>NZ_JBYNRI010000001.1:647500-5894700 GCF_057787095.1 Pseudomonas sp. N-1-13 | reverse complement strand
TGTATCCGCGCCGCCAGGACCATCCGGAAATTCCATTCCAGTTGTTCGATAACGGCAATGAGCGGACCTATCTGGCCCAAAGTGGTCTGATCGGCACCAACGGCCCGGATGCAAACCCGGCCGGCCGCCCGGTTTACTCCTCCGAGAAGAAGACTTATCAACTGGCTGACGGTCAGGACCAATTGGTCGTGGACCTGAAGTTCAGCAAGGACGGCGTCAATTACATCAAGCGTTTCACTTTGAAACGTGGCCTGTATGACGTGACTGTTTCCTATCTGATCGACAACCAGAGCGCACAGCCCTGGTCTGGTGCGATGTTCGCGCAGCTCAAGCGTGACGCCAGCGATGATCCTTCCTCCAGCACCGCCACCGGTACCGCGACTTACCTGGGCGCTGCCCTGTGGACAAGTTCGGAGCCGTACAAGAAAGTGTCCATGAAAGACATGGACAAGGCGCAGCTCAAGGAAACCGTACAAGGTGGCTGGGTTGCCTGGTTGCAGCACTATTTTGTAACCGCCTGGATCCCGCAAAAAGGCGAGAACAACGTCGTCCAGACGCGTAAAGACAGCAAAGGCAACTACATCGTCGGTTATACCGGCCCGGCATTGACCGCTGCACCAGGTGCAAAAGTCGAGACCAGCGCGATTCTGTATGCCGGTCCAAAAAGCCAAGCGGTGTTGAAAGAGTTGTCCCCAGGTCTGGAACTGACCGTGGACTACGGGTTCCTGTGGTTCATTGCCCAGCCAATCTTCTGGCTGCTGCAACATATCCACAGCATCGTCGGTAACTGGGGCTGGTCGATCATCTTCCTGACCATGCTGATCAAGGGGATCTTCTTCCCATTGTCGGCAGCCAGCTACAAATCCATGGCTCGCATGCGCGCAGTGGCACCGAAACTGGCCGCCCTGAAAGAACAACATGGCGATGACCGGCAGAAAATGTCCCAGGCCATGATGGAGCTGTACAAGAAAGAGAAGATCAACCCGTTGGGTGGTTGCTTGCCGATTCTTGTCCAGATGCCTGTGTTCCTGGCGCTGTACTGGGTGCTGCTGGAAAGCGTCGAGATGCGCCAGGCACCGTTCATGCTGTGGATTACCGACCTGTCGATCAAGGATCCGTTCTTCATCCTGCCGATCATCATGGGCGCGACCATGTTCATTCAGCAGCAGCTGAACCCAACGCCTCCGGACCCTATGCAGGCGAAGGTCATGAAGATGATGCCGATCATCTTCACCTTCTTCTTCCTGTGGTTCCCTGCGGGCCTGGTGCTGTACTGGGTTGTGAACAACGTGTTGTCGATTACCCAGCAGTGGTACATCACGCGTAAGATCGAAGCGGCTACGAAAAAAGCCGAGGCGTAACTTGCTCTGTGGATAACCACACAAAACGCCCCCTAGTGGGGCGTTTTGCTATCTGCCACTTTTGTCTGGATACCGGTTTATGAGCGCACCTCGTGAAACCATCGCCGCCGTTGCTACTGCCCAAGGTCGCGGCGGAGTCGGCATCGTCCGTATTTCGGGACCGTTGGCCAGCGTCGCGGCAAAGGCCATCAGCGGTCGAGAACTCAAACCGCGGTTTGCTCACTACGGCCCTTTTTTCAGTGATGACCAGCAGGTGCTCGATGAAGGCCTGGCTTTGTATTTTCCTGGTCCCAACTCGTTCACCGGCGAAGATGTGCTGGAACTGCAAGGCCATGGTGGTCCGATCGTCCTGGACATGTTGCTCAAGCGTTGCCTCGAACTGGGGTGTCGTCTTGCGCGACCAGGCGAGTTCAGCGAGCGCGCATTCCTCAATGACAAGCTCGACCTGGCCCAGGCCGAAGCCATTGCTGATCTGATCGAAGCCAGTTCCGCACAGGCCGCGCGCAATGCCTTGCGATCCCTGCAGGGCGCTTTTTCCCAGCGTGTGCATAACCTCACCGAGCAACTGATCGGCCTGCGGATCTACGTCGAGGCCGCGATCGACTTTCCCGAGGAAGAGATCGACTTTCTCGCCGATGGTCACGTGCTCAGCATGCTCGACAAGGTCCGCGATGAGTTATCCACAGTACTGCGCGAAGCCGGGCAGGGTGCTTTGTTGCGCGATGGGATGACGGTGGTGATCGCCGGAAGGCCAAATGCCGGCAAATCCAGCCTCCTCAACGCCTTGGCAGGCCGTGAGGCCGCGATTGTTACCGAGATCGCCGGCACCACCCGGGATATTCTGCGCGAACATATCCACATCGATGGTATGCCCCTGCATGTGGTCGACACGGCCGGCCTGCGGGATACCGACGACCATGTGGAAAAAATCGGCGTGGAGCGTGCGCTCAAAGCCATCGGCGAGGCTGACCGCGTGTTGTTGGTGGTCGATGCCACGGCCCCGGAAGCGGATGATCCTTTCGCTTTGTGGCCAGAGTTTCTGGAAACCCGGCCTGACCCTTCGAAAGTCACGCTGATTCGAAACAAGGCCGACCTGACCGGGGAACCCGTGACCCTGGAGGTCAGCGCTGATGGCCACGTCACCATTAGCCTCAGTGCGAAATCCGCGGATATGGGACTGGAGTTGCTGCGCGAACATTTAAAGGCCTGCATGGGTTACGAGCAGACTTCGGAAAGCAGCTTCAGCGCCCGTCGTCGGCACCTGGAGGCGCTGCGCCATGCCAGCGCGGCGCTGGAGCACGGTCGCGCGCAACTGACCCTTGCCGGAGCCGGTGAGCTACTGGCCGAAGATTTACGTCAGGCCCAGCAAGCTCTCGGGGAAATTACCGGGGCCTTCAGCTCTGATGACCTGCTTGGTCGAATCTTCTCCAGCTTCTGCATCGGTAAATAACCCATTCCTTAAGAACCCGGCTGCTATCGACCCTACAACGAGTCCATGCAGCCGGTTTTCTCTCTTTTCTAGAACGATTGCCCTGCATGGCGGCTTGCCTGTGGGCGGTGTCTGGATCAAAAGCCAGTTTTCCTGTGGATTAAGCCCTGTGAATAACTGACCCTGAGCTCGGTTGATAAACCCCCTTCAAAACTGAAGATAACCACCTCTGTGGATAACCACCCCATTCATCCACAGGCTTACACCGGTTATCCAAGCCCCTCAGCCGCACCTGACCACAGGGTTTTGAATCTCTGTACATATTGAATATAAAGGCCTTCAGAGCTTTATCCACAGAAATGAGGCTCAGTAAGAATAAACATAAAAACAAAGGTTTTATAAATTTCTTTCTTTTTAATTTCTTTAACCTCGACTTCTCCACAGCTGGTTAAATTTTGTGCAAAGGGTTCTTTAGGAAAGGGGAAGTCCCTATACTTGCCGACCTGGCTCGAAAAACGCCCAAAGCCAGGCTCAAACCTATTTTCCGAATTACCTGAATTAAGCAGGCACGAGGTGCGTGGTGGATTTCCCTTCCCGTTTTGAAGTGATCGTCATCGGCGGCGGTCATGCCGGTACCGAGGCAGCACTTGCATCAGCACGCATGGGGGCTAAAACCCTGTTGCTGACGCATAACGTGGAAACCCTCGGCGCCATGAGCTGCAACCCCGCCATTGGTGGGATTGGCAAAAGCCATCTGGTCAAGGAAATCGATGCCCTCGGTGGCGCGATGGCCATGGCCACGGATAAAGGTGGCATTCAGTTTCGTGTATTGAACAGCCGTAAAGGCCCGGCCGTGCGGGCTACTCGTGCCCAGGCCGACCGTGTCCTGTACAAGGCCGCTGTCCGCGAAATCCTGGAAAACCAGCCGAACCTGTGGATATTTCAACAGGCAGCCGATGACCTGATCGTCGAGCAGGACCAGGTGCGTGGTGTTGTGACCCAGATGGGCCTGCGCTTCTTCGCTGATTCCGTGGTGCTGACCACCGGGACCTTCCTCGGTGGACTTATCCACATCGGCATGCAGAACTATTCCGGCGGTCGCGCAGGTGATCCACCCTCAATCGCACTGGCCCAGCGCCTGCGTGAGTTGCCGTTGCGTGTCGGTCGCCTGAAAACCGGTACGCCACCGCGCATCGATGGCCGCTCTGTGGATTTCTCGGTGATGACCGAGCAGCCGGGCGATACGCCGATTCCGGTCATGTCGTTCATGGGCTCCAAAGCGCAGCACCCGAAACAGGTGAGCTGCTGGATCACCCATACCAACGCCCGCACTCACGAAATCATTGCTGCCAACCTGGATCGCTCGCCCATGTATTCCGGCGTGATCGAAGGTATCGGCCCGCGTTATTGCCCATCGATCGAAGACAAGATCCATCGGTTTGCCGACAAGGAAAGCCATCAGGTCTTCATCGAACCCGAAGGCCTGACGACGCACGAGCTGTACCCGAACGGGATTTCCACTTCCCTGCCGTTCGACGTGCAACTGCAGATCGTCCAATCGATTCGCGGCATGGAAAACGCCCACATCGTTCGTCCGGGCTATGCCATCGAATACGATTACTTCGACCCGCGGGACCTCAAGTACAGCCTGGAAACCAAAGTCATCGGCGGCCTGTTCTTTGCCGGACAAATCAACGGCACCACCGGTTACGAAGAGGCCGGTGCCCAAGGCCTGCTGGCTGGCGCCAACGCAGCGCTGCGCGCCCAGGGCAAGGACAGCTGGTGCCCGCGCCGCGATGAGGCGTATATCGGTGTGCTTGTGGATGATTTGATTACCCTGGGTACTCAGGAACCGTATCGGATGTTCACCTCCCGTGCCGAATATCGTCTGATCCTGCGTGAAGACAACGCTGACCTGCGCCTGACCGAGAAAGGTCGCGAGCTGGGGCTGGTCGATGACGTTCGCTGGGCCGCGTTCTGCAAGAAGCGCGAGAGTATCGAGCTGGAAGAACAGCGCCTGAAAAGCACTTGGGTTCGTCCTGGTACCGAGCAGGGCGATGCCATCGCGACCAAATTCGGCACACCGCTGACCCACGAATACAACTTGCTCAACTTGTTGAGCCGCCCGGAAATCGATTATGCCGGGCTGGTGGAAGTGACCGGTCAGGGTGCGGAAGATCCGCAGGTGGCCGAGCAGGTCGAGATCAAGACCAAATACGCCGGTTACATCGACCGTCAGCAAGACGAAATCGCCCGTCTGCGCGCCAGTGAAGACACAAAACTGCCTGTGGATATCGACTACACGGGCATTTCCGGGTTGTCGAAGGAAATCCAGAGCAAGCTCGGTGCGACTCGTCCAGAGACCCTGGGCCAGGCTTCGCGCATTCCCGGTGTGACCCCGGCGGCCATTTCCCTGTTGATGATTCATTTGAAAAAACGCGGCGCGGGCCGTCAGTTGGAGCAAAGCGCTTGAGTTCGATGGTCACCTCGCAACACGCCGAAGAGTTATCCACAGGTGCCCGTCAGCTCGGCGTCAGCCTGACCGAAGCCCAGCACGCGCAGTTGCTGGGCTATCTGGCCCTGTTGATCAAATGGAACAAGGCCTACAACCTGACCGCGGTGCGCGATCCGGATGAAATGGTCTCGCGGCATCTGCTCGACAGCCTCAGCGTCATGTCCTTCATCGAAGACGGCCGCTGGCTCGATGTCGGCAGTGGCGGTGGCATGCCGGGTATCCCGCTGGCGATCCTGTTTCCTGGCTCGCAAGTGACCTGCCTGGACAGCAACGGCAAGAAAACCCGCTTCCTGACGCAGGTCAAACTCGAACTCAAACTGGATAACCTGCAAGTTATCCACAGCCGCGTCGAAGCGTTCCAGCCTGCCCAGCCTTTCAACGGGATCATCTCCCGGGCGTTCAGCAGCATGGAAAACTTCAGCAACTGGACTCGCCACCTGGGCGATGCCGATACGCGCTGGCTGGCAATGAAGGGCGTTCATCCGGCCGATGAGCTGGTAGCATTGCCGGCAGACTTCCACCTCGATAGCGAACACGCCCTGGCCGTACCCGGTTGCCAAGGCCAACGCCATCTGCTGATACTGCGCCGCACGGCATGATTGGGAATACAAGCAACAATGGCTAAGGTATTCGCGATAGCGAACCAGAAGGGTGGTGTGGGTAAAACCACCACCTGCATCAACCTCGCAGCATCCCTGGTCGCGACCAAGCGCCGGGTGTTGCTGATCGATCTCGATCCACAGGGCAACGCCACCATGGGTAGCGGTGTGGATAAACATGGCCTGGAAAACTCCATTTACGATGTTCTGATCGGCGAATGCGATCTGGGCCAGGCCATGCATTTCTCCGAACACGGCGGTTATCAACTGCTGCCGGCCAACCGTGACCTGACGGCGGCCGAAGTGGTTCTGCTGGAAATGCAGATGAAGGAAAGCCGCCTGCGCAGCGCCTTGGCGCCGATTCGGGAAAATTACGATTACATCCTGATCGACTGCCCACCGTCGCTTTCGATGCTGACTCTCAACGCCCTGGTGGCCGCTGATGGGGTGATTATTCCCATGCAGTGCGAGTACTTTGCCCTCGAAGGGTTGAGCGACCTTGTGGATAACATCAAGCGCATTGCCGAACTGCTGAACCCGGAGCTGAAAGTCGAGGGCCTGCTGCGGACCATGTATGACCCGCGCCTGAGCCTGATGAACGACGTATCGGCCCAGCTCAAGGAACACTTCGGCGAGCAGCTCTACGATACGGTCATTCCGCGTAACATCCGTTTGGCCGAAGCGCCGAGCTACGGCATGCCGGCCCTGGCCTACGACAAACAATCCCGAGGCGCGCTGGCCTACCTGGCCCTGGCGGGCGAGATGGTTCGCCGCCAGCGCCGAAACCCACGCACCGCTGCTGCCCAGCCAACTTAAGGAAACCCCATGGCCGTCAAGAAACGAGGTCTCGGACGTGGACTGGATGCACTGCTCAGTGGCCCCACTGTCAGTTCGCTGGAAGAGCAGGCCGTACAAGTCGATCAGCGCGAGCTGCAACACTTGCCCCTGGACCTGATCCAGCGCGGCAAGTATCAGCCGCGTCGGGACATGGATCCGCAGGCACTGGAAGAGCTGGCCCAGTCGATCAAGAGCCAGGGCGTGATGCAGCCGATCGTGGTTCGGCCGATCGCCAACGGGCGCTTCGAGATCATCGCCGGCGAACGCCGCTGGCGTGCCAGCCAGCAGGCGGGTCAGGAAACCATTCCGGCGATGGTCCGCGATGTACCGGATGAAACCGCCATCGCCATGGCGCTGATCGAGAATATCCAGCGCGAAGACCTCAACCCGATCGAAGAGGCTGTGGCCCTGCAGCGTTTGCAGCAGGAGTTCCAGCTGACTCAACAGCAGGTCGCCGAGGCGGTGGGCAAGTCCCGCGTGACCGTGGCCAACCTGTTGCGCCTGATTGCCTTGCCGGAAGTCATCAAGACCATGCTGTCCCATGGTGATCTGGAAATGGGGCATGCCCGGGCGTTGCTCGGTTTGCCGGAAAATCAACAGGTTGAAGGGGCGCGACATGTTGTCGCACGAGGCCTGACTGTGCGCCAAACCGAGGCACTGGTTCGTCAGTGGCTCAGTGGTAAACCGGCACCTGTCGAAGCACCGAAAACCGATCCGGATATCGCACGCCTGGAACAGCGCCTGGCCGAGCGCCTAGGCTCTGCGGTGCAGATTCGCCACGGCAAGAAGGGCAAAGGGCAATTGGTGATCGGTTATAACTCCCTCGATGAGCTGCAAGGTGTCCTTGCGCACATTCGCTGAAACAATTGCTCTTGTAGCGCGCAGTCGGAAATCACTACCTGGCAGTTGAATAGGGGCAGAACCGCCCCTATACTCTGCGCGCATTTTGTCGGCACAAATTATGCCAAGTTATTGAATTATGGCGGCCGATCATTGGAGAGCAAAAGCGATGGAAACACGCACGCCAAACCGCTTGCCGTTCCATCGTCTGGCTGTTTTCCCGGTGTTGATGACCCAATTCGTCGTTGTTCTGATCGCTGCTTTGGCGCTCTGGCAATGGAAGGGAGTCGTCGCCGGATACTCAGGGCTTTGCGGAGGCCTGATAGCCTTGCTTCCCAATATTTATTTCGCTCACAGGGCATTTCGGTTTTCCGGCGCCCGAGCAGCCCAAGCCATCGTCCGGTCTTTTTATGCCGGTGAGGCGGGGAAACTGATTTTGACGGCAGTGCTGTTTGCATTGACGTTCGCAGGTGTGAAGCCACTGGCGCCGCTGGCTGTATTCAGCGTCTTCGTGCTGACCCAACTGGTTAGCTGGTTCGCTCCCCTGCTAATGAGAACAAGACTTTCGAGACCTTAGGGCGTTTGAGGCAACCATGGCAGAGACAACCGCTTCGGGCTATATCCAGCACCACTTGCAGAACCTGACCTTCGGGCAGCTACCCAATGGCGGCTGGGGCTTTGCTCACACCGCAGCAGAAGCCAAGGAAATGGGCTTCTGGGCCTTCCACGTCGACACGCTCGGCTGGTCGGTCGCATTGGGTCTGATCTTCGTGCTTCTTTTCCGCATGGCGGCGAAGAAGGCGACTTCCGGTCAGCCTGGTGCACTGCAGAACTTCGTTGAAGTATTGGTCGAATTCGTCGATGGCAGCGTGAAAGACAGCTTCCATGGCCGTAGCCCGGTGATCGCACCGCTGGCACTGACCATCTTCGTCTGGGTGTTCCTGATGAACGCCATCGACCTGGTACCGGTCGACTGGATTCCTCAGCTGGCCATCCTGATCTCCGGCGATTCGCACATCCCATTCCGCGCCGTGTCGACTACCGACCCGAACGCGACCCTGGGCATGGCGTTCTCGGTTTTCGCACTGATCATTTTCTATAGCATCAAGGTCAAGGGCATCGGCGGCTTCATCGGCGAACTGACCCTGCACCCGTTCGGCAGCAAGAACATTCTCGTTCAGGCCCTGCTGATCCCGGTGAACTTCCTTCTGGAGTTCGTGACCCTGATCGCCAAACCGATCTCCCTGGCCCTGCGTCTGTTCGGCAACATGTATGCCGGCGAGCTGGTGTTCATCCTGATCGCCGTGATGTTCGGCAGCGGTCTGCTCTGGCTCAGCGGCCTGGGTGTAGTTCTGCAGTGGGCGTGGGCTGTGTTCCACATCCTGATCATCACCCTGCAGGCGTTCATCTTCATGATGCTGACCATCGTCTACCTGTCGATGGCGCACGAAGAAAACCATTAAGGCCAGTCTCGACTAGTCTGATGTCCTTCCCGGTCACACGGGAAGGGGCCCGAACGGGCTTGATGAAACGATTTGTTTTACCGCTTTAATCTAAAAAACCTAAACCATACGACGTAAAAGTCGGGAGGAAAGATGGAAACTGTAGTTGGTCTAACCGCTATCGCTGTTGCACTGTTGATCGGCCTGGGCGCACTGGGTACCGCAATTGGTTTCGGCCTGCTGGGCGGCAAGTTCCTGGAAGGCGCCGCGCGTCAGCCAGAAATGGTTCCAATGCTGCAAGTTAAAATGTTCATCGTGGCTGGTCTGCTCGACGCCGTGACCATGATCGGTGTTGGTATCGCTCTGTTCTTCACCTTTGCGAACCCGTTCGTTGGTCAAATCGCTGGCTAATTACTCGGATGTCTCGAGTAGATTGGTGTGATGGACAACGTAACTGCGAGGTGTTGGCGTGAACATTAATGCGACCCTGATTGGCCAGTCCGTTGCGTTCCTGATTTTTGTACTGTTCTGCATGAAGTTCGTATGGCCTCCGGTCATTGCGGCATTGCACGAACGTCAAAAGAAGATCGCGGATGGTCTGGACGCTGCCAGCCGTGCAGCTCGCGACCTGGAGTTGGCCCATGAGAAAGTGGGTCAGCAACTGCGCGAAGCGAAAGCTCAGGCAGCTGAAATCATCGAGCAAGCCAAGAAACGCGGTACCCAGATTGTCGACGAAGCCCGTGAACAGGCTCGCGTCGAAGCTGACCGTGTGAAGGCTCAGGCTCAAGCCGAGATCGAACAGGAACTGAACAGTGTCAAAGACGCCCTGCGTGCCCAAGTGGGTGCCCTGGCTGTTGGCGGTGCTTCGAAGATCCTGGGTGCCACAATCGATCAAAACGCGCACGCAGAGCTGGTAAACAAACTGGCTGCTGAAATTTAAGCGAGGGCGATCATGGCAGAACTGACCACGTTGGCCCGACCTTACGCTAAGGCGGCCTTCGAGCACGCTCAGGCCCACCAGCAACTGGCCAATTGGTCAGCCATGCTCGGCCTGGCAGCAGCGGTGTCGCAAGACGACACCATGCAGCGCGTGCTCAAGGCCCCGCGACTGACGAGCGCAGAAAAGGCCGCCACGTTCATTGACGTGTGCGGCGACAAGTTCGATGCCAAGGCACAGAATTTCATTCACGTCGTTGCCGAAAACGACCGTCTCCCGCTTCTGCCGGAGATCGCCGCATTGTTCGACCTGTACAAGGCTGAGCAAGAGAAGTCGGTAGACGTGGAAGTGACCAGTGCTTTTGCATTGAACCAAGAACAGCAAGACAAACTCGCCAAGGTTCTCAGTGCACGACTCAACCGGGAAGTGCGTCTGGACGTTACGGAAGACCCTGCCTTGATTGGTGGTGTCGTTATCCGCGCCGGTGACCTGGTTATCGATGGCTCGATTCGCGGCAAAATCGCGAAACTTGCCGAAGCATTGAAATCTTGAGTTTGAAGGGGCAGCAGAGCAATGCAGCAACTCAATCCTTCCGAAATAAGTGAAATTATCAAGGGCCGCATCGACAAGCTCGATGTGACCTCCCAAGCCCGTAACGAAGGCACTGTCGTCAGCGTATCTGACGGCATCGTGCGGATTCACGGTCTGGCCGACGTCATGTACGGCGAGATGATCGAGTTTCCGGGCGGCGTCTACGGTATGGCCCTCAACCTGGAGCAAGACTCTGTAGGTGCCGTGGTATTGGGCGCGTACACGTCTCTGGCTGAAGGCATGAGCGCCAAGTGCACCGGCCGCATCCTCGAAGTTCCGGTTGGTAAGGAACTGCTGGGTCGCGTAGTCGACGCACTGGGTAACCCAGTTGACGGCAAAGGTCCGCTGAACAACACCGAGACCGATGCGGTCGAGAAAGTTGCTCCAGGCGTGATCTGGCGTAAGTCGGTAGACCAGCCTGTACAGACTGGCTACAAGGCTGTCGATGCCATGATCCCTGTCGGCCGTGGCCAGCGTGAGCTGATCATCGGTGACCGTCAGATCGGTAAAACCGCTCTGGCGATCGACGCGATCATCAACCAGAAGAACAGCGGCATTTTCTGCGTCTACGTGGCAATCGGTCAGAAGCAATCGACCATCGCCAACGTGGTTCGCAAGCTGGAAGAAAACGGCGCCCTGGCCAACACGATCATCGTGGCTGCCAGTGCTTCGGAATCTCCTGCGCTGCAGTTCCTGGCACCGTACTCCGGTTGCACCATGGGCGAATACTTCCGCGACCGCGGTGAAGACGCGCTGATCGTTTATGACGATCTGTCCAAGCAGGCAGTGGCTTACCGCCAGATCTCCCTGCTGCTGCGCCGTCCACCAGGCCGTGAAGCTTACCCAGGCGACGTGTTCTATCTCCACTCCCGTCTGCTGGAGCGCGCATCCCGCGTTTCGGAAGAGTACGTAGAGAAGTTCACCAACGGCGCAGTGACCGGCAAAACCGGTTCCCTGACCGCACTGCCGATCATCGAAACCCAGGCTGGCGACGTTTCCGCGTTCGTTCCGACCAACGTGATTTCCATCACCGACGGTCAGATCTTCCTGGAATCGGCCATGTTCAACTCCGGGATCCGTCCTGCTGTGAACGCCGGTGTTTCGGTATCCCGTGTGGGTGGTGCCGCTCAGACCAAGATCATCAAGAAGCTCTCCGGTGGTATCCGTACCGCTCTGGCTCAGTACCGTGAACTGGCGGCATTCGCCCAATTCGCGTCTGACCTGGACGAAGCGACCCGTAAGCAACTTGAGCATGGTCAGCGCGTTACCGAGCTGATGAAGCAGAAGCAATACGCTCCGATGTCGATCGCTGACATGGCGTTGTCGCTGTATGCCGCTGAACGTGGGTTCCTGACTGACGTCGAAATCGCCAAGGTCGGCAGCTTTGAACAAGCGCTGATTGCTTACTTCAACCGCGATCACGCCGATTTGATGGCGAAGATCAACGTGAAGGGTGACTTCAATGACGAAATCGACGCTGGCATGAAAGCCGGTATCGAGAAGTTCAAGGCCACCCAAACCTGGTAAGCCGCAGCGGGAGTCGCAAGGCTCCCGCTTGCTAACCTGATAGGTGTTACATGGCAGGCGCAAAAGAGATTCGCAGTAAGATTGCGAGCATCAAAAGCACGCAAAAGATTACCAGCGCCATGGAAAAAGTGGCGGTCAGCAAAATGCGCAAGGCACAAATGCGCATGGCTGCTAGCCGTCCCTACGCGGAGCGCATCCGCCAGGTAATTGGTCATCTGGCCAACGCCAACCCGGAATATCGCCACCCGTTCATGATCGACCGCGCCATCAAGCGCGTCGGTTACGTTGTGGTGAGCAGTGACCGTGGTCTGTGCGGTGGCTTGAACACCAACCTGTTCAAGGCCCTGGTCAAGGACATGGCTGTAAACCGTGAACAAGGCGTCGAGATCGATCTGTGCGTGATTGGTAGCAAAGGTGCGGCTTTTTTCCGCAACTTCGGCGGTAACGTCGTCGCTGCTATCAGCCACCTGGGTGAAGAGCCGTCGATCAATGATCTGATCGGCAGCGTCAAGGTGATGCTGGATGCTTACCTGGAAGGCCGTATTGACCGCCTGTCCGTGGTATCCAACAAATTCATCAACACCATGACGCAACAGCCTACCGTGGAGCAGTTGATTCCACTGGTGGCGACCCCGGAACAGGAACTCAAGCACCACTGGGACTACCTCTACGAACCGGATGCCAAAGAGCTGCTTGACGGCTTGATGGTCCGCTACGTGGAATCGCAGGTTTACCAGGCGGTGGTCGAGAACAACGCAGCTGAACAAGCGGCGCGGATGATCGCGATGAAGAACGCTACCGACAACGCCGGTGATCTGATCAGTGATTTGCAACTGATCTACAACAAGGCGCGTCAGGCTGCGATCACCCAAGAGATCTCGGAAATCGTCGGCGGCGCTGCCGCGGTTTAACGGTTCAAATATTCAGAGGATCCAGCTATGAGTAGCGGACGTATCGTTCAAATCATCGGCGCCGTTATCGACGTGGAATTTCCACGCGACAGCGTACCGAGCATCTACAACGCGCTGAAAGTACAAGGCGCGGAAACCACTCTGGAAGTTCAGCAGCAGCTGGGCGACGGCGTGGTACGTACCATTGCGATGGGCTCCACCGAAGGCTTGAAGCGCGGTCTGGATGTTGTCGACTCTGGCGCAGCCATCTCCGTACCGGTCGGTAAAGCGACCCTGGGCCGGATCATGGACGTACTGGGCAACCCGATCGACGAAGCAGGTCCGATCGCCACCGAAGAGCGCTGGGGCATTCACCGTCCTGCGCCATCCTTCGCTGAACAGGCAGGCGGCAACGACCTGCTGGAAACCGGCATCAAGGTTATCGACCTGGTTTGCCCGTTCGCCAAGGGCGGTAAAGTCGGTCTGTTCGGTGGTGCCGGTGTGGGCAAGACCGTAAACATGATGGAACTGATCCGTAACATCGCCATCGAGCACAGCGGTTATTCCGTGTTCGCCGGTGTGGGTGAGCGTACTCGTGAGGGTAACGACTTCTACCACGAGATGAAGGACTCCAACGTTCTGGACAAAGTGGCACTGGTTTACGGTCAGATGAACGAGCCGCCGGGAAACCGTCTGCGCGTAGCCCTGACCGGCCTGACCATGGCCGAGAAGTTCCGTGACGAAGGTAACGACGTACTGTTGTTCGTCGACAACATCTACCGTTACACCCTGGCCGGTACTGAAGTATCCGCACTGCTGGGCCGTATGCCTTCGGCAGTAGGTTACCAGCCGACCCTGGCTGAAGAGATGGGCGTGCTGCAAGAGCGCATCACTTCGACCAAGGAAGGTTCGATCACCTCGATCCAGGCGGTATACGTACCGGCGGACGACTTGACCGACCCGTCGCCAGCGACCACCTTCGCCCACTTGGACGCGACCGTCGTTCTGTCCCGTGACATCGCTTCCCTGGGTATCTACCCAGCGGTAGACCCACTGGACTCGACTTCGCGTCAGCTGGACCCGAACGTGATCGGCCAGGAGCACTACGACACCGCTCGCGGCGTTCAGTACGTGCTGCAGCGTTACAAAGAGCTGAAGGACATCATTGCGATCCTGGGTATGGACGAGCTGTCGGAAACCGACAAGCAGTTGGTATCCCGCGCTCGTAAGATCCAGCGCTTCTTGTCGCAGCCGTTCTTCGTGGCTGAAGTCTTCACCGGTGCCTCGGGTAAATACGTTTCCCTGAAAGACACCATTGCTGGCTTCAAAGGCATCCTCAACGGTGACTACGACCACCTGCCAGAACAAGCGTTCTACATGGTCGGCGGCATCGAAGAAGCGATCGAGAAAGCCAAGAAACTGTAATCCCGGCGCCCGGCAACGGGCGCTAATTTAGGTTGAGGCAATCAGATGGCTATGACAGTCCATTGCGATATCGTCAGTGCGGAAGGGGAAATTTTCTCCGGTCTGGTCGAGATGGTGGTTGCGCATGGTGAGCTGGGCGATCTTGGTATCGCTCTGGGTCACGCACCGCTGATCACTAATCTGAAACCAGGTCCGATCCGCTTGATCAAGCAGGGCGGGGAATCCGAGGTGTATTACATCTCCGGTGGTTTCCTCGAGGTTCAGCCGAACATGGTCAAGGTCCTTGCCGACACCGTGCAACGTGCTGCCGACCTGGACGAAGCCTCCGCTCAGGAAGCCGTCAAGGCTGCTGAGAAGGCCTTGCATGAGCGCGGCGCCGAGTTCGATTACGGCTCTGCTGCTGCACGTCTGGCCGAGGCCGCAGCCCAGCTGCGCACCGTCCAGCAGATCCGCAAGAAGTTCGGCGGCTAAGCCGTCTGCTTTCTGTGCGATTGATTAAAAAGGGTAGCCTCGGCTACCCTTTTTTCTTTTTCCGACACTCATCATCTGGTCGCAGCCGCTGACCACCCAGGATTGGTAGCCAGTCATGTCTCTCGAAATCGTTATCCTCGCGGCGGGTCAAGGCACTCGCATGCGTTCGGCGCTACCCAAGGTATTGCACCCGGTGGCCGGCAACTCCATGCTCGGTCATGTTATCCACAGCGCCCGGCAACTTGATCCACAGCGCATTCACGTGGTGATCGGCCACGGGGCGGATGCTGTGCGTGAGCGCTTGGCGGCGGATGACCTTAATTTTGTCCTGCAGGATAAACAACTGGGGACCGGCCACGCGGTGGCCCAGGCGGTGCCATTTATTACCGCCGATACGGTACTGATTCTCTACGGCGACGTGCCGCTGATCGAAGTCGATACCTTGCAGCGCCTGCTCAAGCATGCTGCTCCACAGCAATTGGGCCTGCTGACCGTCGAGCTGGATGACCCCACTGGTTACGGCCGCATTGTGCGCAACGCCGACGGCCAGGTGACAGCGATTGTCGAGCAAAAGGACGCCAACGAAGCCCAGCGCGCGATCACCGAAGGCAACACCGGCATTCTTGCCGTACCGGCTGAACGCCTGGGCGACTGGATGAGTCGTTTGTCGAATAACAATGCCCAGGGCGAGTACTACCTGACCGATGTGATTGCCATGGCTGTCAACGACGGGCTGGTGGTCGCCACTGAGCAGCCGCTGGATGCCATGGAAGTGCAGGGCGCCAACGATCGCCGGCAACTGGCCGAACTGGAGCGTCACTATCAATTGCGCGCCGCCCGCCGCCTGATGGCTCAGGGCGTGACCCTGCGCGACCCGGCCCGTTTCGATGTGCGCGGTGAAGTCAGCGTCGGCCGCGATGTGGTCATCGACATCAACGTTATCCTTGAAGGCAAGGTCATCATCGAAGACGACGTGGTCATCGGCCCGAACTGTGTGATCAAGGACAGTACCCTGCGAAAAGGCGTGGTGATCAAAGCCAACAGTCACCTCGATGGCGCCGTCATGGGCGAAGGCAGCGACGCGGGCCCATTTGCTCGCCTGCGTCCGGGTACTGTGCTGGAAGCCCGCGCCCATGTGGGTAACTTCGTCGAGCTCAAGAATGCCCACATGGGCGAAGGCGCCAAGGCCGGTCACCTGACCTATCTGGGTGACGCTGAAATCGGTGCACGCACCAACATTGGCGCCGGTACCATCACCTGCAATTACGACGGCGCCAATAAGTATCAGACGACTATTGGTGAGGACGTGTTCATCGGCTCCAATAATTCGCTGGTTGCACCGGTGACCATCGGTGATGGATCAAACACCGCAGCAGGTTCAACCATCAATCAGGATGTGGATAAGTCTCAACTGGCTGTGGCCCGTGCGCGGCAGCGCAACATCGATGGCTGGAAGCGCCCAGTCAAAATCCAGAAAACCTGAGTTATCCACAACTCCGGTCGCCGCCATCGCGAGCAGGCTCGCTCCCACACTGAATTCTCGGCTGACACGGGCCCCGTGGACGCTGCAATCAATGTGGGAGCGAGCCTGTTCGCGATGGCGTTCATGTTCACTCAGTTTCTGAATTTTTCTGCTCTTGTCTTGACGACATGCTTCCAATAGGTTTTGATTACTTACGTTATCTTTCGAATCGAAATTTATCCTTATGTCCAAGCGCAACACACCACAGCGCCGCCACAACATCCTTGCCTTGCTTCAAGAGCAGGGCGAAGTCAGTGTTGATGAGTTGGCCAAGCGCTTCGAAACCTCGGAAGTTACGATTCGCAAGGATCTCGCCGCGCTGGAAACCAACGGCTTGCTGCTGCGTCGTTACGGTGGCGCGGTTCCCATGCCGCAGGAACTGGTCGCCGATAACGGGCAAGCCGTCTCCAAATACAAACAAGCCATTGCCCGGGCCGCGGTGAAGCGGGTCCGCGAACATGCGCGGATTATCATCGACAGCGGCAGCACCACCGCGGCAATGATTCCTCAGCTCGGACTGCAGCCGGGGTTGGTGGTGATGACCAATTCCCTGCATGTCGCCAGTGCCCTGAGCGAGCTGGAGCATGAACCGGTGCTGTTGATGACCGGCGGCACCTGGGATCCTCATTCCGAGTCGTTCCAGGGCCAAGTCGCGGAGCAGGTCCTGCGCTCCTACGATTTCGACCAGTTGTTTATCGGCGCCGACGGCATCGATCTGGTCCGAGGCACCACCACCTTTAACGAACTGCTGGGCCTGAGCCGTGTAATGGCTGAGGTAGCCCGCGAAGTGATCGTGATGGTGGAGGCCGACAAGATCGGCCGAAAAATCCCCAACCTGGAACTGCCGTGGAGCAGCGTCCATACCCTCATTACCGATGATCGCCTGCCCGTGGAGGCCCGCGATCAGATTCAGGCCCGTGGGATCAATGTGATCTGCGCGTCTGTCAGCCAGGAGAAATAGCATGTGTGGAATTGTCGGCGCCGTTGCTGAACGCAACATCACTGCAATCTTGCTCGAAGGCCTCAAGCGCCTCGAATACCGTGGTTATGACAGCGCCGGTGTGGCGGTGTTTACCAACGACGAGAAGCTTGAGCGCGTGCGACGCCCAGGTAAGGTCAGTGAGCTGGAGCAAGCGTTGGACGCCGAGCCGCTGGTGGGGCGCCTGGGCATCGCGCACACCCGCTGGGCCACTCATGGCGCGCCGTGCGAGCGTAACGCCCACCCGCATTTCTCCGACAACCTGGCGGTTGTGCACAACGGCATTATCGAGAATCACGAAGCGCTGCGTGAGCAACTCAAGGCACTCGGCTATGTGTTCACCTCCGACACTGACACCGAAGTCATTGCCCACCTGCTCAATCACAAGCTCAAGGAACTGATGGACTTGACTGCGGCGCTCAAGGCCACCGTCAAGGAATTGCATGGCGCCTATGGCTTGGCGGTGATCAGTGCCGAGCAGCCGGATCGACTGGTTGCTGCCCGCAGCGGCAGCCCGTTGGTGATCGGTCTGGGCCTTGGGGAAAACTTCCTGGCTTCCGATCAGCTGGCGCTGCGTCAGGTCACTGATCGCTTCATGTACCTGGAAGAGGGCGATATCGCCGAAATTCGCCGCGACAGCGTGCAGATCTGGGACATCGACGGCAAAGCCGTGGAGCGCGAGACCGTTCAATACCGTGACGGCGCCGAAGCCGCCGACAAGGGCGAGTTCCGGCACTTCATGCTCAAGGAGATCCACGAACAACCGGCTGTGGTGCAACGCACCCTGGAAGGCCGCATGAGCCAGAGTCAGGTGCTGGTCCAGGCGTTCGGGCCACAGGCCGCCGAGCTGTTCGCCAAGGTTCGCAACGTGCAGATCGTTGCCTGTGGCACCAGCTACCACGCCGGTATGGTTGCTCGTTACTGGTTGGAAGAGTTGGCCGGTATTCCGTGCCAGGTCGAAGTCGCCAGCGAATTCCGTTACCGCAAAGTGGTGGTGCAACCCGACACCCTGTTCGTCACCATTTCCCAGTCCGGTGAAACCGCCGACACCTTGGCCGCCCTGCGTAACGCCAAGGAGATGGGTTTCCTTGCCAGCCTGGCGATCTGCAACGTGGGCATCAGCTCGTTGGTGCGCGAATCCGACCTGACCCTGCTGACCCAGGCTGGCCGTGAAATTGGTGTGGCGTCGACCAAGGCGTTCACCACGCAGCTGGTGGGCCTGCTGTTGCTGACCCTGTCCTTGGGACAGGTGCGCGGGACCTTGGGCGAGGGTGTTGAGGCAACATTGGTGGAAGAACTGCGCCGCCTGCCGACCCGTCTGGGCGAAGCCCTGGCGATGGACAGCACCGTGGAAAAAATCGCCGAGTTGTTCGCCGAGAAGAACCACACCCTGTTCCTGGGACGTGGCGCGCAATTCCCGGTGGCGATGGAAGGCGCTCTGAAGCTCAAGGAGATTTCCTATATCCACGCTGAAGCCTATCCGGCCGGTGAACTCAAGCACGGCCCGCTGGCCCTGGTGGATAACGATATGCCCGTGGTCACCGTGGCGCCGAACAACGAGCTGCTGGAAAAGCTCAAGTCCAACCTGCAGGAAGTGCGCGCCCGTGGCGGCCAGCTGATTGTCTTTGCTGATGAGAAGGCCGGCATGACCAATGGTGAAGGTACTCACGTGGTGCACATGCCGCACATCCACGACATCCTGTCGCCGATCCTCTACACGATCCCTCTGCAGTTGTTGTCGTACTATGTCGCGGTACTCAAGGGCACTGACGTCGACCAGCCACGAAACTTGGCCAAGTCTGTGACAGTGGAGTAAGCCCTGGCAGCCGGGGTTGCGGAGGTGATTTCGTCTCCTCTGCACCCTGGCGTCACCGGTTGCTGCCATCCAGAACCCGGATCCTGAGCGGCACCGCTGATCGCCGCTCGTCTGATCGTCACCCCCGCATTGCTCCTCATGAGCGTAAACATGAGGCCACGTCTTCCCGCTCGCACCGATTCAACAAATATCCGCGTTGACAAAAATTATTTTAGGTGACGATAATCGGCCAAGTCGTACGACAACGTATGACATAAAATAATAAAATCGACGCAGGCCCTGCTATGCCATTCGCTCCGACGGCTCATCAGCATCGCTCTCTGCCCTTTCTGCATAACCGTAGAAGGGCGCATCTCTTCTCGCTTATGCATCCCAGCCAAGCGGGCCATGGCTTTCCAGACAGCCATACTTGTTCGACTCAACCAAATTCCTTGCATCGTTCGCTTCCTGCTGCGCCCCAGTACGGCATTGCCACTGCGCGCGGGTTGGCAATACACCCGATTCATCCTCGCGACACCCATACCCAACTCCCTACCAACACCTTCTACGGCAGCATCTCTGGAGAACAATAATGAGAAAAACACTATGCGCCTCTCTCGTCGCTTCCTTCTTGAGCCTCACCGCCGGAGCGGCCGTTGCCGCTGATGCGAGCGACTGGCCGACACGTCCGGTGCAGGTGGTGGTCATTGCCAACGCCGGCGGCGATACCGACTTCAACGCACGGATGATGGCCAAGTACTTCACCAAAGTGACCGGTAAGTCCATGGTCGTCACCAACATGGCCGGCGGGGGCGGCACCATCGCTGCCGACGCGGTCAAGAGCGCGGCGCCAGATGGCAACACCATTCTGTTCACCCACACCGGTCAGATGATCGTTAACGAAGTGGCAGGGTTGTCCGAAGATCGCTTCGATGCATTCGATGTCTCCTGCATCGCGGGCGTCGATAAAGGCGCTGTGTTCGTCTCTGCCAAAAGCTCGGGCATCGACACCCTCGATCAGTTGATTTCACAGGCCAAGGCCAAGCCAGGCACCATCACCTACGGCACCGAGATGGGTAACTTCTCGCACCTGCAAGGCTTGATGTTCGAGAAGCTCGCCGGCGTCAAACTGAAGATGGTCGACAGCGGCACCGTTTCGGAAAAAGTGGTGGCCTTGCTGGGCAAGCGCATTGACCTGGGTGCTATCAGCTATGGTTCGGTTCAGGACTACATTGCCAGCGGCAAGATGACCGCTCTGGGCCAGCCTAACGCAGAGCGCAACCCGCTGCTGGGTGACGTCAAGACGTTCAAGGAGCAAGGCGTGGACCTGGTCCTGGACAAGCCTTACATCGTCGCTTTCCCGAAAGGCACAGACCCGGCCATCGTCAAGAAAATGGCTGACACCATGAAGAAAATCACCGAAGAACCTGAATACGCTGAAGAGCTCAAGAAGTCCTTCAAGCAGCCTGTCAGCTTCCAGGGCACCGAAGAAGCCATTGCTACGCTGACCAAGACCCGTGACGACTTCATGCAGTTCAAGGACGAAATGCGTAAAGCCAAGTAAATCCTGGGAAACAGGATGGGGCGCTTACCGTATTGGCCAGCGCCCCTTTGCTCGGCCCTTCAAGTGAAAGAGGATCCTGTATGGATACCTACAAAAGAAATGAATTGTTCGCCGGCCTGGCGATGCTCGGTGCTGGTGTGGCGTACATGTTGTTGACCGCGAATCTGCCGCGTCGCGGTTTTGTCGACGCCGCTTTTGTGCCCTGGATTCTTTCCGGCGCGCTGTGCCTGTTGGGCGTGTTGCAGTTGCTGGCCTGGAGAAAACTGCCTCAGCAACGTGCCGAGCCTGTCGAGCCGGCCGAAGCCGCTGAATCGATCGATTACCCGACGGTTATCAAATCCATCGCCCTGGTGACGCTCTTCACCGCGCTGCTGGAAGTTGTCGGTTTCGTGATCATGACCACGCTTTACCTCTACGCCCAATTCATCGTGTTGACCCCCGCGGATCAGAAGGTCAAGCACGGGCTTTATGCCGTGATCGCGGTCGTTTCAGCAGCGTTGATTTTTGTGATCTTCCGTGAGGGCTTCGATTTGATGCTGCCCGCCGGTCTATTGGATTTCTAGGGGACGGTGATGATTGAGCTCCTGCAACAAGGCTTCGGTGCCGTATTCTCGCCCTACGTATTTGTCCTGATCACCCTCGGCGTTGCAGTGGGGATCGTCTTTGGTGCGGTGCCCGGCCTTTCGGCCACCATGGCCATCGCCCTGTGCTTGCCGCTGACCTATTCGATGGGCCCGGCCACGGGTCTGTCACTGCTGGTTGCTCTGTTTGTCGGCGCCACCTCAGGGGGGCTGATTTCAGCGATATTGCTCAACATACCGGGCACGCCGGCCTCCATCGCCACGACGTTCGATGGTTCGCCGATGATGAAAAAGGGCCTGGGCGTCAAAGCCCTGGGCATTGGCGTGGTGTTCTCGTTCCTGGGCACGATTTTCAGCATTGCGGCGTTGATGTTTATCGCCCCGATCCTGGCGGACGTGGCCTTGAGTTTCGGTCCCCATGAATATTTCTCCATTGCCGTTTTTTCGCTGACTCTGATTGCCACACTGTCTACCGGTTCGCTGGTCAAAGGGCTGTTCGCCGGCGCCTTGGGCTTTGCCTTTTCAACCGTCGGGATCGCCCCGGTCGACGCCATTCGGCGTTTCACGTTCGACCTGCCGAGTCTTAACGGTGGCTTCGCCATGCTTACCGTCATGATCGGCATGTTTGCGGTCTCCGAAGTGCTGAAATTCGCCGAGAGCGCCCGCTCAAGCCACCGTGCCAAGCCACAGAACATCAGCATGAAAGGCGTGAAAGGGTTTGGTTTTTCCATCAAGGAGTTCATCAGCCAATTGCCGAACGCGACCCGCTCGGCGTTCATCGGCCTGGGCATCGGGATCCTGCCGGGCATCGGCGCTGGTACCTCGAACATTGTTTCCTACATCGCGGCAAAAAAGCGCTCAAAGCACCCGGAAGAATTCGGTAAAGGCTCCATCGAGGGCGTGGTTGCCAGTGAAACCGCGAACAACGCCGGTATTGGCGGTGCGATGATCCCGCTGCTGACCCTGGGTATTCCCGGAGACACCACCACGGCGGTGATGCTTGGCGGCTTCATGATTCACGGCATCCAGCCTGGCCCGCTGTTGTTCATCAGTCAGGGATCGCTGGTCTACACCATCTTTGCCGCGCTGATTCTGGCTTCGTTGCTGATGTTGGTGCTGGAGTTCTACGGACTGCGCATCTTCATCAAGTTGCTGGCGGTGCCCAAGCACATTCTGTTGCCGATCATCCTGGTGCTCTGCGTAGTCGGTGCGTTCGGCCTCAACAGCCGCATCTTCGACGTCTGGGCGGTGCTGCTGTTCGGCCTGATGGGCTATGGCTTCGTCAAAGGTGGACTGCCGATTGCGCCGTTCATCATTGGCTTCATCCTCGGCCCTATGGCGGAAACCAACCTGCGGCGCGGTCTGATGCTCTCGGATGGCAACTTCAGTGGTTTCCTCACCACGCCGATCTCGGCGGTCTTCCTGGCCCTCGCAGCGGCGTCTGTCTCCTGGCACCTGGTGACGGTGATCCGTCACAAGAAAAGTGCCGCCATTGAGCTGATGCGCAGCTAGTTCATCTCAATCGGTCGCTTCCACTGCTGCAACGCACGATGTGCGCTGCAGCAGCCGAATTCAAACGCCGGAGACAGTCATGCAAAACCCCAATTCTCTCTCTTCGGCCGATCTCGACCCGATGGCCTGGGACACGTTGATCCAAAGCGTCGAGCAAGTGGTCGGCGCGGCGGGGCTGGTGCGTGATCCTGAACTTATGCACAGCTACCTGACTGACTGGCGTAACGCTTACCAAGGCCGGGCCGCACTGGTGGTGCGCCCGGCCACAACCGAAGAAGTGGCGGCGGTGGTGCGGCTTTGCCATGACGCTGGGGTTGCCTTGGTGCCGCAGGGCGGAAATACCGGGTTGTGTGGCGGCTCGATCCCGGATTCGTCTGGTCGTCAGGTGGTGCTGTCCTTGACTCGGATGAAGCGCATCCGCGAAATCGACCTGGCCAATGAAACCATAACGGTCGAGGCCGGGGTGATTCTGCAGCAGTTGCAAGAAGCTGCCAGCCAGGCTGGTCGCTTGTTCCCGCTGTCACTGGGGGCCGAAGGCAGTTGCACGGTGGGCGGTAATCTGGCCACCAATGCCGGCGGCACGGCGGTGCTGCGTTACGGCAACATGCGCGAGCTGACCCTGGGACTTGAGGTGGTATTGCCGGATGGACGTGTCTGGCACGGCTTGCGAGGTTTGCGCAAAGACAACACCGGCTACGACCTCAAGCATCTATTCATTGGCTCGGAAGGTACGCTTGGGATTATCACGGCGGCGGTACTCAAGTTGTTTCCGGCCACCCATAGCACGGCCACCGCTTGGGTCGCACTGCCCACGCCGCAGGCCGCGGTGGACTTGATCGGGCATATTCGCAGCCTCTGCGCCGACCGTCTGACGGGCTTTGAGATGATGTCGCGCCAGAGCCTGGAGTTCGTCCTGGATCATGTGGCTGGTTGCAGTGACCCCTTGCAAGGGCCGCACCCGTGGTACGCCCTGATCGAATTGCGCGACACGGTGCCCGACGCACCTTTGGACCTGTTGCTTGAAAGCGGCCTGGGCCATGCATTTGAGACCGGGTGGGTGATCGATGCCGTGATCGCCAGCAACCAGACTCAGGCTGCGGCATTGTGGGCTCTGCGCGAAGGTATTTCCGAGGCGCAGAATCATGAAGGTCCGAGCCTCAAGCATGACATCAGCGTGCCCGTCAGCCAGATTCCGGCGTTCATCGAGCGTACCGATAGCGCCTTGCAACAGGCGTTTCCCGGCGTTCGCATTGTTTCTTACGGTCACATGGGGGATGGCAACCTGCACTACAACATCAGCAAGCCGCTGGGGCATGCCGATGCCCCGTTCAAGGCCCAGGAACAAGCGATCATGCAGGTCATCTACCAGATGACGAGCGCTTTCAATGGCAGCATCAGTGCCGAACATGGTCTGGGGCAAGCCAAGCCGGACGCGGCGGCCCATTTCAAGGATCCGCTGGAGATCGAGTTGATGCGTGCCATCAAGCACACGCTGGATCCGACCGGGTTGATGAACCCCGGCAAGGTGTTTGCCACCGGGCTGGAGTGATCGATCCTGCCTCTGCTAGCCTGCCTCAACCATGGCAGGCCGTCGGCCTTTAGGGCCACTCTGCCGCTTTCAGACACTGGACATGGAACGGCTGAATGACACAGGCAAACACCAAAGATCGCGTGCGCATCAAGAAAGTCGAAGTGCTCTCGGACAACTGGTACGTGCTGCGCAAAACCACCTACGACTACCTCGGCCGCGATGGCCAGTGGCGCGAACTGGCCCGCGAGACCTACGATCGGGGCAACGGCGCGACCATCCTGTTGTACAGCAAGGCCAAGCAAACCGTGGTGCTGACCCGGCAGTTCCGCTTCCCGGCCTTCGTCAATGACCACGATGGTCTGTTGATCGAAACCTGTGCCGGCCTGCTGGATAACGACGACCCGCACACCTGCATCCGCAAGGAAACCCAAGAGGAAACCGGCTATATCGTCCAGGATGTACGCAAGGTGTTCGAGGCATTCATGAGCCCAGGGTCGGTGACAGAACGCCTGCATTTTTTTGTCGGCGAATACTTCGACGAAGATAAACAGCATGAGGGCGGCGGGCTGGAAGCCGAGGGCGAGGAGATCGAAGTGTTGGAGATGTCTCTCGACAAGGCGCTGGGCATGATCGAAACCGGGGATATCTGCGACGGCAAGACCATCATGCTGTTGCAGTACGCCAAGCTGCATGGGTTGCTGGATTAGCCTGCTTCATTGATCAATTCAGCCCAGGACGATGTAAGGCGCAGCGTAGGTCATTGGCTGCGCGATTTCATTCAACTGGACTGGGCGTCACTGTCTTCCTGGACGAGGTTCAGGTAATCCGAGGGTTCTGTCTGCTCCGGCAGTTCGGTCACGACACTGAAGTCACTGATTTCGATGGCGCCCACCCCGTGCCCCAGCAGATGGAAAGAGAAGGCCTTGCGGGGTTGCGGGTTATCGAAACGGATATTCATCACCAGCGGCTGTTCGGGCGTCACCGCCACTTCCGTCGGCAGGTCGATCGCTACATCCTGCTCGAACTCTTTGGCCTTGAGGGAAATATAGGCCGCATTGTCCGGACCCAGGGCGCGGATGGTCAGGCTGACGCGGGTCTGTGAGCCCTTGGGCATCTCCAGGTATTGGGCACCGATCAGGTTGTCGGTCCAGTCGTTGGTGATCTGGGCCGGAAGCGGGATTTGATCGGCGCTGCCAAACTGATAATGCTGGTTGAGCGGTGTATGGAGCAGGGTGCGGTCCAGGGCCGTGGCCCGTGCGCTGATCAACCTGGCCCGTTGACCGCTGTATTGCCCGCCGTAAGTGGCGCGCTCCGTGATGAAACCTTCGCTGGTGTAATAGCGGCAGCGCTGCAGGAAATCGCATTCGGTGAAAGTGCTCTTGCCATCGTGGTAGCGCAGCTTGCCGTTGGTGAACGACATGATTTCCCGGCCCGTTGCGTAGTCCCGGAACAACGAGCGACCGGACAATGACTTGGGCACTTTGAAACCGAAGTAATCGAGGACCGAGGCGCTCAGGTCCACATGACCGTAGACTCCCGACTTGACCTGGGGCAATGGCTCTGGTGCCAACGTCAGGTTGAAACCCCAGGATGACGCCAGGCGTACATCGTCGATGCCGTGGGATTCGTCCGAGGTGATGATCACCAGGGTGTCTTTCAGCACGCCTTGGCGTTCCAGCCCCGACATGAAGCTGTCCAGTGCGTCATCCAGGTAACCGACGGCCGCCTGCTTGGTGGTGTCGTAGCGTTGCAGGTAGTCATCCGGCGCTGAGTAGGGCTGGTGCGTGCCCACCGTCAGCAGCGTAAGCATCCAGGGCTTCTTTGCCTTTTGCAGTTGCCCGACGTAATCCAGCGCGCCCTCGAAGAATGTCTTGTCGTCCTTGCCCCAAGGGAATTCCAGATAGGCAGGTTTGGTGAACCAGTCCATGCCCAGGGTGGTGTCGAAGCCGATGTGCGGCATGATCCGGTCCTTGGCCATGAACCGCAGGCCCGCACCTTGCAGGAAGTGCGTGGAGAACCCGTTGCGGCGCAACTGGGCCGGCAGGCAGGCCTGGTTGCGCCGGCTCAGGTTCAACATCTCGACGCCTTTGGGCGTGCCGTCGTCGAATTTGTCGTAGTCGCCACACAGCATCGAATACAGACCACGAATGGTCTGATGGTTGTGCAGGACATAATCGGGTGTATTCATGCCTCGCTTGGCCCAGGCACTGAGGTGCGGCATCAGGTCCTCCTGATAGCTGCTTTTCAGGGCCTGACGGTTGACGCCCACGTAGGCGCCGGGAACGCCTTCCAGGGTGATGATCAGGACGTTGCGGGCCCGGCCCGGTGTAGGCAGGATTTTCTGGCCTTCAAGATCGAGCCGGGTAAGCCCCTCCATGGGCGGGGTTTGAACCACTGCATCATCTTCAAGCCATAGCTGGGTACGATCCTGCCCGGCGGCAACGGCCGCCGTGACGAGTTGGTGGGGAAGATTGAACAGGTTCCATTGGTCTGCCTCACTGGGTCGCCAGGTTTGCACCACACTGTGGCTCAGCAAAAGCACTACCGGCAGCGCCCAGGCGTGGCGCGGCAAGCGAGGCGCCATATACAACCGGCGGGGCCATTGGACGATCAGCCAGACCATCAACGCGGCCAGTTGCACCCCTGCCAGCCAGGGATGGGCGAAGCCGCCGCTGGTGGAGTTTTCGACGAATTGCGGGTCGGTCAGGTAATGCAGGTCCGATGGGGTGGGCATGCGCCCGACAGCGCTGACCAGTTCGATGCTGGCCAGCGTCAGCATGCTCCAGATCAGCAAAATGGGTAATGCCACCCACCAGGGACGACGGTAAAGCAGCACGATCAGCAACCCGCCCATGCCCAGGTCAGACAGATAGCCCAGCGGATCGGACCATCCCAGCGAGAGGCGCAGGCCCATGGGGATGATTAATACACATCCGGCCAGGGCGATGAGGGGGGCAAGGGGGTGCGTGAAGCCGCGGTAAAAAACATTCACAAAAAGGGGCCTTCCGATGGACGCCAGTCAGGCACGCATCTTGTGGACACGGGCTTGCGAGCAAGCCCGTGTCCACAAGACCTACGCCATGGTTCGAGTCATTAAGTTGTCATGAAAGTATGCTCGATGGTACCAAGCATAGTCGCAATTGACCGGGTCGATGTGCCGATGCCCGATCGCGTTGCGCTGTGGTTCGCTGGCGCAGCCCCCTACAATGGCGGTGCGGCGCTGATTTGAGGTGTGCAGCCAACTTGTATCAAGGTTTCTCATTGGGGGATGAATGGACAGGTTTCAGGAAATGCAGGTTTTTGTCGCCGTGGCCCAGGACTCCGGTTTCTCGGCGGCGGCGCGACGCCTGGGCCTGTCGGCGGCCAGCGTCACACGCGCCGTGGCGGCGTTGGAGCAGCGTATCGGTACGCCCTTGCTGGTGCGCACCACCCGCAACGTATACCTGAGCGAAGCGGGCCAGCGCTTTCTCGAGGACTGCCGTCGAATTCTGGCGGATTTGCAGGAAGCCGAGGATTCAGCGGTCGGCAGTCACGCCCAGCCCCGCGGGCAATTGACGATTACCGCCCCGGTGCTGTTTGGTCAGTTGTTTGTCACGCCGGTGCTGGTCGATTACCTGCAGCAATTCCCCGAGGTCGGCATCAATGCCTTATTGCTGGACCGTATAGTCAGCATGGTCGAGGAGGGCATCGACATTGCCATACGCATTGGCGAGTTGCCCGACAGCAGTCAGCACGCCGTGCGTGTGGGTGAAGTACGACGGGTGGTTTGCGGTTCCCCTGATCTCTTCGCTCGCCATGGCCGACCCGCACACCCGCAGGATCTGGAGCACATGCCGGTAGTCGCCTCATCGGCCACCGGTCAGATCAGAAACTGGACGTTCATCGACGCAGGGCAACCGCTCTCTGTGCGACCCGCGCCCAGACTGGTGGTCACGGCCAACCAGGCCGCAATCACGGCGGCCTGTCAGGGGTTGGGGTTGACTCGGGTCTTGTCTTATCAGGTGGCGGGCAACGTTGCCAACGGGGAACTGGAGATCGTTCTGGCTGACTTCGAACTGCCGCCCCTGCCGATCCATGTGGTGTACCAAGGTGGACGCAAAGCGCCGGCGCGAGTACGCAGTTTTGTTGACTTTACCGTCCGTGCATTGCGTGAGCACCCGGCCTTGAAAGGCTGAGACATTGTTTCGCTGTTTGAAACAATGGATTGCATATTCGGGTGATTCTCTAGTCTTCAGTCGAAGCGGAAGATGACCCCATCGACGCCGTTCTGCTGATGGCGTCACTTGCAACGGAGTCGACCATGAATCCCATCAAGCTTTATCACTTTCCGCTTTCCGGCCACGCGCATCGCGTTCAGTTGATGCTTTCCTTGCTCGGGTTGCCCGTCGAGGTGGTTTTTGTTGACCTGGCCAAAGGCGAACAAAAACAGGCAGATTTCCTGGCCATTAATGCCTTTGGCCAAGTCCCGGTCATTGACGATGACGGTATGGTGCTGGCCGATTCCAACGCCATCCTGGTGTACCTGGCAAGCAAGTATGGCAAGGGCCACTGGCTGCCAACGGATCCGGTCGGCGTCGCCCGGGTGCAGCGCTGGTTGTCGGTGGCGGCCGGGCCGCTCCATGCGGGGCCGGCCGCGGCGCGATTGATTACGGTATTCGGCGCGCCTTACAACGCAGAGGAGGTGATCGCCCGTTCCCACAGCCTGCTCAAGGTCATTGATCAACACTTGAGCAGCAGCGCGTATCTGACAGGTGACGTTGCGACGATTGCCGATGTTGCCGGCTACAGCTACATCGCCCATGCCCCGGAGGGCAATGTGTCGCTGGAAGACTACCCCCACGTACGTGCATGGCTGGGGCGGATCGAGGCCTTGCCCGGGTTCGTCGGTATGCCGCGTACGGTTGCCGGGTTGCAACAGCACGTCTGAAATGCACTGAGCCGCCTTGAGGCGAGGGGATTTATCCACTCGCCTCATCGGCGAGTGTTACGCGTAGGAAAGCGCCTTTTGCTCCAGCAACGCCTCATACAGTTGCAGCCATTTGCGGCCCATCTCCTCGGAGGTGAACAACTGCCGGTAACGCTCTTCGGCCCTGATGCCCATTTCCCTGGCCTGTGCCGGGTTGTCCCACAGGGTACGCATCGCTTCCCGGAAAGCTTCGGGGTTGCTGGGGGGCACCACCAGGCCGGTTTCATTGTGGATATTGATGTAGCTGGTGCCGGTGCCGATCTCGCTGGAAATCATCGGTTTACCATACATCGCGCCTTCGAGCAGGGAGATGCCAAACGCTTCAGAGCGCAGGTGTGAAGGGAACACGATGGCGTAGCTCAGCTCCAGCAATGCCACCTTGTCTTCATCGTCCAGGCGTCCGAGGAAGTGCAGGTTGCGCAGGCCCAGCGCCTGTGCCTGGGCATGAAGTTCTTTCTCCAGCGGGCCTGCACCGACGATGACCACCGGATAATCCACGCCTTTGAGGGCGTCGAGCAGAATGTGCAGGCCCTTGTAATAACGCATCACCCCCACGAACAGAAAGAAGCGCTCGCCCAATTTCGCCTTCCACTGCGCGATGCGTTCAGCGTCACGCTGTGGATAACTGGCTTTGTTCAAGCCATAGGTAATGATCTGGGTCTTATCGCGGTACTCCTTGAGCACGTCGCTGGTATGCACATAGTTAGGTGATGCCGCGACGATGCGATCCGCGCCGTTCAAGAAGCGTCGCATAAGGGGGCGATACAGTTTCAGCAGGTGCCGCTGACGCACGATGTCCGAATGGTAGGTGACCACATAGGGTTTTTTCAGGGCGCTGCAAAAATGCACCAGGTCCATGAATGGCCAGGGGAAGTGGTAGTTGATTACGTCTGCTTCGGCAGCCAGCTCGCGGAATTTCTTGAAAACACTGTAGGAAAACCCGGTGGAGGCCAGTTGGAAGTCCATCCGGGCCTGATGAACCTTATGCTGTCGGATGCTGATCGGACCCGGCGCTGGATCGTTGCTCAGCGTCAGCACGGTGTTATCGATGCCCAATCGGTCACTGCTGTCGCACAGCTGGAAAATAACCTGTTCGATGCCGCCCATGGAGTCAGGCAGATAGGTTTTGTAAAAGTGCAGGACTCGCATTCAACCTCCCAGAACCTGGCGATACGCCTGGGCGGTCACCTGTGCACACCGTTGCCAGGAAAAAAGCGCTGCTTGTTGCAACCCGGCTTCACGACACGCCTGCCAATGCAGGCGATCTTCGATCAACTGGCCCATGGCTTCGCGCATGCCTTGGGGATCGTCGGGGTCGCAATAATTGCCGGCCGCCCCGGCCACTTCCGGCATCGCCGAGCAGCGGGTGGTAATCACCGGGGTGCCGCTGGCCATGGCTTCGAGCACCGGCAGGCCAAAGCCTTCATAGCGCGACGGAAAAATCAGTGCACGTGCCCCTGCCAATAGCTGGGCAACCTGTTCGTCGGGCAAGTAGCCCGCGAGACAAACATGACCTCCGGCCAGGGCATTTTTCAACTCGTCGCTGAGTTGTGCGCGCTGCCATCCGCTCATTCCTACGATGAACAAAGGGAAAGTCTGACGGACGGATTCAGGTAGCCTGGCGTGGGCGCGCAGGGCCAGCGACAGGTTCTTGCGTGGCTCCAGGGTGCCGACACACAGAAAATATCGGCCCGCTTCCAGCCCATGGGCTTTGAGAACCCCATCGATGGCTTCGGGTTCGCGTGGATGGAAACGTGCAGCAGCCCCCAGCGGGGCGACTCTCAAGCGTTCCGCGCAAAGGCCGAAGTGTTCTCGGGCTTCATCGGCGATGAACTGCGAGTCCGTCAGAATCAGCTGCGACTGCTCTACCGCACGGCTGAGCCGACGCTCGATTTCCCTCAGTCGTGCCGGTGGTTGCGTCTCGGGGTAGCGCAGGTGCGTCAGGTCATGCAGCGTCATCACCGTCGGCCCTTCGAAGGCCAGGGGCCACAGGCTCGGTTCGTGATACAGGTCGATGGCGCGGGAACGGCCCTGATCGAAGCGTTTCTGTTCCAGCCAGCGCCGCGCCCGATAGGCCCCCGGTACTTGGCGCAGCAAAGGTGTAAGCCGCGAGTAACCTGGCGTGGCCGCTTGCGGCAACTGCGAGCTCCAGCCCCAGCCGTGGAACAATGACAGCTGTACATCCGGCTCCTGGGCCAGGGCAGTAGCCAGTTCCGCCACGTAATGGCCGATGCCGGTGCGTGGCGCCTGGAGAATCCGGGCGTTCAGAGCTATTCGCATGCGGTTTCCCTGTCGAGGATCACTTCATCGATGTGTCGCTCGATTCGCTCCACCAATTGCGCACTGGCCTGGCGCCAGCTCAGCCAGTGCCATTTATCGAGGGGACGACTGGCCGGGAAAACCCCGCTGTTTTCCATACCGGTCACCAGGTCTGCCAGGCTCTGGGGATCTTCGAGATTGAAATAGGCCATGAATTCACCGCCGATTTCTCGAAATACCTCAATGTCGCTGCCCATCGCCGGCAAGCCGCGTTGCATGGCCTCCACCAGCGGCAGACCAAAGCCTTCAACGTAGGAGGGGAACACCAGCGCAGTGGCATTTTGGTAAGCGTGTTCCAGGCTATGGTCCGAAAGATTGTTGAACATAAACAGGCGGCTGTTGAGTTGCGGGTGACGCTTTATGCGCTCGATCAAGTCCTCACATTTCCAGCCAATTTTTCCGACGATGCATAACCTTGCCTTTGAGCCGGCAGCCCAGGCGCGTTCGAACGCATCGAGCAGGTAAGCGTGGTTTTTGCGTGGTTCGATGGTGCTGACCATCAGGAACACCGGTTCGGGCTGGGTGAATACTCGCAGCAGTTTGCTGTCGATGGCGCTGGTGGCATCCGCCAAATCCAGTTCGCTGCCCAAGTGGAAATAGTCGAACCAACGTTCACTGACCTGCTGTTCGCCAACGCGCTGCTCCATCTCCAGCCGAACCTGATCACGGATGGTGCTGGAGATCGCGATGTAACCGTCAGCGGTGCGGGCAATCCAGTCGAACCAATGATTGAATACCTTGACCAGGCCGGCGTCGCAGAACTGCGGATGGGTCAGGGGAATCAGGTCGTAGATCACCGATACAATCCCGACCCCATCGCGCTTGAGCTGTTCGGCCAGAGGAAAGAAATCGGCGTGCCAGGAAGAGTCCAGCAACACCAGCTGATCGCCGGGCCGGTGCTGCAATGGTACGCAGCGCGTCGGGACGTGCTGGCGTTTGAGCAAGCGATCGAGCACCCGGATCGGAATGCTCAGAAAGCCCAGGGCAAACAGCCGGCAGCCGAAGTACAACGCGTGGCGCGCCCATCGCGACTGGCTGAAGGGGCGTCGCCGTTCGAGCGTTCGATGCCTGAGCCAGAACAGGCTGGCGAATTGCTCCAGCCGTACCCGCAGGCTGACCAGATCCAGCCCCCTGGAGGGCAACGGGGCGAGGCTCTTCACTTCGTACAACTTGCCCCGCAGTATCACAACGGGGATGCATTCGTGCTCTGCCTCTCTGGCCGGCAGTTCGCGGATAACGTTGCGCACTACTCGCTGAATCCCGGAATTGGCTCTGGGATGTTCATACACGTAGGTGCATTCCATCAGCAGGCGAGTCATGGCAGTTCCTTTTGCGTCAGTTCCTCAACCGCTGGTAATGCCGTGCGCTGGATGCTGGTGCGGGCCTGCAGCCACGAACAGCCAACGAAATCTTCCTGGCGATTGTTGATGACGTGGAACACCAGCCCGTAGTCGCGCCATTCGAAGTTGCGGTCCAGGTGCGAATCCAGTCGGGACAGGCTCAGCGCGACAGAGTAATTGCCCTTGCCCAGGCGCATGTCGAAACTGAAACGGAAGGTGACGTGTTCGCCGGCCTTGAGGTCGGTCACGGCTTTATCCTGGCGATGGGTGTTGATGCCGTACATGGGCTGGCCGAGGCGGTCCTTGATCAGGAAACCCAGCACCAGCCGCTCGATGTCCTGGCGGATTTCGACCCGCACCTGCAACACCATCGGCTGGCCGATTTCGGCCACTTCCACCGGCTGGCCCTGACTGTTCAACAGCTGTACATCAACAATGCCGGCCTCGCCGGTGCCGGAGATGGTACGTACCTGGCCGTTGGCGAGCATTTCCTGGCGGACGATCTGGCCCTCGCGCTGGGCCAGCATCGCGTTGTAATAATCCATCACCTCTTCCGGCTTGCCGCGCATGGCCATGCGCCCGTGCTCCAGCAGGATGGCGGTGTCGCAGATCGACTGAATCGCCGAGCGGTCGTGGGACACGATCAGCAGCGTCGTACCGGCCTTGCGAAAACTGCGGATGCGCTCAAAGCTTTTATGCTGGAAGTAGGCGTCACCCACCGACAGGGCTTCATCGACGATCAGGATATCCGGGCGGCGGGCCGTGGCGACGCTGAAGGCCAGGCGCATTTGCATGCCACTGGAATAGGTGCGTACCGGCTGGTCGATGGCCGCGCCGATTTCGGCAAAACCTTCGATCTGCGGCATCAACGATTCGATTTCCTCCACCTGCATGCCCAGCAACTGCCCGGCCATGAAAGCGTTCTGGCGGCCGGTGAAGTCCGGGTGGAACCCCATGCCCAGCTCCAGCAACGCCGCGACGCGGCCACGCAATTGAATGTGGCCGCAGGTGGGTTGCGTGGTGCCGGTGATCATTTTGAGCAACGTGCTTTTGCCCGCGCCGTTGATCCCGACGATGCCGACGGCTTCACCGGGCTGGATCTCGAAATCGACGCCCTGCAGGACCCAGTGCAATTGATGACGCGGGCGGGAAAAGGGAATCAGCCATTCGAACAACCGGCTCCAGCGGTTCGGATACTGCTTGTAGGCCTTGCCCAGGCCACTGACGCGTAAATGCCCCATCAGAGTTCATCCACCATTTCACCGCCGCGGCGTCGAAACATCCGCAAACCGGTGACGCACATCAGTAGGCCGATGACCAACAGCGGTGTCAGCGAACTCCAGACCGGCCACTGGTTGTAGAGAAACAGATTCTGGTAACTCTGCATCAGCGCTGTCATGGGGTTGAGGGCCAGCAGTTGCTGGATCGACGGCGGAAGGATGGTCATCGGGTAAACAATGGGCGTCAGCCAGAACCAGAATTGCAGGCAAATGCCGAACAGTTGCCCGACATCGCGAAAGAACACATTGAGAATCCCCAGCAACATGCCCAGCCCGGCGGCGAACATCACCTGCAGGGCCAGCAATGGCACCAGCGCCAGCAACGTCATCCCTGGCCAGCGGCCGGTGATCAACAGGAAACCGAGAAAAAGGCCGAGGATGATCGCGAAGTTGATCCCGGCGTTGAACAGCACAATCACCGGCAGGCAGATCCTGGGAAAGCTGATCTTCTTCAGCAGATTGGCGTTTTCCAGAAACATGCCCTGACTGCGGGTCGTGATCTCGGCGAAGAACCCCCAGGTCAGCAGTCCGGCGCAGAGGTAAACGCTGTAGGCCATGCCATCGTCCACCCCCGGCAGGCGGGCGCGCATGATGTGGGAAAAAATCACGGTGTAGACGAGGATCATCGACAGCGGGTTGAGCACGGTCCACAACGCGCCGAACAAAGAGTTGCGATAGCGCGCCTGGAATTCGCGCTTGACGCTGCCGAGGACAAAACCGCGGTAGCTCCACAGCGCACGGTGCAAGGTCAGCAACATCAGACGGCCCTGCCGTAGTGATCCTCGAAGCGCACGATGTCGTCTTCTCCCAGGTACTCACCGCTCTGGACTTCGATGATCACCAGATCGATGACGCCGGGGTTCTCGAGCCGATGGCGGTGCCCGGCGGGGATGAACGTCGATTCGTTCTTGGCCACCAGATGAGCCTCCGAGCCATTGTTGGTGACCTTGGCCATGCCTTCGACGACCACCCAATGTTCGTTGCGGTGATGATGCATTTGCAGGGACAGCGCCGCGCCTGGCTTGACCACGATGCGCTTGATCTTGAAGCGCGGGCCTTGTTCCAGCACGGTGTAGCTGCCCCATGGACGGCTGACCGTGCGATGCAGGCGATAGGATTCGTGTTCCTTGTCCTTGAGCTGGCGCGCGACGCGGCGTACATCCTGGGCCCGGTCGGAATGGGCGACGAGGATGGCGTCGGCGGTGTCGATGATGATCAGGTTTTCCACACCCAGCGCGGCCACCAACCGTCCCTCACTCTGGACATAGTTGTTCTGGCTGTCGATGAACAACGCCTCACCGCTGACGCGGTTGTTCTGTGCATCGGCGGGCACCAGATCGGCGACGGCACTCCAGGAGCCGATGTCGCTCCAGTCGAATGCGGCAGGGACCACCACCACATTACTGGAGCGCTCCATCAAGGCGTAGTCGATGGAGATGTCCGGCATTTCGGAAAAATACGCGGCGGACAGCTCCTGTTGCACGCAACCTGATGTCTCCACGGCCGTGCTCGCGGCTATGCAGGCGCGAGCCTGTTCCAGCAACGCCGGGGCGTGGTTCTGCAATTCCGCCAACAGGGTTTTGACTGAAAAACAGAACATGCCCGAGTTCCACAGGAAACGGCCGCTTTCCAGATAGTGTGTTGCGGTTTGCAGGTCGGGTTTTTCGACGAAGCGCACGACCTTGGCAGCGCCCTGGGTATCCAGGGGTTTGCCCCGTTCTATATAGCCGAAGCCGGTTTCCGGTGTCGTGGGCAGTACGCCGAAGGTCACCAGGTAACCGCTTTTGGCCAGTTGCGTGGCATGCTCCACGCTAGCCTTGAAGGCCGCCTCGTTCTGGATCAGGTGGTCTGCGGGCATCACCATCAGGATGGCATCGTCACCGTGCACGGCTTGCACCGCGAGCGTCGCCGTGGCGATGGCCGGCGCGGTGTTGCGGCCTGTCGGTTCAAGTACGAAATGGCCGCGATGGCGTGCCAGATGGGCGCTTTGGTAGTGGTCGCGGCTCTGAAAGTAATACTCGCGATTGGTCACGGTAACGATGTCGCCGCGGCCGTCGAACAACCCGGCGGCGCGTCGGTAGGTCTTGCTCAGCAGCGACTGGCCGTCAGGCAGGATCATGAAGGGTTTGGGATGGCCCTCGCGGGACATCGGCCACAACCTCGTGCCGGCACCGCCGGAGAGAATCATGGGAATCAGCATGGCCTACTCCTTGGCGACGCGTTTCATGTCCGCATCCATCATCATGCGAATCAGGGTGTCGAGGTCGGTCCGGGGTTTCCAGCCAAGAACCCGTTGGGCCTTGGCCGGGTTGCCGAGCAACACGTCCACCTCAGCCGGGCGGAAAAACGCCGGGTCGATCTTCACGAAGTCACGGTAGTCCAGGCCCACATGCTCGAAGGCTATCCTGCACATCTCGCGCACAGTGGTGGTCACGCCTGTGGCAACCACGTAATCGTCGGGTTTGTCCTGTTGCAACATCAGCCACATGGCTTCGACATAATCGCCGGCAAAACCCCAGTCGCGCTTGGTGTCGATATTGCCCAGGCGTAACTCCTGCTGTTTGCCTTGCTTGATGCGCGCAGCGGCGTCGGTGACTTTGCGCGTCACGAATTCGATGCCGCGCAGGGGCGATTCATGATTGAAAAGAATGCCGCTGCTGGCGTGCAGACCGAAGCTTTCGCGGTAATTGACGGTGATCCAGTGGCCGTACAGTTTCGCCACGCCATAGGGGCTGCGTGGGTAGAACGGGGTGTGCTCATCCTGCTGCTCGGCCTGGATAAGGCCAAACATTTCGCTGGTGGACGCTTGGTAGAAACGGGTTTGAGGGCTGAACTGGCGAATGCCTTCGAGCAGGTGGGTCACCCCGAGGCCATCGACGATTCCCGTGGTCACCGGCTGGTTCCAGGAAGCGGCGACGAAACTCTGCGCGGCCAGGTTATACACCTCGTCCGGCGCTGACTTGATCACGGCGCGTTGTACCGAGCAGGCATCGGCCATGTCGCCGTCCAGGTAAACAATGTCGTTCTCGATCCCGGTCTCGCGCAGCCGCCAGCGCGAATCGCTGCTTCGCCGGGCCACCAGGCCATGGACTTTGTAACCCTTGTCGAGCAGTAACTTGGCCAGATACGCGCCGTCCTGGCCGGTGATCCCTGTGATCAATGCACTTTTCATTCTTGTTGTACCCGTATCTCCCAGTCGGACAGGATCGCCCGCAAGGATTGTTGTGTTGTTGTTTCAGGCGTCCATCCCGTGGCCTGGCGTAGCTTGGCAGGGCTACCGCAGACGCGACGCTGTTCTGCGCGGCGAAGACGCGCAGGGTCCTGGATCAATTGCACATCGACCTGGGCGATGTCGCCCAATTGTTCGATCAGGCTGCGAATGCTTTGCTCGTGACCCGAGCAGATGTTGTAGGTCTGCCCCGGCGCGCCGTGATCCAGCAACGCCAGGTAGGCTGAAATCACATCGCCTACGTCAAGAAAGTCGCGGGTGACATCGATATCGCCCACTTGCAACTGGGCCGATTGCAGGCCCAGCTTGATGCGGCTGATCTGCCGGGCCGCGCTGGCGATGACGAAGCTGTCTTTCTGACCGGTGCCGATGTGGTTGAAAGGGCGGGCTACCAGTACCGGCCAGCCTTCGCTCATGCCCCATTGCAGGCTCAGCAGTTCGGCTGACAGCTTGCTGACGGCATAGGGGTTGCGCGGGGCAGGGGCGTGCAGTTCGGTAATGGGGAGCTGGGTTTCATTGACCTGGCCATACACATCACCAGAGCTGACATACAGAAATGTTCCGGTGAACCCCCGGGCCTTGAGGGCCTGGAGAAGATTCAAGGTGCCAAGCAGGTTGATTTGCAGGGTGCGGGCCGGATCGCGAAAGGCTTCGGGAACGAATGTCTGGCCTGCCAGGTGGATCACGGCATCGGGGATCTCGGGCCAGAGACCTTCCAGGGATCTACCGTCTGTCAGGTCATAACGGCTTGGGACGGACATCACCTGCCAACTGGAATTGGGGGCATCCAGGCGAGATTTGATGTGGCGTCCTACGAAACCGCCGAGGCCTGTTACGAACAGACGTTTTTTCAAGCACCAGCCCTCTCGATGCAAACTTCGTCTGGTGCGGATCTGAGTAGGATATTTCCGTAAGTTCGGAGAAACCCAGTTGAAAGTCAGCCCAGATGAAGCGTTTGTTGTAGTTGTTTGGTTGCCAATCTGTGCCAATTTCGAAGCAATTTCAACCATGTAAATCGTGACCGGTCAGTTCTCATATTTATAGCCGGTTTATTCTCATTCGCCTGTTCACGAACCCTTGGTTGATGTGGTTAGAATGCCCCTTGTCACGATCCCTGCGATGTCGATTTCAAGTCGAACCACGGGGCAAGGGCCACTAAAAACAAGAACGAGACGGGTACGCAGACAATCGACGAGCAACGGCCTCCTGGCCGGGCCGGTTCGTGAGTCGACCGTCATGAGGTGGAGTCGCCGGGATGGCCGCTCCATGATGGGATGCCATGAATTTCATTCTTTACTCGGACGTAAACGATCACTCCATCAGCCAGAGCCTCGGCCGCCCTGAGTACAGTTATTACTTCGTGCTCAAGGCTTATCGCCCCGTGCTGGAAAGCCTGGGCCGGGTGCATGTGGTGTCATCGGTCGCCGAGGTCGATCCGCTCTATCAAACGTTGCAGCAGGCGGGGCAGGACTGTCTGTTTCTCTCGTTTTCACCTCCCCACAAGACGCCCGTCGATCTGTTGTGCCCCATGGTCTGCGTGGTGGCCTGGGAGTTCGACTCGATCCCGGCCGAGCACTGGGATGACGACCTGCGCCATGACTGGAGCCGCACGCTGGCGCGCCATGGCCGGGTGATTACCCTGTCCAGCCACACGGCCGAGGCGATCCGTCGTACGTTGGGCGAGGATTTCCCGGTGCTGGTCTTGCCCACGCCGCTGTGGGAACGCTTCGCTGCGGTTCGTGAGCAATATCCCATCACACCGGTCAATCCGGGCACGCTCTTGCAGATCAAGGGCTGCATCATCGACAGCCGCCCCCTTGGGCTGTCGGCAGATGGCTTGATCGCTCCGCTTGCCGAAGGGGCATCGGGGAGGGCGTCCAGCGAACCTACGGCCCTGACGTGGCGGCGCCGCGCTTTCATCTCCCGGCATTACCTGCGCGAAGTGCTGCGCGCCTTGACCGCAAAGGCTACCCAAGGGCCGTTGTGGCTGATCAAGCACAATCTGTTGTGCTGGTATCGCGAAGCGGTTCGCGACCTGGTGCCAGTGCCGGTGCGCATTTTGGTGAGCCGACTGATGAGAGGCCCGACGCGGCCTGTGCCAGGTGTCGTCGAGTCCACTCCAGAGTCGGCGTCACCGGAACATCCCCAAGCGGTGCTGCCGGATACCCATCGGGTGGTGGAAACCCAAGTCAGCGGGGTGGTCTATGTCAGCGTGTTCAACCCCGATGACGGTCGCAAGAACTGGCATCACTTGATCACGGCATTTTGTTGGGCGCTGCGAGACGTCGAGGACGCCACGCTGGTGCTGAAAATGACCCAGAACGACCTGTCGACCTACTACGTCGAGTTGCTCACGCTGCTGTCCCAGCTATCGCCGTTCAGCTGTCGGGTAGTGGTGATGCATGGCTATCTGGAGGACGAGCAATTCGCCCGGTTGTACGGTGCGGCGAGTTTTTACGTCAATGCTTCGCGCTGCGAAGGCTTGTGCCTGCCGCTGATGGAGTTCATGTCTTGCGCGCGCCCGGCCATCGCGCCGGACCACACGGCGATGCGTGACTACATCGATAGCGAGGTGGCCTTTATCGTCAAATCCAGCCATGAACCCACCATCTGGCCGGAAGATTCGCGCATTTTGTACCGCACCCTGCGCCATCGGCCCGACTGGGGATCGCTGAAACTTGCTTACCAGCAGAGCTACGCCATGGCCCGGCATCAGCCGCAGGCCTACCAGGCCATGGCGGTGGCGGCGAATGAGCGCATGCGTCGCTATTGCGGTTTTACCCCGGTGCAGCAGCGCCTGGTGGATTTCCTGGCCCCGCAAGGCCGTGCCGAGAATGCGCCGCTGCTGGCCCAGGTGAGTTCCACATCATGCTGATCATCGTTTATTCGGAAACCAATCAGAGCAACATTCTGGCGAACCTCGGCAAACCCGAATACAGCTATTACTTCGTGCTCAAGGAGTTTCGCCCAGTACTGGAGCGGCTAGGACACGTCATTGAAGTGACCCGGCCGGAAGAAGAAGTCGATCAGCTATATGCCGATTGCCTGGGGCGCGGCGAGGATTGTGTCTTCCTGTCCTTTTCCCCGCCCCATCGCACAGATGCCCACTACGCCTGCCCGACGATTCCCGTCTTCGCCTGGGAGTTCAGCACCATCCCAACCGAAAGCTGGCAGGGTGAGCCGCGGCACGACTGGCGGGTGGTCCTTGGCGCGACCGGCATGGCGATTACCCATTCCAGCTTCACCGTCCACGCCGTGCGGGAGGTAATGGGGGCGGACTTCCCCATCGTCGCCATTGCCGCTCCGGTATGGGACCGGTTTTACACGCGCGGTGCGATGCTGGCCCAGCGACCTACGGTCGATCACATGCGACTGCAGTTGCGCGGGCTGTTGATCGACAGCCGCACCGTCGACCTGCGGCCCTACGGCCCGCCAGTGCACCAGGCCGGTACGGCGCTGGTTTTTGATGCGCCGGCCCAGGATTGCGAGCTGCTTCTGGACGGAGTGGTGTATACGTCGGTCTTCAACCCTTACGATGGACGCAAGAACTGGAAGGACATGATAAGCGCATTTTGCGCGACGTTCCGCGACGTTCCTGACGCAACGCTGGTACTCAAGCTGACCCACCACGACGTCACCGCCGCTCTCAACGACATGCTGCACCATGTCTACAAGAACCAGTCATACCGTTGCCGCATCGTGCTGATCCACGGTTACCTGGCGGACGCGGACTACGAGCGGTTGGTGGAGGCCACTCGCTATGTGGTCAACTGCTCTTGCGGCGAAGGCCAATGCTTGCCCCTGATGGAGTTCATGTCCTGCGGCCGGCCGGCGATTGCACCCGTGAACACGGCGATGGCCGATTACATCGACCACGACAATGCCTTCGTCGTCGAGTGCACCGAGGAACTGACTGCCTGGCCCCACGACCCGCGTGCAGCGTTTCGAACCCTGCGCTATGTCACCGATTGGGACTCGCTGTGCTCGGCCTATCGCGCCAGCTACGACGTGGCCAAAAACGACCCCGAGCGTTATCGCCGCATGTCGGCCCATGCCGTGCGCAGTCTGGAAACGTTCTGCAGCCAGGCCAACGCCGAGCAGCGTCTGCGGGTGTTTTTTGAACAGGTATTGGAGCGTCGCCGGAACGCGCAGCAGCCATGATCGGGCGGTTGCTGGCGTGGCTCAGGCCGCCCGTCGTACCTGCCGCGCCGCCATCGACTGGCGCCGTGTCGCCCCGTGACGTGGGCCTCTACGATGCAATGCTCGACGGCTGGTTTCTCAACGACAGCGGCGAGCTGCTCAAAGGCTTTGCTATCACCGCCCAGGACACCTTGTTGGACGTTGGTTGCGGGGAGGGCGTGGCGACCTTGTTTGCAGTACGCCAAGGCGCTTCAGTGATTTTTACCGACAGCGAGCACGACAAGGTGCGCAGCCTGGCCCGTCAGGTCGAGGCCCAGACCCGCGCGCCGTTTCTGGGTCTGGTCAGCAATAGCCTGCCGCTGCCGCTGGCCGATGGCTGCGCTGACAAAATCGTGTGCATGGAAGTGCTCGAGCATGTCGACCAACCCGAGCCGTTCATGGCCGAACTGGTGCGCATGGGTCGGCCAGGGGCGCAGTACCTGCTCAGCGTGCCGGCCCCGGTGGGTGAGCATTTACAGCAGGGCATCGCACCGCCGGGTTACTTCCAGTCTCCCAACCATGTGCAGATTTTCAGTGCCGAACGATTCGCTGCATTGGTGGAGGACGCGGGGCTGGTCATCGAGCATCGCCAGGCCAGCGGCTTTTTCTGGGTCATGGGCATGATTTTTTTCTGGGCCAGTGAACGCGCGGCCGGACGAGCCCTCGAGGGGGCGGTGCGTGACCGGATCCAGGCGCCTTACCCGCCGCTGATGGAGAGCTGGGCGAGTCTCTGGCAGGGCGTGCTGACACGACCCGATGGCCTGGCGATCAAGCAGGTCCTCGATCAATTCATGCCCAAGAGCCAGGTCATCATTGCCCGCAAACCTGATCCTGCCACCCGGAGCTCAGCATGAGCAGCAAGCGAATCATGGACATCGAGTTGTTGCGCGCCGTTGCGGTGATGGGCGTGTTGTTTCATCACGTACAAGGCATGCCGTTTCCCGGCGGATGGCCGCGTCTGTCGGCTCTTTCCGGTAGCTTCCAACTATGGTGGGGCGTGGATCTGTTCTTCGCGATATCGGGCTTTGTCATTGGCCGCAGTCTGATCCCGCAACTGCGCGGTTGTGACAATTCTCGGCAGTTCTGGGCCACCGCCCGCGAATTCTGGATTCGCCGGGCGTTTCGCCTGCTGCCGTCGGCGTGGCTCTGGTTGCTGCTGATGCTGCTGGCTGCGTTGTTTTTTAATCGTTCCGGTGCGTTTGGCAGTGTGCAAGCCAACGTACAGGCGACCCTGGCCGGTTTTCTGCAATTCGCCAATTTGCGTTTTGCTGATGCATTCATGCGGTATGAATATGGTGCGAGCTTTGTTTACTGGACGCTCTCGCTGGAAGAGCAGTTCTATTTGATTCTGCCGCTGCTGGTGTTCGTCTCGCGCCGGTATCTGGTCTGGGTGTTGCTGGCGGTGGTGCTGGTACAGTTTTTCACCTGGCGTGCGGTATGGCTCTCGGTGATCCGCACCGACGCCCTGGCCCTCGGCGTGCTGCTGTCGATCTGGAGCTTGCGGCACGGGTACGGGCGGTTCGAGCCCAAGTGGCTGCGCTGGCCCGGAGCGGGGATGTTGCTGATCGTCGTTTTGGGGGGCGTGATGGCGTGGATTGCCACTGAACACTTCAATCTGTCGTTCTACCGTCTTGGGGTCATCGCGCTGCTCAGTGCCGTGCTGGTATGGGTGGCCTCCTATGACCGGGACTATCTCCTGCCCCGCAGCCCTTTGAAAACCGCGTTGACCTGGGTTGGCAGCCGCTCCTACGGGATTTATCTGATCCACATCCCGGTGTTTTTCCTGCTGCGCGAGCTGTGGTTTCGTTTCGCCCCGTTGGAGTCGCCGGACATGGCGAGTGATCCCTGGCTGGCCCTTGCCTGTGCCTTGACGCTGATCGGGCTGTTGAGCGAACTCAACTACCGGATGGTTGAAATGCCCATGCGCCAGCGCGGAGCTCAACTGGTTGAACGCCTGCGTGCCGCCCGTCCCGTCCTTCCCGTCTCTGGAGCCCCTTCATGCTGAGCCTTTTGAAGAAACTCACCACGGGTACGCCCGCGCCCGCAACACCAGCGGCCGACAAGGTCGATCCCTATATGCTCGGGCTGCACGATGCGATGCTCAGCGGCTGGTTCAATCAGCAAACCGGAGAGCTGTTCAGCGGTTTCCCGGTTGCGCCTGAGGACATATTGCTGGACGTTGGCTGCGGCGACGGTGGCAACGTGCATTTTTGTGGCATGCGCGGGGCGAAGATCATCATCGCCGACATCGACGCGGCCAAGGTCGAGGCCACCCGCCAGCGCTTGAGCGACACTCCGGCGCGTGACGTCGAATGCCATGTGACCGACTGCAACCCGCTGCCCATTGCCGATGGTACGGTCACCCGCGTGGTGTCCACGGAAGTCATTGAGCATGTCGACGACCCGGCGCAGTTTCTCGCCGAGCTGGTCCGGGTCGGCCGGCCCGGCGCGCTGTACCTGTTGAGCGTGCCGCACCCCAGCTCCGAAGATCTGCAAAAAGACATCGCCGCGCCGGAGTATTTCCAGAAGCCCAACCACATTCGCATCATCAGTGAAGAGCAGTTCAAGGCGATGGCCAGCGAGGCCGGGCTGGAGGTGTTGAGCCACAGCCAGTACGGTTTCTACTGGTCGATGTGGATGCTGTTGTTCTGGGAAGCGAAAGTCGATTTCAGCAATGCCGACCACCCGTTGCTCAACCATTGGGCCGACACCTGGCAAGCGGTGCTCAATTCGCCACGCGGCGCGCAGATCAAGCAGGCGCTGGACGCGGTGGTGGCCAAGAGTCAGGTGATTATTGCGCGTAAGCCTGGATGACAGGGACTGAGGATGAATTCATTTGTGGCTGGCGCGGGAGGGGTTAATCTGCCAGCCTTTTTTGGGTGCTGAAACTCCATGGCTTTTCTTTTCCGGCTATCGCTGATCCTTGCCGCAGTGCTGTTAAGCGGCTGTGAACAGTCCCCGCCACCGGCTCTCGATCAACAACTCTATGTCTGGCAGCGCCAGTGGACGCCGGCTCACGTGCCGGCGCTGCAACAAAGCCACAGGGATTTTTCCAGCCTGCGCATTCTTGCCTTGCAGGCCTTTCCCCAGGCCGGCTGGAGCCGCGCGCGGATCGATGCGCAACTGCTCAAGGCTGACGGTCGACCGCTGATCGCAGTGATACGCCTGGACGGTCAGCTCAAATTTCTGGATCAGGACGATGTGATCGCGCAGATCCAGCAGCTGCTGAGCGACTGGCAAGCGCAAGGCCTGGCCCCAGTAGGGATCGAGATCGACCACGACGCCGGTAGTGCGCGACTGCCTGCCTATGGCGCATTTTTGAACCGCTTGCGGCAAGCCCTGCCCGCCACGCTGGGGCTGAGCATCACGGCATTACCTGCCTGGCTCGACAGCCCTGCGTTGCCAGGGCTGCTGCGGACGGTGGACAGCAGCGTGTTGCAGGTCCATGCGGTCAGTGATCCCCGGCAGGGGCTGTTCGACCCGAAACAGGCTTTGCGCTGGGCCGAACGCTGGAGCGGTGTTACCACGCGACCGTTCTATCTGGCCCTGCCAGCCTACGGCATGGCGCTGTTGACTCAGGACAGTGGTGTGCCGGTGGTTGAAAGTGAAGTGCCGATCGATCAAGGCGGCGAACGTCGTGAGCTGCTGGCCGACCCGCAGCAAGTGGCCGGGCTGGTGACAGAACTGCGGGCCGACCCGCCGACACATCTGGCCGGGCTGATCTGGTTTCGCCTGCCGCTGGCGGATGACCGACGTGCCTGGAGTTTGACCACCCTCGGTGCCGTTGCGCGGGGAGACCGCCTGGATAGTCGCCTGGCCTTGCGTGTGCGTGAACAGGACGGGCTTTACGATATTGAGTTGGTTAACCAGGGCAATCTCGACAGCCCCTGGCCCCAACGCCTGACCTTGGTCGTTGGCGCCTGCGACGGTGCCGATGCGCTGGCGGGGTACACGTTGCAACAAACTCCCGGACTGCTTACCTTCACCCGCATTCAGGAAGGCCGCCTGGCCGCCGGCGCCCAGCGTGCCGTTGGCTGGGCGCGCTGTACGAAAATTGACCAAGGAGGTTTCAATGTTCACCCGTAAGTGGCCCAGTCGTCTGCTCTGTCTGAGCCTCAGCCTGCCGTTGGGCCAGGTGCTGGCCTGCGGACCGGATTTCCCGATGCGCCTGCTGGATAACCGCAGCCAATCGCTGGCGGATCTGCCCGAAGGCAGCTTTCGCTTCGAGATCAGTCGCCTCGGCCACGCCATAGCCGGGCTCAAGTCGGCCTCCGATGCGACGGCCAACCCGGATCAGCGTTATGGTGATGTGCCTGCCTACGTCGAACAACGCAACAAGGCCGAACGGCTTGGCCTGACCCCGCCGCAGCAAGCGGTGGTGGAGCGGGTGCGGGCGCTGACCGACGTTCAGCAGGTCACCACCGAAGCGGCGAATCTGCCTGCCGAACTGCGGCTGTACGCGATCGGCGCGGCAGCCTTCAACGCCGGCGAGCATGCGCTGGCGGTCGATTCGTTCCGTCAGTTACTCGCGTTGCCATCGCATGAGCGCCGGTTGCGCAGCACATGGGCCGCGTATTCCCTGGGACGGGCCTTGTTCGCCATGAGCAGCGAGGCGGGCAGCGGTGAACCGGCCGTATTGCTGGAGCAGGCTCAAGAGGCGTTCCGTCAGGCTCGTCAGTTGAGCATCAGTGGCTTCAGCGACCCGTTGGAGCTGGGTGTCGCCAGCCTCGGCGAAGAAGCCCGGGTTGCCTACACCCGTGACGATTGGAACAGTGCCATTGAACTCTACGCCAGCCAGAACCTGCTGGGCTCCGAGGTCGGCTACAGTTCGTTGAAACAATTGGTCGGTGACCTGAGCGAGCTGCCGGACGAGCAGTTGATGCGCCAGCTCAAAGGCAAAGCAGTGCAGCAACTGCTCACCGCTTCGTTGCTCAGCCGTATCGGTTGGTCATTCGGTGAGCAACCGGCCGGCGAGAAGCGGCTGGTCAAGTTGCTGCAAGCCAGCACCCGTGACAGTCTCGATAATGCCGATCGTCTGGCGGCGGTGAATTATCAGCAAGGCGATTATGCCGCCGCCAAGGCGTTCCTGGAAAAGGCCGGGGATAGCGGGCTGGCCTGGTGGCTGCGGGCCAAACTGGCGGTGCGCGAGGGTGACAAAGGCGCCGCGGCGGCGGCCTATGCCAAAGCCGCCCAGGCGTTTCCCAAAGACGAGTCGTGGGGCGAGCGACGCACGCCGGATTGGAATTACGAGTCCGTGCAACCCAAGTGCCGGGTCGAAGGCGAAAGCGCGATCCTGGCCTTGCAACGGGGCGATTACCTTCAAGCCTTCGATCAGCTCTACCGCAGCCAGAGCATTTATTGGTATGACGCCGCTACGGTCGCTGAGCGGGTGCTGACCGTCGACGAGCTCAAGCAGTACGTCGATGCTCAAGTCCCGGCGGTGCCGCCGTTGAGCCAGCAGGATCGCGACAATTACGTGCAACTGCCGGTGGCCGCGAACCTGCGCAATCTGCTGGGGCGTCGCTTGCTGCGAGAAGGACGTTACGACGAGGCGCCGGACTACTTCGACAACGTCGAGCTACAGAACCAGGCCCGAGCGTATGGGCAGTTGCGCCAGGAGGCCGAGTCCAGGTGGTGGCCCACTCGACGGGCCGAGGCGTATTTCAATGCATCCTGGTTCGCGCGTACCCACGGTATGGAACTGCTCGGTTACGAGATGGCGCCGGACTACGCCACCTTTGGCGGCAACTATAGCCTTGAACCCGCCGACCTGAAGGTTGGACCGCTGATCAGCGAAGGCGAGTGGCAACGCCAGCAGGCCAGCGCCGCGCAACCGGACGCGCGTTATCATTACCGTTTTGTCGCCACGGCGTTGGCGAGCCAGGCGGCCGACAACCTGCCCCATACCAGCCATGCGTTTGCGGCGGTGCTGTGCGCCGCGGTGGGGTACAACTCCAACCTGGCGGAGCAACGTGCGTTGTATCAACGTTATGTGCAGCACGGCCCTTACGTGGAGTGGGCCTGGGATTTTGGCCGCCACTGCCCTTATCCTGATTTTCGTAACGCGGACAAACGCTACGTTACCCAGGCGCTGGAGCCGATTCGTTCGGTGTTACGGCCCTATAAGGTTTGGCTGCAAATAGCCGGTGGCCTGCTGGTGGTGGCGCTGGGGCTGGGATTGATCAGCCGTCGCCAGCGCAAGGCCCGGATTTCGGCTCGTTAAGCTTTGTAGACATCCAGATACGCGGGGAGCAAGCCTTGCTCCCAGCGTGTTGTGGATAAGTTCACGCATTACATCTGTGTCGCCATCCCTTCGACATTCATCGCCGCCTTGCGCAAGGCTTCCGAGCGGGTAGGGTGCGGATGGCAAGTCAGCGCGATGTCCTGGGCTGAGGCGCTGAACTCCATGGCGACGCAGTATTCCCCGATCATCTCGCTGACGCTTGGCCCCACTAGGTGTACGCCGAGGATTTCATCGGTCCGTTCATCGGCCAGTACTTTGGCGAAACCTTCGGTCTCGTGGTTGATCTTCGCCCGGCTGTTGGCCGTGAACGGAAACTTCCCGACCTTGTAGGCGCGGCCTTCAGCCTTGAGCTGTTCTTCGGTCTTGCCGACGCTGGCCAGTTCTGGACGGGTGTAGATAACGTTGGGGATCAGGTCATAGTTGACCTCGCCGGCCTTGCCGACGATCTGTTCGATGCAGGCCATGGCCTCGTCTTCCGCCTTGTGGGCCAGCATCGGACCGGATGTCACGTCGCCGATCACCCACACGCCGGGCGCTTCGGTGCGGTGGCCCTTGTTGGCGAGCAGGCCGCGTTTGTCGGTGCTGAGGCCGACGTTCTCAAGCCCCAGCCCCTGGGTATACGGCCGACGGCCAATGGCGACCAGCACATAATCCGCATCCAAGAGCTGCGTCTCGCCGCCCGCTGCAGGCTCAACCTGCAATTGCACGCCGCTGGCCGAAGACGTGGCGCCGGTGACTTTGGAGCTCAGTTTGAACTGGATGCCTTGTTTGCCCAGGGCCCGTTGCAAGGTCTTGCCGGCCTCGCCATCCACGCCAGGACAGACGCGATCGAGGTATTCCACCACCGTGACCTCAGCGCCCAGACGCCGCCAGACCGAACCCAATTCGAGGCCGATGACGCCTGCGCCGATCACCACCAGATGACGCGGCACTTCACTCAAGGACAATGCACCGGTGGAGTCGAGGATGCGCTGGTTATCGATCGCCACACCCGGCAGGGGAGTGGGCTCGGAACCGGTGGCGATGACGATGTCCTTGGCGCTCAGTGTGGTCTTGCCGCCGTCTTCACCAGTGACCGTCACTTTGCCGGGCCCGTCGATGTGGCCCCAGCCCTTGATCCATTCGACCTTGTTCTTGCGAAACAGGAACTCGATACCCTTGGTCAGGCCTGCCACGCTCTCGTCCTTCTGCTTCATCATTTGAGCGAGGTTGAGGGTGGGGCTGACTTCGATGCCCAGATTGGCGAATGGCGTTCCCATGGCCGCTTCGTACAGCTCCGAGGCGTGGAGCAATGCTTTGGAGGGCATGCAACCGACGTTCAGGCAGGTGCCGCCCAAGGTGGCTCGGCCCTCGACACAGGCGGCCTTCAAGCCCAACTGTCCGGCGCGAATCGCCGCGTTATACCCACCGGGGCCACCGCCCAGAATGATCACGTCGTAGTTGCTCATGGCGCTTCTCCCGCTCGGCTTGAGAAAAATTATGATCGTAATATGTGCGTTCTCGAATATCTCGGTCAAGGGCCAGGGTCGAGAATTTGCGAGTAGGTGCTCAAACATAAATTTCACAAGAGTCGTTATAAGGTAACGATATGTAACAGAGCCGCGTCGGGGTGGTATGCAAATCGATCTTGATGTCGAGGGGGCAGAGGTAGCCCAGTTGCCGCGGTTCCAGCAGGCGCTCTTTCAGGGGCGTCGTTTGAGGCGGATCGCCTTCGGGTTGGGTGGCGTAGCGGGCATGGGCCTGGTGGTGGCGTTTTTCATCGGGTTGTTCTCGCCGCAGTCGATGTGGCCGCCGCTGCTGGTCAGTCAGAGTGCCGGAGTATGGGTGCTGGTGGCGGGTCTGCAATCGGCCTGGTGGATCACCCAGTGGCGGGGCAGGGCGTTGATGCCGGTTATGGATATCCCGGTTTCTAAAACCCCGCCGGTGGATGACCATGGCTGGTATGAGCGCCTGCTGGATCGAATCAGTGTCCGTTGGATCGCCCTGCTCAAGCACATCGGCGGCCCCACATTGTGGCTGCTCGGTTGGGCACTCCTGGTGCTGTTCAGTCTGGAGCAAACCTGGAACCTGGAATTACCTGCGACCGAGCTCGGCGTGTCGGCCAGTGTGGGAGCGGTGCTCTCTTTGCTGCTGGCGTTCGGGTTGTTGGTGTTGGAGCGTCAGTGGGTCCAGCAATCCCCTCAGCAATGGCCGGAGGCCCAGGCGCTGGCTCAACTGACCCGGGTGGCGATTGTCGTACTGGTGCTGGGCGCCTTGTGCGTGCTGTTCGCCGCACAAACGTCCATCTGGCCGGTGCGCCTGGCCGTGCTGATGGGGGTGCTGCCGGCTCTGGTGGCGGCGGAATTGTTACTGCGCGCATTGCTGTCGTTGTTCAGCCCGCGCCGGGATTCCCTGGAGCCATCATTGCTGGGCCGAAGCGTCGTCGCCGACCTGTTGCGCTGGCCACCACGGCCGTTGTCGGCGCTGCAACATGAGCTGCACAGCCATTTCGGGATCGACTTGCGTCAGATCTGGGCGTTCAGCTACATGCGTCGCGCCTTTTTGCCGGTGGTGGCGCTAGTGTCCTTGGTGGGGTGGCTGCTGACTGGTGTGCATGAGGTTGCGTTGCAAGGGCGGGGCATCTACGAGCGCTTTGGTAAACCGGTGGAAGTATTCGGCCCTGGCCTGCAAGTCGGCTTGCCGTGGCCGTTGGGCAGGGTGTTGAACGTCGAGAACGGCGTCGTGCATGAACTGGCCACCAGCGTCGGCGGCAACCGGATGGTTACCGAGGCTGATTCAGTGGAAGGACCGGCACCCGCGGCTGCCAATCGATTGTGGGACGCCGGTCATGTGAACGAAAAATCCCAAGTCATTGCCAGCCGCCGAGCCGACCAGCAGAGCTTCCAGATCGTCAACATGGACGTACGTTTTGTCTATCGCATCGGCCTTACCGACGCGGCGGCACTGGCGGCCACCTACAACAGTGCCGATGTGCCCGCGCTGATCGGCAGCACCGCCAGCCGCGTCCTGGTGCATGAGTTCGCCTCGCGGACGCTCGATGGTTTGCTGGGTGTCGATCGGATCAGTCTGGCGGATGAAATCGGCCGTGCAGTACAGGCTGACTTGCAGAGGCTCGACAGCGGTGTGGAAATTCTGGCAACGGTGGTCGAAGCGATTCATCCGCCGGCCGGCGCCGCCAATGCCTATCACGGCGTGCAAGCGGCGCAGATTGGCGCCCAGGCCCTGATCGCCCGGGAGCGTGGTGCCGCAGCGCAGCAGACTAACCAGGCGCAGTTGCAAGCCAGCATCATCCATGACCAGGCTCAAGCCACCGCCCGAGAAATCAATGCGACCGCCCAAGCCGCCGACTTGCGCTTCAACGCCGAACGCCAAGCCTACGCAACGGCTGGCCATGCTTTTGTGCTGGAGCAATATCTCAGCCAGCTAAGCCAGGGACTTGGCAATGCAAAGCTGCTGATTCTCGATCATCGCCTGGGGGCTGGGAGCAACGCGCCCACCCTCGATTTGCGTACGTTCACGCTGCCGGCGGATCCCGCCTCGCCGCCTAACCCGGTCCAGCCAGGAGCTGCCCATTGAGCCAGTCTTCTTCACATGATCACCATGATCATCCCGGTCACGCTCATGCCGGCCACCACCATCACCACGGGCATCATCACCATCATGACGATCCACATGTGGCCGGCCCGTTTCCTTGGGGCCGGGTGGGCTGGGCGGCGCTGCTGGTGGCGTTTGCTATCGCTGCCTCCAGCCTGGTGCAAGTGCGCTCGGGAGAGGCGACGGTCATTACCCGTTTCGGCAATCCGGCGCGGGTGCTGCTGCAACCAGGTTTGAACTGGCACTGGCCGGCACCGTTCGAAGCGGCGATCCCGGTGGACCTGCGATTACGCACCACCTCCAGCGGGCTTCAGGACGTGGGTACCCGCGACGGATTGCGGATCATTGTTCAGGCCTACGTGGCGTGGCAGGTGCAGGGTGACCCGCAAAACGTTCAGCGCTTTATGCGTGCGGTGCAGAATCAACCGGATGAAGCTGCACGGCAGATTCGCACGTTCGTTGGTTCAGCCTTGGAAACCACCGCCGCCAGTTTTGATTTGGCCAGCCTGGTCAACACCGATGCCAGCCAAGTGCGCATCGCCGATTTTGAAGCTCATTTGCGGCAGCAGATTGATCAACAATTGCTCAGCACCTACGGCGTTCGGGTGCTGCAAGTTGGCATCGAGCGCTTGACCTTACCGTCGGTGACGCTGACTGCGACGGTGGATCGCATGCGCGCTGAGCGTGAAACCATTGCTACTGAGCGCACCGCCATTGGTAAGCGTGAAGCGGCGCAGATTCGTTCTGCCGCAGAGCGTGATGCGAGGATTCTTCAGGCCGATGCAAAGGTGAAAGCGGCTGAGATCGAGGCGCAGTCCCGTGTTGAAGCTGCCGGGATCTATAGCAAGGCATACGCCGGGTCCCCCCAGCTCTACAACCTTCTGCGCTCGCTGGACACCTTGGGAACAATTGTTTCCCCGGGTACGAAACTGATTTTGCGCACCGACGCCGCACCGTTTCGCGCCTTGGTAGAGGGCCCACCATCCGTGGAACGTTTAGGTGGAACACGGCCATGAGTTTGGTTCCACGTGGAACAAATACCTCCGTCAGCCCCTGGATTCAGGCCGGACGGCTAGCCTTTCTGGCGCTCTATGCCGTCACGGTTTTAGCCGCGCTGGCCTGGGCATTTTCAAATGTGCGACAGATTGATCCGCAGAGTCGTGCAGTGATCCTGCGTTTCGGCGCCCTGGATCGAGTCCAGAATGCCGGCCTTTTGCTTGCTTGGCCTCGTCCGGTGGAACACGTGATCTTGCTGCCGGCGGCGGATCGGGTCCTGGAGCGGCGGGTTGAAAACCTGCTGCGTTCGGATGCGGCTTTGCAGGCTGACCGCGTCGCCAGTTTTGCCTCACCGGTCAGCGATGCGCTGGCCGGTTCTGGCTATCTATTGACCGGTGACGCGGGAGTGGTGCAGTTGGATGTGCGGGTGTTCTACAAAGTCAGCGAGCCCTATGCCTTCGTTGTACAGGGCGAGCATGTGTTGCCGGCGCTGGACCGGTTGGTCACCCGCAGCGCCATAAGTCTTACTGCAGCTCGGGACCTGGATACGATTCTCGTGGCTCGCCCCGAATTGATCGGCCGCGATAACCAAGCGGCCGAGAGCCGTGAACGCTTGCGCAGTGATCTGCTCCAGGGCATCAATCGACGCTTGGCCGATCTTGCCGCGACAGGGCAGGGGCTAGGGATCGAGGTGGTGCGCGTCGATGTGCAATCGAACCTCCCGGGCCCTGCGGTGAGTGCGTTCAATGCGGTACTGACCGCTAGCCAGCAGGCGGACCAAGCCGTGGCGAACGCCCGCACCGAAGCCGAGAAACTGACCCAGACCGCCCGCGAGGACGCCGACCGTGCCCTTCAGATTGCCCATGCTCAGGCCAGTGAACGGCTCGCCAAAGCCTCGGCTGACATCGCTACGGTCCTCAGCCTGGCGAAGACTCAGGAGAGCGATCCTCAGATGTTGCTACGCCTTTATCGCGAACGTATACCCGGCATTCTTCGCCAGGCCGGTTCGGTGACAACGGTCGATCCGCAAGACGATTCCCGCCTGATCATTCAGGGAGCTGAGCAATGAACGCCGAAACCCTCACCGCGTCCATGTTGTCTTCCAGCGAACAGCGTACGGTTGCGCGGCAACTGACGCTGGCGATGATTGCCCTCGGTCTGCTCGCGTTGGGTCTGGTATGGCGCGGGTGGGCGCCGGAGCAGAACGCTGTCAGCCAACTACTGTGGGGGGCGGCCTCCGTGTTGGTGGCTGTACCGGTGATGCGTTCGGCCTGGTACAGCTTGCGATATCCGAGCCTGCATGGCGTCACCGATCAACTGATTGCCCTGGCCATGCTCGGCGCTTGGGCCACGGGGGATTTGCTGACGGCTGCGCTGTTGCCGATCATCATGACCTTCGGTCACGTGCTGGAGGAGCGCAGCGTCCTCGGTTCCCAGGAAGCCATCGATGCCCTCGCCCAACTGACCCGAAGCCAGGGGCGCAAGGTTCAGGCCGACGGCTCGATAATCGAAGTCGACAACGCCACGCTCCGACCCGGCGATGTGGTGGAAGTGCGCGCCGGTGATCGGGTGCCGGTGGATGGCCGGGTCCTGTCTGGCCAGGCCAGTCTCGACACCGCGCCCATTACGGGTGAGGCGGTGCCGTTGGAGGCGCTGGTGGGCACTGAGGTTTTTGGGGGCGCGATCAACCTCGATGGCCTGCTACGCCTGGAAGTGACTCGCACGGGGGATGAGTCGACGCTGGGCAGAGTCATTGCCCTGATGCAAAACGCCGAGCGTTCCAAGCCGCCCATCACCCGGTTGCTTGAACGGTACGCCGCCAGCTATCTGGTGCTGGTGTTGCTGTTGGCGGCGGTGACCTGGTTCGTTACAAACGACGCCCAGGCGATGCTGGCGGTGTTGGTGGCAGCGTGTCCTTGCTCACTGGTCCTGTCAGCTCCGGCGACGGCGGTTGCCGGCATCGCAGTCGCGGCGCGTCATGGAATCCTGATCCGTAGTGCGGCCTTCCTGGAGGAACTGGCGGACCTGACCTCGCTGGTCGTCGACAAAACGGGCACGCTCACCCACGGCATCCTTCGCCTGCAATCCATCGACAGCGTCCGCGAGCATGAATCCTTTCTGCTGCCATTGGCCGCCAGCCTCGGTTCGGCCAGCAGCCATCCGGTCAGTCGTGCGTTGGCTGGGTTGGTGGCGCCGGAAAAATATCTGCCGCTGACCGAAATCCACGAACACCAAGGGTTGGGTGTGGTGGCGATGACCGACCAAGGTGAGGCGGCTCTTGGTCGGGCTGAGTTGTTCGCCCGGTTGGGGATCGAGACTTCGCCGATCCCTGACCATGACGGACCTATTGCCGGCCTGGCCTTGGGGGGAACGTTCATCGCCTGGCTGTTGTTGGCCGACAGCACCAAGCCGGAAGCGCGCCAGGCCATGGCTGAGTTGCGGGCGCTGGGCCTGGGGCGCCAGTTGTTGCTGACCGGGGACCGCCAGAGCGTAGCCAACAGACTGGCGCGGGAAATCGGTATTGGCGAAGTGCAGGCTCACGCTTTGCCTGAAGACAAACTTAAACGGGTCATGGCCGAGATCGACCACGGCTTGCGACCCATGGTGGTGGGGGATGGCATCAATGATTCCCTGGCGCTCAAGGCCGGAGTAGTGGGCATAGCGATGGGGGCGGGTGGCTCGGACATCGCGCTTGCGTCGGCGGACATTGTATTGATCGGCAGTGACCTGCGCCGCCTCGGCACCTGCGTGCGCCTGAGTCGTCGATGCAGGCGCACGTTGCAGGTCAACGTGATCATCGGGTTGGGCTGGACGCTGGCGATCATCGCTTTCGCCGCATTCGGTTGGCTTGGCGCGGCTGGGGCGATGATCGCGGCATTGCTGCATAACGTGAGCACGTTGCTGGTCTTGGGTAATGCCGGGCGTCTTTTGCGGTTTCAGGAACCACTGTTGAAAATCGAGACCCTCGACCAAAGGGGAATTTCGGCGAACTGTAGGCCATACTCATAGTCAGCTACGCAGAGGGTGTACCCCTTCAGGGAGTTACTGGTTAGAACAGTAGATGTGGAAGGCGATAGAAAAAGGCTATAAATTCGATAGCCTGCTATTTTTCTAGGATGGTCTACCCTCATTTCAGTCGTCTGAAACAAGGGGGATATCTCATGCTCGCGCAACTTCCACCGGCCTTACAGAATCTGCATTTACCGCTTCGGCTGCGGCTCTGGGACGGCCATGAGTTTACGTTGGGTGCCGACCCCAGCGTCACGATCGTGGTCAAGGACCCACAAATGGTCGCGCAATTCACCCACCCCAGTCTGAACGCGCTGGGTGCGGCGTTTGTAGAAGGCAAGCTGGAACTCGAAGGTTCGATCAACGAAGTCATTCGCGTCTGTGATGAACTGAGTCAGGCGCTGATGGAAGACGATGGCGCGAATCAACCCGTGCGTTCAGTTCACGACAAGGAAACCGACGCCAAGGCGATTTCCTATCATTACGACCTTTCCAACGCGTTCTATCAGCTGTGGCTCGACAGCGACATGGCTTATTCCTGTGCCTATTTCGAGACCGGTAGCGAAACCCTCGAACAAGCCCAGCAAGCCAAATTCCGCCATCTGTGTCGCAAACTGCGTCTGCAACCCGGTGATTATCTGCTGGATGTGGGGTGCGGATGGGGTGGTTTGGCCCGTTACGCTGCCCGGGAATTCGGCGCCAGGGTCTTCGGCATTACCCTCAGCCAGGCGCAACTGACCCTCGCTCGGGAACGGGTCAAGGCGCAGGGGTTGGAGGATCAAGTGGAGTTGCAGTTGCTCGACTATCGGGACCTGCCCCAGGACGGTCGCTTCGACAAGGTGGTCAGCGTCGGCATGTTCGAGCATGTCGGTCATGCCAATCTCCAGCAGTACTGCAAAACGCTTTTCGGCGCGGTTCGCGAGGGTGGCTTGGTGATGAACCATGGCATCACCGCCAAGCACACTGATGGCCGCCCGGTCGGACGTGGCGCGGGCGAGTTCATTGAGAAGTATGTGTTCCCCAATGGCGAGCTGCCGCACCTGTCGATGATTTCCGCCCAGATCAGCGAAGCGGGGTTGGAGATTGTCGATGTGGAAAGCCTGCGCATGCATTACGCCCGCACGCTCGATCATTGGAGTGAGCGGCTGGAAGACAACCTTGAGGCCGCCGCCAAAGAAGTGCCGGAGCAAGCGCTGCGGATCTGGCGGCTTTATCTGGCCGGATGCGCCTACGCATTCGCCAAGGGGTGGATCAACCTGCACCAGATCCTGGCGGTGAAGACGCACGCCGATGGCAGCCATGAATTGCCCTGGACTCGCGACGACATCTATACCCCTTGATCAGATGTGTGCCACTTAGAGTATCGGGGAAATAAGCCGGGCGATCCGCATGCCGATCTTCTGCAGGCGGTGGGTCTCCCGGCTTTCCTGTTTGTCTATTTCCAGCGCTTGGGCGAAGTCGTCCTCGAGCATCTGCTCGACCTGAGTGGCGAACGAAATATCCACGGTCAGTAGCATCACCTCGAAGTTGAGCCGGAACGAACGATTGTCCAGGTTGGCGCTGCCGATGGCGCTGATTTCCCGGTCAATCAGCACGACTTTCTGGTGCAGGAAGCCCGGCTCATAACGAAACACCCGCACGCCGGCCCGTACGGCTTCGAACGCGTACAGGCTCGACGCCGCGTAGACGACCTTATGGTCCGGGCGTGAGGGCAGCAAGATGCGCACGTCTACCCCGCGCAATACCGCCAGGCGCAACGCAGCGAATACCGCTTCATCAGGAATGAAGTACGGCGTGGTGATCCAGACACGTTCGCTGGCCGCATGGATCGCTTCGACAAAAAACAGTGAACAGGTTTCGTACGCGTCGGCCGGGCCGCTGGCCAGCAACTGGCAGAGTACGCCATCATCCGGGTACGCGTCCGGCAGGATGAGCGGCGGCAATGAGCGGGCCGCCCAGAACCAGTCTTCAGCAAACGACTCTTGCATGCTCGCCACGACGGGCCCGCGTACTTCCACATGGGTATCGCGCCATGGCGCCAAGGGCGGCTTTTCACCCATGTACTCATCGCCCACGTTATGGCCGCCAACGAAACCCAAGACGCCGTCCACCGCGACGATTTTGCGATGGTTGCGAAAATTGACCTGGAATCGGTTGAGCCAGCCGCTACGGGTGGCGAAGGCTTTGACATGGACCCCGCCATCACGCAAAGCCTGGACGTAGCGGTGGGGCAGGGAATGGCTGCCAATGCGGTCATACAGCAGATACACCGCAACACCTTCGGCGGCTTTCTTCAGGAGCAGCGTTTTTAGACGTTGACCGAGGCGGTCGTCGTGGATGATGAAAAACTGAATCAGCACGGCTTCCCGGGCACTCTCAATGGCCTCGAAAATCGCCTCGAATGTGGCGAAGCCATTGATGAGCAAGCGCACCTGGTTGTTCGCCAGGCACGGCGTGCGGCCCAGCTTGGGCATCGCCCGTAACGAGGCGTAGGCCTCAGAGGCGCGGGCGGCGAGGGCTTCTTCGACCCATGGCCGCCAGTTCAGCTCGGAAACCGCTTTGCGCATTTCTTCGTTGGCTTGCCGGCGCGCCTTGATATAGCCGTCGAACGTGCTCCGGCCGAAAACCAGATAGGGAATCAATGTCAGGTAGGGGATAAATACCAACGACAGGGCCCAGGCGATGGAACCCTGAGCGGTGCGCACCGTAAGCACCGCGTGAACGGCGGCGATGGAACCCAGAGTGTGAAGCAGTGCGATCAGGTAACCGAAAACATGCGGGCCGAAGTAATCCATGGGGCAGCCTTGCTCCTGAAGTTTCAATGCTTAACAGACCATGTTCCACGACGGATGTCGCTAATTAATTCACTCCTGCCGAGCCTGAACCGAAGCCTGTGGGAGACGTCTAACGGCCACCTGTCCTCTGGAGTGCTTGTGATGAAAGTTTGTCTGCTGGGTTTGGCCCTGACGATTGGTTTGTCGGTTTCTGTGGCGGCTCAGGCGCAGATGCTTCAACCAGGGTTGTGGGAACTGACTACAAGCAATATGAAGGTCGACAACCAGAATCTGCCGGACCTGCAACTGATTCTTGGCCAACTGCAAAACCAGATCACCCCGGAGCAACGGGCGATGCTGGAAAAGCAGGGCATCACCATGGGTGGCAAGGGTATTCGCGTATGCCTGACCCCGGAGCAGGTCCAGACCAATGACATTCCGCTGCAAGACCCGCAATCGGGGTGCAAGCAGCAGATCACCGAGCGCACCGGCAATCAGTGGAAGTTTCGTTTCAGTTGTCCGAAAGCCCAAGGCAATGGGGTCGCGACATTCCAGAGTGATCGGGAATTCACTACGGCGGTGAACGGCACATTCAATGCCACCGGTATCCAGCAGAACGGCAGCCTGGACACTCGCGCCGTGTGGCTGGGGCAGGATTGCGGGACGGTCAAGCCGAGGGCTTGAATCCCGCTCTGGCGTACATGAGCTGGTTGATCTGTGGCAGCAAGGCTCGTGCGCGTCGCGAGCAAGCTTTGCTCCCACGGAAGTTCGTTCAAGGGCGCTTGCAAATCATGGCCGGCGCAACGCGTCGTACAACGTATTCAGGTTGTACTCGAACAGCCCGATGAAGGTACTGGCCGGCCCGCTGGCCGCCAGCGCATCGGAGTACAGCGTGCCGCCGATGTGCGCACCGCTTTCAGCCGCTATCTGCTTGAGCAGGCGCGCGTCCTTGATGTTCTCCATGAACACGGCTTTTACTTTTGCTTGGCGTATCTGGGTAATCAGCGCCGCGACATCGGCGGCCGAGGGCTCCCGTTCAGTGGACAGCCCCTGGGGCGCGATAAACTCAATGCCATAGGCCTGTCCCAGGTAGCCGAAGGCATCGTGGGACGTCACGATCCTGCGATTGCCCGGTGGCAAGGCACCAAGCTTGGCCTTGGCATCGGCGAGCAGCGCATAGATCTTTTTCAGATACGCCTGGCTGTTACGTTCGTAGTCGGCCTGGTGGGCCGGGTCGGCGGTCTCCAGCGCCTTGGTGATGTTCCTGACGTACAGCTCGGCGTTTGCCAGGTTATGCCAGGCATGCGGGTCGGGGACGGTCTCGCCCTCTTCATCCAGCGAACGAGGAATAACGCCGCGACTGGCGCTGATCACCGGTGCGCTGGTTTCGGTGCTGGTGACCAGGCGATCCAGCCACGGTTCAAAACCCAGACCATTCTTGATGATCAGTTTGGCGCTGAGCAACGCCTTGGCGTCGTCTGGGGTGGGTTCGTAAGTGTGAGCATCCGCGTCCGGCCCCACCAGGTTGGTGATCTGGATATGCTCGCCGCCGACCTCTTGGGTCATGTCGGCAAGGATGCTGAAGCTGGTCACCACTTGGAGCTTTTCGGCTGCAGACGTGGATAAGGACAGCATCAGACTGAACAGCACGAGCAGAACGCGCATCGGGAAACACCTCATTGGGATGTGAGTAAAGGCGGGCGACGCAGCAAACCGTGCACCGGACCGAACACTACGGACAGCAGATACAACGCGCCCGCCACCAGTACGATGGCCGGCCCGCTGGGTAGCGAGAAGTGGAATGACAACAGCAGTCCGAGCCACACCGACACACATCCAAGCAGCGCCGCGACTCCCATCAGAACCGGCAAACGGCGGCTCCAGAATCGTGAAGCGGCAGCCGGCAACATCATCAAACCGACCACCATCAGTGCACCGATGGCCTGGAAGCCGATGACCAGATTCAGCACGACCAAGGTCAGAAATACGCCATGGGCCAGTGGGCCCAGCCGACTGACGGTTTGCAGGAAAAGAGGGTCCAGGGTGTCGAGCAACAGCGGTCGGTAAATCAGCGCCATCGCGAGCAGGCTGACCCCCGAAACCCAGAGCATGCCGGTAAGTGTCGGGCCATCTACCGCCAGCGCGGAGCCGAACAACAGGTGCAGCAAGTCCAGGCGTTTGCCGGCCATACCAAGAATCAACACACCGGCGGCCAGGGAAATGGGATAGATCGCCGCAAGGCTGGCGTCTTCCCGCAGACCGGTGCGACGGGTAATCCAGGCTGCCACCCCGGCCATGCTCAAGCCTGCACCGAGTCCGCCCAGCGTCAGGGCTGGCAGGCTCAGCCCGGCAAACCAGAAACCCAGTGCGGCTCCGGGCAAGATGCCATGAGCGACGGCGTCGCCTATCAGGCTCATGCGTCGCAGAATCAAAAACACCCCAAGCGGTGCCGTGCTGCACGCCAATACCAGGCCGCCCAGCAGCGCCCGGCGCATGAAGACAAATTCCTGAAAGGGTTGCCAGAGATGGGTGGCCGCGAGCATCAGGCCACCTGCGTGAGGGGTTGTTGGGAAATCAAATCGACACTGCGGCCCAGCGTGCAACCGGCCTGGCTGACCAATAGTGTATGAGGAATATGTTGGCGCACCGCAGCGAGATCATGACAAACCACCACCAGGGTGCGGCCTTCGGCATGCCAGCCGTGAAGGTGTTTCCACAGTAGCGCCTGGCCTTGTTCGTCGAGGGCGGCGTGGGGTTCGTCGAGCAACAGCAGGGGCGCTTCAGCCAAACTCAAACGGGCGAGAAGGGCGCGTTGCAACTCGCCTCCCGACAACGCCATTAACGAGCGATGCTCCAGGCCATCCAACGCCCAGTCTTGCAGTACGGCTTTCAAGCGATGGCGGCGCATCGCTGGCGTGTGCCTGCTCCCCCAGGATCCCGCCGCCACCAGCTCTTGCAAGCTGATTGGAAATTGCCGATCCAGATGTTGCTGTTGCGCCAGAAACGAGACGCTGCCGCGACGTGGAACATCCAGCACGACTTTGCCGGATAGGGGTTTTTGCAGGCCCGCCAGCACTTTCAGCAGGCTGCTTTTGCCCGCACCGTTGGCTCCGACGATGGCCGTCAGGCTTCCCGCCGGCCGCTCTATGTTCAACGGGGGTGTGAGGGGGTGGCCCGGGGCGCCCCAGCGCAATGACTGGCAACGAATCACAGTGCCTCCCTGACCCAACGGCTTTGTGCCACAGCGTCATGGGCATGCAAACTTTCGGCGTGCACCACTCGCACATCGAGGGAGGCGATATCGGGGGATCGCCTCAAAGCCATGCTCAGCCGCCGCGCGGCGTCTTCACAGAACATTAGGTTTTGACCATTGGCGAGGGCGAAGGCTTGTTCGTCTGCCCGTTTCACGGCGGTTTGTACGGCCGTGCCGAGGGCTGCTTCGGCTTCGTTGATGAGCGACAGCAGCGGCAATTCGTCGACGTCGCTGTTCAGTCTCAGCTTCACCGTGGCCGTGCTGCGTTGACTGTGAGGCGTGGCGAGGATGCCTTTTGATGAGCCTAGCCAGGCCAGGACTCCGGCGTGCTCGAGCGCTTTATTGGCAAAGTCGTCTACAAATTGCTGCTGGATTAACTGACGAGCGAGCGCGGCCGAGCAAGGGCAGGTGGACGAGTAGGCAATCTGAATGGTCAGTTCCACGTGGAACACATCATTTTTCAGGTGGGCCTCGATGCTGACCGGATAGCGCTTCCAGCCAGCCAGTGGGCTGACTAGCGCAGGGCGCTTGAACAGTAGATCGGTACAAATGCTCAGCGAGGCGGCGTCGGACAGACCGGCGTGACTGTCGAGGAATTGCTGGAGGATTCGGCGTAACAGCATGGGAGACAGCGCTGCGCTTTCGAGCAGCTCCAGCGCCAGGTACAAGCGTGACATATGGATGCCTCGGGCTTCACCGTCGTCAAGGCTGACACCGGCATCAGCGATCGCGTTAAGACGCTGACCGTCGATCAATACGGGTACCGCGATGCCGCACATGCCTACCCAGTCAAGGGCCAAGGCCTGGCGCGAAGCCTGCGCGGCAACGTCCGGCAGAGTGAACGCATTCATATTCAAGGTCCGTCATAGGTACACAACAAACGTTATACTATAACAGTGTGTTCGACGAGCACTAGTTCATGAACGCAGTTTCATTTTGCTGGGTGTGAGGGCTTTTCGTACCGTTCCACGTGAAACATCAGCGTGGTGCGTCCTGGCAACCGCTTATGCGTCCGCATAAAAATTTCCCAGTGCTTCCACCCGAGCTCGAGAAACGGTTGAGTGTCGTCCAACCTACGCGCCGGCTGTATCCCACCCAGGTCTCTCCGTCAGAAGCTATTCCGGTAAAGAACGTCAGCTGGCCATAGCGGCTAGTGGTTTGTGCCCAATAGCGGCGGCCATTTACTTCAAATCCACGGAGATACAGGGTGTTTCCGGCCGTCATGACGCTGTAGGCATTACCTTGCCCATCGACACAGGCCAGTAAATTCGCGCTGCGAGTGCAGTTTGCCAACATAGGGCTCTGGGCTGAAGCATCTAGCGCCAATAGCAGCATCGGGCTTGCGAATACGAATTTCAGAAAACTGCGCATGTTTTTTACTTCAGACCGGTGGAGCCGAGAGGCTGGTTAAATGTTGTTGTTATACTATAACATTAAAAAGGCTTAGACCTTGAACCGAACCCAAGCCTGAAGAAAAGAGCCGCGACATGCATTCAACCGCATCAGCGCGGCCCGCCCGATGAGGATATACCTGGTGCCCAATCGTCTCCCTGTAACCGTGCTGTCCGGATTTCTCGGCGCCGGTAAAAGCACACTGCTCAATTACGTCCTGCGCAATCGCGACAACCTGCGCGTCGCGGTGATCGTCAACGATATGAGCGAGATCAACATCGATGGCAGCGAAGTCCAGCGAGATGTCACCCTAAGCCGGTCTGAAGAGAAACTGGTGGAGATGAGTAACGGCTGCATTTGCTGCACGTTGCGTGAAGACCTGCTGGAAGAAGTCGGCCAGCTCGCCAGGGAAGGCCGTTTCGACTATCTGCTGATCGAGTCCACGGGGATTTCCGAACCCTTGCCGGTGGCGGAAACCTTTACTTTTCGTGATGAACAAGGCCGCAGCCTGGCCGATGTGGCACGGCTGGACACGATGGTAACGGTGGTCGATGGGGTCAATTTCCTGCTGGATTTCCAGGCGGCCGAAAGCCTCGCTTCACGCGGCGAAACCCTGGGGGAGGAGGATGAGCGTTCCATTACTGATCTGTTGATTGAGCAGATCGAGTTCGCCGATGTGATTCTGATCAGCAAAATCGACCTGATTGGCCGTCACGAACGGGAGGAGTTGATCGCGATTCTGGAACGGCTCAACGCCCAGGCGCAGATCATTCCCATGGTTATGGGCCAAGTACCGCTGGAAAAGATCCTCGACACAGGCCTTTTCGACTTCGAGCGCGCGGCTCAAGCACCGGGCTGGCTGCAGGAGCTGCGCGGTGAGCACGTGCCCGAAACAGAAGAATACGGCATCGCTTCGGCAGCTTACCGGGCGCGCAGGCCGTTTCATCCCCAGCGTTTTTTCAGTTTTATCGACCGTCCGTGGACCAATGGCAAGCTCCTGCGCTCCAAGGGCTTCTTCTGGCTGGCCAGCAAACATGAGGAAGCGGGCAGTTGGTCCCAGGCCGGCGGCTTGATGCGACATGGATTCGCTGGGCGCTGGTGGCGGTTCGTGCCGAAAAGCCAATGGCCGCAAGATGAGGAAAGCACCGCAGCCATCCTGAAAAACTGGCTTCCCGCCACCGGTGATTGCCGGCAGGAGCTGGTATTCATCGGCCAGAATATCGACTTCACGCAACTGACCGCCGAGCTGGACGCTTGCCTGCTCAGTGACGCGGAAATGGCCCTGGGTGTCGACAGTTGGCGTTTGCTGCCGGATCCGTTCGGCCCTTGGCATGACGAGGCGGCAGCGTGATGCTGGCGCCCAATCCGAAGCGGGAAGTGCCGGTACGCCAGGTTCAGGGCGATACCCCGCGGATCCTGACGCAAATTCTGGACGACGATACCAACCTGGCGGTCTGGCAACGTCAACTGCCGGCGCACATCAGTGATTTTGCGGCAATGGTGCTTTCCATGGATCAGCCTCTGGCCGAATCGCGGGTGCTCGACCTGCCGCACGAGGACGCGCAACCGGCACTGGACGGTCTCGCCGCAGGCTTTGGCGATCTGCATGGCTATGAAGGCTTCATCACCGATGTCTCCTGGCTGGTCAGTGCGTTTGCCTGCCTGCTGGGCGCCAAACGTGTCGGCCTGCGCCTGCGAACGCTGGACAAGGCCATGTGCCCGCGTTTTCACGTCGACCATGTGCCGGTACGGCTGATCACCACGTACGCTGGCGTGGGCAGCCAGTGGCTAAAGGAAGGTGTGATGGATCGTCGATGTCTGGGGCAACCTGACGCTGAGCCGGGTGACCCGCATGCGGTTCAGCAGTTTGGCTGTGGCGATGTGGCGCTGCTCAAAGGCGAGAAGTGGCATGGAAATGAGGGCATGGGCCTGATCCATCGTTCGCCGCAGCTGACGCCGGGTGAGCGGCGATTGATCCTGACTCTGGACTGGCTCGCTTAAGGTTTGAGCCAGTTGCCCTGACTTTGTCCTTCACAGAACGGCTGCAAATAGGCCGCATCGCTGGCTACGCCGTAATAGTGAATATCCTGGCGGTAGGGCATATTGGCGACCTGGGCATTGCTGCAGATGCCAAACGCGCCGCCAGGGCATTGATCGACGTACTGTACCTCGACTTTTTGTCCGGCAAGGTTTGGCTGGCAGAAGCCGTCGGCGAACAGTTTCTGCGGAATATTGCGGTTCTGCTGGCAGACTTTTACATCGAGCCGTTCTGCCTGGCTATGCACGACACAAGCCTGGGCCAGCGCCTGGTTCGACGTCAGCGCCAATAACAAACAGCCGATCAACCGCATGTTCACCTCCCTCGAAAGCCGCCGATTATGTTGCAGAATATTCCCACCCACGTCATCGCAGGCCCTTTGGGGGCTGGCAAGACCAGCCTGATCAAGCAATTGCTGGCGCAGCGCCCGGCGAATGAGCGCTGGGCGGTGCTGATCAACGAGTTTGGTCAAATCGGTCTGGACGCGGCGTTGCTGACCCAGACTGCCGATGGTATCGCACTGGGCGAAGTGGCCGGGGGCTGTTTGTGTTGCGTCAACGGCGCGCCATTTCAGATCGGCCTCGCTCGTTTACTGCGCAAGGCGCGCCCGGATCGACTGTTTATCGAGCCGTCCGGCCTGGGCCATCCGCCGCAGTTGATGCGGCAACTGAACGAAACGCCATGGCTCGGCGTGCTGGCGGTTCAGCCTTGCGTGTTGGTGCTGGATGCCCGAGCGATGGCGGATGGCACGCCGTTGCCCGACGCCCAACGGCAAACTCTGGCCGATGCAGGGTTGGTGGTGCTGAACAAATCCGAGCACTTGAGCGAAACCGAACGCCTGGGCATCACCGCGCAACTGCCGGAGATTGCCCTGTACTGGACCCGACAGGCAGCCTTGCCGATCGATCGACTGCCAGGTCTTGCGGCTCGCGGAAGCGGGATTGTGGCTAACGTGAGTCTGCCCAGGGAGGTGGGACAGATGCCGGCCGTCTGGACCGACCCGACATCGCCCATCTGCCTGTATCAGCAACAGGAAGGCGGCTGGAGTATTGGCTGGCGCTGGCATCCGAGTCAGCGACTGGACACGGCGACGTTGACGCGCTGGCTGCAAGGCTGGGGCTGGAAGCGGGCGAAGATGGTTATCCACAGCGCCGATGGCTGGGTTTCAGCCAATGCGCTGGAGGGCGCGACGCTGCGGTGGCAGGCCAGCGAGTGGCGCCAGGACTCACGAATCGAATTGATTTTTGATGAGCCTCAAGACGTGGCAGCGCTGCAAGCCGGCCTGGCTAACTGTCGGTGCCCGTGAGTCAGCCTTGCTTCAAGGCTTCCACTTGTTGTGTTCCTGGCGCCACTGACTCAACTCGATGACTTCGGCCCTGGGCCTGGTCTGGACCGGTTCGATCGGTGTCGGCGCTGACTCTTCGAACGGCATTGGGTAAGGCGCCAGCTCGATTTGCGCGCTGTGGGCCCCGAACTGGGTAATGGTGCCCGAATGGCGCGATTCACCCGTAACGGTGAATTCGAAGTTATAGATACGGGCCAGGCGCCGGCGTCCGCTGGCGTCTTTGACGAACCCAATCTTTTTCAGTGCCACGTTGCCGTCCAGCAGCTCGATCTTGAGGTTGGCGCAATGTTGCATGACCCTCGCCAACGCTCGTTCGCGCAAACCATGGTTGTGCCACAGCCAGGCGCCGGCGGTAGCCAACAGCATCAGCACGAAAATATTTCCAAGGGTCAGCATGAACGAAGTGCTCCTACAAGTTGCTGTCAGCTTAACTGTGTCCCCGGTCTGTCGTACAGGTTGCGTTTAGTCGCATACTGCGCGGCTTGAATTTCATTCGTTTTACGGAAACATCCCGCATGAAACGTACCCCTCATCTGCTTGCCATCCAGTCCCACGTGGTCTTCGGTCACGCCGGTAACAGCGCTTCAGTCTTTCCGATGCAACGGGTGGGGGTGAACGTGTGGCCGCTCAACACCGTACAATTTTCCAATCACACTCAGTACGGACAGTGGACCGGCGACGTGCTTGCCTCTGAGCAGATACCGGCATTGGTAGAGGGGATCGCCGCAATCGGCGAGCTGGGCAATTGTGACGCGGTGTTGTCCGGTTACCTGGGCAGCGCCGCCCAAGGGCAGGCGATTCTGGCGGGCGTGGCGCGAATCAAGGCGTGCAATCCCAAGGCAATTTATTTGTGTGATCCGGTCATGGGGCATCCGGAGAAGGGTTGCATCGTGGCGCCCGAGGTGAGCGATTTTCTCCTGGAGGAAGCGGCTGGTGTGGCGGACATCATGTGCCCGAACCAGCTGGAGCTGGACAGTTTTTCGGGACGCAAGGCGCAGTCGCTGCTGGACTGCCTGGCCATGGCTCGCGCGCTCCTGACCCGCGGACCCAAAGCGATACTCGTCAAACACCTGGCCTATCCGGGCAAGCCCGAGGACAGCTTCGAAATGTTGTTGGTAACCGCCGACGGTAGCTGGCACCTGCGTCGTCCATTACTCGCATTCCCTCGTCAGCCGGTGGGGGTGGGAGACTTGACCTCGGGGCTGTTCCTGGCGCGAGTGGTGCTGGGAGACAGCCTGGTGGCGGCGCTCGAATTCACTGCCGCAGCCGTACATGAAGTACTGCTGGAAACCCAGGCGTGTGCCAGTTACGAGCTGGAACTGGTACGCGCCCAGGACCGGATCACCCATCCGAGGGTAAGGTTCGAAGCTGTACCGATCAGCCTCTGATCAACGCGAATCCCTGTGGGTGCGAGCCGGGCGGAGCTGTTAAGGGCCGTCGGCTTTGATTTCCTGATAGCGCCTCTCCAGCTCCTGGCGAATTTGCCGACGCTGCTGGGCTTGTTCGTAACGGCGTTTTTCTTCGCTGTTCTGCGGTTGCAATGGCGGGACGGCGGCGGGTTTGCGCTGATCGTCCACCGCAACCATGGTGAAGAAGCAGCTGTTGGTGTGGCGCACCGAGCGTTCACGAATGTTTTCGGTCACGACTTTGATGCCCACTTCCATTGACGTGTTACCGGTGTAGTTCACCGACGCCAGAAACGTCACCAGCTCGCCGACATGAATCGGCTCGCGGAAAATCACCTGATCAACCGACAGCGTCACTACATAGCGCCCGGCGTAGCGGCTGGCGCAGGCGTAGGCGACTTCGTCGAGGTACTTGAGCAGGGTGCCGCCATGCACATTGCCAGAGAAGTTGGCCATATCGGGGGTCATCAGCACCGTCATCGACAGCTGGGCGTTTCCGGGTTCCATAACGTACTCACGGTTCAAGGCAGCAATTTCGGGAGTGCACCTCTGCGGGTGCTGGAAGGTTTTCAAACTACCAGTATCGGGACGCTGCGCCTGTGGCAGCCGTCACGCTCCGGTGGATCTGTTTCCATATATTGCACTGTCTTTTTGTCGGAAGTCGCGGTGGTACCCTTCAAAAGCCCCTTGCGAGGGTATTTCCTACAAAGGAAACGGACTCGTCCAGCTCTGTGATGAGTCATTTGAACAGGGAGCCCCACCATGCATGCCATCAGTTTTATTCAAGACCTGGCGATCATCATGATGGCAGCGGGGCTGGTCACCGTACTCTTTCATCGTTTCAAACAACCCGTGGTGCTGGGTTACATCGTTGCAGGCTTCATCATCGGCCCGCATACGCCGCCTTTCGGTTTTATCCATGACGAAGAGACGATCAAGACCCTGGCCGAGTTGGGGGTCATCTTCCTCATGTTTTATCTGGGCCTGGAGTTCAGCCTGCGCAAGTTGTTCAAGGTGGGCGCCACGGCGTTCATCGCGGCGTTTCTCGAAATTGTGTTGATGATCTGGATCGGCTACGAAATCGGGCGCTGGTTCGACTGGAACACCATGGACTCGTTGTTCCTCGGGGCGATCCTGGCTATCTCCTCGACCACCATCATCGTCAAGGCTCTCAATGACCTGAAGATGAAGAACGAGCGCTTTGCGCAACTGATCTTCGGGGTCCTGATCGTCGAAGACATCCTGGGCATCGGCATTATCGCCTTGCTGTCGAGCATCGCTGTCAGCGGGACGGTCAGCTCCGGCGAAGTGTTCTCCACGGTCGGCAAATTGTCGTTATTCATGATTGTCGCCCTGGTGATCGGCATTTTGCTGGTGCCCAGGCTGCTGGCTTACGTGGCGAAGTTCGACAGCGACGAGATGTTGCTGATCACCGTGCTGGGTCTGTGTTTCGGCTTTTGCCTGCTGGTGGTAAAGCTGGAATACAGCATGGTGCTGGGAGCGTTTCTGATCGGCGCGATCATGGCCGAGTCGCGGCAGTTGCTGAAAATCGAACGGCTGGTGGAGCCGGTACGCGACTTGTTCAGCGCAATCTTCTTCGTCGCCATCGGCCTGATGCTCGATCCGGTCATATTGCTCCAATACGCTTGGCCGATTGCCGTGATTACCGCCGCAGTGGTGCTGGGCAAGATGCTCTCTTGCGGCCTCGGTGCTTTTATTGCCGGCAACGACGGGAGGACCTCGCTGCGAGTCGGGATGGGCCTTTCGCAGATCGGCGAATTTTCCTTCATCATCGCATCGCTGGGGATGACCTTGCAGGTCACCAGCGATTTCCTTTATCCGGTAGCGGTCGCGGTTTCGGTACTGACCACTCTGCTGACCCCGTACCTGATCCGGGCCGCCGACCCTTTATCGGTCAGGCTGGCTGCCGTTATGCCACAACGGCTGTCGAGGGTACTGGGAATGTATGGCGAGTGGCTTCGCAGCATTCAACCCCAAGGGGAGGGGGCGCTGGTGGCCGCCATGATCCGGCGGATTTTGCTGCAGGTGGGTATCAACTTGGCGCTGGTCATCGCGATTTTTATCGCCGGTGGCTACTTTGCCGAACAGATGTCGGCCTATCTGCAAGCCTGGATCAGCGACCCGAGTTGGCACAAAGCACTGATCTGGGGCGGGGCGTTGTTGTTATCGCTGCCGTTTTTGATTGCCGCGTATCGCAAGCTCAAGGCGTTGTCCATGCTGCTGGCGGAAATGGGCGTGAAGCCGGAGATGGCCGGCCGTCACACCCAGCGCGTGCGTCGAGTGATCGCAGAAGTGATCCCGATCCTCTCGCTGCTGATGATTTTCCTGCTCTTGGCAGCCTTGTCGGCCAGTATTCTGCCGACCAACAAGTTGCTGGTACTGATCGCGGTGGTGGCCACGGTCGTGGCGGCATTGCTCTGGCGCTGGTTCGTCCGCCTGCATACGCGGATGCAGGTGGCCTTGCTGGAGACCCTGGACAATCACAAGGAATCGTCCGGGCATTGACCGGCGGCGGGCGTGCGGCGGATCAGCTTTCCAGCCAGACGTCCCGGGCCCAGTGCCAGACCGATTCCCAGGTTTCTTCGGCAATCAGCTCTTCTTCGGCCTGCCACAACACCACGGTCCCGTCTTCTTCGACGCAGTAATAGTCGTCGCCGTCCTGGCAGATCGGGATCAGGCTACGGTCGACACCGGCATCCCAGGCGTTGGCGGCCACATCTGGCAGATAGGTGTGGGACTGCGGATCGGTGACGGTCACGGGTTCCAGGCTGCCGTAGACAACATCGCTGACCGTCAGCAAAAACTCTCTGAATACGAACGGAATATCGATGAACAGCTGCTCTTCGATCTCCACCAGCAAGTCTTCGTCAGGTAACTCCAGTGGAACCGGCACGGGTTCGTTGGCTTCACGCAATTGTTCGATGATTTCTTCCACGTCCGGGATCCTCTTTCTCGATGGCGCGGTTTATATGGAGCGGTTTATACAGTAGCTCGCTATAGATGCAACCGCGAAATAGAAAACCCCGGCCTGAGCCGGGGTTCTTTTATTTCAACATGCAAAACGCGCAGAGGTTCAACCGTTCTGGCGGATACCGGCCACCAGCCAAGGCTGGTCATCGCCCTGGGGACGTTCCATGTTCCAGCTTTCGCTGAACGCTTCGCCTTTGTCGAAGCGCGAGTCCTTCGACACACCGCTGAAGGTCAGGGTGGCGATGGTCTTGTCGGTGCGATCATCGACACCGTCCAGCTGTACTTGCAGATTGTCGATGTAGGTCGACTGGAAGCCATCGCCCAGTTCGGCCCGCTCGCGCTTGAGGAATTCCAGCAGTTGCGGGGTCACGAACTCAGAGATCTTGTCCATTTCGTTCGCATCCCAGTGTTGCTGCAGGGACATGAAATGGTTGCGCGCAGCTTCGATGAAGCGCTCTTCGTTGAACCAGGCTGGCGCATTGATCACCGGTCGAGCAGCCACCGGTGCTGCCGAACCGCCGAAGATCGAACCACTGGCCGGTTGCTGGTTGAACACCTCACGTTGCATCGGCGCATGACCGGCCGGAGCCAGTTGCTCCTGCTGCTTGCGACGACGGGCGGCAATGAAGCGGAAGACCAGGAAGGCGATGACCGCCATGATCAGGATGTCGAAGATTTGCATGCCCTGGAAGCCGTCGCCCATGAACATGGAGGCGAGCAGGCCACCGGCGGCGATGCCGGCCAGGGGGCCGAGCCAGCGCGAAGCACCGCTGGCCTTGGTGGCGGCGCCAGCCGCACCGGCCGCGCCCGCAGTAGCCGCGGTAGAGCCGGCCGCAGAGGACGGCGCCATCTGGCTGGTCTGGTGGGTCGGGGCAGCGCCCGAACTTTTACCACCGCCAAAGCGCTTGGCGGCATTGGCGTCGATGGCCATCGTCAGGCCGATGCACAACGCCATGGCGATGCTAAGAAAACGTTTCATATAAGGGCATTCCCATTTGTGGATAGCACGCGCGCCATGTTGCACAGGTGAACTGTTGCTGGCTAGCGGCAGAGTGTTTCGGGCTTTTGCGTGACAGGTTAGGTTCAGCTTCAGCCGCGCAAGAGGGCTTGTTGGCTTTTGGCTGTAGGAAAGGGGGACAAGTTCTATCGGAAAGGCAGCAGGCGTGAGCAATCCGACCTGTGGGAGCGAGCCTGCTCACGATCGCGGTGGGTCAGTCACTGTCAATGTTGCCTGATCCACTGCTATCGCGAGCAGGCTCGCTCCCACATAAAAAGCTTTCAGAACGCCTAGATCGCTTCCAACTTGGCATACCCCAGCATCAGCCACTTGCTGCCTTCGCTGAAGTTCACCTGAACCCGGGCCTGGGCGCCGGCGCCTTCGAAGTTGAGGATCACGCCATCGCCGAACACCGAATGTCGCACGGTCTGGCCGAGACTGAAGCCGGTTTCCGGGATGTCGCTGCCGCCAAACAGACTGCTGGTGCTTTGCTGCTGGCCGCCGCCGAACGGACGGCTGACGCTGTTGGACAGCCGCACCTCCTGAATCAGGCCTTTGGGCACTTCACGGACGAAGCGCGACACCTTGTTGTAGGTTTCGCTGCCGTACAGGCGTCGGGTCTCGGCGTACGTCAACACCAGGTTCTGCATGGCGCGGGTGATGCCGACGTAGGCCAGGCGTCGTTCCTCTTCCAAGCGTCCCGGCTCTTCCAGGCTCATCTTGTGCGGGAACAGGCCTTCTTCCATTCCCACCAGGAACACGTAGGGGAATTCCAGGCCCTTGGCACTGTGCAGGGTCATCAGCTGGATGCTGTCTTCATGCTCGTCGGCCTGGGTGTCGCCGGCCTCCAGAGAGGCGTGGCCCAGAAAGGCCGACAGTGGCGAAAGCTCTTCGTCTTCCTCGGTGTTCTCGAAGTTGCGTGCGGCGCTGACCAGTTCCTCGAGGTTTTCCACCCGGGCCTGGCCTTTCTCGCCCTTTTCCGCCTCGTGGTAGGCGATAAGGCCGGACTGCTCGATAACGGTCTGAGTCATCAAATGCAGCGGCATGTCCGTGCACTTGGTGGCCAGGTCGTCGATCAGGTCCATGAACGCCTTCAGCGCACCGGCGGCGCGGCCGGTCATGCCCTTGTTGGTTACCAACTGGCGCATGGCTTCCCACATCGACACATGGCTGTGGCGCGCGTGGTCGCGAATCGCTTCGACGGTTTTCTCGCCAATGCCCCGGGTCGGGACGTTGATCACCCGCTCCAGGGCCGCGTCGTTACCGCGTCCTTCGAGCAGGCGCAGGTAGGCCATGGCGTTCTTGATTTCGGCGCGCTCGAAGAAGCGCTGGCCGCCATAGATGCGGTACGGGATACGTTCGCGCAACAGGGCTTCTTCCAATACCCGGGATTGGGCGTTGGAGCGATACAGGATGGCGATGTCGCTGCGGGCCAGACCGGTTTTCAGCGCGCTTTCGATGGTTTCCACCACGTAGCGGGCTTCATCGTGTTCGTTGAAGGCGGCATAGAGGTTGATCGCTTCGCCTTCGCCGCCATCGGTCCACAGTTCTTTGCCCAGGCGCCCGGTATTGTTGGCGATCAGGGCGTTGGCGGCCTTGAGAATGCCGGCGGTGGAGCGGTAGTTCTGTTCCAGGCGGATCACTTGGGCGTCGGGGAAGTCCGCCGAATATTGATGAATATTCTCGATTTTGGCGCCGCGCCAGCCGTAGATCGACTGGTCGTCATCGCCCACCACCATCAGGCTGTCGCCGCCCTTGGCCAGCAGGCGCAACCAGGCGTATTGCACGGCGTTGGTGTCCTGGAACTCGTCCACCAGCACATGCCGGAAGCGCTTCTGATAGTGCGCCAGCAGGCCTGGGTGATCGCGCCACAGGTCCAGTGCGCGCAGCAGCAGCTCGGAGAAGTCGATCACGCCAGCCCGCTGACACGCCGCCTCGTAGGCTTCATAGATGCTGCGCATGGTCGCCAGGAACAGATCGCCGCTGGCCTGGATGTGTTGCGGACGCAGGCCTTCGTCTTTCTGGCCGTTGATGAACCACTGGGCCTGACGGGCCGGCCAGCGCTGTTCATCCAGGCCCAGCTCACGGATCACCCGCTTGACCAGCCGCTGCTGGTCGTCGCTGTCGAGAATCTGGAAAGTCTGGCTCAGGCCGGCTTCCTGCCAATGCGCCCGCAACAAGCGGTGCGCCAGGCCGTGGAAGGTGCCGACCCACATGCCGGCCGGGTTGATGCCCATCAGTTGCTCGATACGATGGCGCATCTCGGCAGCGGCCTTGTTGGTGAACGTCACCGACAAGATCGAATGGGGCGAGGCGTTCTCGACCTGGATCAACCAGGCGATACGGTGCACCAGCACCCGGGTTTTACCGGAGCCGGCACCGGCCAGGACTAACTGACGACCCACGGAGGCCGCTACGGCCTGGCGTTGGGCATCGTTGAGGGAGTTCAGCAGAAGGGAGAGATCATCGCGCATCGGGGCATTCTAGGGTGCGGCGGCAGCCCGGGCAAACCGAGCTTTGCCCCAGCCGATAAAAGACCGGTCGGTGATGACCGGTTGGTCATGGGCCACAGGCATTGGCCGGGCTCGCTTGAAGGGCTCGCGACCCAATGAAATAGCGACTTTTTCAGCATTTTTATGAGCTTGGGCAGTGTGGGATGGCCGTTGCCTTGTGTATGCTCGCTGCATGTTTCGGGTTCTCCATGCTCCGCTGAATAAGAACAAGAACAGTGCCTATGACCCTAAATTCCGATCTGGCGGGCCCCTGTGTGGAGCCACGGATCATCTGCAAGCAGTACGCCACGGAAATGGCGGTCGAACGCACAAGGCTGTTGTATCAGGGTTCGCTGCTGCCCACGCTGTTCATGCTGGTCAACGGCCTGGTTTGCGCCGCGTTGTTGTGGGGGCCTTCGCGTCATTTTCAGGTCAGCGTCTGGCTGGTCTGGTTGCTCTCGCTGGTTGCGCTACGGGTCATTCAGGTGGCGGCCTTCGATTCGGCGATACCCAGCCGCCAGGCGCACCCGATATGGTTGCGAATGTTTTTGCTCGGCTCGGCGATGACCGGGCTGACATTGGCCGGAGCAGGTATTGCACTGGTACCGGCCGACAGCTTTCAGCAACAGGCCTGGGTATTCGGCCTGATTGGCGCGGCCACCTTGTCAGCCAGCGTTGCCTATGCCGTGAGCCTTCCGGCGTTTTTGTCCTTTACCTTACCGTGCCTGTTGCCGGCCATCGGTTATCTGTTCTGGGGCGGCGATGAGCAACAGCGCGGATGGGGTTGGCTCGGACTGGTCGTACTCGTCTCGCTCAGCGTGGTGGCCTGGCAGGTCAACCGGTTGATACAAAGTGGCATGCTGCGAAGGTTCCAGAATCAGGCGCTGATCGAGCATTTGCAGCAGGCGCAAGCGCGTAGCGCACAGCTCAACGAGGCACTCGGCCGGGAAGTCGAACAACGCCGCAGCGCCGAGGAAAAACTGCGGTCGGCCCAGGTAGGGCTGGAGGCGCGCGTGGTACAGCGCAGCCTCGAGCTGGAGGCGACCAGCCAGGCCCTGAGCAAGAGCGAAGCCCGTCTTGACCTGGCGCTCAAGGCCAGTGAGTTGGGGCTCTGGGATTGGAACCTGCAAACCGACGAAGTCCATCACACTCAGCTCAAGGAACTGTTCGGCCTGGAGCCTGAGTACATCACAGCGATGCTCAGTCACCTGACCCCGCGTCTGCACCCTCAAGACGTGCCGGCCCTCAAACGCGCCCTCGTTGAGCACCTCAAAGGCCGCAGCGAGGACTACCAGATCGAATACCGCGTACGTCACGGCGATGGCCATTGGGTCTGGATCGAAGACCGCGGTCGGGCTGTGGAGCGCAGCCCGAGTGGCCGAGTGTTGCGCATGGTCGGCACCCGGCGAGACATCAGCACCCGTAAAGAACTTGAGCAACAGCGCCAATTGGCGGCCACGGTTTTCGAGGCCGCCAGCGAAGGCATTGTGATTTTTGACCCGCATTACGCACTGCTGGCCGCCAATCAGGCGTTCACGCGGGTCACCGGTTTTAATATCGATGACATGCTGGGACGCAATGTCGTCGACCTGCCGTGCAGTCGTGATGCCCGCCGGCACTACCCGATTATCCGCCAGGCGCTCAAGCAGCACGGCACCTGGCAAGGTGAACTGGTGGAGGCCCGGGCCAATGGCGAGTTGTATCCCCAGTGGCTGCAACTGAACGTGGTGCGCGATGCGCGGGGAAATGTGAGCCATATCGTGGGCTTCTTCGCCGATCTTTCGGCCCGGCGCGAGTCCGAAGAGCGAATGCGCTACCTGACCCATTACGACGAACTCACCGGGCTGGCGAACCGCTCGTTATTCCGTGAGCGCCTGCACGAAGCCCACCAGCGGGTGCGTCAGGGCGGACGACGCAGTCTGGCACTGCTGCATATCGACCTGGACCGTTTCAAGCTCCTCAACGATAGCCTCGGCCATGATGTTGCTGACCAACTGTTGCAGAAGATGGCCCGCCGCCTGATCAATGCGTTGCCCGAAGCGGACACCATCGCCCGCTTGTCTGGCGATGAGTTCGGGGTGCTGTTCGACGCCTACGGCAACCTTTCCAGCCTGGCGCGGGTGGCGACCCGCCTGTCCGCCAAGCTGCGCCTGCCGCTCACCATCGAGGGCCACGAACTGGTGGTCAGCGCCTCGATCGGCATCAGCATGTTGCCCGACAATGCGAGGGAGATTTCCACGCTGGTCAGTCAGGCGAACATGGCCATGCAACATGCCAAGCATCTGGGCGGCAACAATTTCCAGTTCTATACCGACAGCCTTCAGGCCAGCACGTTGGAGCGCCTGCAACTGGAGAATCAGCTGCGCAAGGCCCTTGAAGAGCAGCAGTTGAAGGTTTTCTATCAACCCAAATTGTGCCTGGCGACCGGCCGTCTGAACGCTGCCGAGGCGTTGGTGCGTTGGGATCATCCGGTCATGGGCCGAGTTCCGCCGGGAGACTTCATCAGCCTGGCCGAAGAGACCGGGCTGATCGGGCCGATCGGCGAGTTCGTGTTGCGCCAGGCCTGTTGGCAGGCGTGCCAATGGCAGCGTGAGGGGCTGGCGCCGATCAGGGTGTCGGTCAACCTGTCGGTTCATCAGTTGCGCCAAGGCAAGCTGGTCAGCCTGGTTCGGCAAGTGCTGGAGGAAACCGGTCTGGCGCCGCAATACCTGGAACTGGAACTGACTGAAAGCCAGTTGCTCGACAGCGTTGAGCACATCATCGCGACGTTCCAGCAATTGCGCGACCTCGGGGTCAAGCTGGCGATCGATGACTTTGGTACCGGCTATTCGTCTCTGAGTTATCTCAAACGCATCCCTGTGGATTACGTGAAAATCGATCAGGCGTTCATTCGTGGGCTGACGGAGGGTAGCGAAGACGCGGCCATTACCCGGGCAATCATTGCAATGGCCCATGGGTTGTCGCTCAAAGTGGTGGCCGAAGGCGTCGAGCGGCCAGAGCAGCTCGAGTTTCTGAAAGCTGAACAATGTGATGAGGTTCAGGGCTATCTCATCAGCCGACCGGTTGAAGCACAAGGGTTGGCCGCGCTGTTATGGGCTAATCGGGATGATTGCTAGCCCGCCGTTGCTACATGGCGTGCATGCGGCATGAAACCGGGAGATTGAGTTACGGATTGGGCGGGCAAAAAGCCGATTCTTGTAGTATAACTACAAACTTGCTACATCCCGGCTTCTGCCAATAACAAGAGTCCAATCCCTTGAACCTGTTGCAACACATCGCCCAGTCACGCCATCTGCTGCGCAAGTCGGAGCTGAAAGTCGCCGATCACGTATTGCTTGATCCTGCGGCCGTGATGCACAGCTCCATGGCCGATCTTGCCCACAGCGTCGGCATCAGCGAACCGACCATTGTGCGTTTCTGCCGAGCCATCGGTTGTTCGGGTTTCCAGGACCTGAAACTCAAGCTGGCGCAAAGCCTCGCCGCGGGTGCGAGCTTCGGCCAGTTTGCGATCCATGAAGACGATTCGGTCGCCGACTACAGCCTGAAAATCTTCGACACGACCCTGCATACGCTGATGGAGGTTCGCGAGAAGCTTGATCCGGTGGCGTTGCAAAAAGCCGTCACGGCCATGTCCCAGGCCCAGCGTGTCGAGTTCTATGGTTTCGGTGCTTCGGGCGCGGTGGCGGCCGATGCCCAGCACAAGTTCTTCCGGTTGCTGCTGACGGCCGCGGCTTATTCCGACCCGCACATGCAGGCGATGTCGGCGGTCACGCTGAAGCCCACCGACGTGGCGATCTGCATTTCCCAGTCGGGCCGTTCCAAGGATCTGCTGATCACCGCCAACCTGGTGCGCGAAAGCGGCGCCTCGTTGATCACCTTGTGCCCGAGCCAGACGCCATTGGCCGAACTGTCCACGGTGAACCTGGCCATCGACGTGCATGAAGACACGGAGATCTACACGCCGTTGACCTCGCGCATCGCCCATCTGGTGGTGATCGATGTGCTGGCGATGGGCGTCGCCATGGCGCGCGGCCCAAGTTTGGTCAATCACCTCAAGAGCGTGAAACGCAGCCTGCGCAGCTTGCGGTTGTCACCCAAGTCGGTGAAAGCACTGGACGATTGACCGCTGGTCTTGAAGTTGAGGGCATCTGTGGCGAGGGGATCTGCGAATTCATCGTTCTGTAACGCTCGCGCCGCCAAACCGTCATCGCGCGCCTTCATCGTAAAGCTCCCGTATACGTCTTGGGAGTCTCGACATGACCCAGTCCTACGAAGAACGCAGCGCCGTCAAAACCCGTCGTCAGCAGGAAGACCAGCGCCGCATGGCGTTTCGTCGTGCCATCGAAGACCGCTGTGAGCAGCGCCAGCTGCTGGCCGAAATCAGCGAGTTTCCGGACGCAGCAGAATTCAACTATTGGCAGGCAACATCGGCGGCTTCCCGTCGAAACGCTCAACCAGGCCAATGATCTGAGCACGCTCGCCGCGAACGAACGCCAGGAAGGCGTGAGCCACCGGTGACAGGCGCTTAGCCCTGGCCTGCACCAGGCACCAACTGCGGTACAGCGGCAGCTCCTCCACCGGCAACTCGATGAGAGCGCCGGACACCATCTCCCGGCTTACGGCGTGGCGCGTCAACAGCGCCACGCCCAACCCTGCGAGAACGCATTCGCGTTGGGCCTCCGCCGACGCCACTTCCAGCGTCTGGGTGAAGTGCACCCGTTTCTCCTTGAAATATTCCTCGCAGGCCAGCCGCGTGCCTGACCCTGGCTCGCGCAGCAGCAGCGTATACGGCTCAAGGTCTTGCAAGCGCAACGGGCCCATGTGGCACAGCGGATGGTCGGGCGGCGCCACAGCGACGATCGGGTTATTGAGAAATGGCAGGAATTCCAGGCCCATGTCCTGAGGCACCATGGACATGATCACCAGATCGTCCCGGTTGTCCGAGAGCCTTCGGATCACTTGGCCGCGGTTGACCACCGTGAGGTTCAGGTTGACCTCCGGGTGCTGGCGCTTGAAGGCGGCGAACAGGTGCGGCACGAAGTACTTGGCGCTGGATTCCACCGCCAGCTTCAGTTGGCCTTGCAGCGAGCCCTGCATGTCCGACAACTGCATGTCGAGGTTTTCCAGGCGCCCGAAGATGTCCCGGCTGGCGCGTTGAAGGGCTTCGGCGGCTTCGGTCATGTAGAGTTTTTTGCCAACGTACTCAAACAGCGGCTGGCCAATCAGCTCCTCAAGTGATCGAATCTGTAGGCTAACGGCCGGTTGTGTGAGAGACATTTCGTCGGCTGCGCGGCTGTAGGACCTCAAGTCGCACACCTCATTGAAAATCTGCAGTTGACGCAATGTCATACGCATCAATGACTTACGCATTTTCTATAGGCTCTCGGGCGGGGCGGATGAGTCAACTATAAGTCTTTGCTTATGCACGACCCAATAAATATTCATTTTTGTTAATCAACAGCCAGGACTAGTGTGGTGCTGCGACCGATTGTTACATCTGGTCACGCGTCGACCTGAAGCTCCAGGTCGTGGTACCACCGGCTCAAGGGAACCTCCAATTGATAACAAAGATCCTGATCGCCAACCGTGGTGAGATTGCCGTCCGCATCGTGCGCGCTTGCGCCGAGATGGGCATTCGCTCGGTCGCGGTCTATTCCGACGCTGACCGCCATGCGTTGCATGTCAAGCGTGCGGACGAGGCCCACAGCATCGGCGCCGATCCGCTGGCCGGCTATCTCAACCCGCGCAAACTGGTGAACCTGGCTGTGGAAACCGGTTGCGATGCGTTGCATCCCGGTTATGGCTTTCTCTCGGAAAACGCCGAGCTGGCGGACATCTGCGCCGAGCGCGGGATCAAATTCATCGGTCCTTCGGCTGAAGTCATTCGCCGCATGGGCGACAAGACCGAAGCGCGTCGCAGCATGATCAAGGCCGGCGTACCGGTCACGCCGGGCACCGAAGGCAACGTATCGGGCATCGAAGAGGCCCTGACCGAAGGCGACCGCATTGGTTACCCGGTGATGCTCAAGGCTACGTCCGGTGGTGGCGGTCGGGGTATCCGTCGTTGCAACAGCCGCGAAGAACTCGAACAGGCTTTCCCGCGGGTCATTTCCGAAGCCACCAAGGCCTTTGGTTCGGCGGAAGTGTTCCTGGAAAAATGCATCGTCAATCCCAAGCACATCGAAGCGCAGATCCTGGGTGACAGTTTTGGCAACGTGGTGCATCTGTTCGAGCGTGATTGCTCGATCCAGCGTCGCAACCAGAAGCTGATCGAGATCGCCCCCAGCCCGCAACTGACGCCTGAGCAGCGCGCCTACATTGGTGACCTGTCGGTGCGCGCCGCCAAGGCTGTGGGCTACGAGAACGCCGGCACCGTGGAGTTCCTGCTCGCCGAGGGCGAGGTGTACTTCATGGAGATGAACACCCGGGTGCAGGTGGAACACACCATCACCGAAGAAATCACCGGCATCGACATTGTTCGTGAACAGATTCGCATCGCCTCCGGGCTTCCGTTGTCGGTCAAGCAGGAAGACATTCATCACCGTGGCTTCGCGCTGCAGTTTCGGATCAACGCCGAAGACCCGAAAAACAACTTCCTGCCCAGTTTCGGCAAGATCACCCGCTACTACGCCCCCGGCGGCCCGGGCGTGCGCACCGACACAGCGATCTATACCGGCTACACCATTCCGCCCTTCTACGATTCGATGTGCCTGAAGCTGGTGGTCTGGGCGCTGACCTGGGAAGAAGCAATGGACCGTGGCCTGCGGGCCCTGGACGACATGCGTCTGCAAGGGGTCAAGACCACCGCGGCGTATTACCAGGAAATCCTGCGCAACCCGGAATTCCGTAGTGGCCAGTTCAATACCAGCTTCGTTGAAAGCCATCCTGAGCTGACCAACTACTCGATCAAGCGCAAACCCGAAGAGCTGGCCCTGGCCATCGCCGCCGCCATTGCCGCCCACGCAGGCCTGTAAGGAAAATAACAATGTCCAAGAAGATTCACGTAACCGATACGATCCTGCGCGACGCTCACCAATCGCTGCTCGCCACCCGCATGCGCACCGAAGACATGCTGCCGATCTGCGACAAGCTCGACAAAGTCGGCTATTGGTCGTTGGAAGTCTGGGGCGGCGCAACATTCGACGCCTGCGTGCGCTTCCTGAAGGAAGACCCGTGGGAGCGCTTGCGCCAACTGCGTGCGGCGCTGCCCAACACTCGCCTGCAAATGCTGCTGCGTGGTCAGAACCTGCTGGGCTATCGCCATTACAGCGATGACGTGGTCAAGGCGTTCGTGGCCAAGGCTGCGGTCAACGGCATCGATGTGTTCCGTATTTTCGATGCGATGAACGACGTGCGTAACCTGCGGGTCGCCATCGAGGCGGTGAAAGCCGCCGGCAAGCACGCCCAGGGCACCATCGCCTACACCACCAGCCCGGTGCACACCATTGAGGCTTTCGTAGCCCAGGCCAAGCAAATGGAAGCCATGGGTTGCGACTCGGTGGCGATCAAGGACATGGCCGGTTTGCTGACCCCGTACGCCACTGGCGAGCTGGTGAAGGCATTGAAGACCGAGCAGTCGTTGCCGGTATTCATCCATTCCCATGACACCGCTGGCCTGGCGGCGATGTGTCAGCTCAAGGCCGTAGAAAACGGCGCCGATCACATCGACACCGCGATCTCCAGCTTCGCCTGGGGCACCAGCCATCCGGGCACCGAATCGATGGTTGCAGCCCTTAAGGGCAGCGAGTTCGACACTGGTCTGAACCTGGAATTGCTGCAGGAAATCGGCCTGTATTTCTATGCGGTGCGCAAAAAATACCACCAGTTCGAAAGCGAGTTCACGGCGGTGGACACCCGCGTCCAGGTCAATCAGGTGCCGGGCGGGATGATTTCCAACCTGGCCAACCAGCTCAAAGAGCAGGGCGCGTTGAATCGCATGAACGAGGTGCTGGCAGAGATTCCACGGGTGCGCGAAGACCTTGGCTTCCCGCCGCTGGTGACCCCGACCTCGCAGATCGTCGGCACCCAGGCGTTCTTCAACGTGCTGGCCGGTGAGCGCTACAAGACCATCACCAACGAAGTGAAGCTCTATTTGCAGGGCGGCTACGGCAAGGCTCCGGGTTCGGTGAATGAGAAGCTGCGCCGTCAGGCCATCGGCAGCGAAGACGTGATCGATGTGCGTCCGGCCGACCTGCTCAAGCCGGAAATGACCAAGCTGCGTGGCGAAATCGGCGCACTGGCCAAATCCGAAGAAGACGTACTGACTTACGCCATGTTCCCGGATATCGGGCGCAAGTTCCTCGAAGAACGCGAAGCCGGCACCCTGACCCCGGAAGTGCTGTTGCCAATCCCTGAGGCGGGCAGTGTGAGCTCGGCGGGCGGTGAAGGCGTGCCGACCGAGTTCGTCATCGATGTTCACGGCGAAACCTACCGCGTCGACATCACCGGCGTGGGCGTCAAGGCTGAAGGCAAGCGTCACTTCTACCTGTCCATCGATGGCATGCCCGAAGAGGTCGTGTTCGAACCACTCAATGAGTTTGTCGGCGGCGGCAGCAGCAAGCGCAAACAAGCCACTGCGCCGGGCCATGTCAGCACCACCATGCCGGGCAACATCGTCGATGTGCTGGTCAAGGAGGGCGATGTGGTGAAGGCCGGCCAAGCGGTGCTTATTACCGAAGCCATGAAGATGGAAACCGAAGTGCAGGCGGCTATCGCCGGCAAGGTCACCGCCATTCATGTCGCCAAGGGCGACCGGGTCAATCCGGGCGAGATCCTGATCGAGATCGAAGGCTGAGCTAACAGCCTCGATACAACCGTTTAACCTCGGGGGGGCATGTGCTCCCCTTTTTTTTGCCTGTCAGAACATCATTCGCCATTGGCCCATCAACGCCCCGTTACGGTTGTCCTGACCGGTTTCACCCTTATAACTCACCCCCAGGGTATGCCTGGGCGAAACGGCCAGGTCCAGCCCTGTTTCGAAGAGCAGGCTGTCACGGTCCAGTTCGACGCCTTCCACGGTATACGACTTGCCTGCGCCGACCAGGCCCTGGCGGGAAGCGCCTCGGGTCTCGCCGTAGAGATGTTTCCAACCGAGACTCAAGCGCGGCGTCAGTCGCATGCCCTGGTCAAGAGAGAATGACCGGGCGAGGTGCAGGCCCAGGTTGCTGTGGAAATAGTCCTGGGTCTGACCGTTGAACTGCAACGCCGCGTCGCCACCGTTCTCCGAATAGCGATCGCGTTGGTAGCGTTGGTAGCCAAGGTCGATATAAGGCTCGATATCGAAGTGACCGATGTTCAGGTTGTAACCGAGCTGGCCAAAGACCTGCTGCGTATTGGCATCGTAGCGACCTTTGAGGCGATCCCTGAAACCGTTGAAGAGCACATGACGCTTGGTACTGCCGTCATGATTGCCGTAAACGGCGCCCAGGCGCAGCGCCCATGGCCCGTCCTGGCGCAAGGCGTAGGCGCCCAGGTGCCAACTGTCGAGCCGACCATCGAACTGCTGGCCGTCCAGCCGGGTTTGCGTCTTGCCGCCGATTATCCCCAGGCGCCAATCCGGGCTGATGGCCCAGTCGGTTCCCAGCATCACACCTCTGGTCGAGTGTTTCAGGGCATAGCTGCCCAATTGTTTGCCGATACTGCCGCTGTTACCAATGGCCTGGACCCAGACTTGACCGTCAGCATGCACGTTCCCCGGGTTTTTCTGGCCCATGGCCGAAAGCATTCCGCTGCTGATCGGCGCGATGCTGCTCAAGGTGGCGTTGCCCAGATCCGCAGTGTTGTAGCCACTCAGTTGGTCGATGGCGCTGGCGGCGGTCATCATATCGCTGCCGAGCAAGGCGTTGATGGCGGCGTTGGGTTTTGCGACTGGCTGGGTGGTTTGCAATTGGCCGGTGGGTTTGGGAGCGGTGCTGGTGATTTTGGGTGGCTCGACGGGTTTGATTGCTGGGGCTTCGATCCCTGGTCGGGCACCAGCTGCCTGTGCAACGGTAGGCACGTCGATGGGGGCGGGCGCTGCTGGTTTGACCGGTTGCAGCGCTTCGATATGGGCCGCAAATTCTTGCCCGTTTTCGGTAGTTGCTGCTTGCGTGATGGGAACATCGTTGCGCGCGTAAGTCAGGTTGACATGCGTATCGGTGGGGCTCAGCGTCGCCGTCATGAAGGCCAGATTGCTGGAGACCGTGCCGAACGTTCCTTCGATCTTCCCCGCGCGGATGACCGTGTGCTCGCGCGCCTCAATGTATTCGCCCGGCACGCCGGCGACGGTCAGCGTCGCGTTGTTGAGGAGCGCGGTGCCTTCAACGTTGATCGTGGAGCTACCACCATCTGCATTGACCCCGTAGATCAGTTCGGCACTCTCCGCCAACGAGAAGTCCTGAGTAATGGAGGGTGCGCCTATTTCGGGGCCGACTTCCAACTGGCCCGCGACACTCAAGAACTCCACAGTGCCATTGCCGCTGAAGCTGGCCCTTTCGCGTACATGAACCTGTCCATTGACCACGCCGGAGTTCGTCATGCTGGCACCTGGCTCGACAGTCACGCGATTGGCGACCACGCCCTGGTTGTCCAGCTTGCCGAGAACCCCTACCTGGCCGTCGATTCGGCCAGTATTGAGCAACGTGGCCTCTGGCTCGATCACCCCCCAGCCTGCGAAATGCCCGGTGTGTTGCCATTCACCTTGCGCAACCTGCAAAGCCATGAAGTTTCGGGTTTCAGCCAATATCGGATGCTTGGCGGCGTCCAGGCGCAGAACGTTTTTTCCACCGCCACCATCAATGATCCCGGGGAATTTTGCGTTTGCGCTGATGATGACCCAGTCATTTTTGCCCGTCCATTTCGCGTCGCCTTTACGGGAGGTGTTGGCATTTTGCCGCTTGGTATCCTTAGCTTCGGCGAAGGCCCTGAGGTGCCCTTGTTGCTCGGCGGTTGTGAGGATATCGGCTGATGGCTGAGCCATCGAAACATCGGCGCAGCCGAGCGCCAAGGCGATTGCCAGGGCAAGGTGTTGGGGTGGGTGTAAATGTTGGATAGACATCGAGTGCGGCCTCTCTTGAAAGAAGTCCGCACTTTAAAAATTCCACCCCCGGTCACGCTGCCAGCTAACGCCGCGCCTTGGGCAAGCCACAGCAGATGGAATCTGTAGGCCGGTCGTGTTGCGATCCAGAGATCGTCGCGTTGGCTTCCATGACCTGAAGCGTCGCCCTACAAGATCCTCGGAACTGTCCTGTCAGCTGCGCTTGAGATAAGCCTTCCCATAATGCCGCTCCATCCGCGCCTGGATCAGCTCCAACGCGATGGACATCAACCAGTAAATGATCGCCGCCGTGGTGAGCATTTCGATGTAGCGGTAGCTGGAGCGACCATAGGATTGCGCCAGGAACATCACTTCCCAGACGCCCATCACCGAGATCAGGGACGAGTCCTTGAGCATGGAGATGAATTGGTTGGTGGTCGGTGGAATGATGGTGCGCATGGCCTGGGGCAGGGTGACACGCCAGAAGATCACGGTTTCACCCATGCCCAGCGCAAGGGAGGCTTCGCGCTGGCCATGGGGGACGCCAAGGATGCCGGCGCGGAAGATTTCGCTCAGGTAGGCGCCGTAGTTCAGCGACAGGGCGATGATCCCGGCGGCAATCGCGCCCGGCACCAGCCCCAGTTGTGGCAGGCCCAGGTAGATCAGCAGAATCTGGATCAGCAGCGGTGTGCCGCGAAAGAACGACGCGTAGAAACTGGCAATGCCGAAGGCTACCGCGCTGCTGGACAGCCGCGCCAGGGCGGTGATGAAACCCAGCAAGGACGAAGCGACGATCGAACACAGGCATAGAAACAGCGTCAGCGCCGCGCCCTGCAGAAAGCCGTTGGGTGCCAGGTGCACGCCCAGCAGATTCGGCAGCTTGTCCAGGATGATGGAGAATTTCAGGTCGAAGCTCAGGAAAAAACTCGCGAACAACACCAGCATGGCTGCCCAGGTCAGGTACAACCGTGTGCGAAAACCGAAGATCTTTTTCAGGCGCGACTCGGCCACCGGTTGCGGTGGCCGAGAAGGGGATGGAAAGGAAGTCATTGGCTGATGTCGGCGCCGATCCACTTTTGGGAAAGCTTGCTCAAGGTGCCGTCCTGTTTCAACTGGGCGAACACTTCACGCACCTTGCTGTTCCACTCGGCGTCGCCTTTTTCGATGGCCACCGAGTTCGGCTCGGAATAGAGCGCCTCGCCCGCCAGTTTGAAGCGTTTGTCTTCGGTCAGGCGCGGCTGCGCAGTCACCAAGTTGGTCAGCACCGCGTCCAGCCGCACCCCGGCACCCAGGCCGAGATCCTGGAAGGCCACGTTGTCGGTGTCGTACGGGGCGATCTGCACGTCCTCGAAGGGGTAGCTCAAACGGGTGTCTTCGGCGCCTTCGATCACCAGGTTCTTGTTCAGGTAACTCTCGTAGCTGGAGGCGCTGGTGAGGCCGACTTTCTTGCCGCTCAGGTCACTGGCGCCATGGATGCTGTCGTCCTTGGCGTTGACCACGATCACCGCTGGCGAGGCGTAATACTGGACCGGGAAATCGAACACCTCGGCGCGGGCCTTGCTTGGCGTCATGGAGCAGATACAGATGTCATAGCGCCCGCTCCAGCGCCCGGCGGCAATCACGTCCCAGGAGGGGGTTTCCAGGCGCAGCTTCACGCCCAGTTTTTCAGCGACCGCTTTGGCAACATCCACGTCAAAACCGTCGAGCTGGTTCTGATCGTTGAGGAATGAGAAGGGCGGATAGCTTTCCATCAGCACGCCGACCAGTTCTTTTTTTTGCTCGATGCGATCCAGCGTGGCGCCAGCGAGCGCTTGTGACGAAACGGCCAGTAAAGTCAGGCCGAGGGCCAGCAGCGGTTGAAATTTCACGAGAGATCCCTGGCTGAAAAATAAGTTGTGGTTAACCGATGGGTGCGTATTAAATAGTTATAAGAAGGACTCCGGTAGTGAGTATTTTTCATAAGCTTATGAGTGAATCGCATATGGGCGCAGCAACGATAGTCATCCTTGATGGCGGCATGGGCCGCGAACTGCAACGTCGGGGCGCCCCGTTCCGACAACCCGAGTGGTCGGCGCTGGCCTTGAGCGAAGCACCCCAGGCGGTCGAAGCGGTACACGCGGCCTACATCGCCAGCGGCGCCAACGTGATTACCAGCAACAGCTACGCCGTAGTGCCGTTTCACATCGGAGAGGAGCGCTTTGCAGCCGAGGGCCAGGCATTGGCGGCGCTGGCTGGGGAGCTGGCGCAGCGGGCGGTACAGGCCTCAGGCAAATCAGTACGGATTGCCGGGTCGCTGCCACCGTTGTTCGGTTCCTATCGACCCGATTTGTTCGATGCTTGCCGTGCCAATGAACTGTTGGCGCCGCTGGTGACAGGCCTGGCGCCTCATGTTGACCTGTGGTTGGCCGAAACCCAAAGCTCGACGGTTGAAGCGCGAGCGATCCACGCCGGGCTGCCGAAGGACGGCAAGCCGTTCTGGCTGTCATTCACCCTGAAAGATGAAGACACCGATGAAGTGCCGCGCCTGCGTTCCGGTGAGCCGGTGGCGGACGCGGCGGCAGTGGCCGCCGAGCTCGGCGTCGAAACGCTGCTGTTCAATTGCAGCCAACCAGAAGTGATCGGCGCAGCAATCGATGCCGCGCGGGACACCTTCGAGCGTCTGGGGGTGAAGATCCACATTGGAGCCTACGCCAACGCGTTCCCACCGCAGCCGAAGGAGGCGACGGCCAACGACGGGTTGGACCCGCTGCGCGAAGACCTTGATCCACCAGGGTACCTTCAGTGGGCGGCTGACTGGCGCAAGCGCGGGGCAAGCCATCTGGGCGGCTGCTGCGGGATTGGGCCGGAGCATATTGCGGTGCTGGCGCAAAAGCTGGTCTGAGCCTGGTTCATCGTACTGTGGAATAACCCTGTGGCGCGGGGCTGCGCAGCGGCCCTAAGAACTTGCGGTTGCTGCGCAACCGAGCGCAAGCTCCTTCGCCACGGAGTCGTGAGATTCTGCTGACATTTGGACTTACGCTTTTCCCCGAACCCTCTAACCCCTCCATACATATGTATGTCATTTCCGCTCGAACGGCGCGATAGGGTCCCAGCCCTGATCACAACCGGACACTGAAATGACTGTTTTCTCTGAAAATGAACGTAGCGTGCCTTCTTTCGCGCGCTTGAAACCCATCAGCCTGTTACCCAACGGGAGCCGATTTCAACCTCATACATTTGCCGATCAATGGTTAGCCCAATGGGGCCTCACCGGCGAGGTGCAGGTTCAGGTCACTTATCTGGAGGTCGAGACTGTCGATTCGGCCGCTGAACGCAAAACCGCCGCGGTGGCGTTGCGGGACGCCGTGACACAAGGCTTTCTGAGAGCCCATCAAAGCCGGGCTTCCTCCTCCGCCTTGTCCCCGCGAGAGGGCTGGGTTTATCCCCACCGAAGTCAGATGTCCCTGGACTTTTCGTCACTGCGGGCCAACGGTAAAGCACTCTCGCAAGACGTCCTGCAGCAATTGCGAGCCGGCATCGAGCCCGGTTATCAGGGCACTGGACAGCCCCTCATCACCGAGGTGGATGCTCACGGCAATCTGCTCGGCGCCCGTGAAAAAGAGCAGCTCCGGCAATTGGGGCTTCTGGATGCCAATCAGGTGAAGCTGGCCCGGTTGCTCGCCGCGCTTCCAACGTTCGACACGGTACTCAAGAGTCTGCTGGTCGGCAGAATCAAGGCAAAGCTTGCGCAAGGGAAATTCCGTGCCTCGGCGTTTGAGCACCTGGACCCGGATCACTGCTACGTGAACCACTTTAGCGTCGACTCGATGGGTAAGCGTGCGTTGATCTCCTCGCAGCGTTTTACCGACGTCATGTTGAGCTGCCTGACAACGGACACACGGCCCACCTACACGGTCGATGGCGTGGGATTCTTCAGTCGTGCGGATACGGTGGAAGAGGCTGACAGCCTATTTGTCAGCCCATTGGATCGGAAAACTGCAGCGATCATGGAGTCGGCATTCTATGTCGCTCAACCGGCCACCAACGAAAGTCTCAAGCGGCAGTTTCAGGATGACCTCCTTGCGTTTCGCACGGGTAAGTACGTAGCGGACTGGCTCGATACACCAAGCCCATCCACAGCTGAAGCGGCGCTTGCTTTTTTGCTGTCCCGGCGCTTCTTGTATTTGTTCGATCTGTACAAGGCTGATCGGGATCCGGCCCTCCAATTGACTCTGAGTGAGCGCAACCTGCAGAACGATGAGGATCGCCTGCTGGACCTCATCACGAGCCATCCTCGCATGACGGACAGAAACCGCCTGTTGCGGGCGCCCATTCCCCATGTTTATGCCGTCATGCTCGACATGGGTGCCGCAGCGCCCCGCAAATGGCCCGCTGCAATGACCATCAAGCGGGCCGATCAGTCCGCATTGTTCCTGTACTCGCTGGAAGGAGGGATCCAGAAATTCCGTTCCTTCAAGGATCTGGTCAATAAGGTCAGCCCTGTCTATGAGGGACAAAAACGCAGGATTCGGGATATCGCCTCTGAATTGTCTGGACACGCCTTTGAAATCGCAGCCGATGACCTGCTGTGGTTTCAAAGTGCCGCGCTGGAAACGTTTCTGAATGCGCCTGTAAACGAAACACTCGCCTTGCCTGCCTTTGCCCTGAATGTCGAAAATGCGCTGGACCTGCCCATGCTGTCCCTTGCCGGGCCACTGGCTGTGCGCCAGGAAACCCTGGTTGAAGACAATCGCCCCGATTTTGTTAAAACGGCGACCTCTGCGGAAAAATCGCATTACCGCGGTCTGGAGCTGCAGGTGCTGGAAGCCGCCTATACATTGGCAGCCAGTGATATCCAGACGTTGTTGCAGTTCACCCGCCAGAAGATCAGGCAATATCTGCAAAAGGTCGTGCACGCGGACATAGACCCCGATCCGGACCTGTCCATGGTTACGTTTTTCTATGGGAAGAAGGCCAACCCGAGGCAGTCCCGTGTCAGCAGCCTGACCCAGTTGCTATTGGATAACCTGCGACCGTCTCAGCACCCGAATGCAATGAGGGAGGTACTGAGCGCCTACCTGATCGATCCAGACGGCGAGCGTATCCGCAACCCGGCCAACGGCTATTTCATCACGTTGAGCGGGCGCGAACTGGCCAAGATGGTGACGAGCATCGATGCCGGTGGCAGTTATGAGGCCATGCTCAGGGAGCAAATGAATAAACCGGCCTACAAGAAGGCCTGGCAGACAGCGTACCTGGCCAATCTGAAATTCAAAGGCTATGAGGCCTCGCTCAAGGGCGACGCAGTGTTCAAGGCCATGGTGGTCGATAAGGCCTCCAACCCACCCAAATCAACTAAGAAACTCGCCCTCTGGCTGGACGCTGTCCTGAGCTTGCCGTCGGTAGAGGCCCGCCCCCCCGTCATGGGGCGCAGCGTGCATGTGTACGGTCTGATGTTGGGTGGAAGCATGGCTGTCGGCGGCCGGCACGCCCATATGGGCAATGCGGTCAGCATCAATGGTGTGCTGGTGTTTTCCGATCAGGAAGGGCCGGATATCAAGGGCACCGTGGGGGTTTATTTTCCCGACAGTCCCGAGGGCGAGGACTTCCACGAGTTTGCCGATCTGAGCGAGGGCGTTGCCGAGCTGTTGTCACGGGAGGATTGGCAGGCGTATTTCCGTTCGCGCATCTCCACGCGTAACCCTTCCGAGATAAAACGCACGCTGGGGCAACAGGGGGGGCGTCCGCTGATTCGCGGTTCGTTGATCACCGGCGATCTTCTTGAAGCCCTCCACCGGGCGCACATCAACTTTCACAGTGCCCATGCCGATCAGCGTTCCAACAGTAACCGCGATGTCCGTCATCAAACCTATGGCAGGTTCGGGCAGATGGCGATCGAGGTTGTCATGGAGTTGGCCGGTATGTTCCTGGCGCCGGGTTTCCAGATGCTCAAGAGCGCCGTCAAGACCGGCTTGCTGGTGTACAGGACCGGGGCTATTCCGCTGAACCTGAAGACTCTGGCGCTTGTGCATGCGGTAGCGAACCATGGCGGATCGCGTCTTGCCCGAGGCACCGTGCCCTCCCGGGGCCAATCTTTTTTCCGCGCGGTGACCGCGCGCCAGAGTCAGGATGAAGCGCTGTCCGGGTTGCCATTGGACATGGCGATCTATGCTCCTTATGCGGTGAAGGATGTCTCGGTGATCCGTGGGCTGACCGCGGACGCGCGAGGCTTTTATCGTGCAACGATCAACAATGTGGCCACCGGCAGTGTGACGGCTCGCCCCGTGTATGTGCGACAACCCGACGGGACGGTGTTCCGTGTGCATGACCACACGAAGCTGGATGCAACCGAAGCCACCCTGGTCAACCCGATGACGGGGCTGGACATCCGCTCCAGTGGGGTGATGCGCAGCACCGTGGCGCGCATGTCCGATGGGCAGTGGCGTGCCGTGGGCTTTGGCCGGGGCGGCGGCAAACGGCCGGCGCAGACGCCTGCCCAACCGGGCCCGTCAAAGAAGCCTGCCCTATCGGTTTCCGCTGTTTCCAATTCGATACGCACGCCCGGCAGTTGGAACAATCGGATCATAGACCTGGTGCCGTCAATCATGACGCGCCTGGCGATCTGGCCACAAAACCGCAGCTTGCTGATCATTGATGAAATATCCGCACAACGTGCCTGGTCGGTGCGTTTTACCCCGGGGCAACATGAAACGATTTATCCGGTGGCCGAGCATCCGGATAGAGCAGATACAGATGTCGTTTTGAGACGAACCGGTCATGACCATTACAGTTTGCTCTTGGGTGAGCGCGTGGTGGATATCGATGCCGATGGTGATTGCCTATTCAAGGCCTTGGCGGCTGGGTTGAATGAAGGGCAGGCCCAGGAGACGTTCACGATGCAGGGTCTGCGTGATGCGGCAGCCGATCATGTCGATCTACATCCGGAGTTGAGTCAATACGTGGCGCCGCCAGTCTCCAGAGTGCAGCAAGCGCTCTTTGAAAATGCGCCATCGCTGGTCAATCTTCTGGACAATGCGGCGATGCTCGATCTCACCCGGATCGTCTACGGAACGCCCAACCCGCAGCGCTTGTTCCAACCGACCTTGGATTACTTGGACCTGCATGCAAACAGAACTGTTCGTATGGCAATTACTGGGGCGCCAGGGACTAAGTTACCCCCTGAGATCCTGCAGGAAGTCGGCCGCATGTTATCGCCCCGGTCTCCGGCGAACCTGACGGCGGGCACCAGCGGCCCTTTTTCCGCGCAGGAAAAAGTCACCATGAAGCAACTGTTCGAGGACATTCTGCTGCCGCCTGTCGATGATCAGAACATTCTCCGGCTGCTCGATGACAAGTACCTGCTGGTTTCCAAAGACGTGGCCCATATCATGTTGGAGTATGGGGTCACCGCCCGGCAGTTGGTCGGTCATCATCCCCGCAATAGCCTGGCCTATGTCAGGCATGAGGAGGCACTGCATAATCATCTGGACCCGGATGAGCTTGAAAGGCTGCTGGACGGTGCCCGTCTCGTGGATCGCAATGATTTGGATGACGTAAAAGACCAGCTGATGCGCGTTCGGGACAAGTTCGTCGATGACGATGCTGAGCTGTTTGATCAGTTCATGTATGCCGACATGGTCGAGCGGACCGTTGATTTATTCAGAACGGCCCTTGGGCGCTTCCCTGATCTGCTGCGGCGGGCCAACATTATCCTGAGATCCCGCGTTATCGCTCACAACCTCGGTGGCATGTTGTCCGTGAGTGACGTCGCGAGGTGGATCCGTAACCCGGCGCTGTCCGACAGGCGCTTTGAACTCATTGCCGCGTATGCAGACGCCCGTTATGCCGAACTGGAGCGTACGGGACGCATCGACCTTGACTGGATGCAGGTGTTCAATGATCAGAACCTGCAAAACATTCTCGTTTATCGACTTAATTTGATGGCGTTCATGAAGTTCCTGGGCGGGGCGCGGAAGAACGTTGAGAGCATAGACGTACCTGCCGTCGCGAAGTTGTTTAGCCCTCCAGGGGAGTCGCCGTCCAATAATCGGGTGGCCATCTTGTTAAATACCCCGGGGTTAGTGGGGAACCTTATGCGTCTGCAAGCCGATTACGCCATGCAGATCTGGCTTGACCTGATTGGGCCGCATTTTAGCGATGCGACTATTCGGCAGGCGCTTGGACGACCGGGGTCGCTGCGTACTGGACTGGAATTTGGATTGGCATTAAGAGAAAGCCTGGGGGCAGAAGAAGCCCGTGCGAATCGAATCATCCAGACCCTGTTCGCCATCGGCCAACGACGGGCCCAGCTCTATCTCTACAACTTTAACTTCCCAACTAACCGCTTGGGGCATAGCCGTCTGGATTTTGCCGTGTACCTGGAAAGTCATCTGAGCATCCCGGAGTGGGCCTGGCAGTATGCACGACGGGGCGTGACCCCTGACTCGCTCAAGCAGTTTGGTGAGGTGAAGAGGTTGGAGTGATTTGACGGTGGGCAGGCGACGAATGTGTCGACTGCCCACTAGCCATCGCGAGCAGGCTCGCTCCCACAAGGGATTGGCGGCGAATACAGATTCTGCATTCGCCCTGGGCTCCTGTGGGAGCGAGCCTGCTCGCGATAGCTGACTGTCAGGCGAAACAATTCAAGAGCGACACTCCACCAACCCAAGCACCTGCCCACCCGCGCTCTGATTCTCCTCACTCAGCCAGCGCTCGAATCCTGCCCGGATCGCCGGCCATTCCGAATCCAGCATCGAGTACCACGCGGTGTCGCGGTTCTGGCCCTTGACCACCATGTGCTGGCGGAACACCCCCTCAAAGGTAAAGCCCAGCCGTTCGGCGGCGTATTTGGAACGGGCATTGGCGTTGTTGCACTTCCACTCCAGACGCCGATAACCCAGGGCGAAAGATTCCTTGGCCAACAGATAAATCGCCTCGGTGCTTTTCGGCGAGCGCTGCATCGGCGCGCCGAAGGTCACATGGCCGATCTCGATGCGGCCTTGTGCTGGCACGATCGACATCAGGCTGAGGATGCCCTGCACCTCGCCACTGGCGCGGTCGATCACGCTGAAGAAATACGGGTCGACGTTGGCGGCGTGATTGGCCAGCCACGCATCGAACGCGCTGCGATCCTTGAACGGGCCGTAGGGCAAGTAATCCCAGAGTTTCGGGTCGGCACCGGGCCCTTCGAGGGCTTGCCACAGGCCGTCGGCGTGACGCGCCGGATCGAGTTTTTCCAGGCGGATGAAGCGCCCTTCGAGCAACTGCGTAGACGGCGCCGGAGCGCCTTTCCAATCGGCGAGGGAAATCGACATGCTGTGCTCCTTACAGGGCTTTGCGAAATTGAATGTAACCCGGGCGCTCGGCGATGCGCTCATAAAGCTGGATCGCCGTCGCGTTGGTTTCGTGGGTCAGCCAATGCACCTTGCAGCAACCATCGGCCTTGGCGGTGGTGTAGACAAATTCGATGAGCTGGCGACCGACCCCGGTGCCGCGGCTGTGCTCTGTCACCAGCAGGTCTTGCAGGTAGCAGGAGTTTTCGATGCTCCAGTTCGACCGGTGATAAATGAAATGCACCAGGCCTACCGCCGTGTCGCCGTTCCAGGCGAGGGCGCCGTGGGTCGGTTCGCGGTCATCGAGCAGACGTTGCCAGGTGCTTTGGCTCACGGCCTGCGGCAGTTCGGTGTTGTAGAAACGCAGGTAGGCCTGCCACAACGGCAACCAGGCGGCGTGATCGTCAGCGCTGACGAGGCGGATCTGGGGATGGCTCATGTTCACTCCTTGGACGATAGGTCATGCATCAGGTGTGCGAGGGCCTGGTCCTGCGGGTCCAGGCTGGCGGCAAGACCGTGACGTACCCCGCTGATGTCCGCGGGGCTGCGGTTCTGGCTGAGTTTGCGTTTGCCTTCCAGGCGCTGGATGGGCAGGGTGAAACCGACGATGGCCTTGAGCATGCTGTCAATGTACTGCGCCGGTGCATCATCGATTTTCCAGGGCTGGGCGCGGCCGGCTTCGTGACGGTCGGTCAGGGCGCCCACCAGGTTACGCAGGCGATGGGGATCGCTGAACACCTCTGCGCGGCCATAGGCGTGTACGGCCAGATAGTTCCAGGTCGGCACGACTTTGCCGTGTTCGGCCTTGCTGGGATAGAAACCGGGACTGACGTAGGCGTCGGCCCCGGCGAAAACCACCAATGCTTCGGCACCGGCTTCCAGGTCATGCCATTGTGGATTGGCCCGGGCCATGTGGCCGTAGAGGCTGCCATTGGGGCCTTGTTGCGGGTCCAGCAACAGTGGCAAATGACTGGCCTGCAAGCCGTGTTCACCGTGAGTGATCAATACAGCCAGGCGGCAATCACCCATCATGGCATGCAGTTGGGGCAGGTCTTCGACGACAAAGGCTTGTGGGTTGTACATGACGATTTTCCTTGGCGAATGCGAGCATCCTAGGCAGGCTATTGGTCCGTTGTAAGAGCCACTTATGACCAATTCGATAGGTCCATTTGCGAGGGCGCTCATGAACAATGCCGTGCCGCCACTGTCGTTCAACCCCGCAGGCATTGAGCTGGACCGCCGCCAGGGGCTCAGTCGCCAGCTTTACCAGGCTTTGCGTATGCGGGTGCTGGATGGGCGGTTGGCCAGCGGTACGCGTCTGCCGGCCAGTCGCGATCTGGCGGCGGCCTTGGCGATTTCCCGCAATAGCGTGGTGCGGGCCTATGACCAGCTCTACGCCGAGGGTTTCATCGAGGGACGGGTCGGTGACGGCACTTATGTGGCAAAACTGTCGTCGACGGCCCTGCCGCTGAAAAACATATCCACAAAAGTATCCACAGGGTTTTCAACAGGCTTATCCACTGGTTTATCCACAGATTGGCTGGATTTACCTGTGGGTCCATCCAGTAAAGTTATCCACAGTGGTGCATTGGAACGGGTCGAAAAGCACCATTTGCCCCAACCACCCCTGGGTCCGCCAAGGGCATTTCGGGTCGGTGTTCCGGCGTTCGATCTGTTTCCTTTCGAGGTTTGGGCCAAGCTGAACGCGGCTTTCTGGCGCAAGCCGGATCTGCAGCAACTGTGCTATGGCGATTCCCAAGGTGATGCGCGCTTGCGCGGTCTTATCGCAGCGTATCTGCGCAGCTCCCGAGGCCTGCACTGCACAGCTGAACAAATTGTGATCACCAGCGGAGCTCAGCAGGGCATTAGCCTTTGTGCACAGCTACTGGTGGACCCGGGTGACGTCGTGGCTGTGGAAAACCCCGGCTATCGCGCCGCCGGGCATGCGTTCTCTGTCGCCGGTGCCGAGGTCAGAGGGGTGCCCGTGGATGGCGATGGTCTGGATTGCGCGGCGCTGGGTACGTTGAACCACTGTCGGCTGGCTTATGTCACGCCGTCCCATCAATACCCGACCGGGGTCGTCATGAGCCTTGCGCGGCGCTTGGAGCTGCTGACCTGGGCCGAGCGCAATAATGGCTGGATCGTCGAGGATGACTATGACGGCGAGTATCGCTACAGCGGTGCGCCGCTGGCGCCCCTGGCTGCACTGGATCGCCAGGGGCGGGTTCTTTATGTCGGGACGTTCGGCAAAGTCGCGTTCCCGGCCTTGCGCCTGGGTTATCTCGTGTTGCCACCCGGCCTGGTAGACGCCTTCGCCCGACGTCGTGCGGTGGATGTACGCCACTCTGAAGTCAGTACCCAGGCGGTGATGGCCGAATTCATGGCCGCCGGGCATTTCCAACGGCACATCAGGCGTATGCGCCGGGCCGCCCTGGCCAGGCGCGACGCGCTGCTGGCCGGCTGGCCGAAGGCGGTTCCAGGCGTTGGCGCCATGCCCACGGTGGTGGCGGGCCTGCACGTCACTGTGCCGGTGGACAGCGTCGAGCGTGAGCAAGAGCTAATAGCCCGAGCGACCCATGCCGGTGTCGAAATCAATGGCTTGAGTGGCTATTGGTTGCCCACCACGACGACGCCAGTGCGAGCCGGGCTGGTGCTGGGGTTCGCGGCCGTCCCGCCAGCAGCGATTGGCACCGCGCTGGCGAGCCTGGCCAAGGCCTGGAGAACAGGAGGCTGAGCGCCTGGCACAATCCCTGTGGGAGCGAGCCTGCTCGCGAAGACGTGGGCGCATCCAACATGGCGGCTGGCTGATCCACCGCTTTCGCGAGCAAGCCCGCTCCCACAGATTCAGATCCTGACCGTTATGAGGGCCGCTTTGGAAAGAACACTTCCCTGGCCTGATCCACCGCAATTTCGCTGCGGTAAAGATCGATCAATTGACGCTGGGTGAGATCCTGGGTGGCGTCGGCGCGTGCTCCCTTGTTGACTTGTTCCGGTGTTTTCAAGCGACCGGAAAGGTAGGCGTGGGCGGGGACCCAGTCGGTGGAGTAACGGAAATCGGCAAACCAAAGCGTTTTGTTTTCCTTCACGTCCCTGATCTCATACCGGTCGAGATAGCCGCGAAGAGGGCCTTTGTTTTTTTGTCGGTTCTTTAGTTTGGTGATGGAAATACGGTTGCGGCTTTTAAGCCAAATGACGCCATCCATGGTCGGAGGGCGATGTTTGATGACATTCAGTACGGCATCGAAGGCTTCCTCGTACAGGGCCTTCGCTTGCGTCTTGAGTGCCATGCGCAGGGCTTCGGCGGTACGCTGTTGTTTTACTGACACTTCAACGGTTTCGTTCGAGGCACTGTCCACTGCCTTTTTGATTGCAATGCCGACTTTCTCCATCCTGTTTGCATGGGCGTTCAGGATCATTCCGAGACCGGTGGGCGATCGGCCTGGCGCATTCATGTGCTCCTCGACCTGCGCCTGGAACGCCTCCAGCCCATCGATCAGGGCTTGGCCCTTTGCGAGGCTGGTTGCCAGTGGCGGGACGATCTGCGGCGTGTCGGCGAGTGCATGGGGCACCCACTCACCGGTTCCCTTGCGGTGGAAGGTGGCGATGATCTTGTCCGTGACCGGGTTCTTCACATCGACCCAATCGGTTTCTTCCTGCATTTTCGTTAAACGAGGCTCACCACTGACAAGGCCCCAAAAGCGTGCCCTGATGAACTTCTTCCTGAACCTGGGGCGTGGCTCGTAAGGGTTGCCCATGCTGCGCCGGTTGCTTCTCTCATCCAGGGCCTGGGCCAAATGTTGCAGTGCCCGTTTTTTCAGGCCGCCGATCTGCTTGTTCAGCCGATTGAGTTCGGCCGGCCGGGCGCTGTCCTTGTATTCAGTGCCCACGTATTCGAGTTGTTCTTCAAGGGCGGTGAACTGTTCCGTGAGACTGCCAAATGCATCGATTTGCTCATCCAGCCGGATCACGCTGCGTTCCTCGATGGCGTCGTGCAGGCTTTGGAAGGCGATCGTGGCGCTATCAACCAGTTGGTTAATGACGGCCCAACCTTCGGGCACTGTATTGATGCTGTCGAGCGACAGGCAGAGGTGGCGATACATGTCCAACTGGATAAGACGAATACCGTCGCTCTTGTAGGTCGGCATTCTTCCACGGTGCTGCCGGATAAACTCAAAACCTTCACGCCCCAGTATCTTGAGCCTGGAAAAACGGGTCTCCATGTAATCCAGGCGCTCGTTCATATCCTCGCCGACCCGGATCATGCTTTCGGCTGCATCGACGTGCTGCTGCTCCACGACCGCGACGCCGGTGGTGGCCATGTCCATGGCTGTTCTCAGGGCAGGGGTAAACCGCTCTTTCAGCGCGTCTATCTCTTCGAACGTGAAGTTGATCTGTGCGTTCAGGTAGCCAAGCCTGGCTTTAGGCGCGTCGGGTCTTGATTGGAAGACGGGCCATTGCGTCAGTATGTTCAGCGCTTCTTCATAGCTTTCGCGCTGGGTTTTCAAGGTGCTCAAGTAAACGTTGCGCTTGGTCTCCTTGGCGGAGCCCGAGGCGCTGTTCAATTCTTGCGCATTCATTGTCAGCAGTGCCTGGTGCTCCGGTTTTTTTTCTTCGAAGCGGTTCAGTTCGGCCAGCAGTTGAACGCTGCGGCGGTGAGTGTCGGCGATGACTTTTTCCATCGCACCTTTTGAGCCCGTTCCGCGCAGGCGCAGACGGATGTCGATATGCCAATTGCCGTGTACATCCAGCCTCAGGGGAGGGCCCAGGCGCGAGGGATTCTTCCCGTCGACGACGCAGACCTTATCGCCCACCGTCAGCACGTTGAACCATTTTTCTCCCACTTTGGCGTACCACCGCCCCTGGCGTTGATAGAGCCCTTTGGACATGCCATCGGTATGGGCCTGCCCTGGTGTTTCGGGCGCGTCGACACTGAAACTCTCAAGGAGCTTGGCACCCTCTCCCGATTTGCCTGTTAAGGCACCGCTGGAATGGATGGACTCATAGTGTTCGGGGTGCGGTTGCTTAGCGGTGGAAGGCGCGAGTTTTTCGATAATGAGCTTGGGTTTAACCAGCTTGACCGGCTCCTCTAACACCTCCGGCGCCGCTGCCCTGCGACTGCGTGTGCCTTCTCTGGCATGGTCGATAGCGTGGGTGGTGATCGCCATGGCCAGGTTCAGCAGCAGGTCGACGAATGCCTCCCATGTGGCCTGGTCGTTGGCGTGTTCGCTGTCCTGCATCAGCGTTTCAATGTCATCCAGAATTTGCCAGAGCCAGACGGCGGTGCCCACGGCAGCGCCCAGATAAGGCAGGGCCAAGTTGAAAATCAGCCAGCCTGCCTGCTTGAACGTACTCCAGCGGGTTTCGCTGTTGGAGACCGATTGCCGGTCTGCAAGCTCGACCAGGGCATTGGCATTGGCCTTGAACAACAGTGGCAGGAAATCGGGGCCCAGGTTTTTTTCGCTCAAACCGACGGGGGCGCTATCGAGCCATGATGTAAAAGGGTCCGTCGCAAACTCAACGATGACCCAGGGTGAGGGCAGCGGGCCCGAGAAAATGTATCGGCTGTAATTGCTGCGCACCTCATCGGGCAGCCAGGCCAGGACCGATTGGCGCAATTCAGGGATTTGCCTGATCGCATACAACAGGTTGCTGGAGGAGGGGTACTGGCACAACTGCGGCTCAAGCAGCGGTCGATAAAGCAGGCAGGGACCGGCGTCTGGATTCTTCGGACCGATCACGAACATATTGGTCACGATGTCTTCCGAGGGGATCAGTTTCTGTTGGGATATGAAGGCCAGCCTGCGCAAGACGATGGGTTGTCCGTCGACCTTGCGATCGGCTTCCTCCGGCTCCATCAGTGCGGCGACATAACGGTAACCTCGTTCGTCGATGTTCCCACGCCCTCGGATCTTTCCCTCCAGCGCCAGCATGGGCAGTTGAATGCGCAACTGGGAGGTGTACAACTCTTCGCGGCGGGCCGATTCGGTCGGATCGTCGAGCAGTTTGCTCTTCACCAGATCGGGATAGACGCGACCGATATCGATTTTGGTGATCAGGGTTTCGATGTAGTCGGTCGTCATCCAGGTGGGCAACACCTTGCCGGTGAGGGACCTGACGGTTTTGTTGCCCAGGGGCAGTGCAATCAGGTTTTGCAAGGCCAGCTCAACGAGATTGAACCGGGTGGTCTCGAATTTGCCCGGAACGATAAAAGACCCCCAGGCCACGAGGCTGCGAATCTGGATCTCGATTTTTTCCGGATCGAGTGTCGCAGCGTCGGCATGGTCCGCTTGCATCTGCTTCTTGAGGGCGTTCAAGGCAAACTCCTTGATAGGAGCAATATCGTCCAGGTAGGTCTTGCCGGCATGGGAACTGCTCAACGCCGAAAGGTTTTTCATGTGCTGGGCGAACAGAATCTGATCGGATATCGACGCTGCCAGCAGCCAGTCGGGGATCTTTTTATCGAACCACGTCGCGCCAAGACCTTTTTCTGCGTCCAGCCCGCTGGTCACTGGCTGTTCGTCTTCGATGGATGCAATTTTTTTCAGAAAGCTGGGGGAACCGAGGATCTTGACCTGCATGGCGATCAGGCCGCAGGCCTTTTGATCGAAGATGTTGCCGGTGGGCTCATACAGCCGCCACTGGATTTTCTTGCGGAACGTGGTGTCCAGTTGCGTCGGGAGAAATTGCCCCAGCGCTTGCTGTGAATCGAATTTTTTATAGCTGTCGCGCAGCGAGTACGTAAGGATGACCTCTTTGCTGGCGATGGTTCCGATCAGTACCACCAACGAGTTTTCATTCAGGCGGCTCACTTTGGTCCCGTCAACTTCATCGATGTCGATCAGGTACGCGTGAGTGTCGTAGCGATCATGTTGCTTGCGGTCCTCCGGGTTGGGGTAAAGGAACAATTGCCTGGCCATGTCGCACTCAGTCGCGGTCCAGCCATTGACCTCTTTGACGTCCCAGATCTTGCGCAGCGTTCTGGAGAGCTCATGCCAGCGTGGTCCGGATGTGCCCACTGGCGCGTTCCAGTACGCCAGTTGTTGTTCCTGGCAGGCGGACAACATGACGGGCTCCAGTTCGTTGATCAGGGCTCCGATCTGTTCGATACGTACCGGCAGATGCACCTCCGGGGTGCTGATCGGTAGCTGAGTCAAAAAGTGCACGCCTTCGATCAGCATGGTCGAATCGCTCGCGCCTACTCGTTCGGCCACCATATCGCTGAGGGTTTCGTAACGGGTGGGCAGTTCCAGGATTTCGCCGTCGACAATGTCCCAGCGAGGCTCGCCAACGACTGTGTTGAGCGGATCGAGGTCCAGTGTCGGATACATTTTCTTGAGGGCCCTGCGCAGAAGCACGGCGGCAACTTCCGGGGAGGTAGGCCCTGCGAGTAGCTGGTTGAGCACAGCATTCTTGAGGCTGGCTTCAGGTGTAGTGTTCGTGGTTGTAGAGGTTCTGGTCATCTGACGCTCCCTGTCTTGCGATAGGTGGAATCCCCGCCGCTGAATGCTTCGGGGATTCCATGCTAGGGAGGTACAAGACAGGGAAGGTGGTAACTATGTATAGGCCGCCTGACAATGCCCGGTTGGGAATAAACCCCTTGCCGCAGAGCCTTTACTGGCCGGATTTAATCCGGGTCCAGGCCCGCGTCCGCGCGCGCTCGGCGTCCCTGGGCAACGGTTGCAAGGTGTAGAGCGTAGCCATCGCCGCCTCGGTCGGATACAGGTTGGGGTTGCTGCGGATCGCCGGGTCGACCATTTCGGTGGCGTCCTTGTTGGGGTTCGGATAGCCAACGAAATCGCTGACCGGTGCGATTACCTCCGGTTGCAGCAAATAATTGATGAAGGTGTAGGCGTCGTCCGGATTTTTCGCCCCTTTAGGGATGGCGAGCATGTCGAACCAGATCGGCGCGCCTTCCTTGGGCAGGCGCATGTCCACGGTCACGCCGTTCTTGGCATCCTTGGCGCGGTTGGCCGCCTGGGAGAAGCTACCGGAGTAACCGACCGCCACGCAGATATCGCCGTTGGCGATGTCGGCCATGTACTTGGACGAGTGGAAATAGGTGATGTGCGGGCGGATCTTCATCAGCAGCGCTTCGGCCTTGGCATAGTCCGCCGGTTGCTTGCTGTTGGGGTCCAGGCCCAGGTGCTGCAAGGCCAGGGGCAGGATCTCCGACGGTGAGTCGAGCAGCGCCACGCCGCACTGCTTGAGCTTGCTGATGTTCTCTTCCTTGAAGATCAGGTCCCAGCTGTCCACCGGCGCGTTGTCACCCAGGGCAGCTTTGATTTTGTCCGGATTGAAACCGATCAGGATGGTGCCGTACATGTAGGGCACGGCGAATTTGTTGCCGGGGTCGTTGGCTTCGATCAGCTTCATCAGCTTGGGATCGAGGTGGTTCCAGTTTGGCAGTTTGCTGCGGTCCAGGGGCTGGAACACCCCGGCCTCGATCTGCTTGGCCAGGAACACGTTGGACGGCACCACCACGTCGTAGCCGGAATTGCCGGTCAGCAGCTTGGCCTCCAGCGCTTCGTTGGTGTCGAAGATGTCGTAGACCAGTTTGACCTGGCTGTTCTGCGCCTTGAAATCGTCCAGGGCCTTGGGCGTGATGTAGTCGAACCAGTTGTAGACACGCAGGGTGCGCTCTTCGGCCTGGACAGCGCCGCAAAGCAGCGCGGCGCACACGGTCGGAGCCATTAAACGCTTGAGTCTGTTCATGCTTGTATTCCTCATTCGGCGCTTTGGAAACCTTCGAGAACGTTGACGGCATTGATGCCGATTTCTGCCACCGCGTAACCGCCTTCCATCACGAACAGGGTCGGTTTGCCCAATGCAGCGATGCGCTTGCCCATCGCCAGGTAATCCGGGCTGTCGAGCTTGAACTGCGAGATCGGGTCGTCCTTGAAGGTGTCCACGCCCAGGGACACCACGATCACATCGGCGTCGTAGCCTTGGATCTGCCCGCATGCCTGTTCCAGCGCCGCGCTCCATGTATCCCAGCCTGAACCGGCCGGCAGAGGATAGTTGAAGTTGAAGCCCTCACCGGCGCCTTCACCGTACTCGTCGGCGTAACCGAGGAAGAACGGAAACTCGGCTTCCGGGTGGCCGTGGATCGAAGCGAACAGCACGTCGCTGCGCTCGTAGAAAATCGACTGGGTGCCGTTGCCGTGGTGGTAATCGACATCGAGGATCGCGACCTTCTTATGGCCCTGGTCGAGAAACGCCTGGGCGGCGATGGCGGCGTTGTTGAGGTAGCAATAGCCGCCCATCAAGTCGCCGGCGGCGTGGTGCCCCGGCGGGCGACACAGCGCAAAGGCACTGCGGGCGCCGCGCTGGATCTCGGCCTGGGCGGTGAGGGCGACTTGCGCGGCGCTGTAGGCTGCCTGCCAAGTGCCGGCGGTGATCGGCGCGCCGGCGTCGAAACTGTAATAACCCAACTGGCCGTGCAGGCTCGTGGGTATGACCGTGCGAAAGGTCCGCGCCGGCCAGGTGAAGGGCAACAAATCGCCCTCGCGGTTGTACTTGGCCCAGCGGTCCCAAGCACCTTTGAAAAATTCCAGATACGCCGCGCTGTGGATGCGCTGGATCGGCTCCAGGCCAAAATCTTCGGGCGCCTCGACCGGGCCCAATGCGCGAGCCTTGACCCGCTCCAGCACATGATCGGCCCGGGACGGCATCTCGAAGCAGGGCATCAATTGCCCGTCCATCAACTCGCAACGCCCGTGGTGCAGGTGGTGATCGTCTGAATAGATCGTCAGCATTTTTTTGTTCTCCGCAAGGCTGGTCGGTTTGAACAGTCTTGCGGCGTGCGGCGTTTCAGAGAACGGCAGGAGAGGCCAAAAGGGGATCGAAATGGCCAAAAGGTTTGACCGTAAATCGCCCCTTGTTGGCGCGGGGGTGCGCGTGGGTGGGGCATGGAAGCCCCTGTGGGAGCGAGCCTGCTCGCGAAGGCGGCGGCACATTGCAGCCTGGTCTAACGGATGTAAGAGGTCCGTGGCGAGGGAGCTTGCTCCCGCTCGGCGGCGCAGCCGTCGTAGACCGGCTGATGCGGTTTGTCTGGAGAATGCGTCAGCCTGTTTTGGGGCGGCTTCGCCACCCAGCGGGAGCAAGCTCCCTCGCCACGGGGTTGATGGTGTAACGGCTAGCGTGGCTCGACGTTATCCAGCGCTCGGTTCGCCAGCAATGAACTCAGCTCAATCAGTTGCTGGATGCCGAGGAGGAAGTGGCGGTGCGAGCCTTCCAGATCGAAAGCCAACTCGTTGACCATCGCGTCGGCAGAAGCCAGAGTTTCGCTGAGGTTGGCCAGCAGGCATTCGTTGTCGAGGCCTTTTACGACGGAGAATAGCTGGCCGGGTTGGATGGTTTCCGCGGGTTTTGCTGGTTTGGGCGCCAGGTAATAGTCCAATGCGCGTTTGGAGGCTTCGTCGAGCTTTTTTGCGTTGAGATCGTCCAAGTAGGGGGAGTTGGGATCTGCTTCTGCTGGGTTTGGTTTAATCTTGAACATAGTGAAGCTCCTTTCACGTGAGGAACTTTCGTCAATCGGGCCGCCAAACCCGTTCGCTGGATGTCAGCGACAGGGAGACGATAGGTGGTGAGGGCAAGGCGCACAAGCAGGCGGATTCTGGCGTAGTTGTAGGCAACTGCGCAGGGTTGCGTGGGGTGGTGGAAGTGTGACGGCGGGTGGGTAAACAGAGCTTCGTGTCGCTCTGCGATTCGTGGCGAGGGAGCTTGCTCCCGCTCGGCGGCGCAGCCGTCGTAGACCGGTTGTTGCGGTCTACCTGGCGTCAGTTTTTAGGGCGCTGGATGTGTCTGAGCGACGCCATTGCGGGCAAGCCTTGCTCCCACAGGGGTTAGGTGTTGTGCGTGAAAGCGGCGATTCCCGAAGGTTCAGGACCTGAACTGACTCGGCGCCACCCCACTCCAGCGCACAAAGGCATGTCGAAAACTGGCGGTTTCGCTGAAACCGAGCATTTCGGCAATCTGATAGATCGGCAATTTATCCTCGCACAGCATCTGCTTGGCCCGTTCGAAGCGCAGTTCGTCGAGCAGTTCCTGATAGCTGCAGCCCATATTTTTGAGGTGACGACGCAAGGTGCGCGACGAGCAGTTCATCTGTTCTGCCAAGCCTTCCAGGCCGGGAGCGGCGTTCAATTGTGCACTGAGCAGTTGGCGAATCCGCCCCAGCCAGGCCTGGCGACCGGTGAACTCGGTGTTCTGCCGACGGCAGCGTTCGGCCATGGCGTGGTGGGTGATGGGGTCGGCCAGGGGCAGCGGTTGTTCCAGCCAGTGACGGTCGAAGGCGAACGCGTTGTCGATGCTGTCGAAACGCACTGGGCAGTCGAAAAGCGCTGCGTAGCGCGCCTGGTAATCGGGCGCCGAATGTTCGAAGCGCGCCGCGCGCAGGGGCAGCGTCTGGCCGAGGAGGTCGTTGCAGATGACTTTGAGCGAAACCATGCAGAACTCTGCGTTGAACACCGCCAGGGCCGGGTTCTCCCGATAATCGCTGGCGCTGAGCCAGACCGTTTCATGGCCTTCTTCCAGGTGCAGGTCGAAGAGTGTTCCCAATAGCGCCGGATAGCGCAGCGCCAAACGCAAAGCGTCACCCAAAGTGGCACTGCTGAGCAGGGCATACCCCAGCATCCCGTAGGACGACACGTGCATGCGCAAGCCCAGTTCCAGGCCGATGTCGCGCTTGAGGGCCACGGCATTGGCGCAGACCTGCATCTCCTGATTGGTGGTGATGCGCGTGTCGACCCGGCTCAGATCCGCCGCGCTGATGCCGCTGCCGGTCAGCAATGCATCACTGGGCAGGCCTTCGTGCTTGAAGGTATTGAGTACCAGGGAGACGGCGTTGAGTGTGGTGAGGTGGGAGTGCAGCATGTTCGTTTCCGGCCGGGGGAGGCTGGAAATGGAGCAAGTTGTGTGCCGGCCGGTTTTTCAGCATGAACCACAGCGGCAAAGGAATTTATCTGTGGCGAGGGGATTTATCCCCGTTGGGCCGCGCAGCGGCCCCCCTGAGTTCTATCTGATAAAGCGCGGCGTTGAGGCAGTGGGGGCGCTCCGCACCCCAGCGGGGATAAATCCCCTCGCCACAAGTTGATGCCCGGCTTGAATTAGGTGAGTTCGCCACACAGATCCAGCTCAACCAGCCGGCGAACCTCATCTACCGGCAGCCCGGCGCCGATCAACGCCTGCAACTTGCCGAGCGCGGCTTCGCGGGTCATGCCGCCGCCGGACAGCACGCCAGCGCCCCGCAAACGGCTGCCGGCCTCGTATATATCCAGCTCGACGCCACCTTCATGGCATTGAGTCACGGCCACGACCACCACGCCGCTGTCCCGCGCCCGCTCGAGGCTGGCGAGGAAGGCCGGGTTGTCGCTCGGGCCGGTGCCGCTGCCGTAGCATTCCAGCACCAGGCCCTGGATGCCGCTGCCCAGCAGGCCATCGAGAATTTCGGCGCTGATGCCGGGAAACAGCGGCAGCGCCGCAACGTTCGCCAGTTGCTTGGGCTGGTCGTAATTGAGCTGTGCCGGTAGCGAGGTTGCCTTGATGCCACCGCCCTGACGCTCCAGGCGTTTGAACGGATGGCGACCGAAGCTGCGCACCTTGGCGCAACGGGTCGGGGCCAATAGCTCGCCGTGGAAATACAGATGCACACCCGGCGCCAGCCCCTGGCCGAGGGCGACCAGCGCGCCACTGAGGTTTTCCCAGGCATCGCTGTCGGTCACGCCGGCGGGCAACATGGAGCCGGTGAAACACACCCGCGCATGCAGGCCGAGTAACTGGAAGCTCATGGCGGCCGCGCTGTAGGCCAGCGTATCGGTGCCGTGCAGGATCAATACGCTGTCGCAGCCCTGCACATCCACGGCGTCGACCACTGCTTCGCGCAGTTGCTGCCAGTAGGCCGGGGTCATGTTGGCGCTGTCGATCAGCGGCGACATTTCCCGGAAACGCCATTGCGGGATGACGAGTTCGGGTTGGCTGTGCAGGTAATCGCGCATCCGTGCTTCGAAACCGGATGCCGGGGCCAGACCATGGGCGCTGGCCTGCATGCCGATGGTGCCACCGGTGTAGAGCACCATGACGTGCTGGGCGGCAGGGTAGGTCGAGAAATTCATGGGTGTTCTCCGAGGACGAAAGCGACAGCTCATCGGGCTGTCACAACATAAGGTCGAGCATGACGCCGACCTTACGCTGTGTCACGCCGGGCGCAGAGGGTGCGCCCGGTTTTTCCAACAGCCTACCGATCAGCGTTGCGCGGCGGCCACGCCTGCCGAAGCCTTTCCAGGCGCGGCTACCGGTGCCGAAGGGTTGGCTGGCCAGGCCTTGCGGTCCAGATCCAGGTCCGGGAATTTGCTGGAATCGAAAACCGGAACCTTGATGCCGGCCGAACGCTGGTCATCGTAGTCACGCAGGATGCGCATGCCGACCTTGAACAGCAGGAACAGCGCGATCAGGTTCACGAACGCCAGCAGGGTCATGGTGATGTCGGCGAAGGCGAACACGGTGCCGAGGTTCTCGATGGCACCCCAGAAGATCAACACCAGTACCAGGGTGCGGTAGCCGATCAGCACCTTGCGGTTTTCGCCGACCATGAAGCGCAGGTTGTTCTCGCCCAGGTAGTAGTTGTAGAGGATCGAGGTAAACACGAACAGCGACAGGGCCACGGAGATGAATACCCGCCCCCAGTCACCCACCACGGCGGCGAGGGAGTTCTGGGTCAGGGCAATACCGTCACCTTCGAAGCCCGGGGTGTAGAAGCCCGACAGCAGGATCAGCAGCGCGGTGCAGGTGCAGATCAGAAAGGTGTCGAGGAACACGCTGAACGCCTGAATCACACCCTGAGCCACCGGGTGCTCGACCGAGGCCACGGCGGCGACGTTTGGCGCACTGCCCAGGCCCGCTTCGTTGGCGAACACGCCACGCTTGACGCCCATGACAATGGCGCTGCCGATCAGGCCGCCAAAGGCCTGGTCAAGGCCGAAGGCGCTTTTGACGATGGTGGTCAGCATGGCCGGCACCTGATCGAACTGCAGCACGATCACGTAGAGGGTGACGCCGATATACGCCAGGGTTTTGACCGGCACCAGCAGATCAGCAACCTTGGCGATGCGCTTGATCCCACCGATGAACACCAGGCCCAACAGCACCGCCAGGCCAATGCCTGTGTAGGTGGTGTCGAAACCGAAAGCGTTGTTCAGCGAGTGAGTCACGGCATGGGCCTGCAGGCCGTTGAAGGCGAAGCCGAAGGTGATCAGCAGCAGGAACGCCATGATCATGCCCAGCCAGCGCTTCTGCAGGCCGTGCTGGATGTAATAGGACGGGCCACCACGGAATTGGCCTTCGGCGTCGCAGCGCTTGTAGAGCTGGCCGAGGGAACATTCGAAGAAGCTGCTGGACATGCCGACCAGCGCGGTCACCCACATCCAGAACACCGCGCCGGGCCCTCCGAGGGTGACGGCGATGCCGACACCGGCGATGTTGCCCGCGCCGACACGACCGGCCAGGCTGAGCATCAGGGCCTGAAAGGAACTGAGCTGACCGGCGCTGCTTTTGAGGCTGTCACGGAACACCGCGAACATGTGAAAGAAATGACGGAACTGGACGAAACGCGAGCGGATCGTGAAGTAGCTACCGAGCCCGACAATGAGCACGATCAGCACTTTCCCTGAGAGGAAGTCGTTGATGACTTCGAGCATGAGTATTCCTCGCTGTTTTTTGTTTAAGCAAATGCTGGCCATTTGGAAACATCGTGTTACATCGGTCGGTGCGCGGCACGACAGGTGAGGCGATGTTCCGTCCCGGTCCAGATTGCGGGTTTGTTATTAGTTCGGTTTTCGCATGTGTTGGGGGTCTCGTTTCTGACGACCGCTCACGCGAAGAGGGGCGGCACTATACCTACCAGTGCGGCGCCCGTCTGCACGATTGTGGTGCGTGCGACGAAACGGACCTTTGAATCACCTGGCCTCGCGGTCAGGTTCTTGCGGGGGCGAGCCTGCTCGCGATGGCTGGCGACGCGGTTTTTCAAACGGCAGCGCGTCATCGTTTATCGCGAGCAGGCTCGCTCCTACAGGTTCTCTAATCGTTTGTAGCTATCAGTTAAAAAAAAGGGCTTGGGGAATAAATCCCCAAGCCCTCAAAAGGTGAGAGGTGTCTAGTCCCTCGACCTGGTGAGCAGTCATTGCGTCGATCACGCCTTCAGCGGGACGAGACGCGGAGCAATCATGTTTTCGGGGCGCAGGATGTCGTCGAGCATGGCATCGTCGAGCAAGCCTTCTTCGCGCACCAGTTCCAGTACGCCGCGGCCGCTTTCCAGCGCAACACGGGCGATACGGGTGGCATTTTCATAGCCGATGTACGGGTTCAGGGCGGTGACCAGGCCGATCGAGTGCTCGACCAGTTCGCGGCAGCGCGCTTCGTTGGCGGTGATGCCGACGATGCAGTGTTCGCGCAGCATGTCCATGGCCCGTTGCAGCAGGCGGATCGAGTCGAAGATCTTGAAGGCGATCAACGGCTCCATCACGTTCAATTGCAGTTGCCCGCCTTCGGCCGCGATGGTCAGGGCCAGGTCGTTGCCGATGATCTGGAACGCTACCTGGTTGACCGCTTCGGGGATCACCGGGTTGACCTTGCCCGGCATGATCGAGCTGCCTGGCTGGCGAGCCGGCAGGTTGATCTCGTTGATGCCGGTGCGAGGACCGCTGGACAGCAGGCGCAGGTCGTTGCAAATCTTCGACAGCTTGACCGCGGTGCGCTTGAGCATGCCGGAGAACAGTACGAAGGCACCCATGTCGGACGTGGCTTCGATCAGGTCGGCGGCCGGTACCAGCGGCTGGCCGCTGATGGTTGCCAGACGCTGCACGGCCAGGGCCTGATAGCGCGGATCGGCGTTGATGCCGGTGCCGATGGCGGTGCCGCCCAGGTTTACTTCGGTGAGCAGTTCAGGCGCCAGGGTTTTGAGGCGTGCCAGGTCTTCGCTCAGGGTGGTGGCGAAGGCGCGGAATTCCTGGCCGAGGGTCATCGGCACAGCGTCCTGCAGTTGGGTGCGGCCCATTTTCAGGACGTGGCTGAACTCTTCACCCTTGGCGGCAAAGGCTTGGATCAGGCTGTCGAGGCTGGCCAGCAACGCGTCGTGACCCAACAGCAGACCCAGGCGAATCGCGGTCGGGTAGGCGTCGTTGGTGGACTGCGCCATGTTCACGTCGTTGTTGGGGTGCAGGTACTGGTATTCGCCTTTGTTGTGGCCCATGGCCTCCAACGCAATGTTGGCGATGACTTCGTTGGCATTCATGTTGGTTGAAGTGCCAGCGCCGCCCTGGATCATGTCCACCACGAACTCTTCGTGGAAATCGCCGCGGATCAGTCGTGCACAGGCTTCGCTGATAGCGGCGTGCTTGGCTTCGCTGAGTTGGCCCAGCTCGCGGTTGGCATCAGCGGCGGCCTGTTTGACCATTGCCAGACCGACCACCAGCTTGGGGTAATGCGAGATCGGGACGCCGGAGAGACGGAAGTTGTTCACCGCTCGCAGGGTCTGGATGCCGTAATACGCTTGCGCCGGTACTTCAAGTACGCCAAGCAGGTCTTTTTCTGTGCGGAATGATGCAGCGGAAGACATGATAGAAATCATCTCGATAAGGACCCGGTCTGAGCCGGAACGCTGTGAATCCTAGGCTTTCAGAAAAATTAGGGCCAATGCTGTTAAACACTGGCCTATGCACATTCGGCATAATGCGGGTGTGACGCCGACGGTACGGCGAGCGTGTGACCTGTTTTGGTGCGTGCCTTGGGAGGACGTGATGAATCTAGAAAGCAAATGGCTCGAGGACTTCAGTGCCCTGGCCGCGACTCGCAGTTTTTCCCAGGCGGCCGAACGGCGCTTCGTGACGCAACCGGCCTTCAGCCGACGCATCCGCAGCCTCGAAGCGGCGCTGGGGCTGACCCTGGTCAACCGCTCTCGCACACCGATCGAACTGACAGCAGCGGGGCAGTTGTTCCTGGTGACGGCGCGCACCGTGGTCGAGCAACTGGGTGAAGTGCTGCGTCATCTGCACCATCTGGAAGGCGGGCAGGGCGAAGTGATGCAAGTGGCGGCCGCGCACTCCCTGGCGCTGGGCTTCTTCCCGCGCTGGATTGCACAACTGCGCAACGAAGGCTTGAACATCGCCACGCGGCTGGTGGCGACCAACGTCGGCGACGCCGTGCATGCGTTGCGTGAAGGGGGTTGCGATCTGATGCTGGCCTTCTATGACCCGGATTCGGCCATGCAAATGGACCCGGAGATTTTCCCCTCGCTGCACTTGGGCCAGACCGAAATGCTGCCGGTGTGTGCCGCCGATGCTGAGGGCAAACCGCTGTTCGACCTTGAAGGCGAGGCCAGCGTGCCCTTGCTGGCCTACAGCGCCGGTGCATTTCTCGGACGCTCGGTGAACCAGTTGCTGCGCCAGCGGGCCCTGCGTTTCACCACGGTTTACGAAACGGCCATGGCCGACAGCCTCAAAAGCATGGCGCTGGAGGGCCTGGGTATCGCCTGGGTGCCACAACTGAGCGTGCGCGCCGAACTGGCCCGGGGCGAACTGGTGGTCTGCGGCGGCGCGCAATGGCACGTGCCCCTGGAAATCCGCCTGTACCGCTGCGCGCTGGTGCGCAAGGCCAACGTGCGCTTGTTGTGGCGCAAGCTCGAGGGCGGCGCGGCGCAAGGCGTGACTGGCACCTGATACCACGAAGATCTTCTGTCGGAGCGAGCTTGCTCGCGATAGCGGTGTGTCAGGCAACGATGATGTTAAATGTCAGTCCGCTATCGCGAGCAGGCTCGTTCCCACAGGGGCATTGTGGTGCTTTTTCGCTGACCTGAGAGTCAATAAAACCGCCGTTTAACCACAAATGACAGATGGTCGCGACAGGGGCTGTTTATCTATTTCATTGAGGTATACTGCGCGGCCTTCGGCCGGTCCAGATCGGCCATAATTCGTACAACAAGCCACGCCGGTTTCCTGCGTGGCTTGTTGTTTTTTGACGCGCCTGCGGGCGCCCAGAGAGAAGAGGCACGACGATGAGTGCACTGGTTGGCGTGATCATGGGCTCCAAGTCCGATTGGTCCACCCTTAGCCACACCGCCGATATGCTGGAAAAGCTCGGCATCCCTTACGAGGTGAAAGTGGTCTCCGCCCACCGCACCCCGGACCTGCTGTTCCAGTACGCCGAAGAGGCTGAGGCGCGTGGCATCGAGGTGATCATCGCCGGTGCCGGTGGCGCGGCCCACCTGCCAGGCATGTGTGCGGCCAAGACTCACCTGCCGGTGCTGGGCGTGCCGGTGCAGTCGTCGATGCTCTCGGGCGTCGATTCGCTGCTGTCGATCGTGCAGATGCCGGCCGGCATTCCGGTCGCGACCCTGGCCATCGGCAAGGCCGGTGCGATCAACGCGGCCCTGCTGTCGGCGAGCATCCTGGGCGCCAAGCACCCACAATTTCATACCGTGCTGAAAAAATTCCGTGCTGAGCAGACAGACAGCGTCCTGGACAATCCAGACCCACGCATTGCCTGAGGTGGTTGACGAATGAAGATCGGTGTAATCGGTGGCGGCCAGTTGGGTCGCATGTTGGCCCTGGCGGGAACGCCGCTGGGAATGAACTTCGCTTTCCTCGATCCGGCGCCGGACGCCTGCGCCAGCGCGCTGGGTGAACACCTGCGGGCCGACTACGGTGATCAGGACCATTTGCGCCAACTGGCCGATGAAGTCGATCTGGTGACCTTCGAGTTCGAGAGCGTCCCGGCCGAAACCGTTGCCTTCCTGTCCCAGTTCGTCCCGGTCTACCCGAGTGCCGAAGCCTTGCGCATCGCCCGCGACCGCTGGTTCGAAAAGAACATGTTCAAGGACCTGGGCATCCCTACACCCGCGTTCGCCGACATCCAGTCCCAGGCCGACCTGGAAGCCGCCGTTGCTTCCATCGGCCTGCCGGCCGTCCTCAAGACTCGCACCCTGGGCTACGACGGCAAGGGCCAGAAAGTCCTGCGCAATCCTGAGGATGTGGCCGGCACGTTCGCCGAGCTGGGCAGCGTGGCCTGCCTGCTGGAAGGTTTTGTACCGTTCACCGGGGAAGTCTCGTTGATCGCCGTGCGGGCTCGCGACGGGGAAATCCGTTTCTATCCGCTGGTGCACAACACCCACAAGGACGGCATTCTCAAGCTGTCCGTTGCCAGCACCGATCATCCGCTGCAGGCCCTGGCCGAGGACTACTCCAGCCGTGTGCTCAAGCAACTGGACTATGTCGGCGTGATGGCGTTCGAGTTCTTTGAAGTGGACGGCGGCCTCAAGGCCAATGAAATCGCCCCGCGCGTGCACAACTCCGGGCACTGGACCACCGAAGGCGCCGAGTGCAGCCAGTTTGAAAACCACCTGCGGGCGGTGGCCGGGCTGCCGCTGGGCTCGACCGCCAAAGTCGGCGAAAGCGCGATGCTCAATTTCATCGGCAAGGTGCCGGACAGCGAGAAAGTCCTGGCGATTGCCGATTGCCACCTGCATCACTATGGCAAGGCGTTCAAGGCCGGGCGCAAGGTCGGTCACGCCAACCTGCGCTGCGCTGACCGGGCCACGCTGGCCCAGCAGATCATCAAGGTCGAGACACTGATCGCCGAACAATAGTCTTCAGTGTCGGTGGAACCATTGGTCGGCTAACTTCTCTGATGGCTAGGTGCCAAAGCCCGAACGGGCTTTGGTCTAGCGACTTACCTCAGAGGGAAATGCCATGGGAATCATTGGAACCATCTTTATCGGCTTGATCGTGGGCCTGCTGGCGCGCTTCCTGAAGCCGGGCGATGACAGCATGGGCTGGATCATGACCATCCTGCTCGGTATCGGCGGTTCGTTGGCAGCCACTTACGGCGGCCAGGCCCTGGGCATCTACCAGGCTGGCGAAGGCGCCGGTTTCATCGGTGCCCTGGTGGGCGCGGTGGTGTTGCTGGTGATCTACGGTCTGATCAAAAGAAACTGATTCTGTGACAAAGCCCCCTCTGCGTTGGCGCGCAGGGAGGGCTAGAATGCCCGGCGTCGTACTTCCTACTTATTGCCGAGCTCATTCATGCGCCGTTTAGTCTTGACCCTCCTTCTGCTGGGCAGCGGCCTGGCCCACGCCGCCGAACTGCCGGAAACCGACTGGCTCGAACTGATGCCCAAGTCGGATCAGAAAGCCCTCGAGGCCATGCCCGAGATTGACCACAACACCCCCGAAGCCAGCGGCACCTTCACCGAAAAAGGTGGCTTGAAACAAAGCAAGGGCTTACCGGCGGTCATGTATTCGAGCAAGACCGTGGCGTCGATGAACGACCGGCATATCCGCCTGGGCGGCTACCCGGTGCCGCTGGAGTCCGACGCCAAGGGCCGCAGCACGCTGTTCTTCCTGGTGCCTTACCCTGGCGCCTGCATCCACGTCCCGCCACCTCCGCCCAATCAACTGGTGCTGGTGCGCTATCCCAAGGGTTTGAAGCTGGACGACATCTACACACCGCTCTGGGTGACCGGCACGCTGAAGATCGAAAAGGTCGACAACGACCTGGCCAGCGCGGCGTACGCGCTGGAAGCGGAAAAGGTGAGGGTGGTGCAGGAGGCGGATCTGTAACGGCCGGCTGGCCTGATACAAATCCCAATGTGGGAGCGAGCCTGCTCGCGAAGCGGTGGGTCAGCCATCAACGATATTGACGGTCAGTCCGCTATCGCGAGCAGGCTCGCTCCCACAAAGTTTTGTGGTGTGGCTTAGAGCGGCTTGCTACCGATGCTCACCCCGAGGGTATGACTGGCCTGCGGCAACAGCGTTACCACATCGTCCATCACATTCGCCGTCTCGATACACAGCATGCGCTGCCAGCCATCGTCGGCCATGTCGCTGAAGGCCTTGGCGCGTTCGGTCCAGGGGTTCCAGATCACCGCCGAGCGTGAACCGCTGCTGGTCAGTTCGATGCGTCGTTCCCAGTGCGGGTCAACGATGCTCAGCTTCGCTGGGGTATCGAGATAGATGCGATCAGTCTCGCCGGCAAAGTGCAGGTCGCCGGCCTGGGTCACGGTATTCCAGTCGTCCAGTGTTTCGATATAACGCAAGCCATCCACGCCTTCGACATGCACGTTGCGCACGTCACTGACAGCGAAGTAACTGTGCAGCGCCTGGCTCAGGCTGACGGTTTCGCTGCCGCGGTTATGGCTGGTGAGGTGGATGTGCAACTGCTCGTCCATCACGATAGTCAGCGTCAGGTCCACCTGATGGGGCCAGCCCGAGAGGCCGTTTTCGGGGTAGGGCAGCACGAATTCCACTTTCAGGCTCTCGCCCTGGGCTTCGATGCCCTTGAGCTCCCAATCCATGGCCCGCACCAGGCCGTGAGCGGTGGCCGGATCGTTGCTCACGCGCATGGCCTGCACGCTGTCGGGGTTGCGCGTCAGGTTGCCGAACCACGGCCAGCACACCGGCACCCCGGCACGGATGCTCTTGCCCGCCTTGAACGTTGCCTGGTCGTTGAGCCAGATCAGCGGCGGCTGGCCGTCGACCTGATAGCTTAGGATGTGCGCGCCTTGCTGGGCCACCAGCAACTCGGCCTGACCGTGGCGGATGCGCCAGCCGTTCAGTTCATCCAGTTTGACGGCTTCGACATGGGGCGTAGGCATACTGCAAGTCTCGCTCAGGAACATGAACTGCAATGGACCGCAAAACGGCCCCCGTGTTTAACGGGCGCGCGGCGGAACCGAGCGGGTACGGCCACTGCCATCGATGGCGACGAACACAAACACCGCCTCGGTGACCTTGCGCCATTCGCTGGACAGCGGATCGTCACTCCAGACCTCGACCATCATCTGGATCGAACTGCGGCCGATCTCCAGCGCTTGGGTATAAAAAGACAGCTGGGCACCCACGGCCACCGGCACCAGAAATGCCATGCGGTCGATCGCCACGGTGGCCACGCGTCCACCGGCCACTTTGCTGGCCATGGCCGTGCCGGCCAAGTCCATCTGGGAAACCAGCCAGCCGCCGAAAATATCGCCAAAGCCGTTGGTTTCGCGGGGAAGCGCGGTGATTTGCAGGGCCAGGTCGCCTTGCGGGATTGGATCTTCCTGTTCGAGCTCTATCATGCCGGGGGTGCCTCTGACCCGTAACTCTGTCTTATGTATCAGGTGAATAGCCGTCTTTGAAAAAAACGATTCAGCCCGAACATGCGTTCGTCACGTTTTTCGTAAAGGCGTGCCAAAGGGAAACTCTGCGAAACCGGCTGGCAGGTTACTACGCCACCAACGACGTTTTCGCACAGCAACCCCTTACAGAGTGTTGCAAGGTTGCGAGTATATCGAGCGATAGACGTCGAGACGACCACCCGGTTCCGATTTTGACTGTCAATTACGCACCTCTATGTGCTTTTTTGAACAATTTGCTATCGTGCCGAGCCTGCCCACCGTTGTCCGGGGTTGCAGAACTGACTATAAGAGAAGCCCTTGCCATGACCACTGCGCCTTCGAGCACGGCGACACCCGTTCAATCGGCTCGTCCGTTGACCCGTAACGATTACAAGACCCTGTCGCTTTCTGCCTTGGGCGGTGCGCTGGAGTTCTACGATTTCATCATTTTCGTGTTCTTCGCCACCGTGGTTGGCAAATTGTTCTTCCCCGCCGAAATGCCTGAGTGGCTGCGCTTGATGCAGACGTTCGGCATTTTTGCCGCCGGTTATCTGGCCCGGCCGCTGGGCGGGATCATCATGGCTCACTTCGGTGACCTGCTGGGACGCAAGAAAATGTTCACCTTGAGCATTTTCATGATGGCCGTGCCGACCCTCATCATGGGGTTGCTGCCGACCTATGCCCAGATAGGCATGTGGGCGCCGATTCTGCTGTTGCTGATGCGCGTGATCCAGGGCGCGGCCATTGGTGGTGAGGTGCCGGGAGCCTGGGTGTTCGTTTCCGAGCACGTTCCGGCGCGCCACATCGGCTACGCCTGCGGCACGCTGACGTGTGGCCTGACCGTGGGGATTTTGCTGGGTTCGCTGGTGGCCACGGCCATCAACAGCATCTATACGCCGGTGGAGGTCGCGGATTACGCCTGGCGGATTCCGTTCCTAATGGGGGGTGTGTTCGGCCTGTTCTCGGTGTACCTGCGCCGTTGGCTGCACGAAACCCCGATATTCGCCGAGCTGCAACTGCGCAAGGCCCTGGCTGCGGAAGTACCGCTGCGAGCGGTGCTGCGTGATCATCGTGGCGCCATTGCCCTTTCGATGTTGCTGACCTGGCTGCTGTCGGCCGGCATCATCGTGATCATCCTGATGACCCCGACCGTGCTGCAAACGGTGTATCACTTCAGCCCGACCACCGCGTTGCAGGCCAACAGCCTGGCGATCGTATTCCTGAGCTTTGGCTGCATCGGCTCGGGCGTGCTGGCCGACCGCTTCGGTGCCGGACGAGTGTTCGTGTTCGGCAGCGCGTTGCTGTTGATCACCTCCTGGACCTTCTATCACAGCCTGTTCAACCACCCCGACTGGCTCTTTCCGCTCTATGCCCTGAGCGGGCTGCTGGTGGGCACCATCGGCGCGGTGCCCTATGTCATGGTCAAGGCGTTCCCGGCCGTGGTGCGCTTCAGCGGCCTGTCGTTCTCCTACAACCTGGCCTATGCAATCTTCGGCGGCCTGACCCCGATGATCGTCACCCTGCTGCTCAAGGAAAGCCCGATGGGGCCGGCCTATTACGTGGCGGTTATCTGCGGTATCGGGATTGCGGTGGGGGCGTATCTCTGGAAGGAAGGTCGTTAAGCCTTCATCGACTGTATTGGCCTCATCGCGAGCAGGCTCGCTCCCACACCGGATCTGTGTTCACCGCACATCCCCTGTGGAAGCGAGCCTGCTCGCGATTGGGCCTGCGCGATCGTATTTAAATCTCGATAATGGCCTTTCATCCAATTGTCATATTTCAGCCATAGAGTGTTCACACGGCTTACCGATACTTGGCCGACTTAACACACCTATCTGCTAGGAGTAAGGCATGAAACTGAAGCGTTTGATGACGGCAATGACCTTTGTCGCCGCTGGCGTTGCGACCGCCCACGCGGTTGCCGCTGTCGACCCAGCCATCCCGAGCTACACCAAGACCACCGGTGTGTCGGGCAACCTGTCCAGCGTCGGCTCCGATACTCTGGCCAACCTGATGACCCTGTGGGCCGAGAACTACAAGAAAGAATACCCGAACGTAAATATCCAGATTCAGGCCGCCGGTTCTTCCACTGCGCCACCTGCTCTGACTGAAGGCACCTCCAACCTGGGCCCGATGAGCCGCAAGATGAAGGACAACGAGCTGCAGGCCTTCGAAACCAAATACGGTTACAAGCCTACTGCTGTTCCAGTGGCCGTGGACGCCCTGGCGGTGTTCGTACACAAGGACAACCCGATCAAAGGCCTGACCATGGCTCAGGTCGATGCAATTTTCTCGTCGACTCGCCTGTGCGGCGCCAAGGCTGACGTCAAGACCTGGGGTGACCTGGGCGTGACCGGTGACCTGGCCAACAAGCCAATCCAGCTGTTCGGTCGTAACTCGGTATCCGGCACCTACGGCTACTTCAAAGAAGAAGCCCTGTGCAAAGGCGACTACAAGTCCAACGTCAATGAACAGCCTGGTTCGGCGTCGGTTGTACAGTCCATCAGCAGCTCGCTCAACGGCGTTGGCTACTCGGGCATCGGCTACAAAACCGCCAGCGTGAAAACCGTTGCTCTTGCCAAGAAAGAAGGCGGCGAGTTCATCGAAGACACCGAAGAAAACACCCTGAACGGCAAGTACCCGCTGTCGCGTTTCCTCTACGTTTACATCAACAAGGCTCCGAACAAGCCTCTGGCCCCGCTGGAAGCTGAGTTCCTGAAGCTGGTTCTGTCCAAGCAAGGTCAGGAAGTTGTGGTCAAGGACGGCTACATCCCGCTGCCAGCCAAGGTTGCCGCCAAGGCCCTGGCTGACCTGGGTCTGTCCGAAGGCGGCAACGTCGCCAAGAAGTAACACCTGAGCCCGGGCCACACCCGGGCTTTTGTGGGGGCGAGCTAGCTCGCGATAGCGGTAGGTCAGTCAACATTGAGGTTTGAATGTGATGACCCCATCCCGAGCAAGCCCCCCACACCCCAATTTCTGTCCGCTGCCGGTATTCACGGGCGGCGGATTTGTTGCGTCACTGCATTGTCATCTTTCTGTCATACAGGATCGCTAGGGTGTGCGCATGAATGATCTGGCCAATTCCACAATGACTACGACTTCCCCTCCCAAGCGCATTGACTTCAATACGCCTGAACTGCAACGCAAGCGCCGTATCCGCGCGCTCAAGGATCGCCTGACCCGCTGGTACGTTCTGGTCGGCGGGCTCGCCGTGCTGGCGGCCATTACCTTGATTTTCTTCTTCCTGGCGTATGTGGTCCTCCCGCTGTTCCAGGGCGCGGACCTGACCTCCAAGGACTCGATTACTCCTGCCTGGATGCAGGACGCCGGCAAACCGCTGATGATCGCCATCGAAGAGCAGAACCAGGTGGCGATGCGGATCTCCGACAAGGGTCAGGCGCTGTTCTTCGACATCGATACCGGAGCAGAGCTGCGTCGTGTCGACCTGCCGGTGCCGGCGGGTGCCAGCGTGACCTCCATCGGCGAAGACCAACCCGGCAGCCCGTTGGTGGTGATCGGTCTGTCCAACGGCCAGGCACTGGTGGTGCGTCATACCTATAAAGTCAGCTATCCGGACGGCAAGAAAACCATTTCGCCGGCCATCGAGTACCCGTACGGCGAAACGCCGATTGTGCTCAACGAGCAGGGCGCGCCGCTGGAGCACGTATCGCTCAACGCCACTGATTCGACCCTGTTGCTCGCCGGTTCCACGGGCGCGCAACTGCAGGTGCTGTCGATCACCAGCGAAGAAAACATGATGACCGGTGAAGTCACCAGCGAGCAGACGCGTATCGATCTGCCGCAGATGACCGAGCCGGTCAAAAACATCTTCGTCGACCCGCGTCAGCAATGGCTGTATGTGGTCAACGGGCGTGCCCAGGCCGATGTGTTCAGCCTGCGGGAAAAGAGCCTCAACGGTCGCTACAAGCTGCTTGAGAACGGCGACGCCCAGGTCACCGCCAGCACCCAGTTGGTAGGCGGGATTTCCCTGATCATTGGTGACTCCACAGGTGGCCTGGCTCAGTGGTTCATGGCCCGCGATGCGGACGGTGAGCAACGCCTGAAACAGATTCGTACGTTCCAGATGGGCACTGCGCCGATCGTTGAGATCACCGCCGAGGAACGGCGTAAAGGTTTCGTGGCCTTGGACGCTTCCGGCAAACTCGGCGTGTTCCACAGTACCGCTCACCGCACCTTGCTGGTGGACCAGGTGGTCGACGGCCAGGGCCTGTTCGGCATGTCACCTCGGGCCAACCGTCTGATCGTGGAGCAAGGCGGCAAGTTGCAACCGTTGCTGCTGGATAACCCGCACCCGGAAGTCTCGTGGAGCGCGTTGTGGGGCAAGGTCTGGTACGAAAACTACGACGAGCCTAAATACGTCTGGCAATCGACTGCGGCCAACACCGATTTCGAACCCAAGATGAGCCTTTCGCCGCTGACCTTCGGCACCCTGAAAGCGGCGTTCTACGCGATGCTGCTGGCTGCGCCGCTGGCGATTGCTGCCGCGATCTACACCGCGTACTTCATGGCCCCGGGCATGCGCCGCAAGGTCAAGCCGGTGATCGAACTGATGGAAGCGATGCCGACGGTGATCCTCGGTTTCTTCGCCGGCCTGTTCCTGGCGCCCTACGTCGAAGGGCACCTGCCAGGTATCTTCAGCCTGCTGATGTTGTTGCCCGTTGGCATCCTGGTGGCCGGTTTCGTCTTCAGCCGCTTGCCTGAGTCCGTGCGCCTGAAGGTGCCAGAGGGCTGGGAAAGCGCGATGCTGATCCCGGTGATCCTGTTCGTGGGCTGGCTCTCGCTGTACATGAGCCCGTACATGGAAGCCTGGTTCTTCGGTGGCGACATGCGCATGTGGATCTCCCATGATCTGGGCATCACCTACGACCAGCGCAACGCCCTGGTAGTCGGCCTGGCGATGGGTTTTGCGGTCATCCCGAACATCTACTCCATCGCTGAAGACGCCGTGTTCAGTGTGCCGCGTGGCCTGACCCTGGGCTCGCTGGCCCTCGGTGCCACGCCGTGGCAGACCATGACCCGCGTGGTGATTCTCACCGCCAGCCCCGGCATCTTCTCGGCGCTGATGATCGGCATGGGCCGTGCGGTCGGTGAAACCATGATCGTGCTGATGGCCACCGGTAACACGCCGGTCATGGAAATGAACCTGTTCGAAGGTCTGCGCACCCTGGCGGCCAACGTGGCGGTGGAAATGCCTGAGTCGGAAGTCGGCGGCAGCCATTACCGCGTGCTGTTCCTGTCGGCACTGGTGCTGCTGCTGTTCACCTTCATCATGAACACCCTCGCCGAGCTGATCCGTCAGCGTCTGCGCAAGAAATATTCGTCGCTTTAAGAAAGGTAGAAGTCTGTGAAACAGAACTCCCTGAAAGGATGGTTCAAGAGCGGCGCCCCCGGCGTCTGGATCAGCGGTGGTGCGGTGTCCATCGCGGTCATCATGACCATTGGCCTGCTGGCAGTGATTGCCGTGCGCGGTCTGGGCCATTTCTGGCCGGCGGACCTGATCCACGCCAGCTACAACGTGCCGGGCATGCCCGCGCATCTGGTTGTAGGCGAAGTGGTGCAGAAGGAATCAGTGCCCCGCGAGCGTCTGAAAAGCGCTGGCCTGCCGGTGCCGGACGAAGGCCCCGAGTTCATGACCCGCGAGTTGATCAAGGTCGGCAACCGGGACCTCAACGGCACGGATTTCACCTGGATCGTCGGTGACTGGCTGACCAACCAGACCACGCCGCCGGAGCTGATGGCCATCGAGCGTCGTGAGTGGGGTAATTTCTACGGCTACCTGGTCAACGTCAAAGAGAACGGCAAGGTCATCGCCGAAGGCGAAGCGGCCTGGCCGGAACTGCAAGCTCGCGTGGCCCGGGTCAACAAACTCGCGGCTGAGCTCAAGACCCTGGAAAAATCCGACATCGGCGCAATCAACGCAGGGCTTGAGCGCATTCGTCTCAAAGGCCGCAAGCTGGAGCTGGAAGGCAAGCTGGACGCTGCTGCACAAGCGGACCTGGACGCTGACCGCGCCGAGCTCGATGCCCGCTACAAAGACATCGAAGCGCGTCTGGGCGACCTGCATTCGCAGTTCAACCGCGACAGCCTGACCGCCCGCGATGCCAATGGCAAAGAACTGGAAATCGAGATCGGCAAAGTGGTGCATGCCTACCAGCCGAACGGCATGGGGACGTTCACCAAGATCGGTTTCTATTTCAGCAAGGTCTGGGAATTCCTCAGCGACGATCCTCGTGAAGCCAACACCGAAGGCGGGATCTTCCCGGCTATTTTCGGCACCGTCATGATGACCCTGATCATGGCGATGGTGGTGACGCCATTCGGTGTGCTGGCAGCGGTGTACCTGCGCGAATACGCTCGCCAGGGACCGATGACCCGCCTGATCCGCATCGCGGTGAACAACCTGGCGGGCGTACCGGCCATCGTCTACGGTGTGTTCGGCCTGGGCTTCTTCGTTTATGTGTTAGGTGGTTCGGTTGACCGGTTGTTCTTCCCCGAAGCCCTGCCGGCACCGACATTCGGTACCCCGGGCCTGCTCTGGGCGTCCCTGACCCTGGCGCTGCTGGCGGTGCCGGTGGTGATCGTCGCCACTGAAGAAGGCCTGGCGCGTATCCCGCGTACCGTGCGCGAAGGCTCCCTGGCCCTGGGCGCGACCAAGGCTGAGACATTGTGGAAAATCGTGCTGCCCATGGCGAGCCCGGCGATGATGACCGGGATGATCCTCGCGGTGGCTCGCGCCGCGGGTGAAGTGGCGCCATTGATGCTGGTAGGTGTGGTGAAACTGGCCCCGTCGCTGCCGCTGGACGGCAACTACCCGTACCTGCACCTGGACCAGAAGATCATGCACTTGGGCTTTCACATCTATGACGTAGGCTTCCAGAGCCCGAACGTCGAAGCGGCGCGACCGCTGGTATACGCCACGGCGCTGTTGCTGGTGCTGGTGATTGCCACGCTCAACCTGTCGGCGGTGTGGATCCGTAACCACCTGCGCGAGAAGTACAAAGCACTCGATAGCTGATTTCACACTGATCTTTTGTGGGAGCGAGCCTGCTCGCGATGGCATCACCTCGGTTTTAAAGCCAAACCGAGTTGCCTGAATCGCGAGCAGGCTCGCTCCCAGACAACCGAACCGAATTTGTTAGCACAGGGAGCCTCCCATGCAACACGAGACACAAGCACGCGGCATCAACATGTCGGCCCTGGGCCGCGACAAGCAGAGCCTGGACCTGGCTCAGGAAACCGTCGCCATCGAAGTGCCCGGCCTGAACCTGTTCTACGGTCAGAAGCAGGCGCTGTACGACGTCAGCCTGAACATCCCGAAGCAGCGCGTCACCGCGTTCATCGGTCCGTCGGGCTGCGGCAAGTCAACCTTGCTGCGCACCTTCAACCGCATGAACGACCTGGTGGACGGCTGCCGCGTCGAGGGCGAAATCAACCTCTACGGCAACGACATCTACCGCAAGGGCGAAGATGTGGCCGAGCTGCGTCGTCGTGTGGGCATGGTGTTCCAGAAGCCTAACCCGTTCCCCAAAACCATCTACGAGAACGTGGTCTACGGCCTGCGCATCCAGGGTATCAACAAAAAGCGCATTCTTGACGAAGCCGTGGAATGGGCGCTCAAGGGCGCGGCGCTGTGGGACGAGGTCAAGGATCGTCTGCACGAATCGGCACTGGGCCTGTCCGGTGGTCAACAGCAACGTCTGGTGATTGCCCGTACCATCGCCGTTGAGCCGGAAGTCTTGTTGCTCGACGAACCTTGCTCGGCCCTGGACCCGATCTCGACCCTGAAAGTCGAAGAGCTGATCTACGAGCTCAAATCCAAATTCACCATCGTCATCGTGACCCACAACATGCAACAGGCGGCGCGGGTTTCCGACTACACCGCCTTCATGTACATGGGCAAACTGGTGGAATTCGGCGACACCGACACCCTGTTTACCAACCCGGCCAAGAAGCAGACCGAAGACTACATCACCGGTCGTTATGGCTAGTCGAGGCCGCTGCAAGCCGCACGTTTGACGCGGCGATACAGAAGCGGTGCGGTATCAGGATCAACATTCAACTGCTTGAAGCTTGCAGCTTGAAGCTTGCAACTTTCGCGGAGCGCACAAGATGATTTCGAAGGAAGGCCTTACTCACCACATTTCCGCACAGTTCAATGCCGAGCTCGAGGAGGTGCGCAGTCACCTGCTGGCCATGGGCGGGCTGGTGGAAAAGCAGGTCAACGACGCGGTGACCGCGCTGATCGAGGCCGACTCCGGCCTGGCCCAGCAAGTGCGCGAGATCGACGACCAGATCAACCAGATGGAGCGCAACATCGACGAAGAGTGCCTGCGCATCCTGGCCCGTCGTCAACCGGCCGCTTCCGACCTTCGCCTGATCATCAGCATCTCCAAGTCGGTGATCGATCTGGAACGAATCGGCGACGAAAGCACCAAGATCGCCCGTCGCGCCATTCAGCTGTGCGAAGAAGGCGAGGCGCCGCGCGGTTACGTCGAAGTTCGTCACATTGGCGACCAGGTGCGCAACATGGTGCGCGACGCACTGGATGCCTTCGCCCGTTTCGACGCCGACCTGGCACTGTCGGTGGCCCAGTACGACAAGATCATCGACCGCGAATACAAGACCGCGCTGCGTGAGCTGGCGACCTACATGATGGAAGACCCGCGCTCCATCTCCCGGGTGCTGAGCATCATCTGGGTGCTGCGTTCTTTGGAGCGTATCGGCGATCATGCGCGCAACATCTCGGAACTTGTGATCTACCTGGTGCGCGGCACCGACGTGCGGCACTTGGGGCTCAAGCGCATGAAGGCCGAAGTGGAGGGCACCTCGTCCGAAACCGCTAATGTTCCGGGCGAAACTGACGATAAGTAAGATTGCCCAAGAAAAGCGCCCGGCCTTCTGGTCGGGCTTTTTTTTGCGGCTTTTTTAATCGAAAGCAGCACCCCGCGAACGAAGAGTCCCGGCGTGACTGAAGGTTTTTTGGCAATATGCCATCAGTAAAAGCGGTATGCTTGCCGGGATTTTTTAGAGGTGTATCTGGATGAGTAAGGTCAGTGTGTTGGTCGTGGACGACGCTTCGTTCATTCGTGACCTGGTGAAGAAGTGCCTGCGCAACTACTTCCCGGGCATCCGCATCGAAGATGCGGTGAACGGTAAGAAAGCCCAATCCCTGCTGGCCCGTGAGGCGTTCGACCTGGTGCTGTGCGATTGGGAAATGCCGGAAATGTCGGGCCTGGAACTGCTGACCTGGTGCCGCCAGCAGGACAATCTCAAGGGCATGCCGTTTGTGATGGTCACCAGCCGCGGCGACAAGGAAAACGTGGTCCAGGCGATCCAGGCCGGCGTTTCCGGCTACGTCAGCAAGCCGTTCACCAACGAGCAACTGCTGACCAAGGTCAAGCAGGCCCTGCACAAGGTTGGCAAGCTCGATACCCTGATGAACAGCGCTCCGACCAAGATGAACTCGGCGTTCGGCAATGATTCGCTCAGCGCGCTTACCGGCGGCAAGGCGGCTCCGGTTGCGGCGGCGGCTCCGGCGGTCAATCCATTTGCCAAGCCTGCTGTCGTTGCAGCTGCCGCGCCCGCCGCTGTTGCTGCTCCAGCCCGCGGCATGCTCAACAGCCCGCCGGTCAAAGCGCCTTCAGCCTCCACCGCCCCGGCTGGCGCCAACCGTGGTCAGGGCCAGTTGCGCCTCTCCAGCGGCACCCAGCAATGCGTGATCAAGGCCCTGAGCCTCAAGGAAGCGCTGCTGCTGGTCAAACGCACCGACACCCTGCCACAGGTGCTGGAAAGCGCCGTGCTGGACATGGAGCAGGGTGACAACGCCGAAACCGCTCGCCTCAACGGTTACTTGCACGCCATCGTTGCTCACGAGCAGACCCCCGACAGCGAATGGCTGCAACTGACCTTCCGTTTTGTCGATAAAGACCCACAGAAGCTCGACTACATCTCCCGCCTGATTGCCCGCGGTACAGCGCAGAAGCATTTCGTACCTGGCGCCTGATTCGGCGGCGTCCTTCAGTCAGTCATCGCGAGCAGGCTCGCTCCCACAGTGATCTCTGTTGTTCACAAAATTTGTGTCCACAGCAGATCCAGTGTGGGAGCGAGCCTGCTCGCGATGGGGTCACCAGCGGCAATAGCGCCCTATAGGCCAACCCATTTTGAAACATCCGTCGACTACGCTGGTCCATCCAGCTGCTAGGCTGCTGTACAGGCCTTCATTTCGACAGAATTTTTGCCCATGTTTTTGCCCCTGCTGTTTGCCTGTGGTCTTGTCCTGGCCTCCACCTCGGCCGTGGCCATGACGATCTACAAATCCACCGATGCCAATGGCGTGGTGTCCTACAGCGATCGCCCCAGCAAGGGCGCGCAGGTGTTCGTGTTCCGTGATCGCATGGTCGAACGTCTCGAGCGCCAGGTGTTTCTCGATATCAAGAAACAGAAGGGCGCGGACGCGGTGTTCGTGCGCAACGACTTGTACGCGCCGGTGGAGATCGAATTGAGTTTTGCCGGGCTACGCAACGTCAGCGGGGCACCGAGCCGGCCGATCCGGCGGGTGCTGCCGGCGCGCAGTAACCTGCGTCTGGCGCTGCTCACGGCCACGCGCCCCGGAAAGCCTTTGGTGTATACCCCGCGGTTCGAATACTCCCTGGGCGACCCTGCAGGCACGGCGCAGGCTTATCGCTACCCGCTGCCGTGGCGTGGTGGTCCGTTTCGGCTGAGCCAGGGGGCCAACGGTCAATACAGCCACTATGGCCCCAAAAACCGTTATGCCATGGACATCGCCATGCCCGAGGGCACGCCGATCATCGCGGCGCGCGGCGGCGTGGTGGTCAAGACGGAAAATCACCAGACCGGCCGTGGCACCGACCCGTCGGGCAACTTCGTGCGGGTGCTGCACGATGACGGGACCATGGGCGTGTACCTGCACCTGCAAAAAGGCTCGGTGAGCGTGCGGGAAGGGCAACGGGTGATGGTGGGAACGCCGCTGGCGCTGTCGGGCAATACCGGCAACAGTTCAGGTCCGCACCTGCATTTCGTGGTGCAGCGCAATACCGGGTTGGGGCTGGTGTCGATTCCCTACCAGTTCAATCAACCGGTGGGCGACTTGCCCAACTTTGCGTTGGGCAAGCAGTAAGTCCTGAATAGGCAGGGGGCTCTTGTGGCGAGGGGATTTATCCCCGCTGGGGCGCGAAGCGAGCCTCAGCACTGCTAACTCAATTGACCCGTCACCCTGGAATGTCAGCTTTTGGGGCTGCTTCGCAGCCCAGCGGGGATAAATCCCCTCGCCACTGGGGTGTTCAATATCAGGTTGACGCTCAACCGAGCATCAACACCTTCGCCAGAATAATCTTCGGTCCTTTCATCTTCTTGATGATGATCCGCAGGCCTTCGACTTCCAGCACTTCTTCCTCTTCCGGCACGCGCTTGAGGGTTTCATAGACCAGCCCGGCGAGGGTCTCGGCCTCGATGTGGTCCAGGTCGATGCCCAGCAGGCGCTCGACCTTGAACAACGGCGTGTCACCGCGCACCAGCAGCTTGCCCGGCTGATAGGCCAGGATGCCGCGCTCGGCCTTGCGGTGTTCGTCCTGGATGTCGCCCACCAGCACTTCGAGCACGTCTTCCATGGTCAGGTAACCGATGATGTTGCCGTCGGCTTCTTCAACCAGGGCGAAGTGCGAGCCGCCCTTGCGGAACTGCTCCAGCAGCTGCGAGAGCGGCATGTGTCGCGACACGCGCTCCAGTGGGCGGGTGAGTTCGGCCAGGTTGAACGACTCGGGAATGTGATCCAGGGCCGCCAGTTCCAGCAGCAGGTCCTTGATGTGCAGCAGGCCGACGAACTCCTGGCGATCGCTGTCGTACACCGGATAGCGGCTGAACTTGTGGCGACGGAACATCGCCAGGATCTCCTTGAGCGGCGCATTGAACTCCAGCGTCACCAGGTCTTCCCGGGAGTTGGCCCAGTCCACCACTTCCAGCTCGCCCATTTCCACAGCCGAGGCCAGCACACGCATGCCCTGGTCGCTTGGGTCCTGGCCACGGCTGGAGTGCAGGATCAGTTTCAGTTCTTCACGGCTGTAATGGTGCTCGTGATGCGGGCCGGGTTCGCCTTGGCCGGCGATACGCAGGATGGCGTTGGCGCTGGCATTGAGCAGGTAGATCGCCGGGTACATGGCCCAGTAGAACAGGTACAGCGGCACGGCGGTCCACAGAGACAGCAGCTCGGGCTTGCGGATCGCCCAGGATTTGGGTGCCAGCTCACCGACCACGATGTGCAGGTACGAAATGATGAAGAACGCGGTGAAGAACGACACGCCCTTGATCACTTCCGGCGACTCAACGCCGACCGCGCCCAGCAGCGGCTCCAGAACGTGGGCGAACGCCGGCTCACCGACCCAGCCCAGGCCCAGGGAGGCCAGGGTGATACCCAGTTGACAGGCCGACAGGTAAGCATCGAGCTGGCTGTGAACGGTACGCAGGATATGCCCGCGCCAGCCGTTTTTCTCAGCGATGGCCTCGACCCGGGTCGAGCGCAGTTTGACCATGGCAAATTCGGCCGCAACGAAAAAGCCGTTGAGCAGAACCAGGATCAGAGCAAAAAGAATCATGCCGAATTCGGCGAAGAGTGTTGCCAGGGACAAGCCAGGGGAAGGGTCCATGATGGAGTTTTGCGGGTTCCGTATATTCGAAAGGATTGGAAATGAGTGCCTGAAAAGGCAGGCACAAGTCAGCCAATGTAGCGGCTGACTGGGCCGTTGCCTAGTGGCGAGTGCTGGCCGGTCTCAATCGGCGGCGCGGGTGAGGCGCGCGCGAACCGTCTGTGCCGGGGCAAAATGGCAGGTAAACGTACTGCCGTGGCCGGGCACGCTGCTGATTTCCATGCGCCCGCGATGCCGCAGTAACACGTGCTTGACGATCGCCAGGCCCAGCCCGGTGCCGCCGGTATTGGAGTTGCGGCTGGAATCGACGCGGTAGAAGCGTTCGGTCAGGCGCGGCAGGTGTTTGCTGTCGATGCCGATGCCCGAATCCTGCACGCTCAGGTGTGCGCCTTGGCCGTCGCCCCACCAGCGAACGTGAATCCGGCCTTGTTCCGGCGTGTACTTGACGGCATTGAACACCAGATTGGAGAAGGCACTGCGCAATTCGGCCTCGCTGCCCTTGAGCTGCACGTTCGGGTCGGCTTCAAGGGTGATGGTCTGCTGCTTGGGCCCGGAGAGTTCCTGGGCATCCTCAACAATGATTTGCAGCAGGTCGTCGACAGGCACCGGCTGGTTGTCCGAGGGGTAATCGGTGGCTTCAAGTTTGGCCAGCAGCAGCAGGTCATTGAGCAGGGTCTGCATACGCCCGCTTTGCTGGTGCATCTGCTGCAAGGCCCGGCTCCAGCGTGGGTTCACTTCCTCGACATTGTCCAGCAGGGTTTCCAGATACCCGCAGATCACGGTCAACGGCGTGCGCAACTCATGGGAGACATTGGCGACGAAGTCTTTGCGCATCTGTTCCAACTGATGGATGCGCGTCACGTCACGCACCAGCATCAAGTGCTCGTTGTTGCCGTAGCGCGTGAGGTACAGCTGAATGCGCACCCGGTCATTGGTGGGTGAAGGAATCTCCAGCGGCTCGGCGTAGTTTTCCTGTTCGAAGTATTCCTTGAAGCGAGGGTGGCGCACCAGGTTGGTCACCGGCTGGCCGCTGTCCTGGGGGGTCTTGAGGCCCAGCAGGGTTTCGGCGGCGCGGTTCCACCATTCCAGGTTGCCATCGCTGTCGAGCATGATCACCGCGTCCTTGAGCGCCGCAGTGGACTCCTGGACCCGGTCGATCACCGCTTGCAGGCGGCCACGCACGCGCTGGTCGCGCCGTTGCAGGTGATAGATGCTGTCGAATACCTCACCCCACAGGCCATAGCCGTCAGGCGGGGCCTCGTCGGGTTTATGCAGGCGCAACCACTCATGCATGCGCAGCAATTGCTTGAGCGTCCAGGCCAGGTACAGCGCCAGGCCCGCCGCCAGACTCCAGCCGTAGAAGCCGGTGATCAGGCCCACGACCAGACAGCCGGTCACTAGCAACAACATGTGGCGAATCAGGGTGCCATGCCAGTTTTGATTCAATTGAACGCGCGTCCTTGTCAGCTTGTCGGGCGGTAAGGGCTCGGGTCAGGCCTTGGTCGAAAAACGGTAACCGGTGCCGCGCACAGTTTGTACCAGATTCTCATAGGCATCGCCGAGGGCTTTGCGCAGGCGACGAATGTGCACGTCCACGGTGCGCTCCTCGACATAAACATTACCGCCCCAGACCTGGTCCAGCAGTTGCCCACGGGTATAGGCGCGCTCCTGGTGAGTCATGAAAAATTGCAGCAGACGGTATTCGGTCGGGCCCATCTCGGCGGGTTTGCCGTCGATGGTCACGCGGTGGCTGATGGGGTCCAGCAGCAGGCCGCCGACTTCAATCGGTGCCTCGCCGTCGGTCGGGCCGGCGCGCCGCAACACGGCCTTCAGGCGTGCCACCAGCTCCCGAGGGGAAAACGGCTTGGTGATGTAGTCGTCGGCGCCGACTTCCAGGCCCTGGATCTTGTTGTCTTCTTCGCCCTTGGCGGTGAGCATGATGATCGGGATATCACCGGTCAGCTCATCGCGCTTGAGGCGTCGCGCCAGTTCAATGCCAGACGTACCGGGAAGCATCCAGTCCAGCAGAATCAAGTCGGGCTTGCGGTCGACGATGATGGCGTGGGCCTGTTGGGAGTTTTCTGCTTCCATGCAGTCATAGCCGGCCATCTCCAACGCAACGGCGATCATCTCGCGGATGGGCGCTTCGTCGTCGACGATCAGAATGCTCCTGCCAACCATGGGGTAATCCTCTTGTCATTTAACTGTCTTGCGCCGCATTAGATAACGGAATTATTGCAGTCGTGTGACACTTGTTTCGGCACCCGGCAGTGTAGAGGATCCTGGACTAAGCTTTTGAGTCCGATTCCTGACAACTGCAAAAGAAGGTTTCCATGACTTACCTTACCCAATCCATCAAGGCTCTGGGCCTGGCGGTTGCCTTGGTGCTGCCGGCGCTGGCGTACGCGGCTGACGAACCGGCGATGATCAAAGATGGCATGCTGACCGACCACAAGGGCATGACGTTGTATACCTTTGAAAAAGACCAAGGCGGCAAGTCAGCGTGCGTTGCCAAATGTGCCGAGAACTGGCCACCGCTCAAGGCTGAAAGCGCTGCCATGCCCATGGGTAAATGGACCGTGATTACGCGCGACGACGGGTCGTCGCAGTGGGCCTACGACGGCAAGCCGCTGTACACCTTCGTGAAGGACAAGAAAGCCGGAGACAAGACCGGTGACGGCGTGATGGGCGGTGCCTGGAAGGTTGCCAAGCCCAAATAGCTGATCGGTGCTAAAACGCTTTTGTGGCCGGGGAGCAAGCTCCCCCGCCACAAAGATTTCATGACCGTGGGTTCAGCGTTGGGTCAGCGGTCTCACCGCAACGCGTAATCCAGCACAATCCCCACGAAAATCGCCAACCCGGCCCAGTGGTTGTGCAAAAACGCCTTGAAGCAGCGCATCCGGTCCCTGCTGCGGGTGTACCAGAATTCCCAGGCAAAACACCCGGCAGCGGCCACAAGCCCCAAGTGGAACCAGCCGCCCAACTGGAATTTCGACCCGGCCAGCAGCAGGCAACCCAAGGCCAGGCCCTGCAGCGTCAGGATGATCACCCGGTCGGCATCGCCAAACAGAATGGCCGTGGACTTGACGCCGATCCGCAAGTCATCGTCCCGGTCAGTCATCGCGTAATAGGTGTCGTAACCCACCGTCCACAGCAGGTTGGCGATGTACAGCAGCCAGGCCGCCGCCGGCAAATTCCCGGTTTCGGCAGTGAACGCCATCGGCATGCCCCAGGAGAACGCCGCCCCCAGCACTACTTGCGGATAGTAGGTGTAGCGCTTCATGAACGGGTAACTGAACGCCAGCGCCAGCCCGCCGAGGGACAGCAAGATGGTCGGTGCATTGGTACACAGCACCAGCAGGAAGCTCACGCCCATCAGCACCGCGAAGAACACCAGCGCCTCTTTCGAACTGATCTTGCCGCTTACCAGCGGGCGCTGTTCGGTGCGTTTGACGTGGCCGTCCACCTTGCGGTCGGCCCAGTCGTTGATCACACAACCACCGGCGCGAGTCAGGACCACGCCAAGCACGAAAATCACGATGTTGGCCAGGGACGGCGAACCTTCCCCGGCAATCCACAAGGCCCACAACGTCGGCCATAACAGCAGATAGATGCCGATGGGCTTGTCCAGGCGCGTCAGTTGCACGAAGTCCCACGCCCGCGGGTTCAGGCGGTTCAAGGATTTGAGCAGTTGCACGTACATCAGCAGTTCTCCGAATAGGCGCGGGCGACGGTCCACAGGCGCGGCAGGAAAATTTCCGCCACCAGCACACTCAACGTTCCGCGATCAAAACGCGAACGGCGGCCCCACAGTTCACGGGCGCGCACCTCAGCCGGCAACCATTGTTCGGGGTAATGGCAAACCTCGATGGCCCGACGCTGGAACGCCTGGTCGCAAAACAGCAACTCGCCCAGAGAACGACTGCCCAGCTCGTCCATCTGCAAACCGTCGCCCTGCAACGCGCTACGCGCCGCCACACTGCGGGCAAACACCCAGGCCTCGCCATGGCCGCGCAGATACACCTCGCGTACCCAGCCTTCGCTGCCCTCGGCCAGATCCAGCGCGGCACATTCATCGGCACGCAAGGGTTGCCAACCTTCGAACAGCGGCGTCACGCTGAAACGCTCATCCGACAGCCGCGTCAGGCGCCGGGTCAGGGACCCTTCGTCGAATAGCCAGTCGAGCACACAGGCGTCAGGGCGAGGCGACAGCAGGGGCTGGGGCAACCATTGGAGTGTAGGAAATATCGAATTTGTATGCGGCACAGAGGTCTTGAATGGCAGCAAATGAGGCCGCGAGCTTACCATGTCGGTTGGCGAATTTGATTCAGCGGGGCGGTCTTAGCGTCGATCATGCTTGCATCTCTCGCGACCGATCAGTACAAAACGCCCTGAGCCGGAAGGGGCAGCTTTACATCGACCCAACCATACCGGCAAATGCCGACACCTGAGGAAGTACCTGAATGAAAAAGTGGCAATGTATTGTCTGCGGCCTGATCTACGATGAAGCCCTTGGCTGGCCGGATGACGGCATCGCGCCCGGCACTGCCTGGCAAGACGTACCCGAAGACTGGCTCTGCCCGGACTGCGGCGTGGGTAAATCGGATTTCGAAATGATCGCTATCTGATCGTTTCCTGCATGGAGAGCTACATGGAGAGCAACATGAGTGCACCTGTCGTCATCGTCGGTACGGGCCTTGCCGGTTACAACCTGGCCCGGGAGTTTCGCAAACTCGACAGCGAAACTCCGCTGCTGCTGATCAGCGCCGATGACGGTCGCTCCTACTCCAAGCCCATGCTCTCCACAGGCTTTGGCAAAAACAAAGACGCCGACGGCCTGAGCATGGCCGAGCCGGGCGCCATGGCCGAGCAACTGAACGCCGAAGTGCGCACCCACACCCGCATCAGCGGCATCGATCCGGGCCACAAACGCTTGTGGATCGGCGAAGAAACGGTGAACTACCGCGACCTGATCCTGGCCTGGGGCGCAGAAACCGTGCGCGTGCCGGTACAGGGTGATGCCTCGGACCTGATCTTCCCCATCAACGATCTGGAAGATTACGCACGCTTTCGCGCAGCGGCCGCCGGCAAGCGCCGGGTGCTCTTGCTCGGTGCCGGGCTGATTGGCTGCGAATTCGCCAACGACCTGATCCTGGGCGGTTACGAAGTGCAACTGGTCGCGCCGTGCGAGCAAGTCATGCCGACCCTGCTGCACCCTGCGGCCGCCGCTGCGGTACAGGCCGGGCTGGAAAGCCTCGGTGCGCGTTTCCACCTGGGGCCGGTGCTCAATCGCCTGCAACGAGTGGCCGACGGGCTGGAGGCGCACCTGTCCGACGGCCAGGTGATCGCCTGCGACCTGGTGGTCTCGGCCATCGGCCTGCGCCCCCGCATCGACCTGGCCGCCGCTGCCGGCCTGGTGGTCAATCGCGGCGTGGTGGTCGACCGCCACCTGAAAACCTCCCACGCCAACATCTACGCCCTGGGCGACTGCGCCGAGGTCGACGGCCTGAACCTGCTGTACGTCATGCCGCTGATGAGCTGCGCCCGCGCCCTGGCCCAAACCCTGGCCGGCAACCCGACCGCCGTGCGCTACGGTGCCATGCCAATTACCGTGAAAACCCCGGTGTGCCCACTCGTGGTTTCGCCACCACCACGGGGCAGCGAAGGCGTGTGGAGCGTTGAAGGGCAGGGCAGCGACATCAAGGCCCTGTGCCGCGACGCCAACGGCAACCTGCTGGGCTACGCCCTGACCGGCGCGGCGGTGATGGAAAAACTGGCACTGAACAAAGAGCTTCCAGCGCTGCTGGCGTAAATGCCAGTCCTTCTGTCGTAAATACCCTGCTTTCGGCGCGACAAAGGCCACCCTGACACTGGCGCCGCCTGCGGCCCCGTGCCATCCTCACTCCCGTCTGCCGCAGAGTAGAGCCTGCGGCGCCTTAGGGGCTGTTTCCATGAGTACAGCCCAGACATAACAACAAAAAAACCGTCAAAAGGGGCTTCATTCATGCGTAAACCAGAACTCGCCGCCGCCATCGCGGAAAAGGCTGACCTCACTAAAGAGCAAGCCAACCGCGTCCTCAACGCCGTTCTCGAAGAAATCACCGGCGCCCTGCACCGCAAGGACAGCGTCACCCTGGTAGGCTTCGGCACCTTCCTGCAGCGCCACCGCGGCGCGCGTACCGGCAAAAACCCACAGACCGGTGAGCCGGTGAAGATCAAGGCCAGCAACACCGTCGCCTTCAAGCCGGGCAAAATGTTGAAGGACAGCGTCAATCCATAATCGCCGCGGGTTCCCCGGTTAGGGGGCAAACGGTAGAAAAAAAGGGCATGCCGATTGAGTCGGATGCCCTTTTTTTATGGCTTTGTCCCGAACGTCGAAGGCCCCAAACCGCCAATGTGGGAGCGAGCCTGCTCGCGATGGCCGCCTGTTGGTTGGGCGAGGGGATTTATCCCCGCTCGACGGCGCAGCCCAGATTAACGCCCGTACACCTTCTGCAACTGCGCCTCTGTCAGCGCATCCTCGAACGGCACCGGCACTGATTTCACCGCGCCATAGAGGTTGCGATACCGCCAGTAACTGCCGTTGTGGGCCAATTGATAACCGCGTTCGACCACGCGCTGACCATCGAGCACATAACGCAAGGTTTCCTGGGCGGCTGGCGGTGGGGTCGGCAGCATCAGGTCGGTGGTCAGCACGCGCATCGATTCGTCGATGCACTCGTCCAGCACCGCCGTGACTTGCGTCAGATCCAGGCTGCCATCATCAATGCAGCGGCTGCCGCAACGCCGAATCGGCTGGCTGGTGACTTCGATGCGCATGCGGTACAGCGCCGAACCGGCAATATCCTGGACCTGCACCTGATTGATCAGCACGAAACTGCCGCGATCGGGGGTGAGCATCAGTTTAGGTTCTACCAGTAGGCGCGCGGTCACGGGCCCTGCTCCCTGCTTGAGGCCGGCTGCCAGCGAAGCCTGCTGGAAACGCTGTTGCAGACGTTCCTGCAACGGCACGCCCGCCAACAGGTCGGCCAGCGGGCGCGACTCCTTGGCGGCAGCGTTTTCCGCATCCCGCTGCAAGCTGCCGCTGCCCATCTGGGTATTGATCAGGCTGGCGACCAGCAAACCGGCAAGACCGGCGGTGTTGCCGGAACTGGCGATCAGATTATGGCTCGACGACGCGGCCTGCTGCGCGGCCTTGGCGTCGACCACAGTGCTGGCCCCCACGAACGCCGGCGGCAGTTGTACATCCACCTTGACCCCATGGGCCTGGACGTAAGTCACCGCCTCTTGCGACTTGAAACCGGCCGGCGGCGCAGGCTTCTGCGCGCAACCGGCCAGCACCAGCAGGGCCAGCGTGCCGGCCGCGAACAGCGCCCGTTTCATTGTTGCTCGAACGGGGTGATCATTTGCTGGCGACTGGTATCCATCGCCTGGTAGAAGGCGTTGGTCAGATTGGCGTAGTTGGGCTCGTCCCACTCACCCTGAGCGGCCTGCACGACGGCAAAAGGTTTGAACCAGAGCAGCTTGTTGTCGGCCAGATCAACCACCATGCCTTGCCCGCCCACCTGCGCCATCGGCACGCTGGTCGGCACGACGCTGTAATAGCTGCGAGTGGCGCCGGTAGCCAGAATGTTGACCAACAACAGGCGATCCACCCCGTAAGTCGCCTTGAGCGGCGTCAGGTCGCGGACCGTGTAGCCTTCGCGGAAACTGACTTCCTTATAGACCTTCAGATCCACCGGCTCGTCGATTCGTTTGGCCTTGTAACCCTTGGCCTGCAACTTGGCGACAATGGCGTCCGGCAGCGTGTTGAGGTCCTTGACTTGCCATTTCTCGACATTGTCGCTGAGCGTGCTGTTAACGCCCTTGTTGATAGCTAAATCCAGAAGGCCCTGGTTACCGGTCAGCGCGAGCACAGGCTCCGGCACCACAGTAATCGCCACGCCGATAGTCGGCTCCTTGGCGTCCCAGAATTGATGATCCAGCGGTACTGGTGGTTGAACGTGGGCGCAGCCGGTGAGCGTGAGGCAGGCGAGTAACGTCAGTGCAGCGAGGGTGCGGAAGGTGTGAAAAGACATGCATCAAGTCCTTATGATTTAAAAACGATGCTGCCTGTGTCGGCAGCATCGGGGAAAACAATAGTGGCAGATTGATATTTTTCTGCGGAGGTACAGAACGCTCGGGAGGGTACTGGAAAATTTTGAAGCCGCGTGGAGGTTATCCGCGAGGATCTATGGGGCACATACGGGCTTGTGCGGTTCATTCCGACGGGCAGCTACCAGCCCAGGCTGTGTAAACGCAGGCGCCGTTTTGAAGTCTGCGTTGCTACGTAAAACTTGCCTGCACTTGGTTAGTCAGCTGACCTAAAATTTGCATAGGATCGCAATTTTCGTTCTGGTTTTGACCGTTGAATCTGCCATAAAACATTTTCACACAGCCTCGGCCGAAAGCGGCCATACATAGACTGCTCGTAAAGGAAATAAACCATTAATTGAGGCTCATCTTTGGTGAGTAGGTCGGTTTCCAATGTGATTAGAGACTGTAAGAAAAGAGTTTTCCTCCCCATTGAGTAAGTTTATAAAATCAAAATAATTGACATTTATACTTGAAAGCAGCCATTGCGCCTTTAGGTAGTCTCTAAAGGCAACAGTTTTCGTATATCTATCATTTATGGCAAAGGAAGAAGCAAGGCTACAAACTATTTCTCTTGCGGCCTCATCGAAAATTGGTGTGTCAGTTGACATTGCATCTAAAAATGCAAATGAGCCTGCCCAATGACGGACATGATAAATTCCAACTGATGTCGCTCGATAATGCAGCTGATCACTGCGTTCATGCTCTGCAACCTGTATTTCGCGATAATGGGCGTATGGCGTTTCAATCAGCCGTTTCATAGCCAAAAATTTTAACGACCTATTAATTTGATCATCTACGTAACCATGACCAGTGAGTTCTGCAATTATGTTTCTACCAGCTAAAAAGCCATCATTGTCGACCACCCCTGTATTGGAACTGAGATAGGCAACAATTAGAGAAGACAGGAAATGCTCTCGCGGATCGGCCGCGCCAACAACATCAAATATATTGCACGCGACTAAGGATGATTGAGAGTTAAAGTAGGCATATTCGCCTAGCAAGCTATGCTTCGTAAATTCGTGCAATGGTATTCTGTATCCACCCCTTTCCTCTTCAATTTTAACTATCTTCTTAGAGTCAACATTAGGGCTTCCAAAAAAACCAGTGATCAACTCGATGACCGAGCGGGTATTACCTCCAGTCACATTGCTCAGAAACTGCTTAATAGCGTCGCTTGTTCTTATCGAGCGCAAAGTCGCGTTCAAGAAAAGCACTACATTTTTCAAGTTTAGTCTAATGTCTTGCAATGCGGCAGGAGCCACCTTGCCTTCTGCCACTCTGACAGCAAAAACTAGCCGTTTCTGGATAACCTCATCCGCGGGCGGAGGAGATATAGTAAGAACTTTGTTTTGGTATGCAGAAAGTGCGCCAGTAGTTTTTGAGAGGTAGAAAGTACTTGGTCTCAATGCTACGAAAACTGATAAGTTTCGAGATGCTGCAAACTCTTGCGCAATAAGAAATGTTTCTTGCTGCACTTCAAATGAACGCTGATCTGCATTATCCAGCACCATGATGATTTGTTTGTTTCGGCCGCGACTAAGGTGACCCAGTGCTGCCTGTAAATGCATATCCTTTTGATCAATTTTAGTTGTTAGAAATCTCGCTCGTTCCAGACTGTACTGCTCGGGATTTGAATTTTTTAGATTTCCATTGACCGTTGTGTCGAAATCCACTAGATCCTTGTGATAGATCGCGTTAGCAAAAACAGCGGTGTTTATATCAATGCTATATTTGCTTTTTAGTATTCTTGGAATCTCTTCCAATATATAGGTTTTGATATCACGACTTAAAGTTGCTTTTATGCCGAGATTAATATTTAAAAAATAAGTGTTGGCCTGGTCTGTGCTAGTGAGGCTTTCAAATAAGTTCTCAAAAAAAGACGTCTTCCCAACACCCACGTCTCCAATTACCACTATGGGGCGAGAGCCCATTTTTCCAAGCAGAGAGGGGTCGCTAATTTGTAAGTTTCCATTATGATCTACCCCCGTGATTTCATCTAAAGCCGAGGGCGCAACACCGAGTTCTCCTGCTCGCCGGTAGCGAGCTGTAATTATACTTTTGCTTAAAAGAAGATGCCTATTATTAGCTTCGATCCCAATGTAGCATTCTTTGTAGAAGTCCGATTTTAGTTCGGGGTTGTCTTCGATTTCCTCAAGAAGCAGGGATGATAGTGACCTTAGATTTTCTTGGAACTCATTCCTGTACCGATATTTGAAAGGTTCAGCGATAACGGTAGAACCTTTGGGGGGAATTCTGGGGTTACGATGAAGAGCCAAGTCTCGGTTCGCATGGTTTTCCTCTATCCCCTCTGGCGACAACAATTTCCATAGGAGCGGAAAGTGGTCAATATACGATTGAAACCCATTAAAAAAATAACACTCGCCCTCTAGCGGAGGAAATCCCGGTGTGATTGCTTGAAAAATTGCAATCTGTGGGCCATTACAGATAATCGCGATTTGTGCACCTTTTATTGCGCAATAAGGAATAACTTGAACGATGGCCTCTTTGAAGTTTTTAGATGCGACAATTAAAGGTTGAAGCTTACGAAGCACAATAGTTGAATTAGAAGGAGGTATATCAAAAAGAATTGCCTCTTTTTTTGCTTCTAGAATCGCCTTAACTGGCAGGCCTAATGCGTAGTCCGCCCTCCCATTCATTTCATCTGTTAGTTCAACAGTGATATTTGGCTTTTCCCATCCCAAACACTCAATCAGCAACCTGTCAACAAACTGGAATCGGTTTTGTGCCTCGTTCCAATGTTCACTCCCAACGGGGTGGCTTTCTAATATTTTGCGCAGGCGCACCATCCCCTCAGTCATCTCAAATGGTGCTTGCATACCGTTCTCCCCAATGAGCTGATAATCCTAATCACCATAGATCAAGGTACGTAAAAGAAAAGCCTGTACCTATCAGGTTTATGACGGTGGTGCTTGAAAATCACTACCCCGTGTGCTTTGCGAGCTCAACCTCGCCGATATCCGACGGCTGTATCTGGCCGTTAATAAATGTCCGCTTCTGGCCGATTGCTAATGGTAGCTCATGGCCGATAGCAGGTGTGGATCGACAGCCGTTAGTACTTGGGCCGTTTGCTACGTGTCTGTAAGTGAGGCCGCGAAACGAAAGCGCAGGCCAGTGATGAGATGAAACAGGCTCGCTAGGAAAGCTGTGGTCAGATGCAAATACATCAAACCCGACGTAAGACGTCGGGTTTGATATCGGATGGATTGTTATCGCGGATCGACGTTATCCAGCACCCGATTCGCCAGCAATGAACTCAGTTCGATCAGTTGCTGGACGCCGAGGGCGATGTGGCGGCGGGGGCCTTCGAGGTCGAAAGCCAGATTGCTGATCATCGCGTCGGCGGATGCCAGGTTTTCGTTGAGGTTGGCGAGCAGGCATTCGTTGTCGGCGTGTTTTGCCACTGTGAAGAGCTGGCCCGGTTTGGATGCATCTTCAGACTTTTCCGGTTTCGGCAGCAGATAGTGATCCAAGGCGCGTTTGGCGGCTTCGTCGTGCTTTTTATTTTTGCTACTGGAATGAGTAGAGGTTGCGTCTGTTTCTGGAGGGTTCGGAGTTATCTTGAACATATGCATTTTTCCTTCTAGTAGGCCGCAACCATCTCGCTACTAAACGAAGGGGGTGGCAGCTGTGCGCAAGTTAGTAGACCGGTGGAAAATACATAAAAGCCCGGCGCGCCCGAAGGCGCCATGCGCACAGCCACCATCAAATGCAGGCTACGCCTGACTGATGAGACTCATGCACCATTATGTATTTCCAACCAGGGCTACTAAACCCGACCACTGATGGGCAGTGGCAGGGAAACGATAGAACCCATGGGCAAGGCGCACAAGCGGGCGGATTCTGGCGTAGTTGTAGGCAAAGGCGCAAGGATGCGTAGCTTGGTGGAAAAGGGGTGCTAAATAGGTGGGGCGGGTAGCCATGTCACGAATTCCGCCTTCGCCAATGCGTCTCCTTCGATGGTATCGGGCGAGCGTCGTATCAGCGACTATCGCAAGTACTCGCAGGTCGCTATCGCCTAGAACGCCTGCTCGGAGCAGGCGGCATGGGGATCGTGTACCGCGTACGGGACCTGCTACACGAACAATACGGTGATCCCGATCCATACGTTGCGTTGAAAATGCTCAGTGAGCAATTCGATGGCTCGCCTGACGCGAGCGCGCTGCTCTACAGCGAGTTCGCCCTGGGCAGACGATTGCATCACCCGAACGTGTTGCGTCCATACACCTTCGAAGTGGACGCTGACCATCGACGGGCTTTTATCACCATGGGACTGATGCGCGGCTTGACCTTGGACAAACTGCTTTGCGAGCGGCCGCTGGGTTTGCCCTGGCATGAACTGCACGCCATCGCCGCGCCTCTGCTAGACGCCTTGGCGTATGCCCACAGCCGGGGCGTGTTGCACGGGGACATGAAGCCAAGCAACGTCATGCTCAGCGAGGAGGGGGTGCGTTTGTTCGATTTCGGCTTGGGCCTGGCGCAAGAGGGCCCGTTGAAGGGCCTGCCAAACCTGAGTCGAGATCGCCTCAACGCCTGGACCCCGAGCTACGCCGCCCCTGAGTTGCTTGACGGCGCACCGTTGTCAGAGGGGGCCGATGCCTATGGGGTGGCTTGCTTACTGTATGAACTGGCGAGCGGCAAACACCCGTTCCGCCGTTTACCTTCAACCCAAGCTCGAGATGCCCGCATGGAGCGCGAACTCAAGGCACCGCGCAATTTGCCCAGGCGTTGCTGGGCGGCGTTGCGCTTGGCGCTGACGTTTGATCCGGGACAGCGCCGCATTACTGCGGCGCAGTTACGTGACGCCTTGGGTGCTGAGTCGTCCTGGTGGTGAATTGGTTGCGAGCATGACGCGATCGGGCAATTTCAGAACATGAGAAGCATGGTGGGCGCTCTGACCAACAGAGGTAACTCGGATGTCGAAGGCTTTTACACCGGCCAACTGAGCGCTTTATCGCCGACGACCTGCGGGCCATTCCGTCCCGCTAGGCATGCTCGCGTATTAAAAGAATATCGTGGTCGTTAACCCGAACCACGAGTGCCTCGCGTCTGACCCTGTGAACGGATCATTCATTTATGGCTGTCCCGGCAGCTATGCCAATGTGCGACGTCTGCTCAATCACAAGGCCCCCAAAAAAAGGCGCTTCCCCACTCAAGGAGAAGCGCCATCTTTTTAAGTGAACAGCATTCCGCCGGCTGGCGGGGTTGCTTATCAGGCCGTTGCAGGCCGCAGCGAGTAGGTCTTGAGCTGGTCAGCGAAGTCGCGCAGGGACTGGATGCCGCTGGCCTCGGCTTCGTGGATCCATTCCTTGATGGCCGCGAGCATGTCGTGGCCGTTGCTGCTGGTCTTGGCCCAGATCTGCTGCAAGGCCAGGCGTTTTTCGTAGATCACCTTCAACGCCTGACTGTGTTCCAACATGCTCTGGATGCGCGCGTGGTGACGCTCATCCAGCAGGCTGGTTTCCCGCGATAACAGGCGTTTGGCCCGGTGGAATTGGTGGCGGACCGAGTGATCGACCTTTTCCAGTTCCTGCTTGACCAGCGGCGCGATGACCAGCCTGCGGTACTGGGCCATGATCTGGAAACGGTTGTTGAGGATCGCCATGGCGGTGTCCATGTCCAGATGCCCCTTGCCCTCGACACGGTGGGCGATCGGCGCGACGCGCTGGACCTTGGCCAGGCGCAGGAAACTGAATACCTGGATCCAGGCCCAGCCCAGGTCGAACTCCCATTTGCGTACCGACAGCTTGGCCGAATTGGGGTAGGTATGGTGATTGTTGTGCAGTTCTTCGCCACCGATCAGGATGCCCCAGGGCACCAGGTTGGTCGCCGCGTCGCGGCATTCGAAGTTGCGGTAGCCCACGGCATGACCCAGGCCATTGACCACGCCGGCAGCCCAGACCGGAATCCACATCATCTGGATGGCCCAGATGGTGATGCCGATGGTGCCGAACAGCAGCAGGTCGATGACGCCCATGATCGCCACACCCATGAGTGGGAAGCGGCTGTAGAGGTTGCGCTCGATCCAGTCATCAGGGCAGTTCTTGCCGTAGATGCGCAGGGTTTCGGGGTTTTCCGCTTCGGCGCGATAGAGTTCGGCGCCTTTGCGCAGCACGGTGGACAGGCCTTTGATCACCGGGCTGTGGGGATCATCGACGGTTTCGCATTTGGCGTGGTGCTTGCGGTGGATAGCGGTCCACTCGCGGGTGTTCTGCGCCGTGGTCAACCACAGCCAGAAGCGGAAGAAATGTTTGAGGCCGGCGTTGAGCTCCAGGGAGCGATGAGCCGAATAACGGTGCAGGTAGACCGTGACGCCAATGATCGTGACATGGGTCATCAGCAGGGTGACTGCCACCAGTGACCAGGGCGACAAGCCAAGAAAACCTTCGTACCACATAGGCTATAGGGCCCTCGATAAAGATAGAAACAGCCGTTGCATTATCACCTGCCGCACAGATAAAACCAGTCGGCCTTTCAGATAACAGTGGCAGGATGTTTCTTACTCTATAATTCCCACCTCTTTGTGGGGACATGGATCGCCGAATGACCGTCTATCACCGCAGCGCCATGCGTGGAGCGCTGCTTTATCTCGTGCTGTCGGTCGTCTGGCTGCAGCTGGTTGGTTATTTATTGAGCAGCTTTTTCGATCAATCTGCCGATCAGCTTCGCTGGCAGTTGATCAACGGATATGCCTGGGTCCTGGTCAGCGCCGGATTGGTTTTCCTGGCGGGTGTGCGGATATCCCGGCTTTTCGGAAAAGGTGAACACCGTGCCGACGGCGAACGTTTGCGCCAGGCCGCCGCCGTCTTCGATTGCACGCGCGAAGGGGTGTTGGTGACGGACCCGAACGGCCTGATCGTGCACGTCAATCGCGCCTTCATGACGATTACAGGGTATGCCCGGGATGAGGTGTTGGGCCGGCGGCCCAACCTGTTCAAGTCTGGCCGTCATGGGGCGGATTTCTACCAGGAGATGTTTGCGTCCCTGGGCAGCCGTGGCGAGTGGAGCGGCGAGATCTGGAACCGACGTAAAAGCGGTGAGATCTACCCGCAATGGCAGACGATCCGCGTCGTTCGCGACGATAACGGTCAGGTCAGCCATTACGTCGCGGTGTTTTCGGACATCAGCGCGATCAAGGATTCGGAGCACGAACTGGCGTACCTGGCCCACCACGATCCGCTGACCGGTCTGCCCAATCGCCTGCTGTTTTCCGATCGCGCCGAGCAGGCGCTGGCGTCGTCGCAGTTGCACAAACGCGGCTGCGCCTTGTTGCTGGTGGACCTGGACCATTTCAAGAACATCAACGACAGCCTGGGGCATCACGTTGGCGATCAATTGCTCAAGAGCGTGGCGGAGCGATTCCGGGGGTTGTTTGCGCCAGGCGTGACCTTGGCCCGGCTGGGGGGCGACGAGTTTGCGGTGCTGGTGGAAAATTGCTCGCAGCCGGCGCAGGCGGCGGTGCTGGCCCAGCGCATTATCGATGCCCTGAAAGAACCGTTGCGCCTCGAAAACCAGCTCTTGTTCATCAATGCCAGCGTGGGCATCAGCCTGTTTCCCGGGGATGCCCTCAGCGCGGGGCAACTGCTGCGCAATGCCGACTCCGCGTTGTTCAAGGCTAAGAGTGCCGGGCGCGATGGCTACGCCCTGTATACCGAAGAACTCACCGCTCATGCCCAGCAACGAGTCGAGATCGCCTTCGAACTGCGACGCGCGCTCCAGCAGCAGGAGCTGCGGGTTCATTACCAGCCGGTACACGATCTGGCGACCAGCCGCCTGATCGGTGTCGAGGCTTTGGTACGCTGGGAGCATCCCGAGCGCGGGCTGGTTTCGCCGGCCGAGTTCATTCCCATCGCCGAGCGCACCGGGCTGATCGCCCAAATCGATGCCTGGGTCATGGAGCAGGCCTGTCGACAGATGCGTCAATGGCAGGAGGCTGGGGTGGCGTTATCGTTTGTCGCGGTCAACGTTTCCAGTCGGCTGTTCGCCCGTCGCGAGTTGTACGAACAGGTCGCGCGGGTGCTGCACGTTTCAGGCCTGGACCCGGCCTGTCTGGAGTTGGAAGTGACCGAAAGCGCGGTGATGGACGATCCGGAAGTGGCCCTGGAGCAAATGCACCGTCTGCGGGAATTGGGGGTGCGACTGGCTATCGATGATTTTGGTACCGGTTATTCGTCGTTGCTGCGACTCAAACGCCTGCCTGTCCAGAAGCTCAAGATTGATCAGGGCTTTGTGGCCGGGTTGCCGTGGGATGAGGACGACGCAGCGATTGTCCAGGTAATCATCGCCCTGGCCCGCAGCATGGGTATGCAAGTGCAAGCCGAAGGCATCGAGCAGCGCGAGCAGGCAGCGTTTCTGCTGGAACATGCCTGTGGGATGGGGCAGGGCTACTGGTTCGGGCGACCCGTTGCCGCGCACCAGCTGGATTGGGATCGCGCGCCCGCAATCAATTAATTGCCTTTGCACATCGGCTGTTTGTGTTTTTGGTTATATAAAAATTCTTAAATAGTCTTTTTAAGAATATCTAAGCCTATCTAGTATTGCTCCTACGCCACAAACGGTGCCGCCCACTTCCAGGCATTCAAGGAGCAATAGCATGAGCGCATCTCTACGCAGCGTTGACGGTCAGGACGAAGCAACTCTGTTGCGCGAGATCCTCAATGCCTTGCGGGACCTTCGTTTTGGCGCGGTGGAAATCACCGTGCACAACGCGCAAGTCGTCCAGATCGAGCGCAAGGAAAAATTCCGGTTGCAGCAGCCGAGCCACAAACCGGGTTGAAGACCAACACTTCACAAACATAAAAAACCGGAATTCCAGGAGTTTTCACCATGCCGTCAATTCGCCGTTATGCCTTGGCCGTCTTGGCCAGCGCTGTTTTTGCAGGTTCCGCCGTCGCCAAGGATTACGAGTTGCTTAACGTGTCCTACGACCCGACTCGCGAGCTGTACCAGGATTACAACGCCGAATTCGCCAGTTTCTGGAAGAAAGCGCACCCGGACGATAGCGTGAAGATCCAGCAATCTCACGGTGGCTCGGGCAAGCAGGGTCGGGCGGTGATCGATGGCCTGCGGGCTGACGTGGTGACCCTGGCTCTGGCTGGCGACATCGACGAAATCGCCAAGCTGGGCAAGTCCCTGCCGGCGGATTGGCAAACACGCCTGCCGGAAGCCAGCACACCGTACACCTCAACCATCGTGTTCCTGGTGCGCAAGGGCAACCCCAAGGGCATCAAGGACTGGGGCGATCTGATCAAGGATGACGTGTCGGTCATCACCCCGAACCCGAAGACCTCCGGCGGTGCTCGCTGGAACTTCCTCGCCGCCTGGGCCTATGGCCTCAAGGCCAACGGTGGTGACGAAGCCAAGGCCAAGCAATACGTACAAGCACTGTTCAAGCATGTGCCGATCCTCGATACCGGCGCCCGTGGCTCGACCATTACCTTCGTCAACAACGGTCAGGGCGACGTGTTGCTGGCCTGGGAAAACGAAGCTTTCCTGGCGCTGAAAGAAGACGGCGGCGCGGACAAGTTCGACATCGTCGTGCCGTCGTTGTCGATCCTCGCCGAGCCGCCGGTGGCGGTGGTGGACAAGAATGCCGAGAAAAAAGGCAACCTGGAGATCGCCGAAGCCTACCTCAAGCACCTGTACAGCCCGGCCGGCCAGGAAATCGCCGCGAAAAACTTCTATCGTCCACGTGACAAGGACGTGGCCGCCAAGTACTCCCGGCAGTTCCCGAAATTGGACCTGGTGACCATCGACAAGGACTTCGGTGGCTGGAAAACCGCCCAGCCGAAATTCTTCAACGATGGCGGCATTTTCGACCAGATCTATCAGGCGCAGTAAGCTGGGCAGGCCTGAATGAGCTGATTACAAGCTAAGGCCGGACACTGAATCTGTGGCGAGGGGATTTATCCCCGTTGGGGCGCGAAGCGGCCCTGAATCTGGCATGTCTTTATGCTCAGGTGAATTGAGTCGGCTGCTTTGGGGCTGCTTCGCAGCCCAACGGGGATAAATCCCCTCGCCACAGTTTTTGCGCGTTCTCAACCAAGGACCTTTATGTCGCGTCGCATATCCCCCGTCATACCCGGCTTCGGGCTGACGCTGGGCTACACCCTGGTGTACCTCAGTCTGATTGTGCTCATACCCCTGGCGGCAATGTTCGTACATGCCGCCCAACTTACCTGGGAACAGTTCTGGGCGATCATCTCCGCGCCACGGGTGCTGGCGGCCTTGAAGCTCAGCTTCGGCACTGCTCTGTGCGCGGCGATCATCAACGGTGTGATCGGTACGCTGTTGGCCTGGGTGCTGGTGCGCTACACCTTCCCCGGTCGCAAGATCATCGATGCAATGATCGATCTGCCGTTCGCCCTGCCCACCGCCGTGGCCGGTATCGCGCTAACGGCGTTGTATGCGCCGACCGGCCTGGTCGGCCAGTTCGCCACCGACCTGGGTTTCAAAATCGCCTACACCCCGCTGGGCATCACCCTGGCGCTGACCTTCGTGACGCTGCCGTTCGTGGTGCGCACGGTGCAGCCGGTGCTGGCCGATATCCCCCGTGAAGTCGAAGAGGCCGCCGCCTGTCTCGGTGCCAAGCCGTGGCAGGTGTTCCGCCACGTCCTTGTGCCGGCGTTGTTGCCGGCCTGGTTGACCGGCTTCGCCCTGGCTTTTGCCCGTGGCGTGGGTGAGTACGGGTCAGTGATTTTCATCGCCGGCAACATGCCGATGAAAACCGAGATCCTGCCGCTGCTGATCATGGTCAAGCTCGACCAATACGACTACACCGGCGCCACCTCCATCGGCGTGCTGATGCTGGTGGTTTCCTTCGTCCTGTTGCTGCTGATCAACCTGCTGCAGCGGCGCATCGAAACCCCATAAGGAGGCGCGAACATGTCCCAATCGTCTATTTACGCGGCCTCCACCAACGCCGCCCGCCGCGGCAGTGCAACATCGCGGCGAGTCCTGATCGGTCTTGGCTGGTTGATCTTTGCGCTGTTCCTGCTGCTGCCGCTGTTCATCGTAGTCTCCCAGGGGCTGAAGCTGGGCCTGGGGGCGTTCTTTGCCGCAATCTTCGAACCCGATGCCCTGTCGGCGCTCAAGCTCACGGTGATCGCGGTGCTGATCTCGGTGCCGCTGAACCTGGTGTTCGGGGTCAGCGCCGCGTGGTGCGTGAGCAAATATTCATTCCGTGGCAAGAGCATGCTGGTGACCCTGATCGACCTGCCGTTCTCGGTGTCGCCGGTGATCGCCGGCCTGGTCTATGTGCTGATGTTCGGTGCCCAGGGCCTGTTCGGGCCGTGGCTGTCGGATCACGACATCCAGATTGTGTTTGCGCTGCCGGGCATCGTGCTGGCGACGATCTTCGTCACCGTGCCGTTCGTGGCCCGTGAGCTGATCCCGCTGATGCAGGAGCAGGGCACCCAGGAAGAAGAAGCCGCGCGGCTGTTGGGTGCCAATGGCTGGCAGATGTTCTGGCATGTCACCGTGCCGAACATCAAGTGGGGGCTGATCTATGGCGTGGTGCTGTGTACCGCCCGGGCCATGGGCGAATTCGGCGCGGTATCGGTGGTGTCCGGGCACATTCGCGGGGTCACCAACACCCTGCCTTTGCACGTCGAGATCCTCTACAACGAATACAACCACGTGGCCGCGTTCGCTGTGGCGAGCCTGTTGCTGATCCTGGCGCTCTTCATCCTGCTGCTCAAGCAGTGGAGCGAAAACCGAATCAACCGCCTGCGCGCCAGCGCCGCGGAGGAATAAGTCATGTCGATCGAAGTTCGTAACGTCAGCAAGAATTTCCACGCCTTCAAGGCCCTGGACGATATCAGCCTGGACATCCAGAGCGGCGAGTTGGTGGCCCTGCTGGGGCCGTCGGGTTGCGGCAAGACCACTTTGCTGCGGATCATCGCCGGCCTCGAAACCCCGGACCAGGGCAACATCGTGTTCCACGGCGAGGACGTTTCCGGCCACGACGTGCGTGATCGCAACGTCGGTTTCGTATTCCAGCACTATGCCCTGTTCCGCCACATGACGGTGTTCGACAACGTTGCCTTCGGCTTGCGCATGAAGCCCAAAAACCAACGCCCGAACGAAAGCCAGATCGCGACCAAGGTCCACGAGTTGTTGAACATGGTGCAACTGGACTGGCTCGCCGACCGTTACCCCGAACAGCTTTCCGGCGGCCAGCGCCAGCGTATCGCCCTGGCCCGTGCCCTGGCGGTGGAGCCTAAAGTGCTGCTGCTGGATGAACCCTTCGGCGCCCTCGACGCCAAGGTTCGCAAGGAACTGCGGCGCTGGCTGGCGCGGTTGCACGAGGACATCAACCTGACCTCGGTGTTCGTGACCCACGACCAGGAAGAAGCCATGGAAGTCGCCGACCGGATCGTGGTGATGAACAAGGGCGTGATCGAGCAGATCGGCTCGCCGGGCGATGTCTACGAAAACCCGGCCAGTGATTTTGTGTACCACTTCCTCGGCGACTCGAACCGCCTGCACTTGGGTGAAGACCGGCATGTGCTGTTCCGCCCTCACGAAGTCTCGCTGTCGCGTTCGGAACTGGAGGATCACCACGCCGCCGAAGTGCGCGACATTCGCCCGCTGGGTGCCACCACCCGGGTGACCCTGAAGGTGGAAGGCCAGAGCGAGCTGATCGAAGCTGAAGTGGTGAAGGACCACGACAGTCTGGTGGGCCTGGCGAAGGGCGAGACGCTGTTCTTCAAGCCGAAGGTCTGGCAGAAAGTCGCTAACCTCTAGGATCAAAAGCATCGCGAGCAAGCTCGCTCCCACAGTAGAACTTCAGTGAACACAATATTTGTGTACCTATGAAAATCCACTGTGGGAGCGAGCTTGCTCGCGATGGCGCCCTCACTGACACCCCGAGCCGAATCCGAATAACCCCGCTTGGCCTTGCTTCGATCGGTTCTACTTCTGCACCTGGCCTTGAACCAAACCCTACCTAGACTCTGACTTGCCAGGAGGCAGTAAGAGTCCAATGACGGACCGGTGTTATCTCCTGGCGCCCTGATGCCAAGGAGATAAAGCATGAGAATGGAAGTCAGTCGGCATGGCCCGTTTGGCTGTGCCTTGCTAAGCGTTTTATTGAGCCCATCCGTCAGCGCCACCCCCTCGTTGTCACCGCAGATACCCTTCGATGTCACGGTTGCCGAGGAACATCCCACGCTGGCCAGCCTTCAGCGCGATTTCGATGACCTGTCATGGCAGACCTTCATTGCCCTGAACTGGCCGGCGCTGGACAACGGCAATCCCAATACCGGCACCTCCATCGGCAAACAGGATGGGGCAACGGTGTGGGAAAGCTGGAAAGAGAGCTACCAGATCTTCCGGGCCAAGGGTCAGGCGCCGTTGGCCTGGGACGCGCCGGCGACGCTTCCCGAAGCGTGCAAGTCGCTCAAGTCCGGGCGCCTGTTGCAGCAGATGGGCAAGGTGCCCGATGTGCTGGATGAGTTTATCCAGCCTTTCGAGAGCGGCCCGCTGGTGGATCAGAACGGTACCTATACGCGCAACGAAATCGTGGTCAACCGATCGATGTTCAATTCCATTGTCGACAATGGTCTGTACAGCATCGAAGGCCAGCAGAAGTTTTTTGCCGCAAACCCGACCAACGCCGTGGCTTTCAGTTGCGGCTCGGCCAAGACACAGGACGTCGGCGCGCTGATGGTGAAAGCATCGTGGAAAGTGCTGGGCGCCAATGATCGTCCGCAGGATTTTCACACCGTCGATGCGCTGGTCTATACACCGGGAAACAGCGACCCGAGCAAAGGACCCATTGTCGGGGAGTCGTGCAAGTCCGAACCGGTGGGGTTGGTGGGACTGCACATCGTTCACAAGACCGACAGCGCCGCGCAGTGGGTCTGGTCGACCTTTGAACATGTAAAAAACGTACCCGAACAGACCACCCCCCCGGCCCAACGGGTGGGACCTTATCTGTTCTACAACGCTGCCAGCCAAAGCGATATCAACCAGCCGCCGCCCCGGCCATGGAACCCGGCGGTCAAGGCAACCCCCTCGCAGATCGTGCGTGAGATACCGCTGACCGAAGCCACCAAAACCCTGAACGCCACCTATCAAGCGCTGTTGCGTACGGTCAACCCACAGAGCGTCTGGGCGAACTATCAATTGATCAGTACCCAGTGGCCGTCGGCACCACAGCCCAACTGTCAGATATCAGCCGCCAACCCGCTGGGCAATCCTGCCCCGTTGTTCCTGGCCAACGCCACGCTGGAAACCTACATCCAGGGCACCGTGCCCCAAGCGTCTTCCAGTTGCATGGCGTGTCATGGCAATGCGGCTACCCATGTCACCGAATCGCCGCGCACCAGCTTCGCGGATTTCACCTATTTGCTCGAACGCGCGCAGTCCACGACTGGACAAGGAGTCAAGCATGAGCAGTGATCTGGAAAATTTCGTAGGCCTTTCATCGGTCCTGACTGGCATTTCCACTGAGCGATTGGCACCGGCGATCGACCAGGTGGGTTTGCCTCCGCTGTTTCTTGAATTCATCACGCCAAGAATCACGCCTGATGTGCTCAGTACATTGCTGACTCAATACGCCAACCTGGCGGGGGACAATCAATCCCCGGATCAGATCGCCCAAGCGGTGTTGATGGACGGAGCGCTACCGGCCGACACGCAGACCGCCAAAGCCGCGCGTTCGATCATGAAGCTGTGGTTGCTGGGCGTCTGGTACCAACCCTATGACGCGGCGAGTTTCAAAAAGGATGAGCAGACGGTGGTGTCCGACCAGGCTTATATCAATGGATGGGCCTGGAAAGCCGCCCAGGCTCATCCCATGGGCTACAGCGAGATGTTCTTCGGCTACTGGAACACGACGCCGCCCAGCCTTGAGGATTACACCGGAGTAGCCGCCAACGCGCAGCAAGGAGCTTCGTCATGAGTACCGAACAAGCAGAGGTGGTCATCGTTGGTGCGGGGCTGGCCGGCAGCATCATCGCTTATCAGTTGGGCATGGCTGGCGTGGATGTGCTGGTGCTCGAATCGGGCCCGGAGATCCCGGCCAATCGTACGCAGTATCTGGAGCGCTTCTACACGGCGACCCTGAAAACCCCGGAGTCTCCCTATCCTCCGGTATCGACCCTGGACACACCGCGGGATCCGACCAAGGAAAATGCCCCGCGGGCAACCATCGCCGATCTGATCCTGGGGTGGGACAAACCGGAAATCAGTTACCTGGTGCAGAAAGGCCCGTTGCCCTTCAACAGCACCTACGAACGGGTGGGCGGCGGGACGACCTGGCATTGGGTCGGGACGTGCCTGCGCATGGTGCCGAACGATTTTCGCCTGAAGAGCAAATACGGCGTCGGGGTGGACTGGCCGATCGGCTACGACGATCTGCAAAGTGCCTATTGCCGGGCCGAGGCGGAAATCGGTGTATCGGCCAATGTCGCCGACCAGGCTTATCTGGGCATGACCTTTCCCGAGGGCTATTCATTCCCGATGCACAGCATTCCGCTGTCACTGGTTGACGGCAGTTTTGTCAGCGCCGTGACCGGGCAGACGTTCGACGGCTTGCCGCTGGTGGTCAGTCCGACCCCGGCGGGGCGCAATTCCCAGCCCTACGCCGGGCGCCGGGTGTGTGCCGGCAATACCAACTGCACGCCGATCTGCCCGATCCAGGCCAAGTACGACGCCACGGTGACCATGAACAAGGCCCGGGCCACCGGCAAGGTCCGGGTCATGTACCGGACCGTGGCCAGCAAAGTGACCGTGGGCCCGGACAAGAACATCAATGGCATCGAATTCATTCAATATCAGCTTGGCGAGGGACCGAAGACGGGAAACGGTGTGGCCATCGGGCAGCGTTACGTGATCGCGGCCCATGCCATCGAAACCCCTAAATTGTTGCTCAACTCCAAAACCCCGGACTGGCCTAAAGGTGTGGCCAACAGCAGCGGGCAGGTGGGACGCAGCCTGTCCGATCATCCGATTTACCTGGCGTGGGGGCTGATGCCGGAAGGCAAGACGGTTTTCCCATATCGTGGCCCGGTGTCCACGGCGGGCATCGAGAGCCTGCGTGACGGTGCCTTCCGCAGCCAGCGAGCGGCATGGCGCATCGAAATTGGCAATGAAGGCTGGAACTGGCCGGTTGGCGATCCTTACGTCACCGTGGCCGATTTTATCGACGGGAAGAACATAAGTCGCACCAATCCATTGCCGGCGAAAGAGACACCGCCGCCGCCCACTGAAGCGCTGTACGGCACGGCACTGATCAAAAAACTCAACGAACTGTTCATCCGCCAGTTTCGGATCGGCTTCCTGGTGGAACAGGTGGAAGACCATCCCGACCAGTCCAATAGCTACATCGTGCCCTCGACGGATAACTACAAGGACGGGCTCGGCATTCTTCGGCCGGAAATCCACTACGACCTGTCCGATTACACCAAGGAAGGTTTCAGGCAGGCGAAGATACTGGCGAGCCACATCATCAAGGACCTGCTTGGCGCCGTGGAACTGACAGCACCCATTGGCAAAGGGACCTTCAACTACAAAGGCGAAGATTACAGCTTCCAGGGCGCCGGACACCTGATGGGGACCTATCGCATGGGCGATGATCCAGCCAAGTCGGTGGTGGACAAATACCAGCGCAGTTGGGACCACAAGAACCTGTTTCTGGTGGGCGATGGCGTGTTCCCCAGCACGGGCACCTCGAACCCGAGCCTGACGATTGCGGCGCTGTCGTTCCAAGCCGGGGACACCGTGGCCAACGACCTGAAGGCGGTGACCATGCAGGTCCAATCCAACATCGCCTGGCAGGGCACTGGAGTGCAGATCAACGGGTTGATACCGCGCGTGGTTCGCTACGTCAGGGGGTTATGGTGCGCGAGTCCGCAGGGCGGCAATGTCGATGGAAACGGTGGTTCGCGGCACATCGACTACAGCAGCTATGCCTTGCCCGGTGCCGCCGAAGGCGCCTTGATCGGTCGTGTGGGCAACGATGGAACGCCGTTCCTGGTGGGTGATCTGGCGCAGGTTCCGAGCGACCAGCAAGGGGAACTGCAACTGTGCATCAACGATGACCTGACCGGGCAACATGGGTCTGGCTTGAAAGATAACACCGGCGCGCTGACGATACGGGTCGAGTTTGGTGCGCTGTAACCTGAGCGGTAAGGCCTGACTCTTGTGGGAGCGAGCTTGTGGGAGTAAGGCTTGCCCGCGATGCAAACACCTCGGTGTAGCTTGATAGACCGAGGCGATGCCTTCGCGGGCAAGCCTTGCTCCCACAGATTCAGACGGCCGAGCGTTGGTGACGCAAGGCCACGGGCCCGGCGCGTTCTTCAATGGCCCGCTTCAGTTCGCTACGAAGCCCCAGCAGGAAACCCGCCTCCACCACCACGAACAGAGGCCCGACAATCAACCCGGTGAGGTCATCGACGAACGCCGGTTTACGGCCTTCGTAATAGTGACCGACGAACTGGATCACCCAGCCCACCACGAACATCCCCAGGCCACTGCCCAGCCACACCAAGGTGCTTTGCGCGGCGAGCACCTGGCCCAGCCATAGCGCCAGGGCCAGCAGTACCGTCATCAGCACCCCCAGGCGCAACTCAAGGCGTAGATAGAACCAGGCACTGGCTACCGCTATCAGCAGCGCCGGCGACACCAGGACCGCGCCCACCGGCCAACCCGGCCGTGACAGCAGTACGGCGACGGCGACGAAAATCAGCGGAATACCGATGAAGTGCGTGGCGATGTTGCGTGGGTCGCGGTGGTAGGCAGCGTATTGACTGAGATGATCAACGAGGCTTTTCATTGTTGTTCCTCCTGAGGTGATGCCTGCATGATGCCCGGGTTCCACGAGGCGTTCTGTCAGTTAGCCGACACTTGTCCCGGAGTTTCCATGAATACCCATCCCTGGCACTCGCACCTGTTGGCCGGTCACTGGTACAGCCACTTGCCCGCTGAGTTACAGAATAGTCTGTTGGGCATGTCGCGGGTGCGCCGCCTGGTGCCGGGGCATCGGCTGTTTCAGCGCGGTGACCCACCCTGCGGGATGTACGCCGTATTGGAGGGCGCGGTACGGATCGGCGCAGTGAACGAACAGGGCAAGGAAGCGCTGCTCAGTGTGGTGGAAGCCCCCCACTGGTTTGGTGAAATCTGCCTGTTCGATGGCCAGCCGCGCACCCATGACGCGGTGAGCGTGGGCCAGTGCACCTTGCTGCACTTGCCTCAGGCGCCGTTGATGGCGTTTCTGCAAGAACATCCGGTCTATTGGCGAGATATTGCGCGGCTGATGAGCCACAAACTGCGCCTGACCTTCATCAATCTCGAACACCTGAGCCTGATGCCCGCCCCGGTACGTGTTGCCAATCGCCTGCTGATGATCGCCGAAGGCTACGGCGAAATCGAACCGGCGCGACGGGTCTTGCAACTGCCCCAGGAGCAACTGGCGCTCATGCTCTCACTGTCGCGCCAGACCACCAACCAGATCCTCAAGGACCTTCAGGCCCAGGGCATTGTGCAGTTGGCTTATGGTGAGATTGAAATCCTGGATATCGAGCGGTTGCGGGCATTGACCACGATCTGAAGGCCTGTATCGACTGATCCACCGCTATCGCGAGCAGGCTCGCTCCCACAGCGTTGGTGGCGGGCCTGAATGTTGAGTTCACCTCAAGACAATGTGGGAGCGAGCCTGCTCGCGATAGGGCCGGCCCAGCCAACGCAAACCCCTAGCGCAACCCATCCCGAAACTGCCCCGGCGTCATTCCGGTCCAGCGCTTGAACGCCCGGCTGAAGCTGCTGGCATCGGCAAAGCCCAGAAGATAACCGACTTCACTCAGTGAGCACTGCGGGTCGCGCAGGTGCAGCAGTGCCAGGTTTTCCCGACATTCGTTAAGCAGCGTGTCGAAGCGGCAGCCTTCATCGGCCAAATGCCGTTGCAGGCTGCGCAGGCTCAGGTGCATGGCCTGGGCGATGCGCTCGGCGCTGGGTTCGCCTTCGGGCAGTTGGGCCTCGATAGCGGCTCGCACCTTGCGCTCCCAGGTCAGCGGCTGGAGCTGGGCGAGGGTGCGCTTGAGTACCGTCTCGTTGTGTTCAGCCAGCTCCGGATTGGCGTCGTCCAGGTGGCTGTCGAAATCGACGAGGCTGAATTCCAGGCAATCTTGCTCGGCGCCGAAATACACAGGTGAACGGAACACTTTATGCCAGGGGCCGGGGTCCGTCGGTTCCGGGCGCCGCAAGTACACCGCCAGCGGCGCGTAATCGCGGCCCAGTCGGTTGCGACACGTGCGCACGTAAATCGCGGCGAACGCATCGATGGCTTCAAAGGCCGGCGTCGCCCGGCCTTGGGGCACGTCGAGCGTGAAGCGGTATCGGTCTTCGCAGCGGCTCAGTTGCAGCATCAACGCATCGCTGACCACCGGGTGATAACGCACGATTCGCTCAAACACTTCTCGCAAACTGCCGCTGGCCACCAGGGCATAACCCAGAGCGTGGAACGTGGTGGGACTGACGAAGCGCGAAACCCGCAGGCCGATCGCCGGATCACCGCTGGCCTGCACGGCCAGTTCCCACAGGCGCGTGGTGGCCGAGAGCGGATAACGGGCATTCGGGTCGTCCATCAACTGCGGATCGAGCCCGGCCTCCAGGCACAGGGCATGGCTGTCCAGGCCCAACGCATCAAGCTGTTTGCGCAGGGCGCGGGTCCAACTGGCGAGGGAGGTGGGTTCAGTCATGGCGATTGGCGCTTGCGGTCAACAGGTTGGCGTTTACGGCTACCACCCTAGGGGGCATCGCCCGGCAGGATGAGCACATCGATAGAAGAGGATGTAAGCCATGCACGGCACTTGCGCAAGCCCCGAGCGATTGAATGCACAACAGCGATCGGCCCATATTCGCCAGGTAGTCTTGGCCCGAGGCGAAGAACTGCGCCAGCGCTACCCGATCCTGCGTCATCAGGATGCGTTGGGCGCGGGCATCCTGGCGTTCGCCCTGGCCGGGATGGTCGGTTCGGCGCTGCTCTACATCAACGGTCACCTGGCCGGTTGGGCATGCCTGCTGCTCAACGCTTTTTTCGCTTCACTGACCCACGAGCTGGAACACGACCTGATCCACAGCATGTATTTTCGCAAGCAACGCGTACCCCACAACCTGATGATGGGCCTGGTCTGGCTGGCGCGGCCCAGCACCATCAACCCGTGGATCCGCCGCCATTTGCACCTCAATCATCACAAAGTGTCCGGCAGCGAGGCCGACCTGGAAGAGCGGGCCATTACCAATGGCGAGCCCTGGGGGCTGGCGCGCTTGCTGATGGTGGGCGACAACGTGATGTCGGCCTTCATTCGCCTGCTGCGGGCCAAGACCTGGGCGCACAAGCGCAGCATCCTCAAGCGCACGCTGAAGGTGTATTTCCCGCTGGCGCTGTTGCACTGGGGCGCGTGGTACGTGTTTCTCGGTTTCCATGGGGCCAACGCTGTCGCCTATTTGCTTGGCACGTCGATTGATTGGTCGCCGACCACGCTGGCAGTGATGCACGTGATCGATATCGCAGCGGTGGTGATCATCGGCCCGAACGTGCTGCGCACCTTTTGCCTGCATTTCATCAGCTCGAACATGCATTACTACGGCGACATCGAGCCGGGCAATGTCATCCAGCAAACCCAGGTGCTCAACCCCTGGTGGCTGTGGCCATTGCAGGCGTTCTGCTTCAACTTCGGCAGTAGCCACGGGGTCCATCATTTCGTGGTCAAAGAGCCGTTCTACATCCGCCAGATGACGGTGCCGGTGGCCCACAAAGTGATGCGTGAGATGGGCGTGCGGTTCAATGATTTCGGCACGTTTGGGCGGGCGAACCGGTTTGTGCGGGAAGAGGGTGTGGTGCGGGAGGAAGGGGATGCGGTGCGGGTTTGACGCAAACAGGTTCGAGAAGTAAAAACCGAACCTTGTGGCGAGGGAGCTTGCTCCCGCTGGGTGGCGCAGCAGCCCCCAAAAAAACAGGGCCGCTTCGCGTCCAGCGGGAGCAAGCTCCCTCGCCACAGAGAATGAGTTACCAAAGAGAACGGGTCAGAACTGGTAACTCACCGTCGCCGCCACGTTGCGTTCTTCGCCCAGGTAGCAGTAGCTCAGGCTGGCGCAGGAGGCGACGTAGGTCTCGTTGGTCAGGTTGTTTGCGTTCAGGCGCACGTCCACACCTTTCAAGCCGACCTTGCCCAGGTCATACCCCACCGACGCATCGAACAACGTATAGGACGGCACCTTCATGGTGTTTTCCGCATCGGCCCAGCTGTAGCCGACATAACGTACGCCACCGCCCAGTCTCAGGCCATCGAGCGCGCCGCTGTCGAACTTGTAGTCCGCCCACACCGAAGCCATGTGGCGTGGGGCCTGGGTCGGTGAGTTGCCCTTGTTTTCGATGATGTCGGTGGCAGTGCTCAATGTGCTGATCATCGATTTCGAATACTCGATATCGGTGAAGGTGTAGCTGCCCAGCACTTTGAACTGCTCGGTCAGTTGCAGGTGCGCTTCCAGTTCCAGGCCCTGGGAGCGAACGGCACCGACGGCGCGGTAGAAGTTTTCCTGGGGCAGTTTGGTCGCCAGGTTCTCCTGGTCGATGCGGAACAGCGAGGCGGTGTACAGGTCATCCGTACCCGGTGGCTGATACTTCAGGCCCAGTTCCCATTGCTTGCCATCGGTCGGCGACAGCGGGTTGCCGGCGCTGTCGGCGTAGGAGTTGGGGTTGAACGACTCGGAGTAGCTGACGTACGGCGCCAGGCCGTTGTCGAACAGGTACAGCGCCCCGGCGCGGCCTGTGAGCTTGCTGCGTTTGTCGTTGATCTCGGTGCCTTCCGGGCGGCCGAACTCAGCGATGCGGTTTTCATCCGAGGTTTTCACCCAGTCCTGACGCAGGCCCAGGGAGAAACGCCATTTATCCATCTCGATCAGGTCTTGCAGGTAGACACCGGTCTGTTCCAGGCGTCGCAGGTAGCTGGTGGGGCTGAAGTAGGTGATAGCCGAGTTGCCATAGACCGGGTCGAAGGCGTTGATCGGGGCCAGGCTGCCGCTGGTCCAATCCACCACGGTCTTGCGCCGCTGATAGTCAGCGCCCATCAGCACGGTGTGCTTGGTCGCCCCGCTGAAAAATTCAGCCTGCAGCATGTTGTCGACGATGAACGAATGCAGTTTTTCTTCGGCACCGGTGTAGTAGCGGTTCAGCTCGTTGCTGGTCGGCGTGGTCCAGCCGTAGGCGTAGACCTGATCATTGGTGACTTGGGAGTCCAGGTAACGGAAGTTCTGCCGGGCGGTGAAGACATCGTTGAAACGGTGTTCGAACTGGTAGCCGAACGACTGCTGATCACGTTCATAGCCATCGACGCCCGGCTCGCCTTCGAAGAAATTTTCCGAGATACGCTTGCCGTTGCGCTGATGCAAGGTGCCGTCGGCTGGCATGCCGCCGTGATAACCCCCGTCGGGGTCGTGCTGCAGGTAGGCCTGAAGTGTCAGCGACGTGTCTTCGGTAAAGTCGATGCTCACCGTGGGGGCGAGGGCAAAGCGCTTTTCCTTGGTGTGGTCGAACTGCGTGTCGGACGTATCCGCCAGGCCCACCAGGCGATAGGCGATGCGTTTGTCATCATCCACCGGCCCGGTAAAGTCGAAGCCCATGCCGCGTTGGCCCTGGGTGCCGACCGTGGCCTGGATTTGGTGATAGGCCTCGTACAGCGGTTTCTTGCTGGTGAGTGCCACCAGGCCGCCGGGCGAGCTACGCCCGTAGAGCACCGAGGACGGGCCTTTGAGAATGTCGACCCGCTCAAGGAAGTACGGGTCGACTTGCATGGAACTGTAGGTGCCGCTGTCGCCCATGGACTTGAGGCCGTCGAGGTAGATGTTGTCCACCGAGCCATCGTTGAAGCCGCGCATCGCCACGTAGTCGTAGCGATGGGTCGCGCCGTAGGGGTTGGTCAATACCCCTGGGGTGTAGCGCATGGCCTGGGAGACGGTTTGCGCGCCTTGGTCGTCCATTTGCTCGCGGGTGACCACGGAGACGCTTTGCGAGGTTTCCCGCAGGGCGGTACTGGTCTTGGTGGCGACCTGGCTGTGGGTGGCGTTGTAGCCCGCCATGCTGCCCAAGGCGTTACCCAGGGCAAACCCCTTGATGTCGGTGGTCGGCAGCGCCAACGTGCCGCCCGAGGCCTCGGTTTGCAGCACATAGCTGCTGCCATCCGGGCTGACGGCGGTCAGGCCTGAAGCGCTGAGAAGATGGCTCAGGGCCTGGTCCGTCGAATACTCGCCGTGCAGTCCCGGGGACTGGATACCGCTCGTCTGCTGCGGAGTGCTTGCCAGGGTGATGCCGGCCTGACGAGCGAACTGGTTCAGCACATCGCTCAGGGGGCCGGCGGCAATGTTGTAGCTCTGGCGCGCGGTGGTGACACCGTCTTGCGCCGCGACGGCGAACATCGGCACGGCGCCCGCACTCAACACCGTGCAGAACAGTGCAGCACGGATGGCATGGCGCAACAGGCCTGTTTGCGAGGAGCAGCCAAAGGGGATGTTGAGGTTTACGCGCTCAGTCATTGTGGGTTTCCGTTGGAGTCGCTAAGGGCAGATAAGCGTTGCTTACTGTCCTAGCCGGACTTGCGCGCAAAACCCGCCAAAAAAAATCAGACCGATTCCTGCACCGTGACCCACCAACGGGTTCGATAGCGTAATTGAACGGGGAGCGTGCGCGGCAGGACGGCCAGCAACCTGTCGGTGTCTTCCAGGCGGAAAACGCCTGACAAGCGCAGGTCCGCAATCGACGCGGCGCATTTCAGATAGCCCTGGCGGTAACGTCCTACCTCGTTGAGGAAGTCCTCCAGACGCATGTTGCGCGTCACGAGCAAACCCTCCGCCCAGGCACCGATGTCCATATCCAGCGGCGGCGCCATGGTCGCTGTCGATGAGCTGAGCAGATAGCTCTGCCCGGCGCTCACCTGTAGCGGGGCACCATCGGCGCCACGGTGTGAAAGGATCGCGACCCTGCCACGGGTGACGCTCAGGCGTGTGCAGGCATTGTCCTGCCGTACCACGAAGCGCCCGTCCAGCCCTTCGAACAGGCCATGTCGGCTGCGCACCAGCAGCGGCCGCGCGGGATCGCGTCCGCAGGTGAGCATGATTTCACCTCGCGTCAGGCTGATCAGGCGATGCTCGGTCGTGTAGTCCAGGTCGGCGGCGCTGTCAGTGTTCAGTTCAAGCCGCGTACCGTCGGGCAACTGGAAACCTCGATGTTCGCCGGTGGCAGTGGCGAAATCCGCGTTCCACGGCTGCCAGCCCAGGTCCTTGCCCAGACAGGCGGCGGAGCCTATCAGCGCCACCCCCGACAACAGTTTCAAGGCCTGGCGCCGACCGAGTCGCTGGGCGCTGTTTTCCAGGGTGTCGAGAGCGACGTGGGCGCCGGGGACCGCCCGCAGGTTCGAGGTCAACTCACTGTGCAGCGCTTGCACCCGCTGCCAGGCCAATTCGTGTTCGTGATGGGCGGCGCGCCAGACCTCGCATTGTTGGCGCAAGGCCGGATTGGCAGCATGGTTGCGCAGGCGCAGCAGCCAGTTGATCGCTTGCCTGACTACCTGTTGGGATGGGCCGCTGCGTCGATTCAACACGTTATCCACAGGCTCAGCTTTCATAGCGCAACACATAGCAGTGATACAGCGCATCGGCGACGTATCGTTCCACCGAGCGCAAGGAAATGCCCATCTGCTCGGCAATCTGCTTGTACGTCAGGCCTTCGCACTGGGCCAGCAGAAATGCCCTGCGCACTTTCGGCTTCAGGCCCTCGAGCATTCTGGCGATGGCTTCCAGCAGCTCCAGGATCAAGGCCTGGGCTTCGGTGTCGGGGGCTTGGGCGGGTGGCAGGTGGGCGATGGATTCCAGGTAAGCGCGTTCGATTTCTTCCCGGCGCCAATGATCGATCACCAGGCCTTGGGCGATGGTGCGTAGAAAGGCGCGGGGCGACTTGAGCTCCAGGCGTTCGGTGCGTTGCAGCAGGCGCACGAAGGTGTCCTGGGCCAGGTCCGCTGCGTCGGCAGCATTGCCCAAGCGGCTGCGCAGCCATGTGTGAAGCCAGCCGTGATGGTTGCTGTAGAGCGTCTGTACTGCAAACTCGGGAGATGACATGAACGCGAAGGCCTGGATGTCGCAAATGATAATAGGTCGCATTGTCATCAGGGGTCAGTGAATTTGCAACCACCGTTCGACGCACCGTGTCCTTCCGTCGCCCATTTGTTTAAAGGGCTCATATTTTTTTAACTTTTGCCGACAGCGTTATATGCGTGCACCAAAGTGGAGCAGATCACAAGTCCGCCCGCGCTGTGACATGAATGCTGCAACCGGAATGCACCCCCACTCCCTGCATAAGAAGCCTGTCGATGAATCTGAAGTTCAGCCATAAAATCCTTCTGGCCGCCTCTGGTGTGGTCGTTCTGGCTTTTGCCCTGTTCACGCTCTACAACGACTACCTGCAACGAAAAACCATTGGCAGCAGTCTCGAATCCTCCATCCAGCAGTCCGGCGACCTGACGGCCAGCAGCGTCCAGAACTGGATGAGCGGCCGGGTGCTGGTGCTGGAAAACCTGGCGCAGAATATTGCGCACCAGGGCGCGGGTGCCGATCTGCCGGGGCTGGTGGATCAGCCGGCGCTGACGTCGAATTTCCAGTTCACTTACGTGGGTCAGGCCAACGGCGTCTTCACCCAGCGCCCTGACGCAAAAATGCCCGACGGCTACGACCCGCGCCAGCGCCCCTGGTACAAACAGGCAGTCACCATCGATCAAACCATGCTGACCCCGCCCTACCTGGCTGCGGTCGGCGGCCTGGTGGTGACCATCGCCCTGCCGGTGAAGCACAACGGTGAGCTGCTCGGTGTGGTGGGGGGCGACCTGAGCCTGGAAACCCTGGTGAAAATCATCAACTCCGTGGATTTCGGCGGCATCGGCCATGGGTTTCTGGTCAGCGGCGACGGTCAGGTCATCGTCAGCCCGGACAAGGACCAGGTGATGAAGAACCTCAAGGACATCTACCCCGGTACGCCAGTGCGCATCGAGAAAGGTATCCAGGAGGTTGAGCTCAATGGGCAGGACCGCATTCTTTCGTTTACCCCCGTCGCGGGCCTGCCGAATACCCAGTGGTACATCGGTCTGTCGATCGACAAAGACAAGGCCTACGCACCGCTGAGCCATTTCCGTACCTCGGCGCTGATTGCGATGTTTGTGGCGGTGGCGGCCATTGCGTTGTTGCTGAGCCTGTTGATCCAGGTGTTGATGCGTCCATTGACCACCATGGGGCGCGCCATGCAGGACATCGCCCAAGGTGAAGGCGACCTGACCCGGCGTCTGGTGGTCCAGGGCAAGGATGAGTTCGGTGAGCTGGGCAGCTCGTTCAACCAATTCGTGGAGCGGATTCACGCGTCGATCTCGGAGGTGTCTTCCGCCACTCGACAAGTGCATGACCTGTCGCAGCGGGTGATGACTTCGTCCAATGCCTCGCTCGTTGGCTCCGACGAACAGAGCGCCCGCACCAACAGCGTGGCAGCGGCCATCAATCAGTTGGGCGCCGCGACCCAGGAAATCGCCCGCAATGCCGCCGACGCCTCGCAACAGGCCAGCGGTGCCAGCGAACAAGCCGATGACGGACGCCAGGTGGTGGAAAAAACCATCCAGGCCATGACCGAGCTGTCACAGAAGATCAGCCTCTCGTGCACCCAGATCGAAACCCTGAACGCCAGCACCGACAACATCGGGCACATCCTGGACGTGATCAAGGGCATCTCTCAGCAAACCAACCTGCTGGCGCTGAACGCTGCCATTGAAGCGGCCCGTGCCGGTGAAGCCGGGCGCGGGTTTGCGGTGGTGGCCGATGAAGTGCGCAACCTGGCGCACCGCACCCAGGAGTCGGCGGAAGAAATCCACAAGATGATCACCTCGCTCCAGGTCGGTTCCCGTGAAGCGGTGACGACGATGAACGCCAGCCAGCTTTCCAGCGAAGAAAGTGTGGAAGTGGCCAACCAGGCGGGTCTGCGGCTGGTCAGCGTGACGCAGCGCATCGGTGAAATCGACGGCATGAACCAGTCGGTGGCCGCGGCCACCGAAGAACAGACCGCCGTGGTGGAAACCCTCAACATGGATGTCAGCCACATCAACCTGCTGAACCAGCAAAGCGTCGCCAACCTCAATGAAACCCTGAAGGATTGCGATGCCCTGTCGCAACAGGCCAATCGGCTGAAGCAGTTGGTGGACAGCTTCAAGATCTGATCTCAGCCGACCTCACCGCCAACCGTGCCGCCGCCATCGCGAGCAGGCTCGCTCCCACAGGGGATTGGCGGTGTGACTGGATCTTGCGCCCACCCCGGAACCAAAACTGTGGGAGCGAGCTTGCTCGCGATGGCGACAGCACAGCCAACATCATCGCCAGCTGACCCACCGCTTTCGCGAGCAAGCCCGCTCCCACAGGGAATCGGCGGTGGGACTGGATCTTGCTGCCAATCGAAATCAGTGTGGGAGCGAGCCTGCTCGCGATGGCGACAGCACAGCCAACATCATCGCCAGCTGACCCGCCGCTTTCGCGAGCAAGCTCGCTCCCACAGGGGATTGGCGGTGTGACTGGATCTTGCGGCCAATCGAAATCAGTGTGGGAGCGAGCCTGCTCGCGATGGCGACAGCACAGCCAACATCATCGCCAGCTGACCCACCGCTTTCGCGAGCAGGCTCGCTCCCACAGGGGATTGGCGGTGGAGCTGGATCTTGCGCCCAACCGAAATCAGTGTGGGAGCGAGCCTGCTCGCGAAGACGGCGGCATAGCCAACATCATCAGCCAGCTGACCCACCCCTTTCGCGAGCAAGCTCGCTCCCACAGGGGATTGGCGGTGTGACTGGATCTTGCGCCCAACCGAAATCAGTGTGGGAGCGAGCCTGCTCGCGATGGCGACAGCACAGCCAACATCATCGCCAGCTGACCCGCCGCTTTCGCGAGCAGGCTCGCTCCCACAAGGTTTACTTGAACATCACTTGCACATTCCCCATCGCCTCATCGGCAAACCCTTGCAGGAAATCTCGGAAGCCGGACGGGGTATGGGCATCGGTGTGGTCGGCGATGATGGTCCAGGTGGCGCGGCAGCGGTTGTCCGCCAGGGGCTCGACGCGCATTGCCGCCCACAGGTTATCGATGCCCAGGGTGTTGTAGATCAGCGTCCAGGTCATGTGCATGGCCTGATTATCATGGCTGTTGAGCTGTTCCACCACCAGGTTCTGCCCGTCGCGGAAAAACTTCTTGCGCAGGGACCTCACGCCCTCGCCGGTCATTTCGATGTGCTCAAGTGCCGGGATGAATCGATCGAACCTTGCAAAATTGCCCACCACTGCCCAGACGCTCGCCGCGTTGGCGGGTACTTCCACTGACGTTTCGACCTCGCAGGCGTGGGGGTTCTTGATCAAGGTGTCGGGTTGAAGTGCATTCATGGTCTTGCTCCTTTTTTTACAGTTGAGGGGTGCTTCAGATGAAATCGATGGCCTTGAGGTAATCAGCGCCGCGGCGCAGCAAGGCCGGGGATTTTTCCGGGTAGCGGGCACCCATCTGCCGTACACCGGCCCGGGCGTTGGCGTGGTTGATCAACGAGATGTCGCCGATGTCTTCCTCGAAACCGTTGAGGTAGAAACCCAGTACGCCGAACAGCGCATTGTCAGCATCGACTCGGCCCAGTTGCCGTTGCCAGTCGGCGACGCTGACCAGGGAAAATTCCCGGCCGCTGTCACGAAACGACGCCACATAAGCGTCCCAGCTCAAGGGCTCGGGGTTGTGCAGGTTGAACACCGCCTGCGTCGGCTGATAACGACTGGCGTGGAAGGCGATGAAGCGCGCCAGGAAGTCCACCGGCATCAGGTCGAAGTTGAGGGACAGATCCGGCACCTGACCGAGCTGGATCGAGCCCTTGAGCATCAGCATCAACCGGTTCTTGTGGGGCTGGCAGACCCCGGTCAGGCTGTTGAAACTGATGTTGCCGGGGCGAAACAGATTGACCCACACCCCGCGATCCCGAGCGCGCTGCAGGATCCGTTCGCCGACCCATTTGGACAGGTTGTAGCCGTTCTTGATGTAGATCGGCGGCGTCTCTGCGGCGGGCTGCTCCAGGACCTGGCCGTCGGCATCCAGCGCACTGGACGCCGACAGCGTAGAGACGAAGTTGAAGATCTTCTTGCTGCGCCCTTCACACAGGCGCAGGCATTCGAAGATCGGCTCCACGTTGTCCCGCGCCAAAGACTCGTAGTCGAGCACATGATTGACGTGGGCGGCGTTGTGCACCAACGCGCCGAAGGTGCGGTCGATGCGGGCATAGACGTCGTCTGGCAAACCCAATTGCGGTTGGGTGATGTCGGCGGCGTAGACACTGACGCGGCTCAGGTCCAGGTGGTTCAGCCGATTGTCCCGCAGGGCCTGGGCAAAGCGTTCGGCCGCGCTTTGTCCGCCGGATTCGCGCACCAGGCACGCGACTTCGGTGGCGCCCCAGGCCAGCAAGGCCTCGACGATGTGTACCCCAAGAAAACTGTTGGCGCCGGTCACCACCACCTTGTGCACATCACCACACCGGCTGACAGGCAGGGGATCGAGGTTGAGTTCCGCTTGCGCATCGATCAAGGCCTGGGGGCTGAGGGTCGATGTGCTGTTTTGCGCAGGATCGTCCAGTAACTTCGCCAGCGTGATCAGCGTAGGTGCTTCGATGAAGCGATTGATCGACAGGCTGCGCCCGAAGGCTTCGCGGACCCCCAGCAACAGTTGTGACAGCAGGATCGAATGGCCACCGAGATTGAAGAAGCTTTCATCGGTGGCGATGTCGTCGACCGGCAGCTCCAGCAACTCGGCCCACAGTTGCCGCAGCTGCGTTTCCAGAACGTTCTGCGGCTGGCGCCGATGGCTGCCGACCTGCACTTGCACCGCCGTGGCGAGCAAGGCCCGGCGATCGACTTTGCCATTACTGGTGTAGGGCAGGCTGGGCAATTGCACGTAGGCCGCCGGGTGCATGTAGCTGGGCAGCGCGTTTTGTACATGCTCGCGCAAAGCCTGAAGGGCAGCGCCGGCCCGCTCTTCCCGAGGGTGAACCAGAAACGCCAGGATCCGCCGTCGGTCATCGACCCCCACCGCTACTTGGCGAAACAACTGGCTGTCGCGCAGGCAATGCTCGATTTCCTCGGGTTCGACCCGAAAGCCACGGATCTTCACCTGGTTATCGCGCCGACCACACAGTTCGATGCCGTGGTCGGTCCATTGGGCGATATCGCCCGTGCGATAAACCCGCAGCGTTGCCCCGCCAGGCAGCGTCAGGTTGAGGTAGCGGCTCGCGGTCAACGTCGGGTCGTTCAGATAGCCGAGGCCGACCCCAGGCCCGGCGATGTACAGCTCGCCCGGTGTGCCTTGGGGCACCGGTTGCAGCTGCTCATCCAGAATCAGCACCCGGCCATTGGCGATGGGCACACCGAGGTTGCGGTTGTTGTCACCGACACCGAATTGCCGGGTGGTGACCAGCACCGTGGTTTCGGTGGGGCCGTAGATGTTGTGGAAACTGCACTGCGGTGCGAGCTGCTCGATCACGAACGGCTCACAGACATCGCCGCCGGTAATCAGGTGTTCCAGCCCCAACGGTGCATCCAGCGGCATCACGCTCAGCAGCGCGGGCGGCAGGAAAGCATGAGTGACATGCTGTTGCTGAATCAGCGCCACCAGTTGCTGCGGGTCGCGACGCTGGTCTTCGCTGGGCACCACCAGCGTCGCACCCTGGATGAAGGTCGGCAGGATATCCAGCAGCGATGCGTCAAAGTTGATGGTGGAGAACTGCAATGCCCGGCTGTCACGCTGTAAGCGGACATAGTCGCTATACCAGGCGCAGAAATGGCTGAGGTTGCGATGACTGAGCAGCACGCCTTTGGGTTGGCCGGTGGTGCCGGACGTGTAGATCGCCACGGCCGGTTCGTCGCTGTCCACCACGCGGCGGATCAGCGAGGCCGGGATGCCGGGTTTGGGTGAAGGCAGCTTGCGTACATCTAGCGTCGGCAGCGACAGCTCGCCCAGGTCGCTGTCACCGTCGTGCAGCAGTAAGTCGGCGTTGGCGTTCTCCAGGATAAAGCGCCGTCGTTGCGCGGGGTGCTGCGGGTCCAGCGGCAGGTACACCGCCCCGCAACCCAGCACCGCCAGGATAGCTGCGTACAACTGTGCGGACTTGGGCAGGCAGACACCAATCACTCCAGGTTTTGCCCCGGCCAGTTGCTTGAGCATCGGCTCCTGCAAGCGCAACGCCAGACTGCGCAAGGACTTGTAGTCGACAAGCTGACCGTCGACCCACAGGGCCGCTTGCGTACCGTCATTGAGCATGCGCTGCTCGATGTCATGCATGACCGGCACTTCGGCTGCAGCCAGCAGCCAAGGCACCGCGGGCCGATTGAGGTGGTGTTCGAAGGCCAGCGGCTCCAACACATCCAGTCCCTGCAACGATTCATCGCAGGCGTCGGTCTGCACCGTCGGCCAGTGATCGAAGCAGGCTTCGTCCCGGGAAAGCTGGCTGACCAGTCGCGCACCGTGCTCGACCACCGCCGCCAAGGCGCGTAGTCGCAGAGACTGGCCGTTGCCGCAGCCTTGCGGGGCGATCACTTCCTGGGACAACGGCCGATGCGCGCTGTCGCGGAAAACCACCACCGGCTGTGGCAATGCCTGGCCGGGAAAAGCCTGGAGCGCCACACGCACCTGAAGGTTTGAGCGGGCGTCTAGGGTGCAGGGCAGCGTCCCGTCATCAATCAACAGGTCTACCGCTGTGTGGTGGTGCGCTGATTCAAGATGCACAACACCGTGGCCGTGCAGTTCGAGCTCCTGGGCCAGGTCGGTCATGGCCTGGCTTGTGCCAGACACGGCAATTTCGAGGCGTCTCATGGGCGGATCCTCATGGGGTCAGGTAGTCGGCCAGGGCGTCACGCACGCAGGGGGACGCCAGCATCGAGCTGCTGCGAAAAAAGCGCGTGATATTGCCCACCAACGGGTGAAAACGATTGATGGGATACGCCAGCGCACTGGCCTCTTCGCGCAGTGACTGGCGCACCGATTCGTCGACGGGCAGGTGTGCGATCAGCTGGAAATCGAACGCCTGTTGCAGATCGCTCGCCAGGTACTGGCTGATGAAGCCGGGCATCAGTCGCGCAATCGCATCGCGGTCAGCTTCGGGCGCGCTGCGCCAGTAGATTTGCACCAGGCGCGTCCAGAATCCGGAGTGCCGTCCCTCATCCAGCAAGTGGTCGGCCATCAGGCCCTTGATCGACGCCTTGACCGAATCATCCCGGGCGAAGGCTGCCACCTCGTTGGTCACGGTGTTCTCGGCGATGGCGATGCAGATCAACTCCACGGCGCTGCGCAGATGCTCCGGTGCCTGGGCCAGCGTCGCCGGGATGGCGCGGCTGAGCTCGATCTGATCGGGCAACGGGATCGGCGCAATGCCAGTCATGTCGATGGTCTGCTGCATGAAGTCCATCGCCACCAGTGCGTGATAATCCTCGTCCACAACCACCGTCATCGCGTCGTAGCGGCAGGCGAACGGGAACTCGATGCCGAAGCTGTTCTTGGCAATGCGCCGGGCAGTGTGGTCCACCAGTTCGGTCTCGAAGATCACCACATCGTTGATGAACTTGTAGAGGCTCTGGACCAGCACAAAATCGCGCAGTTGCGGGCAGTGGCTGAGGAAGGTCTGGCTGTGCACCAGGGGCTGACGGCTCATGGGGAAGATCAACTTGTCGTCGTCTTCGACCCGGCGCCGTGGCCGGGTGCGGATGGTCGCGCGGCTTTCCCAGGCGTCGGCGAAGGATTGATATTCGACGGCGTTCATGGCGCCACCTGCGCAAGCGGTTGGGCCATGCTCTGGCGTAACCCGTCCCACAGCGCGGTGCGGCTTTGGACGGCGGCGAGTGCAGCGGCCAGCACCTCGGTTTCGCGCTGCGGGTCGCCATCGATCAGCCGGGCCAAGAGTTTTTCCGCTGCCGGGCCGTGGTCCTCGGAATCCACTTCGATGTGCCGCTGCAGGTAATAACGAAACGTCGGCGCCTGATCCAGGCCGATGCCCCAAGCGTCCAGCATGCGCTGGAACATCTGCGGGATGACGCTCTCGCGGCCATGCACGAAGGCGGCGGCCACGCTGTGGGCCGGTGCGTGCAGCGCCGTTTGCAGTGTCTGGCGGACGAACCGGGCCGCCGCCGGCTCCACTTCGACGCTCTCCAAGGCTGTTTCGGGACTGACGCCTTCCTGTTGCAAGGTGATGAACTGCTCAATGGCGCGAGTATCGGCGCCAACCTCGCGCATGGCGTCCAGGTACAGTTCGAAATGGCTGCAATAGCCGGCTCCGGGGCGGTCATCCGACTCCTCGCCCAGGACGATTTCGTTGATCAAACGTGCAGCGTGTGGGTCGGCCGGCGGTAACCAGGGCAAGTGGACACAGGTCAGCTCCCGTTGTAGCCGTTTGGTCAGTGACATGAAATCCCACACGGCAAAAACATGGCTTTGCATAAAGCGGCGCAGCAGATCGATTGATGTTATTTCAGAAAAAACCGGGTGTTGGCCAAGGGCGTGTTTTTTCAGAGATAGTTGTTCTTTGGTTGGCTGCATCGGAACGTCCTCATCAATGATGTTTGTTCGGAAAAGTCACCCGGGCTTTAATAAAAACGAGCGGGTTCCTGAACCGGAGTCCATAAGTTTCGAAAGTATTGAAGTGCTCGTCTTAACTGCGCATTCATGGCGTGCGGGCAAGGTTTTTCAGGCCCAAGCCATAAATGTAAGCGGTCGATAACAACTCGACGGATAAAAAGCTAATACGCCGAACAAGTAAGCGGCAAGTGTTTTTTTAATTATTTAAATGGGGTTATTTATTGGGCGCGAAGAGGGGTATTAAAACTTTTAATATAAGTTTTATTCAGGCGAAGCCGCTCCTTCCGATAGAGAAGTATCAGAATCGAAGAAGTTGAGTGAATGCCTCACTCGGAGCACTTCAGGGGACAGGGAAATAAGAAGTTGTTGTTTTATGGGGGGGACATCGGACGGACTTCCGATCATCCCGCCGGTTGGGCGGTGCTCCTTGCGTGTTGGCTTCGATTCGCCTGGCTGCGGCCAGGCGCTGACTTCTTCAGGTCTGTTTTTTAATCGACAAACGCAAGAGTGGGCCCAAATCGATGGCAGTGCCATTGAACTGATGGGGGCGACAGGGCGCGGCTACGCTGCGGCCTCGTCGGGCGGGCGAGAAACCGTGTAGGAGGGATGTGTAAGAAAGTGATGCGCCCCTCGGGGCGCGGAGGGCAGGTCAACGGCTTGGTTGTTGTTCCAGATAGCGACGGATGGTGACGCAGGCTTTTTCCAGATGCAGCTCCAGCAGGGCAACCGCTCTGTCGATGTCCTGCGCCGTAGCGGCCTCCAGCAGCGCGCGATGATCGTCCTGGGTCAGTTTGCCCAAGCCCATGGACGACAGATGGAAGCGCAAGAAGCGTTCTTCCTCATTGAGCTCGCGCTCGATCAGGTCCAGCAGTTTGCTGTTGGGTGCCTTGTGATAAAGCGACATGTGAAACAGCCGGTTGAGCCTGCCGATTTCAGCGTGGTCGGTCTGGGCTTCCAGTTGCTCGATGTAATGGGCGGCCATGGCCAGGTCCTCGGCATCGAGGAGGGGAATGGACAGGCGCAATGCGAAAGATTCAAGGACCGAACGCAGGGCGTACGTTTCGATCGCATTGTTGGTGATCAACGGGGCTACCACGGCGCCTTTGTGCTGAACCACATTGAGCAGTGATTGCGCCTCGAGCTGGCGCAAGGCCTCGCGTACCGGCATGCGGCTGACGCCGAACAGGTCGGCCAGTTCCTGCTGGCGCAGGGCGGTGCCGCAGGGCAGGCGCCCGTCGAGTATGGCCTCGCGCAGGGATTCTTCGATGATTGAGCGGGCCTGGGCAGCGGGAATGGGCCCGTTGACCTGGATAGTGCTTAGCGGTTTGGGCTTCTGTGTCACGACAACGCACCCTGACTGGTAGTAACAAAAATTGGATCCAAGCCAACAGTAGTTACAGATTGCCAAGCCGTCAAAACCTCGCGGCCCCGGTTCCTGAACTAAAGTTTAGTCTGCTCGTGGTGATCGCACCTTGCCATTGTCTTTTGCCGGGCCAGGCTTCACCATCCAACGCATTTCCCACGGCCCTTTTTGGACGTATTTCCCTTGGCTGCACCTTTCCCTGTTCCCAGGTCCTTGCGCTGGCTGTGTTCGGCATTGTTGCTGGCCGGCCTCATGCTGGGCGGCCTGCAGGCTGACTGGGACTTTGCGCAGATCAGCCGGCGGGCGCAAGCGTTATATGGGCCGTTGGGCGAAGGGCAGCAACGGATCGATGCCTGGCAGCAATTGTTGGCGACCCAGAAGCAGACGCCGGAGCTTGAGCAGCTCAAGGTGGTGAACCTGTTTTTCAACAAACGGGTGCGCTACGTCGAAGACATCGACTTGTGGCGTCAGGTCGATTACTGGGAGACCCCGATCCAGGCCTTGTGGAAAGGGGCCGGGGATTGCGAGGACTACGCCATTGCCAAGTACTTCAGCCTGCGTCGTCTGGGGGTGTCCAGTGACAAGCTGCGCATCACTTACGTCAAGGCGTTGCGGCAGAACCGTGCGCACATGGTGCTCACTTACTACGCAACCCCCGATGCCATGCCGCTGGTACTCGACAGCCTGATCGACGGCATCCTGCCGGCCAGCCAGCGGACCGATCTGTTGCCGGTCTACTCTTTCAATGCCGAGGGATTGTGGCTGCCAGGCGCCAAGGGCAACAAGAAAGTGGGTGACACCAAGCGCCTGTCCCGGTGGCAGGATGTGTTGAAAAAAATGCAGGCCGAAGGTTTTCCGGTCGAGACGACTAACTAGGAGCGCGCGCTCAGATGTCCTTGTTCAAACAGCTGTTGATCGCTATCTGTCTGTTCCTGGTGGTTGCCTTCAGCGGCAGCTTCATGGTCAGTCTGGAAAGCTCGCGGGCCCAGTACGTCAACCAGTTGCGCTCCCACGCCCAGGACGCGGCCACGGCGCTGGCGCTGTCCCTGACGCCGAACATCGACGACCCGGCGATGGTGGAGCTGATGGTCAGTTCGATTTTCGACAGCGGCTATTACGCAACCATCCGTGTGGTCGATGTCGCCACCGACCAAACCCTCGTCGAGCGTACCGGCACGCCCGACGCCGGCAACGTGCCGCAATGGTTCATCAAGCTCATCGGCCTGGAGCCGGCCGGTGGCGATGCGATTGTTAGCCGTGGCTGGGAACAGGCGGCGCGGGTCGAAGTGGTCAGCCACCCGATGTTCGCCCTCGCCAAGCTGTGGCAGAGCGCATTGGGCAGCCTGGGCTGGCTGCTGCTGTGCGGCGCGGTGAGCGCGGTGCTGGGGGCCTTGCTGCTGCGTCGTCAGCTCAAGCCGCTGGATTACATGGTGCACCAGTCCCATGCCATCGCCCGTCGCGAGTTCCTGAGCCTGCCGGAGCTGCCGCGCACGCCCGAACTGCGCCGGGTGGTGCAGGCGATGAACCAGATGGTCGAGAAGCTCAAGGCGCTGTTTCAGGAGCAGGCCGAGCGTAGCGAAAAACTGCGGGTCGAGTCTTACCAGGACAATCTCACGGGACTGGCCAACCGGCGGTATTTCGAAATGCAGCTCCACGCCCGGGTGAGCAACCCCGAGCAGGCCAGTTCCGGTTATCTGCTGTTGCTGCGGGTCAAGGACCTGGCCGGGTTGAACCAGCGGCTGGGCGGGCAGCGCACCGACCAGTTGCTCAAGGCCGTGGGCGAACAATTACAGCGTGAATGCGCCCGCTACCCTGAAACCCACAACATGGTGACGCGCATCCGCGGTGGGGAGTTCGCCGTGCTGGCGCCGGGGCTGGTGCGCGAGGAAGCGCTGCAACTGGCGCAGAACCTCGAAAGCGCCTTGGCCAGCCTGCATGCCACCGGTGCGACCGATGTGGCTTCGGTGGCCTCCATCGGACTGGCTCCATTCGTCCATGGCGACTCGCCGCAAGCCGTGCTCCAGCTCGGCGACCAGGCCCTTGCCCAGGCCGAAAGCCAGGGCGAACCGGGTTGGGCCTGCCTGGACCACAGCGCCTCGGCCAGCGTCGGTGACGATCATCATGCCTGGCACAATCTGCTCGACCAGGCCTTGAGCAATCAGCGCTTCGAGCTGTACTTCCAGCCGGTGGTGGCCGCCCAGGACACCCAGGTGGTGCTGCATTACAAAGTGCTGTCACGGCTGCTGGACGAGCAGGGCCAGACCATCCCCGCCGGGCGTTTTTTGCCATGGCTGGAGCGCTTCGGTTGGACCGCGCGTCTGGATCGTTTGATGCTCGAACAGGTGCTCAAGCAAATGGCCGGGCATGACCAGTCCCTGGCGTTGAACCTGTCTTCGGCGACGTTGGCCGATCCGCAGGCGCTGAACAAGGTCTTTGAGATCCTGCGGGCGCATTCCAACCTTGGGCCGCGCTTGACCCTGGAGATTGGTGAAGAGCAACTGCCGGAGCAAGCGGTGCTGGAGGAGTTGACTCGGCACCTGCGTGAGCTTGGTTTCTCCCTGAGTCTGCAGCGTTTTGGTGGGCGGTTCAGCATGATTGGCAACTTGTCGCGGTTGGGGTTGGCTTATCTGAAGATCGATGGCAGCTATATCCGTGCCATTGATCAGGAGAGTGACAAGCGCCTGTTTATTGAAGCGATCCAGCGCGCTGCTCACAGTATTGACTTGCCGTTGATTGCCGAGCGGGTTGAGACGGAGGGGGAGTTGGCGGTGATTCGGGAGATGGGGTTGTTTGGGGTGCAGGGGCAGTTGGTTGGGGAGCCTCGGCGTTGGGGGTGAGACGGCCTTGTATTCTTCTGACTGAGTACATATCCATTGCTGCGGTAACGGCGGCTTATGGTTCCGCCCTTACGGCGGGTCACTTTTGGCAAACGCCCCAAAAGTAACCAAAAGGTCTTGCCCCACCACTCGGTGCCTCGCCTAGGCTCGGCATGCCCGAACGCAGGCATTGCTCCGTGGGCCCGCCGCGAAGGGCCATCCATGGCCCAGCGCGGCTATCCCGGCATCCATGCCGGGATGCCCACTCCACAATACCTGCGTTCAGCCAGCGTGGTTAACGGGGCCCCCAGATCAAAATCAAAAGCGAGGCGGCCTGACAGCCGGCCTGGCTTTGGCGGGTGTACACCAATCAGACTTGTTTGAGCAGGACCTGTGGGAGCAAAGCTTGCTCGCGAGGCGGCCTTATAGCCGACCTGCTCTTGCGGGTGTGCACCATCAGACCAGTTTGAGCAGGATTTGTGGGAGCAAAACTTGTTCGCGATGAGGCCGACACATCCAACATCTTCATCAACTGAACCACCGCCATCGCGAGCAAGCTTTGCTCCCACAGGATGAACGCGGTCATCAGAAAACAGGTCGGCTGTCAGGCCGCCTCGCCAAGCTTTTGATCTGGGACGCCCCGTTAACCACGCTGGCCGAACGCAGGCATTGCGTAGGGGGCACCTCGGCATGGATGCCGAGGTAGCCGCGCTGGGCCATGGATGGCCCTTCGCGGCGGCCCCCGGAGCAATGCCTTCGTTCGGGCACACCGAGCCTAAGCGAGGTGCCGAGTGGTGGGGCAAAGCGTTTTTGGTTACTTTTGGCGCTCTTCCAAAAGTGACCCGCTGTAAGAGCGGAACCGCCAGTAGCCGTTACCGCAGAAACGGATATACACCCCCTCTAAAAGTCAGGTCCTAGGAGATTTCCTTCGAGTTGTGGCGAACTTGGTGAACTTGTCCGGCGTCTGCCCCGTGGCTAGTCTGGGTTTGTCACTGAAAAAACGGTGACACCGGCGTGCAAGCCGGTTAGAAAGACGCCCAACAATATCACCAGCCACTTATCGTGCATTCGTGCTCATGTTTTATGGCAGCTGTGTGCGGGAGACCTTCGGGTCTGCCGAGGTTTTTGGGCGTTGTCTTACTCGGTCTTGCACACTCGCACATAGCTGCCACCCTTCATCGCGTGCAAGCGAGCCAGGGCGGCTCTGAATTGAATAGGAAGCCCAAACCATGTTCAAAGCTACGCCTAACCCTCCACAGCCCTCATCCAAATCCCGAGTCGAAACCCTGCAAGCAAAAAAACTCGACGAAGCCGCCGAGCGCGCTCTCGACTACTATCTCAAACCCAAACCCGTCGACGAGGCCCAAGCAGGCCAGCTCTTCATCGTATCCCCGAACATCGACACCGAAACCTTACTGGCCAATGCCTCCGAAGACCTGCTGTCCATCAGCGCCATCGCCGCCGACCTGGCTGATGACGTCGACGGCTCGCGCCGCAGCGTGATCCTGGCGATCAGCCGAATGGCCGACGGGGTGCATTTGTTGGTGGAGCGGGCGATGGATCGGCTTGAGGTTCAAACGTCGAACTGACAGGCCTGTGGCGGATTGAAGATGGCCATCGCGAGCAGGCTCGCTCCCACAAGAGGCCTGTTGGCGAATGGAAAATTGCGCCCTGACACAAATCCAATTGTGGGAGCGGGCTTGCTCGCGAAGGCGTCGGCACATCCAACATCATCGCAAACTGACCCACCGCTTTCGCGAGCAAGCCCGCTCCCACATAAGAACTGCGTGACGGCAATATCTGCGACTTGCCCCATCCCCCTGTGGGAGCGAGCCTGCTCGCGATGAGGGCAGCCCCGACACCGATGAACCAGGCTTAGATCAACCCTTTCTCATCATCATCGATCAACCGGCTCAACCCGCCCAAGGCTTCCCGGGCCTGGTTGCGGTCCATCAGCTTGGCCTGGGCCGCGGGGGGCAGGTCGGTGACGCGGATGACGCCTTTGCTGGTCAGCACCTGAATCAAGTCGTCGAGTACCCGGATCATTTCCAAGTCGCTCTGCTTGAGCTGCTTGAGGCTGTTTTCTACCGCCTGGTTGGCGAACCAGTCCTGGATTTCGTGGCTGTCGGCCGGCAGGGTTTCGGTGGCCTCCGCATAAGCGGTGGCTTCCACGCGCATCAGCAGGCCTTGTGCATCGCGTTGCACATAAAACATCGGGCATCCCTCATGTATGAAGCGGCGTCATGCTGGGCAGCATAGGCCAACTGTGCGCGAGTATGGAGGGTGGCGACAAAATCGTCATCCTGGGTGCAGCCCGGTACGACCGCCCCTAAGGGCGGCCGTTAAGCCACGGTCAGCTGTTGTTGTGATCGACCTTGATGGTCGGATCACTGCCGGCGATCAACGAGTTCAGGTTGATGTTCGACCAGTTGTTACCTTCCAGCTTGATCGTCACATCAGGGGTGGCCGCTGCGGCGTCGCCCGCGTTGAACTTGCCGGAGGTGCTGACCTGCAGCGACGACACGCCATCGACCGTGCTGATCTTCAGGAAGTTGTCGATGGTGCTGCCGGTTTCGCCCTGCAACAGATCCCGCAGGTCGATCCGGTCACCTTCGCTGGCCTTGAAGTCCTTGATCACGTCGGTGCCGGTGTCGCCGGACTTCCAGACAAAGGTGTCGCCACCCAGGCCACCGATCAGGGTGTCATTGCCCTGGCCGCCGATCAGCGTGTCGTTGCCTTTGCCGCCGAGCAGGATGTCATTGCCCTTGCCGCCGTTGAGCAGGTCGTTGCCGCCCTGGCCGAAGATGATGTCATTACCGGCACCGCCCAGCAGTGTGTCATTGCCATCGTTGGCACCGGACACATCGAAAGCGTTGTAGTGCTCGGTGATGTACTGGTGCACGTTGCTGGTGGTGACTTTGCTGACTTCCACACCGCTCTGCTGGGCCACGAAGGCCTGAATGGACTGATAACCTTCGCCGGCGATGCCATTGAAGCTCACCAGGTCGCCGAACAGGATGTCGTTGCCGTCTGCCCCGTTGACTGTGTCAGCGCCCGGCAGGGTCGCCTCGGTGTGTCCGATGATGGAGTCGGCCAGGTTCTTGGGATCGATGTTGGTCTGCGGAGTCTTGTCCGAGTCGTAGTCCTTCAGGTCATCCAGCGTCACACCTTTGTTCAGGCCGATGGCTTCCACGCCAGATACCGAACTCAACAGCGCGAAAGCGCTCAGGGAGTTGCTGGTGGTGGTCGAGCCGGTACTGCTGCCGGTGCCGTCGCGGTACGACAACTCATAGGTGCCGTCGCCCTGGGCGCGCAATGTGCCCAATTCCTCACTGCTCCAGTAACCGCCCCAGGATTTTTTCCAGGTGAGCAGGGTGAGATTGCCGGATGCGTCGACCTGAACGCGATGCGTGCTGTCGAGCTCGGCGCTGAACGTCTGGCCCAGCTTGTAGTTGGTCGTGGTAATCAGGCTGTCGAGCTTCACGTCGCCATACAAGGTCGGGTTCGTCTGCTCGCCGGACTGATAATAGGTCGGCTGGCCGTCGGTGATGAAGTACGTCAGGTTGGTCGCGCCGGTGTTGCTCAGGGCTTCGCTGCTCTTGAACCAGTTGGCCGTGGTCTTGAACACGTCCTCGTAGTTGGTACCGCCGCCGGACACCATTGAATCCAGCACACTTTTGAGCAGCGCGAGTGCGTTCGGATCCTTGAGGTTGACCGATACGGTTTTATTCACCTGGCTGTCGAAGTCTGCCAGGAAAATGTTCACCGTCCCGGAGTTGCCGCCCATGCTCTGCTTGAGGGTGTTGAACACCGACGTCAACGAGTCCTTGGCGGCTGTGACGGACGCTGCGCTCATGCTGCCGGAGCTGTCGACCATGAAGGCGATGTTGTAGTTGACGCCTGGCACGACGGTCAGCCCGCCGATGTCGGCGACCACAATGTCGTTGCCGTCGGTGCCGGTGACGTTGTCACTGCCAGAGGTGGCCGTGGCGGAGTTGTAGACCGCCGGATGAACCGTGACCGGTATCTGCGCCGTGGTGGTTGCCGAGCCGCCGAGGGCTTCGGTGGAAGTCGAGGTTACGGTCAGGTTGAACTGGCCGTTGTAGTAGGTCGGTGGCGTCAGGGTCAGGCTGCCCAGATTCCAGCCGGTGACCGAGGCCTCGCCATTGCTGCCCACGGTCGCCGTGTGGCCGGCACCGTCGCTCAGCACGCTGCCTTCCGGGATCCCGCCGATTTTCACGCTCAGGCTTTCGGAGCCGTCGGTATCGGTCAGCGCCGTGGTGATCTTCGACAGGTTCACACTGCCGCCTTCGGCGCCTTCGTTGAGCTTGAAGCCGTCGTAGTAGCCTTCACCATTGGTGCCGTGCAGGTCCGAAACAGTCACGCCCGCATTCACCAGATCAGCCACGCCGGTGTACAGCGGCACGCCGGCACTGCTCAGGTCGGTCGGGGTGCTGCCGTTGACCGACAGGTTCACGTCATAGCTGCCCGGGCCGGTCTGGTTGTGGTGGTAGATGTCCAGGGTGTAGTAGCCGCTGGTGGTCGGGGTGAACGAGCCATTGAGCTTGCCGCCCGCTCCCCAGGTGATGCCCGCGACATCCTTGCCACCGATGGTCACCAACAGGCTGTCATCGCCGGTACCGCTGAAGGTGTAGGTCTTGCCAGCTTCGAGGAAAATCAGGCCCGAGGTTTTCGATGCGGTGCCCGGATTCACGTTGCTGTCGGACTGCACGTTGTTCACGGTGGTGCTGCTGTTGGGGGTTCCGGCGGCATCGATCACCGACTTCAGCGTACCGGACGGCGCGCCGCTGCCATCGGTGCCCAGGCCCGACAGACCGGTCCAGACTTCCTTGACCAGGCCAGTGGAGGTCACGGCGTTCCCGGCTACGTTGAGGGTCGGTGCGTCAGCGACCGGCGTGATGTCGATCTTCACGGTGCCGGTAGTGCCCAGCGCCTGACCGTCGGTTGGCTGGAACTTGATCTGCGCGTAATCGGATTTCTGATCGCCCACGCCGTTCGCGTTGCCGTTGGCGCCGGACTCATGGGTATCCGGTGTGAAGCGCAGTTTGCCGGCGTCGATGTCGGCCTTGGTGAAGGTCTGGTTGTTGGCCACGTCCTTCCACGTTGCACCGTCCAGGTACTGCAACATGCCGTCAGCGGGCAGTCCGGTGATTTTTACCCCAAGGCTGGATGCCGAACTGTCCACATCGCTGACACCAAAGGTCGACCAGCCAAGAATCAACGAGGTGTCTTCGGTACCGGTCACCGCGCCGCCGGTTGCGACCGGCGCATCGTTGACCCCGACCACGTTCACGGTGGTGGTGGCCGTGTTGGAGTAGTTTGTGCCGTCGGTCACCGTCACGGTGATGATGCGCGGCACGGTGCTCGGGTCGTCGCTGCTGTTGGTAAAGCTGATGTTCTTGATTTGCTGCATGTAGTCGGCCAGCGTCGCATTGCCCGACAGGGTCAGGGTGACCGTGCCGTTGGTGCTGTTGGCGTTGATGCTGATGCCGTTGACGCTGTTACCCAGGTTCAGCGCATCGCCGGGCTGACGGTTGGTCAGCACGATGGTGGCGCCGGTCAGCATCGTGCTGTCCGGGTCGGTGATTTTCAGGTCGGTGTCGCCGATGGACACGCCCGGACCGGTGGTGCCTTCGGTGAAGGTCACCTGGTAATCGGCGCCGGTCTTGCCGCTGGAGTTGTTGGCATCCAGGTCCAGTACCGGCGGTGCATCGTTGTCGATGATCGAGGTACTGACGCTGCCGTTGGTGCCGCTGACGGCCAGGTTTTCGAAGTTGCCGCCGGTGGCCGAGTCGATCTTGACCACGAAGTTTTCGGTACCTTCGGTGATCTTGTCGTCCAGCGTCGCCACGTTGAAAGTGGCGCTGGTGGCATTGGCCGGAATCTTCACGGTGTAGACGCCGGTGAAGTCCGTACCGTCGGCGGCGGTACCGCTGTAGACGATCTTGAGCGTCACTTCGGTTTGCGCCGGGTTCGTCAGGCTCACGGTGTACGTCGCGGCCTGGCCTTCGGTGACCGAGGTGCTGCCGGTGATGCTGACGATGGTGTTGTCGACGGTGTCGGTCACGTCGGTGACGGCTGGCGTGGTGCTCGGTACCAGGTTTTCGAAGTTACCGCCGGTGGCGTTGTCGATGCTGACTTCGACCTTGCCGGCGTCTTTGTAGACGTCGTCTTTTGGCGCATCGACAGTGACCGTGCCGGTGGTGGCGCCGGCAGCGATGTTGATTACAGCGCCGTTGCTCAGTGTCACGGTGACCGGAGTACCAGCAGCGTTGGTCAGGGTTGCGGTGTAGGTGATCTGACCGCCTTCAGCAACCGAATCGGTGGCGCTCAGGCTCAGGCCGGTCGAGTCCTGCACATCGGTAACGGTGGTGTCCGCTGGAGTGGCGTCGATGTCCAGTTTTTCGTAGTTACCGCCCTGGGCATCGTCGATCTTCACGCTCAGGTTGTCGCCGCCAGCAAGGGCGTCGTTCTGGGTCACGAAGTTGACCGAACCGCTGCTGGAGCCAACTGGGATGGTGATGCTTTGACCGTTCGACAGGGTGACGACCAAAGGAGCGCCCGTTACCGGGGCGTTGACCGAAGCGGTGTAAACCACGGTGCCGCCTTCAGCCACGGAGGAAGTCGCGGTCAGGCTGACAGTCGACGTGTCGATGGTATCGGTGACATCAGTCACTGCCGGAGTCGTGCTCGGAACGAGGTTCTCGAAGCTACCTCCCGTGGCGTTATCGATGCTGACTTCGACTTTGCCGGCGTCTTTGTAGACGTCGTCTTTTGGCGCATCGACAGTTACTGTGCCAGTGGTAGCGCCGGCAGCGATGTTGATTACCGCGCCGTTGCTCAGTGTCACGGTGACCGGAGTACCAGCGGGGTTGGTCAGGGTTGCCGTGTAAACAATCGAACCACCTTCGGTAACCGAGTCGGTAGCGCTCAGGCTCAGGCCGGTGGTGTCCTGCACGTCCGTAACGGTGGTGTCCGCTGGAGTGGCGTCGATGTCCAGTTTTTCGTAGTTACCGCCCTGGGCATCGTCGATCTTCACGCTCAGGTTGTCGCCGCCAGCAAGGGCGTCGTTCTGGGTCACGAAGTTGACCGAACCGCTGCTGGAGCCAACCGGGATGGTGATGCTTTGACCATTCGACAGGGTGATCACCAGCGGAGCGCCGGTCACCGGGGCGTTAACCGAAGCGGTGTAAACCACGGTGCCGCCTTCAGCTACGGAGGAAGTCGCGGTCAGGCTGACGGTCGAAGTATCAATGGTGTCGGTGACATCAGTCACTGCCGGAGTCGTGCTCGGAACGAGGTTCTCGAAGCTACCGCCGGTGGCGTTGTCGATGCTGACTTCAACCTTGCCGGCGTCTTTGTAGACGTCGTCTTTTGGCGCATCGACGGTCACGGTGCCGGTGGTGGCGCCGGCAGCGATGTTGATTACAGCGCCGTTGCTCAAGGTCACCGTCACTGGCGAGCCAGCGGCATTGGTCAATGTCGCGGTGTAAACGATCGAACCACCTTCGGCAACCGAATCGGTAGCGCTCAGGCTCAGGCCAGTGGTGTCCTGCACATCGGTAACGGTGGTGTCAGCCGGAGTGGCGTCGATGTCCAATTTTTCGTAGTTGCCGCCCTGGGCATCATCAATCTTGACGCTCAGGTTGTCGCCGCCAGCAAGGGCATCGTTCTGGGTCACGAAGTTGACCGAACCGCTGCTGGAACCGACTGGAATGGTGATGCTCTGGCCGTTCGACAGGTTGATCACCAGCGGAGCGCCGGTGACCGGTGCGTTGACCGAGGCGGTGTAAACCACGGTGCCGCCTTCGGCCACAGTCGAGGTCGCGGTCAGCGAAACGGTGCTGGTGTCGATGGTATCAGTGACATCAGTCACTGCCGGAGTCGTGCTCGGTACCAGGTTTTCGAAGTTGCCGCCCGTGGCGTTATCGATGTTGACTTCGACCTTGCCGGCGTCTTTGTAGACGTCGTCTTTTGGTGCATCGACGGTCACAGTGCCGGTGGTGGCGCCAGCGGCGATGTTGATCACGGCGCCGTTGCTCAGGGTCACGGTGACTGGCGAACCAGCGGCGTTGGTCAGGGTCGCGGTGTAAACAATCGAACCACCTTCGGCAACAGTGTCAGTGGCCGAGAGCGTCAGGCCAGTCGTGTCCTGTACGTCGGTAACGGTGGTGTCCGCTGGAGTGGCATCGATGTCCAGTTTTTCGTAGTTGCCGCCCTGGGCGTCATCAATCTTGACGCTCAGGTTGTCGCCGCCAGCAAGGGCATCGTTCTGGGTCACGAAGTTGACCGAACCACTGCTGGAGCCAACCGGGATGGTGATGCTTTGGCCGTTGCTCAACGTTACGACCAACGGAGCGCCGGTGACCGGGGCGTTGACCGAAGCGGTGTAAACCACGGTGCCGCCTTCAGCTACGGAGGAAGTCGCGGTCAGGCTGACGGTCGAAGTATCAATGGTGTCGGTGACATCAGTCACTGCCGGAGTCGTGCTCGGAACGAGGTTCTCGAAGCTACCGCCGGTGGCGTTGTCGATGCTGACTTCAACCTTGCCGGCGTCTTTGTAGACGTCGTCTTTTGGCGCATCGACGGTCACGGTGCCGGTGGTGGCGCCGGCAGCGATGTTGATTACAGCGCCGTTGCTCAAGGTCACCGTCACTGGCGAGCCAGCGGCATTGGTCAATGTCGCGGTGTAAACGATCGAACCACCTTCGGCAACCGAATCGGTAGCGCTCAGGCTCAGGCCAGTGGTGTCCTGCACATCGGTAACGGTGGTGTCAGCCGGAGTGGCGTCGATGTCCAGTTTTTCGTAGTTGCCGCCCTGGGCATCATCAATCTTGACGCTCAGGTTGTCGCCGCCAGCAAGGGCATCGTTCTGGGTCACGAAGTTGACCGAACCGCTGCTGGAACCGACTGGAATGGTGATGCTCTGGCCGTTCGACAGGTTGATCACCAGCGGAGCGCCGGTGACCGGTGCGTTGACCGAGGCGGTGTAAACCACGGTGCCGCCTTCGGCCACAGTCGAGGTCGCGGTCAGCGAAACGGTGCTGGTGTCGATGGTATCAGTGACATCAGTCACTGCCGGAGTCGTGCTCGGTACCAGGTTTTCGAAGTTGCCGCCCGTGGCGTTATCGATGTTGACTTCGACCTTGCCGGCGTCTTTGTAGACGTCGTCTTTTGGTGCATCGACGGTCACAGTGCCGGTGGTGGCGCCAGCGGCGATGTTGATCACGGCGCCGTTGCTCAGGGTCACGGTGACTGGCGAACCAGCGGCGTTGGTCAGGGTCGCGGTGTAAACAATCGAACCACCTTCGGCAACAGTGTCAGTGGCCGAGAGCGTCAGGCCAGTCGTGTCCTGTACGTCGGTAACGGTGGTGTCCGCTGGAGTGGCATCGATGTCCAGTTTTTCGTAGTTGCCGCCCTGGGCGTCATCAATCTTGACGCTCAGGTTGTCGCCGCCAGCAAGGGCATCGTTCTGGGTCACGAAGTTGACCGAACCACTGCTGGAGCCAACCGGGATGGTGATGCTTTGGCCGTTGCTCAACGTTACGACCAACGGAGCGCCGGTGACCGGGGCGTTGACCGAAGCGGTGTAAACCACGGTGCCGCCTTCAGCTACGGAGGAAGTCGCGGTCAGGCTGACGGTCGAAGTATCAATGGTGTCGGTGACATCAGTCACTGCCGGAGTCGTGCTCGGAACGAGGTTCTCGAAGCTACCGCCGGTGGCGTTGTCGATGCTGACTTCGACCTTGCCGGCGTCTTTGTAGACGTCGTCTTTTGGCGCATCGACAGTGACGGTGCCGGTGGTGGCGCCGGCAGCGATGTTGATTACGGCGCCATTGCTCAGGGTTACGGTGACTGGCGAGCCAGCGGCGTTGGTCAATGTGGCGGTGTAAACGATCGAACCACCTTCGGCAACCGAATCGGTAGCGCTCAGGCTCAGACCGGTGGTGTCCTGTACGTCGGTAACGGTGGTGTCCGCTGGAGTGGCATCGATGTCCAGTTTTTCGTAGTTACCGCCCTGGGCATCGTCGATCTTCACGCTCAGGTTATCGCCGCCAGCAAGGGCGTCGTTCTGGGTCACGAAGTTGACCGAACCGCTGCTGGAACCGACTGGAATGGTGATGCTCTGGCCGTTCGACAGGGTGATCACCAGCGGAGCGCCGGTGACCGGTGCGTTGACCGAGGCGGTGTAAACCACGGTTCCGCCTTCGGCCACATTTGCGGTCGCGGTGAGCGAAACCGTGCTGGTATCAATGGTGTCGGTCACGTCGGTGACGGCTGGCGTGGTGCTTGGCACCAAATTCTCGAAGTTGCCACCGGTGGCGTTATCGATGCTGACTTCGACCTTGCCGGCGTCTTTGTAGACGTCGTCTTTTGGAGCATCGACGGTGACGGTACCAGTTGTGGCGCCGGCAGCGATGTTGATTACCGCGCCGTTGCTCAGTGTCACGGTGACCGGAGTACCAGCGGGGTTGGTCAGGGTTGCCGTGTAAACAATCGAACCACCTTCGGCAACCGAGTCGGTAGCGCTCAGGCTCAGGCCGGTGGTGTCCTGCACGTCAGTGACAGTCGTGTCCGCTGGAGTGGCGTCGATGTCCAGTTTTTCGTAGTTGCCGCCCTGAGCATCATCAATCTTGACGCTCAGGTTGTCGCCGCCAGCAAGGGCGTCGTTTGGTGTAACGAAGTTGACCGAACCGCTGCTGGAGCCAACCGGGATGGTGATGCTCTGGCCGTTCGACAGGGTGATGACCAACGGAGCGCCGGTCACCGGTGCGTTGACCGAAGCGGTGTAAACCACGGTGCCGCCTTCAGCCACGGAGGAAGTCGCGGTCAGGCTGACAGTCGACGTGTCGATGGTATCGGTGACATCTGTCACTGCCGGAGTCGTGCTCGGAACGAGGTTCTCGAAGCTACCGCCAGTGGCGTTATCGATGCTGACTTCGACCTTGCCGGCGTCTTTGTAGACGTCGTCTTTTGGTGCATCGACAGTGACCGTGCCAGTGGTGGCGCCAGCAGCGATGTTGATTACCGCGCCGTTGCTCAAGGTCACGGTGACCGGAGTGCCAGCGGGGTTGGTCAGGGTTGCGGTGTAAACAATCGAACCGCCTTCAGCAACAGTGTCAGTGGCCGAGAGCGTCAGGCCGGTCGTGTCCTGCACGTCCGTAACGGTGGTGTCCGCTGGAGTGGCGTCGATGTCCAGTTTTTCGTAGTTACCGCCCTGGGCATCGTCGATCTTGACGCTCAGCGAATCACCACCTGACAAAGCATCGTTCTGGGTAACGAAGTTGACCGAGCCGGAGCTGGAGCCGACTGGAATGGTAATGCTCTGACCGTTCGACAGGGTGATCACCAGCGGAGCGCCAGTGACCGGGGCGTTGACCGAAGCTGTGTAAACGACAGTACCGCCTTCAGCCACATTCGCGGTCGCAGTGAGCGAAACGGTGCTGGTGTCGATGGTATCGGTGACATCAGTCACGGCCGGAGTCGTGCTCGGAACGAGGTTCTCGAAGTTACCGCCCGTTGCGTTATCGATGCTGACTTCGACTTTGCCGGCGTCTTTGTAGACGTCGTCTTTTGGCGCATCGACGGTCACGGTGCCGGTGGTGGCGCCGGCAGCGATGTTGATTACAGCGCCGTTGCTCAAGGTCACCGTCACTGGCGAGCCAGCGGCATTGGTCAATGTCGCGGTGTAAACGATCGAACCACCTTCGGCAACCGAATCGGTAGCGCTCAGGCTCAGGCCAGTGGTGTCCTGCACATCGGTAACGGTGGTGTCAGCCGGAGTGGCGTCGATGTCCAGTTTTTCGTAGTTGCCGCCCTGGGCATCATCAATCTTGACGCTCAGGTTGTCGCCGCCAGCAAGGGCATCGTTCTGGGTCACGAAGTTGACCGAACCGCTGCTGGAACCGACTGGAATGGTGATGCTCTGGCCGTTCGACAGGTTGATCACCAGCGGAGCGCCGGTGACCGGTGCGTTGACCGAGGCGGTGTAAACCACGGTGCCGCCTTCGGCCACAGTCGAGGTCGCGGTCAGCGAAACGGTGCTGGTGTCGATGGTATCAGTGACATCAGTCACTGCCGGAGTCGTGCTCGGTACCAGGTTTTCGAAGTTGCCGCCCGTGGCGTTATCGATGTTGACTTCGACCTTGCCGGCGTCTTTGTAGACGTCGTCTTTTGGTGCATCGACGGTCACAGTGCCGGTGGTGGCGCCAGCGGCGATGTTGATCACGGCGCCGTTGCTCAGGGTCACGGTGACTGGCGAACCAGCGGCGTTGGTCAGGGTCGCGGTGTAAACAATCGAACCGCCTTCGGCAATGGTGTCAGTGGCCGAGAGTGTCAGGCCAGTCGTGTCCTGCACATCGGTAACGGTGGTATCAGCGGGAGTCGCGTCGATGTCCAGTTTTTCGTAGTTGCCGCCCTGAGCATCATCAATCTTGACGCTCAGGTTGTCGCCGCCGGCAAGGGCATCGTTCTGGGTCACGAAGTTGACCGAACCGCTGCTGGAACCGACTGGAATGGTGATGCTCTGGCCGCTGCTCAACGTTACGACCAACGGAGCGCCGGTGACCGGGGCGTTGACCGAAGCGGTGTAAACCACGGTGCCGCCTTCAGCCACGGAGGAAGTCGCGGTCAGGCTGACAGTCGACGTATCGATGGTGTCGGTGACATCAGTTACGGCCGGAGTCGTGCTCGGAACGAGGTTCTCGAAGTTGCCGCCGGTGGCGTTATCGATGCTGACTTCAACCTTGCCTGCGTCTTTGTAGACATCGTCAGTCGGCGCATCGACGGTCACAGTGCCAGTGGTGGCACCAGCAGCGATGTTGATTACAGCGCCGTTGCTCAGTGTCACGGTGACCGGAGTGCCAGCGGGGTTGGTCAGGGTCGCGGTGTAGACAATCGAACCGCCTTCGGCCACTTCAGTGGAAGCTGACAAACTCAGGCCGGTGGCGTCCACCGAGTCGGTAATCGTCGTCACGGCAGGTGTAGTGCTTGGCACCAGGTTTTCAAAGTTGCCGCCCGTGGCGCCGGTAATGGTGGTGCTGACGGTGCTGCCATTGTTGTAGACGTCGTTGGCCGGGGTATCGACGTTGACGGAGCCGGTGGTTTGCCCGGCGGCGATGGTGATGACCGAGCCATTGCTCAAGGTCACGGTCACCGGCGTCTGGGCCGGGTTGGTCAGGGTCGCGGTGTAGGTGATCTGGCCGCCTTCAGTGATGGTATCGCTGGCGGTCAAAGTCAGGCCGGTGGCGTCCACGGAATCGGTGATCGTCGTCACGGCAGGCGTGGTGCTCGGCACCAGGTTTTCAAAGTTGCCGCCAGTCGCACCGCTAATAGTGGTGCTGACGGTGCTGCCGTTGTTGTAGACGTCGTTGGCCGGGGTATCGACATTGACGGTGCCGGTGGTTTGTCCGGCGGCGATGGTAATGACCGAGCCATTGCTCAAGGTCACGGTCACCGGCGTCTGGGCCGGGTTGGTCAGCGTTGCGGTGTAGGTGATCTGGCCGCCTTCGGTAACGGTGTTGCTGGCGGTCAAGGTCAGGCCGGTAGCGTCCACCGAATCGGTGATCGTCGTCACGGCAGGCGTGGTGCTCGGCACCAGGTTTTCAAAGTTGCCGCCCGTGGCACCGGTAATAGTGGTGCTGACGGTGCTGCCGTTGTTGTAGACGTCATTGGCCGGGGTGTCGACGTTGACGGTGCCGGTGGTTTGTCCGGCGGCGATGGTGATGACCGAGCCATTGCTCAAGGTCACGGTCACCGGCGTCTGGGCCGAGTTGGTCAGGGTGGCGGTGTAGGTGATCTGGCCGCCTTCGGTAACGGTGTTGCTGGCGGTCAAGGTCAGGCCGGTAGCGTCCACCGAATCGGTGATCGTCGTCACGGCAGGCGTGGTGCTCGGCACCAGGTTTTCAAAGTTGCCGCCCGTGGCACCGGTAATAGTGGTGCTGACGGTGCTGCCGTTGTTGTAGACGTCATTGGCCGGGGTGTCGACGTTGACGGTGCCGGTGGTCTGGCCCGCAGCGATGGTGATGACCGAGCCATTGCTCAAGGTTACGGTCACTGGCGTCTGGGCCGGGTTGGTCAGGGTGGCGGTGTAGGTGATCTGGCCGCCTTCGGTGACGGTGTTGCCGGCCGTCAAAGTGACGGTGGTGGTGTCCACGGTGTCGGTGATCTGGGTCACTGCCGGTGTGGTGGGCAAGGTCACGGCAATGCCGGTGCCGCCAGTAGTGCCGGTGACCGTGACGCTGATCTGGCTAGGGTCGTTATAGACAGTGTCGTTCGGCGCCAGGGGGACGTTGACGCTGCCGGTCAGTTGCCCGGCGGGAATCACGATCACTGCGCCGTTGGACAAGGTCACGATCAGGTTGGTCTGAGGCGCCTGGGTGACGGTCGCGGTGTAGACCAGCACGCCGCCGGCCTCGGTCAGGGTCGGGGTGGCGCTCAGGGTCAACGTCGAATCAAGCACCGCGTTGGCAGTGGTATCGGCGTCGGTGTCGCCGCCGGTGATGTCATCGTCAGCGGCCGCGGCTGCGCTCAAACCCTCAGTCGGGAACCCGATGGTCGGGTCGACGCTGCCAGCGGTGGCATCCAGCATCACAACGCTGTGGCCGCCACCGGCGGCCCCACCCGTACCTGCAGCAGTGGCGCCAGCGGCGGTGGCTTCAAGGGCGGTCGTCGGGTCGACGCCGGCGGCAATGGCCTGCTGCAATTCTTCTACCGACGGCGCAGCCTGGGCTGTGGCCTGGGCGAGATCGGTGGAGGAGTCCGGGGCACTGGCGCTCCACTGGGTGTCGCGACCCAGGTCCAGCGTGCGCCCATCGGCCAGTTCCAATGTAACGGCGCCAGCAGCGCCGGTGTCCAATTGATCGCCTGTGGACAGGCGGTCACCTTCAATGAGCACACGCCGGATGCCTTCGGGGGATACGACGAAAACCTGACCAACAATGCTTTTGACGACGGCAATAACACTGCTCATTGAAGACTCTCCGGGTGCCACGTTCAGTAGACTTCCATGTACCGAACAGCCTCTGGCTGCGCCGGTCTGGACGCTCTTGCTTCGCTAAATAAGGTTGTTTTGACGCTTCATGACGTCAATATTTTGGCTTGGTTTTTTTGATTTTTTTGTTTATGCCAAACTATTGACCTTCTGCTGGCCATCCTAAACAATCGCTTCAGTAATGTCACATTGATATTTAAGCGGCGACCTGTTCTTTCGGTGCATGATTCACTGCCTGTTTCGAACTTTCCGACATACGGTCATCCCGGTTGCCATCATCCGATGCAGCGCCACCTTTCGCTGTGATTCAAGACAAGAGTTTCGGGAATAATCCAACCATGCGTTTGCACCTGTTCAAGGCTTTACCTTTCGCCCTCGCCGCCAGTTTCGTACAAGCACAAACCTTGCCGCAGGCTATGCAACAGGCGCTGGATGTCCATCCTGAGATTCAGGCCGGTGTGAACAGCCGACTGGCGGCGGACTACCAACTCAAGGCCGCTAAAGGCGGCTACCTGCCTAGAGTGGACCTTGCGGCGGGGTACGGTCGCGAAGGTACTGACAGTGTGACGACCCGCTCGGGCAGCAATAATCATTGGGAAACCTTGAACCGTAGCGAGTCCAGCCTGCGCCTGACGCAAATGGTTTTTGACGGTTTTGCGACGTCCAGCGAAGTGGGGCGTCAACAAGCCACCGTGAATGCCCGTGCCTATTCCTTGCTGGACGCGTCCGAGCGCACCGGATTGACCGTTGCCCAGGTTTATCTGGACGTGCTGACCCGACGCGAGTTCGTACGTCTGGCCGAGGAAAACCTCAAGAGTCACGAGCGCATCTTCGATCAAATCAAGCTGCGCACCGACCGTGGCGTGGGCAGCGGCGCCGATCTGGATCAGGCTGAGGCGCGCATGGCCCAGGCCCGCAACAACCTGATCACCGAGCAGACCAATCTGGCCGACGCCGAGACCAACTACCTCAGCGCCGTGGGCCAGATGCCCGACCAGCTGGAACGTCCCGCCGATTTTCTGGCGCTGTTGCCGGCCAACCTGAACGAAGCCCGTGCCCAGATGCTGGAGAACAGCCCGGTGTTGCGTTCCGCCGAAGCCGACATCGCGGCCGCCGAGCAACAGTACGAAGCCGCCAAGTCGAGCTTCTACCCCCGCTTCGACGCCGAGTTGGGCCGTACCGCCGACAACGATCTGGATGGTCAGAACGGTCACAACAACGAATGGCAAGCCATGCTGCGCATGCGTTTCAATCTGTACGCCGGTGGTAGCAACAAGGCGGATCTGGAGTCCAAGTCGTATCTGTCGAACCAGGCCCTGGACATCCGCAACAACGCCCTGCGTCAACTGACTGAAGAGTTGGGCCTGGCCTGGAACGCCCTCAACAACGCCAACGCCCAGGTACCGATTGCCCAGCAGTACGTCGATCACAGCGCCAACGTACGCACCGCCTACCAGCGGCAGTTCGGTCTCGGCGAGCGGACCCTGCTCGACTTGCTCGACAGCGAAAACGAGCTGTTCAGCGCCTCCCGCCGTCTGGCGGAGATCAAGAACGTGCAGTTGTTCAGCCAATACCGGATCAAGGCAACCATGGGGCAGTTGCTCAAAAGTCAGGGGGTTGTCGCGCCGTTGGCATCCGTTGTGCAGAATGACGTCAAGCCCAGGGTCCAGTTGCCTGGGATGAATTGAGTCATCCATCCCGTTTTGATCAGCAAAGAGTGCCCAGCGTGGAATCAGAAGTCAGTCGAGCCGAACTCATCCATGATCCACGCACGCTGCACGACGACCCATTGCTGGACGGCTTGCTGGCGCTTTGCATGCTCCATCAGAAGCCGGCCAGCGCGGCGATGCTCACCACCGGCCTGCCGTTACCCAAGCAACGGCTGAGCGTCGAATTATTGTCGCGAGCGGCAGCACGTGCCGGTCTGCAAGGCCGGGTGCTGCAACGCAAGCTCGAGCAGATACCGACCATCGCCATGCCGGCCCTGCTGTTGCTCAAGGATGGTCGTAGCGCGGTGTTGCTCGGCTGGGTCGGCGATGACCAGGCGCGTCTGCTGCTCAGCGAAAGTGATGGCGGCGAAGTGACGGTCAGCCGTGAACTGCTGGCCGACGACTACAGCGGCAAAGTGTTCTTCGCTCAACCGCAACACAAATTCGACGTGAACCACGGCACGCTCATTCCTCGGGCGCGTTCGTGGTTTCGCGACACGCTCAAGCGGTCGCGCTGGCTGTACGCCGACGCCATCGCTGCCAGCTTGCTGATCAATATTATCGCCATGGCGGCGCCGCTGTTCGTGATGAACGTTTACGATCGCGTGGTACCGAACCAGGCCGAGTCCACCCTGTGGGTGCTGGCGATCGGTATTACCGGCGCCTATGTGTTCGACCTGATCCTCAAGATGTTGCGCAGCCTGTGCCTGGACCTGGCCGGCAAGAAAACCGACCTGATCATTTCGGCGACGTTGTTCGAGCGCATCGTTGGCATGGCCATGAAGTATCGCCCGGCACGGGTGGGCAGCTTTGCCCAGAACATCCATGAATTCCAAAGCCTGCGGGACTTTCTCGCCTCGCTGACCCTTACCAGCCTGATTGACCTGCCGTTCACCTTGCTGATTTTCATGGTCATCGCGATCCTCGGCGGGCATCTGGTATGGATTCCGGTGCTGGCCTTTCCGATTGCCCTGCTGATCGGCTACGCCTTGCAAAAGCCCCTGGTGGCGACCATGGAGCGAACCATGGCCCTGGGCGCCGAGCGTCAATCCAGCCTGATCGAAACCCTGGCCGGTCTGGATGCGGTGAAGGTCAACAACGCCGAGAGCGAGCGCCAGTATCAGTGGGAACAAACCATCGGCACCCTCAGCCGCCTCGAGCTGCGGGTCAAGATGCTGTCCGGCCTGGCGATGAACATCACCTTGTTGATCCAGCAGTTGGCCGGGGTGATCATGATTGTCTTCGGCGTCTATCAGATCATTGCCGGCAACCTGAGCATGGGTGGGTTGATCGCCTGCTACATGCTCAGTGGCCGCGCCCTCAGCCCGTTGGCGTCGCTGTCGGGTCTGTTGACTCGCTATCAGCAGGCGCGGGTGACCATGGTTTCGGTCGATCAGATGATGGAGCTGCCCCAGGAGCGCAACTTCGAAGAGCGCCCGTTGAGCCGTAAGGTCTTGCAGGGTGCCATCGAATGCCGTCAGTTGAATTTCACCTACCCGAACCAGCAGAACGCTGCGCTGAAGAACATCAACCTGGTGATCAAGCCCGGGGAAAAAATCGGCATCATCGGTCGTAGCGGTTCGGGCAAGAGCTCCCTGGCCAAGTTGCTGGTGGGTCTGTATCAACCGGACGACGGGGCGCTGTTGGTGGATGGCGTGGACATTCGTCAGATCGACGTCAGCGAGCTGCGCTACAACATCGGTTATGTGCCGCAGGATATCCAGCTGCTGGCCGGTACCCTGCGGGACAACCTGACCTCCGGCGCCCGTTACGTCGAGGACGAACTGGTGCTCCAGGCCGCCGAACTTGCCGGTGTGCATGAGTTCGCGCGCTTGCACCCGCAAGGCTATGAACTGCAAGTTGGCGAGCGCGGGCAGAACCTGTCCGGCGGCCAGCGACAGAACGTCGCCCTGGCCCGCGCGCTGCTGCTCAACCCGCCCATCCTGCTGTTGGATGAACCCACCAGCGCCATGGACAACACCGGTGAGGAACGCTTGAAACAGCGCCTGGCCGCCGTGGTGGAAAACAAGACCGTGCTGCTGGTGACGCATCGGGCATCCTTGCTGTCGCTGGTGGACCGCCTGTTGGTGATCGACCGTGGGCAGATCCTCGCCGACGGCCCGAAAGCCGCGGTGATGGAAGCGTTGAAGAAGGGGCAGATCAGTGTTGCTTAAGTCGGGTTTGAAAAATGCCGTGGGCCGCTATTTCAAGGGTTCGGACTCGCTGCATGGCCAGCCTCTGCCTGAGGTCAACAAAGCCCTGATCGAAGACGCTCCGCGAGTGGTGCGGCTGACGATCTGGGGGATCATCGGCTTCTTTGTCTTCCTGTTGCTGTGGGCCAACTTCGCGCAGGTCGACGAAGTGACCAAGGGCGACGGCAAGGCGATTCCGTCGTCCAAGATCCAGAAGATCCAGAACTTGGAAGGCGGGATCGTTGCCGAGCTGTTTGTCAGCGAAGGGCAGATCGTCGAGGCCGGCGCGCCGTTGATTCGCCTGGATGACACTCGGTTTGTCTCTAATGTGGGGGAGACCGAGGCTGATCGCTTGTCCATGTTGTTGCGGGTCGAGCGGCTGAGTGCCGAAGTCGATGACCGGCCGCTGAACTTCCCGGAGGACGTGCTCAAGGCGGTTCCGCGCCAGGCCGCCAGCGAAGAGTCGCTGTACATCAGCCGCCGCCAACAACTGCACGATGAAATCGGCGGGTTGCAGGAGCAGTTGATCCAGCGTCAGCAGGAGTTGCGCGAGTTTGTTTCCAAGCAGTCGCAGTACCGCTCCGCCCTGTCGTTGCAACGCCAGGAGATCAACATGTCCGAGCCGCTGGTAGCCCAGGGCGCGGTGTCACCGGTGGAAGTGCTGCGGCTCAAGCGGGCTGAAGTCGAAACCCGTGGGCAACTCGACGCCACGACACTGGCGATTCCCCGCGCTGAATCGGCGATCAAGGAAGTGCAGCGCAAGATCGATGAGACGCGCGGCAAGTTCCGCAGCGAAGCCCTGACCCAACTCAATGAGGCGCGTACCGACCTGAACAAGGCCCAGGCCACCGGCAAGGCTTTGGAGGATCGGGTAAGCCGTACACTGGTCACCTCGCCGGTGCGGGGTATCGTCAACAAGTTGCTGGTGAACACCATCGGCGGGGTCATCCAGCCCGGCAGTGACCTGGTGGAAATCGTGCCCCTGGACGACACCCTTCTGGTGGAAGCGAAAATCCGTCCCCAGGACATCGCCTTCCTTCACCCCGGCCAGGACGCCACGGTGAAATTCACCGCGTACGACTACACCATTTACGGTGGGCTGAAAGCCAAGCTGGAGCAGATCGGCGCCGACACCATCACCGACGAAGACAAGAAAACCACTTACTACATCATCAAGCTGCGCACCGAGCGCAGTCATCTGGGCACCCCTGAAAAACCCCTGTTGATCATCCCGGGCATGGTGGCCTCGGTGGACATCATCACCGGCAAGAAAACCGTACTCAGTTACCTGCTCAAACCCATCATCAAGGCCCGGGCCGAGGCGTTGCACGAGCGGTAGTGTTTGAACTGCCCCCCTTACCACAAGTGCCGAGTTGTCTGGGCTGACGTCATCGCGAACGGGCTCGCTCCCACAGGGTGACTGGCTGTGTCGCGATAGTGAGTTGCCACGGTTGGACTAGGGGTATCGGAACTGGGCGTTTGTATATCCGGCTGCGGGGTTACCAGTACTCCGGTTTGATAGCGGGGGCTTTGTGGGTGGGTACTCGGGTGGGGAACTGGTGGGATTGGAGTTCCTCGCAGGTGACAACGCGGCGTGTCCAGTGGGCGTGCTGCTTTAGCGAACCTGGAGACGGGCGATTCAGCTCGGCTCTGTGGGGAAGAATGACGCCGACGGTTATTTCAGGAAAGTCTTCTCGTACGGCTCTCAAGGCCGGCGTCATGTCGGTGTCGCTGGATACAAGCACCAACTGCTCCAACCGTTCATGATGCTTCAGTTTCGTTTGCTTGGCAGCGGTTCGATACATGCTGATTGCCATGTGAACATCCGTTTCTTTCTCCTCCAGCTTCCAGATGTCGACTTTGTCGTTGCGAGACGCTTTCGTCTTTCTATCAATAAAGCGAGGGGCCTTGGCAGGTTCAAGTTGATGGTGACCGTAATGGACACAGATATGTGTGCTCTTCAGGGCGCGAATATAAGTGTCTTGCGCTTCTTTTGATGCTTGACCCCGGGTGGCCAATGACGGTTTGACCGAGGAGGTGAAGTAATCAACCGAGGAAGTGGTGCTCTGCGGATTTTCGATATGCGCGATATGCGACAACAGACTTCGCAGATCCAGCCACTTGTAAGGTGTGTCCGCGAGCAGCCCATAGAACAGGTTGTAGCCATCTACAAAAAATGCGGTTCGCACAAGCTCAATCCCCAGAAACGAAAAAACCGGCCTAAGCCGGTTTTTTCACCCCAACAGCCAGAAAATTGAATCTCTGCGTACGGGGTTGAGTAAAGCCATCCTAAGTTGAGCGTGACATGGCGTCAACTGCTGTTTGGTTTAGCTTTTTTCACCGGCAGATCAGTGTTGAGCGTATGCGCGGTGGGAGGTCAAACTCATTCTTTGTTTGATCTGTCAGCGTTTGTTACGAAATTGAGGGCTCCTGCGGGAAATACGAGAAATCCATCACCGAAAGCCGTTTTGTATGAGTGGAAGCTCTCACGATTCTGTGGGATTTGATACCGATTCATCTCAGCAAAAACCGAGCGCTTCTTGATCTCCTCTTTGGTCTTTTTGAAACAAGAGATTGCTTCCTCCTCCCTGCTACTCCCTTGACGCCCCCCACCGCTGTCGTAGACTCCGCCCATCCGTCAGGGAGTAACGGTTATGCGGCGTTCAGGTAGTTGGGTTTGGGGGTTGGTCTTTGTAACGTGCTGGGTGCAGGCGCAGACGCCTGTTTCCGATGATCCGCTGCTCGAGAGCGGCGTCAGGGCCAGTGCACCGAGCGGCAATGAGGCGCGTGGGGTGCTTCGGGCACGGGATCAGGCGGTGCTTGCCAGTGAGTTGGCTGGACGAATTGTCGAGTTGCCGTTCAGTGAGGGGGAGTCGTTCAAGCAGGGCGATACCCTGGCGCGTTTCGATTGTTCAGCGTATCAGGCTCAGCTCAATGCAGCTCGGGCCGCGAGCCGTGGTGCCAGTGAAGAACTGGCCCATAACAAGCAATTGGCAGCGTTGAAATCGGTCGGGCGTTTCGAAGTGGCGCGCGCCGAGGCCAGGCTCAGCGAAGCGCAGGCGCAGTCCCAGGTTTATCAGGTCCAGGTCAAGCGCTGCAGCGTGATCGCGCCGTTCGATGGGCAGGTGGTGGCGCGCGAGGTGCAGCGCTATGAAAGCGTGGCCGCCGGCGCGCCGTTGCTGGACGTGGTCGACAACCGCACCCTGGAAATCCATCTGCTGGTGCCTTCGCGTTGGATGGGCAGGCTCAAGCCGGGCCAGTCCTTCACCTTTGTCCCCGATGAAACCGGCCAGCCGCTGCAAGCGACGGTCAAACGCCTTGGCGCGCGCATCGATGAGGGCAGCCAGACTTTGTTGCTGGTGGCGACGCTGCCTGACGCCAAGGGGCTGTTGTCCGGCATGAGCGGTACGGCGCGTTTCGCGGAGTTCAAGTGAACGCGCCGATCACGGGCAGCGCCGAGCAGGTATTTGCCCGTTTCCTCGACCTGGAGCGCCAGACGCGGGCTGCGCGTACCCCGGCGCAACTGAGTTACAGCCTGGTCAACGATGGTCAGGCCCTGTTCGGGTTCCGCCATGCCGCGCTGTTGATCGCCGGCAAGGTCCAGGCGGTGACCGGCGTCAGTGCCGTGGATCCGAACGCACCGTTCGTGGCGTTTGTCGAGCAGGCGGTGGCGCAGCTGTTCAAAAAAGGCTTGCTGAACCAGGCCCGGGTAATTGCCGCCGATGGGGTGAGCGACTCCATTCAGGCGGACTGGCGAAGCCTGTCGGCGGGGCAGGTATTCTGGCTGCCGTTGATCGATCATCAGGGGCAGGTGTTCGGCGGTTTGTGGCTGGCCCGTGACCTGCCATGGCCCCCCTCTGAACAAGTGCTGCTGTCGCAACTGGGCGACACCTATAGCCACGCCTGGCTGGCGCTGCAACCGCGCAAACCGTGGCGCTTGCGCTGGACCCGCAAACGTCAGGTCGCCTTGGTGGCGGTGCTGCTGTTGGGCTTGCTGGTTCCTGTCCGTCAGTCGGTATTGGCCCCGGCTGAAGTGGTGCCGCTGGGCGGGCAGGTGGTGGCGGCGCCTTTGGACGGGGTGATCGCCCAATTCCTGGTCAAACCCAACCAGAGCGTCAAGAGCGGCGACTTGCTGTTGCGCTTCGAAAGCACCAGTCTCAAGGCCCAGGCCGATGTGGCCGAGCGCGTGTTGGGCGTGGCCGAGGCGGAACTCAAGGCCAATTCCCAGCGCTCGTTTGCCGACGCTGAATCCAGTTCGAAGATTGATCTGTTGGCCGCTCGCGTCGAGCAGAAACGCGCCGAACGCGACTATGCAATCGAGTTGCTCAAGCGCAGTGAAGTGCGCGCCGAACGGGACGGTATTGCGGTATTTGCCGATGCAGAGCGTTGGCTCGGCAAGCCGGTGCAGACGGGGGAGCGGTTGATGGAAATCGCCGACCCGAACCAGGCCGAATTGCGTATTGAGCTGGCGGTGGGCGACGCGATTGACCTGGCCCCCGGTGCCCAGGTGGCGTTGTTCCTCGACAGCGACCCGTTGCAGCGACACCTGGCCAGGCTCGAACGTTCGGCCTACGAGGCGCAACCCACAGCTGCCGGGCAACTGGCGTATCGCCTGGACGCGCGTTTCGATGACGCGGCGCCGCGCATCGGCCTGCGGGGCACGGCGAAAATTTTCGGCGATCGCGCCCCGCTGGCGCTGTACCTGTTGCGTCGACCACTGGCCGGCTTGCGCCAGAGCGTGGGTCTGTAGCATGGGACTGCCGAGCCTGCGGCCAGACCTGCAATTGTCCCCGGCGGCCCCGGACCCGGACGGCTCCCCTCAATGGACCCTGGCCGATCCGGTACGCGGGCGCTATTTCAAGCTTGGCGCGGCGGCGATGCGCATGCTGCGGCACTGGTCCCTTGGTGAGCCGGAACAGGTGCTGCAAGCCGCGAACCGTGAGCCGGGCCTTCCGCTCAATAATGAGTCGCTGGAGCAATTGCTGGGCTTTTTGCGAGGTCACGATCTGATCAGCGCCATGGACCCGCAACAGCGCGACAGCTATCAGTTCAAGACGGCCGCCCAGCGCCAGAGCCTGTGGCAGATCCTGCTGCACCAGTATCTGTTTTTTCGCATTCCGTTGTGGCGCCCGGATGCTTTTCTCAATCGCGCCTGGCCGTTTCTCGCACGGTACGGGCCCGCCATCCTGCGGTATGGCATGCCGCTGACCCTGGGCGTGGGTATTTTTCTGGTGTCGCGGGACTGGCAGCGCTTCGTGGCGACGTTTCCGCACCTGTTCAGCCTGGGTGGCGCGCTGGCGTTCGCGGTGGCGTTGTTCTTCGCCAAGTTGTGCCACGAGTTCGGTCATGCCTTCATGGCCAAGCGCGCCGGTTGCCGTGTGCAGAGCATGGGCGTCGCGTTCATGGTGCTGTTGCCGATGTTCTACACCGACGTCAGCGACGCCTGGCGGGTCAATGATCGTCGTGCCCGGCTGCTGATCGGCGCCGGCGGTGTACTGGCCGAATTGCTGCTGGCGTGCATCGCGTTGCTGGCCTGGTCGCTGTTGCCCGACGGACCGGCCCGCACCGCAGCGTTCATGTTGGCCAGCGCCACCTGGATCACCACGTTGATCATCAACCTTAACCCCTTCATGCGCTTCGACGGTTATTTTCTGCTCAGTGATTTCTGGGCAGTGGATAACCTCCAGGGGCGAGCGTTTGCGTTGTGCCGCTGGCGTTTGCGTGAAGCCTTGTTCGGTTATGGCGCGCCGGCTCCGGAACCCTGGACGCCGACAATGCGTCGTCGCTTGCTGGTGTGGGGATACGGCGCCTGGTTATGGCGCGCGGCGTTGTTTTTGGGCATTGCCCTGGCGGTCTATCACCTGTTCTTCAAGGTGCTGGGCATTTTCCTGATGTTGGTGGAATTGGTGTGGTTCATTTTTATGCCCATCGTGAACGAATGGCGGCAGTGGTGGAGCCGGCGCGAGCAGGCCCATGGTCCGCGAGTGCTGCTCAGTGGCCTGGTGTTACTGGCGTTGGCGTTGGTGCTGCTGTTGCCCTGGCGTAGCGCCGTGGAGGTGCCGGTCATGCTCGAGGCCGGTCGCGCCAGTGCCTTGCATGCGCCGGTGGCGGCGCGGATCAAACAGGTGAATGTGCATGACGGCCAGACCGTGGCCCAGGGCGATGTGTTGATCGAGCTGGAGTCGCCTGACATGGCCTCGCGCCTGGCGATTGTGCGTCGGGAAATCGAGATCCAGCAGTTGCAGATGCGTCGCCAGGCCGGCCGCAGCGAAACCGCCGCCGATGCCGGTATCGTCGAACAACAACTGGCCGAAGCGGTGGCCGAATACCGGGGCCTGGTCGCCCAGCGTGAGCGCCTGCTGTTACGCGCGCCCCATGCCGGACAGGTGCGTGATCTGTTACCACAGTTGTCGGTGGGGCGCTGGTTGTCGCCCACACAGCCGCTGGCGCGGGTGGTACAGGCCGACTCCCGCTTACGCGGCTACCTGACCGAAGCCGAGCTTTGGCGGGTCGCACCCGGGGCCACGGGGCGTTTCATTGCTGACGATCCGATGCACCCCTCGATTGCCGTGCAATTGAACGAGATCGACACCAATGGCGTGGCCTGGGTCGAGCAACAGGCGTTGACGTCGGATCACCACGGGCCGATCGCGGTACGGCGTGACTCGCAGCAACGGGCGGAGCCGGTGCAGGCGCAATATGGCGTGCGTTTGAGTGCTGTTGATAACACGCCTGCGCCGGCGCAACCGCTGCGTGGCGTAGTGGTGTTGCAGGGGCACGGTGAGTCGGTGTTGGGAGCGACCTGGCGTCGGCTGGCGGCGCTGGGTGTCAGGGAAAGCGGGTTTTAAGGAGCGAGCATGAATTCAGTGGCGGCGGAGGGGTTGGTGGTACGGCCATCGCAGGTCAGCGATGGGCCGTTTTTGCAGAGTCTTTACCAGACGGCGCGAGCGGATCTGCAATGGATCGACGGCGAGCACGAGCAAGTACAGCAGGTGGTTGCTCAGCAATTTCAGGTGCAGGAGCAAGGGCTTGGGGATAACTTCCCCAACGCCATGCATTACGTCGTGGAAAAGCTCGGTACCGCCATTGGCGCCTTGAGTACTGATTTTGGCCCCAATGAAATCCGTGTGTTGTACCTGGCGTTCATTCCCCAGGCGCGCGGGCAAGGTTACGGTCGGGCCGTGTTGCAAGGGGTACAAAAAGCCGCACAACAGATCCGCTGCCCGGTGGCGACCGTGGTCTGGAGCAGTAACCCGCACGCACGCCAGCATTACCTGGCATTGGGCTTTGAAGTGCAGGAGCGCAACCCGGCGGCGGAGCGGCTGGTTTGGTATCCGAAGGGGAACTGAGCTGCATCTGGCTCGTGTGGGAGCGAGCCTGCTTGCGATAGCGGTGGGTCAGTTTGAAGTGATGTTGGCTATGCCACCGTCATCGCGAGCAGGCTCGCTCCCACAAGGGATCATCAGTCTTCAGTTAAACGCAATGTAGAAATACCCCAGCGCCGGATCCCGTCCCATGGGCGGTATCCGCGACACGAACACCTCCTCAATCCGCCCCAGATCGGGCACTTCCAGCGCGCACAGCCCATCCACGAAGTCGGTGCTTTCCAGGCTGTTGAATTCAACGCTGAACGGCATGCGCTCAGCGTTCGGCATCTTCGCCCGTGGTGTTTCCTCAAGGAACTCGAACCGCACGGGCAGGCAGCTGCCGTCTGGCAGGATCAGGCTGCTGGTCTGGCCCAGCAGCGGTTGAAAATGGCGGCTATGAACCTGTTGCAGCATGTCGACACTCCAAAAGCCGGAGGGCCGCAGCCCTCCGACTGTTCATCAGTTACGGGACGGGAAGAGACCGTTCAAGGCGACACTGAAGTTGATCGCCAGGAACGGGTTCATGATCGCCATCGGCATGCCGCTGCCCGTCGGGGAAATCGTGCCGTCGATGGTGGTGCTCACGCCCTTGACCGGGATCGGCGAGGCACCTATCTGGTCGGAATAGATATTCGCCGCGCCCGGGCCAGTGCCCGAGGTGCCGATGAACGAATTGGTGGCCGTTGGTGTATTCACCGGGTTGCTGGCCGGGTTCGCCAGTTGCAGGGTGGTGGAGGCGGTGAGTCCCGCCATAGTGTGAGAATGGGTGGGCAGGTTGTTGATCGTTGGGGTGACGTTTTCGGTGCCGGCGACTTCGCCGATGACCCGCTGCGTCAGGCCCTGGCCGCTGCCTTGTCCCAAGAGTGTGCGGCCTTGCAGATTGGGGAGCATGAAGTTGGTGGTGCCGTTGCCTCCGTAGTACGTGCCGAGCAGGGAGAACAGCGCCTGGTATTGGGAAATGCCGAGTGTCTGCCCGTTGCACAGCGCCCACCCATTGGGGGCGAAGTTAAAGGCGAACGGCTGGATGGTGCCCATAAAGACTTCCATAGATTCCTCATCCCTTCAGATTGTTGGTTTGGCAATGCCGACAGGGACCAAGGGAGAGGATTGGGATCAGCCCGACTTCGTCACTCCCTGGCCTGGTCACGCACGGCTGAGCGTAGACCGAGATATTTCCTTCTGCTGGGCTGGAAGGGAGGAAAAATGTTGCCCAGGGGCTTAATCGATTCAGGTTCGCATGGCGCCTATACCGTCCATCTTTTTTACAGATCTGGCTGGGTTTGATATCAAAGTAGTACTAGTCGCGGATTATTTCCTCAGCTACGCTTTGCGCTACAAATGGAATACAAACAAGGTGAAGGGATTGCCGCAGTTTCACTTTATTTCCGGTTTACCGCGCTCGGGCTCGACCCTGCTTTCTGCCATTTTGCTGCAGAACCCGCGCTTTCATGCCGGCATGACCAGCCCCGTCGGTTCGCTGTTCAGCAGCGTCCTGCAGCAATGCAGCGCCGGCAGTGAGTTTGGCTCGGTGATCGATACCGACCTGCGCCGTCGCCTGTTGCGCGGGCTGTTCGACTCCTACTACGCCGACAAGGCCGACAAACCCGTCATCTTCGATACAAATCGCCAGTGGTGCGCCCGCTTGCCTGCGTTGCAGGACCTGTTTCCCCAGGCCAAGACCATCGCCTGTGTGCGCAACGTCGCCTGGGTGCTGGACAGCCTGGAGCGGCTTTACCGCGCCAATCCGTTCGAGAACACCAAGCTGTTCAATGACGATGATGAGCGCAACACCGTCTACAGCCGCTGCGAAACCCTGGCCCAGCGCAACCGCCTGGTTGGCTTTGCCTGGACAGCGCTCAAAGAGGCGTATTACGGCGAAAACGCCGAGTCCATGTTGATCGTCGACTATGACCTGTTGAGCCAAGCCCCGGAGCGGGTGATGCGCCTGGTGTACGAGTTCATCGGTGAGCCCTGGTTCGAACACGACTTCAATCACTTGACCTACGACGCACCGGCCTTCGACCAGGCCTTGGGCGTTGCCGGCCTGCACAAGGTCAAGCCCAAGGTCGCGCCGCAAGCCCGGCGGACCTTGTTGCCGCCGGATCTGTTTGAAAAGTATGCCGAGTTGTCGTTCTGGCGCGATGGGTCCGCCAGCGCCGCCAATGTCATTCGTATGAAAACCGACGCCGCGGTCAGTTGACTCGCGGTTTTTTTCATTTGCGTGTTTAAAAAGTTCGAGTCCAGGTGAACGTCATGTGGTGGAGCAAAGGCAAATCGCGGGTAACCGAGGGCGCACAGGCCCTGGCATCGCCAATGATCATGTCCCTGGAGCCGCGAATGCTGTTCGACGGCGCGGTGGCGGCGACCGTGGCCGATGCCGCACAGGCGGACGCCCAGCCCACTGCAGACGCGGCCAAGACGCCTGCGGCTGACCAGGCTTCAGACAGCCACGCGCCTCAAGGGCAGACCGATGCCACCCAGGCCGCTGTGCCCGGCAAGGCCGTGGTGTTTGTCGATTCCCGGGTCAAGGACTCGGCCAGCCTCCTTGAAGGCGTTGCGCCCGGTACCCAGGTGGTGCAACTGGATGCCACCAAGGACGGCCTGCAACAGATCGCCGATTACCTGGACACCCACCAAGGCATCAGCTCGGTGCAGATCATCGCCCACGGCAACGCCGGCGATCTCTGGTTGGGCAACAGCTACCTGTCGGCGGACAACGTTGAGGCCCGCAGCGAGGTGCTGGCGCAGATCGGCCAGGACATGAACGCCGGTGGCGATATTCTGATCTATGGCTGCTACACCGCTGAAGGTGACCGTGGCCTGAGCCTGGTCAATTCACTGGCGCAGTTGACCGGCCGCGACGTGGCGGCGTCCATCGATCGCACGGGCCTTGGCGGCGACTGGGACCTGGAAATCGCCACCGGCAACATCGAAAGCGCCAACGTGCTCTCTGCCAATGCCATGAGCGAGTACCAATGGGGCCTGGCCACCTGGACCGCTACCAACAACCTCAATTCCGGTATTGGTTCTCTGCGCGCCGCTTTGGATTCTGCGCAGAATGGTGACATTGTCACGTTCAATGCCGGCATGACTGTCGCGCTGACCCAGGTGCTGGTGGTCGACAAGAACGTCACCATCGATGGCGATCTCAACAACGACAACGTGGCCGACGTCACCCTCGATGGGCAATACCGCACCCAGATCATCAACGTGACGGCCGGCACCACGGCGACCCTCGATGGCCTGGTGATTACTCGCGGTATGGTGGCGGGTAACGGCGGTAATGGCGGCGACGATGCGCTGGTGTCAAAGGGCGGCGGGATCTATAACGCCGGCACCCTGACCCTGAGGAACGTCACCGTCACCGCGAACGCCGCTTCGGGTGGCGGCGGCGGTGGTGGTGTCACGCCGCAATACGCCGGCGGCGGTGGTGGCGGCGGTGGCGCGATCACTGGCGGTACGGGCGGCAAGGGCGGCGATACCCTCAACGCCACGGGCTCCAACGGCTCGGCCGGCCAGGGCGGCGCCGGGGGGGGCTTCTTCAACATGGGCGGGCGTGGTGGTTCCTCCACCGGCGGGGCTGGCGGTTCCGCGTATCCGGGCTACAGCACGGGCTCCGCAGGCGGTACAGCCGTCAGCGGTGGGCTATCCATCGGTGGCGGTGGCGGTGGCGACGGCTATAACGATATTGGCGGCGCCGGTGGCGGAGCGGTCGGTGGTATCTACAACGACACCGGCGCGACCCTGCGAATCATCGGCAACTCGGTTATTTCCAACAACGTCGGTGCAGGTGGCGGCGGTGGTGGCGGTGGCGCTGGTGGTGGTTACAACCACACGGGCGGTGCCGGCGGCGTCGGTGTCGGGGCCATCTGGAACAAAGGCTCGATCCTGATTACCGCCGCCAACTTCGCCGCCCTGGCCGGCAACGTCGGTGGCAGCGGCGTGGGTGGGACCAGTGCCGGCACCGCGGGTGTTTCGCCGGCGTCGGTGGCCAACGTCTACGGCGACGGCGGCACCATCAACACCAACTATGTGCCGGACGAGACGCCGCCCACCGCGACCGTCGTGGTGGCCAATACCAACCTGAACTCCGGTGGCACGTCGCTGGTGACCATCACCTTCTCCGAAGCTGTCACCGGCCTCACTGCGGCCGACCTGACGGTGCAGAACGGCACCATCGGCACCTTGACCAGCGGCGACGGTGGCATCACCTGGACCGGCACTCTGACCGCGGCCAGCAACATCGCCGACACCACCAACATCATCACCCTGAACAACACCGGGGTTGCCGACCTGGCCGGCAATGCCGGCGTGGGCACCACCGACTCGAACAACTACGTGGTCAACGACACCGTGGCGCCCACGGCGTCCATCGTGGTCAGCGATACTGCCCTTCGGGTCGGTGAAACCTCGTTGGTGACCATCACTTTCTCCGAAGCGGTCAGTGGTTTTACCGCAGCGGACCTGACGGTGGCCAACGGCTCGATCAGCGGCCTGAGCTCCAGCGACGGTGGCATCACCTGGACGGCCACCTTCACACCGGACGCTGCGATCACCGACACTTCCAATCTCATTGTCCTGAATAACACCGGCGTGGCGGACCTCAATGGCAACGCCGGCGTGGGGACGACCAACTCCAACAACTACGCTATCGACACCCTGCGTCCGACAGCGACCATCGTGGTCAGCGACACTGCCCTCAGGGTCGGTGAAACCTCGGTGGTGACCATCACCTTCAACGAGGCGGTGAGCGGTTTTACCACCGCTGACCTGACGGTTGCCAACGGTTCGGTTACCGGGTTGAGCAGCAGCGACGGCGGTATCACCTGGACCGGGACACTGACCCCGAGCGCCAGCATCAGCGACACCACCAACCTGATCACACTGAACAACACCGGCATTGCCGATCTGTCCGGGAACGTTGGCACCGGCACCACCGATTCGAACAACTATGCAATCGACACGCTGCGTCCCACCGCCACCATCGTGGTGGCCGATACTGCGCTGAATATCGGCAAAACATCGCTGGTGACGATCACTTTCAGCGAAGCTGTCACGGGCTTTACCCTGGCAGACCTGACTGTGGCCAATGGCTCCTTGAGCGGGCTGAGCAGCAGCGACGGCGGCATCACCTGGACCGCGACGCTCACCCCGAGCGCCAGCATCAGCGACGCCACCAATCTGATCATCCTGGCCAATACCGGTGTGGCGGACGCGGCCGGTAACACCGGCAGCGGCACCACCAGCTCCAACAACTATGCAGTCGACACCCAGCGACCCACCGCTAGCATCGTTGTGGCCGACACCGCGCTGAGCGTTGGCGAAACATCCCTGGTGACCATCACCTTCAACGAAGCGGTAACAGGCTTTACCGCCGCCGACCTGACGGTCGCCAACGGTACGATCACCGGCCTGAGCAGTGGCGACGGCGGCATCACCTGGACCGGCACGTTGACACCAAGCGCTAGCGTCAGCGACACCAGCAACCTCATCACCCTGGATAACACTGGTGTGGCGGATGCGGCGGGCAACGTCGGTACGGGCACCACTGATTCGAACAACTACGCCATCGACACCGCGCGTCCGACCGCGACCATCGTGGTCGCCGACTCGACCCTTGGCGTCGGCGAAACCTCGCTGGTGACAATTACCTTCAGCGAGGCGGTGACCGGTTTCACCCTGGCCGACCTTACCGTTGCCAACGGCAGCCTGAGCGGGCTGAGCACCAGCGATAACATCACCTACACCGCGACTTTCACGCCGAGCGCGGGCGTCAGCGATAGCACCAACCTGGTCACGCTCAATAACACGGGCGTGGTGGACGGCGCGGGCAACACCGGCAGCGGCACCACCGATTCGAACAACTACGCCGTCGACACCCTGCGTCCGACCGCCACCATCGTGGTCGCCGATACGGCGCTGAGCGTCGGCGAAACCTCGCTGGTGACCATTACCTTCAGCGAGGCGGTCAGCGGGTTCGACAATTCGGACCTGAGCGTCGCCAACGGTACGCTGAGTGCGGTCAGCAGCAGTGATGGCGGCCTTACCTGGACCGCCACCTTCACTCCGGCCCTCGGCGTCACCGACACCTCCAACGTCATCACCCTGAACAACACCGGGGTCAGTGACGCGGCGGGTAACTCCGGCACCGGCACTACCAACTCCAACAATTACCAGGTCGACACCAACGTACCGACGGCGACCATCGTGATTGCCGATACCACCCTGAGCATCGGCGAGACGTCATTGGTCACCGTGACCTTCAACTCGGCGGTCAGCGGGTTCGACAATTCGGACCTGACCGTCAGCAACGGCACGCTCAGCACCATGAGCAGCACCGACGGCGGCGTCACCTGGACGGCCACCTTCACGCCGAGCGCCAGTATTTCCGACACCAGCAACGTGATCACGTTGGACAATACCGGCCTGATCAATGGCGCGGGCAACGCCGGTGTCGGTACTACCGACTCCAACAACTACACCGTCGACACGGTGCGCCCAACGGCGACTATCGTCGTGGCCGACACCGCCATTGCCGCCGGCGAGACCTCGCTGGTAACCATCACCTTCAGCGAGGCGGTGACCGCGTTCACCAGTGCCGACCTGACGGTTGCCAACGGCGTGATTTCCGGCCTGAGCAGCAGCGACGGCGGCATCACCTGGACCGCGACCTTCACGCCGACCGCTGGCGTCACCGACACCAGCAACGTCATTTCGCTCAATAGCGGCGGTATCGTCGACCTGGCGGGCAACGTCAACGTCGGCACGACCGACTCCAATAACTACAGCATCGACAGCCAGCGTCCGACCGCGACCATTGTGCTGAGCGACTCTGCGCTGAGACCGGGCGAAACCGCTCAAGTGACCATTACCTTCAGCGAGGCGGTGACCGGCTTCACCAACGCCGACCTGAGCGTGGCAAATGGCACATTGAGCGCGGTGAGCAGCAGCGACGGCGGCTTGACCTGGACCGCTACTTTCACGCCGGACCTGGGCGTGACCGACGCCACCAACCTGATCGTGCTGGACAATACCGGTGTGAGCGATGCGGCGGGCAATACCGGAACAGGCACCACCAACTCGGCCAATTATGCCGTGGAGACGCGGGTGCCAACGGCCACCGTCGTGGTGGCTGATAACGCCCTCAGCGTGGGGGAAACCTCGTTGGTGACCATCACCTTCTCGGAGGCCGTCAGCGGTTTTGACAATGCCGACCTGAGCGTGAGCAACGGCACACTGAGCAACGTCTCGTCCACCGACGGCGGCGTGACCTGGACAGCCACGTTCACCCCGACGAGCAATATCACCGATACCAGCAACCTGATCAGCCTGGACACCAGCGGTGTGGTCAACGTGTCGGGCAACAACGGTGTCGGCGTGGTGAACTCCAACAACTACGCCATCGACACGGTTCGCCCCGGCGCCACCATCACAGTGGGCGACACCAGCCTGGGCATCGGCCAGAGCACTACTGTGACCATCAGCTTCACCGAGGCAGTGTCCGGTTTTGACTTGTCGGATCTCAGCGTCGCCAATGGTGTGTTGTCCAACCTCACCAGCAGTGACGGCGGCCTGACCTGGACGGCGACCCTGACGCCTACCGCGGGCGTCAACGATGCCACCAACCTGATCCTGCTCGACGCCAGCAATGTGCAGGACCTGGCCGGCAACGCCGGCGTGGGCATCGCGATTTCCAGCAACTACGCACTCGACGCCACCCGGCCGACGGCCACCATCGTGGTCGCCGACCCGAACCTGACGGCGGGCGAGACGACTCTGGTGACGTTCACCTTCAGCGAACCGGTGACTGATTTCGATCTGTCAGACCTCAGCGTCACCAACGGTGAACTGACCAACCTGACCACCAGCGACGGCGGTAGGACCTGGACGGCAACGTTCACGCCCACGGTGAACCTCACGGACCCGAGCAACTTCATCGCTCTGGACACCAGTAACGTCAGCGACCTGACAGGCAACGCCGGAGCAAGCGTGGCGGTGTCCAACAATTACGCCATCGACACCGTGGTGGCCAACGATGTGAAGCCACCGCCGGAGTTCCTGACGTCCGACCCTGTCACGGTCGTGCCGCCCTCCGAGGTGCCGTTGCAGCCGATTGTCTTTACGCCGCCAACCGGTGACCTCGGCTCGCCGCTGGGCTTTCCACCGCTGTTTGAACAACGCGACGTGGGCGGCGGCATTCGGCCGATCGGCGACATTTTCATCAACCGTGGTGCACTGGCGCCGAGCTATATCGCCCAGGTATTCAGCTCCGACGCTGCGGGCGATGGCTCCGGCCAGGGCTTCCTGGGCTTCGGGGGTGGCGATGGCGGGGTGTTCGGCAGCAGCACGATCGCCGGTCTGTTCAGCCAGGATGCCGGTTCCGATGGTGAATCGCTGGACGCCTTCGACAGCCAGTCGATGCAGGGCGGTGACGGGTCTCAAGGGGTATTCGGCGCACCAACCCTGGGCCAGCAACTTCAACAACTCAAAGACACCGAGCAGCGTCAGGTCGACAGCCTGGCAATGGCATTGCAACAGGTCGGCATGAGCCAGGCGCAGGCCTGAACAACTAAAAAAATTGGGGCAGCCAGGGGCAATCCAGGGAATGAATAGAAGTCAGAAGTTATTCGCAATGAGTGTGCTGGCGTTGACGGTCAGCGGATGTGCGGTCACCAGCGAGCCGATCGAGCGTAGCGTCAGCGAACAGCGCGCCCGGACCGATCTGCAGAATATGTACAAGGATCAGGAGCCCCTCAGCGGCCCGCTGACCCTGCACCAGGCCATGGCCCGTGCGGTGAAGTACAACCTTGAAGGCCGCTTGAAGATCATGGAAGAAGCCCTGGCCAAGCGTCAGCTGGACCTGGCCAGTTTCGACATGCTGCCGCGCATGGCCCTGGACGCCGGCTACGTGGGCCGCAACAACGTCAGCGCTTCCAGCAGCCAGAGCGTGGAAACCGGTACCCAGTCTCTGGAACCGTCGACCTCCCAGGACCGCGATCGCGAAGTAGCCGACCTGACCATGGTCTGGAACGTGCTCGATTTCGGCGTGAGTTACATCAGCGCCAAGCAGGCCGGGGACCAGCGGCTGATCGTGCAGGAGCGTCGGCGCAAAGTCATCAACACCATCGTCCAGGATGTGCGTTCGGCTTACTGGCGAGCCATGGCCGCCGAGCGCCTGCTCAAGCAGATCGACAGCTTGATGGTCCGAGTCGATACGGCCCGCGGCAACAGTCAGAGCATGAGCGAGCAACGCATTGGCGACCCAGTGCAGGCACTGGGTTACCAGCGTTCGCTGATCCAGGCCACCCGCCAGCTCGAAGAGCAGCGCCGGGCGTTGTCCCTGGCCAAGACGGAACTGGCGACGCTGATCAACCTGCCCCTGGGCACCGAGCTGACCTTGGCCACCCAGGATGAGTACGTCATCCCGGAACTCAAGGTCGACCTCGCGCGCCTGGAACAGGAAGCCCTGACCAGTCGCCCGGAACTGCGCGAGCAGGACTACCAGACGCGCATTACCGCCGCTGAAACCCGCAAGGCCATGCTGCGCCTGTTACCTGGGCTGGAGTTCTCCGCTGGGGGGCATTACGACAGCAACTCGTTCCTGGTGGAGCAGGGCTGGGCTGACTATGGCGTGAAGGTCACCTGGAATCTGTTCAACGTGATCTCCGCCCCGGCGGCCATTAACGTGGCCAAGGCCGGTGAAGAGGTCGCGGCGGCGCGGCGCCAGGCGATGTCGATCGCCGTGCTGGCGCAGCTGTACGTGGCCAATGCCAATTACCGCGAGGCGCTGCGCCAGTTCAAGACCAGCCAGCAGCTGTCGGAGATCGATGGGCAGATCGTGGGTCAACTGCGCAACCGCCATCAGGCCGCCGGCTTGGGTGAGCTGGACCTGATCCAGGGCGAACTCAATACGCTGCAGGCTGACTTGCGGCGGGATCTGGCCTATGCCGACCTGCGCAACGCCTATGGCCAGATCTTTGCCAGCGCTGGCCTCGACCCGTTGCCCGATGAAGTGCAATCGACCCAAGTGCAGTCCATTGCCACGGCGTTGGCCAACCGCGAAGCGGCGTGGGCCCAGGGCGATATCGCGGTGCCGACCGCGGCGGTGACCCAGTAACAGGCCGTACGCATGGTGCGCCCGGCGTTTTCCCGGCTGCCGGTAACGGTGAACCTGCCTTTGCTGTTGCAGGCACTGGCAGCCGTTGAGGACGATCATTGGCAAGGCCACTTCAACAGCGCGTACTACAGTGGTGACTGGAGTGGAGTGTCGCTGATTTCGGCGGTCGATGCCTTGACCCCGTTGTCTCCCGGGCGCGGTCAGCCCGTGCAGCGCGCGCTCTGGTCAGAGGATGACCGGTGGCACGAGGCGTTGCGCGACTGGCCGTTGGAAATCGTCTCGGCCCGGCTGCTGCGACTCGGTCCCGGCGGGTGTATCCACGAGCATCGCGATTATGACCTGGGTGGCGCGAACGCCGATCTGCGCCTGCATGTGCCGCTGCTCAGCCCGCTTGGCGTGGATTTCTGGCTGGATGGGCAACGCATTCCGATGACGGCGGGCGAATGCTGGTTTCTTGATCTGTCGCTGCCTCATCGCGTCGATAACCACAGCAGTCAGCCGCGGATTCATCTGGTGCTCGATTGCCGCCCCAGCCCATGGCTGCAACGGCAGGTCGCCGCCGGGCTGCTCAGCACACCGGCAATCGTGGCTGAGCGAAGTGATCTGGTGTGCTTTGAGCAGCTCGTTGAAACCGACCCTCAACTTGCCCGGACTTTGCAGAGCCTGCATGACGTAGACGCTTTCATTGAGTGCGCAATCGCGATGGCTGCCGCACGCGATTTACACGTTACCCGGGAGCAATTGCAGGCGACCATGCGCAACGGTCGCCGGCAGTGGAGTGATCAGTGGAAGGCCTGAACCTGGACGGCTGGCTGCCGATCCGCGTGTGGCAAGCGGCGGGGCAGTGGCGGGTTGACTGGTGCTGGTTCGGGGAGGAGCGATTGTCGCAACCGTTCTTCGGCGACGCGGTGGAACACGCCCTGCGGTTGCCCTTCAATCAGGCGTTCCGCCGCCAGACAGCCTTGAGCGCCCTGGACCAGTGGAGACAACAAAGCCCAGGCCTGCCCCCGAGTGCATTCATCTTCCATGCCTCCCGCTGTGGCTCGACATTGATCAGCCAGATGCTGGCGCAACTGGACGACCACATCGTCATTTCAGAACCGCCGCCTCTGGATACTCTGCTGCGCGGTGATATGGCGCACGCTGACCGCTGCGTGGCACTCAGGGGGCTGATGTCGGCCTATGGGCAGCGCCGCCGAGGCATGGAACAGCGGCTGGTGATCAAGCTTGACGCCTGGAACATCGGTGAACTGGCGCTGCTGCGCGAATGTTTTCCCGACACGCCTTGGTTGTTCGTGTACCGCGACCCTTTGGAAATCGCCGTTTCCCATTGGCGTCGTCCCGGCATGCACATGGTGCCGGGGATGATCGGGACAAGCGTGTTGGACGACGGATTGCCCTTCGGCGGCCAGGAAGATTTCATCGCGCGCCGGCTGGGGCGGTTGTTGCAGGCGGGGTTGGAGCACTGCCATGAGTTTGCCGGGCTGGCGGTTAATTACGCTGAGTTGCCTGATGCGATGGCAGGGCGGCTGGCGGTGTTTTTCGGGCTGAATGATGCCCAGCGCCGGCAAGTGTTTGCCATGACGGGGCAGCATGCCAAGCAGCCGGGGCAGGCGTTTGCCGGTGATAGCGAGGACAAGCGTCGGGAGGCTTCGTCACGGCTGCGCAATCAGGTGATGCATTGGGCGCAGGGGGCCTATGAGGCGCTCGAAACCTGGCGCGTTGGCCGGCATCAATGTTGACTGACCCTGCGCAATCGCGAGCAGGCTCGCTCCCACATTTGTTTTGTGTTGGTTTGAATATCCGCGACTGCTCACAATCCCCTGTGGGAGCAAAGCTTGCTCGCGATGGCGGCCTGATAGCCGGCCTGGCTCTCCCGGTTGTACGTCGATCAAACTGTGGGAGCGAGCCTGCTCGCGATGGCGGCCCGATAGCCGGCCAGGATTTGGTTGACTGGGTACATATCCGTTGCTGCGGTAGCGGCTGCTGGCGGTTCCGCCCTTACGGCGGGTCACTTTTGGCAAACGCCCCAAAAGTAACCAAAAGGTCTTGCCCCACCACTCGGTGCCTCGCCTAGGCTCGGCATGCCCGAACGCAGGCATTGCTCCGTGGGCCCGCCGCGAAGGGCCATCCATGGCCCAGCGCGGCTATCCCGGCATCCATGCCGGGATGCCCACTACGCAATACCTGCGTTCGGCCAGCGTGGTTAACGGGGCCCCTAGATCAAAAGCCGAAACGAGGCGGCCTGACAGCCGGCCTGGCTCTTGCGGGTGTACACCCATCAGACTTGTTTGAGCAGGACCTGTGAGAGCAAAGCTTGCTCGCGAGGCGGCCTGACAGCCGGCCTGGTTCTCCCGGTCGTACTCCAATCCAATTGTGGGAGCGAGCCTGCTCGCGATGGCGTCGGCACAGTTTGCATCAAAGCAAAGCTCTACCCCTTGGTCCCAGGCGCCGCCATCTCCTTCGTTTCCAGATGATCCAGTGCCCGCTCAACCAACAACTGAACCCCATCAGCCATGCGGCTGATCGCCAGGGCTACGCAGCGGCGTGAGTCATCGACATCGTCTGCCAGGTCGGCGGCGATGGTGCTGATGGACAGCAGGTCTTCGGAGGCATTGGCGAGCAGGGTTTCGGTGTCAATGTGGGGGGCGACGATGAAAAGCTGGTTTTTATCGGGTTCGGACGGTGAGGAAGGCTGGGGTTTGAGGTAGTAATCGAGGGCGCGGGTGGCGGCGTTTTCGAGCTTTTTTTCTTCGAGGGCTTCGACGCGGGATTTATGGCCGCTTTGCGGCGGATTCGGTGTTGCTTTGAACATAATGATTTCCCTGGAGGTGGAGCCGACACCCATCGATTGCACTTCGAAAAAGGTGGCAGCTGTACGTAGGTGTGCAAGACCGGTCCAGGAACCCGGCAGACCCGAAAGTCTCCCACGCGCAGCCGCCATAACAGTCGGCGAGCATAGAAAAATGCTCGGCGAATAGCCATAACGAATGCGTTCCTAGATCGGACTTGCACGTCCGTGTCACCGTTTTTTGCGATGACGGACAAAGGTTAGCGGCGCTCGAAATCGCTGCCTAGTTCATGAACAACGCTGCGTATTGAAGGAAATGTCCGAGGGTTTGGCGGGGGAAAAGATCAAAGGATCGCAGTCTTCGGTAGCTCCTACAGAAGTGGGTGTAGGAGCTACCCAAGGCTGCGATCCTTTGATCTTTCGCTTGGAATTCCATGCCCTGCGCAATTGATCAAGACTTGTTGGGCGACAACTCCGCCATCCCCTTGAGCAACTCGATCGGCAGCGGAAAAACGATGGTGGAGGTCTTGTCCCCGGCAATGGAGCCCAGTGTCTGCATGTAGCGCAGTTGCATGGCACCAGGCTGGCGACCGAGCATTTCGGCGGCTTGCATGAGTTTTTCCGAGGCTTGCAACTCGCCTTCGGCGTGGATCACCTTGGCCCGTCGTTCCCGCTCGGCTTCGGCTTGCCGGGCGATGGCGCGGATCATCGATTCATTGAGATCCACGTGCTTGATTTCCACGTTGGCCACTTTGATACCCCAGGCGTCGGTCTGGGCGTCCAGCACTTGCTGGATGTCGCTGTTCAGTTGCTCGCGCTCGGCCAGCAATTGGTCCAGGTCATGTTTGCCGAGAACGGCGCGCAAGGTGGTCTGGGCCAGTTGGCTGGTCGCCATGAGGAAGTTTTCGACCTGGATAATCGCCTTCTGTGGATCGAGCACGCGAAAGTACAACACCGCGTTGACCTTCACCGAGACGTTGTCGCGGGTGATCACGTCCTGCGCCGGTACGTCGAGGACAATGGTGCGCAAGTCGACGCGGATCATCTGCTGCACCACGGGAATCAGCAGGATCAGCCCGGGCCCTTTGACCTGCCAGAACCGGCCGAGCTGAAAAACCACCCCGCGTTCGTATTCGCGCAGGATCCGGAACGTTGAAGCCGCCAGTGCTATCAACAGCAACAACAGCATCGTGAAACCGATTTGCATACCCATATCAGGCTCCTTGTGAATCAGCGGCGGCCACTTCCAGTAGCAGACCCTTGCGTGCGATGACCCGCACGGCCTGGCCAGGCCGCAGCGGCATCGCGCTTGTCACCTGCCAGCGTTCGCCTTCCAGCTGGATCCAGCCATGATGGTTATTGCCGGCCTGTAACGCTGTCACCGCCGTGACGCTGCCCAACAACGCGGCATCGCCGCTGACGGGTTGGCGCGGTCGGGTTTTCAATGCGCGGACCAGGAGGGCTATCAGCAAAAAGCCACTGATCAGACCCAGGACGATCATCAGTGGGACCGGTATATCGGCGTTGGTCAGGATGATCGCGCCAATGACGCACAGAATGATGCCGCCCAACCCGGCGACTCCGTAGTTGGGCAGGGCGGCCTCGGCGATCAGCAAGGCCACGCCCGCGGCAATCAGCCAGAAACCCAAGGGATTGGCCGTCAGTAGCGCGAGTCCGTCAGCCGCCAATGCGGGCCCGCTCATGGCCAGCAATGCGACCATCAAACAGCGAATGTTCACTGGATCCTCCGCGATGTGATTGGGAACTCTATCTAGAGTCTAGTTCACGCGTGATTTGATCGAATTTTGATCAGTCTGGCGGTCGTCAAGAGGCTAGACTGCGGGGAGTAACCCAGCCATCCGATCTATGCTCAGGAGTCCCGCATGGAATCCCCGATCCACAGCCTGCCCGCGCTGTTCAAACAATTGGGCCTGTCTGACGACCCCGTTGATATCGACAAATTCATCACGACCCATTCACCCCTCAAGCCTGAACTGCACTTGGCTGACGCGTTTTTCTGGAGCACAAGCCAGCAGCAGTTACTGCGTGAAGAAATCCTTGAGGACGCGGACTGGGCGGAAGTGGTGGACCAGTTGAATGTGTTGCTGCGCAAGGGACGCAACGAGTGACACGGAAGCAGAACCTGTGGGAGCGGGCTTGCTCGCGAATGCGTCGTATCAGCCAGCATCACCGACAGCTGGCCCAGCGCTTTCGCGAGCAAGCCCGCTCTCACAGAGAAAGGTTGTTATTCTTTACTGTTATTAATAAATAGCTTCTTATTCCTTAATCAATCTGGCTCACCTCCCTATACTCGCCTGCAACAGACACGCGGGAGAGCACCCATGCGCAACGAATCGATTCGCTACCTGATTGTGCCGGGCTGGCAAGGATCGCCGCAAAACCACTGGCAAACCCATTGGCAGAACAGCCTGCCCAACAGTGCCCGGGTCGAGCAGGGCGACTGGTTGACCCCTCGGCGTGAAGACTGGGTGGCGGCGCTGGCCGAAGCCATTGCCGCCGACAGCAGGCCGGTGATCCTCATTGCCCATAGCCTGGGTTGCATCACGGTTGCCCATTGGGCGGCCAGCGCGCCGGTGCAGTTTCTGCAGCAGGTGCGCGGGGCGTTACTGGTGGCGCCGGCGGATGTCGAACGGCCGGCCTGCGCGCCTGCGTTGCGCAACTTCGCGCCGATTCCCACCGATCTGCTGCCATTTGCGAGCCAGGTGGTCAGTTCCGACAATGACCCCGCCGTAAGCGTTGAGCGCGCGCTTGAACTGGCGCGTCATTGGGGCGCCGAGGCCGGGATTCTGGCCGGGGCGGGGCATATCAATGTCAAGTCTGGCCATCAACGTTGGGAGCAGGGGTTCGCCTATCTCTATCGTCTGCAAACCCGCATGGAGCACCACGCCCTGCGTCGCGCCTGAATTTTTTTGCCCTCCCGTCTCCCGGCGGTTGGGGCGGGAGTCTGCCATGAGCTTGCATGAAACACTGGGTCAGCCGTTGCTGACGTTTCCCGACGCACAAAAAAGCCCCCTGAGCATTCGCGCCAAGGCGTTGGTGTTCGTCGACCCGCGTTCGCGGCAACTACGCCACGCATTGGAGCAACTGGCGCCGCGCTCGATCGCTGTACTGATTCGCGGCCAAACCGGTACGGGCAAGGAGTTGCTTGCCCGTTACTTGCATCGTGAAAGCGCTCGCGGTGGGCTGTTCGTTTCGGTCAATTGCGCTGCGATCAGCCCGACTTACGCCGACGCCGAATTGTTCGGTTATGCCGTCGGCAGCCACAACGGCTCGGCCAGTAGCCGCGCCGGCTGGTTCGGCTCGGCCAATGGCGGCACCCTTTATCTGGATGAGATCGGCGATTTACCGCTGCCGATCCAGCTAAAATTGTTGGCGGCTCTGGAGAACCACGAAGTCATCCGCGTCGGCGCCCACCAGCCCAGCCCTGTGGATGTGCGCCTGGTTGCGGCCACCAGCATCGATCTGGCGCAAGCAGTGGCAGCCGGTAAATTCCACCAACGGCTCTATGACTATCTCAGTGAAGGTCAACTCGAGTTGCCGGCTTTGCGCGAGCGGGTGGGCGATATCCTGTCCCTGGCCGAGTACTTCCTGGGCATCTACAGCCAGCGCCTCGGCCTGGCGGTGCCGCTGATCAGCGAAGCCGCGCAGCACGCGCTGGAACGGCACGACTGGCCGGGCAATACCCGCGAGTTGGAGAACGTCATTCATTTTGCGTTGCTGGTGAGCACCGGCGATCAAATATTGCCAGAACATCTCAATTTACCGCATCAACCGACACCCGCAACGGTGAATGAGCAAATGGTTCTTGAGTTGATCAGGCAAGGTGACCGGCAACAACTTGAGCGATTAAAGACATGGATCGCCGGGATCTGATGCCTGCGTCAATAATGTTACTGAATCATTTGAGCGCTGATGATTTTTATATTGTCGGCGTTGTTGTTGCGCGGATCCCGTAAATGTCGGGGCTGTTTCATTTTGCGGCCAGTTATAAGTTGTCATTCAAATAATTTGTCTGGGTTTTGATCTTGATTGGTGGCGCCGTAGTGATGGTTAATTAAATGGCGCAAGCAATGTGGCGACCAAACTGGAAGGCTGCCACTTATCAATCAAGTAACGGACTAAGGATTTGAAAATGGAACTTAAGAATAATGAACCTGGCGTGGCGACATGGTCGGACCTGAAAACCTTTAAGATTTTTTCAGTCTCGGGCGGTAATCAGTTGTACCGCAACGGTTATCAGCAATTGAAGGTTAAAGTGGTTGTCGAGGTCGAAGACTGGCTCTGGGGCAGTGTCGCTCTAAGCCAGTCCGAGCTGGACTCCATTGTTCTGGTCGATGCATTGACCGGATTGGCATTGACCAAAGACCGGCACCGCGAAGACATCAAAGACTGGAGGTACACCGAGCGGGAGGACAGCCGTTTTCGCCAGCTTCCTCCGAATGGCCCTATCCAAGGCTCGGTGCCGTCGGGTGAGTTTGTTTACACCAAAGATTTTTATGTCACGACCCGTTCCGACACACCGATAGATTTACAGCTGTGCATCACGCGGGCCGATGGCAAAAAATTTCTATCTTCCAAGGCCAGCGAGTTTGGCTCTCTGGTATTGATTCCACTGGCGCCCGCTGTTTACCGAAGTGAGCAGTACTCTGTTCGCACCATCCCCGCCTACTATTCCAGCCAATCGCCTGATATCGCGAAAGTCGAGGGTTTTGTCCTGGAGTTGATCGTTGACCAGCAGCGAATGGAATTTATGGCGGACTTTTATATGAGGACGCATCTTCAGATAGGAAGCCCGGACAATCGATACTCGGGTTATTACGTGGTGGGCTATGGCGATGGCCGCGCAATACGAACGTCAGCCTATTTGAGTTGGGAGCGGCCGGATGCGGTAGGAAGGAATTTAAGCGAAAAGGGCGTGGTTGCATTCGTTCTGGCGTTCGGAAAAAAGGGTGGGCCGGTGTGGGTCCGAGAGAATAGAAACAGCGCTGCACTGGAAATGCGTGATGTATTTGGAAATTTCCATCAACTGCGCGTCGGGATAACTGAAGAGACGTTGGCGGTCTGGGTCGCCCGGTAAATCAGAAACCATGTTCAAGGAAGAATAGATGAGTCGCTCAGTTCCATTCAAAGAGCAGTTAACTTCGGCTGCCTTCAGGTTTGATAGTTTCATTCGCTCGGGTGTTGATCCTCGTACCGGTAGTTATAGTTGCAGCGTGGCGCTGGATGCAGCGCCCACTGACGCAGCCGGCGGGTCGAAGGTGCCGCTTACCCTTTCATATGATTCCTTCAATAATCAAAACATGGGTTTAGGCATCGGCTGGTCCCTGCGCACCTGCAGCTATGAGCAACGCCGACGCAAGCTGACACTGTCGAACGGCGTGACCTATCAGCTTCTGGTCAGCGAAGGCCAGGCCGCGTTCAAGGATAAAAAGCTCGATAACCTGAACGTTACGGTGCAAGGCGATGAACTTGTCATTGAGCACATAGATGGGCGGACCGAAATACTCTCGCGCCCCTCTGCAACGGCTGAGGAGTGGCTGCTGACGCATGCGTATTGCCCCAATGGCAAGCAAACGCGCTATGCCTACAGGCTCATCTCTGGACAGCGACGTCTGACGGAGGTTTATCACCAACATCACCGCCTGTTGAGTATCGACTATGCCCAGAACGGAGGAACGCCACCGACCATTACCTTGTGGCCGGATATGCCTTCAAAAAGACTCCAATACCGGTTCGCGCTCAACAATGAACTACTCCAGCGCATCATTCTGGTCACGGCCGAAAATAATCAGTTGATGTGGTCCTTTGGTTATCGGCGAATCAATGGTTTTTTGCTGATGACCAACGTCCAACAGCCAAGCGGCGCGCAGGAAACGCTCAGTTACAGGCCTGAGGGACATCGCTTGCCTACGGGGGCGCCGGTCTCTTCGTTGCCGGTTGTCGTCCAGTCGGTCATGTCCCCCGGCGGGGGGCAGCCGGCCATGATGAGCAAATATGAATACTCGCGCAGAAACTTTCTCGGGTTCGATTCGCGGGCGCTCTGGACCGCTGACAGTGATGTGCTTTATGGCTTGAGCGGGCAGTACGAGTACGCTTGCACCCAGATACAGATCGCCCTGGATGAAGGTGGTCAGCGTGAGGCGTCTCGCGTCACGCGTACCTACAACCGCTTTCATTCGATGATTTCGCAAAGAACGATCAGTGGCGGCAAGATGCAACTGCGGGAGATCGAATACCACGATGTCCCCAATAGGGCTTTCGAGGATCAGCCCCCACAGTTCCAGATGCAACGCGTGGTGCGCGACAGCTTCTTTGACAGCAGCGATGCCGCGGATGCGGGGCGCAGTAGAATCAGAAGCGAGGTCACCCGCACGTCCTATGATGAACATGGGAATCTGCTGGAAAAGACCAGTCCGAGCGGAGTGCGTGAAGTCTATGAATACTTCCCCGCACAAGGGGATGCTGACTGCCCTGCCAGTCCATTGGGCGTGCCGTCCTTGCTCAAACAGAAGTCGATTTTCGCTTCCCCTGACTTCGCTGCCGCGCCTACAACGGTGGTCCGTTACACCTACGCTGAGCTGCCTTCGTTACGTCCCGGTGGCGGCCGTTGTGTGCAGCTCGCCAGTGAAACACTGTACGAAGACGGCGTCAGCGAGCCACGGGTGGACTGTCGATTAAAGTACGTCAATGACGTCAATGACGTCTTCCATGCGAGGCTGCAAAGCAAAGTTGAAACGGTAGGCGGTGTGCGGACTGAATACCATTATGCCTACCAGCGTGAAAACGGGCATGTCCGCACCGACCAGACCTTTAGCGCCGAAGGCGTGAGGCACTTGCGACAGAGCTGGCATGACGAGTGTGACTGGCTGATCAAGACCCGTGAATCCGGGGGCAGCAGCGTCAGCATGAAATACGATTCGCTGGGGCAACTGATCCGTGAAACGGTGATGCCAGGCACCGACAGCGCAGCGTCGCGTCAATTCACCTATCAACCGTTCACACCCGAAGATCCGTTTGTCACGGTCATCGTCACGGATTCGCGGGGTGTCCAGACAGCGACCCGCAGTGACGGGGTCGGCCGCACCATCAGCGTCCAGAAGCAGGATGTCGATATGCCTGGCGCGCCCATGCGCCTGATCTATCAGGCCGAATACGACAGCCTCGGGCGCCTGAAGGCGGATGAAGAAACCGACTGGTTCGAGGGCCAGGCGAAATCACTGAAGACCCTGTACGAGTATGACCCGTGGGGACATCAGAGCCGCGTCCGTCGCCGTGGACAGGTGATCGTGCATGATGAGGTCGACCCGGTAGCGCTCACTCGCACACAGTGGATGGAAGGCGCCGGCAAGACGCGTACGTTCACGAACGTTTTTGGCAAACCGTCGCGCATCGAACGGGTGGACCTGTCAGGCGTTGTTCGAGAGGTCACCGCCTACGAATACGATGGGCTGGGACGGTGCATCAGGCAAAGGGCTTCTGACGGGGCGGTGACTCGCTTCAGCTACGATCTGGCGGGGAGGGTCCTGAGTACGGTTTTGCCCGACGGTACGGTCATCAAGAAGCAGTACGCGGTACACAGCCAGGGTGACCATCCCACGCAAATCAGCGCCAATGACTACGTGGTGGGTAGCCGAACCTACGATGGGCTGATGCGTATTACGCTCAATCGCTCAGGTGGTCGCACTGAACGATTGGTCTATGAAGGCTCCAGCAGGAACGCTTCACAGAGGATCACTGCGGCCGGCAAAGTCCTGCGGTTCACCCTTGATCCGTTGCTCGATGATTGTGTCACCGAGCGCGCAGGCAGCCAGGCGCCGGTTTCGACAAGGCATCGTTTTGATCCGCGCACCGGCCTGCTCCAGGAGTCGGCCAACGCGCTGGTGCAGCGACGCATGGAATATTCTGCGTCCGGTCGGCTCAAGCAGGAAAAATGGGTAACTGCGCTCGACCGGTTCGAAAGTTCGCAAACCCACTCGTTGATGGGAAAGCCGATTTGCCATACAGACGTCAACGGCGCGGATCGCACCTGTCTTTATGACGAGACAGGACGGTTGTCGGGCATCACCCAAGGCCGAGTCTGCGTCGCCTACTCGTACAACGCTCAAGAGCACCTCAGTTGTATCACCGTCACCGACGCTCAATCGGGCCTGTCGATGGTCACCGACCTGGTGTACGACGAGTTTGGCCGCGAGGTTCTTCGACGTTCCTCCTCCCAGGAAAAAGACGTCCTGGAGTTGGCCCAGTCGTTCGGCCCCGGCGATAAGCTCAGCCAGCGCACGCTCAAGGTCGGGAACGTCCTCCTGCGCCTGGAATCGTTCACCTATGATCTGCGTGGCCGCTTGGAGCGTTACGCCTGCAAGGGTGAGCAGGCGCCCGTGGATACGCAGGGAAAAGTTATCGTTTCCCAGGATTTCACTTACGACTATCTCGATAACATTCGTCAGGTCACCACCCGTTTCGTCGGTGGCGAGAACATTGCGAACTATCGGTATGACCTGGCTGACAAAACGCAACTCAGTGCCGTCATCCACAGTCATCCCGACTATGTGGCGGGCAATACAACCTTCAGTTATGACGCGGACGGCAATCTGCTCAACGATGGGCAAGGGCGCAGGCTGCTGTATGACGAGTTGGGCCGCCTGGAAAGCGTGACGTCGGCGGACTCCAGATCGACGTTGGCCCGCTATCGGTATGACGCCTCGGATTGGCTCCATGCCTTTGAGCTGACGGGGGAGAAGGCATACCGGCGTTTCCACCATCAAGAGCAGTTGTGCAGCGAAGTGGCGGGTGACGAGAGGCGCAGCATCGTGCGCGAAGGGCGGCAGTTGCTGGCCCTGTTGCAAGGCCAGGAGACGGCGCTGTTTTGCACCGACGCTTACGGCAACGTCCTGCAGGCACTTTCCGGTGCAGACACCACCACGCAGGCTTATTCACCCTATGGGCAACGCCCGGTGTCCGACGGGTTGGGTAGCCTGTTCGGTTTCAATGGCGAGCCGCTGGACCCCGTGACGGGATGTTACCTGCTGGGTAATGGCTACCGGGTTTACGATCCGGTACTGATGCGATTCCACCGGCCCGACAGTTGGAGCCCGTTCGATGGCGGCGGCCTCAATCCTTATGCCTATTGTCTGGGAGACCCGATCAATCTCAGCGACCCGACAGGCCATATTTCTGCCTGGGGTTGGGTCAAGATAGGTCTTACTGCTGCTTTTGCTGTGGCTTCCGTCGCATTGACCCTTGCGACCCTTGGCGCATCCGCACCTTTGGTCGGGGTGTCATTTTCGGCCGCGGCGGCGTTGACGCTGGAAGTGGTGTCAGGCGCGGCATCGATTGCATCGGTGGTGTTGACGGAGGCAGCCCCGGATGCCGTCGCCACGCAGATTCTCAGTTACACCAGTATTGCGCTGGGTGTTGTGTCCGGCGGGGCTTCCCTGGCGGGCAAGGTATTGGGCAAAGGCACAAGCGTGGCGTTGCAGAAAACCGTCGAGGCACTCGGTGATACCGTGACATTGAATCGTGGCAATGCCTTGCGTGCGGTACGTGTTGGTGAATATGCCAAGGCCGCGAGCCGTCTGGTTCCTGAAGGCGGGCGGCGTAACTTCATCGCTGTGCAAAACGACCTGAGGAATGTACTGACAGCCAAGGATGTGGTCGGTTACGTCAAGTATCCGGTTGACGGCGTCAGGTACACGATCGATAGAGACCGGTACATCGAAAAAGCCAAAGAGTATCTCCAGCGCGCGGACGAATTTTTCGGCAGCCAGTCGCTTTGGCAGGCACAGGACGAAATCTATGGTGACGTCAGGAAGCGAAGCGCCGATATCCGATTTGCCTGACGAGGAAATTACGCCTGCTCATTTATGGCTTATGGGTATAAGCACCTCAATAAAAGATATTGTTAAGGCATAAAAAATATCGGTATCGTCCACATCACGCCAGCGATAGCACTTCGCTGGCACTTCCATTGTTTGACCGTGGTCCATGACGACGGTGATCTTCGATAAGGACACTGCATGAAAAAGGTTCTGTTATTCACCGCGTTGGCAGCAGCCCTGACCTCGGGTCTGGCCCAGGCGGCGGAGAAACTGGTCGTGGCGGCCACCCCGGTGCCCCACGCTGAAATCCTTGAGCTGATCAAGCCGGCCCTGGCCAAAGAAGGCGTGGACCTGCAAATCAAGGTGTTCACCGACTACGTTCAACCCAACGTACAGGTTGATCAGAAGCGCCTGGACGCCAACTACTTCCAGACCCTGCCGTATCTCAAGAGCTTCAACGAAGGCAAAGGCACCGATCTGGTGACCGTGATCGGCGTGCATGTGGAACCGTTCGGTGGTTACTCGAAGAAAGTCAAAAGCCTGGCCGAACTCAAGGACGGCGCGACCATCGCCATCCCCAACGAAGGCAGCAACAGTGGTCGCGCCCTGATCCTGTTGCAGAAGGCGGGCCTGATCGAGCTCAAAGACCCGAAAAACGCCCTGGCCACGCCCAAGGACATCGCCAAGAACCCGAAAAACTTTCAGTTCAAGGAGCTGGAATCGGCCATGCTGCCGCGTGTGCTGGATCAGGTCGACCTGGACATGATCAACACCAACTACGCCCTGGAAGCGGGTCTTAACCCGGCCAAGGATGCGCTGGTGATCGAAGGTTCGGATTCGCCGTACGTGAACTTCCTGGTGGCCCGCCCGGACAACAAGGACAGCCCGGCCATGCAGAAACTGGCCAAGGCCCTGACCAGCCCGGAAGTGAAGGCATTTATCGAGAAGAAATACAGCGGCGCGGTACTGCCGGCGTTCTGATCGAACAGCAAGGATTTGAAGTTTCAACGCCGACGGCTTTGCCAGCGTCGGCGTTTTTTTGTGCCGACGCTCAGAACCCGTCTTGATCGATGTAGCTATGCAGGCGGTTCTTTCAATGCGCGGCGCAGGGCCACGAGCAGTTTGACGATGTCGCGTGGGTCGAGGTGTTGCGGGGCTTTCACGTCAGCCATTGTGATCTTCCTTGTGATGGGGGCCAGGCAGTCTGGCCATAAGCTGCGGTTCCTTGGAGAGGTCCGTCGAGAAATAGACCCGTCCTACAGCCAGTGGAAAAATAGCCTTCTTACTTGGCCCCTGCAAATACCGTCGATCAATCCGGCCAGCTCCAGGCCGGCGCATCCAGTATTCCCTGGCCGACGATCCCGGTCTGGCCCAGATCTTTCTCCAGCACGATGCAATTGCAGTCGTTGTCCTGCTGCAAGGCGGTGATCAAGCGCCGGGCATGGGAGACCACCCAGACCTGACAGTGCGCTGAAGCGCGGATGATCAACCGCGCCAGGGCCGGCAACAGGTCCGGGTGCAGGCTGGTTTCCGGTTCGTTGAGCACCATCAGCGAGGGTGGGCGCGGGGTGAGCAGTGCGGCTATCAGCAGCAGATAGCGCAGGGTCCCGTCGGAAAGTTCGGCAGCCGACAGCGGGCGCAGCAAGCCATGCTGATGAAACTCGATGCCGAAACGCCCGCCTTGCAGTTTCTCGATATGCAGCCGGGCACCGGGGAATGCGTCGCTGATGGACGAGTGCAGGGCTTGATCGTCGCCGATCTCAAGAATGGTTTGCAGGGCAGCGGCCAGGTCACGCCCATCGTGGTGCAGCACCGGCGTGCGGGTGCCCAGTTGCGGCTGGCGCGCCGGGGCGTCGGCGTCGCTGCGAAAGTGGTCATAGAAGCGCCAGCGACGAATGAACTCGCGCATCTGCAGCACCTCCGGTGAGGTGCGCAGGCTGCCGACCTGGTCGAACAAACTGTCAAAGGTGGGCGTGTACTGAGCCAGGACGTCCCAGGTGCGACCGTCCCGGGCACGGATCATGGGCCCGTTGCGATCCACCAGCAGGCTGGCGGGACGAAACACCGGGCCGGCCCAGATGCATTCGCGCTTGATTTCAGGGTCCAGCGAAAACGCGGACAAACTCGGTTCCGGCAGGCCGAGGGAAATCGAATAGCTGAAATCTTCCCCGGCAAAACCCAGGCGCAGACGTTTCGTGCTGAGCCGCACCGTAGCTCCGATGGGCACCTCGCCGTTGCGCATACGCCGGCTGATCACTTCCGGCCCGGCCCAGAAGGTCGAGTCCAGCCCGCCTTCGCGGGCCAGGGCGTTGACCACGCCACCCTGGGCGGTCTCCGCCAACAGGCGCAGGGCACGATACAGATTGGATTTGCCACTGCCGTTGGGGCCGGTGATCAGGTTCAGCCGGCCCAGGGGGATCACCAGTTTGTTGATCGAGCGGTAGTTGGCCACCGCCAGTGTCTTGAGCATGTGCAAATTTTTCCCGCTGCCGCAAAGGCACTAGTCTGCCTGATGGGTGTATCCATTGTGATCCTGTGGCAGGTGTTGAACCCTGTTCTAAGCTCACAGTCGTATCGTCACTGGTACGTCCGTACAACGCAAAGGAGTCTGCATGGCTGGTCCTCGAAGTAAAGTTCTGGTTGGCCTTGGCTTGTGTGTGGTGTTGGCCGGATGCGGTGATGAAAAACCCGAGGAAAAGGCCCTGCCGAGGGTTTTCGTGCAACAGGCCGTGCCCACCGAATATGCCGCCTCGGTGACCCTCACCGGTGACGTCCAGGCTCGGGTGCAGACCGATTTGTCGTTCCGCGTGGCCGGCAAGATCGTCGAGCGCAAGGTGGATGTCGGTGACCGGGTTTCGGCTCGACAGGTGCTCGCCCGGCTCGACCCCCAGGATCTGCAGACTCGTGTCGACTCCGCCCAGGCTCAGGTGGCTGCCGAACAGGCGCGGGTCAAGCAGAGTGCGGCGGCGTTCGTGCGCCAGCAAAAACTCTTGCCCAAGGGTTATACCAGCCAGAGCGAATATGACACGGCCCAGGCGCAACTGCGCAGCAGCCAGAGTGCGCTGACCGCTGCCCAGGCCCAGTTGGCCAACGCCCGCGAACAACTGAGCTATACCGCGCTGATCGCCGAGGCTCCGGGCATCATCACGGCACGGCAGGCGGAGGTCGGCCAGGTGGTGCAGGCCACGGAACCGATCTTCAGCCTGGCCCAGGACGGAGAGCGCGACGCCGTGTTCAATATCTACGAGTCACTGTTGCGCGAACCGCCCTCGGATCCCGCCATCGTCATCAGCCTGCTGGACAACCCGGCCATCAAGACCACCGGTACGGTGCGCGAGATCACCCCGGCGGTTTCCGCTGAAACCGGCACCGTGCAGGTCAAGGTGACGCTCAGTGAGTTACCCGAAGGCATGCGCCTGGGTTCGGTGGTCAGTGCCACCGCCAAGTCTGCCGGCAAGACCGCCGTGGAACTGCCCTGGTCGGCGCTGACCAAGAACCTTCACGATCCGGCGGTGTGGCTGGTGGACGATGCAGGCAAGGCGCAGTTGCACAATGTCACCGTCGGCCGGTATCTCACCGGAAAGGTCATCATCAGCGACGGGCTCAAGGGGGGTGAGACAGTGGTCACCGCGGGTGGGCAATTGCTGCATCCCGGCGTGCGCGTAGAGATCGCTGAAAATACCCATGAGAAATCCCCGACGGGAGTCCAGCCATGAAGCGTTTATGGATGGTCTCGGCCGGTCTGTTGCTGGTGGCATGCTCGAAGGAAGAGCCGCCACCTGAGCCGGTGCGCCCGGTGTTGTCCATCGAGGTTCGCGCGCTCGACCAGCAAGCCCTTGGGCGCTTCGCCGGCAGCATCCAGGCCCGTTACGAGACCAATGTGGGCTTCCGCGTGCCGGGACGGATCGCCAGCCGCAACGTCGATGTCGGCGCCGAAGTGAAGAAGGGTGATTTGCTCGCTACCCTCGACCCCACCGATCAACAGAACCAGTTGCGCGCCGCCCAGGGCGACCTGGCACGGATCGAGGCGCAGTACATCAATGCCCAGGCTAATGCCCGTCGCCAGCAGCAGTTGTTCGACCGTGGTGTCGGCGCGCAGGCGCAACTGGACATTGCCCAGACCGATCTGAAAACCACCGCGGCTTCCCTGGAACAGGCCCGTGCATCGGTGGAGCAGGCTCGCGACCAACTCAACTACAGCCAGTTGCACACCGACCACGATGCCGTCGTCACGGCCTGGAATGCCGAGGCCGGGCAGGTGGTCACTGCCGGCCAGCAAGTGGTGACCCTGGCGCGCCCGGACATCAAGGAAGCGGTGATCGACCTGCCGGCCGGCCTGGCTGAGCGCCTGCCCGCCGATGTCGTGTTCGAGGTTGCCGGGGAACTGGACCCGAGCATCCGCACGACCGCCACCGTGCGCGAGATCGAACCCCAGGCCCAAAGCGCCACCCGCACGCGCCGCGCACGGCTGACCCTGGGCGATACACCGCCAGGCTTTCGCCTGGGCACGGCCATCAGCGTGACCCTGAGCTCCACCATCGAGCCGCGCATCGAGCTGCCGCTCAGTGCCTTGCAAGAGGTTGATGGCACAACGCGGATCTGGCTTGTCGATCCGCAGAGTCAGACCGTTTCCCCCCGAGAGGTGAGGATTCTCAGCCGCTCCACCGACTCGGTGCTGGTGGCCAATGGCATCAAGCCCGGCGACCGTGTGGTCAGCGCCGGTGTGAACAGCCTCCAGCCGGGGCAGAAAGTGAAACTCGACGAGGACGCACGATGAAAGGGCCTTTCAACTTATCCGAATGGGCCCTGCGGCATCAGTCGTTTGTTTGGTACTTAATGTTCGTCGCCCTGTTGATGGGGGTGTTTTCCTACATGAACCTGGGGCGCGAAGAAGACCCCTCGTTCACCATCAAGACCATGGTCATCCAGACTCGTTGGCCTGGCGCGACCCAGGAGGAAACCCTCAAGCAGGTCACCGACCGCATCGAGAAAAAACTCGAAGAGCTCGACTCTCTCGACTATGTCAAAAGCTATACCCGACCAGGGGAGTCGACGGTGTTCGTGTACCTGCGCGATACCACCGACGCCGAGGAAATCCCCGGGATCTGGTATCAGGTTCGCAAGAAGATCGACGACATCCGTGGTGACTTCCCCCAGGGCCTGCAGGGCCCGGGATTCAACGACGAATTCGGCGATGTGTACGGGTCGGTCTATGCCTTCACCGGCGACGGGCTTTCGATGCGTCAGTTGCGCGATTATGTGGAGCAAGTGCGCGCCGAAATCCGTGAGGTACCGGGCCTGGGCAAGGTCGAGATGGTGGGCGAGCAGGATGAAGTCCTGTACCTGAATTTTTCGACCCGCAAGCTCGCCGCGCTGGGTATTGATCAGCGCCAGGTGGTGCAGAGCCTGCAATCCCAGAACGCTGTGACTCCCGCCGGGGTGATCGACGCCGGGCCGGAGCGGATTTCCGTACGCACTTCCGGGCAGTTCCAGTCGGAAAAGGACCTGGCCAACGTCAATCTGCGGCTCAATGATCGTTTTTATCGCCTGGCCGACATCGCTGACATCAGTCGCGGTTATGTCGACCCCGCGACCCCAATGTTTCGCTTCAATGGCACGCCGGCCATTGGCCTGGCCATTGCGATGAAGAAGGGCGGCAACATCCAGGAATTCGGCAAGGCACTGCACGCGCGCATGAACGAACTGACCGCCGATCTGCCAGTGGGCGTCGACGTGCATACCGTGTCGGACCAGGCCGAAGTGGTGGAGGAAGCGGTCGGCGGTTTCACCAGCGCGTTGTTCGAGGCGGTGATTATCGTGCTGGTGGTCAGCTTTATCAGCCTTGGCTTACGGGCCGGGCTGGTGGTGGCCTGCTCGATTCCGCTGGTATTGGCGATGGTCTTTGTGTTCATGGAATACAGCGGCATCACCATGCAGCGGATTTCCCTCGGTGCGCTGATCATCGCCCTCGGTCTGCTGGTGGACGACGCGATGATCACCGTGGAAATGATGGTCACGCGCCTGGAGAAAGGTGAAACCAAGGAGCAGGCCGCGACCTTCGCCTACACCTCAACGGCGTTCCCGATGCTCACCGGGACCCTGGTGACCGTGGCCGGGTTCGTGCCCATCGGCCTGAACGCCAGCTCCGCCGGCGAGTACACCTTTACCCTGTTTGCAGTCATTGCCGTGGCGATGCTGGTGTCGTGGATCGTCGCGGTGCTGTTCGCCCCGGTGATCGGCGTGCACATCCTCAGTACCAATGTGAAACCCCACAGCAACGAGCCAGGACGGATCGGCCGGGCTTTCAATGGCGGCTTGCTGTGGGCGATGCGCAATCGCTGGTGGGCCATTGGCATCACCGTGCTGCTGTTTGCGTTGTCGGTGTTTTGCATGCGTTTTGTGCAGAACCAGTTCTTCCCGTCTTCGGACCGCCCGGAAATTCTGGTGGACTTGAACCTGCCGCAGAACGCTTCGATGGACGAGACCCGCAAGGCGGTCGATCGCCTGGAGGCGACGCTCAAGGGCGACCCGGACATCGAGCGCTGGAGCACCTACATCGGTGAGGGCGCGATTCGTTTCTACCTGCCGCTGGACCAGCAGTTGCAGAATCCGTACTACGCGCAACTGGTGATCGTCAGCAAAGGCCTGGAGTCGCGCACGGCCCTCACCGAACGCCTGCAAAAGCGTCTGCGCGAGGACTTCGTCGGCATTGGCAGCTACGTGCAGGCCCTGGAAATGGGCCCGCCGGTGGGGCGGCCGATCCAGTACCGGGTCAGCGGCAAGGACATCGACCAGGTGCGCAAGCACGCCATCGAACTTGCCAGCGAACTGGACAAGAACACCCACATCGGCGAAATCATTTATGACTGGAACGAGCCGGGCAAGGTGCTGCGTATCGACATTGCCCAAGACCGGGCGCGGCAACTGGGCTTGTCTTCGGAGGACGTGGCCAGGCTGATGAACAGTATCGTCAGCGGTTCGCCGGTGACCCAGGTCAATGACGACATATACCTGATCAACGTGGTCGGTCGTGCCGAAGACGCCGAGCGCGGTTCGCCGGAGACCCTGCAGAACTTGCAGATCGTCACGCCGAGCGGCACCTCCATTCCGCTGCTGGCGTTCGCCACAGTGCGCTATGAACTGGAACAACCCCTGGTGTGGCGTCGCGACCGCAAGCCCACCATTACCATCAAGGCCGCGGTGCGCGATGAAATCCAGCCCACCGATCTGGTGAAGCAACTGCAACCGGCCATCGATCAATTCGCTGCCGGCCTGCCGGCGGGCTACAAGGTCGCCACCGGGGGGACGGTGGAAGAAAGCAGCAAAGCCCAAGGGCCGATCGCCAGCGTCGTGCCGCTGATGCTGTTTTTGATGGCGACCTTCCTGATGATCCAGCTGCACAGTGTGCAGAAGATGTTCCTGGTGGCCAGCGTCGCGCCCCTTGGGTTGATCGGCGTGGTGCTGGCGCTGGTGCCGACGGGCACGCCCATGGGTTTTGTGGCGATCCTCGGGATACTGGCACTGATCGGCATCATCATCCGCAACTCGGTGATCCTGGTGACCCAGATCGATGAGTATGAACGTGACGGGTACGAGCCCTGGGATGCGGTGGTGCAAGCCACCGAACATCGGCGTCGGCCGATTCTGCTCACCGCGGCCGCCGCGAGCCTGGGGATGATCCCGATTGCCCGGGAAGTGTTCTGGGGGCCGATGGCCTACGCGATGATCGGCGGGATCATCATCGCCACCCTGCTGACGTTGTTGTTCCTGCCGGCGTTGTATGTGGCCTGGTACAAGATTCGCGAGCCCAAGCGCGACTGAACAGGCGTTGAATCATTGGGGCTGCGGTGCAGCCCCATCGCGAGCAGGCTCGCTCCCACATTGGATCTCGGTTGTACACCACGTGTGGCCGCTGAGATCTACTGTAGGAGCGAGCCTGAACTGGTCAAGTAATTCTGGACACCAGTTAAGGTTTCACGCCGCCAGTTTCTCCATGGCTACCGGCGACCGGTAGTCGTTGTAGCTATGGAGCCTGACGTTGTTGTATCGCATCACATAACGTTGCACATCCACGCGGGCTTCATGCTCCGAGCTGTAGCCATCGTCTGGCACCCACTCTGATTTCAGGCTCCCAAAGAAACGCTCCATCGGGGCGTTGTCCCAGCACTCACCTTTACGACTCATGCTGTGCAGGAGTCCATGCTTGCGCATCTCATTCCTGAATTTGTGGCTGGTGTATTGGCAACCTTGGTCAGAATGAAACAGCACCTCTTTTGGACAGCCTCGCAATTGAACCGCCATTCGCAACGCTTCGCAGGTCAGCGTGGCATCGGAAATCATTGAAAACGACCACCCCACGATCCGGCGAGCAAACAAATCCAACACTGCCGCGAAATACATCCAGCGCTTACCCACCTTGATGTACGTCACATCTCCACACCACACCTGGTTGATCGCCGTGACATCAAACTTGCGCTTGAGCACATGCGGCGCTACCAGCGCTTCCACGCCGGAAGATTTGTACTTGTGCCGCCGCCGCTGATGACTGGCAACACCGGCTTCGCGCATCAAACTGCGAGCCAGATGTCGCCCGACACGATGCCCCTTTGCTTGCAGTTCCTTGGAAAGGGTGCGAGACCCGGCGGATGCTCTGGATTCCTTGTGATGCTCGACCAGCACGGCTTTGAGTTTCTCCCGCTCAGGCTTCACCTTGCCTTGGCGCTGACGCCAGGCGTAAAAGCTGCTGCGGTTGACCCCAAACGCCCGACAGCAATTGTTAACGCCGTACTGCTCGTCCAGCTCGTTGATCAACGAGAATGATCTTTGGAGTCCAAAAGCAGGAGAGCACTGGCCTTTTTTAGGATTTCAATGTCCAGGTCTTTTTGCCTGAGCAACGCTTTGAGCTGCTGAATCTCTCGCTGATCGGCGGTAATCGCCTTAGCCCCCTCGGGGGTCGAACCCAAGCGCTCTTTGCGAACCTGGTCGACCCAACGGCGCAAGGCGGTAGGGCCAATATCCAGGCTGGCACAGACTTCGGGAACGGACTGGCCCTCGTCCAGCACCATGCTGGCAGCCTTGAGCTTGAACTCACTGGAATAAGATTTGCGCATATCCAAACACCTCAGATTTGGGCGCCATCATAGCGCCCGATTGAAGTGTCCAAAATCATTAGGCCAGTTCAGCCTGCTCGCGATGCGGGTGCCTCATCACCTCTATTTACGCAACAACCGCAACCCATTGAACACCACCAGCAAACTCACCCCCATGTCGGCAAACACCGCCATCCACATGGTGGCAAACCCGGCAAAGGTGAATCCCAGAAAGATCGCCTTGATGACCAGCGCCAAAGCGATGTTCTGTTTCAGGATGCTCGAAGTCTGCCGCGACAGGCGGATGAACGCCGGGATCTTGCGCAAGTCATCGTCCATCAGGGCGACATCGGCGGTCTCAATGGCGGTGTCGGTGCCCGCCGCCGCCATGGCGAAGCCGATCTCCGAGCGCGCCAGGGCAGGGGCGTCGTTGATGCCGTCGCCCACCATGCCGACCCGGTGACCCAAGGCATACAGATCCTCGATGGCTTGCAGTTTGTCGCCTGGCAACAGATCGCCTCGGGCCTGATCCATGCCCACCTGTGCGGCAATCGCTTCGGCGGTATGGGCGTTGTCGCCGGTGAGCATCAGGGTCTTGATACCCAGCTCATGCAGTTGCTGGATGGCTTCGCGGCTGGAGTCCTTCACCGTGTCGGCGACGGCAAACAGCGCCAAGGGGCCTGAGTGGTCGAGCAACAGCACCACGGACTTGCCTTGTTTTTCCAGGGCGAAGAGCTTCTCTTCCAGCTCGGCAGAGCACAGGCCCAGGTCTTCCACCAGACGGTGATTGCCCAAATGATAGGTCTGGCCGTTGATATCGCCGCGTACCCCGCGTCCCGGCAGCGCTGCAAAGTTATCCACAGCGTGCGGCGCCTGCTGTTTATCCACAACTGCGTTGGCGATTGCGTGGGAGACCGGATGGTCGGAACGGGCGGCAAGACTGGCGGCCAAAGCGGGTGCCGTCGCTTCCACTGTCGGGTCGAGTGGAACGTAGTCGGTCTGCACCGGCTTGCCATGGGTGATCGTGCCGGTCTTGTCCAGGGCCAGATAGTCGAGCTTGTGGCCACCCTCCAGATACACGCCGCCCTTGATCAGAATGCCTTTGCGCGCCGCTGCGGCGAGGCCGCTGACAATGGTCACCGGGGTGGAAATCACCAGCGCACACGGACAGGCCACCACCAGTAACACCAGCGCCCGGTAGATCCAGTCGAACCAGATCGCCCCCATGAACAGCGGCGGGATCACCGCCACGGCCAACGCCAGGGCGAACACCGCCGGGGTGTAGATTTTCGAGAACTGATCGACGAAGCGCTGGGTCGGAGCGCGGGAGCCCTGGGCCTGCTCCACGGCGTGGATGATTCGCGCCAGGGTGGAGTGGTCGGCTGCGGCGGTCACGGTGTACTCCAGTTCGCCGGTCTGGTTGATGGTGCCGGCGAAAACCTTGTCGCCCACGGTTTTTTCCACCGGCAGGCTCTCGCCGGTAATGGGCGCCTGGTCGATGGTAGAGCGACCGGCGACGACGTCCCCGTCCAGACCCACCCGTTCGCCTGGACGAACCCGCACCCGTGCACCGAGGTTGATGGCCTTGACCGCTTGCACCTGCCAGGTGCCATCGGCCTGTTGCACGGTGGCCTGTTCCGGGGCCATCTGCATCAAGCCGCTGATGGCGTTGCGCGCCCGGTCCAGGGACTTGGCCTCGATCAATTCAGCCACCGTGAACAGGAACATCACCATCGCCGCTTCCGGCCATTGGCCGATCAGCACCGCACCGGTCACCGCGATGCTCATCAGTGCGTTGATGTTCAGGTTGCGGTTTTTCAGAGCGATCCAGCCCTTCTTGTAGGTACCGAGACCGCCGCTGAGGATCGACACCAACGCCATTAGCGCGACCACCCACTCCGGCGCGGCGCTGGTGAAGTGGATCACCTCGGCACCCAGTGCGGTGACACCCGACAGCACCAGCGGCCACCAGGGCTTGGCCGGGGCGGGCAATTCGCTGGTTTCTTTTTCCTGGCCCGGGGCCAACGGCTCGGCCTGCATGCCCAGGGACTGGATCGCATCAATGATCGGCGAGTCGTTGGGCAAGTCGTGAGTCACGCCCAGCACGCGATTGATCAGGTTGAATTCCAGTTGTTGCACGCCTTCAAGTTTGCCGAGCTTGTTCTGGATCAGCGTCTGTTCGGTGGGGCAGTCCATGGCCTGGATGCGAAAACTGCTCAGCCGAGCGCCGTCCGTCGGGGCCTTGCCGAGCTTGACCACCGACGGTGCCGCTTTGGCTGAGCAGCAGGAATGCCCGTGGTCATGGCCGTGGTCGGGCTTGTGGGTATGAATGGAATCGCTCATCGGGTTACGTCCGTGAAAAGTGCCTGTTGCACAGTAAAGACCCTGTAGCCACTATAGGGTCAAGCACCTGTTTTGGAGGTAACGCCATGAAGATCGGCGAACTGGCAAAAATCACCGACTGCCAGGTCGAAACCATTCGCTACTACGAGCGCGAAGGCTTGCTGCCGGAGCCGGCCCGCAGCGATGGTAATTATCGGGTCTACACCCAGGCTCATGCCGAGCGGCTGACGTTCATCCGCAACTGCCGCACCCTGGACATGACCCTGGAAGAAATCCGCAGCCTCCTGGCCCTGCGCGACAGCCCTCAGGACCAGTGCGAAAACGTCAACGCGCTGATCGACGAACACATCCACCACGTCAAGGCGCGCATCGACGGTCTGCTGGCCTTGCAGGCACAACTGATCGACCTGCGCCATCGTTGTGGCGAAGGGCCGGACCTGGATCAATGCGGGATTTTGCAGCGCCTGGAAGTGAGTGGCGCGGTGGCGCCGGAGGTGGAGCATTCACATGTGGGCAGGAGTCATGGGCATTGAGTCCTTGCCGTCAATCTCCAACACACTGAGCTCTGTGTGGGAGCGAGCTTGCTCGCGATAGCGGCTTAACAGTCAACATCTATGTTGAATGTAATGGCCTCATCGCGAGCAGGCTCGCTCCCACAGGGGGAGAGGTGGCGTGGCTTAGACCGCCATCGGCGCCGTCATCGGCGCGTGGTGCTGGTAGCCCTCGAGGGAGAAGTCGCTCGGCTCTACTAGCTCCAGCCACTCAGGCTGGTACACACCGGTCTTGGCGAACTCCGGCACGCGCTCGGAAATCACCAGTTTGGGCATCGGGAACGGCTCGCGCTTGAGCTGCTCGTTGAGCATGTCCAGGTGGTTTTCGTAGACGTGGGCGTCGCCGATGAAATAGGTGAACCAGCGTGGCGTGTAGCCGGTCAGGCGACCGATCAGGCTCAGCAGCGCGGCGCCTTCGGTGAGGTTGAACGGTGTGCCCAGGCCCAGGTCGTTGGAACGGATGTAGAGGGTCAGGGAGATTTCCTTGGTCTCGACATTCGGGTGGAACTGGTAGAGCAAATGGCACGGCGGCAGGGCCATTTCATCGAGCTGGGCGCAGTTCCAGCCGTGGAACAGGATCCGCCGGCTGCCCGGGTCCTTGATGATGGTGTCGACGCACTGGCGCACCTGATCGATGGCTTTGTACAGCACCACGTAGGCCTGACCGTTTTCTTCGCCTTCGGCGATCTGCCGGTAACCCTGGGCCAGGGTCTGTTCGATGGCGGCCGGGTTGCTCAAAGGGATTTGTTTGTAGGCCGGCCACTTGCGCCATTGCACACCATAGATCTCACCCAGGTCGTCTTCGCCCTGGCGAAACGGGTTGGCCAGCCATTGGGCGTTTTCGTTGGCGTTCTGATCCCAGACCTTGCAGCCCAGGGCACGGAATTCGGCGGCGTTGTTGACCCCACGGAGGAAACCGCACATCTCACCGATGGCTGACTTGAAGGCCATTTTGCGCGTGGTGATGGCCGGGAATCCGTCCTTCAGGTCATAGCGCAACATGGCGCCGGGAAAGCTGATGGTGTTTACACCCGTGCGGTTGGCTTGCTTGGTGCCGTTCTTGATGACGTGGGCCACCAGATCGAGATATTGCTTCATGGGTTACCTGTGTCCTTGAACCCGGGGCCAGCGCCCCGGGGTTCGAATTTAAATCTTGGCCGCCGCAGCCGGCGCACGATGATAGGCCAGCCAGATCAGCGCCAGGCCACCAATGATCATTGGCAGGCACAGCAACTGGCCCATGGTCAGCCAGTTCCACGCCAGATAGCCGAGTTGGGCGTCTGGTACGCGGACGAATTCAACGATGAAACGGAAGATCCCGTAGAACAGCGCGAACATGCCCGACACGGCCATGGTCGGCCGTGGCTTGCGCGAGAACAGCCACAGGATGGCAAACAGTGCCACGCCTTCGAGCGCGAACTGGTACAGCTGCGAAGGATGACGGGGCAGCTGCGCCGGGTCGCTGAACGGCGGGAAGACCATCGCCCATGGCACGTCGGTGGCCTTGCCCCACAATTCGGCGTTGATGAAGTTTCCGATGCGCCCGGCCCCCAGGCCAATCGGCACCATTGGCGCGACGAAGTCCATCAGCTCGAAAAACGATTTGTTGTTGCGTTTACCGAACCACAGCGCTGCCAGCATCACGCCGATGAACCCGCCGTGGAACGACATGCCGCCCTTCCAGACTTCGAAGATCAGCGTCGGATTGGCCAGGTACGCGCTCAGGTCGTAGAACAAGACGTAACCCAGGCGTCCGCCAACGATCACGCCCATGGATAGCCAGAACACCAGGTCCGAGAGCTTTTCCTTGTTCCAGGTCGGATCGAAGCGGTTGAGCCGGCGCGACGCCAGCAACCAGGCACCGCCGATGCCGATCAGGTACATCAGGCCGTACCAGTGGATTTTCAGCGGGCCGATGGCCAGGGCCACCGGATCGATCTGCGGGTAAGGCAGCATTGATATTCCTCGTAAACGTCAAAAATATCCGGGCGACGCTGCCACCTCGGGATTAAGCCAGGATTGCGTCAGAGCAGAAAACTCAAGCCCACGCTGAACAGCAAAGCGGCGAACAGCCGTTTGAGCAAGCGCGGTGACAGGCGATGGGCCAGTCGCGCGCCGAAGCGGGCGAAGACCATGCTCGTCAGGGCAATGCCCAGTAGCGCCGGCAAATAAACAAAACCGAGACTATGAGCCGGCAGTCGCGGCTCTTGCCAGCCCAGAATCATGAAACTTAATGCACTGACCAGGGCAATCGGCAAACCGCAGGCCGATGACGTCGCCACCGCCTGTTGCATCGGCACGCTGCGCCAGGTCAGGAACGGCACGGTCAGCGAGCCGCCGCCGATGCCGAAAATCGCCGAGGCCCAGCCGATCACCGTCCCCGCCACCGTCAACCCGACCTTGCCCGGAACTGTGCGGCTGGCCTTGGGCCTCAAGTCCAGGCCCAGTTGTACGGCGACAATCAGGGCGAACACGCCGATGATTTTTTGCAGGTTCGGACCGGAAATCGCTTCGGCAGTGACGGCTCCGAAACCGGCACCGATCAGGATTCCAACGGTCATCCAGGCAAAAATCGGCCAGCGCACCGCGCCTTTGCGCTGATGCTCGCGCACGGCATTGACCGAAGTGAAGATGATCGATGCCAGGGACGTGCCGACCGCCAGGTGCGTCAACACCAGTGGGTCGAAGCCCTGCAAGGTAAAACTGAATACCAGCACCGGGACGATGATGATCCCGCCACCCACGCCGAACAGTCCGGCCAGCACGCCGGCACAGGCGCCGAGCAGCAGATAGAGCACAAATTCCACCAGCGTCCCTCGCCCATCCTAGAAACAAGAGCGGCATGGTAACGGATCCATGGCCTTGGGCTCCACTCAAGGCGATGGATGCCGGGGCGATGTCTGGGTAGAGTGAAACCCACAACAGCTGTGCTCGGCTTTATTTTTAATGGGACTATCTGATGTGCCTGATCGTATTTGCCTGGCGCCCCGGCCACGCCCGGCCACTGATCGTGGCGGCCAACCGCGATGAGTTCTACGCGCGCCCGACCTTGCCCCTGGGGCAATGGCCTGACGCCCCTGATGTCCATGCCGGTCGCGATCTGGAAGCCGGGGGGACCTGGCTTGGCGTCGGCGCCGATGGCCGCTTCGCTGCCCTGACCAACATTCGCGACCCGGCCCAGCCGCCCGGCTTCAAGTCCCGTGGTGAACTGGTGGCGCGATTTTTGAGCGGAAATCTTTCAATTGCCGATTATTTGAGCGAAGTGGTGCCCCGTGCCGGTGAGTACGGCGGGTTCAACTTGCTGTTGGGCGATGGCACCGAACTGTGGCACCACAATGCCCGCGATGCCCGGCCACAGCGACTGGCCGAGGGTGTCTACGGTTTGTCGAACGCCGGGCTGAACACGCCATGGCCCAAGCTGCTCAAGGCCCGGGCGGCGCTGGTCGAGGTACTGGACGACCCGCAGCCCCAGGCCTTGTTGGCGCTGCTGAACGACCCGCAGCCGGCCCCGGTAGCCGAACTGCCGGACACCGGCGTAGGGCTGGCGACCGAGACACTGTTGTCGAGTGTGTTCATCGCCAGCCCTGCTTACGGGACGCGAGCGAGTACGGCGCTGATTGTCCATGCCGATGGGACGCGGCATCTGGTCGAGCGCAGTTATGGGCCGCTTGGGGGGCATTTGGGGGAGGTGGAGTTTAAGGTTTGATTTTGTGCTGTCATTTCTGGCCCCATCGCGAGCAGGCTCGCTCCCACAGTAGATCTTCAGTGAACACAAACGTTGTGAACAACCGAGATCCCCTGTGGGAGCGAGCCTGCTCGCGATGAGGTCGCTAAAGATTCAGAGCGTCTTGTTCGAAGCCGGATTGATCATCCGCGCCAACCCAAGGTTCTTCAGCGCCAGTTGCAAGGAGCTGTGGATCACCTGCGGATTATCGATCGTCATCACTTCGGCCAGCAGTTCCTGGGCCTTGCTGAGGTTGATCTGACGCAGCATCCATTTCACTTTCGGCAGGTTGGTGGCGTTCATCGACAGGCTGTCAAAGCCCATCGCCATCAGCAGCACCGCCGCCGCCGGGTCCCCGGCCATTTCACCGCAGATGCTCACTGGCTTGCCTTCGGCATGGGCGTCGCGGACCACATTCTGCAGGGCTTGCAGCACCGCTGGGTGCAGATAGTCGTACAGGTCGGCAACCCGCGGGTTGTTGCGGTCCACGGCCAGCAAATACTGGGTCAGGTCGTTGGAGCCAACCGACAGGAAGTCAACCTGGCGCGCCAGTTCCTTGGTCTGGTACACCGCCGCCGGGATTTCGATCATCACCCCCACCGGCGGCATCGGCACGTCGGTGCCTTCATCGCGCACTTCGCCCCACGCCCGGTGGATCAGGTGCAAGGCTTCTTCCAGCTCATGGGTGCCGGAAATCATCGGCAACAGGATGCGCAGGTTGTTCAGACCCTCGCTGGCCTTGAGCATGGCGCGGGCCTGGACCAGGAAGATTTCCGGATGGTCGAGCGTCACGCGTATCCCGCGCCAGCCAAGGAAGGGGTTGTCTTCCTTGATGGGGAAGTAGGACAGGGATTTGTCCCCGCCGATGTCCAGGCTGCGCATGGTCACCGGTTGCGGATGGAAAGCGGCCAACTGTTCGCGATAGATCGCCAGCTGTTCCTTTTCGCTGGGGAAGCGCTGGTTGATCATGAAGGGCACTTCGGTGCGGTACAGGCCCACACCCTCGGCGCCGCGCTTCTGCGCCCGGGCAACATCGGCCAGCAGCCCGGTGTTGACCCACAGCGGCATGCGGTGGCCGTCGAGCGTCACGCAAGGCAGGTCCCGCAGCGCATCCAGGCCCAGGGACAGTTGCTTTTCTTCCTCCACCACATCGGCAAACTGCTTGCGCAGCAATTCGGTGGGGTTGGTGTAGACCTCGCCGTGGTAGCCATCGACGATCATCTGGATGCCGTCGACCTTTGAATACGGCAGGTCCACCACGCCCATGACCGTCGGAATGCCCATGGCGCGGGCCAGGATCGCGACGTGGGAGTTGCCCGAACCCAATACCGAGACCAGCCCCGCGAGCTTGCCTTCAGGCACCTCGCCGAGCATGGCCGGGGTCAGTTCTTCGCTGATCAGGATGGTGTTATCGGGATAGACCAGGGTCTGCTGGCGTTCCTGTTGCAAGTAGGCCAGCAGCCGGCGGCCGAGGTCCTTGACGTCGGAGGCACGCTCGCGCAGGTAGGCGTCGTCCATCAGTTCGAAACGGTTGACGTGGTCGGTCACCACCTGGCGCAACGCACCCTGGGCCCACTGACCGGTCTTGATGACCGTGGTCACCTCGCTGCCCAGGGAGGCGTCGTCGAGCATCATCAGGTAAACGTCGAACAGCGCGCGCTCTTCGGGGCGCAGTTGCGTCGCCAGTTTCGCCGACAGGGCGCGCATGTCGGCCCGTACGCCCTCGATGGCCGTCTTGAACAGGCCCAATTCGGCGGGGATGTCGACGATGGTCTTGTCCGGCACTACGTCGAGGTCGGCGGGTGGCAACATGACCACCGCCGTACCCACTGCCGCGCCGGGTGAACCTGGCACGCCGACGAACTTGGCTTCCTGGATGCCCTTGCCCTGGCGGCCCAGGCCGCTGATCGACCCGGTGGCTTCGGCGTGGGCGATAACCCCGGCCAATTGCGCGCTCATGGTCACGAGGAAGGCTTCTTCACCTTCGTCGAACTGGCGACGCTCCTTCTGCTGGATGACCAACACGCCGACGACACGGCGGTGGTGGATGATCGGCGCCCCGAGGAACGAGGCGTAGCGTTCTTCGCCGGTCTCGGCAAAATAACGATAGCGCGGGTGATCCGCGGCATTTTCGAGGTTCAGCGGTTCTTCGCGCGTGCCGACCAAGCCGACCAGACCTTCATTGGGCGCCATGCTGACCTTGCCGATCGAGCGCTTGTTCAAGCCCTCGGTGGCCATCAGCACAAAACGGTTGGTCTCGGGGTCCAGCAGATAGACCGAGCAGACTTGGCTGCCCATGGCCTCTTTGACGCGCAATACAATAATCCCCAACGCCGCCTTGAGATCCTTGGCGGAGTTAACTTCCTGGACGATCTTGCGCAGCGTATTGAGCATGGCTCGGGGTCGAACTCCGTCGTCAGTCGCGCGTCAGCAGGCGCGGGGCAAGCTCTTTGAGGGCGCGTCGGTATACCTCGCGCTTGAATGTCACCACCTGGCCCAACGGATACCAATAGCTGACCCAGCGCCAGCCATCGAACTCCGGTTTACCGGTCAAATCCATCCGCACCCGCTGCTCGTTGGAGATCAGGCGCAGGAGAAACCATTTCTGCTTCTGGCCGATGCACAGCGGTTGGCTATGCGTTCTGACCAGGCGTTGCGGCAAACGATAGCGCAACCAGCCCCGGGTGCAGGCGAGTATTTCGACATCTTCTCGCTCAAGCCCCACTTCTTCGTTCAACTCGCGGTACAAGGCCTCTTCGGGCGTCTCCTGAGGGTTGATCCCACCCTGGGGAAACTGCCAGGCGTCTTGATTGATACGGCGAGCCCATAGCACCTGCCCTGCATCATTCGTAAGAATGATCCCCACATTGGGTCGGAAACCATCGGGATCGATCACGGCAACAACCTCGCAAACGCATGTCGCCGCATTGTTCCACAAAGGTTGTGAAAGCAGCAACGAGCCTTCCTACCTTATGTGCACTCTTGTGAAAAGTCCGTATTCTGGACGCCTTTCTTCAGATTCTTCAGCGAGTAACTGCAATGCGGCTGGCTTTATTCGACTTGGACAACACCTTGCTGGGCGGCGACAGTGACCACGCCTGGGGCGATTACCTGTGTGAGCGCGGTTTCCTCGACGCCGTTACGTACAAGGCGCGCAATGACGAGTTCTATCAGGATTACCTGGCCGGCAAGCTCGACAACGCCGAGTACCTGAATTTTTGCCTGGAAATCCTTGGCCGCACGGAGATGGAGGTGCTGGCACAGTGGCATCTGGACTACATGCGCGACTGCATCGAACCGATTGTGTTGCCCCAGGCGATCGAGCTGTTGAGTAAACACCGTGAGGCCGGTGACAAGCTGGTGATCATCACCGCTACCAATCGCTTCGTCACCGCACCGATCGCCGAGCGCTTGGGAGTCGAGACCCTGATCGCCACCGAGTGCGAAATGATCGACGGGCGCTACAGCGGGCGCAGTACCGATATTCCGTGTTTTCGTGAGGGCAAGGTGGTGCGGCTCAATCGTTGGCTGGAGGAGACCGGCCATTCGCTGGACGGCAGTTACTTTTATAGCGACTCGATGAATGACCTGTCGCTGCTGGAAGTGGTGACCCATCCGGTGGCCGTGGATCCGGACCCGAACCTCAGGGCCGAAGCCCAGAAGCGGGGTTGGCCGGTGATTTCGTTGCGCGGCTGATATCTTCATCGCGAGCAGGCTCGCTCCCACACTGGATGTGCATCGTTCACAAACCCCTGTGGGAGCGAGCCTGCTCGCGATAGGGTCGACGCGGTCTAACGCCTTAAACCGGCTTGGCCCCCATCAACCCCGCAATGGCGACAAAGCAGACAAAACTGAACAGCGCCAAGGCAAAGGTAAATTTCCCGCTCCCTCCCGGCGCCTTGCGCAGTTTGTTCAACCGTACCAACAGCCAGAACCCCGCCAGCGCCGCCACGGTGTAGAGCACACTGGAAGCCAGCAACCAAGTCTGCCCCAGTGGCCAGCCGATCTGATGCACCATCCACCACCCCGTGAACGGCAGGCTCACCAGCGCCAGGACCATCACCAGCCAGACAAACACCCGCGGGCGTTGCAATGTGCGCGCGGCCGCCGTGGCATCGCCGTTGCGGCGCGTCCTCCAGACCCAGATGGCCAGCCCCAGGGCACCCGCCAAGAGCAATACTGTGGCGACGACATGAGCGATCTTCAGCGCGGTTAACGTTTCCATCGTTGGATTTCCTTGAGTCTTGCCGGGCAGTCTAGCTCTGCTTTAGCCCAGGAACAGCTGATACGCCGGGTTATCGCTTTCATCCCAGTACGGATAGCCGATTTCTTCCAGGGCTGCCGGTACCAGATGACGTTCATCGTGCGGTACTTGCAGGCCCGCAACCACACGACCATCCGCCGCACCATGGTTGCGGTAGTGGAACATCGAGATATTCCAGCGTCCGCCCAGCTTGTTGAGGAAGTTGAACAACGCCCCCGGACGTTCCGGGAATTCGAAGCGCAGCACGACCTCGTCGATGACGTGGGCCGCATGCCCGCCCACCATGTGGCGAATGTGCAGTTTGGCCAGTTCGTTGTCGGTCAGGTCCACCACCGGGAAGCCTTGCTCGGTCAGGCTGGCGATCAGCGCGCTGCGCGGGTCGTTTTCCGGGTGCGTCTGCACGCCCACGAAGATGTGCGCTTCGCTGCCCGTATTGTAGCGATAGTTGAATTCGGTGATCTGGCGCTTGCCGACGGCTTCGCAGAAGGCCTTGAAGCTGCCTGGCTTCTCGGGAATGGTCACTGCGATGATCGCCTCGCGGCCTTCGCCCAGCTCGGCACGCTCGGCCACGTGACGCAGACGGTCGAAATTGACGTTGGCGCCGGAGTCGATGGCCACCAGGGTCTGCCCGCTGACGCCGCGCGATTCCACATACTTCTTGATCCCGGCCACGCCCAAGGCGCCGGCAGGTTCGGTGATCGAGCGGGTATCGTCGTAGATATCCTTGATGGCGGCACAGATCTCGTCGGTACTGACGGTGATGACTTCATCCACGTAGTGCTTGCAGATGTCGAACGTGTGCTGGCCGATCTGCGCCACGGCAACGCCGTCGGCAAAGAGCCCCACGGTCGGCAGCACCACTCGCTCGCCAGCAGCCAGGGCGGCTTGCAGGCAATTGGAATCGTCCGGCTCGACGCCGATCACCTTGATGTCAGGCCGCAGGTATTTCACGTAGGCCGCGATCCCGGCGATCAGCCCGCCGCCGCCCACCGGGACGAAAATCGCATCCAGACGCCCCGGATGTTGGCGCAGGATCTCCATCGCCACCGTGCCCTGCCCGGCAATGGTGTGGGGATCGTCATAGGGGTGAATGTAGACGTAGCCCTTTTCGTCGACCAGTTTCAGCGAATAGGCCAGGGCTTCGGGGAACGAATCACCGTGCAACACCACTTTGCCGCCTCGGGAACGTACGCCTTCGACTTTGATTTCCGGAGTGGTCTTGGGCATCACGATGGTGGCTTTGACGCCCAGCACCTTGGCCGCCAGGGCCAGGCCCTGGGCGTGGTTGCCCGCCGAAGCCGTGACCACGCCGCGTGCGCGCTCTTCGTCGCTGAGCTGGGTCAGCTTGTTGTAGGCGCCGCGAATCTTGAACGAGAACACCGGCTGCAAGTCTTCGCGCTTGAGCCAGATGTTGTTGCCCAGCCGCTCGGAGAGCTGGCGGGCAGTCTGCAATGGGGTTTCCACGGCAACGTCGTAAACGCGCGAGGTGAGGATCTTTTTGACGTACTGTTCAAGCATCGGAAAGCATCACTGAGCGGGTTGGGCAGGGCCAAGGAGTCTAACCCGGCTTTTGGCTGGGCGACCACACGAATCCCAAGGTTTTGTTGGGTTATACTCGCGTCCCTCTTTACTCCCCGTCCGCTTTCGGAGCCCGCATGACCCAGGATCAACTCAAACAGGCCGTGGCCCAGGCCGCTGTCGACCTCATCCTCCCGAAACTGGATGACAAGAGCATCGTTGGGGTCGGCACCGGCTCGACGGCCAATTGCTTCATCGACGCACTGGCGCAGCACAAAGGTGCGTTCGACGGCGCGGTCGCCAGCTCCGAAGCCACCGCCGCGCGCCTGAAGGGCCACGGGATTCCGGTCTATGAGCTCAATACCGTGAGCGACCTGGAGTTCTATATCGACGGCGCCGATGAAAGCGACGCGCACCTGAACCTGATCAAGGGCGGCGGCGCGGCCCTGACCCGCGAGAAGATTGTCGCGGCCGTGGCCAAGACCTTCATCTGCATCGCCGACGCCAGCAAACTGGTGCCAGTCCTCGGCGCGTTCCCGCTGCCGGTGGAAGTCATTCCGATGGCCCGCAGCCATGTGGCCCGCCAACTGGTGAAACTGGGCGGTGACCCGGTGTACCGCGAAGGCGTGCTGACCGATAACGGCAACATCATCCTGGATGTCCATAACCTGCAGATCACCAACCCGGTGGAACTGGAAAGCCAGATCAACGCCATCGTCGGTGTGGTCACCAATGGCTTGTTCGCGGCTCGCCCGGCGGATGTTTTGTTGCTGGGGACGCCTGAAGGGGTGAAGACCCTGCGGGCTGAGTAAGCCGGCCAGATAACCTGCTCTTTCAGTGATTCAGTCCCTGTGGGAGCGAGCCTGCTCGCGATAGCGGTCTACCCGACACATCCATGTTGGCTGACGCACCGCCATCGCGAGCAGGCTCGCTCCCACATCAGGTTTTTTGGGGATCAAGGCTGCGGTTTCTTGAAGACGTAGAACAGGTTCGGTTCGCTCACCACATACAAGTTGCCATCATCGTCCATGGCAACGCCCTCGGCCTGAGGGACGGTTTTTTGCAGCCCTTGACGGCCCTTGCTCAACGACAGCGTGCTCAACGGGCGGCCGTCGATGTCCAGCTCGATAATCAATCGCGACTCATCGGACAGCGCCAGTAAATGGCCGCTGCGCTCGTCGTATTGCAGGCTAGAAAGATCGCGTACGAACAGTCCGGCATCGCGCTTGGGGTTGTTGATTACATGGACAGCGTAGGATTTGTCCGGTTTGTGATGGGGAAAGCCCCGCACTTCATAAATCAGCATCGGATCGCGCTCCTTGGCCACGAACAACCGTTTGCCCACTGAGTCGTAGGCCAACCCTTCAAACCCTTTGTTACCGTTCAGGTGCAGGCCAAGCGTCATTTGCTCTGCGTCGGCGCCGTCGAGGAATTGGGTATCGTCGTCCAAGTGAATCTTGATCAGCCGCTGCTGACGCTCGTCGGTGATGACGTAAATGTCCTCGCTGATGAACTCCACCGCCTCCGGGTCGCCGAAGCCAATCAGGGCGATGCGCCTAAGAATCTTGCCGTCCAATGACAGCTCGATCAGTTCGGCATTCTTGTTGGTAACGGTAAAGAGGCTCTTGCGGATCGGATCGTATGTCAGCGCCGAAACGTCATTGTCCAGGCCTTCAATCACCCGCGCCTCGACCGTCACCCGATAGTGGTCCAGGGCAATGGCCTGTTCGCTGGGGGGCTGCCAGAGGGCGTTGAGGTTGAACCAGGCGCGCTCGAACAGGCGCAGGTATTGAGCTGCTGCGATCAAAGCGATCAATACGATCATTATCAGCAGCAGGATCAAGGGCTTCGGGCGGGCAAGTCGACGCATGTGGGTGGGCTCGGATGAGAACAGGTGGTTGGAAATACCACGGCTGCCTGAACTGAAGCTTAATGGCCGGATGCCACACCCTACGGCGAAGGATGAATTACCTTACAGAGTTGCGCTATCAGCGTTGTTTTTCGAAACGATAGAACAGGTTCGGCTCGCTGACCATGTACAGGTTGCCGGACTCATCGAGGGCTACGCCTTCTGCGCGGGGGATCGTATCTTTGATGCCGTTGAAACCGCCCAGCAAGGTCATGAAGCTGACCTGTTCCCCTGCATCGTCCAGCTCCAGCAACAGATGGGAGTCGGCCGACAGCAGCAGCGAGTGCCCCGTGCGAGGATCGATCGCCAGCGCCGACAGGTTGCGCAGGTCCAGCTCGTCGCTGGCATGGATCTGTTTGTCGCCCTTGAGCAGTTGGCTGCCGTCGCTTTTCCAGGTGAACAACGCTGGCGGACGCTCTTCACCCAAGGCCAATTGCTGGTTGCGTGGATCCCAGGCGACGCCTTCGAAGCCCTTGTTCTGGTTCTTGGACGGGCCGAGATCGTAGTGGGGGAAATCCGTGCTGTTCAGTTCGCGAGTATCGGCATCGACCTGGATGATCGACAGCGTGTGTTTTCGTTCATCGGTAATAGCCATCAGGCCATTCTCCATGTAGGCCACGCCTTCAGGATTGCTCCAGCCCACCAACGGCATTTTGCGCAGCACGTCACCCTGCAGGGTGAGTTCCACCAGAAACGGATGCTTACCCATGATCGCGAACAGGGTTTTGGTCTGTGGGTTATAGGTCAGGTCGGACGCTTCATCCTCTTCCATTCCTGGCAGGACCTTGGCATCAATCACCGCGTGGTAGTCCGGCAGCCAGATGCTTTCCTGGCGCTGGGCGGGGCTCTCGAGACGTTCCGATGCCCACAGCAGGCCCCGGTCATCCCAGTGCATGGCATACGCCAGCCAGTAAAAGGCCCCGGCTGCTAACAGCGACCAGGCATACCAGGGCAGCGAGAAGCGAGCGCGGCGGACGGGGCTGGAGGAGGGCCGAGCTAGAGGAGTGGCCATCAGGGGATGTGTTCCAGGTATTCGGGTTAGGAAAATGAATGGCTCAGACGCCGTATTCCCTGGAATTATCCGGATGGCATGTGAAAAAAATGGTAAATGGCGAGAGCCGTCCATCCATGTGGACACGAGCCGGCTCGCGCCCACGCGGGACAGCGCCTTGCGGTTAACGAACGCTGCTTTCGAAACGGCTCGCGCCTGGCAATTCCAGTACCAGTTCATCCCCGACGTTCAACGGTCCTACGCCCGCCGGAGTGCCAGTGAGGATTACGTCGCCGGCCTGCAATGAGAAGCAGCCAGCCATGTATTGGATCATCGGCACGATGGGGTTGAGCATCAGGCTGCTGTTGCCGTCCTGGCGCACTTCACCGTTGATGGTCAGGCGAACCGGGATGTCGGTCAGGTCGGCAAAGGTGCCGCTGGACACGAAAGGTGCCAGCACCGCCGCACCGTCGAAGGATTTGGCGACTTCCCAGGGCAAGCCCTTGGCCTTGAGCTCGGCTTGCTTGTCCCGCAGGGTCAGATCCAGGGCCGGGGCGAAGCCGGAGATGGCATCCAGCACTTCCTCGGCACTGGGCCGGGTCGACAGTGGCTTGCCGATCAGCACGGCAATTTCAGCTTCGTAGTGCACCGCACCACGGTCAGCGGGGATGCTGAAACCGCCTTCCAGCGGCACCGCGCAGCTGCCGGGCTTGATGAACAGCAGGGGTTCGGTAGGTACCGGGTTATCCAGTTCCTTGGCGTGTTCGGCGTAGTTGCGGCCAATGCACACGATTTTTCCCACCGGGAAATGAATACGGGTACCGTCGACATACTGGTGCTGATAGCTCATTACCGACTCCTGCTTCTGGGATTCATCAGGTATTTTTTGCATTAAACCGCGAAAATCTTGCCCGGGTTCATGATGCCGTTCGGGTCGAACACTGCCTTGACGGCCTTCATGTATTCAATTTCTACCGGCGAGCGACTGTAGGTCAGGTAATCGCGTTTGGTCATGCCTACGCCGTGTTCGGCGGAGATCGAGCCGTTGTATTTCTCGACGGTTTCAAAGACCCATTTGTTCACGGTCGCGCACTTGGCGAAGAATTCGTCCTTGCTCAGGTTCTCTGGCTTGAGGATGTTCAAGTGCAAGTTGCCGTCGCCGATGTGGCCAAACCAGACGATCTCGAAATCCGGGTAATGTTGGCCGACGATAGTGTCGATGTCGCGCAAGAAGCCCGGGACTTTCGAAACGGTGACCGAGATGTCGTTCTTGTACGGTGTCCAGTGGGAGATGGTTTCCGAGATGTACTCGCGCAACTTCCACAGGTTTTGCAGTTGGGTTTCGCTTTGGCTCATCACCCCATCGAGCACCCAGCCCTGTTCGACACAGTGTTCGAACGTTTCCAGGGCGTGGTTGGCGACTTCTTCGGTGGTGGCTTCGAACTCCAGCAGGGCGTAGAAGGGGCACTCGGTTTCGAATGGCGCCGGTACGTCGCCCCGATCCAGGACCTTGGCCAGGGCCTTGTCGGAGAAGAATTCGAACGCCGTCAGGTCCAGCTTGCCCTGGAAGGCATGCAGTACGGGCATGATCGAATCAAAATCGGCGGTGCCCAGGACCATGGCGGTGAGGTTCTTCGGAGCCCGGTCCAGGCGCATGGTGGCTTCGACCACGAACCCGAGGGTGCCTTCGGCGCCGATGAACAACTGCCGCAGATCGTAGCCAGTGGCGTTCTTGATCAGGTCCTTGTTCAGTTCCAGCAGGTCACCTTTACCGGTGACGACTTTCATGCCGGCTACCCAGTTGCGGGTCATGCCGTAACGAATGACCTTGATTCCGCCGGCATTGGTGCCGATGTTGCCGCCAATCTGACTGGAACCGGCCGAGGCGAAGTCCACCGGGTAGTACAGACCGTGCTCTTCAGCCTTGTTCTGCAGTTGTTCAGTGACCACACCTGGCTGGCAGACGGCTGTGCGATCGGTGAGGTTCACGTCGAGAATCTGGTTCATGTAGTCGAATGACACAACCACTTCGCCGTTGGCCGCCACGGCCGCAGCGGAAAGCCCGGTACGCCCGCCCGATGGCACCAGCGCGACCTTGTGCTCATTGGCCCAGCGCACAATGGCCTGAACCTGTTCGGTGGTCTTGGGGAAGACGATGGCGCTCGGCGCCGGGGCGAAGTGCTTGGTCCAATCCTTGCCATAAGCGTTCAGGGAGTCGGCATCGGTCAAGACTTTGCCAGGCTCAACCAGGGTCTTCAGCTCATCTATCACGGCAGGATTGGTCATCGACAGAACTCTCGAACAATTCATGGTCATCCTGAGAACGCTTCACGTCGCAGGAATGAGTGTTTAGCGGGGTGCGTATGCTAGCATACCGACCCCGCAGCGTAGTGCCCATTGGCTGTTCTGCGGCGACGGCTGTCATGCCGGTCGGACCAGCATGCGCTGTCCGATTCCCTGCCATTTTTCTCCGGGACACAGGTTTACGCAGATGAGCAAGACTTCTCTCGATAAGAGCAAGATCAAGTTCCTTCTTCTCGAAGGCGTCCACCAATCGGCTGTCGACGTCCTCAAGTCGGCGGGCTACACCAGCATCGAGTACATCACCAGTTCTCTGCCGGAAGCCCAGCTCAAGGAAAAGATCGCCGATGCTCACTTCATCGGTATTCGCTCCCGTACCCAATTGACCGAAGAGATCTTCGACCACGCCAAGAAACTGGTGGCGGTCGGCTGCTTCTGCATCGGCACCAATCAGGTGGACCTCAATGCGGCGCGCGAGCGCGGTATCGCGGTGTTCAACGCGCCATACTCCAACACCCGTTCCGTTGCTGAACTGGTGCTGGCCGAAGCGATCCTGCTGCTGCGCGGCATTCCCGAGAAGAACGCTTCCTGCCACCGTGGCGGCTGGATCAAGAGCGCGGCCAACTCCTTCGAAATCCGTGGCAAGAAGCTGGGTATCGTCGGTTACGGCTCGATCGGCACGCAGTTGTCGGTGCTGGCTGAAGGCCTTGGCATGCAGGTGTTTTTCTACGACACCGTGACCAAGTTGCCGCTGGGCAATGCCACCCAGGTCAACGACCTGCACGAGCTGTTGGGCATGTCCGACATCGTGACGCTGCACGTTCCGGAAACCGCCGCCACCCAGTGGATGATCGGCGAGAAGGAAATCCGTGCCATCAAGAAAGGCGGGATCCTGATCAACGCCGCTCGTGGCACCGTGGTCAAGCTCGACGCCCTGGCCGAAGCGATCAAGGACAAACACCTGATCGGCGCCGCCATCGACGTATTCCCGGTGGAGCCGCGCTCCAATGACGATATCTTCGAAAGCCCGCTGCGCGGCCTGGACAACGTGATCCTGACCCCGCACATCGGCGGTTCTACTGCCGAAGCCCAGGCCAACATCGGCCTGGAAGTGGCGGAAAAGCTGGTCAAGTACAGCGACAACGGTACTTCGGTATCGTCCGTGAACTTCCCGGAAGTGGCCCTGCCGGCTCACCCTGGCAAGCACCGCCTGTTGCACATCCACGAGAACATCCCGGGTGTGATGAGCGAGATCAACAAGGTCTTCGCCGAAAACGGCATCAACATTTCCGGTCAGTTCCTGCAGACCAACGAGAAAGTCGGCTACGTCGTGATCGACGTCGATGCCGAATACTCCGATCTGGCGCAAGAGAAACTGCAGCACATCAACGGCACTATTCGTAGCCGGGTGTTGTTCTAAGCAGACCTGGCGTGCAACAAAAAAACGGGAGCCTCGCAGGGGGCTCCCGTTTTTTTCTGTCGAACACATAACCTGTGGGAGGGTTTTGTGTTGTGTCGACCTGTGCCGGTTTATTTCACGTTTACCGTGATCTTCTCGGACACGATCGTCGGATCGAACGGCATATGGCCGCTGTCGCCCAGTATCAGCTGCAAGGTGTGCTTGCCCGGTGCCAGTTTGATCGTAGCCTCGGTTTGCGCCTTGCCGAAATGCATGTGGTTGGCATCGGTGGGAATCGGCGCGCCCGCGGCAGGCAGTTTGTCGACATCAATCAGCAAATGATGGTGCCCGGTATTTTTGGTTTCATCACCCGCCGGGGCCAGCGCGATGTTCTTGACGCCGAACTTGACCTTGAACTCCTGGCCAACGGTGGCACCGTCTTCCGGGGAAACGATGAATACCTCTGCACCCTTGGGAGCAGGGGTTGCGGCGGATGCCAGCATCGAAGCTCCCAGCAACAGGCCGGCCAAGGCGGCACGTGACATAAAGCTTTTCATTTTTTTCTCCAGTTTTTCCATGAAATCCGCGTGGTCATGACAACTTCATGACCATTCGTTGTCGAAGCCTGCAACAACCATAGCAAAGCGAACCTGAAACGAGCGTCGCTTGTAACAATACAAAGGAGTGACCATGCGTTTTCTGCCTGGGCTGATCTGCCTGCTACCCCTCTTGAGCCCTCTGGCCCATGCCGAACTGATCGACGACATCAACGACCGTGGCGAATTGCGCATCGCTCTGGAAGCCAACACCAGCCCTTTCAACTTCAAGGAAGACGGCAAGCTCACCGGCTTCGAAGTGGAACTGGGTCAGATGCTGGCCGGCGAGCTCGATGTTCGCGCCGACTTTGTGGTCACCGATGCCAGCGATCTGCTGGCCGGTGTGGAAAGCGGCAAATACGATGTCGCCATCAACCACATAGCAATGACCCCGGAACTGGCCGAACGTTTCGACACAAGCACCGCTTATAGCCAACCGGATGCGCAACTGTTGGCGCGCAAGGACGACTCGCAACGCCCGATGGTCATGGCACAGTCGTTCCAGCCGGAAGAAAAGAGCGGCCCGCCGCCGAGCCTGGTGATTCCGTTCCAGAAGGGCAATCCGGCGTTCAAGGCCAGCCTGGACAACGCTTTGGCGCGTATCAAGGACGACGGGCGGCTTGAGCAGTTGTCACAGAAGTGGTTGGTCAAGCAGGAGTAACAATGGGGCGGTGGGCGACGGCGGTGTGTCAGTCGCATCAATGTTGCTGATCCGCCGTCATCGCGAGCAGGCTCGCTCCCACATTTGGATCATTGATGGTTCGCCATTTATGTTCGCAGTTGACCCGTGTGGGAGCGAGCTTGCTCGCGATGGCGCCCTCAAATCCTAAGCAGGTCTACGCCAGACACTCGCCAACCAAGGCTGCTGCTCTCGCGGCAGCCCAGCCGGTCGGTAGTAATGCTCAAGCTCTACAAAGCCCGCTTCTGTGAGCAAGGTGCGCCAGGCCGCAAGGTCGTGGTAGGCGCCGAAGCGCTGGCCGTTCCAGCCTTCCTGGTTTTCGCCCCGGGGGTTGGAACTGAACAGCACGCCGCCGGGCTTGAGGGTGGCGTGCAATTGCTTGAGCACCCGTGGCAGTTCCTGGACGGGGACATGAAACAGCACCGCGTTGGCGAAAATCCCGTCAAAGCGTTCGACCGGCAGGTCGAGTTCCAGGAAGTCCTGCTGCCACACCTCACAACCGCTGTCCTGGCGCGCCATCCGGGCAAATTCCTCTGAACCGTCGAGGCCGACCGCGACATGGCCCATGGCCGTGAATGTGCGCAGGTCGCGCCCCGGGCCGCAGCCGAAATCCAGGATGTGCAGCGGTGCCTGGCCCTGGATATGGCGCAGCAGGGCGTCGATGTTCTGGCTGACATCGTGGTCGCGGGTGCCGTCGCGAAAGCTCTCTGCCACGGCGTTGTAATGGCCCAGGGTCGTGGCGGTGATGGCGTGCAGGTCGTCGGTGGTGTGTTTCATGGGTGTGGGTTTGGGTGAGGAGTGTCAGCCGACTATACCGCAAGCCCGCTGATCTGCCTGTGGGAGCAAAGCTTGCTCGCGACTGCAGTCGTCCAGTTGGTATCCATGTTGGATGGAATACTGCTATCGCGAGCAAGCTTTGCTCCCACAGGTCAACTGCTCCCATAGGTCAGCGTTTATTCAAGCCGCGCGCCAGGCGGTCACCACCCAATTGGATCACGGCGACCAATGCCACCAGCAACACGATCACCGTGAGCATGATCTGGCTGTCGAAACGCTGGTAGCCGTAGCGGTAGGCGATGTCGCCCAGGCCGCCGGCGCCGATCGCTCCGGCCATGGCCGAGGAGTTGATCATGGTCACCAAGGTGATGGTAAAGCCACCAACGATGCCCGGCAGGGCTTCGGGCAGCAGCACATGCCAGACAATGTGCCAACGCCGGCAACCCATGGCCTGGGCCGCTTCGATCAGGCCATGGTCGACCTCGCGCAGGCTGACTTCGGCGATGCGGGCAAAGAACGGCGTGGCGGCAATGGTCAGCGGTACTACCGCGGCCCACACGCCATAGGTGGTGCCGACGATCAGCCGGGTGAATGGGATCAACGCCACCATCAGAATCAGGAACGGTATCGAGCGGAACAGGTTCACGAACGCGCCCAGGGCCCGGTTCAAGGCCGGCGCTTCATAAATTCCACCCTTGCCGCTCGTGACTAGGATCACCGCCAGCGGTATGCCCGCCAGCAAGGCGATCAGCGACGACACGCCAACCATCAGGAACGTGTCGATAAAACCCTGCAACAACCGGTCAAACCACATAACCCAGCACCTCTACCCGTTGTGCCCAATTGCCCGCCCGTTGACGCAATTCCTCGGCGCCCCATGACGAACCGCTCACGGCCAGCAGCAATTGCCCCAGCCCGTGGCCCTGAATGCGCTCGATGCCGCCGTGCAGCAGCCGCACCCGTCCACCGAGGGCACTGAACAAGGCGGCGAGATCCGGTTCTTCTCGATCTATGCCGCTGAATTGCAGGCGCAGCACGATAGCCGCATCCGCCGATGCCGGCCGCCCCTGCAAGCGACTTTGCAACTCTTGCGGTATGGCGTGTTGCAACGGCGCCAGCAGCGTCCGACTGACCTCGTGTTGCGGGCTGCCGAATACTTCCCAGACCGGGCCCTGCTCGACCATGCGTCCTTGCTCGAGCACCACCACCCGGTCGCAGACTTCACGGATCACCGCCATCTCGTGGGTGATCAACACGATGGTCAGGCCCAGTCGCTGATTGATCTCGCGTAGCAAACCGAGGATCGATTGGGTGGTCTCCGGGTCAAGGGCCGATGTGGCTTCATCGCACAACAGGATCTGCGGGTCATGGACCAGTGCCCGGGCAATCCCCACCCGCTGCTTCTGACCGCCCGAAAGTTGCGCCGGATAGGCCTTGTGCTTGCCTTGCAGGCCGACCAGCTCCAGCAGCTCGCGGACTTTGCGCTGGCGCTGTTCCTTGGGCACGCCGGCGACTTTCAGCGGCAGCTCAACGTTCTGCCACACGGTCTTGGCCGACATCAGGTTGAAGTGCTGGAAGATCATGCCGATGCGCCGGCGCAATTCCACCAGGCGGTCCTCATCGAACTCGCCGATGTCTATCTGATCAATCAACACCCTGCCGCTGGTGGGTTGTTCGAGGCGGTTGATGGTGCGGATCAGCGACGACTTGCCGGCGCCGCTGCGGCCGATGATGCCGAACACCTCGCCGCGCTGGATCGCCAGGTCGATCCCTTGCAGCGCGGCCACCGGACCCTGGGCACCGTTGTAGGTCTTGCCCAGGCCGATGAAGCGCACAAGGGCGCGGTTCAACTCCGGATGCAGCTCGGTCTGGTCGGCGCTTTGGGGCGTGGGAGCTTCGTGTCTGAGTCGAGCATTGACGGCGTTCATGGTCAGCCTTCCCATCCGGCCTGGTAGAGCTTGCCATGGGCCTTGTCCAGGGCAGCGCGCACGACAGGTGAGTGCTGATAGATGTCGACGAATTTGATCAGCCTTGGGTCGGTTTTGCTCTTGGGTTGGATCACGAACTGGATGACGTACTCCTTGTGATCGAGGCCGTCGAACAGCAAGGCAGACGTGGCGTCGAAGGTCTTCGCCAAGCGGATGTAGGCGGGATAGCCCTGTACCAAGTCGGCGTCGTCATAGGCGCGCACCAGTTGCACGGCTTCGACTTGCAGGATTTTGATTTTTTTCGGGTTGGCGACGATATCGTCTTCGGTGGCCTTGTAACCCACTCCCGGCTTGAGGGTGATCAGCCCGGCTTTGGCCAGCAGTTGCAGGCCGCGACCGCTGTTGATCGGGTCGTTGGCAATGGCGACGCTCGCGCCTTCGGGCAGCTCGTCGAAGCTTTTGTATTTTTTCGAATAGAGCCCGACGTTGTTGATGATCCCCGGCGCAAAGGGCACCAGGTCGAACCCGGCGGCGGCCTTGGCATTTTCCAGGAACGGAATGTGCTGGAAGTAATTCACGTCGATATCACCGGAGGCCAGGCTGACGTTGGGCGCGATCCAGTCGCTGAACTCCACCAACTCGACCTTCAAGCCTTGCTTGCCGGCTTCTTCTACGGCGGCTTCCAGGGGAATGGCAAACGCGGCGGTGGTGCCGATCTTCAACGGTGCGTCGGCGGCAAACAGCGTCGAGCTGAACAGGCCGAGGGCCAGGGCCAGTGCTTTGACTGGCAGGGTCAGGAGTTGCTTGGTCATGTCGGATATTCCAGTCATTAATGGGCGGTGCATATTTTTTGTGGCGAACAGAGCTCTGTGGGAGCAAGGCTTGCCCGCGATGAAGTTGATGCGGTCGCTCAAAAACCGAGGTGTCTGCATCGCGAGCAAGCTTTGCTCCCACAAGGTCAGTGTCGGTAGGTCGAACCGGTGTGTCGTTCGGGCAAATGGGCCTCTGCGTGAAACAGCTTTTCGCGCAGGGTGCCGTTGTCGTATTCGGTCTTGTACGAACCGCGTCGCTGCAACTCGGGGATCACCAGGTCGATGAAGTCCACGTAGCTTTGCGGCGTGACGATGCGGGTCAGGTTGAAGCCGTCGAGGCCGGTTTCGGCGATCCACGCCTCCAGTTCATCGGCCACCTGTTCGGGCGAGCCGATCAGGGTGATGTAGCGACCGCCCAGGGCGTGTTGGTCCAGCAATTTGCGCCGGGTCCAGTCGTTGTTCTGCAGGATCTTGGTGGCAGACTGGATGGCGTTGCTCTTCACGTACTGGATCGGTTCGTCCAGTTCGTACGCGGAAAAATCGATTCCTGTCGAGGCGGAAAAATGCGCCACCCCGGCTTCGGCGCTGGCGTAGCTCAGGTACTCGACATGCTTGGCCCAGGCGGCCGCTTCGGTCTCGCCGACGATCACGTTAAGGCCCATGAACACTTTGATGTCCCCGGGGTTTCGTCCGGCTCGGGCGGCGCTGGCGCGAACCTTGTCCACCTGGGCCTTGGTCGCGGGTTTGTTCTGGCCGCTGATGAACACGCACTCGGCATGCCGCCCGGCAAACAGCAGGCCGCGCTCGGAACTACCGGCCTGGAACAGCACCGGCGTGCGCTGGGGCGAGGGTTCGCAGAGGTGATAGCCCTCGACCTGGTAGAACTCGCCCTGGTGCCGAACCTTGTGCACTTTCTCCGGCCGGGCATAGATCCGCTGCTCGCGGTCGTTGAGCACCGCGTCGTTTTCCCAACTGCCTTCCCACAATTTGTAGAGCACTTGCAGGTATTCATCGGCCTGGTCGTAGCGGCGGTCATGCTCGACCTGCGCGGTAAGCCCCATGGCTTTGGCGGCGCTGTCCAGATAGCCGGTGACGATGTTCCAGCCGACCCGGCCGCGACTCAGATGGTCGAGGGTGCTCATGCGTCGGGCAAACAGGTAGGGTGGTTCGTAGGTCAGGTTGGCGGTGAGCCCGAAGCCGAGGTTTTTCGTCACGGCGGCCATCGCCGAGATCAGCAGCAACGGGTCGTTGACCGGCAGTTGGATCGACTCCTTGAGCGTGACGTCCACCGACTGTTGGTACACGTCGTAGACCCCGACGATGTCGGCGATGAACAGCCCGTCGAACAATCCACGCTCGAGCAACTGCGCCAGGGCGGTCCAGTATTCAATCGTGTTGTACTGGGTCGAGGTGTCCTGGGGATGAGCCCACAAACCATGGTTGATGTGCCCGATGCAGTTCATGTTGAACGCGTTGAGCAGGATCTTTTTCCTGTCGGCCGCCATCAGATAGTCCCCCGCAGCGGCGGTTTTTCATCGTTGAGGTAGAAGTTGCCCACCGCGTGGTATTTCCAGCGCACCGGGTCATGCAGGGTGTGCACCCGGGCGTTGCGCCAGTGGCGGTCGAGGCCATGTTCGGCCAGGGTCGCCTGGCTGCCGGCCAATTCGAACAGGGTGCTGCCGGCGGCCAGGGAAATCTCGGTGCTGATGGCGCGGGCTTCGGCTACGGCAATCGAGGCGGCGGCGACCGTGTCGGCCTGGGTGTCGGCCTGGGCCCGGTCGAGAAACTCACCGGCACGTTCCAGCAGGGCTTCGGCGGCGTGCAGGCGGATGCTCAGTTGGCCGAAACTCTTGAGGGTGTGCGGGTCTTCGGTGGCGACGTCGCTGGTGGCGTCGATCCAGGGCCGGGTTTTGCTGCGGACAAAATGCAGGGCGTCCTCATAGGCGGCGCGGGCGATGCCGATGTCGATGGCGGCGTGAAGAATCTGCGCCAGCGGCCCCACCGGCGTTGGGCGTTCGAAGGCGCTCTGGAAGGGCACGACGTCTTCGGCGGTGACATAAACGTCCTCGAACACCACCGATCCACTGCCGGTGGTGCGCTGGCCGAAACCGCTCCAGTCGTCGATCACCGTCAGGCCTTGGCTGTTGCGCGGGACGAATGCCAGTTGTTGCACGCCGTTTTCATCCACCACCGACGTGGGGATGCGCTGGGCGTAGATCGCCCCCGTGGCGTAGAACTTGCGACCGCTGATGCGGTAGCCCTCACCGTCGCGGCGCAGTTGCGTGATGCGGTCGTGGGCGGTCTTGGTGCCGAGCTCCGCCAATGCATTGCCAAAACGTTGGCCGGCCAGGACTTCGGCATACAGGCGTTGTTTTTGCGCTTGGCTGCCGTTTACCCGTAGCACTTCCAGGGCGTAGAAATGATTTTGCGGAATCTGCCCCAGCGAGCCGTCGGCCTGAGCAATCAGCGCGATGACTTTGGCCAGGGTGACGTTGGACACACCGGCGCCGCCATAGGCCTTGGGCACGCTGATGCCCCACAGGCCAGAGCGGGAGAAGGCCTCCAGTTCCGGGTACGGCAAGCGGCGCTCACGGTCGCGCAGGGCGCTGTCGCGCTTGAAGTCATCGGCCAGGTCGCTGGCCACGATCAGGGCTTGTTCATCGCTGGTGATCACCGCGACGTGTTGAGAAAACGTCATGTACTGCTCCAGAGGTCGGGTCGTCAGATCCAGGAATGCCGGGCCGGCAAGGTGCCGTTCAGGTGGTAGGCGCCTACCGCGTGATACTTCCAGCGCACCGGGTCGTGCAGGGTATGGACCCGTGCGTTGCGCCAGTGGCGGTCGAGATTGAATTCGGCGAGGGTGGCGCGGCTGCCGGCCAGTTCTAACAATTTTTCGCTGGCTTGCAGGGCGATCTCGGTGGTGAGCACCTTGGCCTCGGCCACGGCAATCGAGGCGCGGGCAGCCGATTGCGCGGTGATGGGCGCGGCGCTGACCTGGTCCAGCACTTGTCCGGCCTTGCGCAACAACGCTTCGGCGGCGTGCAGTTCGATTTTCAGCTTGCCGATGTCGGCGATCACATAGAGGTCGTCACTGGCCCGGTCGACCTTGGCATCGATCCAGGGCCGGGCTCGTTCTCGGACGAAGGCGATGGCATCGTCGATGGCGCCACGGGCGATGCCTGCATCGATGGCCGCCTGGATCAGTTGGGAAATCGCGCCTTGCACGCCGGGCGTTTCGTTGATGCGCCAGTTCTCCAGCACCAAGTCGGCATCCACTTGCACATTGTTCAGCAACACGGTGCCGCTGGCCGTGGTGCGCTGGCCGAACCCTGACCAGTCGTCGACGATCCGCAGGCCCGGGGTGCCGCGCCGCACGAACGCCAGCACCTGCCGACCCTCGTCATTCAGCGCCTTGACCGCGACCCAGTGGGCAAACAGCGCGCCGGTGGAATAGAACTTCTGACCATTGATGACAAACCCGTCACCGTCAGCGGTGATCCGGGCCTTGAGTTCAAGGGTATTGCGAGTGCCACGTTCCGGCCCTGCGTTGCCGATGCGCCAGCCTTCGAGCACGCTCTGCAGCAGGATTTTTTTCTGCCGTTCGGTGCCGGTGCCGAGAATCAGTTGGAGTACGCCGAATTGGTTTTGCGGGATCTGCCCGAGGGCCGGGTCAGCGGCGGAAATGATCGCGAACACCTCGGCCAGGGTGACGAAAGAAACCTGCGGGCCGCCGTATGCCCGGGGAATGGCGATGCTGCCCAGTCCGCTACGGGTGAATTGCTCGATTTCTGCCCAGGGTAGCTTGCGTTGCTGGTCACGACGCGCGGCCTGCTGACGGGCGACCTGCGCCAGTTCATGGGCGGCTTTGATGGCCTCGGCATCGTTGCGCAACACCTGTGCGGGCAACAGCTGCGGTGCGATGTCCAGGTCGCTCTGGATCTTTGCTTGCGCCAAATCCGACATTACAGCCACTCCGTGGCTGCAGGCAGTGCTCTGGCATACTGCGCTGGGGTGATTGTGTTCCGTTCCATACCCACCTCACATCTCAAGAAACGCCGCGATGAATGCGGCGAGCGAAAATCAAGAATGTCCGGTGGTCCGGTTTATATACCCTAAACGTGTGTAATTTATTTTTGAACTAACTTTTAGGAATAACAATAGAGGGCTTTGTGCCGAGCGATGTTGTGGCGAGGGGATTTATCCCCGTTGGGCTGCGCAGCAGCCCCAAAGCAGTCAACACAGCAACCTGCTGCACCGCGATTGCATAGTGGGGGCTGCTTCGCAGCCCAGCGGAGATAAATCCCCTCGCCACAACAGCTTGCTCAGAGTATTCATGTTCGGCGGCGCGTTTCGGCGGCCATGAGCGCCTCTTTCGGAGAAGTGCTCAGGTAGGGATTGGCGCAACCGATCTTTAACGTTCGTGGCGGCGCCCAGTGGGAGTTGTTGCCCACGCGGTCGAGGATGCAGTAGGTCACTTCCAGGCGCAGGTCTTCCCCCGCCTCCAGAATGATCTGCGGCGGTACCCAGATGTTGATCGGCTGCCCAACCTCGCAGGGCTTGATGCGGGGCAGGTCCATGCGCACGTCGCCCCAGCGCAAGGTAATCGCATCGTCAGCAGCCATGTTCAGATAGGGCTCTATGGTCAGTGGTACACCGCGTTTGACCTGACTCGGGTTCACGCCCTTGCGGCGAATGGCATCAGGAATCCGCACTGGCGCCAGGCCTTGGTTTTCATCACCGCTCAGGGCCGACGGTTGGCCACCGGGACAATCGAGCTTGACCTGCACCCGTTGCGTTGCTGACAGCGCCGGGCCGCGCCCTACTTGCATCACGCGGTAATGGATGCGCGAGGTCCCGTTTACAACGAAGCTCTCGGGTACTCGCAACGTAACGCTAGTTTGCACGTCGGCCTGGGACAACAGGCGGGAGCCGACGTAGCAGTTGTCCCAGAACAGCTCGATCAGATCGCCCGCGTCCATGCCGGGGTAAGGGGCAATTGCCACTTGCAGGTGCGCAGCGCTGGTGATGTTGATGCGGGTACGCAGAGCGTTGACCAGGGTAGGCGCAGCCAGTTCAGGAATATTCGACGTACATGTCATGGTGTTCTCCTTGATGCTTTAAAACGAAGTCCGTTTCGGGAAGATCAAAAGCGCTTAATCATCGCGATATATTTTTATTGCGCAGCATGGACCCTGTCTGCGGTTCATCGCGCAGAACTAAAATAGTTCGCATCGCCTGTGGGTCACTAGATAAGGGTTCAGCAGTTTCAGTGTCAATAGAGGAACTTGCTTAATAATTAATTGTATAAGGCTTCAGAAATGTCCTACGCATCGAAGTTAAGAATACGTTGCGTTGTGCGCCATTTTCCTCGGGTTCATTGGTTTGGAAGGGAGGTGCGGCAGGAAGTCGGATAAATAGCGTAGCCCAAAGAGAAGTGTTGCCGGAGATATGTATATACCGCACGTCAACGGGGTGGCTGTGTTAAGTCAACTGGAAGTTTCAGTTTGTTACGCTGGGCTGTTAGTTGTTCCACTTCCATCCTTGGAAGTGGGGACAATATCAATAATTTACTGGTCGCCGTGTCCGGCCGAGAGGAACTTGCTGAGGAACTGTCGAGTGCGTTCCTCCCGGGGGGCTGCAAACAAGGCCTTGGCTTCGCCTTGCTCGACGATCACACCTTTGTCGAAAAACACCACGCGGTTCGCTACGTCCCGGGCGAAGCCCATTTCGTGAGTCACAATGACCATGGTGCGCTTTTCTTCGGCCAGGCCACGAATCGTCGCCAGCACCTCGCCCACCAGCTCCGGGTCCAGGGCCGACGTTGGCTCGTCGAACAGAATCACCTCGGGCTCCATCGCCAGCGCCCTGGCAATCGCCACGCGCTGTTGCTGTCCACCGGAAAGACGCCGCGGGTAGGCGTCCTCCTTGCCCGCCAGCCCGACCTTGGCCAACAGTTTACGGCCTAAAACCTCAGCGTCGGCACGGGGGATCTTCTTCACCACCAGTGGGCCTTCGATGACGTTCTCCAGCGCGGTGCGATGGGGGAACAGATTGAAGTTCTGGAACACAAAACCCACTTGCTGGCGCAAACGACGCACCAGGTTCTGTTGCTGGTTCAGCGGGCGACTGCCATCGATTTCGATGTCGCCGACCTTGATCCGGCCACTGCTGGGTTCTTCGAGGAAGTTCAGGCAGCGCAGGAAGGTGGTCTTGCCCGAACCGCTGGGGCCGATGATCGCCACCACTTCGCCTTCTTCGATCTCCAGGTCGATGCCATTGAGCACCACTTGACCCTTGAACTGCTTTGTCAGTTTTTCCACGACAATCATGGGTCAGGACTCCTGGTCATGCCGATTGACCCGGGCTTCCAGGACGTTCTGCAGGTGCGCCAGCACGCTGGCCAGAATCCAGTAGATCAGCGCGGCGGCAAGGTACATGGTGAAGATTTCGAAAGTGCGGGCAGTGATCAACTGCGCCTGACGGAACAGCTCCGGCACCTGGATGGTCGCCGCCAGTGCGGTGTCCTTGACCAGGGAAATGAAGCTGTTGCCCAGAGGAGGCAAGGCCGTTCGCGCCGCTTGCGGCAGGATGGCCCGGCGCAGTGTCTGGGCGCGGGTCATGCCGATACTGGCCGCGGCTTCCCATTGGCCGCGCTCGATGGAGCTGATAGCGGCCCGCAGGATTTCACACGCATAGGCCGCCATGTTCAGCGAGAAGCCGATCAGCGCCGCCGGCAATGGATCCAGCTCGATGCCCAGTTGGGGCAGCCCGTAATAGATCACGAACAACTGCACCAGCAGCGGCGTGCCGCGAAAAAACGACACGTAGATGCGGGCGATCCAGCTCACCAGTTTGAAGCGCGACAGGCGCATCAACGCCAGGCCGAAGCCCAGCAGCAAGCCGAAGAACATGCCGCCCAAACTGAGGATGACCGTGTAATACGCGCCCTTGAGCAAGAAGGGCGCGGAGTCCAGCGCGAGTTGAAAAGCCTCTTCCATTATTGGGTGACGTCAGCGTTGAAGTACTTCTGCGAGATTTTCGCCAGGGTGCCGTCGGCCCGTAGTTTGTCGATGGCCTTGTTGATTGCATCCAGCAGCTCAGGCTCGCCTTTGCGCAGGGCGATACCGGCTTCCTGGCGGGAGAACGGCTCGCCGGCCACAGCGGTGTCCTTGGCCTTGGCGGTCAGCTCCAGAGCAGCCAGCCGGTCTACCAGAATGGCGTCGATGCGGCCTACACGCAGGTCCTGGTATTTGGTTGGGTCATCGTCGTAGGTGCGGATAATAGCCTTTGGCTGGTTTTCCTTGAGCCATTGCTCATAGTTGGTGCCCAGGCCAACGCCGACTTTTTTGCCGGCCAGATCATCGGCGGTCTTGATGGCGTCTTTGTTCTTGGTCAGAACCAGCGCCTGGATGCCGGAAACGGTGTAAGGCTGGGAGAAGTCATACTTCTTCTTGCGCTCCTCGGAGATGGTGACCTGGTTGATCACCGCGTCCAGGCGCTTGGATTCCAGCGCTGCGAGAATGCCGTCCCATTTGGTCGGTTGCAGTTTGACCTTCACGCCCAGCTCCTTGGCCAGGGCTTCGGAAAACTCCACTTCGAAACCGGCCAGCTTGCCGTCGGCGTCCACGAAACTGAACGGTGGGTAAGTGCCTTCCAGGCCGACGTTGATCACGCCCGCGTCCTTGATCTTTTGCAGCTGCTCACCGGCAACGGCCTGGCCCAGCAGGCCGGCGCTCAATGCCAGGCCCAGCGAACCCACCAACAGGTTGCGACGTAATGCGGAAAAATTCATGACAAGCCCCTGTGTTTTCTTATGAAGAGGTTATTTTGGCTGAGATAAGGCGTAGCCGCGATCCGAAAAGATTGCCACATCCTGCCTTAAAGCAGCCTGGGCGTCTCGCGGCAAATGCGCCTGTGGCGAGACTATAGGGTGGTGTTTATAGATTGGAAAATAATATTAAATCATTCAAATATTCGAGTATGGAATGAAAAAAGTCCCCTGTGGGAGCGAGAACTTCACTACGCCTGGAACGCCGCGTTATACGCAAACAACGCCGGTGCGCCGCCGGTATGCAGGAAGATGATCGGGCCCTCGTCGAAGCGGTCGCGACCCACCCCATCGAGCAGGCCGGCCATCGCCTTGCCGGTGTAGACCGGGTCCAGCAACAGGCCCTCCAGGCCAGCCAGCAATTTGACTGCCGCCAACGTACCGGCATTGGGTTCGCCGTAGCGGGGGCCGAAGTATTCGTCCCACAGGTTCACCCTGAAGGCCTCTGGAAGCGATACATCGAGCAACTGGGCGGTGCGTTCGGCCAAGCCCTGGACCTTGGGGCGCTGGTCTTCTTCGCTGCGAGACACCGTTATGCCAATCACGGGAAGTTGCCCCAGCGTTTCACTGAGCGCCAGCGTCAGGCCGCTGTGCGTCCCGGCGCTGCCCGAAGCCAGCACCACGGCAGCGAAATTCAGGCCGGTGTCCTTGATTTGCTCGGCCAGCTCAAGCCCGGCGCGTACATACCCCAGCGCACCCAGAGCGTTTGAACCGCCAATCGGTACCAGATAGGGCTTCTTCCCATTGCTGCGCAGGCGTGCGGCGAGGGCTTGCAACTGCTCGTCGGCGTTATCCAGGTTTTCTACCAATTCGACCTTGGCGTCGAACAGCTCCAGCAGCAGCCGGTTGCCGTTGCTCAGGTAGTTGCTGTCTTCGGTGCCGATGGGGTTTTCCAGCAGGGCCACACAGCCCAGGCCCAGCTTTGCCGCCAGCGCGGCAGTCTGGCGCACATGATTGGACTGGATCGCCCCGGCGGTGATGAGGGTGTCGGCACCTTGAGCCAGGGCGTCGGCGGCCAGGTATTCGAGCTTGCGCAGCTTGTTGCCGCCCAGCGCCAGAGGCGTCAGGTCATCGCGCTTGATATAGATATCGCGACCGAGCCAGGAGGAAAGACGGTCGAGTTTTTCCAGGGGAGTTGGATGACCGAGCAGGTCGAGACGGTTAAAGCGCGCCAGCTGTTGTTTGATCATGGGGTCGTACTGGTTGCAGGAAATCCATGGACTATAGGCACGCCGATATTGATGGGCAACCGCCAATCGTTTGCCGGGGCGTAAATGGGGACGCATGAGAGGTGAGCACCGAAAACCTGTGGCAGCGAGCCTGCTCGCGATCGCGGTGTGTCAGCGAATGGATGTACCCACTGAACCACCGCGATCGCGAGCAGGCTCGCTCCCACAGGGGCTGTGTTATGTCTGTTGAACACTGAACGAATGCTCTCCAGGCAACGTCATACCCTCCCGTAGGCTAGCGTAGGAAACATGCCATCCAGCCGTGCGATTAGTCCTTAGCTACCTATTCATGTTTAACTTGAACGTTCATTCAAGTTAAACCGTCGGTTTGCTGCCCGCTCACAACAGGAGGCTTGCCTTTGCCGAGTCCGTTTTCGATTTTCACGATTCCGCTTTCCGGGGTACATCGCTCATGAGTGCCTCGTCCCTTCCACCCAGCGGCCTGGTCCGCATGAATCCGCCGGTTTTTTACTTTGCCGCGACCTTCATTCTGCTGTTCGGCCTGGTGGTCATCGCCGTGCCGGAGCAGGCGGGTGCCTGGCTGCTGGCGGCGCAGAACTGGGCGGCCAATACGGTCGGCTGGTATTACATGTTGGCGATGACCCTGTATCTGGTCTTCGTGGTGGTCACCGCCTTGTCCGGCTACGGCAAGATCAAGCTCGGTGCCGACCACGACGAGCCCGAATTCAGTTACCTGTCCTGGGCTGGCATGCTGTTCGCTGCCGGTATCAGCATCACGCTGTTTTTTTTCTGTGTCTCCGAACCGCTGACCCATCTGGTTCAGCCACCGCAAGGCGAGGCCGGTACCGCAGATGCCGCGCGCCAGGCCATGCAGATCCTGTTTCTGCACTGGGGCCTGCACGGCTGGGGCGTGTTTGCTTTCGTCGGCATGGCCCTGGCGTACTTTGCCTACCGGCACAATTTGCCGCTGGCCCTGCGTTCAGCGCTGTACCCGCTGATCGGTAAACGTATTAACGGTCCCATCGGCTACGCGGTGGACGGCTTCGGCATCATCGCGACCGTGTTCGGCCTCGGCGCGGACATGGGGTTTGGGGTGCTGCATCTCAATTCCGGGCTCGATTACCTGTTCGGCATCGCCCATACCCAGTGGATTCAGGTCGGCCTGATCGTGCTGATGATGGGCGCGGCAATCATTGTGGCGGTGGCCGGTGTCGATAAAGGCGTGCGGGTCATGTCCGACATCAACATGCTGCTGGCCTGCGCATTGCTGCTGTTCGTGCTGTTTGCCGGACCTACCCAGCATTTGCTCAACACGTTGATCCAGAACATCGGCGATTATCTCGGCGCCCTGCCGATGAAGAGTTTTGACGTGTATGCCTACGACGAGCCCAGCGACTGGCTGGGCGGCTGGACGGTGTTCTACTGGGCCTGGTGGATTGCGTGGTCGCCGTTCGTGGGGTTGTTCATTGCGCGCATTTCCCGTGGGCGCACTATCCGTGAGTTCGTGTTTGGCGTGCTGCTGATTCCCCTTGGCTTCACCCTGGCGTGGATGTCGATCTTCGGTAACAGCGCCATTGACCAAGTGCTGAACCACGGCATGAGTGCCCTGGGTATATCGGCCCTGGAAAACCCGTCGATGAGCCTTTATTTGCTGCTGGAAACCTATCCATGGAGCAAGACCGTCATCGCGGTCACCGTGTTTATCAGTTTTGTGTTCTTCGTCACGTCAGCCGACTCCGGCACCGTGGTGCTTTCCACGTTGTCGGCCAAGGGCGGCAACCCCGATGAAGACGGGCCCAAATGGCTGCGGGTGTTCTGGGGGGCGATGACTGCCCTGGTGACCAGCGCATTGCTGTTCTCCGGCAGTATCGATGCCTTGAAGTCGGCAGTGGTGCTGACGTCCTTGCCGTTCTCGCTGATTCTGCTGCTGATGATGTGGGGCCTGCACAAGGCGTTTTACCTCGAGTCCCAGAAGCAGATTGCGCAGTTGCATTCGCTGGCGCCGGTGTCGGCTTCTCGACGGGGTACGGGCGGCTGGCGACAGCGCTTGAGTCAGGCGGTGCATTTCCCGTCCCGCGATGAGGTGTACCGTTTTCTCGACACCACGGTGCGCCCGGCCATCGAAGAGGTGAAGGCGGTGTTCGCCGAGAAAGGTCTGACAGTGGTGACCCAGCCAGACCCGGCCAACGACAGCGTCAGCCTGGAAATCGGCCACGGCGAGCAGCATCCGTTCATCTACCAGGTGCAGATGCGCGGCTACTTCACGCCGTCCTTCGCCCGCGGCGGCATGGGCTCCAAGGAACTCAACAACCGCCGTTACTACCGCGCCGAAGTGCACCTGAGCGAAGGCAGCCAGGACTACGATCTGGTGGGTTATACCAAGGAGCAGGTCATCAACGACATCCTCGACCAATACGAGCGGCACATGCAGTTCCTGCATCTGGTGCGCTGATCGGGCGAAACCTCAGACCAGGCCGCCGTTGGCTCGCAGAATTTGCCCGTTCACCCAGCCGGCGGCCGGGCTGACCAGGAAGGATATGATGCTGGCGATGTCCTCCGGCTGGCCGAGGCGTTCCAGGGGCGGCATTTTGGCGAAGTTCTGGATCTGTTCTTCGCTCTTGCCATGCAGGAACAGTTCGGTAGCAACCGGGCCGGGCGCCACGGCGTTGACCGTGATCTGGCGGCCGCGCAGTTCCTTGGCAAACACCTGTGTCAGTGACTCGACGGCGGCCTTGCTGGCGATGTACACCGAATAACCGGGCAGGTTCAGGCCAACGGTGCTGCTGGAAAAATTCACGATCCGGCCACCGTCGTTCAAACGGGTTGCGGCTTCGCGCAGGGTGTTGAAGGTGCCGCGGGTGTTGATGGCGAACGTCTGGTCGAACAACTCGTCACTGTGCTGGGCCAAGGGCATCACTTGCAGGGTACCCGCGTTATTGATCAGCACATCCACCTTGCCCAGTTGCGCTTCGGTTTCATCGAACATCCGCCGGACGTCGACGGCAGAGGACACATCTGCCTTGATCGCTATGGCTTGGTGACCGGCCTGGCGCAATTGCACCACCAGCTTCGACGCTTCGGCGGCGCTGTTGGCGTAGTTAATGGCGACGGCAAAGCCATCGAGGGCCAATTGCTTGGCGATTTCGGCACCGATGCCGCGGGAAGCGCCGGTTACGATGGCAACTTTGGCGGTTGGAGAGGGCATAGGAGGGCTCCTTTTGAAGTGGATGACGCCAGATTCACATGTTTACCCTCAGCGATAAATGCCCGACGGCTGCCTTGACTGTTCAGTAATTACAAACAATACCCGCGCTGCATGACGCCTCGTTGATTGGCCGATGCGTGGCCAATCTGCGGCAGATCACCTGCGCCGGCAGCCAGCCCCCACACCTGATATGCGAACTTTCGGCCTGACGAATGCGTCTGTGAGGTGTTAGCTTGCCCCTTGTACCAGCCACCCGAACAGAGAGCCTTTCGATGACCTACACCGCTGCCGAAAACCGCTACGAGTCCATTCCTTACCGCCGTGTCGGTCGCAGCGGGCTGGTGCTGCCGGCGCTGTCGTTGGGGTTGTGGCACAACTTCGGCGACAGCACGCCGATCGACACGCAGCGTTCGCTGCTGCGTACGGCGTTTGATCTGGGTATCAATCACTTCGACCTGGCCAACAACTACGGCCCGCCCTACGGCAGCGCCGAGATCAATTTTGGTCGGTTGCTGCGCGAAGACTTCAAGCAGTATCGCGATGAGTTGATCATCTCCAGCAAGGCCGGTTGGGACATGTGGCCGGGTCCTTACGGCCAGGGTGGTGGTTCGCGCAAGTACGTGTTGGCCAGCCTGGACCAGAGCCTGCAACGCCTGGGCCTGGACTATGTGGATATCTTCTATTCCCACCGCTTCGACCCCGACACCCCGCTGGAAGAAACTGCCAGTGCGCTGGCCACGGCTGTGCAGCAGGGCAAGGCGTTGTACATTGGCATCTCTTCGTATTCCGGGGTGAAGACTCGGGAAATGGCTGCGCTACTCAAAGAGTGGAAGGTCCCACTGCTGATCCATCAACCGGCCTACAACCTGCTTAATCGCTGGGTGGAAAAGGACCTGCTGGACGCCACCGATGAACTGGGCACGGGTGTGATTGCCTTTACGCCGTTGGCCCAGGGCCTGCTGACCGACAAGTACCTCAAAGGCATTCCGGCCGATGCGCGGGTCAATCGCCCGGGTGGTGGTTCGTTGCAGGCTTCGCACCTGTCGCAGGAGAACATCGCCCATGTACGCGCCCTCAATGAAATTGCCCAGCGTCGCGGGCAAAGCCTGGCGCAAATGGCCCTGGCCTGGACCCTGCGCGACGCACGGGTAACCTCTGCGCTGATCGGCGCCAGTCGGCCGGAGCAGATTATCGAGAACGTCGGGGCGTTGAAGAACCTGAGTTTTAGCGCTGAAGAACTGGCGCAGATCGACCGGTTTGCCCAGGAGGGCGGGATCAATCTGTGGGAGAAGCCTTCGTCGGCGGAGTAGTGACTTGAGCCAATCAGCCGATCCGCCAGAAATGGCCGGCTGTACACAAAACCCTGTGGGAGGGAGCTTGCTCCCTCCCACAGGTGTTCGCTCGTCGGCGAGGTGTGCCTAGTTACTGATTGCCAGGATGCTCGCCTGGTACGCCCCTACAAACACATCGAAATCCCCCACTTCGTTCTGCTCAAGCTCGGCTTGCTGAGCCAGGGATTGACGAGCGTTTTCTTCGAATGCGCTCTGTTCCTGGGCAGGCAACGGCTCGGCGCGGAAGAATTCGGCGTGGGCCTTGCTCTGGCGCAGGGAGAACTGGGCGAAACTTTCCTGGTGTTCTGCCATGGCCGCCAGCACTTGGGCGGAGGGGGTCAGTGACGGGTCCCGCACCTTCGCCAATTGCGCGTCCAGTGCCTGGCGGTGGGCGTCGCCCCCCTGGCTCTCGTCGAGCAGCGAGGCCAATGGCGCGATCTTCTCCAGAAGCTCGATAGCCCAGGCTTGCATGTCCACCGATTGCCCTTGGCGTTGCAATTGCAAACCTGGCCGACGGCCTTCCTTGACCACGGTCAGGAAGTTGTTCGTCGCATTGCTGCATTCGTTGTTTTCCAGGAGCGGACTGTCGTTCAGACCGCAATACAGCAGGAAAGCATCGAGGAAGCGCGATTCGGTGAGGTCGATGCCCATCGGCAGGAAGGGGTTGATGTCCAGGCAACGGACTTCGACGTACTGGATGCCTCGAGCCATCAACGCCTGGATCGGGCGCTCGCCGGTATAGGTCACGCGTTTTGGGCGGATGTTGGAGTAGTACTCGTTTTCGATCTGCAAAATATTGGTGTTGAGCTGCACCCACTCACCATTCTTATGCGTGCCGACTTCGACGTAGGGCGCGTACGGTGTCGCCACCGCCTTGCGCAGGCTGTCGGTATAGCTTGCCAGGTCGTTGTAGCAGGGGGTCAGGCCGGCCTGGGCGTTGCTTTGGTAACCCAGGTCGCTCATGCGCAGGCTGGTGGCGTACGGCAGGTACAAGGTGTCCGGATCCAATTGTTCCAACTGGTGCGGACGGCCGCGCAGAAAGCCGGCATCCAGAGCCGGCGAGGCACCGAACAGGTACATCAGCAACCAGCTGTAGCGACGGAAATTACGGATCAGCGCGATGTAGGCCGATGACTGGAAATCACGATCGCTCGCTTCAACGGCTTCGGCCTGACGCAGCAGCGGCCAGAGTTTTTCCGGCAGGGAAAAGTTGTAGTGGATCCCGGCGATGCATTGCATGGTCTTGCCATAGCGCAGGGCCAGACCCTGGCGGTAGACATACTTGAGCCGACCGATGTTCGAGGTGCCGTAATACGCGATCGGGATGTCTTCCTCCGCCGGCAGCGGGCACGGCATCGAAGGGCTCCACAGGTACTCGTTGCCGAGCTTGCTGTAGGCAAACCGGTGGATCTTGTCGAGGCTGTGCAAGGTATCGGCCACGTCAGCCTGGGCCGGGGTGATGAACTCCAGCAGCGACTCGGAATAGTCGGTGGTGATCTGCTCGTTGGTCAACGCCGAGCCCAGGGCCTCGGGGTGCGGGGTCTGCGCCAGATGCCCTGTGTCCGTGACGCGCAGGCATTCACGTTCGATGCCGTGCAGGCACTGCTCGAGCAGGGAGAGGTTGGCGCGCTCGCCGAGCAGAGCCAGGCGGCGGTTTAAAAGGTCGCTCAAGTTGAATTCCTTCACGCGTCAGTCGCCCCAATATGGGGGTGGTCACGACGGTCTACAAGGGTGAAGTTAAAACTGGCGTTTTCGCCTGGTTTTTGTGTGGCCAAAGACAATTCGTCGCGGCCCCTCTGTGGGAGCGAGCCTGCTCGCGATAGCGGTATGTCGGTCAACTTTACATTGACTGGTCCACCGCTATCGCGAGCAGGCTCGCTCCCACAGGGGATATCGATGCCGCATTCGCAGCGCCGAAATTAACCCAAATCGATGACAGGGAGCTATAGGACTGCGAACGTGCCTTGTGCTTTTGCGACCAGTTTGTCGCCTTGCATCACCTCGGCCTCAACCACCAGCGTGCGCCGACCCGGGTGGATGACCCGGGCCGTGCAGAGCACCTCACCGTCGGAGACGGCGCGAATGTAGTTGATCTTGCATTCGATGGTCGCGCTCTGCTGGTCAAAGCCGTGGACACTGGAACAAGCCAGGCCCATGGCGATGTCCACCAGGCTGAACAGCGCGCCGCCGTGCAGCTTGCCGCCACGGTTGCGCAGCGGTGGCTCAAGGCTCAGGGCGACTTGCGCCACCCCGTCCCCCAGGCTGTGCAGACGGCAGCCGAGCAGCTTGAAAAACGCGCTTTCCACCAACCCGGCTGGCGCGTCCATCAGCGTTTCTTCAACTGCTTGGCGTTGGCGAACAGCGAGGCCATGGCGTTGTTCGCCGGGGCCGCAGTGGCGGTTTCCTTGCGCGGCGCGGTGTTCTGCGACTGGCGCGGTGTCGAGCCCGGACGAGCGCCGCGGGCACCGTCGACCTTCTCGCCCGGTGTGTCACTCATGCGCATCGACAGACCGACGCGTTTGCGCGGGATGTCGACTTCCATGACCTTCACTTTCACCACATCACCGGCCTTCACCGCTTCGCGCGGATCCTTGATGAATTTCTCCGACAGCGCGGAGATGTGCACCAGGCCATCCTGGTGCACGCCGATGTCGACGAAGGCCCCGAAGTTGGTGACGTTGGTCACCACGCCTTCGAGGATCATGCCCGGCTGCAGGTCCTTGAGGTCTTCGACGCCGTCCTGGAACTCGGCGGTCTTGAACTCGGGGCGTGGGTCGCGGCCGGGTTTCTCCAGTTCCTGAAGAATGTCGGTCACGGTGGGCAGGCCGAAGGTTTCGTCGGTGAATTTTTTCGGGTCCAGGCGCTTGAGAAACGCGGCGTCACCGATCAGCGAACGGATGTCGCGGTCGGTCTGGGCGGCGATGCGTTGCACCAGCGGATAGGCCTCAGGGTGGACAGCCGACGAATCCAGCGGGTTGTCGCCGTTCATGACCCGCAGGAAGCCGGCGGCCTGTTCGAAGGTTTTTTCACCCAGGCGCGGGACTTTCTTCAATGCGGCGCGGGTCTTGAACGCACCGTGTTCGTCGCGGTGGGTGACGATGTTCTGCGCCAGCGTGGCGTTGAGGCCGGAGATGCGCGCCAGCAGCGCTACCGAAGCGGTGTTCACATCCACGCCCACGGCGTTCACGCAATCCTCCACGACGGCGTCCAGGCCCCGGGCCAGTTTCAACTGGGAAACGTCGTGCTGGTACTGGCCGACACCGATGGATTTCGGATCGATCTTCACCAGTTCCGCCAGCGGGTCCTGCAGGCGACGGGCGATGGACACCGCCCCGCGAATCGACACGTCCAGGTCCGGGAACTCCTTGGAGGCCAGTTCCGACGCCGAATAAACCGAAGCGCCGGCCTCGGAAACCATGACCTTGGTCATCTTCATGGCCGGGTATTTCTTGATCAGTTCGGCGGCCAGTTTGTCGGTCTCCCGGCTGGCGGTGCCGTTGCCGATGGCGATCAGGTCCACCGAATGCTTGGCGCATAGCGCGGCGAGCACGGCGAGGGTCTGGTCCCACTTGTTATGCGGCACATGGGGGTAGACCGTGGCATGGTCCAGCAGCTTGCCGGTGGAGTCCACCACGGCCACTTTGCAACCGGTACGCAGGCCCGGGTCCAGGCCCAGGGTGGCGCGCGGCCCGGCCGGTGCGGCCAGCAGCAGGTCGTGCAGGTTGTGAGCGAAGACGTTGATCGCTTCTGTCTCAGCGTTGTCGCGCAGCTCGCCCAGCAGATCGGTTTCCAGGTGGGTGTAGAGCTTGACCTTCCAGGTCCAGCGCACCACTTCGGCCAGCCATTTGTCGGCGGCGCGGTTCTGGTTCTGGATGCCGAACTGCTGGCCGATCATGCCTTCGCACGGGTGCATGGTGCCGGGCAACTCATCGCCCACCTTCAGCGCGGAGCTGAGAATGCCTTCGTTGCGGCCGCGGAAAATTGCCAGGGCGCGGTGGGACGGCATGCTCTTGAGCGGTTCGTCGTGTTCGAAGTAGTCGCGGAACTTGGCGCCTTCTTCTTCCTTGCCGGCGATCACGCGGGCGCTGAGGGTGGCTTCCTGCTTGAGGTAATTGCGCAGTTTTTCCAGCAGGTTGGCGTCTTCGGCGAAGCGTTCCATAAGGATGTACTTGGCGCCTTCCAGCGCGGCTTTCACGTCCGCCACACCTTTTTCGGCATCGACGAAACGCGCGGCTTCGGTTTCCGGGGACAGGGTCGGGTCGTTGAACAGACCGTCGGCCAGCTCGCCGAGGCCTGCCTCCAGGGCGATCTGGCCCTTGGTGCGGCGTTTTTGCTTGTAGGGCAGGTACAGGTCTTCGAGACGGGTCTTGGTATCGGCCAGCTTGATGTCACGCTCAAGTTGCGGGGTCAGCTTGCCCTGTTCCTGAATGCTGGCCAGGATGCTGACGCGCCGCTCGTCGAGTTCTCGCAAGTAGCGCAGACGCTCTTCCAGATGACGCAATTGAGTGTCATCGAGGCTGCCGGTCACTTCTTTGCGGTAACGGGCGATAAAGGGCACCGTGGAGCCCTCATCCAGTAGCGCGACGGCCGCTTCGACCTGTTGTGGGCGTACGCCGAGTTCCTCGGCGATGCGGCTGTTGATGCTGTCCATAAAACCACCTGAAAAATTGTGAAATCAGACTCGCCACCGCAGAAACCGGGCTCGGCGAACTGGTTGAGCGGCCTGGCGTGCGCCGCTGCCTGGGTCAAGAGGCTGCCTGTTGACCCGCGAAATTCAGAAAGTGCTGCCTGGCAAGGGAAAAAACGATGGGTCGGGATCACGATCCGACATTCCCTGGCACAAAAGGCCGCGCATTATAACCAGCGTTGCGTTCTTAGGGGCGTCGTGGTCTGTAGGCTCGACACCCGGTTGACTGGAGATAGAGGAAAAATCTGCTAACAATGCACACGGTGCGTATAACGGCAGCTAGGCCATAATGCGCGCCGAGATCAAAGGAGCTTCCTATGAGCAGCACTGCACAAACTGCTGAAGGCGAAAAAATTCTTATTGTTGACGACGATCCGGGGCTGAGCAGCCTGCTGGAGCGCTTTTTCGTCAGCAAGGGCTACCGTGCCCGCACCGTACCGAACACCGAGCAAATGGATCGGCTGCTGGCCCGTGAGGTCTTCAACCTGGTGGTCCTCGACCTGATGCTGCCAGGTGAAGACGGTTTGACAGCCTGCCGTCGCCTGCGTGGCGCCAACAACCAGATCCCGATCATCATGCTCACGGCCAAGGGCGATGAGCTGAGCCGTATCAAGGGTCTGGAACTGGGCGCTGACGATTACCTGGCCAAGCCGTTCAACCCGGACGAGCTGATGGCCCGGGTCAAGGCGGTGTTGCGTCGTCAGTCGGCCCCGGTGCCTGGCGCCCCGGGCAGCGAAGATGAAAGCGTGACCTTCGGCGACTATGAACTGTCCCTGGCCACTCGCGAGCTCAAGCGCGGCGATGAAATACACATGCTCACCACCGGTGAGTTCGCCGTGCTCAAGGCCCTGGTGATGAACGCCCGTCAGCCGCTGACCCGCGACAAGCTGATGAACCTGGCCCGTGGCCGTGAATGGGATGCGCTGGAGCGATCCATCGACGTGCAGATTTCCCGTCTGCGCCGGATGATCGAGCCTGATCCTTCCAAGCCGCGATATATCCAGACTGTCTGGGGCGTGGGTTATGTATTCGTGCCGGATGGCGCCGCCAGCAAGTGATCGGTGATTTGTAGGAGCGGGTGGCCTGGCGGGTTGAATTTCTTCCTGCAGGCGACTCGCGGTCCGTTATTGTGCGAGCATCGCTCGCTCCTGCAAGTGTGTAGCGGCTATTCATGAAAACCCCCGTTTGGTTCCCCCAGAGCTTCTTCTCCCGCACCCTCTGGCTGGTGCTGATTGTCGTGCTCTTTTCCAAGGCACTGACGCTCGTCTACTTGCTGATGAACGAAGATGTGCTGGTGGACCGGCAGTACAGCCATGGCGTTGCCTTGACCCTTCGAGCCTATTGGGCTGCCGACGAAGCCAACCGGGAGAAGATCGCCGAAGCGGCTACCCTGATCCGGGTGGTTGGCGCCGGCGTGCCGGAAGGCGAACAACACTGGCCTTACAGCGAGATCTATCAACGGCAGATGCAGGACGAACTCGGCGCCGATACCGAAGTGCGCTTGCGTATGCACTCGCCTCCGGCGCTGTGGGTCCGTGCGCCGAGCCTGGGGGATGGCTGGTTGAAGGTACCGTTGTACCCCCACCCGTTGCGCGGCCAGAAAATCTGGAACGTGCTTGGCTGGTTCCTGGCCATCGGCCTGTTGTCGACCGCTTCGGCGTGGATCTTCGTCAGCCAGCTCAATCAGCCGCTCAAGCGTCTGGTCTACGCGGCCCGACAATTGGGCCAGGGCCGTAGCGTACGATTGCCCATCAGCGACACTCCCAGTGAAATGACCGAGGTGTACCGCGCTTTCAACCAGATGGCCGAGGACGTCGAGCAGGCCGGACGCGAGCGTGAACTGATGCTTGCAGGCGTCTCCCACGACCTGCGCACACCGTTGACCCGTTTACGGCTGTCGCTGGAGTTGATGGGCGAGCACACCGACCTGACCGATGAAATGGTCCGCGATATCGAAGACATGGACGCGATTCTCGATCAGTTCCTGGCGTTCATTCGCGACGGTCGGGACGAGTCCGTGGAAGAAGTCGATCTCAGCGAGCTGGTACGGGAAGTGGCCGCGCCCTATAACCAGAACTGCGAAAAAGTGCACCTGCGCCTGGAGCCGATCCAGCCGTTCCCGCTGCGCCGGGTGTCGATGAAGCGATTGCTGAATAACCTGATCGGCAATGCCTTGAATCACGCCGGCACGGGTGTCGAAGTGGCGGCTTATGTTTCCGGTGATACCAGCGCACCTTATGTGGTGCTCAGCGTCATGGACCGTGGTGCCGGGATTGATCCGTCGGAACTGGAAGCTATTTTCAACCCCTTCACCCGGGGCGACCGTGCCCGGGGCGGAAAAGGCACGGGATTGGGCCTGGCCATTGTCAAGCGCATCGCTTCGATGCACGGCGGCAATGTCGAATTGCGCAACCGCGCCGGTGGTGGTCTGGAAGCGCGGGTGAGGTTGCCGTTGGGGCTGTTGTTGCCTAGGGATGCGGTATAGGGATACACCCGTTTGCTCAAGAACTGATGTGGGAGCGAGCTTGCTCGCGATAGCAGTGGATCAGCAGCATTGATGTTGACTGACACGCCGCCATCGCGAGCAGGCTCGCTCCCACCTATGAGTTAACCCTTACCCTTGGTCCGGGTCATGTTCGGCCCGCCGTTTTTTTCCAGATGCTCGATGATGATCCCCGCCACGTTCTTGCTCGTGGTGGTTTCGATCCCTTCCAGGCCCGGCGAGGAGTTGACCTCCATCACCAGCGGCCCGTGATTGGAACGCAGGATGTCTACACCCGCCACGGCCAGGCCCATGACTTTAGCGGCGCGCAGGGCAGTCATGCGCTCTTGCGGCGTGATCTTGATCAGGCTCGCGCTACCGCCGCGATGCAGGTTGGAGCGAAATTCCCCGGGTTTGGCCTGGCGCTTCATCGAAGCGATCACCTTGTCGCCGACCACGAAGCAGCGAATGTCCGCGCCGCCGGCTTCCTTGATGTATTCCTGGACCATGATGTTCTGCTTCAGGCCCATGAACGCTTCGATCACCGACTCGGCGGCCGTCGCGGTTTCACACAGCACTACGCCGATACCCTGGGTGCCTTCCAGCACCTTGATGACCAGTGGCGCGCCGTTGACCATGGCAATCAGGTCGGGAATGTCGTCGGGAGAGTGGGCAAAACCGGTCACCGGCAAGCCGATCCCACGGCGCGACAACAATTGCAGCGAGCGCAACTTGTCCCGGGAGCGGGCGATGGCCACGGACTCGTTGAGGGGAAATACTCCCATCATTTCGAACTGGCGCAACACGGCGCAACCATAGAACGTTACCGACGCACCGATGCGCGGGATCACCGCATCGAACCCTTCCAGCGGCTTGCCACGGTAGTGGATCTGCGGCTTGTGGCTGGCAATGTTCATGTAGGCGCGCAGGGTATCGATCACCACCATTTCATGGCCACGTTCGGTCCCGGCTTCAACCAGGCGACGAGTGGAATACAGACGCGGATTACGCGACAGCACAGCGATCTTCATGCAACACCTGTGGCAGAGGTAGTGGACACCGGGAACACCGGCTTGTCTTGAACGTATTTGATGCCCGGATTGACCACCAACTGGCCGTCGATCAAGGCTTTGGAACCCAATAACAGGCGATATCGCATGGACTTGCGGCAGGCAAGCGTGAACTCGACTCGCCAGATCCGATCCCCCAGTGCCAGCGTCGTGCTGATCACGTAGCGAACCTGAGCGTGGCCGTTGGAGCTTTTTATCGTTTTGCGCGCCACCAATGGGGCTTCGCAGCGACGATGGCGCAACTGCACCACCGTTCCCAGATGCGCGGTGAAGCGCACCCATTTTTCACCGTCGCGCTCGAACGGCTCGATGTCGGTGGCGTGCAGGCTGGAGGTGCTGGCGCCGGTGTCGATTTTTGCCCGCAGGCCCGCGACACCCAGATCCGGGAGCGCCACCCACTCGCGTAGACCGACAACGGTCAGATGGTCAAAAGTCTTCAATAAAAAAACCTGCGATCAGTACATCGGATCGTGGAGCCCGCGAATCGCGGTATTCACGCAGAATAATCACAAAATGGCGACAGTTATCTACACACCTGTTTCCGCTCGTAACCGATACCGGCCCGCATCGTGCCGCAAGTCAGTTCGGCCGACATTCTATCTGTCGGACCGAATTCGTGCGCTCGACAAAAACGGTAGTACAGTTCTGACTATTGGCTGAAAGAGGAATTGCAGTGGCACAAAAAAAGGAAGAAGACGACAAGGTCCGTCTCGATAAATGGTTGTGGGCAGCGCGATTCTATAAAACCCGCGCCCTGGCCAAGACCGCCATCGAAAGCGGCAAGGTCCATCACCGGGGCGAACGTTGCAAGCCGGGCAAGGAGCCTCGCATCGGCGACGAATATGTCATTCGCACCGGGTTCGACGAAAAAACCGTGGTTGTCCAAGCCCTGTCGATCGTGCGCCGCGGCGCGCCGGAAGCGCAGGCGCTGTATCGCGAGACCGAAGCCAGTATCGCCCGGCGCGAAACCGCAGCCGCCCAGCGCAAGGCCGGCGCCTTGGGGGTCAGCACCGATGGCAAGCCCAGCAAGAAGCAGCGTCGGGATCTGTTCAAGTTTCATGGCAGCAATAGCGAATAAAAGATCGGCAATTTGAGGCCGCAGTGCCTGTGGCTCGGATGCGCAGTCAGCCCCATCCCGTCCGACAAACCCTGGCCTTGCTTGGAACCCACCCGGAATGTCCATAAAATGCCCGTCATCCTTTGTCATCACCTCAGATACCAGACCCTATGACTGATTTGCCGGATACCGACTACACCCAACGCTTCATCTTCGATGACAGCGACACTCGTGGCGAACTGGTAGCGTTGGAGCGTAGCTACGCCGAAGTTCTTGCCAAGCATCCCTATCCGGAACCGGTCGCCCAACTGCTCGGTGAACTGATGGCGGCTGCGGCGCTGCTGGTCGGCACCTTGAAATTCGATGGCTTGCTGATTCTCCAGGCCCGTTCCGAAGGCCCGGTGCCATTGTTGATGATCGAATGCTCCAGCGAACGCGAGATCCGTGGCCTGGCCCGTTATCACGCCGAGCAGATCGCCCCCGACGCGACCCTGGCCGACATGATGCCCGATGGCGTGCTGGCCCTGACGGTCGATCCAACCCACGGCAAGCGCTACCAGGGCATTGTCGATCTCGATGGCACGTCTCTGGCTGAATGCTTCACCAACTACTTCGTCATGTCGCAACAGACCAACACTCGCTTCTGGCTCTATGCCGACGGGCGGCGTGCCCGTGGTTTGCTGCTGCAGCAGTTGCCCGCCGATCGCCTTCGCGACCCGCAAGAACGTGACGCCAGCTGGCAGCACATCACCGCTCTGGCCAGCACCCTGAGCGCCGATGAGCTACTGAGCCTGGACAACGAAACCGTGTTGCATCGTCTCTACCATCAAGAGCAGGTCCGCCTGTTCGACGTTCAGCCGTTGCGCTTCCAATGCAGCTGCTCTCGTGAACGTTCCGGCAATGCGCTGGTCAGTCTGGGTCTGGAAGATGCGCAGCAATTGGTGATCGAGCATGGTGGCGCCATCGAGATCGATTGCCAGTTTTGCAACGAGCGCTACCTGTTCGACGCTGCGGACATCGCCCAATTGTTCGCCGGTGCGGGTGTCGACACACCGTCAGATACTCGTCACTAAAACGGTTCAGCGCAGGTAAATCTCCTGGCAAACGCCGGATTTACGCCGTACTGACGGGAGGGCCCTACTTTTTTTGGGCTTTTCTGGCATAATCCGGCCCACTTTTTTCGGGTAGTAGTGCGCGACTTCCTACTACAAAACGTTTGGAGCACTCGGCCACAGGCCGACGGGGAATCTCATGACGCAAGCCAATAACGCCGTGTACACCGATCTGAGTGTCGATGATCTGGTCAAAGAAGCCCTCAGTCGCGGTGAAGGCGAGCTTGCCGATACTGGCGCGCTGGTTGTTCGCACCGGTCATCGTACCGGTCGTTCACCGGTTGACCGTTTCATCGTTGAAGAGCCGACCACCCAGGACGCCATTGCCTGGGGCCCGATCAACCGCAAGTTCCCGGCCGACAAGTTCGACGCCCTGTGGGACCGCGTAGCAGCCTATCTGGGCGAGCGTGAGCGTTTTGTCTCCCATGTTCATGTAGGTTCCGACCCTGCGCACTACCTGCCGGTCAAGATGACCACCGAGACTGCCTGGCACAACCTGTTCGGCCGCTGCCTGTTCATCAACCCCGAGCAGTACAACGCCGGTGGCAAGGATGAATGGCAGATCCTCAACGCGCCGAACTTCGTCTGCGAGCCTGAGCGCGACGGCACCAATTCCGACGGCACCGTGATCATCAACTTCGCGGCCAGGAAAGTACTGATCGCCGGCATGCGTTACGCCGGTGAAATGAAGAAAGCGCTGTTCTCCGTCCAGAACTTCCTGCTGCCAGCGGTTGACGTACTGCCTATGCACTGCGCCGCCAACATGGGCGAAGAGGGCGATGTAACCCTGTTCTTCGGTCTGTCGGGCACGGGCAAAACCACGCTGTCCGCCGATGAGAGCCGTTATCTGATCGGTGATGACGAGCACGGCTGGGGTGTTGGCGTGGTCTTCAACATTGAAGGCGGTTGCTATGCCAAGTGCATCGACCTGTCCGAGAAGAACGAGCCGGTTATCTGGAAAGCCATCCAGCACGGCGCCGTACTGGAAAACGTCGTTCTGGATCCGGTCACCAAGAAAGCCGATTACGCCGACGACAGCCTGACCCAGAACAGCCGCGCCGCGTACCCGCGTGAACTGATCGAAAAACGCGCACCGAAAAACCTCGGTGGCGAGCCAAACGCAGTGATCTTCCTGACTTGCGACCTGACCGGCGTACTGCCGCCGGTGTCGATCCTCAGTGAAGAACAAGCGGCCTACCACTTCCTGTCCGGCTACACCGCACTGGTGGGCTCGACTGAAATGGGTTCGGGCAGCGGCATCAAGTCGACGTTCTCCACCTGCTTCGGCGCTCCATTCTTCCCACGTCCTGCCGGTGAATACGCTGAGCTACTGATCAAGCGTATCCGCGGCTTCGGCTCCAAGGTCTACCTGGTCAACACCGGCTGGACCGGCGGTGGCTACGGCGTCGGCAAGCGCTTCAACATCCCGACCACCCGTGCGGTGATCGCGGCAATTCAGAGCGGCGCGCTGATCGGTGCTGAAACCGAGCACCTGGACATCATCAACCTGGACGTGCCGCTTGCCGTTCCGGGCGTTGAGATTGGCCTGTTGAACCCACGCAACACCTGGACCGACAAGGCTGCGTACGACGAAGCCGCCAAGGCATTGGCCGGCTTGTTCATCGAGAACTTCAAGAAGTTTGAAGTGAGCGACGCGATCAAGGCCGCTGGGCCGCAGCTGTAAGGCTTGGTTCGCGAATGAAAAAAACCGCCCTTTTCAGGGCGGTTTTTTTTATGGACGGCTTTTGAGGGGGCGGATGCAATGCTGTGCTGCTCCCGGCTCGAAAGCAGCCATTATTCCACCTGGAATCACGGTAAACAGCCAGAATAATGCCACTTAATGCGTGCCGTTCGGCTACACCCCTTCCACTTCCTGCGTCTCCCAGCGCTGAGCCTTGATTGCCTTGTAGAGCATCCCAATGGTCAGTGGCACCTTGCTGCCACGGCCCTTGGCCCTGCGCTTTTGAAACACATCAAATCCTTCCGGCTGAAAGTAGCGGTACGCGTCGTAGTCAATGAGGTCGAGGGCGAACCGCTCCTCCAATGCTTCCATCAGATGCCGAGCGTCCGCGCCGTCACAGCCCAAGTCGAGATTGATGGCGGTGTCCAGACGGATTGTCTTGCGCTCCGGCAGGCCGATTTCTTCATGGAGCAGTTCCATGAGCTGGCGCATGGCGTGGTCGTCAGGAAAATCTGGGGCGAGGTACATGAAAAAATGTCCGGGGTGAGGGTGGCGTCTGTATAGGTGGAAAGTTTAGGGCGAAATCTTTGCCCGTTGGAAAAAGAAGAAATATCCCACGACCGTCTAGGAACTGTCCGGGAGGCTTCGACAGCCGCGAGCGGTAGCGGCTCCTGATTCAGTCAGCCAGCGGTCCTGGGGCGCGTCGTGAGGCCGCCTCAAGGTCCATCAACCCTCTGCCGTAGGCTTCGCTGTTGGCGTAGATGCCAGTGCGGTTGGCTGTCGCCAGCAGATGTTCGCGCACTTGCTGTGCGTTGAGCTGCGGGTAGAGGCTTTGCAGCGCGGCCAGTGCGCCACTGACCAACGCGGCGGCCGGGGATGTGCCGGCGGTTTGCACGTAACGGCCATCCTTGCCCACGGTAAGCAGGCCTGGCTGTGGACCTGCGTCGCCGCCGGGTACGGCGATGCACCAGGCGGCTGCGACGCCGCAATAGTTGGATTTTCCATTGATGGTGCTGCCATCATTTTTCAACGCCACGACCGCGATCCAGCCTTTCTCCAGTTCCGGCAACGCTGCCGGTAACCCAGGTTCGGCCAAGGGCTCGCGCTTGAGCTCATTGCCGGTCGGGAAGACAAATACGGCGCCGTCTTCCACCAGTTTTCGGGCAGCGGCCAGGGAGTCGGGCATCACCTGGTTGTAACGTGCTTCAGTGATTTCGGTGGCGGGGATGGCGTTGGCCCACGAGTTATTGAACAGGCGCGCGCCCTTGTCGAAACCGCTTTGCCAGGACTGTGCGATTTCGCTGTCGAAAAAAAACGGTTCGTTGTCGTCGCCGAAACGGAAGGGGATCAACCTGGCCTCAAACGCGATGCCATGCATGCCCTGGTCGTCCTTGTTGGCGGCGAGGATGCCGGCCATTTGCGTGCCGTGACCGACCCGGTCAAGGGTACCGGGACGGTTTTCGACATGGTCGAATCCGGGGTCACCCAGCCTGCCCTCGAACTCTGTCAGCCTGCTGTTCAGTCCAGAGTCGATCAGCGCCACGGTCACGTTCCGGCCGGTGCCACCCCGGGCATACAGAGCTGAGGCTTTGACGATGGCCAGACCTTGCTGGGCGCGGTATTCCGGTGTTTCGAACACGGTGGTTCGCATGTCGGGTTGTGCTGGGATGGTCAAGCAACCGGCCAGCAGTGAGACCGACGTTAGCGCCAGGGTGCGTAGCGCGGAAAATGGATGTGACATGGTTCAGTCCTTGAGCGGAGTCTTGAGCGCCAGGCTTCCAGGCCTGTAACGCATGAGTGGATGGCGCACCTTACCTTGCAAGCGAAACGGGAACGAGGCATCAAAGTGCCTGGATTTGTATCGCCTCATGGCAAAGCACAAAGGCGCTGAGGCTGTATCATCCGGTATCGTTTTCCCCCCAAACCTTTTCTCGACTCCCTGCGCCGTCCGGCTAGGCTTTTGGCATCGCAGCAGTCAAGGAGTGACCGCCTATGCACAGCACCCTGGAACAGGTTTTCGGTTATCCGCAGTTTCGCCCCGGTCAGGAAGCTGCCGTCAGCGCAGTACTTGCCGGTCGGTCGGCAGCGGCCATTTTTCCTACCGGCTCGGGCAAGTCCCTGTGCTATCAATTGCCGGCCCTGCTATTACCGCATCTGACCCTGGTGGTCTCGCCGCTGCTGGCACTGATGCAGGACCAACTGGCGTTCCTGCATCGCCATGGCATTGCGGCGGCGAGTATCGATTCAGTCCAGCGTCGTGACGAAGCCAGCGAGGTCATGGCACGGGCCCGTTCGGGCGAGTTGAAGATTCTGATGATTTCGGTGGAGCGGCTGAAGAACGAGCGCTTTCGCAATTTCCTGCAGCAGGTACCGATCTCGTTGCTGGTGGTAGATGAGGCCCACTGCATCTCCGAATGGGGGCATAACTTTCGTCCCGACTACCTCAAGCTCCCCGACTACCAGCGTCAGTTCGACATTCCCCAGGTGTTGCTGTTGACGGCCACCGCAACGCCCAAAGTCATCGCGGACATGCAGGCGAAGTTCGCCATCGCCCCCGACGATGTGGTCACCACCGGCTTCTATCGACCTAACCTCAACCTGCTGGTGGAACCGGTGCGCGGCGCGGATAAGCGGCGGCGACTGGTGCAATGGCTGGGCGAGCGAGCCGGACAGCCGAGCATCGTCTATGTCACCTTGCAGCGAACCGCCGAGCAGATTGCCGAGCACCTGAGCCAGCATGGGATTGAGGCCCAGGCTTATCACGCCGGCTTACCTCATGAACAACGCGAAGCCATCCAGCGCCGGTTCATGGGCGGGCAGTGCAATTGCATCGTTGCGACCATCGCCTTCGGTATGGGTATCGACAAGAGTGATATCCGCAACGTGGCGCATTTCGACCTGCCTAAATCCATCGAGAACTACAGCCAGGAGATCGGCCGGGCGGGGCGTGACGGGTTGCCGTCCGATTGTCTGGTCCTGGCCAACCGTGACAGCCTCAACGTGCTGGAAAACTTTGTTTATGGTGATACGCCGGAGCTGGCGGGTATTCGGTGCGTGCTTGATGAGTTGAAGGCCGCAGCGGCCGATGGCCAATGGGAGTTTTTGCTGGGGCCGCTGGCGGACAAGAGCAACATCCGGCAACTGCCGCTCAAGACGCTGCTGGTGCAATTGGAACTGCGCCGGCTGATCGCGCCGCGTTATGCCTATTTCGCGGAGTATCGCTTCAAGTTTCTGATCGAGCCGCAGGCATTGCTCGAGCACTTCGAAGGGGAGCGTCAGGCGTTTGTCTCGGCCATCATCCAGACCTCCAGCCGTGCTCGTACCTGGGCCACGGTGGATTTCGACGGGATGTACCAGCTGTATCACGCCGAGCGTAACCGCGTGGTCAAGGCGCTGGATTACTTTCAGGAAAAGGGCTGGATCGAGCTGGAAAGCAAACAGATGACCGAGGTGTATAACGTGCTTGAAGCAGGGTTCGACGTTCAGGCACTGAGTGCAGAGTTGCACGACTATTTCACCCGGCACGAGCGTGGGGAGATCGCGCGGATCCACGCGATGCTCGAACTGTTCGCCACCGATCATTGCCTCGGTTATCGGTTGGCCCAGTATTTCGGCGATGAAAGTGCACCGCAGCGCTGTGGTCATTGTTCGGTGTGCCATGGACACGTTGCCCGTCTGCCGGAGCCACCACCATTACCAGTACTGGTGGACAGAGACTTCAACGCACTGTGTGGCGACTTTATCAACAGGCACGAGCAGCATACCGGCAGTGCACCCTCTGCGGAGCGGGTGACCCGGTTCCTCTGCGGCATCAGAGTGCCGTTGTTCACCAAACTGAAGGCACGTACGATTCCAGGATATGCGCAGCTGGAGGATTACCCGTACGCCGAAGTTCGCCACTGGGTTCAAGCGGCTTTGTAATCCGCATCCATCCGATGAATGCCCGCCATCACACGAATAAATTTCAAAAATATTCTGCGGCTGACTAAGGTGAGGGCTGTCTTTGGATCGCCAACAAGAGAGCAAACATGAGCCAGACACCCTTCGATATTCAGCGCGCCGCCGTAGTCGGTGCAGGCACTATGGGGCGGGGCATCGTGATGTGCCTGGCCAACGCCGGCGTGACGGTGCAGTGGGTCGACAACAACCCGCAGATGCTGGAACAGGCGTTGGCTGCCGTGGCCGATACTTATGCCCACAACGTGCGCCAGGGCCGTATCGACCAGGGTGAGGCCGATGCCCGAATCGCCAGGGTGACGCGGGCAGATGACTACGCGGCGATCCGCAATGTGGATCTGGTCATCGAGGCGGTTTACGAGAACCTTGAGCTCAAGCAGAAGATCTTCCGCGAGCTGGACGGCTTGCTCAAGCCGCAAGCCATTCTGGCGAGCAACACCTCGGCGCTGGACATCGATGCGATTGCCGCCGTCACCCGCCGCCCCACCCAGGTGTTGGGTCTGCACTTCTTCAGCCCGGCGCACATCATGAAGTTGCTGGAAATCGTTCGTGGGGCGCAAACCTCCAAAGCGGTGCTGGACGCAGCCCTGGTATTGGGCAAGCGCATGGGCAAGGTCAGCGTGGTGTCGGGCAATTGCCACGGGTTCATCGGCAATCGGATGCTTCACCCCTATGTGCTGGAGGCGCGCAAGATGCTGCTGGAAGGGGCGTTTCCCCATCAGGTTGACGCGGCATTGCAGGGTTTCGGCTTCGCCATGGGGCCGTTTCGCATGTACGACGTCGTCGGTATCGACCTGGAGTGGCGCGCTCGGGAACTGGCGGGCAAAGGTCAGGATGCACCCGAGGTGCAAGTGGACAACCGTTTGTGCGAACTGGGTCGGTTCGGCCAGAAAAGCGGCAACGGGTACTATCACTACGAAGCCGGCAGTCGCCAGGCCGAGCATGATGTAGAGGTCGATGCGCTGGTGCAGCGAGTCAGTGAAACGTTGGGTTTTCAGCGTCGCGAGATCTGCCCCGAGGAAGTCCTCGAGCGTTGCTTGCTGGCGCTGGTCAATGAGGGCGCGAAAATCCTGCAGGAAGGTATTGCCGAGTCGGCTCACGACATCGACCTGGTGTATCTCAACGGCTACGGCTTCCCCGCAGACAAGGGCGGCCCGATGGCCTGGGCCGACCATCAGGGACTTGAAGACATCCATGCACGGCTGCTGGAACTCGAAACGAAGCAGGGGGACCACTGGAAGCCCGCGCGTCTGATCGGGGAGCTGGCGGCCCAGGGCAAGGGATTCGCACAACACCAGGCCTCAAAATCCTGAACAACGCATGAACCATTGAGCAACCGTAAAGGACACCTGATGCCCCAACGTAGCGAATACCCGCACCTGCAACCGATCACCACACGCTGGCACGACAACGACGTGTACGGTCACGTCAACAACGTGACTTATTACAGTTTTTTCGACACGGCGGTGAACACTTATCTGATCGAGGTCGGCGGCCTCGATATCCACGATGGGGAGGTGGTGGGGTTCGTGGTGAGTTCGGCTTGCGACTACTTTGCCTCGATCGCCTTTCCCGACCGGATTGAAATCGGTCTGCGGGTGGGGAAGCTGGGCAGCAGTTCAGTGCAGTATGAGCTGGCGGTGTTCAAGGCGGGGGAGGAGGAGGCCTGCGCGGCGGGGCGCTTTGTGCATGTTTTTGTGGAGCGGTCTTCGAATCGGCCAGTGGCGATTCCGGATCGGTTGCGCGCCGCTTTGGAACGGCTGGTGATTTAAACGAAAAATCGCAGTCTCCTGTCAGACGCTTGAGAAGCGCTGACGAAGACTGCGATTTTCTATCGACTACTGGTTAGAGCCAGTGATCAATCGTCGTGATAGCGATGTTTGTGCTTGTGCTTGCGATGCCCATAGGCATGGCCACGACCTGGATGGCCGTCACGGTAATAACGGCGATCACCACGGCGACCGTCATAACGACGATCGTCGTCATCGTCCTTGCCCATATAGTTGCCCAGTGCACCGCCAGCGCCGCCGCCTGCTGCTGCACCGATCAGGCTGCCGGTGGTGCCGCCTACGCTACGGCCGACCACGTTACCGCCGGCTGCGCCCAGCGCACCGCCAATCGCTGCTTCGCCGCGGCTGCGTTTGTCCGCACCGACCGCACTGCCACCCGCGCCACCCAAGGCTGCGCCGATGGTGGACCCGGTGTTGCCGCCCAAGGACTGGCCGACCACAGAACCCAGAACCCCGCCCAATGCGCCGCCCACGCCTGCTTCGGTGGTGCCACCGGCAGAGGCTGCGCCACTGATCAGGCCAAGGGACAACAAGAGAATCGAGGAGAACTTCATAGAGGAGCCTCAAAGGGATGACGGCGCGATCCTGAGGCTGGCTTCGCTTGGTTACAATCGAAATCCGACGAGTAACACGACTTGTGCACAATTCGATAAGTTATTGTTTTTTGAGCGGAACTTAACAGATTTTCGCCGGTCTTTAGCTACTTCGGACAGGCCGTTTTCTATGGAAAACGGCCTTTTTTGTGGGCGATTGAAAAGCAGGATTGTGGGGAGCCAAGCCTTGCTCCCACACAACCTAATCTCCTGGCACGTTGTGTCAGGCCGACTTGGCCAGAATCAGCCCATTCTCGCTCGCTGCTTCCAGACGGATCGCCACGAATTTCGAAGTCGGGGTATGGCTGCCGTCGCCGGTGCTCTCCAACGGCACCAACGGATTCACTTCAGGGTAATAGGCGGCGGCCTGTCCGGCGGGAATGTCGAATGCCAACAGGGTAAAGCCTTTGACCCGTCGCTCGCGGCCGTCATCCCAGAGCGAGACGATGTCGGCCTTCTGCCCAGGTTTGAAGCCCAGTCGAATGATGTCCGCTTCGTTGACGAACAACACGTCACGCTGGCCCTTCACGCCGCGATAGCGGTCATCGAGGCCATAGATGGTGGTGTTGTACTGATCGTGGGAGCGCATGGACTGCATGATCAGGTCAGGCAACTGCCCGGTGGCGCGGGTGCGTTCATGCACCAGGTCGGTCGGCAGCCGGTTGGGCTTGAAGTTGGCGCGGCCTGAGGCGGTGTTCCAGCGACGTGCACCGGCGCTGTTGCCCAGATAGAAGCCGCCGGGGTTCTGGAGCTTTTCGTTGAAGTCTTTGAACCCCGGGATGGTATCGGCGATCAGGTCGCGGATGCGGTTGTAGTCCGCCACCAGCCAGTTCCAGTCCACCGGGTGGTGGCCCAGTGTGGCGGCGGCGATGCCGGCAATGATCCAAGGCTCGGAACGCATCTGGTTCGACAGCGGCTGCAATTGGCCATTGGATGCATGGACCATGCTGAAGGAGTCTTCCACGGTCACCGCTTGTGCGCCTTCGACTTGCAGGTCGATGTCGGTACGGCCCAGGCACGGTAGGATCAGCGCCTCTTTTCCATGAGCCAGATGGCTGCGGTTGAGCTTGGTGCTGATCTGCACAGTCAGGTCGCAATTGCCCAAGGCCTGGAACGTCCGATCACTGTCCGGGGTGGCCTGGGCGAAGTTGCCGCCCAGAGCGATGAAGACCTTCGCCCGGCCGTCAGCCATGGCGTGGATCGCTTCGACCACGTTGTGGCCATTCTCGCGCGGCACCTTGAACTGGAAGCGACGCTCCAGCGAGTCAAGGAACGCCGCCGGCGGACGCTCGTTGATGCCCATGGTCCGGTCGCCCTGCACGTTACTGTGGCCGCGAACCGGGCACAGACCGGCGCCCGGCCGGCCGATGTTGCCGCGCAGCAGCATCAGGTTGGCGATTTCCTGGATGGTCGCCACCGAATGGCGGTGTTGGGTGATGCCCATCGCCCAGCACATGATCACGTTCTTGCTGATGGCGTACATGCGCGCCGCTTGTTCGATCTCGACCAGGGTCAAGCCCGACTGCTCAACGATCTGCTCCCATGGCGTGTCATCGACCACGGCCAGGTAATCCAGTACGTCGATGCTGTGTTCGTTCAGGAACGCGTGGTCGAACACTGCAGCAGCGCCGGTGTTTTGCGCCTCACGTTCCCATTGCAGCAGGAACTTGGCCATGCCCCGCAGCACGGCCATGTCGCCACCCAGGGCCGGACGGAAATAGGCGGAGTTGGTCGGTTTATCCCCGTTGGTAAGCATTTCGATCGGGTTTTGCGGGTGCTGGAAACGCTCCAGGCCACGCTCCTTGAGCGGGTTGATGCACACCACCTGGGCGCCGCGTTTCACTGCTTCGCGCAACGGTTCGAGCATGCGTGGATGGTTGGTGCCCGGGTTCTGGCCCCAGACGAAAATCGCGTCGGCGTGCTCGAAATCGTCGAAAGTCACGGTGCCTTTGCCTACGCCGACACTCTGAGACAGCGCTACGCCACTGGCTTCATGGCACATGTTCGAGCAGTCGGGAAAGTTGTTGGTGCCGTAGGCGCGCACGAATAACTGATAAAGGTAGGCTGCTTCGTTGCTGGCCCGGCCCGAGGTATAGAACTCAGCCTGGTTCGGGCTGGAGAGCCCCTGCAAGTGTTTGCCGATCAGGGCAAATGCCGCTTCCCAACTGATGGGTTTGTAGCGGTCGGTTTCGGCGTCGTAGCTCAGTGGCTCGGTCAGGCGCCCCTGGTATTCCAGCCAATAGTCGCTCTGCTCCAGCAGCGAGGTCACACTGTGTTTGGCGAAGAATGCGCCATCGACACGGCGCTTGGTCGCTTCCCAGTTCACGGCTTTGGCGCCGTTCTCGCAGAACTTGACCATGCCGCTTTCCGGTGAGTCGCCCCAGGCACAGCCTGGGCAGTCAAAGCCGCCGTTCTGGTTGGTCTTGAGCATCATGCGCAGGTTCTTCAGCGCATTGTCGCTGGTCAGCCAGGCCTGGGCGACGCTGATCAGCGCGCCCCAACCACCGGCCGGGCCCTTGTAGGGCTTGTAGCGCGGTACGGGTTTCTGATCGGCTTGTTGATGATTGCTCACGCTTGATTCTCCATCGCAGGGCTATAGACCCGCGGCGCACTTTTCTGCGGCAGGTGGATGAGATTGAGGTTGTGCTGGCGGGCCCACTGCACGGCAAGGCCGGTGGGTGACGACAGGCTGACCAGGGTCTGGATGCCGGCGCGCAACACTTTCTGGATCAATTCGAGGCTGCAACGACTGGTGACGATCGCCACGCCTCCGTTCACCGGGATCTGTTGCCGGATCAGCGCGCCGATCAGTTTGTCGAGCGCGTTGTGCCGGCCGATATCTTCGCGTCCCAGCAGCAATTGGCCTTGGGCGTTCATGAACAGCGCCGCGTGTACCGCGCCGCAATGCTGGCCCAGGGGCTGGAACTGGCCGATGCGTTGACGCAGGCCTTCGAGCCACTGGGCCGGTGGCAGTAGCGTGCCGGGCAGTGCCTTGAGGTTCGGTAATGCCTGCTCCACCGCTTCCACCCCGCAAAGCCCGCAGCCACTGGTGCCGGCCAGTTGTCGGCGTTGTTGCTTGAGGTTCCAGAAGGCGCGGTTGGCGATGGTTACCTGGGCGTATTGCGCAGAACCGTCGCCGCTCAGTTGCACGTCATAGATGTCCGCAGGGTCTTCAATGATGCCGCTGCCTAGGCTGAAGCCGACGATGAAGTCTTCAAGGTCAGACGGCGTGACCAGCATGACGGCCTGACTGATGCCGTTATAGGCGATCGCCAGCGCCACTTCCTCGGCCAGCGCGGTGCTGTCCGATTGGGAATGGTCCAGGTTGCAGTAGCGATAGCTCTGGCTGGCGGCTGGCGCGGGTATTTTCTCCGCAGGCGCAGAACGGACCGGAGGCTTGTCGTTCATAGGCATCACTGACAGTGGGAATAGTGATAAGACTAAATGCGGCAATCTGCCACGTCTAATCGCTATTACTGATCTATCAATAGATGACGTCGATCAAGATGTCGTTGATGATTTCTGGTAGAGGGCGAAGCAAGCCTCCGCCAAAGCCGAGCGCGGAGCGCCGCGGCGCATGATCAGACCCAGCGGGACCAGAGTTTGCGCGTCTTCGATGGGCTGGATGCGCAAGTCTCGGGTCAGCATACCCAGGCCACTGTTCAGCGGCATCACGGCGCAACACAGTCCGCCGTGTACGGCTTGTAACAATTGATGCACCGCGTCGGTTTGCAGCAGAGGGCGGGGTGTGAGGCCCCGACTGTGGAAGTTGTGGTCGATGGACTGACGAAAATGCATGCCGCTGGTGAGCATGCCCAGGGGCAACTCGATCAGCGCTTCCCAGCTCAGCGGCTGCTCGCCGAAATAGAAGTATCGCTGGTCAAATAGCAAGCCCATGCGCGTATGGTTGAAGGGCAGGGCGTCGAAGCGCTCGGTGTCCAGGCGCTCCAGATAGGAAATGCCCAGGTCGATGCGGTTGTTCGCCAGTTGTTCGAGGATGCGTTCGGAGCTTAAGGATGACAATTCGAAATGCAGGTTAGGGTGCTCGCTGTGCAGCCGCTGCATCATCGACAACGGATCGAAGTCCGACAATGGCACCACTCCCAGGCGCAGGGTACCCACCAGGTTGCCACGGCAGGCCGCCGCTTCGGCCTGTAGACCGTCATAGGCCGCCATGACCGTGCGTGCCCAGGCCAACACCCGCTCCCCCGGAGCGGTGAAACCTTCAAAGCGCTGGCCTCGATTGACCAGTGGCAGGCCCAGCTCTTCTTCAAGGCTGCGCAGGCGCATTGACAGGGTCGGTTGGGTGATGTGGCAGCGCGCGGCCGCTTGGCCGAAGTGGCGGGTTTCGTCGAGCGCGATGAGAAATTTCAGCTGCTTGATGTCCATCTTCGTTCCAGGGCGCGGGAAGGTTGGGATTCTAGCGCTTTGTGCGCGGCAGGGTCATTGGTCGGCTGGGAACCGGGTTCGTTTGGCTTGGTCTAGGCTTTTGCGTCTGGACACTTAAACCCAAGGAGCGTGCACCATGAGTATTTTTAGTTTTGTGAAGGAGGCCGGCGAAAAACTGATCGATCTGCTGACTCCCGGTAATGCCAACGCCAGTGAGCAACTGAAAGAACACATCAGCAAGGTTGGTCTTGGTAACCCGAATGTTCAGGCGACCATTGAGGGCGATAAAGTTACTGTTATTGGTGAGGTGGGTAGTCAGGAGGAGAAGGAGAAAATCCTGCTGGCGGTAGGCAACATCGCAGGTGTGGGCAGTGTTGATGATCAGATCACGGTAACCGGGCCAGTCGCCCAGGCCGCTCGCTTTGTTACCGTAAAAAAGGGCGACACACTCAGCGCCATCTCCAAAGCCGAATATGGCGATGCGAACAAGTACAACAAGATTTTTGAAGCCAACAAACCGATGCTGTCGCATCCGGACAAGATCTATCCGGGGCAGGTGCTGCGCATTCCCGAATAAAGCTTGAGGACCGCATTGTCTTCATCGCGAGCAGGCTCGCTCCCACACTGGATCTGTGGCGAACAAGGAACCTTGTGAGAGCGAGCCTGCTCGCGATGCTAACGGCCGGCTATCAAAGCCCGGCAATCAAATCCCGATAATCCCCCAACGCCTCGAACTCCCCCGTATCCTTCGGCCCTTTGCGGCTGTCCGGTACGCTGACCGCCAGCAGGTGTGCCACGCCGAATTCCCGGGCGCTGCGCAGCACTGGCAAGGTGTCGTCGATAAACAGGCTGCGGGCCGGGTCGAAGTTCAGATCGGCTTGCAGGGCATCCCAGAACTGCGGGCTTTCCTTGGGAAAACCGTAGTCGTGAGAGCTGATCAAACGTTCGAAGTAAGGGGCCAGTTCGATGCGTTCCAGCTTCAGGGACAACGAGTCGCGATGGGCGTTGGTGATCATTACCACCCGTTTACCCGCCCGCTGGATCGCCGCCAGGAACGTGTCGGCGTCCGGGCGCAGGGCAATCAGGTGCGCGGTTTCCAGCTTCAGTTCGCGCACCGGCAGTTTCAGCTCGGTGCTCCAGAAGTCCAGGCAATACCACTGCAATTGGCCGGCGTTGCGCTCGAACAGCGGCTGCAGCTCCAGCTCCGCCATGGCCCGGCTCACGCCATGCAGTTCGGCGTAGCGTTGGGGCAAGTGTTCCATCCAGAAATGGTTGTCGTAATGCAGGTCCAGCAGGGTGCCGTCCATGTCCAGCAGCACCGTATCGATCTCGTGCCAGGGCAGCAAGGCCATAAAACTTCTCCAGCGGTAATCGGATATCCGACACAAACAATCAGAATAGGCCGGGTATAGTAGCCCGCTATCGCCCAGGGAGCCGTTTATGCGCCAGAAACCCACCATACTCGATCGACGGATCGTCGCCACCAGCCGCCTGTTTTGCGTGGAAGAACTGAAACTGCGGTTTTCCAACGGCGTGGAGCGCACCTATGAGCGTTTGGCGGGCAAGGGCGCAGGTTACGGCGCGGTAATGATCGTGGCGATGCTCGACGCCGATCACGCCGTGTTGGTGGAAGAATACTGCGGCGGCACCGATGCCTACGAATTGTCCCTGCCCAAGGGTTTGATCGAGCCGGGTGAAGACGTGTTGGCGGCTGCTGAGCGGGAGCTTAAAGAAGAGGCCGGTTTTGGTGCGCGTCAATTGGAGCACCTGACTGAACTGTCCCTGTCCCCCGGCTACATGAGCCAGAAGATCCAGGTGGTGCTGGCGACCGATCTCTATGAAGAGCGGCTGGAAGGCGACGAGCCTGAGCCGATGCGCGTGGACAAGGTCAACCTGCGTGAGTTGTCGGCCTTGGCGCAAAATCCTCAATTCACGGAGGGCCGGGCCTTGGCGGCGCTGTACCTGGCCCGTGACCTGCTGACCCAGCGCGGAGCGTTCCTGTCATGAATTTCCCCCATCCTCTAATGGCCCCTGTGGTCGAGCTGGCGCTCAAGGCCGGTGAGGCGATCCTGCCGTTCTGGCGAGCCAATGTGCAGGTCAATCATAAGGCCGACGCATCGCCGGTGACCGCCGCGGACATGGCCGCTCACGATGTGATCGTGGCCGGGCTGACCGCGTTGGCGCCGGATATTGCAATCCTCTCCGAAGAGGACGCCAATATTGCGCAAAGCGTGCGCGCCGGCTGGCAACGCTGGTGGCTGGTGGACCCGCTGGACGGCACCAAGGAGTTCATTTCCGGCAGCGAAGAGTTCACCGTCAATATCGCACTGATCGAGCAGGGGCGGGTGGTGTTTGGCGTAGTGTCGATGCCCACCAATGGTCGCTTTTACGTCGGTGGCGCGGGGTTCGGCGCCTGGCGTGGCGACAAGGGGGGCGAGCCTTTGCCGATCGAAGTGCGTAACGTGCCGGCGCCGGGTGATGCTTTTACGGTGGTCGCCAGCCGTCGCCATACCAGCCCGGAGCAAGAGCGTCTCTTGGGCGGCTTGAGCGAGAGCCTGGGTGAGTTGCAACTGACCAGCATCGGCAGTTCGTTGAAATTCTGCCTGCTGGCCGAGGGCGCGGCGGATTGCTATCCGCGACTGGCGCCGACGTCCCAGTGGGACACCGCCGCCGCCCAAGGCGTGTTGGAGGGGGCAGGCGGCGAGGTGCTGGACCTACGCGGCGAACCGTTCTGCTATCCGCCGCGGGAGTCGCTGTTGAATGAATCCTTCCTGGCGTTGCCGGCAAAGGCGGCGTGGCGTGGGAAACTGCTGGAACTTGCCCGCTCCTGAATCGGCTGCCCCTTGCTGGACCTGGGACAGTTGTTGTGGCGAGGGAGCTTGCTCCGCCCCAATGCGTCTGCTGCGCAGCCGAGCGGGAGCAAGCTCCCTCGCCACAGGGGTTTTTGTGATGCTCGGGGGTCAGCGGTGCAACACGTACTGCCCCACAAATTGCACCGCTGGTGCTTCGCTTCCGGCATTTATCACCTGGGTCTGCAAGGTCAGTCGCGCGCGTCCGTAGCGCCGGTAGGTGGCCAGGAAGCGTTTCCAGACCTTTTCTTCGGGAGCCTGGCAAATGACTGTGGCGTCCCTCGTGACTGGCAGTGGATAGCTGATCTGCCCTTCCTGAATGACGATATGCCCGTCCTCAATGCCCTCTTCGCGCAGGGCCAGGTGCAGCCAGCCCCAGCCACCCAGCACCGCGCCGCAGTACAGGCTGCCGCCGAACATGGTGCTCTTGTGGTTGACGTTGGCCTCCAGCGGTAAAAACAGGCGCAGTTGCCGGGCCTGCCAGTCGAGCACCTTCAGGCCCATGTCCCGCGTCAACGGGATGTCGTGGTGCAGGATCGATTCCAGGTAGCGGCTGTCGCGGTTCATGCAGGGCCTCTTTTGAAAGGGAAGATGGCAATCACTCAAGCAGACTCAATCGGACTCATCGGCATGGCCCTGGCTATCGCCGAAGTTCAGCCCATGCTTGCGTAACTTGTCGTGCAAGGTCTTGCGCGGAATGCCCAGGGCTTCGGCGAGGCTGCGCACCGAGCTGTGAGGGCGGGCCAGTTCGGCGGCGATCAGGGTTTTCTCGAAGTTCTCCACCTGCTCGCTCAAGCCGCCGCTGATCACTTCGACCGGGGCACCGGGGCTACCGTCGGGCGCGCTGTTGTCCAGGGCCAGTTCCAGACCCAGGGCAAAACGCTCGGCGGCGTTCTGCAATTCTCGCACGTTGCCCGGCCAGCTATGGCGCAGCAGCAATGCCCGTTGGGCCGGTTGCAACTCGTGGGGCGGCAGGCCGTGACGGGCGCTGGCTTCGTCGGCGAAATGCTGGAACAGCATCAGGGCATCCTCACCGCGTTCACGCAGCGGGGGGATACGCAACGGCGCGACGTTCAGGCGGTAATACAGGTCGGCGCGAAAACGACCCTGATCAGCGGCCTGACGCAGGTCTTCCTTGGTGGCGGCGATGACGCGGATGTCCAGCGGGATCTGTTGATTGCCCCCCAGTCGTTCCACTACCCGCTCTTGCAGCAGCCGCAGCAGTTTGACCTGAACGTCCAGGCTCATGCTTTCGATTTCATCGAGAAACAGCGTACCGCCGTTGGCGAACTCGAACTTGCCGATGCGGCGCTTCTGCGCGCCGGTGAAAGCGCCGGGCTCATGACCGAACAGCTCGCTCTCCACCACCGACTCGGCCAGGGCTCCGGCGTTGATCGCGACGAACGGGCCGTTGCGCCGGCCCGACAGATCGTGCAGGGCTCGGGCGACTACCTCCTTGCCGGCCCCGGTTTCTCCGAGGATCAGCACATCGGCGCGGGTCGCCGCTAACGCACCGATCTGCTCGCGCAGGCGCAGTATCGAGGGCGATTGGCCGACGAGCCGGGCGCTGAGTTCATGGCGGTCGCTCAGGGCCAGGCGCAGGCTGCGGTTGTCCAGTACCAGGCGCCGCAAGGCCAGGGCCCGGCGCACGCTGTCGAGCAGGTGATCGCTGGGGAAAGGTTTCTCAAGGAAGTCATAGGCTCCGGCGCGCATGGCCTGGACTGCCAGCGGCACGTCGCCATGGCCGGTGATCAGCAACACCGGCAGCTCCGGGTCCTGGGCATGGAGTTCGCTCAGCAACTCAAGGCCGTCGATGCCCGGCATGCGAATGTCACTGACCACCACACCCGGCCAGTCGCGAGACAGTTGCCCGGCCACGCCTTTGGCCTCGGCCAGGGACAGGACCTTCAGGCCGGCCAGGTCGAGGGTCTGGCTCAAGGCCTGACGCAAGTGGGGATCGTCGTCGATCAACACCACCTCAATCCGGTTATCGATGGTCATACGCTACGGTCCTCGGACGGTTGCAGGCTCACACCGGGCGCGCCAGCGCGCAACTTCAGGGTAATCAGGGCGCCGCCTTCCTTGTGATTGGCGAACGACAGTTCACCGCCGAAGGCGCGCATCAGGGTGTCGCAAATCGCCAGCCCCAGGCCAAGGCCCTGGGTGCGGGTCTTGGTGGTGTAGAAGGGCTCGCCCGCGCGACCAAGGGCTTCCATGCAAAACCCCGGGCCGTTATCGCGGATGTACAGGTTGACGCCGGTTTCGGTGGCTTCGGCACTGAGCCAGAGTTTGCGCGGCGGGCCTTTTTCAGTCAGGGCGTCGAGAGCGTTGGCCAGCAGGTTGCCGAGCACCTGGCGCAAGCGCGTTTCCCCGGCCTCGACCCACAAAGTGGCGGCCGGCAGGTCGCGGATCAGTTCCACTTCCATGCTGCGCCGGCGCTTGGCGAGCAGTGCCAGGGCATCGTCCAGCGCCGGTTGCAGGGCGACACTTTCCGGGGCGTGACGGTCGCGGCGGGCGAAGGCGCGCAAGTGGGCAATGATCGAGGCCATGCGAGCGGTCAGCTCACTGATCAGCTTGAGGTTGCCTCGGGCGTCCTCGGTACGCTGGTGATCGAGCAATATTTCGGCGTTTTCGGCATAGCTGCGGATCGCCGCCAGCGGCTGGTTGAGTTCGTGGCTGATGCTGGCCGACATGGTGCCCAGGGCTGACAGCTTGCCGGCTTGCACCAGGTCATCCTGGGCGCGGACCAGTTCCTGCTGGGCCTGCTCGCGTTCCAGCACCTCTTGCTTGAGTCGCCGGTTCAGGCCTTCCAGGTCACTGGTGCGCTCGGCTACCCGGCCTTCCAGCTCCTGACGGGCCTTGCCTTCGAAGGCGATGCGGTCCAGGTAATGCCGCCGGCGCTGCATCATCAACCCGAGCAACAGCATCAGGACCAGCAAGGCCGCACCGCCGATGACCACCACGGTGCGCACCGGACGGTCGATCAGGGTACGCGGGGCGAGAATGCTCACGCTCCAGCGGGTCTCCTCAATGGACTGGGTCTGGATCAGCCAGGCGTTCGCATCCAGATTCAGCGGCTTGGGGTCGCGGGTCGGGTAGGGCTGTACGGCGCTGATGGACTGGCGCTCCTCGTCACTTAAGGGGCGGGTCGCGCGAAATCGCCATTCTTGTCGCGAAGTGAGGATCACCACGCCGTTGTGGTCGGTCACCAGCAGTTGTTCGGGGGTTTTGCCCCAGAGGCTTTCGGTGTGGTCCAGATCCACCTTGACCACCAGTACGCCGATCACTTTTTCCCGGTCGCGCACGGCAGCGGCGAAGAAGTAGCCGCGCTTGGCCGAGGTGGTGCCCAAGCCGAAGAAGCGTCCCAGCCGCCCGGCCATCGCCTCGATGTAATACGGCCGGAAGGCAAAATTGCGTCCGACGAAACTGTCGTGTTTATCCCAGTTCGATGCCGCGAGGGTCTTGCCGGTGGGGTCCATCAGGTACATGACTTCTGCGCCAGTCTGGGCGCTGATGTTTTTCAGCAGTCGATTGGCATTGCCCTGGATGATGCCGTCGTCCGGTGCCAGTAAAGTGGCGCGCAGGGCCGGCAGCTCACCGAGAATCTGTGGCAGCACTTCATAGCGATGCAGGGTGCCCAACAGGTTGGCGACGTAGAGATCGAGGGTCTGGCGGTTCTGCCCAGCCAGTTCACTGCGGTAGTAACGCTCGGCCAGATGTTCCAGCGGCCACAGCAACGGCGCCAGGCACAGCGCAAGCAAGGCCAGGCTGCGCCAGCGGGGTCTGCGGGGAAGAGTGGAATTCATGAGCATCAGGCGCCTGTGGGGACAGGCGCATTATGCCTAGTGTCCGGCGGCAAGGCACTGGTGCAGCGCGCTTTGCCAGTCTGGCTGACTTACACCCCATTGCTGAAGCAGGCGTGTGCAATCCAGACGCGAGTTCAGCGGGCGTGGGGCCGGGGTCGGGTAAGCACTGGAGGGGATGGGCTCAAGCACCGCGCAGGGTTTGTGCTGCTCGATCAGGTGCTCGCCGATGGCCTGGGCAAAGCCGAACCAGGACGTTTCACCCTGCGCCGTCAGGTGGTAAGTCCCCCAGGCGCCGCACCGGCCGGCCTGCCAACGTTCAATCAAGTGGGCGGTGCTGTCGGCGATAGTCCCGGCCCAGGTCGGTGCGCCGATCTGATCGTCCACCACCCGCAGGTGCGATTTTTCCTGCAGCAGGCGTTGCATGGTCAACAGGAAGTTGCGGCCTTCGTTGGAGTACACCCAACTGGTGCGCAAAATCAGGTGCTGCCCGGCGACGTGGCGAATGGCGTCCTCGCCGGCCAGCTTGCTGCGCCCGTAGACACTCAGCGGGTTGGGCGGGTCGGTCTCGGTGTAGGGCTCAGGCTTGCGACCATCGAAGACGTAATCGGTGGAGTAGTGGATCAGCGGGACACCCAACTCGACCGCCACTTGAGCCAGGACGCCCGGCGCCGTGGCATTGATGGCGAAGGCCCGTTCCGGTTCGCTCTCGGCCTGGTCGACGGCGGTGTGGGCGGCGGCGTTGATGATCAGGTCAGGCCGCAGGGCAGTGATGGGCGAACGAAGGTGATCGGGGCGCGCCAGGTCGAGTTGGTCGCTGCCGCGCACGATCAACTCAGCCATGCCGGCCAGGCGCGACTGGAGTGCTCGGGAGACCTGGCCGTTCTGGCCGATGATCAGGATGCGCAAGGAGGTACTCATGGGAACAGGTCGGCCTCGTGCAGAGCCTTGCCGGCCTGGTCCTTGGGTGAGAGGATCGGCGCACTCTCCAGTTCCCAGTCGATGGCCAGGTCCGGGTCGTCCCAGCGAATGCAGCGCTCGGCCGAGGGCGCGTAGTAGTCGGTGGTCTTGTAGAGGAAATCAGCGCAATCGCTGAGCACGACGAAGCCATGGGCGAAGCCTGGCGGGACCCACAGTTGCCGATGGTTCTGCGCTGACAGGCGTACGCCCACCCATTGCCCGAAAGTGGCCGAACTGCGGCGAATGTCCACCGCCACGTCGAGCACTTCCCCGGCAATGACCCGCACCAGTTTTCCCTGGGCCTGTTCGATCTGATAATGCAGGCCGCGCAACACGCCCCTGGCCGAGCGCGAGTGGTTATCCTGGACGAACTGCAACGCGCAGCCGGTGGCCTCGGCGAACGCCCGAGCGTTGAAACTCTCGTAGAAAAAGCCGCGATCATCACCGAAAACCTTCGGTTCGATGATCAGGACTTCAGGCAGGCGGGTGGCGATGACGTTCAACGTGTCTCTCCAGCGATCTGGAACAGGTATTGGCCGTAGCCGGTCTTGCCAAAGTACTGGGCGCGCTCAAGGATGTGCTCGCGGCTGACCCAGCCCTGTTGGTAGGCAATTTCTTCCAGGCAAGCGACTTTCAAACCTTGGCGGTGCTCGATGGTTTGCACATATTGCGAAGCCTCCAGCAGGCTGTCGTGGGTGCCGGTGTCCAGCCAGGCGAAACCACGGCCGAAACGCTCGACGTGCAGGTCGCCGCGGTGCAGGTAGGCGTTGTTGACGTCGGTGATTTCCAGTTCGCCTCGTTTGGAGGGTTTGATGGTCTTGGCGATCTGGATCACGTCGTTATCGTAGAAATACAGGCCGGTTACCGCGTAGCTGGATTTGGGCGCGGTAGGTTTTTCTTCAATGGAAATGGCCCGCCCTTGAGCATCGAAATCGATCACGCCAAAACGCTCAGGGTCTTTGACCCAGTAACCGAATACCGTCGCGCCCGTCTGCCGGGTGGCGGCCGTCTGCAGTTGTTCGCCGAAATGCTGCCCGTGAAAAATGTTGTCGCCCAGGATCAGGCACACCGGATCGTTGCCGATAAATTGCTCGCCGATCAGAAACGCCTGGGCCAGGCCATCGGGCGATGGCTGCTCGGCGTAGTGAAATTGCACGCCAAACTGACTGCCGTCGCCCAACAGATTGCGGTATTGCGGCAAGTCCTGAGGGGTGGAAATCACCAGGATGTCCTTGATGCCGGCGAGCATCAGCACCGAAATCGGGTAATAGATCATCGGCTTGTCGTAAACCGGTAGTAACTGCTTGGAAACCCCAAGGGTAATCGGGTGCAGTCGGGTGCCGGAGCCGCCGGCCAGAACAATGCCTTTCATCATGCAATCGCATCCTTGTTGTCGAGCGAGCCCAGGCGCTCGCCCTGATAGCTACCGTCCTGGACACGTCGGCACCACAGCAGGTTTTCGAGGTACCACTGCACGGTTTTACGCAGGCCGGTCTCGAAGGTTTCCCGGGGCGTCCAGCCCAGTTCACGCTCGATCTTGCCGGCATCGATGGCGTAGCGCAGGTCGTGACCGGGGCGGTCTTTGACGAAGGTGATCAGGTCGGCATAGTGCTCCACGCCGTCGGGCTTGTGGGGCGCCAGTTCTTCGAGCAGGGCGCAGATGCCGCGCACCACGTCGATGTTCTTCTGTTCATTGTGGCCGCCGATGTTGTAGGTCTCGCCCACGGCACCTTCGGTCACGACCTTGAGCAGCGCCCGGGCATGGTCTTCGACGTACAGCCAGTCGCGCACTTGTTGGCCGTCGCCGTATACCGGCAACGGCTTGCCGGCCAGGGCATTGAGGATCACCAGCGGAATCAGCTTCTCGGGAAAGTGAAACGGCCCATAGTTGTTGGAGCAGTTGGTCAGCAGCACGGGCAAGCCGTAAGTGCGTTGCCAGGCGCGTACCAGATGGTCGGAAGCCGCCTTGCTCGCCGAGTACGGCGAGCTGGGGGCGTAGGCGGTGGTTTCGGTGAACAAATCATCCACGCCGTGCAGGTCGCCATACACTTCGTCGGTGGAAATGTGATGGAAACGAAACGCGCGCTTCTGCGGCTCGGCCAGGGTCTGCCAATAGGCGCGGGTGGCTTCCAGCAGGCTGTAGGTGCCCACGATATTGGTCTGGATGAAGTCCGCCGGGCCGTCGATGGAGCGGTCGACGTGGGACTCGGCCGCCAGATGCATGATGGCCTCAGGTTTGAACCTTGCCAGTATCGCGCTGACCGTCGGTTGATCGACGATATCGGCCTGGACGAACTCGTAGCGGTTGTCGTGCTCGATGCTGCTCAGCGATTCGAGATTGCCGGCATAGGTCAGCTTGTCGAGGTTCAGGACCTGATGTCCGGTATCCAGGATCAAGTGCCGTATAAGCGCCGAGCCGATAAAACCGGCACCGCCAGTGATGAGAATGCGCATCCGATCAAGCCTTTTTCCGTGGAACAACAAAGCATTGGAGCATAGCTTGTCGGCATGGCGAGGGCGGTGCAAGCAGGATATTTCCGGGCACGCTCACGCGCTTGGCAATTCACCTGCGGCAAAGGGGTTGCTTATCCCCCGACTCAATGGCGAGATAGACATCCGATAAAACCACCTCAGGGGTCGTTGTATGCCACTCGCTACGTTGGTTCACCGTGCCAGTTTGCCAAGCCCACAGATCAGTGCCGAACAGGCGCTGGTGCTGCTGCGCTCGAATTACGGACTCAGCGGTGACCTGCGACCCTTGGGCAGCCAGCAGGACCTCAACTATCGCGTCGACAGCGAGCGCGGACGGTTTGTGCTGAAGATTTGCCATGGTGACTATGCCGTCCAGGAACTCCAGGCCCAGCATGCCGCCCTCAAGCACCTGGCCGAGCACGGCGCGGTAAAAGTGCCGCGGGTGATCGCCGCCAATAATGGCCAGGATCTGTTGACCCTGGAGCTCGCAGGGCAAGCGGTTCATGTACGACTGCTGGAGTACATCGACGGCCAGTCGCTCACCCAGCTTAACCATTGGGGACCTGAACTGGTCACGGGGCTGGGGCGCTTGTGCGCACAAATCGACCTGGCGCTGGCCACGTTCGATCACCCTGGCCTGGAGCGCACCCTGCAATGGGACGCCCGCCACGCCAATGCACTGGTCGGCCATCTGCTGCCCGTCATCGACGATGATCAAGAACGCAACCTGATCGCCGAGGCGGCGCAACAGGCCGAACGCCGCTTGCAGCCGCTCAAGGCCAGCCTGCCGGTGCAGGCGATCCACATGGACATCACCGATGACAACGTGGTCTGGCAGCGCGATGCCCAGCGCCAATGGCAATTGCAGGGCGTCATCGACTTCGGCGACCTGATCCGCACCTGGCGCGTTACCGATCTGTCGGTGACCTGTGCAGCCTTGTTGCACCATGCCGACGGCGATCCGTTTTTCATCCTGCCGGCGATCAAGGCTTACAACGCGCTCAACCCGCTGCAATATGAGGAGCTGCTGGCGCTTTGGCCGCTGATCGTTGCCCGCGCTGCCGTGCTGGTGCTCAGCGGTGAACAGCAGGTATCCATTGACCCGGAAAATCAATACAGCCGCGACAACCTGGACCATGAGTGGGAGATTTTCCGGATTGCTCAGTCGGTCCCGTTCGAACTGATGGAAGCGGCGATCCTCACGTCCGTGGGCCACCATCTGCCACCCGTTGCCAGTGAAGGCTTTGTGCCGCTGTTGCCGACCTTGGTGGGCCGCGAGTTCGCCCTGATCGACCTGGGTGTACTGAGCCCGCATTTCGAAGCCGGTAACTGGGAGCAGGAGGGGATCGATCAGCGTCTGCTGAGTGAAGCCGCCGCGGTCCATGGGTTGGCCGCCAGCCGCTACGGGCAGTACCGGTTGTCTCGGACCCGGCCGGACAGCGCCGTTGAACCGGATACTTATCCATTACACGTAGAATTGCAGGTGCCGCGGGGCACGCCGCTGGAATCGCCGTTCGCCGGGGTGGTGCACAAGGCTGCCGACGGCATGTTGCAACTGGACAGCGTGCAACTGAGCATTCGGCTGTGGGGCGTGACATCGCCGCTGCATTCCGGGGCTGCGCTGGTCAAGGGCCAGGTCTTGGGCGAAGTCGATGGACCGTTGCGGGTGCAGTTGTGTCGTGGCGCTCAGCTCAATCCGCCGTTGTTCTGCACGCCATCCAGGGCGCCGGCCTGGCAGGCGCTCTGCCCCTCACCAGCGGTGCTGCTGGGACTGGCCTGTGATGCCGAGCCAGAGATCGACCCCCAGCAGTTGCTGGCCCGTCGCGATGCGAGCTTTGCCCGTTCGCAGAAGCACTATTACGTTGATCCGCCGCGCATTGAGCGCGGCTGGCGCAATCACCTGATCGACATGCAGGGCCGCTCCTACCTGGACATGCTCAACAACGTCGCGGTACTGGGGCACGGGCATCCGCGCATGGCGGCGGTGGCCGCCCGGCAGTGGTCGCTGCTCAACACCAACTCCCGCTTTCACTATGCCGCGATTGCCGAATTTTCCGAGCGCTTGCTGGCGCTGGCGCCGCCCGGCATGGATCGGGTATTTCTGGTCAACAGTGGCACCGAGGCCAACGACCTGGCGATCCGCCTGGCCTGGGCCTACAGCGGCGGCCGGGACATGCTCAGTGTGCTGGAGGCCTATCACGGCTGGTCGGTAGCGGCCGATGCGGTCTCGACGTCCATTGCCGACAACCCTCAGGCCCTGAGCAGTCGCCCGGATTGGGTGCATCCGGTGACCGCGCCAAACACTTATCGCGGTGAATTCCGCGGCCCCAACAGCGCGCCGGACTACCTGCGCAGCGTCGAGCACAACCTGGCAAAAATCGCCGAACACAAGCGCCAGCTCGCCGGCTTCATCTGCGAACCGGTGTACGGCAATGCTGGCGGGATCGCACTGCCGCCGGGGTATCTGAAGCAGGTCTACGCGCTGGTGCGCGAGCGCGGCGGCGTCTGCATCGCTGACGAAGTGCAAGTCGGCTACGGGCGCATGGGAGAATTTTTCTGGGGCTTCGAAGAACAGGATGTAGTACCGGACATCATCACCATGGCCAAGGGCATGGGTAACGGCCAGCCGCTGGGAGCGGTCATCACCCGCCGGGAAATCGCCGAGGCGCTGGAAGCAGAAGGGTATTTTTTCTCGTCAGCCGGCGGCAGCCCGGTCAGTTGCCAGATCGGCATGGCCGTGCTGGACGTCATGGAAGAAGAAAAACTGTGGGAAAACGCCCGGGCAGTGGGTGGGCATTTCAAGGCCCGCCTGCAAGCTTTGATCGACCGATATCCGTTGGTCGGTGCGGTGCATGGCTCCGGTTTTTACCTGGGCGTGGAACTGATCCGCAACCGCGACACCCTCGAGCCGGCCACCGAAGAAACCACGGCGCTGTGCAATCGCCTGCGGGAGCTGGGTATTTTCATGCAACCGACCGGCGACTACCTGAACATCCTCAAGATCAAACCGCCGATGGTCACCACCCGCCAGAGCGTGGATTTCTTTGTCGATATGTTGGCGAAGGTGTTGGACGAGGGGCTTTGACTAACTGAGGCAAACGCTTTCCCTGTGGGAGCGGGCTTGCTCGCGATAGTGGTGAACCCGTCTGCAGCGATGTCAGATGGGGGATCGCATTGCGAGCAGGCTCGCTCCCACAAGGTTTTGCGTGGTTGATAGTTCGATTTTTGTCGGTATTTTTTGCGACTGGCGTGTGGTTTTAAATCTGTATCGCTTCTAAAGTCGATTTTTATCGGTTATAAAGTCGGCACCACACATGCTCTGGAGCTCCCTTCATGAGTCGTATCGTCACCGTTGCCGCCACCCAGATGGCCTGTTCCTGGGATCTGGAGGCCAATATCGAGATCGCTGAACAGCAGGTTCGCGAGGCCGCCGCCAAAGGGGCGCAGATCATCTTGCTCCAGGAGTTGTTCGAGACGCCGTACTTTTGCCAGAAGCCCAACCCGGACTACCTGCAATTGGCGACTCCGGTCGAAGATAACGTCGCCATCAGGCATTTTCAGAAAGTTGCCAGGGAGCTTCAGGTCGTCTTGCCCATCAGCTTTTTTGAACGGGCCGGTCGTGCGCGTTTCAACAGTATTGCGATCATTGATGCCGACGGCCGTAACCTGGGGGTATACCGCAAGAGTCACATCCCGGACGGTCCTGGCTACCATGAGAAGTACTATTTCAACCCTGGCGATACCGGTTTCAAGGTCTGGAATACCCGCTACGCCAGGATCGGCGTGGGCATCTGCTGGGACCAGTGGTTTCCCGAGTGCGCCCGCAGCATGGCGCTGCAAGGTGCGGAAATCCTGTTTTACCCGACCGCCATTGGCAGCGAGCCGCACGACAAAAGCATTTCGTCCCGCGATCACTGGCAGCGCGTGCAACAAGGCCATGCCGGCGCGAACGTAATGCCGCTGGTGGCCAGCAACCGCATCGGCAACGAAGAGCAGGATGGCTACGACATCACGTTCTACGGCTCCTCGTTCATCGCCAATCAGTTCGGTGAAAAGGTCCAGGAATTGAACGAAACCGAAGAAGGCGTGCTGGTGCACAGCTTTGACCTGGACGAGCTGGAACACATTCGCAGTGCCTGGGGCACTTTCCGTGATCGTCGTGCGGACCTGTACGGCTCGATCAAAACTCTCGATGGCTCACTGGAGTCCTGATTTATGACAACGTTGAACAGCACTCCCCGCGCGGATGGTTTCCACATGCCTGCCGAGTGGGCACCCCAGACCCAGGTCTGGATGGTCTGGCCCGAGCGCCCTGACAACTGGCGCCTGGGCGGCAAGCCCGCGCAGGCCGCTCATGTGGCGGTCGCCAAAGCCATCGCCCGCTTCGAACCGGTAACCGTGGCGGTGTCCGCGAACCAATACGAAAATGCCCGGGCGCATCTCGATGTGCCGAATATCCGCGTGGTAGAAATGTCCAGCGACGATGCCTGGGTCCGGGACACCGGCCCGACGTTTGTCATCAATGACAGTGGCGAAGTGCGCGGCGTCGACTGGGATTTCAACGCCTGGGGTGGGTTTGACGGTGGCCTGTATGCGCCGTGGAACCGGGATTCGCAAGTGGCCAGCAAGATTCTCGAGATCGAACGTAGCCCGCGTTACCGCACCGAAGGCTTCGTGCTTGAGGGCGGCTCAATCCACGTCGATGGCGAGGGCACCCTGATCACCACCGAGGAATGCCTGCTCAACCGCAATCGCAACCCGCACTTGAGCCGCGAAGACATCGAGGCGGTGCTCAGCGCGCAGTTGGCTGTGGACAAGATCATTTGGCTGCCGGACGGCCTGTTCAACGACGAAACCGACGGGCATGTGGATAACTTCTGCTGCTACGTGCGCCCTGGCGAAGTATTGCTGGCCTGGACCGATGACCCGCAGGACCCGAACTACGCCCGCTGCCACGCCGCGATGGACGTCCTGCAAAACAGCACTGACGCCAAGGGACGCCCGTTCACAGTGCACAAAATGCCAATTCCGGGGCCGTTGTATGCCACTGAAGAGGAATGCGCCGGCGTGGACGCGGTGCAGGGTTCCCAGGAGCGCAATCCGACCGTGCGGTTGGCCGGTTCCTACGTGAATTTCCTGATCGTCAACGGCGGCATCATCGCACCGAGTTTCGACGATCCACTGGATGGCCCGGCGAAGGCGCTTCTGCAAGGGCTTTTTCCAGAGCTCGAAGTGGTCATGGTGCCGGGGCGCGAACTGTTACTGGGGGGCGGAAACATCCACTGCCTTACCCAACAACAGCCTGCGCCGCGCACAAAATGAGTGGTGATGTAACAGCCAGGTAATAGCGCTGGCGGCAGCTCTGCGCCGGGCTTTTTGGATCCATTTTGCTTTGGCCCGCGGCCTGATTGGGGATGCGGGCTTTTTTATGTCTGCAGATCGGCAGTGCAGGCACATTGGCATAGCTCTTGTATCTGTATCCCGGCAGTTCTGGGGAGCGGAGCTGAGTTGTTTTGTCATAAACCTTGGATAAATTGGCCGCTCATCAACCAGGAGAGGGCGCTGGAATGAATATGATAAGCGAGCGCACATACCATCCCTTGGCCGTTGTCAATGGTGAGTCGCTTAAAGCTTTGGCACAGTGGTTGAAGTCCAACGGAACGCGTCAGACCAGAGAACCCGATCCGCGTCGGATGATCATGGAACGCTACCCGGATGGCCTGTTCAGCGAGGCTGAGCTGGAAGCACTGTGGGACGTGATGCAAGGATAGAATTCGACGGATTGAGAAAAGGCGCTGGCCAGGATGGCAGCGCTTTTTTTGTGGCTGATGGTTCTGTGTTGAACACTGAGCCCATTTGAAGGTTGTTTTTAGAAGTTTTTCGCCTGATTACAGACGATTCACGAAATTGACACATCATTGAAGGCGGGACTAGGATTCGTCCACGCCTGTGGCTAACAGCCATGACTCTTAAATAATAAAAAGGCCCGCCACGATCATTCGTGGGCGGGCCTTTTCATTATTTTCAGGAGCAAGAGTCCGAAAAAGAGCGCAAAAGCGCCGTTTCGGCTGCCGTCGCAGTGCGTATCAACCCGTATAAGGAAAATAATCATGTTGAACAAGCGCATTGCTCTGATCGCACTGGGGATTTTAAACACGACATATGCCATGGCCAGCGACCAGGCTGAGTCCAAGGGGTTCGTTGAGGACAGCAGCCTGAACGTGCTGTTACGCAACGCCTATATCAATCGCGACTACAAAAACGGTAATGAAGACAAAGCCGAATGGGGGCAGGCCGCCATCGGAACGTTCTCGTCCGGCTTTACCCAAGGCACTGTCGGTGTAGGGGTGGACGCCTTCGGACTGTACGCGCTGCGTCTGGATGGCGGCAAAGGTCGCAGCGGTGCGGGCGGCATCGACTTCTTCAAGCAAGGCGACAGCGGCAACGCGGCCGATGACCTGTCCAAGTTTGGTGCGGCGGTCAAATTCCGTGTTTCCAATACCGTGTTGGCCTACGGTGACCAGATGCCGGCGTTGCCGGTGCTGAGCTACGACAACTCGCGCCTGCTGCCGGAAAGCTACACCGGCACGCTGATCACCTCCAAAGAGATCAAGGGCCTGGAGCTGAACGCTGGACGTTTCACCGCCGAGTCGCGCAAGAGCGCCGAGGGTCGTGACAGCGGTGGCCTGAAGTCGATCAACGTATTGGGCGGCAGCTATCAGTTCACCGAGCAGTTCAAGGCTTCGCTCTACGCCTCGGATGTCGAGGACGTGTTGAAGAAGCAGTACGTGAACGCCAACTACGTATTCCCGCTGGCCAAGGATCAATCCCTGACCCTGGACTTCAACGGCTATCGCACCAAGCTGGACAACAGCTATGTTCGCGAAAACAACGTCACCGGCGACGACAACAAGATCTGGAGCCTGGCCGCCACCTTCGCCACCGGCCCGCACAGTTTCACCCTCGCTCACCAGCGCAGCACTGGTGACAGCAACCTGGGCTACGCCTATGGCGGTTATCAGCGTGGGCAGAATCGTGTAGGGGACGGCGGCAATACGATCTACCTGGCCAACTCCTACTGGTCCGACTTCAATGCTGAAGACGAGCGCAGCTGGCAACTGGGTTATGGCCTGGATTTCACCACGTTCGGGATTCCCGGTCTGACGTATAACGTGGCTTATGTGCGTGGCGATAACATCACCACCTCCACCAGCGAAGGTGGCACCGAGCGCGAGATCTTCAACCAGTTCAAGTACGTAGTCCAGAACGGTCCCGCCAAAGACCTGAGCGTGCGGTTGCGCAGTTCCTTCCTGCGTGTTTCGCAGAAATCCAGCGAGTACAACGTCAGCGGCAATGAGCTGCGGGTGTTCGTGGATTATCCGATCAGCGTCTTCTGATGCCTGATCACGTTACAAGCGTCTGATGAAAAACCCCGAGCGCAAACTCGGGGTTTTTTCTTTGGACGGCAAAAAAAACGTTGGAACAGTCTGTTTTCCCGAGAAAAAGTCGTACTAATGAAACATTGTCCACCGTTTCAAGCATGGCTTGAAATGCCTCAAATACTTTCTCATGGACGTAAATCCTGTACCTACTAGATTAGGCTGCTCAATGCAGTGGAGACCTATGAAAAATGATCGTTCTGAACAGGGAAGTAGGCGAAGCGCTGAGGCGTGACAAATACGTCAACGTCCGCGGTGGAGACTTCAATCTCTACGGTCATTTCGGCGACTTTGTCCGGCTGACCAAGAGCTGGGAAAACATGGAGCCCGACAGCTACTACGGCCAGGCCGAGTCAGGCATGCGTTTTCGCCGCTATAGCGACTTCGAATACAACCCCAGGACCCGCGACCTTACGCAGCTCGAGCATCGGGCCTACATTCAGTCCAAGGCCAACAACAGCTATGTCGGTGGACTGGAGCGGCACTTCCAGGACTTTTCCAACGAAGTGATCAACTCACCGGTGATGCGCAGTCTGATCGACACGGACTTTGAGGTGTACAAGAACGTCCTTCCTCAGGAGCTGCACGAGGAAATCTGGCAGTGCCAGATCCACCAGATCCGTATCGAGATCAAGCCGGGCAAGCAACTGGAAATCACCCCTGAAGGGATCCATTGCGATGGGTATCCGTTCAGCGGCGTGCACTTCTGGGGCCGTCATAATGTGGCCGGCGCAGAGAGTCGTCTGTACACCGCCCAGGAAGAACAACTGGCAGCGATTACCTACGAGGACATTCTCGACACCACGTTCTTCCTCGACCGCGACATGCGCCATTACGTCACCCCGGCCCGGAACGTCCACAGCCATGAAATGGCTTTCAGGCAGATCCTGGCGATTTCCTTCTCGCGGCCCGGGACCGCTTTCGACATTGTTCGCTGAACAGCTCGAACCCATGGACGATCTGGAGCAACAGGTTCTGTTGCGCCGGGCAATGGTCAGGGACGCCGAACGACTGGAGCAGTTTTTTCGCGGTTTCGACGAAGTGTCGTTCTGCGAGTGGCAGGATGCCCGATTCTTGCGCGGGGTATTGTTGCAGGACACCACCACCGCGTACCTGGCCGTCGATGTCAGCGGTGAAGTGGTGGGGGCGGTGATTGGCGGCATGCTCGGCACCCGTGGCACCATCAATCACCTGGCCGTCAGCCCGGGGCATAGAACCCGAGGCTTGGGCCAGCGTCTGGTGGAGGCTGCATCGGCCGACATGAAACGGGTCGGCGTACTGCGCATGTTCCTGTTCGTCGACGATGCTAATCTGGCCGGCAAGCGGTTTTGGGCAGCCCAAGGCTTTTGTGAGCCTCGGGGTGAAATCACTTTCGAGAGGGATCTATGAGCAAGACTTCCAGCCAGCCGCTGGTGGTCGAACCACAAGCCTCGCGTACCTTTGCTGAAGCCAGTCCGGTGGTAGCGGGTTATTTTACGGTTTCGTTTGTGTTCGGTCTGATGGCGGTCAACGCCGGGTTGCCCTTGTGGCTGCCGGTGGCGATGTGCCTGTTCGTTTACGCGGGCGCTTCGCAATTTGCGGCGCTGGCGTTGATTTCCAGTGGAGCATCGCTGACCACTATCGTGCTCACCACCTTCCTGATCAACGCGCGACACATGCTGATGTCGGTCTACATGGCCAAGGCATTGCGTGCGCTGGGGCTCAGTCGTTTCGAGCGCTGGTGCTACGCGGCGGGGCTCACGGACGAGTCATTCGCTTTCCACAGCGTCAAGCTCGGCACCGGTGCGCCGGTCAGCGTGCGTTACCTGATCGGCTTCAACCTCTTTTGCCACACCTCCTGGGTGCTGGGTGGCCTGTTGGGAGCGGTGTGTGCGCAATACGCAGCGCACCTGATCAAATACCAGCTCGACTACGCCTTGACCGCGATGATGCTCTACGTGCTGGTTTCGCTGTGCAATACCCGTAACAAACTGATCGCTGCCCTGGCGGCGGTCGTCTGCATGGGCGGGCTGAGCCTGCTGGGCAGCTCGCCGTTCAATGTCTTCATTGCCACGTTCGTTGGCTGCGGGGTGGGCGTATGCCTGACCAAACGTTCCTGATCCTGGTCGTGGCCCTGATGATGGCGGTGACCTTTCTGCCACGGGCCCTGCCGCTGCAGGTCAATACTGAAAACTGGCCACCGTTCGTCGCCCGCGCCCTGGAATACCTGCCGGTGGCGATCGTCGCTGCCATCAGCCTCACCCCGTTGTTGATCAAGGATCAGCAGATACAACTCGACCGCCCGGAATTCTATGCCGCGATTCCGACGCTGTTATGTGCGTATTTCAGCCGCAACCTGTTTCTCAGTGTGGCGGTGGGCACGGCGGCGTACATCGCGCTCGGTTCGTTCCTTTAGCGTCAGGTCCACAACATCGTGCAGCGCCTGGCCGGACAACTCTGGATTATTCACCGCCAGGCGGACCTCGAGGAAATCCTCGAAGTCCGGGAAAATCGTCAGGTCGTTACGCAGCGCCGCTTCCCGGGACACCAGCCCCAGGCCATCGAGTTGGGTAATCAACGACAATGTCAGCGTTTCACTGCAGGAATACACCATCCGCTGACTGGAGCCGTACTCGCCCAGGCCGGCATCCAGGAAGCGAAGGAAACTGTGGGAATACGGACATTCCTCGGCCGGACGCACCTGAAACTTATCGCCGAGCAAACCGAGGGAGTCGTCCTCTTCGCCACAATGGGCGCCGACCACCTGCACCTGGACGTCCGGCATTGTGATGCTGGAAAAGCCGCTCTGCTGCGGACCGATCAGGATCGCCAGGTCAAAATCTTCGTTCTTGAGCTTGCTCAGGTTCTCCATCGACTCGGCGTAGCTGAACTCCAACTGATACTGAGGAAACACGGCGATCAGCCGATCGATCATCCGCCGGTTGAACTCCGCCGGCAGCGTGGTATTGAGCGCCACTCTCAGCGTGCGCTGCCGAGGCGTCTTCAGCGCCGCGACCTTCTCTTCCAACTGCCGCGTGGCAACCAGCACCTGATCCATGAACGGCGTCAGTTCCGAGCCTTGGCTCGTCAACGTCAGGCCCTTGTTCGACCGCCGGAACAACCGGAAGCCGAACTGCTCCTCAACTTTGTTCAACTGTGCCGCCAATGCCTGCACCGTGAGGCACGAATGTTCCGCCGCCGCCGACAAGGAGCCGGTCTGCACGATGCGCATGAGGTTGCGTAAGGTTCTGCTATCCATGAGGTAATGCCCTCTGCTTAAGTGGGCTCGCTATTGTTGTGCACCTGGCCCGGTCAGGCAGTGCATGCCGGCTATCATCATGTACCTTGCCACGGTTGTCGCGGTTTTGTGGCGAAAAGCTCCGGCAGACGATGGTTGGAGCTTATGCGGGATTTGGGTTTTTTGCCTGATCAACGGTAATCGGGGCGGTCAGCGAGTCCGTAAGTGGCTGGAGCAAGGAAAATTCCTGCACACAGCTCGCTGAATGGTTCAGGCAGAGGGTGGTAAAAATCCGCTTGCGAATAAAAAATAATAATTTATCCGTATTTGTACTACTCTCTAGGTGTCACCCCCTAGCAATGGAGCCCAAATTTTATGGCAACCTCCTCCATCACCCTCAACGCGCAGCAACAATTGGACTCCCCGGACGCGGGTCGGGTCGCGTTGAAGTTTTTCTTCAATCTTATGGCGTTGTGGGGCTGCAGTGTCGAGCAGCAGCGCACATTGCTGGGCAAGGTAGGCAACACGACTTTCTATAAGTACAAGCAATTACCGGAAAACGTCAGGCTGCCTCACGACACACTGGAGCGCATTTCCTACCTCATGGGTATTCACAAGGCGCTGAGCATCATCTTCAGCAACAGCCGGGACCGCGCTTACCAGTGGGTCAACAGCCCTAATACCGCTGCGCCCTTCAACGGCCAGTCGGCACTGGCCTACATGCTTGCCGGGCGGGTGGTAGACATTGCCGATGTGCGGCGTTACCTCGACGGAGTGCGCGGTTGATGACGCCACCACTGGCGGACCCGCAATGGAAGCGTGCCTACCGGATCGTCAACAGCAGCTTCCCGCCGATTGCGCTGTTCGAAGACGTGCTCGATCCCGAGGACCTGCCCACCGCGTATGCCCTGGAAGCACTGACCAACGACCGGCTCATGGAAGAAGCCGGGGTGCTGTCCCGGGTACGCCCCGAGGACCGCATTTCCGGGCCCGGCTCCTCGCCGGTGATGGCCGCGTTTACCCATATCGGCAAAAGCAGCCGCTTCAGTGACGGCACCTTCGGTGTCTACTACGCCGCCAGCAGCCAGGAAGCGGCCATTGCCGAGACCTGCTACCACCAGGCGCGATTCCTCGGAGCGACCAACGAGCCGGATCTGGAATTGACCATGCGCACTTACGTCAACAAGGTCATCAAGCCGCTGCACGACATCCGCCAGGACTACCCGCACCTGCACGACCCGGACCCCACCGCCTACGGTCCGTCCCAGGTGTTCGCCCGGCAACTGCGTGAAACCTTGTCCTGGGGCTTGCTGTACAACAGCGTCCGCCTGCCCGGCCACGAATGCGTGGCGGCGTTTCGTCCACCGGCGGTTTCGATTCCGGTGCAGGGCAAGCATATCCGGTACGTCTGGAGCGCCCAGAAGCGGGAGATTTCGTTTGTGTTTGAGGTGAGCGAGGTGTGAGTCAGGTCTTTAGGGTGTTTTGGCTGGGCAATAATTATTGCCCAGCCAAAATTTTCAATAATTCGCGAGTATTGAAAGCACGGGCTGCTACACAGCCGAGCGAGAGCAAGCGGCCTCGCCACAAAAGTGGGTCCGGCCGATTGATCAAATCTTGAACTGCTGCACCGAAGACTGCATCGACCCCGCCGCATCGTTCAATTGATCCGCTGTTTGCGTCAGGTTGTGAATCGAGCGGGTGTTCTCGCGGGACTGCGCGGCAATCGACTCCACCCTCTGAGCCATTTCATCGCTGGCCTTCGATTGTTCGGCAATGGTCTGGGAAATTTCCTCCACCACTTCTGCCGCATGCCGGGCGCCGGTGCGGATTTCGCTGATGGACACCCCGGCCTGCTGGGCCAGTGAGACGCCTTCGTCCACGCGGCTGACGCAAGCCTGCATGTTCGCCACCGCATCCCGGGCGCTGGTCTGGATGCGCTCGATCATTGCGGTGATTTCCTGAGTGGACTGGGTGGTGCGCGCAGCCAGGTTACGCACCTCATCGGCCACCACCGCAAAGCCGCGCCCCGCCTCACCGGCGCGGGCGGCTTCGATGGCGGCGTTGAGGGCCAGCAGGTTGGTTTGCTCGGCGATGCTCTTGATCACCTGAATGATGGAATGAATGTCTTCGGACGACGCATCCAGCGCGGTGATCTTGCTGGACGACTGATTGACCACCTCGGCGATCCGGCTCATGCCCTCTACCACCCCAAGAATCACTTGCCCGCCGCTGCTGGCCAGTTGTTCGGACTGCGCTGAAATCGTCCGGGCGCTGTCGGCGTGCTGATGGATCTGGCTGATGTTCGCCATCATCTGCTCCATGCTCGCCGCCATGCTGGTGGCGCTCTGAGCCTGCTGATCGGCGCTGGACACAATCTGCCGCGCCGTATCGCCCAATACGCGCGACGTGCCATGCAACTCGTCACTCTGGCTGCGGATCGTGGCGATCATTTGCCGCAGGTTGATCTGCATCTGCTCGATCACACCCTGCAACTGACCCAGCTCATCCTTGCTTTGAGCCCCCATCGAGCGCTGCAAATCCCCTTGGGAAATAGCCTGGGTATTGAGGATGATCTTGTTCAGCGGCGTAAGCACCGCCTTGAGCAGGCTCCAGGACAACAGCGCCAACGCCACGCAGGTGGCCAGCAATGTGAAAACCAGCCAGCGCTCCGACGTTTGAATGCTGTGGTCCTGTTGCTCGCGGGTGGCATGGGCCTGGCTCTCGATCAACTCACTCACCGCCTCGTTACGCTCCTCCAGCGCCGAAAACGCCCCGTCGAACTCCGTCCGCAGCGCCCGGCCATCCTGGGCACCCTCCAACGCCTTAGCGATCACCTGCTGAGCCGATGCAATATAGGTTTCCACTTGCGGCTTCAGCTCGGTAATAGCCTGAGCGATCGCTTGCGGCAACTGGGCCTCGGCATTCTCGGCGATGACCTGGCGCATCCGTTGCGCATGCTCATCGAACGCCTCCCTCACCTCCTTGGCTCCCGCGGCATCCCCCGGCGCCACCAGCAAAGCGGCCAACACATCGCCACGAATGGCGTCGTGCATCATGTCCGCCTCCATGTGCTTGCGCATGGCCGAAATACTGGTCTCGCTACGCGCCAGGGCGCTGGTCATGCTGATATAGCCCCACAACCCGATACCGCCGAGCACGAGGGCAAAGAAAAGGCTGATCAACCCCGAGCCTATGATCTTGGTCCTGATCTTCATCGCCTACTACTCCAGAGGGGGCGGGATTTCAGGGCAAGTGTAGTTGAGGGCCGGCGGAGCGCTCGGAGGTTCGCTTTGATTGCTTCGGGCGCTCACGCCCGCTTGCCGATAACGCCAACGACCTGCGGGCCCGAAGACAAGCGATGGGAGCGATTGCACAATGGATGATCAATGCCAGCAGGTGTTTCTCGACGCCGGGCATCGAAATACCCCGTATGAATAAGGAGATCCTGATGGCCACTGCACATGTTTTTATCGCCACCAGCCTGGATGGCTTCATCGCCAGGCCCGACGGTGACATCGACTGGCTTTTACAGCGCGATGATCAAACCGAGGACCATGGCTACTCAGACTTCATCGCTGACAAGGACGTGATCGTGATGGGGCGCGGAACCTATGAGAAGGTCCGGTCCTTCGACACCTGGTTCTACGAGCGCCCCGTGGTGGTGCTGTCTAAAAGCCTGTTGAATGCGCCAGTGCCCGAAGCGCTGAAGGGCAAGCTCCGGTTCTCTAGCCTCGCGCCCAAGGACGTGATGGAGGAACTGACGAGACAAGGCGTACGTCGGGTCTATGTCGATGGCGGACAGGTGGTGCAGTCATTCCTGCGCGATGGATTAATCACCGACATGGTGATTACCACTGTACCTGTGCTGATCGGCTCCGGAAGGCCATTGTTCGGGGCTCTTGAGCGGGACGTAGATCTGAAACTGGTATCCAGCCGCTGGTTTGCTTCGGGGTTGGTGCAGTCTACCTATCGCTTGGCGACATGATGCGCTTGCGTGGGTATTAGGCCCGCAGCGCCAGAGCGTTCTCGTAGGAAAACGGGGGACAGACCATGGTTGATTTAGTGTCCGCCTACTCATTGCAGCCGGTAATCGTGCTCTGTCCGTAGCCCCCGTGGCGAGGGAGCTTGCTCCCGCTGGGCTGCGAAGCTGCCCTTCTTTAATCCGCTCCTGCAAATAAAATTCAATGCTGCCCCCTCGGAGCAGCATTGCCCCCGCGGCTCTCAAGCAGAATGACTCCCCGGCGCCTCCAGCACCTTCACCACGTCATCGATGACGGCTTTGCTCATATCCTGCAAATAACACGACGCCCAGGCGTACCGATCCGTGCTGCGAATCATCGCCGCGTCCTCGGCCAAGAGCTTGGCAACGTGGAGCAGGTCGGAGGCGTGGGATAAGGCTTCGCCGATGGGAATGCCGCTGTTGATGCGGAAGAGGGGGCGGTCGGAGTGGTAGGAGAAGGGGGTTAGGCCTGGGGTTTTGAGGTCTCTGGGGTGGGTCATTGTACGCCTCCGGTTGTCAGTCGGCGGCAAGTAGCGGTTGGTGAAGCGCACGTACAAAAAAGCGGCAAATCCATGGCATACATCGATAGAGCTCCCATATCAAGTGAGAGCTGCCACGTTCGTTCTCAGGCGAATGGGTGGCAGCTGTGCGCAGGCTGAGAAACCGGAGATACAGGAACCCGGCAGACCCGAAGGTCTCCCACGCACAGCCGCCATTGCACGAAATACGGACATAAAAAAGCGCCGCAAAACGTGGTAGGGCGCTGTAGCGCCTGCATCTTACTCGGGTTCTCAGGCCCGGTCGCTGAATTGGCAGCGACAGTTGGAGGGTAGCGGTCGATTGGATAGGGGACAATCGTGGCGCCATGCTGGCGGGGCTAGGAATTGTGTGTCTGGGATTAACGCATCTGGGGCGGACGGAGCGAGCTTGCGCATGTATGGCAGAGTGCTAGCTTTACTGGCGTTGCCGTAAACGATCACGCTTAGCGCCGAGCCAACACTCTTCAAGGAAAGCTCGTAATGGACCTACACAACGAATTCGAAAACAGTAAATTCTTCCACCGTGCCCGTATTGATCGACGCGCTGCTGACGCATTGGTCGGGCTGGCTGCCGGGATTGCTGCAGATGGTGTGGTGAATACCACTGAAGCGGTGTTCCTGAAGCAATGGTTGGAAAGCAATCTGGCGCACCTGAACGATCCAGTGATTAATCTGCTGTATTCGCGTTTGGCGTGCATGCTTCAGGACGATGTTCTGGACCCGGATGAGTCTCTTGAGCTGCTTAATATCCTGCATGGTTTTTCTGGATTGGACATAGAGAGGCCAACGGCCGGCGGTGCTGTTGCCGTTGCGCCTACGGATCTTCCATTCAACACGCCGGCTCCTGAATTGGTTTGGGATGGCCGGATGTTTGTGTTTACGGGGGTCATGGCCTTTGGGCCGCGCAAAGATTGCCAGGCGTTAGTCGAGGAACGGGGTGGTTTGATTGGGGGCGGTGTGAGTAAGAAGGTGCATTACCTGGTGGTCGGTAGCGTGGGTAATGAGCAGTGGCGCCACAGTACCTACGGAACGAAGATCATGAAGGCAGTGGAGTTGCGGGAGGCGGGCGCTTCGATCGCCATTGTGGGTGAGGATCATTGGCTAAAGGTTTTGTTTGGTTGAGGTTGCTTCGGTCGTGGTGCTTCAGGACGGACAGCTCCCAACCTGGCCAGCTAAGTGTCGGTGATGGCCTCATCGCGAGCAGGCTCGCGCCCACAGAATTCAATGTCTGGACAGAAAGTGGACGTGCAGAAACAACAAAGCCCTCGCATTTCTGCGAGGGCTTCGTTTTTGTATGGTGCGGCACCAGGAGTAAAACACAATGCGCAGAACCCTTTAAAATAAAGGATCAAGCGTGTTCAGAATATAAAGAAGGTACTCAAATAGGTACCTGGCCCCCCCCCGTCGTGCGGGGGGCGTCTGCCTGGAAGCTCAGGCCGCGATGATCTGAAATTCCGTGGCCTTGGCAATCGGCCTGACGTGATTATTCTCGCGCTTCATTTCAACCAGCCCGTAACCAGACATGGTTTTTAGCGTCCGCGACAGGTTGCTTACCTTTCGCCCAGTAGCCTCGGCCAACGAGGTCAGAGATTCTGGCTGAGTTTCTTTGATGAGCTTGAGCAGCGCCCGGTTTTCGTCACTCAGCACCTCGGCCAGCGACTTCATGGACGGGAACCAAATTTTGGGCTCGGTTGCCTTGGGCTTGTACTCGCCACAGGCAATCGCCAATACACGGGCACGCATCTGCGCTTGCGACATGATGCCAATCTTTAATGTTTTCATTTCTTCACCTGCTCCAACACACGGTCAACGTCTGCGAAAAAATCCCGTAGCAACTGCTGAGCGTCTTTGAATTCATAGGGCACGCCCTTATCCGTGCTCGACCGATGCTTATGGTCGTAGGGTAGGACCTGGCCCGCATATTTGAACTTGGCGGGCTTCACCAAGTGGGCATTGTCATAACCAAGCACCCTGGTTCCACCTCGATCATGCAGGGTGAGCGAGTATTTAATCCCATGCGGGATATGCTCAGAAGGCTCAACCTGGTAGGCCTCAATCTTGGCCCAGTAGCCACCCTCCTGAGCCAAAATTTCTTGGTGCAGGCTCAGTAATGTGTCGAGCCCATAGTCCCTTTGCATGTCACAAACCTTATCATCTGTTGATAAAACGTCAAGGTAGGAAGCAGGTTCACTCAGTCCTCTCGTCGCAACCCTCTAGGCTGCCCACGCAGCCTGCCTTGCGGAATCCCTGCATTGGCAGCGCAGGTGCCCCAGGAAGGTAAAACGGGAACAGATCACGCTTAATTTGGCGTCTGCATATTCATTTCAGCTAGGAATCGTGGCCTGTCCCCGAATTTGTCCGGGATTGGGTGGCGGCCATGCACGGGTAGGAAAACCGAGAATCAAGGCACCCGGCACACCCGAAGGTGTCCCGCGCACAGCCGCCATAACGCATATCGCAGACACAAAAAAAGCGCCTGCAATAGTAAGCGAGGCGCAGCTGATACGCCTTGATTTACTTCGGGTTTCCTACGCCCGGTCGCTGAATTGGCAGCGATAGTTGGAGGGTAGCGGTCGATTGGATAGGGGACAATCGTGGCGCCATGCTGGCGGGGCTAGAAATTATGTGTCTGGGATTAACGCATCTGGGGCGGACGGAGCGAGCTTGCGCATGTATGGCAGAGTGTCGGTGGCGGTGATGGCCTCATCGCGAGCAGGCTCGCTCCCACAGAGTTCAGTATCTGGACAGAAAGTGGACGTGCAGAAACAACAAAGCCCTCGCATTTCTGCGAGGGCTTCGTTTTGTATGGTGCCGGCACCAGGAGTCGAACCCGGGACCTACTGATTACAAGTCAGTTGCTCTACCAACTGAGCTATACCGGCGTGTGGGCGACGATTATAGCGATTGGGTGCGTTCTGTAAACCCCTGAATTCTGACTATTTTTGCAGGGCCTCGGCTCAGGCGCGGCGCACGAGGTTGCGCACTTTCTGCAAGGTTCGCCAGGTACGGCTGTTTTGCAGGGCATGGAGTTGGGCTTCGGCCCGTTCGGCGCGTTGCAGGGCGGCGGTGAGTTGCTGGTCTGGTTCGCTCAGGGGGTGGCTGAATTTGTGGCCTTTGCAGAATTGGAACCCGTCGAGGTTGCACGGGGGGATGTCGAAAGCGGGTTTGAGCGCCAGGTGTTCTTCGGCGAGGTAAAAGGTGTTGAGGCCGTCGAACAGGATGGAGTGATAGCCGGCTTCGGTGACGAGGGTTTCCCAGGTCTGGTCGCGGGCCCATGGGGTTTCGATGAGGATGATCCAGGGGCGCCAGCGGGTGAAGTCCATGCCGCGCAGCACGGTTTCTTCGTGGCCTTCGACGTCGATTTTCAGAAAGTGGATGGGGCGGTCCTGGGCGTATTGCTCGCAGATCGAAGTCAGGGTGCGGGACTGGACGGTCTGCTTGCTTACCTTCATGCCCGCGTCGCGGTGCTGTTGGGCGACGCTGGCTTCGACGGTGGACAGGCCCGTATCGGCGATGGTGTAGAAGGTCAGGCTGGCGGCGTTTTCGCCGGCTACGCATTGCAGGTTGATGTCGTTTGGCCGTTCTTGGCAGAGAGCGTCGTAGTAGGCCTGCACCGGTTCGATGTTGATCCCGTGCCAGCCGTGATCGTAGAACGCCCGGGTCACGGAATCATCTGTTGGATGATTGGCGCCTACGTCCAGATAAAAGCCGTTTTCCACCGATTGAAGGGCGCGCCACAGGCGTATGTCTTCGAAGTTCTGTGCGTAGGAAATGAACGTCACGGCCAGTCCTTGTGTGTGTCGGCATTGTGTCAATCACGATACGAAAGGCTGTTGTACTGCACAGGCGCGATGGGCGCAATTGCTGGCGTGTGGGAGCACTGAGTTCGGCGGTTATGTCGTTTTGCTTGAACGCTTATGCACAACGGGCGGGGTGGGGCGACTGCCATCTTGCGATTTTGTGACAGCTTTCTCGTTTGCTCGCAAATGCCTGTTTTAATGGTTTTTTATCCATATGAACAAAAAATGACCAGCCTCGCTTCCAGCAGAAAATCGCGGATTAATTGGATCCAAGACAATTTCATCAACAGAGTTATCCACAGGCTGTTTCATGTCAGCGACGTTCGGCCAGCAGCATCAGATTTCGCGGCGTGAGGGGCGTTTCGCAGAAGGTGCCGAGGCGGACGTGGTAGTTTTTCTGGCTGAGGAAAAGCGCCCGATCCAGCACCAGCCACAGCTCAAGAGGCCGCCGGAAAAGGCCTCGGACCAATTCCAGGTTGCGCACTTGGGCCAGACGTTGATGGCCGGCCGCTTCCAGTGCCGACCAGTCAGGCGAGCCGACTGTGGATAAGTCTTTCAGGGCTGCCAGATCGGTGCAGTACTCGATGAAGGATTTTTCCAGCCAGGCACTGGGGAGCGAGGGGGTGGGCAGATACTCGTCGCGGCCCCGGATCTGTCGTTGCAGCAGGTCAAAGCTCAGGCGCCGAGCCATGGAGTGGTCCCGTTGCCGCCGGATGCGGGCGCCGGCGGTGACCGTTTCGGTCAGTGGCAGGCTGAGATCATCGAGCGTTAGCTGTAGGACCGAACCCTTGGCGACGTCGGACAGCGGTTGATAACGTTCAGCACTGATGCGGTTGTAGCAGCACGGGGCGATTGCCAGTTGAGTGCAGCCAGCGGCGCTCGCCAATTGCATCAGGCGCACATGCAGGTCGCCGCAGGCGTGCAGGGCTACTGGCGTGTGTTCAGGGTGGATCGCCAGGCCTGCCTCTGCCGCCAGCACGTCTTGCTGCAAGTGCGTGGCGGGCAGACGGTGGCGTTGGCTCAGTTGCTGGCCGCTGGCGACCAGGGCTGGGTCGTATTCCAGGCAAGTCAGTTGTTGTTCAGCCTGCAGCAAGCGTCGGCCAAGATGACCTTTGCCGGCGCACCAATCGAGCCAGTGGGTCGGTTTGGTAGCGAAGTGCAGGCGGCTGGCGAAGGCTTCGATTTGCTGCCATTTGCGCCCTGGCACGTCGACGCTGAGGCGATGGGCGGCGGTTTCGAGCTCTTTGCCCGGCAGTTCTGCGACGACGCTCAAGGGATGGGAAGTGGCCGCCAGTTCTGGAAATGGCGCGGGTGCATGTTGAATCAGCCAGGGTTGGTGATGGTCGTTTTCTGCGTCTTCCAGCGAACGCTGGCGTAGCCATTGGGCCAGCTCAGGGTAGGACCCTTCCCATGGCAGTTGCAGATGGGTGAACGGACGCGGTTTCCACAATGCCTGGTGCGTTGTGAGAAAAGCATCCAGCGCGGTGAAACGGGCGAGTAACGCCTCGCCCGTCAACACGCCGCTGTCAGCGTCCTTGGCAGGCATCGACGCGCAACCAGCGCTCCAGCTGCTTGAAGCCCTGCACCAGCATGAACGCCATCAGCAGGTAGAACATGCCGGCCGCGAAGAAGATTTCCACCGGCAGGTAGGTCCGGGCAATGATGGTCCGGGCCATACCGGTCAGCTCCAGCAGGGTCACGGTGCTCGCCAGGGCGCTGGCCTTGAGCATCAGGATCACTTCGTTGCTGTAGGCCGGCAGGCCGATGCGCGCGGCGCGAGGCAGGATGATGTAGAACAACGCCTTGGGTCGGGACATGCCCAGGGCTCGCGCGGCCTCGATTTCACCACGGGGGATGGCCTGGATCGCGCCGCGCAGGATCTCGGCGATGTAGGCGGCGGTGTGCAGGGTCATGGTGGCCGTGGCGCACCAAAACGGATCCCGCAGATAGGGCCACAGCGAACTGCTGCGCACGGCGTCGAACTGCGCCAGACCGTAGTAGACCAGGAACAGCTGAACCAATAACGGCGTGCCACGGAAAAAGAAAATGTAGGCGTAGGGTAACGCCCGCACGTACCACAGGCGTGAGGAGCGGGCGATGCCCAGCGGAATCGCCAGCAGCAGACCGGCGATCACGGCGATGGCGACCAGCTCCAGGGTCAGTGTCGCGCCTTGGGCCAGTTTCGGCAGCCACTTGATGATGACTTCCCAGTTCATTGGGTGCTCCTGGCAAAGCCGCGAGCGGCACGTCGTTCCAGAAAATGCATGCCGATCATGGCGAGCACGGTAAGGCCCAGGTACATGAACGCGGCCACCATATAGAAGGTGAACGGTTGCTTGGACACGGTCACGCCGATTTGCGCGTGCCGCATGATTTCTTCCAGGCCGATCACCGACACCAGCGCGGTGTCTTTCATCAGGATCATGAACAGGTTGCCCAGCCCGGGCAGGGCGATGCGCCACATCTGCGGCATGATCAGCCGAGTGAAGATCCGCCACTTGGACAACCCCAGCGCCACGCCAGCTTCGCGATGGCCCTTGGGAATGGCCAGGATCGCGCCGCGAAATACTTCCGTGGCGTAGGCGCCAAAGCACAGGCCCAGGGCGATGACGCCAGCGGCGAAGGCGTTGAGGGAAAGGTCCGGGTTACCGAAGTATTCGCCCAGGGCACGCATGAGATTGACGGTGCCGAAGTAGATCAGCAGCACCCAGAGCAATTCGGGGATGCCGCGAACCAGTGTCGAATAAGTGCCGCCCAGCCATTGCAGCGGCTTGTACGGGGAAGTCTTGGCCAAGGCGCCGAGCAAGCCGAGCACCAGCCCCAGGCAGAGGGCCGAGAGCGCCAGTTTGACGGTCATCAGCGCGCCAGCGGCGAGCGCCGGGCCGAATCCGTAGAGATCGATCATCATGGGTGTGTGTTCATATCGCGGCAGGCTTTGCTAAGGGCCGGCGTCGCAATGAAGCGGCGCCGGCCAGGCACGTCAGTATCAATAGATGCTGAACGGGAAGTACTTGTCGTTGATCTTTTTATAGGTGCCGTCGGCAACGATTTCCTTGAGCGCGGCGTTCAGCTTGTTGCGCAGTTCGTCGTCACCCTTGCGCACGGCGATACCGATCTTGTCGCTTTCCACCACCGGGTCGCCTTTGAATTCGAAGGCGGCGCCGTCTTTGCTCTTGAGCCATTCGTATTGCACGTATTTGTCCGCCAGGATGGCGTCAACGCGGCCCGAGAGCAGGTCCAGGTAAGCGTTTTCCTGGGTATCGTAGAGCGTGACCTTTACGTTGTAGTCATCTTCCATGTTGCGGTCTTCCAGCCAGGTGCCGGCCAGCGTGGCGCGTTGTGCGCCAATGGTCTTGCCGCTCAGGTAGGCCTTGTCGGTCTTGAAGTCTTCGGTGGCCTTCGGTGCGATGAATTGCAGCTTGTTGGAGTAGTACGGTTCGGTGAAGTCCACGGCCTGCTTGCGTTCCTCGGTAATCGACAGCGAGGAGATCAGGAAGTCGAACTTCTTGGCGTTCAGGGCCGGAATGATGCCGTCCCAGTCGGAGGTCACCACGCTGCATTCGACTTTCATCTTGGCGCACAGGGCGTCGCCAATGTCCTTGTCGAAGCCGACCACGTTGCCACTGGCATCTTTGTTATTGAACGGCGGGTAGGCCGCTTCGATGCCCATCTTCAGTGTTTCCGCGGCCATGGCGCTGGCCGAGAAGACCAGACTGGCGGCAGCGGCCAGGAGAAATTTCTTGTAGGTCTGCATATGTACTGCTCCGTTAGCGGTTGCTGGACATGAATTGTTTGCAGCGCGCCGAAAGCGGGTTTTCGAAGACCTGCTGTGGCGATCCTTGCTCCTCGACCAAGCCTTGATGAAGGAACACCACTTCGCTGGAAACCTGACGGGCGAAGCCCATTTCGTGAGTCACCAGCAGCATGGTGCGGCCTTCTTCGGCCAGGGCGCGGATCACACTAAGTACTTCCTGGACCATTTCCGGGTCAAGGGCAGAGGTGGGTTCGTCGAACAGAATCACTTTAGGCTGCATCGCCAGCGTGCGGGCGATGGCGGCGCGCTGCTGCTGACCACCGGAAAGCTCGGCAGGGTAGGCATGACGCTTGTCGGCGATGCCGACCTTGGCCAGCAGGGCTTCAGCCACTTCCACGGCCTCGGCCTTGCTCTGGCCGAGCACCCGGCGCGGGGCTTCGATGATGTTGTCGAGCACGCTCATGTGCGGCCAGAGGTTAAAGTTTTGAAACACAAAACCGATTTCGCTGCGCATGCGGTTGATCTGTTTGCCATCGGCGGCCACCAGTTCACCGTTTTTCGCGGCCTTGAGCTTGAGTTCTTCGCCGGCCACCAGGATCTGGCCCTGGTTGGGATTTTCCAGCAGGTTGATGCAGCGCAGGAATGTGGACTTGCCGGAACCGGAGGAACCCAGGATCGAGATCACATCGCCGTCGCGGGCGGTCAGCGAGACGCCTTTGAGCACCTCCAGCTTTCCGTAGCGTTTGTGCAGGTTGCGGATTTCAAGCGCGGGCGTGGCCTGGGCCATGTGCGGTCCTCATGGTGTGTGCTCCCTTGCTGTTGGCGGCCTTCCTGGCGAGGCGGCCAAGCTAGCATAGCGTCCGAATGGCAGCCAACAGCGCTACGGGTGGTAAACCGCGAATGTGCGGCAGGTTGTCGCATCGGCGCAGCAGACTGTCGCGCCATCAACAACCGAACGGCCGTTCGAACTCTGTTTACCGGTAAAAATCCCGGGGAGTCGCGTAAAAAAAGGCGCGATGGTGCCAGCTTTGGCTGGGGGTTGGAAGGGTTAATCGGATGAGTGTTGCCGTTGTGCGTTTTTATCGTCCATAGGAAGTTTTAGCTGGCTGTCCTCTTCTCCGTGAGGCTGATCGCGTTCTATTCGCTGGCGGGCTCTTCCATCAACTGACGATAACGATCCAGCGCCTCGCTGAAGTCCTTGATGAACTCCGGGGTGCTGAGCCAGCGCTGGGCCGTCTCGCGATCCATGTCGTCGGCCCACATGCGGTAGTCGACCAGCATGTCCGCGGCCAGGTTGGTGGCGGCCATGCTTTCGTTCTCGGCGTTTTTCAGGTCCAGCAGGCCGGGGCGTTCGCTGATCATCACGCTCAGGGACGCGAGCAGCGTGTCGAGCATTTCGCTACGGCTGATGGCCTCGGCTTCGCGTAGCTTGGCGAACAGCTCGAGCACGTAGACCGGTGGCTGGGCGGTGGCGTGGGCCGGGTCGCCATACATGGGGATGGATTTACGCCCGCTCATGCGGATTTGCTTGGCTTTGTCTTTGGCACGCTTGGCGCGTTTTTGCTGTTTGTTCAGTGAGGCCATTGGGCTTCGGTTTCCAGTTTGTTAGGGGGCGATGCCCGGCTCAGTTGATTTTCGGCACGGTAAAGCTGAATTCGCTGCCCTTGCCTGGCTGGCTTTCGGCGTGCAGTTTACCGCCATGGGCCTGGACAATCCCCTTGGAAATATACAAACCCAGTCCGGTGCCGTTCGGGTTGCCTTCCTTGACTGTCCAGTAGCGGTCAAACACGTGAGGCAACTGCTCCGGTTTGATTCCTTCGCCGGTATCACGAACGCTGAACACGATCTCGTCACCCACCGACATCGCGCTGATGCCCACGCTACCTTGCTGGGGGGTGAACTTGATGGCGTTTCCGATCAGGTTCGACAGCACCTGGAACAACCGCTCGGGGTCGGCATTGATCTTGAGATTGGGTTCGGCGTGGAACGAAATATCGATGGCCTTGGCGGTTGCCAGCGGCGTCAGCAGCGAGCAGGCGTCTTCGAATATCTGGCTGACGTCCAGCGGCTGGGGATGGATGGTGTAGCGCCCAGCGTCGATGCGCGAAGTGTCCAGCAGGTCTTCGAGCAGAACGTTCATGCGGCTGGCGGCCTGTTGCATGGTGTCGATGGCTGAAGCAATTCGCTTAGAGCTATGGGAGCCGTCGGAGCTGAAGGACTTTTGCATCATGCCGCAGAGCATGGATATGACCGTCATCGGGTTGCGCAGGTCATGGGACACCACCGCCACCAGTTCATCACGCGCCTGCACCGCCTGACGCTCCTTGTGGACTTGCCGGGCCAGATCGTTTTCCAGCGCTGAGCGGCGCAGGTCGTTGGCGGCAAACAGATCGCCGTGGGTCCATTGGGTACTGATGCCGGCCATTTCGACTTTCCAGATTTCGAAAGACGTTCGCGGTCGCAGGCGCAAACCTGTCTCGCTGCTTTCCAGGTCCAGAGGTTTTTGCGGGTCGCCGCTCCACTGGATGGTTTGCTTCACCTCGGGGCGGAACCACAGCACGCCATTTTCCACAGGCTTGGGCAGGTGGATCGCCAGCACACCGCTCGCCACGTCCTGATAGGCCTGGGCTGGAGCGAAAACGCTGCTCAGGTTGTGGTGGGAGAAAACGGGCTGGTCGGTCTCCAGCATCCATTTATGCAGCTCGCGGATCTGCTCCGCTTCCGGGCACTGGCCATGGCGGTGCAGCTTGTTGTCCTCGAGGATCGCGACGCCGGTGGCGCCGGTCAGGTCCATCAGCCTTTGGGGTTCGCGGGACAAGCCGTCAAAGACATTGTCGCTGGACTCGGCCATGGCCGTGGCGAGAACCTTGAGGTCCTCAAGCTTGGCGTCCCGTTGGCGGGTCAGCTCCAGTGCTTCCATGGCGCTGATCTGCAGCGACAGCACTTGGCCGATGGTCTGGCAGGCCATGCGCATTTCATGGGGCACGAGCAGGGGGTGACGGTTGCCGCAACTGATCAGGCCCCACAGTCGGTCGCCTTCCATCAGGGAAATGCTCATGGACGACAGCACACCCATGTTTTTCATGTATTGGCGGTGGATCGGCGAGACGCTACGCAGGGTGGAAAAGCTCAGGTCCAGGGGTGTCTGAGTGTCGGGACGCAACTGCGGGACCAGCGGTACCGGCGTGTAGTCAGCGTTGGGGATGATTCGCAGCCAGTTGGTGCGATACAGCTCCCGGGCCTGTTCAGGGATATCCGATGCCGGAAAAAACAGGCCTTTGTAGAGCTCCATCGACGGCGCGCTGGCCTCGGCGATCACCTGGCCGTGGCCTTCTTCTTCGAAGCGATAGATCAGCACCCGGTCGTAACCGGTCATGGCCTGAATTTCCCGAACGCTGATTTCGTACAGAGCCTGAAGGCTTTTCGCGCTTTGCAGGCGTTGCAGCATGCGCCCCAGGTTGGCTTCGCCGCTGACACCTTCGGGACGGTAGTCGCTCAGGTGCTGTTCCAGTTCGACGATCAGGGCGCCTTGATGGCGGTGGACCAGGGCGTCAAAACGCAACTGGTTCACGACAATCTCCACGGGCGCGTTGTCCCCGTCCGCATCGGCGCGACAGGCCTTGAGGACGGCTTGGGCCTGCTGCTGCCCGAACAGTGCGTCCAGCGTCTGGCCGGGGAGACCGTGAGAATCGTGCCCCATCAATTGCAATACGTTGGCGCTGACCTGTCGGATGACGAAGTCGGGTTCGGACAGCATCAGTAGCACGCCATGAGGCTGGATGGCCCCGGGGAAGCGAATCGGTTCGTCTGCACAATTGGCCAGCAGTTCTTCGAAGGCTTCCTGGTTTTCCGGGGTCATAACAATACCTTTTGGCTGTCCAGCCAGTGTTCAAAATGAGTAAACGTCGCTTTGGCGGCACGTGTGACTTCGAGCGTTTGGGCGTCGCCAAGGTTCCTGTCGCCCAAATACTGAAGGAAGTCCTTCCAACGCCGACCGGTGAGTTCGCCATACACATTGAGAAACGCCGCGCCGCTGGAGGCATCAAGACCGAGCTGTTCGGCGACTCTGCGCCGCAGGATCTGACCCCCGAGGGTTGCACCTTCCAGCACATAGGAAACCCCCAGGGCGGCGGCACGGGAATCGATCTGCGGCAGGTCCCGGCAGGTGGGCAGTGCCTCGATAGCGTGGTCATCCAGGCCCAGTGCCGTGAGATCCGCCTGCAGTACGGGAAGCTTGATCCGCAGGGATTGGTCCAACCCCGTCGGTGTCAGCGTCAGGACATGAAGTCGCTGTTCCAGCGGTTTATAAAAACCGTAGTAGGCGGCCATCAGGCGCCGGTACAGGTCGAGGTCCAACTGTTCGGAGAAAAACGGCAAGCGTTTTTCCAGGGCGACGTGCAGCTCAGCGGTTTCGGTCCGCAATGCCTGAATCAGAGAAGGGGGAGGCGCGGCCGGTGACATGCGGGATAGAGCTCGTTGACTGGAGCGTTGCTGGAAAAAAAGCGCATCAATCTTACACAGATTTTTCGGCCAGAGCGGCCATCAGCTGTTGGCTTTCAGTTCGCCCGTCGTCAGGCTTGGTTGTCGAGCTTCAAGGCTTGCTCCAGGTCGGTTTCCAGCAAAGCGCCGACATTGGGCATTCCGAGGAACTCCAAAACTACGGGGTCCCTGACGATGTTCCTCGGGCTGAGATTGAGCCTTTCAATATGGCTGGTCGCTTCCTGTTTCACCGCCGGGCGGTCTTGGCTGGCCAGCAGACGTTCGTAGTAGAGGGTGCCGATCTGACGTTCCAGGGCGCGGGTGGACCAGTTTTGGATGGCTACCTCGTTCATGTACCAATGGCGGGCGTTTGGGTCTTCTACCCGCAGAAGTGTGCGGTAATGGGTCCAGCTCAATTCGGAACGCACTGCGTTCCAAATTGGAAACGATTGATAAAAGTCCCGCATGTGGCGCAGGTTGCGTTCATCAAAGCCTTTCCCAAACGGGGGGACCAAAAGGATGCTCTGGACGACGTTTCGATGATGCAGGGCGAGTCTGATTAGGTGGGAGGAAAGCTGTCCGATTCTTGCAGGACGGGTTTGACGCCGCCTGATCTTGGCTGACCCTGGCTTGTAGGAGCTATCCCGGGATGGCGTCATCCACTGCCGACGTCCTCATAATGAGGACGATCATCAGATCGGATCTTGGGCTAGCGCCTTGGACGCGGCGACATAATCGGCCTGGAACTGCTCACTCTCCACCCAATCCAGTGCGGTCTGCTCATCGACGCCTTTGGTCAGGCGACGGTATTCGATCAATGCAGTAATGATGAAGTCGGTCGCTTCGTCCTCACCTTCCTGTTCCAGCACCAGCGTCAACAATGGATAGGCCAGGAACGCTTCGCACATCGCCTTCTGGCTGACCTTTTCAGCTGAGCTCATGATTTGGAACAGCTCCGTCAGGTCCACGGATTCCAGATCGATGCGCTCATCGTTCGGGTCCAGGAAATCGTTCGGCGCAGCAGCACGCTGAATGCGGTTCTTCTTGGCTTTCGCCTTGGCGCGCTGGTTTCGTTTCTGCTGTTTGTTTGCCGATGACATGGGGGGGCAGACTCCTGGCATGAAAATAAGGCGATCTATCCTACAGCTTCAGGGCAACCACTTCGAATCTCAATCCACCACAAACAATGTGGCACCCAGTGAGGTTGAAGAACTCGACGCGCTGTCACAGCTCTCGTAAATCCCAGGCAATAAAAAACCCCGATCAATTTCTTGATCGGGGTTTTCGGTATTTGGTGCCCAGAGACGGAATCGAACCGCCGACACGGGGATTTTCAATCCCCTGCTCTACCGACTGAGCTATCTGGGCAACGGGGCGCATTAAACGGGTTTTTCAGGGGGTCGTCAAGCACGTTATCAAAAAATATTTAATTATTACCGTCGCTTACGATCCGCCCCGGTTCTGGGTGGCCTATTCGGACGGCGGCACGTAGCCTTCGGCCTTGGCGTATTCTTCGCCGGAAAAGAACTTTTCCATTTCGCCTTGAAGGTATTTGCGGTCTTCGGCGTTCATCATGTTCAGGCGTTTTTCGTTGATCAGCAGGGTCTGGTGTTTTTGCCAGTCCGCCCAGGCCTTGGCCGAGACATTGTCGTAGATGTCCTGGCCTTTGACGCCCGGGAACGGCGCGCGCTCCAGGCCTTCCAGTTGTTCTTTGTACTTGCGGCACATCACGGTGCGGATCATTGCAACTCTCCTGCGTTCAATACGGCGGCCGCGCGTTCGAGCAAGGTCTTGACCGGGGCGGCGAGGCCCAGGCGCGGCGGGGTGGCGAGGTTATACCAGAGCCAGTCGGCCTCGGCCACGTGATGGCCGGTTTCCCGGACCCGGACCAGCCAGGGTTCGATCGCCAACTGAAAGTGGCTGAAAGTGTGTACCAGGCTCGGCATCTGCTGATGATTGCCCAGCTCCAGCGAGTGTTGCAGGGCCAGGTGTTGCAGGTCGTCGAGGTCGTCGAGTTCCGGCAGGCTCCATAAACCGCCCCACAGGCCCGTGGAGGGGCGACGATAAAGCAGAATCGCGCCTTCGCGGTTGGCCAGCATCGGCATCAAGGTGCGTTTTTTGGGCACATCCTTGCGTGGCTTGGGGATCGGGTAGCGGGTCTCCAGGCCGAGCATGTGGGCTTGGCAGCCTTTTTTAAGCGGGCAAAGCAGGCAGCTGGGTTTGCTGCGGGTACAGAGCGTGGCGCCCAGGTCCATCATCGCCTGGGTGTAGGCGTTGACCCGGTCTTGAGGCGTGAAGCGCTCGGCAGTCGCCCACAGTTGCTTCGCGACCTTCGGTTCGCCCGGGTAACCTTCCTGGGCGGTGAAGCGCGCCAGCACCCGCTTGACGTTGCCATCGAGGATCGGTGCCCGCAGGCCCATGCTGATGCTGGCGATGGCGCCGGCTGTGGACAGGCCGATCCCCGGTAATTCGGTGAGTTTTTCCACGTCGCGGGGGAATTCACCGCCATATTGGTCGACTACGATCTTCGCGGTTTTCTGCAGATTACGGGCGCGGGTGTAGTAGCCCAGGCCGGTCCACAGGTGCAGCACTTCGTCTTCCGGCGCGGCGGCCAGGGCTTGCACGGTGGGCAGCGAGGCCATGAACCGGTCGAAATAATTGAGCACGGTGCTGACCTGGGTCTGCTGCAGCATGATTTCCGAGACCCACACCCGATACGCAGTGATGTCTTGCTGCCAAGGCAAGTCGTGGCGCCCGTGGCGGTCGAACCAGTCCAGTACGGCGCTGGAAAACTGCTCGGCTGTCATCGCTTGAACAACCCCTTGAGCGCGTCCTTCAGCTCGGGGCTGACCTTGTCGCCGAGCTTCTCGTCGATCTTCTCATTGAGCTTGTCGCCGAGGCGGTCGCCGGCCAGTTTCGCGGCGACTTTGCCCAGCCCCTCGTTGTCCAGCCGGCATGCCTTCGCGCCCAGCTCCAGCGGACCGCGGCAGCGCAACGGCCATTCGACATCGACGTAACGTTCGTTGACCTGGCAAGCCGGGTCGGGCATGTCGCTCTTGTCGCCTTCGATGATGATGCCGACGCGGTAGTCCATGCCCAGCACACGCAGGTCGATATCGCCGTTGCCGTTGACGGTCATGCCAGGGATACGGACCTTCAGGTCCGGGTTGCTGGCCACGCCGCTGCGGAAGGTGAGATTGCCGTTGAGTTGCTCGAATGGGGTGTCCTTGCCCCGGGGCTCGCCACTGAGGGTTTTACGATTGAGGGTGGCGATGCCCCTGCACAACTGCTGCTCGAGGTTGGCATTGAGCAGGACGCCGTCGTTGATGACGAACCCGGCAGTACCGTTGAGGCTGTCGATCAGGGCCTTTTGGCTGTTGCCACTGGCGGTCACGGCGCTGTTGAGTGTCACCAGGCCTTTGACGGGCGGATTCTTGCCCTGGCTTTCGATGATTTTCTCGGCCGGTACCCGGTTGATGCGGGTTTGCAGGCTCAACTGCGGCGTGGGCTGGCGCACGTCCAGCGTGCCTTTGACTTCGAAGTTGCCGTTGTACAAATCGCCCCGCAGGTTTTCCAGGGTCAGCAGGCCGCCCTGGCCGGTGGCCTTGAGCGCGGCATTCTGGATCGGCAGTTTATCGAGGGTCAGTTGGCCGAAGGTCAGGTCGGCATCCAGGTCCAGTTTGCCCAGGCGTTCGACCGGAAACAGCCGGTCGTTGCTCCAGGCGCCCTGGGTGGGCGCGCTCGGCAACGGTGTGCTGCCGGCGCCCGCCATGGCACTGGCTTCGGTGTTGCTGACCTCCGCCTCTCGGGCCGCCTTGGAACTGTCGGCCTCGGCGGATTTTGGCGCCAGGTAGCGGTCAACGTTGAAGGTATCGGCCTTGAGCTGCGCACGCAGTGACTGTTTGGCAAAGTCTTCCACGGCGATACGACCGCTGAAGGTGCTGTCGTCGATTTTCAGATTGATGCTATTGAATTCGGCGCTGGTCGGCGTGGCCGCAATACGGGTGACCAGTTCGACTTTGCTCAAGCTGCCTTCGGCCATGGCCGGCAGTTTCTGACCGACGCCGTCGACGAATTTCGCCAGGTCGAATTGGGCGATCGACATGCCGCCGCTCAGTTGCGGGGTCTTGTCCAGATCATTGACCTTCAGTTCGCCCAACGCCCGCAGTTGATTGATGGAAAGCTTGATGCCGGTCCATTCGGCGACGTTCGCCGCTTTATCCAGGAGTAGCTGCCCGTGTGCCGCGAACGTCACGGTCTTGCCTTGCAAAGGGTCGCCCGTGGCTTCGCCGGACAGCTTCAGGTCTTCGAACTTGTAGCGCTGCAAGGCGCGCTCGAAGCGCAGCTCGCCCGTGACCTCGGTGCGCACCCGCACGGCTGGCTGGTTGCTGGCCAGGAATGCGGTGAGCGTGACCGGAATGTTGGTGGAATCATGGATCGGGCCAGTGCTCAGTTGGATGCTTTCGGCGGTGAACTGCCGGCCGGCCTGCTCGTCGGTGTATTCGACCCGGGCGTTGTTCACGGTCAGGCTGTCGATGTCCAGGCGGGTTGGCTGGGCCGGTTTCTGCGCCGGGGCGCTGTCCCAAGGGGCAGGCTGTTCGGCCGGTGCCGGGGCGTTTGCCGTGGTTTTAGAGGCGGGTGCCTTGCCGATGTCTTCCCAATTGCCGTGGCCGTTCTTGTCACGGTTGAGTCGCAGGTTCAGGCCTTCGACGCGCACGTCGCTCATCTGCACTTCGCGGCGCAGCAGTGGAATCACGCGCACGGAAAGGCCGAGCATCTGCAGGTCGGCGAACGGTTGTGTCGGGTTTGCCAGGGTGGCGACACTGGCTTCGTGCAATTCCAGACCCAGCCACGGGAAAAGGCTCCAGCCGATGTCGCCATTGAGGGTCAGCTCAATGTGGGCCTTGTCGCGGGCTATCTGGCGGATCTCTTCTTTATAGTCGTTGGGATCGAAGAGGTGGGTCAGGGCAAAGCCCAAGGCCACAATGACCAGCAACAGCCCGAGAAGTACCAGACCCAGGATTTTGCCGAACGCTTTCATGGGCGAGTCCTTGTAGGTTGAGTTCAAAATTTAGCCTGGGAGTATAACGCCCTGACCTAGTGGCGCGTTGGGTGATCGTTCTTTCTGACAGGCCTGTGGGCCATGGAACCGTGGCGAGGGCCGCGCTGAGCTCCCGGATCTAGGCCTGCTCCAGTGCCAGTTTCAATTTGGCCGCCAGCGCCTGGGCTTCCAGATGACCGGATGGGGCCAAGAGCTTCAGCTCAGCACCGTGTTGCGTAGCCATTTTCCGGGCTTCGCTGACCAATCGTTCCGCCACCCCACGACGACGGGTGACGTTTCGCACGCACATTTGGGACAAGTGCCAGACGTCCTGGTGCCGTTGCAGCCGTGCGGCACCGAGCAACCGGTCATTGAAGCGGGCTGCGATCAATGCGCCGTCCTCCAGGCATTTGTGTATCAATTGTGTGCCGTCAGTGAACGGCTCGAACAGCCAGGCCGGGGCATCCTGGTAGATTTTGTGCAGGTCCTGCCGGTCCCGACAGGTGGCGTCATTCAACTGCTCGACAACGATGGGCATATAAATTCCTGAAAAATAAACGATTCACGCCCTACAGAAAACGTGCAATGGCGCGATAAGACAGAAGATGTAAAAAAGGTGATAGCACTTTGGCTTTTCTGTCATAAGCAAATGGTAACCTTTACCCGTTCGCCCGTCCTTCTGCGACTCAATGTCGCACCAAAATGAAGCTTCACCAGAAAATACAGTCGCGCTTTGCGTGCAATAAGGCTGAGGGTGATGCATGGCTGGCGAGCCATACCAATAACTGGGGGATACATAATGAGCACGAGCATCACGGCGGACGGCTTTGCCGCCCAGCCTGCGTTCCTCTCCAAGGAACGCATTATCGCCAAGCCCGGATTCAACCGGTGGCTGGTTCCACCGGCCGCACTGGCCATCCACCTTTGCATCGGCATGGCCTACGGCTTTTCGGTGTTCTGGTTGCCGTTGTCCAAGGCACTGGGCGTCACCAAGCCTGTAGCCTGTGCACCGGACATGAGCTTCATCGCACAAGTCTTTTCGTCCCAATGTGACTGGCCGATCTCGATGCTCGGCTGGATCTACACCCTGTTCTTCATCTTCCTGGGTTGCTCGGCAGCCATCTGGGGCGGCTGGCTGGAACACGCCGGGCCGCGTAAGGCTGGCGTTGTATCGGCCTTGTGCTGGTGCGGCGGTCTGCTGATTTCCGCGCTGGGTATTTACACTCACCAGATATGGCTGATGTGGGTCGGCTCCGGGGTAATCGGTGGTATCGGCTTGGGGCTGGGCTACATCTCCCCGGTTTCGACGCTGATCAAGTGGTTCCCGGACAAGCGTGGCATGGCCACCGGCATGGCGATCATGGGCTTCGGCGGCGGCGCGATGGTAGGTGCACCGCTGGCTGCAGCGCTGATGAGCCATTTCTCTTCGCCGACTGAAGTGGGCGTATGGCAAAGCTTCCTGGTCATGGCCGCGATCTACTTCGTGTTCATGGTCGGTGGCGCCCTGTCGTACCGCGTCCCGCCGACCGGCTGGAAGCCTGAAGGCTGGACCCCTGCACCGAAGAAAGCTGCGAACGCGATGATCACCCATCGTCACGTTCACGTGAACGTGGCCTGGAAAACCCCGCAGTTCCGTCTGGTATGGCTGGTGCTGTGCCTGAACGTATCCGCCGGTATCGGCATCATCGGCATGGCATCGCCACTGTTGCAGGAAGTGTTCGGCGGCAAGTTGCTCGGCAATGACTTGCCTTTCGGTCAGTTGGATGCTGCGCAACTGGGTCAGATCGCGGCCATTGCGGCCGGTTTCACTGGTCTACTGAGCCTGTTCAACATCGGTGGGCGGTTCTTCTGGGCATCCTGCTCGGATTACCTGGGTCGCAAGAACACCTACTTCGTGTTCTTCGCCCTGGGCTTTGCCCTGTACGCGCTGATCCCGAACCTGGGTCATCTGGGCAGCGTCGCGCTGTTCGTGGCGGCGTTCTGCATCATCCTGTCGATGTACGGCGGCGGTTTTGCCACCGTGCCGGCCTACCTGGCGGACCTGTTCGGTACGCAAATGGTCGGCGCGATCCACGGTCGGCTGCTGACCGCCTGGGCCGCGGCAGGCGTGCTGGGTCCGGTACTGGTGAACTACCTGCGTGAATATCAGTTGAGCATCGGCGTTGAACGCGCTGCGGCCTATGACATCACCTTGTACATCCTCGCCGGCCTGCTGGTGCTGGGCTTCCTGTGCAACCTGATGGTTCGTCCGGTCGCCGACAAGTACTTCATGACCGACGCCGAACTGGCCGCCGAACAGGCACTGGGCCATGACAAGGGCGCTGACAGCACCACTTCGCTGGAGTGGAAAGCCGCGCCGGGCACCAAGCCTTTGGCGATCGCCGCCTGGTTGGTGGTGGGCATTCCGTTGGCGTGGGGTGTCTGGGTAACCCTGCAGAAGACGGCGGTGTTGTTCCAGTAATGCGCTAGCCCGAACCCGCTGGGGTGAGGGCGAATCTTGTGGGAGCGAGCCTGCTCGCGATGAGGGAGGGTCAGCCGGCATCATTGTCGGCTGATCCACCGCTATCGCGAGCAGGCTCGCTCCCACATTTGTTTTGGGTGATGGCCACAATTGCTTGTACGGACATGTCTATCGCCGACAACCCGTCAGGGATATCACCTCCCGTGTTTCTGTTTGCCGCTCGCGCCCCTATAATGGCTGCCTTTTTCGCCCAATGATTTTGCGGAGCTGGTGATGGCCGAACGTAAGGCGTCTGTCGAGCGCGACACTCTGGAAACCCAGATCAAAGCCTCGATCAACCTGGATGGCACCGGAAAGGCCCGGTTTGATATCGGCGTGCCTTTTCTTGAGCACATGCTGGACCAGATCGCCCGTCATGGGCTGATCGACCTGGATATCGTCAGCAAGGGCGACCTGCACATCGACGACCACCACACGGTGGAAGACGTCGGTATCACCCTGGGGCAGGCCTTCACCAAAGCCATCGGCGACAAGAAAGGCATCCGTCGCTACGGCCACGCCTACGTGCCGCTCGATGAGGCGCTGTCGCGTGTGGTCATCGACTTCTCCGGTCGTCCGGGCCTGCAAATGCATGTGCCGTACACCCGTGCCACCGTTGGCGGCTTCGACGTGGACCTGTTCCAGGAATTTTTCCAGGGCTTCGTCAACCACGCCAATGTGACCCTGCACATCGACAACCTGCGCGGGCACAACACCCACCACCAGATCGAAACCGTGTTCAAGGCTTTCGGCCGCGCGCTGCGCATGGCCGTGGAGCTCGATGACCGCATGGCCGGGCAAATGCCCTCCACCAAGGGCGTCCTGTAATGCAGACGGTCGCGGTTATCGATTACGGCATGGGCAACCTGCACTCGGTGGCCAAGGCCCTCGAGCACGTGGGCGCCGGCAAGGTACTGATCACCAGCGATGCCGACGTGATTCGCGAAGCCGACCGGGTGGTCTTTCCCGGTGTTGGTGCGATTCGTGACTGCATGGCCGAGATCCGTCGCCTGGGCTTCGATTCGCTGGTGCATGAAGTCAGTCAGGATCGTCCGTTCCTCGGCATTTGCGTGGGCATGCAGGCCTTGCTCGAGAGCAGCGAGGAGAACGACGGCGTCGATTGCATCGCGATGTTTCCAGGCCAGGTGAAGTTTTTCGGCAAGGATCTGCACGAAGACGGCGAGCACCTGAAAGTCCCGCACATGGGCTGGAACGAGGTGAAGCAGACGGTGGATCACCCGCTGTGGCACAACATTCCGGACCTGGCGCGCTTCTACTTCGTGCACAGCTACTACATCGCGGCCGCTAACGCCCGGCAGGTGGTGGGCGGCGGTCACTATGGCGTCGACTTCGCCGCGGCCCTGGCCGACGGTTCGCGCTTCGCCGTGCAGTTCCACCCGGAGAAGAGCCATACCCATGGCCTGCAGTTGCTGCAGAACTTCGCGGCGTGGGACGGGCGCTGGTAATGGCCCGCAAGAAACCGCCGATCCTCACTCTCACGCCCGAGCAGGAAAGTGAGGCGAACCTCAAGATCCAACGGTTCATGGAGGATCGTTTCGAACTGGACCTGGGTTCGTTCGAGGCGGCGGAAATTCTTGAGCTGTTTACCCGCGAAATTGCTCCGCACTATTACAACAGGGCGATTTTCGATGTGCAGACGCACCTTAAAGAAAGGTTCGAAAGTATCGAAAGCGACTTGTGGGCGCTCGAGAAAAACTGATTTCCGAGCCAAGCTGAACATTCGAATTTGAAGGTTTGCCAGATGCTGATTATCCCCGCTATCGATCTCAAGGACGGCGCTTGCGTACGTCTGCGTCAGGGCCGGATGGAAGACTCCACGGTGTTCTCCGATGACCCGGTGAGCATGGCCGCCAAGTGGGTGGAGGGCGGCTGCCGTCGCCTGCATCTGGTTGACCTGAACGGTGCCTTCGAAGGGCAGCCGGTGAACGGCGAAGTGGTCACAGCCATTGCCAAGCGCTACCCGAACCTGCCGATCCAGATCGGCGGCGGTATCCGCTCGCTGGAAACCATCGAACACTACGTCAAGGCTGGCGTGAGCTATGTGATCATCGGCACCAAGGCAGTGAAAGACCCGGCGTTTGTCGCTGAAGCTTGCCGCGCCTTCCCGGGCAAGGTCATCGTTGGCCTGGATGCCAAGGACGGTTTCGTCGCCACTGACGGTTGGGCTGAAGTCAGCACCGTGCAGGTGATTGACCTGGCCAAGCGTTTCGAGGCCGACGGGGTGTCTGCCATCGTCTACACCGACATCGCCAAAGACGGCATGATGCAGGGTTGCAACGTTCCGTTCACCGCCGCCCTGGCCGCCGCCACGAAGATTCCGGTGATCGCCTCCGGCGGTATCCATAACCTGGGCGACATCAAGGCGCTGCTCGACGCCAAGGCGCCTGGCATCATCGGCGCGATCACCGGTCGCGCGATCTACGAAGGCACGCTGGATGTCGCTGAGGCCCAGGCCTTCTGCGATTCCTACAAAGGCTGAGGACTGACCATGGCGCTGGCCAAACGCATCATCCCTTGCCTGGACGTGGACAACGGCCGGGTGGTCAAGGGCGTCAAGTTCGAGAACATCCGCGACGCCGGCGACCCGGTGGAAATCGCCCGTCGCTATGACGAGCAGGGCGCGGACGAGATTACCTTCCTCGACATCACGGCCAGCGTCGACGGCCGCGATACCACGCTGCATACCGTCGAGCGCATGGCCAGCCAGGTGTTCATCCCGCTGACCGTGGGCGGTGGCGTGCGCACCGTGCAGGACATCCGCAACCTGCTCAACGCCGGTGCGGACAAGGTGTCGATCAACACCGCCGCGGTGTTCAACCCGGAATTCGTCGGCGAAGCGGCCCAGCGTTTTGGTTCGCAGTGCATTGTCGTGGCCATCGATGCCAAGAAAGTGTCCGGCCCGGGCGAAACCCCGCGCTGGGAGATCTTCACCCACGGTGGGCGCAAACCCACCGGCCTGGACGCCGTGGAATGGGCGAAGAAGATGGAAGGCCTGGGGGCCGGTGAGATCTTGCTGACCAGCATGGACCAGGACGGCATGAAAAACGGTTTCGACCTGGGCGTCACCCGCGCCATCAGCGATGCCTTGGGCATTCCGGTCATCGCCTCCGGCGGCGTCGGCGACCTGCAGCACCTGGCCGATGGCATCCTTGAAGGCCATGCCAGTGCGGTACTGGCGGCGAGCATTTTCCACTTCGGCGAATACACCGTGCCGGAAGCCAAGGCTTACATGGCGCAGCGCGGAATCGTCATTCGATAAGCGGGCACAACCGAGCCCCGATGCTCACCTCAGGGGGCGACGGGGGTTGTGTTCTGCGCCCCTGTCGCAGGGCTCAGTACGTCAATCCTCGGCTGGGATGCCTGGCCTGATTTGTCGTAGGCGATTGTGCAGAATTTCAGCGGCAGTTCTGCATCCGGAAACCAGAAATCCATGTAGGTGTGGGTCAGATACTGCTCATCCCTTGAGCAATCTGTGGTGTCCAGCGGGCCAAATTTGACGGCGTAGGTCCGGTACTCGCTACCGCGTGCCAGCTCCACGCCGACTCCGCTGCTGATCGACAAATCGGGCTGCGCCGTTGGCGTGTCATCAAGGACTTCCACCACAAGGGACAGTCCATTCTTGATGAGTCCGACCTGCGCTCCTTGAGTCGCGGAATCAACGCCAAGAATGCAAAGGAAATAGAAACCGGGCTGGGCGCCGATCTCGCTGTTGATAAACGCGTCGTTAGAACTTATTGCGTCGCTGTAGTAATGGCCACTTTCGCAGTCCTTCGCAGTGCGCACGGTCTTGTGGCGATAAAAAGCGGTGCTGATGGAGAAATGGTAATCCCATGTCGGAATTTCCATCGTCCCGTCATCCCGTTTTTTGAGCCTCTTGTACCTTGCGGGCTCGTTGGCATCAGCACTCACGGTAAACGCCGGATAAAGCGGACAAGAGGAAGTTGCCTCATTGGCAATGTGGCCTTGTACAAAGCATCCGTTGAGAAAGATCGTCGGGTTCCCATAAACGTTTTTGGGAATGGCCTTATAGACATCCCCAACCCGCGTACAGGGTGCATGTTCGTCGCATGGAGCGAAACCGGCCGCCAGGTTACCGGTGCCTATTACGCCTATTATCTCGTTGGAGTGACGATCAAGAATCGGCCCCCCTGAACTGCCGCCGGCTATATCCTGACAGCGCGTCATCACGTTGTTTCGCCACACCCATGGGCCTTCCACTATTTCCCGAGCAGGCTGTAAAGTGCAGGCAGCCATGCGCAATGTGGCTTTGTCGAAACCCTGCGGGGCACTCACGATCAGCACATCGGTCCCGTCGGCAGGCTTTTGCCGGGCCAGTTCCAGGGGCTGTATACCTTCCTCAATGAGTTTCTGAAGGCTGACGTCCAATTCTATGATCGCCAGATCAACGCCTTGCATACTGCGCCATGCCACCTTTTTCAGCGCGTAGGTTTTGAATAATCCGGTGTCGGCGAAGTAATCGAACTGCATGACCCCGCTGACCGGTTTATCCGTCACGATGTTGCCGTTGCCTTTTTCGATACAGTGTCCTGAAGTGAGTACATAGGCGGGTGTTGGTTGGGGTACCGAGGCATCCTGAGTGTCGAGAAGCGTCGCGGTACAAGAGCCGTCGATAAACAGGCGTCCGACGCCCCGCCAGTGGTTGTGTGATCCATCCGCGTTTTCAAGGACCTTAGAGGCCGTAAAATTTTGCATGCCTTCGCCAAAGTCCTGGCTGTGGGCGATACCCTGCAAACTCAGCGAGCAGAGCAGGCCGGTCAGCAGAAAGGAGATCGAATTCATCGAGTGATACCTTTGGTTAGTTGAATGAAAACCGGCAGTGGCCGGTGTTCTCCAATTAATCAGGTAGGGGCTGACGGTTGGCGGTAAATAGTTACCTCAACGGTGAGAGTGCTGTTTTATATTTTGAGTCGTTGAGCCGCCTGGGCAGCAAAGGGCTGTGGACATGCTCGCAGGCCCGAGGCACTCTTGGGCACGCCATGGATTCGGGTAGCAGACATGTTCAGACGCATTCTTTTGGTTATTGCCAGTGCCTCTTTGTTGTTCGCCAACGGGGCGCAGGCTCAAGATCGCCGTGACGTCGGCCTGGTGTTGCTGACGGAAAACTTCCCGCCCTACAACATGGCCAAGAATGGCAAAAACTTCGCTCAGGACGAGAACATCAATGGCATCGCGGTGGATATTGTCCGCGAGATATTCAAACGTGCCGATATCAGCTACAGCCTGACACTGCGTTTCCCGTGGGAGCGAATTTATAAACTGGCCCTGGATAATCCCGGGTACGGCGTGTTTGTCACGGCGCGATTGCCCGAGCGTGAAAAACTCTTCAAATGGGTCGGCCCGATTGGCCCGGACGACTGGATCATGCTCGCCAAGGCCGACAGCAAGATTTCTCTGGACTCGTTGGAGCAGGCGCGTCAATACAGGATCGGGGCTTACAAGGGTGACGCGATTGCCGAGACCTTGGCCAAGCAAGGGCTGAACCCGATTGTCGTGTTGCGCGATCAGGACAACGCCAGGAAGCTGGTCAATGGTCAAATCGATCTGTGGGCCACCGGGGATCCGGCCGGGCGCTATCTGGCGCGTGAGGAAGGGGTGAGCGACCTCAAGACCGTGCTACGGTTCAACAGTGCCGAGTTGTACCTGGCGTTGAACAAAAACGTGCCCGACGACGTGGTCGCCCGCCTTCAAGCGGCCCTGGATGAACTGCGCAAGGAAGGTGCGGTGGACGCGATCATGGCGCGGTATCTCTGATCGCCGATTCGGTTCCGAATGCGCAAATCTGTGGGAGCGAGCTTGCTCGCGAAAGCGGTGGGTCAGCTTGAAGAGATGTTGAATGTACAGCCGTCATCGCGAGCAAGCTCGCTCCCACAGGTATTGTGGGTGTCTGCAAATAATGTGTTCACCATGGATCACTGTGGGAGCGAGCCTGCTCGCGATGGCGGCGCCGCTGTTTGAGATAGCGCTCAGTCGCTACCGATAAACCCCATCTTTGCCATGCCCAGCCATCGCCCGATTGCTGCGCAAGCTGATCATCGACTTGATGTCGATCCATTCGATGCCCTGGGCCTTGAGCCTGGGCAGTTCGCGTTCGAGCACGGCCAGGGTCTGCGGATAGGGATGGCCGATCATCACCGCAGAGCCCTGCTGGCGAGCCAGCTCTATGGCGACCTGAAGCTGATGGGCGATGGCCGCTTCGGTGCGCTCATCGTCCAGGAACACATCACGTGACACGCTGGCGAGGCCGATTTTTTGCGCCTCGGCGGCGGCGACTGTCTGGGCGCTGGTGCGGCTGTCGACAAAGAACTTGTGTCGCTGCTGCAAGTTCGCCATCAACCACGCCATGGCCCGCGGCTGGGAAGTCATGCGGCTGCCCATGTGGTTATTGATCCCGCTGGTGAAGGGCACTGCGGCGAATGCGGCGTCGAGGCGTTTTCCCAACTCTTCAAGGGGCAGTTCCGGATGCCAGGCGAACGGCCCGGTGGCCGGGTCCATGGGCATGTGCAGCATGACGACCTTGCCGGCGCGATGGGCTTCGCGGGCGAGTTCGGCAGCGTGTGGCGTATCGGGCATGATCGCCGCAGTGACCGGGCCGGGCAGGGCCAGCACGCGGCGATCCCGAGGCAGGTTTTGCCCCAGGTCATCGATGATCAGGCTCAGGTAGGCCTTGTGCGGTGTCGGTGCCGGTGTGGCGGGCGCGGCAAAGGCCGCGCCAGCCAGGCAGCACACCAGGCCCAGGATGAAGCGCAGGCCCATCTCAGCGGCCGGAAGTGATGTTCAGTCCTTTGAGCAGGCTCAGGGCCTGAGCCAACTGATAATCATCATCCTGCGGCATGGGCTTGGCCTTGGCGCCGGAACCGGTCGGTTTGTCGGCGCCGCCGTTGCCATTGCCCAAGTGACCCTGCAAGTCAGCTTCCTTGAAGTACTCGCTGTCCTGCTCGCTGGTGATCTTGGCCTTGCGCACCTCGATGTCCGGGACGATGCCCTGGGCCTGGATGGATCGGCCGTTAGGGGTGTAGTACAGCGCAGTAGTGATCTTCAGGGCGCGGTCATTGTTGAGCGGCAAGACGGTCTGCACCGAGCCTTTGCCAAAACTGGTGGTGCCCATGACGACACCGCGTTTCTGGTCCTGCAGGGCGCCGGCGACGATTTCCGATGCCGAAGCGCTGCCACCGTTGATCAGTACCACCAGCGGCACGGCTTCGCTCAGGTCGTTGCCGGTGGCCGAAAAGCGCAGCTCGGAATTGGCGATGCGGCCCTTGGTGTAGACGATCAGGCCCTTGGTGATGAAATGGTCCACCACCTCCACGGCCGATTGCAGCACGCCGCCGGGGTTGTTACGCAGGTCCAGGACCATGCCGTTGAGCTTCTTGCCGTTGTCCTTGCGCAGCTTGGCCAGGGCCTTGGCGACTTCTTCGCCGGTCTTGACCTGGAACTGGGTGATGCGGATGTAGCCGTAGCCCGACTCCAGCAACTGGCTCTTCACGCTTTTGACCTGGATGATCGCGCGGGTCAGGGTCACGTCGAACGGTGTGCCGCCATCGCGCACCAGGGTCAGGGTAATCTTCTGGCCGATCTTGCCGCGCATCTTGTCCACGGCTTCGGTCATGCTCTGGCCGCGAGTCGGCTGGCCGTTGATCTTGACGATGAAGTCACCGGCCTGGATGCCGGCCTTGGAAGCAGGCGTGTCGTCGATGGGCGAAACCACTTTGACGAAGCCGTCTTCGCTGCCGACCTCGATGCCCAGGCCGCCGAACTCGCCGCTGGTGCTTTCCTGCAGCTCGGCGAAATCTTCCGGCCCCAGGTAGGCCGAGTGGGGGTCAAGGTTGCTGAGCATGCCCTTGATGGCGTTCTCCAGCAGCAGCTTGTCGTCCACCGGTTCCACGTAGGCGGCCTTGATCCGGTCCATGACTTCGGCAAAGGTGCGCAGTTCGTCCAGCGGCAGCGGGGCCTTGGTGGTCGCGGCCGTAGCGGCGGTCGACGAGGGGGCCGGTTCAGCGGCGAACGCCAGGGGCGCACCGATCACTAGGGCGATCGTCAGGGCCAGCGAGGTGAGGCGGGACAAATGCAGCATGTCGAACGAACTCCTGAGTTGGATGGGCGCGCTTATCCTTGCGCACGACACCATTGGGTCGGGTCACTGGGGCGACCCTGCTGACGAATAGCGAAATACAGCGCTGGCGTATCCTGCCCGCCACTGTTACCAACCGTAGAGATGGACTCGCCGGCCTTGACTACATCGCCGGCCGCCTTGAGCAGCGTCTGGTTATGGCCGTACAGGCTCAAATAGCCATTACCATGATCCAGGATCACCAGCAGGCCGGCGCCGCGAAGCCAGTCGGCGAACACCACACGACCGCCATGCACGGCATGCACCTGGCTGCCGGCAGTGGCGCTGATCATCACGCCGTCCCATTTGGTGCGGGTATCATCGCCGCGGGTTTGGCCGAAGCGTGCAAGCAATCGACCATTGACCGGCCATGGAAGTTTGCCCCGTGCCGAAGCAAAGGCGCCGCCGAAGGTTTCACCCCCTGCCGAAACCAGGGGGCCAGGGCTTGATCGGGCAGGTTTGCGCGGTGCATCGCTGGCGTCGGCCTGGGCCTCACGCAAGCGCTTTTTTTCGGCTTCCTGCTGGGCGATCAGCGCCTTCTGGCGCGCTTCTTCCGCCTCTCGAGCCTGGCGTGCCAGGGTTTCTTCGATGGTCTTCAAGACTTTTGCCAGTTGAGCCTGGTCCTGCTCGCGAGCCTTGAGCTTGCTGTCGCGGGCCTTCACGTCCTCATTGAGCTTGGCCAGGGCGACCTGACGCTCCTTGCGAACCTTCTCGAGTTCTTCGCGCTGGGTGTCGAGGCTGCTTTTCTGCACCAGCAACTGGGCCTGCTGCAATTCAATCTCTTTTTCGACATTGGCCAGCTGGCGCAGGGTTTCGTTAAAGCTCTTGAGTTGCTCCAGGCGTGCCTGGCTCAGGTAATCGTAGTACGTGAGTGTGCGAGCGAATTTCTCGGGGTTCTGCTGGTTGAGCAACAGCTTGAGGTACTCCTGACGGCCGTTCTGGTAGGCCGCGCGGGCCTGGATGGCGATCAGCTTTTGCTGTTCAGTGCGCGCGCTCTGGAGTTTTTTTTTCTCCGTATCGAGTCGCTGCAACTCGGATTCACTTTTCTTCAGCTCTTGTTGCAGGGCGTCGACCTGCTTTTCCAGCTTGCCCATCTCGGTCTCGGTACCGCGCAGATCTTTCTGCACGCCGGACTTCTCTTCCTGCAACTTGCCCAGCAGCTTTTTCAGCTCGGCAATGTCCTGACGCGTGGCGTCCAACTGCTGTTGGGTTTGTGCGCGCTCGTCAGCGAAGGCCGGTTGGAGCAGGCAGGTCAGAGCGAGGGCTATCAGAACGCGAAGCATAGAGGCGGGCGACACCAGGGAAAGGGACGGCCTAGTATGCCCGCCCCACGCTGCAAAAAAAACGCCCATTTGGGGCTGTGTGATAACTGGCCCAAAAAACACCAAAAACCAATGTGGGAGCGAGCTTGCTCGCGATGGCGCCAGCACATTCAACAAAGATGTTGATTGGAAGATCGCTATCGCGAGCAAGCTCGCTCCCACAGGGTATGCGGTGATTGATGGATCAATCAGACCAGGATCGACGTCCCGGTCATCTCCGTCGGCTTCTCCATCCCCAGCAACATCAGCATGGTCGGCGCCACGTCAGCCAGTACGCCGCCATCGCGGACCTTGAAGTCACGCTTGCCGACATAGATAAATGGCACCGGCTCGGTGGTGTGGGCGGTGTGGGCCTGGCCGGTGGACTCGTCGGACATCTGCTCGACATTCCCGTGGTCGGCGGTGATCAGCGCTTCACCGCCGACTTTTTCCAGCGCCTCGACGATGCGCCCGACGCAGGTGTCCAGGCATTCCACCGCTTTGACCGCGGCGTCGAACACCCCGCTGTGGCCGACCATGTCGCCGTTGGCGTAGTTGACCACGATCACGTCGTAGCGCTGGTGCTCGATGGCATCGACGATGCGGTCGGTGACCTCCGGTGCGCTCATCTCCGGTTGCAGGTCATAGGTGGCGACTTTCGGCGACGGGATCAGGATGCGTTCTTCGCCGGGGAAGGGCTCTTCACGGCCACCGGAGAAGAAGAACGTCACGTGGGCATACTTCTCGGTTTCAGCGATGCGCAGTTGGGTCTTGCCGTTCTTCGCCAGGTAGTCGCCCAGCACGTTTTCCAGGCTGCCGGCGGCGAAGGCCGACGGCGCGGGGATGCTGGCGGCGTATTGGGTCAGCATCACGAAGCCGGCCAGTTTCGGCTGGCGGGCGCGTTCGAACTCCTTGAAATCGTCTTCGACAAACACGCGGGTCAGCTCGCGGGCACGGTCGGCGCGGAAGTTCATGAACACCACGGCGTCGCCGTCCTCGACTTTGACCGGCTCGCCGATGGTGGTGGCCTTGACGAATTCGTCGCTTTCACCCCGCTCGTAGGCGGCTTGCAGGCCTTCCTGGGCGGTGGCGGCGTTGAACTCGGCGTTGCCGTCGACGATCAGGTTGTAGGCCTGGGACACCCGGTCCCAGCGGTTATCGCGGTCCATGGCGTAGTAACGGCCGACGATGCTGGCGATACGGCCCTTGCCGAGAGCCTGGAAGGTGCTGTCGAGCAGTTCGATCGACGAAGTGGCGCTTTTTGGTGGCGTGTCGCGGCCATCGAGGAACGCGTGCAGGTAGATTTTTTCGGCACCGCGCTTGAAGGCCAGTTCAGCCATGGCGATCAGGTGGTCCTGGTGGCTGTGCACGCCGCCATCGGACAGCAGGCCCATGAAGTGGACGGCTTTGCCAGCAGCCACGGCTTTATCCACAGCAGCGCAGATGGTCGGGTTTTCAAAGAACTCGCCGTCGCGGATCGCTTTGGTCACGCGGGTGAAGTCCTGATACACCACGCGGCCCGCGCCGAGGTTCATGTGGCCGACTTCGGAGTTGCCCATCTGTCCGTCGGGCAGGCCGACGTCCATGCCGCTGCCGGAGATCAGGCCGTTCGGCACGGTGGCCCACAGACGGTCCAGCACAGGCTTGCGGGCCGCGTACACGGCATTGGATTCGTGGCTGTCACTGTGACCGAAGCCGTCGAGAATCATCAGGACCAAAGGTTTAGGCGTGGTAGTCATGGAATCCACTCGTGGCTGATTAAAAGAAGGCGATGGAAAAGGGACGGGCAGTTTAAAGGTAAGTTCCGGTGCCGTCACCGCCGGGCGGGGTTTGGCCGGCCTTGTGTGCTGTGTATACTGGCCGACATTTTAACGCCCTGGAACCTCCTTCGATGGTTGCTCACCTGATTGAATTTGCCACTAACCACTACCTTCTCGTCGGTATCTTCGTCGTACTGCTGGCGTTGCTGGTTGCCCATACGATGCAGGGCGGCGGTCGCAGCCTCAGTACTGGCGAGCTGACGGCACTGGTCAACAAGGACACCGGCGTGGTGGTAGACATCCGCCCGAGCAAGGATTTCGCCGCTGGTCACATTGTCGGCGCGGTGAACATTCCCCAGGACAAACTGATCGCTCGTATCGGTGAACTGGAAAAACACAAGGCCAAGACGCTGATCCTGGTGGATGCTCAGGGCCAGCACGCAGGCACTCATGCCCGCGAGCTGATGAAGTCCGGCTTTACCGCCGCCAAACTGTCCGGTGGCGTTGCAAGCTGGAAAGCCGACAATCTGCCCCTGGTGAAGTGATATGACCCACGTTGTTGTCTATTCCAGCGATTACTGCCCCTATTGCTCCCGAGCCAAGTTCCTGCTCAAGAACAAAGGTGTGGCTTTCGAAGAGATCAAGGTCGACGGCAAGCCGCAACTGCGCGCCGAAATGACTCAAAAGGCCGGACGTACCTCCGTGCCGCAGATCTGGATCGGCAGCACCCACGTGGGCGGTTGCGATGATCTGTTTGCCCTGGATCGCGCCGGCAAGCTCGATGCGATGCTCAAGGCCTGAATTCCCCACTAAGAACCTGAAAGTAAGAAGGATCTGCGATGACTGACCAACAGAACACAGCTGCCAGCGAAGAAGAAACCGCACCGCAATTCTCCTTGCAGCGTATTTATGTGCGTGACCTGTCCTTCGAAGCCCCGAAAAGCCCGGCGATCTTTCGCCAGCAGTGGGAGCCGAGCGTAGGCCTGGACCTGAACACTCGCCAGAAAGCCCTGGAAGATGATTTCCACGAAGTGGTGCTGACCCTGTCGGTGACCGTGAAGAACGGTGACGAAGTGGCGTTCATTGCCGAAGTGCAGCAAGCCGGGATCTTCCTGATCAAGAACCTGGATGCCGCTTCGATGAGCCACACCCTGGGTGCCTTCTGCCCCAACATCCTGTTCCCGTACGCCCGCGAAACCCTGGACAGCCTGGTGACCCGCGGTTCGTTCCCGGCCCTGATGCTGGCCCCGGTGAACTTCGATGCCCTGTACGCGCAAGAACTGCAGCGCATGCAGCAAGAAGGCGCCGCGACCGTTCAGTAAGCGGTATCGCGGCTGTAGCACAAGGTATAAACCTGTGGGAGCGAGCCTGCTCGCGATAGCGTCATGTCAGTCAGTATTGAGTTGACTGGTAAAGCGCTATCGCGAGCAGGCTCGCTCCCACAGAAGTTTCTGGCCAGGGTTACCGGAAACCGTTCTGCCGCCAGGCCTCGTAAACGGCCACTGCCACGGTATTGGACAGGTTCAGGCTGCGACAGCCTTCGCGCATCGGCAGGCGCAGACGCTGGTCGGCGGGCAGGGCGTCCAGTACCTCGGCCGGCAGGCCACGGCTTTCCGGGCCGAACAGGAACGCATCGCCCGCGACGAAGCTGGCATCATGGAATGGCCGCGACCCCTTGGTGGTGAAGGCAAACAAGCGCGGATGCCCCAGGCTCTCCAGACAGCTGGCGAGATCGGCATGGCGTTGCAGGGTGGCATACTCGTGGTAGTCGAGACCGGCACGGCGCAGGCGCTTGTCGTCCATCTCGAAGCCCAGTGGTTCGATCAGATGCAGGTGGCAGCCGCTGTTGGCGCACAGCCTGATGACGTTGCCGGTGTTCGGCGGAATTTCCGGTTGAAAAAGGATGACGTGAAACATGCACGGCTCCGCAGATAAAGATGAGCGGCATTCTACGCCGCAAACCGATCAGCGTTCGAAGCTATTACCTCGAGTGATGGGGTCTTTGGCGATCTTCGGTCTGATGGTCGGCCTGATGATCGGTCGCCTGACCACGCCCGAGCCGAGCGTGCTGCAACAGGTCGAAGTGATCGACGGGACGCTGGTGGCCTGGTTCAACAACGAGCCCAAGCTGCATGGGGAAATCATCGACGGCTCAGTGGCGCTGTTGCTCCAGGCAGAGGGCCGTCCGCAGAAGGGCCAGCTCAAACTCAATGGCAAGGACGTGAACTGGCGGGTGCGTTTGAGTGACAAAGGGTTGTTGCTGACGCTGGTGGCGGCGCGTCCATTGCGGGGGGAGTGGGCCGGCAGCGAGGTCGATGACCGCTGGCGGCTGGAGATCCGTCTCCAGGAGCAATAAAAGAGGGAATCCCCGGCCTGCCTGTACCAAGGTCCCCAAACGGGAGGGGCTTGCGTTAAACGCGCAGCCCCGGGTGTAAAGAAGGGAAACCTTGACCTGCCTGTATCAAGGCCCCCAAAACAGTGGGCTCGATGAGCCCGATGTAAAATGGGGAATCCCCGGCCTGCCTGTACCAAGGTCCCCGAAACTGGGTAGTGATTGAGTTATTGCAGGGGGCGTGCCAGTTTTAAATGGCTTGTCACAAAAAATCTGCTGATGATGCGCAAAGCCCCGTATTTCGGGGCTTTTGCTTTTGTTTGTGCGGTTTCTTCGAGTTGGGCTGATTGGTTTTGACGGGGGGCCGCATGTGCCATTGCGGTTCTCAGTGCATCGATGCGGTGCATCAAGCCTTCAAAAGCATCGCGAGCAGGCTCGCTCCCACAAGATAGTCGCGACACCGCAAACCTTTGTGGGAGCGAGCCTGCTCGCGATTGGCCTTCAAGATCAGTGAAGGGCTAAAGGCTGCTCAGCCCTCATCCCCCTCATCATCATCCCCGCCATCAACCTTCATCCCCAATTCCTTGATCTTGCGGGTCAAGGTATTGCGGCCCCAGCCCAGCAGCACCGCGGCGTCGCGACGGCGGCCGGCGGTGTGCTTGAGGGCGGTCTCGATCATGATGCGTTCGAAACTCGGTACGGCGCTGTCCAGCAGGTTCGATTGGCCGCGGGCCAGGGCCTGGTCGGCCCACTGGCGCAGGGCCTGTTCCCAGTTGGTCACCGGGGCCGAGTCCTGCGGCAGGCTGAGCAGCTCCGGTGGAAGATCGCTGATGTGCACTTCGCGACCGGACGCCATCACCGTGATCCAGCGGCAGGTGTTCTCCAGCTGGCGCACGTTGCCGGGCCACGGCAGGTTCTTGAGGTATTCCTCGGTTTCGCTCTTGAGCAGTTTGGGCTCTACCGCCAGCTCCTGGGCCGCGCGGCTGAGGAAGTGCCGGGCCAGGGTCGGGATGTCTTCGCGACGGTCCGCCAGGCGCGGGATATGAATGCGGATCACATTCAGGCGATGGAACAAGTCTTCGCGGAATTTGCCCGCGTGGACCAGGGTTTCCAGGTTCTGGTGGGTCGCGGCGATGATGCGTACATCGACCTTGACCGGTGTATGGCCGCCCACCCGATAGAACTCGCCGTCCGCCAGCACGCGCAACAGCCGGGTCTGGGTGTCAGCCGGCATGTCGCCGATTTCGTCGAGGAACAAGGTGCCGCCGTCGGCTTGTTCGAAGCGCCCGCGCCGCAGGTTGGCTGCGCCGGTGAACGCGCCTTTCTCGTGACCGAACAGCTCGGACTCCATCAGGTCCTTGGGGATCGCCGCCATGTTCAGCGCAATGAACGGTGAGGCCGCCCGTGGACTGTGGCGGTGCAGGGCATGGGCGACCAGTTCTTTACCGGTGCCCGATTCGCCGTTGATCAGCACGGTAATGTTGGAGTGGCTCAAGCGCCCAATGGCGCGAAACACTTCCTGCATTGCCGGCGCTTCACCGATGATTTCCGGGGTGCGTGCCAGCGCTGGCACCTCTTCCATACCCTGTTGCTCCTGGGCGTGCTGGTTGGCGCGCTTGACCAGTGACACGGCCTCATCGACGTCGAAGGGCTTGGGCAGGTATTCGAAGGCGCCGCCCTGGTAGGACGCCACAGCGCTGTCCAGGTCCGAATGGGCGGTCATGATGATCACCGGCAGCCGTGGGTGCTGCTCGCGAATCCGCGCCAGCAGGTCCAGACCGCTAGCGCCGGGCATGCGGATGTCGGAGATGATGACGTCCGGTTGCTGACGGGCCAGGCGGCTCATCACTCCGTCGGCGCTGTCGAAGCTCTGGGTGGTCATGCCTTCCTGTTGCAAGGCTTTTTCCAGGACCCAACGGATAGAACGGTCGTCATCGACGATCCACACGGTTTCACTACGGCTCATGTCGATGTGGCTCCTTGTTCCAGTGGCAGGAAGATCGAAAAGGTGGTGTGGCCGGGATGGCTCTCACATTCGATCAAGCCCTGATGCTGACTGATGATGTTTTGGGTAATGGACAGGCCCAGCCCGGTACCGTCAGGGCGGCCGCTGACCATGGGAAAGAAGATGGTTTCCTGCAACTCCGCGGGAATGCCCGGGCCGTTGTCGATGATTTCGATCTTGGTCACCAGGCGATGACGCACATGGCCGATGGTGAACTGGCGCATGGCGCGGGTGCGCAGGCTGATGCGGCCCAGGCGCAGCTCGTTCTGGCTGCTGATGGCCTGCATGGCGTTGCGCACGATGTTCAGCACCGCCTGGATCATCTGCTCGCGATCGATCAAAACATCGGGAATGCTCGGGTCGTAGTCGCGCACCAAGGTGATGCACCCCTGGCTCTCGGCTTCCACCAGGCTGCTGACGCGCTCCAGCACTTCGTGAACGTTGCACATCGCCAGGGACGGCAGCTTGTTGGAGCCGAGCATGCGATCCACCAGATTGCGCAAGCGGTCGGCTTCTTCAATGATGACGTTGGTGTAGTCCTTGAGACTTTCTTCGGGCAGCTCCCGGGCCAACAGTTGCGCCGCGCCGCGAATCCCGCCGAGGGGGTTCTTGATCTCATGGGCCAGGCCGCGCACCAGCATCTTGCTGGTTTCCTGCTTGGACAACTGAGCCTCTTCCTTGGTGATGCGCAGCAGGCGATCACGGGGGTGCACCTCCAGTAGCAACAGCGTGGCACCGTTGTTCAGGATCGGTGTTACCGCGTAATCCACGGTCAGTGTCTGGCCGGTCAGGGCGGTGAGCATCGCTTCGCGCTTGGTGAACGGGTGCGCCTGTTCCACTGCCTGGCGCAAGGAGTTGAGCGCCTCGGCCGATTCGGTGAACAGCTCGCTGATGAACTGCCCGTGGCTGCGCTGGCCGCTGACGGCCAGCAGCATCTCTGCCGCCGGGTTCATGTACTCGAGCCGCAGTTCGGCATCGAGCAGGATGGTTGCGGTGGTGAGGTTATCGAGTAGCAAGCGGTGTAGTGCGTCGCTAATGGTCATCAGGACCTCTTTTGGAGCGTAAGCAAGCACGCGTATGACGCGCCGATACAAGGAAAATGCAAAAACCAAACCAAGGCTCCGAAAAGAAGCGTTTAGAGCCTCAAACGAACCTTTTTCGCCCGATTGCGTGGCGTTCTGCCAGCTTTTTCGGGTACTTTCGAACCAAAATGGGCTGGAATTTGAGTAGGGTGCAGACACTTGCACCAATATAGTGCGCCATCCAGGCGGGCGTTAGAAGAACGGCAGGATGCTGCTTTGCTCTTCTGCGGGCTCGTCGGTGAGGGGGCATTCGGGACGCTGGCCGTAGTCGGCGGTGGCGCAGGGTTTGATGCGGCGTTTCTGCGCCAGGGAAATGCGCTGCATGTGGAAGGGCTGGTTGGCGGTACGTTCGACGATACGGCCCTGCTCATCGAGAATCTCTACCGCCAGATGATGGCTGCCCCGATCAATGTTGCTCAGCGCGAACACTGGGCTGGGTCCCGGTTCGCCTGTGGGGTTGCCATCCAGTAGCAGGCGGTAGCGGTGGCCTTTTTGCAAACCGGGTTCGCTGGTGACCGTGACGATCAGTTCCCCCGCTGTGCTGCGTATCGTGGCATCCGGTTCAGGGATCAACAGTCGCAGCATTTCGTAACGGAACATGGGATCGGGCTTTTTTTCAGGCGCCGACGCCGAGGCTGCGCCGGAGGGCGGTGTCGCCATCCGGTTGGCGGGCGGCAGTTGCACTTTCTGTGCGTTACCGGGACGCGGTTGATCGGTGAAGACGCGATTGCCCTGGGCGTCGATGTAGGTATAGACCTGCGCTGCCCCCAGCCCTGGCAGCACGGCCAGGCACAGCACGAGCAGCCAGCGGATCATGGGCGGTGCACCCGTTGCACGGTGAAGATGACGGTTTCGCTCTGTTGCACAAGATGTTCGCCGTCGATGACCTGTACCGCCAGGCTGTGCTCGCCCCGATCGATATTCACCAATTGCAGGCGCGGCACGTTGCTCGGCTGGCCATAGGGCTGGCCGTCCAGCAACAACCTGAACAGATGAGGGCTTTGCAGACGCGGCCGAGCCAGGACGCCAACGGTGAAGGTGCCGTTGTTGGCGCGCAGGGCCTCTTCGCTGGGGATGTCTGTCAGCTCCAGAGTTTCGTAGGCGTTGCCTGGCTCGTCCCGGTTCGCGGCGGGCGCAGCAGCGTTCGGGTTGGTCGGGGGCTGGGGTTCGACACTGTTGAGTGGCGGCAGCTCCACTGCCTGGGCCGGTATGCCATCGGGCGGCTGGTTGCTATAGGCGGTGTTACCGTCGGCGTCGGTGTATTTGTAGATCTGTGCGGCGGCTGGCAGCGCCAACAGCAACAACAGCATTCCTGGAAAGCCACGACCCATAAAATCAACCGAAAACCGAAAGTGTTGGATTGCAGCATAGGTCAGGGGAGGCGGTTGGCCCAAGTTGTTGCACGCCATCCCTTGTGGGGGCGGTGTTCACAGCCTCCAGGTTCGACACTGGACCCCTGTGGGAGCGAGCCTGCTCGCGATGGCGGAGTGTCAGTCACACAAGTGGTAGATGGGCTGGCCTCATCGCGAGCAGGCTCGCTCCCACAGGGGAAAGATGTGTGGGCTCAGGATTTTGTGAGGACGCACAGCTCTGCGGTCGCCCGAACCAGCGCCATTTGCCGCAACGGGTCGTTACTGACGGTATGGGTGGCCTGGGCCAGCCATTGCGGGCATTGCGGGTCGGTGCGGTAGGGGCTGAAGTCGGCCAGTTGTTGCAGCAGGCGTTTTTGCAGTTGATCCAGCTGCGGGCGGATCTGCCTAACCAGGTCCGGGCGCGGTGCGTCCGGGGCTTTGCCTTGCAGTTGCCAGTCGGACAGATGCGCGTATTGCACCAGTTTGTTGGCTTCTATTTGTGCGGCGAAAAACGCCTCTACCGCTTCACTGCTCAGTTTGTAAGCTGGTGCCTGGGCGACGGCAGCGGCGATCACCTCGCGTTCGCGCTGGCGATCTTCCACCGGTTTGCGGCTGTCCCACTTGCTCAGGGCGACCTGATCGGCAATGGCCAGGCGCTCGCCTATGGTGCCGAGCAGTGGGGCGAGGGTGGTGGGTGCGGTGGCGGCCTGGGCGGCGGTGCCCAACAACGCGGCAGACAGAGCAAGGCAGAATGAAACGCGCGAAGTCATGGGTGATCTCGTCTTCGAATAGTGGAGGGCGCAGACAATCATGCACGTAACCTGCGCCCATAAAAAAGGCCTCCCGAAGGAGGCCTCTTTTTATTCACGCCCCGTGGGGCGACGCTACCGGATCAGCAGCTGTAGTACAGCTCATATTCCAGTGGGTGTACGAAGGTGCGAACCTTGATTTCTTCTTCGCTTTTCAGTGCGATGTAAGCGTCGATGAAGTCATCGCTGAATACGCCGCCCTTGGTCAGGAACGCACGGCCCTTGTCCAGCTCTTCCAGGGCTTCTTTCAGGCTGCCACAAACCTGTGGGATTTGCTTGGCCTCTTCAGGCGGCAGGTCATACAGGTTTTTGTCGGCGGCATCGCCAGGGTGGATCTTGTTCTGAATACCGTCCAGACCGGCCATCATCAGTGCAGCGAAGGCCAGGTACGGGTTGGCAGCCGGATCCGGGAAGCGAGCTTCGATACGGCGAGCCTTAGGGCTGTTGACGTAAGGAATACGGATCGAGGCGGAACGGTTACGAGCCGAGTAGGCCAGCATGACCGGTGCTTCGAAGCCTGGTACCAGACGCTTGTAGGAGTTGGTCGACGGGTTGGTGAAGCCGTTCAGGGCCTTACCGTGCTTGATGATACCGCCGATGAAGTACAGAGCGGTGTCCGACAGGCCGGCATAACCTTCGCCAGCGAAGGTGTTCTTGCCGTCTTTGGAGATCGACATGTGCACGTGCATGCCCGAACCGTTGTCGCCGTACAGAGGCTTCGGCATGAAGGTCGCGGTGCGGCCGTATGCATCAGCAACGTTGTGTACGCAGTACTTCAGGGTCTGGACTTCGTCAGCTTTCTTGACCAGCGTGTTGAATTTCACGCCGATTTCGTTCTGGCCGGCAGTCGCCACTTCGTGGTGGTGAACTTCGACGGTCTGGCCCATCTCTTCCAGTGCGTTGCACATGGAGGTACGGATCTCGTGGTCGAAGTCGAACGGTGGAACCGGGAAGTAGCCGCCCTTGATACCAGGACGGTGGCCTTTGTTACCGCCTTCCACGTCCTGATCGGACATCCACGAACCTTGTTCGGAGAAGATCTTGAACATGGAGCCGGAGATGTCGGACTTGAACTTGACCGAGTCGAAGATGAAGAACTCAGGCTCAGGGCCGAAGAAAGCGGTGTCGCCGATACCGGTGGACTTCAGGTATTCCTCGGCACGGTGGGCGATGGCGCGTGGGTCGCGGTCATAGCCTTGCATGGTCGAAGGTTCGATGATGTCGCAGACCAGGATCAGGGTCGGCTCTTCGGTGAACGGGTCCAGGACGGCAGTTTCGTCGTCCGGCATCAGGATCATGTCGGAGGCTTCGATGCCTTTCCAGCCAGAGATGGAGGAACCGTCGAACATCTTTCCGATTTCAAAGAATTCGTCGTCCAGCGCATCACGGGCCGGCATGGTCACGTGATGTTGAGTGCCTTTGGTGTCAGTGAAGCGCAGATCAATCCACTTGACGTCATGATCTTTGATGAGTTGAACCGACTTCGACATATGTCCTCCGGGTGGCTTCGGGCGGGTAATGGTGTGCCCTTAGATATGGGTGATGCCGGCGCGAATACTCTGCCAAGGCAACCTGCCTCACAAGGGAGCAATTTGCATGCCAGTGCCCCAGCATGGGTTTTTTGCACCAAATCCACGCTTTTATAGCCTGTATTCGCGGATTGTCGAACAATTGCGCACTGCAATGTGGCGTAACTTGCGAGAGATGACCTGTTTTGGTGCGTTGAAAACCGAGTGCACATTAACTGGTTAAACCTTGAGCAATTTCCGCTATAATCCGCGCCCCCCTTTTTCGGCTGGCCGTTCGCGCGCTGTTTTCATGAAACTAATCGTAAAAGTCTTCCCCGAGATCACCATCAAGAGCCGCCCGGTACGGATGCGTTTCATCCGCCAGTTGGCCAAGAACATCCGTGCCGTGCTCCGCGATCTGGACCCGGCTGTGGTGGTGAACGGCGTGTGGGACAACCTCGAACTGGAAACCCGCGTCAGCGAACCCAAGATTCTCAAGGAAATGACCGAGCGCCTGAGCTGCATGCCGGGCATCGCGCATTTCCTGCAGGTCGACGAATACCCGCTGGGGGATTTCGACGACATCCTCGCCAAGTGCAAGCTGCATTATGGTGATGCCCTGGCCGGCAAGATTTTCTCGGTGCGCTGCAAGCGCGCCGGCAAACACCCGTTCAGCTCGATGGACGTGGAGAGATACGTCGGCAGCCAGTTGCGCAAGCAGTGTGGCGCCGCCGGAATTTCATTGAAAGACCCGCAAATTGAAGTGCGCATCGAAATTCGCGACCAGCGGTTGTTCGTGATCCACAGTCAGCACGACAGCATTGGCGGGTATCCGCTGGGTTCGCTGGAACAGACCCTGGTGCTGATGTCCGGCGGTTTCGATTCCACGGTCGCGGCCTACCAGATCATGCGGCGCGGGCTGATGAGCCATTTCTGCTTCTTCAATCTTGGCGGGCGCGCCCATGAACTGGGCGTAATGGAAGTGGCGCACTTCATCTGGAAGAAGTATGGCAGCTCCCAACGCGTGTTATTTGTGAGCGTACCGTTCGAGGAAGTCCTGGGCGAGATTCTCGGCAAAGTCGATAACAGTCATATGGGCGTCATTTTGAAGCGTATGATGTTGCGTGCCGCATCCAGCATCGCCGATCGGCTGCACATCGATGCGCTGGTCACCGGCGAGGCGATCTCCCAGGTGTCGAGCCAGACGCTGCCGAACCTGTCAGTGATCGACTGCGTGACCGAAAAGCTGGTGCTGCGCCCGCTGATCGCCAGCCACAAGCAGGACATCATCGACACGGCCAACGAGATCGGCACCGCCGATTTTGCCCGGCACATGCCGGAATACTGCGGGGTCATCTCGGTCAATCCGAAGACTGCGGCCAAGCGCGGGCGTGTGGAGCATGAAGAGAAAGAATTCGACATGGCGGTGCTCGAGCGTGCGCTCGAAAACGCCAGGCTGGTGCCAATCGATCGGGTGATCGATGAATTGGGCCAGGACATACAGATTGAAGAAGTCGGCGAAGCGCTGGCCGGTCAGATCATCATCGACATCCGTCACCCGGACGACGCTGAAGACGACCCGCTGAGTATCGCCGGTATCGAGGTACAAACGATGCCGTTCTATGCAGTGAACGCGCGTTTCAAGGAACTGGACCCTACTCGCCAGTACCTGTTGTATTGCGACAAAGGCGTGATGAGTCGCCTGCATGCCCACCATTTGCTCAGTGAGGGGCATGCCAATGTGCGCGTTTATCGACCGAGCTAAGTGCCCGGGGCTGTTTGCCTGTGGCCTGCGTCACCGGCCCCCCGACGCCGCCGACAGGCTGTAACGGCTTTGTCGGACTCAACGTAAATCGCTGCCACGACCTGTCAGCACACCGAATCCTCTGATCGAGATACACAAGTGATCGAAAATCTACGCAACATCGCCATCATTGCTCACGTTGACCATGGTAAGACCACCCTGGTAGACAAACTCTTGCGTCAATCCGGCACTCTGGAGCGCAACGAGCTCAACGACGAGCGCGTGATGGACTCCAACGACCAGGAAAAAGAGCGCGGTATTACTATTCTGGCGAAAAACACCGCCATCAACTGGAATGGCTACCACATCAACATCGTGGACACCCCGGGCCACGCCGACTTCGGTGGTGAAGTAGAGCGCGTAATGTCGATGGTCGACTCCGTGCTGCTGCTGGTCGATGCCCAGGACGGCCCTATGCCGCAAACCCGTTTCGTGACCAAGAAGGCTTTCGAAGCCGGCCTGCGTCCGATCGTGGTCATCAACAAGGTTGACCGTCCAGGCGCGCGTCCGGACTGGGTTCTGGACCAGATTTTCGACCTGTTCGACAACCTGGGCGCCACCGAAGAACAGCTGGACTTCAAAGTCGTCTACGCCTCGGCCCTGAACGGTATTGCCGGTCTGGACCACACCAACATGGCCGAAGACATGACCCCGCTGTACCAGTCGATCGTCGACGACGTACCTGCGCCGAAAGTCGACCGTGACGGTCCGTTCCAGATGCAAATCTCGGCCCTGGACTACAACAGCTTCCTGGGTGTTATCGGTGTTGGCCGTATCGCCCGTGGTCGCATCAAGCCGAACACGCCGGTCGTGGCTATTGACGCCGACGGCAAGAAGCGCAACGGTCGTATTCTCAAGCTGATGGGTCACCACGGCCTGCACCGTATCGACGTTGAAGAAGCAGCTGCCGGCGACATCGTCTGCATCAGCGGCTTCGAGCAACTGTTCATCTCCGACACTCTGTGCGACCCACTGAACGTCGAAGCGATGAAGCCGTTGACCGTCGATGAGCCAACCGTTTCCATGACCTTCCAGGTCAACGACTCGCCATTCTGCGGTAAAGAAGGCAAGTTCGTGACCAGCCGTAACATCAAGGAGCGTCTGGACAAGGAGCTGCTCTACAACGTGGCACTGCGCGTTGAAGAAGGCGACTCGGCCGACAAGTTCAAGGTTTCCGGCCGTGGTGAGCTGCACCTCTCGGTTCTGATCGAAACCATGCGTCGCGAAGGCTTCGAAATGGGCGTAGGTCGTCCTGAAGTGATCATCCGTATGGTTGACGGCGTCAAGCACGAACCGTACGAAAACGTGACCATCGACCTGCCGGAAGAATCCCAGGGCGCGATCATGGAACAAATGGGCCTGCGTAAAGGCGACCTGACCAACATGGTTCCGGATGGCAAGGGCCGTGTGCGCCTTGAGTACAACATCCCGGCCCGTGGCCTGATCGGTTTCCGTAACGAGTTTCTGACCCTGACCTCCGGTGGCGGCATCCTGACTTCGATCTTCGATCGTTATGACGTGATGAAGTCCGGCGACATGTCCGGCCGTCAGAACGGTGTTCTGGTATCGGTTGCGACCGGCAAGGCACTGACCTACTCGCTGGAAACCCTGCAAGCGCGCGGCAAGCTGTTCGTCGAGCACGGCCAGGACATCTACGAAGGTCAAATCGTCGGCCTCAACAGCCGTGACAACGACCTGGGCGTGAACCCGACCAAAGGCAAGAAGCTCGACAACATGCGCGCTTCGGGCAAAGACGAAACCATCGCATTGGTTCCGCCGGTCAAGTTCACTCTGGAGCAAGCGCTGGAGTTCGTGCAGGAAGACGAACTGTGCGAAGTGACGCCTAAGTCGATTCGCCTGCGTAAGAAGATCCTTGGCGAAAGCGAGCGTACCCGCGCCGCCAAGAAAAGCGGTAACTGAGTTTCGACTTAGTTAGCGGCTAAAAAAACGCCCCCGGTCGTGAGATCGGGGGCGTTTTTTTATGCCTGGAAGTTATGTAGTGGCTGTCAGGGCGCCATCGCGAGCAAGCTCGCTCCCACAAGGGATTCAGGTCGGACACAAAATCTGTATCCACCGCAAATCCCCTGTGGGAGCGAGCTTGCTCGCGATGGCGATGTTCCAGGCGCAGCTAAAACATCATTCGATCAGAATTTGTCCAACGTCCGCGGATTACGCTCGCGCTCCACTTCCTTGGGCTTGTAGGCGCAGTACCCCGGGCGCGGCCCGACCCGCGGATGGTTGCGGCAGGTATCCGGGCGTTTCTCATAAATGGTGCACAACCGGCTCTTGCGATCCAGATAAAGGCAATCATTGTTGCTCATGCGCTGGAGCGTGAAGATTTCGGATTTCTGGTTATAGCGCTCGACGATCCCTTCCTTTTGCAGGCGCTTGGCGATGTTTTTCGGCGGGTCGCCCAGTTCGAATTCATCGACGATACCGATCCGGATCAGGTCCTTGATCTTGACCTCCACCGGCAGTGTGCAGCAGCTCGACACGCAGGAACCGCACATTGGCGCGGAGTACTTGGCCCAGGTATCGATTCGGTCGATCTCCGCGGCGGCGATCAGGTTGGGCTTCATCATCAAGGTTTACCAGCATGCATCAGGGCGCGCGATCATACCGGGACTGGTGAAATTTTGAACGACCATCTGCCGGTTTTTTTTCGAGCCCGGTAAAACTCTCCCAGGACCGGCACGGCCCCTGCATTCATTCGCCCATACGGCAATTCCCTGGCGGCGATTCTCCGTCGCTATGGAAAAACCAACGAACCTGCGCCTGTAGTGCCTGTCAGACCGTCTAGGCTCAGACAATTTCATGCTCGTTCGAGGTCTCATCAATGACTCAAGAACCACTTGTTCGCGAAGCCGAAGTGGCTGCATTTCGCGATGCCGTGTTGACCAAACTCACTTACGCCGTCGGCAAGGACCCGGATCATGCGTTTGATCACGACTGGTTCGAAGCCATTGCCCTGGCCGCCCGCGACCATATGGTCGAGCACTGGATGGACCACACGCGGCAGATTTACCGCAAGGGCCAGAAGCGCGTTTATTACCTCTCCCTGGAATTTCTCATCGGCCGCTTGCTCTATGACAGCCTGAGCAACCTCGGCCTGCTGGACACTGCGCGCGAAGCCTTGACCGAACTGGGCGTGGATCTGGAGCGCATTCGCCTGCTCGAACCCGATGCGGCGTTGGGCAACGGCGGCCTCGGCCGGTTGGCGGCATGTTTCATGGAAAGCATGTCCACCTTGGGCATTGCCGGCCATGGCTACGGCATTCGTTACGAGCACGGCCTGTTTCGCCAGGCCATCGTTGATGGCTGGCAGCAGGAGCAAACCGAACACTGGCTGGATTTCGGCAACCCCTGGGAGTTCGAGCGGCCGGAAGTGGTTTACCCGATCGGCTTCGGCGGCAGCGTCGAGACCGTGACCGACGCCTCCGGCAATACCAAGCAAGTCTGGTCTCCGGGTGAAACCGTGCGAGCCATCGCCTATGACACCCCCGTGGTGGGTTGGCGCGGTGCCAGCGTCAACACCCTGCGTCTGTGGCGCGCCCGCGCCATGGAAGAGCTGCACCTGGAACGCTTCAACGCCGGGGACCATTTGGGTGCCGTGGCGGAAGTGGCCCGGGCCGAAAGTATCTCCCGCGTGCTGTACCCGGCCGACAGCACCGAGGCGGGCCAGGAATTGCGCCTGCGCCAGGAGTATTTCTTCGTCGCCGCCTCGCTGCAGGATTTGTTGCGCCGTCATCGCAACATGCACACCTCGGTATTGACCTTGGGCGACCACGCGGCGATCCAGCTCAACGACACTCACCCGTCGATCGCCGTGGCCGAGTTGATGCGCCAATTGGTGGACGTCTACGACGTGGCCTGGGACGCCGCCTGGCAGATCACCCAGGACACGCTCTCCTACACCAACCACACGCTGCTGCCCGAAGCCCTGGAAACCTGGCCAGTGGGGCTGATGGAGCGCATGTTGCCCCGACACATGCAGATCATTTACCTGATCAACGCCCAGCACATCGATGCTCTGCGGTCCAAGGGGGTGCACGATTTCGACGTGCTGCGCGCGGTGTCGCTGATCGAAGAAGACAACGGCCGCCGGGTGCGCATGGGCAACCTCGCCTTTCTCGGTTCACACAGCGTCAACGGTGTGTCCGGATTGCACACGCAACTGATGCGCAGCACGGTGTTCTCCGAGCTGCACAAGCTCTACCCCGAGCGGATCAACAACAAAACCAACGGCATCACGTTCCGCCGCTGGCTGTTTCAGGCCAACGCTGAACTGACTTCGATGATGGTCGATGCCCTGGGCCCGAGTGTGCTCGACAACCCCGAGGAGCGCCTGATCGAGCTGGAGCCGTTCGCGGATCAACCGGCGTTCCGCAAACAGTTCGCCGAACAGCGCCTGCACAGCAAAAAGGCCTTGGCGCATCTGATTCACGAGCGGTTGGGGGTTGCCGTGAACCCGGCGGCGATGTTCGACGTGCAAGTCAAACGGATCCATGAATACAAGCGTCAGTTGCTCAACCTGATGCACACGGTGGCGCTGTACCAGGCGATCCGCGCCGAACCGGAAGTGGACTGGGTGCCACGGGTGAAAATCTTCGCTGGCAAGGCCGCCGCCAGTTATCACCAGGCCAAGTTGATCATCAAGCTGACCAACGATATCGCCCGTGTGGTGAACAACGACCCGACCGTGCGTGGCCTGCTCAAAGTGGTGTTCCTGCCCAACTACAACGTCAGCCTGGCCGAGAGCATCATCCCGGCGGCGGACCTTTCCGAGCAGATATCCACGGCCGGTTTTGAAGCGTCAGGCACCAGTAACATGAAGTTCGGTCTTAACGGTGCGCTGACTATCGGCACCATGGACGGCGCCAACGTGGAGATGCATGAGCGCGTGGGCGGTGAGCACATGTTCATTTTCGGCCTGACGGCCGAGCAGGTGGAGGCCCGCAAGCAGAACGGCGAGTTCAGTGCCGCGCCGGACATTGCCGCGTCCCATCGCCTCAACGATGTGTTGCAGGCTATTCGCGGCGGGGTGTTTTCGCCGGACGATCCGATGCGCTACACCGGGCTTGTCGATTCGCTGGTGGATTACGATCGCTTTCTGGTCTGCGCCGACTTTGACTCTTACTGGGATGCCCAGGCCAGGGTCGAAGAACGTTGGCACGACGCCCAGCACTGGTGGCGTTCGGCGGTGCTCAACACCGCGCGCATGGGCTGGTTTTCCTCCGACCGGACCATTCGGGAATACGCCACCGACATCTGGAAAGCCCTGGAGTAGCAGTTGCAGGAAATGTGAGCGAAGCCCAACGGTGGTTGGGCTTGGTCGATATACTAAGCGCCAGTTTCGCCGGGCTGTGTGGCCGATTTAGTGCTTGAGGCGCCAGCAATCCATTGTGGGAGCGAGCCTGCTCGCGATAACGGTGTGTCAGCCAACCTGTTTGGTAACTGACGGACCGCTATCGCGAGCAGGCTCGCTCCCACAAGGTTTGTGTGGTTCCACTAGACTGAACCAGGCACCGCTTCACCCCGGTTACGCCCGCAAAGGGCCGCTTAGGGATATCGACCATGCAATGGATTTTGATGCTGTTGGGCCTGGCATTTGGCTGGGTGGTGGATGAGTCGTTCGCCGATGCGCTGATAGGCGCGTTGCTGGGCCTTGGCATCGCTCAGGGGATTGGTCTGCGTCGCCTCGGCGCCCACGCCGCCGAACAGCAGAACCAGTTGCAAACGGCCCAGCGCACCTTGAGCGCACTGGAGCAGCGGCTGATCGCGCTTGAGCGCAGCACGGTCGCAGCCTCCGAACCGCCGCCATCGCCCGAGATCGTCGTGGCCCAGGCACCGGAATCCGAAATCCCACCTGAGCCGGAGCTAGTCTGGGAACTGCCGCCTGACCTTGAAGCCCTTCCGGCGATGACCACACAAGCCAGTCAGCCGTTGCCCGACGACGTATGGAAGTCTGCGCCGGCCGCCCCCAAACCGGTCCAGCCGGAACCGGCTGCCCCTCGTGGTCCGAATCTGTTCGAGCGTGCCGTCGCGGGGGCGCGTAACTGGCTGTTTGGCGGTAATACCGTATTGCGGGTCGGGGTGGTGCTGTTGTTCCTCGGCCTGGCGTTTCTGCTGCGCTATGCCACTGAAGGCATGGTCGTGCCCATCGAGTTGCGTTATGCCGGCGTCGCGGCCAGTGCGTTGGGCCTGTTAGGCCTGGGCTGGTGGCTGCGCCAGCGCAACAGCAACTACGCGCTGATGTTGCAGGGCACCGGGATCGCCGTGCTGTACCTGACCGTGTTCGCCGCCATGCGCCTGCATCCGCTGCTCGACTCGAAAGCGGCCTTGGGCTTGCTGGTGGCGGTCACGGTGTTCTCGGCGATTCTGGCGGTCACCCAAAATGCCCTCGGCCTGGCTGCGGTGGCAGCGTTGGGCGGGTTTGCCGCGCCGATCCTGACTTCCACCGGCAGCGGTAACCATGTCGCGCTGTTCAGCTACTTCATCCTGCTCAATGCCGGCATTCTGGCGATTGCCTGGTTCAAGGCCTGGCGCCTGCTCAACCTGATTGGTTTTGTCGGCACCTTCGGCATCGGTTTCGCCTGGGGCTTGCGCTCTTATGGGCCGGAACTGCTCTGGAGCACCGAGCCGTTCCTGATTGTTTTCTTCCTGATGTACCTGGCGATCGGCTTGTTGTTTACCCGACGCAAGCTGCTGGAAATGGGCGACGGGCCCGAGGACGAAGGCCGCGATGCGCTATTGCGCTGGTCGGCCCGCAAGGGCGACTACGTGGACGGCACCCTGTTGTTCGGCCCGCCCCTGGTGGGGTTCGGTCTGCAGTTCGCGCTGGTGCAGCATCTGGAGTTCGCCGCAGCGTTCAGCGCCCTGGCCCTGGGCATCATCTATATGGGACTGGCGCGGGTATTGATGGGGGGGCGCGCCGTCCTGTTGGCCGAAACCTGCCTGGCATTGGGGGTGATTTTTGCCAGCCTGGCGATTCCCCTGGGCCTCGATGCTCGGTGGACCGCGGCGGCATGGGCCGTGGAAGGGGCGGGGATTTTCTGGCTGGGCCTGCGTCAGCAGCGGCCTTTGGCTCGGGCTTTTGCCTTGCTGCTGCAACTGGGCTCGGCGCTGGCTTTTGTCAGCGAGTTGCGTCAGGGCGACAGCAGCCTGATCGATGGCGCCCCGCTGGGGGCGTTGATGCTGGGTGGCGCCTTGCTGTTCAGTTTCTACCAGTTGCGCAAGACCGCGCCTGAGCACGCCACACACTGGGAGCGCCAAGGCCTGCCGGTGCTGGCAGTGCTGGGCTTGAGTTTTCTCTATCTGTTGGCGCCGTTGTTCTTCTTCACTCACGGCACTGCCATCGCCTGGGCCTTGGCCGGTCTGGCGACGCTGTTCGCGGGCCTGCGCCTGCAATCGCGCAGCTTCCTGTTTACCGCGTTCGCAGTACAACTGCTGGGTGGCGCGTTGTTTCTGTTGCGTTTGCAGGGGGCCGAAGGGGATTCGACCGCCGTGTTCAGCGCTGGCTGGAGCGGTTTGCTCAGCGCCTCCCTGATCGGCCTGGCGCTGATTGGCGGCATGCTGTTGGCGGCACGCGATGACATGGTGCGCAACGATGTCCGATTGCTACGCGGGCTGTCGGTGGTGCTGCTGGCTGGGTTGGTGCTGATCAACCTTGCCGTGCTCTTCGTCCTGCCCTGGCAAACGGCGAGCGGTGTATGGGCGGCCAGCGGCCTGCTGATCATCTGGCTGAGCCTGTACCTGAAGCAGCGCGTGAGTTTCGTGTTTGGCCTGTTGTTGCAGTTGATCGGCGGCGCGGCGTTTCTTGCCGCCGGGTCGGCGCTGCTCGGGCCGCTGAGTGCCGAGGATCTGCGGCCCCTGGCCCACAGCGGGTTCTGGACGCCGCTGGTGCTGGGACTGGCGGCACTGGTGGGCGCATGGCGATTGCAGCGCGGCCATCCGTCGGCGGTGTTCCAGGCCTTGAGCTTGCAGCGGTTGTCCGAGTTGCTGCTGGTCTGGGGCGCAGGCTGGTGGGCACTGGCGTGGGGCAGCGAAGTGCTGCGCTTTGCACCGCAGCACCTGCAAGGTCATTTGATGCTGATCGTCGCGGCAATCAGTGTAGCGCTGTGGGCATTGCTGGCCCTGCGTTTGAAATGGCCGGCGATGGGGTTGCTATGCACCTTGCTGATACCTGTGGCCGGCTGTGTGCTGGTCGCGACTGGGCACAGCCGTTATCACCCGGCGGCGGATTTCGGCTGGCTGGCCTGGTTGGCCGTGTTCGCCGTGCATTTGCTTTCCCTGAAACGTCTGGCACCGCTGCTACCGGCCCGGGCGCGCAGCACCGCCCATGTGCTCGGTTGCTGGCTGCTGATCGGTGTGCTGGCGCTGGAGGTGCGCTACGGCCTGCTGCTGTTGTCCGAGCAGTACAACGCCTGGCGCTGGCTGGGTTGGGCGATTCTGCCGAGCCTGTACCTGGTGCTGATGGCCGCGCCGCGGGCCTGGCCGTGGCCGGTCTCGGCCCATTCGCGCGAATATCGTGTGTACGCGGCAGCACCCCTGGCCCTGTTGATGCTGGGCTGGTTCTGGCTGGCCAACACCTTCAGCGACGGCAGCGCCGAGCCGTTACCCTATTTGCCGCTGCTCAACCCGTTGGAGCTGGGCTTGCTGTTCGCCTTGTTTGGCGTCTACGCGTGGACCCGCAGCGCGGTGGCGCAACTGGCAATCCGATGGGGTCATGCCGGACACGTCGCCCAGTTGATCGCCGGCGTGTCGCTGTTCGCGTTCTTCACCGCCGTGGTGATGCGCAGTGCCCACCATTGGATCGGCGTGCCGTTCGAGCTGGATGCGTTGCTCGAATCCATGTTTGTGCAGGCCGGGCTGTCCATCGTCTGGACCCTGATTGCCCTGGGCCTGATGATCGGCGGGCATCTGCGCCATCGTCGTGAGGTCTGGCTGATCGGTGCGGCGTTGATCGCCGTGGTGGTGGCCAAGCTGTTCTTTGTCGAATTGAGCAACCGTGGCGGTCTGGCGCGGATCGTGTCGTTTATCGGCGTGGGTGTATTGCTGTTGGTGGTGGGCTACTTCGCGCCGCTGCCGCCAAAACGCCCGGAAGGGGGCTCGCGGACCGAGCCGCCAATACCTGTCAGTGAGGGAGTGTCGTCTTGAGTCACAAGTTGAGTCGCATCGGGTTGGGCGTGGTGGGGTTGTGGGTGGCCTTGTCGGTGACGGCCCAGGAACAGCCGGCGGACTTTGCCCATCAGGTGCCATTGGCCTTGAGCGGCGAGGGGCCCTGGTATCGCCTGGCGTTGCCCCTGGAGATTCAGTTGCAAGCGCGCCAGACCGATCTGAGCGACCTGCGGGTGTTCAACGCCGCCGGGCAGGCCCAGGCCTACGCATTGGTTCGCGAGACGGCCCGGAGCCGGGAAAACAGCACCACCGACGTGAAGTGGTTCCCGTTGTACAACGCCGCCGATGACAACGAGCGCGCGCCCAGCGTACGGGTGCAATCGAGCGCCAACGGCACGCTGGTGCAGGTGCAACCGTCCAGCCGGCTCGAGGCGGGGGAGGAGGAACTGCGCGGCTGGCTGCTGGATGCCAGTGCGATCAAGGCGCCCTTGCAGCAGCTGATCCTCGACTGGACCAGCGAGCGCGACGGCTTCCAGCGCTTCACCATCGAAGCCAGTGACGACCTGCAACACTGGCAGGCGTGGGGCGAAGGCCAGGTGGCGCGGCTGACCTTTGCTGATGAGCGGGTGGAGCAGCATGAGGTCAGCTTGCCAGGACAGCCGGCGCGTTATCTGCGGTTGTTGTGGGAATCGCCGTCATCGGCGCCGGTGTTGACCTCGGCCCAGTTGCAGAGCGGCAGTCGCGAAAGCCTGCCGTTGCCGTTGGTCTGGTCGCAGCCTTTGGCCGGTAGCACCACGAAGGCTGGGCAATACACTTGGCAGTTGCCCATGGGGTTGAATGTCGAACAGGTGCAGGTCGAACTGAGCCAGGCCAACAGCCTGGCACCGGTGACCCTGGCCGGACGGCGTGAAAGCAGCCAGCCGTGGCAATCGCTGGGCAGCGGCTTGCTGTATCGCCTGACCCAGAACGGCCAGGATGTGCTGCAAAACCAACTGCAGCTGTCGGGGCAGACCGTGCAGCAATTGAAGCTGACGGTGGACGAGCGAGGCGGCGGTCTCGGTGCCCAAGCGCCAGCCTTGCGTTTTGCCGTGCGCCCGACCCAGGTGGTGTTCCTGGCGCGTGGCGAGGGGCCCTATAGCCTGGCGCTAGGCAATGCGACGGCGAAAGCGGCCAGCCTGCCACTGGCCACGCTGGTGCCCGATTACAAACCGTCACGCCTGGCGACGCTGGGTACGGCGAAGACCGATGGTGTGGCGACCTCGGCATCGGCTGCCGCAACGCCCTCTGCGACCGTCGAGACCAACTGGAAGAAGATCGGCTTGTGGGCGGTGTTGCTGATCAGCGTACTGGTCCTCGCGGCGATGGCATTGAGCTTGCTGCGCAAGCCGCCGGTCAAAAACTGAGGTGCTGCGCACCCATCGCGAGCAGGCTCGCTCCCACACTGGATTTATGTCGTATACAAAAACTGTGTCCGCAGAAGATCAAATGTGGGAGCGAGCCTGCTCGCGATAGCGTCCTCTCAATCAACAGAAATACCCAAGCGAGGCGCCACCCCGTGAACTCAATCCTCCATTCCCCGTCTCATAGGAGGAATTAAGTCCCGACTCGCGCTAAACTGCGCAGGTTTTTCCGCCCCCTATTCTTCGGAGCCGTCCATGTCCCGCGTTACCTTGAGTCGCTATTTGATTGAGCAGACCCGCAGCAACAACACCCCTGCCGATCTGCGCTTTTTGATCGAAGTGGTGGCGCGTGCATGCAAGGAGATCAGCCACGCCGTATCCAAAGGCGCCCTGGGTGGTGTCCTGGGCAGCATGGGCACCGAAAACGTGCAGGGCGAAGTGCAGAAGAAGCTCGACGTGCTCTCTAACGAAATCCTGCTCGAAGCCAACGAATGGGGCGGCCACCTGGCCGGCATGGCGTCCGAGGAAATGGACAACGCCTACCAGATCCCAGGCAAATACCCCAAGGGTGCTTACCTGCTGGTGTTCGACCCACTGGACGGTTCGTCGAACATCGATATCAACGCGCCAGTGGGCACCATCTTCTCGGTATTGCGTTGCCCGAACGAATACCTGAGCCAGAATGAAGCCTTGAATGAAAAGGCGTTCCTGCAGCCAGGCACCGAACAGGTCGCCGCCGGTTATGCCATTTATGGCCCGCAAACCATGCTGGTGCTGACCCTGGGCGACGGCGTCAAAGGCTTCACGCTGGACCGTGAGATGGGCAGCTTCGTTCTGACCCACGAAGACATCACCATTCCTGAAACCACCCAGGAATTCGCCATCAACATGTCCAATCAGCGTCACTGGGAAGCCCCGGTACAACGCTACGTGGGCGAATTGCTGGCCGGTGAAGAAGGTCCGCTGAAAAAGAACTACAACATGCGCTGGGTCGCCGCGATGGTCGCGGACGTACACCGCATCCTGACCCGTGGCGGTCTGTTCATGTACCCGCGCGACAGCCGCGAGCCGTCCAAGCCGGGCAAACTGCGTCTGATGTACGAAGCCAACCCGATGTCGTTCCTGGTGGAACAGGCTGGCGGTGCGTCCACTGACGGTCACCAGCGTATTCTCGACATCCAGCCCGAAGGCCTGCACCAGCGTGTGGCGGTGTTCCTTGGCTCGAAGGAAGAAGTCGCCCGCGCCACGGCCTACCACAAGGAATAAATCATGGCCCAGCCCTGGCAGCCGTTGCTCGATTGGTGGTTTGGCTCAGCCAAATCGCCGGACGAAATAGCCGCTGACAAGGGCAAGCTGTGGTTCGGCAAACGGCATGATCGCCAAGCGCACGAGCGCTTCGGCGATCAGGTCGAGCAGGCACTGGCCGGCGGATTGACCGACTGGGCGCAACGCCCCGAAGGCTGGCTGGCTCTGGTGCTGCTGCTTGATCAGCTCCCGCGGATGATCTTTCGCGATTCCCCCAAGGCTTTTTCCGGTGACCTGCGTGCCCAAGCGCTGGTGGCCCAAGGCATGGCGGCGGGTTTCGACCGGCAACTCGAACCTATCCAGCGGGTGTTCATCTACCTGGTGCTCGAACATTGCGAAAACCTGGCGGTGCAGAATGAAGCGGTGTCCCGTTTCATCGAACTGACCCGCGAGCAGCCCGAGGCGGATCGGGCGGTGTTCGAAGACAACCTGGATTACGCCGAGCGGCATCAGAAGATCATTGCGCAGTTTGGACGTTTCCCCCATCGCAATGCGGTGTTGGGGCGTGAGTCCACGGCTGATGAAATCGAGTTTTTGAACAGGCCTGGGTCCAGGTTCTAGATTGCGTTGCGGCTACTATCGCCATCGCGAGCCTGCTCGCGATGGGCCCGCCCGGGCACTAGATTCGGAAACTACCCACCAACTGCTTCAACCGCGCCGCTTGCTGTTCAAGGTCAGCACAGGCCCGCAATGTCGCTTGCAGGTTTTCCACGCCTTCCTGGTTCAGCGTGTTGATTTCGGTGATGTCGACGTTGATCGATTCCACCACGGCGGTCTGCTCTTCTGTGGCGGTGGCCACGGACTGGTTCATGCCGTCGATTTCACCGATGCGCTGGGTCACGCTGCCCAGGCGTTCGCCGGCCTGGTTGGCGATGCCGACGCTGCTTTCGCTCTGGCGCTGGCTGTCGGTCATGGTCAGGACCGCTTCCCGGGCGCCGACTTGCAGCTCCTCGATCATCTTCTGCACCTGCTGCGCCGAATCCTGGGTGCGATGAGCCAGGTTGCGCACTTCATCGGCCACCACCGCGAAGCCGCGACCGGCTTCACCGGCCCGGGCGGCTTCAATGGCGGCGTTCAGGGCGAGCAGGTTGGTTTGCTGGGAAATGCTGGTGATCACCTCAAGGATCTGGCCGATGTTCACCGTATTGTTGTTCAGGGTTTCGATGTTGCCGCACGAATCGCTGATCTTGGCGGACAACTGCTGCATGGCGGTGATGGTTTTATCCACCACGTGTTGACCATCTTCGGCCAAGCTGCGGGCATCGCTGGAATGTTGCGAGGCGAGGGCGGCGTTCTGGGCGATTTCCTGGGCGGCGGCACCGAGCTGGTTGATCGCCGCGGCCACGCTGCTGGTGCGTGAAGCCTGCTGATCGGAATTGACCATCGACGAGTTTGACGCGCTGACCACACGCAGTGCGACTTCGTTGACCAGACCGGTGGCCGAGGCCACTTCGCGGATCGACGTGTGAATACGCTCCACGAAACGGTTGAACGACGTGCCCAGAGCGCCGAATTCGTCCTGGCCATGGATGGTCAGACGGCGTGTCAGGTCGCCTTCGCCTTCGGCGATGTCATGCATGGCGCGGCCCATGGTCAGCAGCGGTTGCATCAGCACGCGGATCAGCATGCCCAGCAGGGCGATGATGAATACTACGGCAATCACCATGGCGATCAGCGCCGAAGTACGGAACTCGCTGAGCATCGCCAGGGCAGTGTTCTTGTCGAGCACCAGCGCCACGTACCAGTCGGCCCCCGGTACGCCGTTGACCCGCGTGAAGGAGAGGTATTGAGTCTTGCCGTCGAGCTCGACTTCTTTCATGCCTGGGCTGACGTGCAGTGCACCGTCAGGGTAGGCCTCGGCCAGGGTCTTGAGCACGCGCTTGCTGTCGGGGTGGATGAGGATCTTGCCGTCGGCGCTGACGATGAACGCATGGCCGTGGCCGCCGAAATTCAGCGAGTTGATGATGGCGCTGACGCTGGACAGGTCGATGTCCGCACCGGCCACGCCGATCATCTGGTTCTGATGCTGTACTGGGGTGGCGACGGTTATTACCAGTTTTCCCGACGAGGCGGCGATGTAGGGCTCGGTGACGATGGTTTGTTGGGCGCTGTTGGCGGCCTTGTACCAGCCACGGGCGCGGGGATCGTAGTCGGCCGCACGATTGCCGGCCGGTACCGAGAACATCACGCCGTCGGTGCCACCGAAATAGCTGAGCTGGAAGTTGCCGGTGTAGGCCGGTAGGCCCACGGCGCGCTTGAGACTATCGGCACTGCTGCCGTCCACGGCAATCTGCTGGGCCAACGATTGCAGCAATTGGGTGCGGCCTTCGACCCAGGTTTGAATGTTGCGGCTGGTCAGGCTGCCGAGCTCCTGCATGGAGGTCTCGGTGCTGGCTTGCAAGCCCTGGCGCTGACGGTAGTCGTTGAACAGGATGAAGCAGGCGAATGCAACGGCTACCACGAGCGCAGCAGCCAGCAGGATTTTGTGGCTGAATTTCATGTTTCTGGTCATTAAGAACGCTACCGCAGAGGAGCTGGTCAGGAAGGGGCGTCAATTTGCCATAACACCTGGCATCGCGCTGCTCTTTTTATCGGCTCCAAAGCGCTTTGAATCAGGCGCGTGCAGGCTAATCCCGACGAAATACACGACGGCGTCACAAACGGGTTGATTCATCCATGAAACACCGGCCCAAAGCCCAACAAATACTGGGTCTGTCGGGGAACCAGATAGGGGTTTTCTCTTCTAAGGTTCTGGTTGGCACCCTGCCACCCCCTTCCGTTCCAGGAGTTACACCATGTCGCTGCGATCTATCGCCCTGTTGTCCCTGTGCGTCTTGTTGACGGCATGCAGCAAGGTCAACCAGGAAAACTATTCGAAACTGTCTGCCGGCATGCCCAAGGCCGAAGTCGAAGCGTTGTTGGGGAAACCGACCGATTGTTCGGGCGCGCTCGGCATGTCCAGTTGCACCTGGGGCGACCAGAAGAGCTTTATCAGCGTGCAGTACGCCGGTGACAAAGTGTTGATGTTTTCCGGCCAAGGCCTGAAGTAAACCGGGGCCACCGGCCCGCGGGAGAAAAATAATGATGCGGTTATTGTTAGTGCTTTTTGCCGGCCTGGTATTGGCTGGCTGTGCCACTTCTGGCGAAGACCCGTTGGCGCCAAAGACTGTCAACAGCGTCGACCTCAAGCGTTACCAAGGGACCTGGTACGAGTTGGCCCGTCTACCGATGTACTTCCAGCGCAACTGCGCGCAATCGGAAGCCCACTACACCCTCAAGCCTGACGGCAATGTGGATGTGTTCAACCGCTGCCTGACCTCGGACTGGCAGTGGGAAGAAGCCAGGGGCACTGCAACGCCTCAAGTGCCGGGCAAGACCGACAAGCTCTGGGTCGAGTTTGATAACTGGTTTTCGCGGATCGTGCCGGGTGTGGCGAAGGGGCAATACTGGGTCCTGTATGTCAGCGATGATTACAAGACCGCCATCGTCGGTGACCCGAGTCGTCGCTACATGTGGTTGCTGTCCCGAACCCCGACGGTCAATGGCGTTGTGCGCGAAGAACTGCTGAGCAAGGCGCGCCAGCAGGGTTACGACACAACACGGTTGATCTGGCGTGCCTCGGATCGGCAGATGGCCAAGACTTCGGATTGATAGTCACCGATCAAATGTGGGAGCGAGCCTGCTCGCGATGAGGTCGTCACATTCAACGCAGATGTTGACTGATAGACCGCCATCGCGAGCAGGCTCGCTCCCACAGTTTTGTGGTCAACCCAACAGTTCGCGCAAGACTTGAGTAAACGCCCGCGCACTGTCCTCCTCCCCGGCATGATGCCCGTCACGCACGACCCATTGCCCGCCAACCATCACATCCCGCACCTGACGATCTCCGCCGGCAAACAGCCAGCGATTGAGAATCCCATCGCCGTTGGCGCTGGCCAGGTACGGATCGTTGCCATCGAGCACCAGCCAGTCGGCGCGCTTGCCAACTTCGAGGGCGCCGACTGGTTGTCCCAACGCCTGGGCACCCCCTTGCAGCGCGGCATCGAACAAGGTGCGCCCGACCATCGGTTGATCGGCCCGATACAAGCGGTTGCGCCGTTGATCTCGCAGGCGCTGGCCGTATTCCAGCCAACGCAGCTCTTCCACCACGCTCAACGACACATGGCTGTCGGAACCGATCCCAAGACGTCCGCCCTGGGCGAGGAAATCCACGGCCGGGAAAATCCCGTCACCCAGGTTGGCTTCGGTGGTCAGGCACAGGCCGGCAATCGCTTGGCTCCTGGCCATGAGGCTGACTTCGTGAGCATTGGCGTGGGTGGCGTGGACCAGGCACCAGCGCTGATCCACCTCGGTGTTTTCGTACAGCCATTGCAGCGGTCGGGCGCCACTCCAGCTCAGGCAGTCGTCGACTTCCTTTTGCTGCTCGGCAATGTGGATGTGCACCGGGCAATGGCGGTCGCTGGCGGCCAGCACTTCCTGGATTTGCCCGGGGGTCACGGCGCGCAGCGAGTGGAAACACAAACCCAGCGCCTGGGCTGGTTGCCCGGCCAGGATCGGCTGCAAGCGTGACTGAAGTTTCAAGTAGTTTTCGGTGCTGTTGATGAATCGACGTTGCCCGTCATTGGGGGCCTGGCCACCGAAACCGGAATGGCTGTAGAGCACCGGCAGCAGGGTCAGGCCGATGCCGGCGGCGCTGGCGGCCTGGCTGATGCGCAGGGCCAGTTCCGCCGGGTCGGCGTAAGGCGTGCCGTCGGTGTCGTGGTGTACATAATGGAATTCGGCGACCGAGGTGTAACCGGCCTTGAGCATTTCGATGTACAGCTGTCGGGCGATGATGCCGAGCTGATCGGGGCTGATTTTTCCGACGAGGCGGTACATCAGGTCGCGCCAGGTCCAGAAACTGTCGTTGGGGTTGCCCGCCACTTCCGCCAGCCCGGCCATGGCCCGCTGGAAGGCGTGGGAGTGCAGGTTCGGCATGCCAGGCAACAGTGGCCCGCCCAGCCGTTCGGCGCCGTTTGCCTGGGAATCGGCCTGGATATGAGTCAAGACGCCGCTGGCGTCGACTTCAAAACGTACATCATGGGCCCATCCACTAGGCAGCAGCGCGCGTTCGGCAAAGAAGACGGACATGGTTCAACCTCATCGTGCGTAATTTGTATATACATATACAGACGTTTGCCTGCCCGGTAAACTCCGGCAAGCTAGCACCCTTCTTTTGCAGAACAAGGAACCGCCGTGCCGACTCCGCCTGCCAAACCGCCGCTGGCCGCAAACATGGGCGACAGTCCGGCGCCCTTGTACGCCCGCGTCAAACAGATGATCACCCAGCAGATCGACAGTGGAAACTGGCCGCCGCATTACCGCGTGCCGTCGGAAAGCGAACTGGTCAGCCAGCTGGGTTTCAGCCGCATGACCATCAACCGTGCCCTGCGTGAGATGACCGCCGACGGCCTGTTGGTGCGCATGCAGGGCGTCGGCACCTTCGTGGCCGAGCCCAAGAGCCAGTCGGCGTTGTTCGAAGTGCATAACATTGCCGACGAGATCGCCTCCCGAGGCCATCGCCATACGTGCAAGGTCATCACACTGGAGGAAGAGGCCGCCGGTTCCGAGCGCGCCCTGGCCCTGGACATGCGCGAAGGCCAGAAGGTATTCCATTCGCTGATCGTTCATTTCGAAAACGACATCCCCGTGCAAATCGAGGACCGTTTCGTCAATGCCCTGGTGGCCCCGGACTACCTCAAGCAGGACTTCACCCTGCAAACGCCCTACGCCTACCTCAATCAGGTTGCGCCGCTGACCGAAGGCGAGCACGTGGTTGAAGCGATTCTCGCTGAGGCGAGCGAGTGCAAGCTGCTGCAGATCGAACGGGGCGAGCCATGCCTGTTGATTCGCCGCCGCACCTGGTCGGGGCGTCAGCCGGTAACCGCCGCGCGCCTGATTCACCCCGGTTCCCGTCATCGTCTGGAAGGACGCTTTCATAAATGATCAAGCAGATGAAAGTTCTGCGCGCCGCCGATTATCCACGCATGCCATGGAAAAACGGCGGCGGCAGCACCGAAGAAATTACCCGTGATGCGGGTACCGGCCTGGACGGTTTCGGCTGGCGCCTGTCGATTGCCGATATTGCTGAGTCGGGTGGCTTTTCCAGCTTCGCCGGTTACGAGCGGGTCATCAGTGTCTTGCAGGGTGACGGCATGACGCTGAACGTCGATGGTCAGGTTACGCGGGCTTTGCATCCGCTGGACCCTTTTGCATTCAACGGCGAGAGCCATGTGCACTGTACGTTGCTGGGCGGGCCGACTCGTGATTTCAACCTGATCTACGCGCCACTGCGTTACCGCGCGCGGTTGCAGTGGATGGGCGGCCAGCAGCGGTTTTTCAGTGAGGCGGGGACGGTGTTGGTGTTCAGTGCGGCTCCGACGCTGAGGGTCAAGATTGATACGGCTGTCGAGGCACTGGGGCTTTATGACTGCCTGCAACTGAGCGGTAACACCGGATTGCTGGAGATATCAACTGCTGGCCAGTGCTGTGTGATCGAGCTGACTGCTCACTGACCTCAGACGTGTAGGCCATTGTGGCGAGGGAGCTTGCTCCCGCTCGACTGCGCAGCAGTCGCAAAAAATATAGGGCTGCTTCGCACCCCAGCGGGAGCAAGCCCCCTCGCCACAAAAAGCCTGATCGTTGTTCCTTCTACTCGCACCAACTTGTTACCGAATGCCCCAGCGTGGCGCAACGCCACGCTTTATTGGCCCTTCCTTCCAGTACCAAAAATCCCCTTCAGAAATTTCATTTTCCGCTAGAGCCCTTTAATTACGGGACTCACAACCATGCTCGTCGTTTTCCTTGGGCGCGCATTCATCAAGTTGGCCGCCTGATTGCATATGCTTGTACATACAAGTAAAGACGTATGCGTATGAGTCACCATTGCTCAACGTAACGTGCCTGGAAATCGCGCCCATTGCCTGGGCTGGTCTGGATTGATCGCTGAGGAGTTCTTGCTGTGACCGACGCTACCCGCAAACCCGAAAAATACCGTGACGTTGAAATCCGTGCCCCACGCGGTAACACCCTGACCGCCAAGAGCTGGCTGACCGAAGCGCCGCTGCGCATGTTGATGAACAACCTCGACCCGGAAGTGGCCGAGAACCCCAAGGAACTGGTGGTTTACGGTGGCATCGGCCGTGCGGCGCGTAACTGGGAGTGCTACGACAAGATCGTCGAAAGCCTGACCAACCTCAACGACGACGAAACCCTGCTGGTGCAATCCGGCAAGCCGGTGGGCGTGTTCAAGACCCACAGCAACGCTCCTCGCGTGTTGATCGCCAACTCCAACCTGGTGCCGCACTGGGCCAGTTGGGAACACTTCAACGAACTGGACGCCAAGGGCCTGGCCATGTACGGCCAGATGACCGCCGGCAGCTGGATCTACATCGGCAGCCAGGGCATCGTCCAAGGCACCTACGAGACCTTCGTCGAGGCCGGTCGCCAGCATTACGACGCCAACCTCAAGGGGCGCTGGGTCCTCACGGCCGGCCTGGGCGGCATGGGCGGTGCGCAGCCGTTGGCCGCGACCCTGGCCGGCGCTTGCTCGCTGAACATCGAATGCCAGCAGGTGAGCATCGATTTCCGCCTCAAGACTCGTTATGTCGACGAACAGGCCACTGATCTGGACGACGCCCTGGCCCGTATCGAGAAATACACCGCAGAAGGCAAGGCGATCTCCATCGCGCTCTGTGGCAACGCCGCCGAAATCCTGCCGGAAATGGTCCGTCGCGGTGTGCGCCCGGACATGGTCACCGACCAGACCAGCGCCCACGACCCGCTCAACGGTTACCTGCCGGCCGGCTGGACCTGGGACGAGTACCGCGCCCGCGCCAAGACTGAGCCTGCTGCCGTGGTCAAAGCGGCCAAACAATCGATGGCCGTCCACGTCAAAGCCATGCTGGCCTTCCAGAAAATGGGCGTGCCGACCTTCGACTACGGCAACAACATCCGTCAGATGGCCCAGGAAGAGGGCGTCGAAAATGCCTTCGATTTCCCAGGGTTCGTGCCGGCGTATATCCGTCCGCTGTTCTGCCGTGGCATCGGTCCGTTCCGCTGGGCTGCGCTGTCGGGCGACCCGCTGGACATCTACAAGACCGACGCCAAGGTCAAGGAACTGATCCCCGACGACGCCCATCTGCACAACTGGCTGGACATGGCCCGCGAGCGCATCAGCTTCCAGGGCCTGCCGGCGCGTATCTGCTGGGTCGGCCTGGGCCAGCGTGCCAAGCTGGGCCTGGCGTTCAACGAAATGGTGCGCAGCGGCGAATTGTCGGCTCCTATCGTGATCGGCCGCGACCACCTGGACTCCGGTTCCGTGGCCAGCCCCAACCGCGAAACCGAAGCCATGCAGGACGGTTCCGATGCCGTGTCCGATTGGCCGTTGCTCAACGCTTTGCTCAACACTGCCAGTGGCGCGACCTGGGTGTCGCTGCACCATGGCGGCGGCGTCGGCATGGGCTTCTCCCAGCATTCGGGCATGGTCATTGTCTGCGACGGTACCGACGAAGCGGCCGAGCGAATTGCCCGCGTGCTGCACAACGATCCGGGTACTGGGGTGATGCGCCATGCTGATGCGGGTTACCAGATCGCCATTGATTGCGCGAAAGAGCAGGGGCTGAACCTGCCGATGATCACCGGCAAGTAACCCCGGAGCCCATGTGGGAGCGAGCTTGCTCGCGATGAGGGCGTATCAGTCGATGCAACAGGTACCGACCCACCGCCATCGCGAGCAAGCTCGCTCCCACAGGGATGAATTCCAGAACAATCCACAGAGGTTGAACCATGGCCGTCACCCGCACACGCGCAAGCAGCAAGCCGTTGATCGAGAAGCGCTCGATCGACTACATACCGGAAGCGGAGAGACACGGCCGATTGTTGAGCCAGTTCACCCTCTGGATGGGTGCCAACCTGCAAATCACTGCCATTGTCACTGGCGCATTGGCGGTGGTGCTGGGTGGTGATGTGTTCTGGTCGTTGATCGGTTTGCTGATCGGCCAACTGCTCGGCGGTGGCGTCATGGCGTTGCATGCCGCGCAAGGGCCCAAGCTTGGCCTGCCGCAGATGATCTCAAGCCGGGTGCAGTTTGGTGTGTACGGCGCGGCTATCCCGATCGTGCTGGTGTGCCTGATGTACCTGGGTTTCACCGCAACCGGAACCGTGCTTTCCGGCCAGGCGCTGGGCCAGTTGTTTGGTGTCAGCGACAGTGTCGGCATCCTCATTTTCGCCAGTACCATCGTGCTGGTCACGGTGCTCGGTTATCGGGTGATTCACTTCATTGGCCGTGTCGCCAGCGTCATTGGTGTGATCGCCTTTGTTTACCTGTTCGCTCGCCTGATGAGCCAGACGGACGTTGGCGCACTCCTGCAAATCCGCCATTTCAGCTGGAGCAGTTTCCTGCTTGCGGTGTCGCTCGCGGCTTCCTGGCAGATCGCCTTCGGCCCCTACGTGGCGGACTATTCGCGTTACCTGCCGAGCAAGACTTCCTCGGTGAAAACCTTTTTTGCCGCAGGCGCAGGTTCAGTCATCGGCGCGCAGGTGGCGATGATCCTTGGCGTGTTTGCCGCCGCCTCGGCCAATGGGCAGTTCGCGGGTCACGAAGTGGCCTACATCGTTGGCCTGGGTGGTACCGGTGCCACCGCTGCGCTGCTGTACTTCAGCATCGCTTTTGGCAAGGTCACTATCTCCACGCTGAACTCCTACGGCAGCTTCATGTGCATTGCGACCATCATCAGTGGTTTTCGGGGTCACCTGAACGTCACGCGCTTGCAGCGTCTAGGCTTCGTGCTGGTCATCGTCGGCGCGGCGACCCTGATCGCGCTGCTCGGTCAGCACTCGTTCCTCGGTGCGTTCAAGTCTTTCATCCTGTTCTTGCTGGCGTTCTTTACGCCTTGGAGCGCGATCAATCTGGTGGACTACTACTGCATCACTCGCGAGCGCTATGACGTGCCGGCGCTGGCCGACCCGAACGGTCGCTACGGTCGTTGGAATGCCCTTGGTATCAGCGTCTATGTCTTCGGTGTACTGGTTCAACTGCCGTTCATCGCCACCAAGTTCTATACCGGTCCGCTGGTGGAAGCCATGGGTGGTGTAGATATTTCCTGGATCATCGGCCTGGTGGTTCCGGCGGTGCTGTATTACCTCGCCGCCAGGAAGTGGCACAGCGCTGTACCCGATCAATTGATCCTGCCGGTCGAGCAGGACGCGGTTGACGCACAACCGAGCAGGGCGGGTCGCATCCAAGCGGCCTGATGGGATGTTGACAGGGCTGGATGCCTCTTGACTGCCGTAAGCCAATTCACTGATTAGGAGCGTCACATAATGAAATCGAACAAGACCCTGCTGACCACATTGCTTTGCATGGGCCTGCTGGCCAGTGCCGGCGCCACGCAAGCGGCGGGTTGGTGCGAGTCGGGCAAGCCGGTGAAATTCGCCGGTCTGAACTGGGAAAGCGGCATGTTGCTGACCGACGTCATGCAAGTGGTGCTGGAAAAAGGCTACGGCTGCAAGACCGACAGTCTGCCAGGCAACTCCATCACCATGGAGAATGCCTTGAGCAGCAACGATATTCAGGTGTTCGCCGAAGAATGGGTCGGTCGCAGTGAAGTCTGGAACAAGGCCGAGAAGGCCGGCAAGGTTGTCGGCGTCGGCGCCCCGGTGGTGGGTGCCATCGAAGGCTGGTACGTGCCGCGCTATGTGATCGAGGGCGACGCCAAGCGCAAGCTCGAAGCCAAGGCGCCGGGCCTGAAGAACATCGCTGACCTGGGCCAGTACGCCGCTGTGTTCAAGGACCAGGAAGAGCCATCCAAGGGCCGCTTCTACAACTGCCCGGCCGGCTGGACCTGTGAGCTGGACAACAGCGAAATGCTGAAAAGCTATGGCCTGGAAAAAACCTACACCAACTTCCGCCCCGGCACCGGTCCGGCCCTGGATGCGGCGGTGCTGTCGAGCTACAAGCGCGGCGAGCCGATCCTGTTCTACTACTGGTCGCCAACCCCGCTCATGGGTCAGGTGGACCTGGTGAAACTGGAAGAAAAACCGGGCGTGGACAAAAGCGTGACCATCAAAGTCGGCCTGTCCAAGACCTTCCACGACGAAGCGCCTGAACTGGTGGCGGTGCTGGAAAAGGTCAATCTGCCCATCGATATCCTGAACCAGAACCTCGGGCGCATGGCCAAGGAGCGGATCGAGTCGCCGAAACTGGCGAAGATCTTCCTGAAGGAACATCCTGAAGTCTGGCACGCCTGGGTCAGTGAAGACGCGGCCAAGAAAATCGACGCGGCTCTGTAGGTCGAATACACCCGGCCAACCCTAGGGCTGGCCGGGACGTTCACTGCATCCACTTGATCGAGAGTCTCTTATGTTTCCCGAAAGCTTTACCTTCTCCATCGCCGACTGGGTCAACAGTTGGGTCGACTCCCTGGTGACCAACTACGGCGATGTGTTCCGGCACATTTCCGACACCTTGCTGTGGGCCATCGTCAACCTCGAAGGCCTGCTGCGCATGGCACCCTGGTGGTTGATGCTGGCCATCGTCGGCGGCATTGCCTGGCACGCCACCCGCAAGGTCGCGACCACGGCGGTGATTGTCGGCCTGCTGTTCCTGGTGGGCGCGGTGGGCCTGTGGGACAAACTGATGCAGACCCTCGCCCTGATGCTGGTGGCGACATTTATTTCGGTGTTGATCGGCATTCCGCTGGGCATCCTCTCGGCCCGCAGCAATCGCCTGCGTTCGGTGTTGATGCCGTTGTTGGACATCATGCAGACCATGCCAAGCTTCGTGTACCTGATTCCGGTATTGATGCTGTTTGGCCTGGGCAAGGTCCCGGCGATTTTCGCCACGGTGATCTACGCCGCGCCGCCATTGATTCGCCTGACCGACCTGGGCATTCGCCAAGTGGACGGCGAAGTGATGGAAGCCATCAATGCCTTCGGCGCCAACCGTTGGCAACAGCTGTTCGGCGTGCAACTGCCCCTGGCCCTGCCCAGCATCATGGCCGGGATCAACCAGACCACCATGATGGCCCTGTCGATGGTCGTCATCGCTTCGATGATCGGCGCCCGTGGCCTGGGCGAAGATGTGCTGGTGGGCATCCAGACCCTCAACGTCGGACGCGGCCTGGAAGCCGGGCTGGCGATCGTGATTCTCGCCGTGGTCATCGACCGCATTACCCAGGCCTATGGTCGTCCTCGGCATGAGGTGAGCAAATGAACAACGCAGCCATCAGCAAGATCGAAGTCAAGAACGTCTTCAAGATTTTCGGCAATCGCTCCAAGGAGGCTTTGGAGCTGATCCGCCAGAACAAGACCAAGGACCAGGTGCTGGCCGAAACCGGTTGTGTGGTCGGTGTGAACGACTTGTCGTTGAGCATTGGCACCGGCGAGATCTTCGTGATCATGGGGCTGTCCGGCTCCGGCAAGTCCACTTTAGTGCGCCACTTCAACCGGCTGATCGATCCTACTAGTGGCGCGATCCTGGTGGACGGCGAAGACATTCTGCAACTGGACATGGAAGCCCTGCGCGAATTTCGCCGGCACAAGATCAGCATGGTGTTCCAGAGCTTCGGCCTGTTGCCCCACAAGAGCGTGCTGGACAACGTCGCCTATGGCTTGAAAGTGCGTGGCGAAAGCAAACAAGTGTGCGCCGAACGGGCGCTGCACTGGATCAACACCGTGGGCCTGAAGGGCTACGAGAACAAATACCCGCACCAGCTCTCCGGCGGCATGCGCCAGCGCGTGGGCCTGGCCCGTGCCTTGGCGGCGGATACCGACATCATCCTGATGGACGAAGCCTTCAGCGCCCTCGACCCGCTGATCCGCGCGGAAATGCAGGACCAGTTGCTGGAACTGCAAAAGACCCTGCACAAGACCATCGTGTTCATCACCCACGACCTCGACGAAGCCGTGCGCATCGGCAACCGCATCGCGATTCTCAAGGATGGCAAGCTGATCCAGGTCGGCACACCCCGAGAGATCCTGCACTCGCCGGCGGATGAGTATGTTGATCGGTTTGTGCAGCGCAGGGCTGCGGTGGTTTGAGGGATTTGTGGTGGCTGGGCTGCTCCCATCGCGAGCAGGCTCGCTCCCACAATGGGGTCTTTTTTGTTCACCCCATTTTGTGTCCAAAGCAAATCCCTGTGGGAGCGAGCCTGCTCGCGATGGCGCCGGTAAAGCTGCATCAATGTTCAGGTTATAAGCATGAGGTTGAAGATGTCCCAGGCTGAAAAAATCGTAATCGCCGACGCGCCATTGCGTTGGCAGGATGTGGTCGCGGTCGCCCGCTTCGGTGCCGAGCTTGAGCTGTCGGCCCAGGCCTGGGCGCGGATCGACAATGCCCAGGCCATCGTCCAGCGCATCGTCGAAAGCGGCGAGCGCGCTTATGGCGTCAACACCGGCCTGGGTGCCCTGTGCAATGTCTCGCTCAAGGACGAACAGCTCAGCCAATTGTCGCGCAACACACTGCTCAGCCATGCCTGTGGCGTTGGCGCGCCGCTGGCCGATGAACAGACCCGGGCGATTGTCTGCGCGGCCATCCTCAACTACAGCCAGGGCAAGTCCGGCATTCATCGCCGGGTGGTCGAAGCCCTGCTGGCGCTGCTCAATCGCGGCATCACCCCGCAAGTGCCGTCCCAGGGTTCGGTGGGCTACCTGACCCACATGGCCCATATCAGCATCGCGTTGTTGGGCGTTGGCAATGTCAGCTATCGCGGGCAAATCGTCTCGGCGCAACAGGCTCTGGCCGCAGAGGGCTTGCAACCGGTGCAACTGGGGGCCAAGGACGGTTTGTGCCTGGTCAACGGCACGCCGTGCATGACCGGCCTCAGTTGCCTGGCCCTGGCCGATGCGACGCGGCTGCTGCAATGGGCCGACGTGATCGGCGCCATGAGCTTCGAGGCCCAGCGCGGGCAGATCGCGGCGTTCGATGCCCAGATCATCGCCCTCAAGCCGCACCCTGGCATGCAACAGGTCGGCGTCAACTTGCGAGCACTGTTGGACGGCAGCGAAGTCATCGCTTCGAGCCTGGGCATTCGCACCCAGGATGCGTTGAGCATCCGCTCGATTCCTCAGGTCCACGGTGCCGCTCGCGACCAACTGGCCCATGCCCGGCAACAGATCGAAACCGAACTCAACGCCAGCACCGATAACCCGCTGTTGTTGGGCACGCCCGAGAGCTTCCGGGTCATGTCCCAGGCCAACCCCCACGGTCAGTCGGTGGCTTTGGCGGCGGATCTGCTGGCGATTGCCATGGCCGAAATCGGCTCCATCGCCGAACGTCGTCTCGACCGTTTGATCAACCCCCACGTCAGCGGCCTGCCGGCCTTTCTGGTGGCCAACCCCGGGGTAAATTCGGGGATGATGATCGTGCAATACGTCGCCGCGTCGCTGTGTGCGGAAAATCGCCAGCTGGCCCAGCCGGCGGTGCTCGACAACTTTGTCACCTCGGGCTTGCAGGAAGATCACCTGAGCATGGGCACCAACGCCGCCCTGAAGCTGCACCGGGCGTTGGAAAACTGCACGCAGATCCTCGCCATCGAATACCTGCTGGCCGCCCAGGCTTTTGAGTTTCTCAAGACGCAACGCTTCGGTGCCGGCACTGACGTTGCCTGGAAACTGCTGCGTGAGCATGTGCCGGCCTACGACGAGGACCGCTGGCTGGCGCCGGACATCGCCAGCGCTGCCGCGCTGCTTAAAGATCCAGCCGTGTTGCACAACGCTTTACCGAATTTGAATTGATCAAAAAACCGCCAGCGTGCCAAGGCATCCACCGCCCAAAAGGCGAGGGTGACGGATAACGGAACATTCCGGAGCGACTGGCGGGTGAAAACAAAACTCTCAAAAGGAGCAATACATGACTGCCTTAAACCTGATTCCCGGCCAATTGAGCCTGGCTCAATTGCGTGACATTTATCAGCAACCCGTGACCCTGAGCCTCGACGCCAGCGCGTCGGCGCAGATCGAAGCCAGCGTCGCCTGCGTGGAGCAGATTCTCGCCGAGAATCGCACGGCCTACGGCATCAACACCGGTTTTGGTCTGCTGGCCTCGACCCGCATCGCCAGTGAAGACCTGGAAAACCTGCAACGCTCTCTGGTGCTGTCCCATGCCGCTGGCGTGGGCGAGCCGATCAGCGATGCGCTGGTGCGCTTGGTCATGGTGCTCAAGGTCAATAGTCTGAGCCGGGGTTTTTCCGGCATCCGTCGGCAGGTGATCGATGCGCTGATTGCGCTGATCAATGCCGAGGTCTATCCACACATTCCGTTGAAAGGCTCGGTCGGCGCTTCGGGTGATCTGGCGCCGCTGGCCCACATGTCCCTGGTGCTGTTGGGCGAAGGCAAGGCCCGTTACAAAGGTGAATGGTTGCCGGCTGTCGAAGCGCTGAAAGTGGCCGGCCTTGCGCCGCTGACCCTGGCGGCCAAAGAAGGACTGGCGCTGCTCAACGGCACCCAGGTGTCCACTGCGTTTGCCCTGCGTGGCCTGTTCGAAGGCGAAGACCTGTTCGCCGGCGCCCTGGCTCTGGGCAGCTTGACGGTAGAAGCGGTGCTCGGTTCGCGTTCGCCATTCGATGCGCGTATTCACGCCGCGCGCGGCCAGAAAGGCCAGATCGATGCCGCCGCTGCTTATCGCGATCTGCTGGGCGAGCGCAGCGAAGTCTCCGCTTCCCACCAGAATTGCGACAAGGTCCAGGACCCGTATTCCCTGCGCTGCCAGCCACAAGTGATGGGCGCCTGTCTGACCCAGTTCCGCCAGGCCGCTGAGGTGCTGGTGATCGAAGCCAACGCCGTATCGGATAACCCGCTGGTGTTCGCCGCCGAGGGCGACGTGATTTCCGGTGGCAACTTCCACGCCGAGCCGGTGGCAATGGCCGCTGACAACATGGCCCTGGCAATCGCCGAAATCGGTTCGCTGAGTGAGCGGCGTATTTCGCTGATGATGGACAAGCACATGTCGCAACTGCCGCCGTTTCTGGTGGCCAATGGCGGGGTGAACTCCGGCTTCATGATCGCCCAGGTCACCGCTGCTGCCCTGGCCAGCGAAAACAAGGCGTTGTCCCATCCCCATTCGGTGGACAGCCTGCCGACTTCGGCCAACCAGGAAGACCACGTGTCCATGGCCCCCGCCGCCGGTAAGCGGCTGTGGGAAATGGCCGAGAACACCCGGGGGATTCTGGCGGTGGAATGGCTGGCGGCGTGCCAGGGGCTGGATCTGCGCGGCGGTTTGAAGACCTCTGCCAAGCTGGAGCAGGCCCGCGCCCTCTTGCGCGCAGAAGTGCCGTTCTATGAGAAAGACCGGTTCTTCGCGCCGGACATCAATGCGGCGAGCGAGTTGTTGGCCAGTCGTTGCCTGAATGAACTGGTCACGGCGCAGTTGTTGCCGAGCCTGTAAGGACCTCATCGCGAGCAAGCTCGCTCCCACAGGGGGTGGTGTAGAGCCCCGGTACACCAGAAGTCCTTGTGGGAGCGAGCCTGCTCGCGATTCGATCTTCAATAATTCGAGGAAACCGGGATGAAAACCCTCTGGCAAAACTGCCACGCCGCCACCATGGCCCAGGGCGTCTACTCGATCATCGAAGACGCCGCCATCGTCACCCACGGCGAGCTGATTCAATGGATCGGCCCGCGCGCCGAGCTGCCGGCCGGTGATTACCCAGCCGTCAACGACCTCAAGGGCGCCTGGGTCACTCCTGGGCTGATCGACTGTCACACCCACACGGTGTTCGGCGGCAACCGCAGCGGTGAATTCGAACAGCGCCTGCAGGGCGTCAGCTACGCCGAGATCGCAGCGGCCGGCGGGGGCATCGCCAGCACCGTGCGCGCTACCCGGGCCGCCAGCGAAGATGAACTGTTCAACAGCGCCGCCAAACGCCTGAAAAGCCTGATGCGCGATGGCGTGACCACGGTGGAAATCAAATCCGGCTACGGCCTTGACCTGGCCAGCGAACGCAAGATCCTGCGGGTCATCCGTCGCCTGGGTGAACAGCTGCCGGTCAGCGTGCGCAGCACCTGCCTGGCGGCCCACGCCTTGCCACCGGAATACGCTGATCGCGCCGATGACTACATCGAGCACATTTGCACCGAAATGCTCCCGGCCCTCGCCGCCGAAGGGTTGGTGGATGCGGTGGATGCATTTTGCGAGTACCTGGCGTTTTCCCCGGCGCAGGTCGAACGGGTGTTTATCACCGCCCAACAACTGGGCCTGCCGGTGAAGCTGCACGCTGAACAATTGTCGTCGCTGCACGGTTCAAGCCTGGCGGCCCGTTATCAGGCGCTGTCGGCCGATCATCTGGAATTCATGACCGAGGACGACGCCAGGGCCATGGCCGAATCCGGCACGGTGGCGGTGCTGCTGCCGGGGGCATTTTATTTCCTGCGCGAAACCCAGCTGCCGCCCATGGATGCCCTGCGCAAGCACGGCGTGAAGATCGCCGTGGCCAGCGACCTCAACCCCGGCACCTCGCCGGCGCTGTCGTTGCGCTTGATGTTGAACATGGCCTGCACCTGCTTTCGCATGACCCCTGAGGAGGCTCTGGCGGGGGCGACGATTCATGCGGCCCAGGCCTTGGGCATGGCTGCCACTCACGGTTCGCTGGAAGTCGGCAAAGTCGCGGACTTTGTCGCCTGGCACATCGACCGCCCGGCCGACCTGTCGTACTGGCTGGGTGGCGATCTGGAAAAACGCGTCGTGCGTCACGGCGTGGAAATCGATTAAGGAGAACGGTTGTGGAGAAGGTCCTGAATTTCAAGCAAGGGCGCGTGCCGCTGTTGATCAGCATGCCCCACGCCGGCCTGCGCCTGACCCCGGCGGTGAAGGCTGGTTTGATCCCTGAGGCCCAGAGCTTGCCGGACACCGACTGGCATATTCCCAAGCTTTACGAGTTCGCCGCCGAACTGGGCGCCAGCACCCTGGCCGCTGAATATTCACGGTTCGTGATCGATCTGAACCGCCCCGACGATGACAAACCGATGTACGTTGGTGCCACCACCGGTTTGTATCCTTCGATCCTGTTCGATGGCGTACCGTTGTTTCGCCAGGGGCTGGAGCCGTCCGCCGCGGAGCGGGCGACTTATCTGCAACAGATCTGGGTGCCTTACCACCAGACCCTGCGGCAGGAACTGGCGCGGCTCAAGGCCGAATTCGGCTATGCCTTGCTGTTCGACGCCCACTCGATCCGTTCGGTGATCCCACACCTGTTCGACGGCAAGTTGCCGGACTTCAACCTCGGCACCTTCAACGGCGCCAGTTGCGACCCGACCCTGGCCAGCCAGCTCGAAGCCATCTGCGCCCGCTACGGCGAATTTACCCACGTGCTCAACGGACGTTTCAAGGGCGGACATATCACCCGGCACTACGGCAACCCGGCTGAGGACATCCACGCGGTGCAACTGGAACTGTGCCAGAGCACCTACATGGAAGAGTTCGAGCCGTTCAACTACCGTGCGGATCTGGCGGAACCGACCCAGGTGGTGCTCAGGGAATTGCTGGAAGGCTTGCTGGCGTGGGGGCAGCAGGCCTACAAGAAATAATGCCTGTTTCCTGGGGCTAGGGGGGGGGGGGAGCAAGCCTTGCTCCCTCAGATAGATGTGGCCTTGAGCCTCGCAGGGGAACGGTCGCCACCGTGCAAAACCGGGTCGCCACAGTTCATCTTCAGCCCCTCGACGCTGCGTAATGTTCCGGTCACGGTGCACCAAGACACCGACCTACAATAATCGCTGCCGCACGAGACCTTCCCGATGAAAAGACTGTTCAAACGCTGTCTGTCGATCCTCTGCGGTACCGCCATCCTGAGCAGCGGGGCAATGGCCGCCGAGCCGGCGTCCTGCCAGACGGTGCGCATGGGCGTGGTCAACTGGACCGACGTGATCGCCACCAGTGGCATGGCCGATGTGTTGCTCACCGGTCTGGGTTATGAAAGCAAACAGACCAGCGCCGTGCAGCAGATCATCTTCGCTGGCATTCGTGACAAGCGCCTCGATATCTTCCTGGGCTACTGGAAACCGGCGATGGACAACAACATCGCTCCGTTCCTGGCGGCCAACCAGGTGAGAGTCCTGGACCAGCCAAGCCTTGCCGATGCCCAAGCCACGCTGGCGGTGCCGGACTACGTGGCCGCAGCGGGCCTCAAGACTTTCGCCGACATCGCCCGGTTCAAGGAGCAGCTCGGCGGAAAAATCTACGGCATCGAGCCGGGCAGCGGCGCCAACACCACCATCAAGACCATGATTGAAACCAATCACTTTGGCCTCAAGGACTTCAAGCTGATCGAGTCCGGTGAGGCCGGGATGCTGGCGGCGGTGCAGCGGGCGGTGAATCGCAAGGAGTTCGTGGTGTTCGTCGGCTGGACCCCGCACCCGATGAACATCAATATGAACATCACCTACCTGACGGGCAGCGAAGACGTCTACGGCCCGAACGAAGGCGCCGCGACGGTCTCCACCGTCACCGCGCCGGACTACGCCCAGCGTTGTCCGAACGTGAACCGCTTGCTGGAAAACCTCACTTTCACCGCCGCCCAGGAAAGTCAGTTGATGGTGCCGATCATGGCGCGCAAGACACCCCAGGACGTCGCCCGGCAATGGCTGCGTGAGCACCCCGAGGATCTTCAGCGCTGGCTCACCGGGGTGACCAGTTTTGACGGCAAGGATGGCGTGGCGGCGGTGCAGGCCAGTCTCAAGAATTGACGATTAGATGATCGTGGCGAGGGGATTTATCTGTAGGAGCAAGGCTTGCCCGCGACGGCGATATGTCAGTCGACACTGATGTTGAATGTACCGCCGTCATCGCGGGCAAGCCTTGCTCTCACTTAGATCCCCTCGTCTCATAATCAGCGCCCATCCCGATCCTCTATGTTGGCGTCGTTCCATGGCTACTTATCCACTCTCCCAGGCAATGTCCGCCTTCATCGACCAAACCCTGAGCTTCAACGCCCCGGACAACAGCCTCCCTGGTCTGCGCCAGGCCTACAGCCAGATGTGCCGGGCCTTCACCCCGCCATGCCCGCAAGCGCTGGCAGTCGAGGATCTCGAGCTGGCCGGGGTAGCCGTGCGGGCTTACTGTCCTCGAAGCGCGCCGCCGTCCGAAGGGTGGCCATGCATCCTTTATCTGCACGGTGGCGGCTGGGTGGTGGGTGATCTGGACTCCCACGACTTCATCTGCATGGAACTGGCCGCGACCCTCGGCGTGCTGGTGCTGGCGGTGGATTATCGACTGGCGCCGGAGCATCCGTTCCCCGCCGGCTTTGAAGACTGCCTCGCCGTGTGGCATCACCTGGCGGCCACCCCCTTTGCCATCGACCCTCGCCGTCGGCTGGTGGCCGGTGACAGCGCCGGAGGCAATCTCGCCGCCGCGTTATGCCTGGCCTTGCGCGATGCCGGGCAAGCGCTGCCACGGGGTCAGGTGCTGATTTATCCCGCCCTCGGTGGCCCGGCCCATCTGCCCTCGCGGCGCGAATGTGCCGATGCGCCACTGTTGAGCAGCAGCGATCTGGACAGTTATCGCGCCCTCTATCTGAGCGACGCTCAACCGTCTTCCCTCGCCATGCCGTTGCTCGCCGATGACCTGAGCGGCCTGCCGCCAGCGCTGGTCGTCGTGGCGCAATGGGACCCGTTGCGCGACGACGGCGTCCTTTATAGCGAGCGGCTGAACAGCGCAGGTGTGGATGCTGTGCTGTATGTCGGGGGAGGATTGGTTCACGGCTGTTTACGTGGCCGGGGCCAAGTGCCGGAGGTCGATCAGATGTATCGCACACTGCTGGCGTATCTGGCTGACACGCTTTGACTGCGCAGGGGACATGCTCATTCGGGTAATTCGGGTTTATGATGCCGGACGGCAGATTAAATAGAAGTCCCCCCAGGGATGACTCGACCCCTTACGGAGCGCGCAATGCAGACTTTGTACCCGCAGATCAAACCTCATGCCCGGCACGATCTGGCTGTCGATGACACCCACACGCTCTATGTCGATGAAAGCGGTTCCCCGGAAGGCCTGCCTGTGGTGTTCATTCACGGTGGCCCGGGTGCCGGTTGCGATGCCCAGAGCCGTCGCTACTTCGATCCGAACCTGTACCGCATCGTTACCTTCGACCAGCGCGGCTGTGGCCGCTCCACCCCTCATGCCAGCCTTGAAAACAACACCACTTGGGATCTGGTCGAAGATCTGGAGCGCATCCGCAAACATTTGGGCATCGAAAAATGGGTGCTGTTTGGCGGCTCCTGGGGCTCGACCCTGGCCTTGGCTTACGCCCAGACCCATCCCGAGCGGGTACACGGCCTGATTCTGCGTGGGATCTTTCTCTGCCGTCCGCAGGAAATCGAGTGGTTCTACCAGGCCGGCGCCAGTCGCCTGTTCCCCGATTACTGGCAGGATTACATCGCACCGATCCCCCTGGACGAGCGCGACGACCTGCTCGCTGCCTTCCACAAACGCCTGACAGGCAATGACCAGATCGCCCAGATGCACGCGGCCAAGGCCTGGTCGACCTGGGAAGGTCGCACGGCGACCCTGCGCCCGAACCCGCTGGTGGTCGATCGCTTCTCCGAGCCGCAGCGGGCGTTGTCGATTGCCCGGATCGAGTGTCATTACTTCACCAACAACGCTTTTCTCGAACCCAACCAGTTGATCCGTGACATGGGCAAGATCGCCCATCTACCGGGCGTCATCGTGCACGGCCGTTACGATGTGATCTGCCCGCTGGACAATGCCTGGGAACTGCATCAGAACTGGCCCAACAGCGAACTGCAGGTGATCCGCGACGCCGGTCACGCCGCTTCGGAGCCGGGTATTACCGATGCGTTGGTGCGCGCCGCCGCCCAAATGGCCCGGCGTCTGCTCGACCTGCCGCCCGAAGAAGCATGAAGGGGCTGTTGCAACGGGTCCGCGGCGCTCGGGTCGAGGTCGCAGGGGAAGTCGTTGGCGCGGTGGACCAGGGCCTGCTGGTGCTGGTGGCGGTCGAGCCCGAGGACACCCGGGCCAGCGCCGACAAGTTGCTGCACAAGCTACTGAACTACAGGGTGTTCAGCGACGCTGATGGCAAGATGAACCTGTCCCTGGCAGATGTCGGCGGTGGCTTGCTGTTGGTGTCGCAGTTCACCCTGGCGGCGGACACCAAAAGCGGATTACGCCCGAGCTTTTCGACGGCCGCACCTCCGGCCTTGGGCGAGGAACTCTTTGACTATCTGCTCACCCACGCGAAACAGGTGCATGGCACTGTGGCATCAGGTAGATTCGGCGCCGACATGCAGGTGCATCTGGTTAACGACGGCCCGGTAACCTTCCTGTTACAGGTCTGAAAGTGTTTGAAACATCTTTTCGGTCCTGTTTCGAGGCAAAACAGGGAGTTTTCTCGATAAATACTTTGTTACCCCTGATGCGTTGTCACGCGGGCTACTAGATAATCGCGCGCTACGGGGGACCAGCGTTCGCTGGTCCATTTGACTTAGGTAGAGACTTGTCCTGGGCCGTTTGGGGAATCATTTTGTCCCATCGGAGTCGGAACAATGCTCGCCAACTTGGCAAGAGTGGCCTGCAGGTGCGGATTTCAATGCCGATACCTTGCAGATACTTTATCTGGCCGTTGGTTTTTTGATCTGTTTTCGGCGAGGGTTGCTCGTGATTGTTAGTCCCTGTAATGCACCAAAAATGACTGCCAAACGGTTTAGAAACGCTCTGGTAGCGGGCTCGGCCCTGCTGTGCCTGTTTGGCGCGGGCCAACTGTGGGCATTCAGCCTGGATGATGTATCGGCGAAGGCTCAAGAACTGGCCGGGCAAAAATTCGAAGCCCCGCGCAGCAATCTGCCGAACGAATTCCGCGAAATGAAATTCGCTGACTATCAAAAAATCCGTTTCCGCACCGAAAAAGCCGAGTGGGCAGATCAGAAGACGCCGTTCAGGCTGTCCTTCTATCACCAAGGCATGCATTTCGACACGCCGGTGAAGATCAACGAGATCACCGCGACCACCGTCGATGAAATCAAGTATGACCCGACGCGCTTCGATTTCGGTGACGTCAAGTTCGATCCCAAGTCCACGGAGAAACTGGGCTACGCGGGTTTTCGCGTGCTGTACCCGATCAACAAGGCTGACAAGCAAGACGAAATCATGACCATGCTGGGCGCGAGCTACTTCCGCGTCATCGGCAAGGGCCAGGTTTATGGTTTGTCCGCCCGTGGTCTGGCCATCGATACCGCCCTGCCATCGGGTGAAGAATTCCCGCGCTTTCGCGAGTTCTGGATCCAGCGTCCGAAGCCGACCGATAAGCACCTGGTGATCTTCGCCCTGCTGGATTCGCCACGGGCTACCGGTGCCTATCGCATGATCCTGCGTCCGGGCACCGACACCGTCGTCGACGTGAAGTCGCGCGTGTTCCTGCGAGATCGCGTCACCAAGCTGGGCATTGCTCCGTTGACCAGCATGTTCCTGTTCGGCGCCAACCAGCCGTCCAAGATCCTGAACTACCGTCGAGAGCTGCACGACTCCAGCGGCTTGTCGATCCATGCCGGCAACGGCGAGTGGATCTGGCGCCCGTTGAACAACCCGAAACACCTGGCCGTGAGCAATTTCTCGGTAGAAAACCCGCGTGGTTTCGGCCTGCTGCAACGCGGTCGTGACTTCAGCCACTACGAAGACCTCGATGACCGCTACGACAAGCGTCCAAGTGCCTGGATCGAACCGAAAGGCGATTGGGGCAAGGGCTCCGTCGATCTGGTTGAAATTCCGACCGCTGACGAAACCAACGACAACATCGTGGCGTTCTGGAGCCCGGAAAAGCTGCCTGAGCCAGGTCAGCCGCTGGACTTCGCCTATCGCCTGCACTGGACCCTCGACGAAGCCAACCTGCATTCGCCGGACAGCGCCTGGGTCAAGCAGACCCTGCGTTCGACCGGTGACGTGAAGCAGTCCAACCTGATCCGTCAGCCGGACGGCAGCGTGGCTTATCTGGTGGACTTCGAAGGTCCTTCCCTGCAAGCCCTGCCGGAAGACGCCGAAGTGCGTAGTCAGGTGAGCGTCGGCGAAAACGGCGAGATCGTCGAGAATAATGTGCGTTACAACCCTGAAACCAAGGGCTGGCGCCTGACCCTGCGACTGAAGATCAAAGACCCGAAACAGTCCACTGAATTGCGCGCCGCGCTGGTCCGTCCACTGGTTCCGGTTGAAGCGCCTGCCGCGTCCCATGCGGTGACCACGACCCTTGCCAAGGCTGACAAGGTTGCCAGGCAGCAGAGCGATAAGGAAATCGCGCAAGAAAAAGAGCAGGAAAAAGAAGCCAAGGCCGACAACGCGTCCACTGCCGCTGAGTCGACCCCAACCCCGCAGGAACCGGAACCGACTGAACAAGTCCTGACCGAGACCTGGAGCTATCAGTTGCCAGCCGATGAGTAATACTCCAGTACAGCCAGAGACGCTCAGCGAGTATCTGGCCCATTTGCCCATGACCGATGCGCAGCGTGCCGAGCTGGCGGGCTGCAAGTCTTTCAGCGAGTTGCACGAGCGCCTTTCGTCGTCGACTTTCGATGCACCTACCGAAGCGGCGCAAGCCTCGGTGGGCCGTCGGCTGACCCTGAGCACCGCCGAAGAACTCGAAGACGCCGAAATGCTGGCGCTCGACGCCAGCGGGCGTGTCTGTCTCAAAGCCACGCCGCCGATTCGTCGGACCAAGGTGGTACCGGAGCCGTGGCGCACCAATATCCTGGTGCGCGCCTGGCGTCGCCTGACAGGTCGCACCAACCCGCCGAAGCCACCCAAGGACGAGCGCGTGCTGCCGCACGCACGCTGGCGCACCGTGGGTTCGATCCGTCGCTATATCCTGCTGATCCTGATGCTCGGCCAGACCATCGTCGCCGGCTGGTACATGAAGGGCATCATGCCGTACCAGGGCTGGTCGTTGGTGGACCTGGACGAAGTCCTGCATCAGCCGCTGTTGCAGACCGCTACCCAGGTGCTGCCCTATGCATTGCAGACCAGCATCCTGATTCTGTTCGGGATCCTGTTCTGCTGGGTATCGGCCGGTTTCTGGACGGCGCTGATGGGTTTTCTCGAGTTGCTGACCGGTCACGACAAGTACCGCATCTCCGGTGCCAGTGCCGGCAACGAGCCAATTCCCAAGGACGCCCGCACCGCGCTGGTGATGCCGATCTGCAACGAGGACGTGCCGCGAGTGTTCGCCGGTTTGCGCGCCACGTTCGAGTCGGTTGCGGCCACCGGGGACCTGGATCGTTTCGACTTCTTCGTACTCAGCGACAGTAACGAAACCGATATCTGTGTCGCCGAGCAGCAAGCCTGGCTGGACGTCTGCCGTGAAGCCGGGGGCTTTGGCAAGATTTTCTATCGCCGCCGTCGTCGTCGCGTCAAGCGCAAGAGCGGTAACCTCGACGACTTCTGCCGTCGCTGGGGCAGTGACTACAAGTACATGGTCGTGCTCGACGCCGACAGCGTGATGAGCGGCGAGTGCCTGACCAGCCTGGTGCGCCTGATGGAAGCCACGCCGGATGCTGGCATCATCCAGACCGCGCCACGCGCCTCGGGCATGGACACGCTGTATGCGCGCATGCAGCAATTCGCCACTCGGGTGTACGGTCCGTTGTTCACCGCCGGCCTGCACTTCTGGCAGTTGGGGGAATCCCACTACTGGGGTCACAACGCGATCATCCGCATGAAGCCGTTCATCGAGCACTGCGCCCTGGCGCCGTTGCCTGGTAAAGGGGCGTTCGCCGGGGCCATCCTGTCCCACGACTTCGTTGAAGCAGCGCTGATGCGCCGTGCCGGCTGGGGCGTCTGGATTGCCTATGACTTGCCGGGCAGCTATGAAGAGTTGCCGCCGAACCTGCTGGACGAACTCAAGCGTGACCGTCGCTGGTGCCACGGTAACCTGATGAACTTCCGGCTGTTCCTGGTCAAGGGCATGCACCCGGTGCATCGCGCGGTATTCCTGACCGGCGTGATGTCCTATCTGTCGGCACCGCTGTGGTTCTTCTTCCTGGTGCTATCCACCGCGCTGCTGGCGGTGAACACGCTGATGGAACCGCAATACTTCCTCGAGCCACGCCAGTTGTACCCGTTGTGGCCGCAGTGGCATCCGGAAAAAGCCATCGCGCTGTTCTCCACCACCATCGTGTTGCTGTTCCTGCCCAAGCTGCTGAGCATCATCCTGATCTGGGCCAAGGGCGCGAAAGAGTTTGGTGGCAAGTTCAAGGTAACGATGTCGATGCTGCTGGAGATGTTGTTCTCCATGCTGCTGGCGCCGGTGCGGATGATTTTCCACACCCGCTTCGTGCTCGCCGCCTTCCTGGGTTGGGCCGCTACCTGGAACTCGCCCAAACGTGACGACGACTCCACGCCCTGGAGCGAAGCCGTCAAACGCCACGGCCCGCAAACCCTGCTGGGCTTCTTCTGGGCCTTGCTGGTGATCTGGCTGAACCCGAGCTTTTTGTGGTGGTTGGTGCCGATCGTCGGTTCGCTGATGCTGTCGATTCCGGTGTCGGTAATCTCCAGCCGAGTGGGCCTTGGCTTGAAGTCCCGCGATGAAAGCCTGTTCCTGATCCCCGAGGAATACGCACCGCCACAGGAACTGCTGTCGACTGACCAGTACACTCATGAAAACCGTTGGCACGCGCTGAACGACGGTTTCATCCGCGCAGTGGTCGATCCGCAACAGAACGCCCTGGCCTTTGCGCTGGCCACCTCGCGTCACGGCCAGGCCGAGCCGATCGAATGGCTGCGGATCGAACGGGTTCGTCATGCCCTCAAGGTGGGCCCGGCGGGCCTGAACAACAGCGAGCGACTGGCGCTGCTGAGCGACCCGGTGGCCCTGTCCCGCCTGCATGAGCAGGTCTGGAGCGAGGGGCATACCGAATGGCTGTCGGCGTGGCGTGCATCGGTCAAGGCCGATCCCCACGCTCCGTTACTGCCGCTTCAGCCCATGAGCGCACAGCCTCAACTGGCCTGATACGCAAAAAGCCCCGCTTCTGAAAGGAAGCGGGGCTTTTTGTTGGGGGCTGTTTGAGTATGTGAATACCGCCCGAATGGACCCTATGCGCAGACCATTACCCTAACCGTAATAGTTCGCCACTTAGCTTGATTGATGCCCGCGCCACAACACTCCTAATGTGACCCCCACGACAGCGAACCCGTGGAGTGGTCATGACAACAACAATATCCCCCGACTCGCGCTGGACGCGGCGGCGTTGCGAAAAGCAGCGGCGTCTCGAGCTGGTGAAGGGGCTTGCCGACGGTGTGGTGTTGCCCACCGACAAGATCGTCGCGGCGCTGGAGGCGTTGATCCTTCCGGGCGATCGCGTGGTGCTGGAAGGCAATAACCAGAAGCAGGCGGATTTCCTGTCACGCTCTCTGGCCAAAGTCGACCCGGCGAAGCTGCACGACCTGCACATGATCATGCCCAGCGTCGGTCGCTCCGAACACCTGGACCTGTTCGAACGCGGCATTGCCCGCAAGCTGGATTTTTCCTTCGCCGGAACCCAGAGCCTGCGCATCAGCCAGTTGCTCGAAGACGGTCTGCTGGAAGTCGGCGCGATCCACACCTACATCGAGCTCTATGCCCGGTTGGTGGTGGACCTGATTCCCAACGTGGTGCTCTCGGCCGGGTTCATGGCCGACCGTGCCGGCAATATCTACACCGGCCCCAGCACCGAAGATACCCCCGCGCTGATCGAGCCGGCGGCCTTCAGCGATGGCATCGTCATCGTCCAGGTCAACCAATTGGTGGACGATGTCAGCGACCTGCCACGGGTTGATATCCCGGCGTCCTGGGTCGATTTCGTGGTGGTGGCCGACAAGCCGTTCTACATCGAACCGTTGTTCACTCGCGACCCGCGCCACATCAAGCCGGTGCATGTGTTGATGGCGATGATGGCCATCCGCGGGATCTACGAAAAACACAATGTCCAGTCCCTCAATCACGGCATCGGGTTCAACACCGCCGCCATCGAGCTGATCCTGCCGACCTACGGCGAGTCCCTCGGCCTGAAGGGCAAGATCTGCCGTAACTGGACCCTCAATCCCCATCCAACCCTGATTCCGGCCATCGAAAGCGGCTGGGTCGAAAGCGTGCATTGCTTTGGCACCGAACTGGGCATGGAAAACTACATCGCCGCGCGGCCGGACGTGTTCTTCACCGGTCATGACGGCTCGCTGCGCTCCAACCGCATGGTCTGCCAACTGGCCGGGCAATACGCGGTGGACCTGTTCATCGGCGCCACTTTGCAGGTGGACGGTGACGGACATTCTTCGACGGTGACCCGTGGCCGACTGGCCGGTTTCGGCGGTGCGCCGAACATGGGCCACGACCCGCGGGGGCGCCGTCACGGCACGCCGGCCTGGCTCGACATGCGCCACGGCGATGGTGAGGCGCCGCTGCTTGAGCGCGGCAAGAAACTGGTGGTGCAGATGGTCGAGACCTTCCAGGAGGGCGGCAAACCCACCTTCGTCGAAACCCTCGACGCGGTGGAGGTGGCGAAAAAAGCCGGCATGCCCCTGGCACCGATCATGATCTACGGCGACGACGTCACCCATTTGCTCACCGAAGAAGGCATCGCCTACCTGTACAAGGCCCGCTCGCTGGAAGAGCGTCAGGCAATGATCGCGGCCGTGGCCGGGGTCACTGCCATCGGTTTGCGCCATAACCCGAAAGACACTGCCCGTATGCGCCGCGAAGGCTTGATTGCCCTGCCTGAAGACCTCGGCATTCGTCGCACCGATGCCACCCGCGAGTTGCTCGCCGCCAAGAGCGTGGCCGATCTGGTGGAGTGGTCCGGTGGTCTCTACAACCCGCCCGCCAAGTTCAGGAGTTGGTAAATGCACGCCTTCAACCTGCAACCGAAAAAATTGTCCTTGGCCGAGCGCTTGGCGGATATGGCCGTGGACGCGCTGATCGACGAAGCCGACCTGTCACCCAAACCGGCCCTGGTGGATCGGCGCGGCAATGGCGCCCACACTGATCTGCACTTGGGGCTGATGCACGCTTCGGCGCTGTCGCTGTGGCCGGCATTCAAGGAAATGGCCGACGCCGCCCTTGAATGCGGCGAGATCGGCCTGCCGTTGCGCGAAGCCCTTGGGCGGATCGGCCGTGAGGGGGAAGCGGCGATGCTCGCTACCACCGATGGTGTGAACACCCACCGCGGCGCGATCTGGGCGTTGGGGTTGTTGGTAGCTGCGGCCGCGCTGGAACCTGAATCCAGCGTCGCCAGCGCCGTCACTTTACGTGCCGCCCGCCTGGCCTTGCTTAACGATCGCTACGCCCCCAAACCTTTCAGCCATGGCGCTCAAGTGGCCCAACGCTACGGCGTGCGCGGTGCCCGGGAAGAAGCGCAACTGGCGTTCCCGGCCGTCACCGGCCTGGGCCTGCCACAACTCAAGCGCAGTCGCGCGGCGGGGGCGGGAGAACAGAACGCTCGGCTCGATGCCTTGTTGGCGATCATGACGACGTTGGCCGACACCTGCGTGCTCTACCGCGCCGGTGAGCCGGGTTTGCAGGCCATGCAGCACGGTGCCAGAGCGGTGCTCGACGCCGGTGGCAGTGCCAGCCTGGGCGGTCGTCGCCAGTTGCATGCGCTGGACCAACAACTGATTGCCATGAACGCCTCGCCCGGCGGCGCTGCTGACTTGCTCGCCGCCTGCCTGTTCCTCGACCGTATCGAGCGCGGCGATGGCCTCTTCCCAGGAGTGTGCTGATGCAAACCTTATCTTTTGAATTTCCCGCCGGGCAGCCGCCACGGGGCCGGGCGCTGGTGGGCTGTGTCGGCTCGGGCGACCTGGAAGTGCTGATCGAGCCGGGCCTGGCGGGCAAGTTGACCATTCAGGTGCAGACCTCGGTCAACGGCAGTGAACAACGCTGGCAACACCTGTTCGCCCGCATGTTCGACGGCCAGATGCCGCCGGCCCTGGCGATCGACATCCACGATTTCGGCGCCACCCCCGGGGTGGTGCGTTTGCGCCTGGAACAGGGCTTCGAGGAGATCGGCCATGACTGACAGCGCCGCGTTGCTCAACAAACACAGCTTCGTCGAGCTGGGTGCCCGGCAACGGGCCAAGGCCTTGCTGGATAACGGTTCATTCCGTGAACTGCTCGACCCCTTTCAGCGAGTCATGTCGCCGTGGCTGCTGCGCCAGGGCGTGGTGCCGCAAAGCGACGACGGTGTGGTGATCGCCAAGGGCTTGCTGGATGGCCTGCCGGTGGTGATCGCGGCCATCGAAGGCGCGTTCCAGGGTGGCAGCCTTGGCGAAGTCGGCGGGGCGAAGATCGCCGGCGCGCTGGAGCTGGCCGCTGAAGACAACCGCAAGGGCATCCCGACCCGCGCCGTGTTGCTGCTGGAAACCGGCGGCGTGCGTCTGCAAGAGGCCAATCTGGGGCTGGCGGCGATTGCCGAGATTCATTCGGCGATTGTCGACTTGCGCCAGTACCAGCCCGTCATCGGCGTGGTGGCCGGCAGCGTCGGTTGTTTTGGCGGCATGTCCATCGCCGCTGGGCTGTGCAGCTATCTGCTGGTGACCCAGGAAGCGCGACTGGGCCTGAACGGTCCGCAAGTGATCGAGCAGGAAGCCGGGATCGACGAATACGATTCCCGTGATCGGCCGTTCATCTGGAGCCTGACCGGCGGTGAGCAACGCTTCGCCACCGGGTTGGTGGACCGCTATGTGGCTGATGACGTGGCGCAGATCCGCGAGCAAGTCAGCCAGTTGTTGCAGTTGGGTGTACCCGCCGAGCACCGCAGCGGTCAGGCCGAGGTGTTCCTGCAACGTTTGGCCCGACTGGACACTGAAGTGCAAATCGAACCGGCCGCGGTTCGCCAGCTGTATCAGGGAGAACGCCCATGAATTCGTATTCGTTGAGAGGCTTGCGCTGGTTCGCGGCTCTGAGCGACGGCGCCACGCCGTTGGCAGGATTGCCCGCTTCTCTGAAAGTGGCCGACGTCACGCTGGGCGAGCAGAACGTGCGGCTGTTGGCCGTCGTGGCCGATCCCGATAGCCGTTTCCCTCGTGCCCGCAACGGCGAAGTCGGTTTGCTGGAAGGCTGGGGCTTGGCCAAGGCCGTGGATGAGGCTATTGACGCCGACCGTGATGCGTCCAGCAAGCGCGCGCTGATTGCCATCGTCGATGTGCCGAGCCAAGCCTATGGTCGTCGCGAAGAAGCCCTCGGCATTCATCAGGCCCTGGCCGGTGCCGCGGACAGTTATGCCCGAGCACGGCTGGCCGGGCATCCGGTGATTGGTTTGCTGGTGGGCAAGGCGATGTCCGGGGCGTTCCTGGCCCACGGTTATCAGGCCAACCGGTTGATCGCCTTGCGTGATCCGGGCGTGATGGTCCACGCCATGGGCAAGGCCTCGGCGGCGCGGGTGACCCTGCGCAGTGTCGAAGAGCTTGAGGCCCTGGCCGCCAGCGTGCCGCCGATGGCCTACGACATCGACAGTTTCGCCAGCCTCGGTTTGCTCTGGGAAACCCTGTCGGTGGAGCAGATCGAACAGCCAAACGCGGCGGATCTGGCACGGGTCAGGGATTGTCTGCAACAGGCGATCAACGAAGTGGCAGGTGCGCCTCGGGACCTGAGCAGCCGTCTCGGGGCGACGCATCGTGCGGCTTCCAGCACCGTTCGCCAATTGTTGAGAGCGCAGTGGTGAGCACCTTCCTGGCCCACGACCTGCTATGGGGAATGACTCCACAGGCGTTGCCTGCGGATGCGCCGGCGTGGGTCATTGAGTCCTTGAGCCTTGAGCAGCCGGTGGTGGTGCGGCGAGCGATCACCGCGCCGGGACACATTGCCGTGGGCGTGCGAGGCGTCTCGCGGGAACAGCGTTACGCCACGTCGATGCCGGTGGCGGCGATCCAGCACCGGGTGCGCCCGGAGGACCTTTGCCATGTCGCATTGCGGCGTGACTTGCCGGCGTTGCAGGCGCTCGCTCAAGTGCGGCCAATGCTGAATGCCAGCGGCTGGATCTGGGGCGTCAGCGGCAGCGCCGGATTTGAACTGGCCAGTGGCATCGAGGTGCTGCATGCACGCAGCGATCTGGACTTGATCCTGCGCACACCGGATCCGCTGGATCGTATTCAGGCCAGGGATTTGTTGGCGCAACTGGACGGTTCGACGTGCGCCGTGGACATGCAACTGCAAACCCCCTTCGGCGCCGTCGCCCTGCGCGAGTGGGCCGGCTCGGCGCGGCGGGTATTGCTCAAGGATAATCTTCAGGCGCGTCTGGTGACCGATCCATGGCAACCGGCGCTGGAGCAAGTGGCGTGAGCAGCCTTTTGGTATTCCCAGGCCAGGGTGCGCAGCGAGCGGGCATGCTCCAGGGCGTGTCGCCGCAACTGCTGGAACTGGCCTGTGAAGTGCTCGGCGAAAACGTACGACAGCTGGACAGCACCGAGGCGTTGCAATCGACCCGAGCCGTACAACTGTGTCTGTTGATCGCGGGTGTCGCGGCGGCCCGGCAATTGTTGGAACAGGCACCTGTGCCGGATTACGTCGCGGGCCTGTCCATCGGCGCGTACCCGGCGGCGGTGGTGGCTGGTGCGCTGGGGTTCGATGATGCATTGCGCCTGGTCAGCCTGCGTGGCGAACTGATGCAGCAGGCGTATCCGCGAGGCTACGGCATGACGGCGATCATCGGCCTTGATCTGGCGACAGTGGAGGCGTTGCTCGCGCAGGTACACAGCGCCATGACGCCGGTTTACCTGGCCAACATCAATGCCGATAACCAGGTGGTCATCGCTGGCAGTGACGAGGCCATGGCCAGCGTTGCCGAGAGAGCACGCCGCCAGGGCGCCGCGAAAGCGTGTCGGTTGGCGGTGAGCGTACCGTCCCACTGCCCGTTGCTGGAGGTCCCGGCCCGGGCACTGGCCCAGGCGTTTGCCGACGTGCCGTTGAAAGCGCCCGCTTTGGGTTATCTGAGCGGCAGTCGTGCCCGGCCCGTGGTGAACACCGACGCCTTGCGTGAGGACCTGGCCTTCAACATGTGCCGCGTGGTGGATTGGCGCGGCACCGTGCAAAGCGCCTACGAGCGAGGCGTGCGGTTACAGATCGAACTGCCACCCGGTGCGGTTTTGACGGGACTGGCGCGTCGGGTGTTCGAGCAGGGCACCGTCATTGCCTTCGACGGTGCGCGCCTGGACACCTTGCAGACGCTGCTCAGAGAGGAGGGACGCCGCCGACCCTAAACCACCGACTCAAGCTGGCGAAGCACAAAAACAACAACTTCGACGATGCACTTTGAGGACTACAACAATGATTATTTACGGTGTGGCGTTTTTGGCCTTTTGTACCCTGGCGGGTATTTTCATCGGTGAGCTGCTGGGCAAACTGATCGGCGTGCCGGCCAACGTCGGCGGTGTCGGCATTGCGATGCTGCTGTTGATCGGCCTGGGCAGTTACCTGAGCAAACGCGGCCTGTTCAAGGGCAAATCCGAAGCCGGCGTGGAATTCTGGAGTGCGATCTACATTCCTATCGTGGTCGCGATGGCGGCCCAGCAAAACGTCTATGGCGCGCTCAAGGGCGGGCCAATGGCGATTCTGGCTGGGACCCTGGCGGTGGTGATTGCCTTTGCGATGGTGCCGGTGCTGGTGCGCATCGGCAACAAAGGGCCTGAAACCGATGTTTCCGCCAAGACAGTCGGGTGATTGCCATGTACGAATCAATGATGAAAGTGATCACCGGCTACGGTCTGCTCAGTGGCTTTGCGATTGTCGGCATCACCATGTGGGTGTCGTACTGGATCAGCGACACGTTCACCAAGGGCCGCCTGCACGGTTCGGCCATCGCGATTCTCCTGGGGTTGGTGCTGTCGTACATCGGCGGTGCGATGACCGGCGGGCAGAAGGGTGTAGTAGACATTCCGCTGCTCTCGGGCATCGGCCTGCTGGGCGGCGCCATGCTGCGTGACTTCGCCATTGTAGCCACGGCGTTCGGCGTGAGTGTCGAGGAACTCAAGCGCGCCGGTTTCGTCGGAGTGCTGGCGTTGTTCGTCGGGGTGGCCACCTCGTTCATCGCCGGTGTCGGAGTGGCGATGGCCTTCGGTTACACCGACGCGGTGAGCCTGACCACCATCGGCGCCGGAGCGGTGACCTACATCGTCGGGCCGGTCACTGGCGCGGCGATCGGTGCCAGTTCCGAGGTAATGGCGCTGTCCATCGCCGCCGGTTTGATCAAGGCGATCCTGGTGATGGTGGCGACGCCGTTCGTGGCACCTTTTATTGGCCTTAACAATCCGCGCAGTGCGGTGATCTTTGGCGGGTTGATGGGCACTTCCAGCGGCGTGGCCGGCGGCCTGGCGGCCACCGATCCGAAACTGGTGCCGTATGGTTGCCTGACGGCGGCGTTCTACACGGCGCTCGGGTGCTTGCTCGGGCCTTCGCTGTTGTATCTGATCATGCGGGGGTTGTTGGGCTAAGGCTTTGAATTTTCGCTGAGCGGGCTGTCCTCATCGCGAGCAGGCTCGCTCCCACATTGGATCGGTGTTCACCATCCCGTGTGGGAGCGAGCCTGCTCGCGATGAAGGCGACTGGGTCTCAAGCCTGGCGATTGGCATACATCCGGCACTCCGCCAGCAACGCCAGCAAATTCGGATCGCGCTCCTTGGCCTTCAGGAATACCACGCCGATGTGCTGCTGAAGCCGATACTTTTCCTGCAACGGGATCAATTTCACCCGGTTTTCATACACCGCCGCAATCCGTCCCGGCAGCAAGGCATAACCGACCCCGGAGCTGACCATGCTCAGCAGGGTGAAGATGTCGTTGACCTGCATCGCCACCTTCGGCTCGAACCCCGCCTGCTTGAACACTCGATTACCATCCTGATGGGTGGCGAAGCCCTGGGTGAGGGTGATGAAGGTTTCGTTGCACACTTCGGCCAAGTCCACTTCACTGCGTTGGGCGAAGGCGGAATCGGCTGGCGTGGCGAGAAAAATGTCGTCTGAAAACAGCTCGATATGCTCGCAGTCAGGGTCGTTCACGCTGTCGTCCAGGGAGATCAGGATGGCGTCCACCTCCATGTTCTTGAGCTTGTACAGCAGGTCGATGTTCGAGCCCAGGATCAGGTCGATGTTCAGTTCGCTGCGGCGGATCTTCAGGCCCATGATCAACTGCGGCACGGTCTTGACCGTCAGTGAATACAGCGAGCCGAGCTTGAACCGCTCCGCGGAAAACCCGGCGGCTTCACGGGTCAGGCGCACGCTTTCGATCACGTCCTGAATCAGCTTCTGTGTGCGTTCTTCCAGCACGTAAGCGCTTTCCAGGGGGGTGAGGTTGCGGCCCTCGTGCTTGAACAACGGGCAACGCAAGGCGCTTTCCAACGAGTGAATGGCCCGGTGTACGCTGACGTTGCTGGTCTGCAACTCGGCCGCCGCCCGCGCAAGATTGCCGGTGCGCATGAACGCCAGGAACACCTCGAGTTTTTTCAGGGTCAATTCTTCGTCGATCAGCATGGGGTGGACTCTTATTCGTATCGCCCGATTGTGCCCCAATCGGTAGGAGGATGTTGATCTGTGGGAGCAAAGCTTGCTCGCGATGCAGGCGACTAGGCTCCTGAGGCACCGCGTTATCTTCATCGCGGGCAAGCCTTGCTCCCACAGAGAGCTAAACATTGCACTTTGTAGCGCCAAGCCTGAGCCTTGGCGTCTGTTTTGGAATGTGAGGTGGGACTGGATGTATCACGGAGAGCGACTCAACGCCTGGACCCACCTGGTCGGGGCGGTGGCGGCTTTTATCGGGGCGGTGTGGTTGCTGGTAATTGCCGGGATGACGGGCGATGCGTGGAAAATCGTCAGCGTGGCGATCTACGGTTTCACCTTGCTGGTGCTGTACAGCGCTTCGACGGTTTACCACAGTGTGCGCGGGCGCAAGAAAGCAATCATGCAGAAGGTCGATCACTTTTCGATCTATCTGCTGATCGCCGGCAGCTATACGCCGTTCTGCCTGGTCACCCTGCGCGGGCCGTGGGGCTGGACCTTGTTCGGGATTGTCTGGGGGCTGGCGCTGATCGGGATCTTGCAGGAGATCAAGCCGCGCTCTGAAGCACGAATCCTGTCGATCGTGATCTACGCGGTGATGGGCTGGATCGTGCTGGTGGCGGTCAAACCGTTATTGGCCGCCTTGGGCAGCGCCGGCTTTGCCTGGCTGGCTTCGGGTGGTGTGTTGTACACCGTCGGCATTGTCTTTTTCGCGCTGGACCATCGGTTGCGGCACGCCCATGGCATCTGGCATCTGTTCGTGATCGCCGGCAGTTTGCTGCATTTTGTGGCGATCTTGTTCTATGTGCTCTAGCTCATAACCACCGCTGGTCCTGTGGGAGGGAGCAGGCTCGCTCCCACACGGCTTCTTCATTCGACTTTAGAAATCCCCCCACAGCTGCTGTGCCACGGCCAGTGCCACCACCGGTGCGGTTTCAGTGCGCAGCACGCGCGGGCCGAGGCGGGCGGCGTGGTAGCCGGCGGTCCCGGCTTGTGCCACTTCGGCATCCGACAAACCGCCTTCGGGGCCGATCAGGAAGGCCAGGCTCGACGGTCTGGCATGGCTGACCAGCGGCTCGGCCACCGGGTGCAGCACCAGTTTCAGTTCGGCGTCGGTTTGCTTCAGCCAGTCGGCCAGTAGCAGCGGCGGGTGGATCACCGGCACGGTGGAGCGCCCGCACTGCTCGCAAGCGCTGATCGCCACCTGGCGCCAGTGCAACAGGCGTTTGTCGGCGCGTTCGTCCTTGAGGCGCACTTCGCAGCGCTCGCTGAAAATCGGCGTGATCTCGTTGACGCCCAGTTCGGTAGCTTTCTGGATCGCCCAGTCCATGCGCTCGCCCCGGGACAGGCCCTGACCGAGGTGGATGCGCAAGGGCGATTCAACCTGCCCGGCGAATTGTTCGTTCAACTGCACAAGCACGCGTTTTTTGCCGACTTCGGCCAGGGTGCCGCGAAACTCCTGGCCAGAGCCGTCGAACACCTGCACCGCATCGCCCTCGGCCATGCGCAGCACCCGACCGATGTAGTGGGCCTGGGCTTCGGGCAGTTCGTGAGCGCCGAGGCTGAGGGGGGCGTCGATGAAGAAGCGGGACAGTCTCATTTCGAATCTCTGAAAAAGTTAAACCTGTGGCGAGGGGATTTAGCGAAACGTCGCACCGCCCCGCTGGGCTGCGAAGCAACCCCAAATGCTTACAACGCGATTTGCCTGAAGTATCGGAGTGTCCGGTTTTAGGGCTGCTGCGCAGCCCAGCGGGGATAAATCCCCTCGCCACAACAGTATTCCAACAAGAACACCGGGGTTTAACCCGGATCACGGAATCCTGGATGAAAATCCTTCGGCACCGCCACGCTGACCTTGTCCCGGGTGGCGATGTCGATGCCCTCGCTGGCCACTTCAGCCAGGAAGTCGATTTGCTCGGGGGTGATGACATACGGCGGCAGGAAATACACCACGCTGCCCAGCGGCCGCAGCAATGCGCCGCGCTCCAGAGCATGCTGGAACACCGTCAGGCCGCGACGTTCCTGCCATGGGTAAGCGGTCTTGCTCGCCTTGTCCTTGACCATCTCGATGGCCAGGACCATGCCGGTCTGGCGCACTTCGGCCACATTCGGGTGATCGGCCAGGTGCGCGGTGGCGCTTGCCATGCGTTGGGCCAGGGCCTTGTTGTTTTCGATGACGTTGTCTTCTTCGAAGATATCCAGCGTCGCCAGGGCCGCCGCGCAGGCCAACGGGTTGCCCGTGTAGCTGTGGGAATGCAGGAAGGCGCGCAGGGTCGGGTAGTCGTCGTAGAACGCGCTGTAGACCTCATCGGTCGTCACGCACGCCGCCAGCGGCAGGTAGCCGCCGGTCAGGGCCTTGGACAAACAAAGGAAGTCCGGGGTGATACCGGCCTGTTCACAGGCGAACATCGTGCCGGTGCGGCCGAAGCCGACGGCGATTTCGTCGTGGATCAGGTGCACGCCATAGCGATCACACGCCTCGCGCAGCAGCTTCAGGTACACCGGGTGATACATGCGCATGCCGCCGGCGCCCTGGATCAGCGGCTCGACGATTACAGCGGCCACGGTGTCGTGGTGTTCGGCCAAGGTCTGTTCCATGGCCGCGAACAGATTGCGCGAATGCTCTTCCCAGCTCATGCCTTCGGGGCGGAGGTAGCAATCGGGGCTCGGCACTTTGATCGTGTCCAGCAGCAACGCCTTGTAGGTTTCGGTGAACAGCGGCACGTCGCCCACCGACATCGCTGCGATGGTTTCGCCGTGGTAGCTGTTGCTCAGGGTGACGAAGCGCTTCTTGGCCGGCTGGCCACGATTGATCCAGTAGTGAAAGCTCATCTTCATCGCCACTTCGATGCAGGACGAGCCGTTATCGGCGTAGAAACACCGGGTCAGGCCTTCAGGCGTCATCTTCACCAGGCGCTCGGACAGTTCGATCACCGGCTGGTGACTGAAGCCGGCGAGGATCACATGCTCCAGTTGATCGACCTGGTCCTTGATGCGCTGGTTGATCCGCGGGTTGGCATGGCCGAACACGTTGACCCACCAGGAACTGACGGCATCGAGGTAGCGCTTGCCTTCGAAGTCTTCCAGCCACACGCCTTCACCGCGCTTGATCGGGATCAGCGGCAGCTTTTCGTGGTCTTTCATCTGGGTGCAGGGATGCCATAGCACCGCGAGGTCGCGTTGCATCCACTGGTTATTCAGGCCCATATACAGTCTCCTCGAGGCGGCTCGCGGCGGGCGCGGGCAAAACAATCGGGCAAGCCTATGCAATGGCAGCCCCGGGGACAACCCATTGTGTCATTCCTGCTACCTTGAGTAAGGCGATAGACGCCGCTGGCGGCGCTGGGGTGGCTGACGTATTCTTCGCCGTTCTCTGAGCCGTCTGGCTCGAAAAACTGATCGTTCCTGCGTTTTATTCCGGAGTTCGCTGAATGTCTGCTGGTTGGCTGCGCGCCTGTGCGCTGGTGGTGATAGGGCTGTTCAGCGTGTGTGCGCTGGCCAAGGACAAGCAACCGACGGTGATCGTCATCGGCGGCGGCCTGGCGGGGCTCACGGCGGCCTACGAGCTGCAGAACAAAGGCTGGCAGGTAACCCTGCTGGAAGCCAAGCCAAGCCTGGGCGGTCGTTCGGGCATGGCCACCAGTGAATGGATCGGCAACGAAAAAACTCAGCCGGTACTGAACAAGTACATCTCGACCTTCAAGTTGAGCACCACACCGGCCCCGGAGTTCGTGCGCACCCCCAGCTATTTGATCGACGGCACCTACCTCACCGCCGCTGACCTGGCGACCAAGCAACCGGCCACGGCTGAGGCCCTCAAACGTTACGAAACCACCCTGGACGACCTGGCCCGTTCCATTGAAGACCCACAGAACCCGTCGGCCAACAACACGTTGCACGCACTGGACCAGATCAGTGTCTCCAACTGGCTCGACCGTCTGCAATTGCCGACCACCGCGCGGCAGTTGGTGAACCAGCAGATCCGCACCCGCTATGACGAGCCGTCGCGACTGTCGTTGCTGTATTTTGCCCAGCAAACCCGGGTCTACCGTGGTGTGTCCGACCGTGACCTGCGCGCCGCGCGCCTGCTGGGTGGCAGCCCTGTGTTGGCCCAGGCTTTCGTCAAGCAACTGAAAACCATCAAGACCAGCTCGCCCGTCTCGGCCATCTCCCAGGACAAGGACGGCGTTACCGTCAAGGTTGGCAGCGTCGGCTATCAAGCTGACTACGTAGTGCTGGCGGTGCCGTTGCGAGCCCTGAACAAAATCCAGCTGACCCCGGCCCTGGACGCCCGGCATCAGGGCGCGATCAAGGGCACCAACTACGGCTGGCGCGACCAGATCATGCTCAAGTTCAAGACCCCGGTCTGGGACAGCAAGGCGCGCATGTCGGGTGAGATCTACAGCAACACCGGTCTGGGCATGATGTGGATCGAGCCGGCCATGAAGGGCGGCGCCAATGTGGTCATCAATCTGTCCGGCGACAACGCCCGGGTGATGCAGGCCTTTGGTGACAAGCAGATGGCCGATCAGGTGCTGATTCGCTTGCACGCGTTTTACCCGCAGGCCCGGGGTGCTTTCACCGGTTATGAAATTCGCCGCTACAGCACCGACCCGTCCATGGGCGGCGCGTACCTGGCCTTCGGACCGGGCCAGATCAGCAAGTACTGGCGCCTGTGGGAAATGCCGTTGCAGCGCGTAGCCTTTGCCGGCGAACACACCGATACCTTGTATCCGGGCACCCTGGAGGGCGCGTTGCGTAGCGGTCAGCGGGCAGCCAGCCAGGTTGAAGACCTGGCGGCGGGCAAATCGTTTGAACCGGCCAAGGTCGTGCCGGTGGCAGCGGCAGCAGCTGCCGGTGCGGTGGCGGCGAAGAAGGGTAATTTTTTCTCCAACCTGTTTGGTGGCTCGGATGACGACAAGAAGCCGGAGCCGGTCAAGGCTCCGGAGCCGGTAGCGCCTGCTCCAGTGCCGGCACCCGCCCCAGCGCCCGCACCGGTGGCACCATCCGCGCCAGCCCCGGCGAAAGTTGAGCCCGCCAAGAAAGCAACCACCAAACCAGCGGTGAAAAAACCAGCCGCCAAGACCCCGGCCAAAAAAGCCCCGGCCAAGGCTCCGGTGAAAAAGGCCCCGCCGGCGAAGAAGCCGGCAGTCAAACCGACGACGACTACTGAAACCAAGGCTCAGTAACGATCAGGTGGAAAGAACGCGGCTCAAGGGCCGCGTTTTTTATCCAGTATCAAGCGTACCGGCGGCGCCACTCAAAGCCCGGCGTCGCTTAATAAGCGCTACGTCCTACACGCCTTGGCGATATATCGGAAACTTCCCACCCTTTAACCAGAAGCAGGCTATAGCGCTTACCAAGCCATAAGTCTAGGCTCCTCGAAAAACAGGAGCGCGTATGAAAATACTAATGGCAGTGGTTGTATTGGTTTCGATATATGGATGTGTGTATGGCGAATGCCGGGATCCTTTGACAATTCCGATGATTCCAAAAAGAGATCCGCAGTTAGCACACAAATGCTCCATCGATCCATATAAGCCTGAGTGTTCGGTAAACTAATTCTTCAAGTTTCAGGCTCGTAAACTGGAGCGACCATGAAACCGATAGAAGCTTTGATGTTCTTTATAATGCTCGCCAGTAGAGGCTTTACTGACGGTCGTATGACGCTTAAAAAATACGACCCTCAATTGGCGTACAGATGCGATATGGATCCACAGGTCCGAGTACCCCATTAAGTAACATTACCTAAGAGAATTTTTAGAGGGGGGGTAACGAAAATGACCACGTATGAATTGGCACGTCCTCAAACAGGATCCTGACCCGCTTCGGCTTCGACATACGTCCCGGAACGAAGCCAAAGCGGGCCCAGCAGAGGTTGCCTGTTCGCATGTCAAAAATGACTAGGTTTCCATCGTCCTGCATGGTCATACAAGTGTTATACCAAAGTGACTTATCAGTACTGTGGGTGCTTTCGGCGATCCACAATCGCCGTCTGGACGGATCATAAAGAAAGCCGCTGTTGCTGACGACGAATTGTAGAGGTTCACGCATTCTCCTTGGATACAACGTGACGCTGTGAGGTTGTTTATCACCAGCGGTCCAGATAATTGCCTCGCGGTCCTTGATTACCAAGTTTCCATCGGCCTGCAATATCAATCGGAACCGCCCATTACTGGATTTTAGGTATTGCCCCGGGGACATCGTTTGATTAGGGGGTAATTGCGGCGAGCCGTTAGCTTTAAAATGGGTATAACGAACAGCCATTTTGTTCACCTTGTTCAATGAGTTGTGGAGCGCTCATTTGATCAAGGGTGAAAGTGAAAATGGCGATAGATATATATTGAATGGAACAAATAGTTGGACGGCGGTGACGGCTCCGGTGCGGTCCCCTGTGGGAGCGAACCTGCTCGTGATGAGGTCCATACAGGCCCCAAAGGCTGCCTGATCGCCTCGCCATCACCCGCCGTTTCCCCTTTAATCTTTCCTTAACCCACCCCCTCCAGACTGATGATCGTATTTCTCGATATTTCAAAGCAAAATTTTCCGCTTTAAATCGATAGATAACTCGCTAGTCTTGGTCGCAGTTTTCACAGGATATGAGCAATGCAGCTACGCAACTCTTCTTCTCGCTATGGCTGGGTCAGCATCGTTTTGCACTGGGGCATTGCACTGGTGGTGTACGGGCTGTTCGCGCTGGGGCTGTGGATGGTCGGCTTGGATTACTACAGCACTTGGCGTAAAGACGCGCCGGACCTGCACAAGAGCATTGGCTTGGTGCTGCTGGCGGTCATGTTGCTGCGGGTGATCTGGCGGGTTGTCAGTCCGCCACCACCGACCTTGTCAACCTATGGCCGCCTGACCCGCGTCGGCGCCAAGCTTGGCCATAGCGCACTGTATCTCGGGTTGTTCGCCGTGATGATTGCCGGTTACCTGATTTCCACCGCAGACGGTGTCGGGATTCCGGTGTTTGGTCTGTTTGAAGTACCCGCGCTGGTGTCCGGACTGCCCGATCAGGCAGACGTTGCCGGCCAGATTCACTTCTACCTGGCATGGGCGCTGGTAATTTTCTCCGGCCTCCATGCGTTGGCAGCATTGAAACACCACTTTATCGATCGTGACGCGACCCTCAAGCGCATGCTGGGACGCCAAGCCTGATGTTCAACCTCGACTCCAAAGGAATAGAAAGCATGTTGAAAAAAACGCTCGCCGCCCTGGCAATCGGTTCTGCCCTGCTGTCGGCCGGTCAGGCCATGGCTGCCGACTACGTGGTCGACAAGGAAGGCCAACACGCCTTCGTCGACTTCAAGATCAGCCACCTGGGCTATAGCTACATCACCGGTACCTTCAAGGACATCGACGGCAAGTTCAACTTCGACGCCGCCAAGCCTGAAGACAGCAAGATCGAGTTCAACGTGAACACCGCCAGCGTGTTCACCAACCACGCCGAGCGCGACAAGCACATCGCCAGTGCTGACTTCCTGAACGCGAGCAAATTTGCCAAGGCCACCTTCGTGTCCACCAGCGTCAAATCCACCGGCAAGAACGCTGATGGCAAGGAAACCGCCGACGTGGCTGGTGACCTGACCCTGCTGGGCGTGACCAAGCCTGTCGTGGTCAAAGCCACCTTCCTGGGTGAAGGCAAGGACCCGTGGGGCGGCTACCGTGCCGGCTTCGAAGGGACCACCAGCATCAAGCGTTCCGATTTCGGCAAGCAGAAAGACCTGGGCCCAACGTCCGACGTGGTCGAGCTGTACGTTTCGTTTGAAGGTGTCAAAGCGAAATAACATTCGCGCCTGACAAAAAACGCCCCTGATCTTGGATCAGGGGCGTTTTTTATTGCCGTATGGAATCTTGTGAACCGCACATGACCCCTTGTGGGAGCGAGCCTGCTCGCGATTGCCATGGGTCAGTCAACCTCTGTACTGGCTGAACCACCGCAATCGCGAGCAGGCTCGCTCCCACGGGGTGAAGTTGGCGTTACTCAAAAAAAATGCCCCTGATCGCGAGATCAGGGGCATTTTTACGGCTTGGAGAAACTCAGCGATTGCGGGTCAGCAGTGCCGGCTTCTCGCCCCGTGGACGGCTTGGCAGTTGATCCAGCTGTTCAGGCGTCGGGAATCGATCGATCTTCGACTCCTTGTGCATGATCTTCGGCTGGTTACCACGAGGGGCTTGCACGGCAGGTTCCTGACGAGGCTGCTCGTCACGTGCCGGGCGGCGAGGGCGGGAGTCTTCGCGGCGGGCCTGGCCGTCACGAGGTGCGCCGTTGCGCGGGCCGCTGCGCTTGGCCGGCGGGGTGCCGGTGGACGAGCCGTTGCTGTTGCGCGGGCCGTTCTGACGCCCCTGGGATTGGCCACGAGGAGCACCTGCGCCCGCCGCGCCCTGTGCCGGTGCGCCAGGACGACGTCCGCGACCCTGGGCGGGTTTCTGCTGCGGCACGTAATCGACGCGGTTGCCGAAGTTATCGATATCGTCGTCCAGGAACTCGTCCGGTGCGCGATCGGCAGCGGCACGTGGTGCCGGGCGCTGCTGTTCACGGGCCGGAGTACCTTCGCGAGGCTTGTGCTCGCGAGCCGGGCGTTCGCCGCGACTGGTGCTGGCCGATTTTTCCTTGCCCTTGTCCTTGCCTTTGTCTTTACGGCCGCCGCCACCACCGCCGCCGCCATTTGGACCGTCACCGCGAGGGCCACGGGCATTGCGTGGGTTGCGCACGTCCGGACGTTCACGCACTTCAGGCTTCTCGGCCTCGATGGTGCTGGCATCGAAGCCCATCAGGTCGCCATCGGCGATTTTCTGCTTGGTCATGCGCTCGATGCTTTTGAGCAGTTTCTCTTCGTCCGGCGCGACCAGCGAGATCGCTTCGCCCGAACGGCCGGCCCGGCCAGTACGGCCGATACGGTGTACGTAGTCTTCATCGACGTTCGGCAACTCGAAGTTGACCACGTGGGGCAACTGGTCGATGTCCAGACCGCGAGCGGCGATGTCGGTGGCAACCAGAATGCGCACTTCGCCGGCCTTGAAGTCGGCCAGGGCCTTGGTGCGGGCGTTCTGGCTCTTGTTACCGTGGATCGCCACGGCCGGCAGGCCATGTTTGTCCAGGTACTCGGCCAGACGGTTGGCGCCGTGCTTGGTGCGGGTGAACACCAGGACCTGTTCCCAGGCGCCGGCGGTAATCAGGTGCGCCAACAGGGCACGCTTGTGGCTGGCCGCCAGGCGGAACACACGTTGTTCGATGCGCTCGACCGTGGTGTTTGGCGGTGTGACTTCAATGCGTTCCGGGTTGTGCAGCAGCTTGCCGGCCAGGTCGGTGATGTCCTTGGAGAACGTCGCCGAGAACAGCAGGTTCTGACGCTTGGCGGGCAGGCGGGCCAGCACTTTCTTCACGTCATGGACAAAGCCCATGTCGAGCATGCGGTCGGCTTCGTCCAGCACGAGGATTTCCACGTGGGACAGATCGACGCTGCCCTGGCCGGCCAGGTCGAGCAAACGACCCGGACAGGCCACCAGCACGTCGACGCCACGGGCCATGGCCTGGACCTGAGGGTTCATGCCAACGCCGCCGAAAATGCAGGCACTGACGAATTTCAGGTCGCGAGCATAGATCTTGAAGCTCTCGTGTACCTGGGCTGCCAGTTCGCGGGTTGGGGTCAGGACCAGGACGCGCGGTTGGCGCGGGCCGTGACGCTGGGATTTGTCTGGGTGACCGTTGGGGAAAAGCCGCTCCAGGATAGGGAGGGCAAAACCACCGGTTTTACCAGTGCCTGTCTGCGCCGCGACCATCAGATCGCGACCTTGCAACACGGCGGGGATGGCCCGCTGTTGCACCGGGGTAGGCTGGGTGTAGCCGGCAGCCTCGATGGCGCGGACTAAAGCCTCGGAGAGACCGAGGGAAGCAAAGGACATGAGTAATCCTGTTTTAGTGAGGGCCTGGCCCAATGGGATAGTCTTGCCGGGCGCGAATGACGTTCAACAAAAAGACGTCATCCCGTCCGGTCCTGCCGAGTCTGGAAGGCAGGTCCGGACAGGGCTCGCGCGGGCTGGAAGCTGCGCTGTAGCGGTGTCGGGATGCCTTTTGCAAGACCGGGCGTCCGGGCGTGAGCCTGGCGGGAAGGCCGGAGTATAACAGAGCAAACGCCGTGCGCCGCTTTCCTGCTGCTCAACGGTTTATTTCAACGCTGCACCGGGCTGGACGGTTTGGTCCTGGCAGACGGAACGGCGCCATAGCGGGCGATCAGCTCGGCATAGGCCGGTTCGCGCTTGAAGCGCTTGAGCTCGGCGCTGAAGCGCTGCACCAGCAGATCCATCCCGGCGTTGCGCCGCACCGCCAGGTATTGGCTTTGACGGCTCACAACCACGGGGTTTTCGGTGATCTGGTCGCCCAGTTGCATTTGCTTGAGTACGTGCCGACCCACCCGGCGGTCGGTGATGAGCAGGTCAATCCGGCCCAGTTGCAACTTGCCAAAGTTGGCTTCATGGGTGGGTGCCGTCTCACGTTTGAACAGGGGCGATTCTCTGAAGGCCTGGCTGTACAGATAACCGGGCGAGGTGCCCACGGTCAGGCCGACCAAGTCATTGAGCGTGCGAAAGGGATGGGGGCGGGCGTTGGCGTAGAACATCACGAACTCCACGTCCGAGAGCGGTTCGCTGGGGTAAAGCAGCATGGCGTCGCGTTCGTTGCTGTGGAAAATGTCCAGCGCACCGTCCGCCAGGCCCTGCTCAAGCATCGCCAGGCAACGTTTCCACGGCAGCAGTTGCCATTGCACATCAATGCCCAGGCGCTTGAACACAATGGCGGTGGTTTCGTAGTCGAGTCCCAGGACCTGGCCGTTCTCTTCGTAGACATAAGGCGCCCAGGGTTCGGTGACAATGCGCAACTTCTCGGCCCGGGCATCCATGCTCAGGTACAGGAGGACAAAGGTGGTCAGTAACCGGGTGATGAAGGGCATGGCCTGAGGTTACGACGAGAGCTCATCAAATAGCTAGAGCCCTCTGGCCCGCGGCTTAATTGCCTTTTACCTGCATTAGGTGCCGATAGATGGCTTCGCGGCGCTCGCCCAGCACCCAGCGAATCAGTGGGTGGTTGAGCCATCGTTTGAGTTCATGGTCTTTCAATGGCTCTTTCAGGCGATTTTCAACGTTCTCCCTGGCCTTTTCCCACCAGACCGGCGTGCAGGCCTGGTCGAACGGGTTGGTGTGACGGTAGCAGCCGTAGAGAATTTCGCGCATGAATTGCCGTTTATGGCTGGGTAACGCCACGGTAATCAATTTATAAGCCAGACGTTGCAATGTGGGCGGTCGGGGTAACGTCGCGGTGACTTGTCGGGTTTCATCCAGGGCCGATTGGCACATGGGCGCGGCATGATGTTTGTCGAGCCAAGCCTTGGTTTTGGCGCGGAACAGCTGTTTGCGGCTCCAGTAATGGTGAATCAGGTCCGGACATTCGCGCACGTGTACCGAACGATAGGCCGCCACCGAAAGGCAAAACTCTTCCAGCGTGTAGGCTCCGTTCGCCATGGGATAAAACTCGTCCATCAGGGCAATCGAGCGATCCAGAACTGATGCGTCGGTCCAATGAAGACCAATCACGCCCGAGTTCAACTGCGGCATGTTGTCATCCGCCAGTTGCCGTCGTTGCAGGGCTTGCGCCAGCGTTACGTAAAGTACGGCATCCTTGTTGGCGCCATAGTTCAGATCTACCGCGTTGCAGAGCAACGTGCCGGGCTGAATGCGCCGAAACAGCTCCAGAGGAGAGCAGTGGAAGAAGGTGTCGGTGTCGATCAGCAGTGCCAGCTCGACTTCCTCAAGCACCTTTTGCATGACTACATGCTTTGCGCGAAAGTGATAGCCATGCGGCTCGATCCAGGTCTGACGGGTTTCGTTGTCGAGGTGGCGTACGCGCACCGGGAGTCCAGCGTAGGGCATGGGATTGTCGGTAAATACTTGGATGTCCAATGCCTCACCCGGGCTCTCGCGCAGTCCGGCCAAGGCGCTGGCAATGCTGAACACGGCTTCTTGATGATAGGTCTCGGCCCCATAGACCAGATAAATGAGTTGTGGGGTCGTTAACCTTTGACCAATAGGCATCTACTGCATCCCTCCAGATATTTCGGGTAGAAAAAAGGCCTTGGTTTTTCGCCAAGGCCTCTTTGTACCGCCCAATTAAGACATTAACGCGGCAGCTTGAGGTTATTCCATACTGCGAGGCTGGGCTCGGCCTGGTTCAGGGTATAGAAATGCAGCCCCGGTGCCCCGCCCTGTAACAAACGTTCACACATTTGTGTGATGACTTGCTCTCCGAAGCTTTGGATGCTGGATGTGTCGTCGCCGTAGGCTTCCAGCTGCTTGCGGATCCAGCGTGGGATTTCTGCCCCGCAGGCGTCGGAAAAACGCGCGAGTTTGCTGTAGTTGGTGATCGGCATGATCCCCGGCACGACAGGAATGTCGACGCCCATCTTGCGTACGCGGTCGACAAAGTAGAAGTAGCTGTCAGCGTTGAAGAAGTACTGGGTGATCGCGCTGTTGGCGCCGGCGTTGGCCTTGCGTACGAAGTTGAGCAGGTCGTCTTCGAAATTGCGTGCCTGGGGGTGCATCTCTGGGTAGGCCGCCACTTCGATATGGAAGTGCTCACCGGTTTCTTCACGAATGAATTCAACCAGGTCGTTGGCGTGGCGCAGTTCACCGCTCGCCATGCCCATACCCGAGGGCAGGTCACCGCGCAGGGCCACGATACGGGTGATGCCGGCAGCCTTGTACTGGCTCAACAGGCTGCGCAGATCGGCTTTGCTGTCACCCACGCAGGACAGGTGCGGGGCGGCGGGGATTTTGACTTCACTTTCGAGCTGCAACACGGTGTTGATCGTGCGGTCACGGGTCGAACCGCCAGCGCCATAGGTGCAGGAGAAGAAGTCGGGGTTGTAGCTCGCCAACTGACGGGCAGTGGCGATCAGTTTTTCATGCCCAGCATCGGTCTTCGTCGGGAAGAACTCGAAGCTGTAGCGACGGTCTTGGGACATGGTCATATCCTTGGAAACTCGTAGGCCGGTGAGGCTTGCATATCCCTTGCGGGAGCGGACTCATGTGGGAGCGAGCCTGCTCGCGATTGGCATCACCTCGGTCTGACAGTCAGATCGAGGTGTCTGCATCGCGAGCAGGCTCGCTCCCACAGGTCCGCTCCACCAAGGAGGCAGCGCCGATCAGTACCGGTAGGCGTGGGGCTTGAACGGGCCTTCGACGGTCACGCCGATGTAGTCAGCCTGTTGCTTGGTCAGTTTGGTGACCACGCCGCCGAAACCGCGGACCATTTCCAGGGCCACTTCTTCGTCGAGTTTCTTGGGCAGCACTTCCACGGTCAGGCGCTCGGCTTTCTGGGCTGGCGACAGGTCGGCGTATTTCTGGCCGAACAGGAAAATCTGCGCCAGGACCTGGTTGGCAAACGAGCCGTCCATGATGCGGCTTGGGTGGCCGGTGGCGTTGCCCAGGTTCACCAGGCGGCCTTCGGCCAGCAGGATCAGGTAGTCATCGTTCTGTGGGTCGAAGCTGCCGGCGCCGGTGCGATGCACCTTGTGGACCTGTGGCTTCACTTCTTCCCACGCCCAGTTCTTGCGCATGAAAGCAGTGTCGATTTCATTGTCGAAGTGGCCGATGTTGCAGACCACGGCGCGCTTTTTCAGGGCCTTGAGCATGTTCGCGTCGCAGACATTGACGTTACCGGTGGTGGTCACGATCAAGTCGATCTTGCCCAGCAGCGCTTTGTCGATGCTTGCTTCGGTGCCATCGTTGTTACCGTCGATGAACGGCGAAACCAGCTCGAAGCCGTCCATGCAGGCCTGCATGGCGCAGATCGGGTCAACTTCGGACACCTTGACGATCATGCCTTCCTGGCGCAGGGACTGAGCCGAGCCCTTGCCCACGTCACCGTAGCCGATCACCAGCGCCTGCTTGCCCGACAGCAGGTGGTCGGTACCGCGCTTGATGGCGTCGTTGAGGCTGTGACGGCAGCCGTACTTGTTGTCGTTCTTGCTCTTGGTCACCGAGTCGTTGACGTTGATGGCCGGGATTTTCAGTTCGCCCTTGGCCAGCATGTCCAGCAGGCGGTGTACGCCGGTGGTGGTCTCTTCGGTCACGCCGTGGACGTTGTCCAGTACGGCTGGGTATTTCTTGTGCAGCAGTTCGGTCAGGTCGCCGCCGTCGTCAAGAATCATGTTGGTGGCCCATGGCTGGCCATCCTTGAGGATGGTCTGCTCCAGGCACCATTCGTATTCCTCTTCGGTCTCGCCCTTCCAGGCAAATACCGGGATACCGGCAGCGGCAATGGCGGCAGCGGCCTGGTCCTGGGTCGAGAAGATGTTGCAGGACGACCAGCGCACTTCGGCACCCAGGGCAACCAGGGTTTCGATCAGCACGGCGGTCTGAATGGTCATGTGGATGCAGCCGAGGATCTTCGCGCCCTTGAGCGGTTGCTCGCCGGCGTATTTGCGACGCAGACCCATCAGGGCTGGCATTTCGGATTCGGCGATGATGATTTCGCGACGACCCCAGGCAGCCAGGGACATGTCAGCGACTTTGTAATCGGTAAAATCTGCAGGCGTGATAACAGCGCTCATGAAGAGCCTCCATTCGTAATGTATGCGAATGGGCGCCGTTGTGCGTTTAGTGTCCGTGCGGGGAGCCCCGTACAAACAACGCCCCATCCGAGCCTGACAGGTCGAACCTGCTGCAGCGCCCCTCGGACAGGTGGCGGGAACGGTCCAAAGCGAGGACCGAGGTAAAGCGGTGGCGATTATAACGGGCTAATCGGATCTTCCAAAGGGTTTCTGTCGGCAAATCAAAATTGCCGATGATCGTTATTGGGACCCCGACATAGAGCCACGCTGCCCGGTCTGCCATGATGCAGGCATCCATCGGCCAGACGCTCAGGAGTGAACATGAATTTCCACACCCGCAAGTGGGTCAAGCCCGAAGACCTCAACCCCAACGGCACGCTGTTTGGCGGCAGTCTGTTGCGCTGGATCGACGAGGAAGCGGCGATCTATGCCATTGTCCAGCTCGGCAACCAGCGTGTGGTTACCAAATACATCTCCGAAATCAACTTCGTCAGCGCTTCGCGCCAGGGCGACATCATCGAACTGGGCATCACCGCCACCGAATTCGGCCGCACCTCGATCACCCTGACCTGCGAAGTGCGCAACAAGATCACCCGTAAAAGCATCCTCACCGTGGAGAAGATGGTCTTCGTCAATCTTGGGGAAGATGGCCTGCCGGCGCCGCACGGCCGGACCGAGATCAAGTACGTCAAGGATCAGTTCCAGGACGATATTGCCAGTGCGTGAGATCGGCGGCGTCGCCAATCGCACGCAGGCTCGCTCCCACCTGAACTTGCGGTCGGTCGCAGCATTGTTGTCTACCACCCATCCCTTGTGAGAGCGAGCCTGCTCGCGACGGCAGTGCTTCAAGCTCCTGGATTTCATCCGCCACTGAACAGCTCCGAAGGCCGCGTGTCGTAGGTACATCACGCCACCGGTTCAGGAGCTCCATGGACACTCGTAAAGACGGCAAGACACCTGATCTTTCGGCACAGGAAAAGCACGAAGTCGACCGCAATCAGCCACCGCGGGCCGCAGTGCTGCATGAAATTATCCGGACCCAGGGCAATCAGGAACTGGAGCGCAGTGTCGCCGCGCTTTGGTGGTCGGCCCTGGCCGCCGGGTTGACCATGGGCCTGTCGCTGATGGCGATGGGGCTGCTCAATTCCCGCTTGCCCGAGGGTGAAGCCTTCAAGGTGATCGCCAGCTTCGGCTACTGCGCCGGTTTTCTCGCGGTGATTCTTGCCCGTCAGCAGCTGTTCACCGAAAACACCTTGACCGCCGTGCTGCCCATCATGAGCAAACCCACCTTGGGCAACTTCGGCCGTCTGTTCCGCCTGTGGGGGGTGGTGCTGGTGGGGAACCTGTGCGGGACCTTGCTGGTGGCCTATGTGATGCTGCATCTGCCGATTTTCGACCGCCGCACCGATATGGCTTTTCTGGAGATCGGTCGCAAGGTCATGGAAAACGACACTGGCCAGATGTTCGCCAAGGGCATCATTTCAGGCTGGATGATCGCCACCATGGTCTGGATGATCCCGTCCATGGAGAGCGCCAAGATGTGGATCATCATCCTCATCACCTATCTGATGGCGCTTGGGGATTTCACCCACATTGTCGTCGGCTCGGCCGAAGTGTCCTATCTGGTGTTCGCCGGCCAGCTGTCGTGGGAGGACTTCTGGATGGTGTTTGCCGGGCCGACCCTGGCAGGGAACATCATTGGTGGCAGTTTCATCTTTGCGCTGCTGAGTCATGCCCAGGTGCGGAGCGAGACCGGCCAGCCTAGTCGGCCACACCCACCAGGGCGTCCTGACGACGCTGACGATAAATAAAATACAGTGCTGTCAACACGGTCAGCCCGCCCACCAGAGCGCCGGTCCATGGCAGGTCCGCCAGGTCGGCGCCGCTGGCCACCACCAGGCCGCCAATCCAGGCACCAGATGCGTTGCCAAGGTTGAACGCGCTCTGGTTCAGGGTCGAGCCCAGGTTCGGCGCTTCTTGGGCCTGGTCGATGATCAGCAATTGCAGGATCGGACACAGTGCGAAGGCGAACACACCCCATAGGACCAGGGTAATAGCTGCAGGAACCACCGACCGGCTGGTCTGGCTGAACGCGGCCAGCACCAGCACCACCGCCAGGGCCATGGCTACCAGCGAAGGCAGCAGGCGCCGGTCCGCCAGCCGTCCGCCGAGGAAACTGCCCGCTGTCAGGCCGACACCGAATAGCAGCAGCATGAGCGTGATGCCGTGGGGGCTGACTCCCGTGATGTCCTGCAGGATCGGCGCGATGTAGGTGAACACGCTGAACAGGCTGGTGGAGGCCAGCACGCTCATGCCCAGGGCCAGCAGCACGTTGGCCTTGCCCAGCACTCTGAACTCGCTGGCCAGATTGGCCTTCTCCATGGGAATTTCCCGGGGCAGCCAGACCCATTGGGCAAGGGCGGCAATGATCCCGATGACCGATACCGCCCAGAAGGTCGAGCGCCAGCCGGCATATTGGCCCAACGCAGTGCCCAAGGGCACGCCCAGTACATTGGCCAGGGTCAGTCCTGTGAACATCATCGCAATGGCTTGGGCCCGTTTGTTCGGTGCCACCAGTCCGGCCGCGACCACCGAGCCGATCCCGAAGAATGCCCCGTGGCACAGTGCGGTGATGACCCGGGCGGCCATCAGTGTGGCGTAGTTCGGCGCCAGGGCGCAGAGCACGTTGCCGACGATGAACATCAGCGTCATGCCCAGCAGCGTTGCCTTGCGCGGCATGTTGGCGGTGCCGATGGCCAGGATCGGCGCGCCGAACACCACGCCCAGGGCGTACCCGGTAATCAGCAGCCCGGCCTGGGGAATGCTCACGGCCAGGTCACGGGCGACATCGGGCAACAGCCCCATGATGACGAATTCGGTGGTGCCGATGCCAAAAGCGGCGACGGCCAAAGCAAGCAAGGCGAGTGGCATGCGCAAAGTCTCTGTCTGTAGTCTTGACGCTCTGATCAGGCATACGCATGCCGATGCGCCGGTTCGGATGAAACGGGGCAGCAGCAAAATTATTGGAATTGGTTTATGCGCAACTGAGTGCGGCGTGGTCGTTTGCAGTATAAACGGGCGCTGATGGATGGCGAATCAATTCTCTGGACGCAATAAGGAGCTTGCTGTGCTGGCAACGGCCTTGGTATTGGTCGCCGCGCTGTTGCATGCGGCATGGAATACGCTGATCAAGTTCAGTGGCGAGCGTTTGCTGGTGGTGGCGTGCATGGACAGCGTCGCGTTGCTGTTCGTGGTGCTGGTGCTGGGCTTCGTGGCGTTGCCACCGCTGGAGATCTGGCCGTGGATCCTGGCGTCGGCGGCATTCGAGCTGTTGTACCGCTATCTGTTGATCCAGGCGTATCGGGTGGGTGACCTGGGGCTGGTCTATCCGCTGATGCGTGGTCTGTCGCCATTGGTGGTGCTGGCTTTGACGTTGATCTTCGCCGGAGAAGTGCTGACAACCCATCAGATCATCGGCATCTTGCTGATCCCGTTCGGCATGCTGTGCCTGTTGTGGCAGGGCGGTGGTGGCGAACGGTTGCCCTGGTCGATGCTACCGGTGGTGGCGCTGATCGGCCTGTGCATCGGCTGCTACACCTTTATTGACGGCCATGCCCTTCGGCGCTGGCCCCGGCCACTGGATTACCTGGCCTGGGTCACGCTGCTCAGTGCCTGGCCCTTTCCGTTGCTGGCGCTGGTGCGCAAACGACCTGCGTTCATGCTGTTCTGGCGTGAACAGTGGCGGCTTGGGCTGGCGGTCGGGTTTTGCGTATTGTTGAGCTACGCTCTGGTGCTGTGGGCCATGCAACTGGGCTCGATTGCCGAAGCAGCTGCGCTGCGGGAGATCAGCGTGATCCTGGTGGTGTTGTTTGGCATGCGCTACCTGAAAGAACCTTTCGGCCGGCCGCGGCTCTTAGCCTGCGGGCTGGTGCTGATTGGCATGTTGGTGATGAAATTCTGACCAGTGCCTCGATTCTTGTTTTTCTATAACACTCAAAGAAGGAACTGCTTCATGACGGTTGCCCTGTGGTGCATTTTGATTGCCTTTCTCCTGCCTTACCTGTGCATTGCGATCGCCAAGGCCGGTGGAAAGTACCGGTTGAGCGACAACCACGACCCTCGGGATTTTCTGGACTCGCTCGAAGGAGCCCCCCGGCGTGCATACGCCGCGCAACTGAACAGCTTTGAAATCGCCCCGTTTTTCGCCGCTGCCGTGATTGTCGCGCACCTGGCCGGCAATGCCGAGCTTGTGACCATCAACGTGCTGGCGGTGCTGTTTATCACCAGTCGTCTGCTGTACATGATCTGCTATCTGGCGGACTGGGCGATCTTGCGTTCGCTGGTGTGGTTCGTGGGGGTAGGGTTGGTGTTGAGTTTCTTCTTCGTTTCGGTCTGAGCCTGGCGGTTGAGTCCCGTTGTCTGTGCTGTCCCCATCGCGAGCAGGCTCGCTCCCACAGTTGATCTCCAGTGGACACATGTTTTGTGTACGGCTAGATCCAATGTGGGAGCGAGCCTGCTCGCGATGGCGCCGGTACAGTCAGCCCACTTCTCAGGGATTGGCGGTGACCGTATTGGCAACCTGCGGCACCTGCGGCAATGCCATGCCCTTGGGCCACAGCATCCAGATCTGCCCCTGTTGTTTCATATCCCCGGCCAGGTTTCCCGCTGCTTCGCCGGTGCCCCAGAACAGATCCGCCCGTACTTCGCCGGCAATTGCGCCGCCGGTGTCCTGGGCCGCGACCGGGCGGTTCAATGCACTGCCGTCAGGGCGGGTGGTGGACAACCACAACAGGCTTCCCAGAGGAATCACCTTGCGATCCACCGCCACGCTATAGCCGGCGGTCAGCGGCACATTCAGTGAACCCCGTGGCCCTTCGTTGCTGTCGGGGTTGCGGTTGAAAAACACGTAGCTGGGGTTGCTGCCGAGTAATTCGGGAATCCGGTTCGGGTTGGCTTTTGCCCAGGCACTGATGGTGCCCATGGTCACCTCTTCTTTCTTCAGTTCGCCCTGTTCGACCAGCCAGCGCCCGATGGGCCGGTAGGGGTGGCCGTTCTGGTCGGCATAGCCGATGCGCAACTGGCGGCCGTCATCGAGTCGAATGCGGCCCGAGCCTTGGATTTGCAGGAATTGCAGGTTCATCGGGTCTGTCAGCCAGGCGATCACCGGAGCCTTCACCCCGTTGGTTTCGATGGTGGCCGCGTCGTCGTAGGGTTTGAGCACTCGGCCTTCGAGGCGACCGCGCAGGCGCTTGCCCTTGAGCTCGGGGTAAATACTGTCCAGCGACACGATGATCATGTCCTCCGGAACCCCGTACACCGGGATGTTGGCGCTGGCAGTCTGGGTGAGGCTGCCGGGGTAGACCGGTTCGTAGTAACCAGTAATCAGACCGTTGGGGCTGTTGTCACCCGAGCGCAGGCCGTAGACATCCAGGTTCTGCTTCAGAAAGCTGCGCACATCTACAGCGGTCAGCGGCACATTGGCCGCCGCCGCGCAGGTGGCACCCCACACCGCGTCGGCTTTGAGCCGGTTGCAGGCGCTGCGCCAGGAGCCAAAGCCCGCCAGCAGGTCTTCGTCGGACACCGATGGCAAGGCTTCCCACGGTGCGCTGACATAAGTAGCGACGGCGTGAGTCTGGGGCTCTTCGGCTTTGTCGCCGCGATTGCAACCGGCCAACAGCGCGATAAGCGGTAGGGTCAGCGCCAGGCCTTTGTGCCAGGTCTTGAAACTGTGCATGAGATTTCCTTGCCGGTCGTACGGACGCTCCAGGCGTCCAGACAACCCGTATTGATAATAGGGCTATTGGTCTTTGCCGATGACCCGAGGATACTAACCGCCGTTTCCTGCTCCGAGGCCAAGATGTTTGTAAAACGATTTTCCATGGCCGTGCTGGCCTGCCTGATGTTGTCCGCCTGTGGCGGTGTCGATCCCAATTCCCCGCTGGGCCAACGCAAAGCGATCTTCAAGCAGATGCTCAAGACCAACGAAGAGCTCGGTGGCATGCTGCGCGGTCGCATCCCGTTCGACGGCCCGCGCTTTGCCGAGGGCGCGGTGCAACTTGATCAACTGTCCCGCGAGCCGTGGAAGCATTTCCCGCAAGTGCGTGAAGAAGACCACACCAGTGCCCGGGATGAGGTCTGGCAAAAACAGGCGCGTTTCCAGGAACTGGCCCGCAGCCTTGAAGCCGCCACCGGTGAGTTGGTAACCGCCAGCAAGGTCCAGCCGTACAGGGCCAGCAACCTGGGGCCTGCGGTGCAGAAAGTAGAGGACGCGTGCAGTGCCTGCCATAAAGAGTTTCGGGATTATTGAGTAGGGGCAGCTGCAAGTTTTTAGCTGCAAGCTGCAAGCTGCAAGTGTGAAGCTTGGGGCTTGCAGCTTACTTATCCAACTCATCCACCGCTTCCTGCAACTCTTTGCGCGAAGCCGCCAGCTTGTCCTTGCGTTTGTTGATCCGCTGCGCGTCGCCTTTTTTCATGGCTTTGTCCAGATCGGCCTGACGCTGGTTGACTTCGTGCTTGGCTTCAAGAACCTTGTTTTCACGTTCCTTGCGCAGGGACGCGTCGGTGCAATGGGTGGTGACCTGGCTTAATGCTGTTTCCAGGCCGGCTTGCTGGTCTTTGTTGTCGCGGGACTTGGCCAGCTCGATTTGATTGATGATGCCCTGGCGCTTGGCTGCGCAGCCGGTGAGCTCCGGTGTTTGCTCGGCTGCCATCAGGGGGGCGGCCATAGCGCTGCATAGTGTCAGCAGTGCGATAGGAGACAGGAAATTCATAGCAACTCCGTGAAAACTCGCGAACGGTTGGTATAGATGCGCTGTTGGAGCGCATGTTTACCCCTTGGGTTCAACTGTGGGACCTGGATTAAAAACCGTCGACCCCGGCACCCCTTAGTACTTCACTTAACGCCAGCACCTGTGGGTCGCGAAAAAAAGCCCTCAGTTGCGCAGCGCGTCCCGGGCCGATACCGGCTTCGGCTTGCCAATGTTCGATGTCGCGCTCGGCAAGCACCTGCCATGGCCCTTCCAGCCGGACCTCGCCGGTGGGTGGCAGGCCAAGAGCCTTGAGCCACTGCCCAAAAGGACGTTGCCGGGCGCTGTGCAGGCTGTCGAGCAAGCGGGCGCTGCTGCGTTCGCCGAAGCCGGCAATGTTAGCAAGCTCGTCGGCATCGAGGGTCATCCAATCCAGCAATCCATTGAGTCGACCGGCGGCCAGGAGTTTTTCCCAGGTGCCCGGGCCGACATGGGGCAGGGCTAACCCGTGCTTGCCGCTGAGCCAGCCCAGGCGCGCCAGAAACTGGCTTTCGCAGCCGGGTGTCGGCTGCCAGCAACTTAAAAAGTGATAATCGGCTGCCGCTGGGGCGTTCACGTCCTGGCGCTCGACACTACGCAACACGACGCTGTCCAGGCGTGGAATGGTCAGCCCGGCCAGGCTGATGGCGACCCGGTCGCCAGGACGAATGTCCATTTGCTCCCAGCGTTTGAGGGTGATGACGCTCACGCGGCGGATTCGTCGGTCGTCGAGCATGGCAGGTTCAAGTTCCAGCACGGGCGTGATGCGCCCGGTACGACCAATCTTGAAGCGCACGTGGCGCACCTCGGCCAGGGCCTGGGCATAGGGGTACTTCCAGGCCACGCTCCAGAACGGCGCCCGGGCTTGCCAGCGGTCGGCCGGTGGGCGGCGGCTTTGACGCAGGACGATGCCATCGCTGGCAAAGGGCAGTGGCGTGCGATACCAATGGTTGCGCCAGTGCTCAACGTCGGCCAATGCCTGAACGGGCTGGCTGTAGCCGATGGTGTCGGCGAAGCCCAGCGCCTGCAGGGTCGCCTCCCGTTCGGGCAGCGTGGCCGGTCCGTCAGGCCAGTCCCAGACAAACAGGCCGATGTCCGCCCCTTCTTGCGCGGTCAAATTCGTGCGCGCCATCAGCCCCGCCACGGTCGCCCGGGCGTTGAGACTGCCGTTGCTGGCCTGGACATGGGCAATCAGCCGCCAGTACAGCTCACCCTGAACGACCAGGTCCAATGGCTGATTCAGCCGTTGCGGGATGGCGTTGATTTTGTGCGCAGCCCAGGTCCAGTCTTGCCCCTGGACACCATCACCGCGGCTGATCGCCTGATGCAGGCGCCCCCCGCGATAGATCAGAGTCACGGCCACGCCATCGACTTTCGGTTGGACCCAGAGGTCTTCTCGGCCTTGTAGCCACGCCTTGACCGCGGCGGCATCCTTGAGTTTGTCCAGGCCGGTGTGTGCAACCGGGTGTGGCACTTTCCCGCCCGCCGTACGCAGGGGGAAACTGGGTGCCACAAGGTCAAAGCAGTCGCGCCAATGGCCCAGCTGGATGCGGGATTGATCGTAGAGTTCATCGGCTACCAGTGATCGGCCGAGACGGTGATAGCTGTCATCCCACGAATCGATTCGCTGTTGCAGGGCGGTGATTTCCGCCTGGGCGCGTCCGAGGGGCCAGTCGGGACAAGGCGCGGCAATGACAGGGAAGGAGATGAATATAAAACAGGCCAATAGGCGTGATAACGGCAGCATCGAAGCATCCTTGCTTGGTGGTGTGCTTGAAGGCTAGTCACTGTCACAGAAGGTGCGAGGCTGGGAGCGTTACCGGATTTTGCAGGGGGCAATAGCGAAGTCGTGGCGGTACAGTGCAGGGTGATTTGGTTGCGCAACTGTGCCTTGAACCCATCAGGGGCGAGTGCAGAATGGGGGCTCGATCCGCTCTGCCAGGCGTGCATCCCTATGGACCTGACGACCCTCGCTGTTTTCATCCCGGCCTGCTTCGCGCTGAACATGGCGCCGGGGCCGAATAACCTGCTGTCCATCAGCAACGCCTCGCGTTATGGCTTCGTCCGGGCGTGCAGCGGTGGCATTGGCCGGTTGCTGGCGTTTGCACTCATGATTGCCCTGGCAGCGGTGGGATTGACCGCTGTGCTGCATACCTCGGAACTGTTGTTCCTGGGGATCAAGTTCGTGGGTGCTGCTTATCTGTTCTACCTTGCCGTGCAATTGTGGCGGGCGCAGCCAGAAGCCGGAGCTGAAACGGCGGTCACTTCGATGAGCGTGACCCGCCTGGCACGCCAGGAGTTTCTGGTGGCGATCGGCAACCCGAAGGCGATCCTGTTGTTCACCGCCTTCCTGCCGCAGTTCGTCGACCGCGCCAGCACTGTCACCCAGCAGTTCGCCGTGCTGGGCGGCCTGTTCCTGGCGCTGGAGTGCATTGCCATCGGGTTGTATTGCTACATGGGGATTTATGCGCGGCGGCTGTTTGCCCGGCCGAGCGGCAAACGTCTGTTCAATCGCCTGTGTGCGGGGCTGCTGGCCAGTGCGGCTTCGTTCTTGCTGGTGGCGCGACGGTCCTGAAGTCGATGGCCCCTTGCTCCCACAGATAAGTGCCCAAGCGACAAATCCTTGCATGGCTTAACCCCCCCCTGAATGGGTATGGGCCGGACATGAAAAAGCCCCTGACGACCCAGTCGCCAGGGGCTTTTCGTACCCGCAGTTTTTACAGGCCGGCAGCGGCGCGCAGGGCGTCGGCGCGGTCGGTTTTTTCCCAGGTGAAGGTGGTGAAGGTGTCGTCACCGACCGTCTTGGTTTGCGGCGTGCGGCCGAAGTGGCCGTAGGCGGCGGTGTCCTGGTACATCGGGTGCAGCAGGTCGAGCATGGTGGTGATGGCGTACGGACGCAGGTCGAACACTTCACGAACCAGCTTGATGATCTTGTCATCGCCGATCTTGCCGGTGCCGAAGGTGTTCAGCGAGATCGAGGTAGGCTGAGCAACGCCGATGGCATAGGAAACCTGGATCTCGCAGCGCTCGGCCAGGCCGGCGGCCACGATGTTCTTGGCCACATAACGACCGGCATAGGCTGCCGAACGGTCGACCTTCGATGGATCCTTGCCGGAGAACGCGCCACCGCCGTGACGGGCCATGCCGCCGTAGCTGTCGACGATGATCTTGCGGCCGGTCAGGCCACAGTCGCCTACCGGGCCACCGATGATGAACTGGCCGGTCGGGTTGATGTGGAACTGGGTGTCCTTGGACAGCAGCTCGGCAGGCAGTACGTGCTTGACGATCAGCTCCATCACGCCTTCACGCAGGTCTTTATAGGACACTTCGGGGTTGTGCTGGGTCGACAGTACGACGGCATCGATACCGACAACCTTGCCGCCTTCGTAACGGCAAGTCACCTGGGACTTGGCATCCGGGCGCAGCCAAGGCAGCAGGCCGGATTTACGGGCTTCAGCCTGGCGTTGAACCAACTGGTGCGAGAAGGTGATCGGTGCTGGCATCAGCACGTCGGTCTCGTTGCTGGCGTAGCCGAACATCAGGCCCTGGTCGCCGGCACCCTGGTCTTCAGGCTTGGCGCGGTCAACACCCTGGTTGATGTCGGGGGACTGCTTGCCGATGATGTTCATCACGCCGCAGGTCGCGCCATCGAAGCCGACGTCGGAGCTGTTGTAGCCAATGCCCAGGATGACGTCACGGACGATCTGTTCCAGGTCGACCCAGGCTGAAGTGGTGACTTCGCCAGCGATGATCGCCACGCCCGTTTTCACCAGAGTTTCGCACGCCACGCGGGCGAACTTGTCTTCAGCAATGATGGCGTCCAGCACCGCATCAGAAATCTGGTCGGCGATTTTGTCCGGATGCCCTTCAGACACGGACTCGGAGGTGAAAAGGGAGTATTCGCTCATCTCGATGTTTTCCTACAAGTTACCGATGGTGAGTGTCGCCAGCCGGTCGCTGAAAATGGCGGACCTGGATCTGGAAACCATTACGTAAGCCCACATAGAGGCTTTCCCCGGGCACGAGGCCCGCAGCGGTGGCCCAACGGGCCAGATCGTCCTGTTCAAACCCCAGCCAGAGATCACCGCAGGCCTCCTTGGCCCAACTCTGGTTGTGGCTGCATAACTCTGTCACTAACAGGCTACCGCCCGGTTGCAGCAAGTCGGCCATGTGCTTGAGCGCATCGGCCGGCGCGGCGAAATGGTGAAGCACCATGTTCAATACAACACAATCGGCCTGCAGGCTCACACCATTCAAGGCATCGGCCAGTTGCAGGCTGACATTAGCCAGTGTTTCACGTTCGCACACCTGGCGTGCCAGCTCGAGCATGGCCGGGCTGTTGTCCAGCGCCGTCACTTGGCTGAAACGCCGCGCCAGCTCCGGCAGAAACGCACCGTCGCCGGGGCCGACTTCAATGGCCGTGGCGGTGGGCTCGAAGCCCAGTTTGTCGAGCAGCGCCACGACGCTTTCACGGTACTGCGGCAACCCGGCAATCAGGTCCTGCTGGGCGCGAAACTTCTCGGCCACCCGGGCGAAAAAATCCTGGCTGGCAGCGGCTCGCTGCCCGTGTACCTGGGCGATGCGGGCCTGCACGTCTGTCGGCAGGTCCAGTTCATCCACCTCTTCGAGCAACGCGGCATGCAGCTTGCCGCCCAGCAGATCGGTATGGGGCAGGGCGCGGCGGTAAAAAATCGCATTGCCTTCACGACGGGTCGCCACCAGGTCCGCCTGGGCCAGGACCTTGAGGTGGTGGCTCATGCCGGACTGACCGATGCCGAAGATCTGCGCCAGTTCCAGCACGCCGAACGAATCGTTGGCCAAGGCGCGCAATACATTGAGCCGCAGCGGATCGCCGCCGGCCTTGCAAAGGGCCGCCAGCTCATCGCAATCGTCATGGCGAATGGAAGGCACGCGTAAATTCATAGGGCGGCAGTCTAGTGAGGGGTATGGATCACCGCAAGGTCAATATCAAAAAGTTTTGATATTGCTCGATAAATGGCACTTCCCAAGGCGTGCTTGACTCTACAAACCTTCAGCGGAAAGGTTTCACCTGGCGAATGCGACTTTATCCACCGGAAAAAAGCCTCTGGATGACTATCTGTCATTGCCCCGGGGCGGGTGGGTGAGGGAAAATGCTCGCCTTTTTTCAGTTTCACAATTCAAAACCCAGGAGATCAGCGATGCCCAGCCGTCGTGAGCGTGCCAATGCCATCCGTGCACTCAGCATGGATGCCGTGCAAAAAGCCAACAGCGGCCATCCCGGTGCCCCTATGGGTATGGCGGATATCGCCGAGGTGCTTTGGCGCGACTACCTCAAGCACAGCCCGAGCAACCCGTCGTTTGCCGACCGTGACCGCTTCGTGCTGTCCAACGGCCACGGCTCGATGTTGATCTATTCATTGCTGCACCTGACCGGTTATGACCTGTCGATCGATGACCTGAAGAATTTCCGCCAGTTGCACAGCCGCACTCCGGGCCACCCGGAATATGGCTACACCCCAGGCGTGGAAACCACCACCGGTCCACTGGGCCAGGGCCTGGCCAACGCCGTGGGCTTTGCCCTGGCGGAAAAAGTCCTGGCGGCGCAGTTCAATCGCCCAGGCCATAACGTTGTCGATCACCACACCTACGTGTTCCTGGGTGATGGCTGCATGATGGAAGGCATTTCCCACGAAGTCGCCTCCCTGGCCGGCACCTTGGGCCTGAACAAGCTGATCGCTTTCTACGATGACAACGGCATTTCCATCGACGGCGAAGTCGAAGGCTGGTTCACCGACGACACCCCCAAGCGTTTCGAAGCCTACAACTGGCTGGTCATCCGCAATGTCGACGGCCACGACCCGGAAGAAATCAAGACCGCCATCGAGACGGCGCGCAAGAGCGCCCAGCCGACCCTGATCTGCTGCAAGACCACCATTGGTTTCGGTTCGCCCAACAAACAAGGCAAGGAAGACTGCCACGGCGCGCCACTGGGTGCCGAGGAAATCGCCCTGACCCGCGCTGCGTTGAAGTGGGAACACGGTCCGTTCGAAATCCCGGCCGACATTTATGCCGAGTGGGACGCCAAGGAAAAAGGTCGTGCCGCCGAAGCCGAGTGGGACCAGCGCTTTGCCGCCTACTCCGCGCAATTCCCTGAGCTGGCCAATGAACTGGTGCGTCGCCTCAGCGGCGAGCTGCCTGCCGATTTCGCTGAAAAAGCCTCGGCTTACATCGCGGAAGTCGCCGCCAAAGGCGAAACCATTGCCAGCCGCAAGGCCAGCCAGAACACCCTCAACGCTTTTGGCCCGCTGCTGCCGGAGCTGCTCGGCGGTTCGGCCGACCTGGCCGGTTCCAACCTGACCTTGTGGAAGGGCTGCAAAGGCGTCAGCGCCGAAGATGCCAGCGGCAACTACATGTACTACGGTGTTCGTGAGTTCGGCATGAGCGCGATCATGAACGGTGTGGCTCTGCACGGCGGCCTGGTGCCTTACGGCGCTACCTTCCTGATGTTCATGGAATACGCCCGCAACGCAGTGCGCATGTCGGCCCTGATGAAGAAGCGCGTGCTTTATGTGTTCACCCACGACTCCATCGGCCTGGGCGAAGACGGCCCGACTCACCAGCCGATCGAGCAACTGGCAAGCCTGCGCTGCACGCCGAACCTGGACACCTGGCGCCCATGTGACGCCGTGGAATCGGCAGTGGCCTGGAAATACGCCATCGAGCGTAACGACGGTCCATCGGCGCTGATCTTCTCCCGCCAGAACCTGCAGCACCAGAACCGCGATGCCGACCAGATCGGCGACATCACCCGCGGTGGCTACGTGCTCAAGGACTGCATTGGCGAGCCTGAACTGATCCTGATCGCCACCGGCTCCGAAGTCGGCCTGGCCGTCCAGGCCTACGACAAACTAACCGCGCAGGGCCGCAACGTACGTGTGGTGTCCATGCCGTGCACCAGCGTGTTCGATGCCCAGGACGCCGGCTATAAGCAAGCGGTATTGCCGTTGCAAGTCAGCGCCCGGATCGCCATCGAAGCCGCTCACGCCGATTATTGGTACAAGTACGTCGGCCTGGAAGGTCGCGTGATCGGCATGACCACCTACGGCGAATCGGCGCCCGCGCCGGCGTTGTTCGAGGAGTTCGGCTTTACCCTGGAAAACATTCTGGGTCAGGCTGAAGAGCTGTTGGAAGACTGAGTCCAGGAATGTATCGCCTGTTCTGACGCTATCGCGGGCAAGCCTTGCTCCCACAGGATGTGCACTCCCACAGGGAAATGCCATCCTGTGGGAGCATGGCTTGCCCGCGATGACAATGGAATGTGCAGCGCCTTATTCATGGATTCACCCAAGTCAGAGAACCCCATGCCCCAACCGCGTCCCTACAAAGTTGCACTCAACGGCTACGGCCGGATTGGTCGTTGCGTCTTGCGTGCGTTGTTCGAGCGAGGGGCCAGGGCCGGGTTCGAGATTGTGGCGATCAACGATCTGGCCGACATGGCCAGCATCGAATACCTGACACGCTTTGACTCCACCCACGGCCGGTTTCCGGGCGAGGTGCGGGTCGAGGGCGATTGTCTGCACATTAATGGCGATTGCGTGAAAGTCCTGCGCAGTGCCACTCCCGAAGGTATCGATTGGGCATCCTTGGGTGTCGACCTGGTGCTTGAATGCTCGGGCGCCTACAACACCCGTGAAGATGGCCAGCGCTTCATCGCGGCCGGCGCTCCGCGGGTGTTGTTCTCCCAGCCGATGGCCAGCGAAGCGGATGTCGACGCGACCATTGTCTACGGCGTGAACCAGGATTGCCTGAGCGGCGACGAGCTGTTGGTGTCCAACGCGTCCTGCACCACCAACTGCGGCGTGCCGCTATTGCGCCTGCTGGACCAGGCCATTGGCCTGGAATACGTGTCGATCACCACCATTCACTCGGCGATGAACGATCAACCTGTGATCGACGCCTATCACCATGAAGACTTGCGGCGGACCCGTTCGGCGTTCCAGTCGGTGATTCCGGTGTCCACTGGTCTGGCGCGCGGCATTGAACGGCTGCTGCCGGAACTTGCGGGGCGAATTCAGGCCAAAGCCGTGCGGGTGCCGACGGTCAACGTGTCCTGCCTCGACATTACGATGCAGACCGTGAGCGATACCGACGCCACCGAGGTCAACCGGATCTTGCGCGAAGCCGCCACCAGCGGTCCGCTCAAAGGCCTTCTGGCTTACACCGAGTTGCCCCATGCCAGCTGTGATTTTAACCATGACCCACATTCGGCCATCGTCGATGCCAGCCAGACCCGGGTTTCCGGGCCACGGCTTGTGAACATCCTGGCTTGGTTCGACAACGAATGGGGGTTTGCCAACCGAATGCTGGACGTTGCCGAGCATTACCTGCAAACCGCTTCTAAAAAACCTGCTCTCTAAACAGTTACCCAGGAATTGCGACCCATGACCGTGTTGAAGATGTCCGACCTCGATCTGCAAGGTAAGCGCGTACTGATCCGCGAAGACCTCAACGTCCCCGTCAAGGACGGTGTTGTCACCAGCGACGCGCGTATCCTGGCTTCGCTGCCGACCATCAAGCTGGCCCTGGAAAAAGGCGCGGCCGTGATGGTCTGCTCCCACCTGGGCCGTCCGACCGAAGGCGAGTTCTCGGCGGAAAACAGCCTCAAGCCGGTCGCCGATTACCTGAGCAAAGCCTTGGGCCGCGACGTACCGCTGGTGGCTGACTACCTGGGCGGTGTGGACGTGAAGGCCGGCGATGTCGTGCTGTTCGAAAACGTGCGCTTCAATAAAGGCGAGAAAAAGAACGCTGACGAACTGGCCAAGCAGTATGCAGCCCTGTGCGACGTGTTTGTGATGGACGCGTTCGGCACCGCCCACCGCGCCGAGGGTTCGACCCACGGCGTGGCGAAGTTCGCCAAAGTGGCCGCTGCTGGCCCGCTGCTGGCCGCCGAACTGGACGCACTGGGCAAGGCCCTGGGCTCCCCGGCCCAGCCGATGGCTGCCATTGTTGCCGGCTCCAAGGTCTCCACCAAGCTCGACGTGCTTAACAGCCTGAGCCAGGTGTGCAACCAGTTGATCGTCGGCGGCGGCATTGCCAACACCTTCCTTGCTGCGGCCGGTCACCCGGTCGGCAAATCCCTGTACGAGCCGGACCTGCTGGACACCGCCCGGGAAATCGCCGCCAAGGTCAGCGTGCCGTTGCCGGTGGACGTGGTGGTTGCCAAGGAATTTGCCGAAGGCGCCACCGCCACCGTCAAGCTGATCGCTGACGTGGCCGAAGACGACATGATCCTCGACATTGGCCCGCAAACCGCAGCCAATTTCGCCGAACTGTTGAAATCTTCCAAGACTATCCTGTGGAACGGTCCGGTCGGCGTGTTCGAGTTCGACCAGTTTGGCAACGGCACCAAAGTGCTGGCCCAGGCCATCGCCGAGAGTGACGCTTTCTCCATCGCTGGCGGCGGCGACACCCTGGCGGCGATCGATAAATATGGCGTGGCCGAGCAGATCTCCTACATTTCTACCGGCGGCGGTGCGTTCCTCGAATTCGTCGAAGGCAAAGTACTGCCAGCCGTGGAAGTCCTGGAAAGCCGGGCCAAGGCCTGAGGTTTCGTTGACCAGGCAAAGGAGTGTTGTGATGGTCAAGACGTTCACGTTGCTGTTGACGACGACGCTGTTAGTGGCCTGTTCGAGCAGCCCAAAGGCCACGGCTCCGGAAACCGGGACGCCAACGCCTGAAGGCGGCTGTTACCAGGCCGACTGGCAGGCCGAGACCAATCCGGTGCTGAACAAGCGTTCGGGGCCGGATGGCCTGGATAAGTATGAGACGCAAAACCCGGCCAAGGAACATGGTTGTCCTTGACGGGTCAGACTCTTTAACTCATGGCTGGCGGCACGGGTCGTCAGTCGAGGAACACGGATGAAAGGCTTTATCGCCGTTGTGGCGCTGGCAATGCTGGCCGGTTGTGCGCAGCTGGATCGGTTTCGTTCGTCCGAGCCTGTCGTAGAGGGCTGGACAACCTGGACCTGTGACAGTCAGGCCAAGGTGCTGTGGCGCTATACCGATGATACCCGCAAGGAAGTCGACGTTCGCCTCGGCGGTGCCGAGCAGGTCTATCACCTGAAGGAAGAGCCGGGCGCATCGGGTACGCTGTACAGCGACGACATGCTGGCGTTTCACGTCAAAGGTGAGGAAGGCCTGGTTTACTGGGTCGCCACCAATGACTTGATTGGCCGGGGCTGCAAGGCTGACTGATTCAATAGAGATCCAATGTGGGAGCGAGCCTGCTCGCGATAGCGATGTATCAGGCATCAGTGATGTTGACTGTCGGGCCCTCATCGCGAGCAGGCTCGCTCCCACAGGGGCCTCTTATAGTTTCGAGATTTTGTTTCACCGAACACACAGGGCGGACCCACCCCCGACCTGCAATGACTTGAATAGCCGCCGCCGCTCCGGCAGGCTGGCACGATTAACGACCCTCGACCGGGAGAGACACACTAATGGCACTTATCAGCATGCGTCAGATGCTGGACCACGCAGCCGAGTTCGGCTACGGCGTCCCAGCCTTTAACGTCAACAACCTTGAGCAGATGCGCGCCATCATGGAAGCCGCTGACAAGACTGACTCCCCGGTGATCGTCCAGGCTTCGGCCGGCGCCCGCAAATACGCCGGCGCGCCATTCCTGCGTCACCTGATCCTGGCTGCCATCGAAGAATTCCCGCACATCCCGGTGTGCATGCACCAGGACCACGGCACCAGCCCTGACGTCTGCCAGCGCTCCATCCAACTGGGCTTCAGCTCGGTCATGATGGATGGCTCCCTGGGCGAAGACGGCAAGACCCCGACCGACTACGAATACAACGTGCGTGTCACCCAGCAGACCGTCGCCATGGCCCATGCCTGCGGCGTCTCGGTGGAAGGCGAACTGGGTTGCCTGGGCTCGCTGGAAACCGGCATGGCCGGTGAAGAAGACGGCATCGGCGCCGAAGGCGTGCTGGATCACAGCCAGATGCTGACCGACCCGGAAGAAGCCGCGGACTTCGTCAAGAAGACCCAGGTCGACGCCCTGGCCATCGCCATCGGCACCAGCCACGGCGCCTACAAGTTCACCAAGCCGCCTACCGGCGACGTGCTGGCCATTGACCGCATCAAGGAAATCCACAAACGCATCCCCAACACTCACCTGGTGATGCACGGTTCTTCCTCGGTTCCGCAAGAGTGGCTGGCGATCATCAACCAGTACGGCGGCGACATCAAAGAAACCTACGGCGTGCCGGTTGAAGAAATCGTCGAAGGTATCAAGTACGGCGTGCGCAAGGTCAACATCGACACCGACCTGCGCCTGGCCTCTACCGGTGCCATGCGTCGTTTGATGGCGACCAATCCGAGCGAGTTTGATCCGCGTAAGTTCTTCGGGGCTACCGTGACGGCGATGCGTGATGTGTGTATTGCGCGTTACGAAGCTTTCGGTACTGCGGGTAATGCTTCGAAGATCAAGCCGATCTCTTTGGAAGCGATGTATCAGCGGTATTTGAAGGGTGAGTTGAACGCTAAGGTTAACTAAGGCTTCAGCGTTGTGGTTGTGAGAAAACCCGCAGTGATGCGGGTTTTTTTATGTTTGGGATTTGTGTGTATATCCGTTTTTTGGGTAACGGCTGCTTATGGTTCCGCCCTTACGGCGGGTCACTTTTGGCAAACGCCCCAAAAGTAACCAAAAGGTCTTGCCCCACCACTCGGTGCCTCGCCTAGGCTCGGCATGCCCGAACGCAGGCATTGCTCCGTGGGCCCGCCGCGAAGGGCCATCCATGGCCCAGCGCGGCTATCCCGGCATCCATGCCGGGATGCCCACTCCACAATACCTGCGTTCGGCCAGCGTGGTTAACGGGGCCCACAGATCAAAATCAAAAGCGAGGCGGCCTGATAGCCGGCCTATTTGTCACGGCTGTCCTCCGATCCAATTGTGGGAGCGAGCCTGCTCGCGATAGCGGTAATTCAGTTGCACAGAAGTTGGATTTACTGCCGTCATCGCGAGCAGGCTCGCTCCCACATTTCGATATTTAACAGACATAAGTTTGTATATGCCACACGTCCATTGTGGGAGCGGGCTTGCTCGCGAAAAGGCCAGTACATTCAACACATCCTCATTGGCTGTTGTACCGCCTTCGCGAGCAAGCCCGCTCCCACAGGAGAAACGCGATCAATCAAAAAACAGGTCGGCTATCAGGCCGCCTCGCGGAGGACTTTGATCTCGGCGCCCCGTTAACCACGCTGGCCGAACGCAGGTGTTGCGTAGTGGGCACCTCGGCATGGATGCCGAGGTAGCCGCGCTGGGCCATGGATGGCCCTTCGCGGCGGGCCCACGGAGCAATGCCTGCGTTCGGGCATGCCGAGCCTAGGCGAGGCACTGAGTGGTGGGGCAGGAGCGTTTTGGTTACTTTTGCGCTCTTCAAAAGTGACCCGCCGTAAGGGCGGAACCCTAAGTAGCCGTTACCAAAGAAATGGATATACACACAGATCCTGATAGCGCTGTGTCAGTCGCCATCCATGCTGCTGACCCAGCGCTATCGCGAGCAAGCTCGCTCCCACAGGGGATCATCTCCCGCCGGGAGGGCTTTATTGGTCTTCGAGGCCGCGTTGTTCAATGACGCCAAACACATCGGTGACATCCTGAACCAGGATCCGGGCGACATTGGTGAGGGTATTGAGGTCGCTGGCGGCCGAATCGCGCAGGGTGGCGCAGGCCATGAGCGACAGGTAATCAAGGGTAGCGTGCAGGCGTTCACTGGCGCAGGCGTGGAGTTCAGTCAGTGGGGCAGTGCTGTCGATGAACAGGATGGGTTGGGTGGTGGCGATTGGAGTGAGCGGGGTGAAGCGGCTGAGTGATTGAGTCGTCGTCATAAGGTTTGGGCTCTATTAATAAAAATTAATTGCCACCTTCTTGCTGCGAAACAAATGGGTGGCAGTTGCGCGCGGGTTCGCAGACCGAGATAGAGACCAAACCCGGCAGACCCGAAGGTCTCCCGCGCGCAACCGCCATAAAATGAACGCAGGCGAGTTTGCCTGAATTTTCATTTGACGGTGCAAAGTCTCTGTTCTGTCAGTGGGCTGCGAAACCCGTGCCCCGCTGACCAAAGCCAGCAGACGAGCCCGAACTATAGAGGAGATTTTCGAGCCCAAAATCGACCTGTAGGACGCACCGCGCCCACGTGGCGAGGGAGCTTGCTCCCGCTCGGGCGCGCAGCCGCTGCAAAACCGGCGCATGCGGTTGGTCTGACGAAAGGAGGGGGCTGCTGCGCAGCCCAGCGGGGATAAATCCCCTCGCCACAAAGGTAAATTCCTACGAGATTTTCGGAGCTGAAAATCTCAGGTGTTGTGATCGATATCCAGCTTGCTGAACGTCACTTTCCCTCCTTCGCTGGTGTAGCCCGTATTGTCCTGCACATACACGCCAGCCTTGAAATACAGCGGCTTGACCTTCCATTTGGCGCTCATGGTGGTGTACCAGCTACGACCCGCCGCGGTGATACCCAGGTCGCCGGTACGATCAAGATGGAGCCGATAAGAGAAAGACTGATTGAGTTTTACACCCGAGGCGACGGTGATGACCCGGCCCTCGTCGTCATCGGGGCGCATGCGCACTTTGGCGACGATGTTGCCGGTCTTGCTGTCGTCCTTGTACTGGTATTCCAGCTTCACCATGGGTTTGCTGCTGTCCTTGGCATGAATCTGACCGATCACGATCTTGCCGGTGCTGGGTACCTGGTTGACCACCAGGGTCGCACTCAATTTGTTGTCGGCGTCGGGGTATAGCCAGTTGCGCAAGGTGCCGTTTTTGTAGGTCTCGCGCAATTCGCTGCGCGGGTAGATCGCGTTTTCAGTCTTGGTGCCGGTGACCGGTGACCAGAAATACACCGTGCTGCCTTCAGAGTTGAAGTATTTGTTCTTGAAACCGTCCACCAGTCGAGGGGTTTCGATGGTTTTGGGTGGGCTTCCCTCGGGGATGCTCAAGTTCCAGGTTGCAAGATCGACCATGTGCGGGCCCTTTCTACGGAATGAATATGTTGCAAGATCCAGCCGGAGGCTCTAGCCAGCGCTTTATGACGCGTCCCGAGAAACGCGGGGGATCGAATTTTCATATCCGTCCGGCGGGGGGGTGGCGTCAACTGTCCGTCAGAGTGGTGTTTGCCGCTTTGGTGCCCGAGGACGACGACCGTTAGTCGGGCAATTCGAATTTTTTTTGAACGATGGCGCTATGGCATCGGCGTCGATGTGGGTCACGTTCGCAGGGAGCAGCGTCCATGCTGCGGTATGCCAGGGGAAATACGCTTATAGAACGGTGTGATGAATTTCCAGCATGCTGAACGTCACTTTTCCACCTTCAGTGGTGTAGCCGGTGTTGTCCTGCACGTAGACGCCGGCTTTGAAATACAACGGCTTGTCCTTCCAGTCCGGGCTTACCGTGGTTCTCCAGTTGTAACCCGCCGCGCTGATGCCCAGCGCGCCCTTCGGACTGAGGTGAATCTGGTAGGAAAACCTGCGATCAAGTTGCACGCCCGTGGCGATGGTGATGACCTGGCCCGATTCGTCGTCGGGGCGCAGTCGGACCTTCGCGACGATGTTGCCGGTGGAGCTGTAGGCCTTGTATTGGTATTCCAGTTTCACCATGGGCCGGGTGCTGTCTTTGGCGTGGATCTGGCCGATCACGATCTTGCCGGTGCTGGGCACCTGGTTGACGGTCAAGGTGGCGCGCAGCTTGTTGTCTGCCGCTGAGTAGAGCCAGTTGCGAAGGGTGCCGTCGCTGTAGGTTTCCCGCAGTTCGCTGCGCGGGTAAATGGCGTTTGCAGTCTTGGTGCCGGTCACCGGCGCCCAGAAGAACAGCGTGCCGGTGTCGGAGTGGAAATAGTCGTCCTTGAAGCCCTGGGCTAGCCGCGGTGTTTCGATGGTGATGGCGGGGCTGCCTTCGGGGATGCTCAAGTTCCAAGTGCTGAGATCGATCATGGTCGGATCCTGCGTAACGGGCGTAAAAGTGCTGAGGACCAAAGCGGGAGGCTCTACTCCAAGCATTTGGGGTGTGTTGATCACGCAGGAAGGAGTTTTTTGGATAACCATCCGGCGGATGTTTGACGTCAATTGTCCGTCGAATGGATCTTTTGCAGCATCTGTGCCTGGATGGTGAACCGTTAGTCGGCAGTTCGAATTTTCCCTGAACGATTTCGCATTGATAGGGTCGCCTGGGCGGGCAGCGCTGCGTTGCTGCCATGGCGCCATGCAAAGCGTCTAGATGTGATCGATATCCAGCAGGCTGAACGTCACGGTCCCGCCTTCGGTGGGATAGCCGGTGTTGTCCTGCACGTACACGCCCGCCTTGAAGTACAGCGGCTTGTCGCTCCAAGTGGAGCTGATGGGGGAACTCCACTGGTAACCCGCACCATTGATGGTCAGGACGCCGGCGGGGCTGAGGTGGATCAGGTAAGAGAAGGACTGATTGAGCTTTATGCCTGTGGCGATGGTGATGACCTGGCCCGATTCGTCGTCGGGACGCATGCGCACTTTGGCGACGATGTTGCCGGTGGAGCTGTAGGTTTTGTACTGGTACTCCAGTTTCACCATGGGGCTGGTGCTGTCTTTGGCGTGGATCTGACCAATGACGAGCTTGCCAGTGCTGGGGACTTGGTTGACGGTCAGCGTGGCGGCCAGCTTGTTATCAGCCGCTGAGTACAACCAGTTGCGCTGGGTACCGTTGCTATAGGTCTCCCGCAGTTCGCTGCGTGGGTAAATCGCGTTGGCAGTCTTGGCGCCGGTGACCGGTGCCCAGAAAAACACCGTTCCGGAGTCGGCGTGGAAATACTGGTTCTGGAACCCCTGCACCAGTTGAGAGGTTTCGATGGTCGTTGGTGGGCTGCCTTCGGGGATGCTCAGGTTCCAGGTGGCGAGATCAATCATGGTCGGATCCTACGTAACGGAGTGAAATGCTGAACGCCCAGCCAGAGGCTCTAGCTCAAGCTTTTGGGCGTGTTAATCACGCAGGGGGAAATTTTTTAATGACCGCCCAGCGGATGATTGACGTCAATTGTCCGTCGAAGGTGTCATTGCAGGTTTTGTGCCCGAGGTGGGTGACCGTTAGTCGGCTATTTTGGGCTTTGTCTGGATGATGGCGGGATGACACCTACTGCTTTTCAGAATCACGGTCTAGAGTGAGATCACAGTATTTGTCCGCCTTGCTACGTCAGGTCGGACGTGACGCCCGATAAGAGAAGCAGCATGGAATGCGTGCAACCACCGCTTGGCGAAGACAGTTCCGTCCTTTTGATAGTTGATGATTACCCTGAAAACCTGCTCAGCATGCGAGCGTTGTTGCAGCGTCAGGACTGGAAGGTGATGACCGCGTCCTCGGGTGTCGAAGCCCTTAACCTTCTACTCGAACATGACATCGACCTGGTCCTGCTGGATGTGCAGATGCCCGACATGGACGGTTTTGAAGTGGCGCGTCTGATGCGCGGCAGCCAGCGGACACGGCTGACCCCGATCATTTTCCTGACCGCTAACGAGCAATCCCAGGATGCGGTGATCAAGGGCTACGCCAGCGGCGCCGTGGATTACCTGTTCAAACCATTCGATCCGCAGATTCTCAAGCCCAAGGTTCATGCCCTGCTCGAACACCAGCGCAATCGCCGGGCCTTGCAGCGCCTGAGCCAGGATCTGGAAGCCGCCAGGGCTTTCAACGCCTCGGTGCTGGATAACGCCGCCGAAGGCATCCTCGTGGTGGACGAAAGCGGGTGTATTCGCTTCGCCAATCCGTCTACCTGCCGCCTGCTTAATGCCACCGCCGAGCAGTTGCAGGGAATGCCGCTCCTGGATTTCCTGCAAAAACCCCACATCCCCGAGTGGATCGGCTCCGATATCCATGTCGCCTACTGCCGGGGGCAGACCTGGCGCCTGCACGATGCGGTCCTGCGCACCGCGCCCGGCCAGCAGGTGTCGGTGGCCTTGTCTTGTGCGCCCCTGCCTGCGGAGCAGAAGGCCATGGTGGTAACGCTTCAGGACATGTCGGTGGTGCGTCACTTGCACCAGCAACTCGAATACCAAGCCGTCACTGACCCGCTGACCGGTCTGCTCAACCGCAGGGGGTTTTATCAGACAGCCGAAAACCTGCTGATGCGCAGCGAGCGGCTGGAAAGCAACTGGGTGCTGCTGTACCTGGATCTTGATGGCTTCAAACGGGTCAATGACTCGTTGGGCCATGATGCCGGTGACCGCGTGTTGCGCTGGGTGTCGGAACAACTGAAGGCGTGCCTGCGCCCGTTCGACATTCTGGCGCGTCTGGGCGGCGATGAGTTCACCGCCCTGCTGGATCTGGAAGTCCCCGAACAAGCGGCCAAGATTGCCGAGAAACTCATCGAACGGGTGTCTATCTGCCAACAGATCGAGGGCATGGACGTAGCGCTGGGGGCCAGCATCGGCATCGCGACCTACCCCGACTGCGGCGCCAATCTCGACGGTCTGCTGCGCGCCTCCGACATCGCCATGTACGAGGCCAAGCGCGCTGGCCGTCAGCAATACCGTTTTTACGATCACGAAATGAACGGTCGAGCCCGTTCACGGCTGATGCTCGAAGAAAGTGTGCGCTCGGCCATCGAAAACCGCGATTTCAATATGGTCTACCAGCCCCAGGTGGGGGTGGGCGACGGCCGCATCCGTGGCTTCGAGGCGCTGTTGCGCTGGCAGCACCCCAGCGTCGGTGATGTGCCGCCGGGGTTGTTCCTGCCATTACTGGAAGAGGCCCGGTTGATCAGTCGGCTGGGGAGCTGGATTTATCATCGCAGCGCCGCACAGCGTAAAGTCTGGGAGCGCTTGTTCGCTGATGATCTGGTACTGGGGGTGAGTCTGAGCAGCACCCAGTTCGGTTTGCCGAACCTGGTGACCGAATTGCGCCAGGTCCTGGAGCGACATGCCCTCAAACCGCGGCAACTTGAGGTCGAGGTGACTGAAGACGCACTGATGCGCAACCCCGACGAAACCCATAAACAACTGCGGCTGCTGCATAACCTGGGGGTGCGGGTGGCGTTGGATGATTTCGGTTCCGGGCCTTGCTCGCTGGCGCACCTGCGCGACCTGGAGCTCGATACCCTCAAGCTTGATCGACACCTGATCGCCCGTCTGCCAGGTTCACCCCGGGATGCGGCACTGGCGGCGTCGGTCATCGATTTGTGCAAGCAATTGGGTTTGCGGGTGATCGCCGAGGGCGTAGAGACGCCTGAGCAATATCAGTGGCTCAAGGCCCACGGCTGCGAATATGTGCAGGGGTTCCTGGTGGCGCGGCCCTTGATGGCCGAAGACACCGATGCCTTTGCCCGGCCATTTGACTGGAGCGCGATGCAGGTCTGAATTCGCTACACTGGCGGCTTTTGTGACTGTGTTGCCGCCGATGATCGCGCTCAAATACCTCCAGGCTTACCCCGCCGCCCTGCAAGCCCAAGTGCAGCAACTGATTGCCCAGGATCGGCTGGGCGACTACTTGCAGCAGCGCTACCCCGACCGGCATTCGGTCCAGAGCGACAAGGCCCTGTACGGTTATGCGCTGGATCTCAAGCAACAATACCTGCGTAACGCGCCCGCTATCGACAAGGTGCTGTTCGACAATCGTCTGGACCTGACTCACCGCGCCCTGGGCTTGCACACTGCCATTTCACGGGTGCAGGGCGGCAAGCTCAAGGCCAAGAAAGAAATTCGTATCGCTGCGCTGTTCAAGGACGCGGCACCTGAGTTTTTGAAAATGATCGTGGTGCACGAACTGGCCCACTTCAAGGAGTCGGACCACAACAAAGCGTTCTACCAACTCTGCGAGCACATGCTGCCGGGGTATCACCAGTTGGAATTCGACTTGCGGGTGTACCTGACCTGGCGCGATCTGCAACCCCCCAAGGAATGACCGAATGGACGTCAGCAAGACCAAAAGCAGTTTCTATCGTCGTTTGTATGTGGCGTACCTGATTGATAGCGGCGTGGCCAGCAACATTCCCGCGCTCACCGAAGTCACCGGTATGCCGCGACGTACCGCCCAGGACACCGTGGCAGCGCTGGCGGACCTGGATATCGTGTGTGAATTCGAGCAGCTAGAGGGTGCCCGTAACCATGCCGGGCATTATCGGATCCGTGATTGGGGGGCGATTGATCGGCGCTGGATCGAGGGGAATTTGCCGCGCATTAAAGCGGTGTTGGAGTATCCCTGAACATTGGCGGCTTCTGGGGAGGCGTTATCGCGAGCAGGCTCGCTCCCACATTGATCTGCAGTGGACATATGCTTTATGTACCACGCAGATCCACTGTGGGAGCGAGCCTGCTCGCGAAGAGGGCATCAAGGCCGATGCATGCCAATGTGTGGAATCCCGTCTTCCATGTACTCGATACCCACCACTCCAAACCCATACCGCGAGTAATACCCCTGCAGATGCGCCTGTGCCGACAGTGAGATCGATGTACCGGGCCAGTGCTTCTCGGCCTGCTTGAGACCCTGTTCCATCAGTTTGTGGCCCAGCCCCTGTCCCCGTGCTTGGGGGGCGATGACCACGCGCCCGATGACCACGTCACTGTTTTGCGAGTGCGGATCGAGCAAGCGAAGGTAAGCCACCAGACGATTGTCCTGCCAGGCCATCAGGTGGCAGGTGTCGCCCTCCAGGTCCAGGCCGTCGACGTCCAGGTAGGGGCAATTCTGCTCCACGACGAATACTTCGGCGCGCAATTTGAGGATGGCGTACAGCTGTTCCTTGCTCAGGTCACTGTGATGTTTGCAGACCCAGTCGATATCCATTTTTTGAATTTCCTGAAGAACCTGATGCCGATATTAAGCGGGCTGGCTGCGGAAGTCTCTTTCTTGGACAACTGTAAAAATCTGTGACAAAGGCCAAAATGCCATCATCGAATTGTCGCGGCGTGGCCTTCTTTGTGTAATCTTCGATTCAACGCTGCGCAGCGGTTCCACTGAGCTAATGTTAGGACCGGATGTCTGACGACATCTCTTGAGATTCGGCTAAAAACAAACCGGGCTTTGAACCCGTCAAGGATGTTTGGCATGCCGCGATTGCATCGAGCTCTTGCTTTGGTCGGGTTGCTGTTGCTGAGCCACAACGCCTGCGCGCAAAAGTTGCGTCTGGTGGCAGATGGCTGGCCACCCTTTACCGACACCACGCTGGTCAATGGTGGCCTGGCGACCGATATCGTCAGTACCGCTCTGGCGCGAGCCGGTTATGCCAGTGACTTTGAGCAGGTGCCTTGGGCCCGGGCGATGCTGGGCATCGGCGAGGGGCGCTATGACGTGCTGATCAATGCCTGGTACAGCGAAGAACGTACCCATGTGGGCCGTTTCTCGGCTGAGTACCTGCTCAATCGCGTGCGCTTCATCAAGCGCAAGGACGCACCCATCCAGTACGAGAACTTGCAGCAGCTGCATGCCTATCCCATCGCCGTGGTCCGCGGATACGCCTACTCCAAGGCGTTCGATGAGGATCAGCAATTGCAGAAAGTCCCTGTGCATAACTTTGCAATGGCCGTGCGCATGCTCGCTGCCGGTCGGGTGAAGCTGACCCTGGAAGATGAGTTCGTCGCCCGTTATTACTTGTCTCGTGAGTCGGCCAAGGTGCGCAACGCCGTGGAGTTCATGCCCAAGCCACTGAGTGAAAACAGCCTGCACATCCTGGTCAGCCTGAAGAACCCGCAGCACGAGCAGATTGTCGCGGGATTCGATCGGGAGATTGCGGCGATGAAGGCCGATGGTAGTTATGCGCGGTTATTGAAGGCGCACGGGATGTGATCTTGCGGTGCCTGGACTGGCGCCATCGCGAGCAGGCTCGCTCCCACAGTTGATCTAGAGCGGACACTTAAATTTTGTACGGCTGAGGTCCACTGTGGGAGCGAGCCCGCTCGCGATGGCGGTGGTGCGAGCACCACACTCCTCAAGCCTCACTGGTGTCCTTGACCAGATGCGCCGCCAACGTGCGCAGCGGCCCCAACTGACGGCAGATCAACCCCAGTTGCGTCTGCACCAGCCGCTGACCCTCGTCGATTTCATCGGGCATCTGCTCAAGCTCACTGGCCAAGGCTTCTTCCTCGTCGCTTTGGACCGCTATCGGTTGTTTGCTCGCCAGGCCCTGGGCAATTTCGTCGATGCTCGCGGCCAGTTTCACCCCTGCGCCGTCGATCAGGTGTTCGCGCACGTCTGCAGGCAATGGGGTGTCCCGATGGGCGCCCAGACCTGACAAGTAGCTGAGCAGGGTGTGGGACAGCACCAGGAAGCGGAACCCGACATCGGCTTCCTTACGGAAATGCCCCGGCTCCATCAGCATGTTTGCCAAGGTGGTGGACAATGCGGCGTCGGCGTTGTGGGCGTTGCGTCGGGCCAGGCGATAGGCAAGGTCATCGCTTTTGCCGGCGGCGTATTGCTGCATGATCTGGCGCAGGTAAATGCTGTTGCAGGTCAGCGTGTTGGCCAGCACCTTGTTCAACCGGCGGCCTTGCCAGTCCGGCAGGAACAGGAATACCGCAAGGCCGGCGATCAGGCTGCCCAGCAGCGTATCGAACAGGCGTGGCAGCAGCAGTCCATAGCCGTCGCCCACCTGGTTGAAGCAGAACAGCACCATGATCGTGATCGCGGCGGTTGCCAGGGTGTAGCGGGTCGTGCGGTTGGTAAAGAACACCACCCCGGCGGCGATGGCGAAAGACGATTGCACCAGCGGGTTGGGAAACAGATCGAACAGCGCCCAGGCCACCGTCAGGCCGATGGCGGTGCCGATGATCCGTTGGCCGAGCTTGCGCCGGGTGGCGCCGTAGTTGGGTTGGCACACGAACAGCGTGGTGAGAATGATCCAGTAGCCTTGGGACGGGTGGATCAGATGCACCATGGCATAACCCACACTCAGCGCCAGGGGCAGGCGCAGGGCATGCCGGAACAGCAGCGAGGTGGGCGTGAGCTGTGTGCGCAAGCGGACCCAGACGTCCTTCAGGTTGCGCGGCGAGCGATCCAGCAGGCTGCTATCGGTGGCGTCGGCCAGGGCGTCGGGGTTGCTCGCGTCGCTGAGCAGGCGGTCCATGGTGCCAAGGTTCGCCGACAAGGCCCGTAGCGAACGCAGCAATCCGCGCCAGGCTGGGTTGCTCTGAATCCGCAGGTGTTCGAGGGAGGCATGCAGGTCATTCAGCGCCTCGGCGAAGCTGGCGTCATAGACGAATGGCTGGCGCAGTTGGATCGACTCGGCCAACGCTTGGCAGGCTTTACCTTGCTGGCGCAGCAGGCGTTGGCAGCGGAACAGCACGTCGCTGTGAAAGAACGCCTCGGCCAGTGCGTTGTAGGGGTAGTGGGAAGAGCTGGCGCGCTCGTGGATATCCTGGGCGAGGAAGTACAGCTTCAGGTAGCGGCTGACCTTCGAGCCTGGTCGCCCATTGCCTACGCGGTGCAGGATGATTTCCTTCGCCGCGTTAAGCGCGGCGACGACCCGGCCGTTCTGCTGGGCCAGTTCCAGGCGTCGGGCTTCGACGTCCAGTTGACGGATCGGCTCGAAGAGCGATGATTTGAGCTTCAGATAGCGTCCCAGCTCGCGGAACAGCCGCGCCAGGCTTTGCTGCACCGGCTGGTTGGAAAACAGCGCCTGCCACAGCACCGAGAGCAGGCCGTACCATGCCGCACCGGCCACCAGCAGCAAAGGTTCGTGCCAGAAATCGGTGACCGCGCCACCGCGCTGGTCTACGCCGATCATGGTGTAGACCGAGAGAATCAACGTGGCCGAGGCAATCGCGCCATAGCGCTCGCCCAGCGCACCGAGCATAGTCAGGGCGAAACTCGCCAGCGCCAGGGCAACGATGAACAGAACCGGATAAGGGAACAGCAATTCCACCGACAGCGCTGCGATGGTGAAGCACACCAGCGTCACGGCCAGCGCGTTGAGGCGGCCCTGCCAGCTGTCATCGGTCTCGGCCAGGGCGCTGGCGATGATGCCCAGGAACAGCGGGATCAACAGCGCCATCTCATCCAGATACCAACACAGCGCCATGCTGCCGGTCAGGGCGATGAACACCCGTACGCTATAACTGAATTTATCCAACGCCCAAAGGCGACGCAGAGACTGACTAAACGAGGTCGATGACATGAAGTGCACGGGCCTGACGGGCAATGACGCTAAATTGAGGCAGTAATGACGCCGACGCAATGGCGGCGATCACATCCGGCAGCAAAAAGTGTTCCGGGATGCTCCAGCAAACCCCAGTGGGAGCGAGCCTGCTCGCGATGAGGCCGGTACATTCAACATTGATGTTGTCTGATAGTCCGCCATCGCGAGCAGGCTCGCTCCCACAGGATCATCATCCCCATTGGATTCAATGCATCCCTTCAATCAGACGTATTGCGCAGCCGCATACCCCGACGCCCAGGCCCATTGGAAGTTGAACCCGCCCAGGTGCCCGGTGACGTCCAGTACTTCGCCAATGAAATACAGGCCAGGGCTTTTCAGTGATTCCATGGTCTTGGACGAGACTTCCCGCGTATCGACACCGCCCAGGGTCACTTCGGCGGTGCGGTAGCCTTCGGTGCCGGCCGGGACGACATTCCAGCTCGACAGTTTCTCGGCAATGTCTGCCAGTTCGGCGTGGGTGTATTGCTTCATGGGTTTGGAGACGAACCAAGTGTCGGCCAGAAGGGTGGCCATCTTCTTGGTGAACAATTCGCCCAGCAGGGTTTTCAGTTCGCTGTTGGGGCGTTCGGCCTGTTGCTGTTGCAGCCAGCTCGGCACGTCGTGGTCCGGCAGCAGGTTGATCTGCACCGTGTCACCCGGTTCCCAGAACGAGGAAATCTGCAGGATCGCCGGGCCGCTGAGGCCGCGGTGGGTGAACAGGATGTTCTCGCGAAAACTCTGCTCGTTGCAGCTCACCAGGCAATCCACTGAAGTGCCTGAAAGTTCGGTGCACAACGCCTTGAGTTGGTCGGTGATGGTGAACGGTACCAGCCCGGCGCGGGTGGGCAGCAGTTGGTGGCCGAACTGTTTGGCCACCTGGTAACCGAAACCGGTCGCGCCCAGCGTCGGGATCGACAGCCCGCCCGTGGCAATCACCAAGGATTGGCAGGTGATGGCCCCGAGGGTGGTTTGCAGCAGGTAGCCGCTCTCGGTTTTCTCGATGCGCTCGATCGAGGTGTCCAGGTGCAGGTTGACACCGGCCTGGTCGCATTCGTCCAGCAGCAGGCCGAGGATGTCGCTGGACTTGTTATCACAGAACAACTGGCCGAGTTTTTTCTCGTGATAGGGCACGCCGTGCTTGGCCACCAGGGCGATGAAATCCCACTGGGTGTAACGGGCCAGGGCCGACTTGCAGAAATGCGGGTTCTGCGAGAGGAAATTGCCCGGTTCGCTGTACATGTTGGTGAAATTGCAGCGCCCACCGCCGGACATGAGGATTTTCTTGCCGGCTTTGTTGGCGTGGTCCAGCAACATCACCTGCCGTCCGCGCCCTGCGGCGGTCAGCGCGCACATCAACCCCGCGGCGCCAGCGCCAATGATCACGACTTCGGTAGAGCGCAAAACGGTGTCCCTCTAAATGTCACCACAAAACCCATTGTGGGAGCGAGCCTGCTCGCGATGAGGCCGGTACATTCAACATTGATGTTGTCTGACAGTCCGTCATCGCGAGCAGGCTCGCTCCCACAGTTTGATCTCTGTTGGAGTTACAGGATCCGCACCCGCAACGAACGGCCCTTGATCTTGCCATCGTTCAGGCGTTGCAGCGCCTGTTTGGCGATTGCGCGCTCCACGGCGACATAGGCCTGGAAGTCGAAAATCGCGATCTTGCCGACCTGGGCGCCGGGGATGCCGGCCTCGCCGGTCAGGGCGCCGAGGATGTCGCCGGGGCGGACTTTGTCTTTGCGCCCGGCACCAATGCACAGGGTGCTCATGGCCGGCAGCAGCGGGCCGCCGCCCTGGGGCTTGAGGTTGTCCAGTTGGTCCCAGCTCAGTGGCGACTTCTGCAACTGCTCGATCGCTTGGGCGCGGTGGGCTTCGGACGGCGCCACCAGGCTGATGGCGATGCCTTTTTCACCCGCACGCCCGGTGCGGCCGACGCGGTGAATGTGAATCTCCGAGTCGCGGGCCAGTTCGACGTTGATCACCATGTCCAGTGCGTCGATGTCCAGGCCACGGGCCGCCACATCGGTGGCGACCAGCACTGAGGTGCTGCGGTTGGCGAACATCGCCAGCACTTGATCGCGGTCGCGCTGTTCCAGATCGCCATGCAGGCCGACCGCCGAGATACCTTTGGATGTCAGATGGTCGACGGTTTCCTGGACTTGCTGCTTGGTGAAGCAGAACGCCACGCAGGAAGCCGGACGGAAATGCGCCAGCACCTTGACCACGGCGTCCATGCGCTCTTCGGGGGAGATTTCATAGAAACGCTGCTCGATCTGCGCGTCGGAGTGAAAGGCTTCGGCCTTGACCTGCTGCGGGTTGCGCATGAACTTGGACGACAGTTGCTTGATGCCCACCGGGTAGGTGGCGGAGAACAGCAAGGTCTGACGGCGTTCCGGGGTCTGCTGGATGATGTCTTCGATGGCGTCGTAGAAGCCCATGTCGAGCATGCGGTCGGCTTCATCGAGGATCAGCGTGTTGAGGCCGTCCAGCACCAGCGAGCCCTTGCGCAGGTGCTGCTGGATGCGCCCTGGCGTGCCGACGATGATGTGGGCGCCATGCTCCAGGGAAGCGATCTGCGGGCCAAACGACACGCCGCCACACAGGGTCAGGACCTTGATGTTGTCTTCGGCGCGGGCCAGGCGCCTGATTTCCTTGGCAACCTGATCGGCCAGCTCACGAGTCGGGCAGATCACCAGTGCCTGGCAGCCGAAGAAGCGCGGGTTGATCGGGTTCAGCAGGCCGATGCCGAAGGCCGCGGTCTTGCCGCTGCCGGTCTTGGCCTGGGCGATCAGATCCATGCCCTTGAGGATCACCGGCAAGCTCTGCGCCTGGATCGGCGTCATCTGGGCATAACCGAGGGATTCGAGGTTAGCCAGCATGGCGGCGGACAGCGGCAGAGTATTAAAAGCGGTGGCAATGGTGGTCACGGGACTGGCCTGCAAAACAAAATGTCGCGCAGTGTAGCAGCCTCGTGCCACTTTTCTCGAAAGTTCTGGACGAGCTGTGAGGGCCACGCTTGTGTTGGGGGCTGGTGGATCCAGAAACTGTGGGGCTCTGGAACTGTGGGAGCAAAGCTTGCTCGCGACGAAGGTGGCGCGCTATTTCAGGAAACCGAGTCGCCTGTATCGCGGGCAAGCCTTGCTCCCACAAAAAGCGCCAAGCCACGACGCCTCTTAGTCAGTGCTCGATATGCTCATCCGGCCGCTTGGCCCGCCGCCCATCCTCTTTCGACAGCTGCGAAAAAATCGTCGCCGCCAGCATCGCCATGATGCCCACCGTCAGGAACGTCAACTGGAACGCGCCAAGCACGGTGTCCACCCCGTCGTTGCCGACCTGGGCGGTAAAGCCGCCGAGCAGCGCACCAGCACAGGCCACGCCCAGGCTCAGGGACAGTTGCGCCACCACCGACAGCAGGCTGTTGCCGCTGCTGGCGCTGGCGTCGTCCAGGTCAATCAGGGTCACGGTGTTCATCGCGGTGAACTGCAACGAGTTGATCGCCCCCAGCACCGCCAGTTGCGCCAGCAGCAGCCAGTACGGCGTCTGTTCGCTGACCAGGCCCATGCTCGCCAGCATCAGGCCCAGGGCCAGGGTATTGGCGGTCAATACGCTGCGGTAGCCGAAGCGCTCGATCAACGGCCGGGCCACGGACTTGGCGACCATCGCCGCCGCGGCCAGAGGTAACATGCTCATCCCGGCCTGGGACGGTGAATAGCCCAGGGCTACTTGCAGCAGCAACGGCACCAGGAACGGCAGGGCGCCGCTGCCCAGGCGCGCGAACAGATTGCCGAGAATCCCCACGGCGAAGGTCCGGGTCTTGAACAGCGAGGGTGCGAACAGCGGGTTTTCGATGTGCCCGGCCCGTAGCCAATAAGCGGCCAGGCAGGCCATGCCGCCGAACAGCAGCAACATCACGCGCAAGTGCGGCAGGTGCAGTTCACCGAGGCCTTCCATGGCGATGGTGATCAGCACCATGGCCGCGCCAAACAGCAAAAATCCCAGGCCATCGAACCGGGTACGCTCGCTGCCGCGCAGGTCCGGGATGAATTTCCACACCGCGTAGCAACCCAGCACGCCCACCGGCAGGTTGATGATGAAGATCCAGTGCCAGGTCAGGTACTCCACCATCCAGCCGCCCATGGTCGGCCCGATCAGCGGGCCGAGCAGGCCGGGAATGGTGATGAAACCCATGATCCGCACCAGTTCCGAGCGTGGGTAGGCCCGCAGCACGACCAACCGGCCCACCGGCAGCATCAGCGCGCCGCCCAGGCCCTGGATCACCCGGGCGCCGATCAGCATGGACAACGAATTGGACAAGGCGCAGAGCAACGAGCCGAAACTGAACAGCAGGATCGCGCCGAAGAAAATCTTCTTGGTCCCGAAGCGGTCGGCGATCCAGCCAGAGGCCGGGATCAGCAGCGCCACGGTGAGCATGTAGGCAATGATCACGCCCTGCATGCGCAGCGGGTTTTCCGCCAGGTCGCTGGCCATGGCGGGCAGGGCGGTGTTGAGGATGGTCCCGTCCAGGGACTGCATGAAGAAGGCAATCGCCACGACCCAAGGAAGCCAGCGGGCGGTGACAGCGTCGAGCGGTGCGCGGTTGGGCATGGGACCTCTTGTACGGAGTGTTGATCAGGAACAGATGCCGCTGTTGTGGCGAGGGGATTTATCCCCGCTGAGCTGCGAAGCAGCCCCAGAACTGTCGCCTCGGTGAGTCAGGCAGAACGCATTTACCCTTTGGGGGTCGCTTCGCAACCCCGCGGGGATAAATCCCCTCGCCACAGGTCCTGTGTTTGGTTGGCTACAACGTCAAGGTCAAGCGCTTGACCAATGCCCCCGGCAACAGCATCGAAGCCGTGGCCCGCTGGCTGTAGGTGCTGGCCGAGAGCAGCAGTTCCCGCTCCCGGCTCAGGCCTTCGAGTTGCGAGCCGAGCAGGCTGTAGACGCTGTCGTCGAAACGCATGGTGCTGACCGGCGCGACGATCTGGCCGTTCTCGACCCAGAACGTGGCGAAGCGGGTCATGCCGGTCATGCGCGCGGCCGGTTGGTCCGAGTAGTTCAGGTACCAGAGGTTGCTGATGTACAGCCCGGTGCCAAGGTGTTCGAGGATGTCTTGCTGCTCGAGCTGGCCTTCGTTCATCACCAGCGCCGTGGGGTATTCGTAGCTGCTGGCGCCGTTGGCGTTCAGGCCGTGCTCGGCGGCGCTGCGGGAGTTGATCAACTGTGCACCGGCCATGCCTTTGACGATCAGGCCCAAGTCATCGCGCGGATAACCTTCGTCGGAAAACGCCGGGCTCAAAGAGCCGCTGACCTGCTCACTGAGCCATACGTCGGGGCTCAAGCTTGCTTCGTTCGCGTAGAACTTCTGCAACGGACTTTGCTTGCTGGCAATCGCCCGGGCCGAAAACCCGCCCCAGCTGAGCATGCCCATGATTTCTTCCATCGCCGCTGGTGCCAGGTAGGCGCGGTATTCACCGGGCGGCAGGGTGCGCAAGGGGCGGCCCAAAAACGCCAACTGCTCGCGGGCCTGTTCAAAGCGCCTGGCAAAGCCTTCGCTGCTCCATTCGTGCCCGGCGTAGCTGGCTTTTACCGCCTGGCCGTTTTCATGGAACAGGCTGAAATCGAAGTTGAAGCTGTTGGCCTGATGCCAGCCGAACGCCCCCGAAGAACTGGCAAAGCCCCGGCTGATGGGGCCGGCGGCATAGAAACCGACCAAATCCAGACCGTCGGCGGCGCGGGTGATTTCGGCCACGGCCTGGTCGGTGTCCGGCAGTGGATGGTCCTGCACGTTGTGGCTCTGCCAGTGATTGTGGTTGAGCAGCAGGTACGGATCGGGCGGCAGCAGCGGCAGGGTTTCGCGCAACTGTTGCAGACCTTCGGCCAGGCGTTGCAGGTCGGTTTCGACTTCGCCGGACAAGGTGATCTGCAAGTCGGCGTGGCGCCCGTCGTTGATCAGTTTGAAGCTGACGCTGGCCTGCTGCACCTGCCCGGCCTGACGGACCTTGCCATGGTTGAAACGCACAAAAGCAGAGGATTCGGCGGCGTAGCCGAGGGTGAACTGCTCGGCTTCGCGCAGTGCATTGCGCAGCCAGTCCACCAGCGCCTTGAAGGCCTCGGCCTGATTGTTGCCGGTGCTCATATTGCCGGTGCTCATCAGGCATCTCCCCCAAACACTGCGACATTGCTGAATACGCACGCCGGCGAGGCATGGCCGACGCGAATGACCTGGTTCGGTTCGCCCTTGCCACAATTTGGCGTGCCCAGTACCTGGGCGGTACTGGCATCGCCCACCGCCCGCAGGCTTTTCCAGAATTGCGCGGAAATGCCTCGGTAGTTGGGGTTTTTCACCACGCCCTTGAGCTCGCCGTTTTCGATCAATTGGCCCCACTCGCAACCGAACTGGAATTTGTTGCGGGCATCGTCGATGGACCAGGAGCGGTTGGTGCGCATCAGCACGCCGTGTTCGATGCCCTGGATCAGTTGCTCCAACGATTGGTCGCCGGGCTCGATGTTCAGGTTCGCCATGCGGTCGATGGGCGGGCGATTCCAGCCACAGGCGCGGCTGTTGGCGACCCCGCTCAGGCCTGCGCGAAATTGCGACAGCGCACCACCCAGGGGGCGCAGCAACAGCCCTTCACGAATCAGAAATTCTTTGCTGGCGGCGGTGCCGTCGTCGTCATGGCTGTAGCTGGCCAGCTCTTCGGGAACGTTCGGGTCGAAGGTCACGTTCAATAGCTGGGAGCCGTACTGCAGATGCCCGAAGTCGCCGGTCGTGACGAAACTGGTGCCGGCGTAATTGCGCTCGTCTCCCAGGATGCGGTCCAGTTCCAACGGGTGACCGATGGACTCATGGATCTGCAGCATCATCTGGTCAGGCATCAACAGCAGGTCACGGGGGCCTTGCGGGGTGTTCGGCGCCAGGAGCAATTGCAGGGCCTGGTCGGCGATCTTTGGTGCGGCACCGATCAGGCCGCAGCGGCGGATGACATCGAAGCCGCCTTGCTGGCCGAAGTTCTCACGGCCCAGGGTGCGGGTCTGGCTGTCGTTGCCGTCGAAGGCGGTGACGTCCAGGGCCGGATAAACAAAGCGTTGGGCCTGGCGCAGTTCGGCGCCGGCGCTGTTGAGGTAGATCTGCTCGACCTGGGTCAGGCCGATGCTGACCTGCCAGTTCACCAGGCGCTCATCCTTGGGCACCGCGGCGGATTCGTCGCCCAGTAACTGATAGCAGTCGTTGAGGGACGGGAACGCCTGGTCGAAGTGAGGCGAGAAGTAATCGGCGCGGTCGCTGGAGACCGCCTGCTCGCGCAAGTCGAGCAGGGCGTGTGGCTTGAGTCGGCGGGCTTGTTGCTCGGCCCGCTCCAGCGCCGCTTGCAGGCCGGCCTGGGACAGGTCGTTGGTGGCCGCATAGGCCTCGACACCGTCGACCCGCACGGTCAGCATCGCCCCTTCGTCACGGCCCAGGCTGGGCGGTTCGGCAATGTTCTTGCGCACCGACAGATGCTGGCCGGACTCGCGCACGTAGCGCAGGGAAAAGAACTCAGCGCCCGTGCGCAAGGCAGCAAACCGCTGCTTGAGCTGGGGGTGGACATCGAACATGGAACCTCCTTGTCTGGAGTGGCGGTGCAGCGAGGTGCGGCGCATTGACGCGACGGCTCTAGATTAGGCCTGGGCGGGGGAGGGATCAAGGCAGATGGGAATATGGAGTGTCAGGCCGGACGCCATCGCGAGCAGGCTCGCTCCCACAGTTGACGGTTGTCGGGCACAAGATCTGTGTCCGCCGCAGATCCACTGTGGGAGCGAGCTTGCTCGCGATAGCGGTGTAATGCCTTACTGCGCCAGAGGCCCGACTTCGCGCATCGGCTTGCCGCGCACCGGCGCGTCGCCGGCCACGTAGTATGGCGCGGTGCTACGTGGCAGTGGCTGGCGGCCACGGATCTTGTCGGCGATTTTCTCGGCGATCATGATCGTTGGCGCATTCAGGTTGCCGGTGGTGATGATCGGCATGATCGAGGCATCGACCACGCGCAGCCCTTGCATGCCATGCACGCGGCCTTCGCCGTCCACCACCGCCATGTCGTCGGTGCCCATCTTGCACGAGCAGGACGGGTGGAAAGCGGTTTCGGCGTGCTCGCGGATGAACTGGTCCAACTGCTCGTCAGTCTGCACCTCGATGCCCGGACTGATTTCGCGACCGCGAAACGGGTCGAGCGCCGGCTGCTGCATGATCTCGCGGGTCAGGCGGATGCCGTCGCGAAACTCCTGCCAGTCCTGCTCGGTGGCCATGTAGTTGAACAGGATGCTCGGGTGCTGGCGCGGATCCTTGGACTTGGCCTGGATCCGGCCACGGCTTGGCGAACGCATGGAGCCCATGTGTGCCTGGAAACCGTGTTCCTTCACGCCGTTGCTACCGTTGTAGTTAATTGCCACCGGCAGGAAGTGATACTGGATGTTCGGCCAATCGAAGTCCGGGCGGGTGCGGATGAAACCGCCGGCTTCGAACTGGTTGCTGGCGCCGATGCCGGTGCCGTTGAACAGCCATTCGGCACCGATGGCCGGCTGGTTGTACCAGAGCAGCGACGGGTACAGCGAAACCGGCTGGGTGCAGGCGTATTGCAGGTACAGCTCCAGGTGGTCCTGGAGGTTTTCACCGACGCCTGGCAGGTCATGGACCACCGGGATGTCGAGGCTTTCCAGCAGTTTGGCCGGGCCGACGCCGGAGCGTTGCAAAATCTGCGGCGAGGCGATGGCGCCGGAGCAGAGCAATACTTCCTTGCGGGCGCGGGCCTCGACGCGCTCTTCAGCAGCGCCCACCAGATAACGCACGCCGACCGCACGTTTGCCTTCGAACACGATCTTGTCGGTCAGGGCATGGGTGACGATGGTCAGTGTCGAGCGCTTCTTGGCCACGTCCAGGTAACCGCGCGCGGTGCTGGCGCGACGACCATTGGGCGTGACGGTACGGTCCATCGGGCCGAAACCTTCCTGCTGATAACCGTTGAGGTCTTCGGTGCGCGGGTAACCGGCCTGAACGCCGGCTTCGACCATGGCATGGAACAGCGGGTTGTTGCCGGCCTTGGGCGTGGTCACGCTGACCGGGCCGTCACCACCGTGGTAGTCGTTCGGGCCGATGTCGCGGGTTTCGGCTTTGCGAAAATACGGCAGGCAGTCCAGGTAGGCCCAGTCTTCCAGGCCCGGCAGCTTGGCCCAATTGTCGTAGTCCAGGGCGTTGCCGCGGATGTAGCACATACCGTTGATCAGCGAAGACCCACCCAGGCCCTTGCCGCGACCGCATTCCATGCGACGGCCGTTCATGTGCGGCTCCGGGTCGGTCTCGTAGGCCCAGTTGTAGCGACGACCCTGCAGCGGGAACGCCAGGGCGGCGGGCATTTGCGTGCGGAAATCCAGGCGATAGTCCGGCCCACCGGCTTCGAGCAGCAGGACGGTGACGCCTTCGTCTTCGGTCAGGCGGGTGGCCAGGGTGTTACCGGCCGAACCGGCACCGATGATGATGTAATCGAATTCTTGGGACATGAAATGCACCCTCTTTTTGAATTGGGTTCAGGTCGCGATTGCCTTGACGCCGCGCAACCTGTGGCGAGGGGATTTATCCCCGTTCGGCTGCGCAGCAGTCGTAAATCAGCGACTGGGTTTGTCTGAAGAATGGGGGGCCTTGGGGAGGGGGCTGCTACGCAGCCCCACGGGGATAAATCCCCTCGCCACAACGGCGTTCACTCAAGGCCTCATGTCAGATCAGAACACCGACGCGTAATCGCCCAGTTCGACCTGTACCGATTTGATACGGGTGAAGTTGTTCAGCGAACTGATGCCGTTCTCCCGGCCCACGCCCGATTGCTTGTAACCGCCGACCGGCATTTCGGCGGCCGATTCGCCCCAGGCGTTGATCCAGCAGATGCCGGCTTCGAGCTGATGAATCACGCGGTGCGCGCGGTTCAGGTCGCGGGTCACGACGCCGGCGGCCAGGCCGAAGTCGGTGTCGTTGGCGCGGCGGATCACTTCTTCTTCGGTTTCATAGGTGAGGATGCTCATCACCGGACCAAAGATTTCTTCGCGCACGATGGTCATCTCGTCGGTGCAATCGGTGAACACGGTCGGGGCGACGAACGCGCCCTTGGCCAATTCGCCTTCAGTCAAACGACCGCCGCCGCACAGCAGGCGCGCGCCCTCGGCCTTGCCTTTCTCGATGTAGCCCAACACGCTTTCCATGTGGGCGAAGCTGACCAGCGGCCCGAAGTTGGTGTTTTCATCTTCTGGATTGCCGATGCGAATACGTGCCACGCGCTCGGCGATCTTGGCTTCGAAAGCTGCCTTGAGATGGCTCGGCACGAACACCCGGGTGCCGTTGGTGCAGACCTGGCCGGAGCTGTAGAAGTTGGCCATCATCGCGGTGTCGGCGGCGCGATCCAGGTCGGCGTCGTCGAAGATGATCAGCGGTGACTTGCCGCCCAGTTCCATGGTCACGTCCTTGAGCGACGAGCTCGAGGCGCTGGCCATGACTTTCTTGCCGGTGTCGGTGCCGCCGGTGAACGAGATTTTCTCGATGCGCGGGTGCTCGGTCAGCCAGGTGCCGACTTCACGGCCGCTGCCCGTCAGCACGTTGAACACCCCCGCTGGAACGCCGGCTTCGGTGTAGATCTCGGCCAGTTTCAGGGTGGTCAGCGAGGTGACTTCGCTCGGCTTGAAGATCATCGCGTTGCCAGCGGCCAGGGCCGGGGCCGATTTCCACAACGCGATCTGGATCGGGTAGTTCCACGCGCCGATGCCGGCCACCACGCCCAGGGGTTCGCGACGGGTGTAGACGAACGAAGTGGTGCGCAGCGGCACCTGCTCGCCTTCGATGGCGGGCACCAGGCCGGCGTAGTATTCCAGCACGTCGGCGCCGGTGACGATGTCGACGTAGCGGGTTTCGGAATAGGCTTTGCCAGTGTCGAGGGTTTCCAGGGCGGCCAACTCATCGTTGCGCTCGCGCAGGATCTCTACGGCGCGGCGCAGGATGCGTGAACGCTGCATGGCGGTCATGGCGGCCCAGACTTTCTGGCCTTTTTCGGCGCTGACCACGGCGCGCTCGACGTCTTCTTTGGTGGCCCGCTGCACCTGGGCGAGTACTTCACCGTTGGCCGGGTTGATGGCTTCGAAAGTGGCGTCGCCGCTGGCATCGCTGTACGCGCCATCGATGTAGAGTTTTTGCAGTTCGAAACGGGCCATAAAGTCCTCGCAAGTGCATGAGTGGTTGGCTGACCACCGGGGCGTGTCGTCTACAGCTGACTACGCGGTTCGGTGGCGGTTCAGGAGCCGAGCGGTTCTGTGTGCTCTGTTACCCCTGCCTTGGCCAATTGGAAATCCATGTATTCGTAAGCGATCCGGTGCGCCTGGGCGGTATCGAACGCGTCTCCCGACAGCGCCCCGCGCAGCCACAAACCGTCAATCAACGCGGCCAGGCCCCGTGCCGCGCTACGTGCCTCATCGAGGGGCAACACGCGGCGGAACTGGCAACACAGGTTGGAATACAGACGGTGATCGTTGATCCGCTGCAACCTGTGCAAAGACGGGTGGTGCATGCTGGTGGCCCAAAAGGCCAACCAGGTTTTCATTGCCGGGCCATTGACCTGGCTGGCGTCGAAGTTGCCTTCGATGATCACCTGCAGGTGAGCCCTTGGGCTTGGGTCCTCCAGCGCCTGACGGCGTGCAGTGACGTTCTCGCTCAGGACACTCATCAGGTACTGGGCCGTGGCCGCGATCAGGCCATTCTTGTCCTTGAAGTAGTGGCTGATGATGCCGTTGGAGACACCGGCCAAACGGGCGATCAGCGCAATGCTGGCGTCCCCCATCCCGACCTGATCGACCGCTTGCATAGTGGCTTCGATCAATTGCTGGCGGCGGATGGGTTGCATACCGACCTTGGGCATCTGGTACATCTCCTTAGGCCATCCGATGGATGAGTGTTGTCTATCGGAATGAAGGCCAGTCTATTTTGTTTTGATTGAACGTTCAATCAACAAAAATAAGTTCTATGACAAGTCGTCGCTATTTGCCGGGGCGAGGACTTTTGGGGATGTCTTTATAACACTCGTCGGTTGGCATGTAGGCCAAATGCGCTTGATAGCTGGAATACTGTTGTGGTGAGGGGATTTGCATTCCAAGTCAAGCTGGTCAGCAGTTCAGAATCACCCAAACAAAAACGCCGCGATCGTCTCGCGGCGTTTTTGTCGGTTTCGCTTAGCCCAGGTTTTTGCCGAGCAGTGCGTGGTACAGCTCACTGTCGCCAAGAATCCCGACGACCTGCTGGTTATCGTGAAGTACCAGCTTGTTGCCGGTCTGGTAGCGAATCTGCAGCGCGTCGCGCATGCCGATGTTGGAGTCCACCAGGGTCGGACGACGGCCCAGGCCTTCGACGGCTTGGCCCGGGGCCCAGTTTTGCAGGTCCAGCACCGCGCCGTTCTGGCGGGCGCCCTTGATGGTGTTGCCTTCGGCCAGATCGAGCCAGGAGTCGCCGCCCGGATCCAGGCACACCGAACCGTTGATGCGCTTGCAGTTGTCCAGGGTGCGCATCAGGCTGCGGCCACAGAGCACGTTGAGCGGGTTGGTGTGGGCGACGAAGGTGCGCACGTAATCGTCGGCCGGGTTCAGCACGATTTCTTCCGGCTTGCTGTACTGGATGATCCGGCCGTCTTTCATGATCGCGATCCGGCTGCCCAGCTTCAAGGCTTCGTCCAGGTCATGGCTGACGAACACGATGGTCTTGCTCAGTTTGCGTTGCAATTCCAGCAATTCGTCCTGCAAGCCCTGGCGGATCAGTGGGTCGAGGGCCGAGAAAGGTTCGTCCATCAGCAGGATATCGGCGTCCATCGCCAGGGCGCGGGCCAGACCGACCCGTTGCTGCATGCCGCCGGACAACTCGTCCGGTTTCTTGTTGCGCCACTGGGTCAGGCCCACCAGCTCAAGTTTTTCATCCACCAGCTTCTTGCGTTCCTTTTCCGGCCGGCCCTGCATTTCCAGGCCGAAGCTGATGTTTTCGCGCACCGTAAGCCAGGGCATCAGGGCGAACTTCTGGAACACCATGGCAATGCGCTTGGTGCGCATCATCTTCAGTTCGGCCGGGCTGCAGGAGGCGATGTCGATCTGCCGGCCTTCATGCTCGACGAACAACTTCCCGCGACTGACGGTGTTCAAGCCGTTGATGCAACGCAGCAGGCTGGATTTACCGGAGCCGGACAGCCCCATCAGTACGCAGATTTCGCCTTTTTCAATGTCCAGGCTGGCTTTTTCCACACCGACGATTTGCCCGGTTTTCTTCAGGATTTCGTTGCGCGTCATGCCTTGGTCGAGCAGCTTGAGGGCTTCACGTGGATCTTTGGAGAAGATCACGTCGACCTCTTCGAAGCGGATTATGCTCATGCGTCACCCCCTACTTTGGCGTCGGGTTGCTTGCAGATTCGGTCGAGCATGATTGCCAGCAATACGATCGCCAGGCCTGCTTCGAAGCCCAGGGCGATATCAGCGGTGTTCAGTGCGTTGACCACGGGTTTGCCCAGGCCGTCGGCACCCACCAGCGCGGCGATGACCACCATCGACAACGACAGCATGATGCATTGGGTGATACCGGCCGCGATGCTGGGCATCGCATGGGGCAGTTCGATACGGGACAGCAGTTGGCGACGGGAGCAGCCGAAGGCTTTGCCGGCGTCCATCAGTTCGTCCGGAACGTCGCGGATACCCAGGTAGGTCAAGCGGATGGGCGCGGCAATCGCGAACACCACCGTCGAGATCAGACCGGGGACCACACCCAGCCCGAAAAGGGTCAGGGTAGGAATGAGGTAAACGAAGGTCGGTACGGTCTGCATCAGATCGAGCACCGGACGCATCATGGTGTAGAACAGCGGCTTGTGCGCGGCAACAATGCCCAGCGGCACGCCGATCAAGACACAGACCAGGGTCGCGAACAGCACCTGGGCCAGGGTTTCCATGGTTTCCTGCCAGTAACCCAGGTTCAGGATAAGCAGAAAGGCTGCGATAACGAAGACCGTCAGGCCCCACTTGCGCTGGATAAAATGCGCCAGTAGAGCGATGAGGCCGATCAAGACAAGCGGGTTGAACCAGGTCAGCGCAAACGTCACGCCGTGAATCATCGTTTCCAGTGACAAGGCGATGGCATCGAATGTGTTGGCGCCGTGTTGCGTCAACCAGTCGACAAAGCCCGCAATGTACTGGCCCAAGGGTATTTTCTGATCAATCAGCATGGTAGTGAACATCCGCATGCAAGGAATAAACAGCCCGGACGAGCGAACCCGCCCGGCATAAAAGCATTACTGCGCAAGCTTGGCTTTCACGGCTTCCAGGCCGGGTTTACCGTCAATGGTGGTCACGCCAGCGAGCCAGGTATCGAGTACCTGTGGGTTTTTCTTCAGCCAGGCCTTGGCGGCTGCGTCAGGCTTCATCTTGTCGTCAAGCACGTTGCCCATCAGCGTGCTTTCCATGTCCAGGGTGAAGGTCAGGTTTTTCAACAACTGACCTACGTTGCTGCATTCCTGGACGTAGCCTTTGCGGGTATTGGTGTAGATGGTTGCCTGGCCGAAATTCGGACCGAAGTACTCGTCACCACCGGTGAGGTACTTCATTTTGAAGCGGGTGTTCATCGGATGAGGTTCCCAGCCCAGGAACACCACGGCGGTGCTGCGGCGCTCGGCGCGATCGACCTGTGACAACATGCCGGCTTCGCTGGACTCGACGATCTTGAAACCGGCGTCCTTCAGGCCGAAGGCATTCTTGTCGATCATGCTCTGGATCAGGCGGTTGCCGTCGTTACCCGGTTCGATGCCGTAGATCTTGCCGTCCAGTTCCTTCTTGAACTTGGCGATGTCGGCGAAATCCTTCAGCCCTTTGTTATAGAGCTCTTCGGGCACCGCCAGGGTGTACTTGGCGTTCTCCAGGTTGGCCCGCACCGTATCCACGGTGCCGGCTTCGCGGTAGGCCTTGATGTCGTTTTCCATCGTCGGCATCCAGTTGCCGAGGAACACATCCATGTTCTTGCCGTCGGCCAGGGACTTGTAGGTCACCGGTACGGAAATCATGGTGGTCTTGGTTTTGTAGCCCAGGGCCTCAAGTACCACGCTGGTGGTGGCGGTGGTCACGGTGATGTCGGTCCAGCCGACATCGGAGAAGTTGACGGTGCTGCACTGCGCGGGTTCAGCAGCGTTGGCCAGCATCGGAAGACTCAGCATGGCGGCCAACAACAACGGCGTGGAACCTTTCATGGGTGGACTCCTGGTGTTTTATCGGCGGTGTCCGGTCAGGACCACCGCGCTTATTGGGGTTGCGGTTGGTGGCGCGTGGGCACTCTTCGACACGCGGCCTTGCAAACGAGCCGTAACCGATCATGTACCAGTGCAAATCTGTCGCCTACAGGGTGCGTCGTATCCAGTACAGGGAGGGTCGCATCCAGTGTCAGTGACGTCGTTTACAGATTTTTTTCACCCTTGGCTGGCCTCTGATACGCAAAAAACGTCGTAAAACCGGGGCAAAGGGCGGGCGACGTCGGTGGGCATGATTGCGTCGGTGTCAGACGTCGAACGCCCTGGCAAAAGCCGGATGATGCGGGCATCCCGGCGTTGAGCGTAGCAGCTCCGCCACCGGGCGCTCCTGCGCCCGGATGTGCCTGTTCTGGAGGTTCTCGGCAATGGCAATCAGCGTGTTCGACCTGTTCAAAATTGGTATCGGCCCGTCCAGTTCCCACACCGTGGGGCCCATGCGCGCTGCAGCGCTGTTCGTTGAAGCGATGCGCGCGAAGTCGTTGCTGCGCGATGTGCGTCGGGTCGAGGTGCAGCTGTTCGGCTCGTTGTCAGCAACAGGCATCGGCCATGGCAGTGACAACGCGGTGATCATGGGTTTGATGGGCGAGTGGCCAGACGCGATCGATCCGTCGCAGATTGGCCCGCGCATCGAGTTGTTGCGCCAAACCCAGACCCTGCTGCTGGACGGTCGCCTGCCGGTGCCTTTCGTCTGGTCCCGGGATATGCGCCTGCTCGACGAAAACCTGCCGTTCCACCCCAACGCGATGACGCTGGTGGCCGAGGGTGACCACGGCGAGTTGCACCGCGACACCTATTATTCAGTCGGCGGTGGCTTCGTCGTCGATCAGGCCCAGGCGTCCAGCGGCGTGGTGGATCTGGACGTCACTGAACTGCCTTACGATTTTTCCAGTGCCGAAGAACTGCTCCAGTTGTGTAGCACCCACAACCTTCGGGTGGCCGAGCTCATGATGGCCAACGAAAAGGTCTGGCGCTCGGAGGAGGAGATCCGCAGCGGCCTGATGAAACTCTGGCGGGCGATGCAGGATTGCGTCGAGCAGGGTCTCAAGCATGAGGGCATCTTGCCCGGCGGTTTGAATGTGCGCCGGCGAGCGGCCAAGCTGCACCGCAGCCTGCAAGAGCTGAACAAGCCCAATGTCATCGGCTCGACGCTCAGCGCCATGGAATGGGTCAACCTGTTCGCCCTGGCGGTCAATGAAGAAAACGCCGCCGGTGGGCGCATGGTCACGGCCCCGACCAATGGTGCGGCGGGGATCATTCCGGCGGTGCTGCATTACTTCATGAAATTCAGCGAAGCGGTCACCGATGCCAACGTTGTGGATTACTTCCTCGGCGCGGCGGCGGTGGGCATCCTGTGTAAAAAGAACGCCTCTATCTCCGGTGCCGAAGTCGGTTGCCAAGGGGAGGTGGGCTCGGCCTGCGCCATGGCGGCGGCCGGCCTGGCGGAGATCCTCGGTGCGACGCCTGAGCAACTGTGCAATGCGGCGGAAATCGGCCTGGAGCACAACCTTGGCCTGACCTGCGATCCGGTGGGCGGCCTGGTACAGGTGCCGTGTATCGAGCGCAACGCGATAGCCGCGGTGAAAGCCATCAACGCCGCGCAGATGGCGCTGCGCGGAGACGGCCAGCACTTCATCTCTCTGGACCGGGTGATCCGCACCATGCGCGATACCGGCGCCGACATGCATGACAAATATAAAGAGACATCGCGCGGTGGACTGGCGGTCAGTGCGGTGGAGTGCTGATCTCCTCGCCAGAGGCGATCGCATATCGCTCACAAAATGCACACTGATCCACAAACGCGCCACCTTTTAGCGCGTCGCAAACAGACATGACACCGTTTGTCGGACCCACCGCTGTTCGTCCCTCGACCGTTCGTCATTCGCACCTGTGGTGATACCGGTTGCGCAAGTGGCGCAGCCCAGTTCCCACAAGTGCTACCGTTCTGCTCACGGCCAACGGTGGCGGGTGCCTGCCGCCCCTGATGGCACCTATAACCCACACTCATCGCGTGCCTTATTTAGACTGGCCGCGATGTCGTTTTCAGGATTTATTGAACACGCATTCAATTTAGGCATGGCAATTGCTCTATCGATGCAAAGCCCGTCTCTTGCGTAGAGACCGAGGGCAACAACCAATAAAAAGAGCCTCCGCCTGAGGCCATCACTTGCTTTGTGTGAGGAGATACCGCGATGACGACGTCCAACTCAGGGGCCCAACCCCAGAACCGTGCGCCTCAATCCATCGGCTTTTTGCTGCTGGACAATTTCACGCTCATTTCCCTGGCGTCCGCGGTGGAGCCGCTGCGCATGGCCAACCAGCTGTCCGGTCGTGAGCTGTATCGCTGGACCACCCTCACTGTTGATGGCGGCCAGGTCTGGGCCAGTGATGGCTTGCAAATCACGCCGGACGCGGCCATGCACAAAGCGCCGCCCATCGACACCGTCATTGTGTGTGGCGGCGTCGGCATTCAGCGCACCGTCACCCGTGAACACGTGTCATGGCTGCAGAGCCAGGCCCGTCAGTCCCGGCGCCTCGGCGCGGTCTGCACCGGCAGTTGGGCCTTGGCCTGCGCGGGTCTGCTGGATGGCTTCGATTGCAGTGTGCACTGGGAATGTCTGGCGGCAATGCAGGAAGCCTTTCCGCGGGTATCGATGAGTACCCGTCTGTTCACCCTCGACCGCAACCGCTTCACCAGTTCCGGCGGCACCGCGCCACTGGACATGATGCTGCACCTGATCAGCCGCGATCACGGCCGCGAGTTGTCGGCAGCGATCTCCGAAATGTTTGTCTATGAGCGCATTCGCAACGAGCAGGATCACCAGCGCGTGCCACTCAAGCACATGCTGGGCACCAATCAGCCGAAGTTGCAGGAAATCGTCGCGCTGATGGAAGCCAATCTCGAAGAGCCGATCGACCTGGACGAACTGGCGGTGTACGTCGCCGTCTCCCGGCGCCAGTTGGAGCGCTTGTTCCAGAAATACCTGCATTGCTCGCCGTCGCGCTATTACCTCAAGCTGCGGCTGATCCGGGCGCGGCAACTGCTCAAGCAGACGCCGATGTCGATCATCGAAGTGGCGTCGGTGTGCGGTTTCGTTTCCACGCCGCACTTCTCCAAGTGCTACCGCGAATACTTCGGCATTCCACCGCGCGACGAGCGCGTCGGCTCCAACACCGCGCAGCAGGTGGCGATGATGCCGCTGCCACAGGCGCTGGTGCTGTCGCCATTGTCTGGCCCGTTGTCAGCGTTGAGCCAGGCGCGCAATGAGTCGACGTTTGCCAGTGTGAGGCTTTAAGACCGAGGCGCCGTCAATCGCGAGCAGGCTCGCTCCCACAGGTTCTGTGATCGACACCGAATCACTGTGGGAGCGAGCCTGCTCGCGATAGGTTTTTCAGACGTTCTGGTTTTTCTGATACTCCGCCAAAGCCGGCAGCAGCTGCAGATCAATCGCCCGACGCACGGCGGGCAGGATGGTGGCGCCGCTGATGTACATGTCCTTGACCATCTTGCGCAGTTCATTGGCGCGGGCCGTGTCCAGCCCGCGCACCGCACACTCGCAGGCCTGTTCGGCGGTGGAGCCGCTGGGTATTTGCAGCCCCAGGGCCTTGAGCTGGCCCAGCAGGTCTTCCTGGTCGATCAAATCGGCGTACATCATGACGCTTTTCCTTGTTCAGGGATTGGGGTCGTGACTCGATTCTGGTAGCCGGCCGAAGCGGCGGCAAGGGCAAATGGTCGCGATGTCATGAATGACTATGGGGGCGTCGTTTTCGGCTAACTTGCCCAGGCCTGGACTGGGCACACTGGCCCCAAGCTGAATCACGACGGTTTGGTCACCCTCGCGCAACAGCTCCTCCAGTAACGCAACTGCCCCGATCCAGTCACGGCTTGATCGGGGATTTTTTTGCCTGGGTGAATCAGAGGGTGATGGGGTGTTGGACAGACCGCTATCGCGAGCAGGCTCGCTCCCACAGGCCTTGTGCACGACACAGAGCCCCTGTGGGAGCGAGCCTGCTCGCGATGAACGATGACGCGGTCTACCGTTGCAACACCAGAATCTTCGACAGCAACTCATCGCGATCCACATAGCACCCTTGGAAATGTCGAGCTCCGGTGGCCGGGTCGAAGGCATTGCGGGCGTGCAGGGTACGGCGGTTGTCGAAACACCACAGTTGGCCGGGTTCAAGCCTTTGCATCAGGCGGAACTGCGGCTCGCGAGTCAGCGCTATGAAGCGGCGGTAGGCACGGTAGAGCCTGGGCATCTGCTCGACCGAGGTGTCGAACGGCCCGCGCAGAAAGTTCGCCATGCGGATCTCCGAGACCTGTCCCAGGGCATCCAGCGCGATAATGGGCGCCAGGCAGCGGTAATCACTGTGGCGGTCCTTGTTGCGAAACTCCACCGGGATTTCACACAGCGCGGCAAAGGCCTCGGGGTCTTCCTGGCGCAGCGCCTCGGCGATGGCGAAACCGTCGACAAATAGGCTCTCGCCGCCGTCGGCGTCATTCACCAGGCAATGCAGAAACTGTAATCCTGGTTGCAGCTCCCGGGTGGGTAGGTCGCTGTGCAGTGGCAGGTTGAAAGCGGTGTAGGCGTTACTGTCGGCATCGGCCTTGGATTGCACGTTGAACAGCACGCCGAAGTTGCTCTGGCGGATGAACGAAATCTGCTGGGCGATCAGTTTCAGCGAGCCGGGTTCGGTGGGTACGCCGCGCACCTGGGTCAGGCCGATGTCGCGCACCGCCAGCAACCATTGCAACAACGTATCGGTGTCGTCCATCAGCGCCTGGTAATCAAACACCGGCAGTTGCAGGTCGTGCCGCCAGAGCTGGCGCTTGGGCTTGCTCGCCAGGCGTTCAGCCCTGGACTGATCATCGTAGGCATGGGCACGCAGCCAGCCTGGGTCGAAACGGCTTTGGTGGCCGTCCTGCCAATCCACGCACAGGCAGCCTTCACTGTCGAGACGGGTCGCACGGGGGGCCAGGTCTTCAGGTACATCGACGATTTCCAGCACCTGCTCGCGGGTCACGGTGTAGACGCACTGTGGGCAGGGGCAGTTGTCCCGCAGCCACTGATGATGGAAGGGGCTGATCCGACCGTCGGCCCAGGTGACCTGCACCCGGTCGGTCAAGGGCGTCACTGCGGTCAATGCACAGATCAGGGGGTAACGGCGGAAGTCGGCAAAAGCGGCGGCGGTGTTCATGGCGATCTCCTGTTCGGGTTTTATCGGGCCGGCGGCAATGCGATGACCCGGCCGATATAGGCCGGCGGCGACAGGTCGGATTGCTCCGTGAGCAGGGCTTTGAGCTTGCCCAGGGTCTGTTCCGTGAAGGGCGCCGAGCGCGGGCCAGCCAGGTCGACGTGCAGCAGCATCTGCTCGTTTCCGGCCAGTTCCTTATCGCCGCCGACCAGGTGCAGGCTGTGGTAGAGATGCAGGCGTTTGGCGTCGTGGCCGATGATCTGTGTACGCACCTCGACCTGGGCGTCGAGCTTCACTTCGTGCAGGTAGTTCAAGTGCAGTTCGAGGGTGAACAGCGAGTGGCCGCTGGCTTCGCGGTTCTGGCTGTCCATGCCCAGGTGATCCATCAGTGCGTCGGTCGCGTAGCTGAAGATCAACAGGTAATAGGCATCGCGCAGATGGCCGTTGTAATCGACCCATTCGGGGAGGATGCGGGTTTGGTAGGTGGTGAGGGTGGGCATGTTTCTGGTTCCGACAGTTGTGGTGACTGGGCTGGCGTTATCGCGAGCAGGCTCGCTCCCACAATGAACTTCTGGGTGAGACAGATCGCATTCACACCTCAAATCCTGTGGGAGCGAGCCTGCTCGCGATGGGGCCAGACCTGCTGATCCAAAAGCCAAGGTTTACTCGCTGAAGGCCATCCCATGCTTTTCTTTGGTGGTCTTCACCGCTTCCAGCACTGCCAGCAGGCAATCATCACGATAGCGCTCCAGGGCCGAGATGCTGCGGCTGCCCAGTTGCTCGCTCGTGCCGTCCACCACATCGTCGATCAGCTTGTCGGTCAGCTCCGGCGCCGGCAGGTAGGTCCACGGCAACTGCAACGCAGGGCCGAATTGAGCCATGAAATGGCGCATTCCGGCATCGCCACCGGCCAGTGTGTAAGTCAGGAACGTGCCCATGAACGACCAGCGCAAGCCGGCGCCAAAACGGATGGCATCGTCGATTTCGCCGGTGGTAGCCACACCGTCGTTGACCAGGTGCAGGGCTTCGCGCCAGAGCGCTTCGAGCAGCCGGTCGGCAATGAAACCGGGCACTTCCTTGCGTACATGCAGTGGGCGCATGCCGAGGGACTCATACACCCGCATCGCGGCCTGTACCGCTTCGGGCGCGGTGTTTTTGCCGCCGACGACTTCCACCAGCGGCAGCAGGTAGACCGGGTTGAACGGGTGCCCGACCACGCAGCGTTCCGGGTGGGTGGAACCTTCATAGAACTCGCTTGGCAGCAGTCCCGATGTGCTGGAACCAATCAGCGCATTGGGCTTGGCGGCGGCGCTGATCTGGCCGTGCAGCTCGAGCTTCAGCTCCAGGCGCTCGGGGGCGCTTTCCTGGATGAAATCGGCGTCGCGCACGCATTCTTCGATGGTCGCGACAAAGCGCAGCCGATCCTGGGAGGCACCGGGTGCCAGGCCTTGTTTCTCCAGTGCGCCCCAAGCGTTGGCCACGCGTTTGCGCAGCGCTGCCTCGGCACCCGGCGCCGGGTCCCAGGCCACGACGTCCAGGCCATGGGCCAGGGCGCGACTGACCCAGCCGCTGCCGATAACACCGCTGCCCAGGGCGGCGAAGGTCTTGATGTCGGTGATAAAGCTCATGGTGATTTCCTGAAAAGGGTTCGCTGATCTAAATGTGGGAGCGAGCCTGCTCGCGATGGCGCTGTGTCAGTCGGCACATCAGTCGCCTGTTTCACCGCTATCGCGAGCAGGCTCGCTCCCACAGGGGAAGGTGTCGGTTGGGTTTAGCCGCGGGTGGTCAGACCCATCTTCTTGCGCCCCTCCGCCGGCGTGAGCACGCGCGCGCCGAGGCGGCTGAGGATTTCGCTGGCGCGTTCCACCAGTTGGCCATTGGTGGCGAGCACGCCTTTGTCCAGCCACAGGTTGTCTTCCAGGCCGACCCGCACGTTGCCCCCCAGCAGCACCGCCTGGGCCGCCATCGGCATTTGCATGCGGCCGATGCCGAAGCCGGCCCACACGGCGTCCGCCGGCAAGTTGTCGACCATGGCTTTCATGGTGGTGGTGTCGGCCGGCGCTCCCCACGGGATGCCCAGGCAAAGCTGGAACAGCGGGTTGTCCAACAGGCCTTCCTTGATCATCTGCTTGGCGAACCACAGGTGGCCGGTGTCGAAGATCTCCAGCTCGGCCTTGACCCCCAGTTCGGTGATGCGCTTGGCCCCGGCCCGCAGTTGCGCCGGGGTGGAAACATAAATGGTGTCGCCGTCGCCGAAGTTCAGAGTGCCGCAATCCAGAGTGCAGATTTCCGGCAGCAACTCCTCGACGTGGGCCAGGCGGGTCAGCGGGCCCACCAGGTCGGTATTGGGGCCGAACTCCATGGGATTTTCGCCGCCGCCGATCTCCAGATCGCCGCCCATGCCGGCGGTGAGGTTGACGATGATGTCCACGTCCGCCTCTCGGATGCGCTCCATCACTTCGCGGTACAACGCCACGTCACGGCTGAACTTGCCGGTCTGCGGATCGCGAACGTGGCAGTGGACCACCGTGGCGCCGGCCTTGGCGGCCTCGACGGCAGCCGCGGCGATCTGTTTCGGGGTGACCGGCACGTGTGGGCTTTTGGCGGTCGTGTCGCCAGCACCGGTGAGTGCGCAGGTGATGATGACGTCGTGGTTCATGGTGCAGGTTCCTTACAGGCGTGATGAGTCACTGCGCAGCCGATTGGCGCTGCGCAGATGGATGGCGTTTGTTCAGTTGCTGGTCAGTTTCAGGTTGTCGGCGGCAGGCTTGCCATCGAAGGTGGTGACGCCTTCGAGCCAGCGTTGCTTGTCTTGCGGATTATCCTTGAGCCATTGCTTGGCCGATTCGAGCGGGTCCTTGTGATCCAGCAGTGGCTGCATCATCCGGCTCTCGTCTTCGGCGGTGAACGTCAGGTTGCTCAGCAGACGGCTGACGTTCGGGCATTTTTGCGCGTAGTCCGGCGCGGTGACGGTCCATACGGTGGCCATGCCTTCGTTCGGGCCGAGGGCGTCTTCGCTGCCGGTGAGGTAGGTCATTTGCACGTTGACGTTCATCGGGTGCGGCGCCCAGCCGAAGAACACCACGGCTTCCTTGCGGCGCACGGCGCGGTCCACGGCGGCGAGCATGCCGGCTTCGCTGGATTCCACCAGTTGGAATTTGCCCAGGCCGAACTGGTTCTTGGCGATCATCGCCTTGATCTGGGTGTTGGCGCCGGAACCGGGTTCGATGCCGTAGATCTTGCCGCCCAACTCTTTTTCGAATTTGGCGATGTCGGCGAAAGTCTTCAGGCCCTTGTCGGCCAGATAAGTCGGCACGGCCAGGGTGGCGCGGGCGTCCTTGAGGCTGGGTTGCTCCAGGACCTTGACCTGCTTGGCCTCGACGAACGGGGTGATGGTCTGGGTCATCAGTGGGTTCCAATAGCCCAGGAACATGTCCAGGCGCTGGTCGCGGATGCCGGCGAAAATGATTTGCTGGGAGGCGCTGGTCTGTTTGGTCTTGTAGCCGAGGCCGTCGAGCAACACTTGGGTCATGGCGCTGGTGGCGATGACATCGGTCCAGTTGACCACACCCAGGCGCACGTTCTGGCACGCGGCGGGATCGGCTGCCATCGCAGCGGAACTCAGGAAGGTGGTGGTGCTGAGTGCAAGAACGCAGGAGCTGATCAGTCGTTTCATGTCGGGTTCCTCGGCAGTCTTTGTTATGGGTTCCGGCATCTGCGCGCCGGTGATGCCAAGTTACGCAGCCAGTCCGCCGGCAAAACGCACAGCGGCGACTCGCTCTTGCACTGCAGCGACCTGTGGCGTATCAAGGAGCGCACGCTACCCGCCAACCGAGTGCGCTACATGTCCCAGGATTTCTACTTCTTGTTGATGCCGGGTTTTTCGGCCATCGGTTTCATTTCGGCCATCGAACCGTTGCGGGTCGCCAACCGCTTTCGCGGTGAGTTGTACCGCTGGCATGTGTTGAGCGCCGATGGCGGGGCGGTGCTGGCAAGCAATGGCATGTCGGTCAACGCCGATGCCGCGTTGGAGCCATTGAAGAAAGGCGCGACCCTCTGGGTGGTGGCGGGGTTCGAACCGCTCAAGTTCGTGACCCCGGCGTTGGAGCGCTGGCTGCATCGGCTGGACAACGAGGGCGTCACCCTGGGCGGCATCGACACCGGCAGTGTGGTCCTGGCTGAGGCGGGGCTGCTGGAAGGCCATCGCGTAACCCTGCACTGGGAAGCGATCGAGGCGTTCAAGGAATCTTATCCACAGCTGAGTGTGACCCAGGAACTGTTCGAAATTGACCGCCGGCGCATCACCTGCGCCGGCGGCACTGCGTCCATCGACCTGATGCTGGACCTGATCGGCCAGGCCCATGGCCCGCAACTGGCGATTGAGGTCAGCGAACAATTCGTGCTCGGCCGCATCCGTCCGCGCAAAGACCACCAGCGCATGGAAATTGCCAGCCGCTATGGCATTCGCAACAAGAAGCTGGTGCACGTCATCGGCGAGATGGAAACCCACAGCGAGCCGCCCCTGAGCACCTTGGCCCTGGCCGAATCCATCAACGTCACCCGCCGCCAGCTCGAACGCCTGTTCCGCCTGCACTTGAACGACACTCCCAGCAACTTCTACCTGCGCCTGCGCCTGGAAAAGGCCCGGCAACTGTTGCGCCAGACCGACATGAGTGTGCTGGAAGTGAGCATCGCCTGCGGTTTCGAATCACCGTCGTACTTCACCCGCAGTTATCGAGCGAGGTTTGAACGGTGCCCGCGGGAAGATCGGCGGCGCCAAGGGGATGGGCGGGAGGTGGTTTGACAGGCTTTTATACTCAATTATGTTCGCGACTAAATTACACCTGTCGCCATAATTGAGTATGAAAGCATGTGTTGACCACCGAGGCAGGGGGGCAACGCCATGTTCACCGGCTCCAATCGCGACAAGCTCGTTCGGACCTCTGTGGGAGCAAGGCTTGCCCGCGACGAAAGCGGCGCGGTGCATGGGAGAGCGAGGCGCCTGTATCGCGGGCAAGCCTTGCTCCCACACAAAAAACTGCCGCAAGTCCAGTGTTTGGCTGAAAGAGGCTTACTTCTTCACCAGCGCCGAACACGCCGCCTTATAAGCCTCATGCTGATACTTGTTCAGCGTCGCGGGCAATGCGAAGTCGTGTTTCTTGTTCTGCGCATTGATGGTCTGCGGCGACAGCAGCGTCACCTCACAACCCTCAAGCAACTGGAAAACCCCTTCGATCTTGAACGTGGTCGGCCCGCCAGCGAACTCGCCTTTCTTGCTGCGCTTCTTGATGGCGATGCGGTCGATACCGTTATCCACCACGAACGCCCGGACCTGGGCGGCGAACGCCTTGACGTTGGCGGCCTCGTCATCATCGTCCAGGGCGATTTTCTTGGTATTCAGCGCGACGTGACTCAACGCCTGTGGATCCAGCGAGGCAACGGCAATGATCGCTTCGCTGCCTTTGATTTCGATGCCGCAGATTTTCATGTGAATTCCTTTGCTCGATAGTGGCGTGCAGCTTACAGCTCCAACTGATCGGCATGGATACCAAAGGCGGCGGCAATTTTTTCGCGAGTTGCCCGGCGAGGTTTGGCGACTGATTCCTGCTGGGCAAACGCCGGTTGAGAAATACCCAGGCGCCTGGCGACCTCATCCTGGGTCAAGTTCAGATGTTCGCGCCATGCACGGATGGGCGTGGCGCCGTCGACAATGCGGCTGACGACTTCATGGGGAATCAGATCGGGTTCCATTTTTTTTTGCGCAACGTATTGGGCATACGGAATGACCACGAATGCAGGATTCCCGTTTGCGTCGTTTATGATCTGAATATCAGTAGGTACGTTCATCGCGTTTCTTGACCTCTTGAATGCTGACGACCTTGATCGCCCCGTCCCGAACCTGGGCCTGATGCATAGAGTGCATTTTCAGAAGCTGCTTAACGGCCTTTCTGGTCCAGTGAATAGTGTTCATGGAGGAATATAAGTCTTTTATAAGATTTGCTAATCCTGACTTATATTTTCTCTAGGGCCAACGTATGAACGGTGTCTGAATATTGCTCCGTAAACGGCCCTTTATTCCTGCCCAATCGACTCCAAGAACTCCGACCGGTCATCACTCACCTGGGCCATGCAGTCGTTTTCGGCGATTTTGTAGGCTTCGCTGCCGGGTTTGGCCGGGAAGGCGGCGATGGCGCAGTCGGCATCGCGTTGTTTTTGCCACAGTTGCTGGGCAACTCTGATTTTGCTGGTGATGTCGTTGAGCTGGGCCTTGTTGTCGGCGTAGAGGGTTTGCAGACGTTCGTTGAGGCTCTGCAGGTTGTCGGCGAGCAGTTGTTCGGCGGCGGCTTTGCCGTAGGCCGAGCAGGCCAGGGTCTGGACGTCGTTTTCCACGGCGTCGCAGGGGTTGTGTTCGGTGTCTTCGGTCGCGTGGGCGACGGTGCTGATCAGAGCCAAAGCCAGGATGATTGATTTCATTGCGTTGCCGCTCGAGTCCAGTGAAAGCCAGTGATGCGGCGGATTCTGGCGTAAGCCTCGGGTAAAGAACAGACGGGTAGGGTGGCCCGCTCATAGCCCTTTGTCGTGGATTGACGCTTTCGGCAATTCCCCTGTCGTTTTTGCACCCGGTCGCCAATGCACCGAGGCATATGCTGGCCCCAAAGCGCCGGCACACGATTCGGCGCATGAATCGCTGACAAAAGGGGACTGCCTGATGAGCCCAGCCGAATTGCACGCCGACAGCATCGTTATCGACGGGCTGATCATTGCCAAGTGGAACCGTGACCTGTTCGAAGACATGCGCAAGGGCGGCCTGACTGCCGCCAACTGCACGGTGTCGGTGTGGGAAGGTTTTCAGGCCACCATCAACAATATTGTGGCCAGCCAGAAACTGATCCGCGAAAACAGCGATCTGGTGATCCCGGTGAAAACCACCGCCGATATCCAGCGCGCCAAGGCTCAAGGCAAGACCGGCATCATCTTTGGCTTCCAGAACGCCCACGCTTTCGAAGACCAGCTTGGCTACGTCGAGATCTTCAAGCAGCTCGGCGTTGGCGTGGTGCAGATGTGCTACAACACCCAGAACCTGGTGGGCACCGGCTGCTACGAGCGTGACGGCGGCCTGTCGGGCTTCGGTCGTGAAATCGTCGCCGAGATGAATCGGGTCGGCATCATGTGCGACCTGTCCCACGTCGGCTCCAAGACCTCCGAAGAGGTCATCCTCGAATCGAAGAAACCGGTCTGCTACTCCCACTGCCTGCCCTCGGGCCTGAAGGAGCACCCGCGCAACAAATCCGATGAAGAGCTGAAGTTCATCGCCGACCACGGCGGTTTTGTCGGCGTGACCATGTTTGCGCCGTTCCTGGCCAAGGGCATCGATTCGACCATCGACGACTACGCCGAGGCCATCGAATACACCATGAACATCGTCGGTGAGGACGCCATCGGCATCGGCACCGATTTCACTCAGGGTCACGGTCAGGATTTCTTCGAAATGCTGACCCACGACAAAGGCTATGCCCGTCGGCTGACCAGCTTCGGCAAGATCATCAACCCCCTGGGCATCCGCACCGTGGGCGAGTTCCCGAACCTCACCGAGACGCTGCTCAAGCGCGGCCATCCAGAGCGGGTGGTGCGCAAGATCATGGGCGAGAACTGGGTCAACGTCCTGAAAGACGTCTGGGGCGAATAAAGCCGCCGCATCACTGAATCCTTAACCTGCGGCCATTAGCGCCGCAGGCATACCACGAATTTTCGGAGTTAAGTTTCCATGGCCAAAATCGCCCCTCAATTGCCTATCGAAGTCGACAGTGAAACCGGTGTCTGGACCTCTGATGCCCTGCCGATGCTCTACGTGCCGCGGCACTTTTTCGTCAATAACCACATGGGCATCGAAGAAGTGCTGGGCGCCGACGCCTACGCCGAGATTCTCTACAAGGCCGGCTACAAATCCGCCTGGCACTGGTGTGAAAAAGAAGCCGAATGCCATGGCCTGGAAGGCGTCGCGGTATTCGAACACTACATGAAGCGCCTGTCCCAGCGCGGTTGGGGCCTGTTCAAGATCCAGGACATCGACCTGGATAAAGGCACCGCCAGCGTCAAGCTGGAACACTCGGCGTTCGTCTACGTGTACGGCAAGGTCGGGCGCAAGGTCGACTACATGTTCACCGGCTGGTTTGCCGGCGCCATGGACCAGATCCTCGCCGCTCGCGGCAGCAAGATCCGCACCGTGGCCGAGCAGGTCTACGGCGGTTCCGAAGAAGGCCACGACGACGGCCTGTTCATCGTCAAGCCGTTGTAAGTCGAGGATCGCGCCATGGCTTTTGAAGCAATGTTCCAGCCGATCCAGATCGGCAAACTGACCATCCGCAACCGCGTGCTCAGCACCGCTCACGCCGAGGTCTACGCCACTGACGGCGGCATGACCACCGACCGGTACGTGAAGTATTACGAAGAGAAGGCCAAGGGCGGCATCGGCCTGGCGATCTGTGGTGGATCGTCGGTGGTTGCCATCGACAGTCCGCAGGAATGGTGGAGTTCGGTGAACCTGTCCACCGACCGCATCATCCCGCACTTCCAGAACCTGGCCGACGCCATGCACAAGCATGGCGCCAAGATCATGATCCAGATTACCCACATGGGGCGTCGCTCGCGCTGGGACGGCTTCAACTGGCCGACCCTGATGTCGCCGTCCGGCGTGCGCGAGCCGGTGCACCGTGCGACCTGCAAGACCATCGAGCCGGAAGAAATCTGGCGGGTGATCGGTAACTACGCCCAGGCGGCACGGCGTGCCAAGGCCGGTGGCCTGGACGGCGTCGAGCTGTCCGCCGTGCACCAGCACATGATCGACCAGTTCTGGAGCCCACGGGTCAACAAGCGTACCGACGAATGGGGCGGCAGCTTCGAGGGGCGGATGAAGTTCGGCCTGGAGGTGCTCAAAGCCGTACGCGCCGAAGTGGGCGACGACTTCTGCGTGGGCATGCGCATCTGCGGTGATGAGTTCCACCCGGACGGCCTGTCCCACGAGGACATGAAGCAGATCGCCAAGTACTACGACGACACCGGCATGCTGGATTTCATCGGTGTTGTGGGCTCGGGTTGCGACACCCATAACACCCTGGCCAACGTTATCCCGAACATGAGTTATCCACCGGAGCCGTTCCTGCACCTGGCCGCCGGTATCAAGGAAGTGGTCAAGGTTCCGGTGCTGCACGCGCAGAACATCAAGGACCCGAACCAGGCCACGCGGATCCTCGAGGGCGGTTACGTCGACATGGTCGGTATGACCCGTGCCCACATCGCCGACCCGCACCTGATCGCCAAGATCAAGATGGGCCAGATCGACCAGATCAAGCAGTGCGTCGGCGCCAACTACTGCATCGACCGCCAGTACCAGGGCCTGGATGTGCTGTGCATCCAGAACGCTGCAACCTCCCGTGAATACATGGGCGTGCCGCACATCATCGAAAAATCCACCGGGCCCAAGCGCAAAGTGGTCGTCGTCGGTGCCGGCCCGGCCGGGATGGAAGCGGCGCGTGTGGCCGCCGAACGTGGCCACGACGTGACCCTGTTCGAGAAAAAGGAATTCATTGGCGGGCAGATCACCACCGCTTCGAAAGCCCCGCAACGGGACCAGATCGCCGGCATTACCCGCTGGTTCCAGCTGGAACTGGCCCGGCTGAAAGTCGACCTGCGCCTGGGCGTGGCGGCGGACGCGGCGACCATCATGGACCTGCGTCCGGATGTGGTGGTGCTGGCCGTCGGCGGGCATCCATTCCTCGAGCAGAACGAACACTGGGGCGCCGCCGAAGGGCTGGTGGTCAGCAGCTGGGACGTGCTCGATGGCAAGGTTGCACCGGGTAAGAACGTACTGGTCTACGACACTATTTGTGAATTCACCGGCATGTCGGTGGCCGACTTCCTCGCCGACAAGGGCAGCCAGGTCGAAATCGTTACCGACGACATCAAGCCGGGCGTGGCCATTGGCGGGACTTCGTTCCCCACTTACTACCGCAGCATGTACCCCAAGGAAGTGATCATGACCGGGGACATGATGCTGGAGAAGGTCTACCGCGAAGGCGACAAGCTGGTGGCGGTGCTGGAGAACGAATACACCGGTGCCAAGGAAGAGCGCGTGGTGGATCAGGTAGTGGTGGAAAACGGCGTGCGACCGGATGAAGAAATCTACTACGCGCTCAAGGAAGGTTCGCGCAACAAGGGCCAGATCGACGTCGAAGCCTTGTTCGCGATCAAGCCCCAACCGTGCCTGGAGCAGAGCGGCGATGGTTACCTGCTGTTCCGCATCGGTGATTGCGTAGCGCAGCGTAATACCCACGCCGCCATCTACGACGCGCTGCGGTTGTGCAAGGATTTCTAACGGCTTGCACATAGCCCTGTGGGAGCGAGCCTGCTCGCGATGAACGATAACGCGGTCTGCCTGAGGCACCGCGGCGCCTGAATCGCGAGCAGGCTCGCTCCCACAGGAACCGAGTAAGGCATCTCGACCTGCAAGACCTGAGGTCTTTGGGAGCTTCACCATGCTGAACACCCTTCTTCCCATCCTGCTGTTCGCTGCCCTGGGCCTTGCGGTCCTTGGCGCTTTGCGGCGGGTGAACATGTGGCGCCGGGGGCGACCGTCCAAGGTCGACCTGATCGGTGGTCTTTTCGCCATGCCCAAGCGCTACATGGTGGATTTGCACCATGTGGTGGCGCGGGACAAATACATCGCCAACACCCACGTCGCCACGGCGGGTGGTTTTGTGCTGGCGGCGCTGCTGGCGATTCTGGTGCATGGTTTCGGCCTGCAGAACCGCATTCTGGGCTATGCCTTGCTGTTCGCCACGCTGCTGATGTTCAGCGGCGCGATCTTCATTGCCCTGCGTCGTCGCAATCCACCGTCACGGCTGTCCAAAGGGCCGTGGATGCGTTTGCCCAAGAGCCTGTTCGCGTTCTCCATCAGTTTTTTCCTGGTGACCTTGCCGGTCGCCGGGATCTTGCCGGCCGACTTCGGGGGCTGGGTGTTGGTGGCGCTGTTGGGCCTGGGCGTGCTTTGGGGTGTGTCGGAAATGTTCTTCGGCATGACCTGGGGCGGGCCGATGAAACATGCCTTTGCCGGGGCCCTGCACCTGGCCTGGCACCGCCGCGCCGAACGCTTTGGTGGCGGCCGCTCAACCGGTCTCAAACCTTTGGACCTGAACGACCCCGCAGCACCGTTGGGCGTTGAGAAACCCAAGGATTTCACCTGGAACCAGTTGCTCGGTTTCGACGCTTGCGTGCAGTGCGGCAAGTGCGAAGCCGCGTGCCCGGCCTTTGCCGCCGGCCAGCCGCTGAACCCGAAAAAACTCATCCAGGACATGGTCGTCGGCCTGGCCGGCGGCACCGATGCGAAATTCGCCGGCAGCCCCTACCCATCCCTTGACGGCAGGGGTAAACCGGTGGGCGAACACAGCGGCAATCCACACCAGCCAATCGTCAACGGCCTAGTGGACGCCGAGACGCTGTGGTCCTGCACCACTTGCCGGGCGTGCGTTGAGGAATGCCCGATGATGATCGAGCACGTCGATGCCATCGTCGACATGCGTCGTCACCTGACCCTGGAGAAAGGCGCCACGCCGAACAAGGGCGCTGAAGTACTGGAAAATCTCATCGCCACCGACAACCCTGGCGGCTTCGCCCCGGGCGGGCGGATGAACTGGGCGGCGGACCTGAACCTGAACCTGCTCAGCGAGGTGAAGTCCACCGACGTGCTGTTCTGGGTCGGCGACGGTGCCTTCGACATGCGCAATCAGCGCACTTTGCGCGCCTTCGTCAAAGTCCTCAAGGCGGCGAACATCGACTTTGCCGTGCTCGGCCTCGAAGAGCGCGACAGCGGCGATGTGGCCCGGCGCCTGGGTGATGAAGCGACCTTCCAGCTGTTGGCCAAGCGCAACATCCAGACCCTGGGCAAATACAGCTTCAACCGGATCGTCACCTGCGACCCCCACAGCTTCCACGTACTGAAAAACGAATACGGCGCTTTCGATGGCAACTACCGGGTGCAGCACCACAGCACTTACCTGGCAGAAGTCATCGAGGCCGGCGCCCTGAACCTCGGCCAGCACAAGGGCGACAGCGTGACCTATCACGACCCCTGCTACCTGGGCCGTTACAACGGCGAATACGAGGCGCCACGCCAGGTGCTGCGTGCGCTGGGCATCGAGATCAAGGAGATGCAGCGTTCCGGTTTCCGCTCCCGTTGCTGCGGCGGTGGCGGCGGCGCGCCGATCACTGACATTCCGGGCAAGCAGCGTATCCCCGATATGCGCATGGAAGACATCCGCGAAACCGGCGCCGAACTGGTGGCAGTGGGTTGTCCACAGTGCACCGCGATGCTTGAGGGGGTGGTTGAGCCACGCCCGATGATCAAGGACATCGCTGAACTGGTGGCCGACGCTCTGCTCGAAGACGCGGTTGCGAACAAACCAGCGGTTCCGGCCAAACGTGAACCTGCGGAGGTGCACTAATGAGCGACATCATCCGCCGCGACCCTCGCGCCGAGTGGATCGCCCGTAACCGCCTGCACCCACTGCACGCGGCCATGCAACCGGTCCAGCACAGCTGGATGGGTCCCAACGGTGTCATCCGCAAGAACGTTCATGGTGTCGGATTCATCGGCCCCAACGGCATCAAGCGTATCGACCGCAGCGGCGCCCAGCAGGGCGGCGCGACCAAGCGTACCGCGGCAACTGAAGTGCAATTGCCGCTGCATCAGGTGCCGCAACCGGCGTTTTATATCTGCGTGGTGCCAGACATGGTGGGCGGTCGTCTCAGCAGCCACGACCGCGATCTGCTGGGCCTGGCCCATCAATTGGCCGGTGCCGACGGCGCGGTGCTGGCGGTGGTGTTCGGCGAGCACAAGGAAAGCACCTTTGCCACGGCCGGTGTCGACCGCTTGCTGGTACTGGAAGGCGAGGCGTTCAGCGGTTATGCACCGGAACAGCGAGTCCAGGGTCTGCGGGCTGTGGATAACCAATTCAACCCACGCCATTGGCTGCTGCCTGACAGCCGCACCGGTGGCGGCGAACTGGGCCGGCGGTTTGCCGCAGCCCTGGGCGAGCGCCCGGCCACACGGGTCTGGCAGGTCAAGGGTGAGGAGTGCATCGGCCGGGCCGGTGCCGGCCTGCAAGATTTGGCGCGGCCTTTGGCGCGGTTGATCCTGGCCGCGGCCGAATGCGCCGAACCGGTGAGCGAAACCCGCCACGAAGCCTTGCCGGTGGAGTTATCCACAGGCGTGGCCCGCAGCTTGTCGCGCATCGAAGACCTGGGCGCGGTGGCGGTGGACCCGGGCGCGATCCCGATGGCCGAAGCCGAATTCATTTTTTCCGGCGGCAACGGGGTCAAGGACTGGGCGCTGTTCCACCAGACCGCTGCGGCCCTGGGCGCCACCGAGGGTGCTTCGCGGGTAGCGGTGGACGATGGCTTCATGGCGCGGGATCGCCAGGTTGGCGCGTCCGGCACCTGGGTTACGGCGCGGGTCTACGTTGCGGTGGGGATTTCCGGGGCTATCCAGCACCTGCAGGGCATCGGCGCCTGCGACAAGGTGGTGGCGATCAACCTCGATCCGGGCTGCGACATGATCAAACGGGCAGACCTGTCGGTGATTGGCGACAGCGCGGCGATTCTCCAGGCCTTGATCGCGGCGGTAGAGGCGTACCGCAACGAAGCCAAGCGCGATGCGGCTTAAGCTAAGGATTCAACCATGAGTACTCAAGTGATCAGCCTGGTGTCCATCGGCGCCCACCCCACCTCCGGTCGGCCCCGGCGCGCCGAGCAGGATGCGCGGGCCGTGGAACTGGGCCTGCAACTGGCCGGCAACGACCTGCAAGTGCTGCACGCAGGCGACGTGGCTGAACCGGCCCTGCGCGCCTATCTGGGCATGGGTCTGGACGAACTCTACGTACTGGATAACCCCGCAGGTGCCGACGCACTGCCGGCCCTGACTGATTATCTGCGCGACGCGGGAGCCCAAGTGGTGCTCACCGGCAGTCAGGCGGAAACCGGCGAAGGTTCAGGTATGTTGCCGTTCCTGCTGGCGGAAAATCTCGGCTGGCCGCTGGTGGTGGGGTTGGCCCAGGTCGAATCCATCGACAGTGGCGTAGCCTTGGTTCTGCAAGCCTTGCCCCGCGGCCAGCGGCGACGTCTCAAAGTGCGCCTGCCGTTCCTCGCCACGGTGGATAACGCGGCCCCCAAACCCCGGCAAAGCGCCTACGGCCCGGCCCGACGCGGGGCGTTGCACGCTGAAGAAGTCGAGGTGATCGACGACGCCCTGTTGGCGGTGGCGACCCTGCAACCGGCCAAACCACGGCCCAAACGCCTGAAAGTGATCAAGGCCAAGAGCGGCGCCGACCGCATGAAAGCCGCCACGGCCAAGGCCAGCGGCGGAGGTGGGCAGGTGCTCAAAGGCGTGAGCCCGGAGGCGGGCGCCGAGGCGATCCTCAAGTTGCTGATTGAGGAAGGGGTGGTTCGCTAAATCCAGGCTCACCTTGTCCCTTGTGGGAGCGAGCCTGCTCGCGATAGCGGTCTTCCATTCACCTCCAGGTTGACTGACATGGCCCCATCGCGAGCAGGCTCGCTCCCACAAGGGCTGAGGTTTACCCACAATCCCTGTGCGCGCCTCTGTGGATAACCTGTTCGATCCTATCCAGACACCGCGCAAATCAGGCCTTTCAAGCCTTCGCTCAAAAAACGTCCAATCTGACCCGCTGCAACATCCAGCCATAAAACCGCTGCCCTGGCATGTTGTCGTGACTCAAACCTGCGCCTAAAAAAAGCTATTTGATAGCTAATGGAGCCACATCAATGGAAGTTGAATTTCGTCCGGCGTTGCCCACGGATACACGGGAGATCGCTCGTCTGTTCCGGATTTCCTCAGAGGGCGCGTCGGATTACATCTGGAGCCAGCTGGCGGAGTCCGGGCAGGATCTGCTGGAGGTAGGGGCTGCTCGCTATGCCCGTGAGGATGTCGATTTTTCCTACCAGAACTGCCTTATTGCAGAAGCCGGCGGACAGGTCATCGGCATGATGCATTGTTACGTGACGCGTGAGGATCCGCTGGCGACTCCCGTCACTGATCCGATCCTGGCGCCCTACGCCGACATGGAAGTCCCCGATACCCTCTATATATCGAGCCTGGCCCTGCATGAAGGGTGGCGTAACAAGGGGCTCGGCGTGCGCTTTCTCGAGCGAGCGCAACAACGTGCCGATCAACTGGCGCTCAAAGGCCTCAGTTTGATCGACTACGCAGCGAACATTGGCGCCCGGCGCTTTTATGAGCGCCACGGTTTTGGCATCGTCAAAACCTGCCAGGTCGTCCCGCATCCGCTGATTCGGGTGACGGGGGAGGCGTATTTGATGCATCGGCCTTAACCGTCACGGCGGGTTGTTCTGGAGCCAATAGCCCTCTGTGGGAGCGAGCTTGCTCGCGATAGCGGTCTGTCAGGTAACGATGAGGGGGACGGCTAGTCGGTCATCGCGAGCAAGCTCGCTCCCACAGGGGTTATGTGTTTACCCACAATCCCTGTGCGCGCCTCTGTGGATAACCTGTTCGCCCCTCGCCACACCCCACGCAGATCAAGCTCCCCAAGCCTGCGCTTAAAAAACAACCAGCCTAACTCACGGTTTTTCCTCGATTCTGTTTGTGAATAAGCGTGAGCGCAGGACGCTACTTGCCCCCAATCTCTGTTGGCGCTTCTGTGGATAAGATGTTCGCTACCCTCTACAGGCCATACGGAACGGGGCTTTCATGGGGCTGATCATAAAATGATCAATTCATCATTTTTATCCGAAAAATTCCGCTAAAACCTCGATTTACCGGCCATAGTCGCGGTTTTCCACAGAACCGTCAGAATTACCCCCAAACACTGTTGGCGCTTCTGTGGATAAGGTGTTCGCTCTCCTCCAGAAGCCACGCTAGACAAGGCTTTCAGGTGGTTGATCAGTTTTTGATCTATATGGAAAGGAAACGCTCTTTGTTCATAAGTCACGGTTTTTCTTTAGCTTTTACTTAAAAAAATCAGTCGCAATGAGGCACTTGTCCCCATTAGCTGTGGGTGGACATGTGGATAACTTGTTTGCGAAAGCGTAAGAGCCACGGCGGGTATAGGCCCAGACGCTATAGATCAAATTTCATACAGTTCTAAGGATCCACCTTGACGTGGCCCTGGCAGCTGTCTTCACTCATGGCACAAGGACACCGCCACTTTATCCACATCTGGTTCAGGGAGAACGCATGATGGATAGCAAGCCCCCCTGCTGGTACCCGATCTCGGCTGCGACCTGTACTCCGACCCCTCCCACCCGGTTACCCAAACGCAGACGTCGTCGTGCCACCAATCAGCGTGCGCGTCTATAGCGCCTCGTTGAGCCCTGAGTTTCCCCTGTAACACCGTTGACTGCCGCTCCAACCCGTACGGGATAGTGGCCAGGCGTTCGTGCGCCTGTCGATTTGCAGGCAACCGCAGAGTTGCCCCATCTGCCTGAGAGGACTTGAACATGACACGGATCTCGACCCCCATTAGCGAAATCAAGGAGCATTACGACGTTATCGTCATTGGTTCCGGCTACGGCGGTGGCATTGCTGCGTCACGCCTGTCCCGGGCTGGGCGCAAGGTTTGTCTGCTGGAGCGGGGCCGGGAGATCCAGCCCGGCGAATACCCCAACACCATGCTTGCGGCCACCGAAGAGTTGCAGGTGCATGACCCGGACGGTCACATCGGGTCGCGCACCGGACTGTTCGACCTGCACGTCAACGCCCAGCAGAACGTGGTGGTCGGTTGCGGCCTGGGCGGCACTTCGCTGATCAATGCCAACGTTTCGCTGGAGCCGGAGCCCGGTGTGTTCGAGGACTCCCGCTGGCCGCAGGCGGTGCGTGACCATTGCGACACGCTGCTCAAGGACGGTTATGCGCGGGCTCGGGAAATGCTCAAGCCCAACCCTTACCCAGATGCGGCGCCGAACCTGCCCAAGCTCGACGCCAACCGCAAGTCGGCGAGTTATCTCAAGCAGGACGCACATTTCTACAAACCGCCCATCAACGTGACATTCGACAAGTTGCCCAACAACCTCAACCACGTCGGCGTCGAGCAGTTGCCGTGCAACGGCTGTGGGGATTGCGTCTCGGGCTGTAACAACAAGGCCAAGAACACCACGCTGATGAATTACCTGCCGGATGCCTGGAACCATGGTGCGGAGATTTTCTGTCAGGCCCAGGTGCGGCACCTGGAGCGCGACGGCGACGGCTGGATCGTGCATTTCCAGTACCTGGACAGCGGTCGCGAGTTGTTCTCGGCGCCAACCCTGTTCGTGCGCGCCGACATCGTGGTGGTGTCCGCCGGCACCCTGGGCTCTACCGAGATCATGCTGCGTTCCCGGGACAAAGGCCTGTCGATGTCCAGTCAACTGGGCGAGAACATGAGCGGCAACGGCGACATCCTCGGGTTTGGCCACAACTGCGACCAGACCATCAACGGTATCGGTTTCGGCGCCCACTCGGCCAAGGAGCTGGAGCCGGTGGGACCGTGCATCACCTCGATCATCGACATGCGTACCGAGGGTGACTGGCGCAGCCGCATGGTCATCGAGGAAGGCTCGATCCCCGGCGCACTCGGTCGGCCCATGGTGCCGAGCATGGCGGCGTTCGCCGGGATGATCGGCGTGCCCACCGACACGGGCCTGGGTGCCAGCCTCAAGTACAAGGCCCGGGAAGCCGAGAGCTTTCTGCGCGGCCCGTACTACGGCGCGCTGCATAACATGCAGACGTACCTGATCATGAGTCACGACAACGGCAAGGGGCGCATGGTGCTCGACAACAAGGACCAGTTGCGCATCGACTGGCCCGGCGTCGGCGAGCAGGAAAACGTGACCCTGGGCAATGAGCGTTTGCACCAGAGCACCAAGGCGTTGGGCGGGATCTGGGTCGAGAATCCGATCTGGACCAAGCTGCTCAAGCACAGCATCGTTTCGGTCCATCCCTTGGGCGGCTGCGTGATGGGGGAAGACGCGACGCAAGGCGTGGTCAACCACAAGGGCCAGGTGTTCAGTGGTGCCAGCGGGACGGATGTCTATCCCGGTCTGTACGTGACGGACGGTGCGGTGATCCCGACTTCCCTGGCGGTGAACCCGTTGTTGACCATCTCGGCGGTGAGCGAGCGCAACATGGGGCTGCTGGCGGCCGATCGTGGCTGGATCATCGACTACACCCTGCCTTCGGCCCCGCGCAAACCGGTGGCGGCGCCGACCCTTGGCGTGCAGTTCACTGAAACCATGAAGGGCTACTTTTCCACAGCCTTCACCCAGCCTCAGGGCACTGATCTTTCGCTTTACGAAGCCGCGGCCAAGCGCGGCAAAGCCGATAACTCGCCCATCGAATTCACCCTGACCATCACTGCCGCCGATCTCAATCGCCTGATCAAGGAACCGGAACACGCCGCCACCCTGGTGGGTACGCTGGATGCGCCGATGCTTTCGCCCAAGCCGCTGGTCGCCAGCAACGGAGTGTTCAACCTGTTCGAGCAATACCAGGAACAGGTGGATGTGCGGCACATGAACTACGACATGAAACTGACCGCCGAGGATGGCAGCGATTATTACTTCAGCGCCTTCAAGACCGTACCCGAGGACAACGGGGTGCTGAACATCTGGCACGACACCAGCACGCTCTATGTCACGCTGTATCGCGGGCCGGACAAGAGCGGCGAGGTCATCGGCTCGGGGGTGATGCACATTCTGCCGGCCGACTTCGCCAAGCAGATGACCACCATGAAAGTGCTCAACGCACGTAACGAGCGTGAGCGAGTGGAAGCGTTGGCCCGCTTCGGCAAGTTCTTCGCCGGCATTTTGTGGGAGAGCTACGGCGGGGTGTTCGCTGGCGATGTGTACTTCAATCCGGACGCGCCGCCTCGCAGCAAGCGGCCACTGGACGCACCGGCGCCGACCGTGCATTTCTTCCAGACCGAGGACAACGTCGAGCTACGCCTGACTCGCTATCAAGCGGGCAGCAAAGGCCCGGTGATGCTGGTGCATGGCCTGGGGGTGGGGTCGAATATTTTCTCCACCGACACCATCCAGACCAACTTGCTGGAGTACCTGTGCAAGCACGAGTACGACGTTTGGTTGCTGGACTTGCGGGTGAGCATCCTGCTGCCGGCCAGCAAGCATGAATGGAACGGCGACCAGGTGGCCCAGCACGACTTCAAGGCTGCTATCGAGCAGATCCAGCAGGCCACGCTGGCCCGTGACGTGCAGTGCGTGGTGCATTGCTACGGTGCGACGACGTTCTTCATGTCGATGCTGGCGGGGCTGCAAGGGGTTCGCTCGGTGGTCTGCTCACAGATTGCCGCCGACACGGTGGTTGCCACCGCCACCGGACTGAAGGCCGGTTTGCATTTGCCGGGGATGCTCGATGCCATCGGCATCAAGTCCCTCACGGCCTACGCCGACACCAAGGAAAGCTGGTTCAACAAACTCTACGACAAGGCTCTCAACGGTTATGCCCGGATCGAGGCCCAGGGCTATTGCACCAACCCGGTCTGCCACCGCATCACGTTCATGTATGCATCGCTGTACCGCCACGACACCCTCAACGAAACCCTGCACGACAACCTGCATGAATTGTTCGGTGAGTCGAACATCCAGACCTTCGAGCACCTGGCGCTGATCGTGCGCAAGGGGCACCTGGTGGACTTCAAGGGCAACGACGTCTACATGCCGCATTTCGATCGGTTGAAATTGCCGATCTGCTTCATCAGCGGCGCCGAGAACCAGTGCTACCTCCCTCAAAGCACCCTCAAGACCTACGAGCGACTGTGCGATATGCACGGCCCGCAACTGTTCAGCCGTCACGAAGTGCCGGGCTACGGCCACATCGACTGCATTTTTGGCAAGGATGCGGTGGTGGATGTGTACCCGATCATCCTTGAACACCTGGAGAAGACGGCGCTGGGCTAGTTCTAGATCGCATCGCGAGCAGGCTCGCTCCCACACGGGGTTTGTGCCGTACGCAGGTTCGGTGGCCCACACCGTTCAATGTGGGAGCGAGCCCGCTCGCGATGCGATCGTCTGGACGCTGCATCTCGTGAGTCAGGAATAAGGAAAAAGGATGCCATGAACACTTACATCCGTTGGTTCCAACGCATCATCTGGGTGGGCATTGTGATGAACATGGTCTTCGCGATTCCGGCGCTGTTCGCGCCGGCGTTGCTGACGTCCATGCTTGGCCTGCCGCCCGTGCTGTCCGATCCCTGGCTGGAAAACACCGGCATGTTGCTGGTGGGGATCAGCCTGTTCTACATGCCCTCGGGGTTCAACGCGCCGCGTTTCGTGGTGCATTCGTGGTTGTGCGTGCTGTCGCGGCTGGTGGCGGTGGTGTTCTGGATCTACCTGATCAACACCAACAACCAGGGCCAGTTGTTCGTGCCGATGTTGATGGGCGACTTGAGCATGTTCCTGATTCTGGGCGTGCTGCTGTACCTGGGCAGCCCGGTGGCCCATCGTCCACTGGCCTTGCTCTGCGCCGGTTGGCGGGAGTGGCGCGCCGGCTGGGCGCAGCGCTGGCACAGTCATGGTTTCAAGGTTGGCATGCTGGTGATGCTGCTGGTGCTGGGTTTTATCGGCTACCAGACCTGGTACCAGATGATCCGAGAGGTGCCGCAACCGGATTTTGCCTCCGACGAAGACCATTACAAATACGCCGCCATCGGCCTGGGCATCGAAGCGCGGATCCCTTATTACCTGTTCGCCGTGCTGCCGCAGATGTGCCCGGAAAAACTGCCCAAGCCCGGCGGTTACGAGGTGTTCGGGTTTCTCTATGAGAACGGCAACGACCTGCCGATTGGCATGGCCAAGCGGCAACTGGGCTACCCCACCGTGGAGCCGAACTGCGCGCTGTGCCACACCGGCTCGTACCGGGCCAATGCCAGTGACATAGCGGTTCCGGTCGCCAGCGCGCCGGCCAACACCCTGCAACTGCAGGCCTTCCAGTGGTTTGCCTACGATTGTGCCAGCGACCCGAAATTCACCCCAGATGCGGTCATGGCGGCGATCAACAGCAAGTTCCAGCTGGGCTTTTTCGAAAAACTGTACAACCGTTACCTGATCATCCCGATGGCCAAGAGCGCGTTACTCAAGCAGAAGCAGGCCTACGCCTGGCAGAAACTGCGCCCGGCCCAAGGTCCGGGGCGGACCGATACCTTCAACCCGACCAAAATGGTGGTGTTCGGCTTCCCGGATGACTCCACCATCGGCACCGTGGACTTGCCGCAGGTCTGGAACCAGAAACCCCGTGAGTCGATGTATCTGCATTGGGACGGCAATAACAACAAGATTCACGAACGCAACTACGCGGCGGCCATGGCCGTGGGCGCGACACCGCAATCGGTGCTGCCGCCGAGTTTCAACCGGGTGACCAATTGGCTGCTGGGCCACAAGGCGCCGGCCTGGCCGTTCGCCCTGGACCAGGCGAAAGTCGCCCAGGGCAAACCGATCTGGGAGCAGAACTGTGCCGCTTGCCACGACTTCGGCCGTGCCGACACAGGACAGGTCACTACCAACATCGACCAGTTGGGCACCGATCCCCATCGCCTGAACTCCTTCACCGTCGGGCTGGTGACGGCGTTCCACGGCTTCAAGAAACCGCCGTTCGACTTCGGCGCCTACCGCAAGACCCAGAGCTACAGCAACACCCCCACGGACGGCATCTGGCTAAGGGCGCCGTACCTGCACAACGGCTCGGTGCCGACCCTGTGGGACTTGTTACAACCGCCCGAGTTGCGGCCGCAAGTGTTCTACACCGGCTCCGACATCTACGACCAGGAGAAGGTCGGCTTCATCACCAGCGGCGCGCAGATGAAGGCGTCGGCGGATTTCAAATACGACACCCGCCTGGAAGGCAACCACAACGGCGGCCACCTGTATGGCACGCAGTTGTCGGATGCCGACAAACGGGCCCTGATCGAATTCATGAAAACCCTGTAGCCCAGGGCACTGCGAAGGAGCGTTCACATGTCATTACTGCACCATTGGGAACATGAGTTCGACAAGGTCAAAGTCCGCCTGCACGGGTTGGTCACGCGGCTGGAGATGTCCTGGAAAAAACTCGTCAACGACCTGGAGCCCGAAGAGTTCGAGGCCATCGTCAAGCTGCTCCAGCGTGGCCACGATCAGGCCCGGCACGTCATCGATCACGGCGACCTGCCGGATGACGAACCGGCCGTGCCGTGGGAGCTGGCCCACGGTCTTTCGATCCTGAAGATTGGCAATGCCAGCGCCTTGCCGCAAACCGAGGACGAGCTGCCGACCCGCGTGCTCAAGGACGGCACCTTGCTCGGTTGCCGCAAATGGGAGTTGCTCGACCTGTTGTGGAGTGAGGCGTTGCTCAAGTGGATCGAGAACCTGCGCCATCACGCGCCGTTCGCCACTAACCCGGCACTGGTGAAAATGGACAGCGACGTGGTGTTGGCGATTGCCGGCGACTGGGGCACCGGACCGTTCGACAGTCATGCTCCGGCCGTGGCTGTCGCCAATCAGATGCAACTGGCCGAGGCCGACTTCACCATCCATCTGGGCGATGTGTATTACGCCGGCACCCATTCCCAGGAGGACGTCGACATGGTCGGCTGGCCCCAGGGCAAGCACGGCTCGTTCACGCTCAATTCCAACCACGAGATGTACAGCGGCGCCCACGGTTATTTCAAGGAGCTGGCCAAGCGTTTCCCGGTGCAACAGGGCACCAGTTACTTTGCCCTGTACAACGACGATTGGCTGGTGGTCGGCCTCGACAGTGCCTACGCCTCGGACGCGATGAATCTGTACATGGATGGCACCCTCAACGCGCAACAGATCGACTGGATGAAAAACCTGCCCAAGCGCAAAAAGCTGATGGTGCTCAGTCATCACCAGGGCTTCGATATTTCCGGGTACCACAAGACCGCGCTTTACCAACCGGTCTGCGATGCCCTGGGGCGTGAGCCGGACTACTGGTATTGGGGGCATCTGCACAATGGCATCTGCTACGCGCCCCAAGGCGGGCTGCACGCACGCTGTGCCGGGCACGGAGCGATTCCCTACGGCACCACCAGCGAGTTGAACGGACATGCCGGGGTGTTGTGGTCGGAAACGCAGTTGGCGGGGGACGAGGCGTACCCGGAACGGGTGTTGAACGGGTATGTGAAGGTGCGGCTGGTGGGGGAGGAGATTGTCGAGACGTTTTATGGGGAGGATGGGTCGGTGCGGTGGTCTTCACAGTAATCGGGTGAATGTGAGGCCGCTATCGCGAGCAGGCTCGCTCCCACATTTGATCTTCGGTGCGCCAAAGATCCTTTGTGGGAGCGAGCCTGCTCGCGATGCTTTTGCTGTCAGCCCTGGACCGGAACGCCCTTGAGGTACGGCGCAGGTTCCGCCCCCAGGTTGTTGAGCATGCGCTCGCTGTACCAGTCGACGAAGTTCACCACGCCGAACTCATAAGTCTTGGAGTACGGGCCTGGCTGGTAGGCGGTGGAGTTGATGCCGCGCTGGTTTTCTTCGGCCAGGCGACGGTCCTGGTCGTTGGTGGCGTCCCAGACCTGGCGCATGCGTGCCACGTCGTAGTCCACGCCTTCGACCGCGTCCTTGTGTACGATCCACTTGGTGGTGACCATGGTCTCCTGGGCGCTGATCGGCCACACAGTGAACACGATGATGTGGTCGCCCATGCAGTGGTTCCACGAGTGGGGCAGGTGCAGGATACGCATCGAGCCCAGGTCCGGGTTCTTGATGCGGCCCATCAGTTTGGCGCAGCCCTGCTTGCCGTCCATGGTCATCGACACGGTGCCCTTGAGCAGCGGCATGCGCACGATACGGTTGCGCAGGCCGAAACTGGCGTGGGCGTAAGGGATTTTCTCGGCTTCCCAGGCTGCGGCGGAGGCCGCTACATGGTCCTTGAATGCCTGGTCGGCCCGTGGGTCGGTGACGTCGTCCCATTCCAGCAGGGTCTTGAGCAGTTCCGGGTGCGCGCCGCCGCAGTGGTAGCACTCACGGTTGTTTTCCAGCACCAGCTTCCAGTTGGCTTTTTCCATCAAGGTGGTTTGCACCGCCACCTTGGTGTTTTCCATGTCATAGGGTTCCATGTAATGGGTCAAGGTCGCCAGGAAATCGTCGATGGCCGGCGGGTTCTCCGCCAGGCTGATGAAGATGTAGCCACCGGCGGTCTTCACGTTCACTGGCTTCAAGCCATACTGGTTCATGTCGAAATCGGCGCCCATTTCGGTGCCGGCGAACAATAGGCGACCGTCCAGCTCGTAGGTCCACTGGTGGTAATGGCAGACCAGCTTGGCGACCTTGCCCTTGTCGCTGGTGCACAGCCGCGAGCCCCGGTGCCGGCAGACGTTGTGGAACGCATGCACCACGCCGTCGGCGCCGCGAATCACGATGATCGGGTTCTTGCCAACCTGCAGGGTCAGGTAGTTGCCCTTGGTCGGAATTTCGCAGGTCATGCCGGCGATCAACCATTCCTTCTGGAAGATTTCCTGCATGTCGATATCAAACAGGCGCTCATCGGAGTAGAACGGCTGCGGCAGCGAGAAAGTGCGCTCGCGTTCCTGCAGCATTTGCGCGGTGGCCTTGCGTGCGGGTTCCAGCGGATCGCCCAGGCTCAGGGTTGCGGTGACGTCCATCGTTTTATCCTCATGGCCCTCTACGTGGCCGGCGAAAGTGGCTAATCAAATGTGCTACGCAAGGCAGAAAATATTATTTATCTGTTGGGGCGAGTGTGGGGCCGCGCAGGGGGCGAACCTTATCCATGGGCGACATGGCCCAATCTGTTCCCGACGCGCAAGGTCCGGTCGTTGGGGGCTGGTCGCGGTAAGCATGTGAATGTCGCAGATAGGTAAATGGGCGATTCGCGCTATACGCAGAATCGCCTCATAAGAGGCCGACAGTCGGCCGTGGAGATCAGCATGTCCAACAGCTTCCTGAACCCGGTAACCACCCAGACCTGGGCCAATGGTCGTCACATTGTCCGTTGCGTCAAAGTCATCCAGGAAACCTGGGATGTGCGCACCTTTTGTTTCATGGCTGATCAGCCGATTCTGTTCTTTTTCAAGCCGGGGCAATTCGTCACCCTGGAGCTGGAAATCGAAGGTCAGCCGATCATGCGCTCCTACACCATCTCCAGCTCGCCGTCGGTGCCCTACAGTTTTTCGGTGACCATCAAGCGCGTACCGGGGGGCAAGGTTTCCAACTGGCTGCACGACACCCTGCACGAAGGTCAGGAGCTGGCGGTGCACGGGCCGGTCGGCCTGTTCAATGCCATCGACTTCTCGAACCCCAAGGTGCTTTACCTCAGTGGCGGTGTCGGCATCACGCCGGTGATGTCCATGGCGCGCTGGTACTACGACACCAATGCCAACGTCGACATGGTGTTTATCCACAGCGCCCGCTCGCCCAAGGACATCATCTATCACCGCGAGCTGGAACACATGGCGTCGCGGATCGATAACTTCAACCTGCACCTGATCTGCGAAAAACATGGGCTGGGCGAGCCTTGGGCCGGGTATCGCGGCTATCTGAACCACAAGATGCTGGAGCTGATGGCGCCGGACTTCCTGGAGCGCGAAGTGTTTTGCTGTGGCCCGACGCCCTACATGAACGCGGTCAAGCGCCTGCTGGAAGCCGCTGGCTTCGACATGACGCGTTACCACGAGGAGTCCTTCGGCGCCACGCCACCGGAAGCTCGCGCCGACGCGGTGGAACAGGCCGAACAGGCTGCCGACGCCCCGGAAGTCGATGTGGCGGACCTACATCTGGTGGAGTTCACCGCCTCTGGCAAGAGTATTCGCGTGGGGCCGGGAGAAACCGTCCACGCCGCCGCCGCCAAGCTCGGCATGATGATTCCCAAAGCCTGCGGTATGGGCATCTGCGGCACCTGCAAGGTTTTGAAACTGGGCGGGGAAGTGGAGATGGACCACAACGGCGGTATCACCGAAGACGACGAGGCCGAAGGTTACATCCTGTCGTGCTGCAGCGTGCCGAAGGGGGATGTGCGGATCGAGTTCTGATCAGTCCATCCAAGTAGCGATGAGCACCTTCTGTGGGAACAAAGCCAGTGGGAGCAAGGCTTTGTTCCCACTGTGAGCCCCTCTCACCACAGGGGTATGACGGGCATGGGTTCGGTTTTTCTAGCCCGCCATCACTTCCCGAATATCCACCGCCAATTCCCGCACTCGCGCTTCTTCGGTGTCCCACGAGCACATGAACCGCGCGCCGCCCTTGCCGATGAAGGTGTAGAAGCGCCAGCCCTTGGCGGTCAGCGCGGCGATGGCCGGTTCCGAGAGTTGCAGGAATACGCCGTTGGCCTGGACCGGGAACATGAGTTCCACGCCTGGGATGTCGCTCACCAGTTGCGCCAGCAGTTGGGCGCAGTGGTTGGCGTGCCGGGCGTGCTTGAGCCAGGCGTCGTTTTGCAGCAGGCCGACCCAGGGCGCCGAGAGAAAGCGCATCTTCGAGGCCAACTGCCCGGCCTGTTTGCAGCGATAGTCGAAGTCTTCTGCCAGGTCGTGGTTGAAGAACAGGATCGCTTCACCCACCGCCATGCCGTTTTTCGTCCCGCCAAAGCACAGCACATCCACCCCGGCTTTCCAGGTCAGGTCTGCCGGTGAGCAGCCGAGGAAGGCGCAGGCGTTGGAGAATCGTGCGCCGTCCATGTGCAGGTTCAGCCCCAGTTCCTTGCAGGTGGCGCTGATGGCGCGGATTTCTTCCGGGGTATAGACGCTGCCAACTTCCGTGGCCTGGGTCAGGGTCACAACGCGGGGCTTGGGGTAGTGGATATCCTGGCGCTTGAGGGCGATCTCGCGGATCGAGTCCGGGGTCAGCTTGCCATTTTCGGTGCGCGCCACCAGCAGCTTGGAACCATTGGAAAAGAACTCCGGCGCGCCGCATTCGTCTGTTTCGACGTGGGCGGTTTCCGAGCAGATCACGCTGTGGTAACTCTGGCACAGCGAGGACAGCGCCAGGGAGTTGGCCGCGGTGCCGTTGAACGCGAAGAATACTTCGCAGTCGGTTTCGAACAAGGCACGGAAATCATCCGCCGCGCGGTGGGTCCACTCATCATCGCCGTAGGCCCGCTGATGACCCTGGTTGGCTTCTTCCATGGCCGCCCAGGCTTCGGGGCAAATGCCGGAATAGTTGTCGCTGGCGAATTGTTGACTCTTGTCGGTCATGGCCTTGCTCCTGAAATAGAGAGTCCTGGGTAAGAGATCCCTGACAGAATTCCCGGATGGAGAATTCCGTGGTCCGGCGTGCTTTGAGTCCGGCACGCGGTGGTCGATAGTGGTGCGCACTTTACCCAAGATTCGCGGGGGAACACACTGGATGTTTCTGTCAGAAACTCACAAAACCGCTAGGGCGGCTGTACCCATGAACCGACGCGACGGAGCCTTGGACCTGCTCAAGTGGTTGGCTCTGTTGGCGATGGTGCTCGATCATCTGCGATATGTCGGTTACTCCGCCGATTGGTTGTATGTGCCGGGACGTCTGGCGTTCCCCTGGTTCTGTCTGGCGATGGCGGCGAACCTGGCGCGCAACGGGGCCAGTGCGAGCTCGTGGCGTTACCTGGGCTGGCTGTTGCTGTTCAGCTCAGTGAGCGAAATTCCTTATCGGTTGTTTATTCCTGTGCCGGCCACCTTGAACGTGCTGCCGACCCTGACCCTCGGGTTGCTGGTGGCGCGTAGTTGGCAAACCCATACGCTGGAAGCGCGTTTGCTGGCAGCGGGGGCGTTGCTGCTGGCGGCGCTGTTTTCCTCGCGGCTGATGTTCGGTTTTTTTGGCGTCCTGCTGCCGCTGGCGATGTTGCTGGTATTTCACCGGCCCTGGTATTTCGCGTTGTTGCCAGGCTTGGTGTGCCTGGCGGCCAACCAGTGGCGGGTGCTGTATGGCGCGGCCTGGCTGGGGGATGCGGTGGCGATCGGCGGGTTGGTGGCGTGTCTGTTTGCGCCATGGCTTGGGCTGGTGCTTTTGCGACACGCTGGTCGTTTTCATCCTCCGCCCATGCGGCGCTGGGCCTACGGTCTGTATCCCGCGCATTTCCTGCTGTTGCTCGCGGTTCGCCAGATCGCCGCATAGCCCTATGGGAGCAAGGCCTGTGGGATGACACTGGGATAACCCTGTGGGAGCAAGGCTTGCCCGCGATGAAAGCGACGCGGTCTCCCATGGACTGAGGCGCCTGGATCGCGAGCAAGCTTTGCTCCCACAGTGTTATCCCACAAGCCTTGCTCCCATAGGGCTGTTCCACAGGCCTTGTTCTCCGACTCTTTGAACGCATGTCGTAAACGCACCTTTGCGTGGCGTCCATAGGCATTTGACCTGCCTGCGCCGGCCATACCATCGCTTCCAAAGGGCACGACCGAACGGTGGTCAGTGCCTCACCGAGACGAAAGGCGCACCGCCGCCGCTGGGAGAGACGCGATGTTCAGCAAGCAAGACCAGATCCAGGGTTACGACGATGCACTGCTGGCGGCGATGAATGCCGAGGAGCAACGCCAGGAAGATCACATCGAGCTGATCGCGTCGGAGAACTACACCAGCAAGCGTGTGATGCAGGCCCAGGGCAGCGGCCTGACCAACAAATACGCCGAAGGCTATCCGGGCAAGCGCTACTACGGTGGCTGCGAGCACGTCGACAAAGTCGAGGCCCTGGCTATCGAGCGCGCCAAGCAGTTGTTCGGCGCCGACTACGCCAACGTCCAGCCGCACTCCGGTTCTTCGGCCAACAGCGCCGTATACCTGGCCTTGCTGCAGGCCGGCGATACCATCCTGGGCATGAGCCTGGCCCACGGCGGTCACCTGACCCACGGTGCCAAGGTGTCGTCTTCGGGCAAGCTCTACAACGCGGTTCAGTACGGCATCGACACCACCACCGGCCTGATCGACTACGACGAAGTCGAGCGCCTGGCGGTCGAGCACAAGCCGAAGATGATCGTCGCCGGCTTCTCGGCCTACTCCAAGACCCTGGATTTCCCACGTTTCCGCCAGATCGCCGACAAGGTCGGTGCCCTGCTGTTCGTCGACATGGCCCACGTCGCCGGTCTGGTCGCTGCCGGTCTGTACCCGAACCCACTGCCTTACGCCGACGTAGTCACCACCACCACTCACAAGACCCTGCGCGGTCCGCGTGGCGGCCTGATCCTGGCTAAGGCCAACGAAGAGATCGAGAAGAAGCTCAACGCTGCGGTATTCCCCGGTGCCCAGGGCGGTCCGCTGATGCACGTCATCGCCGGCAAGGCGGTGTGCTTCAAGGAAGCGGCGGAGCCAGGCTTCAAGGCCTACCAGCAGCAAGTGATCGATAACGCCCAGGCCATGGCTGGCGTGTTCATCAAGCGCGGCTACGATGTAGTGTCCGGCGGCACCGATAACCACCTGTTCCTGGTCAGCCTGATCCGTCAGGGCCTGACCGGCAAGGACGCCGACGCCGCCCTGGGCCGCGCGCACATCACCGTCAACAAGAATGCCGTGCCGAACGACCCGCAATCGCCGTTCGTGACCTCGGGCCTGCGCATCGGCACCCCGGCGGTGACCACGCGCGGCTTCAAGGTCACCCAGTGCGTGACGCTGGCCGGCTGGATCTGCGACATCCTCGACAACCTCGGCGACGCCGATGTCGAGGCCAATGTTGCCCAGCAAGTGGCGGCCCTGTGCGCGGACTTCCCGGTTTATCGCTGAGTCGGTTTTGGAGTAATGACTATGCAACGCTATTCGGGCTTTGGCCTCTTCAAACACTCTCTCAGCCATCATGAAAACTGGCAGCGGATGTGGCGCACGCCGACCCCGAAAAAGGTCTACGACGTGGTCATTGTCGGCGGTGGCGGGCATGGTCTGGCGACCGCCTACTACCTGGCCAAGGAACACGGCATCACCAACGTGGCCGTGGTCGAGAAGGGCTGGCTGGGCGGCGGTAACACCGCGCGCAACACCACCATCGTGCGCTCCAACTACCTGTGGGACGAATCGGCCCACCTGTACGAACATGCGATGAAACTCTGGGAAGGCCTGTCCCAGGACCTGAACTACAACGTGATGTTCTCCCAGCGTGGCGTCTACAACCTGTGCCATACCCTGCAGGACATTCGTGATTCCGAGCGTCGCGTCAGTGCCAACCGCCTCAACGGCGTGGACGGCGAGCTGCTCAACGCCAAACAAGTGGCCGACGAGATTCCGTACCTGGACTGCTCGAAAAACACCCGCTACCCGGTGATGGGCGCCACCGTCCAGCGTCGCGGCGGCGTGGCCCGTCACGATGCCGTGGCCTGGGGCTTTGCCCGGGCGGCGGACGCGTTGGGCGTGGACCTGATCCAGCAGACCGAAGTGATCGGTTTCCGCAAGGAAAACGGCGTGTGCATCGGTGTGGAAACCAACAAGGGCTTCATCGGCGCCAAGCGCGTCGGCGTGGTCACCGCCGGTAACTCCGGACACATGGCCAAGCTCGCGGGGTTCCGCCTGCCGATCGAATCCCACCCGCTGCAAGCGCTGGTGTCCGAGCCGATCAAGCCGATCATCGACAGCGTGATCATGTCCAACGCGGTGCACGGCTACATCAGCCAGTCCGACAAGGGCGACCTGGTGATCGGTGCCGGTATCGACGGCTACAACGGCTACGGCCAGCGTGGCTCGTACCCGGTGATCGAACACACGGTTCAGGCCATCGTCGAGATGTTCCCGGTGTTGTCCCGTGTACGCATGAACCGCCAATGGGGCGGCATCGTCGACACTACGCCGGACGCCTGCCCGATCATTTCCAAGACCCCGGTGCCGAACATGTTCTTCAACTGCGGTTGGGGCACTGGCGGCTTCAAGGCCACCCCGGGCTCGGGCAACGTCTTCGCTGCAAGCCTGGCCAAGGGTGAAATGCACCCGCTGGCCGCGCCGTTTTCCATCGACCGTTTCCACAACGGTGCACTGATCGACGAACACGGCGCTGCTGCCGTCGCCCACTAACAGGAGAAATCCCTATGTTGCACATCTTCTGTCCTCACTGCGGCGAACTGCGCTCCGAAGAGGAATTCCATGCATCCGGCCAGGCGCACATCCCGCGTCCGCTGGATCCGAATGCCTGCACCGACGAGCAGTGGGGCGACTACATGTTCTTTCGTGACAACCCACGCGGGTTGCACCATGAGCTGTGGGACCACGTCGCCGGCTGCCGCCAGTATTTCAACGTGACCCGTGACACCGTGACCTACGAGATTCTGGAAACCTACAAGATCGGCCAAAAGCCGCAATTCACCGACAAGGCTGACAGTCCGAAAGCGGCCGCGCAGGCTCTGGGAGAGAAGGTATGAGCCAGATCAATCGCCTGTCCAACGGCGGACGGATCGACCGCAACAAAGTGCTGAGCTTCACCTTCAACGGCCAGACCTATAAAGGCTTCGAGGGCGATTCCCTGGCCGCTGCACTGCTGGCCAACGGTGTCGACATCATCGGCCGCAGCTTCAAGTATTCCCGTCCGCGTGGCATCTTTGCCGCCGGCGCCGAAGAGCCGAACGCGGTACTGCAGATCGGCGCCACCGAAGCCACGCAGATCCCTAACGTGCGCGCCACGCAACAGGCGCTGTATCAAGGGTTGGTCGCCACCAGCACCAACGGCTGGCCGAACGTGAACAACGACATGATGGGTATTCTCGGCAAGGTCGGCGGCAAGCTGATGCCGCCGGGCTTCTACTACAAAACCTTCATGTACCCGCAATCGTTCTGGATGACTTACGAAAAGTACATCCGCAAGGCCGCGGGCCTGGGTCGCTCGCCGACCGAGAATGACCCGGACACCTACGACTACATGAACCGTCATTGCGACGTGCTGGTTGTCGGCGCCGGCCCTGCTGGCCTGGCCGCCGCATTGGCCGCGGCCCGCAGCGGTGCGCGGGTGATCCTGGCCGACGAGCAGGAAGAGTTCGGCGGCAGCCTGCTCGATTCCCGCGAGAGCCTGGATGGCAAACCGGCGACCGAATGGGTGGCTGCTGTTGTTGCTGAGCTCAAGTCGATGCCAGATGTGGTGCTGTTGCCGCGCGCCACGGTGAACGGTTACCACGACCATAACTTCCTGACCATCCACGAGCGCCTCACCGACCACCTGGGTGATCGCGCGCCAATCGGCCAGGTCCGCCAGCGCATCAACCGGGTCCGCGCCAAGCGCGTGGTGCTGGCGACTGGTGCCTGCGAACGGCCGCTGGTCTACGGCAACAACGACGTACCGGGCAACATGCTGGCCGGCGCGGTCTCCACCTACGTGCGCCGCTATGGCGTGGCACCGGGCAAGAAACTGGTGCTGAGCACCAACAACGATCACGCCTATCGCGTGGCGCTGGACTGGCTCGACGCCAGCCTGCAAGTGGTGGCCATCGCCGACGCCCGCAGCAACCCGCGTGGCGCGCTGGTGGAAGAGGCGCGTGCCAAAGGCATCCGCATCCTCACCGGCAGCGCCGTGATCGAGGCTCGTTGCAGCAAGCGCGTCACCGGGGCCCGCATCGCCGCCATTGACGTCAAGGCGCACAAGGTCACCAGTCCCGGCGAATGGCTGGACTGCGACCTGGTGGCCAGCTCCGGCGGCTACAGCCCAGTGGTTCACCTGGCTTCGCACCTGGGCGGCAAGCCGATCTGGCGCGAAGACATCCTTGGTTTCGTACCGGGCGAAGCACCGCAGAAGCGCGTGTGCGTCGGCGGCGTGAATGGCGTCTACAGCCTGGGTGACACCTTGGCCGATGGTTTCGAAGGTGGCGTGCGCGCGGCCAACGAAGCCGGTTTCAAAGCGGTGGAGGGTGTGTTGCCCAAAGCCCTGAGCCGCCAGGAAGAACCGACCCTGGCGCTGTTCCAGGTGCCGCATGAAAAATCCACTGCACGGGCGCCGAAGCAATTCGTCGACCTGCAGAACGACGTCACTGCCGCCGCCATCGAACTCGCCACCCGCGAAGGCTTCGAGTCGGTCGAACACGTCAAGCGCTACACCGCACTGGGCTTTGGTACTGACCAGGGCAAGCTGGGCAACGTCAACGGCCTGGCCATCGCGGCTCGCTCGCTGAACGTGAGCATCCCGCAGATGGGCACCACCATGTTCCGCCCGAACTACACGCCGGTGACCTTCGGCGCGATAGCCGGGCGGCACTGCGGGCACATCTTCGAACCGGTACGCTTCACCGCGCTGCATGCCTGGCATGTGAAAAACGGTGCTGAATTCGAAGACGTCGGCCAGTGGAAGCGCCCTTGGTACTTCCCGAAGAACGGCGAAGACATGCACGCTGCGGTCAAGCGCGAATGCAAAGCCGTGCGCGATAGCGTCGGCCTGCTGGATGCCTCGACTCTGGGCAAGATCGATATCCAGGGCCCGGACGCCCGCGAGTTCCTTAACCGCGTGTACACCAACGCCTGGACCAAGCTCGACGTGGGCAAGGCCCGCTACGGTTTGATGTGCAAGGAAGACGGCATGGTCTTCGACGATGGCGTGACGGCCTGTCTGGCGGACAACCATTTCGTGATGACCACCACCACTGGCGGCGCGGCGCGCGTGCTGCAATGGCTGGAGATCTATCACCAGACCGAATGGCCGGACCTGAAGGTGTACTTCACTTCGGTTACCGACCACTGGGCGACCATGACTCTGTCGGGCCCCAACAGCCGCAAGCTGCTGAGCGAAGTCACCGACATCGACCTGGACAAGGACGCTTTCCCGTTCATGACCTGGAAAGAAGGCCTGGTGGGTGGTGTACCGGCGCGGGTGTTCCGTATCTCGTTCACCGGTGAACTGTCGTACGAAGTCAACGTGCAGGCCGACTACGCCATGGGCGTGCTCGAGCAGATCGTCGAGGCCGGGAAGAAATACAACCTGACCCCGTATGGCACCGAGACCATGCACGTATTGCGGGCCGAGAAGGGCTTCATCATTGTCGGTCAGGACACTGACAGCTCGATGACCCCGGACGACCTGAACATGGGCTGGTGCGTAGGCCGGACCAAACCGTTCTCGTGGATCGGCTGGCGTGGCATGAATCGCGAAGACTGTGTGCGTGAGGACCGCAAGCAACTGGTGGGCCTCAAGCCGATCGACCCGAATGTCTGGCTGCCGGAAGGTGCGCAACTGGTGTTCAACACCAAGCAGGCGATCCCGATGACCATGGTCGGTCATGTGACGTCCAGCTACGCCCACAACTCCCTGGGTTATTCATTTGCCATGGGCGTGGTCAAGGGCGGCCTCAAGCGGATGGGCGAACGCGTGTTCGCGCCACTGGCCGACGGCAGCGTGATCGAGGCAGAGATTGTTTCTTCGGTGTTCTTCGATCCGAAGGGGGATCGGCAGAATATTTGATACCTGATCGTTCCCACGCTCCGCGTGGGAATGCATCCCGGGACGCTCCGCGTCCCAAAAGCGGACGCAGAGCGTCCATGGCGGCATTCCCACGCAGAGCGTGGGAACGATCAATCTACGAGACAGGTGCTCCATATGACCGCAGTCAACGTGTACCAACAACGCCCAACCACCGGGGCCAAGGCCGAGTCGTCGCTGCACCATGCCGACCTCGCCAGCCTGGTGGGCAAGGGTCGCAAGAACGCCGGCGTGACCGTGCGCGAGAAGAAACTCCTGGGCCACTTGACCATCCGTGGCGATGGTCATGACCCTGCGTTCGCTGCTGGCGTGCACAAGGCCCTGGGCCTGGAGCTGCCGGGCGCGCTGACCGTCATCGTCAAGGGCGAAACCAGCCTGCAATGGCTCGGCCCGGACGAGTGGCTGCTGGTGGTGCCCAGTGGCGAAGAATTTGCCGCCGAGAAAAACCTGCGCGAAGCCCTGGGCGATCTGCACATCCAGATCGTCAACGTCAGCGGCGGTCAGCAGATCCTCGAACTGTCCGGCCCGAATGTGCGCGACGTGCTGATGAAATCCACCAGCTATGACGTACACCCAAGCAATTTCCCGGTGGGCAAAGCCGTGGGCACGGTGTTCGCCAAGTCGCAACTGGTGATCCGCCACACGGGCGAAGACACCTGGGAACTGGTGATTCGCCGCAGCTTCTCCGATTACTGGTGGCTGTGGTTGCAGGATGCCGCGGCTGAGTATGGGTTGAGCGTGCAGGCCTGACTAGGGTTGGACGCTGTCCTTTTGTGGCGAGGGGATTTATCCCCGTTGGGCTGCGCAGCAGACCCCAAACCTGCCACCTCAGTACGTCAGGCCGATCACATCAAGCTTTTTGGGGCTGCTTCGCAGCCCGACGGGGATAAATCCCCTCGCCACAGGAGTCACTGCAATGAGCCGCGCCCCAGACACATGGATCTTGACTGCCGACTGCCCCAGCGTGCTCGGCACGGTGGACGCGGTGACCCGCTTTCTGTTCGAGCAGGGCTGCTACGTCACCGAGCATCATTCCTTCGACGACCGGCTCTCAGCGCGTTTTTTCATTCGTGTGGAGTTCCGCCAACCCGACGGTTTTGATGAGCAAAACTTCCGGGCCGGCCTGGCCGAACGTGCGCAAGCCTTTGGCATGGTCTTCGAACTGACGCCACCCAACTACCGGCCCAAAGTGGTGATCATGGTCTCCAAGGCCGATCACTGCCTCAACGACTTGCTCTACCGTCAGCGCATCGGCCAGTTGTCCATGGACGTCGTGGCCGTGGTGTCCAACCACCCGGACCTCAAGCCGCTGGCCGACTGGCACCAGATTCCGTACTACCATTTCCCCTTGGACCCGAACGACAAGCCCTCCCAGGAGCGGCAGGTGTGGCAGGTGATCGAAGACACCGGCGCCGAGCTGGTGATTCTCGCCCGCTACATGCAAGTGCTGTCGCCGGAGCTGTGTCGCAAGCTCGACGGCAAGGCGATCAACATCCATCACTCGCTGCTGCCGGGCTTCAAGGGCGCCAAGCCGTATCACCAGGCCTACAACAAAGGCGTGAAACTGGTCGGCGCCACGGCGCACTACATCAACAACGACCTGGACGAAGGCCCGATCATCGCCCAGGGCGTGGAAGTGGTGGACCACAGCCACTATCCCGAAGACCTGATCGCCAAGGGCCGGGACATCGAAGGGCTGACCCTGGCCCGGGCGGTGGGGTATCACATTGAGAAAAGGGTGTTTTTGAACGCCAATCGCACGGTCGTTCTTTAGATTTTTGGGGCCGCTTCGCAGCCCATTCGCGAGCAAGCTCGCTCCCACAGGATCTGCGTCGTTATACAGATTCTGATGACACCCACAATCCACTGTGGGAGCGAGCTTGCTCGCGATGAGGCCCTTACAGACAACAAAGAAACAAGACACAAGCACTACCCGAGCAATCAACGCGCTGCCTGCCTGGGCAACGCAGTTTCATAAAAACAACAGCGAGGTGAAAGCATGTCTGGCAATCGTGGTGTCGTGTATCTCGGCAACGGCAAGGTCGAAGTACAGAAAATCGACTATCCAAAAATGCAGGACCCGCGTGGCAGGAAGATCGAGCACGGCGTCATCCTGCGCGTGGTATCCACCAACATCTGCGGCTCCGACCAGCACATGGTGCGCGGCCGCACCACCGCTCAGACCGGCCTGGTCCTGGGCCACGAAATCACCGGTGAAGTGATCGAAAAGGGCAACGACGTCGAAAACCTGAAGATCGGCGACCTGGTGTCTGTTCCGTTCAACGTGGCTTGCGGGCGCTGCCGTTCCTGCAAAGAACAACACACCGGCGTCTGCCTGACCGTCAACCCGGCCCGTGCCGGCGGTGCCTACGGTTATGTGGACATGGGTGACTGGACCGGCGGCCAGGCCGAATACGTGCTGGTGCCCTACGCGGATTTCAACCTGTTGAAGCTGCCGGACCGCGACAAGGCCATGGAGAAAATCCGCGACCTGACCTGCCTGTCCGACATCCTGCCGACCGGCTACCACGGCGCCGTCACCGCCGGCGTTGGTCCTGGCAGCTCCGTCTACATCGCGGGTGCCGGTCCGGTTGGCCTGGCGGCTGCCGCTTCCGCCCGCCTGCTGGGTGCCGCTGTGGTCATTATCGGTGACGTCAACCCGATCCGCCTGGCCCACGCCAAGGCCCAGGGTTTTGAAATCGCCGACCTGTCCAAAGACACCCCGCTGCACGAACAGATCGCCGCGCTGCTGGGCGAACCGGAAGTCGACTGCGCCGTTGACGCTGTGGGCTTCGAAGCCCGTGGTCACGGCCATGAAGGCGTCAAGCACGAAGCTCCGGCCACCGTGCTCAACTCGTTGATGGGTGTGGTTCGCGTAGCCGGCAAGATCGGCATCCCCGGCCTCTACGTCACCGAAGACCCGGGCGCGGTCGATGCCGCGGCAAAAATGGGTAGCCTGAGCATCCGTTTCGGTCTGGGCTGGGCCAAGTCCCACAGCTTCCACACCGGCCAGACCCCGGTGATGAAGTACAACCGCCAACTGATGCAAGCCATCATGTGGGATCGCATCAACATCGCCGAAATCGTCGGCGTACAGGTCATCAGCCTGGACGACGCGCCTAAAGGCTACGGCGAGTTCGATGCAGGCGTACCGAAGAAGTTTGTGATCGATCCGCACAAGATGTTCAGTGCGGCCTAAGCGGTAGGCAAGACGGAAAAAGGGCGACAGTGATGTCGCCCGTTTTATTTGATAGGTTGCCCTCAAGGTTGTTTATTGAGTGTCAGCTGTTTATTCCTCCAAGCCTGCTGAGGAGGAGGGCCCTCATCCACATACAGCTCCCGGTAACTATATAAGCAGGTGTTTGCTACAGGCGTGGGCGTTGTTAACGTCATTTGGTACATCGGTTGTAGAAAGTTAGGGCCCACGGCCTCGCCCCGCCAGATAACTTTTCCAGAGGAGTCCTTCACAGAATACTCCTCGTAGACCGGTCGGCCAGGAATGGTCTCTGGCATTAAACGAAACACAATTTCCCCTACGGCGGGACAGCTTGTTGCGTTCGCAGCATGGGTCACGCCCAGGAGTCCAGCGACGGAAAGTATGCAAACTATTAAACCGCGCATTTCAGGTACTCGCTTGTTGATTGGAGCAACGATGATCGCTGAGCGTCGTGCTTGGGCCTACTGTCAGAAATGACAGTGGGTCAGACTAAAAGGAAATAGCCTTGCGGGTTTTCATGCGACGTTTCAGGGAAAGGATCTGAGTGAGCCGAGGGTTATTCCGGCGTCACTCTCAGAGCCTGCATGCCTTTATCACCCATCTCGATTTCAAACGAAACAGTCTGTTTCTGTTTCAATGTTTTATAACCCTCGCCAGCTATTGCCGAGTAATGAACGAACAACTCCTCGCCTCCTTTGCCGCAGGTAATGAAGCCATAGCCCTTTGCATCGTTAAACCATTTAACGGTTCCTTTGATTCGGTCGTTCATTTTTATTCTTCCTGCTTGCCCGAATGAAGAAAGGCACAGGGACTGTGGTTTGCCCATAGCCTTGTTTTTCGTTGTCACGGCTGCAGCTTAGAGTCCGTATGAACAGCTGCCTACTGTCAACATTGACAGTAGGCAATACCGAAGTCGTGGAGGACGTCGAGGGCTTGGGGGCGATGAGCAGGGCAGCAGGGAACAATCCCCCTGGACCCCAGTCCAACGCACGCTTTACGCCGCTCTTTATGAGCGGTTTTTTCATGCTCAAGAGGATGTCCCGGATGAAGGTTTCACGAGGTTTTGCACTGTCTTGCCTGCTCGCGCTGGCAAGCAGCCCGGCCTTCGCGCAGTTCAGCCTCAGTGATGCGGCCAATGCGGTGGCGGCGATGCAGGGCGATCAGCCGGGGGAGGGCGCGGTGGCAGCTGCGCCGCAAGCCGCCGGGTTGCTCAATACCCTGGGCTCGGAGCTCAAGATCACCCCGGAACAGGCCATCGGCGGTGCCGGTGCGATGCTGGGGCTGGCGAAGAACCGACTCAGTGAGCCGCAGTTTTCCGAATTGAGCAAAAGCGTGCCGGGCCTGGATCAGATCGCTGGCAACAACGCTATGGTGGGCTGAATGGCTTGGGTGGCCTGGGCGGTTTGCTCGGTGGCGGGTCGGACAAGAACGCCTTGCTCGACGGCCTGCTGGGTAACGTCAAGGACACCCACGACCTGAACAACGCCTTCAGCGCGCTGGGCATGGACAGCGGCATGATCGGCCAGTTTGCCCCGGTGATCCTTGAATACCTCGGCCAGCAGGGTGTGGCCAGCTCGCTGCTGCAGAACCTGGGTGGCATCTGGGGGGCCGGCGCAGGTATCTGATCAGTCGCGCTCGCTGCGCAAGGCGGCGATGCGCTGATCTTTTTCGATCCAGAGCTGGTTCACCCAGTTCTGGACATGCTGGCGAAACACCGGATCGTTTTCGTAATCGCCCTGCCACAGCGCCGTGTCCAGCTCGCGGGTCTGGATGTCGATAATGACCTTCGGCACCGCACCGCTGATCAAATCCCAGAACCCCGGCGTCCGTTCCTGGGGGTACACCACCGTCACGTCCAGCACCGCGTCCAGTTGCTCGCCCAGCGCCGCCAGCACGAATGCCACGCCACCGGCCTTGGGTTTGAGCAGGTGTGTGAAGGGAGACTGTTGCTGTTGGCGCTTGGCGGCGGTGAAGCGTGTGCCTTCGAGGTAATTCACCACGGTGACTCGTTGGCGCTTGAACAGCTCGCAGGCCTGACGGGTGATTTCCAAGTCTTTGCCTGCCAGCTCCGGATTTTTTGCCAGGAAGGCCTTGGTGTAGCGTTTCATGAAAGGGTAATCCAGCGCCCACCAGGCCAGCCCCAGGAACGGTACCCAGATCAACTCTTTCTTGAGGAAAAACTTGAAGAACGGCGTACGCCGGTTGAGGGCCTGGATCAGCGCGGGGATGTCGACCCAGGACTGGTGATTGCTGATGACCAGATAGGAGGTGTCGCGGCGCAAGTCGCCGCCGCCGCGTATTTCCCAGCGGGTGGGAATGCACAGGGCGAAGATCAGTTTGTCGATTTCGGCCCAGGTTTCGGCGATCCACATCACTGCCCACGAGGCGCAGTCGCGAAGACGCCCGGGCAGGACCAGTTTGAGCAACGCGAACACCATCAACGGCCCGAACAGCACCAGGGTGTTGAGCAACAGCAGAAGGGTGACAAAACAGCCGGTGAGCAGGCGGCGCATAAATAACTCTTGCAAACAGGTGGGCGGGCCATGATAAGCAGCTTCGGGCGGCAGGCCAAATCGAGGTGAAACGAGCAACCTGTGGCGAGCGAAGTGATCTGTGGGAGCAAAGCTTGCTCGCGATGAAAGTAACGCTATTTCTCTGGAACCGTGGTGGCCGTATCGCGAGCAAGCTTTGCTCCCACAGACCCCCTTTCCCCGGCAGAGATGTTCTTGACGCCAACCGAACGAATTCACAGCCCACGGTCTAAAATCCCGCTGCCCACCCATACAAAGGAAGTCCATTACGTGAAATCCCTTCTCGCTCTGCTTTCCCTGGTGGCCCTTCCAGTGCTGGCCGCCGAACCGACCCTGTACGGGCGCTACGAATACATCGCGCTGCCGGAAATCGGCGGTGAGGTGCTCAAGGCCAAGATGGACACCGGCGCCCTGACGGCCTCGCTGTCGGCCAAGGACATAGAAACCTTTACCCGCGACGGCGAGGACTGGGTGCGTTTCCGCCTGGCGACCAAAGGCGCGAGCAACAAGCTCTTTGAGCACAAGGTCGCACGCATCAGCAAGATCAAGACCCGTTCGGAAGAAGATGAAGACGACGAATCGGCTGCCCCCAGCAAACGTCCGGTGGTGGAGCTTGAAATGTGCCTGGGTGATGTCAAGCGGACCGTTGAGGTCAACCTGACGGACCGCAGCAGCTTCAACTACCCGCTGCTGATCGGCGCCAAGGCCCTGCGCGAGTTTGATGCGGCGGTGAACCCGGCCCGACGTTTTACCGCTGACAAGCCCGACTGCTGATTTCCCTGATTGACGTGCCCCCGGGGTTGGGGCACCGTTCCGGCAACTTTACTGTCGGGCGCGGACGCCATGCCTCACATTCTGATTGTCGAAGACGAAGCCGCCATTGCCGATACGCTGGTGTTTGCCCTGCAAGGGGAGGGTTTCGGCACCACCTGGCTGAGCCTTGGCGCGGCTGCGCTTGAGCATCAGAAAAGCACCCCGGCGGACCTGATCATCCTCGACGTGGGCCTGCCGGATATCAGTGGATTCGAGACGTGCAAAAATCTCAGACGTTTCAGCGACGTTCCGGTCATCTTTCTTACAGCCCGGGATGCTGAGATCGACCGGGTAGTGGGGCTGGAGATCGGGGCCGACGATTATGTGGTCAAACCGTTCAGCCCTCGGGAAGTGGCGGCGAGGGTCCGCGCCATCCTCAAGCGCGTCGCGCCGCGACCGCCCACGGATCTGGGCGCCGGGCTATTTCAGGTCGACACAGAGCGGGTGCAGATCCACTATCGTGGCCGACCGCTGAACCTCACCCGTCACGAATTCCGCCTGTTGAACTGTCTGCTGGAGCAACCCGAGCGTGTGTTCAGCCGCGAACAACTGCTCGACGCCCTGGGTGTGGCCAGTGATGCCGGCTACGAGCGCAGCATCGACAGCCACATCAAGAGCGTGCGCGCCAAATTGCGTCTGGTCAGGGCCGAGGCTGAACCGATCCAGACTCACCGTGGCCTCGGCTACAGCTACAGCCCGGGGCAGAGCTGATGTCGCTGGGCATCCGGATTTTCCTGGTGTATGTGCTGTTCATTGGTTTGACCGGGTATTTCGTCCTCAACACAGTGATGGAAGAAATACGCCCCGGCGTGCGCCAGTCCACCGAAGAAACCCTGGTGGACACCGCTAACCTGATGGCCGAGATCCTGCGGGACGATTTCAAGGCCGGCACCCTCAACCAGAACCGCTGGCCGCAACTGCTCAAGGCTTACGGTGAGCGCCAGCCTGCAGCATCGATCTGGGGGTTGCCAAAGAACCAGGTCAACCATCGCATCTACGTCACGGACGCCAAGGGGATTGTGGTGCTCGACTCCAGCGGTGTGGCGGTGGGCCAGGATTATTCGCGCTGGAACGACGTCTACCTGACCCTGCGCGGGCAATACGGCGCACGCTCGACCCGCAGCGTTGCCGATGATCCGACGTCTTCGGTGATGCACGTTGGCGCGCCGATTCGCGACAACGGCCGGATTATCGGCGTGGTCACCGTGGCCAAGCCCAACAGTTCGCTGCAACCCTATGTCGACCGCACCGAGCGGCGCCTGTTGGCTTACGGCGCCGGGTTGATCGGCCTGGGGCTGCTGTTGGGCGCCTTGTTGTCGTGGTGGCTGAGCGCGGCGCTACGGCGTTTGACTGTTTATGCCGAGGCCGTCAGCCAAGGGCAACGGGTAGAGGTGCCGCATTATCGCGGTGGCGAGTTCGAGCAACTGGCCGGTGCGGTGGAACACATGCGCACCCAACTGGAAGGCAAGGCTTACGTCGAGCGCTACGTGCACACCCTGACTCACGAACTCAAGAGCCCGCTGGCGGCAATCCGTGGTGCCGCCGAGTTGCTGCAGAGCGACATGCCGACGGCCCAGCGTCTGCGTTTCGTCAGCAACATCGACAACGAAAGCGTGCGCATGCAGCAGTTGATCGAGCGTTTGCTCAACCTGGCCCAGGTCGAGCAGCGACAGGGACTGGAAGAAGAGGTTGCCGTGCCGCTGGCGGCATTGATGGACGAACTGCTGGAGGCCCGCAGTGGCTGGATCGAAAGCCGGCAGTTGCAGATCGAGCGGCACATTGCCGTGGACCTGACATTGACGGGGGAGCCGTTTCTGTTGCGTCAGGCCCTGGGCAATCTGCTGGAAAACGCCCTGGACTTCACGCCCGTCAACGGGTTGTTGCGCATGAGTGCCGAGCGTGTCGGCAACCGCGTCGAGATCCGGCTGTTCAATCAGGCCGAACCGATTCCCGCCTACGCCCTGCCGCGTCTGAGTGAACGCTTCTACTCCCTGCCGCGCCCTGACAGCGGTCGCAAGAGCACCGGGTTGGGCCTCAACTTTGTGGAGGAAGTGGTGCAGTTGCATGCCGGGGAGTTCAGTATTGGCAATGTCGAGGGTGGGGTTGAGGTGGTTTTGCGGTTGCCTTGAAACCGCCTCTGCCGCCTGACAGAACACAACCCTGTGGGAGCGAGCCTTGGGCAGTCTCCACACAATCTCCACAATCTCTCCATAACCCCAGCACACAGCCGGCTCAAGCTCTCCCTCATTCGAACAGGGAGAGCCCCACATGAACCGCAGCCTCGCCGTAAAACTGGGCATGATTGCCCTATTGATCCTCCTGCTGATGATCCCGTTGTTGATGATCAACGGCCTCATCGACGAGCGTCAGGAACTGCGCGACGGTGTACTGCAGGACATCGCCCGCAGTTCCAGTCACAGCCAGCAACTCATCGGGCCGATGATCGTGGTGCCGTTTCGCAAGGATGTGCGGGTCTGGAATACCAACGAGAAGACCGGCGCGCGGTTCCTGGAAACCGTCGAGCAAAGCGGTGAGTTATATTTTCTGCCGGAGCAATTGGACGTCGACGGCCAGATCCGCACAGAAACCCGTGCACGCGGGATCTACGAGGCGCGGTTGTTTCATGCCGACAACCGGATCGACGGCTACTTCAAGGTGCCTGAGCGTTTCGGCGTGGCCACCAAGGATTTTGCCGACTACCGCTTTGACGAGCCCTATCTGAGCGTGGGCATCAGCGACATCCGCGGTATCGAGAATGCACTGACCCTGAAGCTCAACCAGCAGACCGTCGATTTCCTGCCCGGCTCGCGGATCGGCTGGCTGGGGCAGGGCGTGCATGTGCCGCTGCCAATGGTCACGGCCCAGGGCAGCACTGAGCTGACCTTCGGTTTCGACCTGCGGCTGCAAGGCACCGGTCAGTTACAGATTCTGCCGGTAGGTAAGTCCACCCAAGTGCACCTGTCGGCCGACTGGCCGCACCCCAGCTTTATCGGCAACTACCTGCCGACCCAGCGCGACATCAATGAGCAGGGCTTCAGTGCCGACTGGCAGACCTCGTTTTTCTCTACCAACCTGCTGGAAACCTTGCAAGCCTGCGAGCCAAGCGATGGCTGTGAAGCGTTTCGCAGCCGTGCCTTTGGTGTGAGTTTCATCGACCCGGTGGACCAATACCTCAAGAGCGACCGGGCGATCAAATATGCACTGCTGTTCATAGCGTTGACGTTTGCCGGGTTCTTTCTCTTCGAAGTGCTCAAGAGCCTGGCGGTGCATCCGGTCCAGTACGCCTTGGTGGGCGTGGCGCTGGCGTTCTTTTACCTGTTGCTGCTGTCCCTGTCGGAACACATCGGTTTTGCCCTGGCGTATTTGCTGTCAGCCAGCGCCTGTGTGCTGCTGATCGGGTTCTATGTCTGTCATGTGTTGCGCAGCGTGAGCCACGGCCTGGGGTTTTCGGCGGGGTTGGCGGGCTTGTACGGTTTGCTCTATGGATTGTTGAGTGCCGAGGACTACGCCTTGCTGATGGGCTCGCTGTTGCTGTTCGGTCTGCTCGGTGTGTTCATGGTATTGACCCGTAAGCTGGACTGGTACCGGGTGGGAGCGAAGCCGACGGCTGCGATGACGTTCGATCTGGGAGAGGTGAAATGAGCCGGTCGCTGGGGTTGCGCGAGGACCGGCAATGGCGAGCAGTGCTGGTGACTCGCATAGGGCAGTTGTTTCCCTTGGATCCGCTGCGCTGCCATCGCGGGCAAGCCTTGCTTCCAAAGGCGGAGCAAGGTCTATGTGGGAGCAAGGCTTGCCCGCGACAAGGCCAGTATGGCTAACGCAGGGCTAGATTCTAGGCACTGTCTCGACCATCGAAGGCCGCAAGCTCACTTCGGCAAACCACGCTGCCAATTGTGGATTGGCCTTGCGCCATTCCAGATCGGGATGGCGCAGGTCCAGGTAACCCAGGGCGCAGGCCACGCTGATGGACGCAATGTCGAAATGGCAGGCCAGTTCGGCTATCGCCTCGGCTTCGAGCATGCCCAGGGCGCGGCGGATCTTGTCCCGTTGCGCATCGAGCCACTCGGCCCAGTGTTTTTCGACGGGTCGCAGGGCGGTTTCGTAGCGAATCATCACCGCGGCGTCCATGATTCCGTCAGCCAGGGACGCCAGGGTCAGGCGTCGCCACCGGGCTGCGCCGTCGCGGGGAATCAGCGGATTGCCGACGTGCTGGTGGTCGAGGTAATCAAGAATGACGCGACTGTCGTGGAGCACATTGCCATTGGCCAGGCGCAAGGCCGGGATCTTGCTCAGGGGGTTGTCATCAATGAGTGCCTGGTCTGGCCTGACCGGCGTGAGCTGGCTGAGCTGCAACGCCACGCGGTCTTGCTGGCCGGTTTCGTGCAGCAGCACCAGGACCTTGCGCACGAAAGGCGAAGCGGGGTTGTGGAACAACGTCATGCTGGGGGCCGACATGCAGGTATCCTCGATTAACGGGCAAGGGCTTAGCCTAGACAGTTCCAAGGCGGCTGGCGAGGCCGATTGGAAGCCAGTGTGGGAGCGAGCCTGCTCGCGATAGCGCAGTGTCAGTCGATATCAATGTGACTGGTTCACCGCCATCGCGAGCAGGCTCGCTCCCACATTGGGTCCGCGTCGGGCTGAAGTTATCTGCGTTTGATCAGCCCCCAGGTTCCCAGCACCGTCGGCACGCCCAAACCCACCCAACTCACGGCATCCCAGGCCCCATCGCCGAGCAATGCCGAAAACAACCCCGCCGCGCTCAGCACGCCGATTGCCACGGGAATACCAAACACTTTCCAGAAACTCGACTGCCGGGGCCTCACGAGACCACCTGCGCCGCGACCGTTGCGCGCTTGGCCGCTTTTCGCCGCACGACCCACAGGTAGACGCCGCTGCCGAGGACGATGATGGTCAGCACGTCCAGGGTCGCCCAGAAAATTTGCATCGGCCGACCGCCGTAGTCGCCGAAGTGCAGCGGCAGGGACAGGCTCATCATATCCATGTACCACGGCCGTTCAGCCACGGCGGTGACATCCAGGGTGCTGGCGTCGATCAATACGGGTGTCAGCAAATGGGAGGTCAGGTGGGTGTCACCTTTCATGAACACGCTGTAGTGGTGTTCGCTGGAAAACAGCGTACCGGGGAAGGCGATGAAGCTGGGCTCCATGCCCGGCGCAACCTCTTTGGCGATGTCCAGCAAGCGGGTCGCCGGGGCCAGTTGCGTCAGCGGCGGGGCGTCGCGATAGGGCTCGACCATGGCGCTGAGGCTGTCATTGCGCCAGGCGGCGATGATCAGGTCGGCGCACGCCGCGATGACGCCGGTCACGCCCACCGTCAGCGCCCAGACCAGCGTGACCACGCCGATCAGGTTGTGCAAATCGAGCCAGCGCAGGCGCGTGGATTTATCCTGGCGCACCGTGGCGAATTTCAGGCGGCGCATGAACGGCAGGTACAACACCACACCGGAGACGATGGCGATCACGAACAACAGGCCCATGAACGCCAACAGCAACTTGCCTGGCAAGCCGGCGAACATGTCCACATGCAGGCGCAGCATCACCATCATGAAACCGCCGTTGGCCGAGGGCATTTCCAGGGCCTCGCCGGTGCGGGCATCGAGCATGAACGTGTGGGAGGAATTGGGTTCGGTGCCCGGCGTCGGCGCCATGATGGTGATGACACCGTTGGGATCATCCTCGTCCCAGCCAAAATACTGGACCACCTCACCGGGGCGATGGGCCTTGGCTTTTTCCACCAGTTGCGCAAGGTCCAATGGCGGTGTGTCGGCCGGCATTTCGCGAAGCTCGGGGGCGTCGCCCAGCAGATGCTCGATTTCGTGATGAAAAATCAACGGCAGCCCGGTGATTGCCAGCATCAGCAGAAATACCGTGCAGATCAGGCTGGTCCAGGTGTGGACGAAGGACCAGCGACGGATGGTTTTGCTTTTCATGATTGATCCGAATGCAAAAAGGGCCACAGGTGGCCCTTCAAAAGGTTTACGCAAATGCTAACCGTTTACCATTTGTAATTCACGCTGGCGACGACGCTGCGTTGATCGCCGTAGTAGCAGTAGAAACCGTCACACGTGGACAGGTAGTCCTTGTTGAAGACGTTTTTTGCATCCACCGCCACCGATACCCCTTTGAGCGAGTTGTTCAGGCGACCCAGGTCGTAATGGGCCGAGGCGTCATACACGGTATAGGAGCCGACATGGCCCCAGTCGGTGTTGGTGGTGTTGCCATAGGTGTCGCCGACGTAACGCACACCCGCACCGACACCAAAGCCGTCCAGCGGGCCGTTGTGCCAGGTGTAGTCCGCCCAGGCGGTGGCTTGGTTACGCGGCACCTGGGCCATGCGCTTGCCTTTTTCCGCCGTCGTGCCTTTGGTGATTTCACTGTCGTTGTAGGTGTAGGAGCCGATGAGCTTCAGGTTGTCGGTCACGTCGCCCGAGGCCTCCAACTCCAGGCCACGTACCTGTACTTCACCCACTTGGCGGGTGACGTTGTTTTCGGTGACAGAGTTGTTTTTCTGGGTCAGGTCGAACACCGCCGCCGTCAGCAGGGTTTTGGTGCCGGGTGGCTGGTACTTGATGCCCGCTTCGTACTGTTCGCCTTCGGTCGGCTTGAATGCATCGGTGCTGTTGACGTTGGTTCCGGCCGCTGCCTGGAAGGACTGGGCGAAAGAAATGTACGGCGTCACGCCATTGTCGAAGACGTAGCTCAGCGCCGCGTTGCCGCTGAATTTCTTGTCGCGCTGGGTGTTGGTCGCGCCGGCCTGGTTGTGGAATTCGGTGCCGGTGTGGATCCAGTCTTCACGACCACCGAGGGTCAGACGCCAGTTGTCCAGGGCGATCTGGTCCTGGATGTAGAGACCGGTTTGCTGGGTCTTCTGGTTGTAGTCGTACATGGTGAAGTACTGGACGTTGGAGAAATCCTGTCCGTAGGTCGGGTTGTGGATATTGCTGGCCGGTACGCCGGTCGAGCCCCACAGCCAGCGCGAGTTGCTGTTGGAGCGCTGGTGATCCAGGCCCAGCAACAAGGTGTGGCTCAGGGCTGCGGTTTGGAAGTCGGCCTGGAAGTTGTTGTCCACGGCGAACTGGCTTACGTCTTCATCGACGATACCCGCTGTTCGCTGCACGGTTCCGTCGGCGCTGACCGCTTCGTCGGGGCCGGCCGGCCAGATCTGCCCGCCCGCAGTGACACCCTGAAACTCCAGGTCGCTCTTGGTATAGCGCAGGTTCTGGCGGAACTGCCAAGTGTCGTTCAGACGATGTTCAAACGCATAGCCGAGGGCGTAGTAGGTGCGGTCGTAGAATTCCCAGTCCGGGTCACCCAGGTTTTTGTGGTGGGAAATCTTGCCGGCCGGCGACGACAGCTTGGTGCCTTGCAGCGGCAGGAATTGCCCGGTGATGCCGGTGTCGTCGCGGGTGTACTGGGACAGGAAGGTCAGGCGCGTGTCGTCGTTGATGTTCCAGGTCAGGCTGGGGGCGATGTTGTAGCGTTTGTCCGGGATGTGATCGACCTGGGCGTTGCTGTCGCGCACCGTGCCGCTGACCCGATACAGGAACTGGCCTTCGTCATCGACCTTGCCGGTGCTATCGAAGTTGATCTGCTTGTGTTCGTAGCTGCCGGCTTGCAGTTCGACCTCGTGACTGCTTTGAGCTTGCGGGCGACGGCTGACCATGTCCAGCATGCCGCCGGGTGGCGTCTGGCCGTAGATCGAAGACGCCGGACCACGCAGCACGGCGATGCGTTCGAGGTTCCAGGGCTCGATTTTCGGCGTGACGTAGTTGCCCTTGGGCAGCGGCAGACCATCGAGGAACTGCGTCGGTACAAAACCGCGCACCAGCAGCCAGTCGTTGCGTGAGTCCGAGCCGTAGCCGCTGCTCTGCACGCCAGCGGTGTAGCGCAGGGCGTCATTGAGGTTGAGGACCGAGCGATCTTCCATCTGCTGGCGTGTGACCACGGAAACCGAGCGCGGCAGTTCGACAATCGGCGTATCGGTCTTGGTGCCGGCTGCCGTGCGAGTGGCGACATAGCCATCGGTCGGACCCCACGCGGTCTCGCTGAGGCCGGCGCCGATCACGCTGGTTTCCGGCAAAGCCATGACGCCTTCGGGCACGGCCACCAGGCTGTAGGTGCCGGCGCTGCTTTGTTGCAGTTGAAGGCCGGTGCCGCGCAACGCCTCACGTAATGCGCCAATGGCATCGAACTGGCCCTGGACCGGTGCCGAGGTTTTGCCCGAGGCCAGGGACGGGGTCAGACTCAGGGCGAGCCCGGCCTGACTGGCGATCTGGTTCAGGGTGCTGGCCAATGGTGCGGCGGGCAGGTTGTAGGTGCGCACGCTCGAGGCTTGTTCGGCGGCCAGCAACGGGCCGCTGACCAACGGGGCGGCAAAAGCGATGGCAACGGCCAACAGACTGGGGCGCAACAGGGTGTCTAGCGGGCGGGACATACGGCGGCTCCTGAATGGAAATATTTCTCAATTGCCTTGGTGCCGGATGAAAATTCAAAAGTGATAGGGCTGGATGAAAATAATTTAGATTCAGATTGGGGTGAGGTGTCCAACGGGTCTTCGGATCGGGACGGCTTCATCGCGAGCAGGCTCGCTCCCATAGCGGATCACTGAAGATCAAATGTGGGAGCGAGCCTGCTCGCGATGGGGCCTCAAGGCTTGGTCTCGGCCCTCGGCCCCACCATCACCCACCAGCGCGTGTGATGCTCGACTTGCACCGGCAAGGTCGGCAGCAGGGCACTGAGTGCCAGATCGGTGTCGTGCAGCGGGAAGCTGCCAGTGATGCGCAGGTCTGCCACCTGTGGCTCGACACCCAGGTAGCCGCGACGATAGCGTCCCAGCTCATGGACCAGGTCTTCGAGGCGGGCGTTGTCCACCACCAGCATGCCGCGGGTCCAGGCATCGGCACCCGGATTCAGGGCCATCGTCGGCCCGAGGCCGTCGCGACGCATCAACACCTGCTGGCCTTCGCGCAGGATCTGCTCTTCGTCGGTGGCCTGCGGATGCGCCGCCACTGCCGACTTCAACACGCTCAGGCGCGTGCCTTCTGCTTCTCGCTTGACCAAAAAACGGGTGCCCAGGGCGCGCATGTTGCCTTCGCGGGTTTCAACGATAAACGGACGCGGATCGTTGTGGCCGGTTTCCACCAGGATCTCGCCTTCTTGCAGGACAATGCGGCGTTGCTTGTCATCGAAACGCACGTCCAGCGCACTGTGGGTGTTGATGTTGATCAGCGTGCCGTCGGCCAGGCGCAGGACGCGTTGTTCGCCGGTGGCGGTGCGCTGGTCGGCCAGCCAGTAATCCAGCGGCAAGTAACGATCTCCGGCAAACAACGCCAGGCCGATCACTGCAACAATGCTGGCCAGGCTGCTGCCGAGCTTGCGCACCCGGCGACGGATGTTTGCTCTGGATTGCAACAACGCGGCTCGCCCAGGGCCGTTGGCGACACTGAAGCGTTGGTCAAGCATGCCCAGTTGCCGCCAGGCCCGGGCGTGTTCTTCGTCGGCGGCATGCCATTGGGCGAACGCTTCCCGCTCCTGGGCACTACCGCCGCCTGAGTCCAAGGACAGTTGCCAGGCAATGGCCGCATCCAGAACCCCGGTCGAGACGGGTTTGGAAGAAGGCGTGCTCATGTCGGCTCACCATAAAGCGCGATGTAGCACTGGCGCATGCCCTGGGCCAGGTACTGCCGCACCCGGGGCACGGAAACCCCCAGGCGCTCGGCGATTTCTGCATGGCTGAGGCCGTCGAGGCGGTTGTAAAGGAAGGCGGCGCGGGCCTTGCTCGACAATTTGCCAAGCAGCCGATCGATAGCCTTGAGGTCTTCGAGGATCAGTTGCTGCTCTTCCAACGACGGCTGTTCGTTTTCCGGGATCAGCATCAGCTCGGTGAGGTAGGCCTGCTCCAGCGCCGCCCGACGGAAATAATCGAACAGCAGTCCCTTGGCGATCGCCACCAGAAACGCCCTGGGCTCTCGGGGCGCTGTCAGTTCCTCCCGACCCAGCAGGCGCACGAAGGTGTCCTGGCTCAGATCTTCGGCCCGCTGCGGGCAGGCCACGTTGCGGCGCAGCCATGCCAATAGCCACCCGCGATGGTCACGGTACAACGCACCAACCAGATCACTGTGGGGGCTTGGGACTGACGACACGAAGCATCACCGACGTTTTAAGTAACGAGAATTGTTCGCGATTGTCGCAGAGGCGGGGGAGAGAAAGCAATTGGCGCTGGTCGGAGCACGATCCGCGGGTTCAGGTGAGTCTGTAGGAGCAAGGCTTGCCCGCGATGGCATCGCCGGGACTGGCAGCCAGGCCGAGTCGCCTGCATCGCGGGCAAGCCTTGCTCCCACAGGTCAACCACCTTGGGCTAAAGCGAAGGCGCCCGTTGCCGTCGCTTCCATTGGCTCAGGTGCTGTTGCAGCTCAAGCGGGCTATGGATCTGCTGCTGACGGGCACGGCTGAACAGAATGAGCGCCAATTCGGCGGTGGCCAGGGCGTCGGCGCTGGCGTTATGACGGTCGAAGACTTGCAATTTGCACCAGTCGATCCAGTCGTCCAGGCCGGCCTTGCGCAGGTGCGCTTGAGGGCAGAGCATCGGCGCCAGGTCAGCGACATCCAGAAACGAATGCTGCAAGCGATAACCGAGGTAATCCTTCAGTGCTCGCCCCAGCATGTGGGAGTCGAACGGCGCATGAAATGCCAGCAGAGGGCTGTCGCCGACGAATTCCATGAACGCCAGCAGCGCCTCGGCGGGGTCGCTGCCGGCGGCAATTTCACTCGGCGCCAGGCCATGGATCAATACGCTGGGTCCCAGCTTCTGCTTGTCGCACTGCAAGGTGCGTTCGAACTGTTGGCTGAAGTCGATGGCGCCGTCCTCTATGACCACCGCACCGATGGACAGCACCTGATCCTTGTTCAGGTTCAACCCCGTGGTTTCCAGATCCAGCACCACCCAGCGTTGCTCCCTCAGGCTGCATTCACCCAGGGGCGCGGGGGCCGGCAGGCGCTCCAGGCGCTGTTGCACGTCTTCAGGCAACATCGGTTGGACCGGGCGTAACCAGGAAAAAATGCTCACAACTGGTACCTCAGCGTCAGGCTGCTTTGCAGCCGTTGGGCTTGGCGCAGGGATTCGCGCAGAATGCGCCGGTCCAGATGATTAAGGCTGTCGGGGTCGACCCGGTTGGAGTAGGGCAGGTTTTCGCGGGTCTGCAGTTGATGTTGTTGCATGCGGGTTTGCTGGATGAAGTGGTAGGCCTCTTCATAGGCCGCGCCATCGAGCGGTTGGATCACGTCCTTGATGACCAGTTGCCGCAAGCGCTCCAGGGTATTGTTGGCTTCGATGCCATTGGCCAGGGCCAGCAGGCGAGCGCCGTCGACAAAAGGCGTCAGGCCTTGCACTTTCAGGTCCAGGGTGGCTTTTTCGCCGTTCTTGCGGCTGAGCACGAAATCCCTGAAGCGTCCCACCGGTGGACGATGACGCAGCGCGTTCTCGGCCATCATGCGCTGGAACAAACGGTTATCGGCCACCTGTTCGAGCACTTGCTGGCGCAACTGCTCACAGCCTTGCTCATCGCCCCAGACCACCCGCAGGTCGAAATAGATACTCGAGCTCAATAGGTTTTCCGGCGTCGCTTCACGAATGAATGCGGCAAAGCGTCGGGCCCATTCGGCGCGGGACAGGCACAGCTCCGGGTTGCCGGCCATGATGTTGCCCTTGCACAAGGTGAAACCACAGAGGGCCAGGCTCTGGTTGATCTGTTGGGCGATGGGCAGCAGCAGCCCGCGGATCTGCGCCGCATGGGCGGCGTCCCGGGCTTCGAACAGGATGCCGTTGTCCTGGTCGGTGTGCAGGGTCTGCTCGCGCCGGCCTTCACTGCCGAAACACAACCAACTGAACGGCACGCCCGGGTCACCCTTGTCGGCCAGGGTCAGTTCGATGACCCGGCACACGGTGTGGTCGTTGAGCAGTGTGATGATCTGGGTGATCTGCGTCGACGACGCACCATGGGCCAGCATGCGCTCGACCAATTGACCGATCTCGCCGCGCAGGGCCACCAGGGTCTCGACTTTCGGAGCGCTGCTGATGGTCCGTGCCAGATGTACCAGGTCGACCCGCTGCAGGGAAAACAGATCGCGCTCGGACACCACGCCGCACAAGCGATGGTCCTTGACCAGACAAACATGGGCAATGTGGCGCTCAGTCATGGCGATGGCCGCGTCGAAGGCGCTGTGGTCCGGCGAGAGATAGAAGGGTGTCGGGGTCATGTGCGCGGCGATGGCTTCGGAAAAATCCCCGGAGCCGTCGGCGACCACATGCCGCAGGTCGCGCAGGGTAAAAATCCCTACCGGCGCTTTTTGCTCGTTCACCACCACAATGCTTCCGACCTGCTGTTCGTGCATCAGTTTCACGGCTTCGCGCAGGGGCATGTCGGGGTTGCAACTCACCGGATGACGCATCGCCAGCTCGCCCAGCCGGGTGTTGAGGGAGTATTGGGTGCCGAGGGTTTGCGCGGACTTCTGCTGGACTTGCTGATTGAACTGGTCGAGCAGGCTGCTAACTCCACGCAGCGCGAAATCACGAAACGGGCTCGACAGGGCGAATAGCTTGATGAATGCCTGCTTGTTCAACTGCAGGCAGAAGGTGTCCTCGCCGGCACGGTGTTCGGTGCGCGTGGCCCGCTCGCCCAGCAGCGCGGCAAGGGGGAAGCATTCGCCGGTGGTGATTTCGAAGGTGGTCTCGGTGCCACCTTTTGCCGAATGCGGACGCTCGCCCACGACCCGGCCCTGCTTGACGATATAAAAGTGTTCCACCGTGCCGTCGGCCGGTTTGATGATGGTGTCCCCCGGTGCGTAAAAACGCAGCAGGCATTGCTCCACCAGATAAGCCAGGTGAGCGTTTTCCATTTGGTTGAACGGGGGAAAACGCTGAAGGAATTGCAGCGTTCCCTGGATGTTCTGCAACACCGCGGTTTTCCCAGCCTGGGTAAAGGCGTCCGTTTTTTTCATAACCATGGCGCAGTCTTTTTTGAATTGTTGTGGTCGGATCTGTCCCCATGGTCAACCCCTGAGGGTAGGGTGCCCATTGGACGTAAGTCTAGGTCAACGCAAAAGGCTGGGAACGATAGAAAAATCCCTCGTGTGGTCTATCCGAAGCCTGCAATAAATGTACTTGGAAAAAAATCCGACGAAGTGCACATTGAAGCGACGCAGAACGATGTCTGACCACTGTGCCAGGGGATCGATTAAAGAACGTAGAGAGCATCATGTCCGACCACGATATTTTGAGTGACGCCGAGCGCGAGGCGCTGAGTGCCGTCATGCTGGAACCCGACCTGCCGCCGCAACGAGTCTTGATTGTCGATGACGACAAGGACGCCCGTGAGCTGCTATCGGAAATTCTGGCCCTGGACGGCATTCACTGCATGACCGCCGCCAGCGGTGAAACGGCGCTCAAGTTGCTGGAAACCAAGCCGTCGATTGGCCTATTGATCACTGACTTGCGTATGGGCAATGTCGATGGCCTTGAACTGGTCCGCCTGGTCCGTGAGTCGGAGCGGGCAGCGCTGCCGATCATCCTCGTCTCCGGCGATGCCGACGTGAAGGACGCCATCGAAGCGATGCACCTGAGCGTAGTGGATTTTTTGCTCAAGCCTATTGATACGGAAAAATTGCTGGGTCTGGTCAAGCATGAGCTGGGGATGGATCTTTAAAATTGTCTGTGGGAGCCGATGAATCCCACAATGACTAGAGCATCAGCTAGGGCTTGGTGATTTTGCAATGAAAAAGCCCTGATCTTTCGATCAGGGCTTTTTCTTGTGCTGCGTTTTACCCTTCAATCACAGCCCATTGGCTGCCTTGAACTCGCGACGACGACGGTGCAGCACCGGCTCGGTATAGCCGTTAGGCTGCCGGGTGCCTTCGATCACCAACTCCACTGCCGCCTGGAAGGCGATGTTGCTGTCGAAGTCCGGCGCCAGTGGACGGTACAGCGGGTCGCTGGCGTTCTGGCGGTCCACCACCGGCGCCATGCGCTTGAGGCTTTCCATCACCTGGTCCTGGGTGACGATGCCATGGCGCAGCCAGTTGGCGATGTGCTGGCTGGAAATACGCAGCGTCGCACGGTCTTCCATCAGGCCAATATCGTTGATGTCCGGCACCTTGGAGCAACCTACGCCCTGGTCGATCCAGCGCACCACGTAACCGAGGATGCCCTGGGCATTGTTGTCCAGTTCGTTCCTGATCTGCTCCGGCGTCCAGTTCGGGTTCACGGCCAACGGGATGGTCAGGATGTCGTCCACCGAGGCGCGGGCACGTTGGGCCAGTTCGGCCTGACGGGCGAACACGTCGACCTTGTGATAATGCAGCGCGTGCAGCGCTGCAGCGGTCGGCGACGGAACCCACGCGGTGTTGGCACCGGCCATGGGATGAGCGATTTTCTGCTCCAGCATCGCTGCCATCAGGTCCGGCATGGCCCACATGCCCTTGCCGATCTGTGCGCGACCCTGCAGGCCGGTGCTCAGGCCGATATCGACGTTCCAATTCTCATACGCGGCGATCCACTTCTCGGCTTTCATATCAGCCTTGCGCACCATCGGGCCGGCTTCCATGGAGGTGTGGATTTCGTCGCCGGTGCGGTCCAGGAAGCCGGTGTTGATGAACACCACGCGTTCACTGGCGGCCTTGATGCAGGCCTTGAGGTTGACCGTGGTCCGGCGCTCCTCGTCCATGATCCCGACCTTGAGGGTGTTGCGCGGCAGGTTCAGCACGTCCTCGACGCGACCGAACAGTTCGTTGGTGAACGCCGCTTCTTCCGGCCCGTGCATCTTCGGCTTGACGATGTACACCGAGCCGGTACGGCTGTTGCGGCGCGAAGTATTGCCGTTGAGGCTGTGGATTGCCGCCAGGCTGGTGACCAGGCCATCCAGGATGCCTTCCGGTACTTCCTGACCGTCCTTGTCCAGGATCGCGTCGATAGTCATCAGATGACCGACGTTGCGCACGAACAGGAGCGAGCGGCCATGCAGGGTCAGGCCCGAACCGTCCACTGTCGTGTACGCACGATCGGGGTTCATGGTGCGGGTAAACGTTTGACCGCCCTTGGCGACCTGTTCCGACAGATCGCCCTTCATCAGGCCGAGCCAGTTACGGTAGATCACCACTTTGTCATCGGCATCGACGGCGGCGACCGAGTCTTCGCAGTCCATGATGGTGGTCAGCGCCGCTTCCATCAGGATGTCTTTGACGCCGGCGGCATCGGTCTGGCCGACGGGGGTGCTGGCGTCGATCTGGATTTCGAAGTGCAGGCCGTTGTGCTTCAACAGCACGGTGGTCGGTGCCGAAGCGTCGCCCTGGAAACCGATCAGTTGCGCGTCGTCACGCAGGCCGCTGTTGCTGCCGCCCTTGAGGGCAACCACCAGTTTGCCATCGACGATCTTGTAAGCGGTGGAATCGACATGGGAGCCGGCGGCCAACGGCGCGGCTTCGTCGAGGAAGGCGCGGGCAAAGGCAATGACCTTGTCGCCGCGTACCTTGTTGTAGCCTTTGCCTTTCTCCGCGCCGTCGGCTTCGCTGATGGCATCGGTGCCGTACAGCGCGTCGTACAAAGAACCCCAGCGGGCGTTCGAGGCATTGAGGGCGAAGCGGGCATTCATCACCGGCACGACCAGTTGCGGGCCGGCCATGCGGGCGATTTCGTCATCGACATTTTGCGTCGTGGCCTGGAAATCCGCCGCTTCTGGCAGCAGATAACCGATGTCTTGCAGGAAGGCTTTGTAAGCCACGGCGTCGTGGGCCTGGCCGGCACGGGCCTGGTGCCAGGCATCGATCTGTGCCTGGAAATCGTCGCGTTTGGCGAGTAGGGCTTTGTTCTTCGGGGCCAGGTCGTGGATGACTTTGTCGGCACCGGCCCAGAACGCATCGGCGGTGAGGCCGGTTCCGGGGATAGCTTCGTTATTCACGAAGTCGAACAGGACTTTGGCGACCCGCAGGCCACCGACTTGAACGTGTTCAGTCATTGCTTGCCTCACTCTGCTCAGCTATTTCGCTTTTCAGCTCTTCGATTTTGACAATGAAGCCTCGGGACATTTAAACCACAAACCCCGGAACCAGTACATGCCATCGCTGGCGGCTGGGTGGGACCTGTCACGGGCGTTAAGCCTTGCTGACGGGGCTTTCAGGGATGCGACCGCGCCTTGAACAGTCATTGGTCCAACATTATGTAGTGCGCGCTGCGGCATACTACATGATCAATTGCGGTTGTGAAAATTAGACTAATTGCGTCGTTCCGCGACCCACTAAAGTGTTACGGTCACGACGAGGCACGGGATGTTCTCAAAAAACGTATGGATTGTTCCATATAAATCTTGATCTTTGTACACGATGTATCTGGTTTCATCCTGTGGGAGCAAGCTTTGCTCTCACAGGAGCGAGGTATATATCTTTAGGCCATCAGTCTGCTCGCGACCACCTGCCTATACTCTTCTTTCCACAACAAGAGGGCTCGCGCCATGGACCATCTCGTCATCACTGTTTTCGCCCCGGACAAGCCCGGGTTGGTCGAGCAGATCGCCCTTTGCATCGCCGAGCACGGCGGTAACTGGCTGGAAAGCCGCATGTCCCGTCTGGCGGGACAATTTGCCGGGATCCTGCGCCTGAGCGTTCCGGCTGAGTCCCATGATGAATTGATCGAAGCCTTGCAAGGCCTGTCGGCCCACAACATCCGCGTGCTGATCGCCGAGGGCATCGTCGAAGAGTCCTGCACTTGGAAGCCTATCGCGATGGAGCTGGTGGGTAATGATCGCCCGGGGATCGTGCGCGACATCACGCGCTTGCTGAGTGAGCAGGGCGTCAACGTCGAGCGACTGGTCACGGACGTGCGGCCGGCGCCGATGAGCAGCGAGTTACTGTTTCATGCCGAAGCGATCCTCGGGGTGCCAGTGACCTTGTCCCTGGACACTTTGCAGGAGCGTTTGGAAACCCTGGCCGATGAACTGATGGTGGAGCTGAAACTCAGCGACGAGAACTGATAAAGGTTATCCAAGGAAAAACTGCGCCTGCCTGTGGATAACCTGTAGAGACACCTCGCCAGCCCACGTCCGCCGGGCGCTGGCGGGATATGATTAAAAAATCACCAGTTTTCAAGGGCTTGTGCACAAACGGCGGGGATCACGCTGTGGATAACCTTGGGAAGGATAAGCGCAGGCCACGCCAGGCGTGGCCTGTGGAGGTTCGTACGTTTTTTGATCAGTTGCGCCGGCGCATGCTGATCACGGCATCGACGCTATACACCGCAAGCCCAGCCCAGATAAACAGGAACGCCACCAATGTGCTGGACGACAGGTGCTCACCGAACAGCAGTACGGCGAGCAACAACACCAGCGTCGGTGCGATGTACTGGAGGAACCCGAGGGTGGTGTAGGGCAAATGCCGCGCCGCAGCGTTAAAGCACACCAACGGCACCAGCGTCACGGGCCCGGCCGCCACCAGCCACCAGGCTTCGGAGGTGGTCCAGAAAACGGCTTGGGCGCTGGTAGCCGCCGGGTTGAACAACAACCAGGCAATGGCGATCGGCACCAGCATCCAGGTTTCCACTACCAGTCCGGGTAAAGCCTTGACCGGCGCCTGCTTGCGGATCAGCCCATAAAAGCCGAAGGTCAGCGCCAGCACCAGCGACACCCAAGGCAGGCTGCCCACTTGCCAGACCTGCTGCGCCACACCGACCGCGGCCAACCCCACCGCCAGCCACTGCATGCGTCGCAACCGTTCACCCAGGATCAACATGCCGAGCAATACGTTCACCAGCGGGTTGATGTAGTACCCCAGGCTCGCTTCGAGCATGCGCTCGTTGTTCACCGCCCAGACATAGGTCAACCAGTTGGCCGCGATCAACGTACCGCTCAGGGCCAGGATTGCCAGCCGCTGTGGATTGTCCCGCAGTTCGCGCCACCAGCCCGGGTGTTTCCAGACCATCAGCAACGCCGCGCCGAACAGCGCCGACCACAGCACCCGGTGGATGATGATCTCCACGGACGGCACGTTGGCGATGGCTTTGAAATAGATCGGGAACAGACCCCAGATGATGTAGGCACTCAGGCCCAGGATATACCCGCGACGCGGGTTGGCGGCTTGCATGCAGAATCCTTGCTTAGGCAGCTAACAAAAGAGTGATTGTAAGGAGATTTGTCAGATTGTGCTGTGAACCTTTATGCGCGCCATCGCCGGCCCCTGTGGGAGCGAGCTCGCTCGCGATGACGATGGCCCATTCAACATGGACATCGACTGACCTACCGCGATCGCGAGCAGGCTCGCTCCCACAGGGGGGCGGCAGTGGCAAATCAGAACAACTTCAACGGCTCCTCATTGAGCGCCGCCAGTTGCTCGCGCAACGCCAACACCTGGTCGCCCCAGTAGCGTTCGCTGCCGAACCACGGGAAGCTGCGCGGGAACGCCGGATCGTCCCAACGGCGCGCCAGCCAGGCGCTGTAGTGCATCAGGCGCAAGGCCCGCAGTGGCTCGATCAAGGCCAGTTCACGCGGGTCAAAGTCATGAAACTCGCGGTAGCCGTCCATCAATTCCGACAACTGCCCCAGGCATTCCTGGCGATCACCGGCGAGCATCATCCACAAATCCTGTACCGCCGGGCCCATGCGGCAGTCGTCCAGGTCGACGATATGAAAAACCTCGTCGCGGCACATCATGTTGCCGGGGTGGCAGTCGCCGTGCATGCGGATGTTCTGGTGAGGCGTGGCGGCATAGACCTCTTCGACCCGTTTGAGCAGGTCCCGGGCCACCGACTCGTAGGCCGGAAGCAGGCTGCGGGGTACGAAACCGCTTTGCAGCACGGTGGCCAGCGAATCGTGGCCGAAGTTTTTCACGCCCAACGCTTCACGATGCTCGAACGGACGGGTCGACCCGACCGCGTGCAGACGCCCGAGCAATTGCCCCAGGCGATAGAGTTGGTCGAGGTTGCCCGGCTCAGGCGCGCGCCCGCCACGCCGGGGAAACAGGGTGAAACGAAACCCGGCGTGTTCGTGCAGACTGACGCCGTTGTGAATCAGCGGCGCCACCACCGGCACGTCGCATTCGGCCAGTTCGAAGGTGAAGCGGTGCTCTTCCAGAATCGCTTCGTTGGTCCAGCGCTGAGGGCGATAGAACTTGGCGATCAGCGGCTCGGCGTCTTCGATACCCACCTGATAGACACGGTTTTCATAGCTGTTGAGGGCCAGCACACGGGCATCGCTGAGCAAGCCCATGCTTTCAACGGCATCGAGCACCAGGTCGGGTGTGAGGGTTTCAAACGGATGGGACATGCTGACTCCTGCGCAGCGGCAGGGCTGCCGCGTCCGGCCCAGCATGGTAGCGCAGACGGAGGGAGATAGGTGACGGCTGTCGGTGATCGTTCCCACGCTCTGCGTGGGAACGCCTCATGTGACGCTCCGCGTTACTCTTTGGGACGCGGAGCGTCCCTGGCTGCATCCCCACGCAGAGCGTGGGAACGATCAGCGTGAGGGCTATCAGGCGCCGATGACCCCGCCATCCTCACGAGTAATCACCATCACCGACGACCGCGGCTTACCGTTGGGCAGGTGCTCAGGGAACGTCGAGCCGCCGCTGGGATGCTGGATGCCGACGAACAGGGTTTTGTAGTCTGGCGAGAAGCTGATGCCGGTCACTTCGCAACCCACCGGCCCGACCAAGAATCGACGGATTTCGCCGCTGTCGGGGTCGGCGCAGAGCATCTGGTTGTTGCCCATGCCGGCGAAGTCCCCGGTATTGCTGAAATCACCGTCGGTCTGAATCCACAGCCGCCCGGCCTTGTCGAAGCCCAGGCCATCGGGGCTGTTGAACATGTTCTGGGCGTTGATGTTGGACGAGCCGGCTTTCGGCGTGCCGGCGTGTACCGCCGGGTTGCCGGCGACCACGAACAGATCCCAGGAGAAGGTCTTGGAGGCATGATCGTCGCGGTCGGTGCGCCAGCGCAGGATCTGCCCGTAGACGTTCTTGGCCCGAGGGTTTGGCCCTTCCACCGGTTGACCGGCATCACCGCGCTTGGAGTTGTTGGTCAGGGTGCAATAGACCTGGCCGTCCTTGGGGCTGACCACGATCCACTCGGGGCGGTCCATGCGCGTGGCGCCAACGGCACTGGCGGCCAGGCGCGCATGGATCAGCACTTCGGCCTGGTCAGCGAAACCGCTGCTGGCGTCGATGCCGTTCTTGCCGTGGGTCAGCTCGATCCACTGGCCCTTGCCTTTGGGGTGGTCCGGGTTGCCGTCGCCGGCATCGAAGCGCGCCACATACAAGGTGCCGTGGTCCAGCAGGTTGCGGTTGGCTTTGGCATTGCGATGGTTGATGCGCTCGCGGCTGACGAACTTGTAGATGAATTCGCCGCGCTCGTCATCGCCCATGTACACCACGGCGCGACCGTCATTGGTCTGCGCGAGGGCGGCGTTTTCGTGTTTGAAACGGCCCAGAGCAGTGCGTTTTACCGGGGTGGATTGCGGGTCGAACGGATCGATTTCCACCACCCAGCCATGGCGATTGAGTTCGTTGGGGTTCTTCGCCAGATCAAAACGCGGGTCGTGCAGGTGCCAGTTGATTTCACTGCTGGTGACGGTGGCGCCATAGCGTTTTTGTGCCGCGTCGAACTGCAGGTCCGCCTTGCTGCTGCCGAAGCAGTCAGTGAAGTTCTCTTCGCAGGTCAGGTACGTGCCCCACGGCGTCATGCCGTTGGCGCAGTTCTGGAAAGTCCCCAGCACTTTTTTGCCGCTCTTGTCGGCGCTGGTTTTCAGCAGGTCGTGGCCGGCTGCCGGACCACGCAGGCGAATCGGCGTGTTGCCGTGGATCCGGCGGTTGTAGCGCGATTCCTGGACGAACTGCCACTGGCCGCGACGACGCTGGATCTCGATCACCGACACGCCTTCGGCGGCTTGGGCCTTGCGCACGTCTTCGGCCGACTGCGGCTGGCCGCCGTGAGGGAACAGGTATTGGTAGTTGGTGTACTCGTTGTTGATCGCCATCAGCGCCCGGTTCTTGTCGCCGGGGAATTCGAACAGGCTCATGCCGTCGGTGTTGTCGCCAAACTGCTCTTCCTGAGCGCGGGCTGTTCCATTGCCACTGGGGTCGAACGCCGGTGCATTTTTGCGCAGTGGCTGGCCCCAACTGATCAGCACCGAGGCTTTGTAGCCCGGAGGCAGGGTAATGGTGTCGGCCGTGGCGGCGGCGATGCTTTTAAAGCCCAGCAGCTTGCTGTTGCCTTCGCTCACGGCGGCGGCCAGCACGCTGCGGCTCAGCAGGTTGCCGCCCAGGAACATCGCCGCGCCGCACAGGGCGCCGGCGCTGATGAAGCTTCGACGGCTCAGGCCGACGATCTTTTCCAGGTCGGTGGATTGGTTTTCTTCTAATAGGCTCATCATCAGGCTCCCTGCTGGTTTTGGCAGTCACCTTAAAGCGGGTCGATGAAACTATTGTTGCAGCGCGCTACAGCGGTGTGCCGAGCAGCACATTTGTCGGTGAAAACGCGACGTGCACCGCAGAACCGGTAGCCAGGTTTCGCTCATGCAATTGGAGCGGATCGGCCAGGGCGCACAATGTCTGGCCGTTGGGCAGGCCGATACGCACTTCACTGGGGCCGTCTTCGGCGGCGGCAACCTGCTCGATCACGCCGCGCAACGTGTTGATTCCCGATTGCTCCGCTGACTCGATGGGGTGCAACTCCAACCAGCCGGCCTTGATCAGGGCCACCACTTCGGTGCCGATAGCCAGCTCCAGGCGTAAGGTGCTGTCATGGGTGATTTGCGCCTCGATGACCAGACCCCGGGCCAGTTCCAGGCGTACCCGGTCATTGTGGCCCTGGGCCTCGATCCCCAGGACTTTGCCATGCAGTTGATTGCGCGCGCTGGTGCGCAGCATCAAGCGACTGAGCAGGCCCAGATCCCCGGCGTCCTCGCTGGCTTCCAGTAACTGCGCCTGCAGCGCTTGCAAGCGCTGATACAGACGCAGCACGCGTTGCCCCTCCTCTGACAGCTTGGCGCCGCCACCGCCCCTGCCGCCGACGCTGCGTTCCACCAGCGGCTGGTCCGCCAGGTTATTCAACTCGTCGATGGCATCCCACGCCGCCTTGTAGCTCAGGCCCGCGCTCTTGGCGGCGCGGGTGATCGAGCCTTGTTCGGCAATGTGCTGCAACAAGGCGATGCGTTGTGGGCGCCGGACGATGTGCTGGGTCAGGAGCGGGGGCAATGACATGATGGAGAACTGCGCCAAGGAATCATGAGCGGACGTTGGCGCCTCGCAGGCGGCGCGTCAAGCCGGCTCACCGGGTTTCGGCGTGCGGGCCAGGCAATACACATCGACCCGGGCGGCGCCGGCATCCAATAGTAGGCGAGCCAGCGCCTGGGCTGTGGCGCCGGTCGTGAGCACATCGTCGACCAACGCCAGATGACGGTTGCCGAGCACGGCGTCGGGTGTGATGGCAAAGGCTTGACGCAGGTTTCGGCGCCGGGCCCTGGCATCGAGTGCCTGCTGGGCGGGGGTGTCCAGGACGCGCCGCAGCAATTGTTCTTCGCAAGGGATCTTCAATGTCGCGCTGAGCCAGCGTGCAAGCATCGAGGCCTGATTGAAACCCCGTTGACGCAAGCGCCGATTGGCAAGCGGTACTGGCACCAGTGCGTCGGGTGGCTCCAGTCCTTCATTGAAGTGATGCTGCAGGGACTGCGCCAGCAGTTCGCCCATCAACCGACCGAGCGGCCATTTGGCCTGATGTTTGAAACGTGCGATCAGGCTGTCGATAGGAAAGTCGTAGGCCCATGGCGCCAGGACCCGCTCGAAGGCTGGCGGTTGAGTGGCGCACTGGCCACAACGCAGCCCGGCCATGGGCAGTGGCAAGGCGCAGATACTGCACTGGTCACCGAGCCAGGGCAGTTCGCTCTCGCAGGGGGTGCAAATGGGTTGGGGCGTATCGGTGGTTTCGCCACACAACAGACAAGATTGTTTGTTTTTTAACCAGATGTAAACCGGTCCATCGTATCGTGGTTGACAGCGCATGACTCTTCCTTAAATATGCCGAACATCCGTGTCGCGCCTGTGGGTATTCCATGTCCCCAGGTGCCAGCCAAGCATAATCAAGGAAATGCCCATGAGCGCCAGCACCACTGCCAACCTGCGTCATGACTGGTCTTTGGCCGAAGTCAAAGCTCTCTTCGTCCAGCCCTTCAATGACCTGTTGTTCCAGGCGCAGACCGTGCACCGCGCGCATTTCGACGCCAACCGCGTCCAGGTGTCCACGCTGCTGTCGATCAAGACCGGCGCCTGCCCGGAAGATTGCAAATATTGTCCGCAGTCCGGCCACTACAACACCGGGCTGGAAAAAGAAAAGTTGCTGGAAGTGCAGAAAGTCCTCGAAGAGGCCGCCCGTGCCAAGGCCATCGGCTCGACCCGTTTCTGCATGGGCGCGGCGTGGAAGCATCCGTCGGCCAAGGACATGCCTTATGTGCTGGAGATGGTCAAAGGCGTGAAGGCCATGGGCCTGGAGACCTGCATGACCCTGGGCCGCCTCGATCAGGACCAGACCCAGGCCCTGGCCCAGGCCGGCCTGGACTACTACAACCACAACCTCGACACGTCGCCGGAGTTCTACGGCAGCATCATCACCACTCGTACCTACAGCGAGCGTCTGCAAACCCTGGCTTACGTGCGAGATTCGGGGATGAAGATCTGCTCCGGCGGCATCCTGGGCATGGGCGAGTCCCTGGACGATCGCGCCAACCTGCTGATCCAGCTGGCGAACCTGCCGGAGCATCCGGAATCGGTGCCGATCAACATGCTGGTAAAAGTCGCCGGCACGCCACTGGAAAACGCCGAAGACGTCGACCCGTTCGATTTCATTCGCATGCTCGCCGTAGCGCGGATCCTGATGCCCAAGTCTCATGTGCGCCTGTCCGCCGGCCGCGAAGCGATGAACGAACAGATGCAGGCCCTGGCATTTTTCGCCGGTGCCAACTCGATTTTTTATGGCGACAAACTCCTGACCACCGCCAACCCGCAAGCCGACAAGGACATGCAACTGTTCGCTCGCCTGGGCATCCAGCCGGAGGCCCGCGAAGAGCATGCTGATGAAGTGCATCAGGCGGCTATTGAACAGGCGCTGGTGGAGCAGAAGAGCAGCGAGCAGTTCTACAACGCCGCCCTCTGAGCTGACGCAAAAAAAATGTGGGAGCGAGCCTGCTCGCGATGGCGATGGAGCATTCAACATTTGTTGACTGGCACGCCGCTATCGCGAGCAGGCTCGCTCCCACAGGGGGATCTCCTCCAGTCTTTAAATAGCGGTTCACCCCGAGGCCTGCATGCCCTTCGATCTCGCCGCACGCCTGACTGCCCGTCGTGCCGAAAACCTCTATCGCCAGCGCCCGCTGCTCGAAAGCCCGCAGGGGCCAGAGGTGGTGGTGGACGGCCAGCCGCTGCTGGCGTTCTGCAACAATGATTACCTGGGCCTGGCCAATCATCCACAAGTGATCGAAGCCTGGCGCGCCGGTGCGGCGCGATGGGGCGTGGGTGGCGGTGCTTCCCATCTGGTGATCGGCCACAGCGGGCCTCATCATGCCCTGGAAGAAGCCCTGGCTGACTTGACTGGCCGCCCGCGGGCACTGCTGTTCACCACCGGCTACATGGCCAACCTTGGCGCTGTCACCGCACTGGTGGGGCAGGGTGATACGGTGCTGGAGGATCGACTCAACCACGCTTCGTTGCTCGACGCCGGGTTGCTGTCCGGCGCGCGCTTCAACCGTTACCTGCACAACGATGCCCAGAGCCTGGCCAACCGTCTGGAGAAAGCCACCGGCAATACGCTGGTGGTCACCGATGGTGTGTTCAGCATGGACGGTGACATCGCCGATCTGCCGGCCCTGGCCCGTGCAGCCAGGGCCAAGGGCGCCTGGCTGATGGTCGATGATGCCCACGGTTTCGGCCCGTTGGGGGCCAATGGCGGCGGGATCGTCGAACATTTTGGCCTGAGCCAGGATGACGTGCCGGTATTGGTCGGCACCCTGGGCAAAGCCTTCGGTACTGCCGGTGCTTTTGTCGCCGGCAGTGAAGACCTGATCGAAAGCCTGATCCAGTTCGCTCGTCCCTACATCTACACCACCAGTCAACCGCCGGCTCTGGCCTGCGCTACGCTCAAGAGCCTTGAGCTGCTGCGCAGCGAGCATTGGCGGCGCGAACATTTGCAGGTGCTGATCCGCCAGTTTCGCCACGGTGCCGAGCAGATCGGCCTGCAATTGATGGACAGTTTCACGCCGATTCAGCCGATCCTGATCGGCGATGCGGGGCGGGCGATGCGCTTGTCGCAGATGCTGCGTGAGCGGGGACTGATGGTCACTGCGATCCGCCCACCCACCGTGCCGGCCGGCAGCGCTCGTCTGCGCGTGACCTTGACCGCCGCTCACAGTGAGGCTCAGGTGCAGCTACTGCTGGAGGCATTGGCCGAGTGTTTTGCACAACTGGGACCGGAGCCAAGCCATGCGTGATCGACTGATATTGCTGCCTGGTTGGGGCTTGGGCGTTTCCCCGCTGGAGCCTCTGGCGGCTGCGCTGCAAGGGCTCGATGAACATCTGCGGGTCGAGATCGAGCCGTTGCCGGCACTGACCTCAAGCGACCTCAATGAATGGCTCGATGAGCTGGATGCCACATTGCCCCAGGATGCCTGGTTGGGTGGCTGGTCGCTGGGCGGCATGCTGGCCGGCGAGCTGGCGGCGCGTCGGGGCGAGCGCTGTTGCGGCTTGTTGACCCTGGCGAGCAACCCTTCTTTCGTGGCCCACGATCAATGGCCGAGCGCGATGGCCGGTGAAACCTTTGATGGGTTTCTCGCCGGGTGCGCCGCCGACCCGCGCCAGACCCTCAAGCGCTTCAGTTTGTTATGTGCCCAGGGTTGCAGCGATCCGCGCGGCTTGTCGCGATTGTTGCTGGCGGGTGCGCCTGTCACTTCGCCCGATGTGTTGATGGCCGGGCTCGAGCTGCTGGCGCAACTGGATACCCGCGCCGCCTTGCAGGGCTTCGGCGGCCCGCAGCTCCACGTGTTTGCCGGGCTCGACGCCCTGGTACCGGCTGAGGCAGCGGGTGAATTGCTGGTGTTGCTGCCCGATGTTGAAATCGGTCTGATCGAACAGACCGGCCACGGATTCCCTCTGGAAGACCCCCACGGTGTGGCGGGGGCGATTCAGGCTTTTTTGCATGAGTCCGATGATGACTGATTTGTCTGTTGCCAAATTGCCCGGTGCCTTGCCGGACAAGCGCCAGGTGGCGGCCTCGTTTTCCCGGGCGGCGACCAGTTACGACAGCGTGGCCGAGCTGCAGCGCGACGTAGGCCAGCAGTTGCTGGACCGGCTGCCTGCTTCGATCATGCCTGAGCGCTGGATGGACCTGGGTTGTGGCACCGGCTATTTCACGCGGGCGCTGGGTACGCGCTTCGGCGAGGTGACCGGGTTGGCGCTGGATATCGCCGAAGGTATGCTCAACCATGCTCGCCCTCAGGGCGGGGCTGCGCACTTTATAGCCGGTGATGCCGAGCGGTTGCCCTTGCAGGCCTCCAGCTGCGATCTGGTGTTCTCTAGCCTGGCGGTGCAGTGGTGCGCGGATTTTGCCTCGGTGTTGAACGAAGTCCATCGGGTTTTGAAACCCGGTGGCGTGTTTGCCTTTACAAGCCTTTGCGTCGGCACGTTGTACGAACTGCGCGACAGCTGGCGTCAGGTGGATGGCCTGGTGCACGTCAACCGTTTTCGCGGGTTCGAAACGTATCAACAGCTATGTGAGGCCAGCGGGCTGAACGTTATCAGCCTGGAAAACCGTCCCCATGTGATGTATTACCCGGACGTGCGCGGTCTGACCCATGAATTGAAAGCCCTCGGCGCCCACAATCTGAACCCCGGCCGGCCCGGCGGGTTGACGGGCAGGGCGCGGATCCTCGCACTGGTTGACGCTTACGAACAGTTTCGTCAGGTACAGGGTTTGCCCGCGACCTACCGGGTGGTTTACGCCGTGCTGGAGAAACCGCTATGAGCCAGGCTTATTTCATCACCGGTACCGACACCGACGTGGGCAAAACCACCGTCGCGGCTGGCCTGCTGCATGCTGCGCGACAGGCTGGCATGTGCACCGCCGCGGGTAAGCCCGTGGCCTCTGGTTGTGAAGTAACGCCCAAGGGCCTGCGCAACGCCGATGCCTTGGCGCTGTTGGCCGAATGCTCGGTGCCGCTTGAGTATGCCCAGGTCAATCCGGTGGCTTTCGAGCCGGCCATCGCGCCTCACCTGGCCGCTCGGGAAGCCGGCGTGGCCTTGACTGTGCAATCGTTGCTGGGGCCGATGCGTGAAGTGTTGGCCTTGGAGGCCGATTTCACTCTGATCGAAGGCGCGGGCGGCTGGCGCGTTCCGCTGGCCGATCAGGACAACCTCTCGGACTTGGCGATGGCGCTGGGGCTACCGGTGATCCTGGTGGTGGGCGTGCGCCTGGGCTGCATCAGCCACGCCCTGTTGACCGCCGAGGCCATCGCCCGGGACGGCCTGCAACTGGCGGGTTGGGTGGCCAATATCATCGACCCCAAGACATCGCGGCTGGAAGAAAATCTGGCGACCCTGGCCGAACGCCTGCCGGCGCCGTGCTTGGGGCGTGTGCCGAGAATCAAGGGCATCACCGCCGAAGCCGTGGCTGCGCATCTGCACCTGGATTTGCTGGACTACTAAGGTTTTCACTATGACAAGGCACTGTGCCATTAGTGTTTTTGTCGGGTCTTTTCCCCAGGCTTCTGTTTCAATGTCCGCTGTCTACCCTTCAAGAAGACGAGTTCTGCCATGGAAATCTCAGGAAATACCGCGTTCTATGCCGGTCTGAGCACTATTCAGACAGGGCAGAACCGTGTCGATCAGGCCTCGAGCCAGATTGCCAACAATACGATCGAGCGTTCGGTCACCAGCCAGTCGTCCGAACTGCAAGCCGATCGCTTGCGGTCGGTGGATCGCAGCCAGCAATCGGACTTGGCCAGCAACATGGTTGAAATGTCCCAGGGCAAATTTCAGGTCGAACTGGGCGTGAACGTGGCCAAGGCTTCCGATGAAATGCTCGGTACGTTGATCGACACTTTCGTCTGATTCTCTACTTCAGGTTTGTCAAAACGCCGCGATTATTCGCGGCGTTTTCGTCTCTAACTCCTTCTGGCTCAACTAATCTTTTCCTACGGACGCTGTGAGTGTTTCGCTGCGGTGAATTGCTGTGCCTGGGATTTTTTCAGGGACGATGACGAACGGCAAAAGATCGACGCTTGACAAGATTTAGGCGTAAACGTATGTTTCAAACAACTGTTTGACCGTCACAACAAATCCATGCGGTCGTTCATTCCCGGTTACATCAGCAGAGGTTTATCGCTATGCCTGACTACAAGGCCCCCTTGCGTGATATTCGCTTCGTTCGTGACGAACTGCTTGGCTATGAAGCGCACTATCAGAGCCTTCCGGCTTGCCAGGACGCAACGCCAGACATGGTTGACGCCATTCTTGAAGAAGGCGCCAAGTTTTGTGAGCAGGTGCTGGCACCGCTGAACCGTGTGGGCGACATCGAGGGCTGCACCTGGAGCGAATCCGGTGTGAAGACCCCGAGCGGCTTCAAGGAAGCCTACAAGCAATTCGTCGAAGGCGGCTGGCCAAGCCTGGCCCACGACGTTGAGCATGGTGGTCAAGGCCTGCCGGAGTCCCTGGGCCTGGCGGTCAGCGAGATGGTCGGCGAAGCCAACTGGTCGTGGGGCATGTACCCAGGCCTGTCCCATGGCGCGATGAACACTATTTCCGAGCACGGTACGCCCGAGCAGCAAGAGGCCTACCTGACCAAGCTGGTTTCCGGCGAATGGACCGGGACCATGTGCCTGACCGAGCCGCACTGCGGCACTGACCTGGGCATGCTGCGCACCAAGGCCGAGCCTCAGGCCGACGGTTCGTACAAGGTCAGCGGCACCAAGATCTTCATTTCGGCCGGCGAACACGACATGGCCGACAACATCGTCCATATCGTTCTGGCACGCCTGCCGGACGCTCCGGCCGGTACCAAAGGTATTTCGCTGTTCATCGTTCCTAAGTTCCTGCCTAACGCCGACGGCTCCATCGGTCAGCGCAATGCGGTGAGCTGCGGTTCGCTGGAACACAAGATGGGCATCCACGGCAACGCCACTTGCGTGATGAACTTTGACGCGGCCACCGGTTTCCTGATTGGCCCGGCGAACAAAGGCTTGAACTGCATGTTCACCTTCATGAACACCGCACGCCTGGGCACCGCGCTGCAAGGCCTGGCTCACGCCGAAATCGGCTTCCAGGGCGGTCTGAAGTACGCCCGTGACCGTCTGCAAATGCGTTCCCTGACTGGCCCGAAAGCGCCGGACAAGGCTGCCGACCCGATCATCGTGCACCCCGACGTGCGTCGCATGCTGCTGACCATGAAGGCCTTCGCCGAAGGTAACCGGGCGATGGTTTACTTCACTGCCAAGCAAGTGGACATCGTCAAGTACGGCGTCGATGAAGAAGAGAAGAAAAAAGCCGATGCACTGCTGGCGTTCATGACGCCGATCGCCAAGGCGTTCATGACTGAAGTCGGCTTCGAATCGGCCAACCACGGCGTGCAGATTTATGGCGGTCACGGTTTCATCGCCGAGTGGGGCATGGAGCAGAACGTTCGCGACAGCCGCATTTCGATGCTGTACGAAGGCACCACCGGCATCCAGGCCCTCGACCTGCTGGGCCGCAAAGTGCTGATGACCCAGGGCGAAGCGCTCAAGGGCTTCACCAAGATCGTTCACAAGTTCTGCCAAAGCAACGAAGGCAACGACGCGGTCAAAGAGTTCGTAGAACCTCTGGCTGCGCTGAACAAGGAATGGGGCGAGCTGACCATGAAGGTCGGTATGGCGGCCATGAAAGACCGCGAAGAAGTTGGCGCGGCCTCGGTGGATTACCTGATGTACTCCGGTTACGCCTGCCTGGCCTACTTCTGGGCTGACATGGCGCGCCTGGCGGCGGAAAAACTCGCCGCCGGCACCACCGAAGAAGCTTTCTACACCGCCAAGCTGCAGACCGCGCGCTTCTACTTCCAGCGCATCCTGCCACGCACCCGCACTCACGTGGCAACCATGTTGTCGGGCGCCAACAACCTGATGGACATGAAAGAAGAAGACTTCGCACTGGGTTACTAAGCCTTACGCGGTTCTTCTAAAAAAGCCGCTGCTTCCTTCGGGAGCAGCGGCTTTTTTGCGCCTGACCGCAACCCCTGTGGGAGCGAGCCTGCTCGCGATGACGGCGGCATATCCAACATCATTGTGGGCTGACCCACCGCTATCGCGAGCAGGCTCGCTCCCACAGGAGTTGTTGGCAATCGTGGAACAACATTCATCCAACAAAGCCCTAAGAAAACATCCCCCCCTGCCGTTACAAGGATGGCAGTGTGACATCTGTCACATCTCGCGTGCCTTAATGCCCCAGTAGCAGGCACAATGCCATCTTTGATCAGCCGGGTCGGAGCTTTTACCCTTGCCGCGTTCTTCCGCTGTACGTCTCAGTCATTTCCTACCGTCATTGGTGCTATTGCTGGCGGGGCTTGCGGCTGCCTACGTCAAGGATCTCAATGTCTTTTTCACCTCCCTGTTCAACGTTCTTCCTACATTGGTGTTGTTGCTCGGAGGGGCGTACTGCGCCGTTTACCGACGTCAGCGTGAGCTGTTTCTGATGATCACGGTGTACATCGCCTATTTCCTGCTGGACACCCAGACCGACTTCTATCGCGACAACGGCAAGGTGCGCGATGACGCAGCTGTGGTGTTTCACCTCGTCTGCCTGTTGTTGCCGCTGTTATTTGGCCTGTTCGCCGCGTGGCAGGAGCGGACTCATTTGTTCCAGGACATGGTGGCGCGGTTCGCGGTGCTGCTGATCTTTGGAAGCGTGGCGCTGGCCCTGGAGCAAAGTTTTCCCCAGGCACTGCTGTTGTGGCTTTCGGAGATCCGCTGGCCAGCGTTGCACGGTGCCTGGATGAGCCTGATCCAGTTGTCCTACCCGGTGTTCATCGCCGCCTTTGTGTTGCTGGCCTGGCAATACTGGCGCCATCCGCGACCGTTGCATGCCGCGCAATTGGTGGGTTTGCTCGGCGTGTTCTGGATGTTGCCCAAGACCTTCATCCTGCCATTCACCCTGAACATCATGTGCAGCCAGGTGATGCTGATGATCGCGGCGGCGGTCGCCCACGAGGCTTATCAGATGGCGTTCCGTGACGAACTGACCGGCCTGCCGGGGCGTCGGGCACTGAATGAGCGCATGCAGCGCCTGGGTCGCAATTATGTCTTGGCGATGAGCGACGTGGACCATTTCAAGAAATTCAATGACACCCACGGCCACGACGTGGGCGACCAGGTGTTGCGTCTGGTCGCCAGCAAACTGTCGAAAATCAGCGGTGGCGGTAGGGCTTATCGCTACGGTGGAGAGGAATTTGCGCTGGTATTCGCAGGAAAAACCATCGAAGAGTGCATGCCTCATCTGGAAGTCATTCGCGAATCCATCGCGAACTACAGCATCCAGCTACGCAATCCCGACAGTCGTCCCCAGGATGATCAACAAGGTCGCCAGCGTCGTGCCGGTGCCGGGGCATCCAGTGTATCGGTGACGGTCAGCATCGGTGTGGCCGAGCGCATCGAACAGCGCACCCCCGAAGAAGTGCTCAAATCCGCTGACCAGGCTCTCTACAACGCCAAGGGAGCCGGGCGTAACTGTGTGATTGCCTATGGGCAGAACCGTCGCGGTGCGGTGCGCATGGAAGCGGCCGCGGGTTGAGTGATGATGGCGCATTCAGCGTCTGGACTGTGATTGTGAGCCTCGGTGGCCGGCAGTAGGTTTGAACGACCTGTTACCGGAGAAGACCACCATGCCCGAGTACAAAGCCCCGCTGCGCGACATGCGCTTTCTGATCGATCACGTCTTCGATTTCCCTGGCCGCTATGCCGAACTGGGCGCCAGCGATGCCAGCCCGGACATGGTCAGCGCGATCCTCGAGGAAGGCGCCAGGTTCTGTGAGAATGTGCTGGCGCCGCTCAATCGCTCCGGTGACGAAGAAGGCTGCCATTTCGACAACGGCGTGGTCACCACGCCTACAGGCTTCAAGCAGGCGTTCGCACAGTACGTGGAGGGCGGCTGGCACGGCCTGGCGGCGGACCCGACTTACGGCGGCCAAGGATTGCCCAGTTCCCTGGGCCTGGTCATCAGCGAAATGGTCGGCTCTAGCAACACCTCCTGGGGCATGTACCCGGGCCTGACCCATGGTGCGATGTCGGCCATTCATGCCCACGGCACCGAAGAGCAGAAACAGGCCTACCTCACCAAGCTCACGGCCGGTCAATGGACCGGCACGATGTGCCTCACCGAAGCCCATTGCGGCACGGACCTGGGCATCATCAAGACCCGAGCCTTGCCTCAGGCCGATGGCAGCTACGCGATTACCGGCAGCAAGATTTTCATTTCCGCCGGCGAACACGACATGAGCGACAACATCATTCACTTGGTGCTCGCCAAACTGCCGGATGCGCCTGCCGGGACCAAAGGTATCTCGCTGTTCATCGTGCCCAAGTTCCTGCCAGACGCCAGTGGCGAAGCGGGACCGCGCAATGGCGTCTCCTGCGGCTCGATCGAGCACAAGATGGGCATCAAGGCGTCCGCCACCTGCGTGCTTAATTTCGACGGGGCCAAGGGATTCTTGATCGGCGAGCCGAACAAGGGTCTGAACTGCATGTTCACCATGATGAACCATGCCCGGCTGGGCACCGGCATGCAGGGCCTGTGCCTCGGGGAAGCGAGCTTCCAGGGCGCGATCAAATATGCCAACGACCGTTTGCAGATGCGCTCGCTGACCGGCCCCAAGGCGCCGGAAAAAGCCGCCGATCCGATCATCGTCCACCCCGATGTGCGCCGGATGTTGCTGACCATGAAAGCCTTCAACGAGGGCAACCGGGCGCTGACTTACTTCACCGCGCAACTGCTGGATATCGCACACCTGAGCAGCGACGAAACCGCCCGCCAGGAGGCCGAAGACCTGCTGGCGTTCCTCACCCCGATCTGCAAGGCTTTCATGACCGATACTGGCCTGGAAGTAACCAACCACGGCATGCAGGTGTTTGGCGGCCATGGTTTCATTCGTGAGTGGGGCATGGAACAGCTGGTGCGCGACTGCCGTATTGCGCCGATCTATGAAGGCACCAACGGCATCCAGGCCTTGGATCTATTGGGGCGCAAGGTGCTGGGCAGCCAGGGCAAGTTGCTGCGAGGGTTCACCAAAATCGTCCATAAGTTCTGCACCGCCAACGCTGAACATCCGCAGCTCAAGGATTACGTCGCGCAACTCAACGGGCTCAACCAGCAATGGGGCGAACTGACCACCCGGGTTGGCATGGCGGCCATGAAGAACCCCGATGAAGTCGGCGCCGCTTCGGTGGACTATCTGATGTACAGCGGTTACATCATCCTGGCCTATCTGTGGTTGCGCATGGCGTTGGTGGCCCAGGCGCAACTGGATGCAGGCGAAGGTGATGCGGATTTCTGCCGGGGCAAACTGGCGACCTGTGAGTTTTACTTCAAGCGCCTGCTGCCAAGGACCGCTGCCCATCGGGCCGCGGTGGAGGCGGGGAGCGATTGCTTGATGAAGCTGCCGGCGGAGTTGTTTGCCCTCTGATGTGAGGGGGGACAAAGATCGCAGGCTTCGCCAGCGCCTACAGACGTGCGCATATTCCCTGTAGGAACTGGCGAAGCCTGCGATCTTTTCTGTGGTGACTAAAAATAACAAAACAGTCACTGGCTGACCCTATGTGTCGCAAAAGTTGTTGGGGTACACTCAGGCCACTGCAAAAACCGTTTTCTTACGAACCAATTGTTTAGATCTTGCGAGGTTTGCCATGGCTGACTACAAAGCGCCCCTGCGCGATATGCGCTTCGTCCTCAATGAAGTGTTCGAGGTCGCGAAGCTGTGGGCTCAACTGCCGGCGCTGGCCGAGACCGTAGACGCTGAAACCGTCGAGGCGATCCTTGAGGAAGCCGGCAAAGTCACCAGCAAAAGCGTTGCCCCCCTCAGCCGTGCAGCTGACGAAGAAGGTTGCCACTGGGCTGACGGTGCCGTCACCACGCCAGCCGGTTTCCCACAGGCCTACAAGACTTACGCTGAAGGCGGCTGGGTCGGTGTCGGTGGTGATCCGACCTACGGCGGCATGGGCATGCCCAAGGCTGTTTCGGCTCAGGTCGAAGAAATGGTCAACTCCGCCAGCCTGTCCTTCGGCCTGTACCCCATGCTGACCGCCGGGGCTTGCCTGTCGATCAATGCTCACGCCAGTGAAGAGCTGAAAGCAGCCTACCTGCCGAACATGTACGCCGGCGTCTGGGCCGGTTCCATGTGCCTGACCGAGCCGCATGCCGGTACGGACCTGGGCATCATTCGCACCAAGGCCGAACCTCAGGCCGACGGTTCCTACAAGGTCAGCGGCACCAAGATCTTCATTACTGGCGGCGAACACGATCTCACCGAAAACATCATCCACCTGGTGCTGGCAAAGTTGCCGGACGCACCGGCAGGCCCTAAAGGCATCTCGCTGTTCCTGGTGCCCAAGTTCATGGTTAACGCCGACGGCAGCCTGGGGGCGCGTAACGCGGCCAATTGCGGGTCGATCGAACACAAGATGGGCATCCAGGCGTCCGCCACCTGTGTGATGAACTTTGACGACGCCGTGGGTTATCTGGTCGGCGAGCCGAACAAAGGCCTGGCGGCGATGTTCACCATGATGAACTACGAGCGTTTGGGTGTGGGTATCCAGGGCCTGGCCACCGGTGAGCGCTCCTACCAGAACGCCATCGAATACGCCCGTGACCGCCTGCAAAGTCGTTCGCCAACCGGTGCGCAGAACAAAGACAAAGTCGCTGACCCGATCATCGTCCACCCGGACGTGCGTCGGATGTTGCTGACCATGAAAGCCTCGAACGAAGGTGGCCGGGCATTTTCCACCTACGTGGCGATGCAACTGGACACCGCCAAGTTCAGCGAAGACCCGGCCACCCGCAAGCGTGCCGAAGATCTGGTGGCCTTGCTGACCCCGGTGGCGAAGGCGTTCCTGACTGATCTGGGACTGGAAACCACTGTCCATGGCCAGCAGATTTTCGGCGGCCACGGCTACATTCGCGAATGGGGTCAGGAGCAACTGGTGCGTGACGTGCGCATCACCCAGATCTACGAAGGCACCAACGGTATCCAGGCGCTGGACCTGGTAGGGCGCAAGATCGTCGGCAGTGGCGGGGTGTTCTACAAGCTGTTCGCTGACGAAATCCGCCACTTCACCGCTACCGCGAGCAGTGACCTGGCCGAGTTCACCAAGCCGTTGAACGACGCTGTCGGTACGCTGGATGAACTGACCGAATGGCTGCTGGACCGGGCGAAAAGCAACCCGAACGAAATCGGCGCGGCTTCGGTGGAATACCTCCAGGCGTTCGGCTACACCGCCTACGCCTATATGTGGGCACTGATGGCCAAAGCGGCCTTGGGCAAAGAAGCGCAGGATGACTTCTATGCGAGCAAACTGGGCACGGCGCGGTTCTACTTCGCCCGTTTGCTGCCGCGCATCCACTCCCTGAGTGCCTCGGTGAAGGCGGGTAGCGAGTCACTGTTCCTGCTGGACGCTGGGCAGTTTTGAAATCTGACGACGTGTAAGCAAATGCTTACACGTCGTGCTGGCGTTTTCCCTCTATCGGCTGATTGGATCCAGAGCTAATCTACTTCACATGGACGTCGCGCAGGATGCGCAAAGCAAAAACACGGACACGTAGGATTCTGCCAGGATGGCGGAGCGAAATGGATGTCAGGGAAACAGTCTGCAAAGCCCCGCTTCGGCGGGGTTTTCTTTTGTCCGCGTTTTTATCTTCCCGCGCTTTATCCCTTCTGGATGGCTTCGCACTGAACCCTGACGAGCGGTCGGGTGTCCATGTGCTATATGGCAATGTGGCCATCGCCAATCAGGAGTCATCCATGGATATCATTCGAATCATCATCGCCATCCTGCTGCCGCCGTTGGGTGTGTTTCTGCAAGTGGGCTTCGGCGGGGCATTCTGGCTCAACATCCTGCTGACTCTGTTGGGTTACATCCCGGGTATCGTGCATGCGGTGTACATCATCGCCAAGCGCTGAATTTGTTGGTTTGCACAAATCCCCTGTGGGAGCGAGCAGGCTCGCTCCCACATTTGGTTTTGCATTTGCCCTATAGGGGGCCATCCATCACCCTGCGATAGAACAACCATTCATGTTCCAGCGCATGAGCCTGGTTGATCGCCTTGCGAAAGCCATGGCGCTCATCGGCGTAGTAATGCGCTTCTACCGCGATTCCGTTGTTCTGCAATGCCTCGACCATATCGCGTGTTTGCTGCGGCACGACCACGGCATCCAGTTCACCCTGGAAAAATATCACCGGGGTGCGGATCTGATCAGCGTGCAGCAGTGGCGTGCGGTCCCGGTAGCGTTCGGCGTCCTGTTGCGGGTCGCCGATCAACCAATCCAGATAATCGCCTTCGAATTTGTGCGTGGCATGACCCAGGGCGACGGGGTCGCTGACACCATAGAGACTGGCGCCGGCGCGGAACACGTCATGGAACGCCAGGGCGCAAAGAGTCGTGTAGCCGCCGGCACTGCCGCCACGAATGAACGCGCGACGGCCATTGATCAAGCCTTGTTCCTCAAGGTACGTGACCACCGCGCAGGCATCCTCGACGTCCACCACCCCCCAATTCAAATACAGCGCCTGTCGATAGGCCCGGCCATAACCGCTGCTGCCGCGGTAATTGAGATCGGCTACGGCAAAGCCGCGCTGGGTCCAGTACTGGATGCGCGGATCAAAAATGGGATAACACGCCGAGGTCGGTCCGCCATGGATGAACACCGCCAATGGCGGCTTCTCTTCGGTGTTCATGGCCGGGTAAAAGAACCCATGGGCTTGGCTGGAAGCCGAGGGATAGCGCAGGGTTCGGGGGCGACTGATGTGTTCGACGGGCAACGGCGCAACGCCACCGGCGAGCACCACCACTGCATGGTTTTGCCGCTCAATGGCTATCACCGCCGACGGGCTGATTGGCGAAGCGGCGATGGCATAAATGAACCGCTCATCGAGTGCCAGGCTGCGAAACCGCGAATAGGCGCCGGTGAAATCCTCGGATACGCCGTCACTGCGGCAGAGGCCCAGTCGCCCGAAACCCGCCTCGGTCCAGCTCGCCAGGTAATCGCGTTCGCCTAGCGGCAGCCAGGTACAGCCGCCCAGTTGCCAGGGTGCTGGGGCGTGATCGGCTTCGGCGGCGGGCAGCGGCTCCAGGTCGTCGGCGGATTCAGTCCAGGGCTGCCAATAACCGTCACGATCGCTCAGGCAATAGAGGCGACTGCGATCATCAAAACGCGGTTGCTGAATGGACTCCTCGTGACCGCTGCCCGCAACGCAACGCGGCTCATTCCAGGCGCCAGCGTTGCGCTCGGCCAGCATCAGTCTCGTTGACGTCCACGGTTGATGGGGGCGGCTCCACTCAATCCAGGCCAGTCGTCGACCATCTGGACTCAAGGTCGGCGCGGCGTAGAAGTCCGCACCTTCGGCCAGCAGATGTCGCTGATGATCTGCCAGGCCGATCGAGACCAGGCGATGCTGATTGGCCTGCTCCTCCACCGCCAGCACCTGGCCGCAAGCGAAGTGAAGATCGCCATATCGACAATCACCTGAGGTCAGCGCCACGGGCTGTTCGCCGGCCAGCGACTGGTGATACACCTGCTGGTCGGCCTCATTGACGAACAGCACACCGTCGTCGCTCAGGCAGAACGAACCGCCGCCGTATTCATAAACCCGGCTGCGGACACTGAACCCGTCCGGGGTCAGGCATCGGGCCTTGGCATCCTGCCAATGCCAGATCCGGCAGGCACCGTCTTCGGGACGGTATTGATTCCAGAACAGTCCAAGGGGCCCGGCTTGCAGCTCAGCGAAGTCGATGCCTGCCGCAACGGCCTGGGCTGCGCTGAAAGAATCAGCCTTTGGCGATGAGGCGTGAGTTTCGTTCATTGCGAAAGGCCAGTTGTTCAATCGTCTGAGTGGCATGCTCGGCGTCTTCCCGAGCCTGAAGAATCATCCCGTGATGCTCGGATTTGCTGCACACCGGGTCGGCATTGCTCGCATCGCCCGTGAGCATGAACGCCTGGCAGCGACAGCCGCCGAAGTCCTTTTCTTTTTCATCACACGAGCGGCACGGCTCGGGCATCCAGTCATAGCCGCGGAAACGATTGAAGCCGAACGAGTCGTACCAGATGTGCTGCATGCTGTGGTCACGCACGTTGGGAAATTGCACGGGCATCTGACGGGCGCCGTGACAGGGCAATGCAGTGCCGTCCGGCGTGACGGTCAGGAAAATGTTGCCCCAGCCGTTCATGCAGGCCTTGGGGCGTTCTTCATAATAGTCCGGGGTGACGAAGATCAACTTGCACGGATGCCCTTGGGCCTCCAGTCTGGCGCGGTATTCGTTGGTGATACGTTCGGCGCGCACCAATTGTTCCCGGGTGGGCAGCAGGCCGACGCGGTTGAGCTGCGCCCAGCCGTAGAACTGGCAGGTGGCGAGTTCGACGAAGTCGGCTTCAAGGGCGATGCACAGCTCGATAATGCGGTCGATCTTGTCGATGTTGTGCCGATGGGTGACGAAGTTCAGCACCATCGGATAGCCGTGGGCCTTGACCGCCCGGGCCATTTCCAGTTTTTGCGCGAAGGCTTTCTTTGAGCCGGCCAGCAGGTTGTTCACCTGTTCGTCGCTGGCCTGGAAACTGATCTGGATGTGGTCGAGGCCGGCCTTTTTGAAATCGCTGATTTTCTGCTCGGTCAAGCCGATGCCAGAGGTGATCAGGTTGGTGTAGAAACCCAGCCTGCGCGCCTCGGCGATCAGTTCGGCCAGGTCCTGGCGCACCAGCGGCTCGCCGCCGGAAAAGCCCAATTGCGCGGCGCCCATCTCACGCGCCTCGCGAAACACCTTGAACCACTGCTCGGTACTCAGCTCCTTGCCTTGCTCGGCGAAGTCCAGCGGATTGGAGCAGTACGGGCATTGCAACGGGCAACGGTAGGTCAGCTCGGCCAGCAGCCACAGCGGCAGGCCGACTTCAGGCTTGGGCGGCAGGCTTGTGGCGTCAGACAAGTTCGATCCAATGCTCTGCACGGGCGACCTCCATGAATTGCTCGATGTCGTCACCGAGTTCCGGCACGTCGGGGAACTGTTTGGCCAACTCGCCAATGATGGCGGCCACATCCCGTTCACCGTCGATCAGGCCGCCAATAAGCGAAGCGCTGTCGTTGAGCTTGATCATGCCTTCAGGATAGAGCAGCACGTGGCCCTTCTGTGCCGGCTCGTACTGGAAACGATAGCCGGGGCGCCAGCGTGGGGTCTTGCTGCGATCGAAACTCATAAGGTAATTCCTTTGTGCCACACCCGTTGCCCGGTCACGCTGTGATAGGGCGGGCGGTTCAATTCGTAGGCCATGCTCATGGCATCGAGCATGCTCCAGAGGATGTCCAGTTTGAACTGGAGAATCTCCAGCATGCGCTCCTGGCCTTCGCGGGTGGTGTAATGCTGCAAGGTAATCGCCAGGCCGTGCTCCACGTCACGCCGGGCCTGGCCCAGGCGGGTGCGGAAATATTCGTAGCCGGCGGGGTCGATCCAGGGGTAATGCTGCGGCCAGCTGTCCAGGCGCGACTGATGGATCTGCGGTGCGAACATTTCGGTCAGGGAGCTGCTGGCGGCTTCCTGCCAAGAGGCGCGGCGGGCGAAGTTGACGTAGGCATCCACCGCGAAGCGCACGCCCGGCAGCACCAGTTCCTGGGAGCGCAGTTGATCGGGATCCAGGCCAACCGCCTGACCCAGCCGCAACCAGGCTTCGATGCCGCCGTCTTCGCCGGGCGCGCCGTCATGGTCGAGCAGGCGCTGGATCCACTCGCGGCGGATTTCCCGGTCCGGGCAGTTGGCTAGGATCGCGGCATCCTTGAGCGGGATGTTCACCTGATAGTAAAAACGGTTCGCGACCCAGCCCTGGATCTGCTCGCGAGTGGCGCGGCCCTCATACATCGCCACGTGATACGGGTGATGGATGTGGTAATACGCACCCTTGGCACGCAGGGCCGCTTCGAACTCGGCGGGGGACAGGGGGGTGTCAGTCATTGCGGTTCTCCGGGCAATTCCCGTGGATTCTGTGGCGTCAGGGTTGGTCTCATCGCGAGCAGGCTCGCTCCCACACTCGATCTGTAACGCATGAAATATCCGGTACGACTCAAACTTCTGTGGGGGCGAGCCTGCTCGCGATGGCGTCTCATCAGCCAGCAGTGATTGGCTGACTCAGCGCACACCCACTCCCACAATCGTCGCGCCCGTCCTACAACTCAATACTCATTCCGTCGTAAGCCACTTCAATCTTTCGACGTACAAGCTCGGCCCGCTCGGGCGAGTCTTCGTCGAGGATCGGGTTGGTATTGTTGATATGAATAAGGACCTTGCGCGGCTCGGGCAGTTGCTCCAGCACTTCGATCATCCCGCCAGGCCCGTTCTGTGCCAGATGGCCCATCTCGCGACCGGTGCGGGTGCCGACGCCACGACGCTGCATTTCATCGTCGTCCCACATCGTGCCGTCCACCAACAGGCAATCGCTGCCGGCCATGATCTCCAGCAAAGGCTCGTCGACTTTGCCCAGGCCTGGGGCGTAAAACAGCTTGCCGCCGGTGCGCAGGTCTTCGACGATCAGGCCGATGTTGTCGCCTGGGTGCGGATCGAAGCGGTGCGGTGAATAGGGCGGCGCTGCGCTGCGCAGCGGCAGGGGAGTGAAGCGCAGGTTCGGGCAGGCGGGGATGGTGAACGGCTGGTCGAGTTCGATGCGGTTCCAGCTCAGCCCGCCGTTCCAGTGGGTCAGCATGTTGAACAGCGGAAAACCGGTGCTCAGGTCTTCATGGACCATGTCGGTGCACCAGACTTGATGCGGGCAGCCTTCGCGCAGGCTGAGCAGGCCGGTGGTGTGGTCGATCTGGCTGTCCATCAGAATGATGGCGCCGATACCGGTGTCCCGCAGTGCCCGACCCGGTTGCATCGGGGCGAATCCTTGGAGCTGGGCGCGAATGTCCGGGGAGGCATTGCACAGCACCCAGTTCACGCCATCATCGGAAATCGCGATGGACGACTGAGTGCGTGCCTGGGCTCGCAGGCTGCCGTTGCGAAAACCTGCGCAATTGGCGCAGTTGCAATTCCACTGGGGGAAACCGCCGCCGGCGGCGGAACCTAGAATCTGGACAAACATGGCCGCTCCATCTGCAAACCGAAATAAAAAACGCCCCGGCTGACCGAGGCGTTGTGCTGCGCGTTCAACCGCCTGCAGCAATCAACGGCTGGCGAAGTACATGGTGACTTCGAAACCGATACGCAGGTCGATATATGCGGGTTTGGACCAAGACATGGAAATACTCCTTTAGGTGGGATGCTGTCATCAGGATGGGTCGGTTGAGACCTATACATATAGTCCACCTCCGAAGGGAGATGTTCAGATGCTTAGGCGGCTATGTTACTAAATCTGACATATTCGTTGGCTGCAATTCTCCAAGAAAGCTCATTGCACAGACTGTAATGATCACGGCACCGCGTGCCAGGGCTCTCCAGGGCAGGCTCCATTGGTCAGGCAGTAGCGTGCACTTTCGGCGCTAGTCAGATGCCCCACGGCGTCCATCAGCTGTTCTCGATTCACACGCATGATGGCGTCGGACAATTGCTCTAGATAATCCGACGGATGGCCAGCGAGTTTGCCCTGCCAGAGCAGTTCGGCCGCTTGGGCGCAGGGTAGGGCGGCGCTCTGGAACTGGGCGGCGAGGGCCTGCTGCTGACTGGCCAGCGTCGAATCGTCGAGCTGCTGGAGACGGTCCGGCAGGCCGCTCAGGAACTGGTCGATATGGGCGATCAACTGGGCCGCCGAGGCGCTGGGTGATTGGACACCGAACAACAAACCGGTCTGCCCATCGATCTGCTTCACACCGCTGAACACTGCGTAACCCAACTGCAACTCGACCCGCAGGCGCTGGTAAAACGGTGTTTGACACAGCTGTGCCAGTAACCGCCATGCGGCTTCGTCGTGCAGGGCTCGGGTAGGCGTGGGACAAAACAACAACACGGCCTGTTCGTCGCCGTGGGTCTGAAGGGTGTGCCAGATCGGCTGCCGGCAAGGGGAGGTCGGTTGGGCTTGCTGGCCGGCAATGCCGGGCACCCGGGCCAGCACCGGGCCCATTGCTCCCTGGGTGGCGGCCGAGAGACCGATGGCCAGTGCGTCCCAATGCGCCGTCGTCCACACGCTGTTGTCGCGATCGGGCAGCGCCAAGGCTGACGATGAGGAGTTTTGCTGGCAATGAATCGGCAGCTCCTTCAACAGGTGTCGAATCGGTATCAGTGCAGGTTCGCTCTTCGCTGGCGCCGGCGGCAGTGGTTGTCCCAGCTTCGTCAGGATGTGCTCGAGCACCAAGGGCATCGGTGCCTGCAGGCCAACCAGCTTCAGCAGCCATTGGTCGGCGCAGGGCTCAAAGGTGACTTCCACGCCGGCCTGCTGCGCATCTTCACGCAGATCCTGCAGGTGCCGATCAAGCCTGGCCGAGAGGTCGAGCGGGGGCAGCGTCGCCAAGCGCCAGCGCAGATACACCGCGCCTTGCGAGGTGTTGTCCGCCAGCCCTTGGCTGAACTGCATGGGGGAACGTTCCCGCCGGCCCCGGGAGCGGTCCTGGGCGAAGGTGCGCAGACCGCGATGGGCGCTGGTCTGGCCGCGTATCAACCCGGTACGGGGTGGTTCGCTTGCCGTTTGCAGGAACGGGTTGGGCGCGGGCAGTTGCCATTGCCCGGTGACGTGCTCCGCCGGGTGCAATTGCTTGAGAATTTCCCTGAGCCGCGACAGATCGTTTTCCGACAGTTGAACATCACGTTCTTCATTGTCCCAACGGGCCAGTTGCAACGCCGTCGCGGTCTCCTGCCGACGTTGCAGGCGGGCGCTGAACTCATCGCGCAAGGGCGCCCAGTCGTCCTGGGCGGCGAAAAATCCCAACCAATCGTGCAGCAATGGCTGAATGTCGTTCAGTGCGTGATCGTTGTCGAGGTTGAACTCGATGTGCAACAGCGCCTGCTCGGCAAACTCGTACAGCGCCGATGCCTTGAGGCTGTCAGCCAGACCGCGTTGACGCAAGGTGGCGAGCAGGCCCCCCGGTTTGCTGTTATTCAGCCATGTGCAGAGAAAATCCATGGTTTGCGGCGAGGCGACGGGCAAACCTTCGAAGGCGTACAGCAGATCGAGACGTCCTGGGCTGACCTGTTGATAACCGGACTGGTGCGATGCCATCAGCTCTGGCGCCGGCTGTCGGGTGACCGCTTCACCCGCAGGCACATCGCCGCTGAACTGCTCGGCCAGTGCCTTCATGGCTTCGATGCTTTGCGGGCCCGCCAGACTCAGCGTCATTTGGCCGCTCTGGTAGAACCTTCGATAAAAGTCTTGCAGTGCCATTTGGAACTCGGCCCGCTGCACCGCGAGGCTGTCGCGATTACCCGCATGGAAACCTCGCAGTGGATGAGCTGCGGACAGTCCTTCGTGCAGGGCCACTTGTCGCTGGGCCGTGGGGTCCTGAGACCAGGCGATGAATTCCGCGTGCAGCACTTCTCGCTCGCGCAATTGGACAGTTTCATCCAGGCGCGGATGGGAGAGCATGTCCCCGAGTCGCTCCAGACCGCCGGCAAAGGCAGCCGGTGGTAATTCGAAGAAGAAATCGGTGGTGCGATCGCTGGTGCGGGCATTGACCTGGCCGCCATGCCGTTGCACGTAGGTCATCAGGTTCTGCTCTGTGGGAAACCGCTCAGTGCCGAGGAAGAAAAGATGTTCGAGCAAGTGCGCCAGTCCCGGCCAGGCGAGCGGCGCATCATGGCTGCCGACCGCCACCCGCAGCACCGCAGCGCTGCGCTTGAGGCCGGGGACATGGCGCAATGTCACTCGCAAGCCGTTGGCCAGGGTTTCAGTGTAGGGGCAGAAGGAATCGACGGCCGACATGAGCGTTTCCAGAACAGAGAAGCGCTCATGCTAGCGGATTAGGGAGCGTTCTCAATCAGTGTTTGTTCAAGTCGTCGTAAAGCTCAGGGCGGCGGTCATGCAGGTAGTTGTAGGCCGCACGGCAATCCTCCATCAGTTGCCGATCCAGGTCACCGACGATCAAGGCCTCGTCCAGCCCGGCCAGGGCAGGGCGGCTGCCATCCGGGGCGGCGATGCTGCTTTGCCCGCAGTACTGCAATTCACCTTCATGACCGCAATAGTTGGCGTAAGCCACAAAACACTGGTTCTCGATGGCTCGGGCGCGCACGGTGACATCGGCGATGAACTCATAGGGCTGCATGTTGGCGGTGGGCACCAGGATCAGTTCGGCGCCGGCCAGGGCCAGGCGCCGGGCGTTTTCCGGAAACTCCAGGTCATAGCAGATCAGAAAGCCGAGCTTCCAGCCGTTAAGCTCGACGATGGGCAGCTCGCTATCGCCAGCGCTGAACATCGCGTGGTCCAGATCGCCAAACAGGTGACTCTTTCGATAATTTGCCAGGCGTTCGCCGTGGGCGTCGATCAGTTGCACCGCGTTGTAAATCTGCCCATCTTCGCTGCGTTCCGGGTAGCCATAGGCGATCGCCAGACTGGCCGCCTTGGCGATGCGAGCGATCTGCTGCGCCCATTCGCCGTTGTAGACCTCGGCCAATACATTCACCGCGTCGACGCCAATGTTGTAGCCGGTCAGGAACATTTCCGGCAACACCAACACATCGGCGCCCCTGGCCTCCAGCGCCACCTGATGCAGGCGTTGCAGGTTGGCGGCCGGGTCCAGCGGCAGCGGTGAACATTGGTAAAGGGCTACACGCATCAAAAACTCCTTTTATTCGGGCAGGGCGATCGGACCGATTTCGTCGAACACGTCACCTGGCCCCGGGTTCTCGGGGTGAGTTTCACCGCCGAAGTGCTTCATGATTCCCCACACGGCATTGAGTGAGGTTTGTACCGCGCCCTCAACCCAGGCCGGTGTCCATGAGACGTCATCGCCGGCGATAAAGATCCCTCGCTGTTCGGCCGGCATGTCGTCCTGCATGAAATGGGCGTACATGCGCTGGTTGTAGCGATAGTGGCCGGGCAGAGCACCTTTGAATGCGCCGAGGAAATGCGGGTCGGCTTCCCAGGAGACGGTGATCGGATCGCCGATGATCCGTGCGGCGATGTCCACCTTGGGGTAAATCTTCTTCAAGGCGTCGAGCGCCAGCTTCACGCGTTTTTCCACCGGATGGGGGAGCATTTTCAGCGCATCGCTCATCCACGAGTACGACAGGCAAATGACCCCCGGCTTGTCATCGCCATTGTCGAACAGATAGGTGCCACGGGTGAGGCGGTCGGTGAGGGTCATGCTCATCAGGTCGCGGCCGGTTTCCGGATCCTTGTCCTTCCAGAAGGGCCGGTCGACCATCACGAAAGTCTTCGACGATTGCATGTAGCGGGTGCGGTCCAGGGCCATCCACATTTTTTGCGAGAACAGCGCCTCTTCGCATTCGATCTGAGTGGTCAGCAGCCAGCTTTGGCAGGTGACCAGCACCGCGGCATATTCGCGGGTGTTGTCCCACACGTCGGTCACGCTGAACCGGCCATCGTCGGCGCGTGCGATGCGCTTCACACCGCTGCGCGGGGCGCCCAGGTGCAAGGAGTTGAGGCTGGTACCTTCTGGCCAGTGCGCGCAGCGCTCCGGCACATGCTTCCAGATGCCATGGGGCACCTGCTCGACGCCACCGACCACCAGATGCTGATGATCGTCGCAATTGGTCATCACCACGCGGAAAATTTCCAGCATCGAATTGGGGAAGTCCGAGTCCCAGCCGCCGGTGCCGAAACCCACCTGGCCGAACACTTCACGGTGCTGGAACGAGAGTTTGGCAAACGCCTTGGACGTGGCGACGAAGTCGTAGAAAGTGCGGTCGTCCCACAGGGGGACCAGGGTGTTCCACAGTTCCTTGAGGCGTGGCACGTCGCGGTCGCGAATCGCCTGCTGGATATCGCCGAAGCGCGAACCGTCCTCCAGCGCATCCGCCCAGGCGTCGGCCACTTCCTGGAACAATGCCGGCAGGTCGGCCAACTTTTGTGCGTAGTAGGTCTGGCCTTCCAGATCGATGACCGTGCTGCCCGAGGCCGGGGTCAAAGGGTTGGGAAACGGTTTGGTCTCCAGGCCCAGTTTGTCGACGTAGTGATAGAACGCCGTGGACGACACCGGAAACCGCATGCCCCCCAACTCGGCAACGACACCCTCGGCGCCGTTGAACGCTTGTGAGCGCAGGCGCCCACCCATTTTCGACGCTTCGTAGACCACCGGCTTGAGGCCCAGCTTCATCAACTCGTAGGCCGCCACCAGACCGGCGATCCCGGCACCGACAATCGCGACTTCTGCCCCGTGGTTGTGGGCGGGAATACTGCCCAGGCCGGCGGGATGCTCGATCCAGTCGTCAAAAGCGAAAGGAAAGTCCGGCCCGAAAATGGTGATGGGCTTCTTGCCGTCTGCTGGGTGGCGATTGTTCTTGTTCATGGCTGACCTTGATTGGGCGACTCGACGCGGCTTTCGCGTCTGAGTATAGGAAAGATGCCAGCCATTCTAGAGAGGGTGAAACACGTTAATAAGACGCAATGTGTCGTCGTTCTGGATTGTTATCAGTCATTTTGATGCGTTGGTTAGTCGTAATGACGAGTCAGAGCCTGGTGAGTATGGGCCTTCTGGTGAAGGCGGTGGGCGGTTACTGGGGAGGCTGGTTGTGCTCGGGTTTTCGTGAGCAAGCCCGCTCTGACAGGTAAGTCGCACCCTCTAGACCGGCTGCCCCCGATCGATCTTGCTGCTGAGGATGATCGAAGTGGTGGTTTTCTCCACCCCATCGACACTGCCAATCTGATCCAGTAACTGATCCAGCTGCTCCGGTGAATCCGTGCGCAGCCAAGCCACATAGTCGAATTCGCCGCTGACCGCACACAGTTGCTGGACCTGGGCCATCGCACTCAAGCGCCGCAGCACGTCCTTGCCGGAGCGCGGTTGAACCTTGATGCCGACGTAAGCCTGTAACCCGCCGTCTATCACCCGCTGCCCCAGACGCACGCCGTACCCGGTGATGACCTTGGTTTTTTCCAGCCGCGCCAGCCGCGAAGTCACGGTGGTGCGGGCGATGCCCAATTGTCGGGCGAGCATGGCGACGCTTTCCCGGGCATTGATTTGCAGGGCGGCAATCAGTTGGCGGTCGATTTCGTCGAGGACGGGAGGGCGGGTGTCAGACAAGATGGGCTCCGGCGTGGATATCGGTGGCTGGCATGTTACAGGCTCCCATGCCTTTGCCACCTACTCCATTGGGATGCGCTCGGGAATGCCTGCCACCATGACGTTGGTCATGGTGGCAGTATCCGCAGATTTGACGATGCTGGCATCAGCCCGTTTCAGATGCGGCCACAGCCCAATCCAGGCTGCGACCGGGCCGGGATCATTTCCAGCGATTGGTATCCCATGCCTTGCGGTCGAGATCGAGGTCGGGGAAATTTGCCGGATCGAAGACCGGCCTTGCCACACCGGCTTTCAACTGCGCGCGGAAGTCGTTGATCACCCGTATCGCGGTAGGGAACAGCATCAAAATCGCAATCAGGTTCACCAGTGCCAGAATGCCCATCATCGGATCTGAGAAGAAGAACACCGAGGTGGCGTTCGGGGCCGCGGCGCCGAGGAAAATCAAGCCCAGGATAAACACGCGCAGCACCAGCAGGGCCGGTTTGGATTTGGTGATGGCCGCCAGTGCGTTCTCACCCAGATAGACGTTGTAGATGATGGACGAGAAGGCGAAGAGCAGGATCGCCAGAGTCAACGCGTAGCGCGACCACTCACCAAAATGGCTGGCCAGTGACTGTTGTGTCAGTACGACACCGTCGATACCTGTAGCACCGGCAACATAGACATCACCCAGCAGGATGATGAAAGCCGTGCACGAGCAAATCACGATCGTGTCGATGAAGACCGAGAACGATTGGGTGATGCCCTGGCTGACCGGGTGATGTACCAGCGCTGTGGCTGCAACGTTCGGTGCGGAACCAAGCCCGGCCTCGTTTGAGAACAGCCCGCGGCGCAAGCCTTGTGCAATCGCAGCCCCCATGCCACCGGCGATGGCTTCTTCATAGCCGAAGGCGCTAGAGACGATGCGTACGAAGAGCGCCGGAATTTCACCGATGTTCATCACGATGACGATCAGGGCAAGCGCCAGGTAACCCAGCGCCATGACGGGCACCACGACATCGGCCGCCTTGGCGATGCGCTTGATTCCACCAAAGATCACAAAACCGGTGACAAGCACCAGGAGTGCCCCGGTCACAAGGCGGCTGATCCCGAACGAATCCTGCATCGCGCCGGCCACAGTATTGCCTTGGAAGGCATTGAAGCCAAGGCCGAAGGCTGCCAGCAGGCAGACTGCATAAACTATCGCCAGCCAGTTGTAGTTCGAGCCGAGGCCGTGCCGGATATAGTCGGCTGGGCCGCCACGGAAGGAGTGCTCCCCGTCGGTGCGCTTGTAGATCTGGGCAAGCGTACATTCGACGAGACTTGTCGCCATGCCGACGAGCGCGATGCACCACATCCAGAAAACCGCGCCGGGCCCACCGAGCGTGATCGCGACGGCTACACCGGCAATGTTTCCGCCGCCCACGCGGCCGCCCACGGATACGAGTAGCGCCTGTCGCGCGCTGAGGTTATTGGGGTCGCTGTTCTGGTTCTTCCCTGACAGCACGCGGAACATCCGGCCGAAGAATTCGAACTGGACGAAACCCGACATGATCGTGATGAACACTCCGAAGACCACGAGAATGGGTATGAGCGACCACCCCCACGTGAGGCTGTCGACATACCCAAACAGCGTTTGCAGGAATTCCATCTGTTTCTCCTATATTTCTTATTATCGGCGGAATCGCTCTCTTGAGCGTCCCGCGATCAGTTTATGCCTGGTTTTACATCCGATTTCGCGTCTTCGGACGTTTCGGTGCCGCCGATCGTTCCCGATCCGAAAACCCGCCATATGGCACCGTCGAGTCGTTCGAGGGCTAAACCGACCTTTATCGCTGGCAGTGGCCGGGCCCTGGCGGGCGCAACTGTACTACAGAGCGGTACTTTCGGCGCCCTGAGAGTTGTGCTTAATCAGCCTCAGGGGCTGCCCAATGTCTGTTCAGTTGAGTGCTACTGCCAGTTTGATCTTCTAAACGTCCGGTATAGGCGAAATTCACTATAGCTGGGCGGGTATACATCGCATGGATGACGTGCTTATTGCGCAGCGGTTGTTTATGAAGACCTTTGGCCAGTTCGCCCAGTCTCGCCGCTCAAAAACGCAAAAGCCGCGCAATGCGCGGCTTTGAGTATGGTGGGCCCACACGGACTCGAACCGTGGACCAAAGGATTATGAGTCCTCTGCTCTAACCAACTGAGCTATAGGCCCTCAGTAGGCCGCGGATTATAGCGACGGTTTCTCGGCTGTGCTATCCGAAAAATCCGATACGGTCATACGAAGAAACGTTGCGGCGAACTCTTCGGCGCACAGGGGCAGGCTGACGATGTAGCCCTGGATCTGTTCGCACCCTTCTTCAGCCAGGAATTGTTGTTGGGCCAGGGTCTCGACGCCTTCGGCGATGATGGTGAATTGCATACTGCGGCCCAGCGCGATGATTGCCCGCACGATGGCCACGTCGTGCGGGTCATCGGGCAGGCCACGGACGAAGGACTGGTCGATCTTGAGGAAGTCCAGTGGCAAACGCTTGAGATAGCTCAGGGAGGAGTAGCCGGTGCCGAAGTCGTCTATCGCCAGTTGCACACCGAGTTTTTTCAGCTGGTGCAGCACCGCGAGGGCTTCTTCGGCCTGGCTCATGATGAAGTTTTCGGTAATTTCCAGTTGCAACAAGCCGGGCTTGAGGTGGTGCTCACGCAGCAACTGTTCGATACGCCCCAGCAGGTTGGGTTGGCGCAATTGGGCTCCGGCAAGGTTGACCGACAGCGGGCCGAGGCTTTCGTAGGCGTCGTTCCATTCGGACAGTTGTCGACAGGCATGTTCCAGTACCCAGTCGCCAATCTGCAGGATCATGCCGTTTTCTTCGGCCAGCGGGATGAAATGCTCCGGCGGTACGTCGCCAAATGTGGGGTGGGTCCAGCGAATCAGCGCCTCGGCGCCCACCAGGCGATTGTCGGCAAGGCTGAATTTGGGTTGGAAGGACAACGATAATTCGTTGCGCTCGATGGCGCGTCGCAACTCGTGTTCCAGTGCCACCCGCTCACTGGCCTGGGCGGTGAGGTCGCGGGTGTAGCTTTCAACCCGGTTGCGGCCCTTGGCCTTGGAGCGGTACATCGCCGCGTCGGCATTCTTGACCAGCGTGGCGACGTCGCAGCCATCCTGTGGGTACAGGCTGGTGCCGATGCTGGCGCTGATGAAAAACTCATGTTCACCGGCCTGGAACGGTGCGGCAAAGCAATTCAACAGTTTTTGGGCAATGTGTTCGGCGTCGCTGGGTTGTTGCAGGCCTGGCAGCAGGATGATGAATTCGTCACCCCCCAGGCGCGCCACGGTATCGATATCGCGCAACTGCTCGCGCAGGCGCACGGCGATACCCTTGAGGAGCAGATCTCCCACCGGGTGTCCCAAGCTGTCATTGATGTGCTTGAAGCGGTCCAGGTCCAGGAACAGCACCGCACCCTGGCCGCCATCTTCCTGCTGGCTGTTGAGCGCCGTCAGTAATCGGCTTTCGAACAATGTGCGATTTGGCAGGCCGGTGAGCGGGTCGTGGTGCGCCTGGTAATCGAGTCGGGCCTGGGCGTGCTTGAGGCTGGAAATATCGGCAAAGACCGCAACGAAATGGGTGATTTCCCGATCCCGGTTACGCACCGCGCTGATGGTCAGCCAACTGGGATACAACTCGCCGTTTTTACGCCGGTTGGAAATCTCCCCCTGCCAGTGTCCCTCGGCGGTCAACTGGTGCCACATTGCGGCATAGAACGCACTGTCATGCAGGCCGGAAGCCAACAGCCGCGGCGTGTGACCCAAGGCTTCGGTTTCGCTATAGCCGGTGATCTCGCTGAAGGCGCGGTTCACCGCGCTGATGTGCTGTTGTGTATCGGTGATCAGCACGCCTTCGGCAGTGCTTTCGAACACGGTGGCTGCCTGTTGCAGTTTTTCCTGCATCAGGTGGCGTTCGGTGATGTCCCGGGCGATGGTCAGCATGCAGTCTTCGTTGCCGATGGGCAGAGGGCGGCTGGACACTTCGCAGAGCCTTATCTGCCCATCGTTACGGCGTATATGACATCTGAAGTCCCTGACATAACCGTCTCGTTGCAATTGGTCGAGCATCTGTTTGCGCTCATTGAGGTTGACCCAGATACCCAGGTCCAGGGTGGAACGGTCCACCGACAAGGCGCTATTGAAACCGGTAATACGGCTGAAGCCTTCGTTGACCTCAATCAGCAGGCCGTCGCTTTGCCGGGACAGTAGCAGGCCGTCGGGCGAGGCATGAAAGGCCTTGGCGAACTTCTCTTCGGAAGTCTGCAACTGCTGCTGTGTTTCCTTGAGCTGGCTGATATCACGCACTACCACGACCAGGGCTGGGGTGGTGTCGAGGTCGAAGGGTTCGGCCGAGATCAGCCCGGTGAACACCTGGCCATTGCTGCGACGGAAAGGCATCTCCAGATTGCGGATACTGCCGGCCTGTAATCGTTGCAGCAGGCCCGGGCCGACGTCCTGGATGCCCCAGATGTTCAGTTCGGTCGCGGTTTGGCCCACCACCTCTGCGGCGCTCAGGCCAATCTGCTCCTCGAAGGCTTTGTTGACCTCCAGCAGGCAACCGTCCATCAGGCGCGCTATCACCAGGATGTCCGGACATTGACGAAATACCGAGGCGAATTTTTGCTCGGAGAGGCGCAGGGCTTCCTCGGTGCGTTTGGCTTCGCTGATGTCGATCATCAGCCCGCGCATCACCGGTTCGTGGCCGTGTTCGATCAGGCTGACAATATCGCGCACCCACAGGCAGCGGCCGTCAGCAGTGATCACGCGGTAATCAATGCAATGGTCCCGGCCCGCCAGCACTTCATGCTCACAATAGCTCTGGGCGCGAATCAGGTCGGCAGGATGAATGATGTTGCGCCAGAACCCTGGAATCAGCCAGTGGGAGAGGGGATAACCGAGCAGATCTTCGGCGTGAGGCGACACGTAGCTGTAGGTGAAGTCACTGACCCTTGCCTCCCAGGCAATTGCTGAAAGGCTCTCCACCAGCCCGCGGTAGTGGTATTCGCTGCTGCGCAGTTCTTGTTCCAGATCGACTCGTCGCGCGATCTCTGAGCTGAGGCGGCGATTGATGCGAATCACCGCCGCAAGGACACCGCTCAAGAGGAGCAGCGCAGGCAAGCCGTAAACCAGCAGGTCTGACCAGAACCTTCGGTAATCTCGGACATTGCCGACCCATTTCTCCTGGATTTCGCTGATCTGGGCCGGGCTCATGTCCGCTATCACCTTGTCCAGGATACCCACCAGTATCCTGTTCTCCCGGGGGACGCCCATGGCCAGTTGATAGCGATAGGGTGTTTCTCCGCTGACATAGAGCCCGTCAAGCTTGAGTTGGCGCAGGCTCCAGACACTGGAAGCCAGGTCGCCCACCACCGCATCCACTTTATCTGTGGCCAAGGCTTGCAAGGCTGAGCTGACATTGGGCAGCGCCACCAGATTCAGGTCTGGATGGTGGTTGCGCAACAGTTCGTGGGGCGCATAGTTTTCCACCACGGCGATTTTCAGCCCGTACAAATCCTCAAGGTTATGAGGTTCTGCACCGCCATGATGGGCCAGGATGACGATGGGAAAGTCCAGATATGGGCGGGTGAAGGCCAGGTAGTTCTGACGTTCGGGCGTGGACATGATGCCGGGTAAAAGATCGATTTTGCCCTGTGCGACCTGCTCCAGCACCATCGTCCAGCTGACGGGCTCGATAGGCGTGAGCGTGACAGCCAGCCGCTCGCGGATAACATCCACGTAGTCGGCGGCCAGGCCCTGATACCGCCCCTGATCGTCGCGAAATTCGAACGGTGGCCAGGAGGCGTCGACACCCAGGCGCAGGTCGGGGTGGTCCTTGAGCCAGCGGCGCTCTTCGTCGGTGAGCGTCAGCGCGCCAGCCGTTGCGGTCCAGCTCATCAATGACAGCAAAATCACGGCCGTCAGTCTGGGCATCACGGTCTCGTCATGGCTTGGGGAGGATGTTTCGAGTGTAGACGGGCAATAGGGCGGGGGGGCGTAGCGGGGGGATTTTATCTGCACATAACAAAACCCCCGGCAGGGCCGGGGGTTTTTAACATCACTCGTCGAGGAAGGAGCGCAGGTGCTCGCTTCGCGTCGGGTGGCGCAATTTGCGCAAGGCCTTGGCCTCGATCTGACGAATCCGCTCGCGGGTTACGTCAAACTGCTTACCGACTTCCTCAAGGGTGTGGTCGGTATTCATGTCGATGCCGAAACGCATGCGCAGTACCTTGGCTTCACGGGCAGTGAGGCCGGAGAGCACTTCGCGAGTCGCTTCCTTGAGGCTCTCAACGGTGGCGACATCGATCGGCGACTGCATGGTGGAGTCTTCGATGAAGTCACCCAGATGGGAGTCTTCGTCATCACCGATCGGGGTTTCCATGGAGATCGGCTCTTTGGCGATCTTCAATACCTTGCGGATTTTGTCCTCAGGCATTTCCATGCGTTCGCCCAGCTCTTCCGGAGTCGGTTCACGACCCATCTCCTGCAACATCTGCCGGGAAATGCGGTTGAGCTTGTTGATGGTCTCGATCATGTGCACCGGAATACGGATGGTGCGGGCCTGGTCGGCGATCGAGCGAGTGATCGCCTGACGGATCCACCAGGTGGCATAAGTCGAGAACTTGTAGCCGCGACGGTATTCGAACTTGTCCACCGCTTTCATCAGGCCGATGTTGCCTTCCTGGATCAGATCGAGGAATTGCAGGCCGCGGTTGGTGTACTTCTTGGCGATGGAGATCACCAGACGCAAGTTCGCTTCGACCATCTCTTTCTTCGCGCGGCGGGCCTTGGCCTCACCGATCGACATGCGACGGTTGATGTCCTTGATCTCGGCGACGGTCAGGCCGGTTTCGGCCTCCAGCGCGGTCAGCTTCTGCTGGCAACGAATGATGTCCGGTTGCAGGCGGGCAATGGCTTCAGCGTATTTGCTTTTGCCTTTGGCCAGTGCATCGGTCCAGCTTTCGTCGACTTCGTGGCCAGGGAACTGACGCAGGAAATCAGCACGTGGCATGCGGGCATCACGCACGCACAGTTGCATGATCGCGCGCTCTTGCTGACGCAGACGATCCAGGGCGCCGCGGACACGCTCGACCAGGCCTTCGAATTGCTTTGGCACCAGTTTGATCGGCATGAACAGCTCGGCCAGTGCCAACAGCTCGGCAATTGCCTGCTTGTTGTTGCGGCCATGCTTCTTCAGCGCCTTGCGGGTGATTTCCATCTGGTCGGCCACAGCGCCGAAACGCTGGGCAGCGATGACCGGATCCGGACCGCTTTCGGCTTCTTCTTCGTCGTCGCTGGCTTCGGCGTCGTCGTCATCGGTGTCGTCGTCGGCCTTGGCGGCTTTCGCGTCGATCGGCGGCGGCACTTCGGCTGCAGGCGGCGCGATACCGTCGTCCGGGTCGATGTAACCGCTCAGGACGTCGGACAGGCGGCCACCTTCGGTGGTGACGCGGGTGTACTCGGAGAGAATATGGTCAACCGTGCCAGGGAAGTGCGCGATTGCGCCCATCACTTCGCGGATGCCTTCTTCAATGCGCTTGGCGATTTCGATTTCGCCTTCACGCGTGAGGAGCTCTACCGTACCCATTTCACGCATGTACATGCGCACGGGATCGGTGGTGCGACCAATGTCGGTCTCGACCGCTGCCAACGCTGCGGCCGCTTCTTCAGCGGCCGCCTCGTCGGTATCGGCGTCGGCCAGCATAAGGGCATCCTTATCTGGAGCAACCTCGAATACGTTGATCCCCATGTCGTTGATCATGCGGATGATGTCTTCCACCTGTTCCGGATCTGAAATATCCTCCGGCAGGTGGTCGTTGACCTCCGCGTAAGTCAGGTAGCCCTGCTCACGACCCAATAGGATCAACTCTTTGATACGAGACTGCTGTTGCGCTTTTCCGGACATAACACCCTATCCACTGAAGGTCTTGGCGGGCAAAAAACAAGCCGAGGATTATACCTGAGCTGTGACCTCACGCGCCAGTTGAGGTCGGGTTTGATGCGCAAACATTGCGGCTGAGTAAATCGCGCAATTGGTTTTTCTCTTCGCTGGTCAACTCGCTCTGGCGAGCTTTTCGCAGAAGTTGTTCCAGATTTCGCTCGCGTTGGCGGGCGGACAAGCTAGTAATGGTGTCGAAAAACTGTTGTTCAAGGTTGTCTCCATCAATCAACCATTCCTTCTCGGCCAGGGCCTTCAACAGGCGCCCTTGTTCGGTGCCGTGCCACCGGGCGATCAACTGGAAAGAGTTAAGTTTGGGGTTCTTCTGCACGGCTTCAAGGAGTGCGATCAGCAATTGCGTATTGCTGTGGTCCTCGGCGGCGAAGTGCCCGGCGTCCTCGACCTTTTCAGCCAGTTGCGGGTGGTGCAGCAAAGTCCGCAGGGCGGCCAGTGTTGGTGGTTCGACGGCGGCCGGCACGCGCGGGGCACGTGGCTGGTCGCGATCGCCGCGCTTACCGTTCTTGTCCCAGGGTTTTTTGTCCCATTTCTTGCCGCCGCTGCCCGGTTTCTTGGGTGTCCATTCCTGCGCAGGCGCGTAGTCCTGCTGAGGTTGATGATAGTCGGCGAAATCCGGCATCGCGTCGTAATCAATGCCTGGGTCGTAAGCCGGCGGTGCTTCCTGGGGGGCGCTGTGGACCAACTGATTGACCGCTTCACTGTTCAGGCCGGTGATTTCGGTCAGACGCTGGCGCATCAGTGTGCGCAAGTTGGCGCCGGGTACCTTGTCGATCAACGGTGCCGCGAGGGTGGCCATATGGGCCTTGCCTTCGAGGGAGCGTGGATCGGCTTCTTCGGTCAACTGCTGGAAAAAATAATCGGCCAGCGGTTGCGCGTGCTGGTTGATCCGCGCACGGAAAGCATCGGTGCCTTCGGAGCGCACCAGGGTATCCGGGTCCTCGCCCTCGGGTAAAAACAGAAAGCGCGCTCGCCGCCCATCCTGCAGGCATGGCAATGTCGCTTCCAGTGCTCGCCAGGCGGCATTGCGGCCGGCCTGATCGCCGTCGAAGCAGAACAGCACGCTGGGCACGACGCGAAACAGGCGCTTCATGTGCTCTTCGCTGGTGGCGGTGCCCAGGGTCGCAACGGCATTGCGCAAACCTTGCTGGGCCAGGGCGATCACGTCCATGTAACCTTCGACGACGATGATTTCGTCGAGGTTGCGGTTGTTCTTGCGCGCTTCGTACAGCCCGTAGAGTTCCTGTCCTTTATGGAATACCGGGGTCTCCGGGGAGTTCAGATACTTGGGTTTGTCGTCGCCCAGGACCCTGCCGCCAAACGCGATGATCCGTCCGCGCGTGTCACGGATCGGGAACATTACCCGGTCGCGGAAGCGATCATAGCGCTTGCCGGTTTCGGCATTCTCGATCAGCAGGCCGGCGTCGATCATCGCGCGCTGCTGCAAGGTGTCGCTGCTTAAGTGCTTGTACAGATTGTCCCAGCCGGGTGGGGCAAAGCCGAGGCCGAAATCCCGGGCGATTTCCCCGGTCAGGCCGCGGCCCTTGAGATAATCCACGGCTGCCTTGCGGGCAGGATGGCTTTTGAGGGCCTGGCGATAAAAATCGGCCGCCGCAGTCAGCAATGGGTAGAGCGGCGAGTCGGTGGGTTGGCGCGGTTTGTGCGCTCGGCCACTTTCCTCGCGGGGAATTTCCATGCCGGCGGCTTTGGCCAGTTCTTCGACAGCCTGGGGGAAGTCCAGGTTGTCGTGGTCCATGATGAAGCCGAGGGCATTGCCGCCAGCGCCACAGCCGAAACAGTAGTAAAACTGTTTGTCGGGGCTGACGCTGAAGGACGGGGTCTTTTCCTTGTGGAACGGGCAGCAGGCCGTGTAATTCTTGCCGGCTTTTTTCATTTGCAGGCGAGAGCTGACCACATCGACGATGTCGGTGCGGTTCAGGAGGTCGTCAATAAAGCTCTGGGGAATCAGCCCGGCCATGGCGTTCTCATCATCACTGCGCGAAATATGGACCCGAAATCAGCAGGCGTAACCGACTCTTGGTCTTGAGGCACGGTAAAACGGTGGCTCGACCGGGTCGTCTGCATCATCGCTGTCGGGAAGTGTATCTGCCGATAGTCCACTGACGTTAATCACTAATCAGTATTCGACTGTTTGAATATGTTGCGCTGAGTCCGGTAACGGCCGTTCAGGCCTCGGATCATCAGGCGGGCACGCAAGCAGGTGCCTTGGGCTGATCGTCGTTAGAGGAATCAGGGTGTGCTCGTCAGTAGCCTTGGAAGGCTCGTCAGAAGAGACGTGCACCGCTGGCAAAAGAGCCAGGTCTGACGTGGTAAAGCAGGTTGTCTCGGTCGCATGTGCGACTTTGACAGTGAAGCATCAAGCGTTTTCCGCAAATGCCATAAGCCCGGCTTGAGGGCCGGGCTTGGCAGAAGCTTGCTACGGACGTCTGTGTATTAGTACAGACGTACGGCGCGGCGCTGTTCGCGCTGAACTTTCTTGGCGTGACGCTTAACAGCGGCTGCTGCTTTGCGCTTACGCTCGGAAGTCGGCTTCTCGTAGAATTCGCGGCTACGAACTTCAGCCAGAACACCGGCTTTTTCGCAGGAGCGCTTGAAACGACGCAGAGCTACGTCGAAGGGTTCGTTCTCTTTTACTTTGACGGCTGGCATCCAGAGCTACCTTCATTCATTACCGGGGTCAACATCCTCGCGGCAAAAGAGCACTTGAAGACGTCGGTTTTTAAGGGTTGCGGATGTTAACCCCTCATCGCTCGGAATGCAAAGCCTCTGATCGAAAACCGCTGGTCGGGGCACAACGTGACGACTATTATGCGCGCCTTCGAATTCAGCCTCTACAAGGCGCAAACCCATGCTAGTACTGGGATTAGAAACCTCCTGCGACGAAACCGGTGTCGCATTATACGACAGTGAACGCGGCCTGTTGGCCGATGCGCTGTTCAGCCAGATCGACCTGCACCGCGCCTATGGCGGCGTGGTGCCCGAGCTTGCGTCCCGCGATCACGTCAAGCGCATGCTGCCCTTGATTCGCCAGGTCCTGGCCGAGGCCGGCTGTGTGCCGACCGAGATCGACGCCATTGCCTACACCGCCGGGCCGGGCCTGGTGGGCGCGCTGCTGGTGGGTGCTTCCTGTGCCCAGGCGCTCGCCTTCGCCTGGGGTATCCCGGCCTTGGGTGTGCATCACATGGAAGGTCATTTGCTGGCGCCGATGCTGGAGCCGCAACCGCCGGAGTTTCCGTTCGTCGCTTTGTTGGTCTCTGGCGGTCATACCCAGTTGGTCCGGGTCGATGGCATCGGCCAATACGAACTGTTGGGGGAAACCCTGGACGACGCTGCCGGTGAAGCCTTCGACAAGACCGCGAAGATGATGGGCCTCAATTACCCGGGCGGACCGGAAATCGCACGGTTGGCGGCCCACGGAGTGGAAGGGCGTTTCGTCTTCCCGCGGCCGATGTGTGACCGCCCCGGCCTGGATTTCAGCTTCAGCGGCCTGAAAACCTTCGCCCTGAACACCTGGCAGCAATGCGTCAGCGCCGGAGACGACGGCGAGCAAGCCCGTTGCGACATCTCGCTGGCGTTCCAGCAGGCGGTGGTGGAGACTTTGACCATCAAGTGCAAGCGGGCCCTGAAACAGGCCGGACTCAAGCGTCTGGTGATCGCTGGCGGAGTCAGTGCGAACAAGGCTTTGCGCGTGTCACTAGAGAACATGCTTGGCAGCATGAACGGCGACGTTTACTACGCCAGGCCGGAGTTCTGCACAGATAACGGGGCGATGATTGCCTTCGCCGGATGCCAGCGTTTGCAAGCCGGCCAGCACGAAAGCCTGGCAATCAGCGTGCAGGCGCGCTGGCCCATGGAGCAGTTGTCACCGCTGTAGGGCGATTGGATTAAAAATGCCGTTCGCGCCCGGCAAACAGGTCGCGTAGATTGCCCCGGTGGCGCCAGACGATCAGTGCAACGAGTGCCGTCACCGGCAGCAAGGCCGCCGGCTCCTGCCAGGCCAGCAATGGCAGGATCAGCGGTGTGGCGATCAGGGCGGCCAGGGAGCTGGTACGGGTCAGGTAGAACGTCAGCAGCCAGGCAGCGACGGCCAGCAGGGCGGCGGGTGGATACAGACCCAGCAGCATGCCGGCGGCGGTGGCGACACCCTTGCCGCCGCGAAAGCGAAAGTACAGCGGGAACAAGTGACCGAGGACGGCGCAGACACCGATCCAGGCCTGTTGCTGCAACGAAAGTCCTGCAAGATTGGCGAGCAGAACCGGGACAAGGCCTTTGCAGAGGTCGCCAAGCAAGGTCAGGATGGCAAGTTTGCGTCCGGCCAGGCGCAGCATGTTGGTGGCGCCGGCATTGCCCGAGCCACTCATTCGCGGATCCGGGCGACCGGTCAGGCGGCTGAGCAAAATGGCGAAGGACAGCGAGCCGAGCAGGTAGGCGAAAGTCGCCAGTAACCAAAACATGCTAACTATTCCGGGCGAGGACGCCCTGATTCTAACGGCGCATTGCGCCCTTGTCGTGCTGCGGAGAAGAGTGCTTGGACAGAGTGTTTATCGAAGGCCTGGAAGTCGACACGGTCATTGGTGCCTACGACTGGGAGCGCGGCATCCGCCAGTGTCTGCGGCTGGATCTGAGTTTCGCCTGGGATAACCGTCCGGCCGCCGCCGGCGATGACCTGACCCTGGCGCTCGACTACGCCAGCGTATCGTCGCGCATCCAGGCATTTGCCGAGCAAGCCCAGTTCCAATTGGTCGAGACCTTTGCCGAACGACTGGCCCAGGCGCTGATGGAGGAGTTCAAGATTACCTGGCTGCGTCTGAAAGTGACCAAGCCCGGCGCTGTGCCGGCCGCCAGTGGCGTGGGCGTGGAGATCGAGCGCGGATGTCGCTGACTCAGGTTTTTCTCGGGCTCGGCAGCAATATCGAGCGCGAAGCCCACTTGTGCGCAGGTCTCGAAGCCCTTGCCGGTTTCCTGGTGGACATACGCTGTTCGGCGGTGTTCGAGAGCCAGCCGGTGGGGATCAAGAGCGGGCCTTTTTTCAATTTCGTCGTAGCTGCCTACACGGATCTGCCGCTGATGGAGCTGGACCGTCGCCTCAAGTTCATCGAAGCAGACAACGGTCGTTATGCGCCGGACCGTAAAGGGCTGCCGCTGGATATCGACGTGTTGTTGTATGGCGAGCAGGTCGGCAATTTCGACGGCTTGATCCTGCCCCGCGCCGAAATTCTCAAGAACGCCTTTGTCCTGTGGCCATTGTCGTTGATTGCACCCGATCGGATACATCCTGGCGTAGGCAAAAGCTTCGCGACTTTGTGGGATGAGTCGCAGATTGACCAGGTGTTGGCTCCGGTGGCTTTTGAATGGCGGGGTGTACCGCTCACGCCTTTGGAGCTGCTGTCAGGCCTCTGACGTCATCGCGAGCAGGCTCGCTCCGACATTGCGCCTGAGCGGCCCGCGATGCCTGTGGGAGCGAGCCTGCTCGCGATGGCCGAGATGCAAGCCGATACAAAGCTTTCTCAGCTCGCCGCGTCTTTATACGCTTTCAATGCCCGAAGACGCTCGCGCTTGATCGCCTCGCCCAGTTCAGGTCCCTTGAAGCCTTTTTCCAGCAAGGGCTGCACCGCTACTCCGCGTGCGGCCGCTGCCGCTCCACGCAGGTAATCCGCCTGTGGATAACTTCGACTCTCCAGGCCCTTGCGGCCGCGCGCATCCATCTCGCACGCGGCGATGAACTCCTCGAAGCGCTGAGGGCGGCGATACACGTCAAAACTCTGCAACAGCTCAAGCAAAGTGGATGCCTTCAGCTCAAGCGCACGATGGCCGTGGGTATGGTATTGACCGACCAATAAAGCCAACTCCTGACAGTCGCGCGGCGCCTTGAAACGTTCATTGACCGCCTTGATCAGCTTCAGGCCCGTGTGTTCATGGGCGATATGCCGGGGCCATTCGTGCGCGGGCGTCAGGCCTTTGCCCAAGTCATGCAGCAGGCACGCCCAACGAACTGTCAGGGGCTGTTCATGCAGCGCGGCCTGCTCCAGCACGCTCAGGGTATGGACGCCGGTGTCGATTTCAGGGTGATGGGCCTCGGGTTGCGGCACGCCGAACAGTGCATCCACCTCGGGCATCAAGACTTTGAGGGCTGTGCAATCGCGCAGGACCTGGATAAACACCTGCGGTTGTTTTTCCATGAGAGCGCGGGAAATTTCTTTCCAGCTGCGTTCGGCGGTCAAGGCTTGCAGTTCGCCCGAGTCGCTGAGCTGGCGCATCAGTTCCAGGGTTTCGTCCGCCACTTTGAAACCGAGCGGAGCATAGCGCGCGGCAAAGCGGGCAACCCGCAGGACCCTGAGTGGATCTTCGGCGAACGCGGGGGAAACATGACGTAGCAGGCGGGCTTTGAGATCGCGTTGGCCGTGATACGGGTCGGTAAGATTGCCATGGTCATCTTCGGCCATGGCGTTGATCGTCAGGTCCCTGCGGATCAGGTCTTCTTCGAGGGTCACTTCAGGGCTGGCATGGAACACGAAGCCGCCATAACCGCGGCCACTTTTGCGTTCTGTGCGGGCGAGGGCGTATTCCTCCCCGGTCTTGGGATCAAGGAATACCGGAAAGTCAGCTCCCACCGGGCGAAAGCCCTTGGCGAGCATATCCTCGGCCGTAGCCCCCACCACGACCCGATCAATGTCGGTGACAGGAATGCCCAGCAGGCGATCGCGAACGGCGCCGCCGACTTTATAGATCTGCATAAAAAACCTCCGTTGGTCTGACAGGATAACCTTTGCGCCAGGCCTTCGGAGGTGAAAACGGGTTCAAAGATGAATGACAGCCAAGTCCAACCGGCCATAATCTCCTTCGGTTTGCTCGGTTCTGGGGGGCACGTGATGGGTTTTCATCACCTGCTCGCCTTGCAGGGTTTCGAGATGGATGTCGAAACCCCAGAGGCGGTGCAGGTGCTTGAGGACTTCATCGGTTGAGTCGCCCAACGGTTTGCGATCATGCGCCTGATGGCGCAGCGTCAGCGAGCGATCGCCCCGGCGATCGATGCTGTAGATCTGAACGTTGGGTTCGCGGTTGCCCAGGTTGTATTGCGCCGCCAGTGTCTCGCGGATGACGCGATAACCGCTTTCATCGTGGATGGCAGGCACCAGCAGGTCATCTTTCTGGTCATCATCGAGGATGCTGAACAGTTTCAGGTCGCGGATGACCTTGGGCGAGAGGTACTGGAGGATGAAGCTCTCGTCCTTGAAGCTGCTCATGGCGAATTTGATAGCGGACAACCAGTCCGAGCCGGCGATGTCCGGGAACCAGCGCCGATCCTCCTCTGTGGGGTTTTCACACATGCGCCGGATATCGCGGTACATGGCAAAGCCCAGTGCATAAGGGTTGATGCCGCTGTAATACGGGCTGTCGAAACCGGGCTGGAACACCACGCTGGTGTGGGACGTGAGGAACTCCATCATAAAACCGTCGGTGACCAGGCCTTCGTCGTACAGGTCGTTCATGAGCGTGTAATGCCAGAACGTGGCCCAGCCTTCGTTCATGACCTGGGTCTGGCGTTGCGGATAAAAATATTGAGCGATCTTGCGCACGATGCGCACGATCTCCCTCTGCCACGGCTCCAGCAGCGGAGCGTGTTTTTCAATGAAATAGAGGATGTTTTCCTGAGGCTCGGCAGGGAAGCGCGCGTTGTCTTTCTCGCTGTACTTGTCGGCCCCTTTGGGAATGGTGCGCCACAGATCGTTGATCTGCTTTTGCAGATGTTCTTCGCGATCCTTTTGACGCCGGCGTTCTTCTTCGGCGGAAATCGGATACGGTCGTTTGTAGCGGTCCACGCCGTAGTTCATCAGCGCGTGGCAGGAGTCCAGCAGGTCTTCCACGGCATCGATGCCGTGACGCTCCTCGCATTGCATGATGTATTGCTTGGCAAATACCAGGTAATCGATGATTGAGCTGGCATCGGTCCAGGTGCGAAACAGGTAATTACCCTTGAAGAAGCTGTTGTGGCCGTAGCAAGCATGGGCCACCACCAAGGCCTGCATGCAGATGGTGTTTTCTTCCATCAGGTAGGCGATGCAAGGGTCGGAGTTGATCACGATCTCATAGGCCAACCCCATCTGGCCGCGGCTGTAGGACTTCTCGGTACTGAGGAAGTGCTTGCCGTAGGACCAGTGGTGATAGCCCAAAGGCATGCCGACCGACGCGTAGGCGTCCATCATCTGCTCGGCGGTGATCACCTCGATCTGGTTCGGGTAAGTGTCCAGGGCATAACGGTCCGCGATACGGCTGATTTCCCGGTCGTAGGCCTGGATCAGCTCGAACGTCCATTCGGAGCCGGTGGAGATGGGTTGACGCTTCTGCTCTTTTTTGGCGGTCATGTCACTAACCTGCGCTGGAAGAGTTCACGGAAGACCGGGTAGATGTCCCCGGCCGAGACCAGTTGCTGCTGGGCAAATGTGTCGGAAAACGCTTCGGCAATGCGTTCATATTCGTACCACAAGGCCTGATGTTCCCGTGGAGTAATTTCCACATAGGTGTAGTACTGGACGAACGGCATGATCTGGTTGATCAGGATGTCGCGGCAAATGGGTGAATCATCGTTCCAGTTGTCGCCGTCGGACGCCTGGGCGGCGTAGATGTTCCATTCATTGGCCGGATAGCGTTCGGCCATGATTTCCTGCATCAACTTCAGGGCACTGGAAACGATCGTGCCGCCGGTTTCCCGGGAATAGAAGAACTCCTCTTCGTCCACTTCCCTGGCGCTGGTGTGGTGGCGGATGAACACCACATCGATCTTGTCGTAGTTCCGTTTGAGGAACAGGTACAACAGGATGAAGAAACGCTTGGCAATATCCTTGGTGGCCTGGGTCATGGACCCCGACACGTCCATCAGGCAGAACATCACGGCCTTGGAGCTGGGGTTGGGTTGTTTCACCAGCAGGTTGTACTTGAGGTCGAAGGTATCGAGAAATGGCACACGGTGAATCCGCGCGCTAAGTTTTTCGATCTCCGCTTCCAGCTCCTGAATATCGCCAAAATTGTCGGGTTCTTCGCGCTTGAGGCGGGCGAGCTCCTCCTTTGTCTCGCGCAACTTTGCCCGGCTGCTGCCAGACAGCGCGATGCGCCGGGCATGGGCCGAGCGAAGCGTACGGATAATGTTGATACGCGAAGGATTGCCTTCATTGCTGATGCCGGCGCGCACCGTCTTGAACGTATCGGTGCCGGTCAGGTTGCGCTTGACCAGATTCGGCAGCTCGAGGTCCTCGAACATGAACTCCAGGAATTCCTCCTGGGTAATCTGGAACACGAATTCGTCCATGCCCTCGCCGGAGTTACCGGCCTTGCCTGGACCTCTCCCGCCACCTCCGCCTTGCGGACGCGGAATGTGTTCGCCGCTGGTGAATTCCTTGTTGCCGGGGTGCACGACAGTCTGTTTGCCGCCACGCCCGTGGTGAAGCACCGGCTCGTCGATGTCGCGTCCGGGGATGCTGATCTGCTCGCCATGTTCCATGTCGGTAATGGAACGGCGACTGACCGCCTCTTCGACGGCCTTCTTGATATGGTCGCGGTAACGCCGCAGAAACCGCTGGCGGTTCACCGTGCTTTTGTTCTTGCCATTAAGGCGTCGGTCGATCACATAGCTCATAGGTGGCCCTCTGGGCAGCTTCAAGTTCTCAGCTTCAAGCTGCAAGCCGCAAGCGCAGGGACGGTGAGCGCCCCTGCAGCTCAAGGCTTGAAGCTTGCCGCTGCTTCACTGCCTCACTGCGATTTCCGGACCCGCAGGTACCACTCGGAGAGCAGTCGTACCTGTTTGTCGGTGTAGCCACGTTCGACCATGCGTGTGACGAAGTCGTTGTGTTTTTGCTGGTCCTCCTTGCTGGCCTTGGCGTTGAAACTGATGACTGGCAGCAGGTCTTCGGTGTTGGAGAACATTTTCTTCTCGATGACCACCCGCAGCTTCTCGTAGCTGAGCCAGGTCGGGTTCTTGCCGTTGTTGTTGGCCCGGGCCCGCAAGACGAAGTTGACGATTTCGTTGCGGAAATCCTTGGGGTTGCTGATCCCGGCCGGTTTCTCGATTTTTTCCAGTTCCTCGTTCAGCGCCACGCGGTTGAGGATTTCGCCGGTTTCCGGATCGCGGTATTCCTGATCCTGGATCCAGAAGTCCGCGTAAAGCACGTAGCGATCGAAGATGTTCTGCCCATATTCGCTGTAGGACTCCAGGTACGCGGTCTGGATTTCCTTGCCGATGAACTCGATATAACGCGGAGCCAGATACTCCTTCAGGAAACGCAGGTAACGCTCGCGGGTTTCCGCCTGGAATTGTTCCTGCTCGATCTGCTGTTCCAGCACATACAGCAGGTGAACCGGGTTGGCTGCGATCTCGTGTGGATCGAAGTTGAAGACCTTGGACAGAATCTTGAAGGCAAAACGCGTGGACAGACCATTCATCCCTTCGTCGACCCCCGCGTTGTCGCGGTATTCCTGGATCGACTTGGCCTTCGGATCAGTGTCCTTGAGGTTCTCACCGTCATAGACGCGCATCTTCGAATAGATGTTGGAGTTTTCCGGCTCCTTCAGGCGCGACAGCACCGTGAACTGGGCAAGCATCTTCAGTGTGTCGGGGGCGCAGTGGGCCTTGGACAACGAGCTGTTGAACAGGAGCTTGTCGTAGATCTTGACCTCATCGGTGACTCGCAGGCAGTAGGGCACCTTGACGATGTAGATCCGGTCGATGAAGGCTTCGTTGTTCTTGTTGTTGCGGAAGGTGTGCCATTCCGATTCGTTGGAGTGCGCCAGCAGGATGCCGCTGAACGGAATCGCCCCGAGGCCTTCAGTGCTGTTGTAGTTGCCTTCCTGGGTTGCGGTCAGCAGGGGGTGCAGCACTTTGATGGGCGCCTTGAACATTTCGACGAATTCCATCAGGCCTTGGTTGGCCCGGCACAGCGCACCCGAATAGCTGTAGGCGTCGGCGTCGTTTTGAGGAAACTCTTCCAGCTTGCGGATATCGACCTTGCCCACGAGGGCCGAAATGTCCTGGTTGTTTTCATCCCCCGGTTCGGTCTTGGCCACCGCGATCTGGTTGAGGATCGAAGGGTAGAGCTTGACCACCCGGAACTGGCTGATGTCACCGCCGAACTCGGCCAGGCGCTTGGTGGCCCATGGCGACATGATGGTATTGAGGTAGCGGCGCGGAATACCGAAGTCTTCCTCCAGAATCGCGCCATCTTCGGTAGCGTTGAACAGCCCCAGGGGGGATTCGAACACGGGAGAACCCTTGATGGCGTAGAAGGGCACCTTTTCGATCAGTTCCTTGAGCTTCTCGGCCAGGGACGATTTACCGCCGCCGACGGGACCAAGCAGGTACAGGATCTGTTTCTTTTCTTCCAGACCCTGAGCTGCGTGGCGGAAATAGGACACGATCTGGTCGATGCACTCTTCCATGCCATGGAAGTCCTGGAAGGTCGGATAGCGGCGAATCACCTTGTTGGAAAAGATCCGCGAAAGCCTCGAATTGGCCGAGGTATCCAGCAGTTCCGGTTCTCCGATTGCCAGCAACAGGCGTTCCGCAGCCGATGCGTAGGCGCTGCGGTCCTGCTTGCAGAGATCGAGGTATTCCTGCAGCGAGTATTCCTCCTGCCGCGTGGACTCGAAACGTTGCTGGAAGTGGCTAAAAATACTCATGACGTCACCTCGCTCGATACGTGGAGCCGGTGTCGGATCAATCAGTCGATGCTGGTCGGCCGCTGGGAACCCAGCTGCCGTTTACCCCCCAGAATGCTTTCAGAAATGCCGTCTCCTGAAAGCTGTCTCCCGATGAACCCGCGCGCCGGTGTACCGGCTCTCCCCTGTTTTGGATGGCCTGAGGCTAAGGATAGTTCGGAATCGGAGAGGTAAAGGTTGAATGCGTAATTAGTTGTGGCAGACCGTTCGTCCGCCATCACCCAAACCCGCGGTTCACGTGGGCTTGGGCGTCATAAAAATTATTCCGGGTTACCTGGGGCTGTTTCTGCAGGATAAGTCGTGCGCCACAGCTCAAAACCGCCGTCCAGGCTATAGACATCGGAGAAGCCTTGGCTGACCAGGTAAGCGGCTGCGCTCTGGCTGGAATTGCCGTGATAACAGACCACCACCACGGGGGCATCGAGGTCCGCATTGCGGATGAAATCGGAGAGGGAGTGGTTATCCAGATGGGTCGAGCCGCTGATGTGCAGGGCGGCGAAGGTGGCCGGATCTCGAACGTCGACGACAACCGCGCCTGTTTCACGCAGGGCCTGGGCCTGCTCTGGGGGGATGCGTTTAAAAGCGGTCATTTGGGACTCCTGTAGCCTGACGCGCGGCATCGATCAAACGATGGTAGCGGCCGTTACTGATGCAATGGTCGGATGATGAAGGGATTTGGCGTGACCCTGTTCGTCACACTCGCAACGCAGTTGCTCGCCAGAGTCGACGTTCATCAGCGTCATCGCGCTACCCCATACGCATCCGGTGTCGAGGGCGAAAACCCCAGGTTCGTCGGATTGGCCTTCCAGTGCCGCCCAGTGCCCGAAAATGATCTTCAGATTACGGGTCTTGCGCTCTTTGTGTTTGAACCAAGGGGCGTAGCCAGGTGGCGCGGTCTCGATGCCTTCCTTGCCCTTGAGGTCCAGCTTACCGTCGCGGGTGCAGAAGCGCATGCGGGTGAAATAATTGGTGATGACTCGCAGACGGGCGGTGCCGGTGAGATCGTTGTCCCATTTGACCGGTTCATTGCCGTACATGCCATCCAGGTAGGGGCCGAACAGGTTGTCGTCGCGCAGCGCGTGTTCGACTTCGCCGGCGTACTTGAGCGCCTTGCGCAAGGACCACTGGGGTGGGATGCCGGCGTGCACCAGCGCCAGATTGCGTTGCTCGTCGTAGTGCATGAGCTTTTGCAGGCGCAGCCATTCCAGCAGCTCGACGCAATCGGGGGCATCGAGGATCTCGCTCAAGGTATCGGATTTTTTCAGGCGCTCGATGTTCTGCCAGGCGGCCAGCAGGTGCAGGTCGTGATTGCCGAGCACGCAGACCAGTGAATCGCGGATGTTGTAGAGAAAGCGCAAGGTCTCAAGCGATTGTGGGCCGCGATTGACCAGATCGCCCACCAGCCACAGCGTGTCTTTCTGTGGGTCGAAGGCGACCCGTTCCAGCAGGCATTTGAGCGGGTCCAGGCAACCTTGCAGATCGCCGACCGCATACGTCGCCATCAGTGCAGGGCTCCGGGTACCGCCAGGCGAAACGGCTTGATGATCGCGTCGAAACGCGTGCCGTCCTCCGCCAGCATTTGGTACGTGCCCTGCATGGTGCCGACCTTGGTCGTCATCACCGTCCCGCTGCTGTAGCTGTGGCTTTTTCCAGCGTCGATCAGCGGTTGCTGACCGACCACACCCTCGCCCCGCACGTGCTCAACATGACCATCGCCGTCGGTGATGACCCAGTGGCGTGATAGCAGGCGGGCTGGCAATGAGCCGTTGTTGCTCACGGTAATGGTATAGGCGAAGGCGAAACGGTTGTGCTCGGGTTGCGACTGTTCTGCCAGAAAGCGGGTGGCGACGCTGACGTCGACCTGATAACGAAGATCGGACATGCAAAAAGGCCTTAAAAGCGAAGCGGGACGCGGGCGTAGCTGAGAAGATCAGTCTAGGCCATGTATCGGGTAGTAGACCAGACGTCCCACCCGATAGCGATGAGCTTGTCAGATGGCGTCGGCTTTGGGCGTTACCTGTTCGCTGAGTTTGTCGGCCAGGCGCACGAACGCCGCCAGGTCCAATTGCTCGGGACGCAGGCTGCCGTCAACGCCGGCGGCTTCGATTTCGGCGCTGCTGAGCAATAGCTTCAGGGTGTTGCGCAGGGTTTTGCGACGCTGATTGAAAGCTTCGCGTACGACGCGCTCCAGCAGGCGATGATCCTTGGCCGGGTGCGGCAGGACGGCATGGGGTACCAGGCGGACGATGGCCGAGTCGACTTTGGGGGGCGGGTTGAATGCCCCAGGGCCTACGTTGAACAGATGTTCTACCCGGCAATGGTACTGAACCATGATCGACAGGCGACCCCAGTCACCGCCGCCAGGGCCAGCAGCGAGCCGTTCGACCACCTCTTTTTGCAACATGAAGTGCATGTCGCGGATCAGGCCAGCGTTGCTCAGCAGATGAAAGATCAGCGGCGTGGAGATGTTGTACGGCAGATTCCCCACCACCCGCAGGCTATTGGGCGCAGCCTCCAGGCTATTGAAGTCAAACTTCAGCGCGTCGCCCTGGTGCAGGTTGAAATTGCTCATGCCAGCGAACTGCTGGTTGAGGATCGGGATCAGATCCTTGTCCAGTTCCACCACATCCAGTTGCGCACCGCTGCCGAGCAGGCCTTCGGTCAGCGCGCCCTGGCCCGGGCCAATCTCCAGCAGGCGATCGTCGGGTTTGGCATTGATGGAGCGCAGGATGCGATCGATTACGCCAGCGTCATGCAGGAAGTTCTGGCCGAAGCGCTTACGCGCGCGGTGTTGGTATTGCTCGGTCATAAATGGGTCTCGGCCATCTGGTAGGCGGTTTCCAAGGCGACCTGCAGGCTGCCGGTATCGATCCTGCCACTGCCGGCCAGGTCCAGGGCGGTGCCATGGTCCACCGATGTGCGGATGATCGGCAGGCCCAGGGTTACGTTGACTGCCGCGCCGAAGCCTTTGTACTTCAGTACGGGCAGGCCCTGATCGTGGTACATCGCCAGCACCGCGTCGCAGTGCTCCAGATATTTGGGGGTGAACAGAGTGTCGGCAGGCAGCGGGCCACGCAGGTCCATGCCCTCGCTGCGCAAGCGCTCCAAGGTGGGTTCTATGGTGTCGATTTCTTCATGGCCCAGATGTCCGCCTTCACCGGCATGGGGGTTGAGCCCGCACACCAGGATACGGGGCCGGGCGATGCCGAACTTTTCCTGCAGGTCGGCGTGCAATATCCGCGTGACCCGCTCCAGGCGTTGCGGGGTGATGGCATCGGCGACGTCCCGCAAGGGCAGGTGCGTGGTCACCAGTGCCACGCGCAGGCCGCGGGTGGCGAGCATCATTACCACCTGCGTGGTGTGGGTCAGGTCCGCCAGGAACTCGGTATGTCCGGAAAAGGCAATCCCGGATTCGTTGATCACGCCCTTGTGCACCGGAGCGGTGATCATGCCGGCGAAGCTCCCGTCCAGGCAGCCCTGGCCAGCGCGGGTCAGGGTTTGCAGGACGAATGCCGCGTTGGTTTTGTCCAGTTGCCCGGTAACCACCGGGGCGCCCAGTGGCGTATCCCAGACATACAGGCTGTTGGCGGGTGCCGGGACATCCGGCCAGGCTCCCGGTGTCACCAGCAGCAGGTCGACGACCACCCCCAGCTGCGCAGCCCGCTCGAGGAGCAGGTCGCGGCTGGTGATGGCTATCAGGGGATGTGGCTGGGGTTGCGAGGCGAGCAGCAGGCACAGGTCGGGACCGATGCCGGCAGGCTCGCCGGGTGTCAGCGCGAAACGCTTGGGTTTCACTGCGCTGCCTGGTCTGCACCAGGGAGTTTGATTTCGACGTAGGCTTCATCGCGAATCTGACGCAGCCAGGTTTGCAGCTCTTCGTCGTATTTGCGGTTGCGCAGCACGGTCATCGCCTGTTGTTCACGAGCCTGGGTGGTGCTGTCGGTGGCGCGGCGGCCAAGGACTTCCAGTACGTGCCAGCCATAAGGGCTCTTGAACGGCTTGGACAACTGGCCTTGTGGTGTCTCGGCCATCACCTGGCGGAACTCGGGCACCAGTGCGTTCGGGTCAACCCAGTTCAGGTCGCCGCCGTTGAGGGCTGAACCCGGGTCTTCCGAGAAGCTCTTGGCCAGCTCGGCGAAATCTTCACCCGCTTCGATGCGCTCATAAAGCTTTTGCGCCAGACGCTGGGTCTCGGCTTCGCTGCGGATCTCGCTTGGCTTGATCAGGATATGACGAACATGCACTTCGTCACGCACCTGAGCACCGCCACCGCGCTTTTCCAACAGCTTGAGGATAATGAAGCCGCCGGGCGTGCGGGCTGGTTGAGTGATGTCACCCACGGCCATGCTGCTCAGTTCGCGATCGAACGGAGGGGGCAATTGGGCGGCTTTGCGCCAGCCCATATCACCACCTTCCAGGGCGTTGTCACTGCCAGACCTGGCAATGGCCATCTGACCGAAGTCGGCGCCTTGCTTGAGCTGCTGGTAGATGTCCATCGCCTGGCGGTAAGCATTCTGGATGGCTTCGGAGTTGGCGCTTTCCGGAGTAGGAACCAGGATGTTCGCCAGGTGCAGTTCCTCGGAAAGCTGCATCTTGCCCAGATCGGAGGCGAGGAAGTTTTTCACTTCCTGCTCGGACACCTGGATGCGTTCGGCTACACGACGCTGGCGCACACGGCTGATGATCATCTCGCGGCGGATCTGATCGCGAGCGTCCTCGTAAGAGAGGCCGTCGCGAGCCAGGGCGGCGCGGAACTGGTCGACGCTCATGTTGTTGCGCTGGGCAATGGTGCCGACGGCCTGGTTCAATTCTTCATCAGTGATGCGGATGCCCGAGCGTTCGCCAATCTGCAATTGCAGGTTTTCGACGATCAGGCGTTCGAGCACCTGTTGATCCAGTACGCCCGGAGGCGGCAAGCCACCACCGCGCTTGGCGATGGTCTGCTGCACTTCATGGACGCGCTGGTCCAGCTGGCTTTGCATGACCACGTCGTTGTCGACGATAGCCACCACTTTGTCGATGGGCTGTACCGCGGCGTTGGCCGCAGTACCCAGGAACAGCGCGCCCAGCATCAGCGGGCGCAGACAATCAGAAAGCTTGGTCTTCACGTTCACGATAACCTTGGATGCCTTTGTCGAGGAAGCTCTCTACCTTGGCGCCGGTGAGGCCGCCGAGTCCCTTCAGGACAATTTGGAGGAAGATGCCGTGGTCGCCCTTCTCGTTTTCCGGGGCGGCTTGACTGAACTCTTCATAGTCGACCCAGTAACGGTTGATCAGGCGCAGTTTCCAGCAGCAGTTGTCGTATTCGAAACCACCGAAGGCTTCCAGGGTACGGTTGCGGTTGTAGTCATACTGCCAGCGGCTGATGAGATTCCACTGCGGCACGACCGGCCAGATGACCGAGAAGTCGTGCTGCTGGATCTTGTAGTAGTCCTTCACGTAGCCCGGAGTGCCCGGAGTGCCATAGTCGCCACCACCCACGGACCATTGGCCAGTAGTCTGGTCGTAGCGCACCTGGTCGTTGCGGTAGCGGTAACCGGCGTTGATGACCTTGTTCGGGTTGTCTTCAGGCTGGTAGTGGAACATCGCGCTGCCAGAGCGGGGGCTGCGGGTGTCCGGGTCCCAGTTGTACGTAGCCGTGGTTCGCCAATCGCGGTTCCAGCGGAATTCGTACTCCAGTGCATAAGGAGATACGTCTGACTTGGCATCTTCACGCGTGTTGAAATCGATGCCTGGCAGTTGAACTTCGCGGTCCTTGAAGTAAAAGGCCTGGCCGACGCTGACGCGCTGGCGCTCGAAACCGTTTTCCTGGATCCAGCGGCTGGTCACGCCCAGGGAGAGTTTGTTCTCGTCGCCGACACGGTCGGAGCCGGAGAAACGGTTGTCCCGGAACAGCGAGGAGTAGCTGAAGGTGGATTCGCCAGTGTCGAAAACCGGGATGTCGCTCTGATCTTTCTCCGGAACATAGAGGTAGAACAGGCGCGGCTCCAGGGTTTGACGGTAGTTACTGCCAAACCACTGGGTGTCCCGGTCGAAGTACAGACCGCTGTCGATGCTGGCGATTGGGACGCCGCGGCTCTGGCTGCCACTATAAGTACCCCGCAGGCGATCAGCCTCGGCAGACTGTGCGGCAATTTGCGACTTGCCCGTGCCATCCAGGTCGAGATCGTATTGGGTGTACTGGTATTTAAGCGACGGCTTGATGAAGCCATAGCTTGCTTCCATTGGTAGGCTCACAACCGGCGCCAGGTTCAGGCGATTGCCGTTAGCCCGTGCCAGGCCGCGAACGTTGGTGTCCAGCCATCGCTCGGCGTTGCCGTCCTCATCGGTGTAATTGCCGGTCCGTAAATCTCGATCAAACCGCACCAGCTCCGTCTTGTAGGCGAAATCCAGACCATACGGGTGCTGCGGCAGGTCGCCAATGAAGGTGATCTGCGGCAGGCGGTTATACGGCGTGATCTTCGAAATCGTCGCCATCTGGTAAGCCTGGGCATTCAGCCGCGCAACGTAGTTGTCACCCCGATAGCTGACGGCGCCCTGCTGGTTCACGTAGTCATTTGACTCGACACCAATCTGGTCGGACTGCAGATCCTGGAAGTAATAAGGATCGCTGATCTTGGTGTAGTCGACTTCCGTCAGCACACGCGAATCGAGCCCGCCCTTGTGCTGCCAGTTGTACATGTAGCGGGTCTTGTCGTAGTCGGACTGGCCGCTGCGTTCATCGTCTTCATCGTTGAGGTACGCCGCACCGAACTGACCTTCGCTGGACTTGGTCAGGTAGCGGAATTCGCCTTCCATCAACAGGCCGCGCTTGCTCATGTAACGTGGGTACAACGTGGCATCGTAGTTGGGTGCCAGGTTGAAGTAATACGGGGTGACCAGCAAAAAGCCGGTATCGCTGCCAGTGCCGATGGTCGGCGGCAGGAAGCCGGACTGGCGACGGTCATCGATCGGGAAATAGATGTACGGCGTATACAGGACCGGGAAGTCCTTGACCCGCAGCGTCACGTTGGTGGCGGTGCCGAAGCCGGTAGCCGGGTTCAGGGTGATGTTGTTGCCCTTGAGTGTCCAGGCGTTGCTGCCCGGCTCGCACGTGGTGTACGTACCGTCCTTGAGGCGGATGATCGCGTTTTCAGCACGCTTGGCGTACAGCGCGTTACCGCGGATGCGCGACTTGTGCATCACGTATTCGGCGTTGTCGACCTTGGCTTCGCCAGTGTCCAACTGCACATCGGCGTGGTCGCCGACGATGAGCGCACCGTTATCGCGAACGCGCACGTTGCCGCTCAGCTCGCCGCGGTTTTCAGCCTGGTACAGGTTGGCCTCGTCGGCCTCGACCTGCATGCTGCCTTGACGCATGACCACGTCGCCGGCCAGCGTTGCCACCTGCTCTTCCTGCTGGTAGCGCGATGCTTTGGCGCCAAGGAAGGTCGGAGCGTCGCTTTTGTCCGTCTTGTCATTCATGCCAGGACGAACGGGCTCGATATAGGCGCCGGCGCAATAAGGACCGGTTTCGGCCAATTGGGCAGGGGTGAGGTTCTCCCGTGGAACCCAGTCCAGGTGACTGTAGTCCGCACTGCGAGACTTCAGGCCGCGGCCTTTGGCTTCGGTGACGAGCACGGGCTTGTCGCCGGCTTCTTCGCCCGAGCTGCTGTCGGCCGGGGCCTCGCCGCTGGCGGAAATCGCACTGCCGTCATGCACCGGACGTGGCGGCAATGCAGCAGCCGGCGTCTTGGGCGAACAGTCCCAGGCACCCGAAGCGGAGACGGAGCAGTCATACTGCTCTGCCGCGACGACGAATGAAGAGGCCAAGGGTTGCAGGGCCAGCAGACTGCCGGTGACCAGCAACGGAAATTTTTTACGAAACGCGGGGGATTTCAATGCCATCTTATTAGTCCGGGCTTCCTGCGTGCCATCTGCCCGCGGTGTGGGCCGCACGCCTCTCGATGGTCTGAAAAAGATGCTGGATAATAAAGCATGACCCGCTTGACGGCTAGCGCCGTCGGAGACCCTTGCAATGCCTGACCAAGATGTACGCCTGCAACACCTGAAAGTTTGGCTCGATGAGCAGCTGCCGATCCTTTTTGTTCAGCAGGGCTGGGGCGCCGTACCCCCGGCCACGTTGACTGCGGCCAGCAGCGACGCGAGTTTTCGCCGTTATTTCCGCTGGGAAGGCGAGGGCCGCAGTTTGATCGTGATGGATGCGCCACCGCCCCAGGAAAACTGCAAACCCTTCGTGGACATTGCTTTTTTGCTGGCTAAATCCGGCATCAACGTGCCAAAAATTTATGCCGAAGACCTTGAGCGCGGTTTTCTTTTGCTCAATGACCTGGGCAATCAGACGTATCTGGACGTGATCAACGGCGACAATGCCGACCCATTATTCCGTGACGCCCTGCAGGCCCTGCTGGCTTTCCAGCAACTGCCGATGGTCGCGCCACTGCCCAGCTACGACGTCGCTTTGCTGCGTCGGGAACTGGAGCTGTTTCCTGAGTGGTACGTCAAGCATGAGCTGGGTATCGAATTCGATGCTGCCCAACAAGCGCTCTGGCAACAGGCCAGCGACCTGCTGATCAACAGCGCGCTGGCTCAGCCCAAAGTGCTGGTTCATCGCGACTACATGCCGCGCAACCTGATGCTCAGCGAACCGAACCCCGGCGTACTGGACTTTCAGGATGCGGTCTACGGCCCGGTGACCTATGACGTCACGTGTCTGTTCAAGGATGCCTTTCTCAGTTGGCCCGAGGAGCGCGTGCGTGGCTGGCTCGAGGATTACTGGCAGCAGGCCGGTGCGCTTGGCATCCCGGTCCAGCCGGACTTCGAGGATTTCCTGCGGGCCAGCGACCTGATGGGCGTGCAGCGCCATCTCAAGGTCATCGGGATTTTCGCGCGTATTTGCCACCGCGACGGCAAGCCGCGCTACCTGGGCGATGTGCCGCGCTTCTTTGCCTATATAGAAGCGGTCATTGCCCGTCGCCCTGAACTGGCGGAACTGGATCGGTTGCTCTCCAGCCTGCGTCAGTCGGCCGGAGCGACGGCATGAAAGCGATGATCCTGGCGGCGGGTAAAGGGGAGCGCATGCGGCCCTTGACCCTTACCACGCCTAAACCGCTGGTTCGTGCCGGCGGCGTTCCCTTGATCGAATACCATCTGCGTGCCTTGGTTCGGGCCGGGTTCAAGGACATCGTGATCAATCACGCCTGGCTCGGTCAGCAAATCGAAGATTATCTAGGGGACGGTTCACGTTTTGGCGTGAGCATTCATTTCTCGCCCGAAGGTGAGCCGCTGGAAACCGGCGGTGGCATTTTCCGCGCCCTGCCGTTGTTGGGCGACGAGGCGTTCCTGGTGGTCAACGGCGACATCTGGACCGATTACGATTTCAGCGCCTTGCGCCGACCTCTGGACGGCTTGGCGCACCTGGTACTGGTGGATAATCCCGAACACCATCCGGGCGGCGATTTCCTCCTGGCCGACGGACAGATTCATGATGGCGGGGCGGCTGCCGACAAACTGACCTACAGCGGCATTGCCGTCTTGCATCCGCGGTTGTTCGAGGGTTGCCTGGACGGCGCGTTCAAACTCGCACCGCTGCTACGCAAGGCCATGGCCGAGGGCCAGGTCAGCGGCGAGCACCTGAAGGGACACTGGGTGGATGTGGGGACTCATGAACGTTTGGCGCAGGTTGAAACCTTGATAGAAGCGAGCCGTTGATATGTGGTGGCCAGGGACTCTGATTGGAGCCGGGGCGGGCTTTGCCATAGCCAGCATTCCGGGGGCCATGCTGGGAGCGTTATTAGGACAGGCGCTCGATCGGCGACTTAATCTGCAAGGCTGGGCGCAGCTGCGCGAGCGTTTGGGTGGCCGTCCGGCATTACGCAACGATGAGTTGCTGTTTGTATTGCTGGGCCGGCTGGCCAAGAGCGATGGACGAGTGGTGGATGGGCACATCCAGCAGGCGCGTCAGGAGATGCGCGCGCTGGACCTGAGCGAGCCAGCGCAACGCCGGGCCGTCGCCGCATTCAACCGGGGCAAAACCGGAAACGACCATTTGCGCGGTTATTTGCGTCGCCTTGCGACCCAGCCCCATGCGGCTGAGGGTGTGCTGCGCGCCTGCTGGCGGATGGTCTGGGCCGACGGTCGCGCGGGCATAGCCGAGCGTGAGTTGCTTGCTCAGTGGGGCAAATGGCTGGGGTGGACGCCGCAACAGGTCCAGGCACTGGCGGCGGATTACGAACCACACAAACAGTCGTTGCCCAACAGCGGCGCGACCTATCAGGAGGCGTTACGCTTGCTGGGAGTTTCGGCCACCAGCGAGCCGTCGCAGATCAAGCGGGCTTATCGCCGTCTGCTCAGTCGTCACCACCCGGACAAGATTGCCGGCAGTGGGGCGACGCCGTTGCAAGTGCGTGACGCCACCGACAAGACCCGGGAGTTGCACAACGCCTATCGGTTGATCCGCGAGCGCCGGGACTTTCGCTAGAAGGGGATCACCACGGTGGCTGGCTTGGGGCTTGTCTAAGCCTCACTCCCCCGGCTTCTGCGGGTTCAACCAACCCCGTACCCGACGAAACAGCTGTTCTTGCTGCGCCGATGAGTTGGGCACCGCTTTGAGTGACACCTGACTGAAGCTCGACCCTTTAAGACGCTTACTGGCCTGTAAACGCTCCAGCGCTGCATTGCGATCCTGCGGTTTGTCCATGTAGAACATATCGGCGGTGGCCAGCTTCAAGGTGGGGGTCAGTTCGGCCAGGGCGGGCTTGACTGCGAGCGGTGTCTGGGCGGCGACCATCACGAAACGCTCGATCTGCGAGGGCTGTTTTTCATTCAGGTAACGTGCCGCCCAATAGGCGCCGGTGCCGTGGCCCAGCAGAACAATACTGCGGGCGCCCTGCTGTTCGGCGTAGGCCAGTGCGGCATCGATGCGGGCAAAGATACGTTCGGCATCGGCCAGGAGGTGTTCCTCGCTGGTTTGGGCAACGACCGGATCTACAGCGTCAGCCTCGCCGCCCGCCACTTGTTCAATCGGTGCTGCGGTCGTGGCGTCCGGTGCCGCGCCAGCCACGTCGGCCGGTTTGGTCTCGGGCGGTGTTTCCACCACGCGCGGTGCGATGACGTCGCTTTGCAGGTCCGGCAGGGTGATACTCAGGCTGCTCCACTCGATATCCGGTAACTTTTTGCGCATCGGGCCGATCACTTGAGGCCAGTCAGCGGTTTCGCCGGCGCCGGGGACTATGATGACCGCACCCTTGGGTTCGCTGGTGTTGGCTGGTTTCCAGAGAGCCAGGAAGGTGTCGCTGCCGGTTTGTAGCTGTTGTTGCTCCTGGACCGGGATCTCCCGTTCAAGTGCTGTCGCTTCTTCCTCGCTGCGCTCGAGCAAAGGCGGACGCTCGACCGGTTTTTCCTCGGTGGCTTGATCCGCCGCCGCGGGGGCCGGTTCTTCAGCCTGTACAGAAAAGGCACTCGGCAGGATCAGCGACAGGCACAATGCTGGCAATGCCAGGCGATAAACAAAGGGCATCGGATATTCCATGACCAGAAGTATTTCCGGCAGCCTAATGGGTTGGTCAGTATTTGTCAGTGCATGAGACTTCGATGATGCGTTTTTGCTGCCTGTGGGTTATCGGCTGTTTATGGCTTCCCTTGATGGCGTGGGCCGCGCCCGCACCGTCGTTGACTGGGGTGCAACTGGACGCGGGCCAGCGACAATGGCTGCTCCAGCATCCGCAACTGCGCGTCGGCCTCGTGTTGCAGGCGCCCTATGCGCAATATGACCGGCGCTTGCAGCGTCTGTCCGGCACCAATGTCGAGCTGATGCAGTGGTTGGGCAAGGCGTTGAATGTCGAACTGACCTGGCGCAATTTCCAGGACGTGGCGCAGTTGGAAGCCGCGTTGCGCTCCGGTGAGGTGGATATTGCCCCAGGGCTGACCCAGACCCCGGCCGGGCTGCGACTCTGGCGGTTTTCCGACCCCTACATGCGCGTGCCGCAATTGATCGTGGGCCAGAAGAAGGGCGCCGAAGGGGTCGAGCTGGAAAAGCTCGATGCTCAAGTGCGGGTGGCGGTGCGCATGCCCAGTACCACGGCCGATTATTTGCGTAGCAACTACCCGACGTTGAATCTTCAAGGCGTACCGTTGGAGCGTCAGGCGTTGCAACTGTTGTTGAGCCAGCAGGCCGGTTACGCGGTGGTCGATGAGGCGCAGTTGGGGCGACTGATGGTCGAGCCTGAATTCGCCGGGCTGGTGGTCGTAGGCGATATCGGCCTGCCGCAACTGTTGCGCGTCGCCACTCGCCGGGATTGGCCGGAGTTGGCCAACATCATCGAGAGCGGTTTGCAGGCGATCCCGGCCAAGGAACTTGAGCAACTGCACAGTCGCTGGCTCAAGCCCAAATATCCGCGGCTGACCGACACCCCGGGTTTCTGGCAAAACCTGACCCTGTTGCTGCTGGCCCTGCTCTTGAGCTGCGTGGCGATCGTGTTTTGGCAGCGCCGCGAGCAAAGGGCGCTGGAGCGGCGCCTGCGCAATGCGCGAAATGACATCGCCCAGCGGGCCGCCAGCGAGGAAGCCCTGCGCCTGACACAATTTTCCATCGACCAAAGCACTGTCGGCATTCTCTGGGTCAATTGGGATAGCCATGTACGGTATGCCAACCGCGCCGCCGAAATCATGCTGGGCTATGCGCCGGGCGCGATCATTGAGCGCCCCTTGATCGACTTCGAACCGGGCCTGCACATGGATCGCTGGCTGAACCTGTGGAAACGCGCCCGGGCCAGCGAGGAGGGGCCACAGAGTTTCGAAACCGAATGCGTGCGGGCTGATGGAAGCATCCTTCCGGCCGATGTTTCCTTGAGCTTCCTGCGCTTTCGCGATGCCGAATACCTGGTGGTCTACATAAACGACGTCACCGAGCGCCGTCGCGCGCTGGCGGCGCTGCGCGAAAGCGAGGCGCGCTTGCAGGGGATCGCTGCCAACGTCCCGGGCCTGGTCTTTCGCCTGGAGCGGGCGCCGGTAACCGGGCAGATCGACTTTGCCTACATCAGTGAGGGCAGCGAAAGCCTCGTGGGGTATTCGCCCGCGACCCTGGCCCGTAGCGACACCGGCCTGCGCAGCCTCGTACACCCCCAGGACAAGGCCAGTTATCACCGCACTCAGGATCAGGCGCTGGACAGCGACAGCGACTGGTCGTGGCAGGGGCGCATCCTGACCCGCGAAGGCCGGGAGCGCTGGGCCGAGATCAAGGCCATTACCCGTCGTCTCGAAGACGGCGCTTACGTGTGGGACGGTATCGTCTGGGACATCACCGAAAGCAAGCGCATCGAACTGGAGCTGGCCAGCTCCAGGGAGCAGCTGCGCGAATTGTCGGCGCACCTGGAGAGCGTGCGGGAAGAGGAAAAGGCGCGCATAGCTCGGGAGGTCCACGACGAGTTGGGGCAAATGTTGACCGTCTTGAAGCTGGAAACGTCCATGTGCGAACTGGCCTATGCGCAGCTCGACCCGGGCCTGCAAGAGCGGCTCAACAGCATGAAGCGCCTGATTGCCCAGTTGTTCCAGTTGGTGCGGGACGTGGCGACGGCATTGCGACCTCCGATTCTTGATGCGGGCATCGCCTCGGCCATCGAATGGCAGGCGCGGCGTTTCGAGGCGCGCACGCAGATCCCATGCCTGGTGCGGGTGCCGGACAATCTGCCGCCCTTGAGCGACGCCAAGGCCATCGGTCTGTTTCGAATTCTCCAGGAAGCGCTGACCAATGTGATGCGCCATGCTCAGGCGCATACTGTAGAACTGACGCTGGTGCAGGAAGACGACCAGCTTTGTCTGACGGTGAGCGACGACGGTGTAGGATTCGTTCCCGCCACGGGTCGGCCGACCTCCTTTGGTCTGGTCGGCATGCGGGAGCGGGTGTTGATCATGGGCGGGCAGTTATCGTTGGAAAGTGAGCCAGGGGAGGGGACGACCCTGGCGGTGCGGGTACCGGTGAATGAGGCCTGATGATTTTTGTTTGGCTTGGCTTGGCTGACGCTATCGCGAGCAGGCTCGCTCCCACATTGATTGAGATGCACACACGCACAACCCTGTGGGAGCGAGCCTGCTCGCGATGAGATTCTGAATCTGGAGAAAAACGTGATCCGTGTACTGGTAGCCGAAGACCACACCATCGTGCGCGAAGGCATCAAGCAGTTGATCGGCCTGGCGAAGGACCTGGTGGTCGTGGGGGAGGCGAGCAATGGCGAACAATTGCTGGAGACCCTGCGGCATGTGCCCTGCGAAGTGGTGCTGTTGGATATCTCCATGCCTGGCGTCAATGGTCTGGAGGCGATCCCGCGGATCCGTGCGTTGAACAATCCGCCGGCCATCCTGGTGTTGTCGATGCACGACGAGGCGCAAATGGCGGCGCGCGCGCTGAAGGTCGGCGCCGCCGGCTACGCGACCAAGGACAGCGACCCGGCCTTGCTGCTCATGGCGATTCGCAAGGTCGCGGCTGGCGGACGTTACATCGACCCGGAACTGGCCGACCGCATGGTTTTCGAAGTGGGCCTGACCGACAGCCGACCGCTGCACTCGCTGCTGTCCGAGCGCGAATTCTCGGTCTTCGAGCGCCTGGCCCAAGGGGCCAACGTCAACGACATCGCCCAGCAATTGGCCCTGAGCAGCAAAACCATCAGCACTCACAAAGCGCGGCTGATGCAGAAACTCAACATCACTTCCTTGGCGGAACTGGTGAAGTATGCGATGGAGCATAGGTTGCTCTAGCATCCCCACGATTCCCTTGTGGGAGCGAGCCTGCTCGCGATGGCGGTGTGTCAGTCAACCACGATGCTGGCTGATCCGCCGCCATCGCGAGCAGGCTCGCTCCCACAGGGCCAGTGTGTCGGCATATCCATTTGCGACACGCCCCAACACCGCTTTTGTCCCTGCTTGCAGCTTGCAGCTCATAACTCACGACTGTCCTTATCCAATCCCGCCATCCTTGTAGGGAAATCCCTACACCGACTCTTCCATCCGGCTGAGGCGATTCTCTCCTGCGCCCCGATTTGCGCAGGCCCCAGGCTCCACTAGGCTTGATTCACAAGCAGTCATCAATACAAAAGGTGCGGGTATGAGCCAGGTCGATTCAAGCGCGGGGGCCAGTGATGTGCTGGTCAGCTTTCGTGGTGTGCAAAAGAGCTACGACGGCGAGAACCTGATCGTCAAGGACCTCAACCTGGACATTCGCAAAGGCGAATTCCTGACTCTGCTCGGGCCGTCCGGTTCCGGCAAAACCACCAGCCTGATGATGCTCGCCGGGTTTGAAACACCCACTGCCGGTGAGATTCAGCTGGCCGGACGCTCCATCAACAACGTGCCGCCCCACAAGCGTGACATCGGCATGGTGTTCCAGAACTACGCTTTGTTCCCGCACATGACCGTTGCCGAGAACCTGGCCTTCCCGCTGACCGTGCGCGGCTTGAACAAAAGCGACGTGAGTGATCGGGTCAAGCGCGTCTTGAGCATGGTCCAACTGGACACGTTTGCCCAACGCTACCCGGCGCAGTTGTCCGGCGGCCAGCAACAGCGCGTGGCCCTGGCCCGGGCGCTGGTGTTCGAACCGCAACTGGTGCTGATGGACGAACCCCTTGGCGCCCTGGACAAACAACTGCGTGAACACATGCAGATGGAGATCAAGCATCTGCATCAGCGCCTCGGTGTGACAGTGGTCTATGTGACTCACGACCAGGGCGAAGCCTTGACCATGTCCGACCGGGTAGCGGTGTTCCATCAAGGCGAAATCCAGCAGATTGCCCCGCCACGCACCCTCTACGAAGAGCCAAGGAACACCTTCGTCGCCAACTTCATCGGCGAGAACAACCGTCTCAACGGCCGCCTGCACAGCCAGACCGGCGATCGTTGCCTGGTGGAGCTGGGGCGTGGTGAAAAGGTCGAGGCCCTGGCGGTGAACGTCGGCAAACCCGGCGAGCCGGTGACCCTGTCGATCCGCCCGGAGCGGGTGAGCCTCAACGGCGCAAGCGAACAATGTGTCAACCGCTTCTCAGGGAGGGTGGCGGAATTCATCTATCTGGGCGACCACGTCCGGGTTCGCCTGGAGGTCTGTGGCAAGAATGACTTCTTCGTGAAACAACCGATTGCCGAACTCGATCCCGGGCTCGCTGTTGGGGACGTGGTTCCGCTTGGCTGGCAAGTCGAGCATGTGCGTGCGCTCGATCCCCTTCTAGAGGCGAATTGATCGCCCCCTGCTGTACCAACACCAACCCTGCACGTGGAGAGAACAATAAATGTTGAGATCCCTGAAGTTCACAGCCCTGACCCTGGGCATGATGGGTGCGGCAAGCACGATGGCGGCGGGCCCGGACCTGACTGTGGTGTCTTTCGGTGGGGCGAACAAGGCGGCTCAGGCCAAAGCCTTCTACGCGCCGTGGGAAGCAGCCGGCAACGGCAAGATCATCGCTGGCGAATACAACGGTGAAATGGCCAAGGTCAAGGCCATGGTCGACACCAAGAGCGTTTCGTGGGACTTGGTGGAAGTCGAGTCCCCGGAGCTGTCCCGTGGTTGTGACGAAGACATGTTCGAGCAACTGGACCCGGCTCTGTTCGGTAAGGCCGAAGACTACGTCAAGGGCGCCATCCAGCCTTGCGGCGTGGGCTTCTTCGTGTGGTCCACCGTGCTGGCCTACAACGCCGACAAACTGAAAACCGCACCGACCAGTTGGGCGGATTTCTGGGACACCAAGCAATTCCCAGGCAAGCGTGGCCTGCGTAAAGGCGCCAAGTACACCCTGGAATTTGCCTTGATGGCCGACGGCGTCGCGCCGAAAGACGTGTACAAAGTGCTGGCCGGCAAAGATGGCCAGGATCGTGCCTTCAAGAAGCTCGACGAACTCAAGCCGAACATCCAGTGGTGGGAGGCCGGCGCCCAGCCGCCGCAGTACCTGGCTTCCGGTGACGTGGTCATGAGCTCGGCCTACAACGGTCGGATCGCTGCGGTGCAGAAGGAAAGCAACCTGAAAGTGGTGTGGAACGGCGGCATCTACGACTTCGACGCGTGGGCAATTCCACGCGGTCTGGACAAGACCCGCGCCGAAGCTGCGAAGAAATTCATCGCTTTCTCGGTGGCACCGCAGCAGCAAAAGATCTACTCGGAAAACATCGCCTACGGCCCGGCCAACACCCAGGCTGTACCGCTGTTGTCCAAGGATGTCTTGAAAGACATGCCGACCACCCCGGAAAACATCGCCAACCAGGTGCAGATCGACGTCAGCTTCTGGGCTGACAACGGTGAGCAACTGGAGCAGCGCTTCAACTCCTGGGCGGCGAAGTAACCGCTGACAGAGATCGTTCCCACGCTCCGCGTGGGAATGCCGCCCAGGACGCTTCGCGTCCTTTGTGACGCAGAGCGTCATTGGATGCATTCCCACGCGGAGCGTGGGAACGATCGGCTCAGAGGCCAACGTTTCAAAAGAACAGAAGCGGCACGCCGCTTCTGTAACGATCAAAAAGATTTGCGGAGTTCGCCATGGCCATCGCCGTTCCACTGAACGCGGGCACCAGCCCCACCCTGAAGCAACGGCTCAAGCGCGCCGAGCGGGTCAACCGCTGGAAGGCCCAGGCCTTGATCGCGCCGCTGGTGTTGTTTCTGTTGCTGGTGTTCCTGGTGCCAATCGTGGCGCTGCTGTTCAAAAGCGTCAGCAACCCGGAAGTGGTCAACGGCATGCCGCGCACCGTCGCCGCGGTCGCTGCCTGGGACGGACGTGGGTTGCCAGGCGAGCCGGTATACAAAGCCGCCAGCGAAGACCTGGCCGAAGCGCGCAAGAATCAGACCTTGGGCGATTTGTCCAAGCGCCTGAACATGGAGCTGGCCGGCTATCGCAGCCTGCTGACCAAGACCGCCCGTGCGCTGCCGTTCGCCACCGAGCCGGTTTCCTATAAAGAAGCGATGGAGAGTCTCGACGAACGCTGGGGGGATCCGGCGTATTGGCAGGTGATCCGCCGCAACACCAGTGATGTCACCCCGTATTACCTGCTGGCGGCCGTCGATCATCGCATCGATGATCTTGGCGAACTGGCCCCGGCCACCCCCGACCAGGCGATCTACCTGGATATTTTTGCCCGTACGTTCTGGATGGGCCTGGTGATTACCGCGATCTGCCTGGTGCTGGCCTATCCGTTGGCCTACCTGCTGGCGAACCTGCCGTCGCGCCAAAGCAACCTGCTGATGATTTTGGTGCTGTTGCCGTTCTGGACGTCGATCCTGGTGCGGGTGGCGGCGTGGATCGTGCTGCTGCAATCGGGCGGGCTGATCAACAGTGGCCTGATGGCCATGGGCATTATCGATAAGCCTCTGGAGTTGGTGTTCAACCGCGCCGGTGTCTACATCTCCATGGTCCATATCCTGCTGCCGTTCATGATCCTGCCGATTTACAGCGTGATGAAAGGCATCTCTCCGACTTACATGCGTGCGGCGATTTCCCTGGGCTGCCATCCGTTCGCCAGCTTCTGGCGCGTGTATTTCCCGCAGACCTATGCCGGTGTCGGCGCCGGTTGCCTGTTGGTGTTCATCCTCGCCATCGGCTACTACATCACTCCGGCGCTGCTGGGCAGCCCGAGCGATCAGATGGTCAGCTATTTTGTCGCGTTCTACACCAACACCAGCATCAACTGGGGTATGGCCACGGCGCTCGGCGGGTTGTTGTTGCTGGCAACCGTCGTGCTTTATCTGATTTACAACTGGCTGGTGGGCGCCAGCCGCCTGCGCCTGAGCTGAGGGGAGATTGAAATGCTGAGTCCTTACATGTCCCCCGTCGAGCGGGTGTGGTTCTACAGCTTGCGCATATTCTGCGGGCTGATCCTGTTGTTCCTGATCCTGCCGGTGCTGGTGATCATTCCATTGTCGTTCAACTCCGGCAGCTTCCTGGTGTACCCGTTGCAAGGCTTTTCGTTGCAGTGGTACCACGATTTCTTCGCTTCGGCGGAGTGGATGCGGGCGCTGAGGAACAGCGTCATCGTCGCCCCGGCGGCGACGGTACTGGCGATGGTCTTCGGTACCCTGGCGGCGATTGGCCTGACCCGTGGTGATTTCCCAGGCAAGGCGCTGGTGATGGCCCTGGTGATCTCGCCGATGGTGGTGCCGGTGGTGATCATCGGGGTGGCCAGTTACCTGTTCTTCGCGCCGCTGGGAATGGGCAACAGTTTCTTCTCGCTGATCGTGGTCCATGCCGTGCTGGGCGTGCCGTTCGTCATCATCACGGTGTCAGCGACTCTGCAGGGCTTTAACTACAACCTGGTTCGGGCCGCCGCCAGCCTTGGGGCTTCGCCGTTGACGGCGTTTCGTCGAGTGACCTTGCCGTTGATCGCCCCGGGCGTGATCTCCGGCGCACTGTTCGCCTTCGCGACCTCGTTCGATGAAGTGGTGGTGACGCTGTTCCTGGCCGGTCCCGAGCAGGCAACTCTGCCAAGGCAGATGTTCAGCGGTATCCGCGAAAACCTAAGCCCCACCATCGCCGCCGCCGCGACGCTGCTGATCGCCTTTTCGGTGATCCTGTTGCTGACTCTGGAGTGGTTGCGTGGGCGTAGCGAGAAACTGCGTACTGCGCAGGTCTGACGGTCAGTGTTGTACCCTGTGGGAGCGAGCCTGCTCGCGATAGCGGAGTGTCAGTCGATAAAAATGTCGAATGTTCTACCGCCATCGCGAGCAGGCTTGCTCCCACAGGGGATTTGCGGTGTATTCATGGGCTGAATGGAAGACAACCTTAAATACCGAGCTATCCTTGTGCCAGCCCATACGCGAATAAGAGGCCGCGCACATGAGTCTTTCCTCATTCAAGATCGCCCACAAACTGATCACCGGTGCGGCTGCCATCGAGCAACTGGCGGCCGAGCTGACGCGGCTGGATGTCGATAACCCGCTGATCGTCACCGACGCTGCGCTGGTCAAGTCCGGCACCGTGGAGCTGGCGCTGCAGCATCTGGGCGGGCGCGACTACGAAATTTTCGACCGGGTCATGCCGGACCCGGAAATCGCCATCGTTGAAGACTGCATGCAGGCCTACCGTGACGGCGGCCATGATGGCTTGATCGGCCTGGGCGGCGGCAGTGCCATCGACATTGCCAAATGCGTGGGGGTCTACGCCGGTTACCACGGCGAGCTGCAGGATATGTTCGGGGTCGATCAGGTCCCGCGCAAAGGCGCGCCCATGATCGCCATCCCCACCACGGCCGGGACCGGCTCTGAAGTCACCAACGTGGCCATCCTCTCCGACAAGGCCGCGCAACTCAAGAAAGGTATCGTCAGCGATTATCTGCTGCCGGACGTGGCGCTGGTCAGCCCGCAGATGACCCTCACCTGTCCCCGGAGCGTGACCGCCGCCAGTGGCGTCGATGCACTGGTGCATGCCATCGAGTCCTACCTGTCGCTCAATGCCTCGCCGATCACCGATGCCTTGGCTATCGGCGCAATAAAACTGATCACCCGCGCCTTGCCCAAGGCCTACGCCAACCCCGCTCATTTGCAAGCTCGCGAAGACATGGCCACTGCAAGCCTGATGGCCGGCATGGCGTTCGGCAATGCCGGGGTCGGGGCGGTACATGCGCTGGCGTATCCGCTGGGGGGGCGCTTTCACGTGTCCCATGGTGTGGCAAACGCCTTGTTGCTGCCGTATGTCATGGCGTGGAACAAGATGGCTTGCGTCGAGCGCATGCGCGACATTGCCGAAGCCATGGGCATAAAGACCGCGCACCTGAGTGACCTTGAAGCCGCTGACGAAGCCGTGGAGGCCATGGTTGCGCTGTGTGCTGCCGTGGAAATCCCCCAGGGCCTGAGCAGCCTTGGGGTGACGGACGAAGTGATACCGTCCATGGCGGTGGAAGCAGCCGGGATCGAGCGATTGATGCGCAATAACCCACGCAAACTGAGCGCCAGCGATATCGAGAAGATCTACCGCGCGGCGTATTGATCGTCTGCCACGGTGGGCGCGCCAAATCTTGAGGTATACAATGCGCGCCATCGTGATTTCGCTCAAAACAGGTGCGTCATGCAGCCCTTCGCTATTGCTCCGTCGATTCTCTCCGCCGACTTCGCCCGCCTGGGCGAGGAAGTGGACAACGTTCTGGCCGCCGGCGCCGACATCGTGCACTTCGATGTCATGGACAACCATTACGTACCCAACCTGACCATCGGCCCGATGGTCTGCGCAGCGCTGCGCAAGTACGGCGTCACGGCGCCGATCGACGCGCACCTGATGGTCAGCCCGGTGGATCGCATCGTCGGCGACTTCATCGAGGCCGGTGCCACCTACATCACCTTCCACCCCGAAGCCACCCAGCACATCGACCGCTCCCTGCAGTTGATTCGCGAAGGCGGATGCAAGGCCGGCCTGGTGTTCAACCCGGCCACGCCCCTGGACGTGCTCAAGTACGTGATGGACAAGGTCGACATGATCCTGCTGATGAGCGTCAACCCCGGCTTCGGCGGGCAGAAGTTCATTCCTGGTACCCTCGACAAGCTGCGCGAAGCCCGCGCGCTGATCAAGGCATCGGGCCGTGATATCCGCCTGGAGATCGACGGTGGCGTGAACGTCAATAACATCCGCGAAATCGCAGAGGCCGGTGCCGACACCTTTGTCGCAGGCTCGGCCATTTTCAATGCGCCGGACTACAAAGAGGTCATTGAAAAGATGCGTGCCGAACTGGCCCTGGCCCGTCTATGAGCGGCTTTGAGCAGCTGTTCCCCGGCAGCCTGCCGCGTCTGGTGATGTTCGACCTCGACGGCACGCTGGTCGACTCGGTGCCGGACCTGGCGGCGGCCGTGGACAACATGCTGCTCAAGCTCGGTCGTCCGGCCGCCGGAATTGACGCCGTGCGCCACTGGGTCGGCAACGGCGCGCCCATGCTGGTGCGGCGGGCCTTGGCCAACCATATCGATGCCCAGGGCGTCGATGACGCCGAGGCCGAGCGGGCGCTGGAGTTGTTCAACGAAGCCTATGAAGGCAATCACGAACTGACGGTCGTCTACCCCGGTGTGCGTTCCACCCTCAAGTGGCTGCACAAGCAAGGCGTGGAAATGGCCCTGATCACCAACAAGCCGGAGCGCTTTGTCGCGCCGCTGCTGGATCAGATGAAAATCGGTCGTTATTTTCGCTGGATCATCGGTGGCGATACCCTGCCACAGAAAAAACCTGACCCGGCCGCGCTGTTTTTCGTGATGAAAATGGCCAACATCCCGGCCTCTCAATCGCTGTTCGTCGGCGACTCGCGCAGCGATGTGTTGGCGGCGAAAGCCGCCGGGGTCAAATGTGTGGCACTGAGCTACGGCTACAACCATGGCCGGCCGATCGCCGAAGAGTTTCCCGCGCTGGTGATCGACGATTTGCGCCTGTTAATTCCCGGTTGCCTGGACCCGGCCGCTGAGATAACGTTGCCCGACGCTGTTCAATCCTCTTCTGGAAACGCCATCGTGGTGGTCACTCGCAAACTCTGGATGAAAGTCATGAAGGCCCTGGCCCGCTGGCGTTGGCGCGCCTGACCTGATCCTGGCCGGTTATCCGGCGCGTTTGCATACCTGACTGTCAGCTCCTCCTGCCACGAGGCACACCATGATCCGCGAAGAATTCCTGCGTCTAGCCGCTGCCGGCTATAACCGTATCCCGCTTGCCTGCGAAACCCTGGCCGACTTCGACACGCCGCTGTCGATCTACCTCAAGCTGGCCGATGAGCCCAACTCATACCTGCTCGAATCGGTGCAGGGCGGTGAGAAATGGGGCCGTTATTCCATCATCGGCCTGCCGTGCCGCACGGTGCTGCGGGTCCATGACCATCGTGTCAGCGTGACCCATGACGGCGTCGAGATCGAAAGCCTGGAGGTCGAAGATCCGCTGGCCTTCGTCGAAACCTTCAAGGCTCGCTACAACGTGCCTACCATCCCCGGCCTGCCGCGGTTCAACGGTGGCCTGGTGGGTTATTTCGGCTACGACTGCGTACGCTATGTGGAAAAGCGTCTGGGCACCTGCCCGAACCCGGACCCGCTGGGCGTGCCGGACATTTTGCTGATGGTCTCTGACGCAGTGGTCGTCTTCGATAACCTCGCCGGCAAGATGCACGCCATTGTCCTGGCCGATCCGTCCCGGGAAGACGCCTACGAGCAAGGTCAGAAAAGTCTTCAGGCGCTGCTGGAAAAACTCCGGCAGCCGATCACGCCGCGTCCTGGCCTGGATTTCAGCAAACAGTCGGCGGCCGACCCGGTGTTCCGTTCCAGTTTCACTCAGAACGATTACGAAAGGGCCGTCGATACCATCAAGGAATACATCCTGGCCGGCGACTGCATGCAAGTGGTGCCGTCGCAACGGATGTCCATCGACTTCAAGGCCGCGCCCATCGACCTGTACCGGGCACTGCGCTGTTTCAATCCGACGCCTTACATGTACTTCTTCAATTTCGGTGACTTCCATGTTGTGGGCAGTTCACCCGAAGTGCTGGTGCGGGTCGAAGACAACCTGATCACTGTGCGGCCTATCGCTGGCACCCGCCCTCGTGGGGCCACGGAGGAAGCCGATCGGGCGCTGGAAGAGGACCTGCTGTCGGATGACAAGGAAATCGCCGAGCACCTGATGCTGATCGACCTGGGCCGCAATGACACCGGGCGCGTCTCGGAAGTCGGTTCGGTGAAGCTCACCGAAAAGATGGTCATCGAGCGTTATTCCAACGTGATGCACATCGTCTCCAACGTCACGGGCCAGTTGAAGGCCGGGCTGACGGCGATGGACGCCCTGCGGGCCATCCTGCCGGCAGGAACGTTGTCTGGCGCCCCGAAAATCCGCGCCATGGAAATCATCGACGAACTGGAGCCGGTCAAGCGTGGGGTGTACGGCGGGGCCGTGGGCTATTTTGCCTGGAACGGCAACATGGACACTGCCATTGCCATCCGCACCGCCGTCATCAAGGACGGTGAGCTGCACGTGCAGGCCGGCGGCGGGATCGTGGCCGACTCGGTGCCGGTGCTGGAGTGGGAAGAAACCCTGAACAAGCGCCGGGCAATGTTCCGTGCCGTGGCGCTGGCCGAGCAGACCCCAGGCGACTGAAGGGAAGCTGATCAACTGTGGGAGCGAGCCTGCTCGCGAGGCGATGCATGTGTCGAACATGCCGGCCTCATCGCGAGCAGGCTCGCTCCCACACAGGGTTATCTCGATCAGAAATCCAGGCTGACCCCGACATTCACGCCCTGCTGGGTAAAGTCATCGTCCTTGCGCAGCGTATAACCGCCCCGCAGGGCCAGATCGTTGGTCAACTTGTGGCTGACCCCCAGGCTCAGGCGATTCAAATGACTCTGCGGCGTATAGCCTTCAAGCGTGAAATCATTGGCCGGCAGACTGTTGAGGGCGATGTTCACTTTTTGGGTGTCGTCTTCGTACTCGCGTTCGTGGGCATATTCGCCATACACCTGGGTCTGACGGGTGAAGTTGTATTTGCCTTGCAAGCCAATGCCCAAGCGTTTCGAGTCGCGGGTCTGGTCATCGAAAGTCAGGGCGGTGGAGCGGCTGCTCTTTTCTGAATACCCGTCGACTTCCACCTTCGCATAATCGGCGCTGATAAACGGTGACAGGTGCCACTGACTGCCCGGCTGGGCGATGTCGTAGCCCAGGCGCGTGCTGAAGGCCCACAGGTGACCGTCGGTGTCACCTTTCTCTTGCGCCTGGTTGACGCCCAGGTCGAACTTGCGCTCCAAGTTGTCGTAGTCGAGCTTGCCGCCGGTCAACGCGGCATCGGCCCACCAGCGGTTCTGCTGGAACTGGGCGAAAGCGGTGGCCAGGTAGCTGTTGAGTTTGTAGTCCGAATCGGCGCTGCCTGCCTCCATGTCCTGGCGGTAGAAACCGGCGGCTACACCCACGCGCCAAGCCTCGTTGAGACGATAGCTGCCACCGACGTTCAGGCTGTAGCCGCTGCCGTCGGCGCTGGCGCCACTGCTTTGGCTGTCGATGTCCAGGTGCTGGCCGCCGCCTGCGACGATCGCCCGCCATTGGCCGACGGCTTGCCAGTTCTCCCAGTCCGATTGCCACTGGCTGCGTAATTCATCCTGGTGGGCGCGCAGGGTCGAGTGGGCCATTTCCGGCAGCAATGTCAGCTCCCATGGCGCCGCGAGCAGGGAAAAGGCGTAATCGGCGATCAGTTGCTGTCCGGTCTCGGTGGGGTGGACCGAGTCGTTATAGATCAGCTTGGTGGGGTCTGGCGTCGCGCTGTTGATGCCATAGGTGGGGTTTTCCGTGCAGCCGTTGCCGCTGAAGCAGGTGGCGGTGAGGTTCTCGCCGGTGGCGAGGCCGAATCGTGCTGGATCGGCGAAACTTTCCTGCAGCAGTAGCGGAACGTTCAGTGGAATGATTTCGGCATCAATGCCTTGCAGCCGCGTGACCAGTTGCTGGTTGAACTGGTTGCTGAGCTGCGAAACGGCGTCTTGCAAAGGCGTGCCATTGAGCGCAGGGGTCAGGCCCAGGTCGGGCAGCAGCCAGACCATCACATAACGGGCTCCGGCGGTTTGCAGCACCTGGACACTGTCGGCCAGGCGGTCCGCGGCGGCGTTCGCCTGGGCGGGGGTCAGTACCAGACCCTGGAGGAAGTCGTTACCGCCCCCGGAAAGGTAGTACAGCGCGTTCGGGTCGGCACGCAGGCCGTTGGACAGCAGGTATCCGTCACGGCTGCGTTCGCCAGTGTCGGAAACGCCGGTAATCGACTCGAGGATCTGGTCGGTACGATACCCGCCCACGGCCCAGTTGTTGCCATCGGCCTGGCCTTCGCTGGCACGAACCGCCGAGGTGGATGCCGCGGTTTCATCATCGGAAAAGCCCAACCGTCCGCCCAGCAGTTGGGTGGAATTGAGGGAATAGGATTCGCCGCTTCCGTCGAGATAGAGCGGGCCGGTGCGGTTGGTAAAGCGTTGCGTGGCCCCGGACGGACCGTCCGGGTCGGCAAACTGGCCGGCATCGTTGAGGCTGTCGCCAAACACGATGAAGCTGGAGTAGGGATTGGGCGCGGCGCTCGCCTGGGCGCAGGCCATTGCCAGCAGACAGCCGGCCATTGGTACGAACAACGTTTTTCTTAGCATGAGAAAGTCCGTTTTTATCTTATTGTTGTTAGAAAACGAAACGACAGTACCAAAAACTTCCGGCGTTTTGCCATCCATCAGGCTCGTCGCGATTGTTTCAAAGCCCTTCGGGGGTCGTCATATTGCGTGCACCGTCCAGCTAAGCTACTGTGCCGGAACGTATGAACGAGACTTCCCCTGTGTCGATTGTCAGCAAACTTCTGGATCAATTGATCAAGGCACACGCCCGTTGGCGTTGGCGCGCCTGAACGTTCTCTGCCGGCCTGGCCGGACCTGTACCGATTTGCCTTCTTTACCCGCTTGAAAGTCGCTTCGCTGGCCCATCACACGCCTCGCCAAGCGCAACACCGCGCGGGTCACTCTCCGAAGGCTGTATTTCAAGTCAGTGAATTCAATAGGTTGCTTACGCCATGTTGCTGATGATCGATAACTACGACTCTTTTACCTACAACGTTGTGCAGTACCTGGGCGAGCTGGGCTCCGAGGTCAAGGTCGTGCGCAACGACGAACTGACCATCGCCGAAATCGAAGCCCTCAAGCCCGAGCGCATCGTGGTCTCTCCCGGTCCTTGCACGCCGACCGAAGCGGGCATTTCCATCGAAGCCATCAAGTATTTCGCCGGCAAGCTGCCGATCCTGGGTGTCTGCCTGGGGCACCAGTCGATCGGCCAGGCCTTTGGCGGCGACGTGGTGCGCGCCCGGCAAGTCATGCACGGTAAGACTAGCCCGGTATTTCACGAGAACAAGGGCGTGTTCGAAGGTCTGAATCTTCCGCTGACCGTCACCCGCTACCACTCCCTGATCGTCAAGCGCCAAACCCTGCCAGATTGTCTGGAGCTGACCGCCTGGACTCAGCTCGAGGACGGCTCTGTGGATGAAATCATGGGGCTTCGTCACAAAACGTTGAATATCGAAGGCGTGCAATTTCACCCCGAGTCTATTCTCACCGAACAGGGTCACGAGCTGTTCGCCAACTTCCTCAAACAAACCGGCGGCACGCGCTAAGGACTTTTCATGGATATCAAGACAGCCCTGAGCCGTATCGTCGGCCATCTCGACCTGAGCACCGACGAAATGCGCGATGTGATGCGCGAAATCATGACCGGCCAATGCTCGGATGCGCAGATCGGCGCGTTCATGATGGCCATGCGCATGAAGAGCGAGAGCATCGATGAGATCGTCGGCGCGGTTTCGGTCATGCGCGAGCTGGCGGACCAGGTCGAACTCAAGACCCTGGATGGCGTGGTGGATGTGGTGGGCACCGGCGGTGACGGCGCCAATATCTTCAACGTTTCCACGGCCTCGGCCTTCGTTGTCGCCGCGGCCGGTTGCACCGTTGCCAAGCATGGCAATCGTGCGGTCTCCGGCAAGAGTGGCAGCGCCGACCTGCTGGAGGCGGCCGGGATCTATCTGAACCTGACGCCAGTACAGGTGGCGCGTTGCATCGATAACGTGGGCATCGGTTTCATGTTCGCCCAGACCCACCACCGCGCCATGAAGTACGCCGCCGCGCCGCGTCGTGATCTGGGCCTGCGGACGATGTTCAATATGCTCGGCCCGCTTACGAATCCGGCCGGCGTGAAGCATCAAGTGGTCGGTGTGTTCAGCCAGGCATTGTGCCGACCCCTGGCCGAGGTCTTGCAGCGTCTGGGCAGCAAGCACGTGCTGGTGGTCCATTCGAAGGATGGCCTGGACGAATTCAGCCTGGCTGCACCCACGTACGTGGCTGAATTAAAAAATGATCAGATCAGCGAGTATTGGGTCGAACCTGAAGACCTGGGCATGAAGAGCCAGAGCCTGCATGGGCTGGCGGTGGATGGGCCGGCCCAGTCGCTGGAGCTGATTCGCGATGCCTTGGGGCGCCGCAAGACTGAAAATGGCCAGAAGGCCGCCGAGATGATCGTGCTCAATGCGGGCGCCGCGTTGTATGCGGCGGATCACGCCAGCAGCCTCAAGCAGGGCGTGGAACTGGCCCATGATGCGTTGCACACCGGCCTTGCCAGGGAAAAACTCGAAGAGTTGGGTGCATTTACCGCCGTATTCAAAGTGGAGAACGAAGGATGAGTGTGCCAACGGTTCTGGAAAACATTCTGGCTCGCAAGGCTCAAGAGGTTGCCGAACGCAGTGCTCGGGTCAGTCTGGCAGAGCTGGAAACCTTGGCGCGGGCAGCGGATGCGCCGCGTGGCTTTGCCAAGGCGCTGATCGATCAGGCCAAGAGAAAGCAGCCAGCGGTGATTGCCGAAATTAAAAAGGCTTCCCCCAGCAAAGGCGTGATTCGTGAACACTTCGTCCCCGCCGACATCGCCAAGAGCTATGAGAAGGGCGGTGCGACTTGCCTTTCGGTGCTGACCGATATTGATTTTTTCCAGGGCGCCGATGAATACCTCAAACAGGCGCGGGAGGCGTGCAAGCTGCCGGTGATTCGCAAGGATTTCATGATCGATCCTTACCAGATCGTTGAAGCCCGAGCCCTGGGCGCAGATTGCGTGCTGTTGATTGTGTCCGCCCTGGACGATGTGAAAATGGCCGAGCTGGCGGCGGTCGCCAAAGGCGTGGGCCTGGATGTCCTGGTAGAGGTCCACGATGGCGAGGAGCTGGAGCGGGCCTTGAAGACCCTCGATACTCCGCTGGTCGGGGTGAACAACCGTAACCTGCATACTTTCGAAGTCAGCCTGGAAACGACTCTGGATTTGTTGCCGCGTATTCCGCGTGATCGCTTGGTGATCACCGAGAGCGGGATCCTGAACCGGGCCGATGTCGAACTGATGGAAGTCAGCGATGTGTATTCGTTCCTGGTGGGCGAAGCGTTCATGCGCGCGGAAAATCCGGGTACCGAGTTGCAACGTCTGTTCTTCCCTGAACGCGGCGTTCCGATAAGCGGCTCGACGCTGGATTGATTCAATGTCGCCGGTGATTTCCCTGACCGTCGAAGCCGGTCTGCAAGCCGAACAGGATTTGCTGGCCAGCATCTGTGCAGGCGACGCTGAGTTCGGCTTGTTGTTCTGGCAGCCCAATGATCGCGCGCTGGTCATGCCTCGTCGTTTGAGTCGTTTACCGGGGTTCGAACACGCCTGCCAAATCTCGGCGGCCCACGACTGGCCAGTGCTGCTGCGCGAAACCGGCGGTGAGCCGGTGCCGCAGTCTGCCGCCACCGTCAATATCGCCCTGGTTTACGCTCCGCCGCGTAGTGAAGGCGACCATGGCCGCATCGAAACCGGTTATCGCCGGTTGTGTGATCCGATCTGCCAGTTATTGGATGAGCTGGGTGGGGTGGCTTCGTTGGGTGAAGTCGAGGGTGCGTTCTGCGACGGTCGATTCAACGTCAATCTCGACGGCCGGAAAATGGTCGGCACTGCTCAGCGCTGGCGTCAGAGCAAGGGCGGCCAACGCCCGGTGGGTCTGGTGCATGGAGCCCTGTTGCTGGAGAACGAACGCGAATCGATGGTTGCCGCGGTCAATCGTTTCAATGAAGCCTGTGGCCTGGCGCAGCGAGTGCGCGCCGAGAGTCATATTGCCTTGCATGAAAAATTCCCGGCGCCTCACGCGTTGCAGCGGCTTGAGGCGCTGTACCGGGAACTGCTGACCAGGCTGCTCGCCTAGCGCGTCCCAAAGACCACCATGGTCTTGCCTTTGACGCTGACCAGGTTGCGCTCTTCCAGATCCTTGAGCACACGACCGACCATCTCCCGCGAGCAACCCACAATCCGGCCGATTTCCTGGCGCGTCACCTTGATCTGCATGCCGTCCGGGTGGGTCATGGCATCGGGTTGCTTGCACAGTTCCAGCAAGCAGCGGGCGACGCGACCGGTCACGTCGAAGAAGGCGAGGTCGCCCACCTTGCGGGTAGTGTTGCGCAGGCGCTGTGCGATTTGTCCGCTGAGGACGTAAAGAATGTCGGGATCCTGCACCGACAGTTCCCGGAACTTGCTATAGCTGATCTCCGCGACCTCGCATTCGACCTTGGCCCGTACCCAGGCGCTACGTTCCTGTTCTTTGCCTGCCTGTTCAAACAATCCAAGTTCGCCGAAGAAATCCCCGGCGTTGAGATAGGCGATGATCATTTCGCGACCGTCATCATCCTCGATCAGGATCGTGACCGACCCTTTGATGATGAACGACAGGGTGTCGGAGCGATCGCCCGCGCAGATGATGTTGTGCTTGGCTGGATAGCGGCGACGCTGACAATGCATCAAGAGTTTGTCGAGATTCTTGATCTTGGGTGTGGGAGTAATGGCAACCATGGTTGTATCCCGAAAGACTGCGCGGTGTATTGATTTGGATTTTTTGTGGGGCGCGAATGGCAATCGCTATAGCTGGCCATACGCCAGCTAATTGGCGCCAGCTTAACAGAGGCGTCCTTAATTGATTTGAGAATTTACCTACACGTATTTGTCATGCGTCCTAAGGCAGAAGCCGCCGTGGCGGGGGGCTGTGCTAAGCTGGCGACCCTTTTTTCAGACAGTGGAGTCTTGGCGATGAAGGCACGCATCCAATGGGCTGGCGAAGCCATGTTCCTCGGTGAGTCAGGTAGCGGTCATGTGGTCGTCATGGATGGCCCGCCAGAAGCCGGAGGTCGGAACCTGGGTGTAAGGCCGATGGAAATGCTCCTGCTGGGCGTGGGTGGTTGCAGTAATTTCGATGTGGTCAGCATCCTTAAAAAATCGCGCCAGGCCGTCGAAAGTTGCGAAGCCTTCCTGGAAGCGGAGCGCGCCACCGAAGACCCGAAAGTGTTCACCAAGATTCACATGCATTTCGTGGTGAAGGGGCGTGCCTTGAAGGAAGCCCAGGTCAAGCGCGCCATTGAGCTGTCAGCCGAGAAATATTGCTCGGCTTCCATCATGCTCGGCGCCGCCGGTGTTGAAATCACTCACGATTATGAAATCATCGAATTGGGTTGAATCGACATCCAACCATCATAAAAGCAGTGCAAGCTCTGGCGATCAGAAGCCGACCTCTGCATAATGCGCCACTTTTTTCAGGGCAGTGATCGGTCCTCCGGCCGGTCCCTTGTCTGGACAGACAACCAAAATCGCCATCGCGAAGAGGTGTTAACCGTCCTACGCAGGTGCGTCGTTCGCATCTGACGGGCATGCTTGATCACGCGGCCAGGCCGCAATACATAGAGAGTTTTCAAACGGTGAAAAGCAAACTCAAGCTCCATGGGTTCAATAACCTGACAAAGACCTTGAGCTTCAACATCTATGACATCTGCTATGCGGAAACCCCGCAGGACCAGCAGGCCTACGTCGAGTACATCAATAAAGAGTACAACGCCAAGCGCCTCACGCAGATCCTCACGGAAGTTGTCGATATCATTGGTGCCAACATCCTGAACATCGCCAGTCAGGACTATGAACCCCAAGGCGCCAGCGTGACCATTCTGATCTCGGAAGAACCGGTGACACCGACCGACAGCCAGATCGAAGAGTCCCCGGGCCCATTGCCGGAAATCATCCTGGCCCACCTCGACAAGAGCCACATTACGGTACATACCTACCCGGAAATCCACCCGGTGGATGGCATTGCGACGTTCCGTGTGGACATTGACGTGTCGACCTGTGGCGTCATTTCACCGCTCAAGGCACTCAATTTCCTGATTCACCAGTTCGACTCGGACATCGTGACGGTGGATTATCGCGTGCGTGGCTTTACCCGCGACGTTGAAGGCCACAAGCACTTTATTGATCACGAGATCAACTCGATTCAGAACTATCTCTCCGAAGACACTCGCGACGCGTATCAGATGACCGACGTGAACGTGTATCAGGAAAACCTGTTCCACACCAAAATGCTGCTCAAGAACTTCGAGCTTGATAACTACCTGTTCGGGGACGCTACCAGCAACCTTTCTGCTGAACAGCGGGATCAGGTGGAAGACCGTGTGAAACACGAGATGCTGGAAATTTTCTACGCGCGCAACATGCCACGCTGAAGGTTTCAGCTACAAAAAAGGCGGCTCCCCATGGGAGTCGCCTTTTTTAGTTTCTGTAGAACGTGGATGAACGCACAGGCCTGCAACGCTGTGGCGTGGGTATAACCCCTTCGCCACCCTTGCACGATCAGATTCGATAGGTGCTCTTGGTCATGACCTTGGCCAGCAGGCTCATGCCGAACTTCACCGGCGCTGGAAAACGAAACCCTCCGGCCTCGAGCGCACTTTCGGCGTGCTGCTCTTCATCCTCGCGCATCTGCTTGAGAATCGCCCGGGACTTTTCGTCCTCGGCCGGCAACTGCTCCAAGTGCTCATTCAGGTGTTTGCACACCTGATGTTCAGTGGCCGCCACAAAGCCGAGGCTGACTTTGTCGCTGATCAGCCCGGCCACTGCACCGATTCCAAATGACATCCCATAAAACAACGGGTTCAGGACGCTGGTATGGCTGCCCAGTTGGTGAATGCGTTGTTCGCACCAGACCAGATGGTCGATTTCTTCCTCGGCGGCATGCTCCATCGCCTCACGTACCTGGGGCAGCTTCGCCGTCAGCGCCTGGCCCTGATACAGCGCCTGGGCGCAGACTTCACCGGTGTGGTTGATGCGCATCAGCCCAGCGACATGGCGGGTTTGCTCGTCACTCATTTGCACGTCTGGCTGCACGATAGCCGGCGATGGACGGTAGGGCTGACCACTGAAGGGCAGCAGCGTACGCATCGCGGTATCAGCTTGCAGCAGTAGACGGTCAATCGGTGAGTAGTGACGTTGGGTAGTCATGCTTACCTCCGGGAAAAATCTCGGCGGCCAGTTTAACTCAATCGGCCGCTCAGGATTTGCGTTGGGTCAGGGTATCAACCCGGCGGCCAGTTCATCTGGCGCTGCCCAAGCACATGCATATGAATGTGATAGACGGTCTGTCCCCCAAGTTCATTGCAGTTCATCACCACACGAAAACCTTCTTCGCAGCCCAGTTCAAGCGCCAGGCGCTGGGCAGTGAACAGGATATGCCCGGCCAAGCCTTTGTCTTCTTCGGTCAGATCATTGAGCGTGCGGATCGGTTTCTTTGGGATGACCAGGAAATGCACAGGTGCTTGAGGGGCGATGTCGTGGAACGCCAGAACTTGATCATCTTCGTAAATGATCTTGGCCGGAATCTCCCGGTTGATGATCTTGGTAAACAGAGTATCCACAGCTGTTTCTCCATTGGGTTAGTCGAGCTTGAGTGTACTTAAGGCGCGATTGGCGAGCCCGGTTTTTCACGGGAAAAGGCATTCAGCGGGGGCAGCAGGCCTTGTTGGTCATGCCGGCAATCGTGCGAACCAGCCATCGCGGGCCCAGTCGCGGCAACGCCGCCAGCCAGCGATTGCGGCGCCCAGGAATGATGATCGCCCGGTTTTTTTCCAGTGCGCGCACGGCATACAGCGCGACTTCCTCCGGGCTCATCAGGGTTTGACTGTCGTTGAATTTCTGTTCATTGAGCTGCGCCCGGGCGAAAAAGCCGGTTCGTGTCGGGCCAGGGCAAAGCACCGATACCTTTATTGCGCTTTTTTTCAGCTCGACCCGCAGGGCTTCGGAGAAATGCAGCACGTAAGCCTTGCTGGCGTGATAGGTGCTCATCCAGGGGCCAGGCTGGAACGCGGCGATCGATGCAACGTTCAGGATCTGGCCACCGCCCTGCAGCGCCATGCTGTTGCCCACCGAGTGACAGAGCCGCGTCAAGGCGAGGATGTTGACTTCGATCAGGTCCTGCTCGGTCATCCAGTCCTGGCCCAGGAACGGCCCGCTGGTGCCGATACCGGCACAATTGACCAGCAGGTCGATCTGTCGCTCGCCTTCTTCCAGCTCGAGCAGAAAGCCTGAAAGCCTCAGCGGTTCTCCCAGGTCACAGGCCCGGAACAACACCTCCACGCCAAAACGCTGAGTCAGTTCGATTGCAATACTTTCCAGCCGATCACGCTGTCGAGCCACCAATATCAGGTCGCGACCGCGGCGGGCGAGTGCTTCGGCCATTGCCAGGCCAATGCCACTGGAGGCGCCAGTGATCAGAGCGTAACGGGTCATGCAGTTCTCCATCGCAACGGCCCGTCACCAGTGTACTGAGCTGTCACCGGCACGAAGCGCGCTTATTGTTCCTCTTCATAGTCTACAGAAGGCGCAGCAGGCTCGGCTGCTTCGACGGCTGGTTCTGCAGTGTCTTCATCAATGAGCTCGCTGCTCTCATAGCTGCTCAAGGAACTGCTGTCGTATTCCTCTGTGATGCCGCTGAATGCACCGGCCATTGCGGCAAGGAAAGCCACCACGATCATGACAATCCACAGTGACGAAAGTACCTTGACCGCAGTGCTGTTGGGCGGCGGCGGGGGGCCATAGCGATTGGCGCCGGTGTTGCCGGGCAAGGCCATGAGTACGAAGGGGAAGACACTGCCCACGAACGGCACCAGGTTGAGCAGCCACAACCACCCGGACCAACCCAGGTCGTGCAGGCGCTGGACGCTGAACTGGATGCTTACATAAGCAAAGCCCAGTGCGATGATCAGTCCCAGCAGGCCGCCGACGATCATTGCCGCTGTGGAGCTGGAGGCGAGGAACCAGGTCACGCCCAATGAAAAGGCTGTGCCCACCACAAACAGCATGACCAGCGTCAAGGCCATGGTCCAGCCCAGGAAGCGCAGTCGTCCGATGCGCCCATCGAAGCTGAAGGGCTTGAGCGTGCTGTACTCGGCCATTGCCTCACCCACCTCGGCTCGGGGTGGCGCGTAGGGCGATACCGGGTCGATGATGGAGTCCGGGTGGCGTCCGTTCGACGGCGGCGAATGCTGTACCTCGTCCAGGTTCAGTTCGAGGGAAGGTTCGGCTTCGATTCGTGCATCGATCCCGCTCTTGTTGAGAGCCTCCAGGTACTTCTGCGCTTCGGCCTGGGACAGGTTGCTTTTAAGCGCCACCTTGCGCCCGCTGAACAACCGCTCAATGGCACTGACATCGCTTTTGAACAGTTCAGCCAGGTTGAGCTTGGCTGTGGTGGTTTCGACACCCGGCAGCAGGGCTCCATCGAATACGATATTGAAACGGGTTTCGCTCATGCCAGGCATCCTTGTCTCATAAGGTTAAGCAATGGTTTTGATCCGGTTGATTTCAGCGGGGCCATTGGCCGCCGAGTTGTGTCGCGCGGGCCAGCGCTTGCCGGTATTCTTCATCCAGGCGTGTCACTAGCTGATCGACACTTGGCAGATCATGGATTTCACCCACGCCCTGGCCTGCGGACCATACGGTTTTCCAGGCCTTGGCTTCGTCGTTCAGTGGCTTGAGTTTGGAACCGAAATCCACCTCGCCCTTGCCCTGCAGGGCGGCCAGGTCGAAACCGGCGTTTTCCAGGCTTTGGCGCATGAAGCTGGCCGGCACTCCAGACACCGCAGGAGTATGCACGATGTCTGCGGCTCTGGATGTGAGCAACATCTCTTTATAAGCGTCAGGCGCATGGCTTTCGGTCGTGCCGATGAAGCGTGTGCCGAAGTAGGCCAAATCCGCGCCAAGCAGTTGGGCGGCCAGAATCTGATGGCCGTGGTTCAGACATCCCGCAAGCAGCAGGGTTTTGTCGAAGAACTGGCGGATTTCGGCGACCAGTGAGAAAGGGCTCCAGGTCCCGGCGTGGCCACCTGCGCCGGCGGCGACCGCTATCAAGCCGTCGACACCGGCTTGGGCAGCTTTCTCAGCATGACGGCGCGTGGTGACATCGTGGAATACCAGCCCACCATAGCTGTGAACCGCATCCACCAGTTCTTTCACGGCGCCCAGGCTGGTGATGACAATCGGCACCTTATGTTCGATGCAGATGGCCAGGTCGGCCTGAAGTCGTGGGTTGCTATGATGGACGATCAGGTTCACGGCATAGGGTGCCGGGTTTTCCATTGTTGCCAGGCCCGCTTCGATTTCTTCCAGCCAAGCCTTGAAACCACTGCTTTCGCGCTGGTTCAGCGCCGGAAAGCTGCCGACGATTCCGTTGCGGCAGCAGGCCAGTACCAGCGGTGGATTGGAAATCAGAAACATCGGCGCTGCCACGACGGGCAGGCGCAAACGTTGTTCAAGCAGAGCGGGCAGCGACATCGGAAGTACCCCGGATAAGGTGGTGCTGATTGAAAGTTAGAACGGCCGAACCACGACCAGAATTACGATAGCCAGCAATATCAGAACCGGCACTTCATTGAACCAGCGATAAAAGACATGGCTGCGGGTGTTTTCGCCACGGGCGAAGCGCTTCAATTGCGCGCCGCACATATGGTGATAGCCGATCAGCAATACCACCAGGGTCAGCTTGGCGTGCATCCAGCCGCCTTGAGTGAAGTAGGCACTGGCGTTGAGACTCAGCAGCCAGATGCCGAATACGAGGGTGGCGATCATCGCCGGCCCCATGATGCCGCGATACAGCTTGCGCTCCATGACGATGAAGCGTTCTTTGCTGACGCTGTCTTCGCTTTGGGCGTGATAGACGAACAGGCGAGGCAGGTAGAACAGGCCGGCGAACCAGCAGACCATGCTGATGATATGAAGTGCTTTGAGCCATAGATAGAGCATTTTTTTGTATTCCCAGATTCACGGTAGCCCGATAGTAGAGGCTAGAGCGGCCACACGTCACCTTGGCGGTTGTCGCCGGGCCGCGCGGCCCCTATCATCGACAGCTTTCCAGTGGGTTCGTTGAGGGCAGGTATATGGTCAAGGTCGGTATCGTCGGCGGCACGGGTTACACCGGTGTCGAACTGCTGCGTCTGTTGGCACAGCATCCGCAGGCTGAGGTGGTGGTCATTACCTCCCGATCCGAGGCTGGACTGGCCGTCGCCGACATGTATCCGAACCTGCGGGGCCATTACGACGGCCTGGCGTTCAGCGTTCCGGACATCAAGACCCTCGGGGCCTGTGATGTGGTGTTCTTCGCCACGCCTCACGGTGTTGCCCATGCCCTGGCAGGCGAGCTGCTGGCCGCCGGGACCAAGGTCATCGACCTGTCGGCAGATTTCCGTCTGCAGGACGCTGAAGAGTGGGCCAAATGGTACGGTCAGCCACACGGTGCGCCAGATCTGCTGGACGAGGCGGTCTACGGCCTGCCGGAAGTCAATCGCGAGAAAATCAGGCAGGCACGGTTGATCGCTGTCCCGGGCTGCTATCCAACGGCAACGCAACTGGGTTTCCTGCCGCTGCTCGAGGCGGGGCTTGCTGATGCGTCGCGTCTGATCGCCGACTGCAAGTCGGGTGTCAGCGGTGCCGGCCGTGGTGCCAGTGTCGGCTCGTTGTACTCCGAGACGTCGGAAAGCATGAAGGCGTATGCCGTCAAAGGCCACCGTCATCTGCCGGAAATCCGCCAGGGGCTGCGTCGCGCGGCAGGCAAGGATGTCGGCCTGACTTTTGTGCCGCACCTGACGCCGATGATTCGGGGCATTCACTCCACGCTGTACGCAACCGTCGTCGACCGTTCCGTAGACCTGCAAGCGTTGTTCGAGAAGCGTTACGCCAACGAACCGTTCGTCGATGTGATGCCGGCTGGCAGCCACCCTGAAACTCGTAGCGTACGCGGCGCTAACGTTTGCCGGATCGCGGTGCATCGCCCACAGGATGGCGATCTGGTAGTGGTGTTGTCGGTCATCGATAATCTGGTCAAAGGCGCGTCCGGCCAGGCTGTGCAGAACTTGAACATCCTGTTCGGGCTGGATGAGCGTCTGGGTCTGTCCCACGCTGGGATGTTGCCTTAACTCCAATCTGAGGCTGCAAGCTTGAAGCGCCAGGCTTGCAGCTCATAACGTGTAGTTTGCGCCTGCCTCTCAAATAGTTGACCGATTTTCTAGGAGAAGCGGATAATGCGCGTCATCACGCATTATGGCGGCGTAAGCGCCGGGAGATATTCAGCATGAGCGTCGAAACCTTCACCCCCACGGCTTTGCAATTCACCCACGGTGCCGCGCACAAGGTGAAGAGTCTGGTCGATGAGGAGGGGAATGATCGTTTAAAGCTGCGCGTTTTTGTGACGGGCGGCGGTTGTTCGGGTTTTCAATACGGCTTCACTTTCGATGAGGAAGTGGCTGATGACGACACCATCGTCGAACGCGAAGGTGTCAGCCTCGTGGTCGATCCGATGAGCTTCCAGTACCTGGCGGGTGCTGAGGTGGATTATCAGGAAGGGCTGGAAGGGTCGCGCTTCGTCATCAAGAACCCTAACGCCACCACAACCTGTGGATGCGGTTCTTCGTTTTCGATCTGAGGCTTTAAATAAGAACGCCGCAGCGCCTTACGGCTCTGCGGCGTTTTGCTGTGCGGCGAAAAATGGATTCAGGCGGGATAGATTGCGCCGAGTATGCGCAAACCCCGTGCGCCGGTGACACTTGGGCGATTCGCTGAAATGCCTTCAAGGCAGCAATGGGCCAGCCAGGCAAAGGCCATGGCTTCGACCCAATCCGGGTCTACACCGTAAGTGGCTGTGCTGCTGACTTGGGTGTTTGGCAGTAAGTCGGCCAGCCGCTTCATGAGTGTGCGGTTGTGCGCGCCGCCGCCGCAAACCAGCAGCTCTTGAGTGTTGGTCTGGGCATTCTGCAGTGAGTGGACGATGGTCAGGGCCGTCAGTTCGAGTAGCGTTGCCTGCACGTCTTCAGGGGCGAAGACCGGTAGGTGCGACAGGTGCTGGGTCAGCCAGGACAGGTTGAACACTTCGCGCCCTGTGCTTTTAGGGCCTTGAGTGACAAAGAAAGGGTCGCCAAGCAGAGCCTTTAGCAGAGCCGGTTCGACTTTTCCGCTGGCAGCCCACAGACCATCGCGATCAAAGTGCTCGCCCCGTTGCTGATGTATCCAGGCGTCCAGCAATACGTTGCCAGGGCCGCAATCGAAACCGGCTACGGGCTTTTCGGGTTCTATCAGGCTGAGATTGCTGAAGCCGCCGATATTCAGTACGGCGCGATTGCCGGCCCGTTCTTCAAACAGTGCTTCGTGAAACGCAGGAACCAGCGGGGCGCCTTGCCCGCCAGCAGCGACATCGCGACTGCGAAAATCGCTGACGACGGCAATGCCGGTCAATTCGCTCAACAATGCTGGGTTGCCGATCTGCACGGTAAAGCCACGGGCCGGTTCGTGTCGTATGGTCTGACCATGGCTACCGATTGCCCGGATACCTTCAGGTTTGAGCTTCTGTGCGTCGAGCAGCGTGTGGACGCCCTGCGCAGCCAGCCTTACCCAGTTTTGTTGGGCAATGGCTGAGCGAGCGATCTCATCGGGCCCGCTGCTGCATAACTCGAGCATTTCGGTGCGCAGGGAGGCGGGCATGGGGATGTAGTGCGTGGCGATCAACTTGATCGCCGGAGTCAGTTCGATCAGCGCGATATCCAGTCCATCCAGGCTGGTGCCAGACATCACGCCGATATAGTGCGCCATGGTTTAGCGCTTGCTTGAGGCGAGCATGGTGGCTTTTTCCTGGTCCATGCGAGCCATCAAGGGTTGGCTCTGAGCCAGGAAGCGTGAGCGCTCGGACTTGGCAATCGGATCGGCCATGGGGAGCTTCTGGCCCAGCGGATCAACGTGAACGCCGTTGACCTGGAATTCATAATGCAAATGCGGCCCGGTGGACAGACCGGTAGTGCCAATATAGCCAATCACCTGGCCTTGCTTGACGCTGCCGCCGGTTTTCACGCCTTTTGCGAAGCCCTGCATATGGCCATACAGCGTACGGTAAGTGTTGCCGTGCTGGATGATCACGGTGTTGCCATAGCCACCCCGGCGTCCGGCCAACAGCACTTTGCCGTCTCCGGCGGCCTTGATTGGGGTGCCGCGGGGAGCTGCGTAGTCGACGCCTTTATGGGCGCGGATCTTGTTCAGGATTGGATGTTTGCGGCCTACGGAGAATCTTGAGCTGATGCGGGCGAAATCAACCGGCGTACGGATAAATGCCTTGCGCATGCTGTTGCCGTCGGCAGTGTAATAGCTGCTGTTGCCTTGTTTGTTGGTGTAGCGCACCGCCGTGTAGGTCTTGCCGCGATTGGTGAAGCGGGCGGAAAGAATAGGGCCGTTGCCGACGCTTTTTCCGTTGACCATTTTCTGTTCGTAAATGACGTCGAACTCGTCGCCCTGGCGAATATCCTGAGCGAAGTCGATGTCGTAGCCAAACACGCTGGCCATGTCCATTGTCAGGCTATGGGAAAGGCCGGCGCGTGCGGCCGATTGCGACAATGAGCTGTTAATGACGCCGTGAGCATAGGCTGAGCGCACGGTTGGTTTGGTGATGACGCGGTTGAACGCATAACCCTTGTCGTTTTTGCTCAGGGTGATGCTTTCCAGGTCACTTAGTTTGGTATGCAGGCTGGTCAGTTGTCCGTCTGGGCTGAGTTCGAACTCGAGTTTCTGACCCCTCTGGAGCCGAGCGAACTGTTTGGCTTTCTTGTCGCTGGCCAGGACCTCGTGGACCAGGGTCGACGGCAGCCCAACCTTTTCGAAGAGAGTGGAGAGCGTGTCGCCTTTGGCAACTATGACCTCATGGTGGCCCGGGTCTTTCTTTTCTTCGATCGCAGGCTCCGCTTGGGCGGACGCGGGCGTGTCTTCAGCGTTGTTTTCGATCTGCGCGAAGGGGGAGGCTGCGGCCTCGTTTGTGGCTTGGACGGCTTCGGCAGCGTCTTGATCTTGTGTCAGTTGTTCAGCAGGGCTTTCCAGTTCGAGACTTAGGGTCGTCTTTTTGGCTTCAACATCGCTGGAGGGAAACACCAGGAGCGCCAGGCTAAGAAGGGCGGCAATACCACTTGCAGCGAGCAGGTGGGTCTTGGGGTAAAGCGGCGGCGCTTTGGATGGTTCTGTGGTCATAGGTAATTTGACTTTTGAAGAGATGAATTGGAAAAGATGAATGACATGATGAAGATGAAATAACTGTATAAAATATAACCAAATCACCTGCGAAGCAAGCCCGCGGACACTCTGTCCGTGGATTGGTGTCCGCGCACCCGGCAAACCTTGTATTTGGTGCGCGATCTTGTATGGTTGGGTCCCTTTGAATCTGAGCCTTGCGGGTCTGTTATGAAGTCGGTTGAAGAGCAGCTAGCGCTGATCAAGCGTGGTGCAGAAGAGTTGTTGGTCGAGTCCGAGCTGATTGAAAAGCTCAAGCGTGGGCAGCCGCTGCGTATCAAGGCTGGTTTCGACCCGACGGCACCCGATCTGCACCTGGGTCATACCGTGCTTATTAATAAGCTGCGTCAGTTCCAGGACCTGGGGCATCAGGTCATCTTCCTGATAGGTGACTTCACTGGGATGATCGGTGATCCTAGTGGCAAGAGCGCGACGCGCCCACCGCTGACGCGCGAGCAGGTTCTTGATAATGCCGAGACCTACAAGACTCAGGTCTTCAAGATCCTTGATCCGGCCAAGACCGAAGTCGCTTTCAACTCCACCTGGATGGATCAGATGGGGCCGGCGGATTTCATTCGCCTGACCTCCCAATACACCGTGGCTCGTATGCTCGAGCGCGATGATTTTGACAAGCGCTATAAAACCAGTCAGCCGATCGCCATTCATGAATTCCTCTATCCGCTTGTTCAGGGCTATGACTCGGTGGCATTGCGTGCTGACGTCGAGCTCGGCGGTACGGATCAAAAGTTCAACCTGCTGATGGGGCGCGAGCTTCAGCGTGGTTATGGTCAGGAAGCCCAGTGCATTCTGACCATGCCTTTGCTGGAGGGGTTGGATGGTGTGAAGAAGATGTCCAAGTCGTTGGGTAACTATGTGGGTATCCAGGAAGCGCCGGGTGTTATGTACGGCAAGCTGGTTTCCATTCCTGACGTGCTTATGTGGCGTTACTTCGAATTGCTCAGCTTCCGTTCCATGGATGAGATCAACGCATTCCGTGCGGATGTTGAGGCTGGGGCAAATCCGCGGGACATCAAGATCAAGCTGGCTGAAGAGATTGTTGCTCGTTTCCATGGTGAGGAAGCTGCGGCCAATGCTCATCGTGCGGCGGGCAACCGCATGAAGGATGGCGAATTGCCGGATGATCTGCCTGAGATCGAATTGACTGCGGCCGAGGATATGCCGATTGCGGCCGTCCTTAATAAAGCAGGCTTGGTCAAGAATGCTGCAGCAGCGCGAGATCTTCTTGGTTCGGGCGGCGTGCGCATCGATGGTGAAGTGGTGGATCGCGCCTATATATATAAGCTGGGCGCTACCCATGTCTGTCAGGCTGGCAAGAAGGCTTTTGCGCGTATCGTGCTGAAGCCGGAATAAAAGCCGAAATTAGTGCTTGACGGCAAATTCTGGACGTCTATAATTCGCCCCACTTCCGGCGCAGTCGAAGCGGAAAACTCCTTGAGTTTCAATGAGTTAAACGATTTTAGGCGGCGCAGGGCTTCAGGTCATCGAGGCTTGGGAAGCAGTTAGTGGGGCGGTTTTCCTGGCTCCGTTAACGATTCGATCTTCTCGATCGAAAGCGTCAAAAAGAGGTGTTGACAGCAGCGAGTAACGCTGTAGAATTCGCCTCCCGCTAACGAGAGATCGGAAGCGCAAGTGGTTGAAGTTGCAGAGGAAACTTTGAAAACTTCTTAAAATAACCGCTTGACAGATACACCGGGCGCTGTAGAATGCGCGCCTCGGTTGAGACGAAAGGCTCAACCCACCGCTCTTTAACAACTGAATCAAGCAATTCGTGTGGGTGCTTGTGGAGTCAGACTGCTAGTCAACAGATTATCAGCATCACAAGTTACTCCGCGAGAAATCAAAGATGTAACCAACGATTGCTGAGCCAAGTTTAGGGTTTTCTCAAAACCCAAAGATGTTTGAACTGAAGAGTTTGATCATGGCTCAGATTGAACGCTGGCGGCAGGCCTAACACATGCAAGTCGAGCGGTAGAGAGGTGCTTGCACCTCTTGAGAGCGGCGGACGGGTGAGTAAAGCCTAGGAATCTGCCTGGTAGTGGGGGATAACGCTCGGAAACGGACGCTAATACCGCATACGTCCTACGGGAGAAAGCAGGGGACCTTCGGGCCTTGCGCTATCAGATGAGCCTAGGTCGGATTAGCTAGTTGGTGAGGTAATGGCTCACCAAGGCGACGATCCGTAACTGGTCTGAGAGGATGATCAGTCACACTGGAACTGAGACACGGTCCAGACTCCTACGGGAGGCAGCAGTGGGGAATATTGGACAATGGGCGAAAGCCTGATCCAGCCATGCCGCGTGTGTGAAGAAGGTCTTCGGATTGTAAAGCACTTTAAGTTGGGAGGAAGGGCATTAACCTAATACGTTAGTGTTTTGACGTTACCGACAGAATAAGCACCGGCTAACTCTGTGCCAGCAGCCGCGGTAATACAGAGGGTGCAAGCGTTAATCGGAATTACTGGGCGTAAAGCGCGCGTAGGTGGTTCGTTAAGTTGGATGTGAAATCCCCGGGCTCAACCTGGGAACTGCATTCAAAACTGTCGAGCTAGAGTATGGTAGAGGGTGGTGGAATTTCCTGTGTAGCGGTGAAATGCGTAGATATAGGAAGGAACACCAGTGGCGAAGGCGACCACCTGGACTGATACTGACACTGAGGTGCGAAAGCGTGGGGAGCAAACAGGATTAGATACCCTGGTAGTCCACGCCGTAAACGATGTCAACTAGCCGTTGGGAGCCTTGAGCTCTTAGTGGCGCAGCTAACGCATTAAGTTGACCGCCTGGGGAGTACGGCCGCAAGGTTAAAACTCAAATGAATTGACGGGGGCCCGCACAAGCGGTGGAGCATGTGGTTTAATTCGAAGCAACGCGAAGAACCTTACCAGGCCTTGACATCCAATGAACTTTCCAGAGATGGATTGGTGCCTTCGGGAGCATTGAGACAGGTGCTGCATGGCTGTCGTCAGCTCGTGTCGTGAGATGTTGGGTTAAGTCCCGTAACGAGCGCAACCCTTGTCCTTAGTTACCAGCACGTAATGGTGGGCACTCTAAGGAGACTGCCGGTGACAAACCGGAGGAAGGTGGGGATGACGTCAAGTCATCATGGCCCTTACGGCCTGGGCTACACACGTGCTACAATGGTCGGTACAGAGGGTTGCCAAGCCGCGAGGTGGAGCTAATCCCACAAAACCGATCGTAGTCCGGATCGCAGTCTGCAACTCGACTGCGTGAAGTCGGAATCGCTAGTAATCGCGAATCAGAATGTCGCGGTGAATACGTTCCCGGGCCTTGTACACACCGCCCGTCACACCATGGGAGTGGGTTGCACCAGAAGTAGCTAGTCTAACCTTCGGGGGGACGGTTACCACGGTGTGATTCATGACTGGGGTGAAGTCGTAACAAGGTAGCCGTAGGGGAACCTGCGGCTGGATCACCTCCTTAATCGACGACCGCAGCTGCTTCATGAGCTCCCACACGAATTGCTTGATTCATTGAAGAAGACGATAGAAGCAGCTTTAAGCTCCAAGCTGATAGCTCAACGCTAACAGTTACGCGCTCGAAATTGGGTCTGTAGCTCAGTTGGTTAGAGCGCACCCCTGATAAGGGTGAGGTCGGCAGTTCGAATCTGCCCAGACCCACCAATTTTGTTATGGGGCCATAGCTCAGCTGGGAGAGCGCCTGCCTTGCACGCAGGAGGTCAGCGGTTCGATCCCGCTTGGCTCCACCATAAACTGCTTCTGAAAGCTTAGAAATGAGCATTCCATCGATGTGATGGTGAATGTTGATTTCTAGTCTTTTGATTAGATCGTTCTTTAAAAATTTGGGTATGTGATAGAAAGATAGACTGAACGTTACTTTCACTGGTAACGGATCAGGCTAAGGTAAAATTTGTGAGTTGCTCTTAGAGCATGCGAATTTTCGGCGAATGTCGTCTTCACAGTATAACCAGATTGCTTGGGGTTATATGGTCAAGTGAAGAAGCGCATACGGTGGATGCCTTGGCAGTCAGAGGCGATGAAAGACGTGGTAGCCTGCGAAAAGCTTCGGGGAGTCGGCAAACAGACTTTGATCCGGAGATGTCTGAATGGGGGAACCCAGCCATCATAAGATGGTTATCTTGTACTGAATACATAGGTGCAAGAGGCGAACCAGGGGAACTGAAACATCTAAGTACCCTGAGGAAAAGAAATCAACCGAGATTCCCTTAGTAGTGGCGAGCGAACGGGGACTAGCCCTTAAGTGGCTTTGAGATTAGCGGAACGCTCTGGAAAGTGCGGCCATAGTGGGTGATAGCCCTGTACGCGAAAATCTCTTAGTCATGAAATCGAGTAGGACGGAGCACGAGAAACTTTGTCTGAATATGGGGGGACCATCCTCCAAGGCTAAATACTACTGACTGACCGATAGTGAACTAGTACCGTGAGGGAAAGGCGAAAAGAACCCCGGAGAGGGGAGTGAAATAGATCCTGAAACCGTATGCGTACAAGCAGTGGGAGCCCACTTTGTTGGGTGACTGCGTACCTTTTGTATAATGGGTCAGCGACTTATTTTCAGTGGCGAGCTTAACCGAATAGGGGAGGCGTAGCGAAAGCGAGTCTTAATAGGGCGTCTAGTCGCTGGGAATAGACCCGAAACCGGGCGATCTATCCATGGGCAGGTTGAAGGTTGGGTAACACTAACTGGAGGACCGAACCGACTACCGTTGAAAAGTTAGCGGATGACCTGTGGATCGGAGTGAAAGGCTAATCAAGCTCGGAGATAGCTGGTTCTCCTCGAAAGCTATTTAGGTAGCGCCTCATGTATCACTGTAGGGGGTAGAGCACTGTTTCGGCTAGGGGGTCATCCCGACTTACCAAACCGATGCAAACTCCGAATACCTACAAGTGCCGAGCATGGGAGACACACGGCGGGTGCTAACGTCCGTCGTGAAAAGGGAAACAACCCAGACCGTCAGCTAAGGTCCCAAAGTTATGGTTAAGTGGGAAACGATGTGGGAAGGCTTAGACAGCTAGGAGGTTGGCTTAGAAGCAGCCACCCTTTAAAGAAAGCGTAATAGCTCACTAGTCGAGTCGGCCTGCGCGGAAGATGTAACGGGGCTCAAACCATACACCGAAGCTACGGGTATCACTTAGGTGATGCGGTAGAGGAGCGTTCTGTAAGCCTGTGAAGGTGAGTTGAGAAGCTTGCTGGAGGTATCAGAAGTGCGAATGCTGACATGAGTAACGACAATGGGTGTGAAAAACACCCACGCCGAAAGACCAAGGTTTCCTGCGCAACGTTAATCGACGCAGGGTTAGTCGGTCCCTAAGGCGAGGCTGAAAAGCGTAGTCGATGGAAAACAGGTTAATATTCCTGTACTTCTGGTTATTGCGATGGAGGGACGGAGAAGGCTAGGCCAGCTTGGCGTTGGTTGTCCAAGTTTAAGGTGGTAGGCTGGAATCTTAGGTAAATCCGGGATTCTAAGGCCGAGAGCTGATGACGAGTTACCCTTTGGGTGACGAAGTGGTTGATGCCATGCTTCCAAGAAAAGCTTCTAAGCTTCAGGTAACCAGGAACCGTACCCCAAACCGACACAGGTGGTTGGGTAGAGAATACCAAGGCGCTTGAGAGAACTCGGGTGAAGGAACTAGGCAAAATGGCACCGTAACTTCGGGAGAAGGTGCGCCGGTGAGGGTGAAGCACTTGCTGCGTAAGCCCACGCCGGTCGAAGATACCAGGCCGCTGCGACTGTTTATTAAAAACACAGCACTCTGCAAACACGAAAGTGGACGTATAGGGTGTGACGCCTGCCCGGTGCCGGAAGGTTAATTGATGGGGTTAGCTAACGCGAAGCTCTTGATCGAAGCCCCGGTAAACGGCGGCCGTAACTATAACGGTCCTAAGGTAGCGAAATTCCTTGTCGGGTAAGTTCCGACCTGCACGAATGGCGTAACGATGGCGGCGCTGTCTCCACCCGAGACTCAGTGAAATTGAAATCGCTGTGAAGATGCAGTGTATCCGCGGCTAGACGGAAAGACCCCGTGAACCTTTACTATAGCTTTGCACTGGACTTTGAATTTGCTTGTGTAGGATAGGTGGGAGGCTTTGAAGCGTGGACGCCAGTTCGCGTGGAGCCATCCTTGAAATACCACCCTGGCAACTTTGAGGTTCTAACTCAGGTCCGTTATCCGGATCGAGGACAGTGTATGGTGGGTAGTTTGACTGGGGCGGTCTCCTCCTAAAGAGTAACGGAGGAGTACGAAGGTGCGCTCAGACCGGTCGGAAATCGGTCGTAGAGTATAAAGGCAAAAGCGCGCTTGACTGCGAGACAGACACGTCGAGCAGGTACGAAAGTAGGTCTTAGTGATCCGGTGGTTCTGTATGGAAGGGCCATCGCTCAACGGATAAAAGGTACTCCGGGGATAACAGGCTGATACCGCCCAAGAGTTCATATCGACGGCGGTGTTTGGCACCTCGATGTCGGCTCATCACATCCTGGGGCTGAAGCCGGTCCCAAGGGTATGGCTGTTCGCCATTTAAAGTGGTACGCGAGCTGGGTTTAGAACGTCGTGAGACAGTTCGGTCCCTATCTGCCGTGGACGTTTGAGATTTGAGAGGGGCTGCTCCTAGTACGAGAGGACCGGAGTGGACGAACCTCTGGTGTTCCGGTTGTCACGCCAGTGGCATTGCCGGGTAGCTATGTTCGGAAAAGATAACCGCTGAAAGCATCTAAGCGGGAAACTTGCCTCAAGATGAGATCTCACTGGGACCTTGAGTCCCCTGAAGGGCCGTCGAAGACTACGACGTTGATAGGTGGGGTGTGTAAGCGCTGTGAGGCGTTGAGCTAACCCATACTAATTGCCCGTGAGGCTTGACCATATAACACCCAAGCAATTTGTTGACCCGATACAGGGCACCAGATTGCGGTGTGTGAAGACGCTATGAACCGAAAGTTCGCACAACACACAAACCTATCGCATACCCATTCGCTGGAACGTGACCGCAAGGCACGCGCTGGCTACCGAATTTCTTGACGACCATAGAGCATTGGAACCACCTGATCCCATCCCGAACTCAGTAGTGAAACGATGCATCGCCGATGGTAGTGTGGGGTTTCCCCATGTGAGAGTAGGTCATCGTCAAGATTAAATTCCGAAACCCCTATCTGCTGATGCAGGTAGGGGTTTTGTTTTGCCCGCAGGAAAGACCATTTGTGTTTCTATGCAACGGTCTTGCGCATCGCTATCATGCGGGCCTCATTATCAGGTGCAGTTTGCATGCTCACGTTGCTTAAACTTCTGAAAGATGGCCGCTTCCACTCGGGTCAGGCGCTGGGTACTGCGCTGGGTATCAGTCGTAGTGCTGTATGGAAGCAGTTGCAGCACCTGGAGGCGGAGTTAGGGCTATCTGTTCATAAGGTTCGAGGTAGAGGTTATCAGCTGGCTAAGCCGCTGCTGCTTTTGGACTCGGCTGAGATTAGCGCCAAAGAGTCCTGTGAGTGGCCCATCCATATATTTGACTCCATTGATTCGACCAACGCTGAAGCGCTTCGCGCCATAGAGCGTGGAATGGGCGCGCCATTTATGATTTTGGCCGAGCGACAGACAGCCGGTCGTGGTCGTCGTGGTCGCAAGTGGGTGAGTCCGTTTGCCGACAATCTTTACCACAGTCTGGTGCTGCGAATTGATGGTGGCATGCGCCAAATTGAGGGGCTCAGCCTGGTTGTGGGGCTTGCGGTTATGCATGCCTTGCATGATATGGGGATCGCGGGCGCTGGGCTGAAGTGGCCTAACGATGTCCTGGTAGGTGATAAGAAAATCGCGGGCATCTTGCTTGAATTGGTGGGGGATCCAGCAGACGTTTGCCACGTTGTCCTCGGCGTAGGGATTAATGTGAATATGCGGTCGACCGATGAGGTCGATCAGCAATGGACATCCATGTGCCTTGAGGCGGGCAGGGATTTTGATCGAAACGAGCTGGTTGGACGGTTGGCCGCGAAGTTTCAGCATTACCTCAGGCTCCACCAGGTGTCGGGTTTCTCCGCAATCCAAGAGGAATGGGAGCGATACCATCTGTGGCAGGGGCGGAATGTTTCCCTGATTGCCGGTATCAACCAGGTTGACGGGGTTGTGATGGGCATTGATCGTCAGGGCGCGCTGCGTTTGAAGGTAGATGGCGTGGAAAAAATCTTTAGCGGTGGTGAGCTCAGTTTGAGGTTGCGTGATGATTCTTGAGCTCGATTGCGGCAATAGCTTTATCAAGTGGCGTGTCCTTGACTTCGACGGCGTAACACCGATCGAAGGAGGGGTGGTTGGTACCGATAGTGCCCTGCTGGCAAGCTTGAGTGACGCCGATAAATTTAAGCTCAAGAAATGCCGTCTCGTTAGCGTGAGGACTCCGCAAGAGACGGATTCGTTGGTTGCTCTACTAATTGATGTTTTTGGAGTGTCTGTCTCACGCGCTGTGCCTGTTCGGGAGTTGGCCGGTGTTAAGAACGGTTACAACGATTACGAGCGGCTAGGGCTCGATCGATGGTTGGCTTTGCTTGGGGGCTTCCATCTCGCTTCGGGAGCCTGCCTGGTGCTCGATTTCGGTACGGCCGTTACAGCGGATTTCGTGGCCGCGGATGGTGAGCATTTAGGGGGGTTCATTTGTCCTGGTATGCCTTTGATGCGTAATCAGTTGCGCACTCATACCCGGCGGATTCGCTATGACGATACGGCTGCCGAGCGGGCTCACGAGAGCCTCGCCCCTGGTCGCGAGACTGTAGAGGCGGTGGAGCGCGGTTGCATGCTCATGCTCAGAGGATTTGTCCTGACTCAGCTTGAACTGGCTAAAGAATATTGGGGGAACGACTTCGTAGTATTTCTCACGGGAGGAGATGCCAATTTGGTATCCGGTGTTGTGCCTGATGCCAAGGTAGTGCCTGATCTGGTTTTTGTTGGTTTGGCGATGGCCTGTCCTTTGTCTTGAGGTTCCTATGCGGTGGCTTTTTCTGCTGTTGGTGGTTTTGAATGTCTTTTATTACGTCTGGCATCAACAGGAGGCTCCGCTTCGGGCAAAAGATGTGACTCCGTTGAGTTTGTACCGGGGCTCGCAGCAGGATATTCATCTCTTGAGCGAAACGGCAGATGCGCTTGTAAGGCGGGATTCAGGCAAGTCTGCTGGCCGAGGCGCATGTGTTTATCTTGGTGGCTTCACCCGGATTGAAATGGCGCGCCAGCTGGAGCAGCGGCTCGCGGCATCCGGGATCGCGGCTCGCTCCATTGCGCAGGGCTCACCGAATCTGCCTGAGGGAGAAGGATTTTGGGTTCTGATTTCGCCAGATAGCGCGATGAAGGTGAATGAAACGCTGCTTCAAAACCTTTCTAAAGAATTCAATGAGTTAAAACATAAAATAATGCCCTGTGAGGGGGTTGCACCCGCAGGGTAGTTTGCATAGAATGGCGCCCGCTTCGCAGCGAAGGCCTTTAATGGCTAGCGCCACGAAGCGGCGTCAACGCAGCTAACCTCAGGTTTTTTATGAGAAAATGCTTGACAGAAGGCTGGCATGATATAGAATGCCGGCTCGCTTAGGAGGGGTTCCCGAGCGGCCAAAGGGATCAGACTGTAAATCTGACGTCTACGACTTCGAAGGTTCGAATCCTTCCCCCTCCACCAGTTTTGGCGTGAGCTGCAAGCTCCGCGGGTATAGTTTAGTGGTAGAACCTCAGCCTTCCAAGCTGATGATGCGGGTTCGATTCCCGCTACCCGCTCCAAGTTTGCAGGTTGTGCATAGTGTTTCGCTCTTGTAGCTCAGTTGGTAGAGCACACCCTTGGTAAGGGTGAGGTCAGCGGTTCAAATCCGCTCAAGAGCTCCATATAACAAGGCAGATATGAAAATATCTGCCTTTGTTTTAATGGTTTGTGTGACTTGCTAAATTCTTCTCCTAGGGGTGATTTCGATGGCTAAGGAAAAGTTCGAACGTAATAAGCCGCACGTCAACGTTGGCACCATCGGTCACGTCGACCACGGTAAAACCACGCTGACCGCTGCTCTGACCCGTGTCTGCTCCGAAGTTTTCGGTTCGGCCAAGGTTGACTTCGACAAGATCGACAGCGCCCCGGAAGAGAAAGCTCGCGGTATCACCATCAACACCGCTCACGTTGAATACGATTCGGCCGTGCGTCACTACGCACACGTTGACTGCCCAGGTCACGCCGACTACGTAAAAAACATGATCACTGGTGCTGCCCAGATGGACGGCGCGATCCTGGTTTGCTCGGCCGCTGATGGTCCGATGCCACAAACCCGTGAGCACATCCTGCTGTCCCGTCAGGTAGGCGTTCCGTACATCGTTGTCTTCCTGAACAAGGCTGACATGGTTGACGACGCTGAGCTGCTGGAACTGGTTGAGATGGAAGTGCGCGATCTGCTGAGCACTTACGACTTCCCAGGTGATGACACTCCAATCATCATCGGTTCGGCTCTGATGGCTCTGAACGGCCAAGACGACAACGAAATGGGCACCACCGCTGTCAAGAAGCTGGTGGAAACTCTGGACAGCTACATCCCAGAGCCAGAGCGTGCTATCGACAAGCCGTTCCTGATGCCAATCGAAGACGTATTCTCGATCTCCGGTCGCGGTACCGTTGTGACTGGTCGTGTTGAGCGTGGCATCGTCCGCATCCAGGAAGAAGTTGAGATCGTCGGTCTGCGCGACACTCAGAAAACTACCTGCACCGGCGTTGAAATGTTCCGCAAGCTGCTCGATGAAGGTCGTGCTGGCGAGAACTGCGGCGTACTGCTGCGCGGCACCAAGCGTGACGACGTTGAGCGTGGCCAGGTTCTGGTCAAGCCAGGTACCGTCAAGCCGCACACCAAGTTCACTGCAGAAGTTTATGTTCTGAGCAAGGAAGAAGGCGGCCGTCATACTCCGTTCTTCAAAGGCTACCGTCCACAGTTCTACTTCCGTACAACTGACGTGACCGGTAACTGCGAGCTGCCAGAAGGCGTTGAAATGGTAATGCCAGGTGACAACATCCAGATGACTGTCACTCTGATCAAGACCATCGCGATGGAGGACGGTCTACGTTTCGCTATCCGTGAAGGCGGTCGTACCGTCGGCGCTGGTGTCGTAGCCAAAGTCATCGAGTAAACAGTTGTAATGTCTTTTTCGGGCCGGCATAATGGTCGGCCTGATTTTGTTTTAGGTCAGTAGCTCAATTGGCAGAGCGACGGTCTCCAAAACCGTAGGTTGGGGGTTCGATTCCCTCCTGACCTGCCAGATTCACTTGGTGTGTCTGGCTTTCTTTTCACAGGATCTTCATAGATGACTCCTAAAGCTGAAGCTCAAGGCTCTCGCTTCGATCTGCTCAAGTGGCTAGTGGTAGTCGCTTTGGTGGTTGTTGGCGTTGTTGGCAATCAGTATTACTCTGCTTCGCCGATCCTGTACCGTGTACTTGCATTGCTTGCCATTGCCGCTGTTGCTGCCTTTGTGGGGCTGCAAACGGCTAAGGGCAAGTCTTTCTTTGTACTCGCTAAGGAAGCTCGCACCGAGATTCGTAAAGTCGTATGGCCGACTCGCCAAGAAACCACGCAGACCACGTTGATCGTTGTGGCTGTTGTTCTGGTAATGGCGTTGCTGTTGTGGGGGCTCGATTCCCTGCTCGGCTGGCTTGTTTCCTTGATTGTTGGCTAAGGGTGTCCCGTGGCTAAGCGTTGGTACGTTGTGCATGCTTACTCGGGTTACGAGAAGCATGTCATGCGCTCGCTGGTAGAGCGCGTAAAGCTGGCTGGCATGGAAGATGGCTTTGGCGAGATTCTGGTCCCCACTGAAGAAGTGGTTGAGATGCGTAATGGCCAGAAGCGCAAAAGTGAACGCAAGTTCTTTCCAGGCTACGTGCTGGTACAGATGGATATGAACGAAGGGACTTGGCACTTGGTCAAGGATACCCCTCGGGTGATGGGCTTCATCGGCGGTACCGCTGACAAGCCTGCACCGATTACAGATAAAGAGGCAGAAGCGATTCTGCGTCGCGTCGCTGATGGTAGCGATAAGCCGAAGCCAAAAACACTGTTTGAGCCAGGTGAAGTTGTTCGGGTCACTGACGGCCCATTCGCTGACTTTAATGGCACGGTTGAAGAAGTTAACTACGAAAAGAGCCGGATCCAAGTGGCAGTGCTCATTTTCGGTCGCTCTACTCCGGTAGAGCTAGAGTTCAGTCAGGTCGAAAAGGTCTGATTGAACAGGCATCCCAACCCCGCAGCCCTAGGCTGTGGGGTTTTGTCGTCACTGGGATAAACGCGCAAGTAACCGGGGAGCCTTTCGAGGCGCTAGAACCCGTAATTGGAGTGCCTCATGGCCAAGAAAATTACCGCTTACATCAAGCTGCAAGTGAAGGCCGCTCAGGCTAACCCAAGCCCACCTGTTGGTCCTGCCCTGGGTCAGCACGGCGTGAACATCATGGAATTCTGCAAGGCCTTCAACGCCCGTACTCAGGGTCTTGAGCCAGGTCTGCCAACTCCAGTGATCATCACTGTCTACAGCGACCGTAGCTTCACCTTCGAAACTAAAAGCACCCCTGCTTCGGTTCTGCTGAAGAAGGCTGCAGGTTTGACCAGCGGTTCCGCTCGTCCAAACACCGTTAAGGTTGGCACCGTTACCCGTGCCCAGCTGGAAGAAATCGCGAAAACCAAAAACGCGGATCTGACTGCAGCTGATATGGATGCAGCCGTGCGTACTATCGCCGGTTCTGCTCGTAGCATGGGCCTTAACGTGGAGGGTGTGTAATGGCTAAGCTGACCAAGCGTCAAAAGGCTATCGCCGGCAAAATCGAAGCAGGCAAGGCCTACAACTTTGTAGACGCCGCCGCTCTGCTGGCCGAGCTGTCGACTGTCAAGTTCAGCGAGTCGTTCGACGTTGCTGTAAACCTGGGTGTTGACCCGCGTAAATCCGACCAGGTCGTTCGTAGCGCTACCGTGCTGCCACACGGCACTGGCAAGACCGTTCGTGTAGCTGTTTTCACCCAGGGCCCAGCAGCTGAAGCTGCTCTGGCTGCTGGTGCTGATCGCGTAGGTATGGACGATCTGGCTGCTGAAATGAAAGGCGGCGACCTGAACTATGACGTAGTTATCGCATCCCCGGATGCCATGCGCGTTGTGGGTCAGTTGGGTCAGATCCTCGGTCCACGTGGTCTGATGCCTAACCCTAAAGTCGGCACCGTAACGCCAGACGTAGCTACCGCGGTTAAAAACGCCAAGGCTGGTCAGGTTCGTTATCGCACCGACAAGAACGGCATCATTCACACCTCCGTTGGCAAGATTGGCTTCGACGCCGTCAAGCTGAAGGAAAACGTAGAAGCCCTGATCGCTGATCTGAAGCGTATCAAGCCAGCTTCTTCGAAAGGCATCTACGTCAAGCGCGTTACCCTGAGCACCACTATGGGCCCAGGTCTGGTCATCGATCAGAGCTCGCTCGACGCGTAAGACTCAGATTGGCGCAAGCGATTGCGCCAATCGAAAAATTGGGGTCCCTGCCTGGCGGGGGCTGTCCAAGACCGTAGGCGACGCAAGTCTTAAACCACAAGCCTACGCAGATGGTGCTCCCGGTTCCTTACCGAATCAGACACCAAAACGACATTCGGTTTCGACCGAATGAAACGGTAACAAGCAGGAGTTAAACCCGTGGCAATTAATCTCGAAGACAAGAAGGCCATCGTCGCTGAAGTCAACGAGGCTGCCAAAGTCGCTCTGTCCGCTGTCGTGGCTGATGCCCGTGGCGTAACAGTAGGCGCAATGACCGGACTCCGTAAAGAGGCCCGTGAAGCTGGTGTTTACGTACGTGTCGTACGTAACACCCTGCTCAAGCGCGCAGTTGCTGACACTGAATACAGTGTTCTCAACGACGTGTTCACCGGCCCGACCCTGATCGCGTTCTCCAAAGATCATCCAGGCGCTGCTGCCCGTTTGTTCAAGGAATTCGCCAAGGGTCAGGACAAGTTCGAGATCAAGGCAGCTGCGTTCGAGGGCAAGTTCCTCGCAGCTAATCAGATCGATGTACTGGCAACACTGCCGACCCGCGACGAAGCCATTTCGCAGCTGATGAGCGTGATTCAAGGCGCTACCAGCAAGCTGGCTCGTACTCTGGCTGCAGTTCGCGAGCAAAAAGAAGCTGCCGCAGCCTAAGGCTGAGCACTTCCTCTCGCGCTTTTTTGTTTATTTCGATGGCCGCGTAGGCCGTCCCCCAATTCAGGAAATACAGTAATGTCTATCTCCCAAGACGATATCCTCAACGCCGTAGCTGAAATGTCGGTTCTGCAGGTTGTTGAGCTGATCAAAGCTTTCGAAGAGAAATTCGGCGTTTCCGCTGCCGCTGCTTCCGCTGGTCCAGCTGCTGCTGCCGCCGTTGTTGAAGAGCAAACCGAATTCAACGTCATGCTGACCGAAGCTGGCGAGAAGAAAGTAAACGTGATCAAGGCAGTACGTGAACTGACCGGTCTGGGCCTGAAAGAAGCCAAGGCTGTAGTTGACGGCGCTCCTGCCATGGTTCTGGAAGCTGTTGCCAAAGACGCAGCTGACAAAGCCAAGGCCGCTCTGGAAGAAGCAGGCGCTAAAGTCGAGCTGAAGTAAGCATCGACTTTGCGTCTCCAGCCCGAGCGTTAAGCGACAGGCTGATGGCTGGTGGCTTTTGCCACCGGCCTTTTTCCGTTATTGGCAGCCGACTGGGTCGGTGCTTATAGCGCGCTGTATCCACCCGATGTGGTGGCGCAAACCATGGGGTTTGCACGATTTTCTGGCTGCTCCCGTCGGGAGGGGCCAAACAAGCAGGTGACCAAGCTGGGGAACGCTGATGGCTTACTCATATACTGAGAAAAAACGTATCCGCAAGGACTTTAGCAAGTTGCCGGACGTCATGGATGTGCCGTACCTCCTGGCCATCCAGCTGGATTCGTATCGTGAATTCTTGCAAGCGGGAGCGACTAAAGATCAGTTCCGCGACGTGGGCCTGCATGCGGCCTTCAAATCCGTTTTCCCGATCATCAGCTACTCCGGCAATGCTGCGCTGGAGTACGTCGGTTATCGCCTGGGCGAACCGGCATTTGATGTCAAAGAATGCGTATTGCGCGGTGTGACTTACGCCGTACCTTTGCGGGTAAAAGTGCGCCTGATCATTTTCGACAAAGAATCGTCGAACAAAGCGATCAAGGACATCAAAGAGCAAGAAGTCTACATGGGTGAAATCCCCCTGATGACTGAGAACGGTACCTTCGTAATCAACGGTACCGAGCGTGTAATCGTTTCCCAGCTGCACCGTTCTCCGGGCGTGTTCTTCGACCACGACCGTGGCAAGACGCACAGCTCCGGCAAACTGCTTTATTCCGCGCGCATCATTCCTTACCGCGGTTCGTGGCTGGACTTTGAGTTCGACCCGAAAGACTGCGTATTCGTGCGTATCGACCGTCGCCGCAAGCTGCCTGCATCGGTACTGCTGCGCGCGCTCGGCTATACCACTGAGGAAGTGCTGGACGCGTTCTACACCACCAACGTTTTCCATGTGCAGGGTGAGAATCTCAGCCTGGAACTGGTGCCTCAGCGCCTGCGCGGTGAAATCGCTGTCCTCGATATCCAGGATGACAAAGGCAAGGTTATTGTCGAGCAGGGTCGTCGTATCACCGCTCGCCACATCAACCAGCTGGAAAAAGCCGGGATCAAAGAGCTGCAGGTGCCGATCGACTACGTTCTGGGTCGCACCACGGCCAAGGTCATCGTGCATCCAGCTACCGGCGAAATCCTGGCAGAGTGCAACACCGAGCTGAACACCGAGATCCTGGCAAAAATCGCCAAGGCCCAGGTTGTTCGCATTGAAACTCTGTACACCAACGATATCGACTGCGGTCCGTTCATCTCCGACACGCTGAAGATCGACTCCACCGGCAACCAGTTGGAAGCCCTGGTCGAGATCTATCGCATGATGCGTCCTGGCGAGCCGCCAACCAAAGACGCAGCCGAGACCCTGTTCAACAACCTGTTCTTCAGTCCTGAGCGCTATGACCTGTCTGCGGTCGGCCGGATGAAGTTCAACCGTCGTATCGGTCGTACCGAAATCGAAGGTTCGGGCGTGCTGAACAAGGACGACATCGTTGCGGTGCTCAAGACCCTGGTCGACATCCGTAACGGCAAAGGCATCGTCGATGACATCGACCACCTGGGTAACCGTCGTGTCCGCTGCGTAGGCGAGATGGCCGAGAACCAGTTCCGTGTTGGCCTGGTGCGTGTAGAGCGCGCGGTCAAGGAACGTCTGTCGATGGCTGAAAGCGAAGGCCTGATGCCGCAGGATCTGATCAACGCCAAGCCAGTGGCTGCTGCGGTGAAGGAGTTCTTCGGTTCGAGCCAGCTGTCTCAGTTCATGGACCAGAACAACCCGCTGTCGGAGATTACCCACAAGCGTCGTGTATCTGCACTCGGCCCGGGCGGTTTGACCCGTGAGCGCGCAGGCTTCGAAGTTCGTGACGTACACCCGACTCATTACGGTCGTGTATGCCCGATTGAAACGCCGGAAGGTCCGAACATCGGTCTGATCAACTCGCTGGCAGCCTATGCTCGCACCAACCAGTATGGCTTCCTCGAGAGCCCGTACCGTGTGGTGAAAGAAGGTCTGGTGACCGACGAGATCGTGTTCCTGTCCGCAATCGAAGAGGCCGATCACGTGATCGCTCAGGCTTCGGCGACCATGAACGAAAAAGGTCAGTTGATCGACGAACTGGTAGCTGTTCGTCACCTGAACGAGTTCACCGTCAAGGCGCCAGAAGACGTCACCTTGATGGACGTTTCGCCCAAGCAGGTTGTTTCGGTGGCAGCGTCGTTGATTCCGTTCCTCGAGCACGACGACGCCAACCGTGCGTTGATGGGCTCGAACATGCAGCGTCAAGCTGTACCGACCCTGCGTGCCGACAAGCCGCTGGTAGGTACCGGCATGGAACGTAACGTTGCCCGTGACTCCGGCGTTTGCGTCGTGGCTCGTCGTGGTGGCGTGATCGATTCCGTCGATGCCAGCCGTATCGTGGTTCGTGTTGCCGATGACGAAGTTGAAACTGGCGAAGCCGGTGTCGACATCTACAACCTGACCAAATACACCCGCTCCAACCAGAACACCTGCATTAACCAGCGTCCGCTGGTGAGCAAGGGTGATCGGGTTCAGCGTAGCGACATCATGGCTGACGGCCCGTCCACCGATATGGGTGAACTGGCACTGGGCCAGAACATGCGCATCGCGTTCATGGCATGGAACGGCTTCAACTTCGAAGACTCCATCTGCCTGTCCGAGCGTGTTGTTCAGGAAGATCGCTTTACCACGATTCACATTCAGGAACTGACCTGTGTGGCTCGTGACACCAAGCTTGGCCCAGAGGAAATCACTGCGGACATCCCTAACGTGGGTGAAGCCGCACTGAACAAGCTGGACGAGGCCGGTATCGTTTACGTAGGTGCTGAAGTAGGCGCAGGCGACATCCTGGTTGGTAAGGTCACTCCGAAAGGCGAGACTCAACTGACTCCGGAAGAAAAACTGCTGCGTGCCATCTTCGGTGAAAAAGCCAGCGACGTTAAAGACACCTCCCTGCGTGTGCCTACCGGCACCAAGGGTACCGTCATCGACGTACAAGTCTTCACCCGCGACGGTGTAGAGCGTGACGCTCGTGCACTGTCTATCGAGAAGACTCAACTCGACGAGATCCGCAAGGACCTGAACGAAGAGTTCCGTATCGTTGAAGGCGCAACTTTCGAGCGTCTGCGCTCCGCTCTGGTCGGCCACAAAGCCGAAGGCGGCGCCGGTCTGAAGAAAGGTCAGGAAATCACCGACGAAGTTCTCGACGGTCTTGAGCATGGTCAGTGGTTCAAACTGCGCATGGCTGAAGATGCTCTGAACGAGCAGCTCGAGAAGGCCCAGGCCTATATCGTTGATCGCCGCCGTCTGCTGGACGACAAGTTCGAAGACAAGAAGCGCAAACTGCAGCAAGGCGATGACCTGGCTCCAGGCGTGCTGAAAATCGTCAAGGTTTACCTGGCAATCCGTCGTCGCATCCAGCCGGGCGACAAGATGGCCGGTCGTCACGGTAACAAGGGTGTGGTCTCCGTGATCATGCCGGTTGAGGACATGCCGCACGATGCCAATGGCACCCCGGTCGACGTCGTCCTCAACCCGTTGGGCGTACCTTCGCGTATGAACGTTGGTCAGATCCTTGAAACCCACCTGGGCCTCGCGGCCAAGGGCTTGGGCGAGAAGATCAACCGTATGATCGAAGAGCAGCGCAAGGTTGCTGACCTGCGTAAGTTCCTGCACGAGATCTACAACGAGATCGGCGGACGCAACGAAGAGCTGGATACCTTCTCCGACCAGGAAATCCTGGATCTGGCGAAGAACCTGCGCGGCGGCGTTCCAATGGCAACTCCGGTGTTCGACGGTGCCAAGGAAAGCGAAATCAAGGCCATGCTGAAACTGGCAGACCTGCCGGAAAGCGGCCAGATGCAGCTGTTCGACGGCCGTACCGGCAACAAGTTCGAGCGCCCGGTTACCGTTGGCTACATGTACATGCTGAAGCTGAACCACTTGGTAGACGACAAGATGCACGCTCGTTCTACCGGTTCTTACAGCCTGGTTACCCAGCAGCCGCTGGGTGGTAAGGCGCAGTTCGGTGGTCAGCGTTTCGGGGAGATGGAGGTCTGGGCACTGGAAGCGTACGGTGCCGCATACACTCTGCAAGAAATGCTCACAGTGAAGTCGGACGATGTGAACGGCCGGACCAAGATGTACAAAAACATCGTGGACGGCGATCACCGTATGGAGCCGGGCATGCCCGAGTCTTTCAACGTGTTGATCAAGGAAATTCGTTCCCTCGGCATCGATATCGATCTGGAAACCGAATAACACGTGACGCGAATCGAGAGCGGGGCTGTTTTGCCCGCTCTCTGCTCCGCCAGGAGGAAAGGCCTTGAAAGACCTACTGAATTTGCTGAAAAACCAGGGTCAAGTCGAAGAGTTCGACGCCATCCGTATCGGATTGGCCTCGCCTGAGATGATCCGTTCGTGGTCGTTCGGTGAAGTTAAAAAGCCGGAAACCATCAACTACCGTACGTTCAAACCCGAGCGTGACGGCCTGTTCTGCGCCAAGATCTTTGGCCCGGTAAAGGATTACGAGTGCCTGTGCGGTAAGTACAAGCGCTTGAAGCACCGTGGCGTGATCTGCGAGAAGTGCGGCGTTGAAGTCGCGCTGGCAAAAGTTCGTCGTGAGCGCATGGCGCACATCGAACTGGCCTCGCCGGTTGCCCACATCTGGTTCCTGAAATCGCTGCCGTCCCGTATCGGCTTGCTGATGGACATGACCCTGCGTGATATCGAGCGCGTTCTCTACTTCGAGAGCTATGTCGTTATCGACCCGGGCATGACCACCCTTGAAAAAGGTCAGCTGCTCAACGACGAGCAGTACTTCGAAGCGCTGGAAGAGTTCGGCGACGATTTCGATGCCCGCATGGGTGCCGAAGCTGTCCGTGAGCTGCTGCACGCGATCGACCTGGAGCACGAGATTGGCCGTCTGCGTGAAGAAATTCCGCAAACCAACTCCGAAACCAAGATCAAGAAGCTGTCCAAGCGTCTGAAGTTGATGGAAGCCTTCCAGGGTTCCGGCAACCTGCCAGAGTGGATGGTGCTGACCGTTCTGCCGGTTCTGCCGCCAGACCTGCGTCCACTGGTTCCGCTCGATGGCGGTCGTTTCGCGACTTCCGACCTCAACGATCTGTATCGTCGAGTGATCAACCGTAACAACCGCTTGAAGCGCCTGCTTGATCTGTCCGCTCCGGACATCATCGTGCGCAACGAAAAGCGTATGTTGCAGGAAGCTGTCGACGCATTGCTCGACAACGGTCGTCGTGGCCGCGCTATCACCGGTTCCAACAAGCGTCCTCTGAAATCCCTGGCTGACATGATCAAGGGTAAGCAGGGTCGTTTCCGTCAGAACTTGCTCGGTAAGCGTGTTGACTACTCCGGTCGTTCGGTAATTACCGTAGGCCCGACCCTGCGTCTGCACCAGTGCGGTCTGCCTAAGAAAATGGCTCTGGAGCTGTTCAAGCCGTTCATTTTCGGCAAGCTGGAAATGCGTGGTCTCGCGACCACCATCAAAGCCGCCAAGAAGATGGTCGAGCGCGAGCTGCCAGAGGTTTGGGACGTTCTCGCCGAAGTGATTCGCGAACACCCAGTGCTGCTCAACCGTGCACCGACCCTTCACCGTCTGGGTATCCAGGCGTTTGAACCGGTACTGATCGAAGGTAAGGCCATCCAGCTGCACCCTCTGGTCTGTGCTGCGTACAACGCCGACTTCGACGGCGACCAAATGGCCGTGCACGTACCGCTGACGCTGGAAGCCCAGCTCGAAGCGCGTGCGCTGATGATGTCGACCAACAACATCCTGTCGCCAGCCAACGGTGAGCCAATCATCGTTCCGTCGCAGGACGTTGTATTGGGTCTGTACTACATGACTCGTGAAGCGATCAACGCCAAGGGCGAAGGTCGTGTGTTCGCGGATCTGCAGGAAGTTGACCGTGTGTTCCGTGCCGGCGAAGCCGCACTGCACGCCAAGGTCAAAGTGCGGATCAACGAAACCGTGAACGATCGTGATGGCGGCAGCGTGACCAACACCCGTATCGTCGACACCACCGTCGGCCGTGCGCTGTTGTTCCAGGTTGTGCCAAAAGGTCTGTCCTTCGACGTCGTCAACCTGCCGATGAAGAAAAAGGCGATCTCCAAGCTGATCAACCAGTGCTACCGCGTGGTTGGTCTGAAAGAGACCGTGATCTTCGCTGACCAGTTGATGTACACCGGTTTTGCCTATTCGACCATTTCCGGCGTTTCCATCGGTGTTAACGACTTCGTTATCCCGGACGAAAAAGCCCGCATCATCGGTGCTGCTACCGAGGAAGTGAAAGAGATCGAAAGTCAGTACGCCTCCGGCCTGGTAACCCAGGGCGAGAAGTACAACAAGGTGATCGACCTCTGGTCCAAGGCGAACGACGAAGTATCCAAGGCGATGATGGCCAACCTCTCGAAAGAGAAGGTCATCGACCGTCATGGCAACGAAGTCGACCAAGAGTCCTTCAACTCGATGTACATGATGGCCGACTCGGGCGCACGGGGTTCTGCTGCGCAGATCCGTCAGCTCGCCGGTATGCGTGGCCTTATGGCCAAGCCGGACGGTTCCATCATCGAGACCCCGATTACCGCGAACTTCCGTGAAGGTTTGAGCGTACTCCAGTACTTCATCTCCACTCACGGTGCTCGTAAGGGTCTTGCGGATACCGCGTTGAAAACGGCGAACTCCGGTTACCTGACTCGTCGTTTGGTAGACGTTGCGCAGGATCTGGTCGTGACCGAGATCGATTGCGGCACCGAACACGGCCTGGTAATGACTCCGCACATTGAAGGCGGTGACGTTGTAGAGCCGCTGGGTGAGCGCGTATTGGGTCGTGTCATCGCCCGTGACGTATTCAAGCCGGGTACCGAGGACGTAATCGTTCCTGCCGGCACCCTGGTTGACGAGAAGTGGGTCGAGTTCATCGAACTCAACAGCATCGACGAAGTGATCGTACGTTCGCCGATCAGCTGCGAAACCCGCTACGGCATCTGCGCCAAGTGCTACGGTCGCGACCTGGCTCGTGGTCACCAGGTGAACATCGGTGAAGCGGTCGGCGTTATCGCTGCCCAGTCCATCGGTGAGCCGGGTACCCAGCTGACGATGCGTACGTTCCACATCGGTGGTGCGGCCAGCCGAACCTCCGCAGCTGACAGCGTTCAGGTGAAGAATGGCGGTACTGTCCGTCTGCACAACCTCAAGCACGTAGAGCGCGTGGACGGTCACCTGGTGGCTGTATCCCGTTCCGGTGAGCTGGCGATCGCTGACGACTTCGGTCGCGAGCGCGAGCGCTACAAGCTGCCGTACGGTGCTGTGATTTCGGTCAAGGAAGGTGACAAGGTCGACGCTGGCGCTATCGTGGCCAAGTGGGATCCGCACACCCACCCGATCGTGACCGAAATGAAAGGTACCGTGACCTACGTGGGCATGGAAGAAGGCATCACGATCAAGCGTCAGACTGACGAATTGACCGGTATGACCAACATTGAAGTACTTGACGCGAAAGATCGTCCAGCTGCTGGCAAGGACATCCGTCCGGCCGTGAAGATGGTCGACGACAACGGCAAGGATCTGTTGCTGCCAGGCACTGACGTAATCGCTCAGTATTTCCTGCCAGCCAACGCCCTGGTCGGTGTTGCGGACGGTGCGCGGATCGCGATCGGTGATGTTATCGCTCGTATCCCGCAGGAAACTTCGAAAACCCGCGACATCACCGGTGGTCTGCCGCGTGTTGCCGACTTGTTCGAAGCCCGTCGTCCGAAAGAAGCCTCGATTCTGGCTGAAGTCAGCGGCACCATCGCGTTCGGTAAAGAGACCAAGGGCAAGCGCCGTCTGGTCATCACGCCGAACGACGGTAGCGATCCGTACGAAGAGCTGATTCCGAAGTGGCGTCACCTGAACGTCTTCGAAGGCGAACAGGTAAACCGCGGCGAAGTTATCTCCGACGGCCCGAGCGATCCACACGACATCCTGCGTCTGCTGGGTGTGAGTGCGCTGGCCAAGTACATCGTGAACGAGATCCAGGACGTTTACCGTCTGCAAGGCGTGAAGATCAACGACAAGCACATCGAGACCATCCTGCGTCAGATGCTGCGTAAAGTTGAGATCGCTGAATCCGGCGATTCGAGTTTCATCAAGGGCGACCAGATGGAGCTGACTCACGTACTGGTGGAAAACGAGCGCCTGGCGACGGAAGACAAGTTCGTCTCCAAGTTCACTCGCGTGCTGCTGGGTATCACCAAGGCGTCGTTGTCCACCGAATCGTTCATCTCGGCGGCTTCCTTCCAGGAAACCACCCGTGTACTGACCGAAGCGGCGGTAACCGGCAAGCGCGATTACCTGCGCGGCCTGAAAGAAAACGTGGTCGTGGGTCGTCTGATCCCGGCTGGTACCGGTTTGGCCTATCACAGCGAGCGCAAGCGTCGTCGTGATGCAGACAAGCCGTTGCGCGTAAGCGCCAGTGAAGTGGAAGCTGCACTGACCGAAGCACTGAACTCGAGCGGTAACTGAGTTCTGCGGTAATTAAGTGCCTGGCCCTGGTCATCCCGTTTGCTGGATCGAGACAAAATGTCGAGATCCGGCGGGCGGGGAGGTCGGGGCCTTGCCTTGACTGGGAACAAGATCCTCTTTAGACTCTTGATCCCCTAAATTTGGCGGGAATTCGTTCCTGCCATTTTGCTTTTCTTGTAAGACAATAGCGTCGCAAGACAACAGTGGAGCTAGTAGATGGCAACTATCAACCAGCTGGTACGTCAGCCGCGTAAGCGTATCGTCGAGAAATCCGACGTGCCTGCGCTGCAGAACTGCCCGCAACGTCGTGGCGTATGCACCCGTGTGTATACCACCACGCCGAAAAAACCTAACTCGGCACTGCGTAAAGTATGCCGTGTGCGTCTGACCAACGGTTTCGAGGTTTCCTCGTACATCGGTGGTGAAGGCCACAACCTGCAAGAGCACAGCGTGGTACTGATCCGCGGCGGTCGTGTAAAAGACTTGCCAGGTGTTCGTTACCACACCGTTCGCGGTTCTTTGGATACTTCCGGCGTTAAAGGTCGTAACCAGGGTCGTTCGAAGTACGGTACCAAGCGTCCGAAGTAATCGGCCGTTTTGCAGTTTTTCATTTTATTGAGTCGATAAGAGTAAGGTCGGGCACGCATTAGCTGTCCCGGGCTAACCTGAAGACCGTTTGAGGGCTTATCAATGCCAAGACGTCGCGTAGCAGCCAAACGTGAGATTCTGGACGATCCGAAATACGGAAGCCAGATTCTCGCCAAGTTCATGAACCACGTAATGGAAAGCGGCAAGAAAGCCGTTGCCGAGCGTATTGTTTATGGCGCACTGGACAAAGTTAAGGAACGCAAGAACAGCGATCCCCTGGAAATCTTCGAGAAAGCTCTCGACGCCATCGCTCCGCTGGTCGAAGTGAAGTCGCGCCGTGTAGGCGGTGCTACTTACCAGGTTCCGGTCGAAGTTCGTCCGTCCCGTCGTAACGCCCTGGCAATGCGCTGGTTGGTAGACTTCGCCCGCAAGCGCGGTGAGAAGTCCATGGCTCTGCGTTTGGCTGGCGAACTGTTGGACGCTGCTGAAGGTAAAGGTGCTGCAGTTAAGAAGCGTGAAGACGTGCACCGTATGGCTGAAGCCAACAAGGCTTTCTCGCACTACCGCTTCTAATTCTAGCGTCACTCAATTTGCGAGGGCTTTATGGCTCGTACTACACCGATTAATCGCTACCGTAACATCGGTATCGTTGCCCACGTGGATGCTGGTAAAACCACCACCACTGAGCGCGTCCTTTTTTACACTGGCAAAAGTCACAAGATGGGCGAGGTGCATGATGGCGCCGCGACCACCGACTGGATGGTGCAGGAGCAGGAGCGTGGTATTACCATTACTTCTGCTGCCATTACCGCCTTCTGGAAGGGTTCCGAGAAGCAGTATCCGCACGAGCATCGCTTCAACGTTATCGATACCCCGGGTCACGTGGACTTCACCATTGAAGTTGAGCGTTCCCTGCGTGTACTCGACGGCGCTGTGGTTGTGTTCTGCGGTACCTCGGGTGTTGAGCCTCAGTCGGAAACCGTATGGCGTCAGGCCAACAAATACGGTGTTCCACGTCTTGTTTACGTAAACAAGATGGACCGTGCTGGTGCCAACTTCCTGCGCGTGATCGGTCAGATCAAGCAGCGTCTGGGTCACACTCCGGTGCCGATCCAGCTGGCTATCGGTTCCGAGGACAACTTCCAGGGTCAGATCGATCTGATCAACATGCAAGCTGTCTACTGGAACGATTCTGACAAGGGTATGGTTCCTGTTCGCAAGGACATCCCGGCAGAGTTGCTGGAAGAAGCCGAGAAGTGGCGCGGCAACATGGTTGAGGCTGCGGCCGAAGCCAACGAAGAACTGATGAACAAGTACCTTGAGGGTGAAGAGCTCACCAACGAGGAAATCAAGGCCGCTCTGCGTCAGCGTACCATCGCTGGTGAGATCGTTCTGGCTGTTTGCGGTTCTTCCTTCAAGAACAAGGGTGTTCCCCTGGTTCTCGATGCTGTGATCGACTTCCTGCCTGCTCCAACCGACATTCCTGCTATCAAGGGTTCCAACCCTGATAACGAGGAAGAGGAAATGGAGCGTCATGCAAGCGACGACGAGCCTTTCGCGGCCCTGGCGTTCAAGATCGCTACCGACCCATTCGTGGGCACCTTGACCTTCGTTCGGGTTTACTCGGGCGTGTTGAACTCCGGCGACGGCGTGATCAACTCTGTTAAAGGCAAGAAAGAGCGTGTGGGTCGTATGGTGCAAATGCACGCAAACGCCCGCGAAGAGATCAAGGAAGTGCGCGCTGGCGACATCGCGGCCTTGATCGGCATGAAGGACGTCACCACCGGTGAAACCTTGTGCAACGCTGACAAGCCGATCATCCTGGTTCGCATGGACTTCCCGGAGCCGGTTATTTCGGTTGCCGTTGAGCCAAAAACCAAGGATGACCAGGAAAAAATGGGTATCGCTCTGGGCAAGCTTGCTCAGGAAGATCCATCTTTCCGCGTCAAGACTGATGAAGAGACCGGTCAAACGATCATCTCTGGCATGGGCGAGTTGCACCTGGACATCCTGGTTGACCGGATGCGCCGTGAGTTCAACGTCGAAGCCAACATCGGCAAGCCTCAGGTTTCCTATCGTGAGCGCATCACGAAGAACTGTGAAATTGAAGGCAAGTTCGTTCGCCAGTCCGGTGGTCGTGGCCAGTTCGGTCACTGCTGGATTCGTTTTGCGCCGGCTGACGAAGGTCAGGAAGGTCTGCAATTCGTGAACGAAGTCGTAGGTGGTGTGGTTCCTAAGGAATACATCCCGGCGATCCAGAAGGGTATCGAAGAGCAGATGAAGAACGGCGTTGTTGCCGGCTATCCGCTGATCGGCCTGAAGGCGACTGTGTTCGATGGTTCTTACCACGACGTCGACTCCAACGAGATGGCGTTCAAGGTGGCTGCTTCCATGGCGACCAAGCAACTGGCCCAGAAGGGCGGTGGTGAGTTGCTTGAGCCGATCATGGCGGTAGAGGTTGTTACGCCTGAAGACTACATGGGTGATGTCATGGGCGACCTTAACCGTCGTCGTGGCATGATTCTGGGTATGGAAGATACGGTTTCCGGCAAGGTCATTCGTGCCGAGGTTCCGTTGGGTGAAATGTTCGGTTACGCAACCGACGTTCGTTCCATGTCTCAGGGTCGCGCGAGCTACTCTATGGAATTCAAAAAATACAATACAGCTCCGTCGCATATCGTCGAAACTGTTACCAAAAAGCAAGGCTGATTCAGCCCTTTAAGCTAGGAGTTAATTGTCGTGGCTAAAGAAAAATTTGAACGGAACAAACCGCACGTCAACGTTGGCACCATCGGTCACGTCGACCACGGTAAAACCACGCTGACCGCTGCTCTGACCCGTGTCTGCTCCGAAGTTTTCGGTTCGGCCAAGGTTGACTTCGACAAGATCGACAGCGCCCCGGAAGAGAAAGCTCGCGGTATCACCATCAACACCGCTCACGTTGAATACGATTCGGCCGTGCGTCACTACGCACACGTTGACTGCCCAGGTCACGCCGACTACGTAAAAAACATGATCACTGGTGCTGCCCAGATGGACGGCGCGATCCTGGTTTGCTCGGCCGCTGATGGTCCGATGCCACAAACCCGTGAGCACATCCTGCTGTCCCGTCAGGTAGGCGTTCCGTACATCGTTGTCTTCCTGAACAAGGCTGACATGGTTGACGACGCTGAGCTGCTGGAACTGGTTGAGATGGAAGTGCGCGATCTGCTGAGCACTTACGACTTCCCAGGTGATGACACTCCAATCATCATCGGTTCGGCTCTGATGGCTCTGAACGGCCAAGACGACAACGAAATGGGCACCACCGCTGTCAAGAAGCTGGTGGAAACTCTGGACAGCTACATCCCAGAGCCAGAGCGTGCTATCGACAAGCCGTTCCTGATGCCAATCGAAGACGTATTCTCGATCTCTGGTCGCGGTACTGTTGTGACTGGTCGTGTTGAGCGTGGCATCGTCCGCATCCAGGAAGAAGTTGAGATCGTCGGTCTGCGCGACACTCAGAAAACTACCTGCACCGGCGTTGAAATGTTCCGCAAGCTGCTCGACGAAGGTCGTGCTGGCGAGAACTGCGGCGTACTGCTGCGCGGCACCAAGCGTGACGACGTTGAGCGTGGCCAGGTTCTGGTCAAGCCAGGCACCGTCAAGCCGCACACCAAGTTCACTGCAGAAGTTTACGTTCTGAGCAAGGAAGAAGGCGGCCGTCATACTCCGTTCTTCAAAGGCTACCGTCCACAGTTCTACTTCCGTACAACTGACGTGACCGGTAACTGCGAGCTGCCAGAAGGCGTTGAAATGGTAATGCCAGGTGACAACATCCAGATGACTGTCACTCTGATCAAGACCATCGCGATGGAAGACGGTCTGCGTTTCGCTATCCGTGAAGGCGGTCGTACCGTCGGCGCTGGCGTCGTAGCCAAAGTCATCGAGTAAGTCTCTTGTAGAGTCAGCTTGATGAGTTGAAGAGCCCCCGCCTAGCGGGGGCTTTTTTATTGGGTTGACACCTATCAGGGGCGTCTATAGAATTGCGCCTCCTTTTAACGGGCGTATTGCGCTCGGTGGGAATAGCAGCCGGAGTCTGAAATCCAATGCAAAATCAGCAAATCCGTATCAGGTTGAAGGCTTTTGACCATCGCCTGATCGACCAATCCACCCAGGAAATCGTGGAAACCGCGAAACGTACTGGTGCTCAAGTGCGTGGTCCAATTCCACTGCCTACCCGTAAAGAGCGGTTCACCGTTCTGGTCTCCCCGCACGTCAACAAAGACGCGCGTGACCAGTACGAGATCCGTACTCATAAGCGCGTTCTGGACATCGTCCAGCCAACGGATAAAACCGTTGATGCACTTATGAAGCTTGATCTTGCGGCCGGTGTGGAAGTGCAGATCAGCCTCGGCTAAGACTCGGTCTTGGTCGTGTAACGCTCTGAAATGGGCGGCCATAGCGGGTGAAAGCCCCGTACACTCATGAGGTTTACAACATGACTATTGGTGTAGTCGGTCGTAAATGCGGTATGACCCGTATTTTCACCGAAGAAGGTGTCTCCATTCCGGTCACGGTCATTGAGATCGAGCCGAATCGCGTCACCCAGTTCAAAACTGAAGAGACCGATGGCTATCGTGCAGTGCAAGTCACTGTCGGCGAGCGTCGTGCTTCGCGTGTAACAGCTGCTCAAGCTGGCCACTTCGCCAAGGCGAACGTTGCCGCTGGTCGTACCGTAATGGAATTCCGCCTTGAAGAAGGCGAGTACCAGGCCGGCGATCTGATCAACGCTGAAATCTTCGCTGCTGGTCAACTGGTTGATGTAACCGGTCAGTCCAAGGGTAAAGGCTTCCAGGGTACGATCAAGCGTTGGAACTTCCGCGGGCAAGATAACACCCACGGTAACTCCGTATCCCACCGCGTTCCAGGCTCTATCGGCCAGTGCCAGACTCCTGGTCGTGTATTCAAGGGCAAAAAAATGTCCGGTCATATGGGCGCTGAGCGCGTGACCGTGCAGTCCCTCGAAGTAGTGCGCGTGGACGCTGAACGCAATCTGTTGTTGGTCAAGGGCGCTGTTCCTGGCGCTACTGGCGGCAACTTGGTTGTACGTCCAGCAGCCAAGGCTCGCGGTTAAGGGGAAGCTGACATGCAATTAAATGTAAATGACGCTCAAGCGATCGAAGTTTCCGAACTGACATTTGGCGGCGAATTCAACGAGACGCTGGTTCACCAAGCAGTCGTGGCCTACATGGCTGGCGGCCGTCAAGGTAGCAAGCAGCAAAAGACCCGTTCCGACGTTTCTGGTGGCGGTAAGCGCCCATGGCGTCAGAAAGGTACTGGCCGTGCTCGTGCCGGTACTATCCGTAGCCCAATCTGGCGTGGCGGCGGTACCACTTTTGCAGCTCGTCCTCAGGATCACTCCCAGAAGCTGAACAAGAAGATGTATCGCGCAGCAATGCGTTCCATCCTTGCTGAGCTGGTGCGTACTGATCGTCTGGTCGTGGTTCAGGACTTCGCTGTTGAAGCACCGAAAACCAAAGATCTGCTGAACAAGCTGAACGGCATGGGCCTGACTGACGTCCTGATCGTGTCTGACGCTGTTGATCAGAACCTGTACCTGGCTGCTCGCAACCTGCCACACGTTGATGTTCGTGACGTGCAAGGTTCCGATCCGGTCAGTCTGATCGCATACGACAAGGTGTTGATCACCGTGTCGGCCGTGAAGAAATTCGAGGAGCTGCTGGGATGAACCAGGAACGCGTATTTAAAGTTCTGCTTGGCCCGCACGTTTCCGAGAAGGCTACGGTTCTGGCAGACAAGAAAGGCCAGTTCGTTTTCAAGGTTGCTACCGACGCAACCAAGCTGGAAATCAAGAAGGCCGTCGAAAGCCTGTTCAGCGTGAAAGTAGAGCGCGTTACTACCCTGAATGTTCTGGGTAAGAGCAAGCGCACTGCTCGCGGTCTGGGCAAGCGTAATGACTGGAAGAAGGCAGTTATCTCCCTTCAGCCAGGCCAAGATCTCGATTTCAGCAGCAGTGCTGAGTAAGGAAGGGGTGCATCATGGCAATCGTTAAATGCAAACCGACTTCCCCTGGCCGCCGTTTTGTGGTCAAGGTGGTCAACCAGGAGCTGCATAAAGGCGCTCCTCACGCACCGCTGCTCGAGAAAAAATCGAAGTCTGGTGGTCGTAACAACAATGGCCGTATTACCACTCGTCACATCGGTGGTGGTCATAAGCAGCATTATCGTCTGGTCGACTTCCGTCGCAACGACAAGGATGGCATCGCTGCCACCGTCGAGCGTATCGAATACGATCCAAACCGTACTGCTCACATCGCTCTGCTGCTGTACGCAGATGGCGAGCGTCGCTACATCATCGCCCCTAAAGGCGTGAGTGCTGGCGACCAGCTGATCGCAGGTGCTTTGGCACCGATCAAGCCGGGCAACGCTCTGCAGCTGCGTAACATTCCAGTTGGTAGCACCGTACACGGCATCGAATTGAAGCCAGGTAAAGGCGCACAGATCGCTCGTTCCGCTGGTGCTTCGGCTCAGTTGATCGCTCGTGAAGGTGTCTACGTGACCCTGCGTCTGCGTTCTGGTGAGATGCGTAAAGTACTGGCTGAGTGCCGTGCGACCCTGGGCGAAGTCTCGAACTCCGAGCACAGCCTGCGTTCGTTGGGTAAAGCTGGTGCCAAGCGCTGGCGTGGCGTTCGCCCAACCGTTCGTGGTGTTGCCATGAACCCGGTTGACCACCCACATGGTGGTGGTGAAGGTCGTACCTCTGGTGGTCGTCATCCGGTATCGCCATGGGGCTTCCCGACTAAGGGCGCGAAGACTCGTGGTAATAAGCGTACCGACAAAATGATCGTCCGTCGTCGCAAGTAAATAGAGGGATACGACAGTGCCACGTTCTCTGAAAAAAGGTCCTTTTATTGATCTTCACCTACTGAAGAAGATCGAAGTGGCGGCGGAAAAGAACGATCGCAAACCAGTTAAGACCTGGTCGCGTCGTTCGATGATCCTGCCACAAATGGTCGGTCTGACCATCGCAGTACACAACGGTCGCCAACACGTCCCAGTTCTCGTTAACGAAGACATGGTCGGCCACAAACTGGGCGAGTTTGCCGGTACCCGCACATACCGTGGGCACGTGGCTGACAAGAAAGCCAAGCGTTAAGGGGTAAGGAAATGGAAGTAGCCGCTAAGTTGTCGGGCGCTCGAATCTCCGCCCAGAAAGCCCGCTTGGTCGCCGACCAGATCCGCGGGAAGAAGGTGGGCGAAGCGCTCAACCTGTTGGCTTTCAGCAGTAAGAAAGCCGCCGAGATCATGAAGAAAGTGCTGGAGTCGGCCGTAGCCAACGCCGAGCATAACGAAGGCGCAGATGTTGATGACCTGAAGGTCAGCACCGTTTTCGTCAACGAAGGGCGTTCGCTGAAGCGCATCATGCCACGTGCCAAAGGCCGTGCTGATCGCATCGTCAAGCGGTCTTGCCATATCACTGTCAAGGTTGCTGACAAGTAACGGAGTCGAAGAGATGGGTCAGAAAGTACATCCCATTGGCATTCGCCTGGGAATCGTCAAGGAGCACACCTCCGTCTGGTACGCAGACGGTCGGACTTATGCGGACTACTTGTTCGCTGATCTGAAGGTGCGTGAGTATCTCCAAGACAAACTAAAAAGCGCGTCCGTAAGCCGTATCGATATCCATCGTCCGGCGCAGACTGCACGCATCACCATCCACACTGCTCGTCCAGGTATCGTTATCGGGAAGAAAGGTGAAGATGTTGAGAAGCTGCGTCAGGACCTGACCAAGCAAATGGGTGTGCCTGTGCACATCAATATCGAAGAGATCCGCAAGCCGGAGCTCGACGGTATGCTGGTTGCGCAGAGCGTAGCTCAGCAGCTGGAGCGTCGTGTAATGTTCCGTCGCGCTATGAAGCGCGCTGTACAGAACGCAATGCGCATTGGTGCCAAAGGCATCAAAATCCAAGTGAGCGGTCGTCTCGGCGGTGCTGAAATCGCACGTACTGAATGGTATCGCGAAGGTCGTGTGCCACTGCACACCCTGCGTGCCGACATCGACTATGCCAACTACGAAGCTCACACCACCTACGGTGTGATCGGTGTAAAGGTTTGGATCTTCAAAGGCGAAGTAATTGGTGGTCGCCAAGAAGAGCTGAAGCCACAAGCACCAGCGCCTCGTAAAAAAGCTGCTAAGTAAGGGGTACGCCAAATGTTGCAACCAAAGCGTACGAAGTTCCGCAAGCAGATGACCGGTCACAACCGTGGCCTGGCATTGCGCGGTAGCAAAGTCAGCTTCGGCGAGTTCGCGCTGAAGTCTGTTGCTCGTGGTCGTCTCACCGCTCGTCAGATCGAGTCAGCGCGTCGTGCTCTGACCCGTCACGTAAAACGTGGCGGCAAGATCTGGATCCGTGTATTCCCGGACAAGCCTGTCACCAAGAAGCCACTCGAAGTTCGGATGGGTAAAGGTAAGGGTAACGTGGAGTACTGGGTTGCCCAGATTCAGCCAGGCAAAGTCCTGTATGAAATCGAGGGTGTTTCTGAAGAGCTGGCGCGTGAGGCTTTCGCCCTGGCTGCTGCAAAGCTGCCGCTCGCCACCTCCTTTGTTAAACGGACGGTGATGTGATGAAAGCGAATGAACTTCGTGAAAAATCAGCACAGCAGCTGAACGAGCAACTGCTCGGCCTGCTGCGCGACCAGTTCAATCTGCGTATGCAGAAAGCAACTGGCCAGTTGGGGCAGTCTCATCTGCTCTCGCAAGTTAAGCGTGACATCGCTCGCGTGAAAACTGTGCTCAACCAGCAGGCAGGTAAGTAATCATGGCTGAAGCCGAAAAAACTGTCCGTACGCTGACTGGCCGTGTTGTCAGCGACAAGATGGACAAAACCATCACCGTTCTGATCGAGCGTCGCGTTAAGCACCCGATCTACGGTAAATACGTTAAGCGTTCGACTAAGCTGCACGCGCACGACGAAACCAATCAGTGCCACATCGGCGACAAAGTCACTATTCGTGAAACTCGTCCGATGGCCAAGACCAAGTCTTGGGCGCTGGTTGATGTTCTCGAACGCGCTGTGGAAGTCTAAGGGCTAGGGGTCGGAGAAATTATATGATTCAGACTCAATCCATGCTCGATGTGGCCGATAACAGCGGCGCTCGCCGTGTTATGTGCATCAAGGTGCTGGGTGGCTCCCATCGTCGTTACGCTGGTATTGGTGACATCATCAAAGTTACCGTCAAGGAAGCAATTCCTCGCGGTAAGGTGAAAAAAGGCCAAGTGATGACTGCTGTTGTAGTCCGCACTCGCCACGGTGTTCGTCGCGCTGACGGCTCCATCATCCGCTTTGATGGCAACGCTGCTGTTCTGTTGAACAACAAGCAAGAGCCAATCGGCACCCGTATCTTTGGGCCAGTGACCCGTGAGCTTCGTACTGAGAAGTTCATGAAGATCGTCTCGCTCGCCCCAGAAGTGCTGTAAGGAGATCCGACATGCAAAAGATTCGTCGTGACGACGAGATCATCGTGATCGCCGGCAAGGACAAGGGTAAGCGCGGTAAGGTGCTGAAGGTTCTCGCTGACAACCGTCTGGTTGTTGGTGGCTTGAACCTGGTCAAGCGCCATACCAAGCCTAACCCGATGTCGGGCGTACAGGGCGGTATCGTCGAGAAAGAAGCGCCACTGCACGCTTCCAACGTCGCCATTTTCAACGGCGAAACCAACAAGGCTGACCGCGTTGGTTTCAAAGTAGAAGACGGTAAGAAAATTCGTGTCTTCAAGTCGACCCAAAAAGCGGTTGATGCTTGAACACTGCTAGGTAGAAGACCATGGCACGACTAAAAGAGATTTACCGGAAGGAAATCGCACCGAAGCTTAAGGAAGAACTTAAGCTTTCGAACGTGATGGAAGTTCCGCGCGTTACCAAAATCACCCTGAACATGGGTCTGGGCGAAGCGATCGGCGACAAAAAAGTCATCGAGCACGCTGTTGCTGACCTGGAAAAGATCACCGGTCAGAAAGTCGTTGTGACTTACGCTCGGAAATCCATCGCTGGCTTTAAAGTCCGTGAAGGTTGGCCGATCGGCGTCAAAGTGACCCTGCGCCGTGAGCGTATGTACGAGTTCCTGGATCGTCTGCTGTCGATCTCCCTGCCTCGGGTTCGCGACTTCCGCGGCCTGAATGCCAAGTCCTTCGATGGTCGTGGTAACTACAGCATGGGCGTTAAAGAGCAGATCATTTTCCCGGAAATCGATTACGACAAGATCGACGCTCTCCGCGGTCTGGACATTACCCTGACCACCACTGCTCGGACGGATGACGAAGGTCGCGCACTGCTGCGCGCTTTCAAATTCCCGTTCCGCAACTGATTGGAGTAGGAAAATGGCCAAGAAGAGCATGAAAAACCGTGAGCTGAAGCGTCAGCTCACCGTTGCCAAGTACGCCACCAAGCGTGCAGCGCTGAAAGCTATCATCGTTGATCTGAACGCAAGTCCAGAAGCGCGTTGGGAAGCTACCGTAGCACTGCAGAAGCAGCCACGTGACGCAAGCGCTTCGCGCATGCGTAACCGCTGCCGCTTGACTGGTCGTCCGCACGGCGTGTACCGCAAGTTCGGCCTCGGCCGTAACATGCTGCGTCAAGCTGCAATGCGTGGTGACGTTCCAGGTCTGGTTAAAGCCAGCTGGTAAGCACTGTCAATGTCTCGGTGTTCGGGGTCGCAAGATCCTGACCGCCGGTGACCTTGAACTTGAATCAAGCCCCTTTTGGGGCTTGATTCATTTGTGGGGTGTGTCTAGAATACCCGGCTCGCCTGAGCCCGTGCTTTTATCGCGCGGATGTACTCGGCGACACGTAGTAGCCGAAAGGCTAATTTTTTGTGTATTAGGAGCGTCTAGCCCATGAGTATGCAGGACCCGTTAGCGGACATGCTAACTCGTATCCGTAATGCCCAGATGGCTGAAAAGTCCGTCGTAAGCATGCCATCTTCTACTTTGAAGGTAGCTGTTGCCAAAGTCCTGAAGGACGAAGGTTACATTGCGGGTTATCAGATCAGCAGCGAAATCAAGCCACTGCTGTCCATCGAGCTGAAGTACTTCGAAGGCCGTCCGGTCATCGAGGAAGTGAAGCGCGTTAGCCGTCCAGGCCTGCGTCAGTACAAGTCCGTCGAGGATCTGCCAAAAGTTCGTGGCGGTCTCGGTGTGTCTATCGTCTCCACCAACAAAGGTGTGATGACGGATCGTGCTGCGCGCGCTGCCGGTGTCGGCGGCGAAGTTCTTTGCACTGTGTTCTAAGGGGGGATAAGCATGTCACGCGTCGCTAAGAACCCCGTTAAGCTGCCAGCCGGTGTCGAAGTCAAATTCGCAGGCCAACAGCTTTCGGTGAAGGGTGCCAAGGGCACTCTGCAACTGAACATCCATTCGTCCGTTGAGATTGTTGAAGAAGCTGGTGAGCTGCGTTTCGCTGCTCGCAATGGCGATCAACAGACTCGCGCAATGGCTGGTACCACTCGTGCGTTGGTAAACAACATGGTCCAAGGCGTAAGCCAAGGCTTCGAGCGCAAGCTCCAGCTGGTCGGTGTTGGTTACAAGGCGCAAGCAAAAGGCACAGTGCTGAACCTGGCTCTTGGCTTCTCGCACCCAGTGGATTATGAACTGCCGGAAGGCATCACCGCTGAGACTCCTAGCCAGACCGATATCCTGATCAAGGGCATCGACAAGCAGCTGGTAGGTCAAGTGGCCGCCGAGATCCGCGACTTCCGTCCACCAGAGCCGTACAAAGGCAAAGGTGTGCGCTACGCGGACGAAGTCGTCCGTCGTAAAGAAGCCAAGAAGAAGTAGGGCATAGCAAATGACCGACAAAAAAGTTACTCGACTGCGTCGCGCTCGCAAAGCACGCCTGAAAATGCACGAACTCGAAGTCGTGCGTCTCTGCGTGTTCCGCTCGTCGCAGCACATCTACGCCCAGGTCATTTCGGCCGACGGCAACAAAGTCCTGGCAAGTGCCTCGACTTTGGATAAAGAACTGCGTGATGGCGCCACTGGCAACATCGACGCGGCCACTAAGGTTGGCCAGCTGGTCGCTACGCGTGCTAAAGCCGCTGGCGTCTCGCAGGTGGCTTTCGACCGCTCTGGCTTCAAGTACCACGGCCGCGTCAAGGCGCTGGCTGATGCTGCTCGTGAAGCTGGGCTGGAGTTCTAAGTTATGTCAAATAACGACCAAAAGCGCGACGAAGGCTACATCGAGAAGCTGGTTCAAGTTAACCGCGTAGCCAAAACCGTTAAAGGCGGCCGTATCTTCACTTTCACCGCGTTGACCGTGGTTGGTGATGGTAAAGGGCGTGTTGGCTTCGGCCGTGGCAAGTCGCGTGAAGTGCCTGCTGCGATCCAGAAGGCAATGGAAGCTGCTCGCCGCAACATGATCCAGGTTGATCTGAACGGCACCACTCTGCAGTACGCAATGAAGTCCGCCCATGGCGCTTCGAAGGTGTACATGCAGCCTGCTTCTGAAGGTACCGGTATCATCGCTGGCGGCGCTATGCGTGCTGTCCTCGAGGTTGCTGGCGTTCAGAACGTTCTGGCCAAGTGCTACGGCTCGACTAACCCAGTAAACGTGGTTCACGCCACTTTCAAGGGTTTGAAAGCAATGCAGTCTCCTGAATCCATTGCCGCCAAGCGTGGCAAAAGCGTCAAGGAGATCTTCTGATCATGGCTACCGTAAAAGTTACGCTGATCAAAAGCATGACCGGCCGCATCCCTAACCACAAACTGTGCGTTAAGGGTTTGGGTCTGCGTCGCATCGGTCACACTGTAGAGGTCCTGGATACTCCCGAGAATCGCGGGATGATCAACAAGGCCTACTACATGCTGCGTGTAGAGGGTTAATCGATGAAACTCAATGATCTGAGTCCAGCGCCGGGTTCCCGTCGCGAAAAGCATCGTCCGGGCCGTGGTATCGGTAGTGGTTTGGGCAAGACCGGTGGCCGTGGCCACAAAGGTCAAACCTCCCGCTCCGGTGGCACCATTGCTCCAGGCTTTGAAGGCGGTCAACAGCCGCTGCATCGTCGCCTGCCGAAGTTCGGTTTCGTTTCCCTGAAGGCCATGGATCGCGCAGAAGTGCGTCTGTCCGAGCTGGCTAAAGTGGATGGCGACATCGTCACCGTGCAGTCCCTGAAGGATGCCAACGTGATCAACCAGAACGTACAGCGTGTGAAAATCATGCTGTCGGGCGAAGTTGCTCGCGCTGTCACCATCGGAAAGGGAATCGGCGCCACCAAAGGTGCGCGTGCGGCTATCGAAGCAGCTGGCGGCAAGTTCGAGGAATAAATGGCTAAGCAAGGTGCTCTCTCTGCGCTCGGCAAAGGCGGTATGTCTGAACTCTGGGCTCGTCTGCGTTTTCTGTTCCTGGCGATTATCGTCTACCGAATAGGCGCACACATCCCGGTTCCAGGTATCAACCCGGACCGACTCGCGGACCTGTTTCGACAGAATGAGGGGACCATTCTTAGCTTGTTCAACATGTTTTCCGGCGGTGCGCTGGAACGGATGAGTATCTTTGCTCTGGGGATCATGCCGTACATCTCGGCATCGATCATCATGCAACTGATGACCGCCGTCAGCCCACAGCTGGAACAGTTGAAGAAGGAAGGTGAAGCTGGCCGTCGCAAGATCAGCCAGTACACCCGCTACCTCACCGTCGTCCTTGCTCTTGTCCAGGCTGTTGGCATGTCCATCGGTCTGGCAGGGCAAGGCGTAGCGTTCACTGGTGACTTTGGCTTCCATTTCGTCGCAGTAACCACGTTTGTGGCGGGTGCGATGTTCATGATGTGGCTGGGTGAGCAGATTACTGAGCGTGGTGTTGGCAACGGTATCTCGATGTTGATTTTCGCAGGTATCGTCGCCGGTCTTCCGAGAGCGATCGGGCAGTCTTTCGAGTCTGCGCGTCAGGGTGACATCAACATTTTTGCCCTGGTTGCGATCGGTTTGCTGGCAGTAGCGATTATCGGTTTCGTGGTGTTCATTGAGCGTGGTCAGCGTCGTATTGCTGTTCACTACGCCAAGCGTCAGCAGGGCCGCAAGGTATTTGCTGCGCAGACTAGCCACTTGCCGCTGAAGGTGAATATGGCCGGTGTTATCCCGGCTATTTTTGCGAGCAGCATTTTGCTGTTCCCGGCTTCGCTGGGTGCCTGGTTTGGTCAGTCTGAAGGTATGGGCTGGCTGCAGGACATCTCGCAGTCGATCGCTCCTGGTCAGCCGTTGAATATTCTGCTGTTTAGTGCAGGGATTATTTTCTTCTGCTTCTTCTATACGGCGTTGATGTTCAATCCGAAAGACGTAGCGGAAAACCTGAAGAAGTCCGGTGCCTTTATTCCGGGTATCCGTCCAGGCGAGCAGTCGGCGCGCTACATTGATGGCGTTTTGACTCGTTTGACCTTGTTCGGTGCTCTCTATATGACGGCCGTCTGCTTGCTTCCCCAGTTCCTGGTGGTTGCGGCAAACGTTCCGTTCTACCTTGGCGGGACCTCGTTGCTGATCGTGGTCGTGGTTGTGATGGACTTCATGTCCCAAGTACAATCGCACCTCGTTTCGCACCAGTACGAATCCCTGATGAAGAAAGCCAACCTGAAGGGCTACGGCAGCGGCATGTTGCGCTGAGTAGCGTCCATAAGGTTCGAGGAGTTGGTGATGAAAGTTCGTGCATCGGTGAAAAAGCTGTGCCGTAACTGCAAGATTATTCGCCGCGAAGGCGTTGTTCGGGTAATTTGCAGCGCGGAACCGCGTCACAAACAGCGCCAAGGCTGAGTGTGATTGTGCTTTAAGCCCGGCAGCTAGTGCGCTGCCGGGTTGATTATTTGTTATTACAGCGATATTATCTCGCGCCCTATTTCTTGGCTTCCGGGGCGTAGGTAGCTGTCAATTGGAGTCCCACTGAATGGCCCGTATTGCAGGCGTTAACATTCCAGATAACAAGCATACTGTTATCTCGCTGACCTACATCTATGGTGTTGGTCGCACTACTGCACAGAAAATTTGTGCAGTGTCTGGGGTAAACCCAGCGGCAAAGATCAAAGATCTGAGCGACGAGCAGATTGAACAGCTGCGTGGCGAAGTGGCGAAGTTCACCACTGAAGGTGACCTGCGTCGCGAAATCAACATGAAAATCAAGCGCTTGATGGACCTCGGTTGCTATCGCGGTCTGCGTCATCGTCGTGGTCTTCCAGTACGCGGTCAGCGTACCAAGACCAACGCGCGTACCCGTAAAGGTCCGCGTAAGCCGATCCGCAAGTAATCGCCCCAGCGAATCGACAGGAATTTAATCATGGCAAAACCTGCTGCTCGTCCTCGTAAAAAAGTTAAAAAGACAGTGGTTGATGGCATCGCCCACATCCATGCTTCTTTTAACAACACCATCGTGACCATTACCGACCGTCAAGGTAACGCTCTTTCCTGGGCAACCTCCGGTGGTTCGGGTTTCCGCGGTTCCCGCAAGTCCACCCCGTTCGCTGCTCAAGTAGCTGCTGAGCGTGCTGGTCAAGCTGCGCTGGAATACGGTCTGAAAAACCTCGACGTTAACGTCAAGGGTCCAGGTCCGGGTCGTGAATCCGCAGTCCGCGCTTTGAACGGCTGTGGCTACAAGATCGCCAGCATCACCGACGTGACGCCAATCCCGCACAACGGGTGCCGTCCGCCGAAGAAGCGCCGCGTGTAATCCAGGAGATTGTAAAGAATGGCTCGTTACATTGGTCCAAAATGCAAACTCGCTCGTCGCGAAGGCACCGATCTCTTTCTGAAGAGCGGCGTGCGCGCGATCGAATCGAAGTGCAACATTGAAGCAGCACCTGGTATCCACGGCCAACGCCGCGGTCGCCAGTCCGATTACGGCACCCAACTGCGTGAAAAGCAGAAGGTCCGTCGTATCTACGGCGTTCTCGAGCGTCAATTCAGCGGCTACTACAAAGAAGCAGCTGGCAAGAAGGGCGCAACCGGCGAAAACCTGTTGCAACTGCTCGAATGCCGTCTGGACAACGTTGTATACCGTATGGGTTTCGGTTCTACTCGTGCCGAATCCCGTCAGCTGGTATCGCACAAGTCGATCAGCGTTAACGGTCAGACCGTAAACGTTCCGTCCTACCAGGTTCGTGCTGGTGACGTGGTTGCTGTTCGCGAGAAAGCAAAGAACCAACTTCGCATTGTCCAAGCTCTCGATCTGTGTGCCCAACGTGGCCGCGTAGAATGGGTAGAAGTAGACACTGAGAAGAAGTCGGGCGTTTTCAAGAACGTTCCTGCTCGCAGTGATCTGTCCGCCGACATCAACGAAAGCCTGATTGTCGAGCTCTACTCCAAGTAAGGGCTAGAAAATAGGTGCATCCATGCAGATTTCGGTAAATGAGTTCCTGACACCCCGCCATATTGATGTGCAGGTTGTCAGTCCAACCCGCGCCAAGATCACACTCGAGCCTCTCGAGCGTGGTTTCGGCCACACCCTGGGCAACGCGCTGCGCCGCATCCTGTTGTCCTCAATGCCCGGCTGTGCAGTAGTCGAGGCCGAGATTGACGGTGTGCTCCATGAGTACAGCGCCATCGAAGGTGTACAGGAAGATGTAATTGAAATCCTGTTGAACCTTAAAGGTCTGGCTATCAAGCTGCACGGTCGTGACGAAGTTACGCTGACCTTGTCGAAGAAGGGTTCGGGGGTGGTTACCGCTGCCGATATTCAGCTGGATCATGATGTCGAGATCGTTAACCCCGATCACGTAATCGCTAACCTGGCGTCTAACGGCGCCCTGAACATGAAGCTCACCGTAGCTCGTGGTCGTGGTTATGAACCGGCAGACTCGCGTCAGAGCGATGAAGACGAAAGCCGCAGCATCGGTCGCTTGCAGCTCGACTCTTCGTTCAGCCCGGTTCGCCGTATCGCATACGTGGTGGAAAACGCCCGTGTCGAACAGCGTACCAACCTGGACAAGCTGGTTATTGATCTGGAAACCAACGGTACCCTGGATCCTGAAGAGGCCATTCGCCGCGCTGCAACCATCCTGCAACAGCAGTTGGCTGCGTTCGTCGACCTCAAGGGTGACAGTGAGCCAGTGGTTGTCGAGCAGGAAGACGAGATCGATCCGATCCTGCTTCGCCCGGTTGACGATCTGGAACTGACTGTACGTTCGGCTAACTGCCTTAAGGCGGAAAACATCTACTACATCGGCGACCTGATTCAGCGCACCGAAGTAGAGCTGTTGAAGACTCCGAACCTTGGCAAGAAATCCTTGACTGAAATCAAGGACGTTCTGGCCTCCCGCGGTCTGTCCCTCGGCATGCGCCTCGACAACTGGCCGCCTGCAAGTCTTAAGAAGGACGACAAGGCGACTGCCTGATCGTCGTAATCACCGAACGTTGTGTTTGGTAAGGAATGAACCATGCGTCATCGTAAAAGTGGTCGTCACCTGAGCCGCACCAGCTCGCACCGCAAGGCCATGTTCCAAAACATGGCGGTGTCGCTGTTCGAGCACGAGCTGATCAAAACTACACTGCCGAAAGCCAAAGAACTGCGCCGCGTTGCTGAGCCGCTGATCACTTTGGCCAAGACAGATAGCTTGGCTAACCGCCGTCTGGCTTTCGACCGTACTCGTTCGAAAGCTATCGTTGGTAAGCTCTTCAACGACCTGGGCAAGCGTTACGCTACCCGTGAGGGTGGCTACCTGCGCATCCTCAAGTGCGGTTTCCGCGCTGGCGACAACGCGCCTATGGCGTACGTCGAGTTGGTTGATCGTGCTACCAGCGGTGAAGCTGTATCCGCTGAGTAAGTCGGCAACATACAAAAAACCGGGCCTTGTGCCCGGTTTTTTGTGCCCGGTCAAAAAGTGGCAGTCACCTCTGTTGGCTGGCTTGCGCTTGGCAATGCGACAGCATTAGATAATGACTATCGATGTCCATGATTTAATGAATTTGGATACTGTCATTAACATGATCAATACTCCTTTCCAGCCGATTAGCCGGCAGTTTGAAGACCGACCTAGGAAGATTGAGCATGAGCCAGACCAAAACGCTTACGACCGCCAGCGGCGCTCCTGTCGCCGATAACCAGAACTCTCGCTCCGCTGGCCCGCGTGGCCCGCTGTTGCTCGACGACTTCCACCTTATCGAGAAGCTCGCTCACTTCAATCGCGAGAACATTCCCGAGCGCCGTGTACACGCTAAGGGATCGGGCGCTTACGGCACATTTACCGTAACCCGGGATATTACCCAGTACACCAGCGCCAAGCTGTTTGAGTCGGTCGGCAAACAGACCCCGACGTTCCTGCGTTTTTCCACCGTGGGTGGCGAGCGTGGCTCTGCCGATACTGAGCGCGATCCACGCGGTTTCGCCCTGAAGTTCTACACCGAGGAAGGGAACTGGGACATCGTGGGTAATAACACCCCTGTGTTCTTCATCCGCGATCCGCTGAAATTCCCCGACTTCATCCATACGCAGAAGCGCCTGCCCCAAAGCAATCTGAAAAGTGCCCAAATGATGTGGGATTTCTGGTCGCATTCGCCCGAGGCTTTGCACCAGGTCACCATTCTGTTCTCTGATCGTGGCATTCCCGATGGCTACCGTCACATGCACGGCTTCGGCAGCCACACCTATAGTCTGATCAGCGCCGAGGGTGAGCGTCACTGGGTGAAATGGCACTACAAGACCAAGCAAGGGATCAAGAACCTGACGCCGGCTGAAGCTGCACGCCTGGCGGGCACCGACCCGGATTACGCTCAGCGTGATCTGTTCAATGCGATCGAGCGTGGCGATTTCCCGAAGTGGAGCGTCTGCATCCAGATCATGACCGAGGCCCAAGCGGCGGCCCATTACGAGAACCCGTTCGACGTGACCAAGACCTGGTCGCAGAAGGAGTTTCCGTTGATCGAGGTCGGCGAGTTGGAACTCAACCGTAACCCGCTGAACTACTTCGCTGAAGTTGAGCAGGCGGCGTTCGGGCCGAGCAATATGGTTCCAGGGGTTGGCCTTTCGCCAGACCGCATGCTGCAAGGTCGTGTGTTCGCCTACGCTGATGCACACCGCTACCGTGTGGGTACCAATCACCAGCAATTGCCAGTCAACGCTCCGCGCAGCCCGGTCAACACTTACCAGCGCGACGGAGCCATGGCGTTCGGCAGCAATGGCGGTGCAGCACCGAACTACGAGCCCAACAGCTACGTCGAGGCCCCCAAGCAGGCTCCGCGTTATGCTGAACCGGCCCTGGCGCTCGGTGGTTCGGCAGACCGTTACGATCACCGCGAAGATACCGACTACTACAGTCACGCCGGTGCGCTGTTCCGCTTGATGAATGATGCCCAGAAAGCGCTGCTGATCAGCAACATCGCGGGTGCGATGGCCGGTGTATCGGCGGATGTCGTCGATCGTCAGTTGCAGCACTTCTTCAAAGCGGATGTCGCTTACGGTGAAGGCATCGCGAAAGCGTTGGGCGTACAGCTTAACTAAGTCTAAACGAGAAGCAGAACCGCCCTCAATTGGGCGGTTTTTGCGTTATTTAACCGGCTTTTCTCGGATTTTCTTCGCTTTTATCGCGATAGGCGAGTGACCTTGCGGTCAGCTTGGTTCAAACTAGAGCCTTCAAAGCTTGTGGAGATGTAGGGCGATGCAAGGTCACCCAGACGTAATCGATTACCTCAACACGCTGCTGACAGGCGAACTGGCAGCCCGTGATCAATATTTCATCCACTCGCGGATGTACGAGGACTGGGGTTTTACCGAGCTCTACGAACGTATCAACCATGAGATGGAAGAAGAGGCCCAGCACGCCGATGCGTTGATGCGCCGGATCCTGATGCTCGAAGGTACGCCACGCATGCGCCCGGATGATCTGGACATCGGCACCACGGTGCCAGACATGCTCGCGGCCGACCTGCGCCTGGAATACAAAGTCCGTGCCGCGCTGTGCAAGGGCATTGAGCTCTGCGAACAGCACAACGATTACGTGACCCGCGAGATCCTGCGCATCCAGCTCAACGACACCGAAGAAGACCATACCTACTGGCTCGAGAAGCAGCTGGGCCTGATCAAGTTGATAGGCCTGGAAAATTACCTGCAGTCGCAGTTCTGATTGCAGGGAAAGGGAACGCAGAGCGTCCCAAGCTGCATTCCCACGCGGAGCGTAGGAACGATCAAACAAAAAAGCCCCTGTCATTGATGAGATGACAGGGGCTTTTTCGTGGCCGGGGAAAAATCAGTCCCGGTCACGCTCCAGCAACGGCTTGAGGTAGTAGCCAGTGTACGACTGCTTCATCTCGGCCACTTCCTCGGGGGTACCCACCGCGATGATCTGACCACCCTTGGAGCCGCCTTCCGGCCCCAAGTCCACCAGCCAGTCCGCCGTCTTGATCACATCGAGGTTGTGCTCAATTACCACCACGGTGTTGCCATGGTCGCGAAGGCGATGCAGGACGTCGAGCAATTGCTGGATATCAGCGAAGTGCAAGCCCGTGGTCGGCTCGTCGAGGATGTACAGGGTCTTGCCGGTATCACGCTTGGACAGCTCGCGAGACAGCTTGACCCGCTGGGCCTCGCCGCCGGACAACGTCGTTGCCGATTGCCCAAGCTTGATGTACGACAGCCCCACATCCATCAGCGTCTGGAGCTTGCGCGCCAGGGCCGGCACCGCGTCGAAGAACACCCTGGCCTCTTCGATGGTCATCTCGAGGGTTTCGTGGATATTCTTGCCCTTGTACTTGATCTCCAGGGTTTCGCGGTTGTAGCGCTTGCTCTTGCACACGTCGCACGGCACATAGATGTCCGGCAAGAAGTGCATCTCGACCTTGATCAGGCCGTCGCCCTGGCAGGCTTCGCAGCGCCCGCCCTTGACGTTGAACGAGAAACGCCCTGGGCCATAGCCGCGTGAACGGGACTCCGGCACGCCGGCGAACAGCTCGCGAATCGGCGTGAACAGCCCGGTATAAGTCGCCGGGTTGGAGCGCGGTGTGCGACCGATGGGGCTCTGGTCGATGTCGACGACCTTGTCCAGATGCTCCAGGCCCTTGATGCTGTCGTGGGCGGCGGCCTCCAGGGTCGTGGCGCCGTTCAGGGCCGTAGCGCTGAGGGGGAACAGGGTGTTGTTGATCAGCGTCGATTTGCCGGAGCCGGACACACCGGTCACGCAAGTCAGCAGCCCAATCGGGATGTCCAGGTCAACGTTGCGCAGGTTGTTGCCACGGGCGCCCTTGAGGCTCAGCGACAGCTTCTTGTTGCGCGGCGTACGCTTGGCCGGCACCTTGATCTTCACCCGGCCCGACAGGTATTTGCCGGTCAGGGAGTCGGGATGCGCCATGACTTCGGCGGCTGTGCCTTGGGCAACGATATGCCCGCCATGCACGCCCGCACCCGGACCGATGTCCACGACGTAATCCGCCAGGCGGATCGCATCCTCGTCGTGTTCGACCACGATCACCGTGTTGCCGATGTCCCGCAGGTGCTTGAGCGTCCCGAGCAGTCGATCGTTGTCCCGCTGGTGCAGGCCAATGGACGGTTCGTCGAGGATGTACATCACCCCCACCAGGCCGGCACCGATCTGGCTGGCCAGGCGAATACGCTGGGCTTCGCCGCCGGACAAGGTATCTGCGCTGCGATCGAGGGTCAGGTAGTCCAGGCCAACGTTCACCAGAAATTGCAGGCGCTCGCGGATTTCCTTGAGGATCTTGTCGGCAATTTCGCCCCGGCGGCCGGTGAGCTTCAAGCCGCCGAAGTAGTCGGTGGCGTCCCCAATTGGCAGGTTGGTCACCGCCGGCAGGGTTTTCTCGCCGACCCACACATGTCGCGCCTCCCGACGCAAGCGGGTACCGCGGCAATCGGGGCAGGGCTGGGTGCTGAGGAACTTGGCCAGTTCTTCGCGCACGCTGGCCGATTCGGTCTCGCGATAACGCCGCTCCAGGTTCGGCACGATGCCTTCGAACGGGTGGGAGCGTTTGACGATATCGCCACGGTCGTTCAGGTATTTGAAGTCGACACTTTGTGAGCCGCTGCCGTGCAGGATGAATTTCTGCTGGTCGGCGGGCAGTTCATTGAAGGGTTTGTCCAGGCTGAACTTGTAGTGGGCCGCCAGCGACCCGAGCATCTGGAAGTAGTAGACGTTACGCCGGTCCCAGCCGCGAATCGCGCCCTCGGCCAGGGTCAATTCACCATTGACCAGGCGCTTGGTGTCGAAGAACTGCTTGACCCCCAGGCCATCGCAGGTCGGGCACGCGCCGGCCGGGTTGTTGAAGGAGAACAGCTTGGGCTCCAGCTCGCTGATGGCGTGGCCGCAGATCGGGCAGGCGAAGCGCGCCGAGAAGATGATTTCCTCGCCGGGCTCGTCGTCCATCGGCGCTACCAGGGCGATGCCGTCGGCCAGCTTCAGCGCGGTCTCGAAGGATTCGGCCAGACGCTGTTGCAGGTCGGCCCGGACCTTGAAGCGGTCGACCACCACATCGATCGAGTGCTTTTTCTGTTTATCCAGCTTCGGCAGTTCGTCCAGCTCGCACAGCTTGCCGTTGACCCGTGCCCGAACGAAGCCTTGGGCGCGCAGTTCTTCGAAGACCATCAGGTGCTCGCCCTTGCGCTCGCGGATGACCGGCGCCAGCAGCATCAACTTGCTGCCTTCGGGCTGGGCCAGCACCAGGTCGACCATCTGGCTGACGGTCTGGGCTTCCAGCGGGATGTCGTGGTCGGGACACCGGGGAATACCGACCCGCGCATACAGCAGGCGCAGGTAGTCGTAGATCTCGGTGATGGTGCCGACGGTTGAACGTGGGTTGTGGGAAGTCGACTTCTGTTCGATGGAAATCGCCGGCGACAGGCCTTCGATGGTGTCGACGTCGGGTTTTTCCATCATCGACAGGAACTGCCGGGCGTAGGCCGACAGCGATTCGACATAGCGCCGCTGGCCTTCAGCGTACAGGGTGTCGAAGGCCAGGGATGATTTGCCGGATCCGGACAGGCCGGTGATGACGATCAGCTTGTCCCGTGGCAGGGTCAGGTCGATGTTCTTCAGGTTGTGGGTACGGGCCCCACGAATCAGGATCTTGTCCAAAGTGGCCTCGCTCGGCGGGCGTCGAAAACGTAGGAGTATACGGGCAAATACTGGATGGATGCACACTATTGAAAGTGAGTTTGCAGTCATACATGAAGACTGCGCGGCAAACGGTCGCGATATACCCCCTCAATCGATGGGACTGGTAGAATCGCCGCCGGTTCACACGAGGTTTTTCCATGCACGATCCCCACAGCGAACGCATGAGCAGCGGCGAGACACGCGCAGCAAGCGGTCTGGCTCTTGTGTTCGCCTTCCGTATGCTGGGCATGTTCATGGTGTTGCCGGTGCTGGCGACCTATGGGATGGATCTGGCAGGCGCGACCCCGGCCCTCATCGGGTTGGCGATTGGCGCGTACGGCCTGACCCAGGCGATTTTCCAGATCCCGTTCGGGGTCATTTCCGACCGCATAGGCCGGCGTCCCGTCATCTACCTGGGCTTGATTGTCTTCGCCCTGGGCAGTGTGCTGGCGGCCAATGCCGATTCGATCTGGGGCGTGATCGCCGGACGCATCCTGCAAGGCGCCGGGGCGATTTCCGCAGCCGTCATGGCTTTGCTGTCGGACCTGACCCGCGAACAGCATCGGACCAAGGCCATGGCCATGATCGGCATGACGATCGGTCTGTCGTTCGCCGTCGCCATGGTCGTCGGGCCGTTGCTGACCCGCGCCTTTGGCTTGTCGGGGCTGTTTCTGGTCACGGGGGGCATGGCGCTGGTGGGCATCCTGATCGTGGCGTTCATGGTGCCGCGCTCCACCGGGCCGTTGCAGCACCGCGAATCAGGGGTGGCTCGCCAGGCGCTGATGCCGACGCTCAAGCACCCGGACCTGCTGCGTCTGGACCTGGGCATCTTCGTGCTCCACGCCATGTTGATGTCCAGCTTCGTTGCCTTGCCGCTGGCGCTGGTGGAGAAGGCCGGCCTGCCCAAGGAGCAGCACTGGTGGGTTTACCTGACTGCGCTGCTGATTTCGTTTTTCGCCATGATTCCGTTCATCATCTACGGCGAGAAGCGACGCAAAATGAAACGAGTTTTGCTCGGCGCCGTCGTGACGCTGATGCTCACTGAGCTATTCTTCTGGCAGTTCGGCGACAGCCTGCGGGCCCTGGTGATCGGCACAGTGGTGTTCTTCACCGCGTTCAATCTGCTGGAGGCGTCGCTGCCGTCGCTGATCAGCAAGGTTTCACCGGCGGGTGGCAAGGGCACGGCGATGGGGGTTTACTCCACCAGCCAGTTCCTCGGTTCGGCGTTGGGCGGGATCCTCGGCGGCTGGTTGTTCCAGCATGGCGGTTTGTCGGTTGTGTTCCTGGGATGCGCCGCGCTGGCTGCACTTTGGCTGGTCTTTGCTGTTACCATGCGCGAACCTCCGTATGTGACGAGCCTGCGCTTGCCGTTGTCGCCCGAAGCCATCCGCGAAGCAGGCCTGACCGAGCGCCTTAAGGCCGTCGTTGGAGTAACCGATGCAGTGGTGGTCGCCGACGAAGCGGCCGTTTATATCAAACTGGACACCGAATTATTGGATCGCGCGACGCTCGAGCGCCTGGTGAACAACCCGGCCCCGACCACGTGCGAAGCCTAGGAGAACGTTATGGCCCGTGGGGTTAACAAAGTCATATTGGTCGGTACTTGCGGCCAGGATCCCGAAGTTCGCTACCTGCCCAATGGCAACGCTGTGACCAACCTGAGTCTGGCGACCAGCGAACAGTGGACCGACAAGCAGACCGGCCAGAAGGTCGAGAAGACCGAATGGCACCGCGTGTCGATGTTCGGCAAGGTGGCCGAAATCGCCGGCGAATACCTGCGCAAGGGTTCGCAGGTGTACATCGAAGGCAAGCTGCAGACCCGCGAGTGGGAAAAAGACGGCATCAAGCGCTACACCACCGAAATCGTGGTCGACATGCAAGGCACCATGCAACTGCTGGGCGGTCGTCCACAGGGTGACCAGCAGCAAGGTGGCAACAACTACCAGCAGGCTGCTCCGCGTCAGCAAGCACCTCGCCCGCAGTCGGCGCCTCAGCCACAGCGTGAACGTCCAGCGGCTCCGCAACAGGCCGCGCCACAACCGGCTCCGGACTTCGACAGCTTTGATGACGATATTCCGTTCTAAAGCCGCTGGAAGCTCCAGGCAGCGAGCTTCAAGCTAAAAACAAAACCGCGCTTCGGTTTACGAGGCGCGGTTTTTTTTAGCCTTGGATTTGCCGCTTGGGGCATCACTCAGTGGCGGGCAGCCAAAAACTGTTCAGTGCTCACCACATCCGCATAGGCAAAACCCAGGGCCGACATGAAGGCCGCATGCACTTGAGCCGCCGGGACGACGAGCCCATTGAATTCCAGATCGCGGCTGGCACAAGCATCGTGAATCACCGTGACCTCATAGCCCATGTCCGCCGCCGCCCGGGCGACCCCGTCGATGCACATGTGGCTCATGCTGCCGACGATCACCAGATGCTTAATGTCGTGGCGGTCAAGGATGGCTTGCAATTGGGTTTCGCGGAACGAGTTGACGAAGTGCTTGAGCACCACTGGTTCGTCGGTGCGGTTGAGCACTTTGGGATGCAGTTGCGCACCTTCAGAGCCTGGGGTGAAGAACGGTGCGGAATCGGAGGTGAATTCGTGACGAATGTGCACCACCTGATCCGCGGCCTGGCGAAAGGCTTCGATCAGTCTGGCGGCGTTATCGGCGGCCGCTTCGGCACCGACCAATGGCCATTTTCCCTGGGGGAAGTAGTCGTTCTGGATATCGACTACGATGAGCGCTTGCTTGGACATAAGGCTTCCTCGATCAGTGGGGTCTGAAGCCAGTATTGGCTCATGCCACCGGTTTCAGAATGGGCCGTAACGACAATAAGCGAGGGAAAACTGACAATGACGCAGCAAAGGGCAGTCGCTGAGCTCGGGGTGCTCATCTACCCCGGCGCGCAACTGGCGGCGGTGCATGGCTTGACCGATCTGTTCGCCGTGGCGCAGCGGATTGCCGACGAGCAAGCCAGTTCTCAGTTGCCGCGCCTGCGGGTCAGTCATTGGCGAGCGCAGGAGGGAGAAGTACCGACCCGGGTGTTCGAGAGTTTCGCCGGTCCTCAGGGCAGGCTGGTTGCGCTGCTGATTCCACCGTCCATCGCCGGTTTCAGTGAGGGGCTGGTGTCGCAGGCGCTGATGACCTGGTTGCGAGCGCGGCATGCCGACGGCACGGTGCTGGGTGGGGTGTGTGTCGGTTCGATTCTGTTGGCCGAAAGCGGCCTGCTCGATGGGCGCAGCGCCACGACCCACTGGACCTCGGCCAAGACCTTTGCCGCGCGTTATCCGAAGATCAAGCTCGACGCTGATAAACCCATCGTCGACGATGGCGACCTGATTACCACGGCCGGGCTGATGGCCTGGTCAGAGCTGGGGCTACGACTGGTGGACCGCCTGCTCGGCCCCAGCATCGCCACGCGCACGGCGCAGTTTCTGGTGATCGAACACAGCGACAGCGCCAGCCAATGTGGCAGTAACTTCGCGCCCATCCTCGGACACGGTGACGCGGCCATTCTCAAGGTCCAGCACTGGTTGCAAGGCAGCGGAGCAGTGGACGTTTCCCTCGGCGCCATGGCCGAACAGGCCGGGCTGGAGGAACGCACCTTCCTGCGCAGGTTTCGCGCCGCCACCGGGCTCAAACCTACCGAATACTGCCAGCACCTGCGCGTCGGCAAGGCGCGGGAAATGCTGGAGTTCACCAATGGCACCATCGACCACATTGCCTGGACGGTGGGTTATCAGGACCCGGGGGCTTTTCGCACGACGTTCAAGAAAATTACCGGGTTGGCGCCCAGTGATTATCGGGCGAGGTTTGGGGTCAGCCCGATGAATGCGCCAAAGTAGTCATCGATCTCTTCGCCACCGTCGCAGTCGTCGTGCAATTTGCCGGATGTCCTCAGGGTGTCGTGCAGAATGAAACAGGCCCGGTGCTATCAATCCTCCCTCAGACGCCCGTTTCGTTGCTCGTCCTGGCTCGCAACACCGTTGGCCTGATCTCTGCACCCCTTTATCTAAAGCCATCGAGCGCAGTTAAAAGGGCACCGCATGACGACGGTCAATCGCAACAAACTGGTAGTGGACCATTCGATCAACCCCCACGCGCCGCTTCATGAGGTCGAAACCAATCGGGCGCTGGCCCGTTGGCTGGCGCAGATTCTCGGCCTTGAATACGGCGGCAGTTATGACCAACAGCATCATGCTGGCCATGATCTGTACTTGCTGCCCACGCAAACCGTCATAGGTGCCGAAGCCGCCCTGCGCTTGGGCGTCAAAGGGCCGGAGGATCTATGGGGCGGTTACGTCGAGCATGATTTTATCTGCACCAAGGCAATCACCCACGGTCTGTTGAACAGGCACGCGGTCGCGCCCTTGGGCTGGTCACCGCTGTTTGCCAAGTTGACCCGGGGGGCGGTGCTCGATGGCGTGACTGTGTTTGCGCTCCAGGATGCGCGCCAGGCGGCCGAGCACCTGCTGTACACCGGAGCGATCCGCTTCAAGCCTATCCATGCCTGTGCCGGACGCGATCAGCGGGTGATCAAGAGTCTGGCGCAATTCGATGAAATCGCCGCCGGCCCCGAGGCTCAAGCGCTGTTTCGCGACGGTGTGGTGCTTGAGCAGAACCTCGAACAGGTCAAGACCCAAAGCGTCGGCCAGAGCTTCATCAACGGCAAGGTCTTGAGCTATTGCGGTGTGCAACATCTGACGCGGGACAGTGAAGGGCTGGAGGTTTACGGCGGCTCGGACCTGTTGGCGGTGCAGGGCGGCTATATTGAATTGCTCAAGCTTGAGTTGCCCGACGATGTGCGTGAGGCGGTGCGGTTGGCGCAGGTGTTTGACGATGCCGCCAATCAGGCCTTTCCAAGGTTCTTTGCCTCGCGGCGCAATTACGACATCGCCCAGGGCATTGATGTCAGCGGGCAGCCTCGCGGTGGCGTGCTGGAACAGTCATGGCGCATGGGCGGCGCCAGCAGTGCTGAGCTCGCGGCGTTGCAGGCGTTCATTGAGGATCCTGCGTCCAGCGCGGTTCGTGTGTCCTCGGTGGAGACCTACACTGACCAGCCGCTGCCCCCTGGGGCCAGGGAGGTCTATCGCGGCCCGGCGCACAATGGTGACTTTCTTCTTAAATACGTAACGGTTCATTCCTATGACGGCTAGAAGCGAAACCATTCAGATCGAGATCGACGACGAATACATGAACGGCACCTTTCTGAGCCCTAAATCCAAGGTTCCAGGGGTGTTGTTCGTCCACGGTTGGGGCGGTAGCCAGGAGCGTGACCTGGAGCGCGCCAAAGGCATTGCCGGCCTGGGTTGCGTCTGTCTGACCTTTGACTTGCGCGGGCATACCGGCGGGGCGGGCATTCCGTTATCCCGGGTAACCCGGGAAGATAACCTGCGGGATTTGCTCACCGCCTATGACCGGCTGCTCGCCCATCCAGCCTTGGACACCTCGGCGATCGCCGTGGTGGGCACCAGCTACGGCGGTTACCTGGCGGCGATCCTGACGTTGCTGCGGCCAGTGCGCTGGCTGGCTTTACGAGTGCCGGCGCTGTATCGCGACGAGCAATGGCACACGCCCAAGCGTGACCTGGACAAGACTGACCTGCTGGATTATCGCAGTACCCTGGTGCACGCCGACACCAACCGCGCCTTGCACGCATGCTCGCAGTTCACCGGTGATGTGTTGCTGGTGGAGTCGGAGACCGACGACCATGTGCCCCACGCGACGATCATGAGCTACCGAGCGGCGTGCCAGCAGACCCATTCGCTGACGCACCGGATCATCGACGGCGCCGACCATGCCTTGAGCGACCCAGTGTCCCAACAGGCCTACACCTCAATCCTGGTGGACTGGATCACCGAGATGGTAGTGGGTGAGCGGTTGAGCATTATTCAGGCGCGGTGATTGCGTTGTGTTCATGCGGCCCTTATCGCGAGCAGGCTCGCTCCCACAGGAGATCTTTGGTGGACAGGAATCCTATGTTCGCCGCAGATCAATTGTGGGAGCGAGCCTGCTCGCGATGAGGCCCGCTCAGACAACCCATACTCAGAACCCTGTCACTTAGGCCCCGGCTTGACCCGCAACGCCTTGGCCTTCGCCTCGATCACCAGGTACATCACCACCGTGATCAACAACGGCAAGATGAAGTAGATCGCTCGATAGGCAATCAGCCCCGCCAACAGGCCTCCGCGAGAAACCTCGTGCTGCAGCAGGGCAATGAACACCGCCTCCAGCACCCCCAATCCCGCCGGAATGTGCGTGATGACCCCGGCAATGCTGCTGATCATCAGCACCCCGAGCACCACCGGATAATCCAGCTTGCCCGGCAGCAGGGTGAAGATCACCGCCGCCATCAACGACCAGTTCAACGCCCCCAGCGCCAGTTGCAGCCCCGCCATGCGCAGCGACGGCAGGTTGATTTCCATGCCACGGATGGTCCAGGCCCGACGTTTGGAAAACCGGCAGGCCACCAGGTAACCGGCACTGATGCACAACAGCAGCACGCCCACGCCTTGCAGCGCAGTGCTGCTCAGTTTCCAGCCCGGTGGCATCGTCACCAGGCCACTGCTGAACACCACCCCGGCCAGGGTCATGTAGCCGAACCAGTTCGTGGCCAGGCTCAGGCCGAGGATCTTGGCGATGTTCCCGTTGCTGACCCCCAGCCGTGAATACAGCCGGTAGCGCATGGCGATGCCGCCGACCCAGGCACTGAGGTTCAGATTGAAGGCGTAGCTGATCACCCCCACCGGCAATATCTGCCGCCAGCCCAGTTTCTGCCGTATGTAGGTGCGGCCGATCAGGTCGTAGCAAGCGTAAGTGATGAAACTGGTAACGGTGAGCGCAGCGGCAATGAGCAACGTGCGCAGTTTGAAGTCCGCCAGGGTCGCGAACACTTCGGCCCAGTCAATGCGCCGGGCCAGGGCAGTGAACAACACGATCAGCAGCAGGAAGAAGGCCAGGGTCAGTGGGCGTTTCCAGCGGCTCCAGCGTGATTTGGGTTTGCTGTGTTCGGCCGCGTGGGCATCAGATGCGTGGGCATCACTTGGCGCCGTGTGCGCGTCAGAGTGGTTCATGGGGTTCGCTCCGAACCGCCGTGGGCGGCGAAAAAGGTTTCAGGCGCGGCTTATGGGCTGGCAGCCAGCCGGCCCAGGCCGGAAAGTGGCGCAGGAAGTGAAACACCATGAAGCCGATGGTCATGCGCCACAGCAGGCCCCGAGGGGCAGGGTTGGCCGGCATGACGGTGCAATGGTTGCTGCTCAGATCATCGAGGCGCTCGAACAATTCACGGTTGAAGGCCCGGTCGCGGATCAGCACATTGGCTTCCAGGTTCAGGGACAGGCTCAGGGGGTCGAGGTTACTTGAGCCCACCGTGCTCCAGTCCTCATCCACCAAGGCGACTTTGCCGTGCAACGGCCGTTCGCAATACTCGTAGATCACCACGCCGGCCTTGAGCAGATAGTTGTACAGCATCCGCGCTGCGAGCTTGGCGATCATCATGTCCGGCTGGCCCTGCAGGATCAGTCGTACTTCCACGCCACGCCGCGCGGCATTGCGGATCTCGCGCAGCAGCCGGAAACCGGGGAAGAAATAGGCATTGGCAATGACCACGCGTCGCTGGGCGCTGCGCAATACTTGCAGGTACACCTCTTCGATGTCGGTCTGATGCTCATGGTTGTCGCGATAGACCAGCCGCACCTGACCATCATGATCGTTGAAGGCCAACTCGTTGCGGCGGCTGCGGCGGCGTTGCCACCAATATTTGGCCCGGCTGGGCCGACCGCTCTGCAACAGCGCGAAGTGATGGATATCCACCACCGCCGGTCCTTTGACCTCCACGGAATAATCCTGCTTGGCCTCGGGACCGAAGTCGCCCAGATGGTCTGCGGAAAAATTGATCCCGCCGATAAACGCGATCACACCGTCCACCACGACGATCTTGCGGTGCAGGCGCCGGAACCAGTTGGTGCGGATGCCCAGGTGCCGGGGTGCGGGATCGAATATCTGCAAACGCACCCCGGCGTCGCTCAATGTCGCCAGAAATTCCGGGGTCAGCTCGCCGCAGCCAAAACCGTCCAGGCTGACGGTGATGCGCACGCCACGTCCGGCCGCGTCCACCAACAGGTCCCGGAGTTCGATACCGACTTTGTCCTCGAACAGAATGAAGGTCTCAAGGAGGATTTCCTTTTCGGCCCGGCGTATGGCCTCAAAGACCCTGGGAAAATATTCCTCGCCGTTCTCCAAAAGCGTGACCCGGTTATTGCCGTGCCAACCGTACTCGATGTCCACCAGCGCCGGATTGCGCTCGGTCGGCGGAACCTCTACCTGTTCCACCGTCGCCTTGTTCATAGTCGCGCTCATAATTCGATCTCCACCGAAAGCGGTGCATGGTCGGAAAGGTGCGACCAGGGGCGTACGTTCAATACCTTGGGATGACGGGCCTTGAGGTTGCGCACGTAGATGCGGTCCAGACGCAGGACCGGCAGGCGCGCCGGAAAGCTGCGGGCCGGCTTGCCCCATTGCTCGGCGAACACCTCCCGCAGGCCGCTGGGTTCAAGCAGCTCGCTGGCTTTGCCGCGCCAGTCATTGAAATCCCCGGCGACGATGACCGGCGCCTCGGGCGGCAGTTCGCTCAAACGCTGGCAAAGCAGTTTCAATTGCTCGACACGATGTCCCTCGCGCAACCCCAGGTGCACGCAGATGGCGTGGATTTCCCGCTCATCGCCGCCCGGCAGACGCAGCACGCTGTGGAGCATGCCGCGGCTTTCATGGCCGCTGATAGACACGTCCAGGTTGTCGTGGCGAATGATCTGGAATTTGGACAGCAATGCGTTGCCATGGTCCCCCGCCGGGTACACCGCGTTGCGCCCGTAGGCGAACTGTGGCCAGAGGCTATCGGCGAGGAATTCGTATTGCGGCATGCTCGGCCAGTTGGAATAGCGCTGCGGGTGGTGCTCGTGGGTGCCGTGGACTTCCTGCAAGAACACCACGTCGGCGGACACACTGCGCACCGCCTCGCGCAGTTCCGGGAGGATGAAGCGCCGGTTCAGGGCGGTGAAACCTTTATGGGTGTTGACCGTCAGGACGGTGAAGCGATTGATCCGGTCGAGGCCTTGCGTCCGTTCCTGGGTTGGATCGCAGGTCGTTTCGGTGAACTCCGGGATGCTCATGGCAATACCCCCTCGGCCGGGCGCTCGCCGGGCGTGGTGGCCAGGTCCTTGTCCAGGTCGAAGTGCTCCAACAAGTGACGCGCGTCATAGGGCGCACGGACTTTGATGTCATTGTCGAAATAGCAGAACACCTCCCGGCTCTTGCGGGCGCGGGGTTTCTTTTTCGGGTCGATCAAATGGGCATCGCGCGGTTGTGTGCCGTGGCTCCAGGCCTCGATCCGCTCGCCCCAGCGTTTCAAGGCCGCATCGGTGTAGCCGCTGGCGTATAGCTCCTCGGCTCCGTGCAGGCGCAAGTACACAAAGTCGCTGGTAACGTCTTCGCGATACGGCCATTTTCCCGCGGTGTCAGCGATCACCAGTGCCACGTCGTAGCGTTTGAGCAAGGTGATGAAGTGTGGATCGATAAAGCTTTCATGACGGATCTCCACCGCGTGACGCAGCGGCCGCTTCTTGTCGGCCTGGGTGCTGGCGTGGCCGTTCAGGCGCGGTTCGTGCTCCCGGGCCAGGGCGGCGGCATCTTCGGTGTTGTGGGGCAGTTGCTTGAGAAAGTCTTCGAACAACTCGGGATCGAATTTGAAACTGGGAGGAAACTGCCAGAGGATCGCGCCGAGTTTCTCCTTGAGCTCCAGCACGCCGGAAGCGAAGAAATTGGCCAACGGCTTGTGAATGTCCCGAAGACGTCTGATGTGGGTGATGAAACGCGGCGCCTTGACGCTGAAGACGAAGCCGGGCGGGGTCTCGGCGTACCACTGGGCATACCGTTCGGGGCGTTGCAGGGCGTAGAACGATCCATTGATTTCGATGCTGTTGACCGCTCGCGAGGCGAATTGCAATTCCCGTTTCTGGGTCAGCCCCTTGGGGTAGAAATCCCCCCGCCAAGGCGTATAACGCCAACCGGAAATGCCAATGTGGATCGCCGTCATGTGTCCCTCCCGTGCCAATGACCTCGTACCGCCTGTGTCTTTTGATGACTGTCGCGCGGGGTAGAAAGTTTCGATGGAGTTACCGACGGTGAGGGCAGGTGAAGTCCTGCAGTCTTGTTCGCTGTGTTTCAGTAGTTGCTGAATGGGCCCCCAGCGCAGATCAAATGTGGGAGCGAGCCTGCTCGCGATGAGGTCCGTCCAGACACCCTCAACTTCTCTGGATCAGCTTGTTCCTTGCCTCAGTCATGCCCTGCGCATCCAGCTCCAGCCACACATGCTGTTTGCCCGCGATCTGCGCCGCCGCCGGCAGGCCATCGCGATACACCAGCCGATTGCTCGCCAGCGCCGGTACTTTCGCTCCCGGCAACAAGGTGCCGGCCAGGTTCAGCGGGTCGACACCGCACACCGCGACCAGTGCGCCGTCGCTGGGGCGGCGGCGCACTTCCCGCAGCAATGGAATGGCTTCGGGCAGGGCGAATTGCTCGCCCGCCAGGCCGCTGACAAAACGTCCGCCACGAATCTCTCCCCGCGCCTCCAGGCGATGAAACGTGCGCAGTAACTCGCGCCAGCTCGGCAACCAATCCGCCTCCCGCTCCAACAGGCGCCAGAACACCACGCCATAACGGCGCAGCAAGGTCATGGCGATGTGTTCGAGGGTGTCGGGTGGTATCGCCGCTGGCCGGTTTCCTTCCTCGGGCTCTGGTGTGCTACGGCGTATTAAGGCCCAGCGCCCGGCATCGTCCATGCCGCCAACGAATGCCCCGCGCCCGCGCCGACTGCTGCGCGCCTGGCGCTTACTGGCAGGGGTGATCAACGCGCGCAACCCGGCGAAGCTGTCGGCATTTACCAGCCCGGCGCCTACCAGTTCCTGTAGCGCGATTTCCAGTTCGCTGCGCAGCAAGTGCGCCTCGTGCAACAACTCATCGAAAAACAGCGCGCCGTGTTCGCTGAGGGCCTTATGGACTTTTTGCGTCTTGGGTGACAGCTCGCTGGGTGGGGTCTGTTCAGTCAGGCTGCTCCAGAGGGCGACCTGATTGCGCGGCAGCAACACAATCGGCGTGCTGCGCAAGGCGCTGGAAGATTGCTTCTGACGAGCGCTCAGGCGCGTCCACACCAGCTTGCCGCTGCGGCACAGCTCATCGAGCCAGCTCGGGGAATAGTCCTTGATCCGCGCCGGCAACAGGTCGCTGTCCCACGCCGAGGCGGCGGCCGGATAGCCTTCGAACTGGCTGATGATCGACGGCAGCACCGCGTTGCCCCGGCCTTGGGTGGACGGCGACAGATGCTGCCAGTCGAACAGGAACCGCATGAAATCCTGCAACATCACCGGCTCGATTTCCCGGCGCAGGCGCTTGACGGTGTAGCGGTGGATACGCGCCAGCAAATGCCGCTCGCACCATTCTTCCTGTCCGCTGCCGGGGGTGAATCGGCCACGCAGCACGTAGCCTTGCTGTTCCAGTTGCGCCAGGGCCTGGGTGATGGGCGGGGGCGTTAGCCCCAGCGGGTAGGCGATGGCCTCCAGCGGCAGTGGACCAAAGGCGCTGAGCCGCGCGCGCAGTACCTCCACCATGGCCTCATCGCGGTCCCAGGGTTCATCGAAACCCGCCAGCGGCGTCAGCGGCGGTCGCCATTGAGCCTGTGGATAAATGGCTTGCAGACACGTCAGCCGTTCCAGCGCCACCCACACACCTCGTTCGGCGCTGATCTGTACATGACTGGCGCGGCCGCGCTCGACCAGGGCCTGCAGCCAGTCCAGCCACGACGGCTGAGCACTTGCCTCGCTGTCGGCGATGCAGGCCAGGCTCATCAGTGCTTCGTGCATTTCATCGAGGTTGGTGGGGGCCGGCCAGGCTTCGTCCCGTACCGCCTGGATGGCGTCGGCGTCGAGTGCACCGAGGTCGTCGGTAGACTGCGGGTCGCTCCAGCGCCGGTTGATCACCGCTTGAGTGCGGCGTTCTTCCAGCGGGGCGTCGTCGAGAAAGGTGTAGGGCCGGGCGCTGAGGATTTCCGCCGCCAGGGGCGAGGGCGCCGGCAGATCGCGGCTGATCAGACGAACCTCGCCGGCTTTCATGCGCCGCAACAGCGTCAGCCAGCCTTCGCTGTCCATGGCTTCGTGCAGGCAGTCGTCGAGGGTCTGTTCCACCAGTGGGTGATTGGGGATTTCCCGTTCGCCGGCGAGGTTCTCCAGGCAGGCGATCTGGTCCGGGAATACGCTGGCGATCAGGTCTTCGCTTTTCATGCGCTGGATCTGCGGAGCGACTTTGCGTCCGCCCGAATAGCGCGGCAAGGCCAGGGCGACACTGGCATTCCAGCGCCAGCGCACGCCGAACAGCGGCGCATCCAGCACTGCCTGGATCAATATCTGTTCGGCACTATGGCTATTGAGATAGCGCCAGACCTCGTCCAGCTCGAAGCTGTGGCTGGTGGACAGCGACAGCACGATGGCGTCTTCGCTGGCGGCGGCCTGCAATTCGAAATTGAAGGTGCGGCAGAAACGCTTGCGCAGGGCCAGGCCCCAGGCGCGGTTGATGCGGCTGCCGAACGGCGTATGGATGATCAGTTGCGTGCCGCCGGACTCGTCGAAAAACCGCTCCATCACCAGTGTGTCCTGGGACGGCAGGGCGCCGAAGGCCAGGCGTGCCGGGGCCAGATAGTCCACCAGTTGTTCGGCACTGGCCAGGTTCAGTTGCAAGGTGCCGGTCAGCCAGTCGAGGGCCGGTTGCAAGTTTCCCGGCGTGGCACCGAGCAGTTGGTCCAGTTGGGCTTGCAGGCGGGCTACCGCCAGGGACAACTCGGCGCTGCGGCCAGGGGCTTCGCCAAGCCAGAACGGAATGGTCGGCGGCTGGCCCTGGGCGTCCTCGACCCGCACCCGACCGGTCTCCACGCGAATGATGCGGTAAGAGGTATTGCCCAGTTGGAACACGTCGCCGGCAATGCTCTCCACGGCGAAGTCTTCGTTGACGCTGCCGATGTTCAATCCTTGGGGTTCGAGCAGCACGCTGTAGTCGGCGTTGTCCGGGATAGTGCCGCCGCTGGTCACGGCGGTCAGCTTGCTGCCCCGGCGCCCGCGCAGGGTGCGGGTGACGGCGTCGCGATGCAGGTACGCACTGCGCACGCCCTGACGACCATTGAGGCCCTCGGCGAGCATGTGCAGCAGCGCCTGATAGTGGCCGTCGTCCAACTCGGCATAGGGCGCGGCGCGGCGAAAGGTTTCCAGCAGCGCCTGTTCCGGCCATTCCTGGCAACTGACCTCGGCGACGATCTGCTGGGCCAGCACATCCAGTGGCGCCTTGGGGATGTGCAGAATGTCCAGCTCGCCACGGCGCACGCAATCGAGCAGGGCGACGCATTCGATCAAGTCGTCGCGGGTGGTGGCGAACAGGCGTCCCTTGGGCGTGCCGCCAACCTGATGGCCCGAGCGGCCGACCCGTTGCAAAAACGCCGAGATCGACCGCGGCGAGGCGATCTGACACACCAGGTCGACGTCGCCGATATCGATGCCCAGTTCCAGGGACGCGGTGGCGATCAACACCTGCAACTCGCCGCGCTTGAGCCGTTGTTCGGCGTCGAGGCGAAACTCCTTGGCCAGGCTGCCGTGGTGGGCGGCCACGGCGTGCTTGCCCAGGCGTTCGCTCAAATGACGGCTCAGGCGTTCGGCCAGTCGCCGGGTGTTGACGAAAATCAGGGTGGTGCGGTGTTCCCGGGCCAGTTCGGCGAGGCGGTTGTAGACCAGTTCCCAGACATCATTGGCCATCACCGCCGAAAGCGGCACCGGCGGCACCTCGATGTCCAGGTCCCGGGGGCGGGCGTGGCCGATGTCGACGATTTCACAGCTGCGCCCCTGGCCGACGAGAAAACGCGACACCGCTTCGATGGGTTTTTGCGTGGCGGACAGACCGATGCGCATCAACGGTTCGGCGCACAGCGCTTGCAAACGCTCCAGGCTCAAGGCCAGGTGACTGCCGCGTTTGCTGGCGGCGATGGCGTGGATCTCGTCGACAATGACGGTGCGGGTACTGGCGAGCATTTGCCGGCCGGAATCGGAGCCGAGCAGCACGTAAAGCGATTCGGGGGTGGTCACCAGAATGTGCGGCGCGGTCTTGCGCATCGCTGTGCGGTCTTTTTGTGGCGTGTCTCCGGTGCGCACGGCGGTGGTGATGTGCAACGGCGGCAGGCCCATCTGCCGCAATTGTTCGGTAATGCCGGCCAGTGGGTTTTGCAGGTTGATCTGGATGTCGTTGCTCAATGCTTTGAGCGGCGAGACGTAGACCACCAGGGTCTGGTCCGGCAGACCGCCCTGTTCCAGGCCTCGGTGTACCAGGTCATCCAGTACGGCAAGAAATGCTGTGAGGGTCTTGCCCGATCCCGTGGGCGCAGCCACCAGGGTCGAACGGCGCTGCCCGATCAACGGCCACGCCCGGGCCTGAGCGGCCGTGACCGCCGGGAATGTCTGGCTGAACCAGGCGCGAACGGCGGGATGAAAGCCTGCCATGGCGTGGTCGGCTGGGAAGGGCAGATTCATGTGGGCAGTTATGCGGGTGGGATGGGGAAGATGCAAGTACCTCTGAGCGATGCCTGGCCTGGGAGGGCCTCATCGCGAGCAGGCTCGCTCCCACATTCGACCGCATTCTTTCTGAAGAGACTCGCTCCATTGTGGGAGCGAGCCTGCTCGCGATAGAGCCTGTGAACCTTACACAAATACCGGATCTGCACTTTACGGATGACGGTTGCGCACTAAACCCGCAAAATGCAACGATTCCGACAACGCCTGCGGGCGTTGTCGACCCAATTCTTTTGCCAACAGACCGGGCCTGCTGACTTTATGCGAATGCGCCTTATGTTACTGGGCGGCGGAAATGCCCTTGGGCAGGCGCTGATTCGCCTCGGTGCGGAAGAAGACATCGGTTTTCTTGCCCCCCGCCCCCCCGAAGACGGCTGGGATGCCGCGAGCCTGACGCAGCTGCTGGACGACACTCGACCGGACGCCTTGATCAACCTGGCGTACTACTTCGACTGGTTCCAGGCTGAGACCGTCAGCGAGCAGCGCCTGGCCAGCCAGGAGCGCGCCGTCGAGCGGCTGGCCGAGCTGTGCCAGCATCACAACATCATTTTGCTGCAACCGTCGAGCTATCGCGTGTTTGATGGATCCCGCGCTACGGCGTACAGCGAAAAGGACGAACCTGTGCCCTTGGGGCTGCGCGGGCAGGCGTTGTGGCGGATTGAGCAGAGCGTGCGCGCCACCTGTCCACAACATGTGCTGTTGCGTTTCGGCTGGCTGCTGGACGACAGCGCCGACGGCATCCTGGGACGTTTCCTGGCCCGGGCCGAACAACCCGAAGACCTGCTGTTGGCCGACGACCGTCGGGGCAATCCGACGCCGGTGGACGACGCGGCGCGGGTGATCATCTCGGTGCTCAAGCAACTCGATTGCGCCGCGCCGTTGTGGGGCACCTACCACTATGCCGGGCATGAGGCGACCACGCCGCTGGCGCTGGGGCAGGCGATCCTCACCGAAGCCCGGGCCCTGCATCCCCTGGCAATCGAATCGCCTACTCCCCAGGCACACGTCGCACGGCCGGACGCCGCGGAAGAACCGCAGCATGCGGTGCTGGCCTGCAAGAAAATTCTGCACACGTTCGGGATCAAGCCCCGCGCCTGGCGCGCTGCACTCCCGGGCTTACTGGATAGGTTTTATCGTCATGGCTGAAGGTCCTGTTTTAATCACCGGCGGCGCTGGTTTCATTGGTTCGCACCTGACCGACGCCTTGCTTGCCAAGGGCCATTCGGTGCGCATCCTCGATGACCTGTCCACCGGCAAGCGCAGTAACCTGCCACTGGACAACCCTCTGGTTGAACTGATCGAAGGCGACGTGGCCAATGCGGCGCTGGTAGCCCGGGCCGTGGCCGGTTGCAGCGCCGTGGCGCACCTGGCAGCGGTGGCTTCGGTGCAGGCCTCGGTGGACGACCCGGTGCGTACGCACCAGAGCAATTTCATCGGCACCCTCAATGTCTGCGAAGCCATGCGCCAGGCCGGGGTGAAGCGGGTGCTGTTCGCCTCCAGCGCAGCGGTCTATGGCAACAACGGCGAAGGTGAGTCCATCGACGAAGACACGCCCAAGGCTCCGCTCACGCCATATGCTTCGGACAAGCTGGCCAGCGAGTTCTACCTGGACTTCTACCGCCGCCAGCACGCACTGGAGCCGGTGGTGTTCCGCTTCTTCAACATCTACGGCCCGCGCCAGGATCCGTCCTCGCCCTATTCCGGGGTCATCAGCATCTTCAGCGAACGGGCACAGAAAGGCCTGCCGATCACGGTGTTCGGCGACGGCGAGCAGACCCGGGATTTTGTCTACGTCGAAGACCTGGTGGACCTGTTGGTGCAGGCTATCGAAACACCTGAGGTGCAAGTGGGCGCGGTGAACGTCGGCTGGAACCAGGCCACGACCCTCAAGCAATTGCTCCAGGCCCTGGCCACGGTGGTGGGCGATCTGCCGCCGATCAGCTACGGCCCGGCGCGCTCCGGCGACATCCGCCATTCCCGGGCTGACAATCGCCGGCTGTTGGAGCGCTTCAGCTTTCCACAACAGACGCCGATGAGCGTGGGGCTGGCGCGGCTGCTGGGACGCTGAATCCTACGCCACCAAAAACTGTGGGAGCGAGCCTGCTCGCGATAGCGGTTTGTCAGCTGGCATCAATGCCGGCTGATCCAACGCAATCGCGAGCAGGCTCGCTCCCACAGGTTTTTTCTTACTCTCAAGAATGATTTAGAACTTGTAACCCAACCCCACCATGTAGATCCAAGGGTCCACATCGACATTCACCTTGGCCCGGGTTCCGCTGGCCACGGCGTTGTTGTCCACATAGGCGGTGGTGTCGATGTCGATGTAGCGAATCTGGCCGTTGACCATGATGTTGTCGGTCAGCATGTAGTCGGCGCCCACTTGCCACGCCATGCCCCAACTGTTGCTCGCCCGGAAGTTGCTGAAACCGTTGGCGCTGGCTTCGCTGCCGACGTGCTCATCGTAGATCCAGGTGTAGTTGATGCCGGCGCCGACGTAAGGCTGGAAGGCCGACGTGGCGTCGAGCGGGTAGTAGACCAGGCTCAGGGTTGGCGGCAGGTGCTTGAGGGTGCCGAGCTTGTTGTTGGCCGCACCCAGGGCGGTGCCTTTGATCTTCACATCGTGCTCGAACGGCGATGCGGCCAGCAGTTCGATGCCCAGGTTGTTGGTGATCATGTAGGCGAAGTTCAGGCCCAGCTGTGTGTCGCTGCTCATGGTTGCCTTGCCGCCAAGGTCGGCGCCGGCCAGCGGGCCACGATCGACCTTGACGCTGGAACTGTCGGCTTCCGGGTTGACGGTGATGGCGCCGGCGCGAACGATGATGTCGCCAGCGGTATGAGCCTGGGCGAGCGGGGAGGCGAGCGCGAGGGCCACGAGGGAAGCGCTGAGCAGAGACTTTTGCATGGGAGCTCCAGAGGGCATCTAAAATTGATGTCTCATGGTACGCAGCGCTCTAGGGCGGTCTTTTGACTCAGCTCAATGAGTCTGGGTCTATTAATTGACTCAGCTCAATAAAATGATGATGAGGAAATCTTGAGGGCCCCATCGCGAGCAGGCTCGCTCCCACATTGGACCGGATTCCTTCTGAAGCAACTCGGTCAACTGTGGGAGCGAGCCTGCTCGCGATAGCTATTCCATTGCCAACACATCACCACCAGATTCACTCCGGCAGCTCATACACATAAATCTTCTCAGCCGCCATCTGATACCCGGCATCGGCCAGTTCACTGGTGGACGGCTTGACCTGCATCGGCCCTTCGACCCAGTACGGCTGGTACAACTCGTCGAGCTTGACCCCGATTTCACTTTTCACATGCACGATCTGATTCGACGGCGGTGGCGGTACGTGGATGCAAGCGCCGAAATACGGCACCAGCAAAAAGTCCGTGGTGCGGCCTTCTTCGCTGACTTCCAGCGGCACGATGTAACCCGGCAAACGAATCTGCTGGCCGTCGAGTTCCTTGACCACCGGCGCGTTGGGCAGATCCTGCTTGGCCGCGGGGGCCGCTTCGGCGGCCAGGGCATCGCTCATCTGCGACAGGTCGTGCAGCGGCGTCATGTTCGGCACTTCCGGCGGTGCGTCCGGCGGGATCATTTCCTGCCACGACAAGTCCCTCGGTTCGGCCGCCCACAGCGGTAGGGCGACCGTCATCAACAGCGCAAGCAAAGCGCGGGGCATCTTCAACGTCCTCATAAACGGATCGACAGGCCATCGGCCAACGATTGGCGATAGGCGCGCCAGGCCGGCACGCTGCCCATCAGTAGAGCGGCGACCAGAATGCCAGCCATCAGCGTCCATTCATATTCGCTCGGCCAGGCCAAGGGCAGATACAACCCATAGGCCGACTGCACATAACCCTGCGCGGCGGCGATGCCGATGTACAGCAGGGCCAGCCCGGCGGCGACCCCGGCCAGCGCCAGGGCGAAGGCTTCGAGCACCAGCAGGGTCGCGATGTGCCACGGCCGCGCGCCCACCGAGCGCAGGATCGCCATCTCCCGCCGCCGCTCGTTGAGGCTGGTGAGAATCGCCGTGAGCATGCCGATCAGACCGGTCAGCACCACGAACAGCGAAATCACGAACAAGGCTTTTTCCGCCGTGCCCATCAGGCTCCATAACTCCTGCAACGCCACGCCGGGCAGGATCGCCAGCAACGGCTCGCCGCGGAACTCGTTGATCTCGCGCTGCAGGGCGAAGGTGGAAATCTTGCTGTTGAGGCCAAGCATGAACGCGGTGATCGCCTTGGGCGTCAGGTCCATGTTGCGGGCCTGGTCGGCGCTGATGCGGCCCTTGCCCTGGGCCGGCACACCGTTTTTCCAGTCGATGTGGATCGCTTCCATGCCGCCGAGGCTGATGTGCAGCGTGCGGTCCACCGGGGTGCCGGTGCGCTTGAGAATACCGACCACGGTGAAGGGCTTGTCATCGTGCTTGACCAGGCTGACCACCGCCACGCCGTGGGCCAGCACCAGTTTGTCGCCCAGCGTGTAATGCAGCGCCTCGGCCACTTCGGCGCCGAGCACCACTTCGAATGGATCGGTGGCGAAGGCGCGGCCCTCGGCCAGCGCCAGGTGTTGCCGGCGACCGTATTGGTAATGCTCGAAGTAGGCCTCGGTCGTGCCCATCACCCGGTAGCCGCGATGGGAATCGCCCAGGGACATGGGGATCGCCCACTTCACTTTCGGGTTGCTGGCGAACTGCTCGAAGCTGTCCCAGCGGATGTTGTTGGTGGCGTTGCCGATGCGAAACACCGAATACAGCAGCAGGTTCACCGAACCCGAGCGGGCACCGACGATCAGGTCGGTGCCACTGATGGTGCTGGCGAAACTGGCCCGCGCCTCGGTGCGTACCCGCTCTACCGCCAGCAGCAGGCACACCGAAAGGGCAATGGCGAATGCGGTGAGGATCGCGGTGAAACGGCGGTTCGCCAGGCTGGCGATGGCAAGACGGAACAAATACATCTCAGACCTCGAGTGGCGTGGCGGCGCGATTGAGATCGGCCAGCGAGAGGTTGCGGTCGAACAGCGGCGCCAGGCTCTGGTCATGGCTGACGAACAGCAGGCTCGATCCAGCCTCGCGGCATTCAGCGAACAGCAGCCGCAGGAAGTTTTCCCGGGCGTCGTAGTCCAGTGCCGAGGTGGGTTCGTCGGCGATCACCAGTTCCGGCTGGCCGATCAATGCCCGGGCGGCTGCTACCCGTTGCTGCTGGCCGATGGACAGCGAGTCGGCGCGGCGCCCAAGCAGATTCGTGTCGGTCAGGCCCAAGTGCGCCAGCAGCGTGGCAGCGGCTTGATCGACGCTGCCGTGACGCTGGATCGCCCGTTGCGCACGCAGTTTCGAGAAGTGACAGGGCAGTTCAACGTTCTCGCGCACCGAGAGAAACGGCAGCAGGTTGAATTGCTGGAAGATGTAGCCTGTGTGGTCGACGCGAAAGCGGTCGCGGGCCCCGGCGCCCAGTTCGGTGAGTTCCTGGCCGAGCAGGCGAATGCTGCCCCGGTCCGGTGTCTGCACACCGCCCAGCAGCCCCAGCAGCGTGGTCTTGCCGCTGCCGCTGGGGCCTTTGAGAAACAGCGTCTCTCCCGCCTCCAGGCGAAACGCCGGGATATCCAGCAAGGGTGGATGTCCGGGCCAACTGAAGCCCAGGTCGGACAGTTCGATGAGTGCTTGAGTCATGTTTGCGGGTTCAAAAGATGAATACCTGTGGGAATACCGGTGGGAGCAAAGCTTGCTCGCGATGAGGCCGTCACATTCAACTTGGGTGTCGACAATCGAACCGCCATCGCGAGCAAGCTTTGCTCCCACCAGGCTCGCTCCCACATTGGTTTTGCGGTCAATCAGAATTTCAGGGTGGGTGCCTTGGCCGTCACTTCCACGCCTTGCTGGCCGCTCGGGCTGATCAGTTGTACCTGAATTTTCTGGGTGGCCGGGAAGGTTTTGAACAGGGTCGCCAGGTCCAGGTTTTTCAACGCGCCCGGGGTGGCGCAGGTGAACTGGTAGTGGGCATGGATTTCACTGTGTTCGCCGTGGTGTTCGTCGCCATGCTCATCTTCGTCGTGGTCGTCGTGGTCCGGTTCATCGCCAAACAGCGGACTCTCCAGTTCCTGCTGGGCCACGGTGCATTTGGCGGCGGCGGGCAGGCTGAACAGCGCCAGCGGCTTGTCCAGTTGCGCACGCACGGCGGCGACCTTGGCCTTGTCGGCATCGCTGGTGGCAGCGTGTTCGAAGCCCACCAGGTTCATCGCCGGGCTTTCCAGCTCCAGTTCCAGGGTTTGGCCATCCAGGGCGGCATTCAGCCGGCCGACACCGTGTTCATGGGCGCCGAGGCTGCCGTGCTCGTGATCATGATCGTGGTCATGCTCGACCGCCGCATGGGCGACAGCCAAGGGCAGCAGGGCGAACGGCAGGGCGAGAAGCAGACGGCGCATGACGAGTCTCCAGATAAAATGTGTGTTCTGTTATGTAATCTTATAACGAAAGTGCGCAGAGTTTGACCGGCTGCTTGGCGTCGCGCAAGGCCCATGGGAGCATGGGCACATGAAATTTTCAGGAGCACGGTAATGTTGCGGATACGCGGAACCGTCGGTGATTGGCCGGTGGACTTGTCGATCGACATGGATGAGGGCGACTGGGCGCAGCTCGGCGCGCAGTTGCAAACGGTCAGGCCCGATAACACGGCGACGGCTGCGGCCAGGCCGGCCAACCAGGACGATGCCTTGTGGCAGATCGCCAGGGAATTGCTGCGCAAGGCCGGGCAACTGAGCGGTCCGGACCTGCTGGAACAGCTCGAAGGCCTGACCGGCAGCGCCCCGGCCGGCAAACGCCTGTTAGTGCGCTTGCGCCATAGCCCGGACGTGAAAGTCATCAGCGGCGGCGATACACCGCTCTACAGTTGGCACGCAGATTGAGCCGCAAGCCCCAAGCTGAAACGAATCGCCGCTTGCAGCTCGAAGCTTACAGCTTGCAACGGCTCCTCTAGTACAACGCCGCAAACAGCTTGCGGCGATAGGTCGTCACCAGCGGATGGTCGTTGCCCAGCAATTCGAAGACTTGCAGCAACGTCTTGTGGGGTAGGCCTTCGCTGTAGCTGCGGTTGCGGATGAACAGCTTGAGCAGCGCATCGAGGGCCGGCTCGTACTGCTGGCGGGCCAATTGCTGGATTGCCAGTTGATACACCGCTTCGTCGTCCTGCGGATCTTTCGCCAGGCGGGCCTTGAGATCGGCGGCGTCCGGCAGATCCTTGGCCAGGCCGAGAAACTGGATCTGCGCCTTGGCCCCGGCCAGCGCGGCCTTGTGCTCGTCGCTTTTCACCGCGTCGAGCACGGTTTGTGCCTCAGTCAGCTCACCGCGCTCGGTCAGGCAGCGGGCATACAGGATCAGCGCCTTGGCGTTGGTATTGTCTTCCCCCAGCAGTGCAGTGAGCACGGCCTCGGCATCAGCGAAACGCCCCTCGTCGAACAGCGCCTGGGCCTGTTCAAACGGGTCGGCGGCGGCCGGAGGCGGCATCTGTACATGAGGTTCGAGCATCGCCCGCACGGCGGACTCCGGCTGGGCCCCGGCGAAACCGTCGACGGGCTGGCCGTCCTTGAACAGCACCACGGTAGGCAAGCTGCGAATGCCGAAGCGGGCGACGATGTCCTGCTCGATGTCGCAATTGACCTTGGCCAGCAGCAGTTCGCCTCGATAGCTCTCGGCAATGCCTTGCAGCATCGGCATCAACGCCTTGCACGGCGCGCACCACTCGGCCCAGAAATCCACCAGCACCGGTTTGTGAAAAGAGTTGGCGATCACCGACTGGTCGAAATCGGCGGTGGTGGCTTCGAAGATGTACGGGGTGTCCTGGGTCATGGGGAATCTCGTAGAACGCTTGAATGGGGCAACTATACGGCTTGGTGGGGGGCGGCTGAAAGCGGGGGGGCGGTGCCTTATCGCGAGCAGGCTCGCTCCCACATGGGATTTGTGATGAACACACATTTTGTATTCGACACAAAACCCTGTGGGAGCGAGCCTGCTCGCGATGCTCTTGAGGCTAACGCCGCGCGTGGTACAGGCTCACATGCCGAAACTCCTCGGGCTCGGCCAGATCCGGCAAGGTCATGGCTTCGAGCATTTCGATGCGCCGGTACAGCGGATGCTGGAAATCCCGCACCCGGGAGTCGGCCACCAGGGCCTCGCGGCCGCGACTGAGGAACTGGTCGAGCAACGGCAGGTTGGCGCGGTCGTAAAGCACATCCGCCACCAGGATCAGGTCGAAGCGATCGTCCTCGGCGAAAAAATCCTCCGAGTACCCAAGCGTTACGTCATTGAGCAGGGCATTGGCCTGGCACGCAGCAAGCGCCAGAGGATCCAGATCACAGGCCACCACCTCCAGCGCCCCGGCCTTGAGCGCGGCAATACCCGCCACGCCGGAACCGGCGCCGAAGTCCAGCACTCGCTTGCCTGCGACCCAATGCGGCTGTTCGACCAGATAGCGTGCCATGGCCAGGCCGCTGGCCCAGCAGAAGCTCCAGTAAGGTGGCTCGTGGAGAATGCGCCGGGTTTCTTCCGGGCTGAACGCGCGGTCCATGTTATCGCCGTCGATCAGCCACAATTTCAGCTCAGTCTCAGGCAGTGGGCAAGCCACTAGGCGCGCGTCTCCAAGCAACTGGCCCAACGCGTGTTGCAGGTCTTGCGGTGAATTCATGGCGCTTTGACAAATTGCAGCGCGCCCAGCGCCTGAGTGGTCGGCTGGCTGATGCGTTGCTCCGGCAGATGCAGGATCAACTGGCCCGACTGGCTGGCGCGGCCGCGCAGTTCCACGCGGGCGCCAACCGGGAAGGCTTCGGGGTTGAAGCGCAGGCGAAAGGGCAGCGCCTGGTTGGTGCCGATCAGGCTCGAGCTGGCGAGCAATTGTTGCGGACGATCCTTGTCATCGATCACCAGCAGCGCCAGTTCGACCTCGGCCCCGGCCGGTATCCCTTGCAGGGTGCCGCTCAACTCCCGCTGGTGCGCCGGTAGCGGCCCCAGTTCGGCGGCCTGGCGGGCTTTTTCCTGGGCCTGTTTCGGCGCAGGGGGCTTGGCCGGGGCGGGGGCATCGGGTTTGGGGGCGTCGCTGCTGCACGCCATCAGCAGGCTGAATAGACTGAGCAAAACGAGCGATCGTAGCGGCATGTGTGGCTCCAGCAAGGTAAATTCCAGGGGGCTGACGGTAACCCCGTCTGTATACCGTAAACCCTATGGCTTGTCTTGCCAGTGGGATGCGCTACCATGGCCCTCCCTTTTTTTGTTGCCTGCCACCATGCACTGTCCCTTCTGCGGTGCCAACGACACCAAGGTCATCGACTCGCGACTGGTCGCCGAGGGCGAACAGGTCCGCCGCCGGCGCGAATGCCTGGCCTGCGGCGAGCGTTTCACGACGTTCGAGACCGCTGAACTGGTGTTGCCGCGCCTGATCAAGACCGACGGCAGCCGTCAGCCGTTCGACGAAGACAAACTGCGCGCTGGCATGCAGCGCGCCCTGGAAAAACGCCCGGTGAGCGTCGAGCGCCTGGAAGCGGCGCTGGTGCACATCAAGCACAAGCTGCGGGCCACTGGCGAACGCGAGGTCAAATCCCTGGTGGTCGGTGAACTGGTGATGGCCGAGCTGCAGAAGCTCGATGAAGTCGCCTACATCCGTTTCGCCTCGGTCTATCGCCGTTTCCAGGACTTGAACGAATTTCGCGAAGAAATCGACCGCCTGGCCCGCGAACCGGTGAAAGAATGACCAGCCCGGCGCAGCAGGCGGTCCTCGACGCCCAACACATGGCCCGTGCCCTGGAATTGGCGCGGCGCGGTCACTACACCACGCATCCCAATCCCCGGGTAGGTTGCGTGATCGTGCGTGACGGTCAGGTTGTCGGCGAAGGCTGGCACATTCGCACCGGCGAACCCCATGCCGAAGTCCATGCCCTGCGCGCCGCCGGTGAACAGGCTCGGGGCGCCACGGCTTACGTGACCCTCGAACCCTGCAGCCATCACGGGCATACGCCGCCCTGTGCCGATGCGTTGGTCAATGCCGGCGTGGCGCGGGTGGTGGCGGCGATGCAGGACCCGAACCCGGAAGTCGCCGGGCGCGGCCTGCAGCGGCTGGCCCAGGCCGGTATCGCCACCGAAAGCGGCGTGCTGGAAGGCGAAGCCCGCAAGCTCAATGAAGGTTTTCTCAAGCGCATGGAACACGGCTTGCCGTTCGTGCGGGTCAAGCTCGCCATGAGCCTCGATGGCCGCACCGCCATGGAAAGCGGCGAAAGCCAGTGGATCACCGGCCCGGCTGCACGTTCGGCGGTGCAACGCCTGCGCGCCCAGGCCAGTGTGGTGCTGACCGGCGCCGATACGGTGCTGGCCGACAACGCCCGGCTGACCGTGCGCGCCGATGAACTGGGCCTGGATGCGCAGCAGACCGCGCTGATCATGAGTCGTCCGCCGTTGCGGGTACTGGTGGACGGTCGTCTGCGCGTGCCGCTGGACGCACCTTTCTTCAAGGCCGGCCCGGCGCTGGTCGCTACCTGCATGGCGGTGGAAGAACAATACGCCAATGGCCCAGAATGCATGATCGTGGCGGGCGACGATGGCCGGGTCGATCTGCGTCGCCTGCTGATGGAGCTGGCGGGCCGCGGCGTCAATGAAGTGCTGGTGGAAGCCGGCCCACGCCTGGCGGGGGCTTTTGCCCGGCAAGGATTGGTGGATGAGTTCCAGATTTTCATCGCCGGCAAGTTCCTCGGCTCTTCGGCACGACCGTTACTGGATTGGCCGCTGGCGCAGATGAAAGATGCCCCGGAGCTGAAAATCACCGAAATCCGTGCCGTGGGCGATGACTGGCGAGTCATCGCCGTTCCCGTTTCGCAGGCCCGCGTATAATTCCCGGCTTTCGCTCAAGCGGCGGCCCGTTCTCGAGGAGGACTCCATGTTTACCGGCATCATCGAATCCATCGGCAGCATCCGTGCACTGACCCCCAAGGGCGGCGACGTGCGGGTTCATGTCGAAACCGGCAAGCTCGACCTGAGCGACGTCAAACTGGGCGACAGCATCGCGGTAAACGGCGTGTGCCTGACCGCCGTCGAACTGCCGGGCAATGGTTTCCTGGCGGACGTCAGCCGCGAAACCCTCGACTGCACCGCCATGAACGATCTCAAGAGCGGCAGCCCGGTCAACCTGGAAAAAGCCCTGACCCCTACCACCCGCCTGGGCGGACATCTGGTCAGTGGCCATGTCGACGGCGTGGGTGAAGTGGTTTCGCGCAGCGATAACGCCCGGGCCGTGGAGTTTCGCATCCGCGCCCCGAAAGAGCTGGCCAAGTACATCGCCCATAAAGGCTCGATCACCGTCGATGGCACCAGCCTGACGGTCAATGCGGTGGATGGCGCCGAGTTCCTGCTGACCATCATTCCGCACACCTTAAGCGAAACCATCATGGCCTCGTATCGGCCCGGTCGCCGGGTCAACCTGGAGGTTGACCTGCTGGCCCGTTACCTGGAGCGCCTGCTGTTGGGCGACAAGGCCGCAGAGCCTGCAACCGGTAACATCACTGAAAGCTTTCTGGCCGCCAACGGCTACCTCAAATCCTGACCCAAGGGGGTGCCGCGTGGCGCTCAATAGCATCGAAGAACTGGTTGAAGACATCCGCCAAGGCAAGATGGTCATCCTCATGGATGACGAAGACCGCGAGAACGAAGGCGACCTGATCATGGCCGCCGAGTGCTGCAAGGCCGAACACATCAACTTCATGGCCAAGCACGCCCGTGGCCTGATCTGCATGCCCATGACCCGCGAGCGCTGCGAGCTCTTGAAGCTGCCATTGATGGCGCCGCGCAACGGTTCCGGCTTCGGCACCAAGTTCACCGTGTCCATCGAGGCCGCCGAGGGCGTGACCACCGGGATCTCCGCCGCTGACCGTGCTCGCACTGTGCAGGCTGCCGCCGCGAAAGACGCCAAGGCCGAAGACATTGTCAGCCCCGGCCACATCTTCCCGCTGATGGCCCAGGCCGGCGGCACCCTGGCCCGTGCCGGCCACACCGAAGCGGCGTGCGACCTGGCGCGCATGGCCGGTTTCGAAGCCAGCGGCGTGATCTGCGAAGTCATGAACGACGACGGCACCATGTCCCGTCGCGCGGAACTGGAGGCCTTTGCCGCCGAACACAACATCAAGATCGGCACCATCGCCGACCTGATCCACTACCGGATGATCCACGAACGTACCGTTCAGCGGATTGCCGAGCAGCCGCTGGACAGCGAACTGGGCCAGTTCAACCTGGTGACCTACCGCGACTCGGTGGAAGGTGACGTGCACATGGCGCTGACCCTGGGCACCGTGTGCGCCGAAGAACCGACCCTGGTGCGCGTGCATAACATGGACCCGCTGCGCGACCTGCTGATGGTCAAGCAGCCCGGCCGCTGGAGCCTGCGGGCCGCCATGGCCGCGGTGGCCGAGGCCGGCAGCGGCGTGGTCCTGCTGCTCGGACACCCGCTCGATGGCGACGTGTTGCTGGCGCACATCCGTGAAACCGGCGATAACACCATCGTGAAAAAACCGACCACCTACAGCATCGTCGGCGCCGGTTCGCAGATCCTGCGGGACCTGGGCGTACGAAAAATGCGCCTGATGAGCGCACCGATGAAATTTAATGCGATATCCGGTTTCGACCTGGAAGTTGTAGAATACGTGCCCTCCGAATAATGGCCCGGGATTTCCGGCTCAGTATTCGCGGCTAATATCACTAAGGAGCGCGTATTCGAACGCGCTCTGGCTCTTTAAGAGATCTGACGAATGACCCTGAAGACCATCGAAGGTACCTTCATCGCCCCTCAAGGCCGCTACGCTCTGGTAGTGGGCCGTTTCAACAGCTTCGTGGTTGAGAGCCTGGTTGGCGGTGCGGTCGATGCCCTGGTTCGCCATGGCGTGAGCGAAAGCGACATCACCATCATCCGTGCGCCTGGCGCCTTCGAAATCCCCCTGGTTGCGCAAAAAGTCGCTCAAAAGGGCGAATATGCGGCGATCATCGCCCTGGGCGCGGTCATTCGTGGCGGTACTCCGCACTTCGAATACGTGGCCGGCGAATGCACCAAGGGCCTGGCCCAGGTGTCCATGGAATTCGGCGTGCCGGTCGCCTTCGGCGTGCTGACCGTTGATTCCATCGAGCAAGCCATTGAACGTTCCGGCACCAAGGCCGGTAACAAAGGCGCCGAAGCTGCCCTGTCCGCCCTGGAAATGGTCAGCCTGCTGGCGCAGTTGGAGGCCAAGTGATTAGCGACGAAAGCGATCGTTTCAACCCGCGCGATCCCAAGCCAGCCGATGCCGGCAAGCCTTCGAAGAGCGTCAAGCGTCGCGAAGCCCGTCAGCTCGCGACCCAGGCGCTGTATCAATGGCACATGGCCAAGCAATCGCTGAACGAGATTGAAGCGCAGTTTCGGGTCGACAACGATTTCAGTGACGTTGACGGCGCGTACTTCCGCGAGATCCTGCATGGCGTCCCGGCCCACAAGACCGAAATCGACATTGCCCTGGCCCCTTGCCTGGACCTGACCATCGAAGAGCTGGACCCGGTTGAACTGGCCGTGTTGCGCTTGTCCACCTGGGAGCTGATGCAGCGCGTCGACGTTCCTTACCGCGTAGTGATCAACGAAGGGATCGAGCTGGCGAAAGTCTTCGGGTCCACCGATGGGCACAAGTTCGTCAACGGTGTACTCGACAAGCTGGCCCCGCGTCTGCGTGAAGCTGAAGTGAAGGCGTTCAAGCGCTGACCGGCGTTTGCAGCGACTATGGGCGAATTTGAGCTGATCCGTCATTACTTCGCCGCTGCGTCTTGCGCGCAGGGCGGCGAGGGCGTTGCGCTCGGGATCGGCGACGACTGCGCCTTGCTGGCCGTTCCACCCGGGGAGCAGTTGGCGGTGTCCACCGATACCCTTGTGGCCGGTGTGCATTTTCCAGACCCTTGCGACCCGTTCCTGCTCGGCCAGCGCTCGCTGGCCGTGGCGGTCAGTGACCTGGCCGCCATGGGCGCTACTCCTTTTGCATTTACCCTGGCCCTGACCTTGCCGACGGTGACCGCCGATTGGTTGCAAGCCTATGCCCGTGGTTTGAACCAGATGGCCCAGGCGTGTGATGTCGCGCTGGTGGGCGGTGACACTACGCGTGGGCCGTTGAGCATGACCCTGACGGTGTTCGGTCGCGTGCCGTGCGGCCAGGCCCTGACTCGCGGCGGCGCGCAGCCTGGTGATTGGCTATGTGTCGGTGGCGAGTTGGGCAATGGCGCTGGCGCATTGCCGCTCGTGCTGGGGCAGCGCACCGCCGAACCTGATATCGCCGAGCCGCTGCTGGCGCATTATTGGTCGCCACGCCCGCAAATCGACCTCGGCCTGGCGCTGCGGGGCAAGGCTGGCGCGGCGATGGATATCTCTGATGGCCTGCTGGCCGATTGCGGGCATATCGCCCTGGCGTCAGGTGTGGCGTTACACGTTGAACGTGACCGCCTGCCATTGTCCAAGGCTTTGGTAGCGTTCCTGGGCCGAGCGAATGCCGCGCACGCCGCGTTGAGCGGTGGTGACGATTACGTGTTGCTATTCACCTTGCCATCTGTCCGACTGATGGCGTTGCAGGCCGAGGGCTGGCCGATCCATGTGATCGGTCGCGTGGTGGCCGGGCAAGGTGTTGCGCTGCTCGACAGCGATGGACACGACATCACCCCGCAAATCCGGGGCTATCAACATTTTCGGGAGACACCGTGACAGATCATCCCAACCAGGTCCCGGCGGAATTCGTTCCGCCCTCGGTCTGGCGTAATCCCTGGCATTTCCTGGCGTTCGGCTTCGGTTCGGGCACTTTACCTAAAGCTCCGGGCACCTGGGGCTCGCTGGTTGCGCTACCCTTTATACCGTTGTGGCAGATGTTGCCGGACTGGGGCTACTGGCTGATGCTCGGCATCACCATGCTGTTCGGCTTCTGGCTGTGCGGCAAGGTGGCGGATGACCTGCGGGTGCACGATCATGAGGGCATCGTCTGGGACGAAATGGTCGGCATGTGGATTACCCTGTGGCTGGTGCCTGAAGGATGGTATTGGCTGTTGGCGGGTTTTCTGATGTTCCGCTTCTTCGATATCCTCAAGCCATGGCCGATCCGCTGGATCGACCGCAAGGTGCATGGAGGCGTAGGCATCATGCTTGACGATGTATTGGCCGGTGTCTTCGCCTGGCTGGCGATGCAAGGATTGGTGTGGTGTTTCTCCTGAGGGATTCAGGCATGGGCGCAAGCCGCGCACTCTTACTGCTGTTGTGTCTGGTGGGCTGCTTCGGCGCGCGGGCGGCCGAGCCGACGGCGCTGCCCGACAAGGTGCGCGCGGCCAGCGAGGAATGGGCGGATTACTCCCAGGCTGATGGCAAGGGCATGGCGTGGGACATCTTGCGTGAAGTGTTCGAGCCCGCAGGCGTGAGGCTGGAAACCCGCAGCGTGCCGTACACCCGTTCAATCGGGCTGGTGCAGCGCGGTGAGGTCGATGTGCAGGTGGGCGCTTATCTCGATGAGTCGGAGGGGGTGCTTTATCCTCAATGGCACTACGATGTAGATCACATCTACGCCTTGGGGCTGGCCTCCAAACCGTCTCCTACATTGGCAACGGTCGGCAACTATCGGCTGGTGTGGATGCGTGGCTACGAATACGACAGCTACCTGCCTAACATCCGCAAATTCAACGAAATTCACCGTGCTGTGGGTATCCTGCCGATGCTGGTCCATGATCGCGCCGATTTTTATATCGATGCGTTGATGGAAATCGAGAACTTGCTTGCCAAGGCCGAGAATCCCCAGCAATTCAAACTTTCGCCGCTGATCAATCTGCCGCTCTATCTAGGGTTTGCCAACACCGAAAACGGTCGGGTGCTACGGGGCCTGTTTGACCGGCGCATGGCTGAGCTGGTGAAGAACGGTCGACTGAAGCCGATTTTTGCACGCTGGAAACAACCCTATCCCTTCGACGAGCACGGCAGGCCACCAAAGCCGTAATCAATCTTTTCGATGTTTATGGCCGATAATTCAGCCTGAGCGTCGGTCGGGACGTGCTGTTACAATGCCCGCCTCTGCGAATCTCCAGTAATAGATCAGGAGCACACCGGTGCCTGTCGTTTTTGTTGCCGCTTCCAAGCTGCCAACGCCTTTTGCGCAATTCACCATGCATGGTTTTCTCGATGAAGCCACTGGCCGCGAGCACGTCGTGCTGAGCCTGGGTGATTTCGCCGACGGTGCCCCGGTACTGGGCCGCCTGCACTCTGAATGCCTGACGGGCGATGCCTTGTTCAGCCAGCGCTGTGATTGCGGCTCGCAACTTGAGGCCGCGCTGCGGGCCATTGCCCGCGAAGGGCGTGGCGTGCTGCTTTACTTGCGCCAGGAAGGCCGCGGCATTGGCCTGCTGAACAAGATTCGCGCCTATGAGCTGCAAGATGGCGGCGCCGACACGGTCGAAGCCAACGAGCGCCTGGGGTTTGCGGCCGACCTGCGTGACTACAGCATCTGCCTGCCGATGCTCGAGCATCTGGGCGTCAAGTCGCTGCGCTTGATGACCAACAACCCGCGCAAGGTCAAGGCGATGTCCGATATGGGCATCGTGGTGGCCGAGCGCGTGCCACTGCACACCGGGCACAACCCCCACAACAAACTTTACCTGGCGACCAAGGCCAGCAAGCTCGACCACATGATGGGCAACGAGCACCAGGGCGAGGTTGATCGGGCGTGACGCGCGGTCAGGTTCGGCGGCGACTGTCCGTCAGTTGGTGGCAATACCTGGCGCTGGCCTTGCTGCCGCTGTTCGTGATCAACGCGGTATTCGGCCAGGGCGAAGCGATTCTGCCGGTGCTGGCGATGCCGCTGTTTATCGCTGGCGTGGCCTCCATGTTCGTCAGCCTGCGCTTCTTTGGCGCTTACAAACACGCCTTGATCGCCACCCAAAAAGCCCTCGACACCCCCGAAGAGCCTCAAGCCTGGATCGCCTTGGCGGCCCGGCGGCGTGTGGCCTTTCTCGCTGCTGGCCTGCCGGCCTGGATCGGCGCCCTGGCGGTGTTCGTGGGCCTGGAAGCGGTGCCGTTGATGCTGCTGGCATTGTCCACGACGGTCTTGTTCTACCTGTATCGCATCCCGCGTCAGCTCGGTTGATGATCCGCTGGCTGGCGGTCCTGCTGTTGGCCGTCAGCGCCTCGACGGTGGCGGCCCAGCGTGTGGTCAGCCTGGCTCCATCCCTGTCTGAAATCGTGGTTGAACTGGACTCCGCCGACCTGCTGGTGGGCGTGCTGGATGGCGGCGATCGGCCCTTGGTGTTGAAAGACCTGCCTTCTGTGGGGCGTTATGGCCAATTGGACATGGAGCGCTTGCTCAGTCTCAGGCCCGATCTACTCCTGCTCTGGCCCGGCAGCGTCGGCAACGCCCAACGCCAGCAGCTCAAGGGATTGAAGATTCCTGTCTACGTCGCCGAACCCCACAGTCTCGACCAGCTCATCACCCAAATCGAAGCCATCGCCACGCAACTCGGCCGCCCGGAACGGGGCGTGGAGCGAGCGGCGCAGTTGCGCGGGCGTCTTGAGGCGTTGCGTCAGCGCTACCGGCGCGACACGCCGTTGCCGGTGTTCTATCAGGTCTGGGACCGGCCGCTGTACACCGTTGGCGGCGAGCAGATCATCAGTGATGCGCTGGCGGTTTGCGGGGCACGCAATGTGTTTGCCGACCTGACCTTGCCGGCGCCGCAGGTGAGTGTGGAGTCAGTGTTGCAGCGCAATCCGCAGATCATCCTGGCCACGGACCAAGCCCAGCTCGACGCGTGGAAAGCCTGGCCGCAGCTGGCGGCAGTGGCGCAGGGGCGGCTGCTGTTGGTCAGTGACAAGGGGCTGGAGCGGCCCAGTGGGCAGATGATCGAGGCGACGGCGCGGTTGTGCGGGCTAATTGCGCCGGACAGATAAACCGCGGTGCTCCCAATCGCGAGCAGGCTCGCTCCCACAGGGATTTGTGGCACCGCTGATTTTTTATTCACATCGGATCAAATTGCGGGAGCGAGCCTGCTCGCGATGAGGTCAGTCCCGGCACCACAATCTCTGGATCAAAGCGCCGGCGTCCAGGTCACCCCAAACAACCAGGCCCGGCCTTCCTCACGATACCCATACTGCCCACCTTCATGGCTATACAGCGCCCGGCTGTAACCCTTGTCCAGCAGGTTATCGACCTTCATCTCCAGCTTCACCTCGCGGTTCAACGTCCAACTGCCGCGCAACCCGAGCAGGGCGTATCCGCCCAGGGTGTTGCGGTTGTTCTCATCGTCGTAGCTGCTGCTCACCGCTTGCCAGCTGGCGCCCAGGCTCAAGCGGTCAAATTGGCGATCCAGATCCAGGCTCAAGGTCCGGCGGGCGCGGCGGGCCAGGGTGTGGCCGCTGTCGCGGTCCCGTGGGTCGATGATGGCCAGGCCCAAATTGCCCTGCCAGCCGAATAACTCTTGGCTCAGGGCTGCTTCGAAACCGTTGATTCGTGCCGAGGCGACGTTTTGTGGGCGTGAGTTGCTGCCGAAAATAATCGCGTCTTCCAGGTCCGTGCGGTACAGCGAAGTCTCCAGGCGGGCGCTGTCGCTCAGTTGGCTGCGCCATTGCAGTTCGTAGCTTTTGGCGGTTTCGGGCGCAAGGTCCGGGTTACTGAAGTCCGGGTAGTACAGGTCGTTGAAGGTCGGTGCACGGAAGCTTTCGCTGTAGGTCAGCAGTACATCGTTGTCCGGATTCACCGGTAGGGTGAACGTGCCGCTCCAACTATTCTGGGCGCCGAATTGCTGGTTCTGATCGCGGCGCACGCCCAGTTCGGTGGAGAACGTTTCGCCCCGGAAACGATGCTGGATAAACGCCGCACGGTTCCAGCGGCTGTCTTCGTCATACGGCGTGCTGCTGTTGATCCGATCCTCATACCAATCACCACCGACAATCAGGCTGTTGCGATCGTCCAGCGTTACATCGTTCTGCCAGGTCAGCGAGTCGCGGTAGGTGTTGAACACTTCCCGGACATCGCTGAGCTTGTCGAAGGTTTTTTCGCGGTTTTCGCTGTGGCCCAGTTCCAGGCGCGATTTCCACGCGTCGGTGATGCGCCCATCGACATAAGTGCTGAAACTGCTCACCGCAAATTCACTGTAGGGCTGCTGGGGCAACGACTCGAAGGTGTTCGGGTCGAAGCGGCCGAACGGGTTGTCGTATTCGCTTTTGCCGCGGTTATCCAGCAGGTTCAGGCCCACTTCCAGGTCAGCGTTGAGCTCATGACTCAAGCTCAGGCTCAAGGACTGGTTGCGGTTGGCATCAAGGTCACGGTCGCTGGCGTAGGACTCATGGGTGCGATTGGTCCCATCGCTTTCATCCAGGCTGGCGCCGAGGCTGAAGCGTGTTCGATCATCACCGTCGGACAGGCCCAGGCTGCGCTCCCAGGTCTGGTGGCTGCCGAAACCCAGGTGCAAGCGCGGTTGCAGGCCTTGTTCGTTACCGCGACGGGTGAAGATCTGGATCACCCCGCCCACCGCGTCGGCGCCGTAGATCACTGAGCGCGAACCGCGCAGCACTTCCACCCGTTCGATCTGGTTGATGTTCAGGCGTTGCAAGTTGCTGTCGCCGGAGGTGGAATTGCCGATGCGCTGGCCGTCCACCAGCACCAGGCTCTGGGCCGATTTGGTGCCGCGAATGTAAATCCCCGGCAGGCTGCCACGCCCGCCCAGCGGCGCCACCTGAACCCCCGGCACACGGCTGAGCAGGTCGGTCACGCTGGCCGGTTGCAGGCGTTCGATGTCGTCACGGGTGAATACCGTGTTGGCGGCGCTACTGTCGTTGCGGGCCTCGACCTGGCGGTTGGCGCTGATGACCACGTCGGGGAGCTTGAGGGCCTGGTCGCGTTCGAAGGTGTCGGCCAGCAGTTCGGTGGTTGGTAGCAGTGAGAAGGTCAGGGCGAGGCGCAGTTTCATGGGTGTTCCGAGAAATATGGCTCCACGCATACCCCTGTGGGAGCGAGCCTGCTCGCGATGGCGTAAGACCAGTCGACATCTATATTGACTGACGCACCGCTATCGCGAGCAGGCTCGCTCCCACAAGGGATTTGTGTGGTCTGAAGATTTACCGGCCCAGCACCTGCAACCGCTGGCGCACGGCCGCTTCGATCCCGGCCTCGTCCAGCCCGCATTCAGCCAGCATCTGCGCCGGTTTGGCGTGTTCGACGTAGATGTCCGGCAGGCCCAGGTGCAGCACCGACTTGAGGATGTTTTCCCGGGCCAGGAACTCGCTGACCGCCGCTCCGGCGCCGCCCATGATGGCGTTTTCCTCGACAGTCACCAGCAGTTCGTGACTGCCGGCCATCTCGCGCACCAGGGTTTCGTCCAGGGGTTTGACGAAGCGCATGTCCACCACGGTGGCGTCCAGGGTTTCGGCGACCTTCAAGGCCTCGGCCAGTTGCACGCCAAACACCAGCAGGGCGGTCTGCTTTCCCTGGCGGCGAATCACGCCCTTGCCGATTTCGATCGGCTCAAGATCAGCTTCAATGGTCGCATTCGGGCCGCTGCCGCGAGGGTAGCGCACCGCCGCCGGGCCATTGAACAGGTGACCGGTGGTGAGCATTTTGCGCAACTCGTTTTCATCGCTCGGCGTCATCAGCAGCATGCCGGGGATGCAGCGCAGGAACGAAAGATCGAAGCTGCCGGCGTGGGTCGGGCCGTCTTCGCCTACCAAACCTGCACGGTCGATGGCGAACAGCACATCGAGGTTCTGCACCGCGACGTCATGAACAAGCTGGTCGTAGCCGCGTTGCAGGAAGGTCGAATAAATCGCCACCACCGGTTTTGCGCCTTCACACGCCATGCCAGCGGCGAGGGTGACAGCGTGCTGCTCGGCAATCGCCACGTCGAAGTAGCGCTGCGGGTAGCGTTCGCTGAAGGCCACCAGGTCCGAGCCTTCCTTCATCGCCGGGGTAATGCCCACCAGGCGCGGGTCGGCGGCGGCCATGTCGCACAGCCATTGGCCGAACACGGCGGAATACTTTGGTCCGCTGGCCTTCTTCGGGGCGCTGGCCGGGGCGTCCACCGGCTCAAGCTTGGTGATGGCGTGGTAACCGATCGGGTCGACTTCCGCCGGGGCGAAGCCTTTGCCTTTCTTGGTGACCACATGCAGGAACTGCGGGCCTTTGAGATCGCGCATGTTGCGCAGGGTGGCGATCAGAGTGGGCAGGTCATGGCCGTCGATGGGGCCGATGTAGTTCCAGCCCAGCTCCTCGAACAGTGTACCGGGCACCAGCATGCCCTTGGCGTATTCCTCGGTGCGGCGGGCGATTTCCCAGGCGCCTGGCAGGCGCGAGAGCACCTTTTTACTGCCTTCACGCATGCTGGCGTAGGTGCGGCTGGAAAGAATCTTCGCCAGGTAGTTGGACAACCCGCCGACGTTGCGCGAGATCGACATGTCGTTGTCGTTGAGGATCACCAGCATGTTGGCGTTGACTTCCGGCGCGTGGTTCAGCGCCTCGAAAGCCATGCCTGCCGTCAGAGCGCCATCGCCGATCACGGCAATCGCCTTGCGCTCGCTGTTTTGCAGACGGGCGGCAATCGCCATGCCCAGGGCGGCGCTGATGGAGGTGCTGGAGTGGCCGACACCAAAGGTGTCGTACTCGCTCTCGGAGCGCCGCGGGAACGCTGCCACGCCGTCCTTCTGGCGCAGCGTGCCCATGCGCTCGCGACGGCCGGTGAGGATTTTGTGCGGATAGGCCTGATGACCGACGTCCCACACCAGCCGGTCGTCCGGGGTGTCGAATACGTAATGCAGCGCGATCGTCAGCTCGATGACGCCAAGGCCGGCGCCAAAGTGGCCACCGGTCTGGCCGACCGTGTAGAGCAGCTCCAGGCGCAACTCATCGGCCAGGGTTTCCAGCTCGGCTTCACCCAGGCGACGCAAGCCGTCCGGCGTGTTGGCGCGGTCCAGCAGCGGCGTGGTCGGGCGTTTGCGGGGAATCTCTTGAAACGTCGTGGGCATCAGGCGAATCGTTATAGGTATAGAAAGAGGCGGCAGTTTACCTTATGCATCGCAAGCTGCCCACGCGTAGGCCGGAACTTGGCCGATACGCAGTCTGACCCCGTATCAGCTACGGCGTTCGACGATATATCGGGCCAGCTCGCGCAACGGCTCGGCCGCCGCGTCAAAGGGTCGCAGCGCGCTCAAGGCCTGGTCGCGCAACTCCAGGGCATAGGCCTTGGCAGCGTCGAGGCCGAGCAGGGCCGGGTAGGTCGGTTTGTCGCGAGCGATATCGGCGCCCTGGCGTTTGCCCAGGGTCTGGGTATCGCTTTCGACGTCAAGGATGTCGTCCTGCACCTGGAACGCCAGGCCAATGGCCCGGGCGTAGGTCTGCAAGGCTTGCAATTGGTCAGGCGTGGCCCGACCGCTGGCCAGGGCACCAAGTTTGACGCTGGCCTCGATCAAGGCGCCGGTCTTGTGCCGATGCATGTATTCCAGCGCGCTCTGATCCAGCTTGAGGCCCACCGAACCGAGATCGATGGCCTGGCCGCCGACCATTCCGGCCGGGCCTGCCGCCAGCGCCAGGGCGCTGACCATGTCCAAGCGAATCTGCGCCGGGCAATCGTTCAGCGTCGGCTCCAGCAGGGCGCTGAACGCCAGGCTCTGCAAGCCGTCACCGGCCAGGATCGCGCAGGCTTCGTCGAATTTCTTGTGGGTGGTGGGTTGGCCGCGACGCAAATCGTCGTCGTCCATAGCCGGTAAATCATCATGGACCAGCGAATACGCGTGGATCAGCTCCACGGCGCAGGCCGCTCCGTTGGCCTGTTCAGGGGCGCCGCCCAAGGCTTCGCACGCCGCGTAGGCCAGCAGCGGACGCACGCGCTTGCCGCCGTTCATCACGCTGTAGCGCATGGCCTCGTACAACCGCGCCAGCTCAGGGCTTGGGGCGGTGAACAGGGTGTCCAGTGCCGCGTTGACCCGGGCCTGACTGCCGGCCTGATAAGCGCCGATCATTCAGGCTGGTCCGCGTCGAAAGGCTCTTCGGTCAGCTCACCATCGCGTTCGAGCAACAGTTGTACCTTTTGCTCGGCCTGGGCCAGCGCCGCCTGGCAGTCGCGAGTCAAGCCGATACCCTGCTCGAAGGCGGTCAGCGAGTCTTCCAGCGACAACTCGCCGTTCTCCAGCCGCTCGACCAGCGTTTGCAGGTCGGCCAGAGATTGTTCGAAGTCCAGTGCAGCTTTTTTGCGGGCCATGGCGGCGATTCCGGTTGACTGTTAAACGGGCGCGACACTAGCAGACATGGGGTATTGGGGCAATCAGAGCAGGACCTGCGCGGTCTGTGAAACACTGCTTTTTGGTAAGGGGCAAGCTCCTGCTGGACTTGTAGGAACTGTCGAGTGCAACGAGGCTGCGATCTTCCCCCTGCCAATTGAATCTTGAGCGAAAGTTAAAAGATCGCAGGCTTCGCCAGCGCCAATAGAGGCAACGGGATTACCTCCGAAGCTACGTCAGTTTCCGTATTCGGCTCATTTCGTGAGCCGAATAGCCGCGCTAATCGGCTCACGCCCCCCTCAGTACGTGATTTCCCACACAGATTCGCGCGTTCCCTGATTGTGAATAATCCGCCGAATCGCTAACCTTCGCCGCATCTACGGGCCCCTTGTGGCGGGGCCTTCAGACGTAACCCGAATAATGACAGGCAGCGCCGAGGAAGGGCGCCGGGTTGGGTCATGCATGGCAGGAGGCAGACATGCGTTTTCTTTCATTGTTGATCGTGCTGGCGGGCGCGCCACTGGCGTGGGCCGAGCCTGCCGCCGAGCTGTCGGAACCGGTGGGCGGCTGGCGCTACAGCGGCTTGCTCGATCGCACTGAAAACCCACGCGTGGCCTATCCCACGCCGCCCATCGACCGCGGCGTGCAGCGCAATCGCACGATGATCGAGGGTCGGCTCAAGGCCATGGGCACGGCCCGGGCGCCCCACAGCCTGGCCGTCAACGGCAATCCACTGAATCTCTATACCGACGATGAAGGGCGTTTCGCCCGCCCGTATGCCTTTGGTGCTGGCTCCAACAGCGTCGAGGTACGCAGTTCCGCAGGCCAGTCCCTCAAGCGCGTGCAGTTCTATGAAGCCAACAATCAGCGAACCCCGGCGCAGATCCGCGTGGTGCTGGGCTGGGACGATCCCAAGGCCGAGCTGGACCTGCACATCGTCACCCCCGACGGCCAGCATGCGTTCTTCGGCCGGCCGGCGCTGAGCAACGGCGGCGGCCTCGACCCCGATGGCGTCGATGGCCCTGGCCCTGAGATGTTCACCATGACCGCGCCGATGCACGGTACCTACCTGGTCTACGTGAACTACTGGGGCAACTACAGCAACGGTGGCTACAACTTCGAAGAAACCAGCAACCAGAACGAGGTGATCACCTCGCAGATCAACCTGGTGCTCAACGAAAACACCGTCGATGAAAAACGCGAAGCCTTTGTCGTGCCCCTGCGCGCCATCGGCGATCTGTTGCTGGTCAAGACTTTCAACTACTAAGTATCCGCTCCACGGATGAACAGGCCCTTGTGAATATGAGCGACAACACTGCTTCCCCGACCGCGCCGGCCCCCGCCACCAAACCTGTGCGCCGCTGGCCGGCGCTGCTGATCGGGCTGTGCCTGGTGGCCGGTGTCGCCGCCGGACTGGGTTGGTTCATGACCAAGCCCAAGGCACCGCCCATGGAACTGGCGTTGGAAAAACTCGGCCTGAGCCGCCCCGACGGCCTGCTCGAGGCCCACTCCCTGAGCCAGTTGCCCAAGGACTTGCTGGCGGTGCCGTTCCTCAAGGCCACGCTCACCGAGGATTTCGTCTTCTATTACGAAACCCATGCCGACCGCCTCGGGCTGATCGGCAGCCTGCGGCGGATCATCTACGAGCATGATCTCAAACTGCAGGACAGCCTGATCGAGCAGCTTTTCGACCAGCCGGCCGATGTAGCGCTATGGCGCGGCGCCGACGGGCGGCTCAAGGATTTTCTGCTGGTGATGGATCGCGGTGGCCTGGCCAAGGTGCTGGAGCCACTGGCAAAAGTGGCGCTGGATGATTCACAGCTCAGCCAGCTTGGTGAGATGAACGTGGCCGGCGACGTGGTGCCGGTCTATCAACTCACCTATAACGCCAGCAAAGCCCTGGTGTTCGCTTCTCATGGCGACAAGCTGGTGGTGTTGTCCAATCCGACCAGACTCTACGACCTGGGAAGTGGCCCCACCGACGAACCCGGCATGGTCTCGACCCAGGCCCTCGAAGCGCTGCTGGCCGGTGAAAAACTCTTCCCCGAAGCCTTTGGTCTGCTGCCCAAGGCGCCTGAGGTCAAGCAACGCATCTCGGTCAATGCCAGCGTGCTCGCCATGGGCTATCAGCGTTTCATCCCGAACTTCGCCGGGTTGCGTTTCGACATGGACGACAAGGGCTGGCACAGCTTCCTGGCCATGGATGAGCTGGAAGACCAGCCGGACTTCGACTTCAAGCCAATTTGGCAAGCCATGCCCATGGGCGCCAGCGCCTGTGTCGCTTTGCCCCTAGCCGCCGAACAACAGAAGCCATTGCTGGTGAAACTCGGTGCCGACGACAACGCGGCCCAGGTCATGATCGAGCACATGGCCGGCGCGGCGGGGCTGTGCTGGTACGCCGATTCGCGGCTTTACACACCACTGCTGGTGGCGAACCTGAACGATGACGGCGGCAAGCTCGATGCCGACCTGGGCAACCTGTTCGGTTCGATGGTGGGCGCCTACGAAAACAACGTGGCCGAACATGCGTTTCCCGTTGTTGAGACACAGGAAGGCCCGATGCACCGCTGGCAACGCCAGGTCAGCTCCAACTTCGGCCCTTACCCGGCCAAGGACGCCGCGCAGCCCGAGTCGATCACCGGCAAGGCGTTCATGCAAGTCAGTCTGGCGCGGCACGGTTCGACCCTGTTGTTTTCCCTCGACGACAAACTGGTAGACAAGGCCCTCGGCACCCTCGACAAACGTTTCCCGCCCATGGCCGACGTGGTGCCCAAGGACCTGCTGATGCCGGTCTACTTCGGCCCGGATGCCATGGCGCAACTGATGCAACGCGAAACCCTCGACAGCCTGCCCCAGGACATGGAACCGGTGTTCTACAACGCCGCGCAAACCTACCTGATTCCGAAGCTGCGCACCCTTGGCGGCTACGGCAAATACGCCCTGACGTTGCCTGAAGGCCGCGAACCGGACGGCCACTGGCAGTGGTTGCCACTGGAATGGAAAGCGCTGTGACCGGGTTGATCCGCCGCCCCGGATGGGTGTTGATGCTGGCGCTGCTGCTGGGCGGGCAGGCGTTTGCCGCTCAGACACCCGCGCTGGATGTGCAGCAATCGAAGGTCTTTCGTGCCTGGTTCGTGCGTATTGCCCAGGAACAACTGACCAAAGGCCCGAGCCCGCGCTGGTACCAACAGGACTGCGCCGGGCTGGTGCGCTTTGCGGCCAATGAAGCGCTGAAGGTCCACGACCAGAAGTGGTTGCGCAGCAATGGCCTGTCCAATCGCTACCTGCCGCCAGAGCTTGAACTGAGCGATGCCCAGCGACGTCTGGCGCAGCAGTGGCAACAGGGCGGCGGCAAGGTCGGACCCTACGTCAACGCCATCAAGCTGATCCAGTTCAACAGCCATCTGGTGAGCCGGGACGTCACCCAGGCCCGTCCGGGCGATCTGATGTTCTTCGATCAGGGCGATGACCAGCACCTGATGATCTGGATGGGCCGCAACATCGCCTATCACACCGGCACCACCACCCCAACCGACAACGGCATGCGCTCGGCAAGCCTGCAACAACTCATGAACTGGAAGGACACCCGATGGATACCCGACGCAGCCAACCCCAACTTCATCGGCGTCTATCGACTCAACTTTCTCTCCCAATGACCGGTGCCCACATGCTGCGCTTGTGTTCAAAATTGCCCCTGCTGCTGGCCCTGTTGCTGGCGCCGATCGTTCATGCCGAAGACACTGTGCAGCCCAGCGGCTACACACCGTTGGCCGGTGAAAGCTTCTTCCTGCTGGCCGACAGCAGTTTTGCCAGTGACGAGCAAGCCATGGTCCGCCTCGAAGCGCCGGGGCGCGACTATCGGAAATTCCGCATGGAGCCGTACGGCGGTGCCGATATCCGCGTTTATCGCATCGAAAAACCGCTGGATTTCCTCAAGCGCCAGAAGAACTTGCACCGGGTAGTCAGCGACGGCCAGTTCAAGGGCGAAGGGCTGTCGAACACCCTGGCGTACCTGTGGGACAACTGGTACCGCAAATCCCGTCGGGTGATGCAGCGGGCGTTTTCCTACGAGTCGCGCCAGCAAGTCACCGAGCAAGTGCCGGAACTGAAAATGGGCGGCGCCATCGCCGCGCCGACGCCGTACGACGCGCAACCACAGTTCGCCCTGATTCCGGGTTTGCCGGTGGTCAGCCAGTTCCGTTATCCGCTGTGGCAGGCCAAGCCGATCCAGCCGCCAGCGGGGGTCAACCTGGCGGGTTCGTCGAGTGAATTCATCAGCGTCGCGCCAGGCAACGTCTACGTGCCTCTGGGCCAGTTGAAACCCGGTCTCTATTTGGTCGAAGCGCTGATCGGGAAATACCGGGCCACCACCATGGTGTTTGTTTCCAACACCGTAGCGGTGAGCAAGATCGCCGGGGACGAGCTGCTGGTCTGGGCCGCGCGTAAACACGAAGGTCGTTCGGTGCCCAAGGTCAACGTGCTGTGGACCGACGGCCTGGGCGTGATGAGCAGCGGCGCCACCGATGAAGACGGCTTGCTGCGCCTCAAGCATGTCAGCCCGGAGCGTTCGTTCGTCATCGGCGAGGACGAGGAGGGCGGGGTATTCGTCTCGGAAAACTTCTACTACGACAGCGAAATCTACGACACCAAGCTGTTCGCCTTCACCGACCGGCCGCTGTATCGGCCGGGGGACTGGGTGTCGTTGAAAATCGTCGGCCGTGAATTCAAGAATGCCCGGGACTCGGTGCAGCCGACGGCCGCCGACGTCAATGTCAGCGTGCTGGATGCCACCGGCACCGAGTTGCAGACCCTGGCCCTGAAGCTGGACTCCAAGGCCGGCACCCAAGGCCGTTTCCAGTTGCCGGAAAACGCCATGGCCGGTGGTTATGAGTTGCGCTTTGGCTACAAGGACCAGCTCTACAGCAGTGCCTTTCGCGTGGCCGAATACATCAAGCCGCACTTCGAAATCGCGCTGAACCTCGCCAAGCAGGATTACCGCACCGGCGAGCCGGTCAAGGGCGCTCTCGTGCTGCTGTACCCGGACGGCAAACCGGTGGCCAACGCCAAGGTGAGCCTGAGCCTGCGGGCCCAGCAACTGTCGATGGTGGATAACGAGCTGCAGTACCTGGGGCAATTCCCGGTGGAGCTGACCAGCAGCGAAGTGACCACCGATGCCAAGGGCAGCGCCACCCTCGATCTGCCGGCCGCCGACAAGCCGAGTCGCTATACGCTCACTGTGTTTGCCAGCGATGGCGCGGCGTATCGGGTCAAGACCACCAAGGAAATTCTCATCGACCGTGGCGCGGCGAACTTTCGCCTGAGCGCGCCCCAGCGTTTCAGCGCCGCCGGCGAGAACGTCTCGTTCAGCTACACCAACGAGGGTGGCAACGCGCAAAGCAACGCCGTGACGCCGGGCAGCTACGCCTGGGTGCGGCTGGAAGACCAGACCACCGGCGAAGGCAAACTGGCGGCCAAGGACAAGGGCTTCAGCCTGACCTTCGAGCGTCCGGGCACCTACAACCTAACCCTCAAGGATGACCACGGTCGGGTCATTGGCGCCACTGGCCATTCGGTGACCGGCGAAGGTATCAAGGCCGTGCCGGGCACGGTCGAGATCGTTCTCGACAAAGCCCAGTACCAGGCCGGTGACGAAGCCCTGGCGCTGATCACCTTCCCGGAGCCGGTCAGTGATGCGCTGCTGTCACTGGAGCGGGACAAGGTCGAGGCCACGGCGCTGCTGTCCAAGGGCGGCGACTGGCTGAAAATGGAAAAGCTCAGCGACACTCAATACCGCGCGCGCATCCCGGTGAAAGACGCTTTTGCGCCGAACCTGACCTTCTCGGTGCTGTACACCAAGGGTGGCCAATATAGCTTCCAGAACGCCGGTATCAAGGTGGTCGCGCCGCAGATCGACGTCGCCATCGTTACCGACAAAGCCACTTATCGGCCTGGCGACACGGTGACCGTGGACTTGAGCACCCAGTTCGTCGGCAAGGCGATCCCGGCGCACCTGACCGTCAGTGTCGTGGATGAAATGATCTACGCCCTGCAACCGGAAGTGGCGCCCACCATCGATCAGTTTTTCTACCATCCGCGCCGCAACAACGTGCGCACCAGCGCCAGCCTGTCGTTCATCAGCTACGACGTCGCCCTGCCGGGCAGCCCCGGCGCGCCGGGCAAGGCCAACCGCAGCGAGCGCGGGGTCAAAGTGCTGGAGCGGCCTCGTCGTGAAGATGTCGACACTGCCGCGTGGCAACCGGAGCTGGTCACCGACGCCAACGGCAAGGCCCGTTTCACCTTCAAGATGCCGGACTCCCTGACTCGCTGGCGCATCACGGCCCGGGCCATCGCCGATGACGGCCAGGTGGGGCAGAAAAAGCAGTTCATCGGTTCAGAGAAACCGCTGTACCTGAAGTGGAGCGGCCCGACCCGGTTCCGCAGTGGTGACAAACCGCAAATGGGCCTGTTCGCTTTCAGCCAGTCCGAACAGCCGTTGAAGGCCGAACTGCTGATCCGTTACGCCGGTACTGAACAGCGCGTGGTGGCGGACCTGAAGCACGGCATCAACTATGTGGCGCTACCGTCTCTGGAGTTGAGCAACGGCGACTTGAACGTGCAGTTGCAGGTCAATGGCGAAACCCAGGACACCCTGGCCGTGCAACTCAATGCCATGGGCAACGGTTGGCAAGTCACCCAGAGCCAGCGCCTTGACGTGGCGAGCGGTGACACACCGCTGAGCCTGCCGCTTGATGCCAGCGATATCCGCCTGCGCCTGGACGACAGCCCGCAAGCGCTGTTCCGTTCGGCCCTGGATGACTTGTTGAACTACCCCTACGGCGGCGTCGAGCAAACCGCCAGTCGTCTGCTGCCGCTGAGCATCGCCTACCCGACGCTGGCGGCGAACCCGCAGATTCGCGATCGCTTGCGGCTGATCATGCAAAACAGTCGCCTGCGTCTGGTGCAAATGGCCGGGCCTGCGGCGAGCTTCACCTGGTGGGGCCAGGCTGGCGAACCGGATGCGTTCCTCACGGCCTATGCTTATTACGCCGACTGGCACGCCAGCCAGGCCCTGGACCTGAGCCTGCCGCCGGAGCACTGGCAGCGGGTGCTGGAGGTCTACGCCAAACAGGCCGGCGATACGCCGTTGCTGCAGCGTGCGCTGATCCTGTCGTTCGCCAAACAGATGCAACTGCCGGTGAACACCTTGCTCAGCGGCTTGATGGACGACCTGGCGAAAGCCGGCGAGGGCAGCGATTCGAGCGTGATGGACAGTGGCGAAGACAGCCTGGTCATGAGCGCGCCGGATTCGGCCCTGGGCTTGGCCAGCGCCCGCATGCTGACGGCGTCCCTCGCCAGGCAGGTGAAGGTGCCGCTGCCGGAGGCCTTCAGCCGGCAACTCGACGCCGCACAACAGCAACTGGACGTCAGCTCCCAGCCGTTCGTCGAGGCCTTGAGCCTGTCACTGCAAAGCTTCGATCAGGCGCGTGCCAAGGCATTGCTCGAACGTCTGCTGCCGCAGCAATCGACCCTTGAACGGGCCCTGGCCTTGACCTGGCTGCAACGCAGCATCGAGCAGGCCGCGCCCGCCGTGGCCCTGACCCCGGGCGAAGGCTGGAAGGCCCGGCAAGGCGCCACCGGTGAAACCTACTGGCAATGGCAGGGCGCGCAGCTACCGACCCTGCTGACCTTAAGCGGTGCCGAGGAGCGCCCGTTGCAGGCGGCACTGAGCTACCAGAGCCAGCAAGCGCCCGTGACGCCGATGGCGGTGACCATTACCCGGCGCTTGTCCCGTCTGGTGCCGGGCGACGAGGCCTTCACCTTCAAGCTCGAAGCCGTGGGCAGCAAGCCGCTGTCCAGTGACAGCCTTTATCTGGATGAAGTGATCATCAACAGCAAGGCCTCTACGCCGCTGCGCTACGGCATGCTCGAAGTGCCGCTGCCGCCGGGTGCCGATGTGGAGCGCACCACCTGGGGCATCCAGTTGCTGGGCAAGGCCGGCAGTGAGCCGACTTCCCTGGAGAAGGCGCGCTTCGAGCCGGGTCAGATGGGTTACGCGGTGCCGCTGGACGCCCTCAGTGGCGAGCTGCGCTTGCGGCATCTGGTGCGCTTCTCCCAGAAGGGCCAGTTCAGCTTGCCGCCGGTGCGTTTCACCCAGGTCTATGCGCCGCAGCATCAGGCTCGGGAACAGAAACCGGCGCTCGGTCAGGTCACGGTCAACTGACGTGCGCTGGCAGCGGCTTGGGTGGTTGTTGTGCTTGATCCCTGCGCTGGCCACAGCGCAGGAGGAATCGTTGCGCCTGGCTTTCGACGGTCAGTTGCTGCGGGTGAGCCAGACCCAGGTGCTGGACCGACAGCCCTTGCCCGAGGCCTTGCAGGCGCCGCTGGGCAGTGTGTGGAAGCTATTTGTCTACGCATGGCTGGTGGACACCGGCGCTCGCGAACCGGCATATGAATGTCGCGGTGAGTCCAAAGAGGAAGTCTATTGCTGTAGCGCCGGGCAGAGCATCGGTCGCGATCAGGCGTTGGTGAAATCCTGCGGCCTGTATTTCGAACCGCAGCGGCTTGGGCTTTCGGCTTCGAACTGGCGCGATTACTGGCAGGCCCGCCAAGCGCCGTCGTGGCTGCTGGACCTGCCGAGCCTGCAACCGCAAAAACAGGTACGCGTGGCTGAACTGCTCAAGGCACTGGCGATGCTGCCGGCTCAGGATCAGGCCCGTCGGGTACTGCTGGACGTGGTGCTCAACGCGGCGGATGGGCGTCTCGTCGGCCAGTTGGGCAGTCGTCTGCGGGTCAAGACCTGGAGTTGGCTGGGTGAACAGGATCCTTCATCGCGTCAGGGCGGTTTCGCTGGTTGGCTGGCCGACGGCACGCCGGTGTGGGCTGGTGGGCGTGGCACCAGCGAGCAGATATTGAAGGCATACGGTGATGGATTGGCGGCGGCGCTGCCGTCCCGTTGGCCGGCGGAAACGGGGCGATGTGTGGAAGTTGACCTGTTCGCCCGGTATCCCTTGCTGCGGGTGATGGCGAGTGACGGGCCGGCCACCCCAGGCCCGTTGCGCGGCGATTACCGTGTCGAATTCGCCAATGGCAACCAACTAGATATCCACAGCGACGGCGAGCTGTTTCTGCTGCCCGGCAAACTGGTGGCGCGACTGGATCGGGAAGAGTACGTCGCCCGGGTCCTGCAGCGCGAAGCCAAGGCTGAACCCGTCGAAGCGGCCAAGGCCCTGGCCGTGGCGATCCGCAGCTACCTGCTGCAAAACGCCCAGCGTCACGGCGATTGCCTGAGCATCGATGACAGCAGTCATCGCCAGCGCGTCGCCCCACGTCCGGCGACGCCGCAAACCCGCGCCATCGCCGCCTGGACCAGCGACCTGGTGCTGGCGGGCACCGACGTGACCTACCACTCGGACCAATCCGCCCCGGACAAACTGTCCTGGGCGCAAGCCGTGGAGCAGGCCAGCGCCGGCCAGCGCTACGACGCCATCCTGCTGCATGCCTACCCGCGCGCCAGCCTCAGCCGCTGGGACAATCCGGTGGCGTCCTGTGAAGCGTTGCCCGCCGCCCAGGACTGGCTGTTGAAACAGCGACGCGGCTGGCGCCCCCGTCTGGCAGGTGAAGTGGGTTACAACGAAATCAGCGCGTTTGCCGTCTGCCGTGTCGCCTTCGGCCGGCCCTATGTCGACCGCGAACGCCGGCGCATCTACGTGCGCGGTGTGCTGTCGTTGCAAGACCGCCTCGACCTGACCCACGAATACTTGCACCTGGCCTTTGAAGCTCACCCCAACGGCCAGGACGAAACCTACATCGAAGGGCTCGCCCGTCACCTCTTGCTGGAATAGACCATGACACTCCGTTATCCACAGGCCTTGCTGTTGCTCTGCGCTTTGGCCGTGTTGCCGCCAGCCATTGCGGGCGAGGGCATCAAACTCGACACCCCGGTCGGCGGCTGGCGCAGTGGCGCGCCGGGCGGTGAAGGCGAAAGCTTCAGCCAGACCGTCAACTACCCGGCTTCTTCGGTCAACACACCTCAGGGCCAGGCCAGCACCGCCCGCATCAGCGGCCAGATCAAAGGCACGCCCAAGGACAGCAACGAGCCGGGCAAACTCATCATCAATGGCGTGACCCTGCCGCTGAAACTCGACCCGCAAGGGCGCTTCGACCGACCGTTCTCGTTCCCCAATGGCAGCAACAGCATCGAAGTGCGCAGCCCCGACGGCCAGCAACGCCACCGTACGCAATTTCTCAACACCAGCGGCGGCGCCACCCCGGCCAAGCTGCGGGTCTTGTTGACCTGGGACAGCGACGGCACCGACCTGGACCTGCACCTCGTCACCCCGGACGGCGCCCACATCTGGTACGGCGACCGCGTCGTCCCCAACGGCGCCGCGCTCGACGTCGATGTCACCACCGGCTACGGCCCGGAAATCATCGCCATGCCCGCGCCGATCAAAGGTCAGTACCTGGTGTACGTGAACTACTACGGCGGCGGTTATCGCAGTGACGAGGACGGCGAGCAACAAGCGGCACAAGCCCTGACCACGGCGCAGATCACCGTCATCACCGAAGAGGGCACGCCAAGCGAGAAGATGGAAACCTTCGTGGTACCGATGCGCACGGCGGGGGAGTTGATGTTGGTCAAGAGCTTCAGTTACCCCTAAGGCGCCATCAGCAAGATGTCAGCCTGGGGGCAGTGGGAGCGGGCTTGCTCGCGAAGACGACAGTACATTCAACATCAATGCAAACTGACCCGCCGCCTTCGCGAGCAAGCTCGCTCCCACATTGGATCTGTGGTGGACTGCGGATTTGTGACCACCCTAAAAATTGGGGGGGTGAGCTTTGCTCCCACAGGGGTGTCCGTCGTTTGTGACAATTAAAAATCTCACGCGTGAGCTATTGAGGGCACTGGGTATTCCCTGTAGTGTTTCTCACGCGTGAGTTTTTTCGCAGTGAGGTCAGCACCATGAACAGCCGCTCTCCAACAGATCCTGCGGGGTCTGTTACCGATTCAGCGAGCCGCAAGGGAGAGCGCTCGAAACCGTCCGTGAAAAAACCATCCAGCTTTTACATGAAGCAGATGCGCGCGGGCTTGAGTGCCGCCGGGTATGTGAAACACGAAACTTGGGTGCTTCCCGAAAACCGGAGCCTGCTCAAGCAGATGGAGAAACAGCTACGCCAACCGATTCTGGCTGGCTCATTCATGTCGGAGAATTACATGAGCGCAGGTAACAACTGGAACATTGATCGCCTCTTCAGTGCCCTTCAGGCCCTCGACGAAGTGGTGGCGAACGACATCACGCTTTCCCTTGTTCAAGGCTCCGAGTCCAGCATCAAGCTGGAAATGAACGACTTTGGCGGCTTGCCGATTTACATCGCAGTGGTGGGTGATCAGATCATCGTCGACACCGTTCTGGTGGATGTCGAATCGATCAACGATGTCGCGGCCTTCAATGATGCCGTGCTGCGCAGCCGGGAAATGTTCCCGCTGTCCTCGATCGGTATCGAGTCCATGCCCAACGGGCAGATTGTCTACAACATGTTTGGCGCACTGAGTTCCGACTCCAGCCTGACCAACGTCGTGACCGAGGTCAAAACCCTCGTCGACAACGTCCAGCGCGCCAGCGAAGCCTTCGAACGTTTCTTCATCTAATTTTTCGGGAACAGGAAATATCCAATGACTCAGTCCATCTGGAGCAAATTGTTCACCGCGCTGCGTGGTGGTGCCAACGAAGTCGGCGAGTCGATCGTCGATCAACAGGCCCTGCGCATCCTCGACCAGGAAATTCGCGATGCCGACAGCGCGCTGGCCAACGCCAAGCGTGAGCTGGTCACCATCATGGCCAAACACAAACTGTCGACTGACCGCGTCAGCGAGTACAACGCCAAGATCCAGGACCTGGAGTCCAAGGCGCTGGCGGCCATCCAGGCCAACCGTGAAGACCTGGCACTGGAAGTGGCCGAAGCCATTTCGACCCTGACCTCTGAGTTGGACGCCGAGCAAAAGCACGCGACCGAGTTCGGTGGTTACGCTGAAAACATGCGCAAGGACATCGTCAAGGCCGAGAACCGCATCAAAAGTCTGCGTCAGCAAGTGGACATGGCCAAGGCCCGTGAGAGCGTGCAGAAAGCCCAGGTCAGTGCTTCGATTGCCAGCGGCGGCGCCAATGGCAAGCTGGAAACCGCCGTCGGTACGCTCAACCGCCTGCAGGCCAAGCAACAGCAACGTGCCGCTGAACTGCAAGCCCAGGACGAACTGGCCGAGGCTTCGACCGGCAACGACCTGGAGCGCAAACTGCGTGATGCCGGCATCACGCCGAACGAAGGCAGCGCCAATGCGATTCTGGAGCGCCTGAAGAAAAAATCGGCGGAGTAATCGGCTGGGCTTTGCCTTGGTGGGGACAGGCCAAGGCAGCCAGGCACAGACCTTGTGGCGAGGGGATTTATCCCCGTTGGGCTGCGAAGCAGCCCTGAAACCTGACACCCTCGGTGTGTCAGCTGGGTCGAGTTCGCTGTTATTGGGGCTGCTCCGCAGCCCAGCGGGGATAAATCCCCTCGCCACAGGGTTTTGTGTTCAGCTTCAGGTTTTGTGTCTTAGTCCTGTTTTCCTGAAAATTCCCGGATTTATTGTCACCAAAGCTCTTCTATCCAATCCCCGCAGCAGGTTTAATGCTGCCCCGTGACCGCACTTGAGCACTCCGCTGCCCGTGCGATGACGTCGCCAGGAATGAACCCACGGAGTCAGGGACGAAATGTCGATTTTCCTTTTGCTGCGAACCTACGCCTCGTCCTTCTTCCATCGGTTCGGCTGGGCGGGCCTGGCCATTGCGTTGGGCGTACACCTGTCCATCGCCTGGATCGGCCTGGTGCTTCTGGGCGAACAGCACCTCATCGCTGCCGCCACGTTTATCTACTTCTATCTCACCACCACGCTCACCGTCGGCTATGGCGATCTGTTGCCACAGACATCCGCCGGGCGAATTTTCGTGGCTACCTGGATCATGCTCGGCGGCATCGCCCTGTTGACGACGGTCATCGGCAAAACCACCAGCAGCGTCATTGATGTATGGAGAAAAGGCATGAAGGGCAAAGGCGATTTCACCGGCAAGACCGGCCACACCGTTCTCATCGGCTGGGAGGGCGCCTCCAGCGAACGGGTCATCGAGTTGCTCCTGCAGGACGAGACGTCCAATGACAACCTGATTGTCATCTGCGATTGCGTGCTTGAAGAAAACCCCATGCCCGGCAAGACGACTTTTATCAAAGGTGAAAGCCTGTCCTCTGTCGCACTTTTGCAGCGTGCCGGTGTGCCGGGTGCCGAACGCGTCCTGGTGCGCACCCACTCAGACGATCTGACCCTGTCCACCGTGCTGGCGGTCAATCAACTGAACCCGGTCGGGCATGTGGTCGCCCATTTCAATGACAGTGAAGTGGCCGCCCTCGCCAGCGCCTACGCGCCCAGCCTAGAGTGCACCTCCAGCATGGCCATCGAGATGTTGGTGCGTGCTTCACAGGATCCGGGTTCGTCAGTGGTCATCAATGAATTGCTTTGCGTGGGCGAGGGCGCCACTCAGTACCTGATGAAACTGCCCGAAGCGTTTGATGCCGCGTTCGGCGATCTGTATGTGCAGATGAAAGAACACCACAACGCCATTCTCATCGGCTACCGCGCCAAAGGCGCCCGGCACCCGTCGATCAACCCGCCCTGCGACACGCGCGTCGGGGGCGGCGGCGACCTCTTCTATATCGCCTCCGCGCGTCTCAAGGAAATCTCCAATGGGCTGGTTTAAACGGTTGATGGGCATGGAGGCGCCGAACTCGGGCAAGGACTCCAAATGGGTCGCCAACCCAATCCCGGCCTCCGTCGGGCCGCTGGGCCTGGCATCTGGCAAAGAACTCAGGTTCGATAGCACGTTGAAGTTGTTGCTCGACGGCAACACCGGCGTGGTCATCCCGGATGCCCAGCAGATCTGGAGCACCGGCATCGTCGACCTCGGGCAATCGAACTGGCTGACGCGCTGTTACATGAACGACGAGGACTACTGGCTGCAAGTGCACACCAGCGGCGATGTCGCCGGGCAGGTCGAGTCGGTGATCCTGTTCAATTACCTCAGTTACGTCACCCTCAACAGCGAAGCGGAGTTGCGACGGCTGGCCGGACCCGAAAGCCTGATCGGCCTGCCGACCTACAACCAAGACGGTGTCGAGTACAGCCGCGAATGGGGCACCGAGGAAGGTCAGACAGAACTGGTGGCGTTGAGCGAGCGCGTGAGCAATCCGGATGAGTCCTACAGCGTCGAGCACCGCTCAATGCTGTATGCCCGCGAAACCGGCCTGACCGATCGCCGGGAGTTCCTGCTGTTTTCCGTCGAAGAAGATGCCGAAGGCACCATCAGCTTGAGCACGTCGCTGGGCATTTCGCTGTACACCACTGACCTGAACACTTTTTAAAAAAGGAAGAAGTCCATGCTTGAAGCGCTCTCGATTTCCCTGAACAAAGCCGCCGTGCTCGGGTTTGTGTTGTACATCCTCGGTGCGGCCGTGCTGTTCGCTCTGTACCAGTTCATCTACACCCGGATCACGCCGCACAAGGAATTCGAACTGATCCGTTCGGGCAACGTGGCCGCCGCCATCGCGCTGGGCGGCGCCATCATCGGCTTCGCCATTCCGGCCAGCAATGTGATTGCCTATTCCGTCAGCATTCTGGACTTCGTCGTTTGGGCGGTGATCGCAGCGTTCGTGCAACTGCTGGCGTTCCTGGTGACCAGCCTGGTGCTCAAGGGCGCCTCTGAACGCATTAAAAAGGGTGAACTCGCCGCGGGTATTTATATCGCGGCAGTGGCCATCAGCGTCGGCATGTTGAACGCCGCGTGCATGACGCCTTCCCAGAACTGATTGCGCCACGGAGATCCCATGAAACGAAGCAAGTACGTTCAGCTTTCGCTGGCCGCGTCGGTCGCCATGGCGATATCAGGCTGCGGCCCGACGGAAAAAACCTACCCAGTACAGAAGAAATACAACTTCCAGTCCGTGCAGCAATGTGCCGATGAAAAACTCCCGGTAGACGTGTGCTCCGACGCCTACATGACCGCCATGGCCGAGCATCGCCGCATCGCACCGACGTACAGCAACCAGGCCGATTGCGATGCCGACTTTGTTGCCGATTGGTGCCAACAGGATTCCACCGGCCAGTTCATCCCCAGGCTGGGTGGTTTCGAACTGACCGCCGATGGCCAGGTTACCCAAGCCCAGGTGGATGCGGCCAAGGCACAACTGCCGGCCTCCGAAGCCAATGCGCAAGGCTCAGGGTTCTCCGGCACCAGCCTGCTGACCGGGTTGCTGATCGGCAACATGCTGAGCAGCAACCGCAACAGCTATTACTCCCAACCGGTCTACCGCTATCGCGATGATCGCGGCAACTACGCGTCCTCAACACTCGCCCAGCGGATTTCCAAAGGCTCGACCTTTACCAAGTCCAATCAGGCGAGGTATGGCAACTACACCGACACGGTCCGCTCCGCCAGCAAGCCGATCTCTGTTGCTTCCTCCACCTCCCGTGGCGGTTTCGGCAGCAAAGCCAGCGCCCGCAGCGGTTGGGGCGGCTCGAGCAGCTCCGGGCGATCGAGCAGTTAAGGAACGCGCGTCATGAAGAAAGTCCATTGCGCCGAACGTCATGACTGGAAACAGACCGCCGAGAGTCTCGGCTTTCTGTTCCACACCATCGACGACGAACCCTATTGGGACGAGAGCGCGTACTACCAGTTCACGCTCAAGCAGATCGAAGACGATCTGGAAGACCCGACCACCGAGATCCATGAGATGTGCATGGACCTGGTGGCCCGGGTGGTTCAGAGCGAGGAGCTGCTGGAGCGCCTGAGCATTCCCGCGCCGTTCTTCGACATGGTTCGCACCTCATGGCTCGAAGGGCATCCGCACCTGTATGGGCGCATGGACTTCTCCTACAACGGCAGCGGCCCCGCCAAGCTGCTGGAACTGAACTACGACACGCCGACCAGCCTGTACGAGGCGTCGGCGTTTCAGTGGGGCTGGTTGGAGCAATGCATCGAGCGCGGACTGTTGCCTGGGCATGCCGACCAGTTCAACAGCATCGACACCAAGCTGCATCAGGTCTTTGCCCAACTGCAACTCAAGCAGCCTTTTTACTTTGCGTCGATGAAAGACTCGATCGAAGACAAGGGCACCACCGACTACTTACGCCTGATCGCGGAAAAAGTCGGCATCGAATCGCGGCACATCGATATCGAGGACATCGGCCTTACAGGCGAAGGCCGTTTCGTCGATCTGGAAGATCGCTGGATCCCTCACCTGTTCAAGCTGCATGCCTGGGAGTTCATCTTCCACGAGCCTTTTGGTGCGGCGATTGCCCAGAGCGACACGCAGTTTTTCGAGCCGGCCTGGAAATCGATCATCTCCAACAAAGGCATCCTGCCGTTGCTGTGGGAATTCAACAAAGGTCACCCGAACCTGTTGGCAGCCCATCTCGACACTGACTCGAGCAAAGCCGTACCTAAGGGCTGGGTACGCAAACCGTTCTTTTCCCGGGAAGGCGCCAACATCGAGCTGCAAACCGCTGATGGCCTGGTCGTCAAAGAAGACGGCCCCTACACCGACGCCCCCTTCATCCTCCAGGAATTCGCCCCGCTGCCGAAGTTTGGCGACAGCTACACATTGATCGGCTCCTGGGTTATTGGCGACCAGGCCGCCGGCATCGGCGTGCGGGAAGACAACAGCCTGATCACCAAGGATTCGAGCCGGTTCCTGCCGCATTTGATTCTCGACTGATTGCCGATCGTCCATCGAGGATCAAGGGACGAGAATCCCATGTGGGAGCGAGCCTGCTCGCGATGGCGGTGGATCAGCCAACATCAATGTCGACTGACTTTCCGCTATCGCGAGCAGGCTCGCTCCCACAGGTCAGGTGTTCACCAAAGATTCTTCAGGTCCACCAGTACCGCACCAGATGAAAGAAGATCGGTGCGGCGAAGCACACCGAATCCAGCCGATCCAGCATGCCGCCGTGGCCTTCGATCATGTGCCCCCAATCCTTGACGCCACGGTCGCGCTTGATGGCCGACATGACAATCCCACCGGCAAACCCCAGCAAGTTGATCAGCAAGGCGATGAGGAACGACTGCCACGGATTGAACGGCGTGATCCACCACAACGCGCCACCGATCAGCGAAGCCAGCAGAATGCCGCCGACAAAACCCTCGACGGTTTTCGACGGTGACAGGTTCGGGGCGATCTTGTGTTTGCCGAACAACTTGCCGCACACGTACTGCAGCACATCCGACAGCTGCACCACGATCACCAGGTAAGCGATCAGCAACAGGTTGCGCCCTTCGAAACCGGCGATGTCCAATGTCAGCAGCGCCGGCACAAACGAGATGCAGAACACCGCGATCATCAGCCCCCACTGGACCTTGGAAGCGCGCTCCAGAAAGTGCGTGCTGTCGCCGCCCAGGGACGCCAGGATCGGCAGCAGCAGGAACACGTACACCGGGATAAAGATCGAAAACAGCCCGTACCAATCAAAATAAATCAGCAGGTATTGCAGCGGCAGCGCCAGGTAAAACGCCGCCACCAAGGCCGGGTAGTCGCTGCGCCGGGTCGGTGTCAGGGTCAGGAATTCCCGCAGGGCGTAAAACGACACGGCGTAGAACAGCAGGATGACCGCGGCGTTGCCCAGCCAGAACGCGGTGCCGATCACCAGCACCATCACCCACCAGGCGTTGATCCGTGCGTTGAGGTTATCGATGACCGAATTCGGCGCGCCTTTTGTCCGCAGTTTGAGAATGAAACCAATCACAGAGGCCAGCAGCAGAATCGCGCCGATCCCGCTAAACAGCATCAGGGTATGTCTATCCATGTCAGACGTGCTCCGGGGCCAGTGCCAGCAGCGCGGCCCGGCTGCGTTCAAGAAATTGCTCTTTGCTTTCATCTTCTTCGATGCACAGCGGCGCGCCGAAACTGGTGGTGCACAACAGCGGCAACGGCAGTACCCGACCCTTGGGCATGACGCGGTTGAGGTTGGCGATCCACACTGGAATCACCTCGACTTCAGGGTGGCTTTTCATCAAGTGATAGATCCCGCTCTTGAACGGCAGCAGGCCGTCCTCCGGGTTGCGCGTGCCCTCGGGGAAGATGATCAGCGAGTCGCCGTTTTCCAAGGCATCGAGCATCGGCTGCAAAGGGTTGTACGAAGGGTCCTTGCGCTCGCGGTCCACCAGCACGCCGTTGAACACCCGGTTGATGATGTAGCGCCGCAGCGGGCTGGTCTGCCAATAATCGGCGCCCGCCACCGGCCGGGTAAGCTTGCGCAGCGCCGGCGGCAACGAGGCCCACAGCAGCACGAAGTCGCCGTGGCTGCTGTGATTGGCGAAGTAGATCCGCTGCACCGGTTGCGGCGCGCAACCGAGCCACAGGCTGCGAGCGCCCGTGACCATGCGGGCGGCGGAGGTGATGAGGCTGGCGACCACGGGTTCGAACATGAGGATTCCTTGTCCTGAGAAACATAAGCGTAACTGTGGCGAGGGAGCTTGCTCCCGCTGGGCTGCGCAGCAGCCCCCAAGAGGCTGAACACAATCAATCTGATACACCACAGTGCTTGGTTTTGGGGCTGCTTCGCAGCCCAGCGGGAGCAAGCTCCCTCGCCACAAAAGCTATCTAGATACCTGAAGTTAGCCAGGGACTTGCGAGGATCACGCCCAGCGTCAAGACAACTTGCGTGGCCAGCAACAACGACTGGCGGCGCAGCAGTAACAACGCGCCATGCCGGCGCTCGGTCCAGAGGCGACCGCTGCGTTCGACCGGTTGCAGGCCCAGCGCGGTGAGGGCTTGATCCAATGTATAGGTTCGTTCGGCCAGCGATTGGGTGCTGTCCGCCATGCGCTGGAACAGGTCGGCATCAAACGCCACGCGCTGCGCCCAGTACTTTTGCAGCACGCCAAGCATGAATATCACGACGCTAAAGCACAGCAGCCACGGATTGACGCTACCGACCAAAAGTTGAGCCAGCCCCAGCAGCGCCGCCAACAGGGTCAGCCCCGTGGAAAGCTGATCCAGCGAGTGACCTCGGCGCAACAGGCTCGCCACCATGTGGAGTTCCATATCACTGATCATGGTCATTCCTCGTGCTTGTGGATAACCGTTCCAACGCCCGCCGGTGCGCCGGATGCAAAACAACCTGCGGGCGGACCCGCTGGATTTGGACGATGGCCGCATCGACGCTGGCGGCCCGGCCAGTGTGCAACAACCACGCTGCCACAGCGCTGGCGCTGCGTGAATAACCCAGGGCACAGCAGACCAGCAGCGGCCCATGCTGACGCAGGTTCTCGATCATCCGTGCAGCTTCCAGGCACTGCTCGGCACTGGGCGCGGTCAGGTCAAGCACCGGCAATGCGCGATAGGCGATGCCGGTGCTGTCCATGGACATTTCGGCGCAAAGGTCGAGCACGCCGGTAAACGCACTGTCCTTCAATTCCATCGGCGTGGGAATGCGCCCCAGCCAGACGTTATCGGCCACCTGATCGGCCTGCGGATGCTTGCGCGTCCACCATCGGGAATTGATCCACGCCGCCGCCAGGTAAGGCGCCAACAGCCAGCGCACCGCCGGGCTCAATCGGCCATCCGCGCGCTTCTGAAAGCCATCGGCACCGAACACCAGGTAATTCAGCGTCACCCCCAGCACCGCCACTGCCGGCCAGATCAACCAGAGCCACGCGCCACCCAAGGCAAACGCCGGAACAAAAAACGCCGCAGCCCCTAAACCATAGCGCAAAGCCAATCGCAGACGAGCCGGGTCCGCGGTCACACGTGCATTTTTCAGCGGGCTGGGCCGATCCAGCGGCCACAACCAGACACACAACCACCCGGCCAACGCACCTGTGGGCAGGTCAATAAAGTGATGTTGATACGTGGTCAGCACCGACACGCCAATCAGCGCGAACCAACCGTGCATCAGCCAACGCCAGAGCCCTTGCAGGTGCCGCTGATAACACACCCACAGCACCACCAACAACGCGATGTGCAGCGACGGTGCCTGATTGAACGGCTTGTCGAACCCGGCCAGCACGTCGAACAGCCAACCAAACACCCCATCCATTTCCGGCCGGGCGAAGGTGAAGCGCAACGGCCAGATCAGAAAACAACTGACCGCAATCGCCTGGGCCGTGAGCAGACGCAAGGCGTGGCGTTTGAGTTCTTCGCGGCTGTTGGGCAACAGCAGGGACAGGCCGTACAGCAGATCAATCGACCAATAGGGCACGATGGTCCAGGCCATGAACGGCATGTAGCTTTCCCAACCAAACACCAAACTGCCCACGTCGTCCCGCTGGGACGTCACCCAAGTGGCGAAGCCATAGGTGCTGAAAAACAACGGCGCCAACAGCAGCAACCACAGCACCGCCGGTTTCAGCAGGCCGGGCTCGCGGGCCGGGGCGATGACGGCGCTCATCACTGCACTCGCTGAGCCAGCGAAACGCTGAAGATGCCCCACTCATCGACCCGCAAAGTGATCTTGCGGAAACCCGCCGCCTCCACCAGTTGATCCATCTCCGCCTGCGTGCGCCGGCGCATCACCCAGGCCTGCCCGGCGCGATGGCTGGTGAGGGCGCGGGCGATCAGTTCCAGTTGCGGGTGCCACGGCTGGCCGGTGTAGACCAGGAACCCGCCAGGCTCCACCGCTTCGGCCAGGCCGGCGAGGGAGTCGCCGACCATCTGATTATCGGCAAACAACTCATACAAACCGGACACCACCGCGAGCGTCGGTTTGGGCTCCAGCGCCGCCAGATCCGAGCGATCAAAGGCATCACCTTTGACGAACCGAGCGATATCGCCCAAGCCCTTCTCAAGAATCAGCGCACTGCCGTCCCGCACGTTGATGTCGCTGTAGTCGCGCAGCAGGATCGACTCCGGCAACGGACTGACGCCTTGCAGCGCTTCGAGAATGTAACGGCCATGACCCGCGGCGATGTCGACAATGCGCACTTCGCGGTCCTGCTCGCGCAACTTGCCCATGGCCAAGCGCAGCAGTTCCTCGACGTGTAACTTGCGCTGACGAATCCCGCGCCAGCCGATGGAGTTCAGGTAATTCTGGTCAATCATCCGTCCCACGGCCGAGGTGCCGGTGGGGCGATTGCGGTAGACGTAATCCAGCGTGCTGCCGGAATCGAAGCCGGTGTCGAAACCCAACTTCACCCCAGCCGACAACTTGCTGCCAAAGCGCATGCTGGCGCGGGTCATGCGCCAGTACAGGTCGCGCAACGAATTGTGCGGCAGCGGCGTCGCCAAGGCTTCGGACTCGGCGCAGGTCGCGCCCAGGCGATCAGCGTCCAGCAGGGAAGGGTGGTCCAGCGGGCGGGCAAAGTTTTGCAGAATGAACCGACGGGCACTGGCGATGGCCGGTGCACGGTTCTTCTCGCCGAGGGTGTCGTGGAAGAACCCCGGCAGAATGTGTTTCTCCTTGTGCACACTGCCCAGCCGCTCGAAGAACTGCTCCTGGGGTTTGCGCTGCACCACAAAGTCGGAACCTGAGATCAATAACTGCGTCGGCACCTGAATCGCCTGGGCATCGGCCACCACGCGGTCGGCGGCTTCGTAGAGACCCAGCAGCACGTTCACCGAAATCGCCTTGGTGATCAGCGGATCGCTGTCGTAGGACGCCACCCGCTCCGGGTCATGGCTGAGGAATTTCGCCTTGACGTAACTGTTGACGAAAAAGTTGCCGCGAAACCGACGCATCAGCGCCAGGCCCGGACGAGCGAAAGGCACGTAAAGCTTGACCTTGAACGCCGGCGACGCCAGCACCAGCGAGCGAATTCGCGGCGCGTAATCGTGAACCCAGGTCGACGCAATCACCGCCCCGACACTCTGCGCCACCACGGCGATGTTCTGCTCGTCGATCTGATGCGTTGCGCCGATGTGATCGCAAAACGTCTGCACATCCCGCGCACTGGTGGCAAAACTCGGACTGTCGCCGCGTGCGCCCGGCGACTGGCCATGGCCGCGTGCATCCCAGGCAAAGAAGTCGAACCCGGGCAAATCCAGCTCATCCACCAGATGCGCAATGCGCCCGGAGTGTTCATGACCCCGATGAAACAACAACACCGCCTGACGAGGCTCACCCTGCGGCGCATCGACGGCCGGCCAATGCCGGTAAAACAAATCCACGCCGTCAAAGGTGGTAAACGTCAGTTCCTGGGCTTCGCGCATTGCAACTTCCTTATGCTGAGGGAGCGTTTTCCGTCACTTGATTCAGGCCATGACGCACCCGATTGACCAAGGTATAAACCAGCAGGGCGGCTACCACCGCCATCACACCATCAACCCACCCGGCCCCGAGCCAGCCCAGGGCAATCCCGGTCGCCAACACGCCCAACACAAAGGCGCGATCACTCTTGCCCATCGGCCCGTCATAGCGCCGCGAAGCCCCGACCATCGCCCCCAGCACACCGGCGTATTCGCTGAACAACGCCAACAGCGTGACCAACAACACCAGCAACAGACTGGCGTCGGCAAACAAGGCAAAAGGCAGGATCAAGGCAGCGTCGGCGATGATATCGCATAGCTCATTGAGGTAGGCGCCCAGATGCGATTGCTGCCCGAACTCCCGCGCCAACATGCCATCCACCGCGTTCAACGCCATGCGCAGAAGCATCCAGATCGGCACCAGGATAAACACCCCCGGATGATTGGCGAACCACGCCACCACGGCCCCCACCAGCACAGAGACAACGCCGGCGAGCAGGGTGACCTGATTGGCGGTGATGCCCTTGTCGTAAAGACGCTGAACCATGGGGCGCAGCAGGTTCTGGAAGGCGGGTTTGAGCTGGTAGATGGAGGGCATGGGAATGAAATCTCGGCCGGTTGCAGGGCTGGGCTTGTTCAGCTGCGAGATTACGATAGTTGGGGTTTGGCTGGAGGGGTAATTCTCCAGAATGCGCGCGGGTAGGCATCTGGCAACGAATTCTCCGGTGAATAAAGAACCCCTGTAGGAGCGGGCTTGCCACAAGCCTCTGTGGGAGCATAGCTTGCTCGCGATAGCGGTTCATCAGCCAAACAGGTCAACACCCTGTTGTCCCAAACATAAGGAGCGCTCCAAATGCCGCAAATGGATTGGCTCGAAAACCACATGGACAAATGCGACCAGATGGCCGAGTGGCTTCACCAGGAATTCAGCTATGAATTCGCCCAGCAATCCCTCGCCAGTTGGCAGCAAGAGTTCGCTGCGGGCCAACGTTATGGACACTGGAAATGCCTGATCGCCACGGAGCAAGACCAGTTGCTAGGCGGCGTCTCACTGGCCAGCGACGACCTGCCCGACCGACCAGAACTCGGCCCATGGCTGGCATGCGTCTTCATCACCCCAACCGCCCGCCGCAGAGGCCTTGCCGCGCAACTGATCGAAGGCATCTGCAACCATGCCAGAGAAGCGGGATTCACCACCTTGTACTTGCACACCCACAACCAGCGCGACTACTACACCGGGCTTGGCTGGGAAGTGCTGGAGCGCTTTGAGGCATGGGGGAAAGAGCAATGGCTGATGTCGCGGCAGCTGTAACCACCGCCGGGACCGCACACCGGCGAGTCGATTGTTCCTACGCGGATCCTGGGCATCGGCAACCCCCCGACACAACCCCAACACCCATCAAGCATCTGACCCACCGCCATAGCAGTCCTTTCGCCCACCCCCTGTGGGAGCGAGCCTGCTCGCGATAGCGATACACCAGTCAACCTCAGCGCCACTGATTCGCCACCTCGCGAGCAGAACACGGCAATCCGCTCCCTCTATGCACTGCCTCCCATTGCGCAGTTACGCGCGCCTTCCACCAATCAGCGATTCAAAGCACCGAGCGTGCAGGCAACGTCGCCGATCTCCCTTGGAACTAACTTCTGCAAACGTTCATGGCTGAAACGTATCAGCTCGAACAAAAAACCAAAATATGCACAAATGCATTTTTTCGCTTGACCCACATGGGTGAGCCTCTATAAGGTGGTTTAACTGTATGCACATACAGTATTTCTAAAGCGTTATTTATTTGAATCCATTCATGGACGAGGCACTACCTTATGAAAACCAACCCCGAAAAATTCGGTGTAACACCCCATCAACCCAGCCTTTGGACCCGCGCTGATGCGTTGAAAGTCCGGGCGGACGATCCCACCACCACTCAGCCACTGGTCAGCGCGGATTTCCCGGTCCTGAACAACGACGTGTTTATCTGGGACACCATGCCCCTGCGCGACTTGGACGGTAACGTGACGTCCGTCGATGGCTGGTCGGTGATATTCACCCTGACGGCCGATCGTCATCCAAACGACCCGCAGTACCTCGACGAGGACGGTAACTACGACATCCTCCGCGATTGGAACGATCGTCACGGTCGGGCAAAGATGTATTACTGGTTTTCGCGTACCGGCAAGAACTGGGAATTCGGTGGCCGTGTGATGGCCGAAGGCGTTTCGCCGACCGCTCGCGAATGGGCCGGTACGCCGATCCTGTTGAACGACCGAGGTGAAGTGGACCTGTATTACACCGCCGTCACCCCGGGCGCGACCATCGTCAAGGTGCGCGGTCGGGTGGTGACCACAGAACACGGTGTCAGCATGGTCGGCTTCGAGAAGGTCAAGCCGCTGTTCGAGGCCGACGGCAACATGTACCAGACCGAAGCACAAAACGCGTTCTGGGGTTTCCGCGACCCATGGCCTTTCCGCGACCCGAAAGACGGCAAGTTGTACATGCTGTTCGAGGGCAACGTGGCCGGTGAGCGCGGCTCGCACAAAGTGGGAGAGGCAGAAATCGGCGATGTGCCACCGGGTTATGAAGATGTCGGCAACTCGCGCTACCAGACCGCCTGTGTCGGCATCGCCGTGGCCCGCGACGCGGACGGTGACGACTGGGAAATGTTGCCGCCACTGCTGACCGCCGTGGGCGTAAACGACCAGACCGAACGCCCGCACTTCGTGTTCCAGGATGGCAAGTACTACCTGTTCACGATCAGCCATACCTTCACCTACGCCGACGGCGTGACCGGGCCGGACGGCGTGTACGGTTTCGTCGCGGACTCGCTGTTCGGCCCTTACGTGCCGCTGAACGGATCCGGCCTGGTGCTGGGCAACCCGTCCTCCCAGCCGTTCCAGACCTACTCGCACTATGTAATGCCAAACGGCCTGGTGACCTCCTTCATCGACAGCGTACCGACCGACGAAACCGGCACGCAGATTCGGGTGGGTGGCACCGAGGCGCCAACGGTGGGCATGAAAATAAAAGGGCAGCAGACCTTCGTGGTGGCCGAGTACGACTACGGTTACATCCCGCCGATGCTCGACGTCACGCTCAAGTAATAGCGACGCAGGGGTTTCAGGCAGCGGGTTTGCGGTCGATGACAAAACCGTTGTGGATATGATCGAGATATCCCGCCTGATGCATTGCGACGTTGCTCGCAAGCCCCATTGAACAATGAGTCGTAACCCTCTTCGCGACTGGCTGCAAGGATGCAGCCGGTCGCGAATGCATTCTCCAGCGACGTATGTCCGCAAGCTCCTCTGTGGGAGCGAGCCTGCTCGCGATAGCGGTGCATCAGCAACATTCCGGCCCGCTGTTTATCGTGACTCCACGAGGCTAGCCACGACCGACATCGCCTTGCGCCATTGCCTACAACTACGCCAGAATCCGCCGGCTTGTGCGTCTTTGGTCGCGTCGGTAGCTTTGATCCTGTCACTGCCCATCAGTGATCGGGTTTAGCAGCCCGTCGAGTTGAGTCGCATCAAGCTTCATCAGTCAGGTATCCCCATCCCTGCACTTGATGGTGGCTGTGCGTGGGGCGCCCCCGGGCGCGCCGATTTCTTAACTCGTCGGTCTGCTAACCCGCGTACAGCTGCCACCCACTCGTTTAGCAGCGAGAGGGTCGTGGCCTCACCAAAGAGAGTTAAGGCTATGGTCAAAATTACACCGAACCCTCCGACCGCAGATGAGCATGTGTCTCGCGCTCAGTCTGCTCGTAATAATAAGCTTGATGATGCTGCGAACCGGGCTTTGGATTACTACCTGAAGCCTACGCCGAAGGACGAAACGTCTGACAAGTCCAACACCATCCTCCGTATCGCACCGGATGTTGATTCGGAATGTCTGCTTGCCAATCTCAGCGAAAACCTGGCTTCGGCCAATGCCATGATCAGTGATTTGGCGTTTGGTCTTGAGGGATCTCGACGGCATTTTGCGTTGGGGATTTTGCAGGTGATTGAGGTGAGTGAGCTTCTGGCGAATCGGGCTTTGGATATTGTTGAGGTGAGGTAGCAAGGGGCCGCGTTTACCCCAGGTATGAGAAAAGGTCTTGCTCGGCAAGACCTTTTTGTATTCGAGAGTCCTCGAAGCGATGAGCTCTAATTGTGCAAGAGGTACTTGCATAATTGCGGAACGTCATCGAGGCGATGAACGCTGAAATTGTCCAACAACCTGTTGGATAATTGTCCAAGTCACGCGTTACCCCTAACAGGTCGCCACCTCCGGCCTGAAACTACTGGAAGTCAGCCGCTTCAGCGCGATACCAAGCGCCTGATCATCGAACAGCTTGCTTTTACGAGCCGCAGCACCCGCTCCGCCATCCCAATGTTTCAACGCCTCGCGCACGGCAGGAACAGTCGGCGAAATCCCATCTTGGCTAAGCAACCAATCAACCGTAGCCAGCAATTCCATGCCGAAAGGCGACTCAAAACCATCGATCAACTCGGCGGTACGCTCCAAGGCCTGGGTGTACTCCTTGGCCTCTGTTTGAAGATAGGTCTGCAAGAATGCTTTGCGCCCTTCGTCAAACCAGATCACGTCGCTAATACCCGCATCACTGATGCGCTTGTCACAATGCAGATAGCTGCCATCCAGGTTATTAAGCAGATGCTCCAGCCGGTTGGCATACGGCCCGTACTTATGAGCAACGAACTGGAGATTCAGCGGGTTTTCGGTATTTGGCAGCTTTTCGATGGCGCGCTCAAGGAACCAAGCCAGCTTCTGAATCTCAAGCAGGCTGCATTCCATACCCAGAACCCAGTAGCGACGAACCAGTTCGGCAATCAGGGCACGAGCCGGCGTGAGCTTTTCCACACCGTTACGTTTGGCGACGTTCAGATACTGGTTAGAAGGCTCGAACACCAGCACGTCGACATCCAGATCGCTCAAGACTTCAACAATCTGCTCGCGAACCTCTGGCCACTTCAAACCACCGTTGCCAGCCCCTAGCGGTGGAACCGCCACGGACTTCACATCGTTTTCGATCAGAAAGCGACGTAGGTCGTGCAGACCTTCGGTTATCCACGCCATCTGCGAAGGTGAGCGCCAGTGACGTTTAGTCGGGAAGTTCACAATCCAGCGTGGCCCCTCCAGTTCGCTGACCGCCGTCACGTGAACCTTGCCTGTCTCCACTTCGCCAGCCTTGCAGGCAGCCAAGTACAGGCGGTAATTCTCCGTGAAGCGCTCTTTGAACATCAGCGCAATACCTTTACCCATCACGCCCACGGTATTCACCGTATTGACCAGGGCTTCGGTTTTGGCTTCCAGAAGGTTGCCTTGGGTAAAACGGATCATTGGAAATACCATCCCGGACGCGCATGGACAGGCAGCGCCAGGCCCCTGGCGGCCACGTCCTGCTCTATGCGTTCTTTCATTGCATCCGTGTAGCACATGATGCCAAGGAGTCCTGTAATGGGTAGATGATTGTGGATCAGCGCTTCGGCCTGATACCGCTCCATCTTCTGAGGGTCGTCAGGATCGCGCTTGAAGTCGCGTCGTTGAATGATAGACCAATCGATCTGGCCGAGATTCGCCAGGTCGCTGTAATAGTCTGTCCAATCGGGGTAGGCATGGGCGGTCGTGTAGACAAACGGAAGGCCCATCTGCTCGATGCGGTACAGGCTAGAGACCAGAATCACGATCTCGTCATTGCTGCGCTGCTGAACACTCCGCCCCGAGTGGATATTTTTCATCATCACAGAGAAGGGTGTGAAATAGAAGGGCACGTAGTCGGCCAATACCCCGCCCGGTGCTATGGGGACGTGCCGAGCTCGGCGTTTGTCGATCAAGTCAACGTTGCCGATGTTTACGTACTGCGGTGACTGAACGTTCGAATTTGCACAGTGCAGACCGTTATCCAGAATCCAAGGCAGGTTGTCCCGATGGACGATACGCCAAATCAGAGCTTTCTCTGGATTCAGTCTGTTGTAGATCATTTATAGGAACATTCCGGGGTTCACACTGATGGGAGTCGCTAGATTGGCTGGGCGCATTTTAGCCTCACAAAGCTGTTTGACCTCATCGTTTGGGACGTAAATCCTGGAAAAGTTTTCGGGTGAAACCACGTGTGGGGACAGGCATTCAGCCATACAAACGTTTTTGCACTCGTGGTTTTGATATTCGCGGGTATTCATGAGCTCCCAATTGATGGCCTGGAAACCAGCGCTGTAATCGAGGAGCTGAATTGCCTCATCCGCAAGTGGATGCTGCGGGATGATCTTCCAGCCCTTTTCCTTGGCAAATGTTCTGAAAACAGAGATCAGCACGAACTTTGATTTGGGACGATCAAGCTGCACGCGGCCATCAAACGGATTGCCGGCGAACCAATGAAAGGGAACATAGCGGTCAAGGTTAAGAGCTTTGCGTTTCTTGAGAATCTCGCTGTCTGCTACATCAGTGAAATTGGCGAGACTGGCCCGAGGCTTCAGGCCTGCTGCGAAGATCCCATCCAGGTTTTCAATAGAAGTCAGATGGTAGACGAAGTACTGGTCTTTGATGCTTCTGGCGTCTGACATTGCGGTCTCCTTGACCTACGCATATCTAAATGGGCGCTGTCCTAGCTGTTCCCCAGCCCTCAACCCGCGGGGTCTAGTAGGGCACACGACTTGATTCTAATATGCCACCATTCAAAGCCACAATAGTTATGCGGTTATGGTCACTTTGTCAGAAAAGCTGCAGCTCATTCCTCATCGAAATAATCGCGATCCAACGTTGGCAGCCGCAAGAGTCGTGATGTAACGCCCACCTCGTGATCCATCATCAGGTGCACCAGCCGCATGCCATCCACCAACACGATGCCTTCCACCGATTTAGCGAAGTCGATTGCATGAGCGGTGAAACCAGATGTTGTGATGAAAACGCCGCGTTTGGCTTTTTGCCCGGCGAGCGCACCGTAGAACGCCTGCAGCTCAGGGCGGCCCACTGTGTTTTGCCACCGCTTGGCTTGCACGTAAACTTTCTCGAGTCCCAACTTATCGAGCGAGATAATGCCGTCGATGCCGGCATCGCCAGAGCCCCCAACCCGCTGCAAGTCATTGCGGCTGGCGCCGTAACCCAGGCGATGAAGCACATCAAGTACGATGACTTCGAAGCGGTTGGGGCTCACCTGTAACAAATTATCCAACAAATCGGCAGCAGTTGCGTTGCGCAATTCCTGGAGGGCTTGCTCGAGCCGATCATCTGGACTCGCGGTGGCGGAGGTTATGGCAGGTTCAACAGCCGTTTCGTCATCAAGCGGGGCGGCGTCGGGGGCAACCTTCAGTTTCACATTCATATAGCCAATGGCTAAATGTTCCACTTCGTCGGACGGCAAAGGGGCTGAATGGTCTTTGGCGTAAGCAACGCCCGTATCAGTCAGTTTCCAGTATCCGCGTTTAGCGCTGCTGGAAAGGCCGGCACGCTTCAGCCGATCATGCGCCCAGCCCGCTCTGTTTTTATAGGTGGCTTGCCCACTGGCGATTATTTCTTCACGTTGTTCTACGGTCAGTTGCAGCATTTTGGCTGCCGCTTCATGGGCATCCCGAGCGAGGGCACCATCTGGTTTGGTTGCGAGAAAGCGCAGGATGGGTTCGATGAACTGATCGTAAGTTGGAACGGACATGGACGCTTCCCTGTGATGGCTACTTTGCGGTCGAGGAGGGAGTATAAGTTACGGCTTCTCAGGCAACCCATAGCGAGTGAGTCGTGGCGCTATCAAAGCGTAAGTCATTGTGTAGCCCCGGGGGATTGGTGCAGCAGAGCTTTCCTGCATGGTAAATCCCGCCGTTTGGCATACCCGAGCGTCGTTCACCGTTATATTCCATTATCTTTCAGTCCGGCTTCTGCTCTGAGGATTGCATCCATCTTTGGACTGATGGCAAAAAGCTGTACATTTGTCTCGACTGACAAAATCACTATGTCGGATGGAGCGACCATCGCGGCTTGAAACGGAATGGATCTAATGGACAAGAAGTCGCTCTCCGAGCGGGACAGCGATTACGGGGCACGGCAAAACTCGGGCCGCCAGCCTGCTAGGCCCAAAAAGCCAGCAAACGCTGAGCAACTGGATGGACAAATACGGCATCGGATAAAAACTGGCACGGTCCTCGCTACAGGATCGATATGGACAGAATCGCCTTTATGAAATCAGTTAACTTTGAGTTCCTTCGCTCCGGTAACCAGCTGCTGGCCAACTTGGCTGGCCTTGCCGAGGCGGTGCTGCACATCGATCCGGGCAGCGCGCTCACCCGCTTGCGCAGCTTTGCCGAGGAGCTAACCAAAACCATCTATAAAGAAGAACTGCTGCCTCGCGCGCCGCAGTCGAGCTTCTATGAGTTGGTAAAAGGCTCCGTGTTCAATGATTGCGTCAGCAAATCGCTGGTTTATCAGATTAACTTCCTGCGTATTCAGGGTAACGACGCTGCTCATGGTGGTGAGGGCGATTTGCGCAATGCCAAGCTGGCTTTGAATGCAGCGCATGAGCTTGCCAAGTACATGGCTGTAAAATACTACGGCGTTACCCAGGCAGCGCTGCCGGAATTCATTGAGGTCAAGAGCCCGACCGCTACGCTGAGCCAGCTTCAGCAATCAGTTTCAAGCTATGAGAAAGAACTGCAGAAGCAGCAGGAAGAGCTGCAGCGAGTCATGGACAAGCTGGAGCAAGAGCGGACCCGCAACCTAGATAAGCTCGACGAACCAGCCAAACCAGATCAACAAAGGCGTCAGCAGCAGAGCCAGAAGGTTGCCGACAGCCTGCAATGGAATGAAGCCAAAACCCGCGCACTACTGATCGACGCCATGCTTCTGCAGGCCGGCTGGGATGTCAGTAACCCGGCTCAGGTCAGCCATGAGGTGGAAGTCGACTTCCCCGGAAACGCATCCGGCAAGGGGCGTGCGGATTACGTGCTATGGGGTGACAACGGTCAGCCCCTAGCCGTGATCGAAGCCAAGAAGTCCGGCAATGTCAGTCTGCAGGCAGGGCGCGAACAAGCTCGTATGTACGCCGACGGCTTCGAGCGCATGGGCATGCAGCGCCCGGTGATTTTCTACAGCAACGGCTACGAAACCTTCATCTGGGACGACAAGCAGTACAACACCTATCGCCCGGTGTACGGCCTCTACAGCAAGGACAGCCTTGAATACCTGAGCTACCAGCGTCAGTACCGCATCGCCGAGCTGGAAAAGCACAACCCCGAGCTCAGCATTGCCGACCGGCCCTACCAGATTGAAGCAATCAAGACTGTTGCTGCACACTTCCAAAAGCAGCGCCGCAAGGCGCTGATCATCCAGGCCACCGGGACAGGAAAAACCCGTGTGGCCATTGCCTTGGCCGAGCTGCTTCTGCGCACTGGTTGGGCCAAACGGGTGCTGTTTCTCTGCGACCGTAAGGAGCTTCGCGTGCAGGCTGATGAGGCCTTCAAGCAGAATCTGCCTAGTGAGCCGCGCTGCGTGATCGGTGAAACCAACAAGGTGGATCAAACCGCACGCATCTATATCGCAACCTACCCGGGCATGATGAACCGCTTCGCTCAGCTCGATGTGGGCTTCTTCGACCTGATCATTGCTGACGAGAGTCACCGCACCATCTACAACAAGTACCGCGACCTGTTCGATTACTTCGATGCCCTACAGGTTGGCCTCACCGCAACTCCGGTGAAGTTCATCAGCCGCAACACCTTTGATATTTTTGACTGTGAAACCACCGATCCAACCTTCGAGTTCGGTTTGGATGCCGCCATCAACAACGAGCCCCCCTATCTGGCACCGTTCCGTGTACGTGACCTCACCACCGACTTCCTGCGCGACGGAATCCATTACAACGACCTAAGCGATGAGCAGAAGCGCCAGCTGGAAGATGACCTCGGCGAGGAGGAGGCCAAGCGCACCACCATTGCCGGCAAGGACATTGGTCGTAAGATTTTCAGTGAGGACACTGATCGCATTATCCTGGAAAATCTGATTAACAACGGCATCAAGGATGAGACCGGTTCACTGGTCGGCAAGACCATCGTCTTCGCCCAACGCCAGGACCACGCCGAGCATCTGGAAAAGCTCTTCTGCAAGCTCTACCCGCAGTATGGGGCCAAGGTTTGTAAGGTCATCCACAACGACATTCCGCATGTGGACACCCTAATCAAGGAATTCAAGAAGCCGGATAACCACTTCCGCATCGCCATTTCGGTAGACATGCTCGACACCGGTATCGACGTTCCGGAAGTGGTCAACTTGGTATTCGCCAAGCCTGTCAAATCCTGGGTCAAGTTCTGGCAGATGATAGGTCGTGGCACGCGTCTGAGGCCTAATCTGTTCGGCACTGGTAAACATAAAAGCGAGTTCCTGATCTTCGATCACTACGGTAACTTCGATTTCTTCGAGCAGGATTACCAGGAACCGGATGACACCGGCGGCAAATCCCTGCTGCAAACCACTTTCGAAGCGCGTTTGGAGCTTGCCCAAGCCGCACTTCGTCAGAATCATGCAGCAGCGTTCGACGCAGCCATTGAACTGCTACGTGCAGACATCAGTGACCTGCCGGAAAACAGCGTGGCGGTGAAGCGCGAGCTCCGTGTCGTCCACCAGTTGCAGCAAACCAATCTGCTGCAACAGTTTGGTGTTAAAACCCAGCACCTGCTCAGCAATACCATTGCCCCGCTGATGTCAGCCCGGGTGCTGCGCGACAAACACGCCACGGCGTTGGACAAGTTGATTGCTGGCATCCAGCGCTGCCTGGTCGAGAAGGCCAGCTGTTTCGATGATGGCAAGATCATCCTGCTGGCCGAGTTGGACAAGCTTGCGGTCAACATCCAGGCCGTGCGTCAGAAGGATGTATTGATTGCCGAAGTGCGCAGTGCCGGTTTCTGGCAGAACCCGAGCATCGACAAACTGGAAAGCGCGCGCAAAGAACTTCGCGGCATCATGAAATACCGGCAAACAGGAACCAGCACGGGGTACGGCATAGACACCACCAAAACCAGGGATGACAACGTGCAGGGCGGCGAACGAGCGGTGTACATCGCCGGTGCCAGCGAAGCGATGATCTATCGCCGTCGTCTCAAGGACATTCTCGACGGCATGCTCGCGGCTAACCCGACACTTCAGAAAATCCACAAGGGCGAACCCATTGCCGAACCGGAGCTGAAAACGCTCACGTCGACCATCCTAACGAGCCACCCTGGCGTCAGTCTGGAAGTGCTCAATGAGTTCTACGGTCGCACGGCCGATCAGCTGCACCTAACCGTGCGCGAGATTATCGGTCTGGATGCGCAAGCCATCGAGGAGCATTTCAAGAGCTTCCTCCATGCCCATCCAAGCCTCACGGCCCAGCAGGTACGTTTTATGAACCTGCTTAAAAACTATATCGCTCAGCACGGCAGCATCGTAGTGGAAAAACTCTACGAACCACCGTTCGACAGCATTTCACACGAGGGTATCGACGGCGTCTTCGCACCTACTGATGTCACCGAGTTGGTGGCAGTGCTCAAACCCTTTTTGCGCGGAACTACCCCGCCAAGTGCCCTCTAGGAGCAATCATGCTAGCCAGCCAATGGACGATGGAAATTATCGTGATCAGCGTAGTGCTCGCCATTGCCAGTGCGGCGATTGGCTACTTCATCGCGGCCCTGTGGCAGGGGCGGCAGGTTGGCATGATGACTGCGAAGCTAGAACAGGCACAGCAAGGCCAAGCGGTTGCTGATGCCCAACAGACCGCACTGCAAGGCCAGCTCAAAGCAGAAGAAGCGCAATGCCATAACCTGCAGGTAGAGCAAGGCAAGCTGCAGACACAGCTGCACGCTGCAGCCGATACAGCGACACGCCTCTCTGCTGACCTGCTAACAAACAAAGACATAGGCGCGGCATTGCAGCTGAAACTGGAAGAGGCGAACCAACATCGTCATGAGACGGCCAAACGCTTGGAAGCGGCCCAGGCTGAAGTGCGGGGCTTTCAAGAGCAGGTCGCTGAGCTGCGAGAGCGGCTTACGGCTGCAGAAATGAAAAACGAGTCCATGCAAACTGAGCGCGACGGCCTGAAGGACGAGCTGGCGAGCGAAGGAAAACGGGCGAAGGCGCTAGAAACCTCCGAACGAGAAGTTCGCGAGCAACTTGCAGAGGCCAAGCAAACGTATGCCCAGCAGATAGAGTCTTTCAACCAGTTACAGGAACGTCTGCATAAGCTCGGTTCCGACCATACCGCACTCAAAACCACCCTACAGAAACGTGAGGAGCACTTTCAGGAACAGATGACCCAACTGTCTGAAACCAAGAAGTCGCTCACCCAGGAATTTGAGAACCTGGCCAACAAGATCTTTGAAGAGAAAGGCAAGACATTCACTCAGACCAGTCAAACCAGCATTGCCGGTCTACTCAAGCCCTTCCGCGAACAGATTGAGGGGTTTCAGAAGCGTATCAATGACGTGCACGACGCCTCTCAGCAGGGCAACACCAGCCTCAATGGTGAGATCAAAAAGGTTCTTGATATCGGCCTGCAAATGAGCAAAGAGGCAAATAACCTCACTTCAGCTCTCAAGGGCGACTCGCAGCAGCGCGGCGCTTGGGGTGAAGCCCAGTTGCGCAGGACGCTTGAAATGAGTGGCTTGATTGAAGAAGCACACTTCGAGGTACAAAGCGCCTTTAAGGATACCGAGGGTAAAAGCAAGCAGACCGATTACCTAGTAAAAATACCGGATGGTAAGCACATCATTATCGACAGTAAGGTGTCATTGAACGCTTATGATCGTGCTGTCGGCGCTGAGTCACCTGAGGCGTACCAGCTTGCTATGGTCGACCACATCAAAGCCGTGCGTAAGCATATTGATGATCTTGCGTCCAAGGACTACACCAATCTCGTTGGCATGCGCAGCCCCAGCTTCGTGTTGATGTTCATGCCTATTGAGCCGGCTTACATCGAGGCCATGAAGCACAACAAGGACTTGTTTGAGTACGGTTACAAGAAGGGTATCGTGTTGGTCTCACATACCACCCTGATTCCCATCCTGCGTACGGTCTCCAACCTATGGATGATCGAGCGCAGCAACGCCGAGGCGCGGGAAATCAGCGAGAAGGCTGGCGAAATCTACAACCAAGTCTGCATTGTGGCTGAGCGCCTCGGTAAGCTGGGCGGTACGCTCAATACCGTGAGCAACCATTACAACGAAACGGTCAAGGCGTTGGCCGGTAAGCAGGGTCTCTACGGCAAAGTGGAACGCTTCAACAAGCTGTCAGCTAAGGTCAGCAAAACCCTACCGGCACTGGAGCCAGCTCACATGGACTTTGAAAGCGAGCGGCTGTCACTGATTGTCGAAGCCATCGACGAAGCCCCAGAGCCAACTGAAGCCCTGCCGTTACTCGCTCAACAATCGTCCGAAGAAGAGCTGGCTGCCCAGCTCTGATCTACAAAATTCTGAATTAGAGAAGTACCTCGCATGCTCACTGGTAAAATCCGCACCGATATCGACAAGCTCTGGGAAAAGTTCTGGACGGGCGGCATCACCAACCCGCTGACTGTAATCGAGCAGATCAGCTACCTGATGTTCGCCCGCATGCTCGACATGCAGGAGGATGTGGCCGAACGCAAAGCCAACCGAACTGGCAAGGATCTCGATCGCCTTTTTCCCAATACCCCGGATGGCCAGCTGTTGCGCTGGAAGAACTTCCGTAACCTGAGCGGTAAGGAGCTGCACAAGCATCTCAAGCAGAACGTCTACCCCTTCTTCGCCAAGCTGGGCAGCGCCGAAGGCGAGGGCGGCGAGCGTGAAGGGCTGGGGCATATCAGCGAATACATGCAAGACGCCGACCTGGAGATCAAGAACGAGTCGGTTCTGACCTCTGCTGTGGAGATGGTCAACGACCTGCCGCTCACCCAGAGCGACGTTAAGGGCGATATTTACGAATACCTGTTGAGCAAACTCACCACTGCTGGCATCAACGGCCAGTTCCGCACGCCGCGCCATATTATCGACGCCATGATCGAGTTGATTGCCCCGCAGCCCACCGAAGTGATCTGCGACCCGGCCTGCGGCACCGCAGGCTTTCTTGCCCGCACAATGGAATACCTCAACCGGGTACATTCTAGTGAGGCCGGCATCTTCACCGATGAAGACGGGAATCAGCACTGCAGCGGCGACTTGCTCGAGCCTTACCGCCAGCACATTAACAGCCAGATGTTCTGGGGTTTTGACTTCGACACCACAATGCTGCGTGTATCCAGCATGAACATGATGCTGCACGGAGTGAACGGCGCGAATATCCGCTACCAGGATTCCCTGAGCAAATCTATCAAGGAGCACTACCCGCGTCAGGAACAGAATTTCTTTGACGTGGTGCTGGCCAACCCGCCATTCACAGGTAGCCTGGACGAAAGCAACACCAATCCCGACGTACTGGGGCTGGTGAAAACCAAGAAGACCGAGCTGCTGTTCGTAGCCCATATTTTGCGCTCGCTTAAGCTCGGTGGTCGCGCTGCTGTAATTGTGCCGGATGGGGTGTTGTTCGGCGCCAGCAAGGCACATCAGCAATTGCGTCAGGAACTGCTCGACAACAACCAACTTGAAGGCATCGTCAGCCTGCCCAGTGGAGTGTTCAAACCTTACGCCGGGGTCAGCACCGCCATCCTCATTTTTACCAAAGGCGGTAGCACCGAGCATGTATGGTTCTACGACCTACAGGCCGATGGCTACTCCTTGGATGACAAGCGCGTCGAGCTGAAAGCCGAAGGCAGCAACGACTTGCCAGATGCCATCGTCCAGTGGCAACGCTACCGACATCTGGTCGAAGGCAATATCAGCAATAGCACCATCGCCGCCGTATTTGGCGACAAGACCAAAAAGGCCTTTGTTGTTTCGGCCGAAGAGATCGCCGCGAACAAGTACGAACTCTCCATCAACCGCTACAAGGAAATGGTGTACCAACAGGAAGAATATGAAGACCCGAAGGTGATTCTCAAAAAGCTTAAAGGGTTGGAGCAGAATATTCTGGCGGATCTGGATGACTTGGAGGAGATGCTGTGAGTTGGCCGATGGTAAAAATTTCCGAATTTTGCCGAACCGGCAGTGGTGGAACACCCTCCAGAGGCGTTTCCGAATTTTATCAAGGTGATATACCTTGGATAAAATCAGGCGACTTGAGGGAAAATATTGTTGCGTCTGCGACTGAGTTTATCTCAGAGGAAGCCATGAAAAAAAGTAGCGCAAAGATTGTCCCTCAGGGGGCTATTTTGCTAGCTATGTACGGCGCAACTGTAGGACGAATGGCTCTTCTTGGAATTGATGCTGCTACAAATCAGGCGGTATGCAACATTGTTCCTGATCCGTCTAAAGCGTTCACAAAATATGTTTACTATGCATTGTTAAACAAGGTTCCTGAGTTTTTGAGAAATGCGGTTGGTGGTGCTCAACCAAATATCAGTCAAAGTATAATCAGGTCCACCGAAATCCTACTTCCTCCCTTGCCCGAGCAAGAAAGAATTGCCGCCATCCTTGACAAGGCCGATAGCATCCGTCGTAAACGCCAGCAAGCTATTCATCTCGCCGACGACTTTCTTCGCGCCTTGTTTCTCAAAATGTTCGGCGACCCTGTGACCAATCCGATGGGATGGGAGGTGAGGCCTTTATCTTCAGGTTTGAAGTCAATTACAGCGGGCTGGAGTGCAAACGGTGAAAGTGTTCCCTGTGACGTTGGAGAAATAGGGGTTCTAAAAATTAGCGCTGTCACTAGTGGTGTTTTCAAACCCGGGGAAAATAAGAGGGTTTCACGTGAAGATATTCCGCAAGGGAAATCGTTAGTATTCCCTAAAAGAGGGGATTTATTATTCAGTCGTGCAAATACCAGGGAATTAGTTGCGGCAACTTGCCTTGTTCAGTCGGATTTGGATAATGTTTTTTTGCCAGATAAACTTTGGAAAATTGAAACCAGTCAAGATCAGCTCTTGCCAGAGTTTTTGAACTATCTTTTATGGCATCCAAAATTTAAGGAAAAGTTGACATCTCAAGCTACGGGCTCAAGCGGCTCAATGCTTAACATCTCTAGAGGAAAGTTTGAAGAAATAGGCGCAATTTTTCCTTGCATTGACTCCCAGAAAAAATTTAAAAGCGTTTATTGGAGGGTCCAAGCGATAGGGGATAGGGTGTCGTCATCACGTTTGAAAATTGGGGAGCTGTTTGAGGTTTTGACGCAAAGTGCTTTTTCAACAGGGCTCTGATTTGTGGTCATTAAAGACCTTTGAATGAGGTCGCTGGTTGTAATTCAAAGAAATTGCGGACTAGTGCCATCTCCGTTAGGGTAAAGGACAATACTGAATGCGCATTACGAAAATCACACTGGAGAATTTTCGGTCCTTTAGGGCCGCTCAAACCATTGAGCTGGCTCCCGTTACTCTGCTGTTTGGTCCCAACAGCGTAGGTAAGAGCTCAATTTTGATGGCACTGGCGTATGTCCGGCAGATCCTCGGATATGGACATTGCGATCCCCAGCATCTTGATGCTCTAGGACAGAAAGCTATCGGTGGGTTCCGCTCATTGGTCTACGGGCAGGATATCTCACGTAGCATTCGTATTCGGCTGGATTTTGAGCCGGGCTCAACACCCTTCGGCTACTATGATGCTGAAGTCAGCGGCTTGCTCAACCATGTCCAGGCGAACGTTGTGCTCATGGAAGATTTCGGCGGAAGCATCACAAATGGCGCCGTGGAACTGGAGATAGCCTGGTCTAATCGATTCCAGTGGACTTATGTCCGTGAGTATCGGGTATGGGTGAATGATGGGTACATCGGGTGTGTCCATTCAAGTGAAGACCGGCGTAGCACTGTTATTCGAGAGTTAAACACGCGGCATCCATTATTACTGCCTTTGGATTATGAGCAGCTGTTGGATACCGGCTTGCCGCTGAATGAACAGGATGATAATCCCTCCGAGTTCGAGCGGGTACTTTCTGAGTTGAACCCCAATCCTATTTCGGCAGCGTCAGTCGCTGATGTTGATAGAGCTGGGCAGCACTTTATTAATCGAGTGGCCCCGATCGGTCTTAAGTGCAAATGGGGCGCGATACCTCTGCTTGGTCGCCCTGTCGAGACAAATTTACAAGGTCAGTTATTCGAGGAGGCTGACGAACACCTCAACTTCCTGACTGTGCAACAAGTTTTGAGTCAGGCATTTGTCCTGCCGTTGGACAAGGTCCTCAACTATTTGGAAAGTACAATCCAGATTGGGCCGTTGCGGTTAATGCCTGATATGGACTATATGCCCAACACACATCCCACGCAGTCAGATTGGGTAGATGGGGCTGCAGCTTGGGATCTTTTGCACCAGAACCCTGAACGGCAAAGTTCGATTAGCGCTTTGTTGAGGGAGGCCAGCGATTGGTTGGCTGACTCTGACAGGTTCAATACCGGTTACGAACTCATCAATGAGTCGCTTGATGAGATGTTGGGGGAGCACACAGCGTCAGTGCCGGAGGTAGGCCGGCTACTGCAAAAGCGACACCTATGGTTCAAAGATCAACGTACAGGCGTCCGCCTAAGCGCAAACCAGTTGGGTACAGGTATTTCGCAGGTTCTGCCGATCATTGTTGCCAGTCACTATGCACCGGCTACGATGGTTACTGTCGAGCAGCCCGAGTTGCATGTCCACCCACGATTTCAGGTTGAGTTGGCAGACCTGTTTATCAGTACTCTTGACCGTCATCCCTACCTGATAGAGACCCACAGCGAACATTTGATCCTGCGCCTGCTTCGTCGGGTGCGTGAGTCTCAGGAAGAAACCGGGCCCCTAGCGTTGGCTCCGGATCAAATTTCGATTACCTATCTCATTCCCTCGTCGGAAGGTGTGATAGTCAAGCGGCTAAATGTTACGCCTGATGGCGATTTTGAGCAGAGATGGCCAGGCGGTTTTTTTGATGAGCGTGATGCGGAGCTTTTCTAATGTACAAGGAAGTCGCCTTTGATCCGTGCTGCCTTCGAAGCTTTGAATACTATTCGCTGCTCAAACAGCATTTCGGATTTGATAAAGGACGCTACATTGCTGCTGAACGAAGAACTTGGGCGCAAGAGGCCATGATTGCTGTGAAGCAAGCTGGGCTTCCGGTTATTCGTGAGCAGTCGATCAGAAACTATCTGAACAAGTTACCCCGTTCCAGAGAGAGGGATGAGTTCTTTATGGCACCAGATAGGCCCAAAGGCGACCACAAGCTTTGGTCGGTCTGGCTCGATAATCAGCTCCAAGTTCGGCCGTTTGATGTCACGATATCCGAGCCTGCACAAGAGGGGCGTCTGGATATAGATTCAATCAATAACGGCCATCAGGAATGGAATGTGCCGGCTTCGCTGTCTGTCCTACGTGAAGCCAAAGCTATCGTTGGGTCGGTACTTGGGTTATTGCGACTCTCTTCAGAGGTCACTCTGATCGACCCGTACTTTTATCTGACAGGTAATAAGACTTTATCTGAGATTTTTGTTGCTCTGCAGGGCACTTCAGTGAGAACTGTTCGTGTGGTTAGCTCAGTCAACCCACTAAACCCGCAGCAGGTTTATCAGCGCGAATATCACAAGTTGAACATTCGGGGGGTTAGCCTGGAATGGATAGTGGCTCCCGAAAAATATTTTCACGACCGTTACTTAATAACTGATGTCGGCGCTATTCGCGTCGGGCATGGATTCGTGGAAGACTTAGTGAAAGGGATACATGCGGATCAGCTAAATATAAACCTTATTGGTATTGCTGAGGCGCAGCGAACGCAGGAGTCTCTGAAAACTCTACTCGACGAGAGAAGAGCCCCGAGAATTACTATCGTTTAAGAGCGCTGTGGCGAGCAGAGCGATTTCCGTATAGCTGTGAAGGGACTCAGAGTTGAAACTGATCGCCAATCGAATTAATGGTGTACACCTACGGGATATGCTGCCTGTGCTGTCCGATGTGGTTCATGTGGATAGCGTATTGGCTGCTGTGGCTTACGGTGGTAGCGCGTCCGATATCACTCAAGATCTGGTCGGGAATTGCCTGACCAACAAGCTGCGCTTGGATCTGTGGATGCGCTATGACCATACCGTGCCTGGTCTCAGTGGAGCTGCTCAAGCGGCTACTCAAGCATCAAAAGGACGTAACCGCTCCATGAACCCCACATTCATTCAAAGTGCATAGCTGATCACGGATGCTGTGCTCCCGATTCCCTCAGGAGCCAGCTCGCCATGATGCGATCCGACGCCAAAGTCGAAAAAGTCTATCTCTACCCCAAGCCCCTGGACTTCAGAAAGTCCATTGATGGCCTCGCTGCGCAGGTCGAGCTGGATATAAAAGTAGCGGTGTTCGATCCCGTGCTCTACGTCTTCCTCAACAAGCCCCGTAACCGCGTGAAGATTTTGTACTGGGAGCGCAACGGTTTCTGCCTTTGGCTTAAGCGCTTGGAGTCCGAGCGATTCAAAACATCGCCTGATCTCAGCGATGAAGCGACCGTTCTGACCGTCCAGGAACTGAACTGGCTGCTCGACGGTTTTGACCTGTGGCACAACCGTCCTCACCAGGTTTTGACCCCACGCTACGTAGCCTGACCCGGTATAATCCGGGCCATGATTTCTCTGCCCGACGACCTTCCTGATGACCCCGTTTTGCTCAAGCAGATGCTGCTTGAGGCTCTCAATCGCCAGGAAGAAGTGGTCCAGTCTTACCAGACTCACATCGTCGACCTGAAAAAACAGATCAAGCTGTTGCGCGACCGCTTGTTCGGGCGTAAGTCCGAGCGGACAGCGGAGCCCAATACGCCGCAACTTGCACTGTTCAATGAGCCCGAGAGCGAGCCGATGCTGTTGATCGGCGATGTCGAAGAAGAAGTCGTTGTCCCGGTGTCGCGCCGTGGTAAACGCAAGCCATTGTCGGCTGAGTTGCTGCGTATCGAGGTGATCCACGAACTGCCCGAGCACGAACTGACCTGTGCCTGCGGTTGCCGCAAGCATGTGATCAGCGAAGAAATCAGCGAACAGCTAGATATTGTGCCGATGCAGATCCGTGTCATCAAACATATCCGCAAGGTTTATGGTTGCCGTGACTGCGAAACGGCACCGGTCACCGCCGACAAACCGGCTCAACTGATCGAAAAGAGCATTGCCAGCCCAAGCGCGCTGGCAATGCTGTTGACCACCAAGTATGTCTATGGCTTGCCGCTGCATCGTTTCGAGACGGTGTTAAGTCGACACGGCATCGATATACCAAGGCAAACACTGGCGCGCTGGGTGATCCACTGCGATGAAACCCGTGTTCAAGTATTGAAAGAGCCAGATCGAGACCCGACCAGCCAATCCTGGATGTGGGTACAAGCCAGATCGCAAAGTCGTATTGTTCGACTACACGTCCAGCCGTGCGCAGGAGGTTCCGTTGCGTCTGCTGGAAAGTTATCGCGGCTATGTTATGACCGATGATTACGCGGGCTATAACGCCTTGGCGTTGCAACCGGGGGTCGAACGGCTGGCCTGCATGGCCCATGCGCGACGCAAGTTCGTTGAAGCGCAAAAAGTGCAGCCCAAGGGCAAGACTGGGCGTGCGGATATCGTGCTGACGATGATCAACAAGCTGTACGGCATAGAAGGTGAGTTGAAGGACGCCAACGATGAGCTGCGGTTTATCGGACGCCAGGAAAAGAGCCTGCCCGGCCTATCCTGACTCAACTGAAAGGCTGGCTGGATAAAACCCAATCCCAAGTGACGCCGCAAAGTGCACTGGGCAAGGCTGTGCATTATCTGGCGAACAACTGGAGCCGGCTGGAGCGCTATATCGAAGCCGGTTATGTACCCATCGACAATAACGCCGCTGAAAGAGCGATCAAGCCGTTTGTCATCGGGCGCAAGGCCTGGTTGTTCAGTGATACCACCAACGGCGTGACCGCCAGCGCGCAGATCTATAGCCTGGTCGAGACCGCCAAGGTCAACGGCCAAGAGCCCTATACGTGGCTGCGCCACGTACTGGAGCGGTTACCGCACGCTTCATCGGTAGAGGACTACGAAGCTTTGCTGCCATGGAACTGCTCCCCGGAAATACCACGGTAAATCGCTAATCCATCCTTAGGTAGGTGGGGTTCATGGATCGCATACATTGGCCGCGTGCCATGGACGTGATGGTTCGCAGCGTATTAGCTTGCGTTTGCCGGCATCTTCGAGCCGGAAATGCCCATCTGATTCACGGTTGCTCGGATCAGGCTGTCAGGGCGTACTTCCGCACGTTTGAGGGCTTGTTTGGAGTTTGCTAGCACACCGAACGACGCGGAGGATCATTTGCAACCAGAGAAACCGATCCGAGAGGAGTTAATCCAACGTTTCGGTGTGGGCCAAATATGGCGTTTTATATTTACCCCTTACAACTCGTGGTTTTCAGGCATTAAAAAGCCGGCTTATGGCCGGCTTCTCGTTGACTAACTCAGTTCGTTTTTGACAAACCTCACCAGCCTTCAAAACGTACATTCGGCTCTTGCGGCCGGCTGTGGGACTTGGTCAGAAAGTGATCTGCCTTGTCGGTGCGAGGCGTGGGCTCGCAAATGTGGGGCGGAGGATACGCGGGTTTTCTTCGGAAGCCCAGTGGTAAGTGGTGTGGAATCATTGGGTTATCGGTGATTCAGGGGGAAAGCAGGGGGCTGCTGCGCAGCCCAGCGGGAGCAAGCTCCCTCGCCACAAAAGCTTCTGCCACAGCTCCTGCCACAGCTCCTACTGCAGTTCCTGCCACGGTTTCTGGTCTTGGGTGGTTAGTCGAATACCGGTGGTCTCTGTTTGTTGAGGGTTGACCACCAGAACACCCAGCCAATCACTCGGATATGTTGCGCATCGATCTGTTCAGCACTGAAGACTTCGTCCGGATACGCAGCCTTATTGTGGCTACGCAGCCGCAGCCGATTACCAGGGACGCGATGCAGGTACTTGATACGCAGCATCCCATCATGCTCAAGCGCATAGATCTGGCCATCAACGATTTGCGTCAGGCCGCGGTCGATGGCGAGGGTGGAGCCGTCTTCGATGCGTTCGGCCATGCTGTCGCCGACCATGGTGATGCAGATGGCGTCGCCGGGGTCGATTTCCAGGGATTCGAGGTGGCTGCGGGGCAGGCGGATGGATTGGTCGGGGACTTCGACGATGTGGGTTTTGGTTTCGCCGTGGGCGATGGGGACTTCCTTGTAGAAAGGCAGTTCGATGTCCGTGGGTTCCACCACGCTGTAGACGCCGTCGTTTTCGGCCGCCTCATAGGTGGTGCCGGGGCCGAGGCCCAATGGGGTCTGCGGGCCTTCGCCGTGGGCGAGCCACTCCGGGCTGACGGTCAGCAGGCTGGCGATGGAGTGGATGCGCCCGGGCGGGATGCCACGGTTGAACCAGTTGTTCACGTGTTGGGATTTCACGCCGTATAACTTCGCGAAGTCGGCGGAACGAATATGGGCTTCTTTTAGAAGGGCTCTGAAGCGGTCGCCACTGGAGATCTTTTTCATAAACGGAAAGTTTAGGGGCGACTGTGTTTTCGGCAATAAACAAGTCGTTCAAATATATAAGACGATCTTTCCGTTTGCAGGATCTGAAAGGGGCGGGCTAAACGCTGTTAAACGGTATTAATACAAATTGGTATTAGGCGCCATTAAGGCATAAAAAAACCCCGGTGCAAACCGGGGTTCTTCTGCACATTCAGTTTCAGCCTTTGTAGGCGGCAACCGACTTGGTGATCGCTTCGCGGGCGGCGTCTGCACCGGCCCAGCCTTCGATCTTGACCCACTTGCCTTTTTCGAGGTCTTTGTAGTTCGCGAAGAAGTGCTCGATCTGCTGGATCAGCAGCGGTGGCAGGTCGGTGTATTCCTTCACGTCGACGTACAGTTGCGACAGTTTGTCGTGTGGCACTGCGATGACTTTGGCATCGCCGCCGCCGTCGTCGGTCATGTTCAGAATGCCGACTGGACGGGCGCGGATGACCGAGCCTGGGGCCACTGGGTAAGGGGTCACGACCAGCACGTCGAGGGGGTCGCCGTCGTCGGCCAGGGTGTTGGGGATGTAACCGTAGTTGGCCGGGTAGAACATGGGGGTGGCCATGAAACGGTCAACGAACAGACAGTCGCTGTCTTTGTCGATTTCGTATTTGATCGGGGCGTGGTTGGCCGGGATTTCGATCGCGACGTAGATGTCGTTCGGCAGGTCTTTGCCAGCCGGAATCTTGCTGTAGCTCATTGGGCGGTGCCCCCGTTAGTTGACCAAATGACTGGTCGGATTGACCAAAAAGTGGCGGCGATTATAGGCATATTCAGCCGTCGATGCCACGTTAGCAGGGTCTTAGAGACCTTAGTATGACGCCTGATAGACCGGATCTTCGGCTTGAAGTTGCCGCAGCCGGGCCAAAGGATCCTGGCGGTAGAACGCCTGGAGCTGTTCATAGACCTTGGGATAGGCCTGGTGCAGCAGGTCCGGGGCGCTGAAGAAGTATTCGCTGGTGACGGCGAAGAACTCCGCCGGGTTTTCCGCGGCGTAGGGGTCGATGACGCTTTCTGCGTCGGGGTTGTGGTCCAGTTGCCGGTTGAGGTCGTCGAAGGCCTGTTGCATGGCGTCGGCCCAGTCCTGGACGCGCATGTCGGCGTGCAGCGGTGGCAGGCCGTTGGCGTCGCCGTTGAGCATGTCGAGTTTGTGCGCCAGTTCGTGGATCACCAGGTTGTAGCCGTCCCAGCCGCCGCTGGCGAGCACGCCGTCCCAGGCCAGGATGATCGGGCCTTGGGGCCAGGCTTCGCCGCTGTGTTCGCCGTCCCATTCGTGCTCGATGCCGCTGGCGTCGCGGTAGCGCTGGGGGCTGAGGAAGTCGTCGGGGTAGAGGACGATTTCGTGGAAGCCCTGGTACCAGTTCAGCTCGCCGAGGTGCATCAGCGGCAGTTGCGCCTGGGCGGCGAGCAGCAGGCGTTGTTCCTGGTGCAGTTCGACGCCGGGCAGGGCGCTCAGGTGTTTGTCATGCAGAAACAGTACGCAGGCTTCGCGCAGCCATTGGTCCTCGGTGGCGCTGATGCCGTCGAGAAAGCTCAACTGGTGACGCACCCGCTGCCAGGTTTCCTCGCTGACGGGATGTTTGGCGAGGGTGCGTTGCCGGCGCCAGCCGCTCAGGGACCACATGGGGCGATCAGCGCGGATGGGCTTTCGAGGCGCTGGCGGCGAGGCGGCTGCGGATCACGCCGACGATCATTGGTACCAGCGACAGCAGGATGATGCCCAGCACCAGCAGCGACAGGTTCTGCTTGATGAATGGCACGTTGCCGAAGAAGAACCCGAGGGTGACCAGGCCGCCGACCCACAGGATGGTGCCCAGGACGCTGAAGGCGAAAAAACGCGGGTAGGGCATTTTTGCAACGCCGGCGACGAAGGGGGCGAAGGTGCGGATGATCGGCAGGAAGCGCGCCAGGGTCACGGTTTTGCCGCCGTGCTTGTCGTAGAAGTCGTGGGTTTGTTGTAGGTAGTCGCGGCGGAAGATTTTCGAGTTCGGGTTACTGAACAGCCGTTCGCCTGCGGTGCGGCCAATGATGTAGTTGGTGCTGTCGCCAAGGATCGCCGCCAGCATCAGCAGGCCGCCGAGTAGCACCGGGTCCATGCCGCCACCGGCGGCTACCGCGCCGGCGATGAACAGCAGGGAGTCGCCCGGTAGGAAGGGCATCACCACCAGGCCGGTTTCGCAGAAGATCACCAGGAACAGGATGGCGTAGATCCACGGCCCGTAGTTGGTCACCAGCAGGTCGAGGTACACATCGAGATGCAGTATGAGGTCGAGGGGGTTGAAATCCATGCAAAGCACCTGTGGTCGCGGCCTGACTGGGTGGGGCCTGTGGGTCGGGCTTCGAGTAAGGCTACAGCGCGTGTAGCTTTTTCTTACAAGCCGGGAAGAGCGGCATTATACGAGGTCGGGGGTGGTGTGCGTGGTGAGTTTGTAGCGGGGGATGTCGGGAGGCTTCTGGCTGGGTGAAACACCCTGTGGGAGCAAAGCTTGCTCGCGACGATGGTGGCACATTCAACATTGATGCTGGCTGCTCCACCGCTATCGCGAGCAAGCTTTGCTCCCACAGATATGTCTTCCACAGAGATATCTCTCCCTCGGATATCTCCCTTAGATATCTCCCCCACAGATCTGATCTATGGGCTTATCCCCCTACTGGCGGGTCAGAGCTCTTCGCTGATCGGCAACACGTAGTTCTTGAACTCGGTGTCTTCCTTGAAGCCGATGGACTCGTAGGTTTTCTGCGCCACCTCGTTGTTGCTGCTGGTGGAGACGCGCATGCGTACGGCGTTGGTTTCCTTGGCCATTTTTTTCGCGGTGCGGATCAGGTTGTCGGCTACCAGTTGGCGGCGGGCGTCCTCGGCGACGTAGATGTCGTTGAGGATCCACACGCGCTTGAGCGACAGTGACGAGAAGCTTGGATAGAGCTGGCAGAAGCCCAGCAACCGGTTGTCATCGTCATCGGGCAACGCCAGGTAAATCACCGATTCCTTGCGGCGCAGGCGTTTTTCGAGGAAGGCTCGGGACGAATCCGGGTAGGGCAGCGAGCCATAGAATTCCCGGTATTTGACGAACAATGGGGTCAGCAGGTCCAGGTGTTCCAGGGTCGCTTGGATAATCCGCATAGTAGGTCTCGTCTGCAAAGGTCGACAGATACTCGGACAACAACGGCGTTCTGCCGTGCTTCGATGCTGCCTGAAAGCGGATCAAAAACGCAAACTTGTAAACGGATCAGCTTCGGGGCGGCATCAGTAGGAAGTTACCTTTCATATCGGCGGTATTTTCCGAGTCTAGAGTTTGGACCTGGGCTTCGTCCTTCAGGTTGACCCCCGAGAGCTGCCTGCGGCAGGCCTCGCGCATCAGGTAGATCAGGCGGTGGGCGGCCATGCCGTAGCTCAAACCTTCGAGCCGGACGTTGGAGATGCAGTTGCGATACGCATCGGTCAGGCCGACCTTGGGGTTGTAGGTGAAATACAAACCCAGGCTGTCGGGGGAACTGAGGCCGGGGCGTTCGCCGATCAGGATCACCGACATTTTTGCGCCGAGCCGCTGCGCCACCTCATCAGCCACCGCGACGCGGCCCTGTTCCACCAGAATCACCGGCGAGGTTGACCAACCATCAGCGGCGGTCTGTTCTTCCAGCCGCGCCAGGAACGGCAAGGTATGCCGATGCACCGCCAGCGCCGACAGGCCGTCGGCCACCACGATGGCCAGGTCTACGCCGCCGGGGTGGGCCGCTGCGTAGTCCTCCAGGATTTGTACGGAGGCCTCATCGAGCCGTCGGCCCAGGTCCGGGCGCTGCAGGTAGCTGTTGCGGTCGCTGGCGGCGCTGTGCAGCAGCAGGCTTTCGCGGCCGCGTTCAGTCAGTTGCGCGCGAATGCCTTCATGGTCGAAGGCCAGGTGCACGGCGTCCCGAGCCTGGGCATGGGCGTACTGGAAGTCCAGTTGCGCCGAGGTTGGCAGGCTGGTGCCGGTGCGTCCCAGGGCGATGCGCGCCGGGGTGAGGTTGCGCAGATTCAGCCAAGGGTTTTGTGGATCTACAGGTTTTTTATCCATGGGCAGTTCTCTCATCCCAAATGCGGCTTATCCCAAATGAGCTAATGCGTGACGAAACGCCGGTGGCAGGTTGTCGCCGAACCGCACCCGGCCATCGGCCTGGGTGAAAATGCCCATGTTCGCCAGCCACGTTTCGAATTCCGGCGCCGGCTTCAGGCCCAGGGTCTGGCGGGCGTAGAGGGCGTCGTGGAACGAAGTGGTCTGGTAGTTGAGCATGATGTCGTCGGAGCCGGGGATGCCCATGATGAAGTTGATCCCGGCCACGCCCAGCAGGGTCAGCAGAGTGTCCATGTCGTCCTGGTCGGCTTCGGCGTGGTTGGTGTAGCAGATGTCGCAACCCATTGGCACGCCCAAAAGCTTGCCGCAGAAGTGATCTTCGAGGCCGGCGCGGATGATCTGTTTGCCGTTGTACAGGTATTCCGGGCCGATGAATCCTACAACCGTGTTCACCAAAAACGGCTTGAAATGCCGTGCGACGGCGTAGGCCCGGGTTTCGCAGGTCTGTTGATCGACACCGTGGTGGGCGTTGGCTGACAGGGCGCTGCCCTGGCCAGTTTCGAAATACATCAGGTTGTTGCCCAAGGTGCCGCGATTCAGGCTCAGCCCGGCGTCGTAACCTTCCTGCAAGACGTTCAGGTTGATGCCGAAACTGGCGTTGGCCGCTTCGGTGCCGGCGATGGACTGGAACACCAGGTCCAGGGGCACGCCACGGTTCGCCGCTTCAATGGAAGTGGTGACGTGGGTCAGCACGCAGCCTTGGGTCGGGATGTCGTAGCGCTGGATGATGGCGTCGAGCATTTCCAGCATGGCGCAGATCGACGCTGTGCTGTCGGTGGCCGGGTTGATGCCGATCATGGCGTCGCCGTTGCCGAAGAGCAGGCCGTCGAGGATGCTCGCGGCGATCCCGGCGGGTTCGTCGGTGGGGTGGTTGGGTTGCAGGCGGGTCGACAGCCGCCCGCGCAGGCCGAGGGTGCCGCGAAATTTCGTCACCACGCGGATTTTCTGCGCCACCAGCACCAGGTCCTGCACGCGCATGATCTTCGATACGGCGGCGACCATTTCCGGGGTCAGGCCCGGGGCCAGCGCCCGCAGGCTGTGTTCGTCGGCGGCGTCGCTGAGCAACCAGTCGCGAAAACCGCCGACGGTAAGGTGGCTGACGGCGGCGAAGGCCTGTTTATCGTGGGTGTCGACGATCAGCCGGGTGACTTCGTCGTCCTCGTAAGGAATCAGCATTTCTTGCAGGAAATGGCTGAGGGGCAGGTCGGCCAAGGCCATTTGCGCCGCCACTCGTTCACCATCGTTGAGCGCCGCGACCTCGGCCAGGAAATCCCCGGAACGCGCCGGGCTGGCCTTGGCCATCAGGTCTTTGAGGCTGTCGAAGCGGTAGGTCTGGGCGCCGACCGTGTGTGCAAAACTGGCCATACAGGTTCTCCGTGACGGCGCCGCTGGGCGGCGCCGTGGTTTTCGGCGTTTTACAACTCAGTGCAAGGCTTCTTCAGCTTTCTGAATGGCCGCGAATTCTTCTTCGGGCGTGCCTGCTACCAAGTGATGCCGACTGTAGAACGCGAAGTAAGCAATTAACACTCCATAGATGATCGCCGCGCCGATGACCACCCGCGGATCCACCAGAAAGCCCGCTACTACGGCGATGCACGCCAGTACCAGGGCCACGCCCGAGGTGAAGATGCCGCCCGGTGTGCGGTATGGCCGGTCCATTTTGGGGCGGCGGATGCGCAGGGTGATGTGCGCGGCCATCATCAGCACGTAGGAGATGGTGGCGCCGAACACCGCCACCAGAATCAGCAGATCGCCCTGGCCGGTCAGGGACAGCCCGAAACCGATGATGCCGGGGATGACCAGCGCCAATACTGGTGCTTTGCTTTTATTGGTTTCGGAGAGCTTGCGTGGCAGGTAACCGGCGCGAGACAACGCGAAGATCTGCCGCGAGTAGGCGTAGATGATCGAGAAGAAGCTGGCGATCAGGCCCGCCAGGCCCACGAGGTTGACGAAGTTGCCCATCCAGGTCGAGCCGCCGTAGGCCTTGGCCAGGGCTTCCACCAGCGGGTTGCCCGAAGCCATCAGCGCATTGGAACCCGCGCCGCCTGGGCCGATCACCAGAATCAGCAGGGCAAACGCCACCAGCACCAGCATGGCGCCGATCAGGCCGCGCGGCAGGTCGCGCTTGGGGTTCTTGGTTTCTTCAGCCGCCAGCGGTACGCCTTCCACGGCCAGGAAAAACCAGATGGCATATGGAATGGCTGCCCACACGCCGACATAGCCGAACGGCAGGAATGGGCTGGCGCCCGTGGCTGCGGTGACCGGGATGTCCAGCAGGTTGGCGACGTCGAAGTGCGGCACCATCGCCACCAGAAACACGCCCAGCGCCAGGGCAGCGACGGCGGTGATGATGAACATCAGTTTGAGCGCTTCACCCACGCCGAATATGTGGATGGCGATGAAGATGATGTAGAACGCCAGGTAGATTATCCAGCCGCCAATGCCGAATAGCGATTGGCAATACGCGCCGATGAACACGGCAATCGCCGCCGGGGCGATGGCGTATTCGATGAGGATCGCCGTGCCCGTGAGAAACCCGCCCCAGGGCCCGAATGCGCTACGGGCAAAGCCATAGCCGCCGCCAGCGGTAGGAATCATCGAGGACAGCTCGGCCAGGGAAAAGCACATGCACAGGTACATCGCGGCCATCAGCAGCGTGGCAAGAAACATCCCGCCCCAACCGCCCTGGGCCAGGCCGAAGTTCCAGCCGGCGTAGTCCCCGGAAATGACATACGCCACCCCCAGGCCCACCAGCAGGACCCAGCCCGCCGCGCCTTTTTTCAGTTCACGTTGTTGGAAGTATTCGGAGCCGACTTTTTCAAAGTCGACCGAGGACGTTGCCGGTTGCGGGTTTGCTTGATCGCTTGGCATAAGGGTTTACCTGTTTTTATTGTTTTTTTGTCTAGCCTGATCGCCGGATTAGCGCAGTACCCCTGTGGGAGCGGGCTTGCTCGCGAAGGCGGCGGCACCTTGAGCAACTATGTGACTGACACACCGCTTTCGCGAGCAGGCTCGCTCCCACAGGGGAGTTGGGCCAGCCGAAACTGGAGCGCCATCCACAAATCCTGTGTGGGAGCGAGCCTGCTCGCGATAGCAATCTCAAGGGCGAAGCAGAACCACCTGCCTCGCCCCAATGCCTTAGAAGAACCCCAACGGATTGATGTCGTAGCTCACCAGCAGGTTCTTGGTCTGCTGGTAATGGTCGAGCATCATCTTGTGGGTTTCACGACCCACGCCGGACTTCTTGTAACCACCAAACGCCGCATGAGCCGGGTAGAGGTGGTAGCAGTTGGTCCAGACGCGACCGGCCTTGATCGCCCGGCCCATGCGATAGGCGCGGTTGATGTCGCGGGTCCAGAGACCGGCGCCGAGGCCGAACTCGGTGTCGTTGGCGATGGCCAGGGCTTCGGCTTCATCCTTGAAGGTGGTGATGCTCACCACTGGGCCGAAGATTTCTTCCTGGAACACGCGCATCTTGTTGGTGCCCTTGAGCAGGGTGGGCTGGATGTAATAACCCGTGGCCAGGTTGCCCTCGAGTTTTTCCACCCGGCCGCCGGTCAGCAGTTCTGCGCCTTCGCCCTTGGCGATTTCCAGGTACGAAAGAATCTTGTCGAATTGCTGCTCGGACGCCTGGGCGCCGACCATGGTGTCGGTGTCCAACGGGTCGCCGCGCTTGATCTGCAGGACTTTGTTCATCACAACTTTCATGAACTCGTCGTAGATCGACTCCTGCACCAGGGCGCGGGAAGGGCAAGTGCAGACTTCACCCTGGTTGAAGAACGCCAGCACCAGGCCTTCGGCCGCTTTCTCAATGAAGCTCGGCTCGGCCTGCATGATGTCTTCGAAGAAGATGTTCGGCGACTTGCCGCCCAGCTCCACGGTGGACGGGATGATGTTCTCGGCCGCGCATTTCATGATGTGCGAGCCGACCGGGGTCGAGCCGGTGAAGGCGATCTTGGCGATGCGCTTGCTGGTGGCCAGGGCTTCACCGGCTTCCTTGCCGAAGCCTTGCACCACGTTCAGTACGCCGGGCGGCAGCAGGTCGCCGATCAGCTCCATCAGCACGCAAATACCCAATGGGGTTTGCTCGGCGGGCTTGAGCACCACGCAGTTACCGGCGGCCAGGGCCGGGGCGAGTTTCCAGGCGGCCATCAGCAGCGGGAAGTTCCACGGGATGATCTGCCCGACCACGCCCAGCGGTTCATGGATGTGATAGGCCACGGTGTTGCCGTCGATCTCGGCGGCGCTGCCTTCCTGGGCGCGCAGGCAACCGGCGAAGTAACGGAAATGGTCGGCGGCCAGGGGGATGTCGGCGTTGAGGGTTTCGCGCACGGCCTTGCCGTTGTCCCAGGACTCGGTGATCGCCAGAACCTCAAGGTTTGCTTCGATGCGGTCGGCGATTTTCAGCAGGACCAGCGAACGGGCCTGGGCGGACGTGGCGCCCCAGGCATCGGCAGCGGCGTGGGCGGCGTCCAGGGCTTTTTCGATGTCTTCGGCCGTGGAACGCGGGAATTCGGCAATGGGCTGGCCATTGACCGGGGAAGTATTGGTGAAGTACTGACCTTTGACAGGCGCGACGAACTCGCCGCCGATGTAGTTACCGTATTTGCTCTTGAACGAAACGATAGCGCCTTCAGTACCGGGGTGAGCGTAACGCATGATGAGTTCTCCTTGGCTTTTGTGCTTATACGGGAGGCCGCGCAAAATTGAGCGCTGGTAATTAAGCCTAGAGCAAAGGTCGGGCCACTGCCTTGCAGGGCCCGTAAATCAAGACTTTAGGAGCAGTTCGTCGGACAAACGGATGCCCTGCGTGACGATAGCGATACAGCGGGTGTGACAGTTTGTGCCAGATGCGAGACAGTCTGTGACTGACAGGTCGCGCCAGCATTGCAAAGGTGGGTGGGCTGGAGGATGCTGGGCCTCACCAGTTGGCCTGCCCAGCAAAGTTGTGGCGAGGGGATTTATCCCCGTTGGGCTGCGAAGCAGCCCCCAAAGCAGCCAACTCGATCAATCTGATACACCGCATGCTTAGGTTTCAGGGCTGCTTCGCAGCCCAGCGGGGATAAATCCCCTCGCCACAGGTTAAGTGTTGAACATTGGTTAAATGTTAAACAGTTGCTCCAGTGAGGCAGGTCCTTCGAGGAGAAATAATAAGAAATGCACAGCAACCACTTGAGTCGCCATGCCCAACAAGTCCTGACGGTCACCCAGGGCAAGGCCCATTTGCAGGGCCCTGGCAGCGATCCGTCGATTGCCCGCTCCTGGCTGCGCTGCCTTGAGGACTATCACCTCGACCCGGCGCAGAACCTGGCGCCGACGGTGCTTGAGCATGGCCGGGTGCTGGAAAGCCGCGAGCGCCTGCAACAGGTGTTGCACATCGCCGGCACGGAAATGACCAGCCTGCATCAACAACTCTCCGGCGCCGGCCACGCGGTGCTGCTGACCGACGCGCGCGGCGTGATCCTCAACTGTGTCACCGCCCCCAGCGAGCGCAAGATTTTCGAACGGGCCGGCCTCTGGCTCGGCGCCGACTGGAGCGAAGCCTGCGAAGGCACCAACGGCATCGGCACCTGCCTGGTGGAGCGCCAGGCCCTGACCATTCACCAGGAAGAACACTTTCGCGGCCGCCACACCGGCCTGACCTGCTCGGCCAGCCCGGTTTTCGATCCCCATGGCGAACTGCTCGCGGTGCTGGATGTGTCATCGGCCCGGCCGGACGTGTCGCGCCAGAGCCAGTTCCACACCATGGCCCTGGTCAACCTCTCGGCGAAGATGATCGAGAGCTGCTATTTCCTGCGCTGCTTCGACAATCAATGGCTGCTGCGTTTTCACTTGCAGGCCGAGTCCGTGGGGTTGTTCAGCGAGGGGCTGCTGGCGTTCGACGGCGAAGGGCGGATCAGCGCGGTCAACCAGAGCGCGCTGAACCTGTTGGGGCATATTCGCGGTGGCTTGCTGGGTCAGCGGGTGGAAGACTTTTTCGATTGTTCACTGGATGAGCTGCTCGGACGGGCCAGCACCCAGGCCAGCGCCAGTTGGCCGTTGCGCACCCGTGACGGGCGGCACTTGTTTGCCGTGTTGCGGGGGCAGCCGCGCAGTGTGCCGGTCCCGGTCGTCCCTGCGTTTAAAGCCATCGAGCCCGCCCGGTTACCGGGCATCTGCCTGGGGGATGCGGTGTTGCAAGAGCATTTTCGCAAGGCGCTGCGGGTGTTCGAGCGCGATGTGCCGCTGCTGATCCATGGCGAAACCGGCTCTGGTAAAGAAGCCTTCGCCAAAGCCGTGCATCACGCCAGCCAGCGTGCCGGGAAAAACTTCGTGGCGCTTAACTGCGCAGCCATCCCGGAAAGCCTGATCGAGAGTGAGCTGTTCGGTTATCGCGGCGGCAGCTTCACCGGTGCGCGCAAGGAAGGCATGCGCGGCAAGCTGCAACAGGCCGACGGTGGCACGCTGTTTCTGGATGAGATCGGTGACATGCCCCTGGCCTTGCAGACCCGTTTGCTGCGGGTGCTGGAAGATCGCCAAGTGGTGCCCATCGGTGGCGAACCCGAAGCGGTGAACGTGCGCATCATCAGCGCCACCCACCGTCAGTTGTTTGATCGGGTGCGCGACGGCAGTTTTCGCGAGGACTTGTACTATCGCCTCAACGGCCTGGAGATCCCTTTGCCGGCGTTGCGCGAGCGCAGCGACAAGTCCCAGTTGCTGGATTTTCTGTTGGCCGAAGAAGCGGGCGCCGAAGCAGTTGCCATCGACGAACCGGCGCGCCAGGCATTGTTGAGTTTTGATTGGCCGGGCAACGTGCGGCAACTGCGCAATGTGCTGCGCACCCTTGCTGCGTTGTGCGACGGCGGGCGGATCGGGCTGGAGGATCTGCCGGCGATGATTCGCCAGTGTCCGGTGGCGTTGGTTGAAACCGTGGCGGAGCGCCCGCTGGAAGATGCCGAACGGTTGGCGCTGCTCGATGCCCTGGAGCGCCAGCGCTGGCACATGACCCACACCGCCGAACAACTGGGCATCAGCCGCAATACGCTTTATCGGAAACTGCGCAAACACGCCATCGCCCGCTGAACCGCGTCGCGGCCATTCGCGAGCAAGCCCGCTCCCACATTCTGACCGCATTCTTCCTGAAAGAACTCGGTCAACTGTGGGAGCGAGCCTGCTCGCGATGGCGGCAGCACATTCAGCATCAATGCAAACTGACCCACCGCTATCGCGAGCAAGCTCGCTCCCACAGAGGATTTGCGCTGTCCTGATGGTTGCAGTTCGAAACACAAGGTGCGATTTCCCCCTCCCTACGCTAACCTGCGGCCATGTTTTACGAGGTCGACTATGCACATCCATATTCTCGGTATTTGCGGCACTTTCATGGGCTCGATGGCGGTATTGGCCAAGGAGCTGGGCCATCACGTGACCGGTTCCGACGCCAACGTCTACCCGCCGATGAGCACGCAGCTGGAGGCCCAGGGCATTGAGCTGACCCAAGGCTACGACCCAGCGCAACTGGACCCCGCGCCGGACCTGGTGGTCATCGGCAACGCCATGTCCCGTGGCAATCCGGCGGTTGAATACGTGCTCAACAAAGGCCTGCCTTACGTGTCCGGCCCGCAATGGCTGGCCGATCATGTGTTGCAGGGCCGTTGGGTCCTGGCCGTGGCTGGCACCCATGGCAAGACCACCACCAGCAGCATGCTCGCCTGGGTGCTGGAGCACGCGGGCATGAGCCCGGGCTTCCTGATCGGCGGCGTGCCGCAGAATTTCTCGGTGTCGGCGCGCCTGGGTGGTACGCCGTTCTTCGTGATCGAGGCCGATGAATACGACAGCGCGTTCTTCGACAAACGTTCGAAGTTTGTCCACTACCGCCCGCGCACCGCGATCCTCAACAACCTTGAGTTCGATCACGCGGACATCTTCCCCGATCTGCCGGCCATCGAGCGGCAGTTCCACCATTTGGTGCGCACCATTCCGAGTGAAGGCCTGGTCATCCATCCGACCACCGAGCCCGCGTTGCAGCGGGTGATCGAAATGGGTTGCTGGACCCCGGTGCAAACCACCGGCGCCGGCGGGCAGTGGCAAGTGAAGTTGCTCAAGGATGACGGTTCGCAGTTCGAAGTCATGTTCGAAGGCGTGGCCCAAGGTGTGGTCGATTGGGACATGACCGGCCAGCACAACGTCGCCAACGCCCTGGCCACCCTGGCGGCGGCCCGTCATGTCGGCGTGGTGCCGTCCATGGGCATCGCCGCGCTGAGTGCGTTCAAAAGCGTGAAGCGGCGGATGGAAAAGGTCGCTGAAGTGCGCGGCATCACCATCTATGACGACTTCGCCCACCACCCGACGGCCATCGCCACCACCCTCGACGGTTTGCGCAAGCGCATCGGCGATGCACCGCTGATTGCCATCATCGAGCCGCGTTCCAACTCCATGAAACTCGGCGCCCACCGCGACGGCCTGCCGGAAAGCGTGGTGGATGCCGATCAGGTGATCTGGTACGCGCCGGCCAACCTGGGCTGGGACCTGGGCGCCACCGCCGCGTTGTGCACGGTGCCGTCGATTGTCAGCGATTCCCTGGAAGGCATCATCGAGCGCGTGAAGAGCCAGGCCCAGCCCGGTACTCACGTGGTGATCATGAGCAACGGCGGCTTCGGCGGCCTGCACGGCAAACTGGCCGAGGCACTGAAATGAACACGCGCCTGGAGAGCAGCGGCCCCGACCGCATCACCCTGGCCATGACCGGTGCTTCCGGCGCCCAGTACGGCTTGCGCCTGCTCGATTGCCTGGTGCGGGAAGACCGTGAGGTGCATTTCCTCATCTCCAAGGCGGCGCAATTGGTGATGGCCACCGAGACCGACGTCACCCTGCCGGCCAAGACCCAGATGATGCAGGCCTTCCTCACCGAATACACCGGTGCGGCGGCGGGGCAGATTCGTGTGTATGGCAAGGAAGACTGGATGTCGCCGGTGGCCTCGGGCTCCGGGGCGCCGGCGGCGATGGTGGTGGTGCCGTGTTCCACCGGCACGCTCTCGGCGATTGCCACCGGTGCCTGCAACAACCTGATCGAGCGCGCCGCCGACGTGACGCTCAAGGAGCGTCGCCAGTTGATCCTGGTGCCGCGTGAGGCGCCGTATTCGAGTATTCATCTGGAGCACATGCTCAAGCTGTCGAACATGGGCGTGACGATTCTGCCGGCCTCTCCGGGTTTTTATCACCAGCCACAGACTATCGATGACCTGATCGATTTTGTGGTCGCGCGGATTCTCAATCTGCTGAACATCCCCCAGGACATGCTGCCGCGCTGGGGCGAGTACCATTTGAGCAGTGATGAATAAGCTGCTGGTGGTGCTGCTGGCGCTGCAACTGACCGGCTGCGCCACCGCCCGTACCCTGGACGCCGCCAAACCCGGCGCGCCGGTGGTGTATGCGGGCACGCGCCTGGACTTGTATGCGCTTAACGGTGGCTGTTGCGCCAAGGACCGCTTTGGCGCCGAAGCGCCGCGTTACCCAGGCGTGGATCTGCCGGCCAGTGCGTTGCTCGATACCTTGTTATTGCCGTTGTCGTTGCTGACGGTGATTGGCGTGGGGTTTCAGGCTACGGGTGGGTTGTAACCAGCGCTACAATCCAACATGGATGTAAGCTGGTCCACCGCTATCGCGAGCAGGCTCGCTCCCACATTGGTACGCATTCCTTCTGAAGAACTCGGTCAACTGTGGGAGAGAGCCTGCTCGCGATGGCGTCCGCCCATGCGCCGCAATTATTTGCCCAACTTACGCAACTCATCCGACTCCACCACCCGCACCCCTTCCTGTTCTTCCAGGGCCAGGCGCCACATGGCGCGGGCCAGTTGGCAGGCTTCGATGCCGTGGTACTTGCCGGGGATCAGCCTCGACAAGGGGCCGGCCAATTGTTCGGCCAACCGCGGTTCGGTGCGTTCGCCCAGTAGCAGGGAAGGGCGGCAGAGGGTCAGTTGTGGCCAGTCCTGGGCCTTGAGGGCGGCTTCCATTTCGCCTTTGACCCGGTTGTAGAAAATCGAAGAACTCGGGTCAGCCCCCAGCGCGCTGATCACGATCAGGTGCCTTGCGCCCAGCTCCCGGGCACGCTTGGCGAAGGCCACCACCAGGTCCAGGTCCACCGCGCGAAACGCTTGTTCCGAGCCGGCCTTCTTGATGGTCGTGCCAAGGCAGCAAAATGCGATGTCCACCTGGCCACTGAGGCGGGGCAGCAGTTCGGCTGTTTCACCGACCGGGTTTTCCAGGTGTGGATGCTCGGCCAGCGGCCGGCGTGAAGGCGCCAATACACGTGTGATGGTCGGCTCGTTGAGCAGCCGGTCCAGTAGATGTTCCCCGGTCAACCCGGAAGCTCCGGCAAGCAAAACATGCTGAGGCGTCAAGTACATAGTGTTTCCCCCTTGATACGATTCAGCTTAGTTGCTCTTTTGGGCCTCGTCGTTCAATGCCGTACTTTGTAATGCTTTTCGCGCCTGTTGCTTGCGCAATAGCTGCCAATGGGAAAGGACGGTCCTGGGCGCCCAGATCTGCGGCTCGGAGGCTTCGAAATTGTCCGCCTGTTCCCGCTCGGCCACGGTGGCCTTGGCACGCTTGAAGGCTTGCTCAAGATCGTCGGTCTGGTTCAGTGCCTGGGCGAACAGCGCGTCGCCGAAGTAGGTGAAGTTGGCCTCCTCGGAGCAGCCGAACGACACCCGATCGGCGCGGGAAGCGGTCATGATCAAGGTGCGTTCATCCTTGAGCGCCGGGATGAAGCCGCCGGAGTAACAGGCTGAAATCACCACGATCTTGTCGCGATCCTTCAGCGGCGCCAGCACCACGGCCAGTTCATCGGCGGGCAGGTCGGCCAGTTCCATGCGCGGCTGGTCGAGCACCAGTTCGTGTTCGCTGGTGCCGTGGCTGGTCAGGTAGATGAAGATCAGGTCTTCCGGGCCGCTGCGTTCGGCCAGGGCGCTGGCGGCGCGGCGCAGGCTTTCGCGAGTGGCCATGGGCCGGTCACCGAGGTGATCGCGGTGGTTGACCAGGCGGATCTGGCCGAACGCGCCAAAACGGCTGGTGAGCATATTGGCGACGTAGTCGGACTCGCGCAGGAACACACTCTGCTTGCCGTCGCCGCCCACCGTCAGGCTGTACAGCTCCACCGCAGGGGTCGAGGCCGGGATATTGGCCAGGGCATTTTCCAACAGGCGCCCCTGGGCCAAAAGGCCGAGCTCGAGCACATCCGGCAGTAGCCGCCCGCCAGCGTCGCGTACTCGCAGGCCGTTGGCCCAGGTGCCGCTTTGCACGGTGCCATCGGTCAGCGCCAGGGTGCCGCGCCCGTGGTAGGTGTCGTTCTCGAACTGGCCGATATAAAAGCTGCCGTCGGGCAGGTTCAGCCGGCCCTCGCCGCTAAAGCGCCAGTCATTGAATTGACCGAGGTAGTGGCTGCCGTCGGCACCGATCAGTTGGCCCTTGCCGGTGAGCGCGCCTTCCCTGAACTGGCCGATCCAGACATCGCCGTCGGCATTTTCATAACGACCGCGACCGCTGAGCTGGTTGTTCTTGAACCCGCCGATGTAGACGTCGCCCTCGGCGCTGTTGAAGGTGCCTTTGCCCTGGAGCTGGCCGTCGACGAAATTGCCGGTGAACTGGTTGCCGCTGGCGTCGAAGCGCTGGCCTTCGCCGTTGGGTTTGCCGTTGACGAACGGCCCCTGGTATTGGCTGCCGTCCTCAAGCTCCAGGCGCCCGAAGCCGGAATAGCGGTCGGCCTTGAATTCGCCGCGGTAGACCATGCCGTGTTCCTTGAGCGTACCTTCACCGTCGCGCCGGCCTTGCTTGAAGCCGCCGGTGTAGCTGCTGGTGGGCGTGGTCAGGCTACCCTGGCCGTTGAACAGGCCCTGCTGGAACTGGCCGCGATAGACCTCGCCATTGCTGCCGTGCCATTCCCCGGTGCCGTGCCACTGGCCTTTGTCGAACTGCCCGGCGTACCAACTGCCGTTGGGGTAGTCGACACGCCCCTGGCCTTGCAGCAAACCGTCCACCAGGTCGCCGCGATAGCGTCCGCCGTCGGGCAGGCGCGCGTCGGGGGGCAACAGCGATTCGCCGTCGCCGCAAGCGGTGAGCAGCAGGGTCAGGGCCAAAGGGAGAAATGAGCGCATAACGGGATCCAGATAATCAGGTCACGAGTATGCCGTAGCAATGCGCGTCAGGAGAAGCGATGCGAAACTGCCGCAGCGGCTTCGCATCCGCGAGGGGCTACACGAAGCAGAGCGACAGGGGCTCAGCGATGTAGGCCGGTTTGTCCGAACCTTCGATTTCCAGGGTGGCGGTGGCCTTGAGCAGCCATTGGCCGGGTTTCTTCTCGGTCACGTCCACCAGGTCGACCTTGAGGCGGACCTTGGAGTCGACTTTCACGGGCTGAATGAAGCGCACGCTGTCCAACCCGTAGTTGACGACCATCTTCACGCCTTCGGGCAGGATCAGGATGTCTTCCATGAGCTTGGGCATCAGCGACAGCGACAGGAAACCGTGGGCGATGGTGCTGCCGAACGGTGTCTGCGCGGCCTTGACCGGATCGACGTGGATGAACTGAAAGTCGCCAGTGGCTTCGGCGAACAGGTTAATGCGATCCTGATCGATGGTAAGCCATTCGGAACGTCCAAGTTCCTTGCCGACATAATCTTTGAGCGCTGCAACGGGAACATAGGGCATTGAGACTCTCCTTGGGTTCATCGGTTTTGTCTTTTTTGGAACGGGGATCGGCGTCCCCGGAGAACCACTGTAGATCAACATGACGGGCAGGGCAGGTCATCGACCATGCTTTTTACGAATGCCGACCCATAGCGCGGGCGTGCTTATAATGCGCGCGCATTGTTTGCGTACGTGTTGCTGGGGAGGATGAAGGATGTTGCTACGGGGCCTGACCTGGCTGGTGCTGTTCCAATTGCTGGGCACCGCCATCAATCATTTGTTCCTGCCGGTGCTGCCGGGGCCGATCATTGGCCTGCTGTTGCTGCTGGGCTATCTGGTCATCCGTGGTGAAGTCGGCGAGCCATTGAACCTGGCGGCCGGCAGCCTGCTGCGCTACTTGCCGTTGCTGCTGGTGCCGCCAGCGGTGGGGGTGATGGTGTACGCCCGGGCCATCGCTGCCGATTTCTGGGCCATTGTCGGTGCGTTGGTGCTGTCGTTGATCCTGTCCATGGCGTTTACCGGTGTGCTGATGCAGCGCCTGGCCCGGCGTCACGCCCCCGAGTCGGAGGATGGGCAATGATGCTTGACTGGCAGGGCGCCTGGAGTTCGGTGATCCATCATCCGCTGTTCGGTATCGGCATCACCCTGGGCGCCTATCAACTGGTGCTGGCGGCGTTCGAAAAGACCCGTTGGGTGTTTCTGCAGCCGGTGCTGATGTCGATGTTGCTGCTGATCGGTGTGCTGGTCGGCTGCGGCATCAGCTACGCCGAGTACCGTGAGAGCACGGAAATTCTCAGCATTCTGCTGGGGCCGGCCACCGTCGCGCTGGCGGTGCCCTTGTACCTGAACCTGCGACGGATCCGGCAATTGTTCTGGCCGATTTTTACTACGCTGGTGATAGGCGGGGTGTTCGCCACAGGCTCTGCGGTGGTGTTGGGCTGGGCTTTTGGCGCCGAACACATGATCCTGATGACCATGGCGCCCAAGTCGGTGACTTCACCGATCGCCATGCTGGTGGCCGAGCAGATCGGCGGTGTAGCGGCCATGGCGGCGGTGTTTGTGTTGATCACCGGGGTGCTCGGGGCGATTCTGGGCCCGAGCATTCTGACCAGGCTTGGGGTCCATAGCCCTGAAGCCCGTGGCATGGCCCTGGGCCTGACGGCACACGCGGTCGGAACGTCCGTGGCGTTGCAGGAAAGCGAAGAGTCCGGCGCCTTTGCGGCGCTGGCGATGAGTCTGATGGGCGTGGCCACGGCGGTGTTGCTGCCGTTGGTGGTGTCGATGACGGTTTAAGGAACTGCTTATGAGCTTGCCGCTTTTCCCGTTGAACACGGTACTGTTCCCCGGTTGCATCCTCGATTTGCAGATTTTCGAGGCGCGTTACCTCGATATGATCGGTCGCTGCATGAAAATGGGCGAGGGGTTCGGGGTGGTGTGCATCCTCGATGGCGAGGAAGTCGGCATCGCCCCCGACGGCTTTGCGCGGGTGGGCTGTGAAGCGCGAATCACCGATTTCTCCCAGCAGGACAACGGGCTGCTGGGCATTCGCGTGCAGGGTGGACGACGTTTTATCGTGCACAGCAGCAGTGTCCAGGCCGATCAACTGACCGTCGCTGAAGTCGAGTGGCTGGAGGATGAGCCGGAACAGCCGCTGCAGGATGAGGATGCCGACCTGGTGGCGCTGCTCAAGGCCCTGGCCGAACACCCGATGGTCGAGGCCCTGAACATGGGCACCGAAGCCACCGGCCAGCAGTCGCTCGCCAATCAACTGGCCTACCTGCTGCCCTTCAATGAACTGGACAAGCTCGACCTGCTGCAACTCGATGATCCTCAGCAGCGGCTGGATGCAATCCAGGCGTTGCTTGATGAGTTGCAGGGCGAACTGTTCGCCTGAGGCGCTAATCACTGACCAGGCTGATCTCTTGTGGGAGCGAGCTTGCTCGCGATAACGGTGGCTCAGTTTGCATCAATGCTGAATGTACCGACGTCATCGCGAGCAGGCTCGCTCCCACAGTTGATCTTCAGTGACCACAAAGGGGCGTTTCACAGCCGATTCCCTGTGGGAGCGAGCCTGCTCGCGATAGCTGGCTGCCGGCCTCAATAGGCATACCGCAGCATCCCATTGGGCAGGTGGCGCAGTGCGAAGAAGCTGAATGCCGCCACCATCGCCGGCAGAATCAACCACCAGATTTTCGGCGGCATGGCCGGCAGCGGGGTCTGGCGCTGGCTCAGCCAGAGCATCGCTGCGCAGACACAGGCGGCGAGCATGGCGCCGGCGACGATGTCGCTCGGCCAATGGGCACCCAGATACACCCGCGACAGGGCAATGGCCAACGCCGGCAAACAGCCCAGCAACAGCCAGGTCAGGCGCAGGCGTGGCGGTTGCCCGCGACCGGCCAGGATGGCCAGCGCCAGGAACAGGGCAAAGGCGCCGGAGGCATGACCGCTGGGCATGCTGTAGCTGGTCAGCGGCTCGCTCAGGACTTCCGGGCGTACACGGGCGAAAAAGTGCTTGGTGCCGGTATTGGCCAATGCGGTGAACAGCATCGTGGCCCCGGCAAAGATTGCCTGGCGCCATTGGCGCGCCAGCAATAGCAACCCGGTCAGCAGGGCGCTGAAAATCAGCATGTAGTGGAATTCGCCGATCAGCGTGAAGGTCACGGCGATTTCGTCCATTGTCGGGCTGCGATGTTCCTGGACCAGAGCCACCAGCCCCTGATCGAAAGCTGTGAGGTAGCGAAAGCCGATGAACAGCCCGATCAGGATCACCAGGCCCAGACCTGCGATCAGCGCTGAGGCATGTCGATGGCGCCGCAGGCTGCTGTTGACGCTCAATGCGATCATCACCGCGATGCTGCCAATCACGACACCGGCCTGTGGCCAGAAACCCTCGGGCAACGGCAGGCGGATCGCTGCGCCAGTGGCCCAGCCGGGCAGCAGGTACGCCACGCTCCAGCCGGCGGCGGCCAACAGGCTGACGGCGGCGAAGCGCGGGAAGGGCATGTCGAACATCCCGGCCACCATCGGCAACATGGGTCGCAGCGGGCCAATGAAGCGCCCTACCAGCAGGCTGGCGATGCCGTAGCGCTGGAAATAGCTTTCCGCCGCGCTCATCCATTCGGGGTGATGCCGCAGCCCCGGCAGGCGCCGGATGTTCTGGTGAAAATGCCTGCCCAGGAAATACGACACCAAGTCCCCCAGCAAACCGCCCAGCAGGCCCAGCAGCAAAGTCTCGCCCAGGGACAACGCGCCGCTGCCGGCCAGGACCGCGACCGCAAACAACATCACCGTACCCGGCACGAGCAACCCGGCGATGGCCAGGCACTCTACACACGCGACGATAAACACCGCCGCCGCCAGCCATTGCGGGTTGGCGGTCAGCCAGCCAGTGATGCTATCGAGCCATGGGCCCATAAAAACAACTCCATTTCCATTGAGCATTAAGCGGCATGCATTTTTTACTGTGGGAGCGAGCCTGCTCGCGATAGCGGTGTATCAGCCAACTTCTGATTCGACTGACCTGGCGCCATCGCGAGCAGGCTCGCTCCCACAGGGTTGGGCAGTGTGGCGTTCAGGAAAGCAAAAAATAATCCCGCCCTTCGACCTGTCCGCGACGCAGCGGGTTCCGCGTGCACCAGGGGGCGTAGGCCGCGTCGACGAAGCGGTAGAGCAGGTGTTCATCCCGTCCCAGTGGGATGCCCAGGCGGGTAGTCTGGATCACATTGACTGTCGGCACGCCCACGTCTTCCACCAGCAAGCGTTCCGGGTCGAAGCGTTTGGCATCCCACTGCGGCACTTTCAGCCCCAGGGCCTTGCACAACAACGTCTGGCCGGCGCAAAGCTTTTGCGAGGGGCGCGGGCGGCCTTGGGCGTCGGGGTTGTTGAGCAGCATCTGCGCTAGGCTCGCCGGGCCGGAAACAGTATCGACCCACGGGTATGCCGATTTGATCAGCACCGCATTGCCGGGGCCATGGGCGCTGAAATTCAGCGAATCGCCACCCCGGGCGTAATACATATAGATGTGGCCGCCATCCAGAAACAAAGCCTTACGTTTTTCCGTGTAGCCCAGCGAAGCGTGGCTGCCCTTTTCAGCGAAGTAATAGGCTTCGGTTTCGATGATCCGCGCGCTGAGCCACAGGTCACCGACCTTGTGGCGAATGACTTTGCCCAGCAGGTCCCGGGCGAGCACCTGGGCATCGCGATCAAAAAAACCGTCGGGCAGGGCGTTTGGCAGTGGGGGTGAATCGGTCATGGCGTGAGACGAAGGGAGGCCAAAGGAAGCGCGATGATAGCAATGGAAAGCTTAATCGGCGCTGAACAGCGACTATTTGCGCAGGTTTTGCTCTTCCGCCGGTCACCACTGTGAGTCCACGCTGTTAGTCGAGGGATACGACAGCTATAATCTGCCGCTTTCCCCTTTGCCAAGACCACACAGACCATGACTGAGTCCGTTCTTGACTACATGACCCGCCTGGGTCGCGCCGCTCGCCAGGCGTCGCGCATCATCGGCCGTGCCAGCACCGCGCAGAAAAACCGCGCCCTGCTGGCCGCCGCCAATGCGCTGGACGCTGCTCGCGCCGAGTTGTCCGCCGCCAATGAGCTGGACCTGGCCGCCGGCCGGGCCAACGGCCTCGAGCCGGCCATGCTCGAACGCCTGGCGCTGACCCCGGCACGCATCGACGGCATGATCGTCGGTCTGCGCCAAGTCGCGGCGCTGCCGGACCCGGTCGGGGCGATCCGGGACATGAGTTATCGGCCGTCGGGTATCCAGGTCGGCAAAATGCGCGTGCCCCTGGGCGTGGTCGGCATCATCTACGAGTCGCGGCCGAACGTGACCATCGATGCTGCGAGCCTGTGCCTGAAGTCGGGTAACGCGACCATCCTGCGCGGTGGTTCCGAGGCCATTCATTCCAACCGCGCGATTGCCGCCTGCATCCAGCGCGGTCTGGCCGAAGCCGATCTGCCGGCGGCCGTGGTGCAAGTGGTGGAAACCACCGACCGCGCCGCGGTCGGCGCACTGATCACCATGCCCGAGTTCGTCGACGTCATCGTGCCCCGTGGCGGCAAGGGCCTGATCGAACGGGTCAGCCGCGACGCCCGCGTGCCGGTGATCAAGCACCTGGACGGCATCTGCCACGTTTACGTCAGTGCCCACGCCGAGTTGCCCAAAGCCCAGCGCATTGCCTTCAACGCCAAGACTTACCGCTATGGTATCTGCGGCGCGATGGAAACTCTGCTGGTGGACCAGGCCGTTGCCCAGGACTTCCTGCCGGCGATGGCCGCCCAGTTCCGCGAAAAAGGCGTCGAGCTGCGCGGTTGCCAACGCACCCGGGCAATCATTGAGGCGGCCGAGGCCACCGAAGAAGACTGGAACACCGAGTACCTGGCGCCGATCCTGTCGATCCGCGTGGTCGACGGGCTGGACCAGGCCATCGAGCACATCAATCGCCATGGTTCCCACCACACCGACTCCATCGTCAGCGAACACCAGGGCGAAACCCGGCGTTTCGTGGCCGAAGTGGACTCGGCGTCGGTGATGATCAACACCCCGACCTGTTTCGCCGACGGCTTCGAATACGGATTGGGTGCCGAGATCGGCATTTCTACTGATAAGCTGCACGCCCGTGGCCCGGTGGGCCTCGAAGGCTTGACCTGCGAGAAGTACATCGTGGTCGGTGACGGCCAGTTGCGCGGACAGGAGCCGGTCTGACTTGGGCGACCTTGACCCGTCAGCCGCAGTGACGACGACAACTGCGCCCCAGCGCATCGGTATCCTGGGCGGCACGTTCGACCCAGTGCACATCGGCCACTTGCGCGGTGCGCTGGAAGTCGCCGATGCCCTGGCCCTCGATGAGCTACGCCTGACGCCCAGCGCCAGGCCGCCTCACCGGGATACGCCGCAGGTATCGGCCCAGGACCGTCTGGCGATGGTCGAGTGCGCGGTGGCCGGTGTGGCGCCGTTGGTGGTGGACGCCCGCGAATTGCTGCGGGACAAACCGTCCTACACCATTGATACCCTGGAGCTGATGCGCGCCGAACTGGCCGCCGACGCCCAGGTTTTTCTGCTTTTGGGCTGGGACGCATTTTGCGGCCTGCCCACTTGGCATCGCTGGGAAGAGTTGCTCCAGCATTGCCACATCCTGGTGTTGCAACGCCCGGATGCCGACAGCGAGCCGCCGGATGCCTTGCGCAACCTGCTGGCGGCGCGTTCGGTGAGCGACCCGCTGGCCCTGAAAGGGCCGAGCGGACAGATTGCATTCGTCTGGCAGACGCCGCTCGCGGTATCCGCCACCCAGATCCGTCAACTGCTGGCCAGCGGTAAGTCGGTACGTTTCCTGGTGCCCGACGCGGTCCTGGCCTACATCGATGCGCACGGGCTGTACCGTGCGTCGAACTGAAAAAAGGGCGCGCTTCAAGGCACGTGAATGCGTGTAGCGAAGCGCCCGAACATACGAGCAAAACGAGTTTTATATGACTGACAAAGACGTAAACAAAGTAAAGCGCAAGGGCACATTCAAGAGCGCCCCGCTTCCCGTAGAAGCTCATACTGGCGTGGTACTGGCCGGCGAAGAGCTGGTCAAGGTTGCCGTGGCGGCCCTGGAAGACGTCAAGGCCCAGGATATCCAGGTGATCGACGTTCGCGAGAAGCAGAGCATCACGGATTACATGATCATCGCCACCGGTACCTCCAACCGCCAGATCGGCGCGATGCTGGATAAGGTTCGCGAAGCGGTCAAGGCCCAGGGCGTCAAGCCGCTGGGTGAAGAAGGCAAGGGCGACAGCGACTGGGTATTGCTGGATATGGACGACGTCATCGTGCACATGATGACCGCCTCGGCGCGCCAGTTCTATGACCTGGAGCGCCTGTGGGCCGGTGCCGAGCAAAGCCGTTCGGCCAGCGCCGCGCACCACAGCCCGGAAAATACCCATGAGCATTTCACCAAGCTCAACAAAGACCAGCAATAAGGGATCGCTGTGCGACTGCGCCTGATCGCCGTCGGTTCCCGCATGCCCAAGTGGGTGGAAGAAGGCTGGCATGAATATGCCAAGCGTCTTCCTTCCGAGCTGGCCCTGGAACTGGTGGAAATTCCGCTCAACACCCGCGGCAAGAACGCTGATGTGGCGCGCTTTATCCGTCAGGAAGGCGAAGCCATGTTGGCCAAGGTCGGGCCGAACGAGCGGATCGTCACGCTCGAAGTGCACGGCAAGCCCTGGAGCACCGAGCAACTGGCGGTCGAGCTCGATCGCTGGCGGCTGGACGCGCGCACGGTCAACTTCATGGTGGGTGGCCCGGAAGGGTTGGCACCGGAAGTCTGTGCCCGGGCCGATCAACGCTGGTCGTTGTCGCCTTTGACGTTGCCGCACCCGCTGGTGCGGATTCTGATCGGCGAACAGTTGTATCGTGCCTGGACAGTCCTGTCCGGGCACCCTTACCACAAGTAATCCTGCCCTCATGCCTCAGCCGATCCGCATCAAGGACCACGAAAAAGACGCCCGCCTGGTGCGTGGTCGCGTCGTGTTCGGTGCAATTGCGGTCGTGGCGCTGATTGGTGTGCTGATCGCGCGCCTGTATTTCCTCCAGGTGATTCAGTACGAGTACCACTCGACCCTGTCGGAAAACAATCGCGTGCATGTGCAGCCGATTCCGCCGACTCGCGGGTTGATTTTCGACCGCAACGGCGTGGTGGTGGCCGATAACCGGCCCAGCTTCAGCCTGAGCATGACCCGTGAGCGGTCCGGGGATTGGCAGAAGGTGCTCGACGTGATCGTCGAAGTGCTGCAACTGACCCCCGAGGACCGGGCGATTTTCGAGAAGCGCATGCGCCAGGGCCGGCGCCCGTTCGAGCCGGTGCCGATCCTGTTCGAGCTGACCGAAGAGCAGATCGCCCTGATCGCCGTGAACCAGTTCCGCCTGCCGGGCGTTGAAGTGGTGGCGCAGTTGGTGCGTCACTACCCCCAGGGCGCGCACTTCGCCCATTCGGTGGGCTACATGGGGCGGATCAACGAAAAAGAGCTCAAGAACCTCGACCCGGTCAATTACAGCGGTACCCACCACATCGGCAAGACCGGCATCGAACGCTTCTACGAGGCCGAGCTGCACGGCCAGGTGGGCTACGAGGAAGTCGAGACCAATGCCCGTGGCCGCGTGTTGCGGGTGCTCAAGCGCACCGACCCGATCCCCGGCAAGGACATCGTCCTGAGCCTGGACATCAAATTGCAGGAAGCCGCCGAAGCGGCGTTGGGCGGCCGGCGCGGCGCTGTCGTGGCGCTGGACCCGAACACCGGCGAGGTCCTGGCGATGGTCAGCCAGCCGAGTTTCGACCCGAACCTGTTCGTCACCGGCATCAGTTTCAAAGCCTATGCCGAGTTGCGCGATTCCATCGATCGGCCACTGTTCAACCGCGTGCTGCGCGGCCTCTATCCGCCGGGTTCGACCATCAAGCCGGCGGTGGCCATTGCCGGGCTGGACGCGGGTGTGATCACCGCTTCCAGCCGGGTCTACGACCCCGGTTATTACCAACTGCCGAACTACGACCACAAGTACCGCAACTGGAATCGCTCCGGCGACGGGTACGTGGATCTGGAAACGGCGATCATGCGGTCCAACGACACCTACTTCTATGACCTGGCCCACAAGCTGGGGATCGACCGGCTGGCGTCCTACATGGGCAAGTTCGGTCTCGGTCAGAAAGTGTCCCTGGACATGTTCGAAGAGTCGCCGGGCCTGATGCCATCCCGCGAGTGGAAGCGGGCGACCCGCCGCCAGCCGTGGTTCCCGGGCGAGACGCTGATCCTGGGGATCGGCCAGGGCTACATGCAGGCGACGCCGCTGCAACTGGCCCAGGCCACAGCCCTGGTGGCGAGCAAAGGCAAGTGGTATCGCCCGCATCTGGCCAAGACCATCGAAGGCCAGAAGCCCGTGGACCCCAACCCGGTGCCGGACATCATCCTGCGTAATCCGTCGGACTGGCAGAAGGTCAATATCGGCATGCAGCAGGTGATGCACGGCGCCCGGGGCACCGCGCGCAAGGCTGCCATCGGCGCGCAATACCGGATTGCCGGCAAGAGTGGTACGGCCCAGGTGGTCGCGATCAAGCAGGGCGAAAAGTACGACCGTTCCAAGGTTCAGGAGCGCCACCGCGACCACGCCTTGTTCGTTGGTTTCGCGCCGGCCGAAAACCCGAAGATCGTCGTGTCGGTGATGGTCGAGAACGGCGAGTCCGGCTCCGGCGTTGCCGCGCCGGTGGTGCGCCAGATCATGGACGCCTGGCTGCTGGATGAACACGGCCAGCTCAAGCCCGAATACGCAAGCCCCATCACTGCGGAGGCTACGGCCCGTGAAGAATAATTTCGACCGGATCCTCTCCAGCGAAGATGTGATGCGTCGTCGCGCCACTCTGTTGCAGCGCATGCACATCGACGGTCCGTTGTTGATCCTGTTGCTGACACTGGCCGCCGGCAGCCTGTTCGTGCTGTATTCGGCCAGCGGCAAGAATTGGGACCTGCTGGCCAAGCAGGCCACTTCATTCGGCATCGGCCTGGTATCGATGATCTTTATCGCCCAACTGGAGCCTCGGTTCATGGCGCGCTGGGTGCCACTGGCCTATGTGGGCGGCGTGGTCTTGTTGGTGATCGTGGACATCATGGGCCATAACGCCATGGGGGCGACACGCTGGATCAACATCCCTGGGGTGATCCGCTTCCAGCCTTCCGAGTTCCTGAAAATCATCATGCCGGCGACCATCGCCTGGTATCTGTCCAAGCGCACCTTGCCGCCACAGCTCAAGCATGTGGGCATCAGCCTGCTGCTGATTGGGGTCCCGTTTATCCTGATCGTGCGCCAGCCCGATCTCGGCACCTCGTTGCTGATCCTGGCCGGCGGCGCCTTCGTGCTGTTCATGGGCGGGTTGCGCTGGCGCTGGATCCTCAGCGTGATCGCTGCCGCCGTGCCGGTGTCCGTGGCCATGTGGTACTTCGTGATGCACGACTACCAGAAGCAGCGGGTCCTGACGTTCCTCGACCCGGAGAGCGATCCGCTGGGCACCGGCTGGAACATCATCCAGTCCAAGGCCGCCATCGGCTCCGGCGGTGTGTTCGGCAAAGGGTGGTTGCTGGGTACCCAGTCGCACCTGGACTTTCTGCCGGAAAGCCACACCGACTTCATCATCGCCGTGTTGGGCGAAGAGTTCGGTCTGGTGGGTATTTGCGTGCTGCTGCTGATCTACCTGTTGTTGATCGGCCGTGGCCTGGTGATTACCGCCCAGGCCCAGACATTGTTCGGCAAATTGCTCGCGGGCAGTCTGACTATGACGTTTTTTGTTTATGTTTTCGTCAATATCGGTATGGTCAGTGGCCTGTTGCCGGTCGTGGGGGTGCCGTTGCCATTCATTAGCTACGGAGGAACTTCGCTGGTGACGCTACTGTCAGCGTTTGGGGTTTTGATGTCGATCCATACCCATCGCAAGTGGATCGCGCAGGTTTGAATAAGGTGAAGAGTTCAATGCAAGCAATGCGTGGCTGGTCGACGCGATTTGCGCCGTGGGTCGGCCTGTTCGGCCTCCTGGGCGGTGCGTCGCACGCCCTGGCCGGCGAATATGAAGGCTCGCCGCAAGTGGCCGAATTCGTCGGTGAAATGACCCGCGACTACGGTTTTGCCGGTGAACAGCTGATGGGGGTGTTCCGCGAGGCCCAGCGCAAGCAGTCGATTCTCGACGCGATCTCCCGGCCCGCCGAGCGGGTCAAGCAGTGGAGCGAGTATCGGCCGATGTTCATCTCCGAGGCGCGCATCGCCCGGGGCGTGGACTTCTGGCGCCAGCACGAGGCCGTGCTGGCTCGCGCCGAGCAGGAGTATGGCGTGCCGGCTCAGGTCATCGTGTCTATTATTGGTGTCGAGACGTTTTTTGGTCGTAATACCGGGAATTTCCGGGTGGTCGATGCGCTGTCGACCCTGGGCTTCGATTATCCGCCGCGCGCTGAGTTCTTCCGCAAGGAGCTGCGCGAGTTCCTGCTGCTGGCTCGTGAGGAACAGGTCGATCCGTTGACCCTCAAGGGCTCCTATGCCGGAGCCATGGGCTTGCCGCAGTTCATGCCCAGCAGTTTCCGCGCCTATGCGGTGGACTTCGACGGCGATGGCCACATTAATATCTGGACCAACCCGACCGATGCCATCGGCAGTGTTGCCAGCTACTTCAAGCGCCACGGCTGGGAGCCTGGCGAGCCGGTGGTCAGCCGTGCAGACGTGCGTGGCGACCAGGTAGACGAAGGCCTGACCACAGGCATCGAGCCGACGAAGACCGTCGGGGAGTTGCGGGCGCTGGGGTGGTCGAGTCATGATGCGCTGCGTGACGACATGCCAGTCACCGCGATTCGCCTGGAAGGCGAACAAGGCCCTGAGTACTGGATGGGCCTGAAGAATTTCTACGCGATTACGCGTTATAACCGCAGTGTGATGTACGCCATGGCCGTGCATCAGCTGTCTGAAGAGCTGGTCAAAGCACGGGGCGTCAAATAATGCAGGCATTGCCTACCTATCAACCCCTGAAAGCCGGACCCCTGAAGCTGGTAGCGCTGGCTGCGCTGTCGTTGCTGGTCGTCAGTTGCTCCACCAGTCGCCCGCCGGCCCAGAAAACCTCCAGTGCCGTGCGCGCCACGCCAGGCCTGGACATCAACCGGGCCCACAAGGACGGCGCGCCGTGGTGGGACGTGGATGTTTCGCGCATTCCCGACGCCACGCCAACCCTGCACACCGGCCCGTACAAGGCCAATCCGTACACGGTGCTGGGCAAGACGTATTTCCCGATGGCCGAATCCAAGCGTTACGTCGCTTCGGGCACGGCGTCCTGGTATGGCACCAAGTTCCACGGTCAGAACACCGCCAATGGCGAGGTTTATGACCTGTATGGCATGAGCGCGGCCCACAAGACCTTGCCGCTGCCCAGCTATGTGCGGGTGACCAACCTGGACAACAACAAGGCTGTGATCCTGCGGGTCAATGACCGCGGGCCGTTCTATTCCGACCGCATCATCGACCTGTCGTATGCGGCGGCAAAAAAACTCGGTTACGCTGAAACCGGCACCGCGCGGGTCAAGGTCGAAGGCATCGATCCGCAGGAATGGTGGGCCCAACGAGGCCGTCCGGCGCCTTTGATGCTCAACGAGCCAAAAGTGGCGCAAAATGCCGCGCCGACCGTGACGGCTTCCACCGGTACGGTCGAGCAATGGTCCCCGCCGCCGCAGCAACATGCCGCCGCCGTGGTGCCCGTGCCGCTCGACGCAAAAAAAAACGCTTCTGCAACAGCGTCTGGCCAGTATCTGCAAGTCGGCGCGTTCGCCAACCCGGACGCTGCCGAACTGTTGAGATCCAAGCTCAGCTCGATGGTCAGCGCACCGGTGTTCATCAGCTCCATCGTGCGCAACCAGCAGACACTGCATCGGGTACGCCTGGGGCCGATCGGTTCTCCGGATGAAGTCCAGCAGGTGCAGAACAGTGTGCGCCTGGCCAATCTCGGTTCGCCGAGCCTGGTCAGCGCGGAATGATTTGATTGAAGGCCCGCTAGCGGTTGGAGCGGGCCAGGTTGTTGGCTCTACGAATAACAAAAGCCCGGCAAGGGATGTGAGTGAGCAACTTAAATACGCGGCGACCCGTTAGAAGGTTGCCTGTTTAGTTTTGCCTTCGGGCAGTTTCCATTAGCGATTTCGAGAGACGGATGAACATCACCACCTTTGCCAAACGCCTTTGCCTGCTAGTCCCGCTGCTGCTCTCACCTGCCGCGTTCGCGGTCGAGATGATGCCCGCACCCCCTCAACTGGCCGCCAAATCCTTTGTGCTCATGGATGCCAGCAGCGGCGAGGTCCTGGTGGAGAGCAATGGTGACCAGCGCCTGCCACCGGCCAGCCTGACCAAACTGATGACCGCCTACATCGCCACCCTGGAAATCCGTCGTGGCCAGATCGGTGAAAACGATCCGGTGACCGTCAGCGAAAACGCCTGGCGCACCGGCGGTTCGCGGATGTTCATCAAGGTCGGTTCGCAAGTGACCGTCAGCGACCTGCTGCACGGCATCATCATCCAGTCCGGCAACGACGCCAGCGTCGCCCTGGCCGAGCACATCGCCGGCAGCGAAGATGCGTTCGCCGACATGATGAACAAGACTGCCAGTGACCTGGGTCTGACCAACAGCCACTTCATGAACCCGACCGGCTTGCCGAACCCGGAGCACTACTCTTCGGCTCACGACATGGCGATTCTGGCGCGAGCGATCATTCACGAAGACCCGGCGCACTACGCCATCTACTCCCAGAAGGAATTCTTCTGGAACAACATCAAGCAGCCTAACCGCAACCTGCTGTTGTGGCGCGACAAGACCGTCGATGGCCTGAAGACCGGCCACACCGAAGAGGCCGGCTATTGCATGGTGTCTTCGGCCGTTCGTGACGGCATGCGCCTGATCGCCGTCGTTTTCGGCACCAACAGCGAAGTGGCCCGTGCCGCCGAAACCCAGAAGCTCTTGACCTACGGTTTCCGCTTCTTCGAAACCCAGACCTTCTACCAGAAGGGCACCGAACTGGCCCAGGCCCAGGTGTGGAAAGGCACCACCAATCAGGTGAAGGCCGGTCTGGCTCAGGACCTGACCATGACCCTGCCAAAAGGCCAGCTCAAAAAGCTGGTTGCGACCATGACCATGAATCCGCAAATGATCGCGCCAATCGCCAAGGGCGACGTGATCGGCAAGGTGGAAGTCAAACTGGACGACAAAGTGGTGCACAGCGCCGACCTGATTGCGCTGGACGCGGTCGAGGAAGGTGGTATCTTCCGCCGCATGTGGGATAGCATCCGTCTATTCTTCTACGGCTTGTTCAACTGATTGAAGTGTTGACCTGCATGGCCCCGTTCCTTTCCGGTGCGGGGCCATGTGCGTTATCACGGCTTACGAGGCCGTTACGCCATGACAGACTCAGAAGTAAAGGCGCCAAAGATCGAGTTTCCTTGCGAGGATTATCCGATCAAGGTAATTGGCGACACCGGTGTGGGATTCAAGGACAAGATCATCGCGATTCTTGAAAAACACGCCACCGTTGATCACAAGACCCTGGCCGAACGCCAGAGTACCAACGGCAAGTACACGACGATTCAGTTGCACATCATTGCCACCGGTCAGGAGCAGCTGTACGACATCAACAGCGAGTTGCGAGCGACCGGGTTCGTGCACATGGTGTTGTGATGCCGGGCACGCTGGGCTTTCGCGAGCTGGGCCAGATGGCTTACGAGCCGGTCTGGCATGCCATGCAACGCTTCACCAACGACCGCGGCACCACCGCCGGTGACGAAGTCTGGCTGGTGCAACACCCGCCGGTGTTCACCCAGGGCCAGGCCGGCAAGGCCGAACACCTGTTGCTGCCGGGGAATATCCCGGTGGTGAAGACCGACCGCGGTGGCCAGGTGACCTACCATGGCCCCGGTCAATTGGTGGCCTATCTGTTGCTGGACGTACGCAAGCTGGGGTTCGGTGTACGCGAGCTGGTCACCCGCATGGAGACCTGCCTGATCGAACTGCTGGCCAGCTACGGCGTGACAGCAGCGGCCAAGCCGGATGCTCCGGGTGTCTACGTCGACGGAGCGAAAATTGCCTCTCTGGGTTTGCGCATCCGCCATGGTTGTTCGTTTCACGGCCTGGCGTTGAACGTGGACATGGACATGGAGCCGTTTCGACGGATTAATCCCTGTGGCTATGCAGGGCTGGCGATGACCCAGCTGTGCGATCACACAGGATCGATTGAATTTGCCGAGGTAAGTGCCCGGCTGCGCGCGCAGCTCGTCAAACACCTCGACTACGCTGAGCAGACGACCCTCACGGGCGGAATCGACTGATATGACTACTGATGCTGTGCAAACCATGATCCCGACGCTGGATGTTACCGAGCGTCCGGCCCCGCGTGCCAAGGTCGAGGCCGGCGTAAAGCTGCGCGGCGCCGAGAAAGTTGCACGTATCCCGGTCAAGATCATCCCGACCACCGAACTGCCGAAGAAACCTGACTGGATCCGCGTGCGCATCCCGGTTTCGCCGGAAGTCGACCGCATCAAGGCGCTGCTGCGTAAACACAAACTGCACAGCGTCTGTGAAGAAGCGTCCTGCCCGAACCTGGGGGAATGCTTCTCCGGCGGCACCGCCACGTTCATGATCATGGGCGACATCTGCACCCGTCGCTGCCCGTTCTGTGACGTCGGCCATGGTCGGCCGAAGCCATTGGACGTGAACGAACCCGAAAGCCTGGCCATCGCCATTGCCGACCTCAAACTCAAGTACGTGGTCATCACCTCGGTGGACCGCGACGACCTGCGTGACGGCGGTGCCCAGCACTTTGCCGATTGCATCCGCGAAATCCGCAAGCTGTCACCGAACGTGCAGCTTGAGACGTTGGTGCCGGACTATCGCGGTCGCATGGACATCGCACTGCAAATCACCGCCGCCGAGCCGCCGGATGTCTTCAACCACAACCTGGAAACCGTACCGCGCCTGTACAAGGCTGCGCGTCCGGGTTCGGACTACCAGTGGTCGCTGACTTTGCTGCAACGCTTCAAGCAGATGATGCCGCACATTCCGACCAAATCCGGCTTGATGCTGGGCCTGGGGGAAACTGACGAAGAAGTCATCGAGGTCATGAAGCGCATGCGTGAGCATGACATCGACATGCTGACCCTGGGTCAGTATCTGCAGCCTTCGCGTAGTCACCTGCCGGTGCAGCGTTTTGTGCACCCGGATACCTTTGCCTGGTTTGCTGAGGAAGGGTACAAGATGGGCTTCAAGAACGTTGCTTCCGGGCCGTTGGTGCGGTCTTCGTATCATGCGGATGAGCAGGCTAAGTTGGTTAAGGCTGAGTTGCTCGGGTCTTGATTTTCTAGCGTTGTTTTTTGGAGTGGTGTGTATATCCGTTTCTTCGGTAACGGCTACTTGTGGTTCCGCCCTTACGGCGGGTCACTTTTGAAGAGCCCGGAAGCCGGCCCAGTCAAAAGTAACCAAAACGCTCTTGCCCCACCACTCGGTGCCTCGCCTAGGCTCGGCATGCCTTCACTCCGGCATTGGTTCGTGGGCCCGCCGCGAAGGGCCATCCATGGCCCAGCGCGGCTAACCCGGCATCCATGCCGGGTTACCCACGAACCAATGCCTGCGTTCAGCCAGCGTGGTTAACGGGGCGCCCCAGATCAACGTCCACCGCGAGGCGGCCTGACAGCCGGCCTGGTTTGGGGGTATCGCGTTTCCCCTTTGGGAGCGGGTTTGCTCGCGAAAGCGGTGGTTCAGATACATGGATGCTGGCTTTGCTGGCCTCATCGCGAGCAGGCTCGCTCCCACAGTGGGTCTGCGGTTTACATGAGTTTTGTGGCTGCTGAAGATCAAGTGTGGGAGCGAGCCTGCTCGCGATAGCGGTGGTTTAGCCACATAGATGCTGGACATGCCCAGCTCTTGCTTTGCTTTGCTTTGCTTTGCTTTGGATCTTGATCTTGATCTTGATCTTGATCTTGATCTTGATCTTGATCTTGATCTTGATCTTGATCTTGATCTTGATCTTGATCTTGATCTTGATCTTGATCTTGACGCCCCGTTAAACCACGCTGGCCGAACGCAGGTATTGCGCAGTGGGCATCCCGGCATGGATGCCGGGATAGCCGCGCTGGGCCATGGATGGCCCTTCGCGGCGGGCCCACGGAGCAATGCCTGCGTTCGGGCACACCGAGCCTAGGCGAGGTGCCGAGTGGTGGGGCAAAGCGTTTTTGGTTACTTTTGGCGCTCTTCCAAAAGTGACCCGCTGTAAGAGCGGAACCATAAGTAGCCGTTACCGCAGCAACGGATATACACACGATCAAAAGACCGGGAAACCCCATGGAACCCACCCTAAACCCACATCACCCCGTCCCAGCACTCCCGACCGAAGGCCTGATCGCCGTGATCGCCCCCGCCGGTCCAGCAAACCTGGAAACGGACAAAGCCATCCAATGGATGCGCGCCCGGGGCCATGAGCTGCGTATATTCCCAGGTGTGTACGAAAAGGACGGCTACCTGGCCGGCAGCGACGAAGTACGCCTCAACGACCTGCATGCCGCCTTCGCCGACCCAGAAGTAAAAGCGATCATTTGCCTGCGTGGCGGCTACGGCACCCCGCGTTTGCTGGATCGCATCGATTTCGACCTGTTGCGGCGCAACGCCAAGCCTTTCGTCGGCTACAGCGACATCACCGCCTTGCACCTGGCCATCAGCCGCTATGCAGGGTTCGTCACCTTTCATGGCCCGTTGCTCAACGCCGATCTTCTCGGCGACAAGGAACCCTCCACCGTCACTTCTTTTTTCAGCCTGTTGCGCGGGCAGTTGAAGGCCGGCAGTGTGCTGAGCCATCCCGCAGCTTATCCATTGACTACCGTCGCACCCGGCATCGCCTGCGGGCGTTTGCTGGGGGGCAATCTGTCGATGATTGCCGCGACCATGGGCACGCCCTACGAAATCGACGCCGAAGGCGTGATCCTGTTGGTGGAAGACATCAACGAGCCGCTTTACCGCATCGACCGTCTGCTGACCCAGTTACGACTGGCTGGCACGCTGGCAAAGCTGCGGGGTGTGTTGCTGGGGGATGTCGCCGGGGTGGACCTTGAGGCGTTGAACAAGCTGTTCCAGCAGACCTTCGAGCCGTTTGGCATCCCGGTGTTGTCCGGCTGGCGCAGTGGGCATTGCGACCCGAACCTGACGTTGCCCATGGGCGCGTTGGTGACGCTGGATGCGGGGGAGAAGAGGTTGGTGCTGGAGCAGGATGTGGTGGTCAGCCGAGCGCTTGTTGCCTGAAAGTCCCTCATCGCGAGCAGGCTCGCTCCCACACTGGACCGCGTTTGGTAGTCAGCTGTGGGAGCGAGCCTGCTCGCGATGAGGGCAGCGGCCATAAGGCGATCTAGCGGTTACGCAACCCTTCCAGCAGCTTGTGCGTCGGATACCCATCCGCGGGCCAGCCGAACGACTGCTGGGCGCTGCGTATGGCCTTGCGGGTGTTGGCGCCGATGATGCCGTCGGGCGTGCCTGCGTCGAAGTTGTGTTTGCCCAGCAAGGTTTGCAGTTCAAAGCGTTCGCTACGGCTCAAGGGCAGATCGTCCTTGGGCCATTGCCCGCTGATCAGCCCCGCGCCGGCGAAGCGTTCTGACAGCAAACTCACCGCCAGGGCGTACGACGAGGAATTGTTGTACTTGAGGATGGCGCGGAAGTTATCGAGCACCAGGAAGGCCGGCCCGCGATAGCCGGCCGGCAGCAGCAGGGCTGCCGACAAGTGTTCGGCGCCGGCTGGGACCTGGCTGCCGCTGGGCAGGCTGACGCCCAGTTGCAGCCATTCGGAGACGGGTTTGCGGATCGCGCCGTCGGCCAGCGGGTAGTCGAACCCTTCTCTGAGTCGTACCTCGAAGCCCCACGGCTGTCCGCGCTGCCAGCCAGAGCTTTGCAGGTAGTGTGCGGTCGAGGCCAGGGCGTCGGTGGCGCTGCCCCAGATATCGCGGCGGCCGTCACCATCGAAATCCACCGCGTGGGTGTTGTACGTGGTGGGAATGAACTGGGTCTGGCCCATGGCTCCGGCCCAGGAGCCGAGCATTTTTTCCGGAGCGATGTCGCCGTCTTGCAGGATCTGCAGTGCGGCGATCAGCTGCGCATGGGCAAACCCCGGGCGCCGCCCTTCATAGGCCAGGGTCGCCAGGGAGTTGATCACCGACTTGGTGCCCTGGAACTGACCGAAGTTGCTTTCCATGCCCCACACCGCAACCAAGGCCTGGCGGTCGACGCCATAGCGCTGCTCGATGCTTTGCAGGATGTCGGCATGCTGTTGGACCAGTGTCTGGCCCCGGCGTACTCGCAGCGGCGACAGCGCTCCATCGAGGTATTCCCACACCGGACGGCTGAATTCCGGCTGGCTGCGGTCGGCTTTGATGACGCTCATGTCCGGGCTGACGCCGATAAAGGCGCGATCAAACAGGTCGGCACGGATTCCCGCGGCCAGGGCTTGCTTGCGAAAACCGGCTTGCCATTCGGCGAAAGTTTGCGTGGGGGCGATGACCAGGTTGTCACCGGTCGGGACCACGGGCGGCACGATGGCAGGAGCAGGCACGGCAGGGACGGTCTTGAGCGGTTGGGCGTCGGCGGCGGTAGGTTTTTCTGCGCAGGCGACAAGCAGAACGACGCTTGTGGCTGCAATCAATTGGCGCAGGGGCCAACGACGGGAAAGACAAAAGGGCATGCACGGGTCCAGATAAACAAATCAGATGCTGACCTTATCATGCGCAAAGGAGAATAGGGCTGGTCCGGGTGTTTCAAGCCGCCACAAAGCAAGAAGCCTCCCAGTTGTCAGACTGGAAGGCTTCGCGGCGGTAGCTGCCTTTGCCCTTGGCGGGTCGTTCCTGGCGGCTGCGGAACAGGGGCTGGGCGATGATGGATTTGGCCTTGTTGGGGCCATGCTTGGATGGCTTTTTGCTCATGATGGGATCTCTCGTGGGGTGGTTTTTGCGGGGTAAATCATGGGACAGAGTCGGGAGGTTGTCCAGTCCCTGGGGTGTGCAAGAAGTGTCATCAGACGGACACGCAACTTGTGGTGGAAGATGACCCGTGGCGAGGGGATTTATCCCCGCTGGGGCGCGAAGCGTCCCCATTACAAACTGCCTGACACTCCACGGCGCCTAGTTTTGGGGTTGCTTCGCAATCCAACGGGGATAAATCCCCTCGCCACAGGTATGCAGTGTGCTTCTGCCGAGTGACTACTCAGCGGGCAAAGGGAGTCGCTGCCCAGCCATCAACAGCGACAAGCGGCTCAGGCTCATCCATGGCGACCCTGCCGCCTGACCTTTGATCTGCGCATCGATGCGCTGGGCTTCGAGCAGCAGTTGTGCCCAGCGCGGTGCCGAGTAGCGTTGCAGGGCCTTGCTCATCAGCGGCTTGCGTTTGTCCCACACCGGTGGCCTGGCCTGGCTGAAGGCCTTGTCCAGTGGTACACCCTGGCTGTATTGCAATGAGAGGTTGGCCAGCAGGCGCAACTCTCGGGCCAGGGCCCAGAGGATCACCGGAGGCTCGACGCCTTCGCCCCGCAAGCCCTCGAGCATGCGCAGGGCGTGGGCGGCTTCACCGTTGAGGATCGCATCGGTCAGCCCGAACACATCGAAACGCGCACTGTCGGCCACGGCGGCCTGTACCGTTTCCACGGTGATCTGCCCGCCCTCGGCCATCAGCTTGAGCTTTTCGATTTCCTGAGCGGCGGCCAGCAGGTTGCCTTCGACCCGGGCGGCGATCAGTTCCACCGCATCCTGGCTGGCTGATAAGCCGGCCTGGGACAGGCGCTGGCGGATCCAGCTGGGCAACTGGCTGACGTCCACCGGCCAGATCTGTACGAACTGGGTCTGCTGACCTTCAACCAGGGCCTTGCCCCATTTGGTTTTTTGCGCGCTGCCGTCGAGTTTTGGCAGGCTGATGAGCAACAACGTGTCTTCAGCCGGTCGTGAGCAATATTCGATCAGCGCGGCGGCGCCCTTGTCACCGGGTTTGCCGGATGGCAAGCGCAGTTCCAGCAGGCGTTTTTCGGCGAACAGCGACATGCTCGCCCCAGCCTGCAACAGCGTACCCCAGTCGAAACTGGCGTCGGCGGCGAACACCTGGCGTTCGTCGAAGCCTTGCTGACGGGCGGCAGAGCGAATGGCGTCGGCGGCTTCCTGGCACAGCAGCGGATCATCGCCACTGATGATGTAGACCGGCGCGAGGGCGCCTTGCAGGTGTTTGCCGAGTTGGGCGGGAGCGAGCTTCATAAGAGAAGGCGAGCGGGGCGCCGGAGCGCCCCGCAAGGCTTATTCAGAGGGGATTTGCATCGGCGACTGTTGCGGGGTTTCCGCTTCAGCCTTGCGTGCCGCTTCCAGTGCGTCGGCTTCTGCCTTGGCGCGGGCGTCGGCGGTCTGCTGCAACTGGTCCAGTTGGGCCGGGCTCAGTTGTTGCAGGCGCAGCATCATGCGTTGCACGAGGTCACGACGCATTTCGACACGCACTTCGCTCGACTCCTGGTCGGAACCGGTGATGTTGTTGCCATCGTGCAGGTAGACCTTCTGCACTTGCAGTTTGTCGTCCAGCAGCACCAGGTTGTTCTGGCCGCGGATCTCATAGCTCAGGACGTTGTTGAGTTCGTACTCGGCCGAGCGACCGGCACCGGCGTAACTCAGGCTGCGCTGGCTTTGCTGTTCACTGGTCAGCACCAGTTTGTACGGCGCGCCGTTGTAGACCTTCACGCCGCTGTTTTCCAGTGAGTCGCGCAGCATCTTCACGGTCTCGCCATAAGCGTCCCGGGCGCTGAGGTCCAGCTCCGTGATGGCCAGCTCGGTGGTGCCGGTGCCGCGCAGCTGGAAGCCGCAGGCGCTCAACAGGACCGCCAGGCCCATTACCAGCAGATTACGTTTGATCATCTTGTTGCTCCCCTTGAAACCCTATGGCTCGACAGTGCGGCCCCGCAGGTTATATTCGGCGCCCGGCCCAAGCCGGCGCCCGATCCAATTAGCTTGCGACGATGTTGACCAGTTTGCCGGGCACGACGATCACTTTGCGGATCGTCAGGCCATCGACGAAGCGCAACACGTTTTCATTGGCCCGTGCGGCGGCTTCGATTTCTTCGCGAGTGGCGGCGGCTGGCATTTCGATCTGGCCGCGCAGCTTGCCGTTGACCTGGATGACCAGGGTCAGGCTGTCCTGCACCAGCGCGGTTTCGTCCACCACCGGCCAGCTGGCGTCAATCACCGGGTCAGCGTGGCCCAGGCGGTTCCACAGCTCGTGGCTGATGTGCGGCGTGATCGGAGCCAGCAGCAGCGTCACGGCTTCCAGACCTTCGTGAACCAGTGCGCGATCCTGTTCGGTGCCTTGCGCGGCTTTTTCCAGGACATTCATCAGCGTCATCACCTGGGCGATGGCGGTGTTGAATTTGTGGTTCTGGCCGACGTCATGGCTGGCCTGCTTGATGGCCAGGTGGATCGAACGGCGAACGGCTTTCTGCTCGTCGTTCAGGCCGGCGACGTCCAGTTTGCCCGGCAGGCCCTGAGTGACGTGGGCTTGAGCCAGACGCCAGACGCGCTTGAGGAAGCGGTGCGAACCTTCGACGCCGGAGTCGGACCATTCCGCGCTCATGTCGGGTGGCGAGGCGAACATCATGAACAGGCGGCAGGTGTCGGCGCCGAACTGGTCGATCATCGACTGCGGGTCGACGCCGTTGTTCTTCGACTTGGCCATCTTCTCGGTGCCGCCGATTTCCACCGGCAGGCCGTCGGCGATCAGTTTGGCGCTGATGACCTTGGCTTTGCTGTCGCGTTCGAGTTCGACGTCGGCCGGGTTGTACCAGGTGTAGGCACCGTTGGCTTCGCGACGATAGTAAGTCTCGGCGATCACCATGCCTTGGGTCAGCAGGTTCTTGAACGGCTCGTTGGAGCTCACCAGGCCTTCGTCACGCATCAGCTTGTGGAAGAAGCGCGCGTAGAGCAGGTGGAGAATGGCGTGTTCGATGCCGCCGATGTACTGATCCACCGGCAACCAGTGGTCAGCCGCGGATTTTTCCACCAGGCCGCCTTCATAGTGCGGCGAGGCGTAGCGGGCGTAGTACCACGAGGACTCGACGAACGTGTCCATGGTGTCGGTTTCACGCCGGGCCGGCGCGCCGCATTTCGGGCAACTGCACTCGTAGAACTCGGGCATGCGCGCTAGGGGCGAGCCGGCGCCGTCGGGTACCACGTCTTCGGGCAGGACCACGGGCAGTTGATCTTCCGGTACCGGTACGTCACCGCAAGTATCGCAGTGCACGATCGGAATCGGGCAGCCCCAGTAGCGCTGGCGGCTGATGCCCCAGTCCCGCAGGCGGAACTGGGTGCGGGAGGCACCGAGGTTTTTCTTGATCAGGGCCACTTCGATGGCGTCGAACGCGCCGGGGAAGTCCAGGCCGTCAAACTCGCCGGAGTTGATCAGTTCGCCGTGTTCGCCATAAGCGTCCTGCCATGGCGCCGGGGTCTGGTCACCGGCGCTGGTACGCACCACGGCCTTGATCGGCAGGTTGTACTTGTGGGCGAATTCGAAATCGCGCTCGTCGTGGGCCGGAACAGCCATGACGGCGCCGTCGCCGTAGTGCATCAGCACATAGTTGGCGACCCATACCGGGAGTTTTTCGCCGGTGAGCGGATGCTCGACGAACAGCGAGGTCGGCAGGCCTTTCTTCTCTTGAGTGGCGACATCGGCTTCCGCGACGCTGCCACCTTTGCATTCGGCAATGAACGCCTGCAGCTCGGGGTTGTTGCGGGCGGCCAGGGTCGCCAGCGGATGCTCGGCGGCCACGGCGACATAGGTGGCGCCCATCAGGGTATCCGGACGGGTGGTGAAGACTTTCAGATTGCCCGCTTCGCCAATGGAGGCGACGTCGTAGGGGAACTGCACTTCCATGCCCCGGGACTTACCGATCCAGTTGCGCTGCATGGTCTTGACCTGTTCAGGCCAGCCGGTCAGCTCGTCGAGACTCTCCAGCAGTTCATCCGCGTAGGCGGTGATCTTGAAGTAGTACATCGGGATTTCGCGCTTTTCGATCAGCGCGCCGGAGCGCCAGCCGCGACCGTCGATCACTTGCTCGTTGGCCAGTACGGTCTGGTCCACCGGGTCCCAGTTCACGGTGCCGTTCTTGCGGTAGATCACACCTTTTTCGAACAGGCGGGTGAACAGCCATTGTTCCCAGCGGTAGTAATCAGGCTTGCAGGTGGTGACCTCGCGGGACCAGTCCACCGCCAGGCCCAGGCTGCGCAGCTGGGTCTTCATGTAGGCGATGTTTTCGTAGGTCCACTTGGCGGGGGCCACGTTGTTCTTCATCGCGGCGTTTTCCGCCGGCATGCCGAAAGCGTCCCAACCCATGGGTTGCAGGACATTCTTGCCTTGCATGCGCTGGTAGCGGGAGATCACATCGCCGATGGTGTAGTTGCGCACATGCCCCATGTGTAGCTTGCCGCTGGGGTAAGGGAACATCGACAGGCAGTAGTAAGTCTCCTTGCCTGGCTGTTCACTGACTTCAAAGGACTTTTGCTCGTCCCAGAACGACTGGGCGGCGGCTTCGATTTCACGGGGCTGATAGTGTTCGTGCATGGCTACTTTTGTACTGAATGGGGTGGCCCAATCCTCTTCGTTGCCATGCTGGACGCAGACGACGCCTGATGCGGCGTTTTCGATGCCCAGCCGAGCTGGAAGTGGAGTTACAGGAAGCGCCGTAGCATACATGACCGTGCTCTGCCGAGGGAAACCCTGATTGCGTGCCGGGGCATTGTCGATACCCGGTGACGGCCGCTGTTCAGGGCCGTTGGTCGCGGCGCCCTGCCGGTTTGCCCAGCGAAGCTAAGCTTCTCAATGGGGAGTGAGTCTTATCTTCAATGAGGTGAGGGATGGTTGAATCACAACGTAAAGTAACTACACCTGAGTTGTACGAAAAACTGATCGATCGTCTCGGGGTGGCCCTGGACGCTGCAAGAACCGCCGGTCGCTTGCGCGATGAACGCCCGGCAGAGCTGGAACTGCGTGGCTTGACCCCCGCAGAGTTCGAGCTGGTCAAGGCTTACCTTGAGCAGGTCGGGCATCAAGCCCCCACAAGTGGGGCTCAGCTACTCAAGCGCCTCGATACGCCCCGTTCGGCCAAGGTTGTATGGCTCAAGGATCGGACGCCCACCAGGGATGCTGTAAAAGTCCGGTCACTGCAGTTCAAGTAAAGCCGGATTCACGCTTGTCGCTTTTTTTGATTCAAGATTATTTCGAATCTGTTGTCGCTTTGCGTCAACCCACCTAGGCTTCGGGCATCTATGGAGATGCCCGATGCCGTTTCGCTATTTCATCAAACAACTTTTATTGCCGCCCGGCATTCTTTTGCTGCTGTTGGTGCTTGCCTGGTGGTGGCGCAACTCCCGGCCGCGCCTGGCTCGCCTGTGTTTCATTGCAGGGGTGGGCGGTTTCTGGCTGATGAGTTTGCCTGTGGTGGTGCAATGGAGCGCCAAGGCGTTGGAGCGCGAGCCACCGCTGCCTCGCAGCGAATGGGTGACGCTGGCGCAACGTGCCGATGCCATCGTGTTGCTTGGTTCGGGCCGCGATCGCGGTGACCTGGCCTGGGGTACCGACCAGCCCACCGGCATCGGTCTGGAGCGCCAGCGGTATGCGGCGCGACTGGCCAAGGCATCGGGATTGCCGGTGCTGACCAGCGGCGGCTTGCACTATGGCTCCCCGCCGAGTGAAGCGAAATTGATGGCCGATTCGATGCTCGATGATTTTGGTGTCACCGTGCGCTGGCAGGAAGGGCGCAGTCGCACGACCTGGGAAAACGCCAAGATGAGCGCCGAGATGTTGCTGCCGCAGGGCATCAGACGAGTCGTGGTGGTGACCCATGCGTCGCACATGCCACGGGCAGTCTGGAGTTTCGAGCGCTCGGGGTTTGAAGTGGTTCCTGCACCGGTGGGCTTTCTGGGGCAGGACAATGCCCGCCCGCTGGGCGGCTGGATGCCGGAGTTCAAGTCGATCTGGCAATCGGGGCAGTTGATGAACGAGGCGGTGGGGCAGGTGGGGTATAGGTTGTTCTATCGCTGAGTATTTGAGGGCGCGGGACATTTGTGGGAGCAAGGCTTGCCCGCGATGAAAACGACGCGGTCCTGCCGTGGGAACAGGGCGCCTGCATCGCGGGCAAGCCTTGCTCCCACAGGAAACTCGTTGACCCCAAGAGGTTTGCCCGCAGCGGGATCAAACCGTCTTGGCCATCCGTCCCGCCATCAACGCCCAGCCCAGCAGCAACACGCACACGATGATCAACGGCCACGAGCGCCATTGCAGGTAGGGCGTCAGCCCGTGCATCGGCACGACTTCGCCGTACAGTACGCCACGCTCGAATTGCGGGATCTGTACGGTGATCTGGCCGAAGGGGTTGATCAGGCCGGTGACGCCGTTGTTGGTGGAGCGGATCATCCAGCGACCGGCTTCCAGGGCGCGCATCTGCGCCATTTGCAGGTGTTGCAACGGGCCGATCGAGGTGCCGAACCAGGTGTCGTTGCTGATGGTCAGCAGCAGGTCGCTGCGCGCCGAGAGGCCGGCGGCGAACTCCGGGTAGACCACTTCATAGCAGATGAACGGCGCGATCTGGTAACCCTTGGCTTGCAGCAAAGGCTGGTCGGCCGGGCCCCGGGCAAAGTCCGACATGGGGAGATCGAAGAACGCGATCAACCCCCGCAGAATGTCCTGCAACGGCACATATTCGCCAAATGGCACCAGTTTTTGCTTCAGATAAGTGCCGTCACCTTCACCGGTCACGGTGATGCCGTTGAAGTAACGCTTCTGCTGGTGCACCAGTTGGCGAATCGGAACGCCGGTAATCAGCGCTGAATTTCTCTCGGCGGCGAAGGTGCCCATCATGTCCAGGTAGCCCTGGGCAGACTCCTTGAGCACCGGCACAGCTGTTTCCGGCCAGATCAGCAGGTCGACCCGTTTGGAGGCAAAACTCATGTCGCGGTACAACGCCAGTTGCGCGTTGAGCTGCTCGGGGTCCCACTTCATGCTTTGTTCGATGTTGCCCTGGATCGCTGCGACGCTCAGCGCATCACCCGAGGGGCTGGTCCAGGCATGGTCTTTGAGCGCCATGCCGGCGACCCACGGGCCGATCAGCAGGACCACGCCCGCTGCGATAAAGCCTTTGCGCCCGGCGCGGATCAACCGTGGCGCGTTGTACAGCAGCGCGGCGGTCAGGGCCAGGGTGAAGGAAATCAGCCACATCCCGCCCAGCGGCGCGAGGCCGGCCAAGGGGCCGTCAAGTTGGCTGTAACCGGAATACAGCCACGGAAACCCGGTGAGGAACCAGCCGCGAAAGGCTTCCTGGCCCAGCCACAGGGCGGCGAAGGCCAAGGCGTCGGCCAGCGGGGCTTCGTTACGCCGCAACCATCGGGCCCAGAGCCAGGCGGGCAGGGCGAAAAACCAAGCAATGGCGGCGATGAACAGCAGCATCAAGAAACCGGCGAGCAGCACCGAGGCGCCGCCGAAGTTGTGAATGCTGACGTAGATCCAGCTGGTGCCGGCGCCAAACAGGCCGAAACCGAAGCACCAGCCACGGCCGAGGGCCTGGCGCGGTGAAAGCTCGCGCAGACCGGCATAGAACAGCCCGACCGCCAGCAGTGCCAGCGGCCAGATGTCGAACGGCGCCAGGGCCAGGGTGGTGATCGCGCCAGCCGCCATGGCCAGCAGGTTACCGGGCCAGCCGGGGCGGGTTGTCCAGCGCATGTGTGTCCTTAGCGGGTCTCGCAGGGTTTATCGGGCAATGGGTGACAGGCGCAGCAAGTGAATCCGACGGCTGTCGGCGTTCAGGATGCGAAAGCGCCAGGAACCGATTTCCGTGGTTTCATTGCGCTTGGGCAGGTGCCCGAAAGCACTCATCACCAGGCCGCCGACGGTGTCGAACTCATCGTCGGAGAATTGACTGTCGAAAAACTCGTTGAAGTTCTCGATCGGCGTCAGGGCCTTGATCAGGAAGTCGCCGCTGGGCAGCGGTTTGATGTAGCTGTCTTCCTCGACGTCGTGCTCGTCTTCGATGTCGCCGACGATCTGCTCGAGCACGTCTTCGATGGTGACCAGCCCGGCCACGCCGCCGTATTCGTCGATGACGATGGCCATGTGGTTGTGATTGGCGCGGAATTCACGCAGCAGCACGTTCAGGCGCTTGGACTCGGGCACGAAGGTGGCCGGGCGCAGCAAGTCCTTGATGTTGAAACTGTCGCCGTTCTCCTGAAGGATCAGCGGCAGCAGATCCTTGGCCAGCAGCACGCCCATGACGTCGTCATGGCTCTCGCCGACTACCGGGTAGCGCGAGTGAGCGGAATCGACCACGGCGGGCAGGAATTCGCGAGGTGTCTGGGTCGCCTTGATGCTGACCATCTGCGAACGGGGGACCATGATGTCCCGCACTTGCAGGTCAGCGACCTGGATGGCGCCTTCGACGATGGCCAGCGCTTCGCTGTCCAGCAGTTTGTTCTGGTGTGCATCGCGCAGCAGCTCCAGCAGCTCCTGGCGGTTTTTCGGCTCATGGGCAAAAGCCTGGGTGAGCTTGCCCAGCCATGACTTCTGCCCGTTGCTCGATCGATCTTCGCTCATAGCGATTACTCTGAATCCTTTGTCGTTACAGGTTGATGTATCAGTGTTCGTCGCCGGCGTAGGGGTCGGGGTGACCCAGCTCTGCAAGCAACGTTCGTTCCAGCGATTCCATTTCCTCGGCTTCGTCATCTTCTATATGGTCGTAACCCAATAGATGCAAGCAGCCGTGAATCACCAGATGGGCCCAGTGGGCCTCAGCGGTCTTGCCTTGTTCGGCCGCTTCGCGCTCCACCACCGGGATGCAGATCACCAGATCGCCCAGCAGCGGAATGTCGAGCAGTTCGTCGGGCACGTCGGCGGGGAACGACAACACATTGGTGGCGTAGTCTTTCTGCCGCCAGGTGTGGTTCAACTCGCGGCCTTCGGGCTCGTCCACCAGGCGGATGGTCAGTTCCGAGTCGGCGCTGCGCTGGCGCAGGGCCAGCTCGCACCATTGGCGTAACTGAGCCTCGCTGGGAGCGGGGCGTTCGCTGGCCAGTTGCAGGTCAAGTTCAAGCATCGTGGCGATTGCCCTTCTCAGCGGTCGCCAGCTCATCCTGATGATTCTCGAAGCGCTCGTAGGCTTCGACGATGCGCTGCACCAATGGATGGCGCACGACGTCCTTGGGCATGAAATGCGTGAAACTGATGCCCGGCACGTCCTTGAGCACCTGGATCACATGGTTCAGCCCGGATTTGGTGCCGCGGGGCAGGTCGACCTGGGTGATGTCCCCGGTGATCACCGCGGTGGAGCCGAAGCCGATCCGGGTCAGGAACATTTTCATCTGCTCGACCGTGGTGTTCTGGCTTTCGTCGAGGATGATGAAGCTGTTGTTCAGCGTACGGCCACGCATATAAGCCAGCGGTGCGACCTCGATGACCTGGCGTTCGATCAGCTTGGCGACGTATTCGAAGCCGAGCATTTCGTACAGTGCGTCATACAGCGGACGCAAGTACGGGTCGATTTTCTGGGCGAGGTCGCCGGGCAGGAAACCGAGTTTTTCCCCCGCTTCAACCGCCGGACGCACCAGCAGGATACGGCGCACCTGTTCGCGTTCCAGCGCATCGACGGCGCAGGCCACGGCCAGATAGGTCTTGCCGGTACCGGCCGGACCGATGCCGAAGTTGATGTCGTTGCCCAGGATTTCCTTCACGTAGCGCTGCTGATTCAAGCCGCGAGGGCGAATCATGCCTTTTTTCGTGCGCAAGGCCACGGCAGGTTCCGACGGAGCGTGGTTCTCGAGTTCTTCGAGTGCCGACTCCTGCAGGAACAGGTGGACGGTGTCCGGCGACAACTCGCTTCCCTTGGTTTCCCGATAGAGGCGGCGCAGCAGGTTTTCCGCGGAGGAGGTGTGCTTGGGTTCGCCGATCAGTTCGAACTGGTTTCCGCGGTTGCGGATCTCGATGGCCAGGCGCTGTTCGATCAAGCGCAGATGCTCGTCGAATTGCCCGCACAGATTAGCGAAGCGGCGAGCCTCAAAGGGCTCGAGAATGAAACGATGTGGTTCGATGGGTGCGTTCAAGGTCGTTTTTAGCCGCCCTGGGGCAATTAAGATGAAATCAAGGATAACGCCAGTAGGCTGGGTGCGAAAGCTCTTAAAGAGGCGAATCTGATCACAGGGCATGGCACGACCACTGTGGGAGCGAGCTTGCTCGCGATGGGGGCTTCACATTCAACATAAGTATTGACTGTCATGCCGCTATCGCGAGCAAGCTCGCTCCCACAGGAAGTGCGGGGTCACTGGACCAACGAACCGCGCAACGAGTGCGGTTGCGCGGCATCGATGTGTACGTCGGCGAACTGGCCGATCAAGGCCGGAGTGTCGCAGCGGAAGTTGACGATGCGGTTGTTTTCGGTCCGTCCTTGCAATTCGCCCGGGTCTTTTTTCGAGTAATCGGTCACCAGAATCCGCTGGACGGAGCCGACCATCTGTCGGCTGATCTCGAAACCTTGCTGGTTCAAGCGATGTTGCAAGGCGTTGAGCCGTTCTTTTTTCACTTCTTCTGGTGTCTCGTCCGCCAAATCGGCGGCCGGAGTGCCGGGACGCTGGCTGTAGACGAAGGAGTAGGAAAAATCGAAACCCACGTCTTCGATCAGCTTCATGGTCTGCTGGAAATCTTTCTCGGTTTCGCCGGGGAAACCCACGATAAAGTCCGAACTGATGCAGATTCCCGGCACCGCCGCCCGCAGTTTGCGCAGCTTGGATTTGTACTCCAGCGCCGTGTGGTTGCGCTTCATGGCCGCCAGGATCCGGTCGGAGCCCGATTGCACCGGCAGGTGCAGATGCTTGACCAGCTCAGGCACTTCGGCATGGGCCTGGATCAGGCTGTCGGAGAACTCCAGCGGGTGCGAGGTGGTGTAGCGGATGCGGTCAATGCCATCCACGGCCGCCACCACGCGGATCAGCTCGGCGAGGTCCGCCAGGCGCCCGTCGTGGGTCAGGCCGCGATAACCGTTGACGTTCTGCCCCAGCAGCGTCACTTCCCGCACGCCGTGTTCCGCCAGGTGGATGATTTCGGCGATGACGTCGTCGAACGGCCGGCTGACTTCTTCGCCACGGGTATAGGGCACCACGCAGAACGTGCAGTACTTGCTGCAACCTTCCATCACCGACACGTAGGCGCTCGGGCCGTCGATACGGGGTTCGGGCAGGTGGTCGAATTTTTCGATTTCCGGAAACGAAACGTCGACTTGCGGCAGTTTGGTGATGCGCGCGGCGTCGATCATCTCCGGCAGGCGGTGCAGGGTCTGCGGGCCGAAGACCACGTCTACGTAGGGCGCGCGGTCACGAATGGCAGCGCCTTCCTGGCTGGCCACGCAACCGCCCACGGCGATGACCATTTCCGGGTTGGCCAGTTTCAGTTCACGCCAGCGGCCGAGCTGGGAGTACACCCGGTCCTGGGCGCGCTCGCGAATCGAACAGGTGTTGAGCAGGATCACGTCGGCGTCTTCGGCACGGGCGGTGACTTCCAGGGCCTGGTGTTCACCCAGCAGATCGACCATGCGCGAGCTGTCGTACTCGTTCATCTGGCAACCGTGGGTTTCGATGTAAAGCTTCTTGGCCATGGACGGAGTCATCACGTGATTCAAAGAACCGCGCATTATAGGGAACAAGTCACCCGGTTCCTACCGCTGCGCGAGCAGTGGCTATGCTATAGTTCGCGCCCTCATTTTTACCCGCCGATGTGTTTCGCCTGCCATGACCAAACGTGAAGCTCCAATCTACAAGGTGATTTTCCTCAACCAGGGCCAGGTGTTCGAAATGTACGCCAAGCAGATCTATCAAAGTGATCTGTGGGGCTTCCTGGAAGTCGAAGAATTCGTCTTTGGCGAGCGCACGCAAATGGTCGTCGATCCGAGCGAAGAAAAGCTCAAGGCGCAGTTCGAAGGCGTGGTGCGCAGCTTCGTGCCGATGCATTCGATCGTGCGTATCGACGAGGTCGAGCGCCTGGGCACCCCGAAAATCAGCGAAGCCCGCGGCGCGGTCGGCAATGTCATGCCGTTTCCGATGCCGATGCCTGAGAAGTAAGCGCCAAGACTGAGTTGCCCCCAATCGCGAGCGGGCTCGCTCCCACACTGGATCTTCTGTGTGCACATTATTTGTGAACACCCGGGATTAACTGTGGGAGCGAGCCTGCTCGCGATTAGGCTCTCAAGGCCGTGGTGGATTCAGGGCAGTGGCGAGAAGGGCGTGCGCCCGTCGGCGTTCTGCAATTCCATCAGGTATTTGCGGAAGATCTGCCCCAGCACCTGGGTCGCGACTTCCAGTTCGTCGCGGGGCATCTGTTCGGCGACTTCGTCGGCGGTGTCCAGGGCTTCTTCGGCGCCATTGACCGCTGCCATCTTCAAGACAATGTAGGCCTGCACGTTGTTGGCCGGCACGCCTTCGCCATGGAAGAACATGCCGCCCAGCTTGTATTGCGCCTGGGCATGGCCTTGCAGTGAGGCTTTTTCGAAGTAGCTGAGGGCCAGTTTGAGGTCGCGCGGCGCAGCCTTGCCGTCGTAGTAGAACTCGCCCAACTCGTATTGCGCTTGTGCATCGCCCGCGTCCGCCGCTTTTTGACAGGCGTCGAGTGCCGGTGCGAGATCTTGTGGCTGGGTGTTGAGCGTGCAACGGCCCATCGCCGGGATCAACAACGAGTTGCCGCCTGCTTGTGCGTTCGCCAGCAGCGGCTGAAGGAGCAACAGGCAGCCCAGGGCAAGGGTGCGGCCGGTGCGGTTCATGGGAATCGACTTACCTCTGAGGGGCACGCGGACCCTCCGGGGGATCCAATAAGCGCGCATTATGAAATAAGCAGGGCCATCCTTACAAAGTCTTTACTCGTTTTTCTGCTGCGAGGGAGCGCTAACGGCAGCTTCGAGGGGTAATACGTAGGAAAAGGGGCAAGAGGTTGTCGTCAATCACTGACGCCAGCGTCAGCCGGCGTCAGTTATCCACAGCCTTACTTCAACGCGGCGAAGGCCCGCTCAGCGGCGTCGAGGGTGATCTTCAACTCGGCCTCGCCATGGGCGATGGAGGTAAAGCCGGCTTCGAACGCGCTCGGTGCCAGGTACACGCCACCGTCGAGCATCAGGTGGAAGAAACGCTTGAAGCGGTCAGCGTCGCTGGCCATCACATCTTCGAAGGTCACGATGTCATCGGCGCCACTGAAGTACAGGCCGAACATGCCACCGGCCTGGGTGGTCACGAACGGAATGCCCGCTGCGTCGGCACGAATCTGCAAACCGTCGAGCAGACGGGTGGTGTAGTCGGTCAGCTCGGCGTGAAAGCCCGGGCGGCTGATCAGACGCAGGGTGGTCAGGCCGGCGGCCATGGCCAGCGGATTGCCTGACAGCGTACCGGCCTGGTAGACCGGACCCAGCGGCGCGATGCATTCCATGATGGCACGCTTGCCGCCGAAGCAACCGACCGGCATGCCGCCGCCGATGATCTTGCCGAAGGTGCTCAGGTCCGGTGTCACGCCGTAGTGGGCCTGGGCGCCGCCGAGGGCTACGCGGAAACCGGTCATCACTTCGTCGAAAATCAGCACCACGCCGTGCTGGTCGCACAGGCTGCGCAGGCCTTCGAGGAAACCCGGCGCCGGCGGTACGCAGTTCATGTTGCCAGCCACAGGCTCGACGATGATGCAGGCCACTTCCTGGCCGACTTCGCCGAGCATCTTCTCGACTTCTTCGAGGTCGTTGAACGGCAGGGTCAGGGTGTGCTTGGCAAACGCTGCGGGCACGCCGGCCGAACTTGGTACACCTTGGGTCAGCGCGCCGGAACCGGCCTTGACCAGCAGGCTGTCGGAGTGGCCGTGGTAGCAGCCTTCGAACTTGATGATGCTGTCGCGACCGGTGAAGCCCCGCGCCAGGCGAATCGCACTCATGGTTGCCTCGGTGCCGGAGCTGACCATGCGCACCATTTCCATCGACGGCACGATCGAGCAGACCAGGTCGGCCATCTCGGTTTCCATGGCGGTCGGGGCACCGTAGGACAGGCCATGCTGCAACTGGTTGCGCACCGCTTCCAGCACGTCCGGATGGCTGTGGCCCAGAATCATCGGGCCCCACGAACCGACGTAGTCCACATAGCGCTTGTCATCTTCGTCCGTCACGTACGCGCCTTCGGCGTGTTTGAAGAACAGCGGGGTGCCGCCAACGCTCTTGAACGCACGAACGGGGGAGTTCACGCCGCCGGGGATGTGCTTCTGGGCGTTGGCAAACAGGGTTTCGGAACGGGACATGGTTGGGCTCTCGAAATCGAAAAATTATTTGATCTGCAACAGATCGTTGAAGGCACGGGCGCGGCGCGTCACTTCCTGGGGGCTGTCGGCGCCGAACAGACCATGGACCACGGCCAGCAGGTCGACACCGTGAGCCACCAGCGGGGCGGCGTTGTCCAGGGTGATGCCGCCGATGGCGCACACCGGTATATGCAGTTTGATCCGGGCCTGGTCGAGCAGTTCAAGGTTTGCACTGGGTGCGCCGGGCTTGGTGTTGGAGTTGAAGAAGCGTCCGAACGCGACATAGCTCGCGCCCTCGCTGGCGGCCTGTTCGGCCAGTTCCAGGCTGGAATGACAGGTGGAGCCGATGATTGCGTCGCGCCCCAGCAGCGCCCGTACTGGCGCCAGAGGGCCATCGGTCTGGCCCAGGTGAACGCCGACGCCCAGGCGCGCGGCCAGTTCGGCGTCGTCGTTGATGATCAATCGGGTCTTGTAGCGCTCGCACAGATTGCGCAGCGCTTCGGCTTCGCGCAGACGGCGGGCTTCGTCGCTGCTTTTATCACGGTATTGCAGCAGGGTGACGCCACCTTCCAGTGCCGCTTGCACATACGCGAGGAATTTGCCGGCCAGCAGTTGGCTATCGGTGATGGCGTAAAGGCCACGTAGTTTCATTCCACAGCCTCCGGGGCTACGAGCAGAAATCCAGCGGCAGGCGACGCGGGACGAACTGGCCTTTGCCCAGCTGTTCGGCATCGCGCAGGGTGCGCCAGGTGTAATCCAGTGCTGTCTTGACCGCGCTGGCGAGGTGTTCGCCCTGGGCCAGTCGTCCAGCCAGGGCGCTGGCCAGGGTGCAGCCGGAACCATGGTAGCTGCCGGGCAAGCGCTGGCAAGTGAAGGTTTCGCGGCGACCATCGCGGCTGTACAGGCGATTGTGGACTTCATGTTCGTCGCCGTGACCACCGGTGATCAACAGGTGCTTGACGAAGGGCAGCAGTTTTTCGGCGCATTCATCGGCGCTGCCCTCTGGCAGTTCGGCGAGGATGCGTGCTTCCGGCAGATTGGGGGTGGCGATGATTGCCAGGGGTAACAGGCGTTCACGCATGGCGTAGCCGACTTCATCCTTGCCCAATCGTCCGCCGCCACCGGCTCGCAGCACTGGGTCGCAGACCATGGGCAAATGCGGGTGCGCCTGCAGCAGTTCGACCACCGTGTCGACCATTTCCAGTGAGCCGAGCATCCCCAGCTTGACCGCCGCTACCTGCGAATCGTTGAGCACGGCATTGGCTTGCGCCAGCACCCACTCCCGATCGAGCACGCGGAAATCGCTCACGTTAACCGTGTCCTGCACGGTCAATGCGGTAACGGCCGGGGCGGCATGACAACCCTGGGCGAGCAGGGCTTCGATATCTGCCTGCAAACCGGCGCCACCACTGGGGTCGTGGCCGGAGAGACAGAGGACAACGGGGCGAGAGCTGTAGATATTCATGGTGCGCGAGCTTACCACCAAACCTGTTTTGTCGGTGGTCGGACTCTGAGGGTTTTATGCTGGACTGCTTGCTCTGATGATTGCTTTTGATCCACCCGTTGCCGACCTGACCAAAGCAACAGCTCTATCTCAATGCTTGGCGCTGGAACGCCCGTTCTAGAGCCATCTGTAGGAAAAATTTCAATGGTGCAAATTGGCCATCAGCGGCTATGCTAGAAATGGATCCAACCAATAACAGGTAATGCCGGTTTTACGTCTACTCAGGGAATGGGGGGCTTCCTGATTCAACCGGACAGGCCACGCTGGGGCTTAAATGCGCTATTTGCTGATGTTGCTGCTGTGCTTGCCCGCTTTGGCAAGCGCCCTCGAATTCGATGAATTCACCCAAAGCCTGCCCTTGGGCCATGCCCTGCAGGTGTTCGAAGACACCCACGGTACGGCTACCATCGACGACGTCCTGGCAGAGGCCGCGGCGGGTCACTTCAAGCCCCATGACAAAGCCACGCTGAACGCTGGTTATTCGCGCTCGGCATTCTGGCTGAAAATAGACCTGCACTACCGTCCCGGCAATCCGGACGCCCAACGCACCTGGTTGTTGGAGCTGGCCTATCCGCCGCTGGACCATCTGGACTTGTATCTGCCTGACAGCGCCGGGGCGTATCGCCTGGTTCGCCAGACCGGCGATGCCTTGCCGTTCGCCAGCCGTGAAATTCGCCAGAACAACTACCTGTTCAGCCTGGACTTCAAACCCGAACAACGCCAGGCCGTGTACCTGCGCCTGCAAAGCCAGGGTTCGATCCAGGCGCCGCTGACGTTGTGGTCGAGCACGGCCTATCTTGAGCAACAACCTGTGCGCTTGTACGTGTTGGGCACCATCTATGGCGTACTGCTGGGGATGCTGGTCTACAACCTGTTCATTTACCTGAGCGTGCGGGACACCAGTTACCTTTATTACATCGTTTATATCGCCTCGTTCGGCCTGTATCAGTTGTCGGTCAACGGAGCGGCCGTGGAGTATTTCTGGCCGGACAACCCCTGGTGGGCCAATGCCGCAACCCCCTTTTTCATCGGCTGTGCGGGGCTGTTCGGCAGCCAGTTTGCGCGCAGCTTCCTGCAAACCGCTCAACACAGTCGTTGGCTTGACCGGCTGCTGCTGGCGCTGATCGCCTACAGCGCGGTAGTGGTGGGCCTGTCGCTGATGACCAGTTACGCCTTGGCCTTGCGCCTGGCGACGGCATTGGCGCTGGTGTTTACCGTGGTGATTTTCGCCGCCGGGCTGTTCGCCTGGTGGCGTGGCCTGCGGGTGGCGCGTTATTTCATCATCGCCTGGTCGGCGTTTCTGCTGGGGGGCGTGGTCAACACGATGATGGTGCTCGGTTATCTGCCGAACGTATTCCTGACCATGTACGCCAGCCAGATTGGCTCGGCCATCGAAGTAGCGCTGTTGTCCCTGGCCCTGGCCGACCGTATCAATGCCATGCGCGAGCAGCAGGCCCAGACGCTGTTTGACGCCGGGCAGAAACTTGAAGTGCTCAACCAGCAATTGGCCCATGGCAACAAACTCAAGGATGAATTCCTCGCCACCTTGACCCATGAGCTGCGCACGCCGATGAATGGCGTGATCGGTTCGCTGGAGTTGATGGAAACCGTCGAAATGAATGAGGAGCTGACCCAGTATCAACAGACCGCCGCAGGTTCTGCGCGGGACATGATGCGCATGGTCAACGGCATCCTCACCCTTACCGAGTTGCAGGCCGGCAAGCTCAAGGCCTACCCGGCGCCGTTCAGTCTGCGGGCGATGGTCGACGCCTTGCAGGTGCAGTTCGGTGCCAATGCGGCGGTCAAGAGCCTGGATTTCAAGGTCGACGTGGCACCCGGCCTGACGGACCGGCTGATCGGTGACAGTGGCAAGCTGGCTCAATGCCTGGAATGCCTGCTGGACAACGCCGTCAAGTTCACCCGTACAGGGGGCCTGGCGCTGCGGGTCAGTGGCAGGCCGTCGGGGCTCGATCGGCTGGTGCTGTCCTTTGCCGTGATCGACACCGGTATTGGTTTCACGGACCTCGGGGAGGCGAGCTTGTACCAGCGCTTCTTCCAGCTGGACGGTTCCATGACTCGGGAATACGGCGGTCTCGGCGTGGGGCTGGCGATCTGTCGGCAGCTGGTGGAGTTGCTGGGCGGACGCCTGACTCACACCTCCGAACCCGGTCGCGGCAGCCGATTCCAGTTGGATGTCGAGGTGGAAATGGCCGTGCCCGTGGAGGCGCCCATGCCATTTTCGTTCAGCCCGCGAGAAAGCGCGCGGTTGCCTCAGGATTGCACGGTGTTGCTGGCTGACGACAACAGCATTGATCTGCTGGTGATGCGCGGCATGTTGCTCAAGCTCGGTTACCGGGTGCGTACCGCCGACAGCGGCCGCGCGGCACTGGATATGCTGCAGGGCGAGAGTGTCGACGCCGTGCTGCTCGATTGCCAGTCGCCACCGCTGGACGGGGTGTCGGTCTGCTGTCAGATCCGTACGCTCGCCGGCTGCGAGGACCTGCCGGTGTTTGTGGTCAGTCCCAATCCGAATCACGAGCGCTGCACGTCGGGCGCGTTGACCGATTACCTGAGCAAACCGGTGAAATTCGAGGTGTTGCGCACGATTCTGCAACGGCGGGTACTTTGTCCAAAACAGGGTGAAAGCGCCGATATTTAGGCGGGTATGACACTTTGTTCGACCTTGGGGCGGTGCTTAACTGAACCTCTGCTGGCCGACCAAGGAGCCCTGTCATGAACCTGCACCAGTTCGCCGAGACCCACGAGGTCACCAATCAGCCACCGTCCCTGGATGGCGCCAACCTCTATCGCATCGACCTGCCGCTGCAACAGTGGTCGCAGCGTTTTGGTGCGGGTTGGGCGCAAGGGCGGATCGATGCGTATGGCGCACTGGCCGGCGGGCCGCTGATGGAAGCGGGGTTTCTGGCGAACCAGAACAAACCGGTGTTTTCCAGCCACGACCGCTACGGCCATCGCATCGATCTGGTGGAATTCCATCCCGCTTACCACCAGTTGATGCGCACCGCCGTCGAGCATGGCTTGCCCAGCCTGCCATGGGCCCAGCCGCAACCCGGCGCCCACGTCGCCCGAGCCTCGATGACTTATCTGCACAGCCAGGCTGAAGCCGGCACCGGTTGTCCGCTGACCATGACCTTCGCCAGCGTCCCGGCGTTGCGTTTGCAACCGGACCTGGCCGAGCTCTGGGTGCCCAAAGCGCTCGCCACCGAGTACGACCCGCGAAACGTCGGCATGGCCCACAAGGCCGGGGTGACCCTCGGCATGGCGATGACTGAAAAGCAGGGCGGCACCGACGTGCGGGCCAACACCACCAAAGCTTATCCGGTGGGCGCCAGCGGTCCGGGCCAGGCCTATGAGCTGGTGGGCCACAAGTGGTTCTGCTCGGCGCCGATGTGCGATGCCTTTCTGACCCTGGCCCAGACCGACAAGGGCCTGAGCTGTTTCCTGCTGCCGCGCCATCGCCCGGACGACACCCGTAATCAGTTCTATATCCAGCGGCTGAAGAACAAGCTGGGCAACTGTTCCAACGCCTCCAGCGAAGTTGAATTCCGTGGTGCACTGGCCTGGATGGTCGGTGAGGAAGGGCGAGGCGTGCCGACCATCATCGAGATGGTCGCCATGACCCGCTTCGATTGCATGGTCGGTTCCAGTGCTCTGATGCGCCAGGCCCTGACCCAGGCCAGCCATCACTGCGCGCATCGCCAGGTCGGTGGCAAGTTGTTGAGCGAACAGCCACTGATGCAAAACGTGCTGGCCGACCTGGCGCTGGAAAGCGAAGCCGCCCTGGCCCTGAGCCTGCGCATGGGCCGGGCGCTGGACCACTTGAGTGATGAACACGAGGCCAAGTTCGCGCGGCTGGTGACTGCGGTGGGCAAATACTGGATCTGCAAACGCGCCCCCGCGATGATCAACGAAGCCGCCGAATGCATGGGCGGCGCGGGTTATGTCGAAGACAGCATCCTGCCGCGCCTCTATCGTGAAGCACCGGTGAACTCGACCTGGGAAGGCTCCGGCAATGTGCAGTGCCTGGATGTGTTGAGGGCGCTGTCCAAGGAACCGGGCGTGCTTGAAGTGCTGTTCACCGAGCTGGGTGACGGCCACGGCGACAAACGCCTGGCTGCCCACATCGATCGGTTGCAGGCGGCGTTCAAGGATACCGCTGACATCCAGTACCGCGCCCGGCAATTGACTGAAGAGATCGCCATCGGCCTGCAAGCCAAGCTGCTGCTGGAAGCGGGCAACAGCGACGTCAGCGATGCCTTCATCGCCAGCCGCCTGGGTTCGGCTGGCCGGGCATACGGCGCCTTGCCCCGAGGCCTGAATGTCGAGGCCATCGTGACACGCTCCACGCCCCAAGGTTTCTAAACGCCGAACCTGTGGGAGCGAGCCTGCTCGCGAAGGCGTAGGCACATCCAACATCTCTGGTGACTGATACACCGCTATCGCGAGCAGGCTCGCTCCCACAGGGGATCTGTGGTGAATGAAGAATCTGCGGCTGGCGGCGATCAAGGGTGGGAGCGAGCTTGCTCGCGATGGCGGCGGCACATTCAACATCTCTGGAGACTGACACAGCGCTATCGCGAGCAAGCTCGCTCCCACAGGGGATCTGCGGTGAATGAAGAATCTGCGGCTGGTGGCGATCAAGGGTGGGAGCGAGCCTGCTCGCGATGGCGGCGGCACATTCAACATCTCTGGTGACTGATACAGCGCTATCGCGAGCAAGCTCGCTCCCACAGGGGATCTGCGGTGAATGAAGAATCTGCGACTGGCGGTGATCAAGGGTGGGAGCGAGCTTGCTCGCTATGGCGTCGGCACATCCAACATCTTTGCTGACTGATACACCGCTATCGCGAGCAAGCTCGCTCCCACAGGGGATCTGTGGTGAATGAAGAATCTGCGGCTGGCGGCGATCAAGGGTGGGAGCGAGCTTGCTCGCGATGGCGGCGGCACATTCAACATCTCTGGAGACTGACACAGCGCTATCGCGAGCAAGCTCGCTCCCACAAGGGATCTGCGGCGAGTGAAGAACCTGCGGCTGGTGGCGATCAAGGGTGGGAGCGAGCCTGCTCGCGATGGCGGCGGCACATTCAACATCTCTGGTGACTGATACAGCGCTATCGCGAGCAAGCTCGCTCCCACAGGGGATCTGCGGCGAGTGAAGAATCTGCGGCTGGCGGCGATCAAGTGTGGGAGCGAGCCTGCTCGCGATGGCGTAGGCACATCCAACATCTTTGCTGACTGACACAGCGCTATCGCGAGCAGGCTCGCTCCCACAGGGGATCTGCGGTGAATGAAGAATCTGCGACTGGCGGCGATCAAGGGTGGGAGCGAGCCTGCTCGCGATGGCGGCGGCACATTCAACATCTCTGGAGACTGACACAGCGCTATCGCGAGCAAGCTCGCTCCCACAGGGGATCTGCGGTGAATGAAGAATCTGCGACTGGTGGTGATCAAGGGTGGGAGCGAGCTTGCTCGCGAAGGCGTAGGCACATTCAACATCTTTGCTGACTGATACACCGCTATCGCGAGCAGGCTCGCTCCCACAGGGGATTTGCGGTGAATGAAGAATCTGCGGCTGGCGGCGATCAAGGGTGGGAGCGAGCCTGCTCGCGATGGCGTAGGCACATTCAACATCTTTGCTGACTGATACACCGCTATCGCGAGCAGGCTCGCTCCCACATGGGGATTTGTGGTGGATGATCGATCGCGCCCAATACGCCACTGTTCCCGTCGGACGACGATGCAGGCAAGATGAAGGCCTGCAAGTCAGAACACAGGAAGCTGATCGTGACCGAAGCGTTTATTGTCGTTCAAACCGCCGAACAAGCCGTGGATCGTCTGGCGGCCCTGCACGAGCGTGCGACCACTGCGCTGAACCAGGCGCTCAAGCGGTACCTCAAGGATCGCATCGAGCCGGATGCCGAACAGCGGGCGTTGTTTCGCTATCCCGCCCTGCGCCTGACCTATCACTGCCATGGCGAAGTCCCGCAAACCACCCGCGCCTACGCCAAGGTCCAGTTGCCGGGCACCTACAGTGTCACCGTCACCCACCCGGCTGCGTTCCGTAAATACCTGCTGGAGCAGTTGGTCCCGCTGATGCACGACTTTACCGTCACCGTGGAAGTGGGTGTCAGCGAGCAGAACATCCCCTATCCCTACGTGGTGGAGCAGGGTGATGAACTGGCCGGCTCCGGTGTGACTGCCGCGGTGCTGGCGCGAGTGTTCCCCAGTACCGACCTGTCGGCCGCCACCGATGGCATTGCCGACGGCCTCTACGACTGGGAAAACACCGACCCGCTGCCGCTGGCGTTGTTTGACGCGGCGCGGGTGGACTTTTCCCTGCGTCGGCTGGTGCATTACACCGGCAGCGACTGGCGCCATGTGCAGCCGTGGATCCTGCTGACCAACTATCACCGTTATGTGGATCAGTTCATTGTCCATGGCCTGGAGCAACTGCGCAGTGACCCGCGTTTTGTGCGCATGGTCCTGCCGGGCAACGTGATCATCGAAAAGAGCATGGACCACGGTGAAGCCTCGGCGATCGCCGCGGGCGTGGTCTGGCACCGCTACCAGATGCCGGCCTATCACCTGCAGGCTAGCGACGGCCACGGCGTGACTCTGGTGAACATAGGCGTCGGGCCGTCCAACGCCAAGAACATCACCGACCACCTGGCCGTGCTGCGCCCCCACTGCTGGCTGATGATCGGTCACTGCGGTGGGCTGCGGCAGTCCCAGACCATCGGCGACTACGTGCTGGCCCACGCTTACATGCGTCGCGACGGCATCCTCGACCGGGTCGTGCCGCCGAATATTCCGATCCCGGCCCTGGCTGAAGTGCAGATGGCCTTGCAGCAAGCGGCGGCCAATGTCACCGGTGAAAAGGGCGACGAGCTGAAGAAACGCCTGCGCACCGGCACTGTGCTGACCTACGACGACCGCAACTGGGAATTGCGCTGGGCCCAGGAGCGTCCGTTGATCAACCTGTCCCGCGCCGTGGCGGTGGACATGGAAAGCGGCACCATCGCCGCTCAGGGATACCGCTTGCGTGTGCCGTACGGCACGTTGCTTTGTGTCTCGGACAAACCGCTGCACAGCGAGATCAAATTGCCGGGTTCGGCCAACGCGTTTTACGAACGGGCGGTCAACCAGCACCTGAAGATCGGCATCGCGGCGCTGGACCTGTTGCGCAACGAACTCAACTCGCTGCACTCGCGCAAGTTGCGCAGCTTCGACGAGCCGCCGTTCCGCTGATGAACTGATCCCGGTTGAAGGGGCAGTGGTTATTTAACGGTCGGGCCACTAGCATGGTCGGCCCAGACCGTTAGATGTTGTGTTTGCCATGCCTCGTCCGCCACGTCCCGCTTCCCGCCGCCCTGGCGCGAAACCTCCCGCATCCGCCCCGCGCCGTGTGGCCAAGGCCCCGCCGGCCGAGCCGAGGCTGATCCTGTTCAACAAACCCTTCGATGTGCTGACGCAGTTCAGTGACGATCAAGGGCGGGCGACGCTCAAGGACTTTATCGACGTGCCCGGCATTTATCCCGCCGGGCGGCTGGATCGCGACAGCGAAGGGTTGCTGCTGCTGACCAACGACGGGCAGCTGCAGGCCCGCATCGCCGACCCCCGGCACAAACTGGCCAAGACCTATTGGGTGCAAGTAGAAGGCGAGCCCAGTGCCGAGCAATTGCAGCGACTGTGCGCAGGCGTGGAACTGAACGACGGCATGACCTTGCCCGCACAAGCGCGGCAACTGGATGAGCCGCAGCTATGGCCGCGCAACCCGCCGGTGCGCTTTCGTAAAAGCGTGCCGACCAGTTGGCTGGAACTGGTGATTCGCGAAGGGCGCAACCGTCAGGTACGGCGCATGACCGCCGCGGTGGGCTTGCCGACATTGCGTCTGGTGCGGGTCAGGATCGGTGACTGGACGCTTGAAGGGCTGGATCAGGGACAGTGGAAGGAAGTGCCAGCGCGTTTATAAGGTGCCCGTCTCGATCAGGCCGATCACCACGCTCTTGATGACGAATGCCGCCACGCCCAGTCCCAGCACGAAAAACAGGATGAACGAGCCGAAACGCCCGGCCTTGGACTTCTTCGCCAGATCCCAGACGATAAAACCCATGAAAATGATCAGGATGCTGACAAGGCCAGTCATCATCCACTCTTCGAAAACCACAGGATCCATCGAAACACTCCGGCGTGGGCGAGGTTGAAAAGGCGGGGCGAGTATACGGCATGGAAAGAGGGCGAAGGATTGGGCTGCGACGGTGTGTCGCAGCTATTCATCGCCTGAGCTGACGCAGCGGTGTTCTCTTCAGTCGTGGTGGACACCGGCCCGCTTGAGCATCTGTTTGCAGCGTTCGGACAAGTGAAACACCCGCAGGTGCTTGCCGGCCTTGCTATAGCGTTCACGCAGGGTCTTGAGCGCCGCGATGGCCGAATAGTCGACAAAGCTCAAGTGACGGCAGTCCAGGGTCACCTGGGACGGATCGTTGGCCGGGTCGAACTGGTTGAGAAACGGCGTGGTCGAGGCGAAGAACAGGGTGCCGTGCAGGCGATAGAGCTTGCTGCCGTCCGCTTCCAGATGCGCATCGGCATACAGTTCCCGGGCCTGTTGCCAGGCAAAGTTGAGCGCCGCAATGATAATGCCGCACAGCACCGCGGTCGCCAGATCGGTGAACACCGTGATGGTCGTCACCGCGATGATCACCAACACGTCATTGACGGGCACTTTGTTGATCACCCGCAGCGAGGCCCAGGCAAAGGTCTGCTGGGACACCACGAACATCACGCCTACCAGCGCGGCCAACGGGATGCGTTCGATCAACGGCGACAGAAACAACACGAACAGCAGAACCATCACCCCGGCCACCACGCCGGATAACCGGCCGCGCCCGCCCGAACTCAGGTTGATCACGGTCTGGCCGATCATTGCGCAACCGCCCATGCCGCCGAACAGTCCTGAGGCCATGTTGGCCGCGCCCAACGCCAAGCACTCGCGGTCCGGGTAGCCGCGGCTCTCGGTGATCTCGTCGGTCAGGTTCAGGGTCAGCAGGGTTTCCAGCAGGCCGACCATCGCCATCACCACCGCATAGGGCGCGATGATCCGCAAGGTATCCAGGTTCCAGGGAATGTCCGGCCAGACAAAGGCCGGCAGGCCGCCGGCGATGTGCGCCATATCACCCAGGGTGCGGGTCGGCAGCCCGAAAAAGTACACCGCCAGGCCAACCCCCAGGATCGCCACCAGGGCCGGCGGAACACTGCGGGTCAGGCGCGGCAACAGGTAGACGATGGCCATGGTCAGCGCCACCAGGCCGATCATCAGGTACAACGGGCCGCCGCTGAGCCAGGTCTCGCCGCTCTTGAAGTGCTCCAGTTGCGCCAGGGCGATGATGATCGCCAGGCCGTTGACGAAACCGAGCATCACCGGGTGCGGCACCATGCGCACCAGTTTGCCCAGCCGCAACAGCCCGAACGCCATCATGATCAACCCGCCCAGCAGCACAGTGGCCAGCAGGTATTGCACGCCGTGTTGCACCACCAGCGCGACAATCACCACGGCCATCGATCCCGCCGCGCCGGACACCATGCCTGGCCGCCCACCGAACAGCGCGGTCAGCGTGCAGATGATGAAAGCGCCATACAACCCCATCAGCGGGTTGAGATGGGCCACCAGGGCGAACGCGATGCATTCGGGCAGCAAGGCAAAAGACGTGGTGAGGCCGGCGAGGGCGTCGGCGCGAAGACGTGCTGGTTTCATGATTTTCCTGGCTGGGCAGCGCTTGAGAGTCGACTGCCGTGGGCGTGGTGCAAAAACAGGGTGGGGATGGTACGGAATTGAGTGCGGTGCGGCCAGTGGTTGGTCGTCGTGTGGGTGATTGCGGGGCGGCTTCGCAGCCCGGAAGGCGCACGCTTCCTCGCCACGAGAGACGGCCAGGGATGAAAATCCTGCACTGAATTTACATGGCAGGTGGTGGGCGATGTCCGTCAGCGACATTTCTTGTCTGTGTACGAAAATTACTTTCAGTACGTTTGAAGATTGCTCCTCGAAATGATTTATGAGTTTCACAAACACAACGACGTGACCCCATTCGAGGAGTAACGCATGGCCCCTGCATTCGGTTATTGGCTGTTGGTCTACGCGGCCATCGCCATCATTGCGCTGATCGTTTTGATCGCCCGATATCGGCTTAATCCGTTCATTGTCATTACGCTGGTGTCCATTGGCCTGGCGCTGCTGGCCGGGATGCCGCCGTCCAGTGTGGTCGGGGCGTATGAGGCGGGCGTGGGCAAGACCCTGGGGCACATCGCGCTGGTGGTGGCCTTGGGCACGATGCTCGGCAAGATGATGGCCGAGTCCGGCGGGGCCGAGCGCATGGCGCAAACGCTGATCGAGCGCTTCGGCGAGCGCAACGCCCATTGGGCGATGGTGTGCATTGCCTTCCTGGTGGGGCTGCCGTTGTTTTTCGAAGTCGGTTTCGTGCTGCTGGTGCCCATCGCGTTCACCATTGCCCGGCGCGTGGGCGTGTCGATCCTGATGGTGGGGTTGCCGATGGTCGCCGGTCTCTCGGTGGTGCATGCCCTGGTGCCGCCGCACCCGGCAGCGATGCTGGCGGTGCAGGCGTTCCAGGCCTCGGTGGGGCAGACCTTGCTGTACGCGATTCTGATCGGTATTCCTACCGCGATCATTGCCGGCCCTGTGTATGCCAAGTTCATCGTGCCGCGCATCCAACTGCCGGACGATAACCCGCTGGAGCGCCAATTCCTCGACCGCGAGCCCCGCGCCAATCTGCCAGGTTTCGGGATAACCCTGGGGACCATCCTGCTGCCGGTGGTGCTGATGTTGATCGGCGGTTGGGCCAACCTGATTTCCGAGCCGGGCAGCGGCTTCAATCAGTTCCTGCTGTTCATCGGCAACTCGGTGATTGCCTTGCTGCTGGCGACCCTTCTCAGCTTCTGGACGCTGGGCCTGGCCCAGGGCTTCAACCGTGAGTCGATCCTCAAGTTCACCAATGAATGCCTGGCGCCGACGGCCAGTATTACGTTGCTGGTGGGCGCTGGCGGTGGTTTGAACCGGATCCTGGTGGACGCCGGAGTCACTCAACAAATCGTCGGCCTGGCCCAGGAATTTCAATTATCGCCACTGGTCATGGGCTGGCTGTTCGCCGCCCTGATGCGTGTCGCCACCGGCTCGGCCACGGTGGCGATGACCACGGCCTCCGGTATCGTCGCCCCCGTGGCGATCGGTCTGGGCTATCCCCATCCCGAGCTGCTAGTGCTGGCCACCGGCGCCGGGTCGGTGATCTTTTCCCACGTCAACGACGGCGGCTTCTGGCTGATCAAGGAATACTTCAATATGACCGTCACTCAAACTTTCAAGACCTGGACCGTACTCGAAACGCTGATCTCCCTGGTTGCGTTCGGCCTGACCCTAGGACTTGCGCGCTTGCTTTAATCGCAGCGCTCCCACACAGGTGCCGTCATGGACATCCTTTACCAGATTCGCTCCCGTCAGGATTCCTTCAGCGCCGGCGAAGGAAGAATCGCCCGGCTGATGCTCGACGACGTAGGGTTCGCCGCCTCGGCCAGCCTGGATGAACTGGCCCAGCGGGCCGAAGTCAGCAGCGCCACGCTGTCACGGTTTGCCCGTACCGTTGGCTGCCGCGACCTGCGGGACTTGCGCCTGCAACTGGCCCAGGCCAGTGGCGTCGGCAGCCGGTTTCTCGACCCCGCCGGCGCGCCCGAGCAATCGGCGTTTTATGGGCAGATCGTCGGCGATATCGAGACGACCCTGCGTCAGCACCTGTCGGCATTCGAAGAGTCTCGGTTCAGCGACGCGGTGCGGATGCTCGGCAAGGCGCGGATGATTCATGCGTTCGGGCTCGGCGGTTGGTCGGCGTTGTGCGGCGAGGAGTTGCAGGTACGGCTGGTGCGTTTCGGCTACTCGATTGCCGCCTGCCGGGATCCGGTGATGATGCGCATCACCGCCACCTCATTGAGCCAGGAGCATTTGGTCATCGCCTGTTCACTCACCGGCATCACCCCGGAACTGCTCGGCGCGGTGGAACTGGCGCGCAGTTATGGTGCGTCCATCCTGGCCATCACCCGCGCCGACTCACCGTTGGCCCGACTGGCCGATGTAGTGTTGCCGCTGCAAGGCGCGGAAACCTCGTTCATTTATAAGCCCACGGCGGCGCGCTACGGCATGCTGCTGGCCATCGATGTACTCGCCACCGAGCTTGCGCTGGCCCACCCCGAAGACAATCAAGAGCGTCTGCGGCGAGTCAAACTCGCCCTGGACGATTACCGCGGCGGCGACGATCACTTGCCGCTGGGAGACTGAGATGCTGTACGACACGCTTATCCGCAACGCACGGGTCATCGATGGCAGCAACACTCCCGGTTACAGCGCCGACGTGGCGATCCGTGCCGGTCGCATCGAGCGCATCGCCGAGCTGCGCGATGCCCGGGCAATCGAAGAAATAGACGCCGCCGGCCGGGTGCTGGCTCCAGGGTTCATCGATGTGCACACCCACGACGATACGGTGGTCATTCGCCAACCGCAGATGCTGCCCAAACTCAGCCAGGGCGTGACCACGGTGATTGTCGGCAATTGCGGCATCAGTGCTTCACCAGTGAGCCTGCGGGGCGAGCCGCCGGACCCGATGAATTTGCTCGGCACCGCCCAAGCGTTCGTCTATCCGCGTTTCGATGATTATCGTTCGGCGGTGGAAGCAGCCACGCCGGCGGTCAACGTGGCGGCGCTGGTGGGGCACACGGCGCTGCGCAGCAACCACATGGATGATTTGTTGCGCACCGCCAGCGTGGGAGAAATCGCCGCCATGCGTCAGCAACTGCGCGAAAGCCTGGAGGCCGGCGCACTCGGGTTGTCCACCGGCCTGGCCTACGCCAACGCCTTTTCGGCCTCCACCGACGAAGTCATGCAACTGACCCAAGAGCTGAGCGCATTCGGGGCGGTCTACACCACCCATCTGCGCAGCGAATTCGAACCGGTGCTCGAGGCCATGGACGAAGCGTTCCAGATCGGCCGTCACGCCCGCAGCCCGGTGATCATTTCCCACCTCAAATGTGCGGGTGCCGGTAATTGGGGGCGTAGTTCGCAGGTGCTCGCGGCGCTGGAGAATGCGGCGAAAACCCATCCGGTCGGTTGTGATTGCTACCCCTATGCGGCCAGCTCCTCGACCCTGGATCTCAAGCAGGTGACCGATGCCCATCGCATCACCATCACCTGGTCGACGCCTCATCCGCACATGGGAGGGCGCGATCTGGCTGACATCGCCGCCGAATGGGATGTGCCGCTGCTGGAGGCCGCGCGGCGCCTGCAACCGGCCGGCGCGGTGTACTACGGCATGGACGAAAGCGACGTACGACGAATCCTCGCCCACCCGTTGTCCATGGTCGGCTCCGACGGTTTGCCGGAGGATCCGTTTCCGCATCCGCGCTTGTGGGGCGCTTTCCCGCGGGTACTGGGGCATTTCAGCCGAGACGTCGGGCTGTTTCCGTTGCACACCGCCGTGCACAAAATGACTGGCCTGTCGGCGGCGCGCTTCGGCCTGAAGGACCGTGGGGAAGTTCGGGAAGGGCATTGGGCGGATCTGGTGTTGTTCGATCCTCATACCATCAGGGATGTCGCCGATTTCAACGAGCCGCAACGGGCCGCCGAAGGTATCGATGGGGTTTGGGTCAACGGCGTCTTGAGCTACCGCGAGGGCCGGGCGAATGGGCGCAGGCACGGGCGGTTTCTGGCGCGAGAAGGGGATCTACGCCGTGGATTCAGTTCGTCACCCGGCGCTTGAGAGGTGGAAACACAATGGAATGCCCTTGTGATCTGCTTCTCAGTGGTGGCATTGCGATATTAAAGAAGCCGGTGATATAGCCGAAGCAATGAGTTCAACCCATCTAAACTGGGTCTTTTCAGCCAGGGAGTAACCCATGAGCTTCGGTAAAACCACCCCGATCCTGCGGATCTTCGATGAAACCAAGGCATTGGCGTTCTATGTCGACTTCCTGGGATTTACCGTCGACTGGCAACATCGCTTTGGTGACGATTTTCCGCTGTACCTGCAAGTCTCTCGCGACGGATGCGTGCTGCACCTGTCCGAACACCATGGCGACTGCACCCCGGGCTCGGCACTGCGCATCGAAACGGATGAACTGGAAGCTTTCCAGGCGCAACTGCTGGCCAAGCAATACCCCTTCGCCCGCCCTCAGATTCAGGCTATGCCGTGGGGTAGCCAGGACATGACGGTGGTGGATCCGTTTGGCAATCGGTTGGTGTTTACCAACGGGATTAGTGTGTAACGAGGTTGGATACATTGATGGGCGAGCAGGGGCGTTGGGCTAGATCTGCCGCCATGTGACGAAAGAGCCAAGGTGATGGATCTTTTTGACTGATTGTAATGACATTGCGCAAAGCGCCCATTTCTTCCGGGAAATGGGCGCCTGCCATGATCAAACCCGGAAGTGACTCACCATCATCTGCAACTGATTACCCAAGCGGGCCAGTTCAACACTGGACGCTGCGGTTTCTTCGCTGGCGGCGGCGGTCTGTTCGGACACGTCGCGTACGTTGATGATGCTGCGGCTGATCTCCTCGGCCACGGCGCTTTGCTCTTCGGCAGCGGCGGCGATCTGCTGGTTCATCGACTGGATGTTTGACACTGTGCGGGTGATGTTTTCCAGTGATACACCGGCCTTGCGGGTCAGGGCTACGCTGCTGTCGGTAAGGCTGCGGCTGTTGTTCATCACGGCGGCCACTTGTTGGGTGCCGTTCTGCAGACCGGCCACCAGGCCTTCGATTTCCTCGGTGGACTTTTGTGTGCGCTGGGCCAGGCCACGGACTTCGTCGGCAACCACCGCGAAGCCACGACCGGCTTCACCGGCGCGCGCCGCTTCGATTGCCGCGTTCAGGGCCAACAGGTTGGTTTGTTCGGCGACGGCCTTGATCACGTCCATGACACTGCCGATCTTGTCGCTTTCCTGTTGCAGCACGGTCATGGCGTCGGTGGAGCGCTCCACTTCACTGGCCAGGCGCTCGATCTGGGCGATGGCTTCGTTGACCACCTGGTCGCCGGCACGGGCTTCACCGTCTGCCGCGGCGGCTGCCTGGGATGCCTCTTCGGCGTTGCGGGCAACTTCCTGAACCGTGGCGGTCATCTCGTGCATGGCGGTCGCCACCTGATCGGTCTCGACTTTCTGGCTGTTGACGCCGGCGCTGGTCTGCTCGGTTACTGCGGACAATTGTTCGGCAGCACTGGCGATCTGGGTCACGCCATCACGGATGCCGCTGATCAAATCGCGCAGGGTCACGCCCATGCGTGCGATGCCCTGTTGCAGTACGCCCAGCTCATCGCGACGGGTAACGATGAGGTTGTGCGAGAGGTCGCCACTGGCAATGCGATCGACCACGGCCAGGGTTTCGCGCAGCGGTCGGGTGATCTGGCGAGTGATGATGACCGCCGCGATGATGCCTACCAGCAACGCCAACAACGTGCTGACCAGTTGCAGGGTGCGGGCCTGGGCGCTTTCGGCATCGCGACGGTCGAGCTGGATCTGATACAGCTGTTCGCTCAGGGAGACGATGGTCGTGCCCTGGTCGGTCATTTCCTTGCGGGCCTGCACCGCCTCGGCAATGGCCTGGGTGAAAGCCTGGACGGAGCTGCGGTATTGAGTCAGGGCAGCTTCGAGCTGACGCAGCTCACCTTGCCGGGTGCTGGCGAAATACGCATTCAACGGTTGGAGCGAAGCGAGGGCGGCATCCAGTTGGGCGACGGCCTTGCGTTCGTTTTCGGGGTTGCTGTTGGCGGTGTAGCCGCGCACTTCATAGCGGGCCAACATGAACGCCTGCTTGGCCTCGGTGATGGCCTGGTACTGTTCCAGGCGCTGGTCGCTCGAGAGCATTTGCTGAACGTCGGTATTGATCGTCTCGATCAGCTGGTAAGCGGTCCCGGCGTTGGCAGTCATCGCGTCGCGGGCGGTGTTGGCGCTGCGGTAGGCGTTGCGCATTTTGTTCAGGGACACCTGATAGGCGCTGATCGTCGCGCTCTGCTCCTTGAGCAGCTTGACGTTTTCCGGGCTCTTGAAGCTGCTCAGCAGCGCGTTCTGTTGCGCAACGAAACTATCGAGGGTGGTTTGCACATTCTGTGCGGCGGTCTCGTCGCCATTGGTGAGCATGTATTGCAGGCGCACGACCCGAAGCTTGGTCAAGCCGGCATTGAGCTTGGTGATGTCGCTCATCCAGTTGCTGCGGTCGATCAGCCCTCCCAGGCTGGTCCAACTGGTCAGTGCCAGGACGCAGGTCAGTACCAGCACCAGGCCAAAGCCCAGGCCCAGTTTCATGTTGACGCTAATGTTGCCAAACCAGCTATTCATCATATTCCTCCAGGAACGTTGTGCTGCTTGATCGTCGGTACGCTGGAAGATTGTTGTTTTTGAGCCAGCTAAAACGTGTAACAGGGCTGTATCGGCTGCCGACTCTGGATCTGAAAGGATTTTTTTGGAGTGTCAGGCATTGGCTGGAGAACTTGCTGCGCGCCTCAGGGTTATCCTGAATTCCAGGCAAAAAAAAGCCCGCGGGAGGGCGGGCCAAAACCTTAGTTTCTTGAATGAGCGAGGGGACTTTACCCAATCACGCGAACGCGTGGGGTGAAGAAAAGTTCATGAGAGGCGGGTGGCAATGAGCAGAGAACGAAGCCCTCAACCTGGATCAGATTGAGGGCTTCTCTGCGCCTGACAACCTCACCTCAGATCAAACCGATCCAGGTTCATCACCTTGACCCACGCCGCAATGAAGTCGCTGACGAACTGCTCCTGCGCATCTGCGCTGGCATACACTTCGGCCAGAGCCCGTAGTTGGGCGTTGGAGCCGAAAACCAGATCGACACGAGTGCCGGTCCATTTGACCTGACCGGTCTTGCGGTCGCGGGCTTCGAACGTTTGCTGGTCGTCTGAGAGCGGTTTCCATTCCACGCCCATGTCCAGCAGGTTGACGAAGAAGTCGTTGGTCAACGCACCTGGCCGTTGGGTGAAAACCCCATGCCGGGTTTGGCCGACATTGGTATCGAGTACGCGCAGGCCGCCGATCAGTGCGGTCATTTCCGGTGCACTCAGGGTCAGCAGTTGCGCCTTGTCGATCAGCAGTGCCTCGGCGGATACGCTATACCTGCCCTTGAGGTAGTTGCGAAAGCCATCGGCGATGGGTTCAAGAAAGCCGAACGACTCGACGTCGGTCTGCTCCTGGCTGGCGTCCATGCGCCCCGGCGAAAAAGGCACCGTCACGCTGAGCCCGGCATTCTTCGCCGCCTGTTCAATGCCGGCGCTGCCAGCCAGCACGATCAGGTCCGCCAGGGAGATTTTTTTACCACCGGACTGGGCCCCGTTGAACTCGTCCCGGATTTTTTCGAGAGTCGCCAGCACCTGCGCCAATTGTTCCGGCTGGTTGGCCGGCCAATCTTTCTGCGGGGCCAGACGCAGCCGGCCACCGTTGGCACCGCCGCGCTTGTCGGAGCCACGGAAGCTGGACGCGGCCGCCCAGGCGGTGGACACCAGTTGTGAAACCGACAGGCCCGAGGCCAACAGTTTGCTTTTAAGGGACGCGATGTCGCTGTCGTTGACCAGAGCATGGTCCACTGCCGGGATAGGGTCCTGCCAGAGCAGCTCTTCGTTGGGCAGTTCCGGGCCGAGGTAGCGCGAGAGCGGGCCCATGTCGCGGTGGATCAACTTGAACCAGGCCCGGGCAAAGGCGTCGGACAACTGCTCTGGATTCTCCAGGAAGCGCCGTGAGATTTTTTCGTAGATCGGGTCGAAGCGCAGCGCCAGGTCAGTGGTCAGCATGGTTGGATTGCGACGCTTGGACGGATCGTGGGCGTCTGGGATGATGCCCGCGCCAGCACCGTTTTTCGGTGTCCACTGATGCGCACCGGCCGGGCTCTTGGTCAGCTCCCACTCAAACCCGAACAGGTTCTCCAGATAATTGTTGCTCCAGCGGGTGGGTGTGGTGGTCCAGGTCACTTCCAGACCACTGGTGATGGTATCGGGGCCTTTGCCGGTGCCGAATGCGTTCTTCCAGCCCAGGCCCTGTTGTTCCAGGCCGGCGGCTTCAGGCTCGGCGCCGACATTGTCCGCAGGCCCTGCGCCGTGGGTCTTGCCAAAGGCATGGCCGCCGGCAATCAGGGCCACGGTTTCTTCATCGTTCATCGCCATGCGGCCAAAGGTTTCGCGGATATCCAGCCCCGCAGCGACCGGGTCAGGTTGACCCTCGGGGCCTTCCGGGTTGACGTAGATCAGCCCCATCTGCACGGCGGCCAGCGGGTTCTCCAGGTTGCGCCCCAGATCGGTACGGCTTTCTTCATTGCCCGGCTCGGCCACCAGTTGTCCTTCGCCGGGATCTTGCATCGCGGCTTTATCCGGCTTGCCGTAGCGGGTGTCGCCGCCCAACCATTTGTTTTCGGAACCCCAGTAGACGTCTTCGTCCGGCTCCCAGACGTCGGGACGACCGCCGGAAAAACCGAAGGTCTTGAAGCCCATGGATTCCAGCGCGACGTTGCCGGTGAGCACGATCAGGTCGGCCCAGGATATGTTGCGACCGTACTTCTGCTTGATCGGCCATAACAGCCGGCGCGCCTTGTCGAGGCTGACGTTGTCCGGCCAGCTGTTGAGGGGCGCAAAACGCTGTTGGCCGGAGCCTGCGCCACCGCGCCCGTCGCCGGTGCGGTAAGTGCCGGCGCTGTGCCAGGCCATACGGACAAAGAGCGGGCCGTAGTGCCCGAAGTCCGCCGGCCACCAGTCCTGGGAGTCGGTCATCAACGCATTCAGGTCATTTTTCAGGGCCTGGAAATCCAGGCTTTTGAATGCTTCGGCGTAGTTGAAATCCTCGCCCATGGGGTCGGACAGCGGGGAGTGTTGGTGCAGGATTTTCAGATTCAGCTGGTTGGGCCACCAGTCACGGTTCGTGGTGCCACCACCCGCAGCATGATTGAACGGGCATTTCGATTCGTTTGCCATGAGGAGCTACCTTGGTCGTATTCATCCAGCTATCCAGCCCGCGGGGGCTCTATAGCGACAGGTGAAAATCAATACGTAGATGCAGGGCTCACAGTTCGCTCATTGATCGTTCGGCCTTCCGGCAATCGACGTCGATTGCCCACATCGTGGCCCACGGCAAGCCCAGTACGTTTCGAACGCTTTCGTATCTCTTATCAGGTCTGATCCGGCCAGCTTACGCTGGCGCTGAATCAAGGCTAGTCCTTCTGTGGCAGATCGCTAATAGCCGCAGTATTAATGGTTAATAGGCAGATTCTTTTACCCGGCTTGCCGGTCGAGGCAGATGATAAGGCCAGCGCTTGGTTACGGGAGAGGACCGGACCATGAACGAACGCCCCCGCAGCACGGCCATCCACGAAGCCGGCCACGCCTTGGCTTTTTGGTGGAACGGCCAGCCTATAAAACGCGTCACCGTACGCACCCGGGCTGAAGCCCGCGCGGGACCGATGTTCGACCTGCTCGGTCACCCGCAACACGCCGAAGGGTTAGTGGAGGCCGATTACCTCGTCCTGCGCCCGGCCTTCACCGCCCGGGGAATTGCTGAATATTTGCCATCGATGGTCGACTTTATTGAGCGCGACCTGATCCATTGCTTTTCAGGGCCTGTGGCCGAAGCGATCTACCGACATCGCCAATCCGACCGGCTGTTCCGAAGCAGTGGCCGCGCAGACCTCGTCCGCGGGCATGAACTGATCAGCCTGCTGCCCCCACGCCTGTTGCTCGACGCCGAATCCCGAGCCATCGCCCGTAGCAGTTGCCTTGTGCATCGTTACTGGTTTGCCGTCCGCGCGGTGGCGGACCTTTTGCAGGAGCAGGGGGCGATCGAGGGAGAGACCGTCACCGCACTGCTGCACGAGATTACTGGGGAGGCGCCGGTGCGGTTGGGGAATGAGGTGAGGAGCCTTGATGCTTGAGTTGTAGCGGATGATGCAAAAGCTTGGTGATGCCGGGGTTTGTGGGGGAAGCGTTGGCTGTGGCAAGCGGCAACCGAGCGGCTTACCATGCCAAGCAGAGGCCAAAGGAGCGAACTCATGCAAACGCTCAAAGTTGCAATCGCCGGATTCGGCGGCGTCGGACGTGCCACAGCCGACCTGCTCCTGTCCCGACGCGAGCGCTATCGCCAGGTTTACGGCGTGGACGTTAGCCTGGTCGCGGTGTGCGGATCACGTGCAGGCCTGGCTGACGCGAACGGCCTGCACCCGCATCAGTTGAATGCACTGCAGGCGGGTCTTTCAGGGCCGGATTTCGTGATGGCGAGCGGCGCAGACGTTCTTATCGAGGCAGGGCCGAGCGATTTTCGCAGCGGCGAGCCGGGTCTTGCCTACCTTCGTACGGCGCTGTCGGCCGGTCTGGACTGCATCGTTATATCGAAGGGCGCTCTGGTCCACAGCGGGCGACAATTGCGCGAACTCGCGCAGGCCTCGGGGGCGATGCTCAAACTCAGTGGTGCAGCCGCTGCCGCCCTGCCGACACTCGATCTTCTCGACCATAGCCTGGCCGGCTGCAAGGTGCTCGCCCTCGAGGGCATCCTCAACGCCACGACCAACTACCTGCTTGACGCCATGGGCACACAGGGCCTCAGCTTCGATGCGGCGTTGCGTGAAGCGCAGGCAGGAGGGTTCGCCGAAGCTGACCCGCGCAACGACACGGAAGGCTGGGATACCGCGTGCAAGCTCCTGCTACTGGCCAACTTCGGTCTTGGTGCCGATCTGACGATGGACGACCTGGTGGTCGAAGGTATTCAGTCGGTCACGGCAGAGCGCATCGAGGCGTGGCGCGAGAGGGGGCTCGTTCCCAAGCTGATCGCCAGCCTCACCCGCGCAGACGGTGTTATCCGCGCCAGCGTCGGCATCAAGGCCTATCCGCTGTCCGATCCGTTCGCCCACGTCAGCGCAAAGAGCAAGGCGATCCGTATCAGCAGCGACGCAATGGGCGAGACGCTGGCAATCGGCTGTGGCGCTGAGCCGATCGCCACCGCAGCGGCCGCGCTGAAGGACCTCGAACACATCCTCATGGCCAGGACTGCTCGGTATTCATCTCTTTCGCAACCCCCATCCTGACCCTGCGTACCTTGCCACTGTGCCGCAATCAGGCCTTCTCTCATGAGGCCAAACGTACTCGGTCTGCAGTTTCATCCCGAAGTCCGTGGCGCACGATGCGAGCACTGGTTACTGGGGCATGCGAGTGGGCTGGCCACGTCAGGCATGGACCCTGTCAAGAAGGGCCTGTAGAAACCAACGGCCCTAAAGCCACACATTCACCTCATAAATGTTCCAGAACCGTAAGCCTGTCCAATTCGCAGGCAGCCGCTCTGGAGATAGTACCCATGGCTTTCAGCAAGATTGAGGGACTGAGGGCCTACTAAAAATTGGCCTATCTACGACATCGCCATGACTGCAGCACTGCGTTTACGCCATGGCGATCATCAGCATTCACGCGCGAACACACCAGGTGATTGAAATGACCAATCCAAAACTCGAAGTGCTGACACCAAGCAATTGCCAAGTGATCTTCATCGATCAACAGCCGCAAATGGCATTTGGGGTACAAAGCATTGATCGGCAGACATTGAAGAACAACACCGTGGGCCTGGCCAAGGCCGCGAAGATTTTCTCTATTCCAACCATCATCACCACGGTCGAAACAGAAAGCTTTTCGGGTCATACCTATCCGGAATTACTGGCCGTTTTTCCTGAGGCACCGATCCTTGAGCGTACCTCGATGAACTCCTGGGACGACCAGAAAGTACGCGATGCGCTGAAAAAGAATGGCCGTAACAAGGTGATCGTCTCTGGCTTGTGGACCGAAGTCTGCAATACGACTTTCGCACTGTCCGCGATGCATGATGCCGGCTATGAAATTTATATGGTGGCCGATGCCTCTGGCGGTACCAGCCAAGCTGCGCACGATTACTCCATGCAACGCATGATTCAGGCTGGAGTTGTCCCAGTGACCTGGCAGCAAGTTCTGCTGGAGTGGCAGCGTGACTGGAAGAACCGCGATACCTACGACGCCGTTATGGCATTGGTCAAAGAGCACTCTGGCGCGTATGGCATGGGCGTCGACTACGCCTACACCATGGTGCACAAGGCTCCTGAGCGGGTAACACACGGGCCGACGCTGGAGCCTGTTGCGGCGAAGATCTGACCTCTGTCGGGTCGGCACTATAGGTCGACCCGACTTCAAATCAGTTCGGGTCTACCCGCCGTAACGGAGCTGGCTGGATTCGAGTGATCGCCAGGCGCCTGGCTCAACCCACAACGCCACGAGGAATGATCATGAGTGAAGATCTGTCAGACAAAGGCCGTCGCCGGTTTCTCGCTACCAGCTCCGTTCTCGGAGCCGCGGGAGCACTCTGGTCTGCCCTGCCTTTTGCCGGCTCCGCCGGCAGCTCTTTCGCCAACCCTGCGGGAGGTTCCATGGAAGCCGATCTGATTCTTTACAACGGCCGTCTGCACACCGTGGATCGTGAAAAGCCGCAAGCAACAGCTGTGGCCATTAAGGACGGAAAGTTCATTGCCGTGGGCAGCGACGCAGAGGCCATGGCGGTCCGCGGAGATGCGACCCAGGTTGTCGACTTGCAAAAGCGTACGGTGATCCCAGGTCTCAATGACTCGCACCTGCACCTGATCCGTGGTGGCCTGAATTACAACCTGGAACTGCGCTGGGAGGGTGTTCCATCTCTCGCTGACGCGTTGCGGATGCTCAAGGATCAGGCTGATCGCACGCCTGCTCCGCAATGGGTTCGGGTCGTGGGGGGCTGGAATGAATTCCAGTTTGCCGAGCGTCGCCTGCCTACTCTGGACGAATTGAACAAGGCCGCACCAGATACGCCGGTATTCGTTCTGCACCTTTATGACCGCGCCCTCCTGAATCGGGCGGCACTGCGCGTTGTCGGCTATACCCGCGATACGCCTAATCCGCCGGGCGGAGAGATTGTCCGCGACAGCAATGGCGAACCCACCGGCATGCTGGTAGCCAAACCCAACGCGATGATTCTCTATTCGACCCTGGCCAAGGGGCCAAAGCTGCCGCTGGAATACCAGGTCAACTCGACACGCCAGTTTATGCGCGAACTCAACCGCCTTGGCGTGACCAGTGCCATCGATGCTGGTGGTGGTTTTCAGAACTATCCGGACGACTATGAAGTGGTCCGCGAGCTGGCCAAGCACAACCAGTTGAGCGTGCGCATCGCCTACAACCTGTTCACCCAGAAACCCAAGGAAGAGCTGACCGACTTCAAGAACTGGAGCGCCATGGTCAAGCCTGGCGATGGCGATAACTTCTTCCGGCACAACGGTGCCGGTGAAATGCTGGTGTTCTCTGCCGCAGACTTCGAAGACTTCCTCGAACCTCGGCCAGACCTTGCGCCGACTATGGAGCAGGACCTGGAACCCGTGGTCCGTCACTTGGTCGAGCAGCGCTGGCCGTTCCGGCTGCACGCGACCTACGACGAATCCATTTCGCGAATGCTCGATGTGTTCGAGCGAGTCAATCGCGACATTCCGTTCAATGGCCTGCCATGGTTCTTCGATCATGCTGAAACCATCAGTCCGAAGAACATCGAGCGGGTACGCGCCCTTGGCGGTGGCATTGCCATTCAGGACCGCATGGCCTTCCAAGGCGAGTATTTCGTCGACCGCTACGGCAGCAAGGCCGCTGAACAGACCCCGCCAATTCAACGCATGCTGGCTGAAGGCGTACCAGTTGGGGCAGGGACTGATGCAACTCGCGTCTCCAGCTACAACCCCTGGACCTCGCTTTATTGGCTGGTCAGCGGCCGAACCGTTGGAGGGCTGGAGCTGTACCCTAACGGTCTTTCGCGTGACACCGCCCTGCAGCTCTTTACCCATGGCAGTGCCTGGTTTTCGTCAGAGCAAGGCAAGAAGGGCCAGATCAAGGTCGGGCAACTGGCTGACCTCACGGCCCTGTCGGCGGACTTCTTCAGTGTCGAGGAAGAGGCGATCAAGTGGATCGAGTCGGTGCTGACCGTCGTCGACGGCAAAGTGGTCTACGGCGCCGCGGAATTCGACCAGCTGTCGCCGCCGAGCCTGCCGGTCATGCCGGACTGGTCACCGGTTGCCAAGGTACCCGGCCACTGGCGTCCCGCTTCACCGCTGCTGACTCAGGTGCATCAATGCTCAGGCCCTTGCGCGGTGCATGCGCATAGCCATGACAAGGTGCGTCGGTCATCCGTACCCGTCAGTAACTACCAAGGTTTCTGGGGTGCCTTCGGCTGCTCCTGCTTCGCTTTCTGAACATGGACACGACTATCGAAAAGCGCTCCCCCTGGAGCGCGCTGCGCCATAGCACTTTCCGCTGGCTATGGCTGGCCAGCATTGCCTCCAACATCGGCACTTGGATGCACGAAGTAGGGGCCGGCTGGTTGATGACGACGCTGTCGGCCAGCCCCATGCACGTTGCCTTGGTGCAGGTTGCAGGCTCCGCGCCGATGTTCTTTCTTGCTCTTCCAGCGGGAGCCATGGCCGACATCGTCGACAAGCGTCGCTACCTGCTTATGGTGCAAGTGTGGATGGCCGCGGTGGCGATGCTCCTGGCTCTGCTCACGCTAAACGGCATGATGACCGTCGCGCTGCTGCTCCTCCTGACCCTGAGCATGGGCGTGGGGACTGCACTGATGATGCCGGCCTGGTCAGCTTTGACGCCCGAACTGGTCGACAAGCGCGACCTCGGTTCGGCCATCGCCCTGTCCAGCCTTGGCATCAACGTCGCCCGGGCCATCGGACCGGCGATTGCCGGGGTACTGGTCAGCCTCACCGGCCCCTGGGCCACCTTCGCGCTGAACGCCGTATCGTTCCTCGCGGTGATGGCGGTGCTGTATACCTGGAAACGCGAGCAGACACCCGCGTTGTTCCCGGCGGAACGGCTGCTCGGTGCCATGCGCGCAGGCTGGCGCTACAGCCGCAGCTCCCAGCCGTTGCAAGCGGTGCTGGTGCGGTCGGCGGCGTTCTTCGTCGGTGCCAGTGCCGGCATGTCGCTGCTGCCGCTGATCGTACGCGCTGAACTGAACGGCAGCGCCAGCGATTTCGGTCTGCTGCTCGGCAGTGTCGGCGTCGGTGCAGTGCTCGGCGCTACTTTACTGCCGCGCATCCGTGATGCGGTGAACCCCGATCACCTGGTGGCCGGCTCCAGCCTGCTCTACGCCCTGGTGCTTTGCGCGCTGGCCGGGGTGCGCAACCTGTACTGGCTGATACCTGTGATGATGATCAGTGGCGCGGCCTGGATCGCCGTGTTGTCGAGCCTGCAAATGGCAGCACAGACTTCCGTACCCAACTGGGTGCGGGCGCGGGCACTGTCGGTATACATCCTGGTGTTCTTCGGCAGCATGGCGGCCGGCGGCGCGCTGTGGGGCTTCGTCGCCAGCCACCTGTCGATCAGCCTCACCCTGCTGATCGCTGGCGGGGTTCTGCTGGTGGGCATCGTACTGACCCTGCACTTCCATTTGCCGGTCACCGAGACCGAAGACCTGGCCCCGTCCCTGCACTGGCCTGCACCGATCCTTGCCGATGACCAGGACCAGGAACGCGGTCCAGTGATGGTCACCCTTGAATACCAAGTCGATCCGTCGCAGGCAGAACAGTTTCGCCTTGCCATGCAGGATGTACGCAGCATGCGAATGCGCAATGGTGCCTTTTCCTGGGGGCTGGTCCAGGACAGTGAGCATCCGCAACGTTGGCTGGAGTTTTTCTTTGATGAGTCCTGGCTTGAACATCTGCGCCACCACGGCCGGGTAACCCGTGCCGAACAACGCGTCGAGGCTGCGGCTCGCCAGTTCCAAGCGGTCGGGGTCGCCATACGCATTCATCACTACCTGGCCCCCGCTAAGTCCCACACCTGAGCGCATTCACAAAGGAGTCAACGCATGAGCCGCAGTGACATGCGCAAGGTGGATCTCAATCTGCTGATTCTTATTGAGGCGTTGATGCACGAGCGCAATCTCACTCGCGCCTCGGAAAAACGCTTGTTATGGGATCAGGGATGAATACAACCGTGCTATTCATACATGGCGAATGGCTGTCTGCCGCCGCCTGGGATAATTTCTCCAGTCGCTATCGGGCATGCGGCTACACCTGTATTGCGCCACCTTGGCCCTTATCGGAGGGGCCGCCAGAGAGGCTGCGCAGCGCGCCACATACCGATTTCCCACGGCTTGGGATCAGACAAATTATTGAGCACTATGCAGCGCTGATTCGGCGCATGCCTCAGCCGCCCTTGCTGATTGGCCACTCGCTGGGTGGTCTGCTCGTTCAGATGCTGTTGGATCGTGGTCTTGGCTGTGCCGGCATTGCGATTGCAGCGATACCCCCGCGCGGGGTAATACCGCGCTTGAGCGTTCTCTCCAGGGCGATACCCATGCGCATGGCTTGGGGCAGTTGGAAGCGAGTCATGTATTTTCCGCTACCAGAATTTACCCAACAATTTACCCAGGCTATGGCGATCCAGGATATTGCGCTGCTATATGCAAACCATATCGTGCCAGCACCGGGGCGGATTTTCTTTGAAGCGGCTTTCGGTATTGGCACCTATGTCGATTTTGCCAATGACCGCAGAGCACCGCTGCTGTTGATCGCCGCCGAGAACGATCACAGCGTACGGCCATGCGTGGTGACGTCGAACTATCGGCACTACAACCGCTCTGCGGCCAGCACCTCGCTCAAGTGCTTTGCCGGGTACAGCCATTGGCTCATCACCGAACCAGGTTGGGAGCAAGTAGCTGACTACACAATTGAATGGGCGCAAACTCAGCTGGGTCGTTTTTGATTTTTTTCAGGTTCGCGCGGTGATTAGCGTATTGGGATCTTACCCAACCAAACAGCAGATGTTCACCCCAGGAAATCGCTGGCGCACATGCACGGCGTTGGCAATCCATATGCTGTTGGTTTGCCTGCCATGGTTCAGTACGACGGCAACGGCCTCCGACTACTTACTGGACACGCTGGAGCACCACCGTTGGACCGTCGCTGATGAGGGACCTAGCCAGGTAGGGGCTTTGGCCCAGACCCGAGACGGTTATCTCTGGCTCGGAACCAACGATTCGCTCTATCGCTTTGATGGTCTGGACTTCGCGCGCTATACCCCGCCAGACGGTAACCCGCTTGGCATCATTTCCGTACTCAAGGCGGAGGATGAGGGCCTGTGGGCCGGTCTCCGTACTGGGGGCATAAGCCTGATCACCGACACGGGCATAACCACTTACCCAGTCAGCGCTGGGTTGCCTGGCGGAGTGGTCTATAGCATCGCCAAGGATCACAGTGGCGCAGTCTGGATCGCCGCAAATGATGGCTTGGCACGGTTTGACGGTAACGCCTGGCAACGTATCGGTACCGACTGGAACTTTCCGGGACGACATGCTCGCGCGGTACTCCTCGACCGCGATGGGACGCTATGGGCAGCCAATGAAGATCGCCTGTTCTACCTGCCGTCGGGTGCCCGAGCGTTTGTCGATGCAGGCATTGCGGTGGGTTGGGTGAGTCAAATGGCTCAGGCTCCAGATGGGGCCATCTGGATGGCCGAACGATATGGCGGTTCGCTGCGCCGAATCGTGCCAAGCGAAGGCGATGCGGCGACCCAGGTGACCGTAATCGACGGTGCTAATGGTTTGTTATTCGACAGCGCCGGGGCGATATGGGTGGGTACCAGCGGTAAGGGCGTTCGCTATGTGCCAGCCTCTGCCAGCCTCAACGCGCTATCGATAACTGACGCCTTCGATCACCAAGAAGCGTTTATGGCCAAGGATGGCTTGAGTGCAGATAACGTTCTTCCAATACTCGAAGATGTCGACGGCAATATTTGGGTGGGCACTAGCGCCGGACTAGACCGTTTTCGGCCAAGTGCTATGGTCTCGGCCGCATTTCCACACAACGCCCAGAATTTCGCATTGGTTGCCGGTGCGGCAGGCAGTGTCTGGGCAGGTACCAGCAACCTACCTGCAATGCGCCTGAGCAGTACGGGGCTGACCACTCTGGATATACCGGCACCGATTAGTAATGCCTTTGGTGATGCTAACGGTGATATCTGGATGGCTGGCAGCAATGGTATCTGGCGTGCGCAAGGAGACAAAATCGAGCGAGTTGCCTCATTACCAACTCAGGATGCGCTTGACTCAGCCGTACGCGCGATGACTCTCGATCAGGCGGGCGACCTGTGGGTTTCGATCAACCGCAAAGGGTTGTTTGTTCTTCGAGACGGACGTTGGTCAATCGTTGCCCCGCCTAATGCTGATCCAAGCCAGTTAATGCCTGTCAGCGCTACCACTGATCCTCTTGGCAGGCTCTGGTTCGGCTACCGCAATAACCTGATTGTGACTCACGACGGCAAGGTACAACGACACTGGGGGGCGGACGAAGGCTTAAAGGTTGGTCATGTCACCGCGATGCTACATCAGGGCCATCTCACCTGGGTTGGTGGCCAGCGGGGAGTGGCCTTCTTCGATGGTGAGCGCTTCCACAGCCTTCACCTACCGGACAATGGACTGTTCGACAATATCTACGCGATTCTAGCCGTACCTCCCAGAGAACCTGAAGGTGACGGTAGCTATAATCTCTGGCTCCACGGCAAAGCCGGGGTCTATCAGTTGACCGCTCGTGAATTAAAGCGCGCCATCGCTGACCCGCTATACCAGATAGGTTACCGCAGCTATGAGGTGATTGGTGGCCTGGCCAACGACCCCCACCAAGTACTCCCATTACCCACTGCAGTGCGTAGTACGGATGGACGTCTATGGTTTAGCACCAGTAAGGGCGTGACCTGGATCGATCCAACTCGCTACGTGCAGAGTAAAGCCGCCCCCAAGGTAGTTATCCAATCATTCAATGTCGATGGTAAGGAACCCCCACCCAGTGAGTTGTCACGGCTGGGAGCAGAGCCAAGAAGCATCGAAATTTCTTACACAGCGCTCAGCCTCTCAGGCATGCAAGGCTTGCACTTTCGCTATTTGTTGGAGGGGTTCGACACAGACTGGCAGCAGGCGGGTTCAAAACGTAGCGCCATCTATACGGGGCTCGGCCCCGGAGATTATAGGTTCCGCGTATTAGCCTCCAATCAGGATGGGCTACTGAGCACCGAAGAGGCCGTGCTGAGCTTCAGTATTCGACCCGTTTTCTACCACACCCCACTGTTTATCGTATTGAGCGGTCTAGCAGTGGTAAGCGTTTTGTGGATGCTGCATCGCTTCAATATTCGCCGTTCAGCCCAGAATCTGCGGGACCGCCTCGAGGAGCGACACGCCGAGCGCGAGCGAATCGCCCGTGAACTGCATGACACCCTACTCCAGGGTGTGCAGGGCCTTATGTTGAGTTTCCAAGCCGCCACTGAGCAAATCCCCAGTACTCATCCGGCTCGAGGCAGAATGGAGAGAGCGCTAGACCGCGCAGATCAGGTTTTGGTGGAGGCACGAGAGCGGGTGAATAATCTGCGTGATCTGAACGAGCCTGCTCTGAACCTGATCGATGCATTTGCCGCTGTCACGAGTGAGCTGCAGCTAGAAGGCAGTACGCGCTTTACCCTGAGCAGCCACGGCACGCCACTGCCGCTGCACCCTATAGTCGGTGAAGAAAGCTACCGGATAGGCTGTGAAGCGATCATGAACGCCTTTCGACATGCCAATGCGCAGAACGTGGAAATCCAGATCGTCTACACCAAACACGCATTTCAGCTGAGCGTTGGCGATAATGGTAGCGGCATCAACCCACAGTATCTGCCGCCCAATATCCGCCCCAATCACTGGGGCTTACACGGCATGCTGGAGCGGGCCGAAAAAATCGGCGGGCGGCTGTCTATTCAAAGAGGAGCCCACAGTGGCACTGAAATTCAACTGACTGTACCCGCGGCAACGGCCTATCGACGTATCCCGCGACGACTTAGCCAGTGGCTACGTGTATTGACCCAATTGAGGCCCTGAGTGTGCACCCAGAGAATGAACAGATACGCGTGCTGGTCGTCGATGACCACCCTCTGCTGCGCGAGGGCATAGCGGCCGTCCTTGAAGCCCAATCAGACATAGCGCTGGTCGGCGAGGCGACCAATGGGCACGAAGCGCTTCAGCTATTTCGCTCGCTGCGCCCGGACGTCACCCTGATGGATCTACAAATGCCCGAGATGGATGGCATCGAGGCGATTCATGCCATTCGCGCCGAGTTTCCTTGCGCACGCATTGCCATTCTGACCACCTATCGGGGTGATGTACGGGCCTTACATGCAATCAAGGCGGGAGCTATCGGCTACTTATTGAAAAGTAGTCTACGCAAGGAGTTGCTGGATGCCATCCGCTCTATTGCTGCAGGCAACAACCATTTCCCGGCAGAGATAGCTGTTGAACTGGCTGATCACCTAAGCCACGACTGCCTGACCGCTCGTGAAATCCAAGTTCTGCAATGTGTGGCAATGGGTAAACCCAACAAGCAAATCGCCGCGGAACTCATGATCACGGAAGACACCATCAAGGGGCATTTAAGAAATATCATGGACAAGTTGGGTGCCAGCAATCGCACCCATGCGGTCACTCTCGGCATTCAGCGCGGCATCATCACTGTGTAATACCCCACTTTTGAGGGGGGCGCGCGCCCCCCATTGTTGTCTTATGTGCGATCAGTGCACGGCGTAGCATGGTGCCATGGACATAAAGATCCACAGTGGAGCACCGCCATGCGTGCCACCTTGCATGCCGTTACCCCGGCAACTGCAGTAGACAGCCAGACTCAGCGCTGTATTTCCGACGAGGCTTATGACGGCGTCATGCAATTGCTTAGAGATGCTCAAGCGCACCTGAGCATTGACCGTGACTCAGCCTGCCTATGCCTGACCCGCGCCCTGGTCATGTTGCAAAAGAGCGATAGTCAGTTAAAAAGCCGCCATGGCTGCCTATCCAGTTGGCAAACTAAACGGGTGGTTGACTACATCGACGCTAACCTCGACTCATCAATACGCACAAATCAGTTGGCTGCTGTTCTCAGCCTGAGTGTCAGTTACTTCTCGCATGCTTTCAAAAATACCTTTGGTGTAACGCCGCTGGTTTACGTCGCACGTCGTCGCATCGAATCTGCGCGTCAGATCATGCTCACGACCGACTCCTCGCTGACCGACATCGCCCACAGCCACGGATTCTGTGACCAATCCCATTTCATCCGTACCTTCCGCCGCCAGATCGGGGTTACACCTCAGGCTTGGCGACGTTTGTGCGATGCTGGGTTATACGAGGAACAGACCAGTTCCACCCCCAGAACACTGGCCATTGTCAGGGCCTCAGCGTGCAACGCATAGCGCAGGGCTATCGCCCCCGGATATCGAAGCGCAGGGGCTTGCCGCCAGCGCTCATCCAAATTGCGGAGTTCGAAACAATGAGCCCAGAGACCTTCGCTGCGGCAGGCGGATGACTGTGAGTTGGAAATCGTATGCCATCAGGGTGAGTATGTGCCGGGGTAATCTGAACTGAGGACAGAACCCTTTGATTTTAGGGGATATATTCATATCGCATTTTTTGATGGAATACCTTTTGGAATACTCAAAGCCAATACCTGCTCGGAGTTGCAGCGCACAGGGGAAAAGTACTCACTCCGTGAGATGAGAGCGGAAGGGAAATCGAAAAAGTAAAATAGCCCACCTCTGTTTTCGAGCATCTCAGCAGTTACCGGCGCTTGCTCGCGAGCTACATAGTCTCACTCGACAACTGGTCTCTTCCCGCAAAAAACAGCACGATTTTATGCGAAACGATTGCGCGGTCGCTGCTTGGCCTTGGGCATACCTTTTCCCCTTGCCGATGGCTAAGCAGGGTAGTACATTTGATTGGGTGGCTAAATGCCATAAGGACTGATGGATTCAAGGATGAGTTTTTGATTAAAAGATATCTTCCTGCTAAGAATAAACCATCACTCTTTCTAGTGCCTATTGGGCCGCTATTTATAGCACCTGTTTTTTACATTTTAATAATTATAATGTCGTAATGTCCGGAGTGGGTATGGAGCTTTCAAATCTAACAATAGATCGAATTATCATTCATCAGATTTTTCGCCGGGGTGAAGACGCGGAAAAAATAGAACCTATCCGGAGTCGTGATTTTACTCGGTTCGATCTAACTGCAATGGAGGCATTTAAGGGCAGGGTTCGTGATGCTCTTGGCAGTGGTTCAAAAGCAGTCCAAATGGAAATTGTCAACCAGGGACCAAATGACCTTCCAGTTATCATTGATCGTTTGGTTGATATGAATGATGCGGATTTTGCCTTTACCTCATACGACGTAGCAACCAAACTCAACGATGCTCAGCATCGGAAGGCTATTCCGGGGGGGATTGTTGTTGTATTTTCGGGACGCCAGGGTCATCCATTAAAGAGCTTTATTGGTATAATTAAAGCTGAAATTCATAGTGCTTATGAAAAAGAAGTAAATCAACGGACTAATGAGATTTCATTGAAGTTTGTTGAGGAGGTTTTGTTGACGCCTGGTACAAAGCTTTATAAAACAGCTGGATTTTTTGAAAGAGCTACTGCCGAGGCTTCGAGTGAGGACCTTAATGCGCGATGGGTAGTAATGGTTTCTGATAATCAGATCAGCCAGGCAGACGGCAAAGCTGCAGCTCAATACTTTTATTCGGGTTTTTTAGGATGTGGATATCCGCAAACTAGCGCTAGGACGACCCGTCAGTTTTATGAGGAGGCGAGCGAGTTTATTTCTAATTTGAACGTTTCAGCTTCAAATAAAAACGATTTTCTAAATGCCCTAACGACATATTTGAAGGTGAGCAATTCTTCCACGGTTAGCTGTGCGGATTTTGCCTCCCAGTATTTTGATGTGGATACTCAAGACGCTTTCTGCGATCATATGTATGAGGCTGGGATTCCCGAAATCGCTTTCACCAAAGACACCGCCCAAATTGAGAGCAAGCTAAAATTTAGAAAGGTTAATTTCGGTGGCAATGTTAAAATCACCGCGCCATCTGAAGCATTTAAAAATTTGGTCACTATTGAAACTATCGATGGTGATCCTGATGAGACCGGAGATCCTACAGAGTGGACTAAGGTGATTATCAAAGAAAAAGTGGTCGGTCAAGAATGAACGAAGAGGAATTCAAAGCTAGGTGGCATAATGATAAGCCTGTGTATCAGGCTTGGGGGGATTATGTTGTAGCCAAAATTAGCAATGAATTAACCTCTCTCGGAAAGGATGTAAATGTCTTCCTTAAAGTGCCTGCTAAAACTAGGCTCAAAGATGACTCGTCGCTGATAGACAAAGCTTTTAATCGTAAGAAAACTTACAAAGATCCCTATAATGATATCGAGGATAAGGTAGGCGCTCGCTTCGTTGTTCTCTTGCTTGATGATGTTGATCTTATATGCAGCGTGGTCCAAGCTCTAGGTGATTGGGCATTTGACGCATGTAAGAATTTCAAAGAGGATATGCGGACTAATCCGTTACTGTTCACATATAAATCTGTTCATTATATTCTGCGGCCGAAGCAAGACTTTGAGTATAATGGGGTTTTGTTACGTGCGGATGTTGCTTGCGAATTGCAGATTCGCACGTTGCTACAGCATGCGCACTCTGAGCTTACTCATGACTCTATCTATAAGTCTGAGCGTGAAGTTCGTCCGGAAGTGCATCGGACTGTAGCCAAGAGTATGGCTCTCATTGAGACTACTGACGAGTTTTTCTCGCAGGCCACTAAGTTAATTAATTATGGGCCATTTCAGGAGTTTGAGATAGGTGGTCGATTGGACTCGATCTACAAGAACTTGGTGGGGCTTGTAGCTCATAATCAGAAATCCTCATTCGTCGTTTGGAGTGAGTACGAATCTTTTGTTGATGCTGGTTTAGTTGATAGCATAGCTAAATTGCTGGCTAAAAGACCGGACTTAGTTGACAGGGTTTCTGAAAGATATTCGATAAACGTATTCTATCAGCAATCCGTTGTTTTCTTTCTGTATTGGATGTTGCTTAAGCGCAAGCAGAGATTGATTAAAGATTGGCCGTTGGATGAGTCAATATTAAATATGCTTGCTAACGATGTGGGTGTTAGTCTGAATGAGTGAGCTTCCAGTTCTAGGTGAAAATTTCTCGTTTGATGATGAGGCCAGGTAGAGACTAGTGGGGAAGTGACAGATTTATTTGTTTTGATAAATAAATCTATCTCCTGTTCTCTTTCTCACAGACTATGTCAAGTGCCCGTCAACCGCGCATATTCCGCATCCAGATAGGCATCCACCGCTTCCACATCCAGCGACCCCGCCATGTAGTAGGCTTTGACTTCCTTGATCGCCAGCGTCCCGAACCGGGTCCAGGCCACTAGGTTGCTGCGCAACATGAAGGCGACGATGTTGCCGCCCGAACGCAGGGCCGCATCGGTGGTATCGACCAGGCACAACGTGCCGTGGCCGATCAGCAGCATCCGGCGTAACTCCGGATTGTTGGCGGAAGGGACGCAATCGCGCCAATCCTGTTCATGATAAAAGCGCTGCTTCACAACCCACATCATTCGGGTGAGCAGTTCGGTGATCAGTACGGGGATCGCCATCGCCAACCCGTGGCGTAAGTCGTAGCCCGACTCGAAGACTTTCACCGCTATGGTCGAAAACGTCTGGCGATGCTGTCCGAAAGAGCCCACATTGATAAATTGCAGCAGCGAGTAGAAGGGCATTGGAATGCCTGAACCGCGCCCGGCGTTCACTTTGCCGCGCCCGCCCGACGAGCCGGCCATGTCGGAAAACAAATGCCCCAACCAATTCATAAAACCGGCAAATACCTTGGCGACTACGTTGCTGCCGCTGAGCTCGAAGGTGTCAGTATTGATGCTGATCAGCTTCCCCTTGTCGACGAAGTGCGCTGTGTTGCTGAACTGATCGAGGATGGAAAAAAACATTCCGACCAGATCCGGGGAATGGCCGAGGCTTTTGACGTGATGGTTGCTGAGCGACATATTCTTCACAGCTCCGCCCGTGTCATGGCTGGTGCCGTGGTCGTAATTGATCTTGAACTTTTTCTCGAGAAAACCTATGGCGCTGGCGGTCTCTTGGCCAGGCTTGCCCGGACCTTTCCAGCCGTTAAACTTGGCAAACCGCTGCACCGCGTTGTCGGTCTGGTTGTCTGCCCACTTGCTCAGCGCCCCTTTCCCGGGGACTCCGACGAACAGCACATCCACCAGGCCGCCGATCAGGCCGCAGGTGCCGGCAATCATGTAGTCGTATTTGTCGCAGGCCGCCGCTTTTATCGAAAATTCGTCCTTGATGCGTTTCTCCAGCGCAATGCGCTGGCTGTCGGTCATCAAGTCGCGGAACGGGTCTTGGGCGAAGGCGAGGTCGTGCCGCGTGGCGTAGTTCTCCAACTGCGACAGGTAGGACGGCCAGTCGGTGTCGGCATCGATGTCAATGGTGTCGAGCAGGGCTAGGGGTTGCAGCGTCGTTTGATAGTCCGACGGTGCATCCAGCAAGTATTCATCGAAGACCACCAGGTCCTGCTCTTCGACGACGAACACTGTGTCCTGCTCGTTGACAATGCTCTGCGCCTGGGCCAGCAGACTGTCGAGCAGTGTGTCGTTGCTGCGCTGGTCCTGGCTCAAGCTGTTGAGAGAGCTGAGCATACTGTCCAGATGAGCATTGGTCTTGTCGAGCTGGTGCTGCTGGACGAGCATGGCCTGCGCCTGATCGTCCAGAAAGCGCTTCTGCGTCATGAGAACAGACCGCTCAGTTTCTCACGCGCCTTGCCGGCAACGTCTGCCGCCGTGCCTTTGAGAACGTCGCTTACGTTGAAGTAACCAACGGCCTCGAAGGCCCTGGCAAGGCTTTCCAGATCCTTGCTGTTTTTATCGCGTTTAATACCGAGTTTGGTCACCGTTTGTTCTTCGGCGTCCTTACTGGTGACCACGACCGAGCGTTCCTCATAGAAGCCGCGGATGAAGTCATAGAGTTCGGCTTTGGTCGGTTCGCGAGTCAGCGACTTGAGCTTGCCTTCGTCCAGGTACTGGGCGCAGCGCAATTTGGTCGCGCTGGCCTGGGCGGAGTTGGATTTGTCGGTCAGTACCGTGCCGGCGCCGGTCATTTGCGTCATCAGGCCCAGTAGCTTCTTGATTTTCTCGTCCTGAGCGCCGTGGGCCAGGATGTATTCGTTGAGTTTGCCGGTGATGAAATTGATGTCTTTCATCACTAGGGAAATGGTCAGTTGGGTTTGTTTGATCACTTCATTGAGCATCAGCTCACGACGCTTGGAGCGGGTCAGCTCGTTGGCGCCAGTCAGCTTGCGCACGCCGGCATAGGTCCCTACGCCGATCAACACTGCGACGCCTATGCCCGTCATCATTCCTGACATTCCGAGCAAACCACCCATGCCCAAGCTAGCCAGACCAGACGTCAGCCCGGCGGCGGACATGCCCACCACCGACCCCGACAAGTACACCGCCGCCAAGGGAGTGCCTACGGCCGCAGCCTTGGCGGACAGTAGTTTGAGGGCCGAGACAATCTGGTCATCGGTCATGTCATCGCGAAGCATGTCGTGGTCGTTTTTGATTGCCAGCACGGCCAGTTCGATCTCTTCATCGCTGACTAATAACAGCCCGCGGTGTTTTTGCAGAAACCCGAATGCGCCAATATCCCGGCCACCGGTGCTGTAGAAGAGATTGATCAGATCCTTGACCAGGGAAATATGCAGCGCCTTGATTTGACCGCCCGGGCTGTGGTTATCGATTCGGGCCAGCAAGGTTTCCAGGGGGATTTGCGCATTGCTGGAGCCCATGTAGGCCCTCAGGGTAAAGCGAGTTTCGGGGCTCAGGTCCAGACGCGTCATCAACTGCAGGATTTCAGCGAATTCCTTGTCATCGATTATGTCGTCGTTGTCATAAGCCATATTGATGACAGCCTGGACGTAGGCCACTTTCAGCGCTTCGCTCAGTTCATCGATGGAAACTAGTTGGCGCTCTTCCCTGTACTCGCCGAAGTCCTGCACACAGGCTTGTAGCGTTTCCGCCAGTTTGCGGTAGTTACAGTTCAGTAGGCCGGTAATGGACAGGCTGCTACCTTCGTTGCGGTGGATCAGCAGCGACACTTCGATTTTGTCACTCTTGCTGCCGGTGACAGTTTCAACGTATTCCGCCGAGGCAATCGAGGCATAGGGAACATTGACTGGATCGGAGAACGAAGCGCGATAGATGAGCTGTTCACCAGTGAACAGAATGCCGTCCTTGCCGCTGCCCAGCAGTGTGTTATCGAGCAGGGCGACCACGTTGGAAGGGTTGCCACCGAAGGCGAATGATTTGACTGCGTTGTTGAGTTTTTTTTCGTCGATCTGCGGAGCGATGGACATTTTGTTCGAAACGCTGCCGAGGTTCTCGCGCAGGTAAACGTTAACGTTGGTCATCTCACGTCCTTGTCAGTAGTGATCAGTGGCTTTTTGCCATTAACGGAATCTAACAAGATGTGTCGTCCGGGTACAGACCTATCGATTGTTGACTGACGATGGCAGCCACAAAAAGTCCCCGTCTTTTTTGTCATTGCGGCGCTGTTCTTCGAGCACGTTCATTGGGCACGAGAGTATCCACGCTGTAACAGATGCAGGCGGGTAAGCGAGGCTGAAAAGTTGCCTGTCCAGAATTCGAGCGATTGATCAGCATTCTCGGTCATTCCCTAATCTCTTCCAGACCGATAGAGCGGTGAAGGTCACCATGGCTGAGGACGAAATCCTTGTCTTTATCTCGACCGGCTTGAGCTGACGGTCGGAGAGGCGGAGGCAGGCATGAGAGCTACCTCTGTCAGCGTTTTGGTATCCCAAAACAATGACTCGGATGGCTTGGAATACCATGGGAATACTCAACCGGTGAGAACTCACGACTCCTCTGCTGAGCTCAATGGCCCTGAAACCCCCGTATTTACTGGATTTCAGGCACAAAAAAAGACGTCCGTGGACGTCTTTAGATGATGAAGTGGTGGAGCCGGGGGGATTTGAACCCCCGTCCGCCAGTACTCCGCTGTCGGTACTACATGCTTAGCCGTGTCTATTAAGTTAACCCTCAGCGACCCGACGGGCAGGGTGCTTTGGGCGAGTTGTGTAAGTTTTAGCCGATTCGTCCACAACGTACTGCACGGCGATTCCGTTCTATATGACAATCACTTTGGGTTTACGGACATCCCCTGGTGATTGCTGGACCCGAAGGTACCAGAAGGGAAGGGCTAAGGCTGCTTACGCAGCGAGAGCGTATTCCCCGTAGGTTTCGTCATTGGCAACTATAGGAAGTTGCAACAGTGGATTTACGAGTTCTGTTACCAACTCGGCATGCACCTAAAGTTTCGCAACCGGCGTCGAATCCTAAACGGCCCCGAGCCTGTAGCTCCGTGAATCAACTGGAGCGACAAGCCTGTGCAGTGTACGCCAATACGCGGCTGAGGCCAACCCGAAGGTTGGCCTGACGCGAGGTTACTACTGATCGCCTTTGGTGTTGTTCTGCAATTTCTGAATGGCCTGAGTGGTCAGCGAGATGCAGTTCTTGGTGCCTTCCTCGGTGCCTTTGGCCTGTTCCGCCGTGGCTTGTCCGACGGTGGCGTCAATTTCGGTTTTCATGCCTTCGCTCATCTGCTCGGTGCTGACCTGGGCGTCTTTGATTTTCTGCAGATTGATCTGGCAAAGGTCTGCCTGGTTATCTGCGAACACCGGAGAGGCCAACAGCGCAGCGGAAATGAACAAGCCAGCAAATGCAGTGTGCTTCATGTGTATCTCCTTGAACGTTTGGTCTCGGTGCTGCCGGACATCGCCGCCAGGCCCGAGTCGGTAAAGGGCCCAACGGAGCTGGGCCTATTCAAGTGACTACAGCGAAACGTAGGAATTCGATTTTTCTTCGGGTGCGATGGGGAGCCCCTCAGCATCAGCAGATTTGGGCCGGGTGACGCGATCCACCAGATACACCAGGCCGTGGTAGTCGATTTCGCCATGGCGCGTCAGACCGATCTCGCAGGTGCGGCTGGTGGAGACGCCTTCGCTGCAATACTGCACCGCATCCTTGAGCGTTCGCAGTGAGTGGGCGTTGAGCTCCGGTGTGGTGAAGCCTTTGTCTCCGGCAAAACCACAGCAGTGGATGCCTTCGGGGATCACGACTTGCTTGCTGCATTTGCGCGCCAGGTCGATCAGCGCCTGGCTCTCGCCCAGGTGCTGGGTACTGCACGTGACGTGTACGGCAATCGGTGCATCCTGCGGGGTGAATTCGAGACGGTCCATTAAGTGCGTACGAATGAAACGCACCGGGTCGTACAGGTCCAGTCGAACATTTCCCAGGTCCTGGACCAGACGCAGCGTGCAAGGGCTGGTGTCGCAGTAGATCGGGTCGATCCCGCCGCGGCTGGCGTGGAGCAGGGCGCCGATCAACTCCTGGCGTTTGTGCTCGGCCTGTTCCGCGTAGCCTTTGGATGCGAAAGGCTGGCCGCAGCACAGGCTGTCCACGTTGTCTGGGAAGACCACTTGATAACCGGCTTTTTCCAGCAGTCGTTGGGTTTTTTCATACAGCGACATCTGTTCTTTGTCACCCGCCGCCGGCGCCATGGCGCGCGACACACACGCGGCCAGATAGACCACGCGCGGGCGTTCGTCGCAGACGGCAGGGCTGAAGCGAATGGCTTTTTCCGGCTGCGGCATGGCGTTGTCCCACTGGGGAACCTGACCCTTCGACAGCCGGGTCAGGCCGGCTGACAGGCGGGCCAGTCGCGGCGCGCCCAGCAGCATTCGGGCACCGTTGGCGACGTGCAGGGTAAAGCGTGCGCCTTGCAGGGCGATGGCGAAATTGCTTGCCAGCCAATCGGCGGTTTTCGTACGTGTTGCGCTGCGGCTACGGAGTTTTTTCACCAGCTCGCCGGTGTTGATGCCGACCGGGCAACGTTGTGCGCATAACCCGGTGGCGGCGCAGGTGTCGATGCCGTGGTATTGGTAGGCCGTTTCCAGCGCTGAAGTGTCGATGCCTGCGCGCTTTTTCGCCTGGATGTCCCGCCAGATCACGATGCGTTGGCGCGGGCTCAAGGTCAGGTCTTTGGACGGACAGACCGGCTCGCAGAAGCCGCACTCGATGCACTTGTCCACTATCTCGTCGGCCGCCGGCAGCGGCTTGAGGTGCTTGAGGTGAATTTGTGGATCTTCGCTGAGCACCACGTCCGGGTTGAGGATGCCGTTAGGGTCGAGCAGGCGTTTGAGTTGCCACATCAACTGGTAGGCGTCGCTGCCCCACTCCAGTTCGACGAATGGCGCCATGTTGCGGCCGGTGCCGTGTTCGGCCTTCAACGAACCGCCGAACTCCACCGCCACCAACTGCGCCACGTCATCCATGAATGCTTGATAGCGCGCAACTTCTTCGGCGTTGTTGAAGCCTTGGGTGAAGACGAAGTGCAGATTGCCTTCCAGCGCGTGTCCGAAAAGAATCGCTTCGTCGTAGTGATGTTTGTCGAACAGCTCAATCAGGCGGTTCACGCCAAGGGCCAGTTGCTCGACCGGAAAGGTCACGTCTTCGATGATCACCGTGGTCCCGGTTTTGCGTACCGCGCCCACCGCAGGGAAAGTGTCTTTGCGGATGGCCCAGAGTCGCGCGTTTTCTCGCGGGTCTTCGGTGAAGTCGACCTGTTTTTCCACGGGGAAACCGGCCAGCGATGCCATGATCCGGGCCAGTTGCTCTTGCAGCAAAGATGACGAAGCTGCGCGGGATTCAATCAGCAGGGCGCAGGCATTTGTCGACAGATGCTGTACGAAATCCGGCATGCCCGGTTTGTCCTGCACCGAACGCAAGCTGCGCCGGTCCAGCAGCTCCACCGCCGATACCGGTTGGCTTTTCAACACCGTGACTGCATGGCAGCAGGTTTCCACGTCCGGGAAGACGATCAGCGCCGAGGCTTTGTTCGGGTGATCGATGACGGTGTTGTAGGTCACCGCGCTGATGAAGCCGAGCGTGCCTTCGGAACCCACCAGCAGGTGGCTCAAGATATCCACAGGCTCGTCGTAATCCACCAAGGCATTGAGCGACAGGCCAGTGGTATTTTTCAGACGGTATTTGTGACGAATTCGAGCCGCCAGTTCGGTGTTGGCGCGGGTCTCGCGGCCAAGGGTTGCCAGACGTTCCAGCAGCTCGCCATGGCTTGTACGAAAGGCCGCCACGCTGGTTTCATCTTCAGTGTCCAGACGGGTGCCATCGGCCAGTACCAGGCGGATGCCGGCGAGGGTGTGATAGGTGTTTTGCGCGGTGCCGCAGCACATACCGCTGGCATTGTTGGCGACGATGCCGCCGATCTTGCAGGCGTTGATCGATGCCGGATCGGGACCGATCTTGCGGCCGAACGGTGCCAGCCAGGCATTGGCCTGGGCGCCGATCACGCCGGGCTGCAAGCGGATCTGCATGCCCTCGCCGCGAATTTCGCGAGCGTTCCAGTTATCCCCCAGCACGATCAGTACCGAGTCGCTGATGGCTTGCCCGGACAGGCTGGTGCCGGCGGCGCGGAAGGTGACTGGGACCTGGTCGCGTTGGGCCAGTTTCAGCAGGGCGATCACTTCATCTTCGGATTCGACGCGTATCACCAGTTTCGGAATCAGCCGATAGAAACTGGCGTCGGTGCCGAAGGCCAAGGTCGACAGCGGGTCGTCGAAACGGCGCTTTGGCGGGATCAGCTGCTGTACGTCGCGCAGGAAAGGGGCCGGAAGCGTCATTGGTCCTCCAGAATCAGAACCACCAGATCCTTCGGACCATGGGCGCCATAGGCCAGTACCTGTTCGATGTCGGCCGTCTTGGAGGGACCCGAGACCAGCAGGGCGTTGGTGGGCATGCCCTGGGCCCAGGCGAATTCCTGTTGCACTTCATAGAAGTTGTCGCGGATTTCGCTGGCCTTGAGCAAAGCAAAATGCACCGGCGGAACCAGGCTCATCAACCGCGGTTCTTCCCGCGTCGGCCAGAGAATCAGGCTGCCGGTTGCCGCGATTGCACCCAGGGTCCCGGTCAGGCTGGCGGGGGTGTCGTTGAACAGTTCGGCTTTCCATTGCTCGACAGGCCGGTCGTAGGCCTTGAGCGTTGGCAGCTCGGGATTGTTCGCCCAGAACTGTGTGATTTTTTGCCCGTGAGGCGTCGTCGGGGCGATGAGCAGGCTGGGTAATTGACGGTCGCGCAGCAACTGCGCCAGCAGCGCCGGCCAACCTTCGCCAGACGTCAGATGGATCTCGGTGTGCACCGCTTCCATCAGTTTGCGCAGTTGAGCGATGCGCTCCTCGGGGGCGTAGCGATAGGTTTTCGTCACCAGGTCGACATCGAAGTTGTCGGCCACTGGTGTGGTGCCGGTCAGACTTTTACGCAGCTTGGCGAGGATATTGTCCTTGGCGCTCATCGACGGTCTCCCTGCTGGTTCAGGTGTTCGCGGGCCAGGTCATGCAATGAGCGGGCGGCGGGTTTGGGGGCGCTGTGGTTCTGCGTCCATGGGCCGACGTTGTCGGGCGTCAGGGCGCGCAGGCGCGTGGCGAGGAAAGCGAACAGCCGATACAGGCGCGGCGAACTGTTGAGTCGGGCCCAGGCATTCCAGATGAAGCGCTCCTTGGGCGAATACTTACTGCCCTGGCCACGCATCACCGGGTTTGGACTGTCCGGTGCCTTGACGTTTTCTTCGCGCAGGCGCCGCAACAGCGCCGGAATTGGAATCTTCACCGGGCACACTTCGCCGCAGGCACCGCACAGTGAAGAGGCGCTTGGGTGGTCCGGCACTTTGGCCAGGCCCACCATGTGCGGCGTGATGATTTTTCCGATAGGCCCCGGGTAAACCTCGCCATAGGCATGACCACCGATGCGGGTGTAGACCGGGCAATGATTCATGCAGGCGCCGCAACGAATGCAGTTCAGGGTCTGGCGCAGTTCGCTGTCGGCAAATGCCTGGCTGCGCCCGTTGTCCAGCAGGACCAGGTGCACTTGCTGGGGGCCGTCCAGTTCGTCGGCCTTGCGTGGGCCGGAGATCATGTTGACGTAGGTGGTGATCGGCTGGCCGAGGGCCGAGCGGGTCAGCAGCGAGAGCAGCGGCACCACGTCCCGCAGGTTCTCCACGACTTTTTCGATGCCGGTCACGGCAATGTGAACCGGTGGCACGGTGGTGGACATCCGCCCGTTGCCTTCGTTTTCCACCAGCAGCAACGTGCCGGTTTCAGCCACGGCGAAGTTGACGCCGGAGACGCCGATGTCAGCTTCGAAGAATTTCTGCCGCAAGACCTTGCGACCGATCTGAATGAGTTGGTCAACGTCCTTGGTGTACTCCACGCCAAGTTTGTCGTGGAACAAGGACGCGACCTGACCGGCGTTCTTGTGGATCGCCGGCATAATGATGTGTGAAGGCTTCTCGTGGTCGAGCTGGACGATGTATTCCCCCATGTCGGACTCGAGACATTCGATGTCCCGACCCTCGAGGAAATGGTTCATCTCCATCTCTTCGCTGACCATCGATTTGCCCTTGATCACTTGCCGCGCCTCGTGAGCGCGGATGATCGAGAGGACGATGCCATTGGCTTCGTCCACCGTTTCCGCCCAGTGTACTTTCACACCGTTGCGGGTCAGGTTGGTTTCAAGCTGCTCGAGCAGGTCGGGCAACTTCGATAACGCACGAGCGCGGACGGCATTGCCCAGCACTCGCAGATGTTCTCTTTCGTGGGCATCGCTGAAGGACGCTGCCCGCTTGGTCATCAGTGAATCCATCGCTGTGCGAAAGTTGTTTCGCAGTTGCGTGTCGTCCAGCGCCTTGTGGGCCCGGGCGCGAAAATCTTCCTGCACCTCAACGGTTGGAATCAGCGTCGGTGTGCTCATACGACACCCCCGGTGCGCTGCCAGAGGAAGCTCGCCAGGTGCTGTCCGCGTAACGCTTGCTGCTGTTTCTCCAGGGCGCCATTGATATTCATCAGGCAACCGCAGTCGGCACTGACGACCTGGTGCGCGCCGGACTCCTTCAGCGCGCGGGTCTTGTCGGCCACCATCGCGCCGGAAATATCCGGCATGCGAACGCTGAACGTCCCACCAAACCCACAGCATTCACTTTCATGGCTGTGTTCGACTCGCTCCACGTTGTCCAGCTGCGCCAGCAAGGCGCGGCCATGCAGGTGGGTGTTCATTTCCCGTCGTGCCGAGCAGGAGGTGTGCAGCGCGACCTTCACCGGTTCGCCCCTGTCGTTCAACTGCACTTTGCAGACAAACAGCAGGAACTCGGCCAATTCATAGGTCCTGGCCGCCAGGGCCTGGACCTGTTTGAGCGTATCGGGCTCGTCCTTGAACAGGTCGGCATAATGCTCGCGCAGCATGCCGGCACAGGAGCCCGACGGCACCACCACCGGATAATCTCCGGCAAACAACGCCAATTGCGCCCGCGCTACCGTCCGGGCCTGCTCGGTGTAACCGGAGGTGTACGCCGGTTGCCCGCAACAGGTCTGCCCTTGCGGGTAGTCCACCCGTATCCCTTCGCGCTCCAGAAGATGAATCGCATCCATCCCGGCTTCGGGATAGAACAGGTCCACCACGCAGGTTCCGAACAGGTAAACCCGTTCGGGCTTGTTGCTGGGGTACTGCCGAGGCTCGGGCAATGGCGGGGCGACACGGGTCGCATTCGGCACGGCGTTGTAAAAAAGCTCGCTCATCAGGCGTGTCTCCGGGTGGTCCCGGTTATCCGTCCGCTGAGGCTGCTGAATATAGATAAGGAATCTTTCAGCAGCCTTGCAGACCCGGTTATCAATAGCAGACGCCGAATCGTGGTTCGGCGTCGTTCTTTTTCGGTGTTAGCTGTCGTGCTTAGTGCACCAGCATGCCGGTGAACCAGTAGGCCTGGGCCAAGGTGATCAAGCCCACGATCGTTGCAAAGAATAGGCTGTGTTTCAGGGTGAAACGGAACAGATCCGATTCCTTGCCCACCAGGCCGGTCGCAGCGCAGGCCACGGCAATGGACTGTGGCGAAATCATCTTGCCGGTCACGCCGCCACTGGTATTGGCTGCCACCAGCAATGTGTCGTTGACGCCGATCTGGTGCGCGGTGGTGGCTTGCAGTGAGCCGAACAGCGCGTTGGACGAGGTGTCGGAACCGGTCAGGAATACTCCCAGCCACCCCAGGAAGGGCGAGAAGAACGGAAACGCCGCGCCCGTGCCGGCCAATACCAGGGCCATGGTGGACGACATGCCCGAGAAGTTGGTGACGAAGGCGAACGCCAACACCATGCCAATGGACAGGATAGGCCAACGCAGCTCGTAGAAGGTTTCTTTTAAAGTGGTAAGACCAGTTCTGAGGTTGATCTTCAGCACCAGCATCGAGATCAATGCGGAAAAGAAAATCGCCGTGCCGGTGGCGGAAATCGGATCAAGTTTGAAGATCGCCGGGATGGCTGTTGGATTGGTCACGATCGGCGCGACCTTGATCACCATCTGATCCAGGTGCGGGATGGCGAAATTGAACACCCAGCCGTACATCGATCCGCCCGGGGCGAACATCGCCTTGAACGGTTTGAGCGTCCAGATCGTCACCAGCACGGTGAGGATCAGGAACGGTGACCAGGCCTTGAGGATTTCTCCCAGGCTGTAAGGGGACGCCACGGTGCTGCGCGGCTGGCCGAAACCGCCGACGCTGGCGGTAATGGCTGCGCTGGAGGTGGCGCCGGCAATCTGGGCGCCTGCGGTGCGTTTTGGCTGCCAGATTTTCAGGAACAGAGTCAGGGAAACCAGGCTGGCCAGGGCCGACGTGATGTCCGGCAGTTCCGGGCCGATGAAGTTGGAAGTGAAGTATTGGGTGATGGCGAAGCTCAAGCCTGCCACCAGCGCCGCCGGCCAGGTTTCCCGAACGCCGCGCAGGCCATCCATCATGAACACCAGCCAGAACGGTACAAACAGCGACAGCAATGGCAATTGACGGCCCGTCATGGCGCCGATCTTGAACGCGTCGATCCCGGTGACCTGGCCGGCCACGATAATCGGAATGCCCAGGGCGCCGAAGGCCACGGGGGCGGTGTTGGCGATCAAGCACAGGCCCGCAGCGTACAGGGGGTTGAAGCCCAGGCCGACCAGCAGCGCCGCGGTAATCGCTACCGGCGCGCCGAAGCCGGCGGCACCTTCCAGAAATGCCCCGAAACAAAAGCCGATCAACAGCACCTGAAGGCGCTGGTCATCGGTGATCGACAGCACCGAGCTGCGGATCACTTCGAACTGGCCGCTCTTGACGGTCAGTTTGTAGAGAAACACCGCCGCGACGATGATCCAGGCGATAGGCCACAGGCCATAGGCAAAACCATAACCGGCAGCAGCGAACGCCATGTCCGCCGGCATTTGAAACGCGAAGATCGCCACGGCAATCGCCAAGGCCAGGGTGATGCTGCCGGCCACATGTCCCTTGAGGCGAAACACCGCCAGGGCCAGGAAGAAAAATACGATGGGGATGACGGCCGCAAGTGCGGACAAGCCGAGGCTGCCGAGCGGGCTGTAGAGCTGTTGCCAGGTTTGCATAGTGGGTGGGCCCCTAATTGTTGTTGGTCAGGCACTGGTCAGCGATTTTGGATAATTGGTAAGACCAATTTACAAGCGCTGTCGGCTAGGGTAAAAGCCTTGGTTGTCGCATGTCAATTTGCCGCTCTGAAACTTTCGTCGAATGAGTGCGGCCGATGGCATCTGATCTGTGGGTCGAAGTGGCTTCTGGAGGGTGTCGGCGGGGCGCGGATAGGCGAGAATAGAGAGCCCGGCGAGCCGTCGGGATCGTGGAGAGTCGAGTTATGGGGTTTGATCAGATTCGTCAGCGCCGTTTGTCTGACGATATTGTCGAGCGGCTTGAAGGAATGATCCTTGAAGGCACGCTGAAATCCGGCGAACGCCTGCCTGCCGAGCGTGCCTTGGCCGAGCAGTTCGGCGTGTCACGCCCTTCGTTGCGCGAAGCGATTCAGAAACTGGCGGCCAAGGGTTTGCTGGTCAGCCGCCAGGGCGGCGGCAACTATGTGGTGGAGTCGCTGGGCTCAACCTTCAGTGATCCCCTGTTGCAGTTGTTGGAAAGCAATCCTGAAGCGCAACGTGATTTGCTGGAGTTTCGCCATACGCTGGAAGCTTCCTGCGCTTACTACGCGGCACAGCGGGCCACGGACGTGGACCGCGAGCGGCTGACGGCGGCGTTCGAGGAGCTTCAGGATTGCTATTCACGCCATGAAAATGTGAGTCGGGCTGAGGAGGGTGCGGCGGATGCGCGGTTTCACCTGGCCATCGCCGAAGCCAGTCACAATGCAGTGTTGCTGCATACGATTCGGGGTCTGTTCGATCTGCTCAGGCGCAACGTCGTCACCAACATTGGCGGCATGTACAAACAGCGCAGCGAAACCCGAGACATGCTCATCAGCCAGCATCGGGAGTTGTACCAGGCCATTATGGGCGGGCACGCCGAGCAGGCGCGGGAAGTCTCCAGCCGGCATATTCTGTATGTGCAGGAAGTGTTGGAGGAGGTGCGTCAGGAAGTGCAGCGGGTGGCGCGGGCGGAGCGGCGCAAGGGGATGTAGTCGGTGGGTTCTATAGTGATTGGACCCTTGTGGGAGCGAGCCTGCTCGCGAAAGCGGTCTGTCTGACACATCAAGGTTGCATGTGCCTCCGTCATCGCGAGCAGGCTCGCTCCCACATTGGATCTTCAGCGAACGCATAACCCAGGCGAAAGAATCAGTCTTCCTTGCCCTTGTTGCGTACCGCGCGTTGCAGCTCGCGACCGGCGTCGCGCTCGCGCTCGGTATCACGCTTGTCGTATTCCTTCTTGCCTTTGCCCAGCGCAATTTCGCATTTGATCAAATGCTTGCTCCAGTACAACGACGTGCAGACGCAGGCGTAGCCTTTTTGCTGCACGGACGCGAAGAGCTTTTCCAGCTCGCGCTTGTTGAGCAGCAGCTTGCGCGAGCGTGTCGGATCGGCGATCACGTGGGTGCTGGCGGTGGTCAGGGGCGTGATATGGCTGCCCAGCAGCCAGGCCTCGCCGTCCTTGAGCAGCACATAACTGTCGACCAGTTGCGCCTTGCCTGCACGTAAGCTCTTTACTTCCCAGCCGGCCAGGACCATGCCAGCCTCGAAACGTTGTTCGATGAAGTAGTCGTGTCGCGCTTTTTTATTTTGCGCGATGGTCCCTGTGGGGTGTTTCTTCTGTTTAGCCATAGGGGCGGCATTATAGGCAGTTGCGGGCGTGTCGGCTACGGTGAAGCTACGTGCTTGAGCAGGTTGAATGAATCCCGGACAATGCGGCCTCTTTTTCGAACGCTTGGGCGTGATCACGATGTCGACAGACAAGGTTTCTGTCCACGGCAGTTGGGCTAGCCGCTGGGTCTTCATATTCGCCGCAACCGGTTCGGCCGTGGGGTTGGGCAGTATCTGGAAATTTCCCTACATGGTCGGCGTCTATGGTGGCGGTGCCTTTGTATTGATGTTTCTGGCGTGCATCGCGCTCATCGGCGCGCCGGTGATGCTGGCCGAAACCCTCATCGGTCGTCGCGCCCGGCAAAGCCCGGCCAATGCCCTGAAGGTGCTGGCAGTGGAGGCCGGGCACTCGGCCAAGTGGTCGTGGGGTGCGTTTGCCGGAATGATCACGGCGCTGCTGATCCTGTCTTTCTACAGTGTGGTCGGCGGCTGGTCGCTGGACTACATCATCGATATGGGGCGCGGGGACTTTCAGGGGGTGACACCCGATCAGGTCGGCGCCTACTTTGGTGATGTGATCTCCGATCCCTGGCGGCTGACACTTTGGCATACGATTTTCATGCTGCTTTCTGCGGTAGTGATTGCCCGCGGGGTGGTTGCGGGGCTTGAGCGCAGCCTGCGAATCATGATGCCGCTGCTGTTCGTGATGATCCTGGTATTGCTGGGCTACAGCATGACCACCGGGCACTTCATGGAAGGCGTTCACTTCATGTTCGATTTCCAGCCGGAGAAAGTCATGGATGGCCTGCTGCCGGCCATGGGGCATGCGTTTTTCTCCCTGAGCGTGGGGGTGGGCTCGATCATGATCTATGGCGCCTACATGCCCAAGAGTGCCTCGCTGACCAAGACCGTTGTAGGTGTCGCGCTGCTGGATACCTTTGTATCGTTGCTGGCCGGGCTGGCGTTGTTTCCGATTGTTTTCGCCGCCGGCCTGAACCCCAGCGAAGGGCCGGGGCTGATGTTCGTCAGCCTGCCATTCGCTTTCGGCAACATGGCATTTGGTCAATTCATGGGGGTGGTATTTTTTCTCCTGGTGGCCATTGCTGCCTGGAGTTCGGCCATTTCCCTGCTGGAACCCATGGTCGCTTATCTGGTGGAGCGAACCCGGCTCAGTCGCGCCTGGGTGACGTTCTGGCTGGCCTTTACCTGTTGGTTCGTTGGCCTGGGGACGGTGTTTTCCTTCAATATATGGAAGCAAGCGAAGTTTTTCGTGAACGAAGGCGGGATGTTCCATCTCTACCAGTGGGGAGCAACCGGAGGGCTGGATTTCTTCGGCGTGATTGATTTCTTCACATCACGGATCATGCTGCCGCTGGGTGGTTTGTGTTTCGTGGTGTTTGCAGGATGGGTCATGGGGCGTGAGGCGGTGCGTGACGAATTGTCGTTGCGCAGCCCTGTACTGTTTACCTTGAGCCTGTTCTTGATGCGCTATGTAGCGCCCATCGGCATTCTTGTAGTGTTTGCCGCCCAGCTGTGGAAGTGACGCTTACATGACGACACATATTCAACGCTCGGCCTTGCTGCCCTATCCGGCGCAGGCGTTGTACGACCTGGTCAACGATGTGGCAAGTTACCCGCAATTTTTGCCTTGGTGCTCGTCCGCCGAAGTGCTCGAAAGCTCTGAAGCCCATATGCGCGCCAGGCTCAATGTCGCCAAGGGCGGATTGAGCCAGCACTTTGTCACGCGCAACACCCTGGTGCCTGGACAGTCCATTGAAATGAACCTGGAAGAGGGGCCTTTCAATCAGCTCCACGGCGTCTGGGTGTTCAAGGCGCTGGGAGAGAAGGCCTGCAAGATCAGCCTGGATCTGTCGTTCGACTATGCAGGTCCGTTGGTGCGAGCCACGCTGGGGCCGTTGTTCAATCAGGCGGCCAATACCCTGGTCGACGCGTTCTGCCAGCGCGCCAAGCAAAACGCCGAGCTTGCCCGTTGATTGAGCTGGAAGTGGTGTATGCCGGCGTCGATCGTCAGGTCTTGCGCGTATTTTCCGTGCCGGAAGGCACCAGTGTTCGGGCGGCGTTAGAGGCGTCCGGCATTGCTGCTGAGTTTCCGCAACTGGATCTGGCCACTTGCCCGGTGGGGATTTTTGGCAAGGTGGTTGCCGATCCGGATCGCCAGGTGGTGCGGGCGGCTGATCGACTTGAAATTTATCGACCGTTATTGGCAGATCCAAAAGAGATTCGGCGGCTGCGTGCCGCCAAGGCCGCCCAGGCGCGCCAAGCTGATCAATAGTCAGCTCTGAATTGCAGGCAATAAAAAACCCGGTAAGCCGGGTTTTTTATTGAGCAATTTATTGCGGCGAAGTATCCAGTGGTTCTGGCGTCGGGACCGGTACGGTCTCGACGTTGTCCACGTCCTTCTGGATCTGATCGAGCAACGAGCCTGGCTTGACCGGTTTTTCCGGTTTCGGCTGCTCGGCATTCTGGGTTGGGTCGGTCACCGTAGTGCCGCTGTCCTGGCCCATAATGGCCTCGTCGCGGCTCACGCCGGGCATGAAATCGCCAGACAGGCTGACAAGTTGGTCATTGGCGTTGAAGATAACGCTGATGCGTTCCTGTTGGCGTTCACCACCACCTGGTTGCAGGCTGTACAAATAATCCCAGCGATCGGCATGGAACGTGTCGGTCAGCAGAGGGTTGCCCATGATAAACCGTACTTGCCGACGGGTCATTCCCGGGCGTAACTGGTCTATCATGTCCTGCGTGACGACATTGCCCTGCTGGATGTCGATTTTGTAAACCCCGGGGAATGAACAACCGGCGAGTGCGAGCAGTCCCACAAAGGTGAAACTGGTTAGCAAGAGCTTGGTGTTTTGCATCGGTGGGCGACTTCCACTATCTTGGCTGGGACAACGTAAACGCCGATCATACCCGCATTAAGAGAAGCTGCGAAGCAGCATCGCGAGAAAGCTGACCATGGTTGAAAATAGCGAACTACGCAAAGCCGGCCTCAAAGTGACCCTGCCACGGGTCAAAATTCTGCAGATGCTCGATTCCGCCGAGCAACGCCACATGAGTGCCGAGGATGTCTACAAGGCGCTTATGGAAGCTGGCGAGGACGTCGGTCTGGCCACGGTTTACCGTGTCCTGACTCAGTTCGAGGCGGCGGGGCTGGTGGCTCGTCACAATTTCGATGGCGGTCATGCGGTCTTTGAATTGGCCGATGGGGAACATCACGACCACATGGTGGACGTGGAAACCCGTGAGGTCGTCGAATTCACTTGTCCGGCAATCGAAAAGCGCCAAAAGGAAATTGCTGAAGAGCATGGCTTCGAGTTGATCGATCACCATCTCGTCTTGCATGTGCGCAAGAGAAAGCCGGTTTAAAGCTGTTGAAACGCAAAAAGGCGACCCCAGGGTCGCCTTTTTGCGTTTGGGCTGTTCAGATTTTTGCCGCGACGACCATTTTTTTCGCGTGAGCCAGGGACTCCTTGGTGAGGTCGATGCCGCCCAGCATCCGTGCCACTTCTTCCACGCGCTCGTTCTTGTTCAGCTTGGACACGGCGGTGCGAGTGGCGTCCTCGTCACGCACCTTGTGCACAAATAAATGCTGGTGTCCTTGGGCTGCGACCTGGGGCAGGTGAGTCACTGTCAGCACCTGGCCGCGCTCCCCGAGTCGACGCAGCAACTGGCCGACAATTTCCGCCGTAGGGCCGCCAATACCCACGTCCACTTCGTCGAATACCAGCGTCGGCACACGCGAGGTCTGTGCGGTGATGACCTGGATGGCCAGGCTGATGCGTGACAACTCGCCGCCGGAGGCGACTTTGGCCAGGGCCTTGAGCGGTTGGCCAGGGTTGGCGCTGACCAGCAACTCCACCTGCTCCAGCCCGTTGGGTTGAAGCTCGTCCCCCGCGTTGGGGTGCAGCTCGATGGTGAAGCGCCCGCCGGGCATGCCCAGGCGCTGGATTTCCTGCTCAACGGCACTGGCCAGCCCGGTCGCGGCCTGCTGACGTAGCTCACTGAGCTCCCTGGCTTTTTCCTGATAATGACGGGCATAGGACGCCAGTTCGTCTCCCAGGCGCTCAATGGATTCGTCGTTAGCGTTCAGGGTTTCCAGCTCTTCAAGCAGGCGTTGCTGCAGTTCGGCGACATCGGTTGGCTGAACGCGGTGCTTGCGCGCCAGCGTATAGATAGTGTCCAGGCGTTCTTCCAGATATTGCAGGCGCGCCGGGTCGGCGTCGAAATGATCCAGAAACCGGTTCAGCTCCCCGACGGCCTCCTCGACCTGGATCTGTGCGCTCGTGAGCAGATTGGTCGCTTCGCTCAGGGCACCTACCGAATTGTTGACGCTGGACAGCCGGTTCAGGCTGGCGGTCAGCGCATTGAGCACGTTCCCCGAGTCGCTTTCACTGCATTGCTCGACCACTTGCCGGCAAATGCCCAGCAGCGTTTCGGCATTGGTGAGGTTCTTGTGTTCCTGTTCCAGTTCCGCCAGCTCGTTTTCACCCAGGGCCAGGTTCTCCAGCTCTTCGAGCTGATAACTCAGCAACTGGTGGCGGGCACGTTGTTCGTCGCCGGAGTTGGAGAGGCGATCCAGTTCCTGGCGGGTCTGGCGCCACCGCTGGGCGGCCAGTTGAACCTGGCGGGCCAGGTCGGTGGCGCCGGCGTATTCGTCGAGCAGGCGGCGATGGGTCTCGGTCTTGAGCAGGGACTGGTGTTCATGCTGGCTGTGAATGTCGATCAGCAGCTCGCCCAGGGCCTTGAGGTCGCCGAGGGGGCAGGGCGTACCGTTGATGTAACCCCGGGAGCGGCCTTCGGCGGTGATGACCCGGCGCAATATGCACAGGCCGTCGGTATCCAGGTCACGTTCCGCCAGCCAGGCGCTGGCCTCGGGGATGTCGATCAGGTCGAAGGTGGCCAGGATGTCGGCCTTGTCCGCACCGGGGCGTACCACGCCGCTGTCGGCGCGATCGCCCAGCGTCAGGCCCAGGGCGTCGAGCATGATCGATTTGCCGGCACCGGTTTCACCGGTGATCACGCTCATGCCCCGATCGAGCTCGAGGTCGAGGTGTTCGACGATGGCGTAGTTGTGTACGGACAGGTGCACCAGCATAAAGGCCGCTCCCAGGCTTAGGTCTGGTTATTTATACAGTGTTTTGTTTCGGCCTGACAATGCCTTCGCTTAGCTCGATTTGCTTGGGTGGAAGACTTTCTTAGCGCCGGGAGGAATGAATATGCAGGGGTTTTTTGTAAGGTTAATTCGTCGGACCGCCCTTGAAGCTGGAAAACACGGCCCCATATACCGGGGCAGAAGCGCGAGTTGAGCTCGCGGACGAAGTTGAAAGGAGAAATCTATGGCTGACGAACAGACGCAGGACACGCAAAATCTAGACGCCAATCAGGCTCCCCAGGATTCGGGTGACGACCTGGCGGCACGTGTACAAGTGCTCGAAGAGCAACTGGCCGGTGCGCAGGATCAGGCGCTGCGTGTAGCCGCCGACCTGCAGAATGTCCGCCGTCGCGCCGAGCAAGATGTTGAAAAAGCTCATAAATTCGCCCTGGAGCGGTTCGCAGGCGACCTGTTGCCGATCATCGACAGTCTGGAGCGCGGCCTGGAGCTGTCCAATCCGGACGACGAAAACATTCGTCCGATGCGTGAAGGTATCGAGCTGACCCTGAAGATGTTCCAGGACACGCTCAAGCGCTATCAGCTTGAAGCCATTGATCCGCATGGCGAGCCCTTCAATGCCGAGCACCATCAGGCCATGGCGATGCAGGAAAGTGCGGACGTCGAGCCCAACAGCGTATTGAAGGTTTTCCAGAAGGGCTACCTGCTCAACGGTCGCTTGCTGCGCCCGGCCATGGTTGTGGTCAGCAAGACGCCGGCGCCGGTTTCGCCTTCTATTGATGAGCAGGCTTGAAATTTAGCGCAGCGGCCCCATTTAGAAGTCAAGCGTTTAAGTGCTACCGCAGTTAGCCACCACTGCTGCGGCAACAAAATCCAAGTTCCGGGAGAGTTAACATGGGCAAGATTATCGGTATCGACCTGGGGACCACCAACTCGTGCGTCTCCGTGCTGGAAAACGGCAAGGCCAAAGTAATTGAAAACGCTGAGGGCGCGCGTACTACGCCGTCGATCATCGCGTACGCCAACGATGGCGAAATTCTGGTTGGCCAGTCGGCCAAGCGTCAGGCAGTGACCAATCCGCATAACACCCTCTACGCGGTGAAGCGTCTGATCGGTCGCAAGTTCGACGAAGAAGTCGTTCAGAAAGACATCAAGATGGTGCCTTACAAAATCGCCAAGGCTGACAACGGCGACGCCTGGGTTGAAGTGAACGGCCAGAAAATGGCGCCGCCACAGATCTCGGCGGAAATCCTGAAGAAAATGAAGAAAACCGCCGAAGACTACCTCGGCGAAGCGGTGACCGAAGCGGTCATCACTGTTCCGGCCTACTTCAACGACAGCCAGCGTCAGGCGACCAAAGACGCCGGCCGCATCGCGGGCCTGGACGTCAAGCGCATCATCAACGAACCAACCGCGGCCGCTCTGGCTTACGGTATGGACAAGGCCAAGGGCGATCACACCGTGATCGTTTATGACCTGGGTGGCGGTACCTTCGACGTCTCCGTGATCGAGATCGCTGAAGTCGATGGTGAGCACCAGTTCGAAGTACTGGCCACCAACGGTGACACCTTCCTCGGTGGTGAGGACTTCGACATTCGTCTGATCGACTACCTCGTCGACGAATTCAAGAAAGAAAGCGGCATGAACCTCAAGGGTGACCCGCTGGCCATGCAGCGTCTGAAAGAAGCTGCCGAAAAAGCCAAGATCGAGCTGTCCTCGAGCCAGTCGACCGACGTGAACCTGCCGTACATCACTGCAGACGCCACGGGGCCGAAGCACCTGAACGTGAAAATCTCCCGCGCCAAGCTCGAAGCGCTGGTGGAAGACCTGGTTCAGCGCACCATCGAACCTTGCCGCATTGCAATGAAGGACGCCGGTATCGACGTTGGCTCGATCAACGACGTGATCCTGGTCGGCGGCCAGACCCGTATGCCGCTGGTTCAGAAGCTGGTAACCGATTTCTTCGGTAAAGAAGCGCGTAAAGACGTGAACCCGGACGAAGCCGTTGCCATGGGTGCCGCCATCCAGGGTGCTGTTCTGGCCGGTGACGTGAAAGACGTTCTGCTGCTCGACGTCAGCCCGCTGACCCTGGGTATCGAAACCATGGGTGGCGTGATGACTGCGCTGATCGAGAAAAACACTACGATTCCTACCAAGAAATCCCAAGTGTTCTCGACCGCCGATGACAACCAGAACGCCGTGACCATTCACGTGCTGCAGGGTGAGCGCAAGCAAGCCGCGCAGAACAAGTCCCTGGGCAAGTTCGACCTGGCCGAGATTCCGCCAGCTCCACGTGGCGTGCCACAAATCGAAGTGACCTTCGACATCGACGCCAACGGCATCCTGCACGTTGGTGCGAAAGACAAGGCCACCGGCAAGACCCAGTCGATCGTGATCAAGGCCAACTCCGGTCTGTCCGAGGAAGAAATTCAGCAGATGGTTCGCGATGCTGAAGTCAACGCCGAAGAAGACCGCAAGTTCGAGGAGCTGGCCAGTGCCCGCAACCAGGGTGATGCCCTGGTGCACTCGACTCGCAAGATGGTCGCTGATGCTGGCGATAAAGTGACCGCTGAAGAGAAAACCGCCATCGAGGCAGCTGTGGTTGCCCTTGAAGCGGCTGTCAAAGGTGACGACAAGGCGGCCATCGAGGCGAAGATCGAAGAACTGTCCAAGGTCTCCGCTCCAGTGGCTCAGAAGATGTACGCCGAGCAGGCTCAGCCGGCTGAAGGCGCAGCGCAGCAAGGCGAGTCGGCCGAAAAAGCCGATGATGTCGTTGATGCCGAGTTCGAAGAAGTGAAAGACCACAAGTAATCGCTTGTTGGTCGGCCGGTTGACTGCATTTGTGCGGTGACTGGTAGGATGTCGCCGCGCGGGAGCTTGCTCCCGCGTTGGCGTGTCTGGAGTCAGTGAATTTTTACAGCATGCGACAGCGTTCGGATGTTGGCGGTGTGATCGGGAATGCTCCTGCTTTCCGAGCGAGAGACGCCGCGTTTTGGCCGGTTCCCTGGCTGAAAGATGTGGGTTTGTACGAATCGTCGCTCAGCCACTTTTCGTACAAGGCCCAAGACCAGGATCGTTGAATTGACGTGAGTTGGGTCCGGGCCTGTATTGGGGCTCAACGAGTTTGGCAAGGTTCAGGAGAGGTTTGCCGGACGTCCTATAAGAGTGCAAAGACTAATGGCAAAGCGTGACTATTACGAAGTATTGGGTGTCGAGCGTGGTTCAAGCGACGCGGACCTGAAAAAGGCCTACCGTCGTCTGGCAATGAAGCACCACCCGGACCGTAATCCCGACGACAAAGCGTCGGAAGAGTTGTTCAAGGAAGCCAATGAGGCTTACGAAGTACTGTCCGATTCCAGCAAGCGTGCGGCTTACGACCAGTACGGTCATGCCGGTGTCGACCCGAGCATGGGCGGCGGCGGTGCCGGTTTTGGCGGGCAGAACTTCTCCGATATTTTTGGCGACGTGTTCAGCGACTTCTTCGGTGGCGGTCGCGGTGGTGCTCGTGGCGGCGCCCAGCGCGGCAGCGATTTGCGCTACACGCTGGAGTTGAACCTGGAAGAGGCGGTGCGCGGTACCACCGTCAACATCCGCGTTCCCACGCTGGTCAATTGCAAGCCGTGTGACGGTTCGGGCGCCAAGAAGGGCTCCTCGCCCGTCACCTGTCCGACTTGCGGCGGCATCGGTCAGGTGCGCATGCAACAGGGTTTCTTCTCTGTGCAGCAGACCTGTCCGCGTTGCCATGGCCAGGGCAAGATCATTTCCGATCCGTGCGATTCCTGCCACGGCGAAGGGCGCGTCGAAGAGTACAAGACGCTGTCGGTGAAAGTGCCGGCCGGTGTCGATACCGGTGACCGCATCCGTTTGTCTGGCGAAGGCGAGGCGGGTGCCCAGGGCGGTCCGACTGGCGACCTGTACGTGGTCATCAACGTGCGTGAGCACGCGATCTTCCAGCGCGACGGCAAGCATCTGTTCTGCGAAGTGCCGATCAGTTTCGTCGATGCGGCCTTGGGCGGTGAGCTTGAGATCCCGACCCTCGATGGTCGCGTGAAGCTGAAAATCCCCGAGGGCACGCAAACCGGCAAGCAGTTCCGGATTCGCGGCAAGGGTGTTGCGCCGGTGCGTGGCGGCGGTGCGGGTGACCTGATGTGCCGTGTTGCGGTGGAGACTCCGGTCAATCTGAGTCGGCGTCAGCGCGAATTGCTGGAAGAGTTCCGCAGCTCGCTGGCGGACGATAACAGCCACTCCCCGAAAACCACCGGTTGGTTCGAAGGCGTGAAGCGCTTCTTCGGCGATCTGTAAGGAGCTCGCATGCGACGTATAGCTGTGATGGGCGCTGCCGGGCGCATGGGCAAGGCGTTGGTCGAGGCGGTGCAGCAGCGCTCGCCGCTCTCGGGCCTGACAGCCGCTATCGTCCGTCCCGACAGCACGCTGGTCGGTGCTGATGCGGGCGAGCTGGCCTCCCTGGGGCGTATCGGGGTGCCGATGTCCGGTGGCCTGGAAAAGGTCTTGGATGAGTTCGATGTCCTGATCGATTTCACCCTGCCGCAAGTGATGCTGAAAAATCTGGCCATTTGCCGCAAGCATGGCAAGGCCATGGTCATTGGCACGACCGGGCTGGATGCTGCGCAAAAGCAGTTATTGGCCGAGGCTGGCAACGATATTCCGATCGTTTTTGCGGCGAACTTCAGCGTGGGTGTGAATCTGTCGTTGAAGCTGCTGGAGATGACGGCTCGGGTTCTGGGTGACGATGCGGATATCGAAATCATCGAGGCTCACCACCGGCACAAGATCGACGCGCCTTCGGGCACGGCCCTGCGCATGGGCGAAGTGATTGCCGATACCTTGGGTCGCGATCTGCAGAAGGTGGCCGTCTACGGACGCGAAGGGCATACCGGTGCCCGTGAGCGCGACACCATCGGTTTCGCCACGGTTCGTGGTGGGGATGTGGTGGGGGATCACACCGTGCTGTTCGCCACAGAGGGCGAGCGTCTGGAGATCACTCACAAGGCGTCAAGCCGCATGACCTTCGCCAAGGGTGCGGTGCGTGCCGCGTTGTGGCTGGATGGCCGCCCGGCTGGTCTGTACGACATGCAGGATGTTCTCGACCTGCGTTGATGTTCCGGTGTGCTGTCTGGCAAACCTTTTGCCAGACGCAGCGCCAGAAAGCGGGGTTCAGGTTATACTGAGCCCCGTTTTACACCGCCTCGCGACGACCTGTCGCATTCCCCTGCCTTTAAGGCTCATTAGCGGTGGACCAAAAAAGCCTTTTTCTGTAAGCTACAGCTTTAGTGTGTCCACTAAAAGCGCGCAGAATAATTCAGTGAACAAGCGGGGTGACGTGTCCATACGTCACTCCGCTTTTTTACAACCTGCGATCGCCCTTTCAGGCTTTATTTACGGGAGGTCTTCTTGACTAAGCCAGCCATACTCGCCCTTGCTGATGGCAGCATTTTTCGCGGCGAAGCCATTGGAGCCGACGGCCAGACCGTTGGTGAGGTGGTGTTTAACACCGCAATGACCGGCTATCAGGAAATTCTTACCGATCCTTCCTACGCCCAGCAAATCGTTACTTTGACTTACCCGCACATCGGCAACACCGGCACCACGCCGCAAGATGCCGAGTCCGATCGTGTCTGGTCCGCCGGCCTGGTCATCCGTGATCTGCCGCTGGTAGCGAGCAACTGGCGTAACACCATGTCCCTGTCCGACTACCTCAAAGCCAACAACGTTGTGGCAATCGCCGGTATCGACACCCGTCGCCTGACCCGCATCCTTCGCGAGAAGGGCGCGCAGAACGGCTGCATCATGGCTGGTGACAACATCACCGAAGAAGCCGCCATCGCCGCTGCCCAGGGCTTCCCTGGCCTTAAAGGCATGGATCTGGCGAAAGTCGTCAGCACCAAGAAACAGTACGAGTGGCGCTCCACAGTCTGGGACTTGAAGACCGACAGCCACGCGACGATCGAGGCTTCCGAGCTGCCGTACCACGTGGTTGCGTACGACTACGGCGTCAAGCTGAACATCCTGCGCATGCTCGTGGAGCGTGGTTGCCGCGTGACCGTGGTACCGGCGCAAACTCCGGCGGCAGATGTCCTGGCCCTCAATCCTGACGGCGTGTTCCTGTCCAACGGCCCGGGTGATCCCGAGCCTTGCGACTACGCGATCCAGGCGATCAAGGACGTGCTGGAAACCGAGATCCCGGTGTTCGGCATCTGCCTCGGTCATCAGTTGCTGGCCCTCGCTTCGGGCGCCAAGACCTTGAAAATGGGGCACGGCCACCACGGCGCCAACCACCCGGTCCAGGACCTGGATACTGGCGTGGTGATGATCACCAGTCAGAACCACGGCTTTGCGGTGGATGAGGCGACCCTGCCGGCAAACGTGCGGGCGATCCACAAGTCGCTGTTCGACGGCACGCTGCAAGGCATCGAGCGTACCGACAAGAGCGCATTCAGCTTCCAGGGCCACCCTGAAGCGAGCCCTGGCCCGAACGATGTAGCGCCGCTGTTCGATCGCTTCATCACCGAGATGGCCAAGCGACGCTGACCGCGTGAAGCCTGAGGGCGGCCCCGAAACCGGTGGTCCCCTTGGGCGCTGCAAAGATTGTTCGACGGCCTAGCCGACTGACCTGCGGATTTGAGTGACAAACCCATGCCAAAACGTACAGACATAAAAAGCATCCTGATTCTCGGCGCTGGCCCGATCGTGATCGGCCAGGCCTGCGAATTCGACTACTCCGGCGCCCAGGCCTGTAAAGCCCTGCGCGAAGAGGGCTATCGCGTCATCCTGGTGAACTCCAACCCGGCCACCATCATGACCGACCCGGCCATGGCCGACGCCACCTACATCGAGCCGATCAAGTGGCAGACCGTTGCCAAGATCATCGAGAAGGAGCGCCCGGACGCACTGCTGCCGACCATGGGTGGCCAGACTGCATTGAACTGCGCCCTGGACCTGGAACGTGAAGGCGTCCTGGAGAAGTTCGGTGTGGAAATGATCGGCGCCAACGCCGACACCATCGACAAGGCCGAAGACCGTTCGCGCTTCGACAAGGCGATGAAATCCATCGGCCTGGACTGCCCACGCTCGGGCATCGCCCACAGCATGGAAGAAGCCAACGCCGTCCTGGAGCGCCTCGGCTTCCCGTGCATCATCCGTCCGTCCTTCACCATGGGCGGCACCGGTGGCGGTATCGCTTACAACCGTGAAGAATTCGAAGAAATCTGTGCCCGCGGTCTGGATCTGTCGCCGACCAAAGAGCTGCTGATCGACGAATCCCTGATCGGCTGGAAAGAATATGAAATGGAAGTTGTCCGCGACAAGAAGGACAACTGCATCATCGTCTGCTCCATCGAAAACTTCGACCCGATGGGCGTGCACACCGGTGACTCCATCACCGTCGCACCCGCCCAGACGCTGACTGACAAGGAATACCAGATCCTGCGTAACGCCTCCCTGGCGGTACTGCGCGAGATCGGCGTGGAAACCGGCGGCTCCAACGTCCAGTTCGGCATCTGCCCGAACACCGGTCGCATGGTGGTCATCGAGATGAACCCGCGGGTATCCCGTTCCTCGGCCCTGGCCTCGAAAGCCACCGGCTTCCCGATCGCCAAGGTCGCGGCCAAACTGGCTGTGGGTTACACCCTGGACGAACTGTCGAACGACATCACCGGTGGCAAGACCCCGGCGTCTTTCGAGCCGTCCATCGACTACGTCGTCACCAAGCTGCCACGTTTCGCCTTCGAGAAATTCGCCAAGGCCGACGCCCGCCTGACCACTCAGATGAAGTCGGTCGGTGAAGTCATGGCCATCGGCCGGACCTTCCAGGAATCCCTGCAGAAGGCTCTTCGCGGTCTGGAAGTAGGTGTTTGCGGCCTCGATCCGAAGCTGGACCTGAGCCACCCGGACGCCATGAGCGAGCTCAAGCGTGAGCTGACCGTGCCGGGCGCCGAGCGGATCTGGTACGTGGCGGACGCCTTCCGTGCCGGCATGACCGTCGAGCAGATCTTCGGCATGAACATGATCGACCCTTGGTTCCTGGTGCAGATCGAAGATCTGATCAAGGAAGAAGAGAAGGTCAAGACCCTGGGCATGTCCAGCATTGACCACGACACGATGTTCCGCCTCAAGCGCAAGGGCTTCTCCGACATGCGCCTGGCAAAACTGCTGGGTGTGACCGAGAAGAGCCTGCGCAGTCATCGTCACAAGCTTGAAGTGTTCCCGGTCTACAAGCGCGTGGACACTTGCGCCGCCGAATTCGCCACCGACACTGCTTACCTGTACTCCACGTACGAGGAAGAGTGTGAAGCCGCGCCGTCGACGCGTGACAAGATCATGATCCTGGGTGGCGGTCCTAACCGGATCGGCCAAGGCATCGAGTTCGACTACTGCTGCGTGCACGCGGCACTGGCCCTGCGCGACGACGGGTACGAGACCATCATGGTCAACTGCAACCCGGAAACCGTGTCCACCGACTACGACACCTCCGATCGCCTGTATTTCGAACCAGTGACCCTGGAAGACGTGCTGGAAATCGTCCGTGTCGAGAAGCCAAAAGGCGTGATCGTCCAGTACGGTGGCCAGACCCCTCTGAAACTGGCGCGTGCCCTTGAAGCGGCCGGTGTGCCGATCATCGGGACCAGCCCGGATGCCATCGACCGTGCCGAAGACCGTGAGCGCTTCCAGCAGATGGTTGAGCGTCTGAACCTGCGTCAGCCGCCTAACGCTACCGTGCGCAGCGAAGACGAAGCGATTCGCGCCGCCGCCAAGATCGGTTACCCGCTGGTGGTGCGGCCGTCCTATGTACTGGGCGGTCGGGCGATGGAAATCGTTTACCAGGAAGACGAACTCAAGCGCTACCTGCGCGAAGCGGTTCAGGTGTCCAACGACAGCCCGGTGCTGCTGGACCACTTCCTCAACTGCGCCATCGAAATGGACGTGGATGCGGTCTGTGACGGCAAGGACGTGGTGATCGGCGCGATCATGCAGCACATCGAGCAGGCCGGTGTTCACTCCGGTGACTCCGCTTGTTCGCTGCCGCCTTATTCGTTGCCGGCCCACATCCAGGACGAAATGCGCGAGCAGGTCAAGAAAATGGCCCTGGAGCTGGGCGTGGTCGGCCTGATGAACGTGCAACTGGCCCTGCAGGGCGAGGACATCTACGTCATCGAAGTCAACCCGCGCGCGTCCCGTACCGTACCGTTCGTCTCCAAGTGCATCGGTGTGTCCCTGGCGATGATCGCTGCACGGGTCATGGCCGGTAAGACCCTGAAAGAGCTGAACTTCACCAAGGAAATCATTCCGAACTTCTACAGCGTCAAAGAAGCGGTGTTCCCGTTCGCCAAGTTCCCTGGCGTGGACCCGATCCTTGGCCCTGAAATGAAGTCCACCGGCGAAGTCATGGGCGTGGGCGATACCTTCGGCGAAGCTTTTGCCAAGGCCCAGATGGGCGCCAGCGAAGTTCTGCCAACTGGCGGCACGGCGTTCATCAGCGTGCGTGATGACGACAAGCCGCTGGTTGCAGGCGTGGCCCGTGATCTGATCAACTTGGGCTTCGAAGTGGTCGCCACTGCCGGTACCGCCAAGCTGATCGAGGCGGCTGGCTTGAAGGTGCGCCGCGTGAACAAGGTGACCGAGGGGCGTCCGCACGTGGTCGACATGATCAAGAATGACGAAGTCACGCTGATCATCAACACCACCGAAGGTCGCCAGTCGATCGCCGATTCGTATTCCATTCGTCGCAACGCGCTGCAGCACAAGATCTACTGCACCACGACCATTGCTGCGGGCGAAGCTATCTGCGAAGCGCTCAAGTTCGGTCCCGAGAAGACCGTGCGTCGCTTGCAGGATCTACATGCAGGATTGAAGGCATGAGCATAACCAAGTACCCGATGACGGTTCAGGGCGCGAAGGCCCTGGAAGAAGAACACGCTTTCCTGACCAAGGTCGAGCGTCCGCGCTTGAGCCAGGCGATTGGCGAAGCGCGTGAGCTGGGCGATCTCAAGGAAAACGCCGAATACCACGCTGCCCGCGAGGAGCAGGGTATGGTCGAGGCGCGAGTCCGTGATATCGAAGGTCGCATGCAGAATGCCGTGATCATCGATGTCACGACGATCCCGCACACTGGCAAGGTCATTTTCGGCACCACAGTGGAAATCGCCAACGTTGAGACTGATGAAAGCGTCACTTACCAGATCGTTGGTGAGGACGAGGCGGACATCAAGCTTGGCAAGATTTCCGTCGGCTCCCCCATTGCTCGTGCCTTGATTGCCAAGGAAGAGGGCGATGTAGTGGTTGTGAAGACGCCGGGTGGTGTCATCGAGTATGAGATTGTCGAAGTCCGTCACATCTGAGCGAAGGCGTCCGCTGCGAGCCGGCGCCATGATCTGGCAGCTCACCCAGATGTTGTGGGTGGGCGGCGTCTGGTTGTTGCACGTCGGTTTGCTGCCGGTGCTGGGTCGAATCGGCCTGGCACCGCTGCTCATCGATGAAATCGCAGCTATGCTGACGTCGCTTCTGGTGGGTTTTTCCTCGGCATGCGTAGTGTTTCAGGCTTTGGTGCTGGTTCAGGCCGAGGGCCTTGACAGTCTATGGCGCGACATTCGTGGGCAGTTGCTGCTCATGTCGTTGTATGCGTGCGGGATGTTTCTTGCTGTACGTCTCGGCTGGCCGGATGCGAGCCTGTGGCAGGTATTCAGCTACCTGGTGCTGGGTTTTTCCGGGTTGGTGCTGGTGTTGCAACCGGTACCCGGATGGAGCAGCAGGGTGCGCGAAGCACACCCTTGACCCTTTGGCATTACTTGAAGCGGTGAACGTTCGACAGTTGCTTGTTGACGCTGAAATTCTTGCGATAAATCAGTGCCATCTTGCCGATGACCTGCACCAGGTCTGCCTTGCCGGTCTTGCACAGTTCGGCAACGGCAGCCAGGCGGGCTTCGCGATCGAGAATATTGAGCTTGATCTTGATAAGCTCATGATCGCCCAAGGCGCGTTCCAGCTCAGCTAGAACACCTTCAGTCAAACCGTTGTCAGCCACAGTCAAAACCGGTTTCAGATGGTGGCCAATGGATTTGTATTGTTTCTTCTGCTCTTGAGTGAGCGGCATAATCTGACCCCTGCGTCTGATCTTGTAAAAAGCGGCGGCCAGTTTACCCGAGCGAGTCCGGGACCGCCCAGTTAATCACGACCCGTTTTATCTTTTAGAGGTGGCCCGTGGCCCGTTCCAAGACTAGCCAGAACTGGCTCAGAGAGCATTTCAACGATCCGTACGTCAAAATGGCGCAAAAAGACGGCTATCGTTCTCGTGCCAGCTATAAATTGCTCGAAATCCAGGAAAAGGATCGTCTGATCCGCCCTGGCATGACCGTGATCGACCTTGGCGCCGCGCCGGGGGGGTGGTCTCAGGTGACCAGTCGTCTGATCGGCGGTCAGGGGCGATTGATTGCTTCCGACATCCTGGAAATGGACAGCATCCCCGACGTGACCTTCATCCAGGGCGATTTCACCGAAGACGCCGTGCTGGCGCAGATTCTCGAGGCTGTCGGAAATACGCAGGTTGACCTTGTGATTTCCGATATGGCCCCCAATATGAGTGGATTGGCGGCTGTCGACATGCCTCGAGCAATGTTCCTCAGCGAGCTGGCCCTGGATCTTGCCGGGCGGGTGTTGCGCCCAGGTGGTGATTTTTTGATCAAGGTCTTCCAGGGTGAAGGTTTTGATGAGTACCACAAGGGGATGCGCAAGCTGTTCGACAAAGTGCAGATGCGCAAGCCATTGTCGTCGCGCGATCGCTCTCGTGAGCAGTATCTGCTGGCGCGAGGCTTCCGGGGAATTGAAGGCGCAGCCAGTGATGAGCGTCTTTGATAAAGGCCGATAGTTTTTTTTGTCTCGCCTTGCAAGAGCCGTGTTACGAAAATTACGCGGTCAGAGTTTCACAAAGGGTTACAGACGGCGCCTGCCAGAGTCGTAGGTAATGTAGTAAGTTAGGCCGGTGAATATCATGCGAAGCGCGCGCCAGTAGCGGAGCTTGCTTCAGAGGGTAGTTAATTGAACGATATGGCAAAGAATCTGATCCTGTGGTTGATCATCGCCGCTGTCCTTGTGACCGTGATGAACAACTTCTCCAGCCCTAACGAGCCGCAGACCCTCAACTATTCCGACTTCATCCAGCAAGTCAAGGATGGCAAGGTCGAGCGCGTTGCCGTCGATGGTTATGTGATTACCGGCAAGCGCACCGATGGTGACAGCTTCAAGACCATTCGTCCGGCGATTCAGGACAACGGCCTGATCGGCGACCTGGTGGACAATCATGTCGTGGTCGAAGGCAAGCAGCCTGAGCAGCAGAGCATCTGGACCCAGCTTCTGGTGGCCAGCTTCCCGATCCTGGTGATCATCGCGGTGTTCATGTTCTTCATGCGCCAGATGCAGGGCGGTGCCGGTGGCAAGGGCGGGCCGATGAGTTTCGGCAAAAGCAAGGCCCGACTGCTCTCTGAAGACCAGGTGAAGACCACCCTGGCCGACGTCGCCGGGTGCGATGAGGCCAAGGAAGAGGTCGGCGAGCTGGTTGAATTCCTGCGTGATCCGGGCAAGTTCCAGCGCCTGGGCGGCCGTATCCCACGCGGCGTGCTGATGGTTGGTCCTCCGGGTACCGGTAAAACCTTGCTGGCCAAAGCGATTGCCGGCGAAGCCAAAGTGCCGTTCTTCACGATTTCCGGTTCCGACTTCGTGGAAATGTTCGTCGGTGTGGGCGCCAGTCGTGTGCGTGACATGTTCGAACAGGCCAAGAAACACGCGCCTTGCATCATCTTCATCGACGAAATCGACGCTGTCGGTCGCCATCGTGGCGCCGGCATGGGTGGTGGTCACGACGAGCGCGAGCAGACCCTCAACCAGTTGCTGGTCGAGATGGACGGTTTCGAAATGAATGACGGCATCATCGTGATTGCCGCCACCAACCGTCCGGACGTGCTCGATCCTGCGCTGTTGCGTCCAGGCCGTTTCGACCGCCAGGTCGTGGTGGGGCTGCCGGACATTCGTGGTCGCGAACAGATCCTCAAGGTTCATATGCGCAAGGTGCCGATGGGTGACGACGTCGCTCCGGCAGTGATCGCTCGTGGTACACCGGGTTTTTCCGGTGCCGACCTTGCGAACCTGGTCAACGAGGCGTCGCTGTTCGCTGCTCGTACCGGCAAGCGTGTCGTTGAGATGAAAGAGTTCGAACTGGCCAAAGACAAGATCATGATGGGCGCGGAGCGCAAATCCATGGTCATGTCCGAGAAAGAAAAGCAAAACACGGCGTATCACGAGGCGGGTCACGCGATCGTTGGTCGTGTGGTGCCCGAGCATGACCCGGTCTACAAGGTCTCGATCATCCCGCGCGGTCGTGCCTTGGGTGTGACCATGTTCCTGCCGGAAGAAGATCGTTACAGCCTGTCCAAGCGTGCGCTGATCAGCCAGATCTGTTCGCTCTACGGCGGCCGTATTGCCGAAGAAATGACACTGGGCTTTGACGGTGTAACCACCGGCGCGTCCAACGACATCATGCGTGCCAGTCAGATTGCTCGGAACATGGTCACCAAGTGGGGTCTGTCCGAAAAACTGGGTCCACTGATGTACGCCGAAGAAGAGGGTGAAGTGTTCCTCGGTCGTGGTGGCGGTGGCCAGCACGCAAGCTTCTCTGGCGAGACGGCAAAGCTGATCGACTCTGAAGTGCGCAGCATCATCGACCAGTGCTATGGCACCGCCAAGCAGATCCTCACGGATAACCGTGACAAGCTCGACGCCATGGCTGATGCCCTGATGAAGTATGAAACCATTGATGCCGAGCAGATCGACGACATCATGGCAGGTCGCGAGCCTCGCGAGCCTCGTGACTGGTCGGGCGGCGGCACCGGTACGTCCGGTACGCCTCCGGCGGTACAGGGCGAGCGTCCGGAGACACCGATCGGCGGTCCGGCTGCTGACGTTTAAGGCTTGAAATGACTTCTGTTCAGTCCTCAACCCGGTTGCCTTGCGGCAACCGGGTTCTTGATTTGTCCCATGTCCATGTCATGGGCATTCTCAATGTCACTCCCGATTCCTTTTCCGATGGCGGTCGATTCAGTCAGCTTGATGCTGCGTTGCGGCATGCCGAGGCTATGGTCGCCGCCGGCGCGACGCTGATCGATGTCGGCGGTGAGTCGACCCGGCCAGGCGCGCGGGCAGTCTCGCCCACCGAAGAGCTGGAGCGGGTGGCGCCGATTGTCGAGCGCATCCACCGTGAGCTTGATGTCATAATCTCGGTGGATACATCCACGCCTGCGGTCATGCGTGAGTCTGCGCGGCTTGGAGCGGGGTTGATCAACGACGTTCGCGCCTTGCGGCGCGATGGTGCCCTGGATGCCGCAGCGGCTACGGGGTTGCCGGTGTGTCTGATGCATATGCTGGGTGAGCCCGGAACCATGCAGAACGACCCGCACTATCATGATGTGACCAGGGAAGTCGGAGAGTTTCTCGTGGAGCGCCTGGATCAATGTGCCGCCGCAGGTATTGCTGCGCAGCGGATCATTCTTGATCCCGGGTTCGGCTTTGCCAAGACGCTGGCTCACAACCTGAGCTTGTTCAAACATATGGAAGCCTTGCATGCCTTGGGGCGGCCCCTGTTGGTCGGGGTTTCGCGAAAGAGCATGATAGGCAATGCCCTGGGTCGTCCCGTGGGGGAGCGCCTGTACGGTGGTCTTGCGCTGGCGGCCCTGGCTATTACTAAAGGCGCACGCATATTGCGGGTGCATGATGTGGCCGAAACGATGGATGTTGTGCGGATGATCGCAGCAGTGGATTCAGCCGAATAAGAATGACGGAGCACTTATGAGCAAGAAATACTTTGGCACCGACGGTATTCGTGGTCGGGTCGGCGAATACCCCATTACCCCTGATTTCATGCTCAAGCTCGGCTGGGCTGCCGGTATGGCATTCCGCAAGATGGGCGCCTGCAAAGTGCTGGTTGGCAAGGACACGCGAATTTCCGGCTACATGTTCGAATCGGCGCTCGAGGCTGGCCTGACTTCGGCGGGCGCCGATGTGATGCTGCTCGGCCCGATGCCGACGCCGGCCATTGCCTACCTGACGCGTACGTTTCAGGCCCAGGCAGGCATCGTGATCAGTGCTTCGCACAACCCGCATGATGACAACGGCATCAAGTTCTTCTCCGGCCAGGGTACCAAGCTGCCGGATGATATCGAGCTGATGATCGAAGAGCTGCTGGACGCGCCGATGACTGTGGTTGAGTCGAGCAAGATCGGTAAAGTGTCGCGGATCAACGATGCGTCAGGTCGTTATATCGAGTTTTGCAAAGGCAGCGTGCCCACCGGTACGAGCTTTTCGGGTCTGAAAATCGTCGTCGATTGTGCTCATGGTGCGACCTATAAAGTCGCGCCAAGCGTATTTCGCGAATTGGGAGCAGAGGTTGTCGTGCTCTCCGCCCAGCCTAACGGGCTGAACATCAACCACAACTGCGGCTCCACTCATACCGAGGCGCTGCAAGCGGCCGTGCTGGCCGAGCAGGCTGATCTCGGGATTGCCTTTGATGGTGACGGTGACCGGGTTCTGATGGTCGATCACACCGGCACTGTCGTCGATGGTGATGAGCTGCTGTTCATCATTGCTCGCGATCTGCACGGGCGCGGCAAGCTGCGGGGCGGCGTGGTCGGGACGTTGATGAGCAATCTCGGGCTCGAGTTGGCCCTGGTGGACCTGGATATTCCCTTCGTGCGGGCCAACGTCGGTGATCGCTATGTGATCTCGGAGCTGCTGGAGCGCAATTGGGTGATCGGTGGCGAGAACTCCGGGCATATTGTTTGTTTTGACCACACCACCACTGGCGATGCGATTATTGCTGCCTTGCAAGTGCTGATGGCACTCAAGGCGCGCAATGAAGGGCTTGCGCAGTCGCGTCAGGCGTTGCGCAAATGCCCGCAGGTGCTGATTAATGTGCGTTTCGGCGGTGGTGCGAACCCTCTGGAGCATGCGACGGTCAAGCAAGCCAGCGAGCGCGTAACGCAGGCTATGGCCGGGCGTGGGCGCGTGCTATTGCGCAAGTCTGGTACCGAGCCGTTGGTGCGGGTCATGGTCGAAGGCGAGGATGAAGCACAGGTCCGCGGTTATGCTGAAGAGCTGGCGAAGCTTGTTAGTGAAGTTTCTGCCTGAATTCGGCTTGCCAGTCATCAATCGGTTGGGTAACATCTGCGCCCACTTTGACCGACGAGGTACAGCATGCGTCGCCCTATGGTAGCTGGTAACTGGAAGATGCACGGTACCCGCGCCAGCGTCGCTGAGCTGATCAAAGGCCTTCGTCATCTGGCCTTGTCAAGCGGTGTTGATGTCGCGGTATTCCCGCCTTGCCTGTATATCAATCAAGTGGTTGATGGTTTGAAAGGCAAGTCGATTGCGGTTGGTGCGCAGAATTCCGCGGTGGAATCCATGCAGGGCGCGTTGACCGGTGAAATTGCGCCGAGTCAGCTGGTGGATGCAGGTTGTTCCCTGGTTTTGGTCGGGCATTCCGAGCGCCGCATGATCATGGGCGAGCAGGACAAGACCTTGATCCGCAAGTTTGCTGCGGCCCAGGCCTGCGGTCTGATTCCGGTGTTGTGCATAGGTGAAACCCTTGTGCAGCGTGAAGCCGGTAAGACCCTTGAAGTTGTCGAGCGTCAGCTGGGCAGCATCATCGAGGAGCTGGGTGTCGGTGCTTTTGCAAAGGCGGTCATTGCTTACGAGCCGGTCTGGGCCATTGGCACCGGGCTGACTGCTTCGCCGCAACAGGCGCAGGATGTGCACGCCGCCATCCGCGCGCAGTTGGCGGCAGAGAATTCTGAAGTGGCACGAGGTGTGCGGCTTCTATACGGCGGCAGCGTGAAGGCGGCCAATGCGGTCGAACTGTTCGGCATGCCGGATATCGATGGGGGGCTCATTGGTGGAGCGTCCCTGAATGCAGATGAGTTCGGTGCGATCTGTCGCGCCGCGGGAAACTGAAAAAATGCTGGAAACAGTCGTAGTCGTTTTTCATCTGCTGGGTGCATTGGGTGTAGTTGCCCTGGTATTGCTGCAGCAGGGTAAAGGTGCGGATGCTGGTGCGTCTTTCGGTGCAGGTGCTTCAAATACTGTGTTCGGAAGCCAAGGTTCCTCTACCTTTCTTAGTAAGTTTACTGCTATACTTGCCGCCGGTTTCTTCATAACCAGCTTGGGGTTAGGTTACTTTGCTAAAGAGAAGGCTCAAGAGCTGACTCAAGTAGGTTTGCCAAATCCAGCAGTGTTGGAAGTACCAAAGCAACAACCGGCTTCTGATGATGTACCGGTGCTTCAAGAGCAACAGTCGGCCAATCCGGCGACTGACGTGCCTCCAGCTCAAGAGCAGAAGTAAGAAGGTTTCAAACGCTGTATTGCCGAGGTGGTGGAATTGGTAGACACGCAACCTTGAGGTGGTTGTGCCCATAGGGTGTAGGGGTTCGAGTCCCCTTCTCGGTACCAATTATCAGGAGAGCCCGCGATTGCGGGCTTTCTTGTAGGTGGAAGGGTTACATTGACCCTGTAAGGGATCGGTCGTATACTTCCGCCCCAGCTTTGTCGCGGGATGGAGCAGTCTGGTAGCTCGTCGGGCTCATAACCCGAAGGTCGTCGGTTCAAATCCGGCTCCCGCAACCAGTTTCAGGGGCCCCTTCCAAGGGGCTTTTTGTTAGCTGGACACTTTATAACGCCGCTGTTCAACGGCGTTTCAGGGATGGGCTATTCGCCCATTTTTTTTTATTTGCACAGCATGCACAAACATGCACGAGGGGGTTCAGGTGTCGAGCAAGCTAGAACAGTTGCAGGCCTTGTTGGCCCCGGTGGTCGTGGCCCTTGGCTATGAATGCTGGGGTATTGAGTTTTCGGCTCAAGGTCGCCACTCACTGTTGCGCGTTTATATCGATAAGGAAGGCGGCGTATTGGTGGATGACTGCGCCATCGTCAGCCGTCAGATCAGCGGTGTATTGGATGTCGAAGATCCAATCACTTCCGAATACACCCTTGAAGTTTCCTCGCCTGGCATGGAACGCCCTCTGTTCACCCTTGAACAGTTCGCTTCGTTTGCCGGTGAACAAGTGAAGATCAAGCTGCGCTCGCCCTTCGAGGGTCGACGCAACTTTCAAGGCCTTCTGCGCGGTGTAGAAGAGCAGGATGTCGTGGTGCAGGTAGAAGACCATGAGTTCCTGTTGCCGATCGATATGATCGACAAGGCCAACATTATTCCCAGTTTTGACTGATACGTGCCAGATACTGCGGATCCCGCGGATCCAATGGCTTGCGAAAGGCGAGGCGTACGATGAGCAAAGAAGTACTGCTGGTTGTTGAGTCGGTATCCAATGAAAAGGGCGTACCGGCTAACGTTATTTTTGAAGCGCTGGAGCTGGCTCTGGCCACTGCTACCAAGAAGCGGTTTGAAGACGAAGTTGATTTGCGTGTGGAAATCAATCGCCACACCGGTGCCTATGAGACTTTCCGTCGCTGGACGGTCGTCGAAGAAGCCGACCTGGACGATCCGGCTATCGAAACCTGGCCAAGCAAGGTTGCAGAAACGCATCCTGGCGCCAAGGTAGGTGATGTAGTCGAAGAAAAGATCGAATCCATCGAGTTCGGTCGTATTGCTGCGCAGACCGCCAAGCAGGTCATTGTGCAGAAAGTTCGCGAAGCCGAGCGTGCGCAAGTCGTCGATGCTTATCGCGAGCGCCTGGGTGAAATCATCTCCGGCACCGTGAAGAAAGTCACCCGCGACAACGTGATTGTCGACCTGGGCAACAACGCTGAAGCGTTGCTGGCTCGTGAAGACATCATTTCTCGCGAAACTTTCCGGGTTGGCGTGCGACTGCGTGCGCTGCTCAAGGAAATCCGCACCGAGAACCGGGGCCCGCAGCTGATCCTGTCGCGTACCGCGCCGGAAATGCTGATCGAGTTGTTCCGCATCGAAGTGCCGGAAATTGCTGAAGGCCTGATCGAAGTAATGGCCGCCTCCCGTGATCCGGGTTCGCGTGCCAAGATCGCGGTCCGCTCCAAGGACAAGCGCATCGACCCGCAAGGTGCCTGCATTGGCATGCGTGGTTCGCGTGTCCAGGCCGTATCCGGCGAGTTGGGCGGCGAGCGTGTGGATATCGTCCTGTGGGACGACAACCCGGCTCAGTTCGTGATCAACGCCATGTCGCCTGCTGAAGTGGCGGCAATTATCGTCGACGAAGATGCCCATGCAATGGACATCGCCGTTGGCGCAGACAATCTCGCTCAGGCCATCGGTCGCGGTGGTCAGAACGTGCGTCTGGCTAGCCAATTGACTGGCTGGACACTGAACGTGATGACCGAATCGGACATCCAGGCTAAGCAGCAAGCTGAAACCGGCGATATCCTGCGCAACTTCATCGAAGAGCTTGAAGTCGATGAAGAACTGGCGCAGGTGCTGGTGGATGAAGGCTTTACCAGCCTGGAAGAGATTGCCTACGTACCGGTGGAGGAAATGCTCAACATCGACGGCTTTGACGAGGACATCGTCAACGAGCTTCGCGCTCGGGCCAAGGATCGTTTGTTGACCAAAGCCATCGCTACTGAGGAAAAGCTGGCAGACGCCCATCCGGCCGAAGACCTGCTCTCGCTTGAGGGCATGGACAAGGATTTGGCGATGGAACTGGCGGTGCGCGGCGTAATTACCCGCGAAGACCTGGCCGAGCAGTCTATTGACGATCTGCTCGACATCGACGGCATTGACGATGATCGTGCCGGCAAGTTGATCATGGCCGCCCGAGCCCACTGGTTCGAGTAATTAGGCGCGGCCTGAGGAGAGAAGTGCATGACGCAAGTCACGGTGAAACAACTGGCCGATGAGGTCAAAACACCGGTAGAGCGCCTGTTGCAGCAGATGCGTGAGGCAGGTCTGCCGCACACCGCCGCCGAGGAACATGTGACCGACAGTGAGAAGCAGTCCCTGCTGACTCACTTGAAGAGCAGTCACAAGGCGAAAGTGGAAGAACCGCGCAAGATCACTCTGCAGCGTAAAACCACCAGCACCCTGCGTGTTGCCGGTAGCAAAAGCATCAGCGTTGAAGTACGCAAGAAGAAAGTCTTCGTACAGCGCAGCCCGGAAGAAATCGAAGCCGAGCGCAAACGCGAACTGGAAGAACGTCGCGCAGTAGAAAATGCTGCACGTCAGAAGGCTGAAGAAGAAGCCAAGCGTCGCGCCGAAGAAGAAGCGCGTCGCCAGCCTGCTGCTGCGCAATCCGCTCCGGCCGAAGCCGTTGCGGCTCCAGCTCCGGCAGCCGAGCCTGTGCGTGAAAGCGCGCCGGTCCCGGCACCCGCTCCAGCACCTGCGGCCGATACCCGCAAGCGCGACGAACAGCGTCGTCCGGACAAACCACGTGCCGACGACAACCGTCGGGGCAGTGGCGATGGCGAGCGCAAAAACGCTCCTCATCGTGCTTCGGTCAAGGAAAAGGCGCCAGCGCCACGCGTTGCGCCACGTACCACCGACGAAGAAAGCGATGGCTTCCGTCGTGGCGGTCGCGGCAAGGCCAAGCTGAAGAAACGCAACGCCCACGGTTTCCAGAGCCCTACCGGCCCTGTCGTGCGTGAAGTGAAAATCGGCGAGACCATCACTGTGGGCGATCTGGCCCAGCAGATGTCGGTCAAGGCTGCTGAAATCATCAAGTTCATGTTCAAGCTGGGTACGCCGGCCACCATCAACCAGGTACTGGATCAGGAAACTGCCCAACTGGTTGCTGAAGAGCTGGGCCACAAAGTGACCCTGGTCAGCGACACTGCCCTGGAAGATTCCCTGGCCGAGTCCCTGAAGTTTGAAGGCGAGGCGGTTTCCCGTGCTCCGGTCGTGACCGTAATGGGCCACGTTGACCACGGTAAAACCTCCCTGCTCGACTATATCCGTCGTGCGAAGGTTGCGGCAGGCGAGGCGGGTGGTATCACCCAGCACATCGGCGCCTACCACGTTGAAACCGACCGCGGCATGGTGACGTTCCTCGACACCCCGGGTCACGCTGCGTTTACCGCAATGCGTGCCCGTGGTGCCAAAGCGACCGACATCGTGATCCTGGTGGTCGCAGCGGACGACGGCGTGATGCCACAAACCATCGAAGCCGTTCAGCATGCCAAGGCAGCTGGCGTCCCTCTGGTGGTTGCGGTGAACAAAATCGACAAGCCGGGCGCCGATCTCGATCGCATCCGTAGCGAACTGTCGGTTCACGGCGTGACTTCCGAAGAGTGGGGTGGCGACACTCCATTCGTACCGGTCTCTGCGAAGATGGGTACCGGCGTTGACGAACTGCTCGAAGCCGTTCTGTTGCAAGCCGAGGTTCTGGAACTGACTGCTACACCTTCGGCTCCTGGCCGTGGCGTGGTCGTCGAATCGCGTCTCGACAAGGGCCGTGGCCCGGTTGCGACCGTTCTGGTTCAAGACGGTACCCTGCGCCAGGGCGACATGGTGCTGGTCGGTTCGAACTATGGCCGCGTGCGCGCCATGCTCGACGAGAACGGCAAGCCCATCAAGGAAGCAGGTCCTGCTATCCCGGTCGAGATCCTCGGCCTGGACGGCACTCCGGACGCTGGCGACGAGATGAGCGTTGTGGCTGACGAGAAGAAAGCCCGTGAAGTGGCTCTGTTCCGTCAAGGCAAGTTCCGCGAAGTCAAACTGGCTCGTGCTCACGCCGGCAAGCTGGAAAACATCTTCGAGAACATGGGCCAGGAAGAGAAGAAGACGCTCAACATCGTCCTCAAATCCGACGTCCGTGGTTCGCTGGAAGCGTTGAACGGCGCCTTGAATGGCCTGGGTAACGACGAAGTGCAAGTGCGTGTGGTCGGTGGCGGTGTCGGTGGTATTACCGAATCCGACGCCAACCTGGCACTGGCCTCCAACGCTGTACTGTTTGGCTTCAACGTGCGTGCCGATGCCGGCGCTCGCAAGATCGTCGAGCAGGAAGGTCTGGATATGCGTTACTACAACGTGATCTACGACATCATCGAAGACGTCAAGAAAGCCCTGACCGGTATGCTGGGCAGCGATGTTCGCGAGAACATCCTGGGTACCGCTGAAGTGCGTGACGTGTTCCGTTCGCCGAAGTTTGGCGCGATCGCCGGTTGCATGGTGATCGAAGGTGTCGTTCACCGTAACCGTCCAATCCGTGTACTGCGTGAAGACATCGTTATCTTCGAAGGCGAGCTGGAATCCCTGCGCCGCTTCAAGGATGACGCTTCGGAAGTCCGCGCTGGCATGGAATGCGGTATTGGCGTCAAGAGCTACAACGACGTCAAGGTCGGCGACAAGATCGAAGTCTTCGAGAAGGTCCAGGTTGCTCGCAGCCTCTGACTCGCGTACTTCAAGAGCCGCACCGGGCAGTCGCATGAACATGCGCTGCCTCTCAGGCGGACTCTAAACGCAACGCCCGGTCTGGCTTTTGTCAGGCCGGGCGTTTGCCGCTTTCAGACCTCACGGGTTTGACCGTGGGGCAGTAACAGGTAACAAGACATGGCAAAAGAATATAGCCGTACCCAACGAATCGGCGATCAGATGCAGCGCGAGCTGGCCCAACTGATCCGTCGCGAAGTCAAAGACCCGCGCGTCGGCCTGGTCACCATTACCGCAGTGGAAGTCAGCCGTGACGTCGGTCATGCAAAGATTTTCATCACCGTGATGGGGCAGGACAGCGCCGAAGAAATCGCCCAAAGCATCAAGGTGCTCAACTCGGCTGCCGGTTTCCTGCGGATGCAGTTGGCCCGGGAGATGAAGCTGCGCAGCGTTCCACAGTTGCACTTCCACTACGACGAAAGCGTCGTGCGAGGCGCGCACCTGTCGGCACTGATCGAGCGCGCCGTGGCTGAAGACAGTCAGCACCCGGTTGCGGCTGAACCCGAAGACACCAAGGAGTAAATGGTGGCTCAGGTCAAACGTATCCGCCGTAACGTCAGCGGCATCATCCTGCTCGACAAACCGCTGGGGTTCACCTCCAACGCGGCGTTGCAGAAGGTTCGCTGGCTGCTCAATGCCGAGAAAGCCGGGCACACCGGCAGTCTCGATCCGCTGGCTACCGGCGTGTTGCCACTGTGTTTTGGCGAGGCGACCAAGTTCTCTCAGTATCTGCTCGATTCCGACAAGGGTTACGAAACCCTGGCGCAACTGGGCAAGACCACCACCACGGCGGACGCCGAAGGTGAGGTGTTGCTGGAGCGGCCGGTGACCGTTGGTCAGGCTGATGTCGAGGCTGTGTTGCCGGGTTTTCGCGGACAAATCAGCCAGATACCGCCGATGTACTCTGCTCTCAAGCGTGATGGCCAGCCGTTATACAAGCTGGCCCGTGCAGGCGAAGTAGTGGAGCGTGAACCGCGTTCTGTTACTATTGCGCGCTTGGAATTGCTGGCCTTTGACGGTAATACTGCGCGGCTGGCAGTCGATTGCAGCAAAGGCACCTATATCCGCACCCTGGTGGAGGATATCGGTGAAAAGCTCGGCTGTGGTGCGTACGTGGCCGAACTGCGACGGACCCAGGCCGGACCTTTCACGCTGGCCCAGACGGTCACGCTGGAAGAGCTCGAAGCGGTACATGCCGAAGGCGGCAACGAAGCGGTCGACCGTTTCCTGATGCCATCGGACAGCGGCCTGCTGGACTGGCCACTGTTGCAGTTCTCCGAGCACAGCGCGTTCTACTGGCTCAACGGCCAACCGGTACGTGCTCCGGATGCACCGAAGTTCGGCATGGTACGGGTACAGGATCACAATGGCCGCTTCATCGGTATCGGTGAAGTGAGCGAAGACGGGCGCATTGCGCCGCGTCGACTGATTCGGTCGGAATGACCGGAACCAGCCTGTGTAACAGCAGGTTGGCGAGTGTGGCTGTTAACAGGCACGGTCACTACTCATTTATAGATACAGGGATTTGTCCCTGGCCTGTTGGTACGGTTTCCTTGGGAACGGTACCTTACAAGAGGAAAGCCACATGGCACTCAGCGTTGAAGAAAAAGCTCAGATCGTGACCGACTACCAGCAAGCTGTTGGTGATACTGGTTCGCCAGAAGTGCAAGTTGCACTGCTGACCGCCAACATCAACAAACTGCAGGGTCACTTCAAGGCCAACGGTAAAGATCACCACTCCCGTCGTGGTCTGATCCGCATGGTAAACCAGCGTCGTAAGCTGCTGGATTACCTCAAGGGTAAGGACGTAAGTCGTTACAGCACCTTGATCGGTCGCCTGGGTCTGCGTCGCTAATCAGCGATTGCGCTATGAGGTTGGTTGTCTGCCTGTTGCCTGCGTTTTGCGCCGGCAGCCGGCAGGCTCCCAGCCTCAAGTTTTATCTGGACAGTCGTTGGGCCGATTCCCCGCACTGCCCAAGAATTTCGCAAGAAGACAAGTTCCCCAAGAGCCACAAAGAAGGTAGGACACCGTGAACCCGGTAATCAAAAAATTCCAGTTCGGTCAGTCGACCGTTACCCTCGAGACTGGCCGTATCGCCCGTCAGGCCTCCGGCGCAGTGCTGGTCACCGTTGACGACGACGTCAGCGTATTGGTGACCGTTGTCGGTGCCAAGCAAGCCGATCCAGGCAAGGGCTTCTTCCCTCTGTCTGTCCACTACCAGGAAAAGACTTACGCTGCCGGTAAGATCCCTGGCGGTTTCTTCAAGCGCGAAGGCCGTCCTTCCGAGAAGGAAACCCTGACTTCCCGACTGATCGACCGTCCGATCCGTCCGCTGTTCCCAGAAGGCTTCATGAACGAAGTGCAGGTTGTCTGCACCGTCGTTTCCACCAGCAAGAAGACTGATCCGGACATCGCTGCGATGATCGGTACTTCGGCCGCGCTGGCGATCTCCGGCATTCCTTTCGATGGTCCGATCGGCGCTGCCCGCGTTGCGTTCCACGAAAGCACCGGCTACCTGCTGAACCCGACCTACGAGCAACTGAAAGCTTCGAGCCTGGACATGGTCGTGGCCGGTACTTCCGAAGCCGTGCTGATGGTTGAATCCGAAGCCAAAGAGCTGACCGAAGACCAGATGCTGGGCGCTGTACTGTTCGCCCACGACGAGTTCCAGGTGGTGATCAACGCCGTCAAGGAACTGGCCGCCGAAGCCGCCAAGCCAACCTGGACCTGGGCTCCACAAGCCGAAGCCACCGAACTGCTGGGCGCGATCCGTGCCGAGTTCGGCGAAGCGATCTCCCAGGCTTACACCATCACCGTCAAGGCCGATCGTTATGCGCGCCTGGGCGAGCTGAAAGACCAGGTGGTTGCCAAGCTGTCCGGTGAAGAAGGCCAGCCGACTGCCGCTGAAGTCAAAGCCGCTTTCGGTGAAATCGAATACCGCACCGTTCGCGAAAACATCGTCAACGGCAAGCCACGCATTGACGGTCGCGACACTCGCACCGTGCGTCCGCTGAACATTGAAGTCGGCGTTCTGCCAAAGACCCACGGTTCGGCGCTGTTCACCCGTGGCGAAACCCAGGCCCTGGTCGTTGCAACACTGGGCACCGCCCGTGACGCGCAACTGCTGGACACCCTGGAAGGCGAGAAAAAAGACCCGTTCATGCTGCACTACAACTTCCCTCCGTTCTCGGTGGGCGAGTGTGGTCGCATGGGTGGCGCCGGTCGTCGCGAAATCGGTCACGGCCGTCTGGCCCGTCGTTCGGTCCAGGCCATGCTGCCAGCCGCTGACGTGTTCCCGTACACCATTCGCGTGGTATCGGAAATCACCGAGTCCAACGGTTCGAGCTCCATGGCTTCGGTCTGCGGCGCTTCCCTGGCCCTGATGGACGCCGGTGTGCCGATGAAGGCTCCGGTTGCCGGTATCGCCATGGGTCTGGTGAAAGAAGGCGAGAAGTTCGCCGTCCTGACCGACATCCTGGGTGACGAAGACCACCTGGGCGACATGGACTTCAAAGTGGCCGGTACCGCCAAAGGCGTGACCGCACTGCAGATGGACATCAAGATCAAGGGCATCACCGAAGAGATCATGGAAATCGCCCTGGGCCAAGCCCTGGAAGCGCGCCTGAACATTCTCGGCCAGATGAACCAGATCATTGGTCAGTCGCGTACCGAGTTGTCGGAAAACGCTCCGACCATGATCGCGATGAAAATCGACACCGACAAAATCCGTGATGTCATCGGTAAAGGCGGCGCGACCATCCGTGCGATCTGTGAAGAAACCAAGGCTTCGATCGACATCGAAGACGACGGCTCGATCAAGATCTTCGGCGAAACCAAGGAAGCGGCAGAAGCAGCACGTCAGCGCGTCCTGGGCATCACCGCAGAAGCCGAGATCGGCAAGATCTACGTGGGCAAGGTTGAGCGCATCGTCGACTTCGGCGCGTTCGTCAACATCCTGCCGGGCAAGGACGGTCTGGTTCACATCTCCATGCTGAGCGATGCTCGCGTCGAGAAAGTGACCGACATCCTCAAAGAAGGTCAGGAAGTGGAAGTGCTGGTACTGGACGTGGACAACCGCGGTCGTATCAAGCTGTCCATCAAGGACGTAGCGGCAGCCAAGGCGTCGGGCGTTTAATCACCCCCTCGCTTAGCCGCTGAACAAGCAAACGCCCCGACTGGTTCGGGGCGTTTTGCTGTGTGCGGGAAATCACCGTGTCGCAGGTTGCCTGGCCATAAGCTCAGTGCTAGGTTTAGCCCACCGCCCGTGTAGCTCAGCCGGTAGAGCAGCGCACTCGTAACGCGAAGGTCGCAGGTTCGATTCCTGTCTCGGGCACCAGGTTCTTCTCACTTGCGGTTGTTGCACAGGCTTGTGTCTCTGTTAGGATTCCCTTGTCCCAAAAAGCACACACATTTGTTTTCAGATGATCCCCGAATGGTTCTGAAGGCCAGATAAACCGGGCTTCACACGGTTTTTTGCGTCAGAGAGATCCTTGATGATCCAGATCCATCTTCCATTCCCCAGATCAACGAGAACGCCATGACTGCTAAAGCATTGACCCAGGAAGCCAGACACGAAGAAGCACTGAAGAAGTACGTGCTGGATGCGCCCCAGTTGCTCGAAGAGATCAAGGACCTGAGCGCCGACGATCAAAAAGACCAGATCCAGTGGGCGTTCGAGGATGAGGCCGAAGCCCAGGGATTACAGCCTTGGGAGTTGACGCTCAAGTACACCAGCACACCTGAAGAGTTCGAGGAACAGCGCCTTGCCTTGCACAAGGAAGCGGCCGAGGTACTGGGTGTGGAATGGGATGAATACTGCGAGATGAATAATCTGGTGGTCTGATAAAAACGCCAGCCTTTTGAGGCTGGCGTTTTTTGTTGTCAGAGACTGAGCCGCATCGACAGGTCCACCGCTTTCACATCCTTGGTCATTGCCCCGATCGAGATGTAGTCCACCCCGGTCTCGGCAATCGGGCGCAACGTGCTTTCGTTGATCCCGCCGCTGGCCTCCAGCTTCGCCTTGCCGCCGTTCAGGCGTACGGCTTCGCGCATGTCATCCAGGCTCAGTTCGTCGAGCATGATGATGTCGGCATTGGCCGCCAGCGCTTCTTTCAATTCAGTCAGGCTTTCCACTTCGATTTCCACCGGTTTGCCCGGTGCGATCTTGTGGGCGGCGGCAATGGCCTGGGCGATGCCGCCGCAGGCTGCGATGTGGTTTTCCTTGATCAGGAAGGCATCGTAGAGGCCGATGCGGTGGTTATGGCAACCGCCACAGGTGACGGCGTACTTCTGGGCCAGGCGCAGCCCTGGGAGGGTTTTGCGAGTGTCCAGCAGCTTGACCTGGGTGTCGGCCACAAAGTCGGCCAGGTAGCGGGCCCGGCTGGCCACGCCAGAAAGCATCTGCAGAAAGTTCAGCGCGCTGCGTTCGCCGGTCAGCAGCGAGCGGGCCGGGCCTTCGAGGTGGAACAGCGCCTGGTCGGGGCTTGCCCGGTCGCCATCGCGTACTTGCCAATGCACGGCGACGCGCGGATCCAGTTGCCGGAACACGGCATCGACCCAGGCCGTGCCGCTGATGACTGCGGCTTCCCGGGTAATGATGGTGGCTTTGGCCAGGCGTTCGGCGGGGATCAGTTGCGCGGTGATGTCGCCGCTGCCGATGTCTTCGAGCAACGCGCGGCGCACGTTGGCCTCGATTTCGGCGGTCAGATCGGCGAGACGTAGATTCGGCATAACGGGCTCCACAAACAAAGTGGCCCGATTATAGGGCCAGTGGCTTGTCTCACAAACAATGTTCCTTATGGGGGACGGCGCCGGACGTCTGCGCCAGGCATCGAAACCTGCATTTGGTCGCATCCTCGCAACATTTCCCCGATTGTCCGGTCACTTATTGCGGAGTATTTCGACCTGGGTCACAGAGTCTGCTGGCATGACCGGGTTCTTTTACCAGATAATCCGCCTTTCGATTGACGTCATGGCTTTGACGTTTCGAGCGCAAGAGCACCCTTTCAGGAGACCAGGATGCACAACGACGGGAATGTAGTGCCCTTGCACAAGGTTTCTACCGATCAGGCGAACCGCTCGCCGCTCGCCCGCCTGCCTGTGATTCTGCTTCAGGTGCGCGACAAGGCCGCCCAGCAGTTGCGCCTTGGTTTGCAGGGGCTGTTCGACAATGCCGACGACACGCTGTTTGAAATGGCCGATCGGGCGCGCAACGATGTCGATCAGAACCTGTTCTTCGAAGCCATGCGGGACTTGCGCCTCAAGCGCAAAAGCATTGAGCGCGAATTTATCGAGCAGTTTTTCGAAGCCTTTGTCAGCCTCGCCCAATACGACCCGACCCAAGCCACCTTGGCGCCGACCCATACCTCCGGCCCTCAGGTTCAGCGCACGCATGATGACCTGGAGCGTCATCTGGCGGTGGAGGCCATGGTCACCCGTGTGCTCAGTCGCGATAGCGTGGCTCTTGAGCAGCTGACTGCACGGCTCAGCGTCTTGCTCACCAGGCCGCTGGCAAACCAGCAGAACCCTTTGAGTCCAGCGCTGCTGTGTGAAAACTTTCTACAGGCCGGTCGCAACCTGGGGGTGGAGATCAAGGTCAAGCTGATCTTGCTCAAATTGTTCGAGCGCTATGTGCTCAGCGAGTGCGATCAACTGTATACCGAGGCCAACCAGTTGCTGGCCGCTACGGGCATCCTGCCGGATCTCAAGATTTCACCCTCGCGACGAGCGTCGGATCGCGCCGATGAGGCCCCGCGTACCAAGACTGAAAGTGCCGGCCCCAAGGCCGCCGAAGTCGATGACAGCGTGCAGGAAGTATTTGCTGCGTTGCAGAAACTATTGATGCAGGTGCGTGGCAGCGTGGCCCCGACTCTGGAGGCCAGCGCACCGGCTCAACCGATCTCGACCCGTGATTTGCTGCGCCTGCTCTCCCATTTGCAGCAGTACGTGCCGGCGCCTGCCATCGAGGATGAGTTCGACCTGCGCAGCCAACTCGAACAGCTGCTGACCCGGGTCAGCGTCAGAAGCGGCAAGTCGCGGGTGGTCGACGACGCCGATGAAGACGTGATCAACCTGATCTCGATGATGTTTGAATTCATCCTCGACGACCATAACCTGCCGGACTCCTTCAAGGCGTTGATCGGCCGTCTGCAGATTCCGATGCTCAAGGTTGCGGTGCAGGACAAGAGCTTTTTCAGTCGGGGCAATCATCCGGCCCGACGGCTGCTCAATGAAATCGCCGCTGCTGCCACCGGCTGGGGCGATTGCGACGACCATCAGCGCGACAGCCTCTATCTGCGCATCGAACAGGTGGTGCAGCGGTTGTTGAATGACTTTGTCGATGACCCGGCGATCTTCTCTGAATTGCTGGCCGATTTCCTGGCCTTCACCAGCGATGAAAGACGTCGCAGCGAATTGCTCGAACAGCGTATTCGTGACGCCGAAGAAGGTCGGGCCAAGGCCGAACTGGCGCGCCTGCGCGTCGAAGGCGTGCTGAACCAGGTCATGCTGGGCAAAGTGTTGCCGCAAGCGGTGGTGGAGTTCGTGCAGCACGCCTGGAGCCAGGTGTTATTGCTGACCTGCTTCAAGCACGGCAAATATTCAGCCGAGTGGCAGGCCGACGTTTTGACGCTGGAAGAACTGATCTGGAGCGTCCAGCATCACGAAGAACCGGATGCCGGCCTGCGCTTGCTGACGATAGTGCCGCAGCTGCTCAAAGCCTTGCGTGAAGGCCTGAGCCGTTCGGCGTTCGACCCGTTTGCCACCAGCGAGTTTTTCAGCGAGCTGGAAACCCTCCACGTGCTGGCCCTCGAACGCATGGGACAGGCAACGGAACAAACCCAGTCGTTCAATTCGCCGGTCATGGTCCAGGTCTCGGAGAAAATTGTCCTGCGCACCGCTCAAAAGGCCCCGGAAGACAGTGCGGCGGTGCACTTGCCGGCCGATGATGTGGGCCTGCTTCAGGTCGATCAGTTGCGATTGGGAAGCTGGGTTGAGTTCCAGGAGGACGATGACAACAGCCTGCGTTGCAAACTGGCGGCGATCATCGAGGCCACCGGCAAATATGTCTTCGTCAACCGCACGGGCCTCAAAGTGCTGGAGCACAGCCGCACCAGCCTGGCCCTGGAATTTCGCCGAGGGACGGCGCGTCTGTTGGACGACACCTTACTGTTCGACCGGGCGCTGGAATCGGTGCTGGGCAATCTGCGTCAGCTCAATCGCGGCAAGTGATCGCACAGCCAGGGCCGATCGCGGCATACTGGCGGCATTCACTGACGTCATCGAAGGAACCTGTATGCAGTTGGACCCCGCCAGTGGTTGGTGCGATGGCGTGCGGCATTGCCCATCACCCAACTTCAATGCGCGCCCCGAAGGCGAAATTTCACTGCTGGTGATCCACAACATCAGCCTGCCGCCGGCACAGTTTTCCACGGGCAAGGTGCAGGAGTTTTTCCAGAATCGTCTGGATGTCACGCAACACCCCTATTTTGCCGGTATCGCCGATCTGCGTGTGTCTGCGCATTTTCTGATCGAGCGTGACGGCGCGATTACCCAGTTTGTCTCCTGTCTGGATCGTGCCTGGCACGCGGGCGTTTCGTGTTTCGAAGGGCGGGAGACGTGTAACGATTTTTCCCTGGGCATCGAGCTGGAAGGCACCGACGATCTGCCCTTCACTGACGCGCAATATGCCGCATTGGTCTGCCTGACCCGGCAGTTGCAGGCGGCGTTCAAGGCGATCACGCTGCAGCGCATCTGCGGGCACAGCGACATCGCCCCGGGTCGCAAGACCGATCCGGGACCGGCATTCGACTGGGCGCGCTACCGCGCTGCCTTGATAGAAGGGGAAGGGCAATGAGTTTTCTGGTGCTGCTGCTGGCGATCTGGATCGAGAAATTCTCGGCGTTGCGCCATCGGGTCCAGCGTGACGGCGGTTGGCTGCGCGAACTGAACAAACTCGAGACGAACCCACGCTGGGTCAACCGGCCCTGGCTGGTGCTGGTTGTGCTGGTCCTGCTGCCCGTGGCGCTGCTGGCCTTGTTACTGTGGGTATTGGAGCCGGTGGCCTATGGTCTGCTGGCACTACCGGTGCATCTGCTGGTGGTGATTTACAGCCTCGGTCGAGGGGATCTGCTCGCTGACCTGGGGCCGTTTCGTGACGCCTGGCGACGGGAAGACCTGCAGGCGGCCGACCATGTGGCCAAGCGCGACCTGAATATCGAGGCCGATAGCGGCGAGCAGTTGCTGGAGCGGGTCCAGGGGCATCTGCTGTGGCAGGCCTATCAGAGTTTTTTCGCGGTGATTTTCTGGTATTTCCTGCTGGGGCCGGTCGCGGCGCTGAGCTATCGCCTGCTGGCGCTGGCCGCCGAGCACAGTCAGAACCCCGGCGTGGCCGAGCGGGCGACGCAGTTGCGCCATGCCTTCGATTGGGTGCCGGTGCGGTTGCTGACCGCGAGCTTCGCCCTGGTGGGCAACTTCGTGGCAGTCAGCCGGGTCATGCTGCATGAGTTGCTGAACTGGAATATCAGCGCAGCAGACCTGATCGGCAAGGTCGGGCTGGTGGCCGGCGAGATTCCCGACCCTGTCGCGGGCCCGGACGGCATCAACAGCCTGGATCGGCTGTGGGAGCTGTTGTTGCGTGCGGCGGTGCTCTGGTATGCCGGGTTTGCACTGTGGACAGTGCTGGCTTAGGCATACGCACGCTCTGTGGCGAGGGGATTTATCCCCGCTGGGATGCGCAGCAGCCCCATTGATTGCGGGCTTTAAGATAGCTAGGGGCAGCTTCGCGCCCCAGCGGGGATAAATCCCCTCGCCACAAGAACCGTGCCACGGCTCGTCGTTAACCTTAAGTTACAAATCTTCCCGCCGATTTAGGCTATACAGGGACAGCGCCCAAATAGTGGCTATCTGCTGTCTCTGTGCGCCTGCCCATAAAAACAAGAAATACAACCGGGAGACTTCCTTGTGAAGAGTTTGCTCTGGCCCGCCGTCGCGCTGATGAACCGCCTGAGCTTCGGCATGAAGTTCAGCCTGATCAGCGTGTTGTTCCTGCTGCCGATGCTGGTGACCAATTTCTTTTTGGTGCGCGATTCCTATCGCGAATTCCAGGGCACGCAAGTGGAGCTGCAAAGCCTCGATCTGCTGGGCAACAGCCTGACCCTGCGGCGCGACCTGGAAACCCTGAACAATCTGGTGCAGATCAATGCCAGCCTCGGTCAGTCCGGCAAGGCCGGGGACGTGGAGGCGAAGATCGGCGCCCTTGAAAAGCAGGTGCTGGCGCGGTTGCAGAGCTTGAAAGCCATGGCCGTCGATCCTGAACAGGTCAGCGCCTTCGATGCCAAGCGCGACGAAATGATTGCCGCTTTCAAGGCCCAGCAGGCCGAGCGCTCCCTGCAAAGCAAAAGCGCACTGATTGGCAAGCTGCTCAACAGCGCGCAGATGTTCAGTCAAATCATCGCCAGCCAGGCTGGCCTGAGCCGCGACAACCAGGGCGACATCCGCCAACTGAGCGAATTGATCATCAGCGTGACCCCCAACGTGACCCAAACCCTCGGTGAAGGCCGTGCGCTGGGCGCTGCGTCCCTGGGCCTGGGCTTTCTCAATTCGGCGTCGAGCACCCGGTTCGACGAGTTGCTGGGGCAAATCGAAAAGCTGCAGGGTGAATATGACCTCAAGCTTCAGGACGCCCTGGGTTCCAGCAAGGCGGCCGAGCAGGCGCTTGCCAGTCAGGCCGAAGGCAGCAAGGCAACCTTGAAGAAAGCCGGTGAACTGATCGAAGAACAGGTGGTGATGGCTGACACGCTGGATGCTCCATGGCTGCCGTTTTACGAGCAGGTCAGCAGTCTGATGGAGCAAACCTACCGACTGAACGACGTAACCCTGGGTTTTCTGGATGTTCAGTTGCAGCATCGCCTGGAGCAGAACCGCAGCCACATGGTGCTGCAAGCCGTTGCGCTGGTCGCCGTATTTCTGCTGATCTTTTACCTGTACGCCGGCTTCTACGCCTCGACCCGCACCACACTCAAACATCTCGGCGAGATGATGGACAAGGTCGCAGCGGGCGACATGACGGTCAACTTCGTGGCGCGCAGCAAGGATGAGTTGGGGGAGTTGGGTGAAGTGTTCAATGGCACGGTGGCGAAGATCCATGACCTGATCGAACAGGTCGGCCGGACCGTTGCCGAGGTCGAGCGCCAGGCCGGGCAGGTGGAGGCGGTGTCGGCCCAGAGCAACCAGGCCGTGTCCGGACAGCGCAGCCAGATCGAACTGGTCGCCACGGCGATGAACCAGATGTCGGCCACCGCCCAGGAAGTGGCTCGTAGCGCCGCCGCGGCGGTCAGTAGCGCCCACAGCGTGAACGACGAAACCCTCAGCGGGCGCGGGCTGGTGGAGTCGCAACAGAGCAGCATCGTGCGTTTGGCCAGCGAGATCGATCAGTCGGTGCAGGTGATCAATCAATTGGCGACTGACAGCCAGGCCATCAGTCGTGTGCTGGACGTGATCAAGAGCATCGCCGAACAGACCAACTTGCTGGCGCTCAACGCCGCGATCGAAGCCGCACGGGCCGGAGAGCAGGGGCGCGGTTTCGCGGTGGTGGCTGACGAAGTGCGGACCCTGGCCAAGCGCACCCAGCAATCGACCGAAGAAATCGAAGAAATGATCACCCGCCTGCACGGCGGCGTGGGTGCTGCCGTCAAAGCCATGGGCACCAGCCATGAGATGGCCAGTGGCACGGTGGGGCAGTCGGAAAAGGTCCAGCAGGCGCTGGAAAATATCCTCGGCGCCGTCGGTATGATCGTCGACCAGAACCAGCAGATCGCCGCAGCGGTGGAGCAGCAGACGGCCGTGGCCCATGACATCGACCAGAACATCGTCGAGATCAATCGCGCCGGTGAACGCACCGCCGAAGGCGCGCACCAGACCGAGGACGCCAGCCGTGAGTTGTCCGCCCAAGTGGTGCAGCTCAAGCAGTTGATCAATGCGTTTCGGGTGTAGTTAAAGGATGGTGCTCACCACCGATCCAATGTGGGAGCGAGCCCGCTCCCACAGGGGGTCACCAATTGAACAATTGGCGGGCGTTGGCCGTGCTGGCCTCTGCCAGCTGCTCAGGGCTGATTGTCATGATCCGAGCCAGTGCTTCACAAATGGCCGGTAAATGCGCCGGGCTGTTGCGTTGGCCGGGGAACATCGCCGGGGCCATGTCCGGCGAATCGGTTTCCAGCACCACCGCGTCCAGCGGCAGTTTTGCCAGTACCCGATGCATGCGCAGGGCCTGAGGCCAAGTGGCGGCGCCACCAAGGCCGAGCTTGAAGCCGAGCTTGATGTACTCGCGAGCCTCCTCAAAACTGCCGGCGAAAGCGTGGATAATCCCCCCGCGCTTGAGGTCAATGCGCTTGAGGGTGGCGATCACGGCGGCGTGGCTGCGGCGCACGTGGATCAGCGCCGGCAATTGGAATTCCGCCGCCAGTTGCAGTTGCGCCTCGAACAATGCCTGCTGGCGCTCCCGATCCAGGGCTTGGATGAAGTAGTCCAGACCGATTTCCCCCACCGCGCACAACTGCCGATGCCCAGCCAGGCGGATCAGCCATTGGCGCAATTGCCCCAGATCATCGGGGCGATGCTGGTCGAGATACACTGGATGCAGGCCCAGCGCGGCGTGCAGGTCCGGGTCGCTTTGCACCAGATCCCACACCCGTTGCCAGTTATCCCGATACACCCCCAGCACCACCATCTGCCGCACGCCCAAGGCGCGGCTTTCGGCCAGCAGCGCCGGGCGATCCGCATCGAAGTCGGGGAAATCCAGATGGGTGTGGGTATCGATCAGTTCCATGCTTCAATCCTGAAGAATGCTCAGCCCTGATGAATGCGCTGCTTGAACGTGCGTGGGATGGCCTGCACACCGGGTTGGTAATCATCGTTTTCGATGGCGGCCAGGGCCAGCGCCAGGGCTTTGTCGGCGATCAGTTGGTGCTGCTGGGACATGGCGTTGACCGGCAGCGGCAGGAAGTCCAGCAGTTGCGTATCACCAAAGGTGCCCAACCGTAGTGGGCGTGACTTGAGCGGGAAGTCGTGCAGGGCGTCGAACACCCCTTGCAGCAGCACATAGGAGGTGGTGATCAACGCATCAGGCAGGTGCCCCAGTCGCGCGAGCAATTCGTCCATCAACTGGCGACCGCATTCACGGCTGAACGACTCGCCGTGCTCGATCAGCACCTGGCCTTCGAACCCGGCCAGGGCTTCGTTGAACCCGGCGGTGCGTTCCTGGCTGATGCTCAATTCGGGCCGGGCGCTGATCAGCGCGATCTGGCGGGGATTGGTTTCCAGCAGGCTACGGGTCAGTTGCAGGCTGGCCTGGCGGTCATCGCTGATCACCGAGCAGAAGTGCGCAGGCTCCATCACCCGGTCGATGGCGATGATCGGGATACCCTTGGCCTGTAACTGGCGATAACTGTCGTCCCCGGCAGGCAGGCAACTGGCGACAATCAGCGCATCGCAACGTCGGGCGCGGAACAGTTGCAACAGTTGCCGTTCGCTCTCGGGCGCATCGTCGGAGCTGGCGATCAGCAATTGATAGCCCCGCGCTCGGGCACCCTGTTCCAGCAGTTTGGCGATGCGGGCGTAACTGGGGTTTTCCAGGTCCGGCAGGATGAAACCCAGCGTGCGCGTATGCCGGCTGCGCAACCCGGCAGCCTGGGGGTTGGGCGTGAAGCCATGCTCCTCGACCACGGCGCGTACGCGTTCGACGGTGGCGCTGCTGATGCGTTGCTGTTCGGCCTTGCCATTGATGACATAGCTGGCGGTGGTCACGGACACACCGGCCAACTGGGCGATATCACTGAGTTTCAACCCGGTTTTCCTTGTTTTTTCGAGTTTGCCCCGACAATGAGGGGCATCCTACCCGATTCAGGACGACGGTTACTGTCGCGACGGCGGCGACAAGTTGCACTTCAAGGATGAGAGATTATCGAGTAACGTGCCAATCTTTCTAGATTAAACGTTTCAGCAGGCGTATTTTCAAGGTTAGCAGGATTTTTTGGCCCGTCTGCCGCGATAGCGCCAAAAGCCGTCCTGTAACGCTAAGCTGATTCATTCAAAACAATACCTGGCGCCAACCCGACGCCAAAAAGGAGAAAGCATGCTCGAGCTCACTCTAGAGCAGATATCCATGGCCCAGACGGCTGTGGATAAAGACGCCGCGCTGCAATTGCTCGCTGACAAACTGGTGGCCGATGGCCTTGTAGCCGAGGGTTACCTGGCCGGCTTGCAGGCTCGCGAGGCCCAGGGCTCGACCTTTCTTGGCCAAGGTATTGCCATCCCCCACGGCACCCCGCAAACCCGCGATCTTGTGTACTCCACCGGTGTGCGTCTGTTGCAGTTCCCCGACGGTGTGGACTGGGGTGACGGTCAGATCGTTTACCTGGCGATCGGTATCGCGGCCAAGTCCGACGAACACTTGCGTCTTTTGCAACTGCTGACCCGCGCCCTCGGCGAGACCGACCTGGGCCAGGCCCTGCGCCGCGCAGGTTCGGCCGAAGCGCTGTTGAAGCTGCTGCAAGGCGCGCCACAGGAACTGGCCTTGGATGCGCAGATGATCGGCCTCGGCGTGTCGGCCGACGATTTCGAAGAGCTGGTCTGGCGCGGTGCCCGTCTGCTGCGCCAGGCCGACTGTGTGAGCAACGGCTTTGCTGGAGTGTTGCAGCAGGTCGAGGCGCTGCCATTGGGCGATGGCCTGTGGTGGCTGCACAGCGAACAGACGGTCAAGCGTCCGGGCCTGGCCTTCGTCACGCCGGACAAGCCCATCCGTTACCTCGGTCAGCCCTTGAGCGGTCTGTTCTGTCTCGCCAGCCTCGGCGAGGCTCACCAGGCTTTGCTCGAAAGGCTCTGCGCGTTGTTGATCGAAGGCCGCGGCCATGAACTGGGTCGCGCCACCAGCAGCCGCAAGGTGCTGGAAGTGTTGGGCGGCGAACTGCCCGCCGATTGGCCCAGCGCCCGCATCGGCCTGGCCAATGCCCATGGTTTGCACGCGCGTCCGGCGAAGATCCTCGCGCAACTGGCGAAAAGCTTCGAAGGCGAGATCCGCGTGCGCATCGTCGACGGCCAGGACAGCGCCGTGTCGGTCAAGAGCCTGAGCAAATTGCTGAGCCTGGGCGCTCGTCGCGGCCAGGTCCTGGAGTTCATCGCCGAACCGAGCATCGCCGCTGACGCCTTGCCGGCGCTGCTGGCCGCCATCGAAGAGGGCCTTGGCGAAGAAGTCGAGCCGCTGCCGCCACCGAGTGCGCCTCAGCAAACCACCATGGCCGAAGTGGCTGCCGTCGTGCTGGCGCCCGAATCCGGCAGCTTGATCCAGGCCGTTGCCGCCGCTCCAGGCATTGCCATCGGCCCGGCCCACATCCAGGTGTTGCAGGCCTTCGATTATCCGTTGCGCGGCGAATCAGCGGCCATCGAGCGTGAGCGCTTGCAAAACGCCTTGAACCAAGTGCGCCGCGACATCGAAGGTCTGGTCGAACGCGCCAAGGCCAAGGCCATCCGCGAAATCTTTATCACCCATCAGGAGATGCTCGACGACCCGGCGCTGACCGATGAGGTCGACACTCGATTGAAGCTGGGCGAGAGCGCGCAAGCGGCGTGGATGGGCGTGATCGAAGCGGCTGCCAAAGAACAGGAAGCGCTGCAGGACGCACTGCTCGCCGAACGTGCCGCCGACCTGCGGGACGTCGGTCGGCGTGTGCTGGCGCAGTTGTGCGGCGTCGAAACCCCGAGCGAACCCGAGCAACCTTACATTCTGGTGATGGACGAGGTTGGCCCATCCGACGTCGCCCGTCTGGACCCCGCCCGCGTAGCGGGGATTCTCACCGCGCGCGGCGGCGCCACCGCCCACAGTGCCATCGTCGCCCGAGCCCTGGGGATCCCGGCGCTGGTGGGGGCCGGTGCGGCGGTGTTGCTGCTGGCGCCGGGCACTTCACTGTTGTTGGACGGCCAGCGCGGTCGCCTGCACGTGGACCCCGACGCGCCCACGCTGCAACGGGCCACCGAAGAGCGCGACACCCGCGAGCAACGTCTCAAGGTCGCTGCCGAACAACGTCATCAACCGGCGCTGACCCGTGACGGTCATGCCGTGGAAGTGTTCGCCAACATCGGCGAGAGCGCCGGGGTCACCAGTGCGGTGGAGCAGGGCGCCGAAGGCATTGGCCTGTTGCGCACCGAACTGATTTTCATGGCTCATACCCAGGCTCCCGATGAAGCGACTCAGGAAGCCGAATACCGCAAGGTGCTCGATGGCCTGGCCGGGCGACCGCTGGTGGTGCGTACCCTCGATGTGGGCGGCGACAAACCGCTGCCGTACTGGCCGATCGCGAAAGAGGAAAACCCGTTTCTCGGCGTGCGAGGCATTCGCCTGACCTTGCAACGTCCGCAGGTCATGGAGGCGCAATTGCGCGCCTTGTTGCGTTCTGCCGACAACCGTCCGTTGCGGATCATGTTCCCGATGGTGGGCAGCGTCGATGAGTGGCGTCAGGCCCGGGACATGACCGAGCGCCTGCGCCTGGAGATCCCGGTGGCGGACCTGCAACTGGGGATCATGATCGAGGTGCCGTCCGCGGCATTGCTGGCGCCGGTGCTGGCCAAGGAAGTCGACTTCTTCAGTGTCGGCACCAACGACCTGACGCAATACACCCTGGCCATTGACCGCGGTCACCCAACCCTTTCGGCTCAGGCTGACGGCCTGCACCCGGCGGTGCTGCAACTGATCGACATCACCGTGCGTGCCGCCCATGCGCATGGCAAGTGGGTCGGCGTGTGCGGTGAGCTGGCGGCCGACCCTTTGGCGGTGCCGGTGCTGGTGGGCCTGGGCGTAGACGAGCTGAGTGTTTCGGCCCGCAGCATTGCCGAGGTCAAGGCGCGGGTACGCGAAGTGAGCCTGGCGCAGGTACAAATCCTCGCCCAAGAGGCCTTGGCCGTGGGCAGCGCCAATGACGTGCGCGCATTAGTGGAGGCGCTGTAATGGCCAAGATCCTTACCCTGACCCTCAACCCGGCGCTCGACCTCACGGTGGAACTGGCGCGCCTGGAACCCGGTCAGGTCAACCGCAGCGATGCCATGCACAGCCACGCCGCCGGCAAGGGCGTGAACGTGGCCCAGGTGCTGGCTGACCTCGGCCACACTGTGACCGTCAGTGGCTTTCTCGGTGAAGACAACGCCCAGGCGTTCGAAACGCTGTTCGCCCAGCGCGGTTTTGTCGACGCCTTTATTCGCGTCCCAGGGGAGACCCGCAGCAACATCAAGCTGGCCGAGCAGGACGGACGCATCACAGACCTCAACGGTCCAGGTCCGGTGGTTGATGACGCCGCGCAGCAAGCGTTGCTTGAGCGACTGGAACACATCGCCCCGGGCCACGATGCCGTGGTAGTGGCGGGCAGTCTGCCCCGGGGCGTCAGCCCGCAATGGTTGCAGGCGCTGATCATTCGCTTGAAGGCACTGGGCTTGAACGTGGCCCTCGACACCAGCGGCGAAGCCTTGCGCGTCGCCCTCGCGGCGGGGCCGTGGCTGATCAAGCCAAACACCGAGGAACTGGCCGATGCGCTGGGTTGCGACGTGGTGAGCGAATTTGCCCAGGCGGAAGCGGCGCAACGATTGCACGCCCAAGGCATCGAGCATGTGGTGATTTCCCACGGCGCCGACGGCGTGAACTGGTTCAGTGTCGGTTCGGCGCTGCATGCCTCGCCGCCCAGCGTCACTGTCGCCAGCACCGTGGGGGCCGGCGATTCGCTGCTGGCCGGCATGCTGCATGGCCTGCTCAGCGCCGATACGCCGCAACAGACCCTGCGCACCGCCACGGCCATCGCCGCCATGGCCGTGACGCAGATCGGTTTTGGCATCCATGACACCGCGTTGCTGGCGTCGCTTGAACAGGGCGTGCGCGTGCGCCCCCTGACCGAACAATAAGAGGGTTCGCAAGAATGAAATTAGCCATTGTGACGGCCTGCCCGAACGGCATGGTCACCAGTGTGTTGTGCGCCCGCCTGCTGGACGCGGCAGCCCAGCGCCAGGGTTGGAGCACCAGCGTGGAAGTCCATGACACGGCCCATCCGGAGCGCCAGTTATCGGCGGCGACCCTGGAAGCGGCCGAGTGGGTGTTGCTGGTGGCCAGCGGCCCGGTGGATATGTCGCGGTTCGTCGGCAAACGTCTGTTCCGCAGCACCCCGGCCCAGGCCCTGCAGGATGTCGATTCGGTGCTGCGTCGCGGCGCCGAAGAGGCCAAGGTTTTTGTCGAGTCGGATGTGCTGGAAGAGACACCTGCGGTTTCGGCTGAGCGGGCTCCTCGTCTGGTCGCCATCACTGCTTGCCCAACCGGCGTGGCCCATACCTTCATGGCCGCCGAGGCGTTGCAGCAGGCAGCGAAGAAGCTCGGTTACGACTTGCAGGTGGAAACCCAGGGCTCGGTGGGCGCCCGCAATCCGTTGAGCCCCGAGGCCATCGCCGAGGCCGACGTGGTGCTGCTGGCCACCGACATCGAAGTCGCCACCGAGCGTTTTGCCGGCAAGAAAATTTATCGCTGCGGCACCGGCATTGCCTTGAAGCAGGCCGAAGCCACCCTGAACAAGGCGCTTGCCGAAGGCCGCCAGGAAAGCGCGTCGGGCGGTGCCAGTGCTGCGGCAAAAACGGAGAAGACCGGTGTCTATAAGCACCTGCTGACCGGCGTGTCGTTCATGTTGCCGATGGTGGTGGCCGGTGGTCTGTTGATCGCCTTGTCGTTCGTGTTTGGCATTACCGCGTTCAAGGAGCCCGGCACGCTGGCGGCGGCGCTGATGCAGATCGGCGGTGACACCGCGTTCAAACTGATGGTGCCGTTGCTGGCCGGCTACATCGCCTATTCCATCGCCGACCGTCCCGGCCTGGCGCCCGGCATGATCGGCGGGATGCTCGCAAGCACCTTGGGCGCGGGGTTCATCGGCGGGATCATCGCCGGTTTCCTGGCCGGTTACGCGGCCAAGGCGATCAACCGCTACGCGCGCCTGCCCCAGAGCCTGGAAGCGCTCAAGCCGATCCTGATCATCCCGCTGCTGGCGAGCCTGTTTACCGGTCTGGTGATGATCTACATCGTTGGCAAACCGGTGGCGGGCATGCTGGATGGCCTGACCCATTTCCTCGACAGCATGGGCACCACCAACGCGATTCTGTTGGGTGTTTTGCTGGGGGCGATGATGTGTGTCGACCTTGGCGGGCCGATCAACAAGGCCGCCTATGCGTTTTCCGTGGGACTGCTGGCGTCGCAAAGTTATGCTCCGATGGCGGCGGCCATGGCCGCTGGCATGGTGCCGCCGATTGGCCTGGGCATCGCAACCTTTATCGCCCGTCGCAAGTTTGCCCAGACCGAACGCGAGGCCGGTAAAGCGGCGCTGGTGCTGGGGCTGTGCTTCATCTCCGAAGGGGCGATTCCGTTCGCCGCCAAGGACCCGTTGCGGGTGATCCCGGCCAGCATCGCTGGTGGCGCACTGACCGGTGCGCTGTCGATGTACTTCGGCTGCAAACTGATGGCGCCTCACGGTGGGCTGTTCGTGATGCTAATCCCTAACGCCATCAACCATGCGTTGTTGTATTTGCTGGCGATCGTGGCGGGGAGTCTGCTGACGGCGGTGTCCTATGCGCTGCTCAAGCGGCCGGAAGTGGTGGAGATGGCGTTAGAGCCGGCCAAGGCCTGATCACTTAAGTTTGAACAATGAAAATTCCCTGTGGGAGCGAGCCTGCTCGCGATAGCGGTGTATCAGTCGACAATGGGTTGCCTGATACTCTGCAATCGCGAGCAGGCTCGCTCCCACAGTGGTTTTGGGGTGTTCACAAGATCCCTGTCACGCCTGATTAACACTGCCATGCTTAAGTTTCCCCATTTGGGGGAAACACCATGAGCGAATTTGACCTGGGCCGTCGCCGTGTGATGCAAGCCGTGGGGGCGGGGTTGTTGTTGCCGGGGCTGGCGCCGGCGGTGATTGCCTCAGTCAAGGATCGCCCGGTGCTCACCGATGGCGTGCAGTCTGGCGATTTGCAGGGCGACCGGGCGATGATCTGGAGCCGCTGCGACCGCCCGGCCCGGATGGTGGTGGAATGGGACACCCGCAGCCAGTTGCCCAACCCGCGGCGTTTCGTCTCGCCACTGGTCGACAGCCGCAGCGATTTTACCGCCCGGGTCGAGCTCACCGGGCTGCCGCCTGACCAGGCAATTTTCTACCGCGTGCATTTTGAAGACGCCCAGACCGGTGTCGCCAGTGAGCCCTGGCTCGGTCACCTGCGCAGCGTGCCGCAGTTCAAGCGCAACATCCGGTTTGTCTGGAGCGGCGACACCGTCGGCCAGGGCTTCGGGATCAACCCGGACATTGGCGGCATGCGCATCTACGAAGCCATGCGTTTACGCCTGCCGGATTTTTTTATCCACAGCGGCGACACCATCTACGCGGACGGTCCGGTGCCGGCGCAGATCACCACCGAAGGCGGGCGTATCTGGCGCAACCTCACCACTGAAGCCAAGAGCAAGGTCGCCGAGACCCTGGACGAATATCGTGGCAACTACCGCTACAACCTGATGGACGAGAACGTGCGCCGCTTCAACGCCGAAGTGCCGCAGATCTGGCAATGGGACGATCATGAGGTGGTCAACAACTGGTCGCCGGGCAAGCAACTGGATGAACGCTACCAGACCAAGGATATCCACAGTCTTGTTGGTCGTGCGCGGCAGGCCTGGCTGGAATACGCCCCCATGCGCTTGCAGAAGGCCGACGGCGGCGGGCGGATCTACCGCAAGCTCGCTTACGGGCCGATGCTGGATGTGTTCGTGCTGGACATGCGCAGCTACCGCGAAGCCAACGACGCCAACCTCGGCGGGGCCAAACCCTTTCTCGGTCGCGAGCAGTTGGACTGGCTCAAGGGCGAACTGAAGCAGTCCCGTGCCCAGTGGAAAGTCATTGCTGCCGACATGCCCATCGGCCTGGGTGTGCCCGACGGCGAAGTCAGCCCCGGCGTGTCGCGTTGGGAAGCGGTCGCCAACGGTGATCCGGGGCCGGCCCAGGGCCGTGAACTGGAGATCGCCGAGTTGCTCGGCTACCTACGCAAACATCAGGTGCGCAACTACGTCTGGCTCACCGCTGACGTGCACTATTGCGCCGCCCACCATTACCACCCGGAACAGGCCGCGTTCCAGGATTTCGAACCCTTCTGGGAGTTTGTCGCCGGGCCGTTGAATGCCGGCAGCTTCGGGCCCAATCCTCTGGACAAGACGTTCGGTCCCGAAGTGGTGTTCCAGAAAGCCCCCCCGGCGCAGAACACGTCGCCGTTTGCCGGATACCAGTTCTTTGGCGAGGTGAACATCGACGGCCAGAGCGGGGAGATGAGCGTTGTGTTGCGGGATCTGGAGGGCGTGGCAGTGTTCGAGAAGAAGTTGCAGCCGGTCTAACTGTTGGTCCGCGCCAGGAACCTCTGTGGGAGAGGCCTCTGTGGGAGCAAAGCTTGCTCGCGATAACGGTATATCTGTCTAGAAATGGCTGAATGACAGTCCGCCATCGCGAGCAAGCTTTGCTCCCACAGGGGTACTAAAGATGGGAGTTTGTCAGTAGACATCCCGCCTGTACCGGCCCTGTTCGATCAAGCGCTCCACTGCCGCGGCGCCGAGCACGTCGTTGAGCACCTGCTCCACGCCCGACGCCATGCCCTGCAAGCTGCCGCAGACATAGATCGCCGCACCGTCGGCCAGCCATTGCTTGAGCAGGGCCGAGGATTCGCGCAGGCGGTCCTGGACGTAGATTTTCTGTTCCTGATCCCGAGAAAACGCCAGGTCCAGGCGTTCCAGATCGCCGGAGGTCACCCATTCCTGTAACTCATCACGGCAGTGGAAATCATGCTCGCGCTGGCGCTCGCCGAACAGCAGCCAGTTGCGCTGCATGCCCTCGGCCACGCGCGCCTTGAGCAGGCTGCGCAGGCCGGCCAGACCGGTGCCGTTACCCAGCAATATCATGGGCACGCCCTGAGGCGGCAGATGGAAGCCGCTGTTGCGGCGTACCCGCAGGCTGATGGCACTGCCCAGCGGCGCATGTTCGGTGAGCCAACCGGAGCCGATACCCAGGTTGCCGTCGGCGTGACGTTCCTGGCGCACCATCAGTTCCAGCAGGCCATCGGCGGGAATCGAAGCGATGGAGTATTCGCGCAGTGCCAGTGGCGCCAGGGCATCCACCAGGGCCTGGGCATGCATGCCCACCAGATGGGCGCGATTTTCCGGCAGTTGGCGGTTGGCCAGGGCCTGATCGAGGCGCTGGGGCAAGCCATCGACCTGCACGCGAGCAACGCCGGCGATGCCCAGGCCCTCCAGGAAATGGTCGATGGCCGACAGGTCATTGCGCGGCAGGATTTCCACCAGGTCACCGGCCAGCCAACTGCTCGGGCCGGGCGCGGTGAGGCCCAACAGATACACGCCTGAGCCGCTGCTCTCGGGGTTGAGCAAGGTGCGCTGGTGCAGGGTCCAGTTCTCGAAACTGGGCGCCTGCCAGGTGTCCGGCGGAGCCTGGCCGGTCAGTTCGGCCAGTTGCTGTTGCCAGTGACGCAAGGCGTAAGGGTCGCCACTGTCGACTTCCACCGGAGCGAACAGGGTCTTGCCGCCGTGCTCCGACAGCCAGGTGTGCAGGCGTCGGGCGAAGCCGCAGAAGTTTTCGTATTGCCGATCGCCCAGGCCCAGCACCGAATACTGCAGGCGCTCCAGGCTCATGGTCCGACCCAACACGTTGCGCTCGAAACCCCGGGCGCTGTCCGGTCCTTCGCCGTCGCCAAAGGTGCTGACGACGAACAAGGCGTGGCTGCAATTGCTCAGCTCCTGCTCGCTGACACCGGCCAGCGGCTGGACCTTCACCGGCAAACCGGCAGCCTGGAGCTGGCCGGCGGTCTGCCAGGCCAGTTGCTCGGCGAAACCGCTCTGGCTGGCGAACCCGATCAGCCAGGCGGGCGCATCGCTGCGGTTGGCACCCAGCTCCTGGCGGGCATTCTTGATTTGGCGCTTCTTGCGGCGACGGTCCAGGTACAGCAACCAGCCGGTGATGAAGAACAGCGGCATGGTCAGCGCGGCGACCGTCACCAGGATCCGCCCGATCAGGCCGAAATAGCTGCCGATATGCAAGGCGTAGACGCTGGTCAGCAACTGCGCCTTGAGGCTCTTGTCGCTGTAGCGGCTGTGACCACTGATGACACCGGTGGCCGGGTCGAGGATGAGCTGGTTCAGCGCCCGGTCATGAGGCGAGTTTTTCAGCAGGTAGAACACCGTTGCCGGTTGCCCGGCCACCGGCGGCATGCGCACGTTGTAGGCGATCAGGCCAGGGCCCGCGGCGCTGTAGATGCTGCTCCACATGGCCCGATAGTCGGCCACCGGCGGCGGGCCGCTCGGCGCTGGGCCGCGGTTGCGCACCCGTTCTTCTTCGGGGGAATCGGAGAGCAGGTGGGTCACGCCTTTGTTGTACCAATCGTAGGACCAGGTCAGGCCGGTCAGGGCCGCCAGCAGATAGAACGCCAGGCACCAGGTGCCCGCCACCGAGTGCAGGTCCCAGTTGAAGCTGCGGCCTTTTTTCGCCCAGTCGAGGGTCAGCCAGGCACGCCAGCTTTTCCATTGGCGTGGCCAGCGCAGGTACAGCCCGGACAGGCAGAAAAACACCAGGATCAGCGTGCAGGCACCGGTAATCTGTCGACCCACATCCTCCAAGGCCAGGACGCGATGCAGCCTGAGTATCAGAGCGAAGAGATCCTGGCCCACCACATCGCCCATGAATTGTGCGTTGTACGGGTTGAAATAGCGCATGGGCCCGCGCTTTTCCCCAGGCGGGGCGGCGAAAATTGCCCGTGCGGCGTGGCCGCTGTCGGTCTCGACCCAAAGCATGGCGACGGTTTTACCGGAAGCGGCCTCGATCTGTTGCACCAGCTCGGCAGGCGGCAGGACGCCTTCCGGTTGTTTCGGGACCATCAACACCTGGGGGTTCAACGCCCGCAGGATTTCGTCCTGAAACGACACCGCGGCACCGGTAATGCCCATAAACGCCAGGACCAGCCCGGCGCTGATGCCGAAAAACCAGTGCAACTGGAACAGGGTTTTCTTAAACACGTCACTCGCCTTTCAGTCATTGCTGTTCATCATGGCGCGCATGTTATCGAGAACCATTCATAAACACACATAAAAGCCACATGATTCAGACAAGCCTGAAGTCAATAGCATTGCGCTGATGGGCGCGTTTTGCGCTATTGCAAAAAAGCCCGTGACACAGTCACGGGCTTTCGGGTCCAGCGACCAGCGAATTACACGTAGAACGACTTCAGCGGCGGGAAGCCATTGAATTCCACCGCGCTGTAGCTGGTGGTGTAGGCACCGGTCGACAGCCAGTACAGACGGTCACCGATGGCCAGGTTCAGCGGCAAACCGTACTTGTAGTTTTCGTACATGATGTCGGCGCTGTCGCAAGTAGGGCCGGCGATGACCACTTCTTCCATCTCGCCTTTCTTCTCGGTCCAGATCGGGAACTTGATGGCTTCGTCCATGGTTTCGATCAGGCCGGAGAACTTGCCCACGTCCGTGTACACCCAGCGCTCGACGGCGGTACGGGATTTACGGGCCACCAGCACCACTTCGCTGACCAGGATGCCGGCGTTGGCGATCAGCGAACGGCCCGGCTCCAGGATGATCTCCGGCAGTTCGTCGCCGAAGTCTTCCTTGAGGAAACGGATGATTTCCTCTGCGTAGGTTTCCAGGCTGTTGGTGCGGGTGATGTAGTTGGCCGGGAAGCCACCGCCCATGTTGATCAGCTTCAACACGATGCCGTCTTCTTCTTTCAAGCGCTCGAAGATGACCTTGACCTTGGCGATGGCCGCGTCCCAGACGCTGATGTCACGCTGTTGCGAACCGACGTGGAAGGAAATGCCGTACGGCACCAGGCCCAGGTCGCGGGCCAGGATCAGCAGGTCCATGGCCATGTCGGTCTGGCAGCCGAACTTGCGCGACAGCGGCCAGTCAGCGGTGGTCGAGCCTTCGGTAAGAATGCGCACGTAGACTTTCGAGCCCGGCGCGGCCTTGGCGATGTTGCGCAGGTCGGCTTCGGAGTCGGTGGCATACAGGCGCACGCCCTTCTCGTAGAAGTAGCGGATGTCCCGGGATTTCTTGATGGTGTTGCCGTAGCTGATCTGATCCGGGCCTACGCCACGGCTCATGACTTTATCCAGCTCATAGATCGAAGCGATGTCGAAGTTCGAGCCTTTATCCTTGAGCAGGTCGATGATTTCCACTGCCGGGTTGGCCTTGACGGCGTAATAGACCTTGGCGAATTCGAAACCTGCGCGCAGGTCATCGTAGGCCTGGGAGATCATCGCGGTGTCGATCACCACGAACGGGGTTTCCTGCTTGTCGGCGAACGCCTTCATTTTCTGAAAGGTCTCGCGCGCGAAATAATCTTCGACCTGGATCGACATACTTGGGACTCCTACTGGCAAACATCAGGATCAATGGGTGTAAGGGCAAGCAGCCCTCGTGAACGTCCTCCGTATCCCCACTTTGGTTCGCCTACTTCCCAAGGCATGTCGCCGAAAGCAAAAAGGCCACGGGATGCTTGATTCCCTTGGCCTTGCTGTCTCGTCGTCAGTACTTGAGCCGGATGGATCGTTTCCAGCATGGACGTTCGGCGCGAACTTTAGGGCGTGAGGGGCCTGAGATCAACAAAAAATGTCGCGTTTTTGCACTCATTCGTCGTGCGGCCCGCGACAGCTCCTGATGTAACCGACCTGTGTGACAGTCAGATGTTCCTCGGCAATGCGACACAGGCCTCCAGGCTGGCCATTTGCACATGGCAGCTTGGAAGGGTGTTTCATGGCAGATCATTTGTTGACTGATTGGCGGCCGGTTATGAGGAAATCGTTTAAACAGATCTAAAAAACTGTAAGTGTCGACAGTGGGCGCGACGAAGCGATCATCGAATACTCAAGACTCCAGTTGTACTCGCCGCTGAATAAAACCGGTGTTGGGTTTATGCCGGGAACGCAGGTTATTAGGCGAGATTGCATAACTGATTGAGCTGAGCGATGAAAAGCTCTAGGAGAGAGTCATGCGCAAGCGTCGGGTCATACGGATATTAAACATTTCTTTGTTTCTCGGTTTTGTATCGGGCTCCAGCCTGTTGCAGGCAAGCCCTGGCACCGATACGGCCAAATTGATGGAGTACTGGTATCGATTGACCGCACGGGATTGTGGAAGTGGCAGGTTGGCGTCTGATTGCTCTGGGTTGATACTTCGAGGGATCGCCAGTAAACAAAGTTATTTGCCGTGGGATCCCAGCCCGTTATCGCATAGCCTGGAAGCGGGAGGCACCGGTATAGCGGCCGGAGGTACATCGGTTTCATATTTAAGAAAAGATGTGGAGTTCAATGGTCTTGGCATGCTCAGGTTCAATGGTTTTGCCTTGGTGCCCAATGATTTTGTGAATGAAAAGACGCAATTCAAAATCAAAGTGTTGTGTGCCTTTCCTATTGATTCCTGGACGAATTATCGAAACAACAGCGGCTGCGGCGATTATCAGGAGAATGGGAACTCCCTCGGCGTTGTCGAGGACTATTGCCAGAAGCTGGGCATCAGCAATGCCAAGGCGTGGATGGAGCACTATGACCGTCAAACCCGAGACCCTGAAGCCACGAAAGCGCACAAGTTTCAATGCGGCTTTGATACCACGAGAGACTACTTCGGTACCTATAACAAGGCTGATGCATTCAATACGTTTGTCGAAGCACGAAAAATTTTGGCCAATGATCCTGAGGAAAAGGACGATGCGATCCATACCCAGTCGGAGCTGCGAATTGAAACCTGGCCGGATAATAAATACTGGAAAAGGGACTGGGGCAGTCAGGAACGGGTGAAGTTTGATGCGCCTGTCGCCAGTGACAGCGACTCAGCAAAAGCCACGTACCTGGAGCTCCCTATCGCTGCTTTTATTTATGAGAGTGGTATTGATTACATTGACAGAACTACAAAGACTTTTACGTCTCGTGAGTTTGCTCGAGATGATCAGCGCCGATGGGTAGAGCAAGGCAATACGTGGAAGCCGATCATAAAAATACAATTTCCGAACTCGATCGCTGAGGACGCGAAATTTGCTTACTACCCCGCCGATCAGCATGTTCAAGCCCCGGTGGATAGTCGTTCCTGCGATAACTACATAGAAAAGATCGAGTGGGATAACAATTATGTAGAACCCGTATTGGGAAAAATTTCATCGCTTAAGGTCACGCCCACGGCCTGCGGAAGAAAAGCCGGCGTAGGGAAAACCAATGTCGTGCTGGCCGAGCTGGCGATCAAGGCTGCTGCCCTTGATCCGAATCGCAAGGACTGGAATTTCGATAACATGGGCAGCAGCATGCGCCGTCAGTTGGCCTGCCATCTTGATTCCCCCGATATCGCCGAGAATAAACCTACGTGGAGCCTTGAGCCCGCTCGTCCCTATGTGGCCCATGATGTGATTATTAAATTGCCGGGTGATAACCGGTGTAATCCTCATTGAAAGGGTCAGATCAGCCTGTTGACCCGACCGGGATACTCAAGGCGACGAACATGGCAACTCTCACGCTTAAAAAATCAGCAAAGCTGCTGATTCTACTGGGCAGTCTTTGTGTTTCGCCGCTGTCCTTTAGCGAAGCGCTCGTGGCCACGAGCGTGCAATCAGGAGAAGCAACCGCAGCCGCCTTGACCCGCAACTACTACGACACCGCGGTCAACTGTGGCGCTGCCACGGCACCGGCTTTTTTATGCACGGGTGTCGTGGCACGCACAACCAACGCAGGAAACTTCGATCCTTGGGACCATAGCGAATTTTCCAGGACCAGCGGCGCGGTTTCATTTTCCTACCTGAGGGCCGACGCCAAGTTTGGTGGTGCGCCATGGGGCAACAACGAAGCCCGGCATGGCTATATTTTTTATCCCACCCTCCGGGTTCCGCAGGGAAAAATAAGGCCCTCGATCATCTGTTATTTTCCCTACGATGGCGCGACGATCTATCGCAGCAAACCGGGCGCCCACGGTTGCCGTGACAGCATTACTCAGTTCGTCTATCCCCTTAGTAAACCCTGTAATGAACAGAATATTTTCACTGCCAGGGCCTGGCTGACCCATTTTCGAAGGGTCAGTTACGGAAATCCTGCCAGTTGCGCGTGGATGCTCAACGATGCGTTGAATGAGCAAGCCGTGGCTAACTTCAATGCGGGATTGCAAGTCAGAAAACTTGTTGAGCTTGAGGCAGGGGGCGCCGATTTTAATTTCAAGAATCACAACGAGCTTCGCATCGAAGCCTGGCCGGAAAAAAATCCGGCTGCGCTGCCCATCCAGGCGTTTTTCTGGATCACCGGCTCAAACGATCTGGAAACCTCCCGAATCGACCAAAAAAAATATCATGAGCGCACCAACGGTCTTTTTATCCCCATCGTTCGTGTCACATTGCCTCCCAGCCCACAAGGTCATTTCAGTTTCCAATATGTGAGTGCGGACCAGGCGATCTCCCCGGTTATCCCGATGCCCGCTTTTGCTGCACCCACCATTCCCAAGGCTTACAGCACAGTCTCTGGCGACCGTCTGAACACTCAGGATATCTATAGGGATGAATACCTCATCGTGCAATTGCCCACCGAAGCAATTGCCGCCTCCGATATCTTGAGCGTTCGGTGGGGAGGCCGGGTGCCATACAGCAGTCCGCCGGTCGCATACGGCGAGCTTCCCGCGAACAAACAGGTGCTGATTCCCCGCACTGAGGTCGTCGATAGCATCGGGCTCACCGTACCGGTGAGCTACACCATCAAGAAAAGCGGTGCCGGTGAAACCCTGGAGTCTGGGGTGCGGTTTCTGACCATCGATCCCCAGGCGCTGGTGCTTCCTGCACCCAGTTATGCCTCGGGGACAGTCACGGTCAACGCTCCAGCTCCGTCGGGCTCGACTCTGCGCGTACGTGTCATAGGGGAAAACCTCCTTGATACGGCTCATCAGACGGTGACGGCCGGTAAGCCCAACTTTTTCGTGCTTGACCCGACCTGGGTCTCGAAACACAAGGGAAAAACGGTGCTGATCAATTATTCGGTGTTTACCAAACTCAGCCCGCAGTGGTTGTTTTCCCAAGTGCTCCGGGTCCAGCTATAAACGTCAGGCCAACGCTGTCTCGGCGGGCGAAACAATACTGGTCTTACCCACGGGACTTGCCGGAGCTTAGGTGCTCGGCATCGATTCATTCGCTCAGGTACTGCGAGCAGGCGCCGTTCTGACGGTGCAAGTCGCGGCGTCGTACAAAGCCCTGGGCCTTGTTCTGATTGCTCTCGCTGATCACTTCTTCTCCGGTGGATTGAGAAGGAACACTCGGTTTTTTATTTCAAATAAGTATTGAGCACTGTGAAAGTTGACAGGTGTTCGAAGGGGATCGCTCTTGTAGCGTAGATAAAACTGTTAACGGAAAAAGCCTGAAAAAGACATGGCTTACTTAGAGCCTTGTCTGTTCATGTATGGGAGTCTGAAATGAAAAGACAATTTTGCATTGTGCTGTTTTTATTGTTGACGGCTGGCTGTGCAACACATGAATTGGATAGGAGCACTATTGATGAGCCGTCAGGACAGGCTGTTGGCGTCCAAGGCGCAGGTACCGGTCCAGAAATAGCAGCCTATCTCACGGAAGCCTATAACAACGTCTTGACCATGTGTCGCAACAACCCCTCGGCGCCGTCGTTTTTATGCACAGGGGTGACGCTACGGGCAACCCAACACTCCACGCAGTTTCATTTTTGGAATCCCAACCCAGCATCGACGGGCGTTTCTTTTTCCTGGCTGCGTAAAGACGCGAAGTTCAGCAAATTAGTATTTGGCTACAATAACGGCTTTATTCTTTATCCCGATTTTTTTAAACCGACAGGAAAGATCGCATTGGCGGTGCTGTGCTTCTTTCCAGTCGACGGCGCCACTGACCATCGACCTGACGAAGGTTGTGGTCAATATCCCAATCGCCCCAACAGCCGACCTTGCCAATCCCAAGGTATTACCACAGCCGCGCACTATATTGCCCATTTCAACGCTAACGCAGGTATGTACGGTGCATTGTGTGGCTTCGATGTTCGTGACGAGCTGGATGAAAGAGGCGCCGTTGCGTTCACCGAGGGCGTGAAGGCCCAGGGGCAACTTCCAGCCTCCGCATTTGGTACGCAGAATGAATTTCGCGTGAGAAAGTGGGCTCAGAATATTGGTCAGACCCTTCCGATTGAGGCCGTTTTTTACATCAATGATACGGGTAAGGTTGGCGCTCAATATGATCAACGGGACTTTAAAACGCAGACCGGCATTTGGATCCCCATGATCAAGATTACGCTTCCCCAAACGGCCGCAAATGACGCGAGATTTGAGTTTATTCCCGCTGATCAGGCTATCTCATCCTGAACCTCTGGGGCTGGGCAGCGGTGATGAAGATGTCTGATTCTTGCGTTGGACGTGTGCCGTCGATGGGGGGCGAGTCGTTAGGCTGCTCTTGCGCAGGTGGTCCATAGAGGGGGTTCTGGGCTATAATCGCCGCCCTTTTTTGAATCACCTGCCAGGCGATTTCCCATGACCAAACAGGCCGCCGAAGTCGCGAAACGCCGCACTTTCGCCATTATTTCCCACCCCGATGCCGGTAAGACCACCATCACCGAAAAGCTCTTGCTGATGGGCAAGGCGATTGCGGTAGCCGGCACGGTGAAATCTCGCAAGTCCGACCGCCATGCCACCTCCGACTGGATGGAAATGGAAAAACAGCGGGGTATTTCCATTACGACGTCGGTCATGCAGTTCCCGTATCGCGATCACATGATCAACCTGCTCGACACCCCGGGCCACGAAGACTTCTCCGAAGACACCTACCGCACCCTCACGGCGGTGGACTCGGCGCTGATGGTCCTCGACGGCGGTAAAGGCGTCGAGCCACGGACCATCGCCCTGATGGATGTCTGCCGTCTGCGGGACACGCCGATCGTCAGCTTCATCAACAAACTCGACCGTGACATCCGCGACCCGATCGAACTGCTCGACGAGATCGAAGCGGTCCTGAAGATCAAGGCCGCGCCGATCACCTGGCCGATCGGCTGCTATCGCGACTTCAAGGGCGTGTACCACCTGGCCGACGATTACATCATCGTCTACACCGCCGGGCATGGTCATGAACGCACCGAAACCAAAATCATCGAGAAGCTCGACTCCGACGAGGCCCGCGCCCACCTGGGCGACGAGTACGACCGTTTTGTCGAGCAGCTGGAGCTGGTGCAAGGCGCCTGCCATGAGTTCGACCAGCAGGAATTCCTCGACGGCCAACTGACCCCGGTGTTCTTCGGTACCGCGTTGGGCAACTTCGGTGTCGACCATGTGCTCGACGCCGTGGTCGATTGGGCACCGCGCCCGCTGGCCCGCGTCGCCAACGAGCGCACCGTGGAGCCGGTGGAAGAGAAGTTCACCGGCTTCGTGTTCAAGATCCAGGCGAACATGGACCCCAAGCACCGCGACCGCATCGCCTTCATGCGCATCTGCTCGGGCAAATACGAAAAAGGCATGAAGATGCGCCACGTGCGCACCGGCAAGGACGTACGCATCGGTGACGCCCTGACGTTCTTCTCCTCGGAACGCGAGCAACTGGAAGAAGCCTTTGCCGGTGACATCATCGGCCTGCACAACCACGGCACCATCCAGATCGGCGACACCTTCACTGAGGGCGAAGCCCTGGGTTTCACCGGCATCCCGCACTTCGCCCCGGAGCTGTTCCGCCGCGTGCGCCTGAAAGACCCGCTCAAATCCAAGCAACTGCGCCAGGGCCTCCAGCAACTGGCCGAGGAAGGCGCCACCCAGGTGTTCTTCCCGACCCGCAGCAACGACATCATCCTCGGTGCCGTCGGTGTGCTGCAGTTCGACGTCGTCGCCAGCCGTTTGAAGGAGGAATACAAGGTCGAGTGCTCCTACGAGCCGATCACCGTGTACTCCGCTCGTTGGGTCGAATGTGGCGACAAGAAGAAATTCGAAGAGTTTTCCAACAAGGCCGTGGAAAACCTCGCCTTGGATGGCGGCGGTCACCTGACCTACCTGGCCCCGACCCGGGTCAACCTGGCGCTGATGGAAGAGCGCTGGCCGGATGTGAACTTCCGTGCGACGCGTGAGCATCACTAAGCGCTGAGCTTTACACCCAGAACCCCGCACCGAAAGCTGCGGGGTTTTTTATTTCCACTTAACGACTGGGCACCACCAACCCCCGGTGGGAGCGAGCCTGCTCGCGATGGCGCAGTGTCAGTCAATCTCAAAGCTGCTGACCCACCGCCATCGCGAGCAGGCTCGCTCCCACACTGGAACTTCAGCGGGCAAAAAAATTGTGTTCGGCCCAGATTCCTCCGTGGGAGCAAAGCTTGCTCGCGATAGCGGAGTGTCAGTCAATCTCAAAGCTGCTGACCCACCGCCATCGCGAGCAGGCTCGCTCCCACACTGGAACTTCAGCGGGCAAAAAAATTGTGTTCGGCCCAGATTCCTCTGTGGGAGCAAAGCTTGCTCGCGATAGCGGTGGGTCAGCTTGCGGGATGTTGAATGTGCCTTCGCCATCGCGGGCAAGCCTTGCTCCCACAAGGTGTCTGGGGTGGGTTGGTAAGTAGGCTCAGTTCATAACCGTTCGGGATAATCCTTATTCGAAACCATTCTGTGCCCGCATGGCATTTCTGTCCGTACATAGGCGTCTTATCTGAGGAACCGACGTTCAGGATCAGCGTTTCTTGAACGCCGTCAGGCTTAGGGCTTTAACCAGAGAAAAAAAGGAATCGGCTATGAACGCATTTCTACGCGCGATGATTTTGCTGAAGGTTTTGCTGATGCTGTCCCTCGGTTCGTCAGCGGCCTGGGCCGAATGCGATGAGCATGAAAAACAAGCGGTGAACGGACAGGTGGCGCAGGGCGAATGGATGCTTGCCGCCAACGAAGAACAGCAACCTGGCGATCAGGATGATGACGATTCGACGATTGATGATCCTGATGCCGATGATGGTGATGAGGGTGATAGCCAGACGTAGGGTACAGACAACAAAAAACCCCTTCCGGCCGATTGATGTTGATCGGAGGGAAGGGGTTAGTTGTGTTCCGGCCTCATAGACCGAGGCGGTCGATTTAGGGCCGCTACGCGCCCCAGCGGGGATAAATCCCCTCGCCACAGGGGCGCGCCTAGTCCTTGACGGGTTTACGCCGCGCCGTCGAGGAATTGCTCGGCGTAGTGACACGCCACCTGCCGGTTATCCAGCAACCGCAAGGCCGGTTCTTCGGTCTGGCAGCGCTCGGTGGCGTACGGGCAGCGCTTGTGGAAGGCGCAGCCGGACGGTGGGTCGAGCGGGTTGGGCAGTTCGCCGACGATCTTGATCTTCGGCTTGTTCGGGTCCGGGTGGATGGTCGGGGTGGCCGACAGCAGAGCCTGGGTGTACGGGTGCAGCGGACGGCTGTAGATGGACTCGTTAGGGCCCATTTCCACCGGACGGCCGAGATACATCACCATCACGTCGTCGGCCACGTGCTGCACCACCGCCAGGTTGTGGGAGATAAACACGTAAGCGGTGTTGAACTCCTGCTGCAGATCCATGAACAGGTTCAGCACCTGGGCCTGGATCGACACGTCCAGCGCCGATGTCGGTTCGTCCGCCACCAGCACCTTGGGTTGCAGCATCATGGCGCGGGCCAGGGCGATGCGCTGGCGCTGGCCGCCGGAGAACATGTGCGGGTAGCGCTGATAATGCTCGGGGCGCAGGCCCACCTGCTTCATCATCGCCTGGACTTTCTCCCGCCGCTCGGTGGCCGACAGGTTGGTGTTGATGAGCAAGGGCTCGGCCAGTTGATCACCGACTTTCTGCCGTGGGTTGAGGGACGCGTACGGGCTCTGGAACACCATCTGCACGTCTTTGCGCAACTGCTTGCGCTCGGCCTTGTTCGCGCCGGCCACTTCCTGGCCGGCGATTTTCAGGGAGCCGGTGGACGGTTCCTCAATCAGCGTCAGGGCCCGGGCAAGGGTGGATTTGCCGCAACCGGATTCGCCCACCACGGCCAGGGTCTTGCCGGCTTCCAGTTCGAACGACACGCCGTTGAGGGCGCGCACGGTCGCATGGCCCTTGAACATGCCACGGGACACTTCGTAATGACGGGTCAGGTCACGGGCGGTAAGTACGACGGCCATCACGCCACCTCCTGGTTCAACGGGTAGAAGCAGCGGGCGAGGCTGTTGGATTTCGGATCGAGGGCCGGGCGTTGTTGACGACAGTTGTCCTGCACATACGGGCAGCGCGGCGACAGCAGGCAGCCTTGCGGACGATCGTAGCGACCGGGGACGATACCTGGCAGCGTCGCCAGGCGCTCGGCGCCCATGCTGTGTTCCGGAATCGCCGCCAGCAGTGCTTCGCTGTACGGGTGGGCGGGGATGTCGAACAGCTCCGGCACCTTGCCCACTTCCACCGCTTGGCCGGCGTACATCACGCACACACGCTGGGCGGTTTCAGCCACCACGGCCAAGTCGTGGGTGATCAGCACCAAGCCCATGTTCTGCTCTTTCTGCAGGGCCAGCAGCAGGTCCATGATCTGCGCCTGAATGGTCACGTCGAGGGCGGTGGTCGGTTCGTCGGCGATCAACAGTTTCGGCTCGCCGGCAATCGCCATGGCAATCGCCACACGCTGGCTCATGCCGCCGGACAGTTGGTGCGGGTAGGCATTCATGCGGCTGGCGGCGCCCGGGATTTCGACTTTCTCCAGCAGTTCGATGGCGCGCTGGCGGGCGGCCTTGCCGGACATCTTCAGGTGCAGGCGCAGCACTTCTTCGATCTGGAAACCCACTGTGTAGCTGGGGTTGAGCGCGGTCATCGGGTCCTGGAACACCATCGCCAGGTCCTTGCCGACGATCTGCCGACGCTGGCGGTTGCTCAGCTTGAGCATGTTCTTGCCATCGAAGTTCAGCGCGTCGGCGGTGACGATGCCCGGGTGCTCGATCAGGCCCATCAGCGCCATCATGGTCACGGATTTACCCGAGCCTGATTCACCGACGATGGCCAGTACTTCACCCTTTTCCACGCTCAGGTCCAGGCCGTCGACCACCGGCACGGCGGTGGCGTCGCCGAAGCGAACGTTGAGATTCTTGATTTCTAGCAGTGACATGGGAATCTCCTCAGGCGGCATTCTTGAGTTTCGGGTCCAGCGCATCGCGCAAACCGTCGCCCATCAGGTTGATTGCCAGCACGCTGAGCAAAATGGTCAAGCCAGGCAGGCTCACCACCCACCAGGCGCGTTCGATGTAGTCTCGGGCCGAGGCCAGCATGGTGCCCCACTCCGGGGTTGGCGGCTGGACGCCCAGGCCGAGGAAGCCCAGGGCGGCGGCGTCGAGGATCGCCGAGGAAAAGCTCAAGGTTGCCTGCACGATCAGCGGCGCCATGCAGTTGGGCAGCACAGTGATGAACATCAGCCGCGGCAGGCCGGCACCGGCAAGGCGGGCGGCGGTCACGTAGTCACGGTTGAGTTCGCCCATCACCGCGGCGCGGGTCAGGCGCACGTAGGACGGCAGCGACACGATGGCGATGGCGATCACGGTGTTGATCAGGCCAGGGCCGAGGATGGCGACAATCGCCACGGCCAACAGCAGCGAGGGCAGGGCGAGCATGATGTCCATCAAACGCATGATGGTCGGGCCGAGCAGACGCGGGAAGAACCCGGCGAACAGTCCCAGCAGGATGCCCGGGATCAGCGACATCACTACCGACGACAAGCCGATCAGCAGCGACAGACGCGAACCCTGGATCAGCCGCGACAGCAAATCGCGCCCCAGTTCGTCGGTGCCCAGCAAAAATTGCATCTGACCGCCTTCGAGCCAGACCGGCGGTGTCAGCAAAAAGTCGCGGTATTGTTCGCTCGGGTCATGGGGGGCGACCCACGGGGCGAAGATCGCGCAGAACACGATCAGGGTCATGAACATCAGCCCGGCCACGGCGCCCTTGTTGCGGGAAAACGCCTGCCAGAATTCTTTGTAGGGGGACGGGTACAGCAGGCTTTGATCGACTGCTACCGAGGTAGTTGGAGTACTCATGGTTTTTGATCTCAGCGCTGGTGACGGATACGTGGGTTGGCAAAGCCGTAGAGCACGTCCACGACGAAGTTGACCAGAATCACCAGGCAGGCGATTAACAGGATGCCGTTCTGCACCACGGGATAGTCCCGGGCGCCGATGGCTTCGATCAGCCACTTGCCGATACCTGGCCAGGAGAAGATCGTTTCGGTCAGCACCGCACCGGCCAGCAATGTGCCGACTTGCAGGCCGACCACGGTCAGCACCGGGATCAGCGCGTTGCGCAGGCCATGCACGAATACCACTCGCGAAGGCGACAGGCCCTTGGCGCGTGCGGTGCGAATGTAGTCTTCACGCAGCACTTCGAGCATCGAGGAGCGGGTCATGCGGGCGATCACCGCCAGCGGAATAGTACCCAGCACGATGGCCGGCAGGATCAGGTGGTGCAGGGCGTCGAGGAATGCCCCCGGCTCATCGGCCAGCAGCGTGTCGATCAGCATGAAGCCGGTTTTCGGCTCGATGTCGTAGAGCAGGTCGATCCGTCCCGACACCGGCGTCCAGCCCAGGGACACCGAGAAGAACATGATCAGGATCAGGCCCCACCAGAAGATCGGCATCGAATACCCCGCCAGGGAGATGCCCATCACCCCGTGGTCGAACAGGGATCCTCGCTTGAGTGCCGCGATCACCCCGGCCAAAAGGCCCAGGATACCGGCGAACAACAGGGCGGCCATGGACAGTTCCAGGGTCGCGGGAAACAGGGAACTGAACTCGGTCCAGACGCTTTCGCGGGTGCGCAGCGATTCGCCGAGATCGCCCTGGGCCAGTTTGCCGATGTAGTCCAGGTACTGGGCATACAGCGGTTTGTTCAGGCCAAGGCGTTCCATTGCCTGAGCGTGCATTTCGGGATCGACCCGACGTTCGCCCATCATCACTTCCACGGGGTCGCCGGGGATCATGCGAATCAACGCGAATGTCAGCAAGGTGATGCCGAAGAACGTGGGGATCAATAATCCCAGTCGGCGGGCAATAAAACTAAACATCTTAAGGTGTACCTCATCAGCCGGTTAGGCGTGCCCGACAGCTCCTGGATAAGAGTTGCCGGGCGTTTTCTTATCTACTTCACCTGGGTGGTGGCGAAGTTATTGGTCGTAAGCGGGCTAATCACATAGCCCTCTACGTTCTTGCGCATTGCGGTAAACATTCGGGTGTGGGCCATGCTGATCCACGGCTGGTCCTGGTTGAAAAGCACCTGGGCCTGTTCATAGAGCTTGGTGCGCTCCTCGGGGTTCACTGTGGCGCGGGCCTGGTCGATCAGCGCCTGGAATTGCTCGTTGCACCAGCGCGCGTAGTTTTCGCCGTTCTTGGCCGCTTCGCAACTGAGCATAGGCGTCAGGAAGTTATCCGGGTCGCCGTTATCGCCCGCCCATCCGGCGGAAACCATGTCGTGCTCTCCGTTCTTGGCGCGCTTGAGCATTTCGCCCCATTCCATCACGCGGATGTCGACCTTGATCCCGACTTTGGCCAGGTCGGCCTGCATCATCTGCGCGCCGAGCATCGGGTTGGGGTTGGTCGGGCCGCCGCCGTTACGGGTGAACAGGGTGAACACGGTGCCTTCAGGTACGCCGGCTTCCTTGAGCAGTTGACGGGCTTTGTCCAGGTCCCGGGGCGGGTTTTTCAGATCATGATTGAAGCCCAGCAGCGTCGGTGGGTACGGGTTGACCGCCACGGTGGCATTGCCCTTGCCGAACAGCGCGTTGACGTAGGCTTCCTTATCGAAGGCCAGGTCGATGGCTTTGCGCACCCGCACATCGCTCATGTATTTGTGGCTGGTATTCAGGGCGGTGTAGGAAACGGTCATCGCGTCCAGTTCCGTCACCTTCAGGTTCGGGTCTTTCTTGATGCTGGGGATGTCATCGGGTTTTGGATACAGCGCGATCTGGCACTCGTTGGTCTTGAGCTTTTGCATGCGCACGTTGTTGTCGGTGGCGATGGCCAGGATCAGCGCATCGGCCGGTGGCTTGCCACGGAAGTAGTCCGGGTTGGCCTTGAAACGAACCTGGGCATCCTTGTTGTAGCGCTGAAAAATGAACGGGCCGGTGCCGATCGGCTTGCTGTTGAGGTCGCCGGTCTTGTTTGCCTTGAGCAACTGGTCGGCGTATTCGGCCGGGTAGATCGAGGAGAAGGCCATGGCGATGTCCGCCAGAAATGGCGCCTCGCGGCGGGTCAGGCTGAACCTGACTGTGTGCTCGTCGACTTTCTCGACGCTCTTGAGCAGCTCTTTGAAGCCCATGCTTTCAAAGTAGGGGAAGCCTACGCTCGACAGCTTGTGCCAGGGATGATTCGGGTCCAGCTGGCGCTGAAAACTCCAGACCACGTCGTCGGCATTCATGTCGCGGGTCGGCTTGAAATAATCGGTGGTGTGAAACTTGACGCCTTTGCGCAGATGAAAAGTGTACGTCAGGCCGTCGTCACTGATGTCCCAGGATTCGGCCAGGGCCGGAATCACTTCGGTGGTGCCGGGCTTGAAGTCGGCCAGGCGATTGAAAATGGTTTCTGCCACGGCGTCGGCAGTGACTGCAGTCGTGTACTGGACCATGTCGAAGCCTTCCGGGCTGGCTTCTGTACAAACCACCAGGGGTTTGGCCGTGGCGCCTACGGCGACACTCAGCAACGCAGCGGCGATGGCTGCGCGTAGGGGATTCATGTTCATCGGCAATCCTCTGCAATCGGTTAAATGGCAAAAACCGAACGACCGACCTCGTGAGTCGGCCGTTCGGTGGATGGTTTAGAGAATGTTGAACGGGATGGTGGTGACCAGGCGGAATTCGTTGATGCTGCCATCAGACTGGTTTTCGCTGGCACGGTGAGCGGTGTAGGTCGCACGGATCGCGGTAGCTTTCAATGGGCCGCTTTGTACGGCATAGGACGCGCCGATGCCGTATTCGTAGTGATGTTCACCGTCTTGAATCTGAATGCCATCGTAGCCTTTGTCGAGCACACCGTTGTTGCCATTGTAATGGGTGCCGTCGATGCCCCAGCCGCGCGCTTGGTAGATGTTGAACTTCAGACCTGGAACGCCATATTCAGCCATGTTCAGGCCGTAGGCGATCTGGAAGGATTTTTCGTTCGGGCCATTGAAGTCCGACAACAGGGAGTTGGCCAGATAGATGCCGTTAGTTTCGTTCAGGTAATCGAAATACTCGTTACCGTTCACTTGCTGGTAGGAGAGTGTCAGGCTGTGGGCCTGGTGCGCGAGGCCAAACGATAAGGAGTAAGTGTCGTTGTCGATGTCGCCGATTAGCGCCTTGCCTTCCTCCTGGGTTTTGTAATAGTTCAGCCCGGTGGTCAGGCTCAGTACCGAACTGTCGCCCAGCACATGAGTGGCGCCGAAATAGTATTGATTCCAGAGATCTTCGGCCTTAGTGGCCCAGAGGCTCGTGGTCAGGCTAGCGAGTGGCGTGTAAGTGATGCCGGCGGTGTTAATGTGATCGGACTCTTGCCGACCGTTAGCATACTCGGCGCGGAATTTACGCAGGCTTTGTTCCGAACGAGGAGATACGCGGTCGAAAGTTGCTACGTCAAAAGTCAGGTTTTCCAGCTCCGCGACATTCAGGCTCACCCCTTGAAAGCTCGACGGCAGGGCACGGTTGCCGATGGTGTCGACTTGCGGGCTGCTATAGCTCTGGCGACCGGCCGTCAGGGTGGTGCTGGAGACCCGCGCCTTTACGTTGGCCAAGCCCAGTTTGCTCCACTGGCCTACCGCGTCACCGCCTTTTTCGGTCAGGGTGCGGTTGTTGCCCGAAGCAGTGCCCGTCTTTGGCGCGCCACCGTTGCCGGCGGCCAGGTTCTCGCGATCCCGCTCTAGTGCAATGGCGTTGTAGGCAGCGATTTCAGTGCTGAAACCAACAGTGCCTTCAGTGAAGCCCGAATTGTAATTGACGATAGTGCCCTGAACCCAGTTGATACGACGATCAGTTTCGGCCAGAGCGCCATTTTTGATGTAGCCAAACTTGGCACCGCGCTTGAGCTGCTCGTTCGCGTACCAGTTACGCGTAGACCCCGTCACCGACTGGCCTTCCAGAAAGCCGGTGGCTTCGCTCTGGGCGTTTTTTTCTTTCACGGTCACCGGAGTGAACGCCTGGCTCTGTGATTCTGCGTACGCCGTGGCCGTAACGCTGCTGATGGCCAAGGCCAGTAACGCGGTGTTGCTCAGTTTCATCGGTAACGCTCCTTTTCTTTCTTTTTAATGCCGGTCTTTTTTAGTGATACGGCTATCGGTTTTTACAACTCATCTTGGCTTCGCAAACGTTTGCATTACGCCTGAACGGTGAATTTCGGCAAGACGTCTGCGTGAGGGCCCCAAATGGGGCCCTGCTGTATGGCTAATCAGTTATGGGTTCAGGCTGACGCCCGAGAACACGTTGCGACCGAAGGGGCTGACCTTGAACCCTTCGACTTTGGCGCTCAGCGGCTGGTTGACCGTCGAGTGAGCGACAGGGGTGATCGGCACTTGCTGCTTGAGCAATTGCTGGGCCTGTTTGTAGAGCACGGTGCGCTGGTCGCGATCGGTGACGACCTTGGCCTGCTTGATCAGCTTGTCGTAGTCCTGATCACACCACATGGAGTAGTTGTTGCCGCCAATGGCATCGCAGCTGTACAGCGTGCCCAGCCAGTTGTCCGGGTCCCCGTTGTCACCGGTCCAGCCGATCAGGCTGACATCGTGCTCGCCGTTCTTGGTGCGCTTGATGTATTCGCCCCATTCATAGCTGACAATCTTCACCTTCAGGCCGATTTTCGCCCAGTCGGCCTGAAGCATTTCGGCCATCAGCTTGGCGTTGGGGTTGTACGGGCGTTGGACCGGCATGGCCCAGAGGGTGATTTCGGTGCCTTCCTTGACCCCGGCAGCCTTGAGCAACTCCTTGGCTTTTTCCGGGTTGTAGGCGGTGTCCTTGATCGTATCGTCGTAAGACCACTGGGTCGGCGGCATGGCGTTGACCGCCAGTTGCCCTGCGCCCTGGTACACGGCGTTGAGGATGCTCTGCTTGTTCACCGCCATGTCCAGCGCCCGGCGCACTTCGACCTGGTCGAACGGTTTGTGACGGGTGTTATAGGCGATGTAGCCGAGGTTGAAACCCGGTTTCTCGATCAGTTGCAGTTTCGGGTCGTTCTTCAAGGCCGGCACATCGGCTGGACGTGGATGCAGGGTGACCTGGCATTCGTTGGCCTTGAGTTTTTGCACCCGTACCGAGGCATCGGTGTTGATGGAGAAGATCAGGTTGTTCAGTTTGACCCGCTCCGGCGCCCAGTACTGTTTGTTGGCGACATAGCGGATGTTGGAGTCTTTCTGGTAGCTCTTGAACTCGAACGGCCCGGTGCCGATCGGCTTCTGGTTGATGTCGCTGGGCTTGCCGGTCTTGAGCAACTGATCGGCGTATTCGGCCGACAGGATCGCGGCGAAACTCATGGCGATGTTCTGGATGAACGCGGCGTCCACGCTGTTGAGCGTCATGACCACGGTCAGCGGCCCGGTGGCCTCGACCTTGGCGATGTTCTTGTTCAGGCTCATGCCGTTGAAGTATGGAAACTCGGTCGGGTAGGCCTTACGGAAGGGGTGCTGCGGGTCAAGCATGCGGTTGAAGGTGAACAGCACGTCGTCGGCGTTGAAATCCCGGGTCGGCGTGAAGTAATCGGTGGTATGAAACTTCACCCCTTCGCGCAGGTGAAAGGTGTATTTCAGGCCGTCTTCGGAAATGTCCCAGCTAGTCGCCAGGCCAGGTACGACGTTGGTCGCGCCCTTTTCAAACTCGGCCAGGCGGTTGTACAGCGGTTCGGCGGCATCGTTGTCAGTGGCGGTGGTGTATTGCGCGGTGTCGAAACCGGCGGGGCTGCCTTCGGAGCAGAACACCAGACTGCCGCCGGCGGCCTGGGCCATGGAAGTGGCGGCCAGCAGGCCGGTGCCCAGCAATGCGGATAAAACCAAGGTATGGCGCATGACGCTCCCTCTCTCTATGGGGTGTTTAACAGTGACCGGCGCCCTTGCAGGGCCTGTCCGGGCACTGAGTTCAATCCATTGCGAACAGCGATGCCGCAGCGCCAGCAGATCGACCTGGCTCCCGACGGTATGGGCCGCGGGCCAGGCAGTAAATGCGTAACGCCTGAAAGACTTGTGGGAAAAGGCGATACGTCCTAAACCAGCTGCTGTGGTACGCAGTGCTTTTGGATGTAGGCGTTTTCCTGAGTCTTGGTCTCGGCAGATAAAGCAACGGCGCCGTCAGAAACGCCGCCGTTGCCTACCTTTATTTGCTGACGCTGACGCCGTAGAAGGAGTTCAAGCCAAACGGGCTGATCTTGAAGTCCTGCACATTGGCGCGCATGGGTTGATACACCGTCGAGTGAGCGATAGGTGTCATTGGCACAGCGTCCTTGAGGACGTGTTGCGCCTGTTTGTACAGTTCGGTGCGCTTGGCCTGGTCGGTCGTGCGCTTGGCCTGCTTGACGAGGTCGTCGAACTTCTTGTCGCACCATTTGGAGAAGTTGTTGCCGGCCAGCGAGTCGCAGCCGAACAGCACGTTGAGCCAGTTGTCCGGGTCACCGTTGTCACCGCTCCAGCCAATGATCATGGCCTGGTTCTCGCCGCCCTTGGAGCGCTTGATGTACTCGCCCCACTCATAGCTGACGATGTTGACGTTCAGGCCGATCTTCTTCCAGTCGGACTGCAGCATTTCAGCCATCAGCTTGGCGTTCGGGTTGTACGGACGCTGTACCGGCATCGCCCACAGGGTGATGTTGGTGCCTTCCTTGACGCCGGCTTCCTTGAGCAGCGTCTTGGCTTTCTCAGGGTCGTACTTGGCGTCCTTGATGGTGGTGTCGTAGGACCATTGGGTCGGCGGCATGGCGTTGACCGCCAGTTGGCCAGCGCCCTGGTAGACCGAATCGATGATCTGTGGCTTGTTGACCGCCATGTCCAGCGCCTGGCGAACTTTCAGGTCGGCCAGAATGTTCGGCTCGTTGCTGCCCTTGATCTTGTCCATCACGTTGTAAGCGATGTAGCCCAGGTTGAAACCCGCCTGGTCAGGCATCTTCAGTGCCTTGTCTTCCTTCAGCGCCTTGAGGTCGGCTGGGCGTGGGAAGAGGGTGACCTGGCACTCGTTCTTCTTCAGCTTCTGGATGCGTACCGATGGGTCGGTGGTGATGGCGAAGATCAGATTGTCGATCTTCACGTCTTCAGGCTTCCAGTAATCCTTGTTCCCGGTGTAGCGGATGTTGGAGTCTTTCTGGTAGCTCTTGAACACGAACGGGCCGGTGCCGACCGGCTTCTGGTTGATGTCGGGGGCCTTGCCTTCCTTGAGCAGTTGGGCCGCGTACTCGGCGGACTGGATCGAGGCGAAGCTCATGGCCATGTTCTGGATGAACGCGGCGTCAACATCCTTGAGGGTGAACTTGACGGTGTGGTCGTCGACTTTATCGATCTTGGTGATGTTGGTGTCCATCCCCATGTCGGTGAAGTACGGGAATTCGGTCGGGTAGGCCTTACGGAACGGGTCATCCTTGCTGATCATGCGATTGAAGGTGAACAGCACGTCGTCGGCGTTGAATTCACGAGTCGGCTTGAAATACGGGGTGGTGTGGAACTTGACGCCTTCACGCAAGTGGAAGGTGTAGGTGAGGCCGTCTTCGGAAATGTCCCATTTGGTCGCCAGGCCAGGAATCACAGCGGTGCCGCCGCGTTCGAACTGGGTCAGGCGGTTGAACATGGTTTCTGCAGAGGCGTCGAAGTCGGTTCCGGTGGTGTACTGACCAGGGTCAAAACCGGCCGGACTCCCTTCGGAGCAGAACACCAGGTTAGTCGCCGCATGGGCGAAAGGTGCGCTGGCTAACAAGCCTGCGCCGACTAAAAACGGAATGACCGCGTGTTTAAGCATGTTGGCCTCATGATTTGTTGTCATTTTTGGATTTGAGGGCGACCTCGTGAGTCGTCCTGCGGATACTTATGCAGGCCCCATACCCAATGCAAGATCCAGAGCGGTTACAGGCCTGAAACAGTGGCACGAACGTACCTTAATGTCGCATCTGTGTAACTTCTGACGCATTTGATCGTTTGCGGGGCCGTTTTTGATACAAGTTGCGCCCGATTCCTGTGCGCCTCGAAGGTATTTGTGCACCGCATTGGGGCAGGTATCACCCCATGAAACCCGCGAGATAGAGGGGTGCAACCCAAGGGTCCTTGTGTGTTTAACCTCGCGGCCTTTGTGTGTATTGCGCGCTACTGCATGTGACTGATCCTCTGTGGGAGCAAAGCTTGCTCGCGATGGCAGCCTGACAATTACCCCTCCATCTCCAGACCGGTGGTCCGTACAGCCCCTTGTTTGCGCATTCATTCATTGACGCCAGAATAATGGCTATCTAATATCGCGCCACTATTTTGATGTCACTTTCTGGCCCGGGGTAAGCACCTGCCTTCACCCACCCCTGGAGCAAAGTCGTGTCTGGTTTTGCCGCCGCTCGACATTCGCATGGAAGTGCTTCTTTAAATTCCTGCTGCAACGAGACTCGATCATGGACGACCGCCAACACGCCTTTCTGGCCCGCCAGCCTTCTGCTGCCTTGCAAACCCGTGAGCACTTCTGGGGCATGCCCAAACGCGGCCTGGCGTTCCTGTTGGCCAACGTCATGTTCTGGCAACCGCTGTGGGCCCAGGCTGACGGCATCGTGGTCAGCGCACCGGGCACTGGCCTGGACCGGGCCGGCAACGGCGTGCCCATCGTCAACATCGCCAAGCCCAACGGTAGCGGCCTGTCCCACAACCAGTTCAAGGATTACAACGTCGGCAGCAACGGCGTAATCCTCAACAACGCCACCGCCCGCACCCAGTCCACCCAGTTGGGCGGGATCATCCTCGGCAACCCGAACCTCAATGGCACGGCTGCCAAGACCATCCTCAACGAAGTCAACGGCGGCAACCCCAGCCAGTTGCGCGGCTACACCGAAGTGGCGGGGCAGTCGGCCCACGTCATCGTCGCCAACCCGTACGGCATTACCTGTAATGGCTGCGGTTTTATCAACAGCCCGAAAGTGACTTTGAGCACCGGCAAGCCGGTGGTGGAAAACGGTCGGCTGGATCGTTATCAGGTGGATAAAGGCAGCGTCGCCATCGAAGGCGCAGGCCTCAACGCCAACAACGTCGACCACTTCGAAATCATCACCCGCAGCGCCAAGATCAACGCCGAGATCCAGGCGAAAAACCTGACGATTATTGCCGGACGCAATGACGTCAACGCCGACACCTTGAGCGCCACCGCCCGCGCTGATGACGGCAGTGCTAAACCGCAACTGGCCATCGACTCCTCGGCGCTGGGCGGGATGTACGCCGGGGCGATCAAGTTGGTGGGCACCGAGGCCGGCGTCGGCGTGAAGCTGGACGGCAAATTGATTGCCAGTGGTGGTGATATTCAGCTCGATGCCAATGGGCACCTGAGCCTGGTCGATACTTCGGCCAGCGGCGCCGTCAAGGTCAAGGCCGCCAGCCTCGACGCCCGTGGTCCGGTCTACGCCGGCACCACGTTGAACGCGCAAACCCAGGGCAACCTGACCAACCAGAAAACCCTCGCGGCGCGCAACTCCATCACCCTGAATGCCGGTGGGCAGTTGAGCAACAACGGCATCATTGAGGCCGGGGTCAATGCTGATAACTCGCGCAATGCGGCGGGGGATATGAGCGTTACTGCGCAAACTCTGAGCAACAACGGCAAGAGTGTGATCGCCAGTCGCAATCTGACGGCCAATGTTGCGCAGACGTTGAACAACCAGGGGGGGACCTTGAGTGCGGGGCAAACCGGCACGGTAAAAGCCGGGACGTTGGATAACCAGAGCAAGGGGCGGGTGCTGAGTAGTGGTGCGTTGAGCGTGACGGCCGACAAGCTGCTCAACACTCAAGGAGTGGTCAGCAGCAACGGCAACCTGACGGCCAATGTTGGGCAGTTGAACAATCGCAACGGCCAGCTCAACAGCTTGAGTGACGTCACCTTGAATGTCGCCTCGCTGGATAACACCGCAGGTCGGTTGCTCAGCGGTGACGCACTCACCGCCAGCATCTCGGCGCACCTGCTCAATCAGGCTGGGTTGCTGTCATCGACCGGGCTGCTGACCCTCAATGCGGCGAGCCTGGACAACCGTCAGGGCGGCGTCATTACCACCGCCCAGGCAGCGAGTCTTAACGTAGGCAGTCTGGATAACCGGGGCGGTGAAGTGTCGAGCCAGGGCGTCCTGGCGCTGGCCGGCACCGAGTTGGACAACAGCGATAGCGGCAAACTGATTGCCTATGGCGACCTGAGCCTGACTCTCGAACGCGTGAACAACCAGGCCAAGGGTTTGATCTCCAGCCGCGCCGCTCTGGCTATTGATGGGGAGCAACTGGATAACCGCCAGGGATCTCTTTATGCACAGCAAGGGCTGAATCTGGACCTGCGCGGACAACTGCTCAACGCCCAGGGCAGCGTGAAAAGCGACACCACGGCCAGCGTCAAAGCGGGCGAGATGAATAATGACGGTGGTCAGCTTTCCAGTTTGGGAGCGTTGAGCATCGACAGCGCCGCGACATTAAGTAACGTCGACGGCAGCCTGATCAGCAGCGACACGCTGTCGTTGAAGGCCGGCCAGGTGAATAATGCCGCTGGCCGCATCGCCAGTGAAAAAGCTCTGGACGCCAGTGTTACCGGTCTGGATCAACAACAAGGTGAGTTGTTCAGCAACACCAGCCTGAGCCTGGACATGAACCAGGGCCAGTTGAACAACCAGGGCGGCCTGATCAACGCCACGGGTGCGTTGCTGCTGAGTAACCTCAAGGACGTCAATAACCAGAACGGTGAAATCTCCAGCCAACAAGCGTTCACCCTGGCGGCGCAGAACCTCGATAACAGCGGCGGCAAATTGCTGAGCAATCAAGGTCTGGTGCTCAGAACCGCCCAGCTCCTGAACAACGCCCGGGGCGTCATCTCGGCGGCGTCCTTGGACAGTCGCAGCAACAGCCTGGACAACAGCGATGGCCTGATCAGCAGCCGCGATCAACTCGACCTGACGGTCGACACCCTGCTCGACAACCAGCGCGGCTCATTGATCGCCGACGGAGCTCTGCTGTTGGTCGCGGATCGCCTGGACAACCGCGCCGGGAGCATCGCCGGCAAGACCGGGCTTGAGGCCACCGTCACCTCGCTGGATAACCGCGAAGGCACGTTGATCAGCACCGATGCCTTGACGCTCAAGGCGACCAGTCTCGACAACCGTCAGGCCGGTTTGATCGGCGCGACAAAAGCGCTGGATCTCGATGTCGACGACCTCGACAACCGTGGCGGTGAGCTGTCGAGCAACGCAGACGTCACCCTGATCAGCCAGAACCTCGACAACAGCGATGGCGGCCAGGTATTCGCCGGCCAGGCGCTGAAGCTGACCGTGGATAAACTGCTCAACCGCACCAAAGGCCTGCTCAGCGCCAAGGCTGGACTCGAGCTGGATGGCGGCTCCCTCGACAACAGCGGCGGCTACCTGATCAGCCAGCAGAACCAGCGCATCAACCTGAGCCGCGATCTGCTCAACACCCAAGGCCAACTCAGCAGCGAAGGCACGCTGAATGTCAGCGCCGCCAACCTGACCAACACCGGCGGCAGCCTGTCCAGCGCCGCCGACCTCACCGTGAAAAGCCTGGGGCGTCTCGACAACCAGGGCGGCGAACTGGTCACCGACGGCGCGCTGCTGCTCAGCAGCGCGGCGCTGGACAACCGTCAGCAGGGCAACATCAGCGGCAAAGGCACGGTGAGCGTCACCACTGGCGCGTTCGATAACAGCCAGAGCGGTCGCCTCAACAGCGGCAGCACGCTGAACCTCGTGGCTGGCCAAGTCACCAACCAGGATGGCGGGAGCATCGGCAGCCAAGGCGCGTTGACCGCGTCGGTGTCCGGTCTGGATCAGCAGGGCGGCAAGCTGTTCAGCAACACCTCGCTGAGCCTGGACCTGAACAATGGCCAGCTCAACAACCAGAGCGGTTTGATCAACGCCCCCGGCGTGCTGTTGCTGAAAAACCTCAACGGCGTGAACAACCAGGGCGGTGAAATCTCCAGCGCCGAAGCCTTTACCTTGGCGGCCAATAATCTCAACAACGACAGTGGCCGGTTGCTCAGCAGCCAGGGCCTGACCCTGCGCATCGCCCAGGCGTTGAACAACGTCAAAGGCCTGATCGGCGCGGCGACCCTGGATGCCACAGCGCAAAGCCTGACCAACAACGGCGGCACCCTCACCAGTCGCGGCAACCTCGACCTGACCGTCGATCAGCAACTGGATAACCAGGCGCAAGGCCTGATCAGCGCCGCGCAACTGCTCACGCTCAACAGCGGTGATCTGAACAACCAGGGCGGTAGCGTGCTGGCAGGCGGTGCCTTGGTCCTCAACGCCATGGCCCTGAACAACAGCGCCGATGGCCTGATCAATGCCCAAGGCGACCTTACCCTCGGTGCCGAGTCCCTGGATTCCAGCGACGGCGGTGAAGTGTCGGCCAAGGGCGACATCAGCCTGACCCTCGCATCGCTGACCCAAGACGGCGGCCGCCTGTTGGGCGAAAAAGCCGTCACCCTGAACCTGGGCAACGGCGACCTGAACAATCGCAATGGCTTGATCACCGCCAAAGGCCCGCTGACCTTCAACGCCCTGCGCGACCTGAACAACCAGGGCGGCGAAATCTCCAGCAGCCAAAGTTTCAACCTGCGCGGCCGGACGCTGGACAACAGCGGCGGCAAGCTGATCAGCAGCCAGAACCTGAGTCTCGACGGCAAAACCCTGGTCAACCAGAACGGCCTGGTCTCCGGGTGGCAAGGGTTGCTGGTCAACGGCACCAGCCTGGACAACCGCAATAACGGCACGCTTTCCAGCCGCAACGGTAACGTGAACCTGACGCTGCTGGGCAACCTGCTCAACAGCAATGGCGGTGCGCTGGTCAGTCAGGGCAGTCTCGGTGTGACAGCCGTTTCGGTGGACAACACCCAAGGCATTCTCAGCAGCGGTGGCGCGCAAGACCTTATCCTCAGCGGCGCCCTCGACAACGGCCAGGGTGGCCTGATCGACAGCGGCGCGGGCCTGATCATCAAGACCACGGCCCTGGACAACGCCAGTGGTGCCATCAACGCTCAACAAGCACTGACCCTTAACGCCAACGAACTGGATAACCGCCAAGGCAACCTGATCGGTAACGCGGCGGTCAACCTGAACCTCAACGGTGCCCTCGACAACAGCGGCGCCAAACTCGCCAGCGCCGGCCCGCTGACCGTTAAGGGCGCGACGGCGATCAACAACCAGGGCGGCCAAATCGCCAGCCAGGATCAAATGACCCTGACCACCGGCTCCCTGGACAACAGCAACACCGGCACCGTCGCGGCAAAAAATGCCCTGGCGGTCACCGCCACCGGAGCCGTGCAGAACCATACCAACGGCCTGATCTACAGCCAGACAGCCGACGTCAACCTGAAAGCCGCGAGCCTGGTCAACGGCAAGGGCGAGATGCAAGGCCAGACCGGCCTGACTGTTGAATTGAGCGGTAACCTGGACAACCAGGGCGGCAAACTCATTGCCCAGACCGGCGATGTCAGCCTCACCGCGGCCAACATCGACAACCGCGGCGGCACCCTTGCCGCGCTCAAGGGCGCCCTTGAAGCGCGCACCGTGGGCGTATTGCGCAACGGCTTCGATGTGAACAACAAGGGCGGTGTGATCCAGGCGCAGAGCCTGAACATCCGCGCATTGGCCGGCCTGAACAACAACGGTGGCCGTATCGCGGCTCAAACCGGCGATGTCCTCATCAACACCGCTGACCTGAACAACCGCAACGGCGGCCTCTACGCCACCGGACTGCTCAGCGCCATCGGCACCAGCCTGGACAACACCGCTGGCCAGATCGCCGGCAACCGCATCGACCTCGGCCTGAGCGGCACCCTGACCAACCGCAGCGGCATCCTCGAAAGCGACAGCACCCTGGCCGTGCGCGCCGCGAACCTCGACAACCAGAGCGGCAAATTGCGCGCCTTGGGCACCAGCGGCAAAACCGATTTCCAGATCGGCAGCCTCTTCGACAACCGTAACGGCAACCTGGAAACCGCCAACACCCACCTGACCCTGGCCGCCAACAGTTTCCTTAACAGCGGCGGCCAATTGCTGCACCTGGGTGACGGCACGTTCGACATCTCCCTGCCCAACGTCACCGGCGCCGGCGGCACCATCGTCACCCGCGGCGGCCTGACACTCAACGCCGACACCTGGACCAACACCAGTGTCATCCAGGCCGGGCGGTTGAACGTCAACGTCAAGAACTTCACCCAGACCGCAACCGGGCAACTGCTGGCTTCGACGCGGCTGGAGGGTAAGGGCGGGAACTGGATCAACCATGGGTTGATCGCCAGTGATGGCGGCATGGGCTTGCAGTTGACCGGGCGGTATAGCGGCAATGGCCGCGTCACCAGCCTGGGCGACATGACGGTAGACGCCGCTGCGATCGACCTGAGCAGCGTGGCAAGTATTACCGGCGGCGGGACCACGACGATTGGTGGCCGCGGTGGCTTGAGCAGCCTGAATAACTACGGGCGGCTGACATCGGCGGGTGCGTTAAATATCAATGCGGGCACCATTAATAACTATGGGACCGTGGCTGGCGCGGATGGATTGAAACTGACGGCTTCGACCTTGCTGAACGACCAGGGTGGGTTTTTGTTCAGCGGTGGGGATTTGAAGTTTCGGGTGGGGAGTTTGACCAACCGTAAGTCGGATGTTTATGCGTTGGGGGATATTGATGTAGCACGCAATGACCTGGGTGGACGCTCGGCGTTGATGGAAAATGATTCGGGCACTATGGAGAGTGGACGGGATTTTTCTATTAATGCGGATTCTATTATTAATAAGCGGGGGGATTTTAAGACTGAGGCTGAGTTGTATTCTTCGGCGTTGGGGTTTCGGTGTTATAGCTGTGATTCGCTTCCTTACTCGATGGATAGGCAGCCCTCCTCGCATTTGGTTTATCAGCAACAATACCGAGTTGTGGTGTCTGGGGACTCGACAGCTAAAGCGGCCTCGTTGATTGCAGGAAGAGACCTGAGCATTAAAGGGGACTCTTTATTGAACTCAATGTCAACCGTTACGGCTGGTCATGATATCGCGGTGTCGGTAGATAATTTTGAAAATTCAGGTGCGGCGTTGGGAGACTATACTAGTCAATCCTACTATAGTGCCAATGATCTGACGTTGGAGCAGATGAGGCAGGTTGTAAACTACAATATATATATAATGACGCTGGCTACACTGAGGGGGGAGTGCGTTTTTGGAATTCGGCGGGTGTTGAAACAGTAGAGTACTCTCGTATTCAACAATCAGGTTTTAAGCCTCCGGATAGAGAGCGCTTTCAAATAATTGGGCCAGTTGTTCTTTGGCTTGGAATGGTTCAGAATAGTATGCGGGCAGTTGTATTGGGAGAGTCCAAGTATTCAACTGGTGTTCGGGCCGAGTTACCCGTTTTCATAAAAAGCTCTACTCCATTTAATCAAGTAGTTGTCTCGTCTACCTCGTCCGACAGCTTGGTACCCGCCATCATCCAAGCCGGCGGCAACGTCTCCATCACCGCAACAAACAAAATCACCAATGGCGTAGAGCGTCCCTTCTCCGCCGGCATATCAACTTCATCCCGTAACACCACAACCGCCGCGTCAGGATCAGGCAGAACCACGGTCATCACACTGAACAGCCAACTCCCACCGGACCTGGCTCAACAACAGATAAACCCCCTGACACTTCCCGGTTTCAGCCTCCCGACCGGGCAAAATGGCCTGTTCCGATTGAGCGGGCAGGGTTCCAGCAATGCCTCGGCATCCCCGGCTCCGGCCGTGCCGCAGAACTGGACAATTGGCAACGCCAGCGTGAGCGCATCAGATCGCTCCACCGCCGCCCCAATCGCTAATGTGCGCGACATTCAGGTCGCCGACGCCACTCAGCTTTCGGCCTCTGATCGTCAGTTGCAGCCATTGACTGGTGACAACACTGGCGGGTCCGCCTTCCAGATAACCTCTCCAGCAGGCGGTGCCTCTGCAGGAACCCCAACACCTCCGACCAGCCAGGCCCTGGCACGAGTCACGGGCCTGCCGAGCGCAACGGTTACCTCGAAGCCGCATAAATACCTGATCGAGACCAACCCGGTCCTCACCGACCTCAAGCAGTTTACAAGCTCGGATTATCTGCTGACGAAGCTCGGCTACGACGCCGACACCAGCGCCAAACGCCTGGGTGACGGTCTGTTCGAACAACGCTTAATCCAGCAAGCCGTCGTCGCCCGCACCGGCCAGCGCTTCATCGACGGCCAGACCTCCGACGACGCGATGTTCAAGTACCTGATGAACAACGCCATCGCCAGCAAAGACGCCCTCAACCTGTCGATGGGCGTCACCCTCACCGCCCAGCAAGTCGCCGCGCTGACCCATGACATCGTCTGGCTTGAAGAGCATGAAGTGAACGGGGAAAAGGTGTTGGTGCCGGTGTTGTATATGGCACAGGCCAACAATCGTTTGGCGCCTAATGGTGCGTTGATTGCCGGCCAGAACGTCACGTTGATCGCCGGTAAGGATCTGGAGAATGCTGGCACCCTTCGGGCCACCAATAACCTCTCCGCGACCGCCGGCCAGAACCTCGCCAACAGCGGGTTGATAGAAGCCGGAAACCGTCTCGATATGCTGGCTGGCAACGACATCGTCAATAAATCCGGCGGGATCATCGCTGGGCGTGACATCAGCATAAAGGCGGTAGCGGGGGATGTGATCAACGAGCGGAGCATCACCACCGCAAGCGTCAGCAACAAAGGTTACAACCAGCTAAAGGATTACGCAGACAGCGCCTCTCGCATCGAGGCCGCCAATGACCTGACCATGGGCGCCGGTCGAGACGTCAACAGTGTCGGCAGCGTCCTGGTCAGCGGTCGTGACACCCAAATCGATGCAGGGCGGGATGTCAATATTGTCTCTGCGCAGCAACAGACCTCCAATACTGGTGGCACTCGCAGAAGTTCGATCACACAGTTGAGTTCGGACATGGATGTCGGGCGCGATGTTGTTGTGAATGCTGGTCGAGACTTTAACGCTATCGCTAGCCAGATCAGTGCTGATCGGAATGTAACGCTGACTGCCGACGAGAACATGACAATCTCTTCTGGCGCCAACGAAACACACTCTTACTACAAGTCTAAAAAAGTCACCGCCCAGGAAGACCACGTCAAACAAATTGGCAGCAGCATCAATGCTGGTGGTGATGTGAGGTTGGATGCCGGAAAAGACATAGCAGTCATCTCAAGTCGGATCAGTGCCGCTGACGAAGCCTATCTTGTCGCGGGTGAAAAACTTGAGTTACTGGCTGCGCAGGACAGTGATTACTCACTGTATGAGAAAAAGAAGAAGGGCAGTTGGGGAAACAAACAGTTCCGGCGGGATGAACTCACCAAGGTTACCCATGTTGGGAGCCAGATCACCACGGGTGGAGATCTGACGCTGCTCAGCGGAGGGGACCAGCGTTACCAAGTCGCCAATCTGAACAGCGGCAATGACCTGACTTTGCAAAGTGGTGGTTCCATCACCTTCGAGGGCGTCAAGGATCTAAACCAGGAAAGTCATACGAAGAGCAACACCAGCCTGGCTTGGAACTCAATGAAGGGCAAAGGCCACACTGATGAAACGTTGCGCCAAACCCGGCTGGTGGCTCAAGGCGAACTGGCCATCCAAGCCGTTGATGGATTGAACATTGACATCAAGCAAGTCAACCAGAAAACCGTCAGCCAAACCATCGACGCGATGGTTAAGGCCGACCCGCAATTGGCTTGGCTCAAGGAGGCCGAGCAGCGCGGTGATGTGGATTGGCGGTTGATCAAGGAAACCCACGAGTCATTCAAGTACAGCAGCTCGAGCCTCGGCCAAGGAGCGATGCTGGCGATCATTATTATCGTTACCGTCTTGACGGCTGGTGCCGGTACTGCTGGTGTTGGTGCGGTAGGAGCTTCAGCAGGGGCATCGGCTCAAACTGCCGCACTCGCAGCAGGTCTTAGCGAGGCGACTGCGGCTACCATCGCCGCCGCTGCTAGCGCGGCGACCTCTGCCGCCATATCAGGCGCCATATCGCAAGGCGCTATAAGCGTGATCAACAATAAAGGCGATTTGGGGGCCGTACTTAAGGACGTTACGTCAACTGAGAGCATGAAAGGCTACTTAATCAGTGGACTAGCTGCGGGCTTTGCTGCCGGAGTACTTGATAAGGCTTTTGGTGTTTCGTCAGCGGACGCAGGCAAGGCGACCCATGGTTTTGAACTCGGCAATCTGGATGGTTTTACCAAATTTGCCAGCTACACCTTGGCCCAAAACAGCTTCAGCACGGTAACCAGTACGGCGATAAATGGTGGGAGTCTCAAAGACAACCTCGCCCAGATGGCTATCAGCTCCGCTGCAGATGTTCTGAGTGCAGGGATATTTAACAAGCTCGGCACGCAATTGGAGTTTTCAGGGCTTCCCGCCAAAGTGGGTGCGCATGCCTTGGTAGGAGGGTTGATTGCTGAGCTCGCGGGTGGCGATTTCAGGACGGGCGCTTTAGCCGCTGGCGCTAACGAAGCCTTCGTGTCCTTAGTCGGTGACAAGATTTTTGCCGGGAATTCACACGAGCAGTTATTGGCAATGACGTCCCAGCTGATTGGTTTGACGGTTGCCGCGGCCGCGGGTGGGTCTGACAAAGATCAGGCTATCGCGGCGTGGGTTGCGCAGCAGGCGACCAAATTCAATTACCTGGAGCATGGCGAGAAAGAACTGTTTGTGAAGGATATGAGTGGGTGTGGCACGGATACTGTCTGTACCAAAAAACGTTGGGAGGAAGGAAAGTATAACGAAGACAGCTTGGCCAACATCGAATACGCGGAGGAAATCGTTGGATGGAAGCGCGCGACAGAAACACGTGATCGGGTTATGGACTCTCTAGATTCTATTCTGGCTATGCCCTGCCAGAACGATACGTGCAAAGTCTATAAGGCAATCCTCGTTGACCGCTCTTTGAAGGTCGTTGAATACCTGACAAAGGTGATTGGGGATTGGGCTCCGACGCTGGATCGGTTAGCGTTGATGGGGGGCGCGGCGGCGGGGGCTGGTAGCAGTGTCAGGAATAATGTACAGGCGGTCGAATCAAGGTTGAAAAATGCCTACGAGCTAGTGAGCGCTGGTGGTGCAAAAGCAACAACTAAGGTAATTACCGAGTATGGGCCTATGAATCAGGGCCCGTTACCGAAAGGAATCGCGGACACATTTCGTAGCGGTACGTATTCAGAGGTCGTTACTCAACAGCCGACCACGTTGTATCGTGTTTATGGTGGGACTGCGCAGGAGCTAGGTGGCTATTGGACAGCGACAAAGCCAGCAGGCCCTGTCCAGTCGATTATTGACAGCGCTTTGAAACCCGAATGGGGGAATACTGCTACAAATGTGGTCAAAATTGAAGTTCCTATAGGAACTAAGTATTTTGAAGGCGTAGCAGCTCCTCAAGGTGGATTAGTTGGGGGTGGTAACCAGGTGTTGTTTCCGAAAGATTTCAAAATTGACACTTCTTGGATAAGGCAATGAATGAGTGTAATTGGGAAGTTATAGAGGGATTTTCATCTCCTAGGGAGTATGAACGATTTTCTGCCTGGATCACCGAACAGGTTAAATCTGGGATAACAGAGCAGGCTCCTGTTCAGGACAGCTATGCGGGGCCAGGATTTGAAGAGAAATGGTTCAAGTGCATAGTGTCAAATGAAACGTGGAGATTGGTTTCCCCTCAAGCTCCTTTTCAAGGATACTGGGGGCCAGTTTAGAAAAGCAGGGTATAGAAAAACGGGCGCAGACAAAGAAAACGGGGACAGACCACGTTTTTTGTAATGTATTTTGAGAGGCTGAAACAGTAGGAAATATAAGGAGGTGATGTCTTTTTCTGGGTTGACTAAGCTTTTGAATCGACTTGTATGAGAAGGACCCTCCCTATATGCCACGTAGAGCGCGCGTCTTGATACCGGGTGTACCCTTGTGGATAACAGGGGCAGAGATTTACTGAATGGATATTCAAATAGATAGCCCGATTCGGGTTGCTATAAATTTAGTTGAGTTTGATGAGCACATTCCTACGATAAAGTTATTTGTAGAAATTGTTGTCGATAAGTTTGAGTTTTCTTTCTCGGTCAGCATGGGTTGCTGGGTGGAGTGTGCTGTATTTGATGCGTTTGTTGATATGCTTAAACGGGGGAGAGTAGCGCGGATTGAAGGTATGAATAATGACTTTTCGTTGTTGGTTGATGTTGAAAATAAAAAGTTGGTCTGGTCATGCGTCAAGAGGGATGTTGCTGGTAATGCGATAGGCGCTGGTGGGGAGGAGGTTTTAGTTGATGGTGCCGCGAGCCGAATTCTACAGGCGTTTGAAAGTTATCCGAAGTGGTGGTGACTGAAATGGAGAGTTAAATATTGGTCGATTTTTAAATGGGATTTGTAAAGTGAGTTGGCGACTTCCTGGGAGTAATAAAGGTCTGCTGTTTTTGGGGGGCTTGGCTTGGCGATAGAAGGGGATTTGCTACGCTGAAAGCTTCCACGGAGGAGGAATCAAATATGCCCAGGATGGGACGTATTATTTTACCGATTACCCACTCCATGTCGTACAAGGCGCCATAACCGTCAGGTGGTGTTTGCCGTTGCCGGGAAGTAACGGGCACAGACCACGTTTTCTGTGAGGCAAAAACGTGGTCCGTCCCCGTTTTTATTCTATTTATCGTATTGAATCGGCTTTAAATGGTGTAGGTATATGAATTTTCGTGACCTAGAAAGAAATGAATCTGTTGGTTGGTTGTCAGAGCAAAATCCATCCGCGCTAACGGAATGGTATCTCTCAGTACGTGATATTCCTCTTGCTCAGTTGGGGGTGGGAGATATTTGTCGTTCGTTAAGACAAAATTTGTTCGTTTGTGAAATATTACACGTGGCTGTAGAGATACTAAATAACGATGTGTTGGCAGGCGAACGCTATGATGGTGAACTGATTTCTGCTATTGCGGGCTTGGATTTGAGTTTTTTTCGGGAGAACTCAAGTGTGGTGCCACAGATTGTTCAAGCATTGCATGAGGTTATCCAGTTGACTAATGATGCGGAGTTGCTAAGAGATTCTTTGGGTCTAATAAAATCTCTTGAAAAATTCAATGAGTGAAGCTTTTTAGAAAAGCGGAAAGAAAGAGGAGGAAGGGGTAGATTTGAATGGCACTTACTTAACGGCTAACTAGCTGATGTATCTATAAAAAATGACGAAGTTTGGCCTTGCTCTCTTAGGTGGAAAGCCTGCTCCAAGAAGAGCTCTATTAGTTTTTTTGGTTTTTTAAGGATTATTCAATGCACTATTTCGGCACGTCTCTCTTACTGTCCATGACATTGCTCCTGTCAGCCTGCAACACTACCCCCTACGACAAGGCTACCATCTACTACGACCGAACACAGTTTCCTGCACAACTTGTCAAGGACTACCCAGGACTGAACAGCCCTATTTTGCAACATGGCCGTTGCTCTCTGATCGTATCTACCCCGGGCTCGAATACCGGCACCTACTATTTCTGCACCTACGCGTTGACCGCCAATGATCTGTACGTTCAGGGTTGGGACACCAAGGCGTTGAAATACGTCGAGATCGCTCATGTGGATATATCGGCGCTTAAAAACGTCGCCCTGCATACGATTTTTCGGACCAGTCAGCTCCAGATGACGGAAGAACGGCGTCAATTGGCGTTGAGCGCGTCTATAGATGAGGGGGGCTATATCGACTCGGCAGCTACCAAGGAACTGTTTGAGGCAATTAAACGCAAGGGTGTGCCGGTGGTTAAAAGCGAAGGCATGATCAGCCCACCAGCGGGGCCCTCTCCGATGTTCATTCCAGTGGTTATTACGAAATGAATAGAGAAAGAGCTGGCCGACCGCTTTACCGGCTAATGGGTGTCCCCTTTTTTCTGTGGAGTTCGATAAAAGGGTAACGGGGTTTTATGATGTTTTTAAGGTCAAGGGTTGTGATTGATGCTTTGTTTAGATACCGGAATTATGTCGCAATTGGGCTGTTATTTGCTTCGGTCTTGAATGCTGTTCTAAAATTTAATGGTGGATGGGGGCGTTTTTTTCTAATGATTGTAGTTCAGCTGTTATTTGTGCAAGCTGTCTGGAATTATTTGAGAGGGGCTAGGATCGCTATCGGACCTAGCAGCTTGGGCGAAGATGCTGATCCTGAGTGGCGAGCTGCTTTAGCGATATTCTCTTTCACTCTATACGTAATCGTTTTTTTTCTAGATTTTGAAAGCGGTCTGTGAAAAAATCAAAGAGATGCGCGAGAAAGGGGGTAGGTTTTAAAGGGTAACGTGGTCTGTCCCCGTTTTTACTGTTTTCGTTTCGTGGACATGGTTTAAGGTTGAATAATGGAAGGCATTAAGTTGGTCGATAGTTTGGCTTCGGCGATAACCCGAGGGCAGATATTCCGACTCCCTGCCCGATGGCCGTATGAAGAAATTGTAGATTTTATGGTTCTCGATATTCCCGACGAGCAATACGGGCATTCTATAGCCGTTGCTTCAGGTAATAAGGCGGGGCTTTTAGTGGTGCGTTTGCCTGTGGAAAGTCGTTTGCCAGGTACTTGGGGCCTTTCAAGGGAGTGGGTAGTCAAAAACTGGGCTAAATGGATATATCCCGACTGCCCTGTTGAGAAGGTTTATCTGTTTAAGCAGGCAGAGGTTCCATTTAGTTTGATAGAGCGTTAATTGTTATTTTGTAATTGTGCGGCGGTTTGCCGTTCGCGCAGTTATAATGGGGGAGGTCGATTTGCTTGTGTTCCTTCTCAGGCGAAGAGGCAGGAATTAATCTGACCCTTTTCTGTTAATTGGTTTGGGAGTCACGGGGGGCGCGTTGTCCATACCGTTTCTTAAGTGGGGAGCGTGCTCTATCCCTAGATGCACTGGTGGGTTGTGCGTCAAAGTTAAACCCAGATAACTTTCGGAAAGCTAATGATGAGTTTCGAGTTGTTGGGTTTTGGTGATTTAGGTTCTGTGCATATCGGTATGACTCGCGATCAATCGAGGGCATTATTGGGGCGCGGTTTTGAGGAGTTTTTAAAAGCTGCTGATTCTACAGTTCCAACTGACGCGTACGATGATTTAGGAGTACACGTTTATTTTGATGAGAGTTACAGGGTCATCGGCGTGGAGTTCTTGAAATGGAGCGATCTCAGTTGGCGCGGACAGCATTTGTCCGGTGCAGATGTACTTGAAGTTCAGCAGTACATGGTTGCGCAAGGTGAGGCCCTGAACTTTAATAGCTCAGGGTTTGATGTGAACGGATTGGGTCTTAGAGTTTATGCGCCTGATATCGGTGAAGAGGACGCTGTGATAGAGACAGTTTATGTGAGTTTTGTAAAAGATAAATAAGTTGTTGTAAATCATTTGTATATGAGCAAGGCGCCTTAATTTTTTACGGCGGATTAATTTCCGGTTGTCCACATTCATCAAACGTGGACAAGTGGCGTTCGCTTTTTTTATGGTGTCAAAGGATATTTTTGATTTCGGCTTTGATACACCGAGGAGTCTGGTTTGGGGCTGCTGCGCAGCCCAGCGGGAGCAAGCTCCCTCGCCACGGGGTTTGCGGCGTCAGGAAGCGAAGCGGCACGAGTCATTCATTTGTGTCGGAAGGATCACCGGCCCCGAACCGAAACATCCCACAGCTTTTTAGGGTTGCCGCTCGGAAATGCGCTCTCTAACCTTTTCCTGTCGCTGCGATTCAGCGACCGGGAGTGGGAACCCGAAATTAATAGGTCGTAAGCCTCACGACCATAACGGCAAGTGATGGCTCCAATTTCATCAGGAGCATGCACATGAACGAAGGAAAGACTGAACCGAACTTCAACAGAACGAATCCATTAGCGGATTTCGACGCGATCGAAGACCTACTCAAAGACCGAGCCGCCGCCGAGCGGGCACTCAATCATTACCTCAATCCAAAAAAACCAGAGCCAAGCACCGACCCCCGTATCGACAGCCTGTTCTCCGTCACCGCCAAAGCCGACGCTGACACGCTGCTCACCAGCACCTCCGAAACCCTGGCTTCGGTAAAAGCCATGGCTGAGGACCTGGCGTTTGAAGTGGAGGGCACGCGGCGTAGTGTGGCGTTGGGGATTCATCAGTTGGTGGAGTTGTGCCAGTTGCTGGTGGATAAGGCATTGGATCAGCTTGAAGTGCCGGCCAGTCCGGCACCTTGATCCCCTCGCCACGGAAGTTGATCGTTCCCATGCTCCGCGTGGGAATGTAGCCCGGGACGCTCTGCGTCCCTTTCCAAAGCCGAACGTGGAGCGTCCGTGGAGGCATTCCCACGCGGAGCGTGGGAACGATCGGCAACGATCAGGCGGGTTACTGCATCAACACCTCAACCACCCCATCCGCCGTCATGTTCACTTTGCTGGTGCCTGCTTCGACTTCCGGCGTGACGGATTCAGCATCCATGGACGCCGCTTTCATCATCATCTGCGGGCGCATGTAGGGCTGTGGGTAGCCGTTGCTGTTGAGGTTCAGGTTGACGATTTTGTAACCCTTGCCGCCCAGGGCTTCGGTGGCCAGTTGGGCGCGGGCCTTGAAGGCGTTGACGGCGTCCTTGAGCAGGGCGTCTTCGCTGGTCTGGCGGGTGGCGGTGGAGATGGTGAAGTCCATGCCGCCCATTTTCAGGTCGGTGAGTAACTCGCCAGTGAGTTTGGACAGGGCCGCGAAGTCGGCGCTTTCCAGGCGCAGTTCAGCGCGTTCGCGCCAGCCGGTGATTTTCTGGCCTTTGTTGTCGTAGACCGGGTAGCTGTTGCGGCTGCCCTGGCGCAGGGTGATGTCCTTGACCTGCTTGGCCTGGCCAATGGCTTTGTTCAGCGTGGTGGTGACGGCCGCGGCGAGTTTGGCCGGGTCGGTGTTTTGTTCCTCGGTGTAGAGGGTGACGATCATCAGGTCGCGGGCGACTTCCTGGCTGGCTTCGGCGCGCAGGGAAATCTGGTTGTAGTGAAGCTCATCGGCGGCCAGGGCCGGCAGGCTGGCGACGGTGCCGAGGCTGAGGGCGAGCAGGGCGGCGTGACGACTGAACGTGTGCATGAAAGCTCCTTGGGATGAGGCGCAGGGGTGAGATCCGGACCTGCGTGAACGGTAAGACTCTAGCTTTTATGGGCGGGTTCGCACAGTTACAACTTCTATACAGATTGCAGGTGAGAGGCTTTTTGTGGCGAGGGGATTTATCCCCGCTGGACTGCGCAGCAGTCCCAGAATTGTCATGATCTAGCTCAGCGTGGTGCCCGACCTTATTTTGGGGGCCGCTTCGCCCCCCAGCGGGGATAAATCCCCTCGCCACAATGGTTAGTGTGTCATTTCGGGGCTGTGGCGCTTTGCCGCATAGCTGCCTGTGCAAGCCGCGCCTTGGTTATACTCCGTTCGATCCGCCTGGAGCGCTCATCAGGAGAGCTCATGCTCGCCCCTTTGCAAATGACTTCCGCCTCTCGCCAGAACCTCTGGCGTCTGACGTTTATCCGAATTCTGGTCCTGGCCGCCCAGGCCGGGTCCGTGGGGCTCGCCTATTGGTTCGAGCTGCTGCCGCTGCCGTGGCTGCAATTGGCGATCACCCTGGCCTGCTCTTCGATATTGTGTGCGCTGACCGCCATCCGCCTGCGCACCTCGTGGCCGGTGACTGAGCTGGAATACGCCGTGCAACTGGCCTGCGACCTGTTTATCCACAGCGCGTTGCTGTATTTCTCCGGCGGCTCCACCAACCCTTTCGTGTCCTATTACCTGGTGCCGCTGACCATCGCCGCGGTGACGTTGCCGTGGCGGTATTCGCTGATCCTGTCCGGCATCGCCCTGGCGCTGTACACCTTGTTGCTGGCACGGTTCTATCCGCTGGAAACCTTCCCCATTGCCCGGGAAAACCTGCAGATCTACGGCATGTGGCTGAGTTTCGCCCTGGCGGCGGCGGTCATTACGTTTTTTGCTGCGCGCATGGCCGAAGAGTTGCGTCGTCAAGAAGAGCTGCGGGCCATTCGCCGTGAAGAGGGCCTGCGGGACGAGCAATTGCTGGCCGTGGCGACCCAGGCCGCGGGTGCCGCCCATGAGTTGGGCACGCCGTTGGCCACCATGAGCGTACTGCTCAAGGAGATGCGCCAGGATCATCACGACCCGGCGCTGCAGGAAGACCTCGGTGTGTTGCAGGATCAGGTCCAGCTCTGCAAGGAAACCCTGCAGTACCTGGTGCGTGCCGCCGAGGCCAATCGCCGGCTGGCCATCGACATGCAGGACGTCACCGACTGGCTCGACGAGGCCCTGAATCGCTGGCACCTGATGCGCCCAGAGGCCAGTTATCGCTTCCAGCGTCTGGGTCAAGGACCGGTGCCGCGCATGGCGCCGCCGCCGGACCTGACCCAGGCGTTGCTCAACTTGTTGAACAACGCCGCCGACGCCTGCCCCGAAGGCCTGGAAGTGGCGCTGGACTGGAATGCCTACGAGCTGACCATCAGCATCCGTGACCATGGCGCCGGTGTGCCGCTGGCGATTGCCGAGCAAATCGGCAAGCCGTTCTACACCACCAAGGGCAAAGGTTTCGGCCTGGGCCTGTTTTTGAGCAAGGCCAGCGTGACACGCGCCGGCGGCTCGGTGAAACTCTACCCCCATGAGGAGGGCGGCACGCTCACCGAGCTGCGCCTGCCCCATGCCGACCGAGGAGACGAACATGAGTGACGAGATCCAAGTCGACGGCGAAGAACTGCCGCATCTGTTGCTGGTGGACGACGACGCCACCTTCACCCGCGTCATGGCCCGGGCCATGTCCCGTCGGGGCTTTCGCGTGAGCACCGCAGGTTCTGCCGAGGAGGGCTTGAGCATCGCCCAGGCCGACCTGCCGGACTACGCCGCGCTGGATTTGAAAATGGACGGCGACTCGGGCCTGGTGCTGTTGCCCAAGCTGCTGGAGCTGGACCCGGAAATGCGCGTGGTGATCCTCACCGGCTATTCGAGCATCGCCACCGCGGTCGAGGCGATCAAGCGCGGCGCCTGCAATTACCTGTGCAAACCGGCCGACGCCGATGACGTGCTGGCGGCCCTGTTGTCCGAACACGCCGATCTGGACACCCTGGTGCCGGAAAACCCCATGTCGGTGGACCGCCTGCAATGGGAGCACATCCAGCGGGTGCTGACCGAGCACGAAGGCAACATTTCCGCCACTGCCCGCGCCTTGGGCATGCACCGGCGCACCTTGCAGCGCAAATTGCAGAAGCGCCCCGTGCGTCGCTGAACCTGCGCTGAACAGATGTTGTCCACCCTCGCGGCAAATCGGGCCGTTGTTCTATGATCGGCCCGAGTTTTTTTTCTTTACAGAGCCTTAACCATGAATCAGAACGCTGAATATTCCGCGGTCAATGATGCGGTGCGCGGGCAGTTTTTCCGCCGTGTCTGGCAAATGACCACGCCGTACTGGCGCAGTGAGGAGAAGGGCAAGGCCTGGACGCTGTTGATTGCCGTCATCGTGCTGTCGTTGTTCAGCGTGGCGATTTCGGTGTGGATCAACAGTTGGTACAAGGATTTCTATAACGCCTTGCAGGAGAAGGACAGCGTCGCGTTCTGGCGGTTGATCCTGTATTTCTGCGGCATCGCCGCGGTGGCGATCCTGGGCGCGGTGTATCGCTTGTACCTCACGCAGATGCTCACCATTCGCTGGCGGGCCTGGCTCACGGAGAAACACTTCGCCCGTTGGCTCAATGACAAGAATTACTACCGGCTGGAGCAGGGCGGTTACACCGATAACCCGGACCAGCGGATCTCCGAAGACCTCAACAGTTTTACCAGCAACACCTTGGGACTGGGCCTGGGGCTGCTGCGCACCGTGGTCAGCCTGGTGTCGTTCTCGATCATTTTGTGGGGCGTGTCGGGCAGCATCCAGGTATTTGGCTACACCATCCCCGGCTACATGTTCTGGTGTGCGCTGGTGTATGCGGCGGTGGGCAGTTGGCTGACGCACCTGATCGGCCGTCGCTTGATCGGCCTGAACAACAACCAGCAACGCTTTGAAGCCGACCTGCGTTTTTCCATGGTGCGGGTGCGTGAGAACGCCGAGAGCATTGCCTTGTACAACGGCGAACCCAACGAGAACCGCCGCTTGAGTGGCCGCTTTGGTCTGGTCTGGCATAACTTCTGGGACATCATGCGGGTGTCCAAGCGCTTGACCTTCTTCACCTCCGGCTACGGCCAGATTGCGATCATCTTCCCGTTCATCGTCGCCGCGCCGCGCTACTTCGCCGGCAAAATCCAGCTGGGCGAGCTTATGCAGATCAACTCGGCGTTCGGCAATGTGCAGGAGAATTTCAGTTGGTTCATCAGCGCGTACACCGACCTCGCCGCGTGGCGCGCCACGTGTGACCGTCTGCTGAGCTTCCGCCAGGCCATGAGCGACAACGAAGACCGCGTGCCGGCCATCGATGTGCAGAACCAAGGCCATGCATTGAAAGTGCAAAACCTGGGGTTGGACCTGGCCGATGGCCGCCATCTGCTCAGCCATACCGACATGACCGTCGAGCCGGGCGAACGGGTGATGCTCAGCGGGCGTTCGGGCAGCGGTAAATCCACCCTGTTCCGGGCAATGGGGCATTTGTGGCCGGATGGCCACGGCGCGATCCGGTTGCCCGCGGCGCGTTATCTGTTCCTGCCGCAAAAACCTTATCTGCCCATTGGCACGTTGCGCGAAGCGCTGAGTTATCCACAACCGGGCGACACGTACCCGCCAGAGCGTTATGCCCAAGTGCTGGAAACCTGTCGCCTGCCGCATCTGGTGGCGCGACTGGACGAAGCCAACCATTGGCAGCGCATGCTCTCGCCCGGCGAGCAGCAACGCCTGGCGTTCGCCCGCGCATTGCTCTACGCACCACAATGGTTGTATATGGACGAAGCCACGTCGGCGATGGACGAAGAAGATGAAGCGACGCTGTACCAGGCGCTGATTGACCAGTTGCCGGGGCTGAGCATTGTCAGCGTTGGCCATCGCAGCAGTTTGAAACGGTTCCATCCGCGACATGTGCGTATCGAAAATGGCCAACTGGTGGAGCAAGCTGTAGTCGCCTGATTGTCATTGCCGAACACCGTTGTGGCGAGGGGATTTATCCCCGTTGGGTGCGAAGCGCCCCTTCAAAATCAAAGGTCAACGATATTGATCTGCTGGTAGATCAAGAGGGCTGCTCCGCAGCCCAGCGGGGATAAATCCCCTCGCCACAACGGTGCATGGCGGCAAACTTTGCCAAGACCGCCAGGGAGCACGGTGATCGTACAACCCCGTTGCGCTATCATGATGCGCATTCAGCCGCTTGCCGAGACACAGACACATGGAAAGACCGATCGACGTACCACGCCTTCCCCGCAAGCGCCGCAGCCTGGCGCAGGAGCTGGTGACGGTGTTGACCGAGCAGATTCGCGACGGTCTGCTCAAGCGTGGCGATAAATTGCCCACCGAGTCGGCGATCATGGAAGCCCATGGCGTCAGCCGCACCGTGGTGCGCGAGGCGATTTCCCGTTTGCAGGCCGCCGGCCAGGTGGAAACCCGCCACGGCATCGGCACCTTCGTGCTGGACACGCCCAGCCCGAGCGGCTTTCGCATCGACCCGGCGACGGTGGTCACCTTGCGTGACGTGCTGGCGATCCTGGAGTTGCGCATCAGCCTGGAAGTGGAATCGGCAGGCCTTGCAGCCCAGCGCCGCAGCGACGAGCAACTGGCTGCGATGCGCGCAGCCCTGGATGCGCTGAACGAAAGCGCCGCTCACGCCAGCGACGCGGTGGCCTCGGACTTCGCCTTCCACCTTGAAATCGCCCTGTCCACCGGCAACCGCTACTTCACTGACATCATGACCCACCTGGGCACCAGCATCATCCCGCGCACCCGGTTGAATTCGGCGCGCCTGGCTCACGACGACCACCAGCACTACATGGACCGCCTGAGCCGTGAGCACGAGGAAATCTACGAAGCCATCGCCCGCCAGGACTCCGACGCGGCCCGTGCGGCCATGCGCTTGCACCTGACCAACAGCCGCGAACGGCTGCGCCAGGCTCATGAAGAGGCGCAGGCGCAGGGTTAGAGGCGCTTCACTGCTCTTTTGGCTAGGGAGGATTCAAGCCTCATCCGTTTCGTAATCAACGTATTCGACAGAACCATCAAAAAGGACCTTGAATTTTTTTTGGGTAACCACCCATTCAGTTCCCGGTATCGCTTCAAACTCAATACGGTCGCCGATACTGACATGGAAGTCGAAATCGGACGGCAACTCTTGCACGTTGCGTCCCGTTACCTTAGGGAAATGAAATCGATGTTGGGTTTTCATGGCCTATGGACCTGCTCGTGGAGGGAGGAGGCGATTTTCAATCTCCCTCACCCGCGTCCGAAACTGTAATAACTTACAGTCGCGATGAGCGGTCCGCTGCCTCGCAGGGCAAGATTCCTCAGTTTGCCAGCAAACCTCAAAGGCCCGATCTCAAAGGCTTTTCGCCAAACTCCGCGCACCTGACCCCCGACAAAAGACGAAATGCAGTTGACGTTCGTATTTTAAGTTGTACGATGACTTACAACTTCTCTTGAAGCTGAACCGTTTCCTACAACACAACATTTGCGTCCAGGGTGTTCGAATAATGAATCCACAAGAACTGAAGTCCATCCTCTCGTCTGGCCTGCTGTCTTTCCCGGTCACCGATTTCACTGCTCAAGGCGATTTCAATCGCGACAGCTACGTCAAGCGCCTCGAGTGGCTGGCCCCGTATGGCGCCTCGGCACTTTTCGCGGCCGGTGGCACCGGTGAGTTTTTCTCCCTGGCCGCCAGCGAGTATTCGCAAGTCATCAAGACAGCTGTTGATACCTGCGCCACCAGCGTGCCAATCCTCGCCGGTGTCGGCGGTGCTACCCGCCAGGCCATCGAGTACGCTCAGGAAGCCGAGCGTCTGGGCGCCAAGGGCCTGTTGCTGCTGCCGCACTACCTGACTGAAGCCAGCCAGGACGGCGTAGCCGCCCACGTTGAAGCCGTGTGCAAATCGGTGAAGATCGGCGTGGTGGTTTACAACCGCAACGTCTGCCGCCTGAACGCCACGCACTTGGAGCAACTGGCCGAGCGCTGCCCGAACCTGATCGGCTACAAGGATGGCCTGGGCGATATCGAACTGATGGTGTCGATCCGCCGTCGTCTCGGCGATCGTTTCAGCTACCTGGGCGGCCTGCCGACCGCAGAAGTCTATGCCGCGGCCTACAAGGCCCTGGGCGTGCCGGTCTACTCCTCGGCGGTGTTCAACTTCATTCCGAAAACCGCGATGGATTTCTACCACGCCATTTCCCGTGAAGATCACGCGACCGTCGGCAAGATCATCGACGACTTCTTCCTGCCTTACCTGGACATTCGTAACCGCAAGGCCGGTTATGCCGTGAGCATCGTCAAGGCTGGCGCGAAGATCGTCGGCTACGACGCAGGTCCTGTGCGTACGCCGCTGACCGACCTGCTGCCGGAAGAATACGAAGCCCTGGCCGCGCTGATCGACAAGCAAGGCAAGCAGTAACAGACCCGACAAAGCCGCTGAGCAATCAGCGGCTTTTTGCGTAAGGCTTGATCGTTCCCACGCTCCGCGTGGGCACGCAGCCAGGGACGCTCTGCGTTCCTAGACAGCTATTGTAGAAGGAGTAGCTCCGTGGCAGATTCAAAGCGTTTCGATAACTACATCAACGGTCAGTGGGTGGCCGGTGCCGACTATTGCACCAACATCAACCCGTCTGACTTGTCCGATGTCATTGGTGAATACGCCAAGGCTGATGCAGCTCAAGTCAATGCCGCCATCGAAGCCGCCCGCGCCGCGTTCCCGGCCTGGTCGACCTCGGGCATCCAGGCCCGTCACGATGCGCTGGACAAAGTCGGCAGCGAGATCCTCGCCCGCCGCGAAGAACTCGGCCAACTGTTGGCCCGGGAAGAGGGCAAGACCCTGCCCGAAGCCATTGGCGAAGTGACCCGCGCCGGCAACATTTTCAAGTTTTTCGCTGGCGAGTGCCTGCGCCTGTCGGGCGATTACCTGCCGTCGGTGCGCCCGGGCGTCAACGTCGAAGTCACCCGTGAAGCGTTGGGTGTGGTCGGTTTGATCACGCCGTGGAACTTCCCGATCGCGATCCCTGCCTGGAAGATCGCCCCGGCGCTGGCCTACGGCAACTGTGTGGTGATCAAGCCCGCCGAATTGGTGCCAGGTTGTGCCTGGGCCCTGGCGGACATCATTTCCCGCGCCGGTTTCCCGGCCGGTGTGTTCAACCTGGTGATGGGCAGCGGCCGTGTGGTCGGTGAAGTCCTGGTCAACAGCCCGAAGGTCGACGGTATCAGCTTCACCGGTTCCGTGGGCGTGGGGCGGCAGATCGCGGTCAATTGCGTGGCGCGCCAGGCCAAGGTGCAACTGGAGATGGGCGGCAAGAACCCGCAGGTCATCCTCGACGACGCCGATCTCAAACAGGCTGTCGAACTGGCGGTGCAGAGCGCGTTCTACTCCACCGGCCAGCGTTGCACGGCTTCGAGCCGCCTGATCGTGACCGCCGGCATCCACGACAAGTTCGTCGCTGCCATGGCCGAGCGCATGCAGTCGATCAAGGTCGGTCATGCCTTGAAGGCCGGCACCGATATCGGGCCGGTGGTTTCCGAAGCCCAGCTCAACCAGGACTTGAAGTACATCGACATCGGCCAGAGCGAAGGTGCGCGGCTGGTTAGCGGTGGCGGCCTGGTGACGTGTGACACCGAAGGTTATTTCCTGGCGCCGACACTGTTTGCCGACAGCGAAGCCTCGATGCGCATCAGCCGCGAAGAAATCTTTGGCCCGGTGGCCAACGTCGTGCGTGTGGCCGATTATGAAGCGGCGCTGGCGATGGCCAACGACACCGAGTTCGGGCTGTCCGCCGGTATCGCCACCACCTCGCTCAAATATGCCAACCACTTCAAGCGTCATTCCCAGGCGGGCATGGTGATGGTCAATCTGCCGACCGCCGGCGTGGATTACCATGTACCGTTCGGCGGCCGCAAAGGTTCGTCCTATGGCTCGCGCGAGCAAGGTCGCTATGCGCAAGAGTTCTACACCGTGGTGAAAACTTCTTACATCGGATCGTAATTGCGACACCGGCCGGAGCGGGACAACCCGCCCGGCCGTACAACCAGATTTCCCGTATAAAAATAAATAGTGGAAGTAGATTTAAATGCAAGAAACCAAGCCGACTCGCGTCCGCTATTTGATCCTGCTCATGCTGTTTCTGGTGACAACGATCAACTATGCCGACCGCGCAACCATCGCTATCGCCGGCTCCAGCCTGCAGAAAGACCTCGGCATCGATGCCGTTACCCTCGGTTATATCTTCTCCGCCTTCGGCTGGGCCTACGTGGCCGGGCAGATCCCGGGCGGCTGGCTGCTTGACCGGTTCGGGTCGAAAAAAATCTATGCCTTGAGCATTTTTACCTGGTCGCTGTTCACCGTGCTGCAAGGCTATGTCGGTGAATTCGGCGTCTCCACCGCCGTGGTGGCGCTGTTCATGCTGCGCTTTCTGGTGGGGCTGGCCGAGGCGCCTTCCTTCCCGGGTAACGCCCGCATCGTCGCGGCCTGGTTCCCCACCGCTGAACGCGGCACCGCGTCGGCGATTTTCAACTCGGCCCAGTATTTCGCCACGGTGTTGTTTGCGCCGCTGATGGGCTGGATCGTCTACCGCTTTGGCTGGCAGCATGTGTTCATCGTGATGGGCGTGGTCGGTATCGTGTTCTCGCTGGTCTGGCTGAAGGTTATCCACAGCCCGCGTCAGCACCCGATGATCAACGAGGCCGAGTTCAATCACATCGCCGCCAACGGCGCGATGGTCGACATGGACCAGGACAAGGGCAGGGGTAAGAAGACCGACGGTCCGAAGTGGGATTACATCCGCCAACTGCTGACCAACCGCATGATGCTCGGCGTGTACCTGGGCCAATACTGCATCAACGGCATCACCTACTTCTTCCTGACCTGGTTCCCGGTGTACTTGGTGCAGGAGCGCGGCATGACCATCCTCAAGGCTGGTTTCATCGCCTCCTTGCCGGCGATCTGCGGCTTCATCGGCGGCGTGCTCGGCGGGGTGATTTCCGACTACCTGCTGCGCAAGGGCCACTCGCTGACCTTCGCTCGCAAGGCGCCGATCATCGCCGGCCTGCTGGTGTCCAGCAGCATCGTGGCGTGCAACTACGTGGACATCGAATGGATGGTGGTGGGCTTCATGGCCCTGGCCTTCTTCGGTAAAGGCGTAGGCGCACTGGGTTGGGCCGTGGTGTCCGACACTTCGCCAAAACAGATCGCCGGTCTGAGCGGCGGCCTGTTCAACACCTTCGGCAACCTGGCTTCGATCACCACGCCGATCGTTATCGGCTACATCATCAGCTCCACCGGTTCGTTCAAATGGGCGCTGGTGTTCGTGGGCTGCAACGCGCTGATGGCGGTGTTCAGTTACCTGGTGATCGTCGGGCCGATCAAGCGTGTCGTGCTCAAAGAGCCTGCGGCCCGGGATGATCAACTTTCCAGCCTGTCTGAAGCGAAATCCTGAAGGAGCGATGTCGATGCAACTGATTGAACATGCCGATTCGCCCCGTTACATCCGCCTGAATGAGCGGGACAACGTGGTCATTGTGGTGAACGACCAGGGCGTGCCAGCCGGGACTGAGTTCCCGGATGGCCTGGTCACCGTGGACTTTGTACCGCAGAGCCACAAGGTCACCCTGGAAGATATTCCCGAGGGCGGCGAGGTGATTCGCTACGGCCAGGTCATTGGCTACGCATTGCAACCAATCCCCCGTGGCAGTTGGGTCAAGGAAGACCAACTGCGCATGCCCACCGCGCCGCCGCTGGACAGCCTGCCGCTGTCCACCGACGTGCCGGCGGCCGAAGCGCCGTTGCAAGGCTACACCTTCGAGGGTTATCGCAACGCCGACGGTACCGTGGGCACGCGCAACATCCTGGGCATCACCACCACGGTGCAGTGCGTGACCGGGGTGCTGGACCATGCGGTCAAGCGCATCAAGGACGAATTGCTGCCCAAGTACCCGAACGTCGATGACGTGGTGGCGCTGACCCACAGCTACGGCTGCGGCGTGGCGATCACCGCCACCGACGCGTACATCCCGATCCGCACCGTGCGCAATCTGGCCCGCAATCCGAACCTGGGGGGCGAAGCACTGGTGATCAGCCTGGGCTGCGAGAAATTGCAGGCCGGGCAGGTGATGCATGAAAACGACAGCTCGGTGGACCTCAGCGAGCCGTGGCTGTATCGCTTGCAGGATTCCAGTCACGGTTTCACCGAAATGATCGAGCAGATCATGGAACTGGCCGAAACCCGGCTGAAGAAACTCGACCTGCGCCGTCGTGAAACCGTGCCGGCCTCAGAACTGATCCTGGGCATGCAGTGCGGTGGCAGCGATGCGTTTTCCGGCATCACCGCCAACCCGGCCCTGGGCTATGCCTCGGACCTGCTGCTGCGGGCCGGGGCGACGGTGATGTTTTCCGAAGTCACCGAAGTGCGCGATGCGATCTACCTGCTGACCTCCCGGGCGCAAACCCGGGAAGTCGCCCAGGAGCTGGTACGCGAGATGGACTGGTACGACCGTTACCTGGCCAAGGGCGAGGCCGATCGCAGTGCCAACACCACGCCGGGCAACAAGAAAGGCGGGCTGTCGAACATCGTCGAAAAATCCCTGGGCTCGATCGTCAAGTCCGGCAGCAGTGCGATCAACGGCGTTCTGGGTCCGGGCGAGCGCTTCAAGCAGAAGGGCCTGATCTTCTGCGCCACGCCGGCCAGTGATTTTGTCTGCGGCACCTTGCAACTGGCGGCGGGGATGAACCTGCACGTATTCACCACCGGCCGTGGCACGCCGTACGGCTTGGCCATGGCGCCGGTGGTAAAGGTCTCGACCCGCACCGAACTGGCCCAGCGCTGGCCGGACCTGATCGACATCGACGCCGGCCGGATCGCCACCGGGCGCGCCTCCATCGAGGAACTGGGCTGGGAACTGTTCCATTACTACCTGGACGTGGCCAGCGGCAAGAAACAGACCTGGGCCGAGCGGCACAAGCTGTACAACGACATCACCTTGTTCAACCCGGCGCCGATTACTTGATGATTTCGTGATCGCTGGAGATCCAGTGTGGGAGCGAGCTTGCTCGCGATGACGGCGGTACATTCAGCATTTATGCAAGCTGACACACCGCTATCGCGAGCAAGCTCGCTCCCACAGGGGTTTGTGGTGAATATGGATTTTGTTCACCCAGGAACAAATGTGGGAGCGAGCTTGCTCGCGATAGCGGTCTACCAGACGCCAGTGTCGTTAGTGGCTATCATTAGCCACCTAACGACACCCTTCTCAAGGTCCCCGGCATGCTGGCAATTTTCCTCGAAACCCTGAACATCACCGCACCGGTGTTTGCCATGTTGTTTCTGGGGACACTGCTCAAGCGCCTTTACTGGATCAACGACAATTTCATTCACATCGCCTCGTCCCTGGTGTTCAACGTCACCATGCCGGCGCTGTTGTTCCTCGGCATCCTGCATGCCGATCTCCACGCGGCATTGCAGCCGGACCTGCTGATCTATTTCTCCATTGCCACCCTGGTGTGCTTTGCCGTGGCCTGGGGCTGGGCGATCTGGCGTTGTCCGCGTGAGGACCGTGGCATCTATACCCAGGGCGCCTTTCGCGGCAACAACGGCGTGATCGGCCTGGCACTGGCGGCGAGCATGTATGGCGACTACGGGATTTCCCTGGGGTCGATACTCGCGGCGCTGGTGATCCTGTTCTACAACACCCTGTCGACCATCGTGCTGGCGGTCTACAGCCCAGTGATCAAGTCCGACCCCTGGAGCATCTGCAAAAGCGTGGTCAGCAACCCGCTGATCATCAGTGTGGTCGTAGCCGCGCCGTTGGCCTATTGGCAGATAGGCCTGCCGAACTGGTTCGAAACCTCGGCCAAATACCTTGCCCAGATGACTTTGCCGCTGGCGTTGATTTGCATCGGCGGCACGCTGTCGCTGGCGGCGCTGCGCAAAAGCGGCAAGATGGCCCTGAGTTCGAGCCTGGTGAAAATGATCGGCCTGCCCCTGCTGGCCACCCTCGGCGCCTGGCTCTGGGGTTTTCGCGGGGCGGAGCTGGGAATTCTGTTCCTGTACTTTGGCAGCCCCACCGCCGCCGCCAGTTACGTCATGGCCCGCGCGGCCGATGGCAACCATGAACTGGCCGCGGCGATCATCGTCATCACCACGCTGATGGCGGCGATTACCACCAACCTGGGGATTTTTGTGTTGCAGTGGGGTGGGTGGATCTAGGTTCTGGGTTGTGGTGTTCTTGAGGGCCCATCGCGAGCAGGCTCGCTCCCACAGTAGATGGCGGTGTACACAAGTTTCCAGTCCGCCTGCGATCTCTGTGGGAGCGAGCCTGCTCGCGATAGCGATCTAACAGTCACTCAGATTTCTGATAACTATCGATCACTTCCTGCGCCGCCCGAAACGCATCAATCGCCGCCGGCACCCCCGCATACACCGCGCAATGCAGCAACGCCTCGCGAATCTCTTCCACTGTACAGCCGTTGTTCAAGGCCCCGCGCACGTGGCCTTTCAATTCCTGCGGGCATTTGAGAGCGGTGAGGGCGGCGAGGGTGATCAGGCTGCGGGTTTTGAGCGGCAGGCCTTCGCGGCTCCAGACGCTGCCCCAGGCATGCTCGTTGACGAAATCCTGCAGCGGCTGGGTGAATTCGGTGGCGTTGCCCAGGGCACGGTCGACGAACGCGTCGCCCATCACCTGGCGGCGCATGTCCAGGCCGGTCTTTGGAGTGTCGGTCATGGCAAATCCCTCTTGTGGTGTTGACGGCGCCAGGCGCGCAAGGAGCTGAACAGCAAAAACGCGAGCAGGGCCGGCAGCACATAGAACAGCATCAGTCGTTCCAGTTGGCCGGCCAGAGGCATGCCGGTAGTGAACGACACCACATGCAGCCCATAGGCCAGGTACAAGCCCAAAAACAGCAGACCTTCGGCGCGGGTGACGCGGTAGCCGGAATAAAACACCGGCAGGCACAGTACCGCCACGCCGAGCATCACCGGCAGGTCGAAATCCAGAGCATTGGGGGACACCGAGAGCGGCGAGGGCGCGGCGAGGGCTGTCACCCCCAGCACGCCCAGCAGGTTGAACAGGTTGCTGCCGATCACGTTGCCCACGGCAATGTCTCGCTGGCCCCGCAGGGCGGCGATCAGCGAGGTGGCGAGTTCCGGCAGCGAGGTGCTGACGGCGACGATGGTCAGGCCGATGATGCGTTCCGACAGCCCCAGGTCCGTCGCCACTTCCACCGCCGCGCCCAACAGCAAGTGCCCGGCGAAAATCAGCATCGCCAGGCCCACGACCATCATCGACAGGCTTTTGGGCCATGACACTTGCGCCACGTCCACGCCCATCCCATGCGGTCGCCCCGAATGCCGCGACTGGCGCAGCAACAGGCCCAGGTACACCGCCAGGGCCATCAACAGCAACGCGCCGTCCAGTTGCGTCAGTTCCTCGTTCCAGGCCAGCACGAACACCAGTAGGCTGGCGCCGATCATCAGCGGGATGTCCAGGCGCACCAGTTGACGCGAGACGCGCAACGGAATGATCAGGGCCGACAACCCGAGGGTGACGAGGATGTTGAAGATGCTGCTGCCGATCACGCTGCCCACGGCGATGTCAGCGTTCTGCGCCAGGGTCGCTTGCAGGCTGACAGCCATTTGCGGGGCGCTGCTGCCAAAGGCGACCACGGTCAGGCCGATGATCAGCGGACGCACCTGCAAACGTGCCGCCAGGCCCACGGCGGCGCGCACCAGCAGCTCGGCCCCGGCGATCAGCAACAGCAGGCCACCGAACAGTTCGATCAGGCTCAGCAGCGGGATGGCATTGAGTAGGGAAATGTCCGGGCTCCGTCTATCAATCGTCGAGGGCTTGCACGCGCACCCGTGCGGTGCCGCTGCGTAGCATGCCCAGTTGCTCGGCGGCAGCGCGGGATACATCGATCAGGCGGCCACGAGTATAGGGGCCACGGTCGTTGATGCGGACCACGACACTGTCGTTGTTTTTCAGGTTGGTGACTTTCACCCGTGTGCCGAACGGCAACCGGCGATGGGCGGCGGTCAAGCCATGCTGGTTGAAGCGCTCGCCGCTGGCGGTGCGCTTGCCATGGTGCCTGGCACCGTAATAAGAGGCGACGCCGGTCTGGTCATAGCCGTGTGGATCGACCGTCCCGCTCTGGCTGGCGCAACCGGCCAACAGGGACAGCAGGGCGCAGGCGCCGAGGAGACGCTTCATGTAGGGGTTTCCAACTACAGATAGGGGCGCTGGCCAGTGAGAGAAAAGCCTGTGGGAGCAAAGCTTGCTCGCGACGAACGATAACGCAGTCCACTGATGGATCAAGGTGTCTTCATCGCGAGCAAGCTTTGCTCCCACAGGATCTCTCCCACAAGGGAGAGTGGAGCCAGGCTTGAAATCTGGCTCCATGGTCATCAGCCCTCGAGCTTGCTTTTAAGCAGTTCGTTGACCTGTTGCGGGTTGGCCTTGCCCTTGGAGGCTTTCATGGCCTGGCCGACGAAGAAACCGAACATCTTGCCGCGCTTGGCTTCGTCTGCCGCACGGTATTGCTCGACTTGCTCGGCGTTGGCCGCGAGCATTTCATCGAGTACGGCGCTGATCGCACCGGTGTCGGTGACTTGCTTCAGGCCGCGCTTCTCAATGATCTCATCAGCGCTGCCTTCACCATTGGCCATGGCTTCGAAGACCATTTTGGCGATCTTGCCGGAAATGGTGTTGTCCTTGATCCGCAACAGCATGCCGCCCAGTTGCTCGGCCGATACCGGCGACTGGTCGATCTCCAGGCCCTGCTTGTTCAGCAGACTGCCCAATTCCACCATCACCCAGTTGGCCGCCAGCTTGGCGTCGCCGCCGATGCTCACGACTTTTTCGAAGTAATCGGCCTGTTCGCGGCTGGTGGCCAGGACGTTGGCGTCATAGCTCGACAGCCCGAACTGCGCCTGGAAGCGCTCGCGTTTCTGGGGTGGCAGTTCCGGCAAGGTGGCACGCACGTCATTGAGGAACGAGTCCTCGATCACCACCGGCAGCAGATCCGGGTCGGGGAAGTAACGGTAGTCGTTGGCTTCCTCTTTACTGCGCATCGGACGGGTCTCGTCCTTGTTCGGGTCGTACAGGCGGGTCTGCTGGATGACCTTGCCGCCGTCCTCGATCAGTTCGATCTGGCGCTGGATCTCGCTGTTGATCGCTTTCTCGATGAAGCGGAACGAGTTGACGTTCTTGATCTCGCAGCGGGTGCCGAATTCAACCTGGCCCTTGGGCCGGATCGACACGTTGCAGTCGCAACGCAGCGAGCCTTCGGCCATGTTGCCGTCGCAAATGCCCAGGTAGCGCACCAGCGCGTGGATCGCCTTGACGTAGGCTACGGCTTCCTTGGCACTGCGCATGTCCGGTTCAGAGACGATTTCCAGCAACGGCGTGCCGGCACGGTTCAGGTCGATGCCGGTGGCGCCGCTGAATTCTTCGTGCAGGCTCTTGCCGGCGTCTTCTTCCAGGTGCGCACGGGTGATACCAACGCGCTTGACCGTGCCGTCTTCCAGGGCGATGTCCAGGTGGCCCTTGCCGACAATCGGCAACTCCATCTGGCTGATCTGGTAGCCCTTGGGCAGGTCCGGATAGAAGTAGTTCTTGCGGGCGAATACGTTGTGCTGGCCAATCTCGGCGTCAATCGCCAGACCGAACATCACCGCCATGCGCACGGCTTCGGCGTTGAGCACCGGCAACACGCCGGGCATGCCCAGGTCGACCAGGCTGGCCTGGGTGTTGGGCTCGGAGCCGAACGTGGTGGAGCTACCGGAAAAGATTTTCGACCGGGTGGTGAGCTGGGTATGAATCTCCAGCCCGATCACGACTTCCCATTGCATGTGTTTCTCCTCAGAAGCCGATTGGGGTGCGGGTGTGCCAGTCAGTGTTCAACTGATACTGGTGCGCCACATTGAGCAGGCGGCCTTCCTGGAAGTACGGCGCGAGCAACTGCACGCCCACCGGCAGGCCATCGACGAAACCGGCCGGCATGGACAGGCCCGGCAAGCCGGCGAGGTTGGCGGTGATGGTGTAGACGTCTTCCAAGTACTCAGCGACCGGGTCGCTGCTCTTGGCGCCGAGTTTCCAGGCCGGGTTCGGCGTGGTTGGGCCAAGGATGATGTCGACCTCGTTGAAGGCGGCCATGAAGTCGTTCTTCACCAGGCGACGGATTTTCTGCGCCTTGAGGTAGTAGGCATCGTAGTAGCCGGCGGACAGCGCGTAGGCACCGACCATGATCCGGCGCTGCACTTCGGCGCCGAAGCCTTCGCCACGGGAGCGCTTGTACAGGTCCATCAGGTTGTCCGGATTTTCGCAGCGATAGCCGAAGCGCACGCCGTCGAAACGCGACAGGTTCGAGGACGCTTCCGCCGGGGCGATCACGTAGTACGCCGGAATCGCGTGCTGCATGTTCTGCAGGCTGATTGGCTTGATCACCGCGCCGAGCTTCTCCAGTTCCTTGATGCTGTTGTGGGTCAGCTCGGCGATGCGCGGGTCCAGGCCGGCGCTGAAATATTCCTTCGGCACGCCGATGCGCAGGCCCTGCAACGAGCCGTTGAGGCTGGCGCTGTAGTCCGGCACCGGTTCATCGATGCTGGTGGAGTCGTTCGGATCGAAGCCAGCCATGCCTTGCAGCAGGATCGCGCAGTCTTCGGCGGTGCGGGCCAGCGGACCGCCCTGGTCGAGGCTGGAGGCGTAGGCGATCATGCCCCAGCGCGATACGCGGCCATAGGTCGGCTTCAGGCCCGTGAGGTTGGTAAACGCCGCCGGCTGGCGAATCGAACCGCCAGTGTCGGTGGCGGTGGCGGCCGGCAGCAGGCGCGCGGCCACGGCGGCAGCGGAACCACCGGACGAGCCACCCGGTACGTGTTCCAGGTTCCACGGGTTTTTCACTGCGCCGTAGTAGCTCGACTCGTTGGCCGAACCCATGGCGAATTCGTCCATGTTGGTCTTGCCCAGGGTCACGGCGCCGGCTGCGGCCAGTTTGGCGACCACGGTGGCATCGTACGGGGCCTTGAAGTTGTCGAGCATCTTCGAGCCGCAACTGGTGCGGATGCCCTGGGTGCAGAACAGATCCTTGTGGGCAATCGGTGCGCCGAGCAGGGCGCCGCTCTCACCGTTGGCGCGACGGGCGTCGGCGGCCTTGGCCTGGCTCAGGGCCAGTTCTTCGGTGAGGCTGATGAAGCTGTTGAGCTGCGGGTCGAGCTGGGCGATGCGCGCCAGGAGGGCCTGGGTCAGCTCTTCGGAAGAAAACTTTTTATCGGCGAGTCCGCGGGCGATCTCGGCCAGGGTCATGTGATGCATGAGAGGCTCTTTCCCTTTAGTCGATGACTTTCGGAACCAGGTACAGGCCGTTTTCGACCGCTGGTGCGATGGACTGGTAGGCCTCGCGGTGATTGGACTCGGTCACGACGTCGGCGCGCAGGCGCTGGCTGGCTTCCAGTGGGTGGGCCAGGGGTTCGATGCCGTCGGTGTTGACCGCCTGCATCTCGTCGACCAGCCCCAGAATGCTGTTCAGGGCAGAAGTAATGTGTGGAAGATCGGCTTCATCGAGGCCCAGACAGGCCAGGTGAGCGATTTTTTCCACGTCGGAGCGTTCAAGCGCCATGGGATTCTCCAGTGGAAAACAAAACGGACGCAATCTGTCCGTGTGTTAGATTGTCGGAACACTACCGCATTTCTACGGTCCAGTGCCCTGTATCACAAATACTGTTCCTTTTTGACGGCCTCTATTGTCGTCAACAAAGGAACGTATCTGCGAAACAGGGCATTGGCCGCGATTTCGGGGTTTGGTGCACAGAAAAGCGGCCAATTTAACATATTGGCGCCTTGCCCAAAATCCCTGTCGTTGTTAGAGTTTGCCGCACTTTTTTACCCACGCGTTGCCTAGGGTCCCTTTCCCATGTTCAAGAAACTGCGTGGCATGTTTTCCAGCGATCTTTCCATTGACCTGGGCACTGCCAACACCCTTATTTACGTGCGCGAGCGCGGTATCGTCCTGAATGAACCCTCGGTCGTGGCCATCCGCACCCACGGTAACCAGAAGAGTGTCGTGGCTGTCGGTACCGAAGCCAAGCGCATGCTGGGCCGTACTCCGGGCAACATTGCAGCCATTCGCCCCATGAAGGACGGCGTGATCGCCGACTTCAGCGTCTGCGAAAAGATGCTGCAGTACTTCATCAACAAAGTTCACGAAAACAGTTTCCTGCAGCCCAGCCCTCGCGTGCTGATCTGCGTGCCCTGCAAGTCCACCCAGGTGGAGCGTCGTGCCATCCGTGAGTCGGCCCTTGGCGCCGGTGCCCGTGAAGTGTTCCTGATCGAAGAACCGATGGCCGCTGCCATCGGTGCCGGCCTGCCGGTCGAAGAGGCCCGTGGTTCGATGGTCGTCGATATCGGTGGTGGTACCACTGAAATCGCCTTGATCTCCCTCAACGGTGTGGTCTACGCCGAGTCCGTACGTGTGGGCGGCGACCGTTTCGACGAAGCGATCATCACCTACGTGCGCCGCAACTACGGCAGCCTGATCGGCGAATCCACCGCCGAGCGCATCAAGCAGGAAATCGGCACGGCCTATCCGGGCGGCGAAGTACGTGAAGTCGACGTTCGCGGCCGTAACCTGGCTGAAGGCGTTCCACGTGCCTTCACCCTCAACTCCAACGAAGTGCTCGAAGCACTGCAAGAGTCGCTGGCGACCATCGTGCAGGCGGTCAAGAGTGCTCTGGAGCAGTCGCCGCCGGAACTGGCGTCGGACATCGCCGAGCGCGGCCTGGTGCTGACCGGTGGTGGCGCGCTGTTGCGTGACCTCGACAAGCTGCTGGCTCAGGAAACCGGCTTGCCGGTGATCGTTGCCGAAGACCCGCTGACTTGCGTTGCCCGCGGCGGTGGCCGTGCATTGGAAATGATGGACAAGCACACCATGGATCTGCTCTCCAGCGAATAAGCCCGCCTGGATGGTCTATGTTGTTCGCTCCCCGGGCAGCACTTTGCAGTGCTGCCCGTTGACGTTTATCTTCTGTCATTCGTATCCAGGCCGGTTTGATGCCGTATGAATAAAGAAAACATTTGCCTGGGAGGAGCGGCTTATTAAACCGCTTTTCGCCAAAGGCCCCTCATTGGGTGTGCGCCTGCTGGTGCTGACCGTGCTGTCGGTCGCGCTGATGGTGGTCGATGCCCGTTTCACGCTGCTCAAGCCAGTGCGCAGCCAGATGTCGCTGGTATTGATGGAATCCTACTGGATCACCGATTTGCCGCAGCGCTTGTGGCAGGGTGTTGCCAGCCAGTTTGGCAGCCGGACCGAGCTGGTGGCCGAAAACGAAAAACTCAAGACCGAGAACCTGCTGTTGCAGGGACGCATGCAGAAGCTGGCGGCCCTCACCGAGCAAAACGTGCGGCTGCGCGAGCTGCTCAATTCCTCGGCGCTGGTCAACGAGAAGGTCGAAGTGGCCGAGTTGATCGGCATGGACCCCAACCCCTTTACCCATCGCATCATCATCAACAAGGGTGAGCGCGACGGTGTTGTCCTCGGCCAGCCGGTACTCGATGCTCGCGGCCTGATGGGGCAGGTGGTGGAGTTGATGCCCTACACCTCTCGCGTGCTGTTGCTGACCGATACCACCCACAGCATTCCCGTGCAGGTCAACCGCAACGGCTTGCGGGCGATTGCCAGTGGCACCGGTAATCCGGAGCGCCTGGAGCTGCGGCACGTCGCAGACACCGCCGACATCAAGGAAGGCGACCTGCTGGTCAGTTCCGGTCTCGGTCAGCGATTCCCGGCCGGGTATCCGGTGGCGACGGTCAAGGAGGTTATACACGACTCAGGTCAGCCGTTCGCTATCGTGCGTGCGGTGCCAACGGCTGCGCTGAATCGCAGCCGATACCTGCTGCTGGTATTCAGCGACAACCGCACCCCGGAAGAGCGCGCCAACGACGCCGCCGTGGCCCAGGAGGCCGAGGATCGGCAGAACATCGACTCGACCGCGACCCCGGTTACCCCGGCGACAGTCCCGGGCACAACACCGGCACCTGCCCCGGCTGCAACGACCCCGGCGCCAACGCCGGCCACCCAAGCCCCGGCGACTCAACCCGCAAGGCCCGCGGCCAAACCGCCTGTCTCCACGCCGGCCACCGCGCCAGCCACCAGGGGAGCACGAGAATAATGAGCAGTACACATTCCGGTAACGGCTGGATGGTCTGGCTGACGTTCGCCATCGGCCTGTTGCTCAGCGTTTCGCCGCTGCCACAATTCATGGAAATCCTGCGCCCGCTGTGGCTGGCGCTGCTGCTGGCATTCTGGGCGCTGGCGCTGCCGCACAAGGTCGGCATGGTCACCGCCTGGTGTCTGGGGCTGGCCGAAGACGTGCTTTATGGCACGTTGCTGGGGCAGAACGCGCTGATCCTGACGCTGATCACGTTCCTGGTGCTATCGCTGCAACAACGCCTGCGGATGTTCCCCATGTGGCAGCAGTGCCTGGTGATCCTGGTGATTTTCGGCCTGGCGCAGCTGGTGCAGCTGTGGCTCAGCGCGCTGACCGGCAATCGCCAGCCGACCCTGGCGCTGGTGTTGCCGGCACTGGTCAGTGCCTTGCTCTGGCCGTGGGTCAGCTTCGGTTTGCGTGGCTTGCGCCTGCGTTTCAAAATCAACTGATTCGGTCAGGCATTGGCCCGCACCTTGAGAGGGAGATGTCTTGATGAAACCGCTTTACCTCGCCTCGGGCTCGCCGCGTCGGCGTGAGTTGCTCACGCAGATCGGTGTGCTATTCACCGCCGTCAGCGCAGACATCGACGAAACTCCCCTGGATGACGAAACCCCTTCGGCCTATGTCGAACGTCTGGCGCGTGGCAAGGCCGAGGCCGGGCGACGTGCTTTGCCCGCAGGCGTGGACGGCTGCGTGCTGGGTGCCGACACCGCCGTGGTGCTGGACGGGCGGATTCTGGGCAAGCCGCTGGATCAGGCCGACTCGATGGCGATGCTCTTGAGCCTGTCCGGTCGTGACCATGAGGTGCTGACCGCCATTGCGGTACTGGACGGGCAACGTTGTGAATCCCGTGTGGTGCGCAGCCGGGTCAGCTTTCGCTCCATCACTGAGCAACAAGCGCTAGCCTATTGGAACAGCGGTGAGCCCCGGGACAAGGCTGGCGGCTACGGTATTCAGGGCTTGGGGGCGGTATTCGTCGCAGGGCTTGAAGGCAGCTATTCAGCTGTGGTCGGCCTGCCGCTGTGCGAAACCTCGGAGCTGTTGGGCCATTTCGGCATACCCTGTTGGCAAACCCTGAGCGCGCGCTGAGCGCCGTCTGACTTGATGCGGCCATTATCGTGAACACGCCTGAACGAGACCCTGCCATGAGTGAAGAGATCCTGATCAACATCACGCCGATGGAATCGCGCGTGGCGGTGGTTGAAAACGGTGTTCTGCAAGAAGTTCACGTCGAGCGCACGCAAAAACGTGGGATCGTCGGCAATATCTATAAAGGCAAGGTGGTGCGGGTGTTGCCGGGCATGCAGGCGGCGTTCGTCGATATTGGCCTGGATCGTGCGGCGTTCATTCATGCCTCGGAAATATCCATGCGTGAAGGCCCGGCCGTGGAGAGCATCAGTGCCCTGGTTCATGAAGGCCAGAGCCTGGTGGTCCAGGTCACCAAGGACCCCATCGGTTCAAAGGGCGCGCGCCTGACCACGCAGTTGTCGATTCCGTCGCGCTACCTGGTGTACATGCCGCGTACCGCTCACGTCGGCATTTCCCTGAAGATCGAAGATGAAGCCGAGCGCGAGCGCCTCAAGCAGGTGGTCAGCGATTGCGTGGAGAAAGAGGGCATCAAGGAAGCTGGAGGTTTCATCCTGCGCACCGCCGCCGAAGGGGCTGGGGCCGATGAAATTCTCATGGACATCCGCTATTTGCGCCGGCTCTGGGACCAGATCGCCGATCAGATCAAGACCATCGCCACCCCCAGCGTGATCTACGAAGACCTCGGTCTGGCATTGCGGACCCTGCGGGACCTGGTCAGCCCCAAGATTGAGAAAATCCGCATTGATTCCCGGGAAACCTTCCAGAAAACCACCCAGTTTGTGGCGGAGCTGATGCCGGAAATCGCTGATCGTCTCGAGCATTACCCCGGCGAGCGGCCGATTTTCGACCTGTACGGCGTCGAAGACGAAATCCAGAAGGCCCTGGAGCGTAAGGTGCCGCTCAAGTCCGGCGGCTACCTGGTGGTGGACCCGGCCGAGGCCATGAGCACCATTGACGTCAACACTGGGGCGTTCGTCGGCCATCGCAACCTCGAAGAAACCATCTTCAAGACCAACCTGGAAGCGGCCACCGCCATCGCTCGTCAGCTGCGCCTGCGCAACCTGGGCGGAATCATCATCATCGACTTCATCGACATGGAGCATGAAGAGCACCAGCGCCAGGTCCTGCGGACCCTGGAGAAACAACTCGAGCGCGACCACGCCAAGACCAACATCATCGGGATCACCGAGCTGGGCCTGGTGCAGATGACCCGCAAGCGCACTCGCGAGAGCCTTGAGCAGGTGCTGTGCGAACCGTGCAGCAGTTGCCAGGGCCGGGGCAAGCTCAAGACCCCGGAAACCGTGTGTTACGAAATCTTCCGGGAAATCCTCCGGGAGGCACGCGCTTACCAGGCCACAGGTTATAGAGTGTTGGCGAACCAGAAAGTGGTGGATCGCCTGCTCGATGAAGAGTCAGGGAACGTTGCGGAACTGGAGGCCTTTATCGGTCGCACGATTCGCTTTCAGGTGGAAACCATGTATTCCCAGGAACAATACGACGTGGTGCTGCTCTGAAGTGGCTTCATGAGCGGCAGCCCCGCGGATTTGAATACTTTTGCCAGGGGAGCCCGCTGACATGGAGCGTCTGACACGCATTTTGGCCGCGCTGACCCGTTGGGGCCTGGGCCTGTGCGCGCTGCTGTTGGTGCTGGTGGCACTGTATGTCAGCCTCGGGCGAGAACTGGCTCCGCTGGTGGCCGAATACCGCGCCGAGGTCCAGACCCGCGCCAGCGAAGCGTTGGGCATCCCCGTGCATATCGGCAGCCTGGACGGTAGCTGGAGCGCCCTGGCCCCCATCCTGCTGGCCCACGACGTGATGGTCGGCGAGGGCGCCAATGCCTTGCATCTGGATCAGGTGCGGGCCGTGCCGGACTTGTGGGGCAGCCTGGTGGCGCGTCAGGTGCGCATTGCTCACTTGGAACTCAGCGGCCTGAAGATCAGCCTCAAGGAAGACGCCGACGGCAAGTGGGCCCTGGAGGGGCTGCCAATGCAGGACGATCAGCCCCTGGATCCCCAGCAACTGCTCGAGCGCATGCAGATGATCTCGAAGCTGTCGGTGCTCGACAGTCAGGTGACCTTGCAGCCGCTGGAACAACCGCCGCTGACCCTGACCTATGTTGGCCTGAGCCTGCGCACTGGTGTTGCCCGTCAGCGTCTGGATGCCCGACTGACCCTGCCTGACGGCCAACCCGTCGCGATCAACCTGCGCACCCGTATCCGCGCCAGCGACTGGCAGAACGGCCAGGCTGATGTCTACCTGAGTCTGCCGCAAAGCGATTGGTCCAAATGGCTGCCGGAACGCCTGACCCGACAATGGCATTTTTCCCGGATCAAGGCTGGCGCAGAGTTCTGGCTGAGCTGGGGCGCGGGCACCGTGCAAAGCGCGGCCATTCGACTGAACGCGCCGGACATCCAGGGCGCCTATGCCGAGCGCAAGCCGGTGCAGATCCATAACCTGGCGCTCAACGGGTATTTCCAGCGCAGCGACCAGGGATTCAGCGCAACCTTCGATTCCCTGGCAATGAGCCTGGGCGAAACCCGTTGGGAATCGCGCCTGCAGTTGCAACAGAACAACGCCACCGAAAAAACCGAAGAACTCTGGCACGTGCAGGCTGATCGCCTCGACCTCACGCCGCTGACGCCGTTGCTCCATGCCCTGGCGCCGTTGCCCGAAGGCGTTGCCACGGCAATCGACCGGCTCAAGTTCACGGGCGGCCTGCGCAACGTGCTGGTGGACTACCGCCCGCAGAACAGCGGTGATCAGAAAGTCAGCTTCGCCACCAACCTGGACACCGTAGGCTTTGATGCCTATCGCGGCGCCCCGGCGGCGCGCAACGTGTCCGGGAGCCTGAGCGGCGACCTGGGCGGCGGTGAGCTGCGCATGGACAGCAAGGATTTTTCCCTGCACCTGGACCCGATCTTCGCCAAGCCCTGGCAATACTTGCAGGCTAACGCCCGGCTGACCTGGAAATTAGACAAACAAGGTTTCACGCTGATTGCGCCGTACCTGAAGGTACTGGGGGAGGAGGGCCGGATTGCCGGTGACTTCCTGATTCGCCTGCATTTCGACCACAGCCAGGAAGACTACATGGACCTGCGGGTCGGCCTGGTGGATGGCGACGGTCGCTATACCGCCAAGTATCTGCCTGCTGTCCTGAGCCCTGCGCTGGATGAGTGGCTGCGCACGGCAATCGTCAAGGGCGCGGTGGATCAGGGTTTTTTCCAGTATCAAGGTTCGCTGAACCACGGTGCCGAAGACGCGGCTCGCAGCATCAGCCTGTTTTTCAAGGTGCATGATGCCGAGCTGGCCTTCCAGCCGGGTTGGCCTTCGGTGAGCAAGGTCAGCGGGGATGTTTTCGTCGAAGACAGCGGCGTGCGTATCTTTGCCAGCCAGGGGCAGTTGCTGGACACCCAGGTCAGGAATGTTTCGGTGAACATCCCCCATGTGCCCAGCGGCCAGAATTCCCATCTGCTGTTGGACGGCGAGTTCGCCGGAGGCTTGGGTGACGGCTTGAAGATCCTGCAGACGGCGCCGATCGGTACGGCGCAGACGTTCGCCGGCTGGGAAGGCGAGGGCGACCTGCAAGGCAGTGTGAAGCTGGATATTCCTTTGGCGAAAGGCGAACAACCGAAGATTCTGGTGGACTTCAAGACCGACAAGGCCCGGCTCAAGCTCAGCGAGCCGGTGCTGGAGCTGACGCAGCTCAAGGGCGATTTCCGCTTCGACAGCAACAAAGGACTGAGCGGCAAGAATATCGCGGCCCGAGCGTTCGACCGGCCCGTGACCGCGCAGATTTTTGCCGAAGGCCGTGCCGGTGAACTGACTACGCGGGTGGCCGCCTCCGGACAGGTGGAGGTCAAGAAACTCACTGACTGGCTGAAGGTTACACAACCATTGCCGGTGACTGGCGTGGTGCCGTATCAGTTGCAGGTGATCCTCGACGGTGCCGACAGCCAACTGTCGGTCAGTTCCAGTCTCAAGGGCGTGGCCGTGGATCTTCCCGCGCCCTTCGGGTTGGCGCCCGATACCGGGCGTGACACGGTGTTTCGCATGACCTTGCAAGGCGCGGAGCGCCGTTACTGGGTGGATTATGGCGACCTGGCCAGCTTCACCTACGCGGCGCCGAACGGACAGGTTGCAGAAGGTCGCGGTGAACTCTTGCTCGGTAACGGTGATGCGATTCTGCCGGGAGGCAAGGGCCTGCGCCTGCGCGGGACGCTGTCGCAGCTGGATGTGAGTCCGTGGCAGGAGCTGGTGGGCAAGTATGCGGGGCAGGATCCGGGCGGTAGCGCCAAACAACTGCTTAGCAGCGTCGATCTGAACATCGGCAAGCTCACCGCCATGGGCACGACCCTGGACCGGGCTTCGGTGCAACTGGACCGCAAGCCTGACGCCTGGGCTTTGCGACTTGCCAGCGAGCAGGCCAAGGGCACCGCCAGTCTGCCGGACGCGAAGGCCGCACCGATCGGTATCAAGCTTGACTACATTCGCCTGCCGGCTGCCGACCCGACGGTCCAGACCGACGAAAACGCGCCGGACCCGCTGGCTTCGGTCGATCCCCGCAACATTCCGGCCATGGATATTGTCATTGACCAGTTGTTCCAGGGGCCCGACCTCATTGGTGCCTGGTCGTTGAAGGTGCGTCCGACAGGCAAGGGCATTGCTTTGAACAACCTGGACATGGGCCTCAAGGGCATGGTCTTGAGTGGCAACGGTGGCTGGGAAGGCGTCCCCGGCTCCACCAGCAGTTGGTACAAAGGCCGCATCGGTGGCAAGAACCTGGCCGATGTGCTCAAGGGCTGGGGCTATGCGCCGAGCGTGACCAGCGAGAAATTCCGCCTGGACGTCGATGGTCGCTGGCCTGGCTCGCCAGCGTGGGTCGCCACGAAGCGCTTCTCCGGGAGTCTGGATGCGTCGCTGAGCAAGGGCCAGTTCGTCGAGTTGGAAGGCGGCGCCCAGGCGCTGCGGGTATTTGGCTTGCTGAACTTCAACTCCATCGGCCGCCGATTGCGCCTGGACTTCTCTGACCTGTTCGGCAAAGGCTTGAGTTACGATCGGGTCAAGGGGCTGCTGGTGGCGAGCGACGGTGTTTACGTGACCCGTGAACCCATCACCCTGACGGGACCGTCGAGCAATCTGGAGCTCAACGGCACACTGGACATGGTGGCTGATCGGGTCGACGCCAAGTTGCAGGTGACGCTGCCGGTGACCAACAACCTGCCGATTGCAGCGCTGATTGTCGGCGCGCCAGCGGTGGGTGGGGCGCTGTTTCTGATCGACAAACTGATTGGCGACCGTGTGGCGCGCTTTGCCAGCGTAAGATACGACGTCAAGGGGCCGTGGAAAGAGCCGAAGATTACCTTCGACAAGCCGTTCTGACAGGCGATGACATCCCCCTTGTGGGAGCGAGCCTGTGGGAGCAAAGCTTGCTCGCGATTGCGGTGTATCAGCCAGCCTATATGTTGGATGTACCTGCCTCATCGCGAGCAAGCTTTGCTCCCACAGCCGCCTCGAGCGAGGATAAAAAAGAGGGAAGCACCATGCCAGTGGCAGTGATTCAGATGGTCAGTCAAAGCGATGTGCTCGCCAATCTGGCCCGCGCTCGTGTGCTGCTGGAACAGGCTGCCGCTGGCGGCGCAAGGCTGGCGGTGCTGCCTGAAAACTTCGCGGCCATGGGCCGGCGGGATGTGGCGGACATCGGTCGTGCCGAGGCCTTTGGTCAGGGACCGATCCTGCCCTGGTTGAAACAGGCCGCCCGTGACCTCAAGTTATGGATTGTGGCCGGCACGTTGCCGTTGCCGCCGATGGAACAACCGGACGCCAGGGTGCATGCCTGTTCGTTGCTGATCGATGATCAGGGCCAGATTGTCGCGCGCTACGACAAGCTGCACCTGTTCGATGTGGACGTGGCAGACAATCGCGGTCGTTATCGCGAGTCTGATGACTATGCTTATGGCTACAACGTGGTAGTGGCCGATACACCTGTAGGGCGGGTTGGTCTGACGGTTTGTTATGACTTGCGTTTCCCGGAACTCTATAGCGAACTGCGCGCCGCCGGGGCTGAATTGATCACCGCGCCTTCGGCGTTTACCGCAGTGACTGGCGCTGCCCATTGGGAGGTGTTGATTCGCGCCCGGGCTATCGAGACCCAGTGTTATGTGCTGGCAGCCGCTCAGGGTGGGCTGCATCCAGGGCCACGGGAAACCTTTGGCCATGCAGCGATAGTCGATCCGTGGGGCCGTGTGCTGGCGCAACAGGAACAAGGCGAGGCCGTTTTGCTGGCCGAGCGCGACAGCAGCGAACAGGCGTCCATCCGGGCGCGTATGCCGGTGGTTAGCCATCGGCGCTTTTTCTCGCAGGGCGCTCGACAGCGGCCTGTCCAAGACGACGAATTCAAGGCGTAGAACATATGAGCGGGTTGTTATCCTCAGTCAGTGAACACCTTTTAGCCCCCGGTGGCGTAACCCTCGAAAGCCTGCAAGGGGTGCTGGGCGACCTGGCCGGCCCGGGCATCGATGCAGCCGACCTGTATTTCCAAGGGATGATCTCCGAGTCCTGGTCGCTGGAAGACGGCATCGTCAAGGAAGGCAGTTTCAACCTTGACCAGGGTGTGGGCGTGCGTGCCCAGTCCGGGGAAAAAACCGGCTTTGCCTACAGCAACGCCATCACCCTTGAAGCACTGGGCGCCGCAGCCCGTGCCGCTCGTTCGATTTCCCGGGCCGGGCAGAACGGCAAGGTACAGGCCTTCAGCAGTCAGGACGTGACGCAGTTGTATGCGCCGGACAACCCGCTGGAAGTCATGAGCCGCGCCGAAAAGGTCGAGCTGCTCAAGCGCATCGACGTCGCCACTCGCGCCCTTGATCCACGCATCCAGCAAGTATCGGTGAGCATGGCCGGGGTCTGGGAGCGGATCCTGGTGGCGTCCACCGACGGCGGTCTGGCGGCGGACGTCCGGCCGCTGGTGCGTTTCAATGTCAGTGTGATCGTCGAGCAGAACGGTCGTCGCGAGCGCGGCGGCCATGGTGGCGGCGGACGCACCGATTACCGTTATTTCCTCAGCGAAGATCGCGCCATGGGTTACGCCCGCGAAGCGCTGCGCCAGGCCCTGGTCAACCTTGAAGCGATCCCGGCGCCGGCCGGCACATTGCCGGTGGTGCTGGGCTCCGGCTGGTCCGGTGTGCTGCTGCACGAAGCGGTGGGGCACGGTCTGGAAGGCGATTTCAACCGTAAGGGCAGCTCGGCCTACAGCGGCCGCATGGGCGAAATGGTCGCTTCGAAACTCTGCACCATCGTCGATGATGGCACCCTGGCCGGACGTCGCGGCTCCCTGAGTGTCGACGATGAAGGCACCCCGACCGAATGCACCACCCTGATCGAGAACGGCGTGCTCAAGGGCTATATGCAAGACAAGCTCAACGCCCGCCTGATGGGCGTGGCCCGTACCGGCAATGGTCGCCGCGAGTCTTACGCGCATCTGCCGATGCCGCGCATGACCAACACCTACATGCTGGGCGGTCAGAGCGATCCGGCGGAAATCATCGCTTCGGTGAAAAAGGGTATTTACTGCGCCAACCTCGGCGGCGGCCAGGTGGATATCACCAGCGGCAAATTCGTGTTTTCCACCAGTGAGGCTTACCTGATCGAAGACGGCAAGATCACTGCGCCGGTCAAGGGCGCGACCCTGATCGGCAACGGGCCGGAGGCGATGAGCAAGGTGTCGATGGTCGGTAACGATCTGGCGCTGGACAGCGGCGTGGGGACGTGCGGCAAGGATGGGCAGTCAGTACCGGTGGGTGTTGGTCAGCCGACCCTGAAGATTGATGCGATTACCGTGGGTGGCACGGGCGCATGACGGGAGAGCTGGGTGGAGTGCGAGGCCTCCACCCACGGTCGTTACTCAGCGCAGGCCGCGTTGGGTTTCGTCCAGCTCACGAATGTATTTGAAGATTTTACGGCTCGAGGCCGGTGGCTTGTTTTGCGCCAACTCGTGCTGGGCCTGACGGATCAGGGAGCGCAGTTGCTGACGGTCAGCCTCCGGGTAGTCGATGACGAATTTTTCCAGTACGCCGTCATCGCCTGCGATCAGGCGATCGCGCCAGCGCTCCAGGTTATGGAAGCGTTCGTTGTACTGCCGGGTAGAGGCATCGAGTTGATCGAGCAGAACCAGGATGGCGTCAGTGTCCTGGTCGCGCATCAGTTTGCCGATGAATTGCAGGTGCCGTTTACGCGCGATATTCGCGGTGTGCTTGGGCGCATCGGCCAGGGCCCGGCGCAAGGCGTCGGTCAGAGGCAGTTTGGCCAGCAAGTCAGGCTTGAGTGTTGTCAGGCGCTCGCCGAGGTCAACCAGAGCATGCAGCTCGCGTTTGACCTGGGATTTGCTTTTTTCACCCTCGTAGAGGGAGTCGTCGTAAGAATCAACCATGGTGGCAGTCCGCAAAGAAACGCCGCCATGATAACCAGTCGGGGGCCGCTTGTCCGGCCCGGTCGCACGAAGGCCTCAGGTTTGTACGCAAAGTCGCGAAGGCACTCTTCGTACAAACCCTGACCGAAAGCAGAATTTGAGTGGAGATACACCATGAGTGCAGTTCAGAGCGTCGGCCCGCAAGCATTGCCGGCACTGCAGGAACAAGTCGAGCAGATCCTTGCCGAAGCCAAGCGACAGGGCGCCAGCGCGTGTGAGGTGGCGGTCTCTCTGGAACAAGGTTTGTCGACATCGGTTCGCCAGCGCGAGGTGGAGACCGTCGAATTCAATCGCGACCAGGGGTTTGGCATCACGTTGTACGCCGGCCAGCGCAAGGGCTCGGCCAGCACGTCGGCCAGTGGTCCTGACGCCATTCGTGAAACCGTTGCCGCTGCGCTGGCGATCGCCCAGCACACCTCCGAGGACGAAGCTTCGGGCCTGGCCGATGCTGCGCTGATGTGCAAGGAACTGCGAGACTTCGACCTGTTCCACGCCTGGGACATCACCCCGGAACAAGCCATCGAGCAGGCGTTGCGCTGTGAAGCGGCGGCTTTCGACGCCGACCCGCGAATCAAAAACGCCGACGGCACGACCCTCAATACCCATCAGGGCTGCCGTGTATACGGTAACAGCCACGGTTTTATCGGTGGTTATGCGTCGACCCGGCACAGCCTCAGTTGCGTCATGATCGCCGAAGCCAACGGCCAGATGCAGCGCGACTACTGGTATGACGTGAACCGCCAGGGCAATCGTCTGGCAGATCCGGTGAGTATTGGCCGCAAAGCCGCGCAGCGGGCGGCCAGCCGCTTGGGTGCGCGGCCGGTGCCGACCTGTGAAGTGCCGGTGCTATTTGCCGCCGAACTGGCCGGCGGGTTGTTTGGCAGCTTTTTGTCGGCGGTCTCCGGCGGCAATTTGTATCGCAAATCATCGTTTCTCGAAGGGGCACTCGGCCAGAAACTGTTCCCGGAGTGGATGACCATCGATGAGCGTCCGCACCTGATGCAGGCCATGGGCAGCTCGGCCTTCGACGGCGATGGCCTGGCCACCTACGCCAAGCCATTCGTGGAGAATGGCGAACTGGTGTCCTACATTCTCGGCACCTATTCCGGTCGCAAGCTCGGCATGCCCAGCACCGCCAATGCCGGTGGCGTGCATAACCTGTTCGTGACCCATGGCGAAGAGGACCAGGCAGCCTTGCTGCGTCGCATGGGCCGTGGCCTGCTGGTGACGGAACTGATGGGGCATGGCCTGAACATGGTCACCGGGGACTATTCTCGCGGCGCGGCGGGGTTCTGGGTCGAGAACGGCGAGATTCAGTTTGCCGTCCAGGAAGTCACCATCGCCGGTAACATGCGCGATATGTTCAAGCAGATCCTGGCGGTGGGTAACGACCTGGAACTGCGCAGCAACATCCGCACCGGCTCGGTGTTGATCGAGCGAATGACGGTAGCGGGTAGCTGACCTTCAGCGCAGTAAAAAAGGCGCGTCATCCAAGTGGATGACGCGCCTTTTTATATTTAGAGGAACCTTGTGGCGAGGGGATTTATCCCCGTTGGGGTGCGAAGCGCCCCCATTCAAACTGCCTGACTCATCGCCGTGTCAGGTTTTGGGGCTGCTTCGCACCCCAGCGGGGATAAATCCCCTCGCCACAATGAATCTGCTTCAGAGCTTGAGGCTATTCGCCTTCATCGAAGTAGTTGTTGATCAGCCCCACCAACGCATCCAGCGCCTCCTGCTCCTGTTCACCTTCGGTTCGCAGATGGATTTTGGTGCCTTGGCCGGCTGCCAGCATCATCATGGCCATGATGCTTTTGCCATTGATCATTTTCTCGGGGTCACGGCCCACTAGGATCTCGCAAGGAAACTGACCTGCCACACCGACGAACTTGGCTGACGCGCGGGCATGCAAGCCCAGCTTGTTGATGATTTCAATTTCCAGAGCGGGCATCGCGATGTGAATCCTTTAGCTGAGGTCGCGGTGGCGAACCTGGACGTTCTTCAGGGACTGTTGCAGGAGCTGACCCAATCGTTCGGTCAGGTAGACGGAGCGGTGATGGCCCCCGGTACAGCCAATGGCAATCGTGACGTAGGCGCGGTTGCTCGCGGCAAAGCGCGGCAGCCATTTGAGCAGGTAGCTGGAGATGTCCTGGTACATTTCCTCGACATCCGGCTGGGCGGCCAGGTAGTCGATCACCGGCTGGTCGAGCCCCGATTGTTCGCGCAGCTCCGGTTTCCAATAAGGATTGGGCAGGCAGCGCACATCGAACACCAGGTCGGCGTCTACCGGCATTCCGCGCTTGAAGCCGAACGACTCCACCAGAAATGCCGTGCCTGGCTCCGGCTGGTTCAGCAGGCGCAGCTTGATGGTGTCGCGCAGTTGATACAGGTTCAGGTGGGTCGTATTGACCTTCAGGTCCGCCAGGTCGGCGATCGGCCCCAGCAGCTGACTCTCGTCATGAATGGCTTCGGCCAGGGAGCGGCTTGCGTTGCTCAGGGGGTGACGCCGACGGGTTTCGGAGAAACGCTTGAGCAGCGTCTCCTCATCGGCATCCAGATACAGCACATCGCACTGGATGTGCCGATTGCGCACTTCCGCGAGCAGCTCCGGGAACCGCGACAGGTGGCTCGGCAGATTGCGTGCATCGATGGAGACCGCCACCAGCGGTTGCGCCAGTTCGGTGTGGATCAGGGCGCGCTCGGCCAGTTCCGGCAGCAGGCCGGCCGGCAGGTTGTCGATGCAGTAGTAGCCGCTGTCCTCAAGCACGTTAAGCGCCGTGCTTTTACCGGAGCCGGAGCGTCCGCTGACAATGATCATGCGCATGTTTAATGACCGTTCTGCTCGTCCAGGACAACCTGATACAAGGCTTCGTTGCTCGGCGCGCTGCGCAATTTCTCGCGCACTTCCTTGCGGTCCAGCATGCTGGCGATCTGGCGCAGCAGCTCAAGGTGCGCATCGGTCGCCGCTTCCGGTACCAGCAGTACAAACAGCAGGTCGACCGGTGCGCCGTCGATGGCGTCGAAATCTATGGGTGCTTCAAGGTGCAGCAACGCACTGATCGGCGCTGTACAGGCCTTGAGGCGGCAATGGGGAATGGCGATACCGTTGCCAAAGCCGGTGGAGCCCAGTTTTTCACGGGCAAACAGGGCCTCGAAGACATCCTGCATTTCCAGATCCGGTACCTCTCGGTGGATCAGGTTGGCAATTTGTTCGAGGGCTTTCTTTTTACTGCCACCCGGCACGTTCACCTGGGAACGGCCGGGGGTCAGGATGGATTCTAGTCGGATCATGGATTAGGGGGGTTAACGACCGGTCGCGCCCTGGAGGAGGCTCTGGGTCTTTTCCTTATGCTTTTTGAGTTGGCGATCCAGCTTGTCGGTCAGCAGGTCAATCGCGGCATACATGTCTTCATGCGCAGCATTGGCAACCACCTCTCCGCCGGGGATATGCAACGTGGCTTCGATTTTCTGCAGCAGCTTCTCGACGTTCATCGTGACTTGCACGTTGGTGATCTTGTCGAAATGCCTCTCCAATCGTTCGAGTTTTTCGCCGATGTATTCGCGAAGAGGTTCGGTCACTTCCAGTTGGTGTCCACTGATGTTGACTTGCATACAGCTTCTCCTTCGTTGCCAGTGCATAAAGCGGCAGGCAGAAATGCCTGCCACTGGAACGCTGTGGCGTGGCCTGTTACATCAACCGCTTGCGTTCGCTCGAAGGTGCGATCCCGAGGGATTCACGGTATTTGGCGACGGTACGGCGGGCCACCTGAATGCCTTGTGCCTCCAGTAAACCAGCGATCTTGCTGTCACTCAACGGCTTTTTCTGATTTTCCGCGGCCACCAGTTTTTTGATGATCGCGCGGATGGCTGTGGACGAGCATTCACCGCCTTCGGAGGTGCTGACGTGGCTGGAGAAAAAGTATTTCAGTTCATAAATGCCCCGGGGGGTATGCATGAATTTCTGGGTGGTCACCCGCGAAATCGTCGACTCGTGCATGCCCACTGCCTCGGCAATGTCGTGCAGGACCAACGGCTTCATGGCTTCGTCGCCGTACTCCAGGAAGCCGCGCTGATGCTCGACGATCTGGGTGGCTACTTTCATCAGGGTTTCGTTGCGGCTTTGCAGGCTCTTGATGAACCAGCGCGCTTCCTGCAACTGGTTGCGCATGAAGGTGTTGTCGGCGCTGGTGTCCGCGCGCTTTACGAAGCCGGCGTACTGGGCGTTGACCCGCAGCTTGGGCACCGATTCCTGGTTCAGTTCCACCAGCCAGCGGTCGTTGTGCTTGCGCACGATCACGTCGGGAACCACGTATTCGGGTTCAGTGGACTCGATCTGCGAGCCTGGGCGCGGGTTGAGGCTCTGGACCAGTTCGATCACCTGGCGCAGTTCATCTTCCTTGAGCTTCATGCGACGCATCAACTGGCTGTAGTCGCGACCGCCCAGCAAGTCGATGTAGTCGGTGACCAGTCGCTTGGCTTCGGCCAGCCAAGGCGTCTTGGCGGGTAACTGACGCAGTTGCAGCAGCAGACACTCGCCCAGGTTGCGAGCACCGATGCCGGCGGGTTCGAACTGCTGGATGCGGTGCAGGACGGCTTCGATTTCGTCCAGCTCAATGTCCAGCTCGGGGTCAAAGGCCTCGAGGATTTCTTCAAGCGTCTCGTCCAGGTAGCCCTGATTGTTGATGCAGTCGATCAGGGTCACGGCAATCAGACGATCGGTATCGGACATCGGCGCCAGGTTCAGTTGCCACAGCAAGTGGCTCTGCAGGCTTTCGCCGGTGGAGGTGCGGGTAGTGAAGTCCCACTCGTCGTCATCGCTGCTGGGCAGGCTGCTGGCGCTGGTCTGGTAGACGTCTTCCCAGGCAGTATCCACGGGCAGATCGTTGGGGATGCGTTCATTCCATTCGCCATCCTCAAGGTTATCCACCGTCGGGGCGGTTTCCTGATAGGACGGTTCCGGGATTTCGGTGTTGGTCTTTTGCTCGACGTTATCGGCCAGCGGATCGGTGTTGTCGAAGTCGTCGCCTTCTTCCTGGCGTTCGAGCATCGGATTGGACTCCAGGGCCTCCTGGATTTCCTGTTGCAGGTCCAGGGTCGACAATTGGAGCAGGCGGATGGCCTGTTGCAGCTGCGGTGTCATCGTCAGCTGCTGGCCCATTCTCAAGACTAGCGATGGTTTCATGGCTGGGGCTTAACACCTTATTCGCCGGCGCACATGCGCCATCCACTACAGGGCGCCGAAGCGCCAAACTTAAGCAAATTATATGCCTGAAACTGAAGTGTTTGCCTAGGGCGTCACGTAATAAAATTAGCGACGCCGAGGTGATTGACCAGACACTTTTCGCTTACAGGCGGAACTCATGGCCCAAATACACTTCCTTGACCAGTTCATTGGCCAGGATGGTCGCGGAGTCGCCTTCGGCAATCAACTGGCCATCATTGACGATATAGGCGGTTTCACAGATATCCAGCGTCTCGCGAACGTTGTGGTCGGTGATCAATACGCCGATGCCCTTGGCCTTGAGATGGTGGATGATCTGCTTGATGTCGCCGACCGAAATCGGGTCCACGCCAGCGAATGGTTCGTCCAGCAGGATGAATTTCGGTGCGGTGGCCAGGGCGCGAGCGATTTCCACGCGGCGCCGTTCGCCACCGGACAGGCTCATGCCCAGGTTGTCGCGGATGTGGCTGATGTGGAATTCCTGCAGCAGGCTTTCCAGTTCCTGGCGGCGACCGGCCTTGTCGAGTTCCTTGCGGGTCTCGAGGATCGCCATGATGTTGTCGGCAACCGACAGTTTACGGAAGATCGACGCTTCTTGCGGCAGATAGCCGATACCGGCCTTCGCCCGGCCATGCATCGGCTGGTGGCTGACGTCCAGGTCGTCGATCAGGACGCGGCCCTGATCGGCCTGAACCAGGCCGACGATCATGTAGAAACAAGTGGTCTTGCCCGCGCCGTTGGGGCCGAGCAGGCCGACGATCTGGCCGCTGTCGATGGACAGGCTGACATCACGCACGACTTGGCGGCTCTTGTAGCTCTTGGCCAGGTGCTGAGCTTTCAGAGTTGCCATTACTGGGCCTTCTGCTCGTCGGTTTTCTTTTTCGGCTGGATGACCATGTCGATCCGTGGACGCTGCTCGGTGACCTTGCTGCCAGTGGCGCGACCGGCGCTGGCCAGCTTCTTGACCGTGTCGTAGACGATTTTCTCGCCCTGGGTGATGTTGTTGTCCTTGTCGACGACCTTGGCGCGATCGATCAGCACCACGCGGTCTTTGGCGGCGTGGTACTGAATGGTTACCCCGTAGCCTTGAACCGGCTTGGTGTCGCCCGCGGTTTGCATCTGCTCGAAGTAGGCCAGATTGCCCACCGAGGTGACGACGTCGATGTCGCCGGACTGGGTGCGGGTGATGGTCACGGTGTTGCCGGTGACCTTCATCGAACCCTGGGTGATGATCACGTCACCTTTATAGGTGGCTACACCGTTCTTGTCGTCCAGTTGGGCGTCGTCGGCCTGGATGCGGATAGGCTGGTCGCGGTCGGTGGGGAGGGCCCAGGCGCTCGCGCTTCCCAGTGCTGCGCCCAGACTGAGCAAAATAGGGAGGGTTTTAGCGAGCTTCATACTGTCCTCTTACGTTCGATAGCAGGTGTATCCTGCTTTCCTTCAAATACGCTTTCATTCCCGTGCCGGTCGACACACCACCGGCGCCGTCGATTCTAACGGGTTGCTCGGTCTGCGCATATTCTCGCTGCGGGAAGACTGTCATACGACTGCTGGTAATGATGGTCGTACGGTTCTTCTCATCGGTCCGGGCGATGCGTACCGAATCAATCAGTTCCACTTCGGTGCCGTCGGGATTGACCTCGGCGCGTTCGCTCTGCACGTGCCACGGAAACTCGGTGCCCCTGAACATGTTCAGGTCTGGCTTGGTGACCAGTGTGATTTCGCTGGCCTTGACGTGGTCGACTTTGTCGGACGTCATTTCATACTGCACTTTGCCATCGGGCAGGTATTGCAGGGTATGCGTGTTGGTCGCATACCAGTCGATATCATTTTCCTGGACCTTGACCGCAGGGCGGTCGAGGAAGCGTTCCGGGCTGATGTTCCAATAGCCGACCGCCGCGAAAATCGCTGCGATGCAGCCGAACACCACGATGGTGCGAATTTTCTTGCTTAGCATAAATGGCTCACAGATACGCGGCGTTGGCCGCCTCGAGGCGGCCTTGGGCGCGCAGGATCAGTTCACAGAATTCACGAGCGGCCCCTTCGCCGCCTCGCGCCGTGGTGATGCCGTGGGCGTGCTCGCGCACGAAGCCGGCCGCGTTTGCCACCGCCATGCCCAGGCCGACCCGACGAATCACCGGCAGGTCCGGCAGGTCGTCACCGAGGTAGGCGACCTGTTCATAGCTTAGGTTGAGTTGCCCCAGAAGCTCGTCCAGCACCACCAGTTTATCTTCTCGTCCCTGATACAGGTGGGGGATGCCGAGATTCTTCGCGCGCCGCTCGACCACTGGCGTCTTGCGGCCACTGATGATGGCGGTCTGCACGCCGGCGGCCATCAGCATCTTGATGCCCTGGCCGTCGAGGGTGTTGAAGGTCTTGAATTCGCTGCCGTCTTCGAGGAAATAAAGGCGGCCGTCGGTCAGGACGCCGTCCACGTCGAACACGGCCAGTTTGATCGCTTTGCCACGTTGCAGCAGGTCTGTGTTCATTTACATGACTCCCGCACGCAGCAAGTCGTGCATGTTCAGGGCGCCCACTGGGCGGTCTTCGTCGTCGACCACCACCAGGGCGCTGATCTTATGGTCTTCCATGATTTTCAAGGCCTCGGCGGCGAGCATCTCGGCGCGGGCAGTCTTGCCGTGGGGGGTCATGACCTGCTCGATGGTCGTACTGTGAATGTCGATCGGGTGGTCCAGGGTGCGACGCAGGTCGCCGTCGGTGAAGATCCCGGCGAGTTTGCCGTCAGTTTCGAGAATGACCGTCATGCCCAGACCCTTGCGGGTCATTTCCATGAGTGCATCCTTGAGCAGCGTGCCGCGTGGCACCTGTGGCAGCTCCTGACCTGCGTGCATCACGTTTTCCACTTTCAACAGCAGGCGACGGCCCAGGGCGCCGCCGGGGTGGGAGAACGCGAAGTCTTCAGCGGTAAACCCCCTGGCTTCCAGCAACGCCACGGCCAGGGCATCACCCATGACCAGGGTGGCGGTGGTGGAAGAGGTCGGCGCCAGGTTCAACGGGCAGGCTTCGTGCTCGACATGAACATTGAGATTGACCTCGGCGGCTTTGGCCAAGGGCGAATCCGGATTGCCAGTGACACTGATCAGTTGGATCCCCAGGCGCTTGATCAACGGCAGCAGGGTGATGATCTCATTGGTGGAGCCAGAGTTGGACAGGGCCAGGATGATGTCTTCCCGAGTGATCATGCCCATGTCACCGTGGCTGGCTTCGGCCGGATGGACAAAAAATGCCGGAGTGCCGGTGCTGGCCAGGGTGGCGGCGATCTTGTTGCCGATGTGTCCCGACTTGCCCATGCCGACCACGACCACCCGACCCTTGCTGGCCAGAATCATCTCGCAGGCACGTACGAAATCAGCGTCGATATGGGGCAGCAAGCCTTGTACGGCTTCGAGCTCGAGGCGGATGGTACGTTGTGCCGATTGAATCAGGTCGCTGGTTTGGTTCATGTCAGAGATCGTATGGCTCGATGAAAAGGCGGCGATTATAGCGGCAATGAACAATTCCCTCACGTTAGTTCGTCATGCTTTGTTCGAGCGATTCACATGACTTGATACAAAGTCTCTTCTTTTAGCTGTATCCGGACTGAACGGGCGCGGGCTTGGGCCTTGGGCGCTTGGGTGTTGCAGTGATATAGTTCGCCGCCGGTTCGGGTGCCCGGCAGTCCGGCGTTTGTCGGTTGGCCAGGGCATTCGGATGTGAGGCTGCATCGCAAGGAGTTTAGATGAGTGCCGACAACGCCTACGCGGTCGAGCTGAAGGGATTGTCCTTCAAGCGAGGGGCGCGCAGCATTTTCAATGACATCGATATCCGCATTCCCCGTGGCAAGGTCACCGGCATCATGGGGCCTTCCGGGTGCGGCAAGACCACGCTGTTGCGGCTGATGGGTGCACAGTTGCGCCCCAGTGCCGGCGAAGTCTGGGTCAATGGGCAGAATCTTCCAAAGCTGTCGCGCAGCGATCTGTTCGATGCGCGCAAGCACATGGGCGTGCTGTTCCAGAGCGGCGCATTGTTCACCGATCTCGACGTGTTCGAGAATGTGGCGTTCCCCTTGCGGGTCCATACCGACCTGCCGGAAGAGATGATTCGCGACATCGTCCTGCTCAAATTGCAGGCGGTCGGGCTGCGGGGTGCCCTGGACTTGATGCCGGACGAACTGTCCGGTGGCATGAAGCGCCGCGTCGCCCTGGCCCGGGCGATTGCCCTTGATCCGAAGATCCTCATGTATGACGAACCCTTCGTCGGCCAGGACCCGATCGCCATGGGCGTGCTGGTGCGCCTGATCCGTCTGCTCAACGATGCGCTGGGTATTACCAGCATTGTGGTATCCCACGACCTGGCCGAAACCGCCAGCATTGCGGACTACATCTACGTGATCGGCGATGGCCAGGTGCTGGGGCAGGGTACGCCCCAGGAATTGAAGGCCTCGGACAGCCCGCGCATTCGTCAATTCATGAAGGGTGATCCGGACGGGCCTGTGGCGTTCCATTTTCCGGCCACGGATTACCGCACCGATCTGCTGGGGAAGCGCTGATGCGCAAGAAATCACTGATAGAAAGAGTTCGCCTGTTTGGTCGTTCCGGCATCGATGTGGTGGCAGTGCTGGGCCGTTCCTCGCTGTTTCTGATGCATGCCCTGCTGGGGCGCAACACGACGGGTGGCGGGTTTGGGCTGCTGGTGAAGCAACTGCACTCGGTGGGCGTGATGTCCCTGGTGATCATCGTGGTCTCCGGGATCTTCATCGGTATGGTCCTGGCGCTGCAGGGGTTCAATATCTTGTCCAGCTACGGTTCGGAGCAGGCGGTTGGACAGATGGTCGCGCTGACATTGTTGCGTGAGCTGGGACCTGTGGTGACCGCGCTGCTGTTTGCCGGGCGTGCCGGTTCGGCGCTGACGGCCGAAATCGGTAACATGAAGTCCACCGAACAGTTGTCCAGTCTGGAAATGATCGGTGTCGACCCGCTCAAGTACATCATTGCCCCGCGCCTGTGGGCCGGTTTCATTTCCCTGCCGGTGCTGGCGATCATTTTCAGCGTCGTGGGGATCTGGGGCGGCTCGTGGGTGGCTGTAGACTGGCTGGGGGTCTATGAAGGTTCCTACTGGTCCAACATGCAGAACAGTGTCGATTTTCTCGACGACGTGCTCAACGGCGTTATCAAAAGTGCCGTATTCGCTTTCGTGGTGACCTGGATCGCCGTGTTTCAAGGCTATGACTGTGAGCCCACGTCAGAGGGGATCAGCCGTGCCACAACCAAGACCGTGGTGTACGCCTCGCTGGCGGTCCTGGGCCTTGACTTTATTCTGACCGCCTTGATGTTTGGAGATTTCTGATGCAAAACCGCACCCTGGAAATCGGTGTCGGCCTTTTCTTGCTGGCTGGCATCCTGGCTTTGCTGTTATTGGCCCTGCGGGTCAGTGGCCTGGCGCCGACCGCAAGCACCGACACTTATAAACTTTATGCTTATTTTGACAATATCGCCGGTTTGACGGTCAGAGCCAAAGTGACCATGGCTGGTGTAACCATCGGCAAGGTCACGGCAATCGATCTGGACCGCGACAGTTTCACCGGTCGGGTGACGCTGCAGCTGGAAAAGCGCGTGGATAACCTGCCGACTGACTCCACTGCATCGATCCTCACTGCTGGGCTGCTGGGCGAGAAATACATCGGTATCAGCGTTGGCGGTGAAGAAGCTTTGCTCAAGGATGGCGGGACCATCCACGATACGCAGTCGTCGCTGGTGCTTGAGGACCTGATCGGTAAATTCCTGCTCAATACCGTTAGCAAAGACGCCAAATGAGGAGCTTTTGAATGATCTCTATCTTGCGACGTAGCCTGTTGGTGCTGCTCGCGGCGCTGCCGCTGATGGCCAACGCCGGGGCCGCGCCTTCGGCCCATGAAATCATCCAGGACACTACCACCCGGTTGCTGGCAGACTTGGCCGCCAACAAAGAGAAATACAAGCAGGATCCGGGGGCTTTCTACGACGCGCTGAACGGCATCGTCGGTCCCGTGGTGGATGCCGACGGTATTTCCCGAAGCATCATGACCGTCAAGTACTCGCGCAAGGCGACCCCGGCGCAGATGACGCGCTTCCAGGAAAACTTCAAGCGCAGCCTGATGCAGTTCTACGGCAACGCCTTGCTCGAATACAACAACCAGGGCATCACCGTTTCGCCGGCCAAGGACGAAAGCGGCAACCGCACCAGCGTCGATATGCAGGTCAAGGGCAATAACGGCGCCATTTACCCTGTGTCCTACACACTCGAGAAAATCAACGGCGAGTGGAGGGTGCGTAACGTGATCATCAATGGCATCAACATCGGCAAGCTGTTCCGCGATCAGTTCGCTGATGCGATGCAGCAAAACGGCAATGATCTGGACAAAACCATAGACGGTTGGGCCGGTGAAGTCGCCAAGGCCAAGGAAGTTGCCCAGGATGCTCAAGAGAAGCAGGCGCAATGAGTGAGTTGGCGAGTGAGTCGGCCGTTCGTTTGGGCGAATCTGGCGAGCTGTTGCTCAGTGGCGTGCTGGACTATCGCACTGGCCCGGTCTTGCGCAAGCAGGGCCAGGCGCTGATCGGCTCCGCCGGCGCCGCAGAACTGGTCATTGACTGCTCGGCGGTGCAGAAGTCCAGCAGTGTCGGCCTGTCCCTGCTGCTGTGCTTCATGCGTGACGCCAAAGCTGCCGGAAAAACCTGGAGCATCCGTGGGATGCCCGAAGACATGCGCGAAATAGCCCAGGTCAGCGAACTGACCGAACTATTGGTGCACTCCTGACCCACATCCCTGAAAAAGCCCCCCGTCAGAGTCCTGCTTCGCGGGGTTCGCAGGCGCGGGGCTTTTTTGTATGATGTGCGACCCGTGCGCACAGGGCGCCGATAGAGGTTGAGCATGCAGGCCGTAGAAGTGAAGAGCTTCCTTGAAGGAAAGCTGCCCGAAACTGTCATTGAAGTTGAGGGCGAAGGCTGCAACTTTCAGCTGAACGTGATCAGCGATGAACTGGCGGCGTTGAGCCCGGTGAAGCGTCAGCAGCAGATCTATGCCCATTTGAACCCGTGGATCGCCGATGGCAGCATCCATGCGGTCACTATGAAATTTTTCAGCCGCGCGGCCTGGGCCGAGCGCACCTGAGCCCAAGGGCGTCGAGATTCTTATGGATAAACTGATTATTACCGGCGGCGTTCGTCTTGATGGCGAAATCCGCATCTCCGGGGCAAAGAACTCCGCCCTGCCGATCCTGGCCGCGACGTTGCTGTGCGATGGCCCGGTGACCGTGGCGAACCTGCCGCACTTGCACGACATCACCACCATGATCGAGCTGTTCGGTCGCATGGGCATTGAACCGGTGATCGACGAAAAGCTCAGCGTCGAGATCGACCCGCGCACCATCAAGACCCTGATCGCCCCGTACGAACTGGTGAAGACCATGCGTGCGTCGATTCTGGTACTGGGACCGATGGTCGCCCGTTTTGGTGAAGCCGAAGTTGCCTTGCCGGGTGGTTGCGCCATCGGCTCGCGTCCGGTGGACCTGCATATCCGCGGCCTGGAAGCCATGGGTGCGGTGATCGACGTCGAGGGTGGCTACATCAAGGCCAAGGCGCCTGAAGGCGGCCTGCGCGGCGCTCACTTCTTCTTCGATACCGTCAGTGTGACCGGTACCGAGAACATCATGATGGCGGCCGCACTGGCCAAGGGCCGCAGCGTGCTGCAAAACGCCGCTCGCGAGCCTGAAGTGGTCGACCTGGCGAACTTCCTGATCGCCATGGGCGCCAAGATCAGCGGCGCCGGCACCGATACCATCACCATCGATGGTGTTGAGCGCCTGCATTCGGCCACTTACAAAGTGATGCCGGACCGGATCGAAACCGGCACCTATCTGGTGGCTGCTGCTGTCACCGGTGGCCGCGTCAAGGTCAAGGACACCGATCCGACCATTCTTGAAGCCGTCCTGGAGAAACTCAAGGAAGCCGGTGCCGAAGTCACCTGCGGCGAAGACTGGATCGAAGTGAACATGCACGGCAAGCGGCCTAAAGCCGTCAACGTGCGGACCGCCCCGTATCCGGCGTTCCCGACCGACATGCAGGCGCAGTTCATCTCCCTCAACGCCATTGCCGAAGGCACCGGTGCGGTGATCGAGACGATCTTCGAAAACCGTTTCATGCACGTCTACGAACTGCACCGCATGGGCGCCAAGATCCAGGTCGAAGGCAACACCGCCATCGTGACCGGTACCGAGAAACTCAAGGGCGCGCCAGTGATGGCCACCGACCTGCGGGCTTCGGCCAGTCTGGTGATTTCGGCCCTGGTTGCCGAAGGCGACACCCTGATCGACCGTATCTACCACATCGACCGTGGTTACGAGTGCATCGAAGAGAAACTGCAGATGCTCGGCGCCAAGATCCGTCGCGTACCGGGCTAGGTCCGGCTGCATGGGCGCAGGGACGCGCCTGTTGATTTCGTTTCAGGTCGAGGGTGGTAACACCCTCGATGTGTGTCCGGCGCCGCTTGCGACCGGGCATGAGTACCTTGATAAGGACTGACGTTTCCCATGTTGACCATTGCACTGTCCAAGGGCCGCATCCTTGATGACACCTTGCCGCTTCTGGCTGAAGCGGGCATCGTGCCGACCGAGAATCCGGACAAGAGCCGCAAGCTGATCATTCCTACGACTCAAGCCGATGTACGCTTGCTGATCGTGCGCGCCACCGATGTTCCGACTTACGTTGAACATGGCGCCGCCGACCTGGGCGTTGCCGGTAAGGACGTGCTGATGGAGTACGGCGGCCAGGGCCTGTACGAGCCCCTGGACCTGCGGATCGCCCGCTGCAAGCTGATGACCGCCGGCAAAGTCGGTGCGCCAGAGCCCAAGGGCCGTTTGCGGGTGGCGACCAAGTTCGTCAACATTGCCAAGCGTTATTACGCCGAGCAGGGCCGTCAGGTCGATATCATCAAGTTGTACGGTTCGATGGAGCTGGCGCCGCTGATCGGCCTGGCGGACAAGATCATCGATGTGGTCGACACCGGCAACACCCTGCGGGCCAATGGCCTGGAGCCCCAGGATTTCATTGCCGACATCACCTCCCGGCTGATCGTCAACAAGGCTTCGATGAAAATGCAGCACGCCCGTATCCAGGCTTTGATCGATACCCTGCGCAAGGCAGTGGAATCGCGACACCGCGGCTGATTCACCTGCGCGACCTTGAGTCGCGCCCGTCTATCCGTGTCATAGCCAATTTTCTCAGGTGCCCACGCGAATGGACTGGTAGCTTAGGGCGCCTGAGCATTTGCCATTAATGAGGCCCTCGCTATGACCGCTCCCACTTCGATTCGCCGACTCAACGCTGCCGACCCGGATTTCGCACATCATCTGGATCATCTGCTGAGCTGGGAAAGTGTGTCTGACGACTCGGTCAATCAGCGGGTGCTGGACATCATCAAGGCTGTGCGCGAGCGTGGCGACGCAGCTTTGGTGGAATTCACCCAGAAATTCGATGGCCTGCAAGTGGCGTCCATGGCTGATCTGATCCTGCCGCGCGAGCGCCTGGAACTGGCCCTGACCCGGATCACGGTGCCGCAGCGCGAAGCCCTGGAAAAAGCCGCATCGCGGGTGCGCGACTATCACGAGAGGCAGAAACAGGACTCCTGGAGCTACACCGAAGCCGACGGCACGGTGCTGGGCCAAAAGGTCACGCCGCTGGACCGCGCCGGTCTGTACGTGCCGGGTGGCAAGGCGTCGTATCCATCCTCGGTGTTGATGAACGCGATCCCAGCCAAAGTCGCTGGCGTGACCGAAGTGGTCATGGTGGTGCCGACCCCGCGCGGCGAAATCAATGAACTGGTGCTGGCCGCTGCCTGCATCGCCGGGGTGGACCGGGTGTTCACCATTGGTGGCGCCCAGGCCGTCGCTGCGCTGGCCTATGGCACAGAGAGCGTGCCGCGGGTCGACAAGGTGGTGGGGCCAGGCAATATCTATGTCGCCACCGCCAAGCGCCACGTGTTCGGTCAGGTCGGTATCGACATGATCGCCGGCCCGTCGGAGATCCTGGTGGTGTGCGACGGCCAGACCGACCCGGACTGGATCGCCATGGACCTGTTTTCCCAGGCCGAGCACGACGAAGACGCCCAGGCGATCCTGGTCAGCCCGGACGCCGAGTTCCTCGACAAAGTGGCTGCCAGCATCGACAAGCTGCTGCCGACCATGGACCGCGCCGAGATCATCAACACCTCGATCAACGGCCGTGGCGCGCTGATCAAGGTCGAGAACATGGAACAGGCCATCGAGGTCGCCAACCGCATCGCGCCGGAGCACCTGGAGTTGTCGGTCGCTGACCCGCAGGCCTGGCTGCCGCAGATCCGCCACGCCGGTGCGATCTTCATGGGCCGCCACACCAGCGAAGCCCTGGGTGACTATTGCGCAGGTCCCAACCACGTCTTGCCGACTTCCGGTACGGCGCGTTTCTCGTCGCCGCTGGGGGTGTATGACTTCCAGAAACGTTCGTCGATCATCTTCTGCTCCGAGCAAGGTGCGTCCGAACTGGGCAAGACCGCTTCGGTGCTGGCCCGTGGCGAGTCGCTGAGCGCCCACGCCCGCAGTGCCGAATACCGCATCCTTGATGAGCGCTCCATTGAAGGGCAGGGGAAACTGAAATGAGTAAATTCTGGAGCCCGTTCGTCAAGAATCTGGTGCCTTACGTGCCGGGCGAACAGCCGAAGCTGACCCGCCTGGTCAAGCTCAACACCAACGAGAACCCCTACGGCCCGTCGCCCAAGGCCCTGGCGGCGATGCAAACCGAGCTGAACGACAACCTGCGCCTGTACCCGGATCCCAACAGCGATCTGCTGAAAAGCGCCGTGGCCCGCTATTACGGTGTGCAGAGCAACCAGGTGTTCCTGGGCAACGGTTCGGACGAAGTGCTGGCGCACATTTTCCACGGGCTGCTGCAGCACGATCAGCCGCTGTTGTTCCCGGACATCAGTTACAGCTTTTATCCGGTGTATTGCGGGCTGTACGGCATCCAGTTCGACGCAGTGCCGCTGGACGCGCAGTTCCAGATCGACCCGGCGGACTATGCCAAACCAAACGGCGGGATCATCTTCCCCAATCCGAACGCTCCCACCGGCTGCCTGCTGGCCCTGGAAGCGGTCGAGCAGATCCTCAAGGCCAGCCCGGACTCGGTGGTGGTGGTTGATGAAGCCTATATCGACTTCGGCGGCGAGACCGCCATCAGTCTGGTGGACCGCTATCCGAACCTGCTGGTGACCCAGACCCTGTCCAAGTCCCGCTCATTGGCAGGATTGCGGGTGGGCCTGGCGGTGGGCCATCCGGACCTGATCGAAGCGCTGGAGCGGATCAAGAACAGCTTCAACTCCTACCCCCTGGATCGCCTGGCGAATGTCGGGGGCGCGGCGGCGTTCGACGATCGGGAGTATTTCGAGCAGACCTGCCGGTTGGTCATCGAGCACCGTGAATGGGTGGTGGCGCAGTTGCAGGCCAAGGGCTTTGACGTGTTGCCTTCGGCGGCCAACTTCATCTTCGCCCGTCACCCCCGGCACGATGCGGCAGGGCTGGCGGCGAAATTGCGCGAACAAGGCGTGATCGTGCGGCACTTCAAGCAGGAGCGGATTGCCCAGTTCCTACGAATCAGCATCGGCACGCCGGAGCAGAACCAGGCGCTGATCGAAGCCCTGGGTGAACTCTAAAGTTAGGAAGGGGGCTGATGGCCTTATCGCGAGCAGGCTCGCTCCCACAGTAGAGTCGTTGCGAATACAAATTTTGTAACCAGCAGAGGCACCCTGTGGGAGCGAGCCTGCTCGCGATGGCGTAGTGTCAGTCAACATCCATCTGGCTGATCCACCGCCATCGCGAGCAGACTCGCTCCCACAGTTGTTGGGCCTTACTCGTGATGCTCTTCACCCAGGAAGGTCAGCGAGGTGAACACCCCGCGCGTTGCCACGTCCTTGTTGTCCTTGAGCGCGATTTCCATCTGCGCGGCGATCACATTCAACCCTTCGTTACGCACCAGCACCTTGGCCCGGCCTTCGGGGTCGGTTTCTGCTGATACGGTGTCCGGTGCGCTGCGGTAATCACCCACCAGCTTCACCCCGGCGGCCGGTTTCCCGTCCAGCAGCACCTGTACCGGCAGTGACTGGCCCGGGCCTACGGTCAGCGGGTCGACTTCCGGCAGGATCAGGAACTTGACCTGATCAAGTTTCGGCAACTTCGCTCCCGGCTCGTAGATCGCCAGGCTGTACTTGAAGGTGTGGGTCGATTCAATCGCCCCGGGCACCTTCGTGCGGCCTTCGTTGATCCATTTCTTGTCAGCGGTCTGGGACCACATGCCATTGTCCAGTTCCACGGCCATCACGGCCGGTGGCTTGAGGGGTTGCAAGCGAGCATGGTCGGGCAAGCGTTCGACGGTGACCGGGATCATCTTGCCGCCCAGGTCATAGGCCCACGCACCGCTGATTTTCTGCGCCTTGAAGGCATTGTCCTCGGCGCCGTGGCCGTAGATCACTTCGATGTTGCCGCGCCGTTGTTCGGTCCACAGGCCATGGGCCGAGGCTTGTGTGGCCAGGAACAGGCTGAGAAGGGCGAAGGTCTTGGGGTATTTCATTGATTTTCCTTTTTACAGATCAAGGGTGAGGCTGACGGTAAAGTTGCGTGGCTCGCCGGGGTTGACCCAGTAGTTGCTGTACGAGCGCTCGTAGTATTTTTCGTCGAAGACGTTGTTCAGGTTCAGGCCCACGGTGACGTTGTCGCTGGCCTTGTAATGGGCCAGCAGATCCACGGTGTGGTAGGCCGGCAGTTCGAAGTCCTTGCCGGCTTCGCCGGAGCGATCCCCGACGTATGTAAATGCCGCACCCACGTCGGAGCCGCGCAGGTGGCCGTCCTGGAATTCGTAGACGCCGAGCAGGCTGCCGCTGTGCTTGGCGACGCCAAGAATCCGGCTGCCAGTGGGAATGGTTTCGTCACCCTTGGTCACTTCGGCATCGATGTAGGCGAAGGCGCCGATCACCCGGATGGCGTCAGTTACCTGCCCGGTGACCTGCAGATCGAGTCCCTGGCTGCGGGCCTTGCCCATGGCGCGGTTGGAGTCTGTGGCCGGGTCCCGCGCCAGGACGTTTTCCTTTTCGATATGGAACGCCGCCAGAGTGGTGCTCAGGCGATCATCGAACAGCTCGCTCTTGATCCCCACTTCATAGCCAACGCCTTCCTCCGGATCGAAGGTTTTGCCCCCGGCATCCAGGCCATTGTTGGGCTTGAACGAGGTGGAGGCGTTGGCGAACAGTCCGACCTCGGGTGTCAGTTGGTACAGCAGGCCGGCCCGTTGCGTGAAGGTGTCATGACGCTGGCGGCTGGTGAGCTGCGTGGTGTGGTCGTCAATGCTCTGCTCGAAATGCTCATAACGCACGCCGATCATGCCCCGCAGTTTGTCGGTGAAGACGATCTGGTCCTGAAGATTCAGCGCACGGCTTTTCACACGCTCGAAAAAATCGGTGCCGGTACGTTGACCATCAGGTTTCGGCTGGCCATAGACCGGTTGATAGATGTCGATGGGGTAAGTGCCACCGTTGATCGTGGTCACGCGCTCGTTCTTGCGATAGTCCTCGTATTCGGTGCCGATCAGCAATTCGTGCTGCCAGGGCCCGAGGTCAAACAGCCCGCGTAATTCAAGCTGGGTAATGCTGTCGTGCCAATTGTTGTCGCGCTCGCGGTAGCGGCGGTTCACCGTACGACCGTCGGCGTTCAGCGGCCGCGCTTCGGAGGCGAAGCCCCAGAGTTCGCCCTGTTTGTAATGGCTGGCCAGGCGCAGTTGCCAGGCGTCGTTGAGCTGATGTTCGAGGGCCGCCTGGAGCATGTTGTTGTGGTTGTCGATGTCGCCGTCGTTGGGTTCGCCCAAAAAGGTCGAGCGGGAAACACCGCTCCAACGGTTGTTCGGCGCCACGATGCCGCGATCGAACGTTGAGCTGTGACGCACGATTTCGCTTTCCACCAGCAGGCGCGTATCGGGGCTCAGTTGCCAACTGAGGGAGGGGGCGACGAAGACGCGCTTGCTCTGGACGTGATCGCGAAAGCTGTGATTGTCCTCGATCGCCAGGTTGACCCGCGACAGCAGATTGCCCTCAGCGTCCAGTGGTGTGTTGACGTCCAGCGCGGTGCGGTAGCGATCCCAACTGCCGGCGCTGGTTTGCAGGGTGGTGAAGGCTTCGGGCTGGGGCTTCTTGGTGACGATGTTCACCGTACCGCCGGGGTCGCCGCGCCCGTACAGGCTGGCCGCCGGTCCTTTAAGCACCTCGATGCGTTCAATGTTGGCCGCATCCGGCGTACTCGGATAACCGCGGTTGGCGCTGAAGCCGTCCTTGTAGAACTCCGAAGTGGTAAAGCCACGCACGCTGTATTCGTAGAGTGTCAGGCCGCCGAAGTTGTTTTGCTTTGACACGCCGCCGGCATATTCCAGGGCCCGTTCGACGTTGGTGCTGCCCAGATCATTGAGGACGCTGGCGGGGATCACACTGATCGATTGCGGGATGTCCCGCAGGGCGGTGTCGGTTTTGGTGGCGCTGGCGGAGCGAGTGGCGCGATAGCCCGTCACCGGTCCGGTAGGGGATTCGTAGTCGGCAGAGACGTTGATGGCGTCCAGTTCCATCGGCTGGATTTCCTCGGCGATCACCGGGTCACCCAGCAGACCCAAGGCCAGGCTGGCGAGGGAAATCCGTTTTAGAGATGACATGTTATGTTGTTCCAATTTTTAGTATTGAAACAATATAACACTACTAATGAGAATTTATGCTATTCCTGGCCGACTAAAATAACCGCGGCGAACACGGTTTTTTGTGGCAAGGGAGCAAGCTCCCTCGCCACAAGGGACTCTTGGCCAGCAAGGCCGTTGCTATCGCGCAGTTACTCTTCTTCCTTCACCACCACCGGTGCCGGCGGTGGGCGCAAACCGATTTCTGCGGTGAGCTTGAGCTCCTTGCCGTTGCGCATCACCTGGATGGCGACCTTGTCGGTGGGTTTGATCCGCGCCACCTGGTTCATCGAGCGACGGCCGTCACCGGCGGGTTCGCCGTCGATGCTCAGGATCACGTCGCCCAGTTGCAGGCCGGCCTTCTGGGCCGGGCCATCGCGGAAAATGCCTGCTACCACGATCCCGGGACGCCCGGACAGGCCGAAGGACTCCGCCAACTCCTGGGACAGCGGCTGCACTTCAATACCCAGCCAGCCGCGAATCACCTGGCCGTGTTCGATGATGGACTTCATCACTTCCATGGCCAGCTTCACCGGAATCGCAAAACCGATGCCCTGGCTGCCGCCGGACTTGGAGAAGATCGCCGTGTTGATCCCGGTCAGATTGCCGTTGGCATCCACCAGCGCGCCGCCGGAGTTTCCGGGGTTGATCGCGGCATCGGTCTGGATGAAGTCTTCGTAATTGTTCAGGCCCAACTGATTGCGCCCAGTGGCGCTGATGATGCCCATGGTCACGGTCTGGCCGACGCCGAAGGGGTTGCCGATGGCCAGGGTGACATCGCCGATGCGGATGCTGTCCGAACGCCCAATGGTGATGGCCGGCAGGTTCTTCAGGTCGATCTTCAGCACCGCAAGGTCGGTTTCCGGGTCGCTGCCGATCACCCGGGCCAGGGTTTCGCGACCATCCTTGAGCGCCACCACAATCTGATCGGCGCCGCTGGTGACGTGGTTGTTGGTCAGGATATAACCTTCAGGGCTCATGATTACGCCCGAACCCAGGCTCGACTCCATGCGTTTCTGCTTGGGTGAGTTGTCGCCGAAGAAGCGCCGGAACTGCGGGTCTTCGAACAGGGGATGGCTGGATTTGTTGACGACCTTGGTGGTGTACAGGTTGACCACGGCCGGTGCCGCGATCGTCACGGCATCGGCGTAGGACACCGGCCCTTGTTGCAGTGCCTTGGTCTGTGGCGCCTGCTGCAGGTTGACGTCGAGGCTCGGTAGGCCGACCCACTCCGGATAACGCTGGATAATCAGTAGAGCGACAAGCACGCCGGCCAACAGAGGCCAGCCGGAAAAACGCAGCGCCTTGAGCATTAAGCACGTCCTACAAAGGTTGCAGGCGGTGTGAGACCGCCCATAATGTCGCGCATTATACGAGGCCGCGCGCGCCTCTGAACGGGATATTTAGGAGTCTTTTCATGGCCGTAGCCCTGAACACCCTGGTAGAAGAAGCGGATCGTTACCTGGCCGCCGCCAGGATTGCCGATTACTGCCCCAACGGTTTGCAGGTCGAAGGCGCCCCTCAGGTGACGCGCATTGTCAGCGGTGTCACCGCCAGCCAGGCATTGCTCGATGCTGCAGTGGAGGCTGACGCTGATCTGGTGCTGGTGCATCACGGGTATTTCTGGAAAGGCGAAAATCCGTGCGTCACCGGCATGAAGCAACGTCGCCTCAAAACCTTGCTCAAGCACGATATCAGTCTGCTGGCCTACCACTTGCCGCTGGATCTGCATGCCGAGGTGGGCAATAACGTGCAATTGGCTCGCCAGTTGGACATTACCGTCGAAGGGCCGCTGGACCCGGACAACCCCAAGGTCGTCGGCCTGGTAGGCTCCTTGTCCGAACCGATGACGCCCCGGGACTTCGCCCGTAAAGTGCAGGAAGTCATGGGCCGCGAGCCTTTGTTGATCGAAGGCGAGCAGATGATCCGCCGGGTCGGCTGGTGCACGGGCGGAGGCCAGGGCTACATCGATCAGGCCGTGCTGGCCGGGGTTGATCTGTTTCTCAGTGGCGAGGCGTCCGAGCAGACCTTTCACAGCGCCCGGGAAAACGGCATCAGCTTCATCGCCGCCGGGCACCATGCGACCGAGCGCTATGGTGTGCAGGCATTGGGCGATTACCTGGCGCGGCGCTTTGCTTTGGAGCATATCTTCATAGATTGCCCGAATCCCATCTGACTAACGCTGAACTGAATGTGGGAGCGGGCCTGTGGGAGCAAAGCTTGCTCGCGATAGCGGTATTGCATGTGCCGACGTCATCGCGAGCAAGCTTTGCTCCCACGGAGGCCACCGCAACGCCCGAACCGGCAGGCATATCCATATGCTGTTTCGATCTAGTTGGCGCCCTGATTAGAAGAGGTCGCTGTGCTAGGATTCCCCGCTCGAACACGGCCCGCTGGCCGTTCATAAGAAAGTTTTCGTGAGTAGCCATGGTCGACAAACTGACGCATCTGAAACAGCTGGAGGCGGAAAGCATCCACATCATCCGCGAGGTGGCCGCCGAGTTCGATAACCCGGTGATGCTGTACTCCATCGGTAAAGACTCCGCCGTGATGCTGCACCTGGCACGCAAGGCGTTCTTCCCCGGCAAGCTGCCGTTTCCGGTGATGCATGTCGACACCCGCTGGAAATTCCAGGAAATGTACAAGTTCCGCGACCGCATGGTTGAAGAACTGGGCCTGGACCTGATCACTCACGTGAACCCGGACGGCGTGGCGCAAGGCATCAACCCGTTTACTCACGGCAGCGCCAAGCACACCGACATCATGAAGACCGAAGGCCTGAAACAGGCTCTGGACAAGTATGGTTTCGACGCCGCTTTTGGTGGTGCCCGCCGCGATGAAGAGAAGTCCCGCGCCAAGGAGCGCGTGTACTCGTTCCGCGACAGCAAGCATCGCTGGGATCCGAAGAACCAGCGCCCGGAGCTGTGGAACGTCTACAACGGCAAGGTCAACAAGGGCGAGTCGATCCGCGTATTCCCGCTGTCGAACTGGACCGAGCTGGACATCTGGCAGTACATCTACCTCGAAGGTATCCCGATCGTGCCGCTGTACTTCGCCGCCGAGCGCGAAGTGATCGAGAAGAACGGCACGCTGATCATGATCGACGACGAGCGCATCCTCGAGCACCTGTCCGATGAAGACAAAGCCCGTATCGTCAAAAAGAAAGTGCGGTTCCGTACCCTTGGCTGCTACCCGTTGACGGGCGCGGTGGAGTCCGAGGCCGAAAGCCTGACGGACATCATTCAGGAAATGCTCCTGACGCGAACTTCCGAGCGCCAGGGCCGGGTCATCGACCACGATGGCGCAGGCTCGATGGAAGATAAGAAACGTCAGGGTTATTTCTAAGGGGTTGTCATGTCGCACCAATCTGATTTGATCAGCGAGGACATCCTCGCTTACCTGGGCCAGCACGAGCGCAAAGAGCTGCTGCGTTTTTTGACCTGCGGTAACGTCGACGACGGCAAGAGCACCCTGATCGGGCGCCTGCTGCACGACTCCAAGATGATCTACGAAGATCATCTGGAAGCCATTACCCGCGATTCGAAGAAAGTCGGCACCACCGGTGACGACATCGACCTGGCGTTGCTGGTCGATGGCTTGCAGGCCGAGCGCGAGCAAGGCATCACCATCGATGTCGCGTACCGCTATTTCTCCACGGCCAAGCGCAAATTCATCATCGCCGACACCCCGGGCCATGAGCAGTACACCCGCAACATGGCCACCGGAGCTTCCACCTGTGACCTGGCGATCATTCTGGTGGATGCCCGCTACGGCGTGCAGACCCAGACCCGTCGCCACAGCTTTATCGCCTCGTTGCTGGGCATCAAGCACATCGTCGTGGCCATCAACAAGATGGACCTCAAGGACTTCGACCAGGGAGTGTTCGAGTCGATCAAGGCCGACTATCTGAAGTTCGCCGAAGGCTTGAAGATGAAGCCCACCAGCATGCACTTCGTGCCGATGTCGGCCCTCAAGGGCGACAACGTGGTGAACAAGTCCGAGCGCTCGCCTTGGTACACCGGCCAGTCGCTGATGGAAATTCTCGAGACCGTGGAAGTGGCGGGCGACCGTAACTTCACCGACCTGCGTTTCCCGGTGCAGTACGTCAACCGTCCGAACCTGAACTTCCGCGGTTTCGCCGGCACCCTGGCCAGCGGCATCGTGCACAAGGGCGACGAAGTGGTGGTGCTGCCTTCGGGCAAGAGCAGCCGCGTGAAGTCCATCGTCACTTTCGAAGGCGAGCTGGAACACGCGGGCCCTGGCCAGGCAGTGACGCTGACCATGGAAGATGAGATCGACATCTCCCGTGGCGACCTGCTGGTGCATGCCGACAGCGTGCCGCCGGTCACCGACAGCTTCGAAGCGATGTTGGTGTGGATGGCCGAAGAGCCGATGCTGCCGGGCAAGAAATACGACATCAAGCGCGCCACCAGTTACGTGCCGGGCTCGATTGCCAGCATCGTCAACAAGGTCGACGTGAACACCTTGGAAGAAGGCCCGGCCAGCGCGTTGCAGCTCAACGAAATCGGCAAGGTGAAGATCGCCCTGGATGCGCCGATCGCCCTGGACGGTTACGAGAGCAACCGCACCACCGGCGCGTTCATCGTCATCGATCGCCTGACCAATGGCACTGTCGGCGCCGGCATGATCGTCGCCCAGCCGCTGGCTCACGGCACCAGCACGCACCACGGCAAACTGGCTCATGTGTCGGTGGAAGAGCGCGCCCAACGCTTCGGCCAGCAACCGGCCACGGTGCTGTTCAGCGGCCTGTCGGGTGCTGGCAAAAGCACGCTGGCCTATGCGGTGGAACGCAAGCTGTTCGACATGGGTCGTGCGGTCTTCGTGCTCGATGGCCAGAACCTGCGTCATGACTTGAACAAGGGCTTGCCACAGGACCGTGCCGGACGTACCGAGAACTGGCGTCGTGCGGCCCACGTTGCCCGTCAGTTCAACGAAGCCGGGCTGCTGACCCTAGCCGCGTTCGTCGCGCCGAATGCAGAAGGGCGCGAGCAGGCCAAAGACCTGATCGGCAAGGAACGTCTGCTGACGGTCTATGTCCAGGCCTCGCCAATCGTCTGCGCCCAGCGTGATCCGCAAGGTTTGTACGCTGCTGCCGGCGACAACATCCCCGGTGAGTCCTTCCCGTATGACGTGCCGCTGGACGCCGATCTGGTGATCGACACCCAGTCGCTGACCCTGGAAGAGAGCGTCAAGCAGGTGCTGGATCTGCTGCGCAAGCGTGGGGCGATCTAAGGAAGCCGCTGCAAGCTTCTAGCTTCAAGCGACAAGAAAAAGCCCGCAGATGAGCGATCATCTGCGGGCTTTTTCATTTCAAGGAACAACTCGGTCAACTGTGGGAGCGAGCCTGCTCGCGATAGCGGTGGGTCAGTCTCCATTTATCCAAGCTGAGACACCGCAATCGCGAGCAGGCTCGCTCCCACAAGGGATTCAATGGCGGTCTGGATACTCCCGATGCATCTGTTCCAGCAACGCATCTTTATCCTGCCACAACTGATTGATCCAGCCCTGGAACTCCAGGCGATAGGCGCCGTCCTGGTCGTAGTTCCTGCCGATGAACTGCGGCGGAATCTTCAGTTCCTGGAAATGCACCACCACTTCGTCAACTTTTCCGCAGAGCAAATCCCAGTACCCCGGTCGGCCGCCGGGATAGTGGATGGTCACGTTGATGATCGACTCCAGCTGTTCGCCCATGGCATCGAGCACAAACGCAATCCCACCGGCCTTGGGTTTGAGCAGGTAGCGAAAGGGTGACTGTTGCTGGGCATGCTTGCCTTCGGTGAAGCGTGTGCCTTCGACGAAGTTGAAGATGCCCACGGGGTTGTTGCGAAATTTCGCGCAGGTCTTGCGGGTGGTTTCCAGGTCCTTGCTTTTCTTTTCCGGGTACTTCTCCAGGTAAGCCTTGGAGTAGCGCTTCATGAACGGGAACCCCAGGGCCCACCAGGCCAGGCCGATCACCGGTACCCAGATCAGTTCCTGCTTGAGAAAGAACTTCAATGGGCGAATGCGCCGGTTCAGCACGTACTGCAACACCATGATATCGACCCAACTCTGGTGGTTGCTGGTGATCAGGTACGAGTGCTGGTAGTCCAGGCCTTCCAGGCCGCTGAGGTGCCAGCGGGTGCGGCGCAGCAGGTTCATCCAGGCCTTGTTGTTGCTGATCCAGGCTTCATGAATGTGGCCCATCAGCCAGTCGGTGAAACGCTGGGCGGCGGGGAAGGGCAGCAACAGCTTGAAGATGGCCACGATGAACAGCGGGGTGCAGCAGGCGATGGTGTTCAACGCCAACAGCAGCGAGGCAATGACGCCGCGCACAGGAGCAGGCAGGAAATCCAGCATTTAAATATCCATGGGTCGGTTGGCGGCCTGGATCGCGGTCAGGGCGATGGTGTACACGATGTCGTCGACCTGAGCGCCGCGGGGCAAGTCGTTTACGGGTTTGCGCAGGCCTTGCAGCATTGGCCCGAGGCTGACGCAATCGGCGCTGCGTTGCACGGCCTTGTGGGTGGTGTTGCCGGTGTTCAGGTCCGGGAAGATGAACACCGTCGCCCGGCCGGCCACCTGGCTATTGGGCGCCAGTTGTCGGGCCACGGTTTCGTTGGCGGCGGCGTCGTATTGCAGCGGCCCGTCGATCAGCAAGCCGTGTTGCGCCTCGTGGGCCAGCAGGGTGGCTTCGCGGACTTTCTCCACCTCTTCACCGCTGGCCGACTCGCCGCTGGAATAGCTGAGCATTGCCACCCGTGGCGTGATGCCGAACGCGGCAGCCGAGTCGGCGCTTTGCAGGGCAATCTCCGCCAGCTCCGCGGCACTGGGATGCGGGTTCATCACGCAGTCGCCATAGACCAGCACTTCTTCGGGGAACAGCATGAAAAACACCGAAGACACCAGCGAGCATCCCGGGGCGGTTTTGATCAGTTGCAAGGCCGGGCGGATGGTGTTGGCGGTAGAGTGGATAACACCGGACACCAGCCCGTCGACCTCATCGAGCGCCAGCATCATGGTGCCGATCACCACGGTGTCTTCCAGTTGCTGTTCGGCCATCGGCGCGTTCAGGCTTTTGCTCTTGCGCAGCCGCACCATCGGTTCGACGTAACGCTCACGAATCGAATCCGGGTCGAGGATCTCCAGCCCCGGCGGCAGTTCGATGCCCTGGGCTCGAGCCACTGCCTCGACGTCCGCCGGTTTGGCCAGTAGCACGCAGCGAGCGATGCCTCGGGCCTGGCAAATGGCGGCGGCCTGGACTGTCAGCGGTTCACTGCCCTCAGGCAGCACAATGCGTTTGTCGGCGGCCTGGGCGCGCTGGATCAATTGGTAGCGGAACACGGCCGGCGACAAGCGCATTTCCCGTGGCGTACCGCAACGCTGATGCAGCCATTTGGCATCCAGGTGGCTGGCGACAAAATCGGTGATGATCTCCGCACGTTCGCGGTCGTCGATCGGAATTTCCTTGTTCAAGCCATTGAGCAGGTTGGCGGTGTCGTAAGACCCGGTACTGACCGACAGCACCGGAAGCCCCGCCTGCAAGGCGCCTCGACAAAGGTCCATGATGCGCGGGTCGGGCAGGGTGTCGCTGGTCAGCAGCAGGCCGGCCAACGGTACGCCGTTGAGCGCTGCCAGGCTCACGGCCAGGATGATGTCGTCGCGATCACCCGGGGTCACCACCAGCACGCCGGGCTTGAGCAGCTCCACGGTGTTGCGCATGGTGCGGGCGCAAATAATGATGTTGCTCATGCGCCGGGTTTCGTAATCGCCGGCATTGAGCACCTGCGCGCCCATCAGGTCGGCCACGTCACGGGTGCGTGGGGCGTTGAGTTCGGGGCGGAACGGGATGCAACCCAGCAGGCGGAAATCGCCGCTGCGCAACAGCGGCGAGTGCTCCTTGAGCCGCGCGGAGAAGGCCTCCATGCTTTCCTCGGTATGGACTTTGTTCAGGATCACGCCGAGGACTTTCGGGTCTTTGGGCCCGCCGAACAACTGCGCCTGCAGCTCGACGCGACCGGAAAGCTCGGTCAGCACTTCGTTCTCCGGCGCCGACACCAGGATGACCTCGGCGTCCAGGCTCTTGGCCAGGTGCAGGTTGACCCGCGCGGCATAGCTGGCGTTGCGGGTCGGGACCATACCCTCGACGACCAGCACGTCCTTGCCGATGGCAGCCTGCTGGTAGAGGGTGATGATTTCTTCCAGCAACTCATCGAGCTGGCCGTCGCCCAGCATGCGTTCGACGTGCGCCAGGCCCAGCGGCTGCGGCGGCTTGAGGCCGTGGGTGCGGGCCACCAGTTCGGTGGAGCGTTCCGGTCCGGTATCGCCGGGATGGGGCTGGGCGATAGGTTTGAAAAAACCGACTTTCAGCCCGGCCCGTTCGAGTGTGCGCACCAGCCCGAGGCTGATGGAGGTCAGACCCACACCAAAATCGGTGGGCGCGATAAAAAAAGTTTGCATGCGGATTCTCTAAAGGTGCATGGCAAAGGCGAGGCTATAACTGCCGTCTACCGTCAATTCAGGCGCCAAGGTTATCGCTAACCGGGGCCTGTGCGCACCAGCCGCAGTCAAAGGACTGGCCTATTTTTTCAATACGTTGCGCCGGGTCCAGCACCCAGGCCCGGGACTGCCACGGCGGCAGGTGGCGCAGATGCTGGGTGTGCCCACAGGACAGCTCGGCCACCCAGTGCCCGTCCTCATCCTGATGAAAACCGGTGACCGTCGGTCTGTTCGAACAAGCCCGTTTGTCCGGGTTCCGTTCGCTTTCGGGCAAATCCTTGTTTAGACTTGTCCGTTCTTCATTCTTATGCAAAAGGTCTCGCCCCATGCTGATCGCCGCCAATAAGGCTGTCTCCATCGACTATACCCTGACCAACGACGCTGGTGAGGTCATCGACAGCTCTGCCGGCGGCGCTCCGCTGGTCTACCTGCATGGCGCAGGCAACATCATCCAGGGTCTGGAAAAAGCCCTGGAAGGTAAAACTTCCGGTGACGAGCTGAACGTTACCGTTGAGCCGGAAGATGCTTATGGCGAATACTCCGCCGAGCTGGTCAGCACCCTGAGCCGCAGCATGTTCGAGGGCGTGGATGAGCTGGAAGTAGGCATGCAGTTCCACGCTTCGGCCCCCGATGGCCAGATGCAGATCGTCACCATCCGCGACCTGGAAGGCGATGACGTCACCGTTGACGGCAACCACCCGTTGGCCGGTCAGCGCTTGAACTTCCAGGTCAAGATCGTCGACATTCGTGATGCCAGCCAGGAAGAAATCGCCCATGGTCACGTCCATGGCGAAGGTGGTCATCACCACTGATTTGTGGGCTACGCTCAAGTGAACTGGAAAGGCGCCTTACGGCGCCTTTTTAGTCGGTTGCTGTTAGCATCGTCCATGGCTGTTCGAAAAGATCCGCAAACCTGGAGTTCGTCATGAGTGCTTTTCACGACCTTAAACTTAAAGCCCTGGATGGTCAGGAACTTGATCTGGCGCCGTTCAAGGGGCAAGTCGTGCTGGTGGTCAATGTCGCCTCCAAATGTGGCCTGACACCTCAGTACGCTGCGTTGGAAAACCTCTATCAGCAATACAAGGCCAAGGGTTTCTGTGTGCTGGGCCTGCCTTGCAACCAGTTCGCCGGACAAGAGCCGGGGACGGAACAGGAAATCCAGGATTTCTGCAGCCTCAATTATGGTGTGACGTTCCCGTTGTCCAGCAAGCTGGAAGTGAACGGGCACGACCGTCATCAGTTGTACCGTCTGCTGGCAGGCGAGGGGGCCGAGTTTCCGGGGGACATCACCTGGAACTTCGAGAAGTTCCTGCTGGGCAAGGACGGTCGGGTGCTGGCGCGTTTCTCACCGCGCACGGCGCCGGATGATCCGGCCGTGATCCAGGCTATCGAAAAAGCCTTGAGCTGAACCTCTGGAGCAACCATCACCCTGTTGTGTGCGGGCACACTCCTCTCGGCTTCCTTTTGATCCACAATCATTCAAATCAATAGTGCTACCCATTGCTTTCCACGGTCCATATTATCGCTGTCATATTCGACCTGCGACCCTGTTTCCGTGGAGTGTCCCATGCCTGTAAAAGCCTTGTTCAAACCCTTCCATCTCGGTGCGCTGGAGCTGCCGACCCGGGTCGTGATGGCGCCGATGACTCGCTCCTTTTCCCCAGGCGGCGTGCCGAACGCCAACGTCGTGGAATATTACCGCCGTCGCGCGGCGGCCGGCGTCGGTCTGATCATTACCGAAGGCACGACCGTCGGGCACAAGGCCTCCAACGGTTATCCGAACGTACCGCATTTTTACGGCGAGGCCGCGCTGGCCGGCTGGAAACAAGTGGTTGATGCCGTGCATGCCGAAGGCGGCAAGATCGTTCCGCAGCTCTGGCACGTAGGTAACGTGCGGCGCTTGGGGACCGAGCCGGACGCGAGCGTGCCGGGCTATGGTCCTTCGGAAAAACTCAAGGACGGCCAGGTCGTGGTTCACGGCATGACCCAGGCGGATATCGACGAAGTCATCGCAGCGTTCGCCCAGGCGGCGAAAGACGCCCAGAGCATCGGCATGGACGGCGTGGAGATCCACGGCGCCCATGGTTACCTGGTGGACCAGTTCTTCTGGGAGGGCAGCAACCAGCGCACCGACGGTTATGGTGGAAGTCTGGCCAACCGATCGCGCTTCGCCATCGAACTGATCCGCGCCGTGCGTGCTGCGGTAGGTGAAGGGTTCCCGATCATCTTCCGTTTCTCCCAATGGAAGCAGCAGGACTACACCGCGCGTCTGGTGCAAACGCCAGAGGCCTTGGGCGAATTCCTCAAGCCTTTGGCAGAGGCCGGTGTGGATATTTTCCATTGCTCGACACGTCGCTTCTGGGAGCCTGAATTCGAAGGCTCCGAGCTGAATCTGGCGGGCTGGACCCGCAAGCTGACCGGCAAGCCAACCATCACCGTCGGCAGCGTTGGCCTGGATGGCGAGTTCCTGCAGTTTATGGTCAACACCGACAAAGTCGCGCAGCCGGCCAGCCTGGAGAAACTGCTGGAGCGCCTGAACAATGATGAGTTCGACCTGGTGGCGGTGGGGCGAGCCCTGCTGGTAGACCCGGATTGGGCGCAAAAAGTGCGTGAAGGCCGGGAGCAGGAGATCTTGCCGTTCAGCCGTGAGGCGTTGATGACACTGGTTTAAGCGGCGCCTGCCATCGCGAGCAGGCTCGCTCCCACACCGGATTTGGGTTGTTCACCGAACGTGTGATCAACACAACACCCTGTGGGAGCGAGCCTGCTCGCGATGGCGGCCCCAGCATCACTGAAAAAATCAGCGCACCGTCGGCGCAGCTGGCATCACCTGTTCACCGACACAAACCCCGCGCAACTGCGTCTCGAACTGCTCGATCACCGATGGCCAGCCCTGGCGACTGGCATGCTGGCGCGCATTGAGCCGCACACAACGCAAGGTTTCACGCTCCTCCAGCAGCCACCGGGCCGCGTCGCAGAACGCCTCTTCATCCCCCGGCATGGCCAGCACGCCGTTGTGACCGTGACGGATGTGTTGCGCCGCCGCGGCCTGATCATAGGCCACCACACCCAACCCGGACGCCAGCGCCTCCAGCACGACATTGCCGAAGGTTTCGGTCAGGCTCGGAAAGACGAATACATCCCCGGACGCATAGTGGCAGGCCAGCGATTCGCCACGCTGGGCCCCACAAAAGATCGCGTCGGGCAGTTCCTGTTGCAGCGCGGCCCGTTGTGGACCGTCGCCTACTACCACCAGTTTCAGCCGCCGCTCCGGGAAAGCGCTGCACAGTGTGTTGAAACTGCGTTTGAGCAGACCCAGGTTCTTCTCCGACGCCAGACGCCCGACGTGGATCAGCGCAATATCGTCATCGCCCAAGCCCCAGGCCTCACGCAGGGTTGTCGAGCGTTTGATCGGATGGAACAGTTGGCTGTCCACACCGCGGGACAACAGCGCCACGCGCTCGAAATGCCGGCGTTCCAGCTCTATGCGCTGGCTGAGGCTCGGCACCAGGGTCAGGCTGGAGCTGTTGTGGAACCAGCGCAGGTAATGGGTGAGGACACGACTCAACAACCCGAGGCCATACTGCTGGGTGTATTGCTGGAAATTGGTGTGGAAGCCACTGACCACCGAGATGCCCAGGCGCCGCGCGGCCCGCAATGCCGATAAACCCAGCGGCCCTTCCGTGGCGATATACAGCACGTCCGGGCGATGACGTTTCCAGCGCCGCAGCAGCTTGTGCATCGAAGCCTGGCCCCACTGCAAGCCCGGGTACCCCGGTAGCGGCCAGCCTCGGCACAGCAACAACTGCTCGTCGCTGGCCTGGCGTTGGTCGCCAGCCTGACGGGGCCGTATCAATTCCACCTGATGCCCGCGAGCGCGCAAGCCGTCGCACAGGCGGCCCAGGGTATTGGCCACGCCATTGATTTCCGGCGGGAAGGTTTCGGTGATGAGGGTGATATGCAGGTGTGTGCTCATGACCCCAGTGTCGACCGGGGCCATTTCGCCATTGTGACGCTTGAATGATGGATTTGTGACGGGTCAGCCTTGGCGGGCCAACGCGGTCTCGGCGCCTTGCTCGCGCACCCAGAACAAGGTCGCGCCGGCTACCGCTGCCGGCATCATCAGGATGTTGACCACCGGGATCAGCAGCACCAGGTACACGCTGCCGCCAAAACCCAGGCTCTGCCAGCGTTTTTCCCGCAGCCAGGCGAGCATTTCGTTCCAGCCCAGCTTGTGGTTGTCCGCCGGGTAGTCGATGTACTGGATCGCCATCATCCACACCCCGAACAGCAGCCATAACGGCGCGGCGACGATATTGATCACCGGAATGAAGGACAGCACCAGCAGGCCCAGGGCGCGGGGCAGGAAGTAGCCGAGCTTGCGTGCCTCCCGGGCCAAGGTGCGAGGGATCATGGCGATCAACTCGCCCCAGCTGAAGGCCGGGAAGTCGTCGGTGCCACGGATCACCACTTCGACTTTCTCCGCGAGAAAACCGTTGAACGGCGCGGCGATGACATTGGCGAGCATAGTGAAGGTGAAAAACACCATCAGCACCACAAGCACCACGAACAGCGGCCACAGGACATAGTTGAGAAAGCTCAGCCAATCCGGTAACGACGGCATCAGCGTGTCGACCCATAGGCTGAACTGATGGCCGGCCAGGTAGATCAATCCGACGAACAGCACCAGGTTGATCACCAATGGCAACAGCACAAACAAGCGCAGACCCGGGCTTAAGACCAGTTTGAGTCCTTCTCGCAAATATTGCGGGCCGGACAGGACGGGGGCGGGCATAAGAGGCTCCGAGCGAAGATGAACGCGCCGACCATACCGGCTTTGCCGGGCTCGGGAAAGCATCGACATGGCGTGTAACAACGTTTGCCGAGTTTATTGAACTGACTGATCTGGATAGAGCTCACCTATGAGCTGGATTGTTAAACCGTATTTCCTTAATCTTCGCTCCCTCGATACGCTGCACCCATTCTTTTCAGGACTGTCGAACCCAAGCCTTCCCCAAGTGCGTCAACAGTCCCTTTTATTCGCGCCGCTCACCCGGCGTTCCGGCCCGCAAGGGCCGGTCAACAGGAGCAGGTCATGTCTGAAGTGCGTCATTCGCGAGTGATTATTCTCGGTTCCGGCCCTGCCGGTTACAGCGCTGCGGTGTATGCCGCCCGTGCCAACCTCAAGCCGCTGCTGATTACCGGCATGCAAGCCGGCGGTCAATTGACTACCACCACCGAAGTCGACAACTGGCCGGGCGACGTCCACGGTCTGACCGGCCCGGTGTTGATGGAGCGTATGAAAGAGCACGCCGAGCGCTTCGAGACCGAGATCGTTTTCGACCACATCAATGCCGTGGATTTCGCCGCCAAGCCGTACACCCTGACCGGTGACAGCGCGACCTACACCTGCGATGCCCTGATCATTGCAACCGGCGCCAGCGCTCGTTACCTGGGCCTGCCATCGGAAGAAGCCTTCATGGGCAAAGGCGTTTCCGCCTGTGCCACTTGCGACGGCTTCTTCTACCGCAACAAGCCCGTGGCTGTGGTGGGTGGCGGTAACACCGCCGTCGAGGAAGCCCTGTACCTGGCCAACATCGCCAGCACGGTCACCCTGATCCACCGTCGCGAAACCTTCCGCGCCGAGAAGATCCTGATCGACAAGCTCAATGCCCGTGTGGCTGAAGGCAAGATCATCCTCAAGCTCAACGCCACCCTGGATGAAGTGCTGGGCGACAACATGGGCGTGACCGGTGCCCGGCTGAAGAACAACGACGGCAGCTTTGACGAGATCAAAGTCGACGGTGTGTTCATCGCCATCGGCCACACTCCGAACACCTCGTTGTTCGAAGGCCAGCTGGAACTCAAGGACGGCTACCTGGTGGTCAAGGGCGGCCGCGACGGCAACGCCACCGCCACCAGCGTCGAAGGTATCTTCGCGGCCGGCGACGTGGCGGACCACGTCTACCGTCAGGCGATTACCTCGGCGGGTGCCGGTTGCATGGCAGCCCTGGACACCGAGCGTTACCTGGATGGTCTGCAGAACGCTTCGTTCTGATTCAACAGGTACAAAAAAACCGGCTTCGGCCGGTTTTTTTATGCGCGGGATTTTTCTGTTCAGTGGACAAGATGTTTTGTTCACCACAACCCCCCCTGTGGGAGCGAGCCTGCTCGCGATGGCGCCGGGTCAGCTTGCATCAGTGTTGGATGTGCCACCGAATCGCGAGCAGGCTCGCTCCCACAGTTTTTTGTGTGGTCAGGGGAATCTGTATTTCAAGACAGCTTCGCCAAGCACGTCTCCAGAATATCCAACCCTTCCTCCAACACCGCCGCCTCGGTCGTCAACGGCGCCAGCAGCCGAATGATGTGCCGCGATTTACCGCTGGGCATCAGCAACAAACCAGACTCCCGCGCCAAGGCCAGCAATTGTGTCAATTGTGCCGAAGCCGGGCTGCCGTCGGCATGGGCCAGTTCGATGCCGCGCATTGCCCCGACGCCAGTCAGGCGGCCCAGGTAAGGGGACAGCCCGCGACTGCGCCATGACGCGTAGCGGCTGACTATCGCCTCTTCCTGTTGCGTGCCCCAGGCTTGCAGGTTTGCGTCGGTCATTTCCTCCAGGGTTGCCAATGCGGCGGCGCAGGCGATGGGATTGCCTGAGTAAGTGCCGCCCAAGCCACCTTTGGGCAGATTGTCCAGCAGCGCCTTGCGCCCCACCACGGCGCCCAGGGGGACGCCGCCGGCAATGCTTTTACCCAGCAGGATCAGGTCCGGCTCGATGCCCAGTCGCGAGAACGCAAAGCGCTGGCCGGTGCGACCGAAGCCGGACTGGATTTCATCGATGATCAGCACGATGCCTTTCTCGTTGCAGAACTGTCGGAGGGCCTGGGCAAAGGCAATATCCATCGGCAGGAAACCGGCTTCGCCCTGCACAGGTTCGACGATGAAACACGCCACGTCATTCACGTCGATTTCGACGCTGAACAACCGCTCCATGGCCTTCAACGCTTCTTCGCAGGTGACGCCGTTGTCCTTGCTGGGGTAGGGCAGGTGATAGACCGGTCCGGGCAGTACGCCGACTTTCTGTTTGTAGGGCGCGACCTTGCCGTTGAGATTGAGAGTGGCCAGGGTTCTGCCGTGGAAGCCGCCATCAAAGGCGATGACGGCCGTGCGCCCCGTGGCGCCGCGCACGATCTTCAAGGCGTTTTCCGCGGCTTCGGCGCCGCTGTTGGTGAGCATGCCGCTGACCGGGTAATCCACCGGGATAAATGCTGCCAGACGCTCCATCAATTCGATGTAGGGTGCGTGCGGGGCGGCGTTGAAGGCGTAGTGCGTCAGCCGGGTTGCCTGTTCGCGGATGGCTTCGACGACACGGGGATGGCAGTGGCCAAGGTTCAACACGCCGATGCCGCCCACGAAATCGATGTAGCGTTTGCCGTCGGTGTCCCAGACCTCGGCATTTTTGCCGTGGCTGAGGCTGACAGGGTGCACGGTGGAAATCGATTGGCTGATGGTTTCACTGCTCATGGATGACGGCTCGGAGGAAGGAAAGATTCCCTTTATCTAAGCCGCGAGCAGAGGTGGCCGGCAAACGAAATAAAGTTGCCGGGTCAATCTTAAAAGTCGGGATGTGAGATCAGTGAGTCTGGCGAGAACTGTTTCTGTGGCGAGGGAGCTTGCTCCCGCTGGACTGCGCAGCAGTCCCAAATCAGCACGCCTGGTGCATCAGTTCACATGCCGGGGCCGTCTGGGGGCTACTTCGCAGCCCAGCGGGAGCAAGCTCCCTCGCCACAGAAAAGCGGACCTCGGCACAGAGGGGAGGCGCGTTGGGTCAGCGCCGCCGCAACGGCTGAGTCTCGAACTTCACACCCGCCAAGCCATGGGCCATCAGCGCCCGGATATTGCCGTGGTCGCTGCCCTCAGGCGTGGCCAGTACCGACCGGTAATGTTCGCCGAACGCCAGCAGCGCTTCTTGATCGCTCAAGCCTTCGAGCAGCGCCAGGCCCAGGGTCTTGCAGGAACCTTCGTTCTGCCCGGCGGCGTTGTCGACGTCACCGTTTTTAAAAGGCTGAGGCTGGTAGTCGTAGCCATTGGCGATAAACGCCAGGGTGTCGGCAAAAATGTGTTCGCCGCTCTTGAGGCTGGCGCGCAGGGTGTTCAGGTCAGGCATCGGGTTTTCCTTTGGCGAACGCCGCTTGCTGTTCGGCGCTGGCTTCTTGCTGGTATTGGGCTTTCCACTCGGCGTAGGGCATGCCGTAAACCACTTCGCGGGCGTCATCGAGGCTGACCTCGATCTGGCGTTCATCGGCAGCTGCCTTGTACCACTTGGACAGGCAGTTACGGCAGAAGCCGGCGAGGTTCATCAGGTCGATATTCTGCACATCCTTGCGGCTGTCCAGGTGGGCAACCAGCCGACGGAAAGCGGCGGCTTCAAGTTCGAGGCGTTGTTGGTCGTTCATGGTGGTCTCTGCGAGACAGCTTCAAGTGGCAAGCTTCAAGCTGCAAGTGGGTTTGCGGTCATCAGGCTTGAAGCTTACAGCTTGTAGCTTTTAGCGGCTACGAAGTAGCCCGGCTGGCGGCGAGCGTAATCGATACCGACTCGGCAAATCGCAAGGCGTGGGGCTTGTCGACTTCGACTTCGGCATACAGCACCGATTCGTTGGCCATGACCAGATCGAGCAGTTCCTGGGTCAGGCGTTCGAGCAGGGCGAAACGGTTGCCTTCCACGTGGGCGATGATCGCCTTGGTGATGGTGCGGTAGTTCAGAGCGTGGTCGATGTCGTTGTCGCGCACCGCATCCTGGGCCGCGTAGAGGATGGTCAGGTTGATCAACACATCCTGTTTGTTGAGGATTTCGTCCTCGTTGATGCCAATGAACGTGCGCAAGCGCAAGTCCTTGACCTTGATGCGCGCCATGGCGGGTTGAAGTTGTGGCATTTACTTGCTCCGTCGAATCAATTGCAGGAACTCCTGGCGGGTGGTGCTGGATTCGCGAAAGACGCCGAGCATCACCGAGGTGTTCATGGTCGAGTTCTGTTTTTCGACACCGCGCATCATCATGCACATGTGCTGGGCTTCGATCACCACGGCAACGCCGGCGGCCTGGGTGACCTGCTGCACCGCGTCGGCAATTTGCCGGGTGAGGTTTTCCTGGATTTGCAGGCGGCGGGCGAACATGTCCACCAGCCGGGCGATCTTCGACAGCCCCAGGACCTTGCCCGTAGGAATATAAGCCACATGAGCCTTGCCAATGAAGGGCAGCAGATGATGTTCGCACAGGGAATAGAGTTCGATGTCGGCGACGATCACCATTTCATCGCTGTCGGAGGCGAACAGGGCGCCGTTGACGATCTGTTCGACGCTTTGTTCATAGCCGTGACAAAGGTACTGCATGGCCTTGGCCGCGCGCACCGGAGTATCCAACAGGCCTTCGCGTTCCGGGTCTTCACCCAGGCCGATGAGGATCTCGCGATAGTTCTGGGGCGATAGCGCCATGGTGCATCCTCGAAGCAAGGCTATTTGACGTGCCGGCCGCCGTTGACGGTCAGGGTCGTGCCGGTGACGTAGGGGTTGTCCAGCAGATAACGCAGGCTCTGATAGATCACTTCGCTGCCGGGCTCGATGCCCAGCGCGGACTTGGCCAGGGCCTCGGCACGGTAGGCCGCGTCGTCTTCGGGATTGAACAGTAGCAGGGCCGGGGCAATTGCGTTGACCTTGATGTGTGGCGCGTATTTCGCCGCGAACGACAGGGTCAGGCTTTCGAGCCCGGCCTTGGTGGCGCAATAGGCGATATGCCGGCTGCTGCCCTTGCGCGTGACGTCATCGCTGATGTGCACGATATCCGCCGGGGTTGAGCGTTGCAGCAGCTCGGCACACTGCAGGTTGATCAGGTAGGGGGCGAGCATGTGCACGGCGAACATGGCGTTGAACGCAGCGGCTTCGTGGCCGGGCGTCTCGGTCATCCATGCCGAGGCGTTGTGGACAATGGCGCGCAATCGGTCGGTGTGCTGCTTGAGCTGATCAATGAAGGCCGAAATCCCGGTTTCATTGGAAAAGTCAGCGAACAGCACGATCGCCCCCAGATCCCGCAACGCCTGCACGCCCGGGCGCTCGGTGCGGAAAGTGGCGATTACCGGATGACCGTCTTCGAGCAATCGACGGGCGCAGTGCAAACCGACGCGCTGGGCTGCGCCAGTGATCAGGATCGGAGCGGTGGCGCTGGGCATAGGAAGGCTCGGTTCACGGCAATCGTAAAACTATAACAGCGACGCAAGGTGGCGACGACTCTGTGGGAGCAAGCCCGCTCCCACAGTGACCCTTGTTGAACGCGAACGCTGCGGCCGACGAGAACGGCCCGGCATCACTGATTCTGCGTAGCCGGCTTGGCTGGCAGTGCTTTGGGCGCTGCACCGTTCAACCAACCCGCCAGCAGGTGAGTCGACATCGGAATAAACAGATAGACCATCAATGGCGTCAGAATGAGTGTGCTGATCAGCACGCGGCTCATCATTCCCAGCTCACTGAGCAATGGCCCCAGCAGAAAGTTGAACAGCAGCGACACCGGAAAGAACGCGAGCCAGATGGCCACGGCCTGTTTCCAGCGCGGTGGCCGTTGATCGCCGGCGCCAAACCAACCGTCGATACCGCGCACCCTGTGTTCCGAAGGGTGGGCAAACAGCTCGCTGCCTCGCGCCAGCCACGCCGTGCGCGAGGCCGAGTGCTCCCAGGCATGCAGGGTCTGCTCGTCGGCAAAGCGGAAAATAATCTGGAATTCATCGCTCTGAGGCGGTGGCGCGAGTACACCGGAACCCAGGTAGCCGGGAAAGTCGGTGGCCAATTGTTCGCCTTCGCGCAACCAGACGATCAGGTCCTGATAGCGCCCATTGGCGACACGACGGGCAACCATCAAGGTGACGGGTGAGGTAGACATTATGTATCTCCGTAAAACAGGTGCGGTACTCCGGGTAGGAGATTCGCGGGAACGCCCCAGGGTGGTGGGGCGCGTCCGTTCGCCAAAAAGCACGCAAGGTTTATTCCTTCTTGAGTGAAAAGCAACAAAATCGCGCATCAGTGGCGTTTGTTCTTGTCATCCTATGACTCAGAGGGAGTACACTGGGATCCAATTTGCCAGCCGGAATTGTCTGCCAAAATGAGCGTAATCACTGAGGATAACTTCGTTTTCCAGGCAACCACTGCCTTGAGGCAGGAGGAACTGTTCCCCATCCGCGAAGTAGCGCGACTGACCGGCGTGAATCCCGTGACCTTGCGCGCATGGGAGCGTCGCTACGGTCTGATCCAGCCCACACGCACCGAAAGCGGGCATCGCTTGTACTCCGTGGGCGATATCGAAAAGGTGCGCAGCATCCTCGCCTGGATTGAGCGCGGGGTGGCCGTGAGCAAAGTGGGAAAGATCCTGACCAAGACCGAATCGGTGCAACCGGTTTCCGCGCTTATTTCCTCGGATCTGGTGAGAGCCGATTATGCCCAGTGGCAACAACAGGTGGCTGGGGCGGTTGGCAACTTTGACGACATAGAGCTGGACCGTCTCTACGGGCAGATATTTTCCACCTACGCCGTGCCGATCGTATTTCAGGACATCCTGATGCCGGTCTGGCGGCAGTTGCAGCAACGCCAGCAGGAGTTCGGACAAACCAGCGAATGGGTGTTTTTCGATGGGTTCCTGCGCTCACGCATTATCCAGCGACTCCTGCTCAAGCGCGAAGCCCAGTCGCGACGGGTGTTGGTCGTGGGCATTGTCGGTCAATGTCGAGAGCTGGAGTTGCTGGTCACGGCGCTGTTCGTCTCCAAGGCGGAAGTCGGCGTCAGGGTGTTGACCATTGGGCTGCCATTCGACGAACTGACCCTGGTGTGCCAAAAGGTCCAGCCGTTGGCGTTGGTGCTGGTTTCCAACCATGCACCGCCTGCCGAGTTACCTAAGCGCCTGAACAAGTTGGCGATGGGCCTGGACTGCCCGCTGATGCTGGCCGGTGATGCGTCCGATCTGCTTCAGGACAGCCTCGCGGGGTCGTCGATAGGTTGCCTGGGCAGTGAAGGGACCTTGATGCACCAGCGGTTGCGACAACTATTGGCAGGTACTTTGGATACCTGATAACCGGCAGGTCAAGCCGTGCATCAGATGTGCATGGCCGGATGGGTCAGGCGGTGTTGCTGAAGGATGTATTGACGCAGGCGTTCGGTCTCATCCTCGTCATTCTGGCTCAGGTGGTAGGCGTATAAGCCCTGATCGGTTTCCCGTTCCAGTGTGCCGCGCAAGGAAATCCTTTCATAACCTGATGGGCTGAACCACAAGGCAAATTGCTTTGGCGGCTTGGTCCGACTGCGGTTTTGCAACAGGATTCCTTTGCAGGACACCTCATGGGCCCAGAGCGGCCCGGGCAGGCCTTTGGCATTTTCCAGCGCCACCGGCTCGTCAAGCGTGAGGCGCCATGGCCGAATTTTCGGCCCATCTTCGTAGATGCTGGGCACCCCCAGACGCAGGTGCATTGCGTGGAATTCGTCTTCCACCAGGTGCAACGGAAAAGTCATTTGCTGGTTTTCGAAGTTGGCTTGCAGCGTGACCTGTTCGTTAGCCGCCAGGCGCGTCAGCAAGTCACGAATCTGCGACCCGCCGTTTACCAGCAAGCTCGACGTGACATCCCGCTCGTTGAGTTGCGGGTTGTGCTGCATGGTCCGGATGAAATCCAATTCATCCTGCGTCAGTAGGGCGTCGCGCTGCATGATGTGCTCGAAAAGAGGATTTACACTTTCACTGGTGATTGTAGTGACTGACCGCTAATTCGCCGGTTTGTTTGCGCCGTTCGTCGCTTCGAGTCGGGCAATGGTTGCTCGTGCTTCGGCCAGCTCCTTTTCCAGCTGGGCGACGCGTTGCTGAGCCTTGACCTGAGCGGTCACGTCTTTTTGCACGCCCACGAAATAAGTGCGTCCGTCAGCCTCGTTTTTCACCGTCGACAGAGACAACTCATTCCAGAAAGGGCTGCCGTCCTTGCGGTAGTTGCGCAGAATTTCCCGGCAGGCACCGTTCTGCTTGAGGGCCGTGCGAATCTGCTCCAGGGCCGGCTGGTCGCGATCACCTGACTGCAGGAATCGGCAATCCTGATAAAGAATCTCTTCACTGCTGTAGCCGGTCAGCCGTTCGAAAGCCGGGTTTACATAGATCAGGATATTGTCTTCATCGCCTTCTTTTTCAGCGATGACAATGCCGTCGTTCGAGGCGTTGATGACCAGTTGCATCAGTTGAGCATTAATCATGGGCGACATCCCTTGAACATCCCTGTGTGCGCTGCATTTTAGAAGAACCTACCGCGATGTCTACTGGCCATTATTGGATGTTGAGAGTCAATCGCAGCGTTGCGTCTGAGCCTGCTACTATCGCCGCTCTTTTTATTCAGGTTCAGGATCAGATTGATGAAAGTCGCCATCCTTTCGGGTTCCGTCTACGGGACCGCCGAAGAAGTCGCTCGGCACGCCGCCAAACTGCTCGGTGAAGCGGGTTTTGAAACGCTGCACAACCCGCGCGCAAGCCTTGCGGACATTCAGGCGTTTGGCCCGGCGGCCTTGCTGGCCGTGACTTCCACGACGGGCATGGGAGAGTTGCCGGACAACTTGATGCCCTTATATTCGACGATTCGCGACCAATTGCCAGCCTTTTTTCGTGACCTGCCGGGTGCCGTGATAGGCCTGGGCGACGCCAGTTATGGCGATACCTTCTGCGGCGGTGGCGAGCAGATGCGCGAGTTGTTCGCCGAGCTGGGCGTGCGCGAGGTATTGCCCATGTTGCGTCTGGATGCCAGCGAAAGCGTCACCCCGGAAACCGATGCCGAACCTTGGCTGGAGGCGTTGATCGACGCGCTGCGTCGCTAACGTAATGTGAGGTGAACGGCCATCCCCGGATGACTCGCTCGGCCAGTAAGCTGGCTGCCAATGCAACTACCGACCTCGCGGGAGCTGACTAGACTGGTTAGCTTGTTCATGACTGTTTCAGAACAAGCACCTATAACTAGAAAGCAGAGGTCAGAGCCGTGAGCGTAGCGCCCGTCCCATCGACACTCAGCATCAAGGATCAGGTCAGTGCCGCCGAATGGCAAACCCGCGTCGATCTGGCCGCCTGTTACCGGCTAGTCGCCCTGTATGGCTGGGATGACCTGATTTTCACGCATATATCCGCCAAGGTGCCCGGGACCGATGATTTTTTGATCAACCCGTTCGGGTTGATGTTTCATGAGGTCACCGCCTCGAGCCTGGTCAAGGTCGATCAGGCCGGCAACAAGCTGATGGACAGCCCCTACGAGATCAATCCGGCCGGTTATACCATCCACAGTGCGGTGCATGAGGTGCGGCACGATGTGGTGTGTGTGCTGCATACCCACACGGCGGCCGGCGTTGCTGTGTCGGCACAGAAGCAGGGTGTGTTGCCTATCAGCCAGCAATCGTTGTTCGTATTGTCGAGTCTGGCGTATCACGCCTATGAAGGCGTGGCCCTCAATCACGAAGAGAAGGCCCGCCTGCAGGCGGATCTGGGCGCCAATAATTTCCTGATGCTGCACAATCACGGTCTGCTGACCTGCGGCGGCACCATTGCCGACACCTTCCTGATGATGTTCACCTTCCAGCGAGCCTGTGACATCCAGGTCCTGGCGCTCAACGGTGGGGCTGAACTGATCGCCATCGAGCCGCAGATACTGGCCGGCGCCCGGGCGATGATTGCCGGGGTGACCAAAAGCGCCCAAGGCATGGGAGGCGCGCTGGCATGGCCGGCGTTGCTGCGCAAGCTGGATCAACAAGATTCGGGTTATAGATGCTGATGCCTCTGGTCCAGATTCCCCTGCGTATTTGGCGCCAGCGCGGCCAGACATTGATGTTCCGTGGCCACGCTATCCGGTATTGGGTGGCGGGGCACGGCGAGCCGTTGTTGCTGATCCATGGTTTCCCCACCGCCAGTTGGGACTGGCATTACCTGTGGCAGCCGCTGGCACAGCGTTATCGGGTGATCGCCTGTGACATGCTCGGTTTTGGCGACTCGGCCAAGCCGACGGATCATGTCTACAGCCTGTTGGAGCAGGCTGACCTGCAGCAGGCTTTGCTGGCGCATTTGAATGTGAAGCAAGCTGTGCATGTACTGGCCCATGATTATGGTGACAGCGTGGCCCAGGAACTGATCGCCCGTCACTACGAGGCGCGCATCGAACTCGCCAGTTGTGTCTTTCTCAACGGCGGTCTGTTTCCCGAAACCCATCGTCCGGTGCTGATGCAAAAACTGTTGCTCAGCCCCTTGGGCTGGCTACTGGGCCGAGCTTTTTCCCGAGAAGGCCTGGTCAAGAGTTTTCGCCAGATATTCGGCCCCAGGACTGGCCCGACCGAAAGCGAGCTGGACGATTACTGGAGCCTGGTCGAAACCCATAATGGACCGCGGATCATGCACAAACTCATTGCCTACATTCCCGAACGGCGTGTGCAGCGTGACCGCTGGGTGCAGGCCATGCAGCGCGGCGAGGTGGCGCTGCGGGTGATCGACGGCGCGGTCGATCCGATTTCCGGTGAACACATGGTGGCGCGCTACGAGGCGCTGATCCCCAACCCCGACACCGTACTGCTGCCCGACATCGGCCACTACCCGCACACCGAAGCCCCGGTGCAGGTACTCAAGCATTACCTGGAGTTTCGCGAAAACATGGCCGCACCGGTCAGGCAGGTGGTCTGCTCATAAGTGTTGAAGGTTGGAGCACTATCGCGAGCAGGCTCGCTCCCACGGAGAGGCGAGTCTACGCAGGCCTGTGTGGGAGCGAGCCTGCTCGCGATGGCAGCGACTCGGTCCCGCCTCTGGTGAGGGTCGCGGAGCCCACAGCAGATCCGGCTCGTATCATCCCCTCACCTTATTGGCCACCATTCACTTGCAACCCTGTTGATTGTGACCAACCGCCCTGTGCCCGACACTCGGGGCATTGTCCTATTGCCTGCTGGAGTTCTGCCCATGAGTGAATCTGTGCGCTTCGAAGATAAAGTCGTGATCGTCACGGGAGCCGGCGGTGGCCTGGGGCGGGCCCATGCCCTGTTGTTCGCCAGGCAGGGGGCCAAAGTGCTGGTCAACGACCTCGGCGGCTCCGCCCAGGGAGAAGGGGCCAACGCCTCGGCGGCGGATCGGGTGGTCGCTGAAATTCGCCAAGCCGGCGGAATTGCCGAAGCGAACCACGACTCCGTCACCGATGGCGACAAGCTTGTTCAAAACGCGCTCGACGTGTTTGGCCGGGTCGATGTAGTGGTCAACAACGCCGGGATCCTGCGGGACAAGACCTTCCACAAAATGGAGGACGCCGACTGGGATCTGGTCTACCGCGTCCATGTCGAGGGCGCCTACAAAGTCACCCGCGCCGCCTGGCCATACCTGCGTGAGCAGAATTACGGGCGGGTGATCTTTACGGCCTCCACGTCCGGCATCTACGGCAACTTCGGTCAATCCAACTACGGCATGGCTAAGCTCGGCCTTTATGGCCTGACGCGCACCCTGGCCATCGAAGGTCGCAAGAACAATATTCTGGTCAATGCCATCGCGCCCACCGGTGGCACCCGCATGACCGAAGGCCTGATCCCGCCGCAGGTGTTCGAACAGCTCAAGCCTGAACTCGTCAGCCCGCTGGTGGTGTACCTGGCCAGCGAGACCTGCCGGGAAACCTCCGGGTTGTTTGAAGTGGGCGGCGGCTGGATGGGCAAGGTGCGTTGGGAGCGCAGCCTGGGTGCCGGCTTCGATCCAAGCAAAGGTTTCTCGCCCGAAGACGTCGCGACCCACTGGCAGCAGATCTGTGATTTCGAGGGGGCGGTACACCCCAATGACAACCTTGAAGCGTTGAAGGAAATGATGGCGAACTTGCAGCGCTACACCGTTTGACCTTGCGGCCTCGACCCGTTGCCGTCACGCGCGGCAACGGTGGTCAGGGGACGTATTTCTTCACCAGCGCCGCCAGATTCGCGGCAGTCTCGATGTCCATCACACCGTCGTATTTCGCTGGACGAAAGTGCAGCTGAAAGGCTCGCACCAAACGCTGAAAACCCGCACTTGTGGCGGCTGCCGACGTGTCATACCCATATTTGCGGAACAAGCCGAGCAGTTGCTCGCGAGTCGGCAGGCCGTTGCATTGGTAGGCGCGGGTGTAAGCTTTCTGCGTGGGTTCATCGAACCATGCGCCGATGCCCTTCAGATACAGCGTATGCCAAGGGAACATCGGGCCGGGATCGCTTTTCCTGCCAGCAGCAATATCCGAGTGTCCCACCACATTGACCGGGCTGATGTCCGGATAGCGCTTGAGGATGTTCAACGCCAGGTATTCGATCGCCTCGACTTGCTGAGGTTGATAAGGCGGGAAAGTGAATTGCCCGTGGTTATCGGTGGCCAGGTTGACGATTTCAACACCGATCGAGGTGTCGTTCAGATTCGTGCGACCACCCCAACTGCTCACCCCCGCGTGCCAGGCTCGTTGGTTCTCGTCGACCAGATTGAAAATCTGCGGTTCCTGGAAACCTGCTTTCAAGTAACTCGGGTCGCTGAAGTCCGGGATGAGGTAGTGGGCGCTGACAGAGGAACCGGTCAGTGCGTTGATGGAGGATGAAAAGTTCGCGGCGGTGTAATGAAAGACTAGAAAACGAATTCTATTGTTGAAGCCTTTTACCGAGCGATAGCTGTTGTAGTTGATAAGTGTCATAAAAACTCACTGAGGTTTAAAGTCAAAACAGAATGCTGTGACTGACATTCAGCCTAACAGTGAGTTTTTGATGGGGCCGTAGTGGGATTCTTGCTTTGTTGTAGGAATAGGCCTTAGAAGGTTTGGGAGTCTGCTGTTGGTAAAAGTAAGGCGCAAAAATAATCTTGTAGCATTTAAAAAGTGTCGCTGAGATTTCAGCGGCCAAGTTGCTTGGGTATAGTATGTGTCAGGTGTATCTCTTCTCTAACATGAATTTAGGCGCTTTCCAGTTTGGACCTTTGATGCATAGCCCTTTATCACCGCTTATCAATACTCCTGCTTCGAAAAGTTTTATGTAAGCTTTTTCAAGTTCTCCATGCTGTACAAGCTCACGATTGTGGCGTCTGATCAGCATGTCTAAATGTGGGTGTGCTCTCAGTAACGCAAATACCGTGACGATCTCTTCCAATGGCTCGTTCTTGACTATTTGCTCAACAGTGTTCATTGCGACATCTCCTTCAGAAGCTGCTGGTAATCTCTTTCGTCCTGTAGGTTTGCTTTTGCTAAGGCATCCGACGTATAAAACAATGTCTCGCGATCTGAGATTTTATAATCTTCGAGCGTTGCGGTATGAGCATTATTCCAGTCAGGTGAGCCTTCTTTGGGTGAAAAGTTATCAGCCAGTCCCATAGCTCGAAATCTTTCGAGTTCCCTGATTTCGTGAGTGTAGTACCGTCGATCTGTATCGGTGACATCGACCTTGCCACTCACAATACTCTGAAGCCGTTCGACCATGACATCATTCGCATCAGACTGATTCAGTCGTGCGATATGCAGCTTCACGGCGTCTATCCCCTCCTGAGTAATCGTCGCTGTCCGCCAATCCAGCTCAAGAATAGGTCCACCTGCCTGCTCCGGATTAAAGTCGCGTCCACTGTGCTCACCCTTGGTAGTCGCGCCCTCATAAGGACTGTTGAAGACGGTATAGATCGGTGGAAGACCCGATTCAACGGGGAACACCGTGACAAACCCACCAAAACTGTAGAGATCAAACTCCGGGTGCGTATCGATTCGCCCGTCTACCGCCATCGGGGTAGGGCCTTTGTAGGCGGTCACGTTTGGCATGGCCGCCGGCAATACTGTGGACGCGCTACCCGGCTTCACTATGGGCGTCCAGATCATGCTGGTGGAAGTGGCGTCGGGGCTGTAGGACCTGTAAAAATTACCGTGGGAATCAGGCGTGGCGAACCGAACCGGTGCTTTGGAGCGCGCCGATGTACTGTTGCCACCTGTCACGACAAATTCCGTTCTGTTACCCACAGTTCTGGAGCCAATAACGACCGGCAGGTTGACCTCACCTTGCGCAGCTGCGATGGCGTGCAGATCGTCGGAATTACCCGGTGCAAGTTCGGACAGCGGGACGCTCAAGGCATAGAGGTCACCGTTGCCCAGTTCCGATGGATAAAGCAGGGCCGCAAATCCTGCCAAAGCCGGTGCGGCTACTGCGATGGCCGATTCGATAGCCATGGCTATCGCAGTTCGTAACGCAGCCTGGATTGCCGAGGTTGTTGCCGGATTTGTGATCAGACTACTGCCAGCGAGTGTGAACACTGGACCGGCTGCGACTGCCGCGCCCAGTACGGGGAATGCTCCGTCAGCCAGAGCGTGGCGCAACGCTTGTTCCTGAGTTTGGCGTCGGGTCTCCGCCTCGGCTGCCTTACGTGCATGAGCAGCGGCACTGCGTTTGGCTTCAGCCTGAGCAGCGGCTTTTTCAGCCGCTGCCAGACGTTGTGCCTCTGCCGCAAACCGTGCTCGTTCTTCGGCAACGCGTTTAGCCTCGGCATCAGCTGCCTTGCGTGCCTTCTCAACAGCCGCACGTTTGGCTTCGGTCTGGGCCTTTGCCTGCGCTGCGGCTTTTGCTGCGGCTGCTGCTTTTGCCGCGGTGCTGGCAATGGTTTTGTTATGCGTGGCTAAGCGAGCGTCCAGTAGCTCTATCTGCGCAGCCAGGAACTTCGCTTGGAAGGCCGCGGCGTAAGAAATATTCCATTTGGCTATTGCGTTGTAATAACGCCTTTGCCCTCCGAGACGACCAAGAAGCTCAAAACCCTTATAGGAAGGATCTCGAGTTTTATGGGTTAGTGGGTCATGGCCATAATAAAGGTTGGCCGTTTCTATTTGTTGCTGAAAGTCTGTCCTTGCTCTGAAAATCTGTAGCTTCAGTGTCCGTAAGTCAATTTCGAGAGCATCGGTTTCACGGGGGACCACAGCACGAACGGCCGCTCGTGTTTTTGCGAGTTCGGCATCGGTTATGCGTTTGATATTTTTTATGTTTTCTTTGAATAGTGTCTCGGTGAAGTCATTGCTTTCAATCAGCCATTCAATGGCATAGTCAACTGCGTCGTATGCACGATCGGAGTGGTCGGGGCCTGACACGCCTCTAGCACTGAATCCGTATCCAGGAGACGACGAAGGCTTACGAGGTATACCTCTATTTACAAGTATGTTTTTTTCTTGTTGCATATCGATTTCCTTTTCGATACGTGCATTTCAAATGTCCCTGCCAGTACTCACTGTATGCAGCCGTGCCTGTTCATTTATTCGTCACCATCAAGGCGGCGAAAAAGACTATAAGTTCGATTGCATTGGCTGGGCAGGTGAGAGATTCCGACCATGTTGTAGGAATCGAGAAGTTTCACGCAGGAAATCAACCCACATAAAAAAGGCCGCTGCAAAAAGCAGCGGCCTGAAAATGACGTTGCAAAGGAGCAAAAAACCAACGTCAGTGAACACGGGAGGTGATGGACCGATGCGCCAATCCATCCGAATGACGGTGCGCCGGTCGCGAGGGACGCGATGGCGGCTTGTGCCTGCAGGCCCGTTGCCCTGAAAGCCCGGCCAGCATAGGGATTGGCCATCGTCGGAAACAGCCCGGATCCGGACATGCACCGTTGCAGGGCGCGCAACAGTTAACAGGCCCGATGAATATGCGCGGCGCTGATGACCCATCATCCAGTGCGTCCATGCGCGGCGCAAAGCCCCGTATTCCATGACCTGTAATCCTTTCGGGGTACAGCGCGAATACCTCCTTGGTGCGCTTATCGCCCATGTCGTGCGGCAGTAGGGTGAAGGCTCTGTCACTCACCGGGGAAGACGCATGACAACAATAACAATGCGCGCCATCTTCAAACCGCAGGCGCTGGCCGTCGCGGTGGCCTTGGGTTGCTCTGCCCAGGCGCAGGCCGTTTCATTCAATATTGGCGAGATCGAGGGGCAGTTCGACTCCTCGTTGTCCGTGGGCGCGAGCTGGGGCATGCGCGACGCCGACCGGGACTTGGTTGGCAGCGTCAACGGCGGTACGGGGCAGTCGTCCACCGGTGACGATGGGCGGCTGAACTTCAAGAAGGGCGATACCTTTTCCAAGATATTCAAAGGCCTGCACGATCTCGAACTCAAGTACGGTGATACTGGCGTGTTCGTGCGCGGCAAGTATTGGTATGACTTCGAACTCAAGGACGAAAACCGGCCGTTCAAGGACATCAGCGACAGCAACCGCAAGGAAGGCTCCAAGTCGTCAGGGGCGCAGCTTCTCGATGCGTTTGTCTATCACAATTACTCCATCGCCGACTTGCCGGGTACGGTGCGTGCGGGCAAGCAGGTGGTCAGTTGGGGTGAAAGTACCTTCATCGGCAACTCCATCAACAGCATCAACCCGGTGGACGTCTCCGCGTTCCGCCGTCCGGGTGCCGAGATCAAGGAAGGCCTGATCCCGGTGAACATGCTGTTCGCCTCCCAGGGCTTGACCGACAAGCTCACCATCGAAGGTTTCTACCAACTGGAATGGGACCAGACGGTCGTCGATAACTGCGGCACTTTCTTTGGCAACGACGTGGTGGCCGATGGCTGCACCAGCGGTTACACCGTGGGCAGCCCGGCGATTGCGCCATTCGTACCATTGACTCAGGCCTTTGGCCAAGGCATCCAGGTGAATGACGAAGGCGTTGTCATTGCTCGCAGCGGTGACCGTGACGCCCGTGATTCCGGCCAGTGGGGCACGGCGTTGCGCTGGCTCGGTGACGACACCGAGTACGGCCTGTACTTCATGAACTACCACAGCCGCACGCCAACCGTGGGCACCACCACCGCCGGCCTGTCTACATTGTCGGCATTGCCGGGAATGGTCGCGATTGCAGAAGGGCTTGCCCCTGGCAGCGGTTCGGGGCTGGCGCAAAGCGTGATGCTGGGGCGCGGTCAGTATTACCTTGAATACCCCGAGGACATCCGTCTGTACGGTGCCAGCTTCGCCACCACGCTGCCTACCGGCACCGCGTGGACCGGGGAAATCAGCTACCGCCCCAACGCACCTGTGCAGCTCAACACCAACGATCTGACCCTGGCCTTGCTCAACCCGATCGCAGGCGGTGCAGCTTCGCCCATCGCGACCTCGCCCGGGGCCGATAACACCGGTTATCGTCGTAAGGAATTGACCCAGATCCAGAGCACCCTGACACACTTCTTCGACCAGGTGCTGGGCGCTGATCGCCTGACCGTGGTGGGCGAGGCGGCGGTGGTGCACGTCGGTGGCCTGGAATCCAAGGACAAGCTGCGTTATGGCCGTGACTCGGTCTACGGCCAGTACGGGTTTGGCGGTGACACCGACGGCTTCGTCACCTCGACCTCGTGGGGCTATCGCGCCCGGGCAATTCTTGACTACTCCAACGTCGTTGCCGGTATCAACTTCAAGCCCAACGTCTCCTGGTCCCATGACGTAGCCGGCTACGGCCCCAACGGCTTGTTCAACGAAGGCGCCAAGGCCATCAGCCTGGGTGTCGATGCCGACTACCGCAACACCTATACCGCCAGCCTGAGTTACACCGACTTTTTCGGCGGCGACTACAACGTCCTCGAAGACCGCGACTTCCTCGCGTTGAGCTTTGGCGTGAACTTCTGATCTGGCTGACAAGGAAAAACCAATGCGCAAGATGATTCTGCAATGCGGCGCCCTGGCCCTGAGCCTGCTGGCCGCGAACGTGATGGCGGCAGTTTCGCCGGATGAAGCAAACAAATTGGGCAGCAGCCTTACGCCGCTGGGCGCGGAAAAGGCAGGCAATGCCGATGGCTCGATTCCGGCCTGGACCGGTGGCATCGCCAAAAACGCCGGGGCGGTGGACAGCAAAGGCTTTCTGGCCGATCCCTTTGCCGGGGAAAAACCGCTGTTCACCATCACCGCCGAGACCGTGGACAAGTACAAGGACAAGCTTTCCGAAGGCCAGATAGCGATGTTCAAGCGCTATCCGCAAACCTACAAGATTCCGGTCTATCCGACCCATCGTAGTGTCTCGCTACCGCCCGAGATCTACGAGTCGGCCAAGCGCAGCGCCCTCAACGTCACCACCATCAATGACGGCAACGGCCTGGCCAATTTCACCGGTAACCGTTACTACGCATTCCCGATCCCCAAGAACGGCGTGGAAGTGCTGTGGAACCACGTCACCCGCTATCACGGCGGCAACGTGCGGCGCATCATCACCCAGGCCACCCCACAAACCAACGGCAGCTTCACCCCGATCCGCTTTGAAGAAGAGATCGCCGTGCCGTTTCTGATCAAAGACGCCGATCCGGAAAAGGCCAGCAATGTGCTGACCTATTTCAAACAGTCGGTCACCGCGCCGGCACGTCTGGCCGGTAACGTGCTGCTGGTGCATGAAACGCTTGACCAGGTGAAGGAGCCGCGCCTGGCCTGGATCTACAACGCCGGCCAGCGCCGTGTGCGTCGCGCCCCGCAAGTGGCCTACGACGGCCCGGGCACCGCCGCTGACGGGTTGCGTACCTCCGATAACTTCGACCTGTTCTCCGGCGCGCCGGACCGCTACGACTGGAAGTTGGTGGGGAAGAAGGAAATGTACATCCCCTACAACAGCTACAAACTGGATTCCCCCAGCCTCAAGTATGACGACGTGATCAAGGCCGGCCACATCAATCAGGATCTGACCCGCTATGAACTGCATCGGGTCTGGGAAGTGGTCGGTACGGTCAAGCCAAACGAACGTCACATCTACGCCAAGCGCCACATGTATTTCGATGAAGACAGCTGGCAGGCGGCACTGGTGGATCACTACGACGGTCGCGGTCAACTGTGGCGGGTGGCCGAAGGTCATGCCCAGTTCTACTACGCCAACCAGAATCCGGGCTACACCCTTGAGGCGCTCTACGACATCATCGCCGGCCGCTACATCGCGCTGGGGATGAAGAACGAAGAGAAGCGCAGCTACGAGTACGGTTTCGAAGCCAGGGCTGCGGACTTCACGCCAGCGGCGCTGCGCTCGACGGGGGTTCGTTAAGACCCGGCGGTTTGAAGCTGACTGTGGCTGACGTTAGATAATCGTGAGGACCGGCAATCGATTTGCCGGTCTTTTTTTATGGGCGCCAATCAGCGCGCTGAATACTTCTCCAAAGGTGAGCGCCACAGGACTAGGGTGATGAAACAATAATAAACTGGACTTCGCACATGACCGCCATGACCCCGTGTCCGGACCGTCCTGGATTGCTGCCCCGCCTGTCTTCGACCCATGTGCCGCGCAGGTCCTTGAGCGAGCCCTTGCTGGCCTCCGAGGCGCGGGTAAAACTGCTTTGCGCACCGGCGGGCAGTGGCAAGAGTGCGTTGTTCGCTGAGTGTTTCCTGCAGGCCCCCGCCGCTTGCCGGTTGCATTGGTTGCCGCTTGGGGGCGCAACGTTGGACGCGGCGCAAATGTGCGAGCGTCTGGCGCAGACCCTCGGGCTGCCGTTGCTGGATGAAGTGGGGCTGCTGGCTCACCTGGCGGGTTTGCAAGCGCCGACCTGGCTGTTCCTGGATGATTACTGTCGGGTACCCAACCCCGAGCTGGATCAGTTTCTCGATCGTCTGTTGAGCATCAGCAGTCCGGCGCTTCACCTTTGGTTGAATGGTCGCCGTCGTCCTCACTGTAACTGGCCGCGCCTGCTACTTGATGACGAACTGCATGAGTTCGATGCCCAGGCGCTGGTCTTCACCCATGACGATGTCCAGCAGTTGCTCAAACATTTGCCCGGTCCCCAGGGCGCTCGCACCGCGCGCGAGGTGATACAGCGCAGTGGTGGTTGGTGCGCCGGGGTGCGCATCGCCCTGCTTGAACGTTGTGAATGGGCGCGCAGCCACGCGTCGCCGGGGCGACCCGGGACCCTGCATGACTACCTTGAATATGAGCTGTTCAGTACGCTGACCCCGGACCTGGCACAGGCCTGGCGAGTGCTGGCGCATCTGCCGCGCTTCAATGCCCGGCTCTGCGAGCATCTGTTTGGTGACACGGTAGGCGCCGAATGCCTGCCCTTGTTGTTGGACCTGGGCTGTTTTATCGAACCGTGGGAGCAGTCTTCGGACTGGTTGCAGATTTTCCCGGCGCTGGCCCGACTGGTGCGTGACGAGCCCTGGCCGCAGGGACGCTCCTGGCATCGCCGGGCTTGCCAGTGGTTTGCCGCCGAGCAGGATTGGCAAATGGCATTCGAGCAGGCCATGCAAGCGCAAGAGTTCGAGGCTGCCGTCAGTTTCCTGCAGCATCTGAATTTTGAACACGTACTGCAGCGCAGCAACGTGACGCTGTTGCTGAAGCTGCATGATCAACAAGGTGAAGCGCTGACACTCGGTACACCGCAATCGGTGGGGTTGGTCACGGCTGCGTTGCTGTTCGCCGGACGCTTCGATCAGGCATCGGTGTGCATCGACCAACTGGCCAGGTTCATGCCGCAACCTTCGGCCTGCCTGCAGCGGCAACTGCTGGCCCGGTGGCAGGTTCTGCTGGGCTGGCTGCTGCACCTTTCGGGGGATGGCGAGCAGTCCCGCGAGCACTTGCTCCAGGCCCAGGCGAGCCTCGACCCAGAGGCCTGGGCCTTGCACCTGTTGTGCCAGTTGGGGCTGACACAGCAGGCACTGCTCAAGGGGGAACTGGCCACTGCGCAATGGATCAATCGCCAAGCCCTGTGCCTGGCGCGCGCCCAAGGCTCACTGGTCTTCGAGGGCTTGCTGGAACTGGATCACGCCCAGGTCCTGGAGCAACGCGGTGCTCCTCACCGGGCCGACCATCTGTTGAGCGCAGTTCAGGGGTTGCTCGATAAGCCTGGCCAGGACTTTTCTGCCTTGCTGGGACGTATTGCCCTGCGCCGTGGCCGTCTGGCTTTGCGCATGGGGTTGGCCGAGCAGGCTGCCGAGCAGTTCCAGGCGGGCCTGGAAACGGGCCTGCATTGCCAGGACAAACAAGTGCTTTATGGTTTTCTCGGCAAGGCCACCCTGGCGGCCAATGGTGGCGACTATGGCGAGGCTTTCCTGCAACTGCGCGATGCCGAGCGGATCATGCAACAGCGGCACATCCCCGACACGGTGTACCGTGGCGTGCTGTTGCAAACCAGTTGCCAGTTCTGGCTGCAACAGGGACGCCCGGAACTGGCTCACGAGGCCCTGACCCGGGTCTTGCGTCACTTTCACGGGCCGCAGGCCAAGCATGCCCCACCTGCGACCCTGGAGTTGATTCCGCGACTTGAGTACCTGTTGGTACTGACCGAGGTTTATCTGCATCGGGCGCAAGACCCGCAAGCGCAACTCAAGGCAATGATCGACCGGGCACAGCACTGTGAAATGCATGGCCTGGAGACCGAACTGTATCTGGCGCTGGCTGAAGTCGTCTGGCTGTCCGCTGATCGTTCCCTGGCACGATCGCTCGTGCAAGAGGGCCTCAAGCGAGTTGCCTGTTGGCGCGCCCAGCAAGCCTTGTGCGAGTTACGCGCACGTCAGCCCGATCTGTTGGGCTGGGCGCAATCGGCTGAGCACATCGAGCAGCCGGCGGTGGCGGTCGAAGACACGTTGTTGAGTCATCGGGAGTTGGAAGTGCTGGAGCTCATTGCGCAGGGCTATTCAAATCAGCAGATTGCCGAACGTTTGTTCATATCCTTGCACACGGTAAAAACCCATTCGCGGCGGATACACAGCAAGTTAGGCGTTCAGCGGCGCACGCAGGCGGTCGCCAAGGCCAAAGTCATGGGCGTGATGAGATAAAGAATTCCCAAGGGCAAGACGATTACCTGCCGCCGCTACGTATCACCGCTCACATCAATGGTGTGATCAGGATTGGCCCGTTGGCTGATCCGATCCTGCGCCTGCCTCATATCCCATCCGCCAGCTCACGGCCCGGGTCGCCGCCAGCAGTCGTTGTGCCGCCGGGCCGTTTTCGTCGGCATGGAACAGGGAAGTCGGGCCGACAATGGTCATCACCGCCGTCACTTGGCCGACAGCATTGAATACCGGGGCTGACAGGGCATCCACGCCGGGCATCAGCAAGCCATGCACATGGTGCAGGCCGCGACTGCGTATTTGCTGGCACAGGGTGGCATAGGCCTGGTCGTCGGCCAGGGCGTGGGCGGTGGAAGCGCTCACTTCCTGTTCGCGCAAGCCGATCGTTTCGCGCGTCGGCAGGTAGGCGCTGAACACCAGCCCCGTGGACGAGCTGAGCAGCGGCAATACCGATCCCAATTGCGTCACCACCGTCACTGCCCGTATGGCGGGTTCGATCCGAACGACCGTGGCGCCGTGATTACCCCACACCGCCAGGAAACAGGTTTCGTTCAAGTCATCGCGCAGTTCGGCCAAGGGCAGGGCGGCCACTTGCAACACGTCCATGCCGTTCAACGCCGCCAGGCCCACGCGCAAGGCTTCGCGCCCGAGGCCGTAGTGGTTGGTGGACGTGTTCTGTTCAGCGAAACCGCTGGCGATCAAGGCCTGCAGGTATCGATGAACCTTGCTCGCCGGCATTTGCACGTGTTCGGCCAGACGCGACAGCGACGTGGAGGGCGACAGTTCGGCCAGGGCCTTGAGGATGTCGGTGCCGACTTCGGCCGAGCGGACTTTCTGTTTACCGTTGCTGAGCGGGGTTTCCATGGAGGCGCTGAGTCCAGAGGCGAATGGGCGTCTTTATAGCTTGACGGTCGCTGTCGAGCAAATTACGTTATGCGTAATTGAATTACGATAAAAATAACCTGTGCGCCTGACGTTTCTTCGTGGAACGACGAGGTCGTACCCAGTCCTGTGTTCAGGAGGCTCCATGACCCTCGATTCCACAGTGTCGGACCTGGCCTATCAGTCAGGCTTTGGCAATGAATTTGCCAGCGAGGCGCTGCCCGGCGCCTTGCCCGTTGGCCAGAACTCCCCGCAAAAAGCCCCTTACGGTCTCTATGCCGAATTATTCTCCGGCACTGCCTTCACCATGGTTCGCAGCGAAGCGCGGCGGACCTGGATGTATCGCATCCGGCCGTCGGCCAATCATCCGGCCTTCGTCAAGCTTGAACATCAGATAGCGGGCGGTCCTCTGGGTGAGGTCACGCCCAATCGCCTGCGCTGGAACCCGTTGGATATTCCTGCCGAGCCAACCGATTTCATCGATGGACTGGTGCGCATGGCGGCCAATGCCGGCTCGGACAAACCGGCCGGTATCAGCGTCTACCATTACCGCGCCAACCGTTCCATGGAACGGGTGTTCTTCAACGCTGACGGGGAATGGCTGATCGTGCCGCAGCTGGGACGGCTGCGGATTGCCACCGAGCTGGGCGTGCTGGAACTGGCGCCGCTGGAAATTGCCGTGATCCCCCGGGGCCTGAAATTTCGCGTCGAGCTGCTTGATCCACAAGCCCGCGGCTATATCGCCGAAAACCATGGCGCGCCGTTGCGCCTGCCGGACCTTGGGCCGATCGGCAGCAACGGCCTGGCCAACCCGCGGGATTTCCTGGCGCCGGTCGCTCATTACGAAAACCTCGCCCGACCGACTGCGCTGGTGCAGAAATTCCTCGGTGAGATGTGGGGTTGCGAGCTGGATCATTCGCCCTTCGATGTGGTGGCCTGGCATGGCAACAACGTGCCTTACAAATATGACCTGCGCCGTTTCAACACCATCGGTACGGTCAGCTTCGACCACCCGGACCCGTCGATCTTCACCGTATTGACCTCACCCACCAGCGTCCACGGCCTGGCCAATCTCGATTTCGTGATCTTCCCGCCGCGCTGGATGGTGGCGGAAAACACCTTCCGTCCGCCGTGGTTCCATCGCAACCTGATGAATGAATTCATGGGCCTGATCCAGGGCGCCTACGATGCCAAGGCCGAAGGTTTCCTGCCCGGCGGCGCCTCCTTGCACAGTTGCATGAGTGCCCATGGCCCGGACGGCGAGACCTGCACCAAGGCGATCAACGCCGAGCTGACGCCTGCGAAAATCGACAACACCATGGCCTTCATGTTCGAAACCAGCCAGGTCCTGCGCCCGAGCCGTTTCGCCCTGGACTGCCCACAATTGCAAACTGACTACGACGCCTGCTGGGCCTCGCTGCCGGTCACTTTCGACCCGACCCGGAGATAACCCATGACTCAACTTTCCCCTGCCCGTAGCTGGGTCGCCTCCGCCAATGGCCATGCCGACTTCCCGCTGCAGAACCTGCCGCTGGGCATCTTCAGTATCGATGACGATGCTCCCCGTAGCGGCGTGGCGATTGGTGAGCAGATTTTCGATTTGCAGGCCGCGTTGCAGGCGGGCTTGTTTGACGGCGCGGCGCGCGAAGCCGTCGAAGCCATGAAGGACGGCCAGTTGAATGCATTCTTCGACCTCGGCCGCAGCGCTCGGGTGGCCCTGCGTGAACGCTTGCTGGAGCTGCTGCGCGAAGACAGCTCGCTGCGGGGCAAGATCGAAGCCCAGGGCGCGAAACTGCTGGTCCGCGCAGCCGACTGCCAGATGCATTTGCCGGCCAGGATCAATGACTACACCGACTTCTACGTCGGTATCGAACACGCGCAAAACGTCGGCAAGTTGTTCCGTCCCGACAATCCGCTGTTGCCCAACTACAAGTACGTCCCCATCGGTTATCACGGTCGCGCCTCGACCATTCGCCCGTCCGGTACCGACGTGCGTCGCCCCAAGGGTCAGACCCTGCCCGCCGGCCAGACCGAGCCGACCTTCGGCCCGTGCGCGCGACTGGACTATGAGCTGGAACTGGGCATCTGGATCGGCCAGGGCAACGCCTTGGGCGAACCCATCGCCATCGGTGATGCTGCCGAGCACATTGGCGGTTTCTGCCTGCTCAACGACTGGTCGGCCCGGGATATCCAGGCCTGGGAATACCAGCCGCTGGGGCCGTTTCTGTCAAAGAGTTTCCTGACCAGTATTTCGCCGTGGGTGGTGACCGCCGAAGCCCTTGAACCGTTCCGTCGCCCACAACCGGCGCGTCCGGCAGGCGATCCGCAGCCGTTGCCGTATCTGCTGGACAAGCGTGACCAGGCCGGTGGGGCCTTCGACATTGAACTGGAAGTCCTGCTGCTGACCGAAGCCATGCGCGAGCAGAACCTGCCGGCCCATCGCCTGACGTTGAGCAACACCCAGTACATGTACTGGACCGTGGCGCAGATGGTCGCCCACCACAGCGTCAATGGTTGCCAGTTGCAGGCCGGTGACCTGTTCGGTTCGGGCACCTTGTCGGGGCCTGAGAGCGGTCAGTTCGGCAGCCTGCTGGAGATTACCGAGGGCGGTAAAAAGCCAATCGAGCTGGCCTCTGGCGAAGTGCGCAAATTCCTTGAGGACGGTGACGAGATCATCCTGCGGGCCCGTTGCAGCGGCGAAGGTGTTGCGTCCATCGGCTTTGGCGAATGCCGGGGCAAGATCCTGCCGGCGCGGTGAGGGACAGGGCATGGAACTCTACACCTACTACCGCTCCACTTCGTCCTACCGGGTGCGCATTGCCCTGGCGCTCAAGGGCCTGGATTACCAGGCCCTGCCGGTCAACCTGATCGCTGCGCCTGGGGGCGAACATCGTCAGCCGGCCTATCTGGCGATCAACCCTCAGGGCCGGGTTCCGGCGCTGCGTACCGACGAAGGCGCGTTGCTGGTGCAGTCACCCGCCATCATCGAGTACCTGGAGGAGCGTTATCCACAGGTGCCGTTGCTCAGCGCCGACCTGACGGTTCGGGCTCATGAGCGAGGCGTCGCGGCATTGATCGGTTGCGATATTCATCCGCTGCACAACGTCAGCGTACTCAACCAGCTGCGGCAGTGGGGCCACGATGAAACGCAGGTGGCGCAGTGGATCGGGCATTGGATCAGCCAGGGACTGGCGGCGGTGGAACAGTTGATTGGGGATGACGGCTACTGCTTCGGTGCAGCACCCGGGGTCGCGGACGTGTATCTGATCCCGCAGGTATACGCGGCAGAACGGTTCAATGTCTCCCTGGAGGCGTATCCACGGATCCGTCGCGTTGCGGCGTTGGCGGCTGCGCATCCAGCGTTTCAACAGGCGCATCCGGCAAATCAGCCTGATACACCTTGAGCCCCCTGTGGGAGCGAACCTGTTCGCGATGGCGGTGGTTGAGCTTACAAACATGTTGTCTGACACACCGCTATCGCGAGCAGGCTCGCTCCCACCGAAGGAGAGGGGGCGAGCCGTTGGGTTACCACCTCGTCATCCGCGATCTACACCTGCTCAATGCACAATTGAATTGGGCGGCAGATGCCCCAGCCGTTCCGTCAGCCGGATTCGCTGGATCGGGTCTTCGCTGAGCATCAGCGCGTGCTCCAAGTCGAATCGTTCGGCGTTGGGACAGTCGAGCCGTTGGTACAGGCTGGCGCGGGCCAGGTAATCGGCGGCGCTGGCGTTGCCCAGTTCAAGCACCCGTTCGGCGTCGATCAGTGCAGCAATGTAGTCGTCGTTGGTCAGATGCAATTGGCGAAGATTGCGCGACAGGCGCTGGAGCATCTGCATGGGCTCGGCACTGACCAGGTGCTCGGCTTTGAGGGGCATGTTGGCGCCGTATTGGCGTTGCAGCAGTTCCCGACAGTCGTTGGGGTACAACCGGCGTCCGCCACACGGGTCGAGCAGATGATCGGCACCGGGGACCCGCAACAGGAAGTGACCGGGGAAATTGACACCGACCATCGGAATCTCCAGGCCACGAGCCAGCTCCAGGGCGATCAGGCCGAGGGCCAGGGGCTGTCCACGTTTACGCGTCAGCACCTTGTCGAGCAACGCGGCCCGTGGGCGCAGGGGCGTGAAATCGTCCTGGGCGAATCCAAGGTCATTGAGGCGGCGCAGCAAGGGTTGGCCCAGTTCGCTGACGGGCAGCATCGGCAGGTCATGGCTGACACGCTGTTGCAGATCCTTGAAATCGTTCAGCAACGCCGGTACGTCCACTTCGCGATCATGTTCGGCAGCAATCCACAACGCTGCTTCGAACAGCGCCGGTGGGGAGCGGTGCAGGCAATCAAAAAAGGCTTGGCGCGGTGTCATCACAGTCTCCGGGCTATGCCTCGTTTTTAGCTCTGCTGCGGGCTTTCGTCCAGTCTCGTCCGGGGAAGGAATCAGGTTATGCCCAAAAGACTGGCCGTCCGGTCGACTTATTCCGGCGCGCTCCAGCAAATTTTGAGCGCACGCCTATACTGGCGGAACAAACAAAAGTGATTCGGGAGCCTGTCGATGTTTGCTCTCATGCAAAGCTCCCGCCTTGAATCGCTGCACCTGAGCGTAGACCCGGCCACCGGGTTGAAGGCGGTGATTGCCATTCATTGCAGCCGTCCTGGGCCTGCTCTGGGTGGATGTCGTTATCTGTCCTACCCCGACGATGAAAGTGCCGTGGTCGACGCCGTGCGCCTGGCCCAAGGCATGAGCTACAAGGCCGCACTGGCCGGCTTGCCGGTGGGCGGCGGCGTGGCCGTGATCATGCGTCCGGCCCATGTCGAAAGTCGGGCTGCGTTGTTTGAGGCATTTGGGCGCTGCATCGAGCAATTGGATGGCCGCTATATCACCGCCATCGACAGCGGCACCTCGGTGGCGGACATGGACTGCATCGCCCAACAGACCCGTCATGTGACCAGCACCACGGCTTCGGGAGACCCAGCGCCTCACGCGGCGATGGGGGTATTCGCCGGCATCCGTGCCACGGCCATGGCCCGCCTGGGCAGCGATAACCTGGAAAGCCTGCGGGTAGCGATCCAGGGCCTGGGTAATGTCGGTTTCGCCCTGGCCGAACAGTTGCACGCCGCAGGCGCCGAACTGTTGGTCAGCGACATTGACCCTGGCAAGGTTCAACTGGCGATGGAGCAACTGGGCGCGCATCCGATCGCCAACGATGCACTGCTCAGTACCCCGTGCGACATCCTCGCCCCCTGTGGCCTGGGCGGGGTGCTCAATAGCCAGAGCGTGGCGCAACTACGCTGCTCGGCGGTTGCCGGGTCGGCCCATAACCAGTTGAGCAACCTGCAGGTGGCCGATCAATTGGAACGGCGCGGGATCCTCTATGCGCCGGATTATGTGATCAACTCCGGAGGCCTGATCTATGTCGCCTTGAAGCATCGCGGCGAAGAGCTGTCGACGATCACCGCGCATTTGTCGAAGATCGGCGCCCGGCTTACGGAAGTCTTTGCCCACGCCCAGGCAGAAAAACGCTCACCGGCCAGGGTGGCCGATGAATTGGCAGAGCGTTTGTTGTACCGATAAAAAAGATCGCAGCTTTCGGCAGCTCCTGGGTGGATTCCATGGAGCTGCCGAAGGCTGCGATCTTTTCAAGGCTTATTCAGCAGGGGCATTGAGCAGTTCGGACAAGGCGTCCGGTTGACTCTTGAACGCCTTGGCGAACACATCGCGATTTTTCGCCATGTAGATGCCGGCTTCCTCAACCTGTTTCTCGCTCAGCGAGGGAACGGCTTTTTGCAACACTTCTGCCAGCAATTCGGCGAGTTCCAGCATTTTGTCATGACGGTCAGCTTCGGCTTTATCCATGAACAAGCGCTCCAGATCTCGGCTGCTGCGGTATACCACTTCGACGGCCATTCACCACCTCACATGCCTTCACATTGGTTATCTTTGTGACTACTGTATTTATATACAGCCAAAAGGATAAGCGAATCCCTTCCCTTTGGATAGTGGCTTTTTAATGTAGACGTATTTGCACATTTGTCGCGAGCGCTGGTGTGGGAGCCAGCCTGCTCACGACAGGGCGGCATCAACATCGTAAAAGTGTCGGGTTGCGGCCCATCGCCATCTCACCCTCAGCCGCTGGCCTTTTTTCTGCATGCAGAACAACCGTCACGTCCAACCCGCATCATCCGGTCGAGTCGACCTAAGGAAACTACATCGTGAAAATCAACTGGGCCGAGAACCTGCGCCAGAACGTACATCAGTTGGCCGAATCCCTGGGCAATCTGTTCGTCGAGACGTTCCATTACCTGGCACTGTTTGCCATCGGAGCGGTGACCGCCTGGGCGGCGGTGATGGAGTTTTTGCAGATGCTCGAGCAGGGGCACATCAAGATCGATGACATCCTGCTGCTGTTCATCTATCTGGAATTGGGAGCGATGGTCGGGATCTACTTCAAGACCAACCACATGCCGGTGCGGTTCCTGATCTACGTGGCGATCACGGCGCTGACGCGCTTGTTGATTTCCAACGTCTCCCACCACAGTCCGCCTGACCTGGGCATCATCTACTTGTGCGGCGGCATCTTGCTGCTGGCGTTCGCGATCCTGGTGGTGCGTTACGCTTCCTCACAGTTCCCTTCGGTGAAAATCGAGCACCCGCACCGCAAGGTTGGCGCGGGTTCCAGCGAGCACGCCGAAGTGGAGAAGGGCGAGATCTAGAAACCGGCGGGGGCGGATGTCGCGCCCTGCGTCTGCGGTGGTGGCAGCTTGACGTTGTCACCGCCGGTCATGGCTTCGAGGATCGCCACAGCGCTGTGGCCCTGCTCGATGGCGATGCCGAACTGGATGCTCTGGACCAGGCGCCGCAGGCGTTCCGGGTCATTGCGTTGCTGGGCGCTGATCATGCGCTTGGCGACGATGCGCCCGGCCTTGGAGAGGGTCAGCATGATGCTGCCGTCCAGGCCCTGGATGCTCAGATTGATTTGATACTGCGGCGCAAAAGCGTCGGTAATGAGCTGAAAAGGGTTGTCCATGATGCGTCACCGCCTGATTGAACGTGCAGTTGTTGACCGGCCGTGATCGGGATTAGTTCGCGATACCGGACCACCGGCCATTCCATGATCGTGCTTCATCCAGAGCCAGGCAGAGGCTGGATCGGAAGATCCCAACCTGCGACCGCTCCAGCAGAGAGGTAGCAAGGGGCATGCCGGAAAAACTGTCGGACAATGATCACGGCGCATAGGCGCTGAAGGCCTTGGCATGCGGCCCGGGAGGCTGCCCGTTTCTGTGCAGGAATGGGCGAATGGTCGTTGACGGTGCAGGGTGAGCGCAGAATTTTCGTGGGGTAAGCAAGGCGAGGCAACTCCCGACATTAACAGCGCTTTTGTCCGTTGTCCGGCTTTATTTGCGTATGAATATTTATCTTTTCGAAGGGGTTGAATTGTTCTGCCGCCAGCCCGACTCTGTATTCAAGGGGTCGTCGCGCTACCGTCGATTGGCCCCTGGCGAGCTAGCCGAAATAAGGGATGAACTATGCAAATCCAAGTCAACAGCGATAACCATATTCAAAGCAGCATCCGACTGGAGGAGTGGGTACGTACTACCATCGAAAGCACGCTCGAACGTTATGAAGAAGACCTGACACGGGTCGAGGTCCATTTGCGGGACGAGAACGGCGACAAGCCCGGTCCCCATGACTTGCGTTGTCAGCTGGAAGCACGGCCAAAGGGTCTGCAACCGGTCTCGGTGACACACAAGGCCGATACGCTGGAATTGGCCATCGAAGGGGCGGCCACCAAGCTTGAACATGCCCTGGAGCATCTGTTCGGCAAACTGCGCGTCAAACGCGCCACCGCTGAGAAGCCGACCGAGTCGGTGGCCTTGGCCGATGCGATGCTGGAAGAAGAATTCCTGGAGAACGAACGGGCTGCACTCAACGGCTGAGCCCGATCATTTAAAATTACCCACCGAACAGACGGGCCTGCAATCGCAGGCCCGTCTTGTTTCAGCGATCCATCGCAGCCCCTGATCAGAACGCCACGGACGTCTGCACATACAGCGTGCGCGGTTCCCCTACGTATTTGCCCCGGTTGTTATCGTCGAACGAGCGGGTGAAATACTGGGTATTGAAGATGTTCTTCACACCCACCGCCACGTTCAGGTCCGACAGTTGCGGGCCGAAATCATAGGCGGCGCGGCTGCTGAACAGCATATAGCCAGGGATATTGCCGGTACTGCCGTCGGCGCTTTCGGCGCGGGTATTGGCGTTGTCGGCAAACTGCGCGCTCTGATAGGTGCTGTCCAGGTTCAATTTCCACGGCCCGTCCGTGTAACCCACGCCCAGTGTGCCTTTGTGCTTGGAAGAAAATGGCACGCGGTTGCCTTTGTTCGGTCCGTCTTCCCGAATGGTGGCATCGACGAAGGCATACGTGGCATATACGTCAAAACCGGCCAGCGCCGGACTCAGGCCGTCGAGGGCGTAGTTGATGCTGGTTTCGATGCCCTGGTGGCGGGTTTCGCCACGGGCAATCACCGAATCGTTGGTTTGGTTGCTTTCGTATTGGTTGTCGAAGTTGATCAGGAACGCACCGATCTCCGCCCGCAGGTTGCCATTGTCATAGCGGGTTCCAAGTTCCCAGGTGCGGGCTTTCTCCGGTTTCACTTCACCGCTGCTCACACGGTTGGGCATCTGGCTGTACTGCACACTGCCGAATGAACCTTCGGTATTGGCATACAGATTCCATTCATCGGTCAGGTGGTACAGCACATTCAGCGCTGGCAGGGCGGTGTTGTAGTCGCCCTTGTATTTCACGTTGGTCAGATTGTTTGTCTGCTGCGATTCGATCATTTCGTAACGAATACCGGGCGTGATCGTCCATTTGCCAATATCGATCCGATCATCGATGAAAATTGCATTGGCTTCGGTTCCACCCCGTGTATCGCGGTCGTTTCGGCTGGAGGTTGTCGGCAATTCGTTGCTGGCGATCGGCGTGCGATAGCGCAGTTCATGGCCGGCCTCGTTGATGTAGCGATAGCCGACGCCGACTTCGTGGCTGGTCGGCCCGAGGTCGAAACCTTGGGCAAAACGGGTTTCCAGGCCGCGTACCCAATATTCACGAGGCGACAGGGACAGGAAGGTGCCCTGGTCCAGGTAGCCGCTGCGCAAAGTCTTGGTGAAAAACGTGCTGGCGGTAAATTCGCGTCGATCCTGCTGGTAGCGGTAGCCGAAGTTGACCAGGGTGCGACGGCCCCAGAAGCGGTCATTCTGACGGGTGGACTGATACGGGTTGGCGTCGTAGTCGGCCACATTCAGGCCGCCGGGCATGTCGGCCTCGCCTTCGTAGTATTGGGCCATGGCATTAAAACTGTTGGCCTCGTCCAGTTGGTAGTTGCCCTTGAGGATCAAGTCGTCGATTTGTGTGTCGCTGTGTTCGCGCCAGTCGCCGCCGCGAGTGCCGGAGTACAACAGGGCACCGCCAAGGCCGTTGTCGGCGGTGCCGCCGGCCAGCAGGTTGGCGGATGTCTTGAAGCCGTCGTGACTGGAAGACGGGCTGGTCTCGGTCTGGAAGCCGCCCTTTACCGTCGGCGCCTCGGGAATCGCCCGCGTCACGAAGTTGACCACGCCACCGACGTTTTGCGGACCGTAGCGCACCGCGCCGCCTCCGCGCACGACATCCACCGCGTCCATGTTGCCCATGCTGACCGGCGCGAACGATAGCTGCGGTTGGCCGTAGGGTGCGAAAGGCACCGGGATGCCGTCCATCAGCACCGTGGAACGTGAGGCCAGGCGAGGATTGAGCCCGCGGATACCAAAGTTCAGCGCCATGTCATGGCTGCCGGTGCCGTTGTTTTCCGGTGCGTTGACGCCAGGAATGCGATTGAGCACATCCCGGGCCTGGGTCGCGCCCTGGCGTTCGAACGCCTCACGACGGATGACGTCTCGGGCACCGGCGTGTTCGAAGACATTGGTCGGCGCGGCATCGCCGAGCCAGTCACCGACCACGGTGGTGGTGCCGATGTCCAGCGCGGTGCTGGCGGCCGGTTGCAGGCTGAAGGCGTTGTCTGCCTCAGGGCGGGCTTGCAGGCCTGTGCCTTCGAGCAGCGCGCTCAGCCCTTGCTCTGGGCTGTAGCTGCCTTCCAGGCCCCGACTTTGCAGGCCTGCGGTCGTCTGTGAGCTGAAGGAAATCAACACCCCAGCCTCGCGTCCGAATTGATTGAGGGCATTTTCCAGTGACGACGGCGCGATGTGATAGGGCTTGGCATCTGCAGCCTGTACGCAAGGCAGTACGACGAAACTCAAGCTGGCCCCCAGGAGCAATTGACGCACGGTACGGGCGAGCGGGGTGAGACGGGTGGGTTGTTGCGGCATGGATGAGAATCCCGAGAAGGTTGTATCGAAGTGCTTTCCTTCTCTGTCACCCCAGGTGTGGAAAACGGCTCACTGGTGCATCACTTTTTTTCAGCTGGGGTGGCCGTGGTTCAGGCTCGAGCTTCGACCGAGATCCAATAGCGGGTGAAACGACGCACTTTTACCGGCAGGCTGACTTCCAGCAGATCGAGGATTCGCTCGCTGTCGTCCAGCGGATAGGTTCCAGAGATCAGAAGGTTGGCGACCGCCTCGTCGCAGTGCAATTGGCCACGTCGGTAGCGGCCTAGCTCGTCGAGAAAGTCTGCCAGGCGCATGTGCGCCGCTACCAGCATGCCCTCTGTCCAGGCGCCGCTGTTGGCATCCAGGGCCGTGGCGGGCCCGGCGCCGTTGATGCCAAGGCTCAGTTGCCGTGACGTCGCCAGCAACAACGCCGGGCCGTGTCGGCTACGAATGTCCACCTGGCCTTCAAACACCGCCACCTGGGTGTGGTCCGGATACTCGCGTACGTTGAACCGGGCGTTGCGGCTTTCCAGCAGGCCATGGGCGGTCAGCACTTGCAGGGGCCTTGGGTCGCGGGCAGCGGTCAATAACAGTTCCCCCTCCAGCAGGTGGATCAAGCGGCGTTGAGCGTCGAAGCGAACGTCTACCGCACTGCCGCTGTTGAGCTGCAACTGACTGCCGTCATCCAGCGTCAGACGACGCCGTTCGCCTACCGGGCTGCGAAAATCGGCCATCAATGGGGTTAGCAGTTGGCGTTCACGCAGGCTCCAGGTCAACGCTGAACCGGCCCCAAGCACCAACAACATTTTGAGCGCTCGACGCCGCGCAGCGGACTTCGGTGCATTGAGGGCCGCATGGGCCAACGGAGAGGGCACGCTGCGCAGCCGCTGATTGACCCGCTGGATATGCTCCCAGGCGCGGCGATGTTCGTTGTGAGCATTGAGCCATTGCTCCCAGGCTTTCTGCCGGCGAGTATCGAGTGGGCCTTGCTGCATTTCCAAAAGCCAGTGCACGGCCTGTTCGGCCACTTTCGCACTGACATCTGGTGCGCTGTTCATCGCTGGGGTCATAAGGCGAAGTAGCAGCGCATCGCTGCCTTGTTCAAATGACGCTTGACCGTCGCCAATGAAATTCCCAGTTCACGGGCTATTTCGTTGTAGGTCAGGCCATCGACCTGGGCCAGCAGAAACGCCTGCTTGACCGCTCGTGGCAAACCATCGAGCAGTTGGTCCAGTTCCATCAGGCTTTGCAGGATGATTGCCCGTTCTTCCTCCGACGGCACCACCTGCTCCGGCAGTTGGGCGAGGGTATCGAGGTAGGCGCGCTCAAGGTCCTGGCGTCGGTAGTGGTTGAACAGTACGCGCTTGGCAATGGTCGTAAGAAACGCCCGGGGTTCCAGGACAGGCTGCGGGTCGCGCGCAGTCAGTACGCGCATGAACGTGTCCTGGGCCAGGTCGGCGGCACTGTCGGGGCAGCCGAGTTTTCTTCGCAACCAGCCGTTAAGCCAACTGTGATGGGCGTTGTAGAGCACTTCGACGGTGTGTGCAGGCGGCAACGAGGAGCATCCCGACAGCGATGAGCTGTGCTAGAGAACAAGAATTGTTCGCATTGTAGGGGCGCGGCGGTGGCTACGGCAATCGGGATCAGTACCTGCTTGTTTCATTTGACCGGGGCACGTTGATGCCTAGCGCAAAAACGCCTGTCGATACTCGCCGGGTGTCGCGCCGAGGGCCTGCCGGAAACGATTCGTAAAATGGCTGGCGCTGGCGAACCCGCAGGTCAACGCGACCTCACCCAGCGGTTTTGACGTGCTGCGCAGCCAGTGCCGCGCGTGGGCCAGACGTCGTGCCAGTACGTATTGATGGGGCGGCAGGCCGAAGCTTTCGCGGAACATCCGGGCAAAGTGGTATTCGGACAGCGCACACAGCGCCGCCAGTTGGCCGAGGCTGATGGCGTCGGCCAGATGGCTGTCGATGTAGTCCACCAGCATTCGCCGCTGGTGAGCGGCCAGCCCGCCCTTGAGGCGAAGCCCCTGGCGCTGGCCGACCTGGCTCAATAGCAGATGGTTGAGCAAGTCATGGGCCAGGCTGGTGGTCAGAAGGCGTTCACCGGGCTCATCCCAGTTCAGGGCGATCAACTGGCGAAAGCGCTGTGCCTGTTGCGGGTCGTCGAGAAAGGTGGCTTCGCGCAGTTGCACTTGCCGCGGCTCGCGATCCAGCAGCGTGACGCAACCGAGGGCGAATTGCTCAGGGCTGAAGTACAGGTGCGCGAGGCGAATGTCGCCATTGATGACCCAGGCCGATTCATGCCCGGCCGGCAGGACGCAGAGTTTGCCAGGTGCCCCGGTGGTGTCGGGGCGTTCGCGGCGAAACGTGCCGGTACCACCGGCGATGTAGCACGACAGCGTGTGGTGAGTCGGCGCCTCGTAGTCTTGGGCGTCGTGATGGTTGCTCCACAAAGCGGCCGCCATGCCATCTCCAAGCTCGGCACTGTGCTCAAGGCGAGCATTGGGCGAACTGTTGAGGGCTTGAAAGACTTGCAGGGTTTGCAGTGTGGGCATGATCGGGTCTCTCCAACGCCTTGCATCCTACTCCGTCGGTCGGCTCATGCCAGCCTGCAAAGCGACAAAACCGCAAGTTTACGCAAGCGCCCGGTGGCGGGCGGCGCAACACTGGCGGTCATTGTCAGGAGTTGCCGTCATGAACCTCTCGTTGTATCTACTTACCGTGCTCATCTGGGGCACTACCTGGATTGCGCTGAAATTGCAGTTGGGCGTGGTCGCCATCCCCGTGTCGATTGTCTATCGCTTCGGCCTGGCGGCGCTGATTCTGTTTGTGATGCTCTTGCTCAGCCGACGTCTGCAAGCCATGAACCGGCGCGGTCATTTGATTTGCGTGGCCCAGGGCCTGTGCCTGTTTTGCATCAACTTCATGTGTTTCCTCACTGCCAGCCAATGGATTCCCAGCGGGTTGGTCGCGGTGGTGTTCTCTACCGCCACGCTCTGGAATGCCCTCAATGCCCGCGTATTCTTCGGTCAAAGGATCGCCCGCAACGTCTTGCTGGGCGGCGCCTTGGGCTTGCTGGGGCTGGCGCTGCTGTTCTGGCCGGAGCTGGCGGGTCATAGCGCAAGCCCGCAAACGCTGCTCGGGTTGGCCTTGGCGTTGCTGGGAACCTTGTGCTTTTCGGCGGGCAACATGCTCTCGAGTTTGCAGCAGAAGGCCGGTCTCAAACCGTTGACCACCAACGCCTGGGGTATGGCTTATGGTGCGGCGATGCTGGCGGTGTGGTGCCTCTTCAAAGGCATCCCGTTCGATATGGAATGGAACGCGCGCTATGTCGGCTCGCTGTTGTACCTGGTGATCCCAGGTTCAGTGATCGGCTTCACCGCCTACCTGACGCTGGTGGGGCGCATGGGGCCGGAGCGGGCGGCGTATTGCACGGTGCTGTTTCCGGTGGTGGCGTTGAACGTCTCGGCGTTGGTCGAGGGCTACCAATGGACGGCGCCGGCACTGCTCGGGCTGGTGTTGGTGATGTTGGGGAACGTGCTGGTGTTTCGCAAACCCCGGCCCGTGGCGACGCAAGCCGCCCTGGGCGCACGCTGAGCCAGGGTATGGCAGGCCCGGACCCGGCGCCTGCCCGATGGTTTACTTCCAGACTTGTGGGTTGACCAGGTTCTTCGGTCGCTCGCCCAGCAAAGCGCTGCGCAAGTTTTCCACGGCAAGATTGGCCATGGCTTCACGGGTTTCGTGGGTGGCCGAGCCGATATGGGGCAGGGTTACGGCGTTTTTCAGCTGGAACAGCGGCGATTCGGCCAATGGTTCTTTCTCGTAAACGTCCAGCCCGGCGCCGCGGATGCGGTTGTTCTGCAAGGCTTCGATCAGCGCCGGCTCATCCACCACCGGGCCGCGGGAAATATTGACCAGAATGGCACTCGGTTTCATCAGGGTTAGTTCACGCTGGCCAATCAGGTGGCGGGTCTTCTCACTCAATGGCACCACGAGGCAAACAAAGTCTGCTTCGGCGAGCAACTGATCCAGCTCGCGAAATTGTGCGCCCAACTGATCTTCCAGTTCGGTCTTGCGGCTGTTGCCGCTATAGAGAATCGGCATGTTGAACCCCAGCCGGCCACGCCGGGCAATGGCGGCGCCGATGTTGCCCATGCCGACAATCCCCAGGGTCTTGCCGTGCACGTCAGTGCCGAACAGCTGCGGGCCGACCGTCGCCTGCCATTGGCCGGCTTTGGTCCAGGCGTCCAGTTCAGCGACGCGCCGGGCGCTGCTCATCAGCAGGGCGAAGGCCAGGTCGGCGGTGCTTTCGGTGAGCACGTCAGGGGTGTTGGTGAGCATGATTCCACGCTCATTGAAGTAGGCCAGGTCATAGTTGTCGTAACCCACTGACACGCTGGACACCACTTGCAGATTCGCGGCGCTCTGCAGTTGTTCGCGGCCGAGCTTGCGTCCGACACCGATCAGGCCATGCACGTGGGGCAAGGCTTCGTTGAACTGTGCATTGATGTCGCCGTTCGACGGATTGGGCACGATCACGTCGAAATCCTGTTGCAGTCGTTCGACCATCTTGGGTGTGACACGGCTGAAGGCAAGTACGGTTTTTTTCATCGCAGAAGGCTCATCAGGCAAGGAATACCAAGCACGCTAACATTCTGGATGTGGGTTAGGCGAGAGGGGGAGCGTCGATTGAGGCGAGTCAGTGGCAGGAATGGAGTACTTATGGGCAGTACCTATGGGGAGTATCTATGTTGGATGTGGGAGCGAGCCTGCTCGCGATGACGGCGGCATCTCCACCATCACTGCAAACTGATCCACCGCTATCGCGAGCAGGCTCGCTCCCACAAGGGATTTCTATTTCATCCCTGAGGTGTTTACGCCGCCCGCAGCGAAATAAACGCGTAGTTGACCGGTGCCTCAGTGGCAACCCGTGCTCCACTGGCCAGGACCTGGCAGGCCACGTCATCACCGGACAAATGGAACTGCCATTCACTGGCCGCTTGCTCCAGTGGCTGTAAACGGACCTGATCAATGACGGTGGCGAATGCACTCATGTCCGGCAGGTACGCGGTAAACCCGTCACCCTTCAGCGCGGTGGTGAGGATGCCCAGTGAAGCGCAGATGCGCTCCTTGATCCGGATTTCCTCGCGATCGGCCTGACGTGAGCGTTCGATCAACTGCGCCAGTTCCTTGTCGACCAGTTCACCGCCGAGTATCAGTTGCGGTCCGGTCTCCCACGACTCTGGCGGGCATTCCTTTACGGCAATGTTGAGCGGGATGTGCGGGTTGATTTCCATCGGATAGATACGGCACACCAAGGGGCGGCGCTCGTAGATGCGGCACAGGTTTTCTTCGTCAAGATTGCGGCAGCGCCCGGCGTTATAGGCGGCGAAGGTGATTGCCACCAAGGCCTCGGTGGTGCCGCTGTGGACCCGCGCCGAACGGCGCTCAGCGTGTTCGCGTTGCGCCGCCGGCAGGCCGAGGCCGTTGGGCAGGAAGGCTTCCACCAGGACAATCACCTGGCCGCCGTCGTCAGCCCACATCCGGGCCTCGTCGAGGGTCAGGGGGACATGGTGATCGGTGCAGCATTTGCCACAGCCTACGCAGGAAAACGTTGTGTTCATTGAGCGCCCGGTCAAAAGCTGGAAGGCGGCGACAGAAAAACGCCGCGATTAACCGATGCGAAGCAAGTTGTGCGCCATCACCGGCTGTTGTCGGCGGGGCGGATGGAGTCCCACTCGGTCACGTAGGCGGTCTTGGATTTCTTGCGGTAAAGGCACAGCTCGGTGCCCGTCGCGCCTTCCATGTGTTTCTGCGGATACTGGCCTTGCAGCAACAGCGCGGTATAACCCACCCGGTCATCGAACTGCGCGGCAGTGCCCACAGGCTCGGCGTTCTTCAAGCCGCTGGCCTTGATGCAACTGGCAAGCACGGTTTTGTCATGGGTGGCCCAGGCTTCTGGGCTGGAGGCGTGGGCCTGGGCGGCGAGGGCCGTGAAGCCCAAAAACATGAGTGCGTGGATTTTCATCAGCAAGATCCTTGTTCTGGGAAGCCAGGACAGGAGTATGCCTGAGGTGCCGGGATGATCATTCCCCTATACGCATGGGAATGATCATCAGGCATGACTCAGTGGCCTTGCTCGGCAACCGCCTTGGCGGCCGTGATCAGGCACTTGGTCAGCTCCGGTGAGGAGAACTTGGTCAGCACGCCATTGGCCCCGGATAGCCGAGCCTTCTCGCTGTTCATGGCGCTGTCCAGCGAGGTGTGCAGCAACACATAGAGGTGGGCGAAGTCCGGCGTTTCCCGCAGGGTCCGGGTAAGGGCGTAGCCGTCCATCTCCGACATTTCGATGTCGGAAACGATCAGGTTGATCTGCTGTGCAGTGCCTTGCAGGTCCAGCAGGCATTCGATGGCTTCCTTGGCGCTGCGAGCGGTGTGGCATTGCAGGCCGAGGTTGCGCAAGGTGTGTACCGATTGTTGCAACGCCACCTGACTGTCATCGACCACCAGGATCCGCGCGTTGCCCAGGACTTCGGCGTCTTCCATGCTCAGCTCGGTGGGCGCCGTTTCAATCTGCGCCGGGGCGATACCGTGGATGACTTTTTCGATGTCCAGCACCTGCACCAGTGTGCCATCCACCGACGTCACGCCAGTGATGAAGGCGCGTACGCCGCCTGAGCCGAAAGGCGGTGGCTTGATGTCGGTGGTCAGGCAATGCACGATCTTGCTCACCGCCTGCACATGCAGACCCTGTTTGGATCGACTCACATCGGTGACGATCAGGCAGCCGCCATCCGGATCTTCCAGGGGCCGTTCGCCGATGGCGCGGCTCAGGTCGATCACCGACAACGAGGCCCCGCGCAGGGTGGCGATGCCTTTGACGTGCGGGTGCGACTCCGGCAGTTTGGTCAACGGCGGGCAGGGAATGATTTCGCTGACTTTGAGCAGGTTGATTGCCATCAGCTTGCCGCTGCGCAAGGTAAACAGCAGAAGCGAAAGTGAATCTGCGCGGGCTTTGTTGGAAGACATAAAAACCTTCTGTGGAAAAAGGTGGGGCGAGCGTGAAGAACGCCAAAACAGCTTTTGATATTGGGTTATCGACCCGATGGGGGCTGGCTTTAGGGCGAAACCCACAGACAATCGATTTCAGCTCAGTGGCCTGGGAATGCATACGCTGTGGTCCGGCGATAAATGCCCTCGCCGCATGGGGCGTCGGTGGTACAGAAGGTTTTATTTGAGTCCCAACCGCTTGGCCATCCGCCCCAGGTTCGCCCGATCCAGACCCAGTTCCCGAGCGGCGCTGGCCCAGTTGTGCTGATGCCGTTCCAGGCAGGCGATGATCAGCTTGCGTTGAAAATCGTCCATGGCTTCACGCAAGTCCCCCGTGACCCCCTCCAGGGCAGGTGCGGGGCTGGCGGATGAAGGTGGCGGGTGTTCTTCCGGGCTGCGGGGCAAGTCCAGGTCCTGGGCGCTGAGGCTGAGGATCTTTGGCCGCACCGGACACCGGCCCAAGGCTTTTAAGGCGCTTCGGCCGATCAGGTGCTCCAGTTCACGTACGTTCCCCGGCCAGTCATACGCCAGCAATGCGGCCTGGGCGTCACTGGTCAGGCGCAGGCTGCCCAGGCCCATGCGCGAACGGTTCTGCTCCAGGAAAAAACCGCTGAGCAGCAGCACATCGCGCCCACGATCCCGTAGTGCCGGCACCAGCAACGGGTACACGCTCAGGCGATGATAGAAGTCGGCCCGATATCGCCCGTTGCGCACTTCTTCAGCCAGATCGCGATTGGTGGCCGCAATCAGGCGTACATCGACCCGATGTTCCTTGTCCGAGCCCAGCCGTTGCAACTGGCCGCTCTGCAACACTCGCAGCAGCTTGGCCTGCACGGTCAAGGACAACTCGCCCACTTCATCGAGGAACAACGTGCCGCCATCGGCCAGTTCGAATTTGCCGCGCCGGTCATTCGTGGCCCCTGTGAACGCGCCGCGTACATGGCCGAAGAGTTCGCTTTCCACCAGGGTATCCGGCAGTGCGGCGCAATTTAGGCTGATAAGCGGCTGCTCGGCGCGCTTGGAGGCCGCGTGTATGGCTTGGGCGACCAGCTCCTTGCCAACCCCGGTTTCGCCAGTGATCAGTACCGTCAGGTCGCTGCCCCCCACCAGGTTGATTTCTTCCACTAATCGCTTGTGGGCCTTGCTCTGGCCGACCATGTCGCGAGGTTGCTGGCCGCTGGCCTGGCGGTAGACCTCGGCGCGGCGATGTTCGTCTTCGGCTTTCAAGGCCAGCCGATCAATGCGTTCGGCTGCGCTGACCGTGGCGGCGGCCAGGCTGGCAAAGGCCTGCAAGGCGCTCAGGTCGATGGGCTCGAAGCGTTCGGGGTTCAGCGCGTCGAGGGTCAGCAGGCCCCACGGTTGCTCGTCGACGAACAGTGGGCAGCCCATGCAGTCGTGGACCTCCAAGTGCTCAGCCAGACCTTCGACCAATCCGTCGTACGGGTCGGGCAGGTCACTGTCGGCGGCAAAGCGAGTGGGCTGCGGGCTGGCCAGCAGTGCCTGGAAGCGGGGGTGTTCGCTAATCCGGAAGCGTCTGCCCAGGGTATCGGTACTCAAGCCATCCACCGCCAGCGGCACCAGACAGTCCCCATCCAGGCGTAACAGCGCGGCGGCGTCGCAGGGCAACAGGGCTCGCAGCGCGCCAAGCAGGCGACGATAGCGCTCGCCTTCCGGCAACTCGCGGGAGAGGTCGGCCACCAGCGGAAGCAGTGAGGTCAGCAGGGAGGTTGCGGTCATAATGACTCCATGTTGTCCTAAGGACTATAAGATGCCATATGTCTTAATGACTACTTAATTCGTAAGCAATTGAAAATGTTCAATAATTTTTATGGCATGAAACCTGATAGGCATAGGTATCAGTTTTTCGTAATACGCCAGGAGTCACCTTATGCTCAGCCGAGAAGAACGCGCCATCATCCGCTCCACCGTGCCCTTGCTTGAAAGCGGTGGTGAAGCGCTCATTACTCACTTTTATCGCATGATGCTGTCCGAATACCCGCAAGTGCGCCCGTTGTTCAACCAGGCTCACCAGGCCAGCGGTGATCAGCCCCGTGCCCTGGCCAACGGCGTATTGATGTACGCCCGGCACATTGACCAGCTCGATCAGTTGGGCGACCTGGTGGCCAAAATCGTCAACAAGCACGTCGCCCTGCAAATCCTGCCGGAACATTACCCCATTGTGGGGGCCTGCCTGTTGCGGGCGATCGCCGAGGTGCTGGGTGAAGAGATCGCCACGCCGCAAGTGATTGCCGCGTGGGGCGCTGCCTATAACCAGTTGGCCGATATCCTGATCGGTGCCGAAACCGGCATGTACGAGCAGAAAGCCGCAGCGCCGGGCGGCTGGCGGGGCGAGCGTGAGTTCATCCTGGCAGCCAGGGTGCAGGAGAGCTCGGAAATCACTTCGTTCTACTTCGAGCCGGCGGACAAAGGCGCGATCCTGGTGGCCGAACCAGGCCAGTACATCGGCATGAAGCTGGTGTTGGATGGCGAGGAGGTGCGCCGCAATTATTCGCTGTCGGCCCTGGCGGACAACGGTCAGTATCGCATCAGCGTCAAGCGCGAGCCGGGCGGGCGCGTGTCCAACTATCTGCACCATCATTTCCCGATCGGCAGCAGCATCCAGTTGTTTCCCCCGTCAGGAGACTTCTTCCTGACCCAGAGCGACAAACCGCTGGTGCTGATCAGCGGCGGCGTCGGCATCACGCCGACCCTGGCGATGTTGCAGGCGGCGCTGCAAACCGAGCGGCCGGTGCATTTTATCCACTGCGCACGTAACGGCGGCGTGCACGCGTTCCGTGACTGGATCGATGACCTGGCCCAGCGGCATCCACAACTCAAGCGCTTCTATTGCTACGACGAAGATGACGGCTTGAGCCCGGCGGCTGACAAGGTCGGGTTGTTGAGCCAGGAACAACTGGCGCAATGGTTGCCGCAGCAGCGTGACCTGGATGCCTACTTCCTTGGGCCCAAAGGCTTCATGGCCGCCGTCAAGCGCCACCTCAAGGCACTGGGCGTGCCGGACGGGCAAAGCCGCTACGAATTCTTCGGCCCGGCGGCGGCGCTGGAGTAACGGCGGGGCGAGCCGGGGTGATCCGGTTCGTCTGCATCGCGAGCAGGCTCGCTCCCACAAGGGGTTTGCGGCGGGCACGATTGGGTGAACAACGCAAAGACAACTGTGGGAGCGAGCTTGCTCGCGATAGCGGCGCCATGCTCAATCCCATCGCAACTGACTCCCCCAAGCAAAATTAATCCGTACTTAACCTCCCTCCTGTTTATTCCCCTCAATGTGGGCGGCAGCCGCTCGTTCTCTGTCATGGTCAGCGTGTAGACTTTGGCCATCCGACAGTGCGCCGGGTTTCTCCAGGCTGCGCGTCGATCCAATGCATACAAAGGGAAACGCAATGAATGAGCAAATGCTGCGCTTAGGCCGTGAACGGCGCTATCTGGTGCTGTTGGGGCTGATCTGTCTGGCGCTGATCGGCGGTGCGCTGTACATGCAGGTGGCGCTCGGCGAGGCGCCGTGCCCGCTGTGCATCCTGCAGCGGTATGCATTGTTGCTGATCGCTATTTTCGCCTTCATTGGCGCGGCCATGCGTACCCGTCGCAGCCTGACGGTTTTCGAAGGCCTGGTGGTGCTCAGTGCCCTGGCCGGTGCGGCGGTAGCGGGGCATCACGTGTACACCCAGTTCTTCCCGGCGGTCAGCTGTGGCGTCGACGTGCTGCAACCGATTGTCGATGACCTCCCGCTGGCGAAGATCTTCCCGTTGGGCTTCCAGGTCGACGGCTTTTGCTCCACCCCGTATCCGCCGATCCTGGGCTTGTCCCTGGCACAATGGGCACTGGTGGCGTTCGTCCTCACGGCGATCCTGGTGCCGTTGCTGGTGTCGCGCAATCGCAAACAACTGCCCTAAAGCGTCTCAATCAGACGCCCCGGTTTTCTGTAGGAAGCCGGGGCGTTTTGCGTTTCAGTCTTACTGCGTGCCAGCCTTGATCCGAGACAATAATGAGCCGCGACAGCGTGCGACACGTTGTCACACATTTGCTGTCATCCGGCCACTTACTGCGCGAATAAGCACCTCGTTCTGCAATGAAAAATCAGCCGTTGCAGGCTCCATCCGGCTAACTGCCTCCCCCCGTAGCAGGCATTTCTAACAATCGGGTGTCTTGCCGCTCAGCCCCCGAATGACGGGGGCTCTACGGGCGTAAAAACTCTCTTTAATCAGCGCAAGCTGTCTAAATCGGGCGTAGTAGACCTACGTTTTCTGGGGTTCTTGTTGAGAATGAATTTCGATAAGATGCCGGCTTGTTTCGAATTCTGCGAAAGATTGTTGCTCGATTTGATGAAAATTATTTCAGGATAAGACATGGTCTCCGGCGCCTCAGCTCACTACAATCGCCCGCACCGAATTTCCGACCCGGCTCAAGCTTGAGCCCGTGAGGTGGTCGAAGGGCTCAAGGCCCCATGCGACCCCAGGTGTCGGTGCCTTCCAACTACCCGCACCAAATGGAATTGGGCTGTAACAAGGCCTTTGACCTACGAATTCGAATAAGAACTCACTGCTGGCCCGGGATGTGTCGAACAGCGTCTGACGCTGCGACGGTCAGCCCTTATTCAATCCAAGAAAAATGCCAACCCTTGGCAGGGTGAAGTGTTGGCGATCAAAACCCAACTGCATTGCGCAAGCTGCTTTAGAGGTCGTGAGATGAGTAAAAACAGGTACCCCCGATTACTAGGCTTGTTGCCTTTGCTCGGCACGTTGTTGCTGGGAGGCTGCAACATGACCTTGCTCGATCCCAAGGGTCAGGTCGGCCTGGATGAACGTAATCTGATCATCACCGCTACGCTGTTGATGTTGCTGGTCGTCGTGCCGGTTATCGTCATGACCTTCCTGTTCGCCTGGAAATACCGCGCGTCCAACACCAGTGCCACGTACACGCCCAAGTGGTCGCACTCGACCAAAATCGAAGTGGCGGTGTGGACTATTCCGGTACTGATCATCATTGCTCTGGGTTACATCACCTACAAGTCCACCCATGCCCTTGACCCGTATCGTCCGCTGGACTCCGACGTCAAGCCGATCACCATTGAAGTGGTCTCGATGGACTGGAAGTGGCTGTTCATTTATCCGGAACAAGGCATCGCCACGGTCAACAAGATCGTGTTCCCGGCCCACACGCCGATCAATTTCAAAGTCACCTCCGACACCGTGATGAACTCGTTCTTCATCCCGGGCCTGGGCGGCCAGATCTACGCGATGGCGGGCATGCAGACCAAGTTGCACCTGATCGCCAACCAGAACGCCGAACTCGACGGTATCTCCGCCAACTACAGCGGCGCGGGTTTCACCGGCATGAAGTTCAAAGCAATCGCCACGACCCAGGAAGAATTCGACGCCTGGGTCAACGATGTGAAGAAGGCACCTAAACAGCTTGAAAAAGCTGAATACGAAGCCCTTTCCAAACCGAGCCAGAACAACCCAGTCGAGCTCTACTCTTCGGTCACGCCGAACCTGTTCCAGACCATCATCGACAAGTATGAAGGGATGAACCCGGGCAAGCCGATGCACCACGAGAAGAACGAAAAGGAAGTGGCCCACAACATGGAAGGGATGGACATGAGTTCGCATTCAGCTGCCGGGGCAGAGGAGTAAACGATGTTTGGTAAATTAAGTTGGGAAGCGATCCCGTTCCACGAGCCGATTGTCATGGTGACCCTCGCCATCATCGCGCTCGGTGGTCTGGCGTTGTTCGCGGGGATTACCTACTTCAAGAAGTGGACCTACCTGTGGACCGAGTGGCTGACGTCGGTCGACCACAAGAAAATCGGCGTGATGTACATCATCGTCGCCATGATCATGCTGCTGCGCGGTTTTGCCGACGCCATCATGATGCGTACCCAGTTGGCCATGGCCACCGAGGGTTCGCCTGGCTACCTTCCGCCTGAACACTATGACCAGATCTTCACCGCCCACGGCGTGATCATGATCATCTTCATGGCGATGCCATTCTTCACCGGCCTGATGAACCTTGCAGTGCCGCTGCAGATCGGCGCGCGTGACGTGGCCTATCCGTTCCTGAACTCCTTGAGCTTCTGGCTGCTGGTTTCCGGTGTGGTACTGATCAACCTGTCCCTGGGCGTTGGCGAGTTTGCCAAGACCGGTTGGGTTGCCTATCCACCGTTGTCGGGACTGCAATACAGTCCGGGCGTGGGGATGGATTACTACATCTGGGCGCTACAGCTATCGGGACTTGGGACAACGCTAACGGGGGTCAACTTCCTGGCCACCGTGCTGAAGATGCGTACCCCGGGCATGAAGCTGATGGACATGCCGATCTTCACCTGGACCTGCACCTGGGCCAACGTCCTGATCGTCGCTTCGTTCCCGATCCTGACCGCTACCCTCGCTTTGCTGACGCTTGACCGCTACATGGATTTCCACATTTTCACCAATGAACTGGGTGGAAATCCGATGATGTACGTCAACCTGTTCTGGGCCTGGGGTCACCCCGAGGTGTACATCCTGATTCTGCCGGCGTTCGGGATTTTCTCCGAAGTCATCTCGACGTTCTCCGGCAAGAAGCTGTTCGGCCACCACTCGATGATCTACGCCAGCGGCGCGATCTCGGTGCTGGGTTTCATGGTCTGGCTGCACCACTTCTTCACCATGGGTTCGGGTGCCAGCGTCAACGCCTTCTTCGGTCTGGCGACGATGCTGATTTCGATCCCGACGGGTGTGAAGCTGTTCAACTGGCTGTTCACCATCTACCAGGGCCGTCTGCGTTTCACCAGCCACGTGCTGTGGACCCTGGGCTTCATGGTGACCTTCGCCATCGGCGGGATGACCGGCGTACTGCTGGCCATCCCGGGTGCGGACTTCGTGCTGCACAACAGCCTGTTCGTGATCGCGCATTTCCATAACGTGATCATCGGCGGCGCTGTATTCGGCTACATCGCCGGCTTCGCCTTCTACTTCCCGAAAGCGTTCGGCTTCAAGCTGCACGAGGGCTGGGGCAAGGCTGCATTCTGGTTCTGGATCTCGGGCTTCTTCGTCGCGTTCATGCCGCTCTATGCACTGGGCTTCATGGGCATGACCCGTCGTCTGAACGCCACCACCAACCCTGAGTGGGTGCCGTACCTGTACGTCGCCATGTTCGGCGCGGTGATGATCGCCGTGGGTATCGCCTGCCAGCTGATCCAGTTGTACGTCAGCGTGCGTGACCGCAAGAAGCCAGAGAACATGTGCGAGCACGGTGACCCGTGGAATGCCCATACCCTGGAATGGTCGACCTCGTCGCCTCCACCGTTCTACAACTTTGCCGTGCTGCCAAAAGCCGACGTCATCGACCCGTTCACCGAAGCCAAGGAAAACGGTACCGCGTACCAGACTCCGGCCAAGTACGCGCCGATCCACATGCCCAACAACACCGCGACCGGTGTGGTCATGGGTGCGCTGTTGACCGTGTTCGGTTTCGCGATGATCTGGCACATCTGGTGGCTGGCCATCGCCAGTCTGGTCGGCACCGTGGTGTATTTCACCATTCATGCCGCCCGTGACGATCAGGGCTACATGGTGCCGGTGGATGTCATCGAGCGCATCGAAGCCGAGCAGCACAAACGTCTGGTCGCGGCAGGGAAAGTCCCAGCCACCGCCACCCGTGTTGAAACCTCGTTGGAACAGGCTTAAACCATGTCGAACTTAGTGACCAATGTTGGACACGCCCATGGTCATGACCATGGGCACGATGACCATCACCACGACTCGGGCGAGATGACCGTATTCGGTTTCTGGCTCTACCTGATGACCGACTGCATTCTGTTTGCGTCGATCTTCGCGGTGTACGCGGTGCTGGTTAACAACGTCGCCGGTGGCCCGTCGGGCCACGACATCTTCGAGCTGCCGTATGTGCTGGGCGAAACCGCACTGTTGTTGTTCAGCTCGATCACCTACGGCTTCGCCATGCTGGCGTTGTTCAAGGGCAAGAAAACCCAGGTACTGGGCTGGCTGGCGATGACCTTCCTGCTGGGCGCCGGCTTTATCGCCATGGAGATCAACGAGTTCCACATCCTGATCGCCGAAGGCTACGGCCCTAGCCGCAGCGGCTTCCTGTCCGGGTTCTTCACCCTGGTCGGCACCCACGGTCTGCACGTGACCAGCGGCCTGATCTGGATGGCGATCATGATGTACCAGGTCCACAAAAACGGCCTGACCGCCACCAACAAGACGCGCCTGAGCTGCCTGAGCCTGTTCTGGCACTTCCTGGACGTGGTGTGGATCTGCGTATTCACCGTTGTTTATCTGATGGGGACCCTGTAAATGGCTAACGCACATTCCCACGATGGCCACGACGCCGGCCACGGCAGCGTCAAGTCCTACGCCATCGGTTTCATTCTGTCGGTGATCCTGACGGTTATTCCGTTCGGCCTGGTGATGTACCCGACGCTGCCGAAAAGCCTGACCCTGTGGATCATCCTGATCTTCGCCGTGGTCCAGGTACTGGTGCACCTGGTGTACTTCCTGCACCTGGACCGCTCCGCTGCCCAGCGTAACAACGTGGTCGCGTTTGTCTTTGCCGCGATCGTCATTGTCCTGCTGGTCGGCCTGTCGTTGTGGATCATGTTCAGCATCCACACCAACATGATGGCGCACTGAGGAAAGTCCGGATGTCCTTAAAGCACTTTATCCAAATCACCAAGCCGGGGATCATTTTCGGTAACGTGCTTTCTGTGGCAGGCGGGTTTTTCCTGGCCTCGAAAGGGCATGTCGATCTGGCCATCTTTCTGGCGGCGATGATCGGCACTTCCCTGGTGGTGGCGTCCGGTTGTGTATTCAACAACTGCATCGACCGCGACATCGACATCAAGATGGAGCGCACCAAGAACCGCGCCCTGGTCCAGGGCCTGATCCCGGTGCAACTGGCCCTGGCGTTCGCCACGGTGCTGGGTGTCGCCGGTGTGGCGCTGCTGTACTGGGTGGCCAACCCGTTGGCGGCGCTGTTCGCGGTGATCGGGTTTGTCATCTATGTCGGTTTCTACAGCCTGTACCTCAAGCGCAAGTCGGTCCACGGCACGCTGGTGGGCAGTCTGTCGGGGGCGATGCCGCCAGTGATCGGTTACGTCGCGGTGAGCAACAGCTTCGACATGGCGGCGCTGACGCTACTGGTGATGTTCAGCCTGTGGCAGATGCCGCATTCCTATGCCATTGCGATCTTCCGCTTCAACGATTACCTGGCCGCCTCGATTCCGGTGCTGCCGGTCAAACGCGGCATCCAGGTGGCCAAGAAGCACATCCTGCTCTACATCCTGGCCTTCCTCGTGGCGACCTTGATGCTGACCTTCAGCGGCTACGCCGGCATGAGCTACCTCGCCGTCGCCGCCGCCATGGGCATGTACTGGTTGTACATGGCCTGGACCGGCTACAAGGCGGTGGATGACACGGTCTGGGCACGCAAGCTGTTCGTGTTCTCGATCTTCACCATCACCGCCCTGAGCGTCATGATGTCCCTGGACTTCAAAGTGCCGAGTGAGTTGTTGCTGACTTACGCGCCTTAAGCTTCAGACGCCACACAAAAAGCCCCGCCTTCGAGAGAAGCGCGGGGCTTTTTTTCTAAATGGGCCTGGATCGACTGTCATTCGTCGCAATAGATTATGGTTTGTTGAACTATGCGCAATTTGCCTATAGTTTCCACCATGCGTACCCTATTTTTTGAAACGACTACATTCACCGCCACGGTTGGCCATTACCTGACTGATGATGAGTATCGCCTGCTTCAGTCCTATATGCTGGAGCATCCAGAGGTCGGTGACGTCATGCCACGTACCGGCGGCTTTCGTAAGCTGCGCTGGTTTGATGGCCGTCGTGGCAAAGGGAAGCGCGGTGGGTTGCGAGTTATTTATTATTGGCTCATGAATGATCGTCAGTTTTGGATGTTCGCGATTTATGACAAGGACGAGTTGGTAAACCTGACCTCCGAGCAAGAGAAGACGCTCAAGCGCGCCATAGAAGCTGAGTTGAAAGTACGAGGTACCTTATGAAAAAGCGCGATCTGTTTGCCGAGATGATGCAAGGCGTGGAGGAGATGGCCGCTCACCGCGAGGGCAAGATTACCCTTCGCCACATATCGATCGAAGACAAACCGGTTCCCGAGGTGTCGGCCCAGGAAATCGTGGCTTTGCGCGACAAGCTCCACATGTCCCAAGCCGTTTTCGCCAAGAGCATCAGGACCAGTCCAGGTACCCTTAGAAATTGGGAGCAGGAAAAATCCAAGCCTAACGCCCAGGCGGCTTTGTTGATCAAACTGGTCGAGAAGTTTCCAGACATGGTTGAACGGCTTGGCGCTGTTTGAACAACGGACGCCCATGAAAAAGCCCCGCCTTCGAGAGAAGCGCGGGGCTTTTTCATGGGTGTTGCCTGGGCTGATGATGTCCAGTGGGAGCGGGCTTGCTCGCGAAAGCGGTGGGTCAGCTGAGGTGATGTTGACTGACAGGGCGCATTCGCGAGCAAGCCCGCTCCCACAGGTGCTACGGCGAGCACATAATCTGCGAACGCCGCTGATCCATTGTGGGAGCGAGCCTGCTCGCGATGACGCCGGCCCATTCAACATCGATGCAAGCTGAACCACCGCTATCGCGAGCAAGCCCGCTCCCACAGGTTCTGGCGGCGGGCTGACAACCGCCGAACAAGAAGGCTTATTGCTGGGCGATGCTGTAGCCGTCGAACGCTTTGTGCTGTTGCAGGGCGGTGACGATGCTTTTGCGGGTGACCGGTTGTTCGGTGCCGTCGTTGTCCAGGAAGATGTCATTTTCCAGCTCGGCCTGGTCGCCTTCGCCGACGAAACTGAAGCCCAGGAATTCGAAGGCCTCGCGGTCGACGTTCGGCTTGGAGCGTGGGGTGCGCAAGGGCAGGGTGACGCTGATGCCGTCCTTGCTGATCACAAACACTTCGGCCTCTTTCTTGGGCCGCGAAGCCTTGCCTTTGCTGCCGCTCGGATTGCTGATGGCCTGGTGGGTCTGGTTCAGCACTTTCAGGGCCAGGCCATAAACCAGTTCCTGGAAGGTCGGGTCGTCCTTGTAGCTGGACAGGATACGGCTGATGGGGAAGCGGCTGCTCAGGTCTTCCAGTGCCGCGAAATCGGCGGCTTCGGCGTCCTTGAGCTGCTTGAGCTGGCCCATCAGTTCGTAGGCCTTGTCATCGTCGAACGCGTCATGGGCCTGGCGGATGGCGTTGCGCAGCTCGCGAATCTGATCGCTTTCGCGGTTCGACTGGAACGCATCGAGAACCATCTCACTGATGCTTTTGGCCTGAGGCAGATGCTGTGAAAGATTGATGGAGTTTTCGTATTCCGCTTTGGACGACAGGGTGACTACGGATTCAGCGGTATTGGAATCGGACATTGAAATTTCACTACTTCTGTTAGCTGGATGAGGCGAGAAAGGCGTTGAGCTTTTTTCCGGTCGCCTAATCTATTGGACCCGGGCGGCGTTGTCACGGTTGAACCGGTGGCAGGTCGGCATTTGTTGTTCAGGTACGCATCATTGGCAGATCACATTCTTGCCGGCCACCTTGGAGCGATACAGCGCCTGGTCCGCCCGGTCCAGCAGCATCGTGTGCTGCTCATCCCCACGCCGCTGTACCACGCCAAAACTCATGGTGACCTGGAAATCGCCCACCGGCAGCAGATCGGACAGGCTACGGCGAATGGTTTCAGCCATCAGGCAGGCGTCGGCCAGGGAGGTATTGGGCAAAATCATGATGAATTCATCACCCCCCCAACGTGCGAGCAAGTCGCCGTCGCGTTCGCAGCGTTTAACGGCTTGCACCACTTGTACCAGCGCTGCGTCGCCGAAAGCATGACCGTAACGATCATTGATGTCCTTGAAGTCATCGACGTCCATGGCGATCAGTGACAACGGCTCGCGAAAACGCTGGGCACGCTCGCAGGCCAGCGGCAGGGCCTGTTCGAGACGATAGCGGTTGGCAACCCGCGTCAGGGCGTCGGTTTCGGCAAGCCTGCGGTTTTCGTCGAGCTGGATCTGCAACTGATGGTTGACCCGGGACAGTTCCAGGGTGCGCTCCTGGATAACGGCTTCCAGCGATTTGTTGCGCCGTTCCAGTTGTTCGAACAGACGCTTCTTGTCGTCAATGCTGCGATGGGCGCCGATCATCCGCGCCACCGTGCCGTCGGGGTTACGGGCGATCACATAGCCACGGTCCTCGATCCACATCCAGGAGCCGTCGCGCGTGCGACAGCGGTATTCGGCCTGGTAGTGATGGGAGCGTTGTTGCAGGTGGTCGTCGAACAAAGCCATCACCTGCGGGTAATCATCGGGATGGATCACGCTTTCCCATGTCAGCACGGTGTTATCGAGTGAGTGAGGCGGATACCCCAGCATCGTGTACCAGCCAGGGTTGCGGTAGACGAAACCGGTGTTGGCGTTCCAGTCCCAGATGCCATCGCTGACCAGCTCAAGGATGGTGTGCAGCACACCTTCGTCCAGACCGGACAGGTCGAGGCGCAGCATATCGATGTTCGAGGCGTCGCCCATCGTCGTTTCCTCAATCAGCCTTGATATCAAAATGCTCGTCCAAGGAAGAAGAGTAGCTGATGGGGCGGGGGGGCACTAGCGGGGTTCGCTCTGTTGGGGCGCTGACGAGGGCCGGGGGTGGACGGTCTGTGTGGGACTCAAGCGCTGGGGGGAAGATCGCAGCCTCGTTGCACGCGTCAGCTCCTACTTTGTCATTCGGGTTGGGGTTGGGGTTTGCCCCATTGCTGCATCGCAAATTCGACAAAGCTGCGCAGTTTGGGCAACCGATAGCGATCCTGGGCATACATCAGGTTCATTGGCCGGTGGGGAAGTTGATAGTCCTGCAGCAGCGCGACCAGATGGCCTTCTTCCAGGTCTTGCGCCACCAGTGCATCGGGCAGCATCACCACGCCCATGCCGGCCAGGGCCGCGCGATGCAGTCCTGAGGAGCTGTTGATCAGCATCGGCCCAGTCACCGGTATTTTGATTTCACCTTCCGGCCCGTTGATGGGCCAGTGATCCTGGGCGAAGCGCCACTCGTCGCCGGCGGAATAGGCGAAGGACAGGCAGTCGTGCTGCTCCAGGTCAGCGGGTTTTTGCGGTGTGCCGCGGCGCGCCAGGTAGGCCCTGGATGCGCAGATGGTCAGGGTGTAGTCCATCAACGGTCGGGCGATCAGCTTAGGGTCGGTGGGGCCGAGACGGATGGCGACGTCGAAACCATGATCCAGCAGGTCCAGGCGTTGGTTGGTCAGCACCACGTCGAGTTTAAGCTGGGGATGGAGCCGGCTGAATTCGGCCAGCGCCGGGGCAAGGCGCTCGGTGCCAAAGGTCAGTGGCGCGGTGATGCGCAAGGTGCCGGTGGGCTCGCCTTGCGTCTGCTCGGCCAGTCGTTCGGAGTCGGCCACCAGCCCGAGTACTTCCAGGCAGCGCTGGTAATAGGAAGAGCCGAATTCCGTCAGGCGCTGGCGCCGCGTCGTACGGTTGATCAGGCGCACGCCAAGACGTTCTTCCAGTGCGCGAAGGTGATTACCCACCATGGTGGTGGACATTTCGCACGCCTGGGCCGCCGCTGTCAGGCTCCCGGTTTCCACCACTTTGACGTAAACCGTCATTGCCTGAAAAAGATCCATTATCAAGCCTGGCTTTAAAATGATTGAAGGAATGTAGCGTTTATCCAGCAAGGGTGGCTAACCATACTGGAAAAAACCACCTGATGGAGCTTGAAGCCATGACCGCCGCCTGCCTGATGACCACCTACCAACCCCTGGCGCTGAATTTTACCCATGGGTTGGGTACGCGCCTGTGGGATCAGGACGGTCGCGAGTACCTGGATGCGGTGGCGGGCGTGGCTGTGACCAACGTCGGCCATTCCCACCCTCGACTGGTGGAGGCTATCAGCGAGCAGGCTGGCCTGCTGCTGCACACCTCCAACCTGTACGGCATCGACTGGCAGCAACGGTTGGCGAAAAAACTCACTCAGCTCTCAGCCATGGATCGGGTGTTTTTTAACAACTCTGGTGCCGAGGCCAACGAAACCGCACTGAAACTGGCGCGCCTTTATGGCTGGCACAAAGGTATCGAGCAGCCACTGGTGGTGGTCATGGAGAATGCGTTTCACGGACGCACATTGGGCACCTTGTCCGCCAGTGATGGCCCGGCGGTGCGCTTGGGCTTCAATCGGTTGCCGGGGGATTTCATCAAGGTGCCATTCGGTGATCTGGCGGCGCTGGAAAATATTCAGCAGGTTCATGGCGAGCGCATCGTTGCGGTACTGGTGGAACCGATCCAGGGCGAAAGCGGTGTGCAACTGGCGCCGCCCGGCTATCTCAAGGCCTTGCGTCAACTGTGCACCCGGCGCGCCTGGTTGCTGATGCTCGACGAGATCCAGACCGGTATCGGCCGCACCGGCCAATGGTTTGCCTTCCAGCACGAAGGCATCGTGCCGGACGTCATGACCCTGGCCAAGGGGTTGGGCAATGGCGTGCCCATCGGCGCCTGCGTGGCCCGGGGCAAAGCGGCCGAACTGTTTACCCCTGGCAGCCACGGCAGCACCTTCGGCGGTAATCCGCTGGCCTGCCGGGTGGGCTGCACGGTGCTGGACATCATCCAGGAGCAAGGTTTGCTGGACAACGCCAGGCATCAGGGTGAACAGTTGCTCAACCGGCTGACGGCCGAACTGGCGGACAACCCGAACGTGCTGGCGATTCGCGGCCAGGGCTTGATGATCGGCGTCGAACTCAAGCAACCGGTCCGCGACCTGAGCCTTTGTGCCGCACGTGACCACGCTCTGCTGATCAATGTCACTCGCGGCAAGACCATCCGCCTGCTGCCCCCGTTGACCATTGATGGGCGGGAAGTGGAGATGATCGTCAGGGGGGTGAGCCGGTGCCTGGCGCAGGATTAAGGCAAGTGCGACACGGCTGGACGGAATTTTTGCCAATTGCCGTGTTCCAACGCCAGCCAGAGTCGATACTGGCACTTCAGAATTAAAATACCAGGAGCACCTTCATGTTCACCTCGCGTCGCTTGATTGTTGTCGCAACCGCTGTGGCCCTGCTGTCCGGCTGCGCGTCGCCTAATCCTTATGACAACCAGGGGCAGGCCTCCACAGAGTCCTCCGGCATGAGCAAGACTGCCAAGTACGGCGGCCTCGGTGCCCTGGCCGGTGCGTTGGCCGGTGCGGCCATCGGTCACGATAACCGTGGCAAGGGTGCATTGATCGGCGCTGCGGTCGTGGGGGCTTCCGCGGCCGGCTACGGTTACTACGCCGACCAGCAGGAAAAGAAACTGCGTGCCAGCATGGCCAATACCGGCGTTGAAGTGCAGCGCCAGGGCGACCAGATCAAACTGATCATGCCGGGCAACATCACCTTCGCCACCGACTCGGCGAACATCGCATCCAGTTTCTACCAGCCGCTGAACAACCTGGCCAACTCCCTCAAGGAGTTCAACCAGAACCAGATCGAAATCGTGGGTTATACCGACAGCACCGGCAGCCGCCAGCACAACATGGATCTGTCGCAACGTCGTGCACAGAGCGTGGCGACCTACCTGACGTCCCAAGGTGTCAGTGGCGCCAACCTGACGGCCCGCGGTGCCGGCCCGGACAATCCGGTGGCCAGCAACGCCGACGTCAATGGCCGCGCGCAAAACCGCCGTGTCGAAGTCAACCTCAAGGCCATTCCGGGCCAGCAATACCAGACAGCGCCGCAGCAGGGGCAGACTTACCAGCAGTACCCATAACCGCTGGGCGGTAAATGAAAGGGGGGCCCCTGAAAACAGGGGCCCCCTTTTTTGCGGCTAGCGTTTGGACCTTTGTGGCGAGGGAGCTTGCTCCCGCTGGGCTGCGAAGCAGCCCCCAAAATCTATCGACTCAATCCCCAGACACATCGTGGTGGCTGGTTTTGGGCCTGCTGCGCAGTCCAGCGGGAGCAAGCTCCCTCGCCACAACAGTGTTCACTTTAGTAGATAGGTTCAGTTAGCCTCTTTCACCGCACTCAAGAACGCGCACGTGCGCTCCTGCTGCGGGTTTTCGAAGATCTGCGCCGGAGTGCCCTGTTCGTGGATCTGCCCTTTGTAGAAGAAGCACACCCGGTCGGCGAATTCCCGGGCGAAGCCCATCTGGTGGGTCACCATCAGCATGGTCAGGTTGTGCTCGGCTCCCAGTTTGCGGATCACATTCAGCACTTCGCCACACAGTTCCGGATCGAGTGCCGAGGTCACTTCGTCAAACAGCATCACCTTGGGTCGCATCGCCAGCGCCCGGGCAATCGCCACCCGTTGTTGCTGGCCGCCGGACAACTGCGAAGGGTAATGGTCGAGCTTGCTGCCCAGCCCCACCAGCTCCAGTAAATCGGCGGCGCGCTCCCGGGCTTCCTTCAGATTCATGCCCAGCACCTGCACCGGCGCCTCGATCACGTTTTGCAGCGCGGTCATGTGGGGAAACAGATTGAAGCTCTGGAACACCATGCCGATCTTGCCGCGCACACGGCGGATGTGCCGGTCGTTGGCCGGCACCAGCACGCCGTTGCGGTTGGGCATGTGAGTCAGGGAGTCATCTTCGATGCGGATCTGGCCCTGGTCGATGCCTTCCAGGGTCATCAACACCCGCAACAATGTGGACTTGCCCGAGCCGCTGGGGCCGATGATCGCGACTTTTTCACCGGGCGCGACATCCAGGTTCAGATGGTCGAGCACCGTAAAGCTGCCATAGCTTTTGGTCACGTCCTGGAAACTCACGATCGGCCGGGACGGTGTCTGATCTTGCATGGCCGGGGCCTCCTGCTGCGACGCCAGCGTGCTGCGCCGGGACAAATCGGTGGGCGAGGACAGGGGTAAAGTCATTAGCGTAGCTCCATGCGCGTTTCAAGGCGCCGTACCAGATAGGCCAAGGCGAGGCTCAGGGCGAGGAAGAACAGGCCGACCATGGTGATCGGCTCCAGGTAACGGAAATGCTCGGAGCCGATGTTCTTGGCCTGCTGCATGATTTCCACCACGGTGATCGCCGACAGCACCGGCGTGTCCTTGAGCATCGCCACCAGGTAATTGCCCAGCGGCGGTATGATCGGCCGCAGCGCCTGGGGCAGGATGATGTTGCGGTAAGCGTTGTACGGAGCGATGTTCAACGCCGTCACCGCTTCCCACTGCGCCCGCGGCACCGCGTCGAGGCCGCTGCGATAGACCTCGGCGATGTAGCAGGCGTAGTGCAGGCCGATACCCAGGATCCCCACTTGCATGGCCGTCAGGCTCAAGCCGTAGTTAGGCAGCACGTAATAGAGGAAATACACCTGGATCAGCAGTGGCGTACTGCGGATGAACTCGATCACGGCGGTGGCCGGCCATGACAGCCAGACTTTTCGGCTGCGCCGACCAATTGCCAGGAACAGCCCCAGGACAATCGCGATCAGAAAACCGATCAGGGTGATGCCCACCGTATTGAGCGAGGCGCGCAGCAAGTCCGGCAGGATCTGTGCGGCGTAGGACCAGTCGAACAGGGTCATGACAGACCTCCACGCATCCGGCCCCGGCTCAGTCGTCGTTCGACATGGCGCATGCCCAGGTTAATGGCCTGGGCGAGGATGAAATACATCACCAGCGCCAGGCTGAAGATCTCCAGGGTCTGGAAGGTTGCCTGATCCAGCTGTCGCGCGCGGAAACTCAGGTCGGACAACGTGATCAACGACACCAGCGACGTGTTCTTCAGCAATTCGATCAGCAGGTTGGTGCCCGGTGGGATCGCCGCCAGCAGGGCCTGGGGCAGGATGATCCGTTTGAAGCGCTTGAAGCCGCTGAAATTCAGCGCCGTGCACGCTTCGTATTGCCCCTTGGCCACCGAACTGATGGCGCCGCGCATGACTTCGGCACCATAAGCGCCGATGTGCAGGCCCAGGCCGACAATCGCCACAGCATAGGGGCTCAACTCAACGTTGAACGGCGGCAGTGGTAGCACGAAGAACAACCAGAACAACTGCACCAGCAGCGACGTGCCACGAAACACTTCGATGTAGGTGATGGAAAACCAGCGCAGCGCTCGCCACGGTGACAGTCGCCCCAAGGCCGCCAGGACCGCGGCGACGATCGCCAGCAGCGAGCCGAGAAAGGTCACCTGAAGCGTGACCCAGGCCCCTTGAATCAATAACGGAAGTAATTCGCCCATGGTTCAACCCGATATCCGATGAAGCAGGGAACAGGCATCACGCACTGCGCGTCATGCCCGTTTCGGCTATGGCTGAGCGCAGAGCTCGGCCGCGGTTTTGCTGGTCACGTTGGACTTGTCGAAACCGAACGGCGCAACGGCCTTGAGGTGTTCTTCAGAGCCTAGCCATTTCTTCAGCTCGGCATTGACCGCATCGCGCAGGTCTTTGTCTTCGGGGCGGAAGGCGAGGGCGCCGTAGCCGATGTGCGACGGGTCGTCCTTGAACTCGGTCATCGCCTCAACCTTGTCACCGCCCTTGCTGGCCAGGCCCTTCATGGTCAGTTGCGTGCCGACGGCAGCGTCCGCGCGACCGGCGCGCACCGCTTGCAACTGCGCGGTGGTGTCGGGGACCTGAAGGATCTGCTCATCCTTGACCCCGGAATCCCGGGCGTACGCCAGGTTCACCGTACCGGCCATGATTGCCAGCTTCACGTCCGGTTGTTTGGCGATGTCTTCATAGCTGTGCAGTTGCTTGGGATTGCCCTTGGCCACGAGCAGGGCATCGGGCAACTGGTATTGCGGATCGGTGAACAATACCTGCTTGCAGCGCGCCGGCGTGATGTACATCCCGGCGGCAATCACATCGAATCGGCCGGCGCGCAGGCCGGGAATCAGCGAGCCCCATTCGGTGAGCACGCCGTTGACCTGCTTGATGCCCATCTTGGCGAAGATGATCTTGGCGATTTCCGGTGATTCACCGGTAACGGTGCCGTCGGTTTCGGTAAAGGCGAACGGCGTTTCGTTGGCGTAGCCGATCCGGATGCTGCTGTTGCTTTTGACGGTATCGAGGGTGGCAGCGTGAACGCTGCCAGCCAGGCCAAGTACGGCACAAGTCATTAAGAGCCGACGCAGGGGCGCGCATGTGGCGGGAAGGAAATTGCTCATCGGTAAAATCTCCTGTTTCTTGTGGATCCGTCGTTTGACGGCTCTGTGGTAGGAGGCAGTGTTACAAGAGCAAAGCGTACAGCGGCTGATCCGGCCTTGGCCTGGAATCGGGAGCGGCGCCGGTACAGGTCGATCCGGCTTTTTTGTCGGGGTGGTGAACCCGCCTGGATGACAACCTTGGACCGAGCATACAAAAGCCCCGGCACCGATTGTATTGCACTAGGACAATTGCTTTGTCGCCGTTGCCGCGGGATGCTGTGCGCACCAGAACACACGCGGGTTGCAGCGTCATGGAAAAGTGGAAATCAGCCTTGGACGCGGCCCGTAGCGGTGAGTCCAAATACAAGATTCTGGTACAGGCCATTGCTGACGATATCGAGCAGGGCGCCCTGGCCAATGACCAACGTCTGCCGCCGCAACGGCAAGTGGCCGACGCCATGGGCATCAGCGTGCAGACCGTCACGAATGCCTACAAGGAGCTGGAGCGCCAGGGGCTGGTGCGCTGTGAAGTGGGGCGCGGCAGCTTCGTTTCGCGACGCATGAGTGATCGGGTCGCGACCTACATTCTCGACAGCCCCGAGCGCGCGCTGGTGGACTTTTCCATCACGCGAATCATGCACACCCGCGAGCACGACCAGTTCTGGCGCGACACCTGCCTTCAATTGAGCACCGAAGAAGATCAGCCGTGGATTCATGCTTTTCGTCCGATCGCAGGTTTTGAATCCCATCGCGAAGCGGCCGCCCAATGGATCGGCCGCCAGAGGTTGAAGGTTGATCGCAACGACATATTGATCACCAACGGCGCAGCCCATGGGATCTTCCTTGCTCTTGCTTCCCTGGCCGGCCCCGATGATGTGGTGCTCTGCGAAGGGGTGACCGACCACGGGGTGATCGGCAATTCCCAGGTGCTGGGTTTCACCCTCAAGGGCCTGGAGATGGATCGCTATGGCATCGACCCTGAACACTTCGAGGACATGTGCAGCAACGAGCGCATCACCGCGCTGGTGTGCACGCCGAACCTGAACAACCCCACCACCAGCCTGATGCCCGACACCCGCCGGCGGGAAATCGCCGAGATTGCCCGGCGCTTTGGTGTGCACATCATCGAAGATGACGTATACGGTCCGCTGCTGGACGAGCGCCGTGCGCCGCCCATCAGCCACTACCTGCCGGAGCTGTCGTTCTATTGCACCAGCATGACCAAGTCGGTGCTCACGGGGCTGCGCATCGGTTATCTGGTGGTGCCCAAGCGCCTGGCGCTACGCACCGAGAGCATCCTGCGGGTCAACAGCTGGATGGCCACGCCCATGGTCTCGGAGATCGCCGCCCGCTGGATTCGCGATGGCCGCGCCGAGTCGCTGGTGCAGCTGCAACGACGGCTGTTGGCCGGGCGCCAGGCGATGGTGACCGAGTACATGGGCGAGCATCTGCTGGGCCAGCATCCTCACGCCTTGAATGCCTGGATAGGCATCCCACCCCGGTGGGAGGTGGACAGCCTGGTGCGGGCGCTGCGGCACAAACACATCGCCGTAACCTCTCCCGACCCGTTCACCGTGCGCGGCACCCCCAAACCTCGTGCGGTGCGAGTATGCGTAGGCGCCGAATGCAGCGATGAGGAAATGCGCCATGCGCTGATCGGCATGCGCGAGATGTTTGACCAGTATCCGCAGGTGCATGATTTTTAACTGTGGGAGCGAGCCTGCTCGCGATAGCGGCGTAACAGCCAACAGAAACTGTGGCTGTACTGTCTCCATCGCGAGCAGGCTCGCTCCCACAGGGGATTTGTAGTGGTCGAGGATTTGGGGCCGGACAATCATTGATTAAATTGCCCTAGTACATTCATCACCACAATCCAGCCCTCTTAGACTGCGCCCAACACATCAGCTCGGGACGCGGTCATGGCAGTGTTGCAGCTACAGGATGTCTACCTCGCTCGCCAGCGCATCGAATCGCTGGTGCGGCGTACGCCCATGGAGCATTCCCCCAGCCTGTCACGGCTGATAGGGGTGGCGGTGTACCTCAAGCTTGAATCCCTGCAAATCACCGGCAGCTTCAAATTGCGTGGTGCGAGCAATGCCGTGGCCCAGCTCAGCCCCGAGCAAAAGGCCCTCGGCGTGGTCACCGCTTCGACCGGCAATCATGGTCGGGCGCTGGCCCATGCCGCTTCGCAACAAGGCGTCAAGGCGATTGTCTGCCTGTCGAACCTGGTGCCGGCTAACAAGGTCCAGGCGATCCGCGACCTCGGCGCCCAGGTGTGCATCGTCGGTCAGTCCCAGGACGATGCCCAGCGCGAAGCCGAACGCATCGCCAGAGAGCAGGGTGCGACCTTTCTGCCGCCCTTCGACCATTCGGCGATCATCGCCGGCCAGGGCACCCTCGGCCTGGAGATCCTCGAACAACAGCCGGACGTGGCCCAGGTGCTGGTGCCGTTGTCCGGTGGCGGCCTGTTCGCCGGCGTGGCGCTGGCGCTCAAAAGTGCGAATCCGGCGATTCAGGTGCATGGCATCAGCATGGCCCGAGGTGCCGCCATGGGCGCCAGCCTCGCCGCCGGGCATCCGGTGGAAGTCGAGGAGTTGCCCACTCTGGCGGACTCCCTCGGCGGCGGCATCGGCCTGGACAACCGCTACACCTTCGACATGACCCGGCAACTGAGCGATGACCTGCACCTGCTTTCAGAAGCTTCCATCGCCAATGCCTTGCGCCACGCCTATCACGAGGAACGCCTGGTGCTTGAGGGCGCTGCCGTGGTGGGTATTGCCGCTTTGCTCGACGGCCTGATCGAACCGCGTGGCCCCATTGTGCTGGTGATCAGCGGGCGCAACGTCGACACCGAACAACATGCCCGCGTGATCGCCGGGGCCCCTCAATAACCTTCAGCCGCAACGGAGCCAGCCATGAGTGAAGTCACCCTATTGAGCGAAGCGGATCTGCGCAGTTGCGTGGCCCTCGACTTGCCCAGCATCGACGCCATCGAGCAGGCCTTTGTGCTGCTGGCAACGGCAGCCGTGGCGATGCCGCCGATCCTGCGGCTGGACATCCCCGAACATAACGGTGAGGTGGATGTGAAGACCGCTTACCTGCCGGGTCTGGAGCGGTTTGCGATCAAAGTCAGCCCAGGCTTTTTCGATAATCCGAAACTCGGCCTGCCCAGCCTCAACGGCATGATGATGCTGTTGTCGGCGCGCACCGGTTTGCTCGAGGCGCTGTTACTCGACAACGGCTACCTCACTGCCGTGCGCACGGCCGCGGCCGGGGCGGTGGCGGCGCGCTGCCTGTCCCGCCCGCAGAGCCGCAGTGTCGCGTTGATCGGCGCTGGCGAGCAGGCCGCGTTGCAGCTTCAGGCGCTGCGTCTGGTGCGGCCCATCGAGGAGGTGCGGGTCTGGGCTCGCGATGCACAAAAGGCCCAGGCCTTCAGTGCCGAACTGGCACGTGAGACGGGGCTTTCGGTGACACCGTGCGCAACGCTCGACGCCGCGCTGGAAGGTGTGGACATCGCCATTACCTGCACACCCAGTCGTGAGCCGCTGATCGAGTCCCGGCATCTGCATCCCGGCCTGCATATCACGGCGATGGGCTCGGACGCGGAGCACAAGAACGAGATTTGTCCGCAAGCCCTGGCGGCAGTCGACTGCTACGTCGCTGATCGCCTGAGCCAGACCCGCGTACTCGGCGAATTGCATCACGCCCTGGCGGCCGGTGTCGTCGGCGATGAGTCGGCGTTGCTGGAGCTGGGCCAGGTACTGGCGGGGCAGCGGGCCGGGCGGACCGATGAGGCGCAAGTCACCTTGTGCGACCTCACCGGCACCGGCGCCCAGGACACCGCCATCGCCAACCTGGCTTTCGAGCGGGCGCGGGCGGCAGGCAAGGGTTTCCCATTCGGTCGTTGACCGATCTTTTATTCGTGCGTCATTGATCAGAGGGCAGGTGGATGTCAGAGATAGTCGTCAATCTTCCGTTCCAGCGGGAGGAATACGCCCAGCGCCTGGCGAAGGTCCGTGTGGCCATGCAGGTCCAGGGCCTGGAGCTGTTGCTAGTCACCGATCCGTCGAACATGGCCTGGCTCACCGGCTACGACGGTTGGTCGTTCTACGTACACCAGTGCGTGCTGCTGGCGCTGGACGGCGAGCCCGTGTGGTTCGGTCGCGGCCAGGATGCCAACGGTGCCAAACGCACGGTGTTCATGCAGGCCGAGAATATCGTCGGCTACCCGGACATCTACGTGCAGTCGCGCGAACGCCATCCCATGGACTACCTGTCCCGGGAAGTGATCAGCGCTCGTGGCTGGGGCGCGCTGACCATCGGCGTGGAGATGGACAACTACTACTTCAGCGCCGCCGCATACCTGTCGCTGCAAAAACATTTGCCGCAGGCCAAACTGGTGGACGCGGTGGGCCTGGTGAACTGGCAGCGGGCGGTCAAGTCCCCCCAGGAAATCGCCTACATGCGCATCGCCGCGCGCATCGTCGAGAACATGCACGGTCGGATTCTGGAGCGGATCGAGCCGGGTATGCGCAAGAACGAACTGGTGGCCGAGATCTACAGCAGCGGCATCCTTGGGGCCGATGGTCATGGCGGCGATTACCCGGCCATCGTGCCTTTGCTGCCCACTGGTGCCGACGCCAGCGCGCCGCACCTGACCTGGGACGACTCGCCGTTCGAGAAGGGCGCCGGGACTTTTTTCGAGATTGCCGGTTGCTACAAGCGTTACCACTGCCCGCTGTCACGCACCATCTACCTGGGCAAGCCGCCGCAGCATTTTCTCGACGGCGAAAAAGCCGTGGTCGAGGGCATCGCCGCCGGCCTGGACGCGGCCAAGCCGGGCAACACCACGGCCGACATCGCCGTGGCGTTTTTCAAAGTGCTGGAGAAGTTCGGCATCCACAAGGACAGCCGTTGCGGCTACCCGATCGGTATCAGTTACCCACCGGATTGGGGCGAGCGCACCATGAGCCTGCGCCCCGGCGACACCAGCGTGTTGCAGCCGGGCATGACGTTCCACTTCATGCCCGGATTGTGGATGGACGATTGGGGCCTGGAAATCACTGAAAGCATCCTGATCACCGAAACCGGCGTCGAGACGCTGTGCAACGTGCCTCGTCAATTGTTCGTGAAGGATTGAGCCATGACTGACTTGCCTGCCAATCCCATCAGCGCCACGGTCGATTTCACCCGCGAGGGCGTACAGCACGGTTTCCTCAAACTGCCGTACTCGCGAGACGATTCGGCCTGGGGCGCGGTGATGATTCCTATCACCGTGATCCAGCGCGGCAGCGGCCCGACGGCGTTGCTCAGTGGTGGCAACCACGGCGATGAGTACGAAGGCCCGGTAGCCCTGAGCAAGCTGGCACAACGGTTGACCGCGCAAGAGGTGAGCGGAAGGGTGATTATCGTGCCGTTCATGAACACCCCGGCGTTCCATGCCGCACGCCGGACTTCGCCCATCGACAAGGGCAATCTCAACCGCAGTTTTCCCGGCAAGCCGGACGGTACCGTCACCGAGAAAATCGCCGATTACTTCAACCGTACATTGCTGCCTTTGGCCGACATCGTCCTGGACATCCACTCCGGTGGCCGGACCCTGGACTTCCTGCCGTTCGCCGCCTGCCACGTGTTGCCGGACAAGCAGCAACAGGTCCGTTGCGAGGCGGGGATGCTGGCGTTCAATGCGCCGTATTGCATGCGCATGCTGGAACTGGACGCCGGGGCGATGTACGACACTGCCGCCGAATCCCAGGGCAAGGTGTTTGTCACCACCGAACTGGGCGGTGGCGGCTCATCGACGGCCCGCAGCGTGGCGATTGCCGAGCGCGGCGTACGCAATCTGCTGATCCACGCCGGCATCCTGCGCGGCGAAATCGAGCTACAGCCATCGATGATGCTCGACATGCCCGATGCCAGTTGCTTCATCGCCAGCGAACACGACGGCTTACTGGAAATGTGCCGCGACCTGGGGGAACACGTGACTCAGGGTGAGGTGGTGGCGCGTATCTACGACGCCACCCGCAGCGGCGTTGCCCCCGTTGAATACCGCGCCGCCCGCAGCGGGCTGCTGGCGGCCCGACACTTTCCGGGGCTGGTGCAGTGTGGCGATACCTTGGCAGTGATTGCGGATGTGTTGGCGTGAGTCGGGTTGGGCACTGAACTTGTGGCGAGGGGATTTATCCCCGCTGGGTTGCGCAGCGACCCTACAACCTGACACTTCGGTATGGCAGACAGATTGAGTCAGTAACTTGGGGGCTGCTTCGCAGCCCAGCGGGGATAAATCCCCTCGCCACAATTGATGTATGCCTTGAGTTTTTAATCACCGGGAGCCCGGCCCATGCACAAGCTCGACCGCTATGACCTCAAGATCCTGCAGATCCTCGCCGAGGATGGACGGATCACCAAGTCGAGTCTGGCCGAGGCGATCAACCTTTCGGTGACGCCGGCCTGGGAGCGGGTGCGCAAGCTGGAAGTGGCAGGGTTGATCACCGGCTATCGGGCGCAGATCGACTGGGGCGCGGTGTTCAAGCGTCAACAGGTGCTGGTGGAAATCACCCTGGCCCGACACACCGCACAGGACATGCGCCGCTTCGAGCAGCGCATGGCCACCGCCCCGCAAGTCGCGTTCTGTTACGCCACCGGTGGCGGGGTGGATTACCTGGCGATGATCCAGTCTCCGGATATCGATCACTACCAGCGCTTTGTCGATCAACTGCTGCTCGAAGACCTCGGCATCGAGCGCTATTTCACCTACATCGTCACCAAAACCATCAAGACCGGCGGCGCCTTGCCGGCGGAGTTGGCACCGTCAACCTGAGCACCGCAGAAATCACTTTTACAGCCCCTTGTTTCAGAAAAAACCAAACAATGGCCCACGGCAAACACCCGATTATCCAAGTGCCGCTGCCCTAGCATGGTTTCACGCACACGGTCTGGAGTGAACGTCATGACTTATCAACATCCGCTGCTGTTCAAAGCGCTTTGCTACATCGACGGCCAGTGGGTCCACAGCGACAGCGGCCAGAGCATTGCCGTGCACAATCCCGCCACCCGCACGGTGATCGGCCATGTGCCGATGCTCGATCAGCCGCAGATTGTCGCGGCGGTGGACGCGGCCCAGCAAGCATTCCCCGCGTGGCGTGAACAGAGCCTGGATGCCCGGGGCGAGATTCTACGACGCTGGGCGGCGTTGATCGTCGAACACAGTGAGGACCTGGCGCGCATCCTCAGCCTGGAGCAGGGCAAATCCCTGGCCGAATCCCGCGGCGAAATCGCCTATGCCGCAAGCTTCATTCCCTGGTTCGCTGAAGAGGCCCGGCGTTTGTACGGGCAGAACATTCCCAGCCATATTCCCAACGCTCACCTGGGCACCCTCAAGGAGCCGGTGGGTGTCTGTGCGCTGCTCACGCCGTGGAATTTTCCGTCGGCGATGATCACCCGCAAGGCCGCCGCTGCCCTGGCTGCCGGTTGCACCGTGGTCATCAAACCGGCCCACGAAACGCCGTACTCGGCTTTGGCCTTGGCGCAACTGGCCGAGGAAGCGGGATTTCCCGCCGGGGTCTTCAACGTGGTGTTGGGTGAGCCGCAGATGACCATGGAAACCCTGGTCAAGGATCGCCGTGTCCGCTCAGTGAGTTTCACCGGCTCGACTCGGGTCGGCAAACTGGTGCTGCAAGCCGCCGCCCATGATGTGAAGAAAGTCGCCCTGGAGTTGGGCGGCAACGCGCCGTTCATTGTCTGCGCCGATGCTGACCTGGCGCTGGCGGTAAAAGTCGCCGTGGAGGCGAAGTTCCAGACCTCGGGCCAGGATTGCTGCGCGGCGAACCGGATCATGGTCCAGCGCCCGGTTTATCAGGCGTTCCTCAGCCGTTTCGCCGCGGCGGTTCGGGCGTTGCGGGTCGGCCCGGCCATGGTCGATCAGCAGGAGCAGGATGTGGATATTGGCCCGTTGATGCACCAGGCGGCATTCGACGTAACTGCCGACCGGGTCGCCGATGCGCTGGCCCTTGGCGCCCAGCGCCTGGTCGGTGGCGAAGCCCATGCCTTGGGCGGGTTGTTCTACCAGCCAACGGTGCTGGCCGATGTCACGCCGCAAATGCGTATCTACCGCGAAGAAAATTTCGCGCCCATCGCCGGGGTGATGCCGTTCGACACCCTGGATGAAGCCATCGAAATGGCCAACGACACCGAATACGGTCTGGCAGCCTATATTTGCTCCAACCGCCTGGACCTCATTTATCCACTGATTCGCCGTCTCGACCACGCCATGGTCGCGGTCAACGGCGTCAAGTTCACCGGCCATCCGATCCCCTTCGGTGGCATGAAAGCCTCGGGCCTTGGTCGCGAGGGTGGCAGCGAGGGCTTCGAGCCCTTCGTCGAAACCAAATACTTTTGCCTGCACCATCAAGGCCAGTTCCCAGGAGAATCCGCATGAGCCAGGAATTCAACACGCTGTTCGAACAAGACCGTGCGCATTTCATGCACCCCTCGACCCACGCCCACGACCACGCCAGCGGTGCGCTCAAGGGCCGGATCATCAAGAGCGCAGCGGGCATCCGCATTCGCGACCATGAAGGCCGTGACTTCATCGACGCCTTTGCCGGCCTCTACTGCGTGAACATCGGCTACGGCCGCACCGAAGTGGCCGATGCCATCTACAAGCAGGCCAAGGAACTGGCCTACTACCACACCTACGTCGGCCACTCGAGCGAGGCGATCATCGAACTGTCCAGTCGCATCATGGACTGGGCACCGGAAGGGATGAAAAAGGTCTACTACGGCCTGTCCGGTTCCGATGCCAACGAAACCCAGGTCAAACTGGTGCGTTACTACAACAACGTGCTGGGCCGGCCGCAGAAGAAGAAAATCATCTCTCGCGATCGTGGCTACCATGGTTCGGGCATCATGACCGGCAGCCTGACTGGGCTGGCGACCTTCCACCAGCATTTCGACCTGCCGGTGGAAGGGGTCAAGCACACCGTGTGCCCCCATTGGTATCGCAAGGCCCCGGCGGGCATGGACGAAGGCACGTTCGTACGCTACTGCGCCGATGAGCTGGAAAAAATGATCCTGGCTGAAGGGCCGGACACCGTGGCGGCGTTCATTGGTGAGCCTTTGATGGGCACGGGCGGGATCATTGTTCCGCCGGCCGGTTATTGGGACGCGATCCAGGCGGTGCTGAAAAAGTATGACGTGTTGCTGATTGCCGATGAAGTGGTCTGCGCCTTCGGTCGCCTGGGCTCGAAGATGGGCAGCCAGCGCTACGACATGAAGCCGGACCTGATCACCACCGCCAAAGGCCTGACCAGCGCGTATGCACCGTTGTCGGCGGTGATCATCGGGGAAAAGGTCTGGAGTGTGATTGAAAAAGCCTCCCAGACCGAAGGCGCCATGGGGCACGGCTGGACCTATTCAGGGCATCCGATCTGCGCGGCGGCGGCACTGGCCAACCTCGACATTCTCGAGCGGGAAAACCTCACCGCCAACGCCGAGGATGTCGGCGGCTACCTGAACCGCCGGCTGCGTGAAAGCCTCGAAGGCCATCCGCTGGTGGGTGAAGTGCGCGGTGATGGCATGCTTGCGGCGGTGGAGTTCATGGCTGATCGCGAGCAGCGCAGCGCTTTTGATCCGGCGCTGAAAGTCGGCCCCAGGGTCTCGGCCGCTTGCCTGGAACGCGGCATGATCGCCCGCGCCATGCCCCACGGCGACATCCTGGGCTTCGCCCCGCCGCTGATCCTGACCCGCGAAGAGGCGGACCTGATCGTCGACATCACCAAAGGGGCTATCGATCAGGTGGCGGGTGAAGTGTTGGGGTGAGGGCAGGGTGGCGCAGAACCTGTGACACCAGCTCCCACAGGAGATGGGTGCGGGCACAGACTTTGTGGACACCCCAATCAAAACTGTGGGAGCGAGCCTGCTCGCGAAAGCGGTGTGTCTGAAACGGTGATGCTGGATGTGCCGCCGACATCGCGAGCAGGCTCGCTCCCACAAGGCGTCGGAGTCAAAAAAAGCCCGCCCGATCATGCGATCGGGCGGGCTTTTGGGTGTCGCTTGGAGATTACTTCTTCAAACCGTAATGCTCATCGAGCATGCCGGGTGAATTGGGGGCCTTGGGGGCGTAGTCCCGGGGCGGTTCCTGGACCTCTTTTGGCGGGGTCAGGCGTTCCCGTGGCGTCTGCGCCGCATCAGCGTGCAGGGCGGCCAGCAGGCGTTGGCGAGTCTGCTCGTCGAGGGCCAGGCGATTGGCACCCTCGGACAAATGATCCTGGACGTCCTGGTAGCTCTGAGTGAGTTTTTTCACCAGAGAAGCGGTGCTGTTGAAGTGAGTGACCACTTCATTCTGATAACTGTCGAAACGTTCCTGAATGTCGTCCAGCTGACGTTGCGTGCTGTTAGGCACCGCATTGGGCAGCAGTCGGGCAAGCAGGAATCCAATGGCGACACCGGCAACCAGGGCAAGAGTCGGCAACAGCCAAACTAAGAGCGAGTGTTCCACGAGTCCTTCCTCTATAAACGGCTTTGCTTTACGTTAACGGCTCGGACCTGCGCTGTATACCGCGAAGAACATCGCAATCATGCCAGGCACAGACTTTTAGCTAGACGAGTCGACCCTATTCGAGGTCACGGAGTTCTTTCCCTTGCTTATGCGCGAAACCCCTGTAGTCATTGATGGCCCCGTGGGCCAACTGGAAGCCTTGTACCTGGACAGCGAAGCGCCCCGTGGCCTGGCGCTGATCTGCCACCCCAACCCGGTGCAGGGCGGGACCATGCTCAACAAAGTCGTCTCGACCTTGCAACGCACTGCCCGTGATGCTGGCCTGGTTACGTTGCGTTTCAATTATCGCGGGGTCGGTGCCAGTGCCGGCAGCCATGACATGGGCACCGGCGAAGTCGACGACGCCCAGGCTGCAGCCGATTGGTTGCGGGAAAAATACCCGCAACTGCCGCTCACCCTGTTCGGTTTCTCGTTTGGCGGCTTCGTTGCCGCAAGCCTTGGCGGACGTCTGGAAGCCCAGGGCCAGCCACCCAAGCACCTGTTCATGGTGGCCCCGGCGGTGATGCGCCTGGACGCGCAATCGCCCTTGCCGATGAGCGGCGAGTTGACCGTGATCCAGCCGGAAACCGACGAAGTGGTCGATCCCCAGTTGGTTTACCAATGGTCGGACGCGCTCCAGCGCCCCCATGAGCTGCTGAAAGTGGCAGAATGCGGGCACTTTTTCCATGGCAAGCTGACCGATCTCAAGGATCTGCTCCTGCCGCGCCTCTCGAATTGACAGCAGTCTGACAAGCGATAACCCATGACGACTCGTACCCGCATCCTGACCGGCATCACCACCACCGGCACCCCGCACCTGGGCAACTACGCCGGCGCTATCCGTCCGGCGATCCTCGCCAGCCGCGACAGCAACGCCGATTCGTTCTATTTCCTGGCCGACTACCACGCCTTGATCAAATGCGATGACCCGCTGCGCATCCAGCGCTCGCGCCTGGAAATCGCAGCGACCTGGCTTGCCGGTGGCCTGGACGTGGACCGCGTGACCTTCTATCGCCAGTCCGACATTCCCGAAATTCCGGAACTGACCTGGCTGCTGACCTGCGTCGCCGCCAAGGGGCTGCTCAATCGCGCCCACGCCTACAAGGCGTCGGTGGACAAAAACGTCGAGGCCGGCGAAGACCCGGATGCCGGCATCACCATGGGGCTGTACAGCTACCCGGTGCTGATGGCCGCGGACATCCTGATGTTCAACGCCCACAAGGTGCCGGTCGGTCGCGACCAGATCCAGCACGTGGAAATGGCCCGCGACATCGGCCAGCGCTTCAACCATCTGTTCGGCCAGGGCAAGGAGTTTTTCACCATGCCCGAGGCGCTGATCGAGGAGAGCGTCGCCACCCTGCCGGGCCTTGATGGCCGCAAGATGTCCAAGAGCTACGACAACACCATCCCGTTGTTCAGCAGCGCCAAGGACATGAAGGACGCGATCTCGCGGATCGTCACCGACTCCCGCGCACCGGGCGAAGCCAAGGATCCGGACAACTCCCACCTGTTCACCTTGTTCCAGGCCTTCGCCACGCCAGCGCAGTCCGACGAGTTCCGCAGCGAACTGCTGCAGGGCCTGGGTTGGGGCGAAGCCAAGAACCGCCTGTTCCAATTGCTCGACAGTGAACTGGGCGAGTCCCGCGAACGTTATCACCAGTTGATCGAACGCCCGGCGGACCTTGAAGACATCCTGCAACTGGGTGCGAAAAAAGCCCGGGCCGTGGCCACACCGTTCCTCAACGAACTGCGCGAAGCCGTCGGCCTGCGTTCGTTTGTCAGCCAGGTTCAGGTGGCGACCAGCACGAAAAAGAAAGTGGCCAAAGCCGCACGTTTCGTGAGCTTTCGCGAAGGCGACGGCAGTTTCCGCTTCCGTCTGCTGGCCGCCGATGGCGAGCAATTGGTGTTGTCGCGCAATTTTGCCGATGGCAAGACCGCGGGCCAGGTCACCAAGCAACTGCAAGCCGGCCAGCCACTGGACGTGCGCAGCGACGAGCTGAGCTTCAGTGTCTGGCTTGACGGCGCCTGTGTGGCCGACAGTCCGGCCTTTGCGGACAGCGCCGCTCGGGATGCTGCCATCGAGGCTTTGCGCGTGGCCCTGACGCCAGTTCAGGACTGAACCGGGGCTATTCCGACCATCGGCTCGAATAAGGGCCGATTGCCATTCCCGCGGGCCGTCGCTACAGTGACGGCCCGTTTTTGTTGCCTTGCTAACGAATATGACGCCCCTAGAACGATATCAAGCTGATCTGAAACGCCCGGAGTTCTTCCACGACGCAGCCCAGGAAACGGCAGTGCGGCATTTGCAGCGCCTGTACGACGATCTGGTCGCCGCGTCGAACAACAAGCCGGGCTTGTTGGGCAAACTGTTCGGCAAGAAGGATCAGGTCCCGGTCAAGGGCCTGTATTTCTGGGGCGGTGTCGGCCGTGGTAAAACCTACCTGGTCGACACCTTCTTCGAGGCGTTGCCGTTCAAGGAGAAGACACGGACGCACTTCCACCGCTTCATGAAGCGTGTGCATGAAGAAATGAAGACGCTGGGCGGCGAGAAGAACCCGCTGACCATCATCGCCAAGCGGTTCTCCGACGAGACGCGGGTGATCTGCTTCGATGAGTTTTTCGTTTCCGACATCACCGACGCCATGATTCTCGGCACCTTGATGGAGGAGTTGTTCAAGAACGGCGTGACTTTGGTCGCCACCTCGAACATCGTGCCGGACGGCCTTTACAAGGACGGCCTGCAACGCGCGCGCTTCCTGCCGGCCATTGCGCTGATAAAGGAACACACCGACATCGTCAACGTCGACAGCGGGGTGGACTATCGCCTGCGTCACCTGGAGCAGGCGGAGCTGTTTCACTTCCCCCTGGACGCCGCAGCTGAAGAAAGCCTGCGCAAGAGCTTCCGGGCCCTGACGCCGGAATGCACCCAGGCGGTCGAAAATGATGTGTTGGTCATCGAGAATCGCCAGATCCGCGCCGTGCGGACCTGCGATGACGTGGCCTGGTTCGACTTTCGTGAACTGTGCGATGGCCCTCGTAGCCAGAACGACTACATCGAGCTGGGCAAGATCTTCCACGCGGTACTGCTCAGCAACGTGGAGCAAATGAGCGTCACCACCGACGACATTGCCCGCCGGTTCATCAACATGGTCGACGAGTTCTACGACCGTAACGTGAAGCTGATCATTTCGGCCGAAGTCGAACTCAAGGATCTCTACACCGGCGGTCGCCTGACCTTTGAGTTCCAGCGAACCTTGAGTCGTTTGCTGGAAATGCAATCACACGAATTCCTGGCGCGGGCGCATAAGCCGTAATCCGGTTCGGATAAAAAAAGGCCTGCAATTGCAGGCCTTTTTTGCGCGTGCGAGCTCAACGGCGCACCGCATAACCCTGTGGGAGCGAGCCTGCTCGCGATAGCGGTGTATCAGTCAACATCTATGCTGGCTGCCACACCGCTATCGCGAGCAGGCTCGCTCCCACATTGGACTGTATTCAACCCTTGATTCACGCCGCCTGCTGAAATTGCTGTCGATACTGGTTCGGCGATAACTCGGTATGTTGGCGGAACAGCCGTGCGAAGAAGCTCGCATCGTCGTAGCCGACTTCATAGCTGATGGTCTTGATGCTTTTGCGGCTGCCGGACAACAAGCCCTTGGCGGTTTCTATACGCAGCCGTTGCAGGTAATGCAGCGGTTTGTCTCCCGTGGCGGTCTGGAAGCGGCGCATGAAGTTGCGGATGCTCATACCGTGCTCCCGAGCGACGTCCTCAAAGCGGAACTTGTCGGCGAAGTGTTCTTCGAGCCAGTGCTGGATCTGCAGGATGATCACATCCTGATGCAGTTTCTGGCCCCCGAAACCGATTCTTCCCGGTGAGTAGCTGCGCTGCACTTCATAGAGAATGTCTCGTGCCACGGCCTGGGCCACGTTGGCGCCGCAGAACCGTTCGATGAGGTAGATATAGAGGTCGCAGGCCGAGGTCGTGCCGCCGGCGCAGAACAGGTTGTCGGCGTCGGTCAGGTGCTTGTCCTGGTTGAGGTGGACCTGGGGGAAGCGCTCCTTGAAGGCGTTGAAGAAACGCCAGTACGTGGTGGCTTCCTTGCCATCTAGCAGCCCGGCCTCGGCCAGCCAGAACACCCCGGTCGCCTCGCCGCAGAGCACTGCGCCGCGGGCATGCTGTTCCCGCAGCCAGGGCAGGACCTGCGGGTAACGTTCGCAGAGGGTGGCGAAGTCATCCCAAAAAGCCGGGAGGATGATCACGTCGGTATTTTCCAGGCCGCCGTCCACCGGCATGATCACGTCGCTGAAGCTGTTCACCGGTTTGCCGTCGGGGCTGACCAGCCGGGTTTCGAACGCCGGTGTCAGGCCGTGGCCCAGTTGTTTGCCGTAGCGCAGGCTGGCCAGGTGGAAAAAATCCTTGGCTTGCATGAGGGTGGAAGCGAAAACCCGGTCGATAGCCAGGATGCTGACGCGCCGCAAGGGCGTGGAGACGTGTTTGGACATAATTGATCTTTATTTTTATAGGGGAAAGTGGTCACCAGACGGCTGGATCGTCTTATTTTTTGTCGGATGTGTCCAGTGTCCTGTCATCCCCCGCAGGCTTAGGCTCTGTTGGATAACCCCCTCGAACAATAATGCAAAGGTGTCCCATGATCCCCAGAACCCTGTTCAGTTCCGAACACGAACTGTTTCGCGACAGCGTACGAACCTTCCTCGAAAAAGAAGCGGTGCCGTACCACAGCCAGTGGGAAAAGCAGGGGCATGTGGATCGTCAGCTGTGGAACAAGGCGGGGGAGGCGGGGATGTTGTGCTCGCATCTGCCAGAGGCTTATGGCGGGCTGGATGCCGATTTTCTCTACAGCACCGTGGTGATTGAAGAAATCGGAAGATTGGGGCTGACGGGCATTGGCTTCTCGCTGCACTCCGACATCGTTGCGCCCTACATCCTGCACTACGGCAGTGAAGCGCTGAAACACAAGTACCTGCCCAAACTGGTGTCTGGTGAGATGGTCACGGCCATCGCTATGACCGAGCCGGGCGCCGGTTCCGACCTGCAAGGCGTGAAGACCACGGCGGTGCTGGAGGGTGATGAGTACATCATCAACGGCTCGAAGACCTTTATCACCAACGGCTTTCTGGCCGATCTGGTGATTGTGGTTGCCAAGACCGATCCGAAAGCAGGCGCCAAGGGCACCAGTCTGTTCCTGGTGGAAGCGGGCACACCTGGCTTCGAAAAAGGCAAGCGCCTGGAGAAGGTCGGGATGAAGGCTCAGGACACTTCGGAGCTGTTTTTCCAGGATGTTCGCGTGCCCAAGGAAAACCTGCTGGGGCAGGCCGGGATGGGCTTTGCCTACCTGATGCAGGAACTGCCCCAGGAACGCCTGACGGTGGCTATTGGTGGCCTGGCGTCGGCCGAAGCGGCGCTGCAATGGACGCTGGACTACACCCGCGAGCGCAAGGCTTTCGGTAAATCCATCGCGGACTTCCAGAACACCCGGTTCAAACTGGCGGAAATGGCGACCGAGATCCAGATCGGTCGGGTCTTCGTCGACCGCTGCCTGGAACTGCATCTGCAAGGCAAGCTCGACGTGCCGACGGCGGCGATGGCCAAGTACTGGGGCACTGACCTGCAGTGCAAGGTGCTCGACGAATGCGTGCAGCTGCATGGCGGCTACGGGTTCATGTGGGAATACCCGGTCGCCCGGGCGTGGGCCGACGCGCGGGTGCAGCGCATCTATGCCGGGACCAATGAAATCATGAAGGAAATTATTGCGCGGTCGCTTTGATGTCGTAGTGACTGTTAGACCGCTATCGCGAGCAGGCTCGCTCCCACATGGGCTCTGTGTCGATCACAATGTTGTGGTCAGACATAAATCCAATGTGGGAGCGAGCCTGCTCGCGATGGGGGGCTATGAACTGATCAAGGCGCCGGGTTCGGCTGATCCTTGTGAATCGCCTCGATCCCCGCCAGCACTTCATCGGACAGCTTCAGGTCGAAGCTGGCGATGTTGCTGTCCAGTTGCTCCAGCGTGGTGGCGCCAATGATGTTGCTGGTCACGAATGGTTGTCGGGTAACGAAGGCCAGGGCCATCTGTGCCGGGTCCAGGCCGTGTTCCCGCGCCAGGGCCACATAACGACTGCATGCGGCTTCCGATTGTGGATTGAAATAGCGCATGAAGCGGCTGTAGAGCGTCAGGCGGCCCTTGGCTGGCCGTGCGCCGCCTTCATACTTGCCCGACAGGAAACCGAACGCTAATGGCGAGTAAGCCAGCAGGCCACACTGTTCGCGGATGGCGATTTCCGAAAGCCCGATCTCGAAACTGCGGTTGAGCAGGTTGTAGGGGTTCTGGATCGACACTGCCCGCGGCCAGCCACGGGCCTCGGCCAGGGCGAGGAACTTCATGGTGCCCCACGGCGTTTCGTTGGACAGGCCGATGTGGCGGATCTTGCCGGCCCGGACCTGCTCGTCCAGGGCCTCGAGGGTTTCCTCCAGCGGGGTGAAATCTTCGTCGGCCTTGTGCTGGTAGCCCAACTGGCCGAAGAAATTGGTGCTGCGTTCCGGCCAGTGCAGTTGGTAGAGATCGATCCAGTCGGTCTGCAGGCGCTTGAGGCTGGCGTCCACCGCTTCGACGATATGGCGGCGGTTGTGCTTGAGGTTTTTGTCGCGGATGTAGTCGATGGTGTTGCCGGGGCCCGCGATCTTGCTCGCCAGGATCCAGTCGGCACGGTCGCCGCGGCTCTTGAAGTAATTGCCGATGTAGCGCTCGGTGGTGGCGTAGGTCTCGGCCTTGGGCGGTACCGGATACATCTCGGCGGTGTCGATGAAATTGATCCCGGCACCCTTGGCGCGTTCGATCTGGGCGAAGGCCTCGGCCTCGCTGTTCTGCTCACCCCAGGTCATGGTTCCGAGGCACAGGGCGCTCACGTTTAGATCGGTACGGCCTAGCTGGCGATAATCCATCGGGAACTCCTTGGGCAAAACAATCATAAAAGCAGGTTGAATTATTTTTCGCAATCTGCATAATTGCGCACCTCTTTCTGCAGTGGAAGTGATGCGCCGCCGCCGAAGAATCTTGCCGTTGAACGGACGCGCCGACCCGAGCCCCCGAAAGCGTCTGTATCCGGCTGCCTTTGACTTGTCAAAGTACGCACTATTCAGTAAGATCCGCCGTCTAATTTACAGGGCGGCCCCTGAGGCTATAAAGAATGAAAACTTTTACTGCTAAACCGGAAACAGTAAAGCGCGACTGGTTTGTCGTCGACGCTGCTGGTCAGACCCTGGGTCGTCTGGCCACCGAAATCGCGAGCCGTCTGCGTGGCAAGCACAAGCCTGAGTACACCCCTCACGTCGACACCGGTGACTACATCGTCGTCATCAACGCTGAGCAAGTACGTGTTACTGGCGCTAAAACCACTGACAAAATGTACTACTCCCACTCCGGTTTTCCTGGCGGCATCAAGTCGATCAACTTCGAAAAGCTGATCGCCAAAGCCCCTGAGCGCGTGATCGAGACCGCGGTTAAAGGCATGCTGCCTAAAAACCCACTGGGTCGCGACATGTATCGTAAGCTGAAGGTTTATGCGGGCGCTGCTCACCCTCATACTGCTCAGCAGCCCCAAGAACTGAAGTTTTAACGGAATAGTTCATTATGTCGGCGACTCAAAATTACGGCACTGGCCGTCGCAAGACTGCAACCGCACGCGTTTTCCTGCGTCCGGGCACTGGTAACATCTCCATCAACAACCGCTCCCTGGATAACTTCTTCGGCCGCGAAACTGCCCGCATGGTAGTTCGTCAGCCGCTGGAACTGACCGAGACCGTCGAAAAATTCGACATCTACGTCACTGTTATCGGTGGTGGTGTAAGTGGTCAGGCTGGCGCAATCCGCCACGGCATCACTCGCGCCCTGATGGATTACGACGAAACTCTGCGCGGTGCACTGCGCAAAGCCGGCTTCGTAACTCGCGATGCTCGTGAAGTTGAACGTAAGAAAGTCGGTCTGCGTAAAGCGCGTAAGCGTCCGCAGTACTCGAAGCGTTAATTTCGCTTTCGCGTTCAAAAGGCGCCCAGTTCCTCACGGAGCTGGGCGTTTTTTTATGCGCGAAAGATTTATGCTGTGACAACTTGCCACATCCGTGAAGCCCCTATACTACAAGGCTTGGCGGTTGGGTCGCTTGGTAATTACCTTGTCAGAACTGGGGCTTTTCATTACCATTCGGCAAAATTTTTATAAGTTCAGATTTTTACTTAGTAGACGCCTGATTTAACAGGCCACAAAGCTGATGGGAGAGGACTGAATGAGCAATGACGGCGTGAATGCAGGCCGGCGTCGCTTCCTGGTAGCAGCCACATCCGTGGTGGGTGCTGCAGGAGCGGTGGGGGCTGCGGTCCCGTTCGTGGGGTCATGGTTTCCCAGTGCCAAGGCGAAAGCCGCAGGTGCACCGGTGAAAGTGGATGTCAGCAAGATCGAGCCAGGCCAGCAGATGATTGCTGAGTGGCGCGGTCAGCCGGTGTTCATCGTCCGCCGTACAGAGGAAATCCTGGGGAATCTGAAAAAGATCGAGGGCCAGTTGTCTGACCCTACCTCCAAGAACTCGACGCAACCGACCTATGTCGATCCGGAGACACGCTCGATCAAGCCGCAAGTCCTGCTGCTGATCGGGATTTGTACGCACCTGGGTTGCTCGCCAACGTTCCGTCCTGAGGTAGCCCCTGCCGACTTGGGCAAGGACTGGGTCGGTGGTTATTTCTGCCCTTGCCACGGCTCCCATTACGACCTGGCGGGTCGCGTCTACAAATCGCAGCCTGCACCTCTGAACCTGCCAGTTCCCCCGCATTCCTATGAGACCGACGACATCATTGTCGTTGGCGTCGATACGGAGACAGCGTGATGAGCAAATTCATGGATTGGGTTGATGCGCGCTTTCCCGCGACCAAAATGTGGGAAGACCATCTCAGCAAGTATTACGCTCCGAAAAACTTCAACTTCTTCTACTTCTTTGGCTCCTTGGCATTGCTCGTTCTGGTCAACCAGATCGTCACCGGTGTCTGGCTGACCATGAGTTACACCCCTTCGGCGGAAGAAGCGTTTGCCTCCGTCGAATACATCATGCGTGACGTCGAGTACGGCTCGATCCTGCGTCTGCTGCACTCCACCGGCGCTTCGGCGTTCTTCATCGTGGTTTACCTGCATATGTTCCGTGGTCTGCTCTACGGTTCGTATCAGAAGCCTCGTGAGCTGGTGTGGGTCTTCGGCATGCTGATCTACCTGGCGCTCATGGCGGAAGCCTTCATGGGCTATCTGCTGCCGTGGGGCCAGATGTCCTACTGGGGCGCCCAGGTGATCATCTCGCTGTTCGGTGCAATCCCGGTCATCGGTGATGACCTGACCCAGTGGATTCGCGGTGACTACCTGATCTCGGGCATTACCCTGAACCGCTTCTTCGCCTTGCATGTGGTGGCCCTGCCGATCGTGATCCTCGGTCTGGTGGTGCTGCACATCCTGGCGCTGCACGAAGTCGGCTCGAACAACCCCGATGGCGTGGACATCAAGAAGTACAAGGACGAAAACGGTGTACCGCTGGACGGCATCGCCTTCCACCCGTACTACACCGTCAAAGATATCGTCGGCGTGGTAGTGTTCCTGTTCATCTTCTGCTCCATCGTGTTCTTCTTCCCAGAGATGGGTGGTTACTTCCTCGAGAAGCCTAACTTCGAGCAGGCGAACGCCTTCAAGACCCCTGAGCACATTGCTCCGGTCTGGTACTTCACACCGTTCTACGCGATTTTGCGGGCGGTTCCAGACAAGCTGCTGGGCGTCATCGCCATGGGTGCGGCGATCGCCGTGCTGTTCGTCCTGCCGTGGCTGGACCGCAGTCCGGTCAAGTCGATGCGCTACAAAGGCTGGCTGAGCAAAATCTGGCTCTGGGTGTTCTGCATCTCGTTCGTGATCCTGGGTGTGCTGGGCGTACTCGCTCCAACGCCGGGCCGGACGCTGCTGTCGCAGGTCTGCACCTTCCTGTACTTCGCCTACTTCATTCTGATGCCGTTCTACACCAGGCTCGAGAAGACCAAACCGGTTCCGGAAAGGGTGACTGGCTGATGAAAAAGCTATTTTCTGTACTGATTCTTGCTGCTATGCCTGTACTGTCCTTTGCGTCCGCATCCGGTGGTCCTGAGCTGGAAAAAGTCGACATCGACGTTTCCGACAAAGCTGCCATGCAGGATGGCGCGCGTACGTTCGCCAACTACTGCATGGGCTGCCACAGCGCCAAGTTCCAGCGTTACGAGCGCGTAGCTGATGACCTGGGCATTCCCCATGAGTTGATGCTCGAGAAGCTGGTGTTCACCGGTGCCAAGCTGGGCGATCACATGAACATCGGCATGCAGCCGGCAGACGCCAAGACCTGGTTCGGGGCTGCACCGCCCGACCTGACCCTGGTGGCACGCGTGCGTGGCACCGACTGGCTCTACGGTTACCTGCGTTCGTTCTATGAGGATCCCGCGCGTCCTTGGGGCGTGAACAACAAGGTCTTCCCGAACGTCGGCATGCCAAACGTTCTGGTCGGCCTGCAGGGTCGTCAGGTGGTAGGCTGCAAACAGGTTCAAATCGTCGAGGACGGCAAGAAGCAATACGATCCGCTGACCGGCACCGCTTTGACTCACGAAGCCTGCGACCAGCTGACCGTGTTGCCGAACACCGGCAGCCTGACTGAAGAGCAGTTCGACGAGAAGGTCAAGAATCTGGTGACCTTCCTGGCCTACTCGGCCAACCCGGTGAAGCTGGAGCATCAGCGCATCGGTACTTATGTGTTGCTGTATTTGGCGTTCTTCTTCGTATTCGCTTACCTGCTCAAGCGCGAATACTGGAAAGACGTGCATTGATAAAGCTGTAAACCGTTGCTGTTAATCGTGCGCGCCCAAGGGCGTCTCTGGATGTAACGAACCTGGTCCGCCGGGTGTTACGGGAGGCGCCCTTTGGGCGCGCTCGTTTTTCCGTTTTTCGATAATTTCAACAAGCGAGGAGGATCGCCATGGGCGTGACCAATCGGTTGGCCTGTTACTCCGACCCCGCCGACCACTACTCCCACCGGGTACGCATCGTACTGGCAGAGAAGGGTGTCAGCGCCGAGATCATTTACGTCGAAGCGGGCCGTCAGCCGCCGAAGCTGATCGAGGTGAACCCTTACGGCAGCCTGCCCACGCTGGTCGATCGTGACCTGGCATTGTGGGAGTCGACAGTGGTGATGGAATACCTGGATGAGCGTTATCCGCATCCGCCTTTACTGCCGGTATATCCTGTTGCGCGGGCCAACAGCCGTTTGCTGATCCATCGCATCCAGCGTGACTGGTGCGGGTTGGTGGACCTGATCTTGGATTCACGAACCAAAGAACCTGCGCGGGTCGTGGCGCGCAAAGAATTGCGTGAAAGCCTGACTGGCGTATCGCCGCTGTTCATCGACAAACCATTCTTCCTCAGTGAGGAACAAAGCCTGGTGGATTGCTGCCTATTGCCAATACTCTGGCGTTTGCCGATTCTGGGTATTGAACTGCCGCGGCCTGCCAAGCCGTTGCTTGATTATATGGAGCGCCAATTTGCGCGTGAGGCATTCCAGGCGAGTCTGTCTGGTGTCGAACGTGACATGCGCTAAGGCTTAGGGAGCCGCTATGAACTCCAGTCGACCTTATCTGGTCCGCGCGCTCTACGAGTGGATTGTGGACAACGATTGCACCCCGCACATGCTGGTCAACGCCGAGTATCCATCGGTGCAGGTGCCGCAGGGTTTTGCCAACGATGGGCAAATTGTCTTGAACGTATCACCGGCCGCCGTGCGTCACCTGCACATGGACAATGACGCGGTCAGTTTCGAGGGACGCTTCGGGGGGGTGCCACACACCCTGTACGTGCCTATCGCCTCGATCCTGGGGATTTATGCCCGGGAGAATGGTCAGGGTATGGTGTTCGAGCTGGAATCGCCGTTGGATGGCGAAGAAGAGTTCGAGGCTGATGATGACCTGCCGCCACCGGATGACGAGCCGCCGCGTCCTAGCGGGCGGCCTAGTTTGAAAGTGGTGAAATAGCTGGCAGATATGTGCCACAAGGCCATGTAGCCACAGGTTGTGTGAAGGCCTGGCAAGTTGGTTTAGAGAATGCCTGTGTCGCGAGATGCGGGCATTTTTTTTGTGTCGTTGGTGGGTGTGTATATCCGTTTCTGCGGTAACGGCTACTTATGGTTCCGCTCTTACAGCGGCTCACTTTTGAGAAGCGCAAAAGTAAGCAAAACGCTTCTGCCCCACCACTCGGTGCCTCGCCTAGGCTCGGCATGCCCGAACGCAGGCATTGCTCCGTGGGCCCGCCGCGAAGGGCCATCCATGGCCCAGCGCGGCTATCCCGGCATCCATGCCGGGATGCCCACTGCGCAATGCCTGCGTTCGGCCAGCGTGGTTTAACGGGGCGTCGAGATCAAGATCAAGATCAAAAGCAGAGCAAGAGCAAGAGCGGGGTAGATGCCAGTATCTATTTAGCTGAACTACCGCTATCGCGAGCAGGCTCGCTCCCACATTGATTTGTGTGTGCTCACAGTATTTGCAAGCGACACAAAACCTGTGGGAGCGAGCCTGCTCGCGATGACGCCGGTACATCCAAGCATCACTGCAAACTGACCCTCCACTTTCGCGAGCAAGCTCGCTCCCACAGGGGAAACCCGTTCGCTCCAGAACAGGCCGGCTGTCAGGCCGCCTCGTTTTTGATTTTGATCTGGGGCGCCCCGTTAACCACGCTGGCCGAACGCAGGTATTGCGTAGTGGGCACCTCGGCATGGATGCCGAGGTAGCCGCGCTGGGCCATGGATGGCCCTTCGTGGCGGGCCCACGGAGCAATGCCGGAGTGAGGGCATGCCGGGCCTAGGCGAGGCACCGAGTGGTGGGGCAAAGCGCTTTTGGTTACTTTTGGCGCTCTTCCAAAAGTGACCCGCTGTAAGAGCGGAACCATAAGCCGCCGTTACCGCAGCAACGGATATACACACCGATCAAACCTCCCCCCCCCAAAAAAAATGAAGCCAAAAAAAACGGCGCTTTCCGTCTCGGAAGAAGCGCCGTTTTTCTTGAGCACCTGAAGTTCAGTATCAGTCAATGTACTCAAACAACTTGACGATCTTCTGCACCCCGGAAACCCCTTGCACCAGATTGGTCGCCTGCGCAGCCTCCTGCTTGGTCAGCAGCCCCAGCAGATAGACGATGCCATTCTCAGTCACGACCTTGATGCGCGAGCCGGGAATGCTGGCGTCGGTGAGCATCTGCGTCTTGATCTTGGTAGTCAGCCAGGCATCGTTCTGACGCGCCAGCAACGAGGAAGGTGGCAGGACCTGCAGTTCGTTGTGCACGGTCTTGACCCGCTGCACGGCGCTTGCAGCCTGTTCGGCCTTGGCCTTGAGGTCCGCGCGTGGGGTCTGGCCTGCCAGCAGCACGACACCGTTGAAGCTGGTGACGACGATGTGCGAGTTGTTGTCCAGGTCCGGGTCGGCCTTGGCGATGTTCACGCCTGCCTTGGTTTCGATCAACGAATCGTCGATCTTGCTGCCGAAGGTGCGGGTGCCGCGGTCGTCTTCAATCGGCTTTTCCCGGCTGGCGTTAACCACCGATGTGCAGCCGCTGATGCCGAGGCACAGGGTCAGGGCCAGAAGGCCTAGGCGATTAGGGGTCATTCTTCACTCCCGAACAGTTGGCTGTCGATCAAGTCGCAAAGACAATGAATCGCCAGCAGGTGGACTTCCTGAATGCGTGCAGTGACATTGGCCGGTACGCGAATCTCGACGTCCTCAGGCAACAGCAGTGACGCCATGCCGCCGCCATCGCGACCGGTCAATGCTACGACAATCATTTCGCGATCATGTGCGGCCTGGATCGCCTGAATAATATTGGCCGAGTTGCCGCTGGTGGAGATCGCCAGCAACACATCGCCGGGCTGGCCCAGGGCGCGGATCTGTTTGGAGAACACTTCGTTGTAGCTGTAGTCGTTGGCGATCGAGGTGATCGTCGAGCTGTCGGTGGTCAATGCAATGGCCGGCAGGCTGGGGCGCTCGCGCTCGAAGCGGTTGAGCAGCTCCGATGAGAAATGCTGGGCGTCGCCGGCAGAACCGCCATTGCCGCACGAAAGCATTTTGCCTTCGTTGAGCAGGGCGTTGACCATCACTTGGCTGGCTTGCTCGATGTGCGGTGCAAGTACGTCCATCGCCTGTTGCTTGGTGTCGATACTGGCCTGAAAAAGCTGGCGAATTCGCGATTGCATGTCCATCTGTGTGACCTTAAGTAGCGCGGCTTATCGGCACAAGCATGTGCGGCGCGCAAAGCAAAGAGCAAAAATTGGGTGAAGGTGTCCGGCTCGGCTCGTCATGGGTGTTGAAGTTCAACTGTCGAAGGCATTCTGCAACCAGTTCAACTGATCGGCGTTGCTGTCGATGGCAACCACGTCGAAGCGGCAGGGATGATCGGCCCAGCGAGACTCGATTTGCAGGAAATACTGCGCGGCGAAAACCAGCTTCTGGCGCTTGCGTGCATCGATGCTGTCGAGCGCGCCACCCCATTGAGTATTTTTTCTGTAGCGGACTTCGACGAATACTACTGTATCGCCGTCAAGCATGACCAGATCAAGCTCGCCACGTTTACACAGCCAGTTCTTCGCCAGCAGCCGCAGACCTTGTTGCTGAAGATGCGCGAGAGCCTGGCTCTCGGCATCCCGTCCGCTTTGCTGGCGAGATCGGTCAGGCATCAGCGCTGAGTGTCCGGCAGGCGCTGCACCTGACCGTTGACGAATTCGGCCCACGGCAGTTGACGTTGCACTCGCTGGGACTGCGACACTGCCAGGCTGCCCGACAGCCCCTCGATGCGGGTGTCCGGCAATGTCTTTAGCTGACCCAGGCGCGGAGCCAGACGATAGGCATCTGCTCCCATCGCGTACAACCGACCCAGGCTACCGCCGGCCTGGGGCCACTGGGCGGTGACCTGCTTGCGCAGCGGGTCGTTGGCATCGAGCAGCCACGGGGTTTCGCAGAAGCGCACGCCGCTCATGTCGTTGTACTGATTCTGGTCGCCACTGGCGCTGAACACATGCGAGGTGGCGTACACAGGTACGTCGCCGGCGTACTGGAAGTTCAGGGTCGGCTTGATCTGCTGGGCCTGTTGCGGGGTCGAGGCCAGGAACAGGAATTCGATGTCCTGGCGGCGGGACGGCTGGGCCGCGACGGCGGTGTCGACTGTGCTTTGCAGGCGCTTGGCGCGACCTTCGCTCTGGCGCAGATGGAACATGTCGGCAATCTGCTGGGCCAGTTGTACGGGTTGATCGATACGTTCGACAGCGATGATGGTGCCGCCATTGGCCTGCCAGTCCTCGCTGAAGGCTTTGAGGACGCGATCGCCCCATTCACCTTTTGGCACCATGACGGCGGCACGATGCAGGCCGTCCGTACGGGCGCGACGCGATACTTCGCGGGCTTCGTCTTCCGCGGCCAGGCCAAACTGGAACAGTTGGGCCGGGCCTTGCTCGCCTTCGCTGTAATTGAGCGCGAGGGTCGTGATCGGCAGTTGCGGGCGGGTGCTGAGCTGCTTGACCAAGGGTTTTTCCAGCGGGCCGACCACCAGTTGCACGCCGTCGGCCTGCGCCTTGCGATAGAAATCATCCAGGGAGGTCAGGCGCGAGCTGTCATAAAACTGAATGCTTGGCGGGTTCTGCCCGGCCTGTTGGGCCTGATAGTGGGCAGCCATGAAACCTTCGCGCAGAGCTCTTGCGACCGAGGACAGCGGGCCATCCTGGGGCAGCAGCAAGGCGATCTTGCTCAGGGGCTGGCTCGCCAGTTCCTTGAGCTTGACCAGCGGCGTCGGCAGCTGGAGCGCGGCCGGGTGCTTGGGGTTCTGCTCGCGCCAGCTGTCGATAGCCGCCTGTTGCTGTTCCAGCGTACCGGCAGTTTTTACAACCTGGGCCAAACTCAGCCAGCCACCCAGGTCGTCGGTGGTGGTCGGTTGCAGTTGATCGGTGGGCAGCGAGGCGATCAACGACCAGATCGCCTCGTGGTTTTTCGCCGCCGCTTCGTTTTCAAGCAGGGGCGCAATGAAGATCCGTTCCTTGGCGGCGGCCAGGGTCTGGCCATCGGCCTCGAGGGCGCGGGCGTGGACGGTGCCGGTACGGACCTGCTGTTCCACCGGTAGCTCGCCCAGGTGCTGCAGGCTCGGGTGGCTCAGGGCGCTCAGCGCTGCTTTGGGTTGATTGCGCGTCATTGCCAGTTCGGCCGCCAGAGTGCTGGCGAAAATCTGCTGGCCGGGCTTGAGTTGCTCCATCGGCACCTGTTGCAGGATCTGCGCGGACTGGCCGGCATTGCCCTGGCGGTAGGCCAGGTCTGCTGCACTCAGGCGCAACAGGGCGGCTTTTTCCGGGGTTTTGCTTTGAGTGGCCTGTTCGAGCAACTGCTCGATACTGGCATCCGGGGTCCGTGGAAGTTCGCCAAGGCTGGAGGAGGGCGAGCTGGCGCAGGCCGCCAGAAGGGCAGCGAGGCAGAGGGCGGAGAGCAGCCGCAGGCAAGCGATCATGTAAATGTTCCTGATACGAGATCAAATTAGCGTCGAATTGTACCCAAGCACTGGCCGGGGCGCGATGTTAGTGGCGTGAATCGATCAATTTAGGTATTTCAAATGTTGCGGCGCAGCACTGCAGGTCGCCGGACAGCGAGGCGCTGCGGGCAGTCGTGACGCACACTACGCGCTACAATGGCGGTTTTACCGATCATGAGGTGTGCGCTTTGACTGCTCCAGGTGCTTTGAATTCCGCTGCCGGCTCGCTTTATGTGGTGGCGACGCCCATCGGCAACCTGGACGATATCAGTGCCCGGGCGCTGAAAATCCTGCAGGAGGTGGCCCTCATTGCGGCCGAAGATACGCGCCACTCTCAACGCTTGTTGCAACATTTCGGCATTTCAACGCCGTTGGCGGCCTGTCATGAGCACAACGAGCGGGAAGAAGGCAGTCGTTTTATCACTCGTTTGTTGGCGGGCGATAACGTCGCGCTGATTTCCGACGCGGGTACACCGCTGATTTCCGACCCTGGCTATCACCTGGTGCGCCAGGCTCGGGCGGCCGGTATCAACGTAGTGCCGGTGCCGGGGGCGTGCGCCTTGATCGCAGCCCTTTCGGCGGCGGGCCTGCCGTCGGACCGTTTCATTTTCGAAGGTTTTCTGCCAGCCAAGGCGGTGGGGCGACGGGCGCGCCTGGAGTCTATAAAGGAGGAGCCGCGTACGTTGATCTTTTATGAGGCGCCGCACCGCATCCTTGAATGCCTGCAGGACATGGAGCTGGTGTTTGGTCCGGAGCGCCCGGCGCTGCTCGCCAGGGAGCTGACCAAAACCTTCGAAACCCTCAAGGGGTTGCCGCTGGCGCAGTTGCGCGCCTTCGTCGAAGGCGATAGCAACCAGCAGCGCGGTGAATGCGTCGTGCTGGTGGCGGGCTGGACGGCGCCGCACAATGAAGAGACTGTCAGCAGTGAAGCGATGCGCATCCTGGACCTGCTGCTTGAGGAAATGCCCCTCAAGCGCGCCGCCGCCCTCGCGGCGCAGATTACCGGCGAGCGTAAGAACGTCCTGTATCAGGTTGCGCTGGAAAAACAGAAGGGCCAGTGAAACCGGGGCGCGGCGCTGGCCAAGGGCTTTTAGCGCTTGTTCTTCGGCCGCTCTGCCGTTAACCTTCGCGGCGGAGAGTCGATCGGACAGTCGCTGCCCTCTATGAAAATTAGGGGGGGGAGGAAAGTCCGGGCTCCATAGGGCGAAGTGCCAGGTAATGCCTGGGAGGCGTGAGCCTACGGAAAGTGCCACAGAAAATAACCGCCTAAGCGTTTCGGCGCCGGTAAGGGTGAAAAGGTGCGGTAAGAGCGCACCGCACGGCTGGCAACAGTTCGTGGCTAGGTAAACCCCACTTGGAGCAAGACCAAATAGGGTCCCAAGGCGTGGCCCGCGCTGGGACCGGGTAGGTTGCTAAAGATGTCCAGTGATGGCCATCGTAGACGAATGACTGTTCAAGACAGAACCCGGCTTACAGATCGACTCTCCACCTTTTCCCCTCCTGCCAGAATCGCTGGCAGACGCAATTGCTAAGACCAAAAAAATCTTACTCTTAACAAATCACTTTAACTTCTGAGCGCAGCTTCCTGTGTTCGCTGAAGTTGTGGCGAAAAATCCTACGTCAGATTCCCATCGCCCCTCCAGATACGCTCCTAAATCTCCGATCTATAAGGCTTTTCCTTCACTCCGCGCCTTGACGGTGCGGTGGGCGCATTCCTATAGTGTGCGCAAGTGGCGGAAAGTGGCATGAAGTGGGTTTTTTGAGCGTAAAACGCAAAATTTTTGGAGAAACGCTGACGTGTTTCGCGGAGCTAACGCTATCAGTCTCGATGCAAAGGGCCGTCTCGCCATGCCGAGCCGGTACCGTGACGAGCTCGTTTCGCGTAGTTCCGGGCAGTTAATCGTCACGATCGACGCCGTTGACCCATGTTTGTGTGTTTACCCTCTTGATGAGTGGGAAATCATCGAAACCAAACTGCGCGCACTGCCTTCACTGCGTGAAGAAAACCGCCGCCTGCAACGCTTGCTGATCGGTAACGCCGTCGACCTCGAACTCGACGGCAGCGGTCGTTTCCTGGTTCCGCCGCGCCTGCGCGAATACGCCAAGCTGGACAAGCGCGCGATGCTGGTGGGCCAACTGAACAAGTTCCAACTGTGGGACGAAGATGCCTGGAATGCGGTCTCTGCCGCTGACCTTGCTGCTATTCAACAACCGGGCGCCATGCCTGATGAACTGCGTGATTTGATCCTGTGACTATTGATAGCGGCTTTAACCACATCACCGTACTGCTTGACGAAGCCGTCGAGGCTCTCGCCGTACGTCCTGATGGCTGCTATCTGGATGGCACGTTCGGGCGCGGCGGGCATAGCCGGCTGATCCTCAGCAAGCTCGGTCCGGACGGTCGGCTGCTGGGGTTCGACAAGGATCCTCAGGCGATTGCCACCGGGCAAGCGCTAGCGGCCGAAGACGGCCGCTTTGTCGTTGTGCAGCGCAGCTTTGCGGAGCTGGGATCGGAAGTCGCCCAGCGTGGCCTGGCTGGCAAAGTCAGTGGCGTCTTGCTTGACCTGGGCGTGTCTTCGCCGCAGTTGGACGACCCTGAGCGCGGCTTCAGTTTTCTCAATGATGGCCCGCTGGACATGCGCATGGATCCGTCCCGCGGAATCAGCGCCGCCGAATTCGTCAATACCGCTGCGGTGGAAGAAATCGCCCGTGTTTTCAAGGAATACGGCGAAGAACGTTTTTCCGGTCGCATGGCCCGTGCCGTGGTTGAGCGTCGCGATATCAAACCGTTCGAGCGCACCGGCGACCTGGCCGAAGTGCTGAAAGTCGCCAACCCGGCATGGGAGAAGGGCAAGAACCCGGCTACCCGGGCTTTCCAGGGTTTGCGCATCCACGTCAATAATGAACTGGGTGATCTGGAGGCCGGCCTTGAGGCGGCACTTGAAGCACTTGAGGTCGGCGGGCGACTGGTGGTGATCAGCTTCCATTCCCTGGAAGACCGTATCGTCAAACTGTTCATGCGCAAGCTCACCAAGGGTGAGGCCGATAACCTGCCGCGCAACCTGCCGGTGCGTTTCGAAGCCTTCGTGCCGAAAATCAAGATTCATGGCAAGGCGCAGTTCGCCTCCGAGGCTGAACTCAAGGCCAACCCGCGTGCCCGTAGCGCCGTCATGCGTGTTGCGGAGAAGTTGCGGTGAGCAAGCTCTTCGCCAAGCCCCTGCCTGGCGGCAGCTTTTTCATGCTGCTGTTGTTTATCGGCGTGCTCGTGTCGGCCATCGCCGTGTCCTACAGCGCGCACTGGAACCGGCAGTTGCTCAACACCCTTTACAGCGAACTGAGCGTGCGCGACAAGGCCCAGGCCGAGTGGGGCCGGTTGATCCTGGAGCAGAGCACCTGGACCGCCCATAGCCGCATCGAAGTACTGGCGACCGAACAGCTGAAAATGCGCATTCCCGGGGCTGCCGAAGTGCAGATGGTGGCGCCATGATGAAGCTCGAAGGGGCACTCTTTCCGTGGCGCTTCCGCCTGGTCCTGGGCCTGCTCGGGATCATGGTGGCGGCCATCGTCTGGCGGATCATCGATCTGCAAGTGGTCGACCGTGACTTCCTCAAAGAGCAGGGTGATGCCCGTAGCATGCGGCACATCCCGATCCCGGCTCACCGTGGCCTGATCACCGACCGCAATGGCGAACCGTTGGCTGTGAGCACCCCGGTGACTACCCTGTGGGCAAACGCCAAGGAAATGCAGCAGGCCAAGGAAAAGTGGCCGGCCCTGGCCGTCGCCCTTGGCCAGGACCCCAAGGCCCTGGCCGAACGCCTTGAAGCCCAGGCCAGCAAAGAATTCATCTATCTGGTGCGCGGGTTGACGCCCGAGCAAGGCCAGAGGGTGCTCGACCTGAAAGTGCCGGGCGTCTACGGCATCGAAGAGTTCCGGCGTTTCTACCCGGCCGGTGAAGTGACCGCCCACATGGTCGGCTTTACGGACATCGACGACCGGGGGCGAGAAGGGGTCGAGTTGGCCTACGACGAATGGCTCGCCGGGGTTCCCGGCAAGCGTCAGGTCATCAAGGATCGGCGTGGCAGGCTGATCAAGGATGTCCAGGTCACCAAAAACGCCAAGGCCGGCAAGCCCTTGGCGTTGTCCATTGATCTGCGCCTGCAATATCTGGCCAACCGTGAGCTGCGCAATGCCATCGTCGAGAACGGTGCCAAGGCCGGCAGCCTGGTGATTCTCGACGTGAAGACCGGCGAGATCCTGGCCATGGTCAACCAGCCCACCTATAACCCGAACAATCGCCGCAACCTGCAACCGGCGATGATGCGCAACCGCGCGATGATCGACGTGTTCGAACCGGGCTCGACCATGAAAGCCGTTTCCATGGCGGCGGCTCTGGAAACCGGGCGCTGGAAGCCGGGGGATACGGTCGAGGTGTATCCGGGCACTTTGCAGATCGGCAAGTACACCATTCGGGACGTCTCCAAGACCGAAGGTCCGGTGCTTGACCTGACCGGCATCCTGATCAACTCCAGTAACGTGGGCATGAGCAAGATCGCCTTCGATATCGGTGGGGAAACGATTTACCGTCTTGCCCAGAAAATCGGTCTTGGCCAGGGCACTGGCCTGGGCTTTCCTGGCGAGCGGGTCGGCAATCTGCCGAACTACCGTGAGTGGCGCAAGGCCGAAACGGCCACGTTGTCATACGGCTACGGTGTTTCCGTGACCGCGATCCAGTTGGCCCACGCGTTTTCGGTGCTGGCCAACAACGGCCGCATGACACCGCTGTCATTGATCAAAACCGACAAGGCCCCGGAGGCTACTCAGGTCATTCCGGAGGACGTCGCCAAGACCATGCAAGGCATGCTGCAACAGGTGATCGAAGCGCCGCGTGGGGTGTACCGCGCCCAGGTGCCGGCCTATCACGTGGGCGGCAAGTCGGGTACGGCCCGCAAAACCTCCGCGGGCGTCAAGGGCTATGCCGAGAATTCCTACCGTTCGCTGTTCGCCGGTTTCGGCCCGATGAGCGACCCGCGCTACGCCGTCGTGGTGGTCATCGACGAACCGAGCAAGGCCGGTTATTTCGGGGGGCTGGTTTCGGCACCGGTGTTCAGCAAAGTGATGTCCGGCACCCTGCGCCTGATGAATATCACCCCGGATAACCTGCCGCCGACCCAGCAAGCCAATACCGCGCCGGTCGTACCCTTGAAAGCCGAAGGAGGGCGTGGCTGATGTCCCTGAGCCTGAACAAGATTTTTGCCCATGCCGGCCACGATCTGCTGATTCGCGAATTGGCCCTGGACAGCCGCCATGTGCGCGCCGGGGATCTGTTCCTGGCCGTACCGGGTGCCCGGTTCGACGGTCGCGCTCACATCGCCGACGCCTTGAAGCGCGGCGCGGCTGCCGTGGCTTATGAAGTCGACGGTGCGACCGTGCTACCGATCACTGATGTGCCGCTGATTCCGGTCAAGGGCCTGGCGGCCCAGTTGTCGGACATTGCCGGGCGTTTCTACGGCGACCCGAGTCGTCACTTGAACCTGATTGGCGTGACCGGCACCAACGGCAAGACCAGCGTTTCCCAACTGGTGGCCCAGGCCCTGGATCTGCTGGGTCAGCATTGCGGCATCGTCGGGACCTTGGGTAACGGATTCCACGGCGCGCTGGAGAGTGGCCTGCACACCACGCCGAACCCGATCGCCGTGCAAGCAACCCTGGCCGACCTGAAAAAGGCCGGAGCCAAGGCTGTGGCGATGGAAGTCTCTTCCCATGGCCTGGATCAGGGGCGCGTGACAGCCTTGGCGTTCGACGTCGCGGTATTGACCAACCTGTCGCGCGATCACCTGGATTACCACGGCACCATGCAGGCTTACGGCGAAGCAAAAGCCAGGTTGTTTGCCTGGAATGACTTGAAGTGCCGGGTCCTCAACCTTGACGACGCGTTCGGCCGGCAATTGGCCGCCGATAAGCGCGAGTCCCGGTTGATCACCTACAGCCTGGAAGATGCCAGCGCCTACCTTTATGTACGCCAGGCGCAATTCGATGACGAAGGCGTGCGCGCGACCTTGGTTACGCCCCAAGGCGAGCACCACCTGCGCAGCACCTTGTTGGGGCGTTTCAACCTGAGCAATGTGTTGGCCGCCGTGGGTGCCTTGCTTGGCCTGGACTACGCCCTGGATGAAATCCTCAAGGTCCTGCCCAAACTCGAAGGGCCGGCCGGACGTATGCAACGGCTGGGCGGCGGAACGCAACCGTTGGTGGTGGTCGATTACGCCCATACCCCGGATGCGTTGGACAAAGTTCTGATGGCCCTGCGGCCACACGCCAAGGGCAAGTTGCTGTGCCTGTTCGGCTGCGGCGGTGATCGTGACCGTGGCAAGCGTGCGCTGATGGCCGAAGTGGTGGAGCGCTTGGCCGACGGCGTAGTGGTCACCGACGACAATCCGCGCACCGAAGACCCGTCGCAGATTTTCGACGACATCCGCGCCGGCTTCTCGGCGGTGGATAACGTCACCTTCGTGGCCGGTCGCGGCCAGGCCATTGCCCAGTTGATCGCCGGTGCGTCGGCGGACGACGTCATTGTCCTGGCCGGTAAAGGCCATGAGGACTATCAGGAAATCAACGGCGAACGTCACGCATTTTCCGATTTGGTGGAAGCCGATCATGCCCTGACCGCGTGGGAGGTGGCCCATGCTTAAGGCTTTGAAGCTCAGCGAGCTGACGAATGTCCTGCAGGCGCGGCTGATCGCGGCTGACGCCAGTTTCGATGGGGTGAGCATCGACAGCCGGGCGATTGCCCCGGGGCAATTGTTCGTTGCCCTGGCCGGGCCGCGTTTTGACGGCCACGATTACCTGAACGACGTGGCCGCCAAAGGTGCGGTCGCGGCGCTGGTCGAGCGGGAAGTGACCAACAGCACGCTGGCGCAATTGCAGGTAAACGACACTCGCCAGGCCCTGGGCCAGCTCGGTGCATTGAACCGCGCCGCATACCGCAACCCGGTCGCGGCCATCACCGGCTCCAGTGGCAAGACCACGGTCAAGGAAATGCTCGCGAGCATTCTGCGTACCCGCGGTCCGGTGTTGGCGACCCGTGGCAACCTCAATAATGACCTGGGTGTACCCCTGACATTGCTGGAGCTGGCACCGCAACACAGTGCCGCGGTCATTGAGCTCGGTGCCTCGCGGCTCGGTGAGATCGCCTACACCGTGGGCATGACCAAACCTCACGTGGCCGTGATCAACAACGCCGGGACCGCCCACGTCGGTGAGTTCGGTGGTCCGGACAAAATCGTTGAGGCCAAGGGCGAGATTCTCGAGGGGCTGGATGCCGATGGCGTCGCCGTGCTGAATCTTGACGACAAGGCCTTCGAAATCTGGAAGACCCGGGCGGCTGGGCGCAAGGTCCTGACATTTGCCTTGAGCAATCTGGCGGCGAATTTTTACGCCAGCGACCTGGACCGCGATGCTCGCGGCTGCCCGGCCTTCAACCTGCACAGCCCCGACGGTGCAGAGCGGGTCCAGTTGAACCTGCTTGGCACCCATAACGTCGCCAACGCCCTGGCCGCTGCGGCCGCGGCCCATGCTTTGGGCGTGTCATTGCCGGGCATCGTGGCCGGCTTGAACGCGGTGCAACCGGTCAAGGGGCGTTCCGTTGCGCAATTGGCCAGCAACGGCATGCGCGTGATCGACGACACCTACAACGCCAACCCGACGTCCATGTGCGCCGCGGTCGATATCCTCGCCGGTTTCCCCGGCCGTACCGTGCTGGTGCTGGGAGATATCGGCGAGTTGGGCGAATGGGCGCAACAGGGGCATCACGATGTCGGCGCCTACGCGCGCGGCAAGGTCGATGCACTGTATGCCGTCGGCCCGATGATGGCCCATGCGGTGGCCGCGTTTGGCGAGCACGCACAGCATTTCAGCACTCAGGCCGAGTTGATTCAGGCCCTGAGCGCCGAGCAGGACCCGAACACCACCTTATTGATCAAGGGCTCACGCAGTGCCGCGATGGAAAACATCGTCGCGGCGCTGTGCGGTTCCCGTATGGAGAAACATTAATGCTGCTGCTGCTAGCGGAGTACCTGCAACAGTTCCACAAAGGCTTCGCGGTCTTCCAGTACCTGACCCTGCGCGGGATCCTGGGTGTGCTGACCGCGTTGTCGTTGTCGCTGTTCCTGGGCCCGTGGATGATCCGCACCTTGCAGAACCTGCAAATCGGTCAGTCGGTCCGCAACGACGGCCCGCAATCGCACCTGTCCAAATCCGGTACTCCAACCATGGGCGGCGCGCTGATCCTGTCGTCCATTGGCATCAGTACCGTGCTCTGGGCCGACCTGGCGAACCGGTATGTGTGGGTGGTATTGCTGGTGACCCTGTTGTTCGGCGCCATCGGCTGGGTCGACGACTACCGCAAGGTCATCGAGAAGAACTCCCGGGGGCTGCCGAGCCGCTGGAAGTATTTCTGGCAGTCGGTATTCGGCCTCGGCGCGGCGATCTTCCTTTATATGACCGCAGCCTCCCCGGTGGAAACCACCCTGATTCTGCCGATGCTCAAGGATTACAGCATCCCGCTGGGCGCAGGCTTCATCGTGCTGACCTACCTGGTGATCGTCGGCTCGAGCAACGCGGTCAACCTGACTGATGGCCTCGATGGCCTGGCGATCATGCCGACCGTGATGGTGGGCGGCGCGCTGGGGATCTTCTGCTACCTGTCGGGTAACGTGAAATTCGCTGAATACCTGCTGATCCCTTATGTGCCGGGGGCGGGCGAGCTGATCGTGTTCTGCGGTGCGCTGATCGGTGCCGGCCTGGGTTTCCTGTGGTTCAACACCTACCCGGCGCAGGTCTTCATGGGCGATGTCGGCGCGCTGGCGCTGGGCGCGGCCCTGGGCACCATCGCCGTCATCGTTCGCCAGGAAATCGTCCTGTTCATCATGGGCGGTGTGTTCGTGATGGAGACGCTGTCAGTCGTCATTCAGGTTGCTTCCTTTAAATTGACCGGCCGCCGGGTATTTCGCATGGCGCCGATCCACCACCACTTTGAACTCAAGGGCTGGCCCGAGCCGCGTGTGATTGTCCGTTTCTGGATCATCACCGTAATTCTGGTCCTGGTCGGCCTTGCCACCCTGAAGCTGAGGTAGAACGAGTGTCCCTGATCGCTTCTGACCACTTCCGCATCGTTGTCGGCCTCGGCAAGAGCGGCATGTCCCTGGTTCGCTTCCTGGCGAACCGGGGCGTGTCGTTTGCCGTGGCCGATACGCGGGAAAATCCACCTGAGCTGGCCACGCTGCGTCGTGACTACCCGCAGGTGGACGTGCGTTGTGGCGAGCTGGATGTCGAGTTCCTGTGCCGCGCCGACGAGCTCTACGTGAGCCCCGGCCTTGCGCTGGCAACCCCGGCCTTGCAGGCCGCCGCCGCCCGTGGCGTGAAGTTGTCCGGTGACATCGAGCTGTTCGCCCGTCACGCCAAGGCGCCGATCATCGCCATCAGCGGCTCCAACGCCAAAAGCACCGTCACCACCCTGGTGGGTGAAATGGCTGCGGCGGCCGGTAAGCGGGTTGCCGTGGGTGGCAACCTGGGAACCCCGGCGCTGGATCTGCTCAGTGATGACGTCGAGCTGTACGTGATGGAGTTGTCGAGCTTCCAGCTTGAAACCACCGACCACTTGGGCGCCGAAGTGGCGACCGTGCTCAACATCAGCGAAGACCACATGGACCGCTATAGCGGCCTGCCGGCTTATCACCTGGCCAAGCACCGGATTTTCCGGGGGGCTCGGCAGGTAGTGTTCAACCGTCAGGACGCCCTGACTCGTCCGTTGCTGGGCGAGGGCATGCCATGCTGGTCCTTCGGCCTCGGTGTGCCGGATTTCAAAGGCTTCGGGTTGCGCGAAGAGAATGGCGAGAAATACCTGGCCTTCGAATTCCAGAACCTGATGCCGGTGCGCGAGCTGAAGATCCGCGGTGCCCACAACCAGGCCAATGCCCTGGCGGCGCTGGCCCTGGGACATGCGGTCGGTCTGCCGTTCGACGCCATGCTGTCGGCCCTGCGCACGTTTGCCGGGCTCGAGCACCGCTGCCAGTGGGTTCGCGATCTTGACGGGGTGGCCTGGTACAACGATTCCAAGGCCACCAACGTGGGTGCCGCGCTGGCTGCCATCGAGGGCCTGGGCGCGGACATCGAAGGCAAGCTCGTGCTGATCGCCGGCGGCGACGGCAAGGGTGCCGACTTCAAGGACCTGCGCGATCCGGTGGCGGCCAACTGCCGGGCCGTGGTGCTGATGGGGCGTGATCGCGAATTGATCGCCCAGGCCCTCGGCGACGGCGTGCCGCTGGTTCGCGTCGCTTCGCTGGACGAAGCGGTGCAGCAATGCCGCGCCCTCGCACAGTCGGGCGATGCCGTGCTGTTGTCGCCGGCCTGCGCCAGTTTCGACATGTTCAAGAACTACGAAGAGCGCGGGCAGTTGTTCGCCCGGGCCGTGGAGGGCTTGGCATGAACCTGATGAACATCATCAAGCCATACCCATCCCCGCTGATCACCGGGCGCGGCATCGACCTGGATTTCCCGATGCTTGTCGGTTGCCTGGCGCTGCTGGGCCTGGGCCTGGTGATGATCACTTCCGCATCGTCGGAAGTGGCTGCCGTGCAATCGGGCAACACCCTTTATCACATGATTCGTCACCTGATTTACCTGGTGATCGGTTTGGTCGCGTGCATTGTCACCATGATGGTGCCGATCGCCACCTGGCAACGCCTGGGCTGGATGATGTTGCTCGGTGCCTTTGGTCTGTTGGTGATGGTGCTGTTGCCGGGCATCGGTCGCGAGGTCAACGGCTCGATGCGCTGGATCGGCTTCAGCTTCTTCAACGTACAGCCTTCGGAAATCGCCAAGGTCTTCGTGGTGATCTACCTCGCCGGGTATCTGGTGCGTCGTCAGAAAGAAGTGCGCGAGAGCTGGATGGGTTTTTTCAAGCCGTTCATTGTGTTGCTGCCGATGGCCGGCCTGCTGCTGATGGAGCCGGATTTCGGCGCCACGGTGGTGATGATGGGGGCCGCAGCGGCGATGTTGTTCCTCGGCGGTGTCGGGCTGTTTCGCTTCACCCTGATGGTGGCTCTGGCGGTCGGCGCGGTGACGGTGCTGGTGCAGGCGCAACCTTACCGGATGGCGCGTCTGATCACGTTTACCGACCCGTGGGCCGACCAGTTCGGTTCCGGTTATCAATTGACCCAGGCCCTGATCGCCTTCGGTCGCGGCGAATGGCTGGGCGTAGGCCTGGGCAACAGCGTGCAGAAGCAGTTCTATCTGCCCGAAGCCCATACCGACTTCGTGTTCTCGGTATTGGCCGAAGAACTGGGCGTGGTCGGTTCGCTGCTCACCGTCGGGTTGTTCGTATTTGTCTGTGTGCGCGGCATGTACATCGGTTTGTGGGCCGAGCGGGCCAAGCAGTATTTCGCCGCGTACGTGGCGTATGGCTTGTCGTTCCTGTGGATCGGTCAGTTCCTGATCAACATCGGCGTGAACGTCGGCCTGTTGCCAACCAAAGGCCTGACGCTGCCGTTCCTCAGTTACGGCGGCAGTTCCCTGGTGATTTGCTGTGCCTGTCTGGGCTTGTTGTTGCGCATCGAATGGGAGAGTCGAACCCACCTGGGCAGCGAAGAGATGGAATTCCAGGAGAGCGACTTCGCCGAGGAGCCGACTCATGGGCGCTAACGTGCTGATCATGGCCGGCGGAACCGGTGGGCATGTGTTCCCGGCGCTGGCCTGTGCCCGGGAGTTCCAGGCGCGCGGTTACACCGTGCACTGGCTGGGCACGCCACGGGGCATCGAAAACGAGCTGGTGCCCGCCGCCGGCCTGGAACTGCACCGGATCAGCGCCAGCGGCCTGCGGGGCAAAGGCAAGTTGTCGCTGCTCAAGGCGCCGCTGATGCTGCTCAAGTCGATCTGGCAGGCCCGGGCGATCATTCGTCGGTTGCGGCCGGTATGCGTGGTGGGCTTTGGTGGTTATGTGACCGGTCCTGGCGGTGTCGCGGCAAAACTGGCCGGTGTGCCGGTTATCGTTCACGAGCAGAACGCCGTGGCCGGTACCGCCAATCGGTTACTGGTGCCGTTGGCCGCTCGAGTCTGTGAAGCCTTTCCCGACACCTTTACCCTGTCGGGCAGCCGTCGTACCACCGGTAACCCGGTGCGTACCGAGCTGTTCCTCGATACACCGCGCCCGGCCCTGGCCGGACGCAAGGCGCGTTTGCTGATCCTGGGCGGAAGCCTGGGGGCGGAGCCGTTGAACAAATTGCTGCCCGAAGCCTTGTCGCAGGTCGCTCCCGAACTGCGGCCCGAGGTGTTTCACCAGGCCGGCAAAAACCACGATGAAGTCACCGCCGAGCGCTACCGCGCCGCAGGCGTCGAGGCGCAAGTGCAGCCTTTCATCAAAGACATGGCCCAAGCCTATGGCTGGGCCGACCTGGTGGTCTGCCGCGCAGGCGCGTTGACCATCAGCGAACTGGCCGCCGCCGGTCTGCCCTCGATGCTGGTGCCTTTGCCCCACGCCATCGACGACCACCAGACCCGCAACGCCGATTATTTGGCCCGTGAAGGCGCTGCCTTCCTGATGCCGCAAAGAACGACTGGTGCCGCGGATCTTGCCGCGCGCCTGACAGAGGTTTTGATGCAACCGCAAACAATCGAAGACATGGCCCGCGCCGCCCGTCGCCTGGCCAAACCCGACGCCACGGTTCAAGTGGTCGATACCTGCCTGGAGGTGGCCCATGGTTGAGAATCGCAAAGCCATGCCGCAACCGGAAATGCGCCGTATCCGCCGCATCCATTTCGTCGGTATCGGCGGCGTGGGCATGTGCGGGATCGCCGAAGTGTTGCTGAACCTGGGCTATGAGGTTTCCGGTTCCGACCTGAAAGCCTCGCCGGTTACCGAGCGCCTGGAATCCTTTGGCGCGCAGATTTTCATCGGCCACCGTGCCGAGAACGCCGCCAACGCTGATGTGCTGGTGGTCTCCAGCGCCGTGAACACCTCCAACCCGGAAGTTGCGACCGCCCTGGAACGGCGCATTCCCGTGGTGCCGCGTGCCGAGATGCTGGCCGAACTGATGCGTTATCGCCACGGCATCGCCGTTGCCGGTACCCATGGCAAGACCACCACCACCAGCCTGATCGCCTCGGTGTTCGCTGCCGGTGGCCTGGACCCGACTTTCGTGATCGGCGGTCGTCTGAATGCCGCGGGCACCAATGCCCAGCTGGGCACCAGCCGTTACCTGATCGCCGAAGCCGACGAAAGCGATGCGAGCTTCTTGCACCTGCAGCCGCTGGTGGCCGTGGTCACCAACATCGACGCCGACCACATGGCGACCTACGACGGTGACTTCAACAAACTGAAGAAAACCTTCGTCGAGTTCCTCCACAACCTGCCGTTCTACGGTTTGGCAGTGGTGTGCCTGGACGATCCGGTGGTGCGCGAGATCCTGCCGCTGATCAAGCGCCCGACCGTGACCTACGGTTTTGGCGAAGAAGCTGACGTGCGCGCCATCAACGTACGCCAGCAGGGCATGCAGACGTTCTTCACTGTGCTGCGCCCTGACCGCGAGCCGCTGGATGTGTCGGTGAACATGCCGGGCAACCACAACGTGCTCAATGCCCTGGCCACCATTTGCATCGCCACCGACGAAGGTGTCAGTGACGAAGCCATTGTCCAGGGCCTGTCCGGGTTCCAGGGCGTGGGACGACGTTTCCAGGTCTACGGCGAACTGCCGGTGGACGGCGGCAACGTGATGCTGGTGGACGATTACGGCCACCACCCGACCGAAGTCGCGGCGGTGATCAAGGCCGTGCGCGGTGGCTGGCCGGAGCGTCGCCTGGTGATGGTCTACCAGCCGCACCGCTACAGCCGTACCCGCGACCTGTACGACGATTTCGTCCAGGTTTTGGCCGACGCCAATGTGCTGCTGCTGATGGAAGTCTATCCGGCCGGCGAGGAGCCGATCCCAGGTGCCGACAGCCGTCAGCTGTGCCACAGCATTCGCCAACGCGGTCAGTTGGACCCGATCTACATCGAGCGCGGCGTGGACCTCGCACCGCTGGTCAAACCGCTGCTGCGCGCTGGCGACATCCTGCTGTGCCAAGGCGCCGGTGACATCGGTGGCCTGGCCCCGAAACTGTTGAAAAGTCCGTTATTCGCCGGGGCAATCGTGGCATCCAGCGAGGGGAAACTGAAATGACTGCTGCCTACGCCAACCTGGTTTCGACCCTGGACCCGAAAGCCTTCGGCCGCGTCGCCGTGCTGTTCGGCGGCAAGAGCGCCGAGCGCGAAGTGTCCCTCAAGTCTGGCAACGCCGTGCTGCAAGCCCTGCAAAGTGCCGGTGTCGACGCGTTCGGCATCGACGTAGGCGACGACTTTTTGCAGCGCCTGCTGAACGAAAAAATCGACCGCGCGTTCATCATTCTTCATGGCCGCGGCGGCGAAGACGGCAGCATGCAGGGCCTGCTCGAATGCCTGGGTATTCCCTACACCGGCAGCGGCATCCTGGCGTCTGCCTTGGCCATGGACAAACTGCGCACCAAGCAGGTCTGGCACAGTCTCGGCATTCCCACGCCCCGTCACGCCGTGCTGGCATCCGAGGCCGATTGTATTTCGGCGGCCACGGAACTGGGCTTCCCTTTGATCGTCAAACCGGCCCATGAAGGTTCAAGTATCGGCATGGCGAAAGTGACTTCGCTGCCTGAGTTGACCGCGGCATGGAAAGACGCCAGTTCCTACGATTCGCAAGTGTTGGTCGAGCAGTGGATCACCGGTCCCGAGTTCACCATCGCCACCCTGCGTGACCAGGTGTTGCCCCCGATTGCCCTGGGCACGCCGCACACGTTCTACGACTACGACGCCAAGTACGTGGCCAATGACACCCAGTACCGCATTCCATGCGGGCTGGACAGCGCCAAGGAAAAACAACTGATGGACCTCACGGCCAAGGCCTGTGAGGCGCTGGGTATTGCCGGTTGGGGCCGGGCGGACGTGATGCAGGACGCCGACGGGCAGTTCTGGTTCCTGGAAGTCAACACCGCCCCAGGCATGACCGATCACAGCCTGGTACCGATGGCGGCCCGTGCCGCCGGCCTGGATTTCCAGCAATTGGTGCTGTCGATCCTGGCCGCCAGTGTCGGCTCTCAAGAGCTAAGAGGTTAAGCATGCAAGGCGCATCGCTTCGTCATCAGCCATCCGCACCCGGTCGCAAGCCGGTGCCGCGGGGTGCCAGCCGAATGGTGGCCAAAGAGCCGATGTCGGCGCGCCTGCCGAAAGCCAACTTCGGTTTTCTCAAGAGTCTGTTCTGGCCGGTGTTGTTGGTGGCGTTGGGGTTCGGTACGTACGAAGGGGCTCAGCGGTTGCTGCCCTATGCGGATCGGCCGATCGCCCGGATCAATGTGCAGGGCGACCTGAGCTACATCAGTCAGCAAGCCGTGCAGCAGCGGATCGCCCCATTCGTGGCGTCGAGCTTCTTCACCATCGACCTGGCGGGCATGCGCAAGGAACTGGAGCAGATGCCCTGGATCGCCCATGCCGAAGTACGGCGGGTATGGCCTGACCAGGTATCGATCCGCCTGGAAGAACAACTGCCCGTGGCCCGCTGGGGCGACGAGTCGCTGTTGAACAACCAGGGCCAGGCGTTCACGCCACGGGAACTGGCCAACTACGAACATTTGCCACAACTGTTCGGTCCTCAGCGGGCCCAGCAGAAAGTAATGCAGCAGTACCAGGTGTTGAGTCAGATGTTGCGGCCGCTGGGCTTCTCCATCGCGCGCCTGGAGTTGCGTGAGCGCGGCAGCTGGTTCCTGACCACTGGCGCGGGCAGCTCGGGGCCGGGCATCGAGCTGCTGCTCGGGCGCGGCAACCAGGTGGAAAAGATGCGCCGCTTCATTGCCATCTATGACAAGACGCTCAAAGACCAGATTACGAACATCGCGCGCATCGATCTGCGCTACGCCAACGGCCTGGCTGTTGGCTGGCGGGAACCTGTAGCGCCCACGACGGCTGAACCCGCCGTCGCGAAGAATTAAGAAGAGGCAGGACCCATGGCAAACGTGCAAAGCGGAAAAATGATCGTCGGTCTGGATATCGGCACTTCCAAGGTGGTTGCGCTGGTAGGCGAGGTCGCGGACGACGGCACGCTGGTCATCGTCGGGATCGGTACCCACCCGTCCCGTGGCTTGAAAAAAGGCGTGGTGGTGAACATCGAGTCCACCGTGCAATCGATCCAGCGCGCCATTGAAGAAGCGCAGCTGATGGCCGGTTGCCGGATCCACTCAGCGTTTGTCGGTGTGGCAGGTAATCACATCCGCAGCCTGAACTCCCACGGCATCGTGGCGATTCGTGACCGTGAAGTCAGCTCCGCTGACCTTGAGCGCGTGCTCGACGCGGCGCAGGCCGTGGCGATCCCGGCCGACCAGCGTGTGCTGCACACCCTGCCGCAGGATTACGTGATCGATAACCAGGAAGGCGTGCGTGAGCCCCTGGGCATGTCCGGCGTGCGCCTGGAAGCCAAGGTCCACGTGGTGACCTGTGCCGTGAACGCCGCGCAGAACATCGAGAAATGCGTGCGCCGTTGCGGCCTGGAAATCGACGACATCATCCTCGAGCAACTGGCCTCGGCCTACTCGGTACTGACTGACGACGAGAAGGAACTGGGCGTGTGCCTGGTGGACATCGGCGGCGGCACCACCGACATCGCGATCTTCACCGAAGGCGCGATCCGCCACACGGCAGTGATCCCGATTGCCGGTGATCAGGTCACCAACGACATCGCCATGGCCTTGCGCACTCCGACCCAGTACGCCGAAGAAATCAAGATCCGCTACGCCTGCGCCCTGGCGAAACTGGCCGGTGCCGGTGAAACCATCAAAGTGCCAAGCGTTGGCGAACGTCCTCCGCGCGAGTTGTCCCGCCAGGCGTTGGCCGAAGTGGTCGAGCCGCGTTACGACGAGCTGTTCACGCTGATCCAGGCTGAGCTGCGTCGCAGTGGCTACGAAGACCTGATCCCGGCCGGCATCGTGCTGACCGGCGGTACGTCGAAGATGGAAGGCGCGGTCGAACTGGCCGAAGAGATTTTCCACATGCCGGTGCGCCTGGGCGTGCCCCATGGCGTCAAGGGCCTGGATGACGTGGTCCGCAACCCGATTTACTCCACCGGCGTGGGCCTGTTGATGTACGGCCTGCAGAAGCAGTCCGACGGGGTTTCGTTCTCGGGCATCGGCAGCCGCGACAGCTACAACAGCGACGAGCCGAAGGCGCCGCTTTTCGAGCGGCTCCAGGCTTGGGTGAAGGGCAATTTTTAGCAACAGGTTTAAAGCTTCAAGCGACGAGCCTCTGGCTTGGCACTGGAAGATGCAACAAACGCAGTAGGCGAAAAAACTAGAGAATGAAAGGAGAGGGAAAATGTTCGAACTCGTAGACAACATCCCCGCTAGCCCGGTTATCAAGGTAATCGGTGTCGGCGGTGGCGGCGGCAACGCTGTCAACCACATGGTCAAGAGCAACATCGAAGGCGTCGAATTCATTTGCGCCAACACTGATGCTCAAGCGCTGAAAAACATCGGCGCGCGAACCATCCTTCAACTGGGTACCGGCGTGACCAAGGGCCTGGGTGCCGGCGCCAATCCCGAGGTTGGCCGTCAGGCTGCCCTGGAAGACCGCGAGCGCATCGCTGAAGTCCTGGCTGGCACCAACATGGTGTTCATCACCACTGGCATGGGCGGCGGTACCGGTACCGGTGCGGCGCCGATCATCGCCGAAGTAGCCAAGGAAATGGGCATCCTCACCGTTGCGGTGGTGACCCGTCCGTTCCCGTTCGAAGGCCGCAAGCGCATGCAGATTGCCGATGAGGGCATCCGCGCGCTGAGCGAAAGCGTCGACTCGTTGATCACCATTCCCAACGAGAAGCTGCTGACCATCCTGGGTAAGGACGCAAGCCTGCTGTCGGCTTTCGCCAAGGCCGATGACGTACTGGCCGGTGCCGTTCGCGGTATCTCCGACATCATCAAGCGTCCAGGGATGATCAACGTCGACTTCGCCGACGTACGCACCGTGATGTCCGAAATGGGCATGGCGATGATGGGCACTGGCTGCGCCAGCGGTCCGAACCGTGCTCGCGAAGCTACCGAAGCGGCTATCCGCAACCCGTTGCTCGAAGACGTCAACCTGCAGGGCGCCCGTGGCATCCTGGTGAACATCACCGCCGGTCCGGACCTGTCCCTGGGCGAGTACTCCGACGTGGGTAGCATCATCGAAGCGTTCGCTTCGGACCACGCCATGGTCAAGGTCGGCACCGTGATCGATCCTGACATGCGTGACGAGTTGCACGTGACCGTGGTTGCCACTGGCCTGGGCGCGAAAATCGAGAAACCGATGAAGGTGATCGACAACACCGTTCAGACCTCCCTGGCATCGCAGCCGCAGCAACAAGCAGCCGCTCGTCAGGAACAACCCGCGGTGAACTACCGTGACCTGGACCGTCCGACCGTCATGCGCAACCAGGCTCAGGCCGGTGCTGCGACTGCCGCGAAGATGAATCCGCAAGACGATCTGGATTACCTGGACATCCCGGCATTCCTGCGTCGTCAGGCCGATTGATGAAATGTATCAGGGGGATACGGGTGATTGGTGTTCAGCAAAGGTCTGGTCTGCTATTATCGCCAGCCTTTGTTGATACCAGTTCGCAATTTGCGCTGAAGCGGCCCATGCCATGATTAAACAACGCACCCTGAAGAATATTATCCGTGCCACAGGTGTCGGCTTGCACTCCGGCGAGAAGGTCTACCTGACCCTCAAGCCCGCGCCTGTCGATACTGGCATCGTGTTTTGTCGTGCCGACCTCGACCCTGTGGTGCAGATCCCTGCTCGCGCGGAAAACGTTGGTGAAACCACTATGTCGACCACACTGGTCAACGGTGACACCAAAGTGGATACGGTGGAGCATTTGCTCTCGGCCATGGCTGGCCTGGGCATCGATAACGCCTACGTCGAGCTCTCCGCGTCCGAAGTCCCGATCATGGATGGCAGTGCCGGACCCTTCGTATTCCTGATTCAATCGGCTGGCCTGGAAGAGCAGGACGCAGCCAAGAAGTTCATCCGTATCCTGCGGGAAGTGACAGTGGAAGACGGCGACAAACGCGCCACTTTCGTGCCTTTCGAAGGTTTCAAGGTGAGCTTCGAGATCGATTTCGATCACCCGGTTTTCCGTGACCGCACCCAGAGTGCAAGCGTGGACTTTTCCAGCACTTCGTTCGTAAAAGAAGTCAGCCGCGCCCGTACCTTTGGTTTCATGAGTGACATCGAGTACCTGCGCAAGCACAACCTCGCACTCGGCGGCAGTGTTGAAAACGCGATCGTGGTTGATTCCGATGGTGTGTTGAACGAGGACGGCCTTCGTTATGAGGACGAATTCGTCAAGCACAAGATTCTCGATGCAATCGGCGACCTCTACCTGCTGGGCAATAGCCTGATTGGTGAGTTCAAAGGCTTCAAGTCCGGCCACGCGCTGAACAACCAGCTGCTGCGCAAGTTGATTGAGCAGAAAGATGCTTGGGAAGTCGTGACGTTCGAAGACGCCAGCACCGCACCAATCTCTTACATGCGCCCTGTAGCGGCCGTGTAAGCATAAAAACCTCTCTAGTTTTTAAAGGCTGCCTTCGGGTGGCCTTTTTTTATGGCTGCTTTCTGGGACGTTTGTGGCAATAGGGGGTAATGCTGTTTTTTCGGTTGGGTTGGTTGGGGTACATATCCGTTGCTGTGGTAACGGCTGCTTAGGGTTCCGCCCTTACCCCGCGAAGTCTCTTGCGGGTGTCACCAATCAGACCTGTTGGGCAGGACCTGTAGGAGCTCGCTCCCACATTTTTTTTGTGTCGTACCCAGATACCGTGAACGCCCGACACCCTGTGGGAGCGAGCCTGCTCGCGAAGGCGGCGTGTCAGTTTGCGGTGATGTTGGACGTACCGGGGTCATCGCGAGCAGGCTCGCTCCCACAATATTTTGTGTCGTACCCAGATACCGTGAACGCCCGAAAACCCTGTGGGAGCGAGCCTGCTCGCGAAGGCGGCGTGTCAGTTTGCGGTGATGTTGGACGTGCCGGGGTCATCGCGAGCAGGCTCGCTCCCACAGTATTTTGTGTCGTACCCAGATACCGTGAACGCCCGAAAACTCTGTGGGAGCGGGCTTGCTCGCGAAGGCGGTGGCTCAGCTATACAGATGCTCCTGCTTGTGCCCCGCTTTTGCTCTGCTTTTGATTTGATCTGGATGCCCCGTTAAAGCACGCAGGCCGGAGTGAGGGCATGCCGAGCCTGGGCGAGGTACCGAGGGGTGGGGGCAATGTACGGGACAACTACAGGGGCGGGGGCGGAGGTCCGTTACATCGCACAAACCACACGATTGCGCCCACTGGCCTTGGCCTGGTATAGCGCCTTGTCAGCAGCGAACATGAGCTGCTCGAGTTCGCCATAAGGTCCTTGGGCCCAGGTGGCAATGCCAATGCTGACGGTCATGGGGGCTGCGCCAGGAATGAAGGGGGGCAACTGTTCCACCGCTTCGCGAATGTTCTGGGCCATGGTAAAGGCTCCGGCGGTGGTGGTTTCCGGCAGTACCACCGCGAACTCCTCACCGCCGTAGCGCGCTGCCAGGTCGGCCGGTCGGCGGACATGCCTACCGATCAGATGCGCCAGGGTGCGCAAGGCCTCATCACCACTTGGGTGGCCGTGGCGATCGTTGAATGCCTTGAAGTGATCGGCATCGATCATCATGACTGACAGCGGTTGGCCCGAACGCTGGGCCCGCAGCCATTCCTGTTGCAGCGTTTCGTCCAGAGTCCGGCGGTTGGCCAGGCCCGTCAGCGAGTCGATGGACGCCAGTTGCGCCAGTTCCCGTTCAGCATGGTGGCGCCGCCTAAGTTCATGACGCAGCAGCCAGGTGAGCCAGAGCAAACCGATGCACAATGCCCCCGTAGCACCGCTGACCAGCAGCGCCGTGCGTTTCCAGGAGGCGAAGACTTCATCGGAGGAGAGCGCTACCACCACGATCAAAGGCAGGTCGCCCACTTGGGAGAAGGTGTACAGGCGCGGCTTCTGGTCCTGACCGGATACGCTGGTGAAGCTGCCGTTGCCTTCGCGCAGGATGCGCATGAAGTTCGGGCGGTTGCTGAAATCCTTGCCAATCAGGTCCTCGGCCAGGGGCGGCTCCTGGGCCAACAGAAAGCCTTCGCTGCTCACCAGATTGACTGTGCCGCCATGACCGATGTTCAGGCTCTTGAACAATTGGTTGAAATAGTTCAAGCGCATCGCGGCTTCCGCCACGCCCACGAACTCCCCTTGTTCGTCGTTTAGTCTGTAGCTGAAACTGATACGCCAGTCCTGCGCGGCACTTCTGGAGCGAAACGGGCGACTGATCATCATGCCCGGGCTTGGGTTATGGACATGGGACTGGAAGTATTCCCGGTCGGCGTAGTTGCCCTTTCGTGGCTCGATCGAGGCGGAGTCGGCGACTACATTGCCGCGCTTGTCGAGCAGCAGGATGTCGCCTTTATAGGGGGCGGCGGTGGCACGGTCGAAGAGGGCCAAGTGGCGAATCGTCGGCGAAACGTCTTTCAGGTCGTTGCGTTGGGCGGCGGCGACCAAACCTTGTAGCGACAGATCGTAGAGCTCCACGTTGCGCAGCACGTCGGCATCAATCAGTTGCACGATATTGGTCGCCGAACGTGTCGCGGCCTGTTGGGCAGCGGCGTATTCGCGGATCAGCAGGAAGGTCACGATGCTCAGGATGGCAATGACAACCAACGAACTGGCCAGTACGAGTACCCGTTCCGAGCGTATCGAAAACGGGGTATTGCCGGGTGTCGCACTGCTCGCGCTCATGGTTCCGATGTCTGCATTTGTCATGTGGCTGGGATCCGTCCCAAAGGGTTGCATAACCGGCAATGCACCAGATGCTGGCCTTTTGCTGATTGTGCTTGGATCGGTGAGAGCGGGCAATCAGTGTTCGCGCAATAACGCGTGAGCGCTGCCGAAGGCGCAGATCTTTTTACTTTGCTTGATATGGCTTTCATCCAGCATTCAATCGCCTGGAATTCATCCCAATACGATCTAAACAGCGTGGGGTGTCAGGCCGGCAAGCGGATCCCGAAGGTATTCACGCCCCGGTCACTGCGCACGAAGACATCCCCGCCGTGCATCAGCGCAATCGCCTTGACGATGGCCAGCCCCAACCCGTGGTTGGCGCCACTGTTGCTGCGGGAGGCATCTACCCGGTAGAACCGTTCGAACAGGCGTGGCAGGTGTTCATCGGCAATCGGTTCGCCGGGGTTGGTGACGGCGAGGGTGATCTGGTCGCCCAGGGCCTCGATGCGCACATTGATCACTTGCCCCGGGGCGGTGTGTCGCACCGCGTTGCTCAGCAGGTTGATCAGTGCGCGGCGCAGGTGGGCGATCTCGATGTTGGCCTGGGCGTCACCGCTGACCCTGACCTGGACCTGGGCGTCTTCAAGGATGAAGTCCAGGTAGTCGAGGGTGGTCGCCACTTCGCCGGCCAGGGAGGTGCTGGTGAGTTTGGTGGCTTTGTTGCCCTGGTCGGCGCTGGCGAGGAACAGCATGTCGTTGATGATCGAGCGCAGTCGCTCCAGCTCTTCGAGATTCGATTGCAGCACCTCGAAGTAATGTTCGGCCGAGCGCCCACGGGTCAGCGCCACCTGGGTCTGGCCGATCAGGTTGGTCAGGGGCGAGCGCAGTTCATGGGCGACGTCGGCGTTGAACGACTCCAGTCGCGAGTACGCCTGTTCGACCCGGTCGAGGGTGGCGTTGAAGGAACTGACGAATTGACTGAGCTCCGGAGCCAAGGGTGACAGCTGCAAGCGCCCGGACAAGCGCGGTGGTGTCAGGCGTCTGGCCTCATCGGACAGTTTGATCAGCGGCTTGAGGCCGATACGCGCTACCCAGTAGCCCAGCAAGGAGGCCAGGATCACCCCGACAATCGCCAAGCTCACCAGTGCCACTAGCAAATAGTGTTGGGTCTGGTAGAACGTCTGGGTGTCGATGCCGATCATGAAGCGCAACGGTGGACGCTGGTCCTTGGCCGGGAACTGGCTGACGAGCACTTTCATCGGGTATTGCTGGGCCGCCAGTTTCAGGTCGCGCTTGCCCAGCGAACCTTCGGCGAAGGCACGAATCTGTGGATCGGGGTTGCCATATTCAAAGCGTGGATCGCCACTGACGATCCAGAAGTGAATGCGTTTGTCTTCCTCTCCCAGCAGGCGCAACTTGTTATTGATCTTCACCCAATGCTCGGGTGTGCCGTAGCGGCCGACCATGGATTCGAGCACGCTGTAGCGCGCATCGAGTTCGGCTTCCGGCAACAGACCCAGACCCTTTTCGACTTGCTGGTACAAGGCCCCGCCGATCAACAGGAACACCAATGCCGCCACCAGCGTGAACATGCCGCTCAGGCGCAGGGCGATACTGTCAGGCAAAGTCACTCTCTGCTCTCCAGCACATAACCCATTCCACGAATCGTGTGCAGCAGTTTCTGTTCGAACGGCCCGTCGAGCTTGGCACGCAAGCGTTTGATGGCCACTTCCACCACATTGGCGTCGCTGTCGAAGTTGATGTCCCAGACCATTTCGGCAATGGCGGTTTTCGACAGTATTTCGCCCTGGCGACGTGCCAGGACGCTGAGCAGCGAGAACTCCTTGGCCGTCAGGTCCAGGCGTTGGCCTGCTCGGGTGGCCTTGCGGCTGATCAGGTCGATCCACAGGTCGGCGATGCTGACCTGCACCGGTTCATGACTGCCGCTGCGGCGGGTCAGGGCTTGCAGGCGGGCCACCAGCTCCAGGAAGGAGAACGGCTTGCCCAGGTAATCATCGGCGCCGTCTCGCAAGCCCTTGATGCGGTCTTCGACACGTTCACGAGCGGTGAGCATGATCACCGGCGTCTGTTTGCGGGCGCGCAGGGCCCGCAGCACGCCGAAGCCGTCCAGGCCTGGCAGCATGACGTCCAGCACGATCACCGCGTAGTCGCTTTCCAGCGCCAGGTGCAGCCCCTCGACGCCGTCCGGCGCCACATCTACGGTGTAGCCCTGTTCGCTCAGGCCGCGATGCAGATAGTCCGCGGTTTTTTCTTCGTCTTCGATGATCAGAACGCGCATGGCCCCGCCTCAGTCTGTGGTCGCCAGCGTCGTCGGCGCAGGTCCGGGCTGCTGGACGGGCCGATGAAACAATCGCTCGAGCCATAAGTATATGACCGGTGTAGTGAACAACGTCAGCGCCTGGCTCACCAGCAGGCCGCCGACCACTGCAATGCCCAACGGCTGGCGCAGTTCTGCGCCGGGGCCGGAGCCGAGCATCAGCGGCAGGGCGCCCAGCAGGGCGGCCAGGGTGGTCATGATGATCGGGCGAAATCGGGTCAGGCATGCCTGGAAAATCGCTTCCTGGGGCGTCAAGCCACCCTTGCGCTGGGCGTCGAGAGCGAAGTCGATCATCAGGATGCCGTTTTTCTTGACGATGCCGATCAGCAGCACCAGCCCGATCAGCGCCATGATCGAAAAATCCTGGCCCAGCAACCACAGCATGACCAGCGCGCCGAGGCCGGCCGAGGGCAGGGTGGAGATGATCGTCAATGGATGCACGAAACTCTCGTAGAGCACGCCGAGGATGATGTACACCGCCAACAGCGCGGCGAGGATCAGCCATGGCTGGCTGGCCAGGGAGCTTTGGAATGCCTGGGCCGCGCCCTGGAAGTTACCGGTAATGGAGGCCGGCATGCCGACCTCGTTCTTGGCCTGGTCGAGCATGCGCACCGCATCCCCCAATGCCACGCCGGGCGCCAGGTTGAACGACAGATTGGCGGCCGGGAACATGCCGTCGTGGGCAATGGACAGCGGGCCGTTGGTCGGCGCATCGAAGCGGGCCAGGGCCGAGAGCGGGACCATCTCACCACTGAGCGGCGAGCGCAGGTAGAAATAGGCCAGGCTCTCGGCCCGGCCGCGTTGCGCGGTGTCGAGCTCCAGGATCACGTTGTACTGGTTGGTCTCGGTCTGGAATTCGTTGATCTGCCGCTGGCCGAAGGCGTCGTACAGGGCCTGGTCGACATCGCTGGCGGTAAGGCCAAAGCGCGCCGCCGCGCTGCGGTCGATGTTGATGTGGGTGATGCTGCCGCCCAGTTGCAGGTCGTTGGAGATGTCCCGGAACGCGGGGTTACCGCGCAGCCTGTCGGTGAGTTTTTGTGTCCAGGTGTTGAGCGTCGGTCCGTCGTTGCTCTTGAGCACGTATTGATACTGGGCGCGGCTCGGACCGGGACTGAGGTTGATGTCCTGCCCGGCCCTCAGGTACAGCACCACGCCGGGGATGCCCAGCAGTTTGGGGCGGATCCGGTCGATGAACGCGCTGGCCGACACGTCACGCTGATCCTGGGGCTTGAGGGCGATCCAGAAGCGACCATTGGCGATGGTCTGGTTGGAACCCGAGACGCCGACAGCGTGAGAAAAGCTCTGCACCGCCGGGTCGGCGGCGACGATCTCGGCCAGGGCCTTGTGTTTGGCCACCATGTCCGGGAATGACACGTCGGCGGCGGCTTCGCTGGTGCCCAGCACCAGGCCGGTGTCTTGTACCGGGAAGAAACCCTTGGGAATGAATACGTAGCCCGCCACTGCCAGCGCCAGGGTCACGCCGAACACGCCGATCATCAGCCTCTGATGGGCCAGGGCCCAGCGCAGTGTCCGTTCATACCCACCCAGCAGGCGTTCGCCGAAACTTCGCTTGCCGTGGGCATGAGGCGTCGGGGCGCGCATGAACAGCGCGGCCAGGGTCGGTGCCAGGGTCAGGGACACCACCACCGAAATCAGGATGGTCGAAGTGGCGGTCAGGGCAAACTCCTTGAACAGACGCCCGACCACGCCACCCATGAAGAGCAGGGGAATGAACGCGGCTATCAGCGAAAAACTGATGGAGATCACCGTGAAGCCGATTTCGCCCGCTCCTTTGATCGCCGCTTCGCGCATGCCATCACCCGCCTCCAGGTGCCGGTGAATGTTCTCCACCACTACAATCGCATCGTCCACCACGAACCCGACCGAGATCACGATAGCCACCAGGGTCAGGTTGTTCAGACTGAAGCCCATCACATACATCAGGGCGAAACTGGCGATCAGCGACACGCCCAGGACCGCTGAGACAATCAGGGTCGCCGAGAGCTGGCGCAGGAACAGCGCCATCACCGCCACCACCAGCAGCACCGCGATCAGCAAGGTGATCTCCACCTCATGCAGCGAAGCGCGGATAGTCTGTGTACGGTCGTTCAGTACCTTGACTTGCACGGCCGCAGGCAGCATGGCTTCCAGGGTCGGCAAGGCTGCCTGGATGCGGTCGACGGTGTCGACGATGTTCGCCCCCGGCTGACGGAAAATCACCAGGTTGAGCCCCGGTTGCTCATCGGACCAGGCCTGAATGTAGGCGTCTTCCGAACCATTGATGACTTTGGCGACGTCCTTGAGATGAACCGGTGCCCCATCCTTGTAGGACACGATCAACTCACCATATTCCTCCGGCTGGAACAGCTGATCGTTGGTGGACAGGGTGGAAACGCTCGACTCGCCGTAAAGCGCCCCCTTGGCCAGGTTGAGGCTGGCCTGCTGGAGCGCCACGCGAATGTCGGCCAGGGTCAGACCGATGGCGGCGAGTCGGTCCGCCGAGGCCTGTACCCGGATCGCCGGACGTTGCTGGCCGGTGATGTAGATTTGTCCCACGCCATCGATCTGGCTGAGTTGCCGGGCGAGCAGGGTTTCGACGTAGTCGCTCAATTCGGTGCCGGGCATCAGGCTGGAGCTGATGCTGAGGATCAACACCGGGCTGTCGGCCGGATTGACTTTGCGCCAGGTGGGCAGATTCGGCATGTCCTGGGGCAGTTTGCCGGAGGCGGTATTGATGGCCGCTTGCACTTCCTGGGCGGCGGTGTCGATGCTTTTGTCCAGGCTGAACTGCAAGGTCAGGTTGGTCGAGCCCAGGGCACTGCTTGAGGTCATCTGGGTAATGCCGGAAATGGCGCTGAATTGCACTTCCAGTGGGGTCGCCACCGACGACGCCATGGTTTCGGGGCTGGCGCCGGGCAACAGAGCCCTGACCTGGATGGTCGGGAATTCCGCTTCAGGTAACGGCGCGACAGGCAGGCGAGGAAAGGCGATCAATCCCAGCAGTATCAGGGCGAAGGTCATCAGGACCGTGGCAATGGGGTGGTCGATGCACCACGCTGAAATCGAACCGCGGCCCTTCATGGTTTTGGCTCCGACACATTGGCCTGGGCCACTGGGTCACCGAGCACCTGGATGCGGCTGCCCGGCTTGAGCCGTGACTGACCGTCGCTCACCAGTTGATCGCCCGCGTTCACCCCTTTGATGATGTGCAGGTCACTGTCCTGGTACACCATCACCACCGGTACGCTCTCTACCTGGTCGCCGGTGATTCGGTACACGAAAGGTTGCTCCAGGCCGCGCTGAACCACGGTAGGTGGAACCACCAGGGCGTCCTTGTCGAGGGCGGTCTGGATTTTCAATGTCACCAACTGCCCTGGCCATAGCCGTTGCGCGGCGTTGCTGAATTCAGCCTTGGCCCGCAGGGTGCCGGTGTTGGCGTTGATCTGGTTGTCGATCAGGCTCAGGCGGCCCTCGCCGAGCATTTCACCGGAGGACCCATCAGCGCCTATGTAGGCCTGGACCAGCGCTTGCTCGGGGGCGGCCATCAACCGTTGCAAGGTGGGCAGCATTTGTTGGGGCAGGGCGAACTCCACTGCGATCGGGTCGATCTGGGTCACGGTGAACAAGCCCTCGGTGTCGCTGGTGCGCAGGAAGTTGCCTTCGTCCACGTTGCGAATGCCGACGCGACCGGTCACCGGGGAGCGGATCCGGGTGTAGGACAACTGCACCTGGGCGGCATCGATGGCCGCCTGATTGCCCTGGGCGGTGGCCTTGAGCTGGTTGACCAGTGCCTGTTGCTGGTCGTAGGTCTGTTTCGATACGCCGTCGTCGACACTGAGCAATTTGTAACGCTTGAGATTGACCTGGGCGACCGCCAGTTGTGCCTGGCTTTCACCGAGTTGGGCCCTGGCCTGGTCAAGGCTGGCGCGGATCGAGCGGTCGTCGATGGTGGCCAGCAGTTCCCCCTTCTTGACCTGTTGCCCTTCCTTGACCAGCAGTTGAGTGAGGATGCCGTCGATCTGCGGGCGGATCACCACGCTGTGCAGTGACAACACCGTGCCGATGCCACTGGCAAAGCGCGGCACATCCTTTTGCACCACGCTGATGACTCTTACCGGCACGGCCACGGGCGCGCCGGGTTTGGCGGTGACAGGCTTCATGGCATACCAGAGGGCGACAGCTGCCAGAGCGACCAGGAGCGCGACGAGCAAGACGGTTTTTTTCTGGATGTGCATGGATGTGGGAGGCCGGTTCAGGACAGAGGGATTTTTATCTTTCTTATATAGCGTTGTGAGGTGGTCAGGAAGGTGACGCCTAACTGACGGGCTTGTCAGTTTTGTCCCGACTTGCTGTCAGACGAGTGAAGGGCCGATTGAATCCGCCCTGCGCGCGCTGGTATCGGGCGGGTATACTGCCGACTTTCGCGGCTCGCTCTCCGGGCCCGACTTGCACGCATTACCCGGAGCTTTACATGACTTCCCCAACACCTTCGCCCGCGGACGAACGCCCGAACGGCGAACAGGCCGACCGGCCCGACAGCGATGTTTCCAGCGGCGAGAGCGTCAACGCGATCCCGACCTTCAAGTTTCCGTTCAAGCCCGGTGAGCTGGCCGCGGCCAAAGGGGCCGGGCAGCAGCCTTGGTACAAGAACGGCGCGAAGAACGGTCATACCAAGACCCCTGGCGCCGCGCCTCCCGGCACGCGTCGCTCGATGGGCAAGCGCTGATATCACCCTGGGAGCACGGGCGCGAAATCAGTTCGCGACCCGTGCACCGGCCAGACTGCCACTCAACTCATAGGCCGTCAGTTCGGCCTGGTGCGCCGCGAGGATTTCCGGCAGCGAGCCGCGCAGGTACTCGACCCAGGTCTTGATCTTCGCATCCAGGTACTGGCGCGAAGGATAGATGGCGTAGAGGTTCAGTTCCTGGGAGCGGTAGTTGGGCATGACCCGCACCAGCGTGCCATTGCGCAAGCCCTCGATGGCGGCATACACCGGCAACACGCCCACGCCCATGCCACTGGTGATCGCGGTTTTCATGGCATCGGCGGAGTTCACCAAGAACGGTGAGTTGCTGATGGTGACCATCTCTTGGCCTTCGGGGCCGTCAAATACCCATTTCTCCAGCGGAATGACCGGGCTGACCAGGCGCAGGCAGGCGTGGTTGAGCAGGTCGCCGGGTTTCTGCGGGCAGCCGCTGGCTTTCACGTAGGCAGGTGATGCGCAGACGATGCTGTAGGTGATCCCCAGGCGCTGGGAGACAAAGCCCGAGTCCGGCAATTCGCTGGCCAGTACGATGGAAACGTCGTAACCCTCTTCCAGGATGTCCGGCACACGATTGGCCAGGGTCAGGTCGAAAGTCACGTCGGGATGGGTTTTACGATAGCGGGCGATGGCATCGATCACGAAATGCTGGCCGATGCCGGTCATGGTATGGACCTTCAACTGCCCGGCAGGACGTGCGTGAGCATCGCTGGCCTCGGCTTCAGCCTCCTCGACATACGCCAGGATCTGCTCGCAACGCAGCAGATAACGTTTGCCGGCCTCGGTCAGGGCGATGCGGCGGGTGGTGCGGTTGAGCAGGCGGGTTTGCAGATGGGCTTCCAGGTTGGAAACCGCACGCGAAACGTTGGCTGTGGTGGTATCCAGTTGCACGGCGGCGGCGGTGAAACTGCCCGCTTCAGCAACACAGCTGAACGCACGCATGTTTTGCAAAGTGTCCATGGGAGGCTCTCTTGGGAGATGGCAAATTGTGACACGAAGTTACAGCGCAGCGGACCCCGACTAATGGATTATCGCAGTAACGGTAACAAAGATTCGCAGAAAGGTCGGCTTATCGCCGTTCGATGGGGTGCCTAGAATTGCGGCCAATCCTGGATCGCTGATTGCTATGGGAGCGAGCCTGCTCGCGATGGCGGCATCACATTCCCCTCAATGTGTCTGCCTGGACGCTATCGCGAGCAGGCTCGCTCCCACAGTTGCGTCACCGGGCATTCAGCCTCTTCACGCCTCCCCATCTCAGGAATTTTGCGCAAGTGCCGGGTTGCATCAGCAGAGAGCTGAAGACTCTCAGTGTTTGGCTTTTAACGTTCACCATCAGCGGTTGCATCGGCACGGGAGGGATTGCGCCGCAAGGCCAGGCATTGTCGGCCAATCAACTGGCCACCGATGAAGCGATCCGCGAGGCTGCCCGTGATGCTCACTGGCCCACCGGCCAGTGGTGGAATGCCTATGGCGACCGGCAACTGGATCGCTGGATCGACCTGGCCGTGCATGACAGCCCGAGCCTGGCCCTGGCCGCTGCCCGCGTGCGGCAGGCCAAGGCCATGGCCGGTGTCGTCGAGGCTGCCGAGTCGCTACAGATCAATGGTCAAGCGACCCTCAAGCGCCACAACTGGCCCACCGATCAGTTCTATGGCCCTGGCGAGTTGGCCGACACCACCACTTGGGACAATAACGCGGGCCTGGGCTTGAGCTATGCGCTGGACCTGTGGGGCCGCGAGCGCAACGCCAGTGAGCGGGCCGTCGACCTGGCTCATGTCAGCGTGGCCGAGGCGCGGCAGGCGCAGTTGGAGTTGCAGAACAACATCGTGCGCACCTATATCCAGTTCGCGTTGCACTATGCCCAGCGCGATATCGTCGTGGCGACCCTCCATCAGCAGGAGCAGATTCTCGAACTGGCGCAAAAGCGTCTGGACGGCGGCATCGGCACCCATTTCGAAGTCAGCCAGGCCCAGGCGCCATTGCCTGAGACCCATCGGCAACTCGACGCCCTCGACGAAGCCATTGCCTTGAGCCGCAATCAACTGGCGGCGCTGGCGGGCAAAGGGCCAGGAGACGGGGCGCGGCTGCAGCGCCCGACTCTGGCCCTCGGTGCGCCCTTGAAGTTGCCGTCGGCCTTGCCCGCCGAATTGCTCGGCCAGCGTCCGGACGTGGTGGCCGGGCGTTGGCAAGTGGCCGCTCAGGCACGGGGTATCGATGTCGCGCGTGCCGGGTTTTATCCCAATGTCGACCTGGTGGGCAGTATCGGCTACATGGCGACCGGTGGCGGGGCGCTGGAGTTCTTGACCGGCAAGAAGCTCAACTACAGCGTCGGACCGGCCATCACACTGCCGATTTTCGACGGTGGGCGCCTGCGCTCACAGTTGGGGGAGGCGGCGGCCGGTTATGACATCGCCGTGGCCCACTACAACCAGACGCTGGTCGATGCACTCAAGAGCATTTCCGATCAGTTGATCCGCCGTGAGTCCATGGACAAGCAACACGTCTTCGCTGCTGAGTCGGTGGCCGCCGCGCAACGCACCTACGACATCGCGATGGTTGCGTTCCAGCGCGGGCTCACTGACTACCTCAACGTGCTCAACGCCCAAAGCCTGTTGTTCAAGCAGCAACAGGTGCAGCAGCAAGTGGAGGCGGCGCGCCTGACGGCCCACGCCGACCTGGTGACGGCGTTGGGCGGTGGCCTGGACGCCGGCAAGGACATCCCTGACTTGAGCCATGTTGAGTAGTTCTATTGTGATGTCTTTATTCGCTCCTGCCCGCTGGCTGTACCGCCTCGAATGGCGCCGTGGTTTCTTCGACTGGGCTCGCAGCGACGGTGTGACATGGGTCTACATTTTCAAAGTGCTGCTCGCCGCCTTCCTGACATTGTGGCTGGCGATGCGTCTGGAGCTGCCGCAACCGCGCACGGCCATGATCACGGTGTTTATCGTCATGCAGCCCCAGAGCGGGCAGGTGTTCGCCAAGAGTTTCTATCGCTTGCTCGGCACGCTGGCCGGCTCGGCGGTGATGGTGGCGCTGATTGCCTTGTTCGCCCAGAACACCGAACTGTTTCTGGGCAGTCTGGCGATCTGGGTCGGCGTCTGTTCAGCGGGCGCGGCGCGTTATCGCAACTTCAGGGCCTATGGTTTTGTGCTGGCCGGCTACACCGCGGCCATGATCGGTCTGCCGGCCCTGGCTCATCCGGAAGGCGCGTTCATGGCGGCGGTCTGGCGTGTGCTGGAAATTTCCCTGGGGATTCTCTGCGCGACCCTGATCAGCGCCGCGATCTTGCCGCAAACCGCCAGCGCCGCCATGCGCAACGCCCTGTACCAACGCTTTGGAGTGTTCGCCCTGTTTGTCACGGATGGCTTGCGTGGGCGCAGCAAACGCGAGGCATTCGAGGCGCGTAACGTCGGTTTCATTGCCGAAGCCGTGGGCCTGGAAAGCCTGCGCAGCGTGACGGTGTTCGAAGACCCGCACATGCGTCGGCGCAACGGTCGGCTCAGCCGCTTGAACAGCGAGTTCATGGGCATCACCACCCGATTCAACGCCTTGCACCAGTTGCTCGAACGTCTACGCAGCCGCGGGGTGGATCATGTGGTGAATGCCATTAAACCGGGTCTGCTAACGTTGGCCGAGTTGCTGGACGGTTTTAGCGCCCGCGCCTTGACCGATAAAGACGCCGCGCGCCTGGCGGCGGAGCTGGCAACCTATAAAGCCGATTTGCCGGCACAGGTCCGCAGGCTGCGTGGGGTGTTCGAAGAAACAGATCCGAGCGAGGCAGAACGGCTGGATTTCCACACCGCCTATGAGCTGCTGTATCGCTTCGTCGATGACTTGCACGGCTACGCCCAGACCCATGCGTCGCTGGCTGATCATCGCCACGAACGCGAGCAATGGGACCAACCTTTCATGCCGCAGACCAACGGTCTGGCGGCTGCGGCGTCGGGGTTTCGGGCAGCGTTCATCCTGCTGGTGCTGGGCAGCTATTGGGTCGCCACGGCCTGGCCGAGCGGTGCGACCATGACGATGATCGCCGCCGCCACGGTGGGCTTGTCGGCCGCCACGCCCAACCCCAAACGCATGGCGTTCCAGATGGCGTGTGGCACGCTGCTCGGGGCCTTGATCGGTTTCGTCGAGATGTTTTTCATCTTCCCGCTGATCGATGGCTTCCCCTTGCTCTGCGTGATGTTGGCGCCGGTGATCATGTTGGGCTCATTCCTCAGCTCGCGACCGCAATACGCCGGGGTCGGGTTGGGGTTGTTGATCTTCTTCTGCACAGGCTCGGTGCCCGACAACCTGACGGTCTACAACCCCTACACCTTCATTAACGATTACCTCGCGATGATCCTTGGCATGCTGGTATGTGCCGCTGCCGGGGCAATCATTCTGCCGCCCAACAGTCGCTGGTTGTGGCGCCGGCTCGAACAAGACCTGCGCGAGCAGGTGGTGTTTGCCATCAGCGGCCGGCTCAAGGGCCTGGCCTCGGGCTTTGAAAGTCGCACCCGGGACTTGCTGCATCAGGCTTATGGGCTGGCGGCGGGGCAACCTGGGGTGCAGCGGGATCTGTTGCGCTGGATGTTTGTGGTCCTGGAAGTCGGCCACGCGATTATCGAATTGCGCAAGGAACAGGCGATCTTGCCCGTGCATCCGGCCTATGCTCCAAGCCAGCCCTGGCGCCAGGCGATCCGCGTGATGGGGCGGGCGTTGGTGCGGCTGTTTCGTCAGCCCGGCCAGAACAATCTGGAGCGCGCCCTGCTGGCGGTCGACCATGCCATCAGCCGCGTACAGGCCAGTGACGAACCCTTCGCCCCGCATTTCGACACCTCAGCCCTGCGCCGGGTGAAAAGCTACCTGCATTTCATCCGCACCTCGCTGTTGGACCCGCAATCGCCATTGGCGACCTACGCCAGGCCGCTGCCCCAGGAACCCGAACATGCCTCGTGAAATCGCCTTCCATGGCGTGTACATGCCCACCATGACCCTGATGTTTTTCATCGCCGCCGCCCTGGCCTGGGTCCTGGATCGTTTTCTGTCGGGGTTGGACCTGTACCGCTTCTTCTGGCACCCGGCGCTGCTGCGCCTGAGTCTGTTTACCTGCCTGTTTGGCGCGCTGGCGCTGACGGTCTACCGTTGAGATCAATGCGATGAAAAAGTTTTTCAGCCTGCTTGCGACGCTGTTGGTGCTGGCCCTTGCCCTGTGGATCGGCCGGGTGTTGTGGGTGCACTACATGAACACTCCGTGGACCCGTGATGGTCGGGTACGCGCCGACATCATCAACGTCGCCGCCGACGTCAGTGGTGAGGTGGTCGAGGTACCGGTGCGTGATAACCAGTTGGTAAAAAAGGGCGACCTGCTGATGCGCATCGACCCCGAGCATTACCGCATTGCGGTGAAACAGGCTCGCTCTTTGGTGGCCTCGCGCAAGGCAACCTGGGAAATGCGCAAGGTCAACGCGCATCGGCGTGCCGACCTGGACAGCCTGGTGATCTCCCGGGAAAACCGTGACGACGCCAGTAACATTGCCGACTCGGCCCTGGCCGATTACCAGCACGCCCTGGCGCAACTGGAGGCCGCCGAACTGAATCTCGCCCGTACCCAGGTCCGCGCGGCGGTGGACGGTTATGTCACCAACCTCAACGTGCATCGGGGCGACTATGCGCGCATCGGCGAGGCGAAAATGGCCGTGGTGGACATGAATTCGTTCTGGGTCTACGGCTTCTTCGAAGAAACCAAGCTGCCCAAGGTGCGGGTCGGTGATTCGGCGCAGTTGCAGTTGATGAGCGGCGAGGTGCTCAAGGGGCATGTGGAAAGCATCTCGCGGGGCATCTACGACCGTGACAACCCCGCAAGCCGCGAGTTGATCGCCGATGTGAACCCGACCTTCAACTGGGTTCGCCTGGCGCAGCGGGTGCCGGTGCGGATCCATATCGACGAAGTGCCGGACGGCGTGCTGCTGGCGGCGGGGATGACCTGTACGGTGGTGGTCGATCCCAAACCGAGCGCTGACGCCCACGGATAATTGTGGGCGCGAGCCTGCTCGCGATAGCGGTGTTTCAGTGGGCAAGGAGGTTGGTTGTGCCGTCGCTATCGCGAGCAGGCTCGCTCCCACAGGGTTTCATGCGTGTTTACCCTGTGTTTTACAGCGACCCACCCAACCCAAACCGCTTCATCAAGCCTTTTTCCAGCAACCCCTTGGGCAGCAAACCGGCCATCAACGGCAACGCCCGGCTGCCATTGCCCAAGCGCAGCAGGCGCGGGGGCCTGGGTTGCTGCACGGCCTTGAGCAGTCCTGCGGCAAAATCGCTGGCCGGGGTCGGGTTGTCCTGGGACGCCTTGGCGCGGCTGCGGATGCCGTCGCGCAGAGGCCACCAGGGTGACTGTTCGCTGATCAGTTGCTCGGCTTCATGGCCGGCATTTTTGGCGAAGCTGGAGGCAATGGCGCCGGGCTGGACTTCCATCACGCGAATGCCGAACGGTGCCAGTTCCATGCGCAGCGCATCGCTCAAGGCATGCACCGCCGCCTTCGAGGCGCAATAGGCGCCGGCAAATGGCGTCACCAGCACGCCGGAAACGCTGCTGATGTTCACCACCAATCCCTTGGCCCGGCGCAGCACCGGGAACAGTGCGCGGGTCACTCCGACGACCGCGAACACGTTGGTTTCGAACTGGCGCTGCATGGCCGGCACACCACCGTCCAACAAGGGACCCATGGCGCCGTAACCGGCATTGTTGATCAGCACATCGAGACCGCCGTGTTGTTGGTTGATGCGTTCGCTCAACTGTTCCAAGGCCTGGCCATCATTGACGTCCAGTTGTACGGCGGTAAACCCGGCAGCACTGAGCAGCGCCACGTCCTCATCCTTGCGTGCACTGGCCCATACTTGATAGCCGGCGGCCTTGAAGGCATCGGCGAGGGCGCGGCCGATGCCGCTGGAACATCCGGTAATCAACGCAACGGGCATAGCCATTCCTTATGCAAACAGTGAGAGGGGATCAGTTGGAGAAGCCGCCTTGCAATCGTTCGGCGCGAAACTCCAGGGTTTGTGGGCGGTAGCCGGGACGCAGTGGCGGCAGGGGCAGGCAATCCTGCCAGTCCGCGCCGGGCTGCAACTCGCCTGGGCCTCTGTAACGAGGTGCGGTGTACTGATTGTCGGCCAGGTTGATGGTGTCGCCGGGTGCATACGCCGCGATTCGCCAGCGCAGTTCGATCAGCGGTACATCGTTGCCATTGGTCATGTTCAGCAACAGCGGACGGTCGGCCGGGCAGCGTTCGGGGGCGTAAGTGACGCGCAGATCCAGGCGCGCCAGTTGCCGGGTTTCGCGGTTGTCCTCCCAGAGTACCCACGCGGCCACCAGTCCCAGCCCGACGAACGCCGCCAGGGACACCGGCAACGCCTTGGCCGGATAGCGCAGCAGCAGGATGAGCCAGGTGATGACCAGCAAGACGCCGATAAGCATGGTTGAAGCCTCCGTTACCGTCACACCATCCTACCGGAGGGGGCGGGCCGTGGGTATTCATCCGTCTCGGGCCGTCGGTCGCCGCTGTCATATCTGACAGTAGGCAAGGGTTGTCTGCCCTTGTTAGATGCCGTTTACGACGCAGCGGTGCTACGACCAAGAGGTCTGATTAGATGGGCATGGATCAGAGAACCCCGAGGCTGATGGCCTTTGACCCAAGGAATTTACCGGTTCGTTCGGTCGACTATTGGCGCAACATCGAGAACGGGCCCACGCAAGAGCGCGTCACTCGCAGCCTTTTCGATGCCGCCGGTCGTTTGGCAAAACAGTGGGATCCTCGATTGTGGCGCTTGCAACCAGACGATCATTCGGCGCCGGCCAACCTTACGACGGTTTATTCGCTGTCCGCTGCCGCGCTGCGTACCGATAGCGTCGATGCGGGCAGGCAGATCGATCTGCCTGGGCTCGCCGGCGAGGGTTTGCGGGCGTGGGACGGTCGGGGCACGCATCGCGAGGTGGGCTACGACGACCTGCTCCGTCCCGTGGTGGTGCTCGAACAAGGCGCCGGGCAACTGCGTCGGTGCATGGAGCGGTTGAAGTACGGTTCCCCGGGCCGGGGCGATCGCGACCATAACCAGTACGGGCAGTTGATCCGTCACGATGACCCGGCGGGTAGCGTGCTGCTGGAGTCGTTTTCCCTCACCGCGCAAAACCTTGTCCAGAACCGTCGCTTCATCCTTGATGCCGTCACTCCCGACTGGCCGGAGCCGGAAGCCGAGCGCGAAACACTGCTCGAGCCCGGCGAGGGCGCCCGGTCAACCTGGTGCCTTGGCCCCCAGGGTGACGTGCTGGAGCAAATGGATGCCCTGGGCCATCGACAACGCAAGAGACTGACCCGCGATGGCCGGTTGCATGAAAATCACTTGTTATTAAACGGGCAGGACACATGGCAGCCGCTGGTCAGGGATATCCGTTACAGCGCCGAGGGGCAAATAGAGCAAGAAACGGCCGGTAACGGCGTGCAGACCACACTTCGATACAGTCCCGATGATGGCCGGTTGATGGAGCGCCACGCTAGGCACGCGGAACAGGTGCTGCAAGACCTGTTCTACACCTATGACCCCATGGGTAACGTGCTGAGTATCGAGGACAAGGCTCTGCCGGTGCGCTACTTCGCCAATCAGCGTATCAACCCGATCAGTCGTTTTATCTACGACAGTCTCTACCAATTGCTTGAAGCCAACGGCTGGGAGGCGGGCGCTGCCAATCAGGGACCGCAGTCCGTTGGTCGCGTCGACCCGGCGGCGGTGAGCAACTACCGGCAGACCTATCGCTACGACGAAAGCGGCAACCTGCTGGAGCTGACCCATGTCGGCGCTCAGAATCATGGCCGCCAGTTGCAAGCGGCCCGCTACAGCAATCGTTGTTTGCCGTACCGCAACGGCGTGCCCCCAACGGAAGATGAAATCTGCGCCGCGTTCGATGCGCGGGGCAATTGTCTGGAACAGGACGAGGGGCGTTTCCTGGCTTGGGATCTGCGCAACCAGTTGAGTTCGGTCACCCCCATCGAACGCGCCTCAAGGCTTAACGACGGTGAGATTTATGTTTACGACGGCAGCGGTCTGCGCGTTCGCAAATTGCGCACTCTGCAAGCCGGTGCCCGGACGCTGACCGCCGAGGTGCGTTATTTGCCTGGGCTGGAACTGCGTGCCGACAGCGGCACTGGGGAGTCTCTCCAGGTCATCATCGTCCAGGGTGGGCTCAACAGTGTGCGGGTATTGCATTGGGAAAGCCCATCACCTGCGGGGGCCAATGACCTCTATCGATACAGTTTTACCGACCAATTGGGTTCGACCAGTCTGGAGCTTGCCCAGGACGGGAGAATCATCAGCCGCGAGCACTTCTATCCTTTCGGCGAGACCGCGTACCTGGCCGGGGAAGATGTGATCGAGGTCAGTTACAAGACGGTTCGTTACTCGGGCAAGGAGCGGGATGCAACAGGGTTCTATTACTACGGCTATCGGTACTACATGCCCGGTCTGCAGCGCTGGCTGAATCCGGACCCTGCGGGAGATATCGATGGGCTGAATCTGTACGCGATGGTGAGCAATAACCCGCTGACTTTTCGGGACGCCGACGGGCTCAACAAGACTGGCAAGTACGAAATAGAAGTGGGCGTAAAAAACCGACTGAAGCTCACAGCGGCAGCGCTTACGAGCAGGGTTGGCGTGTTCAAGGAAGCCACAGGAAAGTTCAGCGATGTGAATGACTTCAAAGTGGTGGAGGTCGGTGCATTCAATGACTATCTGGTGGGAGGGGATGAGGTCAAACAGAATCTACAACGCTACAAGCAACGCTATAAAGCCCTCTCCAGCGAAACATCGAGTTCGAAGGTCGTTGGGCAACCTTCAAACTTCGGTCTGGGGGCAAGCATTTCCAGTTACATGTTGCGCAGTGCCAATGATGTATTCGTGGACGAGCCGATCGATCCGGACGCGTTGAACAGGCACCCTGATTTCGTCGTTGAGCGGCGCTTTTTCGCGGTCATGAAAAAATCCGACAAGTTGAAACCACCTGAAGAGCGACAGATTTATGGTCTGGCCGAATTGAACGCGTTTACAACGAAGGGAAAAACCGAAGTGGATGTTGTGCAAGTGGTCGTCCACCCTGAAACCCAGGATGGCGGGACCTTGAAGAAAGAGGCGTTGGCGCAGGCCACCTCAGTGGCGCGACTGCCGATCCTGAAGGGGGTGGGTACATTCTTGACGGTGCATGCAATCAAGGCCATTTCGAAGGGCGCGGACATCAGAAAAATCAGAACGGACGCGGTCAATCCGCGCTCGGCCAGGATTGCCGAAAAGTTTGATGCCAAGCGAGTGGTCAATCAATAAAAAAGCCCCCACCCAACCCACTGCGGATAGGGGACGCAGTGGGCTGGACGGGGGCTTCTTGTTCTGCTGATCGTTGCTGATCGTTATTGGGCGATGGTTTTCACCGACACGCCGCGTTCGACCGGGGTGGAGCGACCGTAGATGTCTTCGAAGCGTTCGATATCGTCTTCGCCCAGGTAGCTGCCGGACTGCACTTCGATGATTTCCAGCGGGATCTTGCCCGGGTTGCGCAGGCGATGAACCGAGGCGATCGGGATGTAGGTCGACTGGTTTTCGCAGAGCAGGAACACGTTCTCGTCGCAGGTCACTTCAGCGGTGCCGCTGACCACGATCCAATGTTCGGCGCGGTGGTGGTGCATCTGCAGCGACAGGCATGCGCCCGGCTTGACCGAGATGTGCTTGACCTGGAAACGACCGCCCATGTCCACCGAGTCATAGGAACCCCATGGACGATAGACCTCGCAGTGGTTCTGGGTTTCGGTGCGGCCCTGGGCGTTGAGGGTGTTGACCATTTGCTTGACGCCTTGGACCTTGTCCTTGTGGGCGATCATCATGGCGTCCTTGGTTTCGACCACCACGATGTTGTCCAGGCCGATCACCGACACCAGCTTGCCATTGCCGTGGATCATGCAGTTGCGGCTGTCCTGGACGACGACGTCGCCCTTGGTGACGTTGCCGTTGGCATCCTTGGCGTTGACTTCCCACAGCGACGACCAGCAGCCGACATCGCTCCAGCCGGCCGACAGTGGCACCACGCAGGCGCGCTGGGTCTTTTCCATCACCGCGTAGTCGATGGAGTTGTCCGGGCAGCAGGCGAAAGTGGCTTCGTCAAAGGTGATGGTATCGGCCGTCTGTTCGCTGCGCTCCAGGGTCAGCAGGCAGGTGTCGTAGATGTCCGGATCGTGTTTTTTCAGCTCTTCGAGGAAACGGCTGGCGCGGAACAGGAACATGCCGCTGTTCCAGAAGTAACCACCGGCTTCGACGAACTCGGTAGCGCGCTTGACGTCGGGTTTTTCGACGAAGTGCGAAACGCGGCTCACCCCTTCAGGCAGCAGGGCGTCGTTGGTCGACTTGATGTAGCCATAACCGGTTTCCGGTTTGGTGGCCGGTACGCCGAACAGAACCATTTCGCCACGCTCGGCGGCCACGGTGGCCAGGGCCAACGCACGCTGCAAGGCTTTCTGGTCTTCCAGCACGTGGTCGGCCGGCAGGACCAGCATCAGCTCGTCGCGGCCTTCATTGACCAGCATCATCGCCGTCAGGGCCACGGCCGGCGCGGTGTTGCGCCCGAACGGTTCCATCAGGATGCGCTGGGCTTCCAGCTTGCGGTTGGTCAACTGCTCGTTGACGATGAACCGGTGGTCTTTGTTGCAGACCACGATCGGGGTGTCCATGCCTTCGAACACCAGGCGCTCGAGGGTCTGCTGGAACAGGGTATGTTCGCCGGTCAGGGCCAGGAACTGTTTAGGGAATTGCTTGCGCGAAAGCGGCCAAAGACGTGAGCCGCTACCACCTGACAAGATCACCGGAATCATGTTTGTTACTCCTACAAATCGAAATGGTTTTTAGAGCTACTGCGTTCTGTCGTTTCACTCTCTTGTTGTTGTTCCTGCGGCAGTGGCAAGCCTTGAGCTTCAAGCTGCAAGCAAAAGCTTGCCGCTTGAAGCTGGAAACTTGCCGCTGCTCTTATCGGGTCGACACCGGGCGTTTTACCCACACTGGCGACAGGCTGCTGCCGGAGCCGGTGACGTACAGCACGGCCGCTTCGCCGCGTTCCAGGGCCACGGGCTTGAGGTCGCCGACTTTCTTGTCGCCGTCGAACAGCGCCAGGCTCACTTTCACCGGGTTGATTTCACGCTCGCCACGGCTCTTGGCCGCTACGGTCTTGACCACTTCGGTCTTGCCGTCGGCGGTCTTGAGGGTCAGCGGCTTGTCGCTAAGGTTCTGCACGCGAACCAGGGATTTCTGCTTGTTCTTGAATGGCGGTTCTTCGATCAACTGAGGCTGGCCGCTGGCGTTGTTGACCAGGGTGTAATAGTGATCGGGAGCCAGTTTTACCGGGACGGTCTGGCTGCCGACCTTGGCACTGTAGTCGCCGCCAGGCATGAAGCTGAAGTCGGTGCTGGCCAGTGGTGCTACGTCGCTCAGGTTGGTGCTGCCGACGGTGGCGCTGACTTCGGCGTTGCTGGCGTTGTAGATCCGCACGAAGCTCGACCCTTTTGGCGCAACCGGGCCATACAGGGCCGAGTCACCTCCGGCAAAGGCAGACAGTGAAAGGGCGCTCATGCTGGCAACCAGGGCAACAGCCTTGAGGGAGCGAGCGGCGAGACGGCGAGGAGTTGTAGTGAAAGTCATGGTGGACCTCTCTTTCAGTTTTGCGCCCGGTCGGGCGTCTCGGATGGGGTGTTGGCGGCTACGTTCTGTTGGCGTGCGCCGGCTTGCTTGAGTTCTGCGACCCACTGCGGGTCGGCGTCACCGATTTCGTTGTTCACAGGCAGATAACGTTCAGGAAACTCCCAGATCAGCACCTGGGGCGGGCTGTTCTTGAAGGCGTCGCTCTTGAGGTAGCTGAGCATCGGCAGAATCGGGCCATGGCCGTCTTCGGCGTAGTTCACGACGTCGCTGTTCAGGGCCTGCTTGAGGGCACCGACGAAGTTCCAGGTGGGGTTGGCGCTGTAGCTGGTGCCGATCAGCGCCACGGGCACTTGGGCATCGGCAAACAGCGCGTCGCCTTCGGCCGGCTGATCGTCGGCTTCACGGGTGGTGCGCTTGACCAGCGGCTCCTGGGCTGGCATCAGGTTTTCGAACAGCGGGTCCAGGGGCAGGAACTGACGCAGGTCGCCCTTGTGGATGATTTTTTCCGCTGGCGTTGTCACGAAACGTTGTGGTTCGCCGTTGAGTGGGGTGCGCTCGGCAATCGTCTTCGCCAGCTTCTCGGCGGCGACCTGCGCGCCTTCGGGAGTCCAGTGGGTGTCGGTGCGCAGGAACACTTGTTGGCCGTTTTGCTTGGCCTGTTGCATCGGGCCGAGCAGGTCAGGGGCCAGGATCTTGTCTGCCGCCACACGGGCATGGAAATCCTGATAGAGGTTGGCGTGAATGCTGGACGGCTTCACTTCACCCAAGTGTTCCGGGTAGAGGCGCGCCTTGGCTGGCACGATCGCCATCACCAGGGTAATGCCCTGTTCCTTGAGCTTCTGGCGCACGCCTTCGACCAGCGCGTAGTTGCCTTGCAGGTTTTGCTCTTCGTTGACGATCGGATTGAACTCTTCGTCGCTGTACAGCCACTGATCGCGACCCAGGACCACGCCTTTGCGGCCCTCGTTGAACAGCTTGTAGTCCAGTGCCGCCCAGATGTTGGTGCCCAGGCGCTTGATCGGGAACTCGTCGTCGTAGTGCGTCTCGACGGCTTTGCTCCAACGACCGTTGAGCACGGTCGCATCCGGGTTGGTGCTGAAGCCGAAGAAGCTGCGCACCGACCACAGGCCCAGGACCGTCAAGGTCAGCAGGAACAGTGCGATGTAGAAGATGCGTAATGAGCGGGTCATGTTCAGATCCCTCAGAACTGGAAGTAAAGGAACGGCGAGAAGCTTTGCGCCGAGAGTTTGAGAATCGAGGCGATGAACAGCACCAGCACCAGCGTGCGCATCACGTAGCGCGGCCAGTCAGCGACCCAGTACGCCGGTTGCACCTGGGCTTCGACGCCCACGGTGTAGCCCGGTTGATGAATGCTCGACGGGTTGTCGCCCGGTACAGCCTTGATCAGTCCCGGTTGTGCAGTGGCCGGGCCATCGGCCTCGGTGTTCACTTCAGGCTTGGTCTTGACCGGTGGACGATTGGTGTAGAGATCGCGCAGGCCAAAGAAGGCGAGGGTGGCGTAGGCCACCGCCAGCGTGGCGATTTGCAGGCCGGTGAGGTTGGCACGGGTCAGTTCCGACAGCGACAAGTCACCGAAGCTGAACATGGCGCCATACATGCGGCCGGCCACATGCAGGTTCTCGGCACGGAAGATCACCCAGCCCATCACCACCAGCAGGAACGTCAGTGCCCAACGGATCGGATTGATGCTGCGTGGCGTGGTGTTGATACCCACCGCTTTTTCGATGGCCAGCCACATACCGTGCCAGGCACCCCAGATCACGTAGGTGATGTTCGCGCCGTGCCACAGACCACCGAGCAGCATGGTCAGGAACAGGTTGCGATAGGTCATCAGCGTGCCTTTGCGATTGCCGCCCAGGGTGATGTAGAGGTAATCGCGCAGCCAGGTCGACAGGCTGATGTGCCAGCGCCGCCAGAACTCGGTAATCGACTGGCTGATGTAGGGCTGCTTGAAGTTCTCCATGAAACGGAAGCCCATCATCAAGCCCAGGCCGATGGCCATGTCGCTGTAGCCGGAGAAGTCGAAGTACAGTTGCGCGGTGTAGGCCAGGGCGCCGAGCCAGGCATCGCCCGTGGTCGGGTTCTCCAGGGCAAAGCAATGATCGGCCACCACCGCCAGGGTGTCGGCGATGAACACCTTCTTGATGAAGCCCTGCATGAAGCGCGTGCAGCCTTCGGAGAACTTGTCCAGGGTGTGGGTGCGGTTGTTGAACTGATCGGCCAGGTCGCGGAAACGCAACACGGGGCCGGCGATCAGGTGCGGGAAGATCGCCACGAACGCTGCAAAGTCGATCAGGTTGTGGGTCGCCGGGGTATCACCGCGATACACGTCGATGATGTAGCTGATGGACTCGAAGATGTAGAACGAGATCCCGATCGGCAACAACACGTGGGTCAGGATGAACGGATTGAGACCGAAGCCGGTAATGATCGCGTTGAGGCTGTCCACACCGAAGTTGGCGTACTTGAAGTAGCCCAGGATGCACAGATCCACACCCACGCCGAGCAACAGCCAGCGCTGGGCGGGTTTGGTGCGCACGCCGGCGGCGCCGACTTTCAGGCCGATCCAGTAGTTCCACAGGGTGACGCCGGCGAACAGCGCAAGGAAGTCCACGCGCCACCAGGCATAGAACACATAGCTGGCCAGCAATAACAGCAGGTTGCGATAGCGTTGCCCGCTCAAGTAGTACAAGCCGAGAAAGATCGGCAAGAACAGGAACAGGAACACATTGGATGAAAATACCATCCCGATCTCTCCATGTTGAATCAACAGTCAAGGGCCAGAGCCCCCCCAAACCCCCCCATGAAAACCGGGAGGTTTTATTACATTTCAGACGCTTTGCTCCCACAGCTCCCCTGCCAGGCAGGGGATACGGCATCAGCTACCTTTTTCGCCTTTTTCCCATGACGGGTCGTACACCTTGGTCAAGTCCCCGCCGAGGCGGAACGTCTTGAACGGTTGCATTTCATGCTTGCGTTCCAGCACATCCTCGGGGCATGTGTAGAGGCTGCAGAACGGTTCCAGCCAGGCGAACTTGGAATCGATTTTCAGATCCTTCATGTCCTGCTCATCGCCGTTCTTGTCTTCGAATATCTCCGGGTCTTTCACCCCGGCCAGCACCTGGTCACCCAGGCGCTTGAGGGCGCCGTTGTTTTCCTGGCGCAGGTCCACGCCGTTGACCTGGGCGAAACTGGCGATCATCGCCAGGGGCGGCAGGGCATAGTTGTGATAGGACAGCGCCCGTTGCTTGCGCTTGAGTTCGTTGGGCAAGAAGCCCTCGGCGTCGACTTGGTTGACGCCGACCTTGTATTCCTTGACGGCCCAATCGAACAGGTCGCGGCGGTTGGTCGCCACGGCGGTGGCCATCACCGACCAGGCGGCCCAGTAGGAGTGGTTGTTGATTTTTTTCAGCGGCAGGTTGTCCCAGTCGCTCACCACCTGATCGGCCATCTTGCTGAACCAGCCTTCGATCAGTTGCGCCTGCTCCTGGTGATTGGCCAGTGGGCGAGACTCGGAGAACTTCAGGCGTACGTAGGCCGAAGCCATGCTTCCCAGGGCCCATTTGCGCATGGACTTGCCGGTGTGGTTGAAGTCCTTGGACATCAGCGCATCGGCCTTGGCCCAGGCGGTCAGCCAGTTCAGGGTGCATTCCAGCTGCTCGGGGCGGCCGTCACGCATGAATTGCATCACTTGTTTGCTGACGCCGCGTTCGATCCGGGTGATGTCGGAAGTGGCATCACGGAAGGCTTTTTCCGATTTCACGTTCAGCGTTGCGCGGGCCTTGTCGGAACCCTCGTACTTGCTGCGAAATTGCAGGGCGCCCGTGTAGGGCGTTGGTACTGCCTCGCAGCGCTCGTCAGAGCTGCCCGTCTTGAATTTTTCAATCGGTGCGAAGTAACCCTGGGGCGGGCGTAGCGGGGCCGCGGCCTGCGTCGCGCCGGCGAATATCGCCAGGGTCAGCAGGGACGGCGCCAGCAGCGTTTTCAACGTTCGGGTGCGCATGGTTCTAGTCATGAGACGAGACCTCATTGTCCGATTTGAGCCGTTTGTTGCCCGGCTTGCGGAGATGCGTTGCGTTTGCAGACTTTCGCTTCGATTTGCTGTGGCTCGGCACCGGCTTCAGGTCCCTGGACTTCTACAGCCAGCAGGTTCTGGGAAGCCCAGTCCTCGTCGGTGCGCAATTGGAAGGCGAAACGTCCGTCGGTTTCGGAAGTGTCCGGTTTTTCGATCTTGATATCCTCGTGGCGCCCATTCATGTACCAGAGGGTGGCTTGTAAGGTTTTCACCGACGTATCGGCGAAGCGGATATCGATCTGGTGGCTGCCGTTACGCAGGTCCATGTTCTTGCTGTTGACCATCAATTCGTTCTTGCCGGGCTTGAGGGCAGTCTTGCTGCTCATCAGCGCGGGCTTGCCTTCGCAACCGTTGTTGTCCAGCAGCGCCATCATCTGGCGATAGATGGTTTCCTGGTCCAAGCGATACAGCGGCGAGAATTCCCAGATGAGGATTTTCGGCGGGCTCTTCTGGAATTCTTCGCTGCCCAGGTACTGGATCATCGCGCCTTCCAGACCGCCGCCGGGGAAGGCGACGTTGAGGACGTCGGCGCCGATGGCTTCTTGAAGGAAGCCGGCGAAGTTGTAGTTCTTGCCGCTGTGACTGGTGCCCACGAGGGTGATTTGCGGATCACTGGAGTCGCCGAACAGGTCGCCGTCGCCGGCCTCGCCTTTAGGCTCGGTGGTGAACTGGTCCATGTACTGGACCGCGTAGCTGGTGCCGCACAGCTGGCCGGCCATGTTGTGCAGGGTGCCGGTCTTGCCCATGCGGCCGGACTTCTTGGTCTCGAACTCACGCTTGGGAATGTCGGCAAAGGCCGGGATCTGCTTGACCTTCTCGGCCACGATCTTCGCCGTGCGCTGGGCGCCGTACGGGGTCCAGTGCTGGTCGCCACGGAAGTAGAAATCGTGGGCCGGCAGGGTGTCGGGCAGGTTTTCGTTGGTCAACGGCGACAGGTCCGGCACCACATAACCCATCTGCGCGAAACGCCCGAGCATGCTCTTGTAGTTGGTCAGGGCCTTGTCGAAGTCGTAACTGGCCTTTTCCTGAGGGTTGAGTTTGTTGCGGTTCACCAGGCCCCGGGTCGGTTGATACACAAGCACCAGCTCAACGCCTTTTTTCTTGAACGCGTCGTGCAACTGCTGCATGCGCTTGTAGCCGGCCGGGGTGGTATTGAATTCGGTACGCAGGTCTTCCTGGGTACGGAACAGCCAATCACCCTGGGCCTGTACCAGCGTGGTGAAGTTCTGCTGATAGCGCGTGGTGTAGTTCTTCGCGTCATGGGCAGCAGGGCACAGGTTGCAGCACGGTTCGGCAGTAAACACAGGCGCTGTGATTTCAGCGGCGCGCGCGCCGCTTGTGGCGGCGAGAATGCCGGCAGTCAGGGCGGACAGGCCCAGAAGTTTGATCATCTTTGGGTTCATAAAGGTCATCCTCAGTCCCGCAATTCAGTCTGGCGTTCGACAGGGTCGATCAGCACGGCTTTCTGCTGGCGCACCAGCAGGTCGAGAATTTCATCCTGGCGCTCGCCCAGGATCCCCGAGAAGCTGATGCCGCTGGATTTGGTCGGCGCGAGCATGGACACGCGGTAGAGCTCAACGCTCAACGGTGAGTCGATGGACAATGGGCCGCTGCCGTTGGCAGCCAGTTCACCACCGACCACGATCAGCGAGACCTGGGCGTCGAACGGGTCGAGCTTGATGTCCCGGTCGGTGTCGGACAGGTCCTTGATGTGGCCGTAAAGACCGGTCAGGCCGTTGGCCATGGACACGTTTTCGTAAAGGCGGATGTTCACGCTGTTACGAATCCGGATGCCGTGGCGCCGGTTGCTGATCACTTTGTTACCCCACAACAGGTTGTCACCACTCTCGTAAAGCGTGATGCCGTCGGTGTGGTTCTTGTAGATCTCGTTGTAGGCGATCAGGTTGTTCACGCTGTTACGGTCGATCACCAGGCCCGAGAGTTTGTTGTCGTAGCTGCGGTTGTTGAAAATGAAGCTGTCGTTGACCTCACGGGAAATAATGATCCCGTGCTTCTTCTTGGTCCCGTAGACGGTGTTGTCGGCGATGATCAGCCGATGGGAACGGTCGTGGGGGTCAATGCCGTAGACGATGTTGTCCTTGTAGGTGTTGCCCTTGACCACAAAGTCGTTGGTTTCGTAGCAATAGAAGCCGTACCACATGTCCGAGAACTCGGAATCGATGATCCAGCCGGTCGGTTCCGGGCGCTTGAGGACCTTGGCCATGTTGGGCGTGTACTGGGAAATACTGACCCCGTACGACTTACTGTTGGCGTAGCCGAAGCTGGCCATTTTGGTATTGACGATGTAAGTCTCGGTGCCGCCCCAGGACAGCAGGAACGGACGGAATTCGTTGGCCGAGCGGAACGTGGCGGGGCCATTGTCCTTTTCGCGCCAGCCGGTGACCTTGGTGTCGCGGATGAACATCTTTCCATCGTTGACCAGGAAGGAGCCGCCCTCTTGGGACAGGCGCAGTTCCTGGGTCTGTTGGTCGATTTCCAGAATGCCTTTTTCACCCACCACAATCGGAATCCTGGCCAGGAAGACACCCGGCGAGGTTTCCCTGAGGTACTGCTTGGGCACTTTCTTGGCCAGGTCCTTGAGGTTCATGTAGCCATCGTCGATGAAGATGGCCTGTGGGATGCCGTGCTGGCGCACCACCCACTCGGCCATCTTGTTGTCGCCGCCGATGAAGTCCTTCAAGGCGTTTTCCTGCATCATCCGGCGCACGCTGACCTTGCCGGGCTTGCTGCGCACGATCTTGGCCGCGGCCGCTTCGGCGGTGAAGCCTGTGAGGTCGGGCAGGGTCGGCGCAGCCAGTTCCAGCGGAGCGGTCGGCGCGCTGCTGACGGTGTAGGTCTTGGCCTGCTGCAGTTCCTTGACCACGTTGCCCGGTTTGACCACCGGTTCAACGTTGGCGAACGCCGACGAGCCGGCCAGCAGCATCGCTGCGGCCAACAGGCTGATCGAACCTTTCATCGCCTGGCTGTTCCTGAGGTAGCGGTTCATATCGGGCACTCCCATGGTCATTCGCATCAGAAGCGCCAGATCACGTCGACAAAGGCGCGATGCATGTATGAATCGACCTCTTTGCCGTAGGCGTCGCCAGGCTTGAACACACCGCCACGAAAGCGCACCAGCGCCGACGGCTCGTCGATGGACTGGCTCAGCGCTGCCGGCAGCAGGCCTTGCTTGAAGTACTTGGTGACCACAAGGTCGACTTCCTGGCCCAGGTCCTTGTTACCGTCGCGCAGTGGCAGGGACGAGGTGGACAGGATCGCGCCGGTCACATCGTCGGTGTTGTTTTCCACCGCGTTGATGCCGTTACTGCCCACAGGCTTGTTGCCGTCCACGCGCCAGAACTTGTGGTACACCAGGCTTGCGTCGTATTCGTCACGCAACTGCCAGGAACCGAACAGGCTGGCGCTCTGGGTGTTGGCCATTTCGCCACGGAAGGCTTCACCGAAACGGTGGACCCGCGAGCGGGTACCGGTGTAGTTCGAGCGGTTGCTTTGCAGACCGTTCTGTTCGTAGTCCTCGCTGGCGCGGGCATAGGCCGCACCGACTTGCCACTGCGGATCCAGGCGCAGACGGATGCCCAGGTCGGTGGCCCAGCCATCGACGTCGTCACTGCGCTTGAGTTGCGTAGGGCGCGTGCCATCGGCGTTGAGCGGGTTGACGGTGTCGCGATCGCCGGTCATGCCGGTCAGGCTGGCCCAGTAATTGACGGTGTTGGTGTTACGCCAGTTGTAGGCGTCACTGTTGGCTTCCAGGCCCAGCCAGGACAGGTCACCGTTCTGGGTCTTGTCCAGGGAATCGGTGGCTTCGCCCGGGGTCGGGTAATCGAGGCTGCCATTGTCGTGGGTATGGTGGGCACGGATTCCGGCCCACTGGCCTGGCATCCACTGGTAGCCCACGTCACCGTAGACGTGCAGGCGGTCCTTGTCGTCAGGCGACAATTCCTTGAGGTCGGTGCGGTATTCGCTGAAGCGCTCGGCGACACCCAGGTTGGCCCGCAACAAGGTGGTATCGAAGGTCCAGTTCAGGGCTTCGATGTTGGTGTCGCGCCATTGGCCGTCTTCGTTGCGCAGGCGTTGGCGACCGAATTTCAGCTGTTCGCCCGGGTAAGGGGTCAGGCCCCGATAGCCAATCCAGAATTCGCGCATGGCCAGGTAGTTCTTCTTGACTTCGCGATCACCGCTGTCGGTTTGCGCGGTCGCGTCATCGGACTGTTGCAGGGTGTCGGTCTCGATGGTGTCGGTAGACGTCACGGCCTGGGCCATGGCGTAGGCGCTCCAGGCACCGCGCTCACCGTAGATCCACGGACGCAGGTCCAGACCGATACCGTTGACGTCGCCGCCGCGCTGGGTGCCGAGGTCGCGATCGTCTTCGGACTGGGCGGTGATTTTCACGTCCAGGCCGAAGTTCTGGTCTTCAGTCAGGGCCGCCAGGGTCGGACAGGACCACAGCAGGGCAAACGACAGGCCAATACCGGCCTGCACAAAAGGATTGAGCTTCAAAGGCTTCATAGAGGTTCCTCGCCGTCATCTTCTTTTAGGGCTTGCAGTTCCAGCGTATCGGGGCTCATGGAGCCGCGAATGGCCTGCTCTTGTTGTAGCAGGCGCTGGGCTTGTGCAAGCTGGTTCGGCGGTAATTGGGCTTCGAGGGTCTGGGCAAGCTCGATGGCTTGCGGGGTGTTCTGGGCCTTGGCCAATTGACTGAACACATAGGCATTGACCGGGTCGGGCTTGGTGCCCTTGCCTTGGGAGAACAACTGGGCAATGGCGAAATCGGCGCTGTTCTGGCCGTTACGGGCGGCCTTGAGCAGATGGTCCAGAGCCTTTTGCGAATACACCTGGCCCAGGTAACCACGGCGATAGATCTGGCCCAGGTAGTAATCGGCGGCCACTTCGCGGCCAACGGCTTTCTGGAAATGCGCTTCGGCGACCTTGGCGTCAGCCGGCACCCATTTGCCTTCGTAGTACAGCTTGCCCAGCAACAGATCTGCACGTGGCTGATCGGCGGCGCGGCCGTTTTCCAGGTACTGCATCATCTTGTCGACGTCACCCAACTCGGGGAAGTCGTAGAGAATCTGCGCCAGGCTGACCCAGGCAGCGGGATAGCCAGGGGCGATGCCTTCGAGCAACGACTGTGCGGTTTTTTCGTCGGTCTTGCCCAGGCTCGCATCGGCCAGGACACGGGCGACGCTGTCCACACGCTGGGCGGAGACGGTGCCACTCTGGTGACCGGCCTGCATTTGCTTGAGCAACTCGGCCTGCTGTTCAGGCTGGCCGCGTTTCTGATAGACCGTGGCCAGTTCGACGTAGCAGATGTCGGTGGTGGCCAATGCCGCCTTGCAGACTTTTTCCACTTCATCCAGATGCTGGTCGTAGGTGCCCTGGGTGCGATAGAGCAGAATCTGCGCCAGGCCCGCTTCCGGGTAACCGGCGCTGCGCCATTGGCTGATCTGCTGCTGAGCGTTGACGTTCGGGAAGCTTTGGGGATATTGCAGGTACAGCATCGCCAGCGGGATCAGGGTGCCGCCCTGACCGTTGGCGAAGGCTTTCTTCAACAGGCCTTCGGCTTCGTGCTTTTCCGCTTCGCTGGAGCCAGGCTTTGCCACCAGCAGGCGACCCAGGCGAGCCTGGGCCCGTGGCGAGATATCGGCCGCGGCGCGGTAAGTCGCCTCGGCCTTTTTCATCTGCTCGGGGTCGCGGCTGTCCACCTGGATGTCGGCCAGGCCGACCTGGGCTTCGCTGTAGCCCAGGTCTGCCAGTTGCTGATAGTTCTGCTGTGCCAGCGTCGTGTCACCGCGCTTGAGGGCTTCGTTGGCCAGGCGCTGGTCGGGCAGGCCGGCACAGCCGCTAAGGCCGAGTGCCAGCGCCAGCGCACACAACGCATACCCTGTGTGGGAGCGAGCCTGCTCGCGATGCAGGCCGCTCGATACACCAGGCACACCGCTTTGATCCCATCGCGAGCAGGCTCGCGCCCACAGGGTATGCGGCGTCTTGTTGTCTTGTGGAGTCGTCACGAGCATGTCCTCCGCTTAAATACCGACAGCCATGGCTTTGTCGATCAGCCAGTTCAGGTTCGGGCCACGGTCGCTGGTAACTTCTACCGGCCGGCCGGCCAGCGAGCTGTCCAGGGGTTCGTCAGGCTGGATCAGTACGCGGATATCGGACGACAGGTCGGCACTTTTCAGGCTGGTGCTGCTGACGATCTTGCCGGTACGGGTGGTGTCTTCGCCGGCAACCTGGAAGCTGACCGGAGTGCCTGGGCGCACGTCGCCGAACTGGCGATAGGAGAAGCGTGCTTCGACGTTGGCTTCGGTGCCCCGTGGGACCAGTTGGAAGATCACGTCACCCTTGCTGGCGTACTGACCGTCGGACACCAGTTGCTGGGACACGATGCAGTCGCACGGCGAGGTCAGGGTGCCGGTCATTTGCTTGCCGAACAGCTCCTCGACCTTGGCCGGTTGCAGCTGGTTGTCGTCCAGATGGCCCTTGAGCACATCGAGCATGCTGGTGCTGAACGTGGCCAGCGGGGCGCCTTTGGCAGCAACGCCGTCAGCCTTGACCAGACTCTGCACGGTGCCGTCGCGCGGCATGGTGATAGCCATGCCCGGTACGTTCACCAGGCCCGCCTGGGCGTGGCTGACGAAGTACATGCCGTACACCGACTTGAAGATGAAGCCGAATGCCGCCAGGCCGACGATAAAAATCGCCAGGCTGAAGGTCACGGCCCGCAGGCGGCCCAGGGCGGTCATGCCACCGTTGTCGTCCTTCTGCTTGCGCGCCTTGGTGAAGTTGTCGCGTTGCAAAGTCGCCAGCACATCGCCGACGCCGACGATGTCGCCGGCCAGGTGCGAGGTGATGATGTGACGCAGCGTCGAGATGTCCCGAGGCTCCAGATTCTGGAACTGGCAACCGGTACGACCGGTCTGGCGGTCGTAGGAGCGAACCTGCAGTTCCACGTCCATGGCCAGGCCAAGGTTGTCGATCACGAATTGCAGGCGGCCTTTGTACGCTTCGCCGACCTTGAGCGGCATCTGGCCGGCGTTGAAGCACAGGCCTCCGGCCGACAGGTCCAGGACCTTGACTTCCATGGGGGTACGGTCGGGACCGAAGAAGCGCAATTTGGCCGGGATTTTCACTCGGGCGTGTTGGCGCTGGGCTTCGGATTCATGCACTACGTTGACATTCACGGCGGTGTTCATAGGGGCGATTTCCTAGTTAATTCAGGCGAGTTCGGTCAGACCATCATCAGCAGCACGGCAACGAAAACGCTGCCGGCGGAGAAGGTCATGGTCCGAGACGACCAAGTGTTGAACCAACGTTGAAAGCTGGCGAGATCACGGGTCAGATGGGTGGGCTGGCGAGTCCAGGACTGTTGGTCGAGGCGGAAGAACACGTAGATCTTCACCAGCGCGCCAACGATCTGGTTGTAATACAGAATCGCCGGGTAGGCCGGACCGATCCGGTGTCCGGAGCACGACAGCAACAGGGTCAAGAGCAACCGAGTGATGCCGATCCACAGCAGGTACACCAGGATGAACGCGGTGCCGTACTTGAAGCTGGCAATCAGCGCCACGGTCAGGCCCAGCAGCGAGGTCCACATCGACACGCGCTGGTCGAACAGCACCACCGAAGTGAACAGGCCCAGACGCTTCATGCCCAGGCCCAGTGCCCGGGAGTTCTGCCGCAGGTTGTTGCCATACCAGCGGAACATCAGCTTGCGACTGGCCTTGATGAAGCTTTTTTCCGGCGGGTGCTCGACGGTGTTGATCGCCGCATCGGGTACGTAGAACGTGTCGTAGCCCAGGCGCATCAGGCTGAACCAGCTCGATTTGTCGTCGCCGGTGAGAAACTTGAAGCGGCCCAGGCGCCAGTGTTGCAGCGAGTCGCTTTCCACGTCGGCGATGAAGTCCGGGTTGGTGACCACGGTGGCGCGGAACACCGACATGCGGCCGGTCATGGTCAGCACACGCTTGGACAGGGCCATGGAGCACATGTTGATGTGGCGCTGAGCGAAGCGCAGTTTGTGCCATTCGCTCATGATGTAGCCGCCGCGCACCTCGCAGAACTCGTTGGTGGTCAGGCCGCCGACGTTGCCGAACAACTGGAACCACGGCACGGTCTTGCGCACCACGCCTTCGCCGAGCACGGTATCGCCATCGATCACGGCGACCACTGCACGGTCGTCCGGCAAGTGGCGGGAGATGGCGCGGAAACCGAAGGCCAGGCCGTCACGCTTGCCGGTGCCAGGAATGCGCACGAAGTCCAGCTTGACGTGCTCTGGCGGGTTCATGCGGGCCCAGAGGCTCTTGACCAGTAGTTCATCGGACATTTCCACGATGGAGCAGACCACAGTGGTCGGCAGCCCGCAGTCGATGGCTTCGCGGATTACCGAACTGTAGACCTGGGCGGTCGTCAGCGCGTCGATCCGGAAGCTGGTGACCATCAGGTACACGTGGGACGGATCCGCCGCCTTGCCCAGCTTGCGTACCTTGCGGCGCAGATGCGGGTAGACGATGTACAGGAAGATCATGCCGCGCACGAAATGCGTCGCTCCCATGGAGTAACGCCAGATGCCCACGGCGCCGATCAGGAAAATGAAATCCTTGGATTCGGAATCGAACGTGGACGTGGGCAACGCCATGGCGATGCCCATCAATAAACTCAAGTAAAACAGCCAACCGGCGGCCTGAAGCAGGCCGTGCTTTAGCCTGTGCATAATCTGCATCCGTCTCTATCTCGGGCGGGCCTTGTGGGCGGCCCGATGGGTTAAGGCAGGCGAAAGGCCGGCCGGGCCTGGGCCCGGCCGGCAAACAGACTTACCAGCAGATGCCTTCGGTCCGGCCACTCGGGTTGGTGGCCTTGGACATGAAGCCAACCAGGTCGATGACCTGCTTGCCTTCCGGTACGTTCTCGGTCAGCGCGCGGAACTTCTCGTCGCGGTTGCCCAGGATGATGATGTCGGAGCCGTCGATCACCGAGTCGAAGTCGGAGTTGAGCAAGGACGAGACGTGAGGGATCTTCGACTCGATGTAATCCTTGTTCGCACCGTGGACGCGGGCGTATTCGACGTTGCTGTCGTAGATTTTCAGGTCGAAACCCTTGCCGATCAGCATTTCCGCCAGTTCCACCAATGGGCTTTCACGCAGGTCGTCGGTGCCGGCCTTGAAGCTCAGGCCCAGCAGGGCGACTTTGCGCTTGTCGTGGCTGGAAACGATGTCGAAGGCGTTCTGCACCTGGGATTCGTTGCTGCGCATCAGCGAGTTGAGCAGCGGCGCTTCCACGTCCAGGGAACCGGCGCGGTAGGTCAGGGCGCGAACGTCCTTGGGCAGGCACGAGCCGCCGAAGGCGAAGCCTGGGCGCATGTAGTACTGGGACAGGTTCAGGGTCTTGTCTTGGCAGACCACGTCCATCACTTCACGGCCATCGACGCCGACTGCCTTGGCGATGTTGCCGATCTCGTTGGCGAAGGTCACCTTGGTGGCGTGCCAGACGTTGCAGGTGTACTTGATCATCTCGGCGACAGCGATGTCCTTGCGGATGATCGGCGCATCGAGCTCTTCGTACAGCGATTGCAGAACGTCGCCGGAGGCTTTGTCGAACTCGCCGATGACGGTCATCGGTGGCAGGTCGTAGTCCTTGATCGCGGTGCTTTCACGCAGGAACTCAGGGTTGACCGCGACGCCGAAATCGACACCGGCTTTTTTGCCGGAGCAGTCTTCCAGAATCGGGATGACCACATTCGCCACGGTGCCTGGCAGCACGGTGCTGCGAACCACGACGGTGTGGCGGGTGGTCTTGTCGCGCAGGACAAAACCGATCTCGCGGCACACCGCTTCGATGTAGTTGAGTTCCAGATCGCCGTTCTTCTTGCTCGGTGTACCGACGCAAATCATCGACAGGTCAGTATCACGAATCGCTTCGGCGAAGTTGGTGGTTCCGCGCAGACGGCCTGTTTCAATACCTTGTGCCAACAGCTCGCCCAGACCGGGTTCAACGATCGGCGATTTACCGGCGTTGATCATGTCGATTTTGTCTTTGGCGACATCTACGCCAACGACATCATGGCCCCGTGCAGACAGGCAACCGGCACATACTGCACCGACGTAACCCAAACCAAATATGCTAATGCGCATCGCATTTACCTCTGTTTTTCACGCCATTAAATGGCCGGAGTTAATAGTGTTCAGCGGTCATAGTGCACTCGGAAGTGTGGAATGCAGGCGCCACAGTGCCGTGTGCAGGCATACTAAGTTCCGAGTGTCTAAATAAGTGCACTCAAGTTGTGCGCAATGCGGCCTAGTTGTTATGACCTGCCCTGTTATGCAGCCAGTCCTCGTATTCGGGAACGTTCGTGCAAAGGTCCTTCACCTCCGATCCCTGGCAAAAAGCCCACAAAATCAGAAGCTTGTGTGCTCTGGCGAGCACGTTATAGGGGCGCAGCCTTGGCCTTGTAGGGGATAGTAATGGTGCGTTATCTCCTGTCCTTTATAAGATGGATCCAAATAGGCGACCGTTTCGCTAAATTGCCATGACAACTTGGTTACTTGGATCGACGGCCTATGTAAGTCATCTCTTACACGCACGGCGAGAATCGTTACGGGTGGTATGAGCCGTGCAATTTCACATAGTTCCGATCCGCTCATCGCGATTTTCGAAATTTTTCGAAATATTATGAAAGATGGCACTGACCTCATGATGATGGCACTCACCGTTTTGACCTTTGATAACGGGGAGTTAAGGGGGGTAGATATTTTTGTGCCACTACCGAATAAAAAATTTGGTGCCACTACGTAAAAAACTGACAGGTGTCGAGTGAAACAAAAGTTAGCGAGGGAAGGGGGCGATTTATTGGCGTCATGGAACTGACGAAGTGGGCGGGGAAGTTGGATGACGTGTTCGGGTTTGATCAAGGCCCCTGATCAAGGGGCCATATAAAGATGTGCTTTATTCGGGGGCATGGTCACGCAGGAACACCAGTTTGTCCGCGCTCGATTGTTGAGCATTGAAACGGTAGCCCTGGGCATCGAACTGCTTGAGTGCTGCTGGATCGTTGATGCGTTCCTGAATCACGAAGCGGCTCATCAGGCCGCGGGCCTTCTTGGCGTAGAAGCTGATGATTTTGTACTGGCCGTTCTTCAGGTCCTTGAACTCGGTATCAATGACCCGCGCTTTGAGCGCGCTGCGTTTGACCGCCGAGAAGTATTCATTGGAGGCCAGGTTCAACAGTATGTCGTCGCCCTGGTCAGCCAGCGCTTCGTTCAGCCATTCGCTGATGCGTGTGCCCCAGAAGGCATACAAGTCTTTGCCGCGGGCATTGGCCAGCTTCGTGCCCATCTCCAGGCGATAGGGTTGCATCAGGTCCAGTGGGCGCAGCAAGCCATAAAGACCGGAGAGCATGCGCAGATGCTCCTGGGCATAGTCGAAATCGGCTTCGGCAAAGCTTTGTGCATCGAGGCCGGTGTACACATCACCCTTGAAAGCCAGCAGAGCCTGTTTGGCATTGGCCGGGGTGAACGCCGGCGTCCAGCTGCCGAATCGTGCGGCATTGAGACCGCCGATCTTGTCGGAGACGTGCATCAGCTCGCTGATCTGTGCCGGCGAGAGTTCGCGCAACTGTTCGATCAGTTCCTGGGAATGATCCAGGTACTGCGGCTGGGTAAAACGCTCGGTGGCCGGCGGTGTTTCGTAATCGAGGGTCTTGGCGGGGGAAATCACCATCAGCATGTAATCGTCTCCTTCAAAGGTGCGGCGATTCTAGGGGGTTGTCCGGGTGGACTCCAGCTATTGGGGTGATAGGTGATGGATGGGCAAGCCTTGCTCCCACCGAGTCCTCTGACCACAAGGGTATTGCGTCAGGATCGGCTATGATGCGGCGCGGGTTTCGTTATGGAGACATCCCTTTTGCGCATCGTCCTTCTATTGTCGGCCTGGTTCCTGAGTTTCGCGGCCATTGCCGCACCCAGCGACATCGCCACCCTGGACCGCAGCACCTGGCCGGAACAGCTCACCAGCCCGACGCTGTTCGACGTGGCCTCGCGAGCCGAGATCCTGATGTTCGCCCGGGTCCTGCTGGACACCGATGCCATGGACGAAATCGCCCTCAAGCAGCACCTGGGGCTGCGCACAATCAATATGGCGGCGATCGACACCCTGCGCGCGCGGTTGTGGCAGCGACTGCTGAGCAACTACAACTTCGCTCAGCAAAGCTGCGATCAGGACGCTTCGTTCTGTTTTCTGGTGGAAGACCTGGCGACGTTGCGCGAAGAGGCGGGCAGGCTCACGCTCGATGAAAACTCCTACTACATCAAGTGGGCTGAGCCGAGCCGGATCTTCCACGCTCAATATCTGGACGAGTTGCTGCGCAAGGCCGCGTTGTTTCCGCAGACCAGCAGCGAAATTGCGCGTTTCGGCGATTACGAGCGCAACGGTGATGATCTGAATGACCGGCTGTTCCTGCTGACCTTCGACAGCGCGGCCAACATCACGCCGGACAATACCCCGTGGCTGACTGAATACCTACGCAAGTCGAACATGAACGGCACCTTCTTCGTGCTGGGCAAGGACATCCAGGCGCGGCTTGCAGAGCGCTCGGTCAACCACCTCCAGGCCTTGTATTCGGGGCAATGCGTCGGTGTCCAGGGTTGGGAGTTCCGCTCCCACAGCCATTGGCAGGATTGGCAGGACTCGGTGCGGCGCAGCGTCGATCTGGTCAAGGGCAAGCTGCCGGAAAACTACGTGCCGCTGTTCCGCCCGCCCCAGGGCCAGCGCCGTGGCGATGTCGGCGCATTTTTCCGCAACCAGGGCCTGCAAGTGGCGCTCTGGGATATCGACCCTCAGGACAGCGCCGGCCGGCTCAACCCCGAGCAAAGCGCTCAGCGCACACTGACCCTGATGCTGTTGTGGCGCCGCGGCGTGATCAATTTCAACGTCAAGCAGGATGCGCTGAAAACGGCGCTGCCCTGGCTCATTACGCAAACGGCGCAAAGCGGGATCGGCTGGGAAGATTGTCGGGTCGCGTTTCGCTGATTTGGCCAAAGGCCCGGAAACACTGGGGGAGGAGGAGAATTCGGCGCACTTTCATGACGACCGGACTTCCGACTTTAACGGCGCAACGGCGCAACGCCAAGCGTTATTCGTCACTCTGAAAAATAAACTTCAAAAAAGCGTCAAAGTGCTTTTTCCTGTCATGTGTTTTGGAGTATCAAGAAGTCAGACCGCCGAAACCTGCAACACAGGTGGCGTCTTCCAAGACCCAGTTGTGTGCAGTTCACCTCAAGCCTTGCGGGTGAATTCGGTGGCTACTTCGAGGCGCAGCACTGTCACGGTATTGCGTCGAATGGCCCCCACAAAGGTGACCGAGTATGGATGACCACGGACGTAGCCCTTCCTCCAACCAGCCAATCCTCTATGTACTCGATACCAACGTATTGATCCACGATCCAAACGCACTCCTGAACTTCGAAGAACACCATGTTGCCATCCCGATGACCGTGCTCGAGGAGCTGGACAAGCTCAAGAGCGGGCATCACAGCGTCGCCGCCGAATGCCGGCAGGCGATCCGCCTGATCGACAAGACCCTGGGAGACGCGTCGCCCGAGGACGTTGAACTGGGTGTGCCGATCCAGCGTGGCAAAAGTGGTCCCAAAGGCCTGCTCTCGATCCTGATGAGCAAGCGCACCGAACCCAACCTGGTGCTGCCCGAACACCTGAACGACAACATCATCATCAACCAGTTGATCGACCTGCACGCGCGCAACCAGGATCAGGCCGTGGTGCTGGTGACCAAAGACATCAACATGCGCCTCAAGGCCCGCGCCTGCGGGATCGCGGCGGAGGACTACAGCACCGACCAATTGGTCGACGACGTATCACTGCTGCCCAACGGCTATCACACCATGACCGGCTCCTTCTGGGACCGGGTGAGCAAGGTCGAGACCCGTCAGGACCATGGTCGCACCTGGCACCAGGTGCAGTTGATCGACAATCTGCCGGCGGTGCACATCAATGAGTTCATCATCGACGAACAGGGTTTCGTCGGCTGGATCAAGGAAATCCAGGTCGACAAGCTGCTGATTCTCGATCTGCACCAGGAACCCCTGCTGCATCAGGAGGCCTGGGGCCTCAAGCCGCGGGATATCTACCAGAGCCTGGCCTTGTTCGCCTTGCTCGACCCGGATATCCACCTGGTCAACCTGTCCGGCGCCGCCGGTTCGGGCAAGACCATCCTGGCCCTGGCCGCCGCCATCGAACAGACCATGGTCAGCAAGCGCTACCGGCGCATCATCGCCACCCGTAGCGTGCAGGGCCTGGACCAGGAAATCGGCTTTTTGCCCGGCACCGAAGCGGAAAAAATGGAGCCTTGGCTGGGCGCCATCACCGATAACCTTGAAGCCTTGCACATGGATGACGAAAGCACTCATGGCAGCGTCGACTACATCCTCAGCAAGGTGCCGTTGCAGTTCAAATCCCTCAACTACATTCGCGGCCGCAGCTTCCAGCAGAGCCTGATCCTGATCGACGAATGCCAGAACCTCACCCCGCACCAGATGAAAACCATCATCACCCGTGCCGGCGCCGGTTCCAAAGTGGTGTGCCTGGGCAACCTGGCACAGATCGACACCCCTTACCTGTCCGCGACCAGTTCCGGGCTGACCTACCTGACCGAACGCTTCAAAGACTTCCCCAACGGGGTCCACATCACCCTGCAGGGCGTACCGCGCTCGATCCTGGCCGAATACGCCGAATCTCACCTGTAACTGACCATCAGAACCGGGCGACCTCAAGGTCGCCCGGTTTTTTATGACTGTACGAAAACCCCTGTGGGAGCGAGCCTGCTCGCGATAGCGGTGCATCAGCCACCTATTTTTATCTGATACACCGCCTTCGCGAGCAAGCCCGCTCCCACAGGGGGATTTGCGGTGATTGGGCAATTGCGCTCGCCACAGGTGCGACAATCAGGCCTGCCGGAATCTGACTCACAGGTTTACAATCGATGCTCCCGATCAGGAGTAACCCTGTGCTGACTCATCTCGATTCCCAAGGTCGCGCCAACATGGTCGATGTGACCGACAAGGCCGTGACGTTCCGTGAAGCCACGGCCGAAGCCTTTGTGCGCATGCTGCCCGAAACACTGCAGTTGATCGTCAGCGGTGGTCATCCCAAAGGCGATGTGTTCGCCGTTGCGCGCATTGCCGGCATTCAGGCGGCGAAAAAAACCAGTGACCTGATTCCGCTCTGCCATCCGCTGATGCTCACCAGCGTCAAGGTCGAGCTCAATGCCGAAGGCGAGGACCGGGTGCGCATCGTTGCCCGTTGCAAACTGTCGGGGCAGACCGGCGTGGAGATGGAAGCCCTCACCGCCGCCAGTGTTGCTGCGCTGACCATCTACGACATGTGCAAGGCCGTGGATCGGGGCATGACCATTGAAGGCGTGCGGGTGCTGGAGAAACTCGGCGGCAAGAGCGGCCACTTCCAGGCGGATGCGTCATGAAAATTACCGTGAAGTTCTTTGCGCGTTATCGCGAAGCGTTGGGCGTTGATTCGCAGAAGGTCGAGGGCGATTTCTCCACGGTGGACGACGTGCGGATACTGTTGGCCGCGCGTGAAGGTTTCGATGTCTTGAAAGAACAAAACCTGATGTGCGCCCGCAACGAAGACCTGTGCCAGCTCGACGAGCCGCTGGTCGATGGTGACGAAGTGGCATTCTTTCCCACCGTGACCGGAGGCTGAGCCATGGCGATTCGGGTGCAAGCCGATCCGTTCGACCCGGGCGCCGAAGTCAACGCGATGCACGCGGCCAATGTCGGCGTGGGGGCGGTGGTGAGTTTTGTCGGCTACGTGCGTGACTTCAATGACGGCCTTGATGTGTCCGGGATGTTCCTGGAGCACTACCCGGGCATGACTGAAAAAGCCTTGGGCAAGATCGCCGCCGAGGCCGAGCAGCGCTGGCCGTTGCTCAAGCTGGAGGTCCTGCATCGCATCGGTGCCCTGGAGCCGGGCGAACCGATTGTCTTCGTGGCGGCCGCCAGTGCCCATCGTCAGGCGGCATTCGACGCCTGCGCCTTTGTCATGGACTACCTCAAGACCCGTGCGCCGTTCTGGAAAAAAGAAAACACCGCCGATGGCCCGCGCTGGGTCGAAGGGCGTGACAGTGATCATGCGGCGGCGGATCGCTGGAAGCGGTAGATAGCCTGTTGCTGATTCATTGCCTGCCAACCGCTATCGCGAGCAGGCTCGCTCCCACAAGGGATCCAGGTTGTACACAGTATTCGTGTTCGACGCAGGCCTCCTGTGGGAGCGAGCTTGCTCGCGATGAGGCCATAAGCCTCCCATCACTTTTCGCGGTTGCCCCAATTGACGATATGTACATTAAAGTCCAGTATGGATTTATAAGTACATAAAATCCGTCGCTTCACCTTTCTCTGCCAAAACCAACAACAAACCCGCGAGAGATCGATCATGAAAAAGCTCCCCCTCATCACCGGCCTGGCCTTGAGCCTGCTGGCCTCCAGCAGTCTGTTCGCCGCCGAGAAGACCTTGCGTATCGGCATCGAAGCGGCGTATCCGCCGTTTGCTTCCAAGACCTCCGAAGGAAAGATCGAGGGATTTGACTATGACATTGGCAATGCGCTGTGCGCGCAGATGAAGGTCAAGTGCCAGTGGATCGAAAGTGAGTTTGACGGGCTGATTCCGTCGCTCAAGGTGAAGAAAATCGACATGGCGCTGTCGTCCATGACCATCACCGAAGAGCGCAAGAAGTCGGTGGATTTTACTCACAAGTACTACTTCACCTCGTCGCGGCTGGTCATGAAGGAGGGCGCGGTGGTCGATGATCAGTACGCCAGTCTCAAAGGCAAGACCGTGGGTGTGCAACGGGCGACCACCACCGACCGCTTCGCTACGGAGGTGTTCGAACCCAAGGGCGTGACAGTCAAGCGCTACAGCAACAACGAAGAAATCTACATGGACCTGGCGTCTGGTCGACTGGACGCGATATTCGCTGACACCATCCCGCTCGAGGATTTTCTGTCGATGCCCCGGGGCAAGGGCTACGCGTTTGTCGGGCCGGAGCTCAAGGACCCGAAATACGTCGGTGAAGGCGCGGGTATCGCGGTGCGCAAGGGCAATACCCAACTGGTGTCGGACTTGAACAAGGCCATCGACGGGATTCGGGCCAGTGGGGAGTATCAGAAGATCCAGGCCAAGTATTTCAAGTCGGATATCTATGGCGACTGATTGATCGTTATCGCGAGCAGGCTCGCTCCCACATTGGATCTCATTGAACACAAATAGCGTGTTCGACACAGACACCCTGTGGGAGCGAGCCTGCTCGCGATGAGGCCAGGCCAGGCAACAAAAACCTCAGCCCTTCAACTCTTTCAAATGCTTGTAAACCGTCGCCCGCCCCATGTTCAGCACATTCGCCACATAGTTGGACGCGCTCTTGCCTTTGAACGCGCCTTCGGCATGCAGCGCCAGCACCAGTTCGCGTTTATGGTCGCGGGTCAGCAGGTTCAGGCTCAACTGACGCTCGCGCATCCAGGCGTGGAGGAAGGTGTTGATCCGTTCCTGCCAGTCATCGCGAAACAGTGAGTCCGGCTGCGGGATCAACTTGCCCGGCGACAGGAACAGGTCCAGCGCGGCCTTGGCATTCTCGAACAGCGAAATATTCAGATTGATGCACAGCACCGCCAGCGGGCGCCCCCCTGCATCGCGCAGGACGCTGCTGAGGCTGCGGATTTTCTGCCCGTCCCAATTGAGTTTTTCGTATGGGCCGATGTTCCGTTCGCTGATCTCTTCGCTGAGCATGTCCTCCAGGGACGAGTCATCCCCTATCACGCGCTTGGACAGGTTGTTGGCGATGTAGTCGACTTTCTGCGTACGCAGGTCGTGCAGCACCACTTCGGCGTGAGGGTAGAACAGCGTGGCGATGGCGTCGGCGATGGTGCGGAAATTATCCAGTGTCGGATCAGGTTGCGGGGCATTCATGACAGGGCTCCGGGCAGCGTCAGCGCCCCGTGAAGCAGGGGCGCGCAGGAGTGTGCCGCAATCGTGGCGATGCGTCACCTGGGTGGGTTCAAGCCAGGCGTGCCGGCGACAGCTGGGTGGTGCTCAGGCCGAAACGGGTCAAGGTCTCGGGCAATGGCTCACCGCGCACCAGGGCCGCGCTGGCCTGACCCATGGCCGGGGACGTCTGGATGCCGTAGCCGCCCTGGGCCGCGACCCAGAACAACCCCGGTACCTGGGGATCGAAGCCGGACAAGAGGTCGCCGTCGGGGACGAAACTGCGCAACCCGGCCCAGGTGCGGGTCGGACGGCGGATGGTCAGGGTGGTGGCTTCTTCGATCTGGTAGATGCCCATGGCAATGTCCAGTTCTTCAGGCTGTACGTCGTGAGGTTCCACCGGATCGGCATTTGCCGGCGAGCCGAGGAACATGCCGGCGTCGGGCTTCATATAGAACGACTCGTCGAGGCTCACCAGCATCGGCCAGTCATGAATGTCCACGCCCTCGGGGCCGGCAAAAATGAATGCCGCCCGCCGCTTGGGTTGCAGGCCCAGCTTGCGCGCGCCGGCCATTTCGGCAATGTGATCGGCCCAGGCGCCGGCCGCGTTGATCAGCACCGGAGCGCTGAAGGTCTGGCCAGCGGTTGCTACCTGCCACATCCCCTGATCGTCGCGGCTCAGGCCCAGCACTTCGGTGTCGGTGTGCACCTGACCGCCGTTGCGGCGGATACCGCGCAGGTAGCCTTGGTGCAGCGCATCGGTGTCGATGTCACAGGCGGTGGGGTCGTAGATTGCACCATGCACCTTATCCCGTCGCAGGATCGGCAGTCGCACACAGGCTTCTTCGGCGCTGAGTAGCTGCATCTGCGGCACCGTGGCCTTGGCGCTGAGGTACTGGTTGTTCAGCTCGGCCGGGTCGCCGGTGAAATCCACGGTCATTTCGCCCCGTGGGGTGAGCAGCGGGTGCTCGCAGAAACCGGCCGGTGGGGCGTCGAAAAAGTCACGGCTGGCCTGGGTCAGCGCCCGCACCTGAGGCGTGCCATAGGCGGCGCTGTACAGCGCCGCCGAGCGCCCTGTGGAGTGGTAGCCCGGATGGGATTCGCGCTCGAGCACAATGACCCGACCGTGGGGGGCCAGCCAGTAACCGGTGGAAGCACCGGCGATGCCACCGCCGATGATGATGAAGTCTGCTGAGGTCATGAAGCTCTCCTGTGGAGCGCGGTGCCGGGAGTTAGTAAAACCTTCTGGGCAAATTGGCTGTGTCAGTTGTGCAACTGATAAAGCGCATTCGCCAGCGCAACGTCTTCCAACCCCAGGCCGATGGAGCGGAAAAACACATGGCGCTCATAGCCGGGACGCGCTACGTGTTCGCTGAGCAGTTCAGGCAAATCCCCAACCAGGCGTGACGCGTCCCAGCCGTGCTGTTCAGCGGCAATCAACATTTCACCGGCCGAACCGGGGGTGGTCTGACGATAGTCACAGAACACGTCCATGTCGTTGAGGCTCTGGGGGGGCACTTCGTGGGCGCGCGGAGCATTGGTGCTGATGGAGGTAATCAGGGCTGGCTTGCTCAGTGTCTGTGGGTCGAGCACTGCCTTGGCGGACGAGGTGCAGAGCATCACCACATCGGCGTCGTGCAGCGCCGCTTCAAGGCTGGCCGCGATTTGCAGGCGCGGATCCAGCTCGGTGAGCGAAGCACGCTCTTGCGCCGATTTATTCTGCAGGCTGGGCGAATAGAGGCTGATGCTTTGCCAATCCCGCAGACCCTTGACGTATTGCACGTGGGCCCTTGCCACGGCGCCGCTGCCGATGACTGTCAAGCGCCGGGCCTGGAATGGGGCAAGGGCATCCACGGCGACGGCAGTGGTGGCTGCGGTGCGGGCGGTCGTCAGTTCGGCGGCGTCGCACAGCAGCAGTGGCTGGCCGGTCTGCATCGACATCAGCAGGGTCCAGGCGGTCACCAATGGACCTTGCTCGCGCACGATATACGGTGAGGTCTTGACCCCGTAGACCTGCTCTTCAGCCAGCACGCCCAGGTAGTTGATGAAATCCCCGGCGCCTTGGGGAAACGCCACAAGTTGCTGGGGCGGTTGGACGGCCTGTCCGGCGGCGAGGTCGTGGAACAGCTTGCGTAAAATCTGCGGTACGTCGACTTGGCCGAGCAGCTCTCGGGCCTGGGCTTGGGTCATCACGTAGGGCGTGCTGGACATCGGGACTCCGGGGTGCTTTGTGTAAACTAATTTGTCCATTATGGACTTATAGTTCTTTTGGGCAATATCCCGGACGAAAAAAAAGCGCAGCGTTTGCGGCTGCGCTTTCTGGTTCCTGACGACGGTTAAGGGCGTTTGCGCTCAATCGGCCGAAGCAGATGAGTCGGTGGGGTTTCGCAATTGATCTTCTTCCCCAGCAACGCTTCGATGGACGGCAACTGATAGGAGTCATCCTCACCGGCGAAGCTGATCGATACGCCAGCGGCGCCTGCACGCCCAGTACGCCCGATCCGGTGCACATAGTCATCCGGCACTTCCGGCAGGGTGAAGTTGATCACGTGGCTGATCCCGTCGATATGAATCCCGCGCCCGGCCACATCGGTGGCCACCAGCACACGGATCTTGCCTTCGCGAAAGCCTTCCAGCGTCTTGATACGCTTGTGTTGCGGCACGTCGCCCGACAACTGGGCTGCGTTGACGCCATCGCGTACCAGGCGCTCCTCGATACGGCGTACTTCGTCCTTGCGGTTGGCGAACACCATCACGCGCTCCCAACCGTTGTCGTTGACCAGGTTGTAGAGCAGCTTGTACTTGTCGGCGCCGGCCACAGCGTAGATGTGCTGCTCGACGTTTTCGCTCGCGACGTTCAGCGCCTCGATCTCGACGATGGACGGGTCGGTGGTCCATTGCTTGGCCAGGTTCATCACGTCTTCGGTGAACGTGGCGGAAAACAGCAGGGTCTGGCGTTCGCTTTTCGGTGGGGTCTGGCGAATGATCTGGCGCACTTGCGGGATGAAGCCCATGTCGAGCATGCGGTCGGCTTCGTCCAGCACCATCACCTCGACCATGTCCAGGTGCACATCGCCGCGCTGGTTGAAGTCCAGCAGGCGTCCCGGTGTTGCCACCAGAATGTCGCAGTGACGGGCTTCGAGGTGCTTGAGCTGCTTGTCGAAGTCCATGCCGCCGACGAACGTCATGACGTTCAGTCCGGTGTACTTGGTCAGGTCGGCGGCGTCCTTGGCGATCTGCACCACCAGCTCGCGGGTCGGTGCGATGATCAGCGCCCGTGGCTCGCCCATGTAGCGTTCTTTGGGCGGCGGGGTCTGCAGCAACTGGGTAATGATGGAAATCAGGAACGCGGCGGTCTTGCCGGTGCCGGTCTGGGCGCGGCCGATGGCATCTTTACCGGCGAGGGTGAATCCCAGTACCTGCGCCTGGATTGGCGTGCAGTAGGGGAAGCCCAGGTCCTGGATGGCATGCATCAGTTCAGGGGCGAGTTTGAAATCATGGAAGCGGGTCTTGCCTTCCTGGGGTTCTACGACGAAATCCTCGAGCTTCCAGGCGACGACCGGCGGTTTTGGGGCGCGCTCGCGGCGTGGCTTGGGGGCTTCGTTGTGTGGCTGTTGCGGCGCGGGAGCGACAGGCGCGGAGGCCGCGTCTTTTTCTGTGTTCGCAACAGGCGTTGTCCGCCGCGGCTTTTTTTGCACCTCGGCACGACTCGGGCTGTGGGCAGGTGCGCTGGGGCCAGGCACGAGCTGCTCGGCCTCGCTTTTACCGAACATCTTCTTGAGTGCTTTGAGCACGGTCATCTCATCGATTGGTTAAGGAATGTACGCCGGCCAGTGTAATGCAAGAAACGGGCGCGGCGTAGTGTGATCGTCAAGGGGTTGACATGTCCTCACGCCCGCTTAGCGCAACCGCTCGCTCAGCCAGGTGCCGATGTCGCGAATCTCTTCGGGTAACACTTCATGGCCCATTGGGTATTCTTGCCATGTCACGGTGACACCATGCTGTTTCAAATACTCTTTCGCGGTCCGCCCCATGGGGTTGAGTACCACTTCGTCGTACTGGCCGTGTAGCGCCAATACCGGAATGCGCTGCTGGCTGGCCGACAATTGCAGTTCTTCGCTGAAAGTCGGTGCATAAGTGGACAGCGCGACTACGCCCCCCAATGGACCCTGCCATTTCACGAACGCGGTGTGATAGACCACCGCGCCGCCTTGGGAGAAACCTGCGAGGAAAATCCGCGAGGCGTCTATTCCAAGGGCTCGCTGGGCTTCGATCAGGTCGATGACCCGCTGCGCCGACACTTCCAGCTGTTGCTCGTCGATGGCCCGCGCGGGGCTCAGGGCGCGGATATCGTACCAACTCGGCATGGCGTAGCCGCCGTTGATGGTCACCGGCTGGGTCGGCGCTTGAGGCAGAACGAAACGTGTCGTGAGCAGGCTTTGCTGCAGCATTTCGGCTACCGGCAGGAAGTCGTAACGATCGGCGCCCAGGCCGTGGAGCCAGATGACGCACGCGTCGGCGATGCCGCTGGGCTCGAGAATCAAGGGGTCGGTCATGGTCTGCTCCAAATCTGTGCGGGCGCGCTCATTCAGTGCGTTATTACAGTGCGGGCCCGGTGCCTCAGTTAATTAGATGTCGCAATCTTAAAAGTTTTTGTCTTGACGTGTCTCATAAGGGTCAAGCGCAGCGGTGTGGTACGGCGTTTGCTTTGAGGTAGCTTGAGTGATGATTCTTACGCTGCGCGGTAACACTATCAGCTTGACGCGCCGCATGGGATATCAGAAATCCGGTGATGGATGTTCGCCAATAGCCGCTACGGGCTTCGCGAACGTGAAGGGCTACAGCCCGTTCGGCCGATTGGTGAGAGATGAGGCAGGCGCCCTGTTTAGGGGCATTCTCATTATTAGACTCATAGCGAAGGTCCAGACGTCGGTTGACCCTAAAAAAAGCCAACAAGGGTCGGCAATGCCCCATAAGGGTGCGACAGGGCTCGAGCTCCGACACAACAAGAGCAAAACTGGAGGTTTGAATGAAGTTACTGAAATCCACCCTGGCCGTCGTAACTGCAGCAGCAGTGCTCGGCGTCAGCGGGTTCGCTCAGGCGGGTGCAACCCTGGATGCCGTACAGAAGAAAGGCTTTGTGCAATGTGGCGTGAGTGATGGCTTGCCGGGTTTCTCGGTACCCGATGCAAGTGGCAAGATTCTCGGCATTGACGCGGACTTCTGCCGTGCCGTGGCGGCTGCTGTGTTTGGCGATGCGACCAAGGTGAAGTTCAGCCAGTTGAACGCCAAGGAGCGCTTCACCGCGCTGCAGTCCGGCGAAATCGACATCCTTTCGCGCAACACCACCATGACCAGTTCCCGTGACGCGGGCATGGGCCTGAAATTTCCAGGCTTCATCACCTACTACGACGGCATCGGCTTCCTGGTAAACAACAAGCTGGGCGTCAAGAGCGCCAAGGAACTGGACGGTGCAACCATCTGCATCCAGGCCGGTACCACTACCGAGCTGAACGTCTCCGACTACTTCCGTGGCAATGGCCTCAAATACACCCCGATCACCTTCGACACCTCCGATGAAAGCGCCAAGTCGCTGGAATCCGGTCGTTGCGACGTGCTGACCTCCGACAAGTCCCAGCTGTTTGCCCAGCGCAGCAAGCTGGCCGCGCCGAAGGACTACGTGGTTCTGCCGGAAACCATTTCCAAGGAACCACTGGGCCCGGTCGTGCGTAACGGCGATGACGAGTGGCTGGCCGTTGTGCGCTGGACTGGCTACGCCATGCTCAACGCCGAAGAAGCCGGCATCACTTCGAAGAACGTTGAAGCTGAAGCCAAATCCACCAAGAACCCGGACGTCGCCCGTATGCTCGGCGCTGACGGTGAATATGGTAAAGACCTGAAGCTGCCCAAAGACTGGGTTGTCCAGATCGTCAAACAAGTCGGTAACTACGGTGAAGTGTTCGAGCGCAACCTCGGCAAAGGCACCCCGCTGGAAATCGATCGCGGCCTGAACGCGCTGTGGACCAACGGCGGCATTCAATACGCACCACCAGTGCGCTGATGGTTCTATCACCCGGTGGGCCAACCACCGGGTGATGTTCTGTTCCATTCTTTGCGGGGCACTTCATGCAAAATTCAATCGGCGCACCTAAGCAGAGGCTTAGCCTCAGCGATCCACGCGTGCGTGCCTGGGTATTTCAGATCGTCACCATTGTGGCGGTGGTTTCACTGGGCTGGTTTCTGTTCGACAACACGCAAACCAACCTAGAGCACCGGGGCATCACCTCCGGCTTCAGCTTTCTGGAGCGCAGTGCCGGGTTCGGCATCGCTCAAACCCTGATCGACTACACCGAAGCGGACAGCTATGCCCGCGTCTTTGTCATCGGGTTGCTCAACACTCTGCTGGTGACGTTCATCGGCGTGATCCTGGCGACGATTCTCGGTTTCATTGTCGGCGTGGCCCGACTGTCGAAAAACTGGATCATCGCCAAAGTGGCAACGGTGTATGTGGAGGTTTTCCGTAATATCCCGCCACTGCTGCAGATCCTGTTCTGGTACTTCGCGGTATTCCTCACCATGCCGGGGCCGCGCGCCGCCCATAACTTCGGCGACACCTTCTTTGTCAGCAGCCGGGGCCTGAACATGCCGGCCGCGCTGGTGGCGGACGGGTTTTGGCCATTCGTGATCAGCGTCGTGCTGGCCATCGTCGCCATCGTGCTGATGACCCGCTGGGCCAACAAGCGTTTCGAAGCCACGGGTGAGCCGTTCCATAAATTCTGGGTGGGCCTGGCGCTGTTCCTGGTAATCCCGGCGCTGTGCGCCCTGGTCTTCGGAGCCCCTGTGCACTGGGAAATGCCGGAACTCAAGGGCTTCAACTTCGTCGGTGGCTGGGTGCTGATTCCCGAATTGCTGGCATTGACGTTGGCACTGACGGTGTACACCGCGGCGTTCATCGCCGAGATCGTGCGTTCGGGCATCAAGTCGGTCAGCCACGGCCAGACCGAAGCCGCCCATTCCCTGGGCCTGCGTAACGGTCCGACCTTGCGCAAGGTGATCATCCCGCAAGCCCTGCGCGTGATCATCCCGCCGCTGACCAGCCAATACCTGAACCTGGCGAAGAACTCCTCGCTGGCGGCCGGTATCGGTTATCCGGAAATGGTTTCGCTGTTTGCCGGTACGGTGCTGAACCAGACCGGGCAGGCGATCGAAGTTATTGCGATCACCATGAGCGTGTACCTGGCGATCAGTATCAGCATTTCCCTGCTGATGAACTGGTACAACAAGCGCATTGCGCTGATCGAGCGGTGAGGAAAAACGCGCATGACATCCCATACTTTCAAACCTGACATGCCCCCACCGAGCAGTAGCATCGGCGTGGTGGCGTGGATGCGCGCGAACATGTTCTCCAGCTGGCTCAACACCTTGCTGACGTTGTTTGCGTTCTACCTGATTTACCTGGTCGTTCCACCGATCATCAGTTGGGCGATCCTCGACGCCAACTGGGTCGGCACCACACAGGCTGACTGCACCAAGGAGGGCGCCTGCTGGGTGTTCATCCAGCAGCGCTTCGGCCAGTTCATGTACGGCTACTATCCGACGGACCTGCGCTGGCGCGTGGACCTGACCGTGTGGTTGGCTGTCATTGGTGTGGCTCCGCTGTTCATCTCGCGCTTCCCGCGCAAGGCGGTCTACGGCCTGAGTTTCCTGGTGCTGTATCCGATCATCGCCTGGTGCCTGTTGCACGGTGGTGTATTCGGCTTGACCACCGTGCCGACCAGCCAATGGGGCGGCCTGATGCTGACCCTGGTGATCGCCACCGTCGGTATCGCCGGGGCTTTGCCGTTGGGCATCGTGCTGGCTTTGGGGCGGCGTTCGAACATGCCGGCGATTCGTGTGGTCTGCGTGACCTTCATCGAATTCTGGCGCGGCGTGCCGTTGATCACGGTGCTGTTCATGTCCTCGGTGATGCTGCCGCTGTTCCTGCCTGAAGGCATGAACTTCGACAAGCTGCTGCGGGCACTGATCGGCGTGATCCTGTTCCAGTCGGCCTACGTGGCTGAAGTGGTGCGTGGCGGCTTGCAAGCCATTCCCAAAGGTCAGTACGAAGCGGCCGCGGCGATGGGCCTGGGCTACTGGCGCAGCATGGGCCTGGTGATTCTGCCGCAAGCCCTGAAGATGGTGATCCCGGGTATCGTCAACACCTTCATCGCGTTGTTCAAGGACACCAGCCTGGTGATCATCATCGGCCTGTTCGACCTGCTCAACAGCGTGAAACAAGCTGCCGCCGACCCGAAATGGCTGGGCATGGCCACCGAAGGCTATGTGTTCGCCGCCCTGGTGTTCTGGATTTTCTGTTTTGGTATGTCCCGCTATTCCATGCATTTGGAACGCAAGCTGGACACTGGCCACAAGCGTTAGGAGCGTAGTTTATGAGTGAAGCGATCAAACAGCCTGTGAGCCCTGAAGGCATTATTCAGATGCAGGGCGTGAACAAGTGGTACGGCCAGTTCCACGTGTTGAAAGACATCAACCTGAACGTCCAGCAGGGCGAGCGTATCGTGCTGTGCGGCCCGTCGGGTTCCGGCAAGTCCACCACCATCCGTTGCCTCAACCGCCTGGAAGAACACCAGCAGGGTCGCATCGTGGTCGATGGCGTGGAACTGACCAACGACCTCAAGCAGATCGAAGCGATCCGCCGTGAAGTCGGCATGGTGTTCCAGCACTTCAACCTGTTCCCGCACTTGACCATCCTGCAGAACTGCACCCTGGCGCCGATGTGGGTGCGCAAGATGCCCAAGCGCAAGGCCGAGGAAATCGCCATGCATTACCTGGAGCGCGTACGCATTCCAGAGCAGGCGCACAAATACCCGGGCCAGCTCTCCGGCGGCCAGCAGCAGCGTGTGGCCATCGCCCGTGCCCTGTGCATGAAACCGAAAATCATGCTGTTCGATGAACCGACTTCAGCGCTCGACCCGGAAATGGTGAAAGAGGTTCTGGACACCATGATCGGCCTGGCCGAAGACGGCATGACCATGCTCTGCGTGACCCACGAAATGGGCTTTGCCCGCACCGTGGCCAACCGTGTGATCTTCATGGACAAGGGCGAAATCGTCGAACAGGCCGCGCCGAACGACTTCTTCGATAACCCGCAGAACGACCGCACCAAGCTGTTCCTGAGCCAGATTCTGCATTGATCCGGCCTTAGGCATTGAAATAGACCCGGACTTGTCCGGGTTTATTTTTGCCTGGGATTCAGGGTGTCAGAACGGTTGCCTGTTCCGGATGGCGGGTAGTCAACAACTGCTTCAAATCGGTGCCCTCGCTCAGTGCGAGTACTTCCGCCATCAGGTGGGGATGACGATCGAGCAGGCGCATCAGCATGAACAGTGGTTGCGGTGGGGCGACTTCGCCACGCTCGTAACGGGAAAAGGCGTTGTGTCCGCCGCCAGACAGCAGTTTCACCGCGTCTTTTTGCGTGAGGTGCAGTTTGCGGCGGATGCGTTTCATCTCCGCCGCCATCGCCTGGGCACAATCTTCGAGCAACTGATCGCTCGCCTGGGAATAACGTTGCGCGCTGTCGGTGTCGTGATCAAATTCGATTTCACCACAGACCCGGCACTCCCATCCGGCGATGTCGTGCACCTGCCGTGCTACCTGCTTGTAGTCGATGGTAAAGCTGCGGCCCTCAAAGTGTTGCATGGCGTCTTGAGTACCGCAGTTGACACATTGCTGCGTTTTCATTGGTCTTTCTCCTTGAAGGAGACTACCGGATGCCCACCGCCAGGGCGGTAGGTCACCTTGATGTAAATCTCCCGATCCTGAAATGTGGTGTGATAAACGTCCTGCCAGATTCGATGATCGGCATAGGTCGTCATCGATTTGTGCAACATCCTGTACTCCAGCGAGGCCATGATTTGCAGCATCCGGGCAGTGCTTAACGACATTCTTCGAGCGCCTTGCTGAGCGCTCATTGTGAATGCCTTGTTCCCCAGCCTGAGGACTTCGGCCTTGACGACTGCCAGGTCGTAGTGGGGTGTGCTCTTTTCCATAGAACTGTATGCCTTGTCCTTAAAATTACCCTTAAGGGGTAATTTTGACCAATCGAAAATTTCGCTCCTTTTCCCTCGCATTGACCTTAGGCGGTTGCCGTCCTACAAGAAGCTGACTAATCTGTCAGAAAATTCAACCCATGCTGCCTACCCCTGCGCTCAGCGAAGGCTATCGTGACTTCCCAAGCGTCATCGGCGCGCAGTGGCGCCAGAGCTTCGTCCTCGTCCTCAACCGGTGTTCGATCTGCACATCGAATCCTCGACGCTGTCGAACAACAGGTTCGGCAATGGGCCAAGGCCCTCCGTCGACAGTTGATCAATGAACCCTGAACCAGAGCTTTCCATGTCCCGCGATACGCTTGACCGCATGACCCCGACGACGCCCAAACGCGCCGCAGAGCTTGAACATTTGCTGATCGACGCCGAAACCGACGATGAGCAGACCCAGCAGGCCCCTCCATTGCTGCGCAAACCCTGGCTGTTACTGCTCGGGTTGATCCTGGTGGCGCTGAACCTGCGTCCGGCGCTGTCGAGCATGGCCCCATTGCTTAGTGAAGTTTCAAAAAGCCTTGGTTTGTCGGCTGCCCAGGCCGGCTTGCTGACGACGCTGCCAGTGCTTTGCCTGGGCCTGTTCGCACCGCTGGCGCCGGTGCTGGCGCGGCGCTTTGGAGCTGAACGGGTAGTGTTGGGAATCTTGCTGGCCCTGGCCGGTGGGATCATTTTGCGCAGTTCTTTCGGCCAGATCGGCCTGTTTGCTGGCAGCATCCTGGCCGGCGCGAGCATTGGTGTGATCGGTGTGCTGTTGCCGGGCATCGTCAAGCGTGACTTCGCCAAACACGCCGGCGCCATGACCGGCGTCTACACCATGGCGCTGTGCCTGGGGGCGGCGATGGCGGCCGGGGCCACCGTGCCGTTGAGCGAGCATCTGAATCACAGCTGGGCGATGGGCCTGGGGTTCTGGGTGGTGCCGGCGCTGCTGGCCGCCGTGTTCTGGCTGCCGCAAGTGGGCCAGAAACACGGTGCTCATCAGGTGGCATATCGGGTTCGCGGTTTGCTGCGTGACCCGTTGGCCTGGCAGGTGACGTTGTACATGGGGTTGCAGTCGTCCCTGGCCTACATCGTGTTCGGGTGGCTGCCGTCGATCCTCATCGGCCGTGGCCTGACGCCGACCCAGGCCGGGCTGGTGTTGTCCGGCTCGGTCATCGTGCAACTGATCAGTTCCCTGGCGGCGCCCTGGCTGGCGACTCGGGGCAAGGATCAACGCCTGGCCATTGTGATCGTCATGGTCATGACCCTGGGCGGGCTGTTTGGATGTCTCTATGCGCCCATTGAAGGCTTGTGGGGTTGGGCGATCCTGCTGGGGCTTGGGCAGGGAGCAACGTTCAGCCTGGCGCTGACGCTGATCGTGCTGCGCTCGCGGGACGCCCATGTGGCGGCGAATCTTTCCAGCATGGCCCAAGGGTTCGGCTACACATTGGCGTCCATGGGGCCGTTCGCGGTCGGGGTGGTCCACGACTGGACCGGCGGCTGGAGTGCTCTGGGTTGGATCTTCGGTGTGATTGGCCTGGGCGCGATCATCGCGGGCATCGGGGCCGGCCGGGCGCTATATGTCGGGGTCAGCAGCGAAAGAGTCAGTGATCTTCGCTGATGTTATTTTCATGGCGAATGACGATAGTGTTCCTCGCCAGAGCAGATTATCGTGCAGCTCTACTGAAGATTTTCGGAGCTTGTCCATGAGTGATGCCCACAACGCCTTGATCACCCGCTTCTACCAGGCCTTCCAGCGTCTGGATGCCGACGCCATGAGCGCCTGCTACACCGACGACGTGGTGTTCAGCGACCCGGCGTTTGGTGAACTGCGCGGGCGCGATGCCGGCGACATGTGGCGCATGCTCACCACTCGGGCCAAGGATTTTTCCCTGACCTTCGATAACGTGCGCAGCGATGAGCGTACCGGCGGTGCCCACTGGGTGGCGACTTACCTGTTCAGTCAGACCGGCAACACGGTGGTCAATGACATTCAGGCACGGTTCGTGTTTCGCGACGGCAAGATTTGCGAGCACCATGACAGTTTTGATCTGTGGCGCTGGTCCCGCCAGGCATTGGGCACCAAGGGCCTGCTGCTGGGCTGGACGCCGCTGGTGCGCAATGCCGTCAGAGCCCAGGCCCTCAAGGGGCTACGGGCGTTTCAGGCCAGTCGCTGATAAGATTGCGGCTTGTTTTCTACACGTCTGCTGAACATCCTGTGACGACCGCCAACCCATCCTCCGACCTGCCAGGGCAAGCTGCAGCCGAACCGGGCAAACCCTGGTTCGTCTACCTGGTGCGGGCCGCCAACGGTTCGCTGTACTGCGGCATCAGTGATGATCCGGTACGGCGTTTCGCCAAGCATCAAAGCGGCAAGGGCGCGCGTTTTTTCCTTTCCAGCCCGGCGGTGGCGTTGGTGTACACCGAAGCCTGTCGCGACAAGGGTGAAGCCCTGCGCCAGGAGCGATTGATCAAGAAACTCAAGAAAAGCGCCAAGGAGTGCCTGGTGGCGAGCGCATCGATGTTCCATCAACCGCGCTGATACGGCTTCATCAGAAGGGTAGGCTGTCGGATCATGGCACGCTAAGCTGCGGGACTTCCTCCCCGCAGTGGCGAACCTCATGTCAGAGCTGATTCTTCATCATTACCCGACGTCTCCCTTCGCCGAGAAAGCCCGCTTGTTACTGGGTTTCAAGGGCCTGTCCTGGCGTTCGGTGCATATCCCGCCAATGATGCCCAAGCCCGACCTGACGGCACTGACGGGCGGCTACCGCAAGACCCCGGTATTGCAGATCGGCGCGGATATCTATTGCGACACGGCGCTGATCGCCCGTCGGTTGGAGCAGGAAAAAGCTTCGCCGGCGTTGTTTCCCGAAGGCCGGGAGATGATTGCAGCGTCTTTTGCCGCATGGGCCGATTCGGTGGTGTTTCAACATGCGGTAAGCCTGGTGTTTCAGCCGGAGTCGGTGGCGGTGCGTTTCGCCAAGTTGCCGCCTGAAGTCATCAAGACGTTTATCAGCGATCGGGCCGGGCTGTTCAGTGGCGGTACCACCACGCGCCTGTCTGCCGAACAGGCCAAGCACCAATGGCCCACGATCATGGCGCGTCTTGAGCAACAGTTGCAGCGCGAGGAGGGTGACTTTCTGTTGGGCGATCCATCGATTGCCGACTTCGCCATGGCTCACCCTCTGTGGTTTCTCAAATGCACTGCGGTGACTTCGCCGCTGGTAGACACCTACCCGGCGATCTCGGCATGGTTGGCGCGAGTGCTGGGTTTTGGCCATGGCGCGTCGAACGCGATGAGTTCCGAAGAGGCTTTGGAAGTGGCTCGCAACGCTGCGCCGGCAGCGCTGCCGGATGAGTCATTCGAGGAACCGAACGGGTTCACGAAAGGGCAGCAGGTGACGATTGCCGCAACCGATTATGGCGTCGACCCGGTGGCCGGAGAGTTGTTATTTGCCGGTCGTGAAGAGCTGATCCTGCGTCGCGAAGACGCGCTTGGCGGTGTGGTGCATGTGCACTTTCCACGGCTGGGTTTTCAATTATCAACCTGATAAGAAAGTCAGGCGCTCGATTAAAGTCGATCTGTCGCCCGGAGCAGGCAATTCCGGGCGTTTATTCCAGAAGCGATCACCCGATATTACAGCTCGCATAGAACCAGGTGTGGCGCATTGGGAGGAATAAGGCCTTGCAGGTCGAAGATCGTTGTGGCGCGGCGGATTGCATCGCTCGTGCTGCTCCCGTTGAAAACGGTGGTGGTCTGTATGACGGTTTGATTCGGTGGCAGGAAGAGTTGGCAGGTGTATTGCGCGGCAGAGGCGGAACCGGCGTAGATCGCAATGAAAGACAACACCAGGGCGCGGTGGGTGTTTTTTATAACGCGGTTTCGGGCTGGGTAGTGCTGTATCGAGTTCATTTTATATGCTCCGTCTGTTCAGGCGTTCTCGCAAGAGGTTCGGCTCAGCGACGGCTTCGGCTGAGGGGGCATATAAAAAATGAACGCTATTTCAGGCATTGATACTGTAGGAGTTGACAGTCCCGACTAATGGGCGCTTACCGTCTACCCAGGGCTGGCGCTCTGACTGGACCACCGCCATCGCGAGCAAGCTCGCTCCCACACTGGATTTGCAGTGGTAACAGGCTTGGCGTCCGCCACGAATCCCTGTGGGAGCGAGCCTGCTCGCGATGAGGCCATCCGATCCAGCATCATCGCTAGCGGACAAACCTATTTCGCGGACAGTGCCTCAAGGATGTTCTGCGGCTCAAAACCACGAATCAGCGTGCCATTTACATCCAGAATCGGGATCCCGCGCCCGCCCAGCGCCTCATAGGCCTTGCGCGCCTGAGCGTCTTTCTCGATATCGAACTCGCGATAGGGCACGCCTTTTTCATCCAGGAACCGCCGGGTCGCCTTGCAGTAACCGCACCAGTCGGTGGCGTACAGCACGACCCGGGCATCGGCCCGGATCTGTTCTGGCAGCATCTGCGAGGGATTGAATACCCGCTCGATCTTGCCCCAGTTCTGGTACGCCACAACCACCAGCAAAATCAGCAGAAACTTCTTCAGGGCCTTTGCGAGCATCAGTTACGGCGCTTGAGCTGATCGGTCAGCGACGTGGGCAGGCCCTTGATGATCAGCGTGCCGGCTTCTTCGTCATATTCGATCTTGGAGCCCAGCAGGTGGGCTTCAAAGCTGATGGACAAGCCTTCGGCGCGGCCGGTGAAGCGGCGGAACTGGTTGAGGGTGCGTTTATCCGCCGGGATTTCCGGCGACAACCCGTAGTCCTTGTTGCGAATGTGGTCGTAGAAGGCTTTCGGGCGATCTTCGTCGATCAGTTCGGACAGTTCTTCCAGGCCCATCGGCTCGCCGAGCTTGGCCTGGCTGCTGGCGTAATCCACCAGGGTCTTGGTTTTCTCCCGGGCGTCGTCTTCGGGCAGGTCTTCGCTTTCGACGAAATCACTGAAGGCCTTGAGCAGGGTGCGGGTCTCGCCGGGGCCGTCGACGCCTTCCTGGCAGCCGATGAAGTCGCGGAAATATTCCGAGACCTTCTTGCCGTTCTTGCCCTTGATGAACGAGATGTACTGCTTGGACTGTTTGTTGTTCTGCCATTCCGACACATTGATCCGCGCTGCCAGGTGCAGTTGGCCCAGATCAAGGTGACGGGACGGGGTCACGTCCAGTTCGTCGGTGACCGCCACGCCTTCGCTGTGGTGCAGCAGGGCGATCGCCAGGTAATCGGTCATGCCCTGTTGATAATGGGCAAACAGCACGTGGCCGCCCACCGAGAGGTTGGACTCTTCCATCAGCTTTTGCAGGTGCTCCACCGCTACGCGACTGAATGCGGTGAAGTCCTTGCCGCCGTCGAGATACTCCTTCAGCCAGCCGCTAAACGGGTGCGCCCCGGACTCGGCATGGAAGAAGCCCCAGGCCTTGCCTTGTTTGGCGTTGTAGCTCTCGTTGAGGTCGGCGAGCATGTTCTCGATGGCCGTGGACTCGCTCAACTCGGAGTCACGGGCATGGAGCACGGCGGGCGTGCCGTCGGGTTTTTTGTCGATCAGGTGGACGATGCAATGACGGATCGGCATGGATTTCTCGGCTGATGAAAGAGAGGAGGGCGCGCTCCCCCAAAAAGGCCCAGTGTACCGCAATCACTGGTTTTGGAACCCTGCAAAGCCCCTTTCAGACCCGTCCGACACGCCATATGCATTTTTTTACCGTTTTCGCGCAAGAAAGCTGACCAAATGGGTAGCTAGAGGCGGATATTTCACAGGCGTTGTGCTAGTTTTGCCCGGTCTTACGCGAAGTCACTGCGTTAAGCGTGCATTCAGCATTTGTCAGGTCGAACCAAACCCGGTTTTCGGCATCTATTACCCCGATCCGTCGTGGTGATTACCGAGGGTGTCTGATCCTCTGAGATCGGGCTCGATGGCTGACACTGCACTCTGCAATCCATATGAATTTGATAGGGAAGGAACACTACATGGCTCTTACTAAAGACCAACTGATCGCTGACATCGCTGAAGCTATCGACGCGCCTAAAACCACCGCGCGTAACGCTTTGGACCAACTGGGTCAGATCGTTGCCGATCAGCTGGAAAATGGCGGCGAAATCACCTTGCCAGGCATCGGCAAGCTGAAAGTCACCGAGCGTCCTGCCCGCACCGGCCGCAACCCTTCGACTGGCGCAGCCATCGAAATCGCTGCCAAGAAAGTTGTTAAGTTCGTTCCAGCCAAAGCGCTGACCGATGGCATCAACAAGTAAGATCGCGTTTAAAAGAAAACCGTGCTGCGGAGTGATCCGGGCACGGTTTTTTATTGCCTTGGAAAAAGTGGTCTGTGGTCAGGGCATTTGTGGCAGCAAGGCCTTGCTCCCACTCAGCCCTTGCGAACCCAACGCGACTGGCGCCACGCCTGCTGCTGTGCCTCGGTCTGGAAGGTCCAGGCCACAAAGCGGCTCTGCTTCTGCCCCTGGGACATTTCCACCACCTGGCTGTGCAGCGCCCCGGCCTTTTTCAAGGCGGTTTGAATCGCCGGTAGATTCGACGCCTTTGACACCAGCGTGCTGAACCACAGCACCTGGCTGGCCACCTGTGCGCTCTCGCCGATCAGTTGCGTCACAAACCGGGCCTCTCCGCCCTCGCACCACAACTCCGCCGCCTGACCGCCAAAATTCAGCACCGGCAGCTTGCGCTTCGGGTCGGCCTTGCCCAGCGCACGCCATTTGCGCTGGCTGCCCTTGGTGGCTTCCTCCAGGGAGGCGTGGAAGGGTGGGTTGCACATTGTCAGGTCGAACCGCTCGGCCTCTTCCAGCAAACCCAACAGGATCTGCTTGCGGTTGGCTTGCTGGCGCAGTTGGATGGCTTTGTTCAGCCCGTTGGACTGGACAATGGCTTTGGCCGAGGCAATGGCCGTCGGATCGATTTCCGAACCGAGGAAATGCCAGCGGTAATCGCTGTAGCCGATCAGCGGGTACACGCAGTTGGCCCCCGTGCCGATGTCCAGCACCTTCACCGCCGCCCCGCGTGGAATCGTTCCTTCGTTGTGGCTGGCCAGTAAATCAGCGAGGAAATGCACGTAGTCCGCGCGTCCTGGCACCGGAGGGCACAAGTAGTCGGCCGGAATGCCCCAATGGGCGATGCCGTAGAAGGACTTGAGCAGCGCCCGGTTGAACACCCTTACGGCTTCCGGGCTGGCGAAGTCGATGCTTTCCTTGCCATAGGGGTTGATGATCACGAACTTCGCCAATTCGGGCGTGGACTTGATCAATGCCGGGAAGTCGTAGTGACCCTGGTGGCGATTGCGTGGGTGCAGGCTGGCTTTCTCCCGCGGCACTTTGGCCTCGATGGCGGGTTTGGGCTTGGAGCGTGCTGGCTTGGGCGTGCGAGGGGCGGTCATGTGCGGGTCGATTCGGGGAGGGTTCAAAAAAGTGGCGGGTATTGTCCCACATCCTGCCCCTGCGAACCCAACTGCAACGATCGGCGCGATCTACTGTGGGAGCGAGCCTGCTCGCGATAGCGGTGGGTCAGCTTGCACCAATGTTGGATGTACCGCCGTCATCGCGAGCAGGCTCGCTCCCACAGGGGGTAAGCGTGTTCACTAGAAAGTACCAGGCATAAAAAAGGAGGTCCATCAGGACCTCCTTCTTCATTGCAAATCCCCGTTACAGGCTGGAGATCCGCGCATGTTGCTCGGCCAGCTTGCCCAAGGCCTGTTCAGCCTCGGCCAGTTTGGCGCGTTCCTTCTCGATGACTTCAGCCGGCGCCTTGTCAACGAAACCGGCGTTGGACAGTTTGCCGCCGACACGCTGGACTTCGCCCTTCAAACGCAGGATTTCCTTATCCAGGCGCGCCAGTTCGGCAGCCTTGTCGATCAGGCCGGCCATCGGCACCAGCACTTCCATCTCGCCAACCAAGGCGGTGGCGGACAGCGGTGCTTCTTCGCCAGCGGCCAGGACGGTCACCGATTCGAGCTTGGCCAGTTTCTTGAGCAGTGCTTCGTTCTCGTGGAGGCGGCGCAGGTCTTCGGCGCTGGCATTGTTCAGGAACAGGTTCAGCGGTTTGCCCGGGCCGATGTTCATTTCGGCGCGGATGTTACGCAGGCCCAGCATGAAGGTCTTGAGCCATTCGATGTCGTCTTCGGCGGCCGGGTCGATGCGGGTTTCGTTGGCCACCGGCCACGGCTGCAGCATGATCGTCTTGCCTTGGGCGCCCGCCAGCGGAGCGACACGCTGCCAGATTTCCTCGGTGATGAACGGCATGAACGGATGCGCCAGGCGCAGGGCGACTTCCAGCACGCGCACCAGGGTGCGGCGGGTGCCGCGCTGGCGTTCGACCGGGGCGTTTTCGTCCCACAGCACTGGTTTGGACAGTTCCAGGTACCAGTCGCAATACTGGTTCCAGATGAACTCGTACAACGCTTGTGCCGCCAGGTCGAAACGGAACTGATCGAGCTGGCGGGTCACTTCGGCTTCGGTGCGTTGCAGCTGGGAAATAATCCAGCGATCAGCCAGGGTCAGCTCAAAGGCTTCGCCGTTCTGGCCGCAGTCTTCGCCCTTGTCCAGCACGTAGCGCGCGGCGTTCCAGATCTTGTTGCAGAAGTTGCGATAACCCTCGACGCGGCCCATGTCGAACTTGATGTCACGACCGGTGGACGCCAGCGAGCAGAAGGTGAAGCGCAGGGCGTCGGTGCCGTAGCTGGCGATGCCGTCGGCGAATTCTTCGCGGGTGGCCTTCTCGATTTTCTTCGCCAGTTTTGGCTGCATCAGGCCCGAAGTGCGTTTCTGCACCAGGGTTTCCAGATCGATGCCGTCGATGATGTCCAGCGGGTCCAGGACGTTGCCCTTGGACTTGGACATCTTCTGGCCCTGGCCATCGCGCACCAGGCCGTGCACGTAGACGGTCTTGAATGGGACTTGTGGCGTGCCGTCCTCGTTTTTCACCAAGTGCATGGTCAGCATGATCATCCGGGCGACCCAGAAGAAAATGATGTCGAAGCCGGTGACCAGTACGTCGGTGGAGTGGAATTTCTTCAGGAACTCGGTCTGCTGCGGCCAGCCCAGAGTGGAGAAGGTCCACAGGCCGGAGCTGAACCAGGTATCGAGTACGTCGTTGTCCTGTTGCAGAGCTACGTCCGGACCGAGGTTGTGCTTGGCGCGGACTTCGGCTTCATCGCGGCCGACGTAGACCTTGCCTGACTCGTCGTACCAGGCCGGGATGCGGTGGCCCCACCACAGTTGGCGGCTGATGCACCAGTCCTGGATGTCACGCATCCACGAGAAGTACATGTTTTCGTATTGCTTGGGCACGAACTGGATGCGGCCATCTTCTACCGCAGCGATCGCAGGCTCGGCCAGCGGTTTGGTGGATACGTACCACTGATCGGTCAGCCACGGCTCGATAATGGTGCCGGAGCGGTCGCCTTTCGGCACTTTCAGGCCGTGATCATCGACGCTGACCAGCAGGCCGGCTGCGTCGAATGCCGCGACGATCTGCTTGCGCGCTTCAAAGCGGTCCAGGCCGGCGTATTCGGCCGGGATCTGGCCGTCGACGCTTTCGTTCAGCGTGCCGTCGAGGTTGAACACCTGGGCCGCCGGCAACACGTTGGCGTTCTTGTCGAAGATGTTCAGCAGCGGCAGGTTGTGGCGCTTGCCGACTTCGTAGTCGTTGAAATCGTGGGCCGGGGTGATTTTCACGCAACCGGTGCCGAATTCGGGGTCGCAGTAATCGTCGCCGATGATCGGAATGCGCCGGCCAACCAGGGGCAGCTCGACGAACTTGCCAATCAGGGCTTGGTAGCGCTCATCGTTCGGGTTCACCGCAACGGCGGAGTCACCCAGCATGGTTTCCGGGCGCGTGGTGGCGACGATCAGGTAATCCTTGCCTTCGGCGGTCTTGGCGCCGTCGGCCAGCGGGTACTTCAGGTTCCACAGGAAGCCTTTCTCGTCGTGGTTCTCCACTTCGAGGTCGGAAATGGCCGTGTGCAACTTGGTGTCCCAGTTGACCAGGCGCTTGCCGCGATAGATCAGGCCGTCTTCATGCAGGCGCACGAAGGCTTCCTTCACCGCTTCCGAAAGACCGTCATCCATGGTGAAGCGTTCGCGGCTCCAGTCCACGGACGAGCCCAGGCGACGAATCTGGCGGCTGATGTTGCCACCGGACTCGTCTTTCCATTCCCAGACTTTCTCGAGGAATTTCTCGCGTCCCAGGTCATGGCGGTTCTGGCCCTGGGCTTCGAGGCGACGTTCCACCAGCATCTGCGTGGCGATGCCAGCGTGGTCGGTGCCCGGCTGCCAAAGGGTGTTGCGGCCTTGCATGCGGCGGAAACGGATCAGGGCATCCATGATCGCGTTGTTGAAACCGTGGCCCATGTGCAGGCTGCCGGTGACGTTCGGCGGCGGGATCATGATGGTGTAGGAATCGCCCGCGCCTTGCGGAGCGAAATAATTCTCGGACTCCCAGGTGTTGTACCAGGAAGTTTCAATGGCGTGCGGCTGGTAGGTCTTATCCATGCGCGGCGGGACCCTATTGGCATTTATTCAGGAAAAGCCGGGAAGTATAGCGGGCGGGGGAGATGCAAGCCACACGCAGCAAGCGAGAAGCCGGACACGGTTGAACCCTGTGGGAGCGAGCCTGCTCGCGATGAGGCCAGCAGATTCAACATCAATGGGGACTGACAGTCCGTTATCGCGAGCAGGCTCGCTCCCGCAGGATGTTCACAATGAGGCAGAGGGCGTTATTCGTACTGACTCAGCAATCGCTCCATCCGCGCATCCAGCCGGCGCTTGATCTCGGTCTCGATGTGCGGAGCGAAGTCGTCGATGACGTCTTGCATGATCAATTGCGCGGCGGCGCGCAGTTCGCTTTCCAGGTGCAACAGCGCATCGGGGCCTTTGGCCTCGGCCTTGGGCGCCGGCTTGGGTTCGGGCTGGCCGTTGATCGGCTCGAACAGCAGTGGAATCTGCTCGTCATGCTCGGGCTCGTGCTCCACCGTATCGGTCAACAGCGGTGGTTGCAGGTTGTCGTCGCCGAGCAGTTGGCGGATCGACTCGAGGTCGTCCAGCAGGTGCGTGGGCTTTTGTGGCGGTTTTGGAGTGTCCATCGTGGGCTCAGAGTCGCTGTAAACGGTGGTCTTGCAGAGGATAGCCCTGTTCGCGGTAGAAACGGAAACTCTCCCGCGCGGCTTGCCGGATGCCCGGGTCTTCCACCACCACTTCCGCCACACGGGCGAAGCGCTGGGCAAAAGGCGGCACTTTCAGGTCAAGGTTGACCAGCAAGTCCTGGTGCTGACCGCAGTCATCTCCCAGCCCGAGCACGATCAATCCTTCGGGTTCGTTTTCGGCCGGGCCATGGGGTACGAAGCTCTCGCCCTTGAAGGCCCACAGACGTGCATCGAGGTCATCGCGCTGGGCGGCATCGCTGCAATGCAGGTAGATGCGGTGGCCCATGCGCCAGGCCTTTTCGGTGAGCTTGCAGGCGAAATCCAGCCGCGCCGACGGATCGGCGCTGGGCAGGATGTAGAAATCGACTTTGGTCATTGCAGTTCCTGAGCCGCCATTGGCGCCGCCCGAAGGCGACGCCAACGCCGGTCATCGGTGTCAGGCCTTGGCGCGGTCCAGCAGGTATTGGGTCAGCAGGGGAACCGGCCGGCCGGTGGCGCCCTTGTCCTTGCCGCCGCTGGTCCAGGCTGTGCCGGCGATATCCAGGTGCGCCCAGTTCAGGTTCTTGGTGAAGCGCGAGAGGAAGCACGCCGCGGTGATCGTCCCGGCTTTCGGGCCGCCGATGTTGGCGATGTCGGCGAACGGGCTGTCCAGCTGCTCCTGGTATTCGTCGAACAGCGGCAATTGCCAGGCGCGGTCGTCGGCTTGCTGGCCGGCGCTGAGCAGTTGGCCGATCAGCTCGTCGTTGTTGCCCAGCAGGCCCGAGGTGTGGGCGCCGAGGGCGACGACGCAGGCGCCGGTCAGGGTGGCGATGTCGATCACCGCTTGCGGCTTGAAGCGTTCGGAGTAGGTGAGGGCGTCACACAGCACCAGGCGGCCTTCGGCGTCGGTGTTGAGGATTTCCACGGTCTGGCCGCTCATGGTGGTGACGATGTCGCCTGGACGCGAGGCGTTACCGCTGGGCATGTTCTCGGCGCAGGCCAGGATGCACACCAGGTTGATCGGCAGTTGCAGTTCGAGCACGGCGCGCAGGGTGCCGAACACGCTCGCGGCGCCGCCCATGTCGTACTTCATTTCATCCATGCCGGCGCCCGGCTTGAGGCTGATGCCGCCGGTGTCGAAGGTGATGCCCTTGCCGACCAGTGCGTACGGCTTCTCGGACTTCTTGCCACCGTTGTATTGCATGACGATCAGGCGTGGCGGCTGTGCGCTGCCCTGGCCGACGGAGTAGAACGAGCCCATGCCCAGGTCTTTGATTTTCTTTTCGTCGAAGACTTCGACTTTCAAGCCCTTGAATTCCTTGCCCAACGCCTTGGCCTGTTCACCCATGAACGTCGGGTGGCAGATGTTCGGTGGCAGATTGCCCAGGTCGCGGGTGAAGGCCATGCCGTTGGCGATCGCGGTGGCGTGGGTCACGGCACGCTGAACTTCAGCCTGGGCAGCCTTGATGGTCAGCAGGGTGATTTTTTTTAGGGCGCGGGGTTCGGCTTTCTGGCTCTTGAACTGGTCGAACTGGTATTCGCCGTCCACCAGGGTTTCAGCCAGCAGGCGGTTTTTGCCGTAGCTGTCGCGACCCTTGACCACCAACTCGTCCAGCGCCAGGACGGCATCAGCGCCACCCAGACCCTTGAGGGTGCCCAACACGCCGGCGATGATTTTACGGAACGGACGGTCGCCCAGTTCGGCGTCCTTGCCCACGCCCACCAGCATCACGCGCTCGGCCTTGAGGTTGGGCAGGTTGTGCAGCAACAGGCTCTGGCCGACTTTGCCAGCCAGGTCGCCGCGCTTGAGCACAGCGCTGATGGCACCGCCGCTCAGGCTGTCGAGTTGGGTGGCGACGACGCCGAGCTGGCGGTTTTCACCGACGGCAACCACCAGCGTGGCGGTTTTCAACGTTTCTGGGCTGACGCTTTTTACAACCAGTTCCATGTCCGGATCCCTGAATGAATGGTCAAGATGCCAGGCGCCGACACAATGGCGCGCTGAGCGAGCTTCTTCTATATAAGAGAAGCGCCGGTGCTTGCCGGCGACAAAGGCCGCAGTTTGAACCCCGGCGCCAGGGCCTGACAACCCCACCGACAGCGCTAAATTGTGGCTTTAAGCACCGGGTTAAAGCGTGCGAAGTGACAGGCGCCCCCAATCACAGGATAATGCGGCTCTTTTTTCGGCGGCGCGCTGTGGCGGGCCGGCTCGATACGTTTGCTTGTTTGGCCGCCTTAGGGTTTGTATGAAAAGTCGCCGAGCGGCGATCAGGCAAGGCGAAAACAGGCGAGGAAGCGGAGTTGACTGGTTGTCAATGAGCATTCCGAGCCTGTTTTCAACGCAGCATGATCGTCGCGCAGGCACTTTTCGTACAAATCCTAGCCTGACAGCCCTGGAGTGTCTGGTGTGATCGTCTTCCGTTATCTATCCCGCGAAGTCCTGCTGACCCTGAGCGCCGTCAGCGCCGTGCTGCTGGTCATCATCATGAGCGGGCGCTTCATTAAATACCTCGCCCAGGCGGCCTCCGGTGCCCTGGATCCAGGCTCGCTGTTCCTGATCATGGGCTTTCGCCTGCCGGGCTTTTTGCAACTGATCCTGCCGCTGGGGTTGTTCCTGGGTATTCTGCTGGCCTACGGCCGGTTGTACCTGGACAGCGAAATGACCGTGCTGTCGGCCACCGGCATGAGCCAGCAACGCCTGTTTCGCATGACCCTCTTCCCGGCCACTCTGGTGGCGCTGGTTGTGGCCTGGCTGAGTCTTAGCCTGGCGCCCCAGGGAGCCAACCAGTTCCAGATGCTGATCAACCAGCAGGACGCCCTGACCGAGTTCGACACCTTGGTGCCCGGGCGCTTCCAGGCCCTGCGCGACGGGACTCGCGTCACCTATACCGAAGAACTCTCGGAAGACCGGGTCGACCTGGGCGGCGTCTTCATTACGCAAAAGAACGTGTCTTCCGACACCAAGAAGGACCGCGGCATTTCGGTGCTGGTGGCTGAGAAGGGGCGTCAGGAAATCAACCCCGACGGCAACCGCTACCTGATCCTGGAAAACGGCTACCGCTACGACGGCAAGCCGGGGCAGGCCGATTACCGGGCCATCAAGTACGACACCTATGGCGTATTGCTGCCCAAGCCCGAGGTCAGCGACGAAGTCACCGACCGCGATGCCATGCCCACCTCCAGCTTGCTGGGCAACAACGACATTCGGGCGCGCACTGAATTGCAATGGCGCCTTTCGCTGCCGCTGCTGGTATTCATCGTGACCCTCATGGCGGTCCCGCTGGCGCGAGTCAATCCGCGCCAGGGCCGTTTCCTCAAGCTGCTACCGGCGATTCTTCTGTATATGGCTTACCTGACCATCCTGATTTCCGCCCGTAGCGCGCTGGAGAAAGGCAAGATCCCGCCCGCGCTGGGCCTTTGGTGGGTGCATTCGATCTTCCTGGCGATTGGCCTCGGGTTGCTCTACTGGGAACCACTGCGCCTGAAGCTGGCCAGTCGTCGCAGCGCGCTGGAGGTGGCCCGTGGTTAAACTCGATCGGTACATCGGCAGCAGTGTGTTCATGGCGATTCTCGCGGTGCTGGGGATCATTCTTGGCCTGGCGACCCTGTTCGCCTTCATCGATGAAATGGGTGATGTCAGCGACACCTATACCTTGATGGACGTGTTGAGCTACGTATTGCTGACCGCCCCACGGCGGCTCTACGACATGTTGCCGATGGCGGCGCTGATCGGTTGCCTGATCGGCCTGGGCAGCCTGGCAAGTAACAGCGAGCTGACCATCATGCGCGCCGCCGGTGTTTCCGTTGGTCGGATCGTCTGGGCCGTGATGAAACCGATGCTGGTGCTGATGCTGGTGGGTTTGCTGGTCGGCGAATACGTTGCCCCGGCCACCGAAAACACCGCTCAGGCCAACCGTTCCCTGGCCCAGGGTGGTGGCGACGCACAAAGCGCCAAGCACGGCCTGTGGCACCGCCAGGGTGACGAGTTCATCCACATCAACTCGGTCCAGCCCAACGGTGTCCTGTATGGCGTGACCCGCTACCGTTTCGACGACCAGCGGCACATGCTGTCGTCGAGCTTCGCCAAGCGCGCCAAGTTTGTTGAAGATCACTGGCAGCTCAATGATGTCACCACCACGTTGTTCCATGACAAGCGCACCGAAGTGGTCGCCGCGCCGCAAGAGCGTTGGGACGTGGCGCTGAGCCCGCAGTTGCTCAGCACTGTGGTGATGGCGCCGGACTCCCTGTCGATTACCGGTTTGTGGGGGTATATCCACTATCTGGCGGATCAGGGCTTGAACAACGGTCGCTACTGGCTGGCTTTTTGGGTCAAGGTGTTGCAGCCGCTGGTCACCGCAGCCTTGGTGCTGATGGCGATTTCCTTCATCTTCGGCCCGCTGCGTTCGGTGACCCTCGGTCAGCGTGTGTTTACCGGCGTACTGGTGGGTTTCACCTTCCGTATTGCCCAGGATTTGCTGGGGCCGTCGAGCCTGGTATTCGGTTTCTCGCCGCTGTTTGCGGTGCTGGTACCGGCCGCCGTCTGCGCCTTGGCCGGGCTCTGGCTGTTGCGCCGGGCCGGTTGATCAGCGCACCGATGGCGAGGGGGCTGCGGGGGCAAGGCTGTGTGGGAGCAAAGCTTGCTCCCACTTGCGCGGTGTATCAGGTACAATTCCCGGCTATTTTTCGGCGGGCCATGCCTGCAGCCTTTTTGAGTGTTGATCCGTGAGTGATTTGAGTCATATCCGCAATTTCTCCATCATCGCCCACATTGACCATGGTAAGTCGACGCTGGCTGATCGCTTCATCCAGATGTGCGGCGGCCTGGCCGAGCGTGAAATGGAGGCCCAGGTCCTGGATTCCATGGATCTGGAGCGTGAGCGCGGGATCACCATCAAGGCCCACAGCGTTACGCTCTACTACAAGGCCCGCGACGGCATTACCTATCAGCTGAACTTCATCGATACCCCGGGCCACGTCGACTTCACCTATGAAGTCAGCCGGTCGCTGGCGGCCTGTGAAGGTGCATTGCTGGTGGTCGATGCCGGCCAGGGCGTCGAGGCGCAATCGGTTGCCAACTGCTACACGGCCATCGAGCAGGGCCTGGAAGTCATGCCGGTGCTGAACAAGATCGACCTGCCCCAGGCCGATCCGGACCGCGTGAAGGAAGAAATCGAGAAAATCATCGGCATCGATGCCACCGACGCGGTCACTTGCAGCGCCAAGACCGGCCTGGGCGTGGACGAAGTGCTCGAGCGCCTGGTGACCACCATTCCTGCGCCGACCGGCAATATCGAAGATCCGCTGCAAGCGTTGATCATCGATTCCTGGTTCGACAACTACCTGGGCGTCGTCTCCCTGGTTCGCGTGCGCCACGGCCGCGTCAAGAAGGGTGACAAGATCCTGGTCAAATCCACCGGCAAGATCCACCTGGTGGACAGCGTCGGTGTCTTCAACCCGAAACACACCGCCACCGTTGATCTGAAGGCCGGTGAAGTGGGTTTCATCATCGCCGGCATCAAGGACATTCACGGTGCACCGGTCGGTGACACCCTGACCTTGAGCTCCACCCCCGACGTCGATGTGCTGCCCGGCTTCAAGCGTATCCAGCCTCAGGTCTACGCCGGCCTGTTCCCAGTCAGCTCCGACGACTTCGAGGATTTCCGCGAAGCCCTGCAAAAGCTGACCCTGAACGACTCGTCCCTGCAATACACCCCGGAAAGCTCCGACGCCCTGGGCTTTGGCTTCCGTTGCGGATTCCTGGGCATGCTGCACATGGAGATCATCCAGGAGCGCCTGGAGCGCGAGTACGACCTGGACCTGATCACCACGGCGCCGACGGTAATTTTCGAGCTGCTGCTCAAGAACGGCGAAACCATCTACGTCGACAACCCGTCCAAGTTGCCGGACCTGTCGGCCATCGAGGATATGCGCGAGCCGATCGTGCGGGCCAACATCCTTGTGCCGCAGGAGCATCTGGGCAACGTCATTACCCTGTGCATCGAAAAGCGGGGCGTGCAGCACGACATGCTGTTCCTCGGTACCCAGGTCCAGGTGACCTACGACCTGCCGATGAACGAAGTGGTGCTGGACTTCTTCGATCGCCTGAAATCCACCAGTCGCGGCTATGCTTCGCTGGACTATCATTTCGATCGTTACCAATCGGCTAATCTGGTGAAGCTGGATGTGCTGATCAACGGTGAGAAAGTCGATGCCCTGGCATTGATCGTGCACCGTGACAACGCGCACTACAAAGGTCGTGCATTGACCGAGAAGATGAAGGAACTGATTCCGCGGCAGATGTTCGATGTGGCAATCCAGGCCGCCATTGGTGGGCAGATTGTGGCGCGTACAACCGTCAAGGCGCTCAGAAAGAACGTATTGGCCAAATGCTATGGCGGCGACGTCAGCCGTAAGCGCAAGCTGTTGGAAAAGCAGAAGGCCGGTAAAAAACGCATGAAGCAGGTTGGTAACGTGGAAATTCCACAGGAAGCCTTCCTTGCGGTGCTCAGGTTGGATAGTTAGGTCCTATGTCGCTAAATTTCCCGCTGTTGCTGGTTATCGCCGTGTTCGTCTGCGGCCTGTTGGCGTTGCTTGATCTGTTGTTCCTGGCGCCGCGGCGCCGGGCTGCCATCGCCTCCTATCAGGGCAGCGTCAGCCAGCCTGATGGGGTGGTGGTCGAAAAACTCAACAAGGAACCGCTGCTGGTCGAATACGGCAAGTCGTTCTTTCCGGTGTTGTTCATCGTACTGGTGCTGCGCTCGTTCCTGGTGGAACCGTTCCAGATCCCGTCCGGCTCAATGAAGCCGACCCTGGATGTGGGCGATTTCATCCTGGTGAACAAGTTCTCCTACGGGATCCGCCTGCCGGTGATCGACAAGAAGGTCATCGAAATCGGTGACCCGCAACGCGGCGATGTCATGGTGTTCCGTTTTCCGAGCGATCCGAACGTCAACTACATCAAGCGTGTGGTCGGCTTGCCGGGAGACAAGATTCGCTACAGCGCCGACAAGCGCCTGTTCGTCAACGGTGAACTGGTGGCCGAACGGTTGATCGGCTCCGAGCCGGGCACACTGGGCAGCGCCGAGCTCTACCAGGAAAAACTCGGCGAGGCCGAACACCTTATCCGCAAGGAAATGAGCCGTTACCGCGCCGCACCGGACCATTCGTGGACCGTGCCGGCCGGGCACTATTTCATGATGGGCGACAACCGCGACAACTCCAACGACAGCCGGTACTGGGATGATCCGAACATTCCCAAGGACATGCTGGGCATGGTCCCCGACCGTAATATCGTCGGCAAGGCCTTTGCGGTCTGGATGAGCTGGCCGGAACCCAAACTCAGTCACCTGCCGAATTTCTCGCGGGTTGGCCTGATCAAGTAATCACACACGGCGCTGTTGAACACAGCGCCGAATGCATTTCTGGAGCCTGCACAAGGCTGCCCGAAGGCATGAAGCCAACGATAGTCAGGACGTCATTTTTGAACACAGCGTTAATTGTCCCAAGCCAACGGCACTTCGCGGCCGTGGTGGTGGAATCCAGCCACGAACTCAGCGTGGGTAAACCGTGAGCGTTTCTCTAAGCCGTCTCGAGCGTCAGCTCGGCTACACTTTCAAGGATCAGGAGCTGATGCTTCTGGCTCTCACTCACCGCAGTTTTGCCGGGCGCAACAACGAACGCCTGGAATTTCTGGGTGATGCCATCCTCAACTTCGTGGCTGGCGAGGCATTGTTCGAACGCTTCCCGCTGGCTCGGGAAGGCCAGTTGTCGCGTTTGCGCGCGCGCCTGGTCAAAGGTGAGACCCTGGCCGTGCTGGCCCGCGGTTTCGACCTGGGTGAGTACCTGCGCCTGGGCTCCGGTGAATTAAAGAGCGGCGGTTTCCGTCGTGAGTCGATTCTGGCCGATGCCCTGGAAGCGCTGATTGGCGCGATCTACCTGGACGCCGGCATGGAAATGGCGCGTGAGCGCGTGCTGGCCTGGCTGACCTCCGAGATCGACAGCCTGACGCTGGTGGACACCAACAAGGACCCGAAAACCCGTTTGCAGGAATTCCTGCAATCGCGCAGTTGCGAGCTGCCGCGTTACGAAGTGGTGGATATCCAGGGCGAGCCGCATTGCCGAACCTTCTTCGTTGAATGCGAAGTGGTCTTATTGAATGAAAAAAGCCGGGGTCAGGGTGTGAGTCGTCGTATTGCCGAACAGGTAGCGGCCGCCGCAGCACTGATTGCCCTGGGCGTGGAGAATGGCAATGACTGATACAACCGTCACCCGCTGCGGCTATGTCGCCATTGTCGGCCGGCCGAACGTGGGCAAGTCCACGCTGCTCAATCACATCCTGGGCCAGAAGCTGGCGATCACTTCGCGCAAGCCCCAGACCACCCGCCACAACATGCTGGGTATCAAGACCGAAGGTGCCGTACAGGCGATCTACGTTGATACCCCCGGCATGCACAAAGGTGGCGAAAAAGCGCTGAACCGCTACATGAACAAGACTGCTTCGGCGGCGCTGAAAGACGTCGATGTGGTGATCTTTGTGGTTGATCGCACCAAGTGGACCGAAGAAGACCAGATGGTTCTCGAGCGCGTCCAGTACGTGACGGGTCCCTTGATCGTGGCGCTGAACAAGACCGACCGCATCGAAGACAAGGCCGAATTGATGCCGCACCTGAGCTGGTTGCAGGAGCAACTGCCCAACGCCCAGATCATGCCCATCTCGGCCCAGCACGGCCACAATCTCGATGCGCTGGAGCGGGTGATCGCCGAGCACCTGCCGGAAAACGATCACTTCTTCCCCGAAGACCAGATCACCGACCGCAGCAGCCGCTTCCTGGCCGCCGAACTGGTGCGCGAGAAAATCATGCGCCAATTGGGCGCAGAGCTGCCGTACCAGATCACCGTGGAAATCGAAGAGTTCAAGCAGCAGGGCAAGACGCTGCACATCCATGCGCTGATCCTCGTCGAACGCGACGGCCAGAAAAAAATCATCATTGGCGACAAGGGCGAGCGTATCAAGCGCATCGGCACCGAAGCGCGCAAGGACATGGAGCTGTTGTTCGACTCCAAGATCATGCTCAACCTGTGGGTCAAGGTGAAGGGCGGTTGGTCCGATGATGAGCGGGCGCTGCGGTCGTTGGGTTACGGCGACCTGTAAAGCTCTTCCTGAGTGCATGAATTTCCATTGTGGGAGCGAGCCTGCTCGCGATAGCGGTCTGTCAGTCAACATTCCTGTTGAATATCAGTCCCTCATCGCGAGCAGGCTCGCTCCCACAGTGGTTTGTGGTTGTCAGTAATACTGCGTTTACTCATTGAGAGCTGCGATCCCATGCCGCCAACCCAACCCACCGCCCAACCCGCCTACGTCCTGCATTCGCGCGCCTACCGCGAAAGCAGCGCCTTGGTGGACTTTCTTACGCCCCAGGGGCGACTGCGGGCGGTGTTGCGGAGCGCGCGTGGCAAGGCCGGAACGCTGGCGCGGCCGTTCGTGCCGCTGGAAGTGGAATTCCGGGGGCGGGGCGAGTTGAAGAACGTCGGGCGCATGGAGAGCAACGGTGTTGCGGCCTGGCTTAACGGCGAGGCGTTGTTCAGCGGCCTTTATCTCAACGAGCTGCTGATCCGCCTGCTGCCCGCCGAAGACCCCCATCCCGCAGTGTTCGATCACTATGCCGCCACACTGTTGGCCCTGGCCGAAGGTCGCCCTCTGGAACCGCTGTTGCGTTCCTTCGAATGGCGGCTACTGGACGATCTGGGCTACGGTTTTGCCCTGAACACCGACCTGCATGGCGAGCCCATCGCAGCGGACGGTCTGTATCGGCTGCAGGTGGATGCCGGCCTGGAACAGGTCTACCTGCTGCAACCCGGGTTGTTCAATGGCACCGAACTTCTGGCCATGGCCGAGGCCGACTGGAGTGCGCCGGGCGCGCTCTCGGCGGCCAAGCGTCTGATGCGCCAGGCCCTGGCGGTTCATTTGGGCGGTCGGCCGCTGGTCAGTCGCGAGCTGTTTCGCAAGCCTTGATCAACCCGTATGCTGTGGGCCGAATCTCTGTCCATCTCAGGAGCGCTTTTCGTGAGCACCAGCAATCGCATTCTTCTCGGCGTGAACATCGACCATGTCGCCACCCTGCGCCAAGCCCGTGGTACCCGCTACCCGGACCCGGTCAAGGCCGCGCTGGATGCTGAAGAGGCAGGCGCCGACGGCATCACCGTGCACCTGCGTGAAGACCGCCGTCACATCCAGGAGCGCGACGTACTGCTGCTCAAGGACGTGCTGCAAACGCGCATGAATTTCGAAATGGGCGTGACCGAAGAAATGATGGTGTTTGCCGAACGCATCCGCCCCGCGCACATTTGCCTGGTGCCCGAGACGCGTCAGGAGCTGACCACCGAAGGCGGCCTGGACGTAGCGGGGCAGGAAGCACGGATCAGGGCGGCGGTGGAGCGTTTGTCGAAGATCGGCGCAGAGGTGTCGCTGTTCATCGACGCCGACGAGCGGCAGATCGAAGCCTCCAGGCGCGTCGGTGCCCCGGCCATCGAACTGCACACTGGCCGTTATGCCGATGCGCAAACGCCCACCGAGGTAGCTGAAGAGCTGCAGCGGGTAGCCGATGGCGTCGCCTTCGGCCTGGCCCAGGGCCTGATTGTGAATGCTGGCCATGGCTTGCATTACCACAACGTCGAGGCCGTCGCGGCCATCAAGGGCATCAATGAACTGAACATTGGCCATGCGCTGGTGGCCCATGCATTGTTTGTCGGGTTCAAGTCGGCGGTGGCTGAAATGAAAGCGCTGATCCTGGCAGCCGCCAAAGTTTGATGCATACGCAGGGCCCGTGTGGGAGCGAGCCTGCTCGCGATAGCGGTCTGACATTCACCATTGATGTCGACTGACACACCGCTATCGCGAGCAGGCTCGCTCCCACAAGGGGGCCTCAGTGTATTGGGGATTCAGAGCGGCGGGGTTTCCGGGTTCGGCTTGCTCTTGTCGACGCCCGGCACGTGCAGGTTGCCCTCGGCCACTTGGTCGCCTTCGAGCTGCGGCTGTGTGACCCAGGTCAGGATGTCGTAGTAGCGACGGATGTTCGCCACGAAATGCACCGGTTCACCGCCCCGGGCGTAGCCGTAGCGGGTTTTGCTGTACCACTTCTTCTGGGAAAGGCGCGGCAGGATCTTCTTCACATCCAGCCACTTGTTCGGATTCAACCCTTCCTTGGCCGCCAGTTTGCGAGCGTCATCCAGGTGACCGCCACCCACGTTATAGGCGGCGAGGGCGAACCAGGTGCGGTCCGGCTCCTCGATGCTCTCGTCCAGTTGTTCTTTTATGTAGGCCAGGTACTTGGCGCCACCCATGATGCTCTGCTTGGGATCCAGGCGATTGGACACACCCATGGCCTGGGCGGTGTTCTGGGTCAGCATCATCAGGCCGCGCACACCGGTCTTGGACGTGACTGTCGGCTGCCACAGTGATTCCTGGTAGCCGATGGCCGCCAGCAGGCGCCAGTCGACTTTTTCGGCCTTGGCGTAGTTCTTGAAATGCTTCTCATACTTGGGCAGACGTTGCTGCAAATGCTGGGCGAAGGTGTAGGCGCCAACATAACCCAGGACATCAACGTGCCCGTAGTAGCGATCCTTCAGGCGTTGCAGGGTGCCATTCTTCTGCACCTTGTCCAGGTAGGCGTTGATTTCGTTGAGCAGGCTGTTGTCTTCGCCGGGGGCCACGGCCCAGCTCTGGTTGCTGGCATCGCCCAGGTCGAAAGCGACCCGCACGTTGGGGAAGTACACCTGGTTCATTGCCACTTCGTTGGAATCCACCAGCGTCAGGTCGATCTGGCCTTCATCCACCATGCGCAGCAGGTCGACGACTTCTACCGCGTCGGACTCTTCGTATTCGATGCCGGGATATTTCTGTTTCAACTGCGCCAATTGTTCGGCGTGGGTGCTGCCCTTGAGCACCATGATCTTCTTGCCCGCCAGGGCGGCCGGGTCGGTGGGGCGTGATTGGCCGTTGCGGTAGATGATTTGTGGGGTGACTTCGAGGTAGGAGTGGGAAAATCGCACCTGACTCTTGCGTTTTTCGCTGCTGACCAGGCCGGCGGCAGCCAGTACCGGGCCGTTGGGCTTGCCCAGCTGGGTGAAAAGGTCATCGAGGTTGTCGGCGGTCTCGATTTTCAGCTCCACCCCCAAATCGTCGGCGAAACGCTTCACCAGCTCGTATTCGAAGCCGGTTTCACCATTGCGATCCTGGAAGTAGGTGGCGGGGCTGTTTCGGGTAACCACCCGCAGCACGCCATCCTCCTTCACGCGCTCCAGTGTGTTGGGTTTCTCAACACAACCACTGAGCACCAGGAAGAGTCCGGTTGCGATCAGCCACTTGGCGTACCGCGGACGCAAAGCCGTTGGGGAAAACATCTGCGCAGTATACGCAAACGGCCCCGACCGCCATATCTCGACAGCAGAAGGCCAGTCTGCTAGCGGTTGCAAAACGTGTCCGCAACACAGGCGGGCCGGGGGGCGCCGTGTTTTGCCCCGATGAAAAATATCTCGGTACGACCGTGCAAACGGGGGCCGGAAGAGCCATTCCTGCAAAGACCGACATTCGGCCAGCATCGTACGTGCCGTTTCGGGTGCCGTCGCCAGCGGTTTAGGCTAGAATGCACGGCCTCAAAGCACACCCCCTTCCCGAGGCTGTCCCGAAGATGTTGATCCTGCGCGGCGCTCCTGCCCTTTCTGCCTTTCGCCACAGCAAACTCCTTGAGCAACTGAGCCAGAAGGTTCCGGCTGTCAGTGGCTTGTATGCTGAATTCGCTCACTTCGCCGAAGTCACCGGCGGTTTGACCGGCGACGAACAGCAGGTGCTCGCGCGCCTTCTGAAGTACGGTCCCAGTGTTCCTGTCCAGGAGCCGACCGGTCGTCTGTTCCTGGTGCTGCCACGTTTCGGCACCATTTCGCCATGGTCGAGCAAGGCCAGCGACATCGCCCGTAACTGCGGCCTGGCGAAAATCCAGCGCCTGGAGCGCGGCATTGCCTTTTATGTCGCCGGTGAGTTCAGCGAGGCCGAGGCCCAACTGATCGCCGAGGGCCTGCATGACCGCATGACCCAGATCGTCCTGGGCAACCTGGAGCAGGCCGCGGGCCTGTTCAGCCATGCCGAGCCAAAACCGCTGACCGCCATCGATGTGCTGGGCGGCGGCCGTGCCGCACTGGAAAAAGCCAACGCCGAACTGGGCCTGGCCCTGGCCGAAGACGAGATCGATTACCTGGTCAACGCCTTCCAGGGCTTGAAGCGCAACCCCCACGACATCGAACTGATGATGTTCGCCCAGGCCAACTCCGAGCACTGCCGGCACAAGATCTTCAACGCCAGTTGGGACATTGATGGCCAGAGCCAGGAAAAAAGCCTGTTCGGCATGATCAAGAACACCTATCAGATGCACAACGAAGGTGTGCTCTCGGCCTACAAGGACAACGCCGCGGTGATCGTCGGCAACGTCGCCGGGCGTTTCTACCCGAACCCTGAGACCCGCCAGTACGGTGCGGTCCAGGAGCCGGTGCACATCCTGATGAAGGTCGAGACTCACAACCACCCGACCGCCATCGCCCCGTTCCCGGGTGCGTCCACCGGTTCCGGTGGCGAGATCCGCGACGAAGGCGCCACCGGTCGCGGTGCCAAGCCCAAGGCTGGCCTGACCGGCTTCACCGTATCGAACCTGCAGATCCCGGGCTTTGAACAGCCGTGGGAAAAGCCCTACGGCAAGCCCGAGCGCATCGTCAACGCGCTGGACATCATGATCGAAGGTCCTCTTGGGGGCGCGGCGTTCAACAACGAATTCGGCCGTCCGGCCCTGACCGGTTACTTTCGTACCTTCGAGCAATCCATCACCACCCCTCGCGGTGAAGAAGTGCGCGGCTACCACAAGCCGATCATGCTCGCCGGCGGCATGGGCAACATCCGCGCCGAACACGTGCAGAAAGGCGAGATCCTGGTCGGTTCCAAGCTGATCGTCCTCGGTGGGCCGGCCATGCTGATCGGCCTGGGCGGCGGCGCCGCTTCCTCCATGGCCACCGGCACCAGCTCGGCGGACCTGGACTTCGCCTCGGTCCAGCGGGAAAACCCGGAAATGGAACGCCGTTGCCAGGAAGTCATCGACCGTTGCTGGCAGTTGGGTGAACACAACCCCATCAGCTTCATCCACGACGTCGGCGCGGGCGGCCTGTCCAACGCCTTCCCGGAATTGGTCAACGACGGTGGCCGTGGTGGCCGCTTCGAACTGCGCAACATTCCGAACGACGAGCCGGGCATGGCCCCGCACGAAATCTGGAGCAACGAATCCCAGGAACGTTATGTCCTGGCGGTCGGCCCGGCCGACTTCGAGTGTTTCCAGGCCATTTGCGAACGCGAGCGCTGCCCGTTCGCCGTGGTCGGCGAAGCCACTGCCGAGCCGCAACTGACCGTCACCGACAGCCACTTCGGCAACAGTCCGGTGGACATGCCGCTGGAAGTGCTGCTGGGCAAGGCCCCGCGCATGCACCGTTCGGCCGTTCGCGAAGCCGAGCTGGGCGATGATTTCGACCCGTCGACGCTCGACGTTGCCGATTCCATCGAGCGCGTTCTGCACCACCCGGCCGTGGCGAGCAAAAGTTTCCTGATCACCATCGGCGACCGCACCATCACCGGTCTTGTGGCCCGTGATCAAATGGTCGGCCCGTGGCAGGTGCCGGTGGCCGACGTTGCCGTGACCGCCACCAGCTTCGACGTCTACACCGGCGAAGCCATGGCCATGGGCGAGCGCACGCCGTTGGCGTTGCTGGACGCTCCGGCGTCGGGCCGCATGGCGATTGGCGAGACCCTGACCAACATCGCGGCCTCGCGCATCGGCAAGATCTCCGACATCAAACTGTCGGCCAACTGGATGTCCGCCGCCGGTCACCCGGGTGAAGACGCCCGCCTGTACGACACCGTCAAGGCTGTCGGCATGGAGCTGTGCCCGGAGCTGGGCATCACCATTCCGGTGGGCAAGGACTCCATGTCCATGGCCACGCGCTGGAACGATGAGGGCGTGGACAAGAGCGTCACCTCGCCGCTGTCGCTGATCGTCACCGGTTTCGCCCCGGTCACCGACATCCGCCAGACCCTGACCCCGCAACTGCGCATGGACAAGGGCACCACCGACCTGATCCTGATCGACCTGGGCCGTGGCCAGAACCGCATGGGCGCCTCGATCCTCGCCCAGGTGCACGGCAAGCTCGGCTCGCAAGCGCCGGACGTCGACGATGCCGAAGACCTGAAGGCGTTCTTCGCGGTCATCCAGGGCCTCAACGCCGACGGTCATCTGCTGGCCTACCACGACCGTTCCGACGGTGGTTTGCTGACCACCGTGGTGGAAATGGCTTTCGCCGGCCATTGCGGCCTGAGCCTGACCCTCGACAGCGTTGCCGAGTCTACGGCTGAAATCCCGGCCATCCTGTTCAACGAGGAACTGGGCGCGGTGATCCAGGTTCGCCAGGACGCCACCCCGGACATCCTTGCCCAGTTCAGCGCAGCGGGCCTGGCCGACTGCGTCTCGGTGATCGGCCAGCCGATCAACAACGCCCACATCAACATCACCTTCAACGGCGACACCGTCTTCGAAGGCCAGCGCCGTCTGTTGCAGCGCCAGTGGGCGGAAACCAGCTACCAGATCCAGCGCTTGCGGGACAATGCCGACTGCGCCGAGCAGGAATTCGACGCGCTGCTGGAAGAAGACAACCCGGGTTTGAGCGCCAAGCTCAGCTACGACGTCAATCATGACGTGGCCGCGCCTTACATCAAGAAAGGCATTCGCCCACAAGTGGCGGTGCTGCGTGAGCAGGGTGTCAACGGTCAGGTGGAAATGGCGGCGGCGTTCGACCGCGCCGGTTTCAACGCGATCGACGTGCACATGAGCGATATCCTGGCCGGCCGTGTCGACCTGAACGACTTCAAGGGCATGGTCGCCTGTGGCGGTTTCTCCTACGGCGACGTGCTGGGTGCCGGTGAAGGCTGGGCCAAGTCGGCACTGTTCAACAGCCGCGCCCGCGACGCGTTCCAGGGCTTCTTCGAACGCACCGACAGCTTCACCCTCGGCGTGTGCAACGGTTGCCAGATGATGTCCAACCTGCACGAGTTGATCCCGGGCAGCGAGTTCTGGCCGCACTTCGTGCGTAACCGTTCCGAGCAGTTCGAAGCGCGCGTGGCGATGGTCCAGGTCCAGGAATCCAACTCGATCTTCCTGCAGGGCATGGCCGGTTCGCGCATGCCGATCGCCATCGCCCACGGCGAAGGCCATGCGGAATTCGAAAGCGAAGAAGCCCTGCTCGAAGCCGATTTGTCCGGTTGCGTGTCGCTGCGATTCGTCGACAACCACGGCAAGGTCACCGAAACCTACCCGGCCAACCCGAACGGCTCGCCGCGCGGAATCACCGGCCTGACCAGCCGCGACGGCCGCGTCACGATCATGATGCCACACCCGGAGCGTGTGTTCCGCGCGGTGCAGAACTCGTGGCGTTCGGACGACTGGAACGAAGACGCACCATGGATGCGCATGTTCCGCAACGCCCGCGTCTGGGTGAACTAAGGGCGTGTACAAGCTCTGCTTCTTCGTACCGGCCAGCCACCTGGACGTGGTCAAAAGCGCCGTATTCGCCGCCGGTGGCGGACGGATCGGCGCCTATGACCACTGCGCCTGGCAAGTGCTGGGCCTGGGCCAGTTCCGCCCCTTGGACGGCAGCCAGCCGTTCATTGGCGAAGCGGGGCAGGTCGAGCAGGTCGAGGAATGGAAAGTGGAGCTTGTCGTGGCCGATGAGTTGATTCGTGCGGCGGTGGCGGCGTTGAAGCAGAGCCATCCCTATGAGACACCGGCTTATGAAGTGTGGCGGTTGGAGGATTTTTGATCGTCCGGCCGTTGAATGAGAAACCCGCTGATTGATTCAGCGGGTTTTTTATTGGTCGCGATATAGGTTGAAACACAACTGTGGGCACGGACCTGTGGCGAGGGGATTTATCCCCGCTGGGCTGCGCAGCAGCCCTCAAGCCAGGCAATTCGGTGTTTCAGGCAGATTGAGTTGTTGGCTTAGGGGACTGCTGCGCAGTCCAACGGGGATAAATCCCCTCGCCACAGGGAACTCATGTGTGGTCGGGCGCTACGGCCGGATCTCGATCATGGTGCCATCCGGCACCAGGTTCCACACCTCGCGCATGTCCACATTGCGCATGGCAATGCAGCCGTCGGTCCAGTCCAGGGTGTGGAACAGCTGCTCAGGGTTTTCTTCGGAATCCGGGGTGCCATGGATCATGATCATGCCCCCCGGTTCCACGCCTTCACGGCGGGCGCGGGCGGCGTCGCTGATGTTGGGGTAGGAAATGTGCATCGACAGGTAGAAGCGGTCGCTGGTCTTGCGCCAGTCGATCCAGTAGAAACCCTCGGGGGTGCGCTTGTCGCCTTCGATCAGCTTGGGGCCTTTTTTGGCGCCCTTGCCCAAAGAAATGCGATAGGTCTTCAGTGGTTTGCCGTCGTTGATCAATTGCAATTGATGGGCGGACTTGAGCACCAGCACTTTTTCGATGGTCTTGCCGTTGTAGGTTCCCACCGCAGAAGCCTGGGACACCGCAGCGAACGACAAGCAGAACAGGACAAGCAACCAGCGCATTGAAACGATATCCCTAGAGGTGTCGCGGCTATTGTGGATTTTTAGGTATTGGCAGGCTGGGCCAGCGGCGGGATCGATTCGGATCGCACCGGGTAGTCCTCGGTTCGCCGGTCAGCATAGAAGTATTCTAGGGTACGGCCCACCGTGCGGAAAGCCAGCTCGTCCCAGGGAATGTCCGCTTCGTCGAACAGTTTCACTTCCAGGCTCTCGGGCCCGGCGGCGAAATCTTCGTCCACCAGCTCGGCGCGGAAGAATACATGCACCTGGCTGATATGCGGAACATCGATCAGCGTATAAATGCTCAGGTTGCGCACGCGGGCGCAGGCTTCTTCGGCGGTCTCGCGCACGGCGGCCTGCTCGACGGTTTCGCCGTTCTCCATGAAACCTGCCGGCAATGTCCAGTAACCGCGCCGTGGCTCGATGGCACGTCGGCACAGCAGCACTTTGCTGCCCCAGGTCGGCACGCAACCGGCCACGATATTGGGGTTCTGGTAGTGGATGGTGTGGCAGGTATCGCAGACAAAGCGCAAGCGCGAGTCGCCTTCGGGGATACGCTGGGTTACCGGGTTACCGCACTGGCTGCAGAATTTCATGCTTGGGTTCCTGAATGCTGCGCCTATCTTGGCGTCTGCGGGCGGCTGTCGGCAAGTTGTCGTTTCGCGACACGTCGCAGTGCGGGGGTTGGGCGGCTTGCCTGATTGGTGCATGATGCAAGGTAGCGAATAAATCGAGAAGTCTCATGCTGGACGAGCTACTGCATCGAGTAAGCAACCATACCCCACGTGATCTGGAGACTGACCGACGTTTCCCTGAAGCGGCGGTGCTGGTGCCCATTACCCGCAGTGACGAGCCGGAACTGGTCCTGACCCTGCGCGCCAGCGGGCTTTCGACTCATGGCGGCGAAGTTGCATTTCCCGGTGGGCGCCGCGACCCGGAAGATCCGGACCTGATTTTCACCGCCTTGCGCGAAGCCGAAGAAGAAATTGGCCTGCCCCCCGGCCTGGTGGAAGTGATCGGCCCCCTCAGTCCCTTGATCTCGCTGCACGGCATCAAGGTCACGCCCTACGTGGGGGTGATTCCCGATTACGTCGAATACCAGGCCAACGATGCCGAGATCGCCGCGGTGTTCAGCGTACCGCTGGAGTTCTTTCGCAAGGACCCGCGCGAACACACGCATCGCATCGACTACCAGGGCTGCAGTTGGTATGTGCCCAGCTATCGTTTTGGCGAGTACAAGATCTGGGGCCTGACGGCGATCATGGTGGTCGAACTGGTCAACCTGATGTTCGACGCCGGCATTGACCTGCACACCCCGCCCAAGACTTTCATCAATACCTGAAGCCCCGAGGAACCTCATGAAATACCGCCTGGGTGATGCCCGTGTCGAAACCCACCCACAGAGCTGGGTCGCCCCCAACGCCACATTGGTGGGCAAGGTCCGCCTCGAAGAAGGCGCCAATGTCTGGTTCAACGCGGTGCTGCGTGGCGATAACGAACTGATCCTGATCGGCAAAAACAGCAACGTGCAGGACGGCACGGTGATGCACACCGACATGGGCTTCCCGCTGACCATCGGCACCGGCGTGACCATCGGCCATAACGCCATGCTTCACGGTTGCACGGTGGGGGACTACAGCCTTATCGGCATCAATGCGGTGATCCTCAACGGCGCGAAGATCGGCAAGAACTGCATCATCGGCGCCAACTCGCTGATCGGCGAAGGCAAGGAGGTTCCTGACGGTTCGCTGGTGATGGGCTCACCCGGCAAGGTTGTGCGGGAATTGACCGAAGCGCAGAAGAAGATGCTCGAGGCCAGCGCGGCGCACTATGTTCACAACGCGCAGCGCTACGCCCGCGACTTGGCCGAGCAAGAGCAATGAACCCGCCAGAACGCCCGGTTCCGTCGCCCTGCGTGAACATCTGCGCCCTGGACGATGACGACATCTGCACCGGCTGCCAGCGCACCGTGGCGGAAATCACCCGTTGGAGCCGGATGGACAACGATGAGCGACGCAGTGTTCTGGCGTTGTGTCATGAAAGGGCCAAGGCCAGTGGATTGGTGTGGATGTTGCCGGTGAGGCGCTGACGCCCACACAAGACTCTGTAGGAGCACGTACCTGTGGGAGCAAAACTTGCTCGCGATGCAGGCACCCAGGTCGTCAGGTGGACCGCGTGATCGTTCATCGCGGGCAAGCCTTGCTCCCACAGGTTTGGCTTCCACAGATGCTGTTCCCCAAAATCTTTATTTCAGCGACGCCACCGATCCAATCCCACCACCCCCAGCGCAATCGCGACAAACCCCGCCAATATCCCTGCGGCATTGATGAGCACCTGTGGATAACCCAGGTTCGCCACGTCAATGAAAGGGTAGGGGTACGCCGCCAGTAATTCCCCCCGCAGCAGGAGCCACGCGAAGTACACCACCGGGTAAATCATCCACAGCCCGATGTGCTTCATGCGCAAGGTGCCCTTGGGCACGCAGAACCACCAGTAGGTCATGAACAGCAACGGCATGACGTCGTGCAGCAATTCGTCGGCCACGAACTGCCAGCCTTCGGGTTGCCACAGATGTCGCAGCAGCAGGTTGTAGGCCAGGCCGACCAAGGTAATGCTCACGGTAATGCCGCTGCTGACCCCCGGCTGCAAGAACCAGCGCCGGGCCGGCGATTCTCGCTGGATCAGTTCCCAGGTCAGCACCACGGCCACCAGAGTGTTGGTCAGCACGGTGAAGAAACTGAGAAAGTTCACCAGGCCGCCGAGCAAGCTTGCGCCCAGTTCCCAGCGACCGAGCAGGATCAGGTACAACTGGATGCTCAACCCGGCCCAGCCCAACAGGGCCGCCACTGACACGAAGCACTGTCGCAGCGCGGGGCGCCGACGGATCTGAATGTCCACGGCTCAGACCGGTCGTTTGGTGCGCATCAGCTTGATGTACAGCCGCTCGACTTTCTCCCGCGCCCACGGCGTCTTGCGCAAAAAGGTCAGGCTGGACTTGATGCTCGGATCGCTCTTGAAGCAACGAATGTCGATGCGCTCGGCCAGACCCGACCATTCGTAGTGCTGCACCAGGGCGTTGAGGATCTGCTCCAGCGTCACGCCGTGCAGCGGGTTGTTGTTGGATTCGGTCATGGGAGGCCTTCGCGCAAAGAGGTGTAAAGCCGCGCACCTTAGCCGAGGTGCCCGCGTGGTGGAAGTATCACTGAAACGCTGCCTGTTTGTTTCGCGGCTTTGCGCAACGCCTACTGTTACCGAATCCGAAATGATTCATGTCAGTAAAAGGCCTTTCTCTATTTGTAACAGGACATTATCCTTGCGCCGCCTGCTGAAACGCTTCTTCTGCCGTGCCAAAGCCCCCGGCGTTCAGCGAATCCCCTAAAAAGATCAAGAATTCCTTCTTTATGTTCGATGTTCAGACTCTGCAAGACAGCGCTGTCCGGCACTGTATTGCCGCCAGAAACACCCTTCACCTGATGGCCGGTCTCGGCGCCTTGGGCATTGCCATCGGCGCTCAGGCCGCTCCCGCGTTCGACAGCGACTCACCCTGGATGCTGGGTGACTGGAACGGCACGCGAAGCGAACTCGCGAAAAAAGGCTACGACTTCAAGTTCGATTACACCGGTGAAATGGGCAGCAACCTGCACGGCGGCTACGACCATGACCGCACCGCTCGCTACAGCGACCAGTTCGCCTTCGGCACGCACCTGGACCTGCAGAAAATCCTCGGTTGGCACGCCGCCGAGTTTCAACTGACGGTCACCGAGCGCAGCGGCAATAACATCAGCAATGACCGGATCAACGACCCGCGCGTTGGCGGTTTCACTTCCGCCCAGGAAGTCTGGGGCCGTGGCCAGACCTGGCGGTTGACGCAGATGTGGTATCAGCAGGCATTTTTCGATGACCGGCTCGATATCAAGGCCGGTCGTTTCGGTGAGGGCGAGGATTTCAACAGCTTCCCCTGCGACTTCCAGAACCTGGCGTTCTGCGGCTCGCAAGTGGGCAACTGGGTGGGCGGCATCTGGTACAACTGGCCGGTCAGCCAGTGGGCGCTGCGGGTCAAGTATCACCTCACGCCTGAGCTGTACGCGCAGATCGGGGCTTATGAACAAAACCCCTCGAACCTGGAAACCGGTAACGGCTTCAAGCTCAGCGGCAGCGGCACCCAGGGCGCCGTAGTGCCGGTGGAGCTGGTGTGGTCGCCCAAGCTCAATGGTCTGCCGGGCGAATACCGCGCCGGTTATTACTACAGCAGTGCCAACGCCACCGACGCCTACAAGGATCGCAACGGCCAGCCGGCCGCCCTGAGCGGCGAGGCGTATCGCAGCGCGTCGAGCAAGCATGGCGTGTGGTTGGGGGCGCAACAGCAACTGACCAGTGTCGCCAGTGACCATTCCCGTGGCCTGAGTGTGTTCGCCAACGCCACGATGCACGACAAGAAAACCAACGCCATCGACCACTATGTCCAGGCCGGTCTCGTCTACAAGGGGCTGTTCGACGCCCGCGCCAGGGATGACATCGGTTTTGCCCTGGCTCGGGTTCACGTCAACCCGGCTTACCGCAAGAACGCCGAGGCCACCAACCAGGCCCGCGCCGTCCAGGGTTACGACAACCCGGCCTTTTTGCCACCCCAGGACACCGAGTACAGCGCCGAGTTGTATTACGGCGTACACGTGACGAACTGGCTGACCGTGCGCCCGAACCTGCAGTACATCCGCCATCCGGGCGGCGTGGACAAGGTCGATGACGCGCTGATTGGCGGGATCAAGATTCAGTCGTCGTTCTAGTCAGTGCACAAGACCCTTGTGGGAGCGAGCCTGCTCGCGATAGCGATTTCACATCCAACATTGAAGTCGACTGTAACGCCGCCATCGCGAGCAGGCTCGCTCCCACAGCAACCGCTTCAACCCAATTACCTCTTTCAACTGAACCATGCCCCCTCAAGATCGTCATCTACAGTGACTACTTGCGCGGGACTCCTTAAAACCTCACGGAGAATCACACTATGAGCACTGAGGGTGCTATGAGTCGAAGCCGTCTGCTACCGAGCCTGCTCGGCATTCTGCTTCTATTGATGGGCCTGGCCCTGTTGGCGGGGGGAATCAAGCTGAGCACGCTTGGCGGCTCGCTGTATTACCTGCTGGCCGGTATCGGCCTGGCGCTGACCGGCGTGCTGCTGATCATGGCCCGGCGTGCAGCCCTGGGCCTGTACGCGCTGGTGCTGTTCGCCAGCACCGTGTGGGCGCTGTGGGAAGTGGGCCTGGACTGGTGGCAACTGGTGCCGCGCCTGGCAATGCTGTTTGCCTTGGGCATCGTCATGTTGCTGCCGTGGTTCCGCCGTCCACTGTTGACCCCCGACGCTTCGCCCATGGGCACCCGTGCTTTGGGCGCCGCCGTGGTCATTGCCGGCATCACCGCGCTCGCCAGCCAGTTCACCAATCCGGGTGAAATCGAGGGCCAACTGGACCGCGACAGCGTGCCTGGCATGACCAACACCGCCCCGGCGATGCCGGACGGGGATTGGAACTCCTATGGCCGCAGTGCCCATGGTGACCGTTATTCGCCCCTGGCGCAGATCACCCCCGAGAACGTCAGCAAGCTGGAACCGGCCTGGACCTATCGCACTGGCGACCTGCCAGGGCCGAACGACCCGGGTGAGACCACGGCGGAAAACACACCGCTGAAGGTCAACGGCATGCTCTACGTGTGCACGCCCCACAGCCAGGTGATTGCTCTGGAGCCTGAAACCGGCAAGGAAATCTGGCGGTTCGATCCGAAGCTTTCCACGCAGAAAGCGGAAAACTTCAAGGGCTGGGCCCACATGACCTGCCGCGGCGTGACCTATCACGATGACGCGGTGTACGCCTCGGCCGAGCAGAGCCCGACCGGCGCGGCCAGCACCACGCCGGCGAGCACCGTGTGCCCACGCCGGATCTTCCTGCCGACCGCCGACACGCGCCTGATCGCGCTGAACGCCGACACCGGCAAGATGTGTGAAGACTTCGGTGACAAGGGCCAGGTCGACCTGACCGCCAACATTGGCGGCTTCACGGCCGGCGGTTACTACTCCACGTCGCCACCGGCCGTGACCCAGAACCTGGTGGTGATCGGTGGCCACGTCACCGATAACGTCTCCACCGACGAGCCAAGCGGGGTCATCCGCGCCTATGACGTGCACACCGGCGAGCTGGTGTGGAACTGGGACAGCGGCAACCCGGACGACACTACGCCGATTGCCGAAGGCCAGACCTACACCCGTAACTCGCCGAACATGTGGTCCATGTTCAGCGTCGATGAAAAACTCGGCATGCTCTACCTGCCGATGGGTAACCAGACGCCCGACCAGTTCGGTGGTTTCCGTACACCAGAATCGGAGAAATACGCCGCCGGCCTGACCGCGCTGGATATCGCCACCGGCAAGGTGCGCTGGTACTTCCAGTTCACCCACCACGACCTGTGGGACATGGACGTGGGCGGGCAACCGACGCTGATGGACTTGAAAACCGCCGATGGCGTGAAGCCGGCGGTACTGGCATCGACCAAGCAGGGCAGCATCTACGTGCTGGACCGCAGCAATGGTCAGCCGATCGTGCCGATCAAGGAGATCCCGGTGCCGCAAGGCGCGGTAGAGGGTGACTACACCTCGCCGACCCAGCCGATGTCCGACCTGAACTTCGTGCCGCCGGTCCTCCAGGAACGCGACATGTGGGGCGTGACCCCGTTCGACCAGATGCTGTGCCGGATCGACTTCAAGTCGCTGCGCTACGAAGGCATGTTCACGCCGCCGTCGCTGCAAGGCTCGATCGTCTACCCAGGTAACTTCGGTGTGTTTGACTGGGGCGGTATTTCGGTTGATCCGGTACGCCAGATCGCTTTCGTCAATCCGAGCTACATGGCGTTCAAGTCGAAACTGGTTCCTGCGGCCGAAGTGGCCGGCGGTCCGGGGCGCAAGAGCGAGACCGAAGGCGTGCAGCCGAACAAAGGCGCGCCGTATGGCGTGATCCTCGAAGCGCTGCTTTCGCCAATGGGCCTGCCTTGCCAGGCACCGGCCTGGGGTTATGTGGCGGCCGTCGACCTGACCAACAACAAAACCCTGTGGATGCACAAGAACGGCACCGTGCGTGATAGCTCGCCGGTACCGATCCCGCTGAGCATGGGCGTACCGAGCCTGGGCGGCGCCTTCACCACCGCCAGCGGCCTGGCGTTCCTGAGCGGCACCCTCGACCAGTACCTGCGTGCCTATGACGTGAAAAACGGCAAGCAACTGTGGGAAGGCCGCCTGCCAGCGGGCGCCCAGACCACGCCGATGACCTACACCGGCAAGGACGGCAAGCAATACGTGCTGGTCGTTGCCGGTGGCCATGGTTCCCTGGGTACCAAGCAGGGTGACTATGTGATCGCCTATAAACTGCCGGATTAAGCGGGAGTGATCGTTCCCACGCTCCTGCGTGGGAATGCATCCTCCGACGCTCTGCGTCACCGTTTCAGAAGCGGAACGCGGAGCGTCCCTGGCGGCGTTCCCACGCTGAGCGTGGGCACGATCTGGGGTAAACCGGCGCTCATGAAAAAGGCGACACCTTTGCGGGTGTCGCCTTTTTCTTTAGCCCAATGTCATCCCAAGTTAGCTGTGGGAGCAAAGCTTGCTCGCGATGCTGGCGCCCTGGTCTTCAGGTGGACCGCGTTATCGTTCATCGCGGGCAAGCCTTGCTCCCACAGATCACCATGAGGCAAGCGATACTGCTTACAACTCGATCTTGACGGCCTGGGAAGCCCGGGTCGCCTTGGCGCGGGCGGCTTCGATGGACTCGTCTCGCGCCAGGGCCACGCCCAGGCGGCGCTGGCCGTTGACTTCCGGTTTACCGAACAGGCGCAGGGCGGTGTCCGGTTCGGCCAGGGCTGCGCCGAGGTTGGCGAAAGCGGTCTGGGTCGACTGGCCTTCCACCAGGATCACCGCCGAGGCCGATGGGCCGAACTGGCGGATCAGCGGAATCGGCAGGCCGAGGATGGCGCGGGCGTGCAGGGCGAACTGCGACAGGTCCTGGGAAATCAGCGTCACCAGACCGGTGTCGTGTGGGCGCGGCGAGACTTCGCTGAACCACACCTGGTCACCCTTGATGAACAGCTCGACGCCAAACAGGCCGCGACCACCGAGGGCCTCGGTCACGGCTTTAGCCACGCGCTCGGATTCAGCCAGGGCCACCGGGCTCATGGCCTGGGGCTGCCAGGATTCCTGATAGTCGCCTTTTTCCTGGCGGTGACCGACCGGTGCGCAGAAGGTGGTGCCGCCAACATGGCGCACGGTAAGCAGGGTGATTTCATAGTCGAAATCGATGAAGCCCTCGATGATCACCCGGCCCTTGCCGGCACGGCCGCCTTCCTGGGCGTAGTCCCAGGCTTTCTGCACGTCATCGGCACTGCGCAGCAGGCTCTGGCCCTTGCCCGAGGAACTCATCACCGGCTTTACCACGCACGGGAAGCCCAGGGTTTCAACGGCCTTGCGGTAGTCTTCCACGGTGTCGGCGAAGAAATACGGCGAGGTCGGCAGACCCAACTCTTCGGCGGCCAGGCGCCGGATGCCTTCGCGGTTCATGGTCAGTTGCGCGGCGCGGGCGGTGGGGATCACGGTGAAGCCTTCAGCTTCCAGTTCCACCAGCGTGGCGGTGGCGATGGCTTCGATTTCCGGCACGATGAAGTGCGGCTTCTCGGCCTCGATCACCGCGCGCAGGGCCGCGCCATCGAGCATGTTGATCACATGGCTGCGATGGGCCACTTGCATGGCCGGCGCGTTGGCGTAGCGATCCACGGCAATCACTTCAACGCCCAGGCGCTGCAGTTCGATTACCACTTCCTTGCCCAGTTCACCGCTGCCACACAACAAAACGCGGGTCGCGGTGGGCGACAATGGAGTTCCGATACGGGTCATCTGAAGGTCCTCAAACAGGAGCGGAGCATCGAGGGTCGCGCGCCGGGCGAGCTTCCCATGGGGAGAAAGCGCGGCATTTTACATGAACCGCAGGTTTTGGCTTCAGCCGGTGACGGCCTGTTTGCGTAAACGCCAGGCCATGATCAGCCACACTGCCGTGACCCCGGCGAATTTCGAGACCAGCGCGGTGATCACCACGGCCGGTGTCAGGGCATCGATCATGCCGAAGAAAATGAAGGTGTCCAGAGGAATACTCAGGGCCGAACTGATCCACAACCGGTCATGCAGCGGACGCTTGGTGATGGAGAACACCAGCCAGTCAATGCATTCGGATACCGCGAATGCCGTGGCGCTGGCCAGGGCAATGGTCGGGTCGGAGGTGACGTAGGACAACACCAGCGCCACCAGCATCGCCACGATGGCGCCGTGGCCGAATCGAGTTTGCACCATGTCGCGCAGGACAAACACCAGCCCGCCCCAGGCCGACCAGATGATGTCCAGGTGCGGCGCGGCGGAAAACGCGAAGTTGATCAGCACGACGCTGCTGATATAGGCGATCAGGAAAAGCATGGATCGGGGTACCTGGTGGGGTGTAAATCAAGTATTCAAGAGCGACGATAGCCCTGTGGGAGCAAAGCTTGCTCGCGATGCAGGCGCCTCGCTTTCTGAAAGACCTCATTGCCTTCATCGCGGGCAAGCCTTGCTCCCACACAGGTTGTGTTCGGTCAGTGGGTGCAGGGTACTTTAGCAGGCCAGCACGCCGCACCTCATTCCTCCTCGCTGTCATCCGCCTTCCAATACCCCACCGCCTTCACAAAATCCTGATCCAACCCTTTCTCCTCCAACAACACCTTGCGAATCTGTCGCGACACCTTGCTCTCGGTGGCGACCCAGGCGTACAGCTTGCCGCCGGGCATTTCCAGGTGCTGCACGGTGGTCAGCAGGTTGTTCTGGCGGCCTTCGCGCAGCACCCAGATCACGTGTACTTGCGCGGGGCTGTTAAGGATTTGCTGCTCGGCGCCGTTTTCCACTTCCACCACCACCAGCGCACGCCGGTTGGCCGCCAGGTTTTCCAGGCGACGGGCGATGGCGGGCAGGGCGGTTTCGTCGCCGATCAGCAGGTAGTGGTCGAAGATGTCCGGGACAATCATCGAGCCCCTTGGCCCGGCGATGTTGAGGTATTGCCCGGGCGTCGCTTGGGTCGCCCAGGTCGCGGCAGGCCCATCGCCATGCAGCACAAAGTCGATGTCCAGCTCCAGCGTCTGCAGGTCATAACGGCGCGGGGTGTAGTCGCGCATTTGCGGCATCGGGCCCTGATCCTTGCCAGCGCCGGGGGCGAAATTTTCCAGGGCGGCGTGTTCCTCGGCGTTCTGTGGGAACAGCAGTTTTACGTGATCGTCGCTGCCGAGGCTGGTGAACCCGGCCAGTTCCGGCCCGCCCAGGGTGATGCGGCGCATGCGCGGGGTCAGGTCCTGCACTCGCAACACCTGCAGGCGGCGGCGCTTGATCTCGTGGCTGACACGGTGAATGGTGTTTTGATCGACTTCAGTCATTGGCTGGACTCCGAAACAGGTGGACGGTCGGGACCGTCGATAATGGCTTTGGCGGTGTTGTTGAGCAGGTCGCGAATCCGCAGGGTTTCTTCCGGGCTCCACCGGCCATGGTGTTTGTGCAGCGCATTGCGCAGGTTATACACCGCTTCGTGGATTTCCGGGGGGCGGTCTTGGCCGCGCAGGGAGCGCTTGCTCGCTTCAATGCGCATGCGTACCTCATTCAGCGCCGGGGTCTGGTCTTCAAGGAATAGACGTCCGGCGTCGGTCACGCTGTAGCGTTTTTTTCCACCTTCGGCGTTGCCGGCGATCAAAACGCCCATTTCCAGGAAGGTCAGCGTCGGATAGATCACGCCGGGGCTGGGGCTATAGGCGCCGTCGAACATGTTTTCGATCCGGCGGATCAAGTCGTAGCCGTGGCAGGGCTGTTCGCCAATCAGCGCCAGCAACAGCAATTTCAGGTCACCGGAGGCGAAGACCCGGGGGCCCCGGCTACCACGCTCACGGCCTGCGGGTCGACGATCGAAACCATCGTGTTCATCGTGTTTTCGGCTGGGATGGGAAGGGGGGACTGTCATATGCCTGCTCTCCGTTCTGCATAAGATAGAACTGAGATATATCTTTATCCGTAGATATATCTTTGACCCTCGATATATCTTGGAACTAAGATATATCGAAGTTGGGTTCCAATTGTTTGAAAAAGATAAGACCTTACCCGAATCCCTTGCTTGTACGGGCGGCAAAGTAGGCCACTGTCTGCATTTGCAGTTTTAAATCCGGGGTGTGGCTTGCAGGTGTGGGTTGTTTCTTACATCCAAACTTCGGTTTTATATAAAACAGTGTATTTTTCGTTATTGCGCATGGCGGTTTGGCTACGTGCTTTTGGGAATAGGCCTGCTTATTTTTAATTAAAGAGAGTGGATCATGCTCCGGCGTTGAGGTCAGGCCAGGCTGTAGTGGGTCTGCAACTTCAAGCCTTCTCTTTATGCTATGAACAGGTGTCAAACATGCTCAAACAAATCGTATCCGGTACTGCTCTGGTCGCCGCAGCCCTGAGTTCCTCGCTGGTCTTCGCTCTGGACGATGCTCGCTCCTCTATTCATATCACCGCGACGATTCCCACCAAGCAGTTCCATGTACTGCCACGCAACCCTGACTTCGGTAAGGATGAAGTCATGCACTACAACCCGGTGACCAACTCCTTGAGCCCTTTGCGTCAGACCTTCGACGTGAAGAACACCGACGGTTCGGTGCATGCCTATATCCTGGGCGGCCAGGCTTCGCTGACCAATGGTACGGACGCCATTCCGCTGCTGACCCGGTTCAACAATGTCACCCTGACCGAGTTTCCTCAGGAAGTGGTGACTGACGCGGCATCCACTCCAGGTACCCAGGCCGACATGCTCATCATGGCCGCGGTCGTGCCTCTGGAGAGCCAGGTCGGTCAATACACCGCCGACTTCACCGTGATCTTCGACGCGGTGCCTCGCCCGTAAACCCTTCACTGCCCGATGGCTTTTCTCGTCCTGCGGGCATGAACGCAGGTCGGCCGCCTGGCCGGCCTGTACCTGGAACATCCCATAGTTTGCTGATATGAGAATCCGTTGATGTTTGCGATGACACCCATCGTGGGTGCGCTGGCGCTGTTGTTGTGCGCCAGTGCATTGGCTGCGCCGACCGCCCCCGGTACGACGCCCAGAAGTCTGTTGTCCCAGGCCAAGGGGCTACCGGAGGAGTTTGAAGCCCACTTTTTCGATGTGCCTCTGGCGGTTCGTATGGAACTCGATCAACAGTACCTCGGCGAAGCCATGGTGGTGTTGACACGCGATGATCGTATTACCTTGCTTGAATTCACCGACACCCAGGACAGCCCGATCCCGCCCGTCGAGCGCGGGCAATGGGAGCAACTGCTCAAACAGGGGCGCGCCTTGGGAGCCTGCGAAGCCAAATGCACGTCGGGGTTGCTGGCGGTGCATTACAGCCTTGAACATTCACTGGTGTCGATCCTCACTGAAAAAGTGGAGCGCGGCAGCGTGGAGAAACGTTATTACGATCAGCCACAGGGGGGCAGTCTGGGCTTGATCGTCAATAACCAACTCAATCTCAACGGTGGTCAGGAGCAGGATACGGGCGGGCGTTATGGCCTCAATGCCAGTTCCAGTGTGGGTAACTGGACCCAGTCGTTCGATCTGCAGCTTTCGCGCCTGGGCGGGCCGGACGATAAGCTCTACCACGCCGTTCATGAGTTGCACACCCAGCGCGAGATGCAAGACAGTTTTTTGCGCCTGGGTTATTTCATGCCGGGCTCCGATGGTTTGAACCGTCAGATCCGTTCGTTCGGGGCCAACCCGGATACCGCGCTGGGGGTCATGTACGGCAGTTCCGACAGCCTGGTGATCAATAATCCCAAGCCCAGCGTGTACCCCATTTATGTCACCGCCAGTCGTCAGGCGGCGGTAGAGATCTATCGCAACGGCCTGTTGCTCAATACCCAGGCCGTCAGCGCCGGCTTGCAGAGCCTGGATACCCGGCCATTGCCTGGCGGCATCTATGAAGTGGAAGTGCGGCTGATTGAAGACGGGCAGACCACCGCCACGTCCCAGGAGCTGGTCTACAAGCCCAACAACTGGCGCAGCGCCGATGATCGCTGGCGCTACAACCTGTTTGCCGGCCGTGAAACCAAACTGCTGAGCAACTGGGACGATCAACCCTCGGGCTTCACGACTGCCGGGGTCGGTCTCAATTACTTGCTGCACCCGCGAGTGGTGTTGGGGCTTTCCACGCGCCAGGTGCAGGACAAGCTGCAGTACGGCACCTCGGTGGACTGGACGCTGCCCAACAACACCAGCCTCTTTGCCAACGTTTACCAGACCGAGCAATACGGCACCGGCATGGACCTGCAGGCGCTGTACAGCTACGGTCTGGGCAGTGTGGTAGCCAGCCATAACCGCAGTTGGCTGGACACGCGCAACACTTACGAAATCCTGCCTGACGGCACTCGTATCCGCCAGCGCGACGTGTTCGTCGGCCAGACCAGCAATTCGTCGCTGTCGGTCTCCCATCGACTGAGCAACAAGTCGTCGATCAACGGGCGGCTGTTCTACAGCGAAGGCAATGTCGAGGGCGCCGGTGTGGACCTGGGATGGACCCAGCGTGGCAAGCTTGGCGGCAGCGATGCCAACTGGCGGTGGTCGGTGTTCGACCGTCCGGGCACCTCCAGTACCGCCGATCGACGAAATCGCGGCGTGGACCTGAGCGTCAGCGTGGCCTTGGGCGGGCCGGGCGAGTATTGGTCAGGCAGTATCGGCACCCGCACATCCCGTGACGGAACGCGGGACAACAATGGGTCGCTGAGCTATCGCCGGGACCTGCAGGATCACGTGCTGCAAAGCGTGTCCGCCACGGTACTGGCCGATACCTATGGCGTGGGTCTGTCCGGCCTCGCCAGTTTCGACACCGATACGGTGTACGGCGACGGTTTCATCCAGCGCTCTTCCTACAACGACAACCTCACCGGTGGCTTGAACCTGAGCAGCACGGTGGCCGTGGGTGGCCAGAAAGTCGCCTTCACCGGCCTGCCCCAGAGTGGCGGCGCGGGCATGATCGTGGATGTGGAAACCGACCTGGACGACATCGTCCTGCTCGCCGACGACCTGACGGGTGGCACCACCACCTTGCGTCCCGGCCGCAACTTCGTGCCCATCACCGCCTATCAGAACAGCCTGTTGACCTTCGACTTCGACGGCGTGCATCCACCGGCGGCCAACATAGAGCCTTCACGCAGCCGCTATCACTTGAACAAAGGGGGCGTGGACTACCGCAAAGTCAGCGTGATGAGAAGCGTGACCGTGCTCGGTCGTCTGCTGGACGCGCAGGGCCAGCCGCTCAAGGGCCATCACGTGATCAACCACGCCAGCCGTGGAGTCAGCGAGGTGGACGGTTTCTTCTCCATGGAGATGAACGCCAGCTCCCCGACGCTTGAAGTGCGCTATGGCAATGACTTGCTTTGCCAGTTCCGCCTCGACCCGGATAACGCCAACAGCGAGGGCGATGTGTTGATGATCGGTGATTTGCGCTGCACGCCAGACACCCTGGCCGACAGCAACAACCCGATCGAGACGGCGGGTTGAACTTGATCCTGGCGCGCCGGCCAGCGTGGTGCGCCCTTCAACATTGCAAGCAGTGTTCCGTGAAACGGTCGCCATCGGCCGCCTTCCATTCATGAGGTTTTGGTAATGAAGCGCTTATTGGTTCTGTGTGGTTTGTCGCTGTTTTCGCTGATGGCCCAGGCCGGGCCGCAGATTAATGTCGGGGTGGTCTACGACTATCTCGAAGGCGACAAGAGCACCTACATGAAACGGATCTTCAACGGCGGAACGTCCACCGCATTCGTCAAGGTCGACATCCTCGAGATTCTTTACAGCGATGACGGCAGCTACCTGGAGGTGCCGCTGCAGGATCAGGACGGCGTACTCGCCAAGAATGGTCTGATGGCCAGCCCGGCGCGCCTGATCGTGCCGGCCAACGGCATGCAAGGCACGCGTCTGCTGTTCATGGGCGACCGCAGCAAGGAGCGGTACTTCCGGGTTCGCTTCGTCCCGGTGGTGCCGGAGGCCGAGGACGAGTTCGCCGTCAGCGCCGAGGAACGCGAGCAATACAAGAAGGAACGGATCGCCGCCGGGGTGAAGGTGCTGGCCGGCTTCGGCACGGTGTTTTTTGTCAGGCCCAAGGAGACCCGTTTCGAGACGGCCATCGATGACAGCGCCGATCGCTACCTGGTGCGCAACAACGGCAACAGCGTGGTGGTGATCGATGAGTTCAAGGATTGCGCTGCGCAAAAAGACAACGATTGCCGGCCGACCACCAAGCACCATGTCATGGCCGGTCGCACCTTTTCGTTCGACAAGGAGCCTGGGCGTGAATACCGCTTCAGCCTGATCGAAGGTCGCGAGAAAAAAGCCATTGAGATCAAAGGCTGACGGTATGCCGTCACTGAACCGCCGTTGGCGCCACAGGTAATCATCATGTTCAAGACGCTGTTACGTACCCTCCTGTTCACCGCCTTGACGCTGCCGGGTTTGCCCGCGTGGGCAGCGCTGGAGCGGGAAACGTTCGAACTCTTCGTCACCATCCCGACGATCGACTTCCACGTGCTGCCGGTCGACCCGCAACTGGTCGAGCGTGAACAGCCGATGCTGTTCAGCACCCTGACCTCCGGGCTCCTGCCGCTGCGGGCCAATTACGAAGTGAAGAACATCAACGGGGCCATTGGCGCCCGTCTGGGGCAAGAGGCTTACCTGTCCAATGGCCGTGAGCGCATCGACCTGCAGGTGACGTTCAACAACGTCCAACTGACCCTGGATTCGGCCCAGGTGGTCTCGGCCGCCGAGGCCCGGCCCGGTCGGCGTGTGGGGCTGGAAATCATCGCCGTCAAGACCGAGGAGGAGTATGCGCCTGGGGATTATTTTGGCACCGTGCACATGGTGTTCGATGCCATTGCGCCGTAGGGCAATTGCGGTTTATTGGAGTAAGTCGAAATGAGTCGTTCAAATATCTTCGAGCACGGTGTTTCGTTGTGCCGCGCAGTCACGGTTTTTGCCTTGTTGTTGACAGGCGTTCCGACGGCCAATGCGCTGACCCGGGAGATCACTGCAGTCTTCAGGCCGGACCCAGCTAAGCCTCAGGAGAATAAATTTCGCAATACCACTCCGACCACGGGTTACTGCGCGTCATTTCCAAATCAATGCAAGACGATGTTCAGCATTCGCTTGCCTATCACTTTCAGTTCGACCCTTCCTATCGAAGCGAATCATGGGGACGCTCGGCAAGGTGCGATGTTCAAAGTGCCTGCCGGTTGGCGCTCGCTACAAGTAACCCATGCAAGTACAGGTGAAACCGAAGTCGTTGAAATACGTTTGTCCGGCATAGGTTCGGAATACCGACTTCCTGTTAACGCAGCCGACTTGGTCGGTGGAGGTGTTGACGCTTTAAAGGCTCATAACCTGTTATGGGGTTCTAGCTGGGTCAGTGCGCCCTCGCCATGTCGATTCGGCGGTAATGCACCTTATAACGTCAATTGGTACGGTTTTTTCTGGACCACCCCGGTAGAAGGTGTGTGCGCCAAAAGGGCTCGTTACTTGATCCCCAGCATGACTTACCGTTATCTGGATTTTGCCTACGAACTGCGTACCCCCAATCCCTTGACCATGTCGACCGGTCAATACACGGGCTCGCTGACGTATAGCGTTGGTCCGGGGCAGGACTTTGATATGGGCGATGTGATGATCCCGAATGATTCAATAATCGCGTTCAATTTCAAACTGGATGTCGAACACACCCTCAAGGTCGAAGTGCCTCCTGGCGGCAACAAGGTCGTGCTCGAACCTCAGGGCGGTTGGCAGGCCTGGTTGAGCCAGGGGCAAAAACCGACGCGGTTGTTTCGTGACCAAACCTTCCACATCTCAGCCTCGTCGCGTTTCAAGATGGGCCTGCAATGCCAGTTCGCCGGTTCGAGTGATAACACCTGCCTGCTCTGGGCACCCAGCTCCGGCCAGATGGTGCCGGTGAATATCAGTGTGACCCTGCCCAATGGCCTGACCGACGCTGGTGGCCAACCGGTCAACCGCCGTCGGCTCTATCTCGATGGAAGCGGCACCGAGTTGTTCCAGCCGGGGCATTACATCGAGCGTCGGTCGGGAACGATGCACTTTGAAGTCGCCCGCAACCAGGTCGAGGAAATGCTGGCCGGCGATGCCAAGAGCTACATCGGCAATGTGACGGTGATCTGGGATTCGGAGGTCTAGCGGTCCACCATCGCTCCTAAGGGGTTGGATTGAGTCAATGGCGCGCCACCAACGGCTGGCACTGGGTATGGCTACCCGGTTGCAAGTACGGCGAGAGGAACGGCGCCATACCCTTGAGCACCTGCACCGGCAAGGCCGAGGTGAATTTGAAGTTCTGCGCCGAAACCCCCGGCACATAGGCGGTGAGGGTGCCGAAATGGCTGTCGCCGATGTAGAACACAAAGGTCGCGGTGCGGTTGATCGACTTGGAACTGATGACCCGCCCGCCGGCGCCAACGGCTTCGATGCGATTGTCGCCGGTGCCGGTCTTGCCACCCATCGATAACGGCGTGCCATCGGCCAGGGTGAAACTGCCGGCCACCCGTTTCGCGGTGCCGGCATCGACCACCTGGGACAACGCACCGCGCAAAGCCCGGGCCACTTCCACCGGCATCACGCGTTTGCCGTTATCCGGATCGCTGATCAGCCGTGTCTCATAAGGGGTATTGACGGCGAAGTCGAGGCTGTCGACGCGCAGCGCCGGGAGCCGGATGCCGTCGTTGAGGATGGTGCCCACCAGCTCCGCCAGCGCGGCGGGGCGGTCGCCGGAGCTGCCGATGGCGGTGGCCAGCGACGGCACCAGATGGTCGAACGGGTAGCCGACTTTCTGCCAGCGTTGGTGGATATCAAGGAAGGCCTCGACTTCCAGCATGGTGCGGATACGACTGTCGCGGGCGCTCTTGTGCCGGCTTTTGAATAGCCAGCTGTAGACCTCCTGGCGTTCGAACCGGCTGGCTTTGACGATCTGGCTGAACTTGGCATCAGGATTGTTCAGCAGATAACCCACCAGCCACAGGTCCAGCGGATGGACTTTGGCGATAAAGCCCTGGTCGGGCAGGTCATAGTTGCCCGGGCCGTAGCTGCTGTAGAGCCGTTCCAGGCGTTCGTCGGTGAGCTTTTCGGCGCTCTTGGCCGACTTGAGGTGCGAGCGCACAAAGTGGTCGAAGCTTTCCTGGCTGTCGCCGGGAAAGAAATAGCGGTGCACGGCGGCCAGGCGGATCGCGGTGGGGCGCATGCCGTCGAGGAAGGTTTCGAGACGCTGGCCCGTGTCCTTTTTCTGGTACTTCTTCCAGAACTTGAGCAGGAAGGTGGTGCCTTCGCGGTCGGCAAACTGGGCCAGGTACTCCTGGCGGCGCGGATTCTTGTCGTCCTTGAGCAGCTCCGAACTGTTGTCGGGACCCGCGTACGTGGCGTAGCGCACCAGGTCACGCATCAGGCGAATGAATGGCAGGTTGATCGACTCGCGCAGGGCGTCGCGCAAGGTGGGATTACGGCCGTTATCTTCCTTACGGAAATTATTGAAGGTGTGCAGCCCGCCGCCGGTGAAAAACGCCTCGCCGGGGCTGGCTGAATAGGTACGATCCAGCGCCGCCTCAAGCATCGTCGGCAGGTTGCGATCGCTGTGCTGGATCAGGTAGTCGACGGCCCAGCGGGAGAGGCGGTCCTGGTCGGCGATCTCGGCTTTTTTCAATGTTGCCGGGGTTTCGTGGGCATAACGTTCGTGCAGTTCGGCGATGATCTGCAGGTAGGTGGTGAGCACCCGTAACTTGGCGGTGGAGCCCAGTTCCAGTTTGCTGCCTTCGTTGATATCAAAGGGTTGGTCGGTGCTGTCGGTTTGCACGCGCACGCGCGAGCCGTCCGGGGTCAGTTCCAGCAGGGTGAAGCTGTAGCGCACCTGGGCGGTGCTGGTAGGCGTCAGAAGACGTTCGCCCATCAGGCCGATTTCGGCAGCGAACGCCGGGTCCGCCAAGCGCTTGAGGTAATCGGTGGCCTGGGTCTGCAAGTCGTTTTGCAAGGTGCTGGTGGCGGAGAGGTCCAGGCGATCGAGGTCGTAAAACGAGCGGTTGAGCAGCGTGGCCAGACGACTGCGGGCGGCGCTGATGCCCTTGTTGATTTCGTTGGGCTGGATGGTGGGTTGCTGCACCCAGTCGCGATAGCTGACCTTGCTTGCCAGGGTCGCCTCGGCCAGCGAGGCGTCGATCACGCCGTTCTGGGCCAGCAGCCGGACGTGGCTGTCGGTCAGGCGCGCCAGCTCGTCCCGGCCTTTGGACAGGTAATAGGAGGGGCGGCGCTGGGCAATCATCAACGACAGCATTTCCCGCAGGGCCAGGCCTTTTTCCGCGAGGCTGGCGGGATCTGTCGCGGTGCTGGACAAACGTTCGTTGGCACGCTTGAAATCGGCGCCGTACCAGACCCGCAAACCTTCGGCCATGCCGTGGACTTCGCCATGCCCCGGTACGGCGGAGAGCGGCACGCTGTTGAGGTAATCGCGAATGATTTTCTGCCGGGCCTCAAGGGTCTGTGGGCCTGCCTGATAAGCCCGCACACTGGCGGAAATCATCTGGCGGATTTTCTCCGCCCCCGACCCGGTGAGGCCGTCGGCGGAGTGGCGATACTTTTCCAGCTGCGTCGCCAGTGTACTGCCCCCGGCGGACTGCCCCGGCAGACTCAGGAGCTTGGCGACTTGCGACCACGCCGCCATGCCGAAGCGCGGCCAGTCCACCGCCGGGTTGGCCTGGGGGTGCTTGGGGTCGAGCAAAAAGCGGTTCTCGATGAACAACAGGCTTTGCACCACCACGGGGGGGATTGCCTCGAAGCTGGCGTACAGTTGCTGCGGGTACTTGAACTGGTACAGCGGCGCGACGCGGCAATCGGTGATCGTCAGGCCGGCCTGGATCTTTTCCGCATAAGGGACAAACAGGCCCTTATCGACGTAGTTCATCAAGGCCGGGGAGAAACGTGCCTGGGCCTGGATCACATAATCGCGCTTGAGCAACCGCGGCAGGAATTCATCCAGCGAGCTGTAACCCAACCGCCGGTCGAACGGACCCGCCCCAGGGTAGACGATGGCGTCGCTGGGCCCCGGTTGCACCGAATAGGTCAGAGACGCGGCATACCGGCTGATCTCCCGGGCCTGAAACCTGGACGTGCGCATTTCCTTGGCCACCGCCAGGCCGACCACCACCACGATAATCAACAGCAACAACCAGAACGCTCGCCAGCCATGCCCTGCGCGGCGTTTTTTTTGGGGTAAAGGTGCTTCTTCCATACGTTCAGTCGGGCCCACAGGTTTACTCGAATCGGTTTGCCATAACGCGCCCATAGTCGACTGATCCATTCACGCATTGATCGGGACTTGTTTGAAGCTTAGACGGTGGCGGCGCGGGCGGCAGGGAAATTGTGGACAAGCCAATGTCATAGGCCGCGCCGACGATCCTCTGTGGCGAGGGGATTTATCCCCGTTGGGCTGCGCAGCAGCCCTTCTGAAGCATTCTCGATCCTCATGATATTGCGACTGCTGCGCAGTCGAGCGGGGATAAATCCCCTCGCCACAGGTGGTGGGAGCTTCAAAGCCATTCAGTGTCCCATAGGGGGTAATCGCCTATGCGTTCCACCAGTCCTGCGCGAAGTGGATTGGCAATGATGTAGCGGGCGAAGGGGAGCAGGTCTTCGTTGTCACGGATCGCACGGTCGTGGAAGCCGCTTTGCCAGAGAGGGCCACAAGCCTCGGTTTTGCTGTTCACGCTATGGGCGCATCGAGCTTTCGTAGCGCCGATGACCCGGCTTAGTTGGTTATCGATGAGTTGCAGCAGCCAATGGAAATGATCCGGCATGACCACCCAGGCCAAGGATTTCACCTGGCCGGAATCATGAGCGCGTTTTAGTTCTGCGACCAACAGTCTTCCAACTGTCCAGTCGGCAAAAACCGGCCGCCGACGATGAATAACGGCAGTCACCAGATAGGCCCGTCCATGCTCCGAATAACGTCCTCGGCGCAAGAGATGGGAATTGGGTTGTGGATGCATTCCTTGCTTCCTTTGATAGAGGGGGTGAATGCAGCTTAGCCATGGCGCTGTCGTTTCGACGCTGAAACGGCTGAACGAATATTCCGAAACTTTCGTAGTTCCTGTGGCGAGGGGATTTATCCCCGCTCGACTGCGCAGCAGGCGCAAAGGGCATGAGCATTGTCTGGGAGATTAGGAAGCTTCTCAGAAGGGCTGCTGCGCAGCCCAGCGGGGATAAATCCCCTCGCCACAGGGGCTATTCAGCCCAATAACCCTGCGCTAGAGCCATCGGCATGTCTCCGGGCATGACGCTGCACCATTGCTGTGCAATACTCGGCGCCGTTTTACGAATTGGCTGTAATCCCAGGCAATACGTCTCCATAGATGGGTATAGGGATGAGGTTTATCCCTGATTTTCCCTGGTTTTACAGTGAAACTCTCTGCCTCTGGCTTTTTATACTGCACGACCCGCTGATCCTGCGGCTTTTGTTCTACAGGACGGTCTGTCCACAAAACAGACCCGGTTTCGGCAAGGTGGCAGGCCTATCGGCTTGCGGCTTTGGAGACTCGGTGGTCAATCCAATAACAAAACGAGGTTGTATCCCTATGCCTGTCGGCAATCATCTGCCCCATGGCGAGACCGCTCAGGGTGGTCCGCTCAAACGTGAACTCGGCGAGCGGCATATCCGCCTGATGGCGCTCGGCGCTTGCATCGGTGTCGGGCTGTTCCTCGGCTCGGCCAAGGCCATCGAAATGGCCGGTCCGGCGATCATGCTGTCCTACATCATTGGCGGCCTGGCGATCCTGGTGATCATGCGTGCGCTCGGCGAGATGGCCGTGCACAACCCGGTGGCCGGCTCGTTCAGTCGTTATGCCCAGGACTACCTCGGGCCGCTGGCGGGCTTCCTGACCGGCTGGAACTACTGGTTCCTGTGGCTGGTTACCTGCGTGGCGGAAATCACCGCGGTGGCGGTGTACATGGGCATCTGGTTCCCCGACGTGCCCCGCTGGATCTGGGCCCTGGCGGCACTGATCAGCATGGGCTCGATCAATCTGATCGCGGTCAAGGCCTTCGGCGAATTCGAGTTCTGGTTCGCCTTGATCAAGATCGTCACCATCATCGCCATGGTCATCGGCGGCGTGGGCATCATCGCTTTCGGGTTCGGCAACGACGGCGTGGCCCTGGGTATTTCCAATCTCTGGACGCACGGCGGTTTCATGCCCAACGGCGTGCAGGGTGTGTTGATGTCCCTGCAAATGGTGATGTTCGCCTACCTGGGTGTGGAAATGATCGGCCTGACCGCCGGTGAGGCGAAGAACCCGCAGAAAACCATCCCTAACGCCATCGGTTCGGTGTTCTGGCGGATCCTGCTGTTCTACGTCGGCGCGCTGTTCGTGATCCTGTCGATCTACCCCTGGAACGAAATCGGCACCCAGGGCAGCCCGTTCGTGATGACCTTCGAGCGCCTGGGTATCAAGACCGCCGCCGGCATCATCAACTTCGTGGTGATCACTGCGGCGCTGTCGTCCTGCAACGGCGGTATCTTCAGCACCGGGCGCATGCTCTACAGCTTGGCGCAGAACGGCCAGGCCCCGGCTGGTTTCGCCACCACCTCGGCCAACGGCGTGCCGCGCCGCGCGTTGCTGCTGTCCATCGCCGCGCTGCTGCTGGGCGTGCTGCTCAACTATCTGGTGCCGGAAAAAGTCTTCGTCTGGGTGACCTCCATCGCCACCTTCGGCGCGATCTGGACCTGGGTGATGATCCTGCTGGCCCAGCTCAAATTCCGCAAAAGCCTGAGCGCTTCGGAACGTGCGGCCCTGAAATACCGCATGTGGCTGTACCCGGTCAGTTCCTATTTGGCGCTGGCGTTCCTGGTGCTGGTGGTGGGCCTGATGGCCTACTTCCCCGATACCCGCGTGGCCCTCTACGTGGGCCCGGCGTTCCTGGTGCTGCTGACGGTGTTGTTTTATACCTTCAAGTTGCAGCCCACGGGTGATGTGCAGGGTTCGATGGATACCGCTTCATAAATTGCCGGCAATAAAACGAAAAGCCCCGGTCGAATGATCGGGGCTTTTTCTCAAGGGGATACCCCTCGTACCGTGGAGGATCCTGTCTCATGCCTGATGGCACTGCCGTCAAGCGGCGGCGACTTCCTGCGGCTCAAAACTGTCCGCCCGCGCCATCTGCCACATCCGCGAATAAAACTCCCCATTGACCTCACCCGTCAGCAATTCCCCCGGTTTCAAGAACACATGCAACTGGGAAAACAGCTTGATTTCAGTGGCGGACATGCGCCGTACCAGATGCTTGGGTTGCAGTTGTGAAGGATGCTCGAGGCCGGCGGCGGCGAGCATTTCGGCCAGGGCCTTGAGGGTGTTGCGGTGGAAGTTGTAGACCCGCTGGGCCTTGTCCGGCACAACCAGGGCGCGCTGGCGCAGGGTGTCCTGGGTGGCGACGCCGGTAGGGCATTTGTTGGTATGACAGCTTTGGGACTGGATGCAGCCGATGGCGAACATGAAGCCCCGCGCGGCGTTGGCCCAGTCGGCACCGATGGCCAGGACGCTGGCGATGTCGAAGGCGCTGACGATCTTGCCGCTGGCGCCGAGCTTGATTTTGTCCCGCAGGTTCAGGCCCACCAAGGTGTTGTGGACAAACAGCAGGCCCTCGCGCAACGGCACGCCAATGTGGTCGGTGAATTCCACTGGCGCTGCACCCGTGCCACCTTCCTTGCCGTCCACCACGATGAAGTCGGGCAGGATGCCGGTTTCCAGCATGGCCTTGGCGATGCCCATGAACTCCCAGGGGTGGCCCAGGCAGAACTTGAAACCCACTGGTTTGCCACCGGACAGTTCGCGCAATTGCTGGACGAACTGCATCAGTTCGATCGGTGTGGAGAAAGCACTGTGGCGTGACGGTGAAACGCAGTCCTCGCCCATGAGGATGCCACGGGTTTCGGCGATTTCCCGGGTGACCTTGTGCTTGGGCAGAATTCCGCCATGGCCGGGCTTGGCGCCCTGGCTCATCTTGATTTCAATCATCCGCACCTGCGGGTTTTGCGCTTGGGCGGCGAAGCGCTCCGGGTCGAAGCGACCTTCACGGGTGCGACAGCCGAAATAGCCGCTGCCCAGTTCCCAGGTCAGGTCGCCGCCGTGTTCGCGGTGATAAGGGCTGATGCTGCCTTCGCCCGTGTCGTGGGCGAAATTGCCGAGCTTGGCGCCCTGGTTCAACGCCCGAATGGCGTTGGCGCTCAGGGAACCGAAGCTCATGGCGGAGATGTTGAACACCGACGCTGAATACGGTTGGGTGCATTGCGGTCCGCCGACCGTCACGCGAAAACCGCTGGGGTCGCTTAACGGAGCCGGGCGCATGGAATGGCCGATGAATTCGAAACCGGTCTGATAAACATCGATCAGGGTGCCGAACGGTTTGTCGGCGCTTTCGTTCTTGGCCCGGGAGTACACCAGGGAACGCTGTGCGCGCGAGAAGGGCAGGGCGTCGCTGTCGGATTCGAGCAGGTACTGACGAATTTCCGGGCGGATGCCTTCGACCAGATAGCGGATATTACCCAGGATCGGGTAGTTGCGACGCACGGCATGGCGGTTCTGCAGCAGGTCGAACAGTCCCAGCAGACTTAACAGACCTGTCACCAGCGTGATCGGCCAGAGCCAGTCGTGTTGCAGAAACGGTAGGCTGGCGAGGGTGAAAACTACGCAGCCGGCAAAGAAGGCGTAACGGCTCAGTAAAGACAGGCTCATGCGGTTTCCTTCGGGTGAGCGATGGGGTGGGGCGGTGCAGGCATTCTGCGCTGGCAGCGAAAGGGCGGGCAACTGTGGCGAGGGGATTTATGCTCGCTGGGGTGGGGGCAACCCCTGCTCGCTAAACAGGCGCCTCGGTTTCTGAAGACCGCATCGCCTCCATCGCGGGCAAGCCTTGCTCCCACACAGCGCGATCTCAGCTCGCCTGTTTCATCTGCCGCACCGGCAACTCCACGCGGAAGGTAGTTCCCACCCCGACCTCGCTGCGCACTGTGATCTCGCCGTTGTGTTTTTTCACGATGCCGTAGGACAGTGAAAGTCCCAGTCCCGTGCCCTGGCCGACAGGTTTGGTGGTGAAGAACGGGTCGAAGATTTTTTGCAGTGTCTCAGGCGGCATGCCCGAGCCGTTGTCGGCGACTTCGATCCACACGGTGTCTTCTTCAATGCCGTTGCGCAAGGTGATGGTGCCACGCTCGGGGCCGATGGCCTGGGCGGCGTTGACGATGAGGTTCATGATCACCTGGTTGATCTGCGACGGCAGGCATTCGACTTCCGGCAACGGGCTGTATTGCTTGATCACGTCGGCCTTGTACTTGATTTCATTGGCGACGATGTTCAGCGTCGAATCCAGGCCTTGTTGCAAGTTGGCCATCTGCCATTCCTGGTTGGAGTCGACGCGGGAGAAGTCCTTGAGGTCCTTGACGATCTGCCCGACCCGACTGATGCCGTCCTTGGACTCTTTGATCAGCAGTGGAATGTCCTCGACGAGGAAGTCCAGCTCCACCTGCTCGCGCAGCTTTCTCAGATTCACTACCAGTTCCGGCGAAGAAATGGCTTGCTCGGCACTGTCATAGGCCTGGAGCATCTCCTGGAGTTTGCCAAAGTAGCCATCCAGGGCCCCCAGATTGGAAGAAATGAAACCGATCGGGTTGTTGATTTCGTGAGCGACCCCGGCGGCCAACTGGCCCAGCGAGGCGAGTTTTTCCGACTGGACCAACTGGCTTTCCAGCATCTTGCGTTCGTCGATTTCCATCTGCAGCAAAGAACTGGCCTGTTTGAACGCCTGGGTCCGCTGCTCCACCAGCTCCTCGAGTTTGCTCATCTGCAATTGCGCGCGGGAAGTCATTTCCCACTTGGTGGTCAGGGTGTTGGCCATTTGCTGGACTTCGATGTTGTCGAAGGGTTTCTTCAGAATCAGCAACCGGTCATGGCCATTGAGGCGGTCCAGCAGTTCGTCCCAGGAATAGTCCGAGTAGGCGGTGCAGACCACCACTTGCAACAGTGGGTCGTGCTTCCAGAGTTCCTCGATGGTTTTGGCGCCATCCCAGCCCTCGGGCATGCGCATGTCGACAAAGGCCAATGCATAAGGGTGCTCCGTTGCCAGCGCTTGCAGCAGTTTGTTCAGACCTTCCTGGCCGCCGTAGGCCGAGTCGAGTTCGAATACGGTGCCGGCCGGTTTCGGTGCGTCGCCGAACAAGGCGTTTTCCATGTCCAGTAGATCGACATTGACCTGATCCTCCGGCGTGAGGATTTTGCGGAAATCGTCATGGATGGCCGGTGTATCGTCGATCAACAGGATGCGGCGGTTGCTCAGATTATTCATGCTCACCTTCTGCGAGTTTCAAGGGCAGTTGCAACACGAACGTTGCTCCTGTGCCTGGTCCCTCACTGTGAGCGGTGAGGTGGCCGTTCATCTCAATGGCCGCGAGCGCGCAACTGTGCAAACCGAACCCGTGGCCTTCCTTACGGGTGGTAAAACCATGGGCGAAGATACGCGTCATGTTTTCCGCCGGGATGCCTTCGCCTTCATCCTTGACACTGATCTGCAGGGTATCGTCATTGATCACCGTGGCCTTGAGGGTCATGTTCCGTGCGTGGTTGGAAACCCCCGCCATGGCGTATTTGGCGTTGCTGATCAGGTTGATCAGAATCAGCAGCAAGCGGTGTTTGTCGCCCAGGATCCGCGGCACGTCGCCGTATTCCTTGAGCACCGTCACGTGGTGTCGGGTCAGGGCGCCGGAGTTCATGCGCAGGGCGTCTTCGAGCAGTTCGCTGACCACCAAAGGCTCCACCAGGCTGTTGGCGCCGGCATAGGATTGCTGGGTGGAGACAATATCCTTGATGTGATCCACGCTCTTGCTCAACTGGGCCAACTCGTCGGTAAGGCCTTGCTGTTCGACCGCGATGGCCTCCACCAACTGGTTCAGATAGCCGGGCAACAGCTTGCCTTTTTCGTCTTCGGTAAGGAAGTGCCCCAGGTCGTGGGGGTGTTCATTGATCAGTTGCATCGCCTTGCCCAGCCCCAGGGCCTTGCTGCTGCGCAGTTTACGGCTGATCAGGTCGGCGGAGATGTTCACACTGTTGAGCACGTTGCCAACGTTGTGCAGCACGTTGGTGGCGATTTCCGCCATGCCGGCCTGACGGGCGGTGTCCATCAGTTCGCTCTGGGTGTCCTTGAGTTGGCGGGTGCGCTCTTCGACCCTTAGCTCCAGCTCGTCGTTGGCGGTTTGCAGGGCGTTGTTGGCGCGTTTGGTTTCGGCGAAGCTGCGCATCAGCCGGATGGCCAGCCAGATCAGGATCAACACCAGGAACGTGGCGAAAACCAGCAGAAGAATATGGTTGCGCTGATGCCTGGCGGCAGCTTTCTCCTGGTCTTTGTCCAGCAGGCTGGTGATGGTGTCCAGTCGGCCGGCCACGGGAACGGCTTCGATTCCCTGCAAGAGGTCATTGACCCTGGGTTGTTCGCGCAAGATCAGCGCGATGTGCCTGCTCAGGATATCGACGGATTTTTGCAGGCCTTCCGGCAGACGCTCCTTGTTGACGTCCAGCCGATTCAGGCCTAGCAGCACTTCGGCGGCTTGCTCACGGGTGGCCAGATGGGCGAACTCCATGGAACTGAGCAACAGGTCGTAGGTATCGATGGCAACGTTTTGCAGCTGCAGTTTGTCGGCGTCCGAAAGCTGGGCGAACTGGGCCTGGATGTCATCTTCGGCGGTGGGCAGGAAGGCGAGGGAATTGCGCAGTACCGCATTGTGGGATTTGAATCTTTCCACCAGGCGGGTTTTCTCCTTCACCGCCTTGAGGTATTCGTCGCGCTCCTGTTCCCAGCTTGACGGTGCGTGGCGCGCCGGTTCCGATTCGATGGCGTTGAGGCGCTGCCACAGACGTGCCATCTCATTGAGGGGCGAAACTAGGGGGTCATAGTTTTGGCTCAAAGCCATCCGGGATTTAAGGACTTCGTTGTCCCAGATGGCGTCCTGCTGTTTGAGCAGGCGGATCAGGTCCCGAGATTCAATGTACGAGGCGGCCTGCTGTGCACTCGACTGGATGTACATGAACAGCAGGATCGACACCAGCAAGAGGCCGACGAATGCCAGACCGAGGCGACGCAGGGCGGTCATAGCGGCTTGCCCTCCCGTTCGCCGGTGAGGGTCTTGAGGAATTCGACGATCAGTTCCGTGTCGTTCTTCAAGGGTTCACGGCCCAACTGGTACTTGAACATCACTTCCACCGCGTTCTCCAGGGTAGGCGCTGACCCGGCGTGAAAGTACGGGGCGGTGATGGCGACGTTACGCAGACTCGGCACCTTGAAAACCTGGCGGTCAGCCTCGTCGCCAGTGACGTTGAAGCGGCCCTCGTCGGCCCGGGTAGGGTTGCCCCGGTCCTGGATGTAGTCGCCCATCACGCCGAATTTCTGGAACATGTTGCCGCCGATGTTCACGCCCTGGTGGCAGGCGATGCAGCCGTATTCCTTGAAGCGCTGGTAACCGAACTTTTCCCGGGGTGTGAGGATGTCGGTGTTGCCCAGCAGGTACTGGTCGAAACGTGAATTTGGGGTCAGCAGGGTGCGTTCATAGTCGGCCAGGGCACCCTGGATGTTGGCCTGGGTCACGCCGTCGGGGTAGGCATCGTTAAAATCCCGGGCGTAGTCCGGGTCCTGGCCGATGCGCTTGAGCACCGTTTCCCAGGTACTGCCCATTTCCGCCGGGCTGGTCACGACGATGTGCACCTGTTCTTCCAGAGTGTCGACGCGGCCGTCCCAGAACTGATGGAAGTTCAGGCTGGCGTTGAACACCGTGGGTGTATTGAACTCCACTGGTTTACCGTCGAAGCCAAGGGAAAACTGTTTGTCGTCGGCGCCACCCTTGTCCAGGCGATGGCAACTGGCACAGGACAGGGTGTTGTTGACCGACAGCCGCGGGTCGTTGAAAAGCCGCAGGCCCAACTGGACGCGCTTGGGGTCCAGGGTCGGAATGGGGGGCAGCGGTTTGAGCGGTTCATCCAACGGCTCGGCGTGAACGGTCACGCTCAATCCCACCAGCAGGCCGAGGGCCAGAATCAGTCCATGTGACGCCATGGGATGCTTTCCTTGAAACTTTTGGTTGATGGAACTCAGGTGTGTTCACGCAAACGGGTTGTGGCGTTGTTCCCACTCGCTCATCCACAGGGCAAAGGCCTGTGGCTCCACGGCCTTGCTGAAGTAGTACCCCTGGGCTTCCTCGCACTGGTGAGCCTTGAGGAACTCCAGTTGCTCAAGGGTTTCCACGCCTTCGGCAATGATGTGCAGGTTCAGGCTCTTGCCCAGGCTGATGATGGTGCTCACCAGCTTTGCGTCATTACTGTCGATGCTCAGGTCGCCGACGAACGACTGATCGATCTTCAACACATCCACCGGAAATTTCTGCAGGTAGCTCAGGCTCGAGTAGCCGGTGCCGAAATCGTCGATGGCCAGCCGTATTCCCAGGCGTTTGACGGCCTTGAGGATGGCGACGGTGGTGTCGACGTTCTGCATCAGCACGCTTTCGGTGATCTCCAGTTCTAACTGTGTCGGGTCGAGACCGGTTTCCTTGAGGGTCCGGGCGATGCCTTCGACGAAACCGCGCTGGCGAAAATCGATGGTGGAGACGTTCACCGACAGGTAGAGCGGGCGCATGCCATCGGCTTGCCAGCGACAGGCCTGCTGGCAGGCTTCCTGGAGCACCCATTGGCTCAGCGGGACGATCAGGCCGCTGTCTTCGGCCACGGGGATGAAGTCCGATGGATAGATCAAGCCGATGTCAGGCCGGTTCCAGCGCACCAGCGCTTCGGCGCCGACCACTTTGCCACTCCTCAAATCGATCTTGGGCTGGTAGTGCAGCACGAACTCCTTGCGTTGCAAGGCCAGGCGCAGGCCCGATTCGATGGTTTGCTGCTGTCGCGCCCGACGGTTCATGTCTTCAGTGAAAAAACGGTAGTCGTTGGGGCCGGTTTCCTTGACGTTGCGCATCGCCGTTTCGGCTTTTTTGATCAACGCCACGGCATCGAAACCGTCGGCCGGATACATGCTGATGCCCAGGCTTGCGGTAACGGTCAGGTCGTGTCCGTCGATGGGGTGGGGCGTGCTGATGGCCGTCAGCAGTTTGTCGGCCACGCCTTTGGTCTGTTGCGAGTCGGTGATGTCTCCCAGTATCACCACGAACTCATCGGAGCCGTAGCGAAACACCGAGTCGGATTCACGCACCACCGTTGCCAGCGCCCGGGCCACCCGCTTGAGCATTTCGTCGCCCACCGGGTGCCCCAGTGCGTTATTGATACGCTTGAAACGGTCCATGCCGATGAACATCACCGCCAGTTGCCGGTCGTGGCGACGGCACTGGGCCATGGCCTGGGTCAGGCGATCACCGAGCAACATGCTGTTGGGTAACTCGGTGAGTACGTCGTATTGCAGCAAGTGGGAGACTTTCAGCAACTCCTGGACCCGTTCCTCGATGGTGCGCTCCAGACTGCGCATTTTTCTCGCCGCATCCTGGGCCAGTTGCCATTTCCAGGTCATGGCACTGGCCATCTGGCGGATTTCCAGGGTGTCGAAGGGTTTCTTCAGGATCAGCAACTGATCGTCGAACTCGATGCGTTCGGACATGGTTTCCCAGGAATAATCCGAAAACGCCGTGCACAGCGCGATTTGCAGCCGTGGGTCGGCCTCCCACAAACGCTCGATGGTTTGCAGGCCGTCCCAGCCCGGCGGCATGCGCATGTCGGCGAACACCAGCGCATAGGGCTGGCCTTCGGCCTGGGCGCGCTTGACCAGTTCCAATGCCTCTTCGCCCTGATAGGCCGAGTCGATCTGAAATTGCAGGCGGCTGACCTGGGGCGTGCCAAACAGCAGGCTTTCAGTGTCGTCCAGCGAGTCGTCGCTACCGGCGCCCGGGCTGAGGATCTTGCGGAAGTCCTGGTGGATCGCCGGGGTGTCGTCCACCACCAGGATTCGCCTGTTCGCCGGCACCGACATGGGGTTCATGGGTTGCTCTCCGATAACTGGCTGGCAGGCCGGGTCCAATGGTCCGTCACGGGAACGATGGTGCCGGCCTTGAGCAGTTCGCTGGCTTGCCCACTGTCTACGGCAGTGCTGAAGTAATGCCCCTGGGCCTGCATCGACCCGCCGCTGGACATCAGCGTGGTGCGTTGCTCCTGGGTTTCGACGCCCTCGGCAATGATCCCGATGCCCACATCCCGGGCGAAATTGATGATCGCTCGCAGCGTCATTGCGTTCTCGGGGTCGACGTTGGCGCTGTCGAGAAACCGTTGGGCGAGCTTGAGATGGTTGACCCGGTAGGTCTTGAGGTAATCGAACGAGGAGTACTCGGTGCCGAAATCATCGATGGCAATTTGTACGCCCAGTTCGCACAGACGTGGCAGCACGTCGTTGTGGGTCCACTTGGTTTGCGCCAGGGTGGCCTCGGTGACGTCAAAGCGCAGGTCCCAAGGGGCCAGTTCCCAGCGAGCGGTGGTGCGCAGCACGTCATAGATCAGCTCCGGACCGGTCTTGAGTTGCGTCAGGCAGAGGTCGATGGCGATCACCGGGGGCGCCATGCCCTGGTCACGCCACTGGCGCATCTGTTGACAGGCCTGGTCCAGCACCCAATGCCCCAGGCCAACGATGATCCCGGTCTTCTCGGCGGCCGGCATGAACGACGCCGGCTCCAGCCAGCCGCGCTCAGGGTGGTTCCAGCGCACTTGCACGCCCATGCCCAGGATTTTGCCGGTGCCCAGGTCGACCTCCGGCAGGTAGTGCAAATGCAGCTCGTTGTTTTCGATGGCCTGGCGCAGGTCATTGGCCAGGGCGACGCGGTCGGTGACTTCCTGATTAATCTCCTCGCTATGGAAATGGTACTGGTTGCGGCCCTTTTCCTTGGACCGGTACAAGGCCATGTCGGACTGTGCCATCAGGCTGTCGGCGCTTTGGCTCTGGGAGGAATACAGGCTGATGCCGATGCTCACGGAGATCCGCACTTCGTTGCCGTCCAGGGAATAGGGCGCCACCAGGGCATCCCGGATCTTGGCGGCCAGGGCGGCGCAATGGGTCGCTTCGTGGACATCCAGTTGCAGGATGGCGAACTCGTCGCCACCCAGGCGCGCTACCACGTCGTTTTCCCGGGTACAGCCCTTGATGCGTGCGGCGACCTCCTGCAGCAGCAGGTCGCCGATCGGGTGACCCAGGGTGTCGTTGATCCGCTTGAAATGGTCCAGGTCCAGGTAAAACATCGCAAACGGCGCCGCTCCCCGGCGAGCCGCGGCAAAGGCTTGATGCAGGCGCTCGATCATGGTGGCGCGGTTGGCCAGCCCGGTCAGGCCGTCGGTGCGGGCCAGCAGGGCGATTTTCTCCTCGGCCAGCTTGCGTTCGGTGATGTCAAGAATGATGCCTTCCACTTCCAGCAGCAGGCCCTGTTCGTTGCGCACCGGAATGTAGCGGTTTTCCACCCAGCGGAACGTGCCGTCGCCCGTGCGCATGCGGAACTCGATGGACGCCCCCGCCGTGTCGCGGTTCAAGACGCGGACCATGGCGTCGTCGATCTTGCTTTGGTCGTCGGGATGGATCAGGGTTTGCGCCCAGTCCGGCGAGTTGACCAGTTGCGCCGCCGCGTGGCCGAACTTGGTGATGTTGTGGGAAATGTACATCAGCGCGAACGGCGGCTCGCCACGCAGGCGATACAGGATGGTCGGGCTGTTCTGCACGATGATATTGGCGTCGGCCAGTTCCCGCGTGCGCTCCTGCACCGCGCGTTCGAGCATGTCCATTTTCAGCGCCGCGTCTTCGGTCATCTGCCATTTGACGGTCAGGGTACTGGCCATCTGGCGGATCTCGATGGCATCGAAGGGTTTTTTCAGGATGAGCAGGCGGTCGCCCAGTTCGAGGCGCTCGGCGATGTCTTCCCAGGAATAATCGGAATAGGCGGTGCACAGCGCCACTTGCAGCTTGGGGTCGACGCGCCATAGCCGTTCGATGGTTTCAAGGCCGTCCCAGCCAGGGGGCATACGCATGTCGATGAACGCCATGGCGTAGGGTTTGCCCTCGGCCAAGGCAGATTCGACCTTGTTCAGGGCTTCCATGCCCTGGAAGGCCGAATCGAGCACGAAACTCTGGCTGGCAACCGCCACAGGCGCGCCGAACAGGGCTGCTTCAGCGCTGCTCAGGCTGTCCTCGGGGATAGCATGGGGGCTGAGGATCTTACGAAAATCCTCGTGGATCGTCGGAGTGTCATCGACGATCAGGATCCGCCGGTTGGCCCTTTCCGTCGGCAGGCTCATGGCCGTGCACCGTCGCGATGCTGACTGTTGAACCGTGGATACATCTGATATCCCTTCCGTTGGCATGAGTATTCTGGCCTGTTCTTGGCCCTTCATGGTCTACAGCATAGCTGTCTCATTGAGATGCGCTCGGCCGGTCAAGGCAAAATCGTGTCTAAATTCACGCAATCTACTAGCCTCAAATTCGGGGGTAGCGTAGAACAGGTGTCGTTAACAGGAGGGGGGTCCAATGGAAGATCAATCGCAGGATGTACCGGTCAGGAAGCCGACGGTACTGTTGGTCGATGATGAAGAGTCGATTCTCAATAGCCTGCGTCGGTTATTGCGCAGCCAGCCGTACGAAATCCTGCTGGCTGACAGTGGCGCCAAAGCCCTGGAAATCCTCAAGGAGCGGCCGGTCGACCTGGTCATGACCGATGCCCGCATGCCCAACATGGACGGCGCCACTTTGTTGGCGCAGATTCGCAAGCTTTATCCGTCGACCTTGCGCATCCTGCTCACCGGTTATGCCGATGTGGACATGATGACCAAGGCCATCAACGAGGGGCAGTTGTATCGCTACCTCAGCAAACCCTGGAACGACGAGGAGCTGGTGCAGGCCCTGCGTCAGGCCCTGGCGCACCAGCACTCCGAAAGCGAGCGCCAGCGCCTCGAAGCGCTGAACCGCGAACAGAACGAACAGCTGCGGATACTCAACACCACCCTGGAAAAACGCGTGGCGTCGCGCACCGCCGAGCTGCAGCAGACCGCCGACATGCTCGACCTGGCCTATGACGAGCTCAAGCGCAGCTATGTGACCGGCACCGAAGTGTTTTCGCTGATCGCCAACCTGCGCCTGCCCAAGGCCAAGCAGACCAACCGGCAGATCATCGAGCTGATCCGGGTCTACAGCAGGCTGCACTTTCTGGACGAGTCCACCGACCGCGACCTGACCATGGCCGCGGCGCTCTACAACATCGGCAAACTGAGCTGGACCGACAACATGATGGTCACGCCCGCCGACATGCTGCACCACACCGAGCTTGATCTCTACCGGGCCTATCCGAAGCAGAGCGAGTCGCTGCTGATGACCCTGGACCCGATGAAAGACGCCGCGCGCATCATCCTCCATCACCAGGAACGTTGGGACGGCAGCGGTTTTCCCGACCATCTGCGAGGCGAGGCCATTCCGTTCGGTTCGCGGCTGTTGAAACTGGCGGTGGACTTCATCGAACTGCAGCGCGGGTTGATCCTGGAGCGGCAGATGAACAGCGACGAGGCGCTGGTCTACATCCGCAAATACGCCGGCAAACTGTACGACCCGGGCATGGTGGAGGACTTCATCAAGGCGTGTGGTGAATACCTGGACGACGTGACCTTGTCGGATCCGACGGTGCAGGTCATGACAACCCGCGACCTGACGGCCGGCATGATCCTGGCCCGCAACCTCAACGCCGACAACGGCATGCTGTTGCTCAACGCCGGCAAGGTGCTGAGCGCGCCTCTGGTGGAAAAGCTCATTGCTTTCGAAGCGATGGAAGGGGCGCGCTACAGCGTGTTCGTCAAAATCCCCGAAGAGGCAGACCCTTCGGTGCCGAAGCCGATGTTGGGGTGATGCAGATCTGACTGAGAGTACAGTCATCCTGTGGGAGCGAGCTTGGCTCCCACAAAAACTGCTCCCACAGTGGTTTTGTGTGGCGTCTGAAGGTGGCGCCGGGCTTTGCTCCCATCGCTGCGCTCTGTACCCTTGCGAGCATTTTTCTGCCCAGGGCATTTCATCATGACCACTCCCATCATCCGCATCGCCGCCGCTCTGTTGATCGGACCGGACGGCCGGACCTTACTGGTGCGCAAGCGCGACACCCAGGCCTTCATGCAGCCGGGCGGCAAGATCGAGGCCCATGAGCAACCGGTCCAGGCCCTGGCCCGTGAGCTGGACGAAGAGCTTGGGCTGACGATTGATCCGGCACAGGCCCGTTACCTGGGGGCGTTCAGTGCCCCGGCCGCCAACGAGCCGGGTTTTGTCGTGCAGGCTGACGTTTTTTTACTGAGCATCGATGCACCGGTTTCTCCCGCCGCCGAGATTGAAGAAGTGCGCTGGATCGACCCGGCCAGTGACAGCGATCTGCTGCTGGCGCCGTTGACAGGCGAGGTGATCCTGCCGTTTTATCGAGCCAGCCTTCTCGAGACGTGCTGACCCCAGACTCAAGGACTGACGCCCATGATTCCATTGCCGGACCTGCTGATTTTCGCCGCCGCCGCGTTGCTGATGGTGCTCACGCCCGGCCCGAACATGATCTACCTGATTTCCCGTTCGATCTGCCAGGGCCGCAAAGCCGGCGTCACCTCCCTGCTGGGGGTGGTGGCGGGCTTCTTCGTGCACATGTTTGCCGCGGCGGCGGGGCTGACGGCGGTGTTCCTGGCGGTGCCCATGGCCTATGAGGTGTTGAAATGGGCCGGCGCGCTGTACCTGTTGTGGCTGGCCTGGCAGGCAGTCAAGCCCGGCGCACGTTCGCCGTTCCAGGCCCAGCAACTGCCGGCGGACTCGACGCGCAAGCTGATCACCATGGGGTTCCTCACCAGTGCCCTGAATCCAAAGATTGCAGTGTTTTACCTGTCGGTGTTCCCGCAGTTCATCAGTCCGGAACACGGCTCGTTGTTCATCCAGAGCATCATCCTCGGGCTGACCCAGATCAGCGTCAGTTTCAGCGTCAACCTGCTGATTGCCTTGTTCGCCGCCGGCATTGCCTCCTGGTTCGTCCATAACCCCACCTGGTTGGCGGCGCAGCGCTACTTCATGGGGTTTGTGCTCGGCGCGCTGGCGTTGCGCCTGATGCTTGAACAGCGCAGGACGGCGTGAGCATGTGGATTGAGCGTTTGGATGCCAATCACGCCTTGGCCTACCGCGAGCTGATGCTTGAAGCCTACGATCGCCATCCGCAGGCGTTCACTTCCAGTGTGCGGGAGCGGGCGCTGATGCCGTTGAGTTGGTGGGAAGGGCGGTTGACCGGCAAGCTTGATGTGGTGCTGGGTGCGTTCGAAGCAGGAACATTGGCCGGCATCGTTGGCCTGGCTTTCGAACCGAGGGAAAAGGCCCGCCACAAGGCAACACTGTTTGGCATGTATGTGTCGGCCGAATTTCGTCAGCGCGGCTTGGGTTATGAGCTGGTACAAGCTGTACTGGCCGAAGCGCAAAGCCACCCTGCACTGAAACTCATCCAGCTCACCGTTACCGCCGGCAATGAGGCCGCCTTCAAGTTGTACCAGCGCTGCGGTTTCATCCAGTTCGGGCTTGAACCTTTAGCGGTGCGGGTGGGCGAGGATTATTTCGACAAAATCCACATGTGGCGCCAGATATCGATGCCTGAGATCAAGGGCGAAGAGGTCGATTCGCCCTTGTCCTGATAATTGGTCAAGGGTATTTGATCTCTGGCCGTGGACCGGTATAAACGGGCAAATCGGATTCCTCCGCAGGCGCGCTCATGCTTCCTGCTCCACTGTTCAAGCGCACGATTCTTATGTTTCGTATGCCGAAATCGTTGCCGTTACCGCTATCCTGGTCATTGTTTATATACATTCGTACCATCCCTCGTTCGGTGATGGTGAACTCGATTGAAAACAGGTACCAGACTCCATCCTTGGGGACATGACGGGGCACGCCACGCCATTGCGGCATGCCGGTGTCAGGGTAAAGGATCGGGTTGACCAGCCCTGGAATGTGGCTGCTGTCGGCAACATGGGTTCCTTCGAACGTGAATTGGTATTGTCCGGGAATGAAAAGGAAATCCTGATAGAGGATGACCCCGGCGAAGCCGTATGGGGCGCCTTGATCGGTGAAGTTGAAAAACGCGTTTACTGATTGATGGTTCATGACGTGCGGGCGGATAGATCCGGAACGAGCCGCCAGATAGGGAATCCAGCCGTTATAGGAGTCCGCCAGTGAAGTGTAGTGATCCTCCCATTCCACCGGTGCCGTGCCGATGATGATGGAGCTCGTCGTCGATATATTGCTGTTGCGCAACTGATCGACAATCCGGGCACTCACCGGATGGGTGCCGTCGCCGATCTGCTGAAGGTCGGCGGCCGACAACGTGTAAGTGATCGGGTTGGCAGGATGGACATAGGGGATTGTTTTACTCCAAGTCCCCACGGTCAGTGTCACCTCATCAAATTCGCGTGGGTAGCTGCGGGTTAAAGTAAATGTGCCTGGCTGTGCCGGGCTGACGCTGGCCGGATGGCTGACCGTGATCCCGGATGGCGGGTAATGGAACAGCAGGTCCAGGATCGGGGTCGAGTCTTCGTGATTCTGGCTGACCCGGGTCACTCGGTAAAACAGTGTATTGCCGCCGTTCACCAGCCACCCCCATGGCAACTCCATGTCTATGCGGTCGTTCTCCTCGCCTGCCTTGATGACCTTGATCACGGATGTCGGTTTGCCATTGACCCACAGCTCGACAGAATCACCGATATCCATTGGTTCAGAGAGTATCGTCACCGGATCAATCACCATGTACAGGCTGATGGATGGCGAATGAATGGTCAGGGGAATGCCGCCGTGGTAGGCGCCGGTCGGCAGCACGGGTGTCTTCCATCCGGGAATGTACATGGGCAGCAGCTCAAGAGCTGCGTCGGCCTGCGATGAGTTGCGCACGCTGTCCATCTTTCTCCTCGCTACGGTGCCTGAACTGACTCGGGGCTGGCACCATCAGAGCGCGAAAGGAGAAGGGTGTCACCTGTCAGACCTGACAGGTGAGTGTGATATTCAGACAGTTGGTCATTTTGCACACCGAATGAAAAAACACGCTGTGCTTCAGCGCACGGCACTGACGCCGTCGAGGGTCGAAAACGAAGTATCCTTGGCCGTCAGCAGAAAGTCGCGCATGTAGGGCGCATCGAGCATGTCGGTGCGCACCGCCGCATACAGCGTGGCGAACAAACCTTTCTCTCCCAGTCGCTTGGCCTTCACGTAGCCCCGCGAGCTGTATTCATGCAGTGCCCAATGGGGCATGCCGCAGACGCCACGACCGCTGGCCACCAGTTGCATCATCATCACCGTCAGTTCAGACGTGCGCACCTGGGCCGGTTCGATGTCGGCCGGTTCCAGGAAACGGGTGAAGATGTCCAGGCGATCGCGCTCCACCGGGTAGGTGATCAGGGTTTCGCTGACCAGGTCTTCGGGCACGATGTAGGGTTTGTTCGCCAGTCGGTGCTGGTTGGCTACGGCGAGCATCGCTTCGTAGGTGAACAGCGGCACGTAGGTGATGCCCGCCAGTTCCAGCGGGTCGGAGGTCACCACCAGGTCCAGGTCGCCCCGGGCCAGGGCCGGCAGTGGGGCGAAGGCGAAGCCCGAGGCCAGGTCCAGCTCGACTTCCGGCCAGGCGTCGCGGAACTGGTCGATGGTGGGCATCAGCCACTGAAAGCAACTGTGGCACTCGATGGCCATGTGCAAGCGCCCGGCGGTGCCTCCGGCCAACCGACCGATGTCCCGCTCGGCGCTGCGCAGCAACGGCAGGGTGGCGTCGGCCAGTTGCAGCAGGCGCAGGCCGGCACTGGTGAAACGCACCGGTTTGGTCTTGCGCACGAATAACTGCATGCCCAAGCGTTCTTCCAGTTCCTTGAACTGGTGGGAAAGGGCGGACTGGGTCAGGTGCAGGCGTTCGGCGGCTTCGACCAGGCTATCGGCTTCGCGCAGGGCATGCAGGGTCTTGAGGTGGCGGATTTCAAGCACCGTGGGCTCCATGAGTAAAACTCGTGATCAACACGAAAAGGTTGAGTTTGTCTCATGTGGGGCTGGCTGTCGACAATGGCGCCATCTTTTACAGGAGGACACACACCATGGCCCTGGCCCACACCTTAGGTTTTCCCCGCATCGGCGCCGACCGCGAACTGAAAAAAGCCCTCGAAGCCTACTGGAAGGGCGACCTGGCACCGGCCGCGCTGCAAGCGGTGGGCCGTGAATTGCGGGCCCGACACTGGCAACTGCAGAAAGAGGCCGGCATCGACCTGCTGCCGGTCGGTGATTTCGCCTGGTACGACCAGGTGCTCAGCCACACTTTGACCCTGGGTGCCGTCCCGTCGCGATTCCACAACACCCTCGATGCTCAGGCCAAGCCGACCCTCGACACCCTGTTCGCCATGGCCCGAGGCGCCACCGCTGCCTGCTGCGGAGCTGATCACGGGCAAGCCCAATACGCTCAGGAACTGACCAAGTGGTTCGACACCAACTACCACTATCTGGTCCCGGAGTTTTCCGCCGACCAGCGCTTCGCCCTGAGTTGGGAGCAACTGTTCGAAGAAGTGGACGAGGCCCATGCCCTGGGACATCAGGTCAAACCGGTGATCATCGGCCCTTTGACGTATCTGTGGCTGGGCAAGGCCAAGGGCGAGGACTTCGACAAGCTCGACCTGCTCGAGCGTCTGTTGCCGGTCTACGGTGAAATCCTCAATCGCCTCAAGGCCCAGGGTGTTGAGTGGGTGCAGATCGACGAACCGATCCTCACCCTCGACCTGCCCCTGGCCTGGAAAAGCGCGTTCGAGCGGGCCTATCACATCCTTCAGTATTCGCCGCTGAAAAAACTGGTGGCGACCTATTTCAGTGGCTTGGAAGACAACCTCGGCCTGGCGGTGAGCCTGCCGGTGGACGGTTTGCACATCGACGCGGTACGGGCGCCGGAACAACTGGGTCAGGTGCTCGATCGCCTGCCGACCTACAAAATCCTGTCGGTGGGGTTGGTCAATGGCCGCAACGTCTGGCGCTGTGAACTGGAACAGGCGCTGGCGCAATTGCAGCCGGCCCAGGAGCGTTTTGGCGACAACCTCTGGGTCAGCACCTCTTGCTCACTGTTGCACAGCCCCGTGGACCTGGAGCGTGAAGACCGACTGGACCCTGAACTCAAGAGCTGGCTGGCCTTTGCCGTGCAGAAATGCGGTGAAGTGGCGGTACTGCGCGATGCGCTCAACGATCCCCAGGCACCCGGTGTGCAACACGCCTTGGCCGACAGCCGTGACGTGCATGCTCGTCGTGCCGGCTCGACACGCATTCACAAAGCCGAGGTTCAGGCCCGCCTCGCCGCGATACGACCACAGGACAGCCAGCGGCGCTCGCCGTTTGCCCAGCGCATGGAGCAGCAGCGCGCCCGTCTGAAACTGCCGGCCTTTCCCACCACCACCATTGGTTCATTCCCGCAGACTCCGGCGATTCGCCTGGCGCGCCAGGCCTACAAGCAAGGCAAGCTGTCGGCCAACGATTATCAGGACGCCATGCACACTGAGATCCGCCATGCCGTGCAGATCCAGGAACGCTTGGGCCTGGATGTGCTGGTACATGGCGAGGCCGAGCGCAACGACATGGTGGAATATTTCGCCGAGCAACTGGACGGCTACGCCTTCACCCGTTTCGGCTGGGTCCAGAGCTACGGTTCGCGTTGTGTGAAGCCGGCAATCATCTACGGCGACATCAGCCGGCCGAAAGCGATGACCGTCGACTGGATCCGCTACGCCCAAAGCCTGACCGACAAGGTGATGAAGGGCATGCTCACCGGCCCCGTGACCATGCTGATGTGGTCGTTCCCTCGCGAGGACGTCTCGCGTCAGGTCCAGGCGCAACAACTGGCCCTGGCCCTGCGTGACGAAGTGCAGGACCTGGAAAAGGCCGGGATCAAAATCGTGCAGATCGACGAAGCTGCATTCCGCGAAGGCCTGCCCCTGCGACGCGGGCAATGGCAGGCGTACCTGGACTGGGCCGTGGAGGCCTTCCGCTTGAGCGCATCGGGTGTAAGCGACGAAACCCAGATCCACACCCACATGTGCTACAGCGAATTCAATGATGTGATCAAGGCCATCGCCGACATGGACGCCGATGTCATCACTATTGAAACCTCGCGTTCGGACATGGAGTTGCTGGAGGCTTTCGAAGTGTTTGAGTATCCCAACGATATCGGCCCGGGCGTCTACGACATCCACTCGCCACGGGTGCCGGACACGGCCGAGATGGTGGCGTTGATGAGCAAGGCGGTGAAGCGGATTGCGGCGGACCGGCTGTGGGTCAACCCCGATTGCGGCCTGAAGACCCGGGCGTGGCCGGAGACAGAAGCGGCGCTGGTGAACATGGTGGCGGCGGCGCGGCAGTTGCGCAGTCAGTTGGCCTGAAGCCCGAATACTCTTACAGGCATGCACCTGACCTGTGGCGAGGGGATAAATCCCCTCGCCACAGGGGAAGTGCTCTGCTTTGCTTCATTTGACCGGGTGGAGCGACCACTTGGCAATCTTCATCAAACTGTCACGCAACTGTGGCAGCGCGCTTGAACAAACTTCATCAGACTCGCGCTCTACTGGGGTTCTGCGTTTTGGTGTTTCTTCATGCGTGTATTTATCTTTCTGGCCGCGTTGTTGTTCGGCCTGCCGTCGATTGCGGCTTCTCGATGTGATGTCAACGTTGCGACCCAACGGGTCGATCTGGATCAGGTCAGCCTGGCGTACCAGAGCATCGGCCGTGCCTCCGACCCGGCGTTGTTGCTGGTGATGGGCTTGGGCGGGCAGTTGATACATTGGCCGGACGAGGTGGTGGCGGCCCTGTGCGAGCAGGGCTTTCGGGTGATTCGCTACGACAACCGCGACGTGGGCTTGTCCGCCTGGCGTCAGGCGCCCGGCAGCGCCAACCTGGCCTTTGAAGCCTTGCGCTACAAGCTGGGCCTGCCCGTGGCCGCTCCCTACACCTTGACCGACATGGCCGACGACGGCTTGGGGTTGATGGACGCGTTGCAGGTGCAAAGCTTTCACGTACTGGGGGTGAGCATGGGCGGGATGATCGCCCAGCACATGGCGGCCATGGCGCCGCAGCGGGTGGAGAGCCTGACTCTGATCATGACCAGCTCGGGTGCCGAAGGCCTGCCGGCACCCAGCGAAACCCTGGTGCAGCTGTTGTCCCGGCGCAGTGCGCCGAATCGTGAAGTGGCCCTGGAACAACAGGCCGATCTGCTGGCCGCCCTGGGCAGTCCGATGGTGGTGGATGATCGTCAAGCACTGTTGCATCAGGCCGCCCAGGCCTATGACCGGGCCTTCAACCCCGAAGGCGTGCAACGCCAGATCATGGCGATCATGGCCGAGCCGAGCCGGGTGGCGCTGCTCAATCAACTGCGCGTGCCGACCCTGGTGGTTCACGGCACCGCCGACCCGTTGTTGCCGGTGATGCACGGTGTGCACCTGGCGGCGCACATCCGTGGCAGCCGCCTGAAGCTGATACCGGGCCTGGCCCACCGGTTTCAAGAAGCGTTCAAGGAACCGTTGCTGGGGGCGGTGTTGCCCTACTTGCAGCAGCATCGCGAAGACACCTCGCATTGGGCGCAGATCGAGCCGGTGCAGGTGCCGAATCTGCTGTAGCTTTTCCCGTGATAAGGGGACTGATCTGTGGCGAGGGGATTTATCCCCGCTGGGTTGCGAAGCGACCCCAAAACTGGCGCCTCGGTATGTCAGGCTGATCATGTTCGATTGCTTGGGGCCTGCTGCGCAGTCCAGCGGGGATAAATCCCCTCGCCACAGAGGGCTTGCGGTGAAACAGCTACCGCGTCTGCGCCTGCTCCACCAACCACTCCATCAGCGCCTGCAACTGCTCCGACGCTCCGGGCTTGCGCGGATACACCAGGTGATAGGCCAACCCGGTCCTGACCTTCAGTTCGAAGGGCATCACCAGTCGCCCGGCGTTCAGGTCGTCGCCGATCAGCGACCAGTCGCCAATCGCCACGCCCGTGCTTTGGGAGGCCAGGGACATCGCCAGGTCCAGGGTTTCGAAATGCTGGCCTTTGCTGACGTTGCTCAGTTGCACCTGCGCAGCCTCCAGCCAAGCGTTCCAGTCGCGCTCGTCACTGGTGGGATGAAGCAGCAGATGGTGTTGCAGGTCGGCGGGTGAGCGCAGCGGCACCGGACCTTCAAGCAGTGGACGCGAACACACCGGTGTCAGTTGTTCGTCGAACAAGTGCAGGCTCGTCAATGAAGGCGCGGGCGGCGGCCCATAGACCACCGCGGCGTCGAAGGTTTCGCGCTGGAAATCCACGCCGTGGCGGACGGTGGTGGTCAACTCCACCGGTATGTCCGGTCGTACCTTTTGCCATTGCAGCAAACGCGGCATCAGCCAGCGCAGCACGCAGGTCGGCGCCTTGAGTCGCACGCTCTGGCGTTTCTCGCCGATCTGCTCCACCGCTTCCGCGATCAGGCCGAACACCTGTTGCACCCGTGGCAACCACGCCTGTCCCTGCGGCGTCAGGCTCAGGCCCCGTGCCTGACGCAGGAACAGCGCGTAACCCAAATGCTCCTCCAGCCCGGCGATCTGCCGGCTCACCGCGCCCTGGGTGATGTGCAACTGTTCCGCCGCCCGGGTGAAGTTGCAGCACTGGGCGGTGATCAGAAACGTGTGCAGCGCCGGGAGCGGAGGAAGTCGTTTCATTTGGAATCGAGCCATGATGTAGGGACATGGCTAGTATGACTTTTTATCCATTGTTGCGGCTATGGCCAGGCCGTTCCAATAACGCCATTCCCCGAAAACAAGAAGGTCAGTGGCAATGGCGACGTGCGGCGAAGTATTGGTCAAGTTACTCGAAGGTTATGGCGTGGAGCAGGTGTTCGGGATTCCCGGCGTGCACACCGTCGAGTTGTATCGTGGGCTGGCCCGTTCCAGCATCCGCCATGTGACGCCGCGTCACGAACAGGGCGCCGGCTTCATGGCCGATGGCTACGCCCGCGTCAGCGGCAAGCCCGGTGTGTGCTTCATCATCACCGGCCCCGGCATGACCAACATCACCACCGCCATGGGCCAGGCCTACGCCGATTCGATCCCGATGCTGGTGATCTCCAGCGTGCAGTCCCGCAGCCAGTTGGGCGGCGGGCGCGGCAAACTCCATGAACTGCCGAACCAGAGCGCGTTGGTGAGTGGCGTGGCGGCGTTTTCCCGCACGCTGATGTCCGCCGCCGAGTTGCCGGGAGTGCTGGCCCGGGCTTTCGCCTTGTTCCAGGCCGGTCGCCCGCGGCCGGTGCACATTGAAATTCCGTTGGACGTTCTGGTCGAAGACGCCGATGCCTTGCTCGCCACAAGGCCAGTGAACATCAGCCGTGCCGGGGCCGCGCCGAGTGCCGTGGCGCAGATGTCGGCGATGCTGGCGAAGGCCCGCCGGCCGCTGATCCTGGCCGGTGGCGGCGCCATTGATGCCGCCCGCGAACTGACCGAACTGGCTGAATGCCTCGGCGCCCCCGTGGCATTGACCATCAACGCCAAAGGCTTGTTGCCGTCGCGTCATCCTCTGCTGATCGGTTCCACGCAAAGCCTGGTGGCCACCCGCGCACTGGTGGCCGAGGCCGACGTGGTGCTGGCCATCGGCACGGAGTTGGCCGAGACCGACTACGACATCACCTTCGCCGGCGGCTTCGAAATCCCCGGTGCATTGCTGCGCATCGACATCGACCCGGACCAGACCGTGCGCAACTACCCGCCGCACCTGGCGCTGGTGGCCGATGCCCGCAGCGCTAGCCAGGCCTTGCTCGATGGGTTGAAGCAACAATCCCTGACCCAGCGCAACAGCGATTGGGGCCAGGTGCGTGCCGCGCGGTTACGGGCGGATCTGGACCGGGACTGGGACGTCGCGACCCGCGCGCAGACCTTGTTCATCGACACGGTTTTGCAGGCCTTGCCCGACGCGGTATTCGTCGGTGACTCCACACAACCGGTGTACACCGGCAACCTGACCTTCAACCCGGAACATCCACGTCGCTGGTTCAATGCTTCCACCGGCTACGGCACCCTCGGCTATGCCTTGCCGGCGGCCATCGGCGCCTGGCTCGGCGGCATCGATTCGGGTAAGGGGCGCCCGCCCGTGGTGTGCCTGATCGGTGATGGCGGCTTGCAGTTCACCCTGCCGGAGCTGGCCAGCGCCGTGGAAGCAGGCGTGCCAGTGATCGTGCTGCTGTGGAATAACCAGGGTTACGAAGAGATCAAGAAATACATGGTCAATCGCGCCATTGAACCGGTGGGCGTGGACATCTACACCCCGGATTTCATTGGCGTGGCCAAGGCCCTGGGCTGCTTTGCACAGGCGGTCGACGGCGTGGCGCCATTGCGCGCCGCATTGCTGGAGGCCCACGACCGCCAGGGTCCGACCCTGATCGAAATCGATCAGGCGCGCTGGATGGTGGAGGTGGCCCAATGAATTTCCCCACCACCCAGGACGGCCTGTACATCAACGGCCAATGGTCATCGGGCGATCAGCATTTGCGGGTGATCAACCCGGTCACCGAGGCGCTGCTGACCACGGTCAATGGCGGTGATGAGCGCGCCGTCGATCAGGCCTTGAACGCGGCGACCCAGGCTTTGGCGCAATGGTCGAACACCACCGGCGCCGAGCGCGGGGCGCTTCTGCGCCGTATCGCCGCCGGCGTGCGGGCCGCTCGTGAGCGCTTGATGCATCTGCAATCGAGCAATAACGGCAAACCCCTGTTCGAAGCGGCCATCGATGTCGACGACGTGGTCGCCACCTTCGAGTATTACGCCGAACTGGCCGAAGGGCTGGACGCCCGGCAGGACAGCCCACTGGCATTGCCCAGCGATGACTTCAGGGCACGCCTGCGCCGCGAACCCTGCGGTGTGGTGGGCTTGATCGTGCCGTGGAATTTCCCGATGGTCACCACCGCCTGGAAGCTCGCCCCGGCCTTGGCTGCCGGCTGTTGTGTGGTGCTCAAACCTTCGGAGGTGACACCGCTGCCGGAGTTGGAACTGGCGTCGATCATCGCCGAGTGCGGCTTACCCCACGGCGTGTTCAACCTGATCTGCGGCACGGGGCTGGCCGTGGGCGCGCCGCTGGCGACAGATCCGCGCGTGGCGAAGATTTCCTTTACCGGCAGCAATGCGGTGGGGGTGCAGGTGATGCAACGGGCGGCGGAAACGGTGAAGGGCGTGAGCCTGGAATTGGGTGGCAAGTCGTCGCTGCTGGTGCTGGCCGACGCTGATCTGGAGTTGGCGGTGGAGCTGGCCTGTGGTGGCGGTTTCTTCAACGCCGGGCAAATGTGCTCGGCCACCAGTCGCGTGCTGGTCGCCGATGAGCTGGCCGACGAGTTCCTGCAACGGCTCAAGACTCGCGCCGAAGCGATTCGCGTGGCTGATCCGTTTGATCCTGACGTGGAGATGGGTGCGCTGGTCAACCAGGCGCAATACCAGCGGGTGCTCGGGCATATCGACCGGGGCCTGAGCGCCGGGGCGACGCTGGTGTGCGGCGGACAACGCCCCGCGCATTTGCCGCGCGGCTATTTTCTACAGCCGACAGTCTTCACCGACGTGCCGGTGGACAGCGAGCTGTGGTGCGAAGAAATCTTCGGGCCGGTGCTGTGTGTGCGCCGTTTCACCTCCCTGGAGCAAGCGATTGCCCTGGCCAATGACAGCCGTTTCGGCCTGGTGGCCAGTGTCGTCAGTCGCGATACCGAAGTTGCCGAACAGGTGGCCAATGCACTGCAGGCGGGACTGGTGTGGATCAACGCCCCCCAAGTGATCTTTCCCCAGGCGGCGTGGGGCGGTTACAAGCAGAGCAGCATGGGCCGCGAGTTGGGGCCTTGGGGGCTGGCGGCGTTTCAGGAGATCAAACATGTGGTGCGGGCGGTTTGAGCGCTAGAAGTGGGCTGTCTTTACTGGCCCCATCGCGAGCAGGCTCGCTCCCACAGTTGATCTGGGTGAACGGAGAATTTGTGTTCAACACAGAGCCCTTGTGGGAGCGAGCCTGCTCGCGATGAGGCCGGCACAGCCAACCCAAAAATCAGCTCAGACAGTCATCCGCAACCGCGCCAGATCCCGCAGCGGCGGCGCGCCGAACAGGCGGCTGTACTCGCGGCTGAACTGCGAAGGGCTTTCATACCCCACCCGATACCCCGCCGCCGAAGCTTCCAGCCCTTCGGCCAGCATCAGTCGCCGGGCTTCCTGAAGGCGCAGTTGTTTCTGGTATTGCAGCGGGCTCATGGCCGTCATGGCCTTGAAGCGGTGATGCAGGGTCGAGACGCTGAGGTTCACTTCCCGGGCCAAGTCATCGATGCGCAACGGTTGCTCGAAATGGCCATTGAGCCATTTGATCGCCTGGCTGATGCGATGGCTCTGACTGTTGGTAATGGCGATTTCGTACAGCCGATAGCCCTGAGGGCTGCGCAGCAGGCGGTACAGAATCTCCCGGCGCACCAGGGGCGCGAGCATGGCGATGTCTTTCGGGCTGTCGAGCAAGCGCGTCAGGCGCAACACGGCGTCGAGCATCGGCGTGTCCAAGCGTTCTACATACAGGCCGCGACCGGTGGGGCGCGTCGGTACGCCGAGGGGGCCTGCGTCGGCAATCAGCGCGGTGATTTCCGCCGGATCGATGTCCAGGCGCAGGGCCAGGATCGGCTGATCGGGCGAGACGCTGGCGATGCAACCACTCAGGGGCATCGAGACCGAGACCACCAGGTAATGGAGCGGATCGTAGTTGAACAACTCATCCGCCAGGCGCACCTGCTTGCTGCCCTGGGCCATGATGCACAGCGCCGGTCGCGCCAGCACCGGCGCGAATTGATGGGCTTGACTGTGGCGCGACAGATTCAGCGAGTCGATGGCCGTGGCGTAGTTGCCGTCTTCACTGGTATTGCGGGCGATGATCGACGCCAGTTCGGCGCGCTGTTGTTCCAGATACGTGTCCAGCGGGACGTGGGCGTGGTCAAGCGGCGACATGCCGGAATCCTCGGGAAAGGGGGAGCGATGAGCAGAGCTTATGTTTGTGCAAGTTGCAGTGGTAGCCACATCCTGTCGAAAGCTTGCCTGATCCTGCACGGTGCATCGATTCACCATGGCTTAATGTGACAAAAACTTGCTTGAAACCTTTTGTTTCAACTTTCCCGGATCCTCGCCGATGGAGGACCGATTGGGTCCCGCTCCCGCGCAGGATTGTGCAATGGGTCGGCAGGAATCGACTAACCAGGCTGGCGTGGTGGCGCTTAACCTTTGATCCTGTCGCAGCCTGTCCCGGGCTGCACAACGGATTACCTGGGAGGTTGAACATGTCTACACAGATCCCCGTCAGTCACATGGCCTTTGTGCGGGCCCGTTCCGGTTGCTCCAAGCCATTGGGTGCACGCCTGAGTACGCTGATCGCGCCTTCGCGCCAGGCTCCCGGATGCCTGCATTTTGCGTTGCAGCAATCGCAATGCGACGCCGATCTGTGGCTGGTGTCCGGGCTCTGGGTCAATCAACAGGCGATGGATGCTTATTTCAACTCACCGGCCATGGCGATCTTCGCCGAGCTGGTACAGGACCTGGTGGTGAGCAGCCTGGATTTCCACACCTTCCGGGAAGTGTCCGCCGCCCAGGCGACCGAAGGGTGCCTGGCGAAGGTACACAAACTGGCGGGTTGAAGGTTTAATGAGCGTCATTTTCCATCGCCAGGATGCGCAATATGGCACGTAAAGCCTTTGAAACCTTCGAAGCTGTTTCCGCGGTCGTCCCCAAAGAGGGCGGCGGCTACTACGCGGCGATTGCCACCAAAGCCATTGGTGGTTCCGGTGCGCCGCGTTTTAACAAGGTGCTTGAAGATCAGACGTTCAAGACGGCCACTGATGCCGACTCGGCGGCGGCCATTGAGTTGACTCATCTCAAGGGTGTGGGCGATGAGGGCGAGCTGATCTGGAACCCGCGAGATTAACGTTGTGGGAGCAGGGCTTGCCCGCGATGCGGTCACCTCGGTTCAAAAGACAGGCTGCGTTGTCTTCATCGCGGGCAAGCCTTGCTCCCACAGATAAAACGCTTTGTCTGTGCACTGCTATTGAGGACGGTGCATCTTGAACAGCGCCTCGGGACCCAGCTGGAAATAATCCGCCGGCCCGCCGCCGCGCAAAATCGGCTCGGCGGCGGCGGTGTCGTATACCCCATCCTTCAACAACCATTTGGCGATATGCACGGCGACCACCTCGCCGAGAATCAGCCAACTGGGCACCAATGCCTTGTCCGCGCGCTGCAACTGGATGATCTGGGTGACCTTGCATTCGAAGGACACCGGGCTTTGCGCCACGCGTGGCACCTGGATCACCCGTGATGACGCTGGCGTCAAACCGGCCAGTTCGAATTCATTGACCTTTGGCGCGACCATGGCGCAGCTCTGGTTCATCTGCTCGGCCAACGGGCGTGTCGCCAGGTTCCAGGCGAATTCGCCGGTCTGTTCGATGTTGTTCAGGCTGTCTTTGCGCCCGACGCTGCAGAAGCCGATGATCGGCGGAATGTAGTTGAAGGCGTTGAAAAAACTGTAGGGCGCCAGGTTCAGGTGCCCTTCGGCGTCCTGGGAGGAAATCCAGCCGATGGGGCGTGGGCCGACGATGGCATTGAACGGGTCGTGGGGCAGGCCGTGGCCGTGGGCGGGTTCGTAGTAGTGGATGTCGTCGGGCATGAGGCGAGGGTCCTGGGGATGGATTTTGAGGATGTTGTGGATAGTGCAGGGGGCGACTGTTTTTGTCAGCACCTGGCAAGCCTGCCCACTCATTTGCTCTTCAGGGTTCACGGAACTTTCGTCTGCCACACAATCCTGTGGGAGCGAGCCTGCTCGCGATGACGGTGTAGCAGGGGACGTAGGGGTTGAATGTGCTGACCTCTTCGCGAGCAGGCTCGCTCCCACAATTTGTTCTTCAGTGAGACCACTTTTGTGTTGGGCTTGAGGCTGACCGTTTTCCTGTACCCCAAAAACAACTAAGCCCGGCCGAAGCCGGGCTGTGAGAGAGCCTCGTTGGGATTAGCTGAGAGAGGCGGTGTTGGTGCGGTCAAAGCCGTCTTCAGCGATAGCGTTCGAGCCAGTGCGGTCAAAGCCGTCTTCAGCGATAGCGTTCGAGCCAGTGCGGTCAAAGCCGTCTTCAGCGATAGCGTTCGAGCCAGTGCGGTCAAAGCCGTCTTCAGCGATAGCGTTCGAGCCAGTGCGGTCAAAGCCGTCTTCAGCGATAGCGTTCGAGCCAGTGCGGTCGAAGCCGTCTTCAGCGATAGCGTTGGAGCCAGTGCGGTCAAAGCCGTCTTCGGCGATAGCGTTGGAGCCAGTGCGGTCGAAGCCGTCTTCAGCGATAGCGTTCGAGCCAGTGCGGTCGAAGCCGTCTTCAGCGATAGCGTTCGAGCCGGTGCGGTCGAAGCCGTCTTCGGCGATAGCGTTGGAGCCGGTGCGGTCGTAACCGTCAGCGGCAATGGCCGACTGAGTGCGGTCGAAGCCATCGGCGGCGAAGGTGTTGGCGGCCAGTACGGACAGGGTCAGGGCGAGGATCAGTTTGGTTTTCATGGTCGTTCTCCGAAGTGGTTGGCGTTGATCGCCTTGGGTGTGGAATTCATATTACGCTTGTTAAATCGATTAAAAAGCGCAAAAAAACGCTCAAACAAATCGTATTTATCGATTGGTTGCTCGTTGTTACTGATCGGCGATAAATGTCATCACCGGCGTACCCGAACAACGTTTTGGTGAGGATGAGGATGTAGGGCGGGCATTAACCAGAGATTAATGTCGGATAAATCTTCGGACACGAGGCACAAAAAAAGGGGCGAACCTGTACAGGTTCGCCCCTTTCGTGTGTGCGTGTGCGCGGGTCAGTCGGTCAAGATCCGCGAATGCTTGCGAGTGTCTTTCATGGTGATGTAGACCAGCAGCGACACGGCGATGCACGCCGTCACGTACCAGTAGTAGCCGGTTTCCATGCCGATGCTCTTGAACCACAGGGCGATGTATTCAGCGGTGCCGCCGAAGATCGATACGGTCAAGGCGTACGGCAAACCGACGCCCAGGGCGCGGATCTCGGTGGGGAACAGCTCGGCTTTGACCACGGCGTTGATCGAGGTGTAGCCGCTGACGATGATCAGCGCCGCCATGATCAGGAAGAACGCGCCCCACCAGGTCTGGATGGTGTGCAGGGTGGTCAGGATCGGTACGGTGAACAGTGTCCCCAGGATGCCGAAGGCAATAAGGATCGGCCGCCGACCGACCTTGTCCGACAAACCGCCGATCAAAGGTTGCAGGCACATGAACAGGAACAGGGTGGCGGCGGAAATGGTGGTGGAGTCGGAAATGCTCATGCCGACCGTGTTCACCAGGTATTTCTGCATGTAGGTGGTGTAGGTGTAGAACGCCAGGGTGCCGCCCATGGTCAGGCCGACCACAGTCATCAACTCTTTTGGATGGCGCATCAAGGTGCGCATGGCGCTTTCCTTGGCTTTTTCCTTTTTGGTGAACGACTCGGTTTCTTCCATGCCGCGACGCAGGTACAACGCCACTATCGCGCACAACGCGCCGATGGCGAATGGAATGCGCCAGCCCCAGGCATACAGCTCTTCGGTGGTGAGGAACCGTTGCAACACGATCAGCACGCCGAGGGCGATGAGTTGGCCGGAGATCAGGGTCACGTACTGGAAGCTGGAGAAGAAGCCGCGACGTTCCTTGGTGGCCATCTCGCTCAGATAGGTTGCCGAGGTGCCGTATTCACCGCCCACCGATAGGCCCTGAAGCAAGCGGGCCACTACCAGCAGGATGGGCGCGCCGACGCCGATGGTTTCATAGCCGGGGCTCAGGGCGATGATCAGCGAGCCGAAGCACATCAGGTACACCGAGGCCATCAGCGCCGCCTTGCGGCCGGCGCGATCCGCGTACAGGCCCATCAACCAGCCACCGATCGGACGCATCAGGAAGCCCACGGCGAAGATCGCGGCGGTTTTCATCAGTTGCGCGGTGGAGGACCCGGCCGGGAAGAATACTTTGGCGAAGTACAGCGAGAAAGCGGCGTAGACGTACCAGTCATACCACTCGACCATGTTGCCGACCGAACCGCTGAAAATCGACTTGATCCGGCTGGCAGTGGTTCTTTCACGGGCGGGCGCGGCGGCCGACCCGAGGGGAAGGGCGTTGGAGTTATCCATTGAAGGATCCTTCGTTTAATTGTTTTTGTGGAGCGCGTGGGAACGCAGCCTGCCAGGGCTATAGCAGGAGCTGTGCCAGGTGGGAGAAGGCCGGTCTAGAGGGGTTTTGAATGCTGGGTGAGCGGATTGGCGCTCATTTTTGCTGTGGAATGAGCGGGAATCCGCTCATCCTTGAGGTCATCATTCTTGGCTGCTGGCCTCATCGCGAGCAGGCTCGCTCCCACAGGGTTCTGTGTATGCAGGTCCAATGTGGGAGCGAGCCTGCTCGCGATGGCGCCAGTACCGACACCCAAAGGCTCAGGGCGACGAGGTTGAAGGCGTGAACTCCAGGTTCAACTCTCCCCGATATTGCCCGGTATTCTTGTCGATCTGCCGGAACTGCGGTGTCTCCAGGGTGATCGGCCAGGGTGTGCACACGACCGGGAAGGGGACGTTGGGCAAGCGCACGGCGCGGATATCGGCATTGTTGATACCGGTAAAGGTCACCGGTTGACCTGAGACATGCTGCGTCTCGCCCAGGTTGGCGGTGCGGGTGCGAACCCGGTATTCGATACGGTTGCGCTCGTCCGTCCCCCCGGAGGTGTGCTGCACGAAGAAGCGTCCGGCCATGCCGGGTACGGGGTTTTTGTCGGTGACGCGCATCTCGAAACGCTGGCTGTTGGAGTTGTAGCCGTCGTAGAGGCAGGCATCGACGACAGCCTTGCCGGAGACGATACCGCCGGGGCCATTGCTCAACGGGCGGGTGCGCAGGTTCAGGTCCACCTGCGGGGTGCTGATGCCGTGGGCGGGCAGGTAGATCTGCACGTTATTGTGATCGGTCACGTCCAGCTTGAAATCGACGGTGTAGATATGGGCGTCTCCGATTGGCTGCGAGTAGAACCTCCTGAGCTTCATGACCAATTGCGCCGTCCAGATGCCACCGGCAGGCAATTTGGCGAGTTCTGACCGAGGAATCCAGAGGGTGGAGGCCGTACCCGTCACATCCACTCCCTCGCAATTGCCATGTGATGTCGAGGTCAGCATCCAGGTGCTGGGCGCCCACACCCCGCAGGGGCTGTGGATCTGGTATCTGCGTGTAATGTTGCCTTTGACGGTCAGAACCACGGACAGTCGGCTGCGTTTCTCCGTGAAACGCAGCTTTATCTCGGTGGTGCCATATCTGCCTCCGGTGGTGGTCAGGCACTGGCCTGTTGCTGGATCGGTGTTGGACAGACAGACAAAATGCATTGTCTTATAGCCTGCGCCTGCCACGGGTTGTTCGTGCCAGCCATGGGTCATCCGCGTCCAGATGTAATGATCGGCGGGCGGAGTCGAGCGGTCGAATTGCAGCATCTCGGATTGATAGTGGTTGCCGGGATGGATGTCCCCCAGCGCCGGTAGCGCAGCGAACGCGCCAATCAGTGCGCCAAGGCGACGGGCCCAACGGTGGAAGATCAGATTCATGGCTGGTTTCTCTTGTCTGACGATAACGCGGCGCTGCGGCGCGCGGTCCAGCGTTCCAGTCGGTCGGGGTCGCGCAGGTCTCTGGGCAGAGCGTCCAGGGTGGTGCTCTGGCAGGTCAGCGTGCCGACCTGGCGCAAGCTGCTGCGAGCGGTGGCCGACTGCACGGCGCAGGCATGCACACCGTTCAGGTCCAGGGCGAACAACGGTTGCGGGGGCTTGTTGAGATCGACGACGAAGCTGCCGTCCTCGGCGGTTTCCATCATCGCTGCGTTGAGGATGGCCGCCTGTGCCAGCGGTTGTCCCCGGGCGTCCACCAGGCGTCCGATGTAGGTGTAGCTGAGGCTGGACTCGATGCGCTGCACCGCCAGCTTGCCGGGTGGCAGGAACCAGTCGCGGCTGCCGTTGCCGACATTCACCGAGCTCAGGTTCTGGCGCGAGGCATCGGCATCGCTGATGCGAGTCTGGGAGACCTCGAAGCCATTGATCGGAATCAGCCGTTTCTCGCCGAAGCCGATGCTGGTCTGGGCGCCGTAGCCGCCACTGACCTTGGCCGCGGCGCCGGTGGCGTTTTCCATTGGCGCAGCGACGATGCCGACGGCGGCGCCAGGGCCTGTGCCGCCCTGGCCGGGGCCCCAGAAGAAACCTTCGCGCCCCAGTGCCAGTGAGGAAGAGTGGTTGCCGCTGAGCCCAGGGCGTGAATCATGCCGGTCACCGCCGCGCTGTGACATCGCCAGGCTCGTTTCGCCCCAGCTACGTTCGAGTCGCCCGGCCAGTTCGGCGTCCCAGCGGCCCAGGTCGTCGTAACCCAGCCCGGTATTCATCTCGTTGCGACCTTGCTCGCTGTCCCAGACACGGGTATGGGCCAGGCTGGTCCGGACGCTGTCGCTGGCGGCCTGCTCGCGGCGCGCGTCCAGGCCGACACTGGTCTGCCGGAAGCCACCGGATGTCGAGCGCTCGTTATGGGACAGACTGAGGCTCAGGTACAGGCCGTGGTCGGTCGGCCGATTGCCGCTCTGATTGCGAAACGCGCCCACGCGGTGGGTGAGGTGGAACTGGCCCAGGCGATGCCCGCGAGAGAACCCCACCTGCAGGGTGCGGGCCCAGGTGGCGGTGGTCAGTTCGTCGGTCAGGTCCGGCTCGCCGGGCAACGTGTTCCAGTAGTAGGACGGATTCACCTGGGCATAACGGTTGTAGCTATAGCCAGCGGTGAGGGCGCCGCCGGCCAACGGCAGCGATGCGCTGGCCGTCAGCGATTCGTTGCAGCCACTCTGCTGGTAGGTGCGGCGGTTGTGCTCGCAGGACGGGCTGCGCAGCGAGTAGCGATAGAGATTCCAGGACAGGCCATGGTTGAACGTGAACTGCTGGCTGTTGCCGCTCGCCCCGTCGTTCCCCTCCAGGAGGGCGGCCGACAGAGACCAACTGCTGGCGCCCAGCGTGCCGGCCCAGTCCAGGCGGCTTTCGTTGTAGAACGCGGTGTCCAGCCAGGTGATCGCGCTGGTGAGCGCCAGGTTATCGAGCAGCGGTACCCGCAGGCCGGTCTGGGCCACGGCGGCGGGATCTTGTTCGTACAGGGAATGCTCGGCCGTGCGCCCACCCTGTAAAAACCATTGCACGGTGTCATCCCCCAGGCCGTTGCCGTCGGTGCGGCTGAAGGGCACGGTTTCGGTACGGGTTACCTGGCCGTTTTCGATCACCCGCAGGGTCACCGGATAACTGCCGTTGGGGAAGGTTCGGGTGTCGACGTTCTGCACACCGGCATCCAGATAAGAAGTGGAGAGCAATTCTTCGCCGCGAAAGGCATCGACGCGGGCGCGTTGGGTCAGGATCAGGGAGATGGGCGTGCCCTGTCCGACGACGTCGCGATTGAGGTAGGCCAGGGTGGTGCCGACACGGGCACCGTCGATCCGGCCCAGGGGCAGCAGGCTGAAGTTGAAGTTGCCGCCTTCGGCGCTGGACAGGTTGCTCATGTCCATGCGTCCCGCCTGTGCGTAGTGTTCACGGTCGAAGTCTCGCCGGTAGTAGGCGTTGTTGAATTCCAGGTTGCTGTCACTGCCGCGCTTGTTCTGGTTGGCCTGATAGGTCCAGGTGAACCCCAGGTGACTGTTTTCTCCCAGGCCGAGTGCGCCGAGGCCGCTGGCACCCAGGGCGCGGTAACTGTCGGACTGGGCGATATTGATGTTTTGCCGGTGGACGAGGGCATTCTCTGCCTCGCTCGGTGTATGCAGCCGCAGGGCCGAGGCCTCGTTGGTCGGCAGCCAGTCCTTGCGCAGCAGGACCTGGAGACGGGCCCCGGCCTCATCGAGAATCACGGCCACTGCCTCGGTTTCGAGATAGCCGCAACTCGCCTCGCTGGCCAGGCCGTAGGAGCAGGCCAACTGGCTATTGCTGGGCAAGGGCTGTGACAGTAATGGCAGCAGTTCCTGAGGCGAGGCCAGTACGCCGGCTTCCACCAGCAGGGCCGCGATGCGCTCAGGCTGCTTGAATTCGATCCGGCCGGGCTGGACCAGCACCGGGTGCACGCCGAGATTGCGGTTGAACAGTTGTAGTTCGAGCTGTTCCACCTGCCCTTCGACCAAGGCTTCGAAGCCGGCCGGCACCTGAGTCAAGGCGTCGGTCGCGGCCCAGGCGCCTTCGGCCAGCGCCCATGAAAGGGAGATGGAGATAGCTGTGAAGTGGCGTTTCATACGTGGCCTTGATGCAGGAAAGGGGGTACGACGACGCCGTACCCCCTTGGGAGGAACGGTTGTGTTTACGGTTGCTGAGTCAGCACCAGGCTGACGATGCCTTCATAGCGGCCAGCGTTTGCGATAGCGCCAACGGTGGTTTGCTTGATCTCCAGCATCTGCTCGATCGAGCCGCTGGTCGGGTCGCCACCGGGGAACAGGTCGGCCGCCGACAAGGCGACGCCGGTGGTGCTCAGCGTTCTGCCACCAAAGGTGACGGACAGGGGAACCGCGGTGGAAGCCGGGTTGGTCATGTTGGCCAGGACGGGGCTGGTGATCAGCCTGATGGTCATGTCCTTATCGGTGTCATTGCTGAAGACCCGCGTGCCCAGACGGGTGGGTTGCAGACCCGCACCCGGCAGGTAGCTCATCTCCATGGAGGGCGGCAGGGCACTGCCATCGGATTGGAGCAACTCCAGCGTCGGATCGACATCGGCATAGACCAGGATGCTTTTCTCAACCGCCAGGGCGGGCATCGAGACCAGTGCGGCCAGTGCCAACGGGGCGAATTTGAGCAGTTTCATGGGGTGTTTCCTCTTTTCTATGGGTGAACAGGGGCTCAGCCATGTGCAGGCACATGGCTTAGATTGAAAAATGTGAGGGGGGAGTGGGTTACGGCAGCACGGCCAAAGTCCGTGGCCGTTTGTCGTCGCTGGTCACAAAGCGCATGAGCAGGTTGCCGCTTGTGCCGGATGCCTGGACAGGGAGCGTGCTGCCCGGATACAAGCTGCGATTGACATCGTTCCAGAGGCAGTCTTTTTCGCCCTTGACGTCGGTGCAGCGTCCGACCTGCAATACACCGATGCGCACGTTGCCGTCATTGCGTAGCGCGTCACCGCTTTGTTGCAAGCCGACGCTCATTTGACGGTCATCGGGCAGCAGCCGCACCAGCGCGCCCCAGATCAGGTTTACGCCGATTCTGGGTTGCGTGCCTTGCGGGTCGTCGTCTTCTGCCGCCAGATCCTGTGGAGCGGCCACTGGCTCGAAATAAACCCGGTAGACGGTTTCCTCGCTGGGCATCGCCTGCGCGATAATCCGTACCGTGCGGCTGGCGCCGGGAGCGAGTACCGTGCGTTGTGGCGACACGACGATACCCTTCGTATCGGCCGCAGACACTGGGCTTTCGTGTTCATCCGGCGTGCCCGGGCGCTGGATCTGGACCACACTGACCTTGATGTACTGCACCTTGTCCGACTTGGAATGCAGCTGGATCTGTCCAATGCCATCCTGCTCGGCGCCGATCGTGCTGGTCATCGGATAAACCACCAGATTGGCGGTCGCCGGCGACGATAAGCCGAACGCCAGCATCAAAAGCGCCAGCTTGCCCAAGGCAGCCCAACGGTGGGTAAACGTTTGATTCAAATCCATGTCAGACCTCAAGTAAAAAAGCTAAAAACTCAACATTATTCAATGCGTCTGCTGAAGCGCTCTTGCCTTCGATGAAGGTCGGTGACGAGAGGGAAGAGTCTCACGACTAGAGGCGAGCTATATTTACGACACTTCCTTTTGTGCTACAGATGCTTCTCTGTTCCATGTAGGAAATTTCCAGAGTAGATTCCAGCCCTGACGCTCCGACTTCCCGGGTGTACGGCGGCGGTACGGGCCATGGTGGTGACTCCTGTGAGGCGAAGATGATTGCTGTTTGTCCGAATTATTTTGGTGGGATAGTTACACCATGTCAATAGATTTGGTGGGATATATCCACGTTCGTCTGCGCGAGGAGATTGACCGTTGTGGGTTGTCATTGGCCGCGGCATCCCGTGCCGCTGGTGAATCCAGCCCGCAGCGTTTGAAAGAAGTGGTATCGGGGCGGCAGAAATGCCCGGCCGATCTGGTGGCCAAACTGGTGGTTATCGGCGTGGACGCGCAGTACGTCCTGGTCGGTGAGCGCGCCCAAATCGCCAAACCGCCATTGACGCCTGATGAGGAAATGCTACTGGAGGCCTACCGGGCACTGGACGTGGCCGACCGGAAACGAATGCTCGCCGGCTTGATTTCGGGCTAGCGGGCAGCCTTATCGCGAGCAGGCTCGCTCCCACATTTCAACCTGTGTACACATCACTTCTGTGGGAGCGAGCCTGCTCGCGATGAGGCCAGTTCAGCCGCCACAAAAAACGCCAACCCTACAAAAACATCTCCCGACTCAACCCATGCCGCTGCATCTTTTCATTGAAGGTGCGACGCGGCAGCTGCAATTCCTCGAGCACTGCTTTCACATCGCCCTTGTGCCGCGTCAAGGCGGCGCGCAGGCATTGAGCTTCGAAGGCTTCCTGCTGGGCGGCGAGGGATTGGCCTGGCTCCGTGTCGAGGACGCGGGGTTGATCCAGTCCCAGCAGGTGACGCTCGGCGACGTTGGCCAGTTCACGCACATTGCCGGGCCAGTCGTGGCCGAGCAAATGGCTCAACTGCGCACCGCTCAAGGGCACGGCGGGGCGACCCAGGCGTTCGGCGGCGTTGTGGGTGAAATGATCGAACAACAAAGGAATGTCCTCGCGCCGTTCACGCAATGGCGGCAGGCGTAGCTCGGCGACGTTCAGGCGATAGGCCAGGTCTTCGCGAAAACGTCCGGCGCGGGCTTCGTCGAGCAGGTCGGGCTTGGTGGCGGCGATGATGCGCAGGTCCACATGGATGCTCTGGTTCGAGCCCAGGCGTTCGAGCTTCTGTTCCTGTAGCACCCGCAGCAACTTGACCTGTTGAGCCAGGGGCATGCTCTCGATTTCATCGAGAAACAGCGTGCCGCCGTCGGCGTATTCGAGCTTGCCGATGCGCTTGCCCTGGGCGCCAGTGAAGGCGCCGCTTTCATGGCCGAACAGTTCAGCCTCGAACAGCGGTTCGGGAATGGCCGCACAGTTCAATGCCACGAAGGGTTTGTCTGCCCTGGGACCGAAGTCGTGCAGGCAACGGGCGACCAGCTCCTTGCCGCTGCCGGTTTCGCCGCGGATCAACACGTTGACCGGCAGTGTCGCCAGGTCCAGCACCTGGCGACGCAGGTTTTGCAGCGCCCGTGAAACCCCAAGCAGTGTCCCATCGAGCTTGTCCTTGACGTCGGCCTGCTCGTGCAGACGACGGTTCTCCAATACCAGCGTGCGCTTGTCCAACGCCCGGCGCAGGCTGCCGAGCAGGGTTTCGGGCGTGAAGGGTTTCTCCAGGAAATCGTAGGCGCCGTCGCGCATGGCTTCCACGGCCATCGGCACGTCGCCGTGGCCGGTCAACAGGATCACCGGCAGGTCCGGGTCGCGTCGGCGCACTTCGGCCAGCAGCTCCAGGCCGCTGAGCCCGGGCATGCGCACATCGCTGACAATCACCCCCGGGAAATGTCCTGGCAATTGCGCCAGGCATTCTTCGGCGCGACTGAACAACTGCACTTCAAAACCCGACAGGCTCAACCATTGCTCCACGGCGCTGCGGATGCTGGCCTCGTCGTCGACGACGATGACCTTTTTCAATGTGCAAGGGTTAAGCATGCAACTGCGCCTCCTGATCGATCGGCAAGGTCACGCAGAACTGTGCGCCGTTTTCATGGTTGTCCGCCGTCAGTCGTCCACCGGACTCATGAATGATTGCAAAGGAAACCGCCAGGCCCAAGCCCAGGCCGTCGCCCACTGCCTTGGTGGTGAAGAACGGGTCGAATACCTGGCTCAGGTGTTCCTCGGCGATCCCGGTGCCGCTGTCACTGACCGTCAGGCGCCACAATTGCTCATCGGCTTCCAGGCGCACTTCCAGGCGTTTGAGCGGCTGGCCGGCCATGGCATCGAGCGCGTTGCGCAGCAGGTTGATCAGCACCTGTTCCAGACGGATTGCATCGCCACGCACCCACGCCGGGCGGGTCAGGTGCAGCACCGTACTGACCTGTTCGTCCCGCAGGCGTGTGTCCAGCAGTTGCAGTGCCTGATCCACCACCACCGCCAGGTCGAGGCGTTCGCGCAGGCCGCTGGGGCTTTTGCGGGCGAAGGTTTTCAGGTGGCCGGTGAGGGCGGCCATGCGGGTCAGCATGTCGTCCAGGGGTTTGATGGCTTTGTAGGCATCATCGACCCGGCCATGGTCCAGCAACAGGCGCAGGGTTGCCAGTTGCATGCGCTGGGCCGTCAACGGTTGGTTGATTTCATGGGCCAGGGCCGCCGACATTTGTCCCAGGGCTGCGAGTTTGGCCGATTGCACCAGTCCGTCCTGGGCGGTGCGCAAATCCCGGGTACGTTCTTCTACCAGCCGTTCGAGTTCTTCACGACTGCGCTGGCGCAGCTTTGCCAGGCGCCAGCGCTGGTTGAGAAACAGCAACAGAAACACCAGGGCCAGCCATAACCCGGCGGCGGCGAGCCCGGCGTTGCGACGGTCTTCGAAGGCGATCTGCGGGCGGCGCAGCAAGTGCAGCGTCCAGCCTTCGGTGGTCAATGGCAGGGACTCCCACAGGTAATCCACGGCACCGTCGGGGGCCTTGACCCGGGCCAGATGACTGTTGTCGTCAAAGCGTCGCAGCGGCTCGACGGCCAAGGGTTGCAGCGGTTGCTTGTCGTATTGGCGAGTGGCCTTGAGCTCGGCGTGGTCGCTGTCGGTCAACGGCTGCAAGTGGCGATAACGCCAGCCCTCTCGGTTGGCGATGAAAATGATGCCTCGGGCATCGCTGACCAGCAGGGTGTCGCTGCCCTGCCGCCATTCGCGTTCCAGCTCAGGAAACTCCAGCTTCACGACCATCGCCCCCAGGAACTCACCGTTGTCGTCGGTCACTGCGCTGGACAGGAAGTAGCCCGGAATGCCACTGGTCACGCCCACCGCATAAAACCGTCCGGTGCCCTGGGTGCGGGTCTGGAGGAAATACGGCCGAAAGCCATAATTGTGTCCGACATAACTGCTGGGCAGGCGCCAGTTGCTGGCCGCGACGGCCAAGCCAGTATGGTCGAGCAATTCCAGTGTGGAAGACTTTGCGGCGCCGTTGATCTGTTCCAGTTTGCGATTCAGCGCGTCCTGTTGCGCGGTGCTGACCGGCCCCTTGAGGGCCGAGCGCAACTCGGGGTCCAGCGCCAGCACGGCGGGCAGGGCGCGGTAGCGTTCGATCAGGGTATGCAGGGAGTTGGCGTACAACGCCAGTTGCTGGTTCGCACGGCTGGCATCCTCTTCCAGTGCCTGGCGTTCGGCGTGCCGCACGGCCAGGGTTGCGGCAATGATGGCGCCGCTGAGGATCAGCAGGGTGTACAACGACAGACGCAAGGGACGAGGCATTGCCGGCATGTGACTGTTTCAAGGACTGGGCAGGGACAGGCACGATAGCATGCCGTCTGCCTACGGTGATGTGCCTCGCTCCGGCGTTATCGGAGCATGCTTTGTGTCTTCCTCAAGCGGCCGATGGTTGCTTCCATCTCCCTTCTCAGGCTTTGAGGCGTGTCGCCACTGGACTGGCCGATTACTTTGCTGAGCGGTCGGTAGGTATTGACTGCGTCAAGTTCCGCCTCGGCAAACAGCGTCTCGATGTGGGCCATTTGTGCGTTCAATATTTCCACCATGCCGTTGATGTGCGCATCTGCCCGAGCGATTTTCTCCTCGGTCAGTTCATGGCTTGCGGCGCCAATTTCATGAATGATCTCAATGGTTCCCAAAACAATGCTGGTCACGGCTCCTATTTCGCTAGAGGCCACGGTTCCTGTGGCTTTCAGCGCGATCTTGGTGCCAGTGCTGGTCACTTCCTTTCCCGCTTTCAGGACGTTTTTCTGGGTGGGCGCGCTGACGGCGTGGGCCAGATCCCGGGCTTTTGCCTTGGCATAGTGAAAGAGGTCAAGATTCTTGTATTCGCCTTTCTTGACGATTTTTTCAGGGTCCAGTTTCCGGCTCTTGAAGTTGACCGCTGCGCTCAGGCTCAATCGTTCCAGCGCATAATCCAGGCCAACGCTCACCGCTTTGCTGGTGACGAACCCCAGCGCGGCGCCCATGACGATGCCGGGTGGTCCCGCCACGCTGCCCAGCGCCGCGGCGCCGAAGCCTACCGCGAGTCCCGTTCCGTAGCTGACAACCTGTGCACCGACGTGACTACCCACACGTACCGCAGAGGCCTGGGCGTGCGCTGTTGCCGAGCGATGGCTGGCCAGTTGAGTTTGCGCTTCGCTGGCTCTGCGTGAAGTCAGCTTCATGATGTCCGTGAACTTTTTGATCTCCCTGTCCAGCCGGTTATAGTTTTTCCAGCGTTGCCAATAGGCTGCGCTCTGCGCTTTTCTAGCGTCTCTCTGCGCCGGGGTCTCTAGTATCAACCCTTGGTAGTCGGTCAACGTCATCGGGTTATTGCCGACAAATCCATACAGATTCAACCCATCCACATCCCCCGCCGGGTCCGCACTGACCCAGCGCTGCAACCACGGGGCGTAGTAACGCGCGCCGTAGTAATACAGCCCGCTGCTGTCCATTTCCTTGCCTGAATAACGAAGGGTCTTGTAGTCGACTTCAATTCTGGAACGAGCGGCGTGCCAGGCGGTGCCGCCAAAGGGGTAGTAGTGCTCGAGGCTGATCAAGGCGCCGTGACGGTCCAGCTCCAAGGTGCTGGAACCCAAATGATCGTCGAGGGTGTAGCGCAATTGGTCGGCTTCGATGTCGCTTGGCTGGCCGGCTTCCCAATGCAGGCAACGAACACTGCCATGGGCCAATGCACAGGTGACCACGTGCAGTTGTTCGCCGTGGCTGCTGGTGCGGATTTCAAGGCCTGGCAAATATCGCGTTTCGTGGCGAGTGCTGGCGGTGGTGTGGGTCTTGCTGACCCGTTCGCCCTGGCTGTAGAGGCAGGTTTCGTCATCGTTCAGCAACCCGTTGTCGCGTTTGAGCAACGTGACTTTAGTGAGCTGGTCGCGGGCGTCCCACACCAGCGACTGCGCGCCGCGTTGCAGGTAAAGCTGGTTGCCATGGGCATCGAACAGCGCGTCGAAATCCGGCTCCGGATCGCCTTCGGTCCACTGCACGCCTCGGTTGCTGTGAGGGTCGATGCGCAGTGTCCGGGTGTGATTGTTGCCGTCGCGAACATGGCGCAGTCGGGTCAGGTTGTGGCTGGTGTCGTAGTCATACAGCTGGGTGTAGTTGAAACGGTGGCCGGGGGCGATGGGGACGATCGGCTCGGGTAAGCCGGGATGCAGCTGAGGTGTCTCGCCCTCGAAACCGCTGGCGCTGATCAAACGGTAGAGCGAGTCGTAGGTGAAGTCGCGATGACCGTCTACGCGCTGGTTGGCAAAGTACAGGGGGGCGACGGTATGGTCTTCGATACGCAGCACATTACCCATGGGGTCATGGAAGTACGTCAGGTTCTGGAGCAGGGCTTGTCCGGGTTTTCCGGTCTTGAGGGTGCTCAGTTGATCGTTGGCCGGGTCATAGGTCCAGCGGCTGGTCAAGCCGTTGGCCGTATCCTGGCGCTCGATCTGGCCCGCGGCGTTGTAGCGGGCGTCCAGCAGAATGGGTTGTGGCGTGTCCTGGTCCCTGAGTTGCAGGTCCACCTGTTTGAGTTGCCCGCCGATGTCCAGCCGCAAGTAATGCCGGTGGCCGGCGGCGTCGGTCTGGCTCACGGGCGTGCCAAGGGCGTCGAGGGTCTGCTCGCAGATGTGGGGGATGGCATCGGCAAAACGGCGGACCTGGCGTAACGGTTCGCCCGTCAACCCGTAACTGTCCAGCTGCACCGTGCCGGAGGGATCGCTCTGCTCAAGCAATTGCCCGCGCAGGTTGTAATCGGCATCAGCCATGGCATCGGCGTAGATGAAGGTGTCGACCTCGGCCCGGCCGTTTTCCTCCAGGGCTATCGGGCGCAACTGAGGGTCATAAGTCACGCGCCAATGATGGGCGCGTTGATCCCAGCGCTCGCGGGACTCACCCGCCAGGCCCGGTAATGTCAGGCGCCATCCGGCATCGACGCTGTCGGTATGCAGCGGCTGACCGGTGAGGCTATGCAGCGTTGTCAGGTTGGGTTTGGGCGCGTGACCGAAGAGGCGAGGGTCCCACCGCTCGACGAGATGGCCGATGCTCTTGTGGTGCTGGCGCGATATCAGCGCGACGGCGGGCGTCGAGGCCTGGTTGCGCAAGTAAGTGGTTTGCCGCACAGGCAAGCCACGGCCATCCACGGCAACGACGTCTGGAGTGCGCAAATGCACGGTACTCATGGGGCTCTGGCCTCCAGAGGGGTGTCAGTCTGAACCTTGATGCACGAGGAGCCGCGCTGCCTGGATCACGTGGTCATCCATTTCGGGCGGCCCTTGCCATGGCCGACAGGATGCGCATGCCAACTCGCCCACAAATTGTCCGTCGTGCCCATTTCCTTGTAAGCGGTGATTCCCTGCTGCGCGGCCTTGATGTTGGCCAGGGTGGCTTGGGTTCTTTTGCGCAAGGCGGCGCGACTGATCGGTGCCAGGGCTTCCTTGGACGTCATGAAGTTAACGTTGGGCAGCAGGTCTGCGGGGGAGATGACATCGGAGCCTAACGCATCGAAAGCATTTTCGGCCCAGGCAGCGCGTTGCTCCACAGCCGTTTTCCAGTCGGCGAGTAGCGTTTCGATTTTGCCGATCTTGACGGGGTCGAGGCGGTTTTTGATGTCTTCGCCCTCGATGGCCCGGGCGAACATATTGAGTGTGCCGCCGATGATCGGGATCCACGAACCCATCACCCGGTTCATCACAAAACTGGGGTTGAGGACTGAGTTGAGCGCCGGGTGGATCACCTCATCTTTCATCTGCCGCCAGTTCTTGATGTCTTTAACCGCACCCTCGATACCGAGTCTGCGATCGATCGCCTCAACGGATATTTTTGAGGTCTGCGGTATGAGCGCGCCCACCAACCCTGCGCTATTCACGAACGGACCGGCGATCTCGCCGGCCACATCGCCGCCGACGTTGCCACCGATCAGTCCACCCGTGGTGGTGTAGGGGGTTGTGAAAGGGGCATCAGGCAGCACCAGATCGACCACCTCGCCACCCAGCACACCTGTCTCATAGCCGAAGACGCCTTTGACCAGCTCTCCCCCCAGATTCCCCATCAGGCTTCTAAACACGCCTTTTTGCTGGATGATGTTGTGAAGTTGCCCGAGCAGTCGGCTGGACTCTCCACTGAGTTCGGAGAGAAAGCCTGAATAAAGCACGATCACGCTCTCGGCTTTTGCCTGCCCGTCCGTATCCACATAACGCAGTGGATTGTTGGCCACGAACGCATACCTGTTCAGCCCGTCCACATCCCCTGCCGGGTCGGCACTGACCCAACGCTGCAGCCACGGCGCGTAGTAACGTGCGCCGTAGTAATACAGCCCGCTGATGTCCATTTCCTTGCCCGAATAGCGCACGGTCTTGTAACTGACCTCTACGCCGGGACGGGCTATCAGCCACGCCGTGGCGCCGAACGGGTAATAGCCTTCGTGACTGATCAGTTGCGCATGCTGATCGAGCTCCATCATGTTTGAGCCTGAGTGGTCCTCCAGGCTGTAGCGCAACTGATCGGTGTCGATATCTGCCGGCTTGCCCGTTACCCAATGCAAGCAGCGGACGTTGATCAAGCCCGCGTCGAGGATGATGATGTGCAGTTCTTCGCCATTGTCCCGGGTGCGGATCTCCAGGCCCGGGAGATAGCGCACGTCCTGAAAATGGTCGCGCTTGGCGGTATGGGTTTCGTGACGTTTGTAGACCCGGGTCCCTTGGCTATAGCGGTAATGTTCCTGGTCATTGGCGGCGTTTTCGCGGTCGATCAGGGTGACCGCTGCCAGTTGATCCCGAGCGTTCCATTGCAGGTTCTGCCCAGGCTGCAATGCCAGGAGATTGCCATGGCGATCGAACAGTGTGTCGAATGACGGGGCAGGATCTCCAGGCTGGTATCGCACCCCTCGATTGCTGCCCGGGTCGATGAACATCTGCCGGGTGTAGCCGGCACCCTCACGCACATGTGTGAGCTTGGTCAGATTGCCGCCCTCGTCATATTCATAGGTTTGCAGGTAGTTGAGCCGGTTGTTGGGGTCGGTTGGCTGGGGCAGGCCAGGTATATCCGAGGGCGGGCCATCGTCGTAACCGCTGGCACTGGTCAACCGATAGAGCGAGTCGTAGCTGAAGGCACGATGGCCGTCGACTCGTTGGTTGGCGAAATGGGTAGGCGTATAGGTATGGTCCAGAATGCGGGTAATGTTGCCCATCGGGTCGTGGACATATTCGAAGTCCACCAGTGCGGTGGCCGGGTTTTTTTGTGAACGTTGTCTGAGCAGGCGAGCGCTGGCCGGGTCATAGCTCCAGTGGCTGATGACGCTGTTGCCTGCGTGCTGTTCGATGATTTGCCCGGCGGCATTGTATTGGGCATCGTGCAACACCGTCTGCCAGTCGGTTTGCCCCTTGAGTCGCAACTGCACCTGCTTGAGCTGCCCGGCCAGATCGTAGCGCGACTGTTGCTGGTGTTCACCGGCATCGGTCTGCTCAAGGATAGCCCCCGAAGGCCCGAAGAGACGACGGCTGGTAAACACCTTGCTGTCGTGAAAAATACGCGTCTCACATAACGGCAGGCCGACCAGGCCATAGCTGTCCAGAAGCACAGTACCCGAGGGGTCGACCTGCTCGAGCAACCGACCGCGCAGGTTGTGATCGGCATCGGCCGTGGCGTCGGCGTAGGTGAAGGTGTCGACGTCGGCCTGGCCGTTTTCTTCCAGGGCCACCGGACGCAGTTGGGGGTCGTAGGCAATACGCCAATGACTGCCGCGTTCATCCCAGCGTTGCAAGGTTTCACCCGCCAGGCCCGGTAATGCCAGGCGCCATCCGCCATCGACGCTGCGGGTACGCAGCGGCTGACCGGTGAGGTTGTAGTCGTTGCGCAGGTTGGCCGTGTCCGTACCGTAGAAACGTGGGTCCCATCGGGCGATAAGGCGCCCGGCGACGTCATACGCCTGGGCCGTGACCATAGTTTGGGTGTCGTCGTTCGGCGATCGGCGCCAGTAGTCCACTCGCCTGACCGAGCCTGCTCGTGCGTCAAGTACCGACAGGACCGGTGTACCGCCATGAGTTAGCCTGCTCACTCGTCAGCTTCCCGGGTCCGTGTCGTTGTAGTCGTGGTCGCACAAGTACCAGGGATGATGCACATGCCAGGCTTCATAGCCCTTGGCATTGATGACCTTGACCAGGCGTCCTGGTGGATCGTAGAACTGCTGGTCGTGGTAGCCGTGCAGACGCAGCGAGGCGTCGTTGATGTAGCGCCAGGCGTCGGCGAAATACGGCCGATAGACCCGCGTGACCAGTCCCTTGTTGTTGTACTCGACCCGTTCGCTGACGCGCCAGCGCGGGTCGGCCAGGTGCTGCAACGGTTGCCCGTTCTGTAGCTCCAGCGAGCCGTCCTCGGCCACGGCATAGGCCTCCCCGGGTTCGACCCGCTGCTTGGTTTGCAAGGTGCGGCCGAATCCGTCGATGGCGCTGAGGGTGATGCGGACCTGTTGCAATGGATCGTCCGGGTAGCGATCGGCGCTCAGCACGACGCTGTGAACCGGCTCTCGGGCCGTGGCCTGGATCAGCGTCCACAACTGTTCTTCGGCGGCGCTGCGTTCGGCCAGCCGCGCCAGGTGAATGCGTGCCCTGGCGCGGACATGGCCGCTGGGCATCAAGTAGCGGGCGCTGATCCACTCGTTGCGCTGCGCAAGGGAGACTTGGGCGAGGTCAAGCGCGCCCATCCAGCTGAACTCGTCGGTGCGCACGGCACTGGCGATTCTGCCCAGGGTGGCTTCGGGGTGTTCGATGGCATAAGCCGGTGTCAGGTCGTCGGGCAGCTCGTAGGTGTCGATGGCATCGAAGCCTGCCGGCAGGCCATTTTCGCTGCCGAAAAACGTAATGCCCAAAGGCACGCCGTCGGGGCCATACAGCGCTTGCTGCACGTTGTCGTTGGCGTCGATGATGCTCTGCGGCAACAGCGAGTGATAGTCGTATTCGATCTGGGTCGTACAGCCGTCCGGCAGGGTAATGGCGGTGGTCATCAGGTGATAGGCATCGTACGTCAGGGTCGTAACACCATGACTCTGGGTTTCTTGCAGGGCGTTGATCTGGAAGAAGCCATCAAGCGAGTGGTAGGTGGCAAAACCGCTCTTTTTCGACCAGAGGTTTTCGGCGGTGTCTTCGTCCGGATCTTCAGGCAGAAACAGCGGCATGGGCTCAAAGCCGATTTCTTCCAGTTGCCCGCGGATGTCGAACGGCGGTGGCACGGCGTCGTAGGCGTCCAGTGCCTGCTTGTCGAACTCGGCCGTCTCCAGCGGGCCGAGCAACGCCTGGAAGGCAATATCGCCTTGGTCGTCACGCAGGTAGTTCTGTTCCTCAAGCGCAACCAATTGCCGTGCGGCTTGCCATTGCGGGGAGTCGTGATGTGCGAGGAAGGTTTCATAGCTGATCTGGCGAGGGTTGAGGCCTTGCGGCAGTTCGCCCTTGGGGCGATGCAAAGCGTTGGCTCGACTGCGCCAGGGCAGGCCCAGGCGCTGACGCCACCCGGTTTCGTCGAACAGGTGCAGGTGCTCGGCCCGGCTCTCGACAAGGTGGAACACCTGCTGCTGCTCATCATGGGCATCGAGCCACCAGGTGTTCTCGTCTTCATCGTCGAAGGGAGGCGGATCGAGCGGCGTAAGGCGTCGGGCGTAATGGACGATGAAGCCGTGAACAAGCTGGCCGTAGAGATTCCATTTCAGATTGATGCCGTGCTGGCTTTGCGGGTCATTGGTAAAACCGTCGTATTGATGGCTGAGCGCCTCCAGTTCCAGTACCAGCAGGCTTTTGTGATGGGGATGGTGCTGGCGCAGCAGATAGCGTTGTTGCGTCACGGTGTAGGGCCGGGCCGTATCGTCCGATTCGGCGGGATGGATTTCTGTGCGTAACACCTGGCCGCCCAAGGCATAAGCCATATCCCGGGCGGTCTCAGGGTCGGGCACGATAATCTCGTCGGCCTCGTCGCCTTCATGAAAACAGCTCAACAGCGCCGGGCCAAGCGGCACGGCGTCATCGTCGCCGTCGAAACAGTCCTTCAGAGGCTGGTTGACGGTTCGGCCGGTGTGGAACCAGGTCTTGACCAGTACCGGCGCGGTAAAGCCGCTTTGCACTTCAGCGTCGGGCAACTCGCTGTCCACCTGGTACAACCGAGCGAAGCCCCGGAACTCACGGTGATAGCCGTCGTAGTCGCCCTCGAAATAGGTGAAGCGCTGGGTCAGGCAATTGCCGGTGATTTCATCCAGCTGTTGCTGACGTGCCAACAACGGCAGGGCCATGGGCAGATAACAGTCCAATTGCTCGCCCTGCGCCCGGCGCTGTTGTTTTTCATCCAGCCAGTATTGCGCACTGCTGCGATAGGTCAGGGTGGTGCTGCAGCCCATGTTGTTATGGGTGGCGTTGAGCAGATAGGGCCGCGCCGCGACGAAGTCATAACGCCAATGCCTGGGCTTCATATCGGGGGACATGTGAGGCACGCTCAGAATCAGACTGGCGCAACCCAGCCCCTGCAGATCGGCCAGGCTGACCTGGCACAGATTGTCGTACCGCACGCCCACCGGCCATGGCACCTTGACGGGTGTTTGCTCAAGGCCGTTGCCGCCGTGGTTGAGGTAAATATCGAAACAGTCGCTGTTAAGGTAGATCAGCGCGGGCGCTCCAGCTCCGTCCAGATCGGCGATCCGCACCCGGTCAGCGTCGAATTGGCCGTAGCTGAAGGGCAGGGCGCTCATGACAAAACCTTCGCCGAAACGCCCGTGACCCAGGTTCGGCCAGCACTTGATTTCATCGAAGCGAATCCGGCACAGCTCGGTGCTGTCGCTGCCCAGCAAATTGCCGAACAACACCAGTTCGCTGCGCGAGTCGCTGAACAATGGCAGGGGGCTGTCCGGTTCATGGGGCACATTCACCCCCGGTGCGAACCCCTGCTCGCGGAGATTGGGGTACAACCGAACGCTTTTGGGCCCGACCATGGCCAGTGAGCGTAAACCGTCGCCGGTCAAATCGCCCAGTTGCGCGGCGGGGTGCAGGAACTCCGTCGGAAAACGATCAAACGGGGTGAAGGTCGACCAGCTACGGTCCGGGTTGAGGGTATGGAAGCCGCTCATGCCGGGTTGGGCAATGACCCAATTGAGGCGGCCGCTGCCGGTCAGGTCAGTCAGCACCTGCATCACGGCCGGGTTTTGGCTGGCGACCGGGATACTGTCCAGGCGAGACCACGGGCCATAACCGATGGCATCGTCATCGGGCCCGGCGCGCTCAGGCTCGCGGTAGTACCAGGCATCGGTGTAACGGCACAGAAACCCCGGCAGACCTTCGCCATACAGGTCCACGCATTGGTAATGCCGGTTGCCTTCGAGGGCGGGCATTGTCTCCAGATCGAAGAATTTTTCGGGTGTCAGGTTGAGGTCGAAATCGGTGTACTGCAATTCCACCGGAGGGCTGTAATCGACACCGCCTTCAGCGTCCCAGTCCTGATAGTGGGCGGCTGTCAGCAGGCTGTAACCTAGCGCAGTGGCGGTGTATTCCAGCACCAGCCGCCGGACCAGGGCAGGTTCAGTATCGGCCGCGGCAGGGAAGTGGTGGAACATCAACACCTGATGACACAAACGCCGCGTGCCGACCTCAAAACCGTATCGATAGGTGTGAAACGGGTCGCTGCGTAGCAGCCAGGGCGCCTCTTCGGGGGCTTGCCAGGAAGGTTGTTGCGCAAGATCGAGGGTGCGTTGCCCATAATCGAACAGCAGATGAAAGTGCCAGTTGCGCTGGGCCGGGTCGGGCTCTTCGAAGCAGTACAGGGTGTCACTGGCGCTGGCGTTGCCATAGCACACCCGCCGCAGGTAGCGCTGGGCGCGATAGTCGTGGGGGCCGTCCAGCGCGCCGGGGTCGGCTTGGTACTCATAATAGATGTGCTCGCCTGCCGGGCTGACTTCTTCGAGCAACAACCATTCGGCGATGCGTGGCGGTTTTGGGAGATCGGGCTCGGGTTCGGCTTCAGGTTCGGCAATGCGCGACGCGTCGGTTTTACCGTAGCAATACACATGGCCGTTGCTGCCCTGGACACGCCAGAAGGGTGCCTGGCCGTCGGTGGGTGTCCACAGCTCATAAATATCGAAGCTGCTTTCAGTCTTGGGGTAATAACGCACCACCGAGCACGTTGCACTGCCGGGGCCCGCCAGGGGGCGAATGAGCGGTTCGGCGTTGAATTCGGGCCAGCGGTCAACCCCATCGGCGTCGACCATGACATCCTCATCAGCGTAGTGCGGCACACCTCTGCTGGTTTTGCGCGTGATGCTGGCGATGGAAAGCTGCATGCCGATGCCGAAGATGCCGTTGCCGCCCTGGCTGCTGTAATTCAAGGTCAGCGCCGGCGTCAGGTGGCGGGCGGCGGACAGGGGTAACGGCAGTTCAAAAGAACTTGCCCCTCGCGTACCGACAGGGCCGAGGCTGTTACCGAGGGTGGCGATAGAAGCACTGCCGGCGATGGTCGGGGTCACGATCTGGAGGGGCGCTTGTTCTGCCATCGGGATCATCTCTGTTAGCCGACGCCAGGGCGAATACCCGGCATGACTTCAGGATGCCAAGAGATGGTCATTGGGTAACCTGTCAGATCTGACAGGTCGACGGGCCTGCCGATGAACGGCTCTACTCACGCCCGGCGGGGAGCATTGTGTGGGAGGCTTGGCTGAACATAGGTCGGGGTCCACTGAAGATCCAGTGTGGGAGCAAAGCTTGCTCGCGATGACTGAGGCACATCCAACATGGATACAGGCTGACCCATCGCTATCGCGAGCAGGCTCGCTCCCACAGTTTTTTTGCTGATAAAAAAGGCCGGTGGGTTTGTCGCCCACCGGCCTTTTTTACGGCGTCAACGTGCGCGTTACTGCACTTCTACCGCCAGGCTGTCGCTGATTTTCTTCTGCCAGATCGCCGGGCCGGTGATGTGTACCGACTCGCCTTTGCTATCGACCGCAACGGTCACGGGCATGTCCTTGACCTCGAACTCGTAGATCGCTTCCATCCCCAGTTCGGCGAACGCCAGAACCTTGGACTTTTTGATCGCCTGAGCCACCAGGTAAGCGGCGCCGCCGACGGCCATCAGGTAGACCGCCTTGTTGTCCCTGATCGCTTCGATAGCGGTCGGGCCGCGTTCGGACTTGCCGATCATACCCAGCAGGCCGGTCTGCTCGAGGATCTGGCGGGTGAACTTGTCCATCCGCGTGGCGGTGGTCGGGCCGGCTGGGCCTACCACTTCGTCGCCTACCGGATCGACCGGGCCGACGTAGTAGATGAAGCGGCCCTTGAGGTCCACCGGCAAGGTTTCACCCTTGTTCAGCATCTCGACCATGCGCTTGTGCGCCGCGTCGCGACCGGTGAGCATCTTGCCGTTGAGCAGGACGGTTTCGCCCGGCTTCCAGCTCTGCACGTCTTCAGGTGTCAGGGTGTCGAGGTTCACGCGGCGCGCCGACGGACCAGCTTCCCAGACGATTTCCGGGTAAGCGTCCAACGGTGGTGCCTCCAGCGACGCCGGGCCGGTGCCGTCCAGCACGAAGTGGGCGTGGCGGGTGGCGGCGCAGTTGGGGATCATGCACACCGGCAGGGACGCGGCGTGGGTCGGGTAGTCCATGATCTTCACGTCGAGCACGGTGGTCAGGCCACCCAGGCCCTGGGCGCCGATGCCCAGTTGGTTGACCTTCTCGAACAGCTCCAGGCGCATCTCTTCGATGCGGTTCTGCGGGCCGCGGGCCTTGAGTTCGTGAATGTCGATGGACTCCATCAACACTTCCTTGGCCATGACGGCGGCTTTTTCCGCAGTGCCGCCGATGCCGATACCCAGCATGCCCGGTGGGCACCAGCCGGCGCCCATGGTCGGTACGGTTTTCAATACCCAGTCCACGATGGAGTCGGACGGGTTGAGCATGGCCATCTTGGACTTGTTCTCGGAACCGCCGCCCTTGGCCGCCACGTCCACTTCCACGGTGTTACCCGGAACGATGGAGTAGTGGATCACCGCGGGGGTGTTGTCCTTGGTGTTTTTACGCGCACCAGCCGGGTCGGCGAGGATCGACGCGCGCAGGACGTTTTCCGGCAGGTTGTAGGCGCGACGCACGCCCTCGTTGATCATGTCGTCCAGGCTCATGGTCGCGCCATCCCAACGCACGTCCATGCCCACGCGCACGAACACGGTCACGATGCCGGTGTCCTGGCAGATCGGCCGATGGCCGGTGGCGCACATGCGCGAGTTGATCAGGATCTGCGCCATGGAGTCACGGGCCGCTGGCGATTCTTCGCGCAGGTAGGCTTCGTGCATCGCCTGGATGAAATCCACGGGGTGGTAGTAGGAAATGAACTGCAGGGCGTCGGCAACGCTCTGAATCAGGTCATCTTGCTTGATCACGGTCATGAGTCGCGCTCCTCTCTAAAGACGGGAACATTCAATAAGGTGCCGTCCGTTTGGGTGCATCGGTCGACGGACGGCACCTCTTAAGGCACGCCGGGCATGCTGGCGCGACACTAAAAAGGCGCGGCAGTATATCGCAGGCGAGCACCCTGTGGGAGCGAGCTGCCTTTGTGGCGAGGGGATTTATCCCCGCTGGGCTGCGCAGCAGCCCTGAAAGTCAGTCACCTCGGTGTGTCAGGTTGTTTGCCTTCAGTCATTTTGGGGCTGCTTCGCAGCCCAACGGGGATAAATCCCCTCACCACAAGAGGACCAGCCAGTCTCGAACAACTGCGTCAATTTAGGCCATTGCTTTGACGCCATTTTTCTGCTCCAGAATTGAATGGTCATTTGCCCTGCACGCCACTAAAGTGGCGTCTGGCCTGTAGCGTAGGACGCCTCCTGTCAGTTCCTTTCCCATGGTGAGTCAACGATTGACCCATAACGCCATTCAACGTCTTTTGCTGAAACGCTTCGCCTTGGCGGCCGCGACTTACGCGCTGGCACTGGTGTTGTTGTGGTTGGCATATTTCAGTGGTCATTACCTCGATTCGTTGCGCGATGTCATCATCGGCAGCGTGTTGGTGGTGTTGTGCCAGGCAGGGCTGTTCGCGCTGTTTATCACCGACCGCAATCTGCGGTTCGCCGACCCCAGTCTTACTGAAATACAGGTACTGATCGGCCTGGGCTGGCAGACCTGGATGATGGCGCATCTGGACCAGGCTCGGGGCGTGTTCCTGGTGTTCTATGTGCTGATCCTGCTGTTCGGGCTGTTCCACTTGTCCCGTCGGGCTTTCGTGCGCTGCGCGATGCTGGTGTTTTTCAGTTTCACCGCCATTACCCTCTGGGACGGTTACTTCTTCAGGCTTCCTGACCCCACGCTGGCCGCGTTACAGGTGTGCGTGCTATTTATCGTGCTGGTGTGGCTGGTGCTCTATGCCAGTTACGTACAGAACTCGCGCCAACGCATGCGTCAGCGGCGGTTTGCCTTGCAGGCACATCAGGACACCCTGCGCGGCATGATGCGTCAGCTCGAAGATCTGGTGGCCACGGATGAACTGACCGGCTTATTCAACCGCCGGCACTTCCTGCGCCTGGCGTCCCGTGAGCTCAACACACTCCGGCCCAATGTTGCCCATGGCCTGGCCCTGATCGACCTCGACCATTTCAAACGCATCAATGACCTGCACGGCCACGCCGCCGGTGATCAGGTGCTTCAGGCGTTCGCCAGCATCGCCACGGCCTGCCTGCGCGAAGGTGATGTGCTGGCCCGTTACGGTGGCGAAGAGTTCGTCATGCTGCTGCCGGCCTGCGACCCCTCGCGGCTGACGGCCTGTTGCGAGCGGCTGCGCCTGGCATTTACTGAAGTCGAGTTGATCGGCTTGCAGATCGGCTCCCTCAGCCTGTCGGTGGGCATGACGATGCTGGAGACCGGCGACGACCTGGACAACGCATTGCAGCGCGCCGACCAGGCCTTGTACCGTGCCAAGCGAGACGGCCGCAATCAGTGCGCCGCTGCCTGGGAGAATGTCGATGCCTGAAGTAAAAGTCGCCGACCGGCAGTGGACGGTGGCGGCGGGCAGCAATCTGTTGGACACGTTGAATCAGGGCGGCGTGGCCGTGCCCTACAGTTGTCGCGCCGGCAGCTGCCATGCGTGTCTGGTGCAGTGCGTGAACGGTGACGTGCGCGACAGTCGGCCCGACGCCTTGAGCCCCGCGCAGCGCGAGCAAGGCTGGCGGCTGGCGTGTCAGTGCCAGGTGATCGAGGATGTGCAGATCCACACCTTTGACCCGCAACGCGACGGCCGTGCCGCCCAGGTGACCGCCGCGGATTGGCTGAGCCCCGACGTGCTGCGCTTGCGCATTATTCCTGAGCGGGCGCTGCGTTATCGGGCGGGCCAGCACCTGGTGTTGTGGGCCGGCGATGTCGCCCGGCCGTATTCCCTGGCGAGCCTGCCCGAAGAAGACCGCTTCCTGGAGTTTCATCTCGATTGCCGCGAGCCCGGCCAGTTCATCAATGCGGCGCGACAGATGAAAGTGGGCGACCCGATTTTTCTCGGTGAATTGCGCGGCGGCGCCCTGCATTACGATCCCGAGTGGCACGATAAGCCGCTGTGGCTACTGGCGGCCGGCACTGGCCTGGCACCGTTGTTCGGTCTTTTGCGCTCAGCCCTGCATCAGCATCACCAAGGCACCATTCGTCTTATTCACGTAGCCCATGATGCCGCCGGGCACTATCTGGCCAAACCCCTGGCAGCGCTGGCGGCCAAGCATCAACACCTCACCGTGGAGCTGCTGACCACGGCCGAGGCGCCGTCTGCGTTGGCGCAACTGCGGCTTGTTTCCCGGCAAACCCAGGCCTTACTCTGCGGCCATCCCGACCGGGTCGAGGCCTTTGCCAAGCGCCTCTACCTGGCTGGCCTGCCGCGTAATCAACTGCTGGCCGATGTCTTCCTGACCCGTGGTTGAGCGCTGATCTTCAGACGCGAGACCGACCATGACCGATACCCTGCTGCTTGAGCGCGAACGCGGCCTGTTGACCCTGCGCCTCAATCGCCCGGAAAAGAAAAACGCCCTGACCCGGGCCATGTACAGCCAATTGGCCCAAGCCCTGGCGATGGCTGACGCCGACCCGCAGATCAGCGCGGTGCTGATCTGCGGGTCTCATGATTGCTTCACCGCCGGCAACGATATTGTCGACTTTCTCGAACAGCCGCCGGCCGATCTCGACAACCCGGTATTCGAATTCATGCTCAGCCTGCTCGATTGCCGCAAACCGGTGATCGCCGCCGTGGCCGGGCCGGCGGTGGGCATCGGCACCACGTTGCTGTTGCATTGCGACCTGGTCTACGTCAGCCGGGACGCGCGGCTGCGAACGCCGTTCGTCAACCTGGGGTTGTGCCCGGAATTCGGCTCCAGCTTGATTCTGCCGAGGCTGCTCGGCCAGGCCAGGGCTGCGCAGTTGCTGCTGTTGGGCGAGGGCTTGAGCGGCGAACAGGCGGCAGCCTGGGGCATCGCCACCGAGGCGCTGGACAGTGGCGAGGCGGCGTTGGCCAAGGCGCGGGACGTGGCACTGCGCTTCGAATCGCTGCCGGCTGAGGCGGTGCGCATCAGCAAACAACTGATGAAGGCGCCGGATCGGGAACAACTGCGCGCCGTGATCGAAGAGGAGGGCAGGCTATTCACCCAGCGACTGCGCTCGCCGGAGGCGGTGGCGGCGCTGTCGGGGTTTATCAACAGGCATTAGTTTTGTAGCGCATGGGCTGGCCTCATCGCGAGCAAGCTCGCTCCCACATTGGGTTTGTGTTGAACACGTTATTCATGAACACCACAGATCCCCTGTGGGAGCGAGCTTGCTCGCGAAGGCGTCGGCACATTCAACGTTGGTGCAAGCTGACCCACCGCTATCGCGAGCAAGCCGCTCCCACATTGGGTTTGTGTTGAACACATTAGCCATGAACACCACAGATCCCCTGTGGGAGCGAGCTTGCTCGCGATAGCGTCAGCCCAGGCAACACCTTTTTCAGACGGCAAAAACCAAAAAGCCCCGCCATTCACATGGCGGGGCTTTTGTTTTCAGCAACCGGTCACTCAGACCATCGGGTCGCCAACGTGCAGGATTTTCATCCCGTTGGTGCCGCCGATGGTGTGGTAGCTGTCGCCCTTGGTCAGGATGACCCAGTCGCCGGTTTGCACTACGCCGCGCTTGACCAGTTCATCCACCGCCGCCTGGCTGACTTCGCCCGGTTGCAGGGCGGCCGGGTCGAATGGCACGGTGTAGACACCACGGAACATGGCCGCGCGAGCCTGGGTTTCGCGGTGCGGGGAGAACGCGTAGATCGGCACCGAGGAGCGGATGCGCGACATGATCAGCGGCGTGTAGCCACTTTCGGTCAGGGCGATGATCGCCTTCACGCCCGGGAAGTGGTTGGCGGTGTACATCGTCGCCAGGGCGATACTCTCGTCGCAGCGCTCGAAGGTCTTGCCGATCCGGTGGCTGGAGGTCTTGCTGGTGGGGTGCTTTTCAGCGCCGATGCAGATGCGTGCCATGGCCTGCACCGCTTCAAGCGGGTAGAGGCCGGCGGCGCTTTCGGCCGAGAGCATCACGGCGTCGGTGTAGTCGAGCACGGCGTTGGCTACGTCGGACACTTCGGCGCGGGTCGGCATCGGGTTCTGGATCATCGACTCCATCATCTGGGTCGCGACGATCACCGCTTTGTTGTGACGGCGTGCATGCAGAATGATCTTCTTCTGGATGCCCACCAGCTCCGCGTCACCGATTTCCACGCCCAGGTCGCCACGGGCCACCATCACGGCATCGGAAGCCTTGATCAGGCCGTCGAGGGTTTCGTCGTCGGCCACGGCTTCGGCGCGTTCGATCTTGGCCACCAGCCAGGCGGTGCCGCCGGCTTCGTCGCGCAGTTGACGGGCGTATTCCATGTCAGCAGCGTCGCGGGGGAAGGACACGGCCAGGTAGTCGACTTCCATTTCCGCGGCCAGCTTGATGTCGGCCTTGTCTTTTTCGGTCAGGGCCGGCGCCGTCAGGCCACCGCCACGACGGTTGATGCCTTTGTGGTCCGACAGCGGGCCGCCGATGGTCACGGTGCAGTTCAGTTCGGTGGCCGTGGCGGTGTCGACGCGCATCACCACGCGACCGTCGTCGAGCAGCAGCTCGTCGCCCACGCCGCAATCCTTGACCAGGTCCGGGTAGTCGATACCGACCACCTGCTGGTTGCCTTCGGTCAGCGGATGGCTGGTGGAGAAGGTGAAAGTGTCACCAATCTTCAACTCGATGCGCTTGTTGGCGAATTTGGCGATACGGATCTTCGGGCCTTGCAGGTCACCCAGCAGGGCGACAAAACGGCCATGCTTGGCAGCAAGGTCACGCACCAGCTTGGCACGAGCCTTGTGCTCGTCGGGGGTGCCGTGGGAGAAATTCAGACGGGCAACGTCCAGGCCAGCCAGAATCAGCTGTTCGAGAACTTCCGGCGAGTTACTGGCCGGGCCAAGGGTAGCGACGATTTTGGTGCGACGGACGGACATGCAAGACTCCTCAGGTTCAAGCGCCAGCGAAGGCTACTATGCTCTTTGGGTGTAGTCATTGTTCATATGCACTACTTTTTCGTTTCTTTTCGAAATGAACATTCCTGAAAATTTTTGCGCCTCTACGGCTTCACATTCCTTCTGTGGCGAGGGGATTTATCCCCGCTGGGCTGCGAAGCAGCCCCAAGATGGCAGATGCACATTAACCTGACACACCCAGGTGGCTGGCTTGGGGGCTGCTGCGCAGCCCAGCGGGGATAAATCCCCTCGCCACAAGAGCACTGCCAAGCTGCGTTTTCGGGTTGAAGATTTCCCCACCCAGGTCGATACAGAGCTCAAGACAGGAGAACCTCCCATGCGATTCGTGCTTTTTGTTGCCCTGGCCCTGAGCATCACGGGCTGCACCCGTTGGTCGATGAACCACCACATGAACCTGGCCTACAAGGCTTACGAGCGGGGCAATTGTGAGCAGGTGATGCTCGAGTTGTCCAAGGTCGACCGCGCCAGCCGTGCCCGGCGCTACATGCAGCCGGAAGTCTCGATGATGCGCGGCCAATGCCTGGAACGACAGAAGCTGTTTGTCGATGCGGCGCAAACCTACCAGTTCATCATGACCCAATACCCTAACAGCGAATACGCCTTCCGCGCCCGGGCCCGGCTGGAAACCTTGCAGAGCCTGGGTCATTACCCGCTCCGCAGCGCCCCGGTAATCCGCCCCACCGCGCTCTGATACCGTCCGTCAATATCATGGCCAGGGGCAATGCCTGGCCACCCCCACCTTGTACGATTGCACAGGATGAAACTATCGTCCCGGGGCTGGCTGTCGCCAAACCTTGAGCTATATTTTGTACAAGAAGTGATTAGAGCCAGGTCTCTAATTCAAGAGGCACCTGTGACCGGCAGAAGTAGAGCCAAGGCGCTTGCAAGCGTCTGGCACCGGGATCGGGGAGAGCGGGCCTGTTCGTGCCCGTTCCGAAGTATCGATAGCCCCTGGTAGAGGGGCGTTCAAAAAGCGATACAGGACATGTACAAAAAGAGGCGAATCGAGCGGCATCAGCTGCCGTATTTCCTGCGCGTGTTCAACGGTATGAACGACAAGCCCATCGGCTTTCTGGGCAACGTCTCTGAGGATGGCCTGATGCTGATCAGCCATTTGCCGCTGATGGTCGGCGCGGACTTTAATCTGCACCTCAAGATCCCTAGCGATGACGGACCGCAGATGGACATCGAATTGAAGGCCAGTTGCCTGTGGTGCCACGAAGATGTGACGCCGCAGCATTTCGACGCCGGTTTCAGCCTCAAGTGGGCGCCGCCGGAGTACGGGCAATTGGTGAGTGCGTTGCAGCAGTATTTCAGTTTTCATCCGTTGCCGGAGTCGGCTTGAAACCGCCTCTGCAGGAATCGGCCTGACTTTTGCGGGGTTGCCTCAATCCAACTTGTGGGAGCGGGCTTGTTCACGAAAACGGTGGATCAGCTTGCATCAATGCTGAATGTGCCGACTGACCCAGTGTGGGAGCGAGCCTGCTCGCGATGGCGACCTCAAGTACGCCATCGCGAGCAGGCTCGCTCCCACAGGTTCTTCATCGCATCTACGACATTATTCAGTCGGCTTAACCTTCAGCGTTGAACCTTCGTCTCGTTATCCAGCAACTTCTCCAGCAACAACACGCCCATCTCGCCCATCTGCCTCAAAGAACCGCGGGTGACCGTTTGTCCGGACTGTCAGGTATTACAGCTGTTCAATAAGCGAGGAGCCTTGTTCACTGCTCCTCAACCTCTCGGGTGATATGTGCGTTGTCAGTAAAATTGGAAGGTTTATTGTCCTTACTTGATTAGAGGAATGGGTCATGAGTAAGGGGGATGATAAGTCGGAAAGCGATCCTTGTTCCTCTCAAAGAGGGGTGATTTCTCCAGGTGGCGCTGTTGAAGCTTATAAAGAACAATCGATATGATGAGGCAGGTTTAGTTGTCTTGTCTTTCATCCCATTCGTGATTCTCAACCAATATAGGATTGAGGTTGACCTGCACTTGAAAGTCCCTTCGATGAGGGCCGGAACACAACATCCAATTAAAAGGCAAGCTGCCTGAGGTGTCACGAAGACGTAACGCCGCAGCATTTCGACGCCAGCTTCAGCGTGCATGGGGCGCCGCCGGAGTACGCGCAACTGAACAGGCGTGTTGCTGCAATGAAAGGAAACCCGACTGGATGACGTTTGTGCACATCACTTCATCACCGGGCGACTAAAGCCGGTCGCGGGTTGTCAGCGACGCGAATCAAGTTGCGGGGCAAGGCCGAGGCGCACAAGCCGGCGGATTCTGGCGGATCTGTAGTCCGTTGCGCGAGGAGGCGTAGTCAGTTGGGTGCTTCCCTACATCGAGGCGGCCACTGGTCGGGACTGTCAGGTATGACAGGTGTTTAAGCTGAGGAGCTGGCTTCTACTGCCCTGAATATCTTGTCAAGACCAGCCAATTGAAAGGTTAACCTGGAGCTAATCATGATCGACGATGACACCGACGATATTGATGGGCGCGACGCGGCAGAAATATCAGAAGGAACTAACAGAGTTAATGCCGATAAAACTTATGATGTGCGTAAGGTATCGGACGTTGTTTCTGCAGATGGTTTGGCTACAGAGCACACAGTGTTTATATATCCAATTGGTAGTGGGGTTGCTATCGCGAAGTTTAAGTTTGAGTACAAGTGGAGTTCCGATGGTGCATCATTTACCGTTGTGGGAAAACAGTATTTATCAAGGCCTAGTGGTTTGGCTAACTGTTATTTTAGTTTGAGGGTTGAGAGTAACGGTAACTGGATTCCAGCAAGTGAAGAAAATGCGCGTCAGGATGATACGTGGCATAGCTTTCCGTTTGTGCACACCGTAAGGAGTAATGCTAGCGAGGAGCTGATTAGTGTACGGGTTTTGTATTGGCAGGGTAATAATCGGATGGATATGAACAATTACTTTATAGCCTCTTACAGTCGTCAGAGCCCTTCGATAACGAGCCCTGTCCGTAACGATGACGTGCTACCCAATCTGGAGGTTTCAGGTACAGCTACTTCTGAAGCCTGGGTTGCGGTTTATGAAGGCCACACAGCTCGGCAATTGTCGGACTGGGTGGAATCCGGTTCTGCATGGCGAACAAGTTTGCGTGAACCGCTGACCCCAGGGATAAAAGTACTGACAGCCAGACAGCAACACCGTGGCGTGCTATCAGGCTGGGCCGACAATATATCTGTGACGGTACTGCCCAAGCCCTCCATCTCATCCCCTATTTCCGGATCGAACATAGAGCATCGCAGGCCGGAAATTTCTGGCTCTGGGGTACCGACCGCAGAGGTGCAACTTCACGTCAGCCATTCGGCGGATGAAATACCCCATCCAGTGTGCATCGTTGATTCGCAACGGCACTGGAGAACAACGCCGCATAACAATTTGCCGTTGGGGGCATTTGTGTTTACTGCCAGACAGACATCGGCTGGTATGCATTCTGACTGGGCAGACAATGTTTCTGTTGTGATTGAATTACCCGTACCTGTCATCACCGGCCCCGTAGCCCATTCGGTGCAAGACAGGACCTTTACCGTGACCGGCAACAATGGGCGTTCGGGTGCCATCGTTCAGGTATTCAGAGATCTGACCGACGATCCTAAATTGGGAGAGACCAACACGTTGACGGGGGCTAATTGGAGCTGTTCCGTTACAGCGCCTGTAGGGAATATATCGCTGGTAGCACTCCAACTAGTAGGCGGGACGCCCTCGAATCGAGGCGCACCCCGAGCCTTCAGAATCCGCCCTCCGGCATTGACCGACGTCACCGTCACCACGCCGACGGACACCTCGGTGAAGTTCGAAGGCAGCGGCTACACCGGTTCAACCGTCCAGATCACGGTTGTCAGCGGGCCCGATGCCCCTGCGCCAGGCCCTGTGCCGGTGAACGGAGGCAGCTGGAACACAACCGCAACAAATTGGCCATTTGGTTCTTACAGCGTGAAGGCTGTCCAGCGGTTTCCCGACGGTGACAATGGCTGGATTGACTCGCAGCCGTACACGTTCCCGGTCAACCTGAGACTTCCAGACCCGACCGATATCACCTACACACCGGTCTACCGGCCCGTGTTCTCGGGTAAAGGTTTCAACGGTGCGACGGTGAAGATTCTGAATCCCGACGACTCCCCAGCGGCCCCCGAAAGAACGGTGTCCGGCGGTGTGTGGTCGAGCCCCGCCTCAGCGGAGTGGGGGCCGACGTTCAAGCGCCAGATTAAAATCAGACAATTCAAGGATGGTCAGGAATCGCCAACCTGGCAGGAAATCGAGGTCACCATCCCACCGCTGGCACCGGTCATGAACGTGCCCGTGGAAAATGGTCTCTCGCCCAACCTCAGTGGCACCTGCTGGCCGGAGGCGGTGCTGACACTCACATTCAGTGACAGCGCCACCGAACACCCCGTCGAGAACAACAATGGCTCCTGGAGTTTCCGGCGCACCGAGCCGTTTGCCCCCGAGGTCACCCACACCGCGACCCTGATCCAGACCGCTGCCCAGCAACCTTCACCGCCTGCGCAAAGGACCTTCACGGTTGCCACACCCATGCGCAAACCGGTGATCACGTATCCCGCTCCCAGTGCCGAGGTCGGTCGCGTGCTGACCGTCCGTGGGCGTGACGGCATGGCCGAGGCGTCGATGCAAGTGCGTGACGCGCAATTTCAAACGGAGCTGGGCGAACCCAAGGTGCTGACCGCCGACGGCGAATGGTCCGTCGAGTTGCCCGTGCTGGAGTTTCGTCCCTACACCATCGACGCGCAACAGACCCTGCGTGGGGAGCCGTCCGAGCGCAGCGAAACCCTGAGGTTCGAGGTGGTGGTGTTGCCACCGGAGTTTGACGTGCCGCAGCCGGGCGGCAACCTGCCGCGCAGCATGACGTTGTCTGGCACAGGCATGCAGGGCGGGCGGGTTGATATCTGGCTCCAGGGCGCGAGTGAGCCGTTGATCGAAGATGTTTTTGTGGGCGCCGATGGCTGGAGCGCTGACGTGACCCTGCCGGTAGGCGAAACCACGATTGTGGCCCGGCAACGCTTCGAAGGTCGGCCCTCCAAGGACACTGCGCCGCTGACCTTCAACGTCGTGCCTGCTGCCCCGTTCATTGAAACCCCGGCCACCGACGAGCCCATCGGCCGGCGTGTGGTGGTGTCGGGTTTCGGTGTGCCGGGCGATACCGTGACGGTAAAACTGGGTGACGCCACGCATGCGGTGCTGGGCAGTAGCCCGGTGCTGGAGGATCGCACCTGGTCGGTGACGGTGGAGTTCGATCTACCCGGCGGCCTCTACGGCCTGATGGCCGTGGCGTCGAGCGAGGGTTTTGATTCCGCCGATTCGCCGGCGCGGTCGGTGGTGCTGGGCACCTATCAACCTTCCATCGACGTGCCCGTGACTGGAGGTTGGGTCGACAACCCGGTTCGCTTCGAAGGCGAGGGAAGACCGGGTGTTGGGCGAGTGGTGAGCTGGTTCAATCCGGATCAAGTCTGGGCTTCGGATCTCAACGTCGAAGCGGGTGGTTGGCAGGGAGGGGCATCGCAATCGCTGGCCGCTGGCGGCCACTGGTGCCGGTTCAGGCAGATCATCACCGACACGGCAGACGGCGCGACGGCCTCCGATTGGGTCGAGAGCGGGCGCTTTGAGGTTCGGCCTCATTAGTTGCCAGGCGGTCTCGTTATCCAGCAGCAACACATTGAGTCACCGCCACAACTCAACCCATTTGGAAATGCAGGTTCGCAAAGATCAATCCGGCGAAGCGTGCAGGCAGACCCACTTCTACCGTGCGGGATTTGGGGGTACTGCTGACCACTATCCCCGCTTCGATCAAGCGGCCCAGTTCTTCCGTTGCAAGCCGATCCTTCAAACCCGTGAACACCTTGAACTCTGCACGCGGCATCGCACCTTGGGTGAGAAGAGCCAACACCGCAGCTGCACTGGTGGGTCTGATACCGGCACGGCGAAGGTCGGGATCGGTTGAAAACACATGAACAACCTGCTCGCGCAGCCTGGCTGGGTTTAGCGACGTCGTCATGTATTCAATCTGGTCGTGGCAGACATCGAGCATGAACTCGATGAAGTTGAAGTAGTGACGCTGTGAGAGTTGTCCGCGCCCGTCATAGTCACCCTCGCGAGGGCGATCAGCCAAGGCCAGGAAGCGATAGTACTCATCTTGCCGGCGAGCCAGGCCACGAGACAGTGACCAGAGGAAAGGTTTTAGCCCAAGGTGAACAAGTTGCAGATGGGTGAGCATCCGAATCACTCGACCATTACCATCAAGGAAGGGGTGGACAAGCGCCACTCGGTGATGGGCTGCCAGGGCAGCGATCAATTGGCGCCGCGGATCCTTTATTCGTCCGTAATGCTGTTGCAGATGCTCAAGCATGGGCAATACAGCTGCGGCAGCTGGAGCGACATGTGCGCCAACCTGGACTTGCTCATTCTCTTCTGCCCGCAATCTGCCTGCTTCCATCATACGACCATCGCCTAAGGTCAGTTCCTCGATTGAAGCGTCCTTGAACAGCCGACGATGGATGGTCGCGATCAACTTGGGATCGAACATAGCGCAGAAGCTATCTGTTGGGCGCATTCGAAGCACCCGCTCCATCACCTCCTGCTGCGTCATGTGTTGCACGGCAAGCTCTTTGAGCTCCTTTCTTTCTCGTTTCGGTATTGTGCGCGCAGCCTGCAGGTCAGCGATCTCAGTTCGATGCCCTTCGATCAGATTCGAGTAGTAGGTATTGGTGATGCGCAACAGGCCCGCCAATTGCTTCGATGTCTCATCGGCGAGCCGTCCGGCAAGAAATTCTGCCTTACGCGGCAACTGATCGGCGGCCTGAATGATCGAGTCGGGCAGGTTTTCTGGCAGTACTGGGTCAAGGTACGTTTTCGAGATAATCATTTTTTTTGCTTCCAGAGAACACAAACGGCTATTTGTTTGGTGATTTCTGCGGAAATTTCTGCGGAAAATAAAACGGCTGATAGCGCCCGTATTTGCTTGGTTTAGTGATGTCGTACGATAGATGATTTCCGGTGCTTTTGCGGATTTTTGTGCGGAAACCCAAGATTGTTTAATCAGCACGTTCCCCAATTGGGACACTTGGAGCTGCCGAGTGCAACGAGGCTGCGATCTTTTTCCAGACGATTGAGTCCTGAACGAAAGATCGTCCGAACGCGGCCCGAGCCTTCGGCAGCTTCAGAGCTGCCTTAGCGCTGAACCTTCGTCTCGTTATCCAGCAACTTCTCCAGCAACAACACGCCCATCTCGCCCATCTGGTGAATCGCCAGGGCCAGGTTGCGTGGGGCGCCTTCCAGATCTTCCGATAAATCCAGAATCAGCGTGCTTACCGAGCAGAAGGTTTCGTAGGTGTGGGCGAGCATGCCTTCGGGGTCGGCGTCGGGGGCGACGATGAAGTAGTCGAGTGGTCGTTCGGGTTTGTCCGGTTTGTCCGCGTTGGGCTTGAGGTAGTGGTCCAGGGCTTTTTGCGCGGCTTTGTCGAGCTTTTTGGTGTCGAGGGTTTTGTGGGCAGGATCGGTTTTCGGTGGGTTAGGTGTTGCCTTGAACATGCTCGTAATCCTCTGAATGGGCTGCCACCGACTCGCGACTAAACGAAGGGTGGCGGCTGAACGCAGGTTAGTCGACCGGGAGGAAAACGAAAAAAACCGGCGCGCCCGAGGGCGCCCTGCGCACAGCCACCATTAAGTACGGGGATAGGGATACCCGACTGGATGACGCTTGTGCGTTTCGTATTACCTCCGGGCGACTAAACCCGATCGCTGGTTGTCAGCGACACGAATCAAATTACGGGGCAAGGCCAAGGCGCACAAGCCGGCGGATTCTGGCGGATCTGTAGTCCGTTGCGCAAGGCGCTGTAGTCACCCGAATTTTCCTGCACCGGGGCCCCCGCCACTCGTCGGTACTGTCAGAACTAACAGGTGTTTAGATTCGCGAGATGGATATTCAATGAGCCCATGACCGAACTAGTCATATCGCCAGCCTGTTAACCAGAAACTACGGAGTGCGTCATGGACACTGACGACGATACTGAAAACGACGAGTCTGGCGAAAACACACAGGACATGGAGACTCATGATCCTGCGTTTCAAATCTTGTCTCCGTCGGGTTATATCCCAGAATCAACATTTCTTGTTTCAGGTGTCGGCGCCAGACCCGGCATTGGCGTAATGATTCTGGATGCCAGCACGGCCGAGAGCCTGGGCGCGGGTTACGATGTCAATAGTGACGGTAGCTGGACGGTGCACGCCGCCATGCGAAACGAGTCGGACTTAAGGTACGTCGCCGCTCAAACTGCACATGGAATAACGCGGCCAAAGACCGTTGTCAGGCGTCCAACCACCCTCACCAAGCCCCAATCGGCCGGTTTTTTGAATCCCGCTCAGGTTGTTTTCGGAGGGGTTTGCTTTCCGGGTGAAACTCCGATTGATCCCGGCATGGGCATCAGAGTACTCGACGGCACAACTGAATTGGCTTCGATGACTGCCGTAGGGCCAGAGACAACATGGGAAGTCAGGCCATCGGTGCCATTGTCCAGTAAAACTTATACTGTGCGGGCCGAATACAAAGTGCAGAGCAGCCCGGTTCTCAGTTACACCAATTACTTATCTTTCGAAGTGATGGGGCCACCGGTCATCACCGCGTCCACCGCCATTCAAGAGATGGGTTTCACTGTATACGGAACACACGGGAGGCCGGACGCCAGCGTCGAAGTACGGCTCGATGTCATCGGTGATCCGGTCGGTCCTCCAGGCAGGGTAGAGGCGAACGGTTCCTGGAATGTCGACGTGCAAGTGCGGCCAGGGACGATTTCGTTGGTGGCGGAGCAAACCTATCAGACCATCCCGTCGGGACTGAGCACTGCCCAGGCGTTTAAAGTGCGCCCCCCCAAGTTGACCGACGTCACCGTCACCACGCCGACGGACACCTCGGTGAAGTTCGAAGGCAGCGGCTACACCGGTTCAACCGTCCAGATCACGGTCGTCAGCGGGCCCGATGCCCCTGCGCCGGGCCCTGTACCGGTGAATGGAGGCAGCTGGAACACAACCGCAACAAATTGGCCATTTGGTTCTTACAGCGTGAAGGCTGTCCAGCGGTTTCCCGACGGTGACAATGGCTGGATTGACTCGCAGCCGTACACGTTTGCGGTCAACCTGAGACTTCCAGACCCGGCCGATATCACCTACACACCGGTTTACCGGCCCGTGTTCTCGGGTAAAGGTTTCAACGGTGCGACGGTGAAGATTCTGAATCCCGACGACTCACCAGCGGCCCCCGAAAGGACGGTGTCCGGCGGTGTGTGGTCGAGCCCCGCCTCGGCGGAGTGGGGGCCGACGTTCAAGCGCAAGGTTAAAATCAGACAATTCAAGGATGGTCAGGAATCGCCAACCTGGCAGGAAATCGAGGTCACCATCCCACCGCTGGCACCGGTCATGAACGTGCCCGTGGAAAATGGTCTCTCGCCCAACCTCAGTGGCACCTGCTGGCCGGAGGCGGTGCTGACACTCACATTCAGTGACAGCGCCACCGAACACCCCGTCGAGAACAACAACGGCACCTGGAATTTCCGGCGCACCGAGCCGTTTGCCCCCGAGGTCACCCACACCGCGACCCTGATCCAGACCGCCGCCCAGCAACCCTCACCGCCTGCGCAAAGGACCTTCACGGTTGCCACACCCATGCGCAAACCGGTGATCACCTACCCCACCCCCAGTGCTGAGGTCGGTCGCGTGCTGACCGTCCGTGGGCGTGACGGCATGGCCGAGGCGTCGATGCAAGTGCGTGACGCGCAATTTCAAACGGAGCTGGGCGAACCCAAAGTGCTGACCGCCGACGGCGAATGGTCCGTCGAGTTGCCCGTGCTGGAGTTTCGTCCCTACACCATCGACGCGCAACAGACCCTGCGTGGGGAGCCGTCCGAGCGCAGTGAAACCCTGAGGTTCGAGGTGGTGGTGTTGCCACCGGAGTTTGACGTGCCGCAGCCGGGCGGCAACCTGCCGCGCAGCATGACGTTGTCTGGCAGGGGCATGCAGGGCGGGCGGGTTGATATCTGGCTCCAGGGCGCAAGTGAGCCGTTGATCGAAGATGTTTTTGTGGGCGCCGATGGCTGGAGTGCTGACGTGACCCTGCCGGTAGGCGAAACCACGATTGTGGCCCGGCAACGCTTCGAAGGTCGGCCCTCCAAGGACACTGCGCCGCTGACCTTCAACGTCGTGCCTGCTGCCCCGTTCATTGAAACCCCGGCCACCGACGAGCCCATCGGCCGGCGCGTGGTGGTGTCGGGTTTCGGTGTGCCGGGCGATACCGTGACGGTAAAACTGGGAGACGCCACGCATGCGGTGCTGGGCAGTAGCCCGGTTCTGGAGGATCGCACCTGGTCGGTGACGGTGGAGTTCGATCTACCCGGCGGCCTCTACGGCCTGATGGCCGTGGCGTCGAGCGAGGGTTTTGATTCCGCCGATTCGCCGGCGCGGTCGGTGGTGCTGGGCACCTATCAACCTTCCATCGACGTGCCCGTGACTGGAGGTTGGGTCGACAACCCGGTTCGCTTCGAAGGCGAGGGAAGACCGGGTGTTGGGCGAGTGGTGAGCTGGTTCAATCCGGATCAAGTCTGGGCTTCGGATCTCAACGTCGAAGCGGGTGGTTGGCAGGGAGGGGCATCGCAATCGCTGGCCGCTGGCGGCCACTGGTGCCGGTTCAGGCAGATCATCACCGACACGGCAGACGGCGCGACGGCCTCCGATTGGGTTGAGAGCGGGCGCTTTGAAGTCCAGCCGCCCAGCAGCCCTAACCAGGCGCCCAACTCCCGATAGACGGTCATGAAACCTGTCGGTTCTGACAGTAGACGGCTTGGGCTCGCAAGCGCCAAATCACGTTAAGCAAACGCTCGGCCTGACGGCTTCGTCGGGCCGCTTCGGGCCGTTATCGAATTCGAGGACTCGTCCATGGCTGACTCCCGCCCCGCTTTACAGCTGCTGAATCAGGTGTTCAGTGACCAACAACTCACCCACTACGCAACGCTGCACACGTACCTCGAAGAGGGCGGTTCGATCTTTACGCTGGTGGAAAAGGGCGTACAGGGATTGGTGAGAGACTTTGGCGTGAGCGCCGATGACGCTCGTCAGCTGTTACGGCGCCTCAACAGCATGGCCATTTACCTGCGGCGTCAGTTCATCGAGCACACCCTGTACGGTTCGGCAAAAGAGCAGCGGCGGGCAAGCAGTGGTTTGCTGTCGATGGTTCAAGGCCCCAGTTTCGAGCTCTTGTTCAATCCTCAGTTCGACAGCTTGTGCCCACCCCAGGCCCTGGAGTCTTTCGCATCACCCGTGGCGTATTTGATTGAGTTGATGCGGTGGATCGAGCAACGCATCGAAGCGGTTTCAAGCGACGCAAGCAAGTTGCCCTTGCATGACCGGCGCAAAGACCTGAAGCCGCTGAGCATCGATTTCAACGCAGTGCATCAATCGGTGTCGTCGGTGGACATCATCGTCCCGGTGCTGGAAAAGTTTATCGGTCTGCTTCCGGAGGAACTGGAACAGGCCATGATCGAGGCGCGTTATCCCAACGGGCTGCCGTACTTCCAACATTGGGTCACGGTGGACACCGTTGCCCGCCATCATGGCCTGTCGGTGGGCAGTTTTGCCCAAAGCGTGAGCCCGTCCTTTCCGTATTTTTTCCAGACCCAGGCCTGGTACAGCGATGTGGGCCCGGCCCTGGCCCATGCGTCGCGGCTGGGACCTTATCAGCGGCGGTTGCTCACCGAACCGCCCGTTGCCAGCGCGAACCGCACAGCTTTTTATTTGGAGAACTTCGGGGCTGGGGAGGGGGCGTGGGAAGACCTTGATCAGGTGCCTTTCTTCGGTGAGCGAACCAAGCTCGACACCCTGGGGCTTGAGGCGTTGTTGTCAGTACGGGGCTTTGCGCCTGCGCGTTCGGCCAATGTGACCTACCCGTCGCAAACGGTGCCTGAAGAACCGGAAAGCGGGCGCTCCGGTTCGGTTTATCTCAATGCCAATACCCACCCCGCTGTCCATATTACCGGTAGCGAAGAGGGCGATTCGTTTAGTCATGAACTCTCCGTGAGCCCAGGCGACGCCGTGGGGCTTGCGCGTTTCGACCGGATGAATCGCAAGTTGCGCCTGGATCAATGGCTGGCACTGCCCAGCGAACAGGTGGATGCGCTGCTGGTGGCGGCCATCAAGGCTGAAGTGCGCGGTGGTGCGCCGGCCGATAATTGGTGGATCACCGAACAGGTCGTGCATGCCCTCGGGCTGTTTCAGTCGTTGCGCGAGCGCTGTGAATGCCCGGTGAACGACTTTGCCGTGTTTATCGACGAGTTGTCGATTTACGGTCGCGGTGAAGCACTGTCCCAATTCGATCAGCTCTTCAATGGCCAGGGCGATTACCGTGACCCCTTGAAGCTCGACGGCGGAACGTTTCCGATCGTGCCGGCACCTGAGGTGCCCGACCTGACCGTCAGCCAATTGTGCAGCGCGTTGGGCATCGACCTGCAGACCTACAACTACCTGGCCCTGGCGATTGCCAATGCCCATGGCATCGACGGCGACAGTCTGCCGCGTAACCTGGCGATCGTGTCCAGTTTCTACCGCATGGTGAAGCTGCCCCGGCTGTTGGGCATTACCCCGGTCGAAGGCGTGTTGTTGCTGACGGTGTTGGGTGGGGAGCTTTGGCTCGACGGTTTGGCGGGTGTGCCCCGGATCAACTCCACCACAAGCGATAGCCCGGATGTGCTGAACCTCATCCAGGCCATGCAATTGTGTGTGGACTGGTGTGCCGATCACGACCTGCCGGTGCTTTGGATGGTGCAGCAGGTCTCGCCGCCTTCTGCGCTGGACGCTTCCCGGGACGCTGAGGGTCGGCTTTTTGAGCAGTTGCTCAACCTGTTGCCCGGCGCAATGCTCACCCACTCGGCGATCCTGATGGGCGGTGTGCCGGCGATGGCGGGCGCCAGTTGGCTGGAGCTGCTGGGGATGCAAACGACATTGGTCGAGTCCGATGGGCTGGTGATGTCGCGCACGGGAACCGAGGCTCAATACCTGGACTTTGCGCGAAGAGAGCTTGATTACGCCGTGACCATCGGCCTCGGTGAACAATATGAACTGGAGCGCCCCGCCATCGTCGAGAGGCTGCTCGCGGTGGTGTTGGAGGCCAGGGACGCCCAGGTCTCGGTGGTCAAGGAATGCCTGGCTGTTTACACGGGTATCGGTTCCGAGCAAGCGCTCGAGGTGCTGGCGTGGGCCAATTCAACGGTGAGCCGGTTGCTGCGCCTGGTGCTCGAACGTGACCTTTCGCATCTTGAAGGCTCGGTGAAGCGACGCAACGCCTTGGCTGACCCATTGCTTGCGCTGCTGGCCGATGTGCGCCGTCGCAGTGCGGTGGTGGCGAAACTTGAGCTGAGCGCCGAGGTGTTGCGCGATTATCTGGATTACGGCCATAAAGCCTGGCTGGATCAGGACGACAAGCACGCGTTCACGGTGCGCACGCTTTATTACCTGACCACCCTCAACCGTGCGTTCGAGCTGAGCGACCAGCCGGCGCAGACGCTGCTCGACTACCTGCGCGAGGTCAATGCGCTGCCTTCTCCGATAGGGGGGCAAGCACTGCGTCTGGCCGAACAAGCGGCGTCCATCCGGCTGGCCAGTTTTTTTGACTGGAGTGTGCAGGAGGTGCGCGAGTGCGTCAGCCGCTTCCAATCTGCGCAAAAAATCCTGAAAAACCTGCCCCAGCTCGATCTGTTGATGCGGGTCAGGGTGCTGGCGGCGCGCACCAGCATGGATGCCTTGACGATTTTCCTGATGGGCGGGCTGCCAGAAGAGATCAACAAACCTGCCTACAAGGCCGCCGCCGAACATGCCTTGCTGAGCCTGTCCGAATCCGATAGGCCGTTGGTGACCTTCACCGGGGATCTGAAGCAGCTCGTTACTGTGACGTGCAATCCGGACAAGTCCACGGTGGTGGCTGGGACTGATGAAACAATCACCTTCACCGTCACCCTTATGGACAGCGACGGGAACCCGTTGAGCGGCGTCAACGTTTACTGGAGCGCTGAACTGGGGACCGTTGAAACCAAGGCTACGGAAACCGACGGCGTGGTTAAGGCCGAATACAAACCGGGCAAGGTGACGGGGTGGGACACGCCGCAATTCTGGCTCGATCTGTTTGAGCGCGAGTATGCCCCGACCGTCGAGGTCACTATCGATGCTGAACACATAGTCATCCCACTACGGTCCATGTCACCGGTACCTCTGGAAGCGGTACCTGCCGGTCAGGAAGTCGAACTCTACGCCACCATCAAGGACATCCATAGAAACATTGCGAAAAACCATCTGACGCGCTGGTTAAGCAGGGACATGGACGACGGGGGAGGCACGGTGGTTTATCGACCGGATCAGAGCTACACCAACCAGGAGGGCGTGGCCCGAACATTTGTTTCCAGCCCTACTGGCGGAAAGATCCAGATCAGCGTTGCCCCTGAAGGTGGCGTGTTAGCTGATTTCCCGCCCATCATCTTTGAACGCGAGGAGCAAGTACCATGACTCTGAATACGTTGAGTGACTTGCTCGAAAAACGCCGGACCGCCCTGATCGAATACAGCCTCGGGCACGTTGAAAAAAGTGGTGAGAATCCTCCGTACAACTTCCTGCGGACCCCGGCGGACTTGTTCGAACTGCTGCGCCTGGATCCCCTGGACAGTTACCCGGTGCAAAGCTCCTGGGTCGCCGAAGCGACCAGTTGCGCCCAGCAGTTCATCCACGCCGCCTACCGCAAACTGGAACCCGGCTATGCCGACACCGAGTTCGACAAGCGGGACCTGGCCACCTGGGAGCTCTACAACAACTACCCGGATTGGTCGGCGCTGCAAATGATCGCGCTGTACCCGGAAAACTTCATCAACCCCTTCGTGCGGCAGCGCAAGACCAGCCTGTTCAAGACCCTTGAAAACAACCTCAACCAGGCACACTTGAACAGCGATTCGGTGCAGGTTGCCTTGCAGGAGTACCTGCAAACCTTCGAGCAAACCTGCAACCTGGACGTGCTCAGCAGCTACATGGACAGCGTCTCGCCGGCCCGGGCCGACTACTACTTTGTCGGTCGCCAGCGGGTGCCGCCTTACCAATACTTCTGGCGCAAGGCCGAGGTCGAGCTCTCTCCCACTTGCCCGGCCATCAACCCGGCGGCCTGGAGTGAATGGCTGCCGGTGGACACGCCCACGGGCGTGACGATACTGGATATCCGCCCGGTGTTCTGGAGCGGAAGGCTGTGCCTGGTGTGGGCCGAATGGCAGTACAAGGTCGAAAGCGTGGACGAGGACGACGTAAGCCTGCCGCACCAGCTGGACATCAAAGTGGCGTTCATGGCCCAGAATGGCCGATGGTCGGCACCGCTGAGCCTGCACAGCAGCGTGCATGACGACGACCTTTCCCAAGGCGCCCGGTTGATTGCGACGGTGTGGGCCGACCCCTACAACCCCAAGGGCAAGCTGGGCGTTTTTTTGACCAACGCTGAGGACTCCCTCAAGGTGTTTGCGGTGCGTGACGTGTTGTTCCGCCCCGTGGCCTGGGACGATGGCGGCTGGCTGGAACACGCGGCGCTCAAGCGATTTGTCACGGCTGAGACGGTGCAACATCCGCTGATGAATCAGCCGACCATGGTCACCTCCGTGGAGAGGACGGGCAGTTTGACACCGTACCTGAGCCTGCAGGCGGTGGTGTTTCGCGACGCCAGCACCGACATGGACAAGCTGTTTGTGCAGGGCTATTGCAGGCCAACGGGTTTGACCGGAGAGGCCACCTTTGACCTGACGTTGCAAAATTCGGCCGACGACCCTCCACCCATTTCGGGAAGTTTTCCCTTGGCCGGTGGCTGGAGTACCGAATGGCAGGAGTTTCAGCGTGAGAGTGGCTCATGGCCGGAGCCAACAACGTTTTCGTTCGGGCATACCGCAACCACGGGTGGATATGGCCGAAATAAATTCGAACTGACCATCATCAACGTCACGAAGTTTGCCCCTGTCTCACTGCTCAAGAACAGCCTCGATGCAGCGCAGTTTCTCTCCCTCAACCAACTCGAGCTAACCCTTAAGTACGCCCGCCTGAATTCGCTGTTCGGCCCCGAGCTGGTGCAGCGCTCGAATATCTCCGTCGAGGCGGTGCTGGATTGGGACACACAGTTTCTGCCGGAGCCGCCCCCGGAAAGCCAAACGATCAGCGAGCCGAACGGAGCCTTCGACGGCGCTAACGGTCTGTTTTTCTGGGAGCTGTTTTTCCACCTGCCGCATCTGGTGGCCACACGTTTGCGCACCGAGGACCGCTTCCTGGAAGCGCAGAAATGGTTGCATTACCTGTTCGACCCGCAAGCGCCGGCCGACCCGGCCAACGACCCTCAGTACCCGAATCCAAAACCGAAGTATTGGCGCTGCCGCCCTTTGAATAGCAACGGCAACCTGGGCTGTGAAACCCAGGCGCCCACCGACCCTGACGCCATCGGCTATTCGGCGCCCCGGCACTTTCAGATTCTGGTGTTCTCGGAGTACGTCAAGAACTTGCTGGCCTGGGGCGACTGGTATTACCGCCAGCTCACCCGTGACAGCTTGGTGGCGGCCAAGCTGTGTTACGTGCAGGCCGAATTTCTGATGGGCAAGGCACCGGCGGTGCGCACGGTCAACCGCTGGGAAACCGACACGGTAGACAGCTTGATGAACAAAAGCAGGTCGCGACCGGCACTTGAGCAGTTCGAGCAAAGCCTGGCGTTCAGCCTCGCGGATTTCCCCGCGGCCGCCGAAGCGCCGCCGCTGCTGGGGCTGTTGGCCAACGAGCCTTTCAAGGCTCCGATCAATGAGCAGTTGCTCGCGCTGTACGACTTGCCCGGCCAGCGCCTGCATAACCTGCGCAACAACCTCACCCTGGACGGCAAGCCACTGGACACACCGCTGTTCAGCCCACCCACCGATCCCAACGCGTTGTTGCGCGAACTGGCGGCCGGTGGTGTCGGTGCGCCAAGGCCCATGGGCGGTCGGTTGGTGGTGGGGGCTTTCCGCTGGCGCACGACATTCGAGGTGGCATTGCGCGCCGTGCAGGCGCTCCAGGATCACGGCGCCCAGGTGCTGCGTCTGCTTGAACAACGGGACCAGGCCGAGCAGCAGGAACTGCAACAGAACCATCTGGTGGAACTGGGCAGCTACGCCCAGACGGTGCAGGAACAGAACATCACTCAGCTCCAGGCGAGCAGGACTGCGCTGCAGCAAAGCCGGGCGGTGGCAGAGGAACGGGCAACCGCTTATGAGCATCTCTACAACGAAAACGTGTCGAAGGTCGAATACGAGGTCATGGAGAGCTTGCAGCTTTCCAAAATCCTGGCATTGACCTCGGCAAGCATCAAACCCGCGGGCGCCGTGATTGCCTCGATGCCCAATATTTTTGGTTTGGCCGCCGGTGGGCATCGTCTCGAGAAAATAGCCGACGCGGTTTGTTTCGGTCTGGATGTTGCTTCGTCGGTGTTGCAAATGGACGCGGACAAACAGGCCACCACCGAAAGTTACCGGCGTCGCCGTGAAGAATGGCTACTGCAACGTAATCAGGCGCAGGCGGAGGTGCGTGCGCTCGATGCGCAAATCACCGCTCAGACCCACGCGGTGAGCGCCGCTCAAACCACGCTGGATCAAACCCTGCTGGCCAACAACCAGGCCTTGACGGTGTACAACTTCATCAAAAAGCGCGCGTCCAATGCCGAGCTGTATGGCTGGCTGCTGGGTCAGTTCAAGGCGTTGCATTACCAGGCCTACGATGCCGTCGTCAGTCTGTGCCTCAGCGCCCAGGCCTCGCTGAGTGCCGAAACCGGTGACTATGATTCGCAGATCCCCTTGCCCCAGGTCTGGCTGGACAACCGTCACGGTCTGACGGCAGGCGAACACCTGCGCGGGCATTTGATGCGCATGGAGCGCGAGTACCTGCAACGCTTTGAACGGCGGTTGGAGCTGGTCAAAACGATTTCCTTGCGCCAGTTGTTCGATGATGCGAGCGACCCGCAGGCCCCCAACAGCAGTTGGGCGAGCGCCCTGGATCAGTTGCGCACCAAGGGAACGCTGGAGTTCAAACTCTCTCAATTGCTGTTCGACCGCGACCACCCGGGGCATTACTGCCGGCAAATCAGCTCGGTCGAGGTCGACCTGCCTGTGCTGATCGGGCCCTATGAACATGTACGTGCCACCTTGCTGCAGATCAGCAGCATGACGGCTACCAAGGCATCCCTTCCAGCGGTGAAGTACTTGCATGATCCCGTGGGTAACGTGGCGCCTTCCGATGTGCAGATCAACCTGCGCAGCGGTCAGCAGATCGCCTTGTCGATGGGGCTTGGCGACCACGGCATGGTGGCGATGAAACCCGATGACAGCATGCTCAACCCGTTCGAAAACACCGGGGTGGTTTCACGCTGGCTGTTGAGTTTTCCAAGGGCGGTCCAGGAGCCGCAGAAGAGCACGCTGCTGTCGTTGACGGACATCATCGTGCGCATCCGTTACATGGCCAGGGCCGGCGAGCCACCGTTCGTGCGAGCCGTCGAAGATCAGATCAGCCTGACTCCCCCCTACTCAACCGCCGAAGGAGCAGCTCGCCATGAATAAGCCGATTATCCTGGCCAATGAAAATCTGGTGCTCAATGGCGACTTCGAAAACTGGATCGAGCACTGGACACGGGGACCGATTCCGGGCGACCTGGGCACTGGGAAGGAGTGGTATGAGGGGGAGGAGGAGTTCGTTAGTTTTCTGACCATCGGCGATGAGGCTTCGGTCAGTCAGGCGCTGACGGCGCCCAAGGATCCAGGCGCTCCAGCGCGCTACGTCCTCACCTTTCTGTGCGAGACGAGGCATACCGAACCGGGCAGGCTGGTCATTAGCAGCGATAAACATCCGCAGGAGCAGGAAATCCTGTTGCCGCGAGGAGCAGCCCAGGATGTGGAGGAGGATCAGGCACGGCTGAGGGACGGTCAGCCGCTGGATTACAGACCTATTGCCTACAACGTACCCTTGGACCTGCCGTTCAACGCTCAAGACACCCTCACGCTGAATATTCAAAGCCCGCGAAACGCCCCCGAGGACGACATCGGGGCCATCCGCATTACGCGCATCAACCTCCAGGTGTACCTTGAGCCAGTGCTGATGCAAGCGTTCAAGCTTGACGAGCAGACACTGCCGGCAACCGGGCCTTTGTACGTGTGCCTGGGGGCCTCGGGTGACTTGGCTCATCAGCTTGAATTCAGGCCCGATCCGGACAATGCATGGGCCGGCACCCAAGCCGCGTTGACCAGCGATGACAACCCCCAGGGTGCGGTGCTCGCGACCCCGGCCTGGGGTGTGGATCACCCGTTGGATTCGGCCTGGGCCCTGGACTGCCCGGCGATCGGTGAAGACGGTCCCTATCTGTTTTCGATGGACCTGGTTAACCAGTACGCCGCCGATGCTTATCCGGTGCAGGTGTCCCTGGGGCATCATCGGCTGGCCTTTCGTGGCGTGCTCGAGGCGGCGTATTACCCGGTGCTTGAATACGACCAAAGTGTGCGTTTGGGGGTGCAGGTCACTTCCTATTACACCGGGCAACCCTTGAGCGACCGCACCGTGAACTGGACCTCCACGACCGGGCAGGTCACCGGCGTTGCCGTCAGCCGAACTGACGGCTGGGCCTACTTCGATTTTCAACCGACGCAGGCCGGTGATGTCGAGATCCAGGCGTCGGTCGAGAGCCTGTACTACGCCTCTGGCACGCTGACTCAAACCCTGACGGTGCGGGTGCTGGCCACGGATCCGTGGAAGGATGTGCTGACGGTGGTCGAGGGGGTTGAGTCGCGTTGGGAGGAAAAAACCGGTTACCCCAACCGCGGCTCGGAGTATCCCCTCGACGTGAAACTGCCCGCCGCCAGCCCCTTGCAGGGGACGCAGCTGTCGTTGCATTGGAGTGGTGATTCCCACGAGCAACTGGGGGTGGCCGTCAGCCCGGCCCTTGAAGCTCCGGTGCCGGTCACCGGCGCCGAACTGGCCTGGACCTTGACCAGCGAAGATCGGTCTGACGGTCGGTTCGACCTGCAACTGACCTGTTCGAAACTGTTGCTGCCTTCACCGAAAAAAAACATGTCGCTGGCGCGCAATCTGGTTCGGGTGGGTGAAGTCCGAGAGGCCAACAAGTTTCCCGTGGTGGACGAAAACGAAAGCGTGCTGTTGCGGGTGCAGGTGGTGCACTTCGTGGCCAGCGGCGACGGCGATCCGGTCATCAATGCCCAGGTCGAATGGAAAACCGGGGGCGAGACGCTATCCACCGTTACCACCGGCATCGGCGGTTGGGCCAGTGTGTTGTACACGCCGCAGAGTGCGGGGGACAAAGTGGTCATCGCCAGTATCAAGGCCCATGGCGAGGCCGTGGCGGTGGAGCGCCCGTTTGAGGTGAAGGCGATTGCCACCAGCCCCTGGAAAAACGAGGTCAGTATTCTGCTCGATGGCGAGGTGGTCGAGCGCAATGCGCTCGGTGTGCTCTGCTGGCGCGGGCAGACGCACACACTCAAAGTGCTGCCCAATTCCGGCAGCTCATGGATCGGTAAGAACATCAGTCTGCATTGGCGCGGGACGGCGCCGGATATCGGGCTGGTGCCCAGTGACCTTGGAACGCCCAAAGCGCTGGTGGCAGCCGGTACGGAGTGGAATCTCGCCTCACAAGCGAATACGAGCACCAGCAGCCTGTTTGAGCTGGAGTTGCGCCTGGAGAGCGTTTCAGTCGTTCGCGAGCTGACGGGGCGATTGATGTCCGAGAATCTGACGGAAGAAGTCAGCCTGAGACTCGACCAGATAACCGCCGCACTGGACGCCCAGGCGCTTTATCCGTGTCTGGGCGCGCTTCATCGTTTTAGCGTTTTACCCAATGCGCTGAGCCCGCTGGTGGGGTTGGAATCAACGTTGGCGTGGTCGGGGGCACCCGCCGAGGAACTGGGGGCAACGGTGCGCCCTGCGTTGAATCTTGCGCAACCGATCAACGACGGCGGCGCGATCTGGACGCTGGACTTTACCGCCAGTGAACAACCGGGCGAGTTTGCCCTGGCGTGGGCAGTGCCTGCGCTGGACTTCGTCGCCACGGCCAAGCCGATGACGCTGGCCCATAACAAAGTCAGGATCCAGGGCTGGCGCGAATCGCCGGTCGACCCAGTGGTCGGGCAGGATCCTGCGTGGCTGTGGGTCCAGGTGGTTTCCCACTTCACCGGGCGTGCCGTGGAGCAGGTGCCGGTGACCTGGACAGCGGGCAGTTCAAGCGCGCAACCCACCGACGCCGATGGTTGGTCGGGTTTTGCCGTGGCGCCGGCCGCCGCCGGCACCCAGGCGGTGAAGGCCTCGGTCAGCAGTCGTTACGACGGCTACGAAGAGGAGCGCAACTTTGAGGTCATGGCGCTGGCAAGCGATCCGTGGGCGGGGCTGACGGTCCGGTTTGATGGCGCGCCCGCGCGACCCTGGGGTGAAAAAACCTACTTTCCGCGCCGCAAGGGCGAACATGTTTTTGAGCTGATGGCCTCCGAGAACAGCCCTTTGTTCGAGCGTGAGCTGACGCTTGGCATGACCGGAACCGGGCCCACCGAACTGGGCATCAGCTTTTTACCTGACCCCTTGGGAATGCCTCGCGAGTTTCCCAGCGAGGGCTTGCGTTTCACGCTCAAGGCCGGCGATCTGAAGGACGGCAGCTTTGCCTTGCGCCTGGCGTCCCAGCGTCTGGCCAGCCTGTCCCCGGCGAACGCGATGTCGTTGGGCGAGGGCGAGCAAGTGCTGGAGATCCGCTGGGATAGCGGGGTTCAGCAAATACTGGAGTGGGAGCAGGAACTGGTCGAACAGGTCACCGTGATCTCCTCCATCAGTGGCAGGCCGATTGCCGGGGTGATCGTGACCTGGCGCGGTGATGACCTGGGGGAAGTGACCACCGTGACCGATTATTACGGGGTGGCGCGCGTGCGTTATGTGCCCACCACGCCCGGCGCGGCACAGTTGACTGCGACGGTGGGGGAAGGGCCGTACGCGGCATCGGTGGCGCTGTCGTACTTCTTGCACCAGCCCCGGGAAATCCAGTCGCTCACCAGCGACCAAGCCAATGGTCATATCGGCGAGCTGGTTTCAGCGCTCGTGACCGTGGTGTCGGCCATGACCGGCGAGCCCTTGGAAGACGTCGAGGTGCGGTGGGAGTACCCCCACATCACGATTGCGCCGACCCGGACAAATGCCGACGGGCAAGCCCCGGTGCAGTTCAGGTTGCCTGGCGTGCGGAAGGGGGTGCTATACGCCATTGTCACGGGGGGCTATGCGGGATGGGAGGTGGCAGGTCTGACCTTTGAGCTGCTGCCCAATGACATGACCTGGCTTCAGGAATTCAACCCCTACATCAATGGCCAACCCGTAAGGTGGCCTGACGTGGAACTGAATCTGGTCCCCGGAGAGGTTTGCACGCTGACGCTGGATTATGAGTACAGCTGGTTGATCGGCGATCCTGATGCGCAAGTCCTTCTGGAATATAAGCCGGGCGAACAAGCACAGGGTTTGATATTCGATCCGCCGTTGGGGCAGTTGGTGGCGATGGAGGCGGGGAGTACTGCGTTGAGCTGGTCTATCTCCACCCAGGAGACCCAGATTGACCCGTTTGTACTGCAATTCGATATGCCGCTGATGAGCGGGATGCCGAAGTCTCCGCCATTGCCGGGAGGGTCTGTCAGACCTGATTACGAAGTGGTGGAGCTGAGTGTTCCTCAGGTCGGTATTCTTTTTAACGAATCCACGAAGGCGCAGGTGTTGGTGCGTCACCGAATCGACAAAACTCCTCAGGCCGGCGTAGACGTGACGTGGGATTTCACGGGGCACCCAACCGTTGTTACCCAGACTGACGCTACCGGTGTGGCCTATTGCGATATTCAGGGCGAACACCACACCGAAACCGGCATTGCCAGGCTGACGGCTTCTGTTTGGAGTCGACCGGGTGATGCTGGAAGCACGTTTATCGAGGTGTGGTTGTTTGATGTAAGCAATGCGCTGCTTCGTGGAACTGAAGTGAGGATCGATGGCTTGCCTTATGTGTGGGCGATAACGTATCCCTACAGATTTGTCAAAAGCGAAGCGACCATCAGCGTGAAGTTTCGCGAGGAGGATGTAGGGCGTGATTGTGCGATCGCCTGTACGCACCCTGGCGTGGTATTCACGCCACCGGCCAATGAGTTGCGACCTGTTCCTGTTACATCCCAGCTTGAATGGAATATCAAGGTCGAGCTGCCGCTGAATACCCGATTTGCTTTCTCCGTGTATTGCCTGGGTGTCACTGGCTCTGCCGGCGGTCATTTTCTCTTCGTACCCGGTTCAGTTGAAGGGCAGCGCTAGCGTGGGCTGGGAGGTAGCACCTATGAAAGTTGCATCAGCACCCAATGACATGACCTGGCTTCAGGAATTCAGGCCTTATGTCAACGGCCAGCCGGTAAGGTGGCCTGACGTCGAGGTGGCTTCAGTCATCGGAGAGGTGTGCACGCTGACGTTGGATTATGAATACAGCTGGTTGATCGGCGATCCGCACGCCCGGATTCTTCTGGAATATAAACCGGGTGAAGAGACGCAGGGTTTGGTTTTCGATCCGCCGTTGGGGCAATTGGTGGCGATGGAGGCGGGGACTACCTCCTTGAGCTGGTCTATTTCTACAGACGAGGCGCAAGGCGGCACTTTTGTATTGCAGTTTGGGATGCCTTTAATTGAGGAAATGCCGAAGTCGCCGCCAGTACCAGGGAGAGTAGTGGATGTCGCGCAAGAGCTGAACGTTAAATTCGACGAGTTTGCGCTCACTTTTGGAGAGGGGGCCGCCTACCCTTGCCATGGTGCAAGCCACACTTTTACCGTTTGGCCTGAACCTTCCAGCTCGCTTCTGAATAAGCAGGTAAAGCTGGTGTGGGATGGCGAATCCGCCGTGAGTCTCGGTGTGGTGGTCACGCCTGCATTGGAGCGTGCCCAGTTATTGACTCTCGAGGGTGCCAGCTGGGAATTGAATTGCCTCAACACTACCCGGGATGGGAGTTTTTCCTTGCGCATGGAAGTCGTGGAGTCGGGCGTGACGACGGGGTCACTCGCTATGTCGTTGGGGCATAACCTGGTCAGGGCTGAGCGTTGGACAACGGGACCATTCCCGTCTTTTGATCCATTACTGGATTATTATCTAAAGCATATTCGTGCCATCTCCAGGTTCACGAATGAACCCGCAGCGGGCGTTCGAACACTGCTTAACGGAGCGCCCTACAATCGCACCAACGCTCAGGGCGAGGTCAGTGCGACGCAATTGGAGGGTGATAGCATGTCCTTGTCGATCGTCAATCGCTATGACGCAAGCCATGCCTGATATGCACGCTGATGGCCTACAAATTCCCCGCCTTCTTCCACCCCAGATACAACGTCACCAGCTCGGCCCCCAACTCCCCGGGCCGGGCTTGCAGCACCGCCACCCCATGGGCACTCAAGCGCTCATGCAGTTCGGCCCGGGCGTTCAAATAATCCACTGTCCCGCAATAGGTCAGGGCTTCGGGCAGGGTTTGCACCGGTGCCTGGCGTAAGCGGTCGAGTGCCTCTTCCCGCAGGCTCGCCACCAGAACCCGATGCTGTTGGCCCAGGCGTTTGACGGCGGCCAGCAGCTCCTCATCGTCTTCATCGCGAAGGTTGGTCACCAGCACCACCAGGGCTCGGCGCTTTTGCCGGGTCAGCAGTTGGGTGACGGCGGCCTGGTAGTCGGCCGGGCGTTGGCTGCTGTCCAGGTCGTACACGGTGTTGAGCAACACGTTGAGTTGACCGGTGCCTTTGACCGGTGCGAGGTAGCGTGGCTGTTCGCTGGCGAAGGTGCTCAGGCCCACGGCGTCACCCTGGCGCAGCGCGGTGTAGCTGAGCAGCAGGCAGGCGTTGAGAGCGTGGTCGAAGTGCGCCAGCTCGCCGTCCTGGCTGCGCATGCGCCGGCCACAATCGAGCATGAAGATGATCTGCTGGTCGCGCTCGTCTTCGTACTCCCGGGCAATCGGTGTGCGATGGCGGGCAGTGGCCTTCCAGTCGATCTGGCGCAGGCTGTCGCCTTCGCGAAATTCGCGCAGTTGATGAAACTCCTGCCCCTGGCCGCGCCGTTGGCGCTGGCGGATACCCAATTGGCTGAGCCAGTTGTCCACCGCCAGCAGTTGACCGTCGTAGAGCCTGGCGAAATCCGGGTAGACGCGGGTGTGGTCGAGGGCGTCCAGCAGACGTTTGCCGGCCCACAGGCCCAATGGGCTGGGCAGGCTGATTTCGCAGTGTTCAAAGCTGAAGTGACCGCGCTTGAGCGGGCGCAGGCGGTAGCCAACCTGGCTGTGTTGACCGGGTTGCAGCTCGACCGACAAGGGGAGGCTTTCGAAGTCCAGGCCGTCGGGGACGTGATCGAAGACCTGAACATTCAGCGGCTGCGCAAAGTCATGGCTGATCTGTAGTCGCACTTCGCTCCAGCGACCCAGTGCCAGGCTGCCGGGCATCTGCCGTTGCACCCGGGGCGAGGGCAAGCGCTTGAGGCGTACGGCATCAAGTATTGCCAGGGCCAAAAGGGCCAGCAGCAACCCCCAGTGGATCGACAGCAACATCGATGGAACCGCAACGCCCAGCGCCCGCAACGCGCCCAGCACGATGCCGAGGGCCAGCAGAATGGCGAGCCAGGTCAGCAGTAGGCGCGCGGGTTTCATGGGGGCGTTCCCTTGGAGAAGGTATTTGCTTTGGTAAAAGAGTTTGCCGCCAAGAGGTTTCCTGTGGCGAGGGAGCTTGCTCCCGCTGGACGCGTAGCGTCCCCTTGCGGTGTGCCAGGCAAAACCAGGGGGCTGCTTCGCAGCCCAGCGGGAGCAAGCTCCCTCGCCACAGAAAGCAGTCTTGCCTCAAGAAGTGCTCTTGGCACAGGCCGCCTCCTCACAACCGCGGCGCCGGCACTTGATCGAGCAGTTGCCCCAGCACCTGATCCACCGAAAGCCCTTCGATGTCCAGCTCCGGTGCCAGCCGCACCCGGTGGCGCAGCACGGCCAGGGCGCAGCCCTTGATGTCATCCGGCACCACGAACTCGCCGCCGCGCAACAATGCCCGGGCCCGGGCGCAGCGCACCAGGGCAATCGAGGCACGCGGCCCGGCGCCTAGGGTCAGGCCCGGCCAGCTGCGGGTGGTGCGGGCCAGGCGCACGGCGTAGTCGAGCACCTGATCGTCCATCGGCAGGTCACTGGCGATGCGTTGCAGCGCTTGCACGTCCTTGGCCTGCAACACCGTGCGCAACGGCTGTACATCGAGCATGTCGGCCCGGGTCGAACGGCTGACCTGACGGACCATGTTCAATTCCTGGTCGGCGTCGGGATAGTCCATGCGCACTTTGAGCATGAAACGGTCGAGCTCGGCTTCCGGCAGCGGGTAGGTGCCTTCCTGTTCGATCGGGTTCTGGGTGGCGAGCACCATGAACGGTTGGGCGATGGGCAAGGCGCGACCTTCGAGGGTGACCTGGCGTTCCTGCATGGCTTCGAGCAGCGCCGCCTGGGTCTTGGCCGGGGCGCGGTTGATTTCGTCGGCCAGCAGCAGGTTGGTAAACACCGGCCCCTTGCGCAGCTTGAACTGCTCGGTCTGCAAGTCGTACACCGCGTGCCCGGTGACGTCGCTGGGCATCAGGTCGGGGGTGAACTGGATGCGCGCGAATTCGCCGCCGAAACAGCGGGCCAGGGCGCGCACCAGCAGCGTCTTGCCCAATCCTGGAACCCCTTCGAGCAAGACGTGTCCGCCGGCGATCAGGGCCGTGAGCACATCGTCGATCACCGCGGCCTGGCCGACCACCGCCTTGTGCAGCTCGGTGCGAATAGCCTGGGCCAGTTGACTGGCGCGCTGGCGCTGTTGGGCGGCGTGGGTCTGGCCGCCGGCAGGTTCGTTCTCTTCAGTCATAAGGCATTCCTGAGGGTTTGCAGATGGGCGACCTGACGGCAGAACTCAGCGCTGGACATGCGCTGTTGCGGTCGGGGGCTTAAGGCCTGGCTGATGGTCCGCGTGGGTTGGCGGGTCAGACGGGCGAGCACTTGCCACTGTTCGGCCACGGCCAGTTGTTCGAAACCGGGATGCAGATGGCGTGCCCGGCGCAGCACGTCCTGTTGCAAGCTGTGCAGCAGATGCTGACGGCCATTGTGTCGTAGATGAAAACCGGCGCTGGCCTGCACGTGTTCCTCCAACTGGCGCCGCGCCTTGGGAGCCGGTTGTTGCAGCGGGCCCTGACGCACCGCCGAACGCCAGAGCCAGAGGGCGATCAAGGCCAGCAGCGCCACCAAGGCCTGGGGGAAATAACGCAGCAACAGGGCCAGCAAGTTGTCGTGGTCGATGTCATACAGCAGCGTCACGTGGGTGTCGGCGCTCAAATACCAGAGCAGCCAGGCGTTGTCGTATTGGTCGATATGGTCGTTCTTCCACAGCTCGGCGTCGGTGAGCACGGTGATTGAGCCCAGGCCGTGGTTGAGCTGCATCATGTGGGTCGCCAACGCGCTGTTGGCCCAGGCCTGGGCGAGGTTTTGCGGGTCTTCGAGGTGGAAATCGGTGTCGAAGCCGACATACGCGGGTGCTTCTTCGTCCTCCAGGTACAGCTTGGTCAGCTTGGGGTAGCGATCCTTGATGAGTTCGGGCTCCGGCGCCTTGAGGTCCTTGCTCAGGAATTGACGCAGGCGCACACGGTCCAGCAATAAGTCGCCGCTGCTGGCGGTACTGTTATCCCACAAGGCCTCAGCGACAAACAGCAATCGTCCACCGGCCTGGGCCCAGTTCATCAACTGATCGACTTCCCGTGGGGTCATGTGGGTGCGTTCACCCAACAACAGCAGGCTGCGCTGATCAGGCTCAAGGTTGGGCAGGACGTCCAGATTATTGGCGTGCTCGACGTTTATGCCCTGCCGGCGCAGGAAATGTTCGGCGGCCAGGTAGGGATTGGCCTGGGCCTCGGGGGAGGGGCCGTGATCGATGGTTTCCTGATAGGGCACGGCCTTCAGGAACAGGTAAATGCCCAACACGCACAACAGCGCGGCCACCCCGGCGCCGACCAACAGCCCTGCGCGGCGATTCATCGAGACGCCTCCGGCCCGAACAACCCGCGCCAGTCATCGCACAGTTGCTGTTGCAGATGGGGTGGCGGCGGGCGATGGCCGTATGCAATGTTTTGCCAGTGCTGAGTCAGGTGTTGGCTGAACGTCAGCAGGCGTTCATGCTCAAGCTGTTCGATGCGTTGCAGCACCTGGCCTTCGGTGTCGGCCGGTTTCAAGGGAAGCGCAAAGTCATGATGCAACCGGCTGAGCAAGGCCCGATACAGCAGCCCCAGGGCCTGGCGAGGGTCAGCGGCCCATAGTTGTTCCACGCTGGTGGCCACGTCGTCCGGCAGGCTTTCTTCGCGAATATCCAGACCGAACATCTGCGCCGGCACCGCTCGTGCCGCGGGTGGGCGTTTTGTCGATCGCAGATTCACCAAGGCCCTGAGCCTTTTCCGGTAGCGCCAGGCTAGCCAGGCAATCGCCGCCACCAGGCAGGCCCACAGTACGATCTGGATCAGTGCGGCGGCGATGTCGAAGCGTTGGCCGCTGATCCATTTGAACCATGCCTTGAGCCAGCCCGGCGCTTCGTCGGTCTCGGCCGATTCGGCGGTTTCTTCACCCAGGCGGTAGCGGGTGAGCGTTTCCGGGTTCTTGAACGGCGGAGCCTGGAGGATCGCCTTGATGCTGTCTCTGGAGGCTTCGCTGGTCAGGGGCTGGTTGAGCAGCCGCGGGCTGTCGGGGCCGGTGCTGTCTTCGGCGGCCCAGGCCGGCGGTGCCATCGGCAACAACAGCAGTGCCAGCAGCATCAGCGCGGGGGCAGTGCTGCTCAGGCGTTGGCGCAGGCGTCGGAACACCAGTTCAATGTCCCAGGCTTCGAGTATCGTGCGCCGGTTCAGGTAGAGGCTGAAACCGCAGGCGACATACACCGGCTCCCAGACGATCAGCAGCAGGGGATACAGCAGGTTGATCAGATGTTCGAGCCACAACCAGTCGTGCTCGGCGACGGCGATCAGCGTCTGCCAGTTCCATTGCAGTTCGACCTGCTGCGGCACGAGCAGGTAGAACAGGGCCATGAGGCCGAACCACAAGGCGATCTCCAGGTGGACGCCGATCACGGTCAGCCATTGCGCTGCGCCACGGTTGCGTTGCAGCAGCACCCGCAAGCGCTGTTCACGCGCCTCGCCGTCGAGTCCTTCGAGTTGCACCACGGGCATCAGGAAGCTGCGACTCAGGCTCAGCCGTCGCCAGGTCAGGCTTGCCAGCAACTGGGGCTTGAGCAGCGCGGGCCACTGACGCAAGGCCTGTTTCAGCGTCGGTGTTTCGCCGAACAGCGCCTTGGACAAAATGTACAGGGGCAAACGGTCAAAGGCCGGTTTCAACCACCAGAACAGGAACATCGCCAGAGAGGGCGAATCCCACAGCAGCAGGGACAACAGCGCAAACACCGGCAGCGTGATAACGGCCCAGCTGGTCATCAGCAAACGTCGATGCTGCTGGCTCATCAACACGCCCAGGTCCATGGCTTCCCAGGTGGTGCGCGGGCGGATGACCACGGTGGCATCACTCAGACGCATGGCGGGTCCGTCCGGCAAACACCAGATAACTGATCACCAGAAGCCACAACAAGGCGCCGACCGTGTATTTGGTCGCGGCTGTCACGGCGCTGGAGGACCAGTACGCTTCGATGAACGCGGCAATCAGCAGCAACAGCATCACGCCGCCGATCATCAGCACGCTTTTGCCGGCGGCGATCCGCAAGGCCTCGCCTCGGGTGAGGCGCCCCGGCGCGATCAACGCCCAGCCCAGTTGCAGGCCGGCGGCGCCGGCCAACGTGATGGCAGTGAGTTCGAAGGCGCCGTGGCCGATGACGAACGACCAGAACGTCCCACCCGAGCCGATCTGGGTCAGATGCCCGGCCACCGCACCAATGGTCAGGCCGTTGAAAAACAGGAAGAACGCGCTACCCAGGCCAAACATCAAGCCACTGGCGAATGTCTGAAAGGCGATGCCGATGTTGTGCATGATGTAGTAGCCGAACATGACCCAGTCCTGGCTGGCGGCCCGCTCGATCGAACGCCCCAGGTGCCCGCTGGCCGGGTCGTACATGCCACGTATCTGGCTGACTTCCTCGACGCTCAACAGGCTGTAGACCAGCTCGGGAAACAGATAGACCAGCAGCCCGATGCCGATCAGGCTACCCATGAACATCGCTCCGGCGGCCAGTACGAAACGCCATTGTTCCCGCACGAGTCGGGGGAAACCGGCCAGGATGAAAGTCGAAAGGCCGGTCGATGGCCGGCTGCGATCCCGATAGAGTTGCTGGTGACCGCGCAGCGCCAACTGCTGCAGCGTGTCGACCAGCAGGCTGCTGTAACCTCGTGCCTGGGCCAGCGCCAGATGCTGACAAAGCCTGCGGTAGGCAGGAGGAAAGTCTCTGCTTTGGGGCACGTTACGACTGCGCTCCAGTTGATCGAGTTGTCGGGACAGTCGGTCCCATTCGCCTTGGTGGCGGCTTTCGAACAGACTTTGTTTCATGTCGGCCCCAGCAGGCCACGGGCGATGCCATTGAGTTCGGCCACGGCTCTGGGGGCCTGGACGTTCAGTGGCGCGGCCAGGATGCTCGCCAGTTCGTTGACCCGCGCTTCGGACAGTTCAGCCTGGCGTTCAGCGAAACCCAGCACGGCGCGTTGCTCGTTCAGGCTCAGGGTAAAGGGCGGTCGTATCGACTGCGCCAGGGGCAGCGCGGGACGTTTGACCGGTTGCTCGCGATACACCACCAGGGTGCCGGCGGCCAGGTCTCCCAGGCGTTTGAAGGCAGGATGTTGCAGGCAACTGATTGCCCCGAAGGTGTAGCCGAAGGGTAGCATGTCGACAAAACGCAGCAGGTTGCGGATCAGTGAAGCGGACCAGCCGATAGGCCTGCCGTCGTCCTGCACCACTCGCAACCCCATGATCTGCTTGCCGGGGGAGCGCCCCTGGTTCAGCACCTCGAACAGCACCATGTACCACCAACTGACAACGAACAGCAGGATGGAGCCCAGGCCAATGCCCAGCTCACCAAAAAACGCCAGGATGATGAACACCAGCCCCAGGACCAGCCCGCGTATGCCCAGGTCGATGGCAAAGGCCAGCGCACGAGGCATCAACCCCGCCGGGCGCAGCGGCAGGTCGATGCCTTCGGGCGTTTCAACCTGATACCGCGTATCGAGTGGCGGGGGCAGCGTCGCGTTCCTTTGCAGTGCTGGTCTCTCGAGCATGGGCAACCTGAGTGATGGGCCGGTTTGAACGTTCAGTCTCGGTCCCGATGCTAGCAGTCTTCGTGCGGGCAAACGACATAACTATGTATGTCATTTCATGGCTTGCAACAGGATTCAGGGCCCGAACACAAAAGCAGAACCCCTATGGGAGCGAGCCTGCTCGCGATGACCACGGCACATTCAGCATTGCCGTTTCAGGCAGACCGCTATCGCGAGCAGGCTCGCTCCCACAGTTCTGATTGACGGTGTTCACGCATTTTGCACCCGCCACACATCCCCTGTGGGAGCGAGCCTGCTCGCGATGACGGCGGCACATTCAGCATTGCCGTTTCAGGCAGACCGCTATCGCGAGCAGGCTCGCTCCCACAGTTCTGATTGACGGTGTTCACGCATTTTGCACCCGCCACACATCCCTTGTGGGAGCGAGCCTGCTCGCGATGACCGCGGCACATTCAGCATTGCCGTTTCAGGCAGACCGCTATCGCGAGCAGGCTCGCTCCCACAGTTTTGATTGACGGTGTTCACGCATTTTGCACCCGCCACACATCCCTTGTGGGAGCGAGCCTGCTCGCGATGACCGCGGCACATTCAGCATTGCTGTTTCAGGCAGACCGCTATCGCGAGCAGGCTCGCTCCCACAGTTTTGATTGACGGTGTTCACGCATTTTGCACCCGCCACACATCCCTTGTGGGAGCGAGCCTGCTCGCGATGACCGCGGCACATTCAGCATTGCCGTTTCAGGCAGACCGCTATCGCGAGCAGGCTCGCTCCCACAGTTTTGATTGACGGTGTTCACGCATTTTGCACCCGCCACACATCCCTTGTGGGAGCGAGCCTGCTCGCGATGACCGCGGCACATTCAGCATTGCCGTTTCAGGCAGACCGCTATCGCGAGCAGGCTCGCTCCCACAGTTTTGATTGACGGTGTTCACGCATTTTGCACCCGCCACACATCCCTTGTGGGAGCGAGCCTGCTCGCGATGACCGCGGCACATTCAGCATTGCTGTTTCAGGCAGACCGCTATCGCGAGCAGGCTCGCTCCCACAGTTTTGATTGACGGTGTTCACGCATTTTGCACCCGCCACACATCCCTTGTGGGAGCGAGCCTGCTCGCGATGACCGCGGCACATTCAGCATTGCCGTTTCAGGCAGACCGCTATCGCGAGCAGGCTCGCTCCCACAGTTTTGATCGGGGTGTTCACTGATCCGGTGTCCGCCTCAGATCCCCCTTTGGATTTCAAAACTCAGGCAGCGCTGGCCGCAGGTGGGCTCGAAGGCCTAGACTTCGCCAGTCTTCAACCCAGGAACGCCCCGTGACTTCTATCTTCTGGTACGACTACGAAACCACCGGCATCAACCCGCGTTGTGACCGGCCCTTGCAAGTGGCGGGGATCCGTACCGATTTCGAACTCAATGAAATCGACGAGCCGGTGAACCTGTATTGCCAGCCCAGCGAGGACATCCTGCCGCATCCGGCGGCTTGTGCGATCACCGGCATTACCCCGCAATGCCTGGCCGACAAAGGCTTGACTGAAGCCGACTTCATGACCCGTATCCACGGGCAACTGGCCGCGCCCGGCACCTGTGGCGCCGGTTACAACACCCTGCGCTTCGACGACGAAATGACCCGCTATAGCCTCTATCGGAATTTTTTCGACCCGTACGCGCGCGAGTGGCAGGGCGGCAATAGCCGCTGGGACCTGATCGACCTGGTGCGCGCCGCCTATGCGCTGCGCCCCGAAGGCATTGTCTGGCCGCAAGAGGAGGGCCGCGTGACCCTCAAGCTGGAGCGCCTGACCGCCGCCAATGGTATTGACCACGGCCAGGCTCACGATGCGTTGTCGGACGTGCGCGCGACGATCGCCTTGGCCCGTCTGATCCGCCAGAAACAACCCAGGCTTTACGAGTGGCTGTTCCAACTGCGCAGCAAACAGAAAGTCATGGATCAGATCCGCCTGTTGCAGCCTATGGTGCATGTTTCCGGGCGTTTCTCGGCCGCGCGCAACTACATCGGGGTAGTTTTACCATTGGCCTGGCACCCGAAAAATCGCAATGCCCTGATTGTCTGTGACTTGCACCTGGACCCGCTGGGTTTGCTGGACCACGATGCTGAAACCCTGAGGCAACGTTTGTATACCCGCCGTGAAGAACTGCTCGAAGGCGAGTTGCCGGTGCCTCTCAAACTCATTCATATCAACAAGTGCCCGGTGGTCGCGCCGCTCTCGGTGCTGCGTGCCGAGGACCAGCAGCGGCTGCAACTGGACATGGACGTTTATCAGGAGCGTGCGCTGCGGCTAACTGACGCACAGCAAGTTTGGCAGGACAAACTTCAGGCCATTTATGGTCGCGAGGATTTCACGGCCAGTGAGGATCCCGAGCAGCAGTTATACGCAGGCTTCATCGGCGACCGCGATCGTCGATTGTGCGAGCAAGTCCGCATGGCTGACCCTGCTCAATTGGCTTCAGAACACTGGCCTTTTGATGATGAGCGTTTACCGGAGTTATTGTTCAGATATCGCGCGCGCAACTTCCCTGAGACCTTGACCGGCGAAGAGCAGGAGCGTTGGAGACTTTTCTGTCAGCAGCGTTTGTCCTCCCCGGAATGGGGGGCGCCTAATACCTTGCAAAGTTTTGATGAGGCGATGGAGGAATGGATGGCCGTTTCCACGCCATTGCAGCGCGAGGTACTCATAGAGTGGCAGGGCTACAGCCAGCAATTGCGTAAACGTTTAAGCCTTTGAGTGGCGATGAAGTGGGTAAATCGCAGGCATAAAAAAACGCCAGCAATCGCTGGCGTTATTCTGTTCGCATAAAGCGGCGCGAACCGGTGAGGCTTAGCCCAGCAGGGTTGCCCAACCTTCAACCACGTCACCGCCCCACTTGGCTTTCCACTCTTTCAGAGTCTTGTGGTTGCCACCTTTGGTTTCGATGACTTCGCCGTTGTGCGGGTTTTTGTATTGCTTAACTTTGCGAGCGCGTTTGGTGCCGGTAGTTTTTACGGCGCCACGGGTTGCCTTGCTCGATTTGGCTTCTGGATCCAGCATAGCAATGATGTCACGCAGCGATTTCTGGTATTCGCCCATCAGCGTGCGCAGTTTGCCTTCGAATTCCAGTTCTTTCTGCAGCTTGTCGTCTTTAGACAGAGCTTTCAGGCGTTCTTGCAGTTCTTTGATTGCTTCTTCGGTGCTGCGGTATTCATTGATCAAGGACATGAGGACTACCTTATGTAGGACGCGGGTGACAAGGAGACAGTGAGGCAATAGTAATCAGACAGTTTCATCAAGTAAACATTTAACCGATGTTTTATTTAATTAATTAGTGCAGCCTCGCAAAAACGGCGTTGCAGTTAAATACTGAAACACAGTCTTCACATCTGCTCACAAATATAGCGTGTTGCCAAAGGTCCGGCCCATTGCTGCCCGGGCAGACAAATGTGCGCGGCGTGTCATCGATACTGCAGTTTTGCCGCGCAATGGCTAGAATGGCCGCCTTTGTGAAGTTCTGGAGTTCCCCTAATGCGCACTTTTCGGCTGGTGATCGCTTGCCCGGACCGCGTCGGCATCGTTGCTAAGGTCAGTAATTTTCTGGCGTCCCATAATGGTTGGATCACTGAAGCGAGCCATCACTCGGACACTCACAGTGGCTGGTTTTTCATGCGTCACGAAATTCGTGCCGACTCGCTTCCCTTCGGCATCGAAGCCTTTCGTGAGGCATTCGCACCGATTGCCGAAGAGTTTTCGATGGACTGGCGAATCACCGATACCGCGCAAAAAAAACGCGTGGTGCTGATGGCCAGCAAAGAATCTCACTGCCTGGCAGATTTGCTGCACCGCTGGCACAGCGATGAGCTCGATTGCGACATTGCCTGTGTCATTTCCAACCATGACGCCTTGCGCAGCATGGTGGAGTGGCACGGTATCCCTTATTACCACGTTCCGGTCGACCCACAGGACAAGCAGCCGGCGTTTGCCGAAGTTTCGCGGCTGGTCAAACAGCACGACGCCGAGGTGGTGGTGCTGGCCCGCTACATGCAAATCCTGCCGCCTTCCTTGTGCAGCGAATACGCGCACAAGGTCATCAATATCCACCACAGCTTCCTGCCGTCGTTTGTCGGTGCCAAGCCGTATCACCAGGCCTCGATGCGGGGTGTGAAGCTGATTGGCGCCACCTGCCACTACGTGACCGAAGAGCTGGACGCAGGGCCGATCATCGAGCAGGACGTTGTGCGCGTCAGCCACAGCGACAGCATCGAAGACATGGTGCGTTTCGGCCGTGACGTGGAAAAAATGGTACTGGCGCGCGGCTTGCGTTATCACCTGGAAGACCGAGTGCTGGTGCACGGCAACAAGACCGTGGTGTTCTGACTACACTGCAAAGGGCCTGGGCGAGTGATCACCAGGCCCTTTTTTCATGAGGTTCGCCATGACCGATCCATTGGACAAAGCCACCTCCCGAGCCCCGGCGACCCTGGGCGAGGGGTGCCTGAGCCGTTACGATCCTGAAGCGTTGAGCCCGGAGGATGGCACGGAGTTTCCCGACGCTGCGCAACTGTGGAAACAAATGCACCCCGAGGACGAACCAGCGCCTGCAAAGCCTGAAAGCGGTGAAGTCTAAATAGGAGTCACGCCTGTCGCAGCTTGATCAGTTTCTTGATCAATGGTCGCCCGACCATCAAAAAGAACACGGGGCCACCGGCGACCAGATAAAAGTAATAGGTCACCGCCCGCCAGATCAGAATCGCCGCTGCGGCCGTGGATTTGCCCACCATGGGCGCCAGCAGCGCCGCCGAGGTCAACTCTGCCGCCCCGGCGCCACCGGGCAGCAGGCTGAACTGCCCTGCGCTCAAGGAGAGCATCTGGATCAGAAAGCTCCAGGCCCACTGCAAATCCGCCCCCAGTCCTCTCAACGCCAGATACAACACGCTGTAGCGCAGGGCCCAGTGAAGGCAGGTCAGGCCGAAGACCTGGAACAGGGTCTGACGGGGCAATTTCAGGGTGTCGGTAAATGCCGCCAGAAAGTGCAGGATCTTGCGTCCCCAGCGTTGGCGAGTGGCGGTCTTTACCCGCAGATGTCGCAATAACCGAGCGCCCAGCAGAATCAGTTTGCGGTGGTAGCGGGCCACCAGCACGCAGCCGAACAGTCCGCCAAACAACGAGAAGGCACTCAATGCCAGCATCCATTCGATGCTCTGGCTGAGGTTCTGGAACAAGGCATAAAACAGGATGCCGACCAAGGCGCAGAGGAAAAACAGCAGATCGCTCAACTGATCCATGGCAAACACCGCGCTGCCATGGGCCGGACGCACGCCGTTGCGCGCCAGCAACGCCATCAGCGTCAGCGGCCCGCCACTGCCGCCGGGCGTGGCACACATGGCGAACTCGGTAGACATGACGACGCCAATGCTTTTCAGCCGGCCGATGCGCCCGCGGTGTTCACCCAGCAGCAAACGCAGGCGCACGGAGTTCAAGCCCCAGCACAGGACAATCATGCCGAGCATGGTCAGCAGCAGTGACAAGGGAAAGCGCTGCACCCGCGACCACATCTCCCCGCCACCCATCAACCACGGCACCAGTAGCGCCAAGAGCAAGGCGGCGCCCAGCCATATCAGCCGTTTCATGCCGCGTCGCTGACCCGCAGGCCCTGGGTCGCCAGCCATTGGACCTTGGTCATCGGCACGCGGCCGTCGTTGAGCAGACGTTCGAGGGTGCGCAACCAATAATCCCGGGAGAACCCATGGCGCATGTCGACGGGATGCAGGCCAAGGCGAATGACTGGCGCCTGACGCCAGCGCTGTTCACGTTGATCATTGATGACTTTGGAAAGGCCACGGCGCCAGGCGCTGCGGGCGCTCCATACCAGTCCCGGAGCGTCGATCGGGGTGAAGTCCGGCAAGCGATAGAGATGCTGGGGATCGCTGGTGTAACTCAGTGGCAACTGGCGCAGTGCCTGGCGCGTGCCTTCGCTCATGAGCCAGGCCGGAGCGACGAAACCCTCCAGTGGCCACTGGTAGCGCTGGAAGGTTTCGACACCCGCACGCAGGCGGGCGAGGGCCGCCTCCTCGGACAGGCTGTAAAACTCGCCTTCGTGGGTATATACCCGGCGCATGAACCAGTCCTTGGGATGAGTCGCCGGCGGGCCATCGTCGCAATGGTAGTAGCCGTGCAGCACCAATTCGTCGCCGCGCTCGACCCGGTTGTCGAGCAGGCGCCGAAAACCTGGGTGATTCTCCAGCGCATTGGCGTGGTGGAAGTCCGGCACCACCAGCCAGGTCATTGGCACCTGGCCGAGGGCGTCGACAGCTTCGACGAAGGGCTGGTAGTCGGGCCAGGTTTGCGGCGCCACGTCATGCAGCACCAACAGTAGGCTGGGCGATTGATTCATCGACACGGACTTCACCTCAACCATTGGCCAACAGGGGCAGTTGTTCACCCAGGACGCTGTGGTAGTGGCCCAACAGGCTGTTGACCACCGAGTCCCAGGCGTAGTGACGCTCAACGTGCTGGCGCGCCAGCACACCGCGTCGCTGACAGCCTTCGGCAAATAGCTGCCGCACGGCGTTGGCCATGGCCTGTGGATTGTCGGGCGTGCATAGCAGGCCGCAGTCTTCGTGGACGATTTCGGTGAAGGCCCCGGCCGCCACCGCCACCACGGGGATGCCGCTGGCCATGGCTTCGAGGATCACCAGGCCGAAGGTTTCCTGGTCACCGGCATGCACCAGAGCATCGGCGCTGGCCATGAGTCGGGCAACTTGCGGCGCCGGACAGAACTCATCGACCACCGTAACGTTGTCCGGGACCACGGCGGGCATGGACGAACCCACCAGCAGCAGGTGGTAACGTTCGCCCAGGCGTTTCATGCACTTGAGCAGCACCGGCAGGTTTTTTTCCCTGGAGCCGCGACCGGCGAAAATCAGCAGGCGCGTGTCTTCGGCAATTCCCAGTTCGGCACGCAGTTCCGGGTCGCGGGCGGCGGGGTTGAAGGTTTGCAGATCCACGCCCAAAGGCTGCACGTAGACGTTCTTGACCCCCAGCCCGATCAACTTGTCGGCCATGACCTGGCTCGGCGCCAGGACCCGGTCGAAATTGCCGTACAACTTGCTGACATAGGCTTCGATGTTGGGCGTGAACCAGTTGCCCATGCGGTTGCTGACCAGCAGCGGCAGGTCGGAGTGATAGAAACCGATCACCGGCACATCGAGCTGGCGCCGGGCATCCAGGGCAGCCCATGCGGTGAGGTAGGGATCGCCGACTTCAATCAGGTCCGGTTGTAAATCACGCAGGACATTGCGCCAGGGCGCCAGGCGAAGCGGGAAGCGGTAGCCCTTGCCGAAAGGCAGGGCGGGGGCCGGAACCTTATAGATCCCGTCGTGCTCGCTCAGATGCGCGCCAGGGATCAACAGACTGTGACGAATTCCGGGCCGATCACTCAGGCGCCGGTGCTTGGCATCCAGATAAGTGCGCACGCCGCCGCTGGCGGGGGCGTAGAACATGGTTATGTCCGCTATGTGCACGATGAACATCCCTCCGGTCTGTATTCTCCTTTGTTGACCTTTAGTAAGAATAGATGTTCGGTTGGGGTTGTGGGCGGTGGAATGTCTGTCAGCAGTGTGTCGTTTGAGAGGGGCCTATCGCTAGCAGGCTCGCTCCCACCATGGATCTGTGTTTTGCACAAAACCCCGTGGAAGCGAGCCTGCTGGCGATGACGTCAGATGCGGAAACTGCCCACCAGTTGCTTCAACCGCGCCGCTTGCTGCTCAAGGTCTGAGCAGGCGCGCAATGTCGATTGCAGGTTCTCCACGCCTTCCTGGTTCAGCGTGTTGATCTCGGTGATGTCCACGTTGATGGATTCCACCACGGCCGTCTGCTCCTCGGTGGCGGTGGCCACTGACTGGTTCATGCCATCGATTTCACCGATGCGCTGGGTCACGCTGTTCAGGCGCTCGCCGGCCAGGTTGGCGATTTCCACGCTTTCCTGGCTGTGGCGCTGGCTGTCGTTCATGGTCGTGACCGAATCCCGGGCGCCGACCTGCAACTCCTCGATCATGGTCTGCACCTGTTGCGCCGATTCCTGGGTGCGGTGGGCCAGGTTGCGCACTTCATCGGCCACCACGGCAAACCCGCGCCCGGCCTCACCGGCCCGGGCTGCCTCAATTGCAGCATTGAGGGCCAGCAGGTTGGTTTGCTGGGAAATGCTGGTGATCACCTCCAGGATCTGGCCAATGTTCACGGTTTTGCTGTTCAGCGATTCAACGTTGCTGCTTGAGGCACTCAGCAAGTCGGACAAGCGATTCATCGCGGCAATGCTGCGATCCACCACTTGTTGGCCGTCTTCGGCCAGGCCACGGGCGTCGCTGGCCTGATGGGAAGCTTGCGCTGCATTGCGGGCGATTTCCTGAGCAGCGGCGCCTAATTGATTGATGGCCGCGGCCACGCTGTTGGTGCGACTGGCCTGCTCGTCGGAATTGACCATCGAGGAGTTCGACGCGCTCACCACCCGCAAGGCGACTTCGTTGACGTGTTCGGTGGCCGAGGACACTTCGCGGATCGAATTATGGATACGTTCCACGAAACGGTTGAACGCCGTGCCCAGAATGCCGAATTCGTCCTGATTCTGGATCGTCAGGCGTTTGGTCAAGTCGCCGTCGCCATCGGCAATGTCTTCCATCGCCCGGGTCATCACATGCAGCGGCTGGATCAGCAAGCGGATCAACATGCTCAGCAGCGCAATGATGAACGCCACGGCAATGACCGTCGCCACGACGGCCGAGGTGCGGAAATCGCTGAGCATCGAGTAGGCCTTGTCTTTATCCACCGACACGCCGACGTACCAGTTCACCGAGGGCAGGCCTTTGATCGGCGTGAAGGTCACGATGCGCGTATGGCCATCGACTTCGACTTCGCTGATCTGGTCGCTGATCTTCGGGGTGTTCGTCGGGTAGGCTTCGGCCAGGGTTTTCATGACCAGGGCTTTATCCGGGTGTACCAGAATCTTGCCGTCGGCGCTGATCAGGTAGGCATACCCCATGCCGTCGAAATTCACGGTCTTGAGGTTGTCCACAATGGTCTGCAGGCTCAGGTCGCCGCCCACGACACCGACATTTTGCGTGGCGTTTTTCGAGGCGCTGGCGATGGAAATGATCAGCCCGCCGCTGGCAGCGTCGATGTAGGGTTCGGTCAGGGTCGAGGTGCTGCTGCTTTGTGCGCCTTTGTACCAAGGACGTACGCGCGGATCGAAACCGTCAGGCATCTTCGCATCGGGGCGAATGATGAAACTGCCCTGGGCATCGCCAAGGTAGGACGCCATGAAGGTCGAGGTCAGCGCTTTCTGTTCCAGCAGGTGGGTGACGCTGCTCGGGTCGGGGGTGACGGCGATGTTCTGGGCCAGGTTCTCGATAAGCAGGATGCGGCCGGTCAGCCAGGTCTGAATGTTATTTGCCGTGACAGCACCCATTTCATGCAGGTAGCTGTCCAGATCGTCACGGATGGCATTGCGTTGCAGGTAATCGTTGTAGGTCGTGAAGGAAGCGAAGGCTGCAATCACGATGAGCGCGGCGGCTATTAGAATTTTATGGCTAAAGCGCAGGTTTTTATTCATGGCACGGGGGTCCGCTAAGTTCTTGATACGCTAAGCGTGCTTATATATAAGCGCGCAAAAATGGCTTCATAGTGAAAAAAAGCTGATATTTCCTCCTCTCCTTAGGGAATTATCCGACCTTGTTTCAGTAGGTCTGTCGCTTTAGATATCGGCCATGCAAGGCCATAGATTAACCACAGGTGACGAAATGCCTGACTCATCGCAACTTGTTATTGGCGCCGACCTTGCCGGCCAACCCATCGCCCAGGCCCTGCGTCTGGCTAACCGTCATGGTCTGGTGGCAGGTGCCACCGGCACCGGCAAGACCGTCACCTTGCAACGCCTGGCCGAGACGTTCAGCGATGCCGGCGTTGCGGTATTCGCCGCAGACATCAAGGGCGACCTGTGCGGCCTCGGCGCCGCCGGCAACCCCCAAGGCAAAGTCGCCGAGCGTATCGCCGGCATGTCCTGGCTCGGCCACAAACCCCAGGCTTATCCGGTGACCTTGTGGGACATTCATGGCAAGTCCGGTCATCCGCTGCGCACCACCCTGAGTGAAATGGGCCCGCTGTTGCTCGGCAGCCTGTTGGAACTCACCGACAGTCAGCAATCGGCGCTGTACGCGGCCTTCAAGGTTGCCGACCGCGAAGGCCTGTTGCTGCTGGATCTCAAGGACTTGAAGGCACTGCTCAATCATCTCAGGGACAACCCTGAGCTGCTGGGGGACGACGCCGCTTTGATGACCACCGGTTCCAGCCAGGCTTTGCTGCGGCGCTTGGCCACATTGGAGCAACAAGGCGCGGATGCGCTGTTCGGTGAGCCGGCCTTGCAGCTTGAAGACATCCTGCAACCGGCCAGCGACGGCCGCGGCCCTATCCATTTGCTGGACGCCAGCCGTCTGGTGCATGAAGCACCAAAAGTCTACGCAACGTTCCTGCTCTGGCTGCTGGCCGAGTTGTTCGAGCAATTGCCCGAGCGCGGCGACGCGGACAAACCGCTGCTGGCGCTGTTCTTCGATGAGGCCCATCTGCTCTTTGCCGATACCCCCAAGGCGTTGCAAGAGCGGTTGGAGCAAGTGGTGCGGCTGATTCGCTCCAAGGGCGTGGGGGTGTACTTCGTGACCCAGTCGCCAGGAGACTTGCCGGACGACGTGCTGGCGCAGTTGGGCCTGCGCATCCAGCACGGCTTGCGGGCCTTCACCACCAAGGAGCAGAAATCCCTGCGGGCGGTGGCGGACGGTTTCCGGCCCAACCCGCAATTCGATGCGCTGACGGTGCTGACCGAGCTGGGTATTGGCGAAGCTTTGGTGGGCACTTTGCAGGAAAAGGGCACGCCGCAAATGGTCCAGCGTGTGCTCGTGGCGCCGCCACAGTCGCGGATCGGGCCGTTGACCGAAGTTGAACGCGCCGGGCTGATCGCCCGTTCCCCTTTGCAAGGGCGTTATGACAAACCCATTGATCGCGAGTCGGCCTATGAAGTGCTGATGGGGCGCAAGGGCTTGGAGCCGCAAGCCGAAGAGGCACAGGGCAAGGCGAGCGCTGAAGAACCGAGTTTCACCGACAAGGCCGGGGAATTTCTCGGTACGGCGGCCGGCCAGGCATTGAAATCGGCGATGCGCCAGGCCGCCAATCAGTTGGGACGGCAACTGGTACGTGGGTTGATGGGGTCGTTGCTGGGGAGCAAAAAGCGCCGGTAACCGGCTCGGCACAGTTCAACATTGTGGGAGCGAGCCTGCTCGCGATGGCGATTCAACAGGCGCCAAATGTACCGACTGATCTGCCGCTATCGCGAGCTGGCTCGCTCCCACAATTGATCTGTGTCGTACACAAAATCTGTGTTCACTGAAGATCTCCTGTGGGAGCGAGCTTGCTCGCGATAGCGATTCAACTGGCGACCTGGAAGTCAATCCTTGGGCCGCGCATGTGCCGCCAACCGCTCCAGCGCCGCCCGCAGGTTGGGGTCGGTGATGCCATCGGCGGTGGCCTGGATGGTGGCGGCTGCGTCGGTGGACAAGTCCAGCGTGTGCCCCTTGACGGCGACTTGCACCGTGGGCGGTTGTACCTTGAACAGAATCCGCGTCAGGCCGGCAAATTCCTCGAACGCCTGCAATTGCCTCAGCAGGCGCTTTTGCTGATAGCGCAAGCGCGTAGCCCAGTGACCGTCCGTGACGATCAGCAGCAGGCTGCCTTCGCGCCAGGAGGCCACGTGGCAGTGCTCGCGAGCGGCGGGCTGTAGTTGGCTGTCCAGCAGGCGCTGCAAGTGACCCAGTCGTTTGGCGTGGCCGAAGATGGCTTTCAGCGGTTTGGCTTCGCGCAGCAGAACGGCGGGAACCTTGGCTGGAAGAGGGCGAAAGGCCATGAACGAATACCGCAAGTGACAGAGGCGCCATGGTAGCAGAAAGCGCCGAGTACGCCGCGACCGCTCGCCGCGGGCGCCCTTGTCCGCGCAATCAATGAATAACTTCTCTCGTTTGTGGGTTGAAGTTCGCGCAAAAGCCCTTATTTTAGGGAGGCCCCGTCACAGCGCTGTGCCAGCATCGTGGAATAACGCCACTTTCCTCACCATCGTTTCCGGGTAGAATGCTCGTTCGCATGCGGCCATGAGGGCTGCACGGGCGACTCACGGGGCCGCCCTCCATCCCTTTAGTGTGGAAGATCCTGCCGATATGTTTGCGCCTTTGTTAAAGAAACTTTTTGGAAGCAAGAACGAGCGTGAAGTCAAACGCATGCTCAAGACGGTACAGATCGTCAATGCCTTCGAAGAGCAAATGGTGGCCCTTTCGGACGATCAGTTACGCGCCAAGACTGCCGAATTCAAGGACCGCATCGCCAAGGGGGAAACCCTTGACCAGCTCCTGCCCGAAGCCTTCGCGGTTGCCCGTGAAGCCGGCAAGCGGGTGATGGGCATGCGTCACTTCGACGTTCAGTTGATCGGCGGCATGACCTTGCACGAAGGCAAGATCGCTGAAATGCGTACCGGTGAGGGCAAGACCCTGGTGGCGACACTGGCGGTATACCTCAATGCACTGTCCGGTAAGGGCGTGCACGTGGTGACGGTCAACGACTACCTGGCCCGTCGTGATGCCAACTGGATGCGTCCGCTGTATGAATTCCTCGGCCTGACGGTCGGCGTGGTCACGCCGTTCCAGCCGCCGGAAGAAAAACGCACCGCCTACGCTTGCGATATCACCTACGGCACCAACAACGAATTCGGTTTCGATTACCTGCGCGACAACATGGCGTTCAGCATGGATGAAAAATTCCAGCGTGAACTCAACTTTGCCGTGATCGACGAAGTCGACTCCATTCTCATCGACGAAGCCCGTACCCCGCTGATCATTTCCGGTCAGGCCGAGGACAGCTCCAAGCTGTACATCGAGATCAACAAGTTGATCCCGCAGCTGGAACTTCACGTCGAAGAAGTCGAGGGTGAAGTGACCAAGGCCGGCCATTACACGGTCGACGAGAAGACCCGTCAGGTCGAGCTCAATGAAGCCGGTCACCAGTTCATCGAGGAAATGCTCACCCGCGTCGGCCTGCTGGCCGAGGGCGAGAGCCTGTACTCGGCCCATAACCTGGGCCTGCTGACCCACGTCTATGCCGGCCTGCGTGCGCACAAGCTGTTCCATCGCAACGTCGAGTACATCGTCCAGGACGGCCAGGTCGTGCTGGTGGATGAGCATACCGGCCGGACCATGCCGGGCCGTCGTCTGTCCGAAGGCCTGCACCAGGCCATCGAAGCCAAGGAAGGTCTGAACATCCAGGCCGAAAGCCAGACCCTGGCCTCGACCACTTTCCAGAACTACTTCCGCCTGTACAACAAGCTGTCCGGCATGACCGGTACCGCCGACACCGAAGCGTTCGAATTCCATCAGATCTACGGCCTGCAAGTGATGGTGATCCCGCCTAACAAGCCGCTGGCCCGTAAAGACTACAACGACCTGGTGTTCCTCACCGCCGATGAGAAATACGCGGCGATCATCGCCGACATCAAGGAATGCATGGCCCAGGGCCGTCCTATCCTGGTGGGTACCGCCACGATCGAAACCTCCGAGCACATGTCCGCATTGCTCACCAAGGAAGGTATCGAGCACAAGGTCCTCAACGCCAAGTTCCACGAAAAAGAAGCCGAGATCATCGCCCAGGCCGGTCGCCCGGGTGCCCTGACCATCGCCACCAACATGGCCGGCCGTGGTACCGACATCCTGTTGGGCGGCAACTGGGAAGTGGAAGTCGCCTCCCTGGAAAACCCGACGCCCGAGCAGATCGCGCAGATCAAGGCCGACTGGCAGAAGCGTCATCAACAGGTGCTCGAGTCCGGCGGTTTGCAGGTGATCGCTTCCGAGCGTCACGAATCGCGTCGTATCGACAACCAGCTGCGTGGCCGTGCCGGTCGTCAGGGCGATGCCGGTTCCAGCCGCTTCTATCTGTCGTTGGAAGACAGCCTGATGCGTATCTTCGCCTCTGATCGGGTGAAGAACTTCATGAAGGCCCTGGGCATGCAGCCGGGCGAAGCGATCGAACACCGGATGGTCACCAACGCCATCGAGAAAGCCCAGCGCAAGGTCGAGGGTCGCAACTTCGATATCCGTAAGCAATTGCTGGAGTTCGACGACGTTAACAACGAACAGCGTAAAGTGATTTATCACATGCGTAACAGTTTGTTGGCCGCCGACAACATTGGCGAAACCATCGCAGATTTCCGCCAGGACGTGCTCAACGCAACCGTCAGCGCCCACATTCCGCCGCAGTCGCTGCCTGAGCAGTGGGATGTCGCCGGTCTGGAAGCTGCCTTGCAGAGCGACTTCGGCGTGGCGTTGCCGATCCAGCAATGGCTGGACGAAGACGATCACCTGTACGAAGAAACCCTGCGCGAGAAGCTGCTGGCCGAACTGATCGCCGCGTACAACGAGAAAGAAGACCAGGCCGGCGAAGAAGCGCTGCGCTCCTTCGAGAAGCAGATCGTACTGCGGGTGCTGGACGACTTGTGGAAAGACCACCTGTCGACCATGGATCACTTGCGCCATGGTATCCACCTGCGTGGTTATGCCCAGAAGAACCCCAAGCAGGAGTACAAGCGCGAGTCGTTCACGCTGTTCTCCGAGTTGCTGGATTCGATCAAGCGCGACTCGATCCGCGTGTTGTCCCACGTTCAGGTTCGCCGCGAAGACCCGGCCGAAGAAGAAGCCCGTTTGCGTCAGGAAGCCGAAGCCTTGGCCGCGCGCATGCAGTTCGAGCACGCCCCGGCCCCAGGCCTGGAAGTTGCCCAGGAGGAGGGCGCCGAGGTGGATGTTGCCTTGGCGACCGCGCCGGTACGTAACGAGCAGAAGCTGGGCCGCAACGAGCTGTGCTATTGCGGTTCGGGCAAGAAATACAAGCATTGTCACGGGCAGATTCAGTAACACCCGTTTCAAGCGCTGAACGACCCGCGCCGCGACCGGCTTTCAGCCGTCGCGGCGTTTTGCCATTTTGATTCGCCGTCTCGATTAGGCGGTGTCGATTTATCTATTTAGGAGCGCATTCATGGCTGTTGGTCTTGGTCCGTTGCCAACGTTGCACCCGGTTGCCGGTTTTGAACTCGGTATCGCCTCGGCGGGCATCAAGCGCCCAGGGCGCAAGGATGTCGTGGTCATGCGTTGCGCCGAAGGCTCGACGGTTGCCGGCGTGTTCACCCTCAACGCCTTTTGCGCCGCGCCGGTCATCCTGGCCAAGCAACGCGTGCAGGGGCCGGTGCGTTACCTGCTGACCAACACCGGTAACGCCAACGCCGGCACCGGCGCGCCAGGCCTGGCCGCCGCCGAACGCACCTGCGCCAAGCTGGCCGAACTGACCGGCGTCGACGCCAGCCAGGTGCTGCCGTACTCCACCGGGGTGATCGGCGAACCGCTGCCGGTCGAGAAGATCGAAGGCGCGTTGCAGGCCGCTCTGGATGACCTGTCGGAAAACAACTGGGCCGCTGCCGCCACCGGCATCATGACCACCGACACGCTGCCCAAAGGGGCCAGTCGTCAATTCCAGCACGATGGCGTGACCGTGACCGTCACCGGCATCAGCAAAGGCGCCGGCATGATCCGCCCGAACATGGCGACCATGCTTGGCTACATCGCCACTGACGCCAAAGTCTCCCGGCAGGTGCTGCAAGACCTGATGCTCGACGGCGCCAACAAGTCGTTCAACCGCATCACCATCGACGGCGACACCTCCACCAACGACTGCTGCATGCTGATCGCCACCGGCAAGGCTGATCTGCCGGAAATTACCGAAGCCAGCGGTGCGCTGTTTGCCGCCCTGAAGCAGGCGGTATTCGAAGTCTGCATGGAAGTGGCCCAGGCCATCGTCCGTGACGGCGAAGGCGCGACCAAGTTCGTGACCGTGCAAGTCAACGGTGGCGGCAACCATCAGGAATGCCTGGATGTTGGCTACACCGTGGCGCACTCGCCGCTGATCAAGACCGCGCTGTTCGCCTCCGACCCGAACTGGGGCCGGATCCTCGCCGCCGTCGGCCGTGCCGGTGTGCCGGACCTGGACGTGAGCAAGATCGACGTGTTCCTCGGTGAAGTCTGCATCGCCAGCCAGGGCGCACGCGCGGCCACCTACACCGAAGCCCAGGGCGCGGCGGTGATGCAGCAGGAAGAAATCACCATTCGTATCGAGCTGGGACGTGGTGATTGCAGCGAAACGATCTGGACGACTGATTTGTCCCACGAGTATGTGAAAATTAACGCGGAATATCGGACTTAACAGTTCGGGACCGAGTTGCTGCCATCGCGAGCAGGCTCGCTCCCACAGGGATTGGTTGGGTGACCTGGACCTGTTCACACCACCGATCCACTGTGGGAGCGAGCCTGCTCGCGATGGCGCCAGTACAGCCTCCACAACACCCCAAGAAAGGATTCCAGACTTGAGCCTGCACCTGATCATCGGCGACAAACACCTTTCCTCCTGGTCCTTGCGCGGTGCGCTGGCCCTGGAGTTGACCGGCGCAAAGTACACCGAAGAGCTGGTCAGGCTCGACCAACCGGACACCCGTGAGAAACTGCTCAAGTATTCAGCCACCGCCAAAGTCCCGTTGCTCAAGACCGAATTCGGTGTGATCGCCGACTCCCTGGCGATTGCCGAATACCTGGCTGAACAGTTTCCCGATGCGGGCCTCTGGCCCAGGGACGTCGCGGCCCGGGCTCAGGCACGTTCGGCCTGTGCACAAATGCACAGCGGTTTTTTTGCTATCCGCAGCCACATGCCGTTTGACCTGCTGCGCGATGCGCCGCTAGTGCCCATGCCGGCGGAAGTTCAAGCGGAAATCCAGCGGATGCTGGCACTGTGGGCCGAATGCCGTGCGGCGGCTACTGAAGCCGGGCCCTACCTGTTTGGCCGCTTGAGCCTGGCAGATGTGTTCTTCGCGCCGGTGGCCGTGCGCTTGCGCACCTATCAGGTGGCGTTGCCCGAGGTCGATGCGGCCTATGTCGAAACTATCTATCAATGGCCGGCGTTCAAGGCGTGGCAACAGGCCGGCCTGGAGGAAACAGCGCGGTGAAACGAGTCCATGTAGCGGCGGCGGTCATTCGTGACGCTGCCGGCAAAATCCTGATCGCCCGACGGGCCGACACCCAGCACCAGGGTGGCCTTTGGGAGTTTCCCGGTGGCAAGGTTGAGGCGGATGAGTCCGTCGAAACCGCCCTGGCCCGCGAACTTCATGAGGAACTGGGCATTGTCGTCGCCGCCGCCCGGCCGTTGATCAAGGTGCGTCACGATTACCCGGATAAACAGGTGTTGCTGGATGTCTGGGAAGTCTCGGCGTTCACCGGCGAGCCCCACGGTGCCGAAGGGCAGCCGTTGGCCTGGGTCACGGCCCGGGAGCTTTTGAACCATGAGTTCCCGGCGGCCAACCAGCCGATCATCGCGGCGGCTCGTTTGCCCGGCGAATATTTGATCACCCCTGAAGGCCTCGAAACGCCGCAGTTGCTGCGCGGCATGCAAAAGGCTATCGCCGGCGGGATCAAACTGGTCCAGCTGCGCGCGCCCAACGGCTACGACCCGAAGTACCGCGATCTGGCGGTGGATGCGGCAGGTTTGTGCGCCGGCAAGGCCCAGTTGATGCTCAAGGGGCCTTTCGAATGGCTGGGGGATTTCCCGTCCGCCGGCTGGCACATTACCGCCGCGCAATTGCGCAAGCATGCTGCGGCCGGTCGTCCTTTCGGCAAAGACCGTTGGCTGGCGGCGTCCTGCCACAACGCCGAGGAGCTGTCCCTGGCGCAGCAGATGGACGTGGACTTCGTGACGCTCTCGCCGGTGCAACCGACCCAGACCCATCCCGAGGCCCAACCGCTGGGGTGGGAAGAGGTTTCGCGGTTGATTGAGGGCTTCAACAGGCCGGTGTATCTGTTGGGCGGGGTGGGGCCTGACGAACGGCAGCAAGCCTGGGCAGCTGGGGCGCAGGGTGTGGCGGGGATTCGGGCGTTTTGGCCTGGGCCTTGATTGGGTGGGGTGTTCGCGGGCCTCATCGCGAGCAGGCTCGCTCCCACATGGGATTTATGGTGTAACCAGTATCCATGTCACGCAACAGATTCTCTGTGGGAGCGAGCCTGCTCGCGATGAGGTCCTGACAGGCGACCCAGCTCAACTCTCGGGCTTGGCCGCCGCCACCCACAGCACCTCAGCCACCCCTTGCCGCCGGGCAATGACCCGCGCCGCGACGAATAACAGATCCGACAACCGATTGATATACGCCAGCCCCGGCCCGGCCAATGGCTCCACGGCGTTCAACTGCTGACAACGGCGTTCGGCGCTACGGGCCAGGCTGCGGCAGACGTGGGCCTGGGCGATCAGTGTCGAGCCACCGGGCAGGATGAAGTTCTCCAACGGTCCCACTTCTTCGTTCCATGCATCGATGGCTGCTTCCAGGCGCTCGACTTCCAGCATGTTCAAGGCCTGATAAGCCGGCATCGCCAGTTCACCGCCCAGGTCGAACAGCCGATGCTGACAAGGCGCCAAGACCTCGATCAGCTCCTGTAGCGCCGGATATTCAGCAGCCTCTACCGCGAGGCTAGCGAGCAACAATCCCAACTGACTGTTGAGCGTGTCCACCTCGCCAATGGCCTCGACCCGTGGATGGTCCTTGGCTACACGGCGACCATCCCCCAACCCGGTTTCACCTTTGTCGCCGGTGCGGGTGTAAATCTTCGACAGGCGAAAACCCATGTTCAGCGCTCCAGTTGTTTGTGTTCCTGCGGCGCCATTGAGGTGCCGGTCAATGGCAGGCGCAAGGTGAAGCAGGTGCCCTGGCCCGGCGCCGACTGCACTTCCATCTGGCCCTTGTGATTATTGGTGATGATGAAATACGACACCGACAGCCCCAGCCCGGTCCCTTGGCCGATTTCCTTGGTGGTGAAGAACGGCTCGAAGGTGCGTTTGCGTACGTTCTCGCTCATGCCGATGCCGTTGTCCTCCACCTGGATCTCTGCCCACGGTGGGTTCAGCCGCGTGCGCAGGATAATGCGCCCGGGTTCGCTGTCGTCCTGGCGTTGATGGATCGCCTGGGCGGCGTTTTTCAGCAGGTTGAGCAGCACCTGCTCCAGCTCGTTGGCGGTGCCGGGCACCGGGCCCAGGTTGGGGTCGAACTGCCGAATGATCGCCTGGCCCTTGAAATCGAAACCGATTGCCAGGTCGAAGTCGTTGCCGGCGATCTCCACCGCCTGGTCGATCAGTGCCGGCAGGTCGCAGGGGGCCATCTGCCGGGTGCTGCGCCGGCTGAAGCTGAGCATGTGGGTGACGATTTTCGCCGCCCGGGCGCCGGCCTGCTGGATGCCGTCGAGCAACTGCGGGATTTCCCGGCTTTGCAGGTAAAGGTTCACCCTTTGCAGTTCGATATTCAGTTGTTCGGCCTGTTCGATGTTCTTCGGCAGCTCCGGCGACAGGCGTCGGCGGATGTTTTGCACGTTGTGCAGGATGGCTCCCAGCGGGTTGTTGATTTCATGGGCCATGCCCGCCGCAAGACCGCCGACCGAGAGCATCTTTTCTGATTGCACCATCATTTCTTCCAGCGACAGGCGTTGGGTGATGTCATCGATGCGGATCACCACGCCGCGTCCGGCGCCGCCCATCAGTGGATAGAAAGTGAGGGCGTAGTGCCGGGCCTCGTCGTCCTTGGTCCAGGTGACGCGTTCGATCTTCGCCACCGTATGCTGTTCGACCGTTTGCTTGAGCTGTGGCAGGTAAGGCTTGAGCGGTTCGAAGGCGAGGAAGATCGGCTGGTTCAGCGCCTCGTCCAGGCGTGTGCCGGAGAGGGCGCTGGCTTCCTGGTTCCATTGGGTGACGTAGAGTTGTTCGTCGAGGGCGATCAGGGCCGAGGGCATGGAGTCGATAATGCTGTTGAGGTAGTTCTGGAAACCGGTGAGCTTTTTCTCGATCTTGCTGCGCACCTGGACTTCCAGCTCCAGTTTGCGATTGGTGTGGCGGGTTTCTTCCGCCAGGCCCTGGGCCTGGTCGTAGGCAGCCTGGGAGTCGTCACGCGCGCGCTTGAGTTGCTGCTCCCGGGCTTCGATTCGCGAGAGCATGGTGTTGAACGCCTCGGCCAGGCTGCCGATTTCGTCGTGGTTGCCGCGGGCGGCGCGCAGGGAATAGTTCTCCTCGCGGGTGACCTGGCGCGACAGTTCCTCGAGCTGATGAATCGGCTGGGTGATCAGGCGTTTGATCTGCTGGGCAATGACCAGCCAGAGCAACACGCTGAAAATCAGGATGCCGAGGCTGGCGGTCAGGGTGCCGGTGTAGAACGCCGTCGGCAGTTCGCTGCTGGCCACCAGCAACAGATGACCCGGCGCCGTCCCCGGGCGGGGCAGGGTGATGACCTGATTGCTGCGAAACTCACTGGCTTGCCACGCCTGCATGTGGCGGTAATGGTCCGGCAGCTTGAGCTTTTCGCCCTGTTGCAGTTGCGCCAGGCGTGCGCCCTCGCCGTCATACAACGCAGCGGCCCGCAACGGCGCGTAGCTGTTGAGTTCATCCAGCAGGCGCTGGGCGGTCTGAGGCGACTGCAGGGCATCGGCGATCAGGCTCGGGTTGGCCACCAGCCGACCGATGGTCTGCAGGGCCTGGGGCGCCATGCTTTCCTGGGAAATGTAATAGGCGGCGCTGATAAAGGTCAGGTTGGCCACCAGCAGGACGGTGGTCAACAACACCAGCAGGGCGGCCAGCAGTTTCTGGCCGACCGGGAGGTTTTCAAGGCGCTGGCGCAATGGCATCGGACTCTTCGTTTAAAAGGAACACGAGGGCCAGCGTAGCCGCTGCTCAGTCGCCGGGCAATCCGAGGTTGTTCAAGTGGGTAATCAGTCGCTGCCGCAATTGTTCCAGGTGTGGCACCGGTAACCGGTGGCGCTCGGCAACCTTGCAAGCGTGGCCGAGCAGGTAGCTGATTTCGGTGCGGCGGCCATGGGCGACGTCCTGGTACATCGAGGAGTAGTTGGCGGCGGTGGCCTGTATGACCCGTTCGACTTCCGGCTGCAAGTCTTCGGCCGCCATGGGCTGGCCGCAGCGTTCCAGCAGGTCCGTGAGTTCCGCGCAGAGGGTCGCCACTTCGCAGTGATGCGCCTGCAGGCCGCCGTTCTTGCAGTGGTGCAGGACGGTCAGAGGGTTGATGGCACAGTTGAGCGCCAGTTTGCGCCAGAGCCGGGTGAGGATGTCAGCCGTCCATTCGTGGGGTATGGCGGCGGCGGTGAGGTCGTCCAGCCAGATCGGTGCCACCGGGTGCGCGGGGTCACCCAGCCAGGTGTAGCCGTGGCCAGCAAACACCACGCGCCAGTCACCGTCGCGGAATGCCCCTTCGGTACTGGAGGCACTGATGCAACGGGCCTGGGGAACACGATTGGCGACTGCGTCCTGACTGCCGAGGCCGTTCTGCAGCAGGATCAGTTCCGCGTCGGCGCTCAGGCGATGAGCCACAGAAGCCACGGCCGCTTCGGCGTCATAGGCTTTGCAGGCCAGGAGCAGGCGTTTGATCGGCTCGGGGGCGTCGGCTGTTTGCCCGGGTACCGGGTATTGCCGGGCCTGACCCTGTTCCACCAGCGTCAGACCACCGGCGGCCCGATAGGCCTGCAAGCGTTGTTCATTGCGCAGTACCAGCCGCACCGGCAAACCAGCCCGGGCCAGGCGCGTCGCCCACAACGTACCGAGGCTGCCGGCCCCCAGGACATGCCAGGTAGTAGGCATCAGTTTTTTACTCGGTTTGGCGCAGGCATCTGGGGGCTCGCAGTGTCGACAGGAAAAGACCCGTTATAATGAGCCCGATTTTAACCACAAGCCAAGCACGCGCCTTTGTTACGGGCGCGTCTTTTTTATTGGAGAACACTACATGCCGTCATTCGACGTGGTATCCGAACTGGACAAACACGAAGTCACCAACGCCGTTGAAAACGCCGTCAAGGAACTCGACCGTCGTTATGACCTCAAGGGCAAGGGCAGTTTCGAGTTCAAGGAGAAGGACCTGACCGTCAACCTGACCGCCGAGGCCGACTTCCAGCTTGAGGCAATGATCGAGATCCTCAAGCTGGCCCTGGTCAAGCGCAAGATCGACGTTCAGTGCCTTGAGGTCAAGGACGCCTATGCCTCGGGCAAGCTGATGAAGCAGGAAGCCGTGCTCAAGGAAGGCATCGACAAGGAACTGGCGAAGAAAATCGTTGCTCATATCAAGGACGCCAAGCTCAAGGTGCAAGCCGCCATCCAGGGCGAGCAAGTGCGCGTCACCGGCAAAAAGCGTGATGACTTGCAGGAAGCCATCGCGGCGCTGCGGGGCAAGGAATTCGGCATGCCTTTGCAGTTCAATAACTTCCGCGACTGATACCCGGTGCACAGAGGCATTGTGGGGAGCGGGCAAACGCTCTTTTCACAATGCTTCACCCGGTCTTTCGTGGTTACGGCAATAGAAGGAGAGGTAGATGGACTTGAACGCTGAAGTGGACAACTTGATCAAGGCGTCCGAGGCCTGGATCCCCATGATCATGGAGTACGGCAGCCGGGTGCTGCTGGCGGTGGTGACGCTGGCCATTGGCTGGTGGCTGATCAACAAGGTAACCCGCAAACTCGGCGGGCTGTTGGCACTGCGCAATGCCGACCTGGCGCTGCAAGGGTTCATCAGCAACCTGGCGAACATCATCCTCAAGATCCTGCTGATCGTCAGCGTGGCGTCGATGATCGGCATTGAAACCACCTCGTTCATCGCGGCCATCGGTGCGGCAGGCCTGGCGATCGGCCTGGCATTGCAGGGCAGTCTGGCGAACTTCGCCGGTGGTGTGTTGATTCTGTTGTTCCGCCCGTTCCGCATCGGTGACTGGATCGAAGCTCAAGGCGTGGCTGGTACGGTCGACAGCATCCAGATCTTTCACACCGTGATTCGCACTGGTGACAACAAAACTGTCATCGTGCCCAACGGCAACCTGTCGAACGGCATCATCACCAACACCAATCGCCAGCCGACCCGCAAAGTCGTGTTCGATGTCGGCGTGGATTACCAGGCCGACCTGCAAAAGGCTCGCGAAGTATTGTTGGAGCTGGCCAAGGACGAGCGTGTACTGGCCGATCCAGCGCCGGAAGCGGTGATTTCGACCTTGGGCGATAGTTCGATCACGGTGTCGTTGCGGGTATGGGTCAAAACGGCCGATTACTGGAGCGTGATGTTCATGTTCAATGAACAGGCCCGGGATCGTTTGAAGGACGCGGGAATTGATATTCCGTTTCCGCAGCGGGTTATTCGGGTGGTCCAGGAAGGGGCAGCGTAATAACGCTTTGAATGCATGAGATGATTGTTAGTTAGCTTGCTAATTACGAAGTTGCTTTTAAGCTGACCTGTAATGGGCACAAAAAAACCGCTCACCTGAATCAGGTGAGCGGTTTTTTATTTGTTGCCGGTGTAACTATCGAATGACCGCTGAATTACAAGATGCTCAGAGGGTATTCGACGATGAAGCGGAAGTCGTTGTTGTCTCGGTTGCCACTGGCAGTGGTATAAGAGGAGTTGGTGCGGTAGAACGCGCTACGAACACGGAACGACAGGTCTTTAGCTGGACCGCTTTGCATAACGTACTTGGTTTCGAAGTCCCATTCGTGCTCTTTTGCTTCGCCATCAGCGGTGGAAATGTTGTCGCCGGTGACATAACGGGTCATGAAGCTCAGGCCAGGAACACCGTAAGTTTTCATGTTCAGGTCGTAGCGCGCCTGCCAGGAACGCTCGTCCTGACCGTTGAAGTCGGAGTACTGGATGGAGTTGGCGAGGAAGATAGTACCGCCACCGTCAACGCCATACACATAGCCGGTGTCACCGGTGGAGCGCTGGTGAGCCAGGGTGAACTTGTGGGCGCCGATGGCATAGGCTGCTGCAAGGGACCAGATGCGGTTGTCAACGTCGCCGCTGATCTTCTGGCCTTGGTCTTTGCTGTCATAACCGTTGAAGTCGAAGTTCAGCGACTGATCTTCGTTGATCGGCAACGTGTAGTTCAGGTTCAGGTATTTCTTTTTGTAGTGATCTTCGACGTCGGAAGCCGCTACGCCGGCTACGAAATTGTCGGTGAACTGGTAGGTTGCACCGGCAATGTCAGCGGATTTCAGGCCAAGGCCGTCATCACCCATGCCAGTTTGCGAGCTCATGGCGTTGAAATGACCTGCGCTCAGCTCCAAGCCTTTGATTTCTTTACTGGTGATCAGCGTACCGGTAGCAACTTCTGGCAGCAGACGGCTGTCGTCAGTAGAGAAAACCGGGCTGGTAGTGAACTGGTTGCCGTATTTCAGAACGGTGTCGGACAGACGGAACTTAACCGCGCCGCCAATCTTCGATTGTGTTTCTTCCAGGTTGCCATCACTGTCCTGAGCGAACAGGCCGTTACCGGCGCGACCAGTACCACCGTCGAAACGGGCGGAGCCGAATGCGAAGGCGTCAGCGCCTACACCAACGGTACCTTGGGTAAAGCCCGACTCGTAGATGGCGCGAACGCCAAGGCCGGCTTCTTCACGATAACTTTGACGAGTGCTTGGTTCGTTCTTGAAGTCGCGGTTCATGTACAGCATACGGCTCAGAACGTTCAGGCTCTGATCTTCAAAAAAGCCCTTGGATTCTTCCTGGGAAGAGGCCATTGCGAACTGCGAGGTACTGGCCGAAACAGCCAGTGCGATCATGCTCCACTTCATCACGCGCATCGTGATTTGCTCCTTTGGTTTTTAGAAGAGTCTTGCCGTCCCACCTGTTTTTTTATCTGGGCGGCTCTTTCTTTTTGTGTCGGCGCGAACTTATATCACGACGACATTCATTGGCGATACTTGCCCATCCAATCTTTCAGCTTCTTTACGACCCTGTCGCCAATGGCTCGATCCATGTCGTATTTGGGCTGTTCCGGCGCAATCGGACTCACAACTCGAAGTTGCTTCTTTTTTTCCGGCGTCGGTGTAAAGAGTCCTTTGTTACTGCGCTTGAAGCTCCCTGTGGGCAACCTTGCCACTTTATTTATAGGCCAGCAGATTTTCGCTTCCGGCGATGCCCTGCAGGCGATATGGGGATGAATGCAACAAGCATGCTCAAACCCGGATTTTGTTCACGTTTTTTTCACATTCTCCATTTTTGCATGGTGAAACCTCATGAAACCGGGCTCCAAAGGCCTTGTTTTAAATGAGGTTGACTGCTGTGGCGCTCTCGTGTTTAGAACCGCTAAACGTTGCGAGACAACCAAAAACGTTACCGGTTCACCCTCTCAGTGAGTAGATCACGGATGCTTCGTGCACTGAGCGTAGACGCGTTGTGCTGTTTTGGTGCAAAAAATCTCTACCTTGTACGAAAATTTTACAGGCTCAGTGCAAGAGGCAGTGCTCGCAGCGCCCGTCTCAGGCCTATGTGTTACCGGCCGCGCTGAGTTGGTGCGCGTACTGGAAAAAAAGCATCGGACAGGGTCGTGACAGTACGCAGTGAACCCTTCGACGTTCAAGGGTATGCTGCGGCTCTATGTCCCACTCAGGCCCGCTGAGTCGGGCAAAAACGATAACCAGCGAGGAGTGCGCGCGGTGTTTGCTTTAGATCCACAACTGCAACAAGACACGTTAGTCATGGGTGACTTCCCGCTGTGCCGGTTGCTCTTGTCCAACGACTCCAATTACCCGTGGTTCATCCTCGTGCCGCGACGGGAAAATATCAGCGAATTGTTTCAATTGGATGACGCCGACCAGCGGCAGCTGTGGAAGGAAACCACGGCCCTGGCCGAAACCCTCAAGGACTCCTTCAATGCTGACAAGCTGAACGTTGCAACCTTGGGTAACGTCGTCAGTCAGTTGCACATGCACGTCATCGTGCGCAAGCGTGATGACGCGGCCTGGCCAGCGCCGGTCTGGGGCAAACACCCGGCCAGGTCGTATACTGCTGAACAGGTGAAGGTCATTCGCGACCGATTGCGAGCGGCCCTGACCGATGATTTCAAGTTTCTGGAGGGTTGAAACCATGAACCTTGAAGAGCGTGTAACGGATCTGGAAAGTCGCCTGGCGTTTCAGGATGACACTATCCAGGCATTAAATGACGTGCTGGTGGAGCAGCAGCGAGTGGTCGAGCGTCTGCAGCTGCAAATGGCCGCGTTGCTCAAGCGCCAGGAAGAGATGGCCGGGCAATTCGAAACCTTCGAAGAAGAAGCGCCTCCGCCTCACTACTGACCGACCGGAACGACAGGCAATAAAAAACCGCGAGCAGCCAGGCTGCATCGCGGTTTTTTTACGCTTGGGATCAGCGGCGCGGTAGCGCGGCGATCACATCTTCGGCCTGCAGGCCCTTGTCGCGGTTCATCACGGAGAACTCCACGCGCTGGCCTTCGACCAGAACGCGGTGGCCTTCACCACGAATGGCTCGGAAATGCACAAAGATGTCATCGCCGGAGTCGCGGGAGATGAAACCGAACCCCTTGGAAGTGTTGAACCACTTCACGGTGCCGGTATCGCGGTTGGACATGTCGTAGTTTTGCGGTGCGGCGGCCGGTGACGACTTCTTGTAGAAGCTGACAGCCAGGTGCAATGCCACGGCGAGCAGTGATGCGGCCAGGCTGAACAGCACGGCCGGTTGACCGGCGATTTGCGGCATGGGTGCCAGCAGGGTCAGGGTTTGCAGGGCAACGGCCAACACCAGCAAGGCGCTGACCAGGTTTTGCAGTTGATGACGTGGGCCTTTGTTCCAGTAGGGGATAACAGGTGCAAGGGTCAGGTTGAGCAGGCCGAAAAAGGCCAGGTAAAGCGCATCGGGATGTTGCAGGTAAGGCGTGGCTTCGGAACCCAGGCTAGGGATGAAGGACAGCAGCAGGGCAGCTGCGCCCATTAGCAAGTGGACGATTTTCAACATTTTGATTGACTCACGGTTAAGACGGATCACAAGGAAGAGCTGATCGGGGCGGTTCGCTTCGGAACAATAGAGAGGCGTTGGACACATTCCCGAATCAGCCTATGCGCCATGCCCGGAAAAATAGGCGTAGCGACACACTGCCTATTTAACAGCAAAGCCCCGACCTTCTCAAACCCGTTACGGGGGGCGGACCGCGCTGTTCGTCGGCGCAAGGTATCAGGCAAGGGCGTGAAATCTCCCGCCTCGTCGGAACCGTCCGGTGTTGCGGCTTGTCGGTTCAGGAGGGCTGGCGATTTGTCGCAGGCTGGCGGCGGTAACACCGGCTAGAGTGCAAGGGCCGCTGTCGAATTCATCACCGCAGGAGATCAACCAACATGGCCATTGATATCGGGATCAGTGAAGAAGATCGCAAATCCATCGTCGAGGGGCTTTCACGGCTGCTGTCGGACACTTACGTTCTGTACCTCAAGACCCATAATTTTCACTGGAACGTCACGGGGCCGATGTTTCGCACCCTGCACCTGATGTTCGAGGAGCAATACAACGAACTGGCGCTGGCGGTGGACCTGATTGCCGAACGCATTCGTGCCCTCGGCTTTCCTGCGCCGGGCGCTTACGCCGTGTATGCACGCTTGTCTTCTATCAAGGAAGAAGAAGGCGTGCCTGGCGCCGAAGACATGATCCGCCAGTTGGTCGAGGGTCAGGAAGCCGTGACGCGTACGGCCCGTAGCATCCTTCCTTTATCGGACAAGGTCAGTGACGAACCGACCACCGATCTGCTGACCCAGCGCATGCAGGTCCATGAAAAAACCGCATGGATGTTGCGCTCGCTGCTGGAAGACCGGTAAGCGCCGGGCCGGGCGATGACGGAGGGGCTGGCATTATCGCTGGCCCTTTGTGTAGGACGTCGTAATTCGTCGCCTGCCTGCTGCTGGCTTGTCCTACGCCGATGGTCATAAAGTCATCTGGAACTGGCGATGCCGTTGAGCTTCCATAGAGCCACAGATTGGTTGTTCCAATTGAGAGGTTCGTATGGCAAAGGAGTGTCAACGGTATGATTCAAGGAAAAGAAACCGGGGAGGGTGTGCATGGGCGCTTTCAGCCCATTACCATCGACCCGTTCGTCCGGGGGTTCGACATGCAGCTGGCCCGGCCCCTGTCCCGATCGATCCGCCTGAACGGGTTCGCCACCTGTCTTCGGCTCGAGCAGGTCTATTGGGATATTCTCGGTGACATGGCCCAGCTCAACAGCTGTTCCATCAGTACTCTGCTGTCCCATGTGGACCGGGAGGTGCACCTGCGCCATGGCGGGGTACGCAACTTCAGCGGTTTAGTGCGCGTGGTTTGCGTGGTGCACAGTTTGAAGGAGGCAGGGACGGAGGTCGTGGGGCGTCATTGGCGTGATGAATGCGTGGCGCCTGTCAGTGGCTGAGACCGACCGGTAACGGCCTGTGCCGTCTTACGGCTGCACAGGCCGCATTTAATGGATATAATCCCGCTCTTTGCCGCAAAGCCCAGCCTTTGCGCGAGTAACCTGATCGCCGAGACAACCCCCATGCCGATGTACGACTATCAATGTGCTTCCTGTGGTCATCAGATGGAAGCCATTCAAAAGATCAGCGCGGCACCGCTGGTCGACTGCCCTGCCTGTCAGGCGCCGGAACTGAAAAAGATGCTGTCCATGCCAGGTTTCCGCCTCGGTGGCACCGGCTGGTATGAAACCGACTTCAAGACCGGCGCCAAGAAGAACCTGGCCGGTGGCGACAAAGCTGACTGAGTTGAACACGCGCGAGCTCTTGCACGGGCAGGGCCTCCAACCGAATTTCGAATTACGAGAAGTGAAACCACTACCATGATGCGCAGCCATTATTGCGGCCAACTGAACGAAAGCCTGGAAGGTCAGGAAGTTACTCTTTGCGGATGGGTCCATCGTCGCCGTGACCATGGCGGGGTGATTTTCCTCGATATCCGTGATCGTGAAGGCCTGGCTCAGGTAGTGTTCGATCCGGACCGCGCTGAAACCTTCGCCACCGCCGACCGCGTGCGCAGCGAATACGTGGTCAAGATCACCGGCAAGGTACGCCTGCGTCCGGCCGGTGCCGGCAACGCCAACATGGCCTCGGGCATGATCGAAGTGCTGGGCTATGAGCTGGAAGTGCTCAACGAAGCGGAAACCCCGCCGTTCCCGCTCAACGAATACTCCGACGTGGGCGAAGAAACCCGCCTGCGCTATCGCTTCATTGACCTGCGTCGCCCGGAAATGGCCGAGAAGCTGCGTCTGCGTTCGCGCATGACCACCAGCATCCGTCGTTACCTGGATGAAAACGGCTTCCTCGACGTCGAGACGCCGATCCTGACCCGCGCCACGCCGGAAGGTGCTCGCGACTACCTGGTGCCGAGCCGCACCCACCCCGGTAGCTTCTTCGCCTTGCCGCAATCGCCGCAGCTGTTCAAGCAACTGCTGATGGTGGCCGGCTTCGACCGCTACTACCAGATCGCCAAGTGCTTCCGCGACGAAGACCTGCGTGCCGACCGTCAGCCTGAGTTCACTCAGATCGACATCGAGACCAGCTTCCTCGACGAAAAAGACATCATGGGCCTGACCGAAGGCATGATCCGCAACCTGTTCAAGGAAGTGCTGGGTCTGGAATTCGGCGAGTTCCCGCACATGACCTTCGAAGAAGCCATGCGCCGCTACGGTTCCGACAAGCCGGACCTGCGCAACCCGCTGGAACTGGTGGACGTGGCCGATCAGCTCAAGGAAGTCGATTTCAAGGTGTTCAGTGGCCCGGCCAACGACCCGAAATGCCGGATCGCGGCCTTGCGTGTGCCAGGCGGGGCAAGCATGCCGCGCAAGCAGATCGACGACTACACCAAGTTCGTCGGCATCTACGGTGCCAAGGGCTTGGCGTACATCAAGGTCAACGAGCGCGCGGCGGGTGTTGACGGCCTGCAATCGCCGATCGTGAAAAACATCCCTGAAGCCAACCTGAACGTGATCCTCGATCGCGTCGGCGCGGTTGATGGCGACATCGTGTTCTTCGGCGCTGACAAGGCCAAGATCGTCAGCGAAGCCTTGGGTGCGCTGCGCATCAAACTGGGTCACGACCTCAAGCTGCTGACCTGCGAGTGGGCGCCGATGTGGGTCGTCGACTTCCCGATGTTCGAAGAGAACGACGACGGCAGTTTCTCCGCGCTGCACCACCCGTTCACCGCGCCGAAGTGCTCACCTGAGGAGTTGGAGGCCAACCCGGCCACCGCTCTGTCACGCGCTTACGACATGGTTTTGAACGGCACCGAGCTGGGTGGCGGTTCGATCCGTATCCATCGCAAGGAAATGCAACAGGCGGTCTTCCGTCTGCTGGGCATCAGTGAAGCGGAACAGGAAGAGAAATTCGGCTTCCTGCTCGATGCTCTGAAGTACGGTGCACCGCCCCACGGTGGCCTGGCCTTTGGCCTGGACCGCCTGGTGATGCTGATGACTGGCGCCCAGTCGATTCGTGAAGTGATCGCGTTCCCGAAAACCCAGAGCGCGGCCGATGTCATGACCCAGGCTCCGGGTGTAGTGGATGCCAAGGCACTGCGCGAGTTGCACATCCGTCTGCGTGAACAGCCAAAGGCTGAGTAAGGCCGACACCTGAAGGCGCATCTTCGGATGCGCCTTTTCATTGGGGTCGATATTTCTGGTTGCCGGCTACTGTGCGAGCGCAGGGCGGGCAATGTTGCAAAGAGAAACCGGAGCGAGTTATGGCAGGTCATTCCAAGTGGGCGAACATCAAGCACCGCAAAGAACGTCAGGATGCCAAGAGGGGCAAGATATTCACCAAGTGGATCCGTGAGCTGACGGTCGCTGCCCGCCAGGGTGGCGGTGATCCGGGCTCCAACCCGCGCTTGCGCCTGGCCCTGGACAAGGCGCTGGGGGCGAACATGAGTCGCGACATCATCGACCGCGCTATCGCCCGCGGCGCGGGTGCGACCGAAGCCGATAATGTGGAAGAGCTGACCTACGAGGGTTACGGCCCCGGTGGCGTAGCGGTGATGGTCGAGTGCATGACCGACAACCGCAACCGCACCGCCGCCGCCGTGCGTCACGCCTTCAGCAAATGCGGGGGTAACCTGGGCACCGACGGTTCGGTGGCGTACCTGTTCGAGCGCAAGGGGCAGATCAGTTTCGCGCCGGGCCTCGATGAAGATGCCCTGACGGAGGCGGCCCTGGAAGCCGACGCCGATGACGTGGTCAGTCATGAAGACGGTTCGTTCGACGTGTTCACCTCGTTCGCCAGCTTCTACGCCGTGCGCAATGCCCTGGAGGCTGCCGGTTTCAAGCCGGCCGACGCGGAAATCGTCATGCAGCCGACCACCAGCGCCGAACTGGACCTGGAGGGTGCCGAGAAGGTGCTCAAACTGATCGACATGCTCGAAGACCTGGACGATGTGCAGAATGTCTACTCTAACGCGGACATTCCTGAAGCGGTCGCTGAACAGCTTGGCTGATAGCGTTGTTGGTACAGCGATCTTGTTCAGCTATGCGTAGGTGCTTTATGTGGGAGCGAGCCTGCTCGCGATAGCGAGGGTCCAGCTTGCAAAGATGTTGCAGTGATACCCCTATCGCGAGCAGGCTCGCTCCCACAGATTCAAACACTTCATCTCCAAACCGCAGGCGTTATGACTTTAATCCTTGGTATCGACCCCGGTTCGCGCATCACCGGCTACGGCGTGGTTCGTGATACCGGGCGCGGCTGCGTGTACGTCGCGTCAGGCTGTATCCGCACCGGTGCCGGTGAGTTGCACGAGCGCTTGCAGATCGTTTATCGCGGCGTGCGTGAAGTCATCCAGACCTACGGCCCGGTCACCATGGGCATTGAAAAGGTCTTCATGGCGCGTAACGCCGATTCTGCCCTGAAGCTGGGGCAGGCTCGTGGGGCGGCCATTGTGGCCGGTGCCGAGGAAAACCTGGAAATCGCCGAATATACCGCGACCCAGGTCAAGCAGGCGGTCGTTGGAACGGGCGCGGCGAACAAGGAACAGGTGCAAATGATGGTGATGCATCTGCTGAAACTGGTCAGCAAGCCGCAGATCGATGCCTCCGACGCCCTGGCCATCGCCATTTGCCATGCCCATACCCGTTCCAGCCTGTTGCCGCATGGCCTGGGAGCCGCACGCAGTCGTGGCGGGCGCCTGCGTCTCTGATAGCATCAGCGCAATCTTTCGTGAGCCCGAGCATTTTGCGCCTGTGTCGTCGGCCTCCATGCTCCGGCCGTTACTCGCCAGCCCACGGCTGGCCTACGCCCAAGGATCTGAAACGTGATTGGACGCTTGCGCGGCACCCTGGCTGAAAAACAGCCGCCGCACCTGATTCTGGATGTAAATGGCCTGGGTTATGAGCTGGAAGTGCCCATGACCACCTTGTATCGCTTGCCGTCGGTCGGTGAACCGCTGACGCTGCACACCCATTTGGTCGTGCGCGAGGATGCCCAGTTACTCTATGGCTTCGTCGGCAAGCGCGAGCGGGATTTCTTCCGCGAGCTGATTCGTCTCAACGGCGTCGGCCCGAAACTGGCCCTGGCCTTGATGTCGAGCCTGGAAGTCGACGAACTGGTGCGCTGCGTGCAGTCCCAGGACACTTCGGCCCTGACCAAGGTGCCAGGTGTCGGCAAGAAAACCGCCGAGCGCCTGTTGGTTGAGCTCAAGGACCGTTTCAAGGCCTGGGAAGCGGTGCCGGCCATGTTCGCGCTGGTGCCTAACCAGCCGGACGCGCCAGCGCCCGCGGCCAGCGCGGAAAACGATGCGGTCACCGCACTGATCTCCCTGGGCTACAAGCCGCAGGAGGCCAGCAAGGCGATTTCCGCTATCAAGGAAAAAGGCTTGAGCACCGAAGACATGATTCGTCGTGCCCTGAAGGGAATGATTTAAGTGATTGAAGCCGATCGTCTGATCGCCGCCACGGGTGCCCCCCGTGACCGTGAAGAAGTACAAGACCGTGCGATTCGTCCCGTCAGTCTGGCCGATTACATCGGTCAGCCGGCGGTCCGCGAGCAAATGGAACTGTTTATCCAGGCGGCCCGTGGGCGCAGCGAGTCCCTGGACCATACCTTGATCTTCGGCCCACCCGGTTTGGGCAAGACCACCCTGGCCAACATCATCGCCCAGGAGATGGGCGTGTCGATCAAGAGCACGTCCGGGCCTGTCCTCGAGCGTCCGGGTGACCTGGCGGCGCTGCTGACCAATCTTGAGCCCCATGATGTGCTGTTCATCGACGAAATCCACCGGCTGTCGCCGATCGTCGAGGAAGTGCTGTACCCGGCGATGGAGGATTTCCAGCTCGATATCATGATTGGCGAGGGACCGGCGGCCCGTTCCATCAAGCTCGATCTGCCGCCGTTCACCCTGGTGGGCGCCACGACCCGCGCCGGCATGTTGACCAATCCGCTGCGGGACCGTTTCGGGATCGTCCAGCGCCTGGAGTTCTACAACAACGCCGATCTGGCGACGATCGTCGGCCGCTCGGCCGGCATTCTCGGGTTGCCGCTGGACCCGGATGGCGCTTATGAGATCGCCCGGCGGGCGCGGGGTACACCGCGGATCGCCAACCGGCTGTTGCGTCGGGTCCGGGATTTTGCCGAAGTTCGCGCCAAGGGCCACATCACCAAACCGATTGCCGACCTGGCGTTGAACCTGCTGGATATCGACGAGCGTGGTTTCGACCACCAGGACCGGCGCCTGCTGCTGACCATGATCGAGAAGTTCGACGGCGGTCCGGTGGGCGTGGACAGCCTGGCGGCGGCCATCAGCGAAGAGCGCCATACCATCGAAGATGTGCTGGAACCGTACCTGATCCAGCAGGGCTACATCATGCGCACCCCCCGCGGGCGTGTGGTAACGCGTCACGCCTATCTGCATTTCGGCTTAAACATCCCGACACGAATGGGTGAGATGCCGGTGGTAGACGAATTCCTCGATGCCGTGGACGATTGAACGACCTCTGTGCAGCGACTTTTTTCAGGTTCGTGCTGTCCCAGACGACACCCGGAGCGTCATTGCATTTCGAGAATGAAAAAACAGTTGCCTGGCCGATTGGCAACCTGAGGAGTAAGCACTAGAGTATGCGCGCGCAAAACGGGCTGGAGTCGTTCGCACATCGCTGTCGCGTTTATTACGAGGACACCGATGCCGGCGGCATCGTTTACTACGTCAATTACCTCAAGTTTATGGAACGGGCTCGAACCGAACGGCTGCGGGAACTGGGTTTTGCCCAATCCGCGCTGGTGGGAGAGGACCTGTTATTCGTCGTGCATTCCAGCGAAGCGCGCTACCACGCGCCGGCGCGACTGGACGACGAGCTTCTGGTAAGTGCCGATGTCATCGAATTGAACCGTGTCAGCCTGCGCTTCAAGCAGCAGGTCAGGCGGGCTACGGATAATGCGCTGCTCTGTGAAGGGCAGTTTCTGGTGGCCTGTGTGCGCACCCATAGTTTGAAACCCCGGGCCATTCCCGAAGCTCTACGTGCGGCCTTTGCCGGCGTGAGCGGCGCCGGTACATACTCAGAGCAGGAGATAAAGCGTGGAAGCTAACGTCGTCGACCATTCCTCCATGTGGAGCCTGGTCAGCAATGCCAGCGTTGTGGTGCAGTTGGTAATGCTGATCCTGGTAGCCGCATCGGTGACCTCATGGATCATGATCTTTCAGCGCAGCAATATGCTGCGCGCCGGTCGTCGAGCCCTGGAGAGCTTCGAGGAGCGCTTCTGGTCCGGTATCGACCTGTCCAAACTCTACCGCCAGGCCGGCAGCAACCCGGATCCGGACTCGGGGGTCGAGCAGATCTTCCGTGCCGGCTTCAAGGAGTTCTCCCGTCTGCGCCAGCAACCAGGCGTGGACCCTGAGGCGGTGATGGAAGGCGTGGCCCGTGCCATGCGCGTCGCCATCTCCCGCGAGGAAGAAAAACTCGAGCAAGGCCTGCCGTTCCTGGCCACCGTTGGTTCGGTCAGCCCGTACATCGGCCTGTTCGGTACCGTGTGGGGGATCATGAACTCCTTCCGTGGCCTGGCCACTGCCCAGCAAGCGACCCTGGCCACCGTGGCCCCGGGTATTGCCGAGGCACTGATTGCCACCGCCATCGGTCTGTTCGCGGCCATCCCGGCTGTTATCGCCTACAACCGCTTTGCTGCCCGCAGCGAAACGCTGACCAGCCGTTACTACACCTTCGCCGATGAATTCCAGGCGATCCTGCACCGCAAAGTGCACACCAGCGAAGAATAAGCAGGTATTTCCCAATGGCTTTAATCGCTCGAGCCCGAAAAAAGCGCAAGCCGGTTGCCGAGATGAACGTGGTGCCCTACATCGACGTGATGTTGGTGCTGCTGGTCATCTTCATGGTGACCGCGCCGATGCTCAATCAGGGCGTGAAGGTTGATCTGCCCAAGGTTTCCAGTGAAGCCTTGCCGCAGGACAACGACACCCAGGTCCTGACCATTTCGATCAAGGCTGACAAGACCTACTACTGGAACCTTGGCAGCGAAGTCGACACCGAGAAGCAGCAGGACCGGGCCATGACCTTGCCGCAGATGACCGATGCGGTGACCAAGATCATCAACGCCGGCAACAGCAACGGCAAACGCACCCAGGTCTTCATTCGCGGCGACAAGACCGTCGACTACGGTGCGGTGATGGGCGCCATGGGCGGCCTGCAGAAAGCCGGGGTCGGTAATGTTGGCTTAATCACTGAGGCGCCCTGATGCAGCAACAGCGAGAGCCGTCCGCCTCGGAAAGCTACTTCTGGCCTAGTGTCTGGGCAATTGGCCTGCATGTGCTGGTGTTTGGCATGCTGTTCGTCAGTTTTGCCATGACTCCGGAGCTGCCGCCGGCCAAGCCGATCGTGCAGGCGACCCTGTATCAGCTCAAGTCCAAGAGCCAGGCCACCACGCAGACCAACCAGAAGCTTGCCGGTGAGGCGAAGAAATCCGCCGCGCGCCAGACCGAAGTCGAGCAGATGGAGCAAAAGAAGGTCGAGCAGGAAGAGATAAAAGCTGCGGAACAAAAGAAAGAGCAAGCGGCTCAAAAGGCCGAAGAAGCCAGGAAGGCTGACGAAGCCAAGAAGGCCGACGAGGCGAAGAAAACCGCCGAGGCCAAAAAGGCCGAAGAAAAGAAACTGGCTGATATAGCCAAGAAAAAATCCGAAGAAGAAGCCAAGAAAGCCGCTGAAGAAGAGGCCAAGAAAGCGGCCGCTGAAGAAGCGAAGAAAAAGATTGTCGAGGACGCGAAGAAAAAAGCGGCCGAAGACGCCAAGAAGAAAGCTGAAGCTGACGAGGCGAAAAAGAAAATCGCCGAAGACGCGAAGAAGAAAGCCGCCGCCGATGCCGCCAAGAAAAAGGCTCAGGACGCAGCGCGTAAATCCGCCGAAGAGAAAAAGGCCCAGGCCTTGGCAGATTTGCTTTCCGACACGCCGCAGCGCCAGCAGGCATTGGCTGATGAGCAGGGCGATGAAGTCGCCGGCAGTTTCGATGATTTGATTCGCGCCCGAGCGGCAGAAGGCTGGGCTCGTCCACCTTCGGCACGCAAAGGCATGACTGTAGTATTGCAAATCGGCATGTTGCCCGACGGTACGGTTACCTCGGTCAGCGTGGCCAAGTCCAGCGGTGATGGCCCGTTCGACGCTTCGGCGGTCGCAGCGGTCAAGAACATTGGGCGATTGACGGAAATGCAAGGAATGAAACCGAGCGATTTTGCTCCCTATCGTTCATTCAAGATGACATTCACACCTGAGGATCTAGCCTTGTGAGAAACCTTCTTCGATCAATGCTGGTCGTTATCTGCTGCCTGGCAGGGATAGCGGTAGCAGAGGAAAAGAACATTCTGGTCACCAGCGGCAGCGATCGGGCGACCCCGATCGCCGTCGTACCGTTCGGCTGGCAGGGCGGTAGCGTCCTGCCGGACGACATGTCGGAAATCATCGGTAATGACCTGCGCAACTCGGGTTATTACGCGCCGATTCCGAAGCAGAACATGATCAGCCTGCCGACCCAGGCCAGCGAAGTCATCTATCGCGACTGGAAAGCTCTGGGCGCCCAGTACCTCATGGTCGGCAACATTGTGCCGGCCGGTGGTCGCCTGCAGGTGCAGTACACCCTGTTCAACGTCGCCACCGAGCAGCAAGTGCTGACCGGTAGTGTGTCGGGCAGCGTCGATCAACTGCGTGACATGGCGCACTACATCTCCGACCAATCGTTCGAGAAACTCACCGGCATCAAGGGTGCGTTCTCTACCCGCATGCTCTATGTGACGGCCGAACGCTTCTCTGAGAAAAACACCCGCTATACCTTGCAGCGTTCAGACTATGACGGTGCTCGTGCAGTGACCCTGCTGCAATCGCGCGAGCCGATCCTGTCGCCGCGTTTCGCCCCCGATGGCAAGCGCATCGCCTATGTTTCGTTCGAACAGAAGCGCCCGCGTATTTTCATGCAGCACATTGACACCGGTCGCCGTGAGCAAATCACCAACTTCGAAGGCCTGAACGGTGCGCCAGCCTGGTCGCCGGACGGTACGCGCCTGGCATTCGTGCTGTCCAAGGACGGTAACCCGGATATCTATGTGATGAACCTGGCTTCGCGGGCGATTTCTCGCGTGACCAACGGTCCCGGCATCAACACCGAACCGTTCTGGGGCAAGGATGGCTCGACCATCTACTTCACCTCCGACCGTGGCGGCAAGCCGCAGATCTACAAGACCAGCGCCAGTGGTGGCGGTGCCGAACGCGTAACATTCGTCGGTAACTACAACGCCAACCCTAAACTGTCGGCGGACGAAAAGACCCTGGTGATGATCCATCGCCAGGATGGCTTTACCAATTTCAAGGTGGCGGCTCAGGATTTGCAGCGAGGTAGTGTAAAGATCCTCACTGATAGCACTCTGGACGAGTCACCTACTGTTGCGCCCAACGGCACCATGGTAATCTACGCCACCCGCCAGCAGGGCCGGGGAGTCTTGATGCTCGTGTCCATTAATGGACGCGTGAGGCTCCCGCTTCCTACCGCACAAGGCGAAGTCAGAGAACCGTCCTGGTCCCCTTACCTGAACTGACGCGGCGCAATACGTTTTACTTAACACACTGGGGTTCATTAGGAGTTTCACGATGGAAATGCTGAAGTTTGGTAAATTTGCTGCGCTGGCTCTGGCCATGGCTGTAGCTGTAGGTTGCTCGTCCAAAGGCGGCGACAACGCCGGTGAAGGCGCTGTTGATCCAAACGCTGGTTACGGCGCTAACACTGGTGCAGTTGACGGCTCCCTGAGCGAAGAAGCTGCTCTGCGCGCAATCACCACCTTCTACTTCGAATACGACAGCTCGGACCTGAAGCCAGAAGCCATGCGCGCTCTGGACGTTCACGCCAAAGACCTGAAGTCGAACGGTGCTCGCATCGTTCTGGAAGGCAACACCGACGAACGTGGTACTCGTGAGTACAACATGGCACTGGGCGAGCGTCGTGCGAAAGCCGTTCAACGCTACCTGGTACTGCAAGGTGTTTCCCCAGCTCAGCTGGAACTGGTTTCCTACGGCGAAGAGCGTCCAGTTGCTACCGGCAACGACGAGCAGTCCTGGGCTCAAAACCGTCGCGTCGAACTGCGTAAGTAATTCGTCATGCGAACGTGCCGCCGTGCTGTAACTGTTCTGGCTCTCAGCCTCGCGCCGCTTGCGGCGTGGGCTGCGGTTCCCGTGGTCGATAATGATTCCGGCTATAACAATAGCGCAAGCAATTATCCGCCTGCAGGTTACGGTACGAGCGGCGCCTATGCCGGGGGAGGGGTTTCGGCCCCTGTCTCGGCACAGGGCCAGCTGTTCAACCAACTGCAGCAAATGCAAGACCAGATTTCACGCCAGCAAGGCGCGATTGAAGTTCTGCAAAATGAAATTTCGCGCATGAAGCAGGAAAACCTGGAGCGATACCAGGATCTTGATCGGCGCATAGGAACCGGCGTTGCACCTGCCGCGACTCCTGAGAATTCTCCAGCCGGTGGCGACTTGAACGCCCCTGGCGCAGCCGCAGGCGCGGGAGCAACTGCTCCGGCACCTGCAGCCGGCGGTGAGCCGGCTGATCCGGCGAAGGAAAAGCTCTATTACGATGCGGCCTTCGATCTGATCAAAGCCAAGGATTTTGACAAGGCCAGCCTGGCCTTTGCCGCTTTCCTTCGCAAATACCCTAACAGCCAGTATGCGGGCAACGCCCAATATTGGCTGGGTGAAGTGAACCTGGCCAAGGGCGACCTGCAAGGTGCCGGTCAGGCCTTCGCCAAGGTCTCGCAGCTCTATCCCAAGCACGCCAAGGTGCCGGACTCGCTCTACAAGCTCGCTGACGTGGAGCGTCGCCTGGGCCACACCGACAAGGTCAAGGGCATTCTGGAGCAGGTGGTGGCCCAATACCCGGGTACCTCCGCTGCCCAATTGGCTCAGCGTGACTTGCAGCGTATGTGAGGCTGTTTGATCCGTTTCGAAGAAACCCGCGCTTGTCGCGGGTTTTTTCGTTAGAATTCACGCCCTTTTTATGAAACACGCTTCTTGGGATCTGCGCGTTGGCGGGGTTGCTGGAAGTGCCTGACGGAGGCGGACAGCCTGTTTAGCTGTTACGCCCGTGGCGACTATGCAAGACACATTGAGAATTACCGAAGTTTTTTACTCGTTGCAGGGTGAAACGCGAACGGCCGGGCTGCCCACAGTATTTGTGCGCCTCACCGGTTGCCCGTTGCGTTGCCAATACTGCGACAGTGCCTACGCCTTCAGTGGCGGCACCCTGCGCAGCCTCGACGACATCCTTGAGCAGGTGGCCGGTTTTCGCCCGCGCTACGTCTGCGTTACGGGGGGCGAACCACTGGCGCAACCCAACGCGATCCCCTTGCTCAAGCGGTTGTGCGATGCCGGTTACGAGGTATCGCTGGAAACCAGCGGCGCCTTGGACATCGCACCCGTTGATCCGCGAGTCAGCCGCGTCGTCGATCTGAAGACCCCAGGGTCCAAGGAAGCCCATCGCAATCGCTATGAGAACATCGAACTGTTGACGCCCAACGATCAGGTCAAGTTCGTTATCTGCTCGCGGGAAGATTATGACTGGGCCGTGTCCAAGCTGATTCAATACGGGCTCGACCAGCGGGCTGGCGAAGTGTTGTTTTCGCCAAGTCATCATGACTTGAACGCCCGGGAGCTGGCGGACTGGGTGGTGGCGGACAATTTGCCGGTGCGCCTGCAATTGCAGCTGCATAAATATCTTTGGAACGACGAGCCGGGGCGCTGATATGACTGAACACTCGAACATTGCAGAAAAACGTGCCGTCATCCTGTTGTCCGGCGGCCTCGATTCCGCGACGGTCGTGGCCATGGCGCGTGCCGAGGGCTACCGCTGCTACACCATGAGTTTCGATTACGGCCAGCGCCACCGCGCCGAACTGCACGCCGCCGAGCGGGTGGCCCGGGACCTGGGTGTCGTCGAACACAAGGTGATCGGCCTGAACCTCAATGGCATCGGCGGCTCGGCCTTGACCGACAGCTCCATCGACGTGCCTGAAACTCCCAGCGAAGGCATCCCGGTGACCTACGTGCCGGCACGCAACACGGTGTTCCTGTCCCTGGCCCTGGGCTGGGCGGAGGTGCTGGGTGCCCGTGATATCTTCATCGGCGTCAACGCCGTGGATTATTCCGGCTACCCGGACTGCCGTCCGGAGTTCGTCGAAGCGTTCGAGCGTATGGCCAACCTGGCGACCAAGGCCGGTGTAGAAGGGCAGGGCTTCCGTATTCAGGCACCACTGCAGAATCTCAGCAAGGCCGACATCGTTCGGGCGGGGGTGAAGCTTGGCGTGGACTACGGGCTCACCGTTTCCTGCTATCAGGCTGACGATCAGGGGCGTGCCTGCGGCAAATGCGACAGCTGTCGCCTGCGTGCCGAAGGCTTCGCGGCGGCGGGTGTGAGCGATCCAACCCCTTATTTTTGATTTATTTCAAATTAGGTGTTGAATAGTCCTTAGAAATCAGTATTATACGCGCCACCACACAGCGGGTCGTTAGCTCAGTTGGTAGAGCAGTTGGCTTTTAACCAATTGGTCGTAGGTTCGAATCCCACACGACCCACCATTTTTAGCAGTTTTAAAAGTCTGGAAGGCCCACGAAAGTGAGGATTTCCGGATTTTTTTTTGCCTGTAGAAAACTCGCCGCTTGAAAACCGGAACCACCCGACGATTCGAGTGGTTCCCTGGGTTGTTAAAGCAAGCCGTCCTCGGCGCATACCTTCACGATCTGTTCGCGAAACCAGATGTTGGCGTTGTCCTGGCCGGGTTTCTCGCTCCACATCATATCCAGCGTAAAGTTCGGTAAGCCCACTGGTGGCCTGCGATGGCTGTATTTGCCTTCATCGCAGGTCAACGCCTGGATACGCCGAGGCAACGTCAGGATGAAGTCGGTTCCCGGAATCATATTCAGTGCTGCCACGTAGCTGTTGGCCCGAGCGACAATCTGTCGGTTGTAGCCTTGCCGGGCGAGCCAGCCGTCCACCATGTTGGTGTCGGAGGTCCAGGGCGTCGGAAAAACATGCTGGCAGGCGACGAACGCCTCCAGATCAAATTCCTCCCTGGGCAGTGAAAAGTCTTTATCGACCACGCAGACCAGTTCATCTTCCAGTAATACTTGCGAGCGCAACCCCTTCGCGCCGCGATGAAAGTTGGGGCCAAAACAAACAACCAGGTCGAATCGACCCTCCATCAATTCGTCAACCGGAATGTCTTTGTGAAATTTCGTGATGTTAATGATAACGGGGAAACGGCTGCCAATGAATCGTTTCACTAGCTGGGGAAGTATAAGAAGTTCGAAGTACTCCGGGGCGCAAATATTGAATGTTATTTCTTTCTGCGTGGGGTCGAATGTTTGAATGCCGGAGTGGCATATATTTATGGTCTTGAGGATGTTGAGTACATGGCTGTACATGGCCGTGGCTTTGTTCGTGGGCCGCATGCCACTACGGGTATTGATGAATAACTCATCTTCGAAACTTGTGCGCAGCTTCTTCAGGCAGTAGCTCACGGTTGACTGGCTCACACAAAGGGTCTCGGACACCTCGGTGACGCTGCTTTGCTCGTACACCGCGACAAACACCATCAGGTCCTGCATGTCCAGCTTTCTAAGCAAATTACTATTGAGCATAAGATCCTTCTCGGCGCAATCCATCAGCTAGCGTCCCTTGTTTTTATGACAAAGGGGTTTATTTATATATTAGCGGAAGGCATTTATTTTTTAAATGGCTTGTGGGAATTTTCTTAAATATGCTCGCCTCGCTTTTTATAGAAATCCTGCACAAGGACGGAGGAGGACGATATGCAAATTCGCGTCGCAGAAACTAAGACACCGTTATGGGTGCAAGCCACTGAAGTAGTGAAAGAGAAATTTCGCCGTTCTTATTCGGCGTCGGTTGAACCGAATCCACAATACTTTGCGGTCACCCAGGATCCGTCAGACCGTATTCTTGCCTGTGCCGGTATTACATTCGCGGACCACCGCACACTGTTTTCCGAGCAATACCTGGCGCAACCGATAGAAGTGATTTTGTCCCAGCGCCTGGAGAAAACGATCGACCGCTCAAACATTGTCGAGATCGGCAATTTGATCTCCCATCACCTGACGGCCGGCATGATTCTGGTCAACATGATTCCCCTGTTGTCCTGGTGCATGGGTGGGCATTACTTGTTGTGTACGGTGACACCCCGCGTTCGGCAAATGATGGAAAGTTGCCAAATCGATTTCGAGCCGCTGCTGACAGCAGACCCTGCGCGCCTGGGCGAGGAGGGTGGCAAGAACTGGGGGACTTATTACTCCAAATTGCCGGTCACCGGGTTCATCCGGGTAGACCCGCAGCGCTCGCGTTTCGCGGCCATGACGCTCAATACCTCGTTCACCCAACTGCCTGGCGATTCACTGGCGAGGGCGCAGCCATGAGCGGCGGATTTATCCATCACTTGCAAAGCGCGTTGCAAGACAATCGCCAGGCTGTCTGCGCGGTGGACTGGTCGGCGTCGGGCGGCGAGCCGGTGGCATTGACCTATGGCGAGCTGGAACATCGTGCCCTCAATCTGGCCGCCGAACTGCAACGGCGTTTTCCCAGCCCGGCCCATGGCGATCATGTGGTTTTGGGAATTGCCACGCGTAACAGCAGCGACTGGCTGGTGGCCGATCTTGCTTGCCTGTTTGCCGGGATTACCGCGTTACCGTTGCCATTGGCTTTCAGCCAGGCTCAGGCGGAGCACCTGGCCGAGCGTTGCGACGGGTTTGTAGTGGATGCCGCCGGGCAGCGGACACTGGCGCAGCGATGGAAGTTGAATTTCCCTGAAAGCCGTTTGCGCCACATCAGCGAGCCGGTCATCGAACAGCCTTTGTTGCATACGCCCGACGGTGATGAAGACTGGATCTGCAAAATCATTCACACCTCGGGCACGACCAGTCGCCCGAAGGGCGTGCAGTTGAGTACCCAGGCGGTCGGCGCCGTGCTGGCATCGCTGCGTCAACGTATGCCCGCCGATGCTCATCGCCGTTACCTGTCGCTGGTGCCCTTGAGTTTGCTGCTCGAACAGGTGACTGCCGCCTATCTACCGTTGCTGGCGGGCGGAACCGTGCATTTCTTGCCACCGAACGAAGCATTGCTCGGCGAGCCTGGGGCTTCGCCACAGCGTCTGGTCGAGTGGATCCTGCAGGTCCAGCCAACGGCCCTGACAGTGCCGCCGGTGATGGTCAACCGCTTCCTGGAACAAATGGACGAGGGCGGCGAGCAGGGCGAGAGACTGGCGCGCTATCTGCAATCGGGTGCGCATATTACCTGTGGCGGTGCGGCGGTCAGCATCGATGTACTGCGCGGACTGGAAGAACGGGGCATTGCTGTGTACCAAGGCTACGGCCTGTCCGAGAACGCCTCGGTGGTCAGCATGAACACCTTCGAACAGCAGCGCCTGGGCAGCGTGGGCAAACCCTTGCCCCATGTCCAGGTGCGTATCGGCGCCGACCAGACCATTGAGGTCAAGAGCAGCTCACTGTTCAGTGGCTATTCCGGCACGGACCCCAGTGCCTGCTCCATGTCTGCCGATGGCTGGATGGACACTGGAGACCTGGGCATGCTGGACGACGATGGCTACCTCTATGTGCACGGGCGTAAGAAGAACGTGATCTGCCTGCCCAACGGGCGCAACGTCAGCCCTGAACAGGTTGAGCTGGAGTATCGCAAATACCCCGGCGTCAACGATGCCGCAGTGTTTTTCGATGAGCACCATGGCCTGGTGGCGTTGCTGTGTGTCGAGTCGGCCCCCGCGCGCGATGAGCTGGTGGCCTGGTCCGCCCGGCGTTTTTCCGACATCGAAAGACCCAGCCGACTCTGGTTGTTGACCCAGGACGACCCGTTGATCGAGCAGCTTTACACCGTTACCGGCCGGCCAAAACGCGCCGACATCGCCACTGTTTTTTCCACTCTGCAAGGGATTGCATCCAATGACCACGCCTGCTTTTCACTTTGAAACCGCGGACATCTCCATCGTCGAGTCGCACCACTTCGCCAGCCTGGGCAAGAGCGAGCTGTATGAGCTGCTGGGCCATTACGGGGTCGTGCTGTTTCGTAACTGTATCCACAGCGCCGAAGATTTCAGCGCCTACGTCAAACAAAACAGTTCGCGGCTGAGCCTGGATCCGGCCCGCGTCATGGTGGGCGGCGCGGCACAGTTGGTGGACGCGGGACATCAGGCGGTTGGCCTGCACTGCGAAAACGGTAACTCGCCGTTCTGGCCGGACATGACCTGGTTCTATTGTCAGGAAGCACCACGCAAGGGGTCGCAAACGACGTTGTGTGACGGTGAGAAGGTGTTGGCGAAACTGTCTCCAGCCTGCCGCAGTTTTTTTGAAGAAAACCCTATCCGCTACAGCCGTACCGTTGCGGGGGAAAAGTGGCGTCGTTTGGTTTGCCACTATTCGCCAGCGTTGTCGGACCCGGCGGCCGTCGAAATCGAGGACCTGTGGCAAATCATCGGGGAGGACCCGCAGACGGTTATTTCCTTCAACCCGGCCGATGACTCCATTCACTACGCCTTCAGCACCCCGGCGATCCTCACGTCCGCGTTCAGCCAGCGTCCGGCCTTCGCCAACAGCATCCTGGGACCTTCCTTCAACTACGAAGCTCCGGTGATCGACACCGTGGGGGGGCAGCCGATTCCTGCCGGGTTTCTGCGGGAAATTGCCGAAGTGTCCGCCCAGTACACCTGCCCGGTTGGCTGGCGCGATCACGACGTGGTGATGATCGACAACCGTCGGGTCATGCACGGTCGTGAAACCATCGTCGACGAACGTCGACGCATCTTCAACGCCTTGAGCTATCGCTGAGACTCATCATGACGAACAACAACAAATACATTGTCAGCGGACAGTACGAGAGTTATCTCGATGGCGATGGCCGGCAGATTATCGACCTGAGCGGCGGGTTCGGTTTCCAGGTGCCGCCGGTGATCGAGGCGGTCAGTCGCCAAGCGGACATCATGGGGTTATCCAACCGTGTGCTGATGTCCCAACCGCTTATTGCCTTGTGCCGACGCCTGGCCGAGCTGCTGCCTGCGCCGCTCGTCAACTCTTATGTGTGCAGCTCCGGGGATGAGGCGTTCGAGGGCGCATTGAAGTTGTGCAAGGGCCTCAAGCCCAAGGGCAACACCATCGTGTTCATCCAGGGGGGTGATTATGGCGCGCTGACCTACGGACGTTGCCTCAGCGCCGCGCAAGATGATCTGGCCGTGCAGAGTTTTCTAGGGTTCAAGCGAGTGGCGATTCGGCATCTCGCTGACCTGGACACGGTGGACTGGAGCGATTGTTTCGCGGTGTGCCACAGCAACACCCGCGTGGATGCCAGCGGCCGATTGCAACTGCTCGATGCTGCACTGCTCGAGCAATTGCATGCCCGCGCAGCACAGGCTGGCGCGCCGGTCATCGCGGTCGACACCCACAGTTGCCTCGGTAGCCTGGGGACGCTGTTCGGTTTCCAGCGTTATCGTCCTGTCCCGGACATTGTCGTGCTTGGGGGCCCCTTGGGGGGCAGCGCGATTCCCATCGGCACCTATACCTGCAGCGAGCGCATGGCCTGGCAGGTCTATGGGCGCAGCAGTCCGGCCAAACACGGCAGCACCACCGCTGGTAATCCGATGGCGTGTGTAGCGGCCCTGGCAGCCCTGGATTATGTGCAGGCCCACGACTCGCCTCTGCATTGTCTGGAGAACGGTCAGCGGCTGGTGCAAACCCTGGCGCCATTCGGAGCGGTGGCTGTGGGTGGCTGGGTCAGCCTGCCGCTGGCCGATGATCTGCAGCCGTCCCTGCTGTGCGAAGCGCTTTACCAGCAAGGCGTTTATATCAGCCCACCCCGGGGCCGCGAATTGATCTTGCGCTGCCCGATCACTGCACGCCCCGAACAGATTCAACGTGCCGCCCACCTCATCAAGGAGACGCTAAGCCATGTCCTTACTAAGGCCGCATGAACAACTGCTGGATGATTGCCAGCGGCACTGGAGCGCATCGGCGGCCAAGCTGTATCGCCTGGGCAAGACCAGCGTAGAACAGCAGACCGATGGCATCCATGTCACCGATCACACCGGCAAGCGCTTCATTGACTGCGCGTGCAGCTACGGGGTGTTTATCGTCGGGCATCGCAACCCGACGGTGCGTGAGCAGGTGCAGGCGCAATTGAATCAGTTGGCCTGGGTCCCGGAAGGCCGGCGCCATCCGCTTCAAGACAAGCTGTCCGAGCGGCTTTGCCAACTGGTGCCGGGAGAATGGGGCGACGTGCAATTCATGGTCTCGGGTGCCGAGGCCGTCGAGCAGAGTCTGCGTTATGTGCTGCGGATCCAGCCTCAGCGGCGCAGGATCGTCGTGATGAGCGGCTCTTATCATGGCAAGACTTTGGCGGCGATGAGCATTCTGGGCCAGCAACAGCACCACAGCAGTTATGGCATCGCTTGCCCCGAGGTGACCTGTGTCCCCTACGGCGATTTCGCCGCCCTGCAAAAGGCCGTGGGCGAGGGTGTCTGTGCGGTGTACGTCGAGCCGATTCTGGGCGGCGCTCATCTGCGGGTGCCCCCGGTGGGCTACATGGCCAACCTTCGAGCCTTGTGCGACGCCACGGGCACGCTGCTGGTGGCGGATGAAATCCAGACCGGTTTCGGCCGTTGCGGCAAATGGTTCGCCGTGCAATATGACGACGTGGTGCCTGACATCATGATCCTCTCCAAGGGCCTGACCGGCGGCTACACCTCGTTCGCTTGCGCCATGTACAGCCGGCGCCTGGCCACCCAGTATCCAATCAGCGAAATCGAGCCCGACACGCGAACCAATGGCGGGCATCCGCTAGCGTGTGCCTCGGCGCTCGCGGCCATCGACTACATCGAGCAACACAAACTGGTGGAGCTGTCGCGGGTCAACGGTGGGTTGCTGCGCCACGGTCTGCAACGACTGGCCTTGCGTTATCCGCACATCATCGAGGATGTGCCGGGCGTCGGCCTGATGACGGGCCTGCGCCTGCGTGGTTCGGTCTATGAGGCGCTGATGAGCATGGAGCTGGGCAAGCGTGGCGTCCACGCCGGGCATTCCATGAATGAAAAGGCCGAACGCCCGGTGCTGCGTTTTTATCCGCCGCTGAATATCACGCCCGAAGCCTTGCAGCATGTCCTGGCGATGATCGAAGAGTCCCTGCAAGCCATCGATCGGCGCCCGGCGCTGGCGGTGAAAGCGTTTTCCCTAGTGGTGCGCAACATGTATCTGTTGCCCAACAAGTGGCTGCGCAGCAAGGAGGCGTCATGAGCCTGTTCAACCCCGATACGCTGACCCTGCGGGAAATGGCCGGTCTGCTGCGACGTGGCGTGCTGACCAGTGTCACGTTGCTGGAGTTTTACCTGCAACGCATCGCTGAGCGTAACCGGCACATCAACGCACTGATCCAGCTGGCGCCAGTCGAGGAACTGCGGCGCCAGGCTCGCGAGGCTGACGAGATGGCGCGCGTTGGCCAGATCAGTGGCCCGCTGCATGGCATTCCCATCACCATCAAGGATGTCCTGCATGTGCGTGGTTTCAAGATGTCCCGAGGGCTGGGGGAGCTGTTGGGCGAACCCAGCGAGCAGGACGCAACGGCCGTTGCCCGGCTTCGACAGGCCGGGGCGATCATTCTGGGCATCAGCAATGTGCCTGAACTGTGCATGGCTTTCGAAACCGAAAACCTGGTCTATGGCCGGACCCTGAACCCCCACGACCTGCAACGCTCCGCCGGCGGCAGCAGCGGCGGTGAGGCAGCGGCGATCGCTGCCGGATGCTCGCCGGCCGGGCTGGCGTCCGATGCATGTGGCAGTGTGCGGATACCGGCGCACTTCAATGGCATCTGCGGCTTGAAACTGACCCAGGGGCGGGTGCCGCTGACCGGCCAGTTTCCCAATGACCGTTCCGGGCTGTTCCACATGACCTCGGCCTTTGGCGTGATGGGACGCTATGTCGATGACCTGGCGCTGCTGGGCCAATTGATCAGCGGTGCCGACGGGCAGGATCCGGACACCGTCGATGTACCGTTCACCGCCAGCGAGCCGCTGGCCAACCTGCGGGTGGCGCTGTTCTCGGCGTCGAGCCGCCCGCCGGTCAGCGCGGCGGTGAGCCAGGTATTGCAGCACGTCGAACGATGCCTGGGTCCGGTGGTGGCCGAGGTGAGCACGGTCGCGCCGCCGATGCTCGATGAGGCCTGTGATGTGCTGTGGCGGGTGTTCATCACCGGCGCTGACGCCGGTCGCGGTTGGCGGCAATTGTTCGAGTCCATGAACAAGCGACGTTTTACCCCGGCCATCGCTCAATTGCTGGACATGAGCGAGGCGGTGGAGTTGACCGTGGATGAGGTCAAACGCGACTGGATCATGATCGATACGTTTCGCTATGAGTTGGCGAAATTCTTCAAGCAGCATGACCTGTTCATCTGCCCGGTATTTCCGGACGTCGCGTTCCGTCACGGGGAGTCCCTGGAGGATCGCGACCGGTATGCCTTCGTGTTCCCGTTCAGCCTCAGCGGTTCCCCGGCAGTAGTGATCCGCGCCGGAACGGACCCGACTACCGGGATGCCTATCGGCATCCAGATTGTCGGGCCTCATTGGCAGGAAGAACGGTTGTTGGCGGTGGCTGCTTTCCTGGAGCGTGAGCTGGAGCGCTGGAGTCCGGTTACGCCCCGTCCGCCATCGACGTACTGACCGCCCTCAAGCCGTGACGGTTCTGGTGTTTCGGCTGCTGAGCACCAGTGCCAGCATGCCGATACCCACCAGGGCAGCACCGAGGATCTCGATCATCAGCGGTTGCTGCCTGAGCCAGAACCAGTGCAGTACGGTCACGAACAGGGTGCTGAGGTAGACATAGGAAACCACCGTGGACGGCGCGATTACCCCAATTGCCCGGTGCAACAGCCAGAAAGTGGCGAGGGTGCCGAACACGGCCAGGTACATCAGCCAGCCGATGTCCGGCGTCGACAACTGCAGAGCGCTGCGCCAGCCGCCGCTGAACAGGCAAAACACCAGCAGAAACAGCGCCCCGAACAGCATGTTCCAGAACGTCATCGTCACCGGGTCGCGGCCTTTCAGCGCGCGGACCTTGAACCGTTGGCTGAGGGGGGAATACAGCGCCATCGCCAGGCAACCGGCGCCGAAAACCAGCACGGGATAGAGCGCCGGCAATTGTCCCGGAGCCGACCCCTTGAGGGTCAGCAACACTGCGCCGATCGCTGCGGTCGACATCGGCAGCAGGCGGGTCTTGAGGCTTGGGTTGGGCAGCAGAAATACCTCGAACAACAAGGTCATCAACGGCACCAGCGTGTACAGCGTCGCGGTATTGACCGCCGAGGTGTAGCGCAACGCTTCGAACAACGAACCGAAGTACGTTGCCAGCAACAGGCCAAGTACGGCATGGGCCAGCAGGCCTTTGCCGGAGACCGGCGAGGTGTTTTTCAGCAGTAACAGCGGCAGGAACATCAGGGCGGAAAACAGCAGTCGCAAGCCGGTGAGCAGGATCGGATCGATTGACTGACTGACCTGCGCCGCGGCAAAGAACGACGCTGCGATCAGGATTGCCCAGATGAGCATGCCCCAGTGAGCGGCTGCGAAACCGACGTTTTTCATCAAGGTTCTATTCCTGCTTTCAAATACCGGAACGTCATGAGGGACAAATCGGCCGGCTGTCATGGTGAGTGTGAAAAACAGGGCCGCAGTCAACTGCAGCCCTTTGACGCCACTAGCTGATGTGTCGCGCGTAGTGTTTGGGATTGAAGCGCAGGACCATCACGATCATCAGCGCCATGACCGCGGTGAGCGACCACCAGGCCCATTCGAAGCTGCCCAACTGATCGCGGATCATCCCGGCAATCAACGGCGAGAGCCCGGCGATCAGGTAACCGATACCTTGCACGAAGGCCGTCAGACCACCGGCCCGACGTGGGTTGTCCAAGTGATCGAGGGATACGATCAGGCTCATCGGGAACAGACCGCCAATGCCCAGCCCCAGCAGGCAAGGCCACAACAGGCTGAAGCGGTCCGGGCTGAGGATCAGGCCGCAGAACCCCGCGATGATCAGGGCCAGCAAAACCGCCAGGACCAGGCGCTTATCCTGGCTGCGGTTGGCAATCGCCGGGGTGACGAGGCCGGACAATACTTCCATCGCGGTGAGGAACCCCAGCAGCAGACCGGCGTGCTGTTCGCTCCAGCCTTTCTCCACGTAATACGGCGCCAGCCACGCCAGCACGCAGGTGTAGGAGGCGGTACCGAGGCCGAAGAAGATCGCCAGCAGCCAGGCCCGCGAATTGCTGAAAAACGATTCCTGGCGCTGCGCCGGGGCAGCGGGCAAAGGCGTGACGGCCGCGCGCTGGGCGTACCAGCAGCCCAGGGCGATCAGCGCCAGCAGTGCCCAGATCGCCAGGCCGATACGCCAGCTGCCGGTCTGCGCCAGGACGAACGGTGAAAACGACGCCGCAAGCGCCGCGCCGCCCATGATGGACGTGACGTACAGGCCCATGAACAACGAGACATTGTCGGCGAAGCGCGATTTGATCAGCGCCGGCATCACGGCCTGGATCAGGGCGATACCGATCCCCGCCAGCACCGCGCTGATAATCAGCTCGACGGCGCTGTCCAGGTACAGGCGCGATGCCGTGGCGATGCCGATGATCAGCAGCGACAGCACGATGGTGCGGTGCTCACCGATGCGCAGGGCAATGCGCATGCCCAAGAACATCGCCAGACCCATGGCCATGACCGGCAACATGGTCAGTAACGAAGCGGTACTGAAACTCAGCGGCACCTCGCCGCGAATGGCTGATAACAATGGCCCGACAGCCGCCATAGAGGGGCGCAGGTTCAGTGCCACCAACACCACGCTGACCATCAGCCAGACGGCGTGGGTGCTTGAAGTTCGAACGTTTTCCATAACAGAGCCTTGCTGGATAAAGCTCCATTTAGGCTGGGATGTAAGGGGTGGGGCAAACTGAAATCTGGTGGGGGGTATTTAAAAATCAGGTGCACTCCAAACCCCTGTTCAGTGGAGTCAGTCGTGCTATTCCATCGCCGGACTCAACGTCCCGAGCCATGCCACTAACGCCAGTATTACCACCGCCACGGACAACTCCAGAGCCATGCTGCGCCGCAGGGCATTGACCGCCACGCTGTGCTCCCCGGTCTGCCGAGCCTGTTCCAGCAACGGGCTCAGATGAAAACGATTCAGCGCGGCAAACACCAGCATCGCCGCGAACAACACGACTTTCAGCGCCAGCAATTGACCATAGGTGCTATCCAGCAGCCCGTCGACGCGAGGACCGACGATGAACAGATAGTTCACCACCCCTGTCACACTGATCACCACCACAATCACCGCCCCGGCGGTTTCAAACCCGGTCAGGGTTCGCGCCAGGACCGGCAGCCGGTGTTCAGCCTGGCGAAGCAGCAGGGCAAACGCAGTCAGGGCGCCTACCCAGCCGCCCGCTGCCCACAGGTGCAGAAAATCGGTGATGAAGTGCCAGTTACGGCGCAGGCCTTCGTCCATGGCGCCATGTCCGGTCCAGGCCAGTGTCGCCAGGGCCACGGCACCGCTGAGGGTGACCAGCCACAAGCTGGCGGTCGGTGCCGGGTGGTTCAGGGCCACAGCAATTGTCGCCAGCAACAGCGCCGCGATCCGAACACGCCAGCTCAAACCCACGTCGGTCTCGAACACCATCATTTCAATGTGCGGTAGCAGCTCGTTCCAGTCGGTGACGCCGCTCATGGCCCAGGCCATGCACAGCATGGCGGCCACCGACAACAGCACGCCAAACAGCGCTGTGGTCAGCACAAGTGCTTTGAAATGCACCACCACGCCCGAGATCCGCTCTGGGCCGCGCAAGCTATACAGACCGAACGCGGCCAGGCCGAACAACACCATCAGATCCAGGTACAGGGCCAAGCGCAGAACAATGTTGAGCAGGTCAATGTTGATCGAGGCGCTCAAGTCACTTCACCTTGAACGTGACATTGCCGGTGATCGGGTGAGTGTCGGACGACACCGCGCGCCACTGGACCTGGTAGGTGCCGGTGGTGAGCGGAGCGTTCGGGGTAATGACCATGGTTTTGGGGTCATCGCTGCCGGAGACCTTGGCCTTCATGGGCATGGGCGAGTGCGCCGACATGCCGGGCATCCCGGTCATGACCAGCTTGGCGCCGGAGAACTTGGTCATCAGGTTCTCGGAAAAATGCAGTTCGATCTTTGCCGGCGCCGCACCTTCAGCACCTTCGGCGGGCGTGGAGGAAAGCAGCTTTGGGTGCGCTTGGGCCAGGCCACTGATTAACAGGCCTGTGGACAGCGCGACGGTGACTACAGCGGTTCTGATAAATGACATGCAAGGACTCCTACAGCTCAGGTTTCTAGTTTTTTAGTTGACTGCGATTACAAACACCCTCAGAACCACATGCGCACGCCCAGCACCAGGCGTGCCTCGCTGCGGTCTTCGTTCTCTTCCCGGGCGTAGTCGGCAGTGTTGCCGTAGACGCGGTTCCAGGTGACGCCGATATAAGGGGCGAACTCACGGCGGATTTCGTAGCGCAGCCGCACACCCACTTCAGTGTCCGACAGCCCGGAGCCGACACCGCGATCGGGATCGTTCTTGCCGTAAAAGTTGGCTTCGGCGGTGGGTTGCAGGATCAGACGATTGGTCAGCAGGATGTCGTAGTCGCCTTCCAGGCGCACCGCACTCTGACCGCCTTCGCCGATGAACGCGGTGGCCTCGGCTTCAAAGTTATACAGCGCCATGCCCTGTACACCGAAGGCGGCCCAGGTTTGCGGGTCGCCCGGCTTGAAATCCTGGCGCACGCCGGCGACCACGTCCCACCAGGGGCTGACGGCATGCCCCCACAGTGCCTGGAGTTCGGCTTCCTCGGTCTTGCCGTTGGTGCGTTCGCCTTCGGAGCGCAGCCACAAGCGATCGATGTCGCCGCCGATCCAGCCCGAGGCGTCCCAGCTCAGGGCACTGCCATCATCGGCGTCTTGCCATTCCAATTGGTCGATGAGCAAGAATGAATGGATGGCGCTGTCATGCACGGCATGGCCGCCATGGTCTTCGTAGACGGCGGCGCGGTCGGCGTCGGTCAGCTCGGGAATCGACGTGCGGCTGCTGGTGGGGGCCGATTGCATCGGTTCCATACCCTGCATCGAGTCCATGCCTTGCATCTGGCTATGGTCCATCCCCTGCATCTGGCTGTGATCCATGCCTTGCATGGCATCGCTCGCGGCCCAGGCCGAGCCAGTGGCGCCCAGGGTGAGGCTGGCAAAAAGTGCCAGGGGGTAGTGAAAAATAGTGGTCATGGTCGGCTCCTCATTCCTGCACCCGAACTTCACGGAACATCCCCATCTCCATGTGGAACAGCAAGTGGCAGTGATATGCCCAGCGTCCGAGGGCGTCGGCGGTGACCCGGTAACTGCGTTTGGAGCCCGGCGGCACATCGATGGTGTGTTTACGCACCATGAACTGGCCATTCTCGTCCTCCAGATCGCTCCACATACCGTGCAGGTGGATGGGGTGAGTCATCATGGTGTCGTTGATCAGCACGATGCGCAGGCGCTCGCCGTACTTGAGCAGCAGCGGTGCGGCATCGGAGAACTTCACGCCGTTGAACGACCAGCTGAATTTCTCCATGTGGCCGGTCAGGTGCAGTTCAAGGGTGCGGCCCGGTTCACGCCCGTCGGGGTCGGGGAACGTGCTGCGCAGGTCCGAGTAGGTGAGGACCTTGCGACCGTTGTTGCGCAGGCCCATGCCCGGGTCGTCGAGCTTGGGGCTGACGCTCATGGCCTGCATGTCCACCAGCGGATTGTCTTTTTCGGAGTCTGGATGGGACAGCCCGTCGTCCATGCCTTGCATGGAACCGTGGTCCATCCCCGCCATCTGGCTGTGATCCATGCCCGCCATGCCTTGCATCGATCCGTGATCCATACCACCCATGCCCATGTCGTCCATGGTGACCAGTGGCCGTGGATCCAGCGGCGGCACCGTTGCCGAAAGACCGGAACGGGTCGCCAGGGTGCCGCAGGCGTAGCCTGTGCGATCCATCGATTGGGCAAACAGCGTATAGGCTTCTTCGCTTGGCTCGACGATAACGTCATAGGTTTCGGCCACGGCGATGCGCAGCTCATCGACGCTCACCGGTTTGACGTACTGTCCATCGGACGCCACCACGGTCATTTTCAGGCCGGGGATGCGCACGTCGAAATAGGTCATGGACGAGCCATTGATCAAGCGCAGGCGAAGGCGTTCGCCGGGTTTGAACAGACCGGTCCAGTTCATGTCCGGCGTCTGGCCGTTCATGAGGTAGGTGTAGGTGGCGCCACTGATGTCGGCCAGGTCGGTGGGGTTCATCTTCATTTCGGCCCACATCTTGCGATCGGCCACGGTGGCGGCCCAGCCGTTCTTGCCGACATCGTCAATGAAATCACCGACGGTGCGTTTGTTGTAGTTGTAGTAGTCCGATTGCTTCTTGAGCTTGCGGATGACATCGGCGGGGTCTTCGTCGGTCCAGTCGGTGAGCATCACCACGTAGTCGCGCTCGTACAGGAAGGGCTCGGGCTCCTTGGCGTCGATCACCAGTGGGCCGTAGACCCCGGACTGTTCCTGGAAGCCGGAATGACTGTGGTACCAGTAAGTACCGTTTTGCCGGACCTTGAATTGATAGACGTACATGCCATCGGGCTCGATGCCCTTGAAGCTCAACCCCGGCACGCCGTCCATGTTGGCCGGCAGCAGAATGCCGTGCCAGTGGATGGAGGTTGGATCTTTCAAACGGTTGCGCACCCGCAGGGTCACGGTGTCACCCTCACGCCAGCGCAGCAGCGGGCCGGGGATGCCGCCGTTGATGGTCTGGGCGATGCGCGGATTGCCGGTGAAGTTGACCGGGCTTTCGCCGATGAACAGGTCGAACTCGGTGCCCGTCAGTACATTGGGTTGGCCGGGGCTGGTGACCGCCCAGACGGGCGCGCGCCACAAGCCCAGGCCAGCCAGGATGCCGCCGGCAGTCAGGCCTTTTACGAAGGTTCGCCGGGAAGTATTTGATTGCATGCCGTTTGAAGTCCGTCAGTCGATTTGCAGCGAGCACAGGGGCGTCCGTGTGCAGGGTTGAAAGAAAGATGACACAGGCGGGAACGCGAAGTGATTACATTTCAGTCAGGTTGAGGCGGCTGTGAGAGCAAGGCTTGCTCGCGATGAAGGCCATGCGGTTTTTCAGAAATCGAGGCGCCAGCTTCGCGGGCAAGCCTTGCTCCCACAGATAGAGCGCTGGCCACAGGGCACAGGTCAGAATGATCTTTTGCAACGGCGGGTTATTCTGTAGCCTTGCCGGCTTCACGCTATACCGTGCCTGATTGATACCCACTTTCCCGGCGGTACCCGAGTGGTCCGGAGCCGGGTGTATACTCGACTTTCGCGCAAAACGCGCCTGCAGGTCTTGCGAACATGACGCAAATTTCCGAACGCCTTCTGGTTCAGGCCCATCTCGACGCCAAACAGCCCAAGCCGCTGACCGCCGAGCAAGAGGCCTGGTACCGCGCCGCCATTGCCGCCGAGCTCAAGGCTCAGGATGCGGTGCTGGTCGCGCACTTCTACTGCGACCCGATCATCCAGGCCCTGGCCGAAGAGACCGGGGGCTGTGTGTCCGACTCCCTGGAAATGGCCCGCTTCGGCAACGCCCATGCGGCCAAGACCGTGGTGGTGGCCGGGGTCAAGTTCATGGGCGAGACCGCCAAGATCCTCAACCCCGAAAAACGCGTATTGATGCCGACCCTGGAAGCCACGTGCTCCCTGGACCTGGGTTGCCCGGTGGAGGAGTTCTCGGCGTTCTGCGACCAGCACCCGGAGCGCACCGTGGTGGTGTACGCCAACACGTCGGCAGCGGTCAAAGCCCGGGCCGACTGGGTGGTGACGTCCAGTTGCGCACTGGAAATCGTCGAGAGCCTGATGGACAACGGCGAGACGATCATCTGGGGCCCCGACAAGCACCTGGGCACTTATATCCAGCGCAAGACCGGCGCCGACATGCTGCTCTGGGACGGCGCCTGCATCGTCCACGAAGAGTTCAAGTCCAAGCAGTTGGAGGACATGAAGGCGCTGTACCCGGACGCCGCGATCCTGGTGCACCCTGAGTCGCCAACCTCGGTGATTGAACTGGCCGACGCGGTGGGCTCCACCAGCCAGTTGATCGCCGCAGCCCAAAGCCTGCCAAACAAAACACTGATCGTCGCCACTGACCGTGGCATCTTCTACAAGATGCAGCAGTTGTGCCCCGACAAGGTCTTCATCGAAGCCCCCACCGCCGGCAACGGCGCGGCATGCCGCAGTTGCGCGCACTGCCCGTGGATGGCGATGAATACCCTGGAGCGCACGCTCAAGAGCCTGCAGGAAGGCACCAACGAGATATTCGTCGACCCGGCGCTGATCCCCCAGGCCATTCGCCCGCTCAAGCGCATGCTGGACTTCACTCAGGCGGCGCGGATGAAGCTGGCGGGCAATGCCTGAAGGTAGCTTCAAGTTGCAAGCTGCAAGTCCAAAGCTTGCAGCTTGCGACCTATTTCTTTTTCTTGGGAATTCGCACCAGTTGCGTATCCGAGTAGATGTCATGCCAGGTGCGCTTGCGCTTGTCGAACAGCGACCAGATGAAGCCCAGTCCCACCAGCAGCAATGAGGCGATCGACACGACAAATCGCAACAGGGCCTGCCACAGGCTGATCGCCGTGCCATCGGCGTTCTGCACGCGAATGCACCACACCTGCATGCCCAGGGTCTGGCCGTTATGGGTCCAGAACTTGGCGAAGAAGCCGAACAGCACGAAAAGCAGCACGGTGGACAGTAGCGGGTCGCCGTCCAGTGCGCCGGCGTCGGTGAGGGCGCGCATTTTTTCTTCGCCGATGATCGCCATCTGAATCATCTTGTAGACGCCGCCAGTGACGATCAGCAGGGCCGTGCACAGTAAAAAGTCATAGAACATCGCGGCCAGGCGACGGCCCAGGGTGGCGGGAGGGAACTCGCCTTGGGGGATGAGCAGGTGTTTGGGCATGACGGCCTCGGACGAAAAAGAGGCCATTTTACGGATTTACGCCCATAAAAAAGCCCCTGATATCAATCAGGGGCTTTTTTAATGCGCAAAAGCTACAACCTATGGGAGGGGTTCCACTTGGTCGGCCTGCATGCCTTTTTGGCCCTGCACTGCGACGAAAGTGACTTTCTGGCCTTCCTTCAGGCTTTTGAAACCGGTGCCCTGGATGGCGCGGAAGTGCACGAACAGATCCGGACCGTTTTCAGGAGTGATAAAACCAAAACCTTTTTCGTCGTTGAACCACTTGACGGTACCGCTCTGACGATCAGACATTTTCTTATTTCCTTGACGCTAAATTAATGACAGCCTCTTCCACATGAAAGAGTACTGGGGCTGGGTTGCAGGAAAGTAAGAGACGTCGAGCGGGATGTAGCGAACTTCATAGGCTACTGCCCAGGTCACGGTTCCAAGCGACCCATGCAAACACAGTGACCAAACTCTACGCCAACTATGAACAAAAAAACAACCCCCTCTGAAGGCCCCGTATTTGCTCAGCATTCTCGTATTTACAGGGGCTGCGGGCTGGGGCTTATTCGATAGGCTGTTCAATTGTTTTCAACGTTATAGGTGCAATTTCAATATCGAGTAGATGCACCTTTTTATGGCGGTTGCGTTACACATTAGTGCACGTATAACGCAACCGCGTTACGTATAGAAACAGTCAATCAACCGCGGTAGTAGCGTTGTGGAACAAATGGCATTTTGCTTACAAGCAAAGGCACTTTTTTCCCACGCACGATGGCCCAGACTGGCGTATCCAGTGCGACATAGGCGCTGTCCAGGTAACCCATCGCCAACGGAGCGCCCAGGCTCGGGCCGAAACCGCCGCTGCACACCGTACCGATAATCTCGCCCGCTTCGTCGACGATCTCCGCACCTTCGCGCACGGGTGTGCGTTCCTGGGGCAGCAGGCCGACGCGTTTGCGCTTCACGCCGCCCTGTTGCTGGGCGAACACGGTTTCAGCGCCCGGGAAACCACCGGCCCTGGCGCCATCGGCGCGGCGGGCTTTAGAGATCGCCCAAAGCAGGCTGGCTTCGATCGGGGTCGTTTCAGTGTTCATGTCGTGGCCATAAAGGCACAGGCCGGCTTCGAGGCGCAGGGAGTCGCGAGCGCCCAGACCGATGGCGGCCACTTCCGGTTCGGCCAGTAGGGCGCGGGCCAGTTTTTCGGCCTCGGCGGCGGGCACCGAGATCTCGAAACCGTCTTCACCGGTGTAGCCCGAACGGCTGACAAAGCAGTCCATACCCAGCAGCGTGACGCGCTGGAACTGCATGAAGGTCATCTTTGCCACGTCTGGCGCCAGTCGTGCAAGTACGGTGACGGCGGCCGGGCCTTGCAGGGCGAGCAGGGCGCGGGCTTCGAACAGTGGCTCGATGCTGCACTGGTCGCCGATATGGGCGCGCAGGTGGGCCAGGTCCTGCTCCTTGCAGGCCGCGTTGACCACCAGGAACAGCTCGTCGTTGCCCAGGTTGGCGACCATCAGGTCGTCGAGGATGCCGCCGTTTTCGTTGGTGAACATGGCATAGCGCTGCATGCCCACCGGCAGGTCGATGATGTCCACCGGCACCAGGGTTTCCAAGGCTTTGGCGGCGTTTGCGCCGCTCAGGCGGATCTGGCCCATGTGGGACACGTCGAACAGCCCGGCCTGATCGCGGGTGTGCTGATGTTCTTTCATCACGCCCAATGGGTATTGCACCGGCATGTCATAGCCGGCGAATGGCACCATGCGGGCGCCGAGTTCGAGGTGCAGGGCGTGCAACGGGGTCTTCAGCAATGGTTCGGTGGACATATCAGCTCCTGGGAAAAATGTAGAAGTGAGGCAAGCGCATCAGCATTCGATGATGTTGACCGCCAGACCGCCGCGGGCGGTCTCCTTGTATTTGCTTTTCATGTCGGCGCCGGTCTGGCGCATGGTGCGGATGACTTTGTCGAGGGAAACGAAGTGATGCCCGTCGCCGCGCATGGCCATGCGCACCGCATTGATGGCTTTCACGGAGCCCATGGCGTTGCGCTCGATGCACGGCACTTGCACCAGGCCGCCGATGGGGTCGCAGGTCAGGCCGAGGTTGTGTTCCATGCCGATCTCGGCGGCGTTTTCCACTTGCTGCACGGTGCCGCCGAGCACTTCGCACAGGGCGCCGGCGGCCATGGAACAGGCCACGCCGACTTCACCCTGGCAACCGACTTCGGCGCCGGAGATGGAGGCGTTTTCCTTGTACAGGATGCCGATGGCGGCGGCGGTCAGCAGGAACCGCACCACGCCGTCTTCATTGGCCCCAGGGATGAAGCGCATGTAGTAATGCAGTACGGCCGGGATGATTCCCGCCGCGCCGTTGGTCGGCGCGGTGACGACGCGGCCACCGTAGGCGTTTTCTTCGTTGACGGCCAGGGCATACAGGTTGACCCAGTCCAGCACCGAAAGCGGGTCGCGCAGGGCAGCTTCCGGGTTCTTGCACAACTGACGGTGCAGCGCCGCCGCCCGGCGCTTGACCTTCAGCCCGCCCGGCAGAATGCCTTCGTTGCGGCAGCCGGCCGCCACGCAATCCTGCATCACCTGCCAGATCTTCAGCAGGCCGGCGCGGGTTTCGGCTTCGGGGCGCCAGGCACTTTCGTTGGTCAGCATCACCTGGCTGATGGACAAGCCATAGGTGGTGCAGTGGCTCAACAAGTCCTTGGCGCTTTTGAACGGGAAGGTCAGGGGGGTGGCATCTTCGACGATACGGTCGGCGCCGGCAGCGCTTTCGTCGACGACAAAACCACCGCCTACCGAGTAATACTCGCGGCTGCGCACCTGCAGGCCCGCCGCATCAAAAGCGCGGAAGATCATGCCGTTGGGATGAAAAGGCAGCGGCTTGCGAATCATCGCCAGGTGCAGTTTTTCGTTGAATTCAATGCAGTGTTCACCCAGCAGGTTCAGGCGCCCGTTGCTGCGAATCTCTCGCAAGCGGGCGTCGACCGTTTCAGTGTCCACGGTATCCGGGTGTTCGCCTTCCAGACCCAGCAGCACGGCCTTGTCACTGCCGTGGCCTTTGCCGGTGGCGCCGAGTGAGCCGTAGAGCTCGACCTTGACGCTGGCGGTGGTGTTGAGCAGGTCATCACGACGCAGCCCTTCGACGAAACGGGCAGCGGCACGCATCGGGCCGACCGTGTGGGAACTGGAGGGGCCGATGCCGATTTTGAACAGGTCGAACACGCTTAACGACATGGTGTTTCTCCGGTTTCTTTTTATGAGGATCGACGGTTTAAGGTCTGGCATAGATCCTTGTGGGAGCGAGCCTGCTCGCGATAGCGGAGTGTCAGGCAACATCTCTATTGGCTGTTACGCCGCTATCGCGAGCAGGCTCGCTCCCACAGAGGATTCGGAGGGCTGGTAGATCGCCCTCCGCTCAGGTCAAGCGTAGCTTTCGATCGACGGGCAGGCGCAGACCAGGTTGCGGTCGCCGAACACGTTGTCGACCCGGCCCACCGGCGGCCAGTATTTGCCGTCGATCAACGACGCCACCGGGTACACCGCTTGTTCGCGGCTATAGGGGTGGGTCCACTCGCCGACGATTTCCGCGGCGGTGTGTGGGGCGTTTTTCAGCGGGTTGTCGTCTTTGTCCAGGCTGCCGTTTTCCACCGCACGGATTTCTTCGCGGATGCAGATCATGGCGTCGCAGAAGCGGTCCAGTTCTTCCTTGGATTCGCTTTCGGTCGGCTCGATCATCAGCGTACCGGCCACTGGGAACGACATGGTCGGGGCGTGGAAGCCGAAGTCGATCAGGCGCTTGGCCACGTCATCGACGCTGATGCCGCTGCTGTCCTTGAGCGGGCGCAGGTCGAGGATACATTCGTGGGCCACCAGGCCGTTGCTGCCGGAGTAGAGCACCGGGTAGTGTTCTTCCAGACGGCGGGCAATGTAGTTGGCGTTGAGGATTGCCAACTGCGAGGCACGCTTGAGGCCCGCGCCGCCCATCATGCGGATGTACATCCAGGTGATCGGCAGGATGCTTGCGCTGCCAAATGGCGCCGCGCACACCGCGCCTTCCTTGCGCGCCATGTTGGCGTGGCCCGGCAGGAACGGTGCCAGGTGGGACTTGACGCCGATCGGGCCGACACCCGGGCCGCCACCGCCGTGAGGAATGCAAAAGGTCTTGTGCAGGTTCAGGTGCGACACGTCGCCACCGAACTTGCCTGGGGCGCAGAGGCCGACCATGGCGTTCATGTTGGCGCCGTCGATGTACACCTGGCCGCCGTTGTCATGAATGATCCCGCAGATTTCGCGGATGCCTTCCTCGAACACACCGTGGGTGGACGGGTAGGTGATCATCAGCGCCGCGAGGTGTTCGCGGTGCTCGGTGGCCTTGGCCCGCAGGTCTTCGATGTCGACGTTGCCGCGAGCATCGCAGGCGGTCACGACCACACGCATGCCGGCCATGTTGGCGGTGGCCGGGTTGGTGCCGTGGGCCGACGATGGGATCAGGCAGATATCGCGACGGTCTTCGCCACGGCTCTGGTGATAGGCGCGGATCGCCAGCAGACCGGCGTATTCACCCTGGGAACCGGCGTTTGGTTGCAACGACACCGCGTCGTAACCGGTAGCAGCGCAGAGCATGGCTTCCAGTTCGTCGGTCAGTTGCTGGTAGCCGGCGCTCTGTTCGGCGGGGGCGAATGGGTGCAGGGCGCCGAACTCGGCCCAGGTCACCGGGATCATTTCGCTGGCGGCGTTGAGTTTCATGGTGCAGGAACCCAGCGGGATCATGGTGCGATCCAGGGCCAAGTCCTTGTCGGCGAGCTTACGCAGGTAGCGCATCAGCTCGGTTTCGGAGTGATAGCGGTTGAACACCGGGTGGCTGAGGACCGCCGACTGGCGCACCAGCTCGGCCGGGATACGGCTTTGCACGGTGGCGGCCAGGGCGGCGAAGTCCGGCAGGGCCTTGCCGTCGGCCAACAGGCTCCACAACGTTTCGACGTCAGCCTGGCAGGTGGTTTCGTCCAGGGACAGGCCCAGGCGTTCAGCGTCCACCACGCGCAGGTTGATGCGCTGGGCACGCGCCTTGTCGTGCAGGGCGGTGGTTTGCGCGCCGGTGTGCAGGGTCAGGGTGTCGAAAAAGCTGTCCTGCTCGACAGCCAGGCCCAACGCGCCCAGGCCCTTGGCGAGGATCGCGGTGAGGTGGTGGATGCGGTTGGCGATTTGAGTCAGGCCTTTAGGGCCGTGATACACGGCGTACATGCTGGCGATGTTGGCCAGCAAGACCTGGGCGGTGCAAATGTTGCTCGTGGCTTTCTCGCGACGGATGTGTTGTTCGCGGGTCTGCATCGCCAGGCGCAAGGCCGGCTTGCCGAAACGGTCCACGGAAACACCCACAAGGCGGCCCGGCATATCGCGCTTGAAGGCATCCTTGGTAGAGAAATACGCCGCGTGTGGGCCGCCAAAGCCCAACGGCACGCCGAAGCGCTGGGCGCTGCCGATGGCCACGTCGGCGCCGAACTCACCCGGTGCCGTCAGCAGGGTCAGGGCCAGCAGGTCTGCGGCGACAGCGACCAGGGCGTTGGCGGCATGGAAGCGTTCGGCCAGTTCACGGTAATCGAACAGGTCACCGTTGCTGGCTGGGTATTGCAACAGCGCGCCGAAGAAACTGCCGACATCGGTCAGTTCGCGTTCGTCGCCCACGACCACGTCGATGCCCAAGGGCTCGGCACGGGTGCGCAGCACATCGAGGGTTTGCGGGTGGCAATGGCGGGAAGCGAAGAAGGCATTGCTGCCCTTGTTCTTGCTCAGGCGCTTGCAGAAGGTCATGGCCTCCGCGGCGGCGGTGGCTTCGTCCAGCAAGGATGCGTTGGCGATCGGCAGGCCGGTCAGGTCGCTGATCAAGGTCTGGAAGTTCAGCAGTGCCTCGAGACGGCCCTGGGAAATTTCCGGCTGGTAGGGGGTATAGGCGGTGTACCAGGCCGGGTTTTCCAGCAGGTTGCGCAGGATCGGCGCTGGCGTGTGGCAGTTGTAGTAGCCCTGGCCGATGTAGGTCTTGAACAGTTGGTTCTTGCCAGCGATGGCCTTGATCGAGGCCAGTGCATCGGCTTCGCTCTGGCCGTCGCCCATGTCCAGCACGCTGGTGCCCTTGATGCTTTCCGGAATGACGCTGGCGCTCAACGCTTCCAGGGAGTCGTAGCCCAGGCGCTCGAGCATGGCTTGCTCGTCGCTGGCTCGCGGGCCGATGTGGCGGGCGATGAATTCGTTGGCGGTGCCGAGATTAACGGTCATGTTGCGCTCCTCAGGCTTCGGCGTTGGCTTTGATCAGGCGGTCATAGGCGTCCTGATTCAGCAGTTGGTCAACTTGGGTGGCGTCGGCGGGCTTGAATCGGAAAAACCAGCCTTCGCCCAGCGGATCTTCGTTGACCAGTTCCGGATTGCTTTCCAGGGCCGGGTTCACTTCCAGCACTTCTCCGTCCAGCGGCATGTACACGCCGCTGGCGGCTTTCACCGATTCCACGGTAGAGGCTTCGTCACCCTTGGCGTAGCTTTGCAGTTCCGGTAACTGAACATAGACCACATCGCCCAAGGCGTTCTGGGCAAACGCGGTAATACCGACGGTAACGCTGCCATCGGCTTCAGTGCGCAGCCATTCGTGATCTTCAGTGAAACGCAACTCGCTCATGGAAACTCCTGGGGCCAGATTCGTCTGGTGGACGCGAAGAAAGGCGCGGGGCTTGGCCCGGCCGAATGGTTATATCCTTAGCAAGAATGCGGCCAATGCTAATAAATGTTTATATATCAATGAGTTGCTTGGTTTTATCGAACGCAGAATGTATTGGGCTGTAGCGAAATCGCTACAGCTATACGCCTGGAAAAAATCGTTGTGGGATCAAAGCCTTGCGCGGCGCAGCTTAGCGCCAAGTGTATCGATATCGTTCCGCTGTAGCGCTTTCAGTACAGGTGGAGGTCGTTTTTGAGCCAGGTTCCGGATACGCCGCAGGTCCCAATGTGGGAGCGAGCCTGCTCGCGATAGCGGTGGGTCAGCCAGCACGGATATTGACTGATACATCGCTATCGCGAGCAGGCTCGCTCCCACAGAGGGCAGCAGCGTGCTTACGGCTTGCCGGAAATCCCGTATTTACGCAACCGATGGGCAATCGCTGTATGGGAGGTTTGCAGGCGGCTGGCGAGCTGGCGGGTCGAGGGGTAGTTGACGTAGAGGCTTTCGAGCAGATGTTTTTCGAAGGCTTCCACCGCTTGCTCAAGGCTCTCGACTTCCACGTCACCCTGGCGCGCCACAGACGTGCCGGCAATGTCCAGGTCGCCAATGTCCACCAGGCTGCTTTCACAGATGGCCGCGGCGCGGAAGATCACGTTCTGCAATTGCCGCACATTGCCCGGCCAGCGGTTGCCCAGCAGCGCCGGGTAGGTGCCGGGGGCCAAGCGGCAGACTGGGCGCTGGATTTGCGCACAGGCCTGCTGCATGAAGTAGCGCGCCAGCAGCAAGATGTCCTGGCCGCGTTCACGCAGCGGCGGCACTTCGACGTTGAGCACGTTCAGGCGATAGAACAGGTCTTCGCGGAACGAACCTTCGCTGACCATTTTTTCCAGGTTGCGGTGGGTCGCGCTGAGGATTCGCACGTTGACCTTGATTTCCCGGTCGCCGCCGACCCGACGGAAGCTGCCATCGTTCAAGAACCGCAGCAGCTTGGCTTGCAGGTAGGGCGACATCTCGCCGATTTCATCGAGAAATACCGTGCCCTGGTTCGCCAGTTCCATCAGCCCCGGCTTGCCACCCCGTTGCGCGCCGGTGAAGGCGCCGGGGGCGTAGCCGAACAGTTCACTTTCGGCCAGATTCTCCGGCAGCGCCGCACAGTTCAGGGCCAGGAACGGCGCGCCATGGCGGGCACTGATGGCATGGCAGGCCCGGGCCACCAGCTCTTTGCCCGTGCCGGTTTCGCCCTGGATCAGTAACGGTGCATCCAACGCCGCTACCCGCTGGGCCCGGGCCTTGAGGGTGCGGATCGCCGGGGATTCGCCCAGCAACGCGTCAAACCCTTCGGCGTGGTCGTGGTGCAGCGCCGATAGGCGTTCGCCGATGCGGTTTGGCTGATAGAGGGTCAGCAACGCACCGGCGTTTGTAATGGGCGTGGCGTCCAGCAGTAAGGTCTGGCCGTTGAGGGTGATTTCCCGAAGCGGCAGGCGGAAACCATTCTCCAGCAGAGCGACCAACAGGGCTTCGTCACCGAACAGCTCGGCAACGCTTTCCCCGGCCGGTTCACGCCCGTACAGGGCGATCAATGCCGGGTTGGCCAGCAATACGTGGCCGGCGCTGTCGAGGGCCAGTACCGGGTCGGTCATGGCCGCGAGCAGGGCGTCGAGCTGCAAATGCCGACGCTGGCCGGGCAGGATGTCCACCACGGTGACCGCCTGCACGCCCCGCACGCTGAACAGCGCCTCGCGTAATTCGTCCAGCACCTGCGGGCTGAGGGTCGGGGCATCGATGTAGACGTTGGGCGGCACCATCTCCACCGCATCCAGATTGAGATTGCGCCCACCGAGCAGCGCCAGGACTTCCTGGGTAATGCCGACGCGGTCGATGAAACTGACGTGGATACGCATGGGGCGGTTCTGGGTTCTGGAATACGGAGGGTGGCAAGTATGCCTTGGGGCGGGCTGTTGGTGAAATCCTGGTGCAGGGTCAAGGATATACACCGATCTCTATTGTGGGAGCGAGCCTGCTCGCGATAGCGCAGGGTCAGTCCACATCTCCATTGGCTGTTGCACCGCTATCGCGAGCAGGCTCGCTCCCACAGGAAGTTGGCGGTGAGGCGGCTATCGTTTACAACCCAACATCCCACTCCGGCCTCTCGGGAAATTTGAGTACCAAAAAATCCAGTAGGCTACGCAGCGCCGACGGCATGTGTTTGCGTGAGGCATACACCGCGTACATGTTCATCCGGCGGGGTTCGGCGTGGGGCAACAGGCGGATCAGTTCGCCGTTCTTGATGTGGGTGCCGGCCTGGTAGCTGGGCAGCATCGCCACGCCCGCACCGGATATCGTTGCCTGCAGCAATGTGCTGGCTTCGTTGGCGCTGATGTTGCCCTGCACCGGCACCGAGACCTGCTCGCCGTCCTGCTCGAAATGCCACAGGCTCTTGCCGACGTAGGAGTGGGTCAGGCAGTTGTGCCGGCTCAAATCCTCGACCCGTTGGGGCGTTGGGTGTTCACGCAGGTAGCCGGGCGAGGCGCAGATCACCGAGCGACAGACTGTGAGGCGGCGGGCGATCAGGTTCGGGTCCAGGTCGTTGCTCATGCGGATCGCCAGGTCGATGCGCTCGTCCACCAGGTTCACGGTGCGGTCGAGCATTTGCAGGTCGACGCTGACCCCTGGGTAGCGCACGACGAACTCGGTCATGGCTGCCGCCAATTGGGCTTGGCCGAACGAGGTGCTGGCGCTGATGCGCAGCATACCCCGTGGCGCATCGTCCGACGTACTGACGGCGGCCTGCATGTCGCCGGACAGATCCAGCATCTGCCGACAGCGCGGCAGGATCTCCAAACCCGCGGCCGTCAGGCTCAATTTGCGAGTGGTGCGGTGCATCAGTCGGGCACCAACCCAGTCTTCCAGTTCCGCCAGATACCGTGACACCACCGGTCGTGACAGGTCCAGATGTTCGGCTGCTGCCGACTGACTGCCCAGTTCCACCACGGCGACGAACACTTGCATTGCTTGTAGACGATCCATGATTTGCCCGATTTCAGAAACAAACTATGTCCAAGCATCGCATTTTTTGAAACGAGTCAGGTCCCTAAGCTGCGCTCATTCCCAATCGGGCTTATGCACAACGGAGCACAACATGACCGGATCCACCTTATTCAAGCGTCTGCTGCTGACCAGCGCTTCGATGATTTTTGCGGCCAACACCTGGGCAGCCGACCTTGCCCTGGAGGTCTACAACCCTGGCGCGACGGCCGTTTTCCCGGTGACCTCGGTATTGGTCAGTGGGGAAAAAGAAGTGGTGTTGGTGGACGCCCAGTTCGGCAAGTCCCAGGCCGAACAGGTGGTGCAGAAAATCCGCGCCAGCGGCAAGCAATTGACCACGATCTACATCAGCCACGGCGATCCCGACTACTATTTTGGTCTGGAGACCCTGACCGCCGCGTTCCCGGATGCCAAGGTGCTGGCCTCTGCGCCGACCGTCGAACACATCAAGCACACCATGGACGGCAAGTTGAAATATTGGGGGCCGATCCTCAAGGCGGATGCGCCGAGCAAAGCGATCGTACCCCAGGTACTCAAGGGCGACAGCCTGACCCTGGAGGGCAAGCGCTTGCAGATCATCGGTCTTGATGGCCCGCAACCGGACCGCAGCTTCGTGTGGATCCCGTCGATCAAGGCGGTGGTCGGCGGCGTCGTGGTGGCCGAGAACATTCACGTCTGGATGGCCGACACGCAGACGCCGCAGTCCCACAAGGATTGGCTGGCGACGCTGGAGGGCATTGAAAAACTGCAACCGAACACTGTGATTCCCGGCCATTACCTGGGTGATAGTGCCCGGTCCCTGGCTCCGGTGAAATTTACCGCCGAGTACATCAAGGCCTTCGACGAAGAAACCGCCAAAGCCAAGGACTCCGCCGCCCTGATCGCCGCCATGAAGCAGCGCTACCCCGATCTGGGGGAAGACAGCTCCCTGGAGCTCAGTGCCAAGGTGGCCAAGGGTGAGATGAAGTGGTGAATACCGATCTTTGATCAGAGCACCGTTGTGGCGAGGGGATTTATCCCCGCTGGGTTGCGCAGCAACCCCAAAACAGGCGAAGCGCTCCGTCTGATGAACCTCAATGTCAGCTATAGGGCTGCTACGCAGCCCAGCGGGGATAAATCCTCTCGCCACAAGAGCCTGTATTTCAACATCGCTAACCAATGGAGAACATCATGAGCAAAATCGCAATCATCGGCGCCACCGGTCGGGCCGGCAGCCAGTTGTTGGAAGAAGCCCTGCGTCGTGGCCACAGCGTGACGGCCATTGCCCGTAACACGGCCAAGATCGGTAAGAGGGCCGGTGTGGTCAGCCAGCAGTTGGATGTATTGGACAGCGAGGCCTTAATCGCAGCGGTAGCCGGTCATGATGTGGTGATCTGCGCCGCCCATTTCGCCACCGTGCCGGCCGACAAGGTCATCGCCCCAATCAAGGCTGCCGGGGTCAAGCGCTTGCTGGTGGTGGGCGGGGCCGGTTCGTTGCTGCTGCCGGACAATAGCCGTGTGATCGACAGCGAAGGCTTCCCTGAGGAATACCTCGCCGAAGCCAGCGCCGGAGCATTATTCCTGGACGTGCTGCTCAAGGAACAGGACCTGGACTGGACCTTCCTCTCGCCCTCGGCGGAGTTCGTCGAGACCGAGCGCACCGGTCAGTTCCGTATCGGCAAGGATCACCTGCTGTTCGACGCCGCCGGGCGCAGTTGGATCAGCTTTGCCGATTACGCCATTGCAATGATCGATGAAGTGGAGACGCCGCAGTTTTCGCGGCAGCGCTTTACCGTCGGTTATTGAACCACTGGTTTGGACAGGCGCTCCTGCGGGGTCAGCTGTGGAGTCTCATCCACACGCTGACCAGCACCGTCGCCGCCATCAGCCAAGCCACCGCCGCCACGGCCAGCGAAGCCTCCAGACGCATCCGGTCGACCATCACATACAGCGTCGCCAGGTAGACGAAGTAGGGGATGATCGACCACATGCCAAACACGATGGTGGTTTTCAGATCGTCCACCGAGCGGCCCTTGCCGACAATGTAGTGGGCGATCAGGGCGAAGGTGGGAAACAGTGGCACCAGCCCGGCGATGTAATAGTTCTTGGTCTTGGCGAGCATCGCCAGGATGACCACCACGGTGGCACCGAGCGCTGCTTTGAAAATCAGGTCCACAGGTTTACTGCCCCAGGTTAATGGCTCAGGCCATATTTTTTGACTTTGTCGAACAGCGTGGTCTTGGCCATGCCCAGTTCGAGACTGGCCTGGGTCAGGTTGCCACCGCTGCGTTGCAGGGCGTCCACCAGCAGGTTGCGTTCGAAGGCTTCCACCGCTTCGGCGAAGGCCAGGCCCTGGCTGGCGCCGCTGGCCCCCGACTTCTTGAAGGCCGGCAGGCCGAGTGCATAGCGCTCGGCGACGTTGCGCAGTTCCCGCACGTTGCCCGGCCAGTCGTGGCTCATCAGGTTGGACAGCGTCTGGTTGTCCAGCTCCGGCACCGTGCGGTCGAAGCGCAGGGACGACTGCTGCAGAAAATGCTCGAACAGTTGCAGAATGTCTTCGCGGCGCTCGCGCAGGGGCGGCAGTTCCAGGGTCACCACGTTGAGGCGGTAATACAAGTCGCTGCGAAACTGCCCGGCCCGGCCCAGTTCGTCCAGGTCGGACTTGGTGGCGGCGATGACCCGGCAATCCACGGCCACACTCTGGTTCGAACCCAGCCGCTCGAGGGTGCGTTCCTGCAACACCCGCAGCAACTTGATCTGCAAGGGCAGGGGCATGCTTTCCACTTCATCGAGAAACAGCGTGCCGCCGTCGGCGTGCTCGATCTTGCCGATCCGTCGTTTGCCGGCGCCGGTAAAAGCGTTGGCTTCGTGGCCGAAAATCTCGCTTTCGAACAGGTTCTCCGGCAGGCCGCCGCAGTTGAGCGCGACGAATTGTTTGCTGTGACGTCGGCTGAAGTCGTGCAGGCAGCGCGCGACCAGTTCCTTGCCGGTGCCGGTTTCACCTTCGATCAGCACGTTGGCCGAGGTGTCGGCTACGTTGGCGATCAGTTCTCGCAGGTGCTGCATGGCCGGTGAACGGCCGATGATCCGGCCTTCCAGGGAGTCGCGTTCGGCCAGTTGCCGGCGCAGCGATGAAACCTCCCGGGCCAGGCTGCGTTGCTCCAGGGCGCGACGGGCGACGTCCACCAGGCGTTCGGGGGAGAAGGGTTTCTCCATGAAGTCATAGGCGCCTTTTTGCATGGCGCCAACGGCCATGGAGATGTCGCCGTGGCCGGTGATCAGCACCACCGGCAGGCTGCGGTCCCGGGCCTTGAGGCGGGTCAGCAGCTCCAGGCCATCGATGCCCGGCAGGCGAATGTCGCTGATGACGATGCCGGCAAAGTCATCGCCGACCCGCTCCAGAGCCTCTTCGGCGCTGCCCACGCCGATGCAGGGAATGTCTTCCAGGGACAGGGCCTGCTGGCAACCCAGCAGGACATGGGGGTCGTCTTCGACGATCAGTACGCTCAGGTCGTTATTCATGGCTGCTCGGCAGGTAAAGGGCTTACCAACGGTAAACTGAGGGCAAACGTGGTTCCACCTTCGGCCGGGTGTTCGACCTCCAGATGCCCGCCCGCGGCGGCGGCCAGGCTCGCCGAAAGGGTCAGGCCCAGGCCCAGGCCCTGTTCGCCGGGTTTGGTGGTGAAGAAGGGTTCGAACAAATGCTTGCGCGCCTCGGGATCGATGCCATGGCCGTTGTCCCGCACCCGCAGGCGATATTTGCCATCCGAGGCAGTGCCTTCAAGCCACAGCCGCGGCTCGGGTTGGCTCTGCATGGCGTCCAGGGCGTTGCCGATCAGGTTCACCAGGATTTGTTCAAGACGCGTCTGGTCGATCTGTACCTGCACGTCGTCGTAACCGGCATGCACCTGGATCTTCAGGCTTTCGAGGCGGCCGCCCAGCAGTTGCAGCGCGGCTTCGACCGCCTTGCCGAGGCTGGCCCGGCCCTGGTCGTCCCCGCGCCGGGCGAAGGAGCGCAGGCTGGCGGTGATCCGGCCCATGCGGTCGATCAGGTCGTTGATGGTCTTGAGGTTGGCGCTGGCGATATCCAACTGGCCCCGCTCAAGAAAGCGTACGGTGTTGCCGGACAGGGTACGCAGCGCGGCCAGCGGCTGGTTGAGTTCATGGGCGATGCTGGTGGACATCTGGCCAATGGCGGCGAGTTTGCCAGCCTGCACCAGTTCGTCCTGGGCCCGGCGCAACGTCTCTTCGGCCTGCCGCCGTTCGCGGATCTGGCCCTTGAGCCGTTCATTGCTGGCCCGCAGGTCGGTGGTGCGTTCGGTAATCCGACGTTCGAGCTGGTTGTTGGCTTCCTGCAAGGCCTCCCGGGCAGCGAGGCGAGTGGCGATGACCTTGCGCCGCTCGTTCCAGGCGATCAGCAGGAAAGCCACCAGGGCGAAGGCCACGGCCACCAGGATGCCCTGGTTGATTGCCTGGCGACGCAGGTCTTCAAGTGGCGTCAGCAGGGTGAAATTCCAGGGTGTGTCGCTCAGGGGGCGGGTCTGTGACAGATAGCTGATGGGCCGCTCGTCGGACACCAGTTCGGCGTTGGCCGGGAAGGTCAGTTTTTCCATGCCTTCGGCCAGGCGTTCCCGAGCCAGGGGAACCAGCTCGTTCAGTGGGAACCAGTAATACTGCAGGCTGCGGGCCAGGCGCTCTTTGGTTTCGTCGCTCAGCGGTCGCACGGACTTGAGCCGCCGCGCCGGATCGCTGGACAAAATGATGATGCCATTCTCGTCGCTGACGAAGGCTTCCAGGCGCGCGCGCTGCCAGCGCTCTTCCATGGCTTCCAGGCGCACTTTGACCACCGCCACGCCGATGATCTTGCCCTGCTGTTCCAGACCATGGGCCAGGTAATAACCAGGCTCGCCGCTGGTGCTACCGATGCCATAGAAGCGCCCGGGCTGACCGCGTACGGCGTTCTGGAAATAGGCGCGAAAGGACAGGTCTTCACCCAGGTAACTGTCGACGTCGCGCCAGTTGCTGGTCGCCATGACCCGGCCTGTGGTGTCCATCACATAAATGGCCCGACTGCGGCTGCGCCGGTTCAGGCCTTCGAGGTATTCGTTGACGGTCTTGCGATGCTCGGGCGTGGGGTCGTCGAGCAGTTGCGATACGCTGGATTCAAGCTCCAGCAGGCTGGGCAGGTAAGTGTATTTGCTGATCTCGCTCTCGACCGCACGGGCGTGCAGCTCCAACTGGCGCTCGCCGTTCTCGCCCAGGCTGCGAATGCCGTAGTGCTCACTGATCCAGAAGCCGAGGTAACCCAGGCCGATCATCAGGGCAATGATCAGCGGCGGCAGGAACAGATGGCGAATCAGACGAGGCTTCACGGCGAGTGATGGCGGCGCGGCGCGATAGAGAGTGGGGTCGCATTTCATCACAGAAGCCTTGGGTCAACCACAACACAAATCGACAAACCAACACTGCTCCCTTGTGGGAGCGAGCTTGCTCGCGATGACTGCTGATCAGTCGACAATAAGGTGACTGGCAGTCCGCTATCGCGAGCAAGCTCGCTCCCACAGTGGGAAGCGGTGTTGTTTAGTGCTGCAGGATTTTCTCAAGGAAATGCTGCGCACGTTCGGAGCGGGCGCTGATGTCGCCGAAGAACTCTTCCTTCTCGCAGTCTTCGATGATCTGGCCCTGGTCCATGAAGATCACCCGGTTCGCCACTTTGCGGGCGAAGCCCATTTCGTGGGTCACGCACATCATGGTCATGCCTTCGTGGGCCAGTTGCACCATCACGTCGAGCACTTCGTTGACCATTTCCGGGTCAAGGGCCGAGGTCGGTTCGTCGAACAGCATCACGATCGGGTCCATCGCCAGGGCACGGGCAATCGCCACGCGCTGCTGTTGGCCGCCGGAGAGCTGGCCCGGGTGCTTGTGGGCATGGGCCGACAGACCGACCCGCTCAAGCAGTTGCAGGCCTTTCTGGGTGGCTTCTTCCTTGCTGCGGCCCAGCACCTTGATCTGGGCGATGGTCAGGTTTTCGGTGATGGTCAGGTGCGGGAACAGCTCGAAGTGCTGGAACACCATGCCAACGCGCGAGCGCAGTTTCGGCAGGTTGGTCTTCGGGTCGGCGATGGACGTACCGTCGACCACGATGTCGCCTTTCTGGAACGGCTCCAGGGCGTTCACGCATTTGATCAGCGTGGACTTGCCCGAACCCGAGGGCCCGCACACCACCACAACTTCACCCTTGCTGACCTCGGTGCTGCAATTGGTCAGTACCTGGAAGTCCCCATACCACTTGTTGATGTTCTTGATAGAGATCATACGGCGAACCTTTTTTGCAGACGCTTGACCAGCAGCGAGGCGGCAAAGCTGATTGTGAAGTACACGAGACCTGCGATGATCAGGAACTCATGGGAGCGGCCGATGATGTCGCCATTGGCCCGCGAAGCATTGAGGAAATCCACCAGACCGACGGTGTAGACCAGCGAGGTGTCCTGAAACAGGATGATGCTTTGTTGCAACAACAGCGGGGTCATCTTGCGAAACGCCTGGGGCAGGATGATCAGGCGCATGGTCTGGCCATAATTCATGCCCAGCGCCTGGGCGGCGCCCATCTGACCCTTGGGGATCGACTGCACGCCGGCCCGCACGATTTCGCAGAAGTAGGCCGCCTCGAACATCATGAACGCCACGACGCAGGAGCCAAACGCACCGATAGGGGTGTCTTCGCCGGTGATCCAGCGCAGTACGAACGGCACCGCCAGGTAGAACCAGGTGATGACCAGCAGCAGCGGGATCGAGCGGAAATAGTTGACGTAGGCGCCGGCAATGCTGGAGATCAGCTTGTTGTGGGACAGGCGCATCAGCGCCAGGATAGTCCCCAGGATGATCCCGCCAACGACGCCCAGGGCCATCAGCTTGAGCGTCATCACCATGCCGTTCCACAAACCGGGAATGGCCGGGATGATGCCAGTGAAGTCGAGTTCCATTATTTACCCCCCACGGAAATCAGGCCGGGCACCGCGACTTTCTTCTCGACCATGCGCATGAGCAGCATCAGGCTCATGTTCAGGGTGAAGTAGATCAGTGTCGCCAGGGTGAAGGCTTCGAACAGGTTGGCGGAGAACTCGGCGGTCTGTTTGGTCTGTGCAAGCAATTCCATCAGGCCGATCAGCGAGGCCACGGAGGAGTTCTTGAAGACGTTCAAGAATTCCGAGGTAAGCGGCGGAATGATGATCCGGTAGGCCTGGGGCAGCAGGACGTTCCAGTAGATTTGCGGCAGCTTGAAGCCCATGGCCCGTGCGGCGGATTCCTGGCCGCGCGGCAGCGCCTGAATACCAGTACGAACCTGTTCGCAGACCCGCGCGGCGGTAAACAGGCCCAGGCACACGACGACGCTCAGATAGGCCGAGGTCGTGGGGTTCAGGTCCTGCTTGTACCACTCCTGCAGGTCCGCAGGCAGCAAGTCGGGCACCAGGAAGTACCAGATGAACAGCTGAACCAGCAGCGGTACGTTACGAAAGAGCTCCACGTAGCCGGTGGCGATACCCGACACCAGCCGGTTCGGCACGGTGCGCATCACGCCCAGAACCGAACCCAGCAGTAGGGCGATGATCCAGGCCGCGACGGCGATGGCGATGGTCCAGCCCAGGCCGGCCACGTACCAGTCGAGATAAATCTCGCTGCCGATGCCGGTGGACTTGAAGAACACGCCCCAGTCCCAGTTGTAATTCATTAGGGTCTCCCCTCAGATCGATCGATATGCAAATACCCGCCTGGGGAAGCTCCATTCCCACCTGCCCCTTGAAGGGCAGGCACACACGATCGGCTCGACAGCCACCGGTTCGAGTGTTTCCAGATATGCCAGCAGGGAGTGACCATCCCCTGAAAGCGCAAAAGCACTTCCAGGGGACAAGGTTAGTCAGGAATCAGGATTTCTTTTCGTCGGCCGCTTTGTCGGTCGGTTCGGCGATCAGTTTCTTGAGCTCTTCGCTCATCGGGAAGTTCAGGTTCAGGCCTTTTGGCGGAATTGGCTGCATGAACCATTTTTCGTAGATCTTGTTGATTTCGCCAGAAGCGTAGGTGGCCTTGATGGCGTCATCGACGGCTTTTTTGAACGGCTCGTCGCCCTTGCGCATCATGCAACCGTAGATTTCGAAGGACTGCGGGGTGCCGGTCACGGCCCAGTCGCCTGGTTTCTTGGCCTTGGCCATTTCACCGGCCAGCAAGGCGTCGTCCATCATGAAGGCAACGGCACGACCGCCTTCGAGCATGTTGAACGATTCGCCGTGGTCCTTGGCCGAGATCACGTTCATGCCCATCTGCTTATCGGCGTTCATGGACTTGAGGATGCGCTCGGACGTGGTGCCGGCGGTGGTCACGACGTTTTTGCCCTTGAGGTCGTCGAAGTCCTTGTACTTGGAGTCCTTCTTGGACAGCAGCTTGGTGCCGATCTCGAAGATGCCAACGGAGAAATCAACCTGCTGTTGACGCTCGACGTTGTTGGTGGTGGAACCGCATTCCAGGTCGACGGTGCCGTTTTGCACCAGTGGGATACGGGTTTGCGAGGTCACCAGGTTGTACTTGACCTGCAGGTTCGGCACGTCCAGTTCTTTTTTCAGGGCTTCGACGACTTTCAGCTGAATGTCGTGGGAATAGCCGACCGGTTTGCCGGAGGCGTCCGCGATATAGGAAAACGGAATGGAAGCGTCGCGATGCCCGAGCGTGATGACGCCGGACTCTTTGATCTTTTTCAGCGTACCGGTCAGTTCGGCAGCGAAAACCGGGGTGCTGATCAGAGCGGCAGCAATGGCTGCGCCCAGGAGATGGGGAACGATGCGCATCGATATTTCCTCGACATTGTTTTTCTTATTCAGCCGGTTCGTCGGCCCTGAGTGCTTCGAAGTACCTGGCAGCTCCTGTTGTGTTGGCATGCAGGCATTCGTCTCGAAGGAGTGTAGAGCATGAGTCGTGCCAGACCAGTTGACTCACATTAACTGTTTGTTTTTAAACGTAATTAATCTTTTTTCTGATTTTTTCCACAGGCTGTTTATCCGGTTGGCCGAATTGACTGGTGAGTCTTGTTCGGAAAACCGAATGCACTTCGGCCTCTCCATGTCTCTTGAGAGAGCGAGCCTGCTCGCGATAGCGGTCTGCCTGGCGAGACTTATGTTGAAGTTGATGGCCTCATCGCGAGCAGGCTCGCTCCCACAGAGGGCGGCGGTGTATGCCAGATAGCAAAAAGCCCCTGAATCGCCAGATTCAGGGGCTTTCGTATAAGCGGTTAACCGATCAGGCCGCTTCGATCTTGCGACGGTTGTGCTCCACCTTGTCCAGGTATTGCTGCAGCTTCTGCTGTTCGGCCGCGGTGGTGAACAAGCCAAGTTTGCTGCGGCGCCACAGGATATCGTGGGCATCGATGGCCCATTCATCGCTGCACAGGTAGTCGACTTCCCGGGTGTAGAGGCCCGCTCCGATGTATTCGCCCATGTCACCGAGGTTGTGCACGCCTTCAAGCATGCGCCAGGTGCGGCTGCCATAGGTGGTGGCCCAGCGACGGGCAAGCTCGGTCGGCACCCAGTCGAATTTGTCACGAATCGCCGAGCACAGCGCTTGCGGGGTGGTCATGTTTTCGCCGCCGGGGAGGGTAGCCACGGCAGTCCAGCTGGGGCGCATCTGGGTAAAATACGGGGCCAACTGCGCCATGGCCGACTCGGCCAGTTTGCGGTAGGTGGTCAGCTTGCCGCCGAACACCGACAGCAGCGGGGCTTCGTCCGCACTGCCCGACAGCGCCAGGGTGTAGTCCCGGGTGACGGCCGATGGGTTGTCGGATTCATCGTTGCACAACGGCCGAACACCGGAATAACTGTGCAGGATATCGTCGCGGCTGATCTGCTTCTTGAAGTGCGCGTTGACCACTTTGAGCAAATAATCGGTTTCACCCTCGGTGATCGCCACTTTGGCCGGGTCGCCGGTGTATTCGCGGTCGGTCGTGCCGATCAAGGTGAACTGGTTCAGATACGGAATGGTGAAGACGATGCGCTGGTCTTCGTTCTGAAGAATGTGCGCGTGCTCGCCTTCGTAGAGTTTCGGCACGATCAGGTGGCTGCCCTGGATCAGACGAATGCCGTAAGGCGACTCCAGCTTCAGGTCGTCGCGAATGAACTTGGCAACCCAAGGACCGGCCGCGTTGACCAGCGCCTTGGCGCGGATCGAAAACAGGCTGCCGTCGGCGCGTTCCAGATGCAAATGCCACAAACCTTTACTGCGACGGGCGTTCACGCAACGTGTGCGAGTGTGGACATGGGCGCCTTTTTCCCGGGCGGCCATGGCGTTGAGCACCACCAGGCGCGCATCGTCGACCCAGCAGTCGGAGTATTCAAAGCCTTTGGTAATCTCGCTTTTCAGCGCGCTGTCGGCGCCGAATCTCAGGCTTTTGGAACCGGCAAGTTGTTCGCGCTTGCCCAGGTGATCGTAGAGGAACAGGCCGGCGCGAATCATCCAGGCGGGGCGCAAGTGCGGGCGGTGGGGCAAGACGAAGCGCATCTGCTTGACGATGTGCGGAGCCTTGGTCAACAGCACTTCGCGCTCGGCCAGCGCTTCGCGCACCAGACGGAATTCGTAATGTTCGAGGTAGCGCAGGCCGCCATGGATCAGCTTGCTGCTGGCCGAGGAGGTGTGGCTGGCCAGGTCGTCCTTTTCGCAAAGGAACACCGAGAGGCCGCGACCCGCTGCGTCTGCGGCAATCCCCACGCCGTTGATCCCGCCGCCAATGACGGCGACGTCGTAAACCTCAGCGAGAGGGGGCGTAGGCAAGGTAGAAGTGGGCATCGGCTGGCCTCGGGCTTTTTTTCGAAATATTTGAATTCGAACATTAATGTTCATTTGCGAAAATACTAGCCCATAAACTCGGCAACAGCCAGCAGACTTCGATTGAAAATACTGATCAAAGGAAGCTGAAAGGAAAATTTTCGAACATGAAGCGGGTCGCTGATGTGGTCGGAGATGCTTTTGTGGCGAGGGGATTTATCCCCGCTGGGCTCACAGCAGCCCTAAAACCAGGCGACTCGGTATATGAGGCAAATTGAGTTGACTGTATTGGGGCTGCTGCGCAGCCCAAGCGGGGATAAATCCCCTCGCCACAGGGTTTCGGGGGGGGGGGCTCAGACCACTTCCAACCGAATCTTGTGCTGGCTCAGCAATTGCGCCAGGGCCGGCACGGGTTGCTGATCGGTCACCAGGCAGTCGATCAGGCTGATCGGTCCCAGCCTGACCATGGCGTTGCGCCCGAATTTGCTGGAGTCCGCCGCCAGCAGCACCTGCCGGGCGTTGGCGATGATCGCCTGGGAGACCCGCACTTCCTGGTAGTCAAAATCCAGCAGGCTGCCGTCTTCATCGATCCCGCTGATGCCCACCAGGGCGAAGTCGACCTTGAACTGGTTGATGAAGTCGACGCTGGCCTGGCCTACCACGCCTCCGTCGCGTCTGACATTTCCACCTGCGATCAGGACTTCGAAGTCGTCCTTGGCGCTGAGGATCGAAGCTACGTGCAGATTGTTGGTGATGACCTTCAGGTGGTTGTGATTGAGCAGCGCCCGGGCGATGGATTCGGTGGTGGTGCCGATGTTGATGAACAGCGAGGCATGGTCAGGGATCTGGGCGGCAATGGCTTCGGCGATGCGTTGCTTCTCGTCGCGCATCTGATCGGCGCGCATGGCGTAGGCGGTGTTCTCAACGCTCGAATCATAGGCCGCGCCGCCGTGGTAGCGACGCAGCAGGTTCAGTTCCGCCAATTGATTGATGTCGCGGCGGATGGTCTGCGGGGTGACAACGAATAGCTGCGCCATTTCCTCGATGCTGACGTAGCCGCGTTCGCGGACCAGTTCGAGGATTTGCTGCTGACGGGGAGGCAGATTCATGGGGCTTCCTTTGGGCTGCCATACAAAATTTGCCCATGATGCCGCAGGAATCCCCTCCCGACCAGTTTCACGACCCTCGTCGTACCCGGCTTCGGCTTATTCAGCGTCTTCGTGAGGTTCCCAGTCGCGGGTGCGGCTGACCGCTTTCTGCCAGCCGGCGTAGAGTTTTTCCTTGGCCTGCTCGTCCAGTTGCGGTTCGAATTCGCGCTCGATCACGGCCTTGCCGCGCAGTTCTTCCAGGCTGCCCCAGAAACCACACGCCAGGCCGGCCAGATACGCGGCGCCCAAAGCCGTGGTTTCCCGCATTTTAGGGCGTTCGACCCGGGTGCCGAGAATGTCTGCCTGGAACTGCATCAGGAAGTTGTTCGCTACCGCGCCGCCGTCCACGCGCAGGGCCTTGAGGCGTTCGCCCGAATCCTGTTGCATGGCGTCGAGTACGTCGCGGGTCTGGTAGGCAATCGACTCCAGCGCTGCACGAATGATGTGGTCGACCCGCACGCCGCGGGTCAGGCCGAACAGCGCGCCACGGGCATAGGGGTCCCAGTAGGGGGCGCCCAGGCCGGTGAAGGCCGGCACCAGGTACACGCCGTTGCTGTCCTTGACCTTGTTGGCGAAGTATTCGGTGTCGAGAGCGTCATTGATGATTTTCAACTCATCGCGCAGCCACTGCACGGTGGAGCCGCCGTTGAATACCGCGCCTTCCAGAGCATAGGCCACTTCGCCGCGGGGACCGCAGGCGATGGTGGTGAGCATGCCATGATTGGATTTGACGGCTTTGTCGCCGGTGTTCATCAACAGGAAGCAGCCGGTGCCATAGGTGTTTTTCGCCTGGCCTGGCTCCACGCACATCTGGCCGAACAGGGCGGCCTGCTGGTCGCCGGCGATGCCACCGATGGCGATGCCGCTCTTGGTGCGGCCATAGACTTCCGAGGACGACTTCACTTGCGGCAACATTTCGCGAGGGATGTCGAGAATTTCGAGCATCTTCGCGTCCCACTCCAGCGAGTGAATATTGAAGAGCATGGTGCGCGAGGCGTTGGTGTAGTCGGTGACGTGGACTTTGCCGCCGGTAAATTTCCAGATCAGCCAGCTGTCCACGGTGCCAAACAGCAGTTCGCCGTTACGTGCGCGTTCGCGGCTGCCTTCGACGTTGTCCAGGATCCACTTCAGCTTGGTGCCGGAGAAATACGGGTCGGTGACCAGACCGGTGGTTTCGCTGATGTACGGTTCGTGGCCGTCACGCTTGAGTTGCTGGCAGATCTCGGTGCTACGTCGGCACTGCCAGACAATGGCGTTATAGATCGGCCGGCCGGTGGTCTTGTCCCAGACCACGGTGGTTTCGCGCTGGTTGGTGATGCCGATCGCGGCGACCTGGTCATGATGCAGGCCAGCCTGGGCCAGGGCTTCGACCATCACCGCGCTCTGGGTGGCGAAGATTTCCATCGGGTCGTGTTCGACCCAGCCGGCCTGGGGGTAATGCTGGGCGAATTCGCGCTGGGCGGTGCAGACCACATTGGCGTCGCGGTCGAAAATGATCGCCCGCGAGCTGGTCGTACCCTGGTCGAGGGCAATGATGTAGTTCTTGTTCTGAATGTCGGTCATGTCGATTGCCTTGGGACGTGAATAAGGGGTGAGGCCTGGCGCACGCTTGAGCGGGCAGAGTGTGCGCCGATTGTTTCAGGATGTTCTGGGTTTGCCGTCAATGGCCGGTTTTGCATCCTTTGTAACAGCCACGGCGCTGGGCAGATGGCGGGCAATCAACCCGCGATAGGCCGCAGCGCCCAGGCATGCACCCACGATCGGTGCAAAAATCGGAACCAGGAAGTACGGGATGTCGCGTCCACCCGTGAGGGAAATTTCACCCCACCCGGTGAAGAAAGTCATCAGTTTAGGGCCGAAGTCTCGCGCCGGATTCATCGCGAAGCCCGTCAGCGGCCCCATCGAACTGCCAATCACCGCGATCAGCAGGCCGATCAGCAGTGGCGCCAGCGGGCCGCGGGGCAGGCCATTGTTGTCATCGGTCAGGGACATGATCACGCCCATCAGAATGGCGGTGATGATCACCTCCACCAGAAAGGCCTGGCCAGTGGACAGCGCCGGGTGTGGATAAGTGGAAAACACCGAGGCCAGTTCAAGGCTGGCTTCTGAGCCACGAATCATTTGCCGGGACTGTTCGAAATCGAAGAATAGATTGCTGTACAGCGTGTAGACCAGCAGCGCGCCACAAAAGGCGCCGGCCACCTGGCAAATAATGTAGAAGGGTAACTTACGCTTTTCAAAGTCGGTGAAAATACACAGCGCGATGCTGACGGCGGGGTTCAGGTGTGCGCCGGAAACGCCGGCGCTGAGGTAGATCGCCATGCTGACACCGACACCCCAGATGATACTGATTTCCCACAGACCGAAACTCGCACCCGCGACCTTGAGCGCTGCAACGCAGCCGGTGCCGAAGAAAATCAGCAGGGCAGTTCCCAGGAATTCGGCCAAGCATTGGCTGGAGAGGGGTGGCTGTTGTAAAGCAATTGTCATTCAAACCTCGGTTTTTGTTGTTGTCTGGCGCGTCCGGTAAAGCCCGATCGCGCGTTCAGCGCCGAGGCAGGATCCTCATCCTGAACTCGGGGTGTTGGTTGAGACCTGCGTTTCTGTTTTCAGTTTCGAAAAAATATAGACAAGAAACGCTGGTGTCAAAGGTCGAAAGTGAACCATTGGTCACATTTAAACTATTCGTGGTGTGAATGACTGTTTCGCTCACGCTAAGTCACTGGGGTTGGCAGCCCAGTTCCAGCGCCTTTTGGCCGACGATGACTTAGAATCCGGCCACGCTTATTCGAATTTCCTCAGGAGCGATCATGACCCCGGCATTGGATCTGCTTAAAAAGGTGCGCGCCGAGCATCGCATTCACAGTTATGAACACGATCCCAAGGCAGCCTCCTATGGTTTGGAAGCGGCAGAAAAGCTTGGACTGGATCCGGCGCAGGTCTTCAAGACGTTGTTGGCGGCCAGCGAAAAAAACGAGTTGTTGGTGGCGGTGGTGCCCGTGGTCGGCAGCCTGGATTTGAAAGCCCTGGCCCATGCCGCCGGCGTAAAGAAAGTCGAGATGGCCGACCCCGCGGCCGCCCAGCGTTCGACCGGTTATCTGCTCGGTGGTATCAGTCCATTGGGGCAGAAAAAACGTCTTCGCACTTTTATCGACAGTTCTGCCCAGCCGTTCGCCAGCATCTTTGTCAGTGCCGGAAGGCGCGGGCTGGAGGTAGAGCTGGCGCCTGCGGTACTGGCCGAGCATACCGGGGCGGCGTTTGCGGATATCGGGCGTGCTTGAAACCGGCGCAGGGCGTGAGCAAGTACCGTTGTCATAATGGTGTCGGGCTTAGGCTTGGGTGGCTGCCGGGACCTTCGTCCTGGGCTGTAGGGTGAAAATTCGTCGGATCTGTCACTGGAAAAGCAGTAGCTGGGCACTCATGCTCATGCATCAATAACAAGGAGAAGTGCCATGCAGCTTGCGTTTCATCAAGTCGATGCGTTCAGTGATCGGCCGTTTGGCGGCAATCCGGCGATGGTCTATCGGCTCGACGCCTGGCTGGCCGATGACTTGATGCAAAGGATCGCCGCCGAACATAACCTGGCTGAAACGGCCTTTCTGGTGCGTGAAGGCCAGCATTGGCATATTCGCTGGTTCACGCCCACCACCGAGGTACCGTTGTGCGGGCATGCCACCTTGGCCAGCGCCCATGTGCTGTTCGAGGTCTATCACGAAACCGTCGAGCGACTGGACTTCATCTGTCGATCCGGGGCGTTGAGCGTCACTCGCGAAGGTGATCGGCTATGGCTGGATTTTCCAGCCATCGTCCCTAGCGAGTTGGGTGCATCCCTGGTGGTCCAGGCTGCCCTGGGCGTGGAAGCGGTGGACGTGTTGAGCTCCAACGAACTGTTCGTCGTGCTGGAGTCGGAGCAGGCGGTGCTCGATTGCAAGCCGGACATGGCGGCCCTGGCGAAGCTGCCGTGGCCGGGCGCAATCGTGACTGCGCCGGGAAGCCGGCATGATTTTGTCTCGCGTTATTTCGCCCCGGCGATTGGCATCAATGAAGATCCGGTCACGGGCTCGACCCATTGCAGCCTGATTCCTTACTGGTCTCGGCGCTTGGGCAAGCTGGGGCTGACGGCTTATCAGTGCTCGGCCAGGGGCGGCGAACTGTTCTGCCGACTTGAGGGAGAGCGGGTGAAGATTGGCGGGAATGCGACGTTGGTGGCCAGTGGGACGTTGATGTTGGGGGGAGCCGGTAACCTCATCTCAAATCTCTGAGGTCAAAATGTGGGAGCGAGCCTGCTCGCGATAGCGTTGGTTCAGCTTGCATCGATGCTGAATATGCCTACGCCATCGCGAGCAGGCTCGCTCCCACAATTGCTTCTAGCTGGCAGTACTGTAGCGCCGCACGCCGCTTTCCACGGGGGGTATATGGGCCGCCGTGCTCCCTGACGCCTGGAACAGCACCAAGTGTTCAGCCGCTACGCGGATGCCGACGTGGTCCCCCACCAGATGGTCGGCATGGCTTGGGAAAATGGATTCCAGCTGCGCTCCGGTCGGCAATTGCAGGCGATACAGGGTTGAAGCCCCCAGGAACGTCTTGCCGACAATCCTGCCTGTGAGCGGACTGTCCGGTGCGTAGACGATATCGTCCGGGCGCAGCAGCACATCCACCGCACCACCGATGGGCCAGGTGTAGGCCCGATTGCCGCGCAGGATACCCAGCTCGGTTTGCACCGATTCCGGGCTGTCGAGCTGGCCGCGAATGAAGTAACCCTGGCCAATGAAGCTGGCGACAAATGGCGTCAGCGGTTCATGGTACAGATTGTAGGGCGTATCCCACTGTTCCAGCCGACCCTCCTTGAATACCCCGACATGGTCGCTCACCGCGAAGGCTTCTTCCTGATCGTGGGTTACCAGAATCGCGCTGGTGCCGCGGACCTTGAGAATGTCCCGCACTTCATGGCTGAGCTTGCGTCTGAGCTCACCATCGAGATTGGAGAACGGTTCGTCGAGCAGCAGCAATTGCGGTTCCGGCGCCAGGGCGCGAGCCAGGGCCACACGTTGTTGCTGACCCCCGGACAGTTCATGGGGAAAGCGCTTGCCCAAGCTCTTCAGGTTGACCAGCTCCAGCAGTTCCTCGACCACGCGGTCCTTGTCCGGATGCTTGCGAATGCCAAACGCAATGTTCTCCGCCACGCTCAGGTGAGGGAACAGCGCATAGTCCTGAAATACCATGCCGATGCGGCGTTTTTCCGGGGCGAGGGTGAAACCGGCGCGGGAGATGGTTTCCCCCGCCAGCTGGATCTCACCTTCCTGTACCGGTTCGAAACCGGCGATGGCTCGCAGCGTCGTGGTCTTGCCACACCCGGACGAGCCGAGCAGGCAACCGATATCCCCGGCATTGAGGTGCAGGTTGAGGTTCTGGACGACGCGCTGGTTTTGATAACCGCAAGTCAGGTTCTGCAGGTTCAGTAGCAGGGTATGGCTCATGCGTGGTGGTACGCCGGCTCGACCAGAAACTCGAGCAAGGCCTTTTGTGCGTGAAGGCGATTTTCTGCCTGATCCCATGCCACGGAGCGTGGATCGTCCAGCAGGTCGACGCTGATCTCCTCGCCGCGATGGGCCGGCAGGCAGTGCATGAACAGCACGTCAGCGTCCGCCAGGTCGAGCAGGGCGCGGTTGACCTGAAGTGGCGCGAACAGTTTCAGACGCTTGGCGGTTTCTTCTTCCTGGCCCATGGAGGTCCAGACATCAGTGCTCACCAGGTGCGCGCCGGCCACGGCCTGTTTCGGATCACGGACGATGGTCACCCGGCTCCCGGCCTTGGCCACCAGTTCGGCACTGGGGTCGTAGCCTTCCGGGCAGGCGATGCGCAGCTGGAAGTCGAACTGGATCGCGGCTTCTATATAGCTGTTGCACATGTTGTTGCCATCGCCGACCCAGGCCACGGTCTTGCCCTGAATGGAGCCGCGGTGTTCGAGGAACGTCTGCATGTCGGCCAGCAACTGGCAGGGGTGCAAGTCATCGGACAGACCATTGATCACCGGTACGCGCGAGTGCGCCGCAAACTCAGTCAGCGTGCTGTGGGCGAAGGTACGGATCATCACCGCATCAAGCATGCTCGACATGACGATGGCGCAGTCGCCGATCGGTTCGCCACGGCCCAGCTGGGTGTCACGGGGCGACAGGAAGATTGCCTGGCCGCCGAGCTGGATCATGCCGGCTTCGAAAGAAATACGGGTGCGGGTCGATGACTTCTCGAAGATCATCCCCAGCACACGGTTTTTCAGGGGCTCGAACAGTACGCCGCGATTACGCAGGTCCTTGAGCTCCACGCCTCGACGGATCACGCCGAGCAACTCGTCGGGCGTGAAATCCATCAGGGAGAGAAAGTGCCTTGCGCTCATGATTGACTACCTTTTGTCACTGATCGCAGATGCTCAAAGCCTTGTTTCATGAAAAAACGGGCGAGACCTGCGGCAAAAGCCGCACGGGGCGACGAAATAGGGGAAGGCGCGATCTTATAAGGAAATGTCGCGTCTTACCAATAGGGCTACAGTTTTAGGGGATTTCAGCGAGGTCATAGCAGGTTGGCGAAGACATGTATGAAGCCGGTTTCCTGACAGCAGCCACCCATTTGTACACCGGCCTTGCGCAGCTTGGCAATCAAACCGGGGCGTTATTGAATGATTTGGCCGGCCTGTTCCTGGGCGTGAATATTTCCTAATGCCAGGGCCTGGGTTATAAATGAACCTCAGACGCAGGAGCCCCGAAATGGATTCGAAAGAGCAACAACTGATGGAACTACTGGGGCTGACAGCGCGCTCCCTGACTCACCTGACCGCCTCGGTGACGTCCATGTCATTCGAGTTGCTGCGCAGCGATGACGAGGTGACCAAGGCAGCAGGTCGACGCATGATTGATCGCATGGCCACCATCAGCAGCGGGCTCGACGAGCATTGGCGATTGATCGGAGAGTTGACGGGCGTGCCCATTGCTCACGAGCAAGTGGAAACCATCGAGGAAATCCAGTTGCTGGCGCCGCCTTCCGAGCAGCCTTGAGCTCACTGCATCGGCGGGCCTGATGCACGGCAATTCACAGGACGAACGTCGCTGGCGCAGGGGGGGATCACGCGCCATAGTTTTGTTCCCGCGGCCGAAAGCGCCCGTTACGAATAAAATAGAGGCTGGCCATGACCAAGACTCTCCACCACCGTGCGTGCCATCTGTGCGAAGCCATCTGTGGCTTGACCCTTGAAACCACCGAGACCGAAGGCCAGGGCCTGGCGATCACCTCGATCAAGGGCGATCCACTGGACAGCTTCAGTCGCGGCCACATCTGCCCCAAGGCGGTAGCGCTGCAGGATATTCAGAACGATCCGGATCGCCTGCGCCAGCCCATGCGGCGGGTCGGTAGCGAGTGGCAGCCTATTGCCTGGGACGATGCCTTCGCGCTGGTGGCCGAACGTCTGGCGGGTATCCAGGAGCGCCACGGTCAGAACGCGGTAGCGGTCTACCAGGGCAATCCCAGCGTGCATAACTATGGGCTGATGACCCACAGCAACTATTTTTTGGGCCTGCTGAAGACGCGCAGCCGGTTTTCGGCGACTTCGGTGGACCAACTGCCTCACCACCTGACCAGTCACCTGATGTACGGTCACGGCCTGTTGTTGCCGATACCGGACATCGATCACACCGACTTCATGTTGATCCTGGGCGGCAACCCGCTGGCCTCCAATGGCAGCATCATGACCGTGCCGGACGTGGAAAAACGCCTCAAGGCGATCCAGGCCCGTGGCGGTAAAGTGGTGGTGGTCGATCCGCGTCGCAGCGAAACGGCGGCTATTGCCGACCAGCATGTGTTCGTGCGCCCGGGTGGCGATGCCGCTTTGCTGTCTGGTGTGCTCAATACCCTGTTCAGCGAGGGCTTGACCCGTGACAGTCACCTGCCGGTGGATGGCCTGGAAGACGTGCGCCAGGCCGTCGCGACCTTCACGGCTGAAGCGATGAGCCCGCTCTGTGCTGTGCCGGCTACGCAGATCCGGCAGTTGGCCCGGGACTTCGCTGCCGCGCCTTCAGCGGTCTGTTATGGACGGATGGGCGTCTCGACCCAGGCGTTCGGCACGCTGTGTCACTGGCTGATTCAGCTGATCAACCTGGTGACCGGCAATCTTGACCGGGTCGGTGGGGCCCTGTGTACCGAGCCTGCGGTGGACCTGGTTGCGACCACCTCGGGAGGGCATTTCAATCGCTGGCAAAGCCGGGTGTCCGGGCGTCCCGAGTACGCGGGCGAGTTGCCGGTTTCGGCTCTGGCCGAGGAAATGCTCACCGAGGGCGAAGGCCAGATTCGTGCGCTGGTCACCGTGGCGGGCAACCCGGTGCTGTCCACTCCCAACGGACGGCAACTGGAGCAGGCGCTGGACGGGTTGGAGTTCATGGTCAGCGTCGATCTGTACATCAACGAAACCACGCGCTACGCCGACCTGATCCTGCCATCCACCTCGGCCCTGGAAAACGACCATTACGACACCACGTTCAACCTGTTCGCGGTGCGCAACGTGACCCGTTTCAACCGGGCGATCCTGCCCAAGCCCGAAGGGGCGCTGCACGACTGGGAAATTTTCGTCGGTCTGGCCAAGGCTTTCGCTGCCCGAACCGGCAAGGAACTCAAACCGACCATGCCGCCGGCGCAAATGATCGATTTCGGCCTTCGTGCCGGCGCCTATGGCGACGCCTCGCCGCATAAGCTGTCCCTGGCGACCTTGTTCGACCATCCCCATGGCATCGACCTGGGCGCCCTCAAGCCCAACCTGGCGCCACGCTTGAAAACCGAAAACCAGCGAGTGCAGGCTGCACCGGCGGTCATTCTTGCCGACCTCACGCGCTTTGCCGGGTTACAGGCACCACAGGCGGATGAGTTGCTGATGATTGGCCGACGTCATGTGCGCAGCAATAACTCCTGGATGCACAATTTCCACCGCCTGGTGAAGGGCAAGCCGCGTCATCAATTGCTGATGCACCCGGAGGATCTGAGCAGTCGCGGGTTGAGCGACGGGCAGCGGGTGAAAGTCAGTTCGCGGGTGGGTATGCTTGAAGTCGAGGTGCAGGGTAGCCTGGACATGATGAAAGGCGTGGTCAGCCTGCCCCACGGTTGGGGCCATGCCCGGCCGGGCGTGCAGATGACCATTGCCAGCGCCCAGCCCGGTTCGAGCGCCAATGACCTGACCGATGACTGTCAGCTGGATGAGTTGTCTGGCAATGCAGCGCTCAATGGGGTTCCGGTGAAGGTGGTGGCTGCGTGAATTTGTCTCTCGGGGAGACCGAGCAGCGTGCTCGGCTTTCCGTTACAATGCGCCACCGTGTCGACAACTGAAGTCGCAAAGTTTAAGCCGAGGTGCTCCGTGGATATCATCGAAACGATTAAAGACCAGATTGCCAACAACACCATCCTGCTTTACATGAAAGGCTCGCCGAATGCGCCACAGTGCGGCTTCTCGGCCAAGGCTGCTCAGGCTGTGATGGCGTGTGGCGAGAAGTTTGCCTACGTGGACATCCTGCAGAACCCGGAAATCCGCGCCAACCTGCCCAAGTACGCCAACTGGCCAACTTTCCCGCAACTGTGGGTGGCCGGTGAGCTGATCGGCGGTAGCGATATCATGACCGAGATGGCGGCCGACGGCTCTTTGCAGGCCACGATCAAGGCTGCTGCCGAAAAAGCGGCTGCGAACAAGACAGAAGCCTGATTCACGGACAAACAATGTGGGAGCGAGCCTGCTCGCGATGAGGGCGTGTCAGTCAACGTGTTGTGACTGATAGACCGCTATCGCGAGCAGGCTCGCTCCCACAAAGGTTTTGCGCTGTGGCCTGGAAATCCAGGCAATAAAAAGCCCCGCCTCTGGAAAGAGGGCGGGGCTTTTTATTGGCTTGCTTTTGGGGAAGTTACTCTTCGCCCATCTGCGATTGCAGGTAGTTCTCAAGACCCACTTTGTCGATCAGGCCCAGTTGGGTTTCCAGCCAGTCGATGTGTTCTTCCTCGGACTCGAGGATGTCTTCAAGCAGTTCGCGGCTGCCGAAGTCGCCAACGCTCTCGCAATGGGCGATGGCGACTTTCAGGTCGGCGTGGCCGGCACGCTCGATCGTCAGATCGCACTTGAGCATTTCTTGAGTGTGTTCGCCGATGTGCAGCTTGCCCAGGTCCTGGACGTTCGGTAGACCTTCGAGGAACAGGATGCGCTTGATCAGCTTGTCCGCGTGTTTCATCTCGTCGATGGACTCGTGGTACTCGTGCTTGCCCAGCTTGTTCAGGCCCCAATCCTCATACATGCGCGCATGCAGGAAGTATTGGTTGATCGCGACCAGCTCATTGGCGAGGATCTTGTTGAGATGCTGGATGACTGTAACGTCGCCTTTCATGGTGAGGGCCTGCCCTGTAATAGCTGTGTATAGGGCTGAGTTTGAGCCGCGCACTGACGAGTGTCAAACCTAAGTTATTGAATAATAAATGAAAATTAATCGGAATAAGAATGTTTGTGTTCCGCGTCTAGAGGCTAAGCGCTTGATTTAAAGGCATAAAAAAACCGGACATTGAGCCCGGTTCTTCAAGAAGCTGGATTTAAGCGGCAGTAAATTCTACCGGATAGGGAATCGAGGCCTGGGCCGTTTGCATTTTGGCAAGGGTTTCGCGAACCACTTCCTTGGCCAGGCACGCACATTTGCCGCATTGGCTGGCTACGCCGGTGGCTTGGCGGACTTCGCGGTAGCTGCAGCAGCCTTCATAGATCGCTTCGCGGATTTGTCCGTCGGTGACGCCAGTGCAGAGGCAAACATACATAAGTAAGAACCGTCGCTGGTTGTGACTCAATTGAGACGGATCTTAATGTTAACGAGAATGATTGTCAAAGTGGTTTCTGAAACCCTTGGGGCAGAGCTGACGAACGGTTTTTTATCCAGGGCCAATGAGGGGGCATGCCAAGGGAAAGGATTTTTGGACTCGCCGAAAAACCGTTGAAGACAGTCCAAATTCGCGGTGTATGATGATCGGCCCTTGCAAGCGGGTTCGTGTCACAGGGCTGTCGCCTGAGGGTGGCAGGCTGGCCCGGACCTTGTTTTCACGTTATTCACCAGGAGATATCCAATGAGCGTACTCGTAGGCAAACAAGCCCCTGACTTCACCGTCCCGGCCGTGCTCGGCAACGGCGAAATCGTCGACAGCTTCACCCTGTCCTCGGCCATCAAAGGCAAATACGGCCTGGTGTTCTTCTACCCGCTGGACTTCACCTTCGTCTGCCCATCCGAGCTGATCGCGCTGGATCACCGCATGGACGACTTCAAGGCCCGCAACGTTGAAGTGGTTGCCGTTTCGATCGACTCGCACTTCACCCACAACGCCTGGCGCAACACCCCGATCAACAATGGCGGCATCGGCCAGGTGAAATACACCATGGCTGCCGATATGAAGCACGAAATCGCCAAGGCCTATGACGTTGAGTCCGAAGGCGGCGTGGCTTTCCGTGGCGCGTTCCTGATCGACGACAAGGGCGTTGTCCGTTCGCAGATCATCAACGACCTGCCACTGGGCCGTAACATGGAAGAGCTGATCCGTCTGGTCGACGCGCTGCAATTCCACGAAGAGCACGGCGAAGTGTGCCCAGCCAACTGGAAAAAAGGCGACAAGGGCATGACCGCATCCCCTGAAGGCGTTGCCGCCTACCTGGGCGAGCACAGCGACAAGCTGTAAGCGCAACAGGCACAAAAAAACCGGCCCTCGATGGGCCGGTTTTTTTATGGGGAAGGATTTATCCCAATTGTTTAAAAACACCAGAAACAGCTGTGGGAGCAAAGCTTGCTCACGATACAGGCGCCTCGGTATCTCTGGGATACCGTGTCGTTTTCATCGCGGGCAAGCCTTGCTCCCACCGTCCTGATGCTTACTCAGCACATCAGTCGTCGAAATCCTGCCAGCCACCCATTTCTTTCCAGCGATTGACGATGCCGCAGAACAGCTCGGCCGTCTTCTCGGTGTCGTAGCGGGCCGAGTGGGCTTCACGGCCATCAAAGTCGATGTCGGCTGCCTGGCAGGCCTTGGCCAACACGGTCTGGCCGTACGCCAGGCCGGCAAGCGTCGCGGTGTCGAAGCTGGAAAACGGATGGAACGGGTTGCGCTTCATATCCAGGCGCGCCACCGCCGCATTGAGAAAGCCCAGGTCGAAGCTGCTGTTGTGGCCGACCAGGATCGCCCGTTTGCAGCCGTTGGCCTTCAAAGCCTTGCGCACGCCTCGGAAAATGTCCGTCAGGGCCGTCTCTTCACTCACCGCCATGCGCAATGGGTGATCAAGCTTGATCCCGGTGAACTCCAGGGCTGCCGCCTCGATGTTGGCGCCTTCGAACGGTTCGACGCGGAAGAAATAGGTGTGATCAGGGAACACAAAACCTTTTTCGTCCATGCCAATGGTGGTCGCAGCGATTTCCAGCAGCGCATCGGTGGCGGAGTTGAAACCGCCGGTTTCTACGTCGACCACGACCGGCAGGTAGCCCCGGAAGCGGGCTGCCATGGGGTGACGGGCAGCGCCCGAACCACCGTTGCCGTCCAGCTCGTCGTCGAAATGATCTTCACTCACACACTTTCCTCCAGCAGGCGCCAGCGCAGTTTTTCACCGGCGCGCAGCGGGATAACAGTCAGCTCGCCAAAAGGCAGGCTGGCGGGGGCGGTCCACTCGTCGCGAACCAGGGTAATACGATCGGTGTTCACCGGCAGGCCATAGAAGCGCGGGCCGTGGAGGCTGGCGAAACCTTCGAGTTTGTCCAGCGCATTGCGCTGCTCGAACGCCTCGGCATACATCTCGATGGCGGCATAGGCGGTGTAGCAGCCAGCGCAACCGCAGGCCGCTTCCTTGGCGTGCCGGGCATGGGGCGCCGAGTCCGTGCCGAGGAAGAACTTGGCGCTGCCGCTGGTGGCAGCGTCGAGCAAGGCTTCTTGATGGGTGTTGCGCTTGAGGATCGGCAGGCAATAGAAGTGCGGCCGGATCCCGCCCACCAGCATATGGTTGCGGTTGTACAGCAGGTGATGCGCGGTAATGGTCGCGCCAACGTTCGCCGGGGCTTCGTTGACGAACTGCACGGCATCACCGGTGGTGATGTGTTCGAACACCACCTTGAGCGTCGGGAAGCGCTCCACGACACGACGCATGTGCTCATCGATGAAGATTTTTTCGCGGTCGAACACGTCGACGTCGCCACGAGTGACTTCACCGTGGATCAGCAACGGCATCCCGACTTCGGCCATGGCCTCCAGCGCCGGGAAAATCTTGTCGATGCTGGTGACGCCGGAGTCCGAGTTGGTGGTGGCGCCGGCGGGGTACAGCTTGGCGGCGTGGACGAAGCCGCTGGCCTTGGCCTCGCGTATTTCTTCGGGCTGCGTACGGTCGGTGAGGTAAAGCACCATCAGCGGTTCGAAACGGCTGCCGGCCGGGCGTGCGGCCAGGATTCGCTGGCGATAGCCGTCGGCCTCGATGGCGTTGCGCACTGGCGGAACCAGGTTCGGCATGATGATTGCGCGCCCGAAGGTGCGCGCGACATCGGCGACGGTATGGGTCAACACAGCACCATCGCGAAGATGAATATGCCAGTCGTCGGGACGCAGCAGGGTCAGGCGGTCGGACATTGGGGGGCTTCCAGGCGGGTCAAACTCTGGGGAATGCTACCGGAAAAGACCGATTCAGGCACCCGCTATCAAGTTCTGGCGCAAGTTACCGATAGCTCCTACAGGTGTGCCACGAATCCGTAAGGCGCCCCGGACAGGCGTCATACTCTCAACGTGTGTCGATCTTTGTATAAAAGCCATTGGAGCCGCCCGTGCGCCAGCGTTATTTAGCCTTGCTCAGTGTGTTTGCCAGCCTTCCCGCCATGGCGCTCACTTTCCAGACCCGTCTGGAGAGCATTGAGTGGACGGTCGAAGGCGACAAGTTCGAGTGCCGGCTGAGTCAGCCGGTCACCGATTTCGGCAGCGGCGAATTTGTGCGCCGGGCCGGCGAGCAGGCGATCTTCCGGCTCAAGTCCCATAACCCGATGCTCGGTGGTGGTTCGGCCATCCTGCTGGCGGCCGCCGCGCCTTGGCAGCCGGGACGGGGCGACATCAACCTGGGCTCGGTCAGGCTCGGCAGCGGCGATGTGCTCTTCAACAGCTCTCAGGTCCAGGCGGGCCGCTTGATCAGCGGGCTGATGGAAGGGCGCAGCCCAGTGGTACGGCGTAATACGGGGGACGGGCGGGTTTCGGAAGTCCGGCTGCTGCCCGTGCGCTTCAACAAGGCCTTCAGTGATTACCAGGGCTGCGTGGCAAAACTGTTGCCGAAGAATTTCGAGCAGGTGAAGCAATCCCAGATCGGCTTTCCCGGCGAAGGCGTTGAGCTCGATGCCCGGGCCAAGGCTCAGTTGCAGGTGATGATCGACTTCATCAAAGCCGACCCGACCGTCAACCATGTCGAACTCGACGGTCACTCCGACAATAGCGGCAATCGATTGACCAATCGTGAGCTGTCTCGTCGCCGTGCCCTGGCGGTCCAGGACTTCTTCAAGGCCAACGGCTTTCAAGAGTCGCAGATCACCGTGCGGTTCCACGGCGAACGTTACCCCCTGGTGCCCAACACCAGTGCCGCCAATCGCGCCAAGAACCGCCGTGTGGCCGTGCGCCTGGAGCGTGTGGCGGTGCCTGAAGCGCCGGCACCGCAGGCTACACCCGCCGCGCCCCCTGCCAAGGCTCCGACGCCGACCGCGACACCGGCCCAGCCCACTGCAGCCACCGCCGCGCGGACATCCTGACCCGTGAGGATCGTCGCGCGCTCGACATAATCTGTCGCTTCGTCGTCATAAGCTGTCGCGCCCCTGTAAATTATCCGCGCTGGACGTTAAACTTCCCGGCTTTCCGTACAACCCGTGGAGTGATGGCATGGCGGACGTAAACAAGGTCGTTCTGGCGTATTCCGGCGGCCTGGACACTTCGGTGATCCTCAAGTGGCTGCAGGACACTTATAACTGTGAAGTGGTGACCTTCACCGCTGACCTGGGGCAGGGCGAAGAAGTCGAGCCTGCACGCGCCAAGGCTCAGGCCATGGGCGTCAAAGAGATCTACATCGATGACCTGCGCGAAGAGTTCGTCCGTGACTTCGTGTTCCCGATGTTCCGCGCCAACACTGTTTACGAAGGCGAGTACCTGCTGGGTACCTCTATCGCCCGTCCGTTGATCGCCAAGCGCCTGATCGAAATCGCCAACGAAACCGGTGCCGACGCCATTTCCCACGGTGCCACCGGCAAGGGCAACGATCAGGTGCGTTTCGAACTCGGTGCCTATGCCCTCAAGCCCGGCGTGAAAGTCATCGCGCCGTGGCGCGAGTGGGACTTGCTGTCCCGTGAAAAGCTGATGGACTACGCCGAGAAGCACGCCATCCCGATCGAACGCCACGGCAAGAAGAAATCCCCGTACTCGATGGATGCCAACCTGCTGCACATCTCCTATGAAGGCGGCGTGCTGGAAGACACCTGGACCGAGCACGAAGAAGACATGTGGCGCTGGACCGTCTCCCCGGAGAAGGCTCCTGACACCCCGCAATACCTGGAGCTGACCTATCGCAACGGCGATATCGTCGCGCTGGACGGCGTGGAAATGAGCCCGGCCACCGTGCTGGCGACCCTGAACCGTATCGGTGGCGAACACGGCATCGGTCGTCTGGACATCGTCGAGAACCGTTATGTCGGCATGAAGTCCCGCGGCTGCTACGAGACCCCGGGCGGCACCATCATGCTGCGTGCTCACCGCGCGATCGAGTCGATCACCCTGGACCGCGAAGTGGCTCACCTCAAAGACGAGTTGATGCCCAAGTACGCCAGCCTGATCTACACCGGTTACTGGTGGAGTCCGGAGCGTCTGATGCTGCAACAGATGATCGATGCCTCCCAGGTCAACGTGAATGGCGTCGTGCGCCTGAAACTGTACAAGGGCAATGTCATCGTCACTGGGCGCAAGTCTGACGACTCCCTGTTCGATGCCAACATCGCGACTTTCGAAGAGGACGGCGGCGCTTACAACCAGGCCGACGCTGCTGGCTTCATCAAGCTCAACGCCCTGCGCATGCGCATCGCGGCGAACAAGGGTCGCAAGCTGTTCTGATCCTGGCTCCATGAAAACGGCCTGCCATGTGCAGGCCGTTTTTTTTGGGGGACCCTTTCCCCTGTGCTGCTCATTCGTTGTGGCGCTGTTTTGCGCGTTTGGATCGATTTGCCTCGGCCAGGCCTTCCGGTGCCCGGGGGATAACCAAAATGAACAGTCGTCGCTGTTTTTTCTGTGGATGAACAGTGATCAGCCATCCTTTGCCCTTGGGCGCCCGGCGGGAAAACCGTGCGCGCCGACAGCTTGAATCATCCATGATTTTCATGAAGTGTTTGCTCTTGCGAAAATCCGAGGGCGAATATAACGAGCGATAGTTAAAGTTCAGGGTGATAAAAAAAAGAAATAATAGATAGAACGGAAAGCTGATCAGAAACCAAAGGTAGTATTCACGGTCCTGATCGTCGAGGAAAGGCAGGGAGATGGCTGCCGAAGTCTCGGATAAAGTTGCGAATATAGCGATTAGCGTCATGGGGTTGGTGATGATTTTCGAAGGTTTGTTCATGGTGGATGCTCATAACATATTCAGGCTCGGTGATTGCATTAGGAAGGTGTGAGTAATTGATGAGTTCGCGGTGAAGGTATTGATCGTGGTGTCTCCTCATAAATGGGATTGAATAAATTTCGCTTATTCCTTATGTGAATTCAATTTTATTTAAATAAAACCATTGTGGTTGTGTTGGTAAATAATTCAGTTACTTTTTATGAGTCGAGTGTTTTTTCGCTATTTGGGGACGGGGGGGATGCAGAAAAAAGCGCTTGTTTAGAGGGGCGCGGATCCCCTGATGCATCCATTTGCCTCTGTAAACAAATTTATGGCGCATTATTTCCAAGGGGATTTGTAGGATTTTTCTGTATCGCTTGTAGGTTGCGTCTCTCGGTGCGAGCGGTCAGGGGGGGCGGCATGCCAAGGTAGAATTGACTAGGCTATTGTGCGTGCTCTAAAAATTCGAACAGCGAAGTTGGATTTGCCCATGAATAAAGTGCTGATCGTGGATGATCATCCCGTCATTCGTCTTGCTGTACGTTTGCTAATGGAGCGTCATGGATATGAAGTTATTGCCGAAACCGATAATGGCGTCGATGCGTTGCAACTTTCCCGTGAACTTATGCCTGATATCGTTATTCTGGATATCGGCATTCCGAAACTGGATGGACTGGAGGTCATCGCACGCCTGACCGCCAACCCTTCACCTTTGAAAGTTCTGGTGCTGACTTCCCAGGCACCTGGGCATTTTTCGATGCGCTGCATGCAGACGGGGGCAGCCGGTTATGTGTGCAAGCAGCAGGACCTCACCGAGTTACTCAGTGCAATCAAGGCGGTGCTGTCGGGGTACAGTTATTTCCCCAATCAGGCCCTGCATACGGTGCGTTCGAGTCTGGGTAACGCAAGCGAGTCCGATATGGTCGATCGACTGTCCGGGCGAGAGATGATGGTCTTGCAGCAACTGGCTCGCGGAAAGACCAACAAGGAAATTGCCGATGGGATGTTCTTGAGCAACAAGACCGTCAGTACATACAAGACACGCTTGTTGTTGAAGCTCAATGCCCGCTCGCTGGTTGATCTGATCGAACTGGCGCAGCGTAACGGGTTAGTGTGAGTTTTTCCGGCCGCGCGTACTCAGTAAAAAGCCTCCATTCGGGAGGCTTTTACGTGTCAGAGGTCAAAGTCGTAATCGGCCAGTTGTTTCTGCAAGCGGCGCTCTTCCAGCAGATTATCAATCGTGCGACGTTTGCTCAGATTGGTTTTCGCTGTTTCGACGACCACAGGTTCCACATCGTCGGCCTCAACGGCGATGAAATCGTCTTCTACATCCAGTTGTTCTTTGTCAGCACTCATGGGATCGACTCCAGGCTTAAACTGCCATTGGCGCTCCTTATATCGATAAACCACGGGCGGGTAAAAAAGATTTTTTCAATCGACAAATCAATAAAAGCAATAGCGCCTCAATCGTCGGAGGTCTTGTGCTTGTATTCGCATAAGTCCTCGATCCGGCAGCTGCCACAGCGGGGCTTGCGCGCCAGGCAGACGTAACGTCCGTGAAGGATGAGCCAGTGATGGGAATCGAGTAGAAATTCCTTGGGTACGAATTTCATCAGCTTTTTCTCCACCTCCACCACGTTTTTGCCCGGCGCCAGCCCGGTGCGGTTGCTGACGCGGAAAATGTGAGTGTCGACGGCCATGGTCAGTTGGCGAAATGCGGTGTTGAGCACCACATTGGCGGTTTTGCGACCGACCCCTGGAAGCGCTTCCAGCGCTTCGCGAGTCTGTGGGACTTCGCCGTTGTGGCGCTCGATCAGCAGGCGGCATGTCTCGATCACGTTTTTTGCCTTGCTGTTGAACAGGCCGATGGTCTTGATGTACTCGGACAGCCCTTCGACGCCCAACGCGTGGATCGCCTGCGGCGTGTTGGCCACCGGGAACAGCTTGGCCGTGGCCTTGTTGACGCCGACGTCGGTGGATTGGGCCGACAGAATCACCGCGATCAACAGTTCGAACGGCGAGCTGTAGGCCAGTTCGGTCTTCGGTTCCGGGTTGTCTTCGTGCAAGCGACGGAATATTTCCAGGCGTTTTGCTGCGTTCATGGGCGCGGCGTTTCCTCGATCGTTGAAGGGGGGCTGGCGCCCGTCCAGGCCTGGTGCGCTGCCAGCAACAGACCGAGCAGAATAAACCCGCCAGGGGCGAGCAAGGCCAGTGATATTGCGTTGCCAATCAGCTCGCGCAGGGCGCCCAAGCCGATCATCAGCAGGCCGAACACGCCTGCCAGCCTGAGATGTTCGGGCAGGCGTGAGCCGACGAAGATGTCGTCATGCTCCAGCGCCACACAGCTCAAAGCGATCCAGCCAATGTAAAGGCTCAGCGGCTGATACATTTCCAGCATCCAGGCCTGCGCCACCAGGCCTGCGCAAGCCGTCAGGGTGGCGGCCAGCACAATGGAGGCGAGCAGTCGCTGAGGCGCTGTCAGGTGGGACCGTACCAGCCCCATGGCCAAGCCATGGCCGGCACTGATCAGTACCCAGGCCAGCCATAAGCCCAGCGCGTTTGCCAGCGAATCGCTGGCGCCGACCAAGGGCACGAGCAGCAGGCCGCGGGTCAGGACCAATGGCTTATTCATCAATGATCACTCCGGTCAGTTGAGCCTGATGCTCGTCGAAGTAACGCAGTGCATCGTGAACAGCCTGCAGGACTGATCGGGACGTGACGGTCGCGCCGGCCAGTTGATCGAACTGCCCCTGATCCTTTTTCAACGCCCAGCCGCTGTCGGTGGGAGCCTGGAGCGACTTACCGTTGAAGGTTTGCAGCCAGGGGTTTGGCCAGTCAGCGATGGCCGCGCCCAGGCCGGGCGTTTCCGACTGGCGCAGGGTTTTCACGCCCAGCATCCGCCCTTGCGGGTCGATAGCGACCAGCAATTGGATGCTGCCTTCATAGCCCAGTACCTGACTGCGTAACAACACTGCGCTGGGCAGGCCGGCGCGAGTCGCCAGGTATCCGCCCAGCAGCGTGCTATGGGCCAAGGTCACGGGGGCCATTACGACAGGTTGTGCCAATGGCTGATTGTCGTATCGGTCGGTCGGCAGCACGTCGAGCAAGGTTCTGTTCGCAAGGTCTTGTTGCTGACCCTTGATGCGCCCTGCGGTGCTGAGCTGAGTCAGGTAAGTGGCCCCAATGCCGAGACCGATCAGCAAAGCCAGGATGGCAACGCCACGGTAGTTTTTCATAGGGGCTGCGACCTGTGTCGCGCCTCGGCGAAGCGCTCCAGTGCGGGCACGCCGAGGTTCATCAGCAGCACCGCAAACGCCACGCCGTCCGGGTAACCACCCCAAGTCCGGATCAAGTAAGTCAGCAGTCCCACGCCTGCGCCAAACAGCAGGCGAGCGAGGGGCGCTTTGGCGCCCGAGACCGGTTCGGTCACGATAAAAAACGCACCGAGCAGGGTCGCACCCGTGAGCAGATGAAACAACGGCGAGCCATTGGAGTCGGAGCCCGATCCGTTCCAGCACAACAAGCTGATGATGAACAGGCCGGCGAGCATGCCCACCGGCGCGTGCCAGCTGAACACCCGTTGGTGCAGCAGGAACAGTCCTCCGGCCAGAAACGCCAGGTTGACCCACTCGACGCCGCGCCCACCCCAGCGTCCGAACGCCGGGTTGGCGGCGAACAGCTCATCGATGGTCAGGCTTTTGTTGATTCGCAGGCTGTCCAAGGCCGTTGCTCCTGCCCATCCATCAGGCCCAGGGTGAACCGCGAACACCTGTTGCAGGCCGTCGGACAGGCTCATGCCGTGAAGTGCCGGCCATTGATTGAGTTGCTGGGGAAACGCGATCAGCACCAGGGCGTAGCCGAGCATCGCCGGGTTGAACGGGTTATTGCCGACGCCGCCCCACAGGTGCTTGCCGAACAGCAAGGCGCAAGCTGTGGCTGTGACGGTCAGCCACCAGGGGCAATACGCTGGCAAGGCCAGCGCCAACAGCGTGGCGCTTACCAGCGCGCTGCCATCGTTGAGTGCCGGTTTGAGCGGCCGGCGCCGTAAGCGCAGCGCCAGTGCTTCGACGGCCAGTGCGCTAAGGCCCGCCAGCAACAGGTTGAACACCACGCCCCAGCCATAAAACCACGTCAACGCCAGAATGCCGGGCAGTGTCGCCAGTAGCACCCGCAGCATCGCCTGCCGCAGCCGTTCGTCCATGGGCTCAGGGAGCGACATGAGCATCCACCTGGCGTTCGGCGTCTTTCACCGCTTGCTCCAGGGGCTCTATTTGTTCATCCGACGCCCCTGCGGCCCTGGCCTTGCTGAGTTCGGCGCGACGCATGGCCAATTGGATCTTGGCCCGTTTCAGCTCGGCACTTTGAGTGGGGGCTGGGGTTGAAACAGTGGGCTGGACCGTCCCTTCCAATTGCGTCAAGGCTTGTTGCGCCGCTTCGAACTGGCGCTGTAGCACGATCAATTGCGACTGTTGTTCGAAGGTCGGCGGGTGGCCGAATGCTTTCAAGGATTTGTTCAACTGCGCCCGGCTCATGGCCAGGTCGACCTTGGCTTTTTTCAAGGCCGCATCGGCGTTGGCGGCTTTTTGCGCCCGTACCCGCTCCAGTGCCGCTTGCACGGGGTCGACGGACTGGATTTGGGGCTGTGAGGCGCGCTGTGTACGGGCCAGACGCTCGGCGAGACGCTGCTCCTCTTCGCGGCGCAGACGTGCGTTGCGCTGTTCGAAGCGCCGCCGGGCATGGTCGCGCTTGGCGGTGCGCGCTTGCTGCTCTTCGACGCTGAAGGCCAGGCCACCGACCACCGGCACCACGGTTGCCGTGGGCAATGGGTGCATTTCGATGCAGTCGACCGGGCAGGGCGCCACGCATAGATCGCAGCCTGTGCATTCGTCGACCAGGACGGTGTGCATCAACTTCGCCGCACCGACAATCGCGTCTACCGGGCAGGCCTGGATGCACTTGGTGCAGCCGATGCATTCGGCTTCGCGAATAAAGGCGATCTGCGCCGGGGCTGAACCACGACTGGTATCGAGCTCAAGCACGGGCACTTTCATCAGCTCGGCCAGGGCGGCGATGGTTTCACGGCCACCGGGCGGACATTTGTTGATCGGTTCGCCCTGGGCGATGCCTTCGGCGTAGGGCTTGCACCCGGGGTGGCCGCACTTGCCGCATTGGGTCTGCGGTAGCAGGGCGTCGATACGTTGAATCAGACTCATGCTTTGACCAGCCCGCGCAATCCAAGAAATGCCACCGCCATGAGCCCTGCGCCGATCAACTGGATCGGCAGACCACGAAAGGGTCTGGGGATATCGTTATCGAAGGTGCGCTGACGCAAATCATCGAACAGGCTCAACACCAGCCAGAAACCCAGGCCGGCGCCCAGGCTCGCGGCGACGGTGAGGCCCAGGCCGTGGTCATTCCGGCTGTTGATCAGCGTGATGCCCAGTATGCCGGCATTGCCCAGCAGCAGTGGCCACAAACCATCGAACGGCAGCGTCGGCAGCCAGCGCCCCAGCCAGTGCAGCAACGGTGCAATCAGCAACACACTCAAGGACAGCCATGCCAACAGGCGCAGCGAGGTCAGATTGGCCGGAACCAGCAGCCAGCGATCGATCAGATAACCCAAGGTGCCGACCATCAGCATCAGGCATGTCGTCGCCAGGCCCAGGGCGTGGACTTGCCTTCTTCCATTGGCCGCCAGCAGCGGATTGACGCCCAGCGGCCAATGCAACACAAGGTTGTTGATCAGGGCGGCGCTGAACAGTGTAAGAACGATTTCGGTCATGGGCGTGCTGGAACGAGAACCTGTCGTTAGAGGTTAGGCATTATCCGGCACACCGTCAGGGTGGGCCAGATATGAAAATCCCACAGTCGCCTGCCGGGCGACTGTGGGATCGGTACCGCGCGTGGTCGCGTTATTTGATCCGCTGACCCGGCTTGGCGCCGCTATCGGGGCTCAGCAGGTAGATTTCTTCACCGCCGGGACCTGCCGCCATCACCATGCCTTCGGAGATGCCGAAACGCATTTTGCGCGGCTTGAGGTTGGCGATCATCATCGTCAGCCGGCCTTCGAGCTTGGCCGGGTCTGGATAGGCGCTCTTGATGCCGGAGAACACGTTGCGCTGCTCATCACCGATGTCCAGCGTCAGGCGCAGTAGCTTGTCGGCGCCTTCCACGGCTTCAGCCTTGACGATCAGGGCTACGCGCAGGTCGATGGCGGCAAAGGCGTCGAAATCGATCTCCGGCGACAACGGGTCCTTGGTCAGCTCGCCATTGCCGGCCGGGGCACCGGTGTCGGTCTGGCTGGCGGCCAGGTCTTCTTTCGAGGCGTCGGTCATGGCTTGCACCTTGGTGGCGTCGATGCGAGTCATCAGCGGCTTGAACTCGTTCAGTTGATGGTTGCTCAGCAGCGTCTGGTGATCGTCCCAGGTCAGCGGTGCGACGTTCAGGAAAGCTTCGGCATCGGCGGCCAGCAACGGCAGCACCGGCTTGAGGAAGATCACCAGTTGGCGGAACAGATTGATACCCAGGGCGCAGATCGCCTGGACTTCGTCCTGCTTGCCTTCCTGTTTGTTCAGTGACCACGGCGCCTTGTCGGCGATCCAGGCATTGGCGCGGTCGGCCAGGGCCATGATCTCGCGCATCGCCCGGGCAAAGTCACGGGCCTCGTAGGCTTCGGCGATGCTCGGGGCCGCCGCCAGAAAGGCCTCGGTCAGCTCCGGCGCGGCGTTACCGGCTACCAGTACACCGGCGTTGCCTTTGTGGATGAAGCCGGCGCAACGGCTGGCGATGTTGACTACCTTGCCCACCAGGTCGGAGTTGACCTTCTGCACGAAGTCTTCAAGGTTCAGGTCCAGGTCGTCCACGCCACGGCCGAGCTTGGCCGCGTAGTAGTAGCGCAGGTATTCCGGCGACAGATGGTCCAGGTAGGTCCGGGCCTTGATGAAGGTACCGCGGGACTTGGACATTTTCTGGCCGTTGACGGTCAGGTAGCCGTGGACGTTGATACCGGTCGGTTTACGGAAACCGGCGCCTTCGAGCATGGCGGGCCAGAACAGCGCGTGGAAGTTCACGATGTCCTTGCCGATGAAGTGATACACCTCGGCCGTGGAGTCCTTGCCCCAGAACGCGTCGAAGTCTAGCTCCGGCGTGCGGTCGCAAAGGTTCTTGAAGCTCGCCATGTAGCCGATGGGCGCGTCCAGCCATACGTAGAAATACTTGCCGGGCTCGCCGGGGATTTCGAAGCCGAAGTACGGCGCATCGCGGGAAATGTCCCACTCTTGCAGGCCGGAGTCGAGCCATTCGGCGAGCTTATTGGCCACCGCGTCGTGCAACGTGCCGCTGCGGGTCCAGGTTTGCAGCATCTCTTGGAAGTCCGGCAGCTTGAAGAAGAAGTGCTGGGAGTCCTTGAGCACTGGCGTCGCCCCGGAAATCGCCGATTTCGGGTCCTTCAGGTCGGTCGGTGCGTAGGTGGCGCCGCATTTTTCGCAGTTATCGCCGTACTGGTCCTCGGTGCCACATTTCGGGCAAGTGCCTTTGATGAAGCGATCGGCCAGGAACATTTTCTTTTCCGGGTCGAAGTACTGGGTGATCGAACGGGTCGCGATGTGCCCGGCGTCACGCAGCTTCAGGTAGATCTGGCTCGACAGCTCACGGTTTTCTTCGGCGTGAGTGGAGTGGAAGTTGTCGAAGTCCACCAGGAAATCGGCGAAGTCGGCGCTGTGTTCGGCCTGGACGTTGGCGATCAGTTGCTCCGGGGTGATGCCTTCCTTTTCCGCGCGCAGCATGATGGCCGAACCGTGGGCGTCGTCGGCGCAGACATAGATGCACTGGTTGCCGCGATGTTTCTGGAAGCGCGTCCACATATCGGTCTGGATGTATTCCAGCATATGGCCGAGGTGAATCGAACCATTGGCATAGGGCAGGGCGCTGGTGACGAGGATCTTGCGTGGCTCGGACATGGGGCTCGGCTACTTGATGAAACGGAGGTCGGCCACTATAAAGCGCTGGGAAATATATTTCACCCCACTGGCCTGTTTCCGGATGCATTGCTGGGGGCGGTATGGACACAACCTGTGGCGAGGGGATTTATCCCCGCTGGACTGCGCAGCAGTCCAAAATAGAGCACTCTGACACACTGTAGCAGCAGGTTTTAGGGCCGCTGCGCGCCCCAACGGGGATAAATCCCCTCGCCACAAAGGTGTTCGCGCGACAGTAATCAAGTCGCCACGCGGCAGCGTGGGGCGTAGGATAGCGGCCTGTTTTTCAAGTCTTGCTATCGGAGTTGCCCATGAGCGCCGTCAATCGCGCAGCGGTGGAAGCCGTTCTTCGCCAGTACACCGACCCTTACCTGAACCAGGACCCGGTCAGCGCCGGATGCGTGCGCACCATCGACATCCAGGGCGATCGCGTCAGCGTCCAGCTGGAAATCGGCTACGCCGCCGATCTGTTCAAGAGCGGTTGGGCGCAAATGCTGCAAATGGCGATCGAGTTCCTGGACGGTGTAGCCAGCGCCAAAGTCGACGTCACCAGCGTGATCGCTGCTCACAAGGCCCAGGCGCAGGTGCCGGGGCTGGCGAACGTCAAGAACGTGATCGCTGTGGCCTCGGGCAAGGGCGGCGTGGGTAAGTCCACCACCGCCGCCAACCTGGCCCTGGCCCTGGCCCGTGAAGGCGCGAAGGTCGGGATTCTCGACGCGGACATATACGGCCCGAGTCAGGGCATCATGTTCGGCGTTGCCGAGGGCACCCGGCCGCAGGTCAAGGACCAGAAATGGTTCGTTCCGATCCAGTCCCATGGCGTGGAAGTCATGTCCATGGCCTTCCTGACCGATGACAACACGCCGATGGTCTGGCGCGGGCCGATGGTTTCCGGCGCCTTGCTGCAACTGGTGACGCAGACCGCCTGGGGCGATCTGGATTACCTGGTGATCGACATGCCGCCAGGCACCGGGGATATCCAACTGACCCTGGCGCAAAAAGTCCCGGTGGCCGGTGCGGTGATCGTCACCACGCCGCAGGATCTGGCCCTGCTGGACGCCCGCAAGGGTGTGGAGATGTTCCGCAAAGTGAACATCCCGGTACTGGGTGTGGTGGAAAACATGGCCGTGCACATCTGCTCGAACTGCGGACATGCCGAGCATCTGTTCGGTGAAGGCGGCGGAGAAAAACTGGCGAGCCAGTACGGCGTCGAACTGCTGGCCTCGCTGCCGCTGTCGATGCTGATTCGCGAGCAGGCTGACGGCGGCAAACCCACGGTCATTGCCGAGCCGGACAGCCAGATCGCCATGGTCTATCAGGAACTGGCTCGCCACGTCGGCGCGCGGATCGTGCTGCAAGAGGCTGCGTCACCGGCGATGCCGAACATCACCATGAGCGACGATTGAATAAGCCGTAACACAATCCATTGTGGGAGCGAGCCTGCTCGCGATAGCGGTGTATCAGTCACATCAAAGTTGACTGACCCGGCGCCATCGCGAGCAGGCTCGCCCCACAGTGGTTGTGTGTAGGTTTTTAGATCCGCAACCCGCCATCCATCTCCAGGATCCGACCGGTGTAATAGTCGTTCTCGAAGATGTACGCCGCCGAATGGGCGATCTCCTCGGGTTTGCCCATGCGTTTGAGCGGGATGCCGGAGGTCATTTTTTCCAGGGCTTCGGGTTTCATGCCCAGGGTCATTTCGGTTTCGATGAAGCCCGGCGCGATGCCGGCGACACGGATGCCGTAGCGTGCCAGTTCCTTGGCCCAGGTCACGGTGGCGGCCGCCACGCCGGCCTTGGCCGCCGAATAGTTGGTCTGGCCGACGTTGCCGGCGCGCGAGATCGACGAAATGTTGATGATCGCGCCGCTGTTCTTCAGCTCGACCATTTTCGCTGCCACTTCGCGGGTACACAGGAAGACACCCGTGAGGTTGACGTCAATCACCGCCTGCCACTGGGCCAGGCTCATTTTGCTCATTTCGCCGTCCTTGACCTTGAGCAGCAAGCCGTCGCGCAGGATCCCGGCGTTGTTGATCAAGCCGTGGATCGCGCCGAAGTCCTCGGCGACCCGGGCGACCATGTCGCTCACTTGCTCCTCATTGGCGACGTTGCACAGATAAGCCCGGGCCTCGACACCCTTGGCCACGCAGGCGGCAACCGCCTGGTCGAGTTTTTCCTGATTGAGGTCCACCAGGGCGAGCTTGGCGCCTTTGCCGGCGAAATACTCGGCCATGGAGCGGCCCAGACCCTGGCAACCGCCGGTGATAATGATTACTTTGTCGGTGAGTTGCATTGGCATGTCCAGATTGCAGAGCGGTTGGAGGATGTCCTTTTACTGGCCTCTCGATCTGCGTCGGCGTAGCCCGGTTGCACACGAGAACTGCCTAAAGGCGCGCTGGTACTTTGCTCCAGTCGCCTGACCGTTTCCAGACGGATTTGATCAAAGGAGTCATAAATTGAGCGTTGAAGCTGCCAAGCATGCACGAGAATTGCTGCTCAAGGAATACCGTGGAGTGCTCTCCACCCATTCCAAATCCATGCCCGGTTTCCCGTTCGGCTCCGTGGTGCCATATTGCCTGGACGACCAAGGCCGTCCACTGATCCTGATCAGCCGTATCGCCCAACACACCCACAACCTGCAAAAAGACCCCAAGTGTTCAATGCTCGTAGGTGAGCGGGGGGCCGAGGATGTGCAGGCCGTAGGGCGCCTGACTTATCTGGCCGAGGCGCGCAAGCTGGAAGACAACCTCGCCATCGACGCCGCCGCTGAGCGTTACTACCGTTATTTCCCGGAGTCGCAGAACTACCACAAGGCCCATGACTTCGATTTCTGGGTGCTCAACCCGGTGCGTCATCGTTACATCGGTGGCTTTGGGGCCATTCACTGGATCGACCAGATCACCCTGGCCAACCCCTTCGCCGGCAAGGCCGAAGCCAGCATGATCGACCACATGAATGCCGACCATGCCAAGGCCATCGCGCATTACGTCGAGCTGGCCGGTCTGCCCGCCACCGAACCTGCGCAACTGGCCGGTATCGACAGCGAAGGCATGCACTTGCGGATCGGTCAGGCCCTTTACTGGCTGGCGTTTCCAGCGCCTTGCAATACGCCGACACAAGTGCGCGAAGCCTTGGTTTATCTGGCTCACGCCGAGCAATGGCCAAAAAATGCTGAGGCTGACGCTTGAATTCACGAAAGGGCGACGTCATTTAGGGTTTGATAGCAAGGCATTCTTGCGTTGAGGAACCTTTTGATGCGCCCTTTTTTGTTGCTCTTTCTGCTGTTCCCGGTGTTGGAGCTGTTCGTATTCGTCAAGGTCAGCGGGGCGATCGGGTTTTTCCCGGCACTGCTGCTGGTCATTCTCGGCTCGATGCTCGGTGTGTTCGTGCTGCGCATCGCCGGCCTCGCCACGGCTCTGCGTGCCCGTGAAAGCCTGAACCGCGGCGAGCTGCCTGCCCAGACCATGCTCGAAGGCCTGATGCTGGCCTTGGGTGGCGGTCTGTTGATCCTGCCTGGCTTCATCAGCGATGTGCTGGGCCTGGTCATGCTGCTGCCGTTCACCCGTCGGTTGCTGGCCAATAAAATGCGCCAGCGTGCCGAAGAACAGGCGATTCGCCAGCGAGCCTTCGCCGACGACCTTCAGCCCCGTGGCGGGCCGCCTCCACGAGAACCTGTGGGCCGCGAACCGGATGTGATCGAAGGCGAGTTCGAGCACCGCGATACCAAGTAAAACCAGCGACACGGCACCTTCGGGTGCCGTGTTCGTTTTCGGCTTCGTGAAGTAAAAAATTTTCTACCCGACCCTTGAAATCGGCTTGTACGCCCTTATGTATGGGTCACCGCAAGGTTTCCGGTGGCGACACTGGACAGACTTCCGCGGTTCGCTTGACGAACCGCATCCGGCTCCGCCGGCTTTTGTTAAACCCGCCGGGACTACACCGGCCGATGAAAACCAAAATTAGGAGAGATCGACAATGAAGCTTCGTCCTCTGCATGACCGCGTCGTCATCCGTCGCAGCGAAGAAGAGAAGAAAACCGCTGGCGGTATCGTCCTGCCAGGTTCGGCTGCTGAAAAAGCCAACCACGGTGAAGTTCTCGCTGTAGGCCCAGGCAAGGCTCTGGAAAACGGTGAAGTACGTGCGCTGGCCGTGAAAGTGGGTGACAAGGTTGTGTTCGGCCCTTACTCCGGCAGCAACACAGTGAAAGTCGACGGCGAAGACCTGCTGGTGATGAGCGAGAACGAAATCCTCGCTGTCCTGGAAGACTGATTCCCCCGCTCATTTTCCCGTTACTACAAAGTATTTAAGGAATATCGATCATGGCTGCTAAAGAAGTTAAATTCGGCGATTCCGCCCGCAAGAAAATGCTCGCCGGTGTCAACGTCCTGGCTGACGCAGTAAAAGCGACCCTGGGCCCTAAAGGCCGTAACGTGATCATCGAGAAGAGCTTCGGCGCTCCGACCATCACCAAGGACGGCGTTTCCGTAGCCAAGGAAATCGAGCTCAAAGACCGCTTTGAAAACATGGGCGCGCAACTGGTCAAAGACGTTGCCTCCCGTGCCAACGATGATGCTGGTGACGGCACCACCACCGCGACCGTACTGGCTCAATCGATCGTCAACGAAGGCCTCAAGGCTGTCGCTGCCGGCATGAACCCGATGGACCTCAAGCGCGGCATCGACAAGGCGACCATCGCCATCGTCAAAGAGCTTAAAGCCCTGTCCAAGCCATGCGCTGACACCAAGGCTATCGCTCAGGTCGGCACCATCTCGGCCAACTCCGACAACTCCATCGGCGACATCATTGCCGAAGCCATGGAAAAAGTCGGTAAAGAAGGCGTGATCACCGTTGAAGAAGGCTCGGGCCTGGAAAACGAACTGTCGGTTGTTGAAGGCATGCAGTTCGACCGTGGCTACCTGTCGCCGTACTTCGTCAACAAGCCGGACACCATGGTTGCCGAGCTTGAGAGCCCGCTGATCCTGCTGGTCGACAAGAAAATCTCCAACATCCGCGAAATGCTGCCAGTGCTGGAAGCCGTTGCCAAAGCCGGCCGCCCACTGTTGATCGTGGCTGAAGACGTTGAAGGCGAAGCCCTGGCGACTCTGGTTGTGAACAACATGCGCGGTATCGTTAAAGTCGCTGCCGTCAAGGCACCTGGCTTCGGCGACCGTCGCAAGGCCATGCTGCAGGACATCGCCGTACTGACCGGCGGTACCGTTATCTCCGAAGAGATCGGCCTGAGCCTGGAAAGCACCACCCTGGAGCACCTGGGTAACGCCAAGCGCGTAATCCTGTCCAAGGAAAACACCACCGTGATCGACGGTGCTGGCGTCGAGGCTGATATCCAGGCTCGCGTTACTCAGATCCGCGCACAAGTGGCCGACACTTCGTCCGACTACGACCGTGAAAAACTGCAAGAGCGTCTGGCCAAGCTGTCGGGCGGCGTTGCAGTGATCAAGGTTGGCGCCGGTTCCGAAGTTGAAATGAAAGAGAAGAAAGCCCGCGTTGAAGACGCCCTGCACGCAACCCGCGCAGCCGTCGAAGAAGGCGTGGTACCTGGCGGCGGCGTGGCACTGGTTCGTGCCCTGCAAGCCATCAGCGAGCTCAAAGGCGATAACGATGACCAGAACGTGGGCATCCAGTTGCTGCGTCGCGCTGTTGAAGCACCGCTGCGCCAGATCGTTGCCAACTCCGGTGACGAGCCAAGCGTTGTGGTCGACAAGGTCAAGCAGGGTTCGGGTAACTACGGTTACAACGCTGCGACCGGCGAATACGGCGACATGATCGAAATGGGTATCCTGGACCCAGCCAAAGTGACTCGTTCGGCTCTGCAAGCGGCTTCGTCGATTGCCAGCCTGATGATCACCACCGAGGCGATGATCGCTGAAATCAAGGAAGATGCTCCAGCTGGCGGCGGTATGCCAGACATGGGCGGCATGGGTGGCATGGGCGGCATGATGTAAGCCAGCCTTACCCCTGTACTGAAAAACCCCGTCTGCGAAAGCAGGCGGGGTTTTTTAATGCCTCGGGTTTACCCCGCTCATTGAATTTGCACCAATCCCTGTGGGAGCGAGCCTGCTCGCGATAGCGGTGTAACAGTCACCCTCAATGTTGCTGATCCGACGCTATCGCGAGCAGGCTCGCTCCCACATTCAGATTGGTGTTCAAGCATTGACGGGTTGGGTTGTCGCCGCTCTCTTCACTGTAGAGACCGGCCGGTACAGCACGTAGTAATAACACCCCAGGCAAATCAGCCAACAGAACACCGCTGTCCACACATTGTGGGAAAAGAAATGCGCCCCTTGCATCATGCGGCTCACGGAGAACAGCGTTCCCAGGGAGGCAGCGAATATGAAGGCCAGGCGGGCCAGGCGAGGGCGGCGGTCGCGCAGTACGAAGAACAACGCGAACAGCGTAAACCCGGTGGCAGCGTGACCGCCGGGCCAGCATCGGCCGGGTTTGTCAGTTGCCGGGCGCGGGCTCAGCAGTTCGCTGTAGGTTTGCTTGCCTCCGAACTCCTTCAGGCTCCAGGGGCATTGCACTGCCGTTACGGCTTTCATCGGCGTGACGAATGAAGTAGCCAGCGCCAGGGAGAGCACCAGGCAGCCCAGTTCGCGTTTGAACGGTTTGAGTCGGGTGAGGAAGAACGTGCAGATGAACCCGAGAATCGACAGCAAAGAAAACGCGATGACCACCTGTTTGGCCCGGTCATGCAGAATGTCTTCCAGAAAAAAACTGTGCCGACCGATAAACCCGTCGACTGGGTCGTAGAACAGCCTGGCCAGATCCATGTCCAGCGTGGTCAGTTCCAGCAGCACCAGGATCACCGCGATTGCAGCGGGCAGGCCCAGGGCGACCCGGAAATTCAGCGGCCTGGAGACGGGACGGGTGGTGGTGGAAACCATGGCAGTACCTTTGGTGAAGTGTTCTTGAGCAGCGCGTTGCGCGCAGTCTGGTCCGGGCACCGTGGGTGAGGCGTGAATGCCGGGTGAAAAACTCGTCAATGTCCGGGCAATCCACGCGCGACCCTTGCGGGAGCGGGCTTGCTCGCTACGACCGCCGATACAACCCTAGCCGTGATTCACACTTGGCCTTAAGCTGCGCGGGCCACGATGACCGTCCACGTGCGCAGAGGAGATGCCCATGCGAATTCTGTTGGTTGAAGACAACCGTGACATCCTGGCCAATCTGGCCGATTACCTGGGGCTCAAAGGCTATACCGTCGATTGTGCCCAGGATGGTTTGTCGGGGTTACACCTGGCCGCGACCGAGCACTATGACCTGATCGTGCTCGACATCATGCTGCCGGGCATCGACGGCTACACCTTGTGCAAGCGCCTGCGCGAGGACGCCCGACGTGATACACCGGTGATCATGCTCACCGCCCGGGATCAACTGGACGATCGCCTGCAAGGGTTCAAGTCCGGCGCCGATGATTATCTGGTCAAACCTTTTGCCTTGTCGGAGCTGGCGGCGCGGATCGAAGCGGTCATGCGTCGGGCCCAGGGCGGCGGGCGGCGCGCTTTGCAGGTCGGTGACCTGAGTTACGACCTCGATACCCTGGAAGTCACCCGCGAAGGCAAACTGCTGAAGCTCAACCCTGTAGGCCTGAAGCTGCTGGCGGTCTTGATGCAGAAAAGCCCCCACGTGCTGCGCCGGGAAATCCTCGAAGAAGCCTTGTGGGGCGATGATTGCCCGGACAGCGACAGTCTGCGCAGCCATGTTCACCAATTACGTCAGGTGATCGACAAACCGTTCGACAAACCGCTGTTGCACACCGTGCATGGCGTGGGTTATCGCCTGGCCGAGGGCCGAGATGGAGTTTAAGCAGAGCCTTGCCCAACGGATCATCATCGCCTTTGCGCTGATGAGCGCGTTGGTCGCCGGTGCATTCGCCATGGGCATCGTGGCGACGGTTCACTTGGTGGAAGAAAGGCTGATTTCCGCCGGGCTTGGGGGGGACCTGCAACGCCTGCTGCTGATGGACAGCGTTTCGGACTGGAGTCATCGTCCGGAACCCGACCAGTTGTTCTATTTCAGTGGCGGCCCGGGTGACTTCGATTTGCCCAAGGATCTGCGTCACCTGGATCGCGGTTTCCACGAGGTCTTTCGCGCGCAATTGTCGTATCACGCCATGGTCGAGATTGTTGACGGTCGACACTACGTGCTACTGCAGGACCAGAGCGATTTCGAAGAGCGCGAACGGGTGCTGTTCGCCGTGGTGCTGGTGGGCTTCGTGCTCAGCCTGGCGCTGGCGGTGTTCCTGGGTTGGGTCCTGGCTCGCCGGGTGATGGCGCCGGTCGTGCGTCTGGCCCGGCAAGTGCGCCATCGCGACCAGCTCCTCGGGCTGGCCCCGCCGCTGGCCCCTGACTATGCCGCCGATGAAGTGGGTGAGCTGGCCGTGGCGTTCGACGCTACGCTGGGGCGACTGCGCCAGGCCCTGACGCGTGAGCGGTTGTTCACCAGCGACGTAAGCCATGAGTTACGCACGCCGTTGATGGTCCTGGCCAGCTCCTGTGAGCTGTTGCTGGAGAACCCGGCCCTGGATCAGCGCGGTCGCAAACAGGTCGAGCGGATCAGTCGGGCCAGTGAAGAAATGCGCGAGCTGGTGCAAACCTTCCTGATGCTCGCCAGGACCCAGCGCGAAGACAGCGGCATGTCGCCCCGGTTGACGCTAGGGCAGGTGGCCGAGGACCTCGTTGGGCTGTGGCGTGCGCCGATCGAAGCCAAGGGCCTGACCCTGATCTTCGAGCCGGGGCAAACCGCCGACACCCCGTATAACGCCACGTTCCTGACCGCCGTCATGGGTAACTTGCTGCGCAACGCCTTGCACTACACCGATCAGGGCTTCATTCGCCTCACGCTGTCCGCGACCGGCTTCGTGGTCGAGGACAGTGGCGTGGGCATTCCCGAAGAAAAACGCGAGGCGATGTTCGAACCGTTCGTGCGAGGTAACGAAAAGCGCGGCGAAGGACTTGGGTTGGGGCTTTCATTGGTCCAGCGGATTTGCGAGAACCAGGGCTGGACCGTGAGCCTCAGCACCATGGAGCCCAATGGCTGTCATTTTGAGGTTGAATTGCATCCTCGTAGCTGAGCGCTCTGCTCAAGATTGCCTGTTGGAAATATCTTGAAAACCGTCGAGTGCTTGCATGATGAAGTTTTCACAAAGGGATGACTTGGCGTGCACATGTCCATCCCTAACGTGGGAGCCATTACCTCATGGAGGCTCTCGCCAATGTCCAACCCTATCAAGCTCGACTTTTCCGAAAAATATGACGAACAGCACGCTCATCAATACCTGAATAAACATCAGGCTGGCCTGAGTCGGCGTCTTTCCCACCGCCGTGATGAACAACTGGCACGCATGGCTTTGGCGTTGGCAGGTGATCCTGGCCTGGTGCTGGACTTGCCGTGTGGTGCCGGGCGTTTATGGTCTGTTCTGGCCGAAAAACCGAACCGGGTGATCATCGGTGCGGACAATTCCGAAGCCATGCTCAAGACTGCGTTGAACGCTCAACCCGCCGATGTCGTAAAACGGGTACAACCCTTGCACGCTTCTGCGTTCGACATTGCCTTGCCTGATAACGCCGTCGACAGCATTTTTTGCATGCGCCTGCTCCACCACATCGGTGAACCTGCGCATCGACTGGCGATTCTGCGGGAATTCGAACGTGTCACTCGTGATAGCGTGATCGTTTCATTGTGGGTCGATGGAAATTTCAAGGCCTGGAGACGTAAGCGTCTGGAGCACACGCGTGGGCAGAAAGGCTACCAGAATCGATTTGTGTTACCGGCCGCTACAGTCGAGGGTGAATTTCGGCAGGCTGGTTTCCGCATTCAGGAACGACTGGACTTCCTGCCGCTCTATGCCATGTGGCGAGTTTATGTATTACGCAAGAGGTAACAGCATGGTTGTGGCAGTAGAGACAACAGCGGTCCCCCGCTGCGGCTTCGAACACTTCTGGAATCAGCAGGGTGAATGGGTGGAACAACCCAATGTGCGTCGTGGTGGTGAAAGCGGAGTGCAGCGGATCAACAACGGCGGCGATCTGCTCTATGCCAAGCGTCAGACAGGGCATATTTACCGTAGCTTGTTGCATCCGTTCGGCCGCCCAACCGTGTTACGTGAGCAAGATGCCCTGCTGGCATTGAGCCGACTCGACGTCAGCGTTCCAAAAGTCATCTTCTGTGGCGCACAGCGGGACCCGATTCACAAGTGGCGTGCGCTGCTGGTGACTCATGCGCTGGACGGTTTCGTGGAGTTGGATCACTGGTATGCCACAGGCGGGCGCGAGCGTCATGGCGAAGCGGGACATGACCGAATTCTCCAGGCATTGGCAGAGAACCTGGCTCGCATGCATAAGGGGCGTTGGCAGCATGGCTGCCTCTATACCAAGCATGTATTTGTGCGCGTGACTGGAGAGGGTGAGTCCGCTCGAGCCGAAGTGGCCCTGCTGGATTTGGAAAAGTCCCGTCAACGCCTGACTTCCCGGACCGCAGCGTCCCATGACATGAAGCAACTGCGACGCCATTCGTCGTTCAGCGATTCAGAATGGGAAAAACTCGTCTACTTTTACAAAGCGGCGTTTGGCAGCGCTATCAAAGGTTTATAGCGATGAAATTAGAAATTGCTAGAGGTTTGTTTCTCGTAGGAGCCCTGGCAGTTACCTCTATGGCGGTGGCGGTATGGGAGCAGCCCCGTTCGCAGATCCTCAGTGCTTCCCACCCGGACGCGCACTGCCCTTTGCCACGTGTGGCCAAGGCCAGCGAGGCGATCCGGCCGGACGATGATCTGTTGCTGTTCATGTTCAGTCTTTCCCAAGGCATGAGGCCCCAGAGTTGATGGACAGGAAGCCAAAATAAAGGCCTCGCGTATGCGAGGCCTTTATTTTTTGGATCGCAGCCTTCGACAGCACTTACAGGGCCAGTGGTCGCACGTTAGGGTTTGTCCGGCTTGGCCAGCAACGTATACACGCAGGGCAATACGAACAGTGTGAACAGCGTGCCAATCGACATCCCGGTGGCGATCACCAAGCCGATGTCGAAGCGGCTCACCGCCCCGGCCCCGGTAGCGAGGATCAATGGCACCATGCCAAATACCGTCGCCGCGGTGGTCATCAGTACGGGACGCAAGCGAATCGATGCGGCTTGCTCCACGGCCTCCCGTGGGGTTAGCCCCTGTTCCCTGCGCAGCTGGTTGGTGAACTCAACGATCAGGATCCCGTGCTTGCTGATCAGGCCGATCAGCGTCACCAGTCCTACCTGGGTGTAAATGTTCATGCTCGACCAGCCGAGGAACAGCGGAATCAAGGCGCCGCAAATCGACAGCGGTACCGTCACCAGAATCACCAGTGGGTCCCGGAAGCTTTCAAACTGGGCGGCCAACACCAGAAAGATGATCGCCAGCGCCAGAGCAAAGGTGACCCACAGCGCGCTGCCTTCCTGAACGAACTGTCGCGACGCCCCTGCGTAGTCGAAAGCGAACCCTACCGGAGCCTCTTCTTGGGCAATCTGGCGGACCGTCTCGATGGCCTCGCCCATACTCACGATGGGAAAACCCGAGATCGTCACCGCGTTGAGTTGCTGGAACTGATTCAACTGCCGTGGTCGCGCCCGATCGCTGACTTTGATCAGCGTCGACAGCGGCAGCAATTCACCCTGGGTATTTTTTACGTAGTAGTTGTTCAACCAGTCCGGATTGTCCCGGAACGGCCGTTCGACCTGGGCGATGACCTTGTAGCTGCGCCCTTCGATGGTAAAACGGTTGATCTCGGCTTCACCCAGCAGGGTGGCGAGTGTGCCGCCCAGGTCTTGCATCGAGACGCCCATCTGGGCGGCCTTGGCACGATCGATGTCCACGACGACTTCGGGTTTGTCGAAAGCCAGGTCAACGTCCATGAACGCGAACTTGCCGGATTCCAGTGCGCGCTTTTTGACCCGCTCGGCAATCTGCAGCAGCGTTGCGTAGTCCTTGGGCGAGTTGATGACGAATGCAAATGGCAAGCCTTCGCCGGTGCCAGGCAGGGAGGGCAGGTTGAAACCGAATATTTGCAGGCCGGGGATGTTCTCCAGCTTGGCCTGGACTTCAGGCAGGATTTCCATCTGGGTGCGGCTGCGTTCGTTCCAGGGTTTGAGCAGGAAGCCGCCGATGCCCGATTGCACGCCGTTGTATCCGTTGATCTGGAACGAGGAGTAGTACTCCGGGAACTCCTTGAAAATGGTGATGAAATGATCGGTGTAGGTGTTCAGGTAGTCGAGGTTGGTCGGCTGCGGGGCATTAGCCATCATGAAGATGATGCCCTGGTCTTCATCGGGGGCCAGCTCGGACTTGGTGAACATGATCAGCACCGGAATCAGCAGCAGCACGATCACCGCGAACACCAGCACCACAGGCCGGGTATTGAGCATGCCGTGAAGCATGCGCTGGTAGCGGTTTTTAAGACGTTCGAAAACCACGTCCAGTCTATGCGCCAGTCCCGAGGGGTTCTCTTCGTGACGCAACAGCAAGGCGCACATCATGGGCGAGAGGGTCAGTGCGACGATCCCGGAAATGACCACCGCGCCGGCGAGCGTCAGCGCGAACTCCTTGAACAGCGCCCCCGTGAGCCCCTCCAACAGACCGATCGGCGCGTACACCGCCGCCAGCGTGATGGTCATCGAGATCACCGGCATAGCGATCTCCCGGGCACCTTCAATTGCAGCGTCGAATGGGCTTTTGCCTTCCTCGATGTGCCGATGGATGTTTTCCACCACCACGATCGCGTCGTCCACCACCAGACCAATTGCCAGCACCATGGCGAGCAGGGTCAGCAGATTCATCGAGTAGCCCATCAACTGCATGAAGAACATCACGCCAATCATCGACAGCGGGATGGTCACCACCGGGATGGCCACCGAACGCAGGGCGCCCAAGAACAGGAACACCACGACGATGACAATCAGCACCGCCTCGAAGAGGGTTTTGACCACCTCGTCGATGGAAGCCTGGATGAACAGGGTGGCGTCGTAGGCGATCTCGGCCTTGAGGTTGGCCGGCAGTTGGGCCTCCAGATCCGGCATGATCCTGCGCACTTCCTTGATCACGTCCAGCGGGTTCGCGCCGGGGGTGGCCTTGATGCCGATGTACACCGAGGGCGTGCCACCGAAGGAACTGATGGTGTCGTAGTTCTCGGCGCCCATCTCCACCCGGGCCACATCGCGCAGCAGCACCCGGCTGTCGCCGTCGGTCTTGAGCGGAATCGCCGCGAAGGCCTCGGCGGACTTGAGTTCGGTGTTGGCGTTGATACTGGTGACTACGTATTCGCCTTTCACCTCACCGGCGGCCGAGAGGAAGTTGTACTGGCGCACGGCATCGGTCACGTCGGCGGCGGTGAGGCCGAAACCGGCAAGCTTGACTGGATCCAGCCACAGGCGCATGGCGAAGACCTGGTTGCCGAGGATCTCCGCTTCGGCCATGCCCGGCAATGTCGCCAGCTTGGGCTGGACCACCCGTGACAGGTAGTCGGTGATCTGCGGGTTGTTCAGTTCCTTACTGAAAAAACTGATGTACATCAGTGCCGAGGCATCGGCGGCCTCGCGGCTGAGCACCGGGTCTTCAGCATCTTGGGGTAGCTGGTTTTTGACTTCGTTGGCCTTGGCCAGCAGCTCGGTAAAAAGTCGGTCGCTGTTGGAACCGATGCGGGCGTAGACCGATATCACCGAGAAATTCTGACGGCTGACCGAGGTCATGTAGTCGATGCCCTCGGCGCTGGCCAGACTCTGTTGCATCGGCTGGGTGATATAGCCCTGGATGGTCTCGGCGTTGGCCCCGGGGTAGGCGGTGGTCACCGTGATCAGGGCGTTCTCCATCTGCGGGTACTGGCGCAGGGGCAGCTTGCTCCAGGCCTGGAAACCCAGCAGCACGATCAACAGGCTGACCACGGTGGCGAGCACCGGACGGCGGATGAACGGATCAGTAAAAGCCATGAGGGTTCCTTGATCAGTCCGCAGGGGGCGGGCTGTTCTGTTCGGTCAGGGTCTTGTCGTCGCTGATGGCGATGGGCGTGCCGTTATCCAGTTTGATCTGGCCGGCGATCACGACCTGTTCGCCGCTCTGCACGCCTTTGGAAACCAGCACGAGCCCGTCGCGTCGCTCACCGGTTTCGACGAATCGCCGTTCGGCGATGAGGATCGGCTGGCCCTTGTCATCTTTCTCGACGGTGCCGTCGTCGGCTTTCTTCTGCGTCACGACGTACATGGAGTTGCCGTAGAGGGTGTAGGTCACGGCGCTTTCCGGCACGACGATGGCGTTGGCCTTGTCCGGCAAGATCACCTGCAGGCTGGCGAACATGCCGGGCAACAGCCTGCCGTCGGGGTTGCCCAGGGTAGCGCGTACCAGCACGTTGCGAGTGCTGTCTTCGATCTTGGGGTTGATCGCGCTGATGGCGCCGACGAAGGTCTGGCCGGGATAGGCCGAGACACTGACGTTGACTGCCTGGCCGACCGCGAGCTTGGGGACCGCTTGCTCGGGGAGGTAGAAATCCACATACAGGCTGCTCAGGTCCTGCAGGGTGGCGATCACCGTGCCGCTGGCCAGATAGTCGCCGACGTCCACCTGGCGAATGCCGATGGTGCCGCTGAACGGTGCAACGATGTGTTTCTTGGCCAGCGAAGCCTTGAGCTGGTTGACTGTGGCCTGGTTCTTTTTCAACTGCGCCGCGAGCCGGTCGAATTCGCCCTTGGAGATCGCCTGGCTGCCCACCAGTTGCCGACCCCGGCCAAAATCCAGTTGCGACAGGTTAAGGTCGGCCACGGCGGTTTCCAGCAGCGCGCTTTCGACGTCACTGTCCAGTTGCACCAGTGGCTGGCCGGCCTTGACCTTTTGCCCCGACTGGAACTGCACCTTCTGCACCGTCCCGGCAATTTCCAGGCTCAGGTCTACGCCTTGCAGTGCGGTGAGGCTGCCGACGGTGGGCAGGCGGGTTTGCCAAGGCTGCTCGACAGCCGTGGCCACGGCGACGCTGACCGGCGGTTTTGGGGCAGAAAACATCTGGATCTGCTGGTAAACGGAGAAACCCTTGTAGCCGGCCAGTAGCAATACCACCAGCAGGACAACACCCAACATGATCAGCATGCGGCGTCGCAGCATGTTCCACTTCCTTGGAAATAAGCCGAGAGAAAATACAGACAGGCGGGCACATTACTCCGAGTACGCGACCGATTCAAAACGATGTTCATCGGTAATGTGTAAGGATTTTTCCTGAAGGCCCGCCGCCCGCTTGTCAGATCAAATGCAAATGGTTGTCCCAGAGCCCTGCGGGCAGATCCAGTGGTTTTGCAACCAGTTGTGCCTGCCGGCAATCGTAAAAGCGGCAACGGCCCTGACCCGATGTCACGACGAAACCGTCGGCCACCGCACCCACACCGGCGCAGTCTGGCAGAGGCGCGTCCAGGCGTACTTCGCCGCTGTCCAGGTCCCAGATAAAAAAGCGGTTGCCACGGGGCGCTGTCAGGGCCACCAGGCGCAGGTCGCTGTGTACGGCAACGCTGGCGGTGTAATGACCCATGGCCTGCAATTGATGCTCGGCCACCGGGAATGCCTGGAACGGCTGGCCCGGACGCTTGATTGCCAGCAGCTCGGAGGATTCGTGGGCATCGCCCATGAATTGCTGGCCGCAAACGATGGTGCCGTCGCTGGCGATACCCATGTGGCGCACGCTGTTCATCGATTGGGCGAGGGTTTCCTTGCTCAGCAGTGTGCCATCGCGCTGCATCAGTACCAGGCTCGGCTCCATGGCATTGAGGTTCATCTCGACGCGGCTTTCGGCCTCGGTGCGGATGCCGCCGTTGGCGACCACCAGCGTTTCGCCGTCGGGCATCCACGACACTTGATGAGGGCCGATGCCGTGAGTCGACAGTTCGCCGCTGTGCACCAACCGTTCGCCTTCAAAACGGTACACGCCCAGCAGGCCGCGGCCTGGATCGGTCGTGTCGTTCTCGGTGGCGTACAGCCATTCGCCGCTTTTATGAATCACCGCGTGCCCGTAGAAATGCCGGTTCGGCAATGAGGTGAGGGTCTGCAGCAGCGAACCGTCGCGCAGGTCGATCAGGTAGCTTTCGGTGCCTGGGCGACGAGCGACGAACAGCGCAATCGGTTTTGTCGGATGGTCAATGATGTCGTGGCAGCGCTGCTTGACCTGGGTGGCGAACACCCTGCTGCCGTCCAGTCGATAGCCCACGGCGTAGTGCTTGCCGTCACTATCGTCCCGTGCCGAAAGCAGGAGCGGATGCTTGTCCTGTTGCTTGAACAGCGTCCAGCCGCCCAGGGTAACGGCGCCGAGCAGCAGGCTGCCCAGTGCCAGAGCCTGACGTCGAAACATGATCAGTCACCGTCGTTGGCATTGAAGCCCAATTGAATGCCCAGGGCCTTGGCCAATTCGCCTTCGTGCAGGCGATGGACAACGTTGAGGCTGTCGTACAGTTCGTTGAGTTGCTGGCGTCCGGCGTCGTCAGCGAGCATTTCGACCAGCGAGCGCTGGCTGTCGGCGAACAGTTTCAACGAGGTGTCGTAGGCCGCGTCGATCTTGTCGGCCAAGGGTTTCTGCTCGCTTGGCAACAGGCTGCGCAGGCCCTTGTTGTCCACGCCGACCCAGACGGTCCTGGCCGCGCTCAGACTGGCTTGCAGGCCTTGCAGCGACGACTGGCTGCGCCAGGCATCGGCCTGGAACGGTTGTGGTACGCCCTTGCTCTGGCGGCCCATCGGCGTGCCAAGTTTCTTCTTCAAGGTGTCCAGGGCAGTGACCTGGACCCGCAGCAAATCGGCGATCGCTTCGTGGGAATCAGCGTAGCGCTCGTTCGGAAACTTGCTCATCTGGGCGAGCATGCCGTCGTTGGTATTCCAGCGCGACAGGATATCTTCGGCCAATTGCTTCTGACGTTCGCCAATGGCGATCAGCAGCGGGCAGTACTTGGCTTTTTGCGCGCTGTCGGCCATGTCGATCCTGGCGTCGAACAGCAGGTACTCATAGGCGGAGAGGCCTTGCACCACAACGCTGGACTTGGCCAGACCGGCAACGTCGATCTGCGGCTGGTTATTGACCAGTTGCTCGACCTGACGGCCCACCAGGTTTTTCTTGTCCGGCCAGAACTGCACCTGCCAGGCGCGATTGCCCTCGGCCAACGGGCCGATCAGCAGTGGTTGCAACTCGGCCCAGGCTTTTTGTGCCTTGAGAAAGTCGGCGCGGGCGGTCTCCAGGTTTTCCTTGCCCTGGCAGAAGGCCAGGGCGCTGGTTGCCAGTTGCCGGTCAGCCTCGACCCAGCGGCTGTAGGTGGGCAGGATCACTTGCTTGGCGATGGCCGCTGAGGTGACCGCTTGCGGATCCTGGGGCGAGCATGCGCCGAGGACGATGGCGGCGAGGCTGGTAAACAACAGCTTGGGACGGAACATGTCGGGCTCCCGTTTTTCGGAGAATGCGATTAAAGGGAATTCAGGAACGCCAGCAACGCAGCGCGTTGCTCGGCATTGAACGCTAGAACTTGTCGCTGCGCCGCTTGCGCTTCGCCGCCATGCCATAGCACGGCTTCGAGCAGGTTGCGCGCACGACCGTCGTGCAAGAACTGGGTGTGACCACCGACGGCTTCGGTCAGACCGATGCCCCACAGCGGTGGGGTCCGCCAGTCACGGCCGCTGGCCTTGAATTCGCTGCGGTTGTCGGCCAGGCCTTCACCCATGTCGTGCAACAGCAGATCGGTGTAGGGGCGAATGACCTGATTCGCCAGTTCCGGTTCGGCAGCGTTGGCGGACGTGGTGTATTTCGGGGTGTGGCACGACTGGCAGCCGGCCTGGAAAAACAGATTCTTGCCGGCCAGCACCTGGGGCGAGTTCACATCGCGACGGGCCGGTACGGCGAGGTTGCGGCTGTAGAACAGCACCAGGCGCAGAATGTTGTCGCTGACTTCCGGCTCGCCATCGGCGCCTTTGCCGTTCGGGGCGCGCTTGCAGTCGACCTGGGCCTGGGTGCAATCGTCGAAGGGGCGCAGGCTTGTCGTCAGGCCCATGTCACCGGAAAAGGCGTGGACGTTCTGCTGATTGAGGTTCGGCTGGCCGGCCTTCCAGCCGAAACGCCCCAATACGGTCTTTTGCTGGACATCGTCCCAGACCTGGTTCGGCCGGCCGACGATACCGTTGTTCTCCCGTGCCTGGGCTTGGGCATTGGCCAGGATAGCTTCATCGGGAATGGCTTCGAGCAGCCCCAGGCCGATCATCGGCGGTGCGACGCGGGCCGAAAAGCGTGTGTCGGGGTGCATCGGGCCATAGCCCAGTTGGGTGATCTGCAGTTGCGGCTTGCGCAGTTCTACGACGGTGCCGTCGTCGAAGCGCACCGGGACTGGCGTGTAATCGACCCGCACCTTGCCTTCGGGGACAACGCCGGGCACGGACATGTCCTGCAATTGCCCGCCATAGGTCGGCTCCGGCACCACCCCCAGTTGTTCAATGACCTTGGCGTAGGCCGGGGCATCGGGAATCGACAGGCGCACCAGCATCGACACCGCGCTGGCCGCGTCCGGTGCCGGCGGATGGCCGCGACCGTCCTTGACGTGACAGTTCTGGCAGGCGTTGGTATTGAACAATGGCCCCAGACCGTCCCGTGCGGTGGTGGTCGAGGGCGCGATCACCCAGGGGCTCCGGAAAAAACTGTTGCCCACGGCGAAGTCCACGCGTCGCGAAGGTGGCAGGTTGGCCGAGGGCAGGGAAAAGGCGTTCTGATCACTCTTGCGTACCGTCGCAGCGCCACCGGACCGGGCTTCGCCGGGTTCGGCCTGGGTAAAACGCGGGGCGTCATCGCAGGCACTCAGGCCCAGGGCCATGAACAGAGCGCATAAGCGAAGAGGCAACGACGGCATCGGACTTCCTGGAAGAGGAGTGAAACGAGGGCGCAAAGTCTAACAGGGCGGGGCGGTTTGAATAAGAGGGATTATCGTTTGGTTTTTGAGCATCACTTTATCCAGATTACCTGGCTGCTTTTCTAAGGCTTGGCTCCAGCGTCCAGTCGTTTTCTCCCGCCGTTCGTCGGCAATCTGCTCTGACCTGTCAATCCTGACAGTAGCCGATCTTCCTTGGCTGGAGTTTGATGGCCCAACGCCGAAAAGCCACGCTACCCTCACTCGCCAGGAAAACATGATGGATACCGAATCGTCTGTCTTGAACCATCCGTTCGAACTATTCCCTGTTTACATCCCGGGATGGAAGACGCCGGTGCTTCCGGAAGGCCTTGCGCACGGCGGCATCCCACAAAGCATTTACGACGGTCGGCCCGAGGGATTGCAATGCGTGATCTATGCATGGACCGAGCTCAAGAGCGGCTCCTGGACAATGGCGGTCCTTGATCGAGTTGACTTGTATGTCAATGGCGAGCTCTCGGGGGCAGGCTTTACCGTCCAGCCGGGAGAGGAAAGTAAGGAGTACTTTCTCCTGGACCTTCCCCAGGGAAAACTGAGAGAAGGGGTCAACAGGCTGCATTACACAATAACCCGTCTCAGCGAAAATCCCGGTATTTCCAATGATTTGAATGTGCTGTACCACTTGCGGGCCCCCGGTGAGCCGGCGCCTCAGGGCCTGGATCTGGTGATCCCGCCGGATGTGCTCGGTGACGGGGTCAGCGCCGAGCGGGCGGCGCAGGGTGTGGCGTTTGGTTTTACCTATTCCTATCCGCGAGATTACGACAGCATCAGATTTTTAGTGGGCAATGTGACCGTTCCAGTTGACGGATTTGATGCCGCCAGACCGGTGACGCATACCCTGTTTACCGACACATTCAGACAGGCAGGGGACAACCCCAATACAGCGCTCCAGTTCACGGTGACTGACCAGTTGGGCAACTCCAACCGGTCGTTGATCAAGTACTTGGATATCCATTTGGACCGCGTGCTGATTGCTCCTACTCTTATCCATGTAAAAAATTCCGCCGGTGAGGAGATTCCCGACAAAGGCGAAACAACCAGCACCACCTTGGTGCTGTCGGGTGAGGCAAGCCATGGCAAGGAGATTGAGGTCTACGATGGCAGCGGTGCTGGTGCCGTCCCCAAGGGCACAGCAACTGCCGATGCGACAACCGGCCTATGGACCAAAGAAATTACCGTCGACGTCGGCGCTCGCCGCCTGTATGCAAAGTCGCTCTACCACCCTACGAACGTCTATTCGAACGTACGTATCCTGACCGTGATACCTGAACCCCTAAGCATCGATACCAGCGACGCGATTCTCGACCAGTTAATGTTTAGAGCCGATAAGTTTCCTGAACGTCCGCCAGTAGGGGCGTTCGTAGAGCGGATACCGTCGGGAGGTGTGCCTCCCTATATCTATACTTCCAGCGACCCAGAGGTGGCAGAGCTTTTTTCATCATCGCAACCACGGGTTGTATCGAAGCACTCAGGGACCGCTACGATAACCGTCCGAGATCAAATGGGTGCAAGCGTGTCTTACCAAGTCATTACTTCCAAGGTTTGGTTGCTGTTTGACTTAGGTAAAGACAATGAGTGGCAGACGTATTGGAATTGCTGGGGGGCTGCGTGGAACGCCGGGGGGACGATCCCTGACCTGGTGACTTGGGGAGCGCTTCGAACCATCCATGACGGCGACCCAGGTTTGGGGGACTTGCGTGCATGGTCTGCGGACCAGGGTCCCGGTGAAAGGACTGTGTATACAATCAACCCCACAACAGGAGTCCGAGAGCTACTGTCCCAGGATAGCGACTATGCAAGGGGATGGATGATCAAAGAGGTATGACCTTCCCTTGGCATGGATGCGACGAGACTGGCGACGCTGTTCATTTCAGGTCTGGGGCCTGTGGCAAGGGAGCTTGCTCCCGCTGGGCTGCGTAGCAGCCCTAATAAAGCAGTGAGCTCAATCCTCCTGGCCGAGTTGGCTGGTTTTGGGGGCCGCTTCGCAGCCCAACGGGGATAAATCCCCTCGCCACAGAGCCAAGTTCACTGCGCGACAGCGCAGCGTCGAAGACGCGGCGGGCACTCTCTTGCCACAAGTTAATGTTTGATTTTAGGGTTGCACCACGGCCCCCGGTACCAATGGCAGTTCCAGCGTCGCGATAAATCCGCCATCGGAATGGTTGGCCAGCACCAGCGCGCCGCCATGACGCTCGGCGGCGCGGCGGGCGATGGCCAGGCCCAGGCCATGACCTGCAGTGGTCTGGCCGGGGGCGCGGTAGAACGGTTCGCCCAACTGGCCCAGGTGTTCGGCCTCCACCCCCGGTCCGTGATCGCGCACGCTGACCATGATCCGCTCTCCTTGGCGCAGCGCGCGGACTTCGATCGGTTGACCGACCGGATTGAAGCGCTGGGCGTTGCGCAGCAGGTTATCCAGGGCCCGTTCAATCATGGTCGGCCAACCTTTGAGGGTCAGGTTCGGTTCAACGTCCAATTGCATGCTTTGTTCTGGAGAGGCCAGCTGTGTGTCTTTTTGCAGGGTAACCAGCAGATCGTTGAGGTCCACCTCTTCAGCGCTGGCGTTGTCGGCATCGACCCGGGCCAACACCAGGATTTCGCTGATCAGCGCTTCCAGACGATCACATTCGCGGGTCAGACGCGGCCAGAGTTTTTCACGCTCCTCGGGGCTGGCTCGTTCAGCCAATGCCAGGGCAATGCGCAGCCGGGCCAGGGGCGAGCGCAGTTCGTGGGATACATCCCGCAGTAATTGGCGCTGGCTGGCGATCAGGCTTTGCAGGCGCGCGCCCATGCGATTGAAATCGGTGGCCAGCACACCAAATTCATCCCGGCGATTGGCCAGTTTGGCGAGGCTGTTTTGCTGGTAGGTGGTCTGCCCCAAATCATGCACTGCACCGCGCAGGCGGCTCAACGGACGGGTAATGGACAGGGTCACCAACAGGCTGAACAACGTCAGCACCACCAACGCGATCCCCAGCGCACTCAGAGGCCAGAGCAGGCTGCCGCGGTGCCAGGCATCCAGTTCGGGGTGGGGTATGCGGTAGATGAACAGGTAAGTGTCGCCGGTTTTGGCGCTGGTGAACTCGTCGGTCAAGCGCCGCCAGGGCAGGCGTCGGTCGTTGTTGTTCTGTCGCGCCTCGAAGGCCTGCGCCCGACGCGGGAAAGTGCCGCGTACCACCGGGTCACCGCTCTCGTTAAGCACCTGGACGTTGATGTGATACTGATGCTTGCGTTGTTGCAGGATCTGCTCGGCGGCGTCTTCGCCCTGGCTTTCGAAGGTTTGCGTCCACTCTTCGGCCAGGGTGTTGAGGCCCGGATGGCGGCTGAGGATCCAGGCGTCCTGGTTCAGCATGTGGCCCAGCAGAATCGAAAGCCCTGCAACCAGGGCGATGGCCAGCCAGAAACTGGCCAGGATGCGCCAAAACAGTGAACGCACGATCAATCCTCGAAAACAAAGAAAGCCCAACGGCGATTGGCCGTTGGGCTGGGGTGCTTCAGCGCATTATTGCGCCTTTTGCGGTTGTTGCGCTTTCCAGGCCTTGAACTCGGCCCACTCGGCCCGACGCTCGGCCTGTTTCTTCTGAATGGCGTCAAACTCTTTTTGCTGCTCTGGCTTCAACAACCCACGGATCTGAGCGTCGACTTTTTCGTGCCGGGCGGCCATTTCATCTTTCATGGCTTTCTGATCGGCTGGCGACAGTTTGGCCAGGTACTTTTCTACCAGTTCGCGGCGCTCGTGGCGCTGTTCGCCCATGATCTTGCGGATCTGCTGGCGTTGTTCGCGGCTCAGGTCCAATTGGCTGTACGGACCTTTGTCGTGCATCTGGCCGCCATGACGCGGGCCATCCATCGGGCCCATTGGTCCCATCGGGCCGGCGCCTTCAGGCATGGCCATCGCGACGGTAGGCAGGGCAGCAGCGAACATCAGAGCGATGAGGGTCTTGCGCATGGTGTATCTCCTTGTCTCGTTCCCGGTCAGTTCCGGATGAGTTCAGGTTACGCAGATCAAGGTCAGCGGCGGTCAGGGGTGGGTAAAGCTTGGGTAAAGACGTTTTGGCGCAGGCCTGACAAATCTGCAGGACCGAGCACAAAGCCCTGTGGGAGCAAGGCTTGCCCGCGATGAAAGTAACGCGGTCTCTAAAGGAACCGAGGCGCCTGCATCGCGAGCGAGCTTTGCGCCCACAGCCCAGCGGCGCAGCGCTTAAAGGCTGTAGTAATAACCCCGGCTACGCAGGGCCACGATGCGTGGGCGACCGTCGGCGTGCGGGCCGATTTTCTTGCGCAGGTTGCTTACGTGCATATCGAGGCTACGGTCGTACAGGGTCAGCTTGCGTCCCAGGGCGATCTGCGCCAGTTCCTGCTTGTCCAGTGGCTCGCCCGGCTGCTTGAGCAGCGCTTCGAGCAGGCGGCTTTCGGAAACAGTGAGGGTCTGCTCCTGCTCATCGATGCTGACCACGCCTCGCACCGGGCTGAAGGTCAGGTCGCCCAGTTCGATCTGGCTGGACACCGCCGTCGGATGACTGCGGCGCAAGACCGCGCGCAGGCGGGCGGTCAGTTCCCGTGGATCGCAGGGTTTTGCCAGGTAATCGTCGGCCCCCAGTTCCAGGCCCAGGATGCGATCCAGCGGTTCGCCACGGGCCGAGAGCATCAGCACCGGCAGCTCCGGATGATCGTTGCGCAACTGCTTGAGCAGTTCCAGGCCGCTGCCGTCGGGCAGCATCACATCCAGCACCACCGCCGCCGGGGCGGTTTCGGCCAAGGCCTTGCGGGCGCTATGGCCATCGTGGCAGGCCCGGACCAGAAAACCTTCCTGACCCAGCCAACTGCCGAGGAGCTCACACAGCTCCTGGTCATCATCAATCAGTAACAGCTCGCTCATGACTCACTCAATTTAGCCATTGCCGACGTTGTCTACGTCCACCGCTGGCAAAGATACCGCAGAGCAGGGCCAATAGCGCTACCCCGGCACCAATGACGAACCACTGCTGCTGATCGGTCAGCAGGCGTGGCAGGGGGCTGGCCTGGGCTTCCTTGAGTTGCAGCTTCAGACGCTGGTTCTCCTGGCGCAATCGACTCACCAGCGCGCTCTCGCGTTCGCTGTTGGCGTTTTGCAGTTGCTGGGTCAGTTCCTCGCGCATGCGTTCGCTGTTTTTCAAGCGTTGCTGCAATTCGGTGATCTGACTGCCTGCGCTCAAGGACAAGGGCGTCGAATGACTGCCGTCGGTGCTTTCTTCCCCATGGGCGGGAGCCCCGATCACCAACATGACCCCTAACAGGCACAGCGGACCTTTGCGCATTGCAACTCCTGAATTCCAATCGAGATTAGACAGGTTGTCGGCAGGTAAACGAGAACAATGAGCGATTGAGCGCAATGAGCCGCGAAGGCTCATCACGCATCGGGTTGTTAAGGCAGGACTTGCTTGAACGGCTTGACCACGACATTGGCGTAGACACCGGCGGCCACGAACGGATCGGCTTCGGCCCAGGCTTGCGCCGCGGCCAGGGAATCGAACTCGGCGACGATCAGGCTGCCGGAGAAACCCGCCGCGCCGGGGTCGTTGCTGTCCACTGCCGGGTGCGGGCCCGCCAGCACGATTCGGCCTTGGGCCTTGAGCTGTTGCAGGCGCTCAAGGTGTTCAGGGCGGGCGGCCAGGCGTTTTTCCAGGGAATTGGCGACGTCGGTGGCAATGATTGCGTAGAGCATGTCAGTCCTCGGTTTTTGGCGTGGTGGTATCGGCATCGTGCAGATGACGGGACAGGTAGATGCCCTGGCCAATCAGGAACAGCAGCGTCATGCCCAGGCTGCCGAAGACCTTGAAGTCGACCCAGTAGCTCTGGAAGGTGAACGCGACGAACAGGTTGGCGGCGCCGCAGAACAGGAAAAAGCCGATCCAGGCGATGTTGAGCCGGGTCCAGATGACGTCCGGCAGGTTCAAGGCGTGGCCCATGATGCGCTTGATCAGCAGGCGATCGCCGACGAAGTGACTGCCGATGAACGCCAGGGCGAACAGCCAGTTGACCACCGGGGCTTTCCACTTAAGGAAAGTTTCGCTGTGGAAGGCCAGGGTCAGGCTGCCGAAGACGAGGCAGGCGATCAGGGTCAGCCACTGGCTTTTCTCCAGCTTGCGTTGGGCCACGAACAGGGCGCCATAGACCACCAGCGAACTGATGATCAGCATCGCGGTGGCGCTGTAGATACCGCCTACAGTCAAGGAGTGACCGGCAATGTCGACGGTCCGTGGGTCAAGTTTGTAGACGATGAAAAACAGCAGAAGCGGGATGAAGTCGATGAATTGTTTCACAGTGGCAGCCAGAAGCAGGATGTGGCGGCATAATAACAAACATCCTTGGCCGCGATAGGGCCAGCTGATTTGAGGTAACAAACTCTCGTGAATGTTGATTTGCACTGCCATAGCACGGCCTCCGATGGCGCCCTGGCGCCTGCGGTTCTGGTGGCGCGGGCGTTCGAGCACGGCGTGCGAGTCCTGGCCCTGACCGATCACGACACCCTCGAAGGCCTCGACGAGGCCCGTAGCGCGGCGACGACGCTGGGCATGCAACTGGTCAACGGGGTCGAGTTGTCCTGCACCTGGGGCGGCGCGACTATTCACGTGCTGGGTTACGGTTTTGATGTAAATGCGCCGTCACTGGTCCAGGCCATTGCGCAACTGCACGACGGCCGCTGGCTACGTTCCGAGGAGATCAGCCGCAAGCTTGCGCTAAAGGGCATGCCTGGTGCGCTTGAGGGCGCCCGGCAGATCCAGCAGGAACTGGGCGACAGTGGCAACGCCCCGGCCCGTCCGCACTTCGCGGACTGGATGGTGCGCGAAGGTTTCGTCAAGGACCGCGCCGAAGCGTTTCGCAAATGGCTGGGAGCCGGCAAGCTCGGGGACGTCAAGCAACACTGGCCGACCCTGGAAGAGACCGTCCAAACCCTGCGATCCGCCGGAGCCTGGGTCAGCCTGGCGCATCCGTGGCACTATGATTTCACCCGCAGCAAGCGCCGCCGCCTGGTGGCCGACTATATTCAAGCAGGGGGCCACGCCATCGAGGTGGTCAATGGCCATCAGCCTGCCGAGCAGGTCGGCAGCCTGGCGATTCTGGCCCGTGAGTTCGGCCTGCTGGTGACCGCCGGCAGTGATTTTCATGGCCCTGGAGGCTGGTCCGAGATAGGCGAATATCGCCCGTTGCCGGAAGATCTGCCACCACTATGGTGTAGATTCAAACATGATCCCGTTACCGCCACCGTCTGAACAGGTAGAACACGTGAGTCAATTTTTCCAGATTCATCCGGAAAACCCGCAAGCGCGCCTGATCAAACAGGCGGTGGAAATCATTCGGGGTGGTGGTGTGGTGGTCTATCCCACCGATTCTTCCTACGCCATCGGCTGTCAGATCGGCGACAAGAACGCTGTAGAGCGGGTAAGACGCCTGCGTCAGCTGGATGACAAGCACAACTTTGCGCTGATCTGCAGCGACCTGTCGCAGTTGGGCCTGTTCGCCAAGATCGACACCGGCACCTTCCGCCTGCTCAAAGCCCACCTCCCTGGGCCTTACACCTTTATTCTCAACGCCACCCGGGAAGTCCCGCGGCTGTTGCTGCACCCGAAAAAACGCACCATCGGCCTGCGGGTGCCCAGCCACCCCATTGCCCTGGCGTTGCTGGCCGAGCTGGGTGAACCGCTGATGAGCGTGACCTTGATCATGCCCGGCGAGACGGAGCCGATGAATGACCCTTACGAGATGCGCCAATTGCTCGAGCATCAGGTCGACCTGATCATCGACGGCGGTTTCGGCGGGATGAAGGCGTCCACGGTGATCAACCTGGCCGATGGCGAGCCGCAAGTGGTGCGTATCGGTTGCGGCGATCCAGCCCCGTTCCTGGTCGAGGCCTGAGTGTCCGCAGTGGAAACCGCCGTTGAGAGCGCCGACAGCCAGGCCGGCGCTCAGCAAGAGCTGCCGTTCGCCATGGTCTATGGCCAGGCGGTCATGGAAATGCCCCTGGACCTGTACATTCCGCCGGATGCGCTGGAGGTATTCCTTGAAGCCTTCGAAGGCCCGCTGGACCTGCTGCTGTACCTGATCCGCAAACAGAACATCAACATCCTCGACATCCCCGTGGCGGAAATCACCCGCCAGTACATGGGCTACGTCGAGTTGATGCAGTCGGTGCGCCTGGAACTGGCGGCCGAATACCTGGTGATGGCGGCCATGCTCGCCGAGATCAAGTCGCGAATGCTGCTGCCACGCTCGGCAGAGATCGAGGAGGAGGAAGACGATCCGCGCGCCGAACTGATCCGCCGCCTGCAGGAATACGAACGCTTCAAGGTGGCGGCCGAAGGCATCGATGGCTTGAGCCGGGTCGGGCGCGATGTGGTGGTGCCCAAGCTCGATGCACCCGAGGCGCGAGCACGTAAATTGCTCCCGGATGTCAGCCTAGAAGAGTTGCTGATGTCCATGGCCGAGGTGCTGCGCCGGGGCGACATGTTTGAAAGTCACCAGGTCAGCCGCGAAGCCCTGTCCACCCGCGAGCGCATGAGCGATGTGCTGGAGCGGCTCAAGGGCGGCGGCTTTGTGCCCTTCGTCGAGCTGTTCACCGCCGAGGAAGGGCGGCTGGGCGTGGTGGTGACGTTTATGGCGGTCCTGGAATTGGTCAAGGAATCCTTGGTCGAGCTGGTGCAGAATGAGCCGTTCGCAGCGATCCACGTGCGGGCACGAGCCGAATAACGAGCAAATCAATGAATCTGACTGAACCCCGCGAGCTGGCGCCGTTGCTTGAAGCTTTCCTGTTGGCCTCGGGAAAACCGCAATCGATGGAGCGCTTGTTCGAACTCTTCGAAGAAGGCGAGCGGCCCGAGCCGGCCGTGTTCAAGAAAGCCCTGGCGCTGCTGGGTAAGTCCTGCGAGGGGCGGGCGTTCGAACTCAAGGAAGTGGCTTCCGGCTACCGCCTGCAAATCCGCGAGAAGTTTTCGCCCTGGGTCGGGCGTCTGTGGGAAGAGCGTCCTCAGCGCTATTCCCGCGCCATGCTCGAAACCATGGCATTGATCGCTTATCGCCAACCGATCACTCGGGGTGAAATCGAAGATGTGCGGGGCGTGGCGGTCAACAGCCACATCGTCAAGACGCTGCTTGAGCGCGAGTGGATCCGGGTCGTCGGTTATCGCGACGTGCCGGGTAAACCGGCGATGTTTGCCACCACCAAGGCTTTTCTCGATCACTTCAACCTCAAGAACCTCGACGACCTGCCGCCGCTGGCCGAACTGCGGGAGCTGGAACCCGAGCCGATGCTGGAATTCGACGACGCCCCGGTGCCCCAAAGCTTGCAGGAGCTGGCCGACGCCAGCGCCGAGCCGGAGGAACCCAAGGAAGAAACCAGTTTCCATTCGTTGTTGCTGGAACTGGACACCATGGAGGAGGGGCTCAAGACCGATTTCGACGATCTGCTGCGTGAGGGGCCGGGGTCTGAAGGCGAAATGGATGAACCCGCGCAACCGGGCAGCGAAGTTGAACTTCAGGCCGAACCTGACCCCGAACCAGAAGAAGACATTCTTGGCGTAGCCGCGGCCCGGGAAAAACTGCTGGCCGCCGTGGCCGCGCTCGAACCACGCGAACCCGAGCCTGAGCTCAGCGATGAAGAAGCCGAAGCCCGCGCCCTGGCCGAAGCGATTGAAAACGAACGACGCCAGTTCGACGATTGATCACGGCTGACACAGCGCCGCCCCATTGTGGGAGCGAGCCTGCTCGCGATGGCGGTCTGTCAGCCAACATCATTTTTGAAGGTGAAATCGCTATCGCGAGCAGGCTCGCTCCCACATTAAGTCATGCGGTGCACCATGAGTTCCACCAAAGACCCCTGCATCAGCCTCTGCAAGTTCGACGACGACATCTGCATCGGCTGTGGCCGCAGCAAGCGCGAGATCAAGGCCTGGAAGAAACTCGACAAGGATGACAAGCGCACGGTGTTGGCCGAAGCGGCCCTGCGCCTGATCAAACTGGGCGCCACCGGTCGGCGGAAAAAGCGCTGAAGGTTCGTCGATCAGCTAGTCTCTGATGCGCAAATGCCTTAACGAGCGTATGATTCGCGACCCTTTGGCGATCCCTTCGTCATAGACCCGTTTTCAAAGTGTCAGGCCACGCCTGACCCGACCACACCGGGAGGTGCCCAGAATGAAAGACCAAGACCAGAACGACAGCCAGGAAATCGGCCCAGCAGGCGAGAAACTGCAAAAAGTCCTCGCCCGTATCGGCGTCGGCTCGCGCCGCGACGTGGAAACCTGGATCACCCAGGGCCGGATCAAGGTCAACGGCAAAGATGCCACCTTGGGCCTGCGTGTCGACATGCACGACGCCATCACCATCGATGGCAAGGTGATCAAGCGCGAAGAGGCCGCCGAAACGGTGCGCCGCGTGATCATGTACAACAAACCCGACGGCGAGATCTGCACCCGTGACGACCCGGAAGGCCGTCCGACCGTGTTCGACAAAATGCCGCGTCCGAAAGAAGGCCGCTGGATCAACATCGGTCGCCTGGACATCAACACCACCGGTTTGCTGATGTTCACCACCGACGGTGAGCTGGCCAACCGCTTGATGCACCCGTCCTACGAGATGGACCGCGAATACGCCGTGCGTGTACGTGGTGAAGTCGACGACGAAATGATCGAGCGCCTGAAGGCCGGCGTTGTGCTGGAAGACGGCCCGGCGCGTTTCACCGACATCAAGCAGGCTCCGGGCGGCGAAGGCTTCAACCATTGGTACCACTGCGTGGTGATGGAAGGCCGCAACCGTGAAGTACGGCGCCTGTGGGAATCCCAGGGGCTGGTGGTCAGCCGCCTCAAGCGCGTGCGTTTCGGTCCGGTGTTCCTCAACTCCGACCTGCCGATGGGCCGCTGGCGCGAAATGAGCCAGTACGAAGTCGACATTCTGGCCGCCGAAGTCGGCCTCAAGCCGGTGGCGATGCCGCAGATGACCGCCAAGAGCAAGGACAAGCTGGAGCGCATGCAGCGTAAATCCTCGCGTCCGATGGGCAAGACCGAGCGCGTGCGTACGCTGCGTCCTGCCGCTGATGGCCCGGCCGCAGGTCCGCGTCCGTCGCGTGAGCCGCAGATCGAAGGCGAACGCCCGGCCCGCAAGCCTGCGCCACGTCAGGACGGCGAACGCGGCCCGCGCACGCCACGCCCGGCCAACGGTCGTACCGAGCGCGGCGAAGGTCGCGGTGCTCCGGCCGGTCGTGGTACGCCGGTGGCGGATCGCCCGGCCGACACCAAGCGTCCGGCCAAACCCGCAGCGAAAAAGCGCCCGGGCATCGTCCTGGTCGACCGCGATACGCCATCGGGCAAACGTCGCGGTGCCCCAGCGGGTTCGGGGCAGCGTCCGGGGTTTGGGCGTCGTAAGCCGGAGTGAGGCAGTTGTGAGGTTCTAGCTGCAAGTCGCAAGAAAAAACGCCAACCGTTGGGTTGGCGTTTTTTTTGTCTGGCTTTAGTGATGCAGTGCTGGTGAGTCCGTCATCGCGAGCAGGCTCGCTCCCACACTGGGACGGTGTCGACCACAAATTGTCTATTCACCAAAGATCAACTGTGGGAGCGAGCCTGCTCGCGATGGGGCCAGCAGCCCCACTACCATCCCAAGGTCGCCCGTCATCGCGAGCAGGCTCGCTCCCACACTGGGGCGGTGTCGACCACAAATTGTCTATTCACCAAAGATCAACTGTGGGAGCGAGCCTGCTCGCGATGGGGCCAGCAGCCCCATTACCATCCCAAGGTCGCCCGCCTTTTCTTGCCGCTTGAAGCTTGCCGCTTGAAGCTGCCCCTAAAGCACAAACCGCCCATCAAACATCGGCTCGTTATCCAACGCCAACACACCGCTCTCGAAAATCAGATCCAGATGATGGCTGCCCTTGGCCCCGCCACCCAGCCCCAGGTGCAGGCCGCAATGGCGCTCCTCGAAACCGGCATTGCGGGCATAGAGGCTCTTGACCCCTTCGTTGGTGCCGATGCCCAGTTCCTCGATACGCCGGTTGGACGGGTTGGCGTCCAGGTATTTATTGAAGTCGTGTTCCAGGCCCGGCACATCGCTGGCGATTTTCTGAATGGTGGAGTCTTCGATCCACAACTCCAGCGGCGATTGCAGTACGCCGTATTTGCGGGCGAACGGGATGGTGCTCAGGAAAGTGCCGACGAACTTCACCTGACCGTTAATGGTGTCGCTGTGGGTAGCGATTTCGCCGGGTGCTAGGTCGTAGTTGCCAACACCGTTGATGTCGGTCCATTTCTTGACGCTGTTGAGGGCCGTATCGAAATACGAACCGTGGTCATCCTGAAAACTCAACGTCGTTGCTTGGGACATGCGCCGGATCAGGTGACTGTTGAGCCCGGCGATGCGCTGAGGAATCACGCTGAAGGTGTCGTAGAAATAATCGCCGTAGTCCTTGAACAGCAGCGATTTCTTCCAGTTGTCCGCCATCACGCCTTGCAACGCGCGAACAAAGTCCGGGCCGTCGGGGCGTGGGTTGGGCAGGGTGGAAGAGTCGTAGAAGAAAATGTACAGATCGCTGTCGGCAATCGCCTTGGACAGTCGCTCCGTGGGTTCAAGGTCCAGGCGCATGGTGGTGAACCGGAAGGGTGAACCGCTGCCAGCCTGTTCGGCAATAGCCCCGGTCAGTGCTTCGTAGTCGGCGGTATGGCCGAGCAACACCTTGGCTGGCTGGATGCCGGCCAGGGCGGGATGATGTTCAAGGTAGTAAAGGAAATGTGAGATGGCTCGTTGTGTGTCCATGCTTATTCTTCCCTGACAGTGGTGTTTGGCTTCCCTGAAATCTGCAAAGTGGCGGAGCCGACCGGCCGGATCGCCTCCGCCGGGCGATGCTTACAGAGGCCACATCGCCGTGCCGAACGGAACAACGGCGTCGGCTTGCATCATTTCAACTGCGGCTTCGTGGGTCGGTGCTTCAAACCATTCGTCCAGTTGCAGTTCGGTTTCCAAGTCTTTGTCCAGTGCTTGCATAGTGAATCTCCTAGATGACTTTTACGGAAAATTGCGAAGTCGATTCCGCGATGGAGAACTGACCGGAAGCGGCTGCGCAAAACCTGCCGGCACGACGCCTTGGCAAGTCGCTGAAAACCTAGTCGAGGGTTTTTTGGAATGCAAAAAAATAATTTATTTTTTTTGTTTGAACTTTTTATTCCATTTTTACCGAAGAAATTAGTTATTCAAAAACAGTTGGCTGTGTAGTTTTTTGCTTAGGTAGCTAGCTACCGTCAATTTGCAGTCAGCTTACAGAAAATTCCCACACGGAAAGTTTGCGTTACGGTTTGTAAAGAAATGCTGACGATTTTTGCCTATCAAATCGGTCTATACCGGCGTTTGGCTGCGCTGTAAGAAAAAACTGCCGAGAAGGTCGGTTTGACGGGGTTTCCGACACTTTGCAGCGCTTGTTTCAAACCGGCGGGACGGGTCAGATGCGCGGCAGACCTGAAGTACGGGGTGCGCGGGTGTCTGGTCGCAGTGGGGCAGCGGTGTACAATGCGCCGCGTTTTACTGTGACCCTTCGCGTACCCACGCATTTTCAAGGTTATCCGCCTTGTTCACTCCGCCACGCCACGAGCGTGTCGGGTTCGATTTCGTCACAGATAAAAACAAATAGGTGACGCATGACCGTTGTAGAAAATACGCATTCAGGCGAGCTGAAACGCGGCCTGAAAAATCGACACATTCAACTGATCGCCCTCGGCGGCGCGATCGGTACAGGCCTGTTCCTCGGCTCGGCGGGGGTGCTGAAGTCAGCCGGCCCGTCGATGATCCTCGGTTACGCCATTTGCGGCTTCATTGCCTTCATGATCATGCGCCAGTTGGGCGAGATGATTGTCGAGGAGCCAGTGGCCGGCTCCTTCAGTCACTTTGCCCACAAGTATTGGGGCGGTTTTGCCGGCTTCCTGTCGGGCTGGAACTGCTGGATTCTCTACATCCTGGTGGGCATGTCGGAACTGACCGCGGTCGGCAAGTACATTCACTACTGGGCGCCGGACATCCCGACCTGGGCTTCGGCGGCAGCGTTTTTCGTCCTGATCAACGTCATCAACCTGGCCAACGTCAAAGTCTTTGGCGAGGCCGAGTTCTGGTTCGCGATCATCAAGGTCGTGGCAATTGTCGGCATGATTGCCCTGGGCAGCTATCTGCTGGTCAGCGGTCACGGTGGCCCACAAGCTTCGGTGACTAACCTGTGGGCCCATGGTGGATTCTTCCCCAACGGCGTGAGCGGTCTGGTGATGGCGATGGCGATCATCATGTTCTCCTTCGGTGGCCTGGAAATGCTTGGCTTCACCGCTGCCGAGGCGGACAAACCGAAAACCGTGATCCCCAAGGCCATCAACCAGGTGATCTACCGGATCCTGATTTTCTACATCGGTGCCCTGGTGGTGCTGTTGTCCCTGACCCCATGGGACAGCCTGCTGAACACACTCAATGCCTCCGGCGATGCCTACAGCGGCAGCCCGTTCGTGCAGGTGTTCTCGATGCTGGGTAGCAATACGGCGGCGCACATCCTCAACTTCGTAGTGCTGACCGCCGCGCTGTCGGTGTACAACAGCGGCACCTACTGCAACAGCCGCATGCTGCTGGGCATGGCCGAACAGGGCGATGCGCCCAAGGCCCTGGCCAAGATCGACAAGCGTGGCGTGCCGGTGCGTTCGATCCTGGCTTCTGCTGCGGTCACGCTGGTGGCGGTGCTGCTTAACTACCTGATCCCGCAGCATGCGCTGGAGTTGTTGATGTCGCTGGTGGTCGCGACCCTGGTGATCAACTGGGCGATGATCAGCTATTCGCACTTCAAGTTCCGTCAGCACATGAACCAGACCCGCCAGACACCGCTGTTCAAGGCGCTGTGGTATCCGTACGGCAACTATGTCTGCCTGGCGTTCGTGGTGTTCATTCTTGGGGTAATGCTGCTGATTCCCGGCATCCAGATATCGGTCTACGCGATTCCGGTGTGGGTGGTGTTCATGTGGGTGTGCTACCTGATCAAGAACAAGCGCAGTGCCCGGCAGGACATGGCTGTGGCCGCTGCCGCCAAGTAAGCGTCCTTGAAATACAACAAACCCGGCACTTGGCCGGGTTTGTTGTATTCAGACTCATGCTGATCCCTGTGGGAGCGAGCCTGCTCGCGATGGCGCCAGCACATTCAGCATTGATGCAAGCTGACCCACCGCTATCGCGAGCAGGCTCGCTCCCACAAGGGTTGGTCGCTGTCTTGGGGATTCGCGGTATTCTGTGGGTCCTGATACCGGACCTCTTTTTCCATGCTGGCAATTTCCAACACTGTGCACATCCCGGACGCCGAGATCGAGCTGACGGCCATCCGTGCCCAAGGCGCCGGCGGGCAGAACGTCAACAAGGTGTCCAGCGCCGTGCACTTGCGTTTCGACATTGCGGCCTCGTCCTTGCCCGATTTCTACAAGGAGCGGTTGTTGGCGCTGCGCGACAGTCGCATCACCAGCGACGGCGTGTTGATCATCAAGGCCCAGCAATACCGCACCCAGGAACAGAACCGGGCCGATGCCCTGGAACGCCTGACCGAGCTGATCCTCAACGCCACCAAGGTCGAAAAGAAGCGCCGTCCGACCAAACCGACCCTGGGCTCGAAGAAACGTCGCCTGGAATCCAAGACCAAGCGCGGTTCGATCAAAGCCGGGCGCGGCAAGGTGGATTTCTAGTTTTTCTCCCGCTCCTGGCGATACTTCGGCGCCTGGCGGTACAGGTAGAGACTCAGCAACAACCCGCCCAAGGCCGCCAGCGCGGCGAACAAAAAGATCGAAGCAAAACCGAAACCTGCGGCAATCGCACCGGCCAACGGCCCGGTAATCCCCAGGGACAAGTCAATGAACAACGAATAGGCGCCCACCGCCGCGCCACGGCTGGAGGCGGGTACCAGGTTGACCGCTTCCACCCCCAGCGCCGGGAACACCAGGGAAAAACCGAAGCCGCTCAATGCCGCGCCGGCCAAGGCCCAGTGCGCATCCGGCGCCAGCCACAGCAACAACAACCCCAGGGTTTCCACCGACAGGCAGGCAATCGCCACCCGGAAGCCGCCCAGGCGGTTGATCAAATTACCGAACAGCAAGCGCGCGCCGATGAAGCTGGCGCCGAACAGGCTCAGGCACAGCACTGCGTTGTCCCACTGCTGCGTGGCGTAATACAGGGTGATGAACGTGGCGATGGTGCCAAAACCGATGGAGCCCAGGGCCAGGCCGCAGCCATGGGGCAGGACGCGTCCGAGAACATGCATGAAAGGCAGCCGTTCGCCAGTGACAATGGGCGCCGCCGTTTTCGGCCAGGCCAGCGCCAGCCCCAGCAACGCCAGCAAAATAATGCTGACGCCCATGCTCCACAGCCCCAGGGATTTCACCAGCCACACCCCCAACGGCGCGCCAATCGCCAGCGCGCCGTAGCTGGCGATACCGTTCCAGGAAATCACCTTGGCGGTGTTCGCCGCGCCGACCCGGCCGATGCCCCAGCCAATCGATCCCGAGCCTACCAGGCTTTCGGCGCTGCCCAGCACCAGGCGGCCGATCAGCAGGCTGATCAGGCTCAGCGTCGGTAGGTTTGACGTCCAGGCAGACGCCAGCATGAACACACCGCTCAGCCCGCAACCGGCGAGGCCGAACATGACCGCGCGCTTGCTCCCCAGGTTGTCGATGATCCGTCCGGCATAAGGACGACTGAGGAGGGTGGCCAGGTACTGGACGCTGATTACCAACCCGGCGATCACCGCGCCAAAACCCAGTTCGCCGTGGACGAACCCGGGCAACACGGCGAGGGGAATGCCGATATTCAGGTAGCCAATGAAAGTGAACAGAACGATGGAAACGACTTGCAGCGTGACCGCCAAGGGGCGCTGGGTATCTGGCATGGGTAAAGAGTCCACGGAGCAGCAGGATAGATAGGCTGCTTATGATAGCGGTGCCTGCGACCGTGAAGCGTGGAAAAGTAAAACTATTTGTCGGATGGCGCTGGGTTGCCGTCTTGTCCGGCCACCAGGTGCGTGGTGACCAATGCAGCGAGGGCGTTTTCTTCAGTGCCAAAACGTGCCAGCAGGGCGGCTTGTTTCTCTGGGGAAAGGCGCGTCCAGATATCGACCATCTTTTCGGCGGTGCCGATCAGGACGCTGGCTTGGGCTTCGCTGAAGGTAGGGTCATCGGTCATGGGGGGCTCAGGATTCAGGCAGTGTGGAAAGCGCATCTTAGCGCTTTCCACACGGTCTGGTCGTGCGGGTGAATCAGTCTTCGCTGTCGGCCTGGCGGCGTTCAGTGGCTTCTTTGGGCTCGGGTTGCTGGGCGTCTGGTTGCCCTCCGGCTTGTAGCGGGGTCGTCTGCTCAGTTTCGTGCAGGCTAGGGAAGGGGAGATTAGGAATCTCGTGCATATCGCGCTCCTCGCAAAGTCTGTTGGTAGATCTGGTAGATCCGCGCTTTTACAAAGCTTGGGCAGGATACAGCAGAAGAAATGACAAAAAGACTTTTAAGTTCCGTTGCGGCGACAAAAGGGCTTGTCTGGACAGGACATGTCCAATCATCAAACGCCCGCTACCGGTCGTCGCGAAGGCTCAAGAATACGCCCGGCGGGTCGATGGTTTGTACATATCCCGCATTCGGTTGCGACACTGCAAACCACGAACATGGAGGTCGGGACGTGTCGTCCGTGAGCTTGGCTCTTTCTTCTTTTCAAGAGATTTCCCTCCATGTTTCTACAAAAATCCCTGAGAGCGCAGATTCTCGCCTTGCTCAGTGGCAGCCTGCTGGCGATGTTGCTGATTGCCCTGGCGTCTTTCCATTTCCTCTCCAACGGCGTCCAGAACTATCGCAACCTGATCGATGGCCCGTTGCGTGCGTCGCAGTTGATCGATGAGGCCAACCTGCAATTCAAGGTGCAGGTCCAGGAATGGAAAAACGTTCTGCTGCGCGGCAAGCAGCCGGCAGACCTGGCTAAATACTGGAAGCAGTTCGAAGATCGTCAGCACGATGTCCAGGGTATTCTTGGCCAGTTGATCGCCCTTGAAGGGGTTGCGACACCCATCAAGACTCGGATCGAGGGTCTGCGAGACGAACACCGTCAATTGGGTGCGGCCTACCAGAAGGGCCGTGATGCGTTTGTGACGGCGGGCGGCGATGCGGCGGCGGGTGATGCGGCGGTCAAAGGTGTGGACCGCGCGGCCAGCGAGCAAATGAGTGCGCTGGTGGTGGAGTTGCGCAAACTTGCCGGCGAACAATCGGCGCAGATCAGTGCCGGTGCCGATCGCACGATTATGCTGGGCACCGTGATCATGCTGGTTTCCGGCCTGCTGATCGGGCTGTTCAGCCTGTGGCTGGTCAATCGCAACCTGGTGCAGCCGATCCGCAACCTGATCGAATACGTGACCCAACTGAGTCGCGGCCGTTTCGCCGAGCGGGTAGTCAGCAACCGGCAGGACGAATTGGGTGACCTGGCGCTGGCCGCCAATACCCTGCGCGACTTTCTCGCCGAAACCTTCTCGCGTCTGCAGCGCAGTGCCACGGAACTGGACAGTGCCAGCGGCGAGCTTAATGCCATCGCCAGCCTGATGAGCCAAGGCACCAGCGAGCAATTCGAACGCACCGACCAGGTGGCGACGGCGATGAACGAAATGTCCGCCACCGCCCAGGAAGTCGCTCGCCATGCCGCCGACGCGGCACAGGCCGCCGATGACGCCGATCACTCGGCGCAGCAGGGCGAGAAGGTCATGCAAGGGACCATTCATACCATCACCCGCATGCGCGGTGAAATCGCCAACACGGCCACAGTCATCCGCCAGTTGGAAACCGATAGCGGGCGCATTGGCAAGGTGCTGGAAGTCATCCGCGGTATCGCCGAGCAGACCAATCTGTTGGCCCTCAACGCTGCCATCGAAGCGGCCCGGGCTGGCGAGGCTGGACGCGGTTTCGCGGTGGTTGCCGATGAGGTGCGCAGTCTGGCCCAGCGCACCGCCTCGTCCATCATCGAGATCAACCAGATTATCCAGACCGTGCAAACCGGTGCGGTGGACGCAGCCCAGGCCATCGAGAGCGGTCAGTCGCGCAGTGAAGAGAGCGTGGAGCAGGTGACTCAGGCCGGTGTGATGCTCGAACGCATTACCCAGGCCGTGGAAGCGATTCGCGACATGAACCGTCAGATCGCCACTGCCGCAGAAGAGCAGACCTCGGTGGCTGAAGATATCTCGCGCAACCTGACCGAAATCACCTGCATCGCCAGCACTAACCTGGACAATGTACAGCGCACCGAAGCCGCGAGTCGGAACCTGCACGGTTTGTCAGGGCAGTTGAATGAAGTGACGGCGCGGTTGAGTGCCTGACGGTCGACGGTCGTTAGCGGTAGTTGTCGATAGATGCAAAAAAGCCGCGCAACCCTGAGGTTGCGCGGCTCATTTTAGTGACCAATTAACGGTCTTGCTTGTCGCTCAGGACTTTGCCGGTAGTTGCGTCAAAGTCTACATCCCACTCTGTGCCATCGGCCATTCTCAGTTCAACTTCATATTCATAACCGTTGAAGTGGTTATCCAGGTCGGTGTCGGTGATGGTTGCGCCTGGGTGCAACTTCAGGGCTGCTTGGTTCATCTCTTCCAGCGGCTTGATTTTTCCGCTCTTGACCAACTCAGGAATCTGGTCGACTCGAACATCAGCCTGGGCCAGGCCGGCGGTGAGGGTCAGGGCTGCGGCGGTGAACAGGGCAGTCAAAGTTTTCATGTGTTCTTTCCTTGCTGTGATTAAGGGGTGTGTCGTTTAAGTGGGTTCAGATTAACTGTGGCAACTTAATTCACCCTTAATTCAGTAACCGTTGTTCTCCAGCACCTGCGCCACGCTGCCTGTTTCGGGACGCTTCAAGTATTTGAGCAGTTCGCTGGCGCGGTTGGTAAAGATGCCATCCACTCCGGCCTCCAGCACTTTTCTGAAGTCCACCGCTTCATCAACCGTATAAACGTGCACCAACAAACCCTGGTCATGGGTGTATTGGTTCATCCACGGCTGCACCAAGTCCGAATAACTCTGGCTGCCGCCTTGAGTCAACGCGGCGGACGGCCCGGTGCCGATAGCGCCTTGTGCCTTGGCGAATTGAACCCATTGTTCAAACTCGGCGTTGTCCTTGGGCTGCTGTTTGGCGTAATAGGCCGCCTTGTCCGTTTCGCCGGACTCGGCAAACGTCATCTTCGACTTGGCCTCGATGTAGCCATCGCCCACCCACAACAGCAGGACCTTTGGCACGTTCGGCATTTCTTTTTGCAGCAGTTCGAGGCTGCTCTTTTCGAAGGTTTGCAACACCACTTTACCTTTGCCCTGACCTACACCGGTGGCGCGTTTGGCGAGCTTGGAGCCCGACGGGCTCAACCAGCCGCGGTCATGCAGTTTATCCTTCAAGTCGCGCTCAATGCCGGGGAACAGCTTCGGCTCCTTGGTTTCGATGTACAGCCCCGGTTTGTGCAGCGGGTTGCCTTCGGCGATGTTGATGACTTCGTCGAGGGTGAGGATTTTCAGGCCCACGAACGACGGGCGGGCGCGGTCCGGGTAGGCGGTGTTGAACCAACTGCCGGCATCGAGGGTTTTGAGTTCCGCCATGGTGAATTCGTTGGCGGTGCTGTCCTTGCGCTCGGGGAATTTGGTCGCGACATCGGTGGTGCGCAGCAGGCTGTCGTCGTGCAGCACGAACAGTACGCCGTCCTTGCTGCGTTGCAGGTCCAGTTCCAAGTAGTCGGCGCCCAGGTCGCGGGCCAGTTTGTAGGCCGCGGCGGTGGTTTCCGGCGCGTCAAACGAGGCGCCGCGGTGGGCGATCACCGCTGGGTGAGGAATGCCCTGAAGGGCCGCGAGGGACTTGGGGGGCGCGGCTTCGCCGGCCTGTGTCTGGCCGAAGCCAAGCAGCAGGCTCAGCATCAGGGCACTACGGGTGAAGGTGACAGGCATGCTCGAGATCCTTTCGTGGGTTTCGCAAAGACCTATCTTTTAACAACTGAACGTTCCTGGCGCTATCGCTATACCGACATAAAAATGCGCAAAGCAGATTTTTCCCACGCTTTTTCAGGCTGCTTTGCAGTACGCTTGGCCGCACCAGTTTCCCCGGCAGAGGGAAACCCGAAGACAGCATCCACTTGCCCTGCGTGTAAACCATCGATCAGACGTCCTGCGGGACGCATCCATGAGGTTTACCATGCGCACCACTTCGACATTCATCTGCCAGGCCGCCGACCAGCTCAAGGGTTTTGTCGGCCTGAACTGCAAAACCGGCCAGTACATCGTGCGCTTCAGCGAAGATGCCTTTGGCATGGACGTGGCCGACGACGGCATCATCCCCACCTGTGAATTTGTCTGGACTCCGGCGGCGGACGGCACCATGGCCCTGAGTCGCCAGCGCATCCAGTTGCTGCTGGACCAGAACATCGACGACCGGATCAACCTCACCGAACCGTTGCGGGTTTACATGGCCCGTAGCGACCTGCCGGAGATTGTTGCAGTGCGTCAGTTGGTGGAAGGCTAAAGCCACGCCGACTATGAATGGGCTGGAAAAACTGTGGGAGAAAGGCTTGCCCGCGATGGCGGCGGCACATTCAGCACTGATGCAAGCTGACCCAGCGCTATCGCGAGCAGGCTCGCTCCCACAAGGGATTTGCGGTGCGCACCGAATCGGTTAGCCCTGAAAAACCACTGTGGGAGCAAGGCTTGCCCGCGATGGCGGCGGCACATTCAGCATGGATGCAAGCTGACCCAGCGCTTTCGCGAGCAAGCCCGCTCCCACAAGGGATTTGCGGTGAACACCGAATCGGTTAACCCTGAAAAACCACTGTGGGAGCGAGCCTGCTCGCGATGACGGCGGCACCTTCAGTATGGATGCAAGCTGACCCAGCGCTTTCGCGAGCAGGCTCGCTCCCACAAGGGATTTGAGGTGGACACCGAATCGGGTAGCCCTGAAAAACTAATGTGGGAGCGAGCCTGCTCGCGATGACGGCGGCACATTCAGCATGGATGCAAGCTGGCCCAGCGCTTTCGCGAGCAGGTTTTGTAGGCTGGCATCAGGTTTGGCGCTGGAAGGCATAGTCCCGTTCGACCTTGCACACCCGCGTGTGGCAATGGGCGTACCAGGTCGAGCGACCGCGTTCGCGGATTGCGCGGTGTTCGGGGTGCTGTTTCCAGGCCAGGATCGCCGCTTCGCTGCTCCAGTAGGACACGGTGATGCCCAAGCCGTCTTCGCCACGGGCCGACTCGACGCCGAGGAAGCCCGGCTGCTCTTGAACCAGAGTCAGCATGCGCTCAGCGGCTTGGGCGTAACCCTGGTCCCCCTCAGTGCGCAGGGAGGTGAAAATCACCGCGTAATACGGGGCGCTCATGATGCTGTCCTCCGGCAAGCCTCGACAAACGCACTGACCAGCGGCGGCACACGTCCTTCCAACGCTGCGCGCTCAGGCTGGAACAGGGTCGCGACAAAAAAAGGATGATCAGCCAGCTCCACGGCCCGTAAATCGCCAGCCGAATCCCGGGCCACGGCGTGCAAGCGGTCACTCAGCAAGTCCCGCTCAAACTGTGGATTGACCCCAAAGCTGCACCGATATCCTTCGAAAACCTTAAGGCGACCATAGGCCTTGGCAATCAACGAATCGGCGTCAAGCTCAAGACAGTCGATGGTTTCGATCAGCGCACAGCTTAACGGCGTCAGCAGTGCCCGTTCAGCCTCGGGAGCTGTTTCGCCATGGGCTGCGTCGGCCCAGCCCTTCACATTGCGCGCGTATTCCAGCACGGTATGCTGAAAACCGCCGCAGGTGCCGAGGAAAGGGCGACGCTGTTCGCGGGCAAAACGAATGGCTTGCAGCGCGCCATTTTCGTTTCGGTAAGGGCTGCCGGGCACGCACCAGACCCCGTCGAAACCATTCAGGACGGCGCTGTCGGTGATGAGGTCGGTGCCCAGCCATTGAAATCCAATGTGATGACCGGTTTGCTTGCTGGCCAGTTCGAGTGCGATGGGGATGGCCCGATGGGCCGTTATTTGAGGGTCATAGTCGCCGACCAGGGCGATGTGCAAAGAACGCTGGTTTTCCATGAGAGGCTCGCCGCTTGTTGATTCCTGGTCGCCACTATAGATTGGCGTTCACGCAATCAATATTGGCGTTTGCCCAAGTGATCAATGCATCGACGCACTATCGTCTGGACTATCCCGATCTGTCCCTGATCCTGGCGCTGGTCCGTGGCGGCTCGCTGGCCCGGGCCGCGCGCTTGCTGCACGTGGATGTGTCCACGGTCTTCCGCTCGGTACGGCGGCTGGAGGCCGCCCTGGGCCAACCCTTGTTCGAAAAAAGCCGTGCAGGGTATTTGCCCACGAGCCTGGCCCAGGCGCTGGCTGAGCAGGCCGAGCGCGCCGAACAAGCGTTGGAGGCGGCGCGTATCGGGGTGGAGCAGGGCGGTGAGGTCGTCAGCGGCACGGTGCGCCTGACCTGCACTGACTCGGTCCTGCAAGCATTGTTGCTGCCGGCCCTGGCGCGGTTCATGCCTGCTTACCCGGCGCTGTTCCTTGAGCTGAGCACCTCGAACGACTTTGCCAACCTGAGCCGCCGCGACGCCGACATCGCCTTGCGACTGACCCGTACGCCGCCGGAACATCTAGTCGGGCGGCATCTGGGTAATGTGGTTTATCGGGCATGTGCCGACACCCGCTATCTGCGTTCGGTAAATACGGATGATCTGGCCGCCATGACCTGGATCGCGCCGGATGACTTTCTCCCCGATCACCCCACTGTGGCTTGGCGCCGTCAGCATCTTCCTGGCGTGGTGCCGGCCTATCGCTGCAACAGCATGCTTTCGGTCACCGAGTTGGTTCGAGCCGGGCTGGGCGTGGCGGCGTTGCCGGACTTTCTAATCGGCGAAAACAAGGGCCTTACGCCCATTGGCGAACCGCTGGCGGGGTATGACACGGCCCTTTGGCTGCTGACCCGGCCCGACTGTCGCGCCTTGCGCTCAGTGGTGACATTGTTCGATGAACTCAGGTGCAATCTGCGCTTGCACTGACTTTTGTCCAACAGGGCGTTGATGGCTCAATCGAGGATGATCTCCCGGCGGTATAGTGACTTGAGCCCCAGCCTCAGGCAGAGAACATCATGATGACAGAATCGTCGCAGCCCACTTCCACAGCACCTGTTGATCACTTGCGTTTTCATCGTCCCCACGCGCATTTGGGGCCGACCTTTGGTAATGACCGCTTTGCGCTACGCGCGGAGGCATTCGCGCGTTTTTTCGGGACACCCATGTTCCTGGGGGCGCAGACCTTGATCGTGTTGATCTGGATAAGCCTGAACATGTTGGGTGTGGTTCATTTCGATGCTTACCCGTTCATCTTGCTGAATCTGGCGTTCAGCCTACAGTCGGCCTACGCCGCCCCGCTGATCCTGCTGGCGCAGACACGCCAGGCCGCGCGGGACAAGGCCCAAGCCGAAGCGGATGCTCAACATCGCGAAGCACTGGCCATTGCCAACAGTGAGCGCCAGGCCCAGGCAGCACAGAACACGGCGCAATTGCTCGAGTTGTTGGAGCAGAACACCCGCCTGACGGAAATGACCAAGGCATTGACCGAGCGCATCGACTGCCTGACTACCGAGATGCACGAGAAATTCGTGAGCAAGCCATCGATGCCGTAATCCGTTTCTGCGGTGGTAGCGACACTCAGACCTGATAGCGGGCCAGGAACATGTCGAGGGCCGATTCAACCACCTGAGTCTGTTCATCCTGGGTCAGGCACGGCTGGCCCATGGAAATTTGAGGCCAGAAGGCGAACGTCTTGATCAGCCCGTGCATCTGTTGCGCCGCAAACGCCGGCTCCACGGCTTTCAACCGACCGTCGGCCTGGGCCTGGCGAATCCACACGGTCAAACCTTCTTCGCGCTGACCCATGCGCGCAACCATATCCTGGGCTCGCTCGGGCGAATGAATCGTCGCGGCAATGGCGATGCGCGCCAGATCGAGAAAATTATCGTCTGCCAGCATGTGCAATTTGGCTTGCAGCAGCTTTCGAAGCTGCTCACGCAGGGGCTGCTCCGGGCTGTAGGCCATGTCCTGTTCGGCGGTAATGCTGTTCCACAATCGATTCAGAATTTCCGCAAACAACTCCTCTTTGCTGGGGAAGTGGTTATACACCGTGCGCTTTGACACACCCGCCGTCGCCGCGATCTTGTCCATGCTGGTGATCTCGAAACCGCTGCTACGGAATTCGGCAATCGCGGCCTGGAGGATGGATTCGCGTTTTCGCTCGGTGAGGCGCTGCGGCGGTACGGTCATGGTTAATCATCATCTGGAGAAGGGAAGTTACACTTGGCAGTTTACTTGCTCTCGGGATTGCTGCAATCTACAAACTACACCGAGTAGTGTAGTTTTCAATCAGGCGGCTGAGCGTGCATGCAACGGCCATTAGCGTCCCACAACGGCGAAGCGCAATTGCGACGACGTCCTTGGAGTTTTCGCATCATGACCATTTTTTCTTCGACTGACAGCCCTGCGGTGCTTCCTTCATCCCAGCAGGAGCAAGGAAAGTACCGTAACCACGCCCCTACACCGCGCCAAGGGCTCGGCCAGATGCTACGCATCATGTGGAACATGATCTTCCACAAACCGCGCAACACCCGTCCTGCGGGCACCATCGAGGTACAACCGCTGACGCGCGCCGACCTGCTGGCCGCGCCGAACAACAGTGTTTTCCGCCTCGGGCATTCCACGGTGCTGCTCAAGCTGCGAGACAAGTTCTGGCTGACCGACCCGGTTTTTTCCGAGCGCGCTTCCCCCCTGCAATGGGCTGGCCCCAAGCGCTTCCATCAGCCGCCCATCAGCCTGGAAGAGCTGCCGCCAATTGAAGCGGTGATTCTTTCCCATGATCACTACGACCATCTCGATCATCAGGCCATCCTCCAACTTGCCGCCAAGACACGGCATTTCCTGGCCCCTCTCGGGGTAGGCGACACCCTGATCAAATGGGGCATCGACGCCAGCAAGGTGCGTCAGCTGGACTGGTGGCAGAGCACCGAAGTGGACGGCATTGAATTCATCGCCACACCCTCCCAGCACTTTTCCGGTCGCGGGCTGTTCGACGGCAACAGCACGTTATGGGCTTCGTGGGTGATGATCGATGGCGCCACCCGAATCTTCTTCAGCGGCGACACGGGCTATTTCGACGGGTTCAAACGCATCGGCCAGCAATACGGCCCATTCGACCTGACGCTGATGGAAACCGGCGCCTACAACGTCGAATGGCCGCACATCCACATGCAACCGGAGCAAACCCTCCAGGCGCATATCGACCTCAAGGGCCGCTGGTTGCTGCCGATCCACAACGGCACGTTCGATTTGTCGATGCATGCCTGGTACGAACCCTTCGATCGCATCCTGGCCCTGGCCTGGGAGCGCAACGTCTGCATTGCCACCCCGCAAATGGGTGAAGCTTTCAGCCTCGCGCAACCGCAACGTGGCCGCGCCTGGTGGCTGGACGTGGAACCCTCGGCTTATCAAGACCAGCCCGATATGGCCTGACCCTCGACGCATCGATCATTCGATCATTGCGTAGTCTGGCCGCCCCATCGGATCCGGCGTGGCGCCTTTGATATTCATGCCGCGCCCAGGCGCAAAGCCCGGGAAGAACACCAGGCCTTCGGCTTCCAGCCGAAAGGCCAGGGCCAGGCGGGTGACATCAAGTAGCTCGCCCCCCGCTTCGAAGCGCCGGATGGCCTGGGTCGAGACTCCAGACTGCCGTGACAATTCCTCGACACTCCAGCCCAGCATGGCTCGAGCCTGCGCGCTGTGGGCAGGGGTGAATTGATAGACAGCGATGCGTTCCAGGGTGGTTTTGATTGCGAGCGAGGCCATGGGAGTTCTCCAAAGCTGTGGATTCAAAAAAATACTGTGTTTTTGTACAGTTGTTTTGAATCCTGATCAATCTCATTTTTTTGATCAATGACCGGTGGTCTTTTCCAGCCAGGCACTCGGTGCGTGACCCAGCACCCGGCGAAACATGGTGGAGAACGCTGCGGGGCTGTCGTAGCCCAGATCCAGGGCAATACGGGTTACCGAATCGCCTACGACCAATCGAGACAGCGCCGACATCACACAGGCCTGTTGTCGCCATTGGCTGAAACTCAACCCGGTTTCCCGGCTGAACAGCCGATTGAACGAGCGCAGGCTGATAGGCAACTGTGCCACCCATTGCACAGGTGAGACGTGGGCGTTGGGGCGTTTCAGAAACTCCTGGCACAGGCCGAGCAGGCGTGGGTCCTTGGGCAGTGGCAGGTGCAACGGCAAATGAGTGCTGCGCAACAGTTCGTGCAGCAACAGATTGATCAGCGCGCCGTCGCGTCCGGCCTCGTCGTATTCCGGCGCAAGCTCCACGGCTTCCAGCAGCAACTGGCGCATCAGGGGCGACACGCTGATGACTTGGCAACGGGCGTCCATGGCCGTCACCGCGGCCGGTTCGATGTACACGCTGCGCGTGCTGACCCCCAGCATCAGCACCTCATGGGCAACCCTGGGCGGGATCCATACCGCCCGTTGCGGCGGCACCACCCAATTACCGTCTTCGGTGCGGACGTGCATCACACCAGTGGCGCCATACAGCAACTGCGCCCGGCGATGATGGTGCGAGGGCAGTAAATGTCCGTGGGGGTAGTCGGTGCCAATGGCGACGACAGCCCTGGGGATCGCATCCAATAAATCGATCGAAGTGTTGCGCATCGAGGGGCTACTCATCATTGGCGTAAACGCAAACATTATTGGCCTGTTTGCTAGAGCGGGCCAAGCTTCGCTTATCTAACGTGGGGCGCCTCCCATTTCACGGATTCGCCTCGATGTTCTATGTATTGCTTGCGTGCTTCGGCTGCCTGAGTGGCGTAACGGCGGTGTTGTTCGGCTTTGGCGGCGGTTTCGTCGTGGTGCCTTTGATGTATCGCATGCTGATGGCCCATCACTCGGTTGACGCCATCGGTGAATCGGCCATGCACATTGCCGTCGCCACCTCGACCTGCGTCATGATCGTCAACGCCCTGGTCGCCACCGGAAAACACCAGCGTGCCGGTCAACTGATTCGTCATTACCTGTGGCCGTTCGGCGGTTTCATTGCGCTGGGGGCGGTCTTCGGCGCAGCGGCCGCCACTTGGCTCAATGGCGAGATTATCCGCTACGCCTTCATGGCTTACCTGGGCCTGACCATCCTGGACTGCCTGCTGCGGCGAGGTTTTCTGACACGCCCCAGCGATGCCGTCCTACGACCTTTGGCGCCAATGGAGACCGCGTTGGGCGGCACAACCATCGGAATCATCGCCACAATGCTGGGCGTCGGCGGCAGCGTCATGACCGTGCCACTGCTGCGCCGTTGTGGCCTGAGCATGTCCCAGGCCACGTCGATGGCCAATCCACTGAGCGTGCCCGTCGCGTTGGCCGGCACCATCACCTACATGGCCTTGGCCAGCTTCACCGGGACAGACTTCGGCCCGTGGTTTGTCGGTTTCGTAGACTTGCTGGCCTTTGTTGTGCTCACACTCGGCGCGCTACTGGGCATCCGTCTGGCAACACCATGGATCGGGCGGATACCGGATCGGCTGCATGCGCGGGTGTATGTAGGGTTGTTGATGTTTGTGATGGTTGGGATGTGGCTGGGGTAGGGTAGCTATTGACCAGCCAACCCCGGCGCTTCCCGAATAATGAAGTGATCCAGGTTCTCGATATTGGCGCTGAACACCCCGAACGTCTGCTCGGGGTTTTTCTTGCTCGGCACCTGTTTCAGCTCCGGCGTCACGCCATAAAAGAAGCAATACAACGGCGCGTCACTCTCGATGGCGTGCTTGATCTCTTCCAGAAACGCTTTGCGTTTGCGGTAGTTGTCGATCAGCTTCTTGCTCAGGTAAACGTTGACCGAGTAAGGCTTCTTCTTCGCCTCGTCCGGTTGCTTGAACCAGACCTTTGCTTCGAAGTCGATGCGAAAGCTCTGGGTGTAATCCTTGATCTGCTTGATCTTGCCCCAGTAAATCAGCCCCTTGTTGTCCAGCAGGTACTCGATCTTCTTGAAGAACGATCCATAGGGCGCCGTGTGCTCGCCAATCTTCAGCGGCATGCGCTTGAGCAGATCCTTGTCCGCGAAGTTCGACACAAAACACTCCACCGGATGGGCGAAGACGCTGGTCTTGTCCGGCGCTGAATCACGGCTCGGGTGCTCGACATGACTGGCGGCTGAAGGCTCTCGCTCATCGCGCAGAACGTCCGCTACCACCGTCGGGCTGGATGGCTTGCGCACATACTCACGCCGAGTCAGCAATAATTCCGACGGAAAATGCTCCTCCGGACCGTCATCCGTTTCCCCGCCCTCCGTCTCCAGGCCTGACGCCGGAGTCTTCAGGCTGACATAAGGACAACCCTCGATATGCCGCGTGCTGGGGATGTTCTTGAAGTGCGGCGTGCGCACGTAATTCACGTTCTTGGCGTTGAACGTCCCCAACACATTCGCCGCATCAAACGCCGCCCGACAGGCATCGTTGGGGCATTGAAACTGTTCCTTCGCGGAATCGAACGCCACCGTCTCGTCGAAATTCAAATCGCGCACGTCATAGATCGACAGCTTGTCGTCGAGGCTGAGGCAGTAGGCGAGGTCGAATTTCATCGGGGCTCGGGTCCATGAGGGGGAAATGTATTAATAGCGAAGGGCAGCGCCGGTTGCACTCGAAGTTTCAGCACACCACCAAAAACCTGTGGGAGCGAGCCTGCTCGCGATGCCCAAAATCACCGGGCCATCAAGCTTGCCGCTAACCTGTGGTTTGACACCCCGTGGCGAGGGAGCTTGCTCCCGCTGGCTGCGTAGCAGCCCCAATTCCATATCACCAACAAAAAACCGCCGCCTGAACAACGGACGACGGCTTCTGATGGAATCTCAAAACCCTCGCAAAATCCGAGAAGCTTTCCGCCACCAATGCGCAACGATTCTGAGTTTTTCCTAGGGCAAGGGTTGCTTGGCTGCCCTGAAGTTAAACGCGATATCGGCTCTTATAGAAAACAAAAAACCCCGTTTTCACGGGGTTTTTATTTAAGCGTGCAGCCTGAGATTTTTCTTTCGAATCAATCCCAGCTAAGCGCCCCACCCGTCTGATACTCAATCACCCGAGTCTCAAAGAAGTTCTTCTCTTTCTTCAAGTCCATGATCTCGCTCATCCAAGGGAACGGGTTCGTCGTCCCTGGATACTCTTCCTTCAGACCAATCTGCGACAGGCGACGGTTAGCGATGAACTTGAGGTAGTCCTCCATCATCGCCGCGTTCATGCCCAGCACGCCGCGAGGCATGGTGTCGCGCGCGTATTCGATCTCCAACTGAGTCCCTTGCAGGATCATCTGGGTCGCTTCTTCCTTCATCTCGGCATCCCACAAGTGCGGGTTTTCGATTTTGATCTGGTTGATCACGTCGATGCCGAAGTTCAGGTGCATGGATTCGTCGCGCAGGATGTATTGGAACTGCTCGGCGACGCCGGTCATTTTGTTGCGGCGGCCCATGGAGAGGATCTGGGTGAAGCCGCAGTAGAAGAAGATGCCTTCCAGAACGCAGTAGTAGGCGATCAGGTTGCGCAGCAACTCTTTGTCGGTGTCCGGGGTGCCGGTTTCGAACTTCGGATCGGAGATCGAACGGGTGTATTTCAGGCCCCAGGCGGCTTTTTTCGCGACCGATGGGATCTCGTGGTACATGTTGAAGATTTCACCTTCATCCATGGCCAGCGATTCGATGCAGTACTGGTAGGCGTGGGTGTGGATCGCCTCTTCGAACGCCTGGCGCAGGATGTACTGGCGGCATTCGGGGTTGGTGATCAGGCGGTACACGGCCAGGACCAAGTTGTTGGCAACCAGGGAGTCGGCGGTGGAGAAGAAGCCCAGGTTGCGCATCACGATGCGGCGCTCGTCGTCGGTCAGGCCTTCCGGGGTTTTCCAGAGGGCGATGTCGGCGGTCATGTTGACTTCTTGCGGCATCCAGTGGTTTGCGCAGCCGTCCAGGTACTTCTGCCAGGCCCAGTCGTATTTGAATGGCACGAGCTGGTTGAGGTCGGCGCGGCAGTTGATCATGCGCTTTTCATCGACGGCGACACGGGCGGAGGCGCCTTCGAGCTCGGCGAGGCCTTCGGCGACGTCGAGTTTGTCGAGGGCGGCCTTGGCGCGAATGATCGCGGCCGAGTCGCTGGCCGTCACGGCCCGGGCTTCGAGGGCGGCGGCACCGCCGGCGCTGTCGAGGCGGTCCATGTTGGCTTCAGAAGCGTGGCCGGCGTTGGCGCCTTTTACAGCGACTTCGCCGTCTTCTTTGTCGAATTCGTCCCAGCTCAGCATGACGTGTTGTCTCCTGCGTGAGGGCCAGATGCCCGTTGAAGGCCTACTGGCCGCGGTGGATCTTGGAAAATCGTTTGTTGCAGCAGCTGACGCAGGCAATAAACAGAAAAATGTACGGGTCGTTCTGAAGCGGCTGTGAGCGCGAGGAGGCAATGGGCCTCTGCGTGGGCTTCAGGCTGGTTTGACTCCCTGTAAGGGAATATTGCAGGCCCGTTTAAGGCGGCATTATAAGGACTTTTTTGCCTACGTGCTGCGGCGAAATAGCCCACGGAGGAGGTCGCGGGCGGTATATCCGCGTGGGAGCAAGGGTTTACAAGGCTTTGGCCGCTGAAGATTTTTTTTGCATGGGTCGGGTGACGGTATTTTTTGATCAAAAAACGAGCGTTTTTTGAGGTTTTGCACTACATGTTGTGTTTGCAAGGGCTTTTTGATGGTTACAGACACAACCAAGCCCGATCAAAATCGGGCTATGGAAAATGCCATTTATGATCAACCGATATGTGCCGAACCGGTGTGGTCATAGCCATCTTCAGCGACAGTAGCGGAGCCGGTGCGGTCGTAGCCATCCTCGGCAACGGTGGCCGAACCGGTTCGGTCGTAACCGTCTTCAGCGACAGCGGAGCCGGTGCGGTCATAACCGTCGGCGGCAAAGGTCTGGGCGGCCAGGACGGACAGGGTCAAGGCAAGGATCAGTTTGGTTTTCATGGAGGTTGCTCCTGGTTCGTTTAAGTTGATCAGCCGTTGGAGCAGCCGGTGCCCATGACGCTGTAGCGCAGGATGTGGCGCTGGCCTTTGGAGTCGTCGTATTCCATCTTGGCCGGGACCACTTCGCAGACGTTCGGGATGTCGCTCATGGAGATGACTTTGGCGATGTCCAGGTGGGTGGAGTAGGTGTACTCCTCAATGGCTGGTTTTTGCTGTGCAACGTCGGTCGGGGCCTCATCTGCCATCGCGGTGACGCTAAGGCCAGCGAGGACCAGAACCCATAAAGCTTTCATCTGTTTCACCTTTTTTGAGGTCGAGTGGGGTCACGCAACCTTTTTGGGGCTGCGTGTGGAACAGGTTTTGGGAGTTGGATTAACGGCCTTCGTGGGGGCTGTGTTGCGTTAATCGTGTTTGCCGGTTGGCGAGGTGGATTTTAGGGGGTGGGGGTAATCGCAAAAAGACCGGGTTTTGATAAACACTGTTGGTTGATCTGGTAATAATCGTTGCAGGTGGCGGGTGTTGTCTGTTGCATCTATGTTGGATTTGCCGCCGCCATCGCGAGCAAGCTCGCTCCCACAATGGGTCTGTGGTGTGTATGGGATTTTCGTTTTATTGGAGATCCCTGTGGGAGCGAGCTTGCTCGCGATGGCGTCAGATCAGCCAGTAGCACTGTTGATTGACACACTGCTATCGCTAGCAGGCTCACTCCCACAGGAAAAGGCCAACTGGCAGGGTTTGCACGTTAGTACCGACATTTTGTAGGGACTTGTTACTACCATCGTCGAATGGTTCTATAGGCTCGCCCCGGCTACAACGGGTACATACAAAAACAACTATGTCACCGAGGTAAGAAAGATGAGTGCGGCTTCTCTGTATCCCGTTCGTCCCGAGGTAGCGGCTAACACGCTGACTGACGAGGCGACCTACAAGGCCATGTACCAGCAGTCGGTGGTCAACCCGGATGGTTTCTGGCGCGAGCAGGCCAAGCGCCTCGACTGGATCAAGCCTTTCACCACGGTGAAGCAGACGTCCTTCGACGATCACCATGTCGACATCAAGTGGTTTGCCGATGGCACCTTGAACGTTTCCTACAACTGCCTCGACCGTCATCTGGCCGAGCGCGGCGATCAGATTGCGATCATCTGGGAGGGCGATGACCCTGCCGAGAGCCGCAATATCACCTATCGCGAGCTGCATGAAGAAGTCTGCAAGTTCGCCAACGCCCTGCGCGGCCAGGACGTGCATCGCGGCGACGTGGTGACGATCTACATGCCGATGATCCCCGAAGCCGTGGTCGCCATGCTGGCCTGCACCCGGATCGGCGCGATTCACTCGGTAGTGTTCGGCGGTTTCTCGCCGGAAGCACTGGCCGGTCGGATTATCGACTGCAAATCCAAAGTGGTGATCACTGCTGACGAAGGTATTCGTGCAGGCAAGAAGATCCCGCTCAAGGCCAACGTCGATGATGCGTTGACCAACCCGGAAACCAGCAGCATCCAGAAAGTCATCGTGTGCAAGCGCACGGCTGGCAACATCAAGTGGAACCAGCACCGTGACATCTGGTACGAAGACCTGATGAAAGTGGCCGGTACCGTTTGTGCGCCGAAGGAAATGGGCGCTGAAGAGGCGCTGTTCATCCTCTACACCTCCGGTTCCACCGGTAAGCCAAAGGGCGTGCAGCACACCACCGCCGGTTACCTGCTCTATGCGGCCCTGACCCATGAGCGCGTGTTCGACTACAAGCCGGGCGAAGTCTACTGGTGCACCGCCGACGTCGGCTGGGTCACCGGCCACAGCTACATCGTCTACGGCCCGTTGGCCAATGGCGCGACCACGCTGCTGTTCGAAGGCGTGCCGAACTACCCGGACATCACCCGTGTGGCCCAGGTCATCGACAAGCACAAGGTCAATATTCTCTACACCGCGCCGACCGCCATCCGCGCGATGATGGCCTCGGGCACCGCCGCTGTCGAAGGTGCCGATGGCAGCAGCCTGCGCCTGCTGGGTTCGGTGGGCGAGCCGATCAACCCGGAAGCCTGGGACTGGTACTACAAGAATGTCGGCAAGGAACGTTGCCCGATCGTCGACACCTGGTGGCAGACCGAAACCGGTGGCGTGCTGATCAGCCCATTGCCGGGTGCCACGGCGTTGAAGCCGGGTTCGGCCACGCGTCCGTTCTTCGGCGTGGTGCCAGCGTTGGTGGACAACCTTGGCAACCTGGTGGAAGGCGCGGCCGAAGGCAACCTGGTGATCCTCGATTCGTGGCCAGGCCAGGCGCGCACGCTGTACGGCGACCACGACCGCTTTGTCGATACCTACTTCAAGACCTTCAGCGGCATGTACTTCACCGGCGACGGTGCGCGTCGTGACGAGGACGGCTACTACTGGATCACCGGTCGGGTGGATGACGTGCTTAACGTCTCCGGCCACCGCATGGGCACGGCCGAGATCGAAAGCGCCATGGTTGCCCACCCGAAAGTCGCCGAAGCGGCGGTGGTGGGTGTGCCGCACGACATCAAGGGGCAGGGCATTTATGTCTACGTGACCCTCAATGCCGGCGAAGAAACCAGCGAGGCCTTGCGTCTGGAACTGAAGAACTGGGTGCGCAAGGAGATCGGTCCGATTGCCTCGCCAGACGTGATCCAGTGGGCCCCGGGCCTGCCGAAAACCCGTTCCGGCAAGATCATGCGCCGCATCCTGCGCAAGATCGCCACGGCGGAATACGATGGGTTGGGTGATATCTCTACCTTGGCTGATCCGGGTGTGGTGGCGCATCTGATCGAGACGCACAAGACCATGAACGTCGCCTGACGGTAGCCCGTAACACCGAAAAGCCCCGCCCGGTTTTGCCGAGCGGGGTTTTTTTATGGTCGCTAACGCCAGAAGAGTTTGACGTGTGGTGCCTTTGTGGCGAGGGAGCTTGCTCCCGCTCGGCTGCGCAGCAGTCGTAAACCGGCCAATGCGGTATGACTGAACGACCGCTGTGCCTGGCTTTGGGGCTGCTGCGCAGCCCAGCGGGAGCAAGCTCCCTCGCCACGGGTTCGATGGATGAATAAATATCGGCGTTTAAAGTAGGAGGGGGCTGAACGTTACCGGTGTTTCGGAATGTGTAACCAAAGGCGCCACAACGGGGCGATGTGAAACGCGAAGCCCCGTTATAGGGCGGTTCCAGGCGTCTTGGAAAACAAGGCGACACGCTGTGCTTGCCGGATTAGAAGGGTTTGCGAATAATGGGCCCGCAATTTGCAGCATAGATCGGTTTCCTTTCTTTTGCTCTTGCATGAATTTGCGGGGCTGTCAATGCGCTCAGGTCGCGTTTTCTGTGCTTCTGTAATTTGTTGTCGCATTGAAGAAATATCGGCTTCGGGCCTGTCGTTAGAATGCCGATCACTCGCTCGTCGTGAGCTGCGTTGAATTGACGCACGCTTTCTTAGGACGCAGCACTAAAGTTCGTTCCACCCATTCGCATATTGGGCTGTTGCTCACTCTGCCGTTTTTGCCCTTTCCCGATGGAGTCCCAAGATGAAGAAACTTGTGCTGCTTGGCGCCCTGGCACTGTCCGTGCTGTCCCTGTCGACATTCGCCGCAGAAAAGCCCCTGAAAATCGGTATCGAAGCGGCTTACCCTCCGTTCGCCTCGAAGGCCCCGGACGGCAGTATCGTCGGTTTCGACTACGACATCGGCAATGCGCTGTGCGAAGAGATGAAGGTCAAGTGCGTGTGGGTCGAGCAGGAATTCGACGGCCTGATCCCGGCGCTCAAGGTGCGCAAGATCGACGCGATTCTGTCGTCCATGTCGATCACTGAAGATCGCAAGAAGTCTGTTGATTTCACCAACAAGTATTACAACACCCCGGCTCGTCTGGTGATGAAGGCCGGCACTCAGATCAGCGAGGGCCTGACCGAGCTCAAGGGCAAGAACGTCGGCGTGCAGCGCGGTTCGATCCACGAGCGCTTCGCCCGTGAAGTCCTGGCCCCGCTGGGTGCCGAGATCAAGCCGTACGGTTCGCAGAATGAAATCTACCTGGACCTGTCCGCCGGCCGTCTCGACGGCACCGTGGCAGACGCTACCCTGTTGGATGACGGTTTCCTCAAGACCGACGCCGGCAAGGGCTTTGCGTTCGTGGGCCCGGCCTTCACCGACGTCAAATACTTCGGTGACGGCGTAGGCATCGCGGTTCGCAAGGGTGATGCCCTCAAGGACAAGATCAACGGCGCGATTGCCGCCATTCGCGAGAACGGCAAATACAAGCAAATCCAGGACAAGTACTTCGCCTTCGATATCTACGGCCAGTAACAACGTCCCGCCACTCGTGCGAAATGGCGCAAGCAACAGGATCTCTGCGGTTTGCGCCATTTTTTCATCCCACTCTCGAGGATCTGAATCATGTTGAAAGGCTACGGGGCTGTCATCCTCGATGGCGCATGGTTGACGCTTGAGCTCGCCTTGTCGTCCATGGCCCTGGCCATTGTCCTGGGGCTGATCGGCGTCGCGTTGCGCCTCTCGCCAGTGCGCTGGCTGGCGTGGCTGGGTGACCTGTATTCCACGGTCATTCGCGGCATTCCCGACCTTGTGCTGATCCTGCTGATTTTCTATGGCGGCCAGGACCTGCTCAATCGCGTGGCGCCGATGCTCGGTTATGACGATTACATCGACCTGAACCCGCTGGCGGCCGGCATCGGTACCCTGGGGTTCATCTTCGGTGCGTACCTGTCGGAAACCTTTCGCGGTGCATTCATGGCTATCCCCAAAGGGCAGGCCGAAGCGGGCATGGCGTATGGCATGAGTGGGTTCCAGGTGTTTTTCCGGGTGATGGTGCCGCAGATGATTCGCCTGGCGATTCCGGGGTTCACCAACAACTGGCTGGTGTTGACCAAGGCCACGGCGCTGATTTCGGTGGTGGGCCTGCAAGACATGATGTTCAAGGCCAAGCAGGCGGCGGATGCCACCCGCGAGCCTTTCACCTTCTTCCTGGCAGTGGCGGCAATGTACCTGGTGATTACCAGTGTCTCGCTGCTGGCATTGCGTCAACTCGAGAAGCGCTACTCGGTAGGCATAAGGGCGGCTGATCTATGATCTTCGACTACAACGTCATCTACGAAGCCTTGCCGCTGTACTTCAGCGGCCTGCTGACCACCTTGAAGCTGCTGGCCCTGTCGCTGTTCTTCGGTCTGCTGGCGGCGTTGCCCCTGGGGCTGATGCGGGTGTCCAAGCAGCCGGTCATCAACATGACCGCCTGGCTCTATACCTATGTGATTCGCGGCACGCCGATGCTGGTGCAGCTGTTTTTGATCTACTACGGATTGGCGCAGTTCGAAGCCGTACGCGAGAGCTTCCTCTGGCCGTGGCTGTCCAGCGCGACCTTCTGTGCCTGCCTGGCCTTTGCCATCAATACCAGCGCCTACACCGCCGAAATCATCGCCGGCAGCCTGCGCGCCACGCCTAACGGTGAGATCGAGGCGGCCAAGGCCATGGGCATGTCACGCTACAAGTTGTATCGCCGGATCCTGCTGCCATCGGCCCTGCGCCGGGCACTGCCGCAGTACAGCAACGAAGTGATCATGATGTTGCAGACCACCAGCCTGGCCTCCATCGTGACCCTGATCGACATCACCGGTGCCGCGCGCACGGTGAATGCGCAGTACTACTTGCCGTTCGAGGCTTACATCACGGCCGGCGTTTTCTACCTGTGCCTGACTTTTATCCTGGTGCGCCTGTTCAAGCTGGCCGAGCGCCGCTGGCTGGGTTACCTGGCCCCGCGCAAGCACTGATAACGCATCGATCCGATCGACTGCTCAACGACTGACGTTTTGTGAGAACCGACCGCATGTACAAGCTCGAAGTCCAAGACCTGCATAAACGCTATGGCAGTCACGAGGTGCTCAAGGGTGTGTCCCTCAAGGCCGCCGCCGGCGATGTGATCAGCATCATCGGCTCCAGTGGCTCGGGCAAAAGTACCTTCCTGCGTTGCATCAACCTGCTTGAGCAACCCCATGCCGGCAAGATTCTGCTCAACAACGAAGAGCTGAAACTGGTGGCTGGCAAGGACGGTGCCTTGAAGGCCGCCGACCCCAAGCAACTGCAGCGCATGCGTTCGCGGCTGTCGATGGTGTTCCAGCATTTCAACCTGTGGTCCCACATGACCGCGCTGGAAAACATCATGGAAGCGCCGGTGCATGTACTGGGCGTGGCCAAGGCCGAGGCGCGCGAAAAGGCCGAGCACTACCTGAACAAGGTCGGCGTGGCGCATCGCAAGGACGCCTACCCGGGCCACATGTCCGGCGGCGAACAGCAGCGCGTGGCGATTGCCCGGGCGCTGGCGATGGAACCGGAAGTCATGCTGTTCGACGAGCCGACTTCGGCCCTTGATCCGGAACTGGTGGGCGATGTGCTCAAAGTGATGCAGGCCCTGGCACTGGAAGGCCGGACCATGGTGGTGGTGACCCACGAAATGGGCTTTGCCCGGGAAGTGTCGAACCAACTGATCTTCCTGCACAAAGGCATCGTTGAAGAAAGCGGCAACCCGCGCGAAGTGCTGGTCAATCCGCAATCGGAGCGGCTGCAACAATTTCTTTCGGGCAGCCTCAAGTAATCGCTCCCGTTACGCACCTGATTCAGGTCATGCTGCGCATCGCGCGCCAGATGGTCTAATTTGGTTGCAGCCGCTTTTGGCTTTAACACTGTTTTCGCTTCGGATTGCCCACCATGACTGCCCATCGAATTGGTTTCCTGATTTGGCCCAGCACTAAAGCCTTGACGCTGGCGCTGGCCGAGGAGGCCTTGCGTGTTGCTCAGCGGGTGCATCCGGATGTCGTCTACGAACTGTCGTTTTTGCAGGCCGAGCCGCAGACCGAAGGCGCCTGGCAGCTACCGGGCGAACCCTGGGCCGGCAAGCTTGAAGGTTTCCAGAAGCTGTTTCTGCTGGCTGACGAACCCCCGACCGCTCTTGCGCCACCCCTGAGCAGCGCGCTCAAACAGCTGGTGCGTGCCGGTTGTGTGATTGGCGGTTTGTCCGCCGGTGTCTACCCGTTGGCCCAACTGGGTCTTCTCGATGGTTTCCGCGCCGCCGTGCATTGGCGCTGGCAGGACGACTTTTCCGAGCGTTTCCCCAAGGTCATTGCCACCAGCCATCTGTTTGACTGGGACCGCGATCGCCTGACCGCTTGCGGTGGCATGTCGGTGCTCGATCTGCTGCTGGCTGTGTTGGCGCGCGATCACGGCGCGGAACTGGCCGGCGCGGTCTCGGAAGAACTGGTGGTCGAGCGCATCCGCGAGGGGGGTGAGCGCCAGCGCATCCCGTTGCAGAACCGTCTGGGCTCCAGCCATCCGAAGCTCACCCAGGCCGTGCTGTTGATGGAAGCCAACATCGAAGAACCGCTGACCACCGACGAAATTGCCCAGCATGTGTGCGTGTCCCGTCGCCAGTTGGAGCGGATTTTCAAGCAATACCTCAATCGCGTGCCGAGCCAGTACTACCTGGAACTGCGTCTGAACAAGGCGCGGCAGATGCTGATGCAGACCAGCAAGTCGATCATTCAGATCGGCCTGTCCTGCGGCTTCTCCTCGGGGCCGCATTTTTCCAGCGCCTATCGCAACTTCTTCGGCGCCACGCCCCGGGAAGACCGCAACCAGCGGCGCAGCAGCAGCCCATTCGAATTGTCATCGGTGCCGTCCGAACGCGGCTAGGGTCGGCGCCTCCTCTGTAAGGGCGGGGGTATGTAACCCTGTGGCGAGGGGATTTATCCCCGTTGGGTTGCGAAGCAACCCCAAGACAGTCAACCCAATCTATCTGGCACACCGAATTGCCTGCTTTAGGGTTGCTTCGCAACCCAGCGGGGATAAATCCCCTCGCCACAAGGTTTTGCATGGCCAGGGAAATGTAGAAGCCAACGCCTAAAATCCCGCGACAACGTTTAAACTGCGCCTTTGCGACGCTATTTGTCGCATTGCCATAAACCCGCTAAAAACGGGGGTTGGCGCTATAAGAAGTTGTCGCTTGGCGACAAGGCCGGGCTGAAAACTGTCCTTACAATCCCCTCATCGCTCGCCAGTTCCAGGCGGGTGTTCCTCTTCAGGAGACTCCGATGTCCGTTGAGCAAGCCGCCGTACAACGCGCCGATTTCGATCAGGTTATGGTCCCCAACTATGCGCCTGCTGCTTTCATCCCTGTGCGTGGCGCCGGTTCCCACGTGTGGGACCAGTCCGGTCGCGAACTGATCGACTTCGCCGGCGGTATCGCGGTCAACGTATTGGGACACGCCCATCCGAAACTGGTCGCCGCCCTGACCGAACAAGCGAACAAGCTGTGGCATGTGTCCAACGTCTTTACCAATGAGCCGGCCCTGCGCCTGGCCCATAAACTGGTCAATGCAACCTTTGCCGAGCGGGCTTTCTTCTGCAACTCCGGCGCCGAAGCCAACGAGGCCGCCTTCAAGCTGGCCCGTCGCGTCGCGTTCGATCGTTTCGGGAGCGAGAAGTACGAAATCATTGCCGCGCTCAACAGCTTCCACGGCCGTACGCTGTTCACCGTGAACGTGGGCGGGCAATCGAAGTATTCCGACGGTTTCGGTCCTAAAATCACCGGTATTACCCACGTCCCTTACAACGACCTGGCGGCTTTGAAAGCGGCCATTTCGGACAAGACGTGCGCCGTGGTGCTGGAGCCGATCCAGGGCGAGGGCGGCGTATTGCCGGCCGAGCTGGGTTACCTGCAAGGTGCCCGTGACTTGTGCGATGCCCACGACGCGCTGCTGGTATTCGATGAAGTGCAGACCGGCATGGGCCGTAGCGGCCACCTGTTCGCCTACATGCATTACGGCGTGGTCCCGGACATCCTCACCAGCGCCAAGAGCCTGGGCGGTGGTTTCCCGATCGCGGCAATGCTCACCACTGAAGCGTTGGCCAAGCATCTGGTAGTCGGCACCCACGGCACCACTTACGGCGGCAACCCGCTGGCGTGTGCGGTGGCCGAAGCGGTGATCGATACCGTCAATACGCCTGAAGTGCTCGAAGGCGTCAAAGCCAAGCACCGCAAGTTCAAGACCCGCTTGGAGCAGATCGGCGAGAAATACGGCCTGTTCACCCAGGTGCGTGGTTTGGGGCTGCTGATCGGCTGTGTGCTGAACGACGCCTGGAAAGGCAAGGCCAAGGACATTTTCAACGCCGCCGAACAGGAAGGCCTGATGATCCTGCAGGCAGGTCCGGACGTGATTCGTTTCGCGCCGAGCCTGGTGGTCGAAGATGCCGACATCGATGCCGGCCTGGACCGCTTCGAGCGGGCCGCGGCGAAGCTGACGCAAGCCTGATTTTTAAAGGCCGGACCTGATCCATTGTGGGAGCGAGCCTGCTCGCGATGCAGGCGACTCGATCTGCCTGATGGGCTGAGGCGATCCTGATCGCGAGCAGGCTCGCTCCCACAGCAAGACCGTTTTACACGTGCGTTGAAGCGCTTGCCGGTCCGGTATTTTTTCTTTGTGTCGACCAATGGGTCGAACCATTTATTTCAAGTAAAGGAGTGACACCATGCTGGTGATGCGCCCCGCACAAATGGCGGATCTGGGCGAGGTACAGCGTCTGGCTGCGGACAGTCCGATCGGTGTCACTTCCTTGCCGGATGACGTGGAACGCCTGAGCGACAAGATCGCCGCGAGTGAAGCCTCGTTTGCCGCCGAAGTCAGCTTCAACGGCGAAGAAAGCTATTTCTTCGTCCTTGAAGACACCGCGACCGGCAAGCTGGCGGGCTGTTCGGCCATCGTTGCCTCGGCCGGTTATTCCGAGCCGTTCTACAGTTTCCGCAACGAAACGTTCGTTCACGCCTCCCGTGAGCTGAAGATCCACAACAAGATCCACGTGCTTTCCCAGTGCCACGACCTGACCGGCAACAGCTTGCTGACCAGCTTCTATGTGGTGCCGGAATTGGTCGGTTCGCCCTGGTCGGAACTCAATTCGCGTGGGCGCCTGCTGTTCGTCGCCAGCCATCCGGAGCGCTTTGCCGATTCGGTGGTGACCGAGATCGTCGGCTACAGCGATGAAAATGGCGACTCGCCGTTCTGGGACGCCATCGGTCGCAACTTTTTCGACCTCAACTACGCTGCCGCCGAGCGCCTGTGCGGGCTGAAGAGCCGCACCTTCCTCGCCGAGCTGATGCCGCATTACCCGATCTACGTGCCGCTGTTGCCGGACGCCGCCCAGGAAGCCATGGGCCAGGTCCATCCGCGTGCGCAGATCACTTTCGACATCCTCATGCGCGAGGGTTTCGAGACCGATCATTACATCGACATCTTTGACGGTGGCCCGACTCTGCATGCCCGTGTCTCGGGGATCCGCTCGATTGCCCAGAGCCGCGTGGTGCCGGTCAAACTCGGTGAGCCCGTCAAGGGCGCCGGCCGGCAATACCTGGTGGCCAACGCCCAGTTGCAGGATTACCGCGCCGTTCTGTTGGAGCTTGACTACGCGCCCGGCAAACCGGTGACCCTGGATATGGAAGCGGCCGAAGCCTTGGGCGTCGGTGAGGGTGCCAGCGTGCGCCTGGTGGCGGTTTAACGCCTTACAGCGAAGTTTCGCGGGTGGCGCAAGCGGCCCGTTTGAGGAGATAGCATGATCGTTCGTCCCGTACGCAGCAGCGACTTACCCGCTCTGATTGCCCTGGCCCGCAGCACCGGCACCGGCCTGACCACCTTGCCGGCCAACGAGGAGCGCCTGGCTCATCGGGTCGGCTGGGCCGAGAAGACTTTTCGCGGCGAAGCCGGACGTGGCGATGCTGACTACCTGTTCGTGCTCGAAGACGACGACGGCCGTGTGGTGGGCATCTCAGCCATCGCCGGGGCCGTTGGGCTGCGCGAGCCCTGGTACAACTTCCGGGTCGGCCTGACGGTCAGCGCCTCCCAGGAGCTGAACATCTATCGGGAAATCCCGACGCTGTTTTTGGCTAACGACCTGACCGGCAACTCCGAGCTGTGTTCGCTGTTCCTGCACGCCGACTACCGCACTGGCCTCAATGGCCGCATGTTGGCCAAGGCGCGGCTGCTGTTCATCGCCGAATTCCCGAACCTGTTTGGCAACAAGATCATCGCCGAGATGCGTGGCATGTCCGATGACCGAGGCCGCTCGCCGTTCTGGGAAAGCTTGGGGCGACACTTTTTCAAGATGGAGTTCAGCCAGGCCGACTACCTGACCGGCGTGGGCAACAAGGCTTTCATCGCTGAGCTGATGCCCAAGTTCCCGCTGTACACCTGTTTCCTGTCGGAGGATGCCCGGGCGGTGATCGGCCAGGTTCATCCCGACACGGAGCCGGCGCTGTCGATGCTCAAGAGCGAAGGTTTCAGTTACCAGGGTTACGTCGACATCTTCGACGCCGGCCCGGCCGTTGAATGTGAAACCGGCAAGATCCGCGCGATCCGCGACAGCCAGGCACTGGTATTGGCCATCGGCACGCCGGGCGACGACGCCACGCCGTTCATCATGCATAACCGCAAACGCGAAGACTGCCGCATCACTGCTGCACCGGCGCGCTTGGCCGCGGGCACCTTGGTGGTTGATCCGCTGACTGCCAAACGTCTTCAACTCAACGCCGGCGATCAGGTGCGCGCCGTTGCGTTGTCCGCTGCTCGGGAGTCGAAATAATGAAGTCGCTGTACATCGCTGGAAGCTGGCTGGAAGGTCAGGGTGATCTCTTTGAGTCGTTGAACCCGGTGACCCAGCAAGTGCTGTGGTCTGGCAATGGCGCCACGGCGGCGCAGGTGGAGTCGGCGGTGCAGGCCGCGCGTCAGGCCTTCCCGGACTGGGCCCGTCGTTCGCTGGATGAACGTATCCAGGTGCTGGAGGCGTTTGCCGCTGCCTTGAAGAACCACGCCGATGAACTGGCCCACTGCATCGGTGAAGAAACCGGCAAGCCGTTGTGGGAAGCGACCACCGAAGTCACCAGCATGGTCAACAAGGTCGCCATTTCGATTCAGAGCTACCGCGAGCGGACCGGCGAAAAAAGCGGCCCCCTGGGTGACGCCATCGCCGTGCTGCGGCACAAGCCCCACGGTGTGGTGGCAGTGTTCGGCCCTTACAACTTCCCCGGCCATTTGCCCAACGGTCACATCGTCCCGGCCTTGTTGGCGGGCAACAGTGTGTTGTTCAAACCCAGCGAACTGACCCCGAAAGTCGCTGAGCTGACGGTCAAGTGCTGGGTCGAGGCCGGCCTGCCGGCGGGCGTGCTGAACCTGCTGCAAGGCGCGCGGGAAACCGGTATCGCCCTGGCGGCCAATCCGGGCATCGACGGGTTGTTCTTCACCGGCTCCAGCCGCACCGGCAACCTGTTGCATCAACAGTTTTCCGGGCGCCCGGACAAGATCCTGGCGCTGGAAATGGGCGGAAATAATCCGCTGGTGGTGGATGAGGTGGCGGACGTCGACGCGGCGGTCTACACCATCATTCAGTCGGCCTTCATTTCTGCCGGGCAGCGCTGTACCTGCGCGCGCCGCCTGTTGGTGCCCGAAGGGGCGTGGGGCGATGCCTTGCTGGCGCGCCTGGTGGCGGTCAGCTCGACGCTGGAAGTCGGCGCCTTTGATCAGCAACCGGCGCCATTCATGGGCTCGGTGATTTCCCTGGCCGCAGCGAAGGCGCTGATGGATGCGCAGAACCATTTGCTGGGCCTGGGCGCCGTGCCGCTGTTGACCATGACCCAACCGCAAGCCCAGGCGGCGTTGCTGACACCGGGCATCCTGGATGTGACGACGGTAGCCGAGCGTCCTGATGAAGAACTGTTCGGGCCGTTGTTGCAGGTGATTCGCTACGCGGATTTCGCTGCGGCAATCACCGAGGCCAACAACACCCAATATGGCTTGGCTGCGGGTCTGCTGTCGGATTCCCAGGAGCGCTACCAGCAGTTTTGGCTGCAGAGCCGTGCCGGCATCGTCAACTGGAACAAACAACTGACGGGAGCGGCCAGCAGCGCGCCGTTCGGCGGTGTTGGGGCCTCGGGCAACCACCGCGCCAGTGCCTACTACGCGGCCGATTATTGTGCGTATCCGGTGGCGTCGCTGGAAACCCCGAGCCTTGTCATGCCGGCTGCCCTGACCCCCGGTGTGCGAATGTCTTGAGACCGCCATCGCGGGCAAGCCTTGCTCCCACAGATATGATGCAAAACCTGTGGGAGCAAGGCTTGCCCGCGATAGCCGCGCCGCGGTGTTCGATGAACCGTTACTTGATGCCTATAAAAAACAGATTCTCGTGGAGCCTCGCTGATGAAATCCTATGAAGTCAACTTTGACGGTCTAGTGGGGCCGACCCACAACTACGGCGGGCTCTCGTACGGCAACGTCGCGTCCCAGAGCAATAGCCAACAGTCCTCCAACCCCAAGGAAGCGGCGTTGCAGGGCCTGGCGAAAATGAAAGCGCTGATGGACATGGGCTTCCAGCAAGGTGTGCTGGCGCCACAGGAGCGTCCCGACGTGGCGGCCCTGCGTCGGTTGGGTTTTGCCGGCAGCGATGCCCAGGTCATCCAGCAGGCTGCCAAAGAAGCGATGCCGCTGCTGGTCGCCAGTTGCTCGGCCTCCAGCATGTGGGTGGCCAACGCCGCCACTGTCAGCCCAAGCGCCGACACGGCTGACGGCCGCGTGCATTTCACCGCCGCCAACCTGAACTGCAAATACCACCGCAGCATTGAACACCCGACCACCAGTCGCGTACTGGGGGCGATGTTTGCCGATCAGCAGCACTTCGCCCACCACGCCGCGCTGCCAGCGGTGGCGCAGTTCGGCGACGAAGGCGCGGCCAACCACACGCGTTTCTGCCGGACCTACGGCGAGGCCGGTGTTGAATTCTTCGTGTTCGGCCGCAGCGCCTTCGATACCCGTTTTCCCGCGCCGCAGAAGTACCCGGCGCGCCAGACCCTGGAAGCTTCTCAAGCGGTCGCTCGTCTGCATGGTCTGAGGGAGGAGGGCGTGGTCTACGCCCAACAGAACCCATCGGTGATCGACCAGGGCGTGTTCCACAATGATGTGATCGCGGTGGGCAACGGCGAAGTGTTGTTCTATCACGAGGATGCGTTTCTCGAGACCGACCGGATGCTGGCCGAGCTGAGCAGCAAACTCGCCAAGGTCGGTGGGAAATTTCAGTCGGTATGCGTGCCGCGTTCGGCGGTTACCGTCGATGACGCGGTACGTTCCTACCTGTTCAATAGCCAGTTGCTGTCGCGTCCCGACGGCTCGATGCTGTTGATCGTGCCGGAGGAGTGCCGCGGCAACGAACGCGTCTGGCAGTACCTGCAAGGCCTGACGGGCTCTGGCGGGGTGATCGGCGAAGTGAAGGTCTTCGACCTCAAGCAAAGCATGCAGAACGGCGGTGGCCCGGCTTGCCTGAGGCTGCGCGTGGCACTCAATGAAACCGAACTGGCCGCCGTCAACCCAGGGGTTATCATGACCGCGCCGTTGTACGATTCGCTGACCCAATGGGTCGAGCGTCACTACCGCGATCGCATGACCGAAAACGACCTGGCAGACCCGCAGTTGCTGCTCGAATGCCGGGCGGCATTGGATGAGCTGACACAAATCCTTAAACTTGGCGCGGTTTATCCTTTCCAGATCAATTGAAAGCGCGCGCGACCTGACTACAGTCAAAGCAGGGCGCGTTGCCTTTTTCCCCCGACGAGAACGTAAAAACATGAGCGATACCTTGCAACTGATCCTTGAAGACACCGACGGCACCCAACTGGAAACCTCCTGCACCCGCGTTGCGGTCATGTGGCAGGGCAAAGAGCTGTGGATCCAGCAGGACGGCCGCGGTCAGTTGCTGATCGGTGTCGATGTCGAAGAAGGCGATGAGGAATACGCCAACCTGTTGTTGCGCCCATTGGCGACCAACCTGGTGAGCCTGCAACTGGAAATGGAACCGGCCGACATGGGCGACGATGATCATGTCCATGGCCCGGATTGCGGCCACGACCATTAAGGAGCCGCGCTATGCTCGCCCTCGGCAAATTGCTTGAACTGACCCTCGCCGGCCGTGAACCGGCGGAGAAGACTCAACTGACTGTCGAGGGCGTACGGATGCGCTGGCTGAGCGAGGGCGCGCTGGAGGTCAAGCCGCCCCAGGCCCGGGACAATGGCCAGGACCTGTTGCTGTCAGCCGGTATCCACGGCAACGAAACCGCACCGATCGAATTGCTTGATCGGTTGCTGCACGACATCGCCCGTGGGGATCTCAAGCCACGGGCACGCATTCTGTTTCTGTTCGGCAATCCCGAGGCCATTCGTCGCGGAGAGCGTTTTGTCGAGCAGGACGTCAATCGGTTGTTCAATGGTCGCCATGAGTTGAGCGGCGGCGCCGAGGCGTTGCGGGCGTGCGAATTGGAGCGGTTGGCCGCCAGTTTCTTCAGCGTGCCGGACCGCAGTCGCTTGCATTACGACCTGCACACCGCCATCCGGGGTTCGAAGATTGAGCAATTCGCCCTGTATCCGTGGAAGGAAGGTCGCCAGCATTCACGCCGTGAACTGGCGCGGCTGCGCGCCGCCGGCATGGAAGCGGTGCTGCTGCAGAACAAACCGTCCATTGTGTTCAGCGCCTACACCTATGACCAGTTGGGTGCCGAGTCTTTCACCCTGGAACTGGGCAAGGCCCGGCCGTTCGGGGAAAACGACGGTGTCAACGTCAGCCTGCTGGAAACCCGTCTGCAACAGATCATCGAAGGCAGCGAACCCGAATCGGACGAAAGTCTGGACGGCCTGCAACTGTTCAGCGTCGCGCGGGAAATCATCAAGCACAGCGACAGTTTCCGCCTGAACCTGCCGGCGGACATCGAGAACTTCTCGGAACTTGGAAAAGGTTATGTGCTGGCCGAAGACATTGCCCAGACCCGCTGGGTGATCGAAGAAGAGGGCGCCCGGATCATCTTCCCCAACCCCAAGGTGAAGAATGGTTTGCGGGCCGGGATCCTGATTGTGCCGGCGACGGACGAAAACCTGGCCTGACCTGAATCCCAAACTGATACAAGCCTTTTGTGGGAGCGAGCTTGCTCGCGATGACGGAGTGCCAGTCGCCATTGCTGTCGACTGCTACATTGCTATCGCGAGCAGGCTCGCTCCCACATTTGGATCTGTGTCTGGATTTAGACCGCTACCGCCCGCTGCTCACTGCGCCGCAACGCCCGGGTCTTGTGCAGGGTATCGGCACAGGTCTTCGCCGCTTCCTGGCCCTTGTGCACGAAATGCTCAAAGAAGAACTTCTGATGTTCTTCCCCAGCGTGGAAGTGATGGGGAGTGAGTACGACCGAGAACACCGGCACCTCGGTTTCCAGCTGAACCTGCATCAGGCCGCTGATCACCGATTGGGCGACGAATTCGTGACGGTAGATGCCGCCGTCCACCACCAGGCCAGCGGCGACGATGCCGGCGTAGCGGCCAGATTTGGCCAGCAGCTTGGCATGCAGCGGGATCTCGAAGGCGCCGCCGACTTCGAAGAAGTCGATATCGCTTTCCTGATAACCTTGATTGATCATTTCGGCGACGAAGCCTTTGCGGCTCTGGTCGACGATTTCCTTGTGCCAGCAGGCCTGGATGAACGCGACGCGCTCGCCCGGATGATGTTTGCTTTTGCTGTCGATTGCGGTGGGTTGCATGTTCTGGTTCCTGTTTGTGTAAAAAACAGGGCGTCATGAATCGAAGGGGATTCGAGGGTGCGTCGCGCGCAGACAGTCGCAGACGGCCCTTGGGTGCCGATCCCGTTCTCTCTTCATCCGGACTATGACCGTCGGCCCCGGAATCACACCGGGTCTGCTGACCTTGACGCTACACCGCAAAAGCCGTGTATCGCCAAGCGCTCGCGGGCTATGCACCTTGCGTGCAATTACCGCCGGTGGGGAATTGCACCCCGCCCTGAGAACGTTTCGCCGCCATGGTTTTTGGCGGCGCAGGATTTTTAACACATAACCCCTGTGGGAGCGAGCTTGCTCGCGATAGCGGTGGTTCAGATTGCATTGATGTTGGATGCGCTGCCGCCATCGCGAGCAAGCTCGCTCCCACAGGTGTTCTGAGAGATCTTCAGGTGCAGGTGATCTTTTCCTTCGACTGGTCTTGATTAATCGTCGCCATGACCGCAGTAATTGACCTTCGAAAGGGAATTCCCCCCACCCGCACCCGAGGCCAGATTCATGAGCGTTATCGATCTTCGCAGCGACACCGTCACCCAACCTTCCGCCGCCATGCTGGATGCGATGGCCAGCGCGCCGACCGGCGACGATGTGTATGGCGAAGATCCGACCGTCAATCGCCTCGAGGCCGAACTGGCCGGGCGCCTGGGCTTTGCCGCGGCGCTGTTCGTACCCACCGGCACCATGAGCAACTTGCTGGGGCTGATGGCCCATTGCGAGCGTGGTGATGAATACATCGTTGGCCAGCAGGCTCACACCTATAAATACGAAGGCGGCGGGGCGGCGGTACTGGGTTCAATCCAGCCGCAACCCCTTGACGTGCAAGCGGACGGCTCTCTGGACCTGGAGCAAGTTGCTGCCGCGATCAAAGCCGATGACTTCCACTTCGCCCGTACTCGCCTGCTGGCGCTGGAAAACACCATGCAAGGCAAGGTCCTGCCGCTGGACTATCTGGCCCGGGCCCGGCGTTTCACGCGCGAGCACGGCCTGGCGTTGCACCTTGACGGCGCGCGGCTGTACAACGCCGCGGTCAAGTTGAACGTCGATGCCCGGGAGATCACCCAACATTTCGATTCGGTGTCGGTGTGCCTGTCCAAGGGCCTTGGCGCTCCCGTTGGCTCGGTCCTCTGCGGCAGCGTCGAACTGATCGGCAAGGCGCGCCGGCTGCGCAAGATGGTGGGCGGGGGTATGCGCCAGGCCGGGATCCTGGCTGCGGCGGGGTTGTATGCCCTGGATCATCAGGTCCAGCGCCTGGCCGATGACCACGCCAATGCCCAGCGGCTTGCCGAGGGCTTGCGTGGGGCGGGTTACGAGGTCGAGCCGGTGCAGACCAACATGGTCTACGTGCAGATGGGCGAGCGGGCCGAGGCCATCAGGGCGTTTGCCGCCGAGCGTGGTATCAAGCTCAGCGCAGCGCCACGCCTGCGAATGGTGACCCACATGGATGTCAGCGCCGCGCAAATCGACGAAGTGATCCGCTCTTTCGTCGACTTTTCCCGTAACTGACCCGCCAAGCGGCCCAATTGACAGTTTCTATCGCATAAACACGCTGTACCCCACGCGAAGGGCCGATATAATGCGGCCCTTTGCCGTTGCTTCGTCTGTTGACGTTTTGCACAGGCCTTTGGCCGCAGCCTCCGTGGAAGAACCTAATGAAAAGCGCAGAAATCCGTGAAGCCTTCCTTCGCTTCTTCGAAGAGCAAGGCCACACCCGAGTAGCCTCCAGCTCTTTGATTCCGGGCAACGACCCGACCCTGCTGTTCACCAACGCGGGGATGAACCAGTTCAAGGACTGCTTCCTGGGCCAGGAAAAACGTGCCTACACCCGTGCCGTCAGCAGCCAGAAATGCGTGCGCGCCGGCGGCAAGCACAACGACCTGGAAAACGTCGGCTATACCGCTCGTCACCACACCTTCTTCGAAATGCTGGGTAACTTCAGCTTCGGTGATTATTTCAAGCGCGACGCCATCACCTTTGCCTGGACCTTCCTGACCTCCGACAAGTGGCTGAACCTGCCCAAGGAGAAGCTCTGGGTAACGGTCTACGCCAGCGATGACGAGGCTTATGACATCTGGACCAAAGAGGTCGGTGTCCCGGCTGAACGCATGGTGCGCATTGGCGACAACAAGGGCGCGCCATACGCTTCCGATAACTTCTGGACCATGGGCGACACCGGCCCGTGCGGCCCTTGCACCGAGATTTTCTACGATCACGGCGCCGACATCTGGGGCGGCCCACCCGGCTCGCCGGAAGAAGATGGCGACCGCTACATCGAGATCTGGAACAACGTCTTCATGCAGTTCAACCGCACCGCCGATGGCGTGTTGCATCCGTTGCCAGCGCCGTCGGTCGACACCGGCATGGGCCTGGAGCGGATCAGTGCGGTGTTGCAGCACGTTCACTCCAACTACGAAATCGACCTGTTCCAGAGCCTGTTGAGTGCTTCGGCCAAGGCCATCGGTTGCAGTAACGACAACCAGGCTTCGCTCAAAGTGGTGGCCGACCATATCCGTTCCTGCGGCTTCCTGATTGCCGATGGTGTGTTGCCGTCCAACGAAGGCCGCGGCTATGTGTTGCGTCGGATCATTCGTCGCGCCTGCCGTCACGGCAACAAGCTGGGCGCCAAGGGCAGCTTCTTCTATCAGATCGTCGCGGCCCTGGTGGCCGAAATGGGCGAGGCCTTCCCGGAACTCAAATCCCAGCAGGCCCACATCGAGCGCGTGCTCAAGGGTGAGGAAGAGCAGTTCGCCAAAACCCTGGAGCAGGGGTTGAAGATCCTCGAGCAGGATTTGGCCGAGCTCAAGGGCAACGTGGTACCGGGCGATGTCGTGTTCAAGTTGTACGACACATACGGTTTCCCGATGGACCTGACGGGCGACATCGCCCGCGAACGCAACCTGACCCTCGACGAGGAAGGTTTCGAGCGCGAGATGGAAGCCCAGCGAGTGCGCGCGCGTTCCGCCAGCTCCTTCGGCATGGACTACAACAGCCTGGTCAAGGTTGACGTGGCCACCGAATTCACCGGCTACGCCGCCACGACCGGTTCGGCCAAGATCGTGGCTATCTATAAGGACGGGCAGTCGGTCGACATCCTGAGCGAAGGCCAGGAAGGGGTGATCGTGCTGGACCAGACGCCGTTCTACGCCGAATCCGGCGGACAGATCGGTGACAGCGGTTACCTGCAGGCCGGCAACTCGCGTTTCGATGTGCGAGACACCACCAAGACCGGCGGCGCATTCCTGCACCACGGCGTATTGGCCTCGGGCAGCCTGATGATTGCCGCTCCGGTAGCCGCGCATGTCGACGCCGAGGTTCGTCACGCCACCTCGCTGAACCACTCGGCTACGCACTTGCTGCATGCCGCGTTGCGTCAGGTACTGGGCGAGCATGTTCAGCAGAAAGGCTCTTTGGTGGACAGTCAGCGCTTGCGCTTTGACTTCAGCCATTTCGAGGCTATCAAGCCTGAGCAACTCAAGGCGCTGGAAGACATCGTCAACGCCGAGATCCGCAAGAATTCGCCGGTCGAGACCGAAGAAACCGACATCGAGACCGCCAAGCGCAAGGGCGCCATGGCGCTGTTTGGCGAGAAGTACGGCGACAGCGTCCGTGTGCTGAGCATGGGCGGCGATTTCTCCGTGGAGCTGTGCGGTGGTATCCATGCCAACCGGACCGGTGACATCGGCCTACTGAAGATCATCAGCGAAGGCGGTGTGGCTTCTGGTGTGCGTCGCATCGAAGCGGTCACCGGCGCGGCGGCCCTGGCGTACCTCAACGCCGCCGAAGAACAACTCAAGGAAGCGGCGAGCCTGATCAAGGGCAGCCGTGACAACCTGATCGACAAGCTCTCGGCTGTGCTGGAGCGCAACCGTCTGCTGGAAAAGCAACTCGAGCAGTTGCAGGCCAAGGCTGCCAGCGCCGCGGGCGACGATCTGTCGGCCCAGGCCGTGGACGTCAAGGGCGTGAAAGTGTTGGCCGCGCGCCTGGATGGCCAGGACGGCAAGGCACTGTTGGCGCTGGTCGATCAACTGAAAAACAAACTCGGCCGCGCAGTGATCCTGCTCGGCAGTGTCCATGAGGAAAAGGTCGTTCTCGTCGCAGGCGTGACCAAAGACCTGACTGGCCAACTCAAAGCCGGTGATTTGATGAAGCAGGCCGCTGCGGCAGTGGGCGGCAAGGGTGGTGGTCGTCCGGACATGGCGCAAGGCGGCGGCACCGACGCCGGCGCGCTGGACGCAGCACTGGCCCAAACCGTTGCATTTGTAGAGCAGGGTATTTAAGGCAGTGCTCCGGGGTCGTCGTCTAGTGACGACTCCGGTCGCTGTTGAGTGATTATTGGGCGCCCTTCATGGGCAGAGGCGGCTTTGAAATGGCTTTGATCGTACAGAAATTTGGAGGCACCTCGGTCGGTACTGTCGAGAGAATCGAACAAGTCGCCGACAAGGTTAAGAAATTCCGTGAAGCGGGCGATGACCTGGTGGTTGTGCTGTCGGCAATGAGCGGCGAGACCAACCGTCTGATCGATCTGGCCAAGCAAATCAGCGGCGACCAACAGCCGGTTCCGCGCGAACTGGATGTGATCGTTTCCACTGGCGAGCAGGTGACCATCGCCTTGCTGGCCATGGCGCTGATCAAGCGGGGTGTGCCGGCGGTGTCCTACACCGGCAACCAGGTTCGTATCCTGACGGACAGCGCGCACAATAAAGCGCGTATTCTGCAGATCGACGATCAGAAAATTCGCGGCGACCTGAAGGCCGGTCGCGTCGTGGTGGTCGCCGGTTTCCAGGGTGTGGACGAGCACGGCAATATCACCACTCTCGGCCGTGGCGGTTCCGATACCACGGGCGTGGCGCTGGCGGCGGCACTCAAGGCTGACGAATGCCAGATCTACACCGATGTGGATGGTGTCTACACCACCGACCCACGGGTGGTGCCTGTGGCTCAGCGCCTGGACAAGATCACCTTCGAAGAGATGCTGGAAATGGCCAGCCTCGGTTCCAAGGTGCTGCAGATCCGGGCCGTCGAATTCGCTGGCAAGTACAACGTTCCGCTGCGCGTTCTGCACAGCTTCAAAGAGGGTCCGGGCACCCTCATTACTATTGATGAAGAGGAATCCATGGAACAGCCGATCATTTCCGGCATCGCTTTCAACCGCGATGAAGCCAAGCTGACCATCCGTGGCGTGCCAGACACCCCCGGCGTGGCGTTCAAGATTCTCGGCCCGATCAGTGCCGCGAACATCGAAGTCGACATGATCGTGCAGAACGTCGCGCACGATAACACCACCGACTTCACCTTCACCGTGCACCGCAACGACTACCAGGCCGCTGAAGCGGTGCTGAAAAAGACTGCTGACGAGATTGGTGCCCGGGAAGTGGTGGGTGATACCAAGATCGCCAAGGTCTCGATCGTCGGTGTCGGCATGCGCTCTCACGCAGGCGTGGCCAGCCGTATGTTCGAATCCCTGGCCAAGGAAAGCATCAACATCCAGATGATCTCTACTTCGGAAATCAAGGTTTCCGTGGTCATCGAAGAGAAGTACCTGGAACTGGCCGTGCGCGCCCTGCACACGGCTTTCGAACTCGACGCTGCTGCCCGACAGGGCGAGTAAGGCGTTGTCTTGGGGCGCGGTTTACCGCGCCCTTTGTTTTTCTGAAAGGCGCGCTCCAAAACTGTTCTTTTGCTCGCGCTGGTCAATACTAGGCTTGTAGGCTGCGACCGTTTCGGTTCGTAGGGCCTACGCCTTTTTTTGCAGACTGTTGTCCCTGAACTGAATTGCGTGAGGAGAAAGGTATGCTGATTCTGACTCGTCGGTGCGCAGAGAGCCTGATTATTGGCGATGGCGAAATCACCGTGACCGTGCTCGGCGTCAAAGGAAATCAAGTGCGTATTGGCGTCAACGCCCCGAAAGAGGTCGCGGTGCACCGAGAGGAAATTTACCTGCGTATCAAGAAAGAGAAGGACGACGAACCAAGCCATTAATTTTTATCGTTTTTTATGTTTGCAAACGGGGATGAAGGTGGTTAATATACGCCCCGTGTTGCGGAGAGCTGGCCGAGTGGCCGAAGGCGCTCCCCTGCTAAGGGAGTACACCTCAAAAGGGTGTCGGGGGTTCGAATCCCCCGTTCTCCGCCATTATTTATTTAGTGCGACGTAATCTGGCTTTATCGGTAAGTTATTGAAATTACTGAAAAAAAGCGCTTTACAAAAAGATTCGGCGACCTATAATGCGCGGCAACAAATGCACTCGTAGCTCAGCTGGATAGAGTACTCGGCTACGAACCGAGCGGTCACAGGTTCGAATCCTGTCGAGTGCACCATTTAAGAGTTTTTTGCAGTGATGCAAATAACTTGGCTTCAACCAGTTGTGATCTGGTATAAAACCACAACTTGCACTCGTAGCTCAGCTGGATAGAGTACTCGGCTACGAACCGAGCGGTCACAGGTTCGAATCCTGTCGAGTGCACCAAACACCAAAAAGCCCGCGTTTAACGCGGGCTTTTTGCTGTCTGTGATTTGCCTTTCACGCACCCTTTCTCATCGAACACGATCTCTGCGCTGCGACCTTTTTTCGCTTTGTAGGTATATCGCGTGCTCGAATTCCTGATCTTGACCGAGTCGGGTCTGCCCAGGGCGCTTTCCACGTCCTGCTGGCTCATGCCACTGACGACTCGCCGGTTCATGATCGCTTCGCGGCGTTGTCTGGCATTGAGCAGGTTGCCACAGCGGTCTTCGAGTTGGCCGACAACAGTCGGTTCCTTGCGGTTGGCTTTGTTGCCGAATGTTTGCCGAAACTCTGCTTCGGGCAGCATGGCCTCTGTCATTGGCTCGGCCCTGCCCGGGCTGGTCGGATGGATCTGCTGAAGTGACAGGGTTTCTTCCTGTCGGCAACTCAGGGTGGTAAAGGTCACGTGCCCGGCGGTATTTTCGCAGCGATGCACGCTTTGCCCGGCAGCCCCCAAAGGCAGGCAGGGCAGGGCAGCGAGTAAAAACAGGTAGCGACTGACGAGCATCCTGACGTCCTCCTTGACGGTGAAGAAAAGAAGGTTAGCCGCTACATTTTTACCGGGGCGTGTGTTTTCTTTTCAGGATAAGTCGTCGTAGGCATAGAGGTTCAATCTGCGTTCAGGTATGTCTCGCAAGCGCTTGTTCTTGCCATGATTTTTTAACGTTTTAAAGCGTCAAGCGGTGTATGATTGCGCCCGTCAGCCCCGCCGGGGCTTGTGGAATATCCCATGGACTTACCCAGTAGTTACTCAATATCTCGTTTTACCAATCATGAACTGACTGATTGATCCTTCCGGCGTGCTCCACTGCTGGGAGTGGAGTTCGCCTATGACCGAAATAGAAGTAAAGAAAACGCAGGAAAGCCTTCAGGATCGCCTTGCTCAAGTCGTTGAGCTGCTGCATCGCCAGCGGGTGGTCGAAGACCTGACGCATCGCCAGGAAGGCCCGCATCACGACCTGGTCGAGAACCTGGTCCACCGGCAGAATCTCGTCGAGCTGCAACGCAAGCTCGATGACCTGCACTCCGCCGACGTCGCCTACATCCTTGAAGCCTTGCCGCTGGAAGAGCGTCTGACGGTCTGGCAGTTGGTCCAGGCGGATCGTGACGGTGACATCCTGCTTGAAGTGTCCGACTCGGTTCGTGAAACCCTGATCGCTGACATGGATGATCACGAGCTGCTGGCGGCGGCCAAGGAAATGGACGCCGACGAACTCGCCGACCTTGCGCCCGAACTGCCACGGGACGTTATCCACGAACTGATGGAAACCCTCGACGGCCAACAGCGCGAGCGCGTGCGTTCGGCGTTGTCCTATGACGAGGAGCAGGTCGGTGCGCTGATGGACTTCGAGATGGTGACCATCCGTGAGGATGTCAGTCTTGAAGTGGTATTGCGTTATCTGCGCCGTCTCAAGGAGTTGCCGGGGCATACCGACAAGCTCTTTGTGGTGGACTACGACGGTGTGCTTAAGGGCGTGCTGCCTATCAAGCGATTGCTCGTCAATGATCCGGAAAAGCAGGTAGCCGAGGTCATGGCCAGTGATCCGGTGAGTTTTCATCCGGACGAAGATGCCTACGATGCGGCCCAGGCGTTCGAACGTTACGATTTGATTTCTGCGCCCGTTGTCGACAAGAACGGCAAGTTGATCGGCCGTCTGACCATCGACGAAATGGTCGACCTGATTCGTGAGGAGAGCGAAAGCGAAGTCCTCAACATGGCCGGTCTGCGCGAAGAGGAAGACATCTTCGCCTCGGTCTGGAAGTCCCTGCGTAACCGTTGGGCCTGGCTGGCGGTCAATTTGATCACGGCTTTCATCGCGTCCCGGGTGATCGGCTTGTTCGAAGGTTCCATCGAAAAACTGGTGGCCCTTGCGGCGCTGATGCCTATCGTTGCGGGGATTGGCGGTAACTCCGGCAACCAGACCATTACCATGATCGTCCGCGCCATGGCGCTGGACCAGGTCAGTACCGGCAATACATCGCGATTGATGCGCAAGGAACTGGCCGTGGGCTTGATCAACGGTCTGGTTTGGGGTGGTGTGATCGGCGTGGTGGCATACCTGCTGTATGGCAGTTGGTCGCTGGGAGTGGTGATGACCGCCGCGATGACGCTCAACTTGTTGTTGGCGGCCTTGATGGGGGTATTGATTCCCATGACCCTGGCTCGAATGGGGCGTGACCCCGCCATGGGGGCCAGCGTGATGATTACCGCCATGACCGACAGCGGCGGATTTTTCATCTTCCTGGGGTTGGCGACGATTTTCCTGCTCTGATTCGCGCTTCAAGAAAGCCCGCCAATTTGGCGGGCTTTTTCGTGGGCGCCGGAAATCTCTGTCACCAAATGCCAGGCAAAAAAAAGCCAGCACAAGGCTGGCTTCAATATCTTGGATGCTATCAGGACGCGTCTGCGGTCATTTCTACGTCATGGGCAATCAGCGAAACGAGAGCGTTTTGCTGGCGATGAGAGAGTTGTCGGAATCGTTGAAGCAGCTCGCGTTCATGCAGTGACAGCTCTGGGCTGTCCAGTCGCATGCTGAGCTCTTCACCCAACGCACCTTCCTGAATAAGGCTTTGCTCAAGGCGCGCGATGATTTCGGAGTTCATGCTGCGGTGATGATTGCGAGCCACCTCGGCAATGCGTTCCCGCATTCCGTCTGGCAGACGTACGACGAACTTGTCAGCCGTACGGCTGGAATAAATTGCCTGTTTCATTGGGCGCATATATTTAACCGGTTAGTTCAGGGGAGCGGTTCTCGGGATTGGCCGCAGGATGTCGATAGGACAAGCCCCTTAGCCAAATGTTCAACCTGAATTGTTAAGAGGCCCGCATCATGCCTCAAAATTGCCAGATCATTGGCGCCAATTCTGTGACAAATATTGATCCGCGTAAAGGCGTTATGCCAGTACCCTTCGTCAAAAATGCGGACTGGTTGGAAAAATTTCCAGGTCCGCATCTTGTGACCACTGCATCGTGTCGATGTGCCATACCGTCTGGCGGATAACCATGACGCAGGCGGCGGCGCGATGCTGTCCTTGTATTGTATAGGATAGTGGCGATTTGCCGATTTACTAGAATGAGCAGGGTGGGGCCAGATGAGCGGCGGTCCGGTCCGGGGGCTACGATGGGAGACTTGGCGAGCGGTACATCTGCCTACACTTAAAAAGCCATGGACGACATGACAAACGCCAGGCTGACCGTTAACATGCACGCCGTCCAACGCACCGCGTTTCTCGTGGTCGACTTGTGTCTCAGTAGCTCAATTGGATAGAGCATCCCCCTCCTAAGGGGAAGGTTGGCAGTTCGAACCTGCCCTGGGACACCACCTTCCAATCCCATGATTCAGCGAATCAACGCTTCCTCTCTTGCGGGCCCTTTGCGCAAATTATCAATGGCTTGAACTCGCAGGTCAGGCCTTACGTGGCCGCCTCAACCAATCCCATTTCCTCATTGTTGTGACTGATTCCCCATTTTTCTACGAATCTGTATCAACTAATCCGGCAGTGTGAAACTTATCCCCCCCTTTGCTATCTGACCGTCTCGGTAGTTTGTAGGACTTTTCCTTCGCTACGAGCGGGACGCGTATCTCTTTTTTATTTGAGTCAGTGCACTGCTGTCCCGGCGGGCTGACCCACCGTGCCTTTTATTCCGGCCACAAGGATGTGACATGCACCGAGCAGCATTCTGTCGAACGCTTAAGCCGAGCGCTGCTCGCCGTCTTGAGGGCGCGCCCCGTTCGTTTCCATGTAACCCCAGGAATCTCTCGTTGTTTTTCCTGGCGGCGTGGATGTTGGGGGCGGGGGGCGTTGCACAGGCGGCAGGGCCTGAAGAGGAGTTGCTGCGCCAGCGCGAGCGCGAGCGCGTTCTGCGTGACCAATTGGAGTCTCGGCCGGACGTACGCCTTCAGGCGGCGCCGGTGACCGAGGGGGCCGAACGTTTGCCGGACAAGGAAAGCCCTTGCTTTGCCATCGACGATATCCGTCTGATAGGCGAGGCGTCGGAAAAATTTCAGTGGGCGCTGCGCGCCGCCAACCCCAAGCATGATCCCGCCCTGGGTCGGTGTTTGGGCGGCGCCGGGATCAATCTGACGATGAAGCGCATGCAGAATGCGATCATCGAAGCCGGCTACGTCACCACCCGTGTGCTTGCTGAAGCCCAGGATCTGAACAGTGGAGTTCTGGTACTGACCCTGGTGCCGGGGCGCATTCGCGAGATTCGTTTTGACGAGGGCACCAGCTCCCGCGCCAATGCCTGGAACGCGATGCCCGCCCGCCCCGGTGATCTGCTCAACCTGCGCGATATCGAACAGGCACTGGAGAACTTCAAGCGCGTACCCACCGCCGAGGCCGACATCCAGATCGCACCTGCCCGCGCTGCCGACGCCAAGCCTGGTGAAAGCGACGTAGTGATCGCTTGGAGTCAGCGGTTTCCGGCTCGCGTGAGCTTGTCGGTGGATAACTCGGGCAGCAAGACCACCGGCAAGTACCAAGGTAACGTCTCGTTGTCCCTCGACAATCTGCTGTCGCTCAACGACCTGTTCTACGCCAGCGTCAACCATGACCTGGGCGGTGGCGAGTCCGGGCAGCGCGGCTCCGACGGCAATACCCTGCATTACTCGCTGCCGTTCGGTTATTGGCAGCTGGGTTTTACCACGAGTGAATATGACTACGAACAGTCTGTCGCCGGTGCCACCCAGACCTATCTGTACCGTGGCGAAAGTCGCCACAACGAGTTGCGCCTGTCACGTCTGCTTTACCGCGATGCCGTTCGCAAGACCTCCGCCTGGGGCAGTCTGTGGACGCGTTCGTCGGAGAACTTCATCGACGACACCCAAATCGGCAACCAGAAACGGCGCATGGCCGGCTGGCAGTTCGGGCTGAACCATCGCGAGTTTATCGGCGCCTCGACCCTTGACCTGGGGGCCGCCTATCGTCGCGGCACGGGTGCCCATAACGCGCTCAAGGCCCCTGAGGAAGATTTTGATGCCGGCACTTCGCGCTCGCAGATCATCACCGCCGATGCTCAATTGCAAGTGCCGTTCGTGGCGGGTAACCAGCGCCTGCGCTACATCGGCGGCTGGCGTGCGCAGTGGAATCGTACGTCCCTGGTGCCCCAGGACCGTTTCTCGATCGGTGGGCGCTACAGCGTGCGCGGCTTCGATGGTGAAAACATTCTTTCCGCCGACCGTGGCTGGACATTACGCAACGAAGTCGGCCTGTCGTTGGGGCAGACCGGCCAGGAGCTTTATGCCGGTATCGACTACGGCGAGGTCAGCGGTCAAGCCAGTGAGTTCCTGATTGGCCAGCGCCTGGCGGGGGGCGTGGTGGGCATCCGTGGCGGCTACAAAGGCCTGTCATACGACTGGTCATTCGGCACACCGCTGAAAAAGCCCGATGGCTTCGAGACAGCAAACGTGACCAGTGCCTTCAATGTCATCTGGTCATTCTGAGGTGATCCCATGCAGTTCGAGACGCTAGACATCACGGCCCCCGGCCTGATCGATGAACCCTGGAACGAAGCCGCGGTGTTCGGCTCGGCCACATGGCTGTGGATGCACTCCAAAGCCCATCGCGATGCACCATTACACACTTTGCCAACGCTGTTGTTGCCAGCTCTCAAGCATCGCCAGTTCGTGCTCGGCAGTGAACAGGGCAAACCGGTGTTCTACCTGTCCTGGCTCAACTTCGACGAGGCCGCCGAACAGCGCTATTTGCAGCAGTCGCCGCTGGCGCTGACCGAAGCGGACTGGAATAGCGGCGAGCGTCTCTGGTTGAACGACTGGGTTGCTCCTTTTGGCCATACCGCTGCATTGAGCCGGTTGCTGCAGCGTCATTTGTTCCCCAATCGTTGCGCGCGCGCCCTCTATCACCGAGGTGAAGAGCGCGGCCTGCAGGTCAAGACCTTCCAAGGGATCGGCGTCATCCCTGAACAGGCCAAGGCCTGGTTTGCCGCTCATCCGCTGGCAATTGCACCGTAACCCCAACCTCAGGACTTGCGGGCAGTCACCGCAAATGGAATTGCAATGAACAAGCATCTGTACCGAATCGTATTCAACAAGGCCCGCGGACTGCTGATGGTGGTTGCGGAAAATGTCACGAGCCAGGTCAAGGCACCGGGAACCCGTTCCGGCCCGATCGCAGGCGCGCCGGTGTGCACGGCGACGCTCGGGGCATTGCGCTTTGCGCTGATGACGGCGCTCGGGCTGGTGTCCTTGAGCGTAGCGCCGGCCTGGGCCGGCACCATCGTCGCCGACCCCGGTGCTCCGGCCGGTCAACGCCCTATGGTGATAGAAAGCGCCAACGGCACCCCGCAGGTGAACATCCGCGCGCCTAGCGCGGCTGGTGTTTCGCGTAACACCTACAACCAGTTCGACGTCGACAACCGTGGCGTGATCCTCAACAACGCTGCAGCCAACAGTCAGACGAAGCTGGGCGGCTGGATTGAAGGCAATCCCATGTTGGGCAATGGTGGTGCACGGGTGATCCTCAACGAGATCAACGCCAGCAATCCCAGTCAGTTGCGTGGCTACGTTGAAGTCGCCGGCCAACGCGCCGAAGTGGTGATCGCCAACCCGTCCGGCATCACCTGCAACGGTTGCGGCTTCATCAACGCTGATCGTACGACCCTCAGCACGGGGCGGGCGCAGTTGGAGAATGGTCGCATCATCGGTTATACCGTGCAGGGCGGGACCATCAACATTGAAGGCAAAGGCCTGGATGCCCGAGAGGCTGACTATACGGATCTGATCGCCCGCACCGTGCAGGTCAACGCCGGTGTCTGGGCCAACGACCTGAAGGTCACCGCTGGACGTAATCAGGTCAATGCCGACAACACCCAGGCCACGCCGCTGCCAGGCACCGAGGAAGACAAACCCACCGTTGCCATCGACGTTGCCAAGCTCGGCGGCATGTATGCCGGGAAGATCATGCTGGTGGGCACCGAATCCGGTGTTGGTGTGCGCAACGCCGGGCAGATCGGCGCCATGGCTGGCGAGGTGGTGATCAGCGCCGACGGAAAGTTGCAAAACCAGGGCGCGATCAGCAGCGCAACGGCGACCCGAATCAATGCCACCAGCGTTGACAACAGCGGCACGCTCTACGCCAAGGGCGACCTGAAGCTCGACAGCACCGGTGACATCGACAACAGCGGCACCGTTGCCAGCCAGAACCACACCACGCTCACCGCCAAGACCATTCGCAGCACCACCGCCTCGAGCCTGGCGGCGGGCGTCGGGGCGGACGGCAAGCTGGGCAGCAGTGGCAACCTCGCGCTACGGGCCGCTACGGTCAAGGCGCAAGGCCAGAACCTTGCTGGCGGCGATGTCAGCGTCGAGGCCGCTGACCTTGACTTGAGCAGCAGCCAGACCCTGGGCCGCAACGTTACCCTGACGGCCAGCACTGGCGATGCCAATCTCAGTGGCAGTCAAGTGGATGCGACCCAGGTACTGAATGCCAAAGCGGCCAAGACCCTGCGCACCGATGCGGCCAAGGTCACCGCTGGCAACCTGCGGGTAGGCGCCCGCGATGTTTCCAATGCCGGTGGCGAGCTGGTGCAGACCGGCACCGCCGACACGTCGATCACCGCCGTCGCCACGCTCGACAACAGCGGTGGCCGTATTGCCTCCAACGCCAACAACCTGAAGCTTGGCGCCAATCGTCTCGACAATAGCAAGGGCAAGGTCGAGCACGCCGGCAAAGGCACCCTGGACATCCAGGTCACCCAGTTGGCCGGCAGCAAAGGCACCCTGGCAAGCAATGGCGCGCTGAGCGTCAAGGGCCGTGAGGTGGTGGTCGATGATGGCCTGACCCAAGGCCAACAGATCACGCTCGACACCACGACCCTGTCCAACCAGCGTGGACGCATTCTCCAGACCGGCGCACAACCCCTGCAGGTCACCGCCCGTGAACGCTTCGACAATCAGGCCGGGCAAGTCAGCAGTCCTGGTGCGGTGAACTTGAAGGTCGGCACGTTGAACAACCAGGGCGGCAAAGTCCTCGCCACCGATAACGGTGCGTTGACCGTCACGGCCGACACAGAGGTTAATAACGGCGGTGGGACGCTAGCCGCCAGCGGTACGACTAAGGTCAGCGGCGAGGCGCTGGATAACACCCAAGGCACGGTGAGTGCCGGCGGTGAGCTGCACGCCGAGTTCGACCGCTTGAACAATATCGGTGGCACACTCGCGGCCACCCAGCGTATGGAGATCATCGCTGGGCAGTTGAACAACACCAATGGCGTGCTGGGTTCGGTGAAGTCCGGCTTGCTGGTCAGTGTCTCGGCCGATGCATTGAACAACAGCGGCGGGCGCCTTGAAGCGCTGGGCGATATCGATCTGTCGGCCCAGGGCCTGAATAACCAGGGCGGGGTGATCAGTGGCCAGGCCCTGGACCTGGACAGCCACGGCCTGCTGATGGACAACAGCCAAGGCACGTTGAATGCCGGTGCGACCCTCGACCTGCGCAGCGGTGAACTGCGCAACGCGGCGGGCCTGATCCAGGCCAAGGGCAAGCTGTTCATCGACACCGGCAGCCAGGCGCTGAACAACCTTCAGTCCGGCACCACCCAAGGCATCAGCGGCCAGGGTGCGGTGGAAATCCACAGCGCCCATTTCAACAACAATGCCGGCTTCCTCGGCGCCAAAGGCGCGCTGGTGCTCAAGGCCACCAACCTTACCAACGGCAGCGGCGGCCAGATCATTGGCGAGAAAACCGTACAGGTCGAAGGCGCCCGGGTGGATAACCGCGGTGGTCAGTTGCAGGGCCTAGGCGATGTCCAGTTGGTGCTGGGGGATACGCTCAACAACCAGGGCGGACTGGTGCGCAGCGCGGGAACGCTGGGCGTGATTGCCGGCGTGCTCGACAACAGCGCCACCCAAGGTGCCAACCAGGGCCTTGAAGGGCGTGCCATGAGCCTGGCGCTCGACACCTTCGGCAACCAGGCCGGTGCCGTGCGCGCCGACCAAGGATTGTCCATCGGTGTCAGCCAAACGCTGGATAACCAGGGCGGCCTGATTTCCGCGGGGGCCGGCCTGACCATCACTGATCGCGATCCGGCGCAACGTCGCCAGGCGGTGCACAACCTCGACGGAACCTTGCTCGCCGGCAGCCTGTTGTCCCTCAACGCCGCCTATTACGCGGGCACCGGCCGGGCGCTGAGCCTGGGCGACCTGACGTTCAGCCTGCAAAGTGGCCTGGAACTGAGTGGCCAGATCCAAGCCAATAACAAGGTGGACCTGAGCACCGAGGGGGCATTCAACAACAGCGGAAAACTACTGGCAGGCAATCTCCTGCTGGTGCACTCGCAGACCCTGGACAACGCCGTCAACGGCGAGATCAGCGCCGGCCAGGTTCGCCTGACCGTCAACGACAGCTTGACCAACCGTGGCCTGATTGACGGCCAGCAAGTGCGTGTGCAAGCGCTATCGCTCAACAACCTGGGCACCGGGCGTTTGTACGGTGATCGATTGGCGATTGCCACTTCGACACTGAGCAACCACGATGAAAACGGTTTCGCCGCCACCATCGCCGCCCGCGAGTCGCTGGACATCGGCGCTGGCACCCTGGACAACCGCGAACAGGCGCTGATCTTCAGCGCCGGCAACCTGGCCATCGGCGGCGCGCTGGATGCCAATGACAAAGCCCAGAATCGCGCCCAGTTGTTGACCAACGCCAGTGCGACCATCGAGGCCCTTGGCAATCTGTCCCTGAACGTACAGAGCGTGCGCAACACCAATGAACACTTCAGTACCCAGGAGGTGGAAGTCAGCCGCACCGCCCAACAGGAGTTCCAACTCACCGGTTCGACGAACCGTTATCAGGGCGATCAGATATCCCTGAGCCGCGACGAGGTGCTTTACCTGAACACCCCCGAGGGCAGGCGGGACAACTGGAACCGTTACGACTACACCCGCGTGGTTCGCGAAACCCAGATCGCCACCTCGGCGCCGGCACAGATCCTGTCTGGCGGGACAATGCAGATCAGCGCAGGCGATGTCCTCAACGACAAGAGCCGCATCATTGCCGGTGGACTGTTGCAGGCCGACATCGCCAGCCTGACCAATACCGAATTGTCGGGCCAGCGCACCACTTCCGACAGCGGCACCGCCAGCCACTTCTATCGCATGCAGCGCAAGGGCCGCGACAGGCAGGGAACGACCGTCACGGCCTACACGCCTGCACCTTTGATTCAGGACATCTCCCTGCTGCCCACCGTGTTTGCCCAGAACGCCGCCGGCAACGGTAGCGGCACTCAGATCAGCGCGCGCGCCACTCAGAGCGTCAGTGAGCAGATCGCCGCAACGGGCGCAGTCAGCGCCCCTGTCGGCAGAACCCATCAAGTGGCGCCCATCGTTCAGGTCGCCGCGCAAACCACACTGAACACCAAAGGCGTCGCTGAGCAGATTCGCAGCGGTGGGCCGTCCCTTGAATTGCCGAACAACAGCCTGTTCAGCACCACGCCTAAGAACAGCAACGGCTACCTGATCGAAACCGACCCGCGTTTCGCCAGTTATCGCACCTGGTTGTCTTCGGACTACATGTTGCAACGCTTGCAAGTCGACCCGGCACTGACCCAGCAACGTCTGGGCGACGGGTTCTACGAGCAGAAGCTGATTCGTGAACAGATCGCGCAACTCACCGGTCGCCGCTTCCTCGACGGCTACGCTAACGACGAAATGCAGTACCGGGCGCTGATCGACAACGCTGTCACCGTCGCCAGCCAGTGGCAATTGGTGCCCGGCGTGGCCCTGACCTCCGAGCAGATGGCGCAGTTGACCAGCGACATCGTCTGGCTGGTGCAAAAGCAGGTCACCCTCGCCAACGGTGAAACCCGCAACGTGCTGGTGCCGCAAGTGTACGTACGGGTTCAGGAAGGCGACCTCAATGGTTCCGGCGCTCTGATTGCCGGGCAACAACTGAACCTGAACATCGCCGGCGACCTGATCAACAGCGGCAGCCTGGCCGGGCGCAGTGTCATGGCGATCACGGCGCAGAACATCGAAAACCTTGGCGGACGCATCCAGGCCGACAAGGTATCGCTCGCCGCGCGGGAAAATCTCAACAACCTCGGTGGCCTGATCGGTGCCGTGGACAGCCTGTCGGTCAAGGCCGGGCAGGACATCAACGTCATCTCCAGCAGCCGGGACAGCAGCAGCGCCCAAGGCACCCGCACCAACCTGTCGCGGGTGGCGGGGCTGTTCGTCAGCGGCGCCCAGGGCACGATGGGCGTGAGCGCCGGCAACGACCTCAACCTCACCGGGGCCCAGGTGGTCAATGCCGGCAAGGGCGGCAGTACGTTGCTGGAGGCAGGCAAGAACATCAACCTGGCCACCGTCGGCGAAGCCCACGAGCAAGCGCTGACCTGGAACAGCAGCAACTGGCGCAAGGACGCCAGCCAGACCGAAGTCGGCTCCCTGATTCAAGGGCAGGGCGACGTGCGCTTGAGCGCGGGCCAGGACCTCAACGCTCGCGCCGCCCATGTCACCAGCGAGCAAGGCGCGGTATTTGCCGAGGCCCGTCGTGACGTCAACCTGACCACTGGCCAGAACTACCAATTCGCCGATGAAGCGCACAAGGTCAAAGGCAGCAGCGGGTGGCTCTCCAGCAAAACCACGACGACCCGCGACACCGTCAGCCAGACCCAGGCCGAAGGCACCACTCTGAGTGGCGAGCAGACCTACGTGCAGGCCGGTCGCGACATCAACTTGAAAGGCAGCAATGTCGTATCCACCACCCAGACCGTTCTGGTGGCGGACAACAACATCAACATTGAAGCGGCCACCGACAGCAGCAACGAACGCCACGACAAGTCGGTGAAGAAAAGCGGCCTGTTCAGCGGCGGTGGTATCGCCGTCACCATGGGCAGCCAGCAACAAAGCGTCAAGGACCTCACCACGCAACACACGGCGGTGGCGAGCACCATCGGCTCGACCACTGGCGATGTACTGATCGAAGCCGGCAAGGGCTATCGTCAGGTCGGCAGTCAGGTGTCGGCCCCGCAAGGCGACATCGACATCACGGCTCAGACCCTCGACATTGTTGAAGCGCGCAACACCAGCCAGCGCGAGCGTGAAACCCTGTTCAAACAAACCGGGTTCACCCTGACCGTGACCAACCCGGTGATCAGCGCCATCCAGACCAACCAGCAAATGAAACAGGCGTCGGAGAAAACCGACGACGGGCGCATGAAGGCCCTGGCTGCTGCCACCGCCGTGCTGGCGACCCACAACGCCGCCACCGCCGTGGCGATGGACCCCGGCGCGGCGGGCGGTATCAATATCAGCCTGTCGCTGGGCACCAAAAAGAACGAAAGCACCACCACCTACACCAGCGATAACGCCGCCAGCTCGACCCTGACCGCCGGCAACGACATCCGTCTGCGCGCCACGGGCGCCGGCGCCGCCAGTGACATCACCGTACAAGGCAGCGATATCAAGGCGGGACGTAACGCCAGCCTGCTTGCGGACGGTGACATCAACCTGCTCGCCGCCCGCAACACCGACAAGCAGGACACCGACAGCAAAGGCAGCAGCGCCAGCATTGGTATCGGCTTTTCCCTCGGTGCTCGCAATGGTTTCACCCTGGACCTGGGCGCGTCCGGCAGCCGTGGCCAGGCGGACGGCGATGGACTCACCCATACCAACACCCACGTCGAGGCGGGCAACCAGCTGCTGTTGTCCTCGGGCGGCGACACCAACCTCAAAGGCGCGGTGGCCAGCGGCAAACAGGTCTTGGCTGATATCGGCGGTGACCTGAACATCGAAAGCCTGCAAGACACCAACACCTACGAGGTCGATGAACAGAGCCTGGGTGTCGGCATCAGCCTGTGCATTCCGCCGTTCTGCTATGGCCTGAGTACGATCAGTGGCGCCAGCGGCAGCTTCGGCGCCACGGATATCGATTCCAACTACGCCAGCGTCACCGAGCAATCGGGCATCAAGGCCGGGGACGATGGTTTCGATATTCGTGTCGGTGGCAACACCGACCTGGTCGGCGGCGTCATCGCCAGCAGTGACAAGGCCGTGCAGGACGGCAAAAATCGCCTGGTCACCGCCAGCCTCACCAGTCGCGACATCAAGAACAAAGCCGAGTACGACGCCAGCACTGTCAGCGTCGGCGGCGGTTATCGCGAAGTCGGCAAGGACCAGCAGGGCAACGCCACCAGCGGCGGCACGCAAACCCCAGGCACCGACCTGCCGAAGAATGAAAATGAGTTCGGCGCCACGATGCCGATCGCCATCAGCGCCAGCGATGACGCCAGCAGCGTCACCCGCAGCGGTATCAGTGGCGGCACGATTGTCATCACCAACGATGCCGAGCAGCAGAAGCGCACCGGCAAGAATGGCGAGCAAACCGTCGCCAGCCTCAATCGCGATGTCTCCAGCGACCGCGACACCAGCAACAGGCTCAAGCCGATCTTCGACGAAGACGAAATCCGTGCCGGTTTCGAGATCGTCGGGGCGTTCTCCAACGAAGCCAGCACCTTGCTTGCCAACAAGGCCAAGGAAGTCGATCTCAAGCGCAAACAGGCTGAAGCCGCCGAGGCCAAGGCTCTGGACCCCAACGCCCAGCTCACTGACACCGAACGCCTGGCGCTGATCAACAGCTCCCAGCAGTTGAAGGCGCAAGCCCGCGACATCGCCGACAACTGGGGCGCGGGCGGCACCTACCGGCAGATCACCACCGCGCTGGTGGGGGCGGCCAGCGGCAACATCAGCGGCAGCAATGGCGCCTTCGTTCAGGGGCTGGTCGTCAATTACGTGCAACAGCGGGGCGCCGGTTACATCGGCGACCTGGTGGCGGAGGGCAAACTCACCGAAGGCTCGCCGCTGCACGCCGCCTTGCACGGCATCGTCGCCTGCGCGGGTGCCGCGGCCAGCAGCCAGAGCTGTGGCAGCGGTGCCGCGGGCGCAGCGGCCTCGAGCCTGCTCACCGGCCTGTTCTCCGAAGCCAGCCCCGATGAAAGCGAATCCCAGCGCGAAGCCAAGCGCAACCTGATCGTCAGTATCGTCACTGGGCTGGCCGCCAACAGCGCTTCAGTGGACGCCACTACCGCCAACACCGCAGCGGGCGCAGCGGTGGACAACAACTGGCTGGCGACCCAGCAGTTGGTCCAGGCGGAGAAGGAGTACAGCGAGGCTGACCTGGGGGGCAAAGTTCAGGTGGTTGCCAAGTGGGCGTACGTTTACCAAAAACAAGAAGTCCTGACCCGATTCGGCATCGGCAAGGGTTTGGCGCAGGCGGGTTGGAGCGATGTCGAAGGCTTGGCGCAATTCCTCCTTAATCCGGTTGAAGGGATCAAAGGTATCAAAGCCTTGATCGACAACCCCGAGGCCCGCCAGAAACTGGGCGACGCCCTGGTCAATGACGCCAACGCCAAAATCGAGCGCATCCAAGACGCCCTGGAACACGGCGGCGACGACCGTGCCGTGCAACTGGGCCAGGATATTGGCGAACTGGTCTGGCAAGTCGGCACCATCGCCACGGGCGTGGGTACGGCGGCCAAGGGCGGCGTGACCCTGGCGAAAGCCGGGATCAGGGTGGGGGCGGAAAGGCTTGAAAAGATGGCCGATATGGCCAAAATTGCCAAAGCTGAAGCGTCGGCTGGTAAGCCGATGGACTGGACCAGCGTGGAGGGGGCGTATAGCAAAAAACTTGAGGGGGGGTATGGCCCTGGGACGACGATCGTTAATGGGAAGGTTGTCGAGAATCCAGCGGATTATAGTGCTGGGATAAAAAAACCTAGTAAAGTGCTACGCGAAGTAGAAATTAACTCCGGTGGTAAGGGCGCATGGTCCAAAGAGCTCAATAAACCTGAACCCAATACAATTTATAGAGTGGATGGGAACAAAATTTATCAAACAGATAGTTTGGGTCGCGTTGAAAAGGTTGAATCTGAACTTTTGCTTGTGAAAAATGACAGGAATACATATCAGCAGTGTGTCGCTGGTAAGTGCGGAGTTGCTGGTGATGAGGGGGGGCATCTAATTGCAAGCATTTTTAACGGTCCTGGTGAAAAGTTAAATTTACTTCCCATGAATGGGAATTTAAACAAAGGTGAGTGGAAGGTGATGGAGAATACATGGGCTTCTGCACTCAAGGAGGGTAAGAGCGTCAGCGTGAAAATCGAGCCTGTCTATACAGATGCTGGCCTCAGACCGGATAGATTCAATGTTAGATACTCGATTGATGGTGGGCGTCCTGTGATTGTTGATTTTAAAAATACACCTAAAGGTGGGAACTGATGAGCGAGCAGGGGCTGTATCAAAAAATTGGCCAGCTTCTATTGGATGCTGGTCCCTCGGAGGCTCAGAAAATAGTTGTTAGAGCTAGGCTTTTTGCCGAGGGCGATGGCGGAAGCTATGAGTTTGATTATTTCGATAAAACAAACCGCTCAAGCTGGTTTGATCCAGACAGCAGGGCTGTGGGAGATTTGACAGAGTTATTGGTTGAGCTCCGGCGCTACTATGTTGAAAATGGATTGTGCCAAAATGGAAAATCTTGGTCTTCGTGTGCAGTTACTTTGGATGTAGAGAAGATGAAAATTAGTATTGACTACAATTATGATGATTAATTTTTTTGCGGGGGTAGGGCTAGGATGTTGCGTCTTAGGAAAAAAGGGGGTTATTTAATTGCTCTGTTCTTAAATAAATCTGTCCCTTTTTCTCGTCAAGCACGCCATTGGAACTGAATACAGTGATCCCGTGGAGATGACGGTTGATCTGGTTGGTGGTCGTACCTATGGTCTTTATGGCACGTCTTCGATGAAGTGGTGGTACTACGAGGTTCGGGATCTTGAGACAGGGCGTTCTGCGAAGGTTATGGATCCGGCTGCTACGGCTGCGCCCAACTAGGCCACTCGGTTTTCAGGATAGCGAAAAAGGGGACAGATTTATTTGTTTGCTCAGTTCTTTAGGGGAAAGGGGGGCGATTTATTTAAATGCTCTGTGCTTAAATAAATCTGTCCCCTTTTCTTTTCTTTTGTCCCTTTTCTTTTTTTCTACTGATTTATTGCCGTCTCTACCAAAAGCTGGAGGGAAGTAAGTATGAGGTCTTTATTGTTCGACTGGTGTGCCTTCTGTGAAGGCAGCGCAGTTTTCGATAAATCTCATTTTTTGGGATTGTTGAAGGTGCACAGTGGTTCCGAGGAGATTCGACGTATACTCAGCTATTTTCCGTTTTCGGATGAGCTGGTTGATAGAACTGAACGCGTTCTTGCTTCTGGAGATATGGAGAGGTCTCTGTATCTCTTGCCAAGACTTAAAGTCGGAGAGGGCGAATTAATTCAGCTAGGCCGCGAGTGGCTCAAGGAGCAAGAAAGAGTATGTGGGGTGCTCGGTGATTCTGAAGTTCTAAAAATTTGTGAAGATGCTCGAGTGCTTTTTGTTGATAGTCACGATATGGATTACTGGCTTCAGCAAGATATTCCTCATTATTGGTTGTTTGATGAGGTTGGGGATGCGATCAGGGGGAGCAAAACTTCTGATAGCGACCAAACTTGTGCTCTGTTTGAGGCGTTTTATGGGTTGGCTGCGGATTATTATCTTGCTTGGTACGTTGGGCGGCCATTGTTTGAATTTGATATTGATTTGGAGTCTTATTTCAGGTTCTGGCGAGCTGGAGGGAGGTGTGCTCTCACCGAGAGTGGGTTCTTAGTGGCTAACTAAAGCAGAGCGGAAAAGTGGGGCGGATTTATTTAATTGATCTGTTCTTAACTAAATCTGTCCCCTTTTCTCCAGGTTGTTGGAGGTATTAAATGATTCGGGCACCACTGGGAGACTCCCGCTATTGGTCGGAATGGGTGGAGTATGGTGATGAACGTATCGTAAAAGCGTTCGAGACCGCGCGTACACCTGCAGGCGATCCCGACTACGCACCACAGTACGTCTTTATCATCGCCCAGAACCACTGGCACCAGATGCTAAGTCGCTACTCTGCCGGATGTCCTATTGCCGACCTGTCGCGTTATTTCCCTGGGTTACTCGATGCCTGGGAGGAGGCTGAGCGTCTCGGCGCGTCAGTCTGGACTCCGGAGCAGCAAATCACCCGTCACAGTTGGCGCGTCAACTACGATCATTACATTGTCTGTTTTTGGTTGGTCGGCTCGGGGTTGGCGCTGGAAATACCCGATGATCAATGGCAAAGGCTGCTAGTCCTTATCGGCAACGAAGGAGAGGACGTGCTACTCGACCGAATAATCGCGAGTCGCAGCCCTGAGCGCAAACTGGGTTCAGCGCTTCTTTACCCGAAACCCTACGCTCGGTTGCTGGCGGCGGTAGACGCTCCGGCGGATTCGCAAGCATCGCTGTTGAATGCATTCGTCAAACATTGGTACACGGAGGTGCGTACCGGTGCCAAGTCTGGCTCTGATCCCCAGGCCGTCAGTTACAGACATCCCTATTGGTACACCTACGGCGATGAAAACTTCGACGGCGGCGCGTATTTCGGTCGTTGGTGCGTAGAGGCGGTGGCGGCGGTCAAGGCTTTTGATATGGACGATTCACAGTGTTTGGGGCTTGAGCATTACCCAGGGGACTTATTGAGGCCCAACGGTCCGAGTACGCACCCGGTAACGCGGCAGGAAGCCGAGCCGCCTGCAACGGTGGCTGCGGAGAGTAAAGTTGGATTTTGGGCGAGGTTGTTGGGGCGGCGTTAGTGATCTCAGGGGCTGCTGCGCAGCCCAGCGGGGATAAATCCCCTCACCACAGGTTCTGTGCCCGGCAGGTAGCCGATCTGTCCGGCATGAACCACCTCACACAATCTCTTAACGGAACGCCATTTCCTGCCGATACCCTGACGAGCCCTGTTTTCTATCGCGTTTCGGCGCGCGAAAACGGCTAGCAATGCGCGCCACACCGGGCGGTGACACGGCGTCTCGTTGTTTTGCCATTGGGTGCATCTTTTTACTTGCCTGGACATCCTCGATGCTGGCGTACCACCAAAAAAGTTTTCTGATCGTCGATGATTTCTCGGATTTCCGCAGTTCCGTCCGGTCCATGTTGCGTGAGCTGGGCGTCAAGGACGTGGACACCGCTGACACCGGTGAAGTGGCGCTGCGCATGTGCTCGCAGAAGCGCTATGACTTTATTTTGCAGGATTATCACCTGGGCGACGGTCGCAAGAACGGTCAGCAGGTGCTGGAAGACCTGATGGTCGAGAAGCTGATCAGCCATGAAAGTGTGTTTCTCATGGTGACGGCTGAAAGCAGCCAGGCGATGGTGCTCAGTGCCTTGGAGCATGAGCCGGATGCGTACCTGACCAAACCGTTCAACCGCTCCGGCCTGGCCCAGCGGCTGGAACGGCTCGAGCAGCGCAAGACCCTGCTCAAGCCGATCCTGCAAGCCCTGGATCGTGGCAAGCCGATGGAAGTGCTCAATGCCTGTATCGCCCTGTGCAAGCAGGACCCGCGCTACGGGCCGTTGTGTCTGCGTTATCGGGCCGATGCGCTGCGGGACCTGAATCAGAATGAAGCCCTTGAGCGTCTGTACAACACCATCCTGGCTGACCGTCCTTTGCCGTGGGCCTATGCGGGGCTGGGGAAGTTGTTGTTCAAGCGTGGCCAGGTGGGGCAGGCCAAGGATGTTTATGAGAAGGCCTTGAAAGTATTCCCGATGATGCCGGCGTTGTATGACGGCATGGCTGAAGTGTTGGTGGCCGAAGGCGATACGAAGCAGGCGCAACACGTGCTGGAAGAGGCGGTTCGTCTATCGCCACTGGCGGTGCGACGGCAGTCGCTGCTGGGCAAGCTGGCAATGACCAACGAAGATTTCGAGACCGCGTCCAAGGCCTATCGCCAAGCGGTGGGGCAGGGCGCACAGTCGCGCTTCAAGGACCCGGAAAGCAACCTGGGCCTGGCTCATGCACTGATCAGCAAGGGCAGCGAAAAAGGCCTGGATACCCGCACTCGGCTGGAAATCAACACCACCCTCAGCGCCGTGGCCAAGGAAAATCTCAACGATCCTGGGTTGCAGGTGCGTGCGCGGTTGATGAAGGCCACGAGCCTGTTGCTCAACGATGCCGAAACCGCCGAAAAGCTCACCGAGCAGGCCTTGCAGCGCCTCGACGGCATGGAGCAGTTCATGAGCGCCGAGGCCGCGTTGCTGGTGGCCAAGCAGTTGCAGATGCTCGGCCAAACCAGCGCCGGCGAGTCGATGCTCAAGAACTGCGCGGAGATCTATGGCGATGATCCGACGGTGATGCAAGGCATCGCCAAGTTGACCGACGATCCGAATATCCTCAATCAAGGCAATGCCGCCGCCGAGCTGAACCGTGAAGGTGTGCGCGTCTACAAGACCGGCGCGTTGCCCGAGGCGCGAGAGCTGTTCCGTCGAGCCCTGAAGATGCAACCGAAGAACATCAGTATTGCTTTGAACATGGCGCAGTCACTGTTGCATGGCACCGATACCAGCGTGGAATCGGAGCTGCTGCAGGAGTGCCGCGCCTGCCTGAAACTGGTGGGCATGATGCCCGACACCGATGCGCGTTTTGCGCGTTATCAGAAACTGCGAAGCAAGGCATTTGGCGATGAATGACAGCGAACAGGCTCTCGATTTTTCCACGGTGATCGCGTCTACCGTGCACGACATGAAAAACTCCCTGACCTTGCTCATGCAGGCTCATACCCAGTGGCTTGAGCGTTTGCCCGAATCCGAGCGGCAGACCTCGGAGCAGGGCGTCATGGAGTTCGAGTTCGCCCACCTCAATGGCCTGCTGGTGCAGTTGCTGGGGTTGTACAAGCTGGGGGTCAACCAGTTGCCGCTGCATCCGGCCTATCACGAGCTGGATGACTTTATCGAGGCGCAACTGGCCGGTCATCAGGATGTGTTCCGCAGTCGCGGGATCATGGTCACCTACGAGGTCGACCCGCTGAGCCCCCTGGGTTTTTTCGATCGTGAGCTGATTGCGTCGGTGCTCGATAACAGCATCAACAATGCCATCCGCCACGCGCGCCAGGCGTTGCTGATCAGTGCGAGCGACGAGGCCGGGCAACTGGTGCTGACCATCAATGACGACGGCGAAGGCTACCCGGCCGAGATGATCGAGCGTCAGGCCGAGTATGTGCAGGGCATCAATCACAGCAGCGGCAGCACCGGACTGGGCTTGTACTTCGCCGCGCGGATTGCCGGGTTGCATCAGCGTGGCGGCCTGTGCGGGCGTACCGAGATTGCCAATGGCGGCGCGTTGGGCGGGGGCGTGTTCCGGATTTATCTGCCCTGAGCCTGCCCGGCACTCATAAATCTGTCGACACAACCCCCCCTGTGGGAGCGAGCCTGCTCGCGATAGCGGTGTATTAGTCAACTCAGCATTGGCTGACCCGACGCCATCGCGAGCAGGCTCGCTCCCACCCAGTATTCCAGGGCTTGTTGTTTATTGTCTTGGGCCGCTTGATATTCCGAACACCCGAAGCCTATTTTGTACGGGTTGCCGTTAGCGGCTCGCACATAACAAGGATTGCGTCATGACGACCGATGGCCAGTGTTCACTCGCGCAGCGACTGACGGGCATTGATGAGATTGAGTGTGTCACCCCGGATTTGAATGGCGTGCCACGAGGCAAGGTGATGACTGCCGAGGGCTTCCTCGAGGGTCGACGGTTGCAGATGGCGCGGGGTGTGCTGTTGCAATGCATCATGGGCGGTTATCCGCCGTCGCGTTTTTATGGCAGCGACGACGGCGACCTGGCGCTGGTGGCCGACCCGAAACACATTCACCGCTTGCCCTGGAGCGAACAGCCGCGAGCCTTGGCGATTTGCGACGCTGATGAGCTGACTGGTGAAAGCTCCCGGCTCTCCACGCGCGGTCAGCTCAAACAGGTTATTGCTCGTTATGCCGCCCTCGGCCTGGCGCCCGTGGTGGCGACCGAGCTGGAATTTTTCGTGTTCGCCCCCAACCCGGACCCGACCCAGCCGTTCCAGCCGCCTATGGGCCTGGACGGACGGCGTGAAGACGGTCACTCGGCGTTCAGCATCAGTTCCAATAATGGCCTGCGACCGTTCTTTAAAGAGGTCTATGCATGCATGGCGGCGCTGGGCTTGCCCCGCGACACCTTCATGCATGAAATGGGCGTGAGCCAGTTCGAGATCAATCTGCTTCACGGCGATCCTCTGTTGCTGGCCGACCAGACGTTCCTGTTCAAGCACCTGCTCAAGGAAGTTGCCCTCAAGCACGGCCTGACCGTGGTCTGCATGGCCAAGCCCCTGGCCCATACGCCGGGCAGTTCGATGCATATTCATCAGAGCGTCGTCGAGCTGGACAGCGGCCGCAATGTGTTCAGCGATGAAGCGGGCGAGCCGACGGCGGCGTTCCGGCATTTCATCGGCGGGCAACAGGCTGGCATGGCGGATTTCACTGCGCTGTTCGCGCCGAACGTGAATTCCTACCAGCGCCTGTGTCACCCGTTTGCGTCACCGAACAATGCCTGTTGGTCCCATGACAATCGTTCGGCCGGGTTGCGGATTCCCGCCAGTTCGCCAGCGGCCCGTCGGGTCGAGAATCGCTTGCCGGGTGCCGATGCCAACCCCTATCTGGCGATTGCCGCCAGTCTGGCTGCGGGGCTTTATGGCATCGAAAATCGCCTGGAGCCGAGTGCCGCGATCCAGGGCGAATTCCAAGTGCCGGACAATCTTTCGCTGCCATGTACCTTGCATGCAGCCCTGGAACGTCTGAAGCGTAGTCATCTGGCGAAGGAACTGTTCGGTACGGAGTTCATCGAAGGCTACATCGCTTCGAAGACCATGGAGCTGACCAGCTTCTTTGATGAAATTACTCCCTGGGAGCGGCGTGTTCTAGCGGCCCAGGCATAACCAAACGTCGCATTCGGGCTATCTTCTAAATAGCCCGTACTCATCTCAAGGAGCCGCTCGGAACGCCGATGCGCCAAATCTGGAAACCTTTTCGAGCGCTGTATTTCGCCTCGCTGATGATGTTGATCGGCTCGGGCCTGCTGAGTACCTACCTGGCCTTGCGCCTGGCTGCCGACAATGTCGACAGCCTGTGGGTCGGTGCGCTGATGGCAGCCAACTATTTCGGCCTGGTGCTGGGGGGCAAGATCGGCCACCGGCTGATCGCCCGCGTCGGGCACATCCGGGCTTATTCGGCCTGCGCCGGGATTGTCGGTGCGGCGGTGCTGGGCCATGGCCTAGTGGATTGGCTGCCGGCCTGGATCGTGCTGCGGGTAATTGTCGGCCTGGGCATGATGTGCCAGTACATGGTGATCGAGAGCTGGCTCAACGAGCAGGCCGATGCCAAGCAGCGTGGCGTGGTATTCAGTGGTTACATGATCGCTTCCTACCTGGGCCTGGTGCTGGGTCAGTTGATTCTGGTCATGCACCCGGCCTTGGGGCTTGAGTTGCTGATGCTGGTGGCGCTGTGCTTCGCCTTGTGCCTGGTGCCGGTGACACTCACCCGGCGGATTCACCCGGCGGCGCTGCACCCGGCGCCCATGGAGCCGCGCTTTTTCATCAAGCGAGTGCCGCAGTCATTGAGTACGGTGCTGGGCTCGGGGCTGATCGTCGGTTCGTTCTATGGCCTGGCGCCGCTGTACGCTTCTCAGCAGGGGCTGTCGACCGAGCAGGTTGGTCTGTTCATGGGTAGCTGCATCTTTGCCGGATTGCTGGTTCAGTGGCCCCTGGGCTGGCTCTCCGATCGATATGACCGGGCGCTGCTGATCCGCTGCTTTGCGCTGGTGCTGACAGTCTGTGCGCTGCCGTTGGCGATATTGCCGACGGTGCCGTTGGAGGTGCTGTTCGTCGCGGGGTTCTTCTGTTCGCTGGTGCAGTTCTGCCTGTATCCGTTGGCGGTGGCGTTTTCCAACGACCACGTCGAAGCTGATCGAAGGGTATCCCTGACGGCCATGCTGCTGGTGACCTATGGGGTTGGCGCCAGTATCGGGCCGCTGGTAGCGGGGGTGCTGATGAAGATGTTCGGCAGCCAGATGCTCTATGCCTTTTTTGCCTTCTTCGCCCTGGTGCTGGTGTGGCGAATCCGGCCGAAGGCGGTGACCAACCTGCATCAGGTCGACGACGCACCGCTGCATCACGTGGCGATGCCGGACAGCATGTCGAGTTCGCCTCTGGTGGCGTGCCTCGATCCCCGGGTGGACGAACAAGTGGTGCAGGAGCAGATGCACGTCGATCCTGTGCCGACGGAAGAACCGGCCGACGAAGAACCCGTCATGGAGGAGGTTGTCGCCGAAGAGGCCAGCGACGAGCCGTCGAGCCCCGATTTCACTCAGGCCAGGCCTTGAGCCAGTCATAAAAAAACGGGCAGTCACCGCAAGGGACTGCCCGTTTTTTTACGTGTCGAAAATCAGAGGTCGTCTTTGTCGAAACGACGGGCTTCGCGTTGCAGCTGATATACGAAGCGCTCAACCTGCCGTTGCACCAGGCCGCTGATGTTGTGGAAACGTACGCCGGCGAAGGTGGTGTTGATCCTTTCTTCGAAATGCAGATAACGCAGTTCGACCGGTGCGGTCATGTTGCCGAAGGGCAATGCCGCGATAAAGCGCTCATAGACCTGGCCCAATTGCAGGCGTGCGGTAATGTCACCTTCGAAACGCAACTTGCAGCCTGTGGCGGAAATGTCCAGCAGCTTGCCGTCAACCGGTGACTTGAGTTTGTCACCGCCCAGCTCGACGCTTACCAGTTGCGCCAGCTTGAGGGCGGCGCGGAAGGCGTTGCGGCGTTGGTGGTAAACCACTTCATCAGGCAAGGCGCCGCGATAGCAGCGGCCGTCGCTGGACTCATCGATGGTCAAAGGGCCGTTGCTTTCCCACGCGATGCGCACGCCATCATGGAAACCCTCGACACGAAACGGCTCGCCCGCCAACAGGAAGCGTTCACCGTCCCGGGGGATCATTTCGTCCAGGGCGAGGGCGTTACGCTCCCGGTCGACATCGACCAGATAGCTCTGGAAGCGCTGGCTGCGTTCGTGGAAGGTGATGATCAGCGGGTCATGGCTATCTTGCAGCATCCGCAGGTTGCCGGAAATTTCCAGGGGCGTGGCGAGGACCTTGGGCGGCTGCGGAGCATCATCCGCGTTTGAGGCATTGAACACGGTGGGTCAATCTCCAGGCAAAATACGACGAGTAGCCAGCATTTTGCCAGCATGTGTCGCGCGTTGATAGAGCGCCGGCACTGTTCGTTTCATGCCTGGCTGAGCGGGCGGTGCTTGACCATCTTGGCGGTCGAACCGCGAGCGTCATAGAGCGTCGGGATTTCACCGCCGTTGAGAATGCGTAACTGGTTGGCGGTGGCGGCTTGCTGAACCTGGATCGACTGTCCGTTGCGAATGTTGGCGGCCTGGCATTGAGCGAGCAGGTCGTTGAGCACTTCACTTTGGGACAACAGTTGATCGCCCACCGACGACTGGCTGGCCAGCTGCTCAAGGCCATCGCGATTGGCGGGCAGATTGAGGCTGGCGAGGATCTCGCTGCGCTTGCGGCCATGCTGATCGAGCAGAATGATCAATGCCTGTTTCTGCGCCAGGATATTCTCCAGCGACGGCATGTCGCGACCGTGCAATGCCAGGGACTCGGCCTGCAATAGCTCCAGCAATTGTTGCGCCGGGGCAAAGTCGTCGGTGATCAGTTGCAACAAATTAGTGTCGTGCATGGCTGGCCTTAGGTCTTAAGCGTCCAAAAGCCTGGCGCAGGCGGTGGCCTAGCGCTGGGCTTCGAAGTTGAGCAGTTTGCTGGCTACACGGTTGCTGTCGACTTTATAGCTGCCATCGGCGATTGCTGCTTTCAACTCGGCCACGCGGGCGTTGTCGACGACAGGTTGATCGCGCAGCTTGTCAGTGACCTTCTGCAACTGCTGAGCCTCATTGCTGAGGTGTACCGACTCCCCGTTGCTGACAGTGGCGGCTTGTTCGGCCGGCGCGGATTTGTCGGTTTCGACGGTTTCCTTGCTGGCGTTAGGGCGCGTAGTGCCTGTTAGCGGTGAAGAGCTGTTTAAACGATTGAAATCGATGACCATGGTAAAAAACCTCTGGGTATTTGGACGCTTGCCATGTTTTCGGCCATCCCCAAAAAAACTTTAGGCTCATTTATTCAATGAACGTGCGCACGTCTGCGCTTGCCTTTGCGTAAGGCACAGTCTAGGGAACACCGTGGGCAAGCGCCAGCTCTCTACCCATTTCCACCCGATCACTACATAGCCACTTCCACATGGCCTGGGGCCATTACCTGCGCCTTGATAACACGTTGGGAATTAAGGTTTTTTACCCGAATCTGTTCTCGCATGCCGCCGTTGGACAAAGCCTCGCCCGGCATCCGCACGGCCAGGGTCCCGCTGCGGGCGGTGATGACCACCTGATCGCCCTTGCGCACCACTTCGGCTTGTTCCAGGTGGACCAGGGTAATGACCTGGTCGGCGACCATTGGTCGGACAAGTTTCTGACCGATGGCCTGATCGACGGAGGTGAGGAAACCCTGGTTGATCTGGCTGACATCCCGTTCACGCAGTGTCACGTCCTGAGGCTCGACGATCCCGGCCCGCTTGAGCGGACGGGTGGTGGTGACGATTTCGCGAAACAGGCGCACTTGAGCGGGCACGAACACCGTCCAGGGCGCGGCGCTGTCGCACCGCAGCTTTACCGTGACCCGGCCCAGTGGTCTGGCCGGGCTCTCCAGAGACGCAGTCAATTCCTTGTCACACATGGGCATGCGCAGGCGCGGGTCGAGCTGGTTGACTTCGATTTCGTAGCGACCTTCGGTTTGACTGGTTGCCAGGTAGTCTTCTACGGTGAATTCAAGAAAGCCCTGAGTGACGCCGATAAGGAGATCAGGCAAGGTAACCGGAACAGCACCAAAGGCAGGGCCGCCCAAAGCGAGCAGGCAGGCAGCCAACAGTGCACCGAGCCAGTGGCGGCAGTGAGTGGTCAGGCGTCGAAAAAATGTCGTTTGTGCGTTCATGCCGGTTCAATAGCAAGCCCCGTGCCGTTTAGTGATGAATGCGCGTCGGACACATTAGCGTTAGGTAGGAGTCAGGGCATGGCGGGAGTAATGGATTCGGTAAACCAGCGCACTCAGCTGGTCGGTCAGAATCGCCTGGAGCTGTTGTTGTTCCGTCTCGACGGCCAACAGATGTACGGGATCAACGTATTCAAGGTCCGCGAGGTGCTCCAGTGCCCGAAGCTGACCCTGATGCCCAAGTCCAGCCCCGTCGTGTGCGGTGTGGCCAATATCCGCGGAGCGACCATCCCGATTCTCGATCTGGCGATGGCGACCGGTTCGGGGCGGCTTCTGGATCAGAGCAATCCGTTCGTGATCATCACCGAGTACAACACCAAGACCCAGGGCTTCCTGGTGCGCTCGGTGGAGCGCATCGTCAACATGAACTGGGAAGAGATCCATCCGCCGCCCAAGGGCACCGGTCGCGATCACTACCTCACGGCGGTGACCCGGGTCGATAACCAGTTGGTGGAAATCATCGACGTGGAGAAAATCCTCGCCGAAGTGGCACCGACCCCGGAAACGATTTCCGTGGGGGTGGTCGACGCCGAAACCCAGCACAAGGCGATTTCGCTGCGGGTCCTGACGGTTGATGATTCTTCGGTGGCACGTAAGCAGGTGACCCGTTGTCTACAAACGGTCGGTGTCGAAGTGGTAGCGTTGAACGACGGACGCCAGGCCCTGGATTACCTGCGCAAGCTGGTGGAAGAGGGCAAGAAGCCGGAAGAGGAGTTTCTGATGATGATCTCCGACATTGAAATGCCGGAGATGGACGGGTACACCCTGACGTCGGAAATCCGCAACGACCCGCGCATGCAAAAGCTGCATATTGTCTTGCACACCTCGTTGTCCGGTGTTTTCAACCAGGCGATGGTCAAGAAGGTGGGGGCCGATGATTTCCTGGCCAAGTTCCGGCCCGATGACCTGGCTTCCCGGGTAGTCGAGCGCATCAAGGCTGCAGAATAAAGGTCGGGCGCGTTGTGCGCCCGGCAAGTCAATACGATGAAAGAGGCGGTATTTTGTCTACGGGTAATTTGGATTTCGAACAGTTCCGGGTCTTCCTGGAAAAAGCCTGTGGCATTTTGCTTGGTGAAAACAAGCAATACCTGGTGTCGAGCCGTCTCAATAAGTTGATGGAGCAACAGGGCCTGAAATCGTTGGGCGAACTGGTCCAGCGCATCCAGACCCAGCCGCGCAGTGGGTTGCGCGAGATGGTGGTGGATGCCATGACCACCAACGAAACCCTGTGGTTTCGCGACACCTATCCGTTCGAGGTGTTGAAGAACAGGGTGCTGCCGGCGGCCATCAAGGCCAGTCCGGGGCAACGCTTGCGGATCTGGTCGGCGGCCTGTTCGTCGGGACAGGAACCCTATTCGCTGTCGATGTCCATCGATGAGTTCGAGCGGACCAATATCGGCCAGCTGAAAATGGGCGTGCAAATCGTCGCCACCGATTTGTCCGGGACGATGCTCAATAACTGCAAGACCGGCGAATACGACAGCCTGGCCATCGGCCGCGGCCTGTCGCCTGATCGCCTGCAACGCTACTTCGACCCCAAAGGGCCGGGTAAATGGGTGGTCAAGGCGCCGATCAAGAGCCGCGTGGAGTTCCGTTCGTTCAACCTGCTGGACAGCTACGCCAGCCTGGGCAAGTTCGACATCGTGTTCTGCCGCAACGTGCTGATCTACTTCTCTGCCGAAGTGAAAAAAGACATCCTGCTGCGCATCCACAGCACGCTCAAACCGGGCGGCTACCTGTTCCTCGGCGCCTCCGAGGCATTGAACGGTTTGCCGGACCACTACCAAATGGTGCAGTGCAGTCCAGGGATCATCTATCAGGCGAAGTGATTTGCTTGGGTTGGCAAAAAAACGGGAGTCCGCAAAGGCTCCCGTTTTTTTTGCCTGCTGATTTTTCCCTGTCACCCCTATCCCCTTGTGGGAGCGAGCCTGCTCGCGATAGCGGTATCACAGGCGATATCCATGGTGACTGACCCACCGTTATCGCGAGCAGGCTCGCTCCCACAAGGTCGTCGGTGTCGCAGAAGCGGCAGAAAAGCGGCAGCCAGCGGAAACCGATTGCCGCTTTTCTGGCATTGCCGCTTTGCCGATGCCCGCAAAGCCCCGGTTTATGGGCTTTTTGAAAGTGGCACGACGCTTGCTATGTCCATCGTACGTAAATTCTGGTCACCCGAAGGTTTCCAACATGAGCATCAGTTTCGATAAAGCGCTCGGCATCCACGAAAAGGCCCTGAGCTTCCGCGCCCAGCGTGCCGAAGTCCTGGCCAACAACATCGCCAACGCCGACACCCCGAACTTCAAGGCTCGGGACCTGGACTTCTCCAAAGTGCTCGCCGAGCAGAACGAGAAAGCCAAGAACGGCCACTTCGCCCTGAACATGACCAACAGCCGTCACATCGAAGCCGAAGGTCTGGGCAATGCCGATGAGTCGCTGATGTACCGCACGCCGATGCAGCCTTCGATCGACCAGAACACCGTGGACGCTCAACTGGAACAGTCCAACTACACGGAAAACTCCGTGAACTTCCAGGCCAGCTTCACCCTGCTCAATAGCAAATTCAAAGGGCTGGTATCGGCCCTGCGCGGAGAGTAAGTCATGTCGATTGCGAGCGTATTCAACATTGCCGGCAGCGCCATGAGTGCTCAGACCACGCGTCTGAACACCGTTGCCAGTAACATCGCCAACGCCGAGACCGTGTCGTCGAGCATCGACCAGACCTACCGTGCCCGTCACCCGGTGTTCGCCACCATGTTCCAGGGCGGCCAATCCGGCGGCAGCGACTCGCTGTTCCAGGAGCAGGACGCCGCAGGGCAGGGTGTGCAGGTGCTCGGCGTGGTCGAAGACCAGAGCAACCTCGACGCACGCTACGAGCCGAACCACCCGGCCGCCGACGCCAAGGGCTACGTCTATTACCCGAACGTGAACGTCGTTGAAGAAATGGCCGACATGATTTCCGCCAGTCGTTCGTTCCAGACCAACGTCGAAATGATGAACACCGCCAAAACCATGATGCAGAAGGTCCTGACCCTCGGTCAGTGATAAGGGGCGAGTCACATGAGCGTCACCAACACCACCAGTGGTTTGAGCCTCAACGAGATTCTGGCCAACTCCTCGGTCAAGACCAACACCACCACCGATGGCCTGGCCTCGGCGACGAATGCGGCTACCGGTTCCAAGGAACTGGGCAAGGATGCGTTCCTGCAATTGCTGGTCACCCAGCTGAAAAACCAGAACCCGCTGGAGCCGCAGGATAACGGCGAGTTCGTTGCCCAGTTGGCGCAATTCAGCAGCCTGGAAGGCATCACCACACTCAACGAAACCGTGAGCGGTATTGCCGGCAACTACAACTCGTCCCAGGCCCTGCAAGCCTCGTCACTGGTGGGCCGTTCGGTCATAGCCCCGGGTAACAAGGCTGTGGTCGATACCTCCAAGAGCCTCAACGGCACGGTGGTGGTACCAGCCTCGGTGTCCTCGCTCGCGATCAAGATCGCGGACAAGGACGGCAAGACCGTTCGTACGATCGAGCTGGGCAGCCAGAATGCCGGTAATTCGGCCTTCATCTGGGATGGCAAGAACGATGCGGGCACCACCCTTGAGTCGGGTACTTACACCTTCACCGCTTCGACCACTATCGACGATAAGCCCGTGTCGCTGATCACCAACCTGCCGGCGACCGTCAGCAGCGTGACGATCAGCCAGACGGGCGGTGAGCTGATGCTCAACCTGGCCGGGCTGGGCAGCATCGCCCTGTCCAAAGTACAAACTATTGGTATGTAGAGCCGACTAAACCGGCAAAAGGAGTGCAACATGTCTTTCAACATCGGCCTTAGCGGTCTCTATGCAGCCAACAAGCACCTGGACGTGACCGGCAACAACATCGCCAACGTGGCGACCACCGGTTTCAAATCGTCCCGTGCGGAATTCGAAGACGTCTACTCGGCCACCAGGCTGGGCAGCGGCACCAAGACCGTCGGTAACGGCGTGCGCCTGGCCAACGTCTCCCAGCAGTTCAGCCAGGGTGACGTCAACAACACCGGCAACGTGCTGGACATGGGCATCCAGGGTTCGGGCTTCTTTGTCCTGAGCAACGACGGTTCCCTGAGCTACACCCGTGCCGGTACGTTCAAGACCGACAAGGAAGGTTTCATCACCAACAGCGATGGCACTGCGCGTTTGCAGGGCTATGGCGTGGATGCCAATGGCAACATCCTCAACGGTATTCTGACCGACCTGCGTATCGACACTTCCAACCTGCCGCCGCAAGCGACCAGCCTGGTTTCGTCGACGATTAACCTGAATTCGACGGCAACGCCGATTTCCCAGGCGGCTCCCTACGTATTCGATCCAACCGATACCGCCACGTTCACCAAGCAATTCACCACCCCTGTCTACGATACCCAGGGCAACCAGCACTCGATGGACCAGTACATGGTCAAGACTGGCGCCAACACGTGGGATGTCTACACCCTGATCGATGGCCGTAACCTCAATGGCAGTGCGCCGGTTGCGCCGAACGCCCCCGTTCCTTCGACGATGACCTTTGACTCGAATGGCAAGTTGGTCCAGGTCAGCACCCCGCCTGCGACCATCAACAACGATCTGGTACTCACTGGCTGGGTGCCTGGCACCGTGACCAACGGTGTGTGGACCGCCAACGGCGCCGGTTCGTCGACTATCACCGTCTCCATGGCCAACACCACCCAGTTCAACGCCGACACCGCGCGTTCGATTCCTGCCCAGAACGGCTACGCCACTGGCCAGATCACCAACCTGACCATCGACGGTAGCGGTGTACTGCTGGCCAACTTCAGCAACAACCAGACCAAGCCGATCGGTCAGCTCGCCCTTGCCAGCTTCACCAACGAGCAAGGCCTGCAACCGGTAGGCGGCAGCGGCTGGAAAGAAACCTTCGCCTCGGGTATCCCGGGCTACGATGCTCCGGAAACCGGCACCCTGGGTTCGATCGTCTCCAACTCCCTGGAAGAGTCCAACGTCAACCTGACCAATGAACTGGTCGAGCTGATCAAGGCCCAGAGCAACTACCAGGCGAACGCCAAGACCATCTCCACCCAGAGCACCATCATGCAGACCATCATTCAGATGGCTTGATATCGAAGGTCGCTTGAACGCTGCACAAGAAGCCCCTCGCAAGAGGGGCTTTTTTGTGGGTGGGTGTTTTCGGGGGGGCTGTCCCGGCCTCATCGCGAGCAGGCTCGCTCCCACAGGTGGACGCATTCCAATGTGGTCACTGGCTGAACCAAAGCCGCTCCCACAGGGATTTTCAGTGAGCGCAAATCTTGCGAACGAACCGGAACATATGTGGGAGCGAGCCTGCTCGCGATGGGGTCAGCCCAGTCGCTACTTTTCTCAAGGCAAAAGAAAACCCCCAATAAACCAGCGGTCTATCGGGGGCTTCTTTAGCAAGCGCCTTGCAGCGCCCACCCACTCAGCTTATTGGCAAGCTTCGCAATCCGGCTCATCGATCGCGCAGGCCTTTGGCACGGGTGCCGGGCCGGCTGGAGCCGCCAGGACCGAATCGTCACCGTGGTTGCCGCCGCTGGAAACAGCGTTCAGCTTGCCGGTGTTGATGGTCGACTTCTCGGTGCTGGTGGCGGCCAGGGCACGGAGGTAGTAGGTGGTTTTCAGACCACGGTACCAGGCCATGCGGTAGGTCACGTCCAGCTTCTTGCCCGAGGCACCGGCGATGTACAGGTTCAGCGACTGAGCCTGGTCGATCCACTTCTGGCGACGGCTGGCCGCGTCGACGATCCACTTGGTGTCCACTTCGAACGCGGTGGCGTAGAGCTCCTTGAGCTCCTGCGGGATGCGCTCGATCTGCTGTACCGAACCATCGTAGTACTTCAGGTCGTTGATCATGACCGAGTCCCACAGGCCGCGGGCCTTGAGGTCGCGAACCAGGTACGGGTTGATCACGGTGAACTCGCCCGACAGGTTCGATTTCACATACAGGTTCTGGTAGGTCGGTTCGATCGACTGCGACACGCCAGTGATGTTGGCGATGGTGGCGGTCGGAGCGATGGCCATGATGTTGGAGTTACGGATGCCTTTCTGTACACGGGCGCGAACCGGTGCCCAGTCCAGGGATTCGTTCAGGTCAACGTCGATGTACTTCTGGCCACGCTGTTCGATCAGGATCTGTTGCGAGTCCAGCGGCAACACGCCCTTGGACCACAGCGAACCCTGGAACGTCTCGTACGAGCCGCGCTCGTCGGCCAGGTCGCAGGAAGCCTGGATCGCGTAGTAGCTGACCGCTTCCATGGACTTGTCGGCGAACTCGACCGCAGCGTCCGAACCGTACGGGATGTGCTGCAGGTACAAGGCGTCTTGGAAGCCCATGATGCCCAGGCCGACCGGACGGTGCTTGAAGTTGGAGTTCTTCGCCTGCGGCACCGAGTAGTAATTGATGTCGATCACGTTGTCGAGCATGCGCACGGCGGTGTTCACGGTGCGTTGCAGCTTGGCGGTGTCCAGCTTGCCATCGACGATGTGGTTCGGCAGGTTGATCGAGCCCAGGTTGCAGACGGCGATCTCGTCCTTGTTGGTGTTCAAGGTGATCTCGGTGCACAGGTTCGAGCTGTGGACCACGCCCACGTGCTGCTGCGGGCTGCGCAGGTTGCACGGGTCCTTGAAGGTCAGCCATGGGTGGCCGGTTTCGAACAGCATCGACAGCATCTTGCGCCACAGGTCTTTGGCCTGGACGACTTTGAACAGCTTGATCTTGTTGTACTCGGTCAGGGCTTCGTAATACTCGTAGCGCTCTTCGAAAGCCTTGCCGGTCAGGTCATGCAGGTCTGGAACTTCGGATGGCGAGAACAGGGTCCACTTGCCGTCGTCGAAGACGCGCTTCATGAACAGGTCAGGGATCCAGTTGGCGGTGTTCATGTCGTGGGTACGACGACGGTCATCACCGGTGTTCTTGCGCAGCTCGATGAACTCTTCGATGTCCATGTGCCAGGTTTCCAGGTAGGCACACACCGCGCCTTTGCGCTTGCCGCCCTGGTTGACCGCGACCGCGGTGTCGTTGACTACCTTGAGGAACGGTACGACGCCCTGGGATTTGCCGTTGGTGCCCTTGATGTACGAGCCCAATGCGCGAACCGGGGTCCAGTCGTTGCCCAGGCCGCCGGCAAATTTGGACAGCATGGCGTTGTCGTGGATGGCGCCATAGATGCCCGACAGGTCATCCGGCACGGTGGTCAGGTAGCAGCTCGACAGTTGTGGACGCAGGGTGCCGGCGTTGAACAGCGTCGGGGTCGAGGCCATGTAGTCGAAGGACGACAACAGGTTGTAGAACTCGATGGCGCGGTCTTCACGCTGCTTCTCTTCGATCGCCAGGCCCATGGCCACGCGCATGAAGAAAATCTGCGGCAGTTCGAAACGGATACCGTCCTTGTGGATGAAGTAACGGTCGTACAGGGTTTGCAGACCCAGGTAAGTGAACTGCTGGTCGCGCTCGTGGTTGATCGCCTTGCCGAGCTTTTCCAGGTCGAACTCGGCCAGTACCGGGTTCAGCAATTCGAATTCGATACCCTTGGCGACGTAGGCCGGCAAGGCCTTGGCGTACAGGTCGACCATTTCGTGGTGGGTCGCGCTCTCGGCGACTTCCAGGAAGCTCAGGCCTTCGGCACGCAGGGTGTCCATCAGCAGGCGGGCGGTCACGAAGGAGTAGTTCGGCTCGCGTTCCACCAGGGTCCGCGCGGTCATCACCAGTGCAGTGTTGACGTCCTTGAGTGCGACGCCGTCATAGAGGTTTTTCAGGGTTTCGCGCTGGATCAGGTCGCCGTCGACTTCTTCCAGGCCTTCGCAGGCTTCGGTGACGATGGTGTTCAGGCGACCCATGTCCAGCGGCGCGAGGCTGCCGTCGGCGCGTGCGATGCGGATCGAAGGGTGGGCCTGGACCGGTGCGTCGGCCGGGGAGCGGGTGGCACGTTCCTTGGCGCGCGAATCACGGTAGATCACATAGTCGCGGGCCACTTTCTGCTCGCCGGCACGCATCAGGGCCAGTTCGACCTGGTCCTGGATTTCTTCGATGTGGATGGTGCCACCCGACGGCATGCGACGCTTGAAGGTTGCGGTGACTTGCTCGGTCAGGCGGGCCACGGTGTCGTGGATGCGCGACGAAGCGGCGGCGGTGCCGCCCTCAACTGCGAGAAACGCTTTGGTGATGGCGACGGTGATCTTGTCATCGGTGTAAGGAACGACAGTGCCGTTACGCTTGATCACACGCAGTTGGCCAGGCGCGGTAGCGGCCAGATCCGAGTTCGAATCAGCGGCCAGCGGCGCGGTGCCCTGCGGGTTCTCGCGAGTTGTGTCGGTGTGCATGGGTGTCTCCACATTCTCTATGTTTGTTTGGGCACCATCACGGTGCCCACCGTTCCGTCCTGAAGCACTACAACCGACTGGCGCCGGGTATAACAACTTCGGGACAGTAGGAAGCAGGCCTGAATACCGCTTCCTTCCGAAGTTCTGGGCTTCGAGCCTGGGCTCGAAACCGGATTGCAGAGGTGCCTGCAATGGACTGCAACACCCGTACCGTTCTGGTCGTTTTGACCTTGAAACGATGGCCATCCGCAAGGGGCGGTCTGGTCTTGGGGGAATGCGGTGTTTCAGTCGGACAAAGGCAAGAAAAGCGCTTGAATTATCTGTCCGACTTGTGTTTGGTTTTTGGTCGAAAACCCTACATGTAGGGTTTTTTACGCGACGGGCTACAAGATAATGCGTTTTGGGGGATGAATGCAACGTGCTACCTGTGGATAAGCCTGTGCGTAATTTGTGTGCGAAACGTGGAACAGCTCTGTAGGCCGCGACCTTGCTGGAGTGGACCTTTTTTCATCGTTTTAACGATCCGAAAACAGCCCGATGGTTTTTGCGGGCGCGGACGTTACCATACAAGTCCCGCGCGACCGAACGCATTTGTCCGCTTGTTTTATGCAGGGCCGGCGTTTATACAATCGGCCCGTGCATGGGCATGCTTATCCTCCTTTAACATGACAAAAAGATGGGGGAGGTGCATTCGAAGTGGGTACCACCCTGTGGCGAGGGGATTTATCCCCGCTGGGCTGCGGAGTAGCCCTGAAACGGGCGGCTATGGTGTGTCAGACGGAATGCAGGGGCCGCTTCGCGACCCAGCGGGGATAAATCCCCTCGCCACAGGTAAGTGCTCATCTGATAGTGCCCATCTAGATGCCGATCCCTCCTTATTCTCACAACAAGACGAGGCCCCCCGTGGAACAAGAAGCCTGGCAGGTATTGATCGTCGAGGATGACCAGCGGCTGGCCGAGCTGACTCGCGAGTACCTGGAAAGCAACGGCCTGCGCGTGGCCATTGAAGGCAACGGTGCGGTGGCGGCGGCGCGGATCATTGCCGAGCAACCGGACCTGGTGATCCTCGACCTGATGCTGCCCGGCGAGGACGGCCTGAGCATCTGCCGCAAGGTGCGCGAGCATTACGACGGGCCGATCCTGATGCTCACCGCCCGCACCGACGACACCGATCAGATACAGGGCCTGGACCTGGGCGCCGACGATTACGTCTGCAAACCGGTGCGGCCACGCCTGCTCTTGGCCCGCGTCCAGGCCCTGTTGCGACGCAGCGAACCGGAACCGGCCACGCCGCAAAAACCACGGCGTCTGCAATTCGGCCCGCTGGTGGTGGATAACGCCTTGCGCGAAGCCTGGCTGCAAGACAACGGCATCGAGCTGACCAGTGCCGAGTTCGATCTGTTGTGGCTGCTGGTATCCAATGCCGGGCGCATCCTGTCCCGGGAAGAAATCTTCACTGCCCTGCGCGGCATCGGTTATGACGGCCAGGACCGCTCCATCGACGTGCGCATCTCGCGCATCCGTCCCAAGATCGGCGACGACCCGGACCATCCACGGCTGATCAAGACCATCCGCAGCAAGGGTTATCTGTTCGTTCCTGAAGCTTGCGTAGACCCGACGCCGTGAACTCGATCTTCCTGCGCATTTACGGCGGCATGTGCGCGGCCCTGGTGCTGGTGGCGGTACTCGGCGTGCTGGCCCTGCATTTGCTCAACCAGACTCGCAGTGAGCAGTACCGCGAGCGTCTGGCCCACGGCACGTTTTCCTTGATGGCCGATAATCTGCGGCCCATGAACGACACCGAGCGACGCCGGGCCCTGGCGGTGTGGGAACGCCTGCTGGGCATTCCCCTGGCGTTGCAGACTTACGCCCAGACCGATCTGGATCTCGGCCAGCGCACCCGTGTCATGCGCGGCCAGGCCCTGGTGGAGCAGACCGGGCCCCATGCGGCGAAAGTTTATCGGCTGGTCAGCGACGCTGAAAAACTGATGCTGGTCGGGGAGGTCCGTCAGATCAGCGAGCAACTGGCCCGGGCAACTATCTACCTGCTGGCCGATGAGTTGGTGCGTTACCCGGTGGCCGAGCAGCCTGAACGCCTGGCGCAACTCAAGCAGGAAAAAGGCTTCGGGTTTGACCTGCGGCTGATGCCCATTACGCAGGCGGACATGGACGAAGACCAGCGTCGGCGCGTGGCCGAGGGCGACACGGTCATGGCGCTGGGCAAGGGCGGTGACTCGATCCGGGTGTTCGCCGGCATGGTCGGTACGCCGTGGGTGCTGGAAATCGGCCCGTTGTACCAGATGAACCCTTATCCGCCTGAGTGGCTGGTGCTGATCGCGGCGCTGGGGTTGAGCCTGATCGGGCTGATCGTTTACCTGTTGGTGCGCCAGTTGGAGCGGCGTCTGCGTGGTCTGGAATCGGCCGCCACCCAGATCGCCCAGGGCAGCCTGGAAACCCGGGTGCCGGCTCGCGGTGCTGACTCGGTAGGGCGATTGGCCGCCGCGTTCAACGGCATGGCCGAACACTTGCAGCAGTTGTTGGCGATTCAGCGGGAGCTGGTGCGTGCGGTGTCCCATGAGTTGCGCACCCCGGTGGCGCGCCTGCGTTTTGGCCTGGAGATGATCGGCAGCGCTACCACGCCCCAGGCCCGGGACAAATACCTGGCGGGCATGGATCACGACATCGAAGACCTGGATCGGCTGGTGGACGAGATGCTGACCTATGCGCGACTGGAGCAGGGATCGCCGGCTCTGAACTTCCAGCGCGTGGATCTGGATGCGCTGGTCAATCAGGTCATTGAAGAGTTGGGACCGCTTCGGGCCGGGATTACGGTCGAGCGCGGCCTGTGCCTGTCTGCCGCTGATTGCGATGGCGCCTGGGTCGAGGCCGAGCCGCGCTTCCTGCATCGGGCCCTGCAGAACCTGGTGAGCAATGCGATGCGTCACGCCAGCTCCCGGGTGACGGTCAGTTACCAGGTGGGTCAGTTGCGTTGTCGGGTGGACGTCGAGGACGACGGGCCCGGCGTGCCGGAGGCGGCGTGGGAGCGGATCTTCAAGCCCTTCCTGCGCCTGGACGACAGCCGTGCCCGTGCTTCAGGTGGTCATGGGTTGGGGTTGTCGATCGTGCGGCGGATCATCCACTGGCACGATGGCCGGGCATTGATCGGCAAGAGCAAGAGCCTGGGTGGGGCCTGCTTCAGCTTGAGCTGGCCGCGGCATCAGGACAGGTCTTGAAGGTGTGGCGCCTGTGCGGGCCTTATCGCGAGCAGGCTCGCTCCCACATTGAAATGCAGTCTCCTGTGGGAGCGAGCCTGCTCGCGATGAGGGCCTGAAAAACGCGACAAATCTCAGGCCTTGATCCCCACCAGACTCAACAACTGCCCATCCTTCACACCAAACTGCGCCGACAGTTCACTGCCATGACGCCACTCGGCCGACAGGTCGGTGAGCAACTGCAGCCGAACCTGTCCGCTGTGGGTCCATTCCAGCACTTGGGCATGTTCGAAATAAAAGCGCTGCCTGACGATCGGGTACAGCGCCTTGAACAGGCTTTCCTTCACGGAAAAGGTCAGGGTCACCAGCAATGCTCGGTCATCTTGCGCGGTCGCGGCCATGCGCAGCAGTTCCGGCGGGGTGAGGATTTCACCGGCCAGGCGCTCGGCCCGCTCGGGATCGAGCAGGTTTTCCAGGTCCATGCCCAGCCCTTGCCAGTGGTGTTTTCTGGCGACGATGGCCGCGGCCCGGCCGGTGCTGTGGGTGATCGAGCCACTGACATGGGCCGGCCATACCGGGGCGCGGTCGTCACCGATGGCCGGCACACAGGTCTGGCCGTCCAACTGATGAAGGGCCGCTCGGGCGCAGATCCGCCCGGCAAGAAATTCCGCCTGACGCTTGGCCACCGAACGCTGGATGCTCGCGGGCGGCTCGATGGCACTGTTCGGAAAATCATCAGCGCTTAGCAACAACGGATCGAAGCGGGTGCTCAGCAGCAGGGTATCGGGCAGGACTTGAGGCAACAGCCATTGATCGTCCAGGGGCGTGCAGCAGGCGGGCAGGGCGGGGAGAACATTCATGCCCGGCATTTTGCCGGGTTGGCTTGAGGCTGGGTAGTGGGGCATAAAGATTGTGAGCGGGTGAGGCTTTTGTGGCGAGGGAGCTTGCTCCCTCGCCACAGGGGGGTGTTTCAGCTGAAGGATGGGGTTCAGCCAAAAATCTTCTTGAAGAACTTCTGCATGTCCGCCCAGGACTTTTCATCGGCTTGCTTGTTGTAGCCAATATCCGGCCCGCCATGTTCGCCGTGACCCAGGCGGTCGGCGTCGGGGTTGCTGAAGCCGTGCTTGGCGCCTTCAAGGTTGACGAAGGTGTAGTCGGCACCGGCCTTGTCCATTTCGCTCTTGAACGCGGTGACGTTGTCCGGGGTGACCATGCTGTCCAGCGCGCCATGTTCGACCAGGACCTTGGCCTTGACGCTGCCCGGTGTTGCCGGGGTATTGGTGACCAGCGCGCCGTGGAAACTCACCACGCCGGCCAGTGGAACACCCTGGCGCGCCGCATCCAGCACCACTTTGCCGCCGAAGCAGTAACCGATGGCGGCGATTTTGTCCGGGTCGGTATGAGGTTGTTTCTTCAACAGGTCGAGGCCGGCCTGGAACCGCGCACTGGCCGCCTTGCCGTCCTTGAGAGCCGCCTGCATGAACGCCATGGCGTCCTTGGGGTGCTCGGTGTTCTTGCCGTCGCCGTACATGTCGATGGCCAGCGCGCTGTAGCCCAGGCCCGCGAGGTCACGGGCGCGGCGCTTGGAATAATCGTTCAGCCCCCACCATTCATGTACCACCACCACGCCCGGGCGCGGGCCTTTGACCGCGTCGTCGTAAGCGTAGTAACCCATCAGTTTGGTGCCGTCGGCACTGGTGTAGGGAATCTCCTGGGTCTGGATGGCGGCGTGGCTCGCGGCGCTAAAGGCCAGAAGTACAACAGCAAGCAACCTGTGCATGACGGATCTCCTTGATAAGTGCAGGGGGTGAGACAGAACACTTTAGCCGATTCATTCAGCGCAGGTTCAGAGAACGTTCAAGGGCCATTCAGGGACGGTTGGTTAACGTGGCTGTGACTTCACAAACCACCCACGTTGCACAGGAGCTTGAACATGACTCACATGAAAACTCTGCTGTTGGCTTTCACGGTGCTGGGCGCCAGCGCCATGGCCCACGCCGATGACAACTTCGCCAGCCTGACCCTCGGCCAGACCAGCGACAAGGTCAAGAAGTCCGACGCGCTGAACGCTAACCTCAATCACCCGAACGCCGACGGTATCATCGGCAAGGACACCACCTATGGCGTCCGACTGGGCCGGCAAAACGACCAGGGTCGCTACTACGCCACGTACGACAACGTTTCGGGCACTCACAATGGCATTAAATTGCGCCAGGAAAACCTGCTGGGCAGTTACGATATGTTCTATCCGGTCACCGGCAGCACCAAGCTGTTCGGCGGCGGTACGGCGGGCCTGACCAAACTGACCCAGGACTCCCCCGGCTATAGCCGTGACAGCGATATCGGCTACGCCGTGGGCTTGCAGGCCGGCATCCTGCAGAAGGTTTCACAAAACACCTCGCTGGAACTGGGTTACCGTTACCTGCGCAGCAACGCCAGCACCGAGATGAGCCCCCACGCAGGTGGCAAGGTTGGATCGCTGGACCTGACCAGCAGTGCCCAGACTTATCTCTCGGCCAACTACACGTTCTAAGGCTGGAAGGTGAGCGTGGTCAGCCGGATCGGCCCAAGACGATCCGGCGCCGCTTCTCGTAAACCGATGTGCATGACTGGACTGTTCGATTTGCCTGGGAGAGCCCCATGAAATTACTGGTCGTCGAAGACGAAGCCTTGCTGCGCCATCACCTGCAGACCCGTCTGACCGACAGCGGCCATGTGGTGCAGGCCGTGGCCAATGCCGAGGAGGCCTTGTATCAGGTCGCGCAATTCAATCACGACCTGGCGGTGATCGACCTGGGCTTGCCGGGCATCAGCGGGCTGGAGCTGATCCGCCGGTTGCGCTCCCAGGACAAGACCTTCCCGATCCTGATCCTTACTGCCCGCGGCAACTGGCAGGACAAGGTCGAAGGTCTGGCCGCCGGTGCCGACGACTACGTGGTCAAGCCGTTTCAGTTCGAAGAGCTGGAGGCCCGCCTGAACGCGTTGTTGCGCCGTTCCAGTGGTTTCACCCAGTCGACCATCGTGGCCGGTCCGTTGCTGTTGGACCTCAATCGCAAGCAAGCGTCCCTGGGTGAGGAAGCGTTGGCGCTGACGGCCTATGAATACCGCATCCTTGAATACCTGATGCGCCATCATCAGCAGGTGGTCGCCAAGGACCGCTTGATGGAGCAGCTTTACCCGGATGACGACGAGCGTGACCCCAATGTCATCGAAGTGCTGGTGGGGCGTCTGCGGCGCAAACTGGAAGCCCCGGCCGGCTTCAAACCGATCGAAACCGTGCGTGGCCTGGGTTACCTGTTCAACGAGCGTTGCCAGTGATTCGTTCGCTACGGTTGCGGTTGATGCTGGCCGCCATGACCCTGGCGGTGTTGTTCATGCTGGCACTGCTGCCGGCCATGCAAGGCGCGTTCAGCCTGGCCCTGCAGGAGTCCATCGAACAACGCCTGGCGTCGGACGTGACCACGCTCATTTCCGCTGCCCGCGTGGAAAACAACCGCTTGAAGATGCCGGCGCAATTGCCCGATGAGCGCTTTAACCTCGCCGATGCCCGTCTGCTGGGCTACATCTATGATCGCGACGGGCGCTTGGTGTGGCGGTCCAAGGCCACTCGGGAAGAGAACATCAATTACACGCCGCGCTACGACGGCCAGGGCAATCAGTTTGCGCGTATCCGCGAAGACAACGGCCAGGAGTTTTTCGTCTACGACGTCGAAGTCAAACTGCTCGGTGGCCAGAGTGCGGCGTTCAGTTTCGTCACCCTGCAACCGGTGCGCGATTACGAAGTGACGCTCGACGGCCTGCGGGAAAATCTCTACCTGGGCTTCGGTGCTGCGCTGGCAGTGTTGTTGGCCCTGTTGTGGATTGGCCTGAGCTGGGGACTTCGCGCGTTGAGGCGCCTGAGCCAGGAACTGGACGAAATCGAAAGCGGCAGCCGGGAAAGTCTCAGCACCGAGCACCCCCGGGAGCTGCTGCGCTTGACCGGTTCCCTCAACCGCCTGTTGCATGGCGAGCGGGAGCAGCGCAGCCGCTATCGTGACTCCCTCGATGATTTGGCTCATAGCCTGAAAACCCCGCTGGCGGTGCTGCAAGGCGTGAGTGAAGACATGGCCCGGCGCGCCGATGATCGTGGACAGGCCTGGGTGCTGCAAAGCCAGATCGAGCGCATGAGCCAGCAGATCGGCTATCAGTTGCAGCGCGCCAGCCTGCGCAAAAGTGGCCTGGTGCGCCATCAGGTGCGCTTGCGCCCGGTGCTGCAAAGCCTGTGCGATACGCTGGACAAGGTCTATCGCGACAAGCGCGTCCACGTCAGCTTCGATCTGCCGGAGCAGTGCCATGTGCCGATCGAGCAGGGCGCCTTGCTGGAAATGCTCGGCAATCTGTTGGAAAACGCCTATCGGCTGTGCCTGGGCGAGGTGCGCATCAGCGTGCATCAGACCCTCGGCGGTATTGAATTGTGTGTCGAGGATGACGGGCCAGGTGTGCCGCCGGATCAACGCGCGCGGATTCTGCAGCGTGGTGAGCGGCTGGATCGCCAGCATCCGGGGCAGGGCATTGGGCTGGCGGTGGTCAAAGACATCATCGAAAGCTACGGCGCCCGGTTGACCCTGGGGGATTCAGAGTTGGGCGGGGCGGCATTTCGGATTCATTTTCCGGTGCTTTGACTGCTAACGGATACCTGCTGGGATCAGACCTGTGGGAGCATGACTTGCCCGCGATGGCGGTCTCAAGGGCGCCATCGCGGGCAAGCCAAGCTCCCACATTTTGATCTGAGGGGCGCGCGGGTTGTGTGTCCACTGAAAATCTGCAGCCCCTCCATCAACTCTCCTGCTCCCGATAAGCCCCCGGCGTCACCCCCGTCCATTTCTTGAATGCCCGGTGAAACGCCGACGGTTCAGAGAATCCCAGCTGTTCGGCAATCTGCTGCAACGACAGGTCCGCGCGTCCCAGATGGTAGATGGCGATATCCCGCCGCAGCTGATCCTTGAGTTCCTGGAAGCTGGTGCCTTCCTCCCGCAGATGCCGGCGCAACGTCTGCGGACTGATGTGCAGATGGGCGGCGACGGTGTCCAGATCCGGCCAGCGTGCGGCGTCGCGGCTGAGCAGGCGGCGTAGCTGGCTGCTCAGGCTGTTGCCATCGTCAGGGCGTGACAGCAGGTCGGCGGGGGAATGTTCGAGAAAGTGTTTGAGGGTTCGTTCGTCCTGCAACAACGGCATATCCAGGTAACGACTGTGGAACAACAGGCTGCAACGTTGCGCCTGGAACACCAGCGGGCAGGGGAACAACAGATCGTACTCGGCCCCATGGGCGGGCTTGGCATAGCTGAATGTCGCCTGTTCCAGACCGATCCGCTGGCCGATCAGCCAACTGCCGAGGCGATGCCAGATCACCAGCAGGCTTTCGGCCAGGAAATGGTCGGGGTCGCGCAGTGTCGTTTCATCCAGGTTCAAACGCACCCGTTCCCCTTCGGCCTCAAGCGTCAGGCTCGGGGCGTCGGGGAAGAGGCTGTAGAACAACAACCCGCGCTGAAGTGCCTTGCCCAGGGTCCGGCAGTGGATCAACGCGTGACACATCATGGCAAACGTCCCGGGTTTACTGGGGGCCAGACCAAATCCCAGATACTCGTCCCCCAGTGCCAGCCGCAGGGCCTGCAACAGGCTGGCGAACTGCGCTGGTGCTATGCGTGCTCGCGGCTCGTCCAACAGCTCGGGGCTGATGCCCAGCTGTTGCAACAAGGGAACGTAATCGAAACCTTGCCGGCGCGCACCACCCAGGGCGGCGCGGGCGAAGTGGCTGGCGATGGTGCGTTGGCGCATGGCAGGAATCCGTTTATTGAGCTGCCGATGGTAGCAGGGGCCTTGCGCTCGACAAGGCGGATATCCGCCAAATCCCGGAGCGAGAACGGCCTTGTGGGCGGGAATCCGCCATCTGCGTCTGGCTGTTCAGGTCTGTTTACCCGCGTGTAGCCCTTGTAGCTCAGGGGTTGTAGGCATTTTCCGGAAAATGGCATGGGCCTTGCGATAGGCATCCGCAGGTCTGCCACCGTGCAGCCGCCAAAACAAATCCCTCCAGTGCAGGAGGGTTCGCAATTGAGGTTTCGTGGACGACAGGTGGATGTTGTCACACGGGACGCTTGAGGAAGGTTTGCCATGACGACTCGTCAGCCACTGTACAAATCCCTGTATTTCCAGGTGATCGTAGCCATTGCCATCGGCATTTTGCTCGGCCACTTCTATCCGCAGACCGGCGTTGCCCTCAAACCGCTGGGTGACGGATTCATCAAACTGATCAAAATGGTCATCGCTCCCATCATCTTCTGTACCGTTGTCAGCGGTATTGCCGGCATGCAGAACATGAAGTCGGTGGGCAAGACCGGTGGCTACGCGCTGCTGTACTTCGAAATCGTCTCCACGATCGCCCTGTTGATCGGTCTGGTCGTGGTCAACGTCGTGCAACCGGGCGCCGGCATGCACATCGATGTGACGACCCTGGACACCAGCAAGATCGCCGGTTACATCTCGGCTGGTAAAGACCAGAGCATCGTGGCCTTCATCCTCAACGTGATCCCGAACACCATCGTCGGCGCGTTCGCCAATGGCGATATCCTGCAAGTGCTGATGTTCTCGGTGATCTTCGGTTTCGCCCTGCATCGCCTGGGTGCCTACGGCAAGCCGGTGCTGGACTTCATCGATCGCTTCGCCCACGTGATGTTCAACATCATCAACATGATCATGAAACTGGCGCCCGTCGGTGCGTTCGGTGCCATGGCGTTCACCATCGGCGCCTACGGTGTCGGTTCGCTGGTGCAATTGGGCCAGTTGATGATCTGCTTCTACATCACCTGTGTGGTGTTCGTCCTGGTGGTGCTGGGCGCCATCTGCCGGGCCCACGGCTTCAGTGTCGTCAAGCTGATCCGTTACATCCGTGAAGAACTGCTGATCGTGCTGGGTACTTCCTCGTCGGAATCGGCCCTGCCACGCATGCTGATCAAGATGGAGCGTCTGGGCGCGCAGAAATCCGTAGTGGGTCTGGTGATCCCGACCGGCTACTCGTTCAACCTCGACGGCACTTCGATCTACCTGACCATGGCTGCGGTGTTCATCGCCCAGGCCACTGACACGCCGATGGACCTGACTCACCAGATCACCCTGTTGCTGGTGCTGCTGCTGTCGTCCAAAGGTGCTGCCGGCGTGACCGGTAGCGGCTTCATCGTGCTGGCGGCCACCCTGTCGGCTGTGGGTCATCTGCCGGTAGCTGGCTTGGCGCTGATTCTGGGTATCGATCGCTTCATGTCCGAAGCCCGCGCCCTGACCAACCTGGTGGGCAATGCTGTGGCCACCATCGTGGTTGCCAAGTGGGTCAAGGAACTGGACGTAGACCAGTTGCAGAGCGAACTGGCTTCCGGCGGTCGCGGCATCTCCGACACCCGTGAAGAAGACGACCTGGGCGTGGCCGAAGGCCCAACCCCTGCTGCTGTGAAGTAACCTTTCGCTGCAATAAAAAACCCGCTTCGGCGGGTTTTTTTATTTGAGGGATTTTTCAGTCGAGGATGCTGTTGCTGAGCGCAATGGTCAGCCAGACTGACACCTGCGGTAATTGCTCCACCGCCAACCCCTGCCTAGTCTTGAGGGCATCACCTCGCGGAGATCGCCCATGCAAGGCCCACTGGCATCGCTCAAGGTTCTGGACTTCTCGACCCTGCTGCCCGGCCCGTTCGCCTCATTGTTGCTGGCGGACATGGGGGCCGAGGTGTTGCGCATCGAGTCGCCGACCCGCCCGGATCTGTTACGGATACTGCCGCCCCATGATCAGGGCGTCTCGGCCAGCCATGCCTACCTCAACCGCAACAAGCGCAGCCTGGCCCTGGACCTCAAGCAGCCGGCGGCGCTGGAGGTGATCAAGCAGTTGCTGGGCGACCACGACATCCTGCTGGAACAGTTCCGCCCCGGTGTGATGGAGCGGCTGGGCCTGGGGTACGAAGCCTTGAAGGCGATCAATCCCCGATTGATCTACGTGTCCATCACCGGCTATGGCCAGACCGGTCCCTACAAGGATCGCGCCGGCCACGACATCAACTACCTGGCCCTGGCGGGACTGGCCAGCCACACTGGGCGTGCCGACGCCGGGCCATTGCCGCTGGGCATCCAGGCGGCGGACATCGCCGGTGGTTCCCTGCACGGGGTGATCGGGCTGTTGGCGGCGGTGATCGCCCGTCAGCAGACCGGGCAGGGCCAGCATCTGGACGTGAGCATGACCGACTGCGTGTTCAGCCTCAACGCTTTGGCCGGTGCCGGTTATCTGGCCTGCGGCGTGGCACCTGAGTGGGAAAACCAGATGCTCAACGGTGGCAGCTTCTATGACTATTACCGCACCCGGGATGGCCGTTGGATGTCGGTGGGCAGCCTGGAGCCGGTCTTCATGCAGGCGTTGTGCGAGACCCTGGGACGGTCGGAGCTGGCGGCCCAGGGGCTGTCGCCCCATCCAGATCAGCAACGGCAGCTAAAGCAGCAATTGCAGGCTGAATTCCAGAAGCATGATTTCGCTGAGCTGTGCCGGTTGTTTGCAGGGGTTGATGCTTGCGTCGAACCGGTGCTGAGCCTGGAAGAAACACTCAGGCATCCCCAGTTAGCGGCCCGGGACGTCGTGACCCAGGTGCCTCGTGGCGATGGCTCGAGCCAGACGCAGATGGCCTGTCCGTTGAAGTTCTCGCAGGGCTTGCCCGAGCCTCGGCATATTGGCGCGGGGCTGGGAGCGCACACGGATCAGGTGTTGGGGGAGTTGGGGTTCAGTGTTGAGCGGATTGCGCAACTGCGCGATGCCGGGGTGGTTTTGTAGCGTTCTTTCGGGCCTCATCGCGAGCAAGCTCGCTCCCACACTGGATCTATAGCACTCACAGAATTCCTGTGGGAGCGAGCCTGCTCGCGATGGGGCCAGCCCAGACGCCACAAAAACCTGCTACTCCACCCGAGTCTCGCCACTGAACACCAAGGTATTGCGGCAACTGCGGCACAAATAGCGGCGCCCCTGACGTACCAGGCTGTGACGCTGGGCCGAGAAGGGGAAGTCGCTGCCGTCGCAGGGGCATTTGTAGATGTAGCGGGTCACGCTGCGGCGCTTGATCTCGTAGGTATGGCAGCGGTTGGGCGGCAGTTCGTACACGCCGCGCATGATCAGTTGCCACTCTTCACCATGAGGCTGAATGCGTTCGCCGAATAGCTGATGGGCAATCAGGTGCGCAACCTCGTGGGCGACGGTCTGCTTGAGAAAGTCTTCGGCGTTTTCCCGGTACAACTGTGGATTGAAGCGCAGCAGATTCTCATGCAGGTGCGCGACACCGGCCTTCTGGCCACGCAATTTGAAGCTGACCACGGGACGTTTGAAAGGACGTTTGAAAAAGGTTTCGGCTTGTTGGTAACACTCTTCGACGCGGGTATTGAGTTGCTCAAGCATGCTGTACGGGTCTCCAGAGGCTTGAGTATGCCGCAAGCGCCGGCCGTTGCGAATCGCCCAGACGCCCAGTGGTCGTTTCGCCAGCGCCAAACACAGGAAGGCCGCCTTGCGGCGGCCTGTATTGGCAGATATTGCTTTGTTTTCAGAAGGGAACCCTGAGCGGGTTCGAACCCTTCAGTTGGTATACACCGGACCGACGCCCAGCCCCCAGACAATCACCGTAAACGCCATGATAGCCACCAGCACCACCAGACCCACGGCGAGCACCGAACTGGAAAACAGAAAACCCTCGTCCTGAGGAATATTCATGAAAGTGGGCAGGCCCACATACAGCAGGTAGACGGTGTAGCAGATCGCTGCCGTACCGACGATCATCCCCAGCCACATGTGCGGATAGAGCGCCGCCAGGCCGCCGATGAACAAGGGGGTCGCGGTGTAAGTGGCGAATGCGACGCAGCGCGCCAGGCTCGGGTTGGCGTCATAGGTACGGGCCATCCAGTGCACGAAGGCGCCCATCACCGCCACACCGCCCAACATGGCGAGGTACGACATGATGGTCATCCACAGCGCACTTTCCTGAGTCAGCATCACCGGAGGCCGATTACCGATGACCCATCCCACCTGCGTGGTGCCGATAAACGCCGATACCGCGGGAATGGCCGCCAGGATCAGCGTGTGGGTGAGGTACATGTGGCTGATGCTTTCCTCCTGATCGCCACGGATTTCTTTCCATTCTTGATCAGGGTGGGTAAAGAGCCCCACGACATGATGGATCATAGTCAGTCACTCCTTTGTTATTGCCATCGCCCCCCAACGGAGCGCCTACGGGCCAAACGGCCGAGTAAGTACAGGTCTGTAAGTGTGTGCGACCTTATGTCGCAGTATAGAAAGGAGTTCTCGCCAGGGGGATGGGGGGCTTAGAGCAAATCGCGCTGTAGGCGACGGTGTTAATCGCCGATGGGTCTGTCTACATCGTCTTTGACGAACACACTGGCGTTGTGGCGAGGGGATTTATCCCCGCTGGGCTGCGCAGCAGCCCTCTGAGTCGGTCTGATGCCCCGCAGTAGTCTTTGGATAATGGGGCTGCTTCGCAGCCCAGCGGGGATAAATCCCCTCGCCACAAAAGGGCATGTCATCAGCCTTCGCCGACGGCGGATTTTTTGCGTAAAATGCCGGCCTTTCGTCACACCTCACGGATTTCGCGTCATGGGCACTCTTACGGTCAACCAGAACAAACTGCAAAAGCGCCTGCGCCGCCAGGCCGGTGAGGCGGTCGCTGATTTCAATATGATTGAAGACGGCGACAAGGTCATGGTTTGCCTGTCCGGCGGCAAGGACAGCTACACCTTGCTCGATGTGCTGATGCATTTGCAGAAGGTTGCGCCGATCAAGTTCGACATTGTCGCGGTGAACATGGACCAGAAGCAGCCCGGTTTCCCCGAGCATGTGTTGCCGGCCTACCTTCAATCGCTGGGCGTGGAATATCACATCGTCGAGAAGGACACCTATTCGGTGGTCAAGGAGCTGATCCCGGAAGGCAAGACCACTTGCTCGCTGTGCTCACGCCTGCGACGCGGCACGCTCTACACCTTTGCCGACCAGATCGGCGCGACAAAGATGGCCCTGGGGCACCACCGCGACGACATCGTCGAGACCTTTTTCCTCAACATGTTCTACAACGGCTCGCTCAAAGCCATGCCGCCCAAGCTGCGCGCCGATGACGGGCGCAACGTGGTGATCCGCCCGCTGGCCTACTGCAGCGAGAAAGACATCCAGGCCTATTCAGACTTCAAGCAGTTCCCGATCATCCCTTGCAACCTGTGCGGCTCCCAGGAAAACCTGCAACGCCAGGTGGTCAAGGAGATGCTGCAGGAGTGGGAGCGCAAGACCCCGGGCCGCACCGAGAGCATTTTCCGCGGCTTGCAGAACGTCGTTCCGTCGCAACTGGCGGACCGTAACCTGTTCGACTTCACCAACCTGCGCATCGACGAAAGCGCCACGCCGCGATTCGTCAACGTGGTGAACCTCTGACGAACTCAGCGGCTCCTATTCACGGCGCTCGTGGCCAGGCCACTTAGAGCGCCGTTTTCATTTCCGACCCCAGGAGAGGGCATGCGCGATTACAAGTGGCTGCACGAGTATTGTCTGAACCGCTTCGGTTCGGCGGCTGAACTGGAAGCCCACCTGCCTGTTCCCAAGACCCCGGCCCAACTGCGCAAGATCAGCGACGACCGCTACCTCTCGACCATGGCGCTGCGGGTGTTTCGCGCCGGGCTCAAGCACAGCCTGGTGGACGCCAAGTGGCCGGCGTTCGAGGAAGTGTTTTTCAAGTTCGACCCGGAAAAAGTCGTGCTGATGAGCGCCGAGCACCTGGAGCGGCTGATGCAGGACGCGCGGATCATCCGTCACTTGGGCAAGCTCAAGAGCGTGCCGCGCAACGCGCAATTGATACTGGACGTGGCCCATGAAAAAGGCAGCTTTGGCGCGCTGATCGCCGACTGGCCGGTGACCGACATCGTAGGCCTGTGGACCTACCTGAAAAAGCACGGCCATCAACTGGGCGGTCTGTCGGCTCCGCGTTTCCTGCGGATGATGGGCAAGGACACTTTTGTGCCCAGTTATGACGTGGTGGCGGCGCTCAATGCGCAGGACATCATCGACAAAGTTCCCACCAGCCTGAGGGATCTGGCGACGGTGCAGCAGGCCTTCAACCAGTGGCATGAAGAGAGTGGTGGAAGGCCCATGAGCCAGATTTCGATGATGCTGGCGTATACCGTCAATCATTGAGGCCGCATCGCGAGCAGGCTCGCTCCCACATGAGATTTGTGGCGTTCACAGATCCCCTGTGGGAGCGAGCCTGCTCGCGATAGCCATCTATCAGGCGACGGAAATCTCGCCTTCTCCAGCCAACCGCCGGTTCAACTGAAACCGCCAGCGCACATACAGCAGCGCCGAGCAGAACACCGCCACGCTCGCCGCCATTTCCAGCAAACCGAACACCTGTCGGTTCGGGTCATAGGCCGCCAGCGCGCCTTTGATGAAGTACAGGTTCACCACAAAGCACATCCACGAATGCCCGCGGGGGCTGCCGCTGATCATGCCTGGCGCCAGTATCAGCAGCGGCACCAGCTCGATCAGCAGAATTACCCAGGGGCGCGCGCCGTGCAGGTCGGCGATCAGCAGGTAATACACACAGAGCAACCCCACCAGCCCGAAAAAGCACAGCAGGCTCAGGGCCCGGGCGATGCGTACCCGCGGTTCCAGCCACTGAATGGGCGGCAGGATTTTCGGCTTCTTAGCCACGGCCGTTCTCCAGCAGTAGGGCGGTTTTTGCCAGGCGCAAGCCCAGTGCCCGGCACAGCGCCACTTCATGTTCGTTCAAGCCGCTTTTACCGTCGGCCCCGGCGTGATGGCTCGGGCCGTACGGCGTGCCTCCGCCCTCGGTTTCGATCAAGGCTGACTCGCTGTAGGGCAGGCCGGTGATCAGCATGCCGTGGTGCAACAGCGGCAGCATCATCGACAGCAAAGTGGTTTCCTGGCCGCCATGCAGGCTCGCGGTGGAAGTGAACACACCGGCCGGCTTGCCCACGAGGGCGCCGGTCAGCCACAGGTTGCTGGTGCCATCGAGAAAGTATTTCAGCGGCGCGGCCATGTTGCCGAAACGGGTCGGACTGCCCAGGGCCAGGCCGGCGCAGTTTTTCAGGTCATCGAGGCTGGCGTACAGCGGGCCTTGTTCGGGAATGTCCGGCGATACCGCTTCGCACTCGGCGGAAATTGCCGGCACCGTGCGCAACCGCGCTTCCAGCCCGGCCTGCTCGATGCCCCGGGCGATCTGCCGGGCCATTTCGTTGGTCGAGCCACTGCGGCTGTAATACAACACCAGAATGTACGGTGTGCTCACGGCAGGATCTCCAGGATCTTCTCTGGCGGGCGCCCGATCACGGCCTTGTCAGCGGTTTCCAGAATCGGTCGTTCCATGAGTTTGGGGTGAGCGGCGATGGCGGCGATCAGTTGGGACTGGCTCAGGTTTTCATCGGCCAGGTTCAGGGTCTTGTATTCGTCCTCACCGGTGCGCAGCAGTTGCCGGGCAGTGATGCCGAGCTTGGCCAACAGGCGTTCCAACTGCGCTGCGTCGAGCGGGGTTTCCAGGTAGCGGACCACGGTGGGCGTCAGGCCACGGGCCTCCAACAGTTCCAGCGCACCGCGGGATTTGGAGCAGCGCGGGTTGTGATATAGCGTCAGATCGGTCATGAGCGGGTCGCATCTTGCGTAAGGTGGCGGCTATTCTACTGTGTCGCGAGGTACCAGGCACCTGAGACGGGCGCGTTCGAAAACGGTGGGCCGCGCCGACGTTCACATTCAATACAAGGATTGGCACATGGCAAGGCGATTGACGAAGGCACTGGCATTCATGGGGATTTTGTTGCTCGCCGGCTGCGGGAATGACTATGGAGTTGACCAGAACGGTCAGGCTATCGCCTCAAAACGGCTGGATAAACAGTGGGTGGTGCTCAACTACTGGGCCGAGTGGTGCGCACCGTGCCGTACCGAAATCCCCGAGTTCAATGCCCTGGCCGAACAGCTCAAGGGCCGTAACGTGGGGGTTTTCGGGGTCAATTTTGATCAGGTGCAAGGTGAGGAGCTCAAGAGCGCCAGCGAGAAAATGGGCATTGGCTTCACCGTGCTGGCCCGGGACCCGGCCGACTTTTTTGATATCCCGCGCAGCGAAGGGTTACCGGTGACTTACATCATCGACAACCAGGGCAAGGTGCGCGAGCAGATGCTGGGGGAACAGACGGCGGCGGCGGTGATGGCCAAGCTTGAGGCGTTGCAGGCGTTCAAATAACCACCTGTGGGGCTAGGGTGGATACCTTGTGGCGAGGGGATTTATCCCCGCTGGCGCGCGCAGCGGCCCATACTTCTGTTTGCCACTGCGGTTTATCAGTCAAGGCGCTCGGGGCTGCTGCGCAGCCCAGCGGGGATAAATCCCCTCGCCACAAGGGATCTCGTCGTAGTTCGGGTCTCAACCTTCCTCCAGCCACCACCGCAGTGGCTTGCCCTGGGCCGGCCAGAAGCGCATTTGCTCAATGGGCGAGATGTCCCAGCGTTCGACCTTTTCCAGGGCCTGCAAAAAGCGCGTCTCCTGCTCCATCAGCGCCGGGGCGCAGAGTTTGCGGGTGCTGCCGATCTTGCCGAAGCTCAATCGGTGGCCTTCCAGGGTGTAGGGCGCGAACCAGTGGTTACAGCCGCCGTTGCCGTAGGCCCGACCGTCGTCCCCGAGGGTGATGGTCAGGTTGCTGTAGTCCATCAAGGGCCGTTCGCCAATCCATTCCAGGATGTAGCTGCGGTTTTGCTGCAATTGCACCGGCTCGGCGGCGCAACCCATCAGGCCGGCGCCGATCAGCGCGGTCAGGGCCAGGCGTTTCATCAGGCGGCTTCCTGGCAGGTCGGGCACAGGTGTTTTTCACCGACGGTGGTCCAGCCCAGCTCGGCAATGCGCGCGGTGGCGGCCGGCTTCTGCGCCTTGACGCCGAGCTTGGCGTCGACGGCAAATTCAAAGCTCAGTTGCTTGGCGCAGCGGTCGCAGTTGACCTGCCAGGTGTGGATCGCCAGCTCCCCGAACACCGGGCCGGTGGTCATGGCGGTCCATTGACCCATGGGCTTGAGCAAGTGCCGAACGGTGTCCACGGTCAGGCGCATGGACAAATCCTTGCTGCCTTTGAGGGTGACGAGCAGCACATCGTTGGCCTGAATCGAACCGCCGTTGCCGGTGACCTGATAACGGCCCGGCGCCAGGGCGCGGACCTCGGTCAGGGTGTGTTGCGGGTTCATCAGGGTGTAGCGGAAATCGTGTTCGGCCATGGGTCCTCCAGATAGGCGCGATATGCTAGCACGGGCCATGGGTTGGGATGATCCAGGCGACGAAATCCCCTGTGGGAGCGAGCCTGCTCGCGATAGCGGGGCGTCAGTCGACGCCATGCTGACAGGCCCATCGTAATCGCGAGCAGGCTCGCTCCCACAAGGGTAATGCTCAGCTGTCCACCAGGTTTTGTGGGGTGCCGGCGGCCCAGGCGCCGATGTTGTCCAGGGTTGTCGCGGCGATGGCGGCCAACGCTTCATGGGTCAGGAAGGCCTGATGCGCGGTGACCACCACGTTGGGGAAGGTCAGCAACCGGGCCAGCACATCATCCTGCAAGGGCAGGTCGGAGCGGTCCTCGAAGAACAGTTGCGCTTCTTCCTCATAGACATCCAGCCCCAAATAACCCAACTGACCGCTTTTCAATGCCTCGATCAAGGCGGGTGTGTCCACCAGGCCGCCGCGTCCGGTGTTGATCAGCATCGCGCCACGTTGCATGGCAGCCAATGAATCGGCGTTGATCAAATGTCGGCTCTGCTCGTTGAGCGGGCAATGCAGGCTGATGATCTGTGCTTGCGCCAGCAGATCGGCCAAGGGCAGGTAGCGAGCGCCCAGGGCTTGGACCTGCGGGTTGGGGGACGGATCGTAGGCCAATAACCGGCAGCCGAAGCCGGCCATGATCCGCGCGAACGTCGCGCCGATCTGCCCGGTGCCGATCACGCCGACCGTCTTGCCCACCAGATCGAAACCGGTCAGCCCATGGAGGCTGAAATTGCCGTCCCGGGTGCGGTTGTAAGCGCGATGCAAGCAGCGATTGAGGGCCATGATCAGCGCCACGGCATGTTCGGCCACGGCATGGGGCGAATACGCCGGCACCCGGACGATACTCAACCCCAGCCGTTTGGCAGCGGCCAGGTCGACATGGTTATAGCCGGCAGAGCGCAGGGCGATCAGCCGCGTGCCGCCCTGTGCCAGCCGCTCCAGCACCGGGGCACTCAGGTCGTCGTTGATGAAGGCGCACACCACTTCATGGTGTTCGGCCAGGGCCACGGTGTCGAGGTTCAGGCGTGCCGGCTGATACTGCAGTTCAAGGCCAGCGGGCGCCGGGGTTTTGCTGAAACTGTCGCGGTCGTAGGTCTGGCTGCTGAAAAGAATCGCGCGCATGGCGGCCTCCTGGCACAAAAGATAAGCCTCTAGGCGTTTAGATTTTCCTTGATCCCGGGTTTTGGGCTATTGCCCTGGATCAGGCGCTGATGCGTGCCTCGTTAGCCAGGCGGTCGATGGCACGTTCCAGTTCCTGCAGAGCGGCCTCGGCCTTGGGGTCCTGTTGTTTGAGCAGGGTCTCGCTGCGCTGGCAGGCGGCGCGCAATTGCGGTACGCCGCAGTAGCGAGTGGCGCCATGCAGGCGGTGGACCCGTTCGATCAGGGCGTTGTGATCATTGGCCTCGCTGGCCTGGCGAATCGCTTCGCGGTCGGCTTCCAGGGACGCCAGCAACATCGCCAGCATGTCCGCCGCCAGATCGGCCTTGCCGGCGGCCAGGCGCAGGCCTTCTTCATGATCGAGCACCAGCAGTTCGCTGCCGCCCTGAGCGTCGGTGCTCCGGTCCGGCGCCTGGTTACGCAGGGCCAGGCCGGTCCATTTAAGCACCACCTGGGCCAGTTGCCGTTCGCTGATGGGCTTGGTCAGGTAGTCATCCATGCCACTTTGCAGCAGGGCGCGTTTTTCGTTGGCCATAGCGTGGGCGGTGAGGGCGACGATTGGCAGCGGCGTGCAATGACGCTCGCTTTCCCATTGGCGGATCGCCTCGGTGCTCTGGCGACCGTCCATGCCGGGCATCTGGACATCCATCAGCACCAGGTCGAAGGTTTCCTTTTGCACGGCCTTGACCGCCGCATAACCGCTTTCCACCGCCAGCACCTTGGCGCCCATGTCTTCGAGCAGCGTTTGCACCAACAGCAGGTTGGCCGGGTTGTCGTCCACGCACAGCACTTTGGGCGCGCGGCTGCCCACCGGTTCGTTGGGTTCGTTGCGGGGCGGGCGCGGGTTGACCAGGTCGGAAAGCGAGCGGCGCAACTTGCGCGTGCAGGCCGGCTTGGCCTGCAATTGGCTGTGGGGGTTGGGCACGGAGAGGTGGTACAGCGTCTGTTCAGTGGTGGGGCACAGCACCAGTACCTTGCAGCCCAGATGCTCAAGATCCCAGATGTGTTGGCTGAGGCGTTCCGGCGGCATGTCGTTGCTGGTGATGCCCAGCACCGCCAGGTCGATCGCCTGATCGGTCTGGTGGGCGACGGTCACACCGTTGGTCAGGTTTTCCAGGGTGTTGAAGGGTGTCACCACCAGACCGCAGTCCTCGAGCTGGTGTTGCAGGGCCTGACGGGCCAGTTCATGGTTTTCCAGCACCGCTACGCGCCGACCCAGTAGCGGCGGGCCAGGCAAATCTTCGGCGTCGTCACGGGTCTTGGGCAGGCGCAGGCTGATCCAGAACTCCGAGCCTTCGCCCGGCGTGCTGTCCACGCCGATTTCGCCACCCATCTGCTCCACCAGGCGCTTGGAAATCACCAGGCCCAAGCCGGTGCCACCCGGTTGCCGGGACAAGGAATTGTCGGCCTGGCTGAACGCCTGGAACAGGGCCCGCACGTCCTGGTTCGACAGGCCGATACCGGTGTCCTGAATGCTGATGCGCAGTTGCACGCTGTCTTCGTGTTCGTCTTCCATCATGGCGCGGGCGATGATGGTGCCTTCGCGGGTGAACTTGATGGCATTGCTCACCAGGTTGGTCAGGATCTGCTTGAGGCGCAGCGGATCGCCCACCAGCGACAGGGGCGTGTCCCTGTAGACCAGGCTCACCAGCTCCAGTTGTTTGGCGTGGGCGGCGGGGGCGAGGATGGTCAGGGTGTCCTGCAACAAGTCCCGCAGGTTGAACGGAATGTTGTCCAGCACCAGTTTGCCGGCCTCGATCTTCGAGAAGTCGAGGATCTCGTTGATGATGCCCAGCAGGCTGTCGGCGGATTTTTCAATGGTGCCCAGGTAATCGAGCTGACGCGGGGTCAATTCGCTTTTCTGCAGCAGATGGGTGAAGCCGAGGATGCCGTTGAGCGGCGTACGGATTTCATGGCTCATGTTCGCCAGGAATTCGGACTTGATCCGGCTCGCTTCCAGGGCTTCCTTACGGGCCAGGTCCAGCTCGATGTTCTGGATCTCGATGGTCTCCAGATTCTGGCGCACGTCTTCAGTGGCCTGGTCGATGCTGTGCTGCAACTCTTCCTGGGCATTCTGCAAGGTGCTGGCCATGCGATTGATGCCCGACGCCAGCTCATCCAGTTCCTGGCTGCCCAGAGGCGGCAGACGGGTTTCCAGGTGACCGTCCTTGAGTTGCGCCACGGCTTGCTTGATCTGGCTCAGGGGTCGGTTGATCGTGCGACCCATGCGCAACGCCAGCAGTGCGGTCAGGCACAGGCCGGCGCTGATCAACAGCAGGCTGGCGAACAGGCTGCGATAGCCGCGCAGCAACATGCCACTGTGGGACAACTCTAGTTCGACCCAACCCAGCAGCCGATCGGCTTCTTCGGGAATCAGCTCGCCGGCCAGGTTGCGGTGCTTGCCGAATACTGGCAGCAGGTAACGCGTGGCATCGTTGCCAGTGCGTTGCAGCAATTGGGCACTGTTGCCCTCCGGGGCTCGGTTGAGCATCGTCGGGCCGGCGTGGGCCAGCGATGTGCGATCGGGAGCCAGGAAGGTCACGGCGCGCACATCCGCTTGCTCGAGGGACTGGGTGGCGATCCGCTCCAGCAGATCGGTGTCCTGGTGGCTCATGGCCGGGGCGACCAGCGGCGCCAGCTGTTCGGCGATCATCTCGCCACGCTGCAGCAACTGGGCATGCAAGTCCGATTGCTGCATCCAGGTGAAGTAGCCGCCCAGGACCAGCGCCATCAGGCTGGTCGGCAACAGGGTCAGCAACAGCACGCGGCCTTTGATTCCCAGTTTCTTGAGCACACTTTTCTCCTGCATCCAGCGGTCTGTTTGAGCTTTGCGCGCATCCGGCACGCAATACCTGCGCAGTGTAGCGACTTGCGGGCAGGCAATCTTCGTAAAATTCATGTCGCCGTGCATCGGTCTCGCCGGTTGCCGTGCCTCGGCGATCCCTTCAATCAGGATTTCTGAGTGGCAGCTTGCAGCCCACTTTCGTTGCTTATTCCCATAAGCCATAACCACCACACTTTGCGTGATATGGCCTGGCAAGGTTTGCCGGTATGATAGGCGCCCCCGCAGTCCGGATTGCGAATACGCCATGACCGTGCAGTACCCCACTATCGCCGATTGCGTCGGCAACACTCCGCTGGTTCGTTTGCAGCGCCTGCCTGGCGTGACCAGCAACACGCTTTTGCTCAAGCTCGAAGGGAATAACCCGGCGGGTTCGGTCAAGGACCGGCCGGCGCTGTCGATGCTCACCCGTGGCGAATTGCGCGGGCAGATCCGCCCCGGCGATACGCTGATCGAGGCGACTTCCGGTAACACCGGCATCGCCCTGGCCATGGCGGCGGCGATCAAGGGCTACAAGATGATCCTGATCATGCCCGACAACTCCAGTGCCGAGCGCAAGGCCGCAATGACCGCCTATGGCGCCGAATTGATCCTGGTGAGCAAAGACGAAGGCATGGAGGGCGCCCGGGACCTGGCCGAGCGGATGCAGGCCGAGGGTCGCGGCAAGGTGCTCGACCAGTTCGCCAACGGGGACAATCCCGAAGCCCACTACACCACCACTGGCCCTGAGATCTGGCGCCAGACCGATGGCACCATCACCCATTTCGTCAGCTCGATGGGCACCACCGGCACCATCATGGGCACCTCGCGCTATTTGAAAGAACAGAACCCGAACGTGCAGATCATCGGCCTGCAACCGATGGAAGGCTCGGCCATCCCCGGCATCCGTCGCTGGCCCGAGGAGTATCTGCCGAAAATCTACCAGGCCGACCGCGTGGACCGCATTATCGACATGGCCCAGAGCGAGGCCGAGGACATCACCCGTCGTCTGGCCCGTGAAGAAGGCATCTTTTGCGGTGTGTCTTCGGGCGGTGCCGTGGCGGGCATGCTGCGCTTGTCCCAGGAAGTCGAAAACGCGGTCATTGTCGCGATCATCTGCGACCGCGGCGACCGCTACTTGTCGACCGGCATTTTCGACGCGCCCAACTGATGGCCAAGCAAGAAAGAGGTCTGCGCTTCCAGCCCAGCGGCGGAAGCCGGGCCCCGCAGGTGCCCACCGGAAAGAAGCAGCGCTTGACCATCGAACGCTTGGCCAACGATGGCCGGGGCATTGCCTTTCTGGACGGGCGCACCTGGTTCGTGATCGGCGCCCTGGCCGGCGAAGAGGTCGAGGCGCGGGTGCTGGGGGCCCATGGCAAAGTGGTCGAGGCCCGCACTGAGCGAGTGTTCCTGTCCAGTGAACTGCGCCGTGCGGCGCCGTGCGTGCATGCCGGTCGCTGCGGCGGTTGCAGCGTCCAGCATTTGCCCCACAACGAACAGCTCGCCCTGAAACAGCGCATGCTCGCCGAGCAGTTGTCGCGGGTCGCCGGCGTGCAGCCGGATGAATGGGCTGCGCCATTGAGCGGGCCGGAACTGGGTTACCGGCGTCGTGCCCGCGTGGCGGTGCGCTGGGATCAGAAGGCAAAAAAACTCGAAGTGGGTTTTCGTGCCGTCGGCAGCCAGGACATCGTGGCCATCGGCGATTGCCCGGTACTGGTACAACCCTTGCAGCCGATCATGAGTCGCTTGCCGGACATGCTCCGTCGCCTGAGCAAGCCCCAGGCGCTGGGACATGTGGAATTGTTCGCTGGCTCGTCCCTGGCGGTGTTGCTGCGGCACGTGTCGCCACTGTCGGCGCCTGACCTGACGATTCTCAAGGATTTCTGCGCCGCCCACCAAGCCCAGTTGTGGCTGCAGGGTGAGGGCGAGCCGCAACCGGTCGAACCGGGACAGACGCTGGGTTATCGCCTTGAGGCCTGGGACCTGGAGCTGGCTTACCGGCCGGGGGATTTCATCCAGGTCAATGCCGGGGTCAACGAGGCGATGGTGGCCCAAGCCCTGGAGTGGCTCGCGCCCCGAGCCGAGGAGCGGGTGCTGGACTTGTTCTGCGGCCTGGGCAACTTTGCCTTGCCCCTGGCCAAGGCGGTGCGCCAAGTGGTGGCGGTGGAAGGTGTACAGGCCATGGTTGACCGCGCGGCGGCCAATGCCGTCAGCAACAATTTGAATAACACTGCCTTTTTTCAGGCCGATTTATCCCAGCCGTTGTCGGCTGCCGAGTGGGTCGGCGAAGGCTTTTCTGCGGTACTCTTGGACCCACCCCGCGACGGTGCTTTCGAGGTGGTGCGCAAACTGGCATCCCTGGGCGCCAGGCGGTTGGTATATGTATCGTGCAACCCGGCAACTTTGGCCCGGGACACGGTCGAATTGATCAAGCAGGGCTACCGGTTAAAACGTGCCGGGATTCTCGATATGTTTCCTCAGACGGCACATGTCGAGGCCATGGCGTTATTTGAAGCGAGCCAGGATGGCTTGTCCGACTGACCCGTTCGTGCCAACCGCCATAGCCCTGGGCGGGGACACGGGCAACGAAGGTCAGCGTTATTGACGCATTGAATCTGCGTCATAGGGAAGGTATGTAAAGATGGTACAGGTGAGAGCACACCAGCCGATCAACACCGACGGCAGTATCAATCTCGAGGCTTGGCTCGATCACGCGGTCAGTATCGACACGGCACTGGATCGCGAAGCCTTGAAAGAAGCCTGCGAGTTCGCGCGTGAAGCGGAACAGCAGCACAACGCGGCGAAGAACCTCTGGTCCGAAGGCACCTCGAGTTTTCAGACGGGCCTTGAGATCGCCGAAATCCTTGCCGACCTCAAGCTCGACCAGGACTCCCTGGTGGCTGCGGTGCTATACCGCGGTGTGCGCGAAGGGCAGATCCAATTGCCGGTGGTCAGCCAGCGTTTTGGCACGGTGGTCGCCAAGCTGATTGACGGCGTGCTGCGCATGGCGGCGATCAGTGCCAGTCTCAGTCCGCGCCAGTCCATGGTCCTGGGCACTCAGGGCCAGGTGGAGAACCTGCGCAAGATGCTGGTGGCCATGGTCGACGACGTGCGCGTCGCACTGATCAAACTGGCCGAACGCACCTGCGCGATCCGCGCGGTGAAATCCGCCGACGACGAAAAGCGCAACCGCGTCGCCCGGGAAGTGTTCGACATCTACGCCCCCCTGGCCCATCGCCTTGGCATCGGCCATATCAAGTGGGAGCTGGAGGACCTGTCCTTCCGCTACCTGGAGCCCGACCAGTACAAGCAGATCGCCAAGTTGCTACATGAGCGGCGCCTGGATCGCGAGCGCTTCATCACGGATGTGATGACCCAGCTGAGGGAAGAATTGCAGGCCACCGGCGTGGAGGCCGACATCAGCGGCCGAGCCAAGCACATCTATTCGATCTGGCGCAAAATGCAGCGCAAAGGCCTGGAGTTCAGCCAGATCTACGACGTTCGCGCCGTTCGCGTACTGGTCCCGGAAATGCGCGACTGCTACACCGCGCTGGGTATCGTGCACACCTTGTGGCGGCACATCCCCAAGGAGTTCGACGACTACATCGCCAACCCGAAGGAAAACGGCTATCGCTCGCTGCACACGGCGGTGATCGGTCCGGAGGGCAAGGTGCTGGAAGTGCAGATTCGCACCCACGCCATGCACGAGGAAGCCGAGCTGGGGGTTTGCGCCCATTGGAAATACAAGGGCACCGACGTCAAGTCGGGCTCCAACCACTACGAAGAGAAAATCTCCTGGCTGCGTCAGGTGCTCGAGTGGCATGAAGAGCTCGGTGATATCGGCGGTCTGGCCGAACAATTGCGGGTCGATATCGAGCCGGATCGGGTCTACATCTTCACCCCCGACGGCCACGCCATCGACCTGCCCAAGGGCGCCACGCCGCTGGACTTTGCCTATCGCGTCCACACCGAGATCGGCCACAACTGCCGTGGCGCCAAGATCAACGGGCGGATCGTGCCGCTCAACTACAGCCTGCAAACCGGTGAGCAGGTCGAGATCATCACCAGTAAACACGGCACGCCGAGCCGCGACTGGCTGAACCCGAACCTGGGCTACATCACCACATCGCGAGCGCGGGCGAAAATCGTTCACTGGTTCAAATTGCAGGCCCGCGACCAGAACGTCGCCGCCGGCAAGACTTTGCTCGAGCGCGAACTCAGTCGCCTGGGCCTGCCGCAGGTGGATTTCGACAAGCTGGCCGAAAAGGCCAACATGAAGACCGCCGAAGACATGTTCGCCGCTCTCGGTGCCGGCGACTTGCGCCTGGCGCAACTGGTCAACCTGGCCCAGCAACTGGTGGAGCCGGAACGCGGCAACGAGCAGTTGGAACTGATCCCGCGCAAAGCCACCGGCTACAAACCGGGCAAGCGCGGCGACATCCAGATCCAGGGCGTGGGCAACCTGATGACCCAGATGGCCGGCTGCTGCCAGCCGTTGCCTGGGGATGCGATCGTCGGCTACATCACCCAGGGCCGTGGGGTGAGCATCCACCGCCAGGACTGTGCTTCGGTGCTGCAACTGGCCGGCCGTGAGCCGGAGCGGATCATCCAGGTCAGTTGGGGCCCGGTGCCGGTGCTCACCTACCCGGTGGACATCATCATCCGCGCCTACGACCGTTCCGGCCTGCTGCGTGACGTGTCTCAGGTGTTGTTGAACGAGCGGATCAACGTGTTGGCGGTCAACACCCGTTCGAACAAGGAAGACAACACGGCGCTGATGTCCCTGACCATCGAGATTCCGGGATTGGATGCGCTGGGGCGGTTGCTGGGGCGGATTTCCCAACTGCCGAACATCATCGAGACCCGGCGTAATCGCACGCCGGGTTAAGCGCGGTCCAAATGTGGGAGCGAGCCTGTGGGAGCAAAGCTTGCTCGCGATAGCGGTGGATCAGTTCCGACATACGTTGGGGCCACCACCTCAATCGCGAGCAAGCTGCTCCCACAGGCATACTCCCAGTGGATTATTTCCCACAGGGTGATTTGTGATGAGTTGGATTGATGTACAGCCTTGAAGACCTGCTCCATCTGATGAACCGTCTGCGCGACCCGCAGTACGGGTGCCCGTGGGACATCAAGCAGACCTACGCGACCATCGTCCCCCATACCCTGGAAGAAGCCTACGAAGTGGCCGATGCCATTGAGCGTGGCGACTTCGATCACTTGCAGGGTGAGCTGGGCGACCTGTTGTTTCAGGTGGTGTATTACAGCCAGTTGGCGCGGGAGGAAAACCGCTTCGAATTCGCCGGCGTGGTCGATAGCATCACCCGCAAGCTGATCCGCCGCCATCCCCATGTATTTCCTACCGGTGACCTCTACGCGCCCGTGGACATCCCGCGCCTGAGCGAAGAACAGGTCAAGCAGCGCTGGGAAGAAATCAAGGCCGAGGAGCGGGCCGAGAAGGCCTCGGCACCGGAGCAGCTGTCGTTGCTTGACGATGTACCCGTTGCCTTGCCGGCGTTGTCCCGCTCGGCGAAGTTGCAAAAACGTGCGGCTCAGGTCGGTTTCGACTGGCCAGGCCCGTTGCCGGTGCTCGACAAGGTCCGGGAGGAGCTGGACGAAGTCCTCGAAGCGATGGCTGACAACGATTCGGTGGCCATCAGCGATGAGATCGGCGACCTGCTGTTCAGCGTAGTGAACCTGGCCCGGCACCTGAAAATCGACCCGGAAACGGCCCTGCGTGACGCCAATGGGAAATTCGAGCGACGTTTCCGATTTATCGAACAGGCATTGCGCGACACCCACCGTCCCATGGAAGATTGCACCCTCGAAGAGTTGGACGCCTTATGGGGCGAAGCCAAACGTCAGGAAAAGAATTTGCCCAGCTGTGGCTGAGGCTGTTGCCTAAGTGAGTAAGCACCATGAGCCTTTCCCTTCGCGACCAGTTGCTCAAAGCAGGGCTGGTCAACCAAAAGCAGGCCAAGCAGGTCGGCAAAGAGAAACAGAAACAGCAGCGCCTGGCCCATAAGGGCCAGATCGAACTGGATGACTCCCAGCAGCGCGCCGCCCAAGAGGCCATGGCCGAGAAGGTCAAGCGCGATCAGGAACTCAACCGTCAGCAGCAGGAAAAAGCCGAGCAGAAAGCCCGGGCCGCGCAGATCAAGCAATTGATCGAAGTCTCGCGTTTGCCGAAGCTGACCACTGAGGATTATTACAACTTTGTCGACGACAAGAAGGTCAAGCGCATCTCGGTCAACACGCTGATGCGCAACAAGTTGAGCAGCGGCTCGCTGGCGATCGTCCATCATGCCGGCGGCTACGAAGTGATCCCGCGCGAAGCGGCCCTGAAGATCCAAGAGCGCGATCCCAAGCGCATCGTGCAGCTCAATACCCAGACCGAAGAAGTGGATGCTGATGATCCGTATGCGGCGTATCAGATCCCTGATGATTTGATGTGGTAAGGATGAACTGAACACTAAACTGTGGGAGCGAGCCTGCTCGCGATGGCGGTCTGTCAGCCAACATTGATGTCGCTGATCCACCGCTATCGCGAGCAGGCTCGCTCCCACAGAGATTCTTATCGTTCAGGATTCTGTCATTTCAGCCGAGCGCTGCCTTTCCTGGCATTCCAGCTCGGCTTTGTAGTTATGGGCATCCGTCTCGGAGTGGAACATCCCCACCAGCAGGTCCTGTTGGTGTACATCCCAGATGCGGATACCGGCGGCAATACCTTCGTGGGACATGTGAGCGTCATCGCGTTCAGTTACTTTCACAGTCATCTTGCAAGCTCCAATCTCTGTTATCTGCAGCAAGGCGTGTGCAGGACTTTGTTATAGATTTGGGTAGCCGGCTAAGTAAATGCCTGGGCCTGTTAAGAAAATTTCATGAAAAACTCAGCGATCCCGCAGGTCAGGCAATGCGCGGCATTCGGTCGCAGGGTGTTTTTCATGAAGAAGTTTTCATGTTTCGGGGGGGTGAAATGTCGGGCAGTCACCTTGTGGGAGCGAGCCTGCTCGCGATAACGGTGTATCAGTCAATACCGATGCCGGCTGACCTAGCGCTATCGCGAGCAGGCTCGCTCCCACCGATTCATCTTCCACAGGCTGACTTTGCGCGGGTGCAGTTTTAGTGTTCAGGAAATCCGCGCATAAAAAAGCCCCGCACTGGGCGGGGCTTCTCTTGATATCGGTGTGGATCAGCTGCCTTTGACAGCCTTGCCGTTGACCGTACCGTCCTGGAGCATGATGTTGTACTCCTTGCCGTCGGTCTCGACCTGTTGCAGGCGTACCAGCAGGTAATCCCAATCCTTGGCGAACCAGAGCACCGTGATGCGTTTGCTTTTTGTCGGGTCGCGCACGCGCTCGACCTTGATCGCGTCGATCTGGCCGGCTTTGGTATCGACCTTCTCCGGGCCCAGTACGCGGAAGTCGTAGGTGTCGATCTCGCCATCATCGACAACCTGATAACTCATGCTTTTCTTGCCGGCCGCCACGTCGTGCTGCAGGGCCAACTGATAAGTGGATTTATCGACCATGCCACGGTTGAGTGGCAGTTTGACCGGATCGCCGCGATCGGTGCCGGTGACCATCTTCGTGTTCCAGTCGAAATCCAGGTCGGCTTTCTTGGCCTTGCCCAAGCCGCCACGTTCAAAGTGGTAGGACTGTGGCAGCAGTGTGTCCTTGTCCAGGGTCAGGGTGCTTTCTTCCGTCAGGCTGGCGATCATCATCGAAGCCTTGAAGCTCAGCTTCCAGGTGCCGTTGGCCTCTTTGGTCAGGCTGCGCTCGGCGGTGCCGCTCATGGGCAGCTGTTTCCAGTCGGCGGTGTAGCTGGCGGAGAACGGTTGAAGGTCTGCGGCCTGTGCCAGGGGCAGGGCAAGCAGAGCGCAAGCGAAGAGCAGGGCGCGACGCATAAAATCTCCTAGTATCGAATCAAATGGCCGCTGGCGGCGAGCAACTGGCCGTCCAGTGAGGCACCGCGATCGTCGAGGGTCAGCCGGCCTTCGGCAAACCAACGCACGGCCATCGGGTAGATCTGGTGTTCCCGGGCGTGAACCCGTTGGGCCAGGCTTTGCGGCGTGTCGTGCAACTCTACCGGTATTACTGCCTGTACGACCAGTGGTCCGCCATCGAGTTCCTCGGTGACGAAGTGCACCGAGCAGCCATGCTCCGTGTCTCCGGCCTCCAGCGCGCGCTGGTGAGTGTGTAACCCTTTGTATTTGGGCAGCAGCGATGGATGGATATTGAACAGGCGGCCCTGGTAGTGACGCACGAAGCCGGCGCTGAGGATGCGCATGAAGCCGGCCAGGACCACCAGTTGCGGATTGAACGTGTCGATCTGTTCGATCAGCGCGGCATCGAAGGCTTCGCGGCCATCGAACGCTTTGTGATCCAGGACGCGGGTGTCGATACCCGCATCCCTGGCGCGTTGCAGGCCGTAGGCATCGGCGCGGTTGGAAATCACCGCGCGGATGCGGACCGGGCTATCGCCGGTCCGCGTGCTGTCGATCAGGGCCTGCAAGTTGCTGCCGGTGCCGGACAACAGCACCACGACATCACAGGTTGCAGACTTCTGTTCTTGCATCAGTGAGCCTTAAGGTTTTTCAGCTCGACCTGGGCAGCGCCTTCGGCGGCGGTACTGATCTGGCCGATGACCCAAGGTTGCTCGCCGGCTTCACGCAGTACATTCAGGGCCGTTTCAACGTGCTCCTGGGCCACGCAGATCACCATGCCTACGCCGCAGTTCAGCACGCGGTGCATTTCGGTTTCATCGACGTTGCCTTTCTCTTGCAGCCAGTCGAACACGGCCGGACGGGTCCAGCTCGCCACGTCAACCACCGCCTGGGCGCCTTTTGGCAGTACGCGCGGGATGTTGTCCAGCAGGCCGCCACCGGTGATGTGGGCCATGGCCTTGACGGCGCCGGTGTCCTTGATCAGCTTGAGCAGCGGCTTGACGTAGATGCGGGTCGGGGCCATCAGCAGGTCGGCCAGTGGCTTGCCGTCGAGCTGGGTGTTCTCGATGTCGGCACCCGAGACTTCGATGATCTTGCGGATCAGCGAGTAACCGTTGGAGTGCGGGCCGGACGATGGCAGGGCGAGCAGGGCATCGCCAGTGGCGACTTTCGAACCGTCGATGATTTCGGATTTTTCCACGACACCGACGCAGAAGCCGGCCAGGTCGTAGTCTTCGCCTTCGTACATGCCTGGCATTTCAGCGGTTTCGCCGCCGACCAGGGAGCAACCGGACAGCTCGCAGCCGGCGCCAATGCCGGTTACCACCTGGGCGGCGGTGTCGACGTTCAGTTTGCCGGTGGCGTAGTAGTCGAGGAAGAACAGCGGCTCGGCGCCGCACACCACCAGGTCGTTCACGCACATGGCCACCAGGTCGATGCCGATGCTGTCGTGCTTGTTCAGGTTCAGGGCCAGACGCAGCTTGGTGCCGACGCCGTCAGTGCCCGAAACCAGCACCGGTTGCTTGTAGCCGGCCGGGATCTCGCAGAGGGCGCCGAAACCGCCCAGGCCGCCCATGACTTCCGGGCGCGCAGTGCGCTTGGCGACGCTCTTGATGCGTTCGACCAATGCTTCACCGGCGTCGATGTCTACACCGGCGTCCTTGTAGCTCAGGGAGGGTTGCTTGCTCATGATCCAGGCCTTTAGGGGGGATTTCTGGGTAACGACCGACCGCCGGGGCCATTGAATAACCGTTGTACGAATTATTCCGGGTGCCCAGCCATTGCCGGTCTGCGAAGGCGCGCGATTTTATCAGGCTTGAGGGGCAGCGGCCATCCTCGCGCCGACGGGCAGGGACATATCCTTGGAAAAAAACCGATATTTCTCCTATTGGTGCTGCGCGATGCGTCTGTATAAGGTGTAGCGGTAACCGGCTATGGTTATGACAGTGCGAAACTTCCAGCGGGTGTGTGAATGTTTTGCCAGGTGCTGTGGTCACAGCCATGCTCAATTTTCTTCACACGGCCTGTTCCAGCCGTTATGTCCGGGAATCTTCCATGCGTTTTTTCAAACTCTTGTCTGTGGGCTGCCTGTCGTTGATCAGCGTGGCGAGCCATGCCGAAAACCTCAATAGCCTCTATCAGGTGCTCGAGCCGGTCAGCAGCCAGGCCCCGCAAGAGCGTGACCAGGCGACTTTGCGCGCCCTCGACACGCTGGTGCTGCGCCTGACCGGCGATGCCAAGGCCGCGCAGAATCCCGGTCTGGCGGCGATCCGCAAGGATCCCCAGCAGATCATTCTTCAATATGGTTACGACGCCGGGCCGCCGGAAAGCCTCAAGGTGGATTTCGATCCAGCGAGCACTGACCGGGCCTTGCGCTCGGCGGGCTTGTCGCTGTGGGGCGCGAATCGGCCTGCGATCCTGGGCTGGTGGCTGAACGACTCGGCTGAAGGTTCCAACCTGGTAGGCGATGGCCAGGGCAGTGCCGAGCCACTGCGCCGCGCCGCCCAGCACCGCGGCCTGCCGCTGCACCTGCCCCTGGCGGATTTGAGCGAGCAGATCGTTGCTACCGCACCAAACCTGGAAGGCAGTGATCCGGCCCCGCTGCGCGAGGCATCGCAGCGTTATGGTGCAGACGCCTTGCTGGCGGTCCATGCCAAGGAAGAGGGCGGCCAATGGCAGGCGACCTGGCGCTTGTGGCAGGGTGACCAGCGCGAGCAGGGCAATGCCCAGGGCGCCGACCCTGCCGCCCTGGCTGATGCGGTGATGCTGGCGGTGAGTCAACGCCTGGCGCCGCGTTTCGTTACCAAGCCGGGCGTGGCCACCGAGCAGCTGCTGGAAGTGCAGGGCATGAACCTGGAGCGTTATGCGGCGCTTGGGCGTTTGCTCGAGCCGTTCGGTGGGCAGTTGCAGCGGGTTGAAGGGGACCGGATCATTTATCGGGTCAACGGCAGCGCCGAACAGTTGAAAGCGCAATTGGCCCTGGCGAAACTGCAGGAAATTCCTGCTGGCGAAGCCGTCGCGCCAGTGCCTGTGGCCCAGCCAGCCGCTGATGGCTCCATTCCGGCCGCCGCGCCAGCGCCAGCGCCGACCGCCAACCTGCGGTTTCGCTGGTAGTTTTTCTTTCTTATATAGCTAGGAGTGGTTCATGGGCGATACGCGGCGTTGGTTCTGGTTGGGTGGGGTCGCCCTGCTGTTTGTGTTCATCTATTTGCTGCATCCGATCCTCACGCCGTTCCTGGTTGCGTTGCTCCTGGCCTATCTGTTCGACCCACTGGTAGATCGCCTGGAAAAACTCGGCTTGTCCAGGACCTGGGGCGTGGTGTCGGTGTTTGGGCTGATCATCTTGATTGTCATTGCTCTGATGCTGGTGCTGATACCGATGCTGGCCAAGCAACTGATGCGCCTGTACGAGCTGGCGCCGCAGATGCTCGACTGGTTACAGCACACTGCCGTGCCGTGGGTGCAGTCGAGGCTGGGGTTGGCTGAAGGCTTCTGGAAGTTCGACAAGGTCAAGGCGGCCATCAGCGAGCATATGGGCCAGACCTCTGACATCGTCGGTGTGGTGTTGAGCCAGGCCACAGCCTCGGGGCTGGCGTTGATCGGTTGGCTGGCGAACCTGGTGTTGATTCCGGTGGTGGCTTTTTATCTGCTTCGCGACTGGGACTTGATGATGGCCAAGATTCGCAGCCTGCTGCCACGCCATCGTGAAGAACGCATCATGACCCTGACCGGCGAATGCCATGAAGTGTTGGGGGCGTTTGTGCGAGGGCAATTGTTGGTGATGGTGGCGCTGGGCTTCATCTATGCGGCGGGATTGATGCTGGTGGGCCTGGAGCTGGGGCTATTGATCGGCTTGATCGCCGGGCTTGCGGCCATCGTGCCCTACATGGGCTTCGTCATCGGTATCGGCGCGGCGTTGATTGCCGGCTTGTTCCAGTTTGGCGGTGATCTGTACCCGATGGTCGGCATCGTGGCGGTGTTCATGGTCGGGCAAGCGCTGGAAGGCATGGTGCTGACACCGTTGCTGGTGGGTGATCGCATCGGCCTGCATCCAGTGGCGGTGATCTTTGCGATCCTGGCAGGGGGTGAGTTGTTCGGTTTTACCGGGGTCCTGCTGGCGCTGCCGGTGGCGGCGGTGATCATGGTGCTGGTGCGTCATATGCACGATCTGTACAAGGATTCAGACATCTACAGTGGCGTCGAAGACCCCGAGCTATAGCGCCAATGGCGGGCGCGGCGGTTGTCCCAGCGTCAGGGAAACCGTCGCTCCATCGTTCTGTCGCTGCAAACCTTTGATTTTGCTCGTGGTCCGGCGCATTGTGCGGTCCGCGTCACGGGTATAAACTTTGCGCACTTTACACAGAGGCCACTAACGGTTCTTTTGGAACTGTTCAGTCAGCATGAAACCGATTCAGCTGCCCCTAGGTGTGCGTCTGCGTGATGACGCCACCTTTATCAACTACTACCCAGGCGCCAATGCCGCTGCACTCGGCTATGTCGAGCGGCTTTGCGAAGCCGACGCCGGCTGGACCGAGAGCCTGATTTATCTGTGGGGCAAGGACGGGGTGGGGCGCACGCATCTGTTGCAGGCCGCTTGCCTGCGGTTCGAGCAATTGGGTGAGCCGGCGGTGTATCTGCCATTGGCCGAGTTGCTGGATCGCGGCGTGGAGATCCTCGACAATCTTGAACAGTACGAACTGGTCTGCCTGGATGATCTTCAGGCGGTGGCCGGCAAGGCTGATTGGGAAGAAGCGCTGTTTCACCTGTTCAACCGGTTACGCGACAGCGGCCGGCGTTTGCTGATTGCTGCATCGACGTCGCCGCGGGAGCTGCCGGTGAAGCTGGCCGATCTCAAGTCCCGTCTCACCCTGGCGCTGATTTTCCAGATGCGCCCGCTCTCCGATGAAGACAAGCTCCGTGCATTGCAGCTGCGCGCTTCCCGGCGTGGCCTGCACCTGACCGATGAGGTCGGGCACTTCATCCTTACCCGCGGCACCCGCAGCATGAGCGCGTTGTTCGAACTGCTCGAACGTCTCGACCAGGCGTCGCTTCAGGCCCAGCGCAAGCTGACCATCCCTTTTTTGAAAGAAACCCTTGGCTGGTAGAAGTCGCAGCAATAGTGGCTTATAGCCTGTTTCTACCACGGCACAGCCCGCGTCCCTTCTGGGCTGCAGGCTGCAGAGGGTTGAAAACGGTTGGGGCGCTTAGATGTAAACCTAAAACCGAGAAGTCACATTTGCATCGATTGAATTTGCAAATGAGCTTGATAGTGGGCATAGTCTCGCCATCTTTACAACTTCAGCCACGGTCGTGCCCATGCTAAGTCGCTTCGCACCCCTGGTGCCTCTCGCACTCGTTACCCTGTTGTTCGGTTGTGCTGCCCACTCTCCAGTGTCCCAGCAAGCGCAACAACCACAGGTTCAAAATTCCGTTACTGCCCAGTCTTCCTCTGTTGCACTTGAGGAAGAAATGGCCACCGACAAAGAGCTGGCAGACTTCGCCGGCAGCAAGCCTTATCAGCTTCCGGTGCTGGCTGACAGCATCCTGGAGCGGGGCATGTCCTTGATCGGTACCCGCTATCGTTTTGGCGGTTCCTCCGAGGCCGGCTTCGATTGCAGCGGTTTCATCGGGTATCTGTTTCGCGAAGAGGCTGGCATGAGCCTGCCGCGCTCCACTCGCGAAATGATCAACGTGAAGGCCCCGCTGGTTGCTCGTAACGAGCTTGAGCCGGGCGACCTGCTGTTCTTCGCGACCAACGGTCGTCGTGGTCGCGTCAGTCACGCCGGTATCTACCTGGGTGACAACCAGTTCATCCATTCCAGCAGCCGTCGCAGCGGTGGCGTGCGAATCGACAGCCTGGGCGACAGCTACTGGAGCAAGACCTTCATCGAAGCCAAGCGCGCACTCGCGATGGCACCGACCGTGGTCACTGCTCGCAAGTAAGCTCACAGTTTGTAAGGCAAACTTAAAGTCTTACTTGAAGTTTGCCTCATAGCCGCTAGAATCCATGATCATTGATTGATGGCAATCCGCCTGCGTACTCCGCAGGCGGCTTTGTTTTCATGCCCACGGCAGAAAAGCCGCATCCAGATCAGGATTGTTCTGCATATGTCGACGTCGGCCCGCCTCGCTCTCATGCTCCTTGCCGCGCTGCTCAGCGCTTGCGCCAGCCGTACTCCGCCACCTGCGCCAGCGCGGGCTCCGGTGGTATTCGCTCCCGCGCAAAGCTTTTCCCCGGTTGCCGAAGACGTGCTATTCCGGGCGCTGGGGTTGGTGGGGACACCCTATCGGTGGGGCGGCAATACGCCGGATTCAGGCTTTGATTGCAGTGGCCTGATCGGCTATGTGTATCGCGATGCGGCCGGTATCTCCCTGCCGCGTTCCACCCGCGAGATGATTGGTATGCGCGCCCCGAGTGTCGGTAAGGAGGCGTTGCAGACCGGTGATTTGATTTTCTTCGCCACCAACGGTGGCTCTCAGGTCAGCCATGCCGGGATCTATGTCGGGGAGGGGCGTTTCGTCCACGCGCCAGCGACCGGGGGTACGGTCAAGCTCGATAGCCTGTCCAAGGCTTATTGGCAGAAAGCCTATCTGAGTGCCAAGCGTGTGCTGCAACCGGCGCATCTGGCGCGTAATCCCTGACGATTCAAGTTCGCTTTTTGCGCCGGCTCAGCAGAGCTCTTGTGGCGAGAGAACAATCCCTCGCCACAGGTTCCAGTGTTCAGGTCAGCTTCTTCAGCGGTTATTTAGCCCAAACCCGCCAAATCTTGTTCCCCACATCATCTGCCACCAACAGCCCGCCCTGTTTGTCGATCACCACACCCACTGGTCGACCTTGGGCTTTTTCATCTGCATTCAGGAAACCGGTCAGCACATCCACCGGTTGCCCCACCGGCTTGCCGGCGTTGAAGGGTACGAAAATCACTTTATAGCCGCTGTGGGGTTTACGGTTCCATGAGCCGTGCTGCCCGATGAAAGCCCCTTCGGTAAACGGCGCTGGCAAGGTGCTGCCTTCGGCGAACGTCAGCCCCAGTGACGCGGTGTGTGGGCCGACGGCGTAATCCGGGGCGATGGCCTTGGCCACCAGTTCCGGTTTTTGTGGCTCGACCCGCTTATCGACGTGCTGCCCGTAATAGCTGTAGGGCCAGCCATAGAAGGCGCCGTCCTTGACTGAGGTGATGTAGTCCGGGACCAGGTCGCTGCCGATCTCATCGCGCTCATTCACCGCGGTCCATAGCGCGCCACTGCGCGGCTCCCAGGCCAGGCCGTTGGGGTTGCGCAGGCCCGAGGCGAAGATGCGGTGATTGCCGCTGGCACGGTCCACTTCCCAGATGGCCGCGCGGCCTTCCTCGGCCTCCATGCCGTTTTCCCCGACATTGCTGTTCGAACCGGTAGTGACGTACAGCTTGCTGCCGTCCTGGCTGGCGATCACGTTTTTGGTCCAGTGGTGATTGAGCGTGCCACCCGGCAGGTCGACGACCTTGGTCGGCTGCGCCTTGATTTGCGTATCGCCCTCTTTATAAGGGAAGCGAATCAGTCGGTCGGTGTCGGCCACGTACAGATCATTGCCCACCAGTGTCATGCCGAACGGTGAATTGAGGTTTTCCAGAAAGACCGTACGGGTTTCGGCGATGCCGTCATGATTGGCATCACGCAACAGGGTAATGCGATTGGGGCTGGGCACTCCCGCGCCGGCGCGGCCCATGACTTTCTCCATGACCCAGCCACGAATGCCTTTGGAGTCGTCCGGTTTGGGCGGTGCGTTGGTTTCTGCCACCAGCACGTCACCGTTGGGTAGCACGTAGAGCCAGCGTGGATGATCCAGCCCTTCGGCGAATGCGCCCACTTGCAGGCCCTGGGCCGGGGTAGGTTTGACGCCATCCGGCCAGCCGATAGCCTCGGCAATGTTGACGGTGGGGATCAGGGTCTTGTTCGGTTCCGGCAGTTTTGGCGAGGGGCCAGTGCCGTCGGAAACCTGCAGTGTGGAGGACTCGCCGCAAGCAACAAGCCCTGCGGCCAATGCGACGATCAGAAGGTGTGGTGGCTTGAGCATGCGGGCTTCCCTATGAGTGCATGGTGGTTATTCATAGAGAAGCTTAGACCCGCGATGGTTCAACCGGTCAGCCGTGGGCCTGCTTGAACAGCACGGCGATGCCCGGATGATACTGCCCGGCCTCATTGCGCAACTTGCGATAGGCATAAGGGAAGTACCAGGCCACGGCGCAGGTATTTTCCTTCTGCAGTTCATCGATCATGTCCTGCAGTTCTTCCGGCGTGGCGCTCTGCTGGGCCTTTTGCGGTGCGACGAACAGGCAGCCCAATCGCAGGTCACTGGAATAGCTGATACGTTTGGCGTCGCTGGTGATGTCGAGCAGCGGCTGGGTAAGATTGAGGTTCTTGACCTTCGGCCAGCGTTGAGTGGCCTGGATGAAAGCGCGCTCCTCGGTGCCGGCGATGAACAGATCGGCGCTGACGTTGCGTTCGCCTTCTTCATTCTGTTTGCGAGTGGGGGTGTTCTGCAGCGTGACCATCTCGGCCATCCAGGCTGCGGCCGAGAGCAAGCCAAGATTGGCTTTTTCATCGAACCAGTAAGGTGTGTCGTTATCGCCGCGCACGGCGTTGTAACGGTCGATACAGTCAAACCAGCGTTCCAGCACCGGGCGCAGGAATTCCAGTTTTGGATTGCTGATGATCATGCCTTGCATGCTTTTGCCCTCTTGTTATTGTGATATCGGGTCGTGATGCCTATTTGATATCACTTGCCGCAGCATGGCACAAGATTGGCGTCATTTTATTGATCAGGGCCAATGTCCGCTGTTGAACCTGTGCCGGCTTTAATTGACGCTCCACCCCCAACCCTCTAACCTTCGCGGCTTGTTTCAGGTGCTCTGTGACCGGGCGATCGTTGGGTCGACAGAGTGAAACAGGGAAGCCGGTGAGTGCATACGAACCCGGCGCTGCCCCCGCAACGGTAAATGAGTCAACGCTGCGCCTGGCACTACACAGGCCACCAGCCACTGTGTCCGTAGACATGGGAAGGCGCGCAGCCCGGCATCACGCCGCTCATGAGCCCGGAGACCGGCCTGATTCATCCAACGGCATCACGGTGGGCGATGCCAGGCTTGTTGCCGTCTTTTTTGTGCCCGCCCGCCGTTATCCAATCCCAACGGAGAGCTCCCATGACCCACACCCCCGATCGCGACGAACGCCACCTGGCGCGCATGCTGCGCAAGAAAGCCGTGATCGACGAGCGCATCGCCAACTCGCCCAACGAATGTGGCCTGCTGCTGGTGCTGACCGGCAACGGCAAGGGTAAGAGCAGTTCTGCGTTCGGCATGCTGGCCCGGTCCATGGGCCATGGCATGCAATGCGGCGTGGTGCAGTTCATCAAGGGGCGTAACAGCACCGGTGAAGAGCTGTTTTTCCGTCGCTTCCCGGAGCAGGTGCGCTTTCATGTCATGGGCGAAGGCTTCACTTGGGAAACCCAGGATCGCCAGCGCGACATCGCCGCGGCTGAAGCGGCCTGGGCAGTTTCGCGTCAATTGTTGAGCGACCCGTCCATAGGCCTGGTGGTGCTCGATGAACTCAACATTGCCCTCAAGCACGGTTACCTTGACCTGGACCAGGTGTTGAGCGACTTGCAGGCCCGTCCGCCGATGCAGCATGTGGTGGTGACCGGTCGCGGCGCCAAGCCGGAATTGATTGAACTGGCCGACACCGTCACCGAAATGGGCATGATCAAGCACGCGTTCCAAGCGGGTATCAAGGCGCAGAAGGGCGTCGAACTGTGAGCGATGTTCCCTTGGCGAGTCGTCACTGCCCGGCGGTGCTGATCGCCGCTCCTGCTTCCGGGCAGGGCAAAACCACGGTCACCGCCGCCCTGGCCCGCTTGCACCGTAAGCAGGGGCGCAGGGTGCGGGTCTTCAAGTGCGGGCCTGATTTCCTCGACCCGATGATCCTGGAGCGGGCCAGCGGCGCGCCGGTCTACCAACTGGACATGTGGATGGTCGGCGAGCAGGAGAGTCGTCGATTGTTGTGGGAAGCTGCTGCCGAAGCCGACTTGATTCTGATCGAAGGGGTGATGGGGCTGTTCGATGGCACGCCATCGAGTGCCGATCTGGCCCGGCACTTCGGCGTGCCGGTGCTGGCGGTGATCGATGGCACGGCCATGGCCCAGACCTTCGGTGCCCTGGCCCTGGGCCTGGCGCGGTATCAGCCGGACTTGCCTTTCGCCGGGGTACTGGCCAATCGGGTCGGCACCTTGCGTCATGCGCAGTTGCTCGAGGGCAGCCTGACCGAAGGCCTGCGCTGGTACGGCGCCCTGTCACGGGAAACCGGTATCGAGCTGCCAAGTCGCCACCTTGGGTTGGTCCAGGCCAGTGAATTGAATGATCTGGACCTGCGCCTCGACGCCGCCGCCGATGCCTTGGCTGGCAGTTGTGAAGTGGCGTTGCCGCCGGCTGTGGAGTTCGTCGCGCCAGCGGTGATTGCCGCGCAGCCGTGGCTGGAAGGTGTGCGCATCGCCGTGGCCCGGGATGAAGCGTTCGCCTTCACCTATGGCGCCAGCCTTGATTTGTTGCGAGCCATGGGCGCGCAACTGAGCTTCTTTTCACCTATTCATGACAGCGAACTGCCGGCGGCGGACAGCCTGTATCTGCCCGGTGGCTATCCGGAATTGCACCATGTTGCGCTGGCGCAAAACGCGCCGATGCTGGCGGCGATCCGCGCGCACCATCAAGCAGGCAAACCCTTGCTGGCTGAATGCGGCGGCATGCTTTATCTGTTGGACTCGTTGACGGATGTGGACGGCACCCGCGCCGAGCTGCTTGGGTTGCTGGCCGGTGACGCGCAGATGCAAAAGCGTCTGGCGGCCCTGGCGCTGCAATCGGTGGAGTTGCCGGAGGGCACTTTGCGCGGGCATACCTATCATCATTCCCTCACCAGCACCGGGCTGGAGCCGATTGCCCGAGGTCATAGTCCCAATGGCGGGCGTGGCGCGGAGGCGGTTTTCCGGCAGGGTCGGATGACGGCTTCCTATGTGCACTTCTATTTTCCGTCGAATCCAAGGGCGATTGCCGCGCTGTTTGCACCTGATCCTGAGGCCGCTATCGCAAACAGGCTCGCTCCCACCTCCGATCACCTGACCCCTGTGGGAGCGAGCCTGCTCGCGAAGCGGCCATGACAGACACCGCTTTCTCTCAGGCCGAACGCGATGCCGTCTACCGGGCCATCGCCGAACGCCGCGACATGCGCCACTTCACCGGCGGCACCGTTGAGCCAGCGTTGCTGCGTCGCCTTCTGGAAGCCGCGCATCAAGCCCCCAGTGTGGGTCTGATGCAGCCGTGGCGGTTCATTCGCATCAGCGACCGCGCCTTGCGTGGGCAAATCCGTCAACTGGTGGAACAGGAACGCATCCGCACCGCCGAGGCCCTGGGTGAGCGCAGCGATGAATTCATGAAGCTCAAGGTCGAAGGTCTCAACGACTGCGCCGAAGTGCTGGTGGCGGCGTTGATGGATGATCGCGAGCGCTATGTCTTCGGTCGACGAACCCTGCCGGAAATGGACCTGGCCTCGCTGTCTTGCGCGATCCAGAATCTGTGGCTGGCCTCTCGCGCCGAAGGGCTGGGGATGGGCTGGGTTTCGCTGTTCGAGCCCCAGGCCCTGGCCGAGCTGTTGGGCCTGCCCGCCGGCGCCAAACCGCTGGCAATATTGTGCCTGGGGCCGGTCGAGGGGTTTTACCCGGCACCGATGCTTGCCTTGGAAGGCTGGGCGCAGCCGCGTGCGCTGGATGAATTGCTCTACGAAAACCATTGGGGAGTAAGCCCATGAGTGTGGCGTTGCTCAGTGCTGCCGCGGTGGCGCTGGATGCGCTGTTGGGCGAACCCCGACGCTGGCATCCGCTGGTGGCGTTCGGTCGCTTTGCCGATCGTATCGAACAGCGTTTCAACTCCGGCGGGCGTGGCTGGCGCAGCCATGGCGTGACGGCGTGGATCATCGCCGTGGTGCCGTTGACCCTGCTCGCGACGGCGCTGTCCTGGGCGCCGTTGGTGGGCTGGCTGGTGGAAATCCTGGCACTGTACCTTGCCCTTGGCCTGCGCAGTCTCGGGGAGCATGTCGAGCCGGTAGCCCGGGCTCTGCGCGGTGGAGATCTGGACGAAGCGCGCCGGCGGGTCGGCTACTTGGTCAGTCGTGAAACCGCCGAACTGGATGAGACTGCCGTTGCCCGTGCCGCCACTGAGTCGGTGCTGGAGAACGGCAGCGACGCGGTATTCGCCGCGCTGTTCTGGTTCGCCGTCGCGGGCGCGCCCGGTGTGGTGTTGTACCGCCTGAGCAATACCCTCGACGCCATGTGGGGCTATCGCAACGAGCGCTTTGAGCGTTTCGGCTGGGCGGCGGCCAAGATCGATGATGGGCTCAACTACATTCCGGCGCGCCTGGTGGCGCTGACTTACGCCGTGCTTGGAAAAACCCGCCTGGCGCTCAAGTGCTGGCGCACCCAGGGCCCGACCTGGGACAGTCCCAATGCCGGGCCCGTGATGGCCGCCGGCGCGGGTGCGCTGGGGGTCGAACTGGGTGGCGCGGCGGTGTATCACGGCCAATTGCATCAACGTCCACCCTTGGGCGAAGGCGCGCCGGCGAACGCCGACGCCATTGATCGCGGCTGGCAACTGGTCCAGCGTGGCGTATGGTTGTGGTTGCTGATTCTCTGCCTGGGAGCTGAGTTTTATGCTTGAGCACGGTGGGCGCCTGCGCAACGCGGCCCGGCAATACGCGATTGCCGAGGCGCACTGGCTGGATCTGTCCAGCGGCCTGGCGCCCTGGCCGTTCGACGTGCCGGCGATTGCACCGCGGGCCTGGGCACGCCTGCCTGAGACCGATGACGGGTTGGAACAGGCCGCCTGCGATTATTACGGCGCCATGCATGTGCTGCCGGTGGCGGGTTCGCAGATGGCCATCCAACTCTTGCCGCGCCTGCGTCGGGCCGGCAAGGTCGGCGTCCTCTCACCCTGTTACGCCGAACACGCCGAAGCCTGGCGCCGCAGTGGTTACATCGTGCGTGAAGTGCTGGAGCCGGAGGTGGACTTCTTCCTCGACAGCCTTGACGTGCTGGTGGTGGTCAACCCCAACAACCCCACGGGCTTGCTGTTGAGCCCCGAGCGCTTGCTGGACTGGCATGCCCGATTGGCCCAGCGCGGTGGCTGGCTGGTGGTGGATGAGGCGTTCATGGATGTCACGCCACAACTGAGCCTGGCCGCCCATGCCCATCAGGTCGGATTGATCGTGCTGCGTTCGTTCGGCAAGTTTTTTGGCCTGGCCGGGGCTCGCCTGGGATTTGTATTGGCCGAGCGCCACTTGCTCAAGTTGCTCGCCGAACAAGTCGGGCCGTGGGCCGTCAGCGGGCCGACCCGGGTGGTGGGCCAGGCGTGCCTGCTGGACACCGACGCCCAGGCCCGCCAGCGCCAACGCTGCGAAGACACCAGTCAGCGCCTGGCGCTGACGCTCGAACGCCACGGCTTCAAGCCTCAGGGCGGCTGCGGGTTGTTCCAATGGCTGGTCACTGAGCACGCCCAGGCACTTTACGATTTCATGGCCCAGCGCGGCATTCTTCTGCGGTTGTTTACCCATACCAGCAGCCTGCGCTTCGGGTTGCCGGCCGATGACGGTGAATTCCTGCGCCTCGAGCAAGCTTTCGAGGCCTACGCCAAGGACATCCAATGACCACTGTAATGGTGCAGGGCACCACGTCCGATGCCGGCAAAAGCACTCTCGTTACGGCGTTGTGCCGCTGGGTCAGGCGTCAGGGGGTGAGCGTGGTGCCGTTCAAACCACAGAACATGGCACTCAACAGCGCGGTAACGGCCGATGGCGGTGAAATCGGCCGTGCCCAGGCCGTGCAGGCCCAGGCGGCCGGTCTCCAACCGCATACCGACATGAACCCGGTGCTGCTCAAGCCCAACAGCGACACCGGCGCCCAGGTCATTATCCATGGCCGCGCCGTCACCACCATGAATGCCGTGGCCTATCACGATTACAAAGCCATCGCGATGCAAGCGGTGCTGGCCTCCCACGAACGTTTGAGCGCGGCGTATCCGGTGGTGATGGTGGAGGGCGCGGGTTCCCCGGCGGAGATCAATCTGCGCGCCGGTGACATTGCCAACATGGGCTTTGCCGAGGCGGTGGACTGTCCGGTGCTGCTGATTGCCGATATCAATCGCGGCGGCGTCTTCGCCCACCTTGTGGGTACCCTGGAGCTGCTTTCGCCCAGCGAACAGGCGCGGGTCAAGGGCTTCATCATCAACCGTTTTCGCGGCGACATCGCCCTGCTGCAACCGGGCCTGGACTGGCTTGAGGCGCGCACCGGCAAACCGGTGATTGGCGTGTTGCCGTACGTGATGGACCTGCATCTGGAAGCCGAGGACGGTCTCGATCAACGGCAGTCCGACAAGGCCGAGCAGGTGCTCAAGGTAGTGGTGCCGGTATTGCCGCGCATCAGCAACCACACCGATTTCGATCCGCTGCGCCTGCATCCGCAGGTCGATCTGCAATTCATCGGCCCAGGCCAGCCCATTCCCGCAGCTGACTTGATCATCCTGCCGGGTTCAAAGAGCGTGCGCAGTGACCTGGCCTACCTGCGCGCCAACGGTTGGGAGACGGCCATCCATCGTCACCTGCGTTATGGAGGCAAGTTGCTAGGCATCTGCGGTGGTCTGCAGATGCTCGGCCAGCAGGTCCACGATCCGCTGGGGCTGGAAGGGGCCGCGGGCTCCAGCACCGGGCTGGGCTTGCTGGCTTTCGAAACGACCCTGGAACACGAGAAGCAGTTGCGCAATGTGCGCGGTCGACTGGCCCTGGAAGAGGCCGAGGTCAGCGGGTATGAAATCCATGCCGGTGTAACCTCAGGCCCGGCATTGGAAAACCCGGCGGTGCAGTTGGATGACGGGCGTTGTGATGGCGCCCAGAGTCTGGATGGACAGATTTTCGGCACCTATCTGCATGGGCTGTTCGAGTCAGCGGCGGCCAGCAGCGCCTTGCTGCGTTGGGCCGGGTTGCAGAATGTGCAGGCGGTGGACTACCACGGGTTGCGCGAGCGGGACATCGAGCGGTTGGCGGATCTGGTGGAGCGGCATTTGGATACCGGGCTGTTGCGTGAGCTGTGTGGGATCTAGGGTGGCTGCACTGGCCTCATCGCGAGCAGGCTCGCTCCCACAAGGGACTTGTATGCATCGCATAACCACTGTGGGGGCGAGCCTGTTCGCGATGAAGCCGGCAGCAACACCGCCAATTTGAAAGGTAAAAAACATGCTGCAACTGATCCTCGGCGGCGCCCGCTCCGGTAAGAGTCGCCTGGCCGAAAAGCTCGCCACAGACAGCCGATTGCCCGTTACCTACATCGCCACCAGCCAACCCCTGGACGGCGAGATGAACGAACGGGTCGCCCAACACCGCGCTCGCCGTCCGGCCGAATGGGCGCTGGTGGAGGAGCCGTTGGCCCTGGCGCGGGTGCTGCGCGATAACGCCGGTTCAGGGCAATGCCTGTTGGTGGATTGCCTGACCCTGTGGCTGACCAATCTGCTGATGCTCGACAACCTCGAGCAGTTGAACGCCGAGCGTGACGCTCTACTGGAATGCGTTGGCGCGCTGCCGGGCGAAATCATTTTTGTCAGCAACGAGACCGGAATGGGTGTCGTGCCGCTGGGCGAGTTGACTCGCCGTTATGTCGATGAAGCCGGTTGGCTGCATCAAGCTTTGGCCGAACGTTGCCAGCGCGTCGTGCTGACCGTTGCCGGCTTGCCCCTGACTCTCAAAGGTACTGCGTTATGAATCATCGCTGGTGGCTGGACCCGTGCAAGCCCCTCGACACCCAGGCCCTGGAGCAGGCCGCGGTTCGTCAGCAACAACTGACCAAACCGGCCGGTTCCCTGGGGCGACTCGAGGCAGTGGCGGTGCAACTGGCGGGTTTGCAAGGGCAGGTCAAGCCGAGCCTGGATCAACTCTGGATCGCAATTTTCGCAGGTGATCATGGTGTGGTGGCCGAAGGCGTATCGGCCTATCCCCAGGAAGTCACCGGGCAGATGCTCCTCAATTTCGTCAGCGGTGGCGCGGCGATCAGTGTATTGGCGCGGCAACTGGGCGCCTCGTTGGAAGTGGTTGACCTGGGCACTGTGACGCCTTCGCTGGCGCTACCCGGTGTGCGGCATCTGAACGTGGGGCCAGGTACCGCGAATTTCGTGCAGGGGCCGGCGATGACCGTGACCCAAGGCGAGCAGGCATTGCTGGCCGGACGTGACAGTGTGTTGCGTGCTGTCGCCGCCGGAACGCAGCTGTTCATCGGCGGCGAAATGGGCATCGGCAACACCACGGCGGCCAGTGCCCTGGCCTGTGCCTTGCTTGACTGCCCGGTGACTCACCTGGTCGGGCCGGGCACCGGGCTGGACGCCGCGGGTGTCAGCCGCAAGGCTCAAGTCATCGAGCGCGCCCTGGCGTTGCACGGTGCACAGCGTAACGATCCACTGCAAACACTGTTCAACCTGGGCGGGTTTGAAATCGCAGCGTTGGCTGGCGCGTATCTGGCCTGCGCCCAGCAGGGCGTTGCGGTGCTGGTGGATGGTTTCATCTGCAGCGTCGCAGCACTGGTGGCGGTGCGTCTCAATCCTCAATGCAGGCAATGGCTGTTGTTCGGCCATCGCGGTGCCGAGCCGGGGCATCGGCACGTTCTGGAAACCCTCGGCGCTGAGCCGCTCATTGACCTGGGCCTGCGCTTGGGTGAGGGCAGTGGTGCGGCGTTGGCGGTGCCGCTGTTGCGCCTGGCGTGTGATCTTCACGGGCAGATGGCGACGTTTGCCGAAGCGGCTGTGGCGGATCGCCCGGCATGACTTTGCACCTGGACCTGCTGCGCCACGGCGAGACCGAACTGGGCGGCGGGCTGCGTGGCAGCCTCGACGATGCCTTGACGGACAGGGGCTGGGAGCAGATGCGCGAGGCGGTCGCGGCGCGCGGGCCCTGGGATCGGCTGGTGAGTTCGCCGTTGCAGCGTTGCGCCCGTTTCACTGAGCAACTCGGCGTCCAGCTCGATGTGCCGGTGCACCTGGACAAGGGTCTGCAGGAGCTGCATTTCGGCGCCTGGGAAGGCTGCAGCGCGGCGGCGTTGATGGACACCGACGCCGAGGCGCTGGGCCGCTTTTGGACCGATCCCTACGCATTCACTCCGCCAGACGGCGAGCCGGTGCTGGAGTTTTCGAAGCGAGTCCTGGCGGCGGTTGAACGCCTGAGGACCGCGTATGCAGGGCAGCGCGTATTGCTGGTCAGCCATGGCGGGGTGATGCGCTTGCTGCTGGCGCGAGCCCGCGGTCTGCCTCGGGAGCAGTTGCTCAATGTAGAAGTGGCTCATGGCGCGCTGTTTTCTCTTCGGGTGTCGCCTGGTTCGGTGTTGAAGGAAGAGGGCTGAAGATGCTGGCGTTCTGGATCGCCTTGCAGTTCCTGAGCAGCCTGCCGGTTCGCTTGCCGGGCATGCCTGAGCCTGCGCAGTTGGGGCGTTCGTTGCTGTTTTATCCGCTCATAGGTCTGTTGTTCGGAGGCTTGTTGTGGGGGCTTGATGCCCTGTTGCTTGGCACGCCGCTGCTGCTCCATGGAGCCCTGTTGCTCACCGCTTGGGTGCTGCTTAGCGGCGGCCTGCACCTGGACGGGCTGGCCGACAGCGCGGATGCCTGGCTCGGCGGTTTTGGCGATCGCGAGCGTACGCTGCTGATCATGAAAGACCCCCGCAGCGGGCCGATTGCGGTGATTACGCTGGTGTTGGTGCTGCTGCTCAAATTCGCCGCATTGCTGGCGCTGATCGAGCAGCGACAAACCCTGGCATTGATCATCGTGCCGGTGTTGGGGCGTGGCGCGTTGCTGGGGTTGTTCCTGACCACCCCATACGTGCGTGCCGGCGGGTTAGGGCAGGCGCTCGCCGACCATCTGCCGCGCCACAGCGGCTGGCAGGTATTGCTGGCCTGTGCGCTGGGGGGCGTGCTGGTGGCGGGCTGGGTCGGGGTATCGGCGCTGGTCATCGCTCTAACGGTATTTATCGGGTTGCGCCAGATGATGTTGCGCAGGCTGGGAGGGTGTACCGGGGATACGGCAGGCGCCTTGCTGGAGCTGCTTGAAATGGTGGTGTTGGTGGGGCTGGTGCTGATCTGGAATTGAGCGCTACCTGTCTGGCTGGGGATTCAGTTTGAAATTTCCTGAATTAAAATTTGCATTCACTTAATCGCGGGTATATACACGCACTATGCTTGCCTCCCAATGTTTGTGCATCAACCTGCGTCGCGCTGCTCGGGGCGTCAGCAGGTATTACGACGGCGCCCTCGACGGCTTCGGGATCAACGTCGCCCAGTATTCCTTGCTGAGCAACCTGGCGCGCCTGGACCAACCGAGTATCTCTTCCCTGGCCGAGGCCATGGGCCTGGACCGCAGCACCCTGGGGCGCAACCTGCGGGTACTGGAAGGTGAGGGGCTGGTGGCGCTGGCCGAAGGTGAAGACTTGCGCAATCGCATTGTCGAACTCACTGAAGCCGGGCATGCCCGGCTGGCGGCGGCGTTGCCGGCCTGGGAAGCGGCGCAACAACGATTGATCGATAAGCTGGGCGCCGAAAAGCGCGCAACGTTGCTGGCCTTGCTGGATGAACTGGCGTGAAGCCGGTTCGTTCGAAGATAAGCGGGTATATACCCGTGACCGGAGAATAATAATGACATCGATGTGGCGTACCTGTGGTTGGGTTCTGGTGGGCGGCGCGCTGATCCTGGCGTTGTCCCTGGGTGTACGGCATGGCTTCGGGCTGTTTCTGGCGCCGATGAGTGCCGAGTTTGGCTGGGGTCGTGAGGTGTTTGCCTTCGCCATTGCCTTGCAGAACTTGATCTGGGGCTTGGCGCAACCTTTTACCGGGGCGCTGGCCGACCGCTTCGGTGCCGCGAAAGTCGTGCTCATCGGTGGCGTGCTGTATGCCCTCGGTCTGGTCTTCATGGGCATGGCCGACTCGCCATGGTCGCTTTCATTGAGCGCGGGTCTGTTGATTGGTATCGGTCTGTCCGGCACGTCGTTTTCGGTGATCCTCGGCGTGGTCGGGCGTGCTGTGCCGCCGGAAAAACGCAGCATGGGCATGGGGATCGCCAGCGCTGCCGGCTCCTTCGGCCAATTCGCCATGTTGCCGGGCACGCTGGGGCTGATTGGCTGGCTCGGCTGGTCTGCCGCGCTGTTGGCGCTGGGGCTGCTGGTGGCGCTGATCGTGCCGCTGGTGAGCATGCTCAAGGACACCCCTGCGCCGCTGACCGGTCATGAGCAAACCTTGTCCGAAGCGCTGCGCGAGGCCTGCAGCCACTCCGGCTTCTGGCTGCTGGCGGTTGGCTTTTTTGTCTGTGGGTTCCAAGTGGTATTCATTGGCGTGCATTTGCCGGCCTATCTGGTGGACCAGCACCTGGCGGCCAGCGTCGGCACGACGGTGCTGGCCCTGGTCGGCCTGTTCAATATCTTCGGCACCTACACCGCAGGCTGGTTGGGCGGTCGGATGTCCAAGCCGCGCTTGCTGACCGGGTTGTACCTGTTGCGGGCGGTGGTGATTGGCTTGTTCCTGTGGTTGCCGGTGACGACTACCACGGCTTACCTGTTCGGGATGGCGATGGGCTTTTTGTGGCTGTCGACGGTGCCTTTGACCAACGGCACGGTAGCGACGTTGTTTGGTGTACGAAATCTCTCAATGTTGGGTGGGATCGTGTTCCTGTTCCACCAGTTAGGTTCGTTCCTGGGGGGTTGGCTGGGTGGGGTGGTATACGACCGAACCGGCAGTTATGACTTGATCTGGCAGGTGTCGATCCTGCTCAGTCTGCTGGCGGCGGCGTTGAACTGGCCGGTGCGTGAGCGTCCGGTGGCGCGGCTGCAAGTTCAGGCAGGTGCGGCATGAGCCGCGTAGGCCCGTGGTTGATTGCTGCCGGTGCCGGCCTGCTGCTGGTGGTCGCCTGGTGGGGGTGGCATCAGGGCGGGCTGGCGTTGATGCAACTGGGTATGGGCACCTGCTGAGCGGTGGACGGCGCCGGGTAGGGGGGAGTAACGTCGGGGTCTGACGTGCTTTCAAGGAGATTGCGACATGCTGATGCGCAGGTTTGCTGTACCCGCTCTGCTGCTGGCTTTGACCGGGCACGTATGGGCCGCTGACTGCCCACCCATGCTGGAGGGCTCGCTGCCCAAGTTGCGGGCCAAGGAAAACATCGATCTGTGCCAGCGTTTCGCCGGCCAGCCGCTGGTGGTGGTCAATACTGCCAGCTTCTGTGGTTTCGCCCCGCAGTTCAAAGGTCTGGAGGCACTCAACCAGCGCTATAAAGGTGACGGTCTGCAAGTGCTGGGGGTACCGTCCAATGACTTCAAACAGGAATCCAAGGACGGCGAAGAGACGGCCAAGGTCTGCTACGTCAATTATGGCGTGACCTTCACCATGACCGAGCCCCAACCGGTACGCGGCGCGGACGCCATCCCGTTGTTCAGGCATCTGGCCGAACAGTCCGGGGCACCGAAATGGAATTTCTACAAGTATGTCGTGGACCGCCAGGGTAAAGTCGTCGCCAGCTTCTCCAGTCGGACCAAACCCGACGATCCTGAATTCATCCAGGCGGTAGAAGCGGCCATCGCCTCCCGCCCCTGATCGCCAGTCACGAAAAAGCCCCGCCTCTTTGCAGAGTGCGGGGCTTTTTTCGCTTCAGATGGCGAGGGGTTCAGGCTCGCCGTGAATCATCAGAAGCGGTAGGTTGCACCGACACCGAAGCCATTTGCGCTGTTTTCGTATTCAGCGTTGTAGGACTGGCCCAGAGCGTTGCTGTGATTGACGCTGACTTTCTCTTCCTTGAGATAGGAATACGCCACGTCGATGGTCAGGTCTTCGGTCGGGCTCCAACCTGCACCCAGGCTGAAGATGGTCCGGTCGCCGGTAGGGATGCGTGGCGAGCGGTCGATGTTGTTGGTGGGTGACTGGTCGAAGGTCAGGCCGGTACGCAGCACCCACTGTTTGTTCAACTGGTAGGACGTACCGATGGCGTAGGCCCAGGTGTCATGCCAGTTCTGTTCCTCGGTAATGGTGCCAAGGAACGCAGGAGCCAGTGCACCACCGTTTGCAGGCGTGACGCCTTGGTTGTCCACGGTGATTTCTTTCAAGCGGCTCCAGCGAGTCCAGGTGCTGCCGGCATAAAGGGTCCAGGCATCGTTGAGCTTCTGGGTGACCGAAAAGTCCACCGATTCAGGTGTCGTGATGTCCAGCGAAGCGTCATAACGCGCCCCGCTCAGGAACCCGGCAGGAGTGCCGGCACCCGGGCTTACCTTGGTGTGGCCTTCAAGTTTGTACTTGACCTTGGAGTGGTAGGTCAGGCCAACACGAGTGGTGTCGGTCGCCTGGACCAGCACGCCGATATTGTAGCCATAGCCAATGTCGTCGCCCTTGATCTTCACTTCGCCATCGTTCGGTGAAAGCGGCGTGGTCAGGGTCGATTCCAGTGCGCCGGAAATGTGGTTGATGGTCGGGCCGAAACCGATCGACACCTTGTCGTTGAAGGCGTAGCTGACGGTGGGCTGGAAGGCGACGACTTTCACTTCGCTCTTGCTGCCGAAGTTGCGACCCTGGAAGCTGCTTTCGTAATCGGTGATCAGGCCGAACGGTGCGTATACACCCAGGCCGAAAGCCCATTGATCATCGATAGGCTTGACGTAATAGCCCATCGGAACGGCAGTGAACGGCACCATGTCGCCCTTGTTGGTGCCCGATTGGCTACCGCTGGCGTCGTTGATGTCGGTGGACGCGTCGATAGCGGCCATACCGCCCGTAACTTGCTGGCGCTTGAGGCGCGACATGCCGGCCGGGTTGCCAAACACAGTGCTTGCATCATCGGCAGAGGAAGAACGCCCAGCGAAACCGGTGCCCATGCCACTGATGCTTTGTTCGTTCAAGGCAAAGCCACTGGCGAAAATCTGCGTGGATGCCAAGGTAACGGCAAGGCCAAGGGTGGTTTTGAGCATCATTTTTTTCATTGTTAGAACTCCAGGTGATCACCGGGGCGAAAACTACCAACATTTTCGTTTAAGCGCTATAGGCTGTATGGCTTGATTTAGAGCGGTTTTGTAGGACAATCAGACCAAATTCGCGGCTGTTGTAGGAACTTTCCAGATCTGACCTTAGCAGGCGACCTGATTCAGCGGCGAAACACAACTTTGCCAGGCGCAGGTGAAATCCCGCAGGCGCCCTTGAGGGTGAAATGTCTGGCGCCAGATCCGGGCCATGCCTAACAGGTCATCGGCGTCAGGAAGCGCGAGGTTCTGTTCCTCCACCAAAAGCCAGGCAATGGCGGTGGCGTAACGCAGATTGACGGTCAATTCCAGGTGCGGGCCGCTGAGAAAGGCGTGCTGGCTGGCCAGGCCCCGAACCAGGCTGGCTCGTTCCGGATCCAGAGCCAGGTAATGGTCCCAGAGCGCCCGGTGGCGGGGTTCGGGAATGCGGTACAGGCCGTGCCCGCGACGGTCATGCAGGGCTGATCCCAGGGCGGACTGGCTGGCGGCAATCCCCAGCAACAAGGATTCCGCCGTTGCACTGTGGCGCTCCAGGTACAGGAGCGTCGGGCGGATCACATATCGACACAGTTCGCTGGCAGCGATACCCATAAAACCCTCGAAACGTGAAAGGGGCAGAGCCTGAAATGGGTGTGGGCTTGGCAGCAGTGGTTCGGTTCAGGCTCCGCCGGAAGCGGATCATGCCGCTTGACTTGAAGTGTAGTGTCATATTCCCGCTGTAAAGGACTGTTTTTAAAACATCTTCGCCGAACGGTTATAACCGTTATATCCCCCGGTGCTTAAGCCGTTGCGCTTTATCGAGAAATTCTGGGCAATAAAAAACCCCGCTTTTGGGGCGGGGCCTTAGGGTTTCAGCCTTTGCGGCGTATCAGGCAACCAGTGCCTGACGGGTACGCTCGATCACGGCCTGCAGCGGTTCTGCGCTGGAGTACTGATCGGGGTACAGGCGTTCGCTGTGACGGGCGATGCCATGTTCGTTGACCAGCGTGAAGCTGAAGCAGCCTTTGCGAGCGGCCATGATCAGGCAGTTCATTGGGGCAAAAGCGTTGGTTAGGGTGCGGATGGCATCCTGTGTATGGATTTGAGTCGACATGTTATGGGTGTTCCTACAAATGACACGGTTAAGAACCGTGCAACGTTAAAACGTTCCAGTAACGTCGACCACCATTGGTCGAACGAAGAACCCGACTGGAACAAAGCAGCCAGTTTGAGCGCTATATAAAGTGCGCGCTTGGGCTGGCAGGTAGGTACTTAGGAGGGCAGGCAACACATCAAGGGCAAAGGTTCTGGGCCCGGGGTGAAGATCCTGATCAATTTTGCAGGCTGGTTCGGTCAGAGTAACGAGTCTGGCAACATCCTTTGCAATCGATCAAAGGCAGTGTTGACGCAAGAATTACCTGGAAACCATCGAGGGGGTCGGTCTCTTTTTGTCGGTGAAGCTTCTCTTGAAGAAGGCTGACCGTGGAGATGTATTCGACCCGGAATTGACTTTCAGCTTGGTACTAACGCCGCGGATAGTAACGGATCGAGTGGTCGAAGGGAAGGACGATGGGGAAAAAAGATCCTGCCTGGTCGCCGACTGATCGTTTGTTTGCCCATAGGTGATCGGCCATAGCACAGGAACCGATCAATGGTTTTGCGCTTAGCCGACGGACAACGGCCCGCACGTCGTCAGGTTATCCCCAGGTTTTACCGCGCAAATGAGCCAAAACGGCGCAACCCTATAACCGTTTCACGTGTTACTTGTGCACACTCGATGCGGTGGTTGTCACCGTATTGTCATGTGGAAACAATCTGGGGTGGGTGCCTGTATCCAAAATTTAAGTCAATGAAAAACATCGCTTTTTTTTACTGGTGAAAAAATCGTCAGTTTGAGCGCAGGCCCCGTTCCACAGGGCTTACGGCGACTTCAGGGGGGGTTGTCCACTGAGTTATCCACAGCTTCTGTGGATTGTCCCAAGCGCTTGCTCTAGCACGGGCGTGCCGGATTTTTTCGACTTTACCCGTGCGAAAAAAGGAGTAGAGTGGCGCGCCTTCCTGATCTGTCCCACAGTGCTTTATGAAGTTTCGCTCAGTATCAAATCCTGTTACCTCCACACCCGCCGGTGTTACCCCACCCAAACGCATTTCGATGCGCGTGGCCGAATGGCTGCTCGACAGCCCGCGCCTTGGGGAAAACACCAGTGTCAAACACTTGGCCGGCCGTTTACTCAAGCAACCAGCCCGGGAAGGCGTGGTAGCTGCGCAAAGTCGCCTCGGTCAGCTGATGTGCCGTGAGTGCGGGAACGCGCGCGATCGCCGTATTGGCCAGGATCTGCTGCGTCAGGCTGCCAGGGCCGGGGATCATCGTGCGCGCCAGGCGCTGGGTGAAATCGAAGACTGAGCTGGGCATCCCCTGGCCGCTTGGTTAACCTGCGGGCTTTATTTCATCGGCGGGAATTGTCATGGCTATGGATTTGACCAGCCTGTTGTTTGGCCTGGCGGGTGCTGCGGTGCCGTTGCTCGCCCTGGCCTGGCACCTGCAACGCCAGGCCAGCGCCGCGCAAACCGAACTCGCGTTAATGGAGGAGCGTCTGGCCACCGCCCACATGGCCCACGACGGTTTGAACGCCCAGCTCGATGCGTGCCGCGATGAAATCAGCGACCTGGGCCAGGCCAACGCCGCCCGGCAAGCCGAGCTTGCCGCCGCTTGTCGCGAAGTCGAGTTGTTGCAGATCGAACGCGACAATGCCCGAGACGCAGCCCACGCCTGGAACTTGGAGCGTGCCGGAAAAGAAGCGGAATTGCGGCGTCTTGATGCCCAGGCGGCTTCGTTGCATGCCGAACTGCGTGAGCAACAGGAAAGTCATCAGCAACGTCTGGACGACCTGCAAGGTTCGCGAGACGAGTTGCGGGCACAGTTCGCCGAGCTGGCAGGAAAGATCTTCGATGAGCGTGAGCAACGCTTCGCGGAAACCAGTCAGCAGCGGTTGGGGCAGTTGCTCGACCCGCTGAAGGAGCGCATCCAATCCTTTGAAAAACGTGTCGAGGAAAGCTATCAAGCCGAGGCGCGGGAACGCTTCTCCCTGGGCAAGGAGTTGGAACGGCTGCAACAGCTGAACCTGCGCCTGAGCGATGAAGCGACCAATCTGACCCGTGCCCTCAAAGGCCAGAAGACCCAGGGTAACTGGGGTGAGCTGATTCTGGAGCGGGTGCTTGAACACGCCGGCCTGGAGAAGGGCCGCGAGTATCAGACCCAGGTCAGCCTCAAGGGCCCGGACGGCGAACGGTTCCAGCCGGACGTGCTGATTTACCTGCCCGGCGACAAGCAGGTGGTGGTGGATTCCAAGGTCAGTCTTACGGCCTATCAACAATATGTGGCCGCCGAGGACGACAGCATCGGCCAACTCGCTCTCAAGCAGCACGTGGTGTCTTTGCGGGCCCACGTCAAAGGTCTGGCCGGCAAGGATTACAAGCGCCTGGATGGTTTGCACAGCCTGGATTTCGTGTTGTTGTTCGTACCGATCGAGGCCGCGTTTTCTGCCGCGCTGCAAGCCGAACCGAACCTGTTCCAGGAAGCCTTCGACCGCAACATCGTGATCGTCAGCCCGACGACGCTATTGGCGACGTTGCGGGTGATCGACAGCTTGTGGAAACAGGAGCGCCAGAGTCAGAACGCCCGGGAAATCGCCGAGCGGGCAGGGTGGCTGTACGACAAGTTCGTACTGTTCATTCAGGACCTGGACGAAATAGGCAGCCGTTTGCAGCAACTGGACAAAGCCTACAGTGCGGCGCGCAACAAACTCACAGAAGGGCGTGGCAATCTGATCAGCCGCAGCGAACAACTCAAATTGCTCGGCGCCCGGGCCAGCAAAAGCCTGCCAGCCGAACTGCTCGAACGGGCAATGACCGATGTCGATGGGCTGCCCGAACTGCCTGAAGAGACCGAAAAGCCTCAGGCTTGATGTAAAAACCTGGGCTTGATGCCAGGCAGTGTGTGCCTGACAGTGGGAAATCGATTCTCTACAACGGCAAATGCCGACTCAACAACGCCCTCAATGCGGCCGGTTTCACCGGTTTGGCCAAATAGTCCAGACCCGCCGCATGCACCTGCGCCACCGTCTCGGGGCGGCCATCGGCGCTGATCACCACGCCTGGTATCGGTTCACCCATACGGCTGCGTAACCAGGCCATCAGCTCGGTTCCGGTTTCTCCATTGTCCAGGTGAAAATCCACCAGGGCCAGTTGCGGTCGGCCTCCCTCGCTGAGCAAACGCTCGCACTCCTGGCGGTTGCGCGCGGTCCACACCTGGCAGCCCCAGCGAGTGAGCAGGCTGTTCATGCCGATCAGAATGCTGTCTTCGTTATCGACACACAGCACCTGGGCGCCTTTTGGTAAATGACCGTTGAGTTCGGCTGCGGGCTTGGGCAAGGCAGTCTGCGCCTGGGCCAGCGGTACGCTGACGCTGAAGACACTGCCGCGCCCCGGCCAGGAACGCACCCGCAAGGTGTGACCCAGCACGCGGCACAGCCCGTCGGCGATCGCCAGGCCCAGGCCCAGGCCTTTTTCCGCACGGGTCTGATGGCTGTCGAGACGTTTGAACTCTTCGAAAATGACCTGCAGTTTGTCTTCGGCGATGCCCGGGCCGCGATCCCACACCTCCAGGCACAATTCGCCATTGCGACGGCGAACGCCCAGCAGTACCGGGCCTTTGGCATAGCGGAAGGCATTGGTGAGGAAGTTCTGCAACACACGACGTAGCAACTTGATGTCGCTGTCGACCCGTAGTCGTGAGCCCCGCACCCGGAATTTGAGGCCTTGTTCCTGGGCCAGTACCTTGAACTCGGCGCCCAGGGTATCGAACAGTTCGTTGAGGGCAAATGGATTGCGGTCAGGGTTGATCTTGCCGTTTTCCAGGCGGGAAATGTCCAGCAGATCGGTGATCAGGTCTTCGGCCGAGCGCAGCGAACTGTCCAGGTGGTGTACCAGTTGCCGGGCCTCGCTCGGCAAGGCGTCGTGCTGATGGGACAGCGCTGCGGAGAACAGGCGTGCGGCGTTGAGCGGCTGCATCAGGTCATGACTGACTGCTGCCAGAAACCGTGTCTTGGATTGGTAGGCCGACTCGGCGGTGCCTTTGGCTTCGGTCAGGGCCATGTTCAGTTGCGACAGTTCCCGGGTGCGTTCCGCCACCCGTTGTTCCAATCCTTCATTGGCTTCCGTGAGGGCCTGTTCGGCTTCGCGGAAAGCGGTGATGTCGGTAAAACTCATGACAAAACCGCCGCCGGGCATGGGGTTGCCGATCAGCTCGATCACCCGGCCATTGGGAAACAGCCGTTCAGAGGTGTGTGCACGGCCCTGGCGCATCCAGTGCAGGCGTCGAGCGACATGGACCTCTGCTTCGCCCGGGCCACAAAGGCCGCGCTCGGCGTTGTAGCGGATGATGTCGGCGATGGGCCGACCCACACTGATCAAACCGTCCGGATAGTTGAACAGCTCCAGGTATCGGCGGTTCCAGGCCACCAGCCTGAGGGACTGATCGACCACGCTGATGCCTTGGGTGATGTTTTCGATGGCACCTTGCAGCAGTGCACGGTTGAATTGCAGTACTTCCGAGGCTTCATCCGCAATTCGGACCACATCCTCCAACTGCATCTCCCGACCTTCAATCGCGGCTTTTACTACTGCGCGCGTCGACGAAGCCCCCAGCACGCCCGCCAGGAGCCGTTCGGTGTGGGCGATCCATTCGCTGTCGGCATTCTGGTTCGGGTTGAAGCCTTTGCCCTGGCGGTAGGCAAAGCGAATGAAACTCTGGCGCGCCCGTTCTTCGCCAACGAAGCGCGCGGCCAGTTGCAACAGGTCATCTATGTGCACCGCCAGCATCGAGCGGGGGTTGGGGCGGGCGCTGATTTCCTGGCCGATGAAGCGTCCGGCCTGCCAGTGTTCCGACACGCGGGTGCGCGACAGCACGGAGATCCAGGCAAACAGGGTGAAGTTACCGGCCAGGGATAACACGACCCCTTGGGTCAGCGGTGAAATCGGCAGGTTCAAGGGGTTGCCATGCAGCCACGCAAGCCCCGGGAAACTGTTCAGCGACCAGCCCAGGCTGTGGGCCGCGATCGGCAACACCAAGGTGTAGAACCACAGGAAAATCCCCATGGCGAGGCCGGCGAACACCCCGCGACGGTTGGCCTGTTTCCAGTACAGCGCGCCGAGCATGGCAGGCGCCAGTTGGGTCACGGCGGCGAAGGCGATCTGGCCGATGGTCGCCAGGCTCGCCGTCGACCCCAGCAGGCGGTAGCTGACATAGGCCAGCAGCAGGATCGCCACAATGCTCACCCGGCGAACCGACAGCATCCACTGGCGAAACACTTCAAAGGGCCGCTCGGCGTTGTTGCGGCGCAACAGCCAAGGCAGCAGCATGTCGTTGGACACCATGGTGGAGAGCGCGACACTCGCCACGATGACCATGCCGGTGGCCGCCGAGGCGCCGCCAATGAACGCAAGCACTGCCAGCGCCGGGTGGGCCTGGGCCAACGGCAGGCTGATGACGAATGAATCCGGCAGCACCGAGTCGGGCAGCATCATTTGCCCGGCGAGGGCGATGGGCACCACGAACAACGCCGCCAGGGCCAGGTAGGCGGGGAACACCCACTTGGCCAGGCGCAGGTCCTGGGGCTCGATGTTCTCGACCACGGTCACGTGAAACTGCCGCGGCAAGCAGATGATCGCCATCATCGCCACCCCGGTCTGCACCACCATGGACGGCCAGTTGATGGTTTCTTTCCAGTATTGCTCCAGCCGCGGCGCGAGCATCGCCTGGTTGAACAGATCGTCGAATCCGTCGTAGAGCCCGTACGTGACAAAGGCGCCAACGGCAAGGAAGGCGAACAGCTTGACCAGCGATTCAAAGGCAATGGCCAATACCATGCCTCGGTGGTGCTCGGTGGCGTCCAGGTTGCGGGTGCCGAACACGATGGTGAACAGCGCGAGGATCAGTGAAACGATCAGCGCCGTGTCCTGGGCGCGGGTGCCCGTGGTGTCGGCCCCGGCGCCGATGAGCAGGTTCACCCCGAGCACGATGCCCTTGAGCTGCAAGGCAATGTACGGCAACACACCCACCAGGCAAATCAGGGCAATCACAATCGCCAGGGACTGGGATTTGCCATAGCGGGCGGCGATGAAGTCAGCGATGGAGGTGATGTTTTCCTGCTTGCTGATCATCACCATTTTCTGCAAGACCCACGGGGCCAGCACCAGCAACAGGATCGGCCCGAGGTAAATCGGCAGGAATGACCAGAGTTGTTCGGCAGCCTGGCCCACCGCGCCAAAAAATGTCCAGCTGGTGCAATAGACCGCCAGCGACAGGCTGTAGACCCACGCCCGCACCCGAGGGGGCAACGGTGTGCTGCGCCGGTCGCCGTAGAAGGCGATGGCGAACAGGATGGCCATATAGGCCAGGGCAACAACGGCAATCAGCCCGCTGGACAACGACATGGAAGCTCCTGAACGAAAGACCCCGGGGGCAGTGCCCGGCAGAACAGTCTCGCATGCCCGCTCGGGTTCGTCAGTGTCGACCAAGGTCGAGGCGTGTCGAGGTATCGCCGGTTGCGCTCAGCAATGGGGCATGGGGTGTGCTGGTCGGCCTCATCGCGAGCAGGCTCGCTCCCACACTGGATCTTCGGCGAAGATGGATTTTGTATTCACAACTGCTCAAATGTGGGAGCGAGCCTGCTCGCGATGGCGGTATTACTGGGCCAACGCGATATCCACCAACCGATACAACTCCTCAACCGCCAACGGCGCGGTGGCAAAGAGGATGCGAAACACCGTCGGCGCGACCACCACATTGATCAGTCGCTCGACCCCGGGGTTTGGCTCGTCAGGATAGCGATCCAGGATGGTCTGCAACTGGCCGCTGATGATTCCCACGCAATAGCCCGGGGTGGCGCAGGCCTGAATGTCGCGCATCATGTTGCGACCGGGCTCGGAGCTCATTTCGTCCAGGTACTGTTCGGCCCAGGCGCGAAGATCCCCGCGCAGGCTGCCGGTGTCCAGCGGTGCGCAGTCCGGGCGCATGCGGGCAATCGCGACGTCACCCAGCAATGCCGGCAGGTCGCCCCAGCGCCGGTAAATGGTGGACGGGGTTACGCCTGCGCGGGCCGCGATTTGCGGTACGGTCAGGGTGGCGCGGTCCTGCTCCTGGAGCAGGCTGCGAACCGCCGAATGAATCGACTCTTGTACCCGGGCGCTTCTGCCGCCGGGACGTAAACCTTCTTTAATAGCCATGGATCGGACCTTAACACAAAGAATTTGCTTTAAGCGCGCGTCGATAGCACACTCCGCAAAAGCAAAAAATTAGCTTTTGTGGATCGCCTTGTGGAGTGTGCCCATGTCCCGTCCAGCTTCGACCCGTGCCAGTTTGATATTCCTGGCGATCACCCTGCTCGGTTTCCTCGCAGCGTCCAGTGCGCCAACCCCGCTGTATCACCTCTACCAGGAACAAATGCAATTTTCCCCTGGGGTCCTGACGCTGATTTTCGGTGTGTACGCGTTCAGTCTGTTAGCGGCGTTGCTGACCGTGGGTTCGTTGTCGGATTATCTGGGACGCAAACCGGTGATTTTCGTAGCGCTGTTGCTCAACATGCTGGCAATGCTGCTGTTTATCAACGCCGACAGTATCGCCTGGTTGATCGGTGCACGGTTGATTCAGGGCTTCGCGACGGGCATGGCCACCAGTGTGCTGGGCGCTGCCTTGCTGGACTTCGATCGTCGGCAAGGTCCGCTGATCACCAGCGTCGCGCCCTTGCTGGGCATGGCTTGCGGAGCATTTGGCTGCGGCATGTTGGCCGAGTTCGCGCCGTTGCCCCTGCAACTGACGTACTGGATTCTGCTGGGATTGTTCCTGATCCAGGCCATTTACCTCTGGTTTCTGGCCGAGAGCGTCAGCCCGCAGCCCGGTGCCTGGCGATCTTTGCGCCCCACCTTGCATGTGCCGATCCAGGCACGGCGCGCCTTGTGGCTGATACTGCCCTTGAACCTGGTGGCCTGGGCGGTGGGCGGCTTCTACTTATCACTGGCGCCGTCATTGGTGCGGGCCGCAACCGGCACCACCTCCAACCTGATTGGCGGCGCGCTGGTGGCGGTGCTGACGCTCACCGGAGCGTTGAGTATCTACACGCTGCGCAACCAGATGGCCGACAAAATGCTGCGCCTGGCCGCCAGCCTGTTGATGGTCGGTCTGGCGCTGGTATTGATCGCGGTGCACGCTGCTAGCTTGCCGTTGTTCTTCGTCGGCACGCTGGTCACTGGCAGCGGTTTCGGCGCGGGCTTTCTGGGAGCATTGCGCAGCATCATGCCGTTGGCCTTGCCCCATGAACGGGCCGGGTTGATGTCAGCGTTTTATGTCCTCAGCTATCTGGCTTTCAGCCTGCCGTCGCTGCTGGCGGGAAGCCTGACCCGGGTCTTTGGGCTGATCCCGACCACCGATGGCTATGGCGCGGTGTTGATTGTGCTGTCGACCGTCGCCTTGCTCGGGCTGTCGCGTCAGGCGCGGCCAGCGCCTGGTTTGGGTTAACCTTGGCGCCTGTGTGTTTCCTTTGGGGCGATCTGGGTTGAACATCATCCGCAGCAAATCCTTCACCGGCGACCGCGCCTGGGCGGCGTTGGATATCGCCGACATGAACGGCATTACCACGCGCCTGCACTGGACCGATCAGCCCTACAAATGGCACATCAATGAAGGTCAGGAAGTCTTCGTGGTGCTCGATGGGCAAGTGCAGATGTGCTATCGGGAAGACGGTATCGAAAAAGATACCTTGCTGAGTGCGGGGGATATTTTCTATGCATCGGTGGGCACCGAACATCTGGCCAAGCCATTGGGAGAGGCGAGAATTCTGGTGATCGAGACCAAGGGCAGTATCTGATTAATATTTGCATAATCGATAATATATAGAGAAATTACCCGTTATATAGATATTCGATTTGAATCTAGCATGGCTCTATCTCGTCCCAGAGCAGGAGTTCGCCATGCCATGCTGTGCTGCAACCAACCGTTTGCGCCCACTCAGTCATTTGCCCAGGCCATTGGAAGCCATTCGCCAGTTCACACCTAACTGGTTTGCTGTCGTCATGGGCACCGGCGTATTGGCCCTGGCCCTGGCGCAATGGCCGGGGGATGTCCCAGGCCTGCGCGTCCTGGCCGAAGGGGTATGGTTGTTCAATGTCCTGTTGTTCATGTTGTTCACCGGGCTGTACACCGCTCGTTGGGTGTTGTTCTTCGACGAGGCCCGGCGGATTTTCGGTCATTCAACGGTTTCGATGTTTTTCGGCACCATTCCCATGGGGCTGGCAACCCTCATCAATGGTTTGTTGGTATTCGGTTTACCGCGTTGGGGCGAGGGCGTAGTGCTGCTGGCTGAAACGTTGTGGTGGATCGACGTGGCGATGGCCCTGGCCTGCGGCGTGCTGATTCCGTTTTTGATGTTCACCCGCCAGGAACACCGAATCGACCAGATGACCGCCGTGTGGCTATTGCCCGTGGTGGCCGCTGAAGTCGCCGCCGCCAGTGGTGGGTTGTTGGCACCGCATTTGGCAGACGCTCATTCGCAACTGGTGATGTTGGTCACCAGCTACATCCTCTGGGCATTTTCCCTACCCGTAGCGTTCAGCATCCTGACGATTTTGCTGCTGCGCATGGCCCTGCACAAACTACCCCACGAAAACATGGCCGCCTCCAGCTGGCTGGCCCTCGGCCCGATCGGGACCGGTGCTCTGGGCATGTTGTTGCTGGGAGGCGATGCGCCGCTGATTTTTGCCGCCAATGGCTTGCCGGGCTTAGGTGAAGTCGCCGCCGGCGTGGGCGTGGTGGCCGGTATCACCCTGTGGGGCTTCGGGTTCTGGTGGATGCTGATGGCGCTGCTGATCACCGCACGCTATTTGCGCACTGGCATCCCGTTCAACCTCGGGTGGTGGGGCTTTACCTTCCCCTTGGGCGTGTATGCGCTGGCAACGCTGAAGCTGGCGAGCTTGCTGAGCCTGGGTTTTTTTACTGTGTTCGGTTGTGTACTGGTGGCGATGCTGGCGGTGATGTGGCTGATCGTCGGCCGCCGCACGGTGCTCGGCGCCTGGCACGGTGAGCTGTTCGTGTCGCCATGCATTGCGGGGCTGGCGAAATAATCGTTAAAGACAGGTAATGTGTGGCCTGGATCGAAAAACCTCATTCCAATAAGCGACCACGCCACTCAGGAACATGGAAGATGAGTCACCCCTCGCAGTTCACCTTGCTCCGCACGCGGCGTTTCCTGCCGTTTTTCATCACACAGTCCCTTGGCGCGTTCAACGACAACGTGTTCAAGCAGTCGTTGATCCTGGCGATTCTCTATCGGCTGACCATCGAGGGCGACCGCTCGATCTGGGTCAATCTGTGTGCGCTGCTGTTTATCTTGCCGTTCTTCTTATTCTCGGCACTGGCAGGGCAGTTCGGGGAAAAATTCGCCAAGGATGCGTTGATTCGTCTGATCAAATTCGGCGAAATCGCCATCATGGCGATCGGCGCGGTGGGTTTCCTGTTCGATCACTTGTGGTTGATGCTGGCGGCGCTGTTCGCCATGGGTACCCAGTCGGCGCTGTTCGGGCCGGTGAAATATTCGATCCTGCCGCAAGCGCTGCGCGAGGACGAACTGGTCGGCGGCAATGGCCTGGTGGAGATGGGCACATTCCTGGCGATCCTCTTGGGCACTATCGGCGCTGGGATCATGATGTCCTCGGCGCATTACGCGCCGGTGGTGGCAACGTCGATTGTCGTTATCGCCGTAGCCGGTTACCTGGCGAGTCGCGGCATTCCGCGGGCGGCGGCAGCTTCACCGCAGATGCGCCTGAACTGGAACATTTTCAGCCAGTCCTGGGCCACGCTTAAACTGGGCCTGGGACAAACCCCTGCGGTGTCCCGCTCCATTGTCGGCAACTCGTGGTTCTGGTTTGTCGGGGCGATTTATCTGACACAGATCCCGGCCTACGCCAAGGACTGGATGCACGGTGATGAAACCGTGGTGACCTTGATCCTGACGGTGTTCTCGGTGGGGATCGCCGTGGGTTCGATGCTGTGCGAGAAGCTGTCCGGGCGTAAAGTCGAGATCGGCCTGGTTCCCTTCGGCTCGTTCGGCCTGACCGTATTCGGGCTGCTGTTGTGGTGGCATTCCGGCGGAATTCCTGGCAGTGCCGAGGGCTACGGCTGGCTCGAAGTGCTCGGTTTCGGCCACGCCTGGCTGGTGCTGATCGACATCCTCGGGCTCGGTGTCTTTGGTGGTTTCTACATCGTGCCGCTGTACGCACTGATCCAGTCGCGCACCGCCGTGAATGAGCGGGCGCGGGTCATCGCCGCCAACAACATTCTCAACGCGCTGTTCATGGTGGTCTCGGCGATTGTCTCCATTGTCCTGCTGGGCTTGCTGGAACTGTCGATTCCCCAGCTGTTCCTGGTGGTGTCACTGCTGAACATTGGCGTGAACACCTACATCTTCAAAATCGTCCCTGAGTTCAGCATGCGTTTCATGATCTGGCTGCTGAGCCATTCCATGTACCGCGTGGAACATCGCAACCTGGATGCGATTCCCGATGAAGGCGCCGCGCTGCTGGTCTGCAATCACGTGTCCTTCGTTGACGCGTTGCTGATCGGTGGCGCGGTGCGTCGGCCGATTCGCTTCGTGATGTACTACAAGATCTACAACCTGCCAGTGCTCAATTTCATCTTTCGCACCGCCGGGACGATTCCGATTGCCGGGCGCCAGGAAGACATTCATATCTACGAAAGCGCTTTTACACGCATCGCTCAATACCTGCAGAACGGCGAGTTGGTGTGCATCTTCCCCGAAGGAAAATTGACGGCCGATGGTGAGATCAATGAGTTCAAGGGCGGACTGACGCGCATTCTTCAGGAAACACCTGTGCCGGTGATTCCCCTGGCGTTGCAGGGATTGTGGGGCAGTTTCTTCAGTCGTGACCCGAACAAGGGGCTGTTTCGCCGGTTGTGGTCGCGGGTGACGTTAGTGGCGGGGCCGGCGGTCGCCGTTGAGGTGGCGGAACCGGCGAAGTTGCAGGCGTTGGTGGGGGAGTTGCGCGGGGCTGTCAGATAACGAGAGACGCCTTGTGAAAGTAGGTATGTGAGAGCAAAGCTTGCTCGCGATAGCGTCCTTGAGACCGCCTCGCGGGCAAGCCTTGCTCCCACAGGTCCAGTCCTACAAGCCTCTGTGTCTACAGAGATTGTTCCTGCAGGTGAGTTCAGGCGCTGGCCTTAAGTCCGATCAACCCGGCAACGATCAACGCCACACTGGCTAGCCGAACCAGCGCCATGGATTCACCAAACAGAATGATTCCGGCAATCACCGTGCCCACGGCACCGACACCGGTCCAGATGGCATAGGCCGTGCCCAGGGGCAACTCCTTCATCGCAAGGCCCAGCAGGCCAAGGCTGATAGCCATGGCCGCAACGGTCAATACGGTAGGGAGCGGGCGGCTGAAACCGTCGGTGTACTTCAGGCCGACAGCCCAACCGACTTCGAACAGGCCGGCAAAAAACAGAATGATCCAGGACATCACACACCTCCATCGATGGATGGGGTCGTCCCCGGATTTAGGTCGATCGAGTGGCGGGGTCGTCCCCGCGATGGGCATATAGATTGCCCATTATTGACCACTCGATCAAGTCTGTCTTTCAGTCCGCCGCTTGGCGGGCGAGCAGTTCACGGTCCTGCTTTTCGCTCATACGGCGGAAATACGTCGAGAGCAGCGCCCCGGAAATATTGTGCCAGACGCTGAACAGCGCGCTGGGCACCGCCGCCAGCGGCGAGAAATGCGCACTGGCCAGGGCTGCGCCCAGACCGGAGTTTTGCATGCCCACCTCCAGAGACAAGGTCTTGCGCTGGGCCAGTGGCAACCCGAACAGGCGAGCGGTGAAGTAACCCAACAGGTAACCGAAGCTGTTATGCAGCATAACGATCGCCATGATCAGCAGGCCGGACTCGGCGATCTTCGCCTGACTGGCCGCCACTACCGCAGCAACAATGATCACGATGCTCACTACCGAGATCAGCGGCAGCACTTCCACCGCGTGACGCACCCGCGCTCCCAGCAGGCGTTGAGCAACGATGCCCAGCACGATAGGCAGCAGTACGATCTGCAGGATCGACCAGAAAAGCGCCGAGAACGACACCGGCAACCAGGCGGAAGCCAGCAGCCAGATCAGCGCCGGGGTCAGCAAAGGCGCGAGCAGGGTGGTGATGGCCGAAAGCGACACGGCCAAAGCCAGGTCGCCGCGGGCCAACCAGGTCATGACATTGGAGGAGGTGCCGCTCGGACAGCAACCCACCAGAATCACCCCGACGGCAATCTCCGGTGGCAGGCTGAATACTTGGCAGAGCAGCCACGCCACGCCGGGCATGATGACAAATTGTGCAATCACCCCCAGGACCACCCGCCCTGGATGACGGCCCACTTCGGCAAAGTCCTCCAGCTTGAGCGCCAGGCCCATGCCGAACATCACCAGCCCCAGCAAGGGGACGATGGCGACTTTCAGGTCGACGAACCATTGCGGTAGCAAGAATGCCAGCACGGCAAAAAACAGCACCCAGTAAGCGAAGGTATTGCCGACAAAACGACTCAATGCAGCCAGTGCGCGCATGACCTGATCCTTATTATTAAGTAGCACCACAAAAACACTGTGGGAGCGAGCCTGCTCGCGATAGCGGAGTATCAGGCAACCTGTCGGTAACTGTCACTCTGCCATCGCGAGCAGGCTCGCTCCCACAAGGGTAATCATTGGGCTGTCAGATCCCCTGAGGCATCTCTTCACCACCCAACGCTTCTACCAGCGCCGGCAGGAACTCGCCAAACGTCAACATCATCAGCGTGAAGCTGGCGTCCAGTTGGCCGAGGGCCTCGTCGCCGCCGTCCTGTTCCGCCTGATCCTGCAGCAAGTCTTCGAATTTCAGGCGCTTGACCACCATTTTGTCGTCGAGCACGAAAGACAGCTTGTCCTGCCAGGCCAGCGACAGTTGGGTCACCACCTTGCCGGTGTTCAAGTGCAACTGGATTTCGTCGCTGGTCAGGTCCTGACGCTTGCAACGCACAATGCCGCCATCTTCGTGTGTGTCGCGCAGCTCGCATTCATCCAGCACGAAGAAATCGTCGGCGGCTTTCTGAGTCTTGACCCAGTCGGTCATGATGGCGGTGGGTGCGGTTTTCACGGTCAGTGGGCGCACCGGCAGCGAGCCGAGGACTTCGCGCAGGGTGGAGAGCAGGTCTTCGGCGCGTTTCGGGCTGGCGGAGTTGACCAGGATCAGACCCTGTTTCGGTGCGATGGCAGCGAAGGTGGACGAGCGACGAATGAACGCGCGAGGCAGAAACGCCTGGATGATTTCATCCTTGAGCTGGTCCCGTTCCTTTTTATAGACCTTGCGCATTTGTTCGGCTTCGATCTCTTCGACCTTTTCTTTCAGGGCATCGCGTACGACGCTGCCTGGCAGGATGCGTTCTTCCTTGCGTGCGGCGATCAGCAGGAAATCCTGGCTGATGTGCACCAGAGGTGCGTCTTCGCCTTTACCGAACGGCGCGACGAAACCGTAAGTGGTCAACTCCTGGCTTGCACATGGACGCGCCAGTTTGCTGGCCAGTGCAGTTTCCAACGCCTCGGCATCAAAAGGCAGATCTTGGGTCAGGCGATAGATAAGCAGGTTTTTGAACCACATGGGGTGAGTCTCTCCTTTATACAAAGGGGGGCATTATTCTCTTCGCGGCGCCATAGGCCAACCCTTCGCTAAGCCTTTGGAAGGCCTGAAAAAATTAAATTAAAAAGTGCTTGCCAGCTTTGAGGACGCTCCGTAGAATGCGCGCCACACCGAAAGCGAAGGGTGATTAGCTCAGCTGGGAGAGCGTCTGCCTTACAAGCAGAATGTCGGCGGTTCGATCCCGTCATCACCCACCATTCGCTCCAAAGTGTTACGCGCAGCGGTAGTTCAGTCGGTTAGAATACCGGCCTGTCACGCCGGGGGTCGCGGGTTCGAGTCCCGTCCGCTGCGCCATATTCGGTAATCTGGAACACTGAACGCCAGATCACCACAGAAAGCCCGCTAACGCGGGCTTTTTGCTGTTTGCAGTTCCTGCGGTGCACGTTAATCACATTTTTTGCTGAATAGTTAATTAAATCAGCACGTTACGAAAATTTGTGAGAGAATGCGCCCCGCATCGAAAGTGAAGGGTGATTAGCTCAGCTGGGAGAGCGTCTGCCTTACAAGCAGAATGTCGGCGGTTCGATCCCGTCATCACCCACCAAGCTTTCAATGTTACGCGCAGCGGTAGTTCAGTCGGTTAGAATACCGGCCTGTCACGCCGGGGGTCGCGGGTTCGAGTCCCGTCCGCTGCGCCATATTCGCTTCCACTTAGGCCCACTGAACGCCTGGAAGCTACCGAATAAGCGGCCTTTGGCCGCTTTTTTCGTTTATGGCGTTTCATCGCAATCCATCAGCAGCCCAGCAAACGGCACGGCCGTGATATAGCAGGTGCTGCCCCTCGGCGGATATGAGCATCAAATGGGTATGTGGGTCGTCGACAAGACCTGGCGCAACCCCATGAACGAGCGGATCTGCCGAACACCGGGCAGGTAAAGCAACTGTTCGGCATGCAGTCGATTGAAGCTGTGGCTGTCCTTGGTTCGCAGCAACATGAAATAGTCGAATTCTCCCGTCACCACATGGCATTCCATACAGCCGGATACCTTTTGTGCGGCCGCTTCGAAATCTGCAAAGGATTGCGGTGTGGAGCGGTCCAGTACCACGCCGATCAACACCACCATTCCCGCGTCCAGCGCCTCACTGTCCAGCAATGCGACGATGCCCTTGATCAGGCCGGCCTGCTTGAGCCGTTCGACGCGCCTGAGGCAAGCCGGCGCGCTCAGTTTCACCTTCTCTGCAAGCGCCACATTGGAGATGGAGGCATCGCGCTGCAGGGTCTTGAGAATCGCTCGGTCGGTTCGATCAAGCGGTTGCGGCGCCGCAGCTGTTTCTTCAGGCTTCTTGTGATTATTTGTTGCGCTCATCTCTCTTCCCGAACAACTAAAGTATGTTCTGTAATTGTTTGCGTAAATAATAGTTCTTTAAGTACCTTAAACTTGCAACACATATTTTTCATATTCTTCTTAATATTGAACTCATCGAAGCCCCCCTGAAATAGCCTGGAAGGCAGCCTTTGTCTTTCGGCCTGGTGCTTGGATATTCAATACACAAGGAGCAGAGTCATGAACCTGAATCGTTTCGAACGTTATCCGCTGACCTTTGGTCCCTCTCCCATCACCCCCTTGAAGCGTCTCAGCGAACATTTGGGCGGCAAGGTGCAGTTGTATGCCAAGCGTGAAGACTGCAACAGTGGCCTGGCCTTCGGCGGGAACAAAACCCGCAAGCTTGAATACCTGATTCCCGAAGCGCTTGAGCAAGGCTGCGATACCCTGGTTTCCATCGGCGGAATCCAGTCGAACCAGACCCGCCAGGTAGCCGCCGTCGCTGCTCACCTGGGCATGAAGTGCGTACTGGTGCAGGAAAACTGGGTGAACTACTCCGATGCGGTGTATGACCGAGTGGGCAATATCGAGATGTCCCGGATCATGGGTGCAGAGGTACGTCTGGACGCCGCCGGGTTTGACATCGGCATTCGTCCCAGTTGGGAGAAGGCCATGAGCGACGTGATCGAGCGAGGTGGCAACCCATTCCCGATCCCGGCGGGGTGTTCCGAGCATCCCTACGGCGGCCTCGGGTTCGTGGGTTTCGCCGAAGAGGTACGGCAGCAGGAAAAAGAACTGGGCTTCAAGTTTGATTACATTGTGGTCTGTTCGGTGACCGGTAGTACCCAGGCCGGCATGGTGGTCGGTTTCGCTGCCGACGGCCGCTCGAAGAACGTCATCGGTATCGACGCCTCGGCCAAACCGGAGCAGACCAAGGCACAGATTTTGCGCATTGCTCGGCACACCGCTGAGCTGGTGGAGCTGGGTCGGGAGATCACTGAAGAGGACGTGGTCCTCGATACGCGCTTCGCCTACCCGGAATATGGCTTGCCCAACGACGGCACGCTGGAAGCTATCCGACTGTGCGCGAGCCTTGAGGGCGTACTGACAGACCCGGTGTATGAAGGTAAATCCATGCACGGGATGATTGATATGGTGCGTCGCGGTGAGTTCCCTGAAGGTTCGAAAGTGCTTTATGCGCATTTGGGCGGGGTTCCCGCGCTGAACGCCTATAGCTTCCTGTTCCGCAACGGATGATTGCGCTTCAAGTCCGTCAAGCGTTAGCGCTAGCGGTGAGTAAGCTGTGGCGGGGAGCAAGCTCCCTTGCCACAGGTTCAATGTTGCACTTGCTGAGCAGCGCGGGACCCGGCCCCATCAGGCGCTATAGCGCTCTTGCAAGACACTTTTTGCCAGGTCCCTGGCCACCGACAAGATCTTCTCCACCTGCTTATCCATCGCGGCATCGGTTAACTCGACCTTACCCAGTTTAACGAAGCGCAATGTGTGGCCGCAGACAGATCCCAGCCAAGTCAGGCTGGGCAATGGGCTGACTTCGACATCAAGCAGGTAGCAGCCTTTCGATACTGAGCGCAGCAACTGGCTGGCATGACACAGGCTGGATGGATTCGATTCCGATGCCTGAAACCCGGCTCTGAGCCAGTCGAGCATGAACTCATGCGACTGCTTGACGACCAGATAGGCCACCTGGTCCCAGTCCTTGATCGCCAGCTGCAACGTGTCGATGAAGTATTCGGGCAGTTCGGCACTGGTGACAATAACGACACCCACATCCGTTAATGGCGCTTTTATCCAGACTGCGGATTGCGAAATCGTATGCATGAAAGTACTCCCGGTGATGGGTAGAGGCTCATTGCCTCAACGGTTCTCGCCGACGGCCAGAATGGTTGCCACCAAGGCCTGGGCGCGTGGAACCAACGTGTCCAGTTCCAGGTATTCACGATCGGTGTGGACTTTGCCACCCACCGGCCCGAGGCCACACAGGGTTGGAATGCCCAAGCTGGCGGTGAACCCGGAATCGGCGCAGCCGCCGGTGAATTCGCCCTCGACACTGAAGCCTAGCGCCAGTGCTTGTTGTTGATAGATGTGCAGCAGTTGCTCGCTGTGCCGTGCTTCCATCGGCAGGAAGGTCGTCGCTTCCTTGAGGATGGCGCTCGTGCCGGGCAGTTCCTCTTCAGCGACGATGCCTTGGATGGCGGCGAATATCTGCTCCCAGTGTTGCGACTCGATAAACCGTACATCCAGCTTGGCCGAGGCGTTGGGCGCGACAGTGTTGCTGGAGGTGCCGCCGGCGATCAGCCCGATATTGGTGGTGATGCCTGCGGGGTAATCGGTCAGGGCATGCAGTTTGACGATCTTTCGGGCCAGCGCCTCGATGGCGCTGGCCCCGTCGGCATGGTTGACGCCGGCGTGCGCAGCGCGGCCACTGACTTCGATGACCAGTGTGGCCCCGCCTTTACGGGCGCTGACCACATTGCCGCTGGCCCGTCCCGGCTCGGTATTGAGTACGGCGCGGGCTGATTTGGCGGCGCTTTCGATATGGCTGCGGGCGCTGCCAGAGCCGATTTCTTCGTCACCGGTATAGAGCACCTGCACCGGGCAGGGCAAAGGACCGGCGCGCTTGAGTGCCTTGAGGGCGAAGCAGTTGAGCACCAACCCACCTTTCATGTCGGCTACGCCGGGGCCGTAGGCGAGGTCGCCATCGCGGCTGAAGCCACGGGTGGTGGTCGTGCCCTTGGGGAATACCGTGTCGCGATGGCCCAGCAACAGCACCGGCTTGCCAGCCTCGCCGGGCACTTGGGCAAGCAGTACGTCGCCAAAACCTTCGACCGGCATCCGCTTGAGCTCGATACCGTCGGCCTCCAGTTCCGCTGCGAGCAATGCGCCTACGGCATCGACCCCCGCCTTGTCATAGCTGTTGGAGTCGGTATCGACCAGACGCTGCAACAACGACTCCATGGCGGGGCGCTGGCCGGCGAGCCAGTCCAGCGCCTGTTGGTGGGTCTCGCTCATTGCGCACGCTCCCGTGCCCGATGTTCCTCGCTCAGACGTGCCGCATCGTTGCCCAGGTCCCAGAACAGCCCGGCCATGATCTGCAGACTTTCTTTGACCACCGGTGCCAGCAAGTGCTCGTTGGGCGCATGTTGTGAACAGGCCGGGTACGAATGCGGCACCCACAAGGTCGGCAGGCCGAGCACGTCGGCAAACACGTCGTTGGGCAAGGAGCCGCCAAGGTTGGGCAGCAGCGCCGGTTTCTTTCCGGTGGTTTGCGTCAACGAGTCGAGGGCCCAGTTGACCCATGGGCTTTGCGGGTCGAGCCGGGTGGCGTGCATGACATCGATGCGGCTTTGCTTGACCTCGACATTGTTGAAACCATGGGCATCCAGGTGAGCGCGCACGGCGGGGATAAAGGTCGTGTAATCGCTGTTTACCACAAAGCGGATATGGCAGTGAGCGTTGGCCTTGCCGGGGATTGCATGCACCGGGGCGTCTGGATTGCCAGTCTTGAAGGCAATGACATCGAGGGTGTTCCAGCCAAAGACTTTCTCGCTCAGCGACAGATCCGGGTGGCCCCAGTTGGCGTCGATTTGCGGATCATCCGGCCCGCCACCGACTTCGATATCGGCCAGCGCCTGTCGCACCGAATCCGGCAGTGCGCTGGGCTGCAAGCCCTCGACTTTTACCCGGCCATGTTCGTCGATCATGCTGGCGATGGCGTTGGCCAGGATGATGCCGGGGTTGGCCAGCAGCCCGCCCCAATTGCCGGAGTGGTGCGCGCCTTCGCGCAGATTGACCGCCAGCTCGAAGTTGAACACCCCGCGTGAGCCTAGAAAAATGGTAGGCCGTGTTGCGGCCAGACGCGGGCCGTCCGAGGCGATGAAGATATCCGCCGCCAGCTCCTTGCGGTGGGCGGCACAGAACGCATTGAGGCCGGGGGAACCTTCTTCTTCGCCCATTTCCAGCAGCAGTTTGACGTTGAAGCCGAGCTTGCCTTCGCGGGCCTTGAGGGTCTGCTCCAGCGCGGTGATGTTGATCAGGTGCTGGCCTTTGTTGTCGGCGGTGCCGCGCCCGTACCAGCGATCACCTTCGACGGTGACTTGCCACGGTGACAAGCCTTCACGCCATTGTGCCGCATAGCCGCGCACCACATCACCATGACCATAGCTGAGTACGGTGGGCAACTGCGGGTGTTCAATGCGCGTGGCGATCATGAATGGTCCGCGTTCCGCTACCGGGTTGTCGTAGATTTTTACGCTGAAACCCAGCGCCTCGACATGCGGAGTGATGAACTCGTTGAGGTAGCGATACAACTCAGGTTGGCTGTCTTGCGCCTGGCTTTCGGTGGGCAGGGCGACACTACGTTCGAGCAGGTTGAAAAAAGCACCGTTGTCGAACTGTTCGAGGGTGTTGCTGATGGCCTGGGAACGACTCATGAGTGGACAAGCTCCAGTGTTTGGGTGGGACTGTCGTGCAGGTGGCAACGTACGTTGCCGCCGATAATTGGATCGTTGGCCGGATAGGCCGTTTTGCAACGGTCCATGCAGTTCGGGCAGCGCGGGTGAAAGGTGCAGCCGGATGGCGGGGACATCGGGTTGGGGAAGGCACCGTGCAGGCCGATGTCTGGAATGCCCAAGCGCGGATCGGGGGTGAGCACCGAATCCAGCAATGCGCGGGTATACGGATGGCCGGGTTCGGCGAACAGCGACTGGCGGGTGCGTTCTTCGACAATACGCCCCAGATACATCACGGCCACCCGGTCGGCGAGGTGCTCGATAACCGCCAGGTTGTGGCTGATCAGCAGATAGGTCAGGCCGAATTCGCGCTTGAGGTCTTGCAACAGATTGAGGATCTGCGCTTGCACTGACACGTCCAGCGCCGAAGTCGGCTCGTCGCAGATCAACACATCAGGACGCATGACCAGCGCCCTGGCAATCGCCACGCGCTGGCGCTGGCCGCCGGATAACTGGGCTGGATAGCTATCGATCACGCGCTTGGGAAGGCCGACTACATCCAGCATTTGTTCGGTTTTCTTGCGGCGCTCGGTGGCCGTGCCGATGTCGTGGACGATCAACGGCAGGGTGATGATTTCGCGCAGGGTCTTGCGTGGGTTCAGCGACGAATACGGATCCTGGAAAATCGGCTGGATACGCCGGGACATTTCCTTGCGATCTGTCGCTGCCAGATGTTTGCCATTGACCAGCACGTCGCCTTGAGTGGGCTGTAGCAGGCCGAGCAGCATCTTCGCCAGGGTGCTTTTGCCGCAACCGGACTCACCCACCAGACCGAGGGTTTCACCGCGCATCAGGCGCAGTGACACGCCATCAACCGCTTTCAGTGTGGCGGCAGGTTTGAAAAAGCCTTTGCTGATACGGAACTCGCGACGGATATCGCACAGCTCCAGAGCGATGTCTTTTTTCATGAGCGGGCACTCTCTTTGATCAGTATCGGTTTCGGCCCAGAAGCCGCCAGTAGGCAGCGCGCCATATGTCCGTTCTGGTGCACTTCGGGCACATCCCGGGCACACGCCTGGACGGTGTGCGCGCAACGATTGCGAAAGGCACACCCGTGTTGTTCACCCACCAGGCTCGGCACCAGACCGGGAATCGAACCCAGCGCTTCGCCCGGTTTGGTCCGCCCTGGAATCGGGATGCTGGCCAGCAGGCCACGGGTGTACGGATGCCGCGGGTTCTCGAAGAGTTGTCGGGCGGGAGCGCTTTCGACGATTTCCCCGGCATACATCACGGCAACCCGGTCGGCGATGCGGGCCACCAGGCCAAGGTCGTGGGTGATAAAGATCACCGCCAGCCCCAGTTCTTTCTGAATATCGCGGATCAGGCGCAGGATTTGCGCCTGAATGGTCACGTCCAGTGCGGTGGTCGGCTCGTCAGCGATGATCAGGTCGGGCTCGCACATCAACGCCATGGCGATAATCACCCGCTGGCGCAACCCCCCGGAGAGTTGATGCGGGTACTGACGCAGACGCTCGCCGGCATTGCTGATGCCGACTTTTTCCAGCATCTGCGCGGCGCGGGCCAGCGCATCCTTGCGCGACACCTTGCGGTGCCGGGTCAACACTTCACTGAGCTGGTCGCCAATGCTGTAGGCCGGGTTCAGCGCGGTCATGGGCTCCTGGAAGATCATCGCCAGGCGGTTGCCGCGCAGGTCGCACATGCTTCGCTCGCTCTGGCCGAGCAGGTCGATGCCGTCCAGTGTCAGTCGGCTGGCGGTGCGCTTGGCCTTGCGGGGCAGCAGGTCCATGAGTGCCAGCGAGGTCAGGGATTTGCCGCAGCCGGACTCTCCGACAATGCACAGCATCTCGCCGCGCTCGACCTGAAAATCCAGGCCGCGCACCGCATGCAGCATGTCATCCGCTGTCGGGTTATGGCCCATGGGAATGTCCACCCGCAGGTTTTCAACATGGAGTAGTGCCATGTCCGGTACTCCTCTATCAGTCTCAGTTGCGGCCATCGGGCAGGATCAGATCGCGCAGGCCGTCGCCGACCAGATTGATGCCCAGCACCAGAATCATCAGGGCGATGCCTGGGATGGCGATGACCCACGGGGAAAAGAACATGTAGGGTTTGCCCTCTGCGATCATCAGTCCCCAGGACGGCGTCGGCGGTTGTACGCCCACCCCGAGGAACGACAGCGCTGACTCCAGCAGGATCGCGTGGGCCATTTCCAGGGTCGCGACCACGATCAGCGCGCCAACCAGATTGGGCAGGATTTCACTGACCAGAATGCGCAGGGTCGAACAGCCCAGGGCTTGTGCCGAGGCAACATATTCGGCATCGCGAATTTGTTGCACCGAGGCCCGAACCACCACGGCGAAGCGGTCCCAGAGCAGGCAACCGAGCAGAATGATCACCACCTTCAGCGAGCCGCCCATCAACGAGGCAGAGGCCAGGGCCACCATGACCACAGGCAGCGCCAGCCGAGTGGTGATCAGGTAGCTGATAAACGCATCCACCTTGCCACCGTAGTAACCGGCCAGCAGACCCATGACGGTGCCGATGACGCCGGAAATCAGCGCCGCCGCAACGCCGATAAACAGTGAAATACGGGCGCCGTAGAGCAACCGTGAGAGGTAATCGCGGCCCAGCTTGTCGGTGCCCAAGACATATTCCCAAGTGCCGTTAGCCATCCAGACCGGAGGCTTCATGCGCAACATCACGTCTTGCGCATAAGGGTCATAAGGCGCCAGCCATGGCGCGAACAGCGCACCAGCAAAAATGATCAGCAGCAACGCACTGCCGATGGCGAAGCCGCGGTGGCGAAAGCTTTTGCCAAGCACCCGGCTCAGGCTGCTTGGTGGGGGCAGGTAGTCGTTGATCGCCAGGGTAACGGGGGTACTCATGAAGGGCTCCTAGCGCACGCGAATGCGCGGGTCGAGCAGTGCGTTGAGCACATCGGCCAGCAAGGTGAGGATGATGTAGATCACCGCAATCAGCAGGACCACGGCCTGGACTACCGGGAAGTCGTCACGGGCGATGGCGTCCCAGGCGAGTTGTCCGATGCCTTGCAGGGAGAACACGGTTTCGATCACCACCGAACCGCCGAGCATGAAGCCGAACTCCACCGCTGCCAGTGCGACGACCGGAATCAATGCATTGCGCAATGCATGCTTGAACAACACCTGCGCAGGGCGCAGCCCCTTGGCGCGAGCGGTGCGGATGTAATCGCAACTGAGCACATCCAGCATGCCTGCGCGGGTCAGGCGCATGATGGCCGGCGTTGCGTAGTACCCCAAGGCAATGGCCGGCATGACGAAATGCAGCATGCTTGAGTTGCCGGAGACTGGCAGCCACTTGAGCGTCACCGCAAACACTACTATCAACATCAGCGCAAACCAGAAGCTGGGCATTGCCTGGCCCAGTACCGCGATGCTCAAGGCCAGTCGATCAACCCAGGTGTCGCGTTTGATCGCGGCCAGTACGCCCAGGGGAATCGCCACCAGCAAGGCGATTCCCAGCGCCATGGCACCTAATCCGAGAGTAATCGGCAAACGGCTGGCGACGAGGTTATAGACCGACTCCTGAAAGAAAAAGGAGTTGCCCAGGTCCAGCCGCAGCAAACCGGCCAGCCAGTTGACGTACTGGGTGGGAAGCGGTTTGTTCAAGCCGTATTGCACACGGATCTGTTCGATCTGTTCGCTGGTGGCTTCCGGCCCGCCAATGGCCGTGGCCAGGTCGCCGGACAGATGCAACAGAGAGAAGCTGATCACCGACACGGTAATGGCGACGCAAAAAGCGATGCCCAGACGGCGTAGAAGGAACCCAAGCATGGCAAGTTTCCTCATGTTCAATGGATGACAGGTGGAGGACGTGGCCGTGGGGGGCTGGCCCACGCGCCACGGAATCGCTCGCTCAATCCGCCCGGTTGCGGATTACTTCCAACTGGACTGAACGAAACGCGGCAGTTCATCCGGATACGGCGTGAATGCCAGTTCGGAGGTGTAGGCGTAGTTCATCGAGTAGTTGAACAGCGGGGCCCAGTACGCCTGTTCGCTGATGCGCTGCAACGCCTTGCGGTAGTTGTCCTTGCGCACTTGCGGATCGAGGGCGTTATCGGCGCTCTGCAACCAGTTTTGGACTTGCGGGTCTTTGATGTTGTCGTCCGGATTGCCCTTGAACCAGGTGCCGGCCGACGCCGAGGTGTCGAGGATCGAGAACGAGCCCCAGGCCTGGAACGACATGGGCACCTTTCCGCCACGTTGCTGATCTCGTAGGGCGGCGTACTTCAAGTAGCGCAGCTTGGCGTTGATGCCCACCGCCCGCAGGTTGCCGATGATGGCTTCGACGTAATCACGGTCGCGATAAGCGAATATTTCCGTCTCGAAGCCATTTGGGTAACCGGCCTCGGCGAGCAGCGCGCGGGCTTTGGCCGGGTCAAAGTTGTAGACAGTGGCCGCAGAGGTATCGCAACCGAACTGGCGTGGATAACACGCAACCTGTAAGGGCTTGGCTTCGCCACCCACCAGCTGCGTCGCCAGTGCCTCGCGGTTGATTGCATGGTTGATCGCTTGACGCACCTTGAGGTTTTTCATTGGCGAGTTTTCGCTGGAGGTGCCTCGAGCATCAAGAATCAGGAAACCGATGCGCATGGTTTCGGCGCTGGTCACGGTGAGGTTCGGTATACCTTTGAGGTCGATTGCCTGATCCGAGGTGACGCGCCAGATCCAGTCGACACCGCCGGTCATCAACTCGGCCAGGCGAGTTTCTGCATCCGGGATTACCCGAAACTTGAGGTGAGCGATATGTGGCTTGCCTTGTGGGCTGTCCGCAAAGTAGTCCTTGTTGATCGCCATGCTCACGCCTTCGCCGGCCTCCACCGACAGGGCTTTATACGGTCCGGTGCCCACTGGCTTGCGACTGAATTCGGCCAGGCCGACCTTCTCGAAGTATTGCTTGGGGAACATCGGAACGGCGTTGGACAGGTATTCCAGCGCAGGAGGGAAAGGCTTCTTCAAATACAGGCGGACACTGTAGTCACCGGTTTTTTCGGCGCTCTTGATCCAGTCTACGTTTTGCACGGTCACGACTTTCGCTTCGGGCGACACCACGTAGTTGAGGGTGAACACCACGTCGTCGGCGGTGAAGGGGTCGCCGTTGTGAAATTTGACGCCTTTGCGTAGCTCAAGGTCGATGGTGGTGTCGTCGACCTGTTTCCAGCCGGTGGCCAGCATGGGCTTGTATTCGCCGCTGGTGGGATCGCGGTAGATCAGGTTGTCCCAGATCAGCCGGCCGAGAATCACTCCTTCGCGGAGATCGTTGTGATAGGGGCTGACGTTTTCAGGTTCGCTGTCGGAAGCGTAAACCAGGGTGTCGTTGGCTTTGTCGGCATGAGCCGCAAAGCTGTTGATCAAACCCATCAGCGCGATACTGCAGGCGAAACCTTTGATGCCCATGCCGTCGTCTCCGTTGGCGAGAGTGGTTGAATCAAAGGGCAGCGAATCGCAAATGCGGTAAATGAGGAGGAGAAGCTCAGGCGATGTTTTTTTTGGTCTGGACACGAATGTAGGGAAAGGCTATCAATGCCACAAGTACAATCTTTCGATACTTTCTTTGCCAAAAAGGCAATGCTCGGAGGTTCTGATGCAGTTGTATGGCGTGCAGTCCACGGCATTGCGCTATTTCCTGGAAGTAGCCAGGTGCGGATCGGTCAGTGAAGCTTCGGTGCGGCTCAATGTTGCGGCGTCAGCGGTGAGCCGACAGATTTCCAAGCTTGAGTTGGCTCTGGATGCCAGCCTGTTTGAGCGTCGTGCCCGAGGCATGGTGCTCAGCGAGGCCGGGACGCGATTGGCGGCTTATGCGCGCAAGTCGCAACTTGAGGCTGAGCAGGTGGTGCTGGAAATTACCGAGCTGCATGGCTTGCAACGGGGGCATGTGCATGTCGCCTGCTCGGAAGGTTTTGCATTGGAGTACATGCCCAGGAGCATCAGCGCATTCAGGCGTGAGTACCAGGGCATCCATTTCACATTGGAGGTTTGCGCGCCTGCGCAAGCGACTGAAAAAGTACGTTCCGGCGAAGCCGATCTGGCGATGACCTTCAGCCTGTCACCGCAGAAGGAAATCAAGGTTGAACATGTCTTGAGCGGGGCGATTTTTGCAGTGGTTTCCAATTCCCACCCCTTGGCCGGGCGTGAAGCGGTCAGCCTCGCCGAGTTGCAACCCTGGCCCATTGCATTGCCTAAGGCCGATACCACGATACGGCAACTGTTCGACATTTGTTGTGGTGTACAGGGGTTGTTGTTCGATCCGGTACTGACCACTAATTACGTGGCCGCGCTTTACAGCTTCGTCCGCGAGGAAGGCGTCATTAGCCTGGCCAGCGAGATGACCTTGCACAAACAGGTGGCGGACAAGCAGTTGCAGTGCCTGCCAATCCTGGATGAAGGGATGCAGGCACGGCGCATCGAACTGCAAAGCATGGCTGGACGCAATTTGCCGGCGGCGGTTTCTGCGTTCAAGGATTTTCTGATTGCAGAACTGGTGAACACCAAGCACGGTTGAAGTGGCGAGGCAACGGCGCAAGGCTGTTCGCTTATCCCCGATGGGCTGCGCAGCAGCCCCAAAAAAAAGATTGAATCCCATGCTCCGTTATTTACTGCTCGGCATTGCGGCTATGACGGTAATCGCTGACCGCCTCATACACCGCTTTGCGCAAACGGTTGATGCCGCCGATGGGGCGATGGGCCTCAATGCCGAACCACGGGTTGAAGGACTGGTTGTCGCAGGCCAGGTTCAGCTTGGGCGTATCGAAATCCTGGGCCGGCACGGTGATTCGCGCCACTGTCTCGAACGGTGCGTCACTTTCTCGCCATTCAATACTGGTGTCTTCGATCGGCATGAACTTGCTCGGGTCCTGGCGCTGGATCTGCAGGACAAAACACGCCGGTATCCGGTCTGTGGATAACTGTTGCGTCAGTGCACTTCGCAAGAAATTCGGCAGTGCCTGGTTTTGTGCGGGCAGGGTGTAGCTCGGGCAGTTATCCGGGTCGGGCGCTACGCGAAATTTCGCGTTGGCCTCGCCAAACTTGTAGGGCGATACCGAAAAATACGTGGTCTGGGTCGGGCTGTCAGGGGCCGGTGAAAGTGTCTCCAGGGCGATGAACAGGTGGCGGATCTGCCAGCTCCGGGGATCCAGGCTCGGAAAGAACGCCATCGCCTTTTTTCCATCGGCCTGGGCGGCTACATTCTGACGATATTCGGCGACATCGCTGACGAAGAAGTTCGGATGATTGAACATCACAAAATCCTGTTCACCTTGTGACTGTCGGTCCCCCAGCAATTGTTTGCCCGGCACGCCCAGCAGCTTGATCGCCATCCCTCGCGCATCGCGCAGGCTGTCGAACTGTGGGTAGGCGTTGCCGTTGGACAAGCGAATCGTCGCTTGCCAGACCTTCCCCGGCTCGGCAAATACACCCTGGCGCAACGGTGCTGGCAGATTGTCCGGCACCTGCACTTGCGCCATGACGCAGCCGTGGGCTTTGGCATGGGCATCACGCAGGTAGCGCGTGCCTTCGCGGTGCTGATCGACGATACGGATGGCGGTCTGGATGATGTCCTGGGTCATGGCCGCTTCGCCGGGTGGAATCTGCTCTTTATCCGAGACCGGCCCGCTGTGTTGCCAGGCGAACCAGGCCGTGGCCAGCGCCCAGCCGAGCAGCCCGATGCCCAGCAACCACAGGAGCGTCTTGCCCAAAAAGGCGCCGAGGCGCAGCCAGAGCGTAATCAGCATGGGTCAATCCTTTTGCCTGAGGGGTTCATCATCACAGTTGCGACTCCAGCGGCCCGCCCAGTACCTTGAGGTACTCCAGCAACGCCCAGCGTTCCTGTGGCTGCAGCAGCCGACCGATCACGCCGTTACCCCGCTCACCAGCGCGAAACTCATGACCACTGTTGTGGTTGCCGGTAATCCGGGTGTCGAACAAAAAGCCATTCGTGAAGGCTTCTGTGCGATAGCCCAGGTGCCGTGGGTCGTATTCGAAGCTGCCTTTATAGAAGGTGATCGCCCGTTCGTCCTGGGGAGACAGCAATTGATAGATCGTCGGCACCGAGCCGTTATGCAGGAAGGGCGGCGTGGCCCAGACGCCAGCCAGGGGCCGGGCTTTGTAGGCGCGTAGTTCACGTACGCCGATGGGCAGGCCAAAACCGTCCAGCGCCGGGCGCTCCAGCGGTGTGACGCCCGCGTCACGGTAAGCCCGCTCTTCCACGAACGCGGTAACGTAGGCCAAGCCTTTGGCGACCGAAACCTGGCTCAAATCCAGCGGCGTCGTCGGGGTCGGATGCAGTTGTACGTCCAGTTTGGCCAGTTCGGCCGGATTCCATTGCAGGCTGGTCAGATCGAAACGGTGGTCGGCAATGTTGTGGGCGGTACCCGGATCGGTGCCGATCACCTTCACCGGCAACATGTTCAGGTGCTGGACGGGCCTGTCAGGACCTTGAACCACGTTGGGGACATGGCAGCCGGCACAGTTTTCGACGAACAGCGCCCGGCCTTGTGCGGCCAACGGCATATCGATAGGGCCAAGCAGTTCCTGAGGCCACTCCGGGGCCTTGAGCAACTGCAGGGTTTCTTCAATCTTGTGCAGATCGCGAACGCGCACGCTGGAGGGGTATCGCGCATCACCTTGTAATGGTTTGCCCTGGGCGTCGAAAAAATTCAACGTGGCGCCAACACCCAGTGCTTCGCCGACGTTGCGGGCCATCGGTTGCTGGGCCGAACCGTTCCACTGCACCCAGTCGAATGTCCATATGTCCCATAACTGCGGGTAATCCACAGGTGCGTTGGCGACCCGGTAATTCTTGTCGGAGATGGCATCGCCGAAGCTGGCATTGGCAATCCGTCCAAAGGCATCTGTACGGCCAGGTCCTTCTTCGGTGGGGTAGAGGCCGCGATGAGTGTCGTTCCAGGCCACGCGCAAGAATGTATCCAGAGAGGCTTTGAATGATTTGCGCAACTGTTCATGGCGGGCGTCGTAGTCCTGCCCCAGGACCTGGCGGGCAAAGCGTTCGAATTTCCAGGGGTTGTAGTAGGTCGAGGCCAGGCTGGCGACCAATGCTTGTCCGAAACTGCCACCGCGTAATGTAGGAACGCTGGAAGGCAGGACGTGCTGGGCCGAGCCCCCGTCGATCCGTATCGCCTGGCCCTTGAAGCGCAGCTCACCGGTGTGACAGGCGGCGCAGGTGATATCCAGGAACTGGTCGGCGCTGCCCGGATTCTGGTGGCGGGTGAAACCTACGGGCAGATTGCCGGGATTGTCCGCCGAGGGTTTCTGCGCCGGGTCCACCAGAAAGCCGAATCGAGCCAGGTATTCAGGCGAAGCGAAGCGCTGTTGCGAGAACGGCAATTCGAGGGCGGTGAACCAGTCGTAGCGCAGGCCTTTGACTTGAGTGCCCTGAGGGGTGAAATAGTACGTCTGGCGTTCGGCGGCGCTCCATTGATCCAGATAATGCACCTGTTCTACCGGTGTATAGGTCGGCAGACGAGGATTGGCAACGTAATAGAGCACCACGGCCACGGCGATGACGAGCAGCGCAAGGAGCAACAAGAGAAGGCGAGATAGCAGGCGCACAGTAACGTCCTTGTTTTTTTTGATATGCCCTTATGCCTCAGTGCCGCGTGGCCGGCAAGTGGCCATTACCGATGGGGCTGCGGGGGAGTGGCAATTTGTCCCTGTACGTAATAGATGACAGATGCTTCATCCGCCCAGGATTAAAAAGCGTTTGGGACCGTGAACTTATCAGTGCTTTGCTGCTCACATGCCGGTAGCCATTGGTCGTGGCCGCCTGATAAGCTCGCGGCTTTACTCGATTGCCCTTTTGGCGCATGAACAAGGAAATAGCATGAAACAGCATCGGTTGGCGGCGGCGGTGGCCCTGGTTGGCCTGGTACTCGCGGGTTGTGACTCGCAGACCAGCGTAGAGCTGAAAACCCCGGCGCAGAAAGCTTCCTACGGCATTGGCCTGAACATGGGCAAAAGCCTGGCTCAGGAAGGTATGGATGACCTGGATTCCAAAGCAGTGGCCCAGGGCATCGAAGATGCCGTCGGCAAGAAAGAACAGAAGCTGAAAGACGAAGAACTGGTCGAAGCCTTTGCCGCACTGCAAAAGCGTGCCGAAGAGCGTATGGCCAAGATGAGCGAAGAGTCGGCAGCCGCCGGCAAGAAATTCCTCGAGGAAAACGGCAAGAAGGAAGGTGTTACCACCACCGCTTCCGGCCTGCAGTACGAAGTGGTCAAGAAAGCCGACGGCCCTCAGCCTAAGCCGACTGATGTCGTGACTGTTCACTACACCGGTAAGTTGACTGACGGTAAGGTGTTCGACAGCTCCGTGGAGCGTGGCAGCCCGATTGACCTGCCGGTCAGCGGTGTGATCCCGGGTTGGGTCGAAGGCCTGCAACTGATGCATGTCGGCGAGAAGTACAAACTGTACATCCCGAGCGAACTGGCCTACGGCGCCCAAAGCCCGAGCCCGGCCATCCCCGCCAATTCGGTTCTGGTGTTTGACCTGGAACTGCTGGGGATCAAGGATCCGGCAAAAGAAGACGCAGCCAAGTAACCGCGGCTGCTATAACGACAACGCCTCGCTTATGCGGGGCGTTGTCGTATCCGGGCGTTGGTAAACGGCAAAAAACCGAACGCTCGGCGCGGGTTATAGTCATAGGCAATACAGACGCTGTGCTAGACCCAGTCGGGCCGTCAAGTCAATGAAATATTGGGTTTTTTTATGTGAGTAAAAAACGCCCGATCTGACTGGGGGCCTTATTTGACGGGGGCTTCAGCGCGTAAATGCAGCTCTGTTCACAAGGTTATCCACAATTTGTGTGGATAACATTTCAGTGGGAGAAAACATGAAGGCTCCGTGGAATTTTGCGCGTTTTCTGCCGCTGGCAGGACGACTGCTGGCCCGCGGTCGATTGCCGACGTTGTTGTTTGCCGTCGCCAGCAAAGGCGCCCGAGAGGGCGGTCGGTTAGGCAAGCTCAAGGAGGATCTGCGTTTGCTGCAGGCCCTGTGCCTGGCCTACTGGCGTGGCGAATATCGGGCCGTCAGCGCCAAGTCGCTGCTGTCGATCGTGGCCGGACTGATGTACTTCCTCAGCCCCCTGGACGCGATTCCGGATTTCCTGCCCATGTTCGGCATGTTTGACGATATCGCCGTACTGGCGTGGATCATGAAGACCCTCGACAGTGAACTCGAAGCCTTCCGCGCCTGGCGTTATCGGCAATCCCCCGAAAAGCTCGCTCAAGTCGAGCGGCTTCCCGACACCCCGGAACAGCTCCAGCTCCAAGGGCAGAAAAAGCACTGATCCGGTTGTGTTTGCCTTATGAGATTGATCGCCCCGCGACCTTAGCCGCTATTAGGATTACACTTCCAAGGAAAAAGCTGACTCGCTAAGTGTTGTTGTCCTACGGGGTAGACATGGATATTCAAATAATCACACGCGACGGAGAGCCCGAATACGCGGTTTTACCGTGGGATCAGTACCAGTCGCTATTGAAGGCAGCCGGCATCAATCAAGCTCCGCCGCAGGAAGCCACAGTCCGTCATGCGGCGGCACCCGGCCAGGTTCTTCCTGGTCTGGATCAACTACGCAGTTTGCGCGAAGGGAAGGGCATCGCCATTGAGGCGTTGGCCCGCACAGTAGGTATAAGCCCGTCTTATCTGGCCATGATCGAAAGTGGCGAGCGTCAGCCCGATGCCGCGATTCGGCGCAGTTTGGCCTGGGAGTTGACGGTGCCGGGTTGGAGGGATCAATCGTGAGTGTTCGTATCAGTCGGCAGCATTGGGATGGGTTGTTGGGTGAACTGGATCAGGCGCGCCGCCAGCGCCATTTGTTGACGTACCGGGCCTTGCTGGAGCGTTTGCAGCTTCCCAGCCCGGCCATGCAGACCTTGACTGCGGCCCTTGAACACTTGGCAGCACTGGATGCCCGGGCTGAACAGCCGCTGCGAAGTTCGTTGGTCATCAGCCAGGGGGCAAGCCGGTTGCCGCGTACCGGTTTCTTCGAGTGCGTTGAGCGTCTTGGGCGCTTTTCCGGGCCTTCCGATGGTGTCGCGGCCGCTTCCTGGCACGCCTCGGAAGTGGTCCGGGTATTCGAATACGAGTACCCCGAATCAGCGGAGGCCTGAATGCTCTGGCGCATCAAGGCGCGGGCCGGTTACTGGCTGGCGCGTCGATTGTTTCATTGGTCCTGGTTTGTTCGACAGCCCCGTGGCTGGTCCTGGCTGGAAGGTCAATTTGCCCGCATGGCGAACCTGGGGGACGTCGGCGCGCAAAGTTTCTATGGGCATATCCTGACGTTCCGCGGCCAGGGCCTGGGTGCCCGGGAAGAAGGTGTTCGCCTGTTGCGCCTGGCGGCGCTGGCCGGTGATGGCAAGGCTGCCTATCAAGTCGGTGTGATCAGCCTGGCCGGTTCCGCCAGCAAGGCGCCGGATCCGATAGAAGCGGCGCGCTGGTGGGGGTTGGCGGCAAAAGCCGGCCATCCGTTGGCGGAGGTCAAGCTCAAGGCGCTCGAAGGCTACGACCAGTAGTTTTATCCACAGGCATTTTTGAACCCTTCTTTCCTTTCGGCTGTTCGTTTGTCGAGTGGGGCTATTTAGCGAATCGCCCTACATTCACCGCCTCCTTACCTGACTTATTTCCCCAGGCATCCCCGGCAAAGTCTCGCGCTCCCTGAGTGCTGCGAGACGTCTGCCCATGTTCGATCGTTTTTCCCTGCCGGCCCCTGATCGAGCCGTGTCCTGATGGATCAGGTGCACCGTATCGAGCAGGAACTCGACAGCTTCAAAGACACCCTGACGCTCTACCGCGAGCAGCTCGACCGCTGGTACAGCCAGACGGCGGACCGCGCCAGCCATGCGGCCGACCTGCCTTCGCTGATGGGCATGGAGCGGCTGATTCGTTTCGGTGACAGCAGCTCCGCTGTCAGCATCGGCGACGATGATTTCCTCTCCACCGTTGTCCAGTGCCCCTCGGCTGGGCCGATGACCATCGAGAGCAAACTGGAGTCGGTGTACGACATTCCGCTGGGCGGCATCGTGGTGGATGTGGTGGCCGTGGACAGCGGCGAGGTCACGCCCGTCACCCTGAATGCCGAGGGCCTGGGGATTTTCCAGGGGACGGCGGGTAAGTTCTATCGGGTTCACGTCCAGGACAAAGTATCCCCCCAGACAATCGCCGACCTGTTTTCTTCCTACGACGGCCTGAACAACGATCTGACGCAGTGGCTGCGCGGGCAGTGGCAGGGCTTCAAGCCGCAGTGGGCGCAGCAATCATTGGCGACTTCGGCCGCCGCGGTGGGCAATGGCTTGCTCGCAGGCAGTTGGGCGGCGATTGAGGGGGTGTGGGACAGCATCAGTCTGCTGTCGGACATCCTCAAGAACCCTGGCGAGTTTGTAGACCGGCTGGGCGAAAGTGCGGATCAGCTAAGCGCCATGGCGGAAAAAACGCCGTTGCTCATGGCCAGGCTGCAATTGCTGGCCAGCGACGAAGCGGCGTTGTGCCTGCTGGTGCGCACCGCCAGCCTCTGGCTGGAGATGCTGCCGCCCAGTGAGGTTGCCGGTGAAACCGCTGAAGCGCTCGCTACGGCGGTGGTGCAACTGGTGATCGACTTGCTGATCGGCGTCGTCCTGACCTTCGCCGGGGCGGGGACCGGTGTTGCTTACCTGGCCATGCGTCTGGGCCAGGTTGGCGGGCGTCTGCTGAGCGCCGCGCAGCGATTCATCAACGCGATCTTCGCGGTGGTCAACGGTTTCATCACCTATGTGGACCGTTACAAAACCGTGGCGGCGCGGGGGATAGCGGCTGGAGTGAAGAAGGGCCGGATGCAACTGCGCTGGGACGCGCAGCGCAATACCACACTGAAAAAGGACGAATCCTACGACGACGCCCCCAGCCAATCGAAAAACCCCAACGGTGACAGTGCCGACACCGCGGCCCTGACCCAGACCAGCGGCTGCCCGGTGTCGATGGTCACCGGCGAGGAGCTGCTGACCCTGGACGACGGCACCCTCGATGGCCGACTGCCGTTTGTCTTCACCCGCTTGTACCGCACCAGCGCGGTGGACCTGGACATCGGCCTGGGTCGCGGCTGGAGTCATGCTCTGGCGCATCGCCTGTTGCTTGAGGGCGAGCAGGTCATCTGGATCGACCAGGAAAACCGCCGTACGACGTTTCCGCTGCCCAGCGAGCAACGCCCGACGATCCACAACAGCCTGGCCCGCGCGGCGATTTACCTCGGAGTGGAACCGGACGAACTGATCATCGCCCAGCCGGGCGAAGACGCGCCTTTCCTACACTTTCGCGACGGCCATCTGACCGCCCTCAGCGACCGCTACGCCAACCGCCTGACGCTCCAGCGCAACATTCACGGCGACATCAGCCGCCTGGACAACGGCGCCGGACGCGCCCTGCGCTTGCGTTATGAACAACGTCATCTGGTCGCCATCGACTACCAGAGCTTTCACCCGGCCATCACCCTCGACGAAGCCTGGCGCACTGAACAGACGTTGGTGTCCTACCGCTACGACGGACGTTTCCGACTGATCGAAGCCACCAACGCCGCCGGCGAAAGCGAACGCTACGACTACGACGACCAGCACGTCATCCTGCAACGGCAACTGGCCGGCGGTGCGAGTTTCTTCTGGGAGTGGCAAGGGGCAGGCCGCGCAGCCCGCTGCGTGCGGCACTGGGCCTCGTTTGCGCAGATGGACAGCCGCTACACCTGGGGCGAGGACGGGCAGGTCACGGTCCAGCATCTGGATGGCAGCCAGGAGGTGTACGTCCACGACGAGCGGGCACGGCTGGTGCGCAAGGTCGAGCCCGATGGCGGCGAGCACCTCAAGGCCTATGACCTCCAGGGCCGGCTGATCGCCGAACAGGACCCGCTGGGCGCCGTCACCGAATACCGCTACGACGAAGCCGGACGGCTGGTGGCGCTGATTCCGCCGGACGAGGAACCGACGTCCTACGAATACCGCCACGGTTTCCTGCACGCCCGCTCGCGCGGCAAAGCCGTGTGGCAATACCGGCGCAACGCCCAGGGCGATGTGATCGAGGCCATCGATCCGCACGGCCAGAGCACCGGCTATGACTACGACGCCCAAGGACAATTGCTGGCGATCCGTTACCCCGACGGTAGCGAGCATCGGTTTACCCGCAATCAACTGGGCCAACTGACCGAAGAAACCCTGCCTGACACGGGGCGCCGGTGTTTTTCCTACGACGCCCTGGGGCGTTTGCTGACCCGCCAGGACGAACACGGCGCCCTCACGCACTACCGGTGGGACGCGGTGGGCCGGCTGCTCGAAACCACCTTGCCGGGTGGTGCGACCCGCGCCTGGCACTACAACGCCTACGGCAAGGTCACCGCCGAGCGCGATGAGCTGGGGCGGACCACCCGCTATGAATACGCCGACGACCTGCACCTGATCAGCCGTCGCCTCAACCCTGACGGCAGCGAACTGAAGTATCGCTACGATTCGGCGCGGCTGTTGCTGACTGAAATCGAAAACGAATCCGGCGAAAAATATCAGCTGGACTACACGCCGAACGGATTGATCCGACAGCAGATCGGCTTCGACGGCCAACGCACCGCCTACGCCTACGACCTCAATGGCCACCTGCTGGAGAAAACCGAGCACGGCGCGGACGGCGCCCAATGGGTCACCCGCTACCAGCGCGACGGGGCCGGGCGGCTGCTGGTCAAGACCTTGCCCGACGGCCAGGCCATCGAATACCGCTACGACGGGCTGGGCCGGCTGGTCCACGTCAACGACGGCACCGATCACCCGCTGGCCTTCGAATACGACGCCCAGGACCGGCTGATCAGCGAACACCAGGGCTGGGGCACCCTGCGTTATCGCTACGACGCCTGCGGACGCCTCAACCACCTGCGCCTGCCGGACAACAGCCAGCTCGACTACCACCACGCCCGGGGCGGCGCGCTGACGGCCATCGACCTGAACGGCTCACGCCTCACCGAACACCAGCTCAGCGGCGGGCGCGAACGCCAGCGCCGCCAAGGCCTGCTGCTCAGCCAGTACGACTACGACGAACAAGGCCGGCTCAAGGCCCAGACGGTGTGGCAGAACCAGCAGCAACTGTTCTGGCGCGATTATGCCTACAGCGCCAATGGCAACCTGCAGTCCATTTCCGACAAGCGCAACCGCCGCCATTACCAATACGACCCGCTGGATCGCCTGATCGGCATCGACTATTCCCACAGCGAGCCGCCGGAACACTTCGCCCACGACCCGGCCGGCAACCTGCTGATGCAGGACCGCCCCGGCCCCACCCGCCTCAAGGGCAACCGCCTGCTGATGGAGGGCGACCGCCACTACGACTACGACGCCTTCGGCAACCTGATCCGCGAACGGCGCGGCAAGGCCCAGTGCCTCGTCAGCGAATACCGCTACGACAGCCAACACCGGCTGATCGGCGTCACCACGGCGCACGGGCGCGAAACGTCCTACCGATACGACGCCTTCGGCCGACGCATCAGCAAGACCGTGGACGGCCTGACCACGGAATTTTTCTGGCAGGGCGACCAGGTCGTCGCCGAAAGCAGCCCGCGCCACCACCGCAGCTACGTCTACGAACCGGGCACCTTCCGCCCACTGGCCCTGCTCGACGGCAAAGGCCCGAACGCCTGCCCGTTCTACTACCACCTCGACCACCTGGGCACACCCCAGGAATTGACCAACTACGGCGGCACCATCGTCTGGTCGGCACGCTACAGCGGCTACGGCAAAACCACCGAACTGGTCCACGGCGGCGGCGAACAGCTGGAACAACCGTTGCGCTTCCAGGGCCAATACTTCGACCCCGAAAGCGGCCTGCACTACAACCGGCACCGCTACTACAATCCGGAAACCGGCCGCTACCTGACGCCTGACCCGAGCAAACTGGCGGGTGGCCTCAACGGGTATCGCTACACCCTGAACCCGACGGGGTGGGTGGATCCGTTGGGGTTGGTGGATTGTCCGGGGAAGGGTGGGTGCCGGTCGGCGGTTGGTAGTCAGGATCCGGCGGCTAAGGTTGGGGTGGATGAGGGTGAGCCGGCGCTGCCGATGACGGCGGAGCAGCGGCGGGCGCGGATTGACGCGTTTGGGGAGGCAAATGCTAAGAGACGGGTGGTTGCTATGGAAGAAAAATACCGTATGCACACTGTTGAAAAACACAGTTCGGAAATATCAGACGTAGCGCTAAAACAGCGTGCCATTAACGGTGCGAATCCGCACACGGGTGAAGTTCCCAAGGGAGCTAATGGAAGCCTAAGCTCCCAATTCAGCAACTGGCGAATTCATTTGAATGCGCTAAATAAAGCTATGACAAGAGAAAAGCTTGGACTGGATCCGTTTACTGGTGTGGACCACAAAAACGATAGAGTTGTCAGGCAGGAGTTGTCGGGAGCAGGGCGTGGCTACAAACCAAATAAAAAAGATAAGCAAAATCCTAAGTTGAACGAGGATTTAAATTGGTTTGAAGTGAAGTTTAGTAAAGATGGCGTACCTTACACTGGATTTCCTACGGAGAAAAAATGATGCTGATGCACCCTTTTATAAATGAGGAGTTTGTTCCTGATCTGACGTGGTTTATTGGTCAATTTGATGTGTATGACCGTGAAGAAACACTCGGGGCAATACTGGAAGTCTACAATCCTGAGAATAAGCGTGACAGATCAGAGTTGATTGTTAAATATGGCCTGAATTTAGAGTGCCTGTCCTATAGGCATAAATATGTATTGGTGAGGTTTTTGGGTGACAAGCTTAATGATCCGGATTTTGACTTTAAAAGTTTGTTTGAGATAGACGAAGATTGCGCGGGTAGCTGGCCTCGAGGGGAATGGTACAACTTACAAAGTCCTAAAGAATTTCTTCAGGATGTTTATGTGTTGGCAAAAGAAACTTGGAAAGAAGATCTCAGAAAAGCCGCTCTTGAAGATCCATCTACGTGGTAGGCCACAGGGTTAACGCCAAGCGTTCGGGCCGTGGTGAATGGGGAGTCCGCTCACACCGACAACCCCACCACAACCTCCCGCCCAGCCAAACCATCAACCAAGTACACGCTCCCCCCCAAAATCTCCTTGGCATGATGCTTGGCCTGCGAAGCCAGTTCCGCCAACTGGCTGGCATCCAGTTCCCCACAGGCCTCAGCCCGCAAATGCACCACCCCAATCGACAGCGACAGCAAGGCAAATTCCTGTCGAACGCCCTGCCGATTCAGCGCGGTGAAGCAGCCGGCTTCCAGATGCTCGGGGCGGTAGAAGCGGCGGCAGTGGGTCTGGAAGTCGCTCAGTAATTGATTCAGGCGTTTGCGCCAGTCTTCCGGACCGAGGACCAGCAGGAAGTCGTCGCCGCCGATGTGACCGACGAAGTCGCGGCTGGGATCGATGCGTTCGTTCAGGCATTGGGCCAGGCACAGCAGGACTTCGTCGCCGCGACCGTAGCCGTAGATGTCGTTGAAGGGTTTGAAGCTGTCGATGTCTACGTAGCAGATCACTGATTCCTGTCGTTGTTGCAGCAGGCGTGTCAGGCATTGTTGGATCGGCACGTTACCCGGCAGCAGGGTCAGCGGGTTGGCGTAGCGGGCCTGTTGGATTTTCAGTTCGGTGATGAGCTTGAGCACGTCGATCACCCGGCCCAGGCCCAGGTAACTGCCGTTGAGGGTAATGATGAAGTCTTCTTCGATGCGTTGTCGGGCGCGGCTGGTGATGAGGCGGCTGACTTGTTGCAGCGACTGGTTCAGTTCCACCGCCAGGAAGTCATCGCTCATCAGGCGGCTGATGGGTTTGCGGGCGAACAGATCGGTGGCGAAGGGTTTGAGCAAGGCATCCGAAAGGGAGTGACGATGGACGATGCCGCAGGGTTGTTCCTGATCGTCCAGTACCGCCAGGGAGTTGAGGTTGGCCTGGCGCCGAAACGCCTCAAGCACGGTGGCCGTCGGCGTATCGTGGGCCACCGCCGGTTGTTCGTTGAGCAGCGCCCCGAGGTCGTTGACTTCGTCGGTCAATGCCACCGCGCCGGCGTCCTGCCGGGGCATCAGCGCCCTGGCGTCACGGGAGGGCTGCTCCTGTGGGCGAGCGAGCAGATAACCCTGAACCAGGTCGACGCCCATCTCTATCAATACCGCCAGTTCTTCCGGCAGTTCGATTCCCTCGGCAATCACCTGGGCGCGGGAAGCGCGGGCGATTTTCAGGATCGAGCCGACAAATTCGCGCTTGAGGGCATCCTGGTGAATACCATCGATGAAGTGCCGGTCGATCTTCACATAATCGGGGCGCAATTCGGACCACAGCCGCAGGCTCGAATACCCGGCGCCCAGATCGTCCAGAGCGATGGAGAAACCCATGGCCCGATAATGATGCAGGGCGGTTTGCAGGAGTTGGAAGTCGTCGATCGGTGTTTGTTCGGTCAGTTCGATCACCACCTGGCTGGGCGGGATGCCGAAATCTTGCAACAGTTGCAAGGTGCGTCCGGTCTGGTGGGCGGCTTCGAGCAGGGATTCGGGCGAGACGTTGAGGAACAGCTTGCCCGGCAGTTTCTGCTCATTGAAACGTTGGCAGGCGCTGCGTCGGCAGGCCAGTTCCAGCTCACTGAGGCGTCCGGCCTGGCGGGCCACGGAAAGCAGGGCGATGGGCGAGTGCAGCGGGCTGTTGGACGGGCCCCGGGTCAGGGCTTCATAACCGACGATGCGTCGTTCGGAAAGGCAAATGATGGGTTGGAACAGGCTGTGTAAACCGCTTTGAGCCAGGATCGAACTCAAGGCACTCAGCTGTTCTGTCGTGGTCATGGCAATCTCTGGCGATAAAAAAAGGACTGGGCGCCACCCGTTCAAGGGGGCGCCCGGTCCTGTATTTCACGACAGAATGATGTCAGTTTGATGACGCTCCGGGGAGCGTCAGCATTAAATGGCCATCATGTCAGTGCTTGGCAATCGCCGTGTTGAGTTTCAGGTAATCGATGAGGATACGACCGGTCTCGCTCAGGTAGGCATCGTCTTCCGGTTTGGTTTTTTCCGGCTCGGCGATCAGGTCTTCATCCTCTTTCTTCAGTTCCTTGAGCGGCTCTTCACCCTTGGCCTTGCGCCGCAGGTTTTCCATGGTCAGTTGCTTGGCTTCGATGTCGGCATGCTGTGCGCGACGCTCGGCTTCGTTGAGGGTGACGGTTTTCTCCAGCATCAACTTCTGCGCCAAAGCCAGCTTGTCGCGAATGAAGACAAACTCCGCGTCCTGGGACGTGCGAGCGTCATGATCGGACTTGAGTTGCGCCAGGAATGGCTTGAACGGATCCACCGCCGGCTTGATCGCAGGCCGGATGGTGTCCCACGGCATGGCCTCGGGCAGGGCGCTTTCACCGATTTCCTTGGTGTCGATGATCGACGGGTAATCGATGTCCGGCAGTACACCCTGGTGCTGGGTGCTCTGGCCGGAAACCCGGTAGAACTTGGCCAGGGTCAGCTTCAGTTCGCCATGGTTGAGCGGCTGGATGGTCTGCACGGTGCCTTTGCCGAAGGTCTGGCCGCCGATGATCAGTGCCCGGTGATAGTCCTGCATGGCGCCGGCGAAGATCTCCGAGGCCGATGCCGACAGACGGTTGACCAGCAAGGCCATCGGGCCTTTGTAGAACGCCCCCGGATTTTCATCCTCGAGCACATCCACGCGGCCATCGGCGTTACGCACGAGCACGGTCGGGCCCTTGTCGATGAACAGGCTGGTCAGTTCCGTAGCTTCCTGGAGGGAGCCGCCGCCGTTGTTGCGCAAGTCGATGACGACACCGTCGACTTTTTCCTTCTGCAACTCGGTCAGTAGCTTCTTCACGTCGCGCGTGGTGCTCTTGTAGTTCGGATCACCGGCGCGGAAGGCCTTGAAGTCCAGATAGAAAGCCGGGATCTCGATCACACCGAGCTTGTAGTCCTTGCCGTCCTGTTTCAGTTTGAGGACAGATTTTTTTGCAGCCTGCTCTTCCAGCTTCACCGCTTCACGGGTGATGGCCACGACTTTGCTGGTCTGGTCGTTCGGCGCATTGCTGGCCGGGATGACTTCCAGGCGCACCACCGAGCCTTTCGGGCCGCGGATCAGCTTGACCACTTCGTCCAGGCGCCAGCCGACCACGTCGACCATTTCCTTGTTGCCCTGGGCGACACCAATGATCTTGTCCGCCGGGCCGACCTGTTTAGTCTTGTCGGCAGGTCCTGCCGGCACCAGGCGCACGATCTTCACTTGATCGTTGTCGCTCTGCAGCACCGCGCCGATGCCTTCCAGGGACAGGCTCATGTTGATGTCGAAGTTTTCCGCATTATCGGGCGACAGATAATTGGTGTGCGGGTCGTAGGACATGGCGAAGGTATTGATGTACGCCTGGAAGATATCTTCGGCGCGAGTCTGGTCCAGACGGGCCAGTTGGTTCTTGTAGCGTTTGGTCAGGGTTTCCTGGATCTGCTTGGAGTCCTTGCCGGCGATCTTCATGCGCAACACTTCGTCCTTGACGCGTTTGCGCCACAGGTCGTCAAGTTCAGCGGTGCTTCTGAGCCAGGCGGCGTCCTTGCGATCCACCTGCAAGGTTTCCTTGGTATTGAAGTCGATCTTGTCGACGCCTTTGTTCAACTCGGCAAGGGTGTAATCCAGACGCGCCTTCACGCGATCCAGGTAGCGCTTGTAGATGATGAACCCGGCGTTCAGGTCGCCGCTCTTGAGGAAATCGTCGAACTGGGTTTTCCACTTGTCGAATTCAGCGATGTCGCTGGCCAGGAAATAGCTGCGCGAGGGATCAAGCAGCTTCAGGTAGCTGTCGTAGATGATGACCGAGCGCGCGTCATCGAGCGGCGGCTTGCTGTAATGATGGCGCTTGAGCAATTCAACGACGTTGAGGCTGGCAATCACCTCGTCGCGATCGGGCTGAAGCTTGTCCCAGCTATTGGCTGCGAACGTATCGCTCGACAGCGGCAACAGACCGAGGCCAATGACAAGCGCGAGGGCGGTGCTGGGGAACAGGTGCTTCATGCTGATTCGACGCAGGGACAATTGATAACGCATATTAGGCCGTCTTTGAAGTCGCCGGTTCCATGTGGCCCGGGCGCATAATGCAAGAAAGCCCGGCGTTACAGCAGCGGGCCCAGTCGAGACTCACTATGGAGGCACCGTGAAAGCATTGCAAGGCGTTGAAGGCCAAGTGGTATGGGCAGATGAGCCAAGTCCGACGTGTGATGTAGGGCAAGTCCGCATCCGTGTGGCGGCCGCCGGTCTGAATCGAGCCGATTTGTTACAAAAGGCCGGACATTATCCGCCGCCGCCCGGTGCCAGTCAGGTGCTGGGCCTGGAGTGCTCCGGGGTGATCAGCGAGGTCGGAGCGGGCTCCTCGTGGCAGATTGGCGATCGCGTTTGCGCCCTGCTGGCCGGCGGCGGGATGGCAGAAGAGGTGGTGGTCGATGGCCGGCATGTCCTGCCGGTGCCCGAAGGGTTATCCCTGGCTGAGGCGGCCGCGCTGCCTGAGGTTTACAGCACCGCGTGGCTCAATCTGTTTCAGCTGGCTGCACTCAAGCCGGGGGAAAAAGTGCTGCTGCACGCCGGGGCCAGCGGTGTCGGTTCGGCCGCGATCCAGTTGTGCAAGGCCTTTGGCAACCCGTGCTGGGTCAGCGTCGGTTCGGCTGATCGTCTGAGTTATTGCGAGGCGCTGGGGGCTCAGGGCGGCGTGATACGCACCGATGGCCTCGAGAGCCTGAACGACTTCGCCCCCTTCGATGTGATCCTCGATCCGGTGGGCGCGAACTACGCTGCATTGAACGTGAAACTTTTGTCAGTTGACGGCCGTTGGGTGTTGATCGGCCTGATGGGCGGGCGCTCGACCGAACTCGATCTGGCGCAGGTACTGGGCAAGCGTATCCAATTGCTCGGCTCGACCTTGCGCAGTCGTGACGATCAGTTCAAGGCCGACCTGATCAGTGAGCTGGGGCACCAGGTGTGGCCGCTGTTCACCGACAAACGCCTGAGCCCGCAACTGGCCAGGACCTTTGCGATCAAGGATGCCGAAGCGGCGTTTGCCGAGCTGGCGAGCAACAAGGTGTCAGGAAAGTTGGTGTTGGTGATCGATGAAAGCCTGGGCTGATTCCGGGGAGTCGAACCCAGGCTTTGCGGTACCGCCTGAATGTGGAAAACCACGTGCTGCTAAAGGGTTGACCTAGAGGTTAACCCTTAGGACCTGAGAGAACATCCGTTGCTCGTTGCTGTTTTTACGGACAATCGAGTAGTTGATCAGGACGGTTTTTCCGCTGTTTTCGGATACCCAGGCACTGGGAATGTCAAAAACGTTGGCTTGGCCGGACGTCACATCCTGGTTTTCAGTATCGTGGGTGGTGACACCGGCCCAACGAACCCTGACGGTGTAGCCTGTCTCACCGCCGTAGTTCACGCTAACCTTCAAGTTGGAATAACTCGGTGCCGGTAATGGATCCACCGCTTGCGGGTCGATATGCAGCGTCAACCTGTCTGACTCTATCGTCTCGCCAATCCCTTTTTCCTTGACGGAATAGCCGACCACGACAGATCGACCGATATTGTCGACGACTTCCAGACGAGGAATCGGGATCAGTCTTTTCCCGGGGGGATCACCCACTTCGATAATTGGACTGTTGTAGTTGACCCGACCCTGCCAGCGCGCCCGGATGGTATCGGTAGCATGCATACCGGTGTAGTGAGGTACTTCAACATCCACATACGTGTCGGTGTAGATATCACTCATTTTCAGATGGTCGCCCGCTGCGTTATAGGCTTTGGGAACCTTGGGTTTGAGTTTCCCCGGGGTGATGGGAAGGACAGCCTGGTCCGCGGCGTTATAGACAAACGTGGCATCTGCAGACGGGGTGCCGGGTATGGTCAGACGAATGATGGGGACCACCATGCCCCCGGTGCGGTCGTAATATTTCTGTTGGTCGATTTGGGCATTCGCCAGCCCTGTGTCGATGTAGAAGAAGGCCTGAATTGGCAATACTCCGGGCTCATTTTCAGGCCAGGCTTTGATGCGCAGCTCGTTGTGATCGGCAAAAGCCTCATCGGGGATCAATGAACGAACCCGAATGGCCTGGTTGAAGCCTTGGACTGCTTCTGCATCCAGGCTGCTCGTTACCATAAAGGCGCAGGAGTGCGCGGTTCTATATTGAGAGACCTTTCGATAATGGGCCACCCATTGTTCCGCGGTGGTAATGTTTTGTTCTCGACAAGGCGTGCTGTCAGCAAATACTCGCGGAGGCACGATACTGTCTCTGCATCCATACTGCCCCGCGGCATCGCGATAAAACGTAGCGCCGTCGAGTGGAAAGTAACAGATAACTTCGGGTTTTATTTTTCCGGCGGGGGCGTTGAGATAAGGATAGAAAATCAAGCCATTGACACCATACCAGGGGGTGCGAACAAACTTTGTATCGGCTCTCAAATAAGAAAATGAGACTGCGTCGGTTTTTCTTGAGAAGTCGCTATGATCCCATGGATCGTAATTATTGCTGGTTTTAGTGATGCGTAGCGTTACCCCTGAGCAGAGAAAGGCTGGTGTGGTGGGCGTGCCGCAGTTGGCGGCGGTATTGTGATACGCCGTGGTCAGCTTTCGGGCTGTTTCCTCACCGGAGCGTTCATAACTACTGGAAGACTGAATGTCGGGTGGTGGCGACGGCAGTTGAGTTGCGCAACCAAATAATACGGCGAGCGCGAGGGCCGTAAGTGCCTTTATGCTGGTGTGGGTAAAAATCCACTGTTCAAGGTACTTGTTCATGAGGGCTCCCGTCGCGGGGCGACTGTCGAGTAAAAACAGGGCGTGGAGTTATTAACCTGCGGATACAGCCATGCGTCTACTGTTAGAAATAACAGGTCAAAGGAAGAACAAGCGCCATCTGTCGGTTAGTCTGAGCGACCTGTAAAGTCTGACAGTAGACATCGCATAAAAAACGCTTTAGAGAAGTTTCGAGAGTAATAGATGTCTCTCTGATTAGTGTCCTGACAGAAGAGATGTTGTGATGACTGCAAAGTGACTCCGCATGATCCATGAACATATTGGCTCAGTAAAAAACGCATGCCCCAGCAGGCTTGAATGGCACCCTCATGCCTATCGCCGGAGGCTTCCACCTCTGACCGGCGAACCCAGGCAAACCGACCTTTGGTCGGCAGCCCATAGCCGATGCGCGCACCCTGCTAGCGTTAACTAATGGAGGGATGGGGGTAACCGCAGCTTTCATTTCACCCGCCAGGTGAAGAGGTTGATCATGACCATCGCCGAATGGCGCATGCAGGGCGTCGAATTCATTGCCTGCAACTGCAATTGGGGCTGTCCCTGTCAATTCGACGCGCCACCGACCCATGGCCACTGCCACGCGGTGGCGTCGATGCGAGTGGAACGCGGGTATTTCAATCAAGTGGCGTTGGGAGGCTTGTGTTGGGCCGCCACCTTCGCTTGGCCGGGCGCCATCCATGAGGGCAACGGCAGTTGTCAGGTGTTCATCGATGAACGCGCCGACGAGGCGCAACGCCAGGCCCTGCTGACCATCCTCTCTGGTCTGGAGAGCGACCCCGGGGCCAACGTGTTTCAGGTGTTCAGCAGCACCATGAGTGAAATGTTCGAACCGCAGTTCGTGCCCATCACCCTGTCCATCGATGTCGATCAGCGTTTGGCGCACCTGGACATTCCCGGCGTATTGCAGGCCAGCGGCGAGCCGATCCGCAGCCCGATCGACGGTTCACCTCATCGAGTCCGCCTGTCCCTGCCCAACGGCTTCGAGTTCCTTGAGGCTGAAGTGGCCAGCGGCAGCTACCAGACGCATTCAGCGCTCAAGCTTCAATCCCAGGACAGCCATAGCCACCTCGCCCACGTGCATTTCACCGGTCATGGCATAGAGCCGTAAAGATGGCAGAACCCCAGGCGGCGGCGCAGAGCAAGCGACTGACAGGCGAGCAGTTGTTGTTCCTGCTCTGCCTGCTCGCGCTGACCGCCTTGGCCTGGCTGATACTGCTGCAGATGGCCCGTGACATGAGTGCGCCGGGCGGCATGGCCGATGCGGCAATGGCCGGTATGCTCATGCCCTGGAGCCTGGGCGATGCGCTGCTGATGTTCGCCATGTGGGCGGTGATGATGATCGGCATGATGTTGCCCAGCGCCTTGCCCATGTTGCTGATCTACCAGCAGATGCTGCGCAAGCGCATGCCGGCACCGCAGCGACACCTGGCCCTGCTGCTGTTCTGCAGCGCCTATGGCCTGGTCTGGGTTGGTTTCGCCCTGGGCGCCACGGCGCTGCAATGGGCGCTCGAGCGGCTGGCCTTGCTCAGTCCGGGGATGCGCAGCAGCAGTACCGCGCTGGGCGCCGGCTTACTGCTGGTCGCAGGCATCTATCAGTGGTCGCCAAGCAAGGCGGTCTGCCTTGAGCATTGTCGCGGGCCGCTGCATTTTCTTCTGGGCTACTGGCGCCCCGGCGTGCTCGGCGGCTGGCGCATGGGGCTGGCCCATGGCGCTTACTGCCTGGGCTGCTGCTGGGCCCTGATGGGCCTGCTATTCGTGGTCGGCGTGATGAACCTGCTCTGGGTGGCAGTGATCGGTGCCTTCATCCTGCTGGAGAAGAACCTGCGGCAGGGACTCTGGCTCAGTCGTATCTGCGGTGTGTTGTTGCTCGGCTGGAGCCTGTGGCTGTTGCTGGGCTAGGCTAAACCTGTGTGGGAGCGAGCCTGCTCGCGATTGCGATGGATCAGCAGGCATTGATTTAACTGACACACCGCAATCGCGAGCAGGCTCGCTCCCACAGGGGGCTTATTTCCAGGTATGAATCGGCCACCCGGCCGATTCGGCATGGGCCTTCAACACCGCATCCGGGTTTACCACATGGGGGAAGTCCACCCGCTGTAGCAACGGCAGGTCGTTGCGCGAGTCGGAATAGAAACTTGCGCCCTCAAGGTTTTCTTCCTCGGCATCCAGCCAGTCCAGCAGCCGTGCGATCTTGCCTTCGCGATAGGTCAGGGTGCCGACGGTCTTGCCGCTGTACACCCCATGACTCACCTCAAGCTCAATCGCCAGGATCTCATCGATGCCCAGCCGTTCGGCAATCGGCTTGACCAGGTGCGTGCCGGAGGCGGAGATCACCAGGATCCGGTCACCGGCCTTGCGGTGTTCGGCGATGGTTTTGGTGGCGTCGCTGAAGATGATCGGTTCGATGAAGTCTTCCACCCACGGCGTCACCAGGTGTTCGATTTCTTCCGGGGTGCGGCCGATCATCGGTTCCAGGCTGAAGTCCATGTATTCTTCCATGCGCAGCTTGCCGTGGCTGTAGGCGTCCATCAGCTCATTGTTGCGACGCATGAACGACTCTGGATCGACCCAGCCCAGGCGCCCCATCTGCTCGCTCCAGAGGGTGGCGCAATCGCCGTGGATCAGGGTTTCGTCCAGATCAAAAATTGCCAGGGCCATCAGCGCGTTTCCCTTTTCAAAATCAACTTCAAAATCAATAAAGCCATCAGGCTACCTCACACAGCGCCGTCGAATCGATGGAAAGTGACAGTCGTGTGCCATCGGGGTGCAAATCGGCGGCGGAACGATTGAGCACGTCGACCACCAGCTCTACGCCGCGAGCCTCGACCCGGTAGCGGATCACGTTGCCCAGCAGGCTGTGGCTGCGGATCAGGGCATCGGGCTCGCCGCTGCGGCTCAGTTCAATGGCCTCCGGGCGAATGGCGATGCGACCGGTCACTGGCCGTTGCAGCAGTTTGCTGGCGCTGTCGGCGTCCAGCAGGTTGTAGTTGCCGATGAAGCCGGCGGCAAAGACATCGACCGGCGCAGTGTAAAGGGTTTCGGCATCGCCGCTTTGTACGATCTTTCCCTGGTTCATCAGGAAAATCCGGTCGGACATGGTCAGCGCTTCTTCCTGATCGTGTGTGACGAAGATCGTGGTCAGGCCCAGTTCGCGTTGTATCTGTCGGATCTGCTCGCGTAAATGTTTACGAATCCGTGCATCCAGGGCCGACAGCGGCTCGTCCAGCAGCAACAGGCGCGGGCGGGTCACCAGGGAGCGGGCCAGGGCCACGCGCTGGCATTGGCCGCCGGAAAGTTGATGGGGGTAGCGAGCGGCGAAGTCGTGCAGCTCCACCAGCCGCAAAATCTCCAGTACCCGTTGGCGGCTGTCCTCGGTCGCAACCTTTTGCATGCGCAGGCCGAAAGCGACGTTCTGTTCCACGGTCATGTTGGGAAACAAGGCGTAGCTCTGGAACACCATGCCGATCCCGCGTTTCTGCGGGCTCAGCGGGACGATGTCCTGTCCGTCCAGAAGGATCTGCCCGGCATCCACCGCGGTCAGGCCGGCAATGCAGCGCAGCAGTGTGGACTTGCCGCAGCCGGAAGGGCCGAGGAGGGTGACGAACTCGCCCTTGTGGATTTCGCAATTGATGTCGCTGAACACCGGTGTGCCGGCATAGCTTTTTTGCAGGTGTTGGACGCTGACGTAGCTCATTGGCTTTTGTCCTTGTTCAAGATGTTGGCCGCCCAGGTCAGGACCAGTACGAAGAAGAAGTAGGAAATCACCAGCGCACTGGTGAAGTGACCGCTGCTGTTGCGCATGTTGTTCAGGTACACCTGCAGGGTTTCATAGCGAGTGCCGACGAGAATGTTGGCAAACACGAACTCACCGAACAGAAACGAGAAAGACAGCAGCAACGCCACCATCAAGCCCTTGCGCAAGTTCGGCAGTACCACCAGCAAAGCCGCCTGGAACGTGCTGGCGCCTAGCAGTTGGGCGGCGTCCATGAGGTCGCGCAGGTTGATGGCTTGCAGGTTGTTGGTGATCGCCCGATACATGAATGGCAGGGCAACGGTGAAGTAGCAACCGATCAGGATCCACGGCGTGCCAACCATCGCCAGCGGCCCGGAACCGTAGAGTTGCAACAGCCCCACTGAAGACACCACCGGCGGCACCGCGAAGGGCAGCAGGATGAGGATGTTCATCAGTGCGTCGAGCTTTGGAAAGTGGTAATGCACCACAAACAGCAGGGGCAGGATCAGCACCACGGACAGCACCAGCGCCCCGACGCAGACGATCAGCGATTGACCGAAGGCGTTGAGAAAACGCGGATCGCTCCACAGCTGCACGTACCACTTGAAGGTGAAACCGCTGGGCAGCACGGTGGCCGACCAACTGCTGGCGATGGAGTAGATCAGCGTGCCGGCCAGGGGCAACAGCAGGATGGCGAACAGCAAATACACCACCAGCCGATGATAGAGCCCGGCAGAGCTCGATTCAGCGCGAGACATGGTAGCTCCTCTTGAGCAGCAACTGATGGACGACGGTCACCAGGGTCATCAGCGCCACCAGCACCACGGCCAGGGCGCTGGCCATGTTCGGGTCAAGGGAAATGTCCCCGGAGACCATGGCGGCGATGCGAATCGGCAGGACGTTGAAGTTGCCGGTGGTTAGCGCATACACCGTGGCGTAGGCACCGAGCGCATTGGCCAGCAGGATCACGAACGTGCCCAGCAGCGCCGGGGTCAGCACCGGCAAGCCGATGTGCCGCCAGAACTGCCAGCCGTTGGCGCCCAGCAGCGCAGCGGATTCGCGCCAGTCCTCGCGCAGCGCGTCGAAGGCCGGGTAGAGCAGCAGTACGCCCAGGGGAATCTGGAAGTAGGTGTAGAGGATGATCAGCCCGGTTTTCGAGTACAGGTTGAAATCTTCGATGATCCCCGCCTGTTTGAGCATGATCGTGATGCTGCCGTTGAACCCCAGCAAAATGATGAAGGCGAAGGCCAGGGGCACGCCGGCGAAGTTGCTGGTCATGTTGGCGAAGGCGTTGACGAAGTTGCGCAGGCGCGAATCGACCCGACGCAGGGAATAGCTGCCGAGCACGGCGATGATGATGCCGAACACGCTGGACCAGAAACTGATTTCCAGGCTGTGCTGGATCGCTTGGCGGTAGAACTTCGAACTGAAAATCTTGCTGAAATTGGCCAGGCCCCAGCCGAACTCTTCCGATTCCAGGCTGTTGACCAGCACCCAAAGCAGCGGCGCGATCTGGAACACGATGAAGAAAATCGCGAAGGGCACCAGGCACAACGCTGCCAGCCATTTGCCGCGCGTCATGGCATTCACTTGAGCAACTCCTGGCAATAGGGTTTGTCGTGGGCAACGCCGAGCAACTGGCAAATGGTGCCGCACAGTTCGGTCTGTCGGGGTGCGGCGTCGGGGTTGAGGCTGAAGCCGTTGCCCAGCACAAACAGTGGCACTTCCCGTTCTTCAGCCAGCAGGCCGTTGTGGGAGCGGTCGTTGTTCATACCGTGGTCGGATGTCACCAGCACCTGGTATCCGGCGTCGAGCCAGGCTTGCAGGTAAACCGCCAGGTTGATGTCGGCCGAGCGGGCGCTGTTGCGGTATTGCGGGGTGTCGAGGCCGTGCTTGTGGCCGGCATCGTCGATGTTCATGGGATGCACCAGCAAAAAATTCGGCAGGTAGCGCTGACGCAGGTGTTCGGCGTCGGCAAACAGATGAGAGTCGGGGTAGTGGTCATTCCAGTAGAAATGCCCGTATTGAATCGGCAGCTCGGGGTTGTCGGTATGACGATCGCGACCGGCCACGAACGGCGAAGCGTTGTAGAGCTCGCTGACCCAGTGATAGGCCGCGGCTGCCGTACTCAAGCCGCCTGCGGTGGCGTAGTGGAAGATGCTGCGCTGGTTCGACAGGCGCGAGACATTGTTGTGCACGATCCCGCTGTCGAGGGGCACGACGCCGGTCAGAATGCATTCATAGAGCGGACGGGACAGGGCGGGCAGTTCACATTCCAATGTGTAGAGCGCCGCGCGTCCTGCGTCGACATAGGCCTGCAAATGCCCCATGGCATGCCGGGCGACCTCGTAGTTGAGGCCGTCGAGCACCACCAGGATGACGTTGTGCTTCATGGGTAGCGGGACTCCGGACAGATACCAGGAAACTCGGATTCACCAGGGGCCTGATGTGGAAGCCAGCTTCTGTGGGAGCCGAGCTTGCTCGCGATGAAGGCGACACGGTTCAACTGCAAGACCGTGTCATCGTTCATCGCGAGCAAGCTTTGCTCCCACAGTGCTCGCTCCCACAATTGGATCTCCAGTGGATTTCCGAGCGGGAGCTATTGCCTCACTCCATATTGATGATCACTTCTTCCTGCCACTTCTGCGGCAGTGTCTTGGAGGTTTTTTCCCACGCATCCGCATCCTTGATCGGGGTCACGCCTTTGTACTGTTCGTTGGGCAGCAACTTGGCCTTGACCTCTTCAGGCAAGGTCAGGTGCTCGGCGCGGATCGGACGGGCGTTGCCCTTGGCCAGGTTGATCTGGCCGGCATCGCTGAAAATGTACTCGCGAGCCAGTTTGGCGGCGTTCGGGTGCTTGGCGTATTTATTGATGATGGTGGTGTAGCCGGAGATGACCGAGCCGTCGGATGGAATCAGTACGACGTAATCATCCGGGTTGGCCATCTTGGCCTTGTAGCTCAGGCCGTTGAAGTCCCAGACCACGCCGACCTCGACTTCACCTTTCTCCATGGTGGCGATGGTCGGGTTGGCCATGGACAGACGCCCTTGCTTGGCGATCTCGGCGAACATCAACAAGGCCGGTTGAACGTTTTTCTCGTTGCCGCCATTGGCCAGGGCCGCTGCCAGCACACCGTTGGCGGCTTGGGCGGCGGTGCTCACGTCACCAATGGAAACCTTGTATTTGCCGGTTTTCAGGTCGGCCCATTTGGTTGGCACTTCGGAGCCGTGCAACAGCTTCTTGTTGACGATGAAAGCAATGGTGCCGGTGTAGGCCAGGGCCCAGTTGCCGTCCTTGTCCTTGGCCCAGTCCGGAACCTGTTCCCAGGTGCTCGGCTTGTAGGGTTGAACCACGCCTTGCTTGACCGCGATCGGGCCGAAAGCTGCGCCGACGTCACCGATATCGGCGCTGGCGTTGTCTTTCTCGGCGGCGAACTTGGCGATTTCCTGGGCCGAGCTCATGTCGGTGTCGATGTGTTTCAAGCCATAGATTTTGGCCAGGTCATCCCAGGTGGCTTTCCAGTTCGCCCAGTCATCGGGCATGCCGACGCTGTTCACGGTGCCTTCCGCTTTCGCAGCGGCTTCCAGTGTTTTCAAATCGGTGTCAGCGGCCATGGCAACAGTGCACATGGCAATGGTCGAGCCTAACAGTGATGCCAGGAAAAACTGTTTCATCCGAAGCTCCTATGGGCGTTTTCAACGCTGCGATTGCGGTTGTGTTGGTCTAGGTCAGCAATACCTGAGCCAATGTAGGCGAGCCCTGTGACATTTTGATGTCGGTGCAGGAGATGCCGGCATGTGCCAGGCTGGGGCAAAGTGGCTGCCAACTAAGCGTAGACCATGGTTAACCGGCTGATCTGCAAGGACTTGGCCGCTAACTTGCAGGATGGCAATGAACCGTTCGGCGGTTCTGTCATCTACCAGTCATGTGCAGTGCCTAGGCTTGCAAGCATGAGAAACGGATGGATGTTCCATCGATTTCGCCCCGAAAGAGTGCTGGTCTAGTCCAGATAGGTAACGTTGATGCGCATCGAGACAACCAAGGCGGTGACAACCATCGGGCAAGTCCTGCAGGAGCAACTCGACCACGGCTTGCTGGCGCCCGGTAGCAAGTTGCCGGCCGAGCGCAAGCTCAGTGAGTTGTTCGGCACTACACGCATCACCGTGCGCGAAGCGCTGTTGCAGCTCGAAGCCCAGGGGCAGATCTATCGCGAGGAGCGCCGTGGCTGGTTCGTCTCGCCGCCACGCCTGGCCTATAACCTGATGCAGCGCAGCCATTTCCACGCCATGGTGACTGCCCAAGGGCGAGTGCCTTCCACTCAAGTGATTTCGGCCCGTCTGCAGCCGGCTTCGGCAGCAGTGTGTGCCTGGTTGCAATTGCCAGCACTGTCCAGTGTGATCCAGATCTGCCGCGTGCGGCGTATCGATGAGCGGCTGGTGCTGTATGTCGAGCACTACCTGAACCCGCAGTACTTCCCGGACATCCTCGAATTCGACCTCAATCAGTCCATCACCGAGTTGTACGCCCGTCATTACGACTTGCACTACGGCCGGGTGAAGTTCGAGATTGTGCCGACCTCGCTACAGCCTGAAGCGGCGGCGGCGTTGAAAGTCTCGGTTGGCAGCCCTGGCTTGCGGATTGCCCGGGTCAATTATGACCAGCATCAGCGGTTGATCGATTGTGACCTGGAGTTCTGGCGTCACGATGCGATTCACGTGGGGGTGGACGTGCCGGAACAACCGTCGGCTGCCTGAGGTGAGGTCAGATCGACTCGTTGAGTTTGGCCAGGATCCTGAACACCACCGTGGCGAGGATCAACAACATGCCGATCCACATGGCAAACACCCCGACGTTCTTGTCTCGGAAGTTGAAGCCGATGGCCAGCAGGATCATGCCGGCGATGATGGGCACCAGCATGGCATTGAACGCAGACATCGGAATCATGGCGACGGCCTTGTCGGAGGGGATAAGGTCAGTCTAGTTTGGGTTTTGCCGGGGTGTGATGATGTATGTCATGGCTCCCCCCAATCCGGAGGCGAGCACTGTTGTGGCGAGGGGATTTATCCCCGCTCGGCTGCGCAGCAGACGCACTTGGGCCGTTACTGACATGTGAAGTATTGCGGTGACTGGGCAAAGGGCTGCTCTGCAGCCCTACGGGGATAAATCCCCTCGCCACAGGGGTAAGCATTTCCCGGTTCAAACAGGTGCTGCTGTGGTTACGGCAACTCACGACAGGCATAAAACGCGCTCAACACTTTCACCAGGTGCGCCAGGTCATGACTGCCGCACAGCTCGCGGATCGAGTGCATGGCGAAGGTCGGCAAACCGATGTCCACCGTGCGTACACCCAACTGACTGGCGGTGATCGGGCCGATGGTCGAGCCGCAGCCCATGTCGCTGCGCACCACGAAGCTCTGCACCGGTACTTCCTCGGCCATGCACAGGTGACGGAAGAACCCGGCGGTTTCGCTGTTGGTGGCGTAGCGCTGGTTGGTGTTGACCTTGATCACGGGCCCGGCATTGAGTTTCGGGCCGTGGTTGGCGTCGTGTTTGTCGGCGTAGTTGGGGTGCACGCCGTGGGCGTTGTCCGCGGAAACCAGCAGGGATTTCTGGATGGTCCGTACGAACTCTTCACCTTCAGGCAGCAAACGACGCAGGGTTTGTTCCAGCATCGGACCGTCGGCGCCACAGGCCGAGCAAGAGCCGACTTCCTCGTGGTCGTTGCACACCAGCACGCAGGTCTCTTCGGTGTCGGCGTTCAACAAGGCTTGCAGGCCGGCGTAGCACGACAGCAGATTGTCCAGGCGCGCGCCGGCAATGAAATCGCCATGCAGGCCGATGAGCGCGGCGCTTTGGGTGTCGTAGAAACTCAGCTCGTAATCGAGCACCACGTCCGCATTCAGGCCGTGTTCGCGGGCCAGTTGATCGGTGAGCACGGCGCGGAAGTCGACGCGCTCGTCACCGGCGAACTGGGCGAGAATCGGTGGCAGCTCATTCTGTGGGTTGATCGCCCAGCCCTGGTTGGCTTCGCGATTGAGGTGGATGGCCAGGTTCGGAATCGTGGCGATCGGCGCCTTGAAATCGATCAGCTGGCTTTCGACCTTGCCATCGCGGCGGAAGGTCACGCGCCCGGCCAGGGACAAATCGCGGTCAAACCACGGCGCCAGCAGCGCACCACCATAAACTTCCACGCCCAGTTGCCAGAACCCGTGGCGTTGCAGTTCCGGCTGGGGCTTGACCCGCAGGCAGGGGCTGTCGGTGTGGGCGCCAACCAGGCGGATGCCGTCGTGCAGCGGTGAGTTGCGGCCCAGCTTGAAAGCGATGATTGAAGAGTCGTTGCGCGTGACGTAGTAACGACCGTTGGCCTCGGTGGCCCAGGTCTCGCGTTCGTCAAGACGCTGATAACCCTCTGCCTCCAGACGTTGGGCAAGGCTGGCGGTGGCGTGGAACGGGGTGGGGGAGGCCTTGAGAAAGTCGATCAGGCCTTGGTTCAACTCTTCGCGCATAAATAACTCCAGACAGCAATGCGCGGGAGTTTACCGTATTGGGGGGCGATGAGGAGGGTGGCCAGTGATTGATATACGCGTTGAATGTGCCGTCCCCTTCGCGAGCAGGCTCGCTCCCACAGGGGACTCAGGGTGAACACAAAACTTGTGTAAGCCTGCAATCCAATGTGGGAGCGAGCCTGCCCGCGATGGGGGCGACGCGATGCCTCAGAACGGCGCCGGGCACTCGAAGCGCAGGCGTTCGCCGCTTTGCGGGTGGGTGAAGCTGAGCATGCTGGCGTGCAGGCACAGCCGTGGCCACGCAGCGAGGGCCTGAGGGTGGGCGTAGAGGCCGTCGCCCAGGAGCGGATGACCAATGGACAGCATGTGCACGCGCAACTGGTGCGAGCGTCCGGTAATGGGCGTCAGTTCGACCCGGCACCAGTCGCCGCAACGCTCCAGCACGCGCCAGAAGGTCAGGGCGTGCTTGCCCTGCTCATGATCCACCACGTGGCGCGGTTTGGTCGGCGGGTCGTAGCGCAGGGGCAGGTCGATGCTGCCGCTGTCCAGCTCCGGTTGGCCCCAGCACAATGCTGTGTAGGCCTTTTCGGTTTCCCGGTCATGAAACTGCCGAGACAGTTCGCGATGGGTGTCCGGATCCCGGGCCAGCAGGATGATGCCAGAGGTTTCCCAGTCCAGCCGGTGCACGATTCGCGCTTCCGGATAGCCGTTTTCCTGCAGGCGGGTGATCAGGCAGTCTTTGTTGTCGTCGGCCCGGCCGGGCACGGACAGCAGCAGGGTCGGCTTGTCGACCACCAGGACGGCGGCGTCCTGATGGATGATGCGGATGTTGGACAGGGGCATTCAAACAGTCTCGTAACAAACGCCAACGGCGGCTCGGGCCCTTTTTCCTAACCCTGTGGGAAGGACTTTGGGACCCGGAGCCGCCGTGGGCACCTGCAGGATCGATCAGCGATCCGGCAGGGTGATATTGAGTTCCAGAATCGAGCAACTGCCCTGGCTTTCCAGCGCCACATGCACATCATCGGACCCGATGTTGACGTACTTGCGGATCACTTCCACCAGTTCTTTCTGCAAGGCTGGCAGATAATCAGGGGTACTGCGCTGGCCGCGCTCGTGCGCCACGATGATCTGTAGACGCTCTTTCGCGACCGAGGCGGTACTTGGCTTTTTGTTGGCACGAAAGAAGTCAAAAAGATTCATTACCTACCTCCAAACAGGCGCTCGAAGAAACCTTTCTTCGTTACATCGAGGAATCGATGCTCTACGGTTTTGCCCAGCAGGCGATCGACCGCATCGCTGTACGCCTGACCGGCGTCGCTCTGATCGTCGAGAATCACCGGCACACCCGAGTTGGAGGCCTTGAGTACCGCTTGGGATTCAGGAATCACACCCAGCAGGGTAACAGCGAGGATTTCCTTGACGTCTTCGACGCCCAGCATTTCGCCATCGCTGACCCGTTGCGGGTTGTAGCGGGTCAGCAGCAGGTGTTCCTTGATCGGCTCTTCGCCGTTCTCGGCGCGACGGGATTTGCTCGCCAGCAGGCCGAGCATGCGATCGGAGTCGCGTACCGACGAGACTTCCGGGTTGGTCACGACGATCGCTTCGTCAGCGAAGTACATCGCCAGGTGGGCACCTTTCTCGATACCGGCCGGGGAGTCGCACACCACGAACTCAAAGTCTTCCTTGAGCTGCATCAGCACTTTTTCCACGCCTTCCTGGGTCAGCGCGTCTTTGTCGCGGGTCTGGCTGGCGGCCAGCACGTACAGATTCTCAAGGCGCTTGTCCTTGATCAGGGCTTGCTGCAGGTTCGCTTCACCGTTGACCACGTTGACGAAGTCATAGACCACGCGACGCTCGCAACCCATGATCAGGTCCAGGTTACGCAGGCCGACGTCGAAGTCGACGATGACTGTTTTGTGGCCGCGCAGAGCGAGGCCGGTACCGATAGCGGCGCTGGTGGTGGTCTTACCCACACCACCCTTGCCGGATGTAACCACGAGAATCTTGGCCAAGGTGTTTCACCCCTAAGGAAAAAGGACTTTTTCAGCCCCTGAAAAACATCTCTTGAAACTGCTGCAATTGGACAGGCTTGGATGGAATCGGATGCGGGACGGGGTCTACCTCCGGTAAACACTGCCTTATCCTTTTTCCTACGTCGTTTAAGCCGTTTTCGCTACGTTTTAGAGATGCTTGGAAAATGCGGCAGTATCCGTTAAAGCCGAATGATGTTCAACACGTCGCCCGACAGGCTGACCTGGACACCGGCCCCCCACAGCGGGTCGCGACGCAGATCCTCGGAAACCTTGTACTGCCCGGCGATAGAGACCAGTTCAGCGCTCAACTGCTGACAGAAAATCCTGGCTTTCGTATCGCCCTTGACACCGGCCAGGGCACGGCCACGCATCGGGCCGTATACATGGATGTTGCCATCGGCCAGAAGTTCCGCGCCCGGGCTGACCGAGGACACCACGACCAGATCGCCACCCTGGGCATAGATCTGCTGCCCGCCACGTACCGGAGAGGTGATGACTCGGGTCGGCTTGATGGTCGGTTCTGGTGGCTTTTCCGGCTTTTTCCTGGTCTCGACCGGGCTCAGTTCCAGCACCCGTTCCCGGGCGCCGGAGGGCGGCAGCACCGGAATGTCCACGGCGATGGCGGCGGCGATGTCTTCGATACGGCTGGCCCGGATCGCCAGGGTGCGCAGGCCGTGCTGGCGACAAACCCGCATCAGGCCCGGCAGATCCACGGCACCTTCGCCGGCCGGCAGTTTGTCCAGCGCCAGCACCAACGGGGCATTGCTGAAGAAATTCGGGGCCTGGGCGACTTTTGCCGCCAACTGCCGGTCAAGGCTCTCCAGGTCGTTGCGGGCCAGCTCCAGCACCGTAATGGCGAGCATGCTGCCCTTCAGCTGGAACACGGGATCTTGGTCTAGCGATTCGGTTTGGCTCATGGTCGGCGTACAACGGCTTGTCACTAAAAGTGCCGAGACTTATAACGAGATCGTCCCCGGGCCGCAAGCCGGGTCGAACGATGTAGAATGCGCGGCCCATGTCTTTATGGAAGCTGTAATGGATCGCCCGCGTTTTCGAGCTGCATTTTTTCATCCGCGTTTCTGGCTGCTGTGGTGCGGTCTGGGGCTGTTGTGGCTGATCGTTCAGCTGCCCTATCCGCTGCTGCTGCGCGCCGGTCGTGTATTGGGTGCGCTGATGTATCGTGTGGCCGGCGACAGACGGCGCATCGCCCAGCGCAATCTGGAACTGTGTTTTCCTGAAAAGTCCGCTGCCGAGCGCAAGCGCCTGCTCAAGGAAAATTTTGCCTCCACCGGTATCGCCTTCTTCGAAATGGCCATGAGTTGGTGGTGGTCGCGCTCGCGCTTGGCGAAGCTGGCCCATGTCGAAGGGCTGGAGCATCTCAAGCAGGCCCAGCGCGAGGGCAAAGGGGTGATCCTGATGGCGCTGCACTTCACCACGCTGGAAATCGGCGCGGCATTGCTCGGCCAGCAGCACACCATCGACGGCATGTACCGCGAGCACAAGAACCCGCTGTTTGACTACATCCAGCGTCGCGGGCGCGAGCGGCACAATCTTGATTCCCTGGCGGTGGAACGCGACGACGTGCGTGGCATGCTCAAGCTGCTACGGGCGGGGCGGGCGATCTGGTATGCGCCGGACCAGGACTACGGCGCCAAGCAAAGCGTCTTCGTGCCACTGTTCGGCATCCAGGCCGCGACGGTCACGGCCACCAGCAAGTTCGCTCGCCTGGGCAAGGCACGGGTGGTGCCATTCATCCAGGAACGCCTGGCTGATGGCAGGGGTTACCGTTTGGTGATCCAGGCGCCGCTGGAAGATTTTCCAGGGGAGAGCGAAGAGGCCGATTGCATCCGTATCAATCGATGGGTGGAGCAGTCGGTCAGCAGATGCCCCGAGCAATACCTCTGGGCTCACCGGCGCTTCAAGAGTCGTCCGCCGGGCGAGCCGAAGCTGTATGACAAACGCGGTTAAGCCTGTAGTCCACTTAATGAACACGGAGCGTTGCGATGACCCCACTTGAACCGGTGACAGGTTTGATTCTTTCCGGCGGCGGGGCTCGGGCAGCGTATCAAGTGGGGGTATTGGCCGCGATTGCCGAACTGTTGCCGGACGGGGCGGATAACCCGTTCCCGGTGATTGTCGGCACCTCGGCCGGGGCAATCAACGCGGTCAGCCTGGCCAGCGGGGCGATGGACTTCAAAACGGCCATCGAGCGCCTGACTGCCTTCTGGCAAGCGGTGCGCAGCCATCAGGTGATGCGCAGCGACTGGTGGGGCGTGATTGCCCAGGCGACACGTTTTATCAGCCACAGCCTGCTAGGCCTGGGCGCCCGGTTACCAGTGGCGCTGATCGACAGTTCGCCGTTGCGTGAACTTCTCCAGTCTCAATTCCACGCCTCGGGCATCGAACAGGCGATCGCGCAGCAGCAACTGCGGGCCGTGGCGGTGACTGCGTTCGGTTATGAGTCCGGCCAGGCCGTGACCTTCTACCAGGGCCGCGGCACCATCGAATCCTGGCTGCGGCACCGGCGCATCGGCGTGCCGACCCAGTTGTCGGTGGAACACCTGCTTGCCAGTTCGGCGATCCCCCTGCTATTCGCGCCGGTCAGGATCGGCCCGGAATATTTCGGCGACGGCGCGGTGCGTCAATCGGCTCCCATCAGCCCGGCCCTGCACCTGGGGGCCAATCGCGTGCTGGTCATCGGCGTCAGCGGCAATCCGCGTGGACTTGGTTCGCCAGAGCCGTTGCAGCGCAGTTACACCGGCCAGCAACCGACGCTGGCGCAGATCGGTGGCCACATGCTCAACAGTACGTTCATTGACAGCCTGGAAAGCGACATTGAGCTGCTGGAGCGTCTGAATGGCTTCAGTCATCTGCTGCCCGATGACGTGCCGGCTCATGCGCTGGGCGCGGCGCCGGTGGAAGTGTTGGTGATTTCGCCGAGCCAGCCGATCGACGAAATCGCCGCCCGCCATCGCCTGGAATTGCCCCGCGCGCTGCGCATGTTCCTGCGCGGGCCGGGCGCGACCAAGACCAGCGGCGCCGGGGTGCTGAGTTATCTGCTGTTCGAAGCGGGCTATTGCAGTGAACTGATCGAGCTGGGACGCCAGGATGCGTTGGCCCAGCGCGAGGAGTTAAGCCGGTTCTTGCGGGTGACGGCGGGGTGATGCAGTAGCCTCCAGCGCCATCGCGAGCAGGCTCGCTCCCACAAGATTCCCTGAGCATCGAGGATCGATGTGGATCAGAAATGATACTTCAGCAAGAAGCTGGTATTGCTCTGATTGGTCTTGAAGCCTTCGCTGTCTTCGATCCCGTATTTGTTCTTCCAGTAGTCGTATTCCACACCCACATACAACTGTTTGGCGCCCAGCTTCAGTGCCTTGCCCAAGTCATACTTGATCTGCGGGTTGATGTGCAGGTTGGCGTGGTAGGTGCCTTTGGAGTTGCTGTCGTTGTCCACCACCCAGTCGATGAAGCCGTCGATCAGGATGTCGGATGAGCCCACCGGGAGGGTGTAGGCCCAGGTCGGTGTAATCTGCCAGACGTTGTCGCCAGCGCGCGGACCTTCGGTCTGGCGGTTGTAGAAATTCAACTGGAAGTAATCGAAACCGGGAATCGCCAGGTCGAAGCCCGGACCGATCAGGTATGACTCGTTGTCACCTTCACCGAACTCATAGGTCATGGCCAGCAACACATCTTTGATCGGACCCAGTTCCAGCTTCTGGTCGAAGATTTTGCCGAACGACAGGCGTGGGCTGAACTCACCGTAGTAGGTGTTCGGGCCGGAATTGCTGTCGTCCTGGCCGTTGTAGAAAATCCGGTCGAGGAAGAAGAAGTTGTCGCCGTATTTCCAGGCATCGGCGTGCTCGAAGGTCACGGTTTGCTGGATGCGCGGGTTGACCTGGAAATCCTTGCCATAGAGGTAGGTCAGGCTGTTGTTCTGCCATTGGAACAGGTCGTCGGCCATCGCTTGGCCAGCGGTCAGCAAAGATCCCGCAAGTATCAGGCTGGTGCACGTATGTTTCATTCGGTTTGCTCCCAAAGGTAAGTGGTACTGCATTTTTTTTAAGATCAGCGCTCTGGTGTGGCGCTTTTTTCTACGGAAAAACCATCCGTTCGGTCAGCTTTTTGTTTGTGGCAAGCGCTGACAGCAAGAGCTGAGCCAAGACCGGGATAAATCGGAAAAATGGCTTGTTCAGTGGTTTGAAGCGCTCGAAAAAGTGTGTTCAGCGCAAGCCGATATCTGCCAACACTGCAATAGTTGGCGTATCGGTCAGGGATCCGCTGGTTTTACGCGGCACCGGACTCAAACGGCCGCGCAGGATACGGCCCTGCATTCATGGGCTCAAGTGCCCTGCAACGGCGCATTCGTGGCGAATTTGGGGCGTGATGGCGGGGCTGGGTCATCTGGTGCTTTCCTCTTGTTTTTATTGTTGAGGCGCAGGCAGTCGCTGACGGGCGACCGGTCATGTGCCGGTCTGCCTGTCAGCGGTATTACGTGTAGCGGGTGATGTCAGGTTTGATGTCGGCGGGACTCAGTTGGTCCGCGCCCCCTGGCTGATCCACGCGCCGATCAGGTCGCGTTCCTGTTGGGTCATCTGGGTGATATTGCCCAGGGGCATGATCTGCGTGGCCACGGCCTGGGCCTGGATGCGCGCGGCTTGTTGCTGGATCTGCTGCGGGGTATCGAACATCACCCCGCCCGGCGCGGCGCTGAACAACGGGCTGGTGGGTTTTGCCGAATGGCAGACCGAGCAGCGCTCCTGAATCACGCTGTGGACCTTCTCGAACGAGGGGCCCTGGGCATTGGCGGTCTGGGCCGGCGTCGATGCCGGTGCGGCCGCTGCCGTCGCCGGTTTTGCGCCGCCGCCCACCGCCGTTTCCGGCAACGGTTGGTACTCGATCACACCAGGGGTTTTGGCGACTTCCGGCGCTGTGGTCATGGGTTTTGGACCCGTGACATAAGCCAGGCAGATCATCGCCAGAGCGCCGACCGGCAGCGTCCAGGCATACTTGTTGCTGTCGTGACGGGTATTGAAATAGTGCCGCACCAACACCGCCGCCACGGCGATCCCAGCCAGGATCAACCAGTTGTACTGGCTGCCATAAGTGCTCGGGAAATGGTTGCTGATCATGATGAACAGCACCGGCAGGGTGAAGTAGTTGTTGTGGCGCGAGCGCAGCAGGCCCTTGGCCGGCAGCGCCGGATCCGGCGTGCGGTTCTCGGCAATGGCCGCCACCAGCGCGCGTTGGGCCGGCATGATGATGCGGAACACGTTGCCGACCATGATCGTCCCGATGACCGCCCCGACATGCAGGTAGGCACCGCGACCGCTGAACACCTTGCTGAACCCGTAGGCCGCGGCGATCAGCAGCACGAACAGGATCAGGCCGAGCAGGGCAGGACGTTTTCCCAGGGCCGAGTCGCAGAGAAAGGAATACACGAACCAGCCGACGAACAACGAGCCGATGCCCAGGGCGACACCTTCGAGCCCGCTCAGGCTGCTGCCCGGTGCCAACAGGTACAGGGTCGGGTTCCAATAGAACACCAGGCACAGCAGGGCGACGCCCGACATCCAGGTGAAGTAGGCTTCCCATTTGAACCAGTGCAGGTTGTCCGGCATGGACGGCGGCGCGAGTTTGTATTTTTCCAGGTGGTAGATGCCGCCACCGTGGATGGCCCACAAATCACCGGCCAGACCGCTTTTAGGGTTGACGCGATTGAGGTTGTTTTCCAGCCAGACGAAGTAGAACGACGCGCCGATCCAGGCCACGCCAGTGATCATATGAACCCAGCGCACGCTCAGGTTCAGCCATTCCAGCATATGTGCTTCCACAGTCTTTACCTCTCGCCCGTCACGCTTGTTTTCGCGTGATCGGACGCTTCTCTTATTGGTGGGGGGCGAGGATCAACAACTCATCCTCTTTGAAAAAATGCTCATCGCAGTTATTGCCTGTGCCACTGCGATCAACCACCAGGAAGTCATCCCGCTTTTCGATCGTCAGCACCGGGTGGTGCCAGACGCCGCGATGGTAATTAATGCCCTGCCTGCCGTTGGTGACGAAGGCGCGGACCAAGCCTGATACAGGTACATCGCCAAGTGGCGCGACCACGATCAGAAAGGGGTTGCCGAGCAGCCCGATGAAAGCCTGGCTGCCCAGCGGATGGCGCTCCAGCATGCGTACGGTCAACGGCATCTCCAGCGCCTCGGCGCGGAAGATGCTGATGATCGCCTTGTCGTCCGGCTCGGCGGTTTCAACCGTCGCCAGGCGATGGAAGCGCATGGTCGAACCATTGTTGATCATGAAGTGATCGCTGCCGTCGGTTTCGATCACGTCACCGAACGGGGCGAAGGCTTCTTTGGTCAACGGTTCGATCTTGAGTGTGCGCATGCTGGTCTTCTTACCTTGAATTCTGTGTTGTTTGTTGTGCCGCCATCGCGAGCAAGCTCGCTCCCACAGGGGAATGCATTTCAAATGTGGGAGCGAGCTTGCTCGCGATTCGGGTTCACTCTTATTTCGACACCTTGCCAAGCACCCGCAGGCGACTCACCCCACCATCCGGAAACACATTCAGACGGATGTGGGTGATCGGCCCCAACGCCTTGATCTGCTCGGCGAAGGTGTGTTCGGCGTGCATCTCCAGTTTCTGGCTGGGCAGTAATTCGCGCCAGAACAGCGACTGGGTTTCGATCTGGCTGTCGGTGCCGCCCTTGACGAATGCGCCCTGGATCGAGCAGCTGTCCGGGTAGTTGCCCTTGAAGTGCAGGGTGTCGACGATGACTTTCTCGACCTCACCGGCATGGCCTAGGGCGACGATCACCCAGTCATTGCCCGGGGTACGACGACGGGCGGTTTCCCAGCCGTCGCCCATGTTCACCCCGCGACCGGGGTTGAGGATGTTGCTCATGCGACCGAAGTGTTCGTCGGAACAGGCCAGGGCGCGACCACCGTTGAGGGCCGCTGCGAGGTCGATCTGTTCATTGTCGCCCACGGCCGACCAGTCGCGGTACGGAATGCCGTAGACCCGCAGGCGGGCCACGCCACCATCGGGGTAGATGTTGAAGCGCAGGTGGCTGAAGGCCTGGTCATTGCTGATTTCATGGTAGTGGTGGCTGTCGCCTTGCAGCTCGACGGCCGACAGCACTTCAGTCCATTGGGTATGTTCGTCTGGCTCGCCCGAGGCGAGGAAGCAGGCTTCCAGGGACGCCGACGGCGGGTAGTTACCGGTGAAGAATGAAGTGTCGATGTCCACGCCTTTGATCGAACCCGGCACGCCCAGGCGGATCACCGCGCTGTCGTAGCCTTCGAAGCGCTTGCGGCGCGACTCCCAGCCGTCCATCCACTTGCCGTTGTCATCGAACACGCCCTCCTTCCATACGGCCGGAGTCGGCTGGAACAGACGGTTGGCGTCGGCGAACCAGTCATCGGTGACCGAAATGATCTTGGTGCCCAGGCGGGCGTCGGCCAGGTTGACGAACTTCTCGAAGGGTACGGCGTAAGCTTTCATTCTTCTTGTCTGCCTTTAATAAGTTGGCTGGGGATGCTTGCAGGGGCCTGGGCCTCAGGGCTGCTTGCTAAAGAGTCAGTAATCGGAACAACGCGATCTTGTTGATCTCTGCCAGCGCGCATTTGAACTCGGTATCTGCCGAGTGGTGAATGCGCGTTTCGAACGCCGCGAGGATCTGATGCCGGTTGCTGCCTTTTACCGCCATGATGAAGGGAAACTTGAACTTGGCTTTGTAGGCCTCGTTCAGCTCGGTGAAGCGTTGGAACTCATCGCTCGAGCATTGGTGAATACCGGCGCCAGCCTGTTCGTTGGTGCTGGCCTCGGTCAGTTGGCCCTGGACGGCGGCTTTACCGGCCAGGTCCGGGTGTGCGTTGATCAGCGCCAGTTGGCTGGCGTGATCGGCGCACAGCAGGATGTCGCTCATGCGCTGGTGCAGGGTTTCGATCTGGTCGATCGATGGGTCCTGGCCCAGGTCGAAAGCCTTTTCGGCCACCCACGGCGAATGTTCGTAGATGTCGGCGAAGGCTTTGACGAACGCTTCGCGGCTCAAGGTCGAAGGCTTGAGGGTCTGGAATGCGGTCATTTCGAAGCCCCTGATTTCAAAGCGCCCGGATGTGGGTGGGTCTGCTGCCAGTGGCGGGCGATGTCGACGCGACGGCTGAACCAGACCTGCTCATGACCCTTGGCGTATTCAAGAAACCGCTTGAGGGCCGCGAGACGGGCAGGCCGGCCGATCAGGCGGCAGTGCAGGCCGATGGAAAGCATCTTCGGCGCCTCGCTGCCTTCGGCATACAGCACGTCGAAGGCATCCTTGAGGTATTGGAAAAAATCGTCGCCCTTGTTGAAACCCTGGACCTGGGTGAAGCGCATGTCGTTGGTGTCCAGGGTGTACGGAATCACCAGGTGCGGCTTGCCGGTGGGGGTGTTCGGTTCCCAGTAGGGCAGGTCGTCGTCGTAGGTGTCGCTGTCATAGAGAAAACCACCTTCTTCCATGACCAGCCGGCGGGTGTTGGGGCCTGTGCGGCCGGTGTACCAGCCCAACGGACGTTCGCCGGTGATTTCGGTGAGGATGCGGATCGCTTCGAGCATGTGCTCGCGTTCCTGGGCTTCATCCATGTATTGATAGTCGATCCAGCGATAGCCATGGCTGCAGATCTCGTGACCGGCGGCGACCATGGCACGGATCACGTCCGGGTGGCGCTGGGCAGCCATGGCTACCGCGAAGATCGTCAGCGGAATATCGAATTCCTTGAACAGCTTGAGGATCCGCCAGACACCGGCGCGGCTGCCATATTCGTAGAGCGATTCCATGCTCATGTTGCGCTCGCCCTGCAGCGGTTGCGCCGAAACCATTTCCGAGAGAAACGCTTCGGACTCCTTGTCGCCATGCAGCACGTTACGCTCGCCGCCTTCCTCGTAGTTGAGCACGAAGGACAGGGCGATGCGGGCGTTGCCCGGCCACTGAGGGTGGGGAGGGTTACTGCCGTAACCGATCAGGTCGCGTGGGTAGTCAGCGCTCACTGCAGTTTTCCTTCTTGTTCGAACCATGTAGGTGGCGCCTGGGCGATGAATCACAGGCTGGCGTCACAGCGATGGGTTGATTGTATACAACTTTATGCGCACTTTGTAAGCCTGATTTTTTGCATTTTTCACTGCTGCCTCTGGCGTGTCTACACTGCAAGAAACCTGCCCATTTGGTCAGCTAAGGTATGACAATCCTGTGTGTCTGTTGGTTTTATTACTGATCGGGTCTGAACCCTTCTCGAATATGGCAGGCGATAAATTTCTGTTTTTTATTGTGTACAATTTTCATTTAAAGTGTCTTAATTCGCTCATCGCCGCAGCGTTTCGTGCTCCGAAACGGTGCGGCCTGTCTTTCAACTGATTCAGGAGGCGTCGGGCCGAACTGCTTGCAGCGAGGCGCGCACAATCAATGGGACGTTTGACTACTCACGTTTTGGATGCCGCGCACGGCTGCCCGGGCAGCTCGATCAAAGTCGAGCTGTACCGCGTCGAAGGTACGCAACTGCAATTGGTCGCCAGCGCGCTGACCAACAGCGACGGCCGTTGCGATGCACCGTTGTTGCAAGGGGATGACTACCGTAGCGGCGTCTATCAGATTCAATTCCATGCCGGCGATTACTACCGTGCCCGTGGCGTCCAGCTGTCCGAGCCGGCGTTCCTGGATGTGGTGGTGCTGCGCTTCGGCATTTCGGCCGAGCAGGAGCATTACCACGTGCCCCTGCTGATTTCGCCCTACGCCTACTCAACGTATCGAGGCAGCTGATCCCCCAAGCAGTTGCCTTGTCCTGGAAGCGACTGCGCATGTAGCTTCTTTGGTTTTTCGCCCGCTCACACTGCGGGCTTTTTTTTGAGCCGTGTATTTACAGCCTGGAATTGTCATCCCGGATGATAAAAATCGTGTCTGCAACGCCGGGACGGATTTCAGTACCGCCCTTGAGCCAGATGATTTTATTGGCACTGTGGGCATCGTTGACGGCTTTCGCAGCGACTCCGCCAACCTGGGTTTCCAGGCGCAGCTCGGCTGTCTTGGGATCCATATACATGGGTAGGGAAATCTTCGGAATTCTGGTGCGGTGCAGGCTCATGAAAAATACATAGTCATGCCCTGTGCGGCGAAATACCAAAGCGGGAAAACTGTTGAAAGAGTTGGGCTCAATGACTGTATAGCCATTACGCGTCAGAAGGGCGGCCATAAAGCGTTTGAATTCCACTGGCGAGTACGACGTCAGATAAAGAAGCCACTGTCGCTGGAACCGCAAGGGATCAAAATCCAACCGATTCAATATTCCTGTTGAGGAGGGGTTAGGCAAGGCTATCGAGCGGGCAGCGCCTCGGGACGCCGAAGAGGTTGGAAGAATCGGAAGCATCAAGAGTGGATCGGACCATTGCGGATGTGGCGAGTGGGTCGCGTTTTCCCAACTGCTGTAAATCTGCCGGAGTGCGGTCAAACCCGCAGAGTCGGCGAACGGCGAGTCATTGCTGAGTTCAAATTGCCTTCTTGCGATATTTTCCAGGGTGATGGTCGTGACTTCTGGAAAAAAATCCCTGACGTAAGCGGTCAGTGGTTTTTCAAAGGGTAACCTGGCGTCAATTTCCCAATGGTTGTCCGGCGGAACTTGTATTGCGCCTCGGGGTTGCTCGTCAGGCACATGCCTGAGGGTGGCTTCCAGCAAGTCAAAATCATAGATGGGATGAGCGGGTGACTGAATGTAGGTGATAGGGGATTCTCGCGCGTCGGTACGTGTCACCACCTTATAGTGAACATTGTTTATGGTGATCAATTCGGACAGCGTGAATCTTGGGTCAACCCCCCAGTTTTTCCTGAATGCCCGTGTAGGCGGGAGATTGGAATCACTGTGGTGCGTCACGTCGCGGTGCGCAGTTGGACGCCATAGAAGGCTGCCCTCCACTTGTTCCAGGCGTGGTCCGGAGGCAACAAGTTCAGTGCCTGATCGGGCTCTGTAGTTCTGTTCGGAATCGCGTCCAAGCAGCACCGTCCCTCCCTCTGCAAGCTCAACGTAGGTGCGTGTCTTGAACGTGCGGATCCCAGAGGTTGCGTCCGGCTCCGATAACAGGGGCACCAGCTCGGGTGAAAGGTAATAATTGTCCAGCGATACCGACAGGGAGCCATCACTGATGGCTGTCGCGGATGCGATTTCGGATACCTGAACGGTTGGGCGCTGCGATTCAGTCGCTTCAGTTTGGCGTCCGGTTGGCGAGCCGGACGCCTGATCGGTTTCTGCGCCTCTCAGGGGATTGCCGAGCATTGTGTCCAGTGACGTATCGCGACTGGAGTGAGGCGTATCAGGGGACGACTTTGTAAGCGTGGGTCGGGTGTTTCGTCTTGGACTCATTGAAAATGTCTGCTCTTGAGTTTGAATATTGATGATTCAAGTAGGTATCAAGCTAATGGCCTGTCGTAGAGCCGGAGGCTGACAGGCCCTGGGTTCCAGGATGTTCGTGGAAAACCAGCAGACAGGTGCACTACATATGTATGGCGTGTGAAAGAAACCGTCGAAGACGTTCTTCAAGGTCAGGTAGGTTCGGGAGACGCCTCAGCCAATGAGAGGAACCAGCTCAATTGCGAGAGCCTTATGCCGAAGACCGCGCTCAGCGCTAACGCCCGCGCAAACATCACTGAGTTGTCCAAAGTGAAGCCTTCTATCAGCTCCACGCATTTTTCCCGCAACAGACGAAGTGTGTCATCACCCAGGGGCGGCGTCTGATTGAGCCCCTCGCGGGCCAGATCCTGATAGATCTTGAGGGCGTGGTCACACAGGTCTGTTTTTCTCAGGTTCGCCGCCTCAATGACTCGGGACTTATCGGTGTCAAGGATCCATTTACGGGTTCTGAGGTTGTAGCTCAGTGTGCCGGGAGACCCATCTTTGACAGCAACGTGAAGAACCTTCAGTTCTTCGGATGTCAGGCTCGACAGTTCGCTGGGCAATGGGATGTTGGGGTCGGTGAGCGGGGCAAAATACCGGCCATCAAGCGCTTCTACATAAACCCGCTCAAACAGGCTGTCGACAGCATGAACAACGCCTTGTGCAGTGATGACTCGTATCGGGTCGACAAGGTCTTCAGCTTCATAGACGGGAAGATGGATGGTCGTTCCACCTATTTGCAGCAGGTTGGAGGACAGTTTTATCTCGACTTGGCCCAGGCGCGTGGCATCCAACTCCCATAGGGAGGCACGGGGTAACCGAGGATTGGCGCCGGCCAATGCACCTGGCGTGGACAGGCGTAACGTCATGTTCGGGCTCAGGTGAACCAGGTAGGTGGCGCCTTCGCCAATCAGGACTTCGATACCCGTTTGTTCCGTGGGCGATGTCAGCAGGGCGCAGGTTGCCCAACTGCGCATGTAATAAGGTTTTTTGTCCAAGGGTTGTAGATAGGCGTACTTCTTTTTGGTAGGCGTCAATGGCAATGGAACGTCTGTTTTCCATTCCACCGGATCTTTCCCTATGAATGTTTCGTCCAGCAACAGGCCATAGTCGGGCGAGGGTTGGACCATACGGTACGACGAGCCGTCGTTCAGGGTGAGGATAAAAGTATGATGCGAACCGAGGGCGGAAAATGCACGCCGACCGGTCTTCGCGTTTTGCGCGCTATAGCGCTCATCGGAACTTGCCAGATTTTTCAATACGACTTGGCGAACACCAAAGTGCAAGGTCAGGCCACATTCGCCATATTTGATGCTGTCCCCTTCATCTTTCTGAGTTACATGAGCCTTGTAGTAGGCCTCGATACGGGTCAGCTCGGCGTTGGCGTAGTTAAGATGAAGGGTGGTGGAAAATTCGCTTTTTTGTTTGACCTTGAGTGTGGTCAGTTCATTGAGATGTGAAACATAGTAGCTGGTGTCTTTGTCATGGCTGATCGGCTGCTCGCTTCGATCAGGCAGGATAGCCGGGTTGCGGGGTGTGCCTGGCTGCACCACAACTGTTTCAATGTCGAGCGGGCTGCTGGATTCGATCGTATCGGGCAGGTCGGGTACCAAATGGTAGCCATCCTGGGTGATGAACGTCAGTCTGTTGTTTTGTAAGGCTCTTGGAAAAGCAGAGTCTTCATAGACTTCCCTGATGGTGACTTTGCGAAACTCCCGGTCGCTTGCATCAAAGCATGAAGTAATGACCAGATGACCGTCTTCAATTCGCCAGCTTTCAATCAGGTCAGCTCTCCAGTCCAGCGCGATGACGCTGTTGTCCACACCATCTTCGGTGATGGAAACGTGGCCGGGTTTATGAGCGATGGCATAGATATCCTCACCTGGTCCGCCGTCTGCGTTGCGGTTATTTCCATTGAGAATGAAAATTCGGTCATCTCCCGCGCCGGCATCGATTGAATCGTTGCCGCGGGACTTGATGATGTTTGGGCCGGCTGTCCCCTTGATGATGTTGGCACCACCCTCGGGAATTTCTACGTTTTCAATGCTTTCAAGGTCCGCATGGCGATGATGCTTGCTCTGCGTGTCATGACTTTTTTGAGTGATGATGGACACTTGCCCGGCGTCCAGGTCGACCTGGTAACCCAGACGCGGCTCCTGATGACTGCTGCTACGGCCCGACAACACCAGGGTGTCGTTGCCCAAGCCACCTACCAGGTTATTTGCTGACGTTTCACTGAGGGTTTCCGTGGAGCCTTCAAAGATAAACACGTCGTCTTTTGTGCCCCCGGTCAGTTTTTTAACGCCCGCCCCGTAGTGAAAGACGTTTGGCTTGTTTTCGACGCCTTCCACGGTGTCGTTGCCGCCGCCGATGTACCAATGGATAGCTTTATGATGTTCGGCCGACGTTTCAATGACTGCGCCGGGCGTCTGAGCCGTAACGCCTTTACGCGCATCGAGCCGGTCGTCGCTGTCTTTGATCCTCGGACGGACTGTTGTCGCCCGGTACCTGGCACCGGTCCACCAGTTCCAAGTGTTGTAGGGCACCGGTTCAAGCTCCACGGTGAATGTGCCGTTTACGATTGCCTCAGTGCTGTCTTTCAGTGGGCCTTTGAGCAAGTGCGAGGCATTGGCCTGCAGCAGCTTTGTATGTTCGGCGGTAGCCTTGGCGATGGTGTAGCGATCCTGGATATCTTTATCAGGGCCCATTGCCCAGAAGGCCAACCAACCAGTGCGCAGACGCTCGTGTACGGTGAGTTCTATGTAGTCGTCGATGTCATCGACTTGACGAACCGCGCCCCAGATTTGTGAGCCAACCACCAGGATAAGTCCGGCGGCAAGGCCCACAGGGCCGGCTGAACCAAACCCCGCCAGCGCCGCTATGCCAATGGTTAAGGTCATCGCTGCGCTGGTGACGCTCAAGGCTGCGCTGACATAGTGGTCGGTGGCTTCTTTGCCAGTGGCGTGGGCGGCCGCCTTGAAAGAATCGACCGCGGCGATGATATCGAAAGGAAGTGTCAGGACGCTGGCAATCAGCCCACTTCCACGGGCGAGGCGCGTGGCAAAGGTCGTTTTGGCAAAGCCCTCGAGGGAGCGTTGGCCGGCCCTGATCATCTGAGAGGCTTGTCTGGTCACCGCAGCTTCGACACCGATTGAAGCGACTTCGGCGGCCACGCTGGTCCCATTGAAAATGGTCTGGTAGGAGTCCTTGTTACGGATGGCGTCTTGCAGGCCGCGCAGACCGCTATAGATTCCGAAGGCCTGAAGTCCAAGCCCTGTAGGGATGAGGATATTGCTCTTGGTTGTATTTGCCCAACTGAATGTTCCATGGCTAAGCCCTTGTATATCGAGCCTTTGGGCCGATTTCAGGAGTTTTTCCAGCGTTCTCCGATGGCTGGCGGGTTCGGCCTGTGTTTCAGGCGTTTGCCTCAATAATGGGGGCGCGGCGGGTGAGCGCTGACTCGCCATTTCAAACAGCAACGTGGGCAGCCGATAGTCGTTTGCGTCGGCGGTCAGTTTGAGCCGTGTTTCAATATTGTTTGCGTTGAACTGTAACGAGTTCACGAAAAAACGATTGAGGCTGCGGAAAAAAGTATTGTCGCCGTTCAGCGGCTGTCCATCGGTGGTTGCGCCTAACGTATCCAGGGCTGAACGGGTGACAGTCACGGAACCGATGTGCAGCGGGCCGTAAAGTTTATCGACGATTTCGAGTTGGGCTTGTCTATGTTTGTGCTCCGAACTCAGCTGCGTCCCATCGGCAGTCTTGAAATCGAGTGTTTCGATGGTGTGCTTATTTGTAGGCACGCCTAAGTCGGTAATGACTACGGCATAGTCGTCGGGCACCGGGCCGGGCTGGAAAATCTGGGCCATTGTGAACGTCCTTGTTCAACGATGATTGAGTGGCCCTATATGTAAGATGCTTCCTGGCGGGGTGTATATCGATGGGTTGTTTCTACGTTTTGCGAAAGCCTCGAGTAAAAGATGAGGCTGTTTCGCAAAGTCAGGGACTCAGTGAGTCGACATCAAAGAGGCCGCGCCCGCACCGCCAAAGAGTCCTGCGCTGATGCGGTTGAACCAACTCTGGCCTTTACCCGTTCGCAGATATCGCGCCGCGCCGTGGGCGCCGAGGCCGTAAGCCAGCTTGCAGAGCAGGTCAAGAACGGTCCAGGTGGCGATCATGATCAGCAGTTGCGGCAGGAACGGTTGTTCGGCGCTCAAGAACTGCGGCAGGAAAGCGGCGAAGAACAGAATGTCCTTGGGGTTGCTGGCACCCAGCACGAATGCCCGGCCGAACAGGGCGCGAAAGCGCGGGATGGCGGCGGCCTGGGGCACTTCGGCACCCTGGGACGGCTGGCGCGATTGCTGCCAGCTCTGCCAGGCCAGGTAAAACAGATACAACGCGCCGACCATCTTCAGGGCGCTGAACAGTTGCTCTGACGCCAACAACAGTGCGCCGAGGCCCAGCGCCGATGCGCTCAGCAGGCAAATCGAGGCGATCACGCCACCCAGAAACGCCGGATACGAACGGCGCAGGCCATAGTTCAGGCTGTTGCCGATCATCAGCAACGACAGTGGGCCGGGGATGAGGATCACCACCAGAGCGGCGCCGCTGAACAACAGCCAGGTTTCCAGATTCATTGCTTTGCTCCTGATGCAAGAACGCCTCACCCGACGGGGTGAGGCTGATGAATAATCCCGTGCCTACAAGAAGATGAACTTGGCGATGAAGATCGCGCAGAGCACCCACAGACTGACAGAAATTTCCTTGTGTTTACCCGTGCCGGCCTTAAGCACCACATAGGTGATGAAGCCCAGCGCAATACCGTCGGCGACCGAAAAGGTCAGGGGCATCATGATGGCCGTGACGATGGCCGGGATGCTGTCGGTCGCTTCGTCCCATTCGATGTGGGCCATGCCCCCCATCATCAGCATGGCGACATAGATCAAGGCCCCCGCGGTAGCGTAGGCGGGGATCATCCCGGCCAGGGGTGCGAAGAACATCGCGGCAATAAATAGCACACCAACCGTCACGGCGGTAAGTCCTGTACGGCCACCCGCCGCGACACCGGCGGCGCTTTCCACATAGCTGGTCACCGGCGGCACGCCGACCATGGCGCCGAACACGCTGGAGGCGCTGTCGGCTTTCAGGGCCTTGGACAGATTCTCGATCTTGCCATCAGGTTTGACCAGCCCGGCACGCTGGGCAACGCCCATCAGAGTGCCGGCGGTGTCGAACATGTGCACGAACAGGAACGCCAGCACTACGCTGATCATGCTGACGTTGAATACGCCGACCACATCCATCGCCATCCAGGTGGGCGCCAGGCTCGGAGGCGTCGACATGACCCCGTTGTATTGCACCAGTCCCAGGCCCCAACCGGCCAGGGTCACGGCGATGATGCTGATCAGGATCGCGCCGAACACGCGGTGATAGCTGAGCACGGCGATCATCAGGAAACACACCGCAGCCAGTAACGGGCCGGGCTCGTGCAGGGAGCCGAGCTTGATCAGGGTAGCGGGGCTGTCCACGACGATGCCGGCGGTCTTCAGGCCGATCAGTCCGAGGAACAACCCGACTCCCGCACCCATGGCATAACGCAGGCTCACCGGAATGCTGTTGAGCAGCCACTCACGCACCCGCGACAGGGTCAGGAACATGAACAGCACCCCGGAAACAAACACCGCGCCCAATGCGGTTTCCCAGTTGTAGCCCATGGTGCCGACCACGGTGTAGGTGAAAAACGCGTTCAGGCCCATGCCCGGTGCCAGGCCCACCGGCCAGTTGGCGTACAGGCCCATCAACAGGCAACCCAGGGCGGCGGCGATGCAGGTCGCGACGAATGCGGCGCCGTGATCGATGCCGGCGTCGGCCATGATGTTGGGGTTGACGAAAATGATGTAGGCCATGGTGATGAAGGTCGTCAGACCGGCAATCAGCTCGGTCTTCACCGTGGTGCCATGCAAGCTGAGTTTGAAGATGCGCTCCAGCCAGCCAGTGCGTAGTGGCGGCGAGAGGTCCAGCGTCCGGGCTTCGGGTTTGCGGCTTTCCACAGCGAGTACTCCTCAAGAGTTTTATTGTTATTTCCAGCACGCCCGCCCCCTGAGGGTGGCGGCGTTGCTTTGAGGCAGGTAAGGCCGGCGAGGTTTTTTGACCTTATGGTCAAGAACTCGCACGAAGCGAATTATGCTTTTGTATACAAATAAAGCAAATAATGTTTTCTATGTTGTCGACGAAAAGTCTGGGAGGTAGGGATATATCGACTGTGAAGACGCCATCGCGAGCAGGCTCGCTCCCACAGGGGAGCTGCGTCGTTCACAAAATTTGTGCGCATGGGGGATCCATTGTGGGAGCGAGCCTGCTCGCGATGGCGCCGGTTCTGACGCTACAAATCCCTCAGCTCGCCGAACCCTTGCCCAATCCCAGGTTCACCGCCAACCACCCATCCACCGCCTCCTCCCCAGCCTCGGCAAACACCCGCTCGAGCAGTTTCACCTGCTCGCGACGCAACGCCTGTTCGAAGCGCTCGCCCTCGGCCGTCAGTTCCAGCAGCCGCTTACGCTTGTCGGTCTCGGACGCGACGCTGTTCACCAAATGCATTTCCATCAGCTGCCGCAACGGCATGTTCAACGCCTGTTTGCTCACGCCGAGCAGCGTCAGCAATTCCTTCACGCTCAGGGATGGGTAACGGGCGATAAAAAAAACGATGCGCTGATGCACCCGGCTCAGCCCGCGACGCTCAAGCATTTCATCGGCCTTGGCGGTAAACGCCTGGTAACCGAAGAAGAACGCTTCCATGGCCATTTGCTGGGAGGCCGGGTTTTTAAGGTCAAGCATGTTGACGTATCCAGAGAGGTCGGAGTAATTTCGGTCAACTAGTTTGACTCATTTTTCCAGTGACCCGCTACAGGTGACCCCCATGGCTTTTTCCGAACGTGTCTCGCGCCTCAAAAGTTCTTTGATTCGAGAAATCCTCGCCGCCGCGCAGCGTCCTGAAGTGATGTCGTTCGCCGGTGGCCTGCCGGCCGAAGCCATGCTGCCGAAAGTCGAATGGGCGGCCATGCCGGTGTCCATGGGCCAATACGGCATGAGCGAAGGTGAACCGGCCTTGCGCGAAGCCCTGGCGGCACAGGCGCGGTCATTGGGCCTGGCGTGTGAAGCCAGTCAGGTGCTGGTGGTCAGCGGCTCCCAGCAAACCCTCGACCTGGCGGCCAAGCTGCACATCGATGTCGGCACTCAAGTCATGCTGGAAGCGCCGACCTACCTGGCCGCGTTGCAGATTTTCCAGCTGTTTGGCGCCGACTGCATCACGGTGCCCCTGGAGGCCGATGGGCCTGATCTGAAACAGTTGCGAGCCCGGCTGGAACAGCATCGACCCGCGTTCATCTACCTGATTCCCACCTTCCAGAACCCTTCGGCGGTGCGCTACAGCGAGACCAAGCGCGATGCCGTGGCGGCGCTGCTGGATGAGTTTGGCGTGACCCTGGTGGAAGACGAGCCCTACCGCGAGCTGACCTTCGACGGCGGCAGCGCCACGCCGATTGTCAGTCGCTTGAAGAAAGCCAGCTGGATCTACACCGGCACTGTGTCGAAAACCCTATTGCCCGGGCTACGTGTGGGTTACCTGATCGCCAGCCCGGATCTGTTCCCACACCTGCTGCGGCTCAAGCAGTCGGCGGACCTGCACACCAATCGCATCGGTCAGTGGCAGGCATTGCAATGGATCGGCACCGAGCAGTACCAAAGCCATTTGAGCGAGTTGAGGGATTTTTACCGGGATCGTCGGGACCGGTTCCAGGCGGCGCTGCAAACACATTTTTCCGATATCGCGCATTGGAACGTGCCTCAGGGCGGGCTGTTTTTCTGGCTGACCCTCAAGCAACCGCTGGACACCCGCACCTTGCTCGACGCCGCGCTGGCTGCCGACGTCGCGTTCATGCCGGGAGAGCCGTTCTTTCCCGAGCCGGACAAGCATCCGGGGCACCTGCGGTTGAACTTCAGCCACATCGACCCGGCGCGGCTGGATGAGGGGCTTAAGCGGTTGGAGGGGGTGGTGCGGGAGGCTTTGGCGGTAAAAGCAGCCTGACTTATGTGGTGACTGGACTGGCCCCATCGCGAGCAGGCTCGCTCCCACAGGGTTCAGAGTCGATCACAAAACCCAGTTATCCACAGTTCCATTGTGGGAGCGAGCCTGCTCGCGATAGGGCCCGCAAATACACCATAAAACTATCAGACTGCCGCAAACCGCTTATCCAGATAATCAATGATCACCTTGGACTCATACATCCAGGTGGTCTCGCCGTTCTCTTCGATGCGCAGGCACGGTACTTTGATCTTGCCGCCTTGCTCCAGCAGCGTCTGGCGATCCTGCTCGTTGTTTTTTGCATCCCGCAAGGCCACCGGCACGTTGAGGCGGTGCAGGGTGCGGCGGGTCTTCACGCAGAACGGGCAGGCGTGGAACTGATAGAGCGTCAGGCTGCGGGCGGCCTGATTGACTTGCGCCTGGGCTTCGGCCGGACGTTGCTTCTTGCCGGGGCGGGTGATGAAGTCGATGAAAATAATCAGCTGGCCCAGGCCAACTCGCAGCGCTTTGACGATCACGGTATTAAGCCTCACGACAGGGAAGAAGAGGGCGCGCAGCTTACCTGATTTTTCACGGGCGAAAAAAAACCGGCGATCAATGCCGGTTTTTTTCATGCGGGGGGTTACTTGATCAGGCTGAGGAACTCGCTGCGGGTCGCGGCGTTTTCGCGGAACTCGCCAAGCATCACCGAGGTGATCATCGAGGAGTTCTGCTTTTCCACACCGCGCATCATCATGCACATGTGCTTGGCTTCGATCACCACCGCCACGCCCAGGGCACCGGTCACCTGTTGGACCGCGTCGGCGATCTGGCGGCTGAGGTTTTCCTGGATCTGCAGGCGACGTGCGTACATGTCGACGATGCGTGCGACTTTCGAAAGCCCCAGCACCTTGCCACTCGGAATGTAGGCCACATGGGCCTTGCCGATGAAGGGCAGCAAATGGTGCTCGCACAGCGAGTACAACTCGATGTCCTTGACCAGCACCATTTCGCTGTTGTCGGAGCTGAACAAGGCACCGTTGGTGACTTCTTCGAGGGTCTGTTCGTAACCGCGGCAGAGGTACTGCATGGCCTTGGCAGCGCGCTTGGGCGTGTCGAGCAGGCCCTCGCGGGAAACGTCCTCGCCCAGTTGGCCGAGAATCGCGGTGTAATTCTGTTCCAGAGACATGAAACTACCTGTGGGATTTTACGCAAAGGGCAAGGGTACGGTGGCGGACACGGCGCTGCAAGCTCGGCAATCGGGTGCTACTCGTCGCGGCCTTCCATCATGGTGCGCTTGAGCATCACGTACACCGCCCCGGCGCCACCGTGTTTCGCCTGGCAGGAGGTGAAGCCCAGCACTTGCGGGTGCTGGCGCAGCCAGGTGTTGACGTGGCTCTTGATCATCGGCCGCTTGCCGTCCAGCCGCACGGCCTTGCCGTGGGTGACGCGCACGCAGCGGATTTCGAATTTGGTGGCTTCGGCCAGGAAGGCCCAGAGGGTTTCCCGGGCTTTTTCCACGGTCATGCCGTGCAGGTCGAGGCTGCCTTCGAAGGGAATCTGGCCAACCTTCAGCTTGCGCATCTGGCTTTCCTGAACGCCGTCGCGAGCCCACATCAGCTCGTCTTCAGGACCTACGTCGATCACGAACTGGTCGGACAAGCCATCCACGGTGGTGGCGTCGGTGCGCACCGTGGCGGCCTGGCGCAGCTTGGCGATTTGTGCGCGATCCGCCTTGGGTTTGCCGGTTTCGGCACGGTCGTGCTTGATCGGTTTAACACCCTGGATCGCACTTTTGAACAGGGAAAAGTCGTCGTCTTGCATGTCAGCCTCCGCGAAGGCCGGCCAGTTTACCCAACTCCTGCGGGATCCGGCGCGACAAAACGTCGGGCGGCGGGTCAGTCGTGCTTTTTCATCAAGTGAGGAGCCATGGCCAGCTCCAGGGATTGGCGGGCCCGACGGCGGCAAAGGCGCCACAGCCACACGCCCAACAGCAGTACCAGCAAGCCGATCACCAGAATGATCGTGGAGCCGAGCGGGGTTGCGTTCAACTCGCCCAGGGCGGGCGGGCGACCCAGCAGGCTGGCGGCGCCGGCCATCGACAGCAGTACACCGAGCGTTGCCAGGAGCGCCGCGAGCGCGGCACCGAAACGCAAGCGCCAGTTGCTCGGGCCTTTGGGCCGCAAGCGACGTGCGTCAAAACCATCGGATAACTTCATTCCGACCTTCCTCAATGGGTATCGGCCCTTCGACCGGAAGATGTTCGGGTTGTTCCTGACACTACGGCAATTGCGGCAAATGAGAGGCTTTTGCGGATAAGCGGCGCAACGGGCCGCTTATCGAAGGGGTGTCAGATGAAATCGCGGGTCAGGGCCAGGGTGGCGAAGTTGTCCGCCATGATCGCCATTTCGGTCTGGTGCACGTGTTCGGCGCTCAGGACTCCGCCCTTGTGCGGCAGATCGCGAGTGGCGCAGGCGTCTTCGACCAGGGTGCAACGAAAGCCCAGGTTCTTGGCGGCACGCACGGTGGTGCTGACGCTGGAATGGCTCATGAAACCACAAACGATCAGGTCCAGGGGGCCGAGGTCCTCCAGGCGCTTTTTCAGTTCGGTGCCGTGAAACGCGCTGGGCAGCAGTTTTTCCACCACGGTTTCGTCGCCCTGGGGTTCCAGGCCGCTAATGAACTCCCCGCGTTCGCCCTGTGGGTCGAACAGCCCGCCATGGGTGCCCAGGTGACGCACATGCACGATCGGCCGGCCGGCAGCACGGGCCGCGCCGAGCAATTGCTTGATGTTCGCGACCGCCGCATCCATGCCACTCAACGCCAGGGGGCCGGCGAGGTATTCTTTCTGGGCATCGATGATGATCAGCGTCGCTTGACTCAGATTGGCCGCTGCGTAACCGCGACCGCTGAGTTGAAACATCGTTTTTGGAACGGACATTCTGGGGCTCCTTCGAGTGGGGCTTTTGCGACATTCTCCTCTGGCTGAGCGGTTCTGTGAATCGCTTCCATCGCAAGGGCCGTCGTTGCTGGCCTACAGCCTTGTCAAGATGTCTGTCTTGTTCAATAGTCAGCGCGAAAAACGGATAAATCCTACATCTGCCCCGTCCTTTTTCGTGCGTGTTTGAGGTGTGTTTGAGGCGTGCTTTGGTGAGGGAGTGTTTGGCTGGTAGACTCGCCAGTCGTTTTTTCTGGAGTTTGCCGCCGTGATCACTTCCCGTCTCCGTACCCTGCGCGACCATATACGTTGGGCCGTCAGTCGTTTCCATGGAGAGGATCTGTTTTTCGGCCATGGCACCGACAATGCGTGGGATGAAGCCCGGCAACTGGTGTTGGGCGCGTTGCATCTGCCGTGGGAGATTGCCGATAGCTACCTGGACTGCCGTCTCGAAGATGAAGAGCTAGTCCATGTGCAACGCCTGCTGCGCCGACGCATCGCCGAACGCATCCCGGCGGCCTACCTGCTGGGTGAAGCCTGGTTCTGCGGAATGTCTTTCATCGTCGACGAGCGCGTGCTCATTCCACGCTCGCCCATTGGTGAACTGATCGAAAACCGTTTTGCGCCCTGGCTGGGTCAGGAGCCGGTACGGATTCTCGACCTCTGCACCGGTTCCGGCTGCATCGGCATCGCGTGTGCTTTCGAATTCCCGGAGGCGGAGGTGGTGCTGGCTGACCTGTCGTTCGAAGCGTTGGAAGTGGCCAACCAGAACATCGAGCGTCACGGCGTCGACGAGCGCGTGTTCACTGTCCAGGGGGATGGTTTCGAGGGCTTGCCGGGCCAGCGTTTCGACCTGATCGTGTCGAACCCGCCCTATGTCGATGCCGAAGATTTCGCCGACATGCCCCAGGAGTATCAGCACGAGCCGGAGCTGGGCCTGGCCTGTGGCGATGATGGCTTGAACCTGGTACGCCGGATGCTGGCCGAGGCCGCCGACCATCTGACCGAGAAGGGTTTGTTGATTGTCGAGGTGGGCAACAGCCAGGTCCACGTCGAGGCGTTGTATCCGGAAGTCGATTTTGCCTGGCTGGACTTCGAACGCGGCGGGCATGGTGTGTTCATGCTCAGCGCCGAACAGTGCCGTCAGCATCAGGCGTTGTTTGCTTCGCGGGTTTGACGACAATTGATCTGACGGAGCCGTCCTTGTGGCGAGGGGATTTATCCCCGCTGGGCTGCGTAGCAGTCCTGAACCCCGCCACCGCGATGTGTCAGGCAAATCGCATTCAGCTCTTTAAGGGCTGCTACGCAGCCCAGCGGGGATAAATCCCCTCGCCACAGGTTAAAGTTTTGTCAAACGCCCTGCGGCAGTAATCAACTACGCGTCGCAATCCAGATCAACAACCCGGCCTGGAACATGGCAAATGCCACCAGGCAGGTGATGGTGAAACGCAGGCCGTTGTCTTCGCGTTTGAACTTGGCGACCTTTTCTTCCTGCTGCTTGAGTTTGACTTCCTGCTCCGCCAGGTTCTGCTCGGCTTGCTGGAGCATCTGCGCGGCTTCGAGAATTTCCACGAACTGCAGTTTTTCGGTGTTCCAGTCCCCCAGCAGATTGCCAACCTGGGCTGGCTTGACGCTGCCTTTGAGGTGCTGGGCGTCGGCGTAGACCACTTCGAAACCATGGGCTTTCAGGAAGTGGTCGCGGCGCAGGCGGGTGTCTTCGTTCAGCGCGTCCTTGTTATTCAGGTCGCTGCCATCGACCCGGTAGCTCGACCAGCGCTTCTTGGCCCAGGTAATGCCCTGTGCGGCGAGGAAGCGGCCAATGCCACGGTTCAGCGGCTCGACCTGCAAGCTGTCCGGGGAAAAATACAGGCGTTTATCGACGTGGTCGGCCCAGACGTCCAGGTGATTCTGTTCCTTGCGCACCCGCTGGCCCGGCAACTGGATGCTCATGCGCAGCAAACTGCGCTCCTTGCTGTGGCGCTCGGCATAGCTGAATTCGACAAACCGCAGCGGCCGCGCACCCGTGGCACGGTCGGTCTTGAGCGGTGCCAGCCGGAGCATTTTATGGTGCTCGGCCTGCACATCCGCCCAAGGCAGCTCCGCCACTGGAGCGGCGGGCGTTTCGGCGGGGGTGTCGGGTGAAGTTTGAGTGTCAGTCATAACGGCAAAATCCTGTCCAGGCCGGCCCGTCGGCAGCCATGGCGCTGTCCGACACCGGTCTATCGGCCGTTTTTGCCAGGACTGGAGGGGAAAAACCGCTTATCGAGCGGGTAATGAGCTAATAAAACCCAGAATGTGTGTGCCCAGTTCGGCCGCCAGGGGCAGGTTTGGATTTTTGTAGGAGGCCAATTGCCGCTCCATGTCGTTGGGGACGATGCGCATGACATGGTTCATGCCCTTGATCAGCGCCAGCTCGGCGTTGGGTTTGGCGGCTTGCAACTGCCTGGCGTCATCGACGCTGACTTGAATGTCATGGCTGCCCTGGATAATCAACGCTGGCATCTTCAGCGCCGCGAAAGCCTGGGCCGGCGTCTGGCGGAACAGCGAGATCAGGTAGGGCTGCACGCTAGGGCGAAAGATGACCTGCAGTTGCGGCGGCACATTTGGGTCGAGCCGACCGGCCTTGAGGCTGTCCAGCAGCTCATTGGCGCGCACCATCAGGGGGGGAGGGAGGCGGCTGCTCAGTTGTTGACGCAGCACCTGGTCGATCGGCCGGGCACTGCCGGACAGCGAGATGACCGCAGCTGCATTGGCCTGGGGGGCGGCGAGACTGGCGATCAGTGCGCCTTCGCTATGACCCAACAGGATCAACGGACCCATTCGCGGATCGGCAGCCAGTTTGCGGCTCCAGGCCACGGCGTCGGCCACGTAGGCTTCGACGCTCAGGTTGCGTTCGTCCGGGGTCGCCGCAAGGCTGGCGGCCACCCCGCGTTTGTCATAGCGCACGCTGGCGATGTTGTGCTTGGCCAGCACCCAGGCCAGGCGCTTGAGGCTATCGTTGCGCCCGCCGTCGGGGTTGTTTCCGTCACGGTCGGTAGGACCCGACCCGGAAATGATCAGGACAACCGGCACCGGTGCGTCGGATTTGGGTAACAGCAGCGAGCCGAAAAGCTCGCCGTTGCCGGTGTCGAGGCTGATCGGTCGTTGCAGGACGGTGGCCTGGGCCAGGCTGGAAAGCAGGCCGGTCAACAGGGCAAGGCTCAAGGCAAGCAGTTTTAACATCATCACGCCATTAGTTACGAAGGTGCCGGTTGGACTAACAGGCATCGATAAGGTTCGAGGATGAACTCGTCGGGGAGCCTGCGTATACTGGCGCCCACTACGAATCCAAGGTTGAGTCTCTCAGCGTTTTTCACGGAGCACCCTGCATGTCCGGCAATACCTACGGCAAGCTGTTCACCGTTACCACCGCGGGCGAAAGCCATGGCCCGGCGTTGGTCGCCATTGTCGACGGCTGTCCGCCGGGCCTGGAGATTTCCCTGGACGATCTGCAGCGTGACCTGGACCGGCGCAAGCCGGGCACCAGCCGCCACACCACCCAGCGCCAGGAAGCCGATGAAGTCGAGATCCTCTCCGGCGTGTTCGAAGGACGCACCACCGGCTGCGCCATTGGCCTGCTGATCCGCAACACCGACCAGAAGTCCAAGGACTACTCGGCCATCAAGGATCTGTTCCGCCCGGCCCACGCCGACTACACCTACCACCATAAATACGGCGAGCGCGACTACCGTGGCGGCGGCCGCAGTTCGGCCCGGGAAACCGCCATGCGCGTGGCGGCCGGCGCGATTGCCAAGAAGTACCTGGCCAGCCAGGGCATCGTGATTCGTGGCTATATGAGCCAGTTGGGTCCCATCGAAATCCCGTTCAAGACCTGGGAGTCGGTGGAACAGAATGCCTTCTTCTGCCCCGACCCGGACAAGGTGCCGGCCCTTGAGGCCTACATGGACCAATTGCGTCGCGACCAGGATTCGGTCGGCGCGAAGATCACCGTGGTGGCCGAAGGTGTGATGCCGGGCCTGGGCGAGCCGATCTTCGACCGTCTCGACGCCGAACTGGCCCACGCGCTGATGAGCATCAACGCGGTGAAGGGTGTGGAAATCGGCGCCGGTTTCGCTTGTGTCGCCCAGCGTGGCACCGAGCACCGCGACGAACTGACCCCGCAAGGTTTCCTCAGCAACAATGCTGGCGGCATCCTCGGTGGCATTTCCTCGGGCCAGCCGATCGTGGCGCACCTGGCATTGAAGCCAACCTCCAGCATCACCACGCCGGGGCGCTCCATCGACATCCATGGCAATCCGGTGGACGTCATCACCAAGGGCCGTCATGACCCGTGCGTCGGCATCCGCGCCACGCCAATCGCCGAGGCGATGATGGCGATCGTGCTGATGGACCACCTGCTGCGTCATCGTGGCCAGAACGCCGATGTGCGAGTCAGCACCCCGGTGCTGGGCCAGCTTTGATGGCTGACCTGCCGACCGCCGTGGCCTGACGACCATGGCGGCTCTGCCGTACTGGCGGCTCTCCAGTTTCTATCTGTTCTATTTCGCGCTGCTCGGTTCGACGGCGCCGTTTTTGGCGTTGTATTTCGATCACCTGGGGTTCAACGCGGCGCGCATCGGCGAGCTGGTGGCGATCCCCATGCTGATGCGCTGTGTGGCACCGAATATCTGGGGCTGGCTTGGGGATTACACCGGTCAGCGCCTGGCGATCGTGCGTTTTGGCGCCATTTGCACGCTGCTGACGTTCTCGCTGATCTTCATCGACCAGAGCTACGCCTGGCTGGCGCTGGTCATGGCGCTGCACGCGTTCTTCTGGCACGCGGTGTTGCCGCAGTTCGAAGTCATTACCCTGGCCCACTTGAGCGGGCAAACTTCGCGCTACAGCCAGATCCGCCTGTGGGGCTCCATCGGCTTCATCATTACCGTGGTTGCGCTTGGCCGGCTGTTCGAATGGTTGAGCCTGGACATTTACCCGGTGGCGCTGGTGCTGATCATGGGCGGCATCGTGCTCGCCAGCTTCTGGGTCCCCAATGCCCAGCCGACACAGGGGCCGCGAGTCGCGGGGGAAGGTTTTCTGCGGCAATTGCGCAACCCTGGGGTGCTGGCGTTCTATGGGTGCGTGGGGCTGATGCAGGTCAGCCACGGGCCGTATTACACCTTTCTGACGCTGCACCTGGAAGGCCTAGGCTACAGCCGCGGGTTGATCGGTATGCTCTGGGCCATTGGCGTGGTCGCGGAAGTCTTGATCTTCCTGCTGATGAGCCGGATCCTGGCGCGGTTTTCCGTGCGTCGGGTGCTGCTGGTGAGTTTCCTGCTGGCGGCGTTGCGTTGGCTGCTGCTGGGCTCACTGGCCGAATTTCTCTGGGTCCTGTTGTTTGCCCAGGTGCTGCACGCGGCGACCTTCGGCAGTTTTCACGCCGCTGCCATCCATTTCGTGCAACGTAGCTTCGGCCCACGCCAGCAAGGCCAGGGCCAGGCGTTGTACGCCGCCCTGGCTGGCATGGGCGGGGCGTTGGGCGCGTTGTATTCCGGCTACAGCTGGAACGCCCTGGGTGCCAGTTGGACTTTCAGTATCGCCAGCCTCGCAGCCTTCGCTGCAGCCGTTATCATTGCCACACGTATGCAAGAGGACAGGCCATGAGCCTTACCCGTGAACAGCTCGCCCGGGAAATCATCGACGCCGGGCGTTTTTTGTATGGCCGCGGCTGGTCCCCGGCCACCAGCAGCAATTATTCGACCCGGCTTGCCCCTGACCAGGCCTTGCTCACCGTGTCCGGCAAGCACAAGGGGCAACTGGGCCTGGATGATGTGCTCGCCACCGACCTGGACGGCAACAGCCTGGAGCGCGGCAAGACACCCTCCGCCGAAACCCTGCTGCACACCCAGCTGTATCGCTGGCGCCCGGAGATCGGCGCGGTGCTGCACACCCATTCCGTGAATGCCACGGTGTTGTCGCGCCTGACCCACCAGGCTTTCATCGACTTTGAAGACTACGAACTGCAAAAAGCCTTCAGCGGTGTGTCGACCCACGAATCCTGTGTCCGCGTGCCGATTTTCGACAACGACCAAGACATCGCGCGCCTGGCCGGCCAGGTGCAGCCGTGGCTCGAGGCTCACCCCGATTGCGTCGGCTACCTGATTCGCGGGCATGGCCTGTATACCTGGGGGCCGAGCATGAACGATGCCCTGCGCCAGATCGAAGCGTTCGAGTTCCTGTTTGAGTGTGAGCTCAAGACCCGCGCACTCCTGAACCGTTAATTTGCTGGAGCCCTAACCATGAGCAGCCTGTCCGTCTATCACGTCTCAAGCCCCGACATTCCGAACAAGGTGCTGACCCATTTCGAAGACATCGCCGCGACCCTGGCCGATAAAGGTGTTCGCTTCGACCGCTGGGAAGCGGCAACGAAAATCCAGCCAGGCGCCGGCCAGGACGAAGTGATTGCCGCCTACAAGACCCAGATCGACCGGTTGATGACCGAGCGCGGCTACGTCACGGTCGACGTCATCAGCCTCAACAGCGATCACCCGCAAAAAGCCGAACTGCGGGCCAAATTCCTCGATGAACATCGCCATGCTGAAGACGAAGTACGATTTTTCGTCGCCGGTCGTGGCCTGTTTACCCTGCACATCGACGATTACGTCTACGCCGTACTGTGCGAAAAGAATGACCTGATCTCGGTGCCTGCGGGCACGCCGCACTGGTTCGACATGGGCGAGCATCCACATTTCGTTGCCATTCGCCTGTTCAACAACCCGGAAGGTTGGGTCGCGAAGTTCACTGGCGACGACATCGCCAGCCGTTTCCCGCGCCTGGAGGACTGAGCCTGTGTCGATCAAAGCCATTCTCACTGACATCGAGGGCACCACCAGTGCGGTGAGTTTCGTGTTCGATGTGTTGTTTCCCTATGCCGCCAGGCATCTTCCGGATTTCGTTCGTCAGCATGCCAACCGCGCCGACGTCGCCGAGCAATTGGCAGCGGTGCGGCAGGACAATGGTGAGCCGGGGGCTGACACCGAGCGCGTCATCGCGATTCTGCTGGAGTGGATCGCCGAAGACCGCAAGGCCACGCCGCTCAAGGCGTTGCAGGGCATGGTCTGGGAGCAGGGGTATCAGGCGGGGCAGTTGAAAGGGCACGTTTACCCGGACGCGGTGCAGGCACTGCAGCGCTGGCATCAGCAAGGTTTACGGCTGTTCGTTTATTCCTCGGGCTCGATCCAGGCACAGAAGCTGATTTTCGGCTGTTCCGAGGCTGGCGATCTGTCGCCGTTGTTCAGTGGTTATTTCGACACCACATCGGGACCCAAGCGGGAAGTCCAGTCCTACCAGCGCATCAGCGCGGCGGTGGGCGTAGCCCCGGAGGAGATTCTGTTTCTGTCGGACATCGTCCAGGAACTGGATGCGGCCCGTGATGCCGGCATGGCTACGTGCGGAGTGGCGCGCGAGGGCGGTGAGCTGCAAGGGCATGTCACGGTGGACAGTTTTGCCCGGATCGATCCTGCGCGTTTTTGATAGAGGAGTGTGGGAGCGAGCAAGCTCGCTCCCACAACACGATCAGGCGCTGTGATAGGTCGGCAGCGCAAAACGATGCTGGCTTTGCAGCATGGCGATCTGCGGCAACTCGCTGGCCTGTTCCGCCAGGTCGCGACGGATTGCGCTGATTGCCCAGGACAGTTGGTCCCCGGCGTGCAACTGGGCGTAGGAAATTGTGCGTTTAAACAGTTTGCCTTCGCTGTTGCGCAAGGTCAGCAGGATACCGCCATCCGGGCGGGCCTGAGTGGTCACTTCGTAGTTGGAGAAGAGGGACGCAAACTTTTCTTGAATCATGTTCATATTTGACTGCTCCATGGTGGTGGCAAACCGTGGAGAGGTAGTTGCAGTGTCTGTGCCAGCGTTGGGCTTGATTAAAAAACGTTATAAAACAATCAGTTAACAATTCCTCCTATTTTTGCTTTCGTGCAACTTGCATGAATGGCCATCGTGCATCCTGCATTTTGCGTGGTCGGCTGATCTTTTGTTGAACCAAATGGATTTCTGGCGCTCATGCTCCGCCTGTCCGGAACGGTGGATACAAAACATTGCAAAAACCGCATGTACAGCGCCGGAATCGCTGGCGTAATTTCGAGCGCAATTGAGCTCCAGCCCGACAACAAGAACCCAGACCCACGAGGTCGAACGGGAGTGACCATGAGTCGTACATCCAGCGACGCCATTACCTGGGGCAAGATGCTGCGCAAGCTACCCACTATTGCCAGAGCCATTCCCCGTATCGTCAAAGGCATGAAGCTCGCCAACGTCCAGGACCCGACCCAGCCTTGCGGCCTGGGCTGGTGTTTCGAACAGGCCACCCAGCGCAATCCCCAAGGGCCGGCGTTGTTGTGTGGCGACACGGTATTGAGTTACGCGCAGGCCAACGAACAGGCCAATCGCATCGCTCATTACCTGTTGGCACAGGGCATCGGCAAGGGCGACTGCGTGGCGATTTTCATCGAGAATCGGCCAGAGATGCTGGTGACGGTGCTGGCGGTGGCGAAGGTCGGTGCGGTCAGCGCCATGGTCAACACCTCGCAGACCGGGGACGCGCTGGTGCACAGCCTGGCGTTGGTCACGCCTATCGCGGTGGTGGTCGGGGCAGAACGGGTCGCGGCCTTCAACGACGTGCGAGCCCGCACCTCACTGTCCGGCCACCGAACCTGGTGGGTCGCCGACCAGGACAGCGCCGTCGTTCCTTCCGGTTTTGTCGATCTGATAAGTAGCAGCGCCAGCCATCCAGGTGACAACCCGGCCAGCAGTCAGCAGGTTTTTTTCAACAACCCATGTTTTTATCTCTACACCTCGGGCACTACCGGGCTGCCCAAGGCCGGGGTGTTTCGCCACGGGCGCTGGATGCGCACTTCCACCAGTTTCGGCCTGATCGCCCTGGACATGCAGCCCGCGGATGTCTTGTATTGCACGCTGCCGCTGTACCACGCCACGGGCCTGTGCGTGTGCTGGGGAGCGGCGATCTGCGGCGCCTCGGGGTTTGCGATCCGGCGCAAGTTCAGCGCCAGCCAGTTCTGGAGTGACGTTCGCCGTTACCGGGCCACCACCCTGGGCTATGTCGGTGAATTGTGTCGCTACCTGGTCGACCAGCCCGCCAGTGCCGAGGACCGGCGGCACGAGGTCCGGAAGATGATCGGCAACGGCTTGCGCCCCGGGGCATGGTCGGCCTTCAAGACGCGTTTTGGTGTCGACCATATCTGCGAGCTGTACGCGGCCAGCGACGGCAATATCGGCTTCACCAATGTGCTGAATTTCGACAATACCGTCGGATTTTCCCTGATGGGCTGGGAACTGGTGCAGTACGACCATGACAGCGGGGCGCCGTTGCGCAACCTGCAAGGCCGGATGCAGAAAGTACCCAAGGGCGAACCGGGCCTGCTGATGGCGCGCATTGACGACAAGGCGCCGCTGGACGGTTACACCGATCCGGCCAAGACCGAAAAAACCATCTTCAAGGACGTCTTCGTTCCTGGTGACCGTTACTTCAATACCGGTGACCTGCTGCGCAACATCGGCTTCGGCCATGGGCAGTTCGTTGATCGCCTCGGTGATACCTATCGCTGGAAGGGCGAGAACGTCTCCACCACGGAAGTTGAAAACGTATTGCTACAGCACGCGCAAATCGCCGAGGCGGTGGCTTATGGCGTCGAAATCAATGGCACCAATGGCCGCGCCGGCATGGCGGCGATTACTCCGTCCGAATCCCTGGCTACCCTGGATTTTGCTGAGCTGTTGCAATTTTTGCAGTGCAAGTTGCCGGCCTATGCGGTGCCGTTGTTCTTGCGCATCAAGGTAAAAATGGACACCACCGGCACCTTCAAATACCAGAAAAACCGCCTCAAGAGCGAAGCCTTCGACCCGTGCGCCACGGACGATGAGCCGGTCTACGCCTGGCTGCCCGGCACCGCGACCTACGTGCGGGTCGACCGGCAACTGGCGGCGCAGATTCAGCAGGGACAGTACCGTTATTGATTCTGACTATGCACGGTGCAGAGAAAAAAGGGATGACAGGCCTGGAGTCCCTCGGGAAACTAGCCGCTTTGCGAAGACTTAAGTGGAGTTTCCCATGTCCGATACAAGCCGCCAGATGACCCCGGAAGAGGCTGCGGAGTTTGCCGAACAGGTGTTCAATGTCGCACGCCAGGGTGACGCCGCCATGATGGCCGCCTTGCTGAGCAAAGGTCTGCCCCCCAACCTGCGCAATCACAAGGGTGACACCTTGCTGATGCTGGCCGCTTACCACGGGCATGTGGAGACGGTGAAGGTATTGCTGGAAAACAAGGCCGATCCGGAAATCCGCAATGACAATGGCCAGAGCCCGATTGCCGGTGCGGCGTTCAAGGGCGACCTGGCCGTGGTCACCGCGCTGGTAGACGGCGGGGCGCAGGTGGAAGGCTCGTCCTTCGATGGTCGCACCGCGTTGATGATGGCGGCGATGTTCAATCGTGTGGAGATCGTCGATTACCTGATCAGCAAAGGCGCCGACCCCAAGGCCAAGGATGCCAACGGCGTCTCGGCGCTGGATGCAGCCAGGACCATGGGCGCGGTGGATACCACGGCGCAGTTGGAGAAGTTGTTGGGTTGATCCCTATCTTTTGGGGCTGCTTTGCAGCCCAGCGGGGATAAATCCCCTCGCCACAAAAGCTCCCAGGCCACAGCTTTCTGACTCAATCAATGTGATGCGCTATCCTGCGCGCCCTCAAAACCCAATCGCCACAGGATTTTCCCCATGAAAGCCGCACTCGTCGAACTCATCAGCAAAATAAGCTCCGGCTGCCTGGGCGATGCGGACGTTGCGAAAATCGCTGACGAAGCGGCCCAGGCCTACGCCGACCCGGCGGCTTTTCTGGCGGCCAACCCGGACATCAACTACGACGACAGCTTCCCGATTCCACTGGGCGAGTGGGTGGTGGTGGGTAGCCTGCCGGACACCGTGTTGTTTCAGGCCGACACTTATGTAGAGCTGTTCGAACAAATCGTTGCCTCGTTCGGCCCCGGTGTGGCCTTCAACCTCAAGCCCAAGCAACTGGCGAAAACCGAAGCCCTGACGGCGCTCAATCGCATCCAGATCCAGATGAGCAGTCTGAACAAGGAAAACGGCGGTTATGTGCTGATGAATTTCAGCCAGTTGCTCGACGATGAACTGCAAATGGTTCTGGTGTATGGCAACGACGTGCCGCGCGTGCTGGAGCTGTGCGCCGAAGTCGGCATCGCCGCCGCGCCGGCTCTGGAAGCGCTCAAGGTTGCGATCCACGTCTGACGCAATAAAACGGAACCCTCGCCGGGCCCCCGCTATCCTAAGTGGGCATATCACCATCTGGGAGCGACACCATGGGTTCCACCTTCAATGGCCTGATTGGCCTGATCATCCTGGCGCTCGATATCTGGGCGATCATCAATGTGCTCAAGAGTGGCGCGGGAACGGGGGCAAAAGTCCTATGGGTGCTGTTGATCCTTCTGTTGCCGGTGCTGGGCCTGATCATCTGGGCGATTGCCGGGCCGCGAGGCAACGTGCGGATTTGACCGCTTTTTGATGTTGCCCGGCAGGCCTCGGCCGCCGGGCATTGCGACCCTGTCGCGACGGTATCAGGCCGTCGCCAGTGCGTGTTTTTTCGAGGTCTTCAGGAAACTCAGCAAGGCCAGCAGCGGGAAGCCGCTGCCGACGATCACCACCCATAACCAGCCGCCGTGCTCGTACACCGCGCTGGCAATCGATGAACCAAACGCGCCGCCGACGAAGATGCTGGTCATGTACAGCGCATTGAGACGACTGCGGCTTTTGGCATCGAGGGCATAGATGGTGCGCTGGCCCAGGACCATGTTCATCTGCACACAGAAATCCAGCACCACGCCCGTAACCGCCAGGCCGATGACGCTGTAGAGCGGATGGATGAAGGCTGGCAGAAAACTCAGGCTGGCCAACAGCATTGCCAGCAACGAAGCGATGCGGGTATGACCGGCATCCGCGAGGCGACCGGCAATGGGCGCGGCGATGGCGCCAATGGCACCGACCAGGGCGAACAGGGCGATTTCAGTTTGCGACAGGCCATGATTGCGCGACAGTTCCAGCGGCACGGCGGTCCAGAACAGGCTGAAGGTGGCGAACATGCAGGCCTGGTAAAAGGCTCGTTGGCGCAACAATGGCTGCTGGCGCAACAGGGTGCCGAGCGAGCCCAGCAGCTGGCCATAAGAGGCGCTGTGGTCGGGTTGGCGCTTTGGCACGGTCAATGCGAGGACGATGCTGATCGCCGCCATCAAGGCGGCGGCGATCATGAACATCGCCCGCCAGCCGAAGTGATCGGCCACCACGCTTGAGATCGGCCGCGCCAGCAGGATCCCCAGCAGCAGGCCGCCCATGATCCCGCCCACGACCCGCCCTCTGGACTCTTCCGGGGCCAAGTGCGCGGCCAGCGGGATCAGCACCTGCACCGACACCGAACTGAAACCCACCAGCAGCGAGACCAGCAGGAACACGTTCGGCTGGTCGGTGAACGCTGCCGCCAACAGACTGGCAATCGCCACAACGGTGGTGAGGATCATCAGGCGACGGTTTTCCAGCAGGTCCCCCAGTGGCACCAGGAAAAACAGGCCCAGGGCATAACCGATCTGAGTCAGCGAGACGATCAGGCTGGCCATGGTGCTGCTCAGGCCGACGTCGGGTGCGATCAGTTCGATGATGGGCTGGGCGTAGTAGATGTTGGCGACAATGGCGCCGCAGCAGAAGGCGAAGAGCAGGACCATGCCGCGAGTCAGGCTTGTACCGGCGGGCACGGAGGAGGGATGGGCACTCATGGCAATCTCATTAGTAGCTTGAAAAAGGATGGCGTGAGGCTAAAGAGTTAGCGGGCTCTGGAACAGGCTTTGTGGCTGATATCGGACATGCTTGCTATTGATGATGAAACAGGCCTGATCGTTCCCACGCAGAGCCTGGGAACGATCAAATGTGGATAGGACGTTATTGCCCGCTGTAGATCTGGTCGAAAACCCCACCGTCATTGAAGTGAGTCTTCTGCACCGTGCGCCAGTCGCCGAAGGTTTTTTCCACGGACAGGAAGTCCACTTTCGGGAAACGGTCGGTGTATTTGGCGAGTACCGCAGGGTCCCGTGGGCGCAGGTAGTTGGCGGCGGCGATTTCCTGGCCTTCGGGCGACCACAGGTACTTGAGGTAGGCCTCGGCGGCCTCGCGAGAACCTTTCTTCTCAACCACCTTATCGACCACGCTCACCGGTGGCTCAGCTTCGGCAGAAACGCTCGGGTAGATCACCTCGAACTGGTCGCGGCCAAATTCGCGGGCGATCATCTCGGCTTCGTTTTCAAAGGTCACCAGCACGTCGCCGATCTGGTTGGTCATGAAAGTGGTCGTCGCGGCACGGCCACCGGTATCCAGTACCGGCGCCTGCTTGAACAGTTTGCCGACGAAGGCTTTGGCCTTGTTCTCGTCACCGCCATTCTTGAGCACATACCCCCAGGCCGACAGGTAGGTGTAGCGACCGTTGCCGGAGGTCTTTGGGTTGGGCACGATCACCTGCACGCCGTCCTTGAGCAGGTCGGGCCAATCTTTCAGCGCTTTCGGGTTCCCCTTGCGCACGATGAACACGGTGGCCGAGGTGAACGGGGCACTGTTGTTCGGCAAGCGGGTGACCCAGTTTTCGGGCACCAGTTTGCCGTTATCCGCCAGGGCATTGATGTCGGTGGCCATATTCATGGTGATGACGTCAGCTGGCAGCCCGTCGATCACCGAGCGTGCCTGCTTGCTGGAACCGCCGAAAGACATCTGCACGATGATGTTTTCGTTGTGCTCGGCCTGCCAGTGTTTCTGGAAAGCCGTGTTGTAGTCCTTGTAGAAATCGCGCATCACGTCATAGGAAACGTTGAGCAGGGGCGGGGCGGCGTGGGCCAGGCTGCCAAAGGTCAGGCCAGCGGCGAGAAGGGAGGCACCAAAGAAGTTCTTCACTGCGAATTCCTTTTTATTTGAAAGGGGTTCCGGGCAATTAGCCGGCACACTAGCGGCAAGCCAATAGGCCATCAAGCATTAAAAAGTGCTTTGCTTATTCCAATTTCTTAAACAGCGCATTGCCGCAACGGGAGCAGAACGCAGCTCCATGATCGTGGTTGTTTTTGCTGCAGACCGGACAATCATGCTTGAGCTGGTCACCGCGCATGGCCGTGGCCAGCTCAGCGGTGAAAATGCCCGTCGGCACGGCGATGATCGAGTAACCGGTGATCATCACCAGGGACGAAACCACCTGGCCCAATGCCGTCTTGGGCACGATGTCGCCAAAGCCCACGGTGGTCAGTGTGACGATGGCCCAATAGATGCCCTTGGGAATGCTGGTGAAACCGTTCTCGGGGCCTTCAATGACGTACATCAAGGTGCCGAACACGGTCACCAGGGTCGAGACGCTGACCAGGAACACGATGATTTTCTGCTTGCTCCCCCGCAGCGCCGCCAGTAGGTAGTTGGCTTGCTTGAGGTAAGGGCTGAGCTTGAGCACGCGGAATATCCGCAGCATGCGAATGATGCGAACGATCAGCAGATACTGGGCGTCGCTGTAGTACAGCGCCAGGATCCCGGGCACGATCGCCAGCAAGTCCACCAGGCCGTAGAAGCTGAACGCATAGCGCAGGGGCTTGGGCGAGCAGTACAGGCGCAGGCCATATTCGACGATGAAGATGAAGGTGAACCCCCATTCGATGGCGGCCAGCAGGGAGGCGTAGTTCTGGTGCACGCTGTCGATGCTGTCGAGCATCACGATCACCAGGCTGGCGAGGATGATCAACAGCAGTGTGCTGTCGAAGCGCCGGCCGGCCACGGTGTCGGTCTGGAAAATGATCACGTAGAGGCGTTCACGCCAGTTGCTGCTATCCATAACCTTCGCCTGAACCAATAGTCAGCGAAGCCTAGGGTGATTGCCCCGCAAAGCGCAAGGCGCAGTGTCCCGACTGGCCTGTTGCCACACTCGGTGGGTGGCATGAACCAGCCAGCAGGCCAGGATGAAGGGCGCGGTCAGCGGCGCCAGACCGAGGGCAAGAAAGCCCGGTGTGAGCATGACCGCCAGCACAATACCCGCCAGCGGCAACCATCGCTGGCGGCGTTGTTGGCTGAGGGCCAGCGCCACCAGGGCCGGGTTATAACCGCCGAGCCCCGACAGGGCTTGGGTCGTGTCGTGATGCAGCAGGGAGAACCCCAGGCCTGCGGCTGAACCCAGCATCGCCCACCCGGCGGCGCGTGGATTGGCAATCAACAATCCCACAGCGATCAGCGCACCGGCGAATGGCTGGTCGAGAAACATGACCTGACCGAGTCCGCTCCAACAAGCGGCCAGCAAATTGGCCATCGTCAGTTCAACTGAAACGGGTGAGGGCTGTGCCGGGGCAAAACTCAGCAGCAACCAGCCCAGCGCCACGAACGGCGCGGTGTAGGCGGGCAGGCACTGAGGGCCACGGCTGCGCTTGAGCCATTGCTCGGTCAACATCGCGCTGAGGCCGCCGCTGGCAATAATCAATGGCGGCAACACGGCTGACCAGGGTAACGCGAGGCTCAATAGCAAGCCCAGCAGGATGCCGTTGTAACTGAACAGTCCGGCCTGTCGATCAACCTTGGCATAACCGCGTCGCTGGGCGGTGAGCAACCCGGCCACGCCGCCGAGCAACGCACCGCCAAACAAGGCGGGTGCGGTGAAGAGAATCGCCAGCAGGCACAGCAGACCGAACAGCGGATGACGCTGGAGGAAAATCTGGCTAAAGCCGTTGAGCAGGGCGGTGGCCCAGTCGGGGCAGTGGGTGTTGGGCATGGTGGGTATGTCTGATGGGACGGAGTTGCCCTTATCGCGAGCAAGCTCGCTCCCACACTGGATTTGCGGCGATCACAAACCCCTGTGGGAGCGAGCTTGCTCGCGATGAGGCCAGTACAAACGCTAGATCAACGTCTCGATGCGCAACGAATTAGTCGACCCCGGCTGCCCGAACGGCACGCCGGCTGTGATCAGTAGGGTGTCGCCACGCTGGGCCATGCCCTGGGCCTGGGCGATTTCCAGGGCCGTAGAGCACACTTCGTCCACTTGGCGCAGCCGATCGTTGACCACCGAATGCACGCCCCAGGCCACCGTCAGACGGCGGGCTGCTTGCAGGTTGGGCGTGAGGTTGAGGATCGGCACCGTCGGCCGCTCCCGCGCCGCCCGCAGGCTGGAGCTGCCCGATTCGCTGTAGTTCACCAGCACCGCCACCGGCAGCACGTTGCTGATACGCCGGATTGCGCAACTGATGGCGTCCGACGCCGTGGCTTCGGCCTTCGGCCGGCTGACATCCAACTGCGCCTGGTAATCCGGGCCGTTCTCCACCTGGCGGATGATCTTGCTCATCATCTGCACGGCTTCGAGGGGGTAATCGCCGGACGCGGTTTCCGCCGACAGCATCACTGCATCGGCCCCTTCAGCCACGGCGTTGGCCACGTCGGTGACTTCGGCTCGGGTGGGCGCTGGAGAAAAACGCATGGATTCAAGCATCTGCGTGGCCACCACCACCGGTTTACCGAGGGCGCGGCAGGTGCCGATGATGTTCTTCTGGATCTGCGGCACGCTTTCGGCCGGTACTTCGACACCCAAGTCACCCCGGGCAACCATGATCGCGTCGCTCAGTTCGGCGATCTCCCGAAGCTGGGTCACCGCCGACGGTTTCTCGATCTTGGCCATCAGGAATGCCTTGTCGCCAATCAACGCACGCGCCTCGCGGATGTCCTCGGGGCGCTGCACGAACGACAGCGCCACCCAGTCCACGCCCAGCTCCAGGCCAAAGCTCAAGTCGCGACGGTCCTTGGTGGTCAGCGGGCTCATGTCGAGCACGGCCTGGGGCACATTCACGCCTTTGCGGTCTGACAGTTCGCCGCCGTTGAGCACTTGGGTGTCGATGGCATCGGCGTGTTTGGTGGTCACACGCAGGCGCAGCTTGCCGTCGTCCAGCAGCAGGTCCATGCCCGGCTCCAGGGCCGCGATGATCTGTGGGTGGGGCAGGTTGACCCGCTGTTCATCGCCGGGCGTGGCGTCCAGATCCAGGCGCAGGGCCTGGCCGCGTTGCAGCAGCACTTTGCCGTCGGCGAATGTGCCCACGCGAAGTTTCGGGCCCTGCAAGTCCATCAGAATGCCCAGTGGGTAGTTGAGCTGCTGCTCGACGTCACGAATCCACTGGTAGCGCTGGGCGTGGTCGGCATGCTCGCCGTGGCTGAAGTTCAGGCGGAAAATATTCACGCCGGCTTGCACCAGTTCACGGATGTCATCGATCCCACGGGTTGCGGGGCCAAGGGTCGCGAGAATCTTGACCTTTTTATCAGGCGTCATGTTTGGGGTTCTCAAGAATCAGGATGGCGCGAAAGTCGTTGACGTTGGTGCGCGTCGGCTCGGTAACGATCAACGCCTCCAGCGCGGCGAAGTAGCCGTAGCCATTGTTATTGTCCAGCTCGTCGCTGGCGCTCAGGCCCAGTTCGGCGGCTCGGCGATAGCTGTCCGGGGTCATGATGGCGCCGGCGTTGTCTTCGGAACCGTCGATGCCGTCCGTGTCACCGGCCAGTGCGTAAATGCCGGGATGGCCCTTGAGGCTGTCGGTCAGGCTGAGCAGGAATTCTGCGTTGCGTCCGCCCCGGCCATTGCCGTGCACGGTGACTGTGGTTTCGCCGCCGGAGAGGATCACGCATGGCGCCGCCAGAGGCTGGCCGTGCAGGGCGATTTGCCGGGCGATACCGGCGTGGACTTTGGCCACTTCCCGGGATTCGCCTTCCAGGTCGCCGAGGATCAACGGGCTGAAACCGGCCTGGCGGGCTTTCACCGCCGCCGCTTCCAGTGATTGTTGGGGACGGGCGATCAATTGGAAGTGACTGCGGGCCAGGCGCGGGTCGCCGGGTTTGACGGTTTCCGATTCCGGGCTTTGCAACCAGTTGCGCACCGAGGCCGGTACTTCAATGTTGTAGCGCTTGAGGATCGCCAAGGCTTCGGCCGACGTACTGGGGTCGGCCACGGTGGGGCCGGAGGCGATGACCGTGGCGAGGTCGCCGGGCACATCGGAAATCGCGTAGGTGTAGACCGTCGCCGGCCAGCAGGCCTTGCCCAGGCGCCCGCCCTTGATTGCCGAGAGATGTTTGCGCACGCAATTCATCTCGCCGATGGTGGCACCGGACTTGAGCAAAGCCTTGTTGATCGATTGCTTGTCGGCCAGGGTGATGCCAGCTGCCGGCAGCGCCAGCAACGCCGAGCCGCCGCCGGACAGCAGGAAAATCACCCGGTCGTCTTCGTTGAGGTTGCTGACCAGCTCCAGCACCCGTTGGGCCACCGCCAGGCCCGCCGCATCAGGCACCGGGTGAGCGGCTTCCACTACTTCGATCTTCTGGCAAGGCGCGCCATGGCCGTAGCGGGTCACCACCAAACCGGTGACGTCGCCCTGCCAGCAGCGCTCGACCACCTGCGCCATCGCCGCGGCGGCCTTGCCGGCGCCGATGACGATCACCCGGCCGCTGCGATCGCTGGGCAGATACTGTTCAAGGACATGCTGCGGATGGGCCGCATCGATGGCTGTGGCAAACAGCTCGCGCAGCAATTGTTGCGGATCGACCGACATGGCGGGCTCCCGATTTTTATTATTGGATGAAGCGACTCGATTCCCTGTGGGAGCGAGCCTGCTCGCGATGGCGTTAATCCAGTCACTTTATGTGTTGAATGTAAGACCGCTATCGCGAGCAGGCTCGCTCCCACAGGGGTTAGTGCGGTTTACTTGTCGCGAATCGAGAAATTCGCCATGTGCTCCAACCCCCTGATCAACGCCGAGTGATCCCAGTTGCTGCCGCCGATGGCCGCGCAGGTGCTGAAAACTTGCTGGGCGTTGGCGGTGTTGGGCAGGTTGATGTTCAGCTCCTTGGCGCCTTGCAGGGCCAGGTTCAGGTCCTTCTGGTGCAGGCTGATGCGGAAGCCCGGATCGAAGGTGCCCTTGATCATGCGCTCGCCATGTACTTCCAGGATCTTCGAAGAGGCAAAACCGCCCATCAACGCTTCGCGAACCTTGGCCGGATCGGCGCCGTTTTTCGCGGCGAACAGCAGGGCTTCGGCCACGGCCTGGATGTTCAGCGCGACGATGATCTGGTTCGCCACTTTCGCGGTCTGGCCGTCGCCGTTGCCACCCACCAGGGTGATGTTCTTGCCCATGGCCTGGAACAGCGGCAGGGCGCGCTCGAAAGCGCCGCCGTCGCCGCCGACCATGATGCTCAGCGTGGCGGCTTTGGCGCCGACTTCACCACCGGACACGGGGGCATCGAGGTATTGCGCACCTTTTTCATTGATCCTGGCCGCGAACGCCTTGGTGGCGGTGGGGGAGATCGAGCTCATGTCGATGACCACCTTGCCCGTGCCCACGCCCGCCGCGACGCCATCGGCGCGAAACAGCACGTCATCGACCTGCGGGGTGTCCGGGACCATGACGATGATGAACTCGGCTTCCTGGGCGACTTCCTTCGGGTTGGCCAGCGCCACCGCGCCGCCGGCCAGCAGATCGGCGGGGGCCGGGTCGTGGTGCTGGCTCAGGAACAGATTGTGCCCGGCCTTTTGCAGGTTCATTGCCATGGGGTGGCCCATGATGCCGGTGCCGATGAATCCGATTTTAGCCATGAGAAAATCCTCTTGTTTTTATTACTGCTTCAGCAAATGAGACTGCTTTCCTGTGGGAGCGAGCCTGCTCGCGATGTCGGTTTCACATTCAACGAATAGGTTGGCTGGACTACAGCTATCGCGAGCAGGCTCGCTCCCACAGGGAATTTTTTGGGTCAGACTGCGTTATGGCTTTTCAGCCACCCCAGACCCGCTTCCGTGCTGGTCAGCGGCTTGTATTCGCAGCCGACCCAGCCCTGGTAACCGATGCGGTCCAAGTGTTCGAACAGGAAGCGGTAGTTGATCTCGCCGGTTCCCGGCTCGTTGCGTCCCGGGTTGTCGGCCAGTTGCACGTGGTTGATCTGACCCAGGTGCGCCGACAGGGTCCGGGCGAGGTCGCCTTCCATGATTTGCATGTGGTAGATGTCGTATTGCAGGAACAGGTTGGCGCTGCCCACCTGCTCGCGGATCGACAGGGCCTGGGCGGTGTTGTTCAAGTAGAAACCGGGAATGTCGCGGGTGTTGATGGCTTCCATCACCAGCTTGATGCCTTTGGCCTGCAGCTTCTCGGCAGCGTATTTCAGGTTGGCGACGAAGGTTTTCTCCACCAGGGCCTTGTCGCAGTTCTGCGGACAAATGCCGGCCAGGCAGTTGACCTGGGTATTGCCCAGCACCTGGGCATAAGCGATCGCCAGGTCAACGCCCGAGCGGAACTCTTCAACCCGGTCCGGAAGACAGGCAATGCCGCGCTCGCCCTTGGCCCAGTCGCCGGCCGGCAGGTTGAACAGCACCTGGGTCAGGCCATTGGCCTGGAGCAGCGCCTTGAGCTCGGCGGAGCTGTAGTCATAAGGGAACAGGTATTCGACACCGGTGAAACCGGCCTTGGCGGCCGCTTCGAAACGGGCGAGGAAATCCTGCTCGGTGAACAGCATGGACAGGTTGGCTGCAAAACGCGGCATGGTGGTCTCCTATAAATAGTTGGCAGGCCCCCTGTGGGAGCGAGCTTGCTCGCGATAGCGGTGTGTCTGCTTGCATCCATGTTGAAAGTAGCGCCGTCATCGCGAGCAAGCTCGCTCCCACAGGAGTGCGTCGGCATTCAATCGAGCAACGAAATCGCTGTCGGCGCATCGTTGCCCACCAGCGCCAGATCTTCGAATTCGTTGACGGCGTTGATCTCGGTGCCCATGGAAATGTTGGTCACCCGTTCCAGGATGATCTCGACGATCACCGGCACCTTGAACTCCTCGATCAGTTCCTGGGCCTTGCGCAGCGCCGGCTGGATGCCGGACGGTTCGAACACCCGCAGCGCCTTGCAACCCAGGCCCTCGGCCACGGCGACGTGGTCCACGCCATAACCGTTGAGTTCCGGGGCGTTGAGGTTGTCGAAGGACAGCTGCACGCAGTAGTCCATGTCGAACCCGCGCTGGGCCTGGCGGATCAACCCCAGGTAGGAGTTGTTCACCACCACGTGGATGTACGGCAGCTTGAACTGCGCGCCTACCGCCAGCTCTTCGATCATGAACTGGAAGTCATAGTCGCCCGACAGCGCCACGACCTTGCGGCTCGGGTCGGCCTTGACCACCCCCAGTGCCGCCGGAATGGTCCAGCCCAACGGGCCGGCCTGGCCGCAGTTGATCCAGTGGCGCGGTTTGTAGACGTGCAGGAACTGCGCCCCGGCGATCTGCGACAGCCCGATGGTGCTGACGTAGCAGGTGTCCTTGCCGAAGACCTGGTTCATTTCTTCGTACACACGCTGGGGTTTGACCGGCACGTTGTCGAAGTGGGTCTTGCGCTGCAGGCTGGCCTTGCGCTGCTGGCAGTCCTGCAGCCAGGCGCTGCGGTTTTTCAGTTTGCCGGCGGCTTGCCATTCGCGGGCGACTTCGATGAACGCCGTCAGTGCCGAAGCGGCGTCGGACACGATGCCCAGGTCGGGGGTAAACACACGGCCGATCTGGGTCGGCTCGATGTCCACATGAATGAAGGTGCGGCCTTCGGTGTAGACATCCACCGAACCGGTGTGGCGGTTAGCCCAGCGGTTGCCGATACCCAGCACCACGTCCGATTTGAGCAGCGTCGCATTGCCATAGCGGTGGGAGGTTTGCAGGCCGACCATGCCGACCATCAGCGGGTGATCGTCAGGGATGGTGCCCCAGCCCATCAAGGTAGGGATGACTGGGATGCCGGTCAGTTCAGCGAACTCCACCAGCAGCTCGCTGGCATCGGCGTTGATGATCCCGCCGCCGGCCACCAGCAAGGGGCGCTCGGCCTGATCGAGCATGGCCAGGGCCTTTTCGATCTGTACGCGGTTGGCGGCGGGTTTGGCCAGGGGCAGCGGTTGGTAGGCGTCGATGTCGAATTCGATCTCGGCCATCTGCACGTCGAACGGCAGGTCGATCAACACCGGGCCCGGGCGACCGGAGCGCATCTCAAAGAAGGCTTTCTGGAAAGCGTACGGCACCTGGCCCGGTTCCAGAACGGTGGTGGCCCACTTGGTCACCGGTTTGACGATGCTGGTGATATCCACAGCCTGGAAATCTTCCTTGTGCAGGCGGGCGCGGGGCGCTTGGCCGGTGATGCACAGGATCGGGATCGAGTCGGCCGAAGCGCTGTAGAGCCCCGTCACCATGTCGGTCCCCGCCGGCCCCGAGGTGCCGATGCACACGCCAATGTTACCGGCCTTGGTGCGGGTGTAGCCCTCGGCCATGTGGGAGGCGCCTTCAACGTGGCGAGCGAGGACATGATCGATGCCACCCACCTTTTGCAGGGCAGAGTACAGCGGGTTGATCGCGGCACCCGGGATGCCGAAGGCGGTGTCCACGCCTTCACGGCGCATCACCAGAACGGCGGCTTCGATTGCTCTCATTTTGCTCATGATTTTGTGCCTCTTACGTTTTGTAATTGTATACAAGTGGCTTTGCGCTGAGTGTATTCACGGCGGACGGCGCAGGTCAATCCATTTCCTCAAGCACCTGTTTCATTCGTCGGAAGGCCGTAAATGCTGTGGATTTTCGTCGATAAGGTTACTTTGTTGGATTTATTGTATACAAAAAATATTATCATTGTGTTCTATTGTTTGCGTCTGGTATTGCTGATGGCAATGCCAGGAACGCTTCCCACAACAAAAAAAGGACAGCACCTATGAGCGCTTTAACCTTGAAAGTCGCCGTCAACCTGACGGGGCAAGCCCTTGCCGCAGGCCGTGAAATCAGCGCTGCACCCCTGACCATTGCGGTCCTGGACAGCGGCGGCCATCTGATTGCCTTGCAACGCGAAGACGGCGCGAGCCTGCTTCGCCCTCAGATCGCCATTGGCAAGGCCTGGGGCGCCATCGCCCTGGGCAAAGGCTCGCGCCTGCTGGCCCAGGACGCCCAACAACGCCCGGCGTTCTTTGCCGCGTTGAACGGCCTGGGGCAGGGCCGCGTCGTGCCGGCCCCGGGTGGGGTGTTGATCAGGGATCAGGAGGGGAGGGTGCTGGGGGCGATTGGTGTCAGTGGGGATGTTTCGGATGTGGATGAGCAGGTGGCGGTCAGGGCGGTGGAGGCGCTGCAGTTGAGGGCGGATGTCGGGGTAGTTGCTTGATTTTGTGGTGAATGGACTGGCGTCATCGCGAGCAAGCTCGCTCCCACAGGGTTTGATGTTGGACACATAATGTCTGAACACCGCAAACCCTGTGTGGGAGCGAGCTTGCTCGCGATGATGACCTCCCAGACACATCCAGCCAAGAGTCTGCTCGGTATTCAAAATCCACTGATCTAGCCTTTGATGACCTGATCATTGGAGAGGCGAAGGAATGCCTGATTTACCTGCTTCACATCGCTTGCGTACTGGCCGCTACGGTGAGTTGAATCGAATCTATTTATTGACCTCTAACACGGCTGAGCGAAAGCCGATTTTTCAGGATTTCGCTTTAGGCAGGTTGGTCGTTGAACAGTTTCGATGTGCCCAGGATGAGGGATGGGCGAAGTCACTGGCTTGGGTGGTCATGCCTGATCATTTCCATTGGTTGATTGAATTGCAGCAAAGCCCGTTGAATGAGTTGATGCAAAAAACCAAGTCCTTGAGTGCTCGGGCGGTGAACATATCCACAGGGCAGAGAGGTCGCCTTTGGCAACCGGGATACCATGACCGCGCACTGCGGCGGGAAGAAGAGTTGATCATAATGGCGCGCTATGTCGTCGCTAACCCGTTGCGGGCAGGTCTGGTGAAGCGGCTTGGCGATTATCCGCTGTGGGATGCCATTTGGCTTTGACTTGAAATCGAGTTGTCTTCAATCGCGAGCAAGCTCGCTCCCACAAGGGATTCAGGTTTGCTAGCAGAACCTATATTCACAACAAAACCTGTGGGAGCGAGCTTGCTCGCGATAAAGGCAACTCGATCTATCAGCCTGGCTCACACCCCTTCAACACCAACCGAATAATCGTCTGCGCCGCCGCTTCGTAATCCGCCTCATCCAGCTTCGCCTTGCCGGTCACGGCGCTGATCTGCCAGTCGAAATCGGCATAGGTCTGGGTGGCGGCCCAGATGCTGAACATCAGGTGGTTGGGGTCGATGGGGGCGATCTGGCCGCGGTCGATCCAGGTCTGGATGCAGTCGATGTTGTGCCGGGCCTGGGCGTTGAGTTGTTCCACCAGGTCGGCGCTCAGGTGTGGGGCGCCGTGCATGATTTCGCTGGCGAAGACTTTTGAGGCGAAGGGCAGGTCGCGGGAGATGCGGATCTTGGAGCGGATGTAGTGGCTCAGCACTTCGCCGGGCACGCCGTCCGCGTTGAACGGGGTCGAGGCCTGGAGGATTGGCTCGATGATACTTTCCAGCACCTCGCGGTAGAGGTTTTCCTTGGACTTGAAATAGTAGTAGACGTTGGGTTTTGGCAGGCCCGCCTTGGCCGCGATATCGCTGGTTTTGGTCGCCGCGAAGCCCTTGTCGGCAAACTCTTCGCTGGCGGCACGCAGGATCAGTTCTTTGTTGCGCTCGCGGATAGTGCTCATAAACCCAGGGGTTCCTTGCCTGTTCTGGCGGTTGCGCATGGTAGCACCGGCCTCGCGAAGCGCTCAAGAATGCCCCGCGGCCACGTCGGGCGCGCTATGCTGCGCAGCATTATTGTTCAAGGAGTTCCTCCATGGCCGGAAGCAGTTTGCTGTTACTGATCGACGATATCGCCACGGTGCTCGACGATGTTGCATTGATGACCAAGATGGCCGCCAAGAAAACCGCCGGCGTGCTCGGCGATGACCTGGCGCTCAATGCCCAGCAGGTGTCAGGCGTGCGTGCCGAGCGGGAAATACCGGTGGTCTGGGCGGTGGCCAAGGGGTCGTTCATCAACAAACTGATCCTGGTGCCGTCGGCGTTGGCCATCAGCGCTTTCGTGCCCTGGCTGGTGACGCCACTGCTGATGGTGGGGGGCGCCTACCTGTGCTTCGAAGGGTTCGAGAAACTGGCCCACAAGTTCCTTCACAGCAAGGCGCAAGACCAGGCCGAGCATGCGCAACTGGTCGAGGCCGTGGCCAATCCGGCGGTCGATCTGGTGGCCTTCGAAAAGGACAAGATCAAAGGTGCGATACGCACCGACTTCATCCTCTCGGCGGAAATCATCGCCATCACCCTCGGCACCGTCGCTGACGCACCGCTGACCCAGCAGGTGATCGTGCTGTCGGGTATCGCCATCGTCATGACCGTTGGCGTCTATGGTTTGGTGGCCGGGATCGTCAAGCTCGATGACCTGGGGTTGTGGCTGACGCAGAAGCCGGGGCAACTGGCCAAGAGCGTCGGTGGCGCCATCCTGCGCGCCGCGCCCTACATGATGAAAGGCCTGTCGGTGATCGGCACTGCGGCGATGTTCCTGGTGGGCGGCGGCATCCTGACCCATGGCGTGCCGGTGGTGCATCACTGGATCGAAGGTGTGACGGCCAGTGCTGGCGGCGCCGGGTTCATTGTGCCGTTGCTGCTTAATGCGGTGGCCGGGATTGTGGCGGGGGCGCTGGTGTTGGCGGGAGTGATGGTGGTTGGCAAGGTCTGGAAGGCGCTGAAAAGCTGAATCTGACAACACATGACAACTGTGGGAGCGAGCCTGCTCGCGATAGCGGTCTACCAGCCAACATAAATGTTGAATGGCAGGCCCTCATCGCGAGCAGGCTCGCTCCCACAGTGGGTTTTGAGGTGGCCGGGAGTTACTCGGCAATCTGCAACTTGCGCGACTCGGTATACACGTAACGCACCTTCTCATATTCGAATGGCGAGTTCAGTTGGCCATAGCGGAAGCTGGTCTGGTGGCGCTTGTCCACGGCGCGCAGGAGCAGCAGTTCCGGGTGGTTGCCGCTGACTTCTGAAACGTTGAGGAAGTTGATCGCCGATTCAGCCGTGTAGTCCACCAGCAATCCCGAGGTGTCGCGAAGGTTCGAAGGGCCGAAGATCGGCAGTACGAAATACGCACCGCCGGGCACGCCATAGAAGCCCAGGGTCTGACCGAAGTCTTCGCTCTGGCGCGGCAGGCCCATGGCGGTGGCCGGGTCCCACAGGCCGGCGATGCCGACGGTGGTGTTGAGCAGCAGGCGTGCCGTGGTTTCCATCGAACGCTTGCCCTTGAATTGCAGCAGGCTGTTCATCAGGTTCGGCACGTCTCCCAGGTTATTGAAGAAGTTGCTCACCCCGGTGCGCAGGAAGCCTGGCGTGATGTAACGGTAACCATCGACGACTGGCAGGAAGACCCACTGATCGAATCGATAATTGAAGTGGTAAACGCGGCGGTTCCAGGACTCCAGCGGGTCATAGACGTTCAGGGCGTTGAGGGTCGAGCGTTCGAACTCGCGCTGGTCCAGCCCGGGGTTGAACTTGAGCTTGCTCAACGGTTCCTTGAAACCGTCGGAGTCCACCACCACAGGCGCGTTGGCCTTGCTGTTATCGGCGTGGACCATGCCAGCACTCATTAACGCGGCGATAAGCAGGAGATATTTAGCCACGGAAGAACTCCAGCATGGCGTCGCTGTTGACGCGGTAGTTTAGGTTGCCGCAGTGGCCGCCCAATGGGTAAACCGTCAGGCGGTCGCCAAAGGTCTTGCGCAAGAAGCCCAGATCGCCCGGGCCGAGGATGACGTCGTCGGCGTTGTGCATGACGGCAATCTTCGGACTGTCGTGCAGGTAATCCTTGAGCGCATAAAGGCTGACCTGATCGATCAGTTGCAACAGGCTGCCGCCGTCGGTGCGCGCGCGCCACATCGGAATCACCTGCTCGGTGAGATAGCAGTCGAAATCGCATTGCAGCGCGCGCTTGAGGAACGGCGTCAGGCTGGTGCTTTCGGTAATCGGGAATTTGGGTGGGATGATCAGGCCGCGACGGTTGATCAGGTCCGAGGTGAATGCAATGTCGGCCGCCGAGAAGCGGAACGAAGTGCCGATCAGCATCGCCATCTGCTCGTTGGTCAGGTGCTGCTTGGACTGCTGGAAATCATAGAGCAGGGCATCGTTGAGATCGATGTAGCCTTTTTGCTGGAAATAACGAGTCAGCTTGTTGAGCACCAACTCATAAAAAGTGGTGGTGTTGTTGATGCCTTTGACCTCGGTCTGGACCAGTTTGTCCAGGTTGGTGATCGAGGTATAGAGGTTGACCGGCGGGTTGAGCAACAGCACTTTCTTGAAGTTGAAGCTGCGTCGGGTTTCGTCCAGATGGGCGACGAAGGCCGCGTCCAGGGCGCCGAGGCTGTAGCCGGTGAGGTAATACTCGGTCACGGGCAACTTGGGGTTCTGCGCGCGCACGGCCTGCATCACCCGGTACATGTCTTCGGCGTCTTCCTTGGTGATGCCGGGTGTGGCGAAGCGCGAAGCGGCACTCATGAAGTCAAAGCTGGTGGGCGACGACAGCTGCACCACGTGGTAACCCGCCTTGTAATAGAGGCGCTTGAGGTATTCGTTGAGGCTGCTGTCGTATCGCGCGCCGGTGCCGGCGATCAGGAAGATCAGCGGCGCGGGCTTGTCCTGGGTCGCCATGCGGTAGGTGAGGCTTTTCACCGGCCAGAAATTGTCTGGCAGGATGAACTCGCGTTCCGGGCGCAGGGTCAGGCTGTGGTCCGCCTGGTCGATATCTTCGATCGGGGGCAGTTCCGGGCGCAGGTCCGGTGGCGTAGTGGCGATGGTCGCCTCGAACGGGTTGGTCAAGGGGTAGCCATAGCTGGCGGCATCGATGTCCACCGCCAGCGCGGACGCACTCAGAATAAGGCCGCCGGCGAGGGCAGCGAAGCGCAAGGAATGGAGCATGACTGGATCCCTTAAAGGAAGATGCCGATTGAAGTTCGCAGGCTATGACCGCCGAAGTGAAGCCAAGTGCCATGATTGGCATAAAACAAGCACAAAACAGGCACAAACGGGGCGCGATAGTAGCGCGAAGATACACGTTCACGCGTGGTAGCGGCTAGATATCTGGCGGTTTGCCGAATTCTGGCGTGACCGGCAGGAGAGCATTTTTGTTGGCCCGAATGGCACAGGCAGGTAGCTGGCGTTCTGATGTCGTTTCTCGTTGCTTCAACGTCGCAGGCAGAGCAGGTTCCAGATCGGCGCAGGTTGATGATCAACGAGTCAGTACTCCACTGACGTTCGAACCGGTTTTGCAGGCGAGCGTGATGGGGGCGCTGTGCACCATAACAATACGTTGACGCCGCTCGGCATCCGTCGGGCGCAGCACTTTCGGGGAAGTAACGATGAGAATGCGACGACTCTTGGGCGCAGGTGCCGCACTGGTACTGGCGATCAGCTCCACACTGGCCAGCGCCGAAACCAAAACCCTGAGCATCGGCTATGTCGATGGCTGGTCCGACAGCGTCGCGACCACCCATGTGGCGGCCGAAGTCATCAAGCAGAAACTGGGCTATGACGTGAAGCTGCAAGCGGTTGCGACCGGGATCATGTGGCAAGGCGTAGCCACTGGCAAACTCGACGCGATGCTCTCGGCCTGGCTGCCGGTGACCCATGGCGACTACTGGACCAAGAACAAGGATCAGGTGGTCGACTACGGTCCGAACTTCAAGGATGCAAAAATCGGCCTGATCGTGCCGGAGTACGTCAAGGCCCAGTCCGTGGCCGACCTCAAGACCGATGACAGCTTCAAGAACCGCATTGTCGGTATCGACGCTGGTTCAGGTGTCATGATCAAGACCGAGCAGGCCATCAAGGATTACGACCTGACCGGGTATCAACTCAAGGCCAGTTCCGGCGCCGGCATGATTGCCGAGCTGACCCGTGCCGAGAAGAAAAAAGAATCCATCGCCGTCACCGGTTGGGTGCCGCACTGGATGTTCGCCAAGTGGAAACTGCGCTTCCTGGAAGACCCGAAAGGCGTTTACGGCGCGGCTGAAACCGTGAACAGCATCGGCAGCAAGGAGCTGGACACCAAGGCGCCGGAAGTGGTCGCGTTCCTGAAGAAGTTCCAGTGGAACTCGAAAGACGAAATCGGCGAGGTCATGCTGGCGATTCAGGAAGGCGCCAAGCCGGACGTCGCTGCCAAGGATTGGGTTGCCAAGCACCCGGATCGCGTGAAGGAGTGGACCGGCAAGTAATCCGCCCGGTTTAACATCCTCGAAACCGCATGACGTGGCGTCATGCGGTTTTTTTATGCCTGCGTTTTTTAGCCTCGCCCACGTCCTTGTGGGAGCGAGCCTGCTCGCGATGGCGACGGTACATTCGACAGGTGCACCCACAGACCCACCGCTATCGCGAGCAGGCTCGCTCCCACAAGGGGTAACGGTGCTCGTCATCAATCGATAAACGTCATGTCGTTCTAATACTAAGGTCGTCTGGAACCTGGCCTTCAGCCGCATAGAGTAGAGCTGTTCCAATTAAATCTGTGCTGCGAGGATAAAAACAATGAACGACAGCATTTACCTCTCGATTCAAAACAGCCCGCGCTTCAAGGAGCTGGTGAGAAAAAGAGAAAAGTTCGCCTGGATTCTCTCGGCGATCATGCTTGGGTTGTATTCAGGCTTCATTCTTCTGATTGCCTACGGGCCGCATGTTCTCGGGGCCAAGATTTCGCCCGAGTCCACCATTACCTGGGGTATCCCCATAGGTGTCGGCCTGATCGTCTCGGCCTTCATCCTGACCGGTATCTACGTGCGACGCGCCAACGGTGAGTTCGACGATCTGAACAATGCGATTCTCAAGGAGGCTCAGCAATGATCCGGCGTCTAATGGCTCTGTTGAGCATCGCAGCTTTCGCACCGGGGGCCTGGGCGGCTGAAGCCCTGACCGGTGCCGTGCAGAAACAACCGCTTAACGTTTCGGCCATTGTCATGTTCGTGGCTTTCGTTGGCGCGACCTTGTGCATTACCTACTGGGCGTCCAAGCGCAACAACTCGGCAGCCGACTACTATGCTGCGGGCGGGCGGATCACCGGTTTCCAGAACGGCCTGGCGATTGCCGGTGACTACATGTCGGCGGCGTCCTTCCTGGGGATTTCCGCGCTGGTGTTCACGTCTGGCTACGACGGTCTGATCTACTCCATCGGCTTTTTAGTCGGCTGGCCGATCATTCTGTTCCTGATCGCCGAGCGCCTGCGTAACCTGGGTAAATACACCTTTGCCGACGTGGCGTCCTACCGCCTGGGGCAAACCCAGATCCGCACCTTGTCTGCCAGCGGCTCGCTGGTCGTGGTGGCTTTCTACCTGATCGCGCAGATGGTGGGTGCCGGTAAGCTGATCCAGCTGCTGTTCGGCCTGGATTATCACGTTGCGGTGATTCTGGTCGGTATCCTGATGTGCCTCTACGTGCTGTTCGGCGGCATGCTGGCCACTACCTGGGTACAGATCATCAAGGCGGTGCTGTTGCTGTCGGGCGCTTCGTTCATGGCGCTGATGGTCATGAAGCACGTCAACTTCGACTTCAACATGCTGTTCTCCGAGGCGGTCAAGGTTCACGCCAAGGGTGAAGCGATCATGAGCCCTGGTGGCCTGGTCAAGGATCCGATCTCGGCGTTCTCCCTGGGTCTGGCGCTGATGTTCGGTACCGCTGGCCTGCCGCACATTCTGATGCGCTTCTTCACCGTGAGTGACGCCAAGGAAGCTCGCAAGAGCGTGCTGTACGCCACTGGCTTCATCGGTTACTTCTACATCCTGACCTTCATCATCGGCTTCGGCGCGATCCTGCTGGTCAGCACCAACCCGGCCTTCAAGGACGCGGCAGGTGCCTTGCTGGGTGGCAACAACATGGCGGCGGTGCACCTGGCTGACGCGGTGGGTGGCAGCATCTTCCTGGGCTTCATCTCGGCCGTAGCCTTTGCCACCATCCTGGCGGTAGTGGCGGGTCTGACCCTGGCCGGTGCCTCGGCGGTGTCCCATGACCTGTATGCCAGTGTCGTCAAGAAAGGCAAAGCCAACGAGAAGGATGAGATCCGCGTGTCGAAGATCACCACCATCGCCCTGGCGGTGCTGGCGATCGGCCTGGGCATCCTGTTCGAGAAGCAGAACATCGCGTTCATGGTGGGCCTGGCGTTCTCCATCGCGGCGAGCTGCAACTTCCCGGTACTGCTGCTCTCGATGTACTGGAAGAAACTGACCACCCGTGGCGCCATGATCGGCGGCTGGCTGGGCCTGGTCAGTGCGGTGGGCCTGATGGTGCTCGGTCCGACCATCTGGGTGCAGATCCTGGGGCACGAGAAGGCGATCTTCCCGTATGAATACCCTGCGCTGTTCTCGATGGCCATTGCCTTCGTCGGCATCTGGTTCTTCTCCGTCACCGACAAGTCGGCTGAAGGCGTGAACGAGCGTGCACTGTTCTTCCCGCAGTTTGTGCGTTCGCAGACTGGCCTGGGGGCGAGTGGGGCGGTTAACCACTAACAGCAGTTGCAAGGTGAAAGCTTCAAGTTAAAGCGTTGTGCTTGAAGAAATACCCCGGTCGAGAGGCCGGGGTATTTTTTTGTGTTGGGTTTAAGGGGCCGGCCGGCCGCCAATCGCGAGCAGGCTCGCTCCCACAGGGGAGTGCATTTCCATGTGGGAGCGAGCCTGCTCGCGATGGCGCCGGACCGGGCGAAGAAGATGGGGAGGGGCACAAACAAAACGGCCCCCGCTCTTATATAAGAAGCGGGGGCCGTTTTGGTGCAGCTTGGGACCTATCGCAAGGCAGGTCTTACTTGCGGTCTTCCAGCTGGGTGATGTCACGCGACTCGTAGCCGGTGTACAACTGGCGCGGGCGGCCGATCTTGTACGGGCTGGAGAGCATTTCCTTCCAGTGGGAGATCCAGCCCACGGTCCGCGCCAGGGCGAATATCACGGTGAACATGCTGGTTGGAATGCCGATCGCCTTGAGGATGATCCCCGAGTAGAAGTCGACGTTCGGGTACAGCGAGCGTTCGATGAAGTACGGGTCGGTCAGGGCGATCTCTTCCAGGCGCATGGCCAGTTCGAGTTGCGGATCGTTCTTGATCCCCAGTTCCTTGAGCACTTCGTCGCAGGTCTGCTTCATGACGGTGGCGCGCGGGTCGCGGTTCTTGTAGACCCGGTGACCGAAGCCCATCAGCTTGAACGGATCGTTCTTGTCCTTGGCCTTGGCGATGAACTTGTCGATGTTCGAGACATCGCCGATTTCATCGAGCATGGTCAATACCGCTTCGTTGGCACCGCCGTGGGCTGGGCCCCAGAGTGCGGCGATACCGGCGGCGATACAGGCGAACGGGTTGGCACCCGAGGAGCCGGCCAGGCGCACGGTGGACGTGGAGGCGTTCTGCTCGTGGTCGGCGTGGAGGATGAAGATCCGGTCCATGGCCTTGGCGAGCACCGGGCTGATCGGTTTGATCTCGCACGGGGTGTTGAACATCATATGCAGGAAGTTTTCTGCATAAGTCAGGTCGTTGCGCGGGTACATCATGGGCTGGCCCATGGAGTACTTGTAGACCATGGCTGCCAGGGTCGGCATCTTGGCCACCAGGCGGATCGCGGAGATTTCGCGATGCTGGGGGTTATTGATGTCCAGGGAGTCGTGGTAGAAGGCCGAGAGGGCGCCGACAACGCCGCACATGACGGCCATCGGGTGGGCATCGCGACGGAAGCCGTTGAAGAAGGTCTTCAACTGTTCGTGAACCATGGTGTGGTTCTTCACGGTGCTGACGAACTGGGCCTTTTGCTCTGCGGTTGGCAGCTCGCCGTTGAGCAGCAGGTAGCAGGTTTCCAGGTAGTCCGACTTTTCAGCCAGTTGTTCGATCGGGTAGCCGCGGTGCAGCAGGATGCCGTTGTCGCCGTCGATATAGGTGATTTTCGACTCGCACGAAGCGGTCGACATGAAACCCGGGTCAAAGGTGAAACGGCCCGTGGCCGTCAGGCCCCGTACGTCGATTACATCGGGACCAACGGTGCCGGTTAAAATGGGCAGCTCGACGGGGGCTGCGCCCTCGATGATCAACTGCGCTTTTTTGTCAGCCATGTGGCCTCCTATTAATGCTTGGAATCATCAGACAGACCCCCCACGCAGGGCCCGCACCACTATAGTGAGATAAATTCGAATGTCAATTTGCCTAAAGTCTTGCTCCAGAAGGCTTTAACCGGACTTTTTCCGCGAAATTGCCTGCCGTTTACGCCTTTTGCTTCATATGTGCAATGCGCTATTAGGGGAAGGTGAACGCGTTGTCATTAGTAGCCTAACTGTCTATACTCGGCCACCGACCGCCAGGGGCTTTTGGGCCTGCTTTCTTGGGGGTCGTCACTCCCTGGGTGGTGAGTACCTGACCAGTGCGCGCCCCAACAACTTTGCCCTGATTGTTAGGGGCTCTTCAGTGTGAAAAAAAGCCGTGAAAAGCCAACGACCTGTAAACCTAGACCTAAGGACCATCAAACTCCCAGTCACTGCTTACACGTCCATTCTTCACCGTATCTCCGGTGTCATTCTCTTCGTCAGCCTGGCCATCATGCTTTATGCATTGGACAAGTCGCTCGACTCGGAAGAAGGCTTCGGTCAGGTGAAAGCGTGTCTGACCAGTCCGCTAGCCAAGCTAGTGATTTGGGGCATCCTGTCCGCCTTGCTGTATCACCTGGTTGCCGGTGTGCGCCACTTGATCATGGACATGGGCATCGGTGAGACGCTGGAAGGCGGCAAGCTGGGCTCGAAAATCGTTATCGCCGTTTCCGTGGTGGTAATCGTTCTGGCAGGAGTCTGGATATGGTAACCAACGTCACGAACCTTTCCCGTTCGGGCCTCTATGACTGGATGGCGCAGCGTGTGTCTGCGGTCGTTCTCGCGGCTTACTTCATTTTCCTGATCGGATATGTCGTAGCAAACCCTGGCCTTGGCTATGCCCAATGGCACGAACTGTTCGCAAACAACTGGATGCGTATCTTCAGTCTGCTGTCGCTTGTCGCACTGGGCGCTCACGCCTGGGTCGGCATGTGGACCATCGCGACCGACTACCTGACGCCGATGGCGTTCGGCAAGTCGGCGACTGCCGTACGTTTCCTCTTCCAGGCAGTATGCGGCGTCGCGATGTTTGCGTACTTCGTCTGGGGTGTGCAGATTCTTTGGGGTATCTGATTCATGGCTAACATTCCTACGATTTCTTTCGACGCCATCATTATTGGTGGCGGCGGTGCCGGCATGCGCGCTGCGCTGCAACTGGCACAGGGCGGTCACAAGACTGCCGTGATCACCAAGGTTTTCCCGACCCGTTCGCACACTGTTTCCGCCCAAGGCGGCATCACCTGTGCCATCGCTTCGGCTGACCCGAACGATGACTGGCGCTGGCACATGTACGATACCGTCAAGGGTTCCGACTACATCGGTGACCAGGACGCTATCGAATACATGTGTCAGGAAGGTCCGGCTGCGGTTTTCGAACTGGACCACATGGGCCTGCCGTTCTCGCGTACCGAAACCGGCCGTATCTACCAGCGTCCGTTCGGCGGTCAGTCCAAGGACTACGGCAAGGGCGGCCAGGCTGCGCGTACTTGCGCGGCGTCCGACCGTACCGGTCACGCACTGCTGCACACCCTTTATCAGGGCAACCTGAAAGCCGGTACCACGTTCCTGAACGAGTACTACGCCGTTGACCTGGTGAAAAACCAGGATGGCGCTTTCGTCGGTGTGATCGCGATCTGCATCGAAACCGGCGAAACCACCTACATCCGCGCCAAGGCTACCGTGTTGGCGACTGGCGGTGCCGGCCGTATCTACGCGTCCACCACCAACGCCCTGATCAACACCGGTGACGGTGTCGGCATGGCGCTGCGTGCTGGCGTGCCGGTACAAGACATCGAAATGTGGCAGTTCCACCCGACCGGCATCGCCGGCGCCGGTGTACTGGTCACCGAAGGTTGCCGCGGTGAAGGCGGTTACCTGATCAACAAGCACGGCGAGCGTTTCATGGAGCGTTATGCTCCGAACGCCAAAGACCTTGCCGGTCGCGACGTAGTTGCCCGTTCGATGGTCAAAGAAATCATCGCCGGCAACGGTTGCGGTCCGAATGGCGACCACGTGATGCTCAAGCTCGACCACCTGGGCGAGGAAGTGCTGCACAGCCGTCTGCCAGGCATTTGCGAACTGTCGAAGACCTTCGCTCACGTCGACCCTGTCGTTGCGCCGGTTCCAGTAGTTCCAACCTGCCACTATATGATGGGCGGCGTTGCCACCAACATTCACGGCCAGGCGATCACCCAGAACGCCGAAGGCGTGGACGAAATCATCCCTGGCCTGTTCGCAGTGGGTGAAGTGGCTTGCGTATCGGTTCACGGTGCCAACCGTCTGGGCGGCAACTCGCTGCTCGACCTGGTGGTATTCGGCCGCGCTGCCGGCCTGCACCTGGAAAAAGCGCTGACCGAGGGTATCGAGTATGACGATGCCACCGACGCCAACATCGAAGCCGCCCTGGCGCGTCTGTCCGCTCTGAATGAGCGTACCGAAGGCGAAGACGTGGCGACCCTGCGTCGCGAGCTGCAAAACTGCATGCAGAACTACTTCGGTGTGTTCCGTACCGGCGAGTACATGCAGAAGGGTATCGCTCAGCTGGCTCAATTGCGTGAACGAATCGCCAACGTGAAGATCAACGATAAGTCGCAGGCGTTTAACACTGCACGTATCGAAGCGCTGGAACTGCAGAACCTGCTGGAAGTGGCCGAAGCCACCGCCATCGCGGCAGAAGTGCGCAAAGAGTCCCGTGGTGCCCATGCCCGCGAAGACTTTGAAGACCGTGATGACGAAAACTGGTTGTGCCACACCTTGTTCTTCCCGGGTGAAAAACGTGTCGCCAAGCGTGCGGTGAACTTCTCGCCGAAGACCGTTCCGACGTTTGAACCCAAGATCCGGACTTACTAAGGGTGGCCGCCATGTTGCAAGTCAGTGTTTATCGCTACAACCCTGATCAGGACGCCGCGCCGTTCATGCAGGATTTCCAGGTCGATACCGGTGGTAAAGACCTGATGGTGCTGGACGTGCTGGCCCTGATCAAAGAGCAGGACGAAGGTTTCTCCTACCGTCGTTCCTGCCGCGAGGGCGTTTGCGGCTCCGACGGCATGAACATTAACGGCAAGAACGGCCTGGCGTGCATCACGCCGCTGTCCGCCGTGGTCAAGGGCAACAAGCTGATCGTTCGTCCGCTGCCAGGTTTGCCGGTTATTCGTGACCTGGTCGTCGATATGAGCATCTTCTACAAGCAATACGAGAAGGTGAAGCCATTCCTGCAGAACGATTCGCCGGCTCCGGCCATCGAACGTCTGCAGTCCCCGGAAGAGCGTGAAAAGCTCGACGGTCTGTACGAGTGCATCCTGTGCGCCTGCTGCTCGACCTCGTGCCCATCCTTCTGGTGGAACCCGGACAAATTCCTGGGCCCGGCCGCTCTGCTGCAAGCGTATCGCTTCCTGGCAGACAGCCGCGACACCAAGACGTCCGAGCGTCTGGCTGCACTGGATGACCCGTTCAGCGTATTCCGCTGCCGCGGGATCATGAACTGCGTCAACGTCTGCCCGAAAGGCCTGAACCCGACTAAGGCCATCGGTCACGTACGTAACATGCTGCTGCAAAGCGGCGTGTGATTCAGCTGCTGTACCCGTAGAACCGCTGTACCCGTACAGGTCGGGGCGTGGGCTTCAACCCGCGTCCTGGCTATAACCAGAACCGCCGCTCACAAAGCGGCAGTTCTTATTTTGAAGAAATGAGACAAGCAGGGGCATCCGGGCTGGTACCCGGACTATCAGCGTGATCCTAAGTGGCTTGTTTTGGTCGCTGCATTCGGACTTCTGCAAGTTTGCTCGGTGTTTTCGCCGATGGTGTTCCCCAAATCGAGGGTGACCAAGCATGCAAGAAAGCGTGATGCAGCGCATGTGGAACAGTGCCCACCTCTCCGGTGGTAACGCTGCCTATGTGGAAGAGCTCTACGAGCTCTACCTGCACGACCCTAACGCTGTGCCAGAAGAGTGGCGCACCTACTTTCAGAAGTTGCCGGCTGACGGTAACTCTGCCACTGATGTTTCGCACTCGACAATTCGCGATCATTTCGTGCTGCTGGCAAAGAACCAGCGCCGCGCTCAACCGGTGTCTGCCGGCAGCGTGAGCAGTGAGCACGAGAAGAAGCAAGTTGAAGTGCTGCGACTGATCCAGGCCTACCGGATGCGCGGCCACCAGGCAGCCCAGCTGGACCCGCTGGGGCTGTGGCAGCGTCCTGCACCTGCAGACCTGTCGATCACTCATTACGGCTTGACCAATGCCGATCTTGATACGACCTTCCGTGCCGGCGACCTGTTCATCGGCAAAGAGGAAGCGAGCCTACGCGAAATTCACGAAGCGTTGCAGCAGACATATTGCCGCACCATCGGTGCCGAATTTACGCACATCGTCGATTCCGAGCAGCGCCAGTGGTTCCAGCAGCGTCTGGAAAGCGTTCGTGGCCGTCCGACCTTCTCCGCTGACGTCAAGAGCCACTTGCTCGAGCGCGTCACTGCCGCCGAAGGCCTGGAAAAGTACCTGGGCACCAAATACCCGGGCACCAAGCGTTTCGGCCTGGAAGGTGGCGAAAGCCTGATCCCGCTGCTGGACGAACTGATCCAGCGCTCCGGTTCCTACGGCACCAAGGAAGTCGTCATCGGCATGGCCCACCGCGGCCGTCTGAACGTGCTGGTCAACACCTTCGGCAAGAACCCGCGCGAGCTGTTCGACGAGTTCGAAGGCAAGAAGAAGGTCGAGCTGGGCTCCGGTGACGTCAAGTATCACCAGGGTTTCTCGTCCAACGTGATGACCACCGGTGGCGAAGTTCACCTGGCGATGGCCTTCAACCCGTCCCACCTGGAAATCGTTTCTCCGGTGGTCGAGGGTTCGGTCCGTGCCCGTCAGGATCGTCGCAACGACCCGACTGGCGAAAAAGTCCTGCCGATTTCCATCCACGGTGACGCTGCATTCGCAGGTCAGGGCGTGGTCATGGAAACCTTCCAGATGTCGCAGACTCGCGGCTTCAAGACCGGCGGTACCATTCACCTGGTGATCAACAACCAGGTCGGCTTCACCATCAGCAACCCGGAAGACTCGCGTTCCACCGAGTACTGCACCGACGTTGCGAAGATGATCCAGGCACCGATTCTCCATGTGAATGGCGATGACCCGGAAGCCGTGCTGTTCGTGACCCAGTTGGCCATTGACTACCGCATGCAGTACAAGCGTGACGTGGTGATCGACCTGGTCTGCTACCGTCGTCGCGGCCACAACGAGGCCGACGAGCCAAGCGGCACCCAGCCTCTGATGTACCAGCAGATCGCCAAGCAGCGCACCACCCGTGAGCTGTATGCCGAGCGCCTGACCCAGAGCGGTGTGCTGGACGCTGAGCGCGTCCAGGAAAAAGTCGATGAATATCGCAATGCCCTGGACAATGGCCTGCATGTTGTAAAAAGCCTGGTCAAAGAGCCGAACAAAGAGCTGTTCGTGGACTGGCGCCCGTACCTGGGTCATGCCTGGACCGCTCGTCACGACACCCGTTTTGATCTCAAGACCTTGCAGGAACTGTCCGCCAAGCTGCTGGAAATTCCGGAAGGCTTCGTGGTCCAGCGTCAGGTCGCGAAAATCTACGAAGACCGGCAGAAGATGCAAGCCGGCGGCCTGCCGATCAACTGGGGTTATGCCGAAACCATGGCATACGCGACCCTGGCGTTCGAAGGTCACCCTGTGCGCATCACCGGCCAGGACGTAGGCCGCGGCACTTTCTCGCACCGTCACGCGGCGCTGCACAACCAGAAAGACGCCAGCACCTACATCCCGCTGCAACACCTGTACAAAGGCCAGCCACGTTTCGACCTGTACGACTCGCTGCTGTCCGAGGAAGCCGTCCTGGCGTTCGAATATGGCTACTCCACCACCGAGCCGAATGCGCTGGTGATCTGGGAAGCCCAGTTCGGCGACTTCGCCAACGGTGCCCAGGTGGTTGTCGACCAGTTCATCACCAGCGGCGAGCACAAGTGGGGCCGTCTCTGCGGTCTGACCATGCTGTTGCCACACGGTTATGAAGGGCAGGGGCCGGAGCACTCTTCGGCACGTCTGGAGCGTTACCTGCAACTGTGCGCCGAGCACAACATCCAGGTGTGCGTACCGACGACCCCGGCTCAGATCTACCACTTGCTGCGCCGTCAGGTGATTCGCCCGCTGCGCAAGCCGCTTGTAGTGCTGACACCGAAGTCATTGCTGCGTCACAAGCTGGCGATCTCGACTCTGGAAGATCTGGCCGAAGGCTCGTTCCAGACCGTTATCCCGGAAATCGACGCTCAGGATCCGGCCAACGTCGGTCGCGTGGTTCTGTGCAGCGGCAAGGTCTATTACGACTTGCTGGAAAAACGCCGTGCCGAAGGCCGTGACGATATCGCCATCGTGCGTCTCGAGCAGCTGTACCCGTTCCCGGAGGACGACCTGGTCGAAATCCTGGCTCCGTACAAAAACCTGAAGCACATCGTCTGGTGCCAGGAAGAGCCGATGAACCAGGGTGCGTGGTACTGCAGTCAACATCACATGCGCCGCATCATCAGCGCTCACGACAAGTCGCTCGTACTTGAGTACGCCGGCCGTGACGCTTCTGCTGCACCTGCTTGTGGTTATGCATCGATGCACGCCGAGCAGCAGGAACAACTGCTGCAAGATGCCTTTACCGTTTAATGCCTTCGCGCACCTGAAACCGAATTTAAGGAACCACAGATAATGGCTATCGAGATCAAAGCCCCCACTTTCCCGGAATCGGTTGCCGATGGCACGATTGCCACCTGGCACAAAAAACCGGGCGACGCGGTCAAGCGCGACGAACTGATCGTCGACATCGAAACCGACAAAGTTGTCCTGGAAGTGTTGGCCGAAGCTGACGGCGTCCTGGGCGCCATCGTCAAGAACGAAGGCGACACCGTTCTGTCGGCCGAAGTGCTGGGCTCCATCGAAGCGGGCGGCGCTGCTGCCGCTGCTCCGGCTGCTGCTGCCGCACCGGCCGCCGCTCAGGCTGCTGCTCCTGCCGCTGGCGGCGAAGACGATCCAGTCGCCGCTCCTGCTGCTCGCAAGCTGGCTGAAGAGAATGGCATCAACATCGCTTCCGTTGCCGGCACCGGCAAGGGTGGTCGTGTGACCAAGGAAGACGTGGTTGCAGCGGTTGCCGCCAAGAAAGCCGCTCCGGCCGCTGCGCCAGCCAAGGCTGCCGCGCCTGCCGCTGCCGCTCCGGTGTTCGCTGCCGGTGATCGCGTTGAAAAACGCGTTCCGATGACCCGCCTGCGCGCCAAGGTTGCCGAGCGTCTGGTTGAAGCCCAGTCGAACATGGCGATGCTGACCACCTTCAACGAAGTCGACATGACCGAAGTCATGGCCCTGCGTTCGAAGTACAAGGACCTGTTCGAGAAGAGCCACAACGGCGTACGCCTGGGCTTCATGTCGTTCTTCGTCAAGGCTGCCACTGAAGCACTCAAGCGCTTCCCGGCCGTCAACGCGTCGATCGACGGTTCCGACATCGTTTACCACGGTTACGCCGACATCGGTGTTGCGGTCTCCAGCGACCGTGGCCTGGTGGTTCCGGTCCTGCGTAACGCCGAACTGATGAGCCTGGCTGAAATCGAAGGCGGCATCGCCACCTTCGGCAAGAAAGCCCGTGACGGCAAGCTGTCCATCGAAGAGATGACCGGCGGTACGTTCACCATCACCAACGGTGGTACATTCGGTTCGATGATGTCGACCCCGATCGTCAACCCGCCACAAGCGGCGATCCTGGGCATGCACAACATCCTGCAACGCCCGATGGCGATCAATGGTCAGGTCGTGATTCGTCCGATGATGTACCTGGCATTGTCCTACGATCACCGTCTGATCGACGGTAAAGAAGCCGTGACTTTCCTGGTAACCATCAAGAACCTGCTTGAAGATCCGGCTCGTCTGCTGCTGGATATCTGATTCGCCGCAAGGGCCGGTCGGTTGACCGGCCTCTTGCTGAAATAACCGGTTTCGTCCCACGACGGTCTCCACAAGTGACCGTCCGGTTTGATTCGAGAAGGAATGACTCATGACTCAGAAATTCGACGTGGTAGTGATTGGTGCGGGCCCTGGCGGCTACGTAGCGGCCATCAAGGCTGCGCAACTGGGCCTCACCACTGCCTGCATCGAGAAATACACCGACAAGGAGGGCAAACTGGCCCTCGGCGGTACTTGCCTGAACGTCGGTTGCATTCCGTCCAAGGCGCTGCTGGACAGCTCCTGGAAGTTCCATGAAGCGCAGGATGGCTTGGCCATCCACGGCATTGGCGGTGTCAACCGCGAAAGCGTCACCATTGACGTACCTGCCATGGTTGGCCGCAAGGCCAACATCGTCAAAGGCCTGACCTCTGGCGTTGCCACCCTGTTCAAGGCCAATGGCGTGACCTCGATCCAGGGCCACGGCAAGCTGCTGATGGGCAAGAAGGTCGAAGTGACCAAGCCAGACGGCTCGGTTGAAGTGATCGAAGCCGAGAACGTCATCCTGGCACCGGGCTCGCGTCCGATCGACATTCCGCCGGCTCCGGTGGACCAGAACGTGATCGTCGATTCGACCGGCGCTCTGGAGTTCCAATCCGTACCAAAACGCCTGGGCGTGATCGGCGCGGGTGTTATCGGTCTGGAGCTGGGTTCGGTCTGGTCGCGCCTGGGCGCGCAAGTAACCGTCCTCGAAGCACTGGACACCTTCCTGATGGCCGCCGACACCGCGGTTTCCAAGGAAGCGCTGAAAACCCTGACCAAGCAAGGCCTGGACATCAAGCTGGGCGCTCGCGTGACCGGCTCCAAGGTCAACGGCGAAGAAGTCGTGGTGAACTACACCGACGCCAACGGCGAACAGACCATCACCTTCGACAAACTGATCGTTGCGGTTGGCCGTCGCCCAGTGACCACTGACCTGCTGTCCGCCGATTGCGGCGTGACCCTCGATGAGCGCGGCTTCATCGCGGTTGACGAGCAATGCGCAACCGACGTTCCGGGTGTCTACGCCATCGGTGACGTGGTACGCGGCATGATGCTGGCGCACAAAGCGTCCGAGGAAGGCATCATGGTGGTCGAGCGCATCAAGGGCCACAAAGCCCAGATCAACTACGACCTGATCCCGTCGGTTATCTACACCCACCCGGAAATCGCATGGGTTGGCAAGACCGAGCAAGCCTTGAAAAACGAAGGTGTTGAAGTTAACGTCGGCACCTTCCCGTTCGCAGCCTCCGGCCGTGCCATGGCAGCCAACGATACCGGTGGTTTCGTGAAAGTCATCGCTGATGCCAAGACGGATCGTGTATTGGGCGTTCACGTGATTGGCCCAAGCGCTGCCGAGCTGGTACAGCAAGGCGCGATCGGCATGGAATTCGGCACCAGCGCTGAAGATCTGGGCATGATGGTCTTCTCCCATCCGACCCTGTCCGAAGCCTTGCACGAAGCGGCCCTGGCCGTAAATGGCGGTGCCATCCACGTGGCCAACCGCAAAAAGCGTTAATAGACAATAAGAAACCACGGCGGTATGGCCCGTCGTGAGCCTTGCGAGCAAGACTCACCGCGGAATATCCGCTGGACGCAGCCTTGCGTAGCGGCACCGGTCAACCGGAACGCTACGCAAGCAGCAGTCACAGGTGGTGCGGCACCATAACGGTGCAGCACCGAATGCGCAGTACCTAACGAAGACGGTAATAAGCATGAATCTTCACGAGTATCAGGGTAAGCAGCTGTTCGCTGAGTACGGCCTGCCAGTATCCACCGGCTACGCGGTAGACACCCCGGAAGCGGCAGCAGAAGCTTGCGACAAAATCGGCGGCAGCGAATGGGTTGTCAAAGCCCAGGTTCACGCCGGTGGTCGCGGTAAAGCGGGCGGCGTCAAGCTGGTTCGCAGCAAAGAAGACGCCAAAGCCTTCGCACAGCAGTGGCTGGGCAAGCGTCTGGTGACCTACCAGACTGACGCCAACGGTCAGCCAGTCACCAAGATCCTGGTTGAATCGTGCACTGATATCGCTAAAGAGCTGTACCTGGGCGCTGTCGTTGACCGTTCGAGCCGCCGTATCGTGTTCATGGCTTCCACCGAAGGTGGCGTGGACATCGAGAAAATCGCTCACGATACCCCTGAGAAAATCCTCAAGGCCACCATCGATCCACTGGTTGGCGCCCAGCCATTCCAGGGTCGTGAGCTGGCATTCCAGCTGGGCCTGGAAGGCAAGCAGGTCACTCAGTTCGCCAAGATCTTCGTAGGCCTGGCCAAGCTGTTCCAGGACCACGACCTGGCGCTGCTGGAAGTGAACCCGCTGGTGATCAAGGCCGACGGCGATCTGCACTGCCTCGATGCCAAGATCAACATCGACGCCAACGCCATGTACCGTCAGCCTAAGCTGAAGACTTTCCACGATCCGTCGCAAGACGATCCGCGCGAAGCGCACGCTGCCAAGTTCGAACTGAACTACGTGGCCCTGGAAGGCAACATCGGCTGCATGGTCAACGGTGCTGGCCTGGCCATGGGTACCATGGACATCGTCAACCTGCATGGCGGCAAGCCAGCCAACTTCCTCGACGTGGGCGGTGGTGCTACCAAGGAACGCGTAACCGAAGCGTTCAAGATCATCCTGTCCGACACTAACGTCGCTGCAGTACTGGTCAACATCTTCGGCGGCATCGTTCGTTGCGACATGATTGCCGAAGGCATCATCGGCGCCGTGAAAGAAGTCGGCGTGAAAATCCCGGTTGTTGTTCGCCTCGAAGGCAACAACGCTGAGCTGGGCGCTAAAGTACTGGCAGAAAGCGGTTTGAACATCATCGCTGCTACCAGCCTGACCGACGCTGCTCAACAAGTCGTTAAAGCTGCGGAGGGCAAATAATGAGCGTCCTGATCAATAAAGACACCAAGGTTATCTGCCAGGGTATTACCGGTTCGCAAGGTAGTTTCCACACCCAGCAAGCTCTGGAATACGGCACCAAGATGGTTGGTGGCGTAACGCCGGGCAAAGGCGGCACCGAACACCTGGGCCTGCCTGTCTTCAACACCGTCAAAGACGCTGTTGCTGCCACTGGCGCCACCGCCAGCGTGATCTACGTTCCAGCTCCTTTCTGCAAGGATTCCATCCTTGAAGCAGCGTTCGGCGGCATCAAGCTGATCGTCTGCATCACCGAAGGCATCCCGACCATCGACATGCTGGAAGCCAAGGTCAAGTGCGACGAGCTGGGTATCACCCTGATCGGTCCTAACTGCCCAGGCGTGATCACTCCAGGCGAATGCAAGATCGGCATCATGCCAGGTCACATTCACTTGCCAGGCAAGGTCGGTATCGTTTCCCGTTCCGGCACCCTGACTTACGAAGCCGTCAAGCAGACCACTGACGCCGGTTTCGGTCAGTCGACTTGCGTCGGCATCGGCGGTGACCCGATCCCGGGCTCCAACTTCATCGACATCCTGAAGCTGTTCCAGGAAGACCCGAAGACCGAAGCGATCGTCATGATCGGTGAGATCGGCGGTTCGGCTGAAGAAGAAGCGGCTGCCTACATCAAGGCTAACGTGACCAAGCCGGTTGTTTCCTACATCGCGGGTGTGACTGCTCCTCCGGGCAAGCGCATGGGCCATGCTGGCGCAATCATCTCTGGCGGCAAAGGCACTGCGGACGAGAAATTCGCCGCTCTGCAAGACGCAGGCGTGAAAACCGTGCGTTCGCTGGCAGACATCGGCAAGGCCCTGGCCGAGCTGACTGGCTGGGAAATGAAGAAGTAAGCTTCGGCTGACTTTTTTGTTCCAGCAACAAAGGCCACCTTCGGGTGGCCTTTGTCGTTTTCGGATGAGGGAATTGCAATCAGCAACCCATTTAGATGCAAAAACGCGACACGGAAATGTCGTGTATCGGATAGTTCGCCCTGTAACAGTGCGTTATTCGCACTAATTCGTTAGGCTAGCCGCCATTTTTGCGACTGTGGCTCACAAGGACGCGGTGCGCTAAACGGGTTGGTCTTATACGGATCGGCAGCATTTCCCTCCACCCTCAAGGGAAGTCCCTCTCTAAATTCCGATTCAGCAGTGTGGTTTCCTTAAAATGAAAGTGTTGAAAGGCCAGGACATCCTGGCGCTTGGTTTCATGACCTTTGCCCTGTTCGTCGGGGCTGGCAACATCATCTTCCCGCCGATTGTCGGTTTGCAGTCCGGGCCCCATGTCTGGATGGCGGCGCTGGGCTTTCTGGTCACGGCGGTCGGGCTACCGGTCATCACCGTCGTTGCGCTGGCCAAGGTCGGTGGGGCGATGGATGCCTTGAGCAGTCCTATCGGCAAGGTGGCCGGTGGCCTGCTGGCGGCTGTGTGCTACCTGGCCGTCGGGCCGCTGTTCGCCACTCCGCGCACCGCCACAGTCTCCTTCGAAGTCGGGCTGGCGCCGTTGACCGGTGAAAGCCCGCTGGCGCTGTTTCTCTACAGTGCGGTGTATTTCCTGCTGGTGTTCTTCATCTCGCTCTATCCCGGTCGCTTGCTGGACACCGTCGGGCGATTCCTTGCTCCGCTGAAAATCATCGCCCTGGCCGTGCTGGGCATTGCCGCGTTTGCCTTGCCCGCCGGCGATATCGGCGTGGCGACACCGCAATACGTGGCCGCGCCATTCTCCCAAGGGTTCATCAACGGTTACCTGACCATGGATACTCTGGGCGCATTGGTGTTTGGCATCGTCATCGTCAATGCGATCCGTTCCCGGGGCGTTGAATCGCCTGCCTTGATCACCCGCTACGCCATCATCGCCGGGCTGATCGCCGGGGTCGGGCTGGCGCTGGTCTATGTCAGTCTGTTCCGCCTGGGATCTGGCAGCCATGAAGTGGCTGCGGGCGCGACAAACGGCGCGGCTGTGCTGCATGCCTATGTGCAACACACGTTCGGCAGCCTGGGCAGCGGTTTCCTGGCGGTGCTGATTTCCCTGGCGTGCCTGGTCACTGCAGTTGGCCTGACGTGCGCCTGTGCCGAGTACTTCAGCCGTGTCTTGCCGCTGTCGTACAAAACATTGGTGGTCATCCTGGCGGCGTTTTCGCTGCTGGTGTCGAACCTCGGACTGACCAAGCTGATCGCTTTCTCGATCCCGGTCCTGACCGCGATTTACCCACCGTGCATTGCCTTGGTGGCCCTGAGCTTCTGCAAGGACTTCTGGCATGAGCAGGGGCGCATTGTCGGCCCGGTCATGCTGGTGTCGTTCCTGTTCGGCCTGATCGATGCGCTTAAAGGCGCCGGACTGGCGGATTGGATGCCGACGCAAATGGCCCACCTGCCATTGAGCGAGCAGGGCCTGGCCTGGCTCGTGCCGTCGGTGATGACCCTGGCGGTTGCGTTGGTGTGTGATCGTCTGCTGGGCAAGCGCAGCGAAGCCTTGGCCTGAGTTGCCGCGGCCTGCCACGAGTGGGCCCACCGGTAAAAAACCAATGCCCCGTATCCATCGATACGGGGCATTAATGAGATGGTCACCCCCACACCCTGCAAGGGCTACGCTTTCGCAGGGTGTTTTGTTTTCGGAGGCCATCATTATGAGCGAGTCAGCGCTGATCGGGATCGATCTCGGTAAACACAGTTTCCACCTGCACGGCCAAGACAAATTGGGCCGAGAGGTGTTTCGCAAGAAGTTCTCGCGTCAACAGATGATGACGCTCTTCGGCAATCTGCCGGCCTGTACCGTGGTGATGGAAGCTTGTGCCGGGGCGTATTTCGTCGCTCGCCAGCTGATGGCCATGGGGCATGAAGCCAAACTGATTTCCCCGCAATTCGTCCGCCCCTTCGTCAAAGGCAACAAAAATGACTTCGTGGATGCCGAAGCCATTTGCGAGGCGGCTTCGCGTCCATCGATGCGCTTCGTTTCGCCTAAAACCGAGGCACAGCAGACGCTTTCCGTTCTGCATCGCCTGCGCGAGTCGCTGGTACGCGATCGCACCAAAACCGCCAATCAAATGCATGGTTTCCTACTGGAGTTCGGCATCAGCCTGCCCAAGGGCCTGGCGATCATGAAGCGGTTGGCGAGTATTTTGGCTGAGCATGAGTTGCCCGTTCGGTTGACAGTGCTGTTACAGCGCTTGCATGAGCATTTCTGTTATCTGGATGAACAGATCAAGGCGCTGGATAAAGAGCTGGCAAGCCAACTGGCCGACGATGATCTCGGCAGCCGCTTGCTGAGCTTGCCGTGTGTCGGGCCGATCACCGCCAGCCTGCTGGCTGTAGAGATGGGGGACGGCAGGCAGTACCGATGCAGCCGTGACTTCGCCGCCTCCGTGGGCTTGGTGCCCAGGCAGTACAGCACCGGCGGCAGGGCTAATTTGCTGGGTATCAGCAAGCGCGGCGACAAGCACCTCAGGCAGTTGCTGGTTCAATGTGCTCGGGTCTATATGCAGAGGCTAGAACACCAGAAAGGGGCTCTGGCCGACTGGGTGCGCTCATTGCTTGGGCGACGACACTCGAACGTGGTGGCCTGCGCCCTGGCTAACAAGCTGGCGCGGATCGCGTGGGCGCTAGCGGCTCACCATACGCAATATGAAGCAGGGTCAGACGCGCTGAACGCCTGACCCTGCGGTTGTTGCAGTACCACGAATCACCCTTCAGGTTTTGCGATAGCTGAACAACGGATGACGTGAACGGCCCACCGGCCTGACGAAGAACCTGACATAAAAATCGGCTTCAGAAGCCGCGGCATTTTTCAGGATCGTCAGGCGCGACTCTCATCGTGGCGCGGGGCATGCCCTGGATCGACGCCGGATAGATTTAAGCAAGCCAACCACTTCACCCATTAATCAGTATTGCAAAAATGGGGGTGACCATAGATTTTTATGGCGCGGGTGCAGTGTCTTTTTCCTTGGACTAACGTCGAAGCATTGTCTTGAAAGGCTTGTGCCGGCCCTGTGGACTGAGCAAGGTCAATCGCAAGCTGCTCCATGTTCTTCGTCAGATAAGGAATTACATGTCATTCATCCAAGCCAATCTGATCCATCTTCTGGCCGCTGTCTGGTTCGTCGTCTGCTGGGGCGGCTACACCCGTTATGCGTCGTTGAAAGCTCGCGATACGGCCTGTCTGGCCAGCGTCATGCACTTGTATCGCGAAGACTGGATGCGCCGCATGTTGCTGCGCGAAAACCGTATCGCCGACGCCAGCGTGATCGGCAACCTGGAGCGCAACGCGTCCTTCTTCGCCTCCAGCACGCTGATCATCCTGGCGGGCATCCTGACGGTGCTTGGGGCGTCCGATCGTGCGGTGTCGTTGTTGGCCGACTTGCCGATGGTGCAGCAGGCGTCCCAAGGCATGTCCGAGGCCAAGTTGCTGTGCCTGGCGCTGGTGTTTGTGTATGCCTTCTTCACCTTCAGTTGGTGCATGCGCCAATACAACTTCGCAGCGGTTCTGGTGGGATCGGCGCCGATGATCGGTGAGCGACATGTAACGGCGCAGGAGCGCAAGGCCTTCGCGCTCAGGGCGGCGCGGGTGATCTCCATGGCGGCCAACCAGTTCAATTTTGGCCTGCGCGCTTATTATTTCGGCATGACCATGTTGGCGTGGTTCGTCAGCCCCTGGTTGTTCATGTTGATGAGTGCAGGCGTGGTGTTGGTGCTGTACCGCCGGGAGTTTCACTCCGACGTGCTGCAGGTCATGGTTTACACCCCCACCGAGGCGCCATTGCCTGATGTAGGCAAAGATCCGGCCTGACAGAACGATCACTACCAAATCGCAGACAAAAGAAAACCCGCGCTAAGCGGGTTTCTTTATATGCCCAAACCGTATTAGTTGGTTGCCGGTGCGGTGGCGGGCGCTGTTGCAGGTGCTTGTTCCTGTGTAGCAGCTTCGTTCGATTCGGCCTGATCTTTGGCGGCTTCGGCGTTTTCTTTCGCTGCGTCGTTCACTTTATCCTGTGCTTCGCTCATTTTTTCCTGAGCTTGCTCAGCGTGTTCGTTGGCATCTTGAGCTTTGTCCTCGGATTTTTTATCGCAGGCAGCGAGACCGAGGGAGGCGGCCAACATCAAGGCAATAGCTAAAGTCTTACGCATGGGGTGTTTCTCCTTATGGAAATAACTACTGGCCTTTTGAACGCCCCCCCTTGGATTAAGTTCCTCTTTTGCTACAGATATATAACTTTGTATGGGAACGGAACTTTACAGGGCATGCTTGTTACCGCGACTGCTCATTAATAAAGGCGTTAAATCCAATGGCGCAAGACCCCGTTTTTGAGCGTGCGACACGCTTTCTGTCCGCACTGCGACATTGTCAGGTGCTGGGCTTGAAGTTGCACAGTGCCAGTCCCGAGGGGCTGACTGTGATCCTGCCTTACAGCCCCCAGATCGTCGGCAACCCCCTTACGGGCATCATCCATGGTGGCGCGTTGACGTCGTTGATGGACACGGCGTGTGGCATGTCGACGTTGTGTGTGTTGCCGCAGTTCGAGGTCTGTCCGACTTTGGACCTGCGCATCGACTACATGCACGCCGCTGAACCGAACAAGGATGTCTATGGCTTTGCCCAATGCTATCGGGTCACTCAGGACGTGATCTTCAGCCGTGGATTTGCCTATCAGGACGACCCCGAACAACCCATCGCCCATGTGGTGGGCACCTTCATGCGCCTGGGCCAGCACGCCAAGGGAATCAAAAGGGGTGGCCCGCTGGCTGCCGTAGACAAACCATGAGCGATATCACTCAGGAACAACTGCGCCAAGCCTGCGAGCGGGGCGACTACGCGCTGCTGCTGGCCTCGATTCCTTATGCGCGGTTGATCGGCGTGGAATGCTCGCGTCAGGGCGAGGAGCTGCTGTTTCGCCTGCCGGCCAACAAGGACAACATTGGTAACCCTTTATTGCCGGCCATCCACGGCGGCGTCATCGCCGGTTTCATGGAGTTGTCGGCCGCGGTGTATCTGTTGATTGCCACCCGTGCGACGGGCGTGCCGAAAATCATCGATTTCTCCCTGGATTACCTGCGCGCCGGGCAGTTTCGCGACACTTTCGCCAGATGTCAGGTCTGGCGGCAGGGGCGCCGGGTAGCCAATGTTGCGATCACCGCCTGGCAGGATCTCGAGGCCGAACCCATTGCCACCGCCCGGGCGCATTTCAAGATTCAGGAGTCTTCAAAAGCGCATAGCCCTTGAAATCATCAGCGTTGCCCCCACCTTGAGGACATCCCGCCGCCAATCTCAGCGAGGCGGACACCACCATCCACTTGGAGTTTGATGACCATGAGCGTGGAAACTCAAAAGGAAACCCTGGGCTTCCAGACCGAGGTGAAGCAACTGCTGCACCTGATGATTCACTCGCTGTATTCGAATAAGGAAATTTTCCTTCGCGAGCTGATTTCGAACGCCTCTGACGCTGTCGACAAATTACGTTTCGAAGCCCTGTCCAAGCCAGAGTTGCTGGAAGGCGGCGCCGAACTGAAAATCCGCGTGAGCTTCGACAAGGACGCCAAGACCGTCACCCTCGAAGACAACGGCATCGGCATGAGCCGCGAAGAGGTGATCACTCACCTGGGCACCATCGCCAAGTCCGGCACCGCCGATTTCATGAAGAACCTCTCCGGCGACCAGAAAAAAGACTCCCACCTCATCGGCCAGTTCGGTGTCGGTTTCTATTCCGCGTTCATCGTCGCTGATCAGGTCGAAGTGTTCAGCCGCCGTGCCGGCCTCGCTGCGAGCGAAGGTGTGCATTGGTCGTCCAAGGGCGAGGGCGAGTTTGAAGTCGCCACCGTCGACAAGGCTGATCGCGGTACCCGCATTGTGCTGCACCTCAAGTCCGGTGAAGACGAGTTCGCCGATGGCTGGCGCCTGCGCAACATCATCAAGAAGTACTCCGACCATATCGCGTTGCCGATCGAGCTGCCGAAGGAAGTCGCCGCTGCCGAAGGCGAAGAAAAGCCCGAAGTGGAATGGGAAACCGTCAACCGCGCCAGTGCCCTGTGGACCCGTCCGCGCACTGAGGTGAAGGACGAGGAATACCAGGAGTTCTACAAGCACGTTGCACATGATTACGAGAACCCGCTGAGCTGGAGCCACAACAAGGTCGAAGGCAAGCTGGAGTACAACTCACTGTTGTACGTGCCGGCCCGTGCGCCGTTCGACCTGTACCAGCGCGAAGCACCACGCGGCTTGAAGCTGTACGTGCAGCGTGTATTCGTGATGGACCAGGCCGAATCGTTCCTGCCGCTGTACCTGCGTTTCATCAAGGGCGTGGTCGATTCCAATGACCTGTCCCTGAACGTTTCGCGGGAAATCCTGCAGAAAGACCCGATCATTGACTCCATGAAGTCGGCGCTGACCAAGCGTGTTCTGGACATGCTGGAAAAACTGGCGAAAAACGAGCCCGAGCAGTACAAGAGCTTCTGGAAGAACTTCGGCCAGGTGATGAAGGAAGGCCCTGCCGAGGACTTCGCGAACAAAGAAAAAATCGCTGGCCTGCTGCGCTTTGCTTCGACCCAGGGTGATGATGGCGAACAGATCGTTGGCCTGGCGGATTACCTGGCCCGCGCCAAGGAAGGTCAGGACAAGATCTACTACCTGACCGGTGAAACTTATGCACAGGTCAAGAACAGTCCGCACCTGGAAGTCTTCCGCAAGAAAGGCATCGAAGTGCTGCTGCTGACCGACCGCATCGACGAATGGCTGATGAGCTACCTCAGCGAGTTCGACGGCAAGAGCTTTGTCGACGTGGCCCGTGGTGATCTGGACCTGGGTAACCTGGACTCGGAAGAAGACAAGAAAGCCGCCGAAGAAGTCGCCAAGAGCAAGGAAGGCCTGGTTGAGCGGATCAAGACTGCCCTGGGCGATGCCGTCAGCGAAGTGCGGGTTTCTCACCGCCTGACGGACTCCCCGGCGATCCTGGCCATCGGTGAACAGGACCTGGGCCTGCAGATGCGGCAGATCCTTGAAGCCAGCGGTCAGAAAGTCCCGGACTCCAAGCCGATCTTCGAATTCAACCCGGCTCACCCGCTGGTGGATAAGCTCGACAACGAGCAGAGCGAAGAGCGTTTCGGCGACCTGTCGCACATCCTGTTCGATCAGGCCGCTCTGGCGGCGGGTGACAGCCTGAAGGACCCGGCGGCCTATGTGCGCCGCCTGAACAAGCTGTTGGTTGAACTGTCAGCTTAATCAAGTGCAGGAAAAACCCGCTTCGGCGGGTTTTTTCATTTCTGGTGTTCCGTTTCAAGAGGAGTCCGTCATGAGTCAGGTTACGGTTAGTTCGCTGGAGTATCAGATCGATGGTCGAACCTATGAGGGCCGCCTGGCTTTCGACGTTAGCCAGCAGGGCTCGCGCCCGGGTTTGCTGATGGCGCCCAATTGGATGGGCGTAGGGGCGGGGGCCGAGGAAATCGCCAGGTCGGTGGCGGCCAACGGCTATGTTGTGTTGATCGCCGATCTTTACGGCCAGGACGTGCGCCCGACCAATGCCGATGAAGCCGGGGCTGCGATGATGCCGCTCAAGAATGATCGTGCCTTGTTGCGCAAGCGCATGCAGGCGGCATTCGAGCAACTGCAAAGTCAGGGTGAGGCGCAGGTCGATGCGTCGAGACTTGCTACGTTCGGTTTCTGCTTCGGCGGCTGCTGCTCCCTGGAGCTAGCACGCACAGGCGCACCGTTGAAGGCCGCTATTTCGTTCCATGGCACCCTGGACACACCCAATCCGGCGGATGCGCAGAACATCAAGGGGGCGGTGCTGGTCATGCATGGCGCCTCGGACCCATTGGTGCCCAAGGAGCAACTGCCGGCTTTCGAAGACGAAATGAACGCCGCCGGGGTGGATTGGCAACTGCTGAGCTACGGTGGTGCGGTGCATTCGTTCACCGATCCACAGGCCAATGTCCCGGGCAAGATGATGTACGACGCCAAGGTTGCCGCACGGGCGTTCCGGTCGATGCATAATTTGCTGGATGAAGTGCTCAGGGGCTGAGATCGGGCCTGGTGCTGAATAGGCTGTCGCCTGCCAGACTGCTATCGCGAGCAGGCTCGCTCCCACATTTGACCGAGGTGTTCGCGCCATTTGCGAATGGCAACGGTCCAGTGTGGGAGCGAGCCTGCTCGCGATGGCGGCCTGTCAGACACCGCTGAATTCAGGGCAATTCGATCCGCTCACTTTCCCCCGGCACGGTCGGCCAGTCCCCGGCCGCCCAACGCCGGCGGGCTTCGTCTATTCGCGCCGGATCGCTGGAGACGAAATTCCAGTTGATCCGACGTGGCCCATCCAGCGGCGCGCCGCCGAACAGCACCGCATGGCAGTCGCTGTCGGCGAACAGTGTCATTTGTTCCCCGGCCGGGAGCACCACCAACGAGTGGGGCTCCAGCGGTTCACCGTCCAGCTGCGCCTCGCCGCTGAGCACATACAGTGCCCGCTCTTCATGCTCGGTGGGAATCAGCAGGGTCGTTGCGGTTTGCAGGTTCAGTTCGGCGTACAGGGTCGGGGACAGCGTCGGCACCGGTGATTCCAGGCAAAAACCCGACCCGGCGATCATCCGGATCTTTACCCCCAGGTTATCGCTGACCGGCAGGGTGTGCGCCGGATGATGGCTGTAGTGTCCAGGCCCCTGTTCGTGGGATTGGGGCGAGGCCAACCAGACTTGCAAGCCGTGCATGACGAAGTCGCTGCCCAGCAGTGATTCGGGCGTGCGCTCGACATGGGCGATGGCGCTGCCCGCGGTCATCCAGCTGACGTCCCCGGCGTCCACCACTTGATCGGAGCCAAGGCTGTCCTTGTGCTGGAGCTGCCCTTCGAACAGATAGGTGAGGGTCGACAACCCGATATGGGGATGCTGACGAATGTTCATGCCTTGACCGGCTTTGTAGGAGGTTTGCAGCATGTGGTCGAAAAAAACGAACGGTCCGACGCTGCGACACTTGGCGGACGGCAGCGGGCGAAGAATCGGCTGGCCTTCCACATCTTCTGCGCGTGGGCGAATGGTCAGGGGCGTGATCATGATGTCTTCCAGGTTGAGCAACGGATGGGCAAAGCATAACCCGCCGTGACAACTGACGGCACATGCGCCGTGAACCCGGACGCGACGGTCGGGGTCTATCCTGTTCATAACTTTCTGGAGTCCGCCCGTGCCCATGACCCGTCTGATCTTCGCCTGGCTGCTGGCCGTTTCGAGCAGTGGCGTCATGGCCCGCGAATATGCCTACAGCGATGCACACCTGCATTACGTCGATTTCTTTCAGGAAACCGCCGGCATGCCCGAGTTACTGAAGGCGATGGCCGACAATCGCATCGAGCATGTGATGATTTCAGGCATACCGGTGGCCAAGAAATGGCATGAGGATGAGCCCAAGCGCCCGCGTTACTACGCCGGTGACGATGCGGACGCTTATTGGTACAGCGCCACCGATGTGATTGTCGCGGCGGCGGTGAGCAAGTTGACCGCTGAACAGCGCCAGCACTTTCATCCTTTTTTGTCCGGTTTCAACCCCAACGACAAAAACTCCGCCATGCACATCCAGCGCATGCTCGATCTGTATCCGGGTTTGTGGCAAGGCATTGGTGAGGTGTTCACCCGCCATGACGACCTGACGGCACTGACGTCGGGGGACACCCCGCGGGCCAACAACGAGGCCATGACGCGGATCTATCACCTGGCGGCGGAGAACGATCTGCCGGTGCTGCTGCACTCCAACATCACCTCCAAGCGTGAGAAAAACGCGCTGTATTTGCCGGAAATTGAAGAGCCGTTGCGCAACCATCCCCACACGCGGTTCATTTGGGCCCATGCCGGCACCAGCATGGAGATCCATCGTCACCAGACGCGGCTGGATTTTCTGTTGCCGACACTGACCCGGATGCTGGAGACCTATCCGAACCTGTACATCGACCTGTCCTGGAGCGTGCTCACGCCTTACCTGCTGGACGAGGCGGGCAAACCCCGCGAGGCGTGGCTCAAGCTGGTGGAGCGCTTCCCGGAGCGTTTTATGTTGGGGTCGGATGTAGTGGGGCGTTTCGACAATGTCGGTAAGGAATTACGCAGCTTCGATCCGTTCCTGGATGCGTTGCCGGAAGAGGTGGCGAAGAACGTAGCTCGGGATAATTTCCTGGCGGTGTTGTGTGGGAGCAAGGCTTGCCCGCGATGAAGGTATTGCAATTTCGCAATTGAGGGCGCCTGCAGCGCGAGCAAGCTTTGCTCCCACAGAAGCTCTCAGTGCACAAGGTGACCATCGCCTTGTCATCAGCCTGTCACCGCCGCGTCATACCCTCGCGCTCATCACAATCAAGGAGCGCACTATGCACCTCACCCGTTCAAGCGCACTGGTCGCGCTGTTGTCGGTCTGCGGCCTGGCCCAGGCGGAAGTCCGTGTCGAAGGCCCGGTGGAGTACGGTATCTTCGAAGGGCCCCAAGCCGAACTGCAATCAGGGGAGCGGGTTCTGCGCCGCAGCAACGAGCAGATCCGGCAGACTGAAAGTGTACCGGCCAAGCTGGGCACCAAGTTCGGTCTGCGCTACCGCTTGGCGGACAAGGTGGCTGACGACCAGCCATTGACCCTGTTGTATTTCACCCCAGGCATTCGCACCCCCGATGGCGTGCTCCACGATAAATTCGAAGTCACCCAGAAACTGGTGCCCGGTGCACCGCAGGATGTGATGGCCTACGAGTTCACCGAAAGCCACGAAGTGGTGCCGGGGGAGTGGCGGTTCATGGTGTTCCAGGGCGATCGATTGCTGGCGCAGCAACGGTTTGTCGTGCGCTGAATCTGTGAGAGCGAGCCTGCTCGCGATAGCAATCTGTCAGCCAACCTAGATGTTGAATGTCAGGGCCTCATCGCGAGCAGGCTCGCTCCCACAAGGGAATTATCCACAGGGAATGTGGTGTACAGAGTAGCCAAAAAAAAACGCCCCGAACCAGTCGGGGCGTTTTTGTGTGTGGCGTTGCGGCGGGGCTTACTTGCCCTGCCAGCGCTTCAATACCAGCGTGGCGTTGGTGCCGCCGAAGCCGAAGCTGTTGCTCATCACGGTGTCGATCTTGGCGTCTTCGCGAGTCTTGGTCAGGATCGGCAGGTCGGCCACTTCCGGGTCCAGTTCGTCGATGTTGGCCGAGCCGGCGATGAAGTTGCCTTCCATCATCAACATGCAGTAGATCGCTTCGTGAACGCCCGCGGCGCCCAGGGAGTGACCCGACAGGCTCTTGGTGGAGCTGATGGCCGGGGCGTTGGCACCGAACACTTCGCGCACGCCTTTCATTTCCGCAACGTCACCGACCGGGGTCGAAGTGCCGTGGGTGTTCAGGTAGTCGATGGGCGTGTCGACGGTGGACATGGCCATCTGCATGCAGCGGATGGCGCCTTCGCCGCTTGGGGCGACCATGTCATAGCCATCGGAAGTGGCGCCGTAGCCGACGATTTCCGCGTAGATTTTCGCGCCACGGGCCAGAGCGTGTTCCAGCTCCTCGACCACCACCATGCCGCCGCCGCCAGCGATGACGAAGCCGTCACGGTCGGCATCGTAGGCGCGGGAAGCTTTTTCCGGGGTGTCGTTGCGCTTGCTGGACAGGGCGCCCATGGCGTCGAACAGGAACGACTGGCTCCAGTGTTCTTCTTCACCACCGCCGGCGAACACGACGTCCTGCTTGCCCATCTGGATTTGCTCCATGGCGTTGCCGATGCAGTGCGCACTGGTGGCGCAGGCAGAGGCGATGGAGTAGTTCAGGCCCTTGATCTTGAACGGCGTGGCCAGGCAGGCGGAAACGGTGCTGCTCATGGTCCGAGTGACGCGGTACGGGCCGACGCGCTTGACGCCTTTTTCGCGCAGGATGTCCAGCGCTTCCATCTGGTTCAAGGTCGAGGCACCACCGGAACCGGCGATCAGGCCGGTGCGCGGGTTGGACACCTGCTCTTCGGTCAGGCCGGAGTCAGCGATGGCGTCCTTCATGGCCAGGTAGGCGTAAGCCGCCGCATGGCCGACGAAACGGTAGATCTTGCGATCGATCAGCTCTTCGAGGGGAAGGTCAATGGAGCCGGAAACCTGGCTACGCAGACCCATTTCGGCATATTCCGGATTGAACCGGATGCCAGGGCGACTTGCACGCAGGTTAGCGGAGACGGTCTCTTTGTCATTGCCCAGGCACGAAACGATGCCCAGACCAGTGATAACGACGCGGCGCATGCGGATAACCCTTAGAAGTTGTCAGTGGAGGTGAAAACGCCGACCCGAAGGCCTTCGGCGGTGTAGATCTCGCGACCATCCACAGCCACTGAACCATCGGCAATGGCCATGTTCAGCTTGCCCTTGAGGACGCGTTTGATATGAATGTTATAGGTAATCTTCTTCGCGCTCGGCAGAACCTGACCGAAGAACTTCACTTCGCCCGAACCCAGGGCGCGACCGCGGCCCGGCAGGCCTTGCCAACCGAGGAAGAAACCGACCAATTGCCACATGGCATCCAGGCCCAGGCAGCCCGGCATCACCGGATCACCTTCGAAGTGGCAGGCGAAAAACCACAGGTCAGGAGTGATGTCCAGCTCGGCGACCAATTCACCTTTGCCGTACTTGCCACCCTCTTCGCTGATATGGGTGATGCGATCCACCATCAGCATGTTCGGGGCGGGCAGTTGCGCGTTACCTGGGCCGAACAGCTCACCGCGACTGCAGCGCAGCAGGTCTTCCCGAGTAAAGGCGTTTTGTTTGGTCATGCGAGCTCCTCAATAGTCCCATGCGGCAGGGTGGGGCAAATCTTCCCGGCCGATCGAAGCGTTCATGCCTCGAATCGACAGCCTACTCATAGACTATTGCGTTGTAGTGAAAGTCACAGCACACGGGAAATGAATGTACACCTGTGCACTGAAATTTTTATTCAAGCCCCAATCGGGACTTGTTCGGGTGGTTAAGACTGCCGCACTTTCGCCTTTCACGCCAGTCGCAGATGGTCGAAACGCCTGCACTAACGCACCCAGCGCTGCAGAATTTGCTGCAGGTCAGCTCTTTTGAACGGTTTGGCCAGGTAATCGTTCATGCCCGCCGCGAGACAGGCTTCGCGATCGCCCTGTAGCGCATTGGCCGTCAGAGCGATGATGGGCACCTCGCCGCAGCCGGGTAACTGGCGGATCTGTCGCGTGGCTTCGTAGCCATCGATGATGGGCAACCGGCAATCCATCAGAATCGCCTCGAAAATCAGACTTTCGGCACTGCGGATGGCTTGGGCGCCGTCGGCGGCGATGCTGACGGTGAAGCCCAGGCTGCGCAGCATGGCTTCGATCACGGTCTGGTTCACCGGATTGTCTTCTACCAGCAGCACGTTGCGGCCCTCGCCATGACCGCTGCCGATGCCGTCGGGGAGCTTTGGCGCCAGGGCTATCGGTGCTTTTTTCGACAGGGCCAGAGGAATCTCCAGGGTAAACACCGACCCCTGGCCTTCTTCGCTCTGGGCGCGCAATGTGCCCCCCATGCGCTCAGCCAGGGTGCGGGCAATCGGCAGCCCCAGGCCGGTGCCACCGTAGCGCCGGGAAATCGAACTGTCGGCTTGCTGGAAGGCATCGAACATGCGCTCCAGGCTTTCGGTCGCGATCCCGATGCCACTGTCGCGCACCGTGCAGGTAAACCACAGGAGTTCGTGATCCAGTGCCTGCCACTGGCATTGCACGGTGACGCGGCCTTGTTCGGTGAATTTCAGGGCATTGCCGATCAGGTTGACCAGGATCTGCCGGATCCGCGTCGGGTCGCCTTGCACCTGCAAGGGCTGCATGTCATCAGGGATCAGCAGGTCCAGGCCCAGCTTGCGTTGCGCGGCGCTGTGCTGGAACGACTGGGCGCAACTGGCGACCAGCTCCGCCAGATTGAACGGGATGTGTTCCAGCTCCAGGGCCGAGCGTTCGATGCGCGAGAAGTCGAGGATGTCGTTGATGACTTTCAGCAGGTGCTCGGTGGATTCGCTGGCCAGCGCCGTGTACTCGAATTGCTCCTCCGTCATTTCGGTGGTTTCCAGCAGTTGCAGCATGCCCAGTACACCGTTCATGGGGGTGCGCAGTTCATGGCTCATCATCGCCAGGAATTCGGACTTGGCGCTGTTGGCCTTCTCCGCTTCTTCCCGGGTTTTGATCAGTTGCGCCATGGCCTGGTGCTGTTCACGGCTGGCTTGCTCGAGACCGTCGGCCAGATTGTTGATATGCCGCGACAAGGCCCCCAGTTCGGCATCGTCGACGATGGGCAGCGGCGTGCCGTAGTCGCCTTGCTGGATCGCCATGACTGCGTTGCCGATGTCGCGGATCGGCCGGGACAGGTTGGACGCCAGGCGACGCGCCACCAGGAAGGTGAACAGCAGGGCGAACAGCGCCAGGATCGCGGCCTTGAGGAGGATTTCCTGCTGCCGCTGGCTGAAGGCGTCACTGGACATGCCGACGATCACCCGGCCCAGGTAATCCTCATCGGGCGCCTCGATGGTCATGCTGTTGCCTTGCAGGAAATCATTGTTCAAGGCAATGCGCTGCAGGCGAACCGGCGCCTGGAAAACTTCGATCTGCTGGGAATGCTTGCGGCCTTGCGCGGGCTGCTCGACATACACCACAACCCGGTCCGTGCTGTCTTGAACCTCCAGAAAACGCACATGAGGCGTGGCCAGGGTGGCGGTGAGCAGATTTTCCAGCACCTCGTTATTGCCCGATATCACCCCATATTCCGTGGCCGGGGCCAGCTGGTTGGCGATCAACTGCCCGGTATGGTTGAGTTCCTGGCGCAGGTCCTGGATTCGCACGAAGGTAAAGAAGCTGATCAACAGCACCGTCAGCAGCAAGGCCGGGCCGAGGGCGATAAGCTGGGTGCGGGTATTGATGTCCCAGCGGCGACGCAAGGTCATGGGCGTTGTTCTCCTTCGGCCAGCTGTGCAGCGACGGATTCGGCGTCAATCGGCTCGATCCCCAGTGAGCGGGCGACCTGCTGGTTGCTCAGGACTTTGAAGCGGGCCGGATACAGGGTGCGGGGCCAGGTGGCGGCGGGGCGGTCCAGCAAATCGTCGAGAATTGCCAGCCAGTCCTCCTGGTCGCTGTAGGTGCTGGCCAGGCTGCCGGCCTTGACGAAAGCGGCGTTGGGCCCGATCAGCGCACGTTGCCGGGCGTAGCTGCTGAGCAACAGATTCTTTACCGTCTTGGGGTTGTACAGATCGGGGTCGTCGAGCCCCAGCAGCACATCGCTGCGGCCCAACAGCTTTTGCAGAGGGCGACTGTCACTGGTGTCGTCCCAGCGTTCACTCACGATCTCCAGCCCCAACGGCGTCGCTGCCTGGCGGATTTCCTTGAGCAGGAACTCGCTGTGCCCATCGAACAGCACGCCGACCCTGCGCATTTGCGGAAGGATCGCGCGGATCAGACGCAATTGCCGCGTCAGCGGCGGATCGCTCCACAACAGGCTCAGGTGATCGGGCGTTGTCTCGCCCAGGCGGTCCCTGGCTTGTTGGCGGCTGATTCGCAGTACCAGGGTGGCGGGCCCGTGGGTTTCCTGCAGGCGCCAGTCGAGGCTGGGCAGGTCAAGCAAAATCAGGCGGACATTGCGGGGCAGTTTGCCGGGCGCCGGCAGGCTGGCCAGCGGAGTAAACCTGACGTTGTCCTCGGGGCGCAGGGCCTTCAGGGCCTGGGTGAATGACTGAGCGCCAGGGCTGTTATGGGCACCGGTCAATAGAATGTCGGCGGCGCGGGCCTCGATCGTTGCCAGCCAGCCTGCAAACACCAGGCACAGCGCCAGCGGCAGGCGGCCACGAAAGGGCGTCTTGCGCGATTGACCCCGGAACATCTAGAACGACAACTCCGCAGTGAAATACAGGACGTGACGGGAGTCGTAGTGGTTGTCGATAAACGTAGTGGGCTGGTTGTCGAGACGCTGCTGCAGGATGCCCGCCAGTTCCAGGTTGGCCTTGCCCAAAGAAATGCGTTTGGCCAGGCGGGTGTCGACTCGTTCAAAGCGATAGCCGTTAAGGTCGTCCGCGCCATAATAGAACACCGCACTGTTCCAGCCTCGGCCCCAGTCCCGCAGCCAGCCGGCCGAACCGCTATTGCGGGCGGTCGGCTGTTCGTCGAGGGCATTGCTGGCCAGCGCATCGACGTAGGCATAGGTCAGGCGCAGGCGGTCGGCGCTGGTGATGCGCCAGTCGAACTGGGTTTCGGCCCCGGAAAACTGTGATTCATTGGCGTTGCTGGCAATGTACTGATTGTTGCGCAGGGGTTCGCTGATCATGCCGGTGATTTCGTCATGGAACAGCTTCACATCGACGCTCAGCCCCAGGTTCATGAAATAACCGTTGTAGCCCAGTTCCCGGGAGCGCATGTGCTCCTGGTCCAGGTTTCCCGGCCCTCGGGTCTGGACAAAATAACGGGCACTGCTCTGGCCGAAGGCGGTGGGCTTGAGGTTGGTGACCTGATAACTCCAATTGACATTGTTCTCGAACATGTCCGGCGAGCGCACCGCCTCGGAGTACACCGCCCGCAGGCCATGGCGTGGTGTGATCAGGTAGTTGACCGCCACCCGCGGCGTCAGCGAGCTGCCGGTCAGGTGGGTGTCTTCGAACATCGCACCGCCCTGTACCAGCCAATGTTCGCTGGCCCGCCACTCCAGTTGGCCGAACAGGCGCCAAGTGGTGTCGTCCAGCGTGCCGTTGAAGTACGTCTCGGAGTCGGCCCGGTCGTAGCGATAGTTTGCCCCGGTGACCAGTCGCAGGCTGTCGGACAGGCTCAGGGTGTCCTGGATTTCCAGGTCGTAGCGCGACTCACGGGCGCTCTGGTCGATATCGCCGCACAAGGTTTGCGAGGCGCCGTTGCGCCATTGATCGAGCACCTGATTGGCCAGCGCCTGTTCTTGCGGGGTGCCGGGCGGCGCACCGGTGCCGGTGAAGCTGGGAATATTGCGCGCCAGCTTCTCGGCGTAGTTAGGGTTGAGCAACCACAGATCGGTCAACTGCGGGCTGAAGGAGACCTCGGCATCGCAGGCGCGCCAGGTCTGCTGGCGATCCCAATGCTGGAGCGAGCCTTGTACATAAAGGCTGTGGTTGGGGTTCAGGTCCAGGTTCCAGCGCAGCGAACCGGCGTAGTCCTTGGCGACGACATCGGAGTTATCCCCGGCGGCCGTAATCCCGACGAACACTGGACGGTAGGTATAAGGCCGCTGATTGGTCCCGTCCTTGGCGTTCAGTTGCCAGTCGATGCTCTGCTGTTCGTTCAGGGTCTGGCTGACGGACAGGTTGAAACGGTTCAAGCGTCGACTGTCGCGGTAATCGGCGCCGGTGCGGTTGCTGTCAAAACCGTCGTCTTCCTGGCCGGACAGTGACAGCCGCAGGTCACCGCTCTCCCAACCGCTGCCCTGGCTGGCGTACCAGTCGCTGATGCCACGCTGGCCTCGGGTGATTTTCAGGCGGGTGCCGTGGCTGTCGGCCGGAGCGCGGGTGATGATATTGACCACCGCCATCAGTGCATTGGCGCCGTAGCTGACGGTGTTGGGGCCGCGGAAAACTTCGATCCGCTCGATGTCTTCCATGGCCACTGGAATATCGCTCCAGTCCACCGTGGCCAGGCCGGCGCGATACACCGAGCGGCCATCGATCAGCACCTGCATGCGCCGCGCTTCGGTGGCGTTGGTGCCGTGGTAGTTCACGGCGGCCTGGTTCCCGCTGATATTGCCGACCATCATGCCCGGCACCAGGCGCAGCAGTTCGCTGATGTCCCGGGCGCCACTGGCCTTGATCAATTCGCTGTCCAGCACGGTCATGCTGCCGGGGACCGCCGCCGGCGATTGTTTCAGGCGCGTGGCCGTCAACACTTGGGGCAGGGGCTGACTGTCGACGAACAAGTCGTCGGCCAGCACTGGCGGGCTGATGAACAGCGCCAATACGAGCGACGAACCTGAACGGGAAGGGCCAACGAACACGGCACAGCCTTTGATTAGGGAAAGGATGGCCGGCATGTTAACCGAGGTGAGTGACTTTTCCATTCACGTTGACAGCATTTTCCTAGGAATTGATGGTCAGCTTCCTACAACTGCCGGTAATTGTAGTCGGGGCTGGTCGCGGTGTGGCCGCTCCGTATAATGCCCGGCATTGCCACTTGGTATGGATGAACGGATTGCATATGACTGAACAGCGCCCGATTGCGGTCCTGGGGGGCGGGAGTTTCGGTACCGCCGTGGCCAATCTGCTGGCCGAGAACGGTCACCCGGTGCGCCAATGGATGCGTGACCCGGAGCAGGCCGAGGCCATCCGGGTCAATCGCGAGAACCCGCGTTACCTCAAGGGCATCAAGATCCGCCCTGAAGTTGAACCGGTGACTGATTTGCAGGCCACCTTGCAGGACTGCGACCTGTTTTTCGTCGCCTTGCCGTCCAGCGCCCTGCGCTCGGTCCTGGCGCCCCATGCCGAACGCTTGAGCGGCAAATTGCTGGTGAGCCTGACCAAAGGGATCGAAGCCCAGACCTTCAAGCTGATGAGCGAGATTCTCGAAGAAATCGCCCCAAAGGCTCGAATCGGTGTGATTTCCGGGCCGAACCTGGCGCGCGAGATCGCCGAGCATGCGCTGACCGCCACCGTGGTCGCCAGTGAAGACGAAGAACTGTGCCAGCGGGTCCAGGCCGCGCTGCATGGGCGAACCTTCCGGGTCTACGCCAGTGCCGACCGTTTCGGTGTGGAACTGGGCGGGGCGCTGAAGAACGTCTATGCCATCATCGCCGGCATGGCGGTGGCGCTGGGCATGGGGGAGAACACCAAAAGCATGCTGATCACCCGGGCGCTGGCGGAAATGACCCGTTTTGCCGTCAGCCAAGGTGCCAATCCGATGACCTTCCTGGGGTTGGCCGGGGTCGGCGATTTGATCGTCACCTGTTCCTCGCCTAAAAGCCGCAACTACCAGGTCGGTTTCGCCCTCGGTCAGGGGTTGAGCCTGGACGAGGCTGTGTCGCGCCTGGGTGAAGTGGCCGAAGGAGTGAATACGCTCAAGGTGCTCAAGGCCAAGTCTCAGGAGTCCGGGGTCTACATGCCACTGGTCGCGGGGCTGCATGCGATTCTGTTCGAAGGGCGCACGCTGGAGCAGGTCATCGAACTGTTGATGCGTGGCGAGCCCAAGACCGACGTCGATTTCATTTCCACCAGTGGCTTCAACTGAGCCTCTATTGATCAGAAGCGGGAGCAAACCATGAGCGATCCAAAAGAGCAGGCCCGATACGAGTCCATCCTGCTGCGTGTGTTGTGGATGGTGATTTACCTGCTGGTCTGGCAGGTGGCGCAGTTCATCCTGGGCGCGGTGGTATTGGTGCAACTGATCTACCGGCTGATCTATGGCGCGCCCAGTGCCAGCCTGATGAACTTTGGTGACAGCCTGAGCCAGTTCCTGGCGCAGATCGGCCGTTTCGGCACCTTCCACAGCGACCAGAAACCCTGGCCATTCGCTGACTGGCCCACCCCGCGCACGCCGGAAGGTGAAGCGCCTCACGTGGTGGCGCCGGCTCCGCATCCGGTCCGGGACGAGGAGCCCAAGCTATGAAATTGTGGGTATTGCGTCATGGGGAAGCCGAGCCATACGGTGCCCGTCCCGACCCTGAGCGGGCGCTGACCGCTCACGGTCGCGAAGAAGCACTGCGCAGTGCCGCCGCGCTGATCGGCCAGCCGCTGAGCGCCATTTATGCCAGCCCGTACCTGCGCGCCCAACAGACCGCCCAACTGGTGCGCGAAGCCTTGGGCTTCGCGCCTGAGTTGATCACTGTTGATTGGCTCACGCCGGAAACCCGCCCGCAAAAAGTCCTGGAACAGCTGGTTGATCAGGGCGACGTGCTGCTGGTCAGCCATAACCCGCTGGTGGGCAGCCTGCTGGGCTTTCTGCAACACGGTCACCTGCAACAACCCGAACAGGTTAAAACGGCTGGCCTGGCCGAGCTGGAGGGTGACCTGCCGCTGGCCGGGGCGATGCAGCTCAAGGGCATTCAGCATCCCTGAGAGGTCTCTGGTCGCAGGGTTGAGCACAACAAAAAACATAAAGGAAGGACAACGATGAGTCTGTGGCGCACCACCCCCAACATCGAGCAACTGAACGCCGCCGGTAAAAACACCATCAGCGAAGTGCTGGACATTCGTTTCGAATCTTTCGACGACGAGTCCCTGACCGCCAGCATGGTGGTCGATCACCGCACCCACCAGCCATTCGGCCTGTTGCATGGCGGTGCATCGGTGGTGCTGGCTGAAACGGTCGGGTCCATGGCGGCCTATCTGTGCGTGGACACCAGCAAGTTCTATTGCGTGGGCCTGGAGATCAATGCCAACCACTTGCGCGCTGTGCGCAGCGGTCGGGTGACGGCCACGGCCCGGATGGTCCATCTGGGCCGCACCACCCAGGTCTGGGATATCCGCCTGACCAACGACGAAGGCAAAGTCAACTGCGTGTCGCGCCTGACCATGGCCGTGGTGCCGCTGGGTGAACAGCCGCCAGCGCGTTGACGCTCTAGCTGGACGCAATCCTGCGGTGAGGGATCTTCTGTGGGAGTAAGGCTTGCCCACGATGGTGTCGACGCGCAACACCTGATCCACCCCAGCGCCTGCATCGCGGGCAAGCCTTGCTCCCACACGTCTCCTTCGCCACATGGGGCAGTGCTTACAGCTAGATAGCCCCATAGCCCAAGCCCGACTGTCATCATTGCTGTCAGTTACGGTCATTGCCGCGCCACCGGGATGTGCGGACAATCGGTTCCAGTTTCCCCATGGATCCACTGTCATGTCGCAACAGGTGTTTTTCGCCCACGCCAATGGTTTTCCCTCGGCCACTTACGGCAAGCTGTTCGCCGCGCTGGCGCCGCAGTACGAGGTCGCGCATCTGGAATTGCACGGCCATGACCCGCGTTTTCCGGCAGACGATAACTGGCACAACCTGGTGGACGAGCTCATTCATCATCTGGAACAACAACCTGAACCGGTGTGGGGCGTCGGCCATTCCCTGGGTGGCGTTCTGCATCTGCATGCCGCATTGCGCTGTCCACAGTTATATCGTGGCGTGGTAATGCTCGATTCGCCGGTGCTGACCCGCGCCGATCAGTGGGTGATCCTGGCCGCCAAGCGCCTGGGGTTCATCGATCGTCTGACTCCAGCGGGACGGACGTTGGGCCGGCGTGAAGAGTTCGCTGACCTGGAGTCGGCCCGGCAGTATTTTTCCGCCAAGACGCTGTTCCGCGGGTTTGACCCGGAATGCTTCGACGCCTACCTGCAACATGGCTTGCAGCAAGTCGGCGACCGCTTGCGGCTGCGCTTCGATCCGGCCACGGAGATCAGCATTTACCGCGGCGTGCCGCACACCAGTCCCGGCCGGGCCCGTATGCTCAAAGTGCCGCTGGCGGTGGTGCGCGGTCGGCAGAGTCGCGTGGTGATGCGCCATCACACCCGTTCGGTGGGTCGAATGCCCCATGGTGAATCCCTGAGCATGCCCGGCGGCCACATGTTTCCCCTGGAACGTCCGCAGGACACGGCCAGGTTGCTCAAGGATCTCTTTCAGCGCTGGGAAGGGCGCAGCTTATGAGTGGGGTTGAAGAAGTCCGTCTGAGCCTGCCCCACATTGAACTGGCGGCCCACCTGTTCGGGCCGGAGGATGGCCGGCCGGTCATCGCCTTGCACGGTTGGCTGGACAATGCGAACAGCTTCGCCCGGCTGGCTCCACGGCTTGAGGGCCTGCGGGTCATTGCACTGGACATGGCCGGTCACGGTCACTCCGGGCATCGCCCACCCGGTGCTGGCTATGCCCTGTGGGACTATGCCCATGATGTGCTGCAAGTCGCCGAACAACTGGGCCTGGCGCGTTTCGCCCTGCTGGGGCATTCCATGGGCGCCATCGTCTCGCTGGTGCTCGCCGGAGCCTTGCCCGACCGGGTCACGCACCTGGGGCTGATCGACGGGGTGATCCCTCCCACGGACAAAGGCGACAACGCCGCCGAGCGCATGGGCATGGCCCTGCAGGCGCAGCTGGATTTGCAACAAAAACGAAAACCGGTCTACAAAACCCTCGACCGGGCCATTGAGGCCCGCATGAAAGGCCTGGTGGCGGTCAGTCGCGAAGCCGCCGAATTGCTGGCCCAGCGCGGCCTGATGCCGGTGCCGGGAGGGTACACCTGGCGCACCGACAATCGCCTGACCTTGCCATCGCCGCTTCGCCTGACCGATGAGCAGGCCATGGCCTTCGTGGCGCGGGTCGCTTGCCCCGCGCATCTGGTGGTGGCTGCTGACGGCATGCTTGCCCGACACCCCGAGTTGCTGGAGCGTCTACCCTTCAGTCATGAACGGTTGCCCGGCGGTCATCATTTGCACCTGAACGACGAGGCTGGCGCCGCGCTTGTAGCAGACTGTTTCAATCGGTTCTTCACCGTTTCTTGACTTGCGCCTGGCAACTGTCGAGGCTGGGCGGGTTGAAAAAGGGAGACAACCATGACAGATCTCTGTTTAGCGGCCTCGCAGTGCATCGATGACACCGGCCTCACCCCAGAGACCCAGGCCATGCCGATCCGATGAAATTATCCATTCATTCACTCGCCTTGCTTACGCTGGCCTGCTTCAGCCCGGCATCGTTTGCCGCCGATGTTCCCGGCAGCCGGGACCTGGAGCGGGTGCCCCGCATGCCCGACGCGCAAATTGTCGATTACCGGCAAACCACTGACCTGGAGCGGATTTATCCCCTGGGTTCGATCCGCAAGATCAGCGGCCAGTTGCGCTTCGATGGGCAGGTCGATGCCCGTGGCAACACCACGTCGGTGACTTACGAACTGCCGCCGGAACACTCCGCCATCCAGGCCTTTACCGCTGCCCGCGAAGCCTTGCAGAAGCAGGACGCGCAACTGTTGTTCTGGTGCCAGGCTCGTGATTGCGGCGAAAGCAGCCTGTGGGCCAACGAAGTGTTCGGCAATGCCAAGCTCTATGGTGCCGATAACGGTCAGTCTTATCTGCTGCTGCGCCTGGCGCCGCCCGCGGATAACACACTGATTGCGCTGTATGGCATTACTCGCGGCAATCGTAAGGCTTACCTGCATGTCGAGCAGTTCGAGGCAAACGCCTCGCTGGGGAACCTGCTGCCCACATCGGCCACGCTGTTGCGCCAGCTCAAGGACACCGGCGTGCTGGACTTGCCGCGTCTGGTCGGCGAACCGGACGAAACCTGGTTGCGCCTGCTATCCCGGGCGCTGAACCTGGACACGGGTCTTCGAGTCACTGTCGCCGGACCCCAGGCCGAGGCCTGGCGGCAAGCATTGATCGATCAGGGGGTCCGGGCGGCGCGAATGGAGGCCGCCAGGGGCGATGCGGCGGGCCTGCATCTTGAGCTGCTGCGTTAAGCTGTCTCGGGTGACGTGCTCACGCCGTCAGCCCGGCCCTGTTTTTATTTCGAGACCTGACATGCTCAATAACGATCGGCTGTTGGTGCAGATCCTGCTCCTGGTGTTGTTCGGTGCAAGCTTCTGGGTGATGGCTCCGTTCTGGTCGGCGCTGTTCTGGGGCGCGGTGCTGGCGTTTGCCAGTTGGCCGCTGATGCGCCTGTTGACCCGCTGGGTCAATGGTCGTGAGTCGCTGGCGGCGGCTTTGCTGACCGTAGGCTGGATGGTGCTGGTGGCGGTGCCGCTGGTGTGGCTGGGCTTCAACCTGGCTGATCATGTACGCGACGCCACGGCATTTATCAAGAACGTGCAGGTCGATGGCCTGCCTGATCCCCCGGTATGGCTGGCGGGCTTACCGCTGGTGGGGGGGCGGTTGGTGGGCATCTGGAACAGCATCGATCAGCAAGGTGCAGCCATGATGGTGTCCGTCAGGCCGTACCTGGGTCAGGTCGGCAACTGGCTGCTGGCTCGCAGTGCCCAAATCGGCGGTGGCATTCTCGAACTGACCCTGAGCATTGTGTTCGTGTTCTTTTTTTACCGTGACGGCCCGCGCCTGGCGGTGTTCGTGCACGGGTTGCTGGAGCGTCTGATCGGCGACCGTGCCGGTTACTACATCGAACTGGTGGCCGGTACGGTGCAGCGTGTGGTCAACGGCGTGATCGGCACCGCGGCGGCCCAGGCGGTGCTGGCGCTGATTGGTTTCCTGATCGCTGGCGTACCGGGGGCATTGGTGCTGGGCATCGTCACCTTCCTGCTCAGCCTGATTCCCATGGGGCCGCCCCTGGTCTGGATCCCCGCCACGGCGTGGCTGGTGTGGAAGGGCGAATACGGGATGGCGGTGTTCCTGGGGATCTGGGGCACCTTCATCATCAGCGGTGTGGACAACGTGCTCAAACCCTACCTGATCAGCCGTGGCGGAAACCTGCCGTTGGTGATCGTATTGCTGGGGGTGTTCGGTGGCTTGATTGCCTTCGGCTTCATCGGACTGTTCATTGGCCCGACCCTGCTGGCGGTGGCCTACAGCTTGCTGACGGACTGGAGCAAGAGCCAGGCGCGATAACCTCACTCCTGAGACCAGCACCAACCTTTTTGTAGTGAGGGGATAGATCCCCTCGCCACCAATGGGCTTCGATCCAGCAGGCAAGCCTGGCTCTGAAAAACCAGGCTTGCCGGTCAATCACGTCGCCACGTTCAGGTATTTCCCCACGGGGGCGACATCATCCAGCGAGTATTGTCGACTGAGGTTGGCGATCATCCTGTTCAGCGCTTCACTGACATTGGTCTGGTCGGTGGAGCTGTCGCTGGTGCGGTTGGCCTGTACCGCGCTGGTCAGTTCGCTGGTGCCGGTGTTGCTCTGACCATCGGCGTCGAGCTGGCTGAACAACGCCTCACTGGAGGCCTGTTGTGGCGGTGGCGGGGGGAGGCTGGCGGCGAGTTCGTCGAGGCTGACGGTACCGTCTTCATTCTCGTCCAGGGCCGAGAACAGTTCCTGGCTGTCGGCAGTGCTGCCGGCGCTCGCCAGACCATTGCTCAGCTCCTCGCTACTTACCTCGCCATCACCGTCGGCGTCCAGGGCGCTGAGCAGCGCATCGGCCAGTTCGGTCGTCGGCGCCTGGTCCCGTGGCGGCGGAGGCGGTGGCGCCATCGCGGCTATCTCATCACTGCTCAGGTCGCCGCTACTGTCGCTGTCCAGGTCGCTGAAATTGTCGCTCAGGCTGACCAGGATGCCGTCGTCACTCTTCTGCGACAGGGCCGTGCTCAATTCTTCCTGATCGACCGAGCCGTCGGCGTTGCTGTCGAGTTTGCTGAGCAGCTCCTTTTGAAACTGCTGGCTGCGGGCACTGCTGGTCGCGGTACTGCTGGTGCTGGTATAGGGCGAGTAACTGCTGACGCTACCGATCATGGGCGCTCTCCTTGGGCTGGAATGCCGGTGGGTGCACCGGCTTATGCAGCGTCGGCGGGGCAGTTGTCGTGGGTGTGTGGAGTTTGTACCGGCGGGTGTACAAACTCAGCCCCCGACGCGGCTCCCACATGGGATTGAGGTGGTTTCAGGCGCGGGGCAAACGGATCACCGCCGTCAATCCGCCCCCTGGCGTTTCTTCCAGGCTCAATTGCCCGCCCAAGCGTTCGGCGGCTTCCCTGGCGATGGTCATGCCCAGGCCGACACCGCCGGAGTTGCGGTTGCGTGAGCCTTCCAGGCGATAGAAGGGCTCGAACACTGCTTCGCGTTTATCCGCCGCAATCCCGGGGCCGTGGTCAATCACCCGAATCACTACCTGGTCGCGCTGGTCTTGCAGCGTAATCAACGCATGTCCGGCGTAGCGCAAGGCATTGTCCATGAGGTTGTTGATACACGAGCGCAACGCCATCGGCTGCACCTGTAACGGCGCGCAACCACCGCTGGCTTGCACGTCGGCACCCTGGTCCTGGGCGTTTTCGCTCAGCGATTCCACCAACGCCTGCACGTCCATCCATTGCAGCGCTTCGCTGGTGCGTTGCTCGTGCAGGTAGGTGAGGGTGGCGTCGAGCATGCCAATCATATCGTTCAGGTCCTGACGCATCTGGCCCTGCAGCTTGATGTCATCGATCTGTTCCAGGCGCAGCTTGAGCCGTGAAAGCGGAGTGCGCAGGTCATGGGATACCGCACCGAGCATGCGCGAACGCTGCTGCACCTGCTCGCGAATTCGCTGTTGCATGAGGTTGAACGTATGGGCAGCCTGGCGGGCCTCCCTAGGGCCGGTTTCTTCCAACGGTGGGCTGTCGAGGTTTTCGCTCAGGCGTTCGGCGGCATCGCTCAGGCGCTGGATAGGCAGGGTCAGCAGTTTGGCGCCGTACCAGGCGGCGACGATCAGGCACACAAACTGAAACGTCAGCGGTACCACCGGCCCACCGAACCATGGGCGCGCAGGGCGGTTGGGTGGGGGCCCCGTGGGCCCAGGGTGCTGGCCTTGCCGGGAAAATTCGGGGGGTGGCCCCAAAGGCGGTTTGTCGTATTGAGAAAACCAGACAAAGGCCAACAGGTGCGCCAGGACGATCGCCAGTAACAGCACGCCAAACAGGCGGCCGAACAAGGTGTCGAGGCGCAAGCGCATCAGCCGATGTCCCGGGCGTCGAACAGGTAGCCTTCGCCGCGCACGGTCTTGATCAGTTGCGGCGCCTTGGGGTCGTCACCCAGCTTTTGGCGCAGGCGCGAAACCAGCAGATCGATGCTGCGGTCGAACGCCTCGATGGAGCGCCCACGGGCGGCGTCCAGCAACTGTTCGCGGCTCAGTACCCGGCGCGGTCGTTCGATGAACACCCACAACAGCCGGAACTCGGCGTTGGACAGCGGCACCACCAGTCCGTCGGCGGAGATCAACTGGCGCAGTACGCTGTTGAGTCGCCAGTTATCGAAGCGAATATTGGCCCGTTGCTCGGTGCGGTCGTCGCGTACCCGGCGCAGGATCGTCTGGATCCGCGCCACCAGTTCCCTGGGTTCGAACGGCTTGGCCATGTAATCGTCGGCGCCCAGTTCCAGGCCGATGATGCGGTCGGTGGGCTCGCACCGGGCGGTGAGCATCAGGATCGGGATGTCCGATTCGGCGCGCAGCCAGCGACACAATTGCAAGCCGTCTTCGCCCGGCAGCATCAGGTCGAGCACAACCACGTCGAAATGCTCGGCCTGCATCGCCCGACGCATGGCCGCGCCATCGTTCACGCCGCTGGCGCGTATGTTGAAACGGGCCAGGTAATCGATCAGCAGCTCGCGGATCGGCACATCGTCATCGACGATCAACGCCCGGGTACTCCAGCGCTTGTCATCGTCGGGCGCTTTTTGATCGTCAGAATTTGCAACAGGGGTGTTCTGCATGGATGCATCATCTGCCAGATAGGCTGCCAACCGCAAAGAAGGCGGCGAGGTTGAGGCTTCAGCATAGGCTTCGTGCCGCTAGGCGTGAAGCGCTGAAAGGACGGGGGTGCGGCGCCAGACGGTAGCGTGCCGGCGTGTTGTGCGCGTGTCATGAGTGTATCGACTTCGACACAAAGGCCGGCATCGTCCATGCTGTCCGGGCGCGATGAGGATTTACCGATCATCGGGTCCCGCACGGGCGCTGGTTCCGCTACAATGCGCGCCGATTTCGACTTGCCTGAGAGCCCACTCATGTCCGCCTGCCAGACGCCCATCATCGTTGCCTTGGATTTCCCTACCCGTGACGCCGCCCTGAAGCTGGCCGACCAGTTGGACCCCAAGCTGTGCCGGGTCAAAGTCGGCAAGGAGCTGTTCACCAGTTGCGCTTCGGAAATTGTCGGGACCCTGCGTGACAAGGGTTTTGAAGTATTCCTGGATTTGAAATTCCACGATATTCCCAATACCACCGCCATGGCCGTCAAGGCGGCCGCCGAAATGGGGGTGTGGATGGTCAACGTGCATTGCTCCGGCGGCCTGCGCATGATGGCGGCCTGCCGTGAAGTGCTGGATCAGCGCAGCGGGCCGAAGCCGTTGCTGATCGGCGTGACCGTGCTGACCAGCATGGAGCGCGAGGACTTGGCCGGTATCGGCCTGGATATCGAGCCTCAGGAACAGGTGCTGCGCCTGGCGGCGCTGGCGCAGAAGGCTGGCCTGGACGGTCTGGTCTGCTCGGCCCTGGAGGCCAGCGCCCTGAAAGCGGCGCACCCGTCGCTGCAACTGGTGACCCCGGGGATTCGTCCGGCGGGCAGCGCCCAGGACGATCAACGCCGCATCCTGACCCCGCGTCAGGCACTGGATGCCGGTTCCGACTACCTGGTGATCGGCCGACCGATCAGCCAGGCGGCTGATCCGGCCAAGGCACTGGCGGCCGTAGTCGCCGAACTGGCCTGATCAGACCTGAAGATCCCGTGTGGGAGCGGGCTTGCTCGCGAAAGCGGTGTGTCAGTTGGCAAAAATGGCGCCTGACAATCCGCCTTCGCGAGCAAGCCCGCTCCCACAGGTGTTTTTGTGACTAGACCTTCAATACCAACTTCCCGAAATTCTCCCCACTGAACAATTTGGTCAGCGTCTCGGGGAATGTCTCCAGTCCTTCAACGATGTCTTCCTTACTCTTGAGCTGCCCCTTGGCCATCCAGCCGGCCATTTCCTGCCCGGCGGCGGCGAACTGAGAGGCGTAGTCCATGACCACGAAGCCTTCCATGCGCGCCCGGTTGACCAGCAGCGACAGGTAGTTGGCCGGGCCTTTCACCGCTTCTTTGTTGTTGTACTGGCTGATGGCACCGCAGATCACTACGCGGGCCTTGAGGTTCAAGCGGCTGAGCACCGCATCGAGGATGTCGCCGCCGACGTTATCGAAGTACACATCCACGCCTTTGGGGCATTCGCGCTTGAGACCGGCATGGACGTCTTCATTCTTGTAGTCGATGGCGCCATCGAAGCCCAGTTCATCGATCAGGAATTTGCATTTGTCGGCCCCGCCGGCGATGCCCACCACGCGGCAACCTTTGATCTTGGCGATCTGCCCGGCGATGCTGCCCACCGCACCGGCGGCACCCGAGAGCACTACTGTCTCGCCGGCCTTGGGCGCGCCCACGTCCAGCAGGGCGAAATAGGCGGTCATGCCGGTCATGCCCAATGCTGACAAGTAGCGCGGTAATGGCGCCAGTTTCGGATCAACCTTGTAGAAACCACGCGGCTCGCCGAGGAAATAATCCTGCACACCCAGCGCACCGTTGACGTAGTCACCGACCGCGAAGGCCGGGTTGTTCGAGGCGACTACCTGGCCTACGCCCAAGGCGCGCATCACTTCTCCAATGCCTACCGGCGGGATGTAAGACTTGCCTTCGTTCATCCAGCCGCGCATGGCCGGATCCAGGGACAGATATTCGTTCTTCACCAGAATCTGGCCGGCTGCCGGCTCGCCGACCGGTACTTGCTGATAGGTGAAAGTCTCGCGGGTCGCAGCGCCTACCGGGCGTTTGGCGAGCAGGAACTGGCGATTGGTCTGGGCAGTCATGGCTGGCACTCAAGATGAATGAAGCCTTGTTGATAGACCTTCGAAGCGCTTGTCGCAAGGTTTGCTGATGCAGCGAATGCAGTTCGATCGAGCCCAGTGATAATGGCGCCGGGGCCGTTATCACTGGCGCCCATGAATACTCAAACGGTAATTGGATAGTGCTGCCGCATCGTCCGGACCTGTGACTAGACTGGCGTCATCTCCCGCACTCTTCGAGGATTTGACAATGAGCATGACGTTTTCCGGACAGGTCGCCGTGGTCACGGGCGCAGCCGCGGGCATTGGCCGTGCGACCGCCCAGGCATTTGCGGCAGAGGGCCTGAAAGTGGTGGCGGCCGACCTGGACGAGGCGGGTGGCGAGGGCACAGTGCAGTCGATTCGTGAGGCGGGCGGTGAAGCGCTGTTCGTGCGCTGCGACGTAACGCTGGAAAGCGACGTGCAGAACCTGATGAGCGAAGTAATCAATGCCTATGGCCGGCTTGATTACGCCTTCAATAACGCCGGGATCGAAATCGAAAAGGGCAAGCTGGCCGACGGCACCCTCGATGAGTTCGACGCCATCATGGGCGTCAATGTGAAGGGCGTCTGGCTGTGCATGAAGTATCAATTGCCGTTGCTGCTGGCCCAAGGGGGCGGTGCCATCGTCAATACCGCCTCGGTAGCGGGTCTGGGGGCGGCGCCGAAGATGAGCATTTATGCAGCGTCCAAGCACGCGGTGATCGGCCTGACCAAATCGGCGGCGATTGAATACGCCAAGAAGAAAATCCGCGTGAACGCGGTTTGCCCGGCGGTAATCGACACCGACATGTTCCGTCGTGCCTATGAAGCGGATCCGAAAAAAGGTGAGTTCGCCAACGCCATGCACCCGGTAGGACGCATCGGCAAGGTCGAGGAGATCGCCAGCGCGGTGCTGTATTTGTGCAGCGATGGCGCTGCATTCACCACCGGTCATTCATTGGCGGTGGACGGCGGCGTCACGGCTTTCTGAAGAACGTTGTATTTAGCGTGTAGGACTAGGCCCGCACTCGTTGTGGGCTTTTTCTTTGGGGGTTAAAAATGCCCCGTGTCAGCCCCTGAATGTGTTTCAAAGGGTGAGAATCGACCGTTTTGGCGACGTTGTCGTACATCGTCCAGAGACGGCCTGTGCTTAACTGTTTCCAGAGATAAAACAGTTGCTTAGGAGCTTGGTTACTCATGGAGTTGAGAATCGACCGGCAGGCCCTGGTGCCTGTCGTGCAGCAAATTGTCGACGCGCTGGCCGGCTGGATTCGACAGGATGCGGTGCAACCGGGAACCCGACTGCCCTCCATTCGCCAATTGGCCCGGGAGAATTTGCTCAGTCAGTCCAGTGTCAACGAGGCGTGTGAACGCCTGGTGGCCCAAGGGGTGTTGGCGGCGCGCCATGGTTCGGGTTTTTTTGTCGCGCCGCCTCCGTCGTCCAGCTACGAGCCCTCCGACAAAGACTGGCTGGAAGACACGCAGATCACCCAGGAAAGCGTGCCCCATAGTTCGCAGTGGGAACTGACGCTGGGCTGTGGCGGGCTGCCCGAGAGTTGGCGCGAAAGCGATGATCTGGGCTACGCGATCCGTCAGGTCACCCGCACCGATATGGCAGGGCTGTTCAGTTACAGTACGCCGATGGGGCTGCCCGCTCTGCGGGAGCAACTGTCCAGGCGCCTGAAACAATTCAATATCCACGCCGATAAAAACCTGATCCTGACCACCACGGGCGCGACCCACGGTCTGGACCTGATTGTGCGCACACTGCTTGAGCCTGGATGCTGCGTTGTGGTGGAGAGTCCGGGGTATTCGAAGCTGTTCGACCTGCTCAGGTTTCATGGCATCGACATGATCGAACTGCCCAGGACTCCGCGCGGCCCGGACGTCGATGCACTCCAATGTCTCTTGGCGACGCATCGGCCCAGCGCTCTGTTCGTCAACAGCGCCTGCCACAACCCGACCGGCAGCAGCCTGGCCCCGGCCGTGGCCCAGCAACTGCTGCAACTGGCGAAAAAACACGCCATGTTGGTGGTCGAAGACGATGTCTATGCCGACTTCCAGAACTCAACCCGGACCCGACTGGCAGCGCTGGATACCGACGTGGTGTACGTGGGCAGCTTCTCGAAAACCCTGAGCAGCTCATTGCGAGTCGGTTTCGTCGTGGCCGGATCGTCTGTCATCGCACGCTTGAGGGACGTCAAGGGCATTACCAGCATGGGCAGTTCACGCTTCTGTGAGTCAGTGCTGGCCAATCTTCTGGCCAGCGGCGCCTATCGCAAACTGGTCCAGCGTCAGCGCCAGCGTTTGAGTGCCGACATGGCAGCGGTGTTGCAGGTGCTGGAGGATGCGGATTGGGAAGTCTTTGGCCGGCCGGCCGGCGGACTGTTCATTTGGGCGCGTCCACCGTTATGCGACTACGCTGCATTGCAGCGCTTGGCCAAGCGGTTCGGTGTGGTGCTTTCTTCTCGTACAGCGTTCAGCCCGTCGGGTGCTGTCAGCGACTGGCTGCGGATCAACGTGGCCCACGCCTGCGATTCGAGGGCCCAGGCATTCTTCCGCGCGGCGGCTCTGGATCGACCTCAATTGTCCTGAAAACGACGGCGCTGTAGCTTTTTGCCATTATTCCGACGCCAGCATCTTGTGTTACAGGGCATCTCGTTGCGAATCTGCAATCAACACACACTGGCAGAGGACTGGGCGCAATGATTTCGGCCGTGCAAAGACGTTTTGCCAACCTGGGTATGGCAAAGAAACTGGGCCTGGGGTTTGTCCTGGTGCTGCTGCTTACCGCCGTGGTGGCGGCCATCGGTGTCTGGTCCCTGCAGACCATCAGCTATCGTTTCGATGGCCTGAAACAGATGTCATCCCTCAATAGCGGCTTGCTCAAGGTCCGCCTGCTTGAGCAGGAATACGCCTTGCGCTCGGACCCGAAAACGGTCGATGCCTTGCGGCTGGGCGTGGACGGACTGATTGCCCAGGCCAACGAGCTCAAGGCGCAATCGGCGGCCAACGTGCCGGTGATGAACGACGTGGAGCAAGCCTTGGCGGCTTATCGCAAGGCGTTCGACGAATTCGTCGAGTTGAGCCAGAGCAAGGATCTGGCACTGGAAATGGCCAGTTGGTCAGTGTCCAGCGTTGCCAATAACCTGGATGTGCTGCAAGCGGGCCTGGCAGATGATGGCGCTTATACCCTGAAAGAGTCCGAAGGCAAGGAGGGCGGCGAGTTCATCGAACAAGCCAATCAGGTCAGCGAAGTGTCACGGTTGATGTTGCAGGCCATGAACGAAGCGCGGGTACGCCTGGATCAAAGCCGCAAAGGTTCTGAAGAGGGCGGGCAGGGCACTATCGAACAGGCCGAGCAAGCCATGAAGCAGGCCGAGGTGCTCAAGACCGCCGTCAAGGACCCGGGATACCAGACCGTGCTTAACGAAGTGGCCGGGCATATCGCTGGTTTCAACGAAAAACTCGCTGAATACACCGGGCTGCTGGCCCAGGAGAAAATCGTCTACCAGCAACTGCACGAGCGTGCCTCCCAGGTAGTGGAGCGGGTTGACCAGGCTTACACCGCCGAGGACGGTGCCATGCAGACGGAACTGAAGAAGAATTCGCTGCTGATCATCGGCTCGTCGGCCCTGGCGCTGCTGGTGGGACTGATTGCGGCCTGGGTCATTACCCGGTTGATCGTCGGGCCGTTGCGCAGCGTCATCCGTGTTGCACAGCAGATTGCCTCGGGCGACTTGAGTGCAACGGTGCAGGTGACGCGCCAGGATGAGATCGGTCAACTGATGCTCGCCATGCAACAGATGGGGGCGGGCCTGAGCAGTATCGTCAGCGGTTTGCAGGCCGGTATCGAACAGTTGGCCAACTCTGCCCAATCGCTGTCGGCCGTGACCGAGCAGACCAACCTGGAGGTCAGCAGCCAGAAGGAGGAGACCGAACAGGTCGCCACGGCCATGAACCAGATGACCGCCACCGTGCACGACGTGGCGCGCAATGCCGAAGAGGCGGCCCAAGCGGCCCAGACCGCCGACGATAAGGTTGAAAGCGGTCAGCAGGTGGTGCGTCAGAGCATGGTGCGCATTGAACAATTGGCCGACTCGGCCACTTCAGCCAGCAGCAGTATCGAAAGCCTCAGCGCTGAGATCCAGAACATTGGCACGGTGTTGAGCGTGATCAAGAGCGTGGCTGAGCAGACCAACTTGCTGGCGCTCAATGCGGCCATCGAAGCGGCCAGGGCCGGTGAGCAGGGCAGGGGCTTTGCGGTGGTGGCCGATGAAGTGCGGGCCTTGGCCAAGCGCACGCAACAGTCCACCGAGGAAATCGAACGCCTGGTGAGCGCCTTGCGCTCAGCAGCCCAGACCTCCGTGCAGCAGATCCAGAGCAGTGGCGAGCTGGTGAAGATGGCGGTCAGTGATGCCCTGCAAACCGAAAGCGCCCTGGGGAGCATTGCGGCGGCGGTGTCGCTGATCCAGCAGATGAATCAGCAAATTGCGGCGGCGGCCGAGCAACAGAGTTCGGTGGCTGAAGAGATCAACCGCAGTGTCACCAGCATCCGCGCCAGTGCCGATCAATCTTCCCTGGCGATGCAGGGCAATGCCGCGTCGAGCATTGAGCTGGCGCAGCTAGGGGTTGAGCTCAAGGGGATGGTGGGGCATTTCAGGCTGTGAGCTGTCGACGGACCCTGTGTAGCGAGGGGATAAATCACCTCGCTACACAGGAGTCAGGCTTGAGAGCCTAACCCGAATATCAGTCGTAAACCTTCTTCTTCTTCCACTCGTCGTTTACTTCGGCGTCCTTCAGCCCTTCGGTCAACTGGTTGACTTCGCCTTCGACTGGCTGGGTGCTGGCCAGAACCATGGCATTGGCGCGGGCCAGGAGTTTTTCCAGGTAGTCCAGTTGTTCGGCATAGACCTGCGGTTCCTGTTGCTTGCGCAGGTACTGCACACCCCGTTCGAACGCCAGGCGGGCCTGCCCCGGTTGTTCTTGCTGCAAGGCGTGTTGGCCGAGATTATTGAAGAACTCGATGTGCAACAGCACCAGGATGTGTCGCACTTCGCGGATCCAGCGCTTGGCTTCGTTGGGCGGCAGGAAGCCATCCTGGGCGGCGCGGGTAATCTGACCGTGAAGGGCCTCGAGCAGAAACCGCACATCCTTGGCCTTGGCTTCGGTCTGGATCGGTGCCGGTGGGTTGTTCACCGGAATCGATTCACCCTGGGCGGCGAGTGCATTCAGTTCGTCCAGGCGCGCCTTGACCGCCGTATTGGTTTTCTCCAGGTTCAGCAGGCGCTGGCAGACGTTGATCTCAAGACGCGTGATCAACAGCTTCAGGGCCGGGGTCATCAATTGTCCGGGAAAGGTTTCAGTGAGCTCGCCACAACGACGCAAGCGGTCGTTGAGTTCAATCTTGGTACGGGCCTTTTCCAGCTTGTTGTTTTCCACCACATGGTTCATGTAGCCAATGGCGATCAACAGTGCGATCCCGGCTACGACGAGCAGGGTGATCATGAGTGGTGTCACCGGTAAGACCTCTTTATTGGGGTTCGCATATCAAGAGTGTAGTGGCTTGGCTTTTAAGCGCATAGGCCTGTGCGATGCGATTAGACAGGCGTGGCACTGCGTATGGAAGTGCGGCGAATATGGATGCACATTGCCACTATTTGTCGGACACGACTATAACGTCTTGGCGGATGACAGAATATAGGCGCCAGAGACCGGACGGGCAAAATGTGCGAACAGCCCCTAAACCGGGCGAAGTCATTGATTTAAATAAATTTATATCTGGGGGTTGACGACCCAGCAATCCATCCATAGAATGCGCGCCACTTACAGCGTAAAGCACTTAGCCAAACGCGATAAGCAGTGAATGTTGTACGTGTGTCCCCTTCGTCTAGTGGCCTAGGACACCGCCCTTTCACGGCGGTAACAGGGGTTCGAGTCCCCTAGGGGACGCCAATGCGGGAATAGCTCAGTTGGTAGAGCACGACCTTGCCAAGGTCGGGGTCGCGAGTTCGAGTCTCGTTTCCCGCTCCAATTTTAAACAGCGTTGCCTTCGGGCAGGGCTGAGTGAAACCAGAATCGATATCTTCGGGTGCGGATCTGGGCACTGGAACACACACCATGTGTTCCGGGCAGCGTGTCCCCTTCGTCTAGTGGCCTAGGACACCGCCCTTTCACGGCGGTAACAGGGGTTCGAGTCCCCTAGGGGACGCCATTTGCGGGAATAGCTCAGTTGGTAGAGCACGACCTTGCCAAGGTCGGGGTCGCGAGTTCGAGTCTCGTTTCCCGCTCCAAATTCAAAAAAACGCCGCTCATTGAGCGGCGTTTTTTTTCGTCCGTGAAAAAGCGCGCTTCAATCTTCGAGGCTCTCCACCAGGCTCTCAAGTGAGTCTGCACGCTCGTTTTCCGGCAGATCGGGAGCGGGAATCATTGTTCGCATCTGCCGCGCCAGGCGGTATTCACTGGGTGTGCAGTTGGCGTACTGCTTAAAGGCGCGGGCGAAGTAGGAGGGATCCTTGAACCCTGCCTCATAGCCGATGCTGGTGATAGGCATCTGGCTATTGTCGAGCAGTTCCTTGGCAAAGCTCATGCGTTTGTTCAGCACGTAATCGGTGAAGCCAAGCCCGTTGGCTTCCTTGAACACACGGCTGAAGCGAAACGTGGTCATGCCGCATCGCTTGGCCAGGTCCCGCTGATCGATGCTGTCGCGAAAATGCTGGTCGATGTACAGCATGATATGGCTCAGGGCCTGGTGTTTCTGGTGCCCCGAGGTCAGGCGGATGCTGTCTGGCAGGGTTGGCGCGTGGTCGATCAACGAAGTCTTGCGCGGGCCACAGGTGTGGCGGCGTAACTCGCATAATTGCACCAGGGCAGTCAGGTAGCGCTTCCTCTCTGTGGCTGACAGGGGCAGTACCATGTATTCCCACACACTCGAGCGCATGGCCCAGACGGCCAGTTCTTCGGAGTGCTGCACGGTGAACATGGTGATGGGAGTGGCAGGGACGGTGCGTTTGATCTCCAGCAACCGCCTCAGGCCCGGCGTATCCGGGCGATCGAAATGGATGCAGATCATGTCCGCCTGTTCCCCGCCGGGCAGCAGGGCATCTTTTGCCTGGGTGCAGTCGCAAGTGTCCTCGAACTGGCTGACAAGTTCCGGGGTGGACCGATCGTGAGTCAGATCGAACCACAACAGCTTTGGCTTTCTAGTCAGATTCGATGGCATGTGCTTACCACTCAGCGTTGCGACTGCCCTTAAGCTAGCAGTATTGCCAATGTGCCATCACTTCGCCGAATAATTTTTTATAAAAAGCCGGTTTTTTAAGCGCCGTATGCTCAGAACGCCAGAGCGCGAATCGTTGCGAGTTGCAATCGCAAGGCATGCCTGGCTCCCCCCGCAAAATAATCCTAGCGATGTGCAAAATCCTCCTAACGGCTATCCCCACCCGCTGACTAGGGTTGCATCAGGCAGTTGCAAATGTACTGCCTCTGAAAACAACCCTGATGAGGTGCGCAAAATGACTCTTCAAACAATCAAGGCTTCGGTGCTGAAGTTCGCCAAAGATGAAGACGGCCTGACCATTGTGGAATACGCCGTGGCCGGTGGGTTGATTACGGTGTTGGTGGCCGCCGCCTTCGTTCTTCTGGGCGGTGCCGTGAATACCAAGATCCGCGCGCTGTGCCAGGCCGTCAACGGCAACGTTGCCTGCTGATAGCGATAACTGCGCGGGGACACGGCCGCTTTCAAGGAAGCCTCGCTTGCGACTCTTTTGCTGTGAGTACAACGATTCATTCAAATGGACTTGGCGTTGTCCCCGACAACTCAGTTCATGGCGTTACAACCTTTATTCAAAGGTGAGGTGAAAAAAATGACTCTGCACACAATAAGAACTTCGATCAGCCGGTTCGCCAAAGATGAAGATGGCCTGACCATTGTTGAATACGCCGTCGCGGGAGGTTTGATCACGGTGTTGGTGGCGGCAGCCTTCGTTCTTCTGGGCGGCGCGGTGGACACCAAGATCCGTGCGCTGTGCCAGGCCGTCAACGGCAACGTGGCCTGCTAACGATAACTGCAACAGGGAGACGCGCCATGTCCATGGAATTGCTGGTGTCGACGGTGCTGCTGCTAGGACTGCTGGGTGTGGCGGTGGTGAGCGATTTGCTTCGCCACCGCATCCCCAACACGCTGGTCCTGTTGGGCCTGGCCTTGGGTTTGGCCGGTCAGACTTATACAGGCGGGATCAGCGGAACGGGCGACAGCCTGCTGGGCATGCTGGTCTGTTTTGCGCTGTTTTTGCCCATGTATGCGGTGGGTGGCATGGCCGCCGGAGACGTCAAGTTGATGGCCATGGTGGGCAGTTTCCTGCCGGTTCATTACGCATTGTGGGCTGCGCTGTTCAGTCTGATTGCTGGTGGCGTGTGCGGTTTTCTGATCGTGCTGGCCCGCGGTCAGTTGCTCCAGACCCTCCAGCGTTACTGGCTGATTGTGCGGGCCCAGGCTTACCTGGCACCTACCGCGGATGAAGTGGCCGGCAAACCTTTTCCTTATTCGATCGCGATCCTGATCGGCACCTTGAACAGCGTCTACTGGCAGCTGATTGCCGATGGCTGGGGAGTCTAGTCATGCACGTCATCAACGATAGTGATGCCTACCCCAGTGAACGGGAAGCGGTGCAACGCCTGGCACCTCAGCCATGCACGATTCAAGACACCGGCCTGACCGACAGTTTTCTCGGCGAGCTGGTCTGCAAGCATCTGCACGACGCCGGTGTGTTGGACCTGCCGCGGCTGGTGGAACGCCTGGCGCTGACCGGCGCGGTACTGGAAGAAGTCCTGGCGTTCCTGCGCAAGGACGGTCGTGTCGAAGTGCTCGGCCAGCTCGGGCAAACAAGTGTGCAGGCCTTGCGTTACGGCCTGACCGAACGTGGCCGCAGTGCCGCCCGCGATGCCCTGTCTCGCAGTGGCTATATCGGTGCGGCACCTTTTCCGGTGAGTAGCTATCGGTCCCTGATCAAGATCCAGACCATTCACCATGGGCGTATCACCGCCACCGACATGCAACGGGCCCTGGCCGGCATGGTGCTGTCGCAAGGCATGCTCGATCAGTTGGGCGTGGCACTGAATTCAGGGCGGGCGATCATGATTTACGGCCCGGCGGGCACGGGTAAGACCTATGTCAGCAGTCGTCTTATCCGTCTGTTCGCCGAGGCCATCTGGGTGCCCCATGCCATCGTCATCAACGAGTCGGTGATCGAGATCTACGACCCGCAGGTGCATCAGCGTCTGGATGACAAGAGCCAATCGAACAATCTGATGCTCAACGAAGGCATCGACCGTCGGCTGCTGTGCTGCAAACGCCCGATTGTCATCACGGGCGGCGAGTTGAACATGGAGCAGTTGGATGTTCGCTATGACCCTTTTACTCGCCAGTACCAGGCCGCGTTGCAGCTCAAGGCCAGCAACGGCCTGTTCATCATCGATGACATGGGACGCCAGCGCATGGCCCCGGCCGAATTGCTCAACCGCTGGATCGTGCCGATGGAAGAAAAGCGCGACTTCATCAACCTGGGCGGCGGTCGCCATTGCGAATTGCCGTTCGATCTGGTCCTGGTGTTTTCCACCAACCTCAACCCCCTGGAACTGGCTGACGAGGCCTTTCTGCGCCGCATTGGCTACAAGGTGCAGTTCGGTTACCTCAAGCCCGAAGAATACGAGCGCATCTGGCGCCAGGAGTGCGAACGTCTGGGCATTCCCCATGACCCGCTGCTGGTGCGCTATGTGCTGCAGCAGCTTTATGCCGGCGAGGGCATGCCGCTGGTGCCTTGCCATCCCCGTGACCTGTTGAACATGGCGCTCGACCGCCAGCGTTACCTGGGCGGTTCCGGGCCCCTGTTGCCGCAAGAGCTGGAATGGGCCTGGCACAACTACTTCGTTCAGCTCGACTTCCTTTGAATCGGAGATACCGACATGAGCTCTCGTACGCTTTCGCTGATTGGCGTTTCCCTGGTAATGGGCCTGGGTGCCGCATGGATGGCTGACTCCTGGCTGAGCGCACGACTTAACGCCAAACCCGATGACCACTTGCGAAGTGTGGTGGTCGCCACCGTACCAATTCCCTTCGGGCAGATGGTCGAGGCCCAACAGGTCACGACCGTGCGCATGCCCATGGATACGATCCCGGACGATGCCTTTGACTCCAGCGAACAGGCCGTGGGCAAGATCGCAACGTTCGACATTCTGCGCGGTGACATCGTGCGGGGCGCGCGTCTGAGTGAGCACCTGGGTGGCAGCACCCTGGCGTCCCTGATCGATCCTGACAAACGCGCCATATCGGTACGGGTCGATGATGTGGTCGGTGTGGGTGGGTTCCTGTTGCCGGGGAACCGGGTCGACGTGCTGGCAACCAAGACCACCAGCGCCGGCAGTAACAACGCCGTGTCCCGGACCATTCTTGAAAACCTGCGGGTGCTGGCGGTGGATCAGACGGCGGGCACCGACAAGACCCAGCCGGTGGTGGTAAGGGCCGTGACGCTGGAAATGTCGGCCACTGAAGCGGAGGCCCTGGTGACTGCGCAGACCGAAGGCAAGTTGCAACTGGCCTTGCGTAACCCGCTGAACCTGGAGAAAAAAACCGTGGTCGTGGCGCCCCCTCCGGCTCCGGTGATGGCGGTGGCGACTGCTGCGGTGCCAAAGCCCGTAGTGCAGCGCAGCCCCAAAGCGCAGGCCAGCGGGATCACGGTGATCCGTGGAGTTGAAAGCAGCGTCGTCAACGTTCACTGAAACGCGTAGAAAAATGCCTGGTCCCTTCGGCCATGGCGATGCCGATCCTCACGTGTCGGCAAACGAGGGCTCGATCATGAATCCCAGTATCCGGCAGCCTGTCACTGCGACGCCTCGGCGCCAGGAAGGAGCAGTGAGTGTATTGATGGTGATCGCGTTAATGGCGATTTCCATGATGGCGGCATTGGCCCTGGATGGCGGACACATGCTGCTGAACAAGACCCGTCTGCAAAATGCCGTGGATGCCGCGGCCCTGAGCGGCGCCAAGACCCTGAGCCAGGTGACGGGAGGGCTCAACATGGCCAGCACGACTCGGGCCGCTGCCCTGGACACGCTGACACGCAATGCCGACGCTGCGGGCAACGCTGAACTGGCAACCGCTGTCGCCGGCAACCCGGCTGCGTTCGCCGCAGTGGAGTTGGCCAGCAGCGTTTATGGTCCGTTCTCCTATCCCGGGCCGGCGGATGCCAAATACGTGCGAGTGTCGGTGTCCAGCTATCGGTTGAGCGGTTTTTTCTGGAGTTTCGTTCAAACGATGGGCAGTGCCGGCCTGGGCAACAAGGCCGTGGCGGCGATCGCCACCGCAGGCCCCAGCCCGACGGCTCCGTGTGATCTGGCGCCCTTGATGGTCTGCGGCGACACCAGCCAATACGACCCGGCTGCCGGAAATTTCTGGAGTTACCGCTTTGGCGACCTGACGGTGCTGAAGACGGCCGCGGGCAACACGTCGCCCATTGGCCCGGGCAATTTCCAACTGCTCGATTTCGGCTCCGGCGGCAGTGCTGTGCGCGAAGACTTGGCGGGCGGCGGTTCGGTCTGCCGCAGTGTCGGGGACAACGTCCAGACCGCACCGGGCAACAAAGCCGGCCCGACTTCCCAGGGCTTGAACACGCGATTCGGTATCTATAACGGTCCGGTCAGTTCTTCGGACTATCCACCCGACCTGGTCACCACTTCGAGCAACCCGGCGATGACCTATAACGATTCGCTCTCCCAGGCGCAATACAAAGGACAGCCCATTACTTCGAGCAACGGCGATCTCTCGGCCGGCGGCGAGGCAATACTGGACTACAACGACTGGCGAACAGCGGTTGCCGCCTGTGTGGCCGGAGCTGGCAATGGCTGTGAGAGCAACGGGGTTTTCGAACGGCGGATGCTCAAGATCGTGATTGGTGACTGCACCGGCAAACTGAGCGGTTCTACCTCGATTCCTGTCCTGGGTTTTGGCTGCTACTTCGTCGTGCAACCAGTGAATGGCGGAGGTTCGGACTCCATCATCTTTGGTCAGTTCGTCCAGGAATGCGAAGGCGATAATGTGCCCGGCCCCACGCCGGTCAGCGATACCGGGCCGCAGGTCATTCAGCTCTACAAAACCTATCTCAACGGCAGCGGCACTCCGAGCACCGACTCGTAGGAGGCGTCATGAGACTTGTCCATTTCAAACCCGCGCAGGCCCAGCAAGGCGTGGCGCTGGTGGAATTCACCCTGGTGCTGCCGTTGTTGTTGCTGCTGTTGCTGGCTTTTGGCGAGTTCGGCCGCATGCTCTTCCAATACAACGTGCTGCTACAGGCCAGCCGTGATGCCAATCGATTCGTCGCCAGCCAGGCCTGGAATACCACCCTGGGCACCATTGCCCTGAACAACACGCTGCAGACCCAGACGAAAAACGTCGCGGTGTATGGCACCCCGAGCCAGGCCGGCACCGCTGTGGTGGCCGGGTTGACCACGGCTAACGTGGAGGTCGCGGCGGTGGGGGCTGACCATGTGCGTGTCACCATCACCTACACCTTTTGCCCGGTGATTGGAGCGGGCAATTGCGGCGGAACAATTCCCGGTTTTTTCGGCAGTGCCATTGCGCTGGGAATCCCACTGGTCGCGACCACCGTCATGAGGGCGTTGTGATGAACAACAAGCACATGCAAGGCACCTATATCGTGGAGTTCGCCTTCGTTGGCCTGCTGGTGTTCATCCTGCTGTTTGGCGTGGTGGAGATGGGCCGGCTGTATTTCACCGCCAATGCCTTGGATGAGGCCGCGCGGCGCGGCGCGCGTCTGGCGGCGGTGTGCAACATCAACGATCCGGTGGTGTTGCGCCGGGCCATCTTCAACGCCGCGACGGACGCAGGCACCAGCCAACTGATCAGCAGTCTCGCCACCTCGAACCTGGCGCTGACCTATCTGGATGTGAACGGCGCGGTGGTGGCGAACCCCGCCGACACGGTCAGCGCCAACGGCTTCCGCGCTATCCGTTACGTCCAGTTGAGCGTGCAGAACTTCGTTTTCAATCTGTTCATTCCTGGGTTTGGCGTGCCCATTACCTTGCCCACATTCAGGGCGACCTTGCCACGCGAAAGCCTTGGGCGTCATTCCGATTCCGGGGAGATCACACCATGCTGAATACCAGGGAAACTCCACTGTCGACCGTCACCGGCAAAGCCGGGCTGCGGTTACTGATCAGCAGCCGTGACGCTTCGTCCCTGCGCGACTTGCAATGCGTCTGCCAGCGCATGCCTTGCCTGGAAGTGAGCACGCGCCTGGTGAGCAACGGCCATGTCGATCCGCTCTATGGCCTGGAGCGAATGCCCGATCTGCTGTTGTTGCGGGTCAGTCACTTGTGGCGCGAAGAGCTGGCGGCGTTGCTGCAGCGGCCTGCCCATGAGCGTCCACCGATGCTGGTGTGCGGTCTGATGGGCGAGCAGGAAGGCATGCGGCTGGCAATGCAGGCCGGTGCCCGGGACGTGCTGCCCGAGCCTTTCGCCGAGACGGAACTGGTGGCCGCCCTGAATCGTCTGGTTGCGGAGGTCCGCGTCGGCCACGGCGCCGAAGGCAAGCTGGTCGCCGTGATCGGCGCCAAGGGTGGTTCCGGTGCAACGCTGGTGGCCTGCAACCTGGCCCAGCAACTCAGCGCCCAGGCAGGTACCACTCTGCTGCTGGATATGGACCTGCAATTTGGCAGCGTGACCCACTATCTGGATGTGGCCCAGTCCCATAGCCATCTGCAAGTGCTGCAACAGGTCGAGGACCTGGACAGTATCGCCCTGCGGGGTTTTTGCAGCCACTTCAGTCCGACCTTGCACGTGCTAGGTGGCCGTAGCGGCGAGTTGTGCCTGCCACAGGACGCCCAGCCGGAACAACTCGACGCCTTGTTGCAATTGGCCCGTGCCAGCTATGACTGGGTGGTAGTGGACCTGCCGCGTCAGATCGACCACCTCACCGGCTCTGTGCTGGAGCAGGTCGACCGGGTCTACGTGGTGGTTCAACAAAGCGTCAGCCATCTGCGCGATGCCAGCGCCCTGGTGCGGATTCTTCGCGAGGACCTGGGCGTGCGCGGGGACCAGTTGCAGGTGGTGGTCAACCGCTATGACAAGGCGGCTGCGGTCAGCCTCAAGGATGTCGCAGAAGCCCTGCGGTGCACCAACCTGTCGAAATTACCCAATGACTTCAACCTGGTCAGCCAGAGTCAGAACACTGGCGTGCCGTTGGGGCTGCATGCGCCGAGGGCGGCCATCACCGTTGCCCTGCGCGATTTGACCGAAGACCTGGTCGGTCACCAGATGGCCGCAGACAAAGGCCTGCTCAAACGTGCCTTCAACCGTTTTTTCGGGGGATGACCCATGATCAGCGACTTCCGCAACCGCTTGCGTAAACAGTCCGGTAAACCGGCCATTGAACTGGCTGGCGACAGCCTGCCGGATCCGACAGAGCAATTGATGGCCTGGGAACATGCCATCCCCGACGTGCTCTACGAAACCCGTAGTCAGGTCACCCCGGTGGAAGCCCAATGGCGGGAAAAAATCTACCAGCAACTGCTCAAGGTCATGGACCTGTCCTTGCTCGACTCCCTCGAGCAGGTCGAGGCGGCGAGGCAGATACGCGATATCTGCCAGCGTTTGCTCGATGAGCATTCGGCGCCGGTAAGCTCCGCCAGCCGTCAGTTGATCATCAAGCAGATCACCGACGAAGTGCTCGGGCTGGGGCCTTTGGAGCCGTTGCTGGCCGACCATAGCGTGTCCGACATCCTGGTCAACGGTTTTGCCTCGGTCTATGTCGAGCGCTTCGGCAAGCTGCAAAGAACCGACGTGCGCTTTCGCGACGACCAGCATCTGCTGAACATCATTGATCGCATCGTCTCCAGCCTGGGCCGGCGTATCGACGAGTCGTCCCCTTTGGTGGACGCCCGGCTCAAGGACGGCTCGCGGGTCAACGCAATCATCCCGCCACTGGCCATCGACGGTCCGAGCATGTCGATCCGTCGTTTTGCGGTGGACCTGCTCAACACTGACAGCCTGATCCAGGTGGGCACCATGACCCCGGCTATTGCTTTGTTGCTCAAGGCGATTGTCCGTGGGCGCTTGAATGTGCTGATTTCCGGCGGCACCGGCAGTGGCAAGACCACCATGCTCAACGTGCTGTCCAGTTTCATCCCCCACAACGAACGCATCGTTACCATCGAGGACTCGGCCGAACTGCAACTGCAGCAACCTCACGTGGTGCGCCTGGAAACCCGTCCTTCAAACATCGAGGGGCGCGGCGAGGTCAGCCAGCGGGAACTGGTGCGCAACAGCCTGCGGATGCGTCCGGACCGCATTGTCATCGGCGAAGTGCGCGGCGCCGAAGCGCTGGACATGCTCACCGCCATGAACACCGGCCACGATGGCTCGTTGACCACAATCCACGCCAATACCGCGCGCGATGCCTTGGGGCGAATCGAGAACATGGTGTCGATGACCGGCGCGACTTTTCCGATCAAGGCCATGCGTCAACAAATTGCCTCTGCCATCGATGTGGTGATCCAGCTGGAGCGTCAAGAAGACGGCAAACGTCGTGTGGTGAGCATGCAAGAGATCAACGGCATGGAAGGGGAGATCATCACCATGACCGAAATTTTCTCTTTCACGCGCCAAGGCATCGGGGAAAACGGCGAGGTGCTGGGGGATTATCGGCCCAGCGGCATGATCCCGGCCTTTCGCGACGTGTTGGCCAGGCGCGGCATCGAGTTGCCGCTGACCCTGTTCCGCCCTGAGTGGATGGAGGCTCGGACGTCATGAACAACATCCCCAGTGAGTTCATCCTGATTTTTCTCGCCATGGTGTTCATCGCCGTCTTCCTCCTGTCCCAGGGTGTGGTGGTGCCGGTGTTCGGCGAGGCCGGCAAAATGCGCAAGCGCATCCGTGGGCGCCTGCATGTGCTGGAGAAGGCCAACCATCTGCCCAACATGCAGACCGTGTTGCGGCAGAAGTACCTGACGCGCTTGTCGCCCCTGGAGGCCCGGCTTGAACAATTGCCGTTCATGGCCAACCTGACCCAGTTGATCGAGCAGGCCGGCCACGAATACCGGGCCTATCGGGTAATGGCGCTGGGCCTGGCCCTGGGCGTAGCGGCCGGTGCCGTGGTGTTGATGTTCTGGCCGGTGTGGTGGATGGCGCTGCTGGCGGCCTTTGCGGTGACCTGGCTGCCGGTGCTGAAGATCATGCGTGATCGTAGCAAGCGCTTCGCCGCCTTCGAGGAAGGCTTGCCGGATGCGCTGGACGCCATGTGCCGGGCCTTGCGCGCCGGGCACCCGTTCAACGAAACCCTGCGCCTGGTTGCCGAGGAGCACAGGGGGCCGGTCGCCCAGGAGTTCGGCATGACCTTCGCCGACATCAACTATGGCAACGATGTGCGCCGGGCCATGCTCGGGCTGTTGGAGCGCATGCCGAGCATGACGGTGATGATGCTGGTGACCTCCATACTTATCCACCGCGAAACCGGCGGCAATCTGACCGAAGTGCTGGAGCGCCTGAGCCGCTTGATCCGCGGGCGCTTCCGCTTCCAGCGCAAGATCCGGACCTTGTCGGCGGAAGGGCGCATGTCGGCCTGGGTGCTGGTGGCGATCCCTTTCGTGTTGGCGATCGCCATTGTGCTCACCAGCCCCAGCTACATGCCGGTGCTGATCAACGACCCTATAGGCCACAAGCTGATCATGTTCGCGTTCGGCGCCATGTTGCTGGGGATTCTCTGGATCCGAAAAATCATCCGGATCCAGGTTTAAGCGCCCTTGCGGCGAGAGGTATCAGTCATGGATTTTCTGCTCGGGTTGTTCAGTCGGTTTACGGGAAACGAGGAGGCGGCACGGCTGTTGTTCATCGCCGTGATCGGTCTCAGTACGGTACTGGCGGTCGTCGCCATGATCTTGCTGATGCTCGGCCTGCAGGACCCGGTGCAACGGCGTCTGGCGCTGATCAAACGGGGATATTCCGGCAGCACGCAAGGGCAGGAGGCGCCAGGTAACCTGCAACTCTTGCTGGAGCGGGTCGGCCAGCGGTTCGCAGCGACTGACCCGGCCCAGGCCAGCGCCACCCTGACCCTGCTCACACACGCCGGCTACCGTTCCGCATCGGCGGTGCAGATGTACTGGGCCGTGCGCCTGATGCTGCCGTTGCTGCTGCTTGGCGTTACGTTACTGCTGCTGCCGCTGATCAAGGTGTCCTTGATTGTCGGTTTGCTGGTGGCGACCTTGATGGCGGGTATTGGATGGTTGTTGCCGGCGCTGTACGTCGGTAAGCGCAAGCAGGCGCGACAAGCGCGGCTGCGGGCGGCATTTCCCGATGCGCTGGACCTGATGGTGGTGTGCGTCGAGTCAGGCCTGGCCCTGCCCACCACCATAGAACGGGTGGCCGAAGAGATGTCGGTCAGCCAGGTTGAGCTGGCCGAAGAGCTGGCCCTGGTGAACGCGCAGATCCGCGCGGGTATCACCAGCACCGACGCTCTCAAGCAACTGGCCCTGCGCACCGGCCTGGATGATATCCAGGGCCTGGTCAGCCTGTTGGCCCAGAGCATCCGCTTCGGCACCAGCGTGGCCGATACCCTGCGTATCTACGCCGATGAGTTTCGTGATCGGCGCACCCAGGCGGCCGAGGAAATGGGTGCCAAAATCGGCACCAAACTGATCTTTCCGCTGATCTTCTGCCTCTGGCCAAGCTTCTTCCTGGTCGCCATCGGCCCCGCCATGATTGGCGTGTTCAGGGCCTTTGGAAATATGTAGAGGGACATACGGTCCCGGTTGTACAAGCCTGTGGCGAGGGAGCCTGCTCCCGCTCGAGCAGCGCTGCAGCCCCGGTTTGCGGCTGCTGCGCAGCCCAGCGGGAGCAAGCTCCCTCGCCACTCAGTCAGGCACACAAGGGTTATGATCGTTCCCACGCTCTGCGTGGGAATGCATCCCGTGACGCTCTGCGTCACCTTCCAGAAGCGGAACGCGGAGCGTCCCTGGCGACATTCCCACGCAGAAGCGTGGGAACGATCGAAGTCCATACCCAACCGAACTCCAACGCCCGTGGCGAGAGGGTTGATCCCCGCTGGGCCGCTTAGCGGTCCTGAAACCGGGGATTGGCGTCTCACCCATTGGCCGGACCCGCGCAAGACTCAGTTCGCATGGGCGGTTGCTTCCTGGAGGGCTGCGCAACCCGAGGGGATAGGGCCCCGCGCCACAAACAGGCGTGCTCGGCTTGATGCAGGGCAGAGCAAAAGATCGCAGCCTTCGAAAAGGCCTACACCGGATCGGATGTAGGCATTGTCGAAGGCTGCGATCTTTTGTTTTCCACTGTGTTTCAGTTGCTGCTGGTGATTTCCCCACCCGAGTCCTGTTCGAAGAATTCCGGGATCGGGTAATTGAAGCTATTGAGCCAGCGCTGCATGGCCAATTCCCGTTCGGTGGCCGAGGCGGTTTGCAGGTGGGTTGAGGCCACCACCCCGCGAATCTGCAGCTGCATCCAGCTCTCCGTGCCCTGTTGCGCAGCCGAAGAGGGGCCGGGTTCAATGGCCCAGGCGGTGGCGGACAGGCAAGTCATGCACACGATCAACAGTTGTCTGGTTTTCATCTCTTGGACTCCTCGTAAGGCGCTACTTGACCGCATCGGATGAGGCGTCGGCCACATCGGTCAGACGGTTCGCGGGGGATGTCGCCCCGGCAGGGGCCGAGCCTCTGATTTTTTCCGCCCGGGCTTGAGCATCTGCCACTTGTTTGGGGCTCAGATTGGCCATGTTTGCCAGTTCGGCTGCCTGCTTCCAGTTGTCCTGGTAAATCAGCAGCGTCACCATGTTGAAGGCGGCCAGCGAGTCTGACTGTCTGAGCTCCATGGCGGTCATGAACTCGAAGCGGGCTTCAGGGATCCGTCGCTGATTGAGATAGACAACTCCCAGGTCATTGCGGATTTTTCCTTCGGTGGGGGACATTTTCACAGCGCGCTCAAGGTGTTCGGTGGCGCCAGCATGATCATGCCTGGCGGCAGCCAACTGGCCGAGGCCATGCTCGCCATCAGCGGCCAGGCAAGTGCCGAGTAGGCTCTGGTACAACGGCTCTGCCTCGTTACGTCCCATCAGACGCAGCACTCGCGCCTTGCGCAGGCGGACCTGGACCAGATCCTCCGGCAGACCTTCGAGGTTCGCCAGGCTGGCATACAAACGTCCGTCATTGGCCATGTCATCGGCCAGGTTCAGCGCCAGTTCCTGATCGGAGCCTGGCTTGGCGCAACTGGTCGGACGTGAAGCCACGCCGTTGCTGGCGCAGCCGACCAGCAGCACCGTTGCGGCTATCGCGATCACCGCTTTCATTGAATGTCCCCTCGTATCAGGTTGAACACGTGGACGCTTGCACTTCAGGCCCCGGCTCATTGGGACAGCCCGTTACGGTTGTCGAAATCGCCGTTTTCAAGGAAGTACATGCGGTAGAAATTCGGGTCGTAATTGCGCAGCTGTTCGCCCGGCAACGTCGGCAGTTGTGCGTCGGCGGCCAACGGTTGGACCAAGTGCGGCGTGACGATCATCAGCAGCTCGCGTTCTTCGCGATTGATGGAGTTATCGCGAAAGAACGCACCGAGAATCGGAACATCGCCCAACCCCGGTAATTTGTTCACCTGAGAGGCATTACGCGTGCTGATCAGGCCGCTGATGACAAAGCTTTCGCCATCGGCCAGGGCAATACTGGTATCGGTACGGCGTACGGTGAGCGCCGGAACCAGCGTGCCGGCGATGTTCACCGCGTTGGTGAAATCCAGTTCACTGACTTCCGGTGCCACCTTGAGCATGATGCGGTTGGTTCCGACGACGGTGGGCGTCAAGGTCAGACGGATACCGAATTCCTTGTACTCAATGGACACGTTGTCGCTGCCGGCACTGGGCACCGGGATCGGCACTTCGCCGCCGGCCAGGAAGCTCGCGCTCTGCCCGCTCAGGGCCACCAGGCTCGGCCGCGCCAGGGTGTAGGCAAAGCCACTGCCTTCCAGCGCATTGATCATCAGCAGGGTTTGTCCGGTGGCAAAGGACAGGTTGAACATGTCGTTGTTGACCGGCAATGAGGGCCGCACCACGCCACCGATGGTGGGCAGGGTTCTCGGCGCGCCGAACAGGAAGTTGCCACGGCTGCCGAAAATAGAGGTTGAAGCTTCCTTGAGCTTGGTCCGACTGACTTCGACGAAACGGATGTCGGTCTGCACCTGGGCAAGCAGCATGGGGTCTTCGGAGGGTACGCTCGCGGCGCTGGTCAGTGCCGAGGTGGCTCTGCCTTTGACGAAGATCATGCTCTGGCGGGGGATTTTTGAGCAGGCCGTCCAGACCATCAGGCTGGTGGCCCCGGGCGCCAGGCCCGTAAGGATGAAGGCATCGCTGCCGCTGGGTTGCACGTCGGCAATTTTCGGGTCGCCCACTGCCAGCTTCGTTACGGGGGCCAGGATACGCAATTCGTTCTGAAGCCCTTGGCCAACCTCGAAGGTCGCCGGCAAATTGTCCAACTGAGCACAATTTGCCGTTGCGGCCTGGGCCGCTTCCAGGCCAAGGCCCATCCAGAACAGACCATGGATCAAGTGCTTTAAAGCGGGCGGGGTACGATAGCTCATGAAGTGATCCTCGACAGAGAGGCCGTCCCTAGGCTTAACAAATGCCTCGGATCACTTAAGGGGCCCGGGCTGCCCCTTGTATTGCACCAGACCATTGAGCGGCGGTGGTGAGCGCCTCGTCGCTACAAGCGAGCGAGCGCATCCCACCGGCCTGACTGAATGGCAGGCAGCTTTCGAAAAAACTGTTTGAGCCCCGCGATACCGGGGTGACGAGCAGGGTGACCGGTGTTGATCGGGTCGCCCTAGGGGGTGATTTATTCACCGCCGTGCCCGCTTCTTTTTGAAGGTAGTTCATGCATGGCAAAGCGCCACGCCATAAACAAAAAAAACGACTAAAAAGTGACGGGAGGGAAATTCTCGGCAAAGTCGCCGTCAATAATTTGTCTTTTGTGCGATTTCGGGACGTATTTACAGCGAAATGATCAACCGTCCGGCAAACAGAATCAGGATGACGCCCATGGTCCGTTCGAACCAATGACCCATGCGCATGAACACTTCCCGTACCCGGGCGCTGGAAAAAAACAACGCGACGACGACAAACCACAGGGCATTCACCAGGCACATCCAGACCCCGTACAACGCCTGGATCTGCAGCGGTGTGCTGGTGCTGATCAGGGTGGTGAAGATGGCCAGGAAAAACAGCGTGGCTTTCGGGTTGGTGGCGTTGGTCAGAAACCCGGTGACAAACGCTTTGAATGGCGTTTGCCGGGCAGCGTTTTGATCGATGGGGTGTTCACCTTCAAGCGTGGATTTGGGTCTGCTGCGCAGCAGGCTGACGCCCAGGTAAAGAATGTAGGCACCGCCCACCACCTTGGCGACCATCAGCAACCAGGGGAAGGTGTGCATCAGCGCACCCACCCCGAGCAAGGTGTAGATCACATGCACCGAGATACCGGCGCCTATGCCCAACGCTGTGCAGATCCCGATCCAGCGGCCAAAACGGACGCTTTGGCGGATCGTCACGGCGAAATCAGGGCCGGGTGCGACCACCGCAAGAAAATGAACGGTGGCCAGGGCCAGGAATTCGCCCAGGTAGCTCGATAGCATTTCAACTCCGAACGGTCAGGGGCGAGGCATCGCGGCGCTAACCGATTAAAAAGAGAAAAGGCTCAGGTGCGGATATTCCATACCCGCATCGGAATGTGTGCGGGATTATAAGTTGTGTGTAAATTGATGATAATCCGTTCAAATTTCACAGGGCTTTTGCTCCATGAGCACAAATCAATCACTGGCCTTGCTCGCCGAAATGGCCATTTTCGTCAAGGTCGTGGAGACCGGCAGTTTCTCCGAAGCGGCCAGGCAATCAGGCGTGTCACCGTCGGCTGTCAGCCGAAGCATCTCGCGTCTGGAAAAAGCCTTGGCGACCCGATTGCTGCAACGCACCACCCGCAAGCTGCGCTTGAGCGATGGCGGGGAAGAAGTGTTCAAGCGTTGTCGGGAAATGGTCGCCGCCGCCCGATCGGTGATGGAAATCAGTGGCCAGTTCGCCCATGAAGCCGAGGGGCGGATCCGGGTCAGCGTGCCCAAGGCGGTGGGGCGCTTTGTCATTCATCCCCACATAGCCGAGTTCTTGCGTCGTTACCCCAAGGTCGATGTGGAGTTACTGCTGGAGGATCGACAGGTCGATCTGATCGACGATCACGTTGACCTGGCGCTGCGGATCACCGACCAGCCGCCGGTCGGGCTGGTGGGACGTCAGTTGTTGACCATTGACCACCTGCTCTGCGCCACGCCGCGCTACCTGGCCGAGCACGGCATCCCCGAGCATCCCCACGACCTGCTGGAGCACAGCTGCATCTACCTGGGAGAAACCCCACACGACGCTCGCTGGAAATTCAGGAAAGGCACCAGGTCCGTTCACGTGGGCGTGCGTGGACGTTATGCCGCCAATCATACGGGCGTGCGGCTGGAGGCTGTCTTGCAGCACATTGGCATCGGCAGCTTGCCGTACTTCACCGCCCATCATGCGCTGGAGCAAGGCTTGATCGTGCAGGTGCTGGCGGATTGGACGTTCCTGGCCTCTTACCAGGGTGGTTTGTGGCTGCTGCATTCGCCCACCCGTTACCTGCCGCCGAAGTTGCGGGTGTTCATTGATTATCTGGTGGAGTGCCTGGAGAAGGAGCCCACTTTGAACAAGGCGGGCCACAAAAAAGGCCCGTCGGATTAACCGTGCGGGCCTTTGCATGACTGATCGCAATCAGTGCTTGCTGTCCTGATCCGACATCGCCAGCAATTGCTTTTCCTGGTTCCAGTCGAAGGGTTCGTCATTTTGCTCGGCTTCGAAACGACGTTCTTCCAGAGCCTGGTACAAGGCGATTTCTTCATCGGGCATGTAATGCAGGCAGTCACCGGCGAAGTACCACAGCAGGTCACGAGGCACCAGGTGGGCGATCTGTGGATAACGGACGATGACCTGGCACATCAGGTCCTGGCCCAGGTACTGGCTTTCGATCGGATCAACGGGCAACTGCGCGCGCAATTCGTCGAAGCGCTCCAGAAACAGGGCATGGCTTTCTTCGGGAACCTGGTCTGCCTCACCCACGGCGACCAGGATGCTGCGCAAGTGGTCAAGCAAGACAAGGTGATCGGCAACGACGTTGGACACGAGATAAGTCCTCAAGAGCAAAACGGGCGCAGGAGTATAAAGCGCTTGCGCCCGTTTTTACATGGCACAGAGCACAGGGTCGCCAGGATCAGCGGACCTTGTCCTCGGCGAGCGTGAGTTCCTCCTTGTCGAAATCATCCACGTCGATCACTTTACGTCGGGCCGTTTCGGCCTCGCGCAGGGTCTGGGCTTCGCCGGCCTGTAGCACGCCGGCTTCGAGGGCCGCGTCGATGACCTGTTCGCCAGGGGCGGGGTTGAGCTGACCCTGTTTGAGCGCGCCGTGCAGTTTTTTGTGCAGCGGATGAGCCGCGGCGAGCAGGTCGCAAGCGTGCTGCAGCGCGCCCACCGGATCGTCGACCGATTGCGGGCGATAGCAACCCTGCAGCAGCTCCTCGAGGGTCGGGTCGCCTTTGCCCCGACCGATCACTGCAGCCACTTCAGCGTCCAGCCTGTCGCTCGGACCTTTGTGGCGACGACCGAAGGGGAACACCACCACGCGCAACAGACCACCCAGCACCCGGTTCGGGAAGTTGTCCAGCAGTTCGTCCAGGGCCCGCTCAGCCTGGCCCAGGCTTTCTTCCATGGCCCAGGTGAACAGCGGTTCCATATGGTCCGGCGAGTCCAGGTCGTGGTAGCGCTTGAGCGCGGCGGAGGCGAGGTAGAGGTTGCTCAATACATCCCCAAGGCGCGCCGACAAGCGTTCGCGACGTTTGAGTTCACCGCCCAGCAGCATCATGCTCAGGTCCGCCAGCAGGGCGAATGCCGCCGCCTGCCGGTTGAGGGCGCGGAAATAACCCTGGCTCAAGGCGTTGCCGGGGGCTCTTTCGAAACGCCCCAGGCCCAGGTTCAGCACCAGGGTGCTGGCGGCGTTGCTGATGGCAAAACCGATGTGTTTGAGTAGCAACCCGTCGAATTCGATCAGCGCCTGGTCTTTGTCTTCACGCGTGGCCAAGGCCATTTCCTTGAGCACGAACGGATGGCAGCGAATCGCACCCTGGCCGAAGATCATCAGGTTACGTGACAGGATATTCGCGCCTTCGACCGTGATGAAGATCGGTGCACCTTGCCAACTGCGTCCCAAGTAGTTGTTGGGCCCCATGATGATGCCCTTGCCGCCGTGTACGTCCATGGCGTGGCTGATGCATTCGCGACCGCGCTCGGTCAGGTGGTATTTGAGGATGGCCGACAGCACCGAAGGTTTTTCTCCCAGGTCCACCGCGTTGGCGGTCAGCATACGGGCGGCGTCCATCATCCAGGCGTTGCCACCGATACGGGCCATGGCCTCCTGAATACCTTCAAAGGCCGACAATGGCACGTTGAACTGCTCGCGTACCTGGGTGTACTGGCCGGTCACCAGGCTGGTGAACTTCGCCGCCCCGGTGCCCACAGCCGGCAGGGAAATCGACCGACCGACCGACAGGCAGTTCATCAGCATCATCCAGCCCTTGCCGAGCATGGGCTGGCCGCCGATGAGAAAGTCCAGCGGGATGAACACGTCCTTGCCCCAGTTCGGTCCGTTCATGAAAGCGGCGCCAAGGGGCAGGTGACGACGGCCGATATTGACGCCAGGGGTGTCGGTGGGAATCAGGGCGAGGCTGATGCCCAGGTCTTCTTCATCCCCCAGCAGGTGATCGGGGTCATAGGCCTTGAAGGCCAGGCCGAGGAGGGTGGCCACCGGTCCCAAGGTGATGTAGCGCTTTTCCCAGTTCAGGCGCAGGCCCAGGGTTTCCTGACCTTCCCATTCGCCCTTGCAGATGATGCCGGTGTCGGGCATCGCCCCGGCGTCGGAGCCAGCCAGTGGCCCGGTCAGGGCGAAGCAGGGAATATCGTCGCCACGGGCCAGCCGTGGCAGGTAGTGGTTGCGTTGTTCGTCGGTGCCGTAGTGCAGCAACAGTTCGGCCGGGCCGAGGGAGTTGGGGACCATCACGGTGGAAGCCAGATCGCCGCTACGGGTGGCCAGTTTCATCGCCACCTGGGAGTGGGCATAGGCGGAGAAGCCCTTGCCTCCATATTCCTTGGGAATGATCAGCGCAAAGAACCCGTGCTCCTTGATGTGTGCCCAGGCGGCGGGTGGCAGGTCCATGGCCTGACCGATCTGCCAGTCGCTGACCATGGCGCAGAGTTCTTCGGTGGGGCCGTCGAGGAAAGCCTGTTCCTCCTCGGTCAGTTGCACCTTGGGATAGGCCAGCAGCGTGTCCCAGTCCGGCCGGCCACTGAACAGTTCACCGTCCCACCACACCGTACCGGCGTCGATGGCGTCGCGCTCGGTTTCTGACATGGGGGGCAGGGTCTTCTGGAACCAGTTGAACATCGGCGCGCTGAAATACTTGCGGCGCAGGTCCGGCAGCAGCAGTGGAGCCGCGACGGCGGCGAGCGCGATCCAGAAGATCAGCATCAGCCAACCGGGAGCGGGGCTGAACAGGCTCATGGCCAGCAGGTAGGCTGCGATGATGCCCAGCGCGGGCAGCGGGGCGGTACGCCGATGCGCCAGCCAGGCTTTCCCGACAACCAGAACCAGTATCCACAACAACAGCATATGTAATCCTCCGTGAACCAGGGCAAAACCGACCCTCAGAGCTTAGACGGCATCTGCAAAACCGGCGGTCGGCGCGATGTGATTGATTTCGTGGGAAACCCTGGATGCATTGCGCCAGTCTGGTTGGCAACATCCGTGGGAAATCGTTCGTTAACAAAGTGAGAAAGCGCCATTGTTTGGCGTAAACGCCGTTATTACCGAGGGTGGGCTTTGGATAGACTCGAAGCAAGCCCTATAGGCGCTGCCGAAGGTGCGGGCCGCGTTCGGACGATCTCTTGATCTGTCTATCTTTCTCTCAGGGCTCGATGGTCCGGGAAAGATCGCCGCCTCGTTGCACTCGGCAGCTCCTACGGACGCAGGCGTTTTCCGTGAGGTCCTGACCATGCAGCAATACCTGAACCCCAGCCGCTTCATCGACAGCGATCACCCTGCGGTCATTGAGTTCGCCGAAACTCATCGCGGCACTGATCGCGACCCGCAGGCACAAGCAATCAGCCTGTATTACGCGGTGCGCGAGGCCGTGCGCTACAACCCCTATACCTTCAGCCGCGATCCGCAGACCCTGCGTGGCAGTTACGCACTGGCCTGCGGTGAAAGCTATTGTGTGCCCAAGGCGACCTTGCTGGCCGCTTGCGCCCGCCATTGTGGTATCCCGGCGCGCATCGGCCTGGCGGATGTGCGTAATCACTTGTCCACTGCACGCCTGCTGGAGTTGCTCAAGAGTGACGTGTTCGCCATGCACGGTTATACCGAGTTCTATCTGAACGAGCGCTGGGTCAAGGCCACGCCGGCCTTCAATCAAGGCTTGTGTGAGTTGTTCGATGTGGCACCCCTGGAATTCGATGGCCGCGAGGACAGCGTTTTCCACCCGTTCAATCGACAGGGCGCCAAGCTGATGGAGTACGTCACCGACCACGGCCAATTCGCCGATGTGCCCGAAGCGTTCTTCTTCGAGCACCTGGAAAAATGCTACCCGCACCTGTTCGGCGAGCAACTGCCGCCCCTGCTTGGCGACATGCAGGGCGATTTGAGTCGCGGCTGATCCGGCGTATGCTGCTGCGGCATTTATCCATCGGAGCAAGCCGTGATGCTGAAGATCTGGGGTCGGAAAAACTCATCGAATGTGCGCAAGGCGCTGTGGTGCGCCGAGGAGCTGGGGCTGGCCTACGAGGCCATCGACGCAGGGGGTGCGTTCGGCGTGGTGGACACGCCCGAGTATCGCGCCAAGAACCCCAACGGCCGTGTCCCGATGATCGAAGATGACGGTTTCGTGCTCTGGGAATCCAACACCATCGTGCGTTATCTGGCGTCTCGCCATGCTCCGGGTTCGGCCTGGTATCCGGCAGACCCCCAGGCTCGCGCCAGGGCTGAAAAATGGATGGACTGGACCACCTCCTCGTTTGCCGATCCGTTTCGCACCGTGTTCTGGGGCGTCTTGCGTACTCCCGCCGAGCAGCAGGACTGGGCGGCCATCCATGCGGCGATCAAGGTCTGCGATGGTTTGTTGGCGATGGCGGACCAGACGTTGAGCGAGCAACCCTACCTCTCCGGGGATGAAATCGGCATGGGCGATATTCCCTTGGGCAGTTTCATTTATGCCTGGTTCGAGATGCCCATCGAGCGGGCTGCGCTGCCTCATCTACAGGCCTGGTACGCCCGGCTGCAGCAGCGTCCGGCGTATCGCAAGGCGGTCATGACCGCGTTGACTTAATACTTACTATCGACACGCTTGACTGTACTTGTGCGGCGACGCCACGCACCATTGCCTTCGTGCGCCGTGGTTGTATTGCTCGCCGTGCGCCCTTATCTAATTGTTTCTTCCCCTTCTTGGTGCGTAATCCGATATGAGTTCCGCTCTGTCCATCCGGCAGCTAACCAAAACCTACGGCAACGGTTTCCAGGCCTTGAGTGGTATCGATCTGGACGTCGCCGAAGGTGATTTTTTCGCCTTGCTCGGCCCCAATGGAGCCGGCAAATCCACCACCATCGGCATTCTTTCAACCCTGGTGAACAAAACCAGCGGTACGGTGAATATCTTCGGTCATGATCTGGACCGTGAGCCCGCCGCTCTCAAGCGCTGCATCGGCGTGGTGCCCCAGGAGTTCAATTTCAACCAGTTCGAAAAGACCTTCGACATCGTCGTGACCCAGGCGGGTTACTACGGTATCCCGCCGAAGATCGCCAATGAGCGCGCCGAGAAGTATCTGACTCAACTGGGTTTGTGGGACAAGCGTGATGTGCCGTCCCGTTCATTGTCCGGCGGCATGAAGCGGCGCCTGATGATTGCCCGTGCCCTGGTCCATGAGCCGCGCCTGCTGATTCTCGACGAGCCGACCGCGGGCGTCGACATCGAGTTGCGTCGGTCGATGTGGACCTTTCTGACCGAGCTGAACCAGAAAGGCATCACCATCATCCTCACCACCCATTACCTGGAAGAGGCCGAGCAGCTGTGCCGCAACATCGGCATCATCGACCACGGCACCATCGTCGAGAACACCAGCATGCGACAGTTGCTCAGCCAACTGCATGTGGAGACGTTCCTGCTGGACCTGAAGAACGATCTGAAGGCCGCGCCGCAACTGATCGGCTATCCGGCCCGGCTGGTGGACCACCACACGCTGGAAGTCCAGGTGGATAAAACCGTCGGTATTACCGGCTTGTTCTCCCAACTGGCGCTGCAAAACATTGAAGTGCAGAGCCTGCGCAACAAAACCAATCGCCTCGAGGAGTTGTTCGTGTCTCTGGTGGAGAAAAATCTGGCGAAGGTGGCTGTATGAGTTCCGAACTGCGACCCAACCTCATCGCCCTCAATACCATCGTTTATCGCGAAGTCCGACGCTTCATGCGGATCTGGCCGCAGACCCTGCTGCCGCCGGCCATCACCATGGTTTTGTACTTCGTGATTTTCGGCAACCTGATCGGTCGGCAGATCGGCGACATGGGTGGCTTCACGTACATGGACTACATCGTACCGGGGCTGATCATGATGTCGGTGATCACCAACTCCTACGGTAACGTGGTCTCGAGTTTCTTCGGCAGCAAATTCCAGCGCTCGATCGAGGAACTGATGGTCTCGCCGGTTTCGCCCCATACGATCCTGATCGGCTACACCCTGGGCGGTGTATTGCGCGGGTTGGCGGTGGGCTTGATCGTGACCTTGCTGTCACTGTTCTTCACCGATCTGCAAGTGCACCATTTGGGCGTGACGATATTGGTGGTGGTGTTCACCGCCACGATCTTTTCGCTGCTGGGGTTCATCAATGCCGTGTTTGCGCGCAACTTCGATGACATTTCCATCATCCCGACGTTCGTGCTCACGCCACTGACTTACCTGGGCGGAGTGTTCTACTCGATCTCCCTGCTGCCACCGTTCTGGCAGACCGTGTCCCTGGCCAACCCGGTGCTGCACATGGTCAACGCGTTCCGCTACGGCATCCTTGGGGTGTCGGACATCCGGATCAGCGTCGCGATCACCTTCATGCTGGTGGCAACCGTGGTGCTCTATGTGGGATGTGCACGGCTGTTGGTCAGTGGGCGAGGGATGCGTACTTAGAACTCGGCAGGCGTGCTGACTGGTATACCGCTATCGCGAGCAGGCTCGCTCTTACATCGAAATGCAAAAGGCCTCCATTCACTGGAGGCCTTTTTGCATTTCACATCCGGCTTTTCTTGCGCCGTTTCCATTGCCGCGCCACCCACCAGCGCCAATAGATCATGGTCATGAAATAGGCGAGGGCGCCGAGCACCAGACCCGTCACCACCGACCCCAGCAAAAACGGCTGCCACAAGGTAGACAACTGGGTGGTGATCCATTCCCAGGTCAGTTCATCCGGTAACGTGCGGGCAGGCACATCCATCAACCAGGCCCCGGTCTGGTAGGTGCAGAAAAACACGGCGGGCATGGTGATGGGGTTGGTCAGCCAGACCAGGCTCACCGCAATCGGTATGTTGCCGCGTACGGTGATGGCCAGTGCCGCGGCCAGCAGCATCTGCAAAGGAATCGGCAAAAAGGCAGCGAACAGACCAACGGCCATGGCGCGTGCCACGGAGTGTCGATTGAGGTGCCAAAGGTTGGGGTCGTGCAGCAAGGAACCGAGAAAACGTAAGGACTTATGTTCCCGAATACTCGCTGGGTCAGGCATGTAACGTTTGAAAAGGCGCCGGGGCATAAGGCTTCTCGGTCGGTTCAAAGCGGTGAGGCCGCAAGTATGTCCGCATTCTACGGCTGACTGATTCAGACTTTGTGACAATTGTTAACGCGCACCGTGCCGTAGACCGACTATGCCTGAAGAGAAGACTCTCAAGGACAGGCTTATGCGCACAGGGATGGTCGCGCTTGCACTCGGGCTGCTGACCCCGGTTTTTTGCCCGGCGCTGCCGCCGCTGTGGCTGATTGCGGTCATGCCTGTGCTGGCGCTGATGGTTTTGCCGTTTCGAACTCATCCGCTGGGTTTTTTCCTGATCGGGCTGGCTTGGGCGTGTCTGTCGGCGCAACTGGCCCTGGACGATCGGTTGCCTGCCGCGCTGGATGGAGAAACCCGCTGGCTCGAAGGGCGCGTCGTCGGTTTACCGCAATATAACGAAGGTGTGGTGCGCTTTGAACTGACCGATGCCCATTCCCGCCGCACACGGCTGCCGTCGTCGATGCGCCTGGCCTGGTTCGGTGGACCGCCTGTGAGCAGCGGCGAACGTTGGCGATTGGCGGTAAAGCTCAAACGCCCCACCGGGCTACTGAACCCCCATGGCTTCGATTACCAGGCCTGGCTGTTGAGCCGCGGCATCGGCGCGACTGGCACGGTCAAGGACGGTCATCTCCGGCAACCTGCCCAAGGTGCCTGGCGCGACGGCGTGCGTCAGGCGCTGGCGCAAGTCGACGCCCAGGGCCGCTCCGGGGCGCTGGCGGCATTGGTCCTGGGGGACGGAGCTGGGCTGAGTCGTGATGACTGGCAGGTACTGCAAGACACCGGTACGGTCCATCTGCTGGTGATCTCCGGGCAGCACATCGGCCTGCTTGCCGCACTGGTGTACCTGCTGGTGGCAGGTGCGGCGCGCTATGGCATGTGGCCGGTGCGTCTGCCGTGGCTACCTTGGGCCTGCGCTCTGGCCTTTATCGCAGCCTTGGGTTACGGCTTGCTCGCCGGCTTCGAGGTGCCGGTGCGGCGCGCTTGCGCGATGATCGGCCTGGTGCTGCTGTGGCGTTTGCGTTACCGGCATCCGGACCCCTGGTGGGCGTGGCTGCTGGCTTTCAATGGGGTGCTGGTGTTCGATCCATTGGCCAGCCTGCGGCCAGGGTTCTGGCTGTCGTTCGCCGCGGTGGCGATCCTGATGTTTACTTTCGGCGCACGCTTGGGGCCCTGGCGCTGGTGGCAAACCTGGACCCGTGCCCAATGGTTGGTGGCAGTCGGACTGTGCCCGATCCTGTTGATATTGGGTTTGCCGATCAGCCTCAGCGGGCCTCTGGTGAACCTGGTGGCGGTGCCTTGGGTCAGCCTGCTGGTGTTGCCGCCGGCGCTGCTCGGTACGGCGTTGTTGCCGATGCCGTTCGTGGGTGAAGGGCTGCTTTGGATCGCCGGCGGGTTGCTCGATCTGCTCTTCAAGGGGCTGGCGCTGGTGGCCGGGCGAATACCGGCATGGGTGCCTGCGGCTATCCCCCTGTGGGTGTGGTGCATGGCCGCTCTGGGGGCTTTGTTACTGTTGCTGCCCAAAGGCGTGCCACTGCGGGTACTGGGATGGCCCATGGTGCTGCTGGTGGTTTTCCCTCCGAGGGAGGATGTGCCCCCGGGGCAAGCCGAAATCTGGCAACTGGACGTGGGCCAAGGGTTGGCGGTGCTGGTACGCACCCGTCACCATGCCTTGCTTTACGACGCGGGGCCGCGCTTTGGCGAGGCCGACGCGGGTGAGCGCGTGGTGCTGCCGACCCTGCGCAAGCTGGGCGTCGCCGGGTTGGACCTGATGCTGCTCAGCCATGCCGACGCCGATCATGCCGGCGGCGCCCAAGCGGTGCGCAATGGCTTGCCAACGGTCCGGGTGGTCAGTGGCGACCCCGCCGCGTTGCCTGCCACCCTGCAGGCAGAGGCGTGCGACAGTGGCGCGCGCTGGGAGTGGGACGGGGTCAGGTTCGAGCTGTGGCAATGGTCATCTGCCCTTGAAAGCAACCAGCGGTCCTGCGTTCTGCTGGTCGAGGCTGGCGATGAGCGGTTGTTGCTCACCGGCGACATCGATAGCCATGCCGAGCGCGCTTTGCTCGACGGGCCCCTGGCCGTGCCGGTCCAGTGGTTGGCGGCGCCCCATCACGGTAGCCGCAGTTCATCGTCGATGTTGCTGTTGTCGCGGCTCAAACCCCATTCGATGTTGATCTCCCGCGGCCAGGGCAATGCGTTCGGCCATCCTCATCCGCGGGTGTTGGCTCGCTATCGCCGCTTGGGCATGGCGATCTACGACAGTGCCGAACAGGGTGCCATTCGTCTGCAACTGGGGGCTTTCGAAGCACCGCGCCTTCAGGCCGGCCAACGGCGCTACTGGCGCGACCCGCCGTCTGCGGGACCATGGCCGTAACCTTGACCCGGGTCATCCTCGACGACGGTGTTATCGGCGGGGCGGGCCTGCAAGGCGAGTCTGTATGATAAAGTGGCGCACTTTTTCGAGGGGGCTGTCACTGTGTGGGAATTGGTCAAATCCGGCGGCTGGATGATGTTGCCGATCATTCTGAGTTCCATCGTGGCGCTGGGAATCGTTGCCGAACGCCTGTGGACCCTGCGGGCCAGCCGCGTGACCCCGGAGCATTTGCTCGGGCAAGTCTGGGTCTGGATCAAGGACAAGAAACTGAACAAGGAGCGGCTCAAGGAGCTGCGGGCCAGCTCACCGCTGGGTGAAATCCTCGCCGCGGGGCTGGCAAATTCCAAGCATGGTCGCGAGATCATGAAGGAATGCATCGAAGAAGCCGCCGCCCGGGTCATCCATGAGCTGGAACGCTACATCAATGCCCTGGGCACAATTGCCGCCATGGCCCCGTTGCTGGGCCTGCTGGGCACGGTGCTGGGCATGATCGACATTTTCAGTTCGTTCACCGGCGCCGGCATGACCGCCAATGCCTCGGTGCTGGCAGGGGGGATTTCCAAGGCCTTGATCACCACGGCCGCCGGGTTGATGGTGGGGATTCCTTCGGTGTTTTTCCATCGCTTCCTGCAACGGCGCATCGATGAGTTGGTGGTGGGCATGGAGCAGGAGGCCATCAAGCTGGTCGAGGTGGTGCAAGGCGACCGTGACGTGGACCTGGCCGAGGGCAAGAAGTGAAATTCCGCCGCAAACCACGGGAAACCGTCGAGATCAACCTTGCGTCGCTGATTGACGTGGTGTTCATCCTGCTGCTGTTTTTCGTCGTGACCACCACCTTCACCCGGGAAACCCAGCTCAAGGTGGAACTGCCGGAAGCGGTCAGCGGCTCGCCTGCCGAAGACCAGCAACTCAAGAACCTGGAAGTCACGATCAGTGCCGAAGGGACGTTTTCGGTGAACAATCAGTTGCTGCCCAAGAGCGACCTGGCGAGTCTGATCGATGCGCTGCAGAAGGAGTCCGGCGGCGACACCAGCTTGCCGCTGTCCATCAGCGCCGACGGCAAGACCCCACATCAATCCGTCATCACCGCCATGGACGCGGCCGGCAAGCTCGGCTTCAGCCATCTGCGCATGACCACCGTCGAGGCGGCGCCGGCACCCTGATGGCCATGTCCGATCGATTGCTCGCCGCCTGGTACGAAGGTCACCCGGCCCTGACGCTGTTGCGGCCACTGGAGTGGTTGTACCGTCGGGTGGTGATGGGCAAACGCGAGCGCTTTCTGGCGGGCGAGGGTGAGATTTACCAACCGCCCGTGCCGCTGGTGGTCGTGGGGAACATCACGGTTGGCGGCACCGGCAAGACCCCATTGATCCTGTGGATGATTGAGCATTGCCAGCGCCGTGGCCTGCGGGTCGGCGTGGTAAGCCGGGGTTATGGCGCCAAACCACCCCATTTGCCCTGGCGAGTCGAAGCCGGGCAGGGCGCCGACATCGCGGGTGATGAGCCACTGCTGATTGTCCAGCGCAGCGGCGTGCCATTGATGATCGATCCGGATCGCAGCCGGGCGGTCCAGGCGCTGCTGGAGACTCAACCGCTGGACCTGATCCTGTCCGACGACGGCATGCAACATTACCGCCTGGCTCGGGATCTTGAATTGGTGCTGATCGACAACGCCCGCGGCCTGGGCAATCGACGTTGTCTGCCTGCCGGTCCGCTGCGTGAACCCGTGGAGCGTCTGCAATCGGTCGATGCCGTGCTATTCAACGGCGCCAGCGCCGACCGCGAAGACGGCTTTGCCTTCGAGCTGCGACCCACGGCCCTGGTGAACCTGGCCAGCGGCGAACGGCGTCCACTGGACCATTTCCCGCCCGGCCAGGCCCTGCATGCCGTGGCCGGGATCGGCAATCCCCGGCGTTTCTTCAACACCCTCGAAACGCTACACTGGCGACCTATACCGCACGGGTTTGCCGACCACGCCCAATACAGCGCCCAGGCATTGAATTTCACGCCGTCGTTGCCGGTGGTCATGACGGAAAAGGACGCGGTCAAATGCCGTGCCTTCGCCGAGCCCCACTGGTGGTACCTGGCGGTGGATGCCGCGCCGTCGCCCGCCTTCGCGGACTGGTTCGATACCCAGTTGATGCGCCTGTTGCCGGATCGGCTTTTGCCTTAAACCATTTATCCAGGGAAATGTTCATGGACACCAAACTGCTCGACATTCTGGCCTGCCCGGTCTGCAAAGGCCCCCTCAAGCTCAGCGCCGACAAAACCGAGCTGATCAGCAAAGGCGCCGGCCTGGCCTATCCGATTCGCGATGGCATTCCGGTGATGCTCGAAAGCGAGGCCCGTACCCTGACCACCGACGAGCGCCTGGATAAATGACCGCAGCCTTTACCGTTGTCATTCCGTCGCGCTTTGCCTCGACGCGCCTGCCCGGCAAACCGTTGCTGTTGATCGCTGGCAAACCGATGATCCAGCACGTATGGGAACAGGCCTGCAAAAGCAGCGCCCAGCGCGTGGTAGTGGCGACCGACGATGCGCGCATCGTGGAAGCCTGCAAGGGCTTTGGCGCCGAAGTGGTGCTGACTCGCGAGGATCACAACTCCGGAACTGATCGCCTGGCGGAAGTCGCCGCCAAGCTGGGCCTGGAACCCGACGCCATCGTGGTCAATGTGCAGGGCGATGAACCGTTGATCCCGTCCAGTGTGATCGATCAGGTTGCAAACAATCTGGCAGCCCATCCCGAAGCGCGCATGGCCACCCTGGCCGAGCCGATAGAGGATGTGCAAACCCTGTTCAACCCCAACGTGGTCAAGGTCGTCAGCGATCTCAATGGCCTGGCGCTGACCTTCAGCCGCGCCACCTTGCCCTGGGCCCGTGATGCATTCGCGCAAAGTCGGGACGTCATGCCTGACGGCGTACCGTACCGCCGCCACATCGGCATCTACGCTTACCGCGCCGGTTTCCTCCAGGATTTCGTCGCCTGGGGCCCGTGCTGGCTGGAAAACACCGAATCCCTGGAGCAACTGCGTGCCCTGTGGCACGGCGTGCGAATCCATGTCGCCGATGCGCTGATTGCTCCGCCGACCGGCGTCGACACCGTGGAAGACCTCGAGCGCGTTCGTCGCCTGCTGGAGGCCTGATGCGGGTTCTGTTTGTCTGCCTCGGCAACATCTGCCGATCACCCACCGCCGAAGGCATCCTGCGGCACAAGCTGCGCGAGGCCGGGCTGGCCGAGCAGGTGGAAGTCGCCTCCGCCGGTACCGGTGACTGGCACGTCGGCAAGGCCCCGGACAAGCGCAGCCAGGCTGCGGCCCTACGACGCGGCTATGACCTGTCGGCCCAGCGTGCCCGCCAGGTCAGCCGGGCCGATTTCGCCACTTATGACCTGATCCTGGCGATGGACGGCAGCAACCTGCGCAATCTAAAAGCCCTGCAACCGAGCAACGGCAGGGCCGAACTGGATCTGTTCCTGCGCCGCTACGAGGCTGAACTCGATGACGTGCCGGACCCGTACTACGACGGCGAACAGGGTTTCGAGCAAGTGCTGGACCTGATCGAGCGGGCCACGGACCGCCTGGTGATCGAATTGAAGGGGCGGCTATGACCTTGCAGGTGCGGGCCGGCGTCAGCCTCAAGCCGTTCAACAGCTTTGGCGTGGACGTCACTGCCCGGTTATTCGCCGAAGCTCACAGCGACGCCGATGTCCGCCAGGCGCTGGCCTATGCCAGCGCCAATGACGTGCCGTTGCTGGTGATCGGAGGCGGCAGCAACCTGCTGCTGACCGGTGATATCGACGCGCTGGTGTTGCGCATGGCCAGTCAAGGGATTCGTCTGCTCAGCGATGATGGCGAGCGGGTGCTGATCGAAGCCGAAGCAGGCGAACCGTGGCACCCCTTCGTCCAGTACACGCTGGCGCAAGGCTGGTCGGGGCTGGAGAACCTCAGCCTGATCCCAGGCACGGTGGGGGCCGCACCGATGCAAAACATCGGTGCCTACGGTGTGGAGATCAAGGATGTGTTCGCCGGCCTGACCGCCCTGGATCGGCAAACCGGCGAGCTGCACGATTTCACCCTGGAAGAATGCCGTTTCGCCTACCGCGACAGCCTGTTCAAGCAGCAAGCGGGTCGTTGGCTGATCCTGCGGGTGCGCTTTGCCCTCAGTCGCGCCGCGCATCTGCACCTGGAGTACGGCCCGGTCCGCCAGCGGTTGGCCGAACTGGGCATCGAACAGGCGACTCCCTCGGATGTCAGCCGGGCCATCTGCAGCATCCGCAGTGAAAAGCTCCCTGACCCGGCCGTGCTGGGCAATGCCGGCAGTTTCTTCAAGAACCCGCTGGTGCCGGCTTCGCACGTTGCGCAACTCAAGCTGCAATACCCGGATCTGGTGGCTTATCCACAACCCCAAGGGCAGATGAAAATTGCCGCCGGTTGGTTGATCGAGCGGGCCGGCTGGAAGGGCTTTCGCGAAGGCGACGCCGGGGTGCATAAGTTGCAGGCGTTGGTGCTGGTCAACTACGGCTGCGCCACCGGGCCGCAATTGCTGGATCTGGCCCTGCGTATCCAGAAAGACATTGCCGAGCGTTTTCAGGTCAATCTGGAAATGGAGCCCAATCGGTACTGAACCTGGCTTTCACCGAGCGCCCTGCACAACCTCGCACAAGGATCATTTGTGCAGGATTGTGCAGGGCGTTTTGCTTAATCCTGGGTTAATTTAGTGAGCTAACGATGCGACCATCGCATCATTGAAGGCCCGGTGCAGACGTCTGCGTGTTTGCACAAGAGAGCCCGATTAGCCTGAGTCAGTCTGCGCCAACCGAACCGTTGTCCAAACGGCAGATTGCTCGACCCCATAATTCGATCACCGTGCGGGCGTGCCCATGATTACCTTGAAACTCAATGGAAAAGATCACCAACTGGATGTGACCGAGGACATGCCGCTGCTCTGGGCCATCCGAGATGTGGCCGGTTACAACGGCACCAAATTCGGCTGCGGCATGGGCCTGTGCGGCGCCTGTACCATTCACATCGACGGCGCCCCGGCGCGCAGTTGCATCACCCCGATTGGCTCGGTGAAAGGCCAGAACGTCACCACCATCGATGCCCTTCATGTCGACCCGGTCGGGCAAATTGTCCAGAAGGCCTGGCTCGATACCGCCGTGGCCCAGTGCGGCTACTGTCAGGGTGGGCAGATCATGTCCGCGACCGCCTTGCTCAAGACCAATCCCAACCCGAGCGATGAGCAGATCGAAGAGGCCATGGTCGGCAACATCTGCCGTTGCGGCACTTATAACCGGATCAAGACTGCGATCCGCCAGGCTTCCACCCACCTGAAGGAGGCCAAGGCATGAGCCGCTTGCCCAATGATTTTGTGCTGAGCAACCTCAGCCGCCGTGGTTTCCTCAAAGGCGCGAGCGCCACGGGTGTGTTGGTGCTGGCCGCCAGTTGGGGCCTGCCGGACGCTTTTGCCGAGGACAAGAAGTTCGGCGGTGAGGGCATGCCCAATGGTGTGATCGACGACCCGCAGGTGTACGTGAGCATCGCCACCGATGGCAGCGTGACGGTGATCTGCAACCGTTCGGAAATGGGCCAGGGGGTGCGCACCAGCCTGACCATGGTGGTGGCCGATGAACTGGACGCTGACTGGGCGCAGGTCAAGGTGCGGCAGGCACCGGCGGATGAGGTGCGCTTCGGCAACCAGGACACCGATGGCTCGCGCAGTATGCGCCACTGGTACGAACCAATGCGTCGTTGCGGGGCCGCTGCCCGGACCATGCTGGAGCTGGCCGCCGCTGCTCAGTGGAATGTCCCGGCGAGTGAGTGTCGTGCTCAATTGCACAAAGTCGTGCACCAGCCTTCCGGTCGGGAACTGGGGTATGGCGCGTTGGCCGCCGCGGCCAGTGCCTTGCCAGTTCCCGCCCGTGACAGCCTGCGCCTCAAGCAACCTTCGGAGTTTCGCTACATCGGTAAGGAGTCGAGCCGGGCCATCGATGGCGAAGACGTCGTCAACGGGCGTGCCGTGTTCGGCGCCGATGTACATTTCGATGGCATGCTCTATGCCGTCGTGGCTCGCCCGCCAGTCTATGGTGGCAAGGTCAAGCGCGTGGACAGCAGCGCGGCGCTGAAAGTACCGGGTGTGGTCAAGGTGCTGCAGATCGAAGGACGTCCGTTGCCCTCCGAGTTCCAGCCTCTGGGCGGCGTGGCGGTAGTGGCGAAAAACACCTGGGCGGCGATCAAGGGCCGCGAGGCGCTGAAAATCGAGTGGGATGACGGCCCGAATGCCGGCTATGACTCCGTCGCCTATCGCAAGGAACTGGAAGCCGCGGCCCTCAAGCCCGGGAAAGTCTTGCGCAACACTGGTGATCTGGACGACGCGCTGGCCAAGGCTGACGCAACCCTGGAGGCGTCCTATTACCTGCCGCACCTGTCGCAGTCGCCGATGGAGCCGATGGTCGCCGTCGCCCGGTTCAAGGATGGCCAGTGCGAAGCCTGGGCACCGAGCCAGGCGCCGCAGGTCACCCGTGAACGCGTCGCCGAACGGTTGGGGATCCCTTTCGACAAGGTTACCGTGCACATCACGCTGCTGGGCGGTGGTTTCGGGCGCAAGTCCAAACCCGATTTCGTCCTCGAGGCGGCCGTGTTGGCCAAGGAGTTTCCAGGCCAGGCGGTGCGGGTGCAATGGACCCGCGAAGATGACATCCATCATTCGTATTTCCACACCGTATCGGCCGAATACCTCAAGGCTGGCCTGAACCAGGACGGGATGCCGTCCGGCTGGCTGCATCGCACCGTAGCCCCGAGCATTACCGCACTGTTTGCACCGGGCATGACCCACGAAGCGCCGTTCGAAGTGGGCATGGGCGTGACCAACATGGCCTACGCAATTCCCAACATGCGCCTGGAGAACCCCGAAGCGGTGGCCCATACGAGGGTTGGCTGGTACCGCTCGGTGTCGAATATTCCCCACGGTTTTGCGATTCAGAGTTTCATCGACGAATTGGCCCACAAGGCCGGCCAGGATCCACTGGCGTATCACGTCAAATTGCTTGGCCCGGACCGTAAGATCGATCCGCGCACCTTGAATGAAGAATGGAACTACGGCGAATCCCCCGAGCTTTATCCCATCGATACGGCGCGGATCCGCACCGTGCTGGAAACCGCCGCCAAGGCCGCCGGGTGGGGCCGCAAACTGCCCAAGGGCCGTGGCCTGGGGCTGGCGGTGCACTACAGCTTCGTCACCTATGTGGCGGCAGCGCTGGAGGTGGAGGTCAAGGACGATGGTACGTTGATCGTGCACAAGGCCGATATTGCCGTGGACTGCGGCCCGCAGATCAACCCCGAGCGTATCCGTTCCCAGTTCGAAGGCGCCTGCGTCATGGGCCTGGGCAATGCGGTGGTGGGGGAGATCAGCTTCAAGGACGGCAAGGTCCAGCAAGACAACTTCCACATGTACGAAGTGGCACGCATGTCCCTGGCTCCCAAGGAGGTCGCGGTGCACTTGGTCACGCCGCCGGGCGAGGTGCCGTTGGGCGGTGTGGGTGAACCGGGTGTGCCGCCGATTGCGCCGGCGCTGTGCAACGCGATTTTCGCCGCCACCGGCAAGCGCATCCGCGAGCTGCCCGTGCGGTATCAGTTGCAGGGCTGGCAGCAGGCCAAAACCTGATGGACAGCGTTGATCTGAACGTCCTGCGCAGCGTGCTTGAGTGGCGCCGCGCCGGGCAGCGGGTGGTGTTGTTCACTGTGGTCCAGACTTGGGGCACGGCGCCGAGGCCGCCGGGGGCGATGCTGGCCCTGCGTGAAGACGGCGTGGTGATTGGCTCGGTATCGGGCGGTTGTGTCGAGGATGACCTGATCGCCCGGCTGCACGACGGGCGTATTCCGGCGGACGGTCCGCCAGTGCAGCTCATCACCTATGGCGTGACTCGTGAGGAGGCGGCGCGCTTCGGCCTGCCGTGCGGCGGTACCTTGCGCCTGACCGAAGAACGGGTCGGCGATCCGCAATGGGTCGCGCAACTGCTGGAGCGCTGCGATGGCCATGAGATTGTCGCCCGTGAGCTGACCGTCGCCACAGGCGAAGTGCTGCTGACGCCGGCCAGCAAAACCGAAGCGCTGGTATTCGACGGTCAAGTCCTGCGGGCCATCTACGGCCCGCGCTGGCGGCTGCTGTTGATCGGCGCGGGGCAACTGTCGCGTTATGTGGCAGAAATGGCCCGGTTGCTGGATTTCGAGGTGTTGATCTGCGATCCGCGCAAGGAATTTGTCTACGGTTGGGAAGAGCAGCATGGCCGCTTCGTTTCCGGCATGCCCGACGAAGCGGTGTTGAGCATCCAGACCGACGAGCGCACCGCCATTGTTGCCCTGACCCATGATCCACGATTGGACGATATGGCGCTCCTCACGGCCCTGGACTCCAAGGCGTTTTATGTCGGGGCCCTGGGCTCTCGGGTGAACAGCCAGAAGCGCCGGGATAACCTGGCTCAGCTAGGCTTGTCTGCACAGGCTATCGAACGGCTGCATGGGCCGATCGGTTTGCACATTGGCAGCCATACGCCGGCGGAAATTGCCTTGTCTTTGCTGGCTGAAATCGTGGCGATCAAGAATGGCGTCGAGTTGCGTCAGAAAAAGCCGCTGTAATCGGCGGGCGAGGAGACGGGATGACTGAATCGATTGGCGTGATCATTCTCGCGGCAGGATCGGGCAGCCGTTTCCGTCAGGTTGCAGGCCAGGACAAAGATAAGCTGCTGGCCGATTGCACGGGGCGTGACGGCGCTGTCCGATCGGTCATCGAGCAGGTGCTGGTGAACTTGCCGCCTTCTCTGGAAAAACGCGTGCTGGTGACCCGTGAGGACCGTCCACAGGCTATTCGCATGGCCCAGGCTTACGGGTGCAATTTTGTACAACTGGACTCGCCTGGCCTGGGTGACAGTATCGCTGCGGGTGTCCAGGCTTGCCCGGACCTGGATGGCTGGTTGATCGTGCTCGGTGATATGCCGTTCATCCTGCCGTCAAGCATCGAGCAGGTAGTGGCGCAGATCAGCGAAGATGGCATCAGTGTGCCGGTCCTGGCGGGTGAGTATGGGCATCCCGTGGGGTTTGGTCGTGTGTTTGGCCCGCAATTGATGGCATTGACCGCTGATCGCGGCGCCAAGGGGTTGTTTACCGGGGCGCGGGTGGTCGAGGTGGCAGTGGACGATCCTGGGGTGGTTTGGGATGTGGACGTGCCTGAAGCGCTGATCTTCAAGTAACAGCCGACGCGGATTCCTGTGGGGCAGGCAACATTGATACAAGCCGGGCCCGCGCTATCGCGAGTAGGCTCGCTCCCACACTGAATTTCGATGGTCGCCAGATTTATGCCCGCCGCCAATCTCCTGTGGGAGCGAGCCTGCTCGCGATAGCGCTGCGTCAGCTTGCATCAAGGGTGGACGCCGGGCCATGTTCGTCAGCAAGCCCGCTCCACACCATCCAGCTTCCAACACTCATGTAACTAAGTCTGAAGACATAAAAAAGCCCCGCCTGGCGTCAACCAGGCGGGGCTTTTTACTGGGCGGTGGAATCAGGCGTGAGGTTTAGGCTCGTGCTCTTTTTCCAGGGCTTCAGTGTGGCGAGGTGCGACTTCTTCAGCGGAGTGCTGAGGTTCGTCGATCACCGGCGCCGATTCAGCGGGAGCGGGTTCGCTGGTGGTTTCAGCGACCGGGGCAGGGGCTGCCTCGATTGCTTGCTCCACGGGTGCTGGCTCAGCGGCAGGCGCTTGAGCAGCGGCAGCGGCAGCTTGTTCGGCTTCCTTCTGCAGACGCTCGGCTTCACGCTTGCGACGACGCACTTCACGCGGATCGTTCGGAGCACGACCGTTGGGGGTCAGGGCGCTGGCAGGGGCAGGCGCCTCCACCTCTACCGGGGCTGGAGCTTCGGCAACCACAGGCGCTTGAACCGCTGGAGCTGGCTCGACCACGACCGGCTCGGCTGCTTTCACGGCTTCTGCTGCCGGCTCGGCTTCGACGACGGCTGGCTCGGCGTGCCAGTTGAACGCGGTCTGTTCTTCGCGAACCGGCTCCGGTGCTTTTTCCTCGATCACAGCTTCGATCACAGGTTCAGCGGCAACCACAGGTTGCTCGATGACAGGTGCAGGCTCGGAAACTGCTTCTGCCTGAGGCTCGGCTTCACGAACCGGGGCGAGTTCCACTTCTGGCGAAGCGGTGGTTTCTACCGGGGTAGTGGCTTCGACCACAGGCGCTTCAACCGGGGCGTTTTCCACCACAGCGGTAGCGCGTTCGGCCTGTTCGTGAGCCTCGGCTTCAGCGGGGGCGCTGATCGAGCTGCTGGCAACCGCGGCGGTGACGGCCAGGCCGGCGGCCAGGTCGGCAGCGCTTGGCGCTTCGGCGTTCTCGGCGGATTCGGAGGCTTCCGAACCTTCGATCACATTGCCGTTGGCGTCGCGTTGACGCTCACGACGGTTGCTGCGGCGACGCTGCCCACGGGAGCGGCGGCGTGGACGATCGCCTTCGGCGTTGTCCTGACCGTCTTCCTGCAGTTGCTCTTCGCTGTTCAGTACTTCCTCTTCGCTGGCAGCGGCAGCCTGCTCGGCGCGTGGTTGACGCTCTTCACGTGGCGGACGCGGTGCGCGCTCTTCGCGAGGCTGACGGGCCGGACGCTCTTCAGCGGTGGCGGCAGCAGCGGCGGGAGCGGCATCCAGCGGTTCGCGCAGCTCGCGAACACGTTCTTCACGCTCGCCACGTGGCTTGCGATCTTCACGAGGCGCGCGGGGTTGGCGCTCTTCACGCGGCGGACGCGGCGCGCGTTCTTCGCGGGCTACGGCTGGCACTTCCTCACGGGCTTCGCGAGGCTGGCGTTCTTCACGTGGCTCACGTGGTGCGCGCTCTTCACGCGGTGCACGTTCTTCACGGGGTTTGCGCTCCTCGTCACGACGACCGTTGCGGTTGCGGGTCTGCTGACGACCATTGCGACGTTCTTCGTTGCGGGCTGGACGCTCGGTAGCCGCTGGCTTGGCGACAACGGTCGGCGCAGCCGGCTCTTCCTTGGTGGCGAACAGGCTGACCAGGGATTTCACCAGGCCTTTGAACAGGCTTGGTTCAGGTGCGGCGGCAGGTGCCGGTGCCGGCGCGGCTGCTTCGGTCGGAACCGGTGCATTGGCGCGGGCTGGAGCCGTCTTGACCGCAGCTTCCTGGCGAACCAGGGTGCGAGTGGCAGCAGCCGGCTGCACTTCTTCCACTTCGGCAGCGGCAGCAGCGATTTCGTAGCTGGACTGATTGGTGTGGGCTTCCGGGCTGTCATCACGCAGGCGCTGCACTTCGAAGTGCGGCGTCTCGAGGTGATCGTTCGGCAGGATGACGATACGGGCGCGGGTGCGCAGTTCGATCTTGGTGATCGAGTTGCGTTTTTCGTTGAGCAGGAACGCAGCCACCGGGATCGGCACCTGGGCGCGAACTTCGGCGGTGCGGTCTTTCAGGGCTTCTTCTTCGATCAGGCGCAGGATCGCCAGGGACAGCGACTCGACGTCACGGATGATGCCGGTGCCGTTGCAACGCGGGCAGACGATGCCGCTGCTCTCGCCCAGGGAAGGACGCAGGCGCTGACGGGACATTTCCAGCAGGCCGAAGCGCGAGATGCGACCGACCTGTACGCGGGCGCGGTCGGCTTCCAGGCACTCACGGACCTTCTCTTCCACGGCGCGCTGGTTCTTGGCCGGGGTCATGTCGATGAAGTCGATGACGATCAGGCCGCCGATGTCGCGCAGGCGCAACTGACGGGCGATTTCTTCGGCGGCTTCAAGGTTGGTCTGCAGGGCGGTTTCTTCGATGTCGCTGCCTTTGGTGGCGCGCGCCGAGTTGATGTCGATGGACACCAGGGCTTCGGTCGGATCGATGACGATGGAGCCGCCGGACGGCAGTTCGACGACGCGCTGGAACGCGGTCTCGATCTGGCTTTCGATCTGGAAACGGTTGAACAGTGGAACGCTGTCTTCGTAGAGTTTGATCTTGCTGGCGTACTGCGGCATGACCTGGCGGATGAAGGTCAGGGCTTCGTCCTGGGCTTCAACGCTGTCGATCAACACTTCGCCGATGTCCTGGCGCAGGTAATCGCGGATCGCGCGGATGATGACATTGCTTTCCTGATAGATCAGGAACGGCGCGGAGCGATCCAGCGAGGCTTCCTTGATGGCGGTCCACAGTTGCAGCAGGTAGTCGAGGTCCCACTGCATTTCTTCGCTGCTGCGGCCAAGACCGGCGGTGCGAACGATCAGGCCCATGTCGGCTGGGGCAACCAGGCCGTTGAGGGCTTCGCGCAGTTCATTGCGCTCTTCGCCTTCGATGCGGCGGGAGATACCACCGGCGCGAGGGTTGTTCGGCATCAGGACCAGGTAACGGCCCGCCAGGCTGATGAAGGTGGTCAGGGCTGCGCCCTTGTTGCCACGCTCTTCTTTTTCGACCTGGACGATGACTTCCTGGCCTTCGCTCAGGACGTCCTTGATGTTGACGCGGCCTTCAGGGGCCTTCTTGAAGTATTCGCGGGAGATTTCTTTGAGGGGCAGGAAGCCGTGGCGCTCGGAGCCGAAATCGACAAAGGCAGCCTCAAGGCTTGGTTCGATGCGAGTAATCCGGCCTTTATAGATGTTGGCCTTCTTCTGCTCGCGTGCACCGGATTCGATATCCAGGTCGTAGAGGCGCTGGCCGTCTACCAGTGCAACACGCAACTCTTCGGGTTGAGTTGCGTTAATCAGCATTCTTTTCATGTAGTACCGTCGGTTTCCGGGCTGCCGGAAACGGCGTTCGGCACACACGACTTCTCACGGTCGGTGTCAGGTGCGTCATGGAAGTGGCCGGGCCATTCCAGTGTCCAGCGAGTTCGACCCAATGATGGCGAAGTCGCGACGGACGCGTCCTGCTTGCTGGCTGTTCAAGCACTCAGTCAGGAGGAGGAATCAACCGGCGCCTGTGGACGAGATGAAGCGTCTAAATATAAGCCTAGTGCTACACAGTCCGACGGTTGTACATCTCCACCCTACACGTATCCCTGATAATCGGGTGCTGCCGCGCGCAGAATCCGCAGCGGGTTGGCATTTACCGTGAGCTCCGAAAGGGGAGGTCACGCATCATGGCTAATTTAGGCGTTGTTTCCGAAGCTCTCGCTCGGGGTCGTCTACCGGTGACTGCACTTTGTGAACTGGCCGTGAATGTGGCGCGCAAGGCGAGTCAAAACTCTGCTTTGCCGCGTATTTCAGGCCTCATGTCACCTGCGCTCGTTACACCTGCAAACTCTGCCGTTATCTAGCAAAAGCCCCGTAGGACGGCCTCTCGTCCTCGTGAATTGCGTTGGTCAGGGCCGGTTTTTGACCGTTAGTCCGCTGTCCGGCCGCTTTTGGCGGCGTTCGCGACTATAGCAGCAATGATTAAGTGCTTCAATTCCATAAAAAATTGTTATCATCGCCGCCATGACGACTACTGCCCCTTCGACCCCTGGCGTTCAACTGCTCGAGGTCTCGCCGGAATATGCCGGCCAACGAATCGATAACTTCCTTCTAGCCCGACTCAAAGGCGTGCCCAAGACCTTGATCTATCGCATTTTGCGCAAGGGTGAAGTGCGGGTGAACAAAGGACGGATCAAGCCCGAATACAAGCTTCAGGCGGGCGATATCGTGCGCGTGCCGCCGGTTCGCGTGCCCGAGCGCGATGAGCCCGTGCCCCTGGCCCAAGGCCTGTTGCAGCGCCTGGAAGCCTCGATCGTCTTCGAAGACAAGGCGCTGATCGTGCTCAACAAGCCTGCGGGCATTGCGGTTCACGGCGGCAGTGGCCTGAATTTCGGCGTGATTGAGGCCTTTCGTCAGTTGCGCCCCGACGCCAAGGAGCTGGAGTTGGTCCATCGCCTGGATCGCGACACCTCCGGCCTGCTGATGATCGCCAAGAAACGCAGCATGTTGCGGCATTTGCATGAGCAATTGCGCGGCGATGGCGTCGACAAGCGCTACATGGCGCTGGTGCGGGGACGTTGGGATACCTCCATCAAGCAAGTTCGGGCGCCGTTGCTCAAGAGCAACCTGCGTTCCGGCGAGCGCATGGTGGAAGTCAACGAAGAAGGCAAGGAGGCCCTGACAGTGTTCAAGGTCCTGCGCCGCTTCGGTGATTTCGCCACCATGGTCGAGGCCAAGCCGGTGACTGGCCGCACCCACCAGATTCGCGTCCATACGCTACATGCCGGGCATTGCATCGCTGGGGACAGCAAGTACGGCGATGACGACTTCACCCGGGAAATCCGTGATCTGGGTGGCAAACGCCTGTTTCTCCATGCCTACATGTTGACCGTGCCGTTGCCCGATGGTGGTGAGCTGAAATTGCAGGCTCCGGTGGATGAAATGTGGGCCAAGACCGTGGAGCGGTTGAGTGCATCCTGAATACAAGCTGCTGATCTTCGATTGGGATGGCACTCTGGCGAACTCCATCGGTCGGATCGTGGAGGCAATGCATGCCGCCTCTGATCGTGCGGGTTTTGCCAGGTGTGATGATTTTGCCGTGAAGGGCATCATCGGCCTCGGCTTGCCGGAAGCGATCCGCAGTCTGTACCCGGAGATCAGTGACCCTGAGCTGCTGGTTTTTCGCCAGTATTACGCTGATCACTACATTGCGCTGGAGGCTGAGCCTTCGCCGTTGTTTGACGGTGTGGTAGACACTCTTGAAACCTTGAGGGGCGAGGGGTATCGCTTGGCTGTCGCCACCGGCAAGGCGCGTCGCGGGCTGGATCGAGTGCTGAAGTCCCATGGCTGGGACGATTATTTCGATATCACCCGGGCTGCGGACGAAACGGCCAGTAAGCCGCATCCGCTGATGCTCGAGCAAATCCTGGCTCACTGCGGCATGCAGCCGGAACAGGCGTTGATGGTGGGGGATTCCTCGTTCGACCTGCAGATGGCGCGCAACGCCGGTATGGGGTCGGTTGCGGTGAGCTACGGCGCGCAGACGATCGCGGCGCTGCAAGCCTTCGAGCCACGGCTGGCGATCGACCATTTTCCTGAATTGCACGCCTGGCTGAGCCGGCGGGCCAATTAAGTTTTTGCTGGGGATACTTGCATGACCGACGAATGGAAGGCACCGGCCAAGGCGAGCGCCGAGAACGGTGACGACAAAAGCTGGAAGCTGTTGGAGAAGACCTTGCTGGCCGGTGTGCAGGAGCAGCGTCGTTCCCGCCGCTGGGGCATTTTCTTCAAGCTGCTGACGTTCGTTTATCTCTTTGTCGCGCTATTGCTGTTCACGCCCCTGTTCGACATGGAAAAAAGCGCCGTGCGGGGTTCTGCGTACACCGCATTGATCGACATCGAAGGCATGATTGCCCATAAAGAGCCTGCCAGCGCGGACAATATCGTCGGTAGCCTGCGGGCTGCTTTCGAAGATCCCAAGGTCAAGGGTGTGATCTTGCGCATCAACAGTCCGGGTGGCAGCCCGGTGCAGTCGGGTTATGTCTATGACGAGATCGTCCGGTTGCGCGCGTTGCACCCGAACACCAAGGTCTACGCGGTCATTTCCGATCTGGGGGCTTCCGGTGCGTACTATATTGCCAGCGCGGCCGATCAGATCTACGCCGACAAAGCGAGCCTGGTGGGCTCCATTGGCGTGACGGCGGCCGGCTACGGTTTTGTCGGGACGATGGAAAAGCTGGGCGTGGAGCGTCGGGTGTACACCTCCGGCGAGCATAAGTCGTTCCTTGATCCGTTCCAGCCGCAAAAGCCGGAAGAAACCGCGTTTTGGCAGGGCGTGCTCGACACGACCCACAAGCAATTCATTGCCAGTGTCAAAAAAGGCCGGGGTGAGCGCCTCAAAGACAAGGAGCATCCCGAGCTGTTCTCTGGGCTGGTCTGGTCTGGGGAGCAGGCCTTGCCGCTGGGCTTGATCGATGGCCTGGGCAGCGCCAGTTCGGTGGCGCGGGACGTGATTGGCGAAAAAGAGCTGGTGGATTTCACCATCGAAGAGTCGCCGTTTGATCGCTTCTCGAAGAAGCTGGGGGCGAGCATTGCCGAGCATCTGGCGATGTGGATGGGGTTCCAGGGGCCGTCATTGCGCTAGTTCGTTGGTTTGCGCGATCCCCTGTGGCTTGTCTGTGGGGGGGCAAGCTTGCTCGCGATGAGCGACAACCTGGCTGGTCTGCATCATCGCAGCGCCTGCATCGCGGGCAAGCCTTGCTCCCACAAATAAATGCTCTCGCTACAAGTCGTATGTTGGCTTAGGGAACCTGCACGCCCTCGACCAGCAACATATCCACAAGGCGAATCAGTGGCAGGCCAACCAGGCTGGTGGCGTCTGGCCCTTCCGTGCTCTGGAACAGGCTCACGCCAAGCCCTTCGGCCTTGAAGCTGCCCGCGCAGTCATAAGGTTGCTCGGCCAGCAGGTAGCGTTCGATGCGTGCAGGGTCCAGCGTGCGCATGTGGACGGTAAACGGAACGCAATCGACCTGGCAGGCGCCGGTCTGGCTGTTAAGTACCGCCAGGCCGGTCAGAAAGCTGACCCGGGCCCCGCTCGCGGCCAGCAGTTGTTCGCGGGCGTTCTCGAATGTATGGGGCTTGCCCAGGATGCGCTCGCCGAGCACGGCCACCTGGTCCGAACCGATGATCAGATGCGCCGGATGGCTGCTCGCCAGGGCCTGGGCTTTTTCCCGGGCCAGGCGTTTTACCAGGTCGAGTGCCGCCTCGTCAGGCCGGCGGCTTTCGTCGATGTCCGGTGAACTGCAGACGAACGGTAGCCCCAGACGGGCAAGCAATTGCCGGCGATACACTGAGCTTGAGGCGAGTAATAAAGGCAGCATGGGCATCTCCAAAAGGCAGGGGCGAATTCTAGCGAGGCGCGCAAGTGACGGACAGGGCTGAATTTCCTTTGACATGGCCGGGTGCATCCCTATAATGCTGCGCCTATGTTGAATGACCCGATTCCACCTCACGTTGACCCGCGCAAATTGGCTGACCGTGGCACCACCCTTCAAGGTGAACTGCTGCTGGCCGATTTGAAGAGACTCTGCGACCCGCTTTCCGACGATGTCGGTACGGTCCAGGCCAAATTCGTTTTTGAACGAGATGAACGTAAATCTGTGGTAATCCACAGCTTTATCGACACTGAAGTCAAAATGGTTTGCCAGCGTTGTCTTGAGCTGGTCACCCTGCCGATCCACAGCGAATGCAGTTATGCCGTGGTGAAGGAGGGTGCGAATACCCAGTCGTTACCGAAAGGTTATGACGTGCTGGAACTGGGCGAAGATCCATTGGATCTGCAGTCACTGATCGAGGAGGAGCTTCTGCTCGCCTTGCCCATTGTGCCTGCTCATCATCCGGAAGAATGCCAGCAGCCGGCGGGAGCAGATGAGCCCGAACCGAGCGAGGACGAGGTAACGCGGTCCAACCCGTTCAGTGTATTGGCGCAGTTAAAGCGTGACCCAAACGTTTAGGAGTTAATCAATTATGGCTGTTCAGCAGAACAAAAAATCCCGCTCTGCCCGTGACATGCGCCGTTCGCACGACGCTCTCGAGGCTAGCACCCTGTCTGTAGAAAAAACCACCGGTGAAGTTCACCTGCGTCACCACGTATCGCCAGAAGGCGTATACCGTGGTCGTAAAGTGATCGACAAGGGCGCTGACGAGTAATCCTTGTCCGCTCAAGTCATCGCGATTGACGCAATGGGCGGGGACTTCGGTCCCCGCAGCATTGTTCAGGCCAGCCTTGCTTGTCTGAATGCTACACCCTCGTTGCACCTGACCCTCGTCGGTCAATCCTCCCTTCTAGAAGAAATGCTCAACGGCCAATCGGCTGTGGATCGTTCGCGTCTGACGATCGCACCTGCGTCCGAAGTCATCACCATGGACGAAAAGCCTGCCCAGGTCCTGCGTGGCAAGCCTGACGCCTCGATGCGTGTAGCCCTTGAGCTGCTGCGCGATGGCAAGGTCCAGGCGTGTGTCAGTGCAGGCAATACCGGTGCACTGATGGCGCTGTCGCGTTACGTGCTCAAGACCTTGCCGGGCATCGACCGGCCGGCGATGGTCGCGGCCATCCCCACCCAGCGTGGTTTTTGCCAGCTCCTTGATCTGGGCGCCAACGTCGATTGCAGTGCCGAGCATCTACTGCAATTTGCAGTGATGGGCTCGGTAGCGGCTGAAACCCTGGGTATCGTGCGCCCTCGTGTAGCGCTGCTGAACATCGGTACCGAAGACATCAAGGGTAACCAGCAAGTCAAGCTGGCAGCCACGTTGTTGCAGGCTGCGCGAGGTATCAATTACATCGGCTTCGTTGAGGGCGATGGATTGTACCGGGGTGAGGCGGACGTGGTGGTGTGTGACGGTTTTGTCGGCAATATTTTGCTCAAGTCCAGCGAAGGCCTGGCGACCATGATCGGGGCGCGTATCGAGAAGCTGTTCAGGCAGAACCTGGCCTCGCGGATGGTCGGTGCCCTGGCGTTGCCGTTGATGCGTCGGTTGCAGGCGGACCTGGCACCAGCGCGGCATAACGGTGCAAGTTTTCTCGGGCTGCAGGGCATTGTGATCAAGAGTCATGGTTCGGCGGGCGTGCAGGGGTTTCAAAGTGCGATCAATCGCGCGCTGATCGAAATCCAGGAAAACCTGCCGGAGCGTCTTCATGGGCGCCTCGAAGATTTGTTAACTTAGGCGTTTTCGTCTGACAATGCTTAAATGTGACCGGTCGGTTCAAGCCGCCATCCAACTGTCAGTTTCCTAGCGCCCCCTGGGGCGTCAATTTTTGACGACAAGATCATTAGGGGCTTTGTTTTCATGTCTGCTTCTCTCGCATTCGTCTTTCCTGGGCAGGGTTCGCAGTCCCTCGGCATGCTTTCCGAGCTGGGCGCGCAATACCCGTTGATCCTCGAAACATTCAAAGAAGCTTCCGATGCTCTGGGCTATGACCTGTGGGCACTGACCCAGCAAGGGCCGGAAGAGCAACTCAATCAAACCGACAAAACCCAGCCGGCCATCCTGACCGCCTCGATCGCACTCTGGCGCCTCTGGCTGGCCGAGGGCGGTGCGCGTCCGGCGTTCGTTGCCGGACACAGCCTGGGCGAATACAGCGCTCTGGTGGCTGCTGGCAGTCTGAGCCTGGGTGACGCGGTGAAGCTCGTGGAGCGTCGTGGCCAGTTGATGCAGGAGGCCGTTCCGGCCGGGCAGGGCGGCATGGCTGCGATTCTCGGCCTGGAAGATGCCGATGTGCTGGCAGCCTGCGCCGAAGCCGCGCAAGGCGAAGTGGTCAGCGCTGTGAACTTCAATTCACCTGGCCAGGTGGTGATTGCGGGTGCCAAGGCTGCTGTAGAACGCGCCATTGAAGGGTGCAAGAGCCGTGGTGCCAAGCGTGCCATGCCGTTGCCCGTCAGCGTGCCGTCGCACTGCGAACTGATGCGTCCGGCCGCTGAGCGTTTTGCCGAGTCTATCGCTGCCATTGACTGGCAGGCGCCACAGATTCCAGTGGTACAGAACGTCAGTGCCGATGTGGCTGCGGATCTTGAGACCCTCAAGCGTGATCTGCTGGAGCAACTCTACAAACCGGTTCGCTGGGTCGAATCGGTGCAGACCCTGGCGGCCAAGGGCGCGACCGAACTGGTCGAGTGCGGTCCTGGTAAAGTGCTGGCCGGTCTGAACAAACGCTGCGCCGAAGGCGTATCGACTTCCAATCTCAATACCCCAGATGCTTTCGCTGCCGCCCGTGCAGCGCAGGCCTGAACAGGAGAAGCTTGCATGAGTCTGCAAGGTAAAGTTGCACTGGTGACCGGTGCAAGCCGTGGCATCGGCCAGGCCATTGCCCTGGAACTGGGTCGTCAAGGCGCCATCGTTGTTGGTACCGCGACTTCCGCTTCGGGCGCCGAGCGCATCGCCGCTACCCTGAAGGAAAACGACATCCAAGGCACCGGTCTTGAACTGAACGTCACCAGCGATGAATCCGTTGCGGCGGTGCTGGCAAGCATTCAGGAACAGTTCGGTGCGCCGGCAATCCTGGTCAATAATGCCGGCATCACCCGCGATAACCTGATGATGCGCATGAAAGATGACGAATGGTTCGACGTGATCGATACCAACCTGAACAGCCTGTACCGGCTGTCCAAGGGCGTTCTGCGTGGCATGACCAAGGCTCGCTGGGGTCGAATTATCAGTATCGGTTCGGTTGTGGGTGCCATGGGCAACGCAGGCCAAGTAAACTATGCTGCGGCCAAAGCCGGTCTGGAAGGTTTCAGTCGTGCGCTGGCGCGTGAAGTGGGTTCGCGCTCGATTACGGTAAACTCGGTAGCCCCGGGTTTCATCGATACCGACATGACCCGTGAACTGCCGCAAGCGCAACGTGAAGCCTTGTTGACACAAATTCCGCTGGGTCGTCTGGGGCAAGCTCAAGAAATCGCGTCCGTGGTCGCTTTTCTTGCGTCGGATGGTGCGGCATACGTGACTGGGGCTACAATCCCGGTAAACGGCGGGATGTACATGAGTTAAATGTGACGGATTGCTTCAAAAAAATGTCATACGAGCTGTCTAAAATCCGTTATAAAGCTGCAATCTATTTATAGACGGCGGGCTGCAGGGTTTGAGGAGTGAAGCTTTCGGTTGAAAAACCGAAAAGTCTTTCTATACACTTACCCACCGGCCAGCTGCCTGAATTTGTCCATTAGGAGTGAAAACAAGGTATGAGCACCATCGAAGAGCGCGTCAAGAAAATCGTTGCCGAGCAACTGGGCGTCAAAGAAGAAGAAGTGAAGAACGAAGCTGCCTTCGTTGAAGACCTGGGTGCCGACTCCCTTGACACCGTTGAGCTGGTGATGGCTCTGGAAGAGGAATTCGAGACCGAAATCCCTGACGAAGAAGCTGAAAAAATCACTACTGTTCAGCTGGCTATCGACTACATCAATAAGCATCAGGCTTAATTATTTTTAGTCGTCGCTAGCTGTCATGGAAAAACCGCACTGCCATCATGGCGTGCGGTTTTTTCTTTAGGCCTGATGCAAAGTCGTCATTAGAATAAAGGAGAGTGCTGTGTCGCGTAGACGCGTCGTAGTCACCGGTATGGGTATGTTGTCGCCACTGGGCACGGATGTGCCGAGCAGTTGGCAGGGCATTCTGGCTGGCCGTAGTGGCATTGGTCTGATCGAACACACCGACCTTTCTGCCTATTCCACCCGTTTTGGCGGCTCGGTAAAGGGTTTCAATGTCGAGGAGTACCTGTCGGTCAAAGAGGCCCGCAAGCTCGACCTGTTCATTCAATACGGCCTGGCAGCCGGATTCCAGGCCGTACGTAATGCCGGTCTTGAAGTCACCGATGCCAACCGTGAACGTATCGGCGTGGCCATGGGGTCGGGTATTGGCGGCTTGACCAATATCGAAGAAACCAGCCGTACGCTGCACGAGTCGGGGCCGCGACGGATTTCTCCGTTCTTTGTGCCGGGCTCGATCATCAATATGATTTCCGGTTTCCTGTCCATCCACCTGGGTGTGCAGGGGCCTAACTACGCTATTGCTACGGCGTGTACCACGGGCACCCACTGCATTGGCATGGCCGCGCGCAACATCATGTACGACGAGGCCGACGTGATGATTGCCGGCGGCGCCGAGATGGCGGCCTGCGGGCTGGGCATGGGTGGCTTCGGCGCATCCCGTGCGCTGTCGACCCGCAACGACGAACCGAGCCGCGCCAGTCGGCCGTGGGACAAGGGCCGAGACGGCTTCGTATTGTCCGACGGTTCCGGTGCGCTGGTACTCGAAGAGCTGGAGCATGCTAAGGCGCGCGGCGCGACCATTTATGCCGAGCTGATTGGCTTTGGCACCAGTGGCGATGCCTACCACATGACCTCGCCACCCGCCGACGGTGCCGGTGCTGCCCGCTGCATCACCAACGCACTGCGTGACGCGAAGGTCAACGCCGAGCAGGTGCAGTACATCAATGCCCATGGCACTTCGACCCCGGCGGGCGATCTTGCCGAGGCCCAGGCCATCAAGACCGTGTTCGGTGAGCACGCCTACAAACTGGCGGTCAGCTCGACCAAGTCCATGACCGGCCACCTGCTGGGTGCCGCGGGCGCGGTGGAAGCGATCTTCAGCGTACTGGCGATCAACAGCCAGGTCGCGCCACCGACCATCAACCTTGACGAGCCGGACGAAGGCTGCGATCTGGACTTCGTGCCACACACGGCGCGTGGCATGGACATCGATGTAGTGCTGTCCAACTCCTTCGGCTTTGGCGGTACCAACGGCTCGCTGGTGTTCCGCCGGTTCGCTGGTTGATGGAAAGCTGGGTCGACGGTCAGCCTGCCGACGTTCTGTCGCTCAAGGACCGCGGCCTGGCTTACGGCGATGGGTTGTTTGAAACCATCGCTGTGCGCAATGGCAAACCGGTGTTGCCTGAGCGTCACCTGCAGCGTCTGGCGCTAGGTTGTCAGCGGTTGACGCTCCAGGTTGACATGGGGGCGTTGGAGGCTGAGTTGCGCGCCTACGCGCAATGCCTGGGTGACGGCGTACTTAAGTTGATCGTGACCCGCGGTGATGGTCTTCGCGGTTATGGCGCTGATCCCTCGGCGCCGTCCCGGCGCATCCTGCAGGGCAGTCCGCCGGCCGCCTATCCTCCAGTGCATGCCGAGCAGGGCGTTCGCCTGTTTCCCTGTGCCACCCGTCTGTCCGAGCAACCCTTGCTGGCCGGTCTCAAGCACCTCAATCGTCTTGAACAAGTGATGGCCCGCGCCGAATGGCGCGATGCCGAGCACGCCGAAGGCTTGATGCTGGACACGTCCGGGCGAGTGATCGAAGGCGTCTTCAGTAACCTCTTTCTGGTGCGCGAGGGTGAATTGGTCACGGCGGACCTGAGCCGTTGTGGCGTGGCCGGCGTGATGCGGGCCGAATTATTGTATCAAGCCGAGTCTCAAGGCATCGCCACGCACATCACCGACATCCGCCTCGAACAGCTGCACCAGGCCGACGAAGTCTTCGTCTGCAATAGCGTTTATGGCGTATGGCCGGTACGTGCATGCGGTTCGGCGCGCTGGTCGACCGGGCCGCTCACCCGTAAACTGCAGACCCTTGCCCGCACGCTATTGGATGTTTGATTCGTGAGACGTAAATTCTTGCTTCTGCTGGAAACCGGACTGGTTCTGGCGGTGCTGCTGTTGGGCACTTGCGCCTGGAAAATTCATTCGGCGTTGCAACAACCGCTGAACATCACCCAGGAAGAACTGCTGGACGTCCCCAACGGGACCACCCCCACCGGAACCCTCAAGCGCCTCGAAGCGGACGGCCTGATCAAGGACGCTTTCTGGTTGCGCGTCTATTGGCGCTTCAATCTTGCCGGCCAACCGTTGCATTCCGGTGAGTACCGGATGGTGCCGGGCATGACGATGGAAAGCCTGATCGAGGTCTGGAAGCGCGGGGAAGTGGTGCAGTACAGCGTCACCCTGGTGGAGGGGTGGAATTTTCGCCAGGTTCGTGCGGCGCTGGCCAAGGATGAAAAACTCCAGCAGACCCTGGCCGGTCTGAGTGACAGCGAAGTGATGGACCGCCTGGGCCATTCCGGGATATTCCCCGAGGGACGGTTCTTCCCGGACACCTATCGCTTCGTGCGTGGCACATCGGACGCTGACCTGCTGAAAATTGCCTACGACCGGCTCGAAGACGTGCTTGCCAAAGAGTGGGCGCAACGCGCCGCCGATTTACCTTACTCCCAGCCCTATCAGGCGCTGATCATGGCATCCCTGGTGGAAAAGGAAACCGGCGTGCCTGAGGAGCGTGGGCAGATCGCCGGTGTGTTCGTGCGCCGTATGCGCCTGGGCATGCTGTTGCAAACCGACCCTACCGTGATCTACGGGCTGGGCGAGCGCTACAACGGCAAACTCACCCGTGCTCACTTGCGGGAAGAAAACCCCTACAACACCTATCTGATTCCTGGCCTGCCGCCGACACCGATTGCGATGGTGGGGCGCGAGGCGATTCACGCCGCGTTGAACCCAGTTGCCGGCAACAGCCTTTACTTCGTCGCCCGTGGTGATGGCAGCCACGTGTTTTCCGATGACCTGGATGCGCACAATAACGCCGTGCGCGAATATCAGCTCAAGCGCCGAGCCGATTATCGCTCCAGTCCGGCCCCGACTGTGCCGGACGAGGAGCCTATCGACGAACCGAATGCCAGCGAGCCGCCGCGCTCGCAATGACTTTGTTTAAGGATCGCCCGTGACTGGCTTGTTTATAACGCTGGAAGGCCCTGAAGGCGCCGGCAAGAGCACCAACCGCGAATACCTGGCCGAACGCCTGCGAGCCGCCGGCATCGAGGTGGTGTTGACCCGCGAGCCCGGAGGTACACCGCTGGCCGAGCGGATTCGCGAGGTGCTGCTGGCGCCGATCGAAGAAGTCATGAACCCTGACACCGAGCTGTTGCTGGTGTTCGCCGCCCGGGCACAACACTTGGCCGAAGTGATTCGCCCGGCGCTGGCCCGTGGCGCGGTGGTGCTCTGCGATCGTTTTACCGATTCGACCTATGCCTATCAGGGCGGTGGAAGGGGCTTGTCCCTGGAGCGCATCGCCGCGCTGGAAACCTTCGTCCAGGGTGACCTGCGGCCGGACCTGACCCTGGTGTTCGATCTACCGGTGGAAATCGGCCTGGCCCGCGCCAGCGCCCGGGGCCGGCTGGATCGTTTCGAGCTGGAAGGCCAGGCGTTCTTCAACGCGGTGCGCAATGCCTTTTTGAGTCGGGCCAAGGCCGATCCGGCGCGTTATCTGTTGATTGATGCCGCTCAGCCGTTGGCCCAAGTCCAGCAGGCGCTGGACGGTTTGTTGCCGCGTTTGTTGGAGCGTGCCCGTGGCTGAAGCCTATCCCTGGCAGGACGGACTCTGGCAGCAACTGGCCGGAAGGGCACAGCATGCCCATGCCTATCTGCTGCACGGCCCGGTCGGTATCGGTAAGCGGGCGTTGGCCGAGCGTCTGATGGCCAGCCTGCTTTGCCAGCGCCCGGGTGTCTCGAACGCGTGCGGTGAGTGCAAGTCCTGCCTGTTGCTCAAGGCTGGCAGTCATCCTGACAATTACGTGTTGGAACCGGAGGAGGCGGACAAGGCGATCAAGGTCGACCAGGTCCGGGATCTGGTCAGCTTCGTGGTCCAGACCTCGCAGATGGGCGGGCGCAAAGTGGTGCTGATCGAGCCGGTGGAATCGATGAACATCAATGCCGCCAACGCCTTGCTCAAGAGCCTTGAAGAGCCTTCCGGCGATACCGTGCTGTTGCTGGTCAGTCACCAGCCGAGCCGCTTGCTGGCAACCATCAAAAGCCGTTGCGTACAACAGGCCTGTCCGTTGCCCAGTGAGGCGATGAGCTTGAAGTGGTTGGCCGAGGCCTTGCCTGACAGCAGCGACGAAGAACGCGTCGAGTTGCTGACCCTGGCCGCCGGCTCGCCGTTGGCGGCCGTCAGCCTTCAGGCCCAGGGTGTGCGTGAACAACGGGCGCTGGTGGTGGATGGGGTGAAGAAGCTGCTCAAACAGCAACAGTCTCCCACGCAACTGGCTGAAGGCTGGAACGCCATCCCGCTGCTTCTGCTGTTCGACTGGTTCTGTGACTGGTCGAGTCTGATCCTGCGCTACCAGCTCACCGAGGACGAAACCGGGCTGGGACTGGCGGACATGCGCAAGGTGATTCAGTACCTGGCGCAAAAAAGCAGCCAGGATAAAATCTTGAACATTCAGGACTGGATTCTTGCCCAACGTCAGAAGGTGCTGAGCAAGGCGAACCTCAATCGGGTGCTGTTGCTCGAGGCGTTGTTGGTGCAATGGGCGAGTTTGCCTGGTCGAAACTGACAGACACTGCCTAAACTCAGCTCAATCGCAGCGGAGATCAGCATGAACGAACCTGTCAGTCCCGGGCCACGCAACGGCATCCTGTCCCTGACCATCAAGGACAAGTCGGTGCTCTACGCCGCCTACATGCCCTTCATCAAGAACGGCGGCCTGTTCATCCCCACCAACAAGAATTATCGCTTGGGCGATGAGGTGTTCATGCTCTTGAGCCTGATGGACGAAGCGGAGAAGATTCCGGTCGCCGGCAAGGTGATCTGGATGACGCCCAAAGGCGCCCAGGGTAACCGGGCTGCCGGTGTTGGTGTGCAGTTCAACGATGGCGACCATTCAGCCCGTAATCAGATCGAAACCCACCTGGCCGGAACCCTTAAATCCGACCGTCCCACCCATACGATGTAGCCCGGCCCTTTATGCTTGTAGATTCCCATTGTCACCTTGATCGTCTCGACCTCGCCGCCCACGACGGCTCCCTGGATGCTGCACTGGATGCCGCCCGCCAGCGTGGTGTGGGTCACTTCCTGTGCATCGGCGTCAGCGCCGACAATGCCGCCGACGTCAAAGCCCTGGCCGAACGCTATGCAGATGTCGATTGTTCAGTCGGCATCCATCCTCTGGACGTCCAGCCCGACGCTACGCCTGCCCTGGATTGGCTGTTGCGCGAGCTCGACCATCCACGGGTGGTCGCCATTGGCGAAACCGGCCTGGACTATCACTACGAACCGCAAGCCGCCGAGGTTCAGCAGGCTTCGTTCCGGCTGCATCTGGAGGCTGCGCAACAGACTGGCAAACCGGTGATCATCCACACCCGCGGCGCCCGGGCCGATACCCTGGCCTTGTTGCGTGACGCCGCGTTGCCACAGGCGGGGGTGCTGCATTGTTTCACCGAAGACTGGGACATGGCCAAGACCGCGCTGGACATGGGCTATTACATTTCCTTGTCCGGCATTGTCACGTTTCGCAATGCCGACGCGCTGCGGGATGTGGCCGGCAAAGTGCCGGCAGATCGCCTGTTGGTGGAAACCGACTCACCGTACCTTGCGCCGATTCCGTATCGTGGCAAGCCGAACCTTCCGCAATACGTGCGGGAAGTGGCGGAGTTCCTGGCGATGTTGCGGGGCGAGTCCTACGAGCGATTTGCCGAACAGACTACGGAGAACTTCAAGCGGCTGTTTCCGCTGGCCCATGTCCGCGCGGTGTCTGCCTGAGTTTCAGGCAAAAAAAACCCGGGTTCTGGGGGGTGAATCCGGGTTAAGACCATTAGGAGTAAAACAAAGGCACGCGGTCCGTTGGTACCTTTACCGGCGCGTCACTTGGGGGAGATGTCGCGCCGACAGTTCAAGTATTGATCAGTATGCTGACGCGTCCAGTTTAGCCGGGCTGGTTTTTAAACAAATTTGGAATACGCTCGCTTCGGATAAGTTCTCACTGCCGTCAAAGCCAGTCGTTACGGTGCGGCGAAGCGAATGACAGGAAGCTGGAGCTGCACGGTTTTGTGAAGAACTGTGGTTGGGAACGGATGATCCGTGCATTTTTGCGTAAGTTAGGCATAATACTCGGCTTCGAATTTTGACCCTTCAGACCTTTTTCTTATGCACAAAGAACCCCGTAAGGTCCGTGAGTTTCGTCGCCGCGAGCAGGAAATTCTCGACACCGCGCTCAAGTTGTTCCTCGACCAGGGTGAAGACAGCGTCACCGTCGAGATGATTGCGGATGCCGTGGGTATCGGCAAAGGCACGATTTATAAACATTTCAAATCCAAGGCGGAGATCTACCTGCGCCTGATGCTTGATTACGAGCGCGATTTGAATGAGCTGCTGCATTCGGCCGATGTGGACAAGGACAAGGAGGCCCTGTCCCGGGCCTACTTCGAATTCCGCATGCGCGATCCGCAGCGTTATCGCTTGTTCGACCGCCTGGAAGAGAAGGTGGTCAAGGGCAACCAAGTGCCGGAGATGGTCGAGGAACTGCACAAGATCCGCGCCTCGAACTTCGAGCGCCTGACCCTGCTGATCAAAGGCCGGATCAGTGAAGGTAAGCTCGAAGACGTGCCGCCCTATTTCCACTACTGCGCCGCCTGGGCGTTGGTGCACGGTGCGGTGGCGCTGTATCACTCGCCGTTCTGGAGCAACGTGCTGGAAGATCAGGAAGGCTTCTTCCAGTTCCTGATGGACATAGGCGTTCGCATGGGCAACAAGCGCAAGCGTGACACCGACGTTCCGAGCAGCTAAGTCATTCAGCTGCCTGATTGCGCCATGTCCGCTTACATGGCGCAGTGTCCCAGGAATATACTCAGGCTTGGGCCTTGCGAAAACTTGAGTTCTGGGTCAAGTTTCGTAAGTCCGATTCTTCTTTCGCCGGAGTGATCCATGATCGTTGACCGTCAAGGCAGGCGTTTCCGCAATTTGCGAATCAGCCTGACTTCAGCCTGCAATTACGCCTGTACCTACTGCGTGCCCAACGGCAAGCGGCTGGTGGCTGCGCAGGATGAACTGTCGGCCGAGGCCATGGCGCGCGGTGTGGCCTACCTGATCGAAGCTGCCGGTATCGAGCGGCTGCGCATCACCGGCGGCGAGCCGCTGGTCAGCCCCAAGCTTGAAAGCTTCATGACGGCGGTGGGGCAGATGGGCCTGGAGGACATCAGCCTGACCACCAATGGTCAGTTACTGGCCAAAAAGCTGCCTTTGCTGGTAGATGCCGGCATTCGCCGCATCAACGTTTCCCTCGATACCCTGGACCCAGGGGCGTTTCGCAGTATCGCCCGCGGTGGCGATCTGGCAACCGTGCTCGACGGGATGGATCAGGCCCGTGCTGCGGGAATGAAGATCAAGGTCAACATGGTGCCGTTGCGCGGGCAGAACCTGGATCAGGTGATGCCACTGCTCGAGTACTGCCTGGAGCGCGGCTATGAGCTGCGCTTCATCGAGCTGATGCGCATGGGGCACCTGGCCAGCGACTCCAACGCGTTCCTGCAGCAATTCGTCAGCCTTCAGCAGTTGCTGAGCCTGATCGGCGACCAGTACGAGTACCTGCAAGCCGACGCTCCAGTGGATGCCACCGCAGTGCGCTATGAAATTCCGGGCCTAGGGCATTTTGGCGTGATCGCTAACGAAAGCGTGCCGTTCTGTCGTACCTGCTCACGGTTGCGGCTGTCCTCCACGGGTTGGCTGCATGGCTGCCTGTCGTCGAGTAACCGACACTTTGTCGGCGATCTGCTGGACAAACCCCGTCATCAGGCCTTGCCGGCTCTGCAGCGCTTGCTGGTCAAGGCGTTGGGGGATAAGCAGGAAGTGGCGTTCTCTGGCGGCGCAACCATCATGAAAATCATCGGCGGTTGACGAATGCTATCGCGGGCAAGCTTTGCTCCCAGATGAACACCGTACCTGTGGGAGCAAGGCTTGCCCGCGATAGCAATTTCCCCTTCACTTGGATGTGTCTGACCCCCCATTTCGATGAGCTGGCGCAAAAGCTGCATCCAATGGCCATTCGCCGGTTTTCCGTCACCGGTTTTTGGAGGGTAGGATGCGTAGCCTGGTTTTGCTGCTGGCCGTTTTGGCGCTCGGTGGCTGCATGAATGTCAGCGACATGGGGGAGGGCGTTCGCTACCACATGAGCGACGCCGGTTTGCTGGACCACAGCGACAGCCGGCGTGTGAATAACCTGCGCATCCAGCCGGATTCGTTCATCTACATTGCTCAGGGTGCCTTCGCGCCTCCCGGCAGTGCCTACCCGCGGCCCAATGTCGTCGCCGAAGAGGCCTTCAACGGTTTCATCGAGTATTTCCCCATGGTGCGTCGTGCCCGGGTTCCCGAGGGCCTGGACCAAGCCATGGGCGAAGCCCGAGCCGCCGGTGCTCACTACTTGCTGTATACGCGGTTCGCCAAGGCCGACAACCGTATCGGCAACACCGACGAATGGCTGGATGAAGAGGCCGTGGACCGTTTGGGTGTCGACACCAGCGTCATTCAAATCATGTTGATCGAGACCAGTACCCAGTATTTGATTGATACTGCACGCATCAAGAGTCGTGGCGGTTTACTGACGTTGCACGACAAACAGCCAGAAGACCTGATCGCTCCCCCTTTGCGCGAGTATGCCCGCAGCCTGTTGGGAGTGAGCGACCAGTAACATTCAAGGAGTCACCATGAGCGGACCGCAAAAAGCCAATGACCTGCTGGGGCAGATCCCCAAGACCAAAGGTTTGCCGCCAGTCCACTTGTGGAATCCTGACTTCTGCGGCGATATCGACATGCGCATCGCCCGTGATGGCACCTGGTATTACCTGGGTACGCCAATCGGGCGCAAGCCGATGGTCAAGCTGTTCTCCACTATCATCCGCCGCGACGGCCATGATTACTTCCTGATCACTCCTGTGGAAAAAGTTGGCATCAAGGTCGACGATGCACCGTTTGTGGCGGTGACCCTGGAGGTTGAAGGGCAGGGTGAGCAGCAGCGACTGCGCTTCACCACCAACGTCGAGGAAACCACTGAGGCCGGCGGCGAACATCCGATGCGGGTGGTGATCGATCCGCAAACCCAGGAACCCGCGCCCTACGTGCACGTACGCAGCAACCTCGAAGCGCTGATCCATCGCAATGTGTTCTACCAGTTGGTGGAGCTGGCGGTCAGTCGCGAGATCGACGGGCAGAGGTGGTTGGGGGTATGGAGTGGTGGGGTATTTTTCCCGATAGGCCTGGAACCCTGATCCCTGTGGGAGCGAGCCTGCTCGCAGTATGGCCAACCTTGTCTTAACTAATCCACCGCTATCGCGAGCAGGCTCGCTCCCACCCGGGTGAAGCCGTAAAATTCAAATTGACACCCAATCATATGATGATTAGTTTGGGCCTCTATAGAAAGTGGCCCCGGGGTGTTCATGTCCAGCAGTTTTCACGCATCGACCGTCGATTGGCTGGGGGGCTGGATAGCCGCCGGTCAGGTCAAGCCTGGGCAGACCATCAAGGTTGAGGCCGACCTCGGCCAGCAATTGGGCGTCAGCCGCACGGTGATCCGCGAAGCGATCAAGACCCTGGTGGCCAAAGGCATGCTGGAAGTCGGCCCGAAAGTCGGGACACGGGTGCTGCCGGTGCGTCGCTGGAATCTGTTCGACCCGCAGGTGGTCGGTTGGCTGTCGCGCAGTGGGCTGCCGGAAAATTTCGTCGATGACCTGCTGGACCTGCGGCGTACCATCGAACCGATGGCGGTGCGCTGGGCGTGTGAGCGCGCGACGGCCGATCAGGTGCAGGCGATCCGCCTGGCCTACCATGCCCTGGAGCGGGCGGTGGACAGCGGGGCCGATTACAACCGTGCCGACCAGTTCTTCCATGAGTGCATCCTCGCTGCCAGCCATAATCAATTTATTGAGCAAATGGTCCCGGCCCTGGGCGCGCTGCTGGCGGTGTCGTTCGAGGTGTCCGCCGCCGACCCGGATGAGCTGCGCCGCACGTTGCCGATCCACAAGGATATCGCCGAAGCCATCGCTGCCCGTGACGCGGCGCGGGGCGTCTGGGCCTGCATGACCTTGATCGATAACGCTGACCTGGCGATCAAGCGTTTTTACCCTAACGTCATGGCCGGGCGGACAGAGATTGCCGGGCAAGCAGGAAACAGGAGTGTTCAATGATGTGGACGGCTGTGACGGAACACCGGGCGATATTGGGAGAGGGTCCCTTCTGGGACGAGCCGACCCAAGCACTGTATTGGGTCGACATTGCCGGTAAACAGGCGCTGCGGCTGATCGGCGCGAATGTGCAAATCTGGCAGATGCCCGAGCATGTGTCCGCTTTCATTCCGACACAAAGCGGCGACGCCTTGGTGACCCTGAGCAGCGGTGTCTATCGACTCGATCTGGATTCGCCGGGACTGGAACCGAACCTGAAATTGCTGTGCATGGCCGATCCCCGGCCAGGGAATCGCGCCAACGAGGCCCGTTGCGATGCCCTGGGCCAGCTCTGGCTCGGCACCATGCAGAACAACATCGGCGAAAACGCAGAAGACCTGCCCATTGAAGGACGATTCGGGGGCCTGTTTCGCATTGGCGCCGATGGCCGGGTCATGCCGCTGCTGCGCGATCGGGGCATTCCCAACACGCTGTTATGGAGTCCTGACGGCACTACGGTGTATTTCGGCGAAAGTCTCGACGGCACGCTTTACCGACATTTCATTTATCCCGACGGCAGCCTGGCCCCCGCCGAGGTCTGGTTTGGCCCTCACCCGCGTGGCGGGCCCGATGGCTCGGCAATGGATGCCAGGGGCTATGTCTGGAATGCTCGCTGGGACGGTAGCTGCCTGCTGCGACTGGACCCGCAAGGCCAGGTTGATCGGGTGATCGAGCTGCCCGTCAGTCGCCCCACCAGCTGTGTTTTTGGTGGAGAGGACCTCAAGACACTGTACATCACCAGTGCAGCGAGCCCACTTAACCATCCACTCGACGGCGCGGTGTTGTCGATGCGGGTCGATGTGCCCGGTGTGGCTTGTACGCGGTTTGCGGGCTGAATCCCAAAATATGGGATGTAAATATATATATTGAGATTATTTGGCGAGCGGGTTTATAGTCGGTCCCATCAGCGACACGCACTCACACTAAAAAAACAAGACAGGTGAAGTGATGCAACGATCTTCCTCCGTACCGCCCGACGGCGTACGCGATTCCAAAAGCCTTTCGGCCGGCCATCTCTGGATGTCCGGTTTTCGTCGTGCTTGCGGACAGGAGTCTTGAGTCATGGCCCACACCCTGTCCTTGTTACCGATGCCCGAACCCCCGAAAGGCGAACGCCTGAAAAACAAAGTGGTGCTGCTGACCGGGGCTGCCCAAGGCATTGGTGAGGCGATCGTCGCCGCGTTCGCCTCGCAGCAGGCACGCTTGGTCATCAGTGATATCCAGGCCGAGAAGGTTGAGACAGTCGCAGCCCTCTGGCGTGAACGCGGGGCGGATGTGCAGGCACTCAAAGCCGATGTATCCAACCAGCAGGACCTGCATGCCATGGCCCGTCGTGCCGTCGAGCTGCACGGTCGCATCGACGTTCTGGTGAACTGCGCGGGCGTGAACGTATTTCGTGACCCGCTGGAAATGACCGAGCAAGATTGGCGGCGTTGTTTCGCCATCGACCTGGATGGCGCCTGGTACGGTTGCAAGGCTGTGTTGCCGCAGATGCTTGAGCAGGGCGGGGGCAGCATCATCAATATCGCCTCGACTCATTCATCCCACATCATTCCCGGCTGTTTCCCTTACCCGGTGGCCAAGCACGGACTGCTCGGCCTGACCCGCGCATTGGGTATCGAATACGCGCCCAAAGGTGTGCGGGTGAATGCCATTGCGCCGGGTTACATCGAAACCCAATTGAATATCGACTACTGGAACGGCTTCGCCGATCCACATGCCGAACGCCAGCGTGCGCTGGATCTGCACCCGCCACGCCGAATCGGCCAGCCGATCGAAGTGGCAATGACGGCGGTGTTCCTGGCCAGCGATGAAGCACCTTTCATCAACGCCTCGTGCATCACCATCGATGGTGGACGTTCGGTCATGTACCACGACTGAATATTTCGGGATTTCAGTCGGAAACTTCGTCTGTAATCCAATCATCATACGATATGACTATTTGGACCTATGCTGTACAGCAACATGTTTGACCGCCCAGCCTGCGCATTTCCACTGATGTTGGAGCAGGGCCCTGGACGTTTTGGCTTTCAATAAAAAAAACAAGGAGACAGCTATGAATCATCGTCGTGGGATCCGTTCCCTGTGCCGTGCCGCCCTGGCGGTTACTGCCGTCAGCCTCAGCAGCACCTTGCTGGCGGCCGAAGAAGTGAAGATCGGTTTTCTGGTCAAGCAGGCCGAAGAACCCTGGTTCCAGACCGAATGGGCGTTCGCCGAAAAGGCCGGTAAGGACCGGGGCTTCACGGTGATCAAGATCGCCGTGCCCGACGGCGAGAAGACCCTCTCGGCCATCGACAGCCTCGCCGCTAACGGCGCCAAGGGCTTCGTGATCTGCCCACCGGACGTGGCTCTCGGCCCGGCCATCGTGGCCAAGGCCAAACTCAATGACATGAAAGTGATTGCCGTGGATGACCGCTTCGTCGGCTCCGATGGCAAGTTCATGGAAGACGTGCCGTACCTGGGCATGGCCGCGTTCGAAGTGGGCCAGAAGCAAGGCGACGCGATGGCCGCTGAGGCGAAAAAGCGCGGTTGGGACTGGAAAGACACCTATGCCGTGATCAACACCTACAACGAGCTGGATACGGGCAAGAAACGCACCGACGGTTCGGTCGACGCCCTGAAGAAGGCCGGCTTTCCAGACGATCACATCCTTTATACCGCGCTGAAAACCCTCGACGTGCCGGGCAGCATGGACGCCACCAACTCGGCCCTGGTGAAACTGCCCAGCGGGGCGAAAAACCTGATCATCGGCGGCATGAACGACAACACAGTGCTGGGCGGCGTGCGCGCCACCGAAAGCGCCGGGTTCAACGCGGCCAATGTGATCGGGATCGGCATCAACGGCACCGACGCCATCGGCGAACTGAAAAAACCCAACAGCGGTTTCTTCGGTTCGATGCTGCCAAGCCCGCACATCGAAGGCTACAAGACCGCCGAAATGATGTACGAGTGGATCACCACCGGCAAAGAGCCACCGAAGTACACCGCCATGGACGAGGTGACGCTGATCACTCGGGAGAACTTCAAGCAAGAACTGGAGAAGATCGGCCTGTGGAACTGATGGTCGGTTGATTCAAAAGCGGCCCTGGCCTGACGAGTGCCGGGGTCGCTTGATCTCTGTGAGTTCGAGGTGGTTATGCAAGCGCAAACAGCGACACAGCAACACAACATGGGCGGCAGCTTGCGGTTCAACGGGATTGGTAAATCCTTTCCCGGTGTGCAGGCGCTGGCCAATATCAGTTTCGTTGCTCATCCGGGACAGGTCCATGCTTTGATGGGCGAGAACGGCGCGGGCAAGTCCACGTTGCTGAAGATCCTCGGCGGTGCCTACATCCCCAGCAGCGGCGACCTGCAGATCGGCGAGCAGACGATGGCTTTCAAAGGCACCGCCGACAGCATTGCCAGCGGCGTGGCGGTGATCCACCAGGAGCTGCACCTGGTGCAGGAAATGACCGTTGCCGAAAATCTGTTCCTTGGGCATTTGCCGGCCCGTTTCGGTCTGGTCAATCGTGGGCAACTGCGCCAGCAGGCGTTGGCGTTGCTCAAAGGCCTGGCCGACGAAATCGACCCCCAGGAAAAAGTCGGTCGCCTGTCCCTCGGCCAGCGCCAACTGGTGGAAATCGCCAAGGCCTTGTCCCGTGGCGCCCATGTCATTGCCTTCGATGAACCCACCAGCAGCCTCTCGGCGCGGGAAATCGACCGCCTGATGGCGATCATCACCCGCCTGCGGGACGAGGGCAAAGTGGTGCTGTATGTCAGCCACCGCATGGAAGAGGTGTTCCGCATCTGTAACGCGGTCACGGTGTTCAAGGACGGCCGTTATGTGCATACCTTCGAGAACATGAGCGAGCTGACCCACGATCAGTTGGTCACCTGCATGGTCGGTCGCGACATCCAGGACATCTACGATTACCGTCCCCGCGAGCGCGGCGATGTGGCGTTGCAGGTCGAGGGGCTGCTCGGCCCGGGCCTGCGTGAGCCGGTGAGTTTCCAGGTGCATAAAGGTGAAATCCTCGGCTTGTTTGGGCTGGTGGGTGCCGGCCGTACCGAGTTGCTGCGGTTGCTCAGTGGGCTGGAACGCCAAACTGACGGGCGCCTGGTTCTGCATGACCAGCAGTTGAAACTGCGTTCACCCCGGGATGCCATTGCCGCGGGCGTGTTGCTCTGCCCGGAGGATCGCAAGAAGGAAGGCATCATCCCGTTGGGCAGCGTCGGCGAGAACATCAACATCAGTGCTCGCGGCGCCCATTCCACCCTGGGGTGCCTGTTGCGGGGCGACTGGGAACGGGGTAACGCCGACAAGCAGATCAAGGCGCTGAAAGTGAAGACGCCATCGGCGGGTCAGAAAATCATGTACCTGTCTGGTGGCAATCAGCAGAAAGCGATTCTCGGTCGCTGGCTGTCGATGCCGATGAAAGTCCTGTTGCTGGACGAGCCCACGCGCGGTATCGACATCGGCGCCAAGGCCGAGATTTATCAGATCATCCACAACCTGGCGGCCGATGGCATTGCGGTGATTGTGGTGTCCAGCGATCTGATGGAAGTGATGGGCATATCCGACCGAATCCTGGTGCTCTGCGAAGGGGTTATGCGCGGCGAGCTGCCGCGTGACCAGGCCAACGAATCCAACCTGCTGCAACTGGCGCTGCCACGCCAACGCGTTGCCGACGCGGCGAACTGAGAGGTAAACATGACCATTCAAAACAATGCACTGCCAACGGCACGCAAACCCCTGGATCTGCGGCGCTTCCTGGACGACTGGGTCATGCTGCTGGCGGCTGTCGCAATCTTTGTGCTCTGCACCCTGATGATCGACAACTTCCTGTCCCCCCTGAACATGCGAGGCCTGGGCCTGGCGATTTCCACCACGGGCATCGCGGCCTGCACCATGTTGTATTGCCTGGCTTCCGGGCACTTCGACTTGTCGGTGGGCTCGGTGATTGCCTGTGCCGGTGTGGTCGCGGCGGTGGTGATGCGTGACACCAACAGCGTGTTCCTCGGCGTCAGTGCGGCGCTGGTGATGGGGCTGATCGTCGGGCTGATCAATGGCATCGTCATTGCCAAGCTACGGGTCAATGCGTTGATCACGACGCTGGCGACCATGCAGATCGTCCGGGGCCTGGCCTACATCTTTGCCAATGGCAAGGCGGTGGGCGTGTCCCAGGAATCGTTCTTCGTGTTCGGTAACGGCCAGATGTTCGGCGTGCCGGTGCCGATCCTGATCACCATTGTTTGCTTTCTGTTTTTCGGCTGGTTGTTGAACTACACCACCTACGGGCGCAACACCATGGCCATTGGTGGCAACCAGGAGGCGGCGTTGTTGGCAGGGGTGAACGTTGATCGGACCAAGATCATCATCTTCGCCGTGCATGGTGTGATCGGTGCCTTGGCGGGTGTGATCCTGGCCTCACGCATGACCTCGGGCCAACCGATGATCGGCCAGGGCTTTGAACTGACCGTGATCTCGGCTTGCGTGTTGGGCGGGGTGTCGTTGAGCGGCGGTATCGGCATGATTCGCCATGTCATCGCCGGGGTGCTGATTCTGGCGATTATTGAAAACGCGATGAACCTGAAGAACATCGACACCTTCTACCAGTACGTCATCCGTGGCTCGATCCTGTTGCTGGCGGTGGTGATCGATCGAATGAAACAACGCTGAAATCTGCCCCGACCGGGCTGGACCCAATCGCGAGCAGGCTCGCTCCCACAGGATCTGTGCCGGATTCCGAACCCGAGCACGGCGCAGATCCCCCTGTGGGAGGTTCCGAACTCCGGCACAGCGCAGAACCCTGTGGGAGCGAGCCCGCTCGCGATGGCGTCATTCCTGACGCCCGCGATCAACCGACCTTGCGCAGCGCTTCAACCAATTCCTGCTTACGCATCTTCGAACGTCCGGGAATGTTCTTCGCCCGGGCCTCTTTCATCAGGTTATCCACAGTCTGGGTAGAGCGGGAGGCCTTGCTGGTGCGCGGCTGACCTTCGCGGGTCTTTGCTGCGCGACGGGCCGATTCCTTGCGGTCGGTTTTCTTTTCTGCTGCCGGTTTTGTCTTCCCCGACCCACCGGAGCGTTCGCCACCGCCAGACTGCTTGTTGACCGTCGCCCAAGCACGAGCCTCGGCCTTGTCCTCGGACAAACCCTTTTTCTCGTAACTTGCTTCAATGTGTTCGGCTTTGCGCTTTTGCTCGGCTGTGTATTTGTCTTTGCTTCCACGAGGCATGGGAATCTCTCCTCAAGTGTGTGAGCAGAGCCACCCGCCAGGAGCGCGTCGCTCGCTCCCTGGGGGGTTACTGGCTGGCGCCGCCCTCGGAACCCGACCCGCCGGTGGTGGTTTTCGAGCCCGTGCCGGTTTCGGCGTTATCGGGGGTATTGGAGTCCGGCGTATTCATGCCGCCCTGACGACCCGCATCATTGCCCTGCACCCGCGGATCGGTGCCGTTGGCGGGAGGCTGACCATTGTTCAGGCCACCGCCGGTGCCATCGGTGTTCAACTTGGGCAGGCCCTCCGTGGCCGGGGAATTGGGCGCCTGTACCGGATCGGTCGGCCCGGTGCCGTCGGTGGTGGCTGCGAAAGCCGCCGAAGACAGCAGCGTGGCGAATGTGAATGCAGTCAGCCGTGATGAGATCATGGTGTCGCCTCCATTTTTTAGAATGCTTGCCTGATTTTGGGCTGTCCTGAATCCGGGTTGGTGCCTGACAGGCGACGAATGGTGCCGTAGGGATCGTCACTTAAAATTTGTCTTCGAGGTGTGACGAGCGCAGCGTGGCGGCTTAGTATGGCGCTTTCAATTGGCTACAAGGCCCGTTCATGTCGATCCAGATTCGTCCTGCGCAACCCAGCGATGCGCCTCAAATCCTTGCCTTCATCACTGAACTTGCCGATTACGAAAAGGCCCGCCACGAAGTCATCGCCAGCGTGACGGACATTCAGCGCAGCCTGTTCAGCGAGGGCTCCACTGCCCATGGACTGATCTGTCTGCGTGATGGCGTGCCCATCGGTTATGCGGTGTTTTTCTTCAGTTATTCCACGTGGCTGGGCAGCAACTGCCTGTACCTCGAAGACCTGTACATCACGCCTGACCAGCGCGGCGGCGGGGCAGGGAAGACGCTGCTGCGTCACCTGGCGAAAATTGCCTGCGACAACGATTGCGGTCGCTTTGAGTGGAGCGTGCTGGACTGGAACACGCCGGCGATCGAGTTCTACAAGTCCCTCGGCGCGCAACCCCAGGAAGAGTGGGTGCGCTACCGGATGGACGGCAAGGTGCTACGGGATTTCGCTAACGGCAATTGAGCACTTCATGAGTGGGCGTCGGATGCCCACTCGGCAAACCCCGGTCGTGGTTCGAGTCGTTTGCAATATGCGGCCACGGCCGGGTAGTCCGGGCGTTCCATGGGCGTCTGGCGCCAGCGATGCACCGACAGACCGATGAGCACATCCGCGAGGGAAAAATCCGCACCGGCCACGTAGGCGCCAGTGCGGTTCAACTGATCCTCCAGCAACCCCATCTTTTCGTTCCAGCCTTTGACCCCGGCGGCGATGCGTTGTGGGTCCTGAAACTCCGGGTTCTTGCGCACCAATGCATGAAACGCATAGCCCCATGACGGGTTGAGTTCGGTCGCTTGCCAGTCCATCCACTGTTCGATTCGGGCGCGCGCGGCCGGTTCGACGGGCAGTAGATCGTTGCCTCCATACTTGCCTACAAGGTAGCGACAAATGGTGTTGGACTCCCACAGCACACCGTTTTCATCAATGATCACCGGCACTTGGGCGTTGGGGTTGAGCGCCAGGAACTCCGGATCTTGGGTGGAGGCAAAGCCGATGCCCCAGTCTTCGCGCTCGTAGGCGATCTCCAGCTCCTGACAGGTCCACAACACTTTTCTGACGTTGATCGAAGAAGTGCGGCCGAGGATTTTCAACTGTTGTCCCATCCCTTTTTCCCTGAGTTGTTTGGCGTCCGATCAGAAACGTAGCAGGGTCTTGGGCGAATGGCGATTGGCTTTGTCGTCGATGTATTTAGTCCCAATATATGGGAGTGATATTTATATATTGAGATTTTGTTGCGCCCAGGTTTATAGTCCGTGCACTCACTGCCAAAAAACAAAACAGGTGAAACGGATGCAGGCGCAATTGATTGCGCTCGATTGGGGGACCACCTCATTACGGGCTTACAAACTCGCCGCCGGGGGCGAGGTGCTCGAACAGCGTTCGCTGTCGTCGGGGATCATGCAGTTGCCCTCCGGGCCGCGAACCCTGGCCGGTCAGGTGTGCATCGACGGTTTTGAACTGGCCTTCGACGAGGCGTGCGGCGATTGGCTCGACGCCCAGCCAGGCCTGCCCGTGATCGCCTGCGGCATGGTCGGCAGCGCCCAGGGCTGGCGCGAAGCGCCTTACTGCGACACGCCTGCCAACGTCGCCAATCTCGGACATTCCCTGCAAACCGTTCGCAGCCTTCGCGGTGTCGATGTGCACATCGTGCCGGGGGTGATCCAGCGTTCGCGGTTACCCAATGTCATGCGCGGCGAAGAAACCCAAGTGCTTGGCGCCTTGCACAGCCTGCCGGATGAAGCGGTACTGATCGGCTTGCCCGGCAGTCATTCGAAATGGGTGGAAGTGGCCGATGGCTGCATCGTGCATTTCGATACGTTCATGACCGGCGAGATCTTCGCTGTGCTCAGTGACCACAGCATTCTGGGCCGCACCCAGCAACGTGACACGGCGTTCGATAGCCTGGCTTTTGATCGCGGCGTGCAGGTGGCGTTGTCGGTGGACGGCCAGATCGGCCCGTTGTCCACCGTGTTCAGTGCCCGCAGTCTGGGCTTGACTGGCGAACTCAGTGCCAGCGCCCAGGCGGATTACCTTTCCGGCCTCCTGATCGGTCATGAGCTGACGGCCCTGGCCACCGTGCAACGCCGACGGCGCGACACCATTCATCTGCCGACGGTGGTGTTGATCGGCAATTCTCAACTCTGCGTCCGTTATCAACGGGCCCTCGATGCCTGCGGTTTTGCCCGGGTGTCCCTGGCCGAACAGGCCACCGAACGTGGTTTGTGGCAACTGGCCGTGGCGGCCGGGCTGCTCGATTCCACCGCATCGCGTTAAACGACTGGAGGTCTGACATGCTCACACAAGCACTGGCGCACAACGGGCTGATCGCAATTTTGCGCGGTCTGCGGCCGGAAGAGGCCGCCGCTATCGGCGAAGTCCTTTATGGCGCCGGATTTCGCGTCATCGAAGTACCGCTCAATTCTCCCGAGCCGTACGAAAGTATCCGCATCCTGCGCAGTACCTTACCCGCCGATTGCCTGATCGGGGCCGGCACGGTGCTCACGCCGGAACAGGTCGAGCAAGTGAAAGCCGCCGGCGGTCAAGTCATCGTTATGCCCCATAGCGATCCTAAGGTGTTGCGGGCGGCGAAAGCCGCGGGCTTGTACCTCTCGCCCGGCGTCGCCACGCCCACCGAAGCCTTTGCTGCACTGGCCGAAGGTGCCCATGTGTTGAAGATGTTTCCTGCCGAGCAAATGGGGCCGGCGGTGGTCAAGGCGTGGCTCGCGGTATTGCCGGCCGGAACCGTGCTGGTGCCGGTGGGCGGGATTACCCCGGACAACATGGCGGTGTTCGTCGAGGCCGGCGTCAAGGGGTTCGGCCTGGGTTCCGGGTTGTTCAAGCCGGGCCTGACGGCTGACGAAGTGGCGGTGCGCGCCAAGGCCTACGTGGCCGCGTGGAATGCCTTGAACTGACGACTTTTCCAGCGCCCCGCGCGCTGCATCTGATAAGAGAGACAACAAGATGAAAATCACCAAACTGACCACGTTTATCGTTCCACCGCGCTGGTGCTTCCTCAAGGTTGAAACCGACGAAGGCGTCACTGGTTGGGGCGAACCCGTGGTTGAAGGCCGCGCCCACACGGTTGCGGCCGCCGTTGAGGAATTGTCCGACTACCTGATCGGCAAAGACCCACGCAATATCGAAGACATCTGGACCGTGCTGTATCGCGGCGGCTTCTACCGCGGCGGCGCGATTCATATGAGCGCCCTGGCCGGTATCGACCAGGCGTTGTGGGACATCAAGGGCAAGGCCCTGGGCGTGTCAGTCAGCGATTTGCTTGGCGGGCAGGTACGCGACAAGATCCGCGTGTATTCGTGGATCGGCGGCGACCGCCCGGCGGACACCGCCCGAGCGGCGAAAGAAGCTGTGGCGCGGGGTTTCACGGCGGTGAAGATGAACGGCACCGAAGAACTGCAGTTTCTCGACACCTTTGAAAAGGTCGACCTGGCCCTGGCCAATGTCGCGGCGGTACGGGATGCAGTCGGGCCGAACGTCGGCATTGGCGTGGACTTCCACGGTCGGGTGCACAAGCCGATGGCCAAGGTGCTGATGAAGGAGCTCGATCCGTACAAGCTGATGTTCATCGAAGAACCGGTGCTCAGTGAGAACTACGAAGCCCTGAAGGAATTGGCGCCGCTGACCAGCACCCCGATTGCCCTGGGCGAGCGGTTGTTCTCGCGCTGGGATTTCAAACGGGTGCTCAGCGAAGGTTACGTGGACATCATCCAGCCGGATGCGTCCCACGCCGGTGGCATCACCGAAACCCGCAAGATCGCCAACATGGCCGAGGCCTACGACGTGGCGCTGGCACTGCACTGCCCGCTGGGCCCGATCGCCCTGGCGGCGTGCCTGCAACTGGATGCGGTCTGCTACAACGCGTTCATCCAGGAGCAGAGCCTGGGCATCCATTACAACGAGAGCAACGACCTGCTGGATTACATCAAGGATCCGCGGGTGTTCGACTATGACAAGGGTTTCGTGAAAATCCCTAACGGTCCAGGCCTGGGCATCGAGATCAATGAGGAGTACGTCATCGAACGCGCCGCCATCGGCCACCGCTGGCGCAACCCGATCTGGCGGCATGCCGATGGCAGTTTTGCTGAGTGGTGAGTGGGTTCTGATTTCACCCGATCCCCTTGTGGGAGCGAGCCTGCTCGCGATGGCGATTTGTCCGCTGCACATGAGTCAACTGACACACCGTCATCGCGAGCAGGCTCGCTCCCACATTTGATCTCCCCTGCTGGGAGATCCGCTCAACGTCCCCGATTCCTCAATAAACATAAAAAGAGGCACCTCACATGCAAGCGCACACCCTGAGCGCGCAAGCGTCGTTGGTGACGCCCAGCCGCAAGCGTTTTTTCATCATGGTCCTGCTGTTTATCACCGTGGTGATCAACTACCTGGACCGCAGCAACCTTTCGATCGCCGCCCCCGCGCTGACCAGTGAGCTGGGCATCGATCCGATCCACGTCGGGCTGATTTTCTCGGCGTTCGGCTGGACCTACGCCGCCATGCAGATCCCCGGCGGCTGGCTGGTGGATCGGGTGCCCCCGCGTATTCTGTATAGCGTTGCACTATTGCTGTGGTCGGTGGCCACGGTGATGCTCGGTTTTGCCGCCAGCTTCATCGCGTTGTTCGTCCTGCGCATGGCGGTTGGCGCCCTGGAGGCACCGGCCTACCCGATCAATAGCCGCGTGGTGACCACCTGGTTTCCTGAGCGCGAACGGGCCACGGCCATTGGTTTCTACACCTCGGGGCAGTTCGTCGGGCTGGCCTTCCTGACGCCGGTATTGGCGTGGCTGCAACACGCCTTCGGTTGGCACATGGTATTTGTCGCCACGGGCGCGGTGGGCATCATCTGGGCGGTGATCTGGTACGCGGTGTATCGCGAACCGCGGGATTTCAAAGGGGTCAACGCCGCCGAGATCGAACTGATCCGCGAAGGCGGCGGGTTGGTGGATATCCAGGCCGATACAGCCAAGGCCAAGGCCAAGTTCAGTTGGGCGGACCTGGGTATCGTCCTGACCCATCGCAAGCTGTGGGGCATTTACCTGGGCCAGTTCTGCCTGAATTCCACACTGTGGTTTTTTCTGACCTGGTTCCCGACCTACCTGGTGAAATATCGCGGCATGGACTTCATCAAGTCCGGCCTGTTGGCGTCATTGCCGTTCCTCGCCGCGTTTGTCGGTGTGTTGTGTTCCGGGTTCTTCTCCGACTGGTTGATCCGTCGCGGTTCCACGGTGGGGTTCGCCCGCAAACTGCCGATCATCGGCGGGCTGCTGATCTCTACGGCGATCATCGGCGCCAACTTCGTTGAGTCGACACCGCTGGTGATCGCTTTCCTGGCCCTGGCGTTTTTCGGCAATGGCCTGGCGTCGATCACCTGGTCGCTGGTCTCGACCCTGGCGCCCGCGCGGTTGCTTGGCTTGACGGGCGGGGTGTTCAATTTCATCGGTAACCTGGCGGCCATCGCCACGCCCATCGTCATCGGTTTCCTCGCCAGCGGCGATTCGTTTGCCCCAGCCATCACCTATATCGCCGTGCTGGCGTTGATTGGCGCGCTGTCCTACATCCTGCTGGTAGGGAAGGTCGAGCGCATCGAGTTGTAGTCCGACGGGGCGGGCGACCATAATGCCGCCCGTTCCCCGCTCACTGTTGAAGGCCGGATATGCAGCAAGACGATCCAAAAATCACCAAGGACGCGGCGCCCACAGGCACCCAGACACTGCTGCGTGGTCTGGGTGTGGTCCAGGCGGTCGCCAGCGGCGCCCGTGACCTGAAGGAAATCGCCCGGTTGATCGGCACCACTCGCAGCACCACCCATCGTTTGGCCAGTTGCCTGGTGGATGAGCGCTACCTGCGGGTGGTGCCGCAAGTGGGTTATCTGTTGGGACCGAAGCTGATCGAGCTGGGTTTTCAGGCCCGGGAAGAGTTGCCGCTGGTGAGCCTGGCGGGGCCGTACCTGGACGAGTTGTCGGCGCTCACCGGTGACACTGTTCACCTGGCGATTCGCGAGGGCGACGAGGTGTTGTACCTGCTGAAAAATCCGGGGCGCAATGGCCCGGAAATGCGTTCGCGCGTGGGCCATCGCATGCCGCTGGCGCGTACCGGGATCGGTAAGGCGCTGATGCTCGATGATTCTCAGGAACAATGGAAAAGGCTGTATGAAATCAGCTTGCCGGCGGGAGGGAAGAATCAGTTCTGGCCCCAGCATCAGGAGCAATCCTGGGAGCAGTTCCAGCAGCGGATGGTGGAGTATGTAGCGGGTGGTTATGCCTTCGATCTGGAAGACAACGAGCCGTCGATTCGTTGCGTGGCGGCGCCGATCCGCGACGCCGGCAAGCGCATCGTCGCCGGTATCAGCATCGCCAGCACCGTGCCGTATATGCCGCTGGAAAAAATGGCCGAGCTGATTCCCCTGGTCAAAGGGGTCACAGCCCGGCTGTCGGCGGAACTAGGTGCGAAGGTCTGACGAACGTCAGGCTTTGAGCGTCGCCATGTCGATGACGAAGCGGTACTTCACGTCGCCTGCGATCATGCGGCTGTAGGCCTCGTTGATCTGGCGGATGTCGAGCATTTCAATGTCGCAGCTGATGTTGTGTTCGGCGCAGAAATCCAGCACTTCCTGGGTTTCGGCAACACCGCCGATCAGTGAGCCGGCCAGGACCCGACGGCCCATGATCAGTTTGGCCGCGTGTACCGGCGGATCGATCGGCTCGACCAGACCCACCAGGATATGCACGCCGTCGAAACGCAAGGTGTCGAGGTAGGGATTGAGGTCGTGCTGCACCGGAATGGTGTCCAGCAGGAAGTTGAAGCGCCCGGCGGCAGCAGCCATCTGCGCGGCGTCGGTGGACACGATCACGTGGTCCGCACCTTGGCGACGGGCTTCTTCAGCCTTGCTCGCCGAGCGGGTGAACAGCGTCACTTCCGCGCCCATGGCCTTGGCGAACTTGATGCCCATGTGGCCGAGGCCGCCCATGCCCAGCACGCCGACCTTGTCGCCGGCCTTCACGCCATAGTGCTTGAGGGGCGAGTAAGTGGTGATGCCGGCACAGAGAATCGGTGCGGCGCCGGCCGGGTCGAGGGTTTCCGGGATGCGCAGCACAAAGTGTTCGCTGACCACGATGCTGTTGGAGTACCCGCCCATGGTGTGGCCGCCGCTGATACGGTCCGGGCTGGCGTAGGTCTGCGTCATGCCTTGGTAGCAGTATTGTTCCAGGTCAGCGCGACAGGCTTCGCACTCGCGGCAGGAGTCGACCATGCAGCCAACGCCCACCAGGTCGCCAATCTTATAGCGGGTGACATTCGCACCGACGGCGGTGACTTTTCCGACGATCTCATGGCCGGGCATCAACGGATAAACGGCAATGCCCCATTCATTGCGGGCCTGGTGGATGTCGGAATGGCATACGCCACAGTAGAGAATGTCGATCGCCACATCGTCGGCTCGCGGGCTGCGGCGTTCGAACTTCATTGGGGCGAGGGGAGTGGTGGCCGATTGGGCGGCATATCCGATAGCAGTGTACATAATGGACCTCGCTAAGCAGTGAACGGTGAGGTGGACCATTGTGGGAGTCATGTCGCTTCGCGGCGATGGCGATTCCTACGCGTGTCGTGCCTATTCCTCCGACATTGACTATGGTTTGATCCTACGAAGCATTAGACCTGCGATGATGCTTTCATCCCTTTTTTCGTGAAGTTTTTCCCATGTTGTTGACCCGTCATCTTGATGCCAATGCCCCTTTGGTCTCGCTGATTGAACCCCTGGCGACCCGCGACGGATTCGTGCCCACGCAGTTGCCGGGCGTACAGGTGCTCAGGGCCAGCCAGGACGTTGCCCGTGGTCCACAGCTCTACGAGCCGAGTCTGGTGATCATTGTCCAGGGCAGCAAACTGGCGTTCCTGGGGCCACGCACGCTGGAGTACGGTGCGGGGCATTATTTGATCCAGGCGCTGCCGGTGCCGTTCGAATGCGAAACCTACGCCATGCCCAATGCTCCGTTGCTGGGGGTTTCCGTGGCAATCGATCGGGCGATACTGGGGGAGCTGGTGCTGGCCATGGGACTGGTGCCGGGGCGCAGCCTTGCGCCGCAGACCCCGGAGTCGATGACGTGTGCGGTGCTCGATGACGCCATGCGTGGATGTGTCGAGCGCTTGTTGTACTGCCTGCACGATCCGTTGGAATGCCAGGTCATGGGGCAGGCGCGGCTGCGGGAGCTGCTGTTTGTCGCCTTGCGCGGGCCCCAGGCCGACGTGCTGCGCGCGCTGGTGGAGCAGCAAGGACAGTTTGCCCGGATTGCCGCTGCCCTGAGCCATCTGCACGCGCATTTCACCGAGCCGTTGAACGTCGAGACGCTGGCCAGTTGCGCGAACATGAGTGCTTCGACCTTCCATGAGCATTTCAAACGCAGCACGTTGTTGTCGCCGGTGCAGTACCTCAAACGACTGCGTCTGCTCAAGGCTCAGCGGTTGCTGCTGATCGAGGGCATGGGCGTGGCCCAGGTTGCGCACCAGGTGGGGTATCAGAGTTCGTCGCAGTTCAGCCGGGAGTACAAGCGTTACTTCGAGCGCAGTCCCGGGGAAGAGCGCGTCGCTTGATCACTCAGGATTCCTTGTGGGAGCGGTGTGGTTGACAGAATCGCAGGCAACAAAAAGGCCCCCATGTCGGGAGCCTTGATGTTCAGCGAATCGGCTTACATATTCGGGTAAGTCGGCCCGCCGGCGCCTTCCGGCGAAACCCAGGTGATGTTCTGTGCAGGGTCCTTGATGTCGCAGGTCTTGCAGTGAACGCAGTTCTGGGCGTTGATCTGGAAGCGCTTCTCGCCGTCTTCCTGGGTCACCACTTCGTACACCCCGGCCGGGCAATAGCGTTGGGCCGGTTCGTCATACAGCGGCAGGTTCTTGCTGATCGGGATGCTCGGATCGGTCAGCTTCAGGTGGCAGGGCTGTTCTTCTTCATGGTTGGTACCGGAGATGAACACCGAGCTGAGTTTGTCGAAGCTGATCTTGCCGTCCGGTTTCGGGTAGTCGATCTTCTTGCAGTCAGCCGCCAGTTTCAGGCAGGCGTAGTCCGGTTTGGTGTCATGCAGGGTGAACGGCAGCTTGCCGGCGAAGATGTTCTGGTCGAGCCAGTTGAAGCCGCCGCCGATGATAGCGCCGTACTTGTGAATCGCTGGGCCGAAGTTACGACTGGCGAACAGCTCTTCGTACAGCCAGCTGTTCTTGAAACTGTCGACGTAGGCGGTCAGTTCATCGCCGCCTTCGGATTCGGCGAACAGGCGATCGGCCACCGCTTCGGCGGCGAGCATGCCGGACTTCATGGCGGTGTGGCTGCCTTTGATCTTGGCGAAGTTCAGGGTGCCGAGGTCGCATCCGATCAGCGCGCCGCCCTTGAAGACCATTTTCGGCAGCGAATTCAGGCCGCCCTTGCAGATGGCACGCGCACCGTAGCTGACGCGCTTGCCGCCTTCCAGGTACTGCTTGAGCACCGGGTGATGCTTGAGGCGCTGGAACTCGTCGAACGGCGACAGGAAAGTGTTGCTGTAGGACAGATCGACGATCAGGCCGACGACCACCTGGTTGTTTTCCAGGTGATAAAGGAAAGAGCCCCCGGTATTTTCGGTGCCCATGATGTCCAGCGGCCAGCCGGCGGTGTGCACCACCAGGCCCGGTTGATGCTTGGCCGGGTCGATTTCCCAGATTTCCTTCAGGCCGATGCCGTAGTGCTGGGCGTCGGCGTCGCTGTCCAGGTTGAAGCGCTTGATCAGTTGCTTGCCGATATGACCACGGCAGCCTTCGGCGAACAGCGTGTATTTGCCACGCAGTTCCATGCCAGGGGTGTAGAGGCCTTCTTTCGGCTTGCCTTCACGGTCGACACCGAGGTCGCCGGTAATGATCCCGCGTACGACGCCGTTCTCGTCGAACAGCGCTTCCTGGGCGGCGAAGCCCGGGTAGATTTCCACGCCCAGGTTCTCGGCCTGCTGGGCCAGCCAGCGGCACAGGTTGCCCAGGGAAATAATATAGTTGCCTTCGTTGTGCATGGTCTTGGGCACAAAGAAGTCAGGGATTTTGCTCGCGGTCTCGGCGTTTCTCAGGACAAAAATGTCATCGCGCACGACGGGCGTGTTCAACGGTGCGCCGAGTTCTTTCCAGTCCGGGAACAATTCGTTCAGGGCGCGGGGTTCGAATACCGCACCGGAGAGAATGTGCGCACCGACTTCGGAGCCTTTTTCGACCACGCAGACGCTGATTTCCTTACCGGCTTCGGCGGCCTTCTGTTTCAGTCGGCAAGCGGCAGACAGGCCAGCGGGGCCGGCACCGACGATGACCACGTCGAATTCCATGTATTCGCGTTCCACAGGCTATCTCCTACTCAAGGCTCAACAGTTTTTTCTAATTGGAGGTTTGGCGTTGCATCCACGATCTGCTTCGCGAAATCGACGAAAGCGGCAATGAATGACCCGCGGTTCTCTCTTAAGCGGCGCATTATATCTACACCACTCTCAGGGTCCAATACAAACGTTTGTTTGAAATAGCCGCAGGCCAGATAAATCACTGACGTACGGCTTATGACTGACCATTTTGCCGTATTGACCGGAATGGGCGTTCCGGTCAAGATACGGGCGGTTTTGCGCTCGCCGTAGGCTGACTGTTGGTTCCAAGAGCACCTCTAAAGACAGGGCGAAGGCAGCACAAAGTGACGTATTGCGTGGTTCGGACGCGCAGTTTACACGCCGCGATAATGAATGACTCGTCGGTCATCACTGACGAACGGTCTTCACTCCCGTGAGCAAGGTCATGTGTGGTTCATGCCGGCGTTTTTAGAGGTGCCCTTGCGCCCATGAGCATCAACCGCCAGGTTCGCCTAGGCGACTTTCTTTTCACCGGAGAGTAACGAGGAATCCATGAAGGTTCTTGTAGCTGTCAAACGAGTGGTCGACTATAACGTCAAGGTTCGCGTCAAGGCGGACAACTCCGGCGTCGACCTCGCCAACGTCAAGATGTCGATGAACCCTTTCTGCGAAATCGCCGTAGAAGAAGCCGTACGCCTGAAAGAAAAAGGCGTGGCGACTGAGATCGTCGTCGTCTCCATCGGCCCGACCACTGCCCAGGAGCAACTGCGTACCGCGCTGGCGCTGGGTGCTGATCGCGCCATCCTCGTCGAATCCGCCGAAGACCTGACTTCCCTGGCCGTGGCCAAGCTGCTCAAGGCCGTTGTCGACAAGGAACAGCCACAGCTGGTGATCCTCGGCAAGCAGGCCATCGACAGCGACAACAACCAGACCGGCCAGATGCTCGCGGCATTGAGCGGCTACGGTCAGGGCACGTTCGCGTCCAAGGTTGAAGTGTCCGGCGACAGCGTTGCCGTGACTCGCGAAATCGACGGCGGCGCGCAGACTGTTTCCCTGAAACTGCCGGCCATCGTCACCACCGACCTGCGTTTGAACGAGCCGCGCTACGCGTCCCTGCCAAACATCATGAAAGCCAAGAAGAAGCCGCTTGAAGTGCTGACTCCGGACGCTTTGGGCGTTTCCACCGCCTCCACCAACAAGACCCTGAAAGTCGAAGCGCCGGCTGCACGCAGCGCGGGTATCAAGGTCAAGTCGGTGGCTGAACTGGTCGAGAAACTGAAAAACGAAGCGAAGGTAATCTGACATGACTATCTTGGTAATCGCCGAACACGATAACAAGGCGCTGGCTCCGGCCACGCTGAACACCGTTGCTGCCGCCGCGAAAATCGGTGGTGATGTCCACGTTCTGGTGGCCGGTCAAGGCGTTGGCGCCGTGGCTGAAGCCGCTGCGAAAATCGCGGGTGTGGCAAAAGTGTTGTCGGCCGACAACGCTGCCTATGCGCACCAGTTGCCGGAAAACGTTGCACCGCTGGTAGCAGAGCTGGGCAAGGGCTACAGCCACATCCTGGCTGCCGCCACGTCCAACGGCAAAAACATCCTGCCGCGCGTTGCCGCTGCGCTGGACGTCGACCAGATCTCCGAGATCATCTCGGTGGAAAGTGCCGACACCTTCAAGCGCCCGATCTATGCCGGTAACGCCATTGCTACCGTGCAGTCCAATGCTGCGGTCAAGGTCATCACCGTACGTGCTACCGGTTTCGACCCGGTTGCCGCCGAAGGTGGCTCCGCTGCTGTTGAAGCGGTGGCTGCTGCTCACGACGCCGGTATCTCCAGCTTCGTCAACGAAGAACTGGCCAAGTCCGATCGTCCGGAACTGACCGCTGCCAAGATCGTCGTTTCCGGCGGGCGTGGCATGCAGAACGGTGACAACTTCAAGCACCTGTACGCCCTGGCCGACAAGCTGGGCGCCGCCGTCGGTGCTTCCCGCGCCGCGGTCGACGCAGGTTTTGTACCTAACGACATGCAGGTCGGCCAGACCGGCAAGATCGTTGCGCCACAGCTGTACATCGCCGTCGGTATCTCCGGCGCGATCCAGCACCTAGCCGGCATGAAAGACTCCAAGGTGATCGTCGCGATCAACAAGGACGAAGAAGCGCCGATCTTCCAGGTGGCCGATTATGGGCTGGTAGCGGACTTGTTCGAAGCCATCCCTGAGCTGGAGAAGCTGGTCTAATCCGGCGTCTTCACTTATAAAGAGCCCGGCCCTTTGGCCGGGTTTTTTATTATCTGCACGTTGTTGTCACTGCAAGGGGAGCATATCGCCATGGATCTTCGCCGTTTGGCTGGCGTGTCGTTGCTGTGGGCGCTGGCCGTCGTGCCAGGTCTGTCTGTCGCCGCCGGCAAGTGTGAACGTCTGATCGCCACCGGTAGCCCGGATGCGCCGCCCTACCTGTGGCAAGACCCCCAGGATCCCAAACACCTGATCGGCGCCAGCGCCGACCTGCTGGCGCAAGTGGCGACGGAGCTGGGGATCAAGATCGAATTGCTCTATGCCGGCAAGCGTGCTCAGGCCCTGGACGAAGTGCGCAGCGGACGCATGGACCTGCTCGTCGACGCCGCGCTGACCATCAGCGAGCTTGAAACCCTGGACTATGTTCATCCGCCCTTGCTGAATAACGATTACCTGGTGTGGACCCGCAAGGATTCGACATTGGTGATCGCTCAGCCCGAGGACCTTCATGGTCATCCCGGGGCATTGTCGCAAAAGGCGCGAATGACCCAGGCATTTGGCGTATTTGCCGAGCAGCAATTGTCCCTGACCCGTACCCCCAACCTGACTGAAGCCTTTCAGAAACTGCTGCTGGGGGAGGTGGAGTATGTCCTGGCAGGGCGTTACTCGGGTCTGGCGATGGCCCAGACATTGGGCATGGCCAATGACCTGCAGGCCGCGCCGCAACCAGTGGATACCCCGGGGCTGTTCCTCGCGGTTTCCCATAACTCCGCCTGCAATGACCCATGGTTGCGCGGACAGCTGGCGCAAAAGATGACAGAATTGGCCGCGTCCGGCCTGACGGAGGCTGTGTTGCAGCGCAATATCGAGCGTTGGAAAACACAGTTGCAGCCACCTGTTGGTGCCCCAAAACAGTAGGGAACATTAGTGACTATTCGACCTCTTTTCGCTGCCCTGGCCGTACTGGCTCTGGCGGGTTGCGCAGCCGATCCGGCGCCGAATGAACAGATTCGCCTGACCGAACAGGCGCTGGAGCAAGCCCGCGCCGTGGGCGCCACCTCTGAAGAAGTGCCCGAGTTGAAACTCGCCGAAGAAAAGTTCGCCCGCGCCAAGTCCAACATGGCCGATGAGTCGTTCAAGAAGGCCCGCATGCGCGCTGAGCAAGCCGAACTGGATGCACGCCTGGCCGAAGCGAAGGTGCTGACCCTCAAGGGCGAGGAACACCTGAACGTGCTTAACACCCGCATCGAGCGCTTGCGCAAACAGTTGAGAGATGATGCCCAATGAAGCAGTCCCAAGTATTTGGCGGCCTGATTCTCGCGGGCCTGGCCAGCTTGTACGGTTGCGCGGGTCAGCGCAGCGAAGTGGCGCTGGAAAAGGCAGGTGCCGACTTCCAGAAGGTCAAGGAAGACTCCAACGTATTGCGAGCCGCGCCCAAGGATGTCATCCGCGCCGGTGAATCCCTGGCCCGGGCCGATCGCTTGTCCAGCTACTGGGGCAGCAGCGAAGATGTGCTGCATTACGCCTACCTGAGCCAGCGTTACAGTGAGATTGCCCGTGAGCACAGCAATCAGGTGCTCAATGAAGAGCGCGCGGCGAAGCTCGAACTGGAGCGCCAGCGCCTGCAATTGGCCCTGCGCGAGTCCAAGTTGCTGAGTGTCCAGCAACAGGGCAAGTGGCTTGAAGAGCAGATCATGGCGATGGCGACCACCCAGACCGATCGCGGCCTGGTGATGACGCTCGGTGACGTGCTGTTCGACACCGGCCAGGCGCAGTTGAAGAACTCGGCAAACCGGGTGGTGCTCAAGATCGTGCAATTCTTGCAGCTCAACCCCAAGCGTGTGGTGCGCATCGAAGGTTACACCGACAGCACCGGCGGCAAGCAGGAAAACCTCAAGCTGTCCCATAGCCGGGCCCAGGCGGTGGCGGACGTGCTGGTGGACCTGGGGATCGACGAAAAGCGCATTCAGGTCGAAGGCTACGGTGATGAGTTCCCGGTCGACGTCAACGCTTCCGAGCGTGGTCGGGCACAGAACCGTCGGGTTGAAATTGTGTTCTCCGACGAGAAAGGCCAGCTCGGCGCCGCCCGCTAAGGGCTGCGTTGCTGGAAAACCCGGCCCCTTCAGAGGCGCCGGGTTTTTTTGGGCCTGCGAATCAGTGATTCATGAGTACAGTTGGGGGCTGTCACTGCCCTCTAGGGTCGGGTAATCTGGCAACTGTCCCAGTACACTTCTAAACTGTTCCGGTACTATCTCTCACAAAAATAAAATGCCCGTGAAATCGAGTGCTGCGTCATGACCAACCTCTTGCTCTATCAACGTATTGCCCAACAACTGGCTGAAGACATCCGGCGCGGTGTGTATCAGCCCGGCGAACGTGTGCCTTCGGTGCGCAAGATGAGCTCGCAGCTCAACGTCAGCCATGCGACGGTGCTGCAGGCCTACGCCAACCTTGAAGATCAGGGGCTGATCCGTGCGCGGCCGCAGTCCGGTTACTACGTGCATCAAACCCCGGCCCTGACGGCGCCGACGCCGGACATCGCGCGGGTCGAGCGTCCGGGGCTGGTCACGCGCAGCAGCATCATCCAGCAAGTGTTGGTTGAGTCGCGCCGCGAAGGGGTATTTCCCCTGGGCGCGGCGGTGCCGAGCGTCGACTACCTGCCTGTACGGGCGCTGCACCAGCAATTGGCCAAGGTCACGCGCTTCCACAGCCCGCGGGCGTTCAGCTACATGTTCAGCCCGGGCTTCGAACCCTTGCGCCGCCAAGTGGCGATTCGCATGCGCGATGCCGGGGTCGTGGTGGATCCCTCCGAGGTGGTGATCACTCACGGTTGCGTGGATGCGCTGCAAATGTCCTTGCGGGTGCTGACCCGGCCAGGAGACCTGATCGCCGCCGAGTCGCCGACCTACTACGGCTTGCTGCAACTGGCGGATCTGCTGGGCCTCAAGGTCATCGAGATTCCCAGCGACCCGGTCACCGGCATGAGCCTGGAAGCCCTGCAACTGGCGGCCAATCAGTGGTCGATCAAGGCGCTGGTGCTGACCACGCGCTTGAGCAATCCCCTCGGTGGGACGATGCCCGAGGAGCGGCAAAAGCAACTGTTGCGCCTGGCCTCGGATTTCGACATCCAGATCGTTGAAGACGATATTTATGGCGAGTTGATGTTCGAGCAGGGACGCACCAAGGCGCTCAAGGCCTATGACCGGTTGGACCGAGTCATTTACTGTTCGAGTTTTTCCAAGACGTTGTCACCGGGCGTGCGCATTGGTTGGATGATTGCCGGTAAATTCCAGCAGGAAATCCAACGGCTCCAGACCTTCAGCACGCACTCGGCATGCAGCGTCACGCAGATGGGCATCGCGGCGTACCTGGAAAATGGCGGCTATGATCGGCACTTGCGTTATATCCGCCAGGAGTACCGCAAAAACCTCAGTGCCTTTCAGTTGGCAGTGCAGCAATACTTTCCCGAAGGTACGCAAATGAGCCGGCCTAATGGAGGCTTCATTCTGTGGGTCAGTCTGCCGGGGCGGGTCAACACCCAGGAGTTGCATGTACGGGCGTTGCAGCAAGGTATCAGCATTGCACCAGGGCTGATTTTCAGTAACACCGAACAGTTCAACCATTGCATCCGCCTCAATTGCGGTACGCCTTGGAACCGCGAAGCTGAACGGGCCTTGATGACGCTAGGCCTGCTGGCCACCCAACTGTTCCAGGAGACCGCCAGCGGTTTTTGATAGAAACTGGCGGCTCCTGCCTGATGTGCTTGTCAGCGGCTGAGTAACAGGCGAGCATGGGGATCTCTGCCGTAAGTGCCGTAGTGTCTATGAAAGCCATTGCTCCTGCCGCCTGGGTTTTGATCGGCCTGTTGACTGCCTTCCATTCGGAAGGTGTCGTGGCTGCGTCGGCGCAGGAGAAACCGGCCGCCAGTGCCACTAAAAGCGCCTCGAAGAAAAAACCGGCAGTTGTTAAAAAAGCGCCGGCTAAAAAAGCTGCGGTAGCGAAGAAAAAACGGGCCCCTGTCGCCTCCAAGAGTCAATCTGCCCGCGAGGTCGCCAAAACCCGGTTACCGCCGGCCAAGCTGGATTTGAGCCTGCCTCAAGACATGGTCGAGGATCTGCAGCCTCCGGGTGCGGTGCCGTTACCCAAGCATGAGCCTTTGCTGCCCTCCATGTTTGGGGAAAAGCCGGGCCCGTTCCAACTCAATGGCCGTTTGTTGAGCAATGAAATGCAGCTGCCGTTGCGCAATCAAGAGCGCAATGAAGTCGAAGGCGCGGCGCTGGATTTCGAATTCAAGCAGTAATCCTTCCTCTCGTCGCTGACTGTAGGGTCATCCTGGCGTACAAGAAAAAACACACGGACGGTAATTTAAAACGAGTGTTTTAGCCGTTACTCTGTGTTCTGTTACCAATCATTACTTGTCGTGAGGATGTTGTCGTCATGAAATGCCGCGAAGGCTGTGGCGCCTGCTGCATCGCCCCTTCCATCAGTTCGCCGATTCCTGGCATGCCCCACGGCAAGCCGGCGGGCGAACGTTGCGTGCAGCTGTCAGTCGATAACCTGTGCCAGATCTTCGGCCAGCCGGAGCGACCGAGGGTGTGCTCGGCGTTCGAGGCCGACATCGAGGTCTGCGGCAACAGCTCTGAAGACGCCATCCGGCTGATCGGTTGGTGGGAGCAAATCACGGCAGCGTAATGGGCCAGTTCGGAACTTCGATAACAAGGAAAAAACTATGGGTTCGCTGCATCGTATGGCTGTGTTGTGTGGTTTGACCGTGCTGCTGGCAACGGCTACCGCCCAGGCAGAAGACTGGAAAGTCGCCAAGGAAGAGGACGGCATCAAGGTTTCCCTCAGTGAAGTGGCCGGTTCCAAGTACAAGGCCTACCAAGGCGTGACCGTCATGAAAACCACCATGGCCAAGCTGCAAGCGCTTCAGGAAGACGTTTCGGCTGCCTGTGCCTGGATTCACGAATGCAAGAGCCAGGAGCTGCTCAAGCATGAAGGGGACCAGAGCTGGACCTACACCCAGTTCAACACGCCCTGGCCGGTTACCCCGCGGGACTCGGTGTTGCAAGTGACCACCGTCAAAGGTGCCGATGGCAGCCTGACCCGCAACCTCAAGGGCGTGCCAACCTACCGGCCTGAAAAAAAGGGTTTTGTGCGGGTCACTCAAGTTGAAGGCTTCTGGAAATTCACGCCCAAGGACGCCGGTCAGGTCGAAGTGATCTATCAGGTCCACACCGAACCAGGTGGCGATGTTCCTTCCTGGCTGGCCAACAAGTTCGTGGTGGATGCGCCGTTCAATACGTTGAAAGCCTTGAAAGCACGTGCCGAGAAATAATCGCCGACGCTGCATGAAAAACCGCCCGTGAGGCGGTTTTTTTTATGGCAGCCGTCCAACGACTGAGCGGAACGATTGTTCAGCCCTGAATGTCGAGATAGAGGTAAGCCAGGCCCTGAATTGATCGAGGAGACACCGATGCAAAAGTGGGAAATCACTTTCGTTGATGATCACGGCGAAGCCATCGCCGAGCGGTTCGACTATGAACAGGAGCCCACGATGGAGCAGGCTGCGCAGTTGATTCGCCAAAAGCTGCTCCCCGTACCCGCCAAGCTTGATCTCAATGACCTGGAGGGCCGCACCGCAGACCCTACGGTCAAGAATCTCAAATCCCAGCACAGTATCGAAATCATCAGCATTACACCGATTTCATGAAGTCACTGCCTGGCCCCGCTTGGCAGTGACCACTACTTGCAGCTACTCTGCAATTGAGATCAGCGAAAGGATCGCTTAGGTCCGGTCTTGTCAGCTACATGCTTGTGTCCCGACGGTAATTTGATGCCGTATCGCTGCAACCCAAGGGTTGCCCGCACGGGAAGACGGAAAGTCTATCCATCGGTTTGAGGAGGACGTTTCATGAGCACAGCCTATCAAGAAGACATCAGCACCAGTGTGCTTCGCCGCATGAAAGAAGGCGGTTTCGATTTCTCACAATTCCATCCCATCGAGTTCTACGCCATTTTCCCGGATGAGGAGCGGGCGCGCAGGGCGGCAGGTCAATTTCGGGGTGAGTCATTGAATGCACAGATCAGCGCACGGGATGACGGCGCCTGGTCATTGGAGTTGAGCCGGGTGATGTACGCCACCTACGATGACATTGGAGACTTCGAACAAAACTTCGAGGCGGTGGTGGAGCCTTTGGGTGGCATCATCGAGGGGTGGGGCGTCAAACAGGAAATACGGCGCCTGCACGCCTGACCGTTCATTCACGCAACCCGAGCAACGGCTGACCCATGTGTCGGCCGTTTTCATAGGTGTGCTCCCACCGGGTCACCTCAGGCACAAAACCGACTTCATGGGGCCAACGGCTGTTTACGCCCCGCCATGTGCTTGAGATACCCCACCAGCAGATCCAGCTCCGCATCCGGCAGCACCGTGGCCGAGAACGCCGGCATCTTCCCTTGGGGCCAGCGACGCAGGCTTTGTGGGTCGCGGATATAGCGCTTGAGGAAATCCCCGGAAAAGTACTCGGTAGGATTGAAGGGGATGTTCAGGTCCGGGCCAAACTGCGCGTCGCCTGCGCCGTTGAGCCGATGGCAAGCCAGGCAGTTTTTCTGGAACAGTTCAAAGCCCTTATAGATCGGGTCAGCCTGAGTCACCGTGGGCGCCGGCAGCAGGGCAGGGAAGCGCTCGGCTACCGCTGACAGGCGCTTGATGGTCGCCACCGCGTACGGCCATTGTTCGGGGCTGATGTGACCTGCCTGGGGGTTGGTCCAGACCAGATAGAAGGGCCCGGCGCTGCCCTTGCCTTCACCCATTGGGGGCCAGGGGTGGGCCGGGTCTTCGATCGCCAGCCAGGCTCGCGCGCCGTTTGTGTTGAGTAACGGTGCTGCGGGCAATTCGGCGGCAAATCCGTCCAGCGCCACGGCCTGGAGATGGTCGTCGGGCTCGACGCCAGTCAACAGCGCTGTCAGCGGCACGGCGCGATAATTCATCGGCTTTTTGTAGGAAACGTCTTCAGCGATCTGGATCGTTCGGGCTTCAGGATGCTGGAGCAGTTCTTCGGTCTGCCAGGTGCGGGCAGTCGTGCCCAGCTCCAGCACCAGCTGCGCGGCAAACAAGGGCGTGCTGAGCAGCAGCGCGCCGAACACAATGAGAGCTTTCACGAGGGTCGTCTTCCATGTCGAGGGAGTGCCGCAAAGGTTGGCACAGCCACCGCGACTCGAACAACGAACTCGTCACATTTTTTGATGATACAAGCGCTACCGCTTGCCGATGGTACAGGCACCCGCGCGCCGGATTCAGCCGATCACCTTGGTGATATTCGGCACAATCAACAGCAGCGTCGTGGCGAAGAGAATGAGTCCGGCTTGGCGAACTTTCGAATGTTTGAACATGGCTGACCCGCCTTTTTTGTTATTTCCTGAGGCCAGCCTGCATATCTCCTGACGGCTGGCGTTGCACTTCCTGTCTGACAAGCGCCTCGGCAAAACCCGACGACTATCTTGTACAAGGATTACATTAGGGGCCGCAGCCGCCTTGGCTTAGATCCAATTCGTATTAGTTTGCTGTCGTCCGCTCTTAAAGTGATATGAGGCCTAGTGCCACCTTCGTGAAGGCCCTTTTGCTAGACACTTTGCTCACCTGAATCGGTTAACCCGATAGCATGCTACCGTTCGTCTGAGCGTGGCCGTCAACGTCGTTGAGCACTGCGGTCATTGAATCTCGGGCCGCTGGGCTTATGGTTGGAGCCATTGCATTGTCCCAGTGGTTTGAGGATGTCATGACCGAAGCTTTGATTTTTGACGCATTACGCACCCCCCGTGGCAAGGGCAAGGCCGATGGCGCTTTGCACAGCGTCAAGCCGGTGAACCTGGTGGGCGGCCTGCTCACCGCCCTGCAGCAGCGCATGGGCCTGGACACCAGTCAGGTTGACGATATCGTGCTCGGTTGCGTGACGCCGATAGGTGATCAGGGCGCCGACATCGCCAAGACCGCCGCGCTGATCGCCGATTGGGATGTCAGCGTGGCAGGCGTGCAGCTCAACCGGTTCTGCGCCTCGGGCCTGGAAGCGGTAAACCTGGCGGCGATGAAAGTGCGCTCCGGGTTCGAGGATCTGGTGGTGGCCGGAGGTGTCGAATCCATGTCTCGCGTGCCCATGGGCAGCGACGGCGGCGCTTGGGCGCTGGATCCTCAATCCAACCTGCAGGGCCACTTCGCACCTCAGGGCATCGGTGCTGACCTGATCGCAACCCTGGAGGGCTTCAGCCGCGAGGACGTCGATGCTTTCGCGCTGCACTCCCAGCAAAAGGCCGCCCGGGCCCGGGCCGACGGTTCGTTCAACAAATCCCTGGTGGCGGTGCGGGACCAGAATGGCATCGTGCTGCTGGATCACGACGAATTCATCCGTGCGGACTCGACTCTGGAGGGCCTGGGCAAGCTCAAGCCGAGTTTCGAAGCCATGGGCCAGATGGGCTTCGACGCTACGGCGCTGCGGGTCTACAGCCATGTGGAACGGATCAATCATGTCCACACGCCGGGCAACAGTTCCGGCATCGTCGATGGGGCGGCGCTGATGCTGATCGGTTCCGAAGCCAAGGGGCAGGCGCTGGGGCTGCAACCGCGGGCGCGGATCGTCGCCACGGCTGTCACCAGCACCGATCCGACCATCATGCTCACCGGCCCGGCGCCGGCTACCCGCAAGGCTCTGGTCAAGGCTGGGCTGCGGGTGGAGGACATCGACCTGTTCGAAGTCAACGAAGCGTTCGCCTCAGTGGTGCTCAAGTTCATCAAGGACATGGCCATCGACCCCGCCAAGGTCAACGTCAACGGCGGCTCCATCGCCATGGGGCATCCCTTGGGGGCTACAGGCTGCGCAATTCTCGGCACCTTGCTCGATGAGTTAGAGGCGCGTCACCTGCGCTATGGCCTGGCGACGCTGTGTGTCGGCGGCGGCATGGGCATTGCCACCGTTATTGAACGTCTCTGAGCCCCGATTTCAAGGAATACTTTTCATGAGCGATGCCATCCGTTACGAAACCGGCCAGGACCGGATCGTCGTCCTGACCCTGGACATGCCAGGCCAGAGCGCCAACACCATGAATGCGACGTACCGCGAGGCCATGGCTGCCTGCGTCGCTCGGTTGACCGCCGAAAAAGACTCGATTGCCGGGGTGATCATTACCTCGGCCAAGAAGACCTTCTTCGCTGGCGGTGACCTCAACGAACTGGTCAAGGTCGGTAAACCCCAAGCCAAGGCATTCTATGAAATGGTGCTCGGCCTCAAGGCGCAACTGCGTGCCCTGGAAACCCTGGGAAAACCGGTGGTGGCGGCCATCAATGGCGCGGCCCTGGGCGGCGGCTGGGAAATCTGCCTGGCTTGCCATCATCGTGTGGCGCTGGATCACCCGTCGGTGCAGATTGGCTTGCCGGAAGTCACCCTGGGCCTGTTGCCAGGTGGCGGCGGGGTGGTGCGGATGGTGCGGTTGCTTGGCTTGGAGAAAGCCTTGCCGTATTTGCTCGAGGGCAAGAAGGTGCGCCCGCAACAGGCACTGCAGGCCGGTCTGATCGATGAGCTGGCGGTGGATCGCGAGGACCTGCTGAGCAAGTCCAGGGCCTGGATTCTCGCCAACCCCAGCGTGGTCCAACCTTGGGATGCGAAAGGCTATCAGATCCCGGGTGGCACGCCGTCTCACCCGAAAGTCGCGCAAATGCTGGCGATAGCACCTTCCATCCTGCGCAACAAAACCCAGGGTTGCCTGCCCGCGCCGGAGAAAATTCTCTGCGCGGCAGTGGAAGGTGCCCAGGTGGATTTCGACACCGCCCACGTGATCGAAACCCGCTACTTCACTGAGCTGACCACTGGCCAGGTGGCCAAGAACCTGATCGGCACTTTCTGGTTCCAGCTCAACGAAATCAAGGCCGGCGGTTCGCGCCCGCAGGGCTTTGCACCTTATCTGACTCAAAAAGTCGGGGTGCTCGGCGCTGGCATGATGGGGGCTGGTATCGCCTACGTCAGCGCCATGGCCGGGATTGCGGTGGTGCTCAAGGACGTCAGCCTTGCCGCCGCCGAGAAAGGCAAGGCCCGTACGGCGGCGCTGCTGGATAAGAAGGTCGCCCGCGGGCAGCTCACCGTCGAGCAGTGCGAAGCCACGCTGGCGCGGATTCAAACCACTGACAGCGACGCGGACCTGGCCGGTTGCGATCTGGTCATTGAGGCGGTGTTTGAGGATCGCGCCCTGAAAGCCAGCGTCACAGCCGCTGCCCAAGCGGTTGTTGGGGCGGACGCGGTGCTCGCCTCCAACACCTCGACCCTGCCCATCACCGGTCTGGCGACGGCTGTACCGGATCAGACGAAGTTCATCGGCCTGCATTTCTTCAGCCCGGTGGAGAAAATGCCTCTGGTGGAAATCATCAGGGGCGCCCGTACCAGCGGCGAGACCCTGGCACGAGGTTTCGATTTCGTTCTGCAAATCAACAAGACGCCGATCGTGGTCAACGACAGTCGTGGTTTCTTCACCTCTCGGGTATTCGGCACCTTTACCAACGAAGGCATCGCCATGCTGGGTGAGGGCGTGAGTGCGCCGATGATCGAGACCGAGGCGCGCAAGGCCGGGATGCCGGTGGGGCCTCTGGCGATCTCTGACGAAGTTTCCCTCAGCCTGATGAGCCATATCCGCGCGCAAACCGCCAAAGACCTGCAAGCGGAAGGGCAAACGCCGATCGAGCACCCGGCGTTCGCCGTGATTGACCTGCTGCTCAACGAATACAAGCGGCCAGGCAAAGCCGCCGGGGCCGGTTTCTACGAGTATCCGGCCAACGGGCAGAAACACCTGTGGCCGGAGCTCAAGCATCGTTTCGAGAAAGCCGACGGGCAGATTTCGCCTCAGGATATCCGCGATCGCCTGCTGTTCATCCAGGCTCTGGAAACCGTGCGCTGCGTAGAGGAGGGCGTGCTCACCTCCACGGCGGACGCCAACGTCGGCTCGATATTCGGTATCGGTTTCGCCGCCTGGACCGGCGGTGCGTTGCAGTTCATCAACCAGTACGGCCTGCGGGATTTTGTCGCCCGCGCTCAGTATCTGGCCGAGCAGTATGGCGAGCGATTTTCACCACCGGCCTTGTTGCTGGAGAAAGCCGCCAGGCAAGAACTGTTCTGACTGACAGGGGAAGGGGCTTGCCTTGGGACGGTATTTCAAGGCACGCTCAGGGGGTGTGCAATATTCCCATCATCGTGTCAGGTATTTTTTATGTCGCTGCGCATCTGCATTTTGGAAACCGATACCCTGCGTCCGGAACTGATCGACCAATATCAGGGTTACGGGCAGATGTTCCAGCGCCTGTTTTCACAACAGCCCGTCGCGGCTGAGTTCATTGTGTACAACGTGATGCAGGGGCAATACCCCAACGATGATGAGTCGTTCGACGCTTACCTGGTAACCGGCAGCAAAGCCGACTCCTTCGGCACCGACCCCTGGATTCAAACCCTCAAGACCTTCTTGCTGGATCGCTACCAGCGAGGCGACAAGTTGCTGGGCGTGTGCTTCGGTCATCAACTGCTGGCGCTGTTGCTGGGCGGCAAGGCCGAGCGCGCCACTCAAGGCTGGGGCGTGGGCACCCACCGCTACAAGCTCGCGGCCAAGGCGCCATGGATGAGCCCGGTGATGGAAGAGCTGACCCTGCTGATCAGTCACCAGGACCAGGTCACCGAGCTGCCGGAAAACGCCACGGTGATCGCGTCCAGCGATTTTTGCCCGTTCGCCGCCTACCACATCAACGATCAGGTGCTGTGCTTCCAGGGCCACCCGGAATTCATCCACGATTACTCCCGGGCGCTGCTGGAGATCCGCCAGCAACACCTTGGCGAGCAGATCTACCGCCAAGGCATGGCCAGTCTTGAACAGGCGCATCACGGCACTACAGTGGCTGAGTGGATGATGCGTTTCGTCGCGCACAAGCCTGAAACCGCAGCGGCCCAAGACTAAAACACCATCGCCCCCACACTTGATAGACAGGTAATCAAGTGTGGGAGCGAGCCTGCTCGCGATGAATGTCACGCCAGCCTCAACCGCCTACAAGCGCGCTTACAACCACCCCGAGCGCTTGAAGCTCCCCCACAACGCGGTACAGCCCACCGCGATAAACCCCAGCACCAGAAAGTACCCGTAGTGCCAGGTCAACTCCGGCATGTTCTCGAAGTTCATCCCATAGATTCCGGCTACCGCCGTGGGGAACGCCAGGATCGCCGCCCACGCCGCGAACTTGCGCTGCACCACGCTCTGGCGCGACGCTTCGAGCAGCACGCCGACTTCAATGGTCTGGCTGGCGATGTCCGCCAAAGTCGCCAGGTCTTCCATCTGCCGCGTGACATGAATCTGCACATCGCGGAAGTACGGGCTCATGTTTTTGTCGATGAAGGGAAAGTCCAGTCTTTGCAGTTCTTCGCTGATTTCCACCATCGGTGCTGCATAACGGCGCAGGCGTAATACGTCACGGCGCAAGCTGTGCAAGTTCTGAATATCCCGCTCGTTCAGGGAGCTGCACAGTACGTTGCGCTCCAGCTCATCGATCTCGGCGTGAATGGCTTCACCCACCGGCTGGTAATTTTCAATGACGAAATCCAGGATGGCATAGAGAACGAAATCTTCCCCGTGCTCCAGCAGAATAGGCCGCGCCTCACAGCGTTGTCGCACGTGGGCGTAGGACGCCGAGTGGCCATTGCGGGCGGTGATGATGTAGCCGTTGCCGGCGAAGATATGAGTCTCGATGAACTGCAGCTTGCCGTCCTTGCGCACCGGCGAATACGTGACGATAAACAGTGCATCGCCAAAGGTCTCCAACTTGGGGCGACTGTGCTTCTCCATCGCGTCTTCAATCGCCAATTCATGCAGGTTGAATTGACGTTGCAGGTTGGTCAGTTCCTGGGCACTGGGCTCTTCCAGTCCGATCCATACAAAGTGGCCCGGTTTGGCTGCCCAGGCGCTGCCTTCGTCGAGGGTGATGTTGGTGACTTTCTTACCGGCGCTGTAAACCGCAGCAGCAACGACTCTACCCATGATGGTGGTTCACTTCTTCTTGGAAAATGGCAGTGGCAGGCAATCTGTAGCTTAGTGTGCCCTGCTGCTTGAGAGTCAGCAAAATCCACCGAGTTCGCCGGTAGAGTCAAATGCCCTACAGGTGGAATCAGAATCGTGCGGGTTTTTGTGGTGAGGGGATAAACCCCCTCGCCACAGAGTTATGTGCCCGGCTGGCTATTGTTTAACAGGCTCGTTAAACAGCCTGCACCTGCCGGTCCATCACCGCGATGCACTCGCGCATTTGCTCACGGCACTGGGCGATGAGCTGGGGCATGTCATCCAGGCTCAACCCCGCCGTGGGAATGGCCGGTAGCGAGCGTATGAGGATGTCGCCGCCTCGCCAGCGATTGAGGCGCATGTGCTTGATGTAGCTGCTGACGCACACCGGAACAATCGGCACCCCGGCGGCGATCGCCATCTGGAACGCGCCTTTCTTGAAGGGCAGCAGATCCTCGCCAAGATTGCGCGTGCCTTCCGGGAATACCCAGATCGATGTGTCCTCGTGCTGCAACGTGTGAGTGGTGGTCAACATCGACTGGCGCGCCTTGATCGCGTTACCCCGGTCAATCAGCACATTGCCCGCCAGCCAGAACAATTGCCCGAACAACGGCACCCACTTCAGGCTCTTCTTACCGATGCACACGGTGCGGTAGGGCACCACGTTACCGAACACGAACAGGTCATAGTTGGACTGGTGGTTGGCAATGATCACGCAGCTCTGGGACTTGTTTACCAGGGTGTCGACCTCGGCCTTCACCCGCAGACGCAAAATGCACATGGCGGGCCACGCATACAATCTGGCGCATAAACGGCTGTTGTCTGGATTGAACGGCCGACACAACCCCAGGATCACCCCGAGCACACCCGCCAGCACAAAATGCACACCCATCAACAACATACGCAATAAAAACAGCATCTACAGGCCCCGTCGGGACAAAAGGTGGCGCAGTGTACGGATGTGCACTGTTTTCGGCAATTGCCGCTATAGAGGTAGGAGATGGGCGATGTTTGAGCGCATGTTTCCGATTAACGTGTCAGAAGCAGGCTAGAGCGGTTGTCGGTTTTTAAACGGAGCATGTAAGAAAAAGCCCGACACAGCGGTCGGGCTTTTCGTTTTGCGCTGAGGCAAGTTAACCCATGTGCTCCTGATCCAGCAGGATTGCACTGTCCAGCGTCTCCAGTAGGGCCTTGCGCACTTTCAGCTTGGTGTTCTTGTGGGCGGTCATGTTGATTTTCTTCAACTGACGCGCGGCCTCCAGCGCCGCACCCTGCAGCTCATCGGTCGACACCACCTTGTCGAGGAAGCCGGCGTCCACCGCGCTCTGCGGGTTGAACATCTCTCCATTGATCACCGAGCGATGAAACGCGGATTTGCGCAGGCGATCGCGGGCCAGCTCGATACCGGCGTGGTGCATGGTCATGCCGATCTGCACTTCGTTCAGGCCAATGCTGAACGGTCCATCGACACCGATGCGATAATCCGCCGACAGCAGCAGGAACGCTCCCTTGGCCACCGCATGCCCTGGGCACGCGACAACGACGGGGAAGGGGTGCGACAACAGGCGACGGGCCAGGGTCGAGCCGGCCGTGACCAGACTCACCGCTTCCTTGGGACCGGCGGTCATCACCTTCAAATCATAACCACCGGACAGAATCCCCGGTTGCCCGGTAATGATCACCACCGCCCGATCCGTCACAGCCTGATCCAGCGCAGTGTTGAACGCGGCAATCACATCCGGCGAGATGGCATTGACCTTGCCGTTGTTCAAGGTCAGGGTCGCGATACCGTCTTCGAGATGGTAGGCAATCAGGTCGCTCATGGCGCTATTCCTTGTAAGAGAAGTGACGCAGACGTTACCCACCGCCGCAGGCCAGGTAAAGCGCTGTGACTGACTCACCGGTCAGCCCCCAGCCCCGACAAACCGCCTGACCGCCCCATCGCCCGCGCCTTGCTCCATGGAACACTGCACACACAAACCCGAAGATTGGCCGGTTTGCCATGCCCGGACGCGTTTGAAATGCCCGACCACCTTAACCGCATGAAAATTCTGAAAAAAACCTTTGCCATCGGAAAAGCTTTCGACTACATTAGCGCGCCTCGACAGACTGAACAGTTTGCCGAGACACGGTGAAGTGTCCGAGTGGCTTAAGGAGCACGCCTGGAAAGTGTGTATACAGGAAACTGTATCGAGAGTTCGAATCTCTCCTTCACCGCCACATTCTGCAAACACAAACCCCTGATTTTCCTAGAGAAAGTCGGGGGTTTGTGGTTTTTGGCGTCTGGAAAAAGGCGATATGGGACCGGCGGGCGACTACCCGCGTGCTGGCGGCAACCCCGCATAGGAGCCAGGCTCAGGTGCCCACGCCGTTCCACCAAACAGCATCGGGCAATCTCACAGCAGTATCGAGCAAAAGCTTCCGAGCCCATGCCGTTAAGGTTCCTCTTGAAGAGGTTCCTATCAACGTATTGTTGTGAGAGAAAGATCATGACCCCATGGATGAGTTTGGCTGTGCGCCTTCAGGCTGTCGCGCTGTGTTTGGTGCTTTCAACGAACACGGTTTCAGCGTCGCAAGCCGCTGACCAAAACATCAATACCGACCTGGTGCGCCAAGCATTTACCCACTGGCAACAAGGCCAAGGCACGGTTTTCGATCTGCTGGCGCCCGACGCAACGTGGACCGTATCTGGATCAAGCCCGGTTTCTGGTGTGTATAACAGCAAGACGGATTTAATCGAACGAGCCGTACGACCGATCACCGCTCGGCTGGCAACGCCCATTTCCCCTACCGTGCAAAGCATTGTGGCTGAGGGCGATGTCGTAGTGGTTCTCTGGAAGGGAGAGGCCATGGCCCTTGACCGCAAGCCCTACAACAACACTTACCTGTGGCACATGACACTCAAGGATGGCCAGATCACAGAGGTAACAGCCTTTCTGGACACCTACGTGTTGAATGACCTTATGCGTCGGGTTGATCCTGTTCGGTAATAGCCCGCAAAAAGACGGCTCGTTGAATAAACGAGCCGTTTTTTTATGCCGGTGTTATCAAGGCAAGGGGCTGGCTATCAAAGATGATCCGCATCAATCACAGCCTTGGCAAACGCTTGCGGATCTTCCTGCGGCAAGTTGTGGCCGATGCCGCCGTTGATCAACCGGAATTCGTATTTGCCGGTGAAGCGCTTGGCGTAATCCTCGGGAGCTGGGTGCGGCGCGCCGTTGGCATCGCCTTCAAGGGTGATGGTCGGCACGCTGATGGGAGGCGCCGTCGCCAGTTTCTGTTCCAGGGCGTCGTATCGGGTCTCGCCCTGGACCAAACCGAGACGCCAACGGTAGTTGAATACGGTGATCTCGACGTGGTCGGGGTTTTCCAGCGCCTTGGCGCTGCGGTCGAAGGTGGCGTCATCGAATGCCCATTTGGGCGACGCCAGTTGCCAGATCAACTTGGCGAAGTCGTGGGTATTTTTCTCGTACCCGGCGCGGCCACGGTCGGTGGCGAAATAAAACTGATACCACCACTGCAACTCGGCCTTGGGTGGCAGCGGGTTCTGACCGGCGGCCTGGTTGCCGATCAGATAGCCGCTGACCGCGACCAGCGCCTTGACGCGCTCCGGCCACAGGGCCGCGACGATGTCCGCCGAACGTGCGCCCCAATCGTAGCCACCGAGCACGGCTTGCTTGATTTTCAGCGCATCCATGAAGTCGATCACGTCACTGGCCAGCGCGGCTGGTTGACCGTTGCGAAGCGTTTTTTCGGACAGGAAATGCGTATCGCCGTAGCCCCGGGCATACGGCATCAGCACGCGGTATCCCTTCGCTGCCAGCAAGGGCGCGACTTCGTCATAGCTATGAATGTCGTACGGCCAGCCGTGCAACAGAATCACCACCGGCCCATCGGCGGGGCCGGTTTCGGCATACGCCACGTCCAGCAGACCGGCCTTGATATGCTTCAGCGCACCGAACGGGGAGGGCGTTGTATGCGTGACGCCGGACTTGTTCGCGGTTGGCTGCGCGGCGCTGGTGGATTGCCCGTGGGCTACCCCGAGCGCGCCGAACAGACTGAGAGCGAGGATGGATGAGCCGAGCAGGCGGCGATGGGTTTTACCGGTTTTGCTGTGCTGCAGTGCCGTTTTCATGGTGATGCCTCCATTGCGAGCCATGGGTCAGGGGCTCTGGTTGATGCCCTTGAAACCTTGGGTGCATTTGAACGGGGCAACGTATCCGGGCTGTGTCGAATGGGAGGTAAAAGTGCAAGGTTATGTAGCGATGTATCCTCGGGATACACGAGGATACATCGCAGTAAGATTGTCGGTGGCTAACGATTTTGGCCAGCTGCAGGACCATTCTGTCGCAGATAATAATTGTCGAACTCGCCGCTTTCGATGAGTTGGAAACCGTGGCGGATGTAGAAGCGATTCGACGCGCTTTCTTTGAGAGCGCCCACTCGTAATGGCAGCGCAGCGGCATCCGCCTCTTTGAATATTTGGCTGAGAACAGCAGAGCCTATTCCTGATCCCTGCGCGTCCGGGCGCACGTACAAGTGGTCAAGCAAGAGTTCATTGCCGTGACGTTTGATGACTACGAACCCCACCCTCTGTCCTGTTACCACGATGTGGCGTGTGCAGTCTGGTTTAAAACCGCCTAGAAATCGCTCGCGTGCGCGCACGGGATCAAATCGCCCGACACGCTCAAGACTTTCGCGCATGGCTTCGATTCTGACGGCTACCAGATCGTCCAGATCGCTGTTTTGAGCGGGGACCAAGGTGACAAGCGAATGGGGTGTGAGGGGCATTATTTCGTGCTCTATCATTTTGCCGAAAGACGTTGATCAGTGTGAGATTGTTGCCTGCCGAGTGCGGCATCCTGGGCGCGCGAGGGGCCGGATAAAAACCGGGATCAGGCATATCCCGGTGGAAGCCGGGTCGCCACATGGTTCCAGCATCTGGCGATCTCCACGGCAATACTGCCGCTGGGTTTTCGGACCTCGAGTTGATCATTTATCGTGAGCTGCTCCAGCAGCCACTCATCCGTCCATCCCGCCCATTCGCCTGCGACGGACCTGAGGTTGGCTTCCAGGACCGGGAACACTTCATTCCATAGGATGCTGTGGATTACCTTAGGCGAATAGCCGGTTTCAAGGATCACGCGAGCGATGTAGTCGTAGGTTAATTCGTCGATCTCGGTGTCGAGAAACAGTGATGAAAGGGCTTGCCAGATTTTCAGGCGATTGGGGTCAGCGCCTTTCATGCTTTGACTCTTTTTGTTGATGGCAAGGCTGGGCGTGTTCGTTTGAGTAATCGGCAATAGCATCCGTGGTTCAGCCTTCGGCCTGGACGTCTTGAAACTATCTTTCTGTCGTGGTTTCTGTCCATTGTCATGCGTCTATGATCACTGATCACCCGGAGCGAGAACTTGAAATGGATGCCTACATTCGCCTCGCAACAGTCGAGGACGCGCAAGCAATAAGCAACGTTGTGATCAGCGCTCTGCGTCAGTCCAATACGAAAGATTATCCGGCCGATGTAATCGCCCGGGTAGAGCAGAACTTTTCTCCACTGGCGATTGAGCGATTGATGGCGCGGCGTCGGATGTATGTGGCATCTGTCGATCAGCGTGTCGTCGCGACTGCCAGCCTCGATGGAGATGTGATCAGAAGTGTTTTTGTAGCGCCGCGGTATCAAAGAGCAGGCCTTGGCAGACGGCTAATGTCGGTCATTTGTTCAGCCGCTCTCGACATGGGTCTGGTCACTTTGCATGTGCCATCCTCCATCACGGCAGAGAGCTTTTACACAGAGCTGGGATTTCAGAAGGTACGTGACGAATTTGACGGTGCTGAACGCACGATCATCATGCGTAAATCCATGATGGAAACCACCCCCACGATTCAGACCCGCCGTCTTATCCTCACGCCTTTACAACTGGCCGATGCACCGGCTATCCAACAGCTGTTTCCTCATTGGGAAGTGGTGCGTTATCTCGACAGTCGCGTGCCATGGCCCTATCCGGAAGACGGCGCGCTGACGTACGTTCGCGACCATGCGCTTCCCGCCATTGCGGCCGGGCGCGAGTGGCATTGGATGATCCGCACTTGCGAAGATCCGGCACATTGCATCGGCAGCATCAGCCTGTACGATCAACCGGGCAACAACCGAGGCTTTTGGCTGGCGCCTCAATGGCAGGGAAAGGGCTACATGCGCGAGGCCTGTGAGGTTATCAACGCCTATTGGTTTGAAATCCTGGGGCGTCCCGTCATGCAAGTTCCCAAGGCGGTGGGCAATCATGCTTCGCGTAAAGTTTCGGAACACGAAGGCATGCGCATGATTGCAACGCGGCAGGGTGATTTTGTCTGTGGGTCGTTGCTAAAGGAAGTTTGGGAAATGACGCGTGGAGATTGGCTTGAGAAAAAGGCTGCGCTGGCGTCGCGTTGAGCAGAACTCCAATGGGCCAGGTCGCCTTTGAACGTGAGTCACTTCATTCCTCAGGATCTATTTATGCCCTTGAACTTTCACAAAATGCACGCCAATGGCGATGATTTTGTTGTCGTGGACGCGCGAAACTCAGCCAACCCCATAACCAGTGCCCTGGCCCGGCGGATGGGTGATCGCAACCGAGGCATCGGTTTCAATCAACTCGCGGTGATGCTCGATTGTGAGGATGCAGGCGCACGCCTGATGTTCTGGAATGCAGATGGCTCCACGCTGGACGTTTGCGGCAGCGCGACGCGGGGCGCTGCGGATCGGCTGATGCGCGAATCGAATGTGACTTCGATAACGCTGCGCACGAACCGCGGTCTGCTCACGTGCGAACGAATTTCAACCGGTGCAATTTCCGTCAACATGGGGCAGCCGCTTTTCGGCTGGTCGGACATTCCCCTGGCTGGGGACCTGGACAGCGCTGTTCTGCCACTGGCGGATAGCCCGATAGCGTGCAGCATGGGCAACCCACACTGCACTTACTTTGTGGACGATCTGGCCGACGTTGATATCGCGACAGTCGGACCGGCAATTGAAACCAGCGCGCTGTTCCCGCTCAAGACCAACGTGCATTTCGTTCAGGTCATCAATCGAAAGCACATTCGTTTGCGCATATGGGAACGGGGCGGTGGCATCGCACTGGGCTCAGGTTCCTGCTCTTGCGGCGCCGCTGTGAACGGGATTCGTCGTGGCTTGCTGGATCATTGTGTTGAGGTTGAATGTGATGGTGGAAGCGTGACGGTTCAATGGGATGGCCGGGGACCGGTGTTTCTCATCGGACCGGTAGAGGCAACGTTTTCGGGAACTATCCCCGATAGTTTTCAGCAAATCTCCACCTGATAGCGAAAAGTGTCGGCTGCGCCGCGCGACAGTCGGTATTCCAGGGGTTGACGGTCGTAGCCCAGGGCCACCCGTTCAACTACCACCACTGGGCTGCCGGCGGTGACTCCCAGCGTGGCGGCCAGTGGCTCATCGGCCGAGGTGACGGTGAGGGTTTCCCGGGCTGATGCGACGCGCATGCCGCAGCGTTCTTCGTAGAAGGGGTAGAGCAGGGTGCCGAAGTCGTTCAGGTCGGTGTCGAGCAGGGCGCCGAATTGAGCGGCCGGTAGCCAGATCTGCTCGTGGAACAGCGGCCGGCCGTTGATGAGGCGCAGACGCTCCAGGCGGATGGTGGCGTCGTGCTCGGTCAGATTCAGCGCCTGGCGCACGTGGGCGTCCGGGGTTTCCTGGGTGCGACTCAGGATGCGGCTTTGCGGCACTTGCGATTGACCGCTGGCATCGACCTGTCGAAAGAAACGAAACAGTGAACCGTCGAAGTTGGGCCGGCGCACGAACGTGCCACGGCCCTGGACGCGCAGCAGTAACCCTTCCCCGACCAGCGTTTCCACCGCTTTGCGTACCGTGCCTACCGCAACGCCGTAGTGGCGGGTCAGTTCTGCTTCGGTGGGAATGGCTTCACCGGGCAGCCATTCGCCTGCGGCGATTTTCGCCAGCATCTCTTCACGCAGTCGTTGATAGAGCGGCAGTCGCTCGTCATGTCCAAGGTGTGTAAGGGCCATACCGTCAATCCAAATCCAAGCAATGCGCCACTTTACCTCACTGGGCGCGTTGACAGGGATGGTTGTTTATAGATATGGTCATCCAGTCATCTATATGAATTTCAGGTCTGTAATCACCTTACATGCCTGGCGGGCTCCCACAAAAAATCAACAAAGGCAGCTTCCTGATGTCCCTGTCGTTCGAAGGCATAGATACTCACGCCCACATATTCCGACATGACTTGCCCATGGCGAGTGATCGTCGCTACAGCCCTGATTACGACGCCTTGGCCGAGCACTATCTGGGGCATCTGGATCGCTGCAGCCTTGCCCAGGGCGTGCTCATCCAGCCGAGCTTCCTGGGAACCGACAACCGTTTCATGGTCGAGGCCCTGCAACGTTATCCGCAACGTTTGCGAGGCATCGCGGTGGTCGAACCGGACATCGAGGATGCACAGCTCCAAGCTTTGGCCAAGGCTGGCGTGGTAGGCATTCGCTTGAATCTGATCGGCAAGGCGCCGCAGGACTACATCGATGCACGCTGGCAGACGTTTTACCAGCGACTGGCCCGACTTGGCTGGCAGGTTGAAATCCAGTGCGGCTTCGACGCCTTGGTCCTGGTTGTACCGTTCGTTCTGGCGAGCGGCGTCACGGTGGTCGTGGATCACTTCGGTCTTCCGTCCAACGGTATCGACCCGAGTAACCTCGCCCATCAGGGCTTTCTGACCTTGCTCGGCGAGGACCGGCTGTGGGTCAAGTTGTCTGCCGCCTATCGCAGTCAGTCAGACCTGCCCCGCGCGGCTTGCGTGTTGGCGCAATTGCGCCAGGCATGTGGCGGTATCGATCGTTTTGTCTGGGGCAGCGATTGGCCCCATACCCAGTTCGAGTCGCGCACCGGCTATGACGCGCAATTGGCCTTTGTGCATGCCTTGTTTCCCGACCCGGTGGAGCGCCGGCAGGTGTTGGTGGATAACCCCACAACCCTGTTCGGCTTTGCTGCGTCGACGCGTTGAACTCCCCATAACAAAATAATACGGAACACACATCATGATGAGCCTGTACGTCGTCGCCGCGATCGTTCTTGCTGTCGCGCTGGGATACACCACCAAAATCAACATCGGCCTGTTCGCCATCGCCTTTGCCTATCTACTGGGCTGTTTCGGCATGGGCTTGAGTCCTTCCGAAATCATCGCCATGTGGCCGCTGAAGATTTTCTTCATCATCTTCTCGGTCTGCCTGTTCTACAGCTTCGCCATCGTCAACGGCACGCTGGAGAAACTGGCCGAACACTTGCTCTATCTCTGTCGTAACGTGCCGCACCTGTTGCCTTATGCGGTGTTCCTGACCGCTTGCCTGATTGCTGGGCTCGGCGCGGGTTACTACACGGTGCTGGCTTTCATGGCCCCGCTGACGCTGCTGCTGTGCCAGCGCACGGGCATGAGCCTGATACTCGGTGGCATGGCGGTGAACTACGGGGCCCTGGGCGGTGCCAATTTTGTGTCCAGCCAGAGCGGTATCATTTTCCGAGGTCTGATGACCGGCCTGGGTGTTCCCGAAAGTGAAGCTTTCATCAATGGCCTGGCCATCTTTGCCAGCACCATGGTCATTCCGCTGGTGGTCATCACCGCGTTCGTATTCTTCGCCGGCCACGGCCGTGCGCTGAAGAGCGCGGCGGTCGCGATCGAGACGCCGAGCCCGCTCAACCGTGAGCAGAAAATCACCTTGTGGCTGACCTTGCTGATGATGCTGATCGTGTTGGCCGGTCCCATCGCGCACATCCTGTTCCCAGGCAATGCGACGGTGACGTTCGTCAACTCGAAGGTGGACATCGGCCTGATCGCCAGCGTGTTCTCGGTGATTGCGCTGATGCTCAAGCTGGGCGACGAGCGCAAAGCCATCGCCTCGCTGCCCTGGGGCACGCTGATCATGATTTGTGGCGTGGGCATGCTGATCTCGGTGGCGATCAAGGCCGGCGCTATCGACGCTTTGGCATCGTGGATTGGCGGCAATATCCCACCGGTGCTGGTAGCCCTGGTGTTCGGTGTCGTCGCTGCGCTGATGTCGATTTTTGCCAGCACCTTGGGAGTGGTTACACCCGCGCTGTTCCCCATGGTGCCGCCGCTGGCCGCCGCCATGTCGATCGACCCCATGGTGCTGTTCATCAGCATCGTGGTTGGCGCCCAAGCCACCTCTATCTCGCCGTTCTCCTCCGGCGGCAGCCTGATCCTGAGCTCCTGCGCCGATGAGCAGAGCCGAACCCGGCTGTTTCCCCAATTGCTGCTGCGTGCCGCGCCCATCGGCTTCGTCGCGGCGATGCTGTTTAACCTTGCGCTGACTTTTATCTGAAGAGTTCGCTTTGGTAGGTCTGGGAAGTTGATCGTTCTCACGCTCTGCGTGGGAATGCATCCCGTGACGCTCTGCGTCATCTTCCAGAAGCGGAACGCGGAGCGTCCCTGGCGACATTCCCACGCAGGAGCGTGGGAACGATCGAGGTGCAATTCACTCAAGACCTGCCTGAACCACTGTGGCGAGGGAGCTTGCTCCCGCTGGCTGCGCAGCAGCCCCACTTTCACCGCCATTGCTGATGCGACTGGCGCTTAAGATCGAAGACTCAGCTCTCAGGGGTTATGACTGAATCCGGAGCGGGTTCGGCAGCCAGCTTCAATCGGTCAGCCTTGCTGATGTATTTGGATTTCTTCGGCGGGGCCAGTTTGGCACTCGCCTTTTTTGCGTGAGCTTTCAGTAACTGATTTATTTTTTTACGACGATTCATACTTTTCTACTCGGTTTGCAAAGTCTTGGATGATGGTGAAAGTTTGGGTGTGAAACCAAGCATTGATTTTGCGCTTCACAGCCGGCCTTACTGCCCAGAAACCTACCCCCAACCCTCAAGCCGCATGGTCGCACGTACCAGGCGTTGCTCTTCCTGTTCGATTTCCTTGAGGTTGTCGCGGATGCTGTGGATGTGTTCGCGCGCAGCGCGCTGAGCTTGTTCTGGCAGGCGCTCGATGACGGCGTGATAGAGCCGGGTGTGCTGGCGGTCGATCTGGCGTTTTTGCATCGGGCGATGGTAGAGGTTGTTGACCGAGGCGAACACCGTACTGAGCATCAAATCGGTCAACGACTGCAGGGTGTGCAGCAACACCGGGTTGTGCGAGGCCTCGCAGATCGCCAGGTGGAAGGCGTGGTCGAGGCGGGCATGTTCGCGCGGCTCGGCAGGTACGGGTTGGCTGTGGGCGGCGAGCATTTCTTCGTAGCGCCGGGTGAGCAGGACAAAGTCTGCATCGGTGCCGCGCAAGGCGGCCAGGCGTGCTGATTCGGCTTCCAGCAGTGCGCGCACTTCCAGAAGATCAAACAGGGTGCGCGGCTGCGAATTGAACAGGTGCATCAGTGGGCTGGCATCGCGGTTCCCATTCAGCGTGGCCACCCGTGAGTCACGGCCTTGGGCGGTCTCGATAATGCCGCGCCCGCGTAGCACTTTCAGCCCTTCACGCAGGGCCGAGCGGGATATTCCCAGTTTTTCGCACAGGCGGCGCTCCGAGGGCAGCGCCTGGCCCACCTTGAGCACGCCATCGACGATCAATCGTTCGATCCGCTCGGCGACCACATCACTGACCTGGCGGCGAACGGCGGATGTTTCTTCGAGCATGTCAGGGGCCTCGGCTAACTGGTAGTACCAGTTTTATATGGTCATTTACGCTGCGCCCAATATAGCCACTAACCCCTTTATACGTAAGGCCCTTGGCAAATACGGGTTAGAGGCGGGCTTGAATAAACTGGTCATACCAGTTCATCCGGTGATAGACGACCACCCTGCAAGGCTCTACATATAGCGCATAACAAGCAGCCCGGCTCGCTACCGGCGCGGCACAAAAGAACAATAAAGCGAGAAAGCCTGCCATGAGTATTTTGTACGACGAGCGCGTTGATGGGGCGCTGCCTGAAGTGGACAAGTCAGCGCTGCTGGCGGAACTGCGCCAGCAGCTTCCTGACCTGGAAGTGCTGCACACCCAGGAAGACCTCAAACCCTACGAGTGCGACGGGCTCTCTGCCTACACCACCACGCCGATGCTGGTGGTATTGCCTGAGCGCATCGAACAAGTCGAACGCCTTCTCAAACTATGTTATCAACGCCGTGTGCCCGTGGTGGCACGCGGGGCAGGGACGGGCTTGTCCGGTGGTGCGCTGCCATTGGTCCAGGGGATTTTGCTGGTGATGGCGCGCTTCAAGCACATCCTTGAAGTCAATCCAGAAGGGCGCTTCGCTCGCGTTCAGCCGGGCGTTCGCAACCTGGCCATCTCCCAGGCGGCCGCCCCTTACGACCTGTATTACGCACCGGACCCATCCTCGCAGATCGCCTGTTCGATTGGCGGTAACGTCGCCGAGAACGCCGGAGGCGTGCACTGCCTCAAATATGGCCTGACCGTGCACAACCTGCTCAAGGTGGAAATCCTCACGGTTGAAGGCGAGCGCATGACCTTGGGCAGCGAGGCCCTGGATTCGCCCGGCTTCGACCTGCTCGCCTTGTTCACCGGCTCCGAAGGCATGCTGGGGATCATCACTGAAGTCACGGTCAAGCTGCTGCCCAAGCCGCAGGTGGCCAAGGTGTTGCTGGCCAGCTTTGATTCGGTGGAGAAAGCCGGGCGCGCGGTGGGTGAAATCATTGCGGCCGGCATCATCCCCGGCGGCCTGGAGATGATGGACAACCTGGCCATTCGCGCCGCCGAGGACTTTATACACGCCGGTTATCCGGTGGACGCCGAGGCCATCCTGCTGTGCGAACTGGACGGTGTGGAGGCCGACGTGCACGACGACTGCGAGCGTGTCCGCGCGGTGCTGGGCGAGGCCGGCGCCACCGAAGTGCGCATGGCTCGCGATGAGGTTGAACGGGTCAAGTTTTGGGCCGGGCGCAAGAACGCCTTCCCGGCCGTCGGGCGTATCTCGCCGGACTATTACTGCATGGACGGCACCATTCCACGTCGCGAACTGCCCGGGGTGCTCAAGGGCATCAGTGAGCTGTCCGAGGCGTTCGGCCTGCGTGTGGCCAACGTGTTCCATGCCGGTGATGGCAATATGCACCCATTGATTCTGTTTGATGCCAACCAACCCGGCGAGCTGGAGCGGGCAGAGTCCCTGGGCGGCAAGATTCTCGAACTCTGCGTCAAGGTGGGCGGCAGCATTACCGGCGAACATGGTGTGGGGCGCGAGAAGATCAATCAGATGTGCGTTCAGTTCAACAGTGACGAACTGACCCTGTTTCACGCGGTGAAAGCAGCCTTCGACCCGCGCGGCCTGCTCAACCCCGGCAAGAACATTCCGACCCTGCACCGCTGCGCCGAATTCGGCGCCATGCACGTGCACCACGGCCAACTGCCCTTTCCTGAACTGGAGCGCTTCTGATGGTGATGCAGCACGACTGCGACGCCAGCGAGGCGTTGCTGGAACAAGTCAATCACGCCCTCAACAGTGCTACGGCGTTGCGCATTCAGGGGGGGAACAGCAAGGCGTTTCTCGGTCGCAAGGTCGACGGCGAAGTGCTCGATACCCGTGCCCACCGCGGCATCGTCAGCTACGACCCGACCGAGTTGGTGATCACCGCCCGCGCCGGCACGCCGCTGGTTGAGCTGGAGGCGGCGCTGGACGCGGCCGGGCAGATGCTCACCTGCGAGCCTGCGCAATTTGGCGGCGCAGCGACCCTCGGCGGGATGGTTGCGGCAGGTCTGTCGGGCCCGCGCCGGCCTTGGTCCGGCGCGGTTCGTGACCTGGTCCTGGGCACCCGCTTGATCACCGGAACGGGCAAGCACCTGCGCTTTGGCGGCGAGGTGATGAAGAACGTCGCCGGCTACGACCTGTCGCGGCTGCTGGCCGGGAGCTTTGGCTGCCTGGGAGTGATTACCGAGGTGTCGCTCAAAGTGCTGCCCAAGCCGCGCCAGTGCCTGAGTCTGCGGCTGGAGATGGACGCCGCGCTGGCCTTGCGCAAACTGGCCGAGTGGGGTCAGCAACCCATTTCGCTGAGCGCCGCCAGCCATGATGGTCAGGCTTTGCACCTGCGCCTGGAAGGTGGTGAAGGCTCGGTCGCAGCGGCCCGTGAACGTCTCGGCGGTGAGCTGCTTGAGAGCTCGTACTGGGTTGACCTGCGCGAGCAGCGCCTGGATTTCTTCGCGGACCCGCGCCCGCTCTGGCGATTGTCGGTGCCGACCAACACCGGCGTGTTGGCGCTGCCCGGTGAGCAACTGATCGACTGGGGAGGCGCCCAGCGCTGGCTCAAGTCCGATGCCGATGTCGCGCTGATCCGCCAGATCGCCGCCCAAGCCGGTGGCCACGCCACCTGTTTCACCGCCGGCCACTGCGACAGTCCATTCCATCCGCTGGCCACCCCGTTGCTGCGCTACCACCGACAGCTCAAAACCCAGCTTGACCCCCAGGGCATTTTCAACCCTGGCCGAATGTATCGCGAGGTGTAGTTGTGCAGACCCATCTGAGTGAACAGGCCAAGCACCTGCCGCGCGCCGAGGAAGCCGAACGCGTCCTGCGCAGCTGTGTGCATTGCGGCTTTTGCAACGCCACCTGCCCGACCTACCAGCTTATCGGTGATGAGCTGGACGGCCCGCGCGGGCGTATTTACCTGATCAAGCAAGTGCTGGAAGGCAACGAAGTCACGGCCAAGACCCAACTGCACCTGGATCGCTGTCTGAGCTGTCGCAACTGCGAGACCACCTGCCCGTCGGGCGTGCAGTACCACAATCTGCTGGATATCGGCCGCGCGGTAGTCGATGCCGCTGTGCCACGCCCGCTGGCTCAGCGCGTATTGCGTCAAAGCCTGCGTGCCGTGGTGCCTCATGCGCGGCTGTTCAAAGGGCTGATTGAGGTCGGCCAGGTTTTCCGTCCGCTGTTGCCGGCCAGCCTCAAGGCCAAATTGCCGCGTACTGCCAGTGCCGCCAAACCCCGTCCCGAGCCACGCCATGCACGCCGTGTGCTGATGCTTGAGGGCTGTGTGCAGCCTGGTCTGGCACCTAACACCAATGCCGCCACGGCGCGGGTGCTCGATCGCCTCGGCATCAGCGTCACGCCGATCAATGAAGCCGGTTGCTGCGGCGCAGTGGACTACCACCTCGACGCCCAAGAGCAAGGCTTGCAGCGTGCGCGGCGCAACATCGATGCCTGGTGGCCCGCCATCGAGAAGGGCGCCGAGGCCATTGTGCAGACCGCCAGCGGCTGCGGCGCCTTCGTCAAGGATTACGGCCATCTGTTGGCGCAGGATCCGGCCTACGCCGAGAAAGCCAGGCGCGTCAGTACGCTGGCCAAAGACCTGGTTGAAGTGCTCAGCGTCGAACCTCTGGAGCAACTGGGTGTGCATGCCGACAAGCGCGTGGCTTTCCACTGCCCCTGCACTCTGCAGCATGCGCAGAAGCTGGGGGGCGCCGTGGAAAGCGTGCTCGCTCGCCTCGGGTTCGGTTTGACGGCTGTGCCCGACAGTCACCTGTGTTGCGGCTCCGCCGGGACCTATTCGTTAACCCAGCCGCAGCTGTCCAGGCAGTTGCGCGACAACAAACTCAATGCCCTGGAAAGCGGTAAGCCGCAGGCGATTGTCACCGCCAACATCGGCTGCCAGACCCACCTCGACGGCGCCGGTCGCACCCCTGTGCGGCATTGGATCGAACTGGTCGAAGAAGCCCTGAATTAACCGGAGAACAGCATGCTTAGCAAAGCCGTATTGAGCCAGACCGAAGTCAGCAAAATCCTCGCCGCTGCCCGCAGTGAAGCGGAGAAAAACCACTGGGCCGTGAGCATCAGCGTGGTCGACGACGGCGGGCATCCGCTGGCCCTGGAGCGCCTGGATGGCTGCTCACCGATCGCCGCCTACATCGCCGCCGAGAAGGCCCGCAGCGCCGCCATCGGGCGTCGTGAAACCAAAGGTTATGAAGACATGGTCAATGGCGGGCGTAGCGCGTTCCTGTCCGCGCCGCTGCTGACTTCGCTGGAAGGTGGCGTGCCGGTGATTGTCGACGGCCAGGTGATTGGCGCGGTGGGCGTTTCCGGGGTCAAGGCCGATCAGGACGCCCAAGTGGCCAAAGCCGGTATCGCCGCACTGGGTTGATTACAAGGGCTAGGCGCTTGTTCAGTGAGCCGCGCTGACATCTGACGCCGGCCACCTACTGTTTTTTGGAGAGTGAAAATGACTGATCGCGTGAACTGCCAGCGCCTGCAAGTGGCCGTCAACCTGCAACGTTTCGTCGACGAGCAAGTGCTGCCCGGCACCGGGATTGAACGCGAGGCGTTCTGGGCCGGCTTCGACGTCCTGGTGCATGACCTGGCGCCGCACAATCGTGCGCTGCTGGCCGAGCGCGATGCGCTGCAGGCGAAGCTGGACAGCTGGCACCGCGCGCACCCAGGCCCGATCAGCGACATGCCGGCGTATCGCGATTTTCTCGAGTCCATCGGCTACCTGTTGCCGCAGCCTGACACGGTGCGGGTCAGCACCGCCAACGTTGACAGCGAGATCACCCACCAGGCCGGTCCACAGCTGGTGGTGCCGATGATGAATGCCCGCTACGCGTTGAACGCCGCCAATGCGCGCTGGGGTTCTTTGTACGATGCGTTGTACGGCACCGATGCCATCGCTGAAGACGGTGGTGCTCAAAAGGGCCCGGGCTACAACCAGGTGCGTGGTGACAAAGTCATCGCCTTCGCCCGCGCGTTTCTCGATCAGGCCGCGCCTTTACGCATGGGCTCGCATGCCTACTCGGTCAATTACCGAGTCAGTGAGGGGCAACTGCAGGTGACCCTGGCTGACGGCACCCAGACCGGTTTGGCCCAGGCCGACAAGTTCGTCGGTTATCAGGGCCAGGCCAGCGCGCCGACAGCGGTGCTGCTGAAAAACAACGGCCTGCACGTGGAAATCCAGATCGATGCCGGCAGCCCGATCGGCGCCAGCGATGGCGCAGGGGTCAAGGATCTGCTGGTGGAGTCCGCGCTGTCGACCATTCTCGACTGCGAAGACTCCGTCGCGGCGGTCGATGCGGCCGATAAAGTGCTGATCTACCGCAACTGGCTCGGCCTGATGAAAGGCGACCTCAGCGAAGCGCTGGAAAAGGGCGGCAAGTCTATCGTGCGCCGTCTCAACCCGGACCGCGAGTACACCGCTGCCGCTGGCGGTGCGTTGAAGCTGCACGGCCGTTCGTTGCTGTTTGTGCGCAACGTCGGGCACCTGATGAGCAACCCGGCGATCCTCGACGGCGAAGGCCACGAGATCCCCGAAGGCATCCTCGACGGCGTGATGACCAGCTTGATCGCCCTGCATGACCTCCAGCGCCACGGTAACTCGCGTACAGGCAGTATCTATATCGTCAAGCCGAAGATGCACGGCCCGGCTGAAGTGGCCTTTGCCGATCAGTTGTTCACGCGCATCGAAGACCTGCTGCACTTGCCCCGGCACACCCTGAAGATGGGGATCATGGACGAAGAGCGCCGCACCAGTATCAACCTCAAGGCGTGTATCGCCAGCGCGGCGGCGCGGGTGGCCTTCATCAACACCGGCTTCCTCGACCGCACCGGTGATGAGATGCACACCGCCATGGAGGCCGGCGCGATGCTGCGCAAGGGCGACATGAAGAGCAGCGCCTGGATCCAGGCCTACGAGCGCAACAACGTGCTGGTTGGCTTGAGCTGCGGTCTGCGTGGTCGGGCGCAGATTGGCAAGGGGATGTGGGCCATGCCGGATCTGATGGCCGCCATGCTCGAGCAGAAGATCGCCCATCCCCAGGCCGGCGCCAATACGGCCTGGGTCCCGTCGCCGACCGCCGCCACCTTGCATGCCTTGCACTACCACCAAGTGGATGTGCAGGCGGTGCAGCGCGAGCTGGAAGCCATCGACCTCAACAGTCAGCGCGACGACCTGCTCAATGGCCTGCTCAGCGTGCCGGTGGTGGCCGAGCCTGACTGGAACGCCAGCCAGATCCAGCAAGAGCTGGACAACAACTGCCAGGGCATCCTCGGTTATGTGGTGCGCTGGGTCGAGCAGGGCGTGGGTTGCTCCAAAGTGCCGGATATCCACAACGTCGGCCTGATGGAGGACCGCGCCACCCTGCGTATTTCCAGCCAACACATTGCTAACTGGCTGCACCACAACGTCGTTAGCCAAGCTCAGGTGCGCGCAAGCCTTGAGCGCATGGCCAAGGTGGTCGATCAGCAGAACGCTGGCGATCCGCTGTATCGCCCCATGGCCGATGACTATGCCGCCTCGATGGCGTTCCAGGCCGCCTGCGACCTGGTGTTCAAGGGCCGCGAGCAACCCAGTGGCTACACCGAACCGCTGCTGCACGCCTGGCGACTGCGGTTCAAGCAACAGGCCTGAGGGAGGCACGCTCTTCAATCGTCGAGGGTGCTGCGGTGTACATCGTGACCGCAACCCCGAAAGCCCCTGCTTTAGCGGGGGCGTAATACAACAGGCCCCGACAGCCCATGGCTGCCGGGGCCCTTGAGCATGAGCGCGGCGATGGGTGATCCCCTGTCGACGCGGTTCGCGGAGCACCTGTGCTCTGGATGCGTGGCGCCGGATACCCCCGGCAAACTGTGGTTCACAACAATAAAAAGGAACCAAAACCATGAGTCAAACACTGCTGTCCATCCTGGCCTTCGTGCCGCTGGTACTGGCGGGCGTGTTACTGATCGGCTTTCGCTGGCCAGCCAAATACGCCATGCCCGTGGTCTTCGTACTGACGGCGCTGATCGGCCTCGGGGCCTGGGACATGACGTTGAATCGGGTCCTGGCGTCCTCGCTGCAGGGCCTCGTCCTGACGGCGGCGATTCTGTGGATTGTTTTCGGTGCCATTCTGTTGCTCAACACCCTCAAGCATTCCGGCGGCATCAGCTCCATTCGCCGTGGCTTTGCCAATATCAGCCCGGACCGTCGGGTCCAGGCGCTGATCGTGGCCTGGCTGTTCGGCTGCTTCATCGAGGGCGCTTCGGGCTTTGGCACACCTGCGGCGGTAGTCGCGCCGTTGATGGTCGCGCTGGGCTTCCCGGCCATGGCCGCGGTGGTACTCGGCATGCTGGTGCAGTCCACGCCGGTGTCTTTTGGTGCCGTCGGCACGCCCATGGTGGTCGGGGTCACAGGCGGCCTTGACCAGACCGGTCTTGGCGCGCAACTGGCTGCTGTGGGCAGCAACTGGGACGTGTTCTTCCATTTGATCGTCTCGCGGGTGGCGATCATCCATGCCCTTTGCGGGATTCTCATGCCGCTGATCATGATCAGCATCATGACCCGCTTCTTCGGCAAGAACCAATCCTGGCGCGAAGGCCTGGTCATGGCGCCGTTTGCGATCTTCACTGGCCTCGCCTTCGTCATCCCTTACGCCGCCGCTGGGGTGTTCCTCGGTCCGGAATTCCCTTCGATGATTGGTGCCCTGGTGGGCCTGAGCATTGTGATCCCGGCTGCCAAAGCGCGCTTCCTGTTGCCCAAGACCACCTGGGATTTTGCCCCGGCCAGCGAGTGGCCAGCGGAGTGGATGGGCAGGATCGAGATGAAGCTCGACGACATGGCCGGCAAAAAAGCGATTTCCGTCCCCATGGCCTGGGCACCCTATGTGCTGCTGGCCGTGTTGTTGGTGCTGTCGCGCAACATTCCACCGCTCAAGGCCTGGCTGCTGTCCCTGAGCTTCGGGGCCAAAGACATTCTGGGTGAGACGGGCGTGTCCGCCAGCCTGGAATTGCTCTACCTGCCAGGTGGTTTGCTCTGCGTGGTGGCGCTGATGACATTCTTCTTGCACCGCATGCGCGCCAGCGAATTGGTAGCGGCCGTGAGCGAATCGAGCAAAACCTTGCTGGGCGCCGGTTTCGTGTTGATCTTCACCATCCCGATGGTGCGTATCCTGATCAACTCAGGGGTGAATGGATCGGACCTGGTGTCGATGCCGGTGGCAATGGCGCGTCTGGTCGCAGACAGTGTCGGCAGCGTGTACCCGTTCTTCGCCCCGGCGGTGGGCGCACTGGGCGCATTCATCGCCGGCTCCAACACCGTGTCCAACCTGATGCTGGCGCAGTTCCAGTTCAATACCGCGCAACTGTTGGGCATCTCTGGCGCGCTGATGGTGGCGTTGCAATCGGTAGGCGCGGCGGCCGGTAACATGATCGCCATCCACAACGTGGTGGCGGCGTCGGCGACAGTCGGCCTGCTGGGTCGCGAAGGCATCACCCTGCGCAAGACCATGCTGCCGACGCTGTACTACATCGTCCTGGCCGGTATCATCGGCATGATCGGCTTCTATCTGCTGGGTATCAGCGATCCGCTGACGAAGTCCTGAAACCTGCAGGCTGCCCGCCGATGGGGCGGGCAGCCTCGGTCAGGCGAGTCCACCGGAGCTAAACCAGCGCATCTGTTGACAGGTTGTAAATGAAAGCCCCTGATTCGTGATGAATCAGGGGCTTTGTAGTGTCTGGCGTTTTATAGAAGGGTACCCGCTGGCGCCGCATCCAACCGCCTTGCAATCACATCCATCACGTCGCAACGGTCACGCAGCGGAATGCAGTAAAGCTGTGCCTAACCCCATCGCCATTTTGGGCGACGCTCAGACTATAGGCGCCACCACAAAAAATACGCAAGGGATTGATAGCGCGGAGGTTTCCCAATGACATGTGGGATATTTCCGTAGCTCAATCAGCCAATTCCGCCATTCCACCCCCATTTACAGCCCTACACGTCCCACAATCCAATCGCGCATTCCCCTCCGGCGCGGGATAATACGGCCCGGCTTGGGGTCACAACCGCTTCCCCCTGATTGTATTGGCGGCTGAGAAGGATCGATCGCAATGACAGACTGGCTGCAAAGCTATGGAGAGATGGCTGAACGGGTGCGCGGCCACGATTGGGACGCCAGCCCGCTCGGGCCGCCGAAACAGTGGCCCGATGTGCTGAAGACCACCGTAGCGTTGAGCCTCGCCTCGCATTTCCCCCAGGCCATCGTGTGGGGGCCGGAACTGATCACGTTGTACAACGATGCCTTCGTGCCCATCCTCGGCAATAAACCCCAAGCGCTGGGTCGGCGGTTCGATGAGGTGTGGAAGGAAGTCTGGAGCGACATCGGCCCGATTGTGCGGGCGGCCTTCGAGGGGCAGGCGACTTATATCGAGAATTTTCCCCTGATCATCGAGCGTGGCGGCGGCCTGGAACAGGCGTATTTCACGTTCTGCTACAGCCCCATCCGTGATCAGTTCGGCAAGGTCGTGGGCATGCTGGACACCGTCACCGAGACCACTTCCACGGTGTTCATGACCCAGCGCCTGGCGGTGCTGGATGCCATTGGCAATGCCGTGGCGAATGCCACCGACCCACAGGCCATCATGGCCACCACCACGCGGATTCTGGCGGCGCACCTGAACCTATCCAATTGCGCCTATGCGGATATGGATGAGGACGAGGATGGCTTCACCATTCGCGGTGATTGGGCTCGGGCGGGGTCACCCAGTATTGTCGGGCATTACCGGCTGGCGGATTTCGGTCGGCTGGCGGTTGCCAACCTGCGGGCCGGCAAACCCCTGGTGGTCAACGATAACCTCAAGGAGCTGGCGCCCGAGGAAGCGGCGACGTTCCAGGCGATCGGTATCGCCGCGACCATTTGCGTGCCGCTGATCAAGAACGGACGTTTGACCGCATTGATGGCCATCCACGACAAAACGCCGCGGGTCTGGTCCAGCAACGATCTGGCGCTGCTGATGGAAGTGACCGAACGATCCTGGGCTCACATCGAGCGGACCCGCGCGGACGCCGCCGTGCGCGAGGGGCTCGCGGCCCTGGCGGAACTGAACGCGACGCTGGAGGAGCGGGTCGAGGAACGCACCACGCGCCTGAAACAGACCGAAGCGGCCCTGCGCCAGTCGCAGAAACTTGAAGCCATCGGCCAGCTCACCGGCGGGGTGGCCCACGACTTCAACAACCTGCTGACGATCATTCGTTCCTCCGTCGACTTTCTGCGCATGCCCAATCTGTCCGATGAGCGGCGCAACCGCTACATGACGGCGGTTTCCGAGACGGTGGAGCGTGCCGCCAAGCTGACCAGCCAGTTGCTCGCCTTCGCCCGGCGTCAGCCGTTGAAACCGCAAGTCATCGATGTGGGCAAGCAGGTGCAAAGCCTCGGCGACATGCTGCAGACCGTCACGGGGGCGCGGATTCAGGTCAAGGTCGAGCTGAGCGACCGGCCTTGTTACATCCGCGCTGACTTGAGCCAGTTTGAAACGGCGCTGATTAACATGGCCCTCAATGCCAGGGATGCCATGGATGGGCAAGGCACGTTGTCGCTGCGGCTCATTGGCGGTGCTGGCATGCCGCCGATCCGAGGTCACGCGGGAGCCGGGCAGTCTTTTGCCGCCATTGCCCTGGCGGACACCGGCACCGGCATTGCGGCAGAAGTCCTGGAGCATATTTTCGAGCCGTTCTTTACCACTAAGGAAGTGGGCAAGGGCACCGGGCTGGGGTTGTCCCAGGTGTTCGGTTTTGCCAAACAGTCTGGCGGCAACGTGGATGTTTCGACCGTGGTCGGGGAGGGGACGGTGTTTACCTTGTACCTGCCGGAAGTCGAGCCCGAAGAGATTGATGAGCCCAACCGGGAGGAAACCACGCCTCTGCTGCTGGAAAAGGGCAAGCGTCGGGTGTTGATCGTGGAGGACAACCTGGAGGTCGGGCGTTTTGCCAATCAGATCCTGCAGGATCTGGGCTACGAAACGGCCTGGGCGACCAACGCCGAGGAGGCTCTGGACATGGTTGGCCCGGATGCGATGGCGTTCGACGCGGTATTTTCCGACGTCGTCATGCCCGGCATCAGCGGCATTGCCCTGGCCAAGGCACTGCGCCGGCGCCGCCCGGATCTGCCGGTGGTCCTGACGTCGGGTTATAGCGAGGAGCTGGCCCACCGTGGCCATGAAGATTTCGAGTTTCTATCCAAGCCCTATTCGGCCGATCAGGTTTCCCGGATCTTGAGCCGCGCGATGGCGGGGCGGATTGAATAAAGCGGTCCGTGGGCAAGTCACGCAGCTCCATTCGTCGGCCAGACGCTTGTCTGAATAATCAGTCCTTTGATGACCGACTAGTCTGAAAGTCGTGAAGGCCTATATTTTTCAGGCAACGGGTTGTTGCCGGTGTGGGCCTCGACGAAAAGGGGAAAGGCGATGGGAGCACCGTACAGCGAGGATAACGGAGCCGCATATCCGATCAATGAAGGTTTGCAGTGTGGGCAATCGGCCTATAGGGCGGACTTTGGCGACGAGCCGATCAAATCCATCAGGACCAAGGTGTCCAAAGTGCCGCGAGGGGAAAAGGCCAAGTTCCTGCCCAGGGTCCCGGTCAGGAAGTAACGTTGCAACTCTACAATTCAGCCCTGTCATCGTGGCGAGGGAGCAAGCTCCCCGCCACGACACCATTCCAGCCTCTGGCATAAATATTCTTCATCTTTTTTTTCACGACGGTTTCTTTCACGTTTCTTTCACAAGCGGGCGCGTAATCTTGGCTCATCCGTTAGAAAGCAGTAACCGCAGTACCTGCCCGTTTCCCCAGCGGGCTTTTTTTTGCCTGTCATAAAACTACCCCTCCGTTTGTTGTCCAAGTGACATGGCCCGACGCTATCTGGCGTAGACTGACGCCCGCGCGTACCGGCCATCTTTCCCCGATGCGGCATTCTTGAGGTTTCTATCATGCGTTTGACTTTATCCACCTTGGTGCTTGGGTTTGTGGTTGCTCAAGGCGCGATGGCTGCCGGTGACGGTACTGCTGCGGTTGGCGGTGGTCTGGGCGGTGCGTTGGGTAACGTAGTCGGCCAACAGATGGGCGGCAGCACAGGCGCGGCCATTGGCGCCGGTGTCGGTGGTGCAGCCGGCAGTGCGGTGGGGGCGCGTAAGGGCAGCCGTACGGAAGCGGCCATTGGCGGTGGTTTGGGGTCGGCCGGCGGTTCGATTGTCGGTAACAGCCTGGGCGGCTCGACGGGCTCCACCATTGGCGCAGGTATTGGTGGCGCGGCGGGTGGTGCATTGGGTAGCAACCTGTCCAATGACAACGATGGTCATTCGGGTGGTAAGAAGCACAAGCACAAACATAAGAACAAACATCGCTAAGCGCATGTTTGGATGAGAAAGACCCGGCCTGTGAGCCGGGTTTTTTGTTCGCCATGGGTTTGCGGTTTATCTGCTCACAGGGTTGTCTGGCCACAGGGCTGTCCGGCGTTTTCTTTACCGGGTTATTTACCCGGAACGTTTCCCCTCTGCGCACCTCGAATTCATACATCCATCAGCAATTGCGAGGTGCGTCATGACGCCGGAAACCGAAGGTACGGAAGAAAAAGGCCCGTCGGGCGTTCCTTTCGTCAATGATCCGGGCAATGAAGACCCCGGCTCGCTGATGGACGACGCCCAGGTGCCCTTGATCGAGGGTGAAGAGGTGGAAGACGCTGAGATCGAGGACGAGTCCTACGATTGAAGTCGCTCAAGCTGACCGCCCGTGTTCTCAAAACTGCATGACGTGTTGTCCCGTCATCAGGAGGTTGCCATGACTGCCGATTCGCCTGTCCCTGACGACGATGAAACCCCGGAATACCCTCTGCCCTCGCCAACCGACTCGCTGAGCCGGGACCAGCGTCCGCCTGACGACGACGCCGGGGTAGAGCAGGTGCCGAGTGAGGATGAGGATATCGAGGCGAGCCCGGACGATCCGGACATTGCCGGTAACGACGCCTCCGGCGAACCGAGCTGATTACCGGCTCCGCCCGTCGATTTATCGGCACCATCGGCCAGTCACGATTGCCACACTTCAGGTAGGTAACCTTAAAAGGGAGACTCACCATGATGAAATCAAATGTGACCGCGCTGACCCTGGCCGGGATTCTGTCGGTCAGTTCCATGGCGGTTTTCGCCGAGTCTTCGGGCGGCAATCCCCCCGTAGACAAGGGCGGGATGCCACCTTCCACCGAGATGGAAGCCGGAACCCCGTCTGGCACGGGAGGCGCGTTGCCACCGGGTTCCGTGGAGGGCGGTAATGGCAGCGACGCCAGTGGTAGCAGCACCAGTCCCGGTACGGGCAGCGGCTCAATGAGCGGCGGCAGTTCCATGGGGGGCGATGCCTCCAGCAGTGGAACCGGGGCCGGAACCAGCGACAGCGGTGGTAGCTCCGATGACGGCGGTTCGAGTGGTTCCAGCCAATAACGCATTGCTCATCATCTGAACCTGATCCTTGTTGCGGCGAGGGGGCAAGTGCCCTCGCTGCAACAGTCGCCCACACAGATTTCCCGTTGCCTGTGCCAAGCCACTCTCGTTATCCTGCTGAATCCTTTAAGGTGAACACGTTGCTCTGGCCAAACCTGAGCCATCTCTGGAACCTTGTGATAACGGATCAGATGCGATGAAAGCACCGCTGCAAGAGCTTGGCCCGATCAAAGCTGTGATATTCGACATGGATGGGCTGTTGCTGGACACCGAGGGCATTTACACCGAGGTGACCTCCATCATCGCCGAGCGTTACGGGCGCACGTTTGATTGGAGCGTCAAGCAGAACATCATCGGACGTGGGGCCGGGGATCTGGCCCGCTATGTCGTTCAGGCGCTGGAGTTGCCGATCACCCCGGAAGAGTTCCTGATGATCCGCGAGCCCTTGATGCGCGAACGCTTTCCGCACGCCCTGGCGATGCCCGGTGCAGAAGAACTGGTGCGGCATTTGAAGGCCCATGACGTTCCGATTGCGGTGGGCACCAGTTCGTCGAGCCAGTCGTTTGCACTGAAAACCACGCTGCACCGGGACTGGTTTGCGTTGTTCGATTTCATCGTCACAGCGGATGACCCGGAGGTCGGCGCGGCGAAGCCGGCACCGGATATCTTCCTCACTGCCGCCCGACGCCTGGGCGTTGCACCCCGCGATTGCCTGGTATTCGAAGACTCACCGTTCGGGGTGACTGCGGCGAAAGCGGCGGGAATGACTGCCATTGCCATTCCGGATTCGGCCATGGCCGACGAAAAATACGCCCATGCCGACGCGATCATTCGTTCCCTGAAGATCTTCCAGCCAGGCCTGTGCGGTTTGCCAGAGCTGGAGTGGGCCTGACGACACATCGCGGCACAACAGAACGCCGTTCATGGTATTACCCATGAACGGCGTTTTTTATGGCCTGGATCAGGCGCCGAACCCCCCATCGATGGTCAGGCTGGCACCGGTGATGTAAGCCGCTTCCGGGCCTGCCAGGTAGGCGACGAAACTGGCGATTTCTTCGACGGTGCCGTAACGGCCGACCGCCATCAACGCCATCAGACTGGAGGCGAAGTCGCCGTCGGCCGGGTTCATGTCGGTGTCCACCGGGCCGGGCTGCACGTTGTTGACGGTAATGCCACGCGGGCCGAGGTCGCGGGCCAGGCCTTTGGTCAGACCCACCAGCGCGGACTTGCTCATGGCATAGGCAGCACCGCCGGCGAAGGGCATGCGGTCGGCGTTGGTGCTGCCGATGTTGATGACCCGTCCGCCTTCGCTCATGTGCCGAACCGCTGCCTGGGTGGCGATGAATACGCTGCGCACGTTGATGGCCAGGGTCTGGTCGAAATCTTCGAGCTTGAATTCTTCCAGCGGCGCCATCGCCAGCACACCGGCGTTGTTGACCAGGATGTCCAGCCGGCCAAAGGTCTCGACGGTAGCATTGACGGCGTTGCGGATGGCCTCTGCGTCGGCGCTGTCGGCCTTGATCGCCAGGGCCTTGCCGCCGGCTGCGATGATACTGTTTTGCAGTTCTTCGGACTTGGCCGCGGAGCTGACGTAGGTGAAGGCCACTGCGGCGCCTTCGGCTGCCAGCCGCTTGACGATGGCGGCGCCAATACCGCGGGAACCGCCCTGGATCAAGGCGACTTTACCGCTCAGTGTTTGAGTGCTCATGATGTTCTCCAAATCTGCCGGGGCGAGATGCCGCGGTTGATGGCGCGAGTATCGGGATTCGGTGTTGGGCTGTGTAGAGGCTTATAGATACAGTCTGTGTAAACCAAAAGTTTAGAGTGGTCCTTATGGAAACCTTCAGCAGTATCGAATGCTTTGTGCGCAGCGCCGAAGTCGGCAGTTTTGCCGAGGCTGCGCGTCGCTTGAGCGTGACCCCTGCGGCGGTAGGTAAAAGCGTGGCCAAGCTCGAAGCGCGGCTGGGGGTACGCCTGTTCCAGCGCAGCACCCGCAGCCTGACGCTGACCGAAGCCGGTCAGCTATTTCTCAGGGAAGTGGGCACCAGTTTCAATACGATCCAGAACGCCGTCGCCAACCTGGCCAGCGCCGGCGGGCAACCGGCTGGCACATTGAAAGTGAGCATGGGCACGGCGTTCGGTCGACTGTATGTGGTGCCGTTGCTGGGGGAGTTTTTGCAACGCTATCCGGCGATCAATCCGGACTGGCATTTCGATAACCGCCAGGTGGACCTGATCGGCCAGGGATTCGATGCGGCCATTGGTGGTGGCTTCGAACTGCCCCAGGGTGTGGTGGCGCGCAAACTGACCGTGGCTCATCGCGTGTTGGTTGCCTCGAAGGACTATGTGCAAAGCCATCTCCCGCTGATTGAACCGGAAGATCTGGCGCACCATCAGGGCATCCTGATCCGTTCACCCCAGACCGGACGTATCCGTTCATGGCAACTGACCAGCCGCACACGACAGCACAGCCCGCTCATGCTCAAAGCACGCATGACCATGAGCGACTCTGAAGCTGACTGCGCAGCCGCCGCCCAAGGGCTGGGCATCGGACTGGTGAGCATGCCGGTGGCCGTTCCTTATCTGCAATCGGGGGTACTGCAACGGGTGCTGCCGGACTGGTACGTCGATGATGGCAACATTTCCATCTACTACGCCGAGCACAAACTGCTGCCAGGCAAGACCCGTGCGTTTGTGGATTTCATCATCGAACAGTTTGCCGCGCAGGGCTTGGGGGAGCGGTTCAGTGCGGTTTGAGCTTGGCTCTGAACCGCGTGGGCCCCATCGCGAGCAGGCTCGCTCCCACAGGGATTTTTGGTGGACACAAAAGGTGCGGTCGCCACAAAACCAATGTGGGAGCGAGCCTGCTCGCGATGGGGGCGATGTGATTCAGAACTGTGAATTCACCGCCCAAACCGCCCCGGCCAGCCAATAATGGTCTTGGGCCGAGGCGTGGCATAGGTGCGCACTTTCGAGGTGGACAAGCCCAACCGCACCAGGGCTTCGGCAATGGTCACCGCCGCCGTTACGCCATCGACCACCGGCACCCCGGTGCGCTGGCGGATCTGCTCATCGAGCCCGGCCATGCCGCCGCAACCCAGGCAGATCACTTCGGCCTTGTCCTGACTGACTGCCAGTTCTGCCTGCTGCACGATGGCTTCCACCGCCCGTTGCGGGTCTTGCTCAAGCTCCAGCACTGCCAGGCCACTGGCACGTACCGAGGCGCAGCGATCGAACAGGCCGGAGAGCTTTAGGCGGTCCTCGATCAGCGGCACGGTGCGGTCCAGGGTGGTGACCACCGAATAGGCGTGGCCCAGGAACATCGCGGTGCTGGCGCCCGCGTCGGTGATGTCCACCACCGGTACATTGAGCAGTTCCTGCAAGCCTTCGCGCCCATGTTCGCCGTAACCGGCCTGGATCACCGCATCAAACGGCTGATCGTAGGCCATCACCCGATCCATCACCGCGATGGCGGCCAGGTAGCTTTCGAAATTGCCTTCGATGGAGTCGGCGCCGAAGTACGGCGTGAGCCCGACGATCTCGGTGCCCGGCGCGGCCACGGCCTGGGCTTGTTGGGCGATGGCCCGGGTGATGGATTCGGTGGTGTTGACGTTGACCACAAGAATTCGCATGAGCTGTCCTCCTTAACGCAGAGTAAATAAGCGGCCCGCACCGGGCGGGCCGTTTTGAATCATCAATGACTGACGTTATCCACGGCGATGGACTCACCGCTGACGTCTTCGTAAAAGGGCTGGCGCTTGGCGATGATCAGGTACAGCAGCCCTGCAATCGAAGCGCCAATCAGCCAGGAGAACGGGGAAACGCTGTCGAAACCGGGCACCAGCGCCAGGACAATCGCGATCAGCGCTGCGGGAATAAACGCCGCCACGGCACGCAGATTGACCCCGTTGCTGTAGTAATACGCACCATTAGGGTCTTCGCTGTACAACTGCGGCACGTTGATACAACCTTTTCGCAACAGCCAGTAGTCGACCATGATGACGCCGTACAAGGGCCCGAGCAGGGCGCCGAGGCCGGAAAGGAAATACACAATCACCAGCGGGCTGTTGTAGAGATTCCACGGCAGAATCAGCACGGCAATGGCGGCGCTGATCAACCCGGCGCGGCGGAAGGTCAGGTACTTGGGCGCCAGGTTGCTGAGCACAAAGGCTGGGGCGACGAAATTAGCCATGATGTTCACCGCCACCGTGACAATCAAAAATGCCAGGCAGCCAAGCACCAGGAAAAAGGTGTTGGGGATCGAGGCGATGACTTGGGTCGGGCTTTCGATGATTTGCCCGTTGATCTGGAACTGCGCACCGCAGAGCAGGATGGTAATCCCGGCAAACACCAGAATATTGACCGGCAGCCCCCAGAAATTGCCCACGACGATGGTCCGGCGACATGGCGAGGAGCGAGCGAAGTCGCAGAAGTTGAGCACCAGCGTGCCGTAGATCGCCAGCCACAACGCGCCGCCGGCAAAGATGTTGCGCCACATTTCGCCACCGGTCAGTGGCTCGCGAATCGACCAGGCGATGTTTGCACCAGCCTGGGTGTACATCCAGCCGGCCAGCGCTGCGACAGTGACCAGAATCACCGGTCCGGCAAAACCTTCGTAACGGCGCACCATTTCCATGCCGTAGGCCAGGATCATCAGTTGCACGAACCAGATCGCCACGAAACACACCCAGCCCAGGCTCGACAGGCCCAGGATCGCGTCGCGGTCGTAGTCGGCGAAGCCTGGGTGTATCGCGATCAGCAGCACGCGCAAAACCACGGACGCCAGATAGGTCTGAATGCCAAACCAGGCGATGGCGATGACGGCCCTGATCAATGCAGGAATCTGCGCGCCGTGAATACCGAAACTGATCCGGCTGATCACCGGGAACGGTACCCCGGTTTTCTGCCCCATGTAGCCGGACAGATTCATAAAGCCGTAGACCAACGCTGCGCCGATCCCCAGGGACAACAGAATCTGCCAGCCACCGAGGCCCAAGGCATACAGGCCAATGGCAAAGGAATAGTTGGCGATGTTGTGTACGTCGTTGGTCCACAGGGCAAAGATGCTGTAGCGACCCCAGCGCCGCCCCTCGGCCTTGGTCGGCGCCAGGTCCTTGTTGTGCAGTCTTGGACTCAAGGTCAGCGTGGCGGCGGGTGCGCCATCAACGGCAGTGGGTGAGGAGGGCAGATCCAGCGCAATGTTATTGGAGAGACTTGTACGCATTCCGGCAGGCTCCTGATTCTCGATGCCGCGATGACTGTGCATGAGCGAAGGGCTCGACAAATCTTCGTCGCGGCGAGGTGAGCATCATTGGTTACGGGGCATCTGCAGCCTGTACGGGATAGGGCGCTTCAGGCTTGCGGATCTAAAAGTGTGTGTATGTTTTATTTAGGTTGTATACAAAACACTTGTCGACTAAAGCCAGATTTATGCCAGTTTCTTAACTAATCCCTGGGCACCTAATTTCCTTTTGTTATGTTGATTTAGTAAGTGACTGAAAAATCGCCGTTATAAATTGACCGTTTGAACAGGTATTTATTTTTTAGGCTGGACGTTGAAAAGGAGGGGGATAGCAGGAGGGGGAACCAGCGTGTAACTTTTCAGGGCATTGGAAGAGTAACTGCACACAAAAATGGCACCTGAGGTGACATTTTTGTGTACAGGACAGGGGCGGCTCTACAGCGCCTTGGTTTTAGTGATGATATTGCCGGCGTGCAGCCCGCATTCTTTCTGCGTGGCTTCTTCCCACCACCAGCGGCCTTCGCGTTCGTGCTGGTTCGGCAGCACCGGGCGGGTGCAGGGTTCGCAGCCGATGCTGATGAAGCCGCGTTCATGCAGGCTGTTGTAGGGCAGTTCCAGCATGCGGATGTAGCCCCAGACTTCTTCGCTGGTCATCTGCGACAGCGGGTTGAATTTGTACAGGGTGCGTTCTGGAGTGGAAAACGCCGTGTCGATTTCCAGTGCGGCCACCTGGCTGCGGGTGCCGGGGCTCTGATCGCGACGCTGGCCGGTGGCCCAGGCGCGGACATCGGACAGCTTGCGCCGCAGCGGTTCGATCTTGCGAATGCCGCAGCACTCACCGTGACCGTCCTTGTAGAAGCTGAACAGGCCTTTTTCCTTCACGAAAGGCTCGAGTTTCGCCGGGTCCGGCGAGATCAGTTCGATATCGATCTTGTAGTGTTCGCGCACCTGTTCGATGAACCGATAGGTTTCCGGGTGCAGGCGACCGGTGTCGAGGCTGAACACCTTGACGTTCTTGTTCAGCTTCCAGGCCATGTCCACCAGCACCACGTCTTCGGCGCCGCTGAAAGATATCCACAGGTCATCGCCGAATTCGGCGAAGGCCAGTTTGAGGATGTCCTGTGGGGACTTGTTGGCATAGGTCGTGGCGAGTTCCACGACGTCAAACGATGGGCTCATCAGGGCGGCTTCCTACAGGTCGGTGGCGCTGGGCGCTCTATATGGGGCTGATGGTAACAAAAGCTGTCGGGGCTGGCGCGCTCCTGTGCGTTGCGCAGGCATCGGCGAATGGCTAGAGTCGGCAGTCCTTTCGTTCGCTCAACCGATAAACATCAAAAAATGGGAGTGTCTTGTGGAAATTGCCTGTCTCGACCTGGAAGGTGTACTGGTCCCGGAAATCTGGATCGCCTTCGCTGAAAAAACCGGTATTGAATCCCTCAGGGCGACCACGCGGGACATTCCCGACTACGACGTGTTGATGAAGCAACGGTTGCGCATCCTCGATGAGCATGGCCTCAAGCTCTCCGATATTCAGGAAGTCATCGCCACCCTCAAGCCGCTGGACGGCGCCATCGAGTTCGTCGACTGGCTGCGCGAGCGCTTCCAGGTGGTGATTCTTTCCGACACCTTCTACGAATTCTCCCAACCCCTGATGCGCCAGCTGGGTTTTCCGACGTTGCTCTGCCATCGTCTGATTACCGATGACAGCGGACGGGTAACCGGATACCAACTGCGTCAGAAAGATCCCAAGCGCCAGTCGGTATTGGCCTTCAAGAGCCTGTACTACCGGGTGATTGCGGCGGGGGATTCCTACAATGACACCACGATGCTGGGTGAAGCCGATGCCGGGATTCTGTTCCATGCGCCGGATAATGTGATTCAAGAGTTCCCGCAGTTCCCGGCAGTGCACAGTTTTGCTGAGTTGAAGCAGGAATTCATCAAGGCCTCGAATCGAAATCTAAGCTTGTAAACCCAATCCCCCTGTGGGAGCGAGCTTGCTCGCGATAGCGTTGGGTCAGCAGCATTTGAGCCAACTGGCACTCCGCTATCGCGAGCAAGCTCGCTCCCACAGGGTTCTGCGCCTGGTCAGGGGCTTGTTTGCGATGCTTTAAAGGTTCTGCAAAGTTTCGAGCAACACCCGAACCTTGGTAATCGACTCCTGATACTCCGCCTGCCAATCCGAATCCGCGACAATCCCGCCGCCGCCCCAGCAACACACCTGTCCATCCTTGACCAGCAAGCTGCGGATGGCGATGGAACTGTCCATCTCTCCGCGTACGTCCAGGTACAGCAACGAGCCGCAATACAGCCCGCGCCGGGTCGGTTCGAGTTCGTCGATGATCTGCATGGCGCGGATTTTCGGTGCGCCGGTGATCGAGCCGCCGGGGAAGCTGCCTGCGATCAAGTCCAGGGCGTCCTTGGCGTCGGCCAGCTCGCCGGTCACGCTGCTGACCAGATGGTGGACGTTGGGGTAGCTTTCCAGGCTGAACAACTCCGGCACGCGCACCGAGCCGATGCGGCAGGTACGGCCCAGGTCGTTGCGCAGCAGATCGACAATCATCAGGTTTTCCGCCCGGTCCTTGGGGCTGGTCAGCAACTCGGCGGCGTGTGCGGCGTCTTCGTCAGGGGTTGCGCCGCGTGGACGGGTGCCCTTGATCGGGCGGGTCTCCACATGACCTTCGCTGACCTTGACGAAACGCTCGGGTGACAGACTCAGCACCGCGCCGCCATCGGGCAAGCTCTGGAAGCCGGAAAACGGCGTCGGGCAAGCCGCCCGCAGCGCCTGATAGGCGGCCCAGGCATCGCCTTGGCACGGGGCGCGGAAGCGCTGGGCAAAGTTGACCTGGTAGCAGTCGCCGGCCTGGATATACGCTTGGATCCGTTCGAAGGCCAGTCGATAGGCATCGCTATTGAGGTCGGCCGCCATGGGCGCTTCGAGGCTGAAGGCGGTCACAGGCGCTGAGGTTGGCTGGCTGAAGAGCGCAATCAGGCGCTGGCGTTCGCTGTCGGCGCAGTGAGGGTGAAACACCAACTGGCTGGTCCCGGCCTGATGGTCGGTGACCAGCGCCCAGTCGTACACACCGAACCGCGCGTCGGGCAGGTGCAGATCGTCTTTGGCGTGGGACGGCAGGGTTTCGAGATGTCGGCCGAAGTCGTAGCTCAGGTAGCCGATCAGGCCGCCAGCGAAAGGCAATTGCACCGAGGCCGGCAGTACAGCACTCCCCAGTTGCGTCAGATGAATACGCAAGCGTTGCAGGAAATCGGCACCGGTCTCGTCTGACAGTACCGCCAGATGCTCCAGCGGCCAGGCACTGAGCAAATCATAGCGTCCGCGTTCGGCACTCGGCCGGCCGCTGTCGAGCAGCACACTGCCCGGGGCATGGCGGATCACCGCGAAATACTCGGCGGGGTTGGCGCGGTAAGGCAGCGGGTGTACAGAGCAGGTTGACATGGGCGGGGTGGGTCAGCCGTTCAGGCGGGGTGGCGATTGTAATCCCTCTGTAGGATTTGCTCCTAGAGGGATGTCGGAGATGAGTAAGTATGGGGCCATCGAAACATTTGGCTGTGAACACCTTGTGGCGAGGGGATTTATCCCCGCTGGGTTGCGCAGCAACCCTAAAACTTACCACCCCGGTGTATCAGGCTGACTGCATCTGCCTGTTTGGGGCTGCTTCGCAACCCAGCGGGGATAAATCCCCTCGCCACAGGGGTGTTTCAGCCCTCAACCCTCAACCGGCGGAATATGCCCAAACAACTCCTGGGCAAACGCCACGCGCTCCTCGACGGTTTCAACCACGCCACGGGCCTTGAGTTCTTCCAGGCGGGCTTCCACCGCGTGGGTGCGCAGAGTCAGGCCGCAGTCGTTGGCGATCTGGATGTTCAGACCCGGTCGGGCGTTGAGCTCCAGGATCAACGGACCTTTTTCCTGGTCCAGCACCATGTCCACGCCGATGTAGCCCAGCCCGCACAGTTCATAGCAACCGGCGGCCAGTTTCATGAAGCCGTCCCAGTAGGGCAGTTGCACGCCGTCCACCGCGTTGGTGGTGTCAGGGTGTTTGGTGATGATGTTGTTCAGCCAGGTACCGCGCAGGGTCAGGCCGGTGGCAAGGTCGACACCCACGCCGATGGCGCCCTGGTGCAGGTTGGCCTTGCCGCCGGACTGGCGGGTTGGCAAGCGCAGCATGGCCATCACCGGATAGCCCATCAGTACGATGATGCGAATGTCCGGCACGCCTTCATAGCTGATGCTCTTGAAGATCTGGTCCGGGGTCACGCGATATTCGATCAGCGCCCGGTCCCGGTGCCCACCCAAGGAGTAGAGACCGGTAAGGATGCTGGACACATGGTGTTCGATTTCTTCATGGCTGATGATCTTGCCGGACACCGTGCGATAGCGGCCCTCGAAGCGGTCGGCAATGACGATGATGCCGTCGCCACCCGCGCCCTGGGCCGGCTTGATCACGAAGTCGGTGCGCCCGCCGATGATCTCGTCGAGCTTGTCGATTTCCTTCTCGGTGGAGATCACCCCATACAGCTCCGGCACATGGATGCCGGCAGCGATGGCCCGTTCCTTGGTGATGATCTTGTCATCGACGATCGGGTACAGGCTGCGCTTGTTGTATTTGAGCACATAGTCGGCGTTACGCCGATTGATGCCCATGATGCCGCGGGCCTCCAGGGCCTTCCAGGTCTTCCACAGGCCGAACATTATGAGTCAGCCTTGACGAAGGCCTTGAACCGTACCAGCTCGGTCAGGCGGTAGCCGCGGTAGCGACCCATGGCCAGCATGAAACCTACCAGAATCAGCAGGATGGCCGGGAAGGTGAACACGAAGTACACCAGCTCCGGCACGCTCATGATCAGGTGCGCCAGGGCGGCGGCGAACAGGGTGCCGATGGCCACCTTCATGGCGTGGCTGGCGCCGCGTTCTTCCCAGGTAATGGACAGGCGTTCGATGGTCATGGTCAGAATCACCATCGGGAACAGCGCGACCGACAGCCCGCGTTCCAGGCCCAGCTTGTGGCTGAACAGGCTGATGGCGGCGATCAGCACCACCACGAACGTCAGCACCACCGAAAGCCTTGGCAGCATTTGCAGCTTGAGATGTTCCAGATAGGAGCGCAGGGACAGGCCCAGCGTCGTGATGACTGTAAACAGGATGATGCCGAAGCCCAGCTGGGTTTCGCGGAAGGCCAGGGCGATCAACACCGGTGTGAACGTGCCCAGGGTCTGCAGGCCGATCAGGTTGCGCAGCACCAGAATCACCAGCACGCCGATCGGGATCATCACCATGATCATGAACGTCTGCTGGGTTTGTAGCGGCAGGCCGTAGAGCGAGTATTCGAGGAAGTTGGCGTCGGTGTTTTCGTCCGTCAGCTTGGCCAGGCGAATGGCGTTCATTTCGCTGTTGTTCATGGTGAAGGTGACGGTGGCTTTTTTGCCGCCATCGACGGTGATCAGGTTTTCATCACCGGTCCACCACAGCAGACGGTCGCTGGGCAGGCCCCGCTCAGCGGTATCCGGGTTGAAATACAGCCAGTCGGTGCCGTTGAAACTGCGCAGCCACAGTTCAGGCGACTGCGGTTGGTCGGCAACCAGGCGGATGGTATGGACCTTCTCCACCGGCACGTGGGCGATAGACAGCACCAGTTCGACGACTCTGGCCTTGCTGGCTATGGACGGATCACCAGCCAGCAGCAACTTGACGTTGTCGTCGTTGGGGTTGTTGACCCGTTTGATCGCTTCACTGATGAAGGTCTCGACGTCGGCCGAGTGCTGGCGGATCGGCGCGAGCAGGGCTTCGGCGGCCAGCTTCTCGGGGCCCTCGACGGCGATGCTGTCGCGGAAGGTCGGGCCCTTGATCTTGGATTTTTCCGAGGTATAGCGCTTGGTCAGCACCAGGCGGTAATACAGGGTCTGGTTGCCCTTGGCCCGACGGGCCGACCACGTGACCTTGCGGTTACCGTCCACCCGGTTCACCGCCACACCGTAGTTATTGGAGATGAAGCTCTCGTTGAGGCTGACGTAGTCCATGCTCAGCGGCGGCACGAACATCTGGATCTTCACCGGATCCTTGGCATTGGGGACGAACTCGATCTTGGCGTCGATGTTCCACAAGTCGTCGGTGGCGTCTTCGGTCACCGGGATGCCGAGCACGAAAATCTGATAGGCCGTCACCGACAGGCCCAGCACCACCAGGATGGCGATCAGCATTTTCAAATGGAGGGTAAGAGAGCGCATTGGAATTACTCTGCGGTTTGAGCGGCATTGGCGCAGGCGGGTTTGCCGGCAGCGTATTTGAGACTGGGGTCGACCAGCGCGTCGAAGCGTTTGAGGGCTTCGGAGCCGATCAGTAGCGGGTATTGGAAAGCGCTGCGGTCGGTGAGGTTCACTTCGATGCTGCGCAGGGCCGAGCCCATGCAGATGTCCAGCTCGATGACCGGCCGAGCCGTGTAGTTCTTGCCTTCTTCGGGGTCATAGTCACCGGCGCGGCGTTTGATCTTGCTGACCCGGGCCAGGGGACGTTCGATAGGGTGCGAATGCGCCGCGTCGATGGCCAGGTAAAAACGCACCCAGGATTCGCCATCGCGTTTGAAGCGCTTGATGTCCCGGGCGCTGAGCGAAGCGGTTTTGGCCCCGGTGTCCAACTTGGCGGCAACCTCCAGGTCGATGCCCTGCAGGGCGGCGTATTCATTGAGGCCGTACACGGTTTTTTCACCCGCCAGGACAAGCCCCGGCAGGCACGTGAAACAAAGGACAGCAGTTAAGGGCTTGAGTGTCATAAATCCTGATGCACAGTGTTCCGTTCGTCGGTTCAGGCCCTGGCATTGCTGCACAAGCTCCCTGGGTTGCCTTCTCTTAATAGATGCAGAGCGGCAAATTGCGGCGGCATTCTAGCACGGTGGTTTTCTGACGCCACCGCCGCCCGGACGCAACCGCTTATCCGACGCACTTGGTTATGGAGGAGGCCCTTATTAGACGATTGTCGACAATGTCTAATTTTACTTTGACGAAAGTGCAGTGATTGGTTAGTTTTTGCCTTATAGATTTATAAGGTGTCGACAATATGCTCGATCAGCTCGAATCACCGGCCATTGCCCAAGAGGAATCGGAAACCCTTTCCGAGAACGTCTTCCGGCGTATCCAGGCCGCAATCGTGCGAGGCGATATCGCGCCTGGCAGCAAGATCTCCGAGCCCGAACTGGCACGCACCTACGGCATCAGCCGCGGCCCGCTGCGCGAGGCCATCCATCGCCTGGAAGGCCAGCGCCTGCTGGTGCGGGTGCCTCACGTGGGCGCCAGGGTGGTGTCCCTGAGCCACGCCGAGTTGCTGGAACTCTATGAAATCCGCGAGTCCCTGGAAGGCATGGCCTGCCGTCTGGCGGCCGAGCGCATGACCCTGGAAGAAATCGACGAGCTGCGCCGGGTCCTGGAAACCCATGAGCGCGACGCGGCGTTCCAGGCCGGTGTCGGCTATTACCAGCAGGAAGGCGACTTCGATTTCCATTACCGGATCATCCAGGGCAGCGGCAACCGCACCCTGACGCAAATGCTCTGCGGCGAGCTGTATCAGTTGGTGCGCATGTACCGCATCCAGTTTTCCACCACGCCCAATCGTCCGCGCCAGGCCTTTGCCGAGCACCACAGGATTCTCGATGCCATCGCCGACCGTGACGGTGAACTGGCTGAATTATTGATGCGCCGGCACATCGGCGCTTCCAAACGCAACATCGCGCGTCATTTCCAGGACAGCGCCGCCACTGAACGAGGTGAGTCATGAGCAACAGCACTCCAGGCCAGCGTTTTCGCGATGCGGTCGCCAACGAGCATCCGCTGCAAGTGGTGGGCACGATCAACGCCAACCACGCGCTGCTGGCCAAACGCGCCGGTTTCAAGGCGATCTACCTGTCGGGCGGCGGCGTGGCGGCCGGCTCCCTTGGCGTGCCGGACCTGGGCATCACCGGCCTGGATGACGTGCTGACCGATGTGCGCCGTATCACCGACGTCTGCGACCTGCCGTTGCTGGTGGACGTGGATACCGGGTTTGGCTCCTCGGCGTTCAATGTGGCCCGCACGGTCAAGTCGATGATCAAGTTCGGCGCGGCGGCCATTCATATTGAAGACCAGGTCGGCGCCAAGCGTTGCGGTCACCGTCCGAACAAAGAGATCGTCTCGCAACAGGAAATGGTCGACCGCATCAAAGCCGCCGTCGACGCGCGCACCGATGACAGCTTCGTGATCATGGCCCGTACCGACGCCCTGGCCGTGGAGGGCTTGGAATCGGCCCTGGACCGCGCCGCCGCGTGCATCGAGGCCGGTGCCGACATGATCTTTCCGGAAGCCATTACCGAACTTGAGATGTACAAGCTTTTCGCCAGCCGGGTGAAAGCCCCGATCCTGGCCAACATCACTGAATTCGGCGCGACACCGCTGTACACCACCGAACAATTGGCGGGCGCCGACGTGTCCCTGGTGCTGTACCCCCTGTCGGCCTTCCGCGCCATGAACAAAGCGGCCGAGAACGTCTATACCGCAATCCGCCGCGACGGTACGCAACAGAACGTCATCGACACCATGCAGACTCGCATGGAGCTTTACGATCGCATCGACTACCACACCTTCGAGCAAAAGCTCGATGCGTTGTTCGCGGCAAAAAAATGAACAGAGCGCAGCCTCTACAAATCTAAAAAATGGAGACAGCAAATGGCCGAAGCAAAAGTACTCAGTGGCGCCGGGCTCCGTGGCCAGGTGGCCGGGCAAACCGCATTGTCCACCGTAGGCCAGTCAGGTGCCGGCCTGACCTATCGCGGCTACGACGTCCGCGAGCTGGCGGCTGACGCGCAATTTGAAGAAGTGGCTTACCTGCTGCTGTATGGCGAGCTGCCGACCCAGGCGCAACTGGACGCCTACACAGGCAAACTGAGCCAATTGCGGGACTTGCCCCAAGCCTTGAAAGAGGTGTTGGAGCGCATTCCCGCCGACGCCCACCCAATGGACGTGATGCGCACCGGCTGCTCGTTCCTGGGCAACCTGGAACCGGAGCTGAATTTCTCCGAACAGCATGACAAGACCGACCGCCTGTTGGCCGCGTTCCCGGCGATCATGTGCTACTGGTATCGCTTCAGCCACGAAGGCCAGCGCATCGAGTGTGTGACCGACGAAACCTCCATCGGCGGCCATTTCCTGCACCTGTTGCATGGCAAGAAGCCGAGCGAGCTGCACGTCAAGGTGATGAACGTCTCGCTGATTCTGTATGCCGAGCACGAGTTCAACGCCTCGACCTTCACGGCGCGGGTGTGTGCCTCGACCCTGTCTGACCTGTTTTCCTGCATCACCGCCGCCATCGGTTCGCTGCGCGGCCCGTTGCATGGTGGGGCCAACGAAGCGGCGATGGAGATGATCCAGCGCTTCCAGTCGCCGGAGGAGGCGATCAAGGGCACCCTCGGGATGCTCGAGCGCAAGGACAAGATCATGGGCTTCGGCCACGCGATCTATAAGGACAACGACCCGCGCAATGAGGTGATCAAGGGTTGGTCGAAAAAACTTGCCGACGAGGTGGGTGACACGGTGCTGTTCCCGGTTTCCGAGGCCATCGACAAGACCATGTGGGAGCAGAAAAAACTGTTTCCCAACGCCGATTTCTACCATGCCTCGGCGTACCACTTCATGGGCATCCCGACCAAGCTGTTCACGCCGATCTTCGTTTGCTCGCGCCTGACCGGCTGGGCCGCCCACGTCTACGAACAACGTGCCAACAACCGCATCATCCGACCGAGCGCCGAATACACCGGCGTCGAACAGCGCAAGTTCGTGCCAATCGAACAACGCTGAACTGGAGGGCGCTGACGCTGCAACTGAAGGAACCAAAAACCATGGTGGGAGCGAGCCTGCTCGCGATAGCGGTGGGCCAGACGACATCGATGTCGGCTGCGACTCAGTCATCGCGAGCAGGCTCGCTCCCACAGGGGAACAGGTTCACTTCAGTAGCTGCGCCAACCCCTTCTGAAACCACCGTGACCCGAGTGCTGACGATGAACACAGAATTTCGCAAACCGCTGCCCGGCACTTCGCTGGATTATTTCGACGTTCGCGGGGCCGTGGATGCCATCCGGCCTGGCGCTTACGATGGCCTGCCGTATACCTCCAGGGTGCTGGCGGAAAACCTGGTGCGTCGCTGCGATCCGGCGACGCTGGGCGAGTCGCTGCTGCAACTGATCGAGCGCAAGCGCGATCTGGACTTCCCATGGTTTCCGGCCCGGGTAGTGTGCCATGACATCCTCGGCCAGACCGCCCTGGTAGACCTGGCCGGCCTGCGCGACGCCATTGCCCTGCAGGGCGGCGATCCGGCGCAGGTCAATCCGGTGGTGCCGACCCAGTTGATCGTCGACCACTCCCTGGCGGTGGAAAGCGGCGGGTCCGATCCCCAGGCGTTCGCCAAGAACCGCGCCATTGAAGACCGGCGCAACGAAGACCGCTTTCACTTCATCAACTGGACCAAGAAAGCCTTCAAGAACGTCGACGTGATCCCGCCGGGCAATGGGATCATGCACCAGATCAACCTGGAAAAAATGTCACCGGTGATCCAGCAGCGTGACGGCGTGGCGTTCCCTGATACCTGCGTGGGCACTGACAGCCACACCCCCCACGTCGATTCCTTGGGCGTGATCGCCATTGGCGTTGGCGGCCTGGAAGCCGAAAGCGTGATGTTGGGGCGTGCCTCGTGGATGCGCCTGCCGGAAATCATTGGCGTCGAGCTGACCGGCAAGTTACAACCGGGCATCACCGCCACCGACATGGTGCTGGCGCTGACCGAATTCCTGCGCAAACAAAAAGTCGTCGGTGCCTGGCTGGAGTTTTTCGGTGAAGGCGCCAGCGCCCTGACCTTGGGCGACCGCGCGACCATTTCCAACATGGCCCCGGAATACGGCGCCACGGCGGCGATGTTCTACATCGACCAACAGACTATCGATTACCTGAAGCTCACCGGCCGCGAAGACCAGCAGGTTCAACTGGTCGAGACCTACGCCAAGCAGGCAGGCCTGTGGGCCGACACGCTCAAGGGCGCGCAATACGAGCGCGGCTTGACCTTTGATCTGTCGTCGGTGGTGCGCAACATGGCTGGTCCCAGCAACCCCCACGCCCGCGTCGCGGTGTCGGATCTGGCCGCCAAAGGTATCTCCGGTCAGTGGGACGATGTGCCCGGGCAAATGCCCGACGGCGCGGTGATCATCGCCGCCATCACCAGTTGCACCAACACCAGCAACCCACGCAACGTGATCGCTGCCGGCCTGCTGGCGCGCAACGCCAACCGCCTGGGCCTGACCCGCAAGCCATGGGTCAAGTCGTCCCTGGCGCCGGGGTCGAAAACCGTGGCGCTGTACCTGGATGAAGCCGGTCTGACCAAAGAGCTGGAGCAATTGGGTTTTGGTGTCGTGGCCTTCGCCTGCACCACCTGCAATGGCATGTCCGGTGCGCTGGACCCGCTGATCCAGCAGGAAATCATCGACCGCGACTTGTACGCCACCGCTGTGTTATCGGGCAACCGCAACTTCGATGGGCGCATCCATCCGTACGCCAAACAGGCGTTCCTTGCCTCGCCGCCGCTGGTGGTGGCCTATGCCATCGCCGGGACCATCCGCTTCGACATCGAGAAGGATGTGCTGGGCGTGGTGGACGGTCGCGAGATCCGCCTCAAGGACATCTGGCCGAGCGACGAAGAAATCGATGCGGTGGTCAAGGCCTCGGTGAAGCCGGAGCAGTTCCGTCAGGTGTACATCCCGATGTTCGCCATCCAGGAGGACACCGGGCCAAAAGTGACGCCGTTGTATGACTGGCGCCCGCAAAGCACCTATATCCGTCGCCCGCCGTATTGGGAAGGAGCGCTGGCCGGTGCGCGGCCGCTCAAGGGCATGCGTCCGCTGGCGGTGCTGCCGGACAACATCACCACCGACCACCTGTCGCCGTCCAACGCCATCATGCTCGACAGTGCCGCTGGCGAATACCTGGCGAAAATGGGCCTGCCGGAAGAAGATTTCAACTCTTACGCAACCCATCGGGGCGACCATTTGACCGCCCAGCGTGCGACCTTCGCCAACCCGAAACTGTTCAACGAGATGGTCCAGGAAAACGGCAAGGTCAAGCAGGGTTCTCTGGCCCGGGTCGAGCCGGAAGGCCAGGTCATGCGCATGTGGGAAGCCATCGAAACCTACATGGAGCGCAAGCAGCCGCTGATCATCATCGCCGGTGCCGACTACGGCCAGGGTTCGTCCCGGGACTGGGCGGCCAAGGGCGTGCGCCTGGCCGGTGTCGAGGCGATTGCCGCTGAAGGTTTCGAGCGTATCCACCGCACCAATCTGGTGGGGATGGGGGTGTTGCCGCTGGAGTTCCAGCCGGGCACCGATCGCAAGACCCTGGGCATCGACGGCAGCGAGGTCTATGACGTGATCGGCGAGCGCACCCCGCGTGCGACGCTGACCCTGGTCATCACCCGCAAGAACGGCGAGCGCGTCGAAGTGCCGGTGACCTGCCGTCTCGATACCGCCGAAGAAGTGTCGATCTACGAAGCCGGCGGCGTATTGCAGCGCTTTGCCCAGGACTTCCTGGAATCGGCGGTTGCCGTCTAAATCACAGCTGCGGGCACCCTTGCGGGCCCGCTTGAGGAGCATCATGGCTCACGCACCGCAAATCAGAATCCCCGCCACTTACATGCGTGGTGGCACCAGCAAAGGCGTGTTCTTCAGCTTGCAGGACCTGCCCGAAGCGGCCCGCGTTCCCGGCTCGGTCCGGGATGCTTTGCTGCTGCGGGTGATCGGCAGCCCCGATCCATACGAGAAGCAGATCGATGGCATGGGCGGCGCGACGTCGAGCACCAGTAAGACTGTGATCCTGTCCAAGAGCACCCGAGCCGATCACGATGTCGATTACCTGTTCGGTCAGGTGTCCATCGACAAACCGTTCGTGGACTGGAGCGGCAACTGCGGCAACCTGTCGGCGGCGGTCGGTTCATTCGCCATCAGCAGTGGTTTGGTGGACGCCAGTCGCATCCCACAAAACGGCGTGGCCGTGGTGCGGATCTGGCAAGCCAATATCAGCAAGACCATCATCGCCCATGTGCCGATCACCGACGGCGCGGTGCAGGAAACCGGTGACTTCGAGCTCGACGGCGTGACCTTTCCGGCGGCTGAAGTGCAACTGGAATTCATGGACCCGGCGGCCGAGGAGGAGGGCGGTGGCGGCTCGATGTTTCCCACCGGCAACCTGGTGGACGACCTTGAGGTGCCTGGTGTTGGTACCTTCAAGGCGACCCTGATCAACGCCGGCATCCCGACGATCTTCATCAATGCCCGGGACGTTGGTTATACCGGCACCGAATTGCAGGGCGCCATCAATGGCGATCCCAAGGCCCTGGCTATGTTCGAAACCATCCGTGCCCACGGCGCCTTGCGCATGGGCCTGATTCAGCATCTGGACGAAGCCGCCCAGCGCCAGCACACGCCGAAGGTGGCGTTTGTCGCACCGCCGGCGGACTACATCTCCTCCAGCGGTAAAGCCGTGACGACGCGGGACGTCGACTTGCTGGTGCGAGCACTGTCCATGGGCAAACTGCACCATGCGATGATGGGCACCGCGGCGGTCGCCATCGGCACGGCGGCGGCGATCAGCGGCACGCTGGTGAACCTGGCGGCCGGCGGCATCGACCGCACCGCTGTGCGCTTCGGCCATCCCTCCGGCACCTTGCGCGTCGGCGCCGAGGCCAGCCAGGTCAATGGCGAATGGACCGTGAAAAAAGCCATCATGAGCCGCAGCGCGCGGGTATTGATGGAAGGGTTTGTGCGGGTGCCGGGGGATGTTCTGAACTGACACTTGACCCAGGCAAACCCGTGGTGAACGCGGCGTCTGCGAGCATCCGCGATCAAAACTGTGGGAGCGAGCCTGCTCGCGATAGCGATGGTACAGCCCGCAAAGAGGTTGGATGTGCCGGCCTCATCGCGAGCAGGCTCGCTCCCACAGTGGATTTGTGGTGAGCACAGAATCTGCGAACATCCGCGATTGAACCTGTGGGAGCGAGCCTGCTCGCGATGAGGCCGGCACAGTCAGCATTGATGTCGCCTGATACACCGCTATCGCGAGCAAGCCCGCTCCCACAGGGGCGCGCATTCCTGCAATCAGCCCCCTGTCAACGCGGTGACGACCAGGTCCACATTGCTCTCCAGCTCCGCCACCGGGTCGGCGGCGTCGGTGCTCAGGACCAGTAACTGACTGCCGCCCTCAGTGATGGCTGCTTTCACGGCATCCGCGGGCTGGCGATGATGCAGCACCCGCTTCACATCGTTGTCTTTCAACGTGGCGGTCAATTGCTTGAGGGCTTCGGGTGTCCATTCGGCGTCGGGCCGGGCATCGGTGCTGATCCCGTCCAGATTCAAGCCGCTTATCAAGTAGCCAAAATGCTCGCTCAGGCTGACCACGCTCAGGTTGTCGGCACTGGCCAGGCGTTTTTCACTCTCGGCGCTGAGCTTGAGCAGGCGTTGCTTGAGCGCCGCCAGGTTGGCGTCGATCTTCGGTTTGGCCGTCGGTGCCAGGCGCACCAGGTCGGCGGCGATGACATCGGCCATCCGTCCCAGGTTATGGCTGGCCATCCACGGTTGGCTCGCCAGGCCATCGACCGATCCCGGTTGCACGGCAATGCCGGGCAGGGCGCCGTCCACCGGGCGGGCGGCATCGACTTCGACGATGCGGATATTGCTGCGTCGGGCCATGGGGTACAGCGGATCATCCGGCCACAACGAGCGCAGCCCGATTACTGCGTCGGCATCGCTGGCCAGCTTGCTCAGAGCCGGCGCGCCACGGCCGCTGAAGTAGGCATTCTGGCGCGTCCCGGGCAGATTGGCCGGCGCGGCGCGCTCCAGGCTGACATCGGTGCCCTTGAGCAACGCTTCACCCAAGCCGTAGGTGACCGGCAACGAAGCAAGCAGGCGCACCGGTGTGCCTTCGGCGGCGAAAGAAGGGCTGTTTACCAGACCGCACAGGGCCACGGCCAATGCCAGTTGTCGCAATGAAAGAACCATTTATCCAAGATTCCCTTTGAGGCTGGGGACAACACCCCGGGCAATGGCGGCCAGGGCAAATGCGATGCCGGCCACCAGAATGATCGCGGCACCGGACGGGATCGGCAGGTCGAAGACAATCGGTGCGAGAATCCCGCACAGGGTGCTGACGGTTGCGATCAGCACGGAGCACCAGAAAAAACCTTTCAACGACTGGCTGAGCAGACGCGCCGCAGCCGCCGGAATCACCAGCAAGGCCCCCACCAGAATTGCGCCGATGACCTTTACCGCCGCCACGGTGATCAGCGTCACCAACACCACGAACAGGTAATCCAGCGTCTTGACCGCCACCCCGCGCACCGCCGCCAGTTGCGGATTGAAACTGGCGAGCATGATGCGGTTGTACAGCGGCAACGCCAAAGCCATCACCAGTGAACCGACCACCGCCAGCACCAGCAGGTCATTGCCATTGACCGTCAGCACCGAGCCGAACAGCACGTTTTCCAGAATGTGCACGTTGATCTTGCCCGCCAGGATCAGCAGCAGGCTGGCGCCCAGGGCCAGGGACACCGAGAGGAAAACGCCGATCAGCGTGTCCGGTGCCAGGCCGGTGCGGTTGCGCAGGTAATTGAGCAGGATGCCGAACAGCAGGCAATAGCCGAACAGGCTGCCGTAGGGCCCGGTGTAGGGTTCGCCGAGCAGGATGCCGACCGCCACGCCGGTCAGCGCCGCGTGGCCCACGGCTTCAGAGAAAAACGCGAAGCGCTTGACCACCACCAGGGTGCCGAGGCCACCCAGCACCGGGCCGATCAGCAGCCCGGCCAGCAACGCATTGACCACAAACCCGTAAGCCAGCGCTTCGGGCAGATAGCCGGACGACGCCCAACCCTGGACCATCAAACGAAAGGCTTCGTAACTCATCAGGCGGCGCTCCCGTTCGGGCGTGGATGGGTGGAAAACAGCGTCAGCAAGCGCTCCGGCGTCAGGGTCTGACGCGGCGGGCCATCGAACAGCACGCGGCGGTTCAGGCCGGTGACGCGGTCAGCCAGGCGCCCGACGGCTTCCAGGTCATGTTCGATCCACAGCACCGTGATGCCGGCCTGGCGCCAGTCTCGCAGCAGGTGTTCAAACACCTGGATGCCGGCCTCGTCCAGCGCCGACATCGGTTCATCCAGCACCAGCAGTTGCGGCGCAGGAATCAGCCCCTGGGCCAACAACACCCGCTGGCGTTCACCGCCGGACAGCGCGCCCATGCGACGCTTGCGTTTGTCCTGCATGCCGACCCGTTCCAGGGCCTGGCCGATAGCGCCGACGTAATGCTTGCTCAGGCCGAGAAAGGCCGGCCGGCGTTGGCACATCGCTGCCATGAAATCATCCACGGTCATAGGCAGGCCGCGGTCGAATTCCAAGGCTTGGGGCACATAGCCGATGACACCGGGCTCACCCGGCCATTGCAGGCTCAAGCGTCCCTGGTGGGGCATCTGCCCGAGCAAGGTCTTGATCAGCGAACTCTTGCCTCCGCCGTTCGGACCCACCAGCGCATGAATGCTGCCCGGCTGCACCTGGAAGGCCACGGCGTCGAGAATCGTGGTGCGGCCCAGGTTCAGGCTGACATCGTCGAACTCGATCAAGGGGCCGACGTGTTGCAAGGTGAGCGTTTCCTGGACAGTCATGCGCCGGACTCCTGAATGGCCCGGACCACGGTGTCGAGGTTGCCGGTCATTTCCTTTTCGTACTTCTCAGCGCTGTAGTCGCCGTAGGAAATGTGCGAGAGCGGGTACAGTTTCACCCCCGACTCACGCTGGATGGTGTCGACGTAGGTGGACGGAAAGTCCATCTCCGAGAAGATCACTTTCACGTCCAGTTCGCGCAGTTGGTCGATGGTCTTCTTCAACTGGCTCGGGCTTGGCTCGATGCCATGGGCCGGCTCGACCACGGCGGTGACCTCCAGGCCGAATTCGCGCAGCAGGTAATCGTAGGCGGCGTGGACCGTGGCGACCCGCAACTCGGCATTGGGGGCCTGGGTCAACTTTGCCAGGGCCGCGGCACGCATTTGTCGCAGACGCTTGCCATAGGCGCGGGCGTTCTGGGTGTATGCCTTGGCGTTGTCCGGATCAAGCTTGCCCAGCTCCCGGGCGATGTTATTGACCTGGGCAATGGAGGCGCTGATGGACAGGAAGGTATGCGGGTTCACGACCTTGCCGGCGCCCCGGGCGGCGATCCCGGTGGCAGCCAGCAGCGGTACGTTTTCATTGGCTTCGATCACGTTCACGTTCGGGGTTTCGCTGGCGGCGATCATCCGGTCGGCGAAATCGTCATGACCCACACCGTTGAGCACGATCACATCGAGCCCACTGATGCGCTTGATGTCCTCGGCACGAGGTTCGTAGGCGTGGGGGTTGAAGCCGGCCGGGATCAGCGGCACCACTTCGGCCTTGTCGCCGACGATGTTGGCCACGTAGCTGTAATAAGGATGCAGGGTGATGCCAATACGCAGGCGCTTGGCCGCTTCGGCGCTGGCCAGTGGTGTGAACAGACAGGCGAGCAGGCCGATCAGCAGGCCCAGCAAAGGGCGGCGTTGGAATGCAATAGACATGGGCAAACGGTCTTCTCTCGAATGAGGACGTGGGGTCAGTGCCGGTGCTGGCGGGTTACGCCGGCGTCGAACTGCGCGACGATCTGCTTCCAGCCGGCGGCGGACAAAGCGGTGTCGTCCAGATCGCTGGAGACGGCGACGCTGTTGCCGCGATTGAGCCAGATGTCCGGGACGGCGTCGGATGCTTCGCCGATGCGCATCAGAAATGAACCGGCGACGGATGGATTTGCACTGGCGCCGAAGTAGGCCCGGTTCTCCACCTGCCGCCAGACATGTCCGCCTCGGCTGACGGAACTGGCGTCCTGAGCGAACGGGGCAAAGCCCTCTTCGGCCAGGATTTGCGGGGTGGGCAGGGACTGTTGCTCTTCGCGTAGCAGACGGATCTCATCCAGGGTCACCCGCAGGTCGGCATAGATGCCTTGCTCGGCAGCGCTGAGATCGCGGCGGGCGTCAACTTGATGGGCAGGCACCTCGCTGACGTCATGGGTTTCGCCGTGCCAGGCCACCACCGATCCGGCCACCAGAATGATGATCAGGCACAGCAGCAACACATACAGGGTTTCATGGCCGGCGCCGGCGGGACGGATCACTTGGGTGGTGGGATTGCTCATGGGGCCTCGATATCGGCTTGGTCGATTTCCACCACGTGGCCGGGGCCGGCGTCGAAGAGTACGTAGAACTCGGCGTTGGGCTTCTTGAATGTCAGCGTCGAATCGGCGCCGAGCTTGCCCGGCACCAGGATGGTTTCGTCGTAGCCGATCACATCCAGGGTCACGCCGGGCGCGCCACTGCCGTCGGAAAAACCGCCGGTGCACTGGATCTGCTCAGCGTCGATGGCCTTGCATTCACACATCGGGTTATGGGCCAGGGCGTTGCTGCTGGCACCTGCGCAGAGCAGCAGCACCAGGCTGTTGAGATAGCCGCGGGCAGTCATGGTTGGGCTCCTTGGGTTTTCAGCCAGGCGATGGTGGCCGGCGAGGCCTGGCTCAGGGGTATGGAAGCCTGGTGCATCGAGCCGTCCCAGCCTTCAAGGGTGATCCACAGTTCGGCGTCGAGCCGGGTCTTTTGCGGCACCGGCAACAAGGCGCCCATGCGATAGGGCGAGCCGAAGAAAATCACCCCGGCGGCCCGCAGGCTGCGAGGTTTGCCGATACGCAGATAAGTAGCCTTGACCTGGCTGATGCAGCTTTGGCACAGCGCGGCGTTGAAGTGCTTCATATGGCCTGCCGGTCCATCGAGACGTGGCGCTTCGTCGCGAAACTCTGCAAGGCGCAGGCTCCAGGGGCCGACCTGGACTTCACCGACCTCCCGCTCACCCAGCCCGGCATCGCCGCGGAACAACGCGGCTTCGGAGAAGTACTTGGGCATGAAACCCAGTGGGATCAGCAATAGCAGCACGTTGAGGTGAAAGCGCCATTTTTGCCAGAACACACTTAGACGTGATGGCGGCGCGGTGGTGGTGGACGGGGTCACAGGTTGCCCTCCGGCGATTCACGGTGAATGGACGGCTGCAACAACGGCGCAGTTCGAGCTTCCCGGGAAGGTTTTTGGCTGCGCTTGAAGGCATTCGCGGTAGCCAGGGCGGTGCGTTTGGTCCAGATCAGCAGTCCGCTGAGGACCATCATGCTCATGATCAAACCGAAGAAGAACCAGATGAGCTTGATCCAGAGGCCGCCGAAGTCCCCGGTGTGCAACGGACGCATGGATTCGGTGACGAATTCCAGCGCTGTGCGGTCCGACAGCAGTCGCGAGGCGGCGACCTCACCGTTATAAGGATTGATGGTGGCGGTCTGGAACATCAGCGGATACCAACCGCGTCCACCGATTTCCAAGTGGCTGTAAGCGTTGCCGGGCAGGCTGACGAAGCTGGTTTCCAGGCCAGGGATTTGTTGGCGGGCGATTTCAATCGCGCGGTCCAGGTTCAGTTGTGATGGCGCGGTACCGTCGGCTGACAGCGGGACACTTTCACGTGATACCACCGGAATGACCGGTGCGCTGGAAATGGAAATCTGGTTGTCCGACAGCAACGCCTCGATCAGGAACCAGGTGCCGGTAATGGAAATGACCGCGATGAACCAGATCGACCAGATGCCGCTGAGCCTGTGGAAATCGCCCCAGAAAATGCGTGCGCCGTGGCGGATCCGCAGGGTCGGACGGAAAAAACCCTTCCAGAAACGCTTGTAGACCACCAGCCCGGTCACCAGGGATGCCAGCAGCGGCAGGCCGAGGAGTGACACCAGGTACCATCCCCAGCTGTAACCATTGGTGAACGGTACCAGCCACCAGCCATGCAGGGCACGGGTAAAACCTCTGAAATTGAACGTCGGCGCCGAGCCCTGGACGATGCCGCTGTATGGGTTGACGTAGATCTTGTCGGGGCGCCCGTCGGGGTAGGTCACGCCGACCTCCAGGGCAAAATGCGACTCATCCGGGCGTACGATGCTCTGCACCTGGGTTTGCGGCTGGGCTTGCTTGATGGCGGCGACGACCTGGTCGTAGCTGAGCAGCGCTGCGTCGTCCGAGGGTTTGCTGGCGCGCATCTCGGGATTGACCAGCCAGACGATCTCCTGGCTGACCACCGCCAGCGTGCCGGTGACGCAAACGATGAGGACGAAAAACCAGATGGGCAGTGCCAGCCAGCTATGAACCAGAAACCAGAGTTTGGAGCGGGATTTCTTCGACATGGTTTGAACGTCTTGATTCGATGAAAGGCTCGGTATTACGGGCTTCGTAATCCCCTGAACCCTGAAAAGCCGGTCGTGGCTTTTGCCGACGCGACCTGCTGCATCTAATTAAGACGAACGAGCAATGGAAATCCTGAAGCGAAAGATGAAAGAAAATGTTTCGCGTTTGCGAACCGGATGTATTTCCCATCCTGGCTCCAGCAAATCGGCTGGGCGGAAATGTAAAAAAACTGCGGCAAGGGGATGGGGCCCCTCGCCACAAGAGCAGGTTGGCCGTCAGCCCTGCTGTTGAAACATCTCCCTGGCCCGCTGTTCAATCTGTTCCTGAGTCAGATCCTCCTTGTGCGTAGCCAGAAACCACACATGCCCAAAGGGGTCTTTCAAGGTGCCGCTGCGATCACCATAGAACTGATCCTTGACCTCGGAAATCACCGTGCCACCAGCGGCAATCGCTTGGGCGAATGCTTTGTCCACATCTTCGACATAGAGATGCAGGCCTACCGGCACCGATTGTTCGGGGTTACGCAACGGCCCTTGATCACAAGGCGTGCCGAGCATGATCGGGCAATCGCCAATCCGCAGCTCGGCATGACCGACGCCCCCGTCCGGCATGTCCAGGCGCATGACCTCGGTGGCATTGAAGGCTTTTTTGTAGAACTCGATGGCTTCAGCGGCTTTTTGAATGCCCAGGTAGGGCGTGATGCTATGGAAACCTTCAGGAATGGCTTTGACACCCATGACGTTTCTCCTTGTTGTTATGGGGAGGCGAAGAGGGCCTCGCCGATTTGCGCCCATCCACTATAGGACAGCGACTTGGGGGCGGCGCATGACCCGACGAACGTTTCACGGCGTGTCCAGCAGATGCGCTCCCGGCCCGCGCTTGCCCAACACATCGCCCTGGTTACGCAGCGGGCAACCTTCCATCGACAGGCAGCCGCAACCGATGCAGCCGTTGAGTCGATCGCGCAGCGCCATCAAGTGGTTGATGCGCTGATCCAGCTCGCGGCTCCACTGGGCTGAGAGGATCTTCCAGTCGTTCGCCGTTGGGGCGCGGTCGTCGGGCAAGGTTTTCAAGGCGCTGCCGATTTCGGCCAACGGAATGCCAAGGCCTTGGGCGACCTTGATCAGCGCCACACGTCGCAACACTTCCCGTGGATAGCGGCGTTGGTTGCCCTGGTTACGATTACTTTTGATCAGCCCCTTGGATTCATAGAAGTGCAGGGCGGTGACGGCCACGCCACTGCGGGTGGCCACTTGGCCGACGGTGAGTTCCTTGTGGACGTTTATCTGTGTCATCGCCTGCATTCTCTGCTTGACCTTGAGTTAACTAGAGGTTTTACCCTGCACGCCATCGGACCGCAAGATCCGCCCTACGTACAGCGAGGACCTTTCATGCAATCACCAAGGAACAATCAGAGTTTTACCCAGTTGATGGAGTTCGACATCGAACCTCAATGGCAACAGGCGCTGGTGACGGCCCTGTCAGAGCAGACCGAGCGGCTGGCCCGGGGGCATGCAGGATTTCTGAGTGCCAGTATCCAGGTCAGCGAGGACGGACGACGGGTTCTCAACTATTTGCATTGGCAAAACCGCGAGGCGGGCGAAGCCGCGTTTCAGAGTTTCGAGCGTGGTGAGCAGGATTTCTGGCGGCTGATCCAGGCCCACAGGGCCAAGGCCGTGACATTCGGCTCGTTCCAGGTGTTGCGCAACATCGAACGCAGTGCCGACAACGCCCTGCATTGCCAGTTGGTCGGTTAAGCGCAGCGGACGATCCGAGCCAGCAATACCCACTATCAAACGGGTTGATTTCTGCCGCGTGAAGGCGGCGGGTAGCCTTTGTTCATCGCCCCACTTCAGAACATTGGATACTTGCCATGAATCGGACTTTTGCTGTTTTGCTGCTGTTAACGGCCACTGTGTTGAGCGGCTGCGCCTCTTCGTCGCCGGAGTTGCGCCCCTACACCGCCGAAGAAACCCGTGAACTGGCCCTTGAAGCCTTGAATCGCCGGGGCCTGTCGTTTGAGGAATATCACGCGAAAAAAGCCGAGTTGCTCGGTCCTTCGCAGAAAAACGTGGGTTTCGACGACCAGGGGCAAATGAGCGCCGAGCGAGCCATGAAGCGGTCTGGGCGGCCGAGCTGAGGACTGTACTGCTCGAAGTTTTGCCTAACTGTCCATGGGTTTGGCTCAGGACGTGGGGTAGGGTCATGACTTGACTGACCGTCCCATTGGATATGCCTGCCATGACCCTTTCGCTTGACCTGTTGCTGGGCTTCGCCCTGTTTGCCCTGGTGACCTCGATCACCCCCGGTCCCAACAACACCATGTTGCTGGCCTCGGGCGTCAATTTCGGTTTCAACCGCACGATTCCTCACATGCTGGGCATCACCTGCGGCTTCTTTTCCCTGGTGCTGGCGGTGGGGCTTGGCCTGGGCGCGGTGTTCCAGACCTACCCTCTGCTCTACACCGTACTGCGCTATGTAGGTGCGACCTACCTGTTGTACCTGGCGTGGAAAATCGCCCACTCCGGGCCGGTCTCTGAAAACCGGCCAGGGGACAGCACGCCCATCAGCTATTGGGGCGCGGCGGCGTTTCAGTGGGTCAATCCCAAGGCCTGGATCATGGCCATCGGCGCCATCAGCACCTACACGCCGCTTCAAGGTTATTTCTTCAATGTGCTGGTTATCGCTGCGGTGTTTGCCCTGATCAACCTGCCGAGCGTGAGCCTGTGGGTGGTGTGCGGCAGCCTGTTACGCAATCTTTTGCGTGATCGTCGCTGGCTGCGCCTGTTCAACTGGGGGATGGCGCTGTTACTGGTCGCCTCGTTGTATCCGTTGCTGCTCGAAAGCATCGGCTAAGGGCTGAGCTTGGGGCGGATGCCTGTTAAGCTCGCTGATCAGTCGCTGTGGTTGATATCCAGAGCCCTTGGTGCAAGCGAACAACACTATTTTACGAGCAGGAGAAACGATGAGTACCGAGCCTTTGACCCATGGACTGGTTCCCCAGCGCCTGGCCCGAATCCGCCAATTGATGAATCGCGAAGGCATTCACGCATTGCTGGTGCCATCGGCCGACCCGCATCTGTCGGAATACCTGCCGGGCTATTGGCAAGGACGGCAATGGCTGTCGGGGTTTCATGGCTCGGTTGGGACTCTGATCGTCACGGCGGACTTCGCGGGCGTCTGGGCGGACAGCCGTTATTGGGAGCAGGCCACCAAGGAGCTTGAAGGCAGCGGTATTGAACTGGTCAAGCTCATTCCCGGTCAGGCTGGCCCGCTGGATTGGCTGGCCGAACAGACGCCTGAAGGCGCAGCGGTGGCGGTTGATGGCGCGGTCATGGCTGTGGCCTCGGCCCGGACCCTGAGCGACAAGCTTCAGGCACGCGGGGCGCGGTTGCGCACCGACATGGATCTGCTCAAGGAGGCCTGGAGCGACCGCCCAAGCCTGCCGAGCCAACCGGTTTATGCCCATCTGCCGCCGCAGGCGACCGTCAGCCGGGTCGAGAAACTCGCCAAGCTGCGGGAAACCCTCAAGGAGCGCGGTGCCCAGTGGCATTTCATCGCCACGCTGGATGACATCGCCTGGCTGTTCAACTTGCGCGGTGCGGATGTGTCGTTCAACCCGGTATTCGTTTCCTTTGCCTTGATCAGCCAGCAACAGGCAACGCTGTTCGTGGCCCTGGATAAGGTCGATGCGTCGCTGCGTGCCGTTCTTGAACAGGACGGCGTGACCCTGCGTGATTACAGCGAAGCGGCGGCCGCATTACGGGAAGTGCCCAGTGGCGCGAGCCTGCAGATCGATCCGGCGCGGGTCACGGTCGGTTTGCTGGATAATCTGGACAGTGGCGTGAAGCTGGTCGAGGGACTCAACCCTACGACGCTGGCCAAGTCTCGCAAAAGCCTGGCCGACGCCGAGCACATTCGTCGGGCCATGGAGCAGGACGGTGCGGCGCTTTGCGAGTTCTTTGCCTGGCTGGAAAGCGCCTGGGGTCGCGAGCGCATTACCGAACTGACCATCGATGAGCACCTGACCGCCGCCCGTACACGCCGGCCGGAATTTGTCTCACTGAGCTTCAATACCATTGCCGCGTTCAACGCCAACGGCGCGATGCCCCATTACCACGCCACGGAGCAAGCCCACGCGGTCATCGAGGGCGATGGCTTGCTGCTGATCGATTCTGGCGGCCAATACCTGGGTGGTACCACCGATATCACCCGTATGGTGCCAGTCGGAACGCCTACCGTGGAGCAGAAGCGGGATTGCACTCGCGTGCTCAAGGGCGTGATTGCCTTGTCTCGCGCCAAATTTCCACGGGGCATTCTGTCGCCCTTGCTGGACGCCATCGCTCGCGCGCCGATCTGGGCCGAGCAGGTGGACTACGGTCATGGCACTGGCCACGGCGTCGGTTACTTTCTCAACGTTCATGAAGGCCCGCAGGTGATTGCCTATCAGGCCGCCGCCGCGCCGCAAACAGCGATGCAGGCGGGCATGATCACCTCTATCGAACCGGGCACTTATCGTCCGGGCCGTTGGGGGGTACGCATCGAGAACCTGGTGTTGAATCGCGAGGCGGGGAGCAGCGAGTTCGGCGACTTCCTCGAGTTCGAAACCCTGACCCTGTGCCCGATCGACACGCGTTGCCTGGAGCCGTCCTTGCTGACCCAGGACGAAAAAGACTGGTTCAACGCCTACCATGCCGAGGTTCAGCGTCGATTGAGCCCGTTGCTGGAAGGCGACGCGCTGCAATGGCTGAACACGCGGACGCAGGCGATCTGACGTAAGGCATCAGCCCAGGGCTTCACGGACGAAGTCCAGCCGATCCTGGCCGAAGAACAGCTCGTCGCCGACGAACATGCTCGGGGCGCCGAACACGCCCCGTTTAATCGCTTCTTCGGTGGTGATCTTGAGTGCTTCCTTGACCTGCTCGTTGCTCGTCAGGGCCAGCACATGATCGGGATCAAAATGGCCCTGGTTCAACACCTCCGCGACTGTTGCCGAGTCGTTGAGATTGCGGCCGTCCACCCACAGGGCGCGAAACAGGCAATCGATGAAGGCCTCGAATCGTTCGGGATGGTGCAGTTGCATGCCGGTCACGGCGCGCATCAGTAACAGCGTATTGATCGGGAAGTGCGGATTGAGCTTGAAGTCAACGCCGTAGCGGTTGGCGAAGCGATTCAAATCCTTGAATAGATAAGGCCCCTTGGCCGGCACGGTAACCGGTGACGCATTGCCGGTCGCCTTGAAGACGCCGCCAAGCAGCATCGGACGGTAGATCAACTGACTGTTGGTTTGCGCGCACAGGGTCGGTAGTTGGGTATAGGCCAGGTAGGTGGTCGGGCTGCCGAGGTCGAAGAAAAACTCCACGGATTTGCTCATGGTATCTGCGCTCTTGTTATTGTGAGGGGGGCGGTTTACCAGCGTTCGCTCCAGGGCCGCAGGTCCAGCTCGAAGGTCCAGGCGTCGCGGGGTTGGGCGTGCAGATACCAATAGTTGTCGGCGATGTGTTCGGGATTGAGAATGCCGTCCGCATCCTTGGTTGCATATTTTTCCGGAAAGTTATCGCGAATGAAGTCGGTGTCGATGGCGCCGTCCACCACCACATGGGCCACATGAATATTCATCGGCCCCAGTTCACGGGCCATGCTTTGGGCCAATGCGCGAATGCCATGTTTGGCCCCTGCGAAGGCGGCGAACCCTGAAGCCCCGCGCAGTCCCGCCGTGGCCCCGGTGAACAGAATCGTTCCGCGCTGGCGCGAGGCCATGCGTTTGGCCACTTCCCGAGCATTGAGGAAACCGGAAAAACAGGCCATCTCCCAAATCTTGAAATATTTTCGCGCGGTCTCTTCAAGGATGCTGCAGGGCACGTTGGCGCCGATGTTGAATACAAAGGCTTCAATCGGACCGATCTGGCTTTCGATTTGCTCGATCAGCGCGATCACCTCGTCTTCCTTGCGCGCGTCACAGGCAAAACCATGAGCATCACCGCCCTGAGCCCGAATTGAATCGACCAATGGCGCGAGTTTGTCAGCGCTGCGGCGGGTAACACAGGCCACGAAACCTTCCTGCGCAAAACGTTTGGCTATTGCGCCTCCGGTGGCATCGCCTGCGCCAACAACCAGTACGACCTTCTTGTTATTCATGATTAGCCTCATTGGTAAACGATCGTTAGCTAAACGGACGTTATGCTAAGATCCGGCAAGCGTCAAGGTGGGCAATCAGAGGCCAGATATATGCGTTATTCAGCCAATCACAAATTGGAGACCCGAGAGAAACTGCTCGCCAGCAGTGCCATGTCCGCCAAGAAATCGGGGTTTTCCACTGTCGGTGTCGATGGCCTGATGAAGGCGATCGGCTTGAGCGGCGGGGCGTTCTACAGTCACTTCTCATCCAAGGATGAGCTTTTCAAGGCGATCGTCGAGCGAGAGTTGGCGCAAAGCCTGGAGCGCTTGAGCGGTGAGAAGGTTCTGGACTCACAAAAACTGGAGCGATGTCTCAAGCAGTACCTGAGCATGAGCCACGTCGAACAGCCGGAGGCGGGGTGTGCGCTGCCGGTGCTGGGCGCTGAGATCGCGCGGTCCGACGTGCAGGTGAGGGAGGCGGCGCAAACATGGATCTGTCGTTTGCATGGAAGCTGGGCGCGGATATTGGGAAGCGAAAGCCTGGCCTGGGCCATTCTGTCGCAATGCGTGGGCGCGTTGGTTGTCGCCCGCATGCTGGCCACGCCAGAGGTCCAGCGTGATGTCCTCAAGTCCAGTCATGATGAGATCAGTCGTCGAATAGCCCAGCAGCGGCCGGACTGACCCGCTGCCTATTTACAGATGACGATCATGCTGCGACTGGTATAGCCGGCGGGGTTGAGTCCGAAAGGATAATCCCCCGGCTCCTCGACAGCGTCGCCCGACTTTGCGATCACCCTGTAACCTTTGGGGGCGCATGAGTTGGCGGCGCTGGCGGCGCATTGTTCCCAGGACGAGGACAAGCCGGAGCAGTTGATGTGCAAACCCTTTTTACCGCGTTTGACTTCAGTCTTTGTTGTCGCTGCGCAGCCCGCAATTGCAAGCACAACGATCAATATCAAAATTCGTTTCATTCCCGTCCTTATCACCGCCGCGGATCTTATGTCTGCTTGCGATTGTGTTCGCTTTTGCTTTAAGCGTTCGTGACGTCCTGTATGAAAATTCCATGTCTGACATTAGGTTACGGGCTAAACATGGCCTAAATGTGCGGTAAATACCAGAGCTTCGTTAAATCCTGCCTCAATCAACCGCGATGGCGGGCTTCGCGGCGCTACCCATCGTCAGCGTTGCGCCGACTGACGCCAGGATGATGCAGCCAATGGCGGCCCATTGAGCCAGGGATAAGTATTCCTGAAGAAACACCAGTCCTGAGAGCGCACCGAAGGCGGGTTCTATGCTCATGAGTGTGCCGAAAGTACGGGCTGGCATCCGTGTGAGGGAGATCATCTCCAGCGTGTAGGGCAGGGCAGTGGACAGAATGGCGACGCCAATGGCGATCGGAATCAGGCTCGGCGTCAGTAATGCGGCCCCTGCGTGGACGATACCGATGGGCGCGACGAAGAGGGCCGCGATCATTACCCCCAGTGCGGCGGTTTGCACGCCGTTGTCCGCGCCAGCCTTCTGGCCAAACAGGATGTACAGTGCCCAGCAGAATCCCGCACCCAGGGCATAACCGGCGCCGACCAGGTCAATACCGCTGCTGGTGGCTCCAGTGGGTATCAATAGAAGCAGGCCGGTGATCGCCAGGGCAATCCAGAGAAAATCGATGGCTCGCCGCGAAGCGTAAATGGCAACCGCCAGAGGACCGGTAAATTCCAGTGCCACGGCAATTCCCAGCGGAACCGTTTGCAGCGACATATAGAAAAGAAAGTTCATGCCGCCCAACGCCATCCCGTAAACGATCACGGTGCGCAGGGATTGAGCTGAGAGTTTGGCGCGCCATGGTCGCAGCAACAACAGCATGATGAGGCTGGCAAAGATAAGCCGCAGCGTCGTGGTGCCCTGTGCGCCCACAACCGGGAACATGCTTTTGGCAAGTGAAGCTCCCGACTGGATGGATGCCATGGCAATCAATAGAAGGGCGACCGGGTAAAGAGTGGTTGCCAGGCTGCGATGTGGGAGAGTCATTGCTAAGCGTCGTCCAAGATAAAAGCGGGGGGGAAGGCTGGTTTGCGCAATATACTGCGCAATCGCAGCGATTCCGTCTATATATAAGGAGGATTTCAGCGAGGTGCTTCTGGCTGGATAGAAAAATCAAATTAAGGGAAATTCTGGAGGTCTATAATTCGCCCCACTTCCGGCGCAGTCGAAGCGGAAAACTCCTTGAGTTTCAATGAGTTAAACGATTTTAGGCGGCGCAGGGCTTCAGGTCATCGAAGCTTGGGAAGCAGTTGGTGGGGCGGTTTTCCTGGCTCCGTTAACGGTTCGATCTTCTCGATCGAAAGCGGTCAAAAAGAGGTGTTGACAGCAGCGAGTAACGCTGTAGAATTCGCCTCCCGCTAACGAGAGATCGGAAGCGCAAGTGGTTGAAGTTGCAGAGGAAACTTTGAAAACTTCTTAAAATAACCGCTTGACAGATACACGGGGCGCTGTAGAATGCGCGCCTCGGTTGAGACGAAAGGCTCAACCCACCGCTCTTTAACAACTGAATCAAGCAATTCGTGTGGGTGCTTGTGGAGTCAGACTGCTAGTCAACAGATTATCAGCATCACAAGTTACTCCGCGAGAAATCAAAGATGTAACCAACGATTGCTGAGCCAAGTTTAGGGTTTTCTCAAAACCCAAAGATGTTTGAACTGAAGAGTTTGATCATGGCTCAGATTGAACGCTGGCGGCAGGCCTAACACATGCAAGTCGAGCGGTAGAGAGGTGCTTGCACCTCTTGAGAGCGGCGGACGGGTGAGTAAAGCCTAGGAATCTGCCTGGTAGTGGGGGATAACGCTCGGAAACGGACGCTAATACCGCATACGTCCTACGGGAGAAAGCAGGGGACCTTCGGGCCTTGCGCTATCAGATGAGCCTAGGTCGGATTAGCTAGTTGGTGAGGTAATGGCTCACCAAGGCGACGATCCGTAACTGGTCTGAGAGGATGATCAGTCACACTGGAACTGAGACACGGTCCAGACTCCTACGGGAGGCAGCAGTGGGGAATATTGGACAATGGGCGAAAGCCTGATCCAGCCATGCCGCGTGTGTGAAGAAGGTCTTCGGATTGTAAAGCACTTTAAGTTGGGAGGAAGGGCATTAACCTAATACGTTAGTGTTTTGACGTTACCGACAGAATAAGCACCGGCTAACTCTGTGCCAGCAGCCGCGGTAATACAGAGGGTGCAAGCGTTAATCGGAATTACTGGGCGTAAAGCGCGCGTAGGTGGTTCGTTAAGTTGGATGTGAAATCCCCGGGCTCAACCTGGGAACTGCATTCAAAACTGTCGAGCTAGAGTATGGTAGAGGGTGGTGGAATTTCCTGTGTAGCGGTGAAATGCGTAGATATAGGAAGGAACACCAGTGGCGAAGGCGACCACCTGGACTGATACTGACACTGAGGTGCGAAAGCGTGGGGAGCAAACAGGATTAGATACCCTGGTAGTCCACGCCGTAAACGATGTCAACTAGCCGTTGGGAGCCTTGAGCTCTTAGTGGCGCAGCTAACGCATTAAGTTGACCGCCTGGGGAGTACGGCCGCAAGGTTAAAACTCAAATGAATTGACGGGGGCCCGCACAAGCGGTGGAGCATGTGGTTTAATTCGAAGCAACGCGAAGAACCTTACCAGGCCTTGACATCCAATGAACTTTCCAGAGATGGATTGGTGCCTTCGGGAACATTGAGACAGGTGCTGCATGGCTGTCGTCAGCTCGTGTCGTGAGATGTTGGGTTAAGTCCCGTAACGAGCGCAACCCTTGTCCTTAGTTACCAGCACGTAATGGTGGGCACTCTAAGGAGACTGCCGGTGACAAACCGGAGGAAGGTGGGGATGACGTCAAGTCATCATGGCCCTTACGGCCTGGGCTACACACGTGCTACAATGGTCGGTACAGAGGGTTGCCAAGCCGCGAGGTGGAGCTAATCCCACAAAACCGATCGTAGTCCGGATCGCAGTCTGCAACTCGACTGCGTGAAGTCGGAATCGCTAGTAATCGCGAATCAGAATGTCGCGGTGAATACGTTCCCGGGCCTTGTACACACCGCCCGTCACACCATGGGAGTGGGTTGCACCAGAAGTAGCTAGTCTAACCTTCGGGGGGACGGTTACCACGGTGTGATTCATGACTGGGGTGAAGTCGTAACAAGGTAGCCGTAGGGGAACCTGCGGCTGGATCACCTCCTTAATCGACGACCGCAGCTGCTTCATGAGCTCCCACACGAATTGCTTGATTCATTGAAGAAGACGATAGAAGCAGCTTTAAGCTCCAAGCTGATAGCTCAACGCTAACAGTTACGCGCTCGAAATTGGGTCTGTAGCTCAGTTGGTTAGAGCGCACCCCTGATAAGGGTGAGGTCGGCAGTTCGAATCTGCCCAGACCCACCAATTTTGTTATGGGGCCATAGCTCAGCTGGGAGAGCGCCTGCCTTGCACGCAGGAGGTCAGCGGTTCGATCCCGCTTGGCTCCACCATAAACTGCTTCTGAAAGCTTAGAAATGAGCATTCCATCGATGTGATGGTGAATGTTGATTTCTAGTCTTTTGATTAGATCGTTCTTTAAAAATTTGGGTATGTGATAGAAAGATAGACTGGACGTTACTTTCACTGGTAACGGATCAGGCTAAGGTAAAATTTGTGAGTGCTCTTTGAGCATGCGAATTTTCGGCGAATGTCGTCTTCACAGTATAACCAGATTGCTTGGGGTTATATGGTCAAGTGAAGAAGCGCATACGGTGGATGCCTTGGCAGTCAGAGGCGATGAAAGACGTGGTAGCCTGCGAAAAGCTTCGGGGAGTCGGCAAACAGACTTTGATCCGGAGATGTCTGAATGGGGGAACCCAGCCATCATAAGATGGTTATCTTGTACTGAATACATAGGTGCAAGAGGCGAACCAGGGGAACTGAAACATCTAAGTACCCTGAGGAAAAGAAATCAACCGAGATTCCCTTAGTAGTGGCGAGCGAACGGGGACTAGCCCTTAAGTGGCTTTGAGATTAGCGGAACGCTCTGGAAAGTGCGGCCATAGTGGGTGATAGCCCTGTACGCGAAAATCTCTTAGTCATGAAATCGAGTAGGACGGAGCACGAGAAACTTTGTCTGAATATGGGGGGACCATCCTCCAAGGCTAAATACTACTGACTGACCGATAGTGAACTAGTACCGTGAGGGAAAGGCGAAAAGAACCCCGGAGAGGGGAGTGAAATAGATCCTGAAACCGTATGCGTACAAGCAGTGGGAGCCCACTTTGTTGGGTGACTGCGTACCTTTTGTATAATGGGTCAGCGACTTATTTTCAGTGGCGAGCTTAACCGAATAGGGGAGGCGTAGCGAAAGCGAGTCTTAATAGGGCGTCTAGTCGCTGGGAATAGACCCGAAACCGGGCGATCTATCCATGGGCAGGTTGAAGGTTGGGTAACACTAACTGGAGGACCGAACCGACTACCGTTGAAAAGTTAGCGGATGACCTGTGGATCGGAGTGAAAGGCTAATCAAGCTCGGAGATAGCTGGTTCTCCTCGAAAGCTATTTAGGTAGCGCCTCATGTATCACTGTAGGGGGTAGAGCACTGTTTCGGCTAGGGGGTCATCCCGACTTACCAAACCGATGCAAACTCCGAATACCTACAAGTGCCGAGCATGGGAGACACACGGCGGGTGCTAACGTCCGTCGTGAAAAGGGAAACAACCCAGACCGTCAGCTAAGGTCCCAAAGTTATGGTTAAGTGGGAAACGATGTGGGAAGGCTTAGACAGCTAGGAGGTTGGCTTAGAAGCAGCCACCCTTTAAAGAAAGCGTAATAGCTCACTAGTCGAGTCGGCCTGCGCGGAAGATGTAACGGGGCTCAAACCATACACCGAAGCTACGGGTATCACTTAGGTGATGCGGTAGAGGAGCGTTCTGTAAGCCTGTGAAGGTGAGTTGAGAAGCTTGCTGGAGGTATCAGAAGTGCGAATGCTGACATGAGTAACGACAATGGGTGTGAAAAACACCCACGCCGAAAGACCAAGGTTTCCTGCGCAACGTTAATCGACGCAGGGTTAGTCGGTCCCTAAGGCGAGGCTGAAAAGCGTAGTCGATGGAAAACAGGTTAATATTCCTGTACTTCTGGTTATTGCGATGGAGGGACGGAGAAGGCTAGGCCAGCTTGGCGTTGGTTGTCCAAGTTTAAGGTGGTAGGCTGAGATCTTAGGTAAATCCGGGATCTTAAGGCCGAGAGCTGATGACGAGTTACCCTTTGGGTGACGAAGTGGTTGATGCCATGCTTCCAAGAAAAGCTTCTAAGCTTCAGGTAACCAGGAACCGTACCCCAAACCGACACAGGTGGTTGGGTAGAGAATACCAAGGCGCTTGAGAGAACTCGGGTGAAGGAACTAGGCAAAATGGCACCGTAACTTCGGGAGAAGGTGCGCCGGTGAGGGTGAAGCACTTGCTGCGTAAGCCCACGCCGGTCGAAGATACCAGGCCGCTGCGACTGTTTATTAAAAACACAGCACTCTGCAAACACGAAAGTGGACGTATAGGGTGTGACGCCTGCCCGGTGCCGGAAGGTTAATTGATGGGGTTAGCTAACGCGAAGCTCTTGATCGAAGCCCCGGTAAACGGCGGCCGTAACTATAACGGTCCTAAGGTAGCGAAATTCCTTGTCGGGTAAGTTCCGACCTGCACGAATGGCGTAACGATGGCGGCGCTGTCTCCACCCGAGACTCAGTGAAATTGAAATCGCTGTGAAGATGCAGTGTATCCGCGGCTAGACGGAAAGACCCCGTGAACCTTTACTATAGCTTTGCACTGGACTTTGAATTTGCTTGTGTAGGATAGGTGGGAGGCTTTGAAGCGTGGACGCCAGTTCGCGTGGAGCCATCCTTGAAATACCACCCTGGCAACTTTGAGGTTCTAACTCAGGTCCGTTATCCGGATCGAGGACAGTGTATGGTGGGTAGTTTGACTGGGGCGGTCTCCTCCTAAAGAGTAACGGAGGAGTACGAAGGTGCGCTCAGACCGGTCGGAAATCGGTCGTAGAGTATAAAGGCAAAAGCGCGCTTGACTGCGAGACAGACACGTCGAGCAGGTACGAAAGTAGGTCTTAGTGATCCGGTGGTTCTGTATGGAAGGGCCATCGCTCAACGGATAAAAGGTACTCCGGGGATAACAGGCTGATACCGCCCAAGAGTTCATATCGACGGCGGTGTTTGGCACCTCGATGTCGGCTCATCACATCCTGGGGCTGAAGCCGGTCCCAAGGGTATGGCTGTTCGCCATTTAAAGTGGTACGCGAGCTGGGTTTAGAACGTCGTGAGACAGTTCGGTCCCTATCTGCCGTGGACGTTTGAGATTTGAGAGGGGCTGCTCCTAGTACGAGAGGACCGGAGTGGACGAACCTCTGGTGTTCCGGTTGTCACGCCAGTGGCATTGCCGGGTAGCTATGTTCGGAAAAGATAACCGCTGAAAGCATCTAAGCGGGAAACTTGCCTCAAGATGAGATCTCACTGGGACCTTGAGTCCCCTGAAGGGCCGTCGAAGACTACGACGTTGATAGGTGGGGTGTGTAAGCGCTGTGAGGCGTTGAGCTAACCCATACTAATTGCCCGTGAGGCTTGACCATATAACACCCAAGCAATTTGCTGACCCGATACAGGGCACCAGATTGCGGTGTGTGAAGACGCTATGAACCGAAAGTTCGCACAACACACAAACCTATCGCATACCCATTTGCTGGAACGTGACCGCAAGGCACGCGCTGGCTACCGAATTTCTTGACGACCATAGAGCATTGGAACCACCTGATCCCATCCCGAACTCAGCAGTGAAACGATGCATCGCCGATGGTAGTGTGGGGTTTCCCCATGTGAGAGTAGGTCATCGTCAAGATTAAATTCCGAAACCCCTATCTGCTGATGCAGGTAGGGGTTTTGTTTTTGTGCCGAAAAAAAGGATGACTTGAAGAGGTCATCCTTTTTTTTGCATCAATGATTAAGCCCCTGGGACCGGGCAGCTCAGATCACCTTCTTCGCACTTGAGGTAGGTCTTGAACGTCTCGACCCGGGCCTTGGTTACGGCTGTGGTGCAATTGCTGTGGACCAGCGGATAGACGCTACCCCCTACGACTCCGGACGCAGAAAAATTGCATTCGGCGTCACGGAAGCTGATCCAGGCCCGCTGTGCCTTGACCAGTAGCTGCTTGGCCTGCGGGTCATCTTTAAGGCGTGCAGTGATCTGCTTGTACAGACTGTTCAGCTCGTCGTCAGCGGCTTTGTTCTCTTGGGCTGCGCACTGGTTCATTGCTCCCTGGGTGCTAGCATTGGCGCAGTCATCGGCTTGGACAATACTGATAAAAAGCAGCGGCGTCAGGCCCAGAAACAAGCGTGGGAACATGGTCGATCTCTCCTTGATGGGATTTCTAAATGCCGAAGGAGTGTACCCAAACGCTGGGTCGATACAACTTTCTGGTTGGCCTCGTGGTCTTACAGGCCTAGGGTTGAACACAGGAGGTGACTCATGCATTCATCTGATCGCATCGAAAGAAAAATTCTGCTCAAGGCGCCGCGCTCTCAGGTCTGGCGGGCCTTGGCCAATGCCGAAGCCTTCGGTCAATGGTTCGGCGTCGCGCTTGAAGGCAGACGATTTGTCGCGGGCGAGCGTACCCAGGGGCAGATCACCTATCCTGGTTATGAACACCTTATCTGGGACGTTGCGGTAGAGCGGGTCGAGCCGGAGCGGGTTTTTTCGTTTCGCTGGCATCCGTACGCCATTGAACCGCAGGTGGACTACTCTCAGGAACCCGAAACGAGGGTTCAGTTCGAACTTGAAGACATGGATGGCGGCACCTTGCTCAAAGTGGTGGAGTCGGGCTTTAACGGTATCCCGGAGGCGCGTCGGCTTAAGGCTTTTCGTATGGACAGCCGTGGTTGGGACGAGCAGATGGCGAATATCGAAGCATTCCTGGCCAAGGCCTGATCCTCAGTGCCCGTGCATCTAAGGGTTTACGGAAGGGCTGCTATAGCGAATGTCTTACACGCCATGGTTGCTATATCGTCTGTTGCGCTTTGGATCCGATGCGTAATCTGTACTCAACCACTGAAGCACAGGGAGTGCTTCAGGATCAGGGACGATCGACCTTGCAAGGATGGCTATCGACAGGGAGTCGTGATGGTCTTGGAAAAACCCGCCTCGGCGGGTTTTTTTTCGTCTGCAGAAAAGCCGACCTATCAAGCCAGGCGTCGCGCCATGGTGCGATCCGAACCGTCAGCGGCAAGTGCCTGCCCAGGTGTGCGGTCGGAACCATCAGCGGCAAGTGCCTGCCCAGGTGTGCGGTCGGAACCATCAGCGGCAAGTGCCTGCCCAGGTGTGCGGTCGGAACCATCAGCGGCAAGTGCCTGCCCAGGTGTGCGGTCGGAACCATCAGCGGCAAGTGCCTGCCCAGGTGTGCGGTCGGAACCATCAGCGGCAAGTGCCTGCCCAGGTGTGCGGTCGGAACCATCAGCGGCAAGTGCCTGCCCAGGTGTGCGGTCGGAACCATCAGCGGCAAGTGCCTGCCCAGGTGTGCGGTCGGAACCATCAGCGGCAAGTGCCTGCCCAGGTGTGCGGTCCGAACCATCAGCGGCAAGAGTCTGCCCAGGCGTGCGGTCCGAACCATCAGCGGCCACAGGCTGCTGATATCCGAGCGTTTGCGTAAAGAAACGGTCCTGCTGCTGGCTGGGCAGGGCAAAGGCACTGACGCTCAGGACGAAAGTGGTAACGGCGATCAAGGAACTGAAAGTTTTCATGGCGATGACTCCGGTCATATCAAAAGGGGTTGAGTGCCGGGTCGTTCAGATGTCGCGATCTGCTGAACCCGTTGCAGCCCGGACGGTAGTCTTGCTGCATGGGTTCAGAGTAGGGGCGAGGAGGGGGACGCCGTTAGACGGATACTGCCCTTGGTTTGCCTGATCCTGTTTGTGTGCAGGATCAGGCGCGACTCATCTGCAAGGCCTCGGCACGTAGCCGGGCGATGTCCTTGCTCGGCGAGGCCCCGAATAGACGGCTGTATTCGCGGCTGAACTGCGAGGGGCTTTCATAGCCCATTTTGTAGCCGATTGACGAAACGTCGCTGTTCTCCGCCAGCAGCAGCCGTCGGGCTTCCTGCAGGCGCAGCTGTTTCTGGTATTGCAGCGGGCTCATGGCGGTCACGGCTTTGAAGCGATGGTGCAGTGCCGAAGGGCTGAGATTGATCATTTGTGCCAGGCTATCGATGCTCAGCGGCTCGGCATAATGGGTGTTGAGCCACTCGATTGCGCGACTGATACGGTGGGTTTGCGTGTCGGGTATGGCAATTTCGTGCAAGCGCTGGCCCTGTGCACCCCGTAGCAGGCGGTAGAAAATTTCCTGTTGGGCCAAGGGCGCGAGCGTGGCGATATCGTCCGGACTCTCCAACAGCCGCAGCAAACGCAACACCGCATCGAGCAGCGGCGCGTCGATGCGGTCCAGGAATAGTCCTCGATCGGTCCGTTGGGCCGGTACCCCAATGGGGCTTGCGTCGGCGATCAGACGGCAGATCTGCGCCGGGTCGATATCCAGGCGAATGCACAGGTAGGGGCGCTCGGGGCTGGCTTCGATCACCTGACCCGCCAGCGGCAGGGTGACCGAGACCACCAGGTAGTTGAGCGAATCATAGACGTAGCATTCATCCGCCAGCCGAACCTCTTTGCGCCCCTGGACGATCACGCACAAACCGGGCTTGTGGATCGTGTGCAGGGCTTCGGTGGGCTGGTCGCTACGGATCAGGTGCAAGGTCTCGATGGCGGTGGGATGAACGCCGAATTCCGGGGCGAAGCGCTTCATCAGTTCCGCCAGTTCGGTGCGGCGCTGGTTGACGCCATCCTCAGGCGTTACGTGTATGGACGTGGATACCGACATGCCGATCTATCTCCCTGGCCAAATGGGTGGACCGCGCTAGTAAAGCCGATTGTGCGCCCGGCGACCAGAGGCGGTTTTATCGCTACAGGATCGTGCAAGGGCGCAGGAGGATCCGGCTAACCCAGACACGGATCTGCTCCCTAATCTGGACCTGTCAAAACGCTCCCATCGGGGGGCCATACATCCAGACGAGGAAACCATCATGTCCGCTATTCAAAACAAAGTTGTGGTGATCACCGGCGCCAGCAGCGGTATTGGCGAAGCCGCCGCACGGTTGCTGGCTGCCCGGGGCGCACGAGTGGTGCTGGGTGCGCGACGCGTCGATCGCTTGCAGGCGCTGGTGCAGGAACTTGAAGCCGACGGCCAGCAGGCTGCTTGCAAAGCCGTGGACGTGACGCGCCGTGATGATGTGCAGAGCCTGATCGACTTCGCTGTCGAGCGATTCGGCAAGGTCGATGTGATCGTCAACAACGCCGGGGTCATGCCGCTCTCCAAACTCGAGGCGCTGAAAGTTGACGAGTGGGATCGCATGATCGACGTCAACATTCGTGGCGTACTCCACGGCATCGCCGCCGGTTTGCCTTTGATGCAACGCCAGCGCAGTGGCCAGTTCATCAACATTGCTTCCATTGGTGCCTACACGGTCAGCCCGACGGCGGCGGTGTACTGCGCCACCAAGTTCGCCGTGCGAGCGATTTCCGAGGGTTTGCGTCAGGAGGTCGGTGGTGACGTACGGGTGACGGTGATTTCCCCTGGCGTAACCGAGTCGGAGTTGGCCGAAAGTATTTCCGATGAAGGTGGGCGCGCCGAGATGCGCGAGTTTCGCCGGATCGCCATTCCCGCCGAGGCGATTGCCCGGGCGATTGCCTACGCCATTGAACAGCCGGACGATGTGGACGTCAGCGAACTGGTGGTGCGCCCGACGGCCAGCCCGTTCTGAATTGAATCGACGCGGCGGGAGACTTTCCATGTCTTGTGTGGTGAGGGGATAAAACCCCTCACCACCTTTTTTTGGGGGGCCTGATTGGCGTTAATCGTTATTGCAGTGCCAATCGCGCCGCTGCCCGTTGAGTAATCTGCGAGCGCACTCGAAACGACTCTGCTGCACGTCGGTTGGCTTCTGCCAACACTTGGGACGGTGCAGTGTCCGGGCCGCCGGCGGTGAACGGCGGGGCCGGGGCGTATTCAAGCTGTAGCTGGACCAGCTCGGCGGTGTCCTGGTCGAACAGTTCGGCCGCCAGGGTCAAGGCAAAATCGATCCCGGCGGTGATGCCACCACCGGTGAACAGGTTGCCGTCGCGTACCACACGGTCCTTGACCGGTGTGGCGCCCAAGGTTTGCAGCAGACTGTGATAAGCCCAATGGGTGGTGGCCCGTTTACCCTGCAATAAACCCGCCGCGCCAAGCACCAGCGAACCGGTGCACACGGAGGTGATGTACTGCGCGTGGGCCGCCTGTTGCTTGATGAACGCCAAGGTCTGCTCATCTTCCATCAACGGTCCGACGCCGCTGCCGCCTGGGATGCAGATCACGTCGAGCTTGGGGCACTTCTCGAACGTGGTGGTCGGTAGGAGTACCAACCCGGTGCTGGCGGTGACTGGGGCCAGGTCTTTCCAGATCAGGTGCACCTTCACGTCTGGCAGCGAGGCGAGCACGTCATAAGGGCCGGTGAGGTCCAGTTGTTGAACCTGGGGGAATAACAGAAAACCGATCTGCAACGCCATGGCGCTTTCTCCTGAAGTGATGCCTGAGGGGGTGGACGGTTTAACTTTAGGCTCGTAGGCTCTGGCGTATACGCCAATAAGCCCACGAATTACGCCAATATGCCAAATCCACCGAAAACCGTTCATGTACTGGCTTTCGCCAACGTGCAGGTGCTGGATGTCACCGGGCCCTTGCAGGTTTTTGCTTCGGCCAACGACCTGGCACGCCAGCAAGGCTTGCCGTTGCCTTACGCACCCACCGTGATTGCTGCCGGTGGCGGGGCGGTGATGTCGTCGGCGGGGCTCGCGCTTATGGCCGAGCCGCTGCCGAGCGTGGGTAGCGACACATTGCTTATCGCCGGCGGTTGGGGGGTGTACGAGGCGGCGCAGGACGCGGCGCTGGTGGCCTGGGTCAGGGACCATGGTCTGCGCTCGCGGCGCGTGGCGTCGGTGTGCACCGGGGCGTTCCTGCTGGCCGCCAGCGGTTGGTTGGACGGACGTCGGGTGGTCACGCACTGGACCCGTTGCGAACAACTGGCCAGGCAGCACCCGCAACTGCGGGTCGAACCCAACCCGATTTTTATCAACGACGGCCCGGTCTGGACTTCGGCGGGCGTTACGGCCGGCATCGACTTGGCGTTGGCCCTGGTGGAGGACGATTTGGGTCGCGCCATCGCCCTGGAAGTCGCCCGGCAACTGGTGGTGTTCCTCAAGCGCCCGGGCGGTCAATCGCAGTTCAGCGTGACCTTGTCACTGCAGAATCAGGGCAGTCGTTTTGACGATCTGCACGCCTGGATCGCGGAAAACCTCACCCAGGACCTGGGCTTGCCGAGTCTGGCGGCAGAGGCGGGGATGAGCGAGCGCAGTTTCGTGCGTCACTACCGTGCCGACACCGGCCAGACGCCGGCGCGGGCGGTGGAGCTGATTCGTGTGGAGACCGCGCGCCGGCTGCTGGCCGACACAGCGCTGCCGATCAAGCGGGTCGCGGTGCAATGCGGCTTTGGCAGCGAAGAAACCCTGCGCCGCAGCTTCCTGCGGGCCATGGGTGTGACGCCCCAGGCGTATCGCGAGCGTTTCGCGGTCAGCCTTCAAGCAGATCCAGCAATGCCCTGAGCGTGGCCTGGGGGGCTTCCTGGGGAATGTTGTGGCCGACACCGGCGAGCACTCGACGCTCGTAGACACCGCTGAAATGTTCGGCGTCTTCGTCGAACTCAGGTGCAGGTCCAACGCCGTCGTCGGCACCGCACAGGGAGATGCTCGGCACGCTGATGGCCGGTTGCGCGGTCAGTCGTTCCTCCATCCACTCCAGCGTCGGGTCGCCCGGTGCGTACATGAAGCGATGACGGTAGGAATGAATCACCACCTCGACGAAATCCGGGTTGTCGAAGGACGGGGCACTGAGGGGGTACAGCGCTGTGCCGCGTGTCCAGGTCGGTGACCACAGGCGCCAGAGCAACTGGCACAGTTCGCGCCGGTTCTGCGTCAGGCCCTCGACGCCCCGGGCGCTGTGGAAGTAATACTGGTACCACAATCTGTGCTCGGTCTCAGGGTCCAGCGGCTGAGTCGATCGGGGAATGTCCTGCACGTTATAGCCATCGCCGGTCACCAGGCAGCGAACCCGTTCGGGCCATAGCGCCGCCACGATACACGCGGCCCGCCCGCCCCAGTCGTAGCCGCACAACGCGGCTTGGGGAATGGCGAGTGCCTGCATCAGGTCCAGCAGATCCTGGGCCAGCGCCGCTTGCTGGCCGGAACGCAGGATGCTCGGGTTATTGAACCGGGTCGGGCCGTAGCCGCGCAGGTACGGCACGATGACCCAATAGCCGCGCTGAGCCAGGGCCGGAGCGACTTCATCAAAGGCCCTGGGGTCGTAAGGGAAGCCGTGCAGCAGAATGACCGGGGCGCCGCTGGCGGGGCCGTGCTCTTCGTAGGCGATGCGCAGCAGAGGCGTCACCGCGAAGTTGATTCTGGGCGCCTGGTTCATGTCGGTCTCCTGCACGGCTCGGTTGCCGTTATGCGGGTTCCTGATTCACGTATTTGGCCCGATCCGGCGTGAAGGTCACGATCATGTTCGTGCTGGAGCAGGTCAGGGTGCGGTCCTGGGACAGGTCGATGTCCAGGTCTTCACCGCGCAGGCCCTGCCATTGGGCGAGGTACTTGAGGCAGCCGAACTTTTCGTTTTTCTTCAGGCTGCGACTGACACCGCCTTTCCAGCCGAGCACTGGCAATTCACCGGCCAGGCAACGCTGCGCCAGCTCGGGAAACTTCAGCGCCCGGTCGCGGCCGATTTCCCAGCACTTGATCAGGCCCTTGTCCTGGCCTTCCCAGAGGTCTTCCCGGGTCAGGCCTGTTCGGGGCGGGGTGGTGATAGAGCGTTTTACATGGGTCATGTCAGATCCTTGAATCGGGTTTTATCGGGCAGCTCCGCTGCACCCTTGAGTGCATCGATCTTAGGAGGGGTTTACAGGGCTGGCAACCTGAAACCGGCGGCAGCGATAGATGGAGAAATGTTGGTGCCCGCTTCTGTGGCGAGGGGATTTATCCCCGCTGGGCTGCGTAGCAGCCCCGAAAACGGTCAACTCGGTCTGTCTGGCAAAGTGGATTGGCCTATGGACGGGCTCTACGCAGCCCAGCGGGGATAAATCCCCTCGCCACAAGGGTGTGGAGTTCCTACAAAAAAATAGGTGAACCGGAATTTTCCGACGAGTCGTGGCGGTTGCCGGTTCGGAAACGGCGGGGCTAGGCTGTGCCGGTCGCTGCAAAATCAGCGATCGGGTTTGGTCACCCGTCCAATGTCAGGCGCACACGCGCCAACCTCAGCATGTCGGCGCTTTTTTGTGTGCTTGTCGGTATGCTTTGCGGTGGGCTGTGCGCGGGGCACTTTCGAGTGCGCCGGGTGCCTGACTTCCCGGTTGACCAACCTGCGTATAGCCCACCACCCCTCGTTTGGTCACGAGGTGAGTGGGCTCAATTTCAAGTCAGGAGCTTCACAAATGGTCAAGATCACCCCCAACCCTCCACGCGCCGAAAACCTGTCCGCCTACACCACCCTCGACACCAAAAAACTCCGCGAAGCCGCTGACCGCGCGCTGAATGTTCACTTGTCTCCCCCAGCCCCAGCCAAACCCGACACCCAGGACGGCCAGATATTTTCAGTGGTCCCCGGCCTCAACACCGAATCCGTGCTGACCAGCCTCAGCGAAACCCTGGCTTCGGCCAACGCCATGGTCAGTGACCTGGCATTCGAGCTGGAAGGTTCCCGGCGGCATGTTGCGCTGGGGATTCAGCAGTTGATTGAGCTGGGTACGTTGCTGGCCAATCGAGCGTTGGATGATCTCGAACTGGCTGAGTCGGCGCGGTAGCAGATACACCACTTGTTGTACTGAGCTTTGGTGGTGCAGGGTGGGAGCAAGGCTTGCCCGCGATGAGGGCGACTCGATTTCACGACCGCGTCGCCTTCATCGCGGGCAAGCCTTGCTCCCACAAAAGCCCGTGCACAGCGGGGAATACGTTCACTCGCCAGCCCGGCTCACGGCTGCCAATGCGTTTTGTCCCCACTCAATTTGCGGTCCAGGAAGCTGGCGGCGCTGATCAGCGCCAGGTGGGTCAAAGCCTGGGGGGTGTTGCCCAGGTGGTAGCCGTGGCTGTCGAACTCCTCGGCGTACAAGCCCAGCGGGTTGGCGTAGCGCAGCAGTTGTTCGAACTCCAGCTGGGCTTTTTCCACACGGCCGGCGCGGGCCAGGCATTCGACGTACCAGAACGAACACGCGGCGAACGAGCCTTCAATGCCACTGAGGCCGTCGACGGGGCTTTCGTCGTTGCGGTAGCGGTAGACCATGCCATCGCGCACCAGGTCTTTTTCAATGGCATCGAGGGTCGAGAGCCAGCGCGGGTCGCGGGCGCTGACGAAGCGCACAAGCGGCATCAACAACATCGAACCGTCGAGGGCGGTGCTGCCCAGACGCTGGATGAAATGCTGCCGTTCCTCGTTCCAGAAATTTGTCCAGATGTCTTCATAGATGGCCTGGCGAGTCTGGTCCCAGCGGGCGAAAGGCGCGGGCAAGGAGCGTTTGACCGCGAGGCGGATGGCGCGATCGACGGCGACCCAGCACATCAGCCGCGAATGCAGGAAGTGGTGCTTCTCCCCGCGCATTTCCCAAATACCCACGTCTTTGTCCTGCCAGATATCACAGACCTGATCGACCACATTGACGACGTGTTTCCAGCCCTGATGGGAAATGGCTTCGCCGTATTTATTGACCAGGTACACCGCGTCCATCAATTCGCCGAAGATATCCAGTTGCACTTGTTTGTAGGCCAGGTTGCCGATGCGCACCGGCTTGGCATGACCAAAGCCGTTGAGGTGTGGCAGTTCGACTTCAGGTAGCTCCAGCCTGCCGTCCAGGCCGTACAGGATGTTGAGTTTGATCGGCTGATCGCAGCAGTCGCTGACCCGGCTCCGCAGAAAACGCATGTAGGCGTTGGCTTCTTCAACGAAGCCCAGGCGCATGAACGCGTAAACGGTGAAGGACGCGTCGCGGATCCAGGTGTAGCGATAGTCCCAGTTGCGCTCGCCGCCACGGGTTTCCGGCAGGCCGAAGGTCGCGGCGGCGAGGATGGCGCCGTGTTTGCGTGAGGTCAGCAGTTTCAGCGCCAAGGCCGAGCGGTTGACCATTTCCCGCCAGCGCCCGCGATAGGTGGATTGGCCAATCCAGCCGCGCCAGAACGCCAGGGTTCGCTCCAGGCATATTGCGCTGATGTCATCCTGAAGCCGCGGGTCGTCAATCCCGCCCAGCAGGAACTCGGCGCTCTGGCCTTGTTCCAGCGTGAACTCGGCCACCGCCGCCCGGTCGTCCAGGGTCATGGCCTGATCGGAACACAAACGCAAGCCAGGTTGCCCCGGGGCTTCGAAGCAGATGTGATCGCCGTCACGGTGTGCGCTGGTGAGGCTGCGGGCGTAGTCGTGGCGGACCGCGCAGCGCATGCGAAACGTCGCACTGCCGAGGGTCATGCTCACCTTGCGGATCAATACCGGCAGGTCATCCTCGCTGTCGCCGATGGGCAGCAGGTCGGTGATTTCCACCACGGCGTCATCACTCAGCCAGCGGGTTTGCAGTACGTTGGTGTCAGGCAGGTAGATCTGCTGGCGACGGGCGTGGGGCAGGTCCGGCGCCAGTTGAAAGATGCCCGCGTCCGGCGTGTCCAGCAGCGAGCAGAAAATTGATGGGCTGTCGAATTCCGGCCAGCAGAAAAAGTCGACACTGCCTCGGTCATTCACCAGCGCAGCACTGCGCATGTCGCCGATGATGCCGTGGTTCTCGATAGGGCTTTGGGTTTCGTGATAGTCAGCCATTGCCGTGGAACCCCGGATAAAGGCTCATCCCGCCATCGATGAACAACGTGGTGCCTACCACGTAATCGGACAAGTCCGACGCCAGCCAGACCACCGCGTTGGCGACATCTTCCACATCGCCGATACGCCCGTAAGGAATCAGCTCCAGCAATTTCTGCTCCTGTTCGCCTTCAGTGACCTCGCGGTTGATGGCCGTGCGGATCGCGCCGGGCGCGATGCTGTTGATGCGGATGCGCTGGTGGCTGATTTCCTGGGCCAGACTCTGCATCAGCAGATGGACGCCGCCCTTGGAGGCAGCGTAGTTGATGTGACCGGCCCAGGGGATGCGCTGGTGCACTGAGCTCATGTGGATGATTTTGCCGGCGGCCCGGGACACGCCCTGGCGAATGCCCTGCTGATTGAAAATCCGCAGGGCGGCACGGGCGCAGAGGAACTGGCCGGTCAGGTTGGTGCCGATCACGGTGTTCCAGTCCTCCAGGCTCATGTCGACGGCGGCGGCGTCTTTTTGCAGGCCGGAGTTGGCGACCAGGATGTCCAGCGTGCCAAAGGCTTCGATAGTCTGGGCGAACAGTCGCTCGACATCCGGCTCCTTCGACACATCGGCACCGACGGCGATGGCGCGTCCACCGTTGGCGTTGATTTCACGGGCCAGGTCTTGCGCCGGGCCGGCGCTGGAGTGGTAGTTGAGCACCACCGCGGCACCGGCGTCTGCCAATGCCCTGGCCGCGCCTGCACCAATGCCGGAACTGGCGCCGGTGACCAGGGCAACCTGTCGGGCGAGGGATATCTGCATGGTCTAGCACCTTGAGTTGAGGGCTTTACCTGCTGACTGGTATGAGGTGCGTGGAGTTCATTTGGGTGAAGCAGTCTTCACGATGGAATGAACGCGCCACCCATGGCGAACACAAAACCTGTGGCGAGGGGATTTATCCCCGCTGGGCTGCACAGCAGCCCCAGAACCTGGCAACGGTGATGTGGCAGACAGTTTGAATGGGGCCGCTTCGCGCCCCAGCGGGGATAAATCCCCTCGCCACAAAGGCCGCTCGCCTCAAGTCAGCGCTCACCAACCCCGCCCCGAATTCACCCAGAAGTTCACTGACAACGAAGTGGACACCGACTCCACCTGATGGAACCAGCCTTCAGGCAGGAACAGCAGATCCCCGGCCTCCAGCGTCACCCGCAGGAAGGTCACGTCACGGGCGCGGGGGAAGCGCTGGTAGTCCGGCGCGTCCGGGTTGAAATCGCAACCGTCCAGGCCGCCTTGGGGCGCCGTGGACCAGGTGCCGAGGGCTTCGCGGTGATGGGGGGCGGCGAGGGTGAAGATTTTCTGGCCCCAGACCTGGGCGAACAGGTTGTCGGTGTCGTCGCGGTGCAGCGGGGTGAGGGTGCCCTTTGGGCCGATCCAGATGCGTGGCGGGATGAACAGCGACGGGTCGAAATAGGGCGGGTAGTTGATTTGCTCCATCAATTGCGCCGGCAGGATGTTGTTGCCCATGTAGGCCGGCGGTTCACCATCGGCGCCCTTGACCGCCGGGCTGTCCAGAGAAGCAATGAAATCGGCCATGGACGTGGAGCGGAAGTCCCGCTCGGTGGAGAAGGTTTTTTTCACGTAGTCGCCGTGGCGGGTGATGCCTTGCAGCTCGGCAAAATGCACCAGGGATTCTTCGCGACTGAGCTTGAACAACGGCCAGTCCTGCAAGGCATTGCTGATGACCACCGGTATGCCATGGGGCAGGTAGCGCGCTTGAAACGCTTGCACTGACAGCTCGCTGCGCGGCCGACGCTCCACGCTGCGTTGGATCGGCAGGCTGGCGGTGAGCTTTTCGCTGAAGCGCGGCGGGGTGGGGTAGCGCTTGTTCATGTCGACCTTTTCCACCGCGCCACTGCCGTGGCGGGCATGCTCGATGATCTGCGGCAACAACGTCGCCAGGCCCATGTTGCCGCCGATCTTCAGGCGTCCGCTGGCAAACAGCTCCTCGACATTGGCCAGGCCGGCCATGATCCCGAGAAAGTCCTTTTCCGCCACTTCAATGGTCACGTCGGGGCTGCTGTGGCGACCGGCCTGGGTGCGGCTGCTGGTTCTGACCTCGGACCAGTACGCCTGCTGGGGGCCGAACACGAATTGGAAAACACCTTCGATACCAACGGCGCCCGCGTTGGCGAACAGTTTGCCCAGAATGGTTTGCAGGTCCACGGCGGTCACTCTTGTGGGTTTTGGTCTGAGCAGGTAACGAGGGCCGGGACCGGAAATTTAACCCGCGCTGCTTCGTTTAGCGGGTCGCGACCATGAACACACGGGGGAAGGGCAGCAGTACCGTTCCATCGTCCATGGCCGGATAAGCCTGTTCAACGGCGTTGAGATACTGTTGCAGGTATTGCCCGCGTTGCACCTCATCCAGCGGGTCGAGAAACGGCCGCAAGCCGCTGCCCTTGAACCACTCCACCACGCCGGCGGCGCCCCCGGCCAGCGGGTGATGGTAGGTGGTGCGCCACACGTCGACACGGGTGCAATGGGGCTTGAGGATCGAGTAGTACAGGCTGGCATCGGCCACTTCCGTGCGCGTATCGGCGGCTCCGGCCAGTTGGCTGGCCCAAGGCCCATTGGCGGCGATTTCCCGCATCAAGCGGTGGGACGGCTGGTGCAGGGTGTCGGGCATCTGGATCGCCAGGTTGCCACCCTCGGCCAGTTTGCTGACCAGTGACGGCAGCAGGGTTGCGTGGTCGGGCAGCCATTGCAGCACCGCGTTGGCGAAGATCACATCGAAGGGACCGGGTTCGTCCCATTGGCCGATGTCTGCGGTGTCGAAGGCCACTTCGGGCAAGCGCTGACGGGCGGCCTGTATCATGTCGCTGGAACTGTCCAGGCCACGCACCGTTGCCCCGGGAAAGTGCTCCACCAATAATTCTGTGGAATTGCCGGGGCCGCACCCCAGGTCGATCACCGAGCGCGCTTGCCCCGGCGGGATGGCCGCCAGCAGGTCCCGGGCCGGACGGGTGCGTTCCTGTTCAAACGTGACGTATTGCTTGGCAGACCAGGTCATGGCGTTCTCCTTTGCGATGGGCGAGCCGAGATGCCGCCAGTATAGGGGGCGTGTGAGGCCATGGGGCAGATACGGCGACACTGACTAATTCAGACTGTCGCCAGTTCGTTATCTTCCATACACAACTGATCGGAGAAAACCGCAGTGACCCAACTGACCTTGCTATGCCTGCCGTATTCCGGCGCCAGCGCCATGGTTTACAGCCGCTGGCGGCGCAAGGTGCCGCAATGGCTGCAGGTGCAGCCGGTTGAGCTGCCGGGGCGCGGGGCGCGTTTCGGCGAGCCGCTGCACACCGACATGGGCCCGCTGGCGATGCAACTGGCCCGGGAACTGCGCCCCACGCTCCAGGCCCCTTATGCGCTGTTCGGCCACAGCCTGGGCGCATTGCTGGCCTGCGAAATCGCCCATGCCTTGCGCGAGCTGGGTTGCCCGGAACCGGTAGCGCTGTTCGCCTCGGGCACCGCAGCGCCGACGATGCGCGCCGATTACGACCGCGGTTTTGCCACACCGAAAACCGATACTGAATTGATCGAACAACTGCGCACCCTCAATGGCACCAGCGAAGAAGTCCTGGCCAATGAAGAATTGATGGCCCTGACCTTGCCTGTGCTGCGGGCGGATTTTCTGCTGTGCGGGCGCTTCCAGCCGCGAACCCGAGCACCGCTCAAATGCCCGGTGCACGTGCTCGGCGGCACCACCGACAAGGCCAGCTCCGAGCAACTGATCGGCTGGAGCCGGGAAACCTCCGGCAGCTTTTCGGTGGACATGCTGGCGGGTGGGCACTTTTTTATCCATGAGCACGAGGCCAGGGTGCTGCGCCTGATCAAGGATCAGTTGAGCGTGCATCATCGACGGCATGGGTTGGCAATCAGCGCCTGATGCACTGATTCACAAACAATCTGCTTTTGTGGCGAGGGAGCTTGCTCCCGCTGGGTTGCGAAGCGACCCCTACTAGGCGTCGGTTCTTTTGCGGCCGGGAGCTTCTGCGACTGCTGCGCAGTCGAGCGGGAGCAAGCTCCCTCGCCACGGATTTCCCTCTTTCCTGACCTCTATTCTCAAGCGCTAATTTTTCCGGTCTGCATTCGTTTTATAGGGACGACATGCCTTTGTGCCTTGTGCCCACTGATTCCGGATACCCAGAAATGAATGCTGAAGACGCCTTGAAACTTGCTCGCCGGTTTATCGGGTTGCCCCTGGACAAGCGCCGGATGTTCCTGGCGGCGCTGGACAAGGAGGGCGTCGAGTTCAGCGGTTTCCCCATCCCCCAGGGCGTTGAAGCCGAAGATCGCCAAGCCTTGTCCTACGCCCAGCAGCGCATGTGGTTCCTCTGGCAGCTGGAGCCCGGCAGCGCGGCCTACAACCTGCCGGGGGCGGTGCGGCTCAAGGGCGCGTTGAGCCTGACGGCGCTGGAGCAGGCCTTCGCCAGCCTCGTCGCGCGTCACGAAACCCTGCGTACGGTGTTCCAGCGTCAGGCGGACGATAGCCTGTTGCAAGTGCCGACCTGCGCGCCGCTGCTGATCGAGCAACAGGATTTCAGTGCCTTGCCGGCCGCCGAGCGCGAACAGGCGGTGGCCGAGGCGGCGCAGCAACAGTCACTGCTGCCGTTCGATCTGGCGGTCGGGCCGCTGCTGCGGGTCAAGCTGCTCAAGCTCGACGAGCAGGAACACGTGCTGTTGCTGACCTTGCACCACATCGTTTCCGACGGCTGGTCGATGAACGTGCTGATCGACGAATTCATCCGCTGCTATGACGCCCATGAGGCGGGGCAGTCGCCGCAACTCGCGCCGCTGCCGATCCAGTACAGCGATTACGCCCTGTGGCAGCGCCGCTGGCTCGAAGCGGGCGAGCAGGCGCGGCAACTCGAGTATTGGCAGGCGCAACTGGGCAGCGAGCATCCGGTGCTCGAACTGCCGACCGATCACTCGCGCCCGGCCATGCCGAGCTATCGCGGCAGCCGTCATGAGTTTGCCATCGATGCCGCTTTGGCGGAGCAACTGCGCAGCACCGCCCAGCAGCATGGCATCACGCTGTTCATGCTGTTGCTCGGCGCGTTCAACGTGCTGTTGCATCGCTACAGCGGCCAGTCCGATATCCGCGTCGGTGTGCCGATCGCCAACCGCAATCGCGATGAAATCGAAGGCCTGATCGGCTTCTTCGTCAACACCCAGGTGCTGCGCACCGAACTGGACGGGCAGACGCGGGTTGCCGATTTGCTGCGCGCAGTCAAAGAGACCGCGCTCGGTGCCCAGGCCCATCAGGACCTGCCATTCGAGCGTCTGGTCGAAGCCCTGAAGCTGGAACGCAGTCTCAGCCATACGCCGCTGTTCCAGGTGATGTACAACCATCAGCCGCACGTAGCCGACCTCACCACGGTCAGCACCGCGTCCGGGCTGGAACTCGGCATGCTCGACTGGCAGGGTCGCACCACCCAGTTCGACCTGACCCTGGACACCTACGAAAAGGCCGGCAAGCTGCACGCCGCGCTGACGTACGCCAACGACCTGTTCGAAACGCCAACCATCGCGCGCATGGCCCGGCATTGGTTGCGTTTGCTGGCGGCGATGGTCGCCGATCCGTCGCAACGCATCGGCGAATTGCCGCTGCTCGACGCCGACGAGCACAACACCTTGGTGCACGGTGGCAATGCCACGGCCCAACGCTATCCGACCGATCGCTGCATGCATCAACTGATTGAAGCCCAAGTGGCGCGCACCCCGGATGCTCCGGCGTTGTTGTTTGGCGAACAAAGCCTGAGCTACGCGCAACTGGATGCCCGCGCCAACCGCCTGGCCCATCTGCTGCGTGAGCGCGGTGTGCGGCCGGACACGCTGGTGGGGATCTGCGTCGAGCGTTCGGTGGAAATGGTGGTCGGTCTGCTGGCGATCCATAAAGCCGGCGGCGCCTATGTGCCGCTGGACCCGGAGTACCCGCAGGATCGCCTGGCCTACATGATCGAAGACAGCGGCATCGCCTTGCTGCTGACCCAGCGCTCGCTGGCGGCGGAGCTGCCAACTGATGGCGTCAGCGTGATTCTGCTCGATCAGCCGAGTGGCTGGCTCGACGGTTACAGCGAGCGTCGCCCCGAGGTGACGGTTGATCCGTTGAGTCTGGCCTATGTGATCTACACCTCCGGTTCCACTGGCAGACCCAAGGGCGCGGGCAACAGTCACGCGGCCCTGGTCAACCGTGTGTGCTGGATGCAGCAGGCTTACGGCCTGGATGACAGCGATGCGGTGTTGCAAAAAACGCCGTTCAGCTTCGACGTGTCGGTGTGGGAATTCTTCTGGCCGCTGATGGCTGGTGCGTGTCTGGTGGTGGCCGCGCCGGGTGCGCACCGCGACCCGCTGCAATTGATCGATATCATCAACCGTTACCGCATCAGCACGCTGCACTTCGTGCCGTCGATGCTGCAGGCGTTTATCCATGAGCCGGGCGTGCAAACCTGTGAAGGGCTAAGGCGCATCGTCTGCAGCGGCGAAGTCTTGCCGCTGGATGCGCAGAAACAAGTCTTCGCCAAACTGCCGAACGCCAGCCTCTACAACCTGTACGGGCCGACCGAAGCGGCCATCGACGTGACCCACTGGACATGCGTCGACGAAGGTGCCGATTGCGTGCCGATCGGTCGGCCGATCGCCAACCTGCGCACTCACGTGCTCGACGCGCAATTGGCGCCGGTGCCGTACGGCGTGCCTGGCGAGTTGTACCTGGGCGGGGCGGGGCTGGCGCGCAGTTATCACCAGCGCCCGGCGCTGACCGCCGAGCGTTTTGTACCGTGCCCCTTCCATGACGGCGCGCGCCTGTACCGCACCGGCGACCGGGTGCGCCAGCGTGCCGACGGGGTGATCGAATACCTTGGCCGCCTCGACCATCAGGTCAAGCTGCGTGGCCTGCGCATTGAGCTGGGCGAAATCGAAACCCGCCTGATGCAGCACCCGCTGGTGCGCGAGGCGGTGGTGTTGGTGCAGGACGGCAAGCATCTGGTGGGTTATCTGGTGCTGGAAAATACCCACCCGCACGAGCAATGGCAGCAGGACCTCAAAGCGTGGCTGCTGGGCAGTCTGCCGGAATACATGGTGCCGACCTACCTGATGCCGTTGGCCAGATTACCGGTCACCGCCAACGGCAAACTGGACCGCAAGGCCCTGCCGCAACCGGACGCGGCGCCGCAGCAGGCGTTCGTCGCGCCGCAGGATGCGCTGCAGATCGCGCTGGCTGAAATATGGCAGGACGTACTCGGGTTGGAGCGGGTCGGCCTCGAAGACAATTTCTTCGAGCTGGGCGGTGATTCGATCATCTCCATTCAAGTGGTGAGCCGTGCGCGGCAGCTCGGTATCGGCATCAATCCGCGTGATCTGTTCCAGTACCAGACCGTGCGCAGCCTGGCCCTGGTTGCCAGCCTCGACCATCACAGTGCGGTGGACCAGGGGCCTATCACCGGCGAGGCTCTCCTCGGGCCGATCCAGCAGCAGTTTTTCTCGCGGCCGATGAACGCCCGTGAGCACTGGAACCAGTCGCTGCTGCTGACCGCTCGCGAGCCCTTGAATGGGCAATGGCTCGACGCGGCGCTGACGTGCGTGATCAATCATCACGATGCCCTGCGCCTGCGCTTTGTGCCGGGCGCGGACGGCTGGCAGCAGAGCCACGGACCGCTGCTGCAAAGCGCTGATCTGTGGTTGCGCGATGCCCAATCCGCCGAGCAACTGAATACGCTGTGCGACGAGGCGCAGCGCAGCCTCTCCCTGCAAGAAGGGCCGCTGTTGCGCGCCATGTTGGTGAATCTGGCCGACGGCAGTCAGCGGCTGGCGCTGGTCATCCATCACCTGGTGGTAGACGGTGTGTCGTGGCGGGTGTTGCTGGAAGATTTGCAGCAGGCTTACGAACAACTGGCGGCGGGTGGCGGCGTGACCTTGCCGGCCAAGACCAGCGCATTCCAGAGTTGGACCGCGCGTCTGAACGCCGAAGCGCCGCGCTTCGACGATCAGTTGGCCTACTGGAAAGCCCAGCACCAAGGCGCGCTGGACCTGCCGTGTGATCGGCCCCAAGGCAGCCTGGAAAATGCCCACGGCGCGAAGATCGAATGGCGTCTGGATGCCGAACTGACCCGACAATTGCTGCAACGCGCACCTGCTGCGTATCGCACCCAGGTCAACGATCTGCTGCTGACCGCGCTGGCCCGCACCATCACTCGCTGGAGCGGGCAGCCGGACACGCTGATCGAACTGGAAGGTCATGGCCGTGAAGCGCTGTTCGATGACATCGACCTGACCCGGACGGTGGGTTGGTTCACCAGCCTGTTCGCGGTGAAACTGACGGCCAGCGACGATCTCGGTGGGTCGATCAAGGCGATCAAGGAACACCTGCGCGGCGTCCCGGACAAAGGCCTGGGTTATGGCGTGCTGCGTCATTTGGCAGCACCTTCGGTGCGCGCCGAACTGGCGGATCTGGCGCCACCGCGCATTACGTTCAACTATCTCGGCCAGTTCGACCGGCAGTTCGATGAGGCGGCGTTGTTCGTGCCCTCCAGCGAAGGCAGTGGCGTCGCCCAGGACCCGACGGCACCCCTGGCCAACTGGCTGACCGTGGAAGGTCAGGTCTATGGCGGCGAACTGGCGATGAGCTGGGGTTTCAGCCGTGAGATGTTCGACCGCGCGACCGTGCAGCAACTGGTCGATCGATACGCCATTGAGCTCAAGGCGCTGATCGAACATTGCGCTAACCTGGTCACTCCGCAAGCCACACCGTCGGATTTCCCGATGGCGTCTGTCACTCAGGCGCAACTCGACGGGCTGCCGGTGCCGGCCGGCCAGCTCGACGATCTCTATCCACTGTCGCCGATGCAACAGGGACTGTTGTTCCACACCCTCTACGAGCAGGCCGCCGGCGAGTACGTCAACCAGTTGCGGGTGGACGTGCAAGGCCTGGACACCGAACGTTTCCGCGCCGCTTGGCAAGCCACCGTCGATGCGCAGGACATCTTGCGCAGCGGCTTCGTCTGGCAGGGGCAATTGCAGCAGCCGCTGCAGATCGTCCACAAAAAGGGGCAATTGCCGTTCACGGTGCTGGACTGGCGCGAGCATCGCGATCCGTCGCAGGCCCTTGCCGCGCTGGCCGATAGCGAGCGCGCGCAAGGTTTCGATCTGAGCCAGGCGCCGCTGTTGCGCCTGGTGCTGGTGCAGACCGGCGCCGGGCAATGGCATTTGATCTACACCTATCACCACATCTTGATGGACGGCTGGAGCAATTCGCAGCTGCTCGGTGAGGTGATGCAACGCTACAGCGGTCGCACGTCGGCCAGCGCCGTCGGGCGCTATCGCGATTACATCGCCTGGCTGCAACGTCAGGACGGGCAATTGAGCGAGGCGTTCTGGAGCGCTCAACTGGCGACTTTGCAGGAGCCGACCCGCTTGGCGCGAGTGATGTCCGCCAGTGAAATCCACAGCGGTCATGGCGATCACTTCCAGACCCTGGACGTCCCGCGCACCCAGGCCCTGGAACAGTTTGCCCGCCAGCAGAAAGTCACCCTCAATACCCTGGTGCAAGCGGCGTGGCTGTTGTTGCTGCAACGCTATACCGGTCACGACTGCGTGGCCTTTGGTGCCACTGTGGCCGGGCGTCCGGCGGACTTGCCGGGCATCGAGCAACAGGTCGGCCTGTTCATCAACACGTTGCCGGTGATCGCCGCGCCGCGCCCGGATCAGTCGGTCGGCGCCTGGCTGCAAGCGGTGCAGGCGCAGAACCTGAGCCTGCGCGATTTCGAGCACACGCCGTTGGCCGACATCCAGCGCTGGGCCGGGCAGGGCGGCGAAGCGCTGTTCGACAACATCCTGGTGTTCGAAAACTACCCCATCGCTCAGGCCCTGCAAGAAGGCGCCGGGCAGGGCGTGGTGTTCGGTGAGGTCACGCACCAGGAGCAAACCCATTACCCGTTGAGTGTTGCGGTGACCATTGGCCAGAGCCTGGCGCTGCACTACAGCTTCGACCGGGCGCATTTCAGCCCGGCGGCCATCGCCGGCATCAGCGAGCACCTGTTGCAACTGCTGGAACGCTTCGCCGAATCGGCGCTGCGCAACCTGGGGGAAATCGCCTTGGCCGGCGCCGAGGAGCAGGCTCGGCAACAGGCGGCCAACCATCCGCAGCCATACCCGACCGACATTGCCGTACACCAGCGCATCGCCCATCTGGCAGCGCTAAACCCACACAGCACGGCGGTGATCTTTGACGGTCAGCGTTTCAGTTATGGCGACATCGAGCGGCGGGCGAACCAATTGGCCCACGCACTGATGGCCCATGGTGTGGGCCCGGAAACCCGGGTCGGCGTGGCCTTGCCGCGCAGCGAAGGGGTGATTGTCGCGCTGCTGGCGGTGCTCAAGGCGGGCGGTGCTTATGTGCCGCTGGACACCGGCTATCCCCGTGAACGCCTGGCGTACCTGATCGAGGATTCAGGGCTGGCGTTGTTGCTCACCGACTCCCGGGTGTCGGCGCAGTTGCCGTTGGAAGGCGCCGCCCAGGTGCTGGAACTCGATCGCCTGGACCTGAGCCTGCAACCGCTGAGCGCACCGTCCGTCCAGATCGACCCGCAGAACCTCGCCTACGTGATCTACACCTCCGGTTCCACCGGAAATCCCAAGGGTGTGAGTGTGGCCCATGGTCCGCTGGCGATGCACTGCCAGGCCATCGGCGAGCGCTATGAAATGCACAGCAGCGATTGCGAATTCCATTTCATGTCCTTCGCTTTCGACGGTGCCCATGAGCGTTGGCTCACCAGCCTGACCCACGGTGCCTCCTTGCTGATTCGCGATGACAGCCTGTGGACCCCGGAACAAACCTACAACGCCCTGCGCGAGCACGCTGTGACGGTGGTGGCGTTCCCGCCGGTGTACCTGCAACAACTGGCCGAACACGCCGAGCGCGAAGGCAACCCGCCGAAGGTGCGGATCTATTGCTTTGGTGGCGATGCGGTGGCCAACGCCAGTTTCGAACGGGTCAAGCGCGCCCTGAATCCAGATTTCATCATCAACGGCTACGGCCCGACCGAAACCGTGGTCACGCCGCTGATCTGGAAAGCGGGTCGTGATGAGGTGTGCGGCGCCGCGTATGCGCCCATCGGCAGCCGCATCGGCGACCGCAGCGCCTACGTGCTGGACGTCGACCTGAACCTGCTGCCCCAAGGCATGGCGGGTGAGCTGTACCTGGGCGGCAGCGGTCTGGCTCGTGGTTACCTCAACCGTCCAGGCTTGACGGCCGAGCGGTTTATCGCCGACCCGTTCAGTGCTGGTGGTGGCTTGCTGTACCGCACCGGCGACCTGGTGCGCCAGCGCGCCGACGGCACGTTCGATTACCTGGACCGCATCGACAACCAGGTGAAGATTCGTGGTTTCCGTATCGAACTGGGAGAAGTCGAAGCCAGCCTGCAAGCCCTCGAGGGCGTGCGTGAAGCGGTGGTGGTCGCCCAGGAAGGCAGCGCCGGCAGCGGCAAGCGTCTGGTGGCCTATGTGGTGGCCGATGAATCAATGGCGCCGCGTGCCGATTTCACCGAGCACCTGCGCGATCAACTCAAGGCTACCCTGCCGGCGCACATGGTCCCGGCCTATCTGCTGCTGCTCGAACGCCTGCCACTGACCCCCAACGGCAAGCTCGACCGCAAGAACCTGCCCAAGCCTGACGTCAGTCAATTGCAGCAACGCTACGTGGCACCGCGCAGCACCCTGGAGCAGCAACTGGCGTCCATCTGGCAGGACGTGCTCAAGCTCGGCCAAGTCGGCCTGCGGGATAACTTCTTCGAACTGGGGGGCGATTCCATCGTCTCGATCCAGGTGGTCAGCCGCGCCCGTCAGACCGGTATTCACTTCACCCCCAAAGACTTGTTCCAGCACCAGACCATCGAAGCGTTGGCGGTGGTGGCGCGTTCGGGTGAAACCACGCAGGTCATCGATCAAGGGCCGGTGAGCGGTACGCTGACCCTGTTGCCGGTGCAACGGCTGTTCTTCGGGCAGGCGATCCCTGAGCGTCAGCACTGGAACCAGGCGGTGATGCTCAAACCCACGCATGCTCTGGATGCCCGCGTGCTGGCGCAAGCCTTGAGCGCGCTGGTGGTGCACCACGATGGCCTGCGCTTGAGCTTCAGCGAACGCAGCGAGGGCTGGCAGGCCAGTTACCGGTCCCCGGCCAGCCACTGCGCAGAGCTGCTTTGGGCGGTGGACGTGCCTGACGCCCAGGCGCTGGAAAACATTGCCAACCGCGCGCAACGCAGCCTGGACCTGCAAGACGGGCCGCTGCTGCGGGCGGTGCTGGCGACGTTGGCCGATGGCAGTCAGCGGCTGTTGCTGGTGATCCATCACCTGGTGGTGGATGGCGTGTCGTGGCGGATTCTGTTCGACGATCTGCAAAGCGCCTACCGGCAACTGGCCGACGGCGGGATGCTGCAGTTGCCGGCGAAAACCACCTCGGCACAGGTCTGGGCCGAACGTTTGCAAGGTTATGCCCGCAGCGCGTCGTTGCAGGAAGAACTGGCCTACTGGCAGACCCGGCTGGAGGGTGTCGATGGGCGGTTGCCGATGGACAATCCCCAGGGCGGCCAGCACAACCACCGCGCGCTGACGGTACGCACCCGGCTCGATGCTTCATTGACTCGCCAATTGCTGCAAGACGCGCCCAAGGCCTATCGCACCCAGGTCAATGATCTGCTGCTCACCGCTTTGGCCCGGGTCATGGTGCGCTGGACCGGCACCGACAGCGCGTTGATCCAGCTCGAAGGCCATGGCCGCGAAGCGTTGTTCGATGACGTGGACCTTACCCGCACCGTCGGTTGGTTCACCAGCCTGTACCCGGCCAGACTGACGCCGTCGATGGACCTGGGGACCTCTCTCAAGCAGATCAAGGAGCAGTTGCGCTCGATCCCCAACAAAGGCCTGGGTTTCGGTGCCTTGGCTCATCTGGCGGATAACCCGACGCAGGCGATCCTTGCCCGGCTGCCGGTACCGCAGCTGACCTTCAATTACCTGGGGCAGTTCGATGCCAGCTTCAGCGAAGCGCAAGGTGCCTTGTTCTTGCCGGCCAGCGAAGGCGCCGGCGATGAATTGAACGCCCAGGCTCCGCTGTCCAACGTCCTGGCGCTGAACGGCCAAGTGTTTGGCGGCGAACTGAACCTGGGCTGGACCTTCAGCCGCGAGCAGTTCAACGAAGCCACCGTTCAGGCCCTGGCCGACGATTACGCCCGCGAGCTGCAAGGCTTGATCGAACATTGCTGCCACGCCGAACATGGCGGCGTGACGCCGTCGGACTTCCCCCTGGCCCGCCTGAACCAGCAGCAACTCGATGGATTGCCGGTGGCGACGGCGCAGATCGCCGACCTGTATCCACTGTCGCCGATGCAACAAGGGATGCTGTTCCATAGCGTCTACGGCGACGCCACGGGCGACTACATCAACCAATTGCGCCTGGACGTTGAAGGCCTGGAGCCGCAACGTTTCCGTCAAGCCTGGCAGGCGGCGGTGGACGCCCATGACATCTTGCGCACACGGTTTGTCTGGCAGGGTGACCTGCCAGATCCGGTGCAGATCGTCAGCAAGCAATTGGACTTGCCTTACCGCTTACATGATTTGCGGGACGATGCGCAGCGCGATGAAACCTTGCAGGCCCTGGCCGAAGCCGAGCGTCGGCAGCTGGACCTGAGCGCGCCGGCCCTGTTGCGACTGCTGATCGTGCGGCTCGATGAGCAGCGCTATCAGTTGATCTACACCCATCATCACATCCTGATGGACGGCTGGAGCAATTCCCAGTTGCTCGGGGAAGTGTTGCAGCGCTACAGCGGCCAGAGCGTCTCGGTTCACGGCAGTCGTTACCGCGACTACATCGCCTGGCTGCAACGCCAGGATGGTGCCGCCAGCGAAGCGTTCTGGAGACCTGCGCTGCAACGTTTGGAGGCCCCGACGCGGCTGGCCGACGCCGTTGCATCACCGACCCAGACCGGCGCCGGTTATGGCGATCATGTGCAGGTGCTGGACGAGACGCTGACCCGCCGTCTGGAAGCTTTCGCCCGTGCCTCGAAAGTCACCGTCAACACGCTGGTGCAGGCCGCGTGGCTGCTGCTGTTGCAGCGTTACACCGGCAAAGACACCGTGGCCTTCGGCGCGACGGTGGCCGGTCGTCCGGCGGACTTGCCCGGCATCGAGCAGCAGATCGGCCTGTTCATCAACACCCTGCCGGTGATCGCCAGCCCTCGGGCCGAGCAGTCCCTGGACAGTTGGCTGCAAGCGCTACAAGCACAGAACCTGGCGCTGCGCGAGTTTGAGCACACCGCGTTGCTGGACATCCAGCGCTGGGCCGGGCAGGGCGGTGAAGCGCTGTTCGACAGTTTGCTGGTGTTCGAAAACTATCCGATTGCCCAAGCCTTGGAACAGGGCGCACCGGACGGTTTGCGCTTTGGCCCGGCGCTCACCCAGGAACAAACCAGCTACCCATTGACGCTGTTGGTGGGGTTGGATCGGCAACTGTCGGTGCACATGAGCTACCAGCAGGCGAGCTTCTCGGCGGCCACGGTAGAACGGCTGGCGACCCATCTGGTTCAGTTGCTGGGCCAGATGACCGATAGCGGCGAGCGTTGCTTGGGTGAACTGTCGATGCTGGAGTTCGATGAGCATCAGCGCCTGACCCACGACTGGAATCCGGTTGATGCGCCCTTTGAACAAGCGCTGTGCATTCACCAGATGATTGCTCGCCAGGCCGAGGCCACACCGGATGCCCTGGCGGTGACCTTCGCCAATACCCGATTGAGCTACAGCGAAGTCGATGGCCGTGCCAATCGCCTGGCTCACAAACTCATCGAAATGGGCGTGGGCCCGGAAGTGCGCGTGGGCGTGGCGATGCCGCGCTCCGAGCACCTGCTGATCGCCTTGCTGGCGGTGCTCAAGGCCGGTGGCGCCTACGTGCCGCTGGACCCGGATTACCCGGCCGAGCGCGTGGCCTACATGCTCGACGACAGCCGCGCGCGGGTGTTGCTGACTGAACAATCGGTGGCGGCGACGCTGAGCGTGCCGGCCGAAACCGCTGTGCTCATGCTGGATCAGCTCGACCTGGCGCACTACCCATTGAGCGCACCGCGCACAACCGTGACGCCCGACAACCTCGCCTACGTGATCTACACCTCCGGCTCCACCGGCCAACCCAAGGGCGTAGCGATTGCCCATCGCAACGTGCTGGCGCTGATCGACTGGTCCAGATCGGTCTACAGCCGCGATGACATCCAGGGCGTGCTCGCGTCGACCTCGGTGTGCTTCGACTTGTCGGTGTGGGAGCTGTTCGTGACCCTGGCCAACGGCGGTTCGCTGATCATCGCTCGCAACGCCCTGGAGCTGCCGCAACTCCCGGCCCGCGATCAAGTACGGCTGATCAACAGCGTGCCCTCGGCCATCGCCGCGTTGCAGCGCAGCGGCGAGATTCCAGCCAGTGTGCGCATCATCAACCTGGCCGGGGAACCGCTGAAGCAAAGCCTGGTGGATGCGCTGTATCAGCACCCCATCGGTGGGAGCGAGCCAGTGGAAGCAAAACCAGTAGGAACAGAGCCTGTGGGAGCAAAGCTTGCTCGCGATAGCATCCTATCGGCTGGCCCATGTGTAACTGACCCACCGCCATCGCGAGCAAGCTTTGCTCCCACAGACTGTGCTTCCACAGGAGTGCTCCCACAAGGGATTGAGCACGTCTACGACCTTTACGGCCCCTCGGAAGACACCACCTATTCCACCTGGACCCGCCGCACTGCCGGCGGCACGGCGAACATCGGCCGGCCCGTCAAGCACACCGCCAGCTACCTGCTCGACGCCGACCTGCAAGCGGTGCCCCAGGGCGTTTCAGCCGAGCTGTACCTGAGCGGCGCGGGTATCACCCGTGGCTACCTCGGCCGCGCCGCGATGACCGCCGAGAAGTACGTACCCAACCCGTTTTCCACAACCGGCGAACGGCTGTACCGCACGGGTGACTTGAGCCGTTATCGCGCCGATGGCGTGCTCGAGTATCAGGGCCGCATCGACCATCAGGTGAAGATCCGCGGCTTCCGCATCGAGTTGGGAGAAATCGAAGCACGGCTGCTGCAACAGCCCCAGGTGCGTGAGGTGGCGGTGCTGGCCCAGGACGTGTCGGGCGGCCAGCAACTGGTGGCCTACGTGGTCGCTCCGTCCCTGAATCTGGATGACACCGAGGAGCAACGCGCACTGCGCGATGAACTCAAGGCCAGGCTCAAGGACTACCTGCCCGACTACATGATCCCGACCCATCTGCTGTTCCTCGAGCAATTGCCGCTGACCCCCAACGGCAAGCTCGACCGCAAGGCCCTGCCGGCTGTGGACACTGGCTGGTTGCAGGCCGGTTATGTCGCTCCGGTCACTGAGCTTGAGCAGCAGGTCGCGGCGATCTGGGCACAGGTGCTCACGGTGCAGCGCGTGGGCCTGAACGATCACTTTTTCGAGCTGGGCGGCCATTCGCTGCTGGCGGTCAATGTCGTCTCGCGCATGGCGCTCGAACTGGGGTTGACCCTGACCCCGCAACTGATTTTCCAGCACCCCGTCCTGAGGGATTTTGTCGCGCAACTGGACACCGGGGACGCGCCAATCAATGAACAGAAACTCAGCAAGCTGCAAGCCCTGCTTGATGAAATGGAGGAAGTCTGATGGACAAGAGTGTTGCTTTGACGATTGCCAAGCGCTTTATCACTCTGCCGCTGGACAAACGTAAGCTGTACCTGGAGAAAATGCTCGAAGAGGGCGTCTCGCCGGCCAATCTGCCGATTCCCCAGGTCCGTCTCGGGCTCGAACACATCCCGCTCTCCTACGCCCAGGAACGTCAATGGTTCCTCTGGCAAATGGATCCCCACAGCTCGGCTTACCACATCCCCAGTGCCCTGCGCCTCAAAGGGCAGTTGGACGTGCCGGCCCTGGAGCGCAGTTTCAACGCACTGCTCGAGCGCCACGAAAGCTTGCGCACCACCTTCGGCGAGAACGGCGAGCAAACCGTGCAGGTCATCCACCGGCACATGCCCCTGGGCATCGCCGTGCAGGCCTTGACCGCCGCTCCGTCGGCCAGCGAGGACGACGCCATCAAGGCGTTCGTCGAGGCTGAAACCGCACGCCCGTTCGATTTGCGCCAGGGGCCGTTGCTGCGGGTTTCGCTGTTGAAAATCGCCGAGGACGACCACGTGCTGGCGCTGATCCAGCACCACATCATTGCCGATGGCTGGTCGATGCAGGTGCTGGTGGATGAGTTGGTGCGTCACTACGCGGCCGACACCGCCGGCCAGCCGTTGGCGTTGCCAGCGCTGAGCGTGCAATACGCCGACTATGCGATCTGGCAGCGTCACTGGCTCGAGGCCGGTGAGCGTGAGCGGCAGTTGGCCTATTGGGTGCAGACCCTGGGCGACGAACAACCGGTATTGGAGTTGCCCCTCGATCATCCGCGCCCGCCCGTGCAGAGTTTTCGCGGTGCGCGCCTGGACCTGAACCTGCCGCCGGAACTGGGCGCGGCGCTCAAACAGTTGGCCCAGCGCGAAGGCGCCAGTCTGTTCATGGTCTTGCTGGCCTCGTTCCAGGCCTTGCTGCATCGCTACAGCGGCCAGCCGCAGATCCGCGTCGGCGTGCCGGTGGCTAACCGCAATCGGGTCGAGACCGAGGGCCTGATCGGCTTTTTCGTCAACACTCAGGTGCTCAACGCCCATGTAGATGGACAACTGCCGTTCGACCGCTTGCTCGCGCAGGTCAAGCAGTCGGCCATGGCGGCCCAGGCTCATCAGGACTTGCCGTTCGAGCAGTTGATCGAGGCCCTGCAACCTGAACGCAGCCTCAGCCACAGTCCGATCTTCCAGGTCATGTTCAACCACCAGACCGCCAGCGACACCCAGGATCGGCAACTGCAACTGCCGCACTTGAGCGTCGAAGACCTGGTGTGGGAAGGGCGCACCGCCCAGTTCGATCTGACCCTGGGCACTTATGAAACCGGGCAGGGTGTCGCGGCGGAGCTGACTTATGCCACCGACCTGTTCGAACCCCACACCATCGAACGCCTGGCCCGCCACTGGCAGAACCTGTTGCAGGGCATCGTCGATGCGCCGCAGCAGCGCATCGGTGAGTTGCCGCTGCTCGACACCGCCCAGCAGCGCCGCACACAGCAAGACTGGCACCGCGTGGTCGACCATGGCAGCGACGCCCTGTGCGTGCACCAGCGCATCGCCGAACAGGCGCGAATAACGCCTGATGCACTGGCGCTGAGCATTGATGGACAGACCTTGAGCTACGGGCAACTGGAGGCCCGCGCCAACCAACTCGCCCAGCGCTTGATCGGCCTGGGCGTGACGCCGGACCAGCCGGTGGGCATCGCGGTGCAGCGCAGCGCCGAGATGCTTGTCGGCCTGCTGGCGATTCTCAAGGCCGGCGGCGCTTATGTGCCGCTGGACCCAGCGTACCCCGAGGATCGCCTGGCCTACATGATCCAGGACAGCGGCATCGAGTTGCTGCTGACCCAGGCCCGCTTGCAGGCTCAACTGCCGATCCCGGCGACCCTGCGCACCCTGTTGCTGGACCAGCCGGACGCCGCGTGGCAGGCCGCACCGTCCACATGCCCGGCGGTGCCATTGACCACCGAGCACCTGGCCTACGTCATCTACACCTCCGGGTCCACCGGTAAACCCAAGGGCGTCATGGTCCGCCATGGCGCGCTGAGCAACTTCGTCACCAGCATGATCGCCCGGCCAGGCATCACGGCCAGCGATCGCATGCTGTCGCTGACGACGTTTTCTTTCGACATTTTTGGCCTGGAAATCTACGGGCCGTTGTCGGCCGGGGCCAGCGTGGTGCTGACCGGCCAGGACGTGCATCAGGATCCGCAAGCGGTGCTGGCGCTGATCGAGCGTCACGATGTGAGCGTGCTGCAAGCCACACCTTCGAGCTGGCGCATGTTGCTGGATCATGAACACTCGGCGGTGCTGGCCGGTCGCACGTTCCTCTGCGGCGGCGAGGCATTGCCCCTGGAGTTGGCGCAACGACTGCTGGCACTTTCGCCGAAGGTCTGGAATCTCTATGGCCCGACCGAGACCACGATCTGGTCGGCGGTGCATCCGCTGAGTCTGGAAAACAGCCGTCCGTTCCTGGGCAAGCCGCTGGACAACACCGCCCTGTACATCGTAGGCAGTGACCTGACGCTCAACCCTCCGGGCGCGCCGGGTGAGTTGCTGATCGGCGGCGACGGGCTGGCCCGCGGCTACTTTCAACGTCCGGCGTTGACCGCCGAACGTTTTGTGCCTGACCCGTTCTCCACCTGTGGCGAGCGGCTGTACCGCACCGGCGACCTGACCCGTTATCGGGCCGAAGGCGTGGTCGAGTACATCGGACGCATCGACCATCAGGTCAAGATTCGCGGCTTGCGTATCGAGCTGGGTGAAATCGAAGCCGCATTGCTGGCCCAGGACACTGTGCGGGAAACCGTGGTGGTGGCCCATGAGGCCCCGACCGGTGCGCAACTGGTGGGTTACGTGGTGCTCGCGATCGGTGAAGCAGCGGACGAGGCTTCGTTACGCGCTTCGCTCAAGGCCGCGCTCAAGGCGCAATTGCCCGAGTACATGGTTCCGGCGCACTTGGTGTTCCTGGCACAACTGCCGCTGACGCCCAATGGCAAGGTCGATCGCAAGGCGTTGCCGGCGCCCGATGTGGGCGAAGTGCAGCGGCTTTACGTGGCGCCCCGCAGTCAGCGTGAGCAACAGGTGGCGGCGATCTGGCAGGAGGTGCTCAAGCTTGAGCGGGTAGGGCTGGAGGACAACTTCTTCGAATTGGGCGGGCACTCGCTGCTGGTCACCCAGGTGGTGTCTCGGGTCCGTCGAGCGTTGGCTATCGAGGTGCCGCTGCGCAGCCTGTTCGAACACAGCACGTTGCAGGACTTCGTCAATGCCCTCGACGCCGGCCAAGGCGAACTGGCGCCTGCGATGGTGCCGGTGTCGCGTGACGCACCGCTGCCGCTGTCGTTTGCCCAGGAACGCCAGTGGTTCCTGTGGAAAATGGACCCCGACAGCGCCGCCTACAATATTCCGACCGCGCTGCGGATGCGCGGTGCGCTGGACAAAATCGCCTTGCGCCAGAGTTTTGAAGCGCTGCTGCAACGTCACGAAAGCCTGCGCACAGCGTTCGTGGAGGACGATGGCCGCACCTGCCAGGTGATTCGCCCGCAAGGGCAGGTCCACTTCGTCGAGCAACGCCTGGCAGTGGCTGACGAGGCCAGTATTCAGGCGTTCCTCGAGCAGCAGACGCAACGCCCGTTCGATCTGCTGAGCGAGGCGCTGTTGCGCGTGGCGCTGCTGGAGTTGAGCGAGCAGGAGCACATTCTGGTCCTGACCGTGCATCACATCGTTGCCGACGCCTGGTCGTTGCAGGTGATGGTCGACGACCTGATGAGTCTGTATTCGGCGTTCATTCAGGAACAGCCTGCGCAGTTGCCGCCTCTGGCGGTGCAATACGCCGACTATGCCGTCTGGCAGCGACAATGGATGGCCGCCGGCGAACGGGAGCGACAACTGGCCTACTGGACCGGGCAACTGGGCAGCGAGCAACCGCTGTTGGAGCTGCCCACGGACCATCCGCGCCCGGCGCAGCAAAGCCTGCGCGGCGCGCGTTTGCCGATTGTGCTGGATCGCTCGCTGAGCGACGCCCTCAAGGCCCTGGCCCGACGGGAAAACGTCACGCTGTTCGTGCTGTTGCTCGGTTCTTTCCAGGCGCTGCTACATCGCTACAGCGGTCAGGCCGACATCCGCGTCGGGGTGCCGATTGCCAACCGTCATCGCCTGGAAACCGAGCGGTTGATCGGCTTCTTCGTCAATACCCAGGTGCTGCGGGCCGAATTCCACCGTGAGCTGACCGGTGCGGATTTGCTGCAACAACTCAAGCAGACAGCCATGGCGGCGCAGATGCATCAGGACCTGCCGTTCGAGCAATTGGTCGATGCCTTGCAACCGCAGCGCAACCTGAGCCACAGCCCGTTGTTCCAGGCCATGTTCAACCACCGCAACGAAACCGGTGCGGCACTGGCCAATGCCTTGCCAGGCCTGGCGGTCGAACCGCTTGGCTGGGAACAGCGCACCGCACAATTCGACCTGAGCCTGGATACCAGCGATAGCCCGCAAGGCCTGCACGCCGCCCTGACCTACGCCACGGATCTGTTCGAGCCGGCCACCATCGAGCGCATGGGCCGGCACTGGCTCAACCTGTTGCAAGGCCTGGTGCAGGACCTGCATCGGCCCGTTGCGCAGTGGGCGCTACTGGACGCTGACGAACGGCGGCGGATGCTGCTCGACTGGAACGCGACGACGGCGCAATACCCCCTCGATCGCAGTGTGCATGGGTTGATCGAAGAGCAGGTGCGGCGAACCCCGGACGCCCCGGCGCTGGTTTTCGGCGAGCAACGCCTGACGTATGCCCAGCTCAACGCCCGGGCCAATCGCCTGGCTCACCGGCTGATCGAGCAGGGTGTCGGTCCGGATGTGCTGGTGGGCATTGCCGTGGAACGTTCCGTGGAAATGGTGCTGGGGCTGTTGGCGATTCTCAAGGCCGGCGGTGCCTACGTGCCGCTGGACCCGGAATATCCGCAGGAGCGCCTGGCCTATATGTTCGAAGACAGCGGTATCGGTTTGCTGCTGACCCAAAGCCACTTGCTCGAACAATTGCCGATCCCGCCGGGGCTGCGCAGCCTGGTGCTGGATCTGCCCGATGACGGGCTGCAAGCAGGCCGCGACGCCAATCCGCACGTCAGACTCGACGGCGAAAACCTGGCGTATGTGATCTACACCTCGGGTTCCACCGGCAAGCCCAAGGGCGCGGGTAACCGTCATTCGGCGTTGGTCAACCGGCTGTGCTGGATGCAGGACGCGTATCGGCTGGACGCGGACGACAGCGTGCTGCAAAAAACGCCGTTCAGTTTCGACGTGTCGGTCTGGGAGTTTTTCTGGCCGCTGCTGACCGGCTCGACGCTGGTGGTGGCCGCGCCGGGCGCTCATCGCGACCCGACGCAACTGATCGAACTGATCACCGCGCAGCGCATCACCACGCTGCACTTCGTGCCGTCGATGTTGCAGGCTTTCCTGCAAGACCCACACGTGGCCGAATGCACCAGCCTGAAACGCATCGTGTGCAGCGGCGAAGCCTTGCCGGTGGATGCGCAGCAGCAGGTGTTCGCCAAACTGCCGAACGCCGGCCTGTACAATCTCTACGGTCCGACCGAGGCGGCCATCGACGTGACCCATTGGACCTGTGTCGAGGAGGGGCGCGACAGCGTGCCGATCGGTCAACCGATTGCCAACCTCGGCACCTGCATCCTCGATGATGAATTGTCACCGGTGCCAGTAGGGGTGATCGGCGAGCTGTACCTGGCGGGCGAGGGCCTGGCCCGTGGTTACCATCGACGTCCGGCGCTGACGGCCGAGCGGTTCGTGACCGGCCCCTTCGGCAATGGTCAGCGCCTGTATCGCACCGGCGACCTGGCGCGCTACCGCGCCGATGGCGTGATCGAATACGCCGGGCGGATGGATCATCAGGTGAAGATCCGTGGCCTGCGCATCGAGTTGGGTGAAATTGAAGCGCGCCTGGCCGAGCACGACGACGTGCGCGAAGCCGTTGTCATCGCTCAGGACGGGAGCTTGCTGGTGGCCTACGTGGTGCCGGCGCGCGCCGAGTTGCTGGCCGCCGAAGACATCGTTCGCCAGACACTGCAAGGTAATCTCAAGGAGCATTTGAGCCAGGCCTTGCCCGACTACATGGTGCCGCAGCACTGGTTGTGGCTGGAAAAAATGCCCGTCAGCCCCAACGGCAAACTGGAGCGCAAGGCGCTGCCCAAGGCCGATATCACCGCCAACCCCAAGGCTTACATCGCACCGGTCACCGCCATCGAACAGGCGTTGGCCGGTATCTGGCAAAGCGTGCTCGGGCGCGGGCAAGTGGGGCTCAGCGACAACTTCTTCGAGCTGGGGGGCGATTCGATCGTCTCCATCCAGATGGTCAGCCGGGCCCGTCAGGCAGGCATCCATTTCAGCCCCAAGGATCTGTTCATACATCAGACCATCCAGGGTCTGGCCAGCGTGGCGACCCTGGGTGACAGCGGGCTGGCTATCGATCAGGGGCCGGTGACGGGAGAGACGCTGCTGCTGCCGTTCCAGCAATGGTTTTTCGACCAGCCCATGGCCGAGCTTCATCACTGGAACCAGTCGGTGCTGCTCAAGGGGTTGCGGCCTTTACACGCCGGGCATCTGGAGCAAGCGTTGCAGGCATTGGTTGCCCATCACGATGCCTTGCGCCTGGCCTTCAGGCGTGAGGACGACGCCTGGACCGCTCGCCATCAAACACTCGCTGAACAGCAGGCGATCTGGCGTCGCTCACCGCTGTTGTGGACGGCTGAGGTGGCAGATGCCCCGGCGCTGGAGCGCCTGGCCGAACAAGCCCAGCGCAGCCTGGACCTGGAAAGCGGCGCGTTGTTGCGCGGTGTCCTGGCGAACCTGGCCGATGGCAGCCAACGGCTGTTGCTGGTGATCCATCACCTGGTGGTGGACGGGGTGTCCTGGCGCATTCTGCTGGAAGACCTGCAACAGGCTTATGAACAATTGCAGGCCGGCCAGACCCCGAAACTGCCGGCCAAGACCAGCGCCACCCAGGCCTGGGCGCAACGCTTGAAAACCCATGCGGGCAGTGCAGCGTTCCAAACCCAGATGGCGTACTGGCAAGGGCAACTTGAGGGCGCTCGCGGCGATTTGCCCTGTGACCGGCCGCAGGGCGAACTGCGCAGGTGCCATGGGGCGCAGGTCCAGACGCGTCTGGATAAAAACCAGACCCGCCAGCTCTTGCAGCAAGCGCCAGCGGCCTATCGCACCCAGGTCAACGATCTGCTCCTGACGGCCCTGGCCCGGGTGATCGGTCGCTGGACCGGGGAGGCCTCGACCTTGATTCAGTTGGAGGGCCATGGCCGCGAGGCTCTGTTCGATGATCTGGATTTGAGCCGCAGCGTCGGCTGGTTCACCAGCCTGTTTCCGGTCCGGTTGACACCGGCCGTGACCACCGAGGATTCGATCAAGGCCATCAAGGAGCAATTGCGCGCGATACCCGACAAGGGCCTCGGATTCGCCGTGCTGCGCTACCTGGGTGATGAGCCGACGCGGCGTGCCCTGCAGGCGTTGCCGGTGCCACGCATCACCTTCAACTATCTGGGCCAGTTCGACAGCGGATTTGCTGATGACGCCGCTGGGCTGTTTGTTCCGGCCGGCGAATCGGCGGGCGCGCCACAGAGCCCGCTGGCGCCGCTGGACAATTGGCTGACGCTCAATGGCAGCGTCTACGCGGGTGAGTTGAGCATCGACTGGACATTCAGCACGCAGATGTTCGATGAGTCGACGATCCAGGCGCTGGCCCTGGATTACGCTCAGGAGCTGCAGGCGTTGATCGAGCACTGCTGCCAGACCCGGCATCAGGGCTTCACACCGTCGGACTTCCCGCTGGCCGGGTTGACTCAGGCCCAGCTGGACACGTTGCCGCTGGCTGCGCGGCAGATCGAAGACATCTATCCGTTGTCGCCCATGCAGCAAGGCATGCTGTTCCATACGCTGTATGAGCAGCAGGCCGGCAATTACATCAATCAACTGCGTGTTGATGTCGCAGGCTTGGACGTCGAGCGCTTCCGCCAGGCCTGGCAGGCCGCCATGGACGCCCATGAAGTGCTGCGCAGCAGTTTCGTCTGGGACGGTGATTTCAAGCGGGCGTTGCAGGTTGTACACAAGCAGATGGAGGTTGCATTCCTGTTCCGCGATGGAGGTGCCGCAGCGAATCCATCCCTGGACCTGAACGCCCTGGCGTTGGCGCAGCGCCAGCAGGGTTTCGAGCTGGATGCGGCGCCGCTGTTGCGCTTGCTGGTGGTGCGCGTGGCAGAGGACCGCTATCACCTGATCTACACCAGCCATCACATCCTGATGGACGGCTGGAGCAACTCGCAGTTGCTGGGGGAAGTGTTGCAACGCTACGGCAGCCAACCCGTCGTTGCATCTGGCAGCCGCTACCGGGACTACATCGCCTGGCTGCAACGCCAGGATGGCGCCGCCAGCGAAGCGTTCTGGAAGCCCGCGCTGCAACGTTTGGAGGCCCCGACGCGGCTGGCCGACGCCGTTGCATCACCGACCCAGACCGGCGCCGGTTATGGCGATCATGTGCAGGTGCTGGACGAGACGCTGACCCGCCGTCTGGAAGCTTTCGCCCGTGCCTCGAAAGTCACCGTCAACACGCTGGTGCAGGCCGCGTGGCTGCTGCTGTTGCAGCGTTACACCGGCAAAGACACCGTGGCCTTCGGCGCGACGGTGGCCGGTCGTCCGGCGGACTTGCCCGGCATCGAGCAGCAGATCGGCCTGTTCATCAACACCCTGCCGGTGATCGCCAGCCCTCGGGCCGAGCAGTCCCTGGACAGTTGGCTGCAAGCGCTACAAGCACAGAACCTGGCGCTGCGCGAGTTTGAGCACACCGCGTTGCTGGACATCCAGCGCTGGGCCGGGCAGGGCGGTGAAGCGCTGTTCGACAGTTTGCTGGTGTTCGAAAACTATCCGATTGCCCAAGCCTTGGAACAGGGCGCACCGGACGGTTTGCGCTTTGGCCCGGCGCTCACCCAGGAACAAACCAGCTACCCATTGACGCTGTTGGTGGGGTTGGATCGGCAACTGTCGGTGCACATGAGCTACCAGCAGGCGAGCTTCTCGGCGGCCACGGTAGAACGGCTGGCGACCCATCTGGTTCAGTTGCTGGGCCAGATGACCGATAGCGGCGAGCGTTGCTTGGGTGAACTGTCGATGCTGGAGTTCGATGAGCATCAGCGCCTGACCCACGACTGGAATCCGGTTGATGCGCCCTTTGAACAAGCGCTGTGCATTCACCAGATGATTGCTCGCCAGGCCGAGGCCACACCGGATGCCCTGGCGGTGACCTTCGCCAATACCCGATTGAGCTACAGCGAAGTCGATGGCCGTGCCAATCGCCTGGCTCACAAACTCATCGAAATGGGCGTGGGCCCGGAAGTGCGCGTGGGCGTGGCGATGCCGCGCTCCGAGCACCTGCTGATCGCCTTGCTGGCGGTGCTCAAGGCCGGCGGCGCCTACGTGCCGCTGGACCCGGATTACCCGGCCGAGCGCGTGGCCTACATGCTCGACGACAGCCGCGCCAAAGTGCTGCTGACCGAACAGGCGGTAGTGGCAACGCTGAGCGTGCCGGCCGAAACCGCTGTGCTCATGCTGGATCAGCTCGACCTGGCGCACTACCCATTGAGCGCACCGCGCACAACCGTGATGCCCGACAACCTCGCCTACGTGATCTACACCTCCGGCTCCACCGGCCAACCCAAGGGCGTAGCGATTGCCCATCGCAACGTGCTGGCGCTGATCGACTGGTCCAGATCGGTCTACAGCCGCGATGACATCCAGGGCGTGCTCGCGTCGACCTCGGTGTGCTTCGACTTGTCGGTGTGGGAGCTGTTCGTGACCCTGGCCAACGGCGGTTCGCTGATCATCGCTCGCAACGCCCTGGAGCTGCCGCAACTCCCGGCCCGCGATCAAGTACGGCTGATCAACAGCGTGCCCTCGGCCATCGCCGCGTTGCAGCGCAGCGGCGAGATTCCAGCCAGTGTGCGCATCATCAACCTGGCCGGGGAACCGCTGAAGCAAAGCCTGGTGGATGCGCTGTATCAGCACCCCATCGGTGGGAGCGAGCCAGTGGAAGCAAAACCAGTAGGAACAGAGCCTGTGGGAGCAAAGCTTGCTCGCGATAGCATCCTATCGGCTGGCCCATGTGTAACTGACCCACCGCCATCGCGAGCAAGCTTTGCTCCCACAGACTGTGCTTCCACAGGAGTGCTCCCACAAGGGATTGAGCACGTCTACGACCTTTACGGCCCCTCGGAAGACACCACCTATTCCACCTGGACCCGCCGCACTGCCGGCGGCACGGCGAACATCGGCCGGCCCGTCAAGCACACCGCCAGCTACCTGCTCGACGCCGACCTGCAAGCGGTGCCCCAGGGCGTTTCAGCCGAGCTGTACCTGAGCGGCGCGGGTATCACCCGTGGCTACCTCGGCCGCGCCGCGATGACCGCCGAGAAGTACGTACCCAACCCGTTTTCCACAACCGGCGAACGGCTGTACCGCACGGGTGACTTGAGCCGTTATCGCGCCGATGGCGTGCTCGAGTATCAGGGCCGCATCGACCATCAGGTGAAGATCCGCGGCTTCCGCATCGAGTTGGGAGAAATCGAAGCACGGCTGCTGCAGCAACCCCAGGTGCATGATGTAGCGGTGCTGGCCCAGGACGCTCCGGGCGGTCAGCAACTGGTGGCCTACGTGGTTGCTTCGGCGTTGCAAGCGGACGAAAGCAGTGCGCGCGCCCAGCTCAAGGCAGGCCTCAAGGAGCATCTGCCCGACTACATGATCCCGACGCACCTGTTGTTCCTCGAACACCTGCCCCTGACCCCCAACGGCAAACTCGACCGCAAGGCCCTGCCAGCCGTGGATACCGGGTTATCGCAAAGTGGTTACGAGGCACCCGAGGGTGAGCTGGAGCAACAGATTGCCGGTGTCTGGCAAGAGGTGCTGGAGCTGGAACAGGTCGGTCGCAACGACCACTTCTTCGAGCGCGGTGGTCACTCATTGCTGGCGACCCAGGCCGTTTCACGCTTGCGCAAGCTGACCGGCTATCCGCTGAGCCTGCGTGACCTGTTCGATCATCCGCAGCTCAAGGCGCTGGCGGCGCTGATGGCCGGCACCGTCGATGGACCGGTCCGGGCGGGCGATTCCCGTGGGGTGCGGCTCCAGGCCCATGGGCCACGCCGTTCCGCGCCGCTGTCGTTGGTGCAGCGACGTTTGTGGGTCGCCGAACAATTGTCCGGCGGCACTTCGGCGTATGGCATGCCCATGGCGCTGCGCCTGTGCGGCGAGTTGTCGGTGGAGCGTCTGATGAGCAGCTTTGCCGACGTGGTACGCCGTCATGACGTATTGCGCACTGCGTATCGCCAAAACGAAGAAGGGGATCCGGTGGCGCTGATTGCCGATGAGGTCCGACTGGACTTCCCGGTGATCGACCTGTCTGGTCTGTCGCCCAGTGCCCGGCAGGAACAGGTGGCCCAGGCGACGCTGGAAAATGCCCGCACCCCGATCGATCTGGAGCAGGCACCGCTGCTGCGCGGGCGGATCCTGCACCTGGGGCCGACCGAACATGTGTTGCTGTACGCCATGCATCACATCATCTCCGATGGCTGGTCGATGGGGCTGCTGATCAACGAACTGGTGCAGGTCTACGAGGCATCCCTCAAGGCTGAGGCGATGCCGCTGGCGCCCCTGGAGATTCAGTACCATGACTTCGCCTTGTGGCAGCAGGCGCTGGAAGAGCAGGGCGTACTGGCGCGTCAGGCTGACTACTGGAAACACCGGCTCAGTGGCTACGAGGGGCGCCTGAACCTGCCGCTGGCCCGCCCTCGGGGCCAGACCGCCTCCTATGACGGCGATGCGCTGCAGTTCCAGCTTCCCACCGGGCTGACCGGTGCCTTGCGCCGGTTGTCCAGCGAAGCCGGGGTCACGCTGTACAGCACGCTGCTGGCGTCCTTCCAGGTGTTATTGCATCGGCTCTGCGCTGCGCAAGATCTGGTGGTTGGCGCCGACGTGGCGGGTCGTGAACAGCCGGAGCTGGAGCGGCTGATCGGTTTCTTCGTCAACGTGCTGCCCCTGCGTTCGCGTCTGGACGCCGATGCCACGTTCGCAAGCTTTTTGGCGCAAACCCAGGACAACCTGCTTAGCGCCCTGGAGCATCAGGACTTGCCGTTCGACCAGATTGTCGAGGCCTCGGGCGTGCCACGACACAAGGGCATGAATCCCTTGCTCCAGGTGTTGTTCGTGATGAACAACGTGCCGGTGCGCACCCGCTCCATAAAGGGGTTGAGCGTGGAATTGCTGCCGGCGTTGGAGACCCATTCTAAATTCGACATGGCGTTGTTCGTTGACGAAGAAGAAGGGCAATTGCGCGGCACTTGGCAATTCGCCACAACCCTGTTCGGACATGAGCACATTCAGCACCTGATTCAGGCCTGGACCGCCCTGTTGGAACAGATCGTCGCTGATCAGGACATTCAATTGGGAGCTATCAGCATGCCAGTCGACAACTTGGCGGCCGCCGCCAAGCCTGCCACCGTCCCGGGGCCCAAGGCCGATAAGCTGGGCAAGTTTCTCAAACGCTCGGTGACACCGCTCGCCAAGCCTCGACCGGCGCGGGTGCGTGAATCACTGGTGGCAGCACCGCAGCGATTCCCGTTGATGCTGGAGCCGGGTGAACCCCAGCTGGATGTCATCGAGTGGATTCATCAGAACCGGCCGCTGATCGAGCAAAAGCTGGCCGAACATGCGGGCATTCTGTTCCGCGGTTTTGAACTGGATGGCATCCAGGGCTTTGAAGCGTTCGCCGAAGCGATCCAGCCCGGCCTTTATGGTCAGTACGGCGATTTGCCGAAGAAGGAAGGGGGCAAGAACACCTACCGTTCCACGCCGTACCCGGAGCGCAAGATGATTCTGTTCCACAACGAAAGCTCCCATCAGGACCGCTGGCCGCGCAAGCAGATGTTCTATTGCGAGCAAGCCGCGCCTGTGGGCGGTGCGACTCCCGTAGTGGATTGCCGGTTGATGTACGAAAAACTGCCGTCGGACCTTCGCGAGAAGTTCGAAGACAAAGGGCTGCTGTATGTGCGCACCTTCACCGACAAACTCGACGTGTCGTGGCAGCACTTTTTCAAGACCGAGGACCGCCGCGAAGTTGAGGCCCGGTGTCGGGCGGGCGGTATCCAGTGGCGCTGGCTCGACAACGACGAGTTGCAGACCCGCACACCGGGGCCGGCGATCATCACGCACCCGATCACCGGGGAGAAGTCGTTCTTCAATCAGGTGCAATTGCATCACATCTATTGGCTGGAGCCGGATGTGCGGGAGGACCTGCTGTCGATGTTCGGTCTGGAGCGCATGCCTCGGCATGTGTATTACGGCGATGGCACACCGATTGAGGATGAGGTGATGGCGCGCATCGGTGATTTGTATGAAGCCTGTGCGGTGCGTTTCGACTGGCGCAAGGGCGACGTGATCCTGCTGGACAACATGCTGGTGGCCCACGCCCGCGACCCGTTCGAGGGCCCCCGCAAGATCGTGGTTGCCATGGGCGATATGTATGAGCGCAGCGCGCTGGAGGGCCAGGTCGATGCCGGGGCCGCCATCCAGGGCATCCGCAACCTGGAGGAAACCGGAGCATGAACGAGGTATTGATGGACCAGCAGGACCCCGGCTTTGCCTTGACCCCCGAGCAACAAGCGATGCTCGAACAACTGTCGAGCACGGCGACCTGTGGCGAAGCATTGCGTTGGCTGAATGTGGTCATCGACGGCGATCTCGATCCGCAGCGATTGCAGATCGCGTTCAATACGCTCCTGGCACAGCAGCCAATGCTGCTGGCGCGGCTGGACAAAGTGGCCGGTTTCCACGGCTTGCGTCAGGTCGCCAGCGACGCCGCTCGTTTCCCGCTGACGATACAGGCAGGCGAGCAACGGACCGAGGATGTCCAGGCGCAGATCAAGGATTCTCTGGGCTGTGCTTTTGTGGTGGGCGAATCGCCAAACGTCCAGGCCGTGCTTTATCGTCTGGCGCCGCAGCAATGGCAACTGGTGCTGGGTATCGCTCGCTACAGTGCCGATGCGCAATCGCTGAATCTGCTGCTGGAGCAAGTCCAGCAAGCGTACGCCGCAGTTCAGGCGTCGGAAGACGAAGCACCGGGCGAGTTTGCCCAGTACCTGGAATGGCGCAGTGAGGTGGTGCTTGATGAAGATGCCGCCACCGGACGAACCTATTGGCAGCATTACCTGCAAGGCGTGCAGACGGACATCGCCACACCGTGGTTGGCTGCGCGCAGCGCCGGCAGTGAGACGGGGGCCGCTGATACCTGTGTGTCGCTGACCCTGGAGCCGGCCCAGCGCGATGGGTTGCAACGGTTGGCCGAGCAGCTCGATCAGCCGCTTGCCACGCTGCTGCAAGGCGCATGGTGGGTGTTGCTGGGACGTTTGAGCGGCCTTGAGCCGGCGCTGGTGGGCGTGCGTCATGACAGCCGTGGCGACTATGAATACTTCGCCAATGCTGTGGGCGTGTTCGAGAAAACCCTGCCGCTTAGCGTTTCATTGCCCGCGACGGTGTCGTTCAGCGAGTGGCTGGACGAGCTGGCGGCGCGCCTGGAAGCCCATCGCACCTGGCAGGAATACTGGGCGCCGGAACTGTCGCCTGAGGCGGCGCGCCCGGCCTACGGCTTTACGCTGGGGCAGGCTAACCGGGCCGGCAACAGTGGCGGCCTTAACTGGGCTGTTGCAGAGTCCGTGCGGGTGCCGGCAGATCCATTCGAGTTGCTGTTGCAGGTGCAATTGAACGCTGCCCAGCAGCTTGCCGCGGTCAATCTGCATTACGCCAGCTCGCGTTACTCGCCGGCCTCGGCCAGCGCCGTGTTGGAACAGTACGGCGTGCTGTTGGCGTCGATCCTTGCCGCTCCACACACCGCATTGGCGCGGCTCGATCTGTTGAGTCGCACCGCAGAGCAGCGCTTGCTGGCAATCAACCCCGCCATGCACGCGTTAGCTGATGGCCGTTATCTGCCGCAGCGCATCGCCGATCTGGCGTCGCATACACCGAACGCCATTGCCCTGACCGACGCCCGTCAGCAAATGAGCTACGGCCAGTTGCAAGCCCGGGTCGACAGCATGGCGCAGGGCCTCAAGCAGCAAGGCGTGGGCGCCGGTTCGATGGTCGCGCTGGCGTTGCCGCGCTCGGTGGATCTGGTGATTGCAATGCTGGCGAGCTGGCGCCTTGGTGCGGCGTATCTGCCCCTTGATGTGCAGTGGCCCCAGGCGCGTCAGGCGTTGATGCTGGAGCAGGCCGGCGCGGCGTTGTTGTTGACCGATGCGGCGCATCTGCCGGCCTGGCAGGACCAGCCGTATAAGGCGCTGACCGTGGCTGAGCTGAGCCATCCGGCTACGCCACTGCCGGCGCTCGCCACCCAGGGCAACGATATCGCCTATGTGTTGTTTACCTCCGGCTCCACCGGTGTGCCCAAAGGCGTGGTGATCGAGCATCGGCAACTGCTCAACTACACCGCCCAGGCCAGTCAGGCGCTGGGGCTTGCCCAGTGCAAGAACGTCGGTTTCAGTTCCAGCGTGGCGGCGGACCTGGGTAATACGGCGTTGTTTGGCGCGTTGTTCAACGGCGCGACCCTGCATGTGGCCAGCGATGAGCAGATGCAGGACGGCGTGTTGTTTGCCCAGTACCTGCAACAGCAGCAGATCGACTGCCTGAAAATCGTGCCCTCGCACCTCGCGGCGCTGCTCGACGGTGAACGGGCGCTGCTGCCGGGCACCCTGGTGCTTGGCGGTGAGCCGATTGCGCCGACCTTGGTCGAGCGCATCGCCCGGTTGCGCAGCGATTGCCGGGTGTTCAACCACTACGGGCCGACCGAAGCCACGGTGGGGGTGATGATTCATCCGCTGTCTCTGAACGGCGCGGCCGGCGACTGTTCGGCGCTGACCCAGGTGCTGGGCAACAACCAGGTTTACGTGCTGGACGCCGATCTGCGTCTGGCGCCGGTGGGCGTGCTGGGTGAGGTGTATCTGGGCGGAGCGCAGTTGTGCCGGGGCTATCTGAATGCCGAGGCCGATGCGCAGGCGTTCATCCAGAGTCCCTTTGATCCGGCGCAGCGGTTGTATCGCACCGGTGACCTGGCGCGTTATCGGCCGGACGGGGCGATCCAGCTATACGGACGGCGCGATCAGCAGGTCAAGGTGCGTGGGTTCCGTATTGAACTGGCGGAGATCGAGGCCGTGCTTGTGCGCATGCCACAGGTGGCCGAAGCATTGGTGTTGCCGGCAGCGTCGGCCGAGCAGGGGCTGTTGGCCTTTGTCGTGGCGCAGCAGGGACTGTCGACGGGCTTGCTCGACGCCGCGCGCGCTGAGCTGAGCGCCCGCTTGCCCAGCGTGATGGTGCCGCAGCACGTGCATCTGATCGAACGATTCCCGCGACTGGCCAACGGCAAGATCGATCGCCACGCACTGCAGCAGTTGGCGGTGGCTACAGCGGACGATGAAGACGCCGCGCCACGCGATGCGCTGGAGCAATTGCTCGCCGCGCGCATGGCGCAGTTGCTTGGGCTTGAGCGATTGGGCATCGATCGCGACTTCTTCGCCGCCGGAGGTCATTCGTTGCTGGTGATCAAACTGGTGGCCGGTATTCGCAAGTTGTTGCAGTGCGAAATTCATCCGGGACTGGTCTTCGATCATCCGACCGTGGCGTCGTTGGCCCTGGCCTTGCGGGCGCTGGAGAGCAGTCCGGGGCAATTGGAAAAAATGGCCCAGGTGCGCCTGCGCATGGAGGCGATGAGTCCCGAGGAAAAGGCCCTCCTGACCGAACAGGCTCGGCAGCTGCAAGCCGCCAAGGCGGCCCAAGGCAGCTGACATGGCATGAACAAAAAGGCCTTTTTTAAGTTCTTGTCTCGTCCTGAATAAGGTTTACACCTTCTGACCTATCCTCAGGAGGAACCAATGGATTCAGGAAGAAGGCGTAGTCAGCGTGATTACACGCTGGGCTTTAAATTGGCGGTTGTCGATCAGGTTGAAAAGGGCGAACTGAGTTATAAAGAGGCTCAACGGCGTTATGGGATTCAGGGCCGGTCGACTGTGTTGGTATGGTTACGCAAGCATGGGCGGCAGGACTGGAGCCAAGGCGCCTCCATTCGTGCCCAGAGGAACCGACCGATGGCCGAGCCAAATTTGCCGCTGACACCAGAGCAGCGAATCAAGGAGCTGGAAGAAAAGCTGGCCCTTGCCAACCAGAAAGCCCAATTTTTTGAAGCTGTCGTTGACGTGCTGAAAAACGATTACGGTGTTTCTGTCGTAAAAAAGCGATCCGGCAAGTCCTCAGCCAAGGGCAAATCGAAGGCCTGAGTGTCACCAGGGCTTGCCAGTTTCTGGGCATCTCACGGCAGGCGTATTACAAGCGCAATCGAGCTTACGACGCGCAAACTAGCCATGCGCAAAAGGTGCTGGGATTTGTGCTGGAGGCACGCCTTGAAATGCCTCGGTTGGGCACCCGTAAGCTGCATGGGCTAATGCAAGCCGAACCTGAACTAACGCAAACGGTAGGCCGAGATCGATTGTTCGATATTCTGCGAGACCATCGACAACTGGTCCCACGCAAACGCGCTTATCACAAGACTACCGACAGTCATCATCGCTTCCGTCGACATCCGAATCGGCTCAAGCCCGGCCCTGACCAAGTCACTGCCACCGGCCCGGAACAGGTGTGGGTGGCGGATATAACCTATTTACCGACCGAGCAAAGCGTCGCTTACGTAAGTCTGGTCACTGATGCGTTCTCGCGCAAAATAGTCGGCCATCATGTGCATGAAAGCCTGCATACCGAGTCAGTCATCCGGGCGATGACGAAAGCTCTTCGACACCGAAGAACCAATCAGCCACTGGTACATCACTCCGATCGGGGCTCGCAATACTGCTCTGATCTCTACCAAAAGCTGCACGCCAAGCATGGCGTCAGGTGTTCGATGACGGATGGCTACGACTGCTACCAGAATGCCCTAGCGGAACGAGTGAATGGGATTCTGAAAACAGAATTTCTTTTACACCGTCCCAAAGACCTCGCCCAAGCCAAGCGCATGGTTGAGGAATCGATAGAAATCTATAACCGTAAGCGACCTCATTTGGCCCTGAAATACAAAACGCCCGATGCGGTGCATCGGGCGTTTTGAGACTGAAACAGGTGTAAACCTATTTCAGGACTAGACATCTCGTTCCCCCGCTCTGCGTGGGAATGCATTCCGTGACGCTCTGCGTCACCTTCCAGGGGCGGAACGCGAAGCGTCCCTGGCGGCATTCCCACGCGGGAGCGTGGGAACGATCGAAAGGCAGCTGACACTCGCATGAAACAAAAGGCCGGCGCCCCTCTGCGCCGGCTTTTTTTTAACTTTTTTCGCGAATGATAAATAAACTCATTCCGGTTTTTGGCAGGTGCTGCGTCTTACTTAGGTATGTGGACAAATCGGGTCGGGCAGGACGCTCAGGCACCGGATGTGTTCAGCAAAAATTTCGCCGTCGCCCAGCCGGATGACCGTGCCCGGGGAGGGGCCGGTCGGCCCCGCACTGACACATTGCCCTTGGGGCAATCGACCGTGCGGGTTCTCTCGTGCTGGCGAGCGGCGGGCCCTTCGGCCCCATGGACTTTTACTTCTACCAATAATAGAGAGCACGATGTCATCCATTCATGAGTTGAAACCTCTGTTCAAGGCACTCGTCATGTCCCGCGGCCTGCGTTCGCGTCGGGTGTTGACCGGTCTGGGGCTGGTCTGCCTGCTGCCACTCAGCGCTCAGGTGATGGCTGAAGACGTCAGCATCGACATCCCTGCGCAATCGCTGCCCCAGGCACTGCAAGCGTTCGGTCAGCAGACCAACCAGCAAGTGATCTACAACGCCGGCGATATGGCCGGGCTGAAAAGCAACCGCGTCAGCGGCAAGATGAGCCCGCAGGCGGCCCTCACCGAATTGCTCAAGGGCACGGGGGTGCGGTACAGCGTTGAGGGCAATACCCTGATGCTGCTGCGCGGTTCTGCCACTGGGTCCCTTGAGCTGGGCGCGACCACCGTCAAGGCACAGGAGCTGGTTGCGACGACCGAAGGCAGCAAGTCATACACCAGTAACGCCGTGACCATCGGCAAGGGCACCCATACCCTCAAGGAAATTCCTCAGTCGATCACCGTGATGACGCGTAAGCAGATGGATGACCAGAACCTGGTCAACCTCAAGGACGCCGTCAACCAGACCACCGGCATCGTCGGCCTGCAGGGCGTTGGCCAAGGCATGATCCTGTCGTCACGCGGCTTCCAGATCGACGATTGGCAATACGATGGTGTGCCGATCCTGCGTAACAATTATTCGCTGGGCAACTGGGCGACCCAGGACCTGATCTTCTTCGACCGCCTGGAAATCATGCGCGGCGCCTCCGGCCTGCTGCAAGGCACCGGCAGCCCCGGTGGTGCCGTCAACCTGGTGCGCAAGCGTGGCCAGAACGCACCGACCGTGACCCTGACCGGCAAGGCCGGCTCCTGGGATCACTACGGTCTGCAACTGGACGCCGGCGGCCCGCTGAACCAGGCCGGCAACATCCGCGGTCGCATCGTCGTCGACGAAGACCAGAGCAATTCATTCGTCGACCATGCGTGGAGCAAGACCCATTCGCTATACGGCGCGCTGGACGTCGACCTGAGCGAAGACACCACCCTGGGTTTCGCGGTCAGCCAATCCAACGGCGAATCGCGGGGCAACATCCGCGGCCTGCCACGCTACGCCGATGGCAGGATGCCGGACGTGTCGCGCTCGACCTACACGGGGGCGCGCTGGAACCGCTCCGAAATCGACGTCACCACCCTCTACGCCGATCTGGAGCACCGCTTCAATGAGGATTGGGCGTTCAAGGTCGGCGCGGTGCACATGAGCGAAGACAACCAGGCGAAAAACCAGCGCGTCCAAAGGGGGGGTGGTCTCCTGCCTGATGGCAGCGGCGTGCAATATGCCGACTTCCTGACCGATTTCCAGTCCACGAAGGTCGGTCTCGACATGAACCTGACCGGCAAGTTCGAAGCCTTGTCGATGGAGCAGGAAGTCATGCTGGGCGGCAACTACTCCCAGCTGGAAACCGATGACCGCTACGCCCGTACATTCAACAACACCAGCGACTCCATCTTCGACATCGACAATGACCGTCCGGACATCAGCTACGACAGTTTGATCGCCGCGGGCGGCCAAGGCACCCTCAGCAAATACGATATCCGCCAGAAGGGCGTGTACGGTACCTGGCGCGTCAAGCCGGTGGACGATCTGACGCTGGTGCTGGGTTCCCGGGTCAGCTGGTATGACTACAGCTACAAGTCGAAGACCGAAAACTCAGCCGGTATCACAGGCAACGCGCCAAGCACCGGAACTGAAACCGGAGTGGTCACGCCCTACGCGGGCATCATCTATGACCTGAGCCGCGAATGGGCCGTGTATGCCAGTTATACCGACGTGTTCCAGCCGCAGACCAATCGCGATGCCAACGGTTCGGTGCTCAAGCCGATAGTCGGCACCAACTACGAAGTCGGCCTCAAGGGCGAGTTGATGGACGGTCGGGTCAATACCTCCCTGGCAATCTTCCGCTACGACCATGAGAACCGTGCCATCAACGACGGTGGTTCGGGGTGTGGCGGCTCGGGTTGCTCGGTAGCCTCGGGCAAAGTGCGCAGCCAGGGTATCGACGCCGAAATCAGTGGTGAAGTGATAGACAACCTGCAGCTGTTCGCGGGTTACACCTACAACACCACCAAGTACTTGGAGGACCCGGACAATGAAGGGAGTATTTTCAGCACCTGGACGCCGAAACACATGCTGCGCGTGTGGGGCAACTACCAGTTCACCGGCGACTGGAGCCGTGTCAGCACCGGCTTGGGCTTCACCACCCAGAGCCACACGATGGTTTACGACTACGATCGTGAAGTCCCGGGTTATACCGTATGGAACGCCCGCGTCGGCTACCAACTGACGCCGGAAATCGCCTTGGCGGTCAACGCCAACAACCTGTTCGACAAGACGTACATTACGTCCGCCTACAACCAGCTCAATGGCAACAACAACTTCGGTGATCCACGCAACCTGATGTTCAGCGTGACGTACAAACCGCAGTTCTGATCCTCGCGGGAATGAATAGACCTGCCTTGTGGGTGGTGCTGTTCACTTAAGGAAACGGCGCTTTTCGAGACGGGAAAGCGCCGTTTTCTTTGCCGAGGTGCCCACTGCGCAATGCCTGCGTTCGGCCAGCGTGGTTAACGGGGCGCCGAGATCAACGTCCGACGCGAGGCGGCTTGACAGCCGGCCTGTCTCTTTCGGGTGTACACCCATCCGACCTGTTTGAACAGTAGCTGTGGGAGCAAAGCTTGCTCGCGAGGCGGCCTTATAGCCGACCTGTTCCTGCGGGAGGACTCAATCCAATTGTGGGAGCGAGCTTGCTCGCGAAAGCGGCGGGTCAGTTTGCGTTGATGTTGGATGTGCCGACGTCATCGCGAGCAGGCTCGCTCCCACATGAGTTTGCTGGTGTCCTCAGCATCTGCAAACGACACAAAAACCTGTGGGAGCGAGCTTGCTCGCGAAAGCGGTGGTTCAGGCGCACCGAGCCTAAGTGAGGTGCCGAGTGGTCGGGCAGAAGCGCTTTGGCTACTTTCGCCTGGGCCGGCTTGCGGATTTTCGAAAGTGACCCGCCGTAACGGCGGAACCCTAAGTGGCGGTTACCGCAGCAACGGATATACACACCGACCCCAAGCGCTATTCCCCTTCTATCGTACTGGCCCAAAAAGCCTCGACCAACGAATCAAGCAACCCATCATCAAAAATCATACTGCGGTGACGCAACGGCGAATGCATCGAGCATTGCAGCTCCCCGGTCAGGCTGCAGCTCTTGATCAAGGCTTCGCAGAATGCCAATTCTTCCGGGGTTTTTTCTACCTGTGTCCACCAGCAGCTAGGCCGAACCCGTACCGGTTTGAAGGTGAACCCGTCGAAGGCTTCCAGCAAACGATCATGCACCGAGAACGCCTGGGCGTTCATGACTTCATCCTTGACGCTCTGCACGATCGCCAGCAAGTCGCCTCGTCCCGGCTCGATCTGGCTGGCGGCCCACTCATGGAAGGCCTTGACCGTGCTTTCGGGTTGCTCACGCCGATAAGTCGCCGTGCGTTCCGTGAGGGTCGGAAACAGCAGGTCGAAGTACTCGATGGCCTCCAGCAGATCCTGAGAGGCCGGGTCGGCTTGTTCACCGCCTGGTAAATGCCGATGACGCGACAACGTTGTCGGATATAGATGCTCCGGGATCGTGCTATCCACCAAACCGAGAAAACTCACGGTGTGGCCCAGGCTTTCCAGCGTCGCGGCGATGTCCAGCGCAATGGCGCCGCCCAACGACCAGCCCATCAGGTAATAGGGACCTTGCGGCTGGGCCTTGACGATTTCCTGGCTGTAATCGGCGACCATCTCGCGCCAGGCGTCAGGCCCGGCATGCGGTTCACTGAAGCCGCGATGCATGACGCCAAAGGTGCGCGCTCGCTGTTGGAGTTTGCGCGCCAGTGGCTGGTAACAGAACACGATGCCGCCGCTGGGGTGCAGGCAAAATAGCTGCGGTGCGCTGGCCGGTGCGTTGTTCAGTTCGACCAGGCATTGGGTCTGTTCCCGATGTTTTTGCGAGATGAACAAGGCCAGCTCGGCGACGCTCGGGTTGGCCAGCAACTCTTGCAGCCGCACGCTGATATTCAGGCGTGCCTTGAGGTTGGCAATCAGTTCGATCGCCAGGATCGAATGCCCGCCCAGTTCAAAGAAGCTGTCGTTGACACCGACGCGCGCAACCTTGAGGGACTGTTGCCAGAGCTGTGCCAGGGCTTCTTCCAACTGAGTGCGAGGCGCCAGGTAAAGGGAATGCCAAAGACCGGCGTCGGGTTCCGGCAAGGCCTTGCGGTCGAGCTTGCCATTGGCATTGAGCGGGAAATGATCGATGAACAGCAGGTGGCTGGGCACCATGTAGTCCGGCAACTGCGCTTTGAGTGCGCTCAACAAGCCTTCGCGTAACTCGGCCGTGGCCGGTTGTGCGGCAATCACGTAGGCGACCAGCTGCAGGCCGCCCGGGCCTTCATGGGTTAACACGACACCGTCTTGCACCGCCGGCAGCGTTTGCAGGCGCGCCTGGATTTCCCCCAGCTCGATGCGGAACCCGCGAATCTTGACCTGATGATCCAGGCGTCCGATGTACTCGATGCTGCCGTCGGTGCGGTAGCGGGCCAGATCCCCGGTGCGATAGAGGCGGCCACCCGGCAGCGGGTCGAACGGGTCGGGGATGAAGCGGGTAGCGGTCAGGTCGGCACGTCGGTGATAGCCGCGGGCCAGGCCGGCCCGGCCAACGTATAGCTCACCGATGCAACCCTTGGGCACCGGGTTCAGATGAGCGTCGAGCAGATACCAGGACAGGTCGACGATGGGTTCGCCGATGGGGCTAGCGGCCTCGCTGTGCAAGTCACTCATCGACAACGGCCGCCAGGTGACATGCACAGTCGTTTCCGTGATGCCATACATATTGATCAGTTGCGGCGTCTGGTCGCCGAAACGTTCGAACCAGGGGCGAAGACTCTGTACATCGATCGCTTCGCCGCCAAAAATCACCTGTCGCAACCGGTGGGCAAGAGGTTGCCCAGGTTCGCAGGCGACCTGCAGCAACGCCTTGAACGCCGAAGGCGTCTGGTTGAGCACCGTGACGTTTTCCTGGCAAAGCAGGGCATGGAAATCCTGCGGTGAACGGCTCACGGCGTGGGGCACGATGACCAATCGGCCGCCGTGCAGCAGGGCGCCGAAGATCTCCCACACGGAAAAGTCGAAGGCATAGGAATGGAACAGGCACCAGACATCCTGATGATCGAAGCTGAACCAGTGGTCCGTGGCCTGGAACAATCGGCTGACGTTGTGGTGCGCCAGCAGTGCGCCTTTGGGTTGGCCGGTCGAGCCTGAGGTGTAAATCACGTAGGCCAGGTTATCCGGGTCCATCGGCACATTCGGATTGTGCTCGGGATAGGGGCTATTGGCATCGACCGAATCCAGCAACAGACAGTTGATGTCAGCGGGCAGCGCCAGCGATTCCCGCAGATGAGCCTGGGTCAGGATCTGCGTAACGCCGCTGTCCGCGATCATGTAAGCCAGGCGGTCGGCCGGGTAGGCCGGGTCCAGCGGCACGTAGGCGCCACCGGCCTTGAGGATCGCCAGCAGGCCGATGATCATCTGTGGCGTACGCTCGACGGCGATGCCGACCAGCACATCGGGACCGACGCCTTGCTCGATCAGCCGATGGGCCAGTTGGTTGGCCTGTCGGTTGAGTTCGGCATAACTCATGTGCTGCCCTTCAAAGGTCAGGGCGATGGCGTCGCCTGTGCTGGCGGCGTGGGTTTCGATCAACCGGTGCAGACATTGTTCGCTGCGCAGTTGGGTCGGCTGACGGTTCCAGTCGCCCAGGGTTTTTCGGTGTTCATCGGCGCTCAACAGTTGCAGTTCGCCAAGCGCGCATCCAGTCGTCTCGACCAGGCCCCGCAGCAGGTTCTGCCAGTGGCCGGCCATGCGCTCGATGGTCTCTGCGCGGTACAGATCACGGCTGTATTCGAACGTTGCCAGCAGCTGTTGCTGGGAATAATCGACATCCAGCGACAGGTCGAACTTGGCCTGGTTGTCACCGGTACTGAGAAACTCCAGCGTCAGTTGACCCAGGTTTGGCGCCGACGGTGAATACGACCCGGTGCGCCAGTTGAACAAGACCTGGAACAGCGCACTGGCGCCCTGTGCGCCGGGACGTTGCAACTGATCCAGGATCAGTTCCAGCGGGTAGTCGGCATGTTCCAGCGCGGCGAGCGACTGCGCGCGCAGGTCCCGGAGGAAATCCAGCGCGCTGCGGGTCGAGTCGATCCGCGCCCGATACACCTGGCTGCTGACGAAAAATCCCACCAGCTCCTGGCTCTCGTGGCTGTTGCGGTTGGCGTTCGGGACGCCGACGGTGAAGTCGTTTTGGTTGCTGTACCGAGCCAATAACAATTGCCAGGCCGCCAGCGCCACGACAAAAGGCGTAAGCCCCTCCCGCTGACAGAACGTATCCAAGGCCTGGACCATTGCCGGGTCAAGTGACACCTGCACGCGTCCGGCCATGTGTTGCTGATTGGCGGTGCGCGCAAACTCCTGAGGCAGTTCCAGCGCCGGCAGCTCATGGCCCAGGTAGTCGCTCCAATAGGCGCCACTGCGGTGGCAGGCCGGGCTCTGCACATAGTCGCCGCGTTGCCAGCTCGCGTAGTCGGCGTATTGCAGGGGCAACGGCGGCAGCGTTGACGGATCGCCGAGCAAGGCTCGGGCATAGGCCATGGCCATGTCTTGCATGAGGATCGTGTTGGACCAGGCATCGGAAACGATGTGATGCATGTTGAGCAACAACACATGCTCGTCACTGCCCAGTCTGAGCAACGTTGCCCGCATCAGCGGCGCCTGGGTCAGATCGAACGGTTGTCGGGCGTGCTGTTCGATGCGCTGTGAAAGCGCCAGCTCCCGTGTTGGCTGATCGAGCGCGGCGAGGTTCTCCCGGTGCACGATCAGGCTGGCGTTACGCTCGATCACCTGGGTGGCGGCGCCGTCGATTTCAGTGAAGGCGGTGCGCAGGATGTCGTGTCGGTCGATGACGCGATTGAGTGCCTGTTCCAGGGCGTCGGCATTCAGTTCACCCGTCAGGCGCAGGGCGCGCGGCAGGTTGTAGGCCGAACGGTTCGGGTCGCGCTGTTGCTCCAGCCACAAGCGCTGCTGGGCGAAGGACAAGGGCGCGCGGTCCGGCCGGCTGCGGCTGGAGCGGGCTTGCACAGCGTCAGCGTCCTCCTCCAGCAGCAGGGTCAGCAGGTCATCATCTAGCAATGGGTTCATGGTGTTCTCGCGGTTCAGGCAAAGGCTGCGGGGGCTTTTTCACTGATGACCTGACCGGCCTGCATCCGGACCAGTTGATCGGCGATGTCGAAATAGCGGTCGTCGTGGGAAATGACGATGATGGTTTTGCCCAACGCCTTCAGCTCCGGCAGCAGTTCGGTATAGAAAACCCGTCGGAACACCGGGTCCTGGTCGGCGGCCCATTCGTCGAACACCAACACTGGGCGCTCCTCAAGCCAGGCGTTGAGCAACGCCAGGCGTTTGCGCTGGCCGGTGGAAAGATCGGTGGTGCTGAAGGCGCCGTCCTGAATGCGAACCTTATGAGCGATTTCCAGGCGCTCCAGGTAGCGATTGGCGTCGTCAGGTACCTGCTGGTCACCCTGAACCAGGTCATCGAACAGGTAATAGTCGGCAAAAATCGTGGTGAACAACTGGCGATAATCGTCCCGTTGCGCGGCCCCTACCGGCGCACCGTCGAGGAGGATTTCGCCGCCCTGGGGGAAATAGAGGCCCAGCAGCAATTTGATCAGTGTGGTCTTGCCGCCACCGTTTTCACCGACGATGAACACAATGTCGCCCTGGGCGATGGACAGGTTGACCGGTCCCAGGGCGAAGGGTTGGCTGCCTTCGACCGCCGGGAAGGCGTAGTGCACATCACGCAGTTCAAGCTGCTGGAGCGCTGGTCTGGAAACGCTCTTGTCGTCCAGCAGCAGGTGCGGCTCCGGTGAGGAAAACTGCTCGTCCAGCTCGGCGATGCGCTTGAAGGCAATGTTTGCCCGGCTGATGACCGGCAAGGTCATCACCAGGTATTCCAGCGGGCCCTTCATGTACAGCAGCACCAGCACGAAACCGCTAAGCACGGCCTTGTCGGTGCCCAGCCACAGCGATTGCAGGGCCAGCACCAGGCCAATGACCACAAAAAACAGCATCGAGCCGAAGGTCTTGGCCACCACGAAGGTGTTGACCGCGCGAATATTGGTGTCGCAAATATTATCGGCGGTGGCTTCGATGCGCTGGCTGAACATGCGCTGGCGGCGTGGGCGATGAATGCGCAGTTCCTTGGCGCCAGCGGCGATCGCGCTGTAGTGTTTTTGCAGCGCGTCTTCGGCCTCGCGGGCGGCTTCGAACCCCCTGATGCCACGAGCCCGGGCCAGGTATTGCACGACCGTGCCGATCACCAGCGCCACCAGCAGCAGCAAGAACATCGGCAGTGACAGGTAGGCCAGATAACCCAGGCAACCGAGGGTCACGGTGAAGGCGATGGCCAGTGGTGCGAACGAAAACGCGAAATTGCTGACGGTGTTGACGTCGTGGGTCAGTACCGGGATGAGCCGGTGGCTGCGATAACGTTCGATCTGTTCGATGGGCGCCAGCAGCACCTTCTTGCCCAGGGACTTACGCAACCCGGCGATGATGTTCTGACCGACGTGGTTGCTACCGATGTCCGAAAGAATCGAGGTCAGCAGCGCCACCGCGCAGAGCACCACGAACGTTACCAGCGTCTGGGCTGTGGGTTTGGCCGCGGCGTTCAGGGCGTCGTTGATGGTCGCCAGCAGGGCGGTGATGCTCAGGCCGCCAAGCATGCCCAAGAGGATGGAGCCTACGACAATCAGCCGGAAGGGTTTGAGCAGGATGAACAGTTCATTGATCACCCCGCGTGTTGGTTGGCTCATGGAGGTTTCCCTGCTTGATGAAAAGGGCGAAGGCCATCGCGGGTGGTCGCCGGGAGGGCTTTAGGGCGCAGGCACGCTGGATTGGGTTGTGCCCATCTTTAGAACGATTGGAGGGCAGGGGAATTTATCCTGTGGGAGCAAGGCTTGCCCGCGATGAAGGCGACGCGCTTTTCTGTGAAATCGAGGTGTCTGCATCGCGAGCAAGCTTTGCTCCCACAGGGGCCGAGCTGTGCTCGGCCTACATATCCCGCGCCACCCGAAAACCAATCCAGTCACCCCGATTGCCCGGCACCAGCGCGTTGCGGTTGCCGGAGCGGGAGAACACCGGTGCCTCGCCCCAATCGTTGCCGCGGATACGCTTGAACTCGCATTTGCCGGTCAACCAGGCGCTGCCATCGCTCGGGGCGCCGATGTAGTTTTCGTTATAGCAATCGGCCGTCCACTCGTAGACGTTGCCGTGCATGTCGTACACGCCGAAGGCGTTGGGCGCGAAGCTGCCGGCCGGGGCGGTGAAGTTGTAGCCGTCGGCCGCGCCATAGGTGTTGGCGTGTTGGGCGATGCTGTATTCCTTGCCCTCGTCGAAGGGGAAGGGGAACGGCCCGCTGGTGCCGCCGCGTGCGGCGTACTCGCGCAGGGACTCGCTGACCAGGCGGTATGGCTTGCCGGTTTTTTTCGACAACCAGGCCACGTAAGCGTTGGCCTCTTCGAAATTCATGCACACCGCCGGGTGCCGGTCGGTGTATTGCTTGCGCGGATCACTGCCCTGATAGTCCGGGATGCCGGCCTTGCACGCGCGGCCGGGACGTTTATCGCCGTCGGGCATCGAGTAGCCGGTGTCGCGCAGGTAGGCGAACCATTCGCCCTTCAAGACCTGGAAGCGGCTGATCGCCAGCGGTTTGGCGAAGGTCACCGGGTGCATCGGGCCTTCGTCGGGCTCGCGGCCCACTTCATCTTCCGGGGTGCCCATCTGAAAGGTGCCGGTGGGCAGCACGACCATTTCCGGGCAGTCCTTGCAGTCGCGAAAGACCTGGCCCGGTTGTGACGCCTGGGCGCCGGAGGGCAGCAGGGCGGCGAGGGCCAGTGCCGGGAATAGCTTCAACGAAAAACTGTTCATCCATCTCTCTCGATAAAGTCAGGTTCAGAGTGTCTTGCCCAGCAAGCCCATGAAGCGATCGATCTCGGCTTCGGTGTTGAGCAGGCCCGGCGCGGTTCGAATGACAGGCCCGGCGTCGCGATGCACGGCGTCGGCGATCACCCGGTTCTGCATCAGGTAGGCGGCGATCTCGTCGCTCTTGCGGCCCTTGACCCGGAAGAAGGTGAAACCGGCCGACACGTCCGGGCTTATGGGCGTGACCAGCTCGATTTGCGGCAACGCCAGCAGCTGTTTTTTCAAGTAGGTGTTGAGCGCGTGAATGCGCGCCTGCACGTCGGCCTTACCCAGTTGCAAGTGCAGCTTGAACGCCTCGTCCGCCGCCCAGCGATGCTCGAAGGCGTGGTAGCCGCCGGGCGTCATGGTGGTGGAAAACGCCGTGGCTTCGGAGAAGGTCGGGATGATCGGCGTGACGTACTTGAGCTCTTCGCTGCGGCTGCACACCAGACCGGTGCCGCGGGGGCCGAACATCCATTTGTGGGTGCCGGCGATGAAGAAGTCGCAATTCATCGCTGGGAAGCTCAGGTCTTCAACACCGAAGCCGTGCACGCCGTCCACCACGTAAATGATGCGTTGCGTATCGCTGCGGCCCTGGTTGTGCTTGTCCACCAGCGCGCCGATCTTGTCGATCGGCAGCTTCACGCCGCTGCCCGAATGCACCCAGGTCATGCCCAGTACGCGGGTTTCGGGACGGATGTTGCGGTCGATGGCGCTCAGGATGTCATCGTGGCTGGCGTTGTGGGCGTTCTCGAACAGTTTGATCTTGCGCACCCGGGTGCCGTCGCGTTGGTTGCGTAAATCAAGGATGGTATGGGTGGCGTAATGTTCGTGGGCGGTGCTGAGGATTTCCTGGTCGGCTGCCACATGGACGCCGCCGTAGATGATCGACAAACCTTCGGTGGTGCTGCCGGTGAGGGCGATCTGCTTCGGGGTCGCTTGCAGGTAGCGGCCGGCCCAGGTGCGGACGTTTTCCTCGCGCTCCTCGGTGACGCCCAGGTCCCAGTCCATCAACAGTCCCGGGTTTTTATCCAGCGCGGCGCGATGCCGGTCGATGGCCTCACGTACCGGGCGCGGGTGGGTGGTGACCAGGAAATTGGAGAAGTGCAGGTAGTCCGGGTCCTGGTTGAACAGCGAGCGCAACTGCGCCCATTTGTCCCGGGGCAATGGCGGCAGGGGATCGGCAATGGCCGGGGCGGGAAGACTGGCGGCCAGCGGCAGGCCGGCGGCCAGGATTCCGGCCTGCTTGAGGAAAGTCCGGCGCTCATTCATGGCTGGACCGCCTTCTGGGTCGAGGCCACGGCAGGCCGCGCGGCTTGCTGGACCTGATCCCAGACCCGCAGAAAGTTGCCGCCCCACAGTTTGGCGATGTCCGCTTCGGAGTAGCCGCGGGTCAGCAGTTCGGCGGTGACGTTGCGGATCTCGCCCACGTCTTCCCAGCCTTTGACTCCGCCGCCCTCGTTGAAGTCCGAACTGATGCCGACATGGTCGATACCGATCTTGCGTACGGTGTAATCGATGGCGTCGCCCAGGTCCTTGAGGCTGGCCTTGGGTTCCTCCTCCAGAATGCCATAGAGCTGGCCGGCGTATTCACCGAATTTCTGTTCCGGCCACGCGGCGATGATCGGATCGCCCGGCATCAGCGCCATGGCCAGGTTGGGCAGCGGTGGCAGGTCGAAACGCTTGCGCAGGTCGTTGAGTTTGTCCTGGGTTTTTTGCGTCAGCGGGCGCAGGTATTGGGAGAAACCGACGACCTGTACCACGCCGCCGCTGGCCTTGATCAGCTGCATTTCTTTGTCGCTGAGATTGCGCGGGATATCCACCATGGCCCGGGGTACGGAATGGGAGGCCACCAAGGGTGTGCGGCTCAGTTGCGCAACTTGCTCCAGGGCCTGGGTCGACATCTGCGAGACGTCGATGATCACGCCCAGGTCGTTCAGGCGCGTCACCGCTTGCTTGCCAATCTCCGACAGGCCGCCGAGGGCGTCAGGTGAGTCGTTGAAGAACGGCAGTGGGCGCGAGGAGTCGGCCCAGTCGTTGTTGCCGATGTAACTGAAGCCGAACATGCGCATGCCGCGTGCCGTCCACAGATCCAGCAGGCTCAGGTCATGGCCCAGGGGATAGGCGTTGAGCATGCTGATGAAAATCGCGAACTTGCCTTCGCCGTGCAGGCGCCGGAAGTCATCCGGGGTGTAGGCGATGGCGACCTGGTTGGGAAAGTCGCGGACCATGCCGGTGATGATCTTGAAGCGCACTTCCTGCTGATTGCGCGCTTCCTCGACGAAGCCGGCGGTGGGCTTGTGCGGCGCGTTGGGGCCGTTCCACAGCTCCGGCCAGCCGAAGATCGTCAGGGCCGCGCCGGACAGGTGCCCGCGGTTGGCTTTGACCAGATCGAACTGGCCTTTACCGTCTTTGTCCGCCTCGTGACCGGCGGTGCCGAAATTCAGTGGCACGGAGATGTGGCTGTCGAAGGACAGCAGGCGCTCGTGCAGTTCCCTGGCCTCTTTCATCACCTTGACCGGGTAGCCAGGGTTGTCCCGCCACCAGTGGTCCCAGGCCGCCAGGCCGCCACCGACCGCCAGTGCAAGGGCCAGGGGCACGCCGATGAAGAGAGCTTTTTTCGAACGTGGTGTTGTCATTGCCGATCTCAGTCAGGTTCGCTGCGGGGGGCTTTGCTATCTGGGGAGAACGAGTGATCGGCGGGGAAATTTAGGTGCGGCCAATGGCCCTATCGCGAGCAGGCTCGCTCCCACATTGGAACGCGCTCACCTGTGGGAGCGAGCCTGCTCGCGATAGCGGTCTGACGGTCGACCGATCTCTCGCGGATGTACCAGATCCATTGTGGGAGCGAGCCTGCTCGCGATGAGGCCCTCGCAGCCCCTATAAATTTGTCAGTCCCCCCATCGTTCTAGCTTGGATAAAGCCCGCTCCAGGGCCGAACACAGGTAAGGCAATGACGATTTCTCGACGATGGTTCATGGCGGGCCTGGCGCTGACCGGTGCCGCCGTGCCTGCGGTGTATTACGGGCATCGCGAACTGACCCGGCCGGACCCCACCATCACCCCCGGCGAGGCCTCATTCGATGTGGCGGACGTGGCGGGGCAGCGCCGGGCCGATACGCTGCGGGGTATCTGGACGATCCGTTTTTCAGGAAGCGACGCGGGCCTGGACGGTTTGCCCGGCGACGGTCTGCAAGTGTTCCTCGACATCGCCCACAAGGGCCGTGGGCTGGTGGGCTGTCTCGACACCGCCGAGCGGTTGCGCGCCGATGATGAGCCGCGTTATCGAGTGCTGGGCGACTTGGCGGGGGATGACAAGAAACAATTGAGCTGGCGCCTGATCGGGACCCGGCAGGACGCGCCGGTCTACGAATTCATCATGACCCTGGACGAAGTCTGGGCCGGCTTCGGCAATGCCGGCACTGCCACCCTAAGCGGTCGCGTGTTGCGCCTGGATCGCCCGCTGGCGCTGCCGGAACTCGACAATCAGTTCATCGCCCGCAAGCTGCCGTTCCCCGAAGCCCGGGAACGCACGCCGCTGAGCCCGCCATTGCTGGCCTGGCTGGTGTCGCCGGAGCATCGGTTGTTCCATCAGCTCTGGCACGCCTCGCGGGACAAATGGCACAGCCTGGACGAAGACAAGCGCAATGCCTTGCGAGGCATCGGCTGGCAGCCCGGCCCACGGGACCATGAACGTGACGCTCGTGGCAAGCGCAAGGATCGCAACGGCTCGGGCGTGGATTTCTTTTTCATGCACCGGCACATGCTCGGCACGGCCCGTTCGTTCCAGCCGCTGCCGTCGTGGCCGCGCTTCCCGTTGCCGCAACCGGAGCTGGAGCGTGATCGCCTGGGCTTTGCCCGGTATTTCGATAACCACGATGGCACAGCTTTGCCGCCCACCTGGCTGGCCAGCGGCGACGAGCAGTACGCCCAATGGGTGAGTGACATCAAGACTGCCGAGACCTATCACAGCAACTTCCAAGTCTGGGAATCGCGCTACCGCGACCCGCGCTACCTGTCGAAACTGACCCTTGGCCAGTTTGGCTCGGAAGTGGAACTGGGCCTGCATGACTGGCTGCACATGCGCTGGGCTTCGGTGCCCCGCGATCCTTCCAACGGCCACCCGGTGCCCTTCGCCCGCGACCCGGCGGACTTCGCCCAGCGCTGGTACGCCCCGGAAAACGACTTTCTTGGCGACCCGTTTTCCTCCCATGTGAACCCGGTGTTCTGGGCCTTCCACGGCTGGATCGACGACCGCCTCGAAGACTGGTTCCGCGCTCACGAACGTTTCCATCCGGGTGAAGTGAGCCGGCTGGAAGTCAACGGCGTGCCCTGGTTCGCCCCCGGCCGCTGGGTGGAAATCGCCGACCCCTGGCTGGGCCCGGTCACCCACGGCTGCAGCACCACGCCGGGTTTGCAGCCCGGACGTTCGGTGGAAATGGACCCGGAAACCATGAAACTGGCCCTGCGCATCACCTTCGGCAGCGACGACAAAAAACTCTCCGAACTGTTCCGCCGCGTGCCGCAGCGGCCGTGGTATGCGCGTAATCTCAAGAGTAAGCCGGTGTAGAGCTTCGCTTCCCAAAGAAAATCAAAGCGAACGCTGTTGTGGCGAGGGGATTTATCCCCGCTGGGGTGCGAAGCAGCCCCAAACCAGTGCACTCAAAACAACTGACTCACCGAGGTGCCGGCTAAAGGGGCTGCTGCGCAGCCCAGCGGGGATAAATCCCCTCGCCACAAATATCACTTGGCTTGAGAGGGCATGCGCCTTTAACGCGGCACTGCGATGTCCAGGGCGCGGTTCGCCAGCAGCTCACTCAGCTCGACCATCTGCTGGATCCCCAAGGCAAAACTCCGTCGCGCGCCGTCCAAATCAAACGCCAGGTCGCTGGCCATGACATTGACTGACGCAAGGGTTTCGCTGAGGTTGGCCAGCAGGCATTCCAGGTCCGCGCCTTCCGCAACGGTGAACAACTGGCCCGGCGGTGGAGTGGGGTTTTCAGGTTTGGGGTCGAGGTAGTAGGAGAGGGCGCGGTCGGCGGCTTCATCGTTCCTACGCTCTGCGTGGGAATGCAGCCAGGGACGCTCCGCGTCCCAAAGAGCAGAACGCAGAGCGTCAGTAGAGGCATTCCTTTGCTGCGCGTGGGAACGATAGAAACGTGTGTTCGACGCTCACATCACCCGCCAACCCCCACCCAGCGCCCTGTACAACGCCACGCTCGCCTGCACCCGCGCCAATCGCAATTGCACGTTCATGTCCTGGGCGGCGTACAGCGTGCGTTGGGTTTCCAGGACCGTGAGCAAATCTTCGGCGCCGGCCTGATAACGGCTCTGGGCGATGTCGAAGGCGCTCTGGGCCTGGTGCAGTTCTTCGCTTTGCCATTGTCGCTGCTGGTCGAGCCCGTGGATGCCGTTCAGGGCTTTTTCGACGTCGGCGAAGCCGTTGATGATGGCGGCGCGGTAGAGCTCCAGCAGTTCTTCCTGGCGCGCGGTGGCTCGGTCGCGTTCGGCCTTGAGGCGGCCGTTGTTGAAGATCGGCGCGGCCAAACCTGCGGTGAGGTTGTAGACGTTGTTGCGCAGCAACTGCTCGGCAATGTCGGCGCCGGTGGCGAGGCTCAGGCCCAGGGTCACGGACGGCAACATCGCCGCGCGGGCTACGCTGATGTCGGCCTGGGCGGCGGCGAGGCGGGCTTCGGCGGCGGCGATGTCGGGGCGGCGACTGAGCAGGTCGCTGGGCACCCCGGCGTCGATGGCGGGCCAGTGCAATCGGTCGAAATTTTCATCGTCGAGTGTGACCGACTGCACCGGTTGCCCCAGCAGCGCCGCCAGGCTGATCAAGGCTTCCCGGGCCTGCTGCTGCACTTGAGGCAACCTGCGCTGTTGCGCCGCCACCAGGCTTTTTTGCTGGGACAACTCCAGGGCCGTGGCACTGCCGGCGTCGTAGCGGGTCTGCACCAGATCGAGTACACGTTGGGCGTTGTCCAGGTTCTGTTCGGCGATGCGCTGTTGCTCGCGCAGGGACAACGCCTGGGTGTAGCTGTTGGCGACGCCGCTGAGCAGGGTCAATTCCACGGTCGCCCGATCGAACTGGCTGGCTGACAGACTGCTCAGCGCGCTGTTCCGGGCCGCCCGTTTGCCGCCCCAGAAGTCCAGCTCATAGCTGGCGCTGAGGTGGGCGTCGTAGTAGTCGATGGTGCGGTTGTCCCGATTGACGTCCAGTTGGCTGTAACCCTTGCCCCGCAACAACTCTTGACGAGTGCCGTTGAGTCCGGCCGTGACCGCCGGCAGCAACGGCGCGCCGGCGATCACTGCGCTGGCCTGGGCCTGGCGCACCCGGGCCATGGCGGCAGCGAGGTCGTAACTTTCCCGGCGTGCCTGCTCGATCAAACGGTTCAATTGCGGACTACCAAAGTGCGTCCACCATTGCTGGTTATCGGTTCGAGCGGTGGCGGTGTCGAAACTTTGCCAGGCCGGTGGCGGCTGGATGCCGCTGTCCGGCGTCGGCGCGGGGGTGCCGCAGGCCGCCAGTAACAGGCCTGCGGCCAGGAGGGTCAGGTGCGCTTTCATAAGGTGAGGTTCATTCACTGGTGAGGGCCGCGACCGGGTCGAGGCGAGCCGCCTTGCGGGCCGGCATGAAACCGAAGACAACGCCGGTGACCAGGGCGCAGCCGAAAGCGCCGAACACCGCCAGCCATTCGAAGGCCACGGCGATCTTGCCTAGCAGCAACGCACCGCCCACCAGCAAGGCCAGGCCGATCCCGGCCAGCCCACCGACCACCGAGAGCATCACTGCTTCGGTGAGGAACTGGCGCAGGATGTCCCGCTGGCGCGCGCCGGTGGCCATGCGAATGCCGATCTCGCGGGTTCGCTCGCGCACGGTCATGAGCATGATGTTCATCACGCCGATGCCACCCACTAGCAGCGAAATCGCGGCAATGGCCCCGAGCATCAGCGACAGTGTGCCCTGGGTGCGCGCCTCGGCCTGGATCATCGCGGCGTTGTTGGTCAGTTCGAAATCCTGCTTGCCGTCATGCAGGCGCAACAGGGCGCGGGAGATGGCCTGTTCGGCCTCCCTGACCTTGCCCGCGTCCCGGGCGGCGATCACCACGTACTCGGGATGCCGGCTGCCGAACAAACGCACGCTGGCGGCGGAGTAGGGCACGGCGATGCGGTTGTCGGCGTCCGAATCCCCGGAGCTGGCACCTTTTTCCGCCAGCACGCCGACCACCTGAAAGGGCACGTTCTCAATCAGGATGTAGCGGCCGATGGGGTCGTCGACCTCCTTGAGCAGCTTGTGCCGGACCTTGTGACCGATCACCGCCACTGCCGCCGCGCTGCGTTCATCGGCATCGGTGAAGTAGCTGCCCTGGGCCACCGGCCAATTGAAGATGGTCGGGAAGTTCGTATCGTTGCCGCCGACGTAGCTGGTGTGGTCGAGGTTGCCGAAACGCACGCTGGCGTCGGCGCCGTTGACCGGCATGATGCGCTGCACCTCGGGCAGGGCGGCGAGGGCCGCCAGGTCGTGTTCGCTGATGATGCCCTTGGCGGCGCGCGGGGTGGGCGCGGTGCCGTTGAGGTAGATGATGTTGGAGCCGAAGGCGCCCATCTGGGCCATGACCTGGCGTTTGCTGCCTTCGCCCACGGCCAGCATCACCACCACCGAGGCCACGCCGATGACAATGCCCAGCAGCGTCAGGGCGGTGCGGAAGCGGTTGATCCACATCACCCGCCACGCCGCTTGCACGGCGTCGAGCAGTTCGCCTTTCCAGGCACCGTTGTGTTCGCTGCCGGCGCTCAGGCGCTGGCGCAGGTCCACCGCTTGCAGTGCCTTCGGATTGGCTTGCACGTTGTGCGGCAAAGCGCCGGCGCTGTCGCTGATGATCAGCCCGTCGCGAATCTCAATGATGCGCTTGGCCCGCGCCGCCACCTCGCGGTCGTGGGTGATCAGGATCACCACATGACCCTGGCTCGCCAGTTCATCGAGCAACGCCATGACCTCGATGCCGCTCTGGCTGTCGAGGGCGCCGGTGGGTTCGTCGGCGAGGATGATGTGGCCGCCGTTCATCAATGCCCGGGCAATCGACACCCGTTGCTGCTGGCCGCCGGACAGTTGATGAGGGCGGTTGCCGGTGCGGCTGGCCAGGCCCAGGCGTTCGAGCAGGGCGCTGGCCCGGGCGTGGCGCTCGGCGGCCGAAGTGCCGGCGTAGATGGCCGGCATCTCGACGTTTTCCTGGGCAGTGCCGGACGGGATCAGGTGATAGCCCTGGAACACGAAGCCGAAGGCTTCGCGTCGCAGCCAGGCCAGTTCGTCACTGCCCAGGCCGGCGACGTCTTCGCCGGCAAACCGGTAATCGCCGCTGGTGGGGCGGTCGAGGCAGCCGAGGATGTTCATCAAGGTGGACTTGCCGGAGCCAGACGCTCCGACAATCGCCAGGAATTCCCCGGCGTGAATGGACAAGTCGATGCCGCGCAGTACCTCCACCCGAGGGCTGTCGCCACCGCCGTAAACCTTGCGAATGTCCCGCAGTTCGATCAGGGGCGTGTCCATTCAGCCTCCGCTGCCGACGGCCGGACCGATCAGCACCCGGTCGCCTTCACTCAGGCCGTCGAGAATTTCGGTACGCAGCCGATCGCTGACGCCGGTGCGAACAGTGCGCGGCTGGACATCGCCATTGTCGGCCACCACCTGCACTTGCCCGGCGTTGGCCTGCAACGCAGCGCTGGGCACGGTCAGGACATCGCGTGCCTGGGCGGCAACAAAAAACACCTGGGCGGTCATTTCCGTCATCAGGGCGCGGTCGGCGTTATCCACATCCAGCAACACGGTATAGAGCACCACCCGTTCGCTGCCACTGCGCCCGCCCGTGAGGCTGCCGCCCTGGCTCGCTTCCAGCGGGCGCGGCGGCACCGGCAGGATCTGGCGCACGGTGCTGCTCCAGCGGCGGGCGCCGCCGGCCAGGGTGGTGAAGTAGGCGGTCATGCCCGGTTTGACGTGGCCGATGTCCGCTTCCGAGACTTCGGCCCAGACCGTCATTGGCGACAGGCGTGCGATGCGCAGAATCAACGGGGTTTGCTGCTGGGCGTTAAGAGTCTGGCCTTCCCGGGCACCGACGGCGACCACGGTGCCGCTCATGGGCGCGAAAATGCGCGTGTAACCCAGCTCGGCCTCGTCACTGCGCAGGTTGGCCTGGGCCTGGCGGATCTGGGCCTGGAACATGTCGATGCGCGCCTGGGTCGCCCGCACTTCGGCCTGGGCGGTCTGCACGTCTTCCTCGCGGGTGGCGCCGCCGGCCTTGAGTTGCTGCTGGCGGCGGAATTTTTGCTGGGCCAGATCGTGCTGGGCTCGTTGTTCCTGGAGCTGGGCCTTGAGGTTTTCAATGGAGAAGCGTCCGGCGTCCAGCTTGGCCTTTTGTGTGGAGGGATCGATCTCAACCAGCAATTGGCCTTCGCGAACTTCGTCGCCGGCTTCTACATGAATCTTGCGGATCTGCCCGGACGCCTGGGCGCCGACGTCCACGTAACGCCGCGGTTGCAGGGTGCCCAGGGCGGTGACGCTGTTTTCGATATCGCCACGGGTGACGGGGGCGGTAATAAGCGATTCACGGCTCGGGGCCACCGCTTGCCAGGCGGCAAAGGCCACGGCTGGAAGCAGGGCGAAGGTTAAAAGCCAGGCGCGTCGGGTAGGGCGGGGACGTTTCATGCAGGGTTCCGGCCGGTGGTGTCGGGCCCGTTCCATGAGGGGCAGGGACGGGAGGCTGTCTTGGTAAACGAGCGCTTCTGACGGGAATTTACTGTGTGAAACACTTGGTAGCAGGATGGCGGATGGGCAACGCAACAACCAAGACAGGTGATGTTGTGGCGAGGGGATTTATCCCCGCTGGGCTGCACAGCAGCCCCTCATAGCCAACAACTCGGTGTGCCAGATGTTTTGAGTAGCAGGTTTTGGGGCTGCTGCGCAGCCCTGCGGGGATAAATCCCCTCGCCACAACATCAGTGTCGGTGCCAGTAGAAATGAACGAATCAGCCTTGATACAAACCAAAGCTTTAAATCTATATGAGAATTACTATAAATTACGCGATGAAATCTGCCACTATCGTGCCATTGCCGATTTCAGGCACGCCGATCTGGCACAGGGATAGCTGTCGCAGCCATTGCGCAGGGGAGTCATGTTGGAAAACTACTATCGCGAGCTGGTGTGTTTCCTGAACGCCAGGCTAGGCAACCGCCAGGCGGCCGAGGATGTGGTGCATGACGCCTATGTGCGGGTACTTGAGCGCGCCAGTGACACGCCCATCGAGCAGCCCCGGGCGTTCCTGTACCGCACCGCGTTGAACCTGGTGATCGACGGGCATCGGCGCAATACCCTGCGCCAGGTCGAATCCCTGGAGGTGCTGGACAGCGAAGAGCGTTTCTTCACGCCATCGCCCCATACCAGCCTTGACCACGGTCAGCGCCTGGACCTGCTCCAGCGCGCCCTGGCCGAATTGCCACCGCTGTGCCGCGAGAGTTTCCTGCTGCGCAAGCTCGAAGGCCTGTCCCACCCGCAAATCGCCGAACGCCTGGGCATTTCCCGGGCGCTGGTGGAAAAGCACATCGTCAACGCCATGAAGCATTGCCGCACTCGTATGCGGCAGTGGGACGCGCATTAATACGTCCACGCCGGTCGCATCGCGGTAAATTTTTTTTCACTGTCCTCGTTCCTCTCAACAGACGACTTGCCGGCTTGCCAAAGATCGGTCGGGTCACCCCAGGCTTTTCGCGCCCTGTTGAGGGGCCCTCCAGAGGACACTGGACATGACACAGGCAATTGCTTCGCCCAACGTTCACGACTTGATCGGTATCGGCTTCGGCCCCTCGAACCTGGCGCTGGCCATCGCGCTGCAGGAGCGGGGCCCGGTCCAGGGCGAACTGGATGTGCTGTTCCTCGACAAACAGGCCGACTACCGCTGGCATGGCAATACCCTGGTGACCCAGAGTGAGTTGCAGATTTCTTTCCTCAAGGACCTGGTGACCCTGCGCAACCCCACCAGCCCCTATTCGTTCGTCAATTACCTCAAGCATCACGGCCGCCTGGTGGACTTCATCAACCTTGGCACGTTCTACCCGTGCCGTATGGAGTACAACGACTACCTGCGCTGGGTGGCCGGGCAGTTCACCGGGCAGAGCCGCTACGGCGAAGAAGTGCTGCGCATCGAGCCGGTGTTGCACAACCAGCAGGTCGAAACCTTGCGGGTGATTTCCCGCGACAGCCAGGGCGAAGAGCTCGTGCGCAGCGCCCGCTCGGTGGTGGTCAGTGCTGGCGGTACGCCGCGTATCCCCGACGCGTTCACCGCCTTCAAGGAGGATGCTCGGGTGTTCCACCATTCCCAGTACCTGGAGCGCATGGCGACTCAGCCGTGCGTGAACGGCCAGCCCATGACCATCGCCATCATCGGCGGCGGGCAGAGCGCGGCGGAAGCCTTCATCGACCTCAATGACAGTTTTCCTTCGGTGCAGGTCGACATGATCCTGCGCGGTTCGGCCCTCAAGCCTGCCGATGACAGCCCGTTCGTCAACGAGGTGTTCTCCCCGGAATTCACCGATCTGGTGTTCCAGCAGCCCCACAGCGAACGCGAACGGCTGGTCAACGAGTACCACAACACCAACTATTCGGTGGTGGACATCGACCTGATCGAACGCATCTACGGGATTTTCTATCGCCAGAAAGTCTCGGGCGTCGCCCGTCATGCCTTCCGTACCCTCACCACGGTGGAGAAAGCCACGGCCACCGATGCCGGCGTGGAGCTGGCGGTGCGCAACAACGCCACCGGCGAGTTGAGCGTGCGCCGTTATGACGCGGTGGTGCTGGCCACCGGTTACGAACGGCAGATGCACCGCACATTGCTGGCGCCACTTGAGCAATACCTGGGGAATTTCGAGGTAGATCGCAACTACAAATTGATCACCGACGAGCGCTGCAAAGCGGCGATCTACATGCAGGGCTTCTGCCAGGCCAGCCACGGCCTGAGCGATACCTTGTTGTCGATCCTGCCGGTACGCGCCGATGAGATCGCTGGTTCGCTGTACGAGCACAGCAAACATCGCGGACAGAGCCGTTCGGTGCGCGACCTGAAGCTGGCCACGGCGTAAGCAATCGGCAGTCTCGCCAGGAAATTCTTCAGAAACTTCCTACACTCACCTCACGTGTCCTGTCTTTCAGGCAGGCGCGTTGACGGTTCGCTGTTCCCTCGCTTTGGCAGTCTGAACCCATCAGCCGGTCTCCCTGACATGACGTGAAGTCGGGGGTGTTCCGGGCCGACTACGCCAAACGAAACAACCTGAGCCAAATGACGCTGTTCTTACGCACAGGCCTGGTGGCGCTGTTGCTGGGCTTATCAAGTGTGACGCCGCAGGTTGGCGCGGCACCTGAGTCGCTGCAAGTGCTCGGGCGCTCCAGTGTGAGCGACTATTCGGTATCCCTGGGGGAGGCCGACTGGAACTGGCTACGCGGCAAGGGAACGTTGCTGTTGGGGGCCTCGGCGCCGGATTACGCACCGTTCGGTATCACCAGCAATGGCCGCGACTATGAAGGCCTCACTGCTGACTATGCCCAGTTGCTGGGGCAGATGTTGCACGTCGATGTGCGGGTGCAGCGTTACGCGTCACGGGAGGCATCGCTCCAGGCGCTGCGCAGCGGTGAGATCGACATGCTCGGCACGGCCAACGGCTTCGAAGCCAGCGACCCGGCGTTGGCGATGTCCCAGGCCTATGCCGATGACCTGCCCACCCTGGTGGCCCGCGTCGCGGATAGCCAGGACTTGCCCACGGACCTGGCGGGCATGCGCGTGGCGATGCTGTATCACTATTTGCCCACCGAGACAGTCAAGGCGTTTTATCCGGATGCGGCCTTGCAGTTATACCCCTCGACCTTGAGCGCTATCGGCGCTGTGGCGTTTGGGCAGGCCGACGTTTACCTGGGGGATTCGATCAGCTCCAATTACCTGATCAGCAAGAACTACCTGAACAACGTCCAACTGGCTGATTTCTCGCGCATGGAAGTACAGCCGTTCGCCTTTGCGGTCAGCCGCGAGAACACACGCCTGCTGCGCATTATCAACGCCGCGCTACAAGCCATCCCCGCCAGTGAACGCATGAGTATCTTGCGGCGCTGGAGCGCTGGCGGTGCGAGCATACCCGGTCAGCAACCCCTGCATTTCAGCGTCAAGGAACAGCGTTGGCTGAATGCACATCCGCGGATCACAGTGGCCGTCAACCAGAACTTCCCGCCACTCACGTTTATCGATGAACAAGGCCATTTGCGCGGTATCAGCGCCGATGTGCTGGCCCGGATCAGCCTGCGCACCGGCCTGAAGTTCGATATCCAGCGGGGTAACTCGCTTCATGATGTGATCGGGCGCGTCAGAAGCGGTCGGGCCGACGTACTGGCCGCCGCTCCACCGAGCACCGAACTTGAGGGGGCGTTGCGTTTTACCCGGCCCTACCTGAGCAATCCGTTCGTGTTGGTGGCGCCCTTGAGGAGCAAGGTCCCGTTGACGTTGGACCAGATGGAGGGCAAACGCCTGGCGCTGATCCGGGGCAATGTGCTGCGTGAGTATCTGCTGGAACAATTTCCCCGAGTGCACCTGGTGCCGGCTGAAAACGCGGCGGACGCGATGTCCATGGTCGCCGCCGGCACGGTGGACGGCGCAGTCAATTCGCTGATCAGTGCCCGCTATATGATTTCCCGCCAGTACCGCGGCAAACTGCAAATCACCAGCACCGTGGGAACGTTTCCGGAGAGCGTGGCCCTGGCGACTCATCGTGATGCGCCGGAGCTGCATTCGATCCTGGACAAGGCGCTGCTGAGCATTTCTCCCGAAGAAATGGACGAGCTGACCAATCGTTGGCGCAGTGAAGTGGTGATCGACGACAACTACTGGTTGCGCAACCGCACCACCATCGTCCAGGGGTTCGCCATCGCCGCGCTGCTGTTGCTGCTGGCATTGGGGTGGGTCGTTTACCTGCGGCGTCTGCTGGAACAACTGCGCGTGGCCAAGCAAAGCGCCGATGATGCCAACCGGGCCAAGACCACTTTCCTGGCGACCATGAGCCATGAAATCCGCACCCCCATGAACGCGGTGATCGGCATGCTGGAGCTGGCCCTGAAAAAAGCCGACCAGGGTGTCATGGACCGGTTCGCCATCGAAGTCGCGTCGGGCGCCGCTCGCGGCATGCTCGACTTGATCGGTGACATCCTCGACATCGCCCGCATCGAGTCCGGCAGGTTGTCGCTGACCCCGCAGCGGGCCAACCTGCGGGAACTGATCGAGTCGGTGGCACGGATCTTTGAAGGCCTGGCCTGGCAGAAACAACTGCACTTACAGCTTGAACTCGACGCCGCGATCAACCGCGACGTATTGGTTGATCCGTTGCGTTTCAAGCAGATCGTGTCGAACCTGCTGAGCAACGCCATCAAGTTCACCGACCAGGGGCAGGTGCGCTTGAGTGTGCGAGCCGCACCGAGCGATGACGCGCAGTGCCTGCCGATCCGCCTGCGCGTCGAAGACACCGGCTGTGGTATTTCGGCCGAGGATCAGCGCCGCTTGTTCAGCCCTTTTACCCAGGCCAGCAACAACACCCAGTCGGCCCGCAGCGGCTCCGGGTTGGGGCTGGTGATCAGCCGCACGCTCTGCGAAATGATGGGCGGCACTCTGACGTTGAGCAGCGTGCCGGGGGAGGGCACGCAGATTGAAGTTCTGCTGAGCTTGCCGGCGCTCGATGCCTTGGCTCAAGCGCCGTCGGCGCAAGTCGAGGCGCTGGCACCGGTGCGGGCGCTGAACATTCTGGTGGTGGACGACTACCCGGCCAACCGTTTGCTGCTGTCCCAGCAACTGAGCTATCTGGGCCATCGCGTCCGCGAAGCCGACGATGGTGTCCAGGGGTTGCGCGCCTGGCGTGCTGAACGGTTCGATGTCGTCATTACCGACTGCAACATGCCGTTGATGAGCGGCTACGAACTGGCCCGGGCCATTCGCGAGGCGGAGCGGGCCGAGGGTTTGTCGCCGGGGGTGATCCTGGGTTTCACGGCCAATGCCCAGCCCGAGGAAAAGGCCCGCTGTGTCGAGGCCGGCATGGACGATTGCCTGTTCAAACCCATCAGCCTCAAGGAACTGAACAGCTGCCTGGCTGCGGTCACGCAGGATTGCGCCGCAGTGCCCGATGAGCGGGTGCCTGCGCCGACCACCGGCGACATCGACTTGAGCAGCCTTGAACTATTGAGCGCAGGTGACACGGGCTCAATCAAAAAACTGCTAGGGGAAATGGTCAACAGCAATGCCGAAGACCTGGCGCAATTGATGCGTCTGCTCGCTCGACAAGACCTGCCAGGGCTGGCGGACCTGGCGCACCGGGTCAAGGGTGGCGCGCTGATGATCAGGGCCCAGCGCCTGATTGCCGCTTGCGAAGCCCTGGAAAGTGCCTGCCGTGGCGGCGACCGGCCGTTGCTCGCCGCTGCGGTGGATGACGTGCGCCAAGCCATGGAGCACCTGACTGAACGACTGGAGGCCTATGTGGCGGGGGAGCTTGCTCCCGCTGGGGCGCGAAGTGGTCCCCGCGGGTCTTCTCATGGATAAGCGAGCCGCGTAGTCATCCCGAAGCTACATGCGAAGTACCTTTTTCCTCCCTTTTTTGGGATTCGTCCTACAGCGCCTCTCAAAAGCTTCCTCTAGCCTGACGCCCCTTAACGATTGGGATGCCTGTCATGCCGAACAAAGCATTACGTATCATGATTGCCGACACGCAACATGCTCATCGAATGAGGCTTGAGCACCTGTTCAATCAACAGGGTTATTTTCGGATCGCCCCCGTGAGTGGCCTGCAGGAGCTGTTGACGCTGGTGGAATACGGCAGCGAGCCGTTCGACCTGGTCGTGGTCAATGCCGGCTTGGCCAACGGCGCGCTGAACCTGCACGATTTCATTCTCGATAACCCACAGCTTCGTCACGCGATGATTTACAACACACCACAGGTCGGCCTGTCCTCGGCGGCGGTCGCGCGGCGGCCGGGCATGCACTTGAGCCCGGCCCAGTTGCCTGACCTTGCGTCACTGGCAAGTCTGATGGAGCGGATTGATCCCCAGGCCAGCGAGTTGACGCGACCCTGGCTTCGCCCTCTCAGGCAAGGTCACGCAGGGTGAAGCTGCACCGTTGGTCGGCACTGTCAGACCTGACAGGTGGCATGGCCCGGCGCCTGTGCAACAGTCCGAAGCAGTCATGGCATCGGCGCCGTTTGCATTTACGTGGGGAGTTGCCTTGAAAGACGTATTGATCGTGGATGACCACCCTGTCATACGAGGGGCATTGCGGCTCATTTGCCAGAACGAGGGGTTTACCGGAGTCAGGGACGCGAGCGGTGTCGCCGACGCCAGGGCGTTGATCAAGGAAAAGGCCCCAGACCTGGTGATTCTGGATCTGGTGATGAACGGATTCGATGGCATGGATCTGTTGGTCTGGATCATGACCCAGTTCCCAGAGTGCGGGGTGCTGGTATTCACTTCCCAGGACGCGCAGCACTTCTGCAACCGCTGCATCTCGGCCGGAGCCAGGGGCTTTGTGACCAAGAAAAGCGACCTGAAAGAACTGATCAAGGCCATTCATGCGCTGAAATCCGGCTACTCCTATTTCCCTCAAATGCCAGTCAGGCTGGATTTTCAACAACGCACTGAACAGCAGACCCTGGAAAGTCTCTCGACCCGCGAGCTATCCATTCTGCGAATGCTGGCCATGGGAATGCGCGGCAAGGACATCGCCGAGGCCTTGTTCCTGAGTCCGAAAACCGTCAGCACCTACAAGACCCGTCTGCTGGAAAAACTCGGACTCAAGACGCTGGTGGGTCTGTCGGATTTCGCCAAGCGCAATCATTTGTGATCCCTGTGTGCGGGCTCATTGCAGCCCCGTGCGATGGCATATCAGTGAAGTTGGGGGGCGATCGTTCTCTCTATAGAACGCTAAGACTGATTTTTGCAGTCTAGTGCGGCTGCGTTCGTGGTTTTAATCTGTGTCCATCGAATCGCAACGTCTGATTCGCAACACGATTGGAGCCACCGCATGAAAAACATCATCGGCGTCTACACCAGCCCCCGAGCCCATTGGGTCGGTGACGGCTTCCCGGTTCGCACGCTGTTTTCCTACGACAACCTGGGCAAGCACATCAGCCCGTTCCTGCTGCTGGACCACGCCGCTCCCACGCAATTCGAACCCACCGCCGAGCGTCGCGGTGTTGGCCAGCACCCTCATCGCGGTTTCGAAACCGTGACCATCGTCTACCAGGGCGAACTGGAACACCGGGATTCCACTGGCAGCGGCGGCAAGATCGGCCCTGGCGACGTGCAATGGATGACGGCCGCTTCCGGGATCATTCATGAAGAGTTCCACTCCGAGGACTTCGCCCGGCAAGGCGGGTTCATGGAGATGGTCCAGCTGTGGGTCAACCTCCCCGCCAAGGACAAAATGGCCCCGGCCGGCTACCAGACGCTCCTCAAGGGCGACATTCCGAGCATCGACCTGAAGGACAACGCTGGCAGCCTGCGCCTGATTGCCGGCCGCTTCGAGGGGCATCAGGGCCCGGCGAAGACGTTTACGCCCATCAATGTCTGGGACATGCGCTTGAATGCCGGGAAAAACCTGACCCTCGACGTACACGACGGCCATAACACCGCACTGGTGGTGCTGCGTGGCACGGTTCAGGTCAACGGTCGCGAGCGGGTCGAAGCCGGGCAACTGGCGTTGTTCGACCGGGCCGGCGAGCAGTTGCACCTGCACGCCAATCACGACGCGGTGGTGTTGCTGCTCAGCGGCGAGCCCATCGACGAGCCCATCGTCGGTCATGGCCCATTCGTGATGAACAGCGAGCAGGAAATTCACCAGGCCTTCAACGATTTCCACTCCGGTCGTTTTGGCGCGATGGACGACTGACCAGAGACAAGTCCTGTGGGAGCGAGCCTGCTCGCGATAGCGGTCTGACAGTCGATGCATCATTGACGGATACGCCGCAATCGCGAGCAGGCTCGCTCCCACATGAGTTTCTGCGGTGCTCTCTACGCCGCGTTCAATTTGTGCCAATCTTCGCCCCATGACCTTCCTGGAGCTGTCGCGATGCTGTCTCTGATCTCCGATCACCCACTGCTGAGTGCCTTGGTGCTGTTGGTGCTCGACATTCTGCTGTGGCGGCTGGTCAGCGCTGATCGGACTTATTGGAAGATCGGCGGGCGGCTGCTGATTTTTTCGTTGTTCAGCGCGCTGCTGTTCAACGAAGGCCTCAACCCCCTGCAACCGGCGCAGTGGGTTGACGACGTGCCACGCCACTTGGCGGCCACCGGTTTGCAAATTGCCTGGTGGCTGTTCGCTGCGCGGACCCTGACGGTGATGATCGGCGCGGTGATGATGCAACGGGTGGGTCATACCGGGCGGCTCTTGCAGGATCTGATCGGCGCGGTGATCTTCCTGATCGCCGTCATCGCTGCCCTGGCGTATGTGCTGGACTTGCCGGTCAAGGGCGTCCTGGCAACCTCCGGGGCGATGGCGATCATCGTCGGCCTGGCCTTGCAGAGTACCCTCAGTGACGTGTTCTCCGGGATCGTGCTCAACACCACCAAGCCCTATCAAGTCGATGACTGGATTTCCATCGATGGCACCGAAGGCCGGGTCACCGACATCGACTGGCGCGCCACGCGGTTGCAGACCGCCCAGGGCAGCATGGCGGTGATTCCCAACTCCTTGGCGGCCAAGGCCAAGATCGTCAACTTCAGCCGGCCCAGCGATGTCCACGGGTTATCCATCAGCATCCCGGTCAGCCCGCATGCACGGCCACAAACCGTGATCGATGCGCTGGAGCGGGCGATGATTGGTTGTCGTTCCCTGCTTGCCAGCCCGGCTCCCTGCGTGACACTCAAGAGCACCGGCAGCACCGGGGCGGAATATGAAATCAGCGGGTTCGTCGCGTCCATGGGCCAGAAGCGCGAGGTGCGCAATCAGTTGTTCGACCTGGCTTTCCGGCATTTGCAGGCCTCGGGCGTAAGCCTGTTGTCCACCAGCGAAAGCGCGTCCACCAATGGCGTGTCGCGGCCCCGTGCGTTGCTGGAAAGCTCGAGCATTTTCTCCACCTTGCGCCAGGATGAGAAAGACACCTTCAGCCAGAACATGACCCTGCAGACCTTCCGCGCCGGCGACATGATCCTGCCGGCCGGGGAGGTCAGCGATCATTTGTTCATCATCGAGTCGGGGGTGGTCAGCGTGACCCTGTTTCGTAACGGCCAGCCGTTCGAGGCCGGACGCATGGGGCCGGGAGAGGTTATTGGCGAAGCCGGGATCGTTTCCGACCAGGCCGCGCTGGCGAACTTTTCCGCCAAGACCTTCTGCACCCTTTATCGCATCGAGAAGAGCTACCTCAAACCCTGCCTGGACGCTCGCCGCGACATCAACGACGCGATGAAAAACCTGCTGGACGTGCGCATGCACCTGGCCCAGAACCTGACCCGCGACGTCCCCAAACCGGTGGCCAAGAAGCGCTTCCTGCAATGGTTGCGTAGTCGGGCCTGAGCAAGTATCAAGGGCGTGCATTGGCCCCCCGAACTTCCCAATAATTGGCTATTTGTACCGCGCCACCGCGAGGCTAACGTAGCGCCACACCCAATTGTTCTGGAGTTCACCATGCAACCGCGTATCGATTTCTACACTGCCTCCCCTGAAGCTTTCAAAGCCATGCTGGCGTTCGAAACCGCTGTTTCGAAACTGGGCCTGGAAAAATCCCTGCTGGAACTGGTCAAGCTGCGTTCCTCGCAAATCAACGGTTGCGCCTTCTGCATCGACATGCACACCGCCGATGCCCGCAAGGACGGCGAGACGGAGCGTCGCCTGTATGCCGTGACCGCCTGGCGCGAAGCCCCGTTTTTCACGCCTCGCGAACGCGCCGCGCTGGCCTGGACCGAAGCGCTGACCCGCTTGAGCGACACCCATGCGCCAGACGCCGACTACGAACTGCTGAACCAGCATTTCACGCCCAAGGAAATGGTCGACCTGACCGTGGCAATCAACGCCATCAATGGCTGGAACCGCTTGGCGGTGGGCTTTCGCAAGATGCCTGAGGCGTGAGTCCACCGGCAATCAATCCAGATAGGTCCTCGGTGTACGACCGGTTATGTGCTTGAAAAAGGCGATGAAAGCGCTGTCACTGGCAAAGCCCAGTTCAAAGGCGCTGTAGCTCAGGCTGCGACCAGTGGCGAGCAGTTCAATGGCGCGCATCAGGCGCCATTGCTGGCGCCACTGTTGATAACCCATGCCGGTTTCCCGTTGAAAGATCCGTCCGATGGTTCGGCCGCTGGCACCGATCTTTTGCTCCAGCACCGCCAATGTTGGTGGCAGGTGGTCCAGGGTTGTGAGCAAAGGCGCGAGGCGTTTGTCCTGAGGCAGCGGTAGCAGCATCGGCTGTTCTGCCGCCTCACGGATTTCGTTCAGGCACAACCCCAGCAAGTGCAGGTTGCGACCTTGGGTCCAGTCGCTGTCGAACGCCGCGTCGGTGATCGGCTCGAGTACAGCGTGCAGCAGCGGCGAGACCTCAATGACGCAAACGCGTGAAGGCAGGTCCGCGCACAGCGTCGCCGTCAGGTAGATCGATCGGTAATCCACGCTCTGCTGCATCACCGCCCGATGGGGCGTCAGCGGTGGAATCCAGGCAGCTCGCGACGGGGGCAGCAGGCACAGCTGTTGCGCCAGTGTGATGCGCGCGCAGCCCTGTCGCGTAAATAGCAGTTGCCCGCGTTGATGCTGGTGCAGGCCAGAATCGTGGTGCCCCAGCGTCGCTGCAATGCCGATGACCGGCGCACTATGACAGTCGGGGTCGAACCGGGCGTGAGCGCCGAGCCAAGCCATAAGTTGTCCGATTTCAAGGATCAGTTGTCAGGCTTTGGATAATACGACAGTCCTGGCTTCGTAGACTGCTCGTCGTTTTTCTAACGAGCGTGCCCATGACTTCTCGTCCGTTCCTCGGCCTGGCGATTGCCTTGGTGATGTTTCCGCAAATTGCCCAGACCCTCTATAGCCCTGCATTGGCAGACATCAGCCTGACCTTTGCCGTCAGCGCCGAAATGGCGGCGCAGATGTTGTCCGTATTTTTCCTGGGATTCGCCTTGGGTGTGGTGGTGTGGGGGGGCGTCTGTGACCGCATCGGCCGAAGGCCCGCCATGCTGGGTGGGTTGGCGTTGTATGCGCTAGGGACGGTGCTGGGCCTGAACGTCGACACCTTCGACGCATTACTGGCCGTCCAGGCTCTGGCTGCGTTTGGTGCGGCGGTCGGTTCGGTGGTCACCCAGACGATTCTGCGTGATCGCTACCAGGGCGCGGAACTGGGCAAGGTTTTTTCGATGATTGGCATTCCCCTCGCGGCCAGCCCGGCGATCGGTTTGTTCAGCGGTGCCAGCCTGGTTCGCTTCTTTGGCTATCAAGGCACACTCGGTGGCCTGTTGATGCTGTCGCTGATTCTACTGTGGTGGAGCGCGCGATCCTTGCCCGAGACGCTTGAGGGCAGTGTCCCGCCGCAACCCTTGTTGACGACTCTGTGGCGCATGCTGAAGGACCCGGACATCTGGCGCTCGTCGTTTTTGGTGGCGGCATTCAACGTCGCCCTGTTCAGCTACTACAACCTCGCTCCGTTCCAGTTCGAACGGCTCGGGTTGAGCCCTGAGCTGTTCGGCTACAGCGGGGCGATTCTGGCGTTGGGTTCGGGTCTGGGGGCGTGGCTGAACAAGCGTCTGCTTGCACGGGGTTTCGACGGCTCTCAGTTATCGGCTGTTGCGGCGATCGTGCTGCTGATGGGGGGGATAAGCGTTCAGGGCCTGCTCGACAGCGCTGGTTTTGTTGTGGCGATGCTGTTGATTGTCCTGGCGTTTGGCATGGCGATACCCAACGTGCTCGGTGCGGCATTGGTACGCTACGGTGATTGCCTGGGCACCGCTGGCGCGCTGTTTGGCCTGTTCTATTACTTGCTGATAGGAGGCGCGTTGATGCTAGCAGCCTGGTTCCAGGCGCTGGGCTGGACCCTGATTCTGTGCGGCTCACTGGCGGTGTGCCTGACGGTTCACCTGATGTGGGAGCGAGCCTGCTCGCGATGACGGTGTATCAGTCAACATCAATGTTGAGGGTCAGTCCGCAATCGCGAGCAGGCTCGCTCCCACAGGATTGTCTTAAGTTTGAAAGCTTCGGACGACAGGCACTGCAATAGGTTTGCTTCGGCTTAATAGGAAGCATTACTATTCACGCCCCGTCCCTACAGCGCAGTGCGATGACCCCCAAGCCGCCCCGCAGACCTGGCTTTTTCGAGCATTACGAAGAGTTGATCGGCACCTGGACTCGTCGCCTGCGCAATCGCCAGCAGGCCGAGGACCTGGCTCACGATACTTTCGTGCGGGTGCTCGAGTCCGATTCGGCTGATGTCCAGCAGCCGCGGGCCTATTTGCACCAGACGGCGCGCAATATTGCGGTGGATGGCTATCGGCGCGAAGATCGGCGGGGCGCCATGGAGGAGGCGGCGCTCGATCACAGCCAGTCGCTTTCGGGCGACCCGGAGCACTACATGCACGCGATCCAGTTGGCAGACTCCATCGAAAGGGCACTGGCCGAGCTGCCGGCCAATTGCCGTACAGTGTTTGTCTGGCAGAAGATCGAAGGCTTGACCCAGGCGGAAATCGCCGAGCGCCTGGGCTTGTCAAAAAACATGGTGGAAAAGTATATGATCCGCACCCTGCGGCATCTGCGCGATCGTCTGGACGGGGCTGGCCAATGATCCGTCGTTATCTTCCACCTGAGCCACAGGACCTTCCATGATGGATAACCGTGAATGCCCGTGCGGGCAGAACCGGGTTCGCGACGAGGCGGCGCAATGGTTCGTACGCTTGCAAGCTCCCGTCATGGGTGTCGATGAGCGCCAGCGTTACGAGGCCTGGCTGGACGAGCATCCTAATCACCGCGACGAAATTCTACTTCTACAGGGGATCTGGAGCGCCACGGATCTGCTGCCCAAGGAACGTCTGCAAGCGTTGTGCGAACCACCCGCCAAACGTCCCCAGCGTCGACCGCTGCTGCGCTTCGCCGTGGCCGCCGGGCTGTTGGCGATGGCGGTCGGGCTGGGCTTGTTCAGCGGCTTGGGTGCTTCCAGCGATTACAGCGCTGAATTTGCCACGGCCCTGGGCGAGCGCCGGCACATCGCGCTGCCGGACGGTTCGGTGATCGACCTCAACAGCCGCAGCCGCGTGCGTGTTCAGTTCGTCCACCATCAACGGCGCGTGGAACTGGCCGAAGGCGAGGCGTTGTTTCGCGTCGAGCATGACGCTGGCCGGCCGTTTACGGTGGAGGCGGGCAACGGCCGGGTGACGGTGACCGGAACGCGCTTCGATGTGCGCCGCGATGCCGACTCAACCCGGGTGGCGGTGGAGCAGGGCAGTGTCAAGGTTCAGGGGCGCGACGCGGCGCAGGCCGAGTTCGTCAGCCTCACGGCCGGCCTTGGCACCCGTATCGATGCGCAGGGCAAGGTCGCCGCACCTTATGGCATCAACGCCGATGAACTCACCGCTTGGCGCCACGGCAAACTGGTGTTCAACAACGCTCCCTTGAGCGAAGTCGTCCAGGAGGTTTCCCGTTATCGCGCTAAACCCCTGCGCGTCGGCAGCGCGGCGGTGGGCAACTTGCGCCTGACCAGCGTGTTTCGTGCCGATAACCCCGAGGCGCTGCTCAAGGCTTTGCCCAACATCCTGCCGGTGGCCGTGCGCACCCTGGATGACGGCAGCCAGGAAATAATTGCGCGGTAAATTCAGGTTTTTTTCGAGTTCTTCGTCTTCTTGTCCAACTGCAACTGGTTTGCATTAACAGACGCGTATTCTTGCGATTCAACAGGACAAGGTTCGACGTGAAAACCACCTTCAAAAACAACAACCGCGCCCCCGCCCGCTGGCTGCCGCTGGCCCTGACCCTGGCCGTCAGTGCCGCATTGCCCCAGGCCTTCGCCGATCAGGCGGCCACGTCCATTCACATCCAGGCGCAGCCGCTGGGCCAGGCCTTGAGCCAGCTCGGCCAGCAGACTTCTTTGCAGGTGTTCTTCAGCCCGGAGCTGGTGGCCGGCAAGCAAGCCCCGGCGGTGGACGGCAACTTGTCCCCAGAAGCGGCCCTGGGCCAACTGCTGCAAGGCAGCGGCCTGCAATACCAGATCAATGAAGGTTCGGTGACCGTGCTGCCGGCGCCCTCGGCGTCCACTGGCGGCCCGCTGGAACTGGGGGCCACCGACATCCAGGTGGTCGGTGACTGGCTCGGCGATGCCAATGCCGAAGTGGTGCAGAACCATGCCGGCGCGCGCACGGTAATCCGCCGCGAAGCGATGGTGGAGCAGGGGGCCATGAACGTCGGCGATGTGCTGCGGCGCGTGCCGGGGGTGCAGGTGCAGGATGCCAATGGCACCGGCGGCAGCGACATCTCCCTGAACGTCGGCGTGCGCGGTCTCACTTCGCGCCTGTCGCCCCGTTCCACGGTGCTGATCGACGGCGTGCCGGCGGCGTTCGCGCCTTACGGTCAGCCGCAACTGTCCATGGCGCCGATTTCGGCGGGCAACCTGGACAGCATCGACGTGGTGCGCGGCGCCGGGTCCGTGCGTTACGGGCCGCAGAACGTCGGCGGCGTGATCAACTTCGTGACCCGCGCGATTCCGGAAAAAGCCACCGGTGAAATCGGCACCACCCTGGAAACCTCCCAGCGCGGCGGCTGGAAGCACATCGACAGCGCTTTTCTCGGCGGCACGGCCGATAACGGCATGGGCGTTGCGCTCCTGTATTCGGGGGTCAACGGTAATGGCTATCGCCGCAGCAACAACGACAATGACATCGACGACGTCATCCTCAAGACCCATTGGGCGCCCACCGAGGTGGATGATTTCTCGCTGAACTTCCATTACTACGACGCCAAGGCTGACATGCCCGGCGGCCTGACCCAGGCGCAATACGACGCGGACCCGTATCAGTCCGACCGTGACTGGGACAACTTTGCCGGCCGGCGCAAGGACGTGTCGTTCAAGTGGATCCGCGAGATCAGCGACCGCACCCAGGCCGAAGTGCTGACCTATTATTCCGACAGCTACCGTGGCAGCACCATCGCCTCCCGGGACCAGCGCAACCTGGCGTCCTACCCGCGTACTTACTACACCTTCGGCATCGAACCGCGGGTGTCCCATGTGTTTGACCTGGGCTCGACCACCCAGGAAGCCAGCGTCGGTTATCGCTACCTCAAGGAAGGCATGCACGAAGAGGCCAGTCGCCTGGCGCTGCGCGATAACCAGCCGGTGGTGCGGCCGGGGTCCGATGGTCACGTCTATCAGGACCGCACTGGTGGCACCGAAGCCCATGCGGTCTACATCGATGACAAGATTGATGTCGGCAAGTGGACCATCACCCCGGGCATCCGTTTCGAACGCATCAGCACCCAATGGCACGACCGCCCGGTGCTCGACACCGACGGCAGTCCGGTACAGGAAAAACGCCGCAGCATCGACAGCAACGAACCGCTGCCGGCCTTGAGCGTGATGTATCACCTGTCCGATGCCTGGAAGCTGTTCGCCAACTACGAGACGTCGTTCGGCAGCCTGCAATATTTCCAGCTCGGCCAGGGCGGCGACGGCAACAACACCGCCAACGGCCTGAACCCGGAAAAAGCCAAGACCTACGAGATCGGTACCCGCTACAACGATGACGTGTGGGGCGGGGAAGTGACGCTGTTCTACATCGACTTCGACGACGAGTTGCAGTACATCAGCAACGATGTGGGCTGGACCAACATGGGCGCCACCAAGCACCAGGGCCTGGAAGCCTCGGTGCGCTACGACATGGCCGCGCTGGACCCACGCCTGGAAGGCCTGAGCGCCAATGCCGGTTTCACCTACACCCGCGCAACTTATGAAGGTGATATTCCAAGCTTCAAGGGCCGTGACCTGCCGTTCTACTCGCGTCAGGTGGCGAACCTGGGGTTGCGTTATGAGATCAATCGCTGGACTTACAACCTCGATGCCTTTGCCCAGTCCAAGCAACGCTCACCCGGCAACAGCGTGAACCCCGACGGCAGCTTCAGCGACGATTACATCACCGACGGCAGCGCCGATGGACGCTACGGTGACATGCCGGGTTACGTGCTCTGGAACGTGCGCGCTGGCTACGACTTCGGATCGCAACTATCGAACCTGAAGGTCGGCGCCGGGGTGAAGAACCTGTTCGACCATCAGTACTACACCCGCTCCAGCGACAACAACTCGGGCATCTACGTCGGCGCACCGCGTACGTTTTTTGTGCAGGCGAGTGTAGGGTTCTGATGAAAAACCAGGATTGACGCGTACTCCTGTGGCGAGGGGGATAAATCCCCTCGCCACAGATAAATCTCCTTTCCACAGAGAGGGGTGTAACGCCTCAAACCTTCAACACTTTCCCACTGACCGCCACCGCCACCAACGACAGCGCGATCAACCCGAACGCAAAGCTCAGGCTGCTGCCATGGGCGACGAATCCGATCAGCGCCGGGCCTGCGAGGATGCCGGCGTAGCCGATGGTGGTGATGGCCGGTACGGCGATCGCTTCAGGCATCAGCGTCTGCTTGCCGACCGCGGTGTACAACACCGGCACGATGTTCGAACACCCGGCCCCGACCAACGCATACCCCAACAGCGCCGCCTGCCACATCGGCGCCAGGGTCGCCAGCAGGAACCCGGCCGCAGCGGTCGCGCCGCCGTAGATAATCACGCGTCTGGCGCCCAGGCGATGCACCACCGAATCCCCCGTCAAGCGGCCAACGGTCATGGTCAGCGCGAACGCGGCATAACCGAGCCCGGCATAGGCGGTTTCCACTCCACGCTCGGCCGTCAGAAATACCGCGCTCCAGTCCAGCACCGCGCCTTCGGCCAGGAATACGATGAAACACAAGATGCCGATAAACAGCACCACGCCGTGGGGAATGGCAAACGCCGGGCCCGAACTTTCACTGCCATAGGGCAGCAGATGCGGCGCCGCCTTGAACAGCGCCACCAGCAACAGTGCATTGACCACCAGCGTCGCCCCCAGGGGCGAAAGGCCGAGGCCGAGCAGCGCGCTCACACCGGCCGCGCCAATGATCCCGCCGAGGCTGAACATGCCGTGAAAACCCGACATCATGGTCTTGCCGCTGGCCCGCTCGACGATCACCGCCTGCAGGTTGACGGTCGAGTCCACGGTGCCGAGGCCGGCGCCAAACAAAAACAAGGCTGCCACCAGCCAGGGCAAAGACGTCATCGTTGCCAGCGCGGGCAAGGCCAGGCAGATCAGAATCGTGCCGCCACTGAGCACCCGCCGGCAGCCAAATCGCGCCGCCAGTGCGCCGGAAATCGGCATCGCCAGAATCGACCCCACCCCAAGGCACAACAGCAACAACCCGAGAGTGCCTTCGTCCAGGTTCGCCCGCACCTTGGCGTACGGCACCAGCGGCGCCCAGGCCGCGATCCCGACACCGGCGATGAGATAGGCAATGCGGGTGGACATCTGTTCCAGGCGTCCGGGGATGAAGGTTGGCGGTGGCGTAATGGCAGTCATGAAACGTCCTTGGTTTGGCGAGGCGATGGTGCGGGCGGGCCCTATGCTTGCACATCCACTGACCGCGCCGCGACCTCAAGGTGCCGAAGAGGTGCGTGGGTGGCAAGCACGCTTTGCCTGCACAGCCTTGGCCGGAATAAAGTACCGGCTTTCGCTGGCTGAATCCGGGTCTGGTCCATGACGCAGTTTTATGATGCACGGGGCAATATTTATGGCGTGGTCTCACCGCAGCAGGTCCGTGCCCAAGGCATTGACCTGCCGCCGACAGCCGCCCAGGCTGCCCATGCCCGCCAGGCCTGGACCCGCGCCGCAGTGCAGGCCTTCTGTAGTTGGGCGCCGCGTCAGGCGCCGCCGGATGCCAAGGCCCATTGCAGCGATGGTCTGCTGATCGGCCCGTTCCAGAATGAGCCACCTTTTGACCTGTTGATCGTCAACACCGATGGGACCCTGGCCGAGCGCAGCGGCAATGGCCTGACGATTTTCTCCCAGGCGCTCAAAGAGCAAGGCTTGATGCCGAGCGACGGCGAATGTGTTCTACAGGTTCATCACGACAAACGTGAAGGCGTGTCACCGCTGCAAACGGCGGTCCGCGCAGCTGAGTTCGAAGGTCTCTCGGGTTTCTGGCTGGACCTGGGAAAACCACTTTTCGGGCCCGGCGCTGTCGCGGCTCAAGGTGTGCAAAGCGTGATCGTCAACCAGCGCGAAGTCAGCCGCGTGGCTGCGCTTGAGGCTTTGAATCCGGCCTGGGGTGCCAGTCAGTTCGTGAACATTGGCAACCCGCACTGCGTGACCCTGGTGGACAGCGCCGAGACGTTGCCAAGTAACCCGCAGATGCGTGCCCCAGCGTTGGCCCAAAGCCTGACGCGCATTGCCTATGCGCCGCCCGGTGGGTCCGGGATTCCCTGCCCGGCGGGGGTGAATCTGCAGTGGGCCTGGCGCCAGGCCGAAGCAAGCATTGCCGCGCGGATTTTTGAACGAGGGGAAGGTCCCACCGCTTCTTCGGGCACCAGTGCCAGTGCGGTGGCGTGCGCCGCGTGGCGAGTGGGTTGGGTGAAGGCGGGGGCGGTGAGTGTGGTGATGCCGGGTGGCACTGCACCGATTCTGCTGGAAGAACAGGCGGGTGAGCTGCTGCGGGTCAGGTTGTTTGGTGTTGCGCGGTCTGTGTCATAGACGATCTGCGCCGCAGCCAATGACGCCATCGCGAGCAGGCTCGCTCCCACATTCGATCTTCAGCGGGCACAAAAATGCGCGTACGGCGCCGCTCCACTGTGGGAGCGAGCCTGCTCGCGATGACGCAGGCACATCCAGCATCAATGCAACTGAACCACCGCTATCGCGATGACCTCAGCCTGGCTGAACCGCAAACTCCACCATCGGCATCTGCCGCTTCATCAGCACTTCGCCATTGCGAATGGAGTAAAGCGGTAGGCCCTGGCTACGGATCACTTCGTAGTCACTGTCGGCCGAGAGGATCAGCAGATTCGCCGGGCGCCCGGCTTCCAGGCCGTAGCGCTCGCCCAGGGCCATGGCCTTGGCGCTGTTATCAGTGACCAGGTCCAGGGCGCTTTGCAGGTTGCGGTAACCCAGCATGTGGCAGATGTGCAGGCCAGCTTCCAGCACCCGCAGGATATTGCCGTTGCCCAGGGGATACCACGGGTCGACGATGGAGTCCTGGCCGAAGCACACGTTCATCCCCGCTTCGAGCAATTCGTTGACCCGGGTGACGCCGCGGCGTTTAGGGAAGTTATCGAAACGTCCTTGCAGGTGGATGCTTTCGGTGGGACAGGAAACGAAGCTGATGCCCGAGTGCCCGAGCAGGCGAAACAGCTTGGCGCAGTAGGCATTGTCATAGGAGCCCATGGCCGTGGTGTGGCTGGCGGTGACGCGGGCGCCCATGTCGCGGCTGCGGGCTTCTTCGGCCAGCACTTCGAGAAAGCGCGAGTGCGGGTCGTCGGTCTCGTCGCAATGCACGTCCACCAGGCAACCGGTGCGCTCGGCCAGGTCCATCAGGAATTTCACCGAGCTTACGCCTTGATCCCGGGTGTACTCGAAATGCGGAATGCCGCCCACCACGTCGGCACCCATTCGAATTGCTTCCTCCATCAGTTCGCGGCCGTTGCGGTAGGACTCGATGCCTTCCTGGGGAAACGCGACGATCTGCAGGTCGATCAGGTGACGACTTTCCTCACGCACTTCAAGCATGGCTTTGAGGGCGGTGAGGTCAGGATCGGTGACATCGACATGGGTGCGCACATGCTGGATGCCATGGGCGGCCAATGCCTGGATGGTTTTTTTGGCGCGGGTCTTGGTGTCTTCCTGGGTGATGGTGGCCTTGCGCTCGCCCCAGCACTCGATGCCCTCGAACAGCGTCCCGCTCATGTTCCAGCGGGGTTCGCCGGCGGTGAGGGTGGCATCCAGATGAATGTGCGGTTCGACGAACGGCGGCACCACCAGATTACCGCCGGCGTCGAGGTCTTGCGGGCCGAGGCTCGGGGCTTCGGTCTGGCGTGCAATGCTGGCGATCAGGCCGTTTTCCAGGTGCAGTTCATGCAAGCCTTCGCGGTTGCGCAGGCGGGCGTTGATGATGTGCATCAAGCGAGTCCTTCTCAAAGATCTTGGAGGGGGGTATCGGTGGCGCGAATTCCCAATAGGCCGATCAATATCACATACGTTAGCGCGCCGGTGGCGATTCCTACCAGTGGCGCAACCCAAGGCGAAGTGAACGCCGCGAGGGTGCCTGCGCCGTACGCAAACAGCCCCGGCCAGTTGAAGGCCGGCAGCTGCGCTTGGGCCAGACGCGGATAGCGGCCGCGCCAGCGGAAGAAGAAATCGGCCATGATCACTCCGCCAATCGGCGGGATCACCGTGCCCAGCAAAATCAGGTAAGGCACCAGCAGATCGTACATGCCCAGCAGGGCCAGCAGTGTGCCGATCGCCGCGCCGCCCAGGGTCACGGTTTTGCGCCGACGGGTGCGCAGCAGGTTGCAGCCGGCCACGGCAAAGTTATAGATGGTGTTGTCCTGGGTGCTCCAGATGTTGAGCAGCAGCATCGCCATCGCCGCCATGGCGAAGCCTTGCAACAGCAGAACTTCCACTACGTCCGGCTGCTGATAGACGATGGCTCCGTAGGCGCCGATCAATACCATCAGGCCGTTGCCGATGAAAAAGCCGATCAGGCTTGCCAGCACCGCGATCTTCGCCGAGCGGGAAAACCGCGTCCAGTTGGTCGCCTGGGTGGCACCGCTGACGAACGTGCCGAACACCAGCGTGATGGCGGTGGACCAATCGAGGCTGCCCGTCGGCACCACCGCCAGCAACCCATCCAGGCCTCCGACCTTTACCGTCGCGACCCACATCGACAACATCAGCAACAACATCATGGCCGGCACGGCGATGTACGACAGGATCTCCAGCCCGCGATAACCGATGTAGGCGGTGATGCAGAACCCCAGGCCGAACAGCACCATCAGCCCCAGCACGGTGCCTTCGTTCAAATGAAAATACTTGCCCAGTACCACCGCCGCCGTCGCCGTGCCCCAGGCGTACCAGCCGATCTGGGTGAAACCCAGGATCAAGTCGCTGAGCTTGCTGCCCACCTCACCGAAACAGAAGCGACCCATCAGCACCGAATTGAGCCCGCTCTTGAAGGCGATATAACCCAGGCCGGCGGCGTACAGGCCCAACAGCAGATTGCCGATCACGATGACCGTGAGCATTTCGGCAAAACCGAACGCTACCCCCAGCTTGCCACCGGCAAACATCGTGGCGGTGAAAAAGGTGAAGCCCAGCAGCACCATGGCCGTGGAGGCCAGGCCCTTGCGGGCATGCATCGGGACTTCGCTCAAGGGATAGTCGTTGCCCGGATCGTTTTGAGTCATGTGGAGGTCCTTGCGCAGGAGGAAGATGTCGCAAGCGTGCAGCGCCCGTGCCAAGCGAGTGATCGCGAGGTTATTTATAGCCAATCCGTGGTATTGGGTAAGTGAAGAGAACGAAAGCGGTGCGGCGGTGGTTCAAGTTGGAACACAGTTTCCACTGCCTATGCGGTTTCTTCAGGTGGGAGAGTGCAGCGCTAGAAACCGCAACACTGCCGCGACGATGGCCTCCGGCGCGTCTTCCTGGACCAAATGCCCGGCATTGGGAATGGGATGAAACTGTGCGCCCGGTATCATCCGTTGCAACGCACGACCGCGTTCGATGGGGATCCACTGGTCGTCTTCTCCCCAAAGGATCTGCGTCGGGCAACGCACGGTTGCATACAGCGGCTCGACCTCGCGGGTATAGCGTTCGTCCATCTGCGCGATCTGCCGATAGAGCGCGGCCTGGCCGGTTTCGCCAAGCCAGGGCTGCACGTACGGCGCCAGTTCTTCATCGGGGATCTGCCTGTTGATCGCACCCCGGATATAGGTCGGCACGATGGCTCGCTGAATGTAATCGGGCAGGCCACTGAACGCCGCTTCGTACTGGCGCACATGCTGGACAAAAGGTGAACCCCAGGGCGACAGCGCCACCGGATCGATCAGGGTCAGGCTGCGGTAGTGCTTGCCGTTGAGCAGGTGCGTGCGCAGGGCGGTTGCGCCACCAAAATCGTGGGCCACCACGTCCGGGCAATCCAGGCCCCAGTGGTCCAGCAACTGTGCGAGCAACTGGTTTTGCACACCGAGGGAAACGTCGGCGTCCGGTTGTGCGGATTGGCCGTAACCCAGCAGGTCAAAGTAATGCACCTTGCGAGTGGCAAAGAACAGCGGGGCGATTCGGTGCCACACGTAGGAAGAGAAGGGCGTGCCGTGGACAAACACCAGCGGCGGGCGGTCGCCGTGGACGGCGTAACGGATGCGGTGTCCGTTGAAGTCGTATTCGTGATCCAGGGGCCAGTGGCTCATGGTCGCGTCCTCTTGGCATGTTCGAGCCAAAAAGCATAGACACAAAAAAAGCCAATGCCACAGGTCCCTGTGGCCCGCTTACTCGCCGCGGTAGATGCAACCGCTGGTGCAGGTCTCATGGATGCGAATGGCACTGAGTTCCGGCAACAATGGCTTCAACTGTTCCCAGATCCACTTGGCCAGGACTTCGCTGGTGGGGTTTTCCAGGCCGGGGATGTCGTTGAGGTAGTTGTGGTCCAGGCGCTCGTAGAGCGGCTTGAAGATCGCCTTGATCTCCGAGAAGTCCCGAATCCAGCCGGTGTGCGGGTCGATGTCGCCGCTCAGGTGAATCGCCACTTTGAACGAGTGGCCGTGCAGGCGGCCGCACTTGTGACCGTCTGGCACGTGGGGCAGGCGGTGGGCGGATTCGAAGGTGAATTCTTTGAAAATTTCCACAGGTTCAGGCTCTTTAAGGTAGCGGTCGCGAGGCAGGCGGCGGAGTTTATCAGTTTGGTTCCGGCGTTGCGCGACCGTGCTGACTAAAGGGTCAGCAAACGCCCGCCCAGCCCACCGTTGGCCGCCAGTTCAAGGAACTCGTCACCGAGCCGGCGGCTTTCGTCCATCGCCGTGCGCCAGTATTTGCGGCGGCTGGTGTCATCGCCCATGAAACGCTTGAAGTCGTTACGGTCCGGCAGCTTGCCGAAGGGCAGGCGCGCCAGGTATTCACGGGACGGCGCCAGTAACAGCACGTCCTGCAGGCGCTCGACGTTCCCCCGGCGCCATGGCAGGCCCTTGTCGAACCAGCCGGGAATGACCCGGTCGGTGAAGTGCGGATACAGCACGATGTCTTCGCCGCTGTAGGGCAGGTCCAGGTGGTAGTCCAACAGGCCGCCGTCGCGGTAGGTGCCAACGCCGGCGCCGGGTAGGTCGCGCACGCCCTCCATCACCAACGGGATCGAGCCGGATGCCAGCAGCGCCTGGCGCAGATTACCGGCCTCCAGAGCGACGAAGCGTGACGGAAAGTCGTTCAACGGGTGCAACGGCGGCGCCCGGCGTGGGTCGTGGACGATCAGCCGTTCGAAATGCCGCGACAGGCGCGCTCGGCCCCGCAGGTTGTCGGCGATCACCGACGACAATCCCAGGCCGAGCCGCCCGCGATGATCCTGGGCCAGCAAACCGTGACTTTTGACCACCATGATATTGAGCCGGTAGTGCGGGTTTTCGAGGATCGACGTGTCGCGGCCCTGGAGCAGATCATCGAGCATGCGCTGCGAACTCTGGCTCACCCCGGCCATAGTCACGCCTTTGGCAAAGCTTTGCTCGTTGTACAAGGTGCCCAGGCGCCGGATCCCCTCGGCGGCATCCGGCAGGCAGGCGCTGGCGAAGCGCCAGGAGCCCACCGAAGCACCGATCAGCGAGCGCTCCCGGGGCGCGGCGGGCAGCCACTCGCCAAACAGCGCCAGGTCCAGCCCCTGAATGCCCAAGGCCTTGGGGCCACCGGCGGCGCCCGGCAGAATGCCGACATCGGCAGCGTTCAGGCCAGCCTGGCGAATGCGTGCCAGAGCACGAGGGCCGGCCTTGAGGGTCAGGGCAGGGAACTTGATGTGGATGGCGGTCATACCGGTCTCGAATGCTGCAACGGATAATTTAACGGCGTCAGCCCTGTGGCAGCGAGCAGGCTCGCTCCCACATTGATCTGTGTTCAATGATGGCAATTCAGTTTCAGTTAAGTTCGCCCCGATACAGTTCCCTGGTGAAGATTACAAAAAAAGGAGACAACCCATGAACCGCCTGACTGCCTTTTTCATCGTTACCCTGATGGCCATCAGTGGCCTGGCCAGCGCACGAGACCTCACGGCCGACGAAGCCCAAAAGCTGCAGGACGCTGGTACCATTCTGTCGGTTGAAAAACTCAACGCCACTGCCTTGTCCAAACACCCTGGCGCCACCTTGACCGATACCGAGCTGGAACAAGAATACGGCAAGTACATCTATCAGGTGGACTTGCGCGATGCCCAGGGTGTTGACTGGGAACTTGAATTGGACGCGGTTGACGGCAAGGTACTCAAGAATCATCAGGATCTGTAATGAAGCTTAATTTACGCCCCCGCAGCTGTTGGGGGCTGGCGCTGCTGGTGTTCTGTTCACTGGCCGTCGCCCGAGACCTGGACCAGGATGAGGCCCTGCAATTGCGGCAGCAGGGCGTGATCCTGCCCCTGGAACATTTGCTGCAACAGGCGCTGGATCGCCACCCCGGCGCCAAACTGCTGGAGGCCGAGCTGGAAGAAAAACACGGCGTCTATATTTACGAAGTCGAATTGCTGGCTACCGACGGCGTCGTGCGCGAACTGGATCTGGAGGCCGCGACCGGCCGTTTACTCAAAGATGAGGAAGACTGATGCGCCTGCTTTTGGTGGAAGATCATGTTCCCCTGGCCGACGAAGTGATGGCCGGGCTGACGCGGCAGGGTTATGCCGTCGACTGGCTCGCCGATGGTCGCGACGCGGTTTATCAGGGCAGCAGCGAGCCTTATGACCTGATCATCCTCGATCTCGGCTTGCCGGGTGTGCCGGGGCTTGAAGTGTTGGCCCAATGGCGCGCGGGCGGCCTGAGCACGCCTGTGCTGATCCTGACCGCCCGCGGTTCCTGGGCCGAACGCATCGAAGGCCTCAAGGCCGGGGCCGACGATTACCTGACCAAACCCTTTCATCCCGAAGAGCTGCACCTGCGGATCCAGGCGCTGCTGCGCCGCTCCCATGGCCAGGCCAACCAGCCGACCCTCCAGGCGGCCGGCCTGCATCTGGATGAAGGGCGCCAGTGTGTGAGCCGCGACGGCACCGAGATCCAACTGACCGCAGCCGAGTTTCGCCTGCTGCGCTACTTCATGCTTCATCCCGAGCAGATCCTTTCCAAGAGCCATCTCGCCGAACACCTGTATGACGGTGAAACCGAGCGCGATTCCAATGTGCTGGAAGTCCATGTCAATCACTTGCGGCGCAAGCTGGGCCGCAGCGTGATCGAAACCCGTCGCGGCCAGGGTTACCTGTTCGGCGGGCAGGCGCAGTGAGATCGATCCAGCGGCGTCTGAGCCTTGGCCTGATCGGTGTGATGGTGGTGGTCGGCCTGGTCTTGGCGCAGACCAGTCTGTGGTTATTCGAGCTGGGTCTGCAGCGGTATCTGGAGGCGGGGCTGCGCAACGACAGCGAGAACCTGCTGGTGGCCCTGGTGCGTGGTCCGCAAGGCCTGCAACTGGATGAGCGACGTTTGTCGCCGGCTTATCTGCGACCGTTTTCCGGGCATTATTTCCGCATCGATTTTGCCGATACGCATTGGCGCTCCCGCTCCCTGTGGGACCAGGAGTTGCCCCATCTCGACCATCCGGGGCTGCACAGCAACCTGCAATTGGGGCCTGAAGGTCAGAAGCTGCTGGTCCTGCGTACCGACTATCGGCGTCTGGGCCAGGCGATTTCCATCAGCGTGGCCCAGGACTACACGCCCGTGCGGGACACTTTCCTGCGCATGCAGCAGATTGGCCTCGGCCTTGGGTTGGCGGGGTTGCTGCTGATTCTGTTGTTGCAACGCATCACGGTGCACCGCGCCTTGCGCCCGCTGGACAAAGCCCGGGAGCAGATCGCCCAGTTGCAGCGCGGGCAGCGTTCGCAACTCGACGAACAGGTGCCCCGGGAACTGGAACCGCTGGTGGCGCAGATCAACCATCTGCTGGCCCACACCGAGGACAGCCTCAAACGTTCCCGCAACGCCCTGGGCAACCTGGGTCATGCCCTGAAAACCCCGCTGGCGGTGCTGCAAAGCCTGGCCTCGAATGAAAAACTCGACCCTTACCCCGAGCTGCGCAAGCTGTTGCTCGAACAACTGGAGCAGGTCCGTCAGCGCCTGAACCGCGAACTCAACCGCGCCCGACTGTCCGGCGATGCCTTGCCCGGTGCCCATCTTGACTGCGACGCGGAACTGCCGGCGTTGCTGGCCACGCTGAACATGATCCATGGTGAGCACTTGCACTTGGCTTACGTCGCGCCGCCCGGCCTGCACCTGCCCTGGGATCGTGAAGATCTGCTGGAACTGCTGGGCAACCTGCTGGACAACGCCTGCAAATGGGCCGACGCGCAAGTGCGCCTGACCGTGAGCGAGACAGCCGAGGGGTTCAGCCTGGCGGTGGAAGACGATGGGCCAGGCATTCCCGCAGACCGCCGCGATCAGGTCTTCAGCCGCGGCACGCGGCTCGATGAACAGACCGACGGCCACGGCCTGGGGCTGGGCATCGTGCGGGACATCGTCGACACCTGGGGCGGGACGCTGGCGCTGGGCGACAGCGAATGGGGCGGGCTGAAGGTCACGATCGGATTGCCCAAGCGCTGATCTCTGGTGGGAGCGAGCCTGCTCGCGATAGCGCCGGGTCAGCCACTTCAATATCAACTGACAGACCGCCATCGCGAGCAGGCTCGCTCCCACATTGTTTTGGGGCTGGACTCAAGATATCGGTGCGTTCCCGCTCTCATGCGGATATAAAACCCGCCGCATGACCCTTGCAGCTTCTCGCCGCTTCCTGCAAAGTCGCGACCTTTTTGTCCGGTGGCTCTCCATCGCTGTGCTTTGAGGTAATGATGATAAATGCAGTAATTGCCGCGGTTGGCGTGATGCTGGTGCTCAGTCTGTCCCGCGTGCATGTGGTGATCGCGCTGATTATCGGCGCTCTGGTGGGCGGCCTGACTGGCGGCCTGGGCATCGACGCCACGCTCAAGGCGTTCAATGCCGGCCTCGGGGGCGGGGCAACCGTGGCTTTGTCCTACGCTTTGCTGGGTGCTTTCGCCGTAGCGATTGCCAAATCCGGTATGGCTCACGCCCTGGCCGACAAAGCCCTGGCCATGGTGGATCGCCAGGACGTCGCCGGTGGCTCGGGGGTCAAGTGGGTTCTGATCGGTTTGCTGGGAACGGTAGCGGTTGCCTCCCAGAATATTCTGCCGATCCACATCGCCTTCATCCCGCTGTTGGTGCCGCCGCTTCTTTATGTACTGACCAAGCTGCAGCTGGACCGCCGGTTGATTGCCTGCGTCATGACTTTTGGCTTGATCACGCCCTACATGTTCCTGCCGGTGGGCTTTGGCAACATCTTCCTCAACGAGATCCTGCTGGCCAACGTCGCCCGCAGCGGCGTGGACGTCAGTGACATCAACATCACCCATGCCATGGGCATTCCGGCGCTGGGCATGGTGTTTGGTTTGGTCATGGCGTTTTTCACGTATCGCAAAAAACGCATCTACGACCTGAAAACAATCGCCAGGGCCGAACAGGTGACCGTGCGCTACAACCCGTTGAGCCTGTTGGTGGCGGGACTGGCGATCGCGGCGGCGTTTGCCATTCAGCTCCTGCTGGATTCGATGATCATCGGTGCCCTGGTCGGGTTCCTGATTTTCTCGGTATCGGGGGTGGTGCGCTGGCGTGAAACCGACGACCTGTTCACCGAAGGCATGAAGATGATGGCGATGATCGGTTTCATCATGATCGCCGCCTCAGGCTTTGCCGAAGTGATGAAGGCAACAGGTGAAGTCCAGAGCCTGGTGGAAACCTCGGCGGCCTGGATCGGCCACAACAAGGGCATCGGCGCCCTGTTGATGTTGCTGGTGGGCTTGCTGGTGACCATGGGCATCGGTTCATCGTTCTCCACGGTGCCGATCCTGGCGACGATCTTCGTGCCGCTGTGCCTGCAATTGGGTTTCAGCCCGCTGGCGATCGTTTGCATCGTCGGCACCGCCGGAGCCCTGGGCGATGCCGGCTCGCCCGCTTCGGACTCGACCCTGGGCCCGACCTCCGGGCTGAACATCGATGGCCAGCACCACCACATCTGGGACACCGTGGTCCCGACCTTCATCCATTACAACTTGCCGCTGCTGGTGTTTGGCTGGGTGGCGGCGATGGTGTTGTAATTCGGGACCCAGTCGCCTTCATCGCGAGCAGGCTCGCTCCCACAGGGGTGTTCACAGAATATCCAATGTGAGAGCGAGCCTGCTCGCGATAAGGCCCCAAAATCCAGCACCTCTTTAGCTGACCACTCGGCGCAAGCCCTTCACCTTGTCCTACAGTTTTCCCGCGCCGTGCCGTTAACACAGTTAACCACGCCATAAAACCGATAAGAGTGAACAGTATGCGCCTGAGCCTGAAGGCTAAAGTTCTGTCCTTGGCAATACTGCCTGTATTGCTATCCGCCGCTATTATCAGCCTGACCACGGCCTTCATTCTGAAGGAGCAGGCCGGCAAAGAGGTTCAGCAAACCCGCGAGCGCTTGCTCAGCGACGCTAAGGCCACCCTGCAGAATTACGTCGCGGTGGGGCTTACTGCCATCAAGCCGTTGTACGACGCGTCGGCGCCGGGGGATAACGCCGCGCGGGCCGAGGCTATCAAGCTGCTGTCGAACGTCACCTACGGCAAGGACGGCTATTTCTTCGGTTACGACTCCGAAACTGTTCGTCTCTTCAAGGCCAACAGCCCCGACGGTGTGGGCAAAACCTTCAAGGACAACCGCGATCCCAACGGTGTCTATGTCAACCGTGACCTGGTGAAAGTCGCCAAGGACGGGACACACTATCTGGAATACAGCTCGCCACTGCCAAACAGCAAAGAACTGGTGCCAAAGCTCGGCTACACCGACTACTTGCCCAAGTGGGACATGGCGGTCGGCAGCTCGGTCAACCTGGACGGCATTGAAGCTCAGGTAGCACTGGTTGAGGCCAAGGTTCAAGAACGTCTGCAAGGCGTTCTGCTGAGCATCGTGGGTATTGCTGTCGTGGTATTGCTGGTGATTGCGGTGGTGGGCATGTTGCTGGCCAATGCCATCCTGCGGCCGCTGCACCTGATGAAAGACAACCTCGATGACATCGCGGCGGGCGAGGGCGACCTGACTCGCCGCCTGGCGATCACCAGCCAGGACGAACTCGGCCAACTGGCCGGCTCGTTCAACCGTTTTGTCGACAAGATCCACGGACTGGTACGGCAGATCACCGAAATGACCTCGCAGCTGACTGGGCTGGTGGCGCAGGTTTCCGAGCAGGCACAGCGCTCCGAGCAGGCCATGGAGCGTCAGCGTCACGAAACCGACCAAGTCGCAACGGCGATCAACGAGATGTCTTCGGCCGCCCAGGAAGTGGCTCGCAGTGCCCAGGGTGCAGCCGTCGCGGCCCAGCAGACCGACGAAGAAGGCCAGTCCGCCAAGCGTGTGGTGGCCGGCAGCATCCAGCAGATTCATGCACTGGTGAACGATATTCGCAGCAGCGGCTTGTCCCTGGACAGTTTGCAACAGGACGTGGCTTCGATTGTCAGCGTGTTGGGGGTGATTCGCTCGATCGCCGAGCAGACCAACCTGTTGGCGCTGAACGCCGCCATTGAGGCCGCTCGCGCCGGGGAAGCGGGCCGCGGTTTTGCCGTGGTGGCTGATGAAGTACGGGCCCTGGCCAGTCGGACCCAGCAAAGTACCCAGGAAATCCAGGGCATGATTGATCGTCTGCAGTCGGGCACCCACGCGGCGGTAGAAGCGATGCGCCGCTCCAGCGAAGCGGGCGATGGCACGTCGGTGCAGGCCAACGAGGCCGGGGCGTCCCTGGACACCATGGCGCAGTTGATCGGCACCATCAATTCGATGAACGCTCAGATCGCCAGCGCTGCTGAAGAACAGACCGCCGTGGCCGAGGAAATCAACCGCAGCGTGCACCAGATCGCCGTGGCGGTGGACAGCGTCGCCGACGAAACTCAACTCGGTGCCCAGACCTCCCGCAGCTTGGCCGATCTGGGCCAACGCCTGGGCAAACTGGTGGGGCAGTTCCGCATCTGAGTCGTGCAGCAGGAGCTGCCGAAGGCTGCGATCTTTCGTGCTCGATCCGGATGTTTCGCCTGGGCAACCGGGCCCTATCGGGAAAGGAGGATCGCAGCCTTCGGCAGTTCTTGCCGGACGCAGGCAAACACGACCTTGTGGGAGCGAGCCTGCTCGCGATGGCGGTAGATCAGTCAATAACGATGTTGACTGTGAAGGCGCTATCGCGAGCAGGCTCGCTCCCACAATTGTTTGGCGGTGTCTGCATGATTGGGGAGGCCGTGCAGGCGCTACGCTTCTCGCACATCGCGCATCAACAACCCAAACCGCAAATCCACCGCATCCGGAATCGGCACGTACACCACATGCCCGTCTCCCGGAGCCACGTCGATGCCCTGGCCGTTGACGTTCTGCAGTTGATGCAGGTCGAAGTGAAAGTTGCCCTTGGGGGTCATCAATTCCATGTGATCGCCCAGGCCAAAGCGGTTCTTGACCCGGACTTCGGCCAGACGCTCGCGCCGCTGGCCGGTCAATTCACCGACGAACTGCTGGCGCTCCGACACTGAGCTGCCGTTCTGATAGTTCTGGTACTCATCATGAACATGCCGGCGTAGAAAACCCTCGGTGTAGCCGCGCTGGGCCAGGGATTCGAGATCGGTCATCAGGCTGCGGTCAAACTCCCGGCCGGCCACGGCGTCGTCGATCGCCCGGCGATAGACCTGGGTGGTGCGTGCGCAATAAAAGTGCGACTTGGTCCGGCCTTCGATCTTCAAGGAATGCACGCCCATGCGGGCAAGCCGCTCCACGTGTTGCACGGCCCGCAGATCCTTGGCGTTCATGATGTAGGTGCCGTGCTCATCCTCGAAGGCCGGCATCGATTCCTCCGGGCGGTTCGCTTCCTGAAGCAGGAACACCTGGTCGGTGGGCGCGCCGAGGCCCAGGGTCGGTTCGGCTGGCCAGGTCTGCACGATATCGCCCACCGCGTTTTCCTGCGCCGGTTGCGCCGAATATTTCCAGCGACAGGCGTTGGTGCAACTGCCCTGGTTGGCGTCGCGCCGGTTCAGGTAGCCCGACAGCAGGCAACGTCCGGAATAGGCCATGCACAGCGCCCCGTGAACGAACACTTCCAGTTCCATGGCCGGCACCTGCTCACGGATTTCGGCGATCTCCTCCAAGGACAGCTCCCGGGACAGGATGATGCGGCTCAAGCCCTGCTGTTGCCAGAACTCGACGCTGGCCCAGTTCACGGTGTTGGCCTGCACCGACAGATGAATCGGCATCTGCGGGAAATGCCGGCGCACCAGCATGATCAAGCCGGGGTCGGACATGATCAGCGCGTCCGGTGCCATGGCAATCACAGGCTCCAGGTCTTTGAGGAAGGTGCGCAGCTTGGCGTTGTGGGGCGCGATGTTCACCACCACATAGAAGCGCTTGCCCATGGCCTGGGCCTCGCCAATGCCCAAGGCCAGGTTGGCGTGGTCGAACTCGTTGTTACGCACACGCAGGCTGTAGCGCGGCTGACCGGCGTACACCGCGTCGGCGCCGTAGGCGAAGGCATAACGCATGTTTTTCAGGGTGCCGGCGGGGGCGAGCAGTTCGGGGGCAACGAAGGGCATGGTGGCGTCGGATCGCAAAAAGCGCCGAGAGTACGCCACGACGGGTACCGTGCAATTGATCTGGATCAACACCGGATGCAAAGGGAAAGGCACTCCGGCGAATCCTGGCTGACTAACGTTTATCGCGCCAAGGATATGGAAAAGAAATGAACCGAAAGACCCTGCAAGACAAGTCCCAGATGCTGATGTTGATTCTGGTCACCATCGCTTTCATCTGGATCCTCCTGCCGTTTTATGGCGCCGTGTTCTGGGCAGTGATCCTGGGGATCGTCTTTGCCCCGATGCAGCGCCGCCTGCAACTGAAACTCGGCTGGCAGCGCAACCTCACTTCGTTGCTTACATTGAGTATTTGCGTGGTGATCGCGATCTTGCCGGTGATCGTCATCAGTACGTTGCTGGTCCAGGAAGGGGCGGCGTTGTACAAGAGCCTGGAAAGCGGAGAGTTGGACATTGCCGATTACCTGGCCCGCTTCCGGGATGCCTTGCCGCCTTACTTCCAGAACCTGCTCGACCGTTTTGGCCTGGGTAACCTGAACGGGCTGCGAGAGCGAATCGTCAAAGGCGCGATGCAAGGCAGCCAATTCTTCGCCACCCAGGCGTTCAGCTTCGGCCAGGGCACGTTTCAGTTCCTGGTGAGCTTCTTCGTCATGATTTATCTGTTGTTCTTTTTCCTGCGTGACGGCCCTGAGCTGGTGCGCAAGGTCCGTACCGCCGTTCCCCTGGCGGAGTACCAGAAACGTCGCCTGCAGTTGAAGTTCAACCGTGTGGTGCGAGCGACCGTGAAGGGAAACCTGCTGGTGGCCATCACCCAAGGGGCGTTGGGTGGGCTGATTTTCTGGATCCTGGGGATTCCCACGGTGTTGCTCTGGGCGGTGCTGATGGCCTTTCTGTCGCTGTTGCCGGCGGTGGGCGCGGGCCTGGTCTGGGCGCCGGTGGCAGTGTATTTCCTGCTCTCCGGGGCCATCTGGCAGGGCGTGGTATTGACCCTGTTCGGGATATTCGTCATTGGCCTGGTGGACAATTTCCTGCGCCCCATCCTGGTGGGCAAGGATACGAAGATGCCCGACTACATGGTGCTGGTCTCGACCTTGGGCGGGCTGGCGGTGTTCGGGCTGAACGGATTTGTGATCGGCCCGCTGATCGCCGCGCTGTTCATGTCGTGTTGGGCGCTGTTCGTCGAAAGCAAGCCGCGGGTGCGGTTGCCCTAGGCGGTCAGCAGATAAGGGCCGATGCGTTGTGACAGGGCTTGGGCGGCGGGCAGAGAAGTCAGCGGACCGCTGATGGTGACGCCGTCCTGCACCAGATACCAGCAGGCCAACAGACCACGCTCCCTGAGCGGGGCGGGCACGGCGCTGCCAATGACAGACATGATTTGAACCTTGGGCATGGGAACCTCCATCAATCGATGGAGTTACCTTACGACTCAGCAGGGGGGAGGAAAAATCAACCACTTCAATAGTAGGAATCGATGCTGCTCAATCGACGACCAGATCGAGCATGTGCACCACTTCCTGCTCGTTGAGCAAGCCCTTGCGCACCAGGTGTTGCGTCAGCAGCGAAAGGAATTTGGCGCTGCGGTGGCCTTCCAGGTGCTTGAGTTCAGTCAGCGCGGTGTACACCTTGCTGGAGGTACACAGATCATTGTTGCGGTGCGGGTGTTGCGTGGGCATGTCTTCGTCCTTGTTGTTATGGAGATGTTTGTTGGCGGACAACGCCAGTTTGCGACGTCCTCATGACGTGCACGTGACGGTCGGGCCTGGCAAATTCAAGCAGGATTCAGACCATGATGCCTGTTCGGGCCTGACTGATTGTTCCGCCAGCGACATCGGCAAGCCTTTTCAATCAATCAGCCCTTTCTTTCGCCCACAAAAAAGCCCCTGAATCTTTCGATTCAGGGGCTTGATTTGCTGCTGTCTGGCTCCACGACCTGGACTCGAACCAGGGACCCAGTGATTAACAGTCACTTGCTCTACCAACTGAGCTATCGCGGAATGACGCGTATGTTACTGATTGGAAAAGAGAAGTCAAGCTTCTCTTGCCGGCCGGCACATTCCTCAGGTCCGTTGGCGATTAATCGGCGATTGGCGGTTACCGCAACGGCAGGAGAGGGCTACCATGGTCCCCCGGAAGTGGCTGAACGCGCTACCGGCCATTCGCCAAACAAAGGTTTGCGCCATGAATCATCTGTTACCGCTTCACACAGGCAACCACACTGAGGTGCGCCTATGAGTACCGCCCAGATCAGCTTGCCCAAGGGCGTGGGACCGCACGCGGAGAAACTCTACGATGCCATCACCCAGGCCAGCACCGCTGACGAACTGAACCGTGCCGGTGGCAAGGCCGAGGGTTTTGTCCTGGGGCTGGAAAGCACCAAGGCCATCAAGAGTCAGATTGCCGAGTCGTTGTATGTGATCTACGACGATGCCGCGAGTCAGCGGGCGACGGAGCTGTAATTTCGACGAGTTGCTTTTGTGGCGAGGGAGCAAGCTCCCTCGCCACGGGGTCAGCGTGAACGCAAAAAAAGGGAAGCCTTGGCTTCCCTTTTTTCATCCCGGCGACCTTCAGATCACCTGAACAATCGCCTTGGTCACCGCATCGATGTTGTTCTGGTTCAGCGCGGCCACGCAGATGCGGCCGGTGTCCAGGGCATAGATGCCGAACTCGTTGCGCAGGCGCGTCACCTGTTCAACGGTCAGGCCGGAGTAGGAAAACATCCCGCGCTGGCGTGCGACGAAGCTGAAATCCCGGTGCGGAGCGGCTTTAGCCAGCATATCCACCATCTGGTTGCGCATGCCGCGAATCCGCAGACGCATTTCGGCCAGTTCCGCTTCCCATTGGGCCCGCAGTTCCGGGCTGTTGAGCACGGCTGCGACAATACTGGCGCCGTGGGTCGGCGGGTTGGAGTAGTTGGTGCGGATCACACGCTTGACCTGGGACAGTACCCGGGCACTTTCCTCTTTCGATTCGCTGACGATCGACAGGGCGCCAACGCGCTCGCCGTACAGCGAGAACGATTTGGAGAACGAGCTGGACGCAAAGAAAGTCAGGCCCGACTCGGCGAACAGGCGCACGGCGGCGGCGTCTTCGTCGATACCGTCGCCAAAGCCCTGATAAGCCATGTCCAAAAATGGAACGTGGTTCTTGGCCTTGACCACGTCCAGTACGTTTTTCCAGTCTTGCGGGCTCAGGTCCACGCCGGTGGGGTTATGGCAGCAGGCGTGCAGCACGACGATCGAGCGGTCGGGCAGGGCGTTGAGGTCTTCCAGCAGGCCGCTGCGGTTCACGTCATGGGTGGCGGCGTCGTAGTAGCGGTAGTTCTGCACCGGGAAACCGGCGGTTTCGAACAGCGCGCGGTGGTTTTCCCAGCTTGGATCGCTGATGGCCACGACGGCGTCAGGCAGCAGTTGCTTGAGGAAGTCGGCGCCGATCTTCAGTGCGCCAGTGCCGCCCACGGCCTGGGTGGTGATGACGCGGCCGGAGGCGATCAACGGCGAGTCCTTGCCGAACAGCAGGGTCTGGACCGCCTGGTCGTAGGCGGCAATGCCGTCGATCGGCAGGTAACCACGGGAAACGTGTTGGGCCACGCGGATCGTCTCGGCTTCGACAACGGCGCGCAGAAGTGGAATGCGCCCCTCCTCGTTGCAGTAAACACCCACGCCCAAGTTGACCTTATTGGTACGGGTGTCGGCGTTGAATGCTTCGTTGAGGCCCAGGATGGGGTCGCGTGGTGCCAATTCGACAGCGGAAAACAGGCTCATTATTGCGCGGCTCTGAATGGAGTGTGAGGGGACGTGTAGCGCTCCAGCCGAATGCACTAGAGCGGTGCACAAACGGGGAGCTAGTATAGAGGCCATCACCGGGCGCGGCGACAGGCGATTCGGTTTTTAAGGTAAGTATTTTCGTTTTTTTCGACCGTTAGTCCCCTGGCGGCGTCAAAGACTTCAAGGCGTGTAGGACGTTCGTCTTGAAAGCGAAGGCATTCACCTCCACATTGTACGCATCCCAGTTTTTTCCTCGGGCGACATCAGTCGTTTCGGTCTTTCTCGTTCCTGTTGGCTGGCCGACAGGGGTGAACCCAGAGGTTATGTTATGTCTGAATTCCAGCTAGTCACCCGATTCCAGCCCGCCGGCGACCAGCCGGAAGCCATTCGCCTGATGGTCGAAGGTATCGAGGCCGGACTGGCGCACCAGACGCTGCTCGGTGTGACAGGCTCGGGCAAGACTTTCAGCATCGCCAACGTGATTGCCCAGGTGCAGCGCCCGACCCTGGTGCTGGCACCGAACAAGACCCTGGCGGCGCAGCTGTATGGCGAGTTCAAGGCGTTTTTCCCCAATAACGCGGTGGAGTACTTCGTCTCCTATTACGACTACTACCAACCCGAAGCCTACGTACCGTCTTCGGACACCTTCATCGAGAAGGATGCTTCGATCAACGATCACATCGAACAGATGCGGCTCTCGGCCACCAAGGCATTGCTCGAACGCAAGGACGCGATCATCGTCACCACGGTATCGTGCATCTATGGTCTGGGTAGCCCGGAAACGTACCTGAAGATGGTCTTGCACGTTGATCGCGGCGACAAGCTCGACCAGCGAGCCTTGCTGCGTCGCCTGGCGGACCTGCAGTACACCCGCAACGACATGGATTTCGCCCGGGCAACGTTCCGGGTCCGTGGCGACGTGATCGACATCTACCCGGCGGAATCGGACCTGGAGGCGATCCGCATCGAGCTGTTCGATGACGAAGTGGAGAGTCTTTCGGCGTTCGATCCGCTGACCGGCGAGGTGATCCGCAAGCTGCCGCGCTTCACCTTCTACCCCAAGAGCCACTACGTTACGCCCCGGGAAACCCTGCTGGGCGCTATCGAGGGGATCAAGGTTGAATTGCAGGAGCGCCTGGAATACTTGCGGTCGAACAACAAACTGGTGGAAGCCCAGCGGCTGGAGCAGCGGACCCGATTCGACCTGGAGATGATCCTGGAGCTGGGTTACTGCAACGGCATCGAAAACTACTCGCGCTACCTGTCGGGTCGCCCGGCGGGCGCGCCACCGCCTACGTTGTATGACTATCTGCCGGCCGATGCCTTGCTGGTGATCGACGAATCCCACGTCAGCGTGCCCCAGGTCGGCGCCATGTACAAAGGCGACCGGTCTCGCAAGGAAACCCTGGTGGAATACGGCTTCCGTCTGCCTTCGGCCCTGGATAACCGGCCGATGCGTTTTGACGAATGGGAAAGTGTGAGTCCGCAGACGATTTTCGTCTCCGCCACCCCCGGCAACTACGAGGCCGAGCATGCCGGCCGGGTGGTCGAGCAGGTGGTGCGACCCACCGGGCTGGTCGATCCGCAGGTTGAAGTGCGCCCGGCGCTGACTCAGGTCGATGATCTGCTCTCGGAAATCTCCAAGCGTGTGGCAGTGGAGGAGCGGGTGCTGGTCACCACGCTGACCAAGCGCATGGCCGAAGACCTGACTGATTATCTGGCCGACCACGGTGTGCGGGTGCGCTACCTGCACTCGGACATCGACACGGTGGAGCGGGTCGAGATCATCCGCGACCTGCGCCTGGGTACGTTCGACGTGCTGGTGGGGATCAACCTGCTGCGCGAAGGCCTGGACATGCCGGAGGTGTCACTGGTGGCGATCCTGGACGCCGACAAGGAAGGTTTCCTGCGCTCCGAGCGTTCGTTGATCCAGACCATCGGTCGGGCGGCGCGTAACCTCAACGGCCGGGCGATTCTTTATGCCGATCGCATCACCGGTTCCATGGAACGGGCTATCGGCGAGACCGAGCGTCGTCGCGATAAACAGATTGCCTTCAACCTGGCCAACGGCATCACGCCGAAAGGGGTGTTCAAGGACGTCGCCGACATCATGGAAGGCGCCACTGTGCCCGGCTCGCGCAGCAAGAAGCGCAAGGGCATGGCCAAGGCCGCCGAAGAGAGCGCCCGTTACGAAGCCGAACTGCGCTCGCCGAGCGAAATCAGCAAACGTATCCGTCAGTTGGAAGAAAAAATGTACCAGCTGGCCCGGGACCTGGAGTTCGAAGCGGCTGCGCAGTTGCGTGACGAGATTGGCAAGCTGCGCGAGCGGTTGCTGACTGTCTGAGGTTGTGTGGCCACGGTAATGGCCTTATCGCGAGCAGGCTCGCCCCCACAATGGACCGCGTCCAGTCTGGACAACTTGGTTCCCTGTGGGAGCGAGCCTGCTCGCGATTGAAGGTGCCTCGGTCTGACAGGTGCCACACAAATCCCCCTCTCACTGGAGCCCGCCCACCATCGCCTGTTACCATTCGCCCCCTGTTTCATCTTCGCTTTTATATTCTTTCCGAGACATGCCATGACCACCGTCCGCACCCGCATCGCGCCTTCGCCCACTGGCGATCCCCATGTCGGCACCGCTTACATCGCTTTGTTCAACTATTGCTTTGCCAAGCAGCACGGCGGTGAGTTCATCCTGCGGATCGAGGACACCGACCAGCTGCGTTCGACCCGCGAGTCCGAACAGCAGATCTTCGACGCCCTGCGCTGGCTGGGCATCGACTGGAGCGAAGGTCCGGACGTTGGCGGCCCGCACGGTCCTTACCGCCAGAGCGAGCGCGGTGACATCTATCAGCAGTACTGCCAGCAACTGGTAGACATGGGGCACGCCTTCCCGTGCTTCTGCACCGCCGAAGAGCTGGACCAGATGCGCGCCGAGCAGATCGCTCGCGGCGAGACCCCACGCTACGATGGCCGCGCGCTGCTGCTGTCCAAGGAAGAAGTCGCCCGTCGTCTGGCCGCCGGTGAGCCCCATGTGATCCGCATGAAGGTGCCGAGCGAAGGCGTCTGCGTGGTGCCGGACATGCTGCGTGGCGATGTCGAGATCCCGTGGGATCGCATGGACATGCAAGTGCTGATGAAGACCGACGGCCTGCCGACGTATTTCCTGGCGAACGTGGTCGACGATCACCTGATGGGCATCACCCACGTCCTGCGCGGTGAAGAATGGCTGCCGTCGGCGCCGAAACTGATCCTGCTCTACGAATACTTCGGCTGGGAACAACCGCAGCTGTGCTACATGCCACTGCTGCGTAACCCGGACAAGAGCAAGCTGTCCAAGCGCAAGAACCCGACGTCGGTGACCTTCTACGAACGCATGGGCTTCATGCCTGAGGCGATGCTCAACTACCTGGGGCGCATGGGCTGGTCGATGCCGGACGAGCGCGAGAAGTTCTCGCTGCAGGAAATGGTCGAGCACTTCGACCTGTCGCGGGTGTCGCTGGGTGGTCCGATCTTCGATGTCGAGAAACTCTCCTGGCTCAACGGTCAGTGGTTGCGTGACCTGCCGGTGGAGGAGTTTGCTGCGCGTGTACAGAAGTGGGCATTCAACCCTGAGTACATGATGAAAATCGCTCCCCATGTGCAGGGCAGGGTGGAGACGTTCAGCCAGATCGCACCCCTGGCCGGCTTCTTCTTTGCCGGCGGCGTGACGCCGGATGCGAAGCTGTTCGAGTCCAAGAAACTTTCCGGTGATCAGGTGCGCCAATTGATGCAACTGATCCTGTGGAAGCTCGAAAGTCTGCGTCAGTGGGAAAAGGACAGCATCACCGCGACCATCCAGGCCGTGGTCGAATCGCTGGAGCTGAAACTGCGTGATGCCATGCCGCTGATGTTCGCCGCCATTACTGGCCAGGCCAGCTCGGTGTCGGTGCTCGATGCCATGGAGATCCTTGGCCCGGACCTGACCCGTTTCCGTCTGCGCCAGGCCATCGATCTGCTCGGTGGTGTGTCGAAGAAGGAGAACAAGGAGTGGGAAAAACTGCTGGGCGCGATTGCCTGAGTGCTCGATGAGGCAGGACATACCCCGGTTTTCCGGGGTTTGTCGGTAAGTGATTGTTATCCCGGCAAAAAACTTTCAAATTTGTTGAAAATAAATTTGACAGCCCTCGGATACGCCCTTAAGATTCGCCCCGTCCTCAGCGATGAGGGGCTATAGCTCAGCTGGGAGAGCGCTTGCATGGCATGCAAGAGGTCGACGGTTCGATCCCGTCTAGCTCCACCAATTTACACTTCAAGGCCTGGCCACACCGGTCTTGAAGCGATCAACACTCAGCGTTGATCAGTTGTATAGAAGGGTTTGCGTCCCCTTCGTCTAGTGGCCTAGGACACCGCCCTTTCACGGCGGTAACAGGGGTTCGAGTCCCCTAGGGGACGCCAGTTTTACAGAAGCGATGTTGCAAGATGTCGCTCCGCCGCGAGGCGAAAAATCCGGGGCTATAGCTCAGCTGGGAGAGCGCTTGCATGGCATGCAAGAGGTCGACGGTTCGATCCCGTCTAGCTCCACCAATTACAGGTTCAAGGTTTGGCCACACCGACCTTGAATCGATCAGTTCTCAGCGCTGATCAAGTTAGAAGGTTTGTGTCCCCTTCGTCTAGTGGCCTAGGACACCGCCCTTTCACGGCGGTAACAGGGGTTCGAGTCCCCTAGGGGACGCCACGATTACCCGCTCTGCGGGATTTTATAAGGGTCATTCAATTCTTGAATGGCCCTTTTGTTTGTCTGGCGTTCGGCCAATCTTCAATTCCTTTAACGATGCTTCTGACCAGCGGTCAAAATTTCCGCTTGCGGAAAATTATTACATGGATAATATTTCAGTCGTAATATTCGGAGGTAACGATGAGCGATAAAAAAGCGCAAACCCGCGAACGCATACTCAAGGCCGCCAGTGCTGCGCTGATTCAGCGGGGTCCGGCCGAGCCGAGTGTCGGCGAAGTGATGGGCGCCGCCGGGCTGACAGTGGGCGGCTTCTATGCCCACTTCGAAAGCAAGGATGCCTTGATGCTCGAGGCATTCAAGCAACTGCTCAGCCAGCGTCGTGGCTTGATCGCTGACATGGATGCCGAGCTGAGCGGTGAGGAGCGGCGAACCCTGGCAGCCGCGTTCTACCTGTCGCGCAAGCACCGTGATACCACCGATCTGGCCTGCCCGATCCCGGCATCGGTCGGCGAGCTCGGGCGGCTGCCGGATGAGTTTCGTGAGGTGCTCAATGAGCATATTGAGCTGATGGTTGCGCAGTTGGCGGCCAGCCCGGAAGACGCCGACAAGGCCTTGGCTGACATTGCCCTGATGGTCGGCGGCCTGGCCTTGGCGCGAGCGTTGGGCCCGGGAGAGTTATCGGATCGGTTGCTGCGCGCTGCCAAGTCGGCGGTGCGATGAGCTAAGGCGCAAGCCCTGGAGATGAGCGATGAACAGGTTTAGCTGGATTCGTGGCGTCAATGGCACGCTGGGATGGGTGGCTCCGGGCCTGGTGGCGAAGAAGATGCGATCGCTGTTCATGCGTCCCCGGGACTTGCCGCCAAGGGATTGGGAGCTGCCATTGCTGGCGACCTCCGAGCGCATCACCTTACGCTTCGGTCTGTCCGCCTTGCGTTGGGGCAAAGGTCCGACCGTCTTGTTGATGCATGGCTGGGAAGGGCGACCCACGCAATTTGCCGCGCTGATCACGGCGCTGGTAGGTGCCGGCTACACGGTGGTGGCGTTGGACGGTCCGGCCCATGGCCGCTCACCTGGGCGCGAGGCCAATGTCCTGCTGTTTGCCAGGGCCATGCTCGAAGCCGCGGCGGAGTTACCACCGCTGCAAGCCGTGGTTGGGCATTCCATGGGTGGTGCCAGTGCCATGCTCGCGGTTCAGCTGGGGTTGCGGACCGAGACTCTGGTCAGCATTGCGGCGCCTGCGCGCATTCTTGGCGTGCTGCGTGGGTTCGCCCGGATGATGGGGCTGCCGCCCAAGGCGCGATCGGCCTTCATTCGCCAAGTGGAAAACGATGTGGGCATGCCGGCTTCGAGGATGGATGTCGCCCATTACCAACTGGACGTGCCCGGGCTGATTGTCCATGCCGAGGACGACACCTTCGTTTCGGTCAAGGAATCGCAACTGATTCACGAAGCCTGGTTCGACAGCCGCTTGCTGCGCTTGCCGCAGGGCGGCCACCAGCGGGTGCTGGCCGATCCTCGCGTCATTGATGGCGTGTTATCCCTGCTGGCCGGGCGCAGTCTGCAAGCACGGCAATCGGCTTGATCTGCGGGAGCAAGGCTTGGCCGCGATGGCGATCAAGCTCGGATCCGTTACACTGGCCCCCACCAAATTCGACCGGGAGAGGGGCATGGGCTGGGATAGGGCAACGCCGTTCATTATTGATCTTCAGGTAAATGCCGAAGACATCGACGGGCTGGGCCACGCCAATAACGCGGTATACGTCACCTGGCTTGAGCGCTGTGCCTGGCGCCATTCCCAGCGCCTGGGGCTGGATCTGGTGGAGTATCGGCGGCTGGACCGGGCCATGGCGGTTGTGCGTCATGAGATCGATTACCTGGCGGCGGCCTACGAAGGTGACGAGCTGCAACTGGCTACCTGGATCGTCGACTGGGATCAGCGATTGAAGATGAATCGGCATTTCCAGCTGATTCGCCCCAGCGACAACACCACGTTGCTGCGCGCCCAGACCACCTTTGTTTGCATCGAACTGTCCACTGGCAGACCCAAGCGCATGCCGCCGGAGTTCATCGAGGGTTATGGTCCTGCGCTGATGACATCCGGCATTCTCATAGACTGACCCAGCGCTATCGCGAGCAAGCTCGCTCCCACAGGGATCTGTGGTGGATGCAGAATCTGTGAACACGCGGGATCCAGTGTGGGAGCCGAGCTTGCTCGCGATGACGGCCGCACATTCGGTATCAATGCAAGCTGACCCAGCGCTATCGCGAGCAAGCTCAACTCCCACAGGGGATTGGTGGTGAATTCCGATGTTGTGGGCAAAATCCGGTAAACTGCCGCACGTTTTTCGTTGAGTGTGTTTTTCCATGCAAATTGCCCTGGCGCCCATGGAGGGGTTGGTTGACAACATCCTGCGGGACGTTCTGACCCGTGTTGGCGGTATCGACTGGTGCGTGACCGAGTTCATTCGCATCAATGACCGTCTGCTCACACCGGCCTATTTCCACAAGCTTGCCCCTGAGCTGCTGACCGGTGCCCGGACCGCTGCCGGCGTACCGCTGCGGGTGCAATTGCTGGGTTCCGATCCGGTGTGCCTGGCGGAGAACGCCGCATTGGCCTGCGAGCTGGGTTCGCAGGTTATCGACCTGAACTTCGGCTGCCCGGCCAAGACTGTGAATAAATCACGGGGTGGGGCGGTGTTGCTCAAAGAGCCGGAGCTGCTCAACGAAATTGTCGAGCACGTGCGCCGCGCGGTGCCCAGGCACATTCCCGTTACCGCCAAGATGCGCCTGGGTTTCGACAGCCCGGATGGGGCGTTGGTCTGTGCCACGGCATTGGCCGAAGGTGGCGCGGCGCACATTGTGGTGCATGCGCGGACCAAGACCGACGGCTATAAACCACCGGCCCACTGGGAGTGGATCCCACGGGTTCAGGAGGTGGTCAAGGTCCCGGTATTCGCCAACGGGGATATCTGGAGCGTTGAAGACTGGCGCCGGTGCCGCGAGATCAGTGGTGTGGAAGACATCATGCTCGGCCGCGGACTCGTTTCCCGTCCTGATTTGGCCCGGCAGATCGCTGCGGCCAGGGCCGGTGAAGAGGTGATCGAGCTGTCCTGGGCCGAATTGCAACCGATGCTCCAGGACTTCTGGGTGCAGGTGGTCGAGCAATTGACCCCACGCCAGGCGCCCGGCCGGTTGAAGCAGTGGCTGGCGATGCTGACTCGCAATTATCCCGAAGCGGTGGAGCTGTTTACCGCCCTGCGCCGGGAAACCGACCTGGACGCGGTAGGCCATTTGCTGGGCGTGCAGCGCACCGAAGCGGCCTGAAAAAAATTTCAAAACAACCTCTTGAAAAGTTTTTGGCGGTCCCTAGATAGGGATTACGCGATGCCGAATTCGGGTCGCGGAGACAAAAAACCTTGCTGAACTTTTCAGGAGATTTGAATCATGAGTACTGCATTTTCCCTGGCCCCTCTGTTCCGTTCCTCGGTGGGCTTCGACCGTTTCAACGACCTGTTCGAAACCGCCTTGCGCAACGAACCGGGCAGTAGCTATCCACCCTACAACGTGGAAAAACATGGCGATGACGAGTATCGCATCGTGGTTGCCGCCGCCGGGTTCCAGGAAGACGACCTGGACCTGCAAGTGGAAAAAGGTGTGCTGACCATCAGCGGTGGTAAGCGCGAAGCGAGCAACGACAGCGTGACCTACCTGCACCAGGGTATCGCCCAGCGTGCGTTCAAGCTGTCCTTCCGGTTGGCCGATCATATCGAGATCAAATCCGCCGGCCTGAGCAACGGTCTGTTGAGCATCGACCTGTTGCGAGTGATCCCGGAAGAGGCGAAAGCCAAGCGCATCCCGATCAACGGGGCGCAGCAACAACCCGCGCTGCAAAACTGATGCATCGCAACTAATGAAGAAGGGCGCCATTGGCGCCCTTTTTCATTTGTGGAGCCCTCATTGCGGGCTCCTTTGTCAGGGCAACAGTCGCTCAAACGCGTCTAGCGGCAACGGCCGACTGTGCAGGTAGCCCTGGTACAAATGGCAACCCAGCCCCTGCAGGAAACTCAGTTGTTCCGGGGTTTCGACACCTTCGGCGATCACCTCCAGCTCAAGGCTGCGGGCCATGGCGACGATGGCGCGGATGATTTCGGTATCGTTGGGGTCGCTGGTGGCGTCGCGCACGAATGACTGATCGATTTTCAAGGTGTCCACCGGCAGACGTTTAAGGTAGGTCAGCGACGAATAACCGGTCCCGAAATCGTCCATGGCGAAGCTCACTCCCAATTTTTTCAGGCGACGCATCTTGGCGATGGTGTCGTCCAGATTCTGGATCACGATGCCCTCAGTGATTTCCAGCTTGAGCATGGCGTAAGGCAGGCCATAGGTGGCGAGGCAGCTTTCGATGCGCTCGACGAAGTCGCTCTGGCGGAACTGCCGTGGGCTGATATTCACGCACAGGCTGAATTGCAGCGGATCGATCTTGCCCTTGGCGATCAGTTGTTTGAAGCCGTTGCAGGCTTCATCGAGAATCCAGGTGCCAACTTCCAGAATCAGCCCGCTGTCCTCCAGCACTTTGATGAATTCATTCGGCGATTGGGCGCCCAATTCGGGGTGATGCCAGCGCACCAGCGTTTCGGCGCCGATGATGCGGTTGTCCCGGGCGTCGACCTGAGGTTGGAAATGTACGCTGAACTCCCCGCGAGCCAAGGCCTGGCGCAGGTCGGTTTCCATGCGCAGCCGTTCGCTGGCGGCTTTTTGCATGGTGGTGTGGAACATCTGCGAGGTGTTGCGCCCCGAATCCTTGGCGCGGTACAGCGCAATGTCGGCGCGCTTGAGCAGGTCGGTGGGGGTGGAGCCATGGTCGGGAATCAGCGCCATGCCGATGCTCGGCGTGACCTGCAACCGTTGGCCATCGAGAAACATCGGCTCCGACAGTAATTCGCGCAGAGTGTCGGCCAGGTTCTGTACCTGTTGGCTGACTGCGCTGCGGGTGCCTTCCAAGCCGCTGAGCAGCACCACGAATTCGTCGCCGCCCAGCCTCGCCACGGTGTCTTCCAGGCGCACGCTGGCTTCCAGGCGTGCGGTGATGATTTTCAGCACCGTGTCGCCCACCGGGTGGCCCAGGGAGTCGTTGATGTGCTTGAAGTGGTCCAGGTCCAGAAACAGCAGAGCGCCCCGCAGGTTATGGCGCTTGAGCAAGGCGATCTGCTGGCTCAGCCGATCCATCAGTAAGGCGCGGTTGGGCAGGTTGGTCAGCGGATCGTGATAGGCCAGGTGGCGGATCTGTGCTTCGGCATTGCGCAACAGGCTCACGTCCCGGGCGGTCAGCAGCAGGCAGGCCGTCTCATTGAGCATGATCGGTTCGACCGAGACCTCCACCGTGAGGATCTCTCCGCGTTTATTGCGCCCGAGCATTTCCTGGTGATGCACCCGGCCCTTGAGCTCCAGTTCGGCCAGCAATGCCATGCGTTGTTTTTCTTCGGCCCAGATACCGACCTCGTAGACCGTATGCCCGATCACTTCGTCGGCGCGGTAGCCGGTCAGGCGGCAGAAGCCGTCATTGACTTCGAGGTAGCGGCCGCTGTCGCGTTCGGTGATGGTGATGGCGTCAGGGCTGGAATGGAAAGCCTTGGCGAATTTCTCCTCGCTGGCCTTGAGGGCCGCTTCAGAGCGCTGCTGCTGGGAGATATCCCGCAGGGTGGTGACAATGCAGGGCTGGTTGCCGACGTTGATCTGGCGACTGGAAATCACGCATGTCAGCGGCTGGCCGTTTTTATGGTGGACGACGACGGCCACGTTGTTCAGGGAGCGCTCGCGTATCACCCTTTCGATGCGTTGCAGGCTGCTCCCCGAGGCGTCCCACAGGCCGATTTCGTCGGCGCTCAGGCCGATCACGTCGGTGGCTGACCAGCCGAAGGTCTGGGTGAAGCTGGAATTGATTTCGAGGAACCGGCCACTATCCTGATGAGTTACGCAGATCGGGTCGGGGCTGACCTGGAACAGGGTGGCGAATTTTTCTTCCGACGCCGCCAGGCTCTGTTCGCGTTCTACCTGGTCAGTGATGTCCAGCAAGGTACCGGCCATGCGCAGCGGGCTGCCGTCGTCATTGCGATAGAGACGTGCGCGGCTTTCCAGGTATCGGGCGCTGCCGTCCGGCATTTGTACGCGGTAGGTCAGTTGATAATTCCCCGCCGGGCCTTCCCGCAGGCTGCGGTAGGCGTTGCGCATGTTGTTGCGCTCGTCATCGGGCACCCCTTCGAAAAACGCATCGAACGACTCGTGGAACGGCTTGGGCTCCAGGCCATGCAACTGCGCCGCCCGGGCCGAGCCGTAGAGCATGCCGCTGGGAATATGCCAGTCCCAGGTGCCCAGTTGCGCCGAATCGAGGGCCAGATCAAGGCGTTCCTGGCTGTCCTTGAGGGCCTGTTCGGCGAGTTTGCGTTCGGTGGTATCGAGGAAGGTGCTCAGCAGATAAGGTTGGCCTTCCAGCTCGACCTTCTGGGCGCTGAGCAGGCCGCTGTGGATCTGACCATTGCTGGCCTGCAGTTCCACCTCCATGCTCGCCATTTCGCCGTTGGCCTTGATGATCTCCACCAGTTTTGCCCGCTGTCCGGGGTCGACCCATAGGCCCAGTTCCAGCGTCGTGCGGCCGATGATGTCGTGCAGCGGCCAGCCAAACAGACTTTCGAAATACTGGTTGGCCTCGATGATCAGCCCGTCTTCCTGGCGGGTCAGCAACACCATATTCGGACATAGGTGAAAGAGCGTGGCGAAGCGTTTTTCCGAGTTGCGCAGTGCCTGCTCCCGTTCGCGCTGGTGCGTGATCTCCCGGATTACTCCGATCATCCGCGGGCGGCCGTGTTTGTCGGGTAATACGCTGCCGTTGATTTCCAGCCAGTGCAGGCTGCCGTCGGGCCAGACGATGCGATGGTGCATGGCCTGTTCCAGCGGCGCACCGGCCACAGCCGCATGAAAGGCGCGGATGGCCTTTGCTCGGTCTTGGGGGAGCAACAGGTCCAGATAGTCCACATCCGCCGGCAATGGCTGGCGCGGATCGAAGCCGAACAGCGCCTGGGTGCCCCGTGACCAACTGATCCGCCCGGTATCAATGTCCCACGACCAGGCTCCCAGGCGCGCGCCGTTCAAGGCGGCCAGCAACTGGGGGGCGCTGTCCCAGCTTTGCTCGGACCGTTTCGGGTCTAGCGCCTGAATGCGCGGCAGGGGCGGGAATTGGTCAGCGGATTTGGGCATTATCTCGCGAGCCTTGGGCAATTTGGGGCGTTGGGCGCAGGCGTTTCGGCTCTATAGGAGTAGCACAACCTATGCCCTTTTCCCTGGCAGATCGATTTGTGCGTCCAGTAAGGACATGAAAGCCCGTGCAGCATTCGACAGCGTCCGTTCGGTGTGCAAGATATAGCCTAGCTGGCGACTGAGCTGTATGCCCGGCAAAGGAATGCGTGCCACCTGTTCATCGAGCATGGTGCGCGGCAGGACGCTCCAGGCCAGGCCGATGGAGACCATCATTTTTATGGTTTCCAGATAATTCGTGCTCATGGCGATGTTCGGCGTCAGGCCCTGGGCTTCGAACAGGCGTTGAACAATGTGGTGGGTAAAGGTATTGCCGCCGGGGAAAACCGCCGGATGCAAGGCGATGTCTGCCAGGCTGACCGGGCCGTTGTCCAACAGCGCGTGTTCCGGCGCCACCACGAAATCCAGGGGGTCGTCCCACACCGGCGTGGCGCGTACCAGCGTGTGCGGTTCCGGGGCCAGGGTGATGACCGCCAGCTCCGCCCGGCCGTGGAGAATTTCTTCGTAGGCCACTTCCGAATCGAGGAACTGAATATCCAGCGCCACCTCAGGGTAGCGTCGGGTGAACTCCCTCAATAGAGGTGGCAGCCGATGCAGGCCGATATGGTGGCTGGTGGCGAGCGTCAGGCGTCCGGTCACTTCGCCGGTCAGGTTGGTCAGGGCGCGGCGGGTGTCATCCAGCACGTTCAGAATCTGATAGGCCCGTGGCAGAAGGGCTCGGCCAGCCTCGGTCAGGCCGACTTCTCGACCGAGCCGATCGAACAGACGCACTTTGAGCTGTTGCTCCAGCCCGGCGATACGCTTGCTGATGGCCGGCTGGGTCAGGTGCAGGCGTTCACCGGCGCCGGAGAAACTGCCGGTCTCGGCGATGGCGATAAAGGCGTTAAGGCTGGCGAGGTCCATGGTCGTCCTGGTCGAATTCCAAATGGTTATGCAAAGCATGAAAAATATGAATTTGAGTTATTTAATGTAGCCTCATAAGATCAGCCTCACAAGCCAAGGGGTTATTGATTCACTCAAGACCCGGGGCATAGAAACAAGCTGATGAGGAACCGTCTGATGGCCGGCAAAACGCTCTACGACAAGCTCTGGGATTCGCATTTGGTCAAGCAGCGCGACGATGGTTCGGCGCTGATCTACATCGACCGTCACATCATCCATGAAGTGACTTCGCCGCAAGCCTTCGAAGGCCTGCGTCTGGCCGGGCGCAAGCCGTGGCGCATCGATGCCAATATCGCGACCCCGGACCACAACGTGCCGACCACACCGGAGCGCAAGGGCGGCATCGAAGCCATTGCCGATCAGGTGTCGCGCTTGCAGGTGCAGACCCTTGACGATAACTGTGACGAGTACGGCATCGTTGAATTCAAGATGAATGACGTGCGCCAGGGTATCGTCCACGTCATTGGCCCGGAGCAGGGCGCGACCTTGCCCGGCATGACCGTGGTCTGCGGCGACTCCCATACTTCCACCCATGGTGCGTTTGGCGCCTTGGCCCACGGCATCGGCACCTCCGAGGTCGAGCACGTGCTCGCTACCCAGTGCCTGGTCGCCAAGAAAATGAAAAACATGCTGGTGCGCGTCGAGGGCAAGCTGCCGTTTGGCGTGACCGCCAAAGACATCGTCCTGGCCGTGATCGGCAAGATCGGCACTGCCGGTGGTAACGGCCACGCCATCGAGTTCGCCGGCAGCGCCATCCGCGATTTGTCCGTGGAAGGGCGCATGACCATCTGCAACATGTCCATCGAAGCCGGCGCTCGTGTCGGGCTGGTGGCCGCCGATGAAAAAACCGTGGAGTACGTCAAGGGCCGTCCGTTCGCCCCCAAGGGCGCCGAGTGGGACATGGCGGTGCAAGCCTGGAAAGACCTGGTTTCCGATGCCGACGCGCAGTTCGACACCGTGGTCGAACTCGACGCGACGCAAATCAAGCCGCAAGTCAGCTGGGGCACTTCCCCGGAAATGGTCCTGGCCGTGGACCAGAACGTGCCCGATCCTGCCAAGGAGATGGATCTGGTCAAGCGAGACTCCATCGTCCGCGCCCTGAAATACATGGGTTTGAGCGCCAACCAGGCGATCACCGACATTCAGCTGGACCGTGTGTTCATTGGCTCCTGCACCAACTCGCGGATCGAAGACCTGCGCGCAGCGGCGGTGATCGCCAAGGGCCGCAAAGTCGCCTCGACCATCAAGCAGGCCATCGTGGTGCCAGGCTCGGGCCTGGTGAAGGCCCAGGCGGAAGCCGAAGGTCTGGACAAGATTTTCCTCGAGGCCGGTTTCGAATGGCGTGAGCCTGGGTGCTCGATGTGCCTGGCGATGAACCCGGACCGTTTGGAGTCGGGCGAGCATTGCGCCTCCACCTCCAACCGTAACTTCGAAGGCCGTCAGGGCGCCGGTGGCCGTACGCATCTGGTCAGCCCGGCCATGGCCGCCGCCGCCGCCGTCAACGGCCGTTTCGTCGACGTCCGTGAATTGATCTGAAGGAGCGCAGCATGAAAGCTTTTACCCAGCACACTGGTCTTGTCGCGCCTTTGGATCGTGCCAACGTCGACACCGACCAGATCATCCCCAAGCAGTTTTTGAAGTCGATCAAGCGCACCGGCTTCGGCCCGAACCTGTTTGACGAGTGGCGCTACCTGGATGTGGGCCAGCCCTACCAGGACAACTCCAAGCGCCCGTTGAACAAGGATTTCGTCCTCAACGCCGAACGTTACCAAGGCGCCAGCGTGTTGCTGGCCCGCGAAAACTTCGGCTGCGGCTCCAGTCGCGAACACGCGCCATGGGCCCTTGAAGAGTACGGCTTTCGCAGCATCATTGCGCCGAGCTACGCCGACATCTTCTTCAACAACAGCTTCAAGAACGGCTTGTTGCCGATCATCCTGAGCGACGCTGAAGTCGATGAGTTGTTCCAGCAGGTCGAGGCCAACCCCGGCTATCAACTGCAGATCGACCTGGCGGCCCAGACCGTGACCCGTCCTGACGGCAAGGTGTTGCGTTTCGAGATCGATGCATTCCGTAAGCACTGCCTGCTCAACGGTCTGGACGACATCGGCCTGACCTTGCAGGACGGCGAGGCGATTGCCACGTTCGAGGCCAAGCACCGGGCGAGCCAGCCTTGGTTGTTTCGGGATGCTTGATCTTGTGTAAGGCGTGAAGATGCCATCGCGAGCAGGCTCGCTCCCACATTGGATTTGCGGCGCTGACAAAATCCCTTGTGGGAGCGAGCCTGCTCGCGATGACGCCAGAACAGACCCAGCCAAAAGGAAGTCCCCATGACCAGCACCGCCCACAGTCAGGTCGTACAAAAGCAATTCGGTGAACAGGCTTCGGCCTATCTGAGCAGTGCCGTGCACGCCCAGGGCACTGAGTTCGCCCTGCTGCAGGCTGAGCTTGCCGGGCGCGGCGAGGCCCGTGTGCTGGACCTGGGCTGCGGCGCTGGGCACGTGAGTTTCCATGTGGCGCCGCTGGCCGGTGAAGTGGTGGCCTACGACCTGTCCCAGCCAATGCTTGACGTTGTAGCTACGGCGGCAGCGGATCGTGGCCTGAGTAACATCACCACGGTGTGCGGCGCCGCCGAACGCCTGCCGTTCGCTGACGCTGAGTTCGACTTCGTGTTCAGCCGCTATTCGGCGCATCATTGGAGCGACCTGGGCTTGGCGCTGCGGGAAGTGCGCCGGGTGCTCAAGCCGGGTGGAGTGGCGGCGTTCATTGATGTCCTGTCACCCGGCATGCCGTTGTTGGACACGTACCTGCAAAGCGTTGAGGTGCTGCGTGACACCAGCCATGTTCGCGATTATTCGGCCGGCGAGTGGTTGCGCCAGGTCAGCGAGGCGGGGTTGCATACCCGCAGCACCACGCGCCAGCGTCTGCGCCTGGAGTACCAGTCGTGGGTCGAGCGCATGCGCACCCCCGAAGTGATGCGTGGGGCGATCCGTGAGCTGCAGCGATCGATGGGTGTTGAGGTGCGTGAATATTTTGAGATTGAGGCCGATGGTTCGTTCAGTACAGACGTACTGGTGCTGTGGGTCGAGCGATAGCACTTTTTCCGGCCAGTCCAAGCGCGGGCCGACAGAGCAAACGAGGAAAACATGAGCAAGCAGATTCTGATTCTCCCAGGCGACGGTATTGGCCCGGAAATCATGGCCGAAGCGGTCAAGGTCCTAGAGCTGGCGAACGACAAGTACGGCCTGGGCTTTGAACTCAGCCACGATGTGATCGGCGGCGCTGCGATCGACAAGCATGGCGTCCCCCTGGCCGATGAAACCCTGGATCGCGCGCGTGCCGCCGATGCCGTACTGCTGGGCGCCGTGGGCGGCCCGAAATGGGACAAGATCGAACGCGACATCCGTCCTGAGCGCGGCCTGCTGAAGATCCGTGCGCAACTGGGCCTGTTCGGCAATCTGCGTCCGGCAATCCTCTACCCGCAACTGGCCGACGCTTCGAGCCTGAAGCCGGAAATCGTTTCGGGCCTGGACATCCTCATCGTCCGTGAACTGACCGGCGGTATCTACTTCGGCGCCCCGCGCGGCACCCGTGAGCTGGATAATGGCGAGCGTCAGGCCTACGACACCTTGCCGTACAGCGAGAGCGAAATCCGCCGTATCGCCCGGGTCGGTTTTGATATGGCGCGGGTGCGCGGCAAAAAACTGTGCTCGGTGGACAAGGCCAACGTCCTGGCTTCCAGCCAACTGTGGCGCGAAGTGGTCGAGCAGGTGGCCAAGGATTACCCGGACATCGAACTGAGCCACATGTACGTCGATAACGCTGCCATGCAACTGGTGCGCGCGCCCAAGCAGTTCGACGTGATCGTCACCGACAATATGTTCGGTGACATCCTGTCCGATGAAGCCTCGATGCTCACCGGCTCCATCGGCATGCTGCCGTCGGCCTCCCTGGATGCCAACAACAAAGGCATGTACGAGCCATGCCACGGTTCGGCGCCGGACATTGCCGGGCAGGGCATTGCCAACCCGTTGGCAACCATCCTGTCGGTGTCGATGATGCTGCGCTACAGCTTCAGTCTCAATGACGCGGCTGATGCCATCGAGAAGGCGGTCAGTGTGGTATTGGATCAAGGTTTGCGCACGGGCGACATCTGGTCGACCGGTTGTACCAAAGTCGGTACGCAGCAAATGGGCGATGCAGTAGTCGCCGCGTTGCGTAATCTGTAATCTTTGCGGCCCACCGCTTCGACGGTGGCCCACTTTTGTATAGGTGTAGTTGCGATGAAACGTGTAGGTCTGATCGGTTGGCGCGGCATGGTCGGTTCCGTGCTCATGCAGCGAATGCTGGAAGAGCAGGATTTCGATCTCATTGAACCGGTGTTTTTCACCACCTCCAATGTCGGTGGCCAGGGCCCGTCCGTGGGCAAGGACACCGGTGCGCTCAAGGATGCCTACAGCATTGACGAGCTCAAGACTCTCGACGTGATCCTGACCTGTCAGGGTGGCGACTACACCAGCGAAGTCTTCCCAAAACTGCGTGAAGCCGGCTGGCAGGGTTACTGGATCGACGCCGCCTCCAGCCTGCGCATGCAGGACGACGCCGTGATCATTCTCGACCCGGTGAACCGCAAGGTCATCGACCAGCAACTGGACGCGGGCACCAAGAACTACATTGGCGGCAACTGCACCGTCAGCCTTATGCTGATGGGCCTGGGCGGCCTGTTCGAGGCCGGTCTGGTGGAGTGGATGAGTGCCATGACCTATCAGGCGGCCTCCGGGGCCGGCGCGCAGAACATGCGTGAACTGATCAAGCAAATGGGTGCGACCCACGCCGCTGTCGCCGATGACCTGGCCAACCCGGCCAGTGCCATCCTGGACATCGATCGCAAGGTCGCCGAGGCGATGCGCAGCGATGCGTACCCGACCGAGAACTTTGGCGTGCCGTTGGCCGGCAGCCTGATCCCGTGGATCGACAAGGAACTGCCGAACGGCCAGAGCCGTGAAGAGTGGAAGGCCCAGGCCGAAACCAACAAGATCCTCGGTCGCTTCAAGAGCCCGATCCCGGTGGACGGCATCTGCGTGCGTATCGGTGCCATGCGCTGCCACAGCCAGGCGCTGACCATCAAGTTGAACAAAGACGTGCCGATCGCCGACATCGAAGGGCTGATCAGCCAGCACAACCCTTGGGTCAAGCTGGTGCCGAACAACCGCGAAATCAGCATGCAGGAGCTGAGCCCGACCAAGGTCACCGGCACCTTGAACGTACCAGTGGGTCGTCTGCGCAAGTTGAACATGGGCTCGCAATTCGTCGGTGCCTTCACCGTCGGCGACCAGTTGCTGTGGGGCGCGGCCGAACCGCTGCGTCGCATGCTGCGGATTCTGCTCGAGCGTTGATCGGTCACTGCTGTGAAAGAACCCGTGCCTTGTGAGAGGTGCGGGTTTTTTTATGGGAACGGTGTCGTCCGTGACATCGCCATCGCGAGCAAGCTCGCTCCCACAGTGGATCTTCAGTGGCCACAACAACTGTGGGAGCGAGCTTGCTCGCGATGGGGCCAGTACAACCACTGCAAACTCCCCTGCCAATTGCCTGCATACCCCCCACCCGGTAAAGTGCCGCTCCCCACGTTTTACCTGAGGTAGACCCATGAGCCAGTCCTTTGATATTGCCGTGATCGGCGCCACCGGTACTGTCGGCGAAACCCTTGTCCAGATTCTCGAAGAGCGTGACTTCCCGATCGGCAACCTGCACCTGCTGGCCAGCAGCGAGTCGGCGGGAAGCTCGGTGATGTTTCGCGGCAAAAATGTGCGGGTGCGCGAAGTCGACGAATTTGATTTCGGCAAAGTCCAACTGGTGTTTTTTGCCGCCGGCCCGGCGGTGACCCTGAGCTTCGCCCCGCGTGCCACGGCGGCCGGTTGCGCGTTGATTGACCTGTCCGGCGCCCTGCCGCCTGAGCAGGCGCCGCAGATCGTGCCGGAAGCCAACGCCGGGCTGCTGGCGGGTCTGAGCAAGCCGTTTCAAGTCAGCAGTCCCAGTGCGTCGGCGACCGCGCTGGCCGTGGTGCTGGCGCCGCTGCGCCAATGCCTGGCGTTGCAGCGTATCAGCCTGACCGCCAGTCTCGCTGTGTCCGCTCAGGGCCGCGCCGCCGTCAGTGAGCTGGCCCGTCAGACTGCCGAGTTGCTCAATGCACGTCCCCTTGAGCCGAAATTTTTCGATCGGCAAATGGCGTTCAACCTGCTGGCTCAGGTGGGTACCCCGGACGAGCAGGGTCACACGCTGCTGGAAAAGCGTCTGGTGCGTGAATTGCGTCAGGTGCTGGAACAGCCTTCGTTAAAGATTTCCGTCACTTGCATTCAAGCCCCGGTGTTTTTTGGCGATAGCTTTAGCGTGACTGTGCAGGCAGCCAGCGCCGTCGACCTGGCGAAAGTCAACGCAGCCTTGGAGGCGGCACCCGGCATCGAGCTGGTGGAGGCGGGCGATTACCCGACCCCGGTGGGCGATGCGGTAGGGCAGGATGTAGTCTACGTTGGACGTGTGCGCGGGGGGATCGATGACCCGGCGGAACTAAATATGTGGCTGACGTCAGATAACGTACGCAAGGGCGCGGCGCTCAATGCTGTGCAAGTGGCTGAGTTGTTGATAAAAGACCTGCTGTAAAAGATACTTGGCAACAATTTGTCGAATGATTCTAGCTGGGCGCTATGCTTGGCCAGAGTGCTGAAGGCGAACCTCCCTCTCGGGGCTTTTCCCGAGCATGAGTGAAACGATCGCGCGCGCCGTTGCTTCGGGGGGCGCGCAATGCCTTACGGCAGCGGCATCAACACCTTCTCGCTGGCCGAGGAATGTTCAAACAAAGGAAGAGGCTATGGTTCAAGTTCGCAAACTGGTGTTAGCAATAGCGGCCGCCTCGGCGCTGTCCTCCGGTATGGCGCAAGCACTCGGGCTCGGGGAATTGACCCTGAAGTCGCCGCCGAACCAGCCTCTGGTCGCCGAGATCGAGCTGCTCGACGTCCAGCAATTGACCGCCGCCGAAGTCGTGCCGAGCCTGGCCTCGCCCGAGGAGTTTGCCAAGGCCGGAATCGACCGCCAGGCGTTTCTCAATGACCTGACCTTCACCCCGGTAATCAATGCCAATGGCAAGAGCGTCTTGCGGGTGACTTCCAGCCAGCCGCTGTCGGAGCCGATGGTCAAGTTTCTGGTGCAGGTGATGTGGCCCAATGGCCGTCTGCTGCGCGACTACAGCGTGTTGATCGACCCTTCCAAATTCTCCCCCCAGGCGGCTGACGCCGCCCGGACGAAGCCGTCCCAGGTCGTCTCCACGCCGGTGACGGGCGCCACCAAGCCTTCCCAATACACCACCACGCCGCGCGATACACTTTGGGAAATTGCTGCCAAGGTGCGCAACGGCGGGTCGATCCAGCAAACCATGCTGGCGATCCAGGCGTTGAACCCGGACGCATTCATCAACGGCAACATCAATCTGCTCAAGACCGGCAAGGTATTGCGTCTGCCGGACCCGGTGCAAAGCACCGCGTTGCCGCAACCCCAGGCTATCGCTGAAGTGGCTGCGCAGAATGCCGCCTGGCGCCAGGGGCGGCGGGGCGTTGCGCGTTCCGGCCAGCAGCAGTTGGACGGTACCAAGCGTGGTGGCAGTCAAGCTGCACCGGCCCAGGCGGCCGGTCGCGATAATCTGAGTCTGGTCTCCGCCGAGGCCGCGAAGGCCGGCGCCAAAGGCGCTGCCGGCGATGCCCAAGCCCTGAGCAACCAGCTCGCGGTCACCCAGGAAAGCCTCGATTCGGCTCGCCGCGACAATGAAGAGCTCAAAAGCCGCATGGCGGATCTGCAGAGCCAACTGGACAAGCTGCAGCGCCTGATCGAGCTGAAGAACAATCAGCTGGCCAAAATGCAGGCTGATGGTGTCGCCGTACCGCCGCTCGATGAGTCGGCCCCGGCGATGTCGGCAGAATTGACGCCGGACCCAACGGCACAAGCTCCTGCGCCCGCGCCTGAAGCGACGCCGCCCGCGACTCCCGTGGAGCCAGCTCCGGCAGCGTCCAGCGAACAAAAGTACAACGATCTGCTGACCAATCCGATCCTGTTGGGTCTGGTTGGCGGTGGCGCATTGATCCTGCTGTTGTTGCTGCTGTTGCTGGCCCGTCGCCGCAAGGCGCAACAGGAAGCCGAGAAGCACTTGCGCATGGCCCGAGCCCTCGAGGAGGAGGCTGATTTCTCCCCGGAGCTCGATCTGCCCCCGAGCAGCTTCGAGGGCATTGAAGTTCCACCGCCAAGCGTAAAGCTCGAACCAAAACCCGCTCCCGCGCCAGCGCCCAAGCCAGCCCCGGTGATTGCTCCCGTGATCGTCACGCCGCCGATCGCCGCGCCATTGGTGGCTCCGGCTGCCGAGCGTTCCGACGATGTGCTGGGGCAGGCCCAGTCCCACATTGATCGTGGTCGTTTGAATCAGGCGGCTGATCTGCTTGAGCAAGGCATCAAGGCCGAGCCTCAGCGCAGCGACCTGCGCCTGAAACTGATGGAAGTCTACGGTCAGCAGGGCGACCGCGACGCCTTTGTTGCCCAAGAGCGCCAACTGGTGGCCAACGGCGAAAACTATGCCCAGGTCGAACAGCTCAAAAACCGTTTCCCGGCCATGGTGGTCGCCACCACTGCCGGTCTGGCCGCCGCGGCAGTCGCTGCCGAGCTGGACGCCCAGTACGTCAAGGATTTGCTGGAAGATACGCCGCCCACCGATGAGGAGCTCGACAGCGCCTTCGACCTGAGCCTTGAGGATCTGGAAGCCGCACCGGCAACGCCTGAGCCAGAGCCTGTCGTCGAGCTGGATGCATTCCCGTCCGATGATGACCTGGACTTCGAATCGTTGCTCAAGCAGCAGACCGAGGCCAATGAAAGCCTGGATGACCTGTCGGAGTTCGACCTTGACCTGGGTGCCGACGCCCCGGCGCCGACGCCGGCCCTGGCCGACGAAGACTTCCTGCTGGACCTGGATGACGACCTCAAGGGCCTGGATGAGCCTGCCGTCCAAACCCCTGCGGTGGCCGACACCCCGTCTGACGACCTTGAGCTGCCGGAAGATTTCGACCTGTCCCTGGCCGATGAAATGGACGTGCAAGACAAACCCAAGGACGCCTTCGAGTCCGAACTGGACGATGTCAATGCCGAGCTTGAGCGCCTGTCCGACAGCCTCGCTCAGCCGACTTTCACTGCTGAAGACGCGTTGGCCAGTGCCGACGATGAGCCGGATTTCGACTTCCTCAGCGGTACCGATGAAGTGGCGACCAAGCTCGATCTGGCCCAGGCCTACATCGACATGGGTGACAACGATGGTGCCCGGGATATCCTCGGCGAAGTCCTCAGCGAAGGCGATGCCACGCAGAAGAGCGAGGCGCAGGAAATGTTGTCGCGCCTGGCCTGAGGTGATCGGGTAAACAAAAGCGGCAGCCGGTGAGGCTGCCGTTTTTGTTTGGGCTGGAGTTTAGGTTGGCTGGCGGGCCTCATCGCGAGCAGGCTCGCTCCCACAGAGGTTCTCGGGTATTCACAAATCCTGCGCCCAGCACAAATCCCTTGTGGGAGCGAGCCTGCTCGCGATGGCGCCAGTACATTCAACACATGATCACCGGTTGGACTGGCATCCCATCCCGCCGGCCTTATAATGCCCGCCTTTGCGTACTTCAGCAGGCTGTAATTCCTTGGCAAACATAGACAACCCGGCCGCCGAAATGGCGGCCGACGGCTTTTTCCGGATCGCCCTGGGCGTTGAATATAAAGGCTCGCGCTATCGCGGCTGGCAGCGCCAGGCCTCCGGTGTGGCGACGGTGCAGGAAACCCTCGAAAACGCACTGTCCAAAGTCGCTGATTCGCCCGTGTCGCTGCATTGTGCCGGCCGTACCGATGCCGGCGTGCACGCCTGCGGCCAGGTGGTGCATTTCGACACCCAGGTCGAGCGTTCGATGAAGGCCTGGGTCATGGGGGCCAACATCAACTTGCCTCACGACGTCAGTGTCAGCTGGGCCAAGGCAATGCCGGCGCATTTCCATGCACGCTTCAAGGCCATCGCCCGGCGTTATCGCTACGTGATCTACAACGACCAGATCCGCCCCGCGCATCTGAACGAAGAAATCACCTGGAACCACCGTCCGCTGGACGTCGAGCGCATGGCTGAAGCCGCGCAGTACCTGGTCGGTGTTCATGATTTCAGCGCCTTTCGCGCCGGCCAGTGCCAGGCCAAGTCACCGATCAAAGAGCTGCATCACCTGCGGGTGACCCGCCACGGCAAAATGATCGTGCTCGATATCCGCGCCAGCGCCTTCCTGCATCACATGGTGCGCAACATCGCGGGCGTGCTGATGACCATCGGTGCCGGTGAGCGGCCGGTGGAGTGGATCAAGGAAGTGCTCGAAAGCCGCATCCGGCGTTCCGGCGGCGTGACGGCGCACCCGTTTGGCCTGTACCTGGTGCAGGTCGAATACCACGATGAATTCGAGCTGCCGCAGCGTTACATCGGGCCACATTTCCTCACGGGCTTCTCGGAACTCGACGGCTGACGCCCTGCGCAGCATTTGCTACCATCCGGGACTTTCACGGATTTGCCTGAGGTTTTGACGACATGCCGGCCGTTCGCAGCAAGATTTGCGGGATCACCCGCGTCGAGGACGCGCTGGCGGCGGTGGAGGCTGGTGCCGATGCCATCGGGCTGGTGTTTTATGCCAAGAGCCCGCGCGCGGTGACGGTGCAGCAGGCGAGGGCGATCATCCGGGCCTTGCCTCCGTTCGTGACCCCCGTCGGCCTGTTCGTCAACGCCAGTCGTTGTGAGCTGGGCGAGATACTCGACGCGGTGCCGTTGGCCCTGTTGCAGTTTCACGGGGACGAGGCGCCGGCCGATTGCGAGGGCTGGCATCGGCCGTACATCAAGGCGTTGCGGGTCAAGGCCGGTGATGACATCGCGGCCAGTTGCGATGCCTTTGCCGGTGCCAGTGGCATACTGCTGGACACCTATGTGGAAGGCGTTCCCGGTGGGACCGGTGAAGCATTCGACTGGTCGCTGGTGCCCCAGGGCCTGAGCAAACCGATTATCCTCGCCGGTGGGTTGACGGCGCAAAACGTGGCCGAAGCCATCCGTCAGGTTCGCCCTTACGCGGTCGATGTCAGCGGTGGGGTAGAGCAAAGCAAGGGCATCAAGGATCCGGCCAGGATTCGTGCGTTCATGGCCGCTGTACGCAGCAGCCAGTAGTCAATGTGACGGCTGGCAGACTGCCGCCGTCCATACCAGCACTGTACAAAGCAGGCAGGCGCCGCCTCCGGGTGGGCCGATAGCGTAGTGGTAGCCGCGGTGCCGCGGTTGCCGGGATGGCTGAGGAGGTTGGGCTGCACGCAGGTCATGCTTCGCGCTGAACGTGGTGGTCCCTCGACCCTCGCCGCACAATGAATTTAGCTCAAGGGCATACGCGGGACCGCGAACCAGAGCGTTCGGGTCACCGGTACTGGAGAAAGAAAGCATGAGCAACTGGTTGGTAGACAAACTGATCCCTTCGATCATGCGTTCCGAGGTGAAAAAAAGCTCGGTGCCTGAAGGTCTGTGGCACAAATGTCCATCCTGCGAAGCGGTGCTGTACCGCCCCGAGCTGGAAAAGACCCTGGACGTTTGCCCCAAGTGCAACCATCACATGCGCATCGGTGCGCGTGCCCGTATCGACATCTTCCTGGATGCCGAAGGCCGTGTTGAGCTGGGTGCTGACCTGGAGCCGGTGGACCGCCTGAAATTCCGCGACGGCAAGAAGTACAAGGATCGCCTGACCGCGGCCCAGAAGCAGACCGGCGAAAAAGACGCCCTGGTGTCCATGAGCGGCACCCTGCTGGGCATGCCGGTGGTGGTTTCGGCCTTCGAGTTCTCCTTCATGGGCGGCTCCATGGGGGCCATCGTCGGTGAGCGCTTTGTGCGTGCCGCCAACCATGCCCTGGAAAACCGTTGCCCGATGATCTGCTTTGCCGCTTCCGGCGGTGCACGTATGCAGGAAGCGCTGATCTCCCTGATGCAAATGGCCAAGACCTCCGCGGTGCTGGCGCGTCTGCGTGAAGAAGGCATTCCGTTCATCTCGGTGTTGACCGACCCGGTCTACGGCGGCGTTTCCGCCAGCCTGGCGATGCTGGGCGATGTGATCGTTGGCGAGCCGAAGGCGCTGATCGGTTTTGCCGGCCCGCGCGTTATCGAGCAGACCGTGCGCGAAAAATTGCCGGAAGGCTTCCAGCGCAGTGAGTTCCTGCTTGAGCACGGCGCCATCGACATGATCATCCACCGCCAGGAGTTGCGTCCGCGTCTGGGCAATCTGCTGGCGCAACTGATGGGCCTGCCGACCCCGAAATTCGTCGCCGCCCCCATCGAGCCGATCGTGGTTCCGCCGGTGCCAGCGAATATATGACCCAACGTACCCTGGGCGATTGGCTTGCCTACCTTGAGCAGTTGCATCCGTCAGCCATCGACATGGGGCTGGAGCGCTCGCAAGCGGTAATGTCCCGCATGGGACTGGCCAAGCCGGCGCCCCGGGTCATCACCGTTACCGGCACCAATGGCAAGGGTTCGACCTGCGCCTTCGTGGCCTCGCTGTTGCGGGCCCAGGGGTTGAGCGTAGGTGTCTACAGTTCGCCGCACCTGTTGCGCTACAACGAGCGGGTACAGATCAACGGCGTCGAAGCCTCTGACGCCGAGTTGTGCGAAGCCTTTGCTGCGGTGGAAGCCGGGCGGGGCGAGATTTCCCTTACCTATTTCGAGATGGGCACCCTGGCGGCGTTCTGGCTGTTCGCGGGTGCCGGTCTTGATGCCGTGGTGCTTGAAGTCGGCCTGGGTGGCCGGCTCGATGCTGTCAATCTGGTGGATGCGGACGTTGCGCTGGTCACCAGCATCGGTGTGGACCATACCGATTACCTGGGTGACACCCGTGAGTCCGTCGCCTTCGAGAAAGCCGGCATCTTCCGCCCGGGTGCGCCTGCGCTCTGTGGTGACCTCAATCCCCCTCAACCGTTGCTGGACAAGGTCCGCGAGTTGAGCTGCCCGTTCTTCCTGCGCGGGCGGGATTTCGACCTGGCAATGACTGAGCAGCATTGGCAATGGCGGGGCAGTGACGCCCGGGGCAATCCGGTGGAACTGCACGATTTGCCGCTGCTGGAGCTGCCGATGGAAAACGCCGCGCTGGCGCTCCAGGCCTACCTGTTGCTGGACCTGCCATGGCATGCCGGGCAAATTATCGAAGCGTTGCAAGCGACTCGCGTCGTCGGTCGTCTCGATCGTCGCCAGTTCGATTGGCACGGCAAGCGCCTGAATCTGCTGCTTGATGTCGGCCACAACCCTCATGCGGCGCAGTATCTGGCTGAGCGCCTGGCGCGGCGGCCGGTAGCCGGGCGCCGCCTGGCGGTGTTCGGGCTGCTTGGCGACAAGGATCTGGATGGCGTTGTCGATGCGTTGGGTGCTAGTGTCCAGCATTGGGCGGTAGCACCGCTGGATTCTCCGCGCTCGCGCCCGGCTGCCGAACTACGGGAAGCCTTGCAGCGTCGCGGCGCTTGCGTAGAGACTTATGACAGCGTGGCCGCAGCGCTGGAAGGGCAGTGCGCCCTGGCGACGGTCGACGATGAGATCCTGCTGTTCGGATCATTTTTTTGTGTTGCCGAGGCCCTTCAATGGCTGGCCCGGCGCTCCACGGAGGAAGCTGCAGATGGCATTGCTGGATAAAGCGTACAAGCAGCGCATGGTCGGGGCCCTGGTATTGGTGGCCTTGGCGGTGATTTTCCTGCCGATGCTGTTTTCTCGTCAGGATGAGCAGCGCCAGGTTACGGTCGACGCTCCGGCTGCCCCCCAGGCGCCGTCTGTCGCGCCCGTGCAGGTCGAGCCGGTGCTGGTGCCTGAACCTGAAGCGCTACCCCAGGAACCCGTTCCGAGCGACGAGGAGCTGGCCGAGCAACCTGCGCCTTCCCTGCCGATCGAGCCTGCGCCGGCGGCGCCCGCCACGGCAGCGCCGGCTCCGAGCAAGCCGGCAGTCGCTCCAGCCCCGGCAGCACCGGTGGCCAAGCCGGCCCCGACCCAACCGATTACCCCAGCCCCGGCCAAGCCGGATACCACGCAAAGCCGCGTGGACGCCAACGGTCTGTCGGTCAGTTGGTCCGTTCAGTTGGCCAGCCTGAGCAATCGTGAGAGTGCCGAAAAACTGCAGAAAACCCTACGCAGCCAGGGCTACAACGCCTATATCCGCACCGCCGATGGCAAGAATCGCGTATTTGTGGGGCCGCTGATCGAGCGTGCCGAGGCTGATCGGCTGCGGGACCTGCTCAGCCGCCAGCAGAACCTCAAGGGTTTTGTGGTGCGTTTTCAGCCTGAGCGCGGTTGACGGCGGTTTGCCTGATTTGAATCACACTGACAATCGCAGCTTACCGACAGCTCTGGCCTCTGCTAAAATGCGCCGCCTTATCCGTCTGTAGGCTGCACCGTGCCATTTACCTGGGTTGACTGGGCGATCGTTGCAATCGTCGCCATCTCCGCATTGATCAGTCTGAGCCGCGGCTTCGTCAAGGAAGCCCTCTCGCTGCTGACCTGGATCATCGCGGGGGTCGTAGCCTGGATGTTTGGTGGTTCGTTGTCCCAGTACCTCGCCGGATACATTGAAACTCCGTCGGCCCGCGTGATCGCGGGCTGTGCCATCTTGTTTATCGCCACCTTGCTGGTCGGCGCAATGATCAACTACCTGATCGGCGAACTGATTCGCGTCACCGGGCTTTCCGGGACGGACCGGTTCCTGGGCATGGCCTTCGGCGCGGCGCGTGGCGCGTTGCTGGTGGTCGTGGCTGTCGGGCTATTGAGCCTGGGGCCGGTACAGCAGGATACGTGGTGGCAGGAGTCCCGGCTCGTGCCACAATTTCTATTGGTCGCAGACTGGTCCAAGAACCTGATCCTGGGTTGGAGCAGTCAGTGGCTTGCCAGCGGTATCAGCGTACCCGCTGAAATACCGTTCAAGGAACAACTCTTGCCGATGGCCAAAACGCCGCAGTGAGTGTTGTTCAGTTCAGATCCATTAAGTAGGGGTTGTGTCGCATGTGTGGCATCGTCGGTATCGTCGGTAAGTCGAACGTCAATCAGGCGCTGTATGACGCGCTAACCGTGCTCCAGCACCGCGGCCAGGACGCTGCCGGTATCGTGACCAGCCATGACGGCCGGTTATTCCTGCGCAAGGACAACGGGCTGGTGCGTGACGTGTTCCATCAGCGTCACATGCAGCGCCTGGTCGGTCACATGGGCATTGGCCATGTGCGCTACCCAACAGCGGGCAGCTCGACTTCGGCCGAAGCCCAGCCGTTCTACGTCAACTCGCCGTACGGCATCACGTTGGCGCACAACGGCAACCTGACCAACGTCGAGCAGTTGGCCAAGGAGATCTACGAATCGGACCTGCGCCACGTCAATACCAACTCCGACTCGGAAGTGATGCTCAACGTCTTCGCCCATGAACTGGCCCAGCGCGGCAAGCTGCAGCCTACCGAAGAAGATGTGTTCGCCGCTGTGACCGACGTGCATAACCGCTGCGTCGGCGGCTACTCGGTCGTGGCGATGATCACCGGTTACGGCATCGTCGGTTTCCGCGACCCCCATGGCATCCGCCCGATCGTGTTCGGCCAGCGTCACACCGACGAAGGCGTCGAGTACATGATTGCCTCGGAAAGCGTGTCCCTGGACGTGCTGGGCTTCACCCTGATTCGCGACCTGGCCCCGGGCGAAGCGGTCTACATCACCGAAGACGGCAAGTTGTTCACCCGTCAGTGCGCGACCAACCCGAGCCTGACTCCGTGCATCTTCGAGCACGTCTACCTGGCGCGCCCGGACTCGATCATCGACGGCATCTCGGTCTATAAGGCCCGCCTGCGCATGGGCGAGAAACTGGCCGACAAGATCTTGCGCGAGCGGCCGGACCACGACATCGACGTGGTCATCCCGATCCCGGACACCAGCCGCACCGCGGCCCTGGAGCTGGCGAACCACCTGGGCGTCAAGTTCCGCGAAGGCTTCGTGAAGAACCGTTACATCGGCCGTACCTTCATCATGCCCGGCCAGGCCGCGCGGAAAAAATCGGTACGCCAGAAGCTCAACGCCATCGAACTGGAATTTCGCGGCAAGAACGTGATGCTGGTGGATGACTCCATCGTGCGCGGAACCACGTGCAAGCAGATCATCCAGATGGCCCGTGAAGCCGGTGCCAAGAACGTATACTTCTGCTCGGCGGCGCCGGCCGTGCGTTATCCGAACGTCTACGGCATCGACATGCCGAGCGCCCACGAGCTGATCGCCCACAATCGCACTACCCAGGAAGTGGCCGACCTGATCGGCGCCGACTGGCTGATCTATCAGGACCTGCCGGACCTGATAGAAGCGGTGGGTGGTGGCAAGATCAAGATCGAGCAGTTCGACTGCGCAGTGTTTGACGGCAAGTACGTCACCGGTGACGTCGATGAGGCCTACCTGAACAAGATCGAGAACGCTCGTAACGATGCGTCCAAGGCCAAGACCCAGGCGGTCAGCGCGATCATCGATCTGTACAACAACTGAGTGACAAGCCGGCCCTGAGGGGCCGGTTTGCGTTTAATGACTACAGGAGCGACAGCATGAGTCAGGATTGGGATGCCGGTCGGCTGGACAGCGACCTTGAGGGTGTAGCGTTCGATACCCTGGCGGTCCGCGCCGGTCAGCACCGCACGCCGGAAGCCGAGCATGGCGATCCGATGTTCTTCACGTCCAGCTACGTGTTCCGTACCGCTGCCGATGCGGCGGCCCGGTTTGCCGGCGAGGTGCCGGGCAACGTCTACTCGCGCTACACCAACCCCACCGTGCGGGCTTTCGAAGAGCGCCTCGCTGCTCTGGAAGGTGCCGAGCAGGCTGTGGCCACCGCCACCGGCATGGCGGCGATCATGGCCGTGGTCATGAGCTTTTGCAGCGCTGGCGACCACGTGCTGGTGTCGCGCAGTGTCTTCGGCTCGACCATCAGCCTGTTCGAAAAGTACTTCAAGCGTTTCGGCGTGGAAGTCGATTACGTGCCCCTGGCGGACTTGTCCGGTTGGGATGCGGCAATCAAGCCCAATACCAAGATGCTGTTTGTCGAATCGCCGTCCAACCCCCTGGCCGAGCTGGTGGACATCGCCGCGTTGGCGGAAATCGCCCACGCCAAGGGCGCCATGCTGGTGGTCGATAACTGCTTCTGCACGCCGGCGTTGCAACAGCCACTGAAGCTGGGTGCCGACGTGGTGGTGCATTCGGCGACCAAGTTCATCGACGGCCAGGGTCGTTGCATGGGCGGCGTGGTGGCCGGTCGTGGCGAGCAGATGAAAGAAGTGGTGGGCTTCCTGCGCACCGCCGGGCCGACCTTGAGTCCGTTCAACGCCTGGATCTTCCTCAAAGGCCTGGAAACCCTGGGCCTGCGTATGAAAGCCCATTGCGCCAACGCCCAACTGCTGGCTGAGTGGCTGGAGCAGCAGGATGGCATCGAGAAAGTGCACTACGCCGGCCTCAAGAGCCATCCGCAACATGACCTGGCCGCGCGTCAGCAGCGCGGTTTCGGTGCGGTGGTGAGCTTCGAGGTCAAAGGGGGCAAGGAGGGCGCCTGGCGCTTCATCGACGCCACCCGGTTGATTTCCATCACCGCCAACCTGGGTGACAGCAAAACCACCATCACTCACCCAAGCACCACCTCCCACGGTCGCCTGACGCCCCAGGAGCGTGAAGCAGCGGGCATCCGCGACAGCCTGATCCGCGTCGCGGTAGGTCTGGAGGACGTGGCTGACCTGCAAGCCGATCTGGCCCGTGGGTTGGCCGCCTTGTGATCGAGCTGGCAACGCCGCACGGCGGCACTCATGGCCGGGTAGCTCTGGTGACAGGCGCCGCGCGGGGTATCGGCCTGGGGATTGCTACCTGGCTGATCTGTGAGGGCTGGCAGGTGGTGCTGACTGACCTGGATCGTGAGCGCGGCTCCAAGGTCGCCAAGACGCTGGGGGAGAACGCCTGGTTCATCACCATGGATGTGGCGGACGAGACGCAAGTCGCCACGGGAATCGCCGAGGTGTTGGGCCAGTTTGGGCGGCTTGACGCGCTGGTGTGCAACGCGGCCATCGCCGATCCCCACAACATCACCCTGGAAAGCCTGGATCTGGCCTACTGGAATCGGGTCCTGGCGGTGAACCTGGGTGGTCCCATGCTGCTGGCCAAGCATTGTGCGCCTTACCTGCGTGCCCACAATGGCGCCATCGTCAACCTGGCCTCGACCCGTGCCGCACAATCAGAACCCGACACCGAAGCCTATGCGGCGAGCAAGGGCGGCTTGCTCGCCCTGACCCATGCCTTGGCGATCAGCCTTGGGCCGGAGATCCGGGTCAATGCTGTCAGCCCCGGCTGGATCGACGCACGGGACCCGTCCCAGCGTCGCGCGCAGCCGCTCAGCGATGCCGATCATGCTCAGCATCCGGCAGGCAGGGTAGGCACGGTGGAGGATGTAGCGGCGATGGTGGCGTGGCTGTTGTCGCGCAATGCCGGTTTTGTCACGGGCCAGGAGTTCGTGGTGGACGGCGGCATGACCAAGAAAATGATTTATGAGTGAGAGCGGTTGTGCGTGCCGCTTGAACTGTTTTGAAAAAACTTCAACCCTGCTATTGACTTAGCTTCGGTACCTGCGTAAATTTCGCGGCCTCAACGAAGCAAAGGGTGATTAGCTCAGCTGGGAGAGCGTCTGCCTTACAAGCAGAATGTCGGCGGTTCGATCCCGTCATCACCCACCATGTTTTACGAGAGTTTTGCGAAAGCAAGACGGAAGCTGTCAAAAGCCTCCACCGACGCGCAGCGGTAGTTCAGTCGGTTAGAATACCGGCCTGTCACGCCGGGGGTCGCGGGTTCGAGTCCCGTCCGCTGCGCCATATTTTCCGAAGCAGGTTCGCCTGGTTCGAGATCCAAACCCAAGAGGTTGGATCAGACGAGTTAACTGGACGCAAGTCCATAGCGATACGCAGCGGTAGTTCAGTCGGTTAGAATACCGGCCTGTCACGCCGGGGGTCGCGGGTTCGAGTCCCGTCCGCTGCGCCATATCTGCTTCGAGGCCCACTGAACGCCTTGAAGCTAAGAAGAAAGCTGAAAAGCTACTTCTAGTCGATAGCAAAGACCCTGGTCGAAAGACCGGGGTTTTTTGTTTTCGGGATAAGGACACTGAAAGGTTGGAACACGCCTGTGGCGAGTGAGCTTGCTCCCGCTGGGCTGCGCAGCAGCCCTTTTCTATGAAGTCGTCCGACGCGTCAGAATCCAAGCCTATCCCGCAACCCGTAATACCAAGCCCCCATCGCCGCAAACGGCGTACGCAACAACTGACCGCCGGGGAAGGGGTAGTGGGGCAGGTCCGCAAACGCATCGAAACGCTCAGCCTGGCCACGCAGCGCCTCGGCCAGGACCTTGCCCGCCAGGTGCGTATACGTCACGCCATGGCCGCTGCAGCCCTGGGAATAATAAATGTTGTCCCCCAGGCGCCCGACCTGCGGAAGGCGCGATAGCGTCAGCAGGAAGTTTCCGGTCCAGGCGTAGTCGATCTTCACGTCCTTGAGCTGCGGGAATGCCTTGAGCATCTTCGGACGAATGATCGCTTCAATATTCGCCGGATCCCTCGCGCCATACACCACGCCGCCGCCGAAAATCAGACGCTTGTCGCCCGTGAGTCGGTAGTAATCGAGCAAGTAGTTGCAGTCTTCAACGCAATAGTCCTGAGGCAGCAGGCTGCGAGCCAGCTCATCGCCCAGCGACTCGGTAGCAATCACCTGGGTGCCGCAAGGCATGGATTTGGCTGCCAGTTCGGGCACCAAATTGCCCAGATAAGCATTACCCGCCACGATGATGAACTTGGCCCTAACCTTGCCCTGCGGTGTATGCACAACCGGGCTGGCGCCACGCTCAATGCGCACCGCCGGCGACTGCTCATAAATCACCCCGCCAAGAGACTCCACCGCCGCCGCCTCACCCAGGGCCAGGTTCAGCGGATGAATATGCCCACCGCTCATGTCCAGCATCCCGCCCACATACTCCTCGCAGGCCACCACCTCGCGAATACGCCGCTGATCGAGCAACTCAAGCTGGGTATGCCCGAAACGCTCCCACAAACGCTTCTGCGACTCCAGATGGCCCATTTGCTTGGCGGTAAGGGCAGCGAATACTCCGCCATCCTTCAAATCACACTGAATCTGATACTTCGCCACCCGCTCGCGAATGATCCGACCGCCCTCGAACGCCATATTGCCCAGCAACTGCGCCTGCTGAGGCCCGACACTGCGCTCGATCACGTCGATGTCGCGGCTGTAACTGTTAACGATCTGCCCGCCATTACGACCCGAAGCCCCAAAGCCGACCTTTGCCGCCTCAAGGACCGTGACCTTGAAACCGTTCTCCAGCAGAAACAGCGCAGAGGACAGGCCGGTGTAACCAGCGCCGATCACGCAAACATCCGTTTCGACATCATCCTGCAGGGCAGGGCGAGGTGGAACCGGATTGGCCGACGCGGCGTAATAAGATTCTGGATACGGTGTGTTCGCCATTCTGCAACCTCTGTTTTATATTTTTTACGAATGCGCCGATCCTACCCGAGATAAAAATCAGCCGCCAGCCACCGCCAAATCTTCGGCGCTTTGGCGAAATTAAATATTTTGCATATTCATAGGGTTAGGTGAAAAAAAGGTATTGACACCCCTTCGGAATTCCGTAGAATGCCGCCTCACAGCAGGCACGTAGCTCAGTTGGTTAGAGCACCACCTTGACATGGTGGGGGTCGTTGGTTCGAGTCCAATCGCGCCTACCAAACAAAATCCGCTCTGCTGGGCGGTCTAGAAGGGTCAACCGAGAGGTTGGCCCTTTTTTGCGTCTGGGGTTTGGGGAGGCTTGTTATAGTGGAAGCCACTGATAGCCGATACGCGGGCTTTTTCGCTACTCAACGGCCATTGGCGATATCTGCTTCGGCCTCGCCAATCAGATCGTCGAGAGATAGTCGAACAGGTGTTTCGTTGGCGTCGAGACGTGCCTTGACCAGGTGTACGAGTTCCAGTTCGTCCAGGCGCTCGACCATCGCCTCATAGACATTCGCCGGGACCATGTAGCCCACAACGCGGTTGTGGTTCAGCACGGCCACAGGTAAGCCATTGGTGCTGCTCAAGGCGGAAGATGGGTTCTTCATGAGTTCAGATACGCTGACGGCCACATCGGCAAGAATATTTTGCATGGATATGACTCCTGAATAGGTCTTTATTCTGGTCTTTTTATTCTGGAGTGACCACTGCCCAGAATCTCCATGCGAGGCCCAAGTCCAGTCAAACCACGGGACATCGATCAGTCCGTCGTGCGTATGCCGCTGGCGTATTTGCTCCGCTACCTTCTTCACCAGTGAGCATCCCGACGCTTAGTTTTCGTCCTTGCTGATTTATGTCAAAAGCGGGCGACTTATGAGTCGCCCGCTTTTTGTAGGTCTCAGTTTCTAAAAGCAAGGACTCGGTCCGATTGTCTACCGCTTGCGCTGACATCAATCCGCAGTAGAAAAGGGGACAGATTTATTTTTACTTCGCTGCGCTGAGAGTTTTCATCGAATGTATTCGCTTGGATCAACTGGCAGCCGGCTAGAAAATAAATCTATCCCCTTTTAGCCCGTCCCCTTTCAGCCCTTCGCACGGCCCGGCCCAGCGCCGAGCTTCTTGTTTCTGGTGAGTACCTACTCTGCTATCGTGGTGCCCCTAGATCGAAATGGAAGCATCAAAGAATGGATTCATGGATGACTGTGGCCGTCGCCATCATGGTGTCGATCAGCGCTCAAGCGGTAGCGGAAGATAAGGGCTCGTATCAAAACTCGATGATGATGATAACGCTGGCACCTACCTTCCTTCTTGCAGGAACGACCGGGCTCTCTCTGCAGGCTACAAAGAACTTCAAGCCCGCCAAGGCTGATGCGCTCGCGTTTATGGGTTCAGATGGCGAGATCCGGGGTGCACAGTTCGAACAGGCTTGCCGATATTACCGCGCGACCTACACGTCACCTCTGATGTCTGATATGCAACTTGCTCAGGCAATCGCGACGTCCTATTGAAGAAAGATTGGGAAGAGCTGCACAGTTGTTTACTAAAGCGGACCTGGTTTCACTAACGATATGGAAATCTCATGAATAAAGTCATCACAATTTTCGCTATCTTCGCTCTTACCGGCTGTGCCTATCAGAAATCCCAGTACGTTCTGGACATAGAAAACGCGCCAGTGCCGACGACTCCTGAAGCAACGACCAGCGAGTGTGCTCGCATCTACGATGAAATCGATAAGAATAACCAAGCTATGGCTCGCAGCTACCAAGACGGTAGCTTCACCATGAAGGCTCAGAACGAAAAAGATGCGCGTAACGAGGCGTTATCCATTCGGACATTCAAGATAGGCTGCCCTCGACGGTAACGGCTTTCTCCTGAACCCCAGCTGTGAGGTGGAGGAAACGGGACATACCACGATTATGAATCGGGCCGATTACAAGAGGCCCCAAAACCGTGGCCTTTTCCCAGTTTTACCCCTGACCCTATGGCAAAGGGCAAGCCCTGTTATGCGGCTCGTAGTGGCGAAGTAATGGTGCTAAATTCTATGCATTCAGCATGTATGAATCGCCTGACGAGGCGGGGAGATATAGGCCCCACGATCTACTCGCGTCGGTCAGCCAAATCGGCACAACCCAGGAACTCGCAATCACAGGAAGTGGACCATGAAAATCATCACCCTAGTACTGGCAGCAATTATTGCAGTCACCTCTGTATCCGCAATTGCTCATGGTGGCCGTACGGACAAGCAGGGCTGTCATAACGACAAGAAAGCTGGAACACGCCACTGCCATTGACCCGAACAGCACCGGGATCTGAAGAGGCTGCGGTCTTCTCAAGTGGATGGGCGTCGATCTGATCCCGTCTGTCGCGCGAATGTCGGAAGCCGGGCAGGAAAGACGAGGCCAATTGGAAAAGGGGGGACAGATATATTTCGCCGCGCTGAAAACCCTTTGTTTTGGCTGGTTCGGGAAAAAACTGGCTGCCGTTAAGTTTTCGGAAGGCGGAAGACGGGACCCGCGAGTTGACCGCGACCGCTGTCAGTTTTCAAGAATTGTGCGTGCATCCTGCCTCCGGCATAGGAATCCTCGAGATTGTGGAAAAATGTGCATTGATCAACTACAAGTAAATAGTTGGACAGTTACGTTTAACGTATGGATTGATCGATTGGCTTTCCAATGAAAGGGAGTTCATATGGCATATGAAGGTGTCACTCGAGAAAAGTTTTTTTCTATTTTTCCTAAGCTTGAGATACAAAAGGTGAGTCATAGTTGCTGGGCTGCGAGCTTTTCAGTGCTTATGCGATTAAATGATGTTCAGGTCTCGGAGCAGGCTGTAATTGGTTTCTATCCTGAATGGGTTCACGACGGGATAACTTTTCATCAGTTAGAAGAGCTGGCCAAATATTACAATACCTATCACTTTTCAAAGGAAACTGGACTTGTGCATGGGGCAAGAGAGCTTAAAGCTTATGCAAAGCTGGAGCCTATTTTGCAGTATGCAAGCCAATATTCAGGGTTCTTGGTGTTTGTTGAATCTCACTACGTGGTCGTATTGGGATATGATGATTCTGCTAATACAATCGATTATTATGACCCTTGGTTGGGCGTTATTGAGACGTGTGCCCTAGGATATTTTTTGGCATGGGGTACTCAGCAAACATTAGTTGTTGCAAAAGATTGATTCTTTCGTAATCAAAGCGAATAACGGGGCAGGTCACGATTTGAGACAGGTGGGTGATCAGAGACGAAGAATTGTGGTCTGGCCCTCCAGTTCTCTCTCCTTCGCCAAGAGGCAGGAGCGGCAGTTCTCCATTTTGAAGCAGGTGTTCCGGTTGGCGAAGTATTCGCACTGAAGCTGATGCAACACGCCCTGAGGAAGGGTTAACCAATGCCAAAGAAACATCAGGAAAGCAAAGCAGCGACGGCTGCTGACATTGAACGCTCTATCCAGGCACTGAACAAAATGGCTGAACGCCTCTGGGGTGATGGTCGGGAAGCTGAGGCCAAAGCTCTGCTCGATGCCTTGGATGCTTTAAACCGGGCGCTCGATAGAATCAGGATTGGGGAGAGCCGCAGGGTTCTTCATTGAGGCGTGAAGGAAAATGGGATACCTCCCACAATATGAAACGGGACGATTCCAACGGTCCAAATTGTGGTCGGGCCGCGGTTTTCTACCTGACGCATTAATCGAAGGATATGGAATGCTCATCGTCTTCAGCGGCCTTCCCGGCACCGGAAAAACGACTATCGCCAATGATCTCGCCGCGACAACAGGCGCCATGTACCTGCGGATCGATACTATTGAGCAGGCGATTCGAAACTCGGGCGCTCTTGCGCAAGATGTGGGGCGCAGTGGTTACATGGTCGCCAATGAGCTTGCGCGGAGTAATCTTCGTTTGGGCCGCACGGTCATTGTTGATTGTGTCAATCCCGTCCTCGAAAGCCGGATCGCGTGGAGCGAAATCGCCTCACAGGCCAGTGTCCGATTAGCAAATATCCAAGTGGTCTGTTCCGATAAAGATGAACATCGACGCCGGGTCGAAACAAGGATGGTTGATGTTCCAGGGCTGACTCCACCAACCTGGCAATCGGTACTGGATCATGAATATGAGCCATGGGATGAAGCTTCGTTTTGCATAGACACAGCCTTGGTCTCTCCGGTGCAAGCGGTCTCGATGATCATCGACCGATTCCTGTCCCGTGAGTAACGTCGGCGCGCGGCGCAGTCCACTCAGAACTCCGTGTCCAGCGCCAACATTCCCTGAATCCACCGATTCAAACTCCGTTTTTTCTGTACCTGCCGTTCATCCATTGCCCGGCACTTGCAGTTGCCCAGACATCTCTGATGTTTAAGCGTGGAAATCCCTCGCGTCAGAACGGAGAGCCAACATGGAAATCGACGAGAATGCCCCTGGGAACAAATCCCAGCAGGACGTAACCCGTGGCACGGATAATGAAACAGGCCACGATCCCAAGAAGGACGGCCCCGAGGTTCCATTGCCGGCGGATGATGAGGCTCCTGTCGAGGAGGATATGTCTGATGTGGAGGCCGCCGATTCGGTGGCCAGTGAGCATCCCGACGCTTAGCTTTCGTCCTTGCTGATTTATGGCAAAAGCGGGCGACTTATGATTCGCCCGTTTTTTGTAGGTCTCAGTTTCTAAAAGCAAGGACTCGGTCCGATTGTCTACCGCTTGCGCTGACATCAATCCGGGGATCTGCTTGATCTTGCGCGAAAAAATGATGCTGGTATGGTGGCGCCTCGTTTAAATCAGCGTTCAAGAGGGATCTTCTATGCACTCATTTTTCGCCAAGACCTTTGGGGGTCTTACTACCAGCTATTACATCCGTCAGTTCCTTTTTGGGCTGGTGTTCGCTGTGATGATCATCTCTTTGGCGGCCAATGGCCCTGGAGGAATCGGTGCCAAGCCTGGGCTGATTGTGTTGGCGGTCATCAACTCATTGCTCTATCCGTATTCTCGGTTCGTCTACGAAAGCGTTGTTGGCTACATCATGGGTAACAACGTTTTCTTCGTGAATGCGCTGTTCATGCTGATAGTGAAGGTTTTCACCATGGCGATGTGCTGGTCGTTGGCGATTTTCATAGCGCCGGTGGGGCTGGCGTATCTGTTCTGGCGTAACAGCCGGTCGGCGGTTGAGTAAGTCAGCAGTTCAGTGCGCTCGCAGTGATAACTGACGAGAATGGCTAAAGGAAGCCCTACATTGAATCGTAGGGCTCCCCATGACTTCTTTGCTGACACGGTTCCTGTCTTGCGGCCCTGGGTTGTTCAAGTGACGCAGCAAATATTTTAAGAGGCCATCTCTTGTCGAACGTAGAATCTCGTCTGCATGAACTAAAGCTCCATCACATCTACGACGGCTTCAAACAGCTGCTCCCCATTTCTCTGTTCGTCGTTGTATTCGGCGTCGCCTTTGGCCTGGCCGCAGCGCAGTCGGGGTTGAGTGATGTTTCAGCCGTGCTCATGAGCACGCTGGTATTCGCCGGCGCTTCTCAATTTGCTGCGCTGGATCTGTGGGGCCAACAGGTCCCGGTCGTTCCGTTGATGATCACCGTCTTTGCCATCAACGCCCGGCACCTGTTGATGGGCGCCACGCTCTACCCATGGCTACGGGAGCTGCCGGTTGCCAAGCGCTATGGTGTGATGCTGGTGGTCTCGGACGCCAACTGGGCCATGGCGATGCAAGCGTTCAGCCGTGGAAAACCTGGGCTGGGGCTTTTATTTGGCGGTGGCATCGCGCTCTGGGTCGCCTGGATCCTGGGCAGTTGGCTGGGGCTGCACTTTGGCAGCGCCATTGAAGACCCGGTCAGTTTCGGGCTCGACATGGTGATGGGGTGTTTCCTGTTGGCGATGGTCGTGGGCGGGAAGAAGAACCTGCGTATGCTCATCATCTGGACTGTGGCGGCCTGTTCATCGCTGTTGGCCTACTGGTATCTGCCGGCTAACAGTCATGTCGTGGTGGGGGCTTTGGCGGGAGGTATTCTGGGCGCGTTGTGGATGGAGAAAAAACAATGAATATCGACACGGCGGGCCATGGCACCCTGATCATCATCCTGATCATGGCCATCGTGACGTTGGCGACCCGCTGGGGCGGTGTTTTCGTGATGTCGTTCGTGCCGATCAACTATCGGGTGCAGCAATTCATCACGGCAATGTCCGGCTCGGTATTGGTGGCCGTGCTTGCCCCGTTGGCGATCGAGGGTGACAACGGCGCGCGCCTGGCTTTGCTGAGCACCGCAATCATCATGGTGATCGTGAAGAAACCTCTGCCGGCGATTGCGGCCGGGATACTTGCAGCCGCTTTGGTCAGGCAGTTCTGAAACCATGTCGCCCGCTCACAAGCGGGCGATGAATTCCAAGTAACACAGGTCAGAAGTTCAGGGCCAATGCCTCCCCAAACGAGTGGTCCTGAACGCCGGCCATGAAGTGCAGTGGCATCTTCTGTTTCGCCTCGACCGGCGCAATGTCAAAACTACCGACTATTTGACTGTGAAGTGCACGTAGCCGTATCGACTCTTCTTCCTTTGCCTTTGCCATTCTCGCGTGGTTCGCTGCGATTTCATTGAGAGTTGACACGGTACATCTCCGGTGACTGACCAGCAGTGATAAGACGGCCGCCGCGTCAGGGTTACGTCGCCCTGGGGCTGCCATGACAAGTCGGTGCAAACCCTGAGCCAGACGTGGCGGCGAAATGCGCGTCACCTTCCATTAGCGACGAATGGTGGGCACCGGGAAACTCTAACCGCCCACAGATGAATATTTAAAGACGCGGGCGACTTCTCAAGCGTCTGTGTCGGCGCCATAGCCGGCCGGCATGCCTGCCGTCTTGCTGAAGAACGCGACCACGGTGATGCCGATCAGGCTGGTGGCAAGCGCCAGCAGCAGGATCACCTGCTGCGTTCCGACGGGCGCTGCCAGCAGCGCGACCAACAGCCCCGCCAAGGGCTGTGACAGGTTGTTGAGCAGGGTAATGACGCCGACAGTCTTGCCAAAATCCCTGGCTGGAATGACCTGCTGGCGAATGCTGCGTATGTAGACGTTGAACATCTTGTCGAAGCCGACGATCAGCAGAAATCCGACGATGTAACCCCATACCGTCGGGCTGAGTGCTGTGATGAAGGCGCCGGCGGCGATCAGCGTGTAAGACACGCTGCCCAAGACTCTCAAGGGCAAGGTCACCCGCGCCAGGAAGAACAGAATGATGATGGTGGTCACGGCCCCGGCTGCCTGTAACCAGGCGTAGTAGTCCTTGCCGGCGCTGTACTCGCCGATCACCATGGCCGCCGAGGTGGCGAGGGTGACGCCGATGATCAGGTTGACCCCTACGGCCAGGCCGATGATTTTTTTCAGCTCGGCCAGGTTGCGGATGTGACCGAAGGCAATGCGCAGCGGGTTCAGCCAGACGTCGTGATGTTGTTCGAAGGTTTCCAGCGTCACCGCGCTGGTCCGCTGCCAGAACAGCATCGCCAGGTCCGCCAGCAGGAACAGTACGGCAATCGCCAGCACCACCCAGTGCCAGGCCCATACCTCCAGCATCAGCGCGGCGATCAGCGGGCCCAGCACCAGCCCGGTCTGGTCGGCGATCTGCGAGTACGACAAGGTCTTGGTGTAGGTGTAATGCTTGAAGATGTAGGGCATCACCACCTCGCGAGCCATGATGCCCTGGGTGGTCAATACACCGCAGACCGCCGAGAGGGCGACGATCCAATAAATGCCGCCAAAAATCATGAAGAGCACCACGGCGGCGATGCACATCACGGCGCGATAAACCTGGCTGATGTGCAGGATTCGAATGGGCGAGAACTTGTCGCACAGCGCCCCGCAGATCGGGAACGACAGAAAGCGTGGCAGGGATTCGACGAAGAAAGCCAGGCCCGCCCAGGAGACGCTTTGGGTGGTCTGGAAAACAATCAGCGGGACGATGAACAGCAGTATCTGGTCGGCCAGCCGTGAGAGGAACATTGAAACGAAAAAGGCCAGGTAATCCTTGCGCATGGAGCTCCTTGGGAACGTCGTTGTACGGTATCGGGCCTTGCTGTCAGCGCGCAGTATGATATGGAACTAATATCACTGTTAGCCTCTATATTCACAGGGATGTTCCCTTTTCAGTGAGAACCACCATGTTCAAATCGCGCTCGTTGATTGTTGCGGTTACCTGCTTCGCCCTCGTGGCGGGTTCTACCGCTGTAGTGGCGAACCCGGGTAACGACAAAGGGAACGCCAAATTCGATCAAGGCCAGGGTCAAGGACAAGGAAACAAAGGCGGGCAGGGCAACAAGGGCGGTCAAGGCAACCCAGGTAGCAATCAGGGCGGCAAAGGTAACCAGGGCGGCAAGGGCAATCCATCGGGTGGTGGTGGCGATTGGCACAACGGCCCCAGCATCGACCGCGGCGGCATTCTCGGCCTGGTGAGCGGTCACCGTGATTATTGGAGCCCCGGTCCGCCACTGCCGCCGGGTATCCAGAAAAACCTCGCCCGAGGCAAGCCGTTGCCACCGGGCATTGCCAAGAAGCTGGATGGGCGTTTGTTGGGGCGCCTGCCGCACTATGACGGGTACGAATGGCAGCAGGTGGGCACGGACCTGATTCTGGTGGCGATTGCCACCGGCATCATCTATGAAGTGCTTAACGGTGCGTTCGACTAAAGCGCCAATGGAATAAATAGCAGCCTCATTCGAAGTGATGCCAGTCAGTTAAGCGAAACGCCTGTGGGAGTGAGCAAGCCCGCTCCCACAGGTTTTGCATCAGCTTTCAAGTTGTCGCAGGCGCTTGTACAAGGTGTTGCGGCTGACCCCCAGCCGCCGCGCCAGGTGCGAAATGTTCCCGCCCACCGCCTGCAACTGACGGTTCAGGTCCTCGACATCGTTCAGGTCGACCGTCAGCGGCTCCGGTGTTTCCACCGGCTCCATTTCAAGATCAATGAAGAAGTCGTCTGGCAGATGTTCCGGGCGGATCGGCTGCTCTTCGGCCATCGCCAGGGCCACTTGCAGCACGCTGCTGACCTGGCGCAGGTTGCCTGGCCATGGATGGCGTTCGAACAGATCCAGCACTTCGCGGCTCAGGCCGGCCCATTGTGTGGGTTCGCGGTGGTGTTCCCAAAGACGTTTGAACAGGGCCTGTTTGTCATTGCGTTCGCGCAGGGGCGGCAGTTCCAGGGTCAGGCCTCCGATGCGGTAGTACAGGTCTTCGCGGAACCGGCCCAGTTGCACCTGTTCGCGCAACGAGCGGTTGGTGGCGGAGATGATACGAATGTCCACCGCAAACAGCTCGGCGCTGCCCACCGGTTGCACGCAACGCTCTTGCAATACTCGCAGCAATCGGGCCTGAGTCGGGAGGGGCATGTCACCGATCTCATCGAGGAACAAGGTGCCGCGGTCGGCCTTGCGGATCAGGCCGATACTGCCTTTTTGATTGGCGCCGGTGAAGGCGCCTTTTTCATAACCGAACAGTTCCGATTCCACCAGCTCGGCGGGGATCGCCGCGCAGTTGACCGCAATGAACGGCTGCTTGCTGCGGGAGCTGGCCTGGTGAAGGGCTTTGACGAACACTTCCTTGCCGACCCCGGTTTCGCCGTGGATCAGCAGTGGAATGTCCTTCTCCAGCAAGCGCTCGGCCTGGCGTACGGCTTTTTCCACGCGGCTGTCGCCGAAGTGCAGGGTATTGAGGCTGATCACGTTCGCGGCGGGGGCGGACGAGGGCGCTGGCTCGCTGAAGACCCGGGCCTTGACCGTCACCTGTTGCGGGCGTCTGAGCAAACACTGGAAGCGATTGCTCCCCGACGCTTGCAGGGCGAACGGCAGGCCGTCGGGCTGGTTCAGCAGCTCCAGCAGCGAAACCTTGAACAGGCTTTCGATGCTCACCCGTGACAGGCGCAGGCCCAGCAGATTGTCGGCGCGGCGGTTGGCGGAGAGCACCTGGCCGGTTTCATCGAAAATCAGCAGCCCGGCCCATTGGCTGTCGAGGTTGTTCAAGCCGGTGTTGAAGGTCAGTTGGAAGTGTTCACCGCGAAACAGGTTGAGGATCAGCCGGTTTTCCACGGTCTGGCTCATCATCTTGACCATGCCCAGGGTGTGGGAGGGCGGCAGGTAGCTGTCGCTGGAAACGTCCAGCACTGCGATGACCTTGCGCTCGGCGTCGAAGATCGGCGCGGCGGAGCCGGTCATGAAGCGGTTGGCCTTGAGGAAGTGTTCATCGTGTTCAATGTGCACCGCCTGTTCACAGGCCAGTGCCGTGCCGATGGCATTGGTGCCGCTGCAGCGCTCCATCCAGCTCGCCCCGGCGCTGAAACCATGGGCCAGTTTCGGTTCGATAAAGCGCTGGGTCCCCCACGAGGTCAGCACCTGGCCCTGGTTGTCTGCCAGCATGATCAGGCAATTGGAGTTGCTCAGGATATTCTCGTAATACGGCAGGACTTCCTGGTGGGTGGTCTGCACCAGCGAATGCTGGCTTTCCAGCAACTGGGCAATGCCTTCGGCGGGCAATTGATCGAAGGCAGGCACACTCTGGTGATTCAGGCCAAAGGCGCGGCAGCGGGACCAGGAGGCCTGGATGATGGCTTCGTGGGACAAGGCTGGAGCAGGTGCGGCCATGGGGCACTCTCGCAGATGTTGTTTTTATTGTTGTGGTAAGTCTCGCACATCCTCCTTGTGCTGGGGCATGCCTGAATGTCACTTGATATACGAAACCTGTGGGAGCGAGCCTGCTCGCGATAGCGTCTGATCAGTAGCATTGATGTGCCTGACACAAAGCTATCGCGAGCAGGCTCGCTCCCACAGGATCGAAGTCAGGCCGGCCGAAAACCTTTATTCAGTGTTGTTCAAAATTGTTCATTGTCAACCAGCAATCTGTTCAGTTGTTCAGTCAGGTTGTTCATTTTCGTTCATCAACGAACGTTCTTTTCTGAAGGATAAGAGAAAAAATCAACAGGATCATGAGCTTGTGATTTCTGGCACGGCTTTCGCTTTTAGACTCGGGTCGCTTGACTCCAAATAATAAAAAGGCCGAGCCATGTCATTAACGCTTGAGCACATTTGTCGCACCGTCGAAGGCCAGACCTGGATCGACGATGCCAACCTGAGTTTCGAACCCGGATCGTTCAACGTTCTGCTGGGCCGCACGCTGTCCGGCAAGACCAGTCTCATGCGCCTGATGGCCGGTCTGGACAAGCCCGACAGCGGTCGCATCCTGATGAACGGCGTTGATGTCACCCAGCGCCCGGTGCGCCTGCGCAACGTGTCGATGGTCTATCAACAGTTCATCAACTACCCGACCATGACGGTGTTCGAAAACATCGCCTCGCCGCTGCGCCAGGCCGGTGTGTCCAACGAGGTGATCCAGAGCAAGGTGCTGGAAACCGCGAAGATGCTGCGCATTGAGAAGTTCCTGCAGCGTCACCCGCTGGAGCTGTCCGGTGGCCAACAGCAGCGCACCGCCATGGCCCGGGCGCTGGTCAAGGACGCCGAACTGATCCTGTTCGACGAGCCTCTGGTGAACCTGGACTACAAGCTGCGTGAGGAACTTCGCCAGGAAATGCGCGAACTGTTCCAGGCCCGCCACACCATTGCCGTCTACGCCACCACCGAACCCAACGAAGCCCTGGCTTTGGGCGGCACCACGACGATTCTGCATGAGGGCCGGGTGATCCAGAGCGGCAAGTCGGCCTCGGTGTATCACCAGCCGCAAACCGTACTGGCCGCCGAGCTGTTCTCCGAGCCACCGATCAATCTCATGCCGGGCCGCATCGCCGGCAATGAAGTAAGTTTCGCCAATTTCGTGCACTTTCCGCTGAACGTCGATCTGCGGCCGGTGGGCGAGGGTGAGTTCCGCTTCGGTGTGCGGCCCAGTCATATTTCCCTGGTGCCGAGCAACGACGACGACCTGGAACTGGCGGTGACCGTCGAGGTGGCCGAGATCAGCGGTTCGGAGACATTCCTGCACGTGCGCAACGAGCATTTCCTGCTGGTGCTGCACTTGTCCGGCGTCCATGAATACGACGTGGATGAGCCGATCCGCATCTACATTCCGACCCACAAACTGTTTGTCTTCGATGCCCAGGGCAAGCTGGTCCAAGCCCCAGGCCAGCGTATTGCGAGGGTTGCCTGATGGCTGAAATTCGTTTGCAGAACCTCGCCCACAGCTACACCAGCACCCCGGCGGGCCCAGAGGATTACGCGATCCGCGAGATGAACCACATCTGGGAGCAGGGCGGCGCCTATGCGTTGCTCGGGCCATCGGGCTGCGGCAAATCCACCTTGCTCAATATCATTTCCGGACTGCTGAGTCCCTCCGAAGGCCAAGTGATGTTCGACAGCAAAGTCGTCAACGACCTGACCCCGGAGCGTCGCAACATTGCCCAGGTGTTCCAGTTTCCGGTGGTGTACGACACCATGACGGTGTTCGACAACTTGGCCTTCCCGCTGCGTAACCAGGGCATGGCCGAGGCGAAAATCCACACCAAGGTGCAGGAAATCGCCGAGGTCCTGGACCTGCAGAACCTGCTGGACAAAAAGGCCCGCAACCTCACCGCCGACGAAAAACAGAAGGTCTCCATGGGGCGCGGGCTGGTGCGCGACGATGTGTCGGCGATCCTCTTCGATGAACCGCTGACGGTGATCGACCCGCACCTGAAATGGAAACTGCGGCGCAAGCTCAAGCAGATCCACGAGCAGTTCAATATCACCATGGTCTACGTCACTCACGACCAGTTGGAAGCTTCTACCTTCGCCGACAAGATCGCGGTGATGTATGGCGGTCAGATCGTGCAGTTCGGTACGCCTCGGGAGTTGTTCGAGCGTCCGAGCCACACCTTTGTCGGCTATTTCATCGGCAGCCCGGGGATGAACCTGATCGAGGTCACGGCACAACCCGGCGGCGTCGGTTTCGCTTCCACCCACTTTCCGCTGTCCGAAACGTTGCAACGCGGTATTGCCCAGGCCGAAGGCAAAAGCCTGAAGGTCGGTATTCGTCCTGAATTCGTCCATGTCTGGGACGGGCCTTACGACGATGCGATGCGGGCCGATGTGGTCCACGTCGAGGACCTGGGCACCTACAAGATCCTCACCCTCAACCTCGATGGCGCGCCGATCAAGGTGCGCCTGGCCGAAGACAAACCGGTGCCCGAAGGCACCGCGTACATCAGTTTCCCGGGCCAATGGCTGATGGTGTATGCCGATGAATACTTGCTGGAACCGTTGAGTGAGGTGCAGCCATGAACAAGGTGCAGAACAACAAGGCCTGGTGGCTGGTGTTGCCGGTGTTCCTGCTGGTGGCGTTCAGTGCGGTGATCCCGATGATGACCGTGGTCAACTATTCGGTGCAGGACATCTTCGACCAGTCCAGCCGCTATTTCGTCGGTGCCGATTGGTACAGGCAGGTGCTGCTCGATCCACGGCTGCACGACTCGTTGCTGCGCCAGTTCATCTATTCGGCGTGCGTACTGCTGATCGAGATTCCGCTGGGCATCGCCATCGCCCTGACCATGCCGACCAAGGGCAAATGGTCGTCCCTGGTGTTGATCATCCTGGCGATCCCGCTGCTGATTCCATGGAACGTGGTGGGCACCATCTGGCAGATTTTCGGCCGCGCCGACATCGGCCTGATGGGCTCCACGCTCAACGCCATGGGCATCAACTACAACTATGCGGCCAACACCATGGACGCCTGGGTCACGGTATTGGTGATGGACGTCTGGCATTGGACGTCCCTGGTGGCGCTGCTCTGCTATTCCGGGTTGCGGGCGATTCCGGACGTGTATTACCAGGCCGCGCGAATTGACCGGGCCTCCAACTGGGCGGTGTTCCGGCATATTCAGTTGCCGAAAATGAAGAGCGTGCTGCTGATCGCGGTGATGCTGCGCTTCATGGACAGCTTCATGATCTATACCGAGCCGTTCGTGCTCACCGGCGGCGGGCCGGGTAACGCCACCACGTTCCTGAGCCAGACCCTGACTCAGATGGCCATCGGTCAATTCGACCTGGGCCCGGCGGCTGCGTTTTCCCTGGTGTACTTCCTGATCATTCTGTTGGTGTCGTGGCTGTTCTATACCGCCATGACTCATTCCGACGCCAACCGTTGAGGCCCGCGCCATGAGCAAGAGAAAGCTGATTCCGTTGCTGATCTACATCCTGTTCCTGCTGGTGCCCATCTACTGGCTGCTGAACATGTCGTTCAAGAGCAACACCGAGATCCTCGGCACCCTGACGCTGTGGCCCCAGGATTTCACCTTCCAGAACTACAAGGTGATCTTCACCGACCCGAGCTGGTACACCGGTTACCTGAACTCGCTGTACTACGTCAGCCTGAACACGGTGATTTCCCTGGCTGTGGCGTTGCCGGCGGCCTATGCGTTCTCCCGCTACCGGTTCCTGGGGGACAAACACCTGTTCTTCTGGCTGCTGACCAACCGCATGGCGCCGCCAGCGGTGTTCCTGCTGCCGTTCTTCCAGCTGTACTCGTCCATCGGGCTGTTCGACACTCATATCGCTGTGGCCTTGGCCCATTGCCTGTTCAACGTGCCGCTGGCGGTGTGGATCCTCGAAGGGTTCATGTCCGGGGTGCCGAAAGAAATTGACGAGACTGCCTACATTGACGGCTACAGTTTCCCCAAGTTCTTCGCGAAGATCTTCATCCCGTTGATCGGCTCCGGCATCGGCGTCACGGCGTTTTTCTGCTTCATGTTTTCCTGGGTCGAACTGTTGCTGGCGCGCACCCTCACCTCGGTGAATGCCAAGCCGATCGCGGCGGTCATGACCCGCACGGTCTCGGCATCGGGTATCGACTGGGGCGTGCTGGCGGCGGCGGGGGTGTTGACTATCCTGCCAGGCATGCTGGTGATCTGGTTCGTACGCAACCATGTGGCCAAGGGCTTTGCCCTGGGCCGGGTCTGAGGAGACGATGATGGAATGGATGAACTGGACCGGCCCGACGGCGGCCTTCTTTGGTGTCATCGCCTTGCTGCTGGCAGGCATGACTACGTGGGAACTGCGTTCGCCGAGTATCCCTCGGCGCGGTTTCCTGCCGATTGCCACCACCCGTGGCGATCGGTTGTTTATCGGTCTTCTCGGTAGCGCCTACCTGCATCTGCTGGTGATCGGCGCCACCGACTGGAGCATCTGGATAGCGTTCGCGTTGTCTTTGGTGTGGCTGTTGGCAGTGATGCGGTGGGGCTAGTCGAAGGTTCGACGATCAGGCTCTTAAACCCAAACAGGAGGTCTCTATGTTCGATAAAAACAATAAGCTGCGACATAGCGTTTCATTGGCAGCCGTGCTGGCACTCAGCGGGTTGAGCGCTGCGGCCTGGGCCGACGCCTATGAAGACGCGGCGAAAAAATGGATTGGCAGTGAATTCAAGCCGTCTACCCTGACAGCCGAACAGCAGCTCGAAGAGCTCAAGTGGTTCATCAAGGCGTCCGAGCCATTTCGCGGCATGAAAATCAACGTGGTGTCGGAAACCATCGCCACCCACGAATATGAATCCAAGGTGCTGGCCAAGGCCTTCAGGGACATTACCGGGATCGAGCTGACCCACGACCTGTTGCAGGAAGGAGACGTGGTGGAGAAGCTGCAGACCCAGATGCAGTCGGACAAGAACATCTACGACGGTTGGGTCAATGACTCGGACCTGATCGGCACGCACTTTCGCTACGGCAAGACCGCATCGATCACCGATATGATGGCCAACGAAGGCAAGGCCTACACCTCGCCGACCCTGGATCTCAAGGACTTCATCGGCACTTCGTTCACCACCGCGCCGGACGGCAAGCTCTATCAACTGCCGGACCAGCAGTTCGCCAACCTGTACTGGTTCCGCGCCGACTGGTTCGAGCGGGCCGACCTGAAGGCCAAGTTCAAGGAAAAGTACGGCTACGAGCTGGGTGTACCGGTGAACTGGTCGGCTTATGAAGACATTGCCAAGTTCTTCACTGAAGACGTCAAGGAAATCGACGGTAAGCGCGTCTACGGTCATATGGATTACGGCAAGAAGGATCCGTCCCTGGGCTGGCGCTTTACCGATGCCTGGTTCTCCATGGCCGGTGGCGGCGACAAGGGCCTGCCCAACGGCTTGCCGGTGGACGAGTGGGGGATTCGCGTCGAGAATTGCCATCCGGTCGGCTCCAGCGTGACCCGTGGCGGCGACACCAACGGCCCCGCGGCTGTGTTCGCCACCACCAAATACGTGGACTGGATGAAGAAGTACGCGCCACCGGAAGCGGCGGGCATGACCTTCTCCGAATCCGGCCCGGTGCCGTCGCAAGGCAACATCGCCCAGCAGATCTTCTGGTACACCGCTTTTACGGCCGACATGACCAAACCGGGCCTGCCGGTGATGAACGCCGATGGCACGCCGAAATGGCGCATGGCGCCGTCGCCGCGCGGACCGTATTGGGAAGAGGGCATGAAGCTGGGCTATCAGGACGTGGGCTCCTGGACGTTCCTCAAGTCCACGCCTGAGAAGCAGAGGCTGGCCGCCTGGCTCTATGCGCAGTTCGTGACGTCCAAGACCGTATCGCTGAAGAAAACCATTGTAGGTTTGACGCCGATTCGTGAGTCGGACATCAACTCTCAGGCCTTGACCGATCTGGCGCCGAAACTCGGTGGGCTGGTTGAGTTCTATCGCAGCCCGGCCCGTGTGCAATGGACCCCGACCGGGACCAACGTGCCGGACTATCCACGCCTGGCTCAGCTGTGGTGGAGCCACATCGCCGAAGCCGCCAGCGGCGAGAAGACTCCGCAACAGGCACTCGACGGGTTGGCCAAGGATCAGGACGCAATCATGACCCGCCTGGAACGCTCCAAGGCCCAGGCCACCTGCGCCCCGAAAATGAACCCTGAGCGCGACGCGCAATACTGGTTCGACCAACCGGGCGCACCGAAGCCGAAACTGGCCAACGAGAAGCCTAAGGGTGAAACCGTGAGCTACGCCGAGCTGCTGAAATCATGGGAGGCGGCGCGTAAATAAGCTGGACCTGCAATGAATGAACGGCACCGTAAGGTGCCGTTTTTTTTTGCGACCGGCCCCTCGACGCGCAAAACGGTGGGAGCAAGGCTTGCCCGCGATGGCGGTGGCACATCCCGCATTAATGCCAACTGACCCGCCGCCATCGCGAGCAGGCTCGCTCCCACAGGGGGATTGGGTAGCGGATTTGAATCAGCCCGCCTTGGCCGGGCTGATAGGAGGGTGTCCGGCCACTGGCGATGGCCCGGCTTTCATCAGGGCCTCCAATGCTTGGCGGTAGGTGCTGCCCGCTAGGTTCATACTGTTGTTGTGGGTTGCGCCTGGCACCAGCAACAGACGCTTTGGCTCCAGGGCGGCGTTGAATAATTGTTCGCTCAAGCGTGGCGGGACGTAGCGGTCGGCGGCGCCGTGCACCACCAGCAAGGGCATGTTGATCTCGCGGATCTTGTCGATGGAGTCGAACTTCTGCGACAGCAGCCAGCGCACCGGCAGGGAGGTGTTCGCCATGGCGGTGGCGACATCGCCCAGGGAGGTGAACGTGGATTCGATGACCAGACCTCGGGCGGGCACGAGGCTGCCGTCTTTCGCCGCCTTCTGGCCAAGCTCCGCGGCGAGGTCTACCGCCACGGCGCCACCCAGTGAATGGCCGTAGATCAGCCGCAGGGCCGGGTCCGGTTGCAGCACTTCAAGACGCTGCCAGGCAATGCGCGCATCTTCATAGACGCTGGCTTCCGACGGCAGATCGCCCTGGCTTTTGCCGAAACCACGGTAATCGATGGCCAGCACCGAAAAGCCCAGGGCCCTTAACTGCCGAATACGAAACAACTGACCGGTCAGGTTCCAGCGCACCCCGTGCAGGTACAGAATCGCCGGCGCGTTCTTGCGTTCGGCCGGCCACCACCAGCCGTGGATATTTTCCCCGGCCTTGAAGCTCTTGGGCTTGAGGTCGAACTCCTGCACGTCGCCCGGCAAGCCGCTGAACCAGGTTGCCGTACCCGGCTCGATCCGAAACACCAGTTCACGTTCCTTGTGCTGCAACACGCCACAGCCCACCGGCAGCCCGACCACCATCGCGCTCATGCACAGCAAAGCCAGCCAGCGTCGCCCAAGGCGGGAGAGAAGAGACGAAGACATCGATGCGATTCGCTACTCAAGGCATGAAGGTGCTTTTTATCAGATTCGCTGGAAGGGTGGAGGGATTTCGGATGGCTTGTTGTCGCGTATCCTAAATCACTGCACATCCCCATATTGGGTCAATATCAAAGCCTTCACCGCCGCGCCGTACGCCACCCTAGGTACGCCCGACAGGCGTTTATGCAACACTTGGGTCAGTGAGTCCCCTGGCATCAGGCTCGCGTCGCCAAAGTCTTCATCCAGGTGCAGTGGATGAACGATTACCTCAAGCGAGCCGTGACCTGGCGGCGCGGCGTGGTGCAGGTCGGCGGGTGTGCAGACGTAGTCGGCTGTCGCGCCGCACAGGCTGCGCAGGCGACGGTTGAGCATGGTCTTGAACAGGCGCTTGGGCAGGTTGAGATTCGCCCCCAGGTTACGCGCCAACCGAATCGGCACGCCGTGTCGGGCGGCAAAGCGGGCCACCAGCTCTCCAATGGGCCAGATGTTATGTACGTGTTGATGAGAATCGAGGTGGCTAGGCCGCAGGCCGTGGTCCAGGCAGCGTTGCCATTGGGCATCAAGCTCTTCCTGTACCGCGCGGAGGTCCTTTGAACCAAGGCGCAGGCAGTAGCGCGAGAGGTTCAGGTCGAACTCGCCGTTCGTGTCGCAAAACGCCGGTCGCGAAGCAATGGTCTGGCTCAGCGGGCGGCCGAAGCTGAGATTGAAATGCAGGCCGATTCGGCCGTCGAGTAGCGGTTTGCGGGCCATTTCACAAGCTTGCTCGAAAGCCGGCATGTTGGCCATGGCCGTGGCCGAACTGATCACGCCAGCCTCGAAGGCCCGCAGAATCAGGGAGTTTTCGTTGAGATCGAGTCCGAAGTCGTCAGCGTTGACGATCACTTGGCGTGGCATTCACATTCTCCTGGCGCTTGGGGGTAGATGACGAAGTCGCTGTCGCGCTTTGCCCGGTCGGGCGCTTGCGCAGTAACGGTTTCAGGCTTTTCCATAACCGCAAGGCGAGCCCCAGTACCAGGCCATCGGGCTGCCATGAATAAAAACTCCAACGCCAGTGCTCCAGTTGTCCGGTCATGCGTTCATGCAGTTGATGGCTCGAGTTCTCCAGGCTGACCCGCGAGGCATCGATCCAGCGCCAGTTGTCATCCAGCCCCCAGCGAATCCACTCCTCGAGCAGAACCCGACCACTGCCCAGGTCGGCATGCTGTGGCAGGAACGCCAGGTTGTAGTCGTACAGTCGTCCCTGATCCAGCAGGCCGAGGCGATAACTGATGCAGCGACCGTCCAGTTCCAGTATCACCACCCGCACCATGCCCTCGGCGGCGAGCGCAGTGAAGGCGTGATTCATCCATTGCCGACGGCTGGGGTCGGCGAAAATGCCGACACCTTCTTCTCCTTTCCAACTGGCTGCCTCGACTTCGGCAAGGTCGTGCAGCAGCAGCCCCATGCTGATGGCATCGGGTGTCACCCGGCGGATTTGGGCACCGCATGCGGCGATCCGCTTGCGCGCCCGGCGTAACTTGTAGCGCGGATCACCGGATATCTCCTGGCGGTCGCTGTCGCTGATCAAATGCACCGGCACCCGGCAACTGAGTCGCCGTTCCCCGGTCGAGCTCAGGGCCATCCAGGCACTGAGGACGCTTCCTTCACCCACCGGTTCGGTCACTTCATTCAACTGTAGTAACGCATGGGGCAGATGTTGGCGGATCTGCATCAGCGCCTCTGCCATACCCTCGGCTTCCAGACGTATCAGCGGCGCGATGCGGTCAGCCAATGGATAGCCCAAGTGACGCAATACCCGGAAACGCAGCCCACAGATACGTTCGCGCCCCGAAATGAGCGGCAGACACAGGCACAGTGTCTGATCCTGCCAGCCAAGCAGTATGTTGAGCTGCTGATCTGGCAGCAGCGCAAATTCCGCCGCTTGCAGCCAGGCCAATGTGTTGAACGGTGTAGTGTCGGGCACCAGGGTTCGCAGCTGTTCATAAGCTGTTGCAGGGAACTGCGCCGCGCCCAAGGAACGGCACCATTGGAACCTGATCGCCATGGACATCAGGCCGCCGCAGTGGTGGCGGACGGCTGGGCCGGTTTGCGAAACGGGTCCAGTAGTGAGCCGCTATAGAACGTGTCGCGGAAAAAACGCCAGCGGCCAAACAGGCAATACACGTGGGTGATTTGTCCGCGCTCCTGATAGTCCATGCGCAGGTGCAGTTTTACGGCTGGAATGTTCTCCAGATCGCAGACGTCGACTACTTTGTCGCTGCCTTTGTCGGCCATGGTCTTCCAGAGATCCAATTGCACATCCACCGATAGCTGACTGCCCCAATAGGCGCGGATCATTTCACCGCCGAACTCGAAGAACTCGCCCGGCTTGACCGGGAACCAGCAACCATAGAAATGGCGGTCGAAATAGTCGCGTTGACTGCCCCAGATGAAAGCGACGGTGTTGCCCTTGTCGTCCAGATACATCAAGCCGGTGTGGCCTTCGGCTGCCAGCTCACGCATGGTCTCGACACGGTCGCCGAAGTGAGTGGCGAAAGCGTCGGCGTTGCTGGTAGTGATGACTTCCCTGCGCAAAAGTGGATAAGGCTTAAGTTTGCAAGGCCGCACAGGACTGACCAGATCCCGCTCCATCCATATCAGTTGGGAGTGAAAAAACACGTAGCGTCTGCACAGCTTTTTGAGCACGGTGCGCAGGCCTTTCTTCTGAATGCGATCACGCAATTTTTGCAGAACGTTCATAGTGCCTCCTGACGGGTGGCGGGTTGGGAAATGGCCCCCATCGCGAGCTGGCTCGCGATGGGGTTTTGGCTGACGAGCGCACTCATGCTGATGTCCCCATCAGCCTCCGGCGCATCGGCAGCCAGTCGCTGGGCAGGATGATCTGTGTCTGCCACGGCGCCACACCGCTGGGACGGCAAGGAGCGACACCATTTGAGCCGGATCGCCATGGACATCAGGCCGCCGCAGTCGATGCAACCGGCTGATCCGGTTTTTGAAAAGCGCCCAGTGCCGAGCCGCGGTAAAACGTGTCGCGGAAAAACCGCCAGTGACCGAACAGGCGATACACGTGGGTGATCTTGCCGCGCTCCTGGAAGCCCATGCGCAGGTGCATCTTGATCGCCGGGATGTTTTGCAAGTCGCAGACATCGACCATCGTGTCGCAACCTTTGTCAGCCATGATCTTCCAAATTTCCAACTGCATGTCCGCCGACATCCTGGAACCCCAGTAGGCACGGATCATCTCGCCACCGAACTGAAAGTACTCGCCAGGCTGGATCGGGAAGTTGCAGCGATAGAAATGGCGGTCGAAATAGTCTCGCGTACTGCCCCAGGCGAAACCCACGGTGTCGCCTTGAGCATCCAGGTACATCAAGCCTGTGTAGCCCTCCGCCGCCAGCTCGCGCATGGTTTTGACGCGGTCGCCGAAGTGCCGGGCAAACGCGTCGGCATTGCTGACCGTGATGAACTCCAGGCGCATTGGTGGGTAGGGTTTGAGGTTATGCGGGGGAAGCGGGGTCCGCACATCGTGCTCCAGCCACACCAGTCGGGAGTGGAAATACGCGTAGCGCCTGAACAGCTGTTTGAGCACAGCGCGCAGGCCTTTCTTCTGGATGCGATCACGCAATTTTTGCAGGGACTTCATGGTGCCTCCTGACGGGTGGCGTGGTGGGAGAAACGAGGTGTGTTCCAGTCCATGGCAAAACAGGGTGTCCCCGGGCAGGAGATACCCGATCTGAGGGGTTTGCATAAGCTCCGGGCCGACCCCATCGCGAGCAGGCTCGCTCCCACATTGGAGGTGTAGCGGCCGCAGCTCTTGTGTTCGGCGGCGAGCCACTGTGGGAGCGAGCCTGCTCGCGATGACGATCTGCCTGACGACGGCGTTCATGCGGATTTCCCCATCAGCATCTGCCGCATTGGCAGCAGGTCACTGGGCAGGATGATCAGCGTCTGCCATAGCGCCACGCCACTGAGGCGGCAGTACATCGTCAGTAGCGCGACGGTCACGGCCATATAGGCGATCGAAGACGCCGCGGCGGCCCCGACGATGCCGTAACGCGGAATCAGGATCAGGTTCAATGCCAGGTTCAATAACGCTCCCACACCCATCAGCAGTGAAACCGTGCCGGGCCGGTTCTTGCCCAGCAGATCCAGGCGCAGGATGCTCGCGTAGCACAATCCGAACAGCCCCGGCAGCAGCGCCAGCAAGGCGGGATAGGCTGGTTGGTAGGCCGCGCCGAACAGCGTGACGATCAGCCATTCACCAATCAGTGCCATGCCCAGGCAGGCGCCGAGCATGACCGTGGCGGTCAGGCGCAGGGCCAGAGGCGTCAGGCGTTTCATGTCGGAGTCCTGCTGCAGCAAACGCTTCATCAGCGGCGTGGTGACCGCCTCAGGCACAATCAGCAGCAGTTCGGCGGCGGCGCTGGCCATGGCGTAATGGCCCAGGGCAGTGCTGCCCAGCAGGGCGCCGATGAACAGGTAGTCCGAGCGCAGTACCACTTGCTGGAACAGTAAATCGGGGTGGCTGCGGGCACCGTAGCGCAACAGCTCCTTCTGGTTGGAGCGATCCCATTGCAGGGTGAACCTGTGGTCCCGCCGCAGCCAGACCCAACCGGCCAATACCACCAGGCTCAGACCCGCCAGCCAACTGATCAGTGCGGCCTCCAGGGCGGTGTCTTTCCACATCCAGAACAGCGCCAGAAACAGCAACAGCGGCGCCAGGGATTCCATCAGCCGCAGGGCATTGAAGGCGCCAACGCCGCCGGACGCATTGTGCAGTGTCAGCAGGCCGCTCTTGAGCACGGTCAACGGCACGGCCAACAGCAGCAGCCACGCCAACAGTCCCAACTGTGTGGTGATGTCCAGTTCGCCGCCGAATTCGCGCACCAGTGCCACCACCAGCACCGTCAATAACCCGGCCAACAGGCAGCCGAAGACCAGCACCTGGCTGAGCAGCAGGCCCATCGAGCGTTGTTGAGCCGCTTGATAGCCCACGGCCGAATTCAAGCCGCCACTGGTGACGGCGCTGATCAGGTCCGGCAGGGTGCTCAGCAGGGCGAACAGCCCGCGTTCACTTGGCCCCAGGATCCGCGCCAGCAGCACATTGCGCAGCAGGCGCAGGCCGATCATCGCCAGGCGCGTGCCCATGCTCAGCGCCAAGTGCTTGAGGTAGTGGCCGCGGCTCATGGGCGTGTCCCCCGGCGAATGCGCCAGGCCAGCAATTCAGGGTGCTGGGCATTGCGTTGGCTGACGCCGAAGCGTGGCAGGTTCAATGGATCGCCGTCGGTGCGATACAAGCCGGTTTCGGTGCCCAGGGCAAATGGGAAACCGTGGGCTGCCACCTGTTGACGCACGCGCTCATCGTGATCGCCGTTGGGGTAGCAATACACCGGCAGCGGCTGGGCGCAACCGTTCTCCAGGGCCGCCCGACTGCGGCTCAGCTCTTCGTGCAGACGCTGATCATCCAGCGCGGTGAGAATCGCGTGGCTGGCACCGTGGGGGCCGAAGCGGATGAGCCCGGAGTCTTCCAGCATTCGTACCTGGAACCAGTCCAGGGCCTGGGGCTGGGCGCCCGTGGGACAGGCGTCGGTGAGGTCGTTCAAGACCTGCGGGTCAAGGCTCTTGAGGCTCTGTAGATAGTGCATCAGCGACAGGCTGCGGCGCTGCTCATCCAAGTCATCGAGCATCACCGGCAATGGCCGGCCGACGTGCTGCAAATGCTCGATCAACGAGTGTCGCGCCACTTGGCCATGGCTGCCCCACAGGGTTTCGCCGATGCTTTCCCACCAGAAGTGCTGGCGGCTGCCGATGAAGTCGGTGGACAGGAAAATACTCGCCGGCACCTGGTATTGGCGCAGCAAAGGAAAGGCATTCATCGCGTTGTCGCGCCAGCCGTCGTCGAAGGTCAGCGCCACTCGCGGGCGATTCGGGACGCTTTCAGGATCGGCCAGCAGCAGGCTCATCAAGGGCACGCATTCGAAATAGCGTTGCAGCCAGATCAGCAAGCGCTCGAAAGCCTCAGGTCCCACGCACAATTCGTTGCGATGGGGCAGCTCGGCGGCGCGGTCATTGTTAAGGACCCGGTGCAGCATCAGAATCACGCCGGCGCCACGCAACGGACCACGGCCCAGGGACGTGTTCAGGTACAGCCAGCCGCCGGTGCGCTTGCAGACTTGTTTGATGGACATGGGCCGTCTCCTTAGCGGTTCTGCTCGGGGTTCCATTGGCTATAACGATGACCTCGCAGAAACTGCCACAGCCCGATGCTCATGCCCGCCAGCGTCACCAGCACGAACGCCGCCAGGCGAAAGGGCCTGGGCAATCGGTGGCCTACGTCCAGTAAGCCGATCATTGCAATGGCGTAGCCGAGCAGTTGCGCCACCAGGCTCAGGCGATAGAACAGATGTTCATTCCACAGCCAGGCGTTGCTCAGCAGCAGCGGCAATAGCAACACCGGCGCCAGACGGCGGATCAGTTTGTGACTGATCAGGCCGATGGCGTAGAGCCCGTGACGAAGAGGGTTGAGCAACTGCCGACGCTGGGCCAGGCTTTGCAGGCCGCCAACGGTGACCCGCTGGCGACGGCGAAACTGTTTGTCGGCTTCGTCCACGCCTTGGTCGGTGACCCGGGCCAGTGGCGCATACACGATGGACTTGCCCGCCGCCGGCGCACAGGTGCTGAGGAAGAAGTCGTCGTTGACCTGCGCCGGTATGGGTTCAAACAGTTCGCGCCGCAGGGCCAGCAAGGCGCCGTCGGCCGAGACCATGCAACCTGTGCGGCTCTCTACCTGACGCAGCCAGCCTTCGTAGTGCCGATACAGGCTATCGCCCAGGCTCAGGCCCTTGCCCGGCACGGGGATTTCCATATGCCCGGCACAGGCGCCGACTTGCGGATCGCCCAGCGGGGCCAACAGGTGGCCAAGGGTATCGGCGGCCCATTGGTTGTCGGCGTCGGTGAACACCAGGATCTCTCCAGTGCTGTGGGCCACGCCGGTATTCAGGGCGGCGGCCTTGCCCTGGCGCGGCAGGTCGAGCACGGTGATGCGCGGGTCGATGACCCGCCGAGCGCAGGCCACTGTGTCGTCGGTGGAGCCGTCGCTGGCCAGGATGATTTGCAGCGAGCGCGCCTGGTAGTCCTGGGCCAGCAAGGTGCGCAGTTTCTCTTCGATGTGCCGTGCCTCGTTGTGGGCGGCAATGACAATGCTGACGTCCATCGGCAACGCCGGCCCGTAGCGCCGGAGCGGAAAAAGTGGCGCCAGCAGGCTCAGCATCAACGGATAACCGAGGTAGGCGTACACCGGCAGCAACAGGCACGACCAGTAAAGAAATTCAGCCACGGGCAGGTCTCCTGACGTTCCAATGACATAGGTTGAGAAGCAATGCGGCGCCGGTCAGGTGCAAGCGCACCCCGTGCAAGGCCCACAGTTGCAGCGTCAGGCGCAGGTCACGCCCGCTTTGACGCAGACTGAGGAACAACGCGGGCAGAGAGGTCAGCAACAGCAGCATCAGCGCGATGCGCGGCTGGCCCTGGAACAGAGCGACCAACGCCAGAAAGTCCAGGCCCCAGGCACCGATGGACAGCGCCGGAAAACGCAGCAGGCGCAGACTCGGACCATGGCTGCGCAGCAACTGCAAATGGCTGCCCTGGCGCCACAGTTCCTTGCTCATCCACTCCCGCCAACTGCCTTCGTAACCCCAATGCAGGGCCACGTTTTCATTGACCAGCAGCAACTGCGCCCCGGCGTTGCGCAGGCGCAGGGAAAAATCCTTGTCTTCGCCCGTGCGCAGGGTTTCGTCGAACCCCCCGACCTGCTCAAACCACTGGCGACGCAACAACAGGTTGGCGCTGGGCAGCCACTGCACCCGGTGCAAGGGACGCGAGCCTGGCCGTTGGCTGCGGCGTTGCCAGGCTTGAGCGAACCAAGGCGCCTGAGCGGGGGTGTCCAGGTCCAGGCCCAGCACATCGCCCTGGCCTTGGAGTTCCAGCAGCAGCTTGAGCCAGTTGGCCGGCATCTCGATGTCGGCGTCGATGAACGCCAGCCATTCCCCATGGGCGATGGCCGCACCGCGGTTGCGCAGGGCGCCGATGTGCACGCCGGGCACGATCAGCACGCGCGCCCCCAGTTCGTTGGCAATGCGCGGCCCATGATCGTCCGAGCCGTTGTCCACCACGATCAACTCACAGTCCAGTTGCGCCTGGCGAGCGGCTTCCTGCGCCGCCAGCAACGTACGGCCAATGTGTCGGGCCTCGTTGAACATCGGGATCACAATGCTGATGCGGCTCATGGACGGGCCTCCTGCGGTGTTGCCTGTTCGGCGTCGTAGCGCAACACGCTGGTGATGGCGAGCATGATCCACAGCAACTTATGGTTGGGGGCGCTGAGGAACATCAAAAACAGCGCCAGCGACAGGAAACTCATGCCCAGGTGCGTCAGCAGGTCCGCCTGCACCCAGTCCCGACGTTGCAACCAGAGCTGGCGGGCGCGCCACAGGTTGTAGAGGCCCAGGCCGATCATGCCGACGAACATCAGCCCGCCAGGGATGCCGATCTCGCTGAAGATTTCCAGGTAAGTGTTGTGGGCCCGGCGATACAGATCCCCCAGCTTGCGATTGGCCGAGAACGCCTTGGCGTAGCCCGTGGGGGCGTAGTGCAGCGGGAACGTGCCCGGGCCGCTGCCCAGCACCGGGTTCTCGCGGATCATTTTGCTGCCGACCACGATGTACGAGGCACGACGGCCCAGGGATTCGTCTTTGTGGGCACTGGCGCCGGCGCTGAGGATGCTCAGCGACTGGATGCGCGCCACGTAGCCGGCCGGCATCACCGCAATCACCAAGGGAATCATGATTGCCAGCCCGAGCATGGCGAAGCCCAGGTGTCGCGGGCGGATGCGCGGCATTTGGGCACGATAGTGATAGAGACCAATCACCAGGCTAAGCAACAGCACCACCAACCCCGAGCGCGATTCGGTCTTGGTCATGCCGCCCAGCAGCAGGATGAAACAGCCACCCCAGAACAATCGGTGCAGCAGGTTCGGGCTGCGCAACACCAGCAACAACGCCATCGGCACGGTAAAGGCGATCAACAGGGCAAAGGCGTTCGGGTCTTCCAGCAGGCCGGATGCGCGGCCCTGGTCCTGGTATTTGACCGAAAACATTGCCAGCACGCAGGTGGTGGTCACGCTCAGGGTCATCAGTCGGCAGAACAGGTCCAGGTTCAGCTCGCGCCCGATCAGCAGGGTAATCACGAACAGAATCAGCCCTACCATCAGTTCGCGCAGATGGGTCATGGACAGGCCCAGGTTCTGCGACAGCATCAGGCTCAGGCCATAGAGCATCATGAAGGCGATCAGCGGCCGCCAGATATTGCTGCTCAAGCGTGATGAGGGAATCTGGCGCAGGGCCAGTTGCAGCATCAGGATCAGAATCAGCGCCACGCCGAAGAATTTGCTGCCCGAAAAAGCATTCTCCTTGAACAGACCTTCGAACGGCACCAGCGCCGCAATGCCCAGCAAGCCCCAGCCGGGTTTGCGGTATAGCACGGCGACGCCCACCAGGCCGAGCACCGCTCCCGGCGCCAGGAAGGGATAGGGGCTGGCCAGCAACGCCAGGCAAACCAGGCCCAGCAGACTGACGATCGAGAGCGGGACAATCATGGACGAGCCTCCCGTGCCGTGCGGATATAGAGCTGCGACCAGCGTTCGGCCAGGGCGCGCAGGTCATAACGGTCCCGTTGGGTACGGCGCGCGTTATCGGCCAGGATCCGCGCCAGGGGCGGTTCGCCAAACAGTGTTTCGATCTGCCGGGCCAGTTCGGCGCTGTCGGCCGGCGTCGCGAGCAGGCCGTTGTGACGGTCCTGCAGCACATCGGGAATGCCCCCCACACCGAACGCCACCACCGGCACTCCGGCCTGCATCGCTTCGAGCAGAATCATCGGCGTGCCTTCGGTGCGCGAACTGATCACCAGCGCGTCGAGCTGACTCCACCAGGGGTTCATGTCGGTCTGATAGCCGGGCAGCTCGATGCGAGTAGGCAGGCCCGCGTCGGCAATGCGCTTGAGCAAGGCCTGACGTTCCGGGCCGTCGCCGAGCATCACCGCGTGCAGCGATGCATGCCGCTGGCACAGGGGGATCATGGCGTCGAGGAACAGGTCCGGGCCTTTCTCGTGGCTCAAGCGACCGACGTAGCCGACCCGCCAGCGCAGCCGGTCGTCACGATGAGGCAGCGGTGCTGTGATCGACGGCAGGCCGTTGGGGATCACGTCGAGTTTTTCCGCGCGCACGCTGGCCTGGCGGTGCAGCACGGCAATGCTTTCGGCCACGCAGACCACGCGCTTGACCGAGGCGGTGCGGCACAGTTGCAGGCTCAGCCACGTGTAGAACCGTTGCTTGGTGCTGCGAGGCGTAAAGCCGTGCTGAGTGATGACCAGGGGCAAGCGCAGCAGCGTGGCCGCAGCCCAGCCGAACAGCAGGCCCTTGAAGTTATGGGTGTTGATCAGCGGCTGCTCGTCCCGTCGCTGGCGCAGGTGCTGCAACAGCTCGGCCCAACTGGCGCAGTGGCGGCAATCGACCCCGGCCTGGCGAAAGCGCGTGATCAAGGTCGGCGGCGCCGCCAGGAACAGCACTTGGTGCTGCCCTGGCGTGGCCAGGCAATGATCGAGCAACATCCGCTCGGCCCCGTAGAAGCCGCCGCTGTCGAGCAAATGAATGATCGGCAGGGCGCTGCTGCGGCAGGTCGGGCCAATCGGCGCGTTCAATTGCGCACCCAATGGACAAGGCTGGGCAGGCTCCAATTGCGGTGCGGGTTGACCTGTTCGGGGTTCTGCTCGTTGATCACCAGCAACACCGGTACATCCAGTTGCTGGGTAATCTGGGCAGGGTGCTTGAAGCGATGGTCGAAGAACTCACGCACATAGACCAGGGCGATCGCCAGGAGCAAGCCGCTGAACAGACCGAACGCAATAATCAGCATCGGCTTGGGAAACGCCGGGGCGGTCGGTTCGAACGGCGGGCTGAGGACGCGAGCATTGGACAGGTCGTTGTCCAGCGCGCGGGCGGTGCTGCTCTCGGCGAACCGCTGGGCGTAGGTGGAAAATGCCGCATGCAGGGCATTGATCTCGGTGTCCATCTGCCGCAGCTTGCTCTGGGTTTGCTGCAACTGATGGATACGCTCCTTGAACTCGGCGATGCGCGCGGTTTTCTGGTCGATCACCGAGCTGACGACTGCCAGGTCGTTGGTGCGTTCCTGGATGCGGTTGCTCACCACTTTGAGAAACTGCTGGCGGGTGCGCGCGATCTGCTCCCGAGTCAACAGCATCGGCTCGCTGCCGGGCTGGAAGATCGCCAGATCATTCATGTAGCGGCTGACCTGAGTGGTCAGTTGCTCGCCCAGTTGTTTGATTTCCCGGTCTTCGAAGGCGATGTTGTCCATGGTGGTGGTGAAGGTGAACGGGAAGGTGTAGTCGTTGAACCGTGAGTTGTTCGCCGCTGCCAGGCTGGTCTTGAGGTAATCCAGCCAGCGTTGGCTTTGCAGCAGACGATCGCGGTACAGGTTCAAGGCCTGTTCTTCGGTGTTGATGGCGTTCAGGCGGAAGGTGATCTCCTCTTTGGGATCGGAGGAGCTGACGTCTTCAAGCAGCGCCAGGCGGGTGCCCTCCAGTCCGTCGAGGCGAGTCTGGTACTGGGTTTTCTTCTGCTCATAGAAGGCTTGCGGCAGCTCGATCGATTGCAGGTCCTGGCGACCGGAGAGGTAGTTCTCCAGCAGTTGCGCCACGAACCGGGTGCCCTGGGCCGGGTCGCCGAAGCTGTAGACGATGGAGATGACGTTGGAGCCTGGCAGGGTTTCGATTTTCAGGTTGGCGATGGCTTCGTCGGTCAGCATGTCGAGCGTGGTATCTCGCACCGGATCGACTTCCAGCCCCAGGCCGTCGCGCAGCGGGTTGACGACGTACTCGCGCAGCGGCGTGGTGACATAGTGCTTGAGCGGCTCGCTCACCCATTTGTTGAAGATGCCGGGGCTAGGGGTGTACTCGCCCTGATCGCGCAGGGTGCTGATGGTCTGCCGGATCAGGGCCGGCGAGCGCAGGATATTGCTCTCGGTTTCCATGTCCGCCAGGGACGGTGGAATGAAGGTGGCGTCTTCCTGGTTCAGCGAGGTGGTGGCGTCGCCCTGGGAGAGTTTTTTCGACTGGACGATGACCTGGGCGGTGATGTCGAAGCTCTGTTTGAGCATCAACGGCAGCGCCAGGGCGATCACGGCGAAGATCAGGAAGACGCGCTTCACCCACTGCTTGTTGGCGAAGAAAATCCTGAAGAACTCATGCAGATAGTTTTCCTTGGGATTCATGATCAATTACCTGCTGCAGAAGTGTTGGACCTGCCGTTGTCGCCTTTGCTGTCAAGGCGGTAGCCGAAGCTGACTCCCATGCCCTGGAACAGCACCACGTCGGCCAGTTGCCGAGCCATTTCACCGGCTTTGGCCAGCCCGGTCTTGGGCACGAAAAGCATGTCTTCGGGCTGCAGGTAGGCGATCTGCGAGGCGTCACCGCTCAGGGCTTTTTCCACGTCATAGTGGCGGGCTTCGACCTGATTGCCGTTGCGGCGCATGATCACCACCGAGTCGAGTCGGGCCTTGACGTTGGTGCCACGGGCCAGGGTCAGGGCCTCGAGGACCGAGATCGGCCGGCGGATCGGGTAGGAACCGGGCTGGGCCACTTCCCCGAGGACATAGATCTCGTTGCCAGCGGTGGATTTGAGCAGCACATCGACGGACATGCGCCCCGGCAATTGGGCGTAGCGCTCGTTAAGGTAGGTTTCCAGTTGATTGACGGTCATGCCTTGCAGCGGCACGGCACCGATTTCGGGGAAGCTTGCGTAACCATCCCGGCCCACGGTGATCTCCCGACTCATGCCGGTGCCCGGGTGGGTCAGGGTGTTGCGCAGTTTTGTCTCGTTGCTCAACGGGCTGGTGACATGCACCGTCAATTGATTGCGGTTGGGCTGGAACAGCATTTTGCGGTCATAGGCACGCTGTACCTCCAGGCGTGCTTCATCCGTGGTCAGCCCGGCGATTTTTACCGAGGTGTTGGCCCCCGGCAGTTCGATACTGCCGTCGGGCATTACCTGTTGTGCGCCGTTGAGCTGGCTGGCGGCGGTGAAGTTCAAGGCCACCTGGTCACCCGGCTGGACCCGGTAGGCATCCGGCCCGCTGGTGCTGATGTGAAAGATCACATCCAGCACATCCTGGGGACGCAGGGTCTGTTCGACCCGGGGCATGTCGGTGGCCTGGGCGTTGGCCGGTGCCGCCGTAAGGATCTGCACCGGCATGGAGCGGGTTTCGGTGTGGCTGGTGCAACCGGCAAGCGGCAACAGCAGCAGGACAAGCAATCTGGCGTTCATCTCGTCATCCTTTTTGCAGGCTTACAGGTTGTTGTAGAGCCACTTGGGCATGTAGTACTTGCGGCGGTTGAACACGCTGCCCACCACCTTGGCGCCGGCCTGGGTCAGACGCAGGCGAGCGGCCTGGGCCACCTCCCAGCGGGTGTCTTCACCGCGCACCACCAGCACCACACCGTCCACCTGGGTGCTCATGACCAGGGTGTCGCAGGCCGAGTACACCGCGTCAGCGTCGATCACCACAAAGCGGTACTGCCCGGCCAGTTGCTTGAACAGCGGGCGAAGCTGCTCGGGGTTCAGGCGCTCGGCATTGCGCCCCAGACGACCGTTGGGCAGCACGTCGAAGGGCAAGCTGGAGGTCTGCACCACGCAGTCCTGCAACAAGGGCGGTGCGAGGCTGTTGAACAGCAGGTCGCTGAAGCCGCGCTCCTTGTGCAGCGACAATTGCTGGCTGAGGTTGCGCGGCGACTGGCTGGCGTCCACCAGCAGTACGCGGCCGCTGCTCATCTGCGCCAGTTGAGCGGCCAGGGCCATGGCACTGGTACTGGTTCCGGTGCCGGTGTTGGCGGCCGTCAGAAGCAGAATCCGTATGGATGGGTCAAGCACGGTTGAGGTCAGGTTGGTCTCGCTCGGGCTTGCGATGCTCAGGATATTGGTTGAACCGTCCATTTAACTCGCTCCGTGGCCGCTGAAAACTTTGAAAGGGGTGATCATCAGGATCTTCAAGTCCAGCAACAGGCTTTGTTCGGCGATGTAGCTGAGGTCCAGTTCCACGCGCTGGTCGAAGTCGATGTTGCTGCGCCCGGAGATCTGCCACAGGCCGGTCAGGCCGGGGTAGATGCTCAGGCGGACAAGATGGTTGTCCTTGTAGCGGTAGGCGTTGAACGAGGTCGGCCGCGGGCCGACCAGGCGCATGTCGCCGGTCACCACATTGATCAGGTTGGGTAACTCGTCGAGGCTGCTGCGTCGCAGGAACCGGCCGACGGGGGTGATGCGCGGGTCGTTGTCGATCTTGAAGTCGATGGCATCGGCGCCGTGCTTGTTGAGGTGGCGCAGTGATTCTTTGAGCGCCTCGGCATCAGCAACCATGGTGCGGAACTTGTACATGCCAAAGACCCGACCGCGGTATCCGGTGCGTTTCTGCACAAACAGCACTGGACCGGGGCTTGAGAACTTGATCAGCAGGGCCAGGCCCAGCAGCAGCGGGCTGAGCAGTACCAGGATCGACAGCGCGCCGAGACAGGCCACCACCCGATTGGTGCGCGAGACCGTCCAGGGTCGACCGCCGTCGCGACCAGTCAGCCAGCCGCGGCCCTGACGATGGATGGCCGCGTCCAGGCGTCGGCGGTGTTCGGGATCGACACGCTTGTCGCCACCGCGGGCGGTGATAGGAATGCATTGCTCATGTCGGGTCATAGACTCCTCCGCTGAAGGTTGGTCGCATGCGTTGGGCTGCAAGCGGTGTCGGCGATAGGCAGGGCGTAGTAATCGAGGAACCAGGCAATGAAGCGCCCCAGGCCCTCGTCCAGCTCGATGCGCGGCTGAAAACCGGTGACCCGCGCCAGGCCGCTGGCATCGGCGCAGGTGTTCAACACGTCCCCTGGTTGCAGGGGCAGCAGTTCGATCCGGGCGGTTTGTCCCAAGTGCTTTTCCAGCAACGCCACATAGGTGCGCAGCGCTACCGGGTGCTGCCCGCCGATGTTGTAGATCCGCCAGGGCGCTGCGCTGGTGGCCGGGTCCGGTTGATCGCGATCCCACTGTGGCATGGCATGGGGCGGGCGTTCGATCAGCCGGGCGATGCTTTCGACGATGTCGTCGATGTAGGTGAAATCGCGCTGGTGCTCGCCATGGTTGAACAACTGCAACACGCGGCCTTCGGCGATGGCGCGGGCGAACTGGATCGGCGACATGTCCGGCCGGCCCCAGGGGCCGTACACCGTGAAAAACCGCAGGCCGGTGCATGGGATGCCAAACAGATGGCTGTAACTGTGGGCCATCAACTCGTTGGCTTTCTTGCTGGCCGCATACAGCGACAGCGGATGGTCCACGCCGTCCTGTACTGAGTAAGGTGTGCGCTGGTTGGCGCCATACACGGAGCTTGAGGAGGCGTAGATCAGGTGCTTGACCGGATGGCGACGGCAGCTTTCCAGAATGTTCAGGAACCCGCTGAGGTTGCTGTCGACGTAGGCCCGTGGATTCTCCAGGGAATAACGCACGCCGGCTTGGGCGGCGAGATGAATCACCACGTCGGGGCGGTGTGACTGGAACAACTCATCGATGGCCGAGGCGTCGGTCAGGTCCACCCGGGCCAACGCAAAGTCCCCCGCCTGATCCTTCACCCACGCCACGCGGTCGTGCTTGAGCTGCGGGTCGTAGTAGTCGTTGAAATTGTCCAGCCCCCACACCTGATGGCCGTCGCGCAGCAGCCGCAGCACGCAATGGGCGCCGATGAAACCGGCCGCGCCGGTCACCAGAATGTTCATGCCCGTGGCCCCTGGGTCAGGCTGCTGGGCACGGTGTGACGCAATCCGATGCCGCGATACAAGAGGCCGGCGGCGGCCAGATGTTCGGGGTTGTACAGGTTGCGGCCATCGATGATGACCCGGGCGCGCAACTTGTTGGCCAACAGAGCGAAATCCACGACCCGGAAGTTCTTCCACTCGGTGCAGATCACCAGGGCGTCTGCATCCTCCAGGGTGTCGTCGCGGGTGGCGCACAGGTTCAGGTCTTTGCGGTAGCCGTAGAGGCGGCGGCATTCGGACATGGCTTCCGGGTCGTAGGCATGGACCCGAGCGCCTTCGCGCCACAGCGCTTCCATCAGGTAGCGGCTGGGGGCTTCGCGCATGTCATCGGTGTTGGGTTTGAAAGCCAGGCCCCAAATCGCAATCGACTTGCCGGCCAGGCCGCCGGAGAACTGTTGCGTCAGTTTCTCGAAGAGAATGTGTCGCTGGCTGTCGTTGACGTCGGTGACACTGCGCAGCAGGCGCAGGGGCATGCCGCTTTGTTCGGCGGTATGCAGCAGGGCGCGCAGGTCCTTGGGAAAGCATGAACCGCCGAAGCCGCACCCGGGGTAGATGAAGTGATAGCCGATACGAGGGTCCGAACCGATGCCCTTGCGTACCGCTTCGATGTCGGCGCCCAGCCTTTCGGTGAGATTGGCCAGTTCGTTCATGAAGCTGATGCGGGTGGCGAGCATGGCGTTGGCCGCGTACTTGGTCAGTTCGGCGCTGCGGTTGTCCATGAACATCAGCTTTTCGCGGTTACGGCAAAAGGGCGCGTACAGCTCGCTCATCTGATCGCGGGCCAGCGGGTCGGCGGTGCCGATGATGATCCGGTCCGGGCGCATGCAGTCGGCCAGGGCGCTGCCTTCCTTGAGAAACTCGGGGTTGGACACCACTCGCACGTTCAGCTGTTTCAGGCCCCGGCGAGCCAATGCCTGATGGGCACATTCGGCGACCTTGTCGGCGGTGCCGACCGGCACCGTGGACTTGATGATCAAGGTGCGGTCGCTGTCCATGAAGTCCGCGATCTGGCGGGTGACCGCCAGTACATGGCTCAGGTCTGCCGAACCGTCTTCATCGGCTGGCGTGCCGACGGCGATGAAAATCAGTTCGCCGTGATTGACCGCATCGCTGGCCTGATCACTGAACAGCAGCCGGCCACTCTTGATGTTCTCTTCGAGCAGTTCGGACAACCCAGGCTCGCTGATCGGTGGCACCGCTTGCTGCAGCTGACGGATCTTGTTGGGGTCAATGTCGATGCACAAAACACGGTGACCGACGTCGGCCAACGCAGCCGCTTGAATCAATCCCACATACCCCGTACCAAATACGCTCACATCCATTTTTGGCGTGCCTCGCAAGACGGTTGATGTAACTCGGATGAAACTGTTTAGAGGGGTATAGCGCAGCTTCAGAAAAGCGTGTCAGCAAAATGACAGTTGTCACTGTTGGCAAACTCGACAGAACTTGGCCTTTTGATATCAAGTCATTGACTGGTTTAGAAAAGTGCCGTTTTTAAAGGGCTGTAACGGCTTTTAACTAGGCGATGAACGGTATTTATCCATAGATTTTTACGTTTAACTGGCTTCAAGTGTGTCATTTTTGGGCTAACTTTTTTTTGACGCATTGGCCGTTCGTCCCTTTTCTTGCGCTTTGCAAAGCCGCTGCTAACGTGCAGAAAACGACCCTCTATCCAACGCCGCCCTATCGCCGAGAAACACATGCTCCGATACCTCAAGGAACTGTTGCTGGTGCTGTACTTGATCAGGGGATATGACTATTACCTTGATCGTCTGAATGCCTTGGGTTTGGGATTTGCCACGTTGCTGTTCGGCGCGATGTTCGTGGTGTTGGTGGTGGCGCTGTGGATGAGTGCGTACATCCGCCAGACCTCCGTGCGCCACCTGTTTGCCCTGGCGATGTTTGGTTCGGCGGTGTTCTTCGAGGTTTACACGAGGGTGACCGACAGCTACCTGACGTACAGCCAGTTTGTGTCGCTGGTGTATTCGGGTGGTTTTATCGGGGAGGCGGCTTCGCAGTACCGCGAAGTGATTGTCAGCGCCGCCACCGGTGGCCTGTTGCTGCTGCTGGGACTGGGTCTCAAGCCTCGGCGGTCGGTGTCATTGCCCGGTTATTTGCCAATCGCCGCGCCTGTGTTGGGCGTGTTGTTGCTCAGTGGTGTTCTGTTCTTCCGGGCGGGCGAGGGCGCGCGGGGGCTGCCGGTGATGTACACACCGCTGGCCTATCTGAATCTGTTCGTTTACGAAGCCCTGCAAAACACCGTCGGTCCTCGGGAGCCGATCCGCCTGACGCGGCCAACATCGCCGATCGAGCATGATATTGTGCTGATTATCGATGAAAGCGTCGCTGGGAATTATCTGGATATCAATACGCCGTTCGGCGTGCACACGGGCCTCAAGACCCCGCCCGATGGGGTGCAGGTGTTCAATTTCGGCTACGCGGCTTCCATCGCCAACTGCAGCGCCGACACCAACGTCACCTTGCGTTACGGCGGCACCCGGGCCGATTACGTGCGCATCAACAGCACGTTGCCGTCGATCTGGCAGTATGCAAAAAACGCCGGGTTGCGCACGGTCTATATCGACGCCCAGCGTACCGGTGGTCACCTTCAGAACCTGATGACCGACACTGAAAAAAACGATATCGACGACTTCGTGCAGTTCGACCGCACCCCGGTGTTCGAGCGAGACATGGCGGTTGCCGCGCAACTGATCGAGCGGCTGGGCAATGACCGGGCCGAGCTGGTGGTGGTGAACAAGCTCGGTGCGCATTTTCCCGTGCACGACAAATACCCGGATGAGTTCATGAGCTATCGTCCCGCACTGCCGCGTGGGCGCTTTCTCGAAGTCGCCGATACCGGCCAGCGTGACGGTTTTGATGGCCGGACTCATGACTGGGAGCTGTACCGCAATGCCTACCAGAACACTTTGCTGTGGAATGTCGGAGAGTTCTTCAGGCGGATCTTCCAGCAGGCCGATTTAGGCAACGCCGTGCTGATCTACACCTCCGACCACGGCCAGGACCTTCACGAGCGCGGCAACCCTGGGCTCAATACCCACTGCGGCGGTGACCCGGTGGCGGAGGAAGGGCTTGTGCCGCTGGTGGTCATAGAAGGCGCGCGCTTGCAGACCCTGGATTGGCAGCGGGCATGGGCACAGAACAAGGACCGCTCCAGCCACTACAACATCTTCCCGACGCTGTTGCAGTTGATGGGGTACGACCCGGCCGGTGTTGAAGCGACCTATGGGAAATCCCTGAGCCAGCCGACCGAAGACGCCTTTACCTTCAACTACCGCTTCAATGCGCGGCTGGGGGCGCTGCCTGAATGGAAACACATCGACCTCAAGCACATTGTCACACCAGGCCCGGTTCAGGCCGAGATGGCGGCGGGTCAGGCGGGATCGATGTTGAATGTGCCGCCGTCATCGCGAGCAGGCTCGCTCCCACAGTAGTCCGAGTTGTCCGCAGGCCTTGCATACCCCCGCAAATCCCCTGTGGGAGCGAGCCTGCTCGCGAAGGCGGTGTGTCGGTCGGAATCGATGTTGAATGTGTCGCCGTCATCGCGAGCAGGCTCGCTCCCACAGTAGTCCGAGTTGTCCGCAGGCCTTGCATGCCTCCGCAAATCCCCTGTGGGAGCGAGCCTGCTCGCGAAGGCGGTGGGTGGGCTTGCAGCATAGAATCTCCCACAGTAGTCCGAGTTGTCCGCAGAACTTGCATACCCCACAAACCTGCGGGGAGGGGGCTCACTGGGTTGTGGCGATCGGGCCGAGTCGGGCCGGGTCGTGCAGTAGGGAGAATCCCAGCTCGCGCAATGTGCGGCCGATGAAGCGTGAGCCCACGTCATTCAAGTGTGCGTCATCGCGGTACAGCAACTGCCCGTCCATGATCGGGCTGCATAGCCCCGCTGGGCAGATCACTTGATTGGGGTCGATAAAGCGCACCTGGGGCAGTCTGGCGCGTATCCCCTCCCAATACGGCGCGGTGACGTCCAGCGGGGCCGAGCATGAGCGATCGGTGCCGAACATCAAGCGGCGCACGGGGCAGGTCGCTGCATTGTCGATGTTCTGGTTGCGCAGAATCACGATGACCTGGCCGGTGTTGTTCGCCACGTGCTTGATGCTCGCTTCGATAATGTGCGCGGCCGCCGCATCCTTGGGCCAGGCGCCGGCCAGCACGACGTATGGGTAGTGGTTCTGCTTGATCAGCTCGAACACCCGGTCGTTGCGCGCCATGCAACGGTCGCCATACGCCTCGGACACCTCGGTGGCATAGCCGAAAATCGGCGGGCAGGCGTCCAGTGTGTAGTCCATTAATCTGATGCCGTTGGGTTTGGCCAGGATATCGACCATGCCCGTGAAATGATTGGCGAACGAGTCACCCACCATCATTCCGTCCAGTTGCTCCTTGTGTGCACCGAGCTGGCAATCCGGATCAGGTTCGGCGCTGTACCGCGCACTGGGCATATGGCAACCGCTGCGAAGCCTGTTCGGTTTGCTCAGTGCCATGGCCTCGAGCCTCGACACTTCAGGCGCAAAACGCTGTGGGAAGCCGTTCCATTGCAGGCTCAAGGTCGCCAGGACGGCCAGCCCCAGGGCCGGGACTATGAATCGGCGGACCAGTACTCGGGGAAACTGCAATTGCGCGCCAGTGCGCCGAAAGGGAATTTCGACATGCCGCCAGGACCACCAGGACAACAGAATCGACACCAGCACCAGTGACATGCCCACAGAAAGGGTTATCTCGATGCCCAGGTAATTCAGGTAGGCAATCAACGGCCAGTGCCATAAATACAGCGAATAGGAAATCAGGCCTATGAACACCATGGGCTGGTTGGTCAGCAGGCGGGAGCGAGCTCCACCGCTGCCGGCCAGAATCAGCAGCGCCGCGCCCAGGCAAGGTATCAACGCATTGACGCCGGGGAAGGGGGTGTCCCGGCTCAGGGCAAACAAGGAAAAACCAATCAGCCCATACCCCGCCGCTGTATAAGCCAGCACTTCTATCCTGCCGAGTGTACGTGGCTGATAAAGATAGATACCCAGTGCTCCGCCCAGCATCAGCTCGAAAAACCGTGTGGGCAGCAGGTAATAGGAAGCCGTAACGAAGACGTTCGTGGCGTATTCAGAAAGCCCCACCGCCGCCACGATACCGACGGCCAGCACCGGCAGGACATAACGCGGCGTCAGGCGATAGAGCACCAGGATCAGCAGCGGCCAGATCACGTAGAACTGCTCTTCAATCCCCAGGGACCAGGTATGCAGCAGCGGCGCTTCGCTGGCATCGGCGGCGAAATAGTTGCCGTACTTCATCCAGATATAGATATTCGAGACCCCCAGCAGGGAGAACAGCGCACTGACGTTGAGCCGCGTCAGGTCGGCGGGGGAAAGGATGAAGGCCCCTGCGATCACGCTCGCCAACAACACAGTGACCAGTGCGGGCACGATGCGATTGATGCGCCGCTGATAAAAGCGCTTGAGCGAAAAGCTGTTGCCCTTGATCTCGGAAAACACCTGGGAAGTGATGAGGAAACCCGAGATGACGAAAAAAATATCGACCCCCACGAACCCGCCTGGCAGCAGGTCGGCGTTGAGGTGATGGATGAGTACGGCCAGCACTGCAATACAGCGAAGCCCATCGATATCGAGGCGATATTTTGTTTGAGGCATGTCGGCGATCGTCCTTGAATAGGAGGCAATCCAGGTGCGTCATGTTTATGACGAATTGGCCGACTGCATGTAAACGGCACGTATTAGTCATTGATTGATAGCTGGAAATTTATGCTTTGCAAGGCGTCGGGCAAAACAAGGCGGGGCAGACGACCAGCGGTGTTTGCCCGTCGCCTGAGCGCATCCTTGGTCTGCCCGTCACCCAACTCCGCTATCCTGAGCCTCACGTTTACCCATGAGCCTTTTCATGCTTGAAGTTCGCGACGTATTTAAGAGCTATGCCACGCCGCAAGGGCCATTGCCGGTGCTGCAGGGTATCGACCTGACGTTGGCCCCTGGCGACAGCCTGGCACTGATGGGTGAGTCCGGCAGCGGGAAAAGCACCTTGCTGCATCTGGTTGCCGGTCTGGACAAGGTCGACCGTGGCAGCATTCGCTTTGGCGAGCGTAGGCTCGACGGCATGAGCGAAAGCCAACTGGCAAGCTGGCGACGTACACAGATCGGCCTGGTGTTCCAGCAGTTCAACCTCATCAGTAGCTTGCCGGTGGAGGATAATCTGGCGTTCCAGGCGCGTCTGTGCGGTCGCTATGACCCTGCCTGGCAGACCCATCTGGTGCAACGGCTCGGCCTTTCGCAACTGCTGCACCGCTATCCCGAACAACTGTCCGGCGGCCAGCAGCAACGGGTGGCATTGGGGCGGGCGCTGGCCTCGCGGCCGCCTTTGTTGCTGGCCGACGAACCCACCGGCAGCCTCGACGAAGCCACCAGCGACGAGGTGCTGCAACTGTTGCTGGAGTTGCTGGACGGCAGCCCGACGAGCCTGCTGATGGTGACCCACAGTCCCCGGGTGGCGGCCCGTCTGAGCCGTCGAGTGGTCTTGCAAGGCGGACGTCTGGCGCAGGTGGCCCAAGGGTGATGATCCTCCGCCAGACGCTCAAGGCCTTGCTCAGCCATTGGCGCCAGCACCCGGTGCAGTTTTTCAGCGTCCTGACCGGGCTCTGGCTCGCCACCAGCCTGCTCACCGGCGTGCAGGCGCTCAACAGTCAGGCCCGGGACAGTTACGCTCGAGCCAGCCAGTTGATTGGTGGCGAACCCCAGGCCAGCCTCAGTGCGCCCGGCGGCGGCACCTTTACCCAACAATGGTTTGTCGATCTGCGTCGCCTGGGATGGCCGGTGTCCCCCGTGTTGCAGGCTCGGGTGACGCTGCAGGGGCACGAGGATCAGCGCCTGCAGTTAATGGGCATCGACCCGGTGTCTTTGCCCCCCGGAGCGGCAGTGGCGGGGCAGGTCCGGGAGATGGCAGACGTGGTGGAGTTTTTCACTGAACCTGGCCGCACCTGGATCGCTGCGCAGACCTTGCAGGCCTTGGGGCTGAGCGAGGGGGACCGGCCCCGGACGGTCGATGGACAATCCCTGCCACCGTTGCTTGTCCAGGCGGACATGGCGCCCGGCGTGCTGCTGATGGACATCGGCTTCGCCCAGCAGGTACTTGGACGGCCGGACCAGCTGTCGCGCTTGCTATTGCCTGCCACGTTCAACGCGCCCTTGCCGACGGCGTTCAACGGCCGGCTGCAGTTCAAGCACGCCGATGAAGAAAACAATCTGTCACGCCTGACCGAAAGCTTTCACCTGAACCTCGACGCCTTGGGGGTGCTGTCCTTCGTGGTGGGGTTGTTCATCGTTCACGCCGCCATTGGCCTGGCGCTGGAACAACGCCGCAGCTTGCTGCGAACCCTGCGGGCCTGTGGCGTCAGTGCGCGGTTGCTGGTCACCAGTCTGGCCCTCGAACTGAGCGCCTTGGCCTTGCTCGGCGCAATCGCAGGAGTGCTCAGCGGCTACTGGCTGGCGAGTCTGTTGTTGCCCGATGTCGCGGCGAGCCTGCGCGGCTTGTACGGCGCCGAAGTGGCCGGCCACCTGAACCTCAGCCCGTGGTGGTGGCTCAGCGGCGTGGGCTTGGGCTTGCTCGGCGCGTTATTGGCCGGCGCCGACAGTTTGCTGCGGGCGGCGCGCCTGCCGCTGTTGGCGCTGGCCAATCCCCAGGCTTGGCATCAGGCCCATGCACGCTGGCTGCGGCGCCAGGGGTGGGTGGCGACATTGGCGGGGTTGCTCGCGGTATCGGCGTTGATCTGGGGTGACAGCCTGGGCAGCGGTTTTGTCTTGATGACGGCGTTGTTGCTGGGCGCTGCCCTGGCTTTACCGGTGTTGCTCAGTGGCGCGCTGAAGTTGCTGTTGCGCCGCAGTCGTTCGGTACTTGGGCAATGGTTTCTCGCCGACTGCCGTCAGCAATTGCCGACGCTGAGCCTGGCACTGATGGCGTTGCTACTGGCTCTGGCGGCGAATATCGGTGCCGGCAGCATGACCGCAGGTTTTCGCCAGACCTTCAGTGACTGGCTCGAGCAACGGCTGACCGCCGAGCTGTACATCAATCCGCAAACCCCGGCCCAGGCGGGCGAGCTGCACACCTGGCTCAAGGAGCAGCCGGCGATCAGCACGATATTGCCCAACTGGCAGGTCTCGATTCCTTTGCAAGGCTGGCCGACGGACATCTACGGCATCATCGATCACAGCGCCTATCGTCAGCATTGGCCGTTGCTGGAGTCGGTTTCCGACAAGCCTTGGGAGCAACTGGCCGGGGGTGACACGTTGATGCTCAGCGAACAACTGGCCCGGCGTCTCAACGTGAATATTGGCGATCGATTGACGATCCCGACGCCCCAGGGACCCTGGACGCCGCGCCTCGTCGGGATCTATGCCGACTACGGCAACCCCAAGGGCCATGTGCTGGTCAATGCCGACCACTTGCTGCGGCATTGGCCGCAACTGACGCCGAACCGCTTCAACCTGCGCATCGAACCCTCCGCGATCCCTGCGTTGCTGACGGCGTTGCAGGCCCGGTTCAGCCTGGATGACAGCCGAATTGTCGATCAGGCGCGGCTCAAGGGCTGGTCGACGCAAGTATTCGAACGCACCTTCGCCGCCACCGCCGCCCTCAATAGCCTGACGCTGGCGGTGGCCGGGGTGGCGTTGTTCATCAGCCTGCTGACCCAGAGCCAAAGCCGCCTCGGCCAGTTGGCGCCGCTGTGGGCGCTGGGGGTAACGCGCCGGCAGTTGATGTTGCTCAATCTGGGCCAGACCTGGCTGTTGGCGCTATTGACCCTGGTACTGGCCTTGCCACTGGGCATCGCCTTGGCCTGGTGCCTGGACGCGGTAATCAATGTGCAGGCCTTCGGCTGGCGCCTGCCGTTGCGGGTATTCCCGTGGCAATTGGCGCAGTTGCTGGGCCTGGCGATGCTTGCCACGCTGCTGGCATCGGCCTGGCCGCTGTATGCGTTGTACCGCACGCAACCGGCGGATTTGCTGAGGACCTTTGCCCATGAAGATTAAACTGGGCTTGATGCTGATAGCGCTACTGCTCTGCGGTTGTGATAACCGGCAACCGCCGCCGAAGGGCTTCGCCGGCCTGGGTGAGCAGGCCGGCGCATTCACGCCCGTGGTGCCGGGGCGGGTATTCAGTTTTCCCGCCGATCATGGTGTTCATGAGGGGTTTCGCATCGAGTGGTGGTACGTCACTGCCAATCTCAAGGATGCCGAGGGCCGCGATTACGGTGTGCAATGGACGCTGTTTCGCAGCGCCCTGAACGCCGCGCCCCAGGCCAGCGGCTGGCGCAACCAGACGATCTGGCTCGGTCATGCCGCGGTCACTTCCAGCGCCGTCCACCATGCCGCCGAGCGCTATGCACGGGGCGCAGTGGGGCAGGCCGGGGTGCAGACGACTCCTTTCGACGCCTGGATCGATGACTGGCGGTTCGCTACACAAGCGTCGGGGGCCGATCCATTGGCGGACATGCAGCTCAAGGCCAGTGGCCCACACTTCAGTTATGAGTTGCGCCTCACGTCGACGCGTCCGCTGGTGCTACAGGGCGATAAGGGGTTCAGCCAGAAATCCGAACAGGGCCAGGCGTCGTACTACTACAGCCAACCGTTCTTCCAGGCCAGCGGCCACGTGGAAATCGATGGCCAGCGTTATACGGTCAGCGGCCCGGCCTGGCTCGACCGCGAATGGAGCAGCCAGCCACTGACTGCGAACCAGACGGGCTGGGACTGGTTTTCCCTGCACCTGGACAGCGGCGAGCATGTGATGCTCTACCGCATGCGCCACAAGGATGGGGCGCCATACCTCACGGGCACCTGGATCGATGCCCAAGGCCAGGCGCAGACCCTGCATGCCGGTCAGATCAGCCTTGAACCACTGGACACCGCCGAGGTTGCCGGGCGCTCGATGCCGGTGCGCTGGACGATCAGGATCCCCGGCAAGCGACTCGACATCACCACCGATGCCTTGAACCCCAACGCCTGGATGAACCTGCGCATTCCCTATTGGGAAGGGCCGGTGCACCTGAGCGGCAGCCACAGCGGCAACGGTTACCTGGAAATGACGGGCTACTGAGAATCGCCGGAACTCCCCGGGAACGTCGACCCTCATACCTTATGAATGCCTCTGAGGAGTCCGTCATGAGTGATGACCTCACACTTCCCTCGCTGGCCGACTGGCAGCGCTTGTTCGACGACAAGACCTACTGGCAGCAGTCGCCCGACGTCCATTTCACCGAGCTGATGCGGGTGGCCGATGACCTGTTCGGCCAGGGCGCTATCGACCTGGCACAGTGGCAGGAACTCAAGGCCAAGGCCGAACAACTGCACCATCGTTCACCCGACGCCAACGTCGCTGAAGAAGTCGCCGATCCTGACGCCTGACGCGCAGGCCCGAAAAACCAAGGAGTTCGCCATGAAACCCAGTGATCAAACGTCGCACAATCCAGACGAGCCGGCGATGCCGGGTGAGGTGGAGCGTGACAACGACGCCCTGCGCCCCAACGATCCGGCTAAACGCAAACAGCAGGAAGGCGATACTGAAGCGGGGGAGACGGATGCACAAAAGACCGCGCGACAGGGCTGAGGATTGATAGACCGCGCGGTCTTGAAAACGCATTTGTTAATGCTGCTTTACTTGCCCGGTCTTGTTCGGCGTAGCGGATATGTTTTTTTATACTGCTGTTGGATTTTGTATAGCTGTTTGTATAGCTGTTATTGATTGGGCGTTAATAATGACGACTAAAGATAAATAATTATTTAAACAAGCTCCCGGACATATTTTGCAAGTTCCACTATTATTATGCCCGTTCGCCCAGTGTCAGGCTCTTTACCAGTGCATGGAATGCCGAGGCCGTCGCACTGGGCGAACACCATCCTGAATCAATATCTATCGACGATTATCCAGCGACCGGTGAACGCCAGTCATCGGAGCCCGACGTGCCGCTGACTTCGTGGGTCCAGGTGATCTTGCGGTAGGTGAAGTGCACATCTTCCAGATGGGTGAAGTGCGCGTTCGCCGGGTCCTGGCAGTTGAGCATGTAGTCCTTGATATCGACGATGATCGCGTCCTCCAGAGTGGTGGTGTAGTAATGCTCCTGGGTGCCGGCCGCCGAGGTGCGGTACCACTGGATCTCGACTTTGGTCAGGCGTTCTCCGCAGGTCAGGGCCGCCAGCAGCAGCGGCGAGGCCTTGTCGAACACCTTGGTGATGACCAGGGGTTTATGCACGCGCTGGCCGGTTGGCTGACCCGACTGAGGATCGCGGGGGATGATGACCTGGTGCTCGAAGCCTTGCACCATGACTTGATCTTCATGACCTTCCTGGTAGGTGTTGCCCACCGAGTCGGCCGTAAAGGCGCCGGCAGTGATCAGACCTTGTTTGGTGCCTTCGATGGACATGTAAGCGGGGGTAGCCAATGGATGCTCTCCTTGCGGGATAACTAAAGGGACCTGGGAAGGGAATCGTCCCCAGGTGGCCTGACGGTTATCAAGAGCTATGCCAGCTTCTATAAAAGCTATGTATATCAATAGGTTGGGATTAATCGCCAATCCATGAGCGCTCCGGCTACAGAGGAATGCGCGCGGGGAGTTGCGTAGTTGGCAAGCCGGATGCGCAACTTCTTACGCATTCGGCTTTCCGGTTTTTCCTACATTCCCAGGGCGGACATGCACTCATCCATCGAGCGCTGTTGCGTTTCGGCATACAACTGCAGCTCATCGATGGTCGGTTGTCCCAGCGCTTGCTCGAATGCCTGGCGATTGGACTGTCCGGCGTAGTGAATTTGAGCGGCATCGCCGAGGTTCGACTGGAAGATGCCGGCGGCGCTCACTGGCAGGAAGTCCTCGTACACCAGGGGGTCGGCGCGCAGGTATTGCGCTTCCAGCAAGCGTTCCAGCGAGACCGGTTGCTTGATCGTGCTTTTGGCAGCGAGGCCCTTTGGCGTCACGAAATAGCGAAAGTACGCCAGTGCCTGTCGACGCAGCTCATCGTGGTTGTCTGGGAACTGGGCAAAATGCTCGGTCATCAGTGCGTTATAGCGTTCGGCGTTGGCTTCGTTGGGAAACGCCCCCAGCGCATCCCGAGCGGCGTTCAGCAACTGATCGTAGAGTGCGCGACCTTTCGGGGTGAGGGCGGCGCCCCGTTGCTCGATTTCGCCGAAGCGGGCGCTGTGGCTGCCTTGGGAGTGGGGCTGGTCGGTGAACGCTACAGGTTCGTCGAGCGCCTTGAAGCTGGTCTGCCGCAGCAGGATCGGGCAATACCGACGGGGCGGGCCTTCGACGACTGCCTTGGGGGTGATGCCGTGCACGGGCATCTGGGCCTGCACAATGTCGATGTCCAGGGTACGTGGCGTCAGGTGATTGATGTGCGGGCCCTTGAAAGCTACCACGTCGGCGATCAGCCGATGCTGGGCGCTCAGTTGCTGGTATTGCTCGGCCGTGACGGTGGCGCTGTGGTGCCAGCGAAAGGTTTCCAGGGCCTGCAGGACGAAGTCATCAGCCTGTGGTTCGGTCAGACCCCCTTGGCGTTCGGCCAGGTCGATGAGCTGGAGCGCCGTGGAGGTGAAGATCTGGCGCTTGTTCAGTACCGATTCGGCAAAGGCCCGAAGCTCGGCGTTTTCGATCAGCTCCAGACGCAGCAACGAGGTAAACACCCGGAACGGGCTGACCTGCAAGGCGCTTTCATGCACGGCTCGAAACGCCGTGGAATGCACAGGCACCCCGGCGGGCGTGAGGTCGTAGTAGCCCACCGGGTGCATGCCCATGACCGCGAACAGACGCCCCAGGGTTGCCAGTTCTGCGGCGGTGCCGACACGGATCGCGCCGTGGCGCTCCAGGTCCAGACGCTGGAGTTCGCCAGTACTGCGCAAGTGTTCGGCCAAGTGCGGGTCGTTGACCAGCACCTGGGCATTGGTCTGTTCCACCAGGTTCATCAGTGCCCCGTACAGCGGCACCTCGTCGCGGTACATGTCGGACATCGCCTTGGAGAAGCGTTGGCGGATCAGGTCGGGACTGACGAAGCTCATTGTGAGAATTCCTGGCGCAAGCTGTGGGAAAGTGGAAGGAAAGATCGCAGCCTTCACCAGCGTCGACAAACGAAGAATCTTCAGGACTTCATTCTGTCAGGGACTGATCCGCCCACTTCACCGTCGCTCAGGCAGCCTTGAAGAGCGGCATCAAGGTCACTGGCCCAGGCCCTTGAGAAAGTCGCGATACAGCGCGGCGGTTCTCCCGGGTCGCTCGACCATGGGCATATGGCCTACCCCCTCCCAGATTTCCACACGCAAGTCGGCGATGCCCTTGCTCCATACGGGCACACTGCTGACGTCAATCAGCCGGTCCTTGCGACCCCAGAGCAACAGCGAAGGCGCGCGGATGTCGGGCAGGCGCGGCTCCATTGGCGGGCTGGCGCGAAAATCCACGAAGATCTCTTCCAGTTCATCCCGGCGCTGCTCATAACGCTCGGCCAGCGCCGCCAGCACCACACTCGGCACCCACGGCGGCGAGGCCATCGTCATCGCGTAGAACGGAGCGAAGTCGTCCCGCGAGCGCACCAGAAACGGGTTGTGGCCGGCTGCCAGGTGCCGCTCCATGTCGCTGGGTTCGGGCGCGGTGACGCCGGCCGGGTCGATCAGGGCCAGGGTGAGTATCCGGTCCGGGGAAGTCGCCGCCAGCCAGGCGGCGAGATGACCGCCCATGGAGTTGCCGATCACATGGACCTTGTCCAGGCCGCAGGCATCCAGCAGTTCGATCACCCGTCGGGCCTGGGTCGGGATGTCATAACCGCCGCCGGCCTTGAAGCCGGTTTCGCCATGACCGGCCAGGTCAGGAATCACCACCCGGTAGTCGCTGACAAAATGCCGGGCAAAACGCAGCCAGAGGTTCTTGTCGGCGCTGTAGCCGTGCAGCATCAATATGCTGCCGGACGCTTCGTAGGGCCCGCCTTGCCAGGTCGACACGGTCATCTCGCTGATGGGCACCGTGATCTTGTGCAGTCGGTACAGACGCGCTTCCAGGGCCATGCCCATGTCGTACAGCACATGGCCGATGCCTGGATACGTCAGCCAGCTCCAGGCGATAAACACGGCGAGGACTACCCACAACACCAACATGCTTTGCCCTCCAGGGTCAGGACAGAATGTGATCGGCCAACCGGAGCCGACGAGTCAGATAATGATAAGTGAAGCTGAAACCGGGGAACATCGCGACGACGTGGCCGCTTTTGCTTTGATACCAGCTGTGACAGCCGCCGGATTTCCATACGGTGCGTTGCATTTCCCGGTGGATCATTTCGGTGTAGAGCTGTTCGGCGGCGGGCTGCACTTCGATGCTGCGCAAGTTTTGCCGGTTCAGGGTGCGGATGCAGTCAAGGATGTAGTTCATCTGCGATTCGATGATGAACAGTGCCGAGGTGTGACCGATGCCGGTGTTGGGCCCGGTCACGATGAACAGGTTGGGGAAGTCCGGCAGGCTGGTACCCAGGTAGGCGCGCGGGTATTGGGCCCAGACGTCTTGCAGTCGAGTGCCGTTGCGGCCGGTAACGGGATAGGAAATCACCCCGTCGGTGGCGTCAAAGCCTGTCGACCAGATGATCAGGTCCAGCGGGATGTGCTGGCCGTCCCGGGTGATGATGCCGGTTTCATCGAGGGCGGCGATGCCGTGCTCCTGGCCATGCACGCTGACGTTGGCCCGGCACAGGGCCGGATACAACGTACTGGACAGGATGACGCGCTTGCAGCCGATCAGGTAGTCAGGGGTCAAGCGACGACGCAGAACCGGATCAGGCACTTGGCGTTCAAGCATGTTCAGGGCCTGGCGCTGGACCATGCGAACCGCCGACCGTGAATATTTGAACGCAATCACCCGGGTTTCGAATTGCCAGTAGATCGACCAGCGCAACAGGGTGCGCATCGGCGCCAGGCTCAGCAACCAACGTTCGAGACGGTTGAACGTGCGGTCGCGGCGTGGCAGTACCCAGTGGGGCGTACGCTGAAACACGTGCAGATGGGCGACTTCTGGCGCAATGGCCGGGATGACTTGGGCGGCGCTGGCGCCACTGCCGACGATGGCAACGCGTTTGTGGCGATAGTCGTAGGTGTGGTCCCAATCATTGGTGTGAAACGTCTTGCCCTGGAAACGATCCCGGCCTTCGAAATCAGGGATCACCGGTTGGCTGAGGGGGCCTGTGGCATTGATCAGGAATTGCGCATGAAAGGTCCCTAGGCTGGCGGTGTCGACGATCCAATGTCGGGCATTGTCGTCCCATGCCACCCGCTGCACATTCGCGCTCAGTTGTACCTTGTCCTGCAGGGCGAAGCGTTCGATCACGTGCCGGGTGTAGCGGTGCAGCTCCTCCTGGCCGGCGAACATCCGGCTCCAGTCGTAAGCGGCGAATGAGAGCGAATACAAGGGCGACGGCACGTCTACCGCCGCGCCGGGGTAGGTGTTCTGGCACCAAGTGCCGCCGAAGAAATTCCGTCGCTCCAAGAGCAGGAAATCCGTTATGCCCTCTTTGAGGAGATTGATTGCCGCGCACTGGCCCCCGAACCCGCTGCCGATGATCAACACCTGATAGCTGCGCATGGGCCTCCTTTCTGGTGGTGGTTGCCGATTCCCTTTGTCATGTATAGCCAAAATCCGAGCGGAGCCGTGCATTTGATGGCGAATAAATAACCCTTCATCGATGGTGGCTATTTGATGCTGCCCTGATAGACTCCAAATAACCCTATCCCACAACCCGGGAAGCCCTCGGTACAGAGGCCTCTATGCAAAGAACGGGACGAAAGGGACTGTCATTGGCCAGGAGGCTTTACACCTCACGAATCCTGGGCCTGATGCTAGGGTTGTTGTTGGTGAGTGTCGCCGTCTATCCCCTTGACCCGGCACCTTGGGTCTGGTGGGCCATGCTGTTCAACGGCTTGTTATGGCCGCATGTGGCCTATCAGTGGGCCCGTCGCGCGGCGCAGCCGTACCAGGCTGAACGCCGAAACTTGCTGATTGACGCCTTTCTTGGCGGTTTCTGGGTCGTTGCGATGCAATTCAATCCGCTGCCCACGGCCGTTACGCTGGCAATGATGGCGATGAACAACGTCTCCATCGGGGGCTTGCGTTTTCTGTTCGCCGGGGCGGCGGTCCAAGTGACGGGCATCGCCCTGGGCTTGGCGATCTTCCCGTTGACCAGTGTGCCGATGACCAGTTCGGCGCAGCTCTATGCCAGTTTGCCTCTGTTGTGCATATATCCGCTGGCGTTGGGCTGGATCTGTTTTCGCCAGACCGCCATCCTGGGCCGGCAAAAGCGCGAGTTGTTGGCCCTGAGCCGTACCGACAGCCTGACCGGTCTGCTCAATCATGGGGCGTGGAAGGACCGGCTTAACGAGGAGTTCCAGCGCTGCCTGCGACAGCCACACGATGGGGCTGGTCACGGCGTGATTGCGCTGATGGACATCGACCACTTCAAAGCCATCAATGACACCTATGGCCATGGCGCTGGTGACATCGTGTTGCGTCAGCTGGGCAAGATGCTCAAGCAAAACCTGCGGGCCACCGACATTGTCGGACGTTATGGGGGGGACGAGTTCTGCGTGATTCTGCCGGACCTGACGTTGCACAATGCCGTGCTGGCCATGGAGGCCCTGCGTGAGCGGTTCGCCCTGCTCGGCTACGAGCAGGCCCCCGCGCTAAAGGGCAGTCTGAGCATTGGCCTGGCCGCCTTCAACCCGGCCTATGGCGACGCCACTCTCTGGCTCAACGACGCCGACCAAGCGCTTTACGAGGCCAAGACCGGCGGGCGCAACCGGGTCGTTTGCCATCGGCAGTGCCAGATGCTCGAGGAACCGGCGGTTTCTTTCTGACCCAACCGAGGAAGAGGGTTTATTTGTGCTAAACACAAACAAGTCCTGTTCCAGCCGCACTGTGTTCCGGCCTGAACTATCCCCCTAGGATTGCTTCACTCAACCACTTGTGAAGGAATCCCTCATGCAACGTTTTACCCGTCGTTTGCTCACCGCTTGTGCGTTCTCCGGTATTGTCGCCAGCACCGGCGCATTGGCTGATGCCCATCCCACCATTCGAGCCATGGCTGGCGCGGAGCCGGTCAACCAACTCCCGGCCGGTAAAACCGCGTTACTGGTAATCGATTTCCAGAACGAATATTTCACCGGCAAAATGCCCATCCCTGACGGCGCTGCTGCGTTGGCCAATACTCGCGAACTGATTGATTTCGCCGATGATCACCACATGCCGGTGTTCCATATCCAGCACATTGCGCCGGCCGGTTCGGCGGTGTTTGCCGAGGGTGGCGAAACCGTGAAATTCCATCCGGACATGCAGCCCCGGGCCCAGGATGTTGTCTTGCAAAAGACTACTGTCAGCGTCTTCGGCAGTACCGACCTGGACAAGCGTTTGAAGAGCGCTGGTATCGAAAACCTGATCATCTCCGGCCTCATGACCCACGCGTGCGTGGCCGGTGCTGCCCGTGATGCGGCGCCGCTTGGCTACAATGTGTTGGTCGCCTCCGATGCATCGGCTACCCGTGCGATCACCCGGGTCAGTGGCGAAGCGATCGACAAGGACGCCTTGCACAAGGCCGCACTGGCCGAGGTCGAGGATACTTTCGGTGATGTGATGACCACCGCCCAAATCATCAAGCTGCCGGTACGCTGAAAATATGAATCAGATGCTCGCCATGCGCGTGTTTCGCTGCATCGTGGAGGCTCAGGGGTTTTCAGCCGCGGCCGAACGACTGGATACCACTCATTCGTCGGTGTCGCGCAACTTGCAGCAACTGGAGTCTGTGCTGGGCGTGCGTCTGATCAATCGCAATACCCGACGCATGAGCCTTACGGCAGCAGGCGAGCGCTACTACGCCGCTTGCGTGGATATTCTGGATCGCGTTGATGCCGCGTCCCAGGCGGTGACCCTGGAACAGGAACGGCCCTCCGGGCTGCTGCGCATCAGTTCACCGCTGGTGATCGGTACGCTGGAGCTGGCCCGTTGGTTGCCGGGGTTCCAGGAGCGCTATCCGGACATCCAGGTCGATCTGTCCTGCTCGGATCCGCTTGTCGATCTGGTGGCCGATGGGTTCGATGTGGCGTTACGGATTTGCGGGCCGCTGGCCGACAGCAGTCTTGTCGCGCGCTTGCTCAGCGTTTCGCCGCTGGTTCTGGTGGCGGCACCGGCCTATGTCTTCAAGCGCGGGCTGCCTCGCGGCGTTGCTGAACTCAACGACCATCGGCTGCTGACGTATGCCTCGGCCACGCAGTGGGTGCTGGTGGGGGAAGCAGGGGAGTCGAGCACGGTGGATTGCGCCAGCAGCTTTCACACGGACACCATCACCGCCTTGCACGCCTGCGCTCTGGCGGGCGGGGGCATTGCCGCGTTTACCCTGGCGACGGTGCAGGATGACTTGCTGACGGGAAGACTGGTGCGGATTCTGCCTGAGTACACGCTTGGGCAGCGGCACTACTATGCGCTTTACCCGCATGCGCGGAATTTGCCGGCCAAGGTTCGAGTGTTTGTGGATTACATGGCGCAGTATTACGGCGCCAGGAACTGATGGACCTTGGACTGAACAGCGCCGGGGCCTGAAAAGCCCGGACAACGTTGCGACGATTTGAAAGATGTAGCTGAGCCGTGGCGAGGGAGTTCCCTCGTCACAATGGGGCAAGCCACAATGAATCAAACAGCCTTGGTGTGATCGGCTGGCCCGCGCAACGTCGCAATATCCCGCTTGGGCGGCATGCCAAACAAACGGCCGTACTCACGGCTGAACTGCGAGGGGCTTTCATAGCCCACTTTGAAGGCCGCACTCGCCACGTCCATATGTTCATTGAGCATCAAGCGCTTCGCTTCGTTCAACCGTAGCCACTTCTGGTACTGCAGCGGACTCATCGCGGTGAGCTGGCGGAAGTGATGGTGGAAGGTGGGGGGGCTCATCTGCACACGCGCCGCGAGGTCCTCTACGCGGATGTGTTCGGTGTAATTCAATTTCAGCCAGTCGATGGCTTTGGCGATCCGGTAGCCCTGGCTGTCCACGGAGGCGATCTGACGCAGCCGCGAAGCCTGGTCGCTCATCAACAACCGATAATGAATTTCCTGTTGGATCAGCGGCGCCAGTACAGGGATCGCGTCAGGCTCATCCAGCAGCGCCAACAAGCGTGCGAACGGCGCCAGAAGCTCAGGTGTTGCTGTACCAATGCCTGCGCCAATTCCGATGGGCCGGTCTCGATACGGCGTCATGCCGCTCTGGGCGACCAGATCGGCGACCATGCGCAAGTCGAGCTTGAAGACCAGGCCCAGGCAAGGTTGCTCCGGGCTTGCCACCATCACTTCAGAATTGGCGGGGATGTCCAGCGAAGTGATGAGAAATCGTGTGGTGTCGTATCCATACGCCTTGCCACCTACCCATACCTGTTTAACGCCTTGGGCCACGAGCACGATGCTCGGTTCGATCATGCAGATGACGGGACGCGCCGGGGCTTCACGTCGAAAGAAACTAAGGCCGGCCACCGGCATATCAAAGTCCCCCGTCTGTGGGGTCCGGGCGTCAATGATGCCGGCGAGCGTCTCTTGCAGGGATTTGCGTTGGGTGGTCATGGCGGGTTCGGGGGTTGTCCAGGGCTGATAGCTATAGGCAGAACAGTAACTCGCCAAGCGAAGCGCTGCCTACCCGAACTGGGTGAACTCATAGGATCGGGCAAGAAAAGCAGCGCAATGCGCTATCTGAAATCCGGGTTGAGCGCTGAAAATTTGATCCGACCTGACTCAGGAGATCATTACTCAATGCATGTTCGAGCCTACGCGGGCGACACCCCTCGAATCACTCAAACAGAAGGACTATCCAGTGAAAAGAATGCTGCTTGCCCTCAGTCTGCTTATCGTCTCTTGCTCATCCATGGGGGCTGATATGTCCAACGGTGCTGACAACTTCTACAAAAGTGACAAGGTGACAGTGGAAAAGGTCGCCTTCAAGAATCAATACGGGATGGAGGTGGCAGGTAATCTGTTTGTCCCAAAGGGACTGGACCCGAAGGCGAAGAGCGCCGCCATCATCGTGGGTCATCCCATGGGCGCGGTGAAGGAGCAGAGTTCCAATCTGTACGCGACCAAAATGGCCGAGCAGGGTTTTGTTACGCTCTCCCTGGATTTGTCGTTCTGGGGGGAGAGTGAGGGTACGCCGCGCAATGCAGTGTTGCCGGACATGTACGCAGAGGATTACAGCGCTGCGGTGGATTTTCTCGGCACCCGGCCGTTCGTCAATCGCGAGCGCATCGGCATCATCGGTATCTGCGGCAGCGGCGCTTTCGTCATCAGCGCAGCCAAGATCGACCCGCGCCTGAAGGCCATCGCGACGGTCAGCATGTACAACCATGGCGACTTGTACCGCAAAGGCTTGGGTAACTCGACAACGGCGGAACAGAAAAAGCAGTTCCTGGCCACGGCAGCCGAGCAGCGCTATGTGGAGTTTATCGGTGGGAAAACCGCGTACACCTCTGGCTCACCGCTGAAATTGACGGGCGATGCCATCGCGGATGAGTTCTTTGACTTCTACCGGACCCCGCGTGGCGAAGTCACTCCCGCCGGCGCTTCGCCGCAGACCACGACCATGCCCACGCTGTCCAGCAACGTCAAGTTCATGAACTTCTACCCGTTCGATGACATTGAAAGCATCTCGCCGCGTCCTTTGCTGTTTATCACCGGCTCCGAGGCGCACTCGCGTGAGTACAGTGAAGATGCCTACAAGCGGTCTGCGCAACCCAAAGAGTTGCTCATCATCCCGGGAGCCAACCATGTGGACCTTTACGACCGGGTGAACCTGATCCCGTTCGACAAGTTGGCCGGGTTCTTTCGCAACAATCTGAAGTAACTCCCTCAATCACGCCATCACTTGGCACCTCTTGTCCTGCGGCAGCGATCTTCGGTGCCGCAGTTCGTCCCCTCGAGTCTTCAGTGGACCCGACGCTCAAGAAACACAGGATTCATATCCCATGACCGATAGCGTATTGCCCATCTCCCAAGACCGCCCCACGTGGAGCGCGGTGCTTGCCATGTCCCTCGCTGCGTTCGCCCTCGTTGCATCGGAGTTCATGCCGGTCAGCCTGCTCACGCCCATTGCGGCCGATCTTCACATTAGCGAAGGGCAGGCCGGTCAAGGCATCGCCGTGTCTGGCGCCTTCGCCCTGATCACCAGCCTGTTCATTGCATCGATTGCCGCTAGGGTGGACCGTAAAAGTTTGCTCCTGCTGCTGACAATGTTGATGATCATTTCTGGAACGGTGGTCTCATTGGCACCCAATTACGCGGTATTCATGGCCGGACGCGCACTGATCGGCGTTGCGATTGGCGGCTTTTGGTCGTTGTCAGCCGCCACGGCCATGCGGCTGGTGCCGGATCACCAGATCCCACGGGCCTTGGCGATCGTCAATGGCGGCAACGCGTTGGCGACGGTGGTGGCGGCGCCGCTGGGCAGTTTTCTTGGGCAGATAATCGGTTGGCGTGGCGCGTTCTTTTGCATTGTGCCTGTCGCCGCCACCGCTTTGGTCTGGCTGCTGTTACGCCTGCCCTCCATGCCGGCACAGACGAAGCAGGGCAGCGCCAACGTGTTCAAATTGATGGCGCGGGGCCCCATAGCCTTGGGCATGCTGGCTGCCAGCGCATTCTTCATGGGTCAATTCATGTTGTTCACCTATCTACGACCGTTCCTTGAAACGGTGACGCAGATGAGCGTGTCTTTGCTTTCGTTTGCATTGCTGGTGATTGGCGTGGCCGGTTTGCTCGGTACCTTTGTGATCGGTGCGTTCTTGAAAAATGGCCTGTATCGGACGCTCATCGTCATCCCGTTGCTGATGGCAGCGATTGCACTTGCCTTGGTGGGGTTCGGGGCGTCGGCAACCATCACGATTATCCTGCTGGGGCTTTGGGGGTTAGTGGCCACCGCTGCCCCCGTCGGCTGGTGGACCTGGCTGGCGCGAACGCTGCCAGATGATGCCGAAGCAGGGGGCGGATTGATGGTCGCGATCATCCAGCTTGCGATTGCGGCGGGTGCCACGGTGGGCGGCATCCTTTTCGATCTGAGCGGCTATCAGGCGACTTTCGAAGCCAGCGCGGTTGTGCTGGGTGGTGCAGCCGTTCTCGGCATCCTGGCTGCACGGGCCGCGGTTCGGGATTGCCCAGACATCCGCGCCCGGGCGCAAGCCAAGGCCGTTTGAGCAGATGACCGTTGAGCGCCTGCGGTTGGTGGCACATTGATATATTGGTAGGCTAGGGGCTCGTTACCTATCGAGTGGGTCAGTGTGACTACCGAGCGAATTTTCCAGTTGGAGCAAGCCCTTATGGCCGTGATCGCTGCGGCGGGAAAGATGGGGGTCTGCAGTGATGAACTGTGCGCGCAGGCGGTGGGCGGGTTGATGTTTGAACACCATTGGAGCTGGGCAAACGCACAGTACGCACAAGGGGCGGCCGACGAGATCGACAACGCGTTGAGCCTTCTCGTAGGGAAACCGCCGGTGGAAAACAGGTCGCCGGCGATTGAGACCGGCGCCAATGCGTTGCTCAATCCGCCAGCTAATTCGCGGTCTGTCAGTTTTATTTGATACGAGTGGGCGCCCATTTGCGTGTGCGCCCTCATCGCGAGCAAGCTTTGCTCCCACAGGGTAAATGCTTGGAGGTTAATGCTGCGAGCGATATTCCGGCGCGGCTTCCAGCGAGGTCTTGTGAGCGTTTTCCTTGGACGTTTGCCCCTGCGTATCGGGTAGCGAGGCGACATGAACGGTACGGGCCGGGATCGCAAATCGCACACCGATTCTGGCGAATTCTTCCATCATGCCCAGGTTGATCGCCTGTTGGACATCCATGTAAACGTTGTAGCTGGGGTCCAGCACGATGTACACCGTTTCGAATTCCAGTGCGCTCTCGCCGAAACCGCGAAAGTGCGAGCGGTCGAAGCGGGTCTTTTCCTGAGCCTTGATGATGTTTTCGACGATGACCGGCACTTGCCTTAGCTGTTCTGTCGAGCAGTCATGGGGCAGGGCGAATTCAAAGACGATCCGTCGTTCCTGAAGCCGTTTGTAGTTCTGAATGGTGGTGCTGATCATTCCGGCATTGGCCATCACGATCTGCTCGCCACCCAGGCTACGGATCCGCGTGGTTTTCAAGCCGACATGTTCCACGGTGCCGGCCAGGGAACCCACGACAATGAAGTCGCCGACCTCGAACGGTTTGTCCACGGCGATGGACAGCGAGGCGAACAGATCACCGAGGATGTTCTGCACCGCCAGCGCCACGGCGATACCACCGACCCCGAGGCTGGCGATAAAGGCGGTGATGTTCACGCCCAGGTTGGAGAGCATCGCCAGGAGCACCACGGCCCAGAGAAACACCTTCGCGCCCCACAGGCTCAGGGTGGCCAACGCGCTTTTCTGGTGGATGTCGGAGTGGCTGTGGCGGGCGAAATAGTGCAGCAACGCCAGGGCAATTGCCCGGTTGGCCCAGAGCCCCACCTGCAAGGCTGCGACCACGAACCAGAGGCTGCTGACCCGGTCAAGCCAACGCTCCGGCAGGTCCAGGACGCCGACGCCAATGAGGATGGAGGCCAGTAACAACAGCGTATTGCTGGTGCTGGACAGGACCTCGACGGCGATGTGGCTGACATACGCATCGGGTTTCTGTGCCCGGGCCTGCACTTTTCTCAACAGCAAGCCGATGCCGGCCCTGACGATGATAAAACTCACCACCATCACACCCAGGGCCAGGAGCCAGTTGGCGATGGAGATGCCGAGTAATTGGGTATCGGTAAGGAACTGAAGAGAGCTTGAGTCCATGTGAACGGTCACCTGTGCCATTGCTGTTCAGGTTTTGGCCCTTGCCGACTTTGGTGTGAGAACCTGGGCAGGGCATGAACCTGGTTAGTTCGCGCAAAGCACGGGCCGTTCAATTTTGTTCTGCGCCAGCAGTTGCGTAGGAGAGTGCTGGCGGCGTAGTTTCCTGGGCAGAACCTCTGTCAGAGCAATGCCATGCACATGACCGAACTGAGCAATGAGGAGTTGGAGCCGTTGCGCCAGGCGCTGATCCTGGCGGGTCTGCCTGTGGACGACCTGAACCAGCAGGGCCGACGTTTTTTCAGCTTCAGGCAAGCAGACGCTCAGACAGCGTTTGGCGGGATCGAGGGGGAGGGCGCGGACCGATTGTTACGCTCTCTGGTGGTCCCTGAGGGGCTGCGGGGGCGCGGCATAGGCGCAGCGATGCTGGTCGCTCTGGAAGAGTTTGCGAAAAACCAAGGCGTAGAACGCCTTCACCTGCTCACTGCCAGTGCTGCTAGGTTCTTTGTCGCCCAGGGGTATCAGCCGCGTGACCGTTCGCTGGCGCCGATGTCGATCAGCGAAACGGCCCAATTCAGATCATTGTGCCCGGCCTCGGCGGCCTACCTGAGCAAATGCCTCATCTAACGCAGTAGATGCACGGCCAGGCCGGTCAGTCCGCATCCCAGTAGCACCTGGATGACGCCGCGTTTGTAGCGAAACAGCGCAATGGCGGCGGCGAGCGCGATGATTGCCGACGGCCAGTCCAGCGCACCGGAAAAACCGCTGGGCCAAAGCACGTGGTAACCGAAGAAGCAGGCCAGGTTGAGGATCACCCCGACCACGGCGGCAGTAATCGCCGTCAGCGGTGCGGTGAATTTCAGCTCGTTATGCGTCGACTCCACCAATGGCCCACCCGCGAGGATGAACAGGAATGAGGGCAGGAACGTAAACCAGGTCACCAGCGTGGCGGCAACCGCGCCAGCGAGGAAGGCCTGTTCAGGGCCGAACACCTGCATCACGTAGCCACCGACGAAGCCGACGAAAGCGACCACCATGATCAACGGGCCGGGAGTGGTTTCGCCAAGGGCCAGACCATCGATCATCTGTGTCGGGGTCAGCCAGCCGAAATGTCCGACAGCGCCTTGATACACATAGGGCAGAACCGCATAGGCGCCACCAAACGTCAGCAAGGCCGCCTTGGTGAAGAACCAGGCCATTTGCGTCAGGGTGCCTTCCCAGCCGAACAACAGGGTCAACACACCCATCGGCAAGGCCCACAGCAGGGCGCCGATGATCGCCAGCCGGGCCAGTCGCAAGGCGCTGAAGCGGGCATGCTCCGGGGGCGGGGTGTCATCGTCGATCAATGCCGGGCCAAAGGACTGATGCGTGGCGTTGTGGCCGCCCAGGCTGAACTTTTCCGGTGCCCAGCGGCCGCCGAAGTACCCGATGACCGCCGCTCCCAGCACGATCAGCGGGAAGGGGAGATTGAAAGCGAATATCGCGGTGAACGAGCCGGCGGCGATGGCCCACAGCCAACTGTTCTTGAGCGCGCGCGAACCTATCCGGTGGGCGGCATGCACGACGATCGCGGTCACGGCTGGCTTGATGCCATAAAAAATCCCGGCCACCACCGGCACTTCGCCAAAGGCGACATACAGCCAGGACAATGTGATGAGAATGAACAGCGAAGGCAGCACGAACAGCGCCCCGGCAATGATCCCGCCCCAGCTGCGGTGCATCAGCCAGCCCAGGTACGTCGCCAATTGCTGCGCCTCGGGGCCTGGCAGCAGCATGCAGTAATTGAGGGCATGCAGAAAGCGTCGTTCGGAAATCCAGCGTCGGCGCTCCACCAACTCCTGGTGCATGATCGAGATTTGTCCTGCCGGCCCACCGAAACTGATAAAGCCCAGCTTGAGCCAGAACCAGAACGCCTCGCGCAAGCTGATGGCCGAGGGGCTGGACAACGGGTCGTCGACGGTCGGGATGGGTTTATTCATGGTCGGTCGGTGCTTGAATGGCAAAGGCGACCTACGTTATGGGGCGTTACGCAATTTTGATAGCCCTGGCAAAGCGATTCATGAAAAAAACCGGCTTTCCGGGATTGTCGCCATTGGGGGGGATTTTCCGGCCAGAACGGGTGAATTTGACAGGGCCATGCGCAGGATTTTGGATCCATTGAGCCACCCATCGGCTATGCCACACCGGCAAATTGCCGCCCCCCCAGGCGGTAGGCTAAGCTCACGAATATTGGGGGCTTTGAGGGTTTCGCTCATGCTTTGCCCCCCTCAGGAAATCGCTTGCCTATCCCCCATTTTGATCCGTTCCATGTCCCTGGCGGTGCCCTCAAGCGCCTGCCGTTGCTCAAGGCAGCGGTGGCGTTTATCGCGGCGGTCTGCCTGTGCCTGTGTGGCCTGCTTTTTTTGCAACTGGAACAGTCTCGTCGCTACGATCTGGAGTCGGCGCGCACCGCCTCAGCCAACCTCACCCGGGCCATGGCCCAACAGGCTCAGGACACGTTCCAGCAGACAGACCTGGTCCTGACCAGCCTGGCGGACTGGATAGAGAGCGACGGTTTCGATCCGGCGCTGCAACCACGTCTGCAGAAAACCTTTGCCCGGCGCGTGCAAGCACTGGAGCAATTGCATGGCCTGTTCCTGTTCGACAAGCACGGTCAATGGGTCATTACGTCCTTTGAACAACTGCACAGGGGCCCAGGGGTAGCAGATCGGGACTACTTTACGTTCCATCAGCAGAACACCGCCCTGATCGCTCATATCGGGCCGGCTATCCGCAGTCGACAAAATGGCGAGTGGATCATCCCGGTGTCGCGGCGCTTGAATGATCAGGACGGCAATTTCCAGGGCGTATTGTTGGCCGGGATCAAGATGTCGTACTTCGATCGATTCTTCGAAAGCTTCAGCCTCGCTGATCAAGACGAGATGGTCCTGGCCTTGTCCGACGGGACCTTGCTGGCCCGGCGCCCCTTCGACGAGGCGAAAATCGGTCGATCCCTGGCCGAGGAACCGGTCTTTCAGCATGAGTTGTACAGCGAAGGCGCCGGTACCGCGACCATCCGTTCCGCTGCCGATGGCGTCCTCAGGCTCTATGACCACCAGCATTTACAGGCCTATCCACTGGTGGTTACCGCCGCGATGTCCGAACAGGCGATCCTGGCGGGTTGGCACGACAGAGCCTTCAAATCCAGTCTGATCGTGGCAGTGGTGGTATTAGGTATCTGCCTGTTCGGCTGGGTGTTCGTGCGTCAGGTGCGCAACAGCGAACGGATCGAAGCGGACCTGCGCAAGGCCCAGGAAGCGTTGGAACTGATTGCCACCCATGACAGCCTGACCGGGCTTGCGAACCGTCGGCTGTTCGAGCGGGCCCTGGACATCGAGTTCGGCCGGGGTGCCCGCCAGCGCAGCCCCTTGAGCTTGATCATGCTCGATATCGATTTCTTCAAGCGTTACAACGACACCTACGGCCACGTGGCCGGGGATCATTGCCTGGCAGAAATGGCGAAGGTGCTCAAGGGTTGCTGTCATCGCAAGGCTGACCTTGCCGTGCGTTATGGTGGCGAGGAGTTCGCGGTGCTGCTGCCCGATACCAACCTGCAAGGGGCCTTGGCCCTGGCCGAGCAGATCCGCCGCAGCGTTATCGACCAACACATCACCCATGCCGGCTCTCCTACCGGCTACTTGACGGTGAGCCTGGGCTGCTACGCGTTTGTGCCCAGCAGTCTGGACAGTATTGAAGTGTTCCTCCAGCGGGCCGACGCGGCGCTTTATCAGGCCAAGCACAGCGGACGCAACCGAGTGGCGGCGTTATCGATGGAAGACGGGTTTGATACGCTGGCGCGCTCGGATCGTTGAGGTCGCAGAAATCATCAAAATCGATGGCCGGGAGATCGTAAGTCGTTGCAACCACCACGGTGGCTTGTCGGTCACAGCTAGTGTCCTGGATCTGGAGCCCTGGCCCGATGAAAAACCTGCGCATAGCGACCTTCAATATCAACGGCATCCGGGCCCGACTGCCCAATCTGCTGGAGTGGCTGGAGCGGGAGAAACCCGACATTGTCTGCTTGCAGGAACTCAAGGCAGCGGACAAGGATTTCCCCACAGCGCAGCTGGAATCGGTCGGTTACGGATCGCTCTGGCACGGCCAGGCGTCCTGGAATGGCGTTGCGATCCTGGCCCGTGATGCGCAACCGCTGGAGAGCCGCCGTGGTTTGCCCGGTGGTGACGATGACCGCCACAGTCGTTACCTGGAGGCTGCGGTGCATGGCGTGCTGGTGGGTTGTCTTTATCTGCCTAACGGCAACCCGCAACCTGGGCCCAAATTCGATTACAAACTGGCCTGGTTCGAACGGCTGATCGCTTATGCCCAGGGGCTGCAGGCCAGCGATCATCCGGTGGTGCTGGCGGGTGATTACAACGTGGTGCCCACCGACCTGGACATCTACAACCCGCGTTCCTGGCTCAAGGATGCCCTGCTGCAACCCGAAAGCCGCGAGTGTTACCAAAGGTTGCTCGACCAGGGTTGGACCGATTCGTTGCGCCATCTGTACCCGGACGAGCGGGTATACACCTTCTGGGATTATTTCCGTCAGCACTGGCAAAAGAACTCCGGGCTGCGCATCGATCACCTGCTGCTCAACCCGGCGGCCAGTCCTTACCTGAGCGAGGCGGGCGTGGACGCATGGGTCAGGAATCAACCACATCCCAGCGACCATGCTCCGACCTGGATCCGGCTCGCTTCGCGAAAACGTCGGTGAGGGAGCGAGGTCTGCGGTCGGTTATTGTCTCGCAAAGGCGAATGCCTTATATCTGCACCCCAGCAGCGGACTTTTTGTAAGCCCTGCACTGGACAGGAAAGGACATCCTCATGAGCCAAACCCGACTGAATGATTCGGGCCGTTATCTGCAACGCCTGGGCTTCGACACACCGCCAGCCCCGACCCTCGACACCTTGCGCCTGCTTCAACGACGCCACACCGCCGAGTTCCCCTTTGAAACCCTTTCGACGCTGCTGGGCCAACCCGTCCCCATCGACCTCGAATCAGTGGAGCGAAAAGTCTTCGAACAAGGCCGCGGCGGTTACTGCTATGAGCTCAATCAATTGTTCCTGGCGCTGCTGTTGGAACTGGGCTTCGAAGCCCGGGGCATCACCGGACGGGTGGTGATGAATGCCCCCGAGGGTGCCTGGCCCGCCCGCACCCACCGCCTCAGCCTGGTGACGCTTGACGGCGTGCGTTACACCACCGATGTCGGCTTCGGCGGCATGGTGCCTACTGCGCCGCTGCTGCTGGACAGCCGTGACACCCAGGCCACTCCCCACGAACCCTATCGCATCGAGGTTCACCCGGACGGCTATCTGCTGCGTGCCTGCGTGGCCGACGAATGGCGGCCGATGTACCTGTTCGATCTGCAGCGCCAGGAAGACATCGACTACACCGTCGGCAATTGGTACGTCAGCAACCACCCCGAGTCGCCATTCATGGGCCGGTTGATGGTGGCTCGCACTGGCGATGGATTGCGCAAGACCCTGAACGGCAACAGCTATGCCTTGCACCGGATAGGCGAGCAAAGCGAGCGCCGGACAATCACCGACGCCGACGAACTGATCGACCTGCTGGAAAACGAGTTTGGTCTGCGCGTACCGCCACGTGAGCTTTTACGGCCCGCCGTGGTTGGGCTTCTGTAACGAAGTGGGGTAGCAGGGGAAGCGCAAGGATCCGCGGGAGAGGATGGCTGTGCGCAACAAGTTGTATACAACTCTATGGACATTTGTCCTGAGTTTTGAATACAGTGTGCGCATAACAAAAAACAGGGAACTCCCGAACCATGAAAACGCCCCATGTTTCACTCCCACGGCCCGAGGACGAAAACCTTGGCGTCGGCGCGAATATGGCTTACGGCCTGCAACATGTGTTGACCATGTACGGTGGCATCGTCGCTGTGCCACTGATCATCGGTCAGGCCGCCGGTTTGTCACCGGCGGACATCGGCCTGTTGATCGCGGCGTCATTGTTCGCGGGGGGGCTTGCAACATTGTTGCAAACCCTTGGCCTGCCGTTTTTCGGCTGTCAGTTGCCTCTCGTGCAGGGCGTTTCGTTTTCCGGGGTCGCGACCATGGTGGCGATCGTCGGCAGCGGCGGAGAAGGGGGGTTCCAGGCCATCCTCGGAGCGGTGATCGCCGCGTCCTTGATCGGCTTGCTGATTACTCCGGTGTTCTCGCGAATCACCCGGTTCTTTCCGCCGCTGGTCACTGGCATCGTCATCACCACCATTGGCCTGACCTTGATGCCGGTAGCTGCTCGCTGGGCAATGGGCGGCAATAGCCATGCCGCCGATTTCGGCAGCATGGCCAATATCGGTTTGGCCGCCGTCACCCTGGTCCTGGTGCTGCTGCTGAGCAAAATGGGCAGCGCGACGATCTCGCGGCTGTCGATTCTGCTGGCAATGGTCATTGGCACGGTCATCGCCGTATTCCTGGGTATGGCGGACTTTTCATCCGTCAGCCAAGGCCCGATGTTCGGTTTCCCCACACCTTTCCACTTTGGCATGCCGACTTTTCATGTCGCGGCCATTCTGTCGATGTGCATCGTGATCATGGTGACATTGGTGGAAACGTCCGCCGATATCCTCGCGGTGGGCGAGATCATCGACACCAAAGTCGACTCCAGGCGCCTGGGTAACGGCTTGCGGGCCGACATGCTGTCGAGCATGATCGCGCCGATCTTTGGCTCTTTCACCCAGAGCGCCTTTGCCCAGAATGTCGGACTGGTGGCGGTGACGGGGATCAAGAGCCGTTTCGTGGTGGCAACTGGCGGGGTATTTCTGGTGGTACTCGGGCTGCTGCCGTTCATGGGCCGAGTGATCGCGGCGGTGCCGACTTCGGTGTTGGGCGGTGCCGGTATTGTGCTGTTCGGCACCGTGGCTGCCAGCGGCATCCGCACGCTGTCAAAAGTCGACTACCGCAACAACGTCAACCTGATCATCGTCGCCACCTCTATCGGTTTTGGCATGATTCCCATCGCCGCGCCGAATTTCTACGATCATTTCCCGAGCTGGTTCGCGACGATCTTCCATTCGGGCATCAGCTCTTCGGCGATCATGGCAATCGTGCTGAACCTGGCCTTCAATCACTTCACCCGGGGTAACTCGGATCAACAGTCTGTATTCGCCGCCGGTACCGAGCGGGTGTTGCGTTATCAGGACCTGGCGGCGCTGCGTGAAGGCGACTACTTCAGTGACGGCAAGCTGCACGACTGCGATGGTAACGAGATTCCGGTGGTGTCGGAGGCAGCCCATGCTCCGGTAGAGCATGGCCCGGTACGATTGAAAAGCAGCGAGCACGTCTAGCCTCGTGACGACGGCGCTTGCTCGGCTTTATGTCTCTTAATAAGGAAAGGCCTGTGATCGAGGATCACAGGCCTTTCCTTTTGCCTCAGAGACTGATCACCAGCGCCCGTAATGACCGCGCGGTGGGCCGTAGTAATAGCCCCGTGGTGGCCCGTAATACACCGGCGCCGGACGATAGTAGACAGGGCGCTCGATGTAGACCGGCTGTGGCTGGTAGTAGACCGGTGGCGGCTGCTGCACATAAACCGGTTGTGGCTGGACGTACACCGGTTGCTGCACGTAGACCGGACGATCACGGTTGATGATCGCTGAGCCGACGATGGCCGAACCAACGATTGCGCCAAACACGGCGGGCCCCTCCCAACCACCTCGACCATGGGCGGATGCCTGGCCGGTGACCGCGAGTGCCCCCATGAGCAGGGCGATGATGGGGAGTTGACGGTTCATAACGATTCCTCGTTTTGGCCCCGGCGCCTGTGGTCTGCAACAGACCCGAATGAGGGTCGCGGGGATACTTGCTCTGACAGCGATTTTTTCAGAATTTGCCGTGCCGTTGGGTAAATATTGTGTAAGGTCTGTAGCGGTTTCTTTACTGCAAGGAGTCACGCATGCAGATCAACCCCAACAAAGACACTCAACTGTGCATGTCACTATCGGCGCGCCCTGGGAACTTCGGCCTGCGCTTTCACAATCACCTGTATGAGCAACTGGGGCTGAATTTCTACTACAAGGCATTCAGCAGCCAGGACTTGCCCGGTGCTGTAGGCGGCATCCGCGCCTTGGGCATCCGCGGGTGCGGGGTGTCGATGCCGTTCAAGGAAGACTGCATCGCCCTGGTCGACGAACTCGATCCTTCCGCCGCCGCGATCCAGTCCATCAATACCATCGTCAACACCGATGGCCATTTAAAGGCCTACAACACCGACTACATCGCGATCGCCCAATTGCTGCAAACCCATGCGGTGCCCAAGGATTCAACCTTTGCTCTGCGCGGTAGCGGCGGCATGGCCAAGGCCGTGGCCAGCGCCTTGCGCGACGGTGGTTACTCAAACGGTTTGATCGTGGCCCGCAACGAAACCGCCGGGCGAGCCTTGGCCGGCTCCCTGGGTTACGAGTGGCAGGCTGAACTGGGGCAGCGACGGCCGCAGATGCTGATCAACGTCACGCCGATCGGCATGACCGGTGGCCCGGAAGCCGATCAACTGGCGTTCGAGCCCAACACCATCGCAGCGGCCGAGACGGTGTTCGATGTGGTGGCGATCCCGTCGCAAACGCCGCTGATCGTGCGCGCCCAGGCTGAGGGCAAACGGGTCATCACCGGGCTCGAAGTGATTGCGATCCAGGCCCTGGAGCAGTTTGTCCTGTACACAGGCGTGCGGCCCAGCGCGGAACAATTCAAGAAGGCCGTGGCGTTCGCTCGATCCTGATTACTCCAGTCGCGCCAGCCGTTCTTCCAACGCCGCGATCCGCGCTTCGAGTTCTTCGATGCGCTCCAGCGACACGCCGCTGCCGGCACCACGCTCCACGGGATGCTGGCGGGCGGCGAGGATCGCTTCGATATCCGCCGGGTCGCCCATGGCGTGCATGTAACGGTCTTCCCGCTGGCCGGGCTGGCGCGGCACCAACAGCGCCAAGCCACGGGCGATCAGCCGTTCAAGCTGATGCACCACCTGTTCGGTGTCTTCGAAATCGTGCATCCGCCCGCTACGGGTCAGCAGTTCATTGACTGTCTGCGGGCCGCGCAAGAACAGCAACCCCATCAGAATCACTTGGGCCGGCACCAGCTCCAGGGCCTTGTCGACCCGATGCTCCCAGCGGTCGGCGCGGCTGCCCATCACCAGTTTGGTAAAGCCGCGACCTTCCAGCGCACGCAGGCTCTGGCCGACCTGGCCCGGATTGAGGTTCATGACCGGCTCACGGCTGGTCTTCTGGTTGCAGGCCAGCACCAGGGCGTTGAGCGTCAGCGGGTAGGTCTCGGGGTTGGTGGCCTGCTTTTCGACCAGCGCGCCGAGAATGCGGATTTCCGTGCTGTTGAGCCGCGGTTCTTCGGCCGGGCTTTGTTCTTCGATACTCATCGCGCGTTCCCTATGCTGTGGAAGCCGCCTAGCCTAATCCTTGCGCAATAAAAGACAAGGTGCGCAACAAGGCGTGGCTATAATCGCACCCGTTTGATTTGTCCTTTCCTGCCACCTGCATGAGATCGCCATGACTATTTCCCTGTACGCCGCTTCCATCCCGGTTTTCAAGCAGATGCTCAACGCCCTGAGTGATGTCCTGAACAAGGCTGAAGCCCACGCCACTGCGAAAAACATCGACCCTAACGCGTTCCTGCAAGCCCGCCTGTACCCTGACATGTTCCCCCTGGTACGCCAGGTGCAGATCGCGGTGGACTTCGCCAAAGGCGTGTCCGCGCGTCTGGCCGAGCTTGAAGTGCCGAAATATGACGACAGCGAAACCACCTTTGCCGAACTGCAAGCCTTGATCACCAAGGTATTGGCGTTCATCGACGGCATCAGCCCCGAGCAGATCGACGGCAAGGAAGGCATCGAAATCGTCACCCGTCCGGGCACGCCGAAGGAAAAACGCTTCACCGGCCAGAACTACCTCCTGACCTATGGTCTGCCGCAGTTCTTCTTCCACGTCACCACCACCTATGCGCTGCTGCGCCACAATGGCGTGGAAGTGGGCAAACGCGACTACATGGGCGCGTTCTAATCCCGCCAGCATGAAAAAGCCCGGGACGGTGTGGGCCGTCCCGGGCTTTTTTGTGGCGGTCTGTTTACACGGTGGCTGTGCCATCGCTATCGCGAGCAGGCTCGCTCCCACATTGGATTTGTATCTGCCACAAACCCTGTGGGAGCGAGCCTGCTCGCGATGACGGTCATACCTCCAGCGCCGCTGTCAGGCCACGCGTTCGCGCTTCTCTTCCTCACCCAAGCAAGCCGCCGCGGTGAACAGCACATCGGTAGAGGAATTGAGCGCAGTCTCCGCCGAATCCTGCAGGACGCCGATAATGAAGCCCACGGCGACCACCTGCATGGCGATGTCGCTGGGAATACCGAACAGGCTGCATGCCAGGGGAATCAGCAACAGCGAACCACCGGCCACGCCGGACGCGCCGCAGGCACAAATGGCCGCGACGACGCTCAGCAGCACGGCGGTCGGCACGTCCACCACGATACCCAGGGTATGTACCGCCGCCAGGGTCAGTACGGTGATGGTAATGGCGGCGCCGGCCATGTTGATGGTCGCGCCCAGCGGGATCGATACCGAATAGGTGTCTTCGTGCAGGCCCAGGCGTTTGCTCAGTTCCAGGTTCACTGGGATATTCGCCGCCGAACTGCGGGTGAAGAACGCGGTAATGCCGCTCTCGCGCAGGCAGGTAAAGACCAGTGGGTACGGGTTGCGACGCAACTTCCAGAACACGATGAGCGGGTTCATCACCAGCGCCACGAACAGCATGCAGCCAATCAGCACGGTCAACAGGTGAAGGTAGCCCAGCAACGCGCTGAAACCTGAGGTTGCCAGGGTCGAGGCCACCAGGCCGAAGATCCCCAGCGGGGCGAAGCAGATGACCACGCGCACGATCACGGTCACGCCGTTGGACAGATCCCCGAGCACGGTACGGGTGGTTTCGCCAGCATGGCGAATGGCAATGCCCATGCCGATGGCCCAGGCCAGAATGCCGATGAAGTTGGCATTCATCAGGGCGCTGACCGGATTGTCCACCACGCTGAGCATCAAACTCTGCAGTACTTCGCCGATGCCGCCGGGGGCGGTGACGGCGACGTCATGGGACACCAGGACAAGGCTGGACGGAAACAGGGTACTGGCAACCACCGCGACCACTGCGGCGGCGAAAGTGCCGAGCAGGTACAGGAAGAGAATGGGCCGGATATGGGTTTCCTGACCGTGCTTGTGGTTGGCGATCGACGCCATGACCAGCACGAACACCAGGATCGGTGCCACGGCCTTGAGCGCTGACACAAAGACCTTACCGATGAAAGCGGTGGACTTGGCAAGGTCCGGTGCCAGCCACGCCAGGATGATGCCGGCGATCAGACCGATGACGATTTGCGTCACCAGGCCGGTGCGTTTGAGGCGGTGTAGAACGGAAGGAGACAAAGCAGTCATAACGGCATCTCTGATTTTTTTTGTGTGCAACGGTCGACCCCTCAGGGCAACAGGCGGGCAGGCCACGTGAGCGGGACCGAAAAGAAAGTACAGCGTTTGCAGGCCGCGGACTTTATCACAGCCCGCGGAAAAACCTGACGGACCTGTGACGATCCGTCGCTTGGGCGTTCACACGCGTTTGTCTGAGGGGCGCATTCTGTTAGGCTTTGGGCCAATCCCCTTTCTACTCTGCCAGCGACCCTTTTGGGCTGACGCTGGTGTCGTTGTTTTGCTGGAGTTCTGCATGTTGTCTGTTTTTCTGTTGTCGGCGGCTGGTTTTACAGTGCTGACCACCGAATTCATTATCGTCGGCCTGTTGCCATCCATCGCCCGCGACCTGCAAGTCACGATTGCCCAGGCCGGGCTGCTGGTGACGTTGTTTGCATTTACCGTGGCGGCATTCGGGCCGTTCCTGACCGCCTGGTTCGCCCGCTTTGAGCGGCGCAAGCTGTTTATCAGCGTGTTGGTGATGTTTGGTCTGGCCAACACACTGGCGGCGCTGGCCCCCAATATCGGCGTAATGGCCGTCGCCCGATTGATCCCAGCCTTGGGGCTACCGGTGTTCTGGGCATTGGCCAGTGAAACGGCAGTGGACATTGTCGGGCCGCAGTTTGCCGGGCGGGCCATCGCCCGGATCGGGTTCGGCATTGTCTGTGCCACGGTGTTCGGTATTCCAGTAGGCACGCTGATTTCTGATGCGTTCGGCTGGCGCAGCGCCTTCGCCATCCTGGCGTTCGTTGCGTTCGCCAAGGCCTTGCTGCTGTTTGTCTACCTGCCCAAAACCAATCTGCATCAGCACCAGGTCAGTTTGCGCTCGCAACTCAAGATATTGCGCAGCCCGTTGATGCAGGGCCATGTGCTGCTGTCGATCCTGGTGTTCAGCGGCATGTTCACCGCGTACACCTACCTGGCCGATATCCTCGAGCGCCTGGCCGGGTTCGACGGCACACTGGTGGGCTGGTGCCTGATGGGCTTCGGGGCCGTGGGGCTGGTGGGTAACTCTCTGGGCGGCCGCGCGGTGGACCGACACCCTTTGATCGCCTCGATGGTGTTTTGTCTGTTCCTGATCGGCGGCATGGTGGCGCTGGTGCCGAGCATTCATTCGACCGTCGGGCTGGCGGCAGCGATGGGCATCTGGGGAGTGACCCAGGCGGCCCTGTTCCTGGTCAGTCATGTACGACTGATGAAGGCCGCGCCTGAGGCTCCAGCCTTTGCCGCATCGCTGAACATCGCCGGGGCCAATCTGGGAATCGGCCTGGGGGCGATGGTCGGTGGGCGCGTCATCGATACCCTGGGCCTGGGCAGCGTTGGTTTTGCCGCGTCCGGGTTCATCCTCATATCGATCCTGCTGGCGTTGTTGCTGATGACCTTCAAGCCCCGTGCCGCCTGCGCGCAGTCCTAAGCGCTGAACAGCTCGCGTCGGGCACCTTCGGCGATGGCGACGATGCCCGGATGGCTGACCTTGCGCTCTACGGAAATGGCATAGAACGACTCGCTGACCGCATCGGTCTGGCCGATCACCTGTACGCCGTACTGACGCTGAACTTCTTCGGCGATCACGCTGGGGCCGATGAAAATTCCGCTGCCTGATTGCCCGAAGGCCTGCATCAGCGCGCTGTCGTCGAATTCGCCGACGATGCGTGGCTGGATCTGTTGCTCGGCGAACCAGCGTTGCAAGCGGCTGCGTACCACGGTTTCGGCACCTGGAATCAGCAGCGGGGCGTCATTCAGGCTGCGGGGGAAATCCTGCCCATAGCGCTCGGCCAGCGCAGCGGTGGCAAAAAAGCTGATCCCGCACTCTCCCAACTTCTGGCTATAACCCTTGATGTCCAGGTGGGTCGGCATCGGGCTGTCGGAAATCACCAGGTCCAGGCGCTGGATCGCCAGGTCCGCCAACAGCCGCTCGAGTTTGTCTTCGCGGCAGGTGATGCGCAGCGGCTCACTCAGCTCCATGGTCGGCGCCAGCAGCCGATAGACGATGGACTTGGGCACCACATCTGCCACCCCGACCCGGAACAGCGTCTGCTGCTCATTGGGTTGGGCCCGGAGCATAAGCTCCAGTTCGCCACCCAACTGGAACATGTGTTCGGCATAGGGCAGCGTCTGGCGGCCAGCCTCGGTCAGTTCCAACTGTCGCCCGACGCGGCGAAACAACTTGATGTTAAAGGTTTGCTCAAGCAGCGAAATCTGCCCGCTGATGGTTTGTGGTGTCAGGTTCAGTTGCTCGCAGGCCCGCACGATGCTGCCGGTCTTGGCCACCACCCAGAAGTAATGCAACTGTCGGTAATTGAGCATAAGGCACACCGATTCGTAAAAATCGAAGTATAACCGCTGAAAATACGAATTTTCCTGAAGTATTCACCTCTCTAGAATGCCGGGCCATCGGTGAGCCACCTTTGGTGCTCTGTTTAACCCTGAGAGGCATTTATCCATGACGTACAAAACCCTGGGTTTGGCGGCCTTGTTGGCAGTGTCTTCAATCGCCCTTGTTGGCTGCGAACAGGCCGAAAAAAGTGCCCAGCAGTTGATGGGGCAAGCCGCGGAAACGGCCAAGCAGGCAATCGATGACACCCATAAGGCTGCCGAACAGGCGATCAGCGAGGCCACTGGCGGGTTGATCAGCCCCAAGAAGCAGCCGGCGGATGAGGCTGAAGAATCCGAAACCTCCACCCAAACCATTTAACCCCGTCATATCGAGTCAGGACTGACCCATGGATTATCTTTTACAACTCGCTGCCAGCCCCACTGCATGGATCGCGCTGGCGACTCTGGTCGTCATGGAAATCGTGCTTGGCATCGATAACCTGATCTTCATTTCGATCCTGACCAATAAACTGCCCGAACAGCACCGCGCCAAGGCGCGGCGTATCGGCATTGGCATGGCGCTGATCCTGCGCCTGGGCTTGTTGAGCACCATTGCTTTCATCGTGCAGTTGACTGAGCCGGTTATCGAAATCCTCGGTCAGGCATTCTCCTGGAAGGACATGATCCTGATCGCCGGCGGCCTGTTCCTGCTGTGGAAAGCCACCACCGAGATCCACCACAGCATGGACCCGGCACCGAATGATCCGAAATCCGCCACCTCCGGCGTGACCCTCGGATTTGCCGCTGCGATCGGTCAGATCCTAATGCTGGACCTGGTATTTTCCATCGACAGCATCATTACCGCCGTGGGCATGACCGAGCATCTGCCGATCATGATCATCGCCGTCGTGATCTCGGTGTTGGTGATGTTGCTGGCGGCCGAGCCGCTGGCCAAGTTCATCAACGACAACCCGACAGTGGTCATGTTGGCGCTGGGCTTCCTGATCATGATCGGCATGACGTTGATCGCCGAAGGCTTTGGTGCTCATGTGCCCAAGGGCTATATCTACGCAGCCATGGCGTTCTCGGCAGCGATTGAGGTGTTGAACATGATGTCGCGTCGCCGTCAGCAAAAGGCGTTGGCTGACAAAGCCTGATTACAGGCACTCAAAAGCCGCCCGGGTCCATGCCCGGGCGGCTTTTTTTTGGATTTTTGAAGGGCGGCGGGACGGTCAGTGTGCGGCGGCGTGGCGCCTGGCCGGTTTTGGTGCTTTTTCCGCCCGCGCTGGTCGTGGCGCAGGATGATGGCGGCGTGCAATGCGCAAAACGCCCCACAGCATGGCTGTGGCGACGCTTAACCAGCCGAATATCAGCATCAGGATTGTTGTGGTCAGGCTCATCTGTGCCTCCTTCTGCCCAAGTTCAGGGCGACGCACTCGTTACAATGGACAGTCTAGTCGCTAAAGTGTTGCAGGGAATCGATCGGTATTGATGACAGACGGACCGCTTCGTTCTATCGCCGCGATGGGACTGCTGTTTAAGGCTATACCCACGTCTGTCTGCACCTTATGATCGACGGCCCTTGCCTGGCCCGATGTCGGGTGCCTTAACAAGAGAGTCCTAATGTTTCCGGTAATTTCCTCTTTTCGATCACTGGTACTGGTGACGGCCTGCCTGGCGGCCCTGGCGGGTTGCGCAGGCAGTGTGTCGCCGCAGATTCAGCGCCTGCCCGAGCGGGTGGAACTCAACAGCGTGCCGTTTTTTCGCGGTGAGATGTACCAGGGTGGCCCCCAGTCGCTGGCCAGCCTCTTGACGCTGCAAGGCACGGTAATCACCCCGGGGCTGCTGGAGAAGCCTCTGCATCTGCCGGAAGGCGAGGCTCATTTGCAGCAGAACCTGCAGACCCTGGCGCGAGAATATGGGCTGGTGGTGTACCCCCTCGACAGCGAACTGCCGGCACTGTTGGAGCAAGTCGCGGCAGGTTATCCCGTGTTGGTGCGCTATACGGAGGGGTCGGCTTTCTGGTCTGGGCCCAGGTACGGCATTCTCGTCGGTTATGACCGCCAAAAGCAGACGGTCTTGCTGCGATCAGGGATGAACCGGCGGCTGCTGATGAGCTTCAGTGGGTTTGAGTCGGCTCTCAAGGATGCTGGAGGCTGGGCGGTATTGGTCCAGCGACCTACGCAGCTCCCGGCCAAGGTAGACTCTCAGCGCTGGCTGAAAGCTGCGGGCGAACTGGCCGGGGCAGGGCAGGAGCAGGCAGCGGCCCGGGCGACTCAAGCCCTGAGCAGCCCACACTGATCTCACCCCCGTTCGTCACTTGTCGGGCACCACCCGCCATGCCAGAGGCTCCTAACCTCAGGGCCGGAATATCCGGCCCATGCTTGCGAGGAGAAAAGCATGGCACAGTCGAAAACACCTACGGGGCCACATTCTTCCGAACATTCTTCTGGCGATGATTTGGGGTTTGATCCCGACTCGCCGGATCTTGGCGATCCTCAAGTCGATCCGATAGGCCCCGCCAAGGCGCCTCTGGACGAAGAGGATGAGCAGGAGGAGCCCGATTCCAGAGCGTATGACCCGTTGGGTGATCTAAAACCTTGAATAAAACAAAGCCCCGATGAATCGGGGCTTTGTTTGCCAGGTTAATTAATTCGACGCCTCGACTACACCGGTTTGGCGGCTCTTGAGGTTCTTGGCCGCCTTGTATTGAAGGGCCGCGGCAGGGACGCTGGCGCTTTTGCCGGTTTCCACCCAGCTACGGATCCGGCTGGCATCGGCGAAGTGGGTGTATTTCCCAAACGCATCCAGCACCACCAGGGCCATCGGTCGATTGCTCATTTTCGTCACCAGTACCAGGCAGTGGCCGGCCTGATTGGTGAAGCCGGTCTTGGTCAGCTGGATGTCCCAGCCAGCCTTATGGACCAAGTGGTCGGTATTGCGAAAGCCCAGGCTATAAACCGGTTTGCGGAAGGTTACGGTCTTTTCCTTGGTGGTACTCAGTTCGCTCAGCAATGGATATTTGCGTGCCGCGATCAGCAGTTTGGTCAGGTCCCGGGCGGTGGATACGTTGTGAATCGACAGGCCTGTGGGCTCGACATAGTGGGTGCTGCTCATGCCCAGCGCCTTTGCCTTGGCGTTCATGGCCGCGATGAACGCTGCGTACCCGCCCGGGTAGTGGTGGGCGAGGCTGGCGGCGGCGCGGTTCTCCGACGACATCAGGGCAATCAGCAACACGTCCCGGCGTGACAGTTCGCTGTTGAGCTTGACCCGGGAAAATACCCCCTTCATCTCCGGTGTATTGGCGATGGTCATGGAAATGTATTCATTCAGATCCTGCTTGGCATCCAGCACGATCAGACCGGTCATCAATTTGGTCACCGAAGCGATGGGCACCACTACGTCGGGATTGCTGGCATAAACGACTTTATTCGTCTGCAAGTCCAGCAGTATCGCGCTGCCCGAGGCGACTTGCAGTTTTGAGGTGTCTCGCGGGGCGGCGATGGTTTCCTGCGCCTCGACATTCTGCGTGATAAAGGTACCTGTGAAAGCGATGAACAGGCTGAGGATAGAAAGACGGATTTTCACGCGAGTAGACTCGATAGAGTTGAAGGTGCCGTGCAGCAATGGCTTGTTAAAAAAGCGCTGCATTTTATGAGTATGGGCGACGACAGCGCCATATGCCTGTACCGCCGGGGCTTGCGATTAAATAAAGTTTAATGAAGGGCGCAAAAACTCCTGTGGGAGCGACCCTGCTTGCGATAGCGGTGTGTCAGTCAGCATGGATGAAGGCTGAGACAAAGCTATCGCGAGCAGGCTCGCTCCCACAGGGATTGGAACTGCGCTGAAAAGGCGTATCAGCTATGCAGCGTTTCCGCCGCATACAAGGTGTTTTCCAGCAGACAGGCACGGGTCATCGGACCTACGCCGCCAGGGACTGGAGTGATCCAGCCTGCACGGGGCAGGGCGGTTTCGTAGATCACGTCGCCGACCAGCTTGCCATCGTCCTGGCGGTTGATGCCCACGTCGATCACGATGGCACCTTCCTTGATCCACTCGCCCTTCACCAGGCCAGGCTTGCCGGCGGCAACGACCACCAGGTCGGCGCGGCCGACGTGTCCAGCCAGGTCCTTGGTAAAGCGATGGGTCACGGTGACGGTGCAGCCGGCCAGCAGCAACTCCATGGCCATCGGACGGCCAACGATGTTGGACGCGCCAACCACCACGGCATCGAGACCGTACAGGTCCACGCCGGTGCTTTCCAGCAACGTCATGATGCCTTTGGGGGTGCAGGGGCGCAGCAGCGGGATACGCTGGGCCAGGCGACCGACATTATAAGGATGGAAGCCGTCGACATCTTTGTCCGGGCGGATACGCTCCAGCAGTTTGGAGGCGTCGAGGTGTTCAGGCAGGGGCAGTTGGAGCAGAACGCCGTCGATGTTCGGGTCGTCGTTCAGGCGATCAATCAGATCAGCCAATGCTTGCTGAGTGGTTTCGGAAGGCAGGTCGTAGGCCTGGGAAAGGAAGCCGACCTCTTCACAGTCTTTACGCTTGTGCGAGACATAAACCTGAGAGGCAGGATCGCTGCCGACCAGGATCACCGCCAGGCCGGGCGTGCGCAGGCCTTGCTGGCGACGCTCGGTGACTCGTTGGGCGATCTGCTGGCGCAGGCTGGCGGCGATCGATTTGCCGTCGATAAGTTGTGCAGTCATTGCGCGTGGTTAACCATCGAGAGGGGAAAAAAAGAGAACGCATTCTCGCATGCCGAGGCGTGAGGGCAAAGGCGCTTGGTCTGCAAATTCCCCTAACCCCTTTAATTAAATGAATTTTTTTTAAAAAAGAGTTGACGACCTATCAGGCCGTCTATAACATTCGTCGCACTTGTCGGGCACAGCCTAGCACTGGTTAAGAAGGTGGAGCAGAGTTGGTTGTTTTAACTCGGTAACACTGAAAGCACTTAGTTTGTAATCGTCCAAGAATACAGATTAAAAAGGCGCCCGTAGCTCAGCTGGATAGAGCATCCGCCTTCTAAGCGGATGGTCGCAGGTTCGAGTCCTGCCGGGTGCGCCAATTAGGCAGCTTTGGCACAAGTAAGGCAACAAGGCAATATGGTGGGCGTAGCTCAGTTGGTAGAGCACGGGATTGTGACTCCCGTTGTCGTGGGTTCGATCCCCATCGTCCACCCCATATTCTAGAAAGGCGCCAGATTAACAGTCTGGCGCCTTTGCTTTAAAAGCTTGATACGCGGATGTGGTGGAATTGGTAGACACACTGGATTTAGGTTCCAGCGCCGCAAGGTGTGAGAGTTCGAGTCTCTCCGTCCGCACCATACAAGTCGCTATTTAAATAGCAGAGAACGGCGCAGTACCTGAAGAGGGCTGCGCCGTTTTTGTATTCATGATTTTTTGTCGCCGGCCCTGGTTCAGGGTTGTGCGGGGTGCCCGGGTCGTCACGATTGTGTTTCCTGATGATGCGCGGCATGCCCGTTGGTCTCCTCGCGAGACCGGATGCCGGGCGCGCGGGTTTGCTGCTCCTATATATAGAAGCATTGACCCAGAGCCTTGCAGTGATCGACTGTATTTGCAAACCGGGCGAGGCATGACCGTATGTCCGCTCCTAAATTCGGCGCCTGTTTCCAGCCCTTTTTCAGTAGGGTGACTTCTTGAGTTTGACCTACTAGAATGCATGCCCTTGATTCTGGGGTCGGAAACGCCCGGCCAACGTCTGTGCAACGAGGAATATCCATGCAAGTTTCTGTTGAAAATACTTCTGCTCTTGAGCGCCGCATGAGCATCACCGTGCCGGCTGAGCGCATCGAGACTCAGGTCAACAAGCGTCTGCAGCAGACTGCCCAAAAGGCCAAAATCCCAGGTTTCCGCCCAGGCAAAGTGCCAATGAGCGTGATCCGTCAGCGTTATGAAGCTGACGCACGTCAGGAAGCCGTGGGCGATGTGATCCAGTCTTCGTTCTACGAAGCGGTCGTCGAGCAGAAGCTGAACCCGGCCGGTGCTCCGTCCGTCGAGCCTAAAGTGCTGGAAAAGGGCAAGGACCTGGAGTTCATCGCCACGTTCGAAGTGTTCCCTGAGTTCACGGTTGCCGGTTTCGAGTCCATCTCCGTCGAGCGTCTGAGCGCCGATGTTTCGGATGCCGACCTGGACAAGATGCTGGACATCCTGCGCAAGCAGAACACCCGTTTCGAAGTGGCCGATCGTGCTGCCCAGAACGAAGATCAACTGAACATCGATTTCGTCGGCAAGGTCGACGGTGAAGTGTTCGCCGGTGGTTCCGCCAAGGCTACTCAGCTGGTGCTGGGCTCTGGCCGCATGATCCCTGGCTTCGAAGATGGCCTGGTTGGCGCCAAGGCCGGTGAAGAGCGCGTTCTGAATCTGACGTTCCCTGAGGACTATCAGAACCTGGACCTGGCTGGTAAATCCGCCGAGTTCACCGTGACCGTCAACAGCGTTTCCGAGCCGAAACTGCCAGAGCTGAACGAAGAGTTCTTCGCCCAGTTCGGCATCAAGGAAACCGGTCTGGAAGGTTTCCGCGCCGAAGTTCGCAAGAACATGGAGCGTGAGCTGCGTCAGGCCATCAAGTCCAAGGTCAAGAACCAGGTCATGGACGGTCTGCTGGCCTCCAACCCGATCGAAGTGCCAAAGGCTCTGCTGGACAACGAAGTGAACCGTCTGCGTGTACAGGCTGTTCAACAGTTCGGCGGCAACATCAAGCCGGACCAACTGCCCGCTGAGCTGTTCGAAGAGCAAGCCAAGCGCCGCGTTGTGCTGGGCCTGATCGTTGCTGAAGTGGTCAAGCAGTTCGAACTCAAGCCTGACGAAGCCCGCGTTCGCGAGCTGATCCAGGAAATGGCTTCGGCCTATCAGGAGCCTGAGCAAGTCGTGTCCTGGTACTACAAGAACGACCAGCAACTGAACGAAGTCCGTTCGGTTGTGCTGGAAGAACAAGTTGTGGATACTGTTCTGCAGAAAGCTAGCGTGACCGATAAAGCGGTCTCTTACGAAGAAGCGGTCAAGCCGGTGGAAGCTCCACAAGCCGATTGATCGTTCTGCGGTAAGAAATACACACCCATAAGCCAGCCTTCGCGCTGGCTTATGCGTATTCAAGACATAACTATTTGGGAGTGACTGCGAGACATGTCCCGCAATTCTTTTTATCAGCAGAACTCTGACATCCAAGCCGCAGGCGGCCTGGTCCCGATGGTTATCGAGCAGTCTGCCCGTGGCGAACGTGCCTATGACATCTACTCGCGTCTGCTCAAGGAACGCGTCATCTTCCTGATCGGCCCCGTTGAAGACTACATGGCCAACCTGGTTGCGGCGCAACTGCTGTTCCTTGAAGCGGAAAACCCGGACAAGGATATCCATCTGTACATCAACTCACCTGGTGGCTCGGTGACAGCAGGCATGTCGATCTACGACACCATGCAGTTCATCAAGCCTGACGTTTCCACCATCTGCATCGGCCAGGCCTGCAGCATGGGCGCATTCCTGCTCGCCGGTGGCGCAGCGGGCAAGCGTCACTGCCTGCCTAATTCGCGCATGATGATTCACCAGCCGTTGGGTGGTTTCCAGGGGCAGGCGTCGGATATCGACATCCATGCCAAGGAAATCCTCCACATTCGTTCGCGCCTGAACTCGCTGCTGGCCCATCACACCGGCCAAAGCCTCGAAACCATTGAGCGTGACACCGAGCGTGACAACTTCATGAGCGCTGAGCGTGCGGCCGAATATGGCCTGATCGACTCCGTGATCAACAAGCGTCAAATGCCTGCCTAAGCCGCTCAAAATGCAGGTGGTTGGGATGACCGGCCGCCTGCGGGCTTGAAAAAGCCCGCAATTGCCTTCATCTTGTGTTGCAAGCCTATCGGATTTGGATCGATCGAATGACTGACACCCGCAACGGCGAGGACAACGGCAAACTGCTTTATTGCTCCTTCTGTGGCAAAAGCCAGCATGAAGTACGCAAATTGATTGCCGGCCCCTCGGTCTTCATTTGCGACGAGTGCGTCGACCTGTGCAATGACATCATCCGCGAGGAGGTGCAGGAAGCCCAGGCCGAAAGCAGCGCGCATAAGTTGCCTTCGCCTAAAGAAATCAGCGGCATCCTTGATCAATATGTCATTGGTCAGGAGCGCGCGAAAAAGGTACTGGCCGTAGCGGTGTACAACCACTACAAGCGCCTGAACCAACGTGACAAAAAGAATGACGAGGTCGAACTCGGCAAGAGCAACATCCTGCTGATCGGCCCGACAGGCTCGGGTAAAACCCTGCTTGCCGAAACCCTGGCCCGTTTGCTGAACGTTCCGTTCACCATCGCCGACGCAACCACCCTTACCGAGGCGGGTTATGTGGGTGAGGATGTCGAGAACATCATTCAGAAACTGCTGCAGAAGTGCGATTACGATGTGGAAAAGGCCCAGATGGGTATCGTCTACATCGACGAAATCGACAAGATTTCCCGCAAGTCCGACAACCCGTCCATCACCCGGGATGTTTCCGGCGAGGGCGTGCAGCAGGCCTTGCTCAAGCTGATCGAAGGTACCGTGGCTTCCGTTCCGCCTCAGGGTGGTCGCAAGCATCCGCAGCAGGAGTTCCTGCAGGTCGACACGCGTAACATTCTGTTCATCTGCGGTGGCGCGTTCTCCGGCCTGGAAAAGGTTATTCAAAACCGTTCCACCCGTGGCGGCATTGGTTTCAACGCCGAAGTGCGCAGTAAGGAAGAGGGTAAGAAGGTCGGTGAATCCCTGCGTGAAGTCGAACCTGATGATTTGGTCAAGTTCGGTCTGATCCCGGAATTCGTGGGTCGCTTGCCGGTCCTGGCGACACTGGACGAGTTGGATGAAGCTGCACTGATGCAGATTCTGACCGAGCCGAAGAATGCCCTGACCAAGCAATATGCCAAGCTGTTCGAAATGGAAGGTGTAGACCTGGAGTTCCGTTCCGACGCGCTGAAATCGGTTGCCAAACGAGCCCTGGAGCGTAAAACCGGTGCCCGTGGGTTGCGCTCGATTCTGGAAGGCGTATTGCTCGACACGATGTATGAGATCCCCTCGCAGTCTGAGGTGAGTAAAGTCGTGATCGATGAAAGCGTTATAGAAGGTAAGTCCAAGCCTTTGTATATCTACGAAAACAAAGAGCCGGCTGCCAAGGCCGCGCCGGACGCTTAAGCGTCCCGGTGCCGGAATAAAGAAGGGGCCTTCGGGCCCCTTTGCTTTTTGCGCGTTTTAGACGTGTCTTTGCGCTTGTTTTTTTTCAAGGCTGCCCCCATCTTGGTTTCAAGCTTACTTCCATCTGTTTCCGGCCTTGTGGCCGCCGTAGAGGCGAAATCATGAAGACAACCATCGAATTGCCTCTCCTGCCATTGCGTGATGTCGTGGTTTATCCGCACATGGTTATCCCGCTGTTCGTGGGGCGCGAGAAGTCTATCGAAGCCCTCGAGGCTGCGATGACGGGTGACAAGCAGATTCTTCTGTTGGCGCAGAGAAATCCTGCTGACGATGATCCCGGCGAAGACGCACTTTATCGCGTAGGCACAATTGCAACAGTTCTGCAGCTGCTCAAGCTGCCCGACGGCACCGTCAAGGTCCTGGTCGAAGGTGAGCAGCGTGGCACGGTCGAGCGTTTCAGCGAAGTGGACGGCCATTGCCGGGCCGAAGTGTCGCTGATCGACGAAGTGGACGCGCCCGAGCGTGAGTCTGAGGTGTTTGTCCGCAGTCTTCTGTCGCAGTTCGAACAATACGTGCAGTTGGGCAAGAAGGTGCCTGCTGAGGTCCTGTCGTCGCTTAACAGCATCGACGAACCTGGACGGCTGGTCGATACGATGGCGGCCCACATGGCCCTCAAGATCGAGCAGAAGCAGGAAATTCTCGAAATCATCGATTTGTCTGCCCGTGTCGAACACGTGCTGGCACTGCTGGATGGCGAAATCGACCTACTGCAGGTCGAGAAGCGCATTCGTGGTCGCGTCAAGAAGCAGATGGAGCGTAGCCAGCGCGAGTACTACCTGAATGAGCAGATGAAGGCCATTCAGAAGGAACTTGGCGATGGTGACGAAGGGCACAACGAAATCGAAGAGCTGAAAAAGCGCATCGATGCCGCGGGCCTGCCCAAGGATGCACTTGCCAAGGCCCAGGCCGAGCTGAACAAGCTCAAGCAAATGTCGCCTATGTCTGCCGAAGCCACTGTGGTGCGCTCCTATATCGACTGGCTGGTTCAGGTGCCTTGGAAGGCGCAAAGCAAGGTCCGTCTGGACCTGGCCCGCGCCGAAGATATTCTCGATGCCGACCATTACGGTCTGGAAGAGGTCAAGGAACGTATCCTCGAATACCTCGCCGTGCAAAAACGCGTGAAGAAAATTCGCGGGCCGGTACTGTGCCTGGTGGGGCCTCCCGGGGTCGGTAAAACATCGCTGGCAGAGTCGATTGCCCACGCGACCAATCGTAAATTCGTGCGCATGGCTCTCGGTGGCGTGCGCGATGAAGCGGAAATTCGGGGGCATCGCCGCACTTATATCGGGTCGATGCCAGGAAGATTGATTCAAAAGATGACTAAGGTTGGCGTGCGCAATCCGCTGTTTCTTTTGGATGAAATCGACAAGATGGGCAGCGATATGCGCGGCGATCCCGCTTCTGCGCTGCTCGAAGTGCTCGATCCGGAGCAGAATCACAATTTCAACGATCACTATCTGGAGGTCGACTACGACCTGTCGGACGTGATGTTCCTCTGCACCTCCAACTCCATGAACATTCCGCCAGCACTGCTGGACCGGATGGAGGTGATCCGTCTGCCGGGCTACACCGAAGACGAGAAGATCAACATCGCCGTCAAATACCTTTCGCCCAAGCAGATCCAGGCCAACGGCCTGAAAAAAGGCGAGCTGGAATTTGACGAGGAAGCGATTCGCGACATTATCCGCTACTACACTCGCGAGGCGGGTGTGCGTGGTCTGGAGCGGCAAATTGCCAAGGTCTGCCGCAAGGCGGTCAAAGAGCATGCGCTGGAAAAACGCTTCGCGGTCAAGGTTACTTCGGACCTGCTGGAGCACTTCCTGGGTGTTCGCAAGTTCCGCTACGGCCTCGCCGAGCAGCAGGATCAGATTGGTCAGGTGACTGGCCTTGCGTGGACTCAGGTCGGTGGCGAGTTGCTGACTATCGAAGCGGCCGTGGTACCGGGCAAGGGTCAACTGATCAAGACCGGTTCGCTGGGCGATGTGATGGTCGAGTCGATCACCGCAGCGCTGACGGTCGTGCGCAGCCGCGCCCGGAGCCTGGGCATCCCCCTGGACTTCCACGAGAAGCGCGACACCCATATCCACATGCCTGAAGGGGCTACGCCCAAGGACGGCCCGAGCGCCGGCGTAGGCATGTGCACGGCCCTGGTATCCGCGCTGACCGGCATTCCTGTGCGCGCCGACGTCGCCATGACGGGTGAAATCACCCTGCGTGGCCAGGTATTGGCCATCGGCGGTCTGAAGGAAAAACTGCTGGCGGCTCACCGTGGCGGGATCAAGATCGTGATCATTCCCGAGGAGAATGTCCGCGATTTGAAGGAGATTCCTGACAACATTAAGCAGGATCTTCAGATCAAACCGGTTAAATGGATTGACGAGGTCCTGCAAATTGCGCTGCAATACGCGCCGGAGCCCTTGCCGGATGTGGCTCCGGAGATAGTCGCGAAGGAAGACAAGCGAGAGTCTGACTCTAAGGAAAGAATTAGCACGCATTAATACGCATTTGCCTGGGGGGCTTCCTTGACAGTTTTTTAGAGCCCTTGTTATAAAGCGGCTCTTAAGTGTCTGTAGGCCATTCAGCACTCGTTTTTGCTTTCACCAAAAAAACTTAGAATCATCTCAAATAGATATAAGGGGACTTAGAGTGAACAAGTCGGAACTGATTGATGCTATCGCTGCATCCGCTGATATCCCGAAAGCTGCTGCTGGCCGTGCGCTGGACGCTGTAATCGAATCCGTCACTGGCGCTCTCAAGGCCGGCGACTCCGTAGTTCTGGTTGGTTTCGGCACCTTCTCCGTGACTGATCGCCCAGCGCGTACCGGCCGCAACCCGCAGACCGGCCAAACGCTGGAAATCCCTGCTGCCAAAAAGCCTGGTTTCAAAGCTGGCAAGGCATTGAAAGAAGCTGTTAACGACTAAGGTTTCACCGAGTTTATCCGGGTCGGGGTCATGCCTGGCTTGGCAGCGGAGCGGTCATACAGCCGGTTTGTAGCCGGTGTGTCACGCCAGGACTCGCGGGTTTGAGTCCGGTCCGCTCCGCCAGTTACGAGAAGGCGCATCCTCGGATGCGCCTTTCTTCTATCCGGATTCTACCCACGCTCCACGGTTGCCTAAATTTGAAGTTCAACCGTTTCTGGGGGACGCATGCTGCAGAATATCAGGGACAATTCACAAGGCTGGATTGCCAAAACCATCATCGGGGTCATCGTCGTATTGATGGCGTTGACCGGTTTCGATGCCATTTTTCAAGCTACCACCAACAGTAATGACGCAGCCAAGGTCAACGGCGAAGAGATCAGCCAGAACGAGCTGAGCCAGGCGGTCGACATGCAACGCCGCCAGCTCATGCAACAGTTGGGCAAGGATTTCGACGCTTCGTTGCTGGACGAAAAAATGCTGCGCGACTCAGCGCTCAAAGGCCTGATCGATCGCAAGCTGTTGCTGCAAGGCGCGCAAGATTCGAAATTCGCTTTCTCCGAAGCGGCGCTGGATCAAGTGATCCTGCAAACGCCTGAGTTTCAGGTCGATGGCAAATTCAGCGCCGAGCGTTTCGATCAGGTGATCCGCCAGCTGGGTTACAGCCGCATGCAATTTCGTCAGATGCTGGCTCAGGAGATGCTGATCGGCCAGTTGCGCGCAGGTCTGGCGGGGAGTGGTTTTGTCACCGACGCCCAGGTGTTGGCCTTCGCCCGTCTGGAAAAACAGACCCGGGATTTCGCCACCTTGAATATCCAGGCCGACTCGTCGACGGTCAAACTGACCGATGATGAGGTCAAGGCTTACTACGATAAGCATGCCAAGGAATTCATGACGCCCGACCAGGTGGTCATCGACTACCTTGAGCTGAAGAAGGCTTCTTTCTTCGATCAGGTCAGCGTCAAGGATGAAGACCTGCAAGCGGCCTATCAGAAAGAAATCGCGAACCTGTCCGAACAGCGTCGTGCTGCGCACATCCTGATCGAAGTGAACGACAAGGTCACCGAAGCCCAGGCCAAGGCGAAGATCGAAGAGATTCAGGCTCGTTTGGCCAAAGGCGAATCGTTTGAGGCGTTGGCCAAGGAGTTCTCCCAGGACCCAGGTTCGGCGAACAGCGGCGGCGATCTCGGTTATGCCGGTCCGGGTGTCTACGATCCGGAGTTCGAAAAGGCTCTGTATGCGTTGAGCAAGGATCAGGTATCGGCACCGGTGCGTACCGATTTCGGTTTTCACCTGATCAAGTTGTTGGGAGTCGAAGCGCCTGAAGTGCCAACGTTTGCCAGCCTCAAGGACAAGCTTGTTCGCGAGCTGAAAACCCAGCAGGTTGAGCAGCGTTTCGTGGAGGCGACCAAGCAACTGGAGGATGCCTCTTTCGAAGCCTCCGACCTGGCACAGCCGGCTCAGGACCTGAAACTGACCGTCCACACTTCGGCGCCGTTCGGCCGTGAGGGTGGGGAGGGGATCGCGGCCAACCGCGCCGTGGTGACCGCCGCGTTCAGCCCGGAGGTACTGGATGAGGGTGCAAACAGCACCGCCATCGAGCTGGACCCGGAAACCGTGGTGGTGCTGCGTGCCAAGGAGCACCGCAAGCCCGAGCAAATGCCACTGGAAAGCGTGGACGGGGCCATTCGCGCTCAACTGGCGAAGGAACATGCCAGTGCGGCGGCCAAGACCCGGGCCGAGGAGTTGATTGCCGGTTTGCGCGATGGCAAGACGGCCCTGGATCAACCTGTCGACGGTCAGAAATGGAAGGTCATCGAGGCGGCGACTCGAAGCCAGGAAGGGATTGATCCGGCGGTGTTGCAGGCATTGTTCCGGATGCCTAAACCCGAATCGAAAGACAAGCCGACGTTCAGCAGTGTGACGTTGCCCGATGGCAGTCTGGTCATCGTGCGTTTGAACGGCGTGAACGAAGCGGCGGCACCGAGCGATGAGGAGAAGGCGCAATACCGCCGTTATCTGGCTTCTCGTGTCGGCCAGCAGGACTTCGCTGCCTATCGCAAGCAGTTGGAGAGTGAGGCGGACATCGAGCGCTTCTAAGTGCTCTGATGGTTTGCCCCACAACGACCCGGCCGAAAGGCCGGGTTTTTTGTGTCTGCTTGTTGCATCGGGCAGTATCTTCGTCGCTCCACCGAATTCGCGTCTTTTTCCCGCAAATAACCCCCAGTAGACTTGTAACCCGTTTGAGACAAGATTAGCCACGCGGCCTGGCAGCGTTCTGTTGCACAATACGCCCCGGATCGTTTTCCTCAGGATGTTCAATGTTCAAATCATTCCCTATGCGCACCGTCGGGCTGGCACTGGTGCTGGCCGCTGCAGCCGGTTGCTCGTCGAAGAAAACCGCTATCTACGAGCATGAAAACTTCGATGACTCCGGTACGTTCTCGCGTTCCTATTCAGTGAATGATGCGGCGACCTGCGAAGCCGGGCGCCGGGCATTGCTCAGCCAGGGCTACATCATTACCAGTAGCGATCCGAAGCTGGTCAGCGGTCACAAGAGTTTTCAGCAGACCGGCGAAACCCATATGGAGATCAGCTTCAATCTGGTCTGTGCGCAAGACAGTGGTCCCGGACACCGTGCGACCATGTTTGCCAACGCCTTGCAGGACCGTTATGCGCTGAAAAAAACCAACAACTCCGCCAGCTTGGGCGTGGGGGTGCTGGGATCGGTGTCGATGCCGATCGGCTCGTCCGATGATTCGATGGTCAAGGTCGCCAGCGAAACCGTGTCGTCGGCGAAGTTCTATGAGCGTTTCTTTGCCCTCGTGGAGTTGTTCCTGCCTCCCGAGGCGAAGAAACCCGTGGAAGAAACCGAAAAACCCAAGGCTGAGCTTGGCGTTCCGGAACCCCAGGTCGAGCCGGCGGCGTTGTCACCGGTTTCTACTCCGGAGCCGACACCGATGCCTGTTCCTGCACCAGAGCCGGCACCGATTCCTGTACCTGCTCTTGCTCCAGAGCCGGAGCCGGCTCCCGAATCGGCTCCCGAACCGGCACCAGCGCCAGTCGCGCCGGTGGAGGAGGCCACGCCCGCGCCTGCCGAGACTTCTCCGGCCAGTTCGGAGCCGGTCGCGCCGCCGGCAGAGCCCGCGCCCATCGCACCCAGCGAGCCTCAACTATCAGAGCCTGAGTCGTCGACGCAAGCCATTACACCGCCACCCTCCAGCGCCTTGCCGGCCCCCTCCGAGCCGATCCAGCCGCTTCCCGCCTCTTGATGCTCAGTGGCAAGGGTGGAAATCCCTTGCCACACCTGCACGCAGTAATTTCCCAGCGCTGTGCTACGTTTAATTCATGAAGCTTTTGCTTCATGTTTTGTTCATAAAGCGGCTTTATGCTGATTCCAGCGCCATCAGGCATCGGTTTCAACGTTACGTTATGGGAAGGATTCAAGATGGATGATTATCAGGAAGAGCTGCTGGAATATCAGGCGTATGAGCTTGATCCCCTGGAACCCGCCGAGGATGCAACAGAGCTGTAAATCCGCTAAAAACGACACGTTATCAGCGGCAGGTTTGCAGCCTAACTGCTTCTACGACTGCGCCGAAACTCGCCCGGAGTCTGGTTGTTCCAGCGCTTGAAGGCGCGTTGAAAGGCTTCCGCTGAGGCGAACCCCAGCAGGTACGCGATTTCACCGAACGCCAGTTCAGTGTCGCGAATGTAGGTCATGGCCAGGTCGCGGCGAGTGTCGTTGAGGATTGCGCGAAATTGCGTGCCTTCTTCGGCCAGTTTGCGACGCAGTGTCCAGGTCGGCAGCTTCAGACGCGCCGCCACTTCTTCCAGATCGGGTTCCCGACCGCCGTTGAGCAAGGGCCCCAGCAGTTGGATGATGCGCTCGCGCAGGCTGCGGGTGCGCGTCAATTGCTCCAGTTCCCGTTCACACAACTGAACCAGGTGTCGCCAGGTGCCGGGGCAATGTTGGGGGTTGCGTTGGGCGAGACTGTCGAGTCCCAGGCGTAGCTGATTATGTTCGGCACCGAACTGGATCGGGCAGTCACCGAGCGCGCGATAGGCCTCCAGGTATGCCGGTGCTTCGAACTCGATTTCCACACGTTCAGCCCTCAACGCGACAGCACTCACGCAGGACAGCTGCGCCAGCCAGCCGGCGATGATCGAATCCACGACGAAGCGGTTGTAGGCGTTATAGGGGCTGATGGAATAGAACCGCAGCCACGCGCCTCGGGCATCTTCATGAAAACTCGACTGACCGCGATAGTTGGAGCCGTACAGCGGCTCGAAGCGGATCATGCACCGCGCGGCTTCGCGCACCGTCGGTGCCTGAGCCGCCGTCACGCCTGCCAGCCCGGCCTGGCTCAAGCGGCTAAGTTGGCCCATGCGCAAACCCAAGGCAGGGTCCTGGGTCTGTTGGATGGCGGCGTGCCCCAGGCGCATGTAGCGCGGGATCGACAGACGAGCCCCGGGCTCGGCCAGGCGTGCCGCATCCAGACCGTATTGTTCAAGCAAAGGCTGGGGATCGTGGCCATGGCTGGCAACCGCGTCGGCCAGGCTATGGACGAAGCTGACTGACAAGTCTCCCAGTCGCATCGGTTGCGGTTTCATGGTGTTACAGCCACAGGTTCAGCAGACGGGCGCCACGAGCTTCACCGTCGGGAAAATGCTCGCCGTTATGGCTGATGAAACTCTGCCCGGCGCTACCGTTGTCCCAGAACTGACCTCGCAGGAAGACACTGACGCCGCCCCTGGCCTGGCTGCTGGGCGGCTGGCTGGTCAGTGTCAGGCGATGCCAGGCCTGGCCTTCACTCACTTCCCCAGGCTTGAGGCTGACTTCGCTCGGTGTGGACAGGCCTCTATAGCCACTCCAGGGTTTTTCCCAGGCATTGCGACCGTTGACAAAGGCAGGCACTGCCACCAATTGCGCACCCTGTTCATTCAACTGCCGATAATGAACCGGGTACCAACTGTCGCTGCCGATCAGCACGCCCAGGCGACCGGCAGGGGTGTCGACGACGCTGATTGTGTCCGGATGGTCTGGCCCAAGCACGCCCTGTTGCTCGAACATGGGGTGCTGTTGGCGCTGTGGCTGGCCCAGCGGCCGACCGTCGCGGCCGAACACCAAGCTACTGTTGTACAACGGGCCCCGGCCCACTTTCAGTTGGCCATCGCTGACGCTTGGCTCGGGCAGCACGATGGAGCCGGCCACCAGAGTCACGCCGAACTCCTTGGCGAGTCCGCCGAACAGTGCCTGGTAGTCACGGGCCATGGTGTCGGCTTTCATGCGCAGGTAAGCATCGTCCAGCCGGTTGTCACCTTTTGCGCTGACCAGCGCCTGGATGAACGCCAGCGGGTTGCTGACCGCCAGCCAGTTCATCGCTTCCTTCAACGTGGCGGCCTGATACAACTCGTCTTTTTCCCCGACGATCATCAACCAGGTGCCAATGTGCTCGGGCAAGACCACCACGGTTTTGTCATTGAGCAAGCCCAGGTCACGAGCGGTTTGCAGATAGGCCGCCAGTTTGCGGTGCAGGCGTTCGGGGCTCTGGTAGTCGGTGGGGAAAAGTTCGGGCTGGATGCCCAGCAAGTTGCCTTGATCGGCAGGGGTGCCCTGGTTCACCGCCAGGTTGATGCGAAGGTCTGACAGGTAATGACCCGCCGGACGATCCACCGTCCACAGTGCGTAGGTGATCAGGGCGGCAATCAAGGCCAGTGACAACAGCAGGTACAGAAATTTGCGCATGGGGAACAGTCAGCGGCCGTGTGCGGATTCGCTGACTAGGGTAGGGCCCACGATGGGGTGTTGCCAAGGGGCGTTGCGCATTTGGATCATTAAGTTGTCAGTTACGGCCATTGAGCACGCAGCTTCCCGCTCTTAGGCTGTCTGGCATGACTGATGGAAGCCGCAGAGCCTCCGCATTTTTTCCGTGATCGCCCGTTGTGGAGTTATCGATGACCACCCCTCATTACCCGCACCTGCTGACCCCGCTGGACCTGGGTTTTACCACGTTGCGCAATCGCACCCTGATGGGGTCGATGCACACGGGTCTTGAAGAAAAGCCCGGTGGTTTCGAGCGCATGGCGGCGTATTTTGCCGAGCGCGCGCGTGGCGGCGTGGGGCTGATGGTCACCGGCGGAATCGGGCCGAATGACGAGGGTGGCGTTTACTCCGGCGCGGCCAAGCTGACCACCGAGGAAGAAGCCCTCAAGCACCAGATTGTGACCCGTGCCGTACATGAGGCCGGCGGCAAGATCTGCATGCAGATTCTCCACGCCGGGCGCTATGCCTACAGCCCCAAGCAGGTGGCGCCGAGCGCGATCCAGGCACCGATCAACCCGTTCAAGCCCAAGGAGCTGGACGAAGAGGGCATCGAAAAGCAGATCAGTGATTTTGTCACCTGTTCGGTCCTGGCCCAGAAAGCCGAGTACGACGGTGTCGAGATCATGGGTTCGGAAGGTTATTTCATTAACCAGTTCCTGGCGGCCCATACCAACCACCGCACCGATCGCTGGGGCGGCAGCTATGAAAACCGCATGCGCCTGCCGGTGGAAATCGTGCGTCGGGTGCGTGAGGCGGTCGGCCCCAACTTCATCATTATCTTTCGCCTGTCGATGCTCGACCTGGTGGAAGGTGGCAGCAGTTGGGATGAAATCGTTCAGTTGGCCAAAGCCATCGAGCAGGCCGGGGCGACGATCATCAACACCGGTATCGGCTGGCACGAGGCGCGGATTCCTACCATCGCCACCAAGGTTCCGCGGGCGGCGTTCAGCAAGGTCACAGCCAAACTGCGCGGCTCAGTGAGTATTCCGCTGATCACCACCAACCGCATCAACACCCCGGAAGTGGCCGAGCAGATCCTGGCCGAAGGCGACGCCGATATGGTGTCCATGGCGCGGCCTTTCCTGGCCGATCCGGAGTTCGTCAACAAGGCTGCCGCCGGGCGCGCGGATGAAATCAACACCTGCATCGGCTGTAACCAAGCCTGTCTGGACCATACCTTTGGCGGCAAGCTCACCAGTTGCCTGGTGAACCCGCGGGCGTGCCATGAAACCGAGCTCAATTACTTGCCGGTCACCCAGGTGAAAAAAATCGCTGTGGTCGGTGCCGGTCCGGCCGGTTTGTCCGCTGCTACCGTGGCGGCCGAACGGGGTCATCAGGTGACGCTGTTCGATTCGGCCAGCGAAATTGGTGGCCAGTTCAATATCGCCAAGCGGGTGCCGGGCAAGGAAGAGTTCTTTGAAACCCTGCGTTATTTCAAGCGCAAGTTGCAGACCAGCCACGTCGAGCTGTGTCTCAACACGCGGGTGGATGTGGCGCAATTGGTCGCGGGCGGTTTTGACGAGATCATCCTGGCCACCGGTATCGCACCGCGAGTGCCGGCGATTCCCGGGGTGGAGCATGCCAAGGTCCTCAGCTACCTGGATGTGATTCTGGAGCGCAAGCCAGTGGGCCGCAGCGTCGCGGTGATCGGGGCCGGCGGTATCGGCTTCGACGTGTCGGAGTTCCTGGTCCACCAAGGGGTTGCCACCAGCCAGGACCGTGAAGCGTTCTGGAAAGAATGGGGGATCGATATCCTGCTCCAGGCGCGCGGCGGTGTGGCGGGTATCAAAGCCGAGCCCCATGCCCCGGCGCGGCAAGTGTTCCTGTTGCAGCGCAAGAAATCCAAGGTGGGCGACGGCCTGGGCAAGACCACCGGCTGGATTCACCGCACGGGCCTGAAGAACAAGCAGGTGCAGATGCTCAACAGCGTCGAGTACCTGAAAATCGATGACGAAGGCTTGCACATTCGCATCGGTGAAACCGGCGAGCCGCAGGTGCTGGCCGTGGACAACATCGTGATCTGCGCCGGCCAGGATCCGTTGCGCGAGTTGCAGCAAGGCCTGGAAGCCGCAGGGCAAACCGTCCACCTCATTGGCGGTGCCGACGTAGCGGCAGAACTGGATGCCAAGCGGGCGATCAATCAGGGTTCGCGATTGGCGGCGCAGTTGTAAGACACCGAATCTGTGGGCGCCTGGATCCACTGTGGGAGCGAGCCTGCTCGCGATAGCGATGAGTCAGTTGCATGAGTGTTTACTGACCCACCGCTATCGCGAGCAGGCTCGCTCCCACAAGGGGTTGCAATGAACACAGGCACTGAGGTCATCCGCGACCTAGCTGTTAAACTTGCGGCTCGTCCCGACTCGGCCTGCTGCAATGTTGCTTTCCTGCCTCGACTGGCACCCCCAACCCCGCCTGGAACTCCTTCATCTGGACTGGCTCGCCCGTGCCGGAGTTGAAGTGGCGGTGCTGCGTCTGGACCAGATTGACCCCCTGATCAGCGGCAACAAGTGGTTCAAGCTGGTTCACCATCTGCGCGCTGCCCATGAGGCCGGTGCCAAGGGGATCATGAGCCTGGGCGGTGTCTATTCCAACCATCTGCATGCGCTGGCAGCGGCTGGCAAGCGCTTCGGGTTCCCAACGGTCGGGCTGTTGCGCGGCCATCCCCAGGAAACGCCGACGGTCCTTGACCTCAAAGCGTTCGACATGGATCTGCACTGGCTGGGTTATGGCGGATACCGAGGGCGGCACGCCGCGGATTTCTGGCAACCCTGGCAGGCGCAATACCCGCACCTGCATCCGGTGCCTGAGGGCGGTTCAGGGTTGTCCGGCGCGCAGGGTTGCATGGATTGGGTGGCCGGGGCCCGTGAACAATTGGCGGCGTTGGGCTGGGTGGATTATCACGGCTGGTGGCTGGCCTGCGGTACCGGGACCTCCCTGGCGGGGCTGGTGTTGGCTGAAGCGGGGGAGCACCCGGTCTACGGCGTGTTGGCTGTGCCTGCGGATCACGGCGTGGCGCAGCAGGTCGAAAGCATCGTGGGGCAAGCAGGTCTCTGCAACCCGCGTTATGAGTTGTTCGACGGCAGCCGTGGCGGCTTCGCCCGGGTCGACGCCGAACTCGTCGCCTTCATCCACGCCACTGGCGCCATCGAACTGGAGCCGCTGTATACCGGCAAGGCGTTGATGCTGCTCAAGGCGCGGGTCGAGGCCGGACAGTTTGCCCGTGGTACCCGCTTGATTTTCGTTCACACCGGCGGCTTGCAAGGCCGCCGAGGGTTTGAATAACCAGCGTCAACCGCGTTTGGGCATCATCCGCAGCAGGGTGTTATCGCGCACGATGTAGTGGTGGTACAGACCCGCCAAGGCATGCAGGCCAATCAGCCAGTAGCCGATGGTGCCTCCCAACTCATGCCAGCCCTCCAGTTGTTTGGCAAAGTCTTTGTCCTGATCGATCAGCAGTGGCAAATCGAAACCATAGAACATCACCTGATGCCCTTCGGCACTGGTGATCAGCCACCCCAGCAATGGCATGGCGATCATGAACAGGTACAACGCCCAGTGCATCAGGTGGGCAAGGAAGGTCTGCCAGGCAGGCGAGGCGGGAAAGATGGCTGGAGCCTTCCCCATGCTGCGGGCGAACAGGCGTAGCCAGACCAGCACAAACACGGTCAGGCCGAGCATGAAGTGAGCTTCTTTGATCAGGGTCCGGCCGTCACTGCCTTTGGGGAATATCCCTCGCAGTTCGATGCAGGCATAAACCACGGCCAGTAGAATCAGCATCAGCCAATGCAGGGCGACCGTGACGGTACTGTAGCGGTTTTCCGAGCTTTTCCAGGGCATGCAGGTATCTCCAGTCATCAGGTAGAGCACCGTCTTATGCGGCGTAGTGCTCCTACTGTAAGCCCGTTTTTTCGGGTTCGCTTGAGCCAGATCAGTTTCGCCAGTATGGACAACCCCGATCAATGCATTCACAGGATGGCGGCTGTTGCGCCGCCGCGCGGGAGTAAGCGCCCTGGTCACGCAAGGAGGTCAGGGTGTCAGGTCTGGCGGATTCAGGAGCCAGTCCAATAGCAGCCTTGTGTCATTTTGACCCTGCACCGGTTTCGTTTGTATGGCGGGCTGCCCACCGCCGACATCGCCTACCCCCAGGCATAGCACCGGTCGGTCGGGGTCACCATCGAGAAAGCTCACCAGCACTACGCTGCCGGTCCTCAGGGCGGGCCGCTCATTCAGCGTCAGGCGTGACACCGGCAGGGTGATGCCTTCGTTATCCGGGGTCCACAGGCTGACAGTGACACGGCCGCGGTGATCGGGGCGTGTCGGCTGATGGTCAGGGTCGAGTACGTACGCGAGGTGATAGCCGGGGATGCAGGGTCTTGGATGCTTGAGGGCAGGCCTGAATACGGTGGACCATGGGATGGCCGAAAACCGGTTACGGTAATCGCGGGTCGCCGGTGTGGGCGACAGATTGGTTTCAAGGATGGAAAATTGCCGCCCGCGATGCTGGATATCGGTGATCAGCCACTGGTCGTTGAAAGTGGACTCTGGATGTTCACTGATCTGCACGATATGACCGCTGCGCAGGAAGGGCTGGTGGCTCTGGCCCTGGATTTCCCGCTGTCGACAGCGCAGCCGCTCAAGTCTGCGGCGGCCGGCCTGGTAACGATGAGCCAACGTCGGATTGCTGCGTATCGTCTCGTGATTTTCACCTTCGAAGGCGTGATTGGCCGCGCTGTCTCCGGCTTGGCTTGTGTCGCGATCACTGAAACCGGCCGGCAGGCCATGGGTCATTGCGCAGTGTCGCTGGTACACCTGCCTGAGGGCTGGTTGCTGGCCGGGATCAGGGCGCAGGTTCAGTTCGACCGGACGGGCGGGAAAACTTTTCGGGTCTTCGGCGAACACCAGGACATGGCCATGAACGGTGTGTTCGAAGTGGTAATGAATGCCTTCTTCTTCACACAACCGGTGCAGCAACTCCAGATCGCTCTCCTCGTACTGGATACAGAACGGACGGCACGGGTACTGCCCATGGGGCAGTTCAAAGCGGTAGCTGTGGGCCGGCAGCGCATTGTCTTCCAGCAGTCGATGCAGGATCTGCACAGCGCTGAGCCGGTAGAAAACCCGTCGCCGTGGGCCCTGTTCCAGACGCTGGAGATACGGCACCAGCGTCAAGCGATAGCCGATGCGCTGTGGGGCATGGCTCGTCACGCCGACGCTGTGCACAACGCCATGCACACCGCATTCGCCATCGAGGCGCAGGAAGGCAGGCTGGTCCAGCAACGTGTCGGGATTGATCGGCGGCGACAGCCCGATCAATTCAAGGTCGAAACGGTATGGCTGGTTGAGCGCTTCGCGACCGTTAAACCTCAGGACTTGCAGGCGCAAATCGCTTTGCGTGAGGGTCAGGCTGAAAGGACTTTCCGATTCGTTGCGCATCGCGGTTCTTACTGGCTGGGGAGATAAGTTCACGAGAGTACGAAACCGCAGGAGGAAAGGGGGGGCCAAATCGCCATTTCAGAAACTCCCTACAGCACGTCGGGGAAATGTTGATTCATCGGCGGTGATTTTTTGGTCGATCAGCCGGTTTAGGCCGTATAAACTTGCGTCACAGCGCCGGCCAGCAGATGTCTCGGCGCGACAGACAAGAGAGTGAGTAATGGGCGCACAGTGGAAGGTTAAACACAAAGAAGCGGCTGCCAACGCCAAGGGCAAGATCTTCGGCAAGCTGGTGAAGGAAATCACCATTGCCGCGCGCAACGGCGCTGACACTGCCACCAATGCGCATCTGCGACTGGTGGTCGAACAGGCGAAAAAGGCCTCGATGCCCCGCGAGACCCTGGAGCGCGCGATCAAGAAAGGCTCCGGCCAGCTCGGCGAAACCGTGCAGTACCATCGTGTGACCTACGAAGGCTTCGCACCGCATCAGGTGCCGCTGATCGTCGAATGCGTGACCGATAACATCAACCGTACCGTCGCCGAGATTCGCGTTGCGTTTCGCAAGGGCCAACTGGGCGCCTCGGGTTCGGTCGCGTGGGACTTCAACCATGTCGGCATGATCGAAGCCGCCCCGGACAGCCCCGACGCTGATCCGGAAATGGCCGCCATCGAGGCCGGCGCCCAGGATTTCGAACCGGGCGAAGACGGCGCGACGCTGTTCCTCACTGATCCTTCAGACCTGGATGCGGTGCAGAAGGCGCTGCCGGAGCAAGGTTTCACCGTGCTGTCCGCCAAGCTCGGCTACCAGCCGAAAAACCCGGTCAGTGGCCTGACGGACGAGCAGATGGCCGAAGTCGAGGCGTTCCTGGAGGGCCTGGACAATCACGACGACGTGCAGGACATGTTTGTCGGGTTGGCCGGTTAAGCACCACAACCCCCTGTGGCGAGGGAGCCTGTTCCTTCGCCACAGTCGCGCAGTAAGCCTTCAATCTCCTCAAACCCCGGCCGCCCCAGCACCTGCGGCTGACAGCAGCGCGCCTGCAGATCCTGCAACGTTGCCAGTTCCTCAGCATTGAGCCCCGGTTCGATCCGCGCCAGCAATTCCCCCAACAGAATCCCGAATGCTCGCACTTCGATGCGTTGTAACGCACGGGGTTGCACTGTGTCGGCAGTGGCGTGGAAAGACGCCGCGCCAAAGTCGCCCAACAGGCAGTCGCCCTGGTCATTGCACAGAATATTGTGCCCGTACAAATCGCCGTGGGTAATGCCCTGGCGGTGCAGGTGCGCCGCCACCGAGGCGATGCCCAGGGCGATGCGCAAGGCCACGGGAGCGCTGAAACGCAGTGCGTCGGCATACACGTCGCGGGTGCAGGACTCCAGGCTCGGCAGCCCCGCCAGGTTGCGGTAGCTGGGCGCGATCAGGTCCATCACCAGTCCGGCCTGTTGCTCGGGGTGCCCGTTGATCTGGCCCAGCACGTCGATAAGGTTCGGATGACGACCTGCGGTGATGCAGGCGTGCATTTCATGCAATGGCGAGCCGTCGCTGGTCATCTGGCCTTTGTACAGTTTGAGCGCGACGTGTCGCGCGACCTGACCCGGTGGTTGCCATAGCGCCTGATGAATCACCCCCGAAGCGCCTTCGCCTAATTGTTGATGCACGTTCAGTTGCGACCAGTCGATGGGCGTCGTCCTCGCCAGGAGGTCGGCGTTGGCCTGGGTTTCCAGCGGGTTGCCGGCATAGGCCAGCCAACTCAGGCTTGGCAACTCGAGCAACCATTGCGGCAGCTCGGTCAATTGGTTGGCGGCGATGCGCAGCAGTTCGAGACGATGGCACTGCCTCAGGCTCGTGGGCAACTGTCGCAATCGGTTGCCGGCCAGCATGAGCTTTTGCAAGTGCGGGCGTTGGCCGAGCTCTTGCGGCAACAGACTGATGCGGTTGTCCGTCAGGATCAGCCAGCGCAATAGCGGAGGGAGGGCAGCGCCGGGCACGCGTTCGATGCGGTTGGCCTTGAAACCGACCATGGTCAATGCCGCGCAGCGACCCAGGCATTCGGGCAATTCAATGAAGTGGTTGTCCGAGCAGAACAACACCCGCAGGTGGGGCAACCGATGCAGATCATCGGGCAGCGCAGTCAATTGGTTGCCGCTGAGATTGAGGACTTCGAGCGAGTCGGCCAGGTCGAAAATTTCCCGGGGGAACTGTGTCAGGCCGCAGGACAGATCCAGCCGTTTGATGCCCGACAGCTGGCCGGCGCGCAGTTGAGCGAGGGTGTGCATGAGAGGTTCGCTGCTGATCAAGGGGCGGGCATCAAGCCCGAAGCCGCACAGTTAACCAATAATCAGTTCAACACAACACTCTGTGGCGAAGGTTTTATCTGTGGGAGCAAGACTTGCCCCCACAAAGTCCCCTCGCCAGCGTCGAAGGTGTCTAGCGCTCGACGCTGCGGTTCCATCGCGCGTTCCAGGCCGGGCGTTGCTCGTTGACCTGGTCCCAATCCACCGCAATCGCCGTTTCCAGGTACTGCTTCATCGCCTCTACCTGGCCGCGGGTTTTGTCAGTGGTCGGTGTGGTGGGGTTGGACGGGATCTGGTCGCCTTCTTCCAGGGCGATGGCCTGGGCTTCGGGCGTCAGCAGGAAGGCGGCGAGCTTTTGCGCCAATTCAGGCTGGGTGTTCTGGGCAATGGCGCACTCAGCGACATTGAGCACCACCGCGCCTTCTTTGGGTTGCGCGTACTCGACCGGCATGCCCTTGAGTTTGAGCGCGGTCACTTGGGTCGGCGTCAACGGGAACAGCGCGGCTTCGTCGGTTTGCAGCATTTCGGAGATCTTCGCTGAGCTGGGGATGTATTCCAGCACGTTGGGTCCGACGGTGTTTGGCCAGGCCTTGAAGCCCGGCTCGACGTCAGTTTCGCTGCCGCCCTGGATCCGGTTGAACATCAGAAAACCGTGCAGGCCGAAGGTCGAGGAAGCCAGGGACTGGAACACCAGTTTGTCCTTGAAGCGTGGATCGGCCATGTCCATCCAGGAGGTGGGCGCACTCCAGCCATTTTCCTTGAACAACCGTGTGTTGTAGGCAAGTCCCGTGACACCGAGGCTGACGGCCACGGCTTGATCCTTGATGCGGCCCTTGGCCGGAATCTGGGCCAGGGGTGGGCTGTCTTCGAGCTTGTCGCACAGCCCCATGGCGATGGCGCGGTACATGATGCCGTCGTCGAGGAACATCACGTGCATTTGCGGGTTGCCTTTACTGGCCTGGACTTTCGCCAGGATGTCGGCGGAGGTGCCGGGCACGATCACCACTTTGACGTTGTTGGCTTTTTCGAAGGCCGGCAAGACCTTGTCGGCGTAAAGCCGCTCCATGGTCCCACCGTTCATGCCCAGATAAAGCGTCGGCTCGGCCATCGCCTGGCTGACGGGGAGCAGGGCGCCCAGGCAGGAGAAACCCAGCGAGCAGAAACCGAACAGTGCACTGCGTTTGACGTTATTCATTGGCGCGACCTTCCTCTATCAAGCAATGGAGATGGAGTGAAACCGGGTGATTGAAAACGCATCCAGCGACGTTTTTGACGCGCCGCAGCAGATGATCTCGGTGAGCGCCTGGCCCACCGCGGGACCGATCTGAAAACCTGCGCCGGCAAAGCCGAACGCATGCAACAGGCCGGGTTGGGTGCTGCTGTGGCCGATCACCGGTTGGCGATCGGGCAGGTAACCTTCGGTGCCGCTCCAGGTGCGAATCGCCTGGGCACCTTTCAAAAAAGGGTAGAGCTCGACGGCTTGGCGCAGGATGTCGATCACTGCGTTCTGGCCGGGGCGGGCGCGGGCATTGTCCAGGGCGAAACCTTGGCCGCCCCCCAGCACGCAATTGCCACGGGCGACCTGGCGGGCGTAGATACCGCCGCCCTCCACGCCAGTGCTGGCATCCATCACCAAGGGTAATGGCTCAGTGACCAGCATCGCTGGATGCCCGGCGTGCATCGGCACCGCTTCGCCAAATTGCGCGGCAAAATGGCTCGCCCAGGCGCCCGCGCAGTTCAGCAGCCAGGGGGCCTGAAGCACCAGGCCCGTTTCGGTACGCACACTAAAGTGCTGACCGTCATGCTGCACATGGCTGACTGCGCATTGTTCAAAGACCTGTGCGCCATGCCTGCGGGCCGCCTGGGCAAATGCCGGGGACACCAGTCGCGGATTGGCGTGGCCGTCGTCCGGGCAGAGGGATGCTCCGACTGCAACTGCACCGACCCATGGGAAGCGGGCGCGCAACTGGTCACGGTCCAGCAGTTGCAGATCAAGGCCGAAGCCCTGGCTGTTGGCGGCATAGTCGTGCAGGGCTCGCAAGTCGTCGGGGCTGCGGGCCAATTTCAGGTGACCGCTGCGCTGGTACTCCCCGTCGATGCCGATCAACTGCGGCAACTGGCTCCAGATTTCATGGGCCCGTTGCGACAACGGCAGTTGTGACAACGGTCGACCCTGGCGCCGCACGCCGCCGTAGTTGACGCCGCTGGAGTGCGAACCGCAGAAGTCTCGCTCCAGCAATGCCACCCGGCGTCCGGCTTTGCTCAGGAACAACGCGGCCGAGGACCCGACGATACCGCCGCCAATGATCACGACATCCACTTTGATCATGGCTCGACCTCCAGGCCAAACGGTACGGGTTTGACCGGTGCCTGTGCCCGCATCCGGCCGATTTCGCCGACCGGACGCCCGCTCTCGCTGGCAATGATTTCCGCCGCTGCCGCGCCGCACATTCTCCCTTGGCAACGCCCCATGCCGACCCGGCAATGGGCCTTGACCCGGTTGATTTCCCAATGGCCTTCACCCACTACCTGGCGGATCTCACCTGCGCTGACTTCTTCGCAGCGGCAGATCATCAGGTCGTCAGCGGCGTGGGCGGCCCAATCCGTGGGAAAGACAAAGGCGTGCTCCAGGCCCTGTCGGAAACGGCCGATGCGTTCCAGGGATTGTTCCAGTTGGGCGCAACGCTGCGGGTCGACCAGGTAGTCGAGGTCTTCGAGCAAGGCCAGGGCCGCACGTTCGCCGGCGATTTCCGCGGCGTCGGCACCCATGATTCCGGCCCCGTCGCCTGCCAGGTAGATCCCCGGCACGCTGCTGCGACCGGCAGGGTCACGCTGCGGCAGCCAGGCGCGGTTTAGGGGGCTCCAGGAAAATTCGCAGCCCAGCAGGTCAGCCAGTTGGGTTTCGCTGCGCAAGCCGTGGGCGAAGGCCACCGCGTCGCAGTCGAGCGATTGCAAGCCTTTTGCATTGCGCCACTGCAATGACTGGACGCGCCGTTCTCCGTCGATACGCGACAGGCTCGCACCCTGATGCACAGCAATGCCCCGGCTGCTCAGCCAGGCGCGATAGTAGAGCCCCTTGGCCAGTGTGGCCGGTTGAGCCAGTAGGCCGGGCAGGGCGCGGGCCTGGGCGCTCAAGGGCGAGCTGTCGAGTACCGCGACCACCTTGGCGCCGGCCTTGGCGTATTGATAAGCCACCAGATAAAGCAAAGGGCCGCTGCCGGCGAACACCACCCGTTCGCCGATGGCGCAACCCTGGAACTTCAGGGCGATCTGCGCCGCGCCCAGGCTGTACACACCTGGCAGAGTCCATCCCGGAGCGGGAAGGATTCGGTCAGTGGCGCCCGTTGCGACGATCACGCTGGCGTACTCCAGGCGCGCGGCGCGGCCCTCATGCAAGGTATCCAGCAGGCCGGCCTCGGCGTTCCACACCAGTGTGTCTGGCCGGTAATCGAGCTGTTCGCGCAACGCGTCGAAGGTTTGGTGCAGGGCGCTGGCTTTGTGCGCCTCAAAGCCATACAGCTTGGCCGGCGAGCGTTTGAAGTTGGCCGGTTGTTGCCGATAGATCTGTCCGCCACCGCGTGCGGCTTCGTCCAGCAGGACGGGGTATACGCCGTGGGCGACCAGGGTCTGGGCGGCGCGAATACCCGCCGGGCCGGCCCCGATGATGGCTACCGGTTTCATAGCCACCTCGCAGGCGATGCTGTGGGATTTATGCTGCTATCGCCGCCGCCATCGCGAGCAGGTTCGCTCCCACAGGGGGACGGTGGTGATGCTTGCTGCAAGTCCCCTGTGGCAGCGAGTCTGTTCGCGATGGGGCCATTCCAGACGGCATTGTTCATGGCTGGCGCCCCGGTTCGCGGGTGATCTGCTGGCCGGCTTCAAGAAGCGTCGAGCAGGCGCGCACGCGGCGGCCGTCGCCCAGCCGGACCCAGCAATCCTGGCAGGCGCCCATCAGGCAGAAACCGGCCCGGGGCTCGGCGCTGAAGTCGCTGCCGCGCAAGTGTTCACTGCAGGTCAGCACAGCGGTAAGCAGGGTATCGCCCAGCAGACCGATGGCCGGTTTGCCGTCGAGGATAAAGTCCAATGCCGGGCGGTCGCCTTCGGCCAGTCGTTTCAACAGAGCCATGGCGCCCTCATTGTTTGCCCACCAGAACTCGATCCAGGCCATAGACCCGGTCGAGCAGAATCATGGTCAGCGCCGTGAGCGCGATGACCAGCGCCGACACCGCCGCCATCATCGGGTCGATGGATTCGGTGGCGTAGACATACATGCGCACCGGCAGGGTTTGCGTGGCCGGTGAAGTGACGAAGATCGACAAGGTGACCTCGTCGAAGCTGTTGATGAACGCCAGCAACCAGCCTCCGGCTACCCCGGGCAGGATCATCGGCAAGGTGATTTGCCGAAACAGCGTGAAGCGCCCGGCCCCTAGCGATTGCGCGGCCTGCTCGGCGCTGCGGTCCAGGCCGATGGCCGAGGCCAGCACCAGACGCAGTACATACGGTGTAATCACCAGCACATGGGCGAAGATCAGCCAGGTGAAGCTGCCGTTCACGCCCATCAGCGCAAACAGCCGCAGCAACGCCACACCCAGTACCAGGTGTGGAATGATGATCGGCGACAGGAACAGGCCATTGAAAAAATCCCGGCCAGGAAATTCGAGCCGTGTGATCGCCAGCGCCGCCGGCACTGCGATCAACGTCGCCAACGACGCCGCACTGAATGCCAGGATCAGGCTGTTGTAGAACGCATCGATAAAGTCGGCGCGTTCGAACACCGCACGGAACCAGCGCAGGGAAAACGCCGTGGTCGGCAGGCTCAGGGTATTTTCCGGGGTGAAGGCAACAAGACAGACCACCACCAGCGGCGCCATCATGAACACCACCACCAGGGCATGAAACAACAGGGCGAAAGGACCGTTCCTGGACATGACGAGTTACCCCAATGACTTCTTGTAGCGGCCTTCGATCATGCGGTTCCACGACAGCATGATCAGCAGGTTGAGCAGCAGCAGCGCGACGGCAATGGCCGCGCCCATCGGCCAGTTCAGCTCCGACAGGTACTGGTCGTAGATCAGCGTGGCGACCATTTTCAGGCGGCGCCCACCGAGCAGGCCGGGAATGGCGAAGGAACTGGCGGCGAGGCCGAACACGATGAGGGTGCCGGACAAGACGCCGGGCATGATCTGCGGCAGCACGACCTTGCGCATCACCGTCAACTGGCTCGCGCCCAAGGACAGCGCGGCCTGTTCGGCGGCCGGATCGAGCTTTTGCAGCGAGGTCCAGACCGGGATGATCATGAATGGCAGCATCACATGCACCAGGGCGATGACCACGGCAAACGGCGTATAGAGCAGCTTCATCGGTGAGCCGCCGAAGGCTTGCAGCGTCTGGTTGACCAGCCCGTCGGCACCCAGCAGCAGGCTCCAGCCGAAGGCCCGCACCACCACCGAAATCAGCAGCGGCGTGAGAATCAGAATGAGGAAGATCGAGCGCCACGGCGCGCCCATGCGGCTGAGGATATAAGCCTCGGGCACGCCGATCAGCACGCACAAAATAGTGGTGAGTGCGCTGATCCAGAATGTGCGCAAGAAAATCTCGTAATAGTACGGGTCGCTCAGCAGGCTGGCGTAGTGGTCGAGGGTGTAGGCGTCCCCGTCGATGCCCGTGCCGTAGTCGAAGACATTGAACGACAGCACCAACGTCAGCCCCAAGGGAATGACCAGCAGACCCAGGTACCAGGCCAGGGCGGGCGCGGACATCAGATAGCCTTGCCTTCCCCGGCGCATTGCATCGATCAGCTTCATGCCGGCACCTCGTCCACGCTCAGCACCCGCAGCAGCGCCGGATCCCAGTCAAGACCTACCGCCGTGCCTTCGGTCATCGGCGCGCAGCCGTCGTTGCGGCGCACCACGCTGAGCTCGCCCAGGTTGGTCGAGACGCCGTACAGCCATTGGCTGCCGAGAAAGAAGCGGCTGACGATGACGCCTTGCAACCGACCCGAGCCGGCTTGGCACAGATCGATTTTCTCTGGACGCAGGCTCAAGACCAGTGGGCCGTGGCCCTGGCTGCAAGCTTGAACATTGCCCTGGCCGTCGCGCTCGCCGGGCAGCAGGTTGGCTTTGCCGACGAAGCCGGAAATGAACTCGGTGCGCGGGTGTTCGTAGAGGGTGTACGGCGCGTCGATCTGAGTGATTCGCCCGGCCTGCATCACCACGACTCGGTCACTGATGGACAGTGCTTCGGATTGGTCGTGGGTCACCATCAATGTGGTGATGCCGACTTCCCGCTGAATGCGGCGGATTTCGTACTGCATCTCCTCGCGCAGGTTGGCGTCGAGATTGGACAGCGGTTCGTCGAGCAGCAGCACTGGCGGTTCTATCACCAGCGCCCGGGCCAGTGCCACGCGCTGGCGCTGGCCGCCCGAGAGTTCCCGCGGGTAGCGCTCGGCGTGCTGGTCCAGACGCACCAGCTTCAGCACCCGATCCACCCGTTGTTGCAGCTCGGCGCCGGGCACTTTGCGCATGCGCAGGCCGAAAGCGACGTTGTCCTTGACGGTCATGTGGGGGAACAGCGCATAGCTTTGGAACACGACGCCCAGGCCCCGACTGGCGGGCTTGGCATGGGTGATATCGCGACCGTCCAGCAGGATGCGCCCACTGCTGACTTCGACGAAGCCGGCGATCATTTGCAAAGTGGTGGTTTTGCCGCAGCCGGAGGGGCCCAGCAGCGAGACGAATTCGCCTTTTTCCACCGAGAGATGGGTGTCCACCACGGCATCGATGGCGCCGTAACGTTTGCCAAGTCCTTCAAGTTGCACAAAAGCCATGATTGCGCTCCACCTGAGATTGTTATGCGTCGCCACAAGGCGCGCTTTTTTGTATGGGCAGATACGAAGGGATGCTGCGGGGTGCGTTGGCGCTCGACGTCAAGTCGGCTGCCGCTGTTGTTCGAATCGCCCCTGTATGGACGCAGAGTAGGACGAAGAATAGGATGGGCTCAATGGACTATTTCACTGAGACGATGACTATTTTCATTTTCCTTCAGTGAGTAAATTTAACCAGCGAGAAACTTCATGTCTGATTCCACTGATCGGAATATCGAAAAAAACGAAGTCGGGGTCGGCGCGGTCTCTCGACTGTTTGCCGTGTTGCGCAGCCTGGGTGACACCGTCGAGGGCGGGGAGCGGGTCACGCAACTGGCTCAGCGCATCGGTCTGTCTCAACCCACCACACATCGCATGCTGCGCAGCCTGATGGACGAGGGCATGGTCGAGCAGGATGCGCGCAGCAAACGCTATCGCCTGAGCCTGGACTTTTTTGCCTTGGCCGCGCGTGCCGGGAACACCGGCAACCTGCGTGAGTTGACGCGCCCTGCCATGCTGCGGCTGTCGGCGTCCCTGGGGGATTCGTTGTTTCTGCTGGCGCGCAGTGGTTTCGATGCGATCTGTCTGGACCGCAGTGAAGGTCCTTTCCCGATCCGCACATTCACCGGCGACATAGGCGGTCGCGTGGCGTTGGGCGTGGGGCAGGGCAGCCTGGCGATCCTGGCATTCCTGCCGGAAGAAGAGCGCGACACGGTGATCCAGTACAACCTGCCACGGCTCAAGGATTTTCATTTGTACGATGAAGTCTTCCTGCGCACGGAAGTGGAGAGCGTGCGTGCGCTGGGCTACGCCGGACGCAACACCGGGGTGTTGCAAGGCATGGCCGGGGTGGCTGTGCCAATCCTGGACCGGGAGGGCCGCGCCGTGGCGGCGTTGAGCGTGGCGACCGTGAGTGATCGACTGGGGCCCGACCGGCTGCCGACGGTGGTGGAAATGCTCAAGCGCGAGGCCGCCCTGATCGGACCGCGAGTCAACCCGTTCGACCCGCTGCTGCGCAGACCTTCGCAGGTGTTTGGGCAGGGTTGAATTTCACGGGCATCCCCGACCTCTGTGGGAGCGGGCTGCAGCGCTCAGAAATTCAGGGTTTGCTTGAGCTTTTGCGCCGCTGGCGTATCACTGGGTATGACCATCGCATAGTTGTATCCCGGTCCGGACCAATACTCGGCTTGCAACTCGCCGTCACGACGGCTGCCGCGCGGTAGCAGGAAATTTTTCGGGCCTGGTGGACGCACGTAGAAGCTGATCTTCTGGCCGCTCGGGTCCTGATAAACCACCATCGCCGCCGCGCCTTGCTCGGTGCTCAGCAATCGCCCGCTGACCGGCTTGAATCCTGCCGCCGACAGATCTGGCAGGCGGTCGGCCCGGGTGAAGTAACGGTCGAGCCAGCCTTGCATGGTGCTCTCATCGCCGCCTTGGTAATCGGCCGGCAGGATGCCTTGCTGGGCAAACAATCGATACGCCTGCAAGGCGTCGCTCATGGGCAGCATAGCGCTGACGAGCGTCATCTCCCGGGCCTTCCAGCCGCTCAAACCGCCGACACTGACGGCCAACACCAACACTGCCGCGCTGGCCAGATGGCGATGGAACCGATGTTTCAGGCGTTGGCGGATCGCTGTCGGGTCGAGGTCCGGATTAGGCGCGTGTTGCAGGCCTGCGTTCAGGGCCGCGCGCAAGTGTTGTGCGTCCTGTTGCCAGGCCTGGACCCGGGCGGCGACTTCCGGGTGATTGGCCAGGTAGTTTTCCATCAGACGCTGGTCGGCTTCGCTCAGTTGACGATCGACGAAGGCGTGCAAGTCGTTGTCGCTGGGGGGCATGCTGATCATTTGAGTATCCGCAGGGCAGGGCGGGTGATTTCGCCGTCGCTGAGTTGGCGCAGGGCCTGGCGGGCGCGGGATAGGCGCGACATCACGGTGCCGGTCGGCACGTCGAGGATGTCGGCCACTTGTTGGTAGCTCAAGCCTTCCACCGACACCCACAGCAACAGCGCACGTTGTTCGGTCGTCAGTCGATCGAAAGCCTCGAGGGACGATTGGGCGATCACGCTGCGCTCGGCTGAAGGGTGAGCATCATCGCGACCGGTGAAAAATTCCAGCATGCGTGCATAGCGTCGGGAACGACGATGGCTATCGAGAAACTGTCGATAAAGAATCGAAAACAGCCAGGCCCGAAGGTCACCATCGGCCCGTTTGTCATTCCATTTTGACAATGCCCGCTCCAGGCACGCTTGCACCAGGTCGTCAGCATTGCTGGGGTTGCGCGTCAACGACACGGCAAAACGCCGTAGTCGGGGGATGAGCGTGCGCAACTGTTCGTCGAGTTCGTTCATGGCTGTGCTTCTTTGGCAGTCACTGCGCCGGGAGTGGAAAGACGACTCGCGAACGAGATTATTCCAGCCTGGGAAAAATAAATACGAAGTGTGGGAATAAAACCCTCTGGCTTTCGTCTGACGGGTCCTTTAGTACAAACGGCCTTGGGCCTTGGAGCTTCGTCATGGTTGACCCTTCCTTTGAACCGAGCCGGCCGCCGTTGAGTGCCGCCAGCCTGGCGCTGCGCCTGACCGGCATTGCTGTGATTGTTGCCGCGTTGGCCGGGACATTTGCCTACGTCAACGGAACCCTTGACCCACAACGCCTGACACCGAATGCGCTGGTCAACGTGCTGGAAAAGAACAACGGTGTGCACCCGGGCTTTCGTCGCAATCACTCCAAAGGGGTTTGCGTTGCGGGCTATTTCCAAAGCAGCGGTGAGGCTCGCCCCTATTCCAGTGCCCAAGTCTTCCTGGAGGCGCGCACGCCGGTCGTCGGGCGGTTTGCCTTGCCCAGCGGCAACCCCTACGCGCCGGACAACAGCGTGCCGATCCGCAGCCTGGCGCTGCGCTTCACCCAAGCCAACGGGCAGCAGTGGCGTACCGGCATGAACAGCATGCCGGTGTTTCCGGTGGGCACGCCCGAAGCGTTCTATCAGTTGCAACAGGCACAATCGCCGGATCCGGCCACGGGCAAACCCAACCCTGCGGCCGTACCCGCCTTCTTTGCCGCGCACCCGGAAGCCAAACCGTTCCTGCAATGGATCAAGACGGCCAGGCCATCGGCCAGCTATGCCACCGAAACCTACAACGGCATCAATGCGTTCTATCTGGTCAATCCTGCGGGACAACGCCAGGCGGTGCGGTGGGGCGTGGTGCCAGTGGCTTCGGATGGCACGGACGTGACGCCACCCCAGGGCGCTGACTTTCTGGAACAGGATCTGGTCAAGCGCCTGGCTGCGGGGCCGTTGCGCTGGCAGCTGAATATCACGTTGGCCAATCCGGGCGATCCGGTAAACGATGCCAGCAAAGCCTGGCCCGAAGATCGAACGGTGCTCAACGCCGGTACGCTGGTGCTGGAGCGCACCCAGTCACAGGACGACGGCGAATGCCGCGACATCAACTATGACCCGCTGATTCTGCCGAGCGGCATCGAAGGTTCAGATGACCCGCTTTTGGCGGCGCGCTCTGCCGCGTATGCCAGTTCGTACTTGCGGCGCACCAGCGAAGTCAGTCAATTGCCCGCCAACCAGGAGTCCCGCCCATGAGCGCCCCTCGACACTTCGCACCGCTGGCTCGACTGCTGCACTGGTTGATGGCATTGATGGTCATTGCCATGCTCTTTATCGGCGCGGGCATGGTGGCCTCGGTGTCCGAGCGCCATGAATGGCTGCTTCAGTTGCACAAACCCTTGGGCATCGCGATTTTGCTGCTGGTGATCGTACGCCTGGTGGTGCGTTTTACGACACGCCAACCACCATTGCCGGCCGATCTGCCAGGCTGGCAGGCGTTGGCGGCCAAGGCGTCCCATGCTCTGTTGTATGCCTTGATGTTGATTCTGCCCCTGTTGGGCTGGGGCATGATTTCAGCGGCGGGAGACCCGGTGATGCTCAGCAGCTCCCTGCAATTGCCTTCCATCGTACCGGCGGATGCCCAGACTTTCGCACTGTTGCGCAAGGCCCACGGCTACCTGGCTTATCTATTGTTCCTGACCGTGCTGGTGCATCTGGCGGCGGCACTGTTTCATGGTTGGGTGCGTCGGGATGAGGTGTTGGACAGTATGTTGCGAGGACGGGATTGAAGTCCCCGCCACCTGTCGACAAACGATAACTTGTGGCGAGGGAATGAATCCCTCGCCACCGAGTGCCCACCACGGGGAGGGCGTTGGATGATGGAGCGTTAGCGCAGCTCGTCGACCATGTCCGCTATGGTGCTCAATACATCCTTGCCCAATTGCATCGAACGCTTGCCGGACCAGCCGGTGCGAGGATCCGGGTGGTCGTCATGATCCTTGAACGGCATCTCCAGGGTCAGGGACAGGCAGTCGTATTTCTGGCCGACCGCGTTACAAGCCAGGGTCATGTTGGCCAGGCCCGGTGCGTCGCGGGTGTAGCCGTGAGCGGTCTGAAAGTCTTTGGTCTGGTGCTTGAGATCGCTGCGAAAGCGCTCTTCGAGTTCGGCAATGCGTGGCGTGTAGCCGGGGTTGCCTTCGCAACCGGCAGTGAAGACGTGAGGGATTTCCTCGTCACCGTGAACGTCCAGGAACAAATCTACGCCGTACTTTTCCATTTGCTGCTGTACGAAAAATACCTCAGGACTGATTTCCGGACTGGCGTTCTGCCACGCGCGGTTGAGATCCTGACCCATGGCATTGGTACGCAGATGGCCGTGGAAGGCACCGTCAGGATTCATGTTGGGCACCAGATACAGATCGGCCTTGGCAAGCAGTCGGTTCAAGCGCGTGTCGTCCTGATGCTGCAGGCGTTCGATCACGCCCTCCATGAACCACTCGGCCATGTGCTCGCCGGGATGCTGCTGGGCGATGATCCAGACTTTGCGTCGACCTTCGGCACCGCTGCCCTTGCGCAGTAGTTGAATGTCGCGGCCTTCCACGCTTTTGCCGACGGCCAGCAGTTCGGTCCCGGCCTTGTGCAGAGCCTGCTCAATCAACCAGTCGTGACGACCACGGCTGTAGGGTTCGAAATAGGCAAACCAGGCATGGGACTGTTCGGCTTCCAGGTGAAAGCGCAGGGCGTCGCCTTCGAACTGTGTGGGAATACGGAACCAGTTGACGTGATCATAAGAGGCAACGGCCTGGTAATCCGTCCATGCCTTGTTGTAGGACGATTGACTGGCATTGAGCAAACGAAAGGAATATTCCTGGCCGACATGCAAGCCACTGGCCTTGAAGTGGAACCACTGGAAGTGGGCGCTACGGGTGTCGGGTCTGATCTTCAGCAGTGATTGCAAAGGATTGCTGATGTCGACGATCTCGATGTTGCCGCTGTCGAAATTGGCGCTGATATCAAAGGAAGATTTAGCCACGGTCACGATTCCTGTGATGGATTTTATGACCGTTACTTTACACGCAAGGAGGAGGATGTCGGGACGATTTGCGTGACAGAAAAGAGGGGGCGTCCTCCCTGGACGCTATTGGAGCTTAGTGAGTCCGCGATTGATTCTCAAGTGCTGCCTGTCGATAGTTTTCGTCGGGATGGCGTGGAGTGCTTGAAAAGGGATATTCATTTGCTATCATCGCCGCCATCGAATGAGCGACACCCAAAAGACTTCATTAGCCTGAAGCCATAAGCCGAAAAATCGGCAAAAAAAGACCCGGCAAAAAGCCGGGTCAAAAACCGTGATTAGCCTGATGAGGAGATATTCCAGAAGTCCGACCTAAGGTCTTCTGGCCTATCGACTGATCTCGCGACCAGCTGATGCAATAATAATCATTATCATTTGCAAGTCAAATGTTTTTATCCTGCCTATTGGAAAATATTTTCCTGGTCCCGCATTCGCGGTGCCATTCCCAAGTGTTACGCCTAGCGAGTAGGGTAGCCATCCAGTGACCGGTCAAGCATCACCTTGACCAGATCAATCATATGCACCACTGAAAAAGCCAGGTCGCGGCTCGACCCTTGTAGTCGACTGGCGGATTCCTGGGCGGTGGCGGCCGCACAGCGCAGCAGGTCGCAAGCATGAACCAAGGCCTCTTCTGCGCTGATGTTGCGGTTTACGTCGAAGAAGCGATGTTCTGCAGGCGCTTCTGACATACCCGGTTTCAAGTAGTATTCCAGAGCGCGTTGGGCCGCCGGGCAGTCCTTCAGCGAGGTGAGTGTACTGTCGAAAGGGCGGGTGGGCTCATCGTTGTTGAGTCTGTCCATGGTGTCTAGATTCTCCGTGTAGGGGCTGAAATCCTGAATCCAGAATAGTACCTATCGTAATTGTGACGATAATTTAAATACTACATTTTGTGTTTTGATGGTCGGAGCCAGCCAAGTATCGTGCCGCTCATGGATAAATGGATAGAGTTGGTCAAGGCCAAGATGAAGGAGCTGCGCATCACGCAAGTGGTGCTCGCAGAACGTTTGGGGATGTCCCAGGGCGGCGTCGGCCATTGGCTGACCAAGCGCCGGCAACCCAGTGTCGACGACATGAACCGGGTCCTGCGGGAGCTGGGGCTGGAGTTTCTGGAAGTGGCGATGGTGATCCGCGAGCCGGACACCTCCACCGAGGAAGGCATGGCCCTGGCGCAGAAGTACAATCCGTACTTCCGCTACCCGGTAAGTGATTGGAGCGAGGTAGGCGGGATTCGCGAAGGCGATCTGGCGTCCTACAGCCAGGCGCGCTATGAGCTGACGGACTATCACGCTCAGGGGGACGCATTCTGGCTCGTGGTGGTGGGAGATGCGATGACGTCACCCAGCGGGTTGAGCATTCCCGAGGGTATGTCGATCCTGGTGGACCCGGCCATTGACGCGGTGCCAGGCAAACTGGTGGTTGCCCAATTGCCTGACAGCAGTGACGCCACCTTTCGCAAGTTGATTGAAGAGAGCGGGCAGCCTTACTTGGTCCCGCTCAATCCCACCTACCCGAAAACCCTGTACACCGAGCAATGCCGCATCATCGGTGTGGTCGTGCAAGCCACCATCAGGTTCTGACTGGATCGGCCCGTGGGAGCGGGCCGATACTTACTCTTCGAACTCCACCAACGCGCAGCCCTCGCTGACCATTTCACCTTCCTGGCAATACAGTGCCTTGATCACACCGGCTTGGGGCGCGCGAATGCTGTGCTCCATTTTCATCGCCTCCAATACCACCAGTTGCGCCCCGGCTTCCACCGTCTGACCGGCGCTCACCAGCACCCGAACGATACTGCCGTTCATGGGGGCGGTCAGGCCGCCTTGGTGGCTGTGGCTGGCTTCGGCGGCGGCCAGCGGGTCGTACACGTCGACTCGGTGCAGGTCACCTTCCCATTGCAGATACAGGCTGTCGCCCTGGCGAATGGCGCGATGCCTGCGCCGCAGGCCATTGTGCTCGGTCACCAGTTGCTCACCCCGGAATTCTGTACGACCAGCCGTGACGTCCAGGGTCAATGCTCGATCCTGGCCCTCACAGCTAAGGTGCACAGTGGTCTGTCTTGGCAGCCCCAGACGCAGTCCGGCGGTGTTGGCCCAAGGTGAGTTGGCGTCATCGGACCGTGCATGCGGCGTCAGACTCAAGGCGAAGCCATGGGCCGCCGCGAGCCAGAAGTCGTCATCCAATTCGCCGGGCTCTGGCAATAGTTGCGTCTGGTAACGTGGGATAAATCCAGTGTCCAGCTCCGCCGCCGCAAAGGCGGGGTGGGCCACGATGCGTCGTAGAAATCCGATGTTGGTTTTCAGCCCGCCGATGGCAAACTCATCGAGCATGCTCAAAAGCCGCAACCGCGCCTGTTCACGATCCTCGCCCCAGGCAATCAGCTTGCCGAGCATCGGGTCGTAGAACGGTGAAATCTCATCGCCTTCCTCCACGCCGCTGTCGACCCGACGACCCGGTGCCGCACTCGACTCGCGATACAACGCCAGGCGCCCGGTAGCCGGCAGGAAGTCGTTGGCCGGGTCTTCGGCGTACAGGCGCACTTCGATAGCGTGGCCCAACAGGGGCACTTGCTCCTGTGTCATTGGAAGCCGCTCGCCACGTGCCACGCGAATCTGCCATGCCACCAGATCGAGGCCGGTAATGGCTTCGGTGACCGGGTGTTCGACTTGCAGGCGCGTGTTCATCTCCATGAAGAAGAACTCACCGCGTGCATCCAGCAAAAACTCCACGGTACCGGCACCGACATAACCGATGGCTTGAGCCGAGCGCACGGCGGCTTCACCCATGGCACGCCGCAGTTGTGGGGTGAGGCCGGGGGCAGGGGCTTCTTCCACCACTTTCTGATGCCTACGCTGGATCGAGCAATCACGCTCATTGAGGTACAGACAGTTGCCGTGCTGATCGGCAAAAATCTGGATTTCCACGTGCCGTGGCTTGAGCAGGTATTTTTCCACCAGCATCCGCGAATCGCCAAACGACGATTGCGCTTCACGCTGGGCCGAAGCCAAGGCTTCGGCCAGTTGGCTGACGTCCTCGACCACTTTCATGCCTTTGCCGCCGCCACCGGCAGTGGCCTTGAGCAGTACCGGATAGCCAATGCGTTCGCAGGCGTCGCGGAAGGTCTCCAGGTCCTGGGCTTCGCCGTGATAACCGGGCACCAGAGGCACACCGGCGGTTTCCATGAGGGCTTTGGCGGCGGACTTGCTGCCCATGGCATCAATGGCCGAGGCGGGCGGGCCGAGGAAGATCAAGCCGGCGTTTTCGATGGCCCGGGCGAACCCGGCATTTTCCGAAAGAAAACCATACCCGGGATGGATGGCCTGGGCGCCGCTGGTCTTGGCCGCGTCGATCAGTTTGTCGATTTGCAAATAGCTGTCAGCGGCCTTGCTACCGCCCAGGTCAACGCGGATATCGGCTTCACGGCTGTGACGGGCATCGCGGTCGGTGGCGCTGTGGACGGCCACTGTGGTCAGCCCCATGGCCTTGGCGGTGCGCATCACGCGACAAGCGATTTCACCACGGTTGGCCACCAGCAACGTGGTGAGGATGGGGGCGCTCATCAACGCGGCTCCTTGTTGTTCGATTCGGCCTGCCAGCTGGGCGAGCGCTTTTGCAGGAACGCTCGTAAACCTTCCTGGCCTTGCGCACTGACGCGGATGCGGGCGATGGCGTTTTCGGTGTAGCGCCGCAATGCAGGTGTGAGGGCGCCGTTGCCGACTTCACGCAACAGTTCCTTGCTGGCGCGCATGGCCGCCGGACTGTTGAGCAACAGGTTGTCGACCCATTGTTCGACCTGCTGGTCCAGTGTTTCGGCCGGGTAGCTTTCCGACAGCAGACCGATTTCTTTTGCCCGTTGTCCGTCGAAGCGTTCCGCGGTCAGGGCGTAACGCCGCGCGGCCCGCTCTCCGATGGCTTGCACCACGAACGGGCTGATCACCGCCGGCGCCAGGCCAATGCGTACTTCCGACAGACAGAACTGCGCTTGATCAGCGCCAATGGCCATGTCGCAGGCGCTGATCAGCCCCAGCGCACCGCCAAACGCTGCGCCCTGGACCACCGCCACGGTAGGAATTTTCAACTTGGCGAGGTTGTACATCAGCTCCGCCAGTTCCCGGGCGTCGTCCAGGTTGGTGTGGTAATCGAGTTCGGCCGACTGCTGCATCCAGGCCAGGTCGGCACCGGCGCTGAAGTGTTTACCGCGACCACGGATCAGCAGAAAACGCAGGTTCGGATCACTGCTGACATGGTCCAGGGCAAGGATCAGCTCGCGGATCATTTCGGCGTTGAACGCGTTGTTTTTCTGCTCACGGCTGAGCCACAAGGTCGCAAAGCCGCGGGGGTCGCTGAGCAGTTCGAGGGTGTTGAAGTTATCCATGTGCATTCCCCGTTTACATCCGGAACACGCCGAAGCGGCTCGGTTCGATGGGCGCGTTCAATGACGCGGACAAGGCCAGGCCCAGTACATCGCGGGTCTGGGCGGGGTCGATGACCCCGTCGTCCCACAGCCTCGCGCTGGAATAGTAGGGGTGGCCCTGCTCTTCGTACTGATCGAGAATCGGTTGTTTGATTTCAGCTTCTTGGGCGGCGCTGAACGGATGGCCGCTACGTTCGGCCTGTTCGCGCTTGACCTGCACCAGTACGCCGGCGGCCTGTTCGGCACCCATCACGCCAATCCGCGCATTCGGCCACATCCACAGGAACCGTGGGTCGTAGGCGCGGCCGCACATGCCATAGTTGCCGGCACCAAAGCTACCGCCGATGATGACCGTGAATTTCGGCACCTTGGCGCAGGCCACCGCCGTCACCAGCTTCGCGCCGTGTTTGGCGATGCCGCCGGCTTCGTATTTCTGCCCGACCATGAACCCTGTGATGTTTTGCAGGAACAGCAGCGGGATGCCGCGTTGACAGGCCAGCTCGATAAAGTGCGCGCCTTTTTGCGCGGCTTCGGCGAAGAGGATGCCGTTGTTGGCGAGAATCGCGATCGGGTAGCCGTGCAAGTGAGCAAAACCGCAGACCAGCGTCGTCCCGAACAGCGCCTTGAACTCATCGAACACCGAACCGTCCACCAGCCGCGCAATCACTTCACGCACGTCAAACGGCTGCTTGGCGTCCGCCGAAACCACGCCGTACAGCTCGTCGCTCGAATACAGCGGGGCGATGGGGGCACGTTGCTGCACTTCGCCGAGCTTGTGCCAGTTCAGGTTGGCAATGCTGCGGCGGGCAATGGCCAGGGCGTGTTCATCGCTGTCGGCGTAGTGGTCGGCGACGCCGGAGATCTTGCAGTGCACATCGGCACCGCCCAGGTCTTCAGCACTGACCACCTCTCCGGTGGCCGCTTTCACCAGCGGTGGGCCGGCCAGGAAGATCGTGGCTTGCTGGCGAACCATGATCGCTTCGTCGGCCATCGCCGGCACGTAGGCGCCACCGGCGGTGCAGGAGCCCATGACCACGGCAATTTGTGGAATGCCCATGGCGCTCATGTTCGCCTGATTGAAGAAGATCCGCCCGAAGTGCTCACGGTCGGGAAACACTTCGTCCTGGCGCGGCAGGTTGGCGCCGCCGGAGTCCACCAGGTATATGCACGGCAAACGGTTCTGTTGAGCGATGGTCTGGGCGCGCAGGTGCTTTTTCACGGTCAGCGGGTAATACGAACCACCTTTTACGGTGGCATCGTTGGCGACAATCATGCACTCGACGCCTTCCACCCGGCCGATCCCGGCAATCACGCCAGCGGCCGGCACGTCTTCGCCATACACCTCGTAAGCTGCCAATTGGCTGATCTCGAGAAACGGCGAACCCGGATCGAGCAAGCGATTGATGCGCTCACGGGGCAGCAGTTTGCCCCGCGAGGTGTGGCGCTCCTGCGCCTTGGGGCCGCCACCTTGTTGAACCTGAGCGAGCAGGGTGTGCAAAGCGTCGACCTGTTTGAGCATCGCCTCGCGGTTGGCAATAAATTCCGCTGAGCGCGGATTGAGCTGGGTATGCAGCGTGGCCATGGACAGCTCCGTTTAGCGGGTTTCGTTGAACAGTTCACGACCGATCAACATCCGACGAATCTCACTGGTACCAGCACCGATTTCGTACAGCTTGGCGTCACGCAGCAGGCGACCGGCGGGGAATTCATTGATGTAGCCGTTACCCCCCAGAATCTGGATCGCGTCGAGGGCCATCTGCGTGGCGCGTTCGGCGCTGTAGAGGATGACCCCGGCGGCGTCCTTGCGGGTGGTTTCGCCGCGCTCGCAGGCTTGGGCCACGGCATAGAGATAGGCTCGGCTGGCGTTGAGCTGGGTGTACATGTCCGCGACTTTGCCTTGGATCAACTGGAATTCGCCGATGCTCTGGCCGAACTGCTTGCGGTCGTGGATGTACGGCACGATCAGGTCCATGCAGGCCTGCATGATCCCGGTAGGGCCGCCCGACAGCACGACACGCTCGTAATCGAGGCCGCTCATCAACACTTTCACGCCGCCGTTGAGCACCCCGAGGATGTTTTCTTCCGGGACTTCGACGTCATCGAAAAACAACTCGCAGGTGTTGGAGCCGCGCATGCCGAGCTTGTCGAATTTGTTGCTGCGACTGAAGCCTTTCCAGTCGCGCTCGACGATGAAAGCAGTAATACCGTGGGGGCCTTTTTCCAGGTCAGTCTTGGCGTAGATCACGTAGGTGTTGGCGTCGGGACCGTTGGTGATCCAGGTCTTGCTGCCGTTGAGCACGTAGTGGTCGCCGCGCTTGTCGGCCCGCAACTTCATCGACACCACGTCAGAGCCGGCGTTGGGTTCGCTCATGGCCAGTGCGCCGATGTGTTCGCCGCTGATCAGCTTGGGCAGGTACTTGGTTTTCTGTTCGTGATTGCCGTTGCGGTTGATCTGGTTGACGCAGAGGTTGGAGTGGGCGCCGTAGGAGAGGGCGACCGAGGCCGAGCCGCGGCTGATTTCTTCCATTGTCACCACGTGGGCCAGATAACCCAGGCCAGCGCCGCCATATTCTTCCGGGACGGTGATGCCCAGCAGGCCCATGTCGCCGAATTTGCGCCACATGTCGGCAGGGAACAGGTTGTCGATGTCTATCTGGGCGGCCCGTGGCGCTAGCTCAGCTTTGACGAAGGCCTGCACCTGATCACGGAGCATGTCGATGGTTTCGCCGAGGGCAAAGTTCAGGGATGGGTAGCTCATGGGACACCTTTTGGATTTTTTGTCGGGTGTGGAGAGGGGGGATTGGCTCTCACCTTTACGTTAACGTAAGCCTGTGACGAATGGCTGTCAATCACCCTTTACGTTAACGTCAACTTACGCCAAAGTAAGTGCGCTTGAGTCAGCAGGTTCACCGATACACCCACTAATAAAGACAAGAGGGGTCATCATGGATCAACCCGGTTCGCAATCGCAGCTCAGCTACACCCGCGGCTCCCAGGACAAGACTCTGCTGGCGCACACCATCGGCGAGGCCTTTGATCAGACTGTGGCCCGGTATCCCGATGGCGAGGCGTTGGTGGTTCGCCATCAATCGCTGCGTTATACCTGGCGGCAACTGGCCGAAGCCGTCGACTTGCATGCCCGAGCCCTGTTGGCGCTGGGCTTGAAAGCCGGCGACCGTCTTGGCGTGTGGGCCCCCAACTGTGCTCAGTGGTGCATCAGCCAGTTCGCCAGTGCGAAGATCGGTGTCATTCTGGTCAACATCAACCCGGCGTATCGCAGTTCCGAACTCGAATACGTGCTCAAGCAGTCAGGTTGCCAATGGCTGGTCTGCGCCGCAGCGTTCAAAACTTCGGATTATCACGCCATGGTGCAAGCGCTCGCGCCTGAACTGGCGGAGCAATCGATAGGCCAGTTGCACAGCGAGCGTCTGCCGCTGCTACGAGGCGTGATCAGTCTGGACGCCCAACCACCGTCAGGCTTTTTACCCTGGTCACAACTGGCAGCCCTTGGCGCTGCGGTTTTGCCTGAACAACTGGTCGAGCGCCAGGCCAGCCTGCATCATGATGACCCGGTGAATATCCAGTACACCTCCGGCACCACCGGGTTCCCCAAGGGCGCGACCCTCAGCCATCACAACATCCTCAACAATGGTTACATGGTCGGCGAAAGCCTGGGTCTGACGGCGAGCGACCGGCTGGTGATCCCGGTACCGCTCTACCATTGTTTCGGCATGGTCATGGGCAATCTGGGCTGCATGACCCACGGCAGCACCATGATCTACCCCAACGACGCCTTCGATCCGTTGCTGACCCTGCGTACCGTGGCCGAAGAAAAAGCCACGGCGCTGTATGGCGTGCCCACCATGTTCATCGCCATGCTGGACCAGCCGCAACGAGGCGATTTTGATTTGTCCAGCCTGCGGACCGGGATCATGGCCGGGGCCACTTGCCCCATTGAGGTGATGCGCCGGGTCATCAACGAGATGCACATGGCCGAAGTGCAGATTGCCTACGGCATGACGGAAACCAGTCCTGTGTCGTTGCAGACCGGTCCTTCAGACGAACTGGAATTGCGCGTGACCACCGTTGGCCGTACCCAGCCGCAGTTGGAGAGCAAGATCGTCGACGAGGCCGGCAATATCGTTGCCCGTGGCACCATCGGCGAGTTGTGTACCCGTGGCTACAGCGTGATGCTCGGCTACTGGGACAACCCCAGCGGCACTGCTGACGCCATCGATCAGGACGGCTGGATGCACACCGGCGACCTGGCGACCATGAACGAACAGGGTTATGTCTGCATCGTCGGACGCAACAAGGACATGATCATCCGAGGCGGTGAGAACATTTACCCGCGTGAGCTGGAAGAATTTTTCTTCACCCACCCCGCAGTGGCTGATGTGCAAGTGATCGGCATTCCGTGCTCGCGCTACGGTGAAGAAATCGTCGCCTGGATCAAGTTCCATCCCGGCCACAGCGCCACCGAGCAAGCGTTGCAGGCCTGGTGCAAAGAGCGCATTGCCCACTTCAAGACGCCACGTCATTTCAAGTTCGTCGAGGAGTTCCCGATGACCGTGACCGGCAAGATCCAGAAGTTCCGCATGCGCGAAATCAGCATTGAAGAACTGCGCGAAAAGGAAAGCTGAGAAAAATCCCCTGTGGGAGCGGGCTTGCTCGCGAATGCGGTGTGTCAACCAAGGTGATATGGCTGACACATCGGCGCGGAAAACCCAAATCCCAGATAGCACAAAGGGGAGCCGAAGCTCCCCTTTAATTTTGTCGTTACGTGCTCTTTTTTTTATTATTGAGGGGCGGCCTGTTGTTGTTTTTAGTAGCCGTGACCCTTTACCGCTGTTTTGGTGATCCCCATCCGGGATCAAGAGCAAACGTATTTTTTTGAGCGCTGACCTGCTTTTTCGCTTCGCGATCCAACCGATTCGGGGGCTACCTGAAGGTAGTTTTATTGTTCTCTGCCCGGTTGCGGGTTGCTCCTGAAAGCACCCTGAAAAGCCCATCTTCTCCAAAAAAATCTGTTAGCTGCGCCTCTGTCGTGTTGTTTTTGTTATGTCAGAGTCGTTTCGTCTTGTTTTTATTGGGTGTATCGCATTTTTTATTTTTGTTATGCCAAAGGTATAGCAGGGTGCGTGCCAACTTTTATGAATGCTTTATAAATCAATGACTTGGGCTTTTTGTCGGAAATATCCGCCCGTCCAGACCTGACAAATTGTTTCCGTGTTACTCGTTTCGTAGCTGTTACACCGGGAGCGGTAACACCTCACTGTGCGGCGCGCGCCTTGGCTACCCGCGAACCGGTAGGGCGACCCAGTACGTCACAGATCTGCTGGCCGGCAGCCATCAGTGCGTCCAGGTCGACGCCAGTTTCAATGCCCAGGCCATTGAGCAGGTACAACACGTCTTCGGTGGCAACGTTACCGCTGGCGCCCTTGGCATACGGGCAACCGCCCAGGCCTGCGACAGAACTGTCGAACACGGCGATGCCTTCCAGCAGACTGGCGTAGACGTTGGCCATGGCTTGGCCGTAGGTATCGTGGAAGTGCCCGGCGAGCTTGTCCCTGGGCACTTCAGCCGAAACCACCTCGAACATCTTGCGTGTGGCGCCAGCGGTGCCGGTGCCGATGGTGTCCCCCAAGGACACCTCGTAGCAGCCCATTGCGTACAGTTCGCGGGCGACCCACGCCACTTGTTCGGGCTTGACCGCGCCTTCGTACGGGCAGCCCAGCACGCAGGAGACGTAACCGCGCACGCTGACACCGTTCTGCCGGGCGGCTTCCATGATCGGCGCAAAGCGCTCAAGGCTTTCCTTGATGGAACAGTTGATGTTGCGCTGGGAGAACGCCTCGGACGCGGCGGCGAACACGGCGACCTCTTTCACGCCGGCTGCCAGCGCGTCTTCAAAACCCCGCAGGTTCGGCGCCAGGGCGCCATAGGTGACGCCGGGTTTGCGCTGTATCTGCGCGAACACCTCGGCGGAGCCGGCCATTTGCGGTACCCACTTGGGCGAGACAAAACTGCCGACTTCGATATAACCCAGGCCGGCGGCGCTCAGGGCATCCACCAGGTGCACCTTGTCGGCGACACTGATGGGTTGTGCTTCATTCTGCAGGCCGTCGCGAGGGCCAACTTCAATCAGGCGTACAAAGGAGGGAAGGGACATGGGGATTGACCTGTAGTGGGCTGCCAGTATCAAGAGGATGACGATGATTACTGCACGGTTTCCTGACCTTTGATCGTCTGCTCCAGGGCCTGGATGCAGCGTTCTTCGGCGGTGTCGAGTTCCAGCTTCATCTGTTCGATGTCCAGCAGTTGCTGTTCGAGCTGTTCCCGACGTTCGGTGATCTTCGCCAGCATGCTGTGCAGTTGTTTCTGGTTGCCGCTGGTGGGGTCGTAGAGTTCGATCAGTTCACGGCACTCGGCCAGGGAAAAACCGATGCGCTTGCCCCGCAGGATCAGCTTCAGGCTGACCTTGTCCCGAGGCGAATAAATGCGTTCCTGGCCACGTCGCTCCGGGCTCAGCAGGCCTTGCTCTTCATAGAAGCGGATGGCCCGGGTGGTGATATCCAGTTCGCGGGCGAGGTCGGAGATGCTGTAGGTCTGGCTGCTCATGGAAGCGCTCGAAACGAAAGGGGCTGGCGCTAAGCTAATGGCAGGTTGACGTTCACGTCAAGCAATCAGATCCCAATGCAGACACACCCCTTGTGGGAGCGAGCCTGCTCGCGATAGCGGTATACCTGTCAGCATTAATGTTGACTGACCCGGCGCCATCGCGAGCAGGCTCGCTCCCACAATTTTGATCGCCTAAACCTTGTCGAGCTTCTTCTCATGCGCCGTCACCTGCTGGCACAGCTCGATCATCTGTTCGCGCATCCAGCGATTGGCCGGGTCCTGGTCGGTGCTTTCATGCCAGTAGAGATGGGTTTCCACGGGGGGCACATCGTTGACCGGCAACACGAAGGCATGCAGATCGTGACGACGGGCAAAGCGCTCGGGGACGGTCATGACCATGTCGGTCTGTTGCAACACCTGGGACGCCATCAAGTAATGCTGGGAGCGTAGGGCGATCTTGCGCTGGATGCCCATCTTGCCCAGGGCCAGGTCGACATAACCCAGACCGTTACGGCGGCTGGAAATATGCACATGAGTCTGGGCCAGGTAATCATCGAGGCTGATTTTTTCCTTGCCCGCCAGTGGGTGCCCCTTGCGCATGGCGCACACGTACCGGTCTTCCATCAGCTTGACGTGGCGCACTTGCGGGTCGGTATTGAGTGGCGCGTCGACGGCGAAGTCGAGGCGACCGGCGGCCAGTTCCTTGGTGGTTTCACGGCGCTTGGACAGGAAGCTCTCGATGGCCACGGTCGGCGCCAGGCGTCGCAGGCGCTGGAACAACAGAGGCAGGATCACGCCTTCGGTGAGGTCGGTCATGCTGATGCGGTAGGTCTTGACCGCCTGCAGCGGATTGAAAATCCGGCTTTCCTGCACCGACACTCGCAGCAACGATAAGGCATTGCGCACCGGGCCAATGATGTTCTGGGCCATGGGCGTGGGCACCATGCCCTGGGCCGTGCGCACGAACAGCGGGTCATTGAAGGTCTCACGCAAACGCGCCAGGGCATTGGACACCGCCGGCTGAGTGATGCCGACGATCTGTCCAGCGCGGGTCAGGTTGGCTTCGGTGTAGATCGCGTCAAAAACGATAAAAAGGTTGAGGTCGACCTTGCTCAGATTCATGGCGCTGCACTCTTGTTCTTGGGCTTGTTGTGAGGTGCCGGGTGGCGATGCAAATCAGTGAACCATATATCGGTGATGAATGTTAATACACGCCGAGAATAGGTTAGGTAAATTTTCGTAGCTGAACTAGCATCGATTTCATGACCTAAAAACAACCTCTGCCAAGAAGGTGCTTCTCATGGATTTTGCGTATTCCCCCAAGGTTCAGGAACTGCGTGAACGTGTCACCGCGTTCATGGACGCCTACGTATACCCGGCTGAAGCAGTGTTCGAACGACAAGTGGCCGAAGGCGACCGCTGGCAGCCCACCGCCATCATGGAAGAGCTCAAGGCCAAGGCCAAAGCCGAAGGGCTGTGGAATCTGTTCCTGCCCGAGTCTGAGCTGGGCGCTGGCCTGACCAACCTCGAATACGCGCCGTTGGCAGAGATCATGGGCCGTTCGTTGCTGGGGCCGGAGCCGTTCAACTGCTCGGCGCCGGACACGGGCAACATGGAAGTGCTGGTGCGTTACGCCAATGAAGAACAGAAACAACGCTGGCTGGAACCGCTGCTGCGCGGCGAGATCCGATCGGCCTTCGCCATGACCGAGCCGGACGTTGCTTCTTCGGACGCCACCAACATGGCCGCCCGCGCCGAGCGCGATGGCGACGAGTGGGTGATCAACGGCAAGAAGTGGTGGACCTCCGGGGCCTGTGATCCGCGCTGCAAGATTCTGATCTTCATGGGCCTGAGCAACCCCGACGCGCCGCGTCATGCCCAGCACTCGATGATTCTGGTGCCGGTGGACACGCCTGGGGTAAAAATCGTACGTCCGCTGCCGGTATTCGGCTACGACGATGCGCCCCACGGCCACGCCGAAGTGCTGTTCGACAATGTGCGGGTGCCGTACGAAAACGTCTTGCTGGGTGAAGGGCGCGGTTTTGAAATTGCCCAGGGTCGCCTCGGCCCGGGTCGGATCCACCACTGCATGCGTTCCATCGGCATGGCCGAGCGTGCATTGGAGTTGATGTGCAAACGTGCCGTCAGCCGCACCGCCTTCGGCCAGCCGTTGGCGCGCCTGGGCGGCAACGTCGACAAGATCGCCGATTCACGGATGGAAATCGACATGGCGCGCCTGCTGACCTTGAAAGCGGCGTACATGATGGACACCGTCGGTAACAAGGTCGCCAAGAGTGAGATCGCCCAGATCAAGGTCGTTGCGCCGAACGTGGCCTTGAAGGTCATCGACCGGGCCATCCAGATCCACGGCGGGGCAGGGGTTTCCAACGATTTCCCGCTGGCCTACATGTACGCCATGCAACGCACCTTGCGCCTGGCCGACGGCCCGGATGAAGTACACCGCGCCGCCATCGGCAAGTTCGAAATCGGCAAGTACGTGCCCAAGGAGATGTTGCGCAGCGGGCGCTAAGAGCTAGCCGATCATGAGCCTGTGGCAGCAAAGCTCTGCTCCCACAGGCTCATCTTGTGGGGGGGAGCTCGCTTACTCCTTGACGCTCATATATTCCTCGGCCCAACGGATGTAATCCTCGGGCTGGGTGTAAGTGTGGGTCAGCTCGGTGGCGCTCAGGTCTGACGCCTGGGTGAAGATCTGCCGCTGTTCGCGCAGGCTGTCATAGGTGGCCTTGATCGCGGCGAAGTAGGCACCGTGACCATCGATGGTGACGCGCACGCCGAGTTCCGCCAGGCGTTTGTCGTCACGCAGCAACGGATTGCCATAGGTGACGAGCATCAACGGCACGCTCAGGTTTTCGCTGATCTGCGCCAGGTGGTCGAAGTCCTGCACACCCACCATGCAAATCCCGTCGGCGCCGGCACGTTCGTATTGCTGGGTCCGACTGATGATTTCCTGGACCGGTAGGATCCCGGCGTTGGTGCGGGCAATGATCGCCATTTCCGGGTCGACCCGGGCTTCCAGCGCTGCGCGAATCTTGCCGACACCTTCGGCGACGCCGATCAGGTCGGTGGATTTGCGGCCGAACTGGGCCGGCAGCAGCGTGTCTTCGATGGTCAGGGCCGCCACCCCGGCGCGTTCGAGTTCGATGATGGTGCGCATCACGTTCAGGGCGTTGCCATAGCCGTGATCGGCGTCGGCAATTACCGGCAGTTGGGCTACGCGGCCAATGCGCGTGGCCTGCTCGGCGAATTCGCTGAGTGTGATCAGGGCAAAGTCCGGCGCCCCCAACACTTGCAGCGACGCGACCGAGCCTCCCAGTATCCCTACTTCAAAACCCAGGTCGGCGGCGATGCGCGCTGACATCGGATCAAACACCGAGGCGGTGTGGTAGCAGGTTTCGCTCGCCAGCAGTTGGCGAAAGTTGCGACGCAAGTCTTGATGGGAAAGCCTGGGCATATGAGTTCCACCATTGGAATGGAAAGGCTTGAGCAAAAGTGTCAACGCCGAAAGATCCAAAGGCTATCACGCGCAAGGCTTAAAGATGATGACGAATGTGCATGGGCTATGTGTGTGCCGGATTGCAGAGGATCCCGACAGGCTGTCAGCGATGATCGAGCTGACCAAGGTGCAGGCAAAGGGGGCGGAGGCTAATGCGTGTCAGTGGGTAAGGTATTTGTGCTCGAGCCCAGCCTATGCCGCCGCCGCTTGCCGCCCCTGTTGAAGCAACGCCACGGCGCGCACCGTGTCACCTGGTTGCATTTGCAGACGTTTGGCCGTGAGACGGTCCACCAGCAGGCTGTGACCGTGCTGGTGGGCTCGGGCACTGGTTACGCGGCAACTCGCCAGCCGTCGGTTATGGATCAGCCAGACCGGTGCCTGTTCGTCCGGCATACCGATGGCCAGGGTCAGCGACTGGCTGTCGCGCACGGTCCGGATTTTCGCCACTGGCGCTTCGATCACCGGGCCGCCATCGAAAATGTCGATGTAGCCTTTATGGGCAAAACCCTCGGCGCCGAGGATTTTCAGGGCCGGCTCGGTATTCGGGTGGGCCCTGCCGATAGCCGCTTGGGCCTGTTCGGTGAGCAGGCAGGTGTACAGCGGTTGGCGCGGCATCAGCTCGGCGATGAAGGATTTGTTGCCCATGCCGGACAATTGGTCGGCGTAGCTGAAGTCTTTCTGGAAGAAGTGCCGGCCCAGGCTGTCCCAGAACGGTGAACAGCCGTGCTCGTCGGCGTGTCCTCGCAATTCGGCGATCAGTTTTTCACCGAACAGCTGGGAAAACTCGGCCACGAACAGCAAGCGCGCCAGGGACAGCAGGCGTCCGTTATGGCCGCGGCGGTGTTCAGGATGCAGGAACAAGGAGCAGATCTCCGATTGCCCGGTCATCTCATTGTTGAGGAACAGCGTGGGTATCTGTCGCTGGATGCCCAGTTCAGGCGCGGAGCTGACGGTGACCCCGACTCGATAGTTGTACCAGGGCTCACGCAGCCCGACCGCACCGGTCAGGGCGCTGATACCGACTACTTGCCGGTCATCGTCCTCGAGCACGAACAGGTAATCGGCATCGGCGCGTTCGACTTGTCCGGCAAAGGTGCGCTGGGCCCAGCGCACTCGATGGGCCAGGCGTTCTTCGTTGGCCGGCAGGCTGGTGAACCCGGGGCCCGCGCAATGGGCCAGGTCCAGCAAGGCGGGCAGATCCGTCAGAGCGACCGGGCGCACAATCATGATGCAGCTCCTTCATCGTGCCAATCGGGGCGCTGATGCCAGGTGAGGAATCGCGTCAGGTTCATAACGCAACCACCCGGGCCCGCTCGCCGTCGGTGATACCCAGTGCTGCCAGCATCTGCGGTGTCAGGGACACGGTGCCCTCGGCACTGACGTCAAGCTCGGCCACGATGGCCCGGTAATTCTCCAGGCCGTCGTTGCTCAGCAGAAAGCGGCCGCCGAGGTCAATGTCTGAGCATTGTCGGGCCGTGGCTATACGGCTTTGGGTGATCGAGCGGATGTTCGCCACACGAGCATGCAGTGTCGGCCCGCCGTCGAAGATATCCACGTAGCTGTTGGTTTCGAAACCCTCGCGTTCCAGGATGTCGAAGGCTTCCTGGCCGTCGGGATGCACCCGGCCGATACAGGCTTGGGCCGCCTGGGACAGCATGGGTACATAAATCGGGTATTGCGGCATCAGTTCGGCGAGAAAGGTGCGGCTCTGCAGACCGCACAAGCGTTCGGCTTCGGCGTAGGGTAGGTCGAAAAAATGCTGGCCGACGGCATCCCAGAACGGCGACTGACCGTCATCGCTGCTGAAACCAACGATCTCGGTGATCACCGATTCGGCAAAACGTTGCGGATGGGCGGCGATGAACATCAGCCGCGCGCGGGACAGCAACTCCGATTCCGGCGTGCGTACCCGTCCGGCGTCGATATGAAAACCGCGCAGCAGCGTCTGGCCATTGAGGTCCTGGCACAGCGACAGCGCGGGTACGCCGTGCTGGATGTTCAGTTCCCGGGACTCGCTGGTAAACGGGCGATGCCGCAGGCTGTAGAACGGCTCATTGCAGCCGGTGCTGGCGAGAATCTCGGAACAGCCGGTCAATTGCCCGGATGCCAGGTCCTCCAGGACGAAGAAATAATTCTCTGCGCCAGGGCTCTGCACGTCGGTCTCGAACGAGGCACATGAATCGAGGATTTTGTCCCTCAGGCGTTCGGTATCGTCGGGAAGCGATGTGACGCCCACCAGACTGTCGCGGGCCAGTTGCTGCAATTGCGGCAGGTCGCTTAATTGAACTGGACGTAAGGCCAGCATGGATTGCACTCCTTTTCCAAAGAGCCCGGTGACATGCACCGGGCTTGACGATCACTGTCGATGTCCACGCATTGTGACGACGGCTGGTCGAACCCCTTCGACCGCCGATCCTCACTGTCCCGCAGGGTCAGGCAGGGCAGTATCGGTGCCGAACTTATTGAGCACGGCCAGATAGACCAGGCCTGCGGCAATCCATATCAAGCCGAGCTTCTGCGCATCCACGCCCATGTTGTACATGATGGCCGCGACGATGGCGAAGCCGATCAAAGGGCAGATCAGGTGGCGAATCACTTGGCCGGACCGCTGGCGGCGCCAGTGATGGTTGATCACGGTGATATGCAACAACATGAAGCCGCTCAAGGCGCCGAAATTGACCAGGGAAGTCAGGGTGTCCACGGCATCTATGAACAGGTAGCAGATCAACAGCGACAGCACTGCTACCAGATAGATGCTCAAGTATGGGGTGTTGTGTTTCGGATGGACCTTGGCCAGCACCTTGGGGAGCTTGCCGTCCCGGGCCATGCCGAACAACAGGCGCGACACTGCTGCTTGCGAGGTAATCGCCACGGCCACGCCCCAGGCCAGCGCCGTGGCGACGGCGGTCAAAGTGGCCAGCCAACTGCCGGCCGCCAATTCGGCGATTTCATAAAACGCGGTATCGGCGGACTTGAAGCCCATGCCGGCCGCCAGGTCGGTGGCAATCCAGGTTTGCACGACGAAAATCACCCCCATCACCAGCAGTGTGATCAACGCCGCCTTGCCCACGCTGCGCCCCGGATCATTCTTGATTTCTTCGGCCAGGGTGGAAATGGCATCGAAGCCCAGGAACGACAACACGGCGATAGACACGGCCTGCATCAACAGCGCGAAATCAAAACGCTCCGGGCTGTACAGCGGCGCCAGGGTCAGTTGGCCGTTACCGGCGCCCCCCTGCAAGGCATTCCAGGCGTAGAACAGGAAAATGGCCAGCACCATCAGTTGCGCCAGCAGGAAAATGATATTCATCCGTGCGGTGAAGGTGATGCCCCGCAGGTTGACGAAGGTCGCGCTGACCAGGAATGCCAGAATGAAACCGACCTTGGGAACGTCCGGGTACAGATGGTTCAGCGCCATGGCGGCGTAGACATAGAGCAGGGGCGGGATCAGCAGGTAGTCCAGCAGCATCAGCCAACCGGCGATGAAGCCCACGTGTGGGTTAAGGCCCCGTTGCGCATAGGAATAGACGGAGCCGGCCACCGGAAAAGCTCTGGCCATGCTGCCGTAGCTCAAGGCCGTGAAGAGCATCGCCACCATGCCGATGATATACGCCAACGGCACCATCCCCGGCGCCTCGGCGTTAACGTAGCCATACACGCCGAACGGTGCGATGGGGATCATGAAAATCATCCCGTACACCACCAGGTCCGTCAGCGACAGGCTGCGCTTCAATTCCTGTTTATAGCCAAATGCCTCGATACTCATAAGCCGTTCTCCTTCTCAGCTGTGTGGGTGTGCTCTTGCTTGTCGCTTGCCGCTCGAACCTTGCCGCTGCTTTCCTACAACAATGGCGCCAGGTAAGCGCTCCAGGCCTGCACCGCTGTCGGGCTGCGTAGCAGGTCGTTGCGCACTTCGATCAACACCGAATCCAGGCCGCGTCCATCGCCATGTACCGGAACCGTCATATCGGTCGAAGGGTTGATCTTGTACGGCTGGTTGCCGGCTACCCGCAGCGAGTGCCGGCTTAGCCCGTCGACGATGCGCTGGGCATAGTCCTTGGCCTCGCCGAACAGCACGCCCGCTTCCAGGGCGCGCGGTTGGCCGTAGAACACCGGCGTAAAACTGTGGATGCCCACCACCCGCACCGTCCGGTTGTCGGCCAGGCGCTGGTCGATCAACGCTCGCAGTCGATCATGGAAGGGATGGAACAGGCACCGCTGGCGATATTCACGGGTGGCCTCATCCAGGGACTGGTTGCCCGGAATCTGGTAGATCTCGCTCTGGTGCGGGATGCTGTCGGCGACGTGAAGGGGACGGTTCAGGTCGATCAGCAGCCGTGAATAGTTGGCCGCCAGCAAGGTCGCTCCAAGGGTTTCGGACAGTTGTTCGGCCAGCGCCAGGGCACCTATATCCCAGGCAATGTGCTCCTGGGCCGCCGTCTCATCCAGGCCAAGGTCGTTCAACGCGGCGGGGATAAAACGGTCGGCGTGTTCACACACCAGGATCAACGGGTGTTCGGCGTCTTCCCGGATCAGGCGATAAGCCGGCCCGGTATAAAGGCCCGATTCAGCACATTCAATAGATTCGCGCATAGTGCTCACACAGCTCGGCAGGTGACAGCGCCTGGGTCAAGGCCAGCTCCTGGGCCTTCAAGGCGAAATAGGTTTCGACCAGCGGGCCGGGCAGGGCTTCGAACAGCGCCCCGCTGTGGCGCAGGCAATCCAGCGCCTGGGCCAGGGTCGTCGGCAGGGCGATAATGCCACGGGCACGACGGTGTTCTTCGTTCAATTCATCGGGTATTTCATCGGTGACCGCCGTGAGCGCCAGCCGTTGCTCGATGCCCAGTCGCCCGGCGATCAACAGCGCCGCCAGCGCCAGGTGCGGCGAAGCGGTGGCATCCATGGCGCGAAATTCCAGGTTGTACTGGGTCGCCACCGGTTTGCCGCTCACGCTCACCGTCGGGCAGATGCGCAGCGCCGCTTCGCGGTTACGTTGCCCCAGGCAGGCGTAGGACGCGCTCCAGTGATGGGGTTGCAGGCGTTCATAGGACACCGGTGTCGGCGCGGTGATCGCGCACAGGGCGGGCAGATAGTGCAGCACCCCGGCGGCCCAGTGCTGGCCCAGGTCCGACAGCCCGTTGGCGCAGCCAGCATCATGCAGCACGGGGACGCCGTCCAGGTCTTGCAGACTCACGTGCAAATGCACGCCGTTGCACACGGCATGTTCCGAAGTCTTGGGGGCGAAACTCACATCCAGGCCCATTTGCCGGGCGATCTCCCGGGTGATTTCCCGCACGTTCACCGCACGGTCGGCGGCGGCCACGCCCAGGGTCGGGCGGCAGGTGATTTCATACTGATGCTTGCCGTATTCCGGCAGGAACATTTCCGGTTCCACGCCGCCTGCCCGCAATGCGCTGAGCAACCATCCGGCGAACCCGGCCTGCTGGCGCTGGGCCTGGAGGCTGAAGGCCAGGCGATCCGGTTGGGGTTGAGGGGTATCGAGGCTGAATTCATGCTCGAACGCGGCGAACACCTGCAAGCCCAGCTCGGCGCGATAACGTTGCACTTCGTCATGCAGCAAGGTGCGAGGACAAGCGGCCCAGGGCCGACCATCGGTTTCCCGCACATCGCAATGAATGAAATCCAGGGCAGGCGCCTGGGCAGCCGGGCCATTGTCGACAGTGACCCGGCTGGCCAGGTCCGGGATCAGTCGCAGGTCGCCATAGGCCCCCCAAGGGTTGGCCGATGCAATGATGTCCTGGGGCGTCAGCGCACTGTTGGCCGGCACCCAGCCACAACCGGCGTCGACGTAGTGGGGCAGTTCATCACTGGGGAACGAGCGGCCGCGGGTCACGCCGATCAGGTCGGTGCAGACCAGCGTGGACACGGGCAGCGGGGTCAGCGGCGTTGCGGCATCGAGACGGCTCACGGCTGCATCTCCTGCAACCGACCGAGCACGGTGTCGGTATCGGTGATCCAGCAATAACCTTTGATCGCGTTCAGGCAGGCCAGATGACGTTGTTCGCTGTAAGTGGCGCAGGCATCTTCCACCAGCGTGACCAGGTAGCCGCGGTCGGCGGCGTCACGCACGGCCATGTCGACACACTGGTCGGTGACGATGCCGGCGATGATCAGATGACGGGTCTGCAGATTGTGCAGCACGTAGTCGATGTTGGTGGAGTTGAAGACCCCCGAAGACGTCTTGGGCAGCACGATCTCGTTTTCCCGCGGCGCCAGCTCGGCGATGATCTGGGCTTGCGGGCTGTCTTTGGGCAAATGCATGTCCGACAGCTTGTGGTCCAGCGAGCGATCGCGACCATCGGCAGTCAGGCTCTGGATGTGGGTGTGCAACACGTTTTGCTGCGCCGCCCGCACCGCTTCGAGCAGGCGCTGCTGATTGGGGATCACCTGTTGGCGGGCACGGCGGATGAAATAGTCGGCCTCGGGCGTGGCCAGGTGGGCATCGAATTGCGGTTCCAGCCAGGCGCGTTGCATGTCCACCAGCAGCAAGGCGGTATGGTCGCAGGTGAATGGCAAATCCCGAGGGGAGTGGTGAGGGAGCGAGAACATCCTTATTTTTCCTCCAGCAGGTGCGTGTTGAACGCCGTGCGCAAGGTGTCGATACCTTCCAGGCGCTCGGCCAGATCAGGGCATTGCAAGGTCAGGCAGGCGATAAGCGCTTCGACCTGGGCCAGCGCCGGCACCAGGCTGTCGAAGGCCGAGATCGATTCCACCGGAGCGCTGATGATCAGGTCGGCCAGTTCCCGTAGCGGTGAGGTGTAGACGTCGCTGAACAGTACGACCCGCGCGTGGCGTTCCTTGGCCGCGCTGGCCACGCGTTGGGCCTGGGCCTGGTAGCGACGATAATCGAATATCAGCACCACATCCTGGCGCTGCACGTCGAACAACCGGTCGGGTAACTGGGCGTTGTCTTCCAGGGCAAAACAACCCGCACGCAGCAAGCGCAAGTGGTTGAGCAGGTATTGGGCAAGGAAGCTGCTGAAGCGCCCGCCAAAACAATGCACCTGATGCCGGCTGTCGAGCAGCCATTGCACGAGAATACGCACGTCTTCGGGTTGAGTCAGGGCTTGGGTGTCGGTGAGGATGCGCTGGCTGGTTGCCAGGTACTGGCTCCAGGTGTCGCCTTGCTGCAATTTGGCCCGCGGTTGCAACAGGGTGCGAGGGGAGCGCAGGCGATGGTCCATGTCACTGAGCAGCGCATCCTGGAATTCGGCATAACCGCCAAATCCGAGTTTTTTCACCAGCCGCACGATAGTCGGATCGCTGACCCCGGCATGATCGGCCAGGCGCGACATCGGCCCGAGGCCGTTGCGCGGGTAATGATCGAGCAGGGCCCGTACGACCTTGCGTTCCGACGGCGTCAAAACCAAGCCCGGATCGGTAATCAGGTCTCGAAGAGGCGGCATCCGTGCTCCTTGCCTGGATGGGTGTTGGATTTCTTTCATAACTCCTGAAAATAGTATTTATGTAGCGGGTACTACATGTCCAGCGGTTTTTACGTTCTGTTTAAAATGCACGAAAGTAGTGCGAAAGCCTTGTAGGACGGGGACTTGATCGCATAGATCCGATATGTCAGTTGATGCCTCTGTCGGTGTAAGACATAACGCCTTTTTGTCTCAGTTATTTGATTTCATATAAGGTGCTGTACAAGAAAAAAGCCGGAGTATCACCTCCATGAAACCCGTTCGACTGTCTGAGTACCGTGCGTGCAAGCCACTCGCCTGACCCTGATCTGCCATGCCCGCACCGTCGCCCAGAAGCAGGCGCGTTTTGGCCTGGATGAACCGCTGGATGCCGACTGGCTGGGCAAACGCCCGGAGTCGGGCTACCGAAATGTCCGGCAGTTGCTCTGCGGGCCGGAGTTGCGCACCCGGCAGACTGCCGCCCTGTTCGGCGACGACGCCCAGGTGGTCGCTGACCTGGCCGATTGCGATCTGGGTCGCTGGCGTGGCTTGTCCATCGACCAGTTGCTCAAGGTCGAACCGCAACCCCTGCAAGCCTGGCTCGACGATCCCGATGCGGCTCCCCATGGCGGTGAATCCGTCACCCGCTTGTGCCATCGTGTCAGCGACTGGCTGGCCAGCCTGGAAGGCCGGCCGGGGCATGTGTTGGCCGTCACTCATCCGTTCGTGATCCGCGCGGCCGTGCTGACCGTATTGGGCTGTCCGGCAGTTGCCTTCAACCGTCTCGACATCGAACCGCTGTCGACTGTCGAGTTGCGTTTCAACGGTGTGTGGCGATTGCGCACCGAGGGTCCCGGCCAGGAGTCACTCGAATGAAAAAACTGTCAGTCATCGGTATCGGTGCCGGCGATCCGGATTACCTGACGATCCAGGCAGTGAAAGCCTTGAATCGGGTGGATGTGTTCTTTCTCATGGACAAGGGGCCTGCCAAGCAGGCGTTAGTGGATCTACGGCGGGAAATCTGCCAACGCTACATCGTTGATCGTACCTACCGTTTCGTCGAAGCCTACAGTCCCGAACGACAACGCGGCGACGTGGACTACGCCGCCAGTGTCGAAGATCTGAACCGGGCGAAGCAGGCTACCTTCGAGCGGTTGATCGATGAGCAGTTGTCTGACGGGCAGTGCGGCGGTTTCCTGGTCTGGGGCGATCCGTCGTTGTACGACAGCACCGTGCGTATCTTGCAGTCGATTCTCGACGCGGGTCGCTGCGCCTTCGAATTCGAGGTGATTGCGGGCATCACCAGCGTCCAGGCCCTCGCGGCGCAACATAGGGTGCCATTGAACAGCATTGGCGGTTCACTGGAGATCACCACGGGCCGCCGGCTGGCGGCAGGGCAGGTCGGTGACTCGGCAAGCGTGGTGGTGATGCTTGATGCTGAAGATGCGTATCGCCAGGTATCCGATCCGGACACGCACATCTACTGGGGAGCCTATGTAGGCACACCGGATCAGATCCTGATCGCCGGTCGGCTGGAGGAGGTAGCTGAAAGCATCGAACGCACCCGCAAGGCCGCACGGCAGGCGAACGGATGGATCATGGATACTTATTTGTTGCGCAAACCTTGATGCCTCAGACCCCAATGTTCGACAGTCCCCACGTCAACTGACCGCCTTCGCCCCACGTCCAAACCGCTCCCGGTACACCGACGGCGCCAGCCCCACCACACTGCGAAATGCCACGCGAAAGCTTTCCACCGAGCGGTAGCCGCACAGCTGGGCGATGTTGTCGGTGTTGTCTTCGGTGCTTTCCAGCAACTCGCGAGCCCGGGCCAGGCGCTCATGTTGCAGCCAGGCCTTGGGCGACAGGCCGCAGGCCTGGGTGAAGTGCCGCAGGAAGGTTCGCTCGCTCATGGCCGCCTGGCTGGCCAGTTCGCGCACACCGAGCGGTTCGTGCAGGCGTTCGCGGGCCCAGTGCATGACGCCGGACAAATCGCTGCGTGGCGTGCGGCTGACCGGTGAAGGAATGAACTGCGCCTGGCCGCCCGTGCGTTGTGGTGACATCACCAGTCGCCGCGCCACGGCGTTGGCAACCTGGGTGCCGAAATCCCGCGCCACCAGGTGCAGGCAGGCATCAATGCCCGCGGCGCTGCCGGCCGAAGTAATGACTTGCCCCGAATCCACGTACAGCACATCCGGGTCTACCAGGATGGCGGGAAAACTTTTGGCCAGTTCATCGGTGTAGCGCCAGTGAGTGGTAGCGCCCAGTCCATCGAGCAAGCCGGCGGCGGCCAGCACGAATGCCCCTGAGCAGATCGACAGCAGGCGCGCGCCCCGGGCATGGGCGCAGCGCAATGCCTCAAGCAGCGCCGGCGGCGGTGGTTCGTCGCGACTGTGCCAGCCGGGCACCACGATGGTTTGCGCCGTTTGCAATAATTCCATGCCGCCATCGGCCAGGATCTGGAAGCCGCCCATGGCCCGCATCGGGCCGTCATCGACGGCAACGATCCGATGTTTGTACCAAGGGAAATCGAACTCAGGTCGGGCAAGGCCGAATATCTCGATGGCGATGCCGAATTCGAAGGTGCACAGGCCGTCGTAGGCGAGGATGGCGACCAGACCGGGATTGGGCTGCATATGGCGGAAAATTCCCACAGAGTGTCTTGTGCGCCACTGTAGCGGTAAGCATCGGCCGGATAAAGTCTGCTCACCCCCTCATTTGTCTGTGGAGTACACACTCATGACCAGCCTGGTTCGCCAAGTGCCTGCTGCCCCGTCCGACCTAGCCCTGCAACATTTCAGCCGGCGTCTGACGTTCGAAACTGATTGCTCCGACGTTCACGCCAGCCAACAGGCTGGAGAAGTCGATTTCGTCCTGGTGGACGTGCGCGGGCCACTGGCTTTCGAGCGCGGGCATGTGCCCGGGGCGATCAACCTGCCAACCCGCTCGCTGACCGCCCAGGCGCTGGCGGCTTATCCCAAGACCGCGCTGTTTGTGGTCTATTGCGCGGGCCCGCATTGCAATGGCGCGAACAAAGCGGCAGTGCGTCTGGCGACCTTGGGTTATCCGGTCAAGGAAATGATTGGCGGTGTCATGGGCTGGCTGGACGAAGGCTTCCGTCTGACTGGCGCAGTGCAATGCGCGGCGGACCAGGCTGTCGGTTGCGACTGCTGATCCTTTCCAGCCAGCAGGGTGCAATCCCTGTGGCCTGGTTGTTTCTATAAATATTTGTCGCCTCAACACAATTCGCCTCCTGAGTGCCCCTCTAGACTGCCGGCCACTTCGGTTTTTAATGACCGAACGCTGCCTAAGAATCTGCCGATAACCCGCTAATAAAAACCTGCGCACTCAGGAGCAAAAATGAACAAGCTAGCAATGTTTGGTGCCTTGGCACTGTCCGTGTTGTCCTTGTCGGCCGTGGCCGAAGACGCCAAGCCGATCCGCCTCGGAATCGAAGCCGGTTACCCGCCGTTCTCGATGAAAACCCCCGACGGCAAGCTGACGGGTTTCGATGTTGATATCGGCGACGCGCTGTGCGAGCAGATGAAGGTCAAGTGCACTTGGGTCGAGCAGGAATTTGACGGCCTGATCCCAGCGCTGAAAGTGAAGAAAATCGACGCGATCCTGTCGTCCATGACCATCACCGATGATCGTAAGAAAAACGTCGACTTCACCATCAAGTACTACCACACCCCGGCGCGTTTCGTGATGAAGGAAGGCAGCGACGTCAAGGACCCGCTGACCGAACTCAAGGGCAAGAAAGTCGGTGTGCTGCGTGCCAGTACCCACGACCGTTTCGCCACCGAGGTGCTGGTGCCCGCCGGTATCAATCTGGTGCGTTACAGCTCCCAGCAAGAAGCCAACCTGGACATGGTCGCCGGTCGTCTCGACGCCATGCTCGCCGACTCGGTCAACCTCGACGACGGCTTCCTGAAAACGGATGCCGGCAAAGGTTTTGCCTTCGTGGGCCCGACCTATGAAGATGCCAAGTACTTTGGTGGCGGCGCCGGCATTGCGGTGCGCAAGGGGGATAAGGCCCTGGCCGAGAAATTCAACGACGCCATCACGCAAATCCGCGCCAACGGCACGTACAAGAAAGTGCAGGACAAGTACTTCGCTTTTGATGTCTACGGGCATTAATCGCTGAAACCAAGGTGGCCCGCCGTTGACCCGGTCGGCCACCTTTTTCATGGGCGAGTGTTTTACCCCGGCGCCCGTCGAAATACCGTTATTGGGAGTTCCTCATGCAACGCATCGACCATACCCTGCCATGGAGCCACCTGGGCACCGAGCGCCGGCTCAGTGTGTTTCGTTACGGCCACGGTCCACGCAAGGCGTATATCCAGGCCAGCCTGCACGCCGATGAATTGCCCGGCATGCGCACGGCATGGGAGCTGAAACAACGACTCAACGAGCTTGAGACCCAAGGCTTGCTCAACGGCGTGATTGAACTGGTGCCCGTGGCCAACCCCATCGGCCTGGACCAGCATCTGCAGAGCGCGCACCTGGGGCGTTTCGAGCTGGGCAGCGGCAAGAACTTCAATCGGTCTTTCGTGGAACTCAGCGCGCCGGTGGCCCAACGCATCGGTGATCGCCTGGGCGACGACCCGGCCGCCAATATCACGCTGATCCGCCAGACCATGGTTCAGGTGCTGGACGATTTGCCGGCGCCGCCCTCACAACTCGAGGCCCTGCATCGCCTGCTGCTGCGCCATGCCTGCGACGCCGATGTCACCCTGGACCTGCATTGCGACTTCGAGGCGGCGATTCACCTGTACGCCTTGCCGCAACACTGGCCGCAGTGGCGCTCCCTGGCCGCGCGGTTGAAGGCGGGCGTGGCGTTGCTGTGCGAAGACTCTGGCGGCAGTTCGTTCGACGAGTCTTGTTCCTCGCCCTGGTTGCGTCTGGCCAAGACCTTCCCCGAGGCCGCGATCCCGCCGGCCAACCTGGCGACCACGCTGGAACTGGGCAGCATGGGCGACACCCGGGTGGATCAGGCCCAGGCCAATTGCGAAGCCATTCTCGGGTTCCTGGCCGAGCAGGGTTTCATCGGTGGTGACTGGCCGCCCGTGCCAGCGCACTGTTGTGAAGGTTTTCCGTTCGAAGGCACTGAGTACCTGTTCGCGCCGCATCATGGGGTGGTGAGCTTCCTGCGCGAGGCCGGTGAGTGGGTGGAGCAGGGCGATCCGTTGTTCGAAGTGGTCGATCCGTTGAACGATCGGGTCACCACTGTTCGGGCCGGCACCAGCGGCGTGTTGTTTGCGCTGGACCGTGGGCGCTATACCCAGCCTGGAATCTGGCAGGCGAAAGTGGCCGGGCGAGCGCCGATTCGCGCGGGGAAATTGATCAACGACTGATAACTGCTGTCTATCTCAGCGCACGCGCGTTGCCGTGCGGCTATCGAATGATGGAGGAAGACTGATGTTCAAAGCGCTCGCCCTGTTGCTGTTGGTAGTGTCTTGCGGTTTGCAGGCTCAGCCTGCGCTGCACACCGATTTGCCCCTCAATTACCTGGCCCATGCCGATGAGCAGGCCAGAAACCGGCCGCTGGTGATCTTCCTGCATGGCTCCGGCGGCAGCGAGCAAGACCTGTTCGACCTCAAGGATGAGTTGCCCAGTGACTACAACTACCTATCGGTACGAGCGCCCAAGACCGTGGAGCGGGGCCAGTATCAATGGTTTGCCAAGAAGGGCGAGGGCGCCTACGACGGGGATACCGCGGACCTGAAGGCCAGCGGCCAGATGCTGTTGGATTTCATCGAGAAGGCCCGGGTCAAGTACCCGACCGATGCGAGCAACGTATACCTGGTCGGTTTCAGCCAGGGCGCGATGATGAGTTACGAGGTCGCCCTGCGCCATCCCGAGGCCGTCGGTGGCATTGCCGCGCTGGGCGGGCGGGTGCTGTCGGTACTGCGGGCCGAACTGACACCCGACGAGTCGCGCCGGACGCTGGCGGTATTTATCGGTCATGGCACGGCGGACTCGGTGATCCCATACCATGACGGCACCGAGGCGGACAGCTTCCTCAAGACCCTGGCCCTGGAGCCCGAATTCCATGCCTATCCGGGCGTTGGCCACAGCGTCAGTGCCATGCAGGTGCGGGATCTGCGCGCCTGGCTGGAGCGGCTTAATCCCTGATTCAGTGACAGAGGGGTTGAGTGTGCCGCCGTCATCGCGAGCAGGCTCGCTCCCACCTTTTTCCCGAGTCGCTCCCAGAAACGGGGTTGCTTCCAGTCCTGTGGGGGCAAAGATTGCTTGCGATGAATAGCAGATTGGATATCAAGATTCATGTCGCCCCAGAATCTCTGTGGGAGCGAGCCTGCTCGCGATGAAAACCACCCGGTCCATCAAGTCACTGACCAGCGACGATCTGCTTCACCAGCGCCTCATGCCCGGCCTTGTCGCTGGCCCGGGAAATGATCTGTACCACTGCCATGCGCGTGCCGGAAGCGCCCAGCAACGTGGTATCGAGGGTCGGCCCACCGCCTTGGGTCGCCTTGGTATCGAGCTGGCGCAGACCCAGGCCGGTACCTTTTTGGGTCAGGCTTTTCTCGCTCAGGATCTTGGCATCCGGCAGGGCCTTGATTTTCTGGACGGCGAAGTCGGCCATGGTGGCATCGAGGAATGTGCTGTCGTCGTCTTTCACATTCGAGCCATCGATGATGGTGTTTTCAGCCGTGATCACCACGGTTTTGCTGGTGGCATTGCTGTACATCGTCCCCTTCGCCCCCGCCGTGCCCTGAGCGGCATCGCCGGCCGGAAGCGGTGTGGCAGTGAAGCCCTTGGGCAGGGTGAAGTTGAACTTGCTTCCCAGCAGGGAAACCTTTTGTACCGGTGCTGCGCCGCTGGTTTTGGGCTGGGCGGCATAAGCAGGCACCACCACCAGACTGGTGATGGCCGTCAGCACCAGGGCGGCGACTTGTTTACTTACCAATGACATTGAAACGCTCCACAGAGGGGTGTGCTTGAGCGCGATCATCCCATGGGCGTCCAACCGGCTCCAGCGCCGGTCACGAGTGCGCCACATCATTGGCCCGTGAGGCAGAGGCGCGCACCAGCAGGCGGCGGGTCACCAGCAGCATGACCACCGACACCGCGACACTCACGACAAAGGCCGGCATGCCGAGCAGCGGCAGGGTGAGGGCCAGGCTCAGGCAGAACGCGGTGAAGCAATACATGCCAGTGGCCGTGGCCCGCAGCAACGCGGCGGTGAAGGCCGCGCCACGGGTTTGCTGGGAGAACACTGCCATGACGCTGCCCAGCACCGGGAACACCGCCAGTAGCCCGCTCCAGCGTTCACCCACGGTGCTGGCCAGCAGCGTCACCGCCAGGGTCAACAGCGCGCCGGCGACCATGCGTAGCAGCAGCTTGTCGGATTTGGGAGCCGGGCCGCTCATCACCGGTCGAACTGTCGGGAACAGATAGGGCGCGGCCAGCAATGCCACAATGGCGATCACGCTCGACAGCGGCAGCGAGGCCGGCAACCAGGACAGCACCATCGCCACCAGCGCCCAGACGCCCAACGCGATACCCAGCGCCCAAGGCCAGTCACGATGCTGGGCGACCCGGGCGTACACCACACAGAATGCAATCATTGCAAACATGGCCGACAGCGCCGCTGTCGCCGACTGAGCGGCAAACGCCTCGCCCTGTTCCAGGGCCAGGAACAACAGAATCGGACCCACCACCACCGGCAACCCCGACAGCCAACCGGCCACGCTCGGTCCCCAACGCCGGCCCGCCAGGGAAATCAGCAGCAGGAAAGCGGGAATCACCAATAATTTGAGCAGCAGCACGGGGTTATCCTTGTCAGGCGACGGGTCGACACGTTAGCACCGACCTCGCAGTTTCAGCGATCCCAGTAAGGTACTTCGCCAAAACACTGTAGAAAAAAGTCGATCACGGTACGCACTTTCACCGACAGACGTCGGCTGCCCGGCCAGAGAATGGCGATCTGCTGGGGCTCTAGGCTGTTGGAGGCTTCGTAGTCGCGCAACACCGGCACCAGGGTGCCGTTGCGCACGGCTTCGCCGATCAGCCACGACGGAAACATCACCAGCCCCAGGCCTTGTTCGGCCGCCTGGGTCAGGGTGTCGGCATGGTTGCCGGTGATCGGCCCTTTGACGCTGTAGGGTGTCCAGGCCTGACCCGGACGGCGGAAAAACCAGCGTTGCTGGCCGGCCACGCCTTTGTAGGCCAGACACTGATGGTTCGCCAGATCCTGGGGTTTGAGCGGTGTGCCGCAACGCGCCAGGTACGCGGGGCTGGCGGCGATCTGAAAGCGGTGCGGGGCGAGGATTCGCGCCTGCATGCCTGAATCGTGCAGCGGGCCGATGCGAAACAGCAGGTCCGCGCCTTCCTGCAGCGGGTCGACGTAGCTGTCGGTTTGCTGGATGTCCAGTTGCAGCTTCGGGTAGCGCTCACACAATGACCCCAGCCACGGCGTCAGATGGCGCTGGCCGAACACCACCGGGGCATTGATCCGCACCAGTCCAGCTGGCTCACTGTGTTGTTCCTGCAGCGCCTGTTCGGCTTCTTCGAGTTGCACCAGCAACAGGCGTGCATGATGACCCAGCAGGCGGCCGGCTTCAGTGGGCGAAACAGCGCGGGTGTGTCGATACAACAACTGCTGGTTGAGGGCCTGTTCCATCAACTGGATCTGCCGGGAAATCGACGACGGCGCCAGGCCTTCGCGCCGGGCCACCTCCGAGAAGCTGCCGTGGTCGAGCACGGCGACAAACAACCGCAGGGCCTTGAAGCCGAGTTCATTGAGACCGTGCATGGGCTGCTCCGCTGTGCGAGTTGCGCAAAAGTGTTATCGGGATGCTCCCATTTATCGCACAGCTGCGCCAGCCGATAATCCCGCTCATTGTTCTTCTCAGAGGCTCTGATCATGCAAGCGTCTTCACTCAACGCCGCCGCCCCGGCGGCTGCCTCCAAACCACGAGCGCTTTTGCGCTGGCTGTTGCTGCCCCTGGTGATCCTGGCTGGCATGGGCCTGTCGGTAGAGGCCGGTCTGCTGGGGCCGCTGGGGGTTCAAGTGGGGCATCTCTGGGCAACCCTGAGCATATTCGGCGTCGGTTCGGCGATTCTGTTTCTGCTGTTGCTGCTCAGTGGTCCGCAACAAGGCCCGGCCTTGAATGAGTTGCCGCGCTGGCAATTGATCGGCGGTTTCCTGGGGCCGATCTACGTGGTCGTGCTGACGCTTGCCACGCCCCACATCGGCATTGCCATGACCATGGTCGCAATCCTTTCCGGGCAAGTGGGTAAAAGCGTGCTGATCGACCATTTCGGCTGGTTCGGTGCAACCCGCAAGCGGGTCAACGGCGAGCGCTGGCTCGCCTTGGCGCTGATCGTCGTAGCCCTTGTCCTGATTGCCCGAGGTTGAATATGAATCTGTTTTTGCTATTGCTGCTGGTCGTTGGGGCCGGTGCGGTGTTGAGCGTGCAGGCGGCCATCAACGGTCGCCTGGGCCAGACGGTCGGTGTGCTGCGCAGCAGTCTACTGACATTCGTGGTGGGCACGGTGGTCACCGGGTTACTGATCGTGTTTTTTGAACCCGCTCACGCCGTCAGCCTGCTGGACGTGCCGAAATGGCAACTTGGCGGTGCCTTGTTTGGTGTGGTGTACATGATGGTCATGGTCGGCGCGGTGCCAAGGGTCGGCACCGCCGTGGCGACCGTGGCGGTGATCCTCGGGCAGTTGGCCATGGGCATGCTGATCGACAATTTCGGCTGGTTGGGCAACCCCGCTATTGAGTTGTCCGGGAGTCGGGTCCTGGCAATGGCCTGCCTGGCGCTGGCGCTGGTATTCATGTATCGCAGCAGTGCACGGCAGGCCTGAGAACCTCAGTCGGGCTCGACTTCCAGTCGCAGGCTGCCATCGTCCAGACGCTTGGCAAGCCGGACAATACCGCCAATGTGCCGGCCTTCGGTGCTGAAGACCACGATCTGGGCTTTTTCCAGATCATCCGGCAGCGGTGGCTGAACGTGCAGGGCGAACCACACCGGTTCACCGTCATCCAGGCGTTGGACATCGTAGCGGCAATCGACGCTTTGGGTCTGGCGACCAAACAGCGTGTCGAGGCCATACTTAAGGTCGGTGCTGTCGTCGGCAGCAGGGGCGAGGGACATCGGCGGTCTCCTGGGATGAATGCTCGGCTGGTCTTCTAGTGATTCCTCTGGTGGGGGAAAATTCAATGGGTTCGCGCCGGCACTGAACCGGCGGCGTTGCTGCTAGAATCGCCCACCTTGACTTACGAGAGGTATGCCCATGAGCGAGCCGATTCGCCTGACCCAGTACAGCCACGGCGCCGGTTGCGGCTGCAAGATTTCGCCACAGGTGCTGGAAGTGATCCTGGCCGGCAGCGGTGCGCAGAACCTTGACCCCAAGTTGTGGGTTGGCAATGCCTCCCGGGACGACGCTGCGGTATACGCCATCGACGAGGAGCGCGGGGTGGTCTCTACCACCGATTTCTTCATGCCGATTGTCGACGATCCTTTTGATTTCGGTCGCATCGCCGCCACCAATGCCATCAGCGACATCTACGCCATGGGCGGTGATCCGTTGATGGCGATTGCGATTCTCGGCTGGCCGGTCAATGTACTGGCCCCGGAAATCGCTCGCGAAGTGATTCGCGGCGGTCGTTCGGTGTGTGACGAGGCAGGCATTCCCCTGGCGGGCGGCCATTCGATCGACGCGCCCGAGCCGATTTTCGGCCTGGCGGTCACAGGCCTGGTGCAAAAGCGTCATATGAAGCGCAACGACACTGCCACCGCCGGTTGCCGCCTGTACCTGACCAAGCCCTTGGGCATCGGCATCCTCACCACCGCGGAAAAGAAAGGCAAGCTGCGCGCCGCCGATGTTGGCCTGGCCCGCGACTGGATGTGCACCCTCAACAAGCCGGGCAGCCGCTTCGGCAAGCTCGATGGCGTGGCGGCGATGACCGACGTCACCGGTTTCGGCCTGCTCGGGCATTTGGTGGAAATGGCCGATGGCAGCCAGTTGACGGCGCGTATCCGCTACGACGCGGTGCCGCGTCTGCCGGGCGTCGAGTATTACCTTGACCAAGGCTGCGTGCCGGGCGGTACGTTGCGCAACTACGACAGCTACGCCAGCAAGGTCGGGCGCGTGCAGGAACTGCACAAGCGAGTGCTGTGCGACCCGCAGACCAGCGGCGGACTGCTGATCGCCGTCACGCCCGAGGGCAACGAAGCGTTTCTGGCGGTCGCCGCTGAACTGGGGTTTGCACTGGAGCCGATCGGTGAACTGGTCGAGCGACAGACCTACGCGGTCGAGGTGTCTTGATGACCCATGACATCACCGATTACCGCGATATTTTTCTCAATGACCGACCGATGATGGACACCCGTGCCCCTGTCGAATTTCTCAAGGGCGCATTCCCCGGTGTGGTCAATCTGCCGTTGATGACCGACATCGAACGGCAACGGGTCGGCACGTGCTACAAGCAGCAGGGCCAGCAGGCGGCCATTGTCCTGGGGCATCAATTGGTGTCCGGCGACACCAAGGCGCAACGCATCCAGGCCTGGGCCGAGTTCGCAACGGCCCATCCTGACGGTGTGCTGTATTGCTTCAGGGGAGGCTTGCGCTCACAGATCGTCCAGCAGTGGCTCAAGGACGAGGCGGGCATCGACTATCCCAGGGTCGGCGGCGGCTACAAGGCCATGCGTACATTCCTGCTCGACACCGTCGAGCAGGCGGTTGCCCAATGCGACTTGGTGTTGCTGGGCGGCATGACCGGCACCGGCAAGACAGAAGTGCTGACTCAACTGGGCAACAGCCTGGATCTGGAAGGTTACGCCAACCATCGCGGTTCGAGCTTCGGCAAGCGCGCCACCGGGCAGCCTTCCAATATCGATTTCGAGAACCTGCTGGCCGTGGATGTGCTGAAAAAACGTGCCGCTGGTATCGAACAGTTCGTGCTGGAAGATGAAAGCCGCATGGTCGGCAGTTGCGCCTTGCCGCTGTCTTTGTACCAGCGCATGCAACAGGTTCCGATGGTCTGGCTTGAGGACAGCCTGGAGCGGCGGGTCGAGCGGATCCTGCGCGATTACGTCATCAACCTGTGCGGCGAATTTGTCGCAGTCCATGGCGATGAAGGGTTCTCGCTGTTTTGCGAGCGGTTGCTGGCAAGCCTCAATAACATCCATAAGCGCCTGGGTGGCGACCGCCATCGACGTTTGCTCCAAATCATGGAAGCGGCCCTGGCCGAGCAGGCGACCAGCGGCGCCGTCGACTTGCATCGTGGCTGGATCGAAGGCCTGTTGCGTGAGTATTACGACCCGATGTACGTGTTCCAGCGCGAGAAGAAGGGCGGGCGGATCGAGTTCGCGGGTGAGCAGGTGGCGGTGCTGGAGTATCTGCGTGAGCGAGCGGCCCGCAAAGGGTGATCGCTGCCCACCGCCAATCCCCTGTGGGAGCGAGCCTGCTCGCGATAACGGTGGGGACCAGTGGCGGTGATTGAGGAAGTATTGTCGAAAGTAATGTCCGCAGCCTATGTCGGACAAGTTTCCTGCCCGTTGTCCAGGCCTTGCTTGTAGTTCTGGCTGGTGAGACTGGCCTTGCCGTTGTGCCAGGTCAGGGTCAGCACGTACAGCGAATCGAAATCCCCCGATTCCCAATCATCGGTAATCGTCTGCTTCTTGCCCATCGCGTCGCTGGCGACCTGGTTGATCAGCTCCGGCAGGTAGCCGTGCGACCAAGCGGTGTAGATGGTCGAGTTGTGGTACTTGTCGTGCAGCAGTTCGTCAGCCAGGTCGCTGGTGTCATTGGCTGAATACTCGATGTTCACCGGCAGCCCGAGCTTGATGGCACTGGGGCTTATGGTCATCAGTGGGCGGATGTAGCTGTAGGAATTGTCCAGCTCGCCCTCTTCGACGTTGCGGGTAGGGTTGGCCGCGAACACATAGTCGGCCTTGCCGAATTTCTCCGGTAGCAGGGTGGCCAGGTCGATGGCGCGATTCAGCCCCTGGCAATTGAGCTGGCCCAGGCCGCCGGCGGGTTTCTCGGCGTGGCGCAGGAACACCAAGGTCTGGATACCGTCGGCCGGTTGGGCGCGACTGACGCTCGACTCCAGCAACAGCGCCAGGCCACAAGCGACAAGCAGCGTAGGCAACATCAGCCACGGTCGGCGCTTGAAGCGTTTGGCGAAATTCAGTGGGTTCATCATTGAATAATATTCTTCGGCTCTCTCAAGTCAGGCTGACAAACCTGGGCACCAGGAAGTTTTTGGCTTCCGGTGTTTTCCTTGTCGTGATGCCGCTTCGATTTCTCGGGGCATTGCTCAGAGTCTTCTGGCGCCCTTTGGTTCGATACCGACCGATTCCGTGCACTGTAAGGCCTCCTGCCAGGAGGTAGGGCGAATGTTAGCGACAGGATGTTGCGGATTTAAGAATGGGGCGTGCGAGTTTCGTGACGCGTTCATTTGGGTTTTGTATTTAAAGAATCGCCTTACACCTGCCGTCTCCTCCTCTGACTTATTTTCCCTGCCGTCCTCGGCAAAGTCTCGCGTCCGTCCCCGCACCGCGAGATTCCCGCATGTTCGCCCCCGACAAACTCCTGGCTTTGAACAACGTCATCGGCTCGCTGGTGATTGCGGCCATGGACCCCGAGCAGCCGGACATCGAAGCGGTGCTGGCGGACTTCCGCACTTGCCTGAACGACTACGACGCCTGGGCTGAAAGTTTCTGGACCGGCTGGGCGCTGGATATCGAGCAGGTGTTCAAGGTCGGCAACGAAGTGTCCCTGGCGGCACCGAAGGACCTTGATCAACCTGTCAGCGCCACGGTGGTCGCTTGTCCGGCGGAGGGGCCGCTGACGCTGGTGCACATGTTCCAGGCGGCGCGCTTCGTGCCGATTGGCGACACACCGGTGATGCTGGAACCGATCACCGGGGGCGAGCCGGGGAAAGAAACCTTCGGCGAACCGGTTCATCACGTGATCGGCCCCAGCGGCATTCTGGAAGTCCCCGACTGCTGGCGGGGCCAGCGTTATCGCATCACCTTTTTTCCCCATGTGACGGCCGAGCATGTCAAGGCGCTGTACGCGTCCTACCGTGACGTGATTGCTCAACTGGAAGGTTGGCTGCAAGCGGAGTGGGATGAATTTCAACCGCAATGGGTAGAGTTTTCCGACAGCGGATTTCTCGAGCGCTACAGCGCATTGCAGCAAGCTGATTGGCGCGGGTTCACAGACGCCCTGCATCAGTTGTGGGACGACGTCAAACAGGTCTTCGAACTGCTGGCGGACCTGCAGGCCAACAGCGAGAAGTTGTTGGAGTACCTGACTCAAGCCGAGCTTGAGCAGCTACTGAAGGCGTCCTCCGAGGCAATCGCCAAAGGGTTGATGGTGTTGAGCGACGAGCCGTTGCTCTTCGTGCATATGGCGGCCTTCGCCAGTTGGCTACGGATGTTGCCGCCCCAGCACGTCGCTGAAGTCGTGGGCGAGATGCGCGCCTCGGTGCTGATCAACTTCCTGCTGATGCGTTTGACCGGGGGGCTGGGGCTGGGTCTGCGCATGAGCGGTAAGGTGCTGGGCCGGGTCCGCTCGGAGCGGGCCCGGAAGTGGTTGCTGGCGTCGAGCCTGAGATTGGGCCAGCTCACCCCCGACCGGCTCGATCAACATGCCGATGTGCTCAAACCATTGGTGGTCAGTCAGCGTGCGCCTTTAAAACCGACGCCTGTCGGACCTTTGCACATTACCCCTGAGAAATCTGCGCCAGTGTCCGTGAGCAATCCGGCCGCCGTGGCGCGGGAAAAATCCCAGCCTTCTACACGCCTGAGCGAACACGAACCCCACGACGACGCCCCCAGCCAATCGAAAAACCCCAACGGTGACAGCGCCGACACCGCGGCCCTGACCCAGACCAGCGGCTGCCCGGTGTCGATGGTCACCGGCGAGGAGCTGCTGACCCTGGACGACGGCACCCTCGATGGCCGACTGCCGTTTGTCTTCACCCGCTTGTACCGCACCAGCGCGGTGGACCTGGACATCGGCCTGGGCCGCGGCTGGAGCCATGCCCTTGCGCATCGCCTGTTGCTTGAGGGCGAGCAGGTCATCTGGATCGACCAGGAAAACCGCCGTACGACGTTTCCGCTGCCCAGCGAGCAACGCCCGGCGATCCACAACAGCCTGGCCCGCGCGGCGATTTACCTCGGAGTGGAACCGGACGAACTGATCATCGCCCAGTCCGGCGAAGGTGCGCTGTTCCTACATTTTCGCGACGGCCATCTGACCGCCCTCAGCGACCGCTACGCCAACCGCCTGACGCTCCAGCGCAACATTCACGGCGACATCAGCCGCCTGGACAACGGCGCCGGACGCGCCCTGCGCTTGCGTTATGAACAACGTCATCTGGTCGCCATCGACTACCAGAGCTTTCACCCGGCCATCACCCTCGACGAAGCCTGGCGCACTGAACAGACGTTGGTGTCCTACCGCTACGACGGACGTTTCCGACTGATCGAAGCCACCAATGCCGCCGGTGAAAGCGAACGCTACGACTACGACGACCAGCACGTCATCCTGCAACGGCAACTGGCCGGCGGTGCGAGTTTCTTCTGGGAATGGCAAGGGGCAGGGCGCGCAGCCCGCTGCGTGCGGCACTGGGCCTCGTTTGCGCAGATGGACAGCCGCTACACCTGGGGCGAGGACGGGCAGGTCACGGTCCAGCATCTGGATGGCAGCCAGGAGGTGTACGTCCACGACGAGCGGGCACGGCTGGTGCGCAAGGTCGAGCCCGATGGCGGCGAGCACCTCAAGGCCTATGACCCCCAGGGCCGGCTGATCGCCGAACAGGACCCGCTGGGCGCCGTCACCGAATACCGCTACGACGAAGCCGGCCGGCTGGTGGCGCTGATTCCGCCGGACGAAGAAGCAACGTCCTACGAATACCGCCACGGTTTCCTGCACGCCCGCTCACGCGGCAAGGCCGTGTGGCAATACCGGCGCAACGCCCAGGGCGATGTGATCGAGGCCATCGATCCGCACGGCCAGAGCACCGGCTATGACTACGATGCCCAGGGGCAGTTGCTGGCGATCCGTTACCCCGACGGTAGCGAGCATCGGTTTACCCGCAATCAACTGGGCCAACTGACCGAAGAAACCCTGCCTGACACGGGGCGCCGGTGTTTTTCCTACGACGCCTTGGGGCGTTTGCTGACCCGCCAGGACGAACACGGCGCCCTCACGCACTACCAGTGGGACGCGGTGGGCCGCCTGCTCGAAACCACCTTGCCGGGTGGTGCGACCCGCGCCTGGCACTACAACGCCTACGGCAAGGTCACCGCCGAGCGCGATGAGCTGGGGCGGACCACCCGCTATGAATACGCCGACGACCTGCACCTGATCAGCCGTCGCCTCAACCCCGACGGCAGCGAACTGAAATATCGCTACGATTCGGCGCGGCTGTTGCTGACTGAAATCGAAAACGAATCCGGCGAAAAATATCAGCTGGACTACACGCCGAACGGATTGATCCGACAGCAGGTCGGCTTCGACGGCCAACGCACCGCCTACGCCTACGACCTCAATGGCCACCTGCTGGAGAAAACCGAGCACGGCGCGGACGGCGCCCAATGGGTCACCCGCTACCAGCGCGACGGGGCCGGGCGGCTGCTGGTCAAGACCTTGCCCGACGGCCAGGCCATCGAATACCGCTACGACGGGCTGGGCCGGCTGGTCCACGTCAACGACGGCACCGATCACCCGCTGGCCTTCGAATACGACGCCCAGGACCGGCTGATCAGCGAACACCAGGGCTGGGGCACCCTGCGTTATCGCTACGACGCCTGCGGACGCCTCAACCACCTGCGCCTGCCGGACAACAGCCAGCTCGATTACCACCACGCCCGGGGCGGCGCGCTGACGGCCATCGACCTGAACGGCTCACGCCTCACCGAACACCAGCTCAGCGGCGGGCGCGAACGCCAGCGCCGCCAAGGCCTGCTGCTCAGCCAGTACGACTACGACGAACAAGGCCGGCTCAAGGCCCAGACGGTGTGGCAGAACCAGCAGCAACTGTTCTGGCGCGATTATGCCTACAGCGCCAATGGCAACCTGCAGTCCATTTCCGACAAGCGCAACCGCCGCCATTACCAATACGACCCGCTGGATCGCCTGATCGGCATCGACTATTCCCACAGCGAGCCGCCGGAACACTTCGCCCACGACCCGGCCGGCAACCTGCTGATGCAGGACCGCCTCGGCCCGACGACCCTCAAGGGCAATCGCCTGCTGATGGAGGGCGACCGGCACTATGACTACGACGCCTTCGGCAACCTGATCCGCGAACGGCGCGGCAAGGCCCAGTGCCTCGTCAGCGAATACCGCTACGACAGCCAACACCGACTGATCGGCGTCACCACGGCGCACGGGCGCGAAACGTCCTACCGCTACGACGCCTTCGGCCGACGCATCAGCAAGACCGTGGACGGCCTGACCACGGAATTTTTCTGGCAGGGCGACCAGGTCGTCGCTGAAAGCAGCCCGCGCCACCACCGCAGCTACGTCTACGAACCGGGCACCTTCCGCCCCCTGGCCCTGCTCGACGGCAAAGGCCCGAACGCCTGCCCGTTCTACTACCACCTCGACCACCTGGGCACACCCCAGGAACTGACCAACTATGGCGGCACCATCGTCTGGTCAGCACGCTACAGCGGCTACGGCAAAACCACCGAACTGGTCCACGGCGGCGGCGAACAACTTGAACAACCGTTGCGTTTCCAGGGCCAATACTTCGACCCCGAAAGCGGCCTGCACTACAACCGGCACCGCTACTACAATCCGGAAACCGGCCGCTACCTGACGCCTGACCCGAGCAAACTGGCGGGTGGCCTCAACGGGTATCGCTACACCCTGAACCCGACGGGGTGGGTGGATCCGTTGGGGTTGGTGGATTGTCCGGGGAAGGGTGGGTGCCGGTCGGCGGTTGGGGTCGAAAGTCCGGCGGTTAAAACGACTGCTAGTCAAGCAGAACCCAAACTACCTGCCCCTAAAAGAGAAGATGATTTTCTGTATCGCGGTGATGAGCGAAATCCAGAAGATGTTTTTGAGAATGGCTTTAAAAGTAAAGGTAAAAGTAAGGATCTATTTTTGCACGCTATGGATAGTGATTGGCCTCCTAGTTATTTTATTAGTACCTCCTATTCGAGGGAGGTAGGGAAGAGGTTTGCCACTAATGATTTCACGCAAATAGGTTATTTGTATACGCTTCAGAAAATCCCTGGGCATGATCTAAAAAAGGAGTTGGGTGCCGCATATTTGTTTGAAGGCGAAAAGGAAATTGCTATTCCGGATCGTATAAAAAATGAAGATGTGCTCGGTGCAACGTTAATACTTGATAATGGTAAGGAGTTTGGGTACTCCATACTTAATCCCAATAGGAAGGTGAGAAATGATTTCTGAGGTGAAAGTTTGCGTGTCCGTGGGGGGGAATAAGGAGACTGCTTATCTTGTGTGTGACTCCGAAAAAGTCGCAATAACCTTCCGCAGGAAAGGAGAGGTTGATAAAGTTTATATGGGTAGCAATTTTTACAAATGTTTCGCGAGTCTTCGGCAGGATAATCTGGATGTGACTTTTTTCTGCAAAGGGTCTAAGAGAAATGTTCATCCATCCGGTATGTCAGCGCAGATGTCGCTTGGGCTAAAGGCCTATGAGCTGAATATGGGGGTTGTCCCATCTCTCGATGATATAGTTTACATATTTGAATATGATGATCGGGATTTAACTAATGATCCGGCTGAGCAAGAGCGTTTTTATAAAGGCTGGATTGAGTCTCGTATGGGGTAGTTTGCATTTTTTAATGCCGAGAGGAGTGGGATTGTACACGGCAGGCGATTTGCCAAAGTGCTCTACCTCGGATCAGATTTACCTGATGCGACAGCAATCATTCTGAACTATGCTCCGCTTTTTTCTTCCCCCTCTGGAGTCCGCTCCCATGCCCAACCTAACCCCATTCCCCATCACCCAAAAATGGCCCGCCCAGTTCCCGGAGTGGATCCAGCTCTACTCCCTGCCGACCCCCAACGGCGTGAAAGTCTCGATCATGCTGGAAGAAATCGGCCTGCCCTACGAACCCCACAAAGTGGACTTCGGCAGCAATGACCAGCTGTCCCCAGAGTTCCTCTCCTTGAACCCCAACAACAAGATCCCGGCGATTCTCGACCCCCATGGGCCGGGGGATCAGCCGTTGGCGTTGTTCGAGTCGGGGGCGATTCTGATTTATCTGGCGGACAAGAGCGGACAGTTGCTCGCCCAGGAGTCGGCGGCGCGCTACGAGACGATTCAATGGCTGATGTTCCAGATGGGCGGGATCGGGCCGATGTTCGGGCAGTTGGGTTTCTTCAACAAGTTTGCGGGCAAGGACTATGAGGACAAGCGACCTCGTGATCGTTACGTCGAGGAAAGCAAGCGCCTGCTCAAGGTGCTGGATGGTCGTCTTGAAGGCCGGGACTGGATCATGGGCGAGCGCTACACCATCGCCGATATCGCCACGTTTCCCTGGGTGCGCAACTTGATCGGTTTTTATGAAGCGGGGGATCTGGTGGGTATCCAGAATTTCCCGAATGTAACGCGGGTGTTGGAGCGTTTCCTGGCGCGGCCGGCAGTGGCACGCGGGTTGAAAATTCCGGAATGAGTGGACTGATGACGAGCTGTTTCAATTTCAAGCAATTGGACGTGTTCAGCGAAGTGCCGCTCAAGGGGAATCCGCTGGCGGTGGTGCTCGGGGCAGACGAGATCAGTGACGAGCGCATGGCCGCTTTTGCCAACTGGACCAACCTCAGCGAAACCACTTTCCTGCTGGCGCCGCAGCATCCGGAGGCGGATTACCGGGTGCGCATTTTCACCACCTCGACTGAACTGCCGTTTGCCGGTCATCCGACTTTGGGCAGCTGTCATGCCTGGCTGGAGGCCGGAGGCGTGCCGAAAGGGCCGCAGATCGTGCAGGAATGTGGCGTTGGCCTGGTAAGAATTCGCCGCAGCGATTTCGGGTTGGCTTTTCAGGCGCCGCCCTTGCTCAAGTCCGGCCCGCTGGAGGCTCAAGTGCTGGAGCGAGTGCGCAAGGGACTGGGGTTGCAGGCCGAAGCGATTGTCGAGGCGCAGTGGGTTGATAATGGTGCCGGCTGGCTGGCATTGATGCTCAAGAATCGCCAGCAAGTGTTGGCACTCAAGCCCGATTACCAGCAGTTGCGGGATCTGGCCGTGGGCGTCATCGCGCCGTGGGAACCGGCCGTGGATGGCGATGAGGCGCAATTTGAAGTGCGCGGTTTCATTGCCGGCGACGGCATGCCGGAGGATCCTGCCACCGGCAGCCTGAACGCCGGGCTGGCCCAGTGGATGCTGGCCAAGGGGCTGGCACCGTCGCGCTATGTGGTCAGCCAGGGCTTGACCATGGGCCGGGCGGGGCGGATTCATGTTGAGCAGGTGGGCGAGGACGTCTGGATTGGTGGTGCGGTGGTGACCTGCGTCAATGGCTCACTGACCTTGTAAGCCGATTATTGCCCGGCCGGTAAAACTCTGTTTTCCGTCGGCGTTTGTGCCCAGGCGGGTGAGGGCATAAGCTTTGTCCCCTGCGATCGAGCACCCATTTTTCAGGAGTCCCATGTCCAGTCAGTTCCCCGAAGCACGTCCACGCCGTCTGCGTCGCAATGCGAGCCTGCGCAGTCTGTTCCAGGAAACCGAGTTCACCCTGAACGACCTGGTGCTGCCGATTTTCGTCGAAGAAGAAATCGATGACTTTGTACCGATCAAGAGTATGCCGGGCGTGGCGCGCATTCCTGAATCGAAACTCGCCGGTGAGATCGAGCGGTATGCCCGTGCCGGTATCAAGTCAGTAATGACCTTTGGCGTGTCCCATCACCTGGACAGTGATGGCAGCGACACCTGGAGCGAGCGCGGCCTGGTGTCGCGCATGGCCGGGATCTGCAAGGACGCGGTGCCGGAAATGATCGTGATGTCTGACACCTGTTTTTGTGAGTACACCGATCACGGCCATTGCGGGGTGCTTCACGGGCATGAAGTGGACAATGACCGGACCTTGCTCAACCTGGGTAAACAGGCCGTGGCGGCGGCCCGTGCCGGGGCTGATGTGATCGCGCCGTCCGCCGCCATGGACGGGCAGGTCCAGGCCATTCGCAAAGCCCTGGACGAAGCCGGTTTCAGCCAGACGGCAATCATGGCGTATTCAACCAAGTTCGCTTCAGCGCTCTACGGTCCGTTCCGCGAGGCGGGCGGCAGTGCCTTGAAAGGCGACCGCAAAAGCTACCAGATGAACCCGATGAACCGCCGCGAAGCACTGCGCGAGTCCTTGCTTGATGAGCAGGAAGGGGCCGATGCACTGATGGTCAAACCTGCCGGCGCGTACCTGGATATCATCCGCGATATTCGCCAGGCTTCGAACCTGCCCCTGTCGGCCTATCAGGTCAGCGGGGAGTACGCGATGATCAAATTCGCCGCCCAGGCCGGCGCCATCGACGAAGCTCGCGTCGTGCGAGAAAGTCTCGGCGCGATAAAACGAGCAGGGGCGGACCTGATCTTCACCTATTTTGCGATGGATCTGGCGCTAAGCGGGATCTGATCGACGCTGGATTTCCTGTGGGAGCCTGCTCGCGATAGTGGGGCCAGCTGGCTTCAATGCCGAATGTGCCACCGTCATCGCGAGCAGGCTCGCTCCCACATTGGACTTGTGGCGTGGACTAAAACTGTGAGCATCCGCGGTCAACCCTGTGGGAGCGAGCTTGCTCGCGATAGTGGTAGGCCAGCTTGCATCAATGTCGGATGTGCCGCCGTCATCGCGGGCAAGCCTTGCTCCCACAGACACCCACCCAAAATCTACTGTGGAGTCTTGCTCCCACACTGATGGTGTTAGGCCACCCATCTCTCACGTCAGCTTTTTGCTGCTGTCGAGCCTTCTTTGCTCTCAAGACCCCTTTTGGCTCTGATGAACAGAACATAGCCTGTACCGGCTTTTGATCGTATGGTTGCTGCGCAATAACAGACTTGATGGAGCAACATGCAACTCAATCGATTGATGATCAGCCTCACCGCGTTGTTGACCCTGGCCGGTTGCGGCAGCCGTCAGGCCCAGGAACCGGAACGCCAGCCCGCCGAGGTCAAGGCGCAGATTGTGCGGTTGTTGCCGGCCAAGACTGTGGATCGCGAGGGCTGGGCGACGGATATCTACGTGGCTTTTGCCGCTCAGCAAATCTCACCCACGACGCAGAATATCTGTTCCGTCCTGGCGGTGACCGAACAGGAATCGACGTTCCAGGCTGATCCGGCGGTACCGGGGTTGGGCAAGATCGCCCGGCAGGAAATCGATCGTCGCGCGGCAAAGATGCACATTCCGGGTCTGTTGATCAGCGGCGCCCTCCAGGTGCGTTCGCCCAATGGCAAAAGCTACAGTGATCGGCTCAATGCCGCGCGCAGCGAGAAGGAGTTGAGTGCGATTTTCGATGACTTCATTGGCATGGTGCCCTTGGGCAAGACACTGTTCGGCAGCTTCAACCCCGTGCACACCGGAGGGCCGATGCAGGTCAGCATCGCGTTTGCCCAGGCAAATGCCCGGGATTATCCCTATGCGGTGGATGGGTCGATTCGTCGGGAGGTGTTCAGTCGTCGCGGCGGGATGTATTTCGGTATTGCGCATCTGCTGGGGTATCCGGTGAGCTACACCGAACCGCTGTATCGTTTCGCCGATTTCAATGCCGGATGGTACGCCAGCCGCAACGCGGCATTCCAGCATGCAGTGAGTCGTGCCTCAGGCATTCCCCTGGCTCTGGACGGCGATTTGATCTTGCATGGTTCCATCATGCCAGGCAGCACCGAGTTGGCGGTGCGCACCTTGGGCAGGTCGCTGGGGATGCGCAACCCGACCATTCGCGACCAGTTGGAGCAGGGCGACAGCCTGGCGTTCGAGGACAGCAAACTGTACAAGCGGGTCTTCGAATTGGCTGAGAAGGCCGAGGGCAAGCAATTACCTCGGGCGGTGTTACCGGGAATCGTGCTCAAGAGCCCGAAAATCACGCGCAAGCTGACCACGGCGTGGTTCGCCAAGCGAGTGGATGAGCGTTACCGGCGTTGTATGACGCGGGCTGCGGGACGCTAGGCAATCGGTGGGCAATGAAAAAGCCCGGCGGATAAGGCCGGGCTTTCATGGTGATGCGTTAGGTTCCAGAGGTGTTTGAAGCATTGTGGCGAGGGGGCTCCTTCGCCACACATTGAGTTGGGTTTCGTCACGCATTTGGATTGAACAACTCATACACGGTTCTGAGTCAGACGATCGGAACCACCTTCAGCAACGCGGTTCTGTTGCAGGCGATCGGAACCACCTTCAGCAACGCGGTTCTGTTGCAGGCGATCGGAACCACCTTCAGCAACGCGGTTCTGTTGCAGGCGATCGGAACCACCTTCAGCAACGCGGTTCTGTTGCAGGCGATCGGAACCACCTTCAGCAACGCGGTTCTGTTGCAGGCGATCGGAACCACCTTCAGCGACGCGATTCTGTTGCAGACGATCGGAGCCACCTTCGGCAACGCGGTTCTGTTGCAGACGATCGGAACCACCTTCAGCGACGCGATTCTGTTGCAGACGATCGGAACCACCTTCAGCAACGCGGTTCTGTTGCAGGCGATCGGAACCACCTTCAGCAACGCGGTTCTGGATCAGACGATCAGAGCCACCTTCGGCAACGCGGTTCTGGATCAGGCGATCGGAGCCGCCTTCGGCAACACGTTTTTCGATCAGTCGATCAGAACCACCTTCGGCAACGACCGGGTGGGAGGAGGCGGCGAATGCGTTGGCTGCCAGTACCGAGAAAGCGAGGCTGAGGATGATTTGGCGTTTCATGATGGTGTGCTCCGGGGATGCAGTGGGTTGGTGTGGAGCCATTGTTGTCCGGAGCGACAATCAAGAGAACTTCATTGGCCTGATGGTGAATATCGACGGCGGTGATACCTCGCCGAGCGGTTGGCAAGCAATATTGATGTTGACTGATCCGCCGACATCGCGGGCAGGCTCGCTTCCATGGAGAGTGCGTGTCGTCTGCCGGGTGGAACACTGGCGGGCCCGCGGGTTCTACCGGCTACCCCCCAAGCGCAGGAGGCAAGTTCATGTATCAGTTATTCGGCTACAGGCAATCCGGCTCTTCGGCTGTGGAGATCGCCCTGTGCCTGTGTGGCGTGCCTTATCGCCGTGTCGATGCCTATTCGACCGAAGACAACGAGGCGTCGAAAGAGCTACAGGCATTGAACCCTCAGAAGCAGGTCCCGACCTTGCAATTGCCGGACGGTTCGGTGCTGACCGAAGCCGCGGCGATTTTGATCCACCTAGGGTTGGTGTTTCCTGAATCGAAGTTGCTGCCGGACGATCCGAACCAACGTGCTCAAGCCATACGGGGCCTGGTCTATATCGTCGCCAATTGCTACACGCCCATCGGCATCATCGATTTTCCAGAGCGCTGGCTGGTCGACGCGGATGAAGCGACCCGGCAGCAATTGGTGTCGGGCACCCGACAGCGGCTACATCGCAACTGGGCGCTGTTTGCCGACCAGTTTGCGGCTCGTCCTTTTCTCAGCGGTGCCGAGCCGGGAGCGCTGGATATCCTGGCCGCCGTGGTCACGAAGTGGGAAGACACGCGGGAGGCCATGCTGAATGCCCGACCGCCGTTCTACGAGCTACTGGAGCGCATCGACCGCCATCCGCGCATTGCGCCGGTGCTGTCGCTGCACTGGCCCTTGTAGGCGCTGTCGAGCGCAGCGAGGCTGCGGTTTTTCCGAGTAGCAAACGAAAGATCAAAACAGAAAGATCGTCCAAACGCGGCCCGAGCCTTCGGCAGCGCCTACGGGTCAAGGGCATGTCATTTTGGTGGCGGCTTGCTCAACGAGGCCGACAAACTGTCGGACATTCTGCTGATGGGCCGTCACCAGCTCATCGATGCTGCTCCCCGCCGGCGTTTGCAGGCTGTTACGGCAGGTCAGGGTATGGGCTTCGTTGCCCAGCTCGCGCAGGCGCCACTGCACGTCCATGCGGGCATATTGGCCGGGGATCGAATCGAAGCGCTGCACATCCACCCGCAGCAGTAGCTTCGCTGCGCCTGGGTTGCTCAGTTGTTCGTCCAGGCTGCTGCGCAGTTCATCGGCCAGACTGGCGCCCCACCATTGTGTTTCCAGGATCGCCAGCCCGCTGTTGCCTTGGCGGATGACCATTTGCGCACGGTCCACCTGAGGCGGAACGCTCACCTGCTCGAGCTGGATGTCCATGTTCGTGCGTGGCTGGCCGGCAGGTTGAGCCGGGCTCAGGGTGTGGTACTGGATCGGATCGCCGCGGCAGGCAGCAAGCAGCAGCACCAAGGCAACCAGGGGGAGTTTCAGCATCAGCGGCATGGGGCGTGCTCCTGTGGTCATTCGTTCGCCGGCAATGTGAGGTTCTGCGCCGGTGCATCCTTGGGACGGCCGCGAAGCAGTGATTCGGGATGGCGGCTCAGGTAGTCGGACAGCTCGCGCAACGAACGCGACATGCGCCCAAGATCGTCCAGGGTCTGCGTCAGTTGTTCGCGTTGCGGCGAATCTTCGGCCAGGGTCGAGTTGGCCGATTGCAGGGTCTTGCTCACGTCCTGCAACGTGTTTTGCACGCTTGGCAGGGTCTTGCTGTTGAACTGGGCCAGACCTTTGCGCAATTCAACCAGGTTGCCGTTCAGGTTGTTGGCAACGCTTTCCAGGGGCAGCTTGTTGATTCGCTCGACCATCGCCTGCAGTTGTTCCTGCAGTTGCTGGAGACTGCCCGGGATGGTCGGTATACGGACCGGGCGGGCGTTGGCGTCGAAAGTGACTTTTTCGGCCTTGGGGTAGAAGTCCAGCGAGATGTACAACTGCCCGGTCAGCAGGTTGCCGCTACGGGCCTGGGCACGCAGGCCGCGTTCGACGAAACTGCCGATCAGGCGAGCGCCGGCAGCTTCGTCATCCGGGTTGTGATTGAGCGCCTTGAGCAGTTTTTCATGGGCCTTGCCCAGGCGCTGAGGGTAGAACACCACGCCGACATTGACCGGGAAGCTGCGCAGCTTCTCGTCGAAATCCAGATTGATAGCTACGACCCTGCCCACTTCGATGCCCAGGAATTCGACCGGCGCTCCGACCCGCAATCCGCGCAATGCCTGATCGAAGCGTAAAGCCAGGTATTGCGCCTTGCCATCCGGCGGGGCCAGGGCGCTCTGCTGGTCGGCAAACAGCTCGAACGTCTTGTCCTCGCTAGCGGGGCTGTCGTTGGGGCTGTATTCCGGTGCCCGAAATGCGATGCCGCCCACCAGCAGCGCCGAGAGTGACTCGGTCTTGACCGCAAAGCCGTTGGCACCGACGTTCACGTCCACGCCGCTGACGTTCCAGAACCGGGTGTTTTCGGTGACGTAGACATCGTTGGGGGCATTGACGAATACGTCGATGTTGACCCCTTTGCCATCGGCATCCAGCGCATAGGACACCACTTGGCCCACCGGAATCTTGCGCAGGTACACCGGCGAGCCGATGTCCAGTGAACCGAGGTCCTGGGAATGCAGGGTGAAGCGCTTGCCCGGTTCACCGTAGGTGATCGGTGGCGGGGCTTCCAGGCCGGTAAAGGACTTGGCACGAACCTTCGATTGACCGGCGTCGGCCCCGATGAAATCCCCTGACAGCAGGGTATCGATCCCGGAAATTCCGCCGGCTCCGATACGCGGGCGTACGACCCAGAACACCGAGTCCTCGTGCGTGAAGGTCTCCGCCGTCTTGGCCAGCTTGACCGTGGCGGTGACGTTCTTCTGGTCGTCGCTCAATTGCACGTCGGTGACCTGGCCGATGACCACGTTGCGATATTTGACCGGTGTCTTGTTGGCGGTCAGGCCCTGGCCGGTCTTGAAGGTGATGGTGATGGTCGGACCTTCCTGCAGCCAGTTGTTGACCACCAGGGACAACCCTACCAGCACGGCGATGATCGGCACTATCCATACCAGCGACACCGTCCAGCGGCGGCTGGTGACATGGGCGCGACCTGGTGCCGGTTGCTGCCCGTCAGTGGCTTGCGACTTCATCCATGGCCTCCTCGGATGGTTGGGTGTCCCAGATCAGGCGCGGGTCGAAGCTCATGGCCGACAGCATGGTGAACAGCACCACGAGGCCGAAAAACAGGATGCCCGGTCGCGGCTCGATATCGCTCAGTGCCTGGAATTTCACCAGCGCCGCGACCAGCGCCACCACCAGCACGTCGAGCATCGACCAGTAGCCGATGACTTCCACCAGCCGATACAGTTTCGCCCGCTGGACCTGGGCCCAGGTGCTGCGCCGCTGCACGGTGACCAACAGCAAGGTCAGTACCACGAACTTGATGCCTGGTACCGCGATGCTGGCGATGAAAATGATCAGGGCGATGTCCCAGGCGCCGCCCTGCCAGAATTCGATGACGCCACTGATGATGGTGCTGTCGGCGCCATCCCCGAGCATCTGGGTATTCATCACCGGCAGCAGGTTGGCCGGAATGTAGAACACCAATGCCGCCAGCATGTAGGCCCAGGTACGGGTGAGGGTGTCGGGTTTGCGCCGGTGCAACGGGGCGTCGCAGCGGGGGCAGGTCTCGGGCTCGTCGCTCATGTCACAGGCCAGGCCACAGCTGTGGCACAGGCACAGGTTCAGGTCGCGGGCCAAGGGCGGGGGAGGCAACGGTTCGCGGTTCATAGGTTGTCCCACAAATCGCGCACATCGCGTCCGGCGATGCGGATCATCAGCAGGCTCAGGGCGGCCAGAGCAAACAGGCCGATGCCCGGCAGCACGTCCAGCAGCCCGGCGAGTTTGATCACCGCCACCAGCGCACCCAACAGGCACACCTCCAGCATGCTCCACGGCCGCAGTGCTTCCAGGCTGCGCATGCACAGACTGAACCCCGGCGCCCGTTGATTGGCGTAGGCGTAGGCCAGCACCCAGATCAGCAATACCAACTGAAAGACCGGGGCAATGATGATCGCCACCGCGGCCACCAGGGCGATGAAGGTGATGGGGCCCTGGCTCAGGGCCACGATGGAATCCCACAGCGTCGCGCTGTTGCTCAGCCCCTGGAGACGGATGCTCATCACTGGATAGATGTTGGCGAAAGCCCACAACACCGCTGCCGTCACACTCAAGGCCAGGCGCTGTTCAATGGTCAGGCCGTTGTAGCGCTGAATCACCGCGCCACACCGCACGCACGAGGCTTTCTGATGCGCAGCGAGCACCATCGGCTCGTACACCGCATCACAATGTTCGCAAATGATCAGTCGGTCGGTATCGGCCATCGGGATGCTCGGCAGGACAACTCCTTCAATATAGAAGGAGGTTGGGATTGAGCAACCCGCCCGAACGGGTCATTCGCCGCGAATGTATTGCTCCAGTTGTCGGATCAGGTCCGCCTGCTCGGCAATCGCTTCCTTGACCAGGTCACCAATGGACAGCAGACCGACGAGTTTGCCGTCTTCGACCACCGGCAAATGCCGCAAATGTTTTTCGGTCATGATGCTCAGGCAGGTTTCGACATTCTGGTGGGGGTCTATCGTAATCACGGGTGACACCATGATGTCGCTCACTTTGGTGCCTACTGAGGAGCGGCCATGCAAGACCATTTTGCGCGCGTAGTCGCGCTCACTGATGATCCCCAGTACTTCGCCGTTCTTCACCACCAGCAGGGCACCGACGTTTTTCTCGGCCATGCGCATCAGGGCCTGCAGCACCATGTCGTCCGGTGAAATGGTGTGCACTTGCTGGTTTTTCTCGTCTTTGATCCGGAGCAACTGCGCGACGGTTTTCATGGGGAAGCCTCAGGTGTTGTTTGTGCAGGTGGTTTAAGAATCGTAGACCCAACGGCGCAGAGCAAGCGGTAAAGCGGCAGTCAGTCGTCCAAAAACGTCATTGTCGGTGAGTTCACCACCGAAGTGAGGCCATGCACTGTTGGGGCGAGGGATTTATCGCCACTGTGGGGGCAAGCCTTGCTCCCACAGATAAATCCCCTCACCACAGGTAGAATCGTCGCTTACGCAAAAAATCGAGGTTGCAGCGGTGGATCTACAGCAGGGCTTCGTCCTGACCCGGCATTGGCGCGATACCCCGGCCGGCACCGAAGTCGAATTCTGGCTGGCGACCGACACCGGCCCCCGGCGCGTGCGCTTGCCGGTGCAGCCGTCGGTGGCATTCGTGCCACAGATTCAGCGCGGTCAGGTCGAAGCCTTACTGCAAGGGGAGAAGGACGTTGAATTGCGACCCCTGGACCTGCTGGATTTCGAGCATCGACCGGTGCTGGGCCTGTATTGCCGGCAACATGCCCAACTGATGCGCCTGGACACCACCTTGCGCCGTGCCGGCGTGGAGGTGTTCGAAGCTGACATCCGTCCACCGGAACGCTACCTGATGGAGCGTTTCATCACCGCGCCGGTCTGGTTCGGTGGCACAAAGGCCGCTGAGGGCCTGCTGCTGGACGCCCAGATGAAACCGGCGCCCGAGTATCGTCCGCCATTGCGTCTGGTGTCCCTGGACATCGAAACCACCGCCCAGGGCGATTTGTACTCCATTGCCCTTGAAGGCTGCGGCGAGCGTCAGGTGTATATGCTCGGCCCGCCCAATGGCGACGATACTGCCGTGGATTTCCAGCTCGAATATTGTGAATCGCGCACTTTGCTGCTGAAGAAACTCAACGATTGGTTCGCCCGTTTCGACCCTGACGCGATCATTGGCTGGAACCTGGTGCAGTTCGATTTGCGCGTGCTGCATGAGCACGCCCGGCGCCTGGCCGTGCCGCTACGCCTGGGGCGAGGCGGGGAGGAGATGCAGTGGCGCGAGCATGGCGCGCGCAACAATCACTTTTTCGCCTCGGCGGCAGGCCGGCTGATCATCGACGGCATTGAGTCGCTGCGTTCGGCGACCTGGAGTTTCCCTTCGTTCAGCCTGGAAAATGTCGCCCAGACGTTGTTGGGAGAGGGTAAGTCCATCGACAACCCGTACCAGCGCATGGACGAGATCAATCGCATGTTTGCCGAGGACAAACCGGCCCTGGCCCGTTACAACCTCAAGGACTGTGAGCTGGTGACGCGGATCTTCGCCAAGACCGAGCTGCTCAAGTTCCTGCTGGAGCGGGCCAGTGTCACCGGTCTGCCGGCGGACCGCAGCGGTGGTTCGGTGGCGGCCTTCACACACTTGTACATGCCACTGATGCACCGCCAGGGTTTCGTCGCGCCGAACCTTGGCCAGCGCCCGCCCGAGGCCAGCCCGGGTGGTTTTGTCATGGATTCCCAGCCGGGGCTCTACGAGTCGGTGCTGGTGCTGGACTACAAGAGCCTGTATCCGTCGATCATCCGCACCTTCCTGATCGACCCGGTAGGCCTGATCGAAGGCCTGCGCCACCCGGACGAAAGCCAGTCGGTGCCAGGTTTTCGCGGGGCACGTTTCTCCCGCACGCGGCATTGCCTGCCGGCCATTGTGGCGCGGGTAGCCGAAGGCCGGGAAACCGCCAAGCGGGAACACAATGCACCGCTGTCCCAGGCATTGAAAATCATCATGAACGCCTTCTATGGCGTACTCGGTTCCAGTGGCTGTCGTTTCTTCGATCCGCGGCTGGCGTCCTCCATCACCCTGCGCGGTCACCAGATCATGCAGCGCACCCGGCAGTTGGTCGAAGCCCGGGGGCATGTGGTGATTTACGGTGATACCGATTCCACGTTCGTCTGGTTGCGCCGGGCCCACGGCCAGGAAGAGGCGGCGTCCATCGGCCAGGAACTGGTGGCATACGTCAATCAGTGGTGGTGCGAACACGTGCGTGATGAGTTCGGGCTGGAGAGCGCACTGGAGTTGCAGTTCGAAACCCATTTCAAACGTTTTCTGATGCCCACCATTCGTGGCGCGGAAGAGGGCAGCAAGAAGCGCTATGCCGGGCTGGTCACCCGCGCCGACGGCAGCGACGAGATCGTCTACAAGGGCCTGGAAACCGTGCGCACCGACTGGTCGCCGCTGGCCCGGCAGTTCCAGCAGGAGCTGTATGGGCGGATCTTCCACCGCAAGCCTTACCAGGATTATGTGCGCGATTATGTGCACCAGACCCTGGCCGGAGCGTTCGATGATCGGCTGGTCTATCGCAAGCGCTTGCGCCGGCCTCTGGAAGACTACGAACGCAACGTACCGCCGCACGTGCGCGCCGCGCGGCTGGCTGACGAGTTCAACCAGCGCCAGGGCCGTGCGCGGCAATACCAGAACGGCGGGTGGATCAGCTACGTGATCACTGTCGCCGGCCCTGAGCCGCTGGAAACCCGCAGCGCGCCGATCGATTACGACCATTACGTGACCAAACAGCTGCAACCGGTGGCGGACGCGATTCTGCCGTTTGTGGATGACGATTTCTCGACCCTGGTGGGGGGGCAGATGGGCTTGTTCTGACGGATGCGCCAGTGTTGCGGGCGGGAGGCTTTTGTGGCGAGGGCGCTTGCTTCCGCTGGTTTGCGCAGCAACCGCCAGAAGCGGCCGCTACGCGCCCCAGCGGGAGCAAGCTCCCTCGCCACAAAAGCGCTTTGCTCGTGAGAACTAGACCATCGCCAAGCGCTGCTTGCCTTCGGGCTGCGGGAATATCAAATCCAGCGCCGCCAGATCCTGGGGTGCGAGCTTCAGGTTGGCCGCTTCGGCGTTCAAGCGCACATGTTCGCTCTGAACGGCTTTGGGAATGGCAATGACATTGTCCTGACGCAACAGCCAGGCCAGGGCGATCTGCGCTGGGGTTGCGCCATGGCGTTCGGCGATCTGGCCCAAGGTGTGGTCCTTGAGCAGTTGCCCGCCCTGGCCGACCGGGCAGTAAGCCATGACTGGCATGCGCTGCTGTTGGCACCAGGGCAGCAGGTCGAATTCGATGCCACGCTCCTGCAGGTTGTACAGCACCTGGTTGGTGGCGCAGGCCGGTGAAGCCAGTTCTTCAAGGTCCGCGACATCAAAGTTCGACACGCCCCAGCGGCCGATCTTGCCTTCTTCGCGCAGGCGTTCGAACGCTTCGACGGTTTCTTCCAGCGGGTATTGCCCGCGCCAATGCAGCAGATAGAGATCGATGTAATCGGTGTCCAGTCGGCGCAAACTGCGTTCGCAGGCAAGCGCAATGCCTTTGCGGCTGGCATTGTGGGGATACACCTTGCTCACCAGGAAAACCTGGTCCCGCAGGCCGGTGATCGCTTCCCCAACGACCTCTTCGGCGCCGCCCTCGGCGTACATCTCCGCCGTGTCGATCAGCGTCATGCCCAATTCAATGCCCAGGCGCAGGGCCGCCACTTCCTTCTTGTGAAGCGACGCTTCTTCACCCATGCGCCAGGTGCCCTGGCCAATCACCGGTACGGCCTCGCCAGCCAGCTCCAGAGTCCTCATTTCTACCTCCTGTTTGCAGAACATCAGACGTGTGGCAGCAGGATAGACCAGGTGTTCAAGGTTGATCGTCCCCACCGCCGTGGGAACGATCTTTTCGAAGGGCAGGATTTATTGTGCGGAGAACTTCAACACCATGGTCTGGGTGTAGGTCTGGCCGGGGTCAAGCCGGGTCGACGGGAAGTTCGGCTGGTTTGGCGAGTCGGGGTAGTGTTGGGTTTCCAGAGTGAACGCGCCCCAATGCGGATAGACCTTGCCGTGCTTGCCCTTGATCGTGCCGTCGAGGAAGTTGCTGGTATAGAACTGCACGCCAGGCTCGGTGGTGTAGAGCTCCAAGCGCCGTCCGGACTGTGGGTCGTAGACATCAGCGGCCAGTTTGCTCACGTCACCCTTGGCGTCAAGCGCCCAGTTGAAATCGAAACCGCCCTGTTTGGGTTCGGCGAATTTGAGCTGCGGGTGATCGGCCTTGATATGGGTGCCGATGGCGGTGGGCTTGGTGAAGTCCATCGGCGTACCGGCCACGGGGGCCAACTCACCGGTGGGGATAAGCTTGTCGGTCACCGGGGTGTAATGGGCGGCATGCAGGGTCGCGACCTGTTTGAGTATGTCGCCGTTACCGGCACCGGCGAGGTTGAAATAGCTGTGGTTGGTCAGGTTCAGCACCGTGGGTTTGTCGGTGGTGGCCTGGTACTCGATACGTAATTCGTTCCGTTCATTGAGGCTGTAGGTGACATCTGTTTTCAGTGCGCCTGGGAAACCCATCTCGCCATCCGCCGACAGGTAGGTCAGGGTCACGCCCACCGAGTCCTTGCCGTCATGGGGTTCGGCCTTCCAGACGCGCTTGTCGAAACCTTGCGGTCCGCCGTGCAGGGAGTTGCTCTTGTCGTTCTGCGGCACCTGGTAGCGCTTGCCGTCCAACTCGAATGCGCCGCCAGCCAGGCGATTGCCGAAGCGGCCAATGGTTGCGCCGAAATACACATTGCCGTTCTTCTGGTAACCCTGCACATCGTCGAAGCCCAGCACAACATCGGCGGCCATACCGTTCTTGTCCGGCACGATCAGTGACTGGAGGATCCCGCCGTACGTGATGACAGTAGCCTCCATGCCGTGGCTGTTGCGCAGGACGAATTTTTCCACCGCGGTACCGTCGCTGGTCTTGCCGAACGCTGCGCGTTCATTGCTCAGGCCGGCGGCCTGGGATGCAGAGGTGGCGATCATCAGAGACACTCCGAGAGCCGTGAGCAGATGTCTGGATTCAAGCATGGTGTGACCTTCCTTCCTGTCTTGTTGTTGTTTGGAACGCGGGTCGAGTCCGGTGTTTAGTCGGACAGCGATGAAGGTATATTTGGTTAGTAGTCTTTCTATTTGAAAGGCTAGAAGGGATTTATAGCCATTAATCGCGATTAATCAATTAAAAAGTCATACTAATTGAGCGGGGCGGATCTTCCCCATCTGTGTGGTTTTCCCTCGTCCATCGCACTTTTACGTTTTTTGCCGCTCTATCCATGGCCAGGAAGCGGCGACCCCCACCGCCTCCCCAAGCCCAGACCGAGACTCGATGGCCGGTGTTTTTCATTTCGTGATGGTGTCGCGACGTCGCTGTTCAGCGCTGTTGGTCGGCGTGTTGATGTTGCTTGGCGGCGGTTGCAGTCATCAGCAGGGGCAAGACATGGTCACTCAGTTCAGCAACACCAGGCCTCAGGAACTGCTGCAGACCAGCGTTGACCGCATGGCCACACTGGCGATGCATGACAACCTGCAAAGCCTCTATCTGCTGATGAACAAGCTTTATCTGCGCAACCCCGAAGAGTTGCGCAAGTCCGGATTTCTCGACGCCCGTGCCGCGGAAAAGCAGGTGCGCCTGGCCATCGAGCAGCAACAGCCGTTACCGACCCTTGGCGGCAAGAAGGACCTGGCCGCCCTGAGCTATGCCATGAGCCCTGAGTTCCTGGGGGATCGGGTGGGGGCGTTCATCTACGCCATTGGCAGCATGCTGGTCACGGCCCATGGCAATCGTCTCGAGTTCTACATGACCGACGCGATCGACCCGCGCTTTGTCAGCAACGCGGCGCGCAACATCGAAAAAGCCACTTGGATACTCAGCCAACGACTGGACAAAGACGGCAAACCGCTGCTGTTTTCCAATGAGATTTCGGAGGAGGGCAGCAATCTCAGCTTTGCCGTGGAGTTTGGAAAAATCGTTGCGCGCCTGGACCTGCTGACCCAAATGCTGGACGAGCGCTACCGGCGGATCGGTCTGAACTATGCCCAGAGCCTGCTCTTTCTTAACTTCCTGCCGGTTCAGTAACGTCAGAGGAAAAGGGAATAAAGATAGATCACATTGGTATAGGTGGTTATAAGAAAAATCGCTATGCTCGCGACCAGATTTTATTTCATGCGGTCGCGCTTAATGGATTTCGGTAATGTCGGTTTAGTCATAGCGGGCTTGGTTGTCGGTTTTATCGTCGGGATGACCGGCGTGGGCGGCGGTTCGCTGATGACCCCCATTCTGTTGTGGTTTGGTATCAACCCTGCAACCGCAGTGGGTACCGATCTGCTGTACGCGGCGATTACCAAGTCCGGCGGTGTATTGGTTCACGCCAAGAACCGCAACATCGATTGGGCCATCACCGGCTGGCTGACCTTGGGCAGTGTGCCGGCGGTAGGATTGACGCTGTGGTTTCTCAGCAGTCTGCACAGTTCGCCCGACGCCATGAACGCGATCATCAAGCAAGCCCTGGGTTTTGTGCTGTTCGCCACCGCCCTGGCGATTCTGTTCAAGAAACGCCTCCTGCAATTTGCCCATGATCGTGCGGGCGGCCACTACAATCCCACCGGCTCGCGGCTCAATGTACTCACCGTCGTCACTGGCCTGATATTGGGCGTCATGGTCGCACTGACCTCCATTGGCGCTGGCGCACTGGGCACTGTCGCACTGTTCATTCTCTATCCATTCCTGGTCACCAAGCGCCTGGTGGGCACTGAAATCGCCCACGCCGTACCGCTTACCCTGGTCGCTGGCCTGGGCCACGCCAGCATGGGCAACATGGACTGGCACATCCTGGGTTACCTGCTGGTCGGCTCGTTGCCGGGCATCTACCTGGGCAGTCACTTGTCGGGCCGCATTTCCGATGAGGTGCTGCGCCCATGCCTGGCAGTGATGCTGGCGATGATCGGGTTCAAGTTGGCGTTCTAACTAACCTGCGCACCAATCAATGTGGGAGCGAGCCTGCTCGCGATGAGGCCGGTACAGCAGAACATCTGCTGGATTGACTGTGCGCCATCGCGAGCAGGCTCGCTCCCACATAAGTTGTGCCCGACTCCTGTCACGAAATTGTTCATCTCCCACGCCACGGTTGCGCAATGACCCCTCTGGCCTAAGCTTCAAGGCAGGCAGGCGCGGTATTGGGCGACTGTCGCGGAACAATCGCCGCCATGCGCAATCAGTACAGCGTAGATATCAAAAGGAGAGGCGCATGCTCATTCGGTCGTTGACCTTCGCTACCTTGTTGGCCATTGCAGGTCCCTTGTTCGCCGCGGATGGCGACTCACCCTTGGCCGCGGACAAGGGCAAATCCCGCCCCTTGATTGTCATCGCGCCGAGCACCGTCGATCCTGCATGGGTCAGCCTGAAAAAAGCATTGGAGGAACCGGCCGGCAAACAGGGTTTTTCCGAGCGCAACCTGGTGCTTTACACCGTGCTCAACACGATGGGGCAGCGCGATGGCAAAGACCTGGACCCGCAAAGCACCATGGCGCTGATCCGGTCACTCAGGTTGGGGGCCGGTGCCCAGACCAAGATCATCCTGGTGGGCAAGGACGGAGAAAAGAAGCTTGAGCACTCGGGAGCGATTGAGCTGAAGGACATCTTCGACACCGTCGATAAACTGCCCCCAGCAGAAAAGGAAGCGGCGGCGCCAGCCCCGACTCCCGCGCCTGAAGCTGCGCCGGCCCAGGAAGGCAAGGGTGCCAAGGCAGGCAAGACGGGCAAACCGGTGACTGCGCCGAAGCCGCTGGAGGATTGATCGGGCAGGCGATGAGCTCCCTTTGTGGCGAGGGAGCAAGCTTCCTCGCCACAGTAATTTGCGTAGCCTATTGTTTCTCCAGCGCCGTCAGGATCTTGTGCGCGGCCTTCACCCGTTCCTCGATCGGGTAGTTTTTGTTTGCCAGCATCACGATCCCCATATCCTTTCCAGGAACGAACGCCGCATAGGCACCAAAGCCACCGGTCGAGCCAGTCTTGTTGATCCAGCTGTCGGCCGGCGCAGGCAGGGGTGGGTTGAGCGGCTCCACTTTTTGTGGCATCAGGGCCATCTGCGGTGCATTGCCGGCCAATAGCGCGTCAAGCGTGACGGGGTAGGGGTAGAACTCCCAACCCAACCCCTGGGTCATGCCATTGGCCTTGTAGAACCCGGTATGCGTCGTGGCGATGGCCTGTCGCAGATCGGCGTCCAGCTTTTCAGGCCGCAGGTTAGCCTCGATGAAGCGGATCAGGTCCGATGAACTGGTTTTCACGCCATAGGCCTCGGCGTCCAGCGCTCCCGGTCCGACCCGCACTGGCTTGCCGTCCTTCGCGTAGCCTTGGGCGTAACGGCTCAATTGATCCTTGGGCACCCGTACATAACTGTGCTTGAGGCCTAATCCCGGCATCAGTGTCTGTTCCATCACCTCATCGAACGGTCGTTCCAGGCTGCGGGCCGCCAGGTAGCCGAACAGGCCGATGCTCGGGTTTGAATAGAGCCGCTGGGTACCGGCCGGATAGAGTGGTTTCCAGGTCTTGTAGTAACTGAACATCCGGTCCGGATGGTCCGCTTCGCCAGGAAACTGCAACGGCAGGCCGCCCGGCGTGTAGGTGGCAAGGTTGAGCAGGCTGATGCCTTGCAGGGCGCTGCCGCTCAGCTCGGGGGCGAAGCGACCGGCCGGGTCCGACAGCGACAGCTTGCCTTGGGCCTGGGCGTAGGCGCCGAGGGTGGCGGTGAAGGTCTTGCTGACCGAGCCGATTTCGAACAGCGTCTGGTCGGTCACTGCCTGCTTCGTGTCCTTGGAGGCCACCCCGTAATTGAAGTAATGACGTTCACCATTGTGAGTGATTGCCACGGCCATGCCGGCGATGTCCTGTTGTTTCATCAAGGGCTGGATCACGGCATTGACGGTGTCTTCAACGCGCTCCTGGGCAAAGCCCGTTGTCGTGCCGCAGGCGATGAAAAAAGCGCCCGTAAGTATCGATTTGGCAATGTGCATGTCTGACCGTTCTCCATGAGTCCTGAGGGTGCCAGCCGCTCTGCCAGCAGCTTTGGGGGCACCCAATCTAGGGAGTTTTCCGATGTCCGGCAATCGGGATCCTTGCAGTTCGAACCGGGTTCCGAGTCATCTGACCGGGTTGCAAGAGACTTCCTACGAAAATCTTTAGCGTCCTGGCCTTCGACAGCCCATGGCAAACCACACAAACCACTGGTCGCCGGGTAAACTTGCGCTCTTTCTAAAGGAGTCCACATGAGCTACTACCAGCCCGGCATTCTCGCCACCCCTGTTCCGCCTCAGGCCCGTCACTTGTTTTTTGCCCTGGAATCGGTCGAGGCGCTGCCGGCTGCGATCGATAAGCTTTTGTTGCAAGTCGATGATCGAGTAGTGATCGGCCTGGGCGAGTCGCTGGTCCAGGCGCTGGGTGCGCAGGTCGAAGGCCTGCGGGCGTTTCCGGCCCTGGCCGGCGTGGGCGTGGACAACCCTTCGACCCAGCACGCGCTGTGGTGCTGGCTACACGGCGAAGACCGTGGCGAGCTGCTGCACCGCAGCCGTGCCATCGAGGCCGCTCTGGCCCCGGCGTTGCGCCTGGTGCAGATGAACGAAACTTTCCGTCATATGACCGGCCATGACCTGACCGGTTATGAAGACGGCACTGAGAACCCTCACGATGAAGCGGCCATCGCCGCTGCCCTGGCTCAAGGTGTCGATGGAGTGCGCGGTGGCAGTTTTGCGGCGATCCAGCAGTGGCAACACGATCTGGATGGTTTCGCCGCCATGCAACCCCATGAGCGCGACAACATCATGGGCCGGCGCCTGAGCGACAACGAGGAAATCGACGATGCCCCGGAGTCGGCCCACGTCAAACGCACCGCCCAGGAAAGCTTCGCCCCGGAAGCCTTCGTCGTACGCCGTTCCATGCCGTGGATTGAAGGGGATCGCGCAGGCCTGATGTTCCTGGCGTTCGGTTTCTCCCTCGACGCTTTCGAGGCTCAACTGCGGCGCATGAGCGGCCTGGAGGACGGTATCACCGACGGCCTGTATCGCATGAGCCGGCCGATCACGGGGGGCTACTACTGGTGCCCGCCGTTGCTGGATGGACGTCTGGATCTGCGGGCCTTGAGCCGCTGAGGCCGGCGCCACGCGCAACGGCTTGTGCAAAAGCGCAGCGTGAACGCTATTCTTGGGCCGGACGTCTATCCGTGCAATGGGGAGAGCAAACGTGGATAAGGTCATCGTTATCACCGGTGGCGGCCGCGGGATCGGGGCGGCCACGGCGCTGTTGGCTGCCGACCTGGGCTATCGGATCTGCATCAATTACCAGTCCGATGAAGGCGCCGCGCAGGATGTGCTCGGACAGGTCCGGGCCAAGGGCGCCCAGGCGATTGCCGTGCGGGCGGATGTCAGCATCGAAGACGAAGTGGTCGCGCTGTTCGACCGTGTGGACGCTGAGTTGGGTCGCGTCACCGCTTTGGTGAACAACGCCGGCACAGTCGCCCACAAGTCCCGACTCGACGAAATGTCCGAGTTCCGCATTCTCAAGATCATGAAGACCAACGTGCTGGGGCCAATCCTCTGCGCCAAGCACGCGGTGCTGCGCATGTCGCCCAGGCATGGCGGGCAAGGTGGCAGTATTGTGAACGTCTCCTCGGTGGCCGCCCGCCTGGGCGCGCCGGGCGAGTATGTCGACTACGCGGCCTCCAAAGGCGCGCTGGACACGTTCACCATTGGCCTGTCCAAGGAAGTCGCTGGAGAAGGTATCCGCGTCAATGCGGTTCGCCCAGGTTATATCTACACCGATTTTCATGCCCTCAGCGGCGACCCGGACCGGGTCAGCAAGCTGGAGTCGGCAATCCCCATGGCCCGTGGCGGCCGTCCCGATGAAGTGGCTGAAGCGATTATCTGGTTGCTGTCGGACAAGGCTTCGTATGCGACCGGGACGTTTGTGGATTTGGGGGGCGGGCGCTGAGCTTTGAAATATCAGTTGTCTGTTCTGCCGCCATCGCGAGCAGGCTCGCTCCCACAGTGGGTTTGCGGCGAGACGAATCTCTCAGCTACGCAGCAGATCTCATGTGGGAGCGAGCCTGCTCGCGATGGGGCAATAACAGACAACCCCATATCAAAACGACCGAATAATCCGCCCCAACGTCTCCATGGCCTTCTCTGACACTTCGGTCCACGGGCTGCCGTAGTTCAAACGGATGCAATTGCCGAAACGCCGGGTCGGTGAAAAGATCGGCCCAGGAGCGATGCTGATGCCTTGGGCCAAGGCCATCTGGAACAGTTTCAGCGAGTCCATCTGCTCCGGCAGTTCCAGCCACAGGAAATACCCACCCGCCGGCTGGCTGACGCGGGTCTGTGCGGGGAAGTAGCGGGCGATGGCGGCGAGCATGGCGCTTTGCTGTTCTTCCAGGGCGTAGCGCAGTTTGCGCAGATGACGATCATAACCACCGTGTTGCAGGTAATCGGCGATGGCCGCCTGGGCCGGCATCGAGGCGCACAGTGACGTCATGAGTTTGAGCCGTTCGATCTTCTGTGCGTAACGCCCGGCGGCGACCCAGCCGATGCGATAGCCCGGCGCCAGGCTCTTGGCGAACGAACCGCAATGCATCACCAGCCCTTCGGTGTCGAACGCCTTGGCCGGCTTGGGTGCCTGCTGGCCGTAATAGAGTTCTGCATACACGTCGTCCTCGATCAGCGGCACCTGATGACGGCGTAGCAACTCCACCAACGCCTGTTTTCTTTCCTCGGGCATGGTCGCGCCCATGGGGTTCTGGAAACTGGTCATGCACCAGCATGCTTTGATCGGGTGGCGCTCCAGCGTCTGCTCCAATACATCCAGATCGATGCCGTCGCGTGGGTGCACCGGAATTTCCACTGCCTTGAGCTTGAGCCGCTCCAGCACTTGCAGGCTGGCGTAGAACGCTGGCGCCTCGATGGCCACCAGGTCGCCGGGCTCGGTGACGGCTTGCAGGCACAGGTTCAAGGCTTCCAGGGCGCCATTGGTGACCAGCAGTTCTTCCATGGGCAGCATCAGCCCGCCGACCATGTAGCGCAGGGCGATCTGTCGGCGCAATTGCGGATTGCCCGGTGACATGTCCGTGACCACCATTCGGGGGTCCATATCCCGCGTTGCGCTGGACAGCGAGCGGGACAGTCGTTGCAGGGGAAACAGGGTCGGGCTGGGGAACGCCGAGCCGAACGGTACGGTGGCTGGATCCTTGATCGAGTCCAGCACCGAAAACACCAGCTCGCTGACGTCGACTTCGGTGCTGTCGTGCACCTGGGTGCTGATCACCGGCTCGGCGAACGGATTCGGTGCATGGGCGTTGACGAAGTAGCCGGAGCGCGGACGAGCCCGGATCAGGCCACGACGCTCCAGCAGGTAGTAGGCCTGGAACACCGTGGACGGGCTGACGCCGTAGGTCTGGCTGGCATAACGCACCGATGGCACACGCTGCCCTGGGCCCAGCACGCCGGAGCGGATCAGCTCAGCGATGTCGTCGGCGAATTTCTCGTAGCGTTTCATAGCGGGCCCGCTCTTGAACAATTCAGGGGGTAACGCACGGCTTGCGCAGTTACCTGTGGGAGCGAGCCTGCTCGCGATGGGGCCGGTACATTCAATGTTGATATTGTTTGACCGTCCGCCATCGCGAGCAGGCTCGCTCCCACAAAGGTTCGGCATCTTAAGCCTCAACGATTTATCGGCGCCACAAAGCGGCTCGTGGCCTCACTGAAAGTCCCAGGCTCGTCACTGTCGGCCACCTTGAAGACCATTTCCCGGGAGCCGCTACGGGGCCGTTCGCTGAGCATTGCCACCGACACCGGTACGTCGAGGATTTCCCCCGGCGCCAGGCTCAGTTGCGTTTTGCCCTGCAGGACAAAACCTTCGGCGTCCGCCAGGGACAGCTGATAATCCTGGCGCTGCTGGGTCTTGTTGATGATTTTCAGGCTGTAGATGTTCTCGATCTGGCCCAGGCTGTTTTCGCGGAACAGCCCACGGTCCTTGGTCACGTCCAGCGACACCATGGGGCGTTCTGCCAGCGCCACGGCCAAGGCCCCGATCATCACCAGCAGCACGGCGGTATAGCCAATCAACCGCGGTCGCAGCAGGCGAGTCCGGCCACCTTGCAACTGATGTTCAGAGGTGTACTTGATCAGGCCACGGGCATAACCCATCTTGTCCATGATCGAATCGCAGGCATCGATGCAGGCGGCGCACCCGATGCACTCCATTTGCAGGCCGTCGCGAATGTCGATGCCGGTGGGACAGACCTGCACGCACATCTGGCAATCGATGCAATCGCCCAAACCCACATTGGCCGGGTTCACTTCGCGCTTGCGCGGGCCCCGGATTTCGCCACGTGCGGTGTCATAGGAAATGGTCAGGGTGTCTTTATCGAACATCACGCTCTGAAACCGTGCATAGGGGCACATGTGCATGCACACCGCTTCACGCAGCCAGCCGGCGTTGAGGTAGGTGGCGCCGGTAAAGAACAGCACCCAGAACAGACTGACACCGGCCATTTGCAGGGTCAGAAGTTCTTCGGCCAGCGGGCGGATCGGCGTGAAATAACCGACAAAGGTCAAGCCGGTGAGCAGGCTGATTGCCAGCCACAATGTATGTTTGGCTGAGCGACGCAGCAGCTTGTTCAAGGTCCAGGGCGCCGCCTGCAGCTTGATCCGCTGGTGCCGTTCGCCTTCGGTGATTTTCTCGCACCACATGAAAATCCAGGTCCAGGAACTCTGCGGGCAGGTGTAGCCGCACCACACCCGACCGGCAAATACGGTGATCGCGAACAGGCCGAAGGCGGCGATGATCAGCAGTGCCGACAGCAGGATGAAATCCTGGGGCCAGAAGGTCGCGCCAAAAATGTGGAATTTGCTTTCGGCGAGGTCCCAGAGCACCGCCTGGCGGTCGTCCCAGTTCAGCCACACCGTACCGAAAAACAGCAGGAACAGAAGCCCTGCACCGCTGATGCGCAAAGTGCGGAACAAACCGGTGAAGCTGCGGGTGTGGATCAGGTTATCGGTGGTCCGGGCCTTTATCTTCGTCGGCGCGGGTTCGAAGTGCTGTATCAACTGGACGGGGATTCTTTCGCTCATGGTCGGTCGCTCCTCAGCCTGTAACTGGCCGGCGCACTATGACCATCGAACTGTTTTCATAACAGACTCAGGTATATCGATAAAAACCGGATCAGATGCCGTGAGGCCCTGGCCCTGCGACACTTTGATGCATCCAGATCAGGCGAACAGATCTCGTTGGCGAAGACCGCCGTGGGAGCAAGGCTTGCTCCCACGCAGCCTCTCTGCACAGAGGACGATTTTCTCTTCAATCAAAGGGACAAAGGGATTCAGATCACCGAATCGCTATCAGTCGCCTTGAGGTTCTTACGCCCATCGACCGCCCCGGCCACGGTCAGGGCATCGGCTTGCGCCTCGGTGATGTACACCCGGCCGCCGTTGAGATCCACCGCCGACATGGCTTTTTCCGCATCAGTGATAACGGTCAACTCGCTGGCGGGTCGCTGTTCGTTGAACTCTTCGGTGTCGAAGGTGCAGATGTGGTTGCTATCGATATTGAAACTCATGGTTAGGTTTCCTTCTGGATGTCCTGAACGTTAGGCGTCGGCCCGCAGCCGCGGTTCGTTGCGTCTGATCAGCGGTCGAGCGCACCTCTGGCCTGGCTTGCGGTCCATCGTTTATCGACTGGAAAGAGGACCGTTCATGGACGCCTGGTGGCATGAAGTCTGGATAACCCTGCAATCGGAATTCGCCGATATCACCGATGCGCAGCAGATGACGCGGGTAACCGTACGCCTGCTGATGGCTGCGTTGTTGGGCGGCATCCTGGGTTTTGAGCGTGAACACAAGGGCAAGGCCGCCGGGGTCCGGACCCATATGCTGGTGGCCTTGGGGGCGGCGCTGTTTGTGCTGGTGCCGCAGATGTCCGGCTCCGAGGCTGACGCCATGAGCCGTGTGGTGCAGGGTGTTATCGCCGGCATCGGTTTCCTGGGCGCGGGCACTATCCTCAAGGGCAACGATAGTGACGAAAGCCATGTAAAAGGCCTGACCACCGCCGCCGGCCTGTGGATGACCGCCGCCATCGGCGTCGCCGCCGGGCTGGGGCGCGAGTCCACGGCAGTGCTCAGTACGGTATTGGCGCTGGCGATCTTCAGTGTAATGCCGCTGATTGTCCGGGCGCTGGAGAAGGAGGAAAAGCCGTGACCGCGATCTTCAGCCAGAACACATAATCCTGTGTGGAGCGAGCAAGCCCGCTCCCACAGGTTTTTTGTTATCCACTAGGCTGTTGGTTCAAACCCGCTCCGGCGGCGCCTCGCTCGGCGGGTCGCCCAGAGGAGGCTGGGGATCAAGCGGCGGGTCTTTTTCCGGGATCGGTTCCGGCTCGGGGCCGGGTGGCGGCAGGGTGGGGTCGTCAATGTTGGGGTCGGGTGTTTCAGCCGGGATGGGAATATTCATCAGGACGGGTCTCCGTGACGCACATGGCTTGAGTCGTGCTTAACCTTGTTGACCACCCTGCGCCTGGTTTGATCCCGCTGCCATCGGGGCAAATCACTCTGAACTTTTAACCGTCGATTCGGTTCGGAGTTTAAGTGAGTTTTTTCAGGGATCCATCCTTTCAAGGACTACTGGGCCTTTACCGCCACAACGTCCATGGGGCGTAAAAGGAGCGATGCTCGATGACTGCTGAACAACACCCGACTGACCTGTCGTACAACCCGCATTTGCCATTGTCCCAGGCCCTGTTACTGCCGCGTATCGCCATTGAAAGCACCATGCCGGTCATCGAAGGCGGGCAATTCGCCGCCAAGGCCGTGGCCGGGCAGGACGTGACGGTGACCAGCAAAGTCTTCGCCGACGGTCATGACAAATTGGCCGTGCATATCCTTTGGCGCGCGCTGAAGGATGAGTCGTGGAACAGCGCGGTCATGACCGAGCTGGGCAATAACGGCTGGCTAGGCCAGTTCAATGTGCCCGAGCAGGGCTTCTATGTGTTCCGCATCGAGGCCTGGATCGACCAGTTCGCCAGTTTCCGCTACGAGCTGGAGAAAAAATTCGCGGCCGGCGTGCCCATCAGCCTGGAATTGCAGGAAGGACGCAATCAGGTGCAGATGGCGGCCGAGCGCAGCGAAGGTGAGCTGAGGGAGCAATTGACCGCGTTGCACCATGAGCTTTCCGGCCTGTTGCCAGCTGAGCAGGTGGCATTGTTCCTGGCACCCCGCAGTGCCGGTCTCATGTCCCAGGCCGATCATCGGCCCTACTTGAGTATCAGCCCGCAATACCCTCTGGACGTCGAACGCAAGTTGGCCGAGTTCGCCAGTTGGTACGAGCTGTTTCCCCGCTCGATCACCGATGATCCCAAGCGTCATGGCACCTTCAATGACGTGCATTCGCGTCTGGCGGTGATCCAGGACATGGGGTTCGATGTGCTGTACTTCCCGCCGATCCACCCTATTGGTCGCAGTTTTCGCAAGGGCCCGAACAACTCCCTCACCGCCGGCCCCGACGATCCGGGCAGCCCTTATGCCATCGGGAGCGAGGAGGGCGGTCACGAAGCGATTCACCCGCAGTTGGGCTCGCGCGAGGATTTTCGGCGTCTGGTGGCCGCGGCGGCCGACCATGGCCTGGAGATTGCCCTGGACTTTGCTATCCAGTGTTCCCAGGACCACCCGTGGCTCAAGCAGCATCCGGGCTGGTTCAGCTGGCGGCCGGACGGCACGATCAAATATGCGGAAAACCCGCCGAAGAAATACCAGGACATCGTCAACGTCGATTTCTACGCCGCGGATGCGATTCCCAGCCTGTGGCTGGAGCTGCGGGACGTGGTAGTGGGGTGGGTCAATGAAGGCGTGAAGATCTTCCGTGTCGACAATCCCCACACCAAGCCGTTGCCGTTCTGGCAGTGGTTGATTGCCGATGTGCGGGCCCAGCACCCTGAAGTGATGTTCCTCGCCGAAGCCTTCACCACGCCGGCCATGATGGCGCGCCTGGGCAAGGTCGGTTATTCCCAGAGCTACACCTATTTCACCTGGCGCAATACCAAGACCGAACTGGCGACGTATTTCACCGAGCTCAACGAATCTCCGTTACGCGAGTGCTACCGGCCGAACTTTTTCGTCAACACGCCGGACATCAACCCGGCGTTTCTCCATGAGTCGGGGCGCGCCGGGTTTCTGATCCGCGCGGCCCTGGCGACCATGGGCTCGGGCCTGTGGGGCATGTACTCGGGGTTTGAATTGTGCGAATCGGCGCCAGTGCCGGGCAAGGAGGAATATCTCGACTCGGAGAAGTATGAGATCCGCCCCCGGGACTTCACCGCTCCGGGCAACATCATTGCCGAAATCGCCCAGCTCAATCGCATCCGCCGGCAAAACCCGGCGCTGCATACGCACTTGGGCCTGACGATCTACAACGCCTGGAACGACAACATCCTGTACTTCGGCAAACGCACCGCCGCCGATGGCAGCAATTTCATTCTGGTGGCAGTGAGTCTCGACCCGCATACCCCGCAGGAAGCCAATTTCGAGTTGCCGCTGTGGGAAATGGGGCTGCCGGACGATGCCCAGACCCAAGGCGAGGATTTGATGAGCGGGCATCGTTGGACGTGGTATGGCAAGTACCAGTTCATGCGTATCGACCCGGCCTACCAACCGTTCGGGATATGGCGGATCAGCGTGGCGTAAGGCTGTGGGAGCAAGGCTTGCCCGCGATGAAGTTGACGCGCTCTTCAGGGGAATCGAGGCGCCTGTATCGCGAGCAAGCTTTGCTCCCACAAAGTGAGGATAAATCCCCTCGCCACAAAAAGGCCCCACGACACAAAAAGACCTTACAAGCCTGTTTCAGCGGCTTTACAGAATTTCTCAGGAGTTGCAAATGGCGAAGAAACCCCGGTCTGCCACCTTTATCAAAGACCCGCTCTGGTACAAGGACGCGGTGATTTATCAGGTCCACGTCAAATCCTATTTCGATTCCAATAACGACGGGATCGGTGACTTTCCCGGATTGATCGAAAAGCTCGACTACATCGCCGATCTGGGCGTCAACACGATCTGGCTGCTGCCGTTCTATCCTTCGCCCAGGCGCGATGATGGCTACGACATCGCCGAGTACCGAGGTGTCAGCCCCGACTACGGCACCATGGCCGATGCGCGGCGTTTCATCGCCGAAGCCCACAAGCGTAATCTGCGGGTGATCACCGAGCTGGTCATCAACCACACCTCCGACCAGCATCCATGGTTCCAGCGCGCGCGCAAAGCCAAGCCGGGTTCGAAGGCGCGGGATTTCTACGTCTGGTCCGACGACGATCACAAGTACGATGGCACGCGGATCATTTTCCTCGACACCGAGAAATCCAACTGGACTTGGGATCCGGTAGCCGGCCAATACTTCTGGCACCGTTTCTATTCCCACCAGCCGGACCTCAACTTCGATAACCCCCAAGTGATCAAAGCCGTACTGTCGGTGATGCGTTACTGGCTGGACATGGGCATCGACGGCCTGCGCCTGGATGCGATCCCGTACCTGATCGAGCGCGACGGCACCAACAACGAGAACCTGCCCGAGACCCACGACGTCCTCAAGCAGATCCGCGCCGAGATCGATGCCAATTACCCCGACCGTATGCTGTTGGCCGAGGCCAACCAGTGGCCGGAAGACACCCAGTTGTACTTCGGCGATGTCGACGCCCAGGGTTTGAACGGTGACGAATGTCACATGGCGTTCCATTTCCCGCTGATGCCGCGCATGTACATGGCGCTGGCCCAGGAAGACCGCTTCCCCATCACCGACATTCTCCGCCAGACCCCGGAAATTCCGGCCAATTGCCAGTGGGCGATTTTCCTGCGCAACCACGATGAGTTGACCCTGGAGATGGTCACCGACAAGGAGCGCGACTACCTGTGGAATTACTACGCGGCCGACCGTCGGGCGCGGATTAACCTGGGGATCCGCCGACGTCTGGCGCCGCTGATGGAGCGCGACCGCCGTCGTGTCGAGTTGCTCAACAGCCTGCTGCTGTCGATGCCCGGCACGCCGACCTTGTACTACGGCGATGAAATCGGCATGGGCGACAACATCTACCTGGGCGACCGCGACGGCGTGCGCACGCCGATGCAGTGGTCGATCGACCGCAACGGCGGTTTCTCCCGCGCCGACCCGGCCAGCCTGGTGCTGCCGCCAATCATGGACCCGCAATACGGCTACCAGTCGGTCAACGTCGAGACCCAGGCCGGCGATCCTCATTCATTGCTGAACTGGACCCGGCGGATGCTGGCGGTGCGCAAGCAGTCCAAGGCCTTTGGTCGTGGCACGCTGAAGATGCTCTCGCCAAGCAACCGCCGGATCCTGGCTTATACCCGCGAATACACCGGCCCCGATGGCAAGCACGAAATCATCCTGTGCGTGGCTAACGTGTCTCGTAGCGCCCAGGCCGCCGAACTGGACCTGTCGGCCTATGCCGGGATGGTCCCGGTGGAAATGCTGGGGGGCAATGCCTTCCCGCCCATCGGCCAGCTGAATTTCCTGCTGACCCTGCCGCCGTATGGGTTCTACTGGTTTGCCCTGGCAACAGAAAACCAGATGCCGAGCTGGCATGTGGAGCCGGCCCAGAGCTTGCCGGACTTCACCACCCTGGTGCTGAAGAAACGCCTGGAAGAACTGCTTGAAGCACCGTCGCGCACCACGCTGGAGCAGACTATCCTGCCGAGTTGGCTGCAAAATCGTCGCTGGTTTGCCGGCAAAGACAGCGCGATCGAGAAGGTCAATATTGTCTATGGCGTGCGTTTCGGCGATCCGCAGCACCCGGTGCTGCTCAGCGAAATCGACGTCACTAGCGCTGGCCAGACACTGCGTTACCAACTGCCCTTCGGTCTGCTGGCCGAAGACCAGGTGGGCGCGGCGTTGCCGCAGCAATTGGCACTGTCTCGGGTTCGCCGGGTTCGTCAGGTCGGTTTGATCACCGATGCGTTCAGCCTGGAAAGTTTCGTGCGGGCGGTTCTGCAAAGTATGCAGGCCAATACGGTGCTGCCTTGCAGCGAAGGCGAGCTGCGGTTTGAACCCACCGAAGGCCTGGCCCCATTGAACTTGGGAGACGAGCCGGAGGTGCGTTACCTGTCCGCCGAGCAGTCCAACAGTTCGGTGGTGGTGGGCGGCAGTCTGGTGCTCAAACTGATCCGCAAAGTGGCGTCGGGCGTACACCCGGAGCTGGAAATGAGTGCCTACCTGACAGCCGCAGGTTTCAGCAATATTTCGCCGCTGCTCGGTTCGGTGATTCGCCGTGACACCGAGGGCGAAGATGCGCTGCTGATGATCGCCCAAGGCTACTTGAGCAATCAGGGCGACGCCTGGGAATGGACCCAGAACAACCTCGAACGCGCCCTGCGTGATGAGCTGGCCGATGCCGTGTCCGAGCAGGAACAGCACTACAACGCCTTGGGCGAACTCAAGGACTTCGCCGGCATGCTCGGCCAGCGCCTGGGGGAAATGCACGAGGTACTGGCTCAGGCCACCGATAACCCGGACTTCGCGCCCCAGGCCACCAACGCCAAGGAGGCCCAGGCCATCGGCAAGGATGTGGCCGCGCAGGTTGAGAACGCCTTGCGCCTGCTCAAGCAGAACCAGGGCCAATTGAACCCGGCGGACCAGGCCTTGGTCGCCCGCTTGCTGGAACACAAGAAGACCGTTCTGGCGCACATCCAGGAACTGGCCGGCAAGGCTGTCGGTGGCTTGCGCATCCGCGTCCACGGCGACCTGCACCTGGGGCAGGTACTGGTGATCAAGGGCGACGCCTACCTGATCGACTTCGAGGGCGAGCCGGCACGACCACTGCATGAGCGCCGCGGCAAGCATAGCCCGTACAAGGACGTCAGCGGCGTGCTGCGCTCCTTCGATTACGCAGCCGCCATGGCGATCCACCTGAACACCGTCGACAGCACCGCCGACGCCGACGCGGCGCGGCAACGGGTGGCTGATCGTTATTTGAAAGAGGCCCGTCAGGCATTTGTTGAGGCATATCGGCTGGCGGCAGCTAGTCTTGCCCATGAGTGGAAGGATGCTGAAGGCGAAGACGCCGCACTGGCGTTGTTCGGCCTGGAGAAGGCGGCCTATGAAGTGGCCTATGAAGCCGAGAATCGCCCCGCCTGGCTGCCCGTGCCATTGCACGGTCTGTACGGGTTATTGAGCGGGCTGAAACCCTTTTCCGACTTAGCCGGACCGATTTAGTGGAGAGAATCATGAGTGTCTCGAACAAAGAACCACAGGGGCAGGCCAAAGAGTCGTTGCTGCCGTCCCCCCATGACATCGACGCGCTGGTGCGCGCAGAACATCAGGACCCGTTTTCCATCCTTGGCCCTCACGGCGATGGTGCCGGCGGACAGTTCATCCGGGCGTATCTGCCCGGCGCCTTGAGCGTGCAAGTGTTGGCCCGCGATGGCGACGAAGTCCTGGGCGATTTGCAGCTCAGCGAAACCCCGGGGCTGTTTGTCGGCCATTTCGACCGCGCCCAACCCTACCTGTTGCGCACCCGCTGGGCCGGCGGTGAGCAGGTGGCCGAAGACCCCTACAGCTTCGGGCCACTGCTGGGGGAAATGGACCTATATCTGTTTGCCGAAGGCAATCATCGCGACCTCAGTTCCTGTCTGGGGGCGCAGTTGACCACTGTCGATGGCGTCGACGGCGTGCGCTTTGCTGTATGGGCACCGAATGCGCGACGAGTCTCGGTGGTGGGCGATTTCAACGTCTGGGACGGGCGCCGGCATCCAATGCGCATCCGTTATCCGTCCGGGGTATGGGAGTTGTTCATCCCGCGGCTTGGCGCGGGCGAGGGTTACAAATATGAAATCCTCGGCGCCCACGGCATTTTGCCGCTCAAGGCTGACCCGGTGGCGCTGGCCACTCAAATGCCGCCGGATACCGCTTCCAAGGTCGCCGCGCCGCTGAAAATCGAGTGGCAGGATGGGCAATGGATGCAAGATCGTCGCGAGCGGCAGTTGCCTGGCGCACCGCTGTCGATCTACGAATTGCACGCCGGCTCCTGGCAGTGCGAAATCGACGAGGCGGGAGAAGTTGCCCGGCAATACACCTGGCACGAAATGGCCGAACGGCTGATTCCGTACGTCAAGGACCTGGGGTTCACCCACATCGAGCTGATGCCGATCATGGAGCATCCGTTCGGGGGTTCCTGGGGTTACCAGCCGCTTTCACAGTTTGCCCCGACGGCGCGTTTCGGCACGCCGGACGATTTCGCGGCGTTCGTCAATGCCTGTCACCAGGCCGACATCGGCGTGATTCTCGATTGGGTGCCGGCGCATTTCCCCACCGATACCCACGGTCTGGCCCAGTTCGACGGCACCGCGCTGTACGAATACGGCAACCCGCTGGAAGGCTTTCACCAGGATTGGGACACCCTGATCTACAACCTGGGTCGCACCGAAGTCCATGGTTTCATGCTCGCTTCGGCGCTGCATTGGCTGAAGCACTTCCACATCGACGGCCTGCGTGTGGATGCCGTCGCCTCGATGTTGTATCGCGACTATTCACGCAAGGCCGGCGAATGGGTGCCCAATCGCCACGGTGGACGGGAGAACCTGGAAGCCATCGACTTCCTGCGGCACCTCAATGACGTGGTGGCGCTGGAAACCCCCGGTGCGTTGGTTATCGCCGAAGAGTCCACCGCCTGGCCCGGCGTCAGTCAGAGCACGCAACAGGGCGGCCTTGGTTTCGCCTATAAGTGGAACATGGGCTGGATGCACGATTCGCTGCATTACATCCAGCAGGACCCGGTGTACCGCGCCCACCATCACAACGAACTGAGTTTCGGCCTGATGTACGCGTGGTCCGAGCGCTTTGTCCTGCCGATTTCCCATGACGAAGTGGTGCATGGCAAACGCTCGCTGATCGACAAGATGCCGGGCGATCGCTGGCAGAAATTCGCCAACTTGCGGGCCTATCTGAGTTTCATGTGGGGCCATCCCGGCAAGAAGCTTCTGTTCATGGGCTGCGAGTTCGGCCAATGGCGCGAGTGGAACCACGACCAGCAGCTGGACTGGTACCTGTTGCAATACCCGGAGCACCGTGGGGTGCAGAAGCTGGTGAGCGACCTGAACCGTCTCTATCGCGAAGAGCCGGCGCTGCACGATCAGGACGACGCGCCTCAGGGGTTCCAGTGGCTGATTGGTGATGATGCGGTGAACAGCGTCTACGCCTGGTTGCGTTGGAGCAAGGAAGGTCGACCGGTGCTGGTGGTTGCCAACTTCACGCCCGTGCCGCGCGCGGCATACCGCATCGGCGTGCCGTTCGCCGGGCGCTGGGTGGAATTGCTCAACAGTGACGCCGACACCTATGCCGGTTCCAACTACGGTAACAGCGGCGGTGCCTTCACCGAAGAAGTGCCCAGCCATGGCCAGGCGCTTTCGCTGGAACTCAACTTGCCGCCATTGGCGGTGTTGATTCTGCGGCCGGAGGGTTAGGAGCAGGTCCTATCATGCACTAACCCTGTGGGAGCGAGCCTGCTCGCGATGCGATTGCGATGTTGGATGTGCCGCCTTCATCGCGAGCAGGCTCGCTCCCACCTGGATAGGTGCTCAGCCAGAAGGTTCGTTCAGCGCACCAGGCACGGCTGCTTGTTGTTGAACGTCCAGCCCGGAATCAGATACTGCATTGCAACCGCATCATCCCGCGCGCCAAGCCCCATCCCTTTGTACAGTTCATGAGCCTTGGCCAATTGGTCGGTGTCCAGCTCGATCCCCAGTCCCGGTTTTTTTGGTACCTGTACGCAGCCACCCTGGATCTGCAACGGAGCCTTGGTCAGCCGCTGGCCATCCTGCCAGATCCAGTGCGTGTCGATCGCCGTGATGTCACCCGGTGCGGCCGCAGCTACGTGGGTGAACATCGCCAGGGAAATGTCGAAGTGGTTGTTGGAGTGCGAGCCCCAGGTCAGGCCCCATTCGTTGCACATCTGCGCCACTCGAACCGAACCTTGCATGGTCCAGAAGTGTGGGTCGGCCAGGGGAATGTCCACCGACTGCAAGGTGATGGCATGGCCCATTTCGCGCCAATCGGTGGCGATCATGTTAGTGGCGGTTTTAAGACCGGTGGCGCGGCGGAACTCGGCCATCACCTCACGGCCCGAATAACCGTTCTCGGCACCACAAGGATCTTCGGCGTATGCCAGGACCTTGTGCTGGTCCCGGCAGAGGCGGATGGCCTCCTTGAGTGACCAGGCGCCGTTCGGGTCCAGGGTGATACGTGCCTGAGGGAAGCGTTCGGCCAGGGCGGTGACGGCTTCGATTTCTTCGTCGCCCTTGAGCACGCCGCCCTTGAGCTTGAAGTCCTGGAAGCCGTAACGCGAATGAGCGGCTTCGGCCAGGCGCACCACGGCGTCGGCGTCCAGGGCTTTTTCGTGGCGTACGCGGAACCAGTCGTTGTCGGCGTCCGGCTCGCTGCGGTAGGGCAGGTCAGTTTGCTGGCGATCACCCACATAAAACAGATAACCGAGCATTTTCACTTCATCACGCTGCTGGCCTTCGCCGAGCAGTGCGGCTACCGGTACATCCAGGTGCTGGCCCAGCAGGTCCAGCAACGCCGCTTCCAGCCCTGTGACCGCGTGAATGGTGATGCGCAGGTCGAACGTCTGCAAGCCACGACCACCGGCATCCCGGTCGGCGAAGGCCTGGCGTACGGTGTTGAGAATCTTCTGATAGGTGCCGATGGGGCTGCCGACCACCAGCGAGCGGGCGTCTTCGAGGGTCTGGCGAATGCGCTCGCCGCCGGGCACTTCGCCCACGCCGGTGTGGCCGGCGTTGTCTTTGAGAATGACGATGTTGCGGGTAAAGAACGGGCCATGGGCGCCACTGAGATTCAGCAGCATGCCGTCATGACCGGCCACCGGCACGACCTGCATGCTGGTGATGATGGGGGCTTTGGTGGCTTCTTGGGTCTGCATGTTTTTCCCACTCGTTGTTTTTATGCGGGGCATCGCAGGAGGGCGATGTTGATAGACATCATACAACTTGATTTTTTTATCTTACAAGGGAGGCTGGTCGGTTTTTTTGGATGGTTTGCCTTAAAAAACTCGGAAATACCTTTATTTGCTGGATTTTTTAGCAAGGAAAAGAAACATGGGGAAGATCAGTTTAGCGCTGGCGGAACCGTTCGATGACTGAGATGATTGCACTTGTCATACAAGCTAAGGGGCGTGGAGTTTTTACCTCACGACCCGCCTGCTCCGTTTCGAGGACCCACGGCCCATGCACCCAGACATCGAGGCAACGCCGCGCAAACGCACCCACAACCTGGCCTATGACCTAGTGGCGAAGCTGAGCCAGAGCATTTTGCTGGGGCAGTTGAAACCGGGGGAAAAACTGCCGTCGGAAGGTGCCATTGTGCAGGCCCATGGTGTCAGCCGCACGGTGGTGCGCGAGGCGATATCCAAGCTGCAGGCCTCGGGGCTGGTGGAAACTCGCCACGGCATCGGCACCTTTGTGCTGGAACAGACCGGTGAGCCGGGCCTGAGGCTCAATGTCGACACCGCCGCAGGTGTGCGGGGGATCTTGGAACTGCGCCTGGGCCTGGAAACCCAGGCAGCGGCCCTGGCGGCCTTACGGCGCAATGAACGCCAACTGCAGCAGATGCGCCAGGCCCTGGATGATTACCAGCGGTTGCTCAGCAATAACGACAGTTGCGTCGACGCCGACCGGCGCTTTCATTTGCTCATCGCTGAAGCCACGGACAACACCTGTTTTGTCGAAATCATGCAGCACCTGGGCAGTGCGATGATTCCCCGAACCCGGGTGAACGTGGTCGAACGCGGTCAAGCGGACCTGGGGAAACTGGCGCAGTTGGCTAATCTGGAGCACGAGGCCATTTTCAATGCCATCAAACGCCAGGACCCGGACGCCGCCCGCGCCGCCATGTGGCTGCACCTGACCAACAGTCGCGACCGGTTTGGCGCGGGGGCCTGAAGGCTCATCGTCGCCTGACCCACCGCCATCGCGAGCAGGTTCGCTCCCACAGTGGATCGGTGGTGTTCTTCGATTTTGTGCTTAAAACCCAATCCCCCTGTGGGAGCGGGCTTGCTCGCGAATGGGCCGGCACATTCAGCATCGATGCAAGCTGACCCACCACCATCGCGAGCAGGCTCGCTCCCACAGTGGATCGGTGGTGTTCTTCGATTTTGTGCTTAAAACCCAATCCCCCTGTGGGAGCGGGCTTGCTCGCGAATGGGCCGGCACATTCAGCATCGATGCAAGCTGACCCACCACCATCGCGAGCAGGCTCGCTCCCACAATGGATCGGTGGTGGACGCCAATCTTGCAACCGCCCGAGATCCCTGTGGGAGCGAGCCTGCTCGCGATGAGGCCGGCAGATCATGCTCAAAACCAGCAGGCAAAAAAAACCGGCGCAACCCAGGTTGCGCCGGTTGTGTTGCCAGTGGATGGGCGGATGTTCGTGGGTCCGCTCAACCACTGTTGAACCCTTTGCCGGTTACGCTCGTTCCAGCGCCAAGGCCACGCCTTGACCGCCGCCGATGCACAGCGTGGCGAGGCCTTTCTTGGCGTCGCGCTTGATCATTTCATGGAGCAGCGACACCAGCACTCGGCAACCCGAAGCACCGATCGGGTGGCCCAGGGCGATGGCGCCGCCATTGACGTTGACCTTCTCCATGTCCCATTTCAGCTCTCTGGCCACGGCCAGTGACTGGGCGGCGAAGGCTTCGTTGGCTTCGATCAGGTCCAGTTGGTCCAAAGACCAGCCGGCCTTGTCCAGACAGCGGCGGGTAGCCGACACCGGGCCGATGCCCATGATTGCCGGGTCTACCCCCGCATTGGCATAGGCGCTGATTTTCGCCAGTACCGGCAAGCCCAATGCCTTGGCTTTTTCCGCGCTCATCAGCAGCACGGCGGCGGCGCCATCGTTCAGCGACGAGGCATTGCCGGCGGTAACGCTGCCGTCCTTCTTGAACGCCGGCTTGAGCTTGCCCAGGGATTCAGCGGTGGTGCCGGCCCGGGGTTGTTCGTCGGTGGCGAAGGCCACAGGATCGCCTTTGCGCTGGGGAATCAGGATCGGCGTGATCTCATCGGCAAACCGGCCACCTTCAATCGCCGCCACGGCCTTCTGCTGGGAAGCGGCGGCAAAGGCGTCCTGCTCCTCGCGGCTGATCTCGTACTTGTCCACCAGGTTTTCGGCGGTGATGCCCATGTGGTAATCGTTGAACGCATCCCACAGACCATCGGTAATCATGCTATCGATCATCTGCGCATGGCCCATGCGCAGGCCAGTGCGGGCAGCCGGCAGTACGTACGGAGCCAGGCTCATGTTTTCCATGCCGCCGGCAATGATCACCTCCGCATCGCCACAGCGGATCGCCTGGGCACCCAGGTGCAAGGCCTTGAGCCCCGAGCCGCAGACCTTGTTCAGGGTCAGCGCCGGCACCGCGTGGGGTAGGCCGGCGAGGATCGACGCCTGGCGCGCCGGATTTTGTCCGGAACCTGCGGTCAGCACTTGGCCAAGAATCACTTCATCGACCTGCTCGCCGGACAAACCGGTCTGTTCCAGCAACCGACGAATCACCGCGGCACCGAGTTGCGGTGCGGGAATGGAGGCCAGCGAGCCCTGGAAACTGCCAATGGCGGTACGGGTGGCGGCGACAATCACGACTTCTTGCATCGAATCTCTCCTCACTGGGCAGCGAACTGCATTTCAGGCACGTGGTCCGGCACGATCAGTTTGCCGGCAGTCTTGGCGACGATTTCCTCGACGCTGACGCCTGGGGCACGTTCTTTGAGAATGAAGGCGCCGTCCTGGATTTCCAGGTAGGCCAGGTCGGTCAGCACGCGCTTGATGCAACCGGCACCGGTCAGCGGCAGGCTGCACCGGGGCAGCAGTTTCGACTCACCGTCCTTGGACGCGTGAGTCATGGTGACGATGATGTTCTCGGCACCGGCCACCAGGTCCATCGCGCCGCCCATGCCCTTGACCAGCTTGCCAGGGATCATCCACGAGGCAATGTTACCTTCCACGTCTACCTCGAAGGCGCCCAGCACGGTCAGGTCGATGTGCCCGCCACGGATCATGGCAAAGGATTCTGCCGAAGAGAAGATCGAGGCGCCGATGCGTGCGGTGACGGTCTGCTTGCCGGCGTTGATCATGTCGGCATCGACCTCCGCTTCGGTAGGGAACGCGCCCATGCCGAGCAGGCCGTTTTCCGACTGCAGCATGACTTCCATGCCTTCGGGGATGTAGTTGGCGACCAGGGTCGGAATGCCGATGCCCAGGTTCACGTAGTAGCCGTCCTGCATTTCGCGGGCGACGCGTTGAGCCATTTGTTCGCGGGAAAGTGCCATGTTGTTATTCCTTCATTCGGGCCGGGGGCAGGGGATCACTTACGCACGGTGCGCTGTTCGATGCGCTTTTCGAACGTGCCGCAAATGATCCGGTCGACGTAGATGCCTGGGGTATGGATCTGCGTCGGGTCCAGCTCGCCCGGTTCGACGATTTCTTCGACTTCAACCACGGTGATCTTGCCGGCTGTGGCCGCCAACGGGTTGAAATTCTGGGCGGTATGGCGATAGACCACGTTGCCGAAATGGTCGGCTTTCCAGCCTTTGACGATGGCGAAGTCGCCGGTGATGGATTCTTCCATCAGGTACTGGCGGCCATGGAATTCACGCACTTCCTTGCCTTCGGCCACTGGCGTGCCGACCCCGGTGGCGGTGAAGAAGGCCGGAATGCCCGCGCCGCCGGCGCGCATTTTTTCGGCGAGGGTGCCTTGCGGGGTGAGCACGACTTCGATTTCGCCGCTCAGCAGCTGCTTTTCGAAAAGAGCGTTTTCGCCGACGTAAGAGGCAACCACCTTGCGGATCTGCCGATCTTCCAGCAATACACCCAGACCGAAACCGTCGACGCCGCAGTTATTGGAAACCACGGTGAGGTCGCGGATACCCTTGCGCTTGATCTCGGCGATCAGGTTCTCCGGGATGCCGCAGAGGCCGAAGCCGCCAGCGATCACCGTCATGCCGTCTTGCAAGCCTTCCAGCGCTTCTTCGTAGCTACTCACACGTTTGTCGAAACCTGCCATAGACACCTCTTTTATTCTTGATGGGGTCGCAATGAAACGCAGTGTTGCGCCAAGTCATATATTTGTTAAGTTGATTTTTAGGTTGGATTGATTGATAAAACTCACTAATTGCCGATATCCGTTTGCGGCTTGAAACTGACCGCTTGCCGCCGGGAGCACAGCGACCCATGACCCTCAAGCAAATCCGCGCTTTTCTCGCCGTGGCCCAAAGCCTGAGCTTCGCCGTGGCCTGCGAGCGGCTGCACCTGTCCCAGTCGGCCCTGAGCCTGACCATCAAGGCCTTGGAAGAAGGCTTGGGCGGGCGTCTGTTCAGTCGCAATACTCGCAACGTGGCGCTGACGCCTGAAGGCGAATCGCTGCTGCCCCTGGCCCGGCGCCTGGTTGCCGATTGGGACAACGCCGAGGATGAAATGCGCCAACGCTTCACCTTGCAACGCGGCCGCGTCACCTTGGCGGCAATGCCGTCCTTTGCCGGCAACCTGCTGCCGCCGATCCTCAGGACCTTCCGCGCCCGCTATCCGAATGTCAACGTCACGGTCAACGATGTGATCAACGAACAGGTGCTGGAAATGGTTCGTGATCGGCACGTTGAACTGGGGGTCGCGTTCGAGCCGATGCAGAGCTCGTCGCTGGCCTTTACCCCGTTGTATCTGGACCGCTTCGTCGCGGTGGTGCCGCTGGACTCGCCACTGGCGCAGCGCAGTGAGATCCAGTGGCAGACGCTGCTGGAGCAGCCGTTTATCACGCTGCAAAGGCCCTCCACCGTGCGGGTGATGCTGGAGGAGCATTTGCAAAACCGAGGCATGAAACTGCCGGTGGAATTCGAGAGCCATCAGTTGGCGACAGTTGGACGGATGGTCGCCAGCGGGTTGGGGGTGAGTGCGGTCCCGGCGCTGTGTGTCGGGCAGATGCATGAGCTGGGCGCCCGCTGCATCACCCTCAGCGATCCAGTGATAGAACGGGCCATCGGTGTGCTGACCAAGCCGGGGCATGAACTGTCGGCGGCGGCGCAGGCGTTGTTCGATACGCTCAGGGATCAGGACATCGGTGCGCAGTTGACCACGCGGTAAACCACGGTTCACTTGTGGGAGCGAGCCTGCTCGCGATTGCGGCGGCACATCCAGCATAGAGGCTAGTTGAACCAGCGCAATCGCGAGCAGGCTCGCTCCCACAGGGGGGGCTGCGGTGCTGTTAGAACTGGCGTTGAGTCAGCAGCGGCAGCAGTTGCTCACAAGGCTCTTCAAGCTTGAGATCCAGCAACTCGTCGGCCCGTGTCTTGCCCCGGTTGATCGCCAGCAGCGGCTTGCCCTGTTCCTTGATCGCCCGGCACAGGCGAAACGCCGACCACGCCATCAGCGACGAGCCCACTACCAGCAGGCCGTCCGCCTGTTCGACGGCTTGCATGGCGCGAGCGGCGGTGACGGCGGCGACGTTTTCGCCGAAAAACACCACGTCGGGTTTCAAGCGCTCGCCGTCGCAATGAGGGCAGCGGGGCACCTGGAAGCGCGCCTCGAACGCGGCATCCAGCAGGGTATCGCCGTCCGGCGCCTGAACCGCGTCGACACCGGCCAGGTAAGGATTCTGCGCTTGCATCAACAGCTGGATCTGCTGGCGCTCACTGTGCTGCTCGCAATCGAGGCACACCACCCGATGCAGGCTTCCGTGAAGTTCGATCACGTCGTGGCTGCCAGCCTGGTCATGCAGGGTGTCGACATTCTGGGTGATCAGGCCGCTGATGCGTTGGTGCGCCTGCAACATCGCCAACGCCTCGTGGGCCACGTTCGGCCGGGCCTGATGGACCCGCGGCCAGCCCAGCATCGCCCGCGCCCAGTAGCGCCGCCGTGCTTCGGGTTTGGCGAGAAACTCCTGGTACATCATGGGTTGCCGACCCCGTCGCACACCCTCGCTGTCCCGGTAGTCGGGAATGCCCGAAGGGGTGCTGATGCCGGCACCGGTGAGCACCAGAAAACGGCGCCCGGCCATATGCTCCAGCAATTGATCGATCGGTTGACGGTGAAAGTCGTCGGGCATAGAGGTCGCTCCGCTGGCCTGGAGTCGTTGAGGTTAGCATCGTGGTTCGTCGAGAGGGCGGTGGGAATGCCTTTCGTCGCACAGCGTTGTTGTTTCTTCAAACTTTCCCCGGTTGCGCGACATCCACCTCTATGAACGGCACTCAAAACTGTCGTGTTGCAATGCTGTGTCGACCCCAAGCGCTGAGTGTGAAAAATGCTGCCGCTGACGTGCTTCGGCATTTAACGCACCGAGAAGAGGAGGCGTATGAAACAGACCACCGGTGAAGTACGGGCCATCAATCGACAGAGAGCAATGGTCGGTGTGTACGTCGAGGAAGAAGACAACCACACAGTCCTTGAGCTCGATTCCGCCAACGACATCGATATTGGTGACGTCATGGAGTGGGACAGTGGCAAGGCCTTGGGCACCCAGTCTTATCGCAACCTGACCAAAGGCTGGACCGCCGAGGTTTATGTGGCGAACCATGGCGTTGCGGCGGCGAACCTTGAGGTTCAATTGCTGGTGTGATCCTGACGACAGCTTTAAACCCGGAACCCAGGAGAACGAACATGAGCGAGTTAAAGTGCGGTTGCCCCGATTGCCAATGCGATGTGGACCCGCAACAGGTGTTCAATCGCGATGGCGAGGCCTATTGCAGTCAAGCCTGCGCCGACCAACATCCAAACGGTGAACCTTGTCCGGCACCGGATTGCCATTGCGAACGCAGCGGCAAGAATGGCGGGCCAGACATGGATGGCAATTAACGGGATGAAGCGCTGGAGGACACCTTTGCGCCCAGCTATCCCATTTCATCCTGAATATAAACCGAGATTGCGGCCCGCTAACGATGGGTATCGCTCAAGTTGAGTAGTTGAATTCATTATTGGGCGTCATTTCTTTGAAAGGCCGTTGTAACTCGACGCCGCAGTGAGAGTGTGGGATTGCATGAGCCGTTCGTCGCTGTTTTCAAGATGTGTTTAAAACCTTGTCGGCGCCAGACTTTCAGATTGTTAGGAGTCAGCAGGTTCGCAACATCAACTAACGAGGTGAATGAAATGGCTAACACAGGAAATAAGAATCCTGGCAATTTCGCTAACGATCGTGAAAAGGCATCGCAAGCGGGGAAGAAGGGCGGCCACGTGTCAGGTGGTAACTTCGCGAATGATCCGCAGCGCGCATCCGAGGCCGGGCGCAAGGGGGGGCAAGCTTCGGGCGGCAATTTTGCCAATGACCCGGAACGAGCCGCCGCCGCCGGCCGAAAAGGTGGCCAAGCCTCGGGTGGCAATTTTGCCAAAGACCCTGAGCGGGCCTCCGAGGCCGGTCGAAAGGGCGGTCAGGCATCCGGCGACAACGTTACCAGCGACCGCTAGACAGTTTCCGAAACAAGTCAAAAAGGCCCTGGAAACAGCCAGGATCATGGGCGCAACTCTGAATACTCAATGACGTTACGGGCCCTGTGTTAATCGCATGGGGCCTGTCGGATTTATATACAACGGGATCGCGGCAAGGAATGTCTTCAAGCGTGAGGGGAGTGTAAGTTGTTCAGTTACCTGGCATTTCTGCAAGTGCGCCTTACCGATTACCGTTCGTCTCGTTTATTAAATAAAAGATAAATTTTAACTGTTTAACTTCTTCAGATTTTCTGTGGGCCTGCCCCCGGCAGTGTCCCTTTGGCTTGTGTCCTGAACGAGGAGTTTCATCATGTTCTTACATAACAAAAGACTGCAGTACACCGTACGTGTCGCCGAGCCTAACCCAGGGCTGGCTAATCTGTTGCTTGAACAGTTCGGCGGTGCCCAGGGCGAGTTGGCGGCGGCGTCGCGCTACTTCACCCAGGCCCTGTCCGAGGATGATCCCGGCCGCAAGGATCTGTTGATGGACATTGCCACCGAAGAGCTCAGTCATCTGGAGGTGATCGGCTCGATCATTGTGATGCTCAATAAAGGCGCGAAGGGCCGAATGGCCGAGGGTGTGGAAAAGGAAGGCCAGCTGTACCGGGACATCAACGGTGCCGGCAACGACTCTCACATCACCAGCCTGCTTTATGGCGCCGGTTCCCCGCTGACCAATTCGGCCGGTGTACCTTGGACAGCCGCTTACGTCGACACCATAGGTGAGCCGACAGCGGACATGCGGTCCAACATCGCCGCCGAGGCACGGGCGAAAATCATCTATGAGCGCCTGATGAATCTCACCGATGATCCTGGGGTAAAAGAAGCGCTGGGCTTTTTGATGACCCGTGAAATCGCGCACCAGATGTCCTTCGAGAAAGCCCTGCACTCGATCCAGCCGAATTTCCCTCAAGGTAAACTGCCAGGCATGCCAGAGTTCACCAACGTGTACTTCAACATGTCCCAAGGCGAGCCTTCGGTGCGTGGCCCATGGAACCAGGGCGATGAGTGGGAATTCGTCGAGAACCCAACGCCGGCGGTGGATGGCGGCGATGGTCTGGCGAGTGTGCAACTGAGCAAGAAAGACGAAGCGCTGCTGATGGACATGAAGGCGCGGACCATGTCCAACCCGGAAAGCGACCCCATGACAGGTGCCGACTTGGGTTCAGGGATGCAAGGTGACAAACTGTAGGAAACCGGCGAGGGGGCCTGGCTCCTTCGCCTGAAAATTGCGTTTGAGCGGACCCCTCGTTGGGGGAACGATCAGACATGACCTGGCGCAAAACCAGTAAGGATATTCGATGGACCAGCCCACCTCCCGGATCCGATCGCCCTGGCGTACCTGGCTGGATCCTGTGCAAAACAACCTGCTGCTGGGGGTAAGCTTCTGGCTGGGGCTGGCGGTGATCGCCGCGCTGTTGCTCTACAGCGGTTACAACGCATTGGTGGGGGCCGACCGGCACAACCTGGGCTACGCCGTTCTGGGCGGCACCGCCGGTTTCGCCGCCACGGCGCTGGGCGCGTTGATGGCGGTGGTGCTGCGTGATATCTCCTCGCGGACCCAGGACATCATGCTCGGTTTTGCCGCGGGCATGATGCTCGCCGCCAGTTCGTTTTCGCTGATCCTGCCGGGTATCGAAGCGGCACAAAGTATCGTGGGCAATCAACTGCTCGCCGCGTTTGTCGTTGTGGTCGGCCTGGGTCTGGGCGTGCTCCTGATGATCGGCCTTGACCGTTTCGTGCCCCACGAACATGAAGTGAGTGGCCGGCGCGGTCCGCAATCGGAACGCATCAACCGTGTCTGGTTGTTCGTGCTCGCCATCACCTTGCACAATTTGCCCGAGGGCATGGCCATCGGCGTCAGTTTTGCTAACGGTGATCTGCGGGTCGGCATGCCCCTGACCACTGCCATTGCGATCCAGGACATCCCCGAAGGGCTTGCCATCGCCATGGCGCTGCGAGTCACCGGGATCAGTGCGCTGCGTGCCGCGCTGATCGCGGTGGGCTCGGGGCTGATGGAGCCGCTGGGTGCGGTGATCGGGTTGGGCATGTCCTCGGGCGTGGCCGTGGCGTATCCCATCAGCCTGGGGCTGGCGGCGGGGGCCATGATCTTCGTGGTGTCCCACGAAGTGATTCCGGAAACCCACCGCAACGGCCACGAAACGCCAGCCACGCTGGGGTTGATGATGGGGTTTGCGGTGATGATGTTCCTCGACACGGCACTGGGTTAGCAGGCCGTCGAGCACTGAACCACGAAGGGTATCAGCAGGATCGAAATCGGGCCTGGCGAATGCGCCAGGGCCCGATTTTTTTGTGCCCGCAGACAAACCAGCGGCCTGTGGTACCGCACGGCGTCCCGCAGTGAAACTCGTTTGAACTACGCCTCAACCTGCTCCGTCATCTGTACTGAGAGGCACGTAGTCGGGCACCCCTCGGGGCTTCCCGGTATCGAGTATTCATCACGGAGGCGATGGGCAGACATGACTATCCCGGACAACAACCCCGAGCGAGAAAACGGCACGTCGGGCCAGGCCCGACCCGAGGATCACCTGAACCACATCAAGGAGGACGTGAGCGAGGCCATAGGCAGCGCTCGTGAGCAGGCCGATGCGCATTTCGGCCAATACCGCGATACGGCAGCGGATCAGATCGATGCACTGGCGCGTGGTGCCAAGTCAGCCGTGTCGGAAATCGAAGCCAACGACACCCTGGGCCTGTCCCACTATCTGGCAGACATGGCCGATTCGATGAGCGGCCTGTCCAGCAAATTACGCCACATGAGCGCCGAGCAATTGCTGCACGATGGTTCTCGACTGGCTCGGGAAAACCCGGGTCTGTTCCTGGTCGGCAGCGTAGCGGTGGGGTTTGGCCTGTCGCGGTTTCTGAAGGCCGGCAGCTCGCCTGTCCCGGCCGAAGTAGTCGATCCCGCCGCCGGCCACTCAAGCCCGCCAAGCGGAGGATTTGCCGCCCGTGGACCCTTTGATCCGAACCCGGATCCTATCGCACCGGGCGTCAATTCTGCCGGCGGCCACGCCACCGCCAGCACTCCCGCTGCGTCCGGCACCCAGGACCAGCCCAGTGATGCCACTACCGGCTCGTTGCCCGGTTCGGCCAATACCCGAGGAGAATTGCAATGAACCGACCAGACCCAGATATTCAGCGTCCCGTCGGGACGTCGGTGCCCGATCACGATGCGTCGGTGATGGGGCTGTTAAAGCAATTGACCCACGAAGTCCCCTCGCTTTTTACCAAGGAGCTGGCACTGGCCAAGGCCGAATTCCAAGCGAGCCTGAATACTTTGAAAGCGGGTATCGCCGGGGTGGCCGGTGGCGCGATGGTGCTGCTGGCCGGTTTTATCATCTTACTGATGGCGGTGGTCTATGGCTTGAGCACGATCATGCAGCCCTGGCTCGCGGCGTTGATCGTCGGCGCAGTGGTCATGATCATTGGTTTCATCATGGTGCAGTCGGGCAAGAAGCAATTCGAACCGTCCCACTTCAAGCCTGAGCGAACGCTCGATGCGTTGAACAAAGACCAGGAAGCCCTGCGGAGGAAAGTCTCATGAAGGATGAATTCAAAACCGAATCCCAGAAGAGCCCGGAAACCATCGAGCGCGAGATCGACGAGCAACGGGCCCACATCAGCCATATCGTCGACGCCCTGGGCAGCAAGTTCACGCCGGGGCAGATGCTCGACCAGGCGCTGACCCTGGCCAAAGGCAACGGGTCGCAGTTTTTTGGCAACCTGGGTACCACCGTGCGCAACAACCCAGTGCCCACCGTGCTGACCACCGTGGGGCTGTGCTGGCTGATGCTGGGTCAGAACCGTCCGCCACGGGTCGGTTATCGCGTCGGGCCGGACCAGGATGCCAGCGGCTGGAGCGAAGGGCTTGCCGGTGGCCTGGACAGTGCCAAGGAGCATCTGCACAGCACCACCGACTCGTTGCGCGACGGGTTTCATCATCTCAAGGACAAGGCTTCGCATCTGGCCGACGGTTTGGGCGCCAGCGCCAGCCATGCCCGGAGCAAAGCTCACGAGACGGGTGAGCGCGTGGCCCATGGCTCGCAGGACCTGGGTGATCAATTCAGCCGTCTGCTCAAGGAGCAACCGTTGATGATGGCGGCCGCGGGAATCGCGCTGGGCGCCATGCTCGGCGCCGCACTGCCCAGTACTGCCACTGAGCAGCGGGTGATGGGCAAGACCAGCGCCGATCTGGCCGACAAGGCCAGGCAAGCGGCACGCGAGGGGTATGCAACGGTGCGCGATAGCGTGAGCAAGACCACCGAGCATCGTGACGAAACTTCACCGCGTGCTCAGGCGCGTTCCGGTACGGACCTGTCTGAGGGGCTGGGCACGTCTTAAGTTGAACGCGGTCCACGGCGCAGGGCCGGCAACGCCTGCGCCGGGTGCCTGTCGAGCCTGACAGTAGCCAAAGTCCGGTGACCGGTATTTCATGGCTCCATCGTCAACGTTCCGGGGAGACTGCACATGAAGCACCGGGTCAGGTTTTCGGGCCATCTGATCTTCATCGGATTTGGCTCCATTACCCGGGCCACGCTGCCGCTGCTGTTGCGGCAGGATCACGTCCCGGTCAATCAGATCACGGTCATTGCGCCCGTGATCGAGAAAAATATCTGGTTCAAGGAGCGGGGCATTTGCTTTGTCCGCAAAGCGCTGACTGAACACACCTTCACGCAGACCCTGGACCGCTTCATCAAACCTGGCGACTTCATCGTCAACCTGTCGGTGGAAGTCAGTTCGCTGGCCCTGATGACTTATGCCTTCGGCAAGGGCGCGCTGTACCTGGATACCTGCATTGAGCCTTGGGCCGGCGGCTACGATGACCCTTCATTGGATTTATCGCATCGCACCAATTACGCGTTGCGCTACCAGATGCTGGGCCTGCGCAAAAAACTGGGCCATGGCCCGACCGCCGTCGTGGCCCATGGCGCCAACCCCGGTTTGATCACTCATCTGCTCAAGGCTGGCCTGGTGGAACTGGCCGTGCAATTGAACCATCGCTTGCCACAGAACCGCGAAGGCGTGGACTGGGCCAGGCTGTGCATGGAGACCGGCATCAAGGTGATTCATTTTGCCGAGCGCGACACTCAGCGCTCCAGCCGCCTCAAGCAGGACGATGAGTTCGTCAATACGTGGTCGGTGGAAGGCTTGATCAGCGAGGGCCACCAACCGGCCGAGTTGGGCTGGGGCACCCACGAGCGCACCTGGCCAACGTCTGCCAGGCGCCACCGCTTCGGCAGTCGCAATGCCATCTACCTCGAGCGCCCGAGCGCCACTGTGCCGGTCAAGACCTGGACACCGTTGGGCGGGCCGTGCCTGGGGCTGATGATCACCCATCACGAAACCGCCTCTACAGCGGATCTGCTAACACTCAAGGACCAGCAGAAACTGATCTATCGCCCCACACTGCATTACGCCTATCACCCGTGCAACGATGCTTTGCTGTCGATCCATGAGTTGATTGGTCGAGGCTGGCAGAGCCAACAGCAGCAACGCATTCTCAACGGTGAAATCGACAGCATCGGAGCCGATGCGCTGGGCGTCTTGCTGATGGGGCATGAACTCAATGCCTACTGGTTCGGCTCGGTATTGACCATCGATGAAGCCCGGGCGCTCTTGCCCTTCAACAATGCCACCAGTTTGCAAGTGGCGGCGGGGGTTTTGTCGGGGATTGTCTGGGCGGTGGAAAACCCGGATCGCGGCATCGTCGAGCCAGAGCACATGGACTACGAACGTGTGCTGGAAGTGGCCAGGCCTTACCTCGGTACCTTGGTGGGCAAGCAGACCGACTGGAGACCGACCGGCGCGGTGCACACGTGTTCCCTGGACGGGGCGGCGGATGATTGGCAGTTCGAGCATTTCACGCGGTTTTGAGCCGCCATCGCGAGCAGGCTCGCTCCCACATTGGTTTGTGTTTTTCCTCCAGGCCCGTGTTCCTCGCGACCTATACTCAACCCCGTGGATGACTTGACCTCGGGATGGCGCAATCGTGCTGCGTTCACTGATGCTGGCCGTTTTGTTGGTTCTGGCGGGGTGCGCCACGTCGCCGCGCGAGCAGCAGGTCGCCACCGTGGCGGTTTCCCAGGACACCTGGCGGCAGGTTGACCGGCAGATCGTCGCCGCGTCGAAAAGCGCTATCGAACAGGCCGGGCTCTACGCGCGCGGCTCGATGGAGCATTGGCGCCGGCTCGTGTATGAACGGACCGAGATTCAATTCATCCCCTGGTTCAGCAGCTACTGGACCCAGGAATGGCTGGCGGTGAAGGTCAGTTGGTATGCCGCCAGTGCCGAAGGCGAAGAGGACTCCGCGGCCAGACGTCTGGCCGTTTACCTGCAAGAGCAGTACCGCGAGCAGGTGCTGGCACCTGTGGCGGTGGAAATCGACCCCGAGGCGATCAGGGCCAACGCGACGGGCTACTACGTGCGCCTGCTCAATCAACAGGTCCAAGTGATTGCCCGCCAGCACCGAATCCCGCCGGAGCTGATGAGTCGGCGCCTGCACGGCATTCCTGCCATCAGCCTGGGGCCGCCAGCGGCGCGTAACGCCTCGTTGTATGAGATGGCGCATACCGAGCCCCTCAATACATTGCCGGCGTACGCCGCGCTGATCGACCACGTCAACAAAGCCGCTGTGACAGGTTCGGGGCCATCGGATGCGGTGATCGCCACGGTGGCACAACGCACCAGTGAAAAAATCGAAGCGCAATTCGCCACGCGAGGTGCGGCCGGGGCGGCGGCAGCCGTGGCCGGGAAAGCGGCGGGGGCGTTGATCTCAGTTGGCGTGGCGGGGATTCGCGCGATCATTCATGAGGGCGAGCGTCCGGAAATGGAGACTCAAATCCGCAAGAGCCTCAGCGCAGCGTTCGACGAAGCCTGGTTCCAGTCGCTCAAGCATCCCCTCAGCGGGGTGATGGCACCGGTGTACTACCTGGCCGAGGAAATCGAAGGCAGCCTGGTGGCGGCGGACCTGGCCAATCGCGCGGTGGAGTTGCCAGCCATCAAACCGTGACGGACGGTTCATTCTGCCCCGAGGGTGACGCGGCAACCCTTGCGATGACGGATCTGTTCGTCCGAGGGCCGCTCCTTGATGAATTCGAAGCGCGGCTCTCCTTCGCTGTAGATCACCAGCCAGCCCCATTCCAGCTCACTTTCATCTTGACCGGGTCTGGGGGGCGAGGCCCACCAGGGTTCCTTCTGCATGATCTGTCGCATCGATGTCTCCTGCCGATTGATCCCTTCAACTATAGACCGCTCGATTGGATGACAAGCGCCCATGAAATCTCTTGAATTCTGTGGGAGCAAGGCTTGCCCGCGAAGCAGGCGATTCGGTTCCAGACAGACCGCGTGAGCTTGATCGCGAGCAAGCTTTGCTCCCACGGATCGCCTCGCAACAGATGTTGCTGGTCTATTGAGTGTGCTCTGATCGCACCCATCAGCGTCTAGCGTCTGTATCCCCGCACTCGAACGGGGAATGATTGGACCCATGCGCATATGCAAGCATTGTTGAACGAGATCCTCGATGCGGTTCGCCCCCTGATCGGTCAGGGCAAGGTGGCCGACTACATTCCCGCCCTTGGCACCGTTGCGGCCAACCAGTTGGGCATTGCCGTCTACGGCAACGATGGCGAAATGTATTGCTCAGGTGACGCTGAAACGCCGTTTTCGGTGCAGAGTATTTCCAAGGTTTTCAGCCTGGTGCAGGCCATCGGCCATTCCGGCGAGGCAATCTGGGAGCGTTTGGGCCATGAGCCCTCCGGCCAGCCCTTCAATTCTCTGGTGCAGCTGGAATTTGAACGCGGTCGGCCGCGCAACCCGTTCATCAACGCCGGCGCCTTGGTGATCTGCGACATCAATCAGTCGCGTTTTGCCGCGCCAGCGCTTTCGATGCGTGATTTCGTACGGCGCCTGTCGGGCAATCCACAGGTCATGGTGGACGGCAAGGTCGCTGAGTCGGAATACCAGCACCGCGCCCGCAATGCGGCGATGGCCTACCTGATGCAGTCCTTCGGTAATTTTCATAACGACGTGGAAGCGGTGCTACGCAGCTATTTCAGTCACTGCGCGTTGCGCATGAGCTGCATCGATCTGGCCCGGGCGTTCTGCTTCCTGGCCAACGACGGCTTCTGCAAGCACAGTGGCGAACAGATCCTGAGCGCCCGCCAGACCCAGCAGGTCAACTCCATCATGGCCACCAGCGGGCTGTACGATGAAGCCGGCAATTTTGCCTATCGCGTTGGCCTGCCGGGCAAGAGCGGGGTGGGCGGCGGGATTGTTGCCGTGGTGCCGGGGCGTTTCACGGTGTGCGTCTGGTCGCCGGAACTCAATGTGGCGGGCAATTCCCTGGCAGGCATGGCGGCGCTGGAATTGCTCAGCCAACGAATCGGCTGGTCGGTGTTCTAACGCCCAAAAAAAGGGCCCGTTCCAATCAGGAACGGGCCCTTTGTTTTAAGCGCGATCAGCAGAGGCGGTCGATGACCCGAACTTCAGAGGTGTTCTGCATCGACTGCCACGCCTGGGTCAGCGTTTGCAGCACGCGACCCATGAAGTCTTTGTCGGCCGCGGCCTTCTTGCCGACGTAGCCCTGGCCACGACGGTACATCTTCAACCGGGCACACAGGTCCTGCTGATTCTTCTCGAATTCGTCTTCCTGGGTGAACGGCGACAGGCAGTCCATATGGACCTGGCCATTCTTGCTGATCCACAGGATATGGCTGTCCAGGGTGTCTTTGTGTGCTGCGAACATGCGAGCCAGTTCATCAATAGATGGTTGATTATTCAGATTCATGTGTAAGCCCCTTGACCATTTGGTTGATCTGTCTGGTGGTTCGCAAAAACTTCGCTTCTTTCGGTAAGTGCCTGTCCAGTGCTGCATGGCTAGCACCGAAACCAGGCCGTCAGCACCCGGCCGTCTGACTTCGACGGGGTCGTGCATCGGTTGTGTAGTGTTATCGAAGGGCTGCTACGCAAATGCGCTACAACGAAGAGAAACAGCGAAGAACCTTCAGGCATTGTCAACTTTCGAGGGTCGACCACGCGCGTCATGAGGATCGTCGCCGACGTTTCTCGTCCTTGTCACCGGACGGTCATGCCAGGTCAGCACCTTCAATCTGCCTTGTGGGCAGTCCCTTATCCAAAAAACAGCTCGGCGGTCAGACGAGCTTGCTCAAGCATTTACCTGTACTCCCGATCAGGGAGACGTCTGCATCATGCAAGGCCAAATCGGAGGCGTCAACGGTTTTGTAGTGATTATTTTTGGTCACTACATATTGTCGGACAAAATGGTTTTGTTATGAAAATTCTGGATCAGGGCAGATATCCCTGTGGGAGCGAGCCTGCTCGCGATGGCGGTGTATCAGTCGGTATCCATGGTGACTAACATAACGCTATCGCGAGCAGGCTCGCTCCCACAGGGCGACGCGTCGAACATGTATTTATCAGGTCGTCTTGGCTTTGCTCGCCTTGCGAGGTGTACCGCTGGCCTTGCGCTTGGCCGGCTTGCGTTTGCTTTTCCATGGGGTGGCCCCACGGCCGGCAGGGCTGGCCGGGCCGTTGATGGTCAGGCTCATGCCCTGGCAGCGGGCGATGTGTTTGCTCATCCAGGCGGCCTGGCGGGTCACGAACTCTTCCAGGCTCATCTCTCCGCTTTGCACCATGTCCAGCGCCTGCTCCCAGATGGCGGTAGTGCCTGGATCGGCGATGGCGCGGGGCACCGCATCGATCAGGCTGAAGGCCGCCGGTGTGGCGGACAGGGCCTTGCCGTTTTTCACCAGGTAACCCCGGTCGAGCAGGCCCTGGATGATCGAGGCCCGGGTCGCTTCGGTGCCGATGCCGGTGGTGTCCTTGAGCTTTTGCTTGAGCAGCGGATCCTCCACCAGCCGGGCAACGTTCTTCATCGCCTTGATCAGGTCGCCCTCGGTGAACGGTTTGGGGGGCTGGGTCCACAGGTCCTTGAGTTTGACCTCGTCCACGGCGCAGTCGCGACCTTCGACCAGGGCCGGCAAGGTTTGTGGTGCCGGTGCTTCACGGCCTCGTGCCGGAGCCAGCGCTTCGGGCAGGGCGCGTTTCCAGCCGGGTTCGACGATTTGCTTGCCAACGGCCCGCAATGCCTGGGCGGCGCAGTCGAAGTCGGCCTGGGTCCGGTCGTATTCGTGGTTGGGCAGGAACTGCGCCAGATATCGCGCCCGTATCAGCGTATAGACGGCCCGCTGCTTGCCGGCGAGCTTGTCGAGGTTCTTCGCCGCAGCGGTAGGGATGATGCCGTGGTGGGCGCTGACCTTGGCGTCGTTCCAGGCCCGGGATTTGCGTTGGGGCTGCAAGTGCTCGCGCAGCGGCGCCAGACCCGGGTCGGCCTGGGCGAGGGCGGCGAGGATGGCCGCAGCTTCGCTGTGCTGGCTCAAAGGCAGGAAACCGCAATCGCTGCGCGGATAGGTAATGAGCTTGTAGGTCTCATAGAGCGACTGGGCAATGTCCAGGGTTTCCTGGGCGCCGAGGCCGAGTTTCTTCGAGCAGACTTCCTGCAGGGTGCCCAGGTCGAACGGCAACGGCGCCGCTTCGCGCAAGCGCTCGGTGCGCACTTTCATCACCCGGGCGGTGGCAGCGTTGCCCATGGCTTGGGCGGCGTCCTGGGCGAGGGCCTGGTTCAAACAACGTTCCTGATCGTCGCAGGCATCCGGGTCGGCGCGCCACTGGGCGGTGAACACAGTGCCGTCGTGGCGCAGTTGCACGTCGATGGCCCAATAGGCGACCGGTACGAAATCCGCGATGCTGCGGTCGCGATCCACCACCAGGCGCAGGGTGGGGGTCTGCACGCGGCCCACCGGCAGCACGCCCTGATAACCGGACTGACGCCCCAGCAGCGTGAACAGGCGGCTCATGTTCATGCCGATCAGCCAGTCGGCCCGGGAGCGGCCGAGGGCCGAATGGTAGAGGTTGAAGGTTTCGGCGCCCGGCTTGAGTGCGGCCAGGGCCTTGCGGATCGACGCTTCGTCCAGGGCCGACAGCCACAGACGCTGGATCGGTCCACGGTAGCGGCAATGCTCCACCAGTTCCCGGGCAATCATTTCGCCTTCACGGTCGGCGTCGGTGGCGATGACCAGCGTCTTGGCTTCCCCCAACAGGCGCTTGACCGCCTTGTACTGGCCCGCGGTTTTCGGCTTGACCGTCATTTTCCACTGCGTCGGCACGATAGGCAGGTCTGCCAGTACCCAGCGCTTGTAGCGGGCATCGTAGGCGTCGGGCGGGGCGGTCTCCAGCAGATGGCCGATGCACCAGGTGACTGTGATGTTCGCGCCCAGCCAGCAACCGTCACCGCGGCGCGTGGCACCAAGCACGGCAGCGATGTCTTTGGCCTGGGACGGTTTTTCACACAGGTACAGCTGCATAGCGCCCTTTTCCTAAGCAGATTTCATGGGGCTGTAGCATGGTCATGGATGGGCGTCGGAGCAAGTTTTATCTGTATGGATATACAGATAAAGCGTTGCGATGCGTTGCTCCAGGGCGGTTATCGCAACGTTTGGCGGTGTATTTGCACGCAGAATGAATTTCTCGCAAGGGCATCGCTCATAACTTGCAGAGCGGTTGAAACCGCAAAGAACGTTTATGGGGTCAAGGAGAGTCACTTACATGAATTCGATGCCAAAGGGCAACGGACAGGCGGCCGCGCGTTTGATTCTCGTCGTTGAAGATGATCAGACCATTCTGGAGTTCCTCTGTGAGATCCTGCAAGACGAGGGCTTTGCCGTGGAGCCCCGGGAAAGCGCCGACGCGGCGCTGGAATTCCTCAAGCAGAGCGCTGACGATGTGGACTTGTTACTCACCGATATCACCATGCCCGGCAAACTGAACGGCGCGGACCTGGCCAATTTGACCGGCGACCGGTGGCCACAGATACCCTTGTTGATCATGTCCGGTTTCGAAACCCCGGAAAGCGCCGGGATCAAGCATCACGCCTCGTTCATCGCCAAGCCCTGGGCGCTGGGGCAGATGCTGGATCTGGTGGAGAGCACGGTGAAAAATCACTCTGTGCATTGAGCAATGCCAAGAGGGTGAGATGGCAGGCCTGGGACTGTGCATGTTTGGGTTGCAAGCGGCGATGCGCTCCATGACAATGCGAGTCATTATCAGTCGCGAATTATTCCATTGCCATGCCCGCCAACGATCTGTCCTTACGCAGTGCCGTCGACGTTCTGTACAGTGATCATCACAGTTGGCTCCAAGGCTGGCTGCGCAAGCGTTTGGGCAATGCTTTCGATGCCGCGGACCTGACCCAGGATACCTTCGTGCGCGTCATCAAGGCTCGCTCCGCGTTGGATATTCGTGAGCCGCGACCGTACCTGTCGATGATCGCCAAGGGGCTGTTGATCGATCTGTTTCGCCGCCGTTCGTTGGAACAGTCCTACCTCGAAGCCTTGGCCGCCATGCCGCAAGAGCAGCACCCGTCGCTGGAAGAACAGGCCATCCTGCTCCAGGCCCTGATGGAGATCGACCGCTTGCTGCTGGGGTTGGGGCCGCGAGTCAGGCAGGCGTTCATCCTGTCGCAGTTCGACGGCCTGACCTACCCGCAAATTGCCGAGCGCCTGGGCGTCAGCGTACGTACGGTGAATAACCACATGGCCAAGGCCATGGAACATTGCTGCCTGATGCAGATTCAATTACAACTTTCATGAACCTGCCAGCCGAAGAGTTGCAAGCCATCCGTGTGGCGGCGCAGTGGTACGCCCGGCTTCACTCCGGCATCACGACCGACGCGGATCGAGCCGGGTGGAATGCCTGGCTGAGTGCAGACCCGCTGCATAGCCAGGCCTGGCAACGAATGACAGCGGTGGCTGAACAGATGGCGAGTGTGCCGGGCGCCCTGGCGGCACCGACCTTGAGCGAACGCCACAATCGATCCCGTCGCCAGGTATTGCGCAGCGTCTTGTTGCTCACGTCCGCCAGCGGCCTGGGTTGGTTGGGCTGGCGCAGCCAGGCTACGCAGAACCTGCTTTGCGATTACCGCACCGCAGTGGGCGAGCGCCGCGAGTTTCAGCTGGCGGACGGCAGCACCGTGCTGCTCAACACCGACACCTCGGTCAATGTTCGTTTCGATGGGCGCCAGCGGCTACTGGAGCTGTTGTGGGGGGAGATCCTCGTCACGACGGCGATCGATCCCTTGCAGCGGCCTTTCAAGGTCATCACCGGTCATGTCGAAGTGCTTGCGCTGGGCACGCGTTTTATCGTCCGAGGCCAGGCGCGGGGCGGTGAGGTGGCGGTGCTTGAAAAAGCGGTCGAGGTGAGTCTCCCGGCGATTGGCTCGAGGATGCGCGTCGAAGCCGGCCAGCGCCTGGATTTCAATGACCGGTCGCTGGGTACGCTGCGCGGCAACGATGTGTCGGTCGGTGCCTGGCAGAAGGGAAGCATCATCGCCATTGACCGTCCTCTGGCGGTGCTGCTGGATGAACTGTCGCGTTACCGCAACGGCGTGTTGCGTTGTGATCCGGCCATTGCCGACTTGAAGGTTTCCGGCGTGTTTCCCGTCGATAACACCGATCTCGCCCTGGCGGCGCTGGAGAGTGGCTTTTCGTTACGCGTGACCCGCTACAGCCGATTTTGGGTCCGGGTATCGAGCGGCGATCAGCGCTGACGTGGCGGCGCGATAAAAAAGAACACTGTCCTGCACTTTTTATCTCCATCGTTCGGCTCTTCCTCAGTGAGTTTTTATCGACCGTTTGGGGGAGGGGAAGCATGTCTTGGGTAAGCGCGCCAGGTCGTCTGGTGTTTGCAGTGAAAATCGGCTTGCTGGCAGCCGTGACCGGCAGCGTCGGGGTCGTGAATGCCAGTCCGGCTCCAGGTGCCTCGGCGCAGCAGCGTTCGGTGCAGGCCTACGATATCGGGGCCGGCAGCCTGGTGGATGTCCTGACCCGGTTCTCCAGTGCCGCCGGTGTCGCCATTTCGTTTGATGCCCGGCAACTCCAGGGCCTGCAATCGCCCGGCCTGAGAGGTTCGTTCGGCGTGGGCGATGGGTTTGCCCGCATTCTTGGCGGTAGCGGCCTGCAAGCCGATCGCCAGGCCAACGGCACGTACGTGCTGCGCCCCGTGCCGGCCAACGGTTCGGCCATGCAACTGGGAGCAACCACCATCGAGGCGCAGATGCTCGGAGCGACCACCGAGAACAGTGGCTCCTACACGACGGGGGCGGTCACGATCGGCAAAGGCGAGCACTCCCTGCGCGAGACGCCGCAGTCGGTGACAGTGATCACTCGCAAGATGCTCGATGACCAGAACCTGAACACCATCGATCAAGTGATGGAAAAAACGCCCGGCATTACCGTCTACGACTCGACCATGGGCGGCAAATATTTCTACTCCCGTGGGTTCCGGATGTCCGGTCAGTATCAATACGACGGTGTTCCGCTGGACATGGGCAACAGCTATGTCCAGGCCGACAGTTTCAGCAGTGACATGGCGTATTACGATCGGGTCGAAGTCCTGCGCGGTGCCGCCGGGATGATGAAGGGCGCCGGCGGCACGTCCGGTGGCGTCAATTTCGTCCGTAAACGCGGCCAGGCCACGGCCCAGACCGAACTCAGCCTCTCGGGCGGCACCTGGGACAACTACCGCGGGCAGGTCGATACCGGTGGCCCGCTGAATGATTCCGGCACCCTGCGGGGCAGGGCGGTGATCGCCGAACAGAGCCGGCATTATTTCTACGACGATGCTCGGCGCAAGGACCAGATTTACTACGGTGCCCTGGACTTCGACCTGACGCCCGACACCACCCTCGGCCTGGGCCTGGCCTATGAGGACGTCGATGCGAGTCCTTGCTGGGGCGGGCAGCCGCGCTACAGGGATGGCAGCGATTTGAAACTCAGTCGCTCTACTTGCCTGGATCCGTCGTGGAACACCTGGCGTAGCCAGCGGACCACGGTGTTCAGCGATCTCAAGCATCAACTCAATGACGACTGGGCCGTGAAGGTGGCCGGTGTCTATACGAAAAACACCCAGGACATCAAATACGCCTTTGCATCCGGCTCGGTGACGCCGGGTGTCTCGACCACCAATGTGCTGGGCAGCATGTACGACTATGACCAGGTCGATTACGGCCTCGACGCCTACCTGGACGGCAAGTTCGACGCCCTCGGGCAGCAGCATGAATTGATCGTCGGCTTCAACGCCAACCGTTCGGACAAGGACGATTTTTTCTCGGTCGCCTTCCTGCCGCAGCAACAGAACGTATTCGATCCGGATCGACACATTCCGGAACCGGATGACAGTTACTTCATCGAGAACTCGACGCGCGGTGGCCCGGTGAAAACCGTCACCCGGCAACAAGGCCTGTATTCGACCCTGCGCCTGAAACTGGCGGACCCGTTGACGTTTGTCGTGGGCAGCCGGGTGAGTTGGTACAACTCCAAGACCGACTCGGTGTTCCTCACCGGCGGTTCGGAACACGCCAAGAGCACGGAGACAGGCCAGGTCACCCCGTTTGCCGCTGTGTTGCTGGACCTCAACGAACACCTGACGGCCTACGCCAGTTACTCGGACATTTTCACGCCCCAAGGCAACTACCGTTCCGAAAGCGGTTCGGCACTCAAGCCCCTGGTGGGTGAAAGCTATGAGCTGGGGATCAAGGGCGAATGGTTCGAGGGACGCCTGAACAGCGCCTTCAACCTGTTCCGCACGTTGCAGAAAGACCAGGCCCAGACCGACTACAACTCAAGCTGTGCGTCCTCGGACGGTTACTGCTACGAGAACGCCGGCAAGGTTCGCGCCCAGGGTTTCGAAGCCGAGATCAGCGGTGAAGTCATCGAGCGCCTGCAACTGCTTGCCGGTTACACCTACACCCAGACCAAGACCCTGAACGACATTGACACCAGTCTCAACGGCGGCTCGTTCAACAGCTATGTGCCGCGTCATGTGCTGCGACTGTGGGGCGATTATGCCCTGGGTGGGGCGTTCGAACGGTTCAGCGTCGGTGCGGGGGTCAATGCCCAAAGCGACAATTTCCGGGTATCGCCTGCGACGGGGGAGAAGATCACCCAGGCCGGTTATGCCGTGTGGAACGGTCGCGTCGGCTACCGCATCGATGACACCTGGTCGCTGGCCCTCAACGGCAACAACCTGTTCGACAAGCGCTACTACAGCACCATCGGGACCGAGAGTTTCGGTAACTATTACGGTGAGCCGCGCAACTTCACCATGACCCTGAAGGCGCACTTCTGATCCGCTGGCGAGGGAACAAACGCCCTCGCCACGGTTTGCCCTCAGTTTTTATCCAGGTCCACGTTCCGGGTTTCCCGCAGGCAAATCATGCCCACCACCAGGCTCACCCCGGTGATCATCACCGGGTACCACAGCCCGTAGAAAATGTCCCCGGTGTAGACCACCAGGGCAAACGACACGGTGGGCAGGAAACCGCCGAACCAGCCGTTGCCGATGTGGTAGGGCAGGGACATGGAGGTGTAGCGGATCCGAGTGGGAAACAGTTCGACCATCAGCGCCGCCAGTGGGCCGTAGCACATGGCTGAAATGATGATCAGCGCCACGATCAGTGCCACGATCATCGGCCGGTTGATCTGCTGGGCATCGGCCTGTTGTGGGTAGCCCGCCAGGGTCACCGCGCCGCGCAGGGCGGCTTCGTCGTAGCCTTCAAGCTTCACATCTCCGACGCTGACCTGCACATCACTGCCGGCCGGCGCCGCGACACTGCTGTAGGGCAGGCCTTGCTTGACCAGGAAGGTCTTGACCTTGTCGCATGGGCTATCGAAACGGGCCTTGCCCACCGGGTCGAACTGGAAGGTGCACGTGGCCGGATCGGCGATCACGGTGATCGGCGCCTGACGGCTCGCCAGGTCAATGGCCGGGTTGGCGTAGTGGGCCAGTGTCTTGAAGATCGGAAAGTACAACGCCGTCGCCAGCAACAGGCCAATCATCAGTACCGGTTTGCGCCCGACCTTGTCCGACAGCCAGCCAAAAAAGATGAAGAACGGTGCGCCGATGACCACGCTGACGATCAGCAGGCTGTTGGCCAGGGCCGGATCCATCTTCAGGAACTGGGTGAGGAAAAACAGCACATAGAACTGCGCGGCATAGAAGGTCACCGCTTGCCCGGCGTTGATGCTGAACAGCGCGATCAGCACCACCTTGAGATTTTCCCACTTACCAAAGGATTCGCGGATCGGCGCCTTGCAGCACTTGCCTTCTTCTTTCATTTTCAAGAAGGACGGCGATTCATGCAGGCTCAGGCGGATCCAGGTGGAGATGCCCAGCAACACGATCGACAGCAGAAACGGAATGCGCCAGCCCCAGACTTCGAACTGATCGCCCGTGAAATAACGACAGCCCAGTACCACCAGCAGCGAAAGCAGCAGCCCGAGGGTGGCGGTGGACTGAATCCAGCTGGTGTGGAAACCGCGCTTGCCCATCGGCGCGTGTTCGGCGACGTAGGTGGCAGCACCGCCGTACTCACCGCCCAAGGCCAGGCCCTGGAGCATGCGCAGCACCACGAGGATGATGGGCGCGGCAATGCCGATGCTGGCGTAGTTGGGCAACAGGCCGACGCAGAACGTCGCCAGGCCCATGAGTACGATGGTGGCCAGGAAGGTGTATTTGCGTCCGATCATGTCTCCCAGCCGTCCGAACACCAGTGCGCCGAAAGGCCGCACGATGAAACCGGCGGCGAATGCCATCAGGGCGAAGATGAATGCCGTGGTGTCGTTGACCCCGGCAAAGAACTGCTTGCTGATCACCGCCGCCAGGGCGCCATAGAGGAAAAAGTCATACCACTCGAACACCGTCCCCAAGGACGAGGCGAAGATGACTTTCTGGGTTTCCTGGCTGGTGCCGGCGCTACGCGTGGCTTCCAGGGACTGAACATGTTCAGACATTTGGGTATCCCTCACAGTGATTGTTTTTGTTGTTCCACTGTCGACGCCGGTACAGCGTCTCCTGTTTTGCTGCATACCTTGAATTCAAAGGGTTCTCCTTGTGGGAGCGAGCCTGCTCGCGAAAGCGGTATGCCGGTCGACATCATCGTGAGCTGATACACCGCCTTCGCGAGCAGGCTCGCTCCCACAGGGGGATTCTGTTGTTCTTCAGACCGTGGCAGGTTCCTTTTGGGGCGTGGTGCTGCGGATGTCCGCCTCGAGGATCATCTGCGCCGCCTTCTCGGCAATCATCAGCGTGGGCGAGCAGGTGTTGCCCGAGGTGATGCGCGGCATGATCGAGGCGTCGGCGATGCGCAGGCCGTTGATGCCGTGAACCCGCAGTTGCGCATCCACCACCGCGTCGCGGTCCTGGCCCATGCGGCAGGTGCCCACCGGGTGGAAAATCGTCGTGCCTATACGGGCGGCGGCCTGGTGCAGTTCTTCCTCGGTTTGCAGGCTTGGTCCCGGCAGGTATTCCACCGGCTTGAAGGCGCTCAACGCCGGGGCGGCGACGATGCGTCGGGTCAGGCGGATGGCGTCGGCGGCGACCCGCAAGTCTTCGGGATGGCTCAGGTAGTTGGGCTGGATCAGCGGTGCCTCGTGCGGGTCGGCCGAGCGAATGTCCACCCGGCCGCGGCTTTGCGGACGCAGGTCACAGACCGACGCAGTGAACGCCGGGAAACTGTGCAGTGGTTCGCCAAAGCGTTCCAGCGACAAGGGCTGTACGTGGTATTCGAGGTTGGCCGAGGTCTGTTCCGGCCCCGAGCGGGCGAACGCGCCGAGTTGGCTGGGGGCCATGGACAGCGGGCCGCTGCGATCATAGAGGTAGCGCAGCCCCATGCCCATCTTGCCCCATAAAGTGCCGGCGATCTGGTTCAGGGTACGGGCGTTTTCCAACTGGTAGATCAGCCGCAGTTGCAAGTGGTCCTGCAAGTTGCCGCCCACGCCGGGCAGCTCATGAACCACGCCAATGCCCAGGCGTTGCAACAGGTTGCGCGGACCGATTCCCGAGCGCTGCAAAATACCCGGCGAGCCGACGGCGCCGGCGCACAGCACGATTTCCTTGCGCGCCTTGAACGTCATGCTTTTGCCTTGCCAACGGGCGCTGACGGCGTGGGCCCGGTTGTCACGCAACAGCACGCGGTCGACTTCGACATCGGTCATTACCGTGAGGTTGGGGCGCTGGCGAACCGGTTTGAGGAAGGCCTTGGCCGCGTTCCAGCGCACCCCGGCTTTCTGGTTGACCTGGAAATAGCCGCAGCCTTCGTTGTCGCCGCCGTTGAAGTCGTCCACGCTGGGGATACCGCTCTGCTCGGCGGCGGTGCGAAACGCATCGAGAATCGGCCATGACAGGCGCTGGCGTTCGACCCGCCATTCCCCGGCGGCGCCATGGAGCTCGGAGTCTCCGGCAAAGTGGTTTTCGCTCTGTCTGAACAACGGCAGCACGTCTTTCCAGGCCCAGCCAGGGTTGCCCTCGGCGGCCCAGCTGTCGTAATCCGCGGCCTGGCCGCGCATGTAGATCATGCCGTTGATGGAGGAGCAGCCACCCAGCACCTTGCCCCGTGGGTAACTCAGTGCGCGCCCTTGCAAACCCGCTTGCGCCTCGGTCTTGAAGCACCAGTCGGTGCGCGGGTTGCCGATGCAGAACAGGTAGCCGACCGGGATGTGAATCCACGGATAGTTGTCGCGCCCGCCCGCTTCAAGCAACAACACCCGGTGCTGCGCGTTGGCGCTAAGCCGGTTGGCCAGCAGGCATCCGGCAGGGCCGGCGCCCACGATCACGTAATCGTATTCATCGACGACAGGTTGCATTCGCGACCTCATTTTTGTTCTTGTGGGATGCATCCTAGTTGTTAGGTTTCGTCAAAAGAATGTTAGTTTTTGCGCAACTGCTGTGCGTTTTTAAACAGTCCTGCCTTCAGGCGTGTTCAAGGATGGCCCATGTTCGACTGGAATGACCTGCGCTACTTTCTGGAACTGCAACGCAGCGGCCGTTTGCTCACCGCCGCACGACGCCTGAACACCACCCATGCCACTGTGGCCCGGCACATCGAAGCCATCGAGAAAAGCCTGGGCACTGCGTTGTTTGTCCAGCATGCCCAGGGCTATGAACTGACCCCTGCGGGCGAATCGTTGCTCAAGCACGCCGAAGCCATGGAAAACGTGGCGCTACTGGCTCAGGAGGACATCACCCAGTCCAGCGCGCCCTTGGGCAAGATCCGCGTGGGGGTGACGGAAGGGCTGGGCATCATGTTTTTAGCCAGCCGCATGGACGGTCTGTTCCAGCGCTATCCGGGGCTGGAGGTGGAGTTGGTGGCGGTGCCGCGTTTTGTCAGCATCCTCAACCGCGAAGTGGAAATCAGCATTCACCTCGAACGCCCGGTGGCCGACCTGCTGGTGACCCGCAAGCTCACCGACTACAGTCTGGCGCTCTACGCCAGCCAGGCCTACCTGGACCGCTCGCCACCGTTGCGCAGTCGCGAAGACCTGGCCCGCCATGCCTGGATCGGGTATGTCGACGACCTGCTGTTCAGCCAGGAACTGATGTTTCTCAACAGCTTTTGCCGCAACCCTCGGGTGGTGTTCCACAGCACCAGCGTCATCGCCCAGCAACAGGCTGCACGCTCGGGATTGGGGATTGCCGTACTGCCTTGCTACATGGCCAGCAGCGACCCGGCCCTGGTCCCTTTACTGCCCGATGAAACCATCCGCCGCAGCTACTGGATCAGCACCCGCCGCGAACTGCACAAATCCGTGCGCCTGCGGGTGCTCTGGGATTATGTGGTGCAGTTGTGCGAGCGCGAGCAGGGGCTGCTGCTGCCCTGATCGCCAATGTCCCTGGCCATCGATCATCCAGCGCTGGCCGCGCAAGTCCCCTTTTATGGCCCCCAATGACCTCAAGCCAACGCGCGGGCGTGCCTTAGTGTGAGTCTGTCTGACCCAACACAATAAAGGCGTGCTCATTGCGCCACCAAGAGGGGCCCCATGTCGGTACCAACGTCTTCAGCCTGGACTCACGCTGCGGCGATTCTTTCGCTTGGCGTATTGCTCGCCGGTTGCGGCGAAGAGGCCAAAACGAGCCCGCCCAGGGCCTTAACGAGTGTGCCCGCCGACGGAGCGCTGGCACAAATCTACGACAGCAGTTGCAAGCTCTGCCACGCCAACCCCGGCGCCGGAGCGCCCCTGACCGGCGACGCCAACGCCTGGGCGCCGCGAGTGGCCCAGGGCAGCGACACCCTGCTTGATCACACGATCAACGGCTACAACGGCATGCCGCCGATGGGTCTGTGTATGCACTGTTCCGAAGAGCAGTTCCTGGCCCTGATCGGCTTCATGTCCGGCCAGCCATTGCAATGACCAACAGGGGAACGACGGCATGACGATGGACTATTCACGGCGCCAGTGGCTGCAACGGGCCGCCGCTGTCGCGGCCTTCACGGCGCTGGGCAGCCAGGGCGCCCTGGCCGAGTTGATGCGCGCCCCGCGACTGATTCCGTGGCGCAATTGGTCCGGTGCGCAAAGTTGCCTGCCGGCAGTGCGTCTGGCTCCCAAGAATCTGGATGAACTGGTGCAAATCGTGGCCCGCGCCGAAGGGCGGATTCGTCCGGTGGGTTCAGGCCATTCCTTCAGCGCCCTGGTGCCCACGGACGGGACTTTGCTGTCGCTGAGTTTTTTCAGCGGTCTGCTGGATCACGACGTCGCCAGTCTGCAGGCCGAGTTCGGTGGCGGTACGCCCATGTCGCGCATGGGCCCAGCGCTCAAGGCCATCGGTCAGGCGCTACCGAACATGGCCGACGTGGATTACCAGACCCTGGCCGGGGCCATCGCCACCTCGACCCACGGCACCGGCAAGGCGTTCGGTTCGTATTCGGCGCAGGTGGTCGGGCTGCAACTGGTGACGGCCGGCGGCGAGGTGCTTGATTGCAATGCCAACCGCCATCCCGAAGTGTTCAAGGCCGGGCGGGTGTCACTGGGTGCGCTGGGGCTGGTGACCCGTGTGCGTTTGCAGAACCGTCCTGCTTATCGGCTGCGCGAGCGCCAGTGGGTGGCGAAAACCGAAGAGTTGCTCGAGGACCTGGACACCAACACTCGGGACAACCAGCATTGGGAAATGCAGGTGGTCACCCATTCCGACTATGCGTTGTCGATTGCCTTGAACGAAACCACCGATCCGGCCACTGCACCGGTGAGCCCCGAGGAGGAGGGTGGCAACGAATTCGTCACCCTGATCGAAAAGCTCGACAAGTATGGCAGCGACTTTCCGACGATCCGGCGCACGTTGCTCAACAGCCTGCGACTGGTGGCCGACTTCGAGGATCGGGTTGGCGATTCCCACGACATCTACGCCAATGCGCGCACCGTGCGCTTCAACGAGATGGAATATTCGGTGCCAGCTGAACACGGTCCGGCGTGCCTGCGGGAAATCCTCAAGCTGATCCGCGACAAAGACCTGCGCACCTGGTTTCCCATCGAATACCGCTACGTGAAGGCCGATGACATCGCCCTGAGCATGTTCGAAGGCCGCGACAGTTGCTCGATCTCCGTGCACCAGCATTACCAGATGGACCATCACAATTTCTTCGCCGCCATCGAGCCGGTCTTCTGGAAATACCAGGGGCGCCCGCATTGGGGAAAACTGCATTCCTTGAACGCCAGGACGCTCCAGGCGCTCTACCCACGCTGGAATGAGTTTGCCCAGGTGCGCCAGGCCCTGGACCCTGGCGGAAAATTCCTCAACGGGCATCTTTCAACGATTCTGGGAGCGAGCTGATGGGTTTCAATCGTCGAGGGTTCCTGGCTGGGACGGTGGGCGCCGGACTGTTGCTGACCGGCGTCGGTGCCTGGCTGCGACCGCGGGACCAGGGCGGGCCGTACAGCGATTATTTCCGCCAGTTGAACCGGGAACTCAAGGCCCACGGTCCCATGCGACCGGTGATGCTGATTGACCTGGACCGACTCGATCACAACATCGACGTGGTAATGGCCTCGGTCCGGCGCGCCGGCAAACAGCTGCGCTTGGTGGAGAAGTCCCTGCCATCGCCGGGGCTGTTGAACTACATTGGCCAGCGAGCCGAGACTCGACGGTTGATGTCGTTCCACCAACCGTTTCTCAACCACGATGCGTTGCAGTTTCCCACGGCTGATATTTTGCTGGGCAAACCTCTCCCAGTGCGCAGCGCCGCGTTGTTCTATGAGCTTCACAAAGGCCCCTTCGATCCGTCACGCCAGTTGCAGTGGCTGCTGGACACGCCTGAACGGCTTGAGCAATACCGGGCCCTGGCCCAGGGGCTTGGCATTCGCTTGCGGATCAATATCGAACTGGATGTAGGCCTGCACCGGGGCGGGGTAGCCGACGATGCCACGCTGGAGGCGATGCTCAAGCTGATCCGGGCGAACCCGACGCACTTGGAATTCACCGGGTTCATGGGCTACGACCCGTTCGTGGGCATGGGCGTGCCCGAGCTGCTGGCAACCCCTCAGGAGCTGCTGGCGCAGGTCATGGCGATCTACACCGCACGGGTGGATTTCGTACGTCTGCGCTACCCCGATCTCTGGCATCCTGGCCTGACCCTCAACACCGCCGGCAGCCCCAGCTATCGCTTGCACGAACGGGAGAAACTGAGCAGTGAAGTCTCGGTGGGCACGGCCATGCTTAAACCCAGCCACTACGACCTGCCATCGTTGAACGAGCACGTACCGGCCGCCTACATCGCCACGCCGGTCTTGAAGCGCACCGGCCCGGTCAACATCCCCGCGCTGGACGACAAGTCGCGGATTTTTTCCTGGTGGGACGTGAACCAGCGCGAGACTTTTTTCATCTACGGCGGCAACTGGATGGCCGATCTCGAATCACCCCCGGGCTTGAAGCACAACGACCTCTACGGTCGCAGCTCCAATCAGGAAATGGTCAACGGTTCTGAAACGGTGGGGCTGGCGGTGGAGGACCAGGTGTTCCTGCGACCGACCCAGAGCGAGTCGGTGCTGTTGCAGTTCGGTGATCTGCTGGCCGTGCGCGGAGGGCGGATAGTCGAGATGTGGCCGGTCTATAGCTGACCACGGATCTTGTGGGAGCGAGCCTGCTCGCGATGACGGCGGTACATTCAGCATCAATGCAGGCTGATCCACGGCTATCGCGAGCAGGCTCGCTCCCACAAGGAATTGCTGGTGAGCCTGCCGGAATCGAATAGAGCGTTCACAACGCAAACGGAATACTGATCTTGGCCCAGAGCATTTCGCCTTCGGGGCGGTTCTCTACGTTGAACTCCTTGGCCCAGCGGATCTCGGCGCTGGCGTATTTGAGAAAGGTCAGGTGCAGCGCCGGACCGATGGCGAACACCTGGCCGCGCACGCCGTCATCCACGTCCTGACCGGCGAACTGCACGGTGCGGCCGTATTGTTTGTCGTCGGTGGTCTGCTTGAGGTAGTAACCGTTGAGCCCCAGCATCACGTTGTCCGTCAGCCGGTAACTGGCGGAGTAATCGAAGTGAAAAATCTGCCCTGAGCGGTAGTCGGTGTCCTTGTTCTCGCGATTGAAACTGTAAGTGCTTTTCATCGACACCTCGGTGTTTTCCGTGGGCAACCAGGTGAAGGAAAACAGCGGCTTGTAGGTGTAGAAATTGGTGCTGGTGTTGGCCAGGCGGTCGGTGCTGTATTCGCCGGTCGGCACGGTGATTTCCAGTGCGGCGGCCAGGGTCAGGTTTTTGCCCATGTCCCACAGCACGATGGGCGAAATGGTGGTATCGCCCATGCCTTCGCGAGTGTCCTGCAGGCCGAACACCGAGATTTCCTGTTTGATCCAGGGCTGGCCAACGTAGATACCCAGGCGTCCACCGGCCACCCGCAAAGGGCTCAGATAATCGATCCGGGGGACCACCGCCGTGGATTCGATTTCGACATCCGGGACTTCGCCGCCCAACGAACTGATGTTGAATTTCCTGGCCTTGTAATGGTTGTAGTAGAGGTTGAACGCAAACATGTGGTCAGGAAGGTTGTCGACGTCCAGCGGCAACACGAAGAAACCGTCGGTGCCGGTGCCGATGTTATCGACTCCGGTTTCGGTGGCCAGGGCCGGCAGGGCACAGGCCAGGCCGAGGGTCAGTTGCAAGGCGAATGTCGTGCGGGTCGGGTTCATGCGGGGGCTCATTATTATTGTTGGAAATGCACCAAAGGTCCGAGCCATACAAATAAGCCGTTCGCCGCCGACAGGGCAGGGTATTGGCGGCCACACAGGGGACATGGGCGGCCAGATTTTTGTGCCCCTCTATACGCTGGGTCATGCTAACGTTTATGAAACAACCGGTTACAAAGACGCCGCCTAACGTACCCCGGAACCCGCCCATGCAGATGAAAGTCATCGACCCGACCTATGAACTGGCGCTGGTGTCGCCGTTTCTTTTGCAAACCTTGGCCGACGTGGTGGCAGACCAGGGTTTCGATGCCGCCAGCCTGTGTCGCGGCCTTGGTTTCGGGCTCGACGATCTGCAGGATCCTGCCCAGCGGATTTCCTATCGCCAGGCCGTGGTCATGATCCAGCGGGCGCTCAAGCTGTTGCCTGATCGGGGCCTGGGCTTGTGGGTTGGCGATCGCAATGTATTGGGTACCCTGGGCCTGCTGGGCCACGTGTTGTCGCTGTGCGAAACCCTGCGCGATGCCTTTGCCCTGGGGATTCGGTATCAACACACCACCGGCGGCATCGCAGTATCGAGTGTTGAAGAGGCCAGTGACCGGATCATGGTGGAGGCGACTTGCCGCCTGCCTTTTGCCGAGGTCCAGGTTTTTGCGGTCGAAGAGTTTTTCGCCAGCCTGATGGTGTACGGCAGGGCGTTGGCAGGTCCTGACTTCAGGCCCCAGGCCGTGGAGTTCATGCACGCTGCGCCGTCTTATGCCCAGGAATACCATCGGGTCCTGGGGCCGGATGTGCGTTTCGGTTGTCGTCACAATCGCATGCTGATCGATGCCTGTTGGCTCGGCGTACGCCTGCCCAACCATCATCCGCTGGCCTTGCGTCAGGCCCTGGCCTTGCTGGAACAGGAGGCCACTGAGGTCCATCGCAAGATCGATCTGATCCAGGCGGTGGAGCGGGCGATTGCCCGGGACCTGACCCGTGGCAGCCACATCGAGAAAATCGCCAGCGACCTCAACATGAGCAGCCGCACCCTGCGCCGACGCTTGACCGAGCACAACCTGACCTTCGAAGCCTTGCTGGAACAGGTGCGTCGTGGCCGGACCCTGAACCTGCTGGCCAACCCCGACTGGTCCATCGAGCGCATCACCGAAGAGGTCGGCTACAGCGATGTGCGCAGTTTCCGCCGGGCGTTCCGGCGCTGGACCGGGATGAGCCCGAGCGCGTTTCGGACCGAGGGGTCGACACCGGCTTAGCCGGGACGGTCAATGGTCGGCTCCCTGTGGTTGACTGACTGGCGGTGCTTGTCAGAAAAAACCGACAAGAGTACAAATGTACTCCATGACGACTCTCACCCCCCGCCGTACCGCCATCCTGACCTTCATCCGCGAACGCATCGCCGAGCAGGGCCAGCCCCCCAGCCTCGCTGAAATCAGCGAGGCGTTCGGTTTCGCCTCCCGCAGCGTGGCGCGCAAGCATGTGCTGGCGTTGACCGAAGCCGGTTTCATCGAAGTCAATCCGCATCAGGCCCGGGGTATCCGCTTGCTGAACCAGCCGCCGCGTCCCGAGCTGCTGGACGTACCGGTGCTGGGGCGGGTGGCCGCCGGCCTGCCGATCGGTGCGGATGCCGAGGTCCACAGTCGCCTGATGCTCGACCCGGCGATGTTCACCAAGGCGCCGGATTACCTGCTACGGGTCCAGGGGGACTCGATGATCGAGGATGGCATTCTCGACGGCGACCTGGTGGGCGTGCAGCGTACGCCCCAGGCCTCCAACGGCCAGATCGTCGTGGCGCGCCTGGACGGTGAAGTCACCATCAAGCGCTTCGAGCGAATCGGCGAGCGGATACGTTTGCTGCCGCGCAACCCGGCCTACCAGCCGATCATTGTCGAAGCCGACCAGGACCTGGCCATCGAAGGCGTGTTCTGTGGCTTGCTGAGGCAAGGCTGATGGGCGCTGTCGTTGCGCTGGACACGCTGTTCAACGGTGGCCAGGTCTGGAAGGGCCGGCCCGCGCCCCCGGCTGCCAGCCCGCAGCCCACCGGTCATGCGGCCCTGGACGCGGCGTTGCCCAGCGGTGGCTGGCCGGAAGCGGCGTTGACGGAACTGCTGGTCGCCGCGCCGGGCGTGGGCGAGTTGCAACTGGTCTGGCCAACCTTGGCGCGACTGACGGCGGCGGGGGAGCGGATCGTGCTGGTGGCGCCGCCATTCGTGCCCTATCCGCAGGCCTGGCAGAACGCTGGGGTGGACCTGCGCCAGTTGTCAGTGATCCGGGCCGATGAGCGCGATGCCTTGTGGGCCGCCGAACAATGCCTGCGTTCGGGCAGTTGTGGCGCGGTGCTGTGCTGGCCCCGCCAGGCTGATGATCGCGCCCTGCGCCGCTTGCAAGTGGCGGCGGAAACCGGCCAGACCCTGGCGTTCGCCTGGCGCTCGATTCAGGAAGCCATCAACCCCTCGCCGGCGGCCCTGCGCATCGCCATCGATGGCCGGCCAGGGCAATTGCGAGTGCTCAAGTGCCGGGGCGGGCTGGCCCGTTCGACGCCGATTGCCTTCGCCACGCTCAGCACACCGACCGAGCATTGAGGTTGCGATGCGCTGGGTCTGCATACTCTTCCCGCAACTGGCGCTGGACGCCGCGCTGCGTCAGCGTCCCGATCCCGACGAGCCCTTGGCGCTGTTGACCGGTCCGGCCCAGCGCCGGGTCCTGCAAGCGGTCAATGACCCGGCACGGGCCCTGGGTTTGCGCCCCGGCCAGACCATGACGGCCGCCCAGGCCCTGAGCAAAGGCTTTGCCACGGCCGAATACGATGCGGCGCAGATCGAACACTGGCAACAGTTCCTGGCGGCCTGGGCCTACCGTTTCAGCTCCCAGGTCAGCGTGCATTACCCGCGCACGGTGGTGTTCGAGATCGAGTCGAGCCTGGGCCTGTTCGGCCCCTGGCCGGTGTTCGAGAAGCGCCTGCGGGCCGAGCTGACGCAACTGGGATTCCGGCATCGCATTGTCGCCGCCCCCAACCCGGTGGCGGCGCGGGTGTTGGCCAATGCCTACGACGCCCTGGTGGTGCCCGATATTGAAACCCTGCAAGCCTGCCTGGGGCAGATGCCGGTGGAGCGTATCGGCCTGGAACCCGACGTCGCCACGGCACTGTCACGCATGGGGCTGCGCCAGTTGAGCCAGGTCCAGGCCTTGCCCCGACACACCCTGGCGCGGCGTTTTGAGGCCCAGGTGCTCAAGCATCTTGACGCGCTGACGGGCAGCCGCACCCTGGCGCTGTCGTTTTACCTGCCGCCGGACCGTTTCGATGTGCGCATCGAGCTCAATTACGACGTGCAATCCCACCAGGCGTTGTTGTTTCCGTTGCGCCGGTTGACCGGTGATCTCTCGGCTTTCCTATGCGGTCGCGACAGCGGCGTGCAACGCTTTGACCTGCACCTGGAACACGCCGGGTTGCCGGACACGCTGATCAAGGTCGGCTTGCTCAGCGCCGAGCGGGATCCTGCGATGCTTTTCGAACTGGCTCGTGGTCGGCTGGAACAGGTGCAGGTCGAGGCACCGGTACGTGGCTTTCGCTTGTGTGCTGAAGACCTGCCCAGTTTCGTGCCCCAACGCCTGGAGCTGTTCGACGAGCGTCCTCAACAGTCCTTGCCTTGGGAGCAATTGCGCGAGCGGCTGCGGGCCCGGTTGGGGGACGACGCAGTGCAGGGCCTGGGGTTTCGCGATGACCATCGGCCTGAATGTGCCTGGCAGATGACCTCTCAGCGCCAGCCCCAGGCATGTCCGGTGCGCGAGGGCGTCCGGCGTCCCGGCTGGCTGCTGGACGAACCCCAGGCCTTGCAGGAGAGCCAGGCGCGAATCCTCATGGGCCCGGAGCGCATCGAGTCCGGCTGGTGGGACGGCGCCGACGTGCGCCGTGATTACTATCTGATCGAAACCCGCGCGGGCCAACGGGGCTGGGCCTATCGACCGGTGGGCGAGGGTGGCCCGCTGTGGCTGCAGGGCTGGTTCGCATGAACATCGAATATGCCGAGCTGCATTGCCTGTCGAACTTCAGTTTCCAGCGCGGTGCCTCCAGCGCCCTGGAGCTGTGCCGTCGTGCGCAACAACAAGGTTACAAGGCCCTGGCAATCACCGATGAGTGCACCCTGGCCGGGATTGTCCGAGCCTGGCAGGCTGCCAGGGAGCTGGACCTGCACTTGATCGTCGGCAGTGAGATCCAGATCGAGAACGGTCCGAAACTGGTGCTGTTGGTGGAGAATCTGCAAGGCTATCAAGCCTTGTGCCGGCTGATCACCCGCGCCCGCCGCCGCAGCGAGAAAGGTCGCTATCGCATCGTGCGGGAAGACTTCGACGAGCCCTTGCCGGGATTGCTGGTGTTGTGGGTGCCCGGTGACAACGATTCCGAAGAGCAGGGGCGCTGGTTGCGGAAGATATTCGCCGAGCGCTTGTGGCTGTCGGTCCAGTTGCATTGCGGGCAGGACGACCGGCGTCGGCTGGCGGACTTGCTGGCGCTGGCCGAGCGTTTGGACCTTCCGGCCGTGGCCACGGGAGACGTGCACATGCATGTGCGCGGCCGGCGCGCCCTGCAGGACACCATGACCGCCATCCGGCACCACGTCACGGTGGCCGAGGCCGGCCAGCGCTTGCACCCCAACGGTGAGCGCCACCTGCGCAGTCTCCCGGCCCTGGCCGAAATCTACCCGCGCGCCTTGCTCGACGAAACGTTGAACATCGCCCGGCGCTGTACGTTCGACCTTGGCCAACTGCGTTATCAATACCCCCGTGAACTGGTGCCTGAGGGGCATGATCCAGCGTCCTGGCTGCGGGAATTGACCGAACGCGGTATGCGCGAGCGATGGGCCAAGGGTGTGGAAGACAAGGTCCGGGTACAAATCGATAAAGAACTGACTCTGATCGCCGATCTGGGCTACGACAGCTATTTCCTCACCGTGCAGGACATCGTCAGCTTCGCCCGCAGCCGCCATATTCTTTGCCAGGGGCGCGGCTCGGCGGCCAACTCGGCGGTGTGCTACGCCTTGGGTATCACCGAAATCGACCCGAGCCAGACCAGCATGCTGTTCGAGCGATTCCTGTCCCGGGAGCGCAACGAGCCGCCGGACATCGACGTCGATTTTGAACACGAGCGTCGCGAAGAAGTGCTGCAGTACGTGTTCCAGCGCTATGGCCGCCATCGTGCGGCATTGACGGCGGTGGTCAGCAGCTACCACGGTGCCGGCGCGGTGCGGGACGTCGCCAAGGCCTTGGGCTTGCCGCCGGATCAGGTCAACGCGCTGGCCGACTGTTGTGGGCGCTGGAGTGACGAGGCGCCGCCAGTGGATCGCCTGCGCGAAGGTGGCTTCGACCCGGACAGCCAGGTGTTGCGCCGGGTCCTGAGCCTGACCCAACAACTGATCGGTTTTCCCCGGCATCTGTCCCAGCACCCTGGCGGCTTCGTGATCTCCGAACAGCCTCTGGACACTCTGGTGCCGGTGGAGAACGCCGCTATGGCCGAGCGCACCATCATCCAGTGGGACAAGGACGACCTGGACGCGGTCGGGTTGCTCAAGGTGGATATCCTGGCCTTGGGCATGCTCAGCGCAATTCGTCGCTGTTTTGATCTGATCGCGCAGTACCGCGGCCAGCACTACACCTTGGCGACGTTGCCCAAGGACGACGCGGCCACTTACGAGATGATCACCCGCGCCGACACCATTGGCGTGTTCCAGATCGAGTCGCGCGCACAGATGGCGATGTTGCCTCGGCTCAAACCCGAGTCCTTTTATGACCTGGTTATTGAAGTGGCCATCGTGCGACCGGGGCCGATCCAAGGCGGGATGGTGCACCCGTATCTGCGGCGTAAAAACAAGGAAGAAGCGGTGACTTACCCCTCCAAAGCGTTGGAAGAAGTGCTCAAGCGCACCTTGGGCGTGCCCCTGTTTCAGGAGCAGGTCATGCAGATCGCCATCGTTGCCGCGGATTACAGCCCCGGCGAAGCTGACCAGCTGCGTCGTTCCATGGCTGCCTGGAAACGTCACGGCGGCCTGGAACCGCATCGGGAACGCCTGGCGGCGGGGATGGCGAAAAACGGCTACACCGCCGAATTCGCCGCGCAGATCTTTGAACAGATCAAGGGGTTCGGCAATTACGGTTTTCCCGAATCCCATGCCGCCAGCTTCGCCTTGCTGACCTACGCCAGCAGTTGGCTCAAATGCCATGAACCGGCGGCGTTCGCCTGTGCCCTGATCAACAGCTGGCCCATGGGGTTCTACAGCCCGGACCAGATTCTGCAGGATGCCCGCCGGCATCAGTTGCAGATCCGCCCGGTGGACGTGCGCGCCAGTGACTGGGATTGCAGCCTCGAACCCATGGAAGGCCGACAACCGGCGCTTCGCCTGGGGTTGCGCATGATCAAGGGCTTTCGCCAAGAGGATGCCCATCGCATCGAAACGGCCCGCCGGCATCGGCCCTTCAGTGACGTGGCCGACCTTGGCGAGCGCGCGCAACTCGATGCCCGGGCCCAGGCGCAACTGGCCGACGCCGGTGCCTTGCGGGGCTTGGCCGGTGATCGTCATCGCGCTCGCTGGGAGGTGGCCGGGGTACAGAAACAGCTGGGCTTGTTCGCCGGTTTGCCCAGCCAGGAAGAACCGCCCGTGGACCTGCCAAAACCTACGGTGGGGGAGAATCTGTTCGCCGATTACGCCTGCGTCGGTACGACACTGGGCCCCCATCCACTGGCTTTGCTGCGCCCCGAACTGCGCGCCCGGCGCTGTCGCAGCTCGCGGGAGCTGCAGGATGTGGAGCATGGCCGCAACGTCAGCGTCGCCGGGCTGGTCACCGGCCGCCAACGGCCAGGTACGGCCAGCGGCGTGACTTTTGTCACCCTGGAGGATGAGTTTGGCAACCTCAACGTGGTGGTCTGGCGCGATCTGGCCGAGCGCCAACGCAAAGCGTTGGTGGGTTCGCAATTGCTCAGGGTCGACGGGCGTTGGGAAAGTGTCGGTGAGGTTCGTCACCTGATCGCTGGCCGCCTGAGCGACCTGACCGAGTTGCTGGCGGGTATCCAGGTGCATAGCCGCGATTTCCGCTGAACCCAGCTGCCACCCAGCAAGCATGTTCCCAGTCCGGACAGGTTTGCATCATGACCTGCCCATGAAACCAAACGCCAGCGCAGCGCTCGAAGCTCTGAGCACAAGGGACTTGTGGTATGCCGATTCCCTGCTGGCATTTTCGAGGTTCAGAATCGACTCATGCAGTTCTTATCCCAGAATCATGGATGCCCCGGTTGGGGCGGTGAAATGGCCGGGCGTATCCGGTCGTTCGATTGGAGCCAGACCGAACTGGGCGCCATCGAGCACTGGTCCGCCAGTCTGCGCAGCGCAGTCCAGGTGCTGCTGGCGTCGCCTTTGCCGATGGTCATGTTGTGGGGCCGTCAGGGCTTCATGATCTACAACGATGCTTATGCCGAGTTCGCCGGCGGGCGCCATCCGTACCTGCTGGGCTGCGCGGTAGAGTTGGGCTGGCCGGAGGTGGCCGAATTCAATCGGCACGTACTGGATGTCTGCCTGGCTGGTGGCACCTTGTCCTATCGCAGCAAAGAGCTGGTACTGCTACGCAATGGCAAGCCCGAAGATGTCTGGATGGACCTTTATTACAGCCCGGTGCCCGACGATGATCAGTCTCCGGGCGGCGTTTTGGCGATCGTCGTGGAAACCACCGAGCTTGTGCTGACCGAGCGTGCCCGCCAGGAGGCCGAACGCAGCTACCGCGCCGTCAACGAGCGCATTCAGTTGGCCCTCTCGGCCGGGCCACTGCTGGGGTCGTTTGTCTGGGACATCCAGAACGACACACTTTCCGGCGATGAGCGTTTTTCCCGCACGTTCAATTACCCGCCAGACACGCCTCTGGATGCACTGCCTGTCGAGATTGCCCGCCAGAACATCCACCCCGATGACCTGGAGGAGGTGAACCGGCGGGTCGAACTGACCTTGCGCACCGGAACCCCCTACAACGCTGAGTATCGGGTGCGTCGACTCGGCGGTGATTACCTATGGGTGCTGGCCAGCGGCCGATGTGAATTCGATACGTTGGGCCGGCCGTTGCGTTTCCCCGGTGTGCTGATTGATATCAACGAACGCAAGGCGGCTGAAGCATCGCTGCTCAAGTTCACCCGTGATCTGGAGCAGCGTGTCGCCGAGGAAGTGCATGCGCGGTTGACGGCCGAAGAGCAGTTGCGCCAGTCGCAGAAACTCGAAGCCATTGGCGGACTCACCGGCGGTGTGGCTCATGACTTCAACAACTTGCTGCAGGTGATCGCCGGCAACCTGCACCTGTTGGCTCGCCACGAACCGCACAACGCCAATGTGCAGCGGCGGGTCAGTGCCTCCATCGAAGCGGTGGAACGGGGCGCCAAACTGTCCTCGCAATTGTTGGCGTTTGCCCGCCGCCAACCGTTGTCACCGGCGGTCTACAACCCACGACGAATCTTCGACGGTCTGGGCGAATTGTTGCAGCGGGCCTTGGGCGAAACCATCCAGATCGAAGTGACCTTGCCCGCCGAGCCCTGGTGCATCCACGTCGATCGAAATCAGCTTGAAAACGCTTTGCTGAACCTGGCGATCAATGCCCGCGATGCCATGTGTGGTGAGGGCACCATCGGCCTGATCGGCGAAAACATCGTGCTCGACGAATCGTCCTGCGCCGGTAAAGACATTCCGGCCGGTGACTATGTGCGCCTGTCGGTGATCGACCGCGGCGCGGGCATGCCACCCGATGTCCTGGACCATGTGTTCGAGCCGTTTTTCACCACCAAGACTGACGGCCAGGGCACCGGGCTTGGGTTGAGCATGGTGTTCGGGTTCGTCAAGCAAAGTGGCGGGCATATCGAGATTACCAGTGACGTGGGAGAGGGCACGCGAGCGCAGATGTATTTCCCCCGCAGTCGGCAACCTGAAACAGGTGAAGAGGCCCCACACAGCCCGCTTCTGACCGGTGGGCAAGAGACGATTCTGGTGGTGGAGGATAACGAAGAGGTGCGCAGCGCGTCGGTGGAGCTGCTGGAACAGTCCGGTTATCGGACCCTCACGGCCGCCAATGGTGACGAGGCCATGAAACTGCTGCTGGAGGGTGTCGTGGTGGACCTGATCTTCACGGATGTGGTCATGCCCGGGCTGATCAAGAGTTCCGACCTGGCCGCTTGGGCTAAGGTGCAGTCACCACCGGTACCGGTGCTGTTCACCTCGGGCCACACCCGGGACATCATCTCCCGCAACCACCAGTTGAGCCCCGACACTCATTTGCTGAGCAAACCCTACGGCTCGGACGCGCTGACCCGGATGGTGGGAACCGTGTTGGGGCGCTGAGCGCGGCACCGTAAACAAATGGAACCGAAGCCGCCATGTCACCTTCAAATGACCATGACCGGTCATCAATCCGGCCTGTCATGAATGAGGTGCCTATGAACCAAGATCCTGCAAACACCCAGCAACAAGGCCAGACGCAGGCCCCGTCACCGCGCAATGATCCGGCGATCGATCCTCAGGTTTCCCCTGAGCCCGCTGGCACCCAGCCAGTCAGCCCGGCTGGGGCAGGCAAGGCCCAAAGCGCCGACAGCGAAGTCGATCAAAAAAATCACCACCAGGACAACGACAACACCTTCAGCCCTGGCTTCAAGCCTGACCCGGACCGCCCGGAATCCGGTGAGAGCACTGATGCCGATATCGACACCGATGGCGGCTAGCAGAGCCTAGAAAAAGCCCGACTCGATGGTCGGGCTTTTTCAGGTTTCAAGCTTTATTTGCTCGGATGGGCTGCCTGGAGTTTCTTGGCCATCTGCAGATGTTTTTCCAGGTCTGGAAGCATTTTCTGCGCGAACGCCTTCAGCTCGGTGTTGCCGGGCTTCTTGTCGTCAGTGACGGTCTCGGCTTCTTTCTTGAACAGGGCAATGGTTTCTTCGTGGGCCATCACCTGGTTGTTGGCGTAGGCCGCATCAAACGATTCCTCGCGCATATCGAGAATCTTGGCCTTGGCCTTTTTCACCAGCGTGGTTTCGTCCGGCACTTCGATATCGTGTTTTTTCGCCAGCGAGATCAACTCCTCGTTAGCTTTGGTGTGGTCGGAAATCATCATGTTGGCGAATTCCTTGACGTCCGCCGAACTGCTTTTTTCCAGGGCCAGTTTGCTGGTTTCGATTTCCGCGATACCACCGGCCGCCGCGTTGTCGACGAAGTCGCTGGAAGTCGCGGCCCAAGCCATTCCCATACTGGTGCTCAAGGCAACTGCCAGGCCGAGTTGACGCAGGTTGAATCCGTCCATAGGTAAGTCTCCACACAGGTTGTACAAGGGACTTGTGTCGTCCTGTTCAATGGAGAGCGGCGGGCGGACAAAGGTTTGATTGCAAAGCGGTGCGGTACGACGAACGGTCACCGCTGGTCGGATTGGCGGTCGACAGAACCCCGTTGGCGAGGCCATTCTGATAGTCGACGAGCGCCGTAGAAGGCGTTAGCCATCGTTCTACCAAAGGAGGTGTTCCATGCCGGTGATCCACGATTTGTGCCAGGATCTCAACTGCACAAAAGACGACATCCAGCAAAAGCGCAGCGAGAATCCCAGGCTCGACTCGTTACTTCTCAAGTATTCCCAAATAGATGCCGAAGTGGTCGACGCCGAGAAACCGTCCTCCGCGGCACTGTCCGATGTTGCCCTGAAGACGCTCAAGGAGAAACGTTTGCAGGTCAAGGACGAGATCGCGCAGTACTTGCAGGGATAGTCCTAGGGCCGGGCTGTCGGTGAGGAGCCCTCTGCTTGCAGGAGGGCTTTTTTCGGCAGACTCGTCAGGTCAGCGGGTCCCAGCGCTGGGACCAGTCGCTGCCGGTCGTGACGATCTGGCGCAGCACTTCGAACGCTTGCTGCAACGCCGCCGAATCCCGATCCCTGGAGTACACGAGGTAAGTCGGGTAGTTGAATTCCGGCGCCTTGGGCACCCGCTCCAGGATGCCGCTGTCCAGATAGCTCTGCACCACTCGGGTCCGGAAGTAGCCGCTGCCGCCGTTCTCCAGAATGTACTGCAGGGCCAGGGGGCCGAGGTTGAACGTCACGGCCGCCTTGGCCTTGTCCGGCAGCGCAGTGTCGTGTTGACGACGGAAGTCGGCACTCCAGTCGATGTACACGTAGGGCTCGGGACGGGTCGCCAGGCGCACCAGGATCAGTTTCTCTTCCAGCAACTGTTCCACTTGCAGCCTCGGCCAGTATTCGGGCTGATACACCACGGCGGCATCCAGCAGGCCCAGTTCCAGTTGTTGCAGCAGTTTTTCGCCATCGCGGATGTCCATGCGCAGGGCATGGCCGGGGATTTTATGGCGCAGTTCCTCGGCCCAGGCGAGCATCAAGGGGTTGCATAGGCTGACCTCGCCACCGAGGTGCAAAACGTTGCGAAAACCTTCGGGCAAGGGCAGGTCCCGGCGGGCCGCTTCCCAGGTCTGCACCAGTTGATTGGCATACACCACGAAGGTTTCACCGTCGGCAGTCAGGCGCGCGCCGGCACGGTTGCGCACAAACAGCACGCAGCCAAGCTGGCTTTCAAGCTTCTGGACTCGCGCCGTGATAGCCGTCTGGGTGACGTGCAGCTTGTCGGCCGCGGCGGCGAGGCTGCCGTGGCGGACGATTTCCAGAAAGGTGCGGGCGAGGTCGATGTCCATGGTCAGGCCGATACGGGGAAAGCGGGGATTGTACGACACCTGCGAACTACCGCAGGGTCCTTTGCTGAATGTACCGGCGCTATCGCAAGCAGGCTCGCTCCATTGCTCCGGGTGATGAGGATTGAGCGTCGCTCCAGATCCCCTGTGGGAACGAGCCTGCTCGCGATAGCGATGGACCGGCCAGTGGAAATGCTCAAGTAAAAACACAAATCCCGCCACAGAGGCGGGATTCGTTTGCAGCCAGAGCACCCGTAGAAAGGGCAAGTAGACTCAGGCCGGGAACAATTCGGACAGCTTCATCGACAGCATCATGTCGCCTTCGACGCGCAGCTTGCCGCCCATGAACGCTTGCATGCCGTCGGTATCGCCGCTGACGATGCCCTTGAGGGTTTCGCTGTCCATGATCAGCGTGCAGTTGGCGTTCTCATTTTCGCCTTCTTGCAGCTCACAGGTGCCATCCTTGACGATCAGGGCGTAGTGCTTGTCTTCGTCAGTGATGTTGAAACCAAATATCAAGTCCAGGCCGGTAGCGGCGTCTGGGTTGAACTTGGCTTTCATGGCTTGTACGGCGTCGGCTACGGAGGTCATGGTTTCGATCCTTATTTGGGTTATACAGCAAGGGTCTACAGTGATCCGGACTCAGCGAAAGGTGATGAGGTCCGGGGCCTTCAGCAGTTGCAGGTGGGCATGACTGTTGAAGGAAGCCAGGGCCACCTCGCGGCCCCTGAATTTCAGGTGGTTGAGCGAGGTGTTGACGATTTGCCAGTTCAGTTCGAAGGCCTGCCGCGCAGGCATCTGGGTGATCAGGTGGAGCAGGGCGGTGATGGTCCCGCCGGAAGTGAACACGGCGATTTTCTGGGAATTGTCGGCTTGCTCCAGAATGCGCTGCAGGCCGGTCTGCACGCGTTCGACGAAACCCAGCCAGCTTTCCAGTTCGGGCGGGTCGTACTGGCCGCTGAGCCAGCGCTCGATGATCAACGCGAAGATGCGCTGGAACTCGGCGCGGTTCTGTGCGGCATTGCGCAGAATGTACAGGGCTTCGGGTTCCTGGGGCAGCATGTCCGGCAGCAGGGCGCGGATCACCGCGTCGGCATCGAACTCATTGAACGCCGAATCGATCTCCAGCCCGGGAACCGGCAGCCCGGCGGCGGACATCTGGCCCAGCGCACCGGTGGCGGTATCCTGCTGGCGACGCAGGTCGCCCGAGAGGCAGCGATCGAACACGACACCCAGTTCGGCCAGGTGGCTGCCCAGCACTTGCGCCTGGCGTACACCGTTTGGCGAAAGGACATCGTAGTCGTCCGCACCAAAGGAGGCCTGGCCATGTCGAATCAGATAGATACTGCCCACGTCCGCGTCATCCCGGTACGTTGAAGGTTTGGCGAGGTTATGAGGATGGCGGTGAGCTGTCAATGAAAAAACATACGCTTGTTTGAAATGCCTGTTACAGTCTTGTCCAGCTGCGCTCCCGTTAAGGTAACCACAGGTTTCACGGCTGGTCGTGGCGCAGGCGCATGGGTATGCTGAACGTGTTGAGTGCCCGCCCTTGAGCGGCGTTTTGAATTTATTAGGAGCCATCGTGGAGTTTTTCATCGAATACGCCAGTTTCCTGGCCAAGACCGTGACGCTGGTGATCGCCATCCTGGTGGTGCTGGCCAGTTTTGCTGCCCTGCGCAGCAAGGGCCGGCGCAAGTCTGCCGGCCAGTTGCAGGTGAGCAAACTCAACGACTTCTACAAGGGACTGCGTGAGCGCCTGGAGCAGACGCTGCTGGATAAAGACCAGCTCAAGGCCCTGCGCAAGACCGAAGGCAAGGCTGAAAAGGCCGCCAAGAAACACAAGGACAAGCCGGCGGCCAAGCCTCGGGTATTCGTGCTGGATTTTGACGGTGACATCAAAGCCTCGGCCACCGAGAGCCTTCGTCATGAAATCACCGCATTGCTGACCCTGGCGACCCCGAAGGATGAAGTGGTGTTGCGCCTGGAAAGCGGTGGCGGCATGGTCCACAGCTACGGTCTGGCCTCCTCGCAACTGGCCCGGATCCGTCAGGCCGGCGTGCCGCTGACGGTGTGCATCGACAAGGTCGCGGCCAGCGGCGGCTACATGATGGCGTGCATCGGCGAGAAGATCATCAGCGCGCCTTTTGCCATTCTTGGCTCCATCGGCGTCGTGGCCCAGTTGCCAAACGTCAACCGTCTCCTGAAGAAGCACGACATCGATTTTGAAGTGCTGACGGCCGGTGAATACAAGCGCACGTTGACGGTGTTTGGCGAAAACACCGAGAAGGGTCGGGAGAAGTTCCAGGAAGACCTGGACATCACCCATGAGTTGTTCAAGAACTTCGTGTCCAACTACCGTCCGCAACTGGCCATTGATGAAGTGGCGACTGGCGAAGTCTGGCTGGGCGTCGCAGCATTGGACAAGCGCCTGGTGGACGAGCTGAAAACCAGCGATGAATACCTGGCCGAACGAGCCAAGAGTGCCGAGCTGTACCACTTGCACTACGCCGAGCGCAAAAGTTTGCAGGAGCGTATTGGCATGGCGGCCAGTGGTTCGGTGGACCGGGTGCTGCTCAGTTGGTGGAGCCGCCTGACCCAGCAGCGGTTCTGGTAACGGCTAACCCTGTGGGAGCGAGCCTGCTCGCGATGACGGTGGTTCATCCAGCATCACCTGCTCAGGCGAGCCGCTATCGCGAGCAGGCTCGCTCCCACATTGGGTTCAGGGTGAGCTGAAGATCAGGTTCCGCACCAATCATCCATCCATAAAAAAGCCCTGAACCGGAACACCCGGATCAGGGCTTTTTTTGTATCAGGTTTCAGCGACGACGAAACAACGGCAACGGTTCGTCAGTGGCAGCCTGGTAGGTCACCGAGAAATCCTTGAGGCTTTCGAGGGCTTCAAAGGGGTCCTTGTCGGCGCGCAAGGCAAAGGCGTCGAAACCGCAACGGCGCATGTAGAACAGTTGGTCGCGCAGCACATCGCCAATCGCCCGCAATTCGCCCTTGAAGCCATAACGCTCACGCAGCAGGCGAGCGTTGGAGTAGCTGCGCCCGTCGGTGAAGGCCGGGAAGTTCAGGGCGATGACCTGGAACTGATTGGCGTCATCACCGATTTCCTCCGCCTCTTCGTCGGCGTCCAGCCACACACCCAGGCCGCCATCGCGGGCCTTGAGGGCGTGAGCATGATCGCGCCACAGGGCCAGGGGCACGATCAGGTCGTCGCAGTTGGAAATACCATCGAGGGTCGCGTCCTTGGGCAGCAGGTGCCAGGTTTCGTCGATAACCTCGTCGTTCTTAATTATTCGCTGCATAGACGCGTTCCTTGAAGAGGTCGATGCCGATACGTTGATAAGTGTCGATGAAACGCTCGTCTTCAGTACGTTGTTCGATGTAAACGTCGATCAGCTTCTCGATCACGTCAGGCATGTCGTCCTGGGCAAACGATGGGCCGAGGATCTTGCCCAGGCTGGCGTCGCGGCTACCGCTGCCGCCCAGGGAGACCTGGTAGAACTCCTCGCCTTTCTTGTCCACGCCCAGGATGCCGATGTGGCCGACGTGGTGGTGACCACAGGCGTTCATGCAACCGGAAATGTTCAGGTCCAGCTCGCCGATGTCGAACAGGTAGTCCAGGTCGTCGAAACGACGCTGGATCGACTCGGCGATAGGGATCGACTTGGCGTTGGCCAGGGAGCAGAAATCGCCGCCCGGGCAGCAGATTATGTCGGTCAGCAGGCCGATGTTCGGCGTGGCGAACCCTTGCTCGCGTAACTCGCCCCACAGGGTGAACAACTGGCTCTGTTCAACGTCCGCCAGGATGATGTTCTGTTCGTGGGAGGTGCGCAGTTGACCGAAGCTGTAGCGCTCAGCCAGGTCGGCCACGGCGTCCAGCTGCTTGTCGGTGATGTCGCCCGGCGCGACGCCGGTCGGCTTCAGGGACAGGGTCACCGCGACGTAGCCCGGTTTCTTGTGGGCCAGGGTGTTGCGAGTGCGCCAACGGGCGAAGCCCGGATGTTCTTTGTCGAGCGCGGCCAGCTCGGCGTCCTGGTTGCTCAAGGCCTTGTAGTCCGGGTCGACGAAATGCTTGGCTACGCGATGGACTTCGGCTTCGGTCAGGGTGGTCTGGCCGCCGCGCAGGTGAGCCATTTCGGCCTCGACCTTTTCGGCGAACACTTCTGGCGTAAGAGCCTTGACCAGGATCTTGATCCGCGCCTTGTACTTGTTGTCACGACGGCCGTAGCGGTTGTACACCCGCAGGATGGCGTCGAGGTAGCTCAGCAGGTCCTGCCATGGCAAGAACTCGTTGATGAACGCGCCGACCACCGGCGTACGGCCCAGGCCGCCGCCCACCAGCACACGGAAGCCCAGCTCGCCCGCGGCGTTGTAGACCGTCTCCAGGCCGATGTCGTGGACTTCAATGGCCGCACGGTCCGAGGTCGAGCCATTGATGGCGATCTTGAACTTGCGCGGCAGGTAGGCGAATTCCGGGTGGAAGGTGGTCCACTGGCGAACGATCTCGCACCAGGGGCGCGGGTCGATCAACTCATCGGCCGCGACACCGGCGAACTGGTCGGTGGTGACGTTGCGCAGGCAGTTGCCGCTGGTCTGGATCGCGTGCATCTGCACGGTGGCCAGTTCAGCCAGGATCTGGGGCACATCTTCCAGGGCGGGCCAGTTGTACTGGACGTTCTGGCGGGTACTGATGTGGGCATAGCCTTTGTCGTAGTCGCGGGCAATCTTGGCCAGCATGCGCACCTGACGCGAGGTCAGTTGGCCATAGGGCACCGCTACGCGCAGCATCGGGGCGAAGCGCTGGATATACAGGCCATTCTGCAAACGCAGAGGGCGGAATTCTTCTTCGCTCAGCTCGCCTGCCAGATAGCGTCGGGTCTGATCACGGAACTGCTTGACGCGGTCCTCGATGATCCGCTGATCGTACTCGTCATATACGTACATATAAGTCTCGTTCTCAGGCTTGGGCCGATCAGAAACAGCTGCGTGTTGGCTCGCTGGAATCGGATTCTGCCTCGGCAATTCTGCGCGCACGGCCGCGCACTCCTACAGGAGCCGGTGCAAGATACCTGTTTTGAGTTATGCGCAAAAGTGATGTTTGAGTATATGTAAAGAACCAAATCGACTAATGGGATTGATTATTGCCTAACCCACATTTGTCGTGCGGGCAATCATCGTCTTAACTGTGGTCGAGTCCCTATGCAATCACCTACAAAACCGACAAGAGGCGATGCAATGAGCAATCCGACCAAAGCAAGGAAAAGCGACAGTACTGTTGATGCCTGGGCCATTTTGTTCCTGATTATCCTGGTGGTGGGCACCGCGGTGTTCTGGGTCAGTCACCAATAGAGCGGTGGTGAAAAAACTGTGGGAGCGAGCCTGCTCGCGATAGCGGTTTGTCAGTCAGCCATGAGGTGACTGACAAACCGCTATCGCGAGCAGGCTCGCTCCCACAGGGGGGTTATGTGTGTCGTAGACAGATTTACAACCCCGCCAGATGCACCACCAGCTTGACGATGCCAAACAGTGTCAGGGCGAAGATCACCGTGAAGGCGATGCCCAATACCACGAAGTGACTCGGCTTGCCGTGGGTGAAGTCACGGGCGCGATTCTTGCCGCTCTGCACGCCGAAGGCGGCAGCCAGCACACTGTGCACCATCTGCCACAGGGTCGGCGGCTTGTTGTCGATCGGATCGTCCATAAATCCCTCGTCTGCCATGGGTTTGGAACAAGCATAGACAAAAGATCGCAACCTGCGGCAGCCCCTACAGCAATACACAAAACCCTGTAGGAGCCTGCGATCCTTTAAGGCTCTTAGTTGTCGTAACCCAAATTCGGCGCCAACCAGCGCTCAGTCACGCTCAAGTCCTGGCCTTTGCGCGCGGTATAGCTCTGGACCTGATCCTTGTCGATCTTGCCCACGGCGAAGTATTGCGCCTGGGGATGGGCGAAATACCAGCCGCTGACGGCTGCCGCCGGGAACATGGCGTAATGCTCGGTGAGGAATACGCCGCTGCGTCCAGCCTTCAGTTCGCTGGCCTCGGGGTCGAGCAGGCGGAACAAGGTGGCCTTTTCGGTGTGATCCGGGCAGGCCGGGTAACCGGGGGCAGGGCGGATGCCGGTGTATTGCTCCTTGATCAGGGCGTCGTTGTCCAGGCTTTCGTCCTTGGCGTAACCCCAATGTTCCTTGCGCACCTGCTGGTGCAGCCATTCGGCGCAGGCCTCGGCCAAGCGGTCGGCCAGGGCCTTGACCATGATCGAGTTGTAGTCGTCGCCGGCTTCCTGGTAGGCCTTGGCGACTTCTTCGGCGCCGATGCCGGCGGTGGTGATGAAGCCGCCCACGTAGTCGGTCACACCGCTGTCCTTGGGCGCGACGAAGTCGGCCAGGGAGAAGTTCGGCTTGCCATCGGTCTTGATGATCTGCTGGCGCAGGTGATGCAGGCGGGCCAGTGGCTTGCCATCCTCGCCATAGACTTCCAGATCGTCGTCATGCACCTGGTTGGCCGGCCAGAAGCCGAACACGGCGCGGGCGCTGATGAGTTTCTCGTCGATGAGCTTGCGCAGCATCGCCCGGGCATCGGCGTACAGGGCAGTAGCCGCTTCCCCGACCACTTCGTCGGTGAGGATGCGCGGGTACTTGCCGGCCAGGTCCCAGGAAATGAAGAACGGTGTCCAGTCGATGTATTCGGCCAGGACGTTGAGGTCAATGTTGTCCAGCACCTTGGCGCCGGTAAAGGTCGGCTTGACCGGCTGGTAGCTGCTCCAGTCGAACTGCGGTTTTTTCGCCACGGCGGCCGGGTAGCTCAGGCGTTCGGTACGGGCGCTGCGGTTGGCGGTGCGCTCGCGAACGTCGATGTACTCCAGGCGGGTTTTCTCGACGAATGCCGGCTTGAGTTCCTTGGACAGCAACTGGGTGGCCACGCCCACGGCGCGCGAGGCGTCGGTGACGTAGATCACCGCGTCGTTGCTGTACTTGGGTTCGATTTTCACTGCCGTGTGGGCCTTGGAGGTCGTGGCGCCACCGATCATCAGGGGCAGGTGGAAATCCTGGCGCTGCATCTCGCGGGCCACATGCACCATCTCGTCCAGGGACGGAGTGATCAGGCCGGACAGCCCGATGATGTCGCACTTCTGCTCCTTGGCCACCTGCAGAATCTTCTCTGCCGGCACCATCACGCCCAGGTCGACCACGTCATAGCCGTTGCAACCGAGCACCACGCCGACGATATTCTTGCCGATGTCGTGGACGTCGCCCTTGACCGTGGCCATGAGGATCTTGCCCTTGGCTTCTGGCTTGTCGCCTTTTTCCGCCTCGATGAATGGAATCAGGTGGGCCACGGCCTGCTTCATCACCCGGGCGGACTTCACCACTTGGGGCAGGAACATTTTGCCGGCGCCGAACAGGTCGCCGACGATGTTCATGCCGGCCATCAACGGGCCTTCGATGACTTCGATCGGCCGGGCGAACGACAGCCGCGATTCCTCGGTGTCTTCGACGATGTGCGTGGTGATGCCCTTGACCAGCGCGTGTTCCAGGCGCTTGTTCACTTCCCAGCCACGCCACTCTTCGGTTTCCGCTTCCTTGACGCTGCCGTCGCCCTTGTACTTGTCGGCGATGGCGAGCAGGGCGTCGGTGCCTTCAGGCGTGCGGTTGAGGATCACGTCTTCCACCGCGTCGCGCAGTTCCACCGGGATCTGGTCGTAGATCTCCAGTTGGCCGGCGTTGACGATGCCCATGGTCAGGCCCGAGCGGATTGCATAGAGCAGGAACACCGAATGAATCGCCTCGCGCACCGGGTTGTTGCCCCGGAACGAGAAGGACACGTTGGACACGCCACCCGAGGTCAGCGCATAAGGCAGTTCGTCGCGGATGTAGGCGCAGGCGTTGATGAAATCCACGGCATAGTTGTTGTGCTCTTCGATACCGGTGGCGACGGCGAAGATGTTCGGGTCAAAGATGATGTCTTCCGGCGGGAAGCCGACTTCATTGACCAGGATGTCGTAGGAGCGCTTGCAGATTTCCTTCTTGCGCGCTTCGGTATCGGCCTGGCCAGCTTCGTCGAAGGCCATCACCACCACGGCGGCGCCGTAGCGTTTGCACAACTTGGCGTGATGGATGAACTGCTCGACGCCTTCCTTCATGCTGATGGAGTTGACGATGCCCTTGCCCTGGATGCACTTGAGGCCCGCTTCGATCACTTCCCACTTGGAGGAGTCGATCATGATCGGCACGCGGGAAATATCCGGTTCGCCGGCAATCAGATTGAGGAAGGTCACCATGGCCTTCTTCGAATCGAGCATGCCCTCGTCCATGTTGATGTCGATCACCTGCGCGCCGGCCTCGACCTGCTGCAGGGCCACTTCCAGGGCTTCGGTGTAGTTGTGTTCGCGGATAAGGCGGGCGAACTTGGCCGAACCGGTGATGTTGGTCCGCTCGCCGACGTTGACGAACAAGGAGCTGCGATCGATGGTGAACGGTTCCAGGCCCGACAGGCGGCAAGCCCGCGGGATCTCCGGAATCTGGCGCGGTGCGTAGCCGGCCACGGCCTTGGCGATGGCTTCGATGTGCGCCGGGGTGGTGCCACAGCAGCCGCCGACGATGTTCAGGAAGCCGCTTTGGGCAAACTCTTCGATGACTTTGGCGGTGTCCACCGGCAGTTCGTCGTATTCACCGAATTCATTGGGCAGACCGGCGTTCGGGTGCGCCGATACGTGGGTGCTGGCCTTGTTCGACAGTTCTTCGAGGTACGGGCGCAGTTCGCTGGCACCGAGGGCGCAGTTCAACCCAACGGAGATTGGCTTGGCGTGAGCGACGGAGTTCCAGAAGGCTTCGGTGGTCTGGCCGGACAGTGTGCGGCCGGACGCGTCGGTGATGGTGCCGGAGATCATGATCGGCAGTTCGACGCCTAATTCCTCATACACCCCTTGCACGGCGAAAATCGCTGCCTTGGCATTAAGCGTGTCGAAAATGGTTTCGATGAGGATCAGGTCGGCGCCGCCTTCGATCAGGCCCTTGGTGGCCTCGGTGTAGTTCTCCACCAGCTCGTCGAAGGTCACGTTGCGGTAGCCGGGGTTGTTCACGTCTGGCGACAGCGAGCAGGTGCGGCTGGTCGGGCCCAGCACGCCGGCTACGAAGCGCGGCTTGTCCGGTGTTTCAAGGGTCTTGGCGTCGGCGACCTTGCGGGCCAGGCGCGCGCCTTCCAGGTTCAGCTCGTAGGCCAGGCCCTGCATGCCGTAGTCGGCCTGGGACACCTGGGTGGCGTTGAAGGTGTTGGTTTCCAGAATGTCGGCACCGGCATCCAGGTAGGCTTTTTCGATGGCGCCGATCACATCCGGACGGCTCAGGACCAACAAATCATTGTTGCCCTTGACGTCGCTCGGCCAGTCGGCGAAACGCTTGCCACGATAGTCCTGTTCCTCAAGCTTGTAGCTCTGGATCATCGTACCCATGCCGCCGTCGAGGATCAGAATGCGTTCCTTGAGGGCCTGCTGGAGAAGATAAAGGCGAGCGCTGCGATCGGACATAGGACTACCTGGAAAAAGACCATTACGAAGGCGGGGATGATAGCAAACCTGTACAGGATTTGATCATGGGTGGCTTTTGCATGAATCCTGCTCATGTTTGCATCGCGATGGCGGCCCGGTAGAATCGCCGGATTATCTCTTAGGGACCCGAGACATGCCGTACCGCGTCTTATTCGGCAGTCTGTTGCTGCTGTTGTCTTTTTACTCAGTGGCAAAGGATCCCGCCCCGGCGATTTCCTACACTCGCGATATCCAGCCGATCTTCACGGAAAAATGCGTCGCCTGCCACGCCTGCTATGACTCTGCGTGCCAATTGAGCCTGGGCAGTGGCGAAGGCGTGTCCCGGGGCGCGAGCAAGCTGCCAGTCTATGACGGTGAACGACGCCAGGCTGCCGAACCCACCCGTTTGTTCTATGACGCCTCCGGCCAGCGGGCCTGGCAGCGCAAAGGCTTCTATTCCGTGCTGGATGCTCAAGGCAGTCAGGCCGCGCTGATGGCGCAGATGCTCGAACTGGGCCACAACACACCGTTGCAGCCCAACGCCAAGCTGCCCCAGGACATCGTGCTTGGGCTTGAGCGTGACAACAGCTGCCCGATGCCGGGGCAATTCGACGAGTACGCCGCCGCGCATCCCAAGGAAGGCATGCCTCTGGCGGTCACTGGCCTGACCGACCAGCAATATCAGACCTTGCAGCGCTGGCTGGCCGCGGGTGCACCCATCGATCAGCAAGCGCTGGCGCCGAGCGCCGCCGAAGCGTTGCAGGTGGTGCAGTGGGAAAACCTGCTCAACGCCCCCGGCGCCCGGGAAAGCCTAGTGGGCCGGTGGTTGTTTGAGCACTGGTTTCTGGCGCACATTTATTTCAAGGATGGCGAGCCGGGGCATTTCTTCCAGTGGGTACGTTCGCGCACGCCTACCGGCCAGCCAATCGATCTGATCAACACCCGCCGCCCGAACGATGACCCAGGCACCCGTGTGTATTACCGGCTCTGGCCGGTACAAGGGGTGATCGTGCACAAGACCCACATCACCTACGGGTTGAGCGCGGCGAAAATGGCGCGGATCAAGAGCCTGTTCTACAGCGGCAGATGGCAGGTCACTGCGTTGCCAGGGTACGGCCCGGAGCGGCGGGCCAACCCGTTTTCCACCTTCGAGGCGATCCCGGCCCAGGCCCGCTATCAGTTCATGCTCGATAACGCCGAGTATTTCGTGCGCACATTTATCCGCGGCCCGGTTTGCCGGGGCCAGATCGCCACGGACGTGATTCGCGACAACTTCTGGGCGTTGTTCCAGGCCCCGGAACATGATCTGTACATCACCGACCCCAATTACCGCGGCCAGGCCACACCGTTGCTGGCGATGCCGGGGCAGAATGACGACGTGGGCAGCGTCCTGAGCCTGTGGCTGGACTACCGGGACAAGCGCAACGAGTACGAAGCCTTGCGTCGCGACAACTACGCCGACCTGCCTGCGCCCAGTTGGTCGACGCTGTGGGCCGGCAACGACAATGCCTTGCTGAGCATTTTCCGGCATTTCGACAGTGCTTCGGTCACCAAGGGCCTGATTGGCGAGGTGCCGCAGACGATGTGGCTGTTCGACTTTCCATTGCTGGAGCGCACTTATTATCAGTTGGCGGTGAACTTCGACGTGTTCGGCAACGTGTCCCACCAGGCCCAGACGCGACTGTATTTCGACCTGATTCGCAACGGCGCGGAGCAGAACTTCCTGCGGCTGATGCCAGCCGATTCCCGCGAGGACTACCTCAACGATTGGTATCAGTCGGGCGGAAAATTCAAGATGTGGCTCGATTACGAGGCCATCGACGACGACAAACCCACCGCTCTCAAGCTTGACGAAGATGATCCCAAGCGCGATTTCGTCCAGCAATTGCTGGTTCGTTATGGTGATTTGAACGCGCGGCCCGATCCGATCAACCGGTGTAATGGCGCCTATTGCTCGCGTCCGAACATTGATCCGGCCTTACAGAACGCCGAACAGGCCCTCAGTCGCCTGTCTTCCCGACCGGCGGCGGGCCTGAGCGTCATCAACCAGTTGCCGGAAGCGACCATGTTGCGCGTCGAAACCGTCAGCGGTCGCCGTGAGGTCTACAGTCTGCTGCGCAACCGCGCTCACAGTAACGTGGCATTTTTGCTCGGCGAGGCGCTGCGATACCAGCCGGGGCTGGACACCTTGACGGTCTTTCCGGGTGTGCTGAGCAGCTATCCGAACTTCATCTTCAACATCCCCGCCGAGCAAGTGCCGGCCTTTGTCGACGCCATGGAGGGCGCCCGGGACGGGCAGGCTTTCGAGCGAATTGTCGAGCGCTGGGGCATTCGGCGCAGTCACCCGCAGTTCTGGCAGTACTTCCATGACCTGAGCCACTACCTGCAGGAGACGGAGCCGCTGGAAAGTGGGGTGCTGGACATGAATCGCTACCAGAACCTCTGACCAGGATATCCGGGCGCTTTCCTGACAAAAATACTAGGACTTTGTCCGGCGCGATGATTGGCGTAAACTGCCGACAAGCCTGCGAGGAGTTTCCATGACCGCCATTACCATTACCGATGCCGCCCACGATTACCTGGCCGACCTGCTGTCCAAGCAGAACACCCCAGGTATCGGGATCCGCATCTTCATCACCCAGCCCGGCACCCAGTACGCTGAAACCTGCATTGCCTACTGCAAGCCGGGGGAAGAGAAACCTGAAGACACCGCGCTGGGGCTCAAGAGCTTCACCGCGTACATCGACTCGTTCAGCGAAGCGTTCCTGGACGACGCGGTGGTCGACTATGCCACCGACCGCATGGGCGGCCAGTTGACCATCAAGGCGCCGAACGCCAAGGTGCCGATGGTCAATGCCGACAGCCCGGTCAACGAGCGCATCAATTATTACCTGCAAACCGAAATCAACCCGGGGCTGGCCAGCCACGGCGGCCAGGTATCGCTGATCGACGTGGTGGAAGACGGCATCGCCGTGCTCCAGTTCGGCGGCGGTTGCCAGGGCTGCGGCCAGGCCGACGTGACCTTGAAGGAAGGCATCGAGCGCACCTTGCTCGAGCGTATCCCGGAACTCAAGGGCGTGCGCGACGTGACCGACCACACGCAGAAAGAAAACGCCTACTACTGATAGGTGTTCGCTGCGGATACAAAAAAACGGCGCCCGTGAGCGCCGTTTTTTTTGGGCGGATCCGACATCCGCGCAAGCTGATCCACCGCTTTCGCGAGCAAGCCCGCTCCCACATTGGGGCGGCGGTGATGTTCGATTTTTTAATCGCCGCAAATCCCTGTGGGAGCAAGCTCGCTCTTAAAGTTGTGTTTTCAGGGTCTGTAGAGATGCGCGTGCCCGGCGCGGTAGAGCGACGACTCACTGAACACATCATTACCCAGTACGCGTCCCACCAGAATCAGCGCCGTGCGTCGAAAGCCCTTGGCCTGGACCTTTTCGGCAATGTCAGCCAGCGTACCCACCACCCAATCCTGATCCGGCCATGTCGCCCGGTGAATCACTGCGATCGGACAATCCGCGCCGTAGTGGGGCAGCAGTTCGCTGACGATTTTTTCCAGATGATTGACGCCCAAGTGAATCGCCATGCTCGCCCCGTGCTGCGCCAGGCTGCCCAGTTCTTCGCCGGCGGGCATCGCGGTTTTGTCTGCGTAGCGGGTGAGGATCAGGCTTTGGGACACGTCCGGCAAAGTCAGTTCGGCGCCCAGCAGGGCGGCGCAGGCGGAGGTCGCGGTCACGCCGGGGATGATCTCGAACGGGATGTCCAGTTCCCGCAGGCACCGAATCTGCTCGCCAATGGCGCCATACAGGCTCGGGTCGCCGGAGTGCACCCTGGCCACGTCCTGGCCCTTGAAGTGAGCGGCCTTGATCAACTCGATAATCTGCTCCAGGTGCAGCTCGGCGCTGTTGACCACCTGTTCGGCGCTGTGGCCTTCCAGCACGGCTGTGGGCACCAGGGAGCCGGCGTAAATGATCAGCGCGCAGCTGCGGATCAGTCGCTGACCTTTGACAGTGATCAGTTCCGGGTCGCCAGGGCCGGCGCCAATGAAATAAACGGTCATGACCGGTTCCTAAAGGTGAGTGGGCGACCCTTTGAATGAAGATCGCTCATGATCCAGGGCGCGAATTATCGGGTTTTACGACGTCACCGCCAATGCCAGCGTGGCGCTTGGGGTCTTTTGGCGAGGAATCAACAGCGTCGCAGGTGTCGCGCCCAACCGGTCGGCCAGGGCCAGGGCAGCGCTTTCGGCGATGCCATAGCAACCGGTGCGTTCAAAAGCGATCTCGGAGCGGTGACTGAGCCGCTGCTGGTAGCTGGACAATTGCTCGGCATTGAAACAGGTCAGCGGCAACTCCAGTTGCTCGGCCAGCTCCAGCAGGCCCGGCTCGTCACGCTTGAGGTCGATACTGGCCAAGGCGCGAACCTCAGAGAGCTCGATGCCGTGTGCCCGCAAAGTCTGATCAAGCAGTTCTCGCAGCGTGCTGGCCGGGCAGCCGCGTTGACAGCCCAGGCCGACCACCAGGATCGGCCCGGTGCTCATGCGTCGTGCTGAGCCTGGTCGCCACGCCGGAACAACCATGCGCTGACCAGGCCCAAGGCCAGCCAGAACGCGACGTTGGTCAATTGCGAGGCGAGCTTGAACTGGCTTTCAAGTGCTTCGGGCGCCAGCATCGAGTGGACCTCAGGCTGCGGCGCACCGATGACATGGGGCAGCAGCAAGGTCGCCACGCCCAACAGTTTGAGCAACCAATGCCTGCCGAAGACAATCAGGGCGATACCTACCGCAGTGGAGGCCGCCGTGCCGATCCACCACATCTGCCGTTGGGCCAGATCGGCCGCCGCCGTACCAGGCAGCTCCGGTGGCAGGCCGAGGGTGGGGGCCAGGACAAACGTGGCATAACCGGCCAAACCCCAAAGCAATCCCTGGGACGTGCGAGTCGGCGCCCGCAGGGTGTACAAGCCCGCCAACATCAGGGCGAAACCCACCGCGACTACCAGATTGCCGCCGGTGGTGGAGAGCAGTCGTTGCCAACCGTCTTCCGGCTCCCACGCTTGGGCATCATGGGAGTGAACGGCCCCAGCGGCGTGCTCATGGTGCTCGGTAGCCGGTGCGCTTTCGTAGGTTTCGGCCTGCAGAATCAGCGGCGATACCCAGAAACTCTGGAGGAGGGTTAGCAGCAGGGCGGCCAGCAACCCGCTGAAACCGGCGGTTTGCGCGATACGCTTGATCATGTCGTCAGGTCTCAATGGCACGGGAATGCGGCGCTGTGGCGGGTGTCGTGGGCCGCGTTGTGCACCGCTTCGATGTGGGAGAAACCGGCGAAATAGACCAGGCCTGCACCGAGGATCGAGGCGAAAATCGCCGCGCTCAGGCGCTGGCTCAGGGTCGTGGAGCTGCTGGCGGTACGGGCGGTGCTGCTGATGGTCGACATGGCGCTTCCCTATGGTCTCTTGTCATCGGGTGAAGCGAGCGCAATGAAACCCCGGGCGCAGGCCCGCCAAGGTTCGAACAGCGCCCGCCCACCGCGGGTTTGTTGATGCATGAGTCATGGGCCGGTCTCCGGGCTCGCGAGGGGCAGGGCTTGTGCCTGGCCGACAAGCGTCACCTTCCCATACCGTGAGGCACAGTGGATCTGACGCTTCTCTCGCTTACCGTTGCGGGGGCAGCACCGGACTGACGTGGCCTTGAAGTAAAGCACACGATTCACCGGTTTCCCGTTTCACCCTGTGAAGGGCACCCGTAACTAGGCGCACAGGAGAGCATGGGCGGGGGCGGGGCGTCAATTGGCTGATACCCGTTGCGCCCATCGCGAGCAGGCTCGCTCCCACAGTTGAGCTTTGTTGAACATGAATTTTGTGATCGGCGAGATTTACTGTGGGAGCGAGCCTGCTCGCGATAGGGCCCGCAAGACACCACAGAACTCACCTGCGGACATTGACCCGCCCCCACACCCTGCGTAGCCTTGCGCCTTCGAGGTTCTTCGGCATTGGCCGAAGCTAAGAAGGGAACGCGGTCCAAGCCGCGGCTGCCCCCGCAACTGTGAACGGTGATGTTTCTGCAAGGCCACTGTGCATGCTCTTGACCAAGGGTGCACGGGAAGGCGCAGTAACTGCCAGTCGAATGACTGGCCCGCCGTCAGCCAGGAGACCTGCCTCGACACAGATTCTCACTACAACCGGGCGGGGTGATCCGGTGGCGAAATCTTCCGCGTGCGCCCATGCGTGCGGGTTGTCGTCCCGTTTGCCCGCCACCTTGCCAAAGGGCATCCGATGAAAACACTGGCCAAACTCCCTGTCACCATCGTCACCGGCTTCCTCGGCTCGGGTAAAACCACCTTGCTGCGGCACATGCTCGACAACGCCCAGGGCCGCCGCATCGCCGTGATCGTCAATGAGTTCGGCGAGCTGGGTATCGACGGCGAGATCCTCAAGCAGTGCTCGATCGGCTGCACCGAAGAAGAAGCCAACGGTCGCGTCTATGAACTGGCCAACGGTTGCCTGTGCTGCACCGTGCAGGAAGAGTTTTTCCCGGTGATGCGCGAGTTGGTGGCGCGGCGCGGTGACCTCGATCACATCCTTATCGAAACCTCGGGCCTGGCCCTGCCCAAACCGCTGGTCCAGGCTTTCCAGTGGCCGGAAATCCGCAGCGCCTGCACCGTCGATGCGGTCATCACCGTGGTCGACAGCCCGGCCGTGGCCGCCGGCACGTTCGCCGCGTTCCCGGACCAGGTCGATGCCCAGCGCAAACTTGACCCCAACCTGGACCACGAATCACCGCTGCACGAGCTGTTCGCCGATCAACTGGCGAGCGCCGACCTGGTGATCCTCAACAAAGCCGACCTGATCAGCCCTGAAGACCTGGCCAAGGTGCGCCTGGAAGTGGCCGAAGAACTGCCGCCGGCGGTCAAGGTCATCGAAGCCAGCAGCGGTCGCTTGCCTTTGGAAGTGTTGATCGGCCTGGGCGCCGGCTCCGAGGAGCACATCGACAGCCGCCACAGCCATCACGATCATCACCATGACGGCGACGATGACGACCATGATCATGACGCGTTCGACTCTATTTCCATCGAGCTGCCCCAGGCCGACGAAAGCCTGCTGCTGGACGCGCTGACCCAGTTGGTGGTCCAGCACGGCGTGCTACGGGTCAAGGGGTTCGCGGCCATTCCTGGCAAGCCGATGCGTTTGCTGATCCAGGGCGTGGGCACGCGCTTCGACAAACATTTCGACCGGCAGTGGGGCGCCGATGAAGCGCGGGTGACCCGTCTGGTGCTGATCGGCCAGGCGCTGGATGCCGGGCTGCTCGAAGCGCAATTGCGCGCCGCCCTCAGCGTCTAAGCCATGCACCTGCTCAGGACCCAGCCCGGCGGTTTCGTGTCGGACGACAACATTGCCGATCTCGGACAAACCCCCGCCGAGCTGGTGATCCTGTGCAGCGGCGACTCCAGCCTGGCGCTGCTGGCCGAAGCGGCGCGGCAGTTGCCGGACGACTATCCGCAGTTTCGCCTCGCCAACCCGATGCAGGTGCAAAACCACGCCTCGGTGGATCTGTATTTCGACGACGTGTTGCGTCACGCCAAGGTCATCCTGCTTTCCCTGCATGGCGGTATCGGTTATTGGCGCTACGGCATTGAACGTCTTATGGAACTGGCCGAGCGCGGGGTGAAGCTGATCCTGGTGCCGGGGGACGATCGACCCGACCCGGAGCTCAGCGACCTGAGCAACGTGCCCAATGAGGATCGGGACCGGCTCTGGCAGTTCCTGCGCCAAGGCGGTTTGGGCAATGCCCTGGACCTGTTCCATAACCTGGCCAGCCAATGGTTCGGTCGCGACTATCCTTGGGGCGAACCGCAAACCCTGCCGCGCACGGCGATCTACCATCCGGAACGAACCAACGCCAGCCTGAGTGATTGGCAAAGCGACTGGCGGGCCGGGCAGCCGGTGGCGGCGGTGCTGTTTTATCGCTCCCACCTGCAAGCAGCGAACACGGCGTTCATCGACGTGTTTTGCCAGCGTCTGCAAGCGGCGGGGCTCAATCCCTTGCCCATTGCCGTGGCGAGCCTCAAGGAGCCTGCTTGCCTGGCCTTGGTTGAAGACTGGCTGGATGAGGTGGCGGCGGGGGTGATCCTCAACACCACCGGTTTCGCCCAATCGAGCCCCGAAGCGCCGCACTTGCGACCGTTTCGCCGCAATATCCCGGTGATCCAGGCGATCTGCGCCCAGGACAACGAGCCTGGCTGGCGCGCCAGTGAGCAGGGTCTGGGCCCGCGGGACCTGGCGATGCACATTGCCCTGCCGGAACTGGACGGGCGGATCATCAGTCGCCCCATCAGTTTCAAGGACCTGGCCTGGCGCAGCGAGCGCAGCCAGAGCGATGTGGTCTGCTACCGGGCCGTGCCCGAGCGCATGGATTTTGTCGCTGAGCTGGCGTGGCGCTGGACTACCCTGGCGTGCCTGCCTAACTCGCAAAAGCGCGTGGCGCTGATCCTCGCCAACTACCCGACCCGGGATGGGCGCATCGGTAACGGCGTCGGCCTGGACACCCCGGCGGCGGCAGTGAATATCCTGCGGGCCTTGGAGGCCGAGGGCTATCCGCTGCCGGCTGAACTGCCTGCGAGCGGCACCGCGCTGATCCAGCAGTTGCTCGGCGGGGTAAGCAACGACCTGGACAGTCTTGACCAACGGCCCTGTCACCAGAGCCTGGCGCTGGATGCTTACCGGGCCATGTTCGACGCCTTGCCCGAGGCCAATCGCCAGGCGGTGCTGGAGCGCTGGGGCGCGCCCGAACAGGACCCGATGTTCCGCGATGGCCGGCTGATGATTGCTGGCGTGCGCCTGGGCCTGACGTTCGTCGGCATCCAGCCGGCTCGAGGCTATCAGGTCGATCCGAGCGCCGTGTACCACGACCCGGACCTGGTGCCGCCCCACGGCTACCTGGCGTTTTATTTCTGGCTGCGCAACACCTACGGGGTTCACGCGCTGATTCATGTCGGCAAGCACGGCAATCTCGAATGGCTGCCGGGCAAGGGCGTCGGGCTGTCGGAAAACTGCTGGCCGGATGCGCTGCTGGGACCGTTGCCGAACATCTATCCGTTCATCGTCAATGACCCGGGCGAGGGCGCCCAGGCCAAGCGTCGCACCCAGGCCGTGATTATCGATCACTTGATGCCGCCGCTGACCCGGGCCGAAACCTATGGGCCGCTGCGTAACCTTGAGCTGTTGGCTGACGAATACTACGAAGCGCAACTGCTCGACCCACGCCGCGCCCGGGAACTGCAGCGAGACATTCTGAATCTGGTGCGCGAGACCCACATCGACCGCGAGTTGCAACTGGACGGCGACGCTGACGTGGCAATCTGGCTGCCGCGCCTGGACACTTACCTGTGCGATCTGAAGGAGTCGCAGATCCGCGACGGCCTGCACATTTTTGGCGAGTCGCCCACACAACGGTTGCGCATCGACACCTTGCTGGCGTTGCTGCGCATTCCCCGGGGGGATGGCAAGGGCGCGCAGTCGAGTTTGCTGCGGGCGCTGGCCAAGGCCTTTGCGCTGGGTTTCGATCCGCTGGATTGTGCGCTGGCCGAACCCTGGACCGGCGCTTGTCCCGAAGCCTTGCGTCGGCTCAGCGACGAACCTTGGCGGACCGCTGGCGATACTCGTGAACGTTTGGAATTGTTCGCCGGGCAATTGATCGAGCAGGCCCTGGAGGGCGTGGTCGCGCAACTTGAGGCGCCGGGTTGGGAAACGGTGAACAGCATTATTGAAAACCTGCGCGGCGTCGTGGCTCCGCGTCTGGACGCTTGCGGCCCGGCGGAAATGCGCGGTTTGCTCGATGCCTTGAGCGGGCGTTTCGTGCCGGCCGGCCCCAGCGGTGCGCCCAGTCGCGGGCGCCTGGATGTGCTGCCCACCGGGCGCAACTTCTTCTCGGTGGACGTGCGCAACCTGCCGACTACCACCGCGTGGCGCATCGGTTTTCAGTCGGCGTCCCTGATCCTTGAGCGGCACTTGCAGGACCACGGCGATCACCTGCGTCAATTGGGGCTTTCGGTGTGGGGCACCGCCACCATGCGCACCGGCGGTGACGACATTGCCCAGGCCATGGCGTTGATGGGCGTGCGTCCGGTGTGGGCCACGGGCAGCCAGCGAGTCGACGATTTCGAGATCCTGCCGTTGAGTCTGCTGGACCGGCCTCGGGTCGATGTCACGCTGCGGGTCTCCGGGTTCTTCCGGGACGCCTTTGCCAATCTGATCCGCCTGTTCGATGCAGCGGTGCAGGCCGTCGCCGCCCTCGACGAACCGGACGACATGAACCCCTTGGCGGCGAAGGTGCGCAGCGAGCGCCAGGCCCTGTTGGAATCGGGCCTTGACCCTGAGGTCGCGGCCCGTCAGGCCGGGTGGCGGATCTTCGGCGCCAAGCCCGGCGCCTACGGCGCGGGTGTGCAGGGCGCCATCGACGGCCGCCTGTGGCAGAGCCGCGAAGACCTGGCGCAGGTCTACCTGAATTGGGGTGGCTACGCCTACGGCGCCGGCGATGAAGGCACTGCCGCCCGGGAGCAGTTCTCCCGGCGCCTTAGCCAGGTGCAGGCGGTGTTGCAGAACCAGGACAACCGCGAACACGACCTGCTCGACTCCAACGATTACTACCAATTCCAGGGCGGCATGCTGGCGGCGGTGGAGACCCTTGGCGGCGCAACGGCGGCCAGTTACCACGGCGACCACAGCCAGCCGGACTTGCCCAAGATCCGCACGTTGAAAGAAGAGCTCAACCGCGTCATTCGTTCCCGGGCGGCCAATCCGAAGTGGATCGACGGGATCAAGCGCCACGGCTATAAAGGTGCGTTTGAACTGGCGGCGACGGTGGACAACCTGTTCGCCTTCGACGCCACCACGCAGTTGATCGACGATCACCAGTACGCCTTGCTGGCCGAGGCTTATCTGCTCGACCCCGATACCCGCGATTTCGTTCGCCAGCACAACCCCGATGCCTTGCGCGACATGACCGAGCGCATGCTCGAAGCGCAGCAGCGCGGAATGTGGCAGGAGCCCGGGGAGTATCGAGAGGCGCTGGAGAACTTGTTGTTGGACATAGAAGAAGACAGCTGACTTGCCCATTCGACGGGCTATACACAACCCCTGTGATGGGTTGACCTGTGGTGAGGGGATTTATCCCCGCTGGGCTGCGAAGCGACCCTCTTGTCCACATTGGGAGGCCTGCTTTGCAGTCCAACGGGGATAAATCCCCTCGCCACAAGTACTCTTTTCACACTGACGTTACCGACCACCTTTGAGAGTTCAACATGACCGACACCCCTCATTTCCCGCTCTGCGCCGTGGTCGGGGCCGATGACCTGAAACTGGCCCTGTGCCTGGCTGCGATCGATCCGAAAATCGGCGGTGTGCTCATCGAAGGCCCACGGGGCATGGCGAAGTCCACGCTGGCCCGGGGGCTGGCGGACCTGTTGGCCAGCGGCCAGTTTGTCACCTTGCCTTTGGGCGCCACTGAAGAGCGGCTGGTGGGCACCCTGGATCTGGACGCGGCCCTGGGGGAGGGGCGCGCGCAGTTCTCTCCCGGCGTTTTGGCCAAGGCCGACGCCGGGGTGTTGTACGTCGATGAAGTGAACCTGCTGCCCGACCACCTGGTGGACCTGTTGCTGGACGTGGCTGCCAGCGGCACCAACCTGATCGAGCGTGACGGCATCTCACACCGGCATCCGGCACGTTTTGTATTGATCGGTACCATGAACCCGGAAGAGGGTGAATTGCGTCCGCAGTTGCTCGACCGTTTCGGCCTGAACGTGGCCCTGGACGGCCACACCGCACCGATTGAGCGCGGGCAGATTATTCGTCGGCGGCTGGATTTCGACAGCGATCCGGCGGCGTTCTGCGCAGAGTGGGAACCGACCCAGCAGCAGTTACGCGAACGCTGCCAACAGGCTCGCGACCGGTTGATGCAGATTCCTCTGGATGACCAGGCGCTGGCGCAGATCACCGAGCGTTGTTTTGCCGCTGGGGTCGATGGCTTGCGCGCGGACCTGGTCTGGCTGCGGGCCGCCCGCGCCCATGCTGCGTGGCGCGGGGCGGATGCCATTGCCGTTGAGGACATTGATGCGGTCGCAGAGTTTGCATTGCGTCATCGCAGGCGCGAGCCTTCGGCCCCTGCGCCGTCCCAGGCGCCGCCAGCCACCGCCGATCAAACCGCCAGGCCTGACGAAGGCCAGGGCCAGTGGGGTGACCTGCCGGCCCGGGCATTGCCCACCGGCACTCGGCGTGACGTGCCGAGCTGGCCAAAAAAGCCCTAGGCATTCGCCCCCGTTCGCCCGCGGGGGTGAATGCCAGACCCCGTGCGGGACGGTTGGACCAGGGGCGCCAGGGCCGCAGCAAAGCGGCGGCCAGCGGGGCGGTGAACTGGCCAGGCACCTTGCTCGCTGGCCGTCCACGCCTGCGTGAAGACCTGCGTTTTCAGCAACGCCATCGTTCGCCCCATGAACTGTGGCTGGTCATCGTCGACGCCTCGGCCTCGACTCGTCGTCATCAAGCCTTGAGCGATGGCAAAGGCCTGCTGGCGCAACTGTTCGATGACGCCTACCGCCAACGCGCCCGGCTGGCCTTGCTGACGGCCAGCGGCAGCGCACCAGCCTGGCAGGTGCAAGGGCTCAAGGCCTCGGCCGGGCTACGGGACTGGCTCGACGGCCTGGGCGCCGGCGGCGGCACGCCGTTGCTGGCGGCGCTGAACGAGGCCGGACGCTGGTTGACGGCCCGGCGCAAGCGCTACCCGACCGAGCAACAGCGGGTGTTGCTGATGACCGATGGGCGAGTCAAACAGCAGCTGACACTGCCGCCCCTTGATTGCCCAAGCCTGTTGATCGACATCGAACGCGGACCGATTCGCCTGGGCCGGGGCCGGCAATTGGCGGGGCAGTTGGGGGCGCAGTATCGGCATATTGATGAAGGACTACCGGGCTCGGATGTTCGCTGACTGACATGGCCTTATCGCGAGCAGGCTCGCTCCCACATTTAACACTCGATCGATGAATCCCCTCTGGGAGCGAGCCTGCTCGCGATAGCATCGCCCCGGTGTCAGATCCGCACGCTCAATAAGCATCGCTGTTCTATGCTCAGCCAGACCTCACAGGAGTGAACCATGCGCGTACTCGTCACCAACGCCCAGGACGATTTTCGGGTCAAGGCCTACGCTGGCACCAACGGTGTATTGCTCGCCATGGACCTGGCCGAACCCCGGCGCAAGGGCTTGCTCGGCTTTGCCATCGAGAAGCAGCACGGCGTCAAGCCCTGGCTGTTCCTGTTCAACAGCCTGACCTTCCCCGACAAGGTGCACACGTTCCCGCAATTTCGCGCTACGCCGAGCGATAAAGCACCGTTGCAGAAATTTCGCTGGGCCGACTACGCCATCAACCCAGGCGTGGCAATTCACTACCGTGTGCACCTGGCCTATGGCAGCCCTGACGCGCCGCAACTGGGGGAATCACTTGAGGTGTCAGTGACCAGTGACGATGGTCAGCCAAGCAACCAGATGGTCATTTTCAATCGTGCCGTGGCCGCGAGCCAGGCCTTCCAGCGCAAATTTCCCGAGCTGGATGCGCTGATCGACGCCAACAAAAATCTGTCCATCGATGCTTGGCCCGACGCGCCGCGCCGCTGGCTGGAAAACGGTTTGCTGGGGCGCTTGACCGGTTTTATCGACCGGGCCCTGAACGCCAGTTGGGCCCTGGACGTCGCCATCTATGAATATGAACTGCCGGTGATCGTCGAGGCTGTGAACGCCGCTTTCGCACGGGGGGCGCGGGTACGGGTGCTGTACCACGCTGAGCCGGGAGACGACGGCACATTGCGCAACGAAGCCAGTCTGGCAGCGCTGCCGGCGGCCAACAAGCGCGGGCGCGTCACGCACAATATTTTCCACGACAAGTTCATCGTGCTGAGCAAGGTCGACGACACCGGTTCATTTCACCCCGAGGCCGTGCTGTGCGGCAGCACCAATTTCACTGCCAACGGCGTCTACCGCCAGGCCAACGTTATTCATGTGCTGGACGACGCGCGGGTCAGCAACAGCTATCGCCAGGTGTTCGAGCAGATCTGGGCCGCACCCGAGGACGTCGGGGCCACGCGGCAGTGGATCAACCGGAACAACCCCATGGTCCCCGAGGAGCCATTGTTCACCGGGTTCTCGCCGCGTACGGGAGAGGGCGACCTGGATCGCTTCGTCGATATCATCAATGGCGCTCGCAAGGACCTGCTGTTCGTCACGGCCTTCGCCTTGCCCGACCGGATCCTCGATGCCTTGCTCGGTCAACCCAACGACGACGTGCTGCGTTACGGCCTGCAGAACACCACCAGCCGCATCACTGGCTTTCATGCCGACCGCACCGCCGAATTCGCCGCCACCGCGCTGCTCAATACCGGCCTGGAGGGCTGGCTCAGGGAAAACATGAAAGGCCAGAAAGGCAATCTGCTGGTGCACACCAAAGCCGTCGTCACCGACTTCACCAGCGACACGCCGACCATCATCAGCGGCAGCCACAACCTGAGTGCCGCGGCCAGCAGCGGCAACGACGAGAACTACCTGATCATTCAGGGCGACACCGACCTGGCCGACCGCTACGGGCTTGAGCTGCTGCGCTTCTACGAGCATTACCGCTTTCGCTATTTCGCGAAAAAACTGGCGCTCAAGCAGGTCAAGCCGCTGGCGGTGGATGACAGCTGGACGGACGATTATTACCGCGACGGGGATTTGCGGATGTTGTCCAGAGTGAGGTTTTGCGGACGCTAGGTGCAGTAAGTTACCCAGTGATGGCATGGGGCTGTTTATCGGCCAGGAAGCTGTCATGAACCTCTGTCACGGAAGGTACAACACTGCCTGACACTCCGCCATCGCGAGCAGGCTCGCTCCCACAGGGTACTTATTTGCCATTCCAAGAAACACGCCGTTATCCAAGCGTTGCTCGCAACCTTACAAGCTCCCGTGCCCGGCGGGTGGTGCACAAGGTTCGCAGTTGCTCGTGCAACCAGTGCAAGTCACGGCGAGGCGAACGACGCGGCCGTCTGGGTTTGGTTCGGCCGATGTGTTCGGCAAAGTTCTGGGTCAGCGAGGCCTGATCACCGACGCCCTTGAGCTTGCGGCGTAACTTCCCATCCTTATAAAACAGCACCGTGGGTGTCCCGGTAACTTCCGGGTGTCGGGGCGATTCGCTGGTACTCAATTTGTAGATCACCGCCCGATCCTTGAATGTCTCGGCAACGCTGCAAAACAGCGGCTCGGCCCAGCTACAGGCGTAGCAGTGGGGGTGGCCGAAATAGAAGACTACCGGGCGCCAGGTCTTGAGAGCCGTGCGGTAGTCCTTCGATGAGGCGATGTGAGTGATGAACGAACTCATGGCGGGCTTCCCTTCATCGACAGAGCGAGTGTTTGCCACCATAAGCAACACGGCCGGGCATCGCTACTGTCAGAGTTGACAGTAGCGTGGCTCCGTTTTGGTGCACAAAAGCCTCGCTTGCTCCCTGTCTGAGGCCTTGCTACCCGAGGCTGTAGCCAACAGTAGCAGTCCCTGCGCAGATGCCCGCGTTCCTATTGAAACGTCTGGGCGTGCCATCCTTTTGATTTTATTGGTTTTCCATTTTCCTTATCCATACACCGCATGCCTGTGGCACACTTTCTGCTGTCTATTCCGTTGTTACATACTAAGTTCCGGTATAGCGGAATAAACTGACTCAGGAGTGCTTGCCATGCATCGCCGACCTTCCTTGTTCAAAGCGTGTGTTTTTATCTTCGCGGCCACGACGGCTGCCATGGGTGTCGCTCAGGCGGCGGACAGCAAGCTCGATAGCGTGCTGCAGCGCGGGAAATTGATCGTGGGCACGGGCAGCACCAATGCGCCGTGGCACTTCCAGGGAGCGGATGGCAAGTTGCAGGGTTTTGATATCGACATCGCACGGATGGTGGCCAAGGGTCTGTTCAATGACCCGGAGAAAGTCGAGTTTGTGGTGCAGTCGTCCGATGCACGCATTCCGAACCTGTTGACCGACAAGGTCGACATGAGCTGCCAGTTCATCACCGTCACCGCCAGTCGTGCCCAGCAAGTGGCGTTCACCCTGCCGTATTACCGCGAAGGCGTGGGCCTGCTGCTGCCGGCCAACAGCAAGTACAAGGAAATCGAAGACCTCAAGGCCGCCGGCGATGACGTCACCGTGGCTGTGCTGCAGAACGTCTACGCCGAGGAATTGGTGCACCAGGCGCTGCCCAAGGCCAAGGTCGATCAGTACGACAGTGTCGATCTGATGTATCAGGCGGTGAACTCCGGCCGCGCCGATGCGGCCGCCACCGACCAGTCTTCGGTCAAGTACCTGATGGTGCAGAACCCTGGTCGCTACCGCAGCCCGGCCTACGCCTGGAGCCCGCAAACCTATGCCTGCGCGGTCAAGCGCGGCGACCAGGACTGGCTGAACTTCGTCAACACCACCTTGCATGAAGCCATGACCGGCGTGGAATTCCCCACCTATGCGGCATCGTTCAAGCAATGGTTCGGCGTCGAGCTGCCGTCGCCGGCCATCGGTTTCCCCGTCGAATTCAAATGATCCCGTGAGCCCGGGGCGCCCTTGAGGGCGCCCCGTTGAAGGTACTGCCGACCATGAATTATCAGTTGAACTTTGCCGCCGTCTGGCGCGATTTCGACACCTTGCTGGCGGGGCTCGGCCTGGGGCTTTCCCTGGCGCTGGTGTCGATCGCCATCGGTTGCGTGATCGGCCTGGCGATGGCGTTCGCGCTGCTGAGCAAGCACCGCGTGTTGCGGGTGCTGGCCTCGGTGTATGTCACGGTGATCCGCAATACGCCGATCCTGGTGCTGATCCTGCTGATCTACTTCGCCTTGCCAAGCCTGGGTATTCGCCTGGACAAAATTCCCTCGTTCGTCATCACGCTCTCGCTGTACGCCGGGGCCTACCTGACCGAAGTGTTCCGCGGCGGGCTGTTGAGCATTCACAAGGGCCAGCGTGAAGCGGGGCTGGCCATCGGTTTGGGCGAGTGGCAAGTGAAGGCCTACGTCACCGTGCCGGTGATGCTGCGCAACGTGTTGCCGGCGTTGTCGAACAACTTCATTTCGCTGTTCAAGGACACCTCACTGGCGGCAGCGATCGCTGTGCCGGAGCTGACTTATTACGCCCGCAAGATCAACGTGGAGAGCTACCGGGTGATCGAAACCTGGCTGGTGACCACGGCCCTGTATGTCGCGGCCTGTTACCTCATTGCCATGCTGCTGCGTTATTTCGAGCAGCGCCTGGCGATCCGCCGTTAGGAGTGTTCCATGTACGAATCCCCCAGTTGGTTGCATGAGTTGTGGGTCGCCCGGGAGACGCTGTGGGCCGGGTTCCTGACCAGCGTGCAGTGCTCGGTACTGGCGATTTTGTTAGGCACGCTGATCGGCCTGTTCGCCGGGCTGGTGCTGACTTACGGTCGCTTCTGGATGCGCGCGCCGTTTCGTTTCTACGTCGACGTGATTCGCGGCACTCCGGTGTTTGTGTTGGTGCTGGCCTGTTTCTACATGGCCCCGGCCCTGGGCTGGCAAATCGGCGCATTCGAGGCTGGTGCCTTGGGCCTGACACTGTTTTGCGGCTCCCATGTGGCCGAGATCGTGCGCGGTGCCTTGCAGGCCTTGCCCCGTGGGCAGATGGAGGCAAGCCAGGCCATCGGCCTGACGTTCTTCCAGGCGCTGGGTTACGTGCTGTTGCCCCAGGCACTGCGGCAGATCTTGCCGACCTGGGTCAATTCCTCCACCGAAATCGTCAAGGCTTCGACCCTGTTGTCGGTGATCGGCGTTGCCGAACTGCTGCTCAGCACTCAGCAGATCATCGCCCGGACCTTCATGACCCTGGAGTTTTACCTGTTCGCCGGTTTTCTCTTTTTCATCATCAACTACGCCATCGAATTGCTCGGGCGGCACATTGAAAAGCGGGTGGCCTTGCCATGACTGATGTTTCGACCTCTACCAATGCTCAACCGCTGCTGGACATTCGCGGTCTGCGCAAACAATACGGCCCGGTGGAAGTGCTCAAGGGCGTGGACCTGAGCATGCAGCGCGGCAATGTCGTCACCCTGATCGGCTCCAGCGGCTCGGGCAAAACCACGTTGCTGCGTTGCGTGAACATGCTTGAGGAGTTCCAGGGCGGGCAGATCGTGCTCGATGGCGAGGCCATCGGCTATGACGAGGTGGGCGGCAAGCGCGTGCGCCACCCGGAAAAAGTCATCGCCCGGCATCGGGCCATGACCGGCATGGCCTTCCAGCAATTCAACCTGTTCCCGCATTTGACGGCGTTGCAGAACGTCACCCTGGGCCTGCTCAAGGTGAAAAAGCTACCCAAGGACGAAGCCGTGGCCCTGGCCGAGAAATGGCTGGAGCGGGTCGGCTTGCTGGAACGGCGCAATCATTTTCCCGGTCAGTTGTCCGGCGGTCAGCAGCAGCGTGTGGCGATCGCTCGGGCGATTGCCATGAACCCCAGCCTGATGCTGTTCGACGAAGTGACCTCGGCCCTGGACCCGGAATTGGTGGGTGAGGTGCTGAACGTGATCAAGGGGCTGGCCGAAGACGGCATGACCATGCTGCTGGTGACCCACGAAATGCGTTTTGCCTTCGAGGTGTCCGACAAGATCGTGTTCATGAATCAGGGCCGCATCGAAGAACAGGGCCCACCGAAAGAACTGTTCGAACGGCCACAGTCGCCACGACTGGCTGAGTTTCTCAAGAACACCCGTTTTTAATTTTATTGAACCTCTGATTGATACAGGCAAGGAGAAACACCCATGAGCATTACGCGCTACGGCACCGGCAGCACCGCAGGCGGCGGTCAGCCACGGCCCTTCGCCCGAGCCGTTGAGGCCGACGGCTGGCTGCACGTGTCCGGTCAGGTGCCGGCGGTCAACGGCGAGATTATTGTCGGCGGGATCGTCGAGCAGACCCACCAGACCATGAAGAACCTGATCGCGATTCTTGAAGAAGCCGGATACGGCCTTGAAGATGTGGTGCGCTGCGGGGTATGGCTGGAAGATCCGCGGGATTTCTGGAGTTTCAACAAAGTATTTGGTGAATACTTCAGCCCCGAACATGCCCCTGCCAGGGCTTGTGTGCAAGCGAACATGATGGTTGATTGCAAGGTTGAGATTGATTGCATCGCCTACAAGAAAAAGGCCTGAGTCACTGAGGACTCATCGCGGGCACGCCTTGCTCCCATAAGGGAATGCATTCTCCTGTGGGAGCAAAGCTCGTCTGCGATAGCAATCTATCAGGCGGTGCAGCACTCTGGTTAAACTCCCGGCCAATTGAATGGGAACCCAAGACATGACCGAAGACACCATCAAACGCCGGGCCCGAGGGTTGGACCGGGCGTTCGATATCCTCGACTTCCTCAAGGAAATCGGCCAGCCGTTGCGCCCCAATGACATCGCCAGCGGCATCGGCAGTCCCAAGTCCACGGTCTACGAGCTGGTGGCGTCGCTGCTGGAGCGACGCATCCTGGAGCCGGTGGGCAAGGACGGCCACGTCTATCTGGGCCGCCAGTTGTACTTTCTCGGGCAGGCGCACCTGCGGCATTTCGACCTGAGTCGCGAGGCCGATCACGCCTTGCAGGAAATCGTCAGCCAGACCCGGGAAACCGCCCAGATGTGCCTGCTCAACGGGCGCAAATACACAGTGGCGCTGATGAAGGAGGGGGAGCGGCATTTTCGCATTTCCTCGGACATCGGCGAGAACGCGCCGATTCCCTGGACCGCTTCCGGACGCCTGCTGCTGGCGCATCTGAGTGACCAGCAGATCGTCGACCTGATCGACCCCGACGACTTCATCCTGCCGGACGGCGAGCGCCTGCCTCTGGAGCGGTTTCTTGCCGAGATCCGCCAGGCCGGGCTCGATGGATTTTTCTCCTTCGACAGTGTGGCCGACACCTTCACCCACTGCTTCGCCGCGCCGGTCAAAGACGCCAATGGCGTGGCCATCGCGACCCTGTGCATCGTCGCCCCACGGGCCGACGCCAAGAACAACTACGCCGACTACCGCCGGGTGCTGATCGAAAGCGCCAACAACCTGGCCCGTCGCATCAATGAATAGACAGCCGCGGCTGTGTGAGGAGTGTGAACATGTCTTCTGCCATTCATAACGCTGCCGTGGAGAAGGGGGCCGCCCAAGCGGGCGATCACCTGCTGCGCGACATCAGCCTGCCGGCGCTGGTGCTGCATCGCCAAGCGTTGGAGCACAACATTGACTGGATGCAAAAGTTCGTCACGGACAGTGGTGCCGAACTGGCGCCCCACGGCAAGACCAGCATGACCCCGGCGCTGTTTCGCCGCCAACTCGAGGCCGGCGCCTGGGGGCTGACCCTGGCCACCGCGGTGCAGACCCGTGCCGCTTACGCCCATGGCGTGCGCCGGGTGCTGATGGCCAACCAACTGGTGGGCACGCCAAACATGGCGCTGATCGCGGATCTGCTGGCAGATCCAGCGTTCGAATTCCATTGCATGGTCGACCATCCCGACAACGTTGCCGAGCTGGGCGCGTTCTTTGCCTCTCGCGGCGCGAAGTTGAACGTGATGATCGAATACGGTGTGGTGGGTGGCCGGTGTGGCTGCCGGACCGAGGCCGAGGTGCTGGCCCTGGCCGAGGCGATCGGGGCGCAACCGGCGCTGGCGCTGACCGGTATCGAAGGCTACGAAGGCGTGATCCATGGTGACCACGCCATCAGTGGCATCCGTGCGTTTGCCGCATCCCTGGTGGGGCTGGCGGTGCAACTGCAGGACAACGGTGCGTTCGCCATCGACAAGCCGATCATCACCGCCTCGGGTTCAGCCTGGTACGACCTGATTGCCGAGTCTTTCGAGGCTCGGAACGCCCACGGACGTTTCCTCAGTGTGCTGCGTCCTGGCAGTTACGTGGCCCATGACCATGGCATCTACAAAGAGGCCCAGTGCTGCGTGCTGGAACGGCGTAGCGACCTGCACGAAGGTCTGCGCCCGGCCCTGGAAGTCTGGGCCCACGTGCAATCGCTGCCTGAACCGGGCTTTGCGGTGATCGCCCTGGGTAAACGCGACGTGGCCTACGACGCCGGGCTGCCGGTGCCGCTCAAGCGTTACCAACCTGGCTCCGACTCGATAGCGGGGCAGGACCTGGCCGGCTGCAAGGTGACGGCGGTGATGGACCAGCATGCGTTCATGACGGTGGCGCCCGGGGTGGCGTTGCGGGTTGGCGACATCATTTCCTTCGGCACGTCGCATCCGTGCCTGACCTTCGACAAGTGGCGGGTGGCGTGCCTGGTGGATGAGCAGTTGCAGGTGGTCGAGAGCATGGAGACTTGTTTCTAGCCTTGAAACCGAGTCGCGGCTATCGCGAGCAGGCTCGCTCCCACAGTGGGGGCGGTTGTGAACAGAGGATTTATGTTCACCAATATCCCCTGTGGGAGCGAGCCTGCTCGCGATAGCGGCCTGGCAGACACTATCGAAATATCAGGATCGCCCATGAGCTACCCCAACCCAAAACCTCGCATCGCCCTGATCGGCGAGTGCATGATCGAACTGCAGCAGCGCGCCGATGGCAGTCTGCAACAAAGCTTCGGCGGCGACACCCTGAACACCGCTGTGTACCTGTCCCGCGCCCTGGGTGAGAAGGGCGCGGTGGATTACGTTACCGCCTTGGGCGACGACAGTTTCAGCGATGCCATGTGCCAGAGTTGGGCCGCCGAAAATATCGGCCTGGATCGGGTCCAGCGCCTGCCCGGTCGTTTGCCGGGTTTGTATTGCATCCAGACCGACGCGGCGGGTGAGCGGCGGTTTTTGTACTGGCGCAACGAGGCGGCGGTGCGTGATTGCTTCACCACCCCGGCCGCCGCACCGATTCTGGCGGCGCTGCCGGATTACGACGTGCTGTACTTCAGCGGCATCACCCTGGCCGTGCTCGGTGAGCAAGGTCGTGGCAAGCTCATCGAAACCCTGATCCAGGCCCGCCGACGCGGGGCCGAGGTGGTGTTCGACAATAACTACCGGCCAAGGCTCTGGGCATCAGTGGATGCAGCCCGTGCGGCCTATCGCAGTGTATTGCCTTACGTGGAGCTGGCGCTGCTGACGGTGGACGACGAGCAGGCGCTGTTCGGTTATGCCGACAGCGTTGAGGTGTTCGCCGCGTACGCGCAGTTGGGCACTTCGGAAGTGGTGCTCAAGCGCGGTGCTGAGCCCTGTCTGATCTGTTGTGATGGTGAGTCTTTCGAGATTCCGGCCCAGCGAGTGGAGCGGGTGGTGGACACGACGGCGGCGGGGGATTCATTCAGTGCTGCTTACCTGGCAAGCCGCCTGCTCGGTGGCAGCCCGGTGGAGGCCGCCGAGGCTGGACATCTGTTGGCGAGCCGGGTCATCCAGGTGCCGGGGGCGTTGATGCCCAAGGACTGAAGGGGCCGCGAAGCACCTGTGGGAGCGGGCTCGATCATTAGTCCCGGTAGAACACCTGCACCAGGTGATAGCCGAACTTGCTCTTGATCGGCCCATGCACCACCCGCAGGGGCTTTTTGAAGATTACCGCGTCGATCGCACCGACCATCTGCCCGGGCCGCACTTCACCCAGATCACCGCCGCGTTTGCCCGAGGGGCAGGTGGAGTATTTCTTGGCCAGTACATCGAAGGCTTCGCCTTTGGCGATGCGTTGCTTGAGCTGTTCGGCTTCTTCGGCGGTTTTCACCAGGATATGGCGGGCTTGGGCTTTCATTGCAGCAGTGACCTGAACGGTGCGACGGGGCGGCGATTATGCCTCAAGTCAGGCGCCATGGTTGATCATCGTCCGAATCTTGTTCGCCAGCAGATCGAGGCTGAAGGGCTTGGCAACCATATCCATGCCCTGCTCGAGAAAGCCCTGGCGCTCGGTGGCCTTCTGCGCATAACCGGTCATGAACAGCACCTTCAGATCGGGCCGATGCTGACGGGCGATTTCCGCCAGTTGCCGGCCATTCATGCCTGGCAGGCCGACATCGGTCACCAGCAAGTCGATGCGCTGGCTGGACTCCAGTAGCCCAAGGGCAGCCTTGGCGTCCTGGGCTTGAAGGGTGGTGTAACCCAGGGCGTCGAGCAGATCGAGCACCAGCATGCGCACGGCCGGTTCGTCTTCGACCAGCAACACGGTTTCACCGGCGACGGCGGCCGGTGCATCCAGCGCTACCGGCGCCGCAGTCTGCTGGACAGACGCGACGTACAGCCGCGGCAGGTACAACTGCACCCGCGTGCCCTGGTCCGGCACACTGTCCAGGCTCAGCAGGCCACCCGACTGTTGGGCAAACCCGTAGATCATCGACAAGCCCAAACCGGTGCCCTGGCCGATGGGTTTGGTGGTGAAGAACGGATCAAAGGCCTTGGCCAGCACGGATGGGGTCATGCCGCTGCCATTGTCGCTGACGGCAATCATCACGTAGTCACCGGCCTTGACCGGTTCCAGGGCACTGAGGTCATTCCCGTCGAGGTAGACGTTGGCGGTTTCGATGGTCAATTCGCCACCCTCAGGCATGGCGTCCCGAGCGTTGATCACCAGGTTGAGCAGGGCGTTTTCCAGCTGGCTGGCATCGGTGCTGACCGGCCACAGTTCATCGGCCAACTGCAGGCGCAGCACGATGTGATCGCCGGTGGTTCGGCTCAGCAAGTCTTCAAGTGAACGCACCAGGTCATTGGGGTCCAGCGGTTTGCGGTCCAGCGACTGGCGGCGGGAAAACGCCAGCAGACGGTGGGTCAGGGCCGCCGCACGATTGGCCGAGGACACGGCCGCTTCGGTGAAACGACCGATCTCGGCGGTGCGACCGCTGGCAATGTAGCGCTGCATCAGGTCGAGACTGCCGAGAATGCCGGTGAGCATGTTGTTGAAGTCATGGGCAATGCCGCCAGTGAGTTGGCCCACGGCCTCCATTTTCTGGGCGTGTCGCAGCGCCTCCTCGGCACGTTCGCGTTCGAACATCTCGTTTTGCAGGCGGTGGTTGGCTTCAGCCAGTTGCTGGGTGCGGGCGATGACGCGTTCTTCGAGCGTTTCGTTGAGGTTGCGCAGGGCCTCTTCGGTTTTCTTGCGCTCGGTCTCGTCGATCACAAAGATGTAGAAACCGTTCACCGCACCATCGGCCCCACGGCGCGGCAGGTAGTTGATCAAGGCATGGCGGGGACGGCCGTCGCGGTGATCCGATTGCACGGTGAAGCTGCACGGCTTGCCTGCCAGGGCGTCGGCGATCTGCTCGGCGCGGGCGGCGTAGGCTGAATCGCCGAGCACTTCGCGAATGGTCTTGCCATATAGCTCTTGGGGCGTCAGGCCATACCAATCCAGATAGGCGCTGTTGTTGAGGCGAAAACGTTCTTCCCGGTCCACATAGCTGATAAGGATCGGCATGGCGTTGATGATCAGTTGCAGTTCGGTCTGGCTCTGGCGCAGGGCCTGCTCGGTACGCTTGCGATCGGTCAGGTCCAGGGCCGCGCCGAGAAAGCGTTTGGGCCGGCCATGGCGATCCTTGTAGCAACGACCGCGCACGAACACCCAGCGCAGTTCGCCGTCAGGCCGCAGGAGACGGTACTCCTCGGCGTATTCAGTGCTGTGGGTGATGCAATGCTTGATGCTGCGGGTGACCATGGCCCGGTCTTGGGGATGCACGCCTTCAAGGTAAGCGCTGATGGGCAACTGGCGCGACAGGTTCGGGTCGACGCCATGCAGCACCGCGAAGTGCTCGTCGGCAACAAAGCGGTCTTCGCTGATGTCCCAATCCCAGGTGCCTAGCGTATCGGCAGCGGCCAGGGCCAGTTGCAGGCGTTCCTCGCTTTCCTGCTGGGCCTTGAAGCTGGCTTCTGAGCGTCGCTCGAACTCCAGGGCCAGGCGTCGTCGTTCACCGGTCTCGATGGCTGTGACCAGAATACCGGCCACGGCGCCGTCTTCATCGCGCACGGGGCTGTAGGTCAGGTCCAGCCAGACATCGCAGAGGCGACCGGCGAAGGGCACTCGCCATTGCTGATCGCGACAGGTGTGCCCGTGGCCTTGCAACACGCGGTGATAAATCGGCCCGCTCAGGTCTTTGAGTTCGGGCCATGCTGAATGGGTCGGCTGGCCGAACGCCTGGGGGTGTTTGTCGCCCGTCAGGCGGGTAAAGGCGTCGTTGTAGAAATGAATCAGCTGTGGCCCCCACAGCAGGGACATCGGCAGCGGCGAGTGGAGCACGATGTCCAGGGCGGTACGCAGGCTCTGGGGCCAGGTTTGGGCAGTGCCCAGCGGGCTGTTGGCCCAGTCACGTCGGGCGAACAGGCTTTGTATGTCAATGCCGGTGGGTGTTGCGTTCATCACGCAAACCCTGCAAATCGTGTCGCAGCCACGGTGTCTACTATCCTCTGAAGAAGGTAAGCGCGGGTTGGTCTGAAAAGTTTGCTCATCGGGTCAGCTTGTTTCATTGAAGTCTCGCGGAAGTCAATCAGGCCATGGAAATCGATCCCTTGTTACGCATCCTGGCGAGCCAGGATGGCTCCGACCTCTATATGTCCACCGGTGCGCCGCCGTGCGCGCGTTTCGAGGGGGTGCTCAAACCCTTGAGCAACCAGCCCTTCAAGGTGGGCGACATCGCCGGGCTCGCCGAGTCTTTGATGGACGCCGAACAGCGGCTTGAGTTCGATCGAGAACTGGAAATGAACCTGGCTATCTCCCTGGCTGGGGTCGGGCGGTTTCGCGTCAATATCTTCAAGCAGCGCAATGACGTGTCCATGGTGATCCGCAACGTCAAGCTCGACATCCCTCGGTTCGAGGACCTGAAACTGCCAAATGTGTTGCTGGACACCATCATGCAGAAACAGGGGCTGATGCTGTTCGTCGGCGCGACAGGGTCGGGCAAGTCGACTTCCCTGGCGGCGCTGATCGATTACCGTAATCGCAACAGCAGCGGCCATATCATCACCATTGAAGATCCGGTGGAGTATATCCATCGACACAAGAAATCGATCATCAATCAACGGGAAGTCGGTGTCGACACCCGCAGCTTTCATGCCGCCCTGAAGAACACCTTGCGCCAGGCACCAGACGTGGTACTGATCGGCGAAATTCGTGATCGCGAAACCATGGAACATGCCCTGGCCTTCGCCGACACCGGGCACCTGGTGATCTCCACCCTGCATGCTCACAATGCCAACCAGGCGCTGGACCGGGTGATCAATTTCTTCCCGGAAGAACGCCGGCCGCAGCTGCTCAATGATCTGGGCAACAACCTCAAGGCGTTCGTGTCGCAACGCCTGGTGCGCACTCGCACCGGCCAGCGCCGGGCCGCGGTGGAGGTCATGCTGGGCTCGCCCACGGTGGCCGACCTGATCCGCCGCAATGAGTTCGGCGGGCTCAAGGGCATCATGGAAAAGTCAGAAGAACTCGGGATGCAAACCTTCGATCACGCCCTGTACAACCTGGTGGTGGAGGGTGCTATCGATGAGGAGGAAGCCCTGAAAAACGCCGATTCGGCGAACAACCTGCGGTTGCGCCTGAAGTTGCATGCCGAGTCGGGGGCAGCGGTGCCCCCGGCCGATCCGGCGGCGGGGGAGTGGGGGTTGATGGATTGATGGTTCTACAGGCATACCGCGTTGTCGTTCATCGCGAGCAGGCTCGCTCCCACAGGGAATCGATGGTGATTGCCAATCCTGTGTTCACCACCGACCAATGTGGGAGCGAGCCCGCTCGCGATGAGGCCAGATGGCCCATACGGCTTTAACCTCAGGTGGTCAGTTCCAGCCGATCCCTGAACTGCTCCAGCGCCTCGGGATTGGCCAGGGCATCGGTGTTTTTCACCACCTGCCCATGCACCACGTTGCGCACCGCCAGTTCCACCACCTTGCCGCTGATGGTCCGCGGGATGTCGCTGACTGCCAGGATCTTCGCCGGCACATGACGCGGTGTGGTATTGGCGCGGATCACCTGGCGGATCTGTTGCTCCAGGGCCTCATCCAGGGTCACGCCGTCGCGCAGGCGCACAAACAGTACCACGCGCACATCACCCTGCCATTGCTGGCCGATAGCAACGCTGTCCAGCACCTGCTCGACCTTTTCCACCTGCCGATAGATTTCCGCCGTGCCGATGCGCACGCCACCGGGGTTGAGCACTGCATCCGAACGCCCGTGGATCAAGAAACCGCCGTGAGGCAGTTCCTCGGCGTAGTCCCCCTGGGCCCACACACCGGGGAACTGGCTGAAGTAGGAGGCCCTTAGCTTTTCCTGCTGCGGATCATTCCACAGGCCAATGGGCATGGCCGGGAAGTGCCGGGTGCAGACCAGTTCACCTTTCTCACCGATGACCGCCTGGCCTGCCTCGTTCCAGACCTGCACCGCCATGCCCAGACTCTTGCCCTGCATCTCGCCACGGCGAACGGCGGACAACGGATTGCCATTGACGAAGCACGACACAATGTCGGTGCCACCGGACATCGAGGCCAGGCACACCTGGGTCTTGAAGTCGCGATACACGTAGTCGTAGCTATGGGGCGCCAGGGCCGAGCCGGTGGACAGGATGGTTTTCAGGCTGCCCAGGTCATGGGTCTGTCGCGGTTTCAAACCCTGGCTTTCCAGGGCCGCCAGGTATTTGGGGCTGGTGCCGAATACGCTGATGCGCTGCTGGTCGATCAGGTCCAGCAGGCGCTTGGGGCCAGGGTGAAAGGGCGAGCCGTCGTAGAGCACCACCGCACTGCCGACGGCGAGGGCCGACACCAGCCAGTTCCACATCATCCAGCCACACGTGGTGTAGTAGAACAGGCGATCTTCGGGGCCAAGGTCTACATGCAGGCCATGTTCCTTGAGGTGTTGCAGCAATACGCCGCCGGTGCTGTGGACGATGCACTTCGGCACGCCGGTGGTGCCACTGGAATAGAGGATGTACAGCGGATGATCGAACGGCACGTCAACGAACGCCGGTTCGCCGCCACAGCGGTAGAAGTCGCTCCACAACGCGACGCTGGCCGTTGTCTTGAAGTCTTCGGCGCGGGCGTCAGGGCATGCGTAGGGCAGGATGATCAATTGCTGCAGCGAAGGCAGGCGCTCGAGGATTTCGTTGACCTTGGCTCGCTGGTCGATGACCTTGCCGGCGTAGCGGTAACCGGCGCAGGTAATCAGCACCTTGGGCTCGATCTGGCCAAACCGGTCGATGACCCCGTGGGTGCCGAAGTCAGGCGAGGAGCACGACCAGATCGCCCCCAGGCTGGTGGTGGCGAGCATGCCCACCAGGGTCTGCCAGGTGTTGGGCATGCACGCGGCTACCCGGTCGCCCTTGCTCACACCTGCCGCTTGCAGGCTTTTTTGCAGGCCAGCGACGTGGGCGGCAAGTTCGGCCCAAGTCAGTTGTTCTTGCCCGCCACTTTCGTCGAGGGCAACCACGGCCACGGCGTCATCGCGCCGGCGCAGCAGGTGTTCGGCAAAATTCAGTGTCGCCCCGGGAAACCACCGGGCGCTGGGCATTTGCTCACCTTCGACCAGCACATCGCTGGGCGCCTGGTGAAAACGGATCTCGAAGAAGTCGACGATGGCCTGCCAGAAGGCTTCACGCTGGTCGATGCTCCAGGCGTGCAGCGCCGGATAATCGCTCAGTTGCAGCTGATGCCGTTCGTTGATGAACCGGCGAAAGGCGTCCATGCGTGACTGGGCGATGCGATCGGGGGTGGGTTGCCAGAGGATGTCGGACATGGGGTGCCTCTTTTTCTTTTATGTACACACAAACTATAGAGCGACCCAATCTTGTGGCGAGGGGATTTATCCCCGACTTGTGGGAGCAAGGCTTGCCCGCGATGAACGAAAACGCGGTTCAGCTGTTAAACCGCGGTGCGGCCATCGCGGGCAAGCCTTGCTCCCACAGATAAATCCCCTCGCCACAAGGGATCGCAAGAAATTTACTGAGCCAGCCACCCACCATCAATATTCCACGCCGCGCCACGTACCTGGCTGCCGGCTTCGCTGCACAGAAACAGCACCAGTTCCCCCAGTTGCGGCGGGGTGACGAATTCCAGGGAAGGCTGTTTTTCGGCCAGCAGGTCATGCTGTGCCTGTTGCGGGTCGATGCCCGTGGCAATGCGGTCGTCGATCTGTTTCTGCACCAGCGGTGTCAGCACCCAGCCAGGGCAGATGGCGTTGCACGTCACGTTACTGGTGGCGGTTTCCAGGCCGACCACTTTGGTCAGACCGATCACCCCGTGTTTGGCCGCGACGTAGGCGGCCTTGCCCACCGAGCCGACCTGGCCGTGCACCGAGGCAATGTTGATGATCCGCCCCCAGCCCTTGGCGCGCATGCCCGGCAGGCTCAAGCGCGTGGCATGGAACACCGAGGACAGGTTGATGGCGATGATCGAGTCCCAGCGCTCCACCGGAAAATCTTCCACGGCGGCCACATGCTGGATACCGGCGTTGTTCACCAGAATGTCCACGCCGCCGAACTCCCGTTCGGCGTAAGCGAGCATGTCGGCGATCTGCGCCGGATCACTGACATCGGCCGGATGATGGCCGACCTTGCCGCCGAACTGTTTCACCTCGGCGATCACCGTCGAGGCATCGCCGAAGCCGTTGAGGATCAGGTTGGCGCCGGCCTTGGCGAGGCTCAGGGCGATGCCCAGGCCGATGCCGCTGGTAGAGCCGGTGACCAGGGCGGTCTTGCCCGAAAGAGGGGTTGTCATGGGGAGCCTCACACAATGCCAGTGGCGTAGAACACAGCGATCACGAAGAACACCGCGAGGGTCTTGATCAGCGTAATGCAGAAAATGTCTTTGTAGGCTTCACGGTGGGTCAGACCGGTCACCGCCAGCAGGGTGATCACCGCGCCGTTGTGGGGCAGGGTGTCCATGCCGCCGCTGGCCATGGACGCGACCCGGTGCAGCACTTCCAGAGGAATGTTGGCGGCGTTGGCGGCGCTGATGAACGTTTCGGACATCGCCGCCAGGGCGATGCTCATGCCGCCCGAGGCTGAACCGGTGATGCCCGCCAGCAGCGTCACGGTCACGGCTTCATTGACCAGTGGATTGGGGATGTTTTTGAGCCAGTCGGCCAGCACCAGAAAACCCGGCAAGGACGCGATGACCGCGCCAAAACCGTATTCCGAAGCGGTGTTCATTGCCGCCAGCAGCGCACCGCCCACCGCGCTCTTGCTGCCTTCGGCCAGCTTGCTGCGAATGGTGCTGAAGGCGAACAGCAGCACCAGGACAATGCCCACCAGCAACGCGGCCTGCACGGCCCAGATCGCGGTGAGCTTGGCGATGTCGCTGGTCACTGGTGTGGTCATGCCCGGCAGCGCCAGGCTGTGGGTCTTGCCATACCACTGGGGAATCCACTGGGTGAACAGCAGGTTCATGATCCCGACCGCCAACAGCGGCGAAATGGCGAGCCAGGGATTGGGCAGTTTGATGTCTTCGGCAGTCTCCGGCTCGTTGCGCAGTTCGGTGCCGTAGCCTTCGCCTAGGCGCTGGGCCTTGTTGCGCTGGCGTTGCAGGAACAGCATGCCGAAGCTGAACACGAAGATCGTGCCGATCACACCCAGCCAGGGCGCGGCCCAGGCGGTGGTGTTGAAGAAGGTGCTGGGGATGATGTTCTGGATCTGCGGCGTGCCGGGCAGAGCGTCCATGGTGAACGAGAACGCGCCAAGGGCAATGGTGGCCGGGATCAGCCGCTTGGGAATATTGCTCTGGCGGAACATCTCGGCGGCGAACGGATACACCGCGAACACCACGACGAACAGCGACACGCCGCCATAGGTCAGCAAGGCGCAGACCAGCACGATCACCAACATGGCCTGGCGCGTGCCCAGCAGGCGAATCGCCGCCGCGACGATAGAGCGGGAGAAACCCGACAGCTCGATCAGTTTGCCGAACACCGCGCCGAGCAGGAACACCGGGAAATACAGTTTGATGAAGCCGACCATCTTCTCCATGAACACCCCGGTGAAAGCAGGCGCGACGGCGGAAGGGTCAGTGAGCAGGACGGCGCCGAGGGCGGCAATGGGGGCAAAAAGGATAACGCTGTAGCCACGGTAGGCGGCCACCATCAGCAGCGTGAGGGCTGCCAAGGCAATGATCACACTCATGGTGTGTCTCCTGGATTGTTATTTTTGTGGTGAAGCGGTGCGGAGGGCTTTAGCGAGTTTTGTGCCAGGTATGTAATTTATTGAAATATAAGAGAATTATTGATTTTGGTGAGGGTGGCTCGAGAATTTTGTCTCTGTTTGGAGATTTTCAGGGGCTGTGCTGGCCTCATCGCGAGCAGGCTCGCTCCCACAGGTTGACCGAGTTCGTCAGGAAAGTACGGTCCACTGTGGGAGCGAGCCTGCTCGCGATGAGCGCGAAGCGCTCAAAAGGAGCTGTCTATATCTAGAGATATGCGTCTCTTTATTGAGACTCGGCAATCCCCAGCGCCACCATTTTCTTATACAAGGTCGACCTTCCCAGCCCCAACCGCTCGGCCGCTTCAACTACCTTGCCGCCGCATTGCGCGAGGGTGGTTTCGATCAAGTGGCGGTCGAATCGTGCCCGGGCCTGGCTGAAGGTTTCTTGCGGCAGCGGTTCCTGATGTGGATTCAACGCCCGGGTGACCGGCGTGAAAGTCCCAATGGCCGCTCGAATATCGGCGGCAGTGAGCAGCAGGTCGTCGCTGAGCAGCGCGGTTCGTTCCAGCACATTGCGCAACTCCCGGATGTTGCCCGGCCAGGCGTGTTGCCCCAGCAGGTCGAGTGCGTCGCGGTCCAGTTCGTGCTGGCTGCGCAGTTCTTCGAGGATCGCCTCGCTCAGGGCCGGCAAATCATCCAGGCGTTCGCGCAGCGGCGGGACCTGGATCGGCAACACATTGAGGCGGTAATACAGGTCGGCGCGAAATTCTCCGCGTTTGATCGCCGCTTCCAGATCCATGGACGTGGCAGCGATGATCCGCACGTCGCTTTGCAGCACCTCGTTGGAGCCCACGGGTTCGTATTCTTTTTCCTGCAAGACCCGCAGCAGTTTGCTTTGCAGCGGCAGTGGCATGTCGCCGATTTCGTCCAGGAACAGTGTGCCGCCCTGGGCGATCTGCAGCTTGCCGGCGCGGCCTTTGCGGTCGGCGCCGGTGAAGGCGCCCGGGGCGGTGCCGAAAAACTCGGCTTCCAGCAGGGCCTCCGGGATCGCCGCGCTGTTGATGCTGACGAACGCCTTGTGCGCCCTCGGCGAAGCACCGTGGATTGCCTGGGCCAGCAGTTCCTTGCCGGTCCCGGTTTCGCCGAGCAACAGCACCGGCGAATCGGCGCTGGCGCTGCGCCGGGCACGACGCTTGACCTCCAGGCTGGCGCTGCTGGTGCCGATGAAGTGGGCGAAGTTGTACCGAGTCTGCCGTGCCCGCAACAGCGAGCGGGTGGAGGCCAGTTCCTCCTGCATGCTCAGGTAGCGCTTGAGCATCGGCGACAGACTGCGCAATTCATCGAACAGGGCAAAACCGATGGCGCCGATCACCGCGCCCGCGCTGTCGTGGATCGGCAGGCGCATCACCACCAGCGGCTCCTTGGGCGTGTCCTGCATGTCCAACAGAATCGGTCGGCCAGTACGTACCACTTCGCGCAGCAGGCTGCTGGGGATCACGCTCTCGCACGCCCGGCCGATGGCTTCTTGCGCTGAGTTCAGGCCGAAGCGCCGGGCGTAGCGTTCGTTCATCCAGACGATGTTTGCGTCACGGTCGACAATCACCGTGCCTTCGCTGGACTGTTCGATGATCTCGAACAACGAACGGATCGCCAGCGTGCGCACGCGCTTGTAATCCTTGAGGCTTTCGGTGGGGTTCATCGGGCATTTCCAGAAGGTGGGATTTGCCGGCATCCTCCGATCAAAGGGGTTGCCAAAGAGCGGCATTATGCCGGGAGGGGCCGGCCGAGCACTACTTCGCCCGCATTCTTTGCCGTGGCGTATCAATGGCAAGCCCTAAGCCTTAGTGGATCTGCTCAGTGGTGGGCAGTCTGATAAACTTGTACAGTTTTCACTAATATGTACATTTTTCTGAGAGCGCTCATGAATAAATTCAACCCTCGCAAGCTGCAGCTCTCCAAATGGACGGCCTGTGCGCCGACTGATCGGGAAAAGCATTTTCTCGTCACCAAGCTGCTCTGTGATGAGGAGGGGACACCCATTCAGGTTGAGCTTGAGGCTGTATACAGCGCTCGTGTGACGTTGCTCGACTGGCGCGAGTTGCGCGACAGCAAGCATTGGAAAATGGGCTGGTGCTGAATGGCTTGGGCTGTGCCATAGAGATCCGTATGACTTCTGATAGTTATACATAATCATAAAGTTGTACAAGTTTTCCCGCGATAGTGGCTTAATGCAGCTATCTAGCGATGGCATCTCTGCCTTCGTGTGGCTACAGCCACGCATTCACGCCTCCGGGAGCGCCACCCATGTTCATTCGTACTCGCAAGCATCAGGACGCCTTGCACGAAATCCAGGCCAGGCAGGCTATTCTCGAAGCCGAACGGACGGCCTTGCAGCAATGCATGGCGATCATCGAGTTCACCCCGACGGGCGAGGTGCTCGACGTCAGCCCGGCTTTTTTGAAAATGATGGGGTATTCACTCAGCGAAACCCTCGGTCAGCATCATTCGATGTTTTGTGAGCCTGCCTATTCACGCAGCGCCGAGTGCTCAGCGTTATGGCGGCAGTTGGGGCAGGGCTCTTCTGCCGACAGCCAATTCCTGCATTTGCGGCGTGATGGAAGCTGGTTGTGGGTGCAAGCAAACTACGTTCCTGTGCTGGATCACCATGCAAAGGTGCAGCGCATCATCTTGATCGTTCGCGATATCAACGAGCGGGTGTTGCGCGCCCAGGCCGAAACCAGCTTCATGCAAGCGATCGACCGCTCCATGGCGGTTATCGAATTTGATCTGAGCGGTCAGGTCGTGAATGCCAACGAGAATTTCATGAACGTCATGGGGTACCGCCTGCAAGAAATTCGGGGCCAGCATCACCGGATTTTCTGCAAACCCAGCGAGGTCCAGAGTGAGGCTTATCGTGGCTTCTGGGCCGGGCTCAATCGCGGTGAATACAGGACCGGCCTTTTCGAGCGCGTCGACAATCGAGGCGCGACTGTCTGGCTGCAGGCTACCTACAACCCTCTCTACGATGCACGGGGGCGCTTGTATGGCGTGGTCAAGTTCGCCACTGACTGCACTCGCGAAGTCGAGCAGCGCCAAAGTGAATCAAAAGCGGCCGGACTTGCCTTCGAGACGTCCCGGCAGACCGATGAGCAAACCCGGCTCGGCACGTGTGTGGTTCAGCAAACCGTTACGGTGGTGCAAAGTATCGCCGATGAGCTTCAGCAGGTGTCAGCCGGGATAGGTGCCCTTAGCGCGCAGTCAGAGGAAATCGGCAGCATCGTCGATGCCATCCGGGGCATTGCCGAACAGACCAATCTGCTTGCCCTCAATGCAGCCATCGAAGCGGCTCGCGCCGGGGAGCAGGGACGCGGTTTCGCGGTGGTGGCCGATGAGGTGCGCAATCTGGCGCGTCGTACCAGCCAGTCAACTGTGGCCATTACTCAGGTCGTCGCCAAGAACCGTGAATTGGCCAGGCAAGCGGTGAGCAGCATGCAATCGAGCACGCTCAAGGCAGAGCAGGGCGTGAAACTGGCTAACCAGGCCGGCACTGTCATTCTGGATATTCATCGAGGCGCGCAGCAGGTGGTGGAGGTGATGGGTGAATTCGCTCAAGCGCTGGATCAACGACGTGGCGCCTGAGCGAACCCGGGATTACTGCGGCTGCGCCGCCGCCAACAGCTCCTTGGTGTAGGGATGCTGGGGCGAGTCGAACACTTCATGGCTGGCGCCGTGCTCCACCACTTTACCGTCCTTGATCACGATCATGTCGTGGGCCAGGGCGCGGACCACCGCCAGGTCATGGCTGATGAACAGGTAAGTCAGGCCATGCTTTTCCTGAAGCTGGCGGAGCAGGGCGACCACTTGCTTTTGCACGGTGCGGTCCAGGGCTGAGGTCGGTTCGTCCAGCAGAATCAGGGCCGGCTTGAGCACCAACGCCCGGGCGATGGCGATGCGTTGGCGCTGGCCACCGGAGAATTCGTGGGGGTAGCGGTGGCGGCTCTGCGGGTCGAGGCCGACTTCCTGCAGCGCCTGGATCACCTGCGCTTCACACTGCTCGGAACTGGACGAGCTGTGGACCTCAAGGCCTTCACTGATGATCTGCTGCACCGACATGCGAGGGCTGAGGCTGCCGAACGGGTCCTGGAACACCACCTGCATCTGCTTGCGCCACGGTCGCAGGTCTTTCTGCGACAGATGATCGAGGGCTTGTCCCTGGAAGCGGATGCTGCCTTCGGATTCGATCAGTCGCAGGATCGCCTGGCCGAGGGTGGATTTGCCGGAACCGGATTCACCGACGATGCCCAGGGTCTTGCCGCGTTGGATCGTCAGGCTGATGCCGTCCACGGCGCGCAGGTATTCCTTGCGCCGGAACAGCCCGCCGCCCAGGGCAAAGCTGACGCGCAGATCCTGCACTTGCAAGACGTCTTCGCGTTCGTCACGGGGCAGGGCTTCGCCTTCCGGTTCGGCGTGCAGCAACTCGCAGCTGTAGGGATGTTTCGGCGCGCTGAAGAGCGTTTCGCACGGCGCCTGTTCGACGATTTCCCCGGCCTTCATCACGCACACCCGTTGCGCGATGCTGCGCACCAGGTTCAGGTCGTGGCTGATCAGCAGCAGTGACATGCCGAGTCGTTGCTGCAGGGACTTGAGCAGCAGCAGAATCTTGCGCTGCACCGTCACGTCGAGCGCGGTGGTCGGTTCGTCGGCAATCAACAGTTCCGGTTCGCAGGCCAGGGCCATGGCAATCATCACCCGCTGTCGTTGGCCGCCGGAGAGTTGATGCGGGTAGGCCTTGAGGCGTTCGATGGGTTTCTGGATGCCCACCAGGGCCAGCAACTCCAGAATGCGCTGGCGCGCGGCCTTGCCGCCCAGGCCCTTGTGCAGCATGAGGGTTTCGCCAATCTGCTTTTCGACGCTGTGCAGCGGGTTCAGCGAGGTCATGGGTTCCTGGAAGATCATCGCGATCCGGTCTCCGCGCAGTTCGCGCAGGACCCTGGCCTCGGCGCCCACCAGTTCCTGGCCGCGATAGCGGATGCTGCCGGTGGTACGGCTGCCGGTTTGCGGCAGCAGTTGCAGGATCGAATGGGCCGTTACCGACTTGCCGGAGCCTGACTCGCCCACCAGGGCCAGGCATTCGCCGGGGCGGATATCCAGGCACAGGTTGCGCACCACGGTTTGGTCGTTGAAGGCCACGCTCAAGTCGCGGATTTCGATCAGGTTGTCGCTCATCTCAGGGTTCCGCTTCATGGCCGTGGATCAGGATCGGGGGTCGAATGCATCGCGCAACGCCTCGCCAATGAACACCAGCAGAGAAAGAATCAGCGCCAGGGTGAAGAACGCCGTCAGGCCCAGCCACGGCGCTTGCAGGTTCTGTTTGCCCTGGCCGATCAACTCGCCCAGCGACGCGCTGCCCGCCGGCATGCCGAAGCCGAGGAAGTCCAGGGCGGTGAGGGTGGAAATCGCCCCGGTGAGGATGAACGGCAGATAACTCAGGGTGGCGTTCATCGCGTTGGGCAGGATATGCCGCACAATCACCTTGCGGTCGGACAGGCCCAGGGCTCTGGCGGCTTTGACGTATTCAAGGTTGCGTCCGCGCAGGAACTCGGCGCGCACCACATCCACCAGGGCCAGCCAGGAAAACAGTGCCATGATTCCCAGCAGCCACCAGAAATTCGGCTCGACAAAGCCGGACAGAATGATCAGCAGATAGAGCACCGGCAGCCCGGACCAGACTTCCAGCAGGCGTTGCCCCAGCAGGTCCACCCAGCCGCCGTAATACCCCTGCAAGGCACCGGCGCTGATACCGATCAGCGCGCTGATGGCCGTCAGGGCCAGGGCGAACAGAATCGACACCCGTGCCCCGAAGATCACCCGGGCCAGCACGTCCCGGGCCTGATCATCGGTGCCCAGCCAGTTCACCGACGAGGGCGGGCTTGGGGTCGGCTGGTTCAGGTCGTAGTTGGGTGTGTCGTCGCTGAACGGGATCGGCGGGAACAACAGCCAGCCGCCGTCCTTGTGGATCAGATCCTGCACGTAGCTGCTGCGGTAATCGGCCTGGAACGGCAACTGCCCGCCAAACTCCTGTTCGGTGTAGCGCTTGAACACTGGGAAATACAGCGACCCCTGGTAACTCACCAGCAACGGCTTGTCGTTGGCGATCAATTCGCCGCCCAGGGTCAGCATGAACAGGCCGATGAACAGCCACAGCGACCACCAACCCCGGCGATTCTTCTTGAAACGCTCAAAACGCCGGCGGCCCAAGGGTGACAACTTGAACATCAGGCGTTCCTCGCGGCGAAGTCGATACGCGGGTCCACCAGGGTGTAGCACAGGTCGCCGATGAGTTTGATCAGCAAGCCGAACAGCGTGAAGATGAACAGCGAACCGAACACCACCGGATAGTCCCGGGACACCGCGGCCTCATAGCTCATGCGTCCCAGGCCATCGAGGGAGAAGATCACCTCGATCAGCAAGGAGCCGGCGAAAAACACGCTGATGAACGCCTGGGGAATTCCTGACACCACCAGCAGCATCGCATTGCGGAACACATGGCCATACAGCACGCGTCGTTCGCTCATGCCCTTGGCTCGCGCGGTGACCACGTACTGGCGGGTGATTTCGTTGAGGAACGAGTTCTTGGTCAGGATCGTCAAGGTGGCGAAACCGCCGATCACCAGCGAAGTGACCGGCAGGACCAGGTGCCAGAAATAATCGGTGATCTTGCCCAGTGTCGACAGCGACTCGAAGTTGTCCGACACCAGCCCGCGCACCGGAAACCAGTTCAACGACGTGCCGCCGGCAAACATTACGATCAGGAACATGGCGAACAGAAATGCCGGCATGGCGTAGCCGATGATGATCGCCGTGCTGCTCCACACATCGAAGGCCGAGCCATGGCGCACCGCCTTGCGGATGCCCAGGGGAATCGACACCAGGTAGGTGATCAGCGTGGCCCAGAGCCCGAGGGAAATGGTCACCGGCATCTTCTCCAGGATCAGGTCGGTCACCGTGGCGCCGCGAAAGAAACTCTTGCCGAAGTCCAGTCGGGCGTAGCTGCTGAGCATCAACCACAAACGCTCATGGGCCGGTTTGTCGAAGCCGTATTGTTTTTCGATGTCCTTGATCAGCTGTGGATCGAGGCCGCGACTGGCTCGCGAACTGCCGGTCATGGTAGTGCCCGAACTGCCGACACTGGCGCCGCCGATGCCTTGCAGTTGGGCGATGGCCTGTTCCACCGGCCCGCCCGGAGCGGCCTGCACGATGACGAAGTTCACCAACAGGATGATGACCAGCGTCGGAATGATCAGCAGCAAGCGCCGCGCGATATAGGCCCACATCAATGCCGCCCTCCAGGGGAGCCGCGTTTGAGGCGTTCGGCGGCCATCTGCTCGTTGGTCAGCGGTGTGGTGCTCATTTCCCACCAGCTCTCGATGGCTTCGTCATTGCTGGCCTGCACTTTGGGTCTGCCAAAGCGGTTCCACCAGACGGTCGAACTGCCCGGCGGGTAGTAGTTGGGGATCCAGTAGTAATTCCATTGCAGCACCCGGTCGAGGGCGTGGGCATGGCGGAGCATGTCGCGCTGGGTGGTGGCTTTGACCAGTCCGTCGATCAGGGTATCGACGGCCGGATTCTGCAAGGCCATGTAATTGTTGGCCCCTGGATCGTTGGCCGCCGCCGAGCCGAAATAGTTGTAGAGCTCCATGCCCGGCGAAGTGCTGACGGGATAGCCGGTGATGATCATGTCGTAGTCGCGACTCATCAGGCGATTGACGTATTGGGAGGCGTCGATGCGCCGGATGCTCATGTCGATGCCGATCTGTGCCAGGGTGCGCTTGTAGGGCAGCAACAGCCGGTCGAGGCCGTTCTGGCTGATCAGGAACGTGAAGCTCAGCGCTTCCCCCTCGGCATTGACCAGGCGGTCGCCGTCGGGTTTCCAGCCGGCCTGTTGCAGCAGCGCCAGGGCTTGCAGTTGTTTGTCACGGATCACGCCGCTGCCGTCGGTTTTCGGTGCGTGGAAGACCTGGCTGAAGACTTCCTCTGGGACTTTGCCGCGCAACGGCTCGAGAATCGCCAATTCGTCGGCATCAGGCAGTTGCCGGGCGGCCAGGTCGGTGTTGGAGAAAAAACTCTGCTGGCGCACATAGAGGTTGCGCATCATCTGGCGGTTGCTCCACTCGAAATCCCAGAGCATGGCCAGGGCCTGGCGGACACGCCGATCCTGGAACTGCGGTTTTTGCAGGTTGAACACGAAGCCTTGGGCCGTTTGGGGAGCCTCGGTGGCCAGGTGGGCCTTTTGCAGGCGACCGTCATGCAGGGCCGGGCTGTCATAGCCGATGGAATAACCGGTGGCGGAGAACTCGCGATTGTAGTCATAAGCGCCGCCACGCAAGACCTGCCGCGCCACATCGGTATCGCCGAAATACTCGATGCTGAAATGGTCGAAATTGTAGAGCCCGCGACTGACCGGCAGGTCCTTGCCCCACCAGTCGGGGTTGCGCTCGAAGGTGATGCTGCGTCCCGAGTCGATCCGGCCCACCCGATAGGGGCCACTGCCCAGCGGGGCTTCGTAACCACCTCCACTGGCAAAATCGCGGGTTTTCCACCAGTGCTCGGGAAAGACCGGCAGTGTGGCGATGTCCAGAGGCAGGGTACGGTTTTCGTTGTTCTTGAAGTCGAAGCGAACGGTGCGCTCGGATTCCACTTCGACGCCTTTGACGGCGGCGAACTGGGTGCGATACCGCAGGCTGCCCTGGGTCATCAACAGCTCGAAGGTGTAGCGCACGTCCTCGGCGGTGATGGGCTTGCCATCGGCAAACCGGGCCTTGGGATTGAGGTAGAAGCGCAAGGACAGGCCATCGTCGGCGCGTTCCATCTTCTGCGCCACCAGGCCATAGACGGTGTAGGGCTCGTCCAGCGAGCGCTGAGCCAGCGGCGAATACAGCATTCCATCGATCTGGCTGACGCCGATGCCTTTGTCGATGTAGGGCAGGACGTGGTCGAAATGGCCGATCTCGATGGCCGAGCGGCGCATGGTGCCGCCTTTGGGGGCCTGGGGATTGGTATAGGCGAAGTGGCTGAAGCCCTGGGGGTACTTGGCCGGTTCGCCATACACCGTCAGGGCATGTTGCGGTGTGGCATCCACACCGGCGGCACCTGTCAGCAGGACCACGGCAGTGAACAGCAGTGAAGGGAACGCCAGTCGCATTGTCAGCCTTAAAGCCGGGTGATAGATGACCACGATTTGTACGCGAGCTACGCCTTGATCGCTAGCCCCTTGGCCTGACACAAACACAACGGCCCACCGAAGGGCGGGCCGTTATGTCGATAAGCCGGGATCAGTCCTGGCGGCTGGTCACTTCCAGCAGGTGATAGCCGAACTGGGTCTTGACCGGACCCTGCACCACATTGATCGGGGCGCTGAATACCACGGTGTCGAATTCCTTGACCATCTGGCCTGGACCGAACGAACCCAGATCGCCGCCCTGACGGCTGGACGGGCACGAGGAGTTGGCTTTGGCAACTTCAGCGAAATCGGCGCCGGCTTCGATCTGAGCCTTGAGTTCGTTGCACTTCTCTTCGCTGGAAACCAGGATGTGGCGGGCAGTGGCTTTGGCCATGGGTAAAATTCCTTTCAATAGCTTTAAAGGTGTTGAGCCTACCGGAATCACTGACCGGTTGTTGTCAAAAATGCGTCAAAACCTTGAGTCTGTCGATCAAAGGCCGGCTTTGCGCAGGCGTTCGGCGTGGCGCACGTAAAGCTCCACCGGGTCTGTACCCTTGCGGCTGCAACCGGCTGTCTGGTTGATGGCGTCCATGTGGTCCAGTGGATAGTCAGAGCGAATGACCTTGCCCAGGTGCGAGCTGAAGCGTCCCACCAGGCCGTCGTTCTGCCCGGCTTCGGTGATGAAATACTCGGAAAAGGCCCGGCAGAAACCCTGCAGTGGGTCCATCGCATTGCACGCTCCGTTCTCGGAGTCCGGCAACGTGCCGCTCCATGAGTAGTAGCGCACCCCGTTGACCCTTTGTGCTCCGTTGCCGCCCCAGTGTTTGGGCAGGCCTTGGGGGTATTTGTCATTGAACGCGCCTACGCCTTCGGTGGTCAGCGCCGCCAGTGCTGCGATGGCCGCGTGTGGCAGTTGCGCCTGGCCGCCCAGCAGCGAGATGAAGTCTGCAAAAAGCGTGGCGACTTTATCCGCCACATGCTCTGGCAGGCGCCCCGGGGTCAGGGCTTTGTAGAGGAAATCAATCAGTTCGGAGCCATGATTGGGGCCGCTGACCGAGGTCACCGAGGCCACCCTGTCGGGGGCAACAGCGCCGGCGTATCGGGCGGCCAGCGCGCCCTGGCTGTGACCGATCAGGTTGACCCTGGTGGCGCCGGTGCCGCTCAGGATCCGATCGATCTGTGCCAGCAGTTGTTCACCACGGGCTTCATTGGAATGTGTCGCTGACAAATAGGGGATGAACACCCGGGCACCGGCGGCGCGTAATGCCTGTTTGATCCCGTGGAAGAGTTCGAAGCCGCCGACCCTGTCAAACCCGAACAACCCATGGACCAGCAGGATGGGAAATTGAGTGGTTGCATTCCGTTGCATGTTCGTACCTTTTTCGAAGAGGTTCCTGTTGAATTCGCGACGTCACTCTAATGCAGGCTTGTGCTGGACGGTGTAGGAAGAAACCGCAGTGCTCTGCTGAAAACGGAATAGAAGAAGTGGGAAGGGTCCGACTGGAGCCGGACGGATCTGAGCGTATCGGGATACTTCCGATTGCCCTTGGCGCTTGCGGCTACAACTTCACCGGCACCAGGCCACTCCCGTGGTCGTCTTGTCTGACTGTGGGTTTGGGACGGTCGAGGTTTAATGGCTTCATCGGGTGCCGCGATATGAACGCGGTGCCTTTATCCAAGGACTGGAGCCTATGTATGACCACTTACCCATCTGCCCCGCGAGCCCGGCTCGCACCCCTGACGAAATTGCCGGCCCCGTTTCTGGCAGCGGCCACGGCAGGGGTGATCAACCCCGCTTGGCGCAAGGTCGTCATCACCGTCAAGCCATATCCAATGATGACGTGCGGAGATGAAGTGCTGCTGTTCTGGCACGGACTCAATTCAGACGCCGAACCCTATCGGCATGAAGTGCGAAGGTTCATCACTGAGCGGCATGTGGGGCGAGATGTCGTTTTTGTTGTGCGCGAGCCGCATATCGCCGAGCTGGACGGCGGCTCGCTGGAGATCAGCTACCAAGTGACGAGCAAACGGCTGCCGGCCACGCTGGTTTCCCAGCCTTTGCAACTGGATATCGGCGATGTTTCCTTGCAACTGCCGGCCGCCGTTGCCAACGATGCCGTGGGCGGCAGCCTGGACCCGGCGCGGGTGCCCGAAGGAACGTGCGTGACCATCAAACCCTATTCCAGAATGGCCGTCGGCGACCGGTTGATCCTGATTGCCAGCAACGACTCCAAGGCCGTTTGGCGCGATGTGCTGGATATCGAGGCTCATGCCGTCGGCCGCGAGGTAGCGTTCTGGATCGATCATTCGCTGATTGCCCCTCATGAGGGTCAAAGCCTGAGCCTGACCTATGTCGTCCGGCGCGGACATTCGGTGCGTCGCGCCGAGCCCCTGTCGTTGCACCTGGGGCCTTTGCGACGTCCTGCTCTGAAAGCGCCGCGGATTGCGGGATTGAACGCGGGCGGGCTGGATGTCGACGGGTTACAGGAAGGGGTGAGTGTCGTCATCGACGATGCCGGGCTTGAGGCTGGCGAGCTGGTCTGGCTGCAGTGCAACGGCAGTTACGCGCATGTCGCCGAGCGCGAAATCACCGCGGCGACGGCAGGTCAAGCGCTGACCTTTGTAGTGCCTGCGGCGTTCTGGCAGGACCAGTGCGGCAGATCGGTGCACTTGTTTTATCAGGTCGAGCGCCTGGACGATGTGAGCCAGCATTCGGAGTGGGTCACCGTCCAGGTTCGCTCCGAGACAAAAAGCTGAGCGCCCTCGCTGGGGAGGGCGCTTTCAGGATTCAGGCCGACACCAGTTGACGATGGGCCTGACGCAGCAGTTGCTCGGTGGTCGCCCAACCCAGGCAGCCATCGGTCACCGATACGCCGTAACGCAGCGACGGGCCCAACGACTGGCAACCTTCGAACAGGTGGCTTTCCAGCATCATGCCGATGAGGGAGTGGTTTCCTTGCAGGCGCTGTTCCAGGACGTCGTTGAACACCTGAGGCTGGCGCAACGGGTCTTTGCCACTGTTGGCGTGGCTGCAATCCACCATGATCCGGGTCGGTATTTTCAGGCGGGTCAGGTCATTGTGTATCTGTGTGACGCTCTGGCGGTCATAGTTCGGCCCGCGATGGCCGCCGCGCAGCACCAGATGAGTGTCGGGGTTGCCCTGGGTCTGGATGATCGCCGGATGCCCCTGGCTGTCGACGCCGAAATGCCGATGAGGATGGGCTGCCGAGCGCATGGCATCGCAGGCGATGCCAACACCGCCGTCCGTGCCGTTCTTGAAACCGACCGGCATGCCCAGGCCGCTGGCCATTTCCCGGTGGATCTGCGATTCGGTGGTACGCGCGCCGATGGCGACCCAACTGAGCAGGTCATCGAAGTAGTTGGCGGCCATGGGTTGCAGCAGTTCGGTGGCCACAGGCAGGCCCAACTGGAGCATTTCGCGCATCAGTTCCCGGGACAGCGTCAGGCCGCCGGCCATGTCATCGCTGCCATCCAGGCCAGGGTCGTAAGCGAGGCCTTTCCAGCCTACCGTCGTGCGGGGTTTTTCCACGTAGGCGCGCATCACCAGCAGCATGCTGTCGCTGACTTCATGGGCCACGCGCGCCAGGTTGGCAGCGTATTCGAGGGCCGATTTCGGGTCGTGGATGGAGCAGGGGCCGACAATGACCAGCAGGCGGGAGTCCTCGCCGTCGAGGATCGCGCGGATTGCCTGACGATGGGCATTGACCTGTTGGCTCAGCGCCGAGCTGAGGGGCAATTGTTGCTTGAGTTGCAATGAGCTGGGCAGACGCAGGGTCAGGGCTTCATTGGCGGGGTTTAGCGTGGACAGCGGCAAAGCAGAGACGGACGAATTCATGATCTGGTTTCCTGGGCGGGCAGCGGGTTCATTCCCGCGCGCCGGCCCTATTGGGGTGTTCGACAATTGGCCGTATTGGCCCGCAACTGAGGCTTGCCACCGGTAGGTGACCGATCGGAGGCGGCAGGCTGTCCCGAGCGGTGGCTGGTAAATCGCCAGGCGGAAAAACTGTCGTAACGGTAATAAGTGGCGTAGTTCATGGCTCAATCCTCAAGTTTGTCTGGTGTCGCAAAAATGTGTGGGGCTGAAAAAACAAAACCCCCGGTCGGGAGGCCGACCGGGGGTTAGAAAACTCTGGAAGGCGACCCGTTTAAATTGGGCGCCGGTTGGGTATCAGGCGCGCCAGTGGCTAAACCAATACCCAAAATAAAAGCTGACCGGAGTCTGAACACTGTTCGCCCAGGCAGCCGCAACCGAGCGCTGGGCGCTGGCGGTTTGAAGCGATGCGAGGGCGTTGAACATGGTCTGTCTCCGATGAATGGACCTGAGCTTACTAGAGCAGGGTGGGCCGGTTCAATCAGAAAATTCTATCGTGGGTATGTGATTGTTCATCCTGGCTTGAGTCCGGCGGGCTTTGTGACAAACTTTGGGTTTGCACCTTCTCTCGATCTGGCTTTCGGCCTGAGCGAGTTGCGGTGCCCGACGGTTATCGGGCCCAGTCGTATGGGTGACCACGCTTTGAAGAGGTACACATGAGTTTCCAGTGGCGTGCGGCAACGGCCGAGGACATCGCCTTTGCCCGGCAACTGACGTGCATCAACATGCTTCCCTATTACTTGCACCATGATTTGTTATGGCAGGACGAAGCATTCGATCTGGCCTGGATCATTCGTCAGAACTGGATCATCTGCCGCGAGGGGCAAGCGTTGGGTTTTGTCAGCCTCAGTCGTGATGCCCGGGCGTTGTATATCCGGGAGCTACAGATTGCCGAGGCATTTCGGGGGCAGGGCGCCGGCACCTGGGCGATCGGTCAGGTTTGGGACATGATGATGCAGGAGCGTCGCCCGGCGTTACGCCTGACGGTTTTCAAGAACAATCCGGCCAGGGTGCTCTACGAGCGCATGGGGCTGCAGGTGGTCGGCGAGGATGAATGTTTCCTGAGGATGGAACGGGCCGCCAGGGCTTGAGGCCTCGGATTGCGTGCCTGTGAAAGACGCGTTGTAACTTTTATATGTCCCTTTGCGCTAGGTCTGCCGGATGGTTTTTGCTAAGGTGTTGGGCAACCCAAATAAGACCAAATCGTGAGGTGTCTGCTTGATTAGGGTGTTAGTGGTCGACGACCATGATCTCGTCCGTACGGGCATTACACGAATGCTGGCTGATATCGACGGTCTGCAGGTGGTTGGTCAGGCTGAATCCGGGGAAGAGTCCCTTATCAAGGCGCGTGAACTGAAACCCGACGTGGTACTGATGGACGTCAAGATGCCAGGCATCGGCGGTCTTGAAGCCACGCGTAAACTGCTGCGCAGCCACCCGGACATCAAGGTGGTCGCGGTGACCGTGTGTGAAGAAGATCCGTTCCCGACCCGGTTGTTGCAGGCGGGTGCTGCGGGTTACCTCACCAAGGGCGCCGGCTTGAACGAGATGGTCCAGGCCATTCGCCTGGTATTTGCCGGTCAGCGTTACATCAGCCCGCAAATTGCCCAGCAGCTGGCAATCAAGTCGTTCCAGCCGACCAATGAATCGCCCTTCGATGCGCTGTCGGAACGGGAAATCCAGATTGCCCTGATGATTGTCGGTTGCCAAAAGGTGCAGATCATCTCCGATAAGCTGTGCTTGTCGCCTAAAACCGTCAACACCTACCGTTACCGAATCTTCGAGAAGCTGTCGATCAGCAGCGATGTCGAGTTGACGCTGCTGGCGGTGCGCCACGGCATGGTCGATGCCAGCGCCTGATAATGACTGAACTGTTTGATCCAAGTGCTTTCCTGTCCACATGCAGCGGTCGCCCAGGCGTCTATCGCATGTTCGACAGCGATGCGCGTCTGCTTTACGTCGGTAAGGCCAAGAACCTCAAGAAGCGTCTGGCCAGCTACTTTCGTAAAACCGGCCTCGCGCCAAAGACCGCCGCCCTGGTGGGGCGCATCGCGCAAGTCGAAACCACCATCACCGCCAATGAAACCGAGGCCTTGCTGCTCGAGCAGACGCTGATCAAGGAATGGCGGCCGCCGTACAATATTCTGCTGCGTGATGATAAGTCCTACCCGTACGTGTTTCTGTCCGACGGGGCATTTCCGCGTCTGAGCATCCACCGCGGGGCCAAGAAGGCCAAGGGCCGGTATTTCGGTCCTTACCCCAGCGCCGGGGCGATCCGTGAAAGCCTGAGTCTGCTGCAGAAGACCTTCTTCGTTCGCCAATGCGAAGACAGCTATTACAAGAACCGTACCCGACCATGCCTGCAATATCAGATCAAACGCTGCAAAGCGCCTTGCGTCGGGTTCGTCGAACCCCACGTCTACGCCGAAGACGTGCGCCACTCGGTGATGTTTCTTGAAGGTCGCAGCAATGCGTTGACCGACGAACTGTCGGCGGCGATGGAGGACGCGGCGGTCAATCTTGAGTTTGAGCGGGCTGCCGAGCTGCGTGACCAGATCGGGCTGCTGCGCCGCGTGCAGGATCAGCAGAGCATGGAAGGTGGCAGCGGCGACGTTGACGTGATCGCCGCGTTCATCAACCCGGGTGGCGCCTGCGTTCACCTGATCAGCGTGCGCGGCGGTCGGGTGCTGGGCAGCAAGAACTTCTTTCCCCAGGTGGGTATCGAGGAAGACGTGGCCGAAGTCATGGCGGCGTTTTTGGGCCAGTACTACATCAGCAGCCCGGAGCGCGACCTGCCTGCCGAGTTGATCGTCAATGTGGTCCACGAAGACTTCCCAGCCCTGGTCGAGGCCATTGACAAGCTTCGTGGTCGTGAACTGACCATCAGCCATCGCGTGCGTGGCACCCGGGCGCGCTGGCAGCAACTGGCCGTGACCAACGCCGAACAGGCCCTTGGCGCACGCTTGGCCAACCGCCAGCATGTGGCGGCACGGTTCGATGCCTTGGCCGATGTCCTTAACCTGGACGAGCCGCCGCAGCGGCTGGAGTGCTACGACATCAGTCACTCCAGTGGCGAAGCGACCGTGGCCTCTTGTGTGGTGTTTGGTCCGGAGGGCCCGATCAAGTCCGATTACCGGCGCTACAACATTGAGGGCGTTACCCCGGGCGATGATTATGCGGCGATGCATCAGGCGCTGATGCGCCGGTTCGGCAAGCTCAAGGACGGGGAGGGCAAGCTGCCGGACATCCTGCTGGTGGACGGCGGCAAAGGCCAGCTGTCCATGGCCCGCGACGTATTGAACGAGCTGATGGTCCCCGACCTGATCCTGCTGGGCGTGGCCAAGGGCGCAACCCGCAAGGCCGGCTTCGAGACCTTGTACCTGAACGATGCGGCCCATGAGTTCACCCTGAAAGGGGATTCGCCGGCGCTGCACCTGATCCAGCAGATCCGTGACGAAGCACACCGTTTCGCCATTACCGGACACCGCGCCCGCCGGGGCAAGACCCGCCGTACATCGACGCTGGAAGGTGTGGCAGGGGTCGGCCCGACGCGACGTCGCGATCTATTGAAACATTTTGGTGGATTGCAGGAGCTGTCTCGTGCCAGCATCGAAGAGATAGCCAAAGCTCCCGGTATCAGTAAAAAGCTCGCTGAGTCGATTTATGCAAGCCTGCATAGCGAGTAGAATGCCCGTCAACCTCGCAGCCAGTTGTGCCGATGAATATCCCAAATCTGATTACCGTACTCCGCGTCCTGCTCATCCCGATCTTCATTTTGCTGTTCTATTTGCCGTACCACTGGAGCTATGTGGCCTCCGCCTCGGTCTTTGCCTTCGCCGCCGCCACCGACTGGCTGGACGGCTACCTGGCCCGACGCCTGGAGCAGAGCACGCCTTTCGGCGCCTTTCTGGACCCTGTGGCCGACAAGCTGATGGTCGCGGTCGCTCTGGTACTGCTGGTGCAGGAACACGGCAACCTCTGGCTGACCTTGCCGGCGGCGGTGATCATCGGCCGCGAGATCGTCGTATCGGCACTGCGCGAATGGATGGCCGAACTGGGCGCCCGTGCCCAGGTGGCGGTATCGAACCTGGGCAAATGGAAAACCGCCGCGCAGATGCTGGCGCTGGTGATCCTGCTGGGCAACCCGGCCAACTTCAATTTCTGGGTGCTGTTGGGCTATGCACTGTTGCTGATCTCCGCAGGCCTGACATTGTGGTCGATGGTTCAGTACCTGCGCGCCGCCTGGCCGCATCTGCGCACTGACGTAGACCCGAAATAAAAGTTTTTTGAATCAAAGGGTTGACGGCGTAATCTGAATCTATAGAATGCGCCACACCAAGACGCGGGAATAGCTCAGTTGGTAGAGCACGACCTTGCCAAGGTCGGGGTCGCGAGTTCGAGTCTCGTTTCCCGCTCCAAAATTCAGAAAAAAGCCACTCAGATGAGTGGCTTTTTTTGTGCCTGTGAAATACAGACCCAATGCAAGCTCGCCACAGTTCTGAGCCCTGGGCGGCAAAGCGTGTTGGCGATAGCTTGCGGTGGGATGAGAATTAGCGGTTTTCAGAGAAATCCTACGCGCAACTCAGTTGCGCCTAGGATCTTCGTACTTTCAGTACGCGGCCACCAGACCATCCTTCCGGGGATCAGTGCCACCCACATAACCATGAGTGGTGCGCTGGATAATCTGCGCGCCGCCAAAGGCGAATACGCCGTTAGGTTCTTCGATAACTATGTCGTGGCCTTTGGCACGCAAGGCTTCGACCACCTGTGGGTCGAATGCACGTTCCACTGCGACTTTCAGGCCAGATTCGAGCCTCCAGCGCGGTGCGTCTGCGGCGGCTTGCGGGTTCTGTTTGTAGCGCAGGATGCGCATCATCATTTGCAAGTGACCCTGTGCCTGCATCGGGCCGCCCATCAGGCCGAAGGACATCAACGGCGTGCCGTCGGCGTTCATCACAAAGCCGGGGATGATGGTGTGGAACGGACGTTTGCGCGGTGCAACGTAGTTGACGTGCTGCGGATCCAGGGAGAAGCCCGCGCCACGGTTTTGCAGGCTGATGCCGGTGCCAGGCACCACGACACCTGAGCCGAAGCCCATGTAATTGGACTGGATGAACGAGATCATCATGCCGCTTTCATCGGCCGCCGACAGGTAAACGGTGCCGCCCGGTTTAGGCGAACCATGCCCCGGATTGGCGGCCTTGTCGGTGACGAGACCGGCGCGCTCCATCAGGTAGGTTTTGTCCAGCAGATGTTCGGAAGGCACGCGCATGTGGTCGTTATCCGCCACGTGTTCGTCCAGGTCGGCAAGGGCCAGCTTCATGGCTTCCAACACTGGGTGCACGGTTTCCAGGCTGTCCACTGGATGCTCGCCGACGCCCAATGCTTCGAGCATAGTCAGGCCGGACAGGGTAGCGATGCCCTGGCCATTAGGTGGCAATTCATGAACCACGGCGCCGGCGTAGGGCACCGACAGGGTGTCGATCCAGTCCACAGTGTGGGTCGCCAGATCGTCGAGGCTCATGACGCTGCCATTGGCGTTGGCATGGGCGATGATGGCTTGGGCCAGTTCGCCGCGATAGAACGCTTCGCCTTTGGTTTGGGCGATCAGCTCCAGGGTGCGGGCGTGATCCTTGAGCCGGATTTTCTCCCCGGCCTGTGGTGCTTGGCCGTCGGGCAGGAAGCACTCGGCAAAACCCGGCTGATCCTTGAGCCGTTCAGCGCCGAGCTTCCATAGCTGGGCTATGATCGGGGTGACTTGGTAGCCATCCCGAGCATAGCCGATGGCCGGTTCAGCCAGGCTGGCGAAAGGCAGTTTTCCGTAACGCTCGGACAGCTCGACCCAGGCCGAAACCGCCCCCGGCACAGTCACCGCTGGCCAGCCGCGCTGGGGCATTTTGCTCTGCCCGGCGAAAAACTCAGGGGTCCAGGCTTGCGGTGCGCGACCGGAAGCATTCAGTCCCTGCAACTTGCTGCCGTCCCAGACGATAGCGAAAGCGTCGCTGCCGATCCCGCAACCGGTGGGCTCGACCACGGTCAGGACCATGGCGGCCGCGATGGCCGCGTCGACGGCGTTGCCGCCCTTGCGCAACATGTCCAGCCCGGCCTGGGCGGCCAATGGCTGGGAGCAGGCGACCATGCTACTGCCCATCACTGGCGAGCGTGCCGAAGCGTAGGGTTGGCTGTAATCCAGATCATCAAACATTAGCGTTTCTCTTTGGCAGAAAAAGTTAGCCCTTGGGGTCCAGCGCATCACGCAAACCATCCCCCACCAGGTTGAAACACAGGACCGTAATGTAGATCGCCACGCCAGGCGCAATCGACATCCAGGGTGCCTGCTCCATGAAGTTTTTCGCGGTGTTGAGCATCGATCCCCAGGAAGGCGAGGGCGGTTGCTGGCCCAGACCGAGGAACGACAGACTGGCTTCAGCCAGAATCGCCGAGGCGATGGTCAAGGTGGCTTGCACAACCAATGGCGACATCACGTTGGGCAGCACGTAGCGCAGGATGATCCAGCGATCCGGCAAGCCAATGGCACGAGCACCTTCCAGGTAATCTTCGTGTTTGATGGCCAGCACCTGACCACGGGTCAGTCGGGCAAAGATCGGCATGGCTGACAGGCCGATGGCGATCATTGCGTTGGTCAGGCTCGGGCCAAGGAAGGCGCCCAGCGCAATCGCCAATACCAGAAACGGGCAGGACAACAGCGCGTCCATGACACGGGAAATCATCGCTTCGAGTTTGCCGCCGAAATAACCGCCCAACAGGCCCAAAGGCACGCCGATGGCCATGGCGATGACCACCGAAACACCACCGGCCAGCAACGAACTGCGAGCGCCCCAGAGCAGGCGGGAAAACAGATCGCGACCCAGTTCGTCAGTGCCCATCCAGTAGATCAGCGATGGTGCCTTGCGGACCGCGAGAAAGTTGGCTTTCAGCGGGTCATGGGGCGCAATCCAGGGCGCCAGCAAGGCCGCCAGGATAAACAGCAGCAACACCGCCGCGCCGAGTACCGCGCCTTTGTTGGCGAGGAATTTCTTCACGAACGGCGAGCGGCTGCGGGGTGCGATCACGCTATGAGGGAGGCTGGAAATAGCGGTCATGAAGCAGTCCTCAGACGCGGATTAATCATCCGGTACAGCACGTCGGCGAGCAGGTTCAGCAGCAGGAAGCCAATTGCGATGCACAGCACCACGCCTTGCACCACGGCGTAATCACGATTGAACACGGCGTCGACAATCATCTTGCCGAAGCCAGGGATGCTGAAGACTTGCTCGGTCAGCACTGCGCCGCCGAGCAGTTCACCAAACAGCAGGGTTGTCAGGGTCACAATAGGCATCAATGCATTGCGCAGGGCATGCTTGAGGATCACCGTGCGCGGGCGCAGGCCCTTGGCCCGGGCGGTGCGCACGTAGTCAGTGCGCAACACTTCAAGCATGGCGCTGCGGGTATGGCGCATGAGAATCCCCGACAACCCTGCGCCGAGCACGAAGGCCGGCAGGATCAAGGTCTTCAGGTTTTGCCCGAAGTCCTCGCCCACGGGCACGAAACCCGAGGCCGGCAGCCATTGCAGTTTCACGGCGAAGACCATGATCAGCAGGATCCCCAGCCAGAAGTGCGGAATCGAGATCCCCGACAGCGCGATGACATTGGCCCCGTAATCCACGACGGTGCCTTTGCGTACGGCCGAGATAATTCCAGTGGGGATGCCGATCAGCAGTGCGATCAACAAGGCCAGCACTGCCAGCTCCAGGGTCACCGGCAACTTGGACGCCAACAGCGTGGTCACCGGTTGTTCGGTGCGCAGCGAAGTGCCGAAGTCGCCGGTCAGCACATTGCCGACCCAGTTCAGGTACTGCACGGGGATCGGGTCGTTGAGCCGATACTTGTCGCGCAGGTATTCCATCACCGCCGGATCGCGCTCTTCACCGGCCATGGCCAGCACCGGGTCACCCGGCAACAGTTTCTGCAGGGTGAAGACGAAGAGCGAAACCAGGATCAGTGTCGGGATCGCACTGAGCAGGCGTCGCAGGATAAACATCAGCATGCCGGACCCTCGTTTGTGCGGCGATCATTCACAGTCATGGCTTGAACGCGACGTTGTTCAGACGAATCAGGCCATCCGGGCTCGGTACGAAACCAGTCACGTTGTTACGCATGGCCATGATTCGCGGATCGAAATACAGATACGCGGTCGGCACTTCGTCAGCCAGCAAACGCAGGGCTTCGTTGTACAGGGCCTGACGCTGGGCAACATCGTTGACAGTGCGGGCCTTGTCCAACAGCTCGTCGAGTTTGGCGTTGCAGTATTTGCCGTCGTTCTGGCCGCCCTTGCAGGTCACGAACTGGTGAATGTCGCCATCCGGATCAGGACGGCCCGACCAGGCGCTCATGCCGATCTGGAAGTTGCCGCTTTGCTGTTCGCTAAGCATGGTGGCGTATTCAGTGGCAATCAGATTGACCTTGAAACCCGCTTCTTCAGCCATGGCCTGAATGATCTGCCCGACCTGTTGTGCGATAGGGTTGTTGGCGACTTTCAGGTCCACTGCCAGTGGCAGCTTCACGCCTGCTTCGGCCAGCAAGGTCTTGCTCTTTTCCACATCGCGGGTCGGGATCGGCAGATCCTTGTCGTAGTACGGGCTGTTTTTCGGAAATGGTTGGGCGCTCGGCGCATACAGGCCTTCGAACACCACCTGGTTGATCGCATCACGGTCGATGGACAGCTCGAATGCCTTGCGCACGCGCTTGTCTTTGCCCATCGGCGAGTTGGCCTTTTCGCCGTTGTTAATGTTGAACATCAACTGCATGTAGCCAAGCCCTGGCGTGTTATAGACCGCCAGCTTGCTGTCCGCCTTGGCGGTTTTCACGTCGGTGGGGGCAACCCGTTCGATGATGTCCAGGTCGCCGGAACGCAGGTTGGCCAGACGCACCGAGGTGTCCGGAATCGGCAGGAAAATCACCTTGTCGAAGTGATAAGCCTGCTTGTTCCAATAGTTGTCGAAGCGCTCCAGCACAATGCGATCCTGCTGCACGCGCTGGACGAATTTGTAAGGGCCGGAGCACACCGGTTTGGAGGCGAACTCACCCTGGGCGGCCTTCGGCGCAAGCATCATTCCGGCGCGGTCCGAGAGTTGGGAGACCAGAGTGGCATCCGCTTGCTTGAGTTTGATGGCAACGGTTTTGGCGTCGATCACTTCAACACTGTCCACCGAGGCCAGCTCGCTCTTGCGCAGGGAGTCGGGCAGGGTGCGAGCGCGGTCCAGGTTGAACTTCACCGAGGCAGCATCGAACGCTTCGCCGTCGTGATAAGTCACGCCTTCGCGCAGAGTCATGGTCAGGGTCTTGCCGTCTTCGCTCCAGTTCCAGGCAGTGGCCAGTTGTGGGGCGTAGGTCAGGTCCGGGTTCACATCCACCAGCTTGTCGCACAGTGCGGTATAGACCAGACGGCCCGCATAGGTACGCGAACGATGCGGGTCGAGCCCATCAGGATCGTCCTGAATGCCGATGCGCAGGGTGGATTCGGCAAAGGCGGCGTTGGCGGCCAGCAATAACAAGGTTCCTGTCATGACGCGTGCAATTTTCATGGCTGGCTCTCCACTGCAAGGGATTGATGGTTCTTGAACAGATTCAGGCGCTGGGTGTAGGCAGCGCTGGGTGTCGGCAAAATCAGGGTGCCTGCACCGGCATTGGCGATTTCACGCCAGAAGTGGCACGCCACCTGACGCTCGGCCTCGACGGTTTCCATCACCGGCACCACTTCTTTGCACAGCGCCCGGGCGTGCGGGCAGCGGGTATGGAAGCGGCAACCCGATGGCGGGCGGCTTGGGCTCGGCATGTCGCCGCCCAGCAATGGGCGCGGCCGGCGCAGGTCCGGGTGGCTGACCGGCACGGCGGCCATAAGCGCCTGGGTGTAAGGGTGCAGAGGGTTTTCAAACAGGCCGTTGACCGGCGCCAGTTCGACGATTTCCCCCAAATACATCACGGCTACTCGGTCGCTCATGTGGCGGATCACGGCGAGGCCGTGGGCGACAATCATCAGGGTCAGACCGAATTGATGCTTGAGGTCCTCCAGCAGGTTGACCACTTGCGCCTGCACCGAAACGTCCAGCGCGGACACGGGTTCGTCACCCAGAATCAAACGCGGGTCAGACGCCAGGGCTCTCGCAATGCCGATGCGCTGACGCTGGCCACCGGAGAACTCGTGAGGGTGGCGGCCGCCGTGCTCGGGCGCCAGGCCCACGGTGCGCAGCAACTCGGCGACTTTGGCCTGGCGGTCGCTGCGGCTGGCATCGCTGTGCAGCCAGATAGGCTCACCGACGATGGACTCCACAGTCATGCGCGGATTGAGCGAGGCAAACGGATCCTGAAAGATGATCTGCAAATCACGCCGCACTTGGCGCAGCTTTTCCGGGGTCAGATTGGCCAGGTTGCGGCCTTCATAAATGATGTCGCCCGCCGTAGGTTTGAGCAGGTTGAGCAGTAGACGGCCGAGGGTTGATTTACCCGAGCCAGACTCGCCCACCAGCGCCAGGGTTTCCCCTTTGCGCACCGACAGATTGACCTGATTGACCGCTTGCACCGGCGGCTTCTTGCGCTGGAACAAGCCGCTTTCCACCCCGAAGTGTTTGCTCAGGCCGATGCCGTCGAGAATGATTTCAGGGCTTGCACGCTTAACTATTTGGCGTTCAGAAAGGCTCACGCGCTGACTCCCATATGCTGTTCCAGTGGCGCACGAATGCACGCGGCGAAATGTCCGGGGGAAAGCTCAAGTAGCGGCGGGCGCGCCTCGCGACATGCCTGAATCGCAAAAGGGCAGCGCCCGGCGAATCGGCAACCGGTGGGCATTTGCGCAGGCGTCGGGACGCGACCATTGATGGTTGCCAGGCGACCTTCACGTGGGCCAATCGATGGCATCGAACCCATCAGGCCGATGGTGTACGGGTGCTGCGGGTCATCGAACAGGGTTTTTACCGGGCCGCTTTCCACCACTCGCCCGGCGTACATCACCATCACGTCGTCAGCGACTTCGGCGACCACGCCCAGATCATGGGTGATCAAGATCATGGCCGTGCCGGTTTCAGCCTGCAGATTGGCGATCAGCGACAGGATCTGCGCTTGAATGGTCACGTCCAGAGCAGTGGTGGGTTCGTCGGCAATGATCAGCGCCGGATCGTTGGCCAGGGCCATGGCAATCATTGCCCGCTGCCGCATGCCGCCGGACAGTTCATGGGGGTAGGCGTCCAGGCGTTGCGCAGCGTCAGGTACGCGGACCTTTTCGAGCATTTGCAGGGCGCGCTGACGGGCGTCCCTGGCCGACAGACCCTGATGGCGGATCACGCTTTCGGCGATCTGCTCGCCAATGGTGAAGACCGGGTTCAAGGAGGTCATGGGCTCTTGGAAAATCATCGCCATGCGGTTGCCGCGCACATCCAGCAAGCGCTCGTCGGGCATGCCCAGCAAGGCTTCATCGAGAAGGGCGGATGTACGGGCGGCGATCTTGGCGGTGTCGGGTAGCAAGCCCATCAGCGCCATGGACGTAACGCTTTTACCACATCCGGACTCTCCGACGATGGCCAGGGTCTTGCCGCGCTGGACCGAGAACGAGACGCCGTCCACGACATTGGCGGGCGCGCCTGCAAAGCACACGGTCAAGTTGCTGACACTCAATACCGTGTCGGTGGCCTGAGTTGTGGTGCTCATAAACTTGCCTCCAGATCTTGATTGATGACGTTGTCCAGCGCTTGTTGCAGCGCGCGCAAATGGCCACGCATGGCCGTGGCGGCCTTGATCGGATCACGGTTTTCGATAGCGTCGACAATGTCGTTGTGGTCGTGGCTGTAGGTGTCGAGGCGATCGGCGTTGCGAGCCCGCTGACGCAGCTCACGCCAGGCCGGGTCGAGCCGGATCGCATCGAGCATTTCAAAGATATCCAGCATCAGGCGGTTACCTGCGGCCTCGGCGATCCCGCGATGCAGGGCGCTGTCCCACAGCTCAATGCCCTCGGCATCGGCAGGCTCGGCGGCCTGTTGGTGTCTGGTGCGTTCGGCAAGGCGGCGCAAAATTGCTATCTGGTCGCCGTTGGCTCGAACCGCCGCCAGGGACGCCAGTGCCGGTTCCAGATGCAGGCGCGCTTCCATAACCTCGCTGAAGTTGGTCCGCCCGGACAACCGTGCAAAGCTCATGGCCGCACTCGGTGGCGTAGGGCCGACGAAGGTTCCTTTGCCTTGGCGCCGCCAGATCTGCCCTTCGGCTTCCAGCACCGCCAGCGCCCGCCGGATGGCCCGGCGACTGAGGCCAAAATCGGCGGCCAGATCCCGCTCGGTCGGCAATGCCCGGTGCGGGAAGGCAGCATGTTGCGCAACCATCTGCCGCAAGGCATCCAGCGCTAGTTTCGAAGTGTTGTCGATGGGTGTGTCAGGGTCGAACCTTTGCATTGTGGTACTCGCGCCAGAGTATAAAAAACGGCTCCGAGCTGACTGTGTGCAGGAGATCGAGGCAAAAGAGTAAGTGCAAGCGCGATGCCAATTGAAATTGGTTCGCCTCGGGATTAGCGCTATGTGCTTAGCTATTACTCAGGGGCAGCGGCGGCGGGGGCCGATAAGCAAGGGTTCGTCGGGTTGGTTCAGGGGATTAAAGAGGATTGGTTCGTGGATGATTGAACCAATTTCCGCCGCTTATGCAGATTGTGCATCGATTCGTGCGTAGTGCGCCGGGGTGGTGCTTGGTATTGATCACGGTGTGCGGCTTAGGTCGGTTGCAGTTTCAGAATCAAGTTCATTTGAATGGGCGGATGATGCCTATGCCGTCTATGGCGGCAAGCCCTCAAACGTCGCAGCCAGCGTAATCGGCTTCAATGGTCACGCTACGGACGCCTTGCTGACCTCTACATACCTAGACCCAGAAATGCACATCCTTACCCTGAGGATCGCTTCGCGTCACACACCCGAGGCAGGAGCCGTATGCGGTAGTTCCGCACGTACGGATCTGTGCGGGGGGCGGCAGGTAACTGCCGTCCCTACCGCGACCGAAAATCGAACGCCCTTGTTTTTCATCTCGCACAATGATGGCCAAGTTGACGGTGCCCGCCGTATAGCGGGCACCGCTTCCTACATGGGGAAAAGGCTTAAACGCCTGCTTACCAGCTGTAACTCACTTTGGCGGTAATCTCGCGACCCGGGTTGTAGAAGTTCGCTGTGCCGGAACCGACCACGTGCTGCTCATCCAGCAGGTTGCTGACGTTCACCGCAAGGTCGGTGCCTTTGGCGATCTCGTAGTTGAAGGCGGCGTCGAACAGCGTGGTGCCATCGCTTTTGCCGGAGTTGGCTGCATCGAAGTAATAAGAGCCGACGTAGCGCGCACCCAAACCAACGCTGACATCAGTGCCAGGCACGTCGTAATAACTCCAGAGCGAAGCGGAATGCTTGGGTGCCGTGGTGAACTCATTACCCTTCAGGGAGCTGCCGTCGTACAACGAACCGCGCAGTACCTCGGACTCCATATAGGAGTAGCCACCAATCAGGCTGAGGTTCCGCGTCACCTGCGCCTTGGCCTCCAGGTCGAGGCCACGCGCCCGCGATTCGCCCACCGTCTGTTGCTCAATGATGCCGCTCGGCAGCACTACGGCGATGGTGACGTTTTCCTGGGTCAAGTCATAAACGGCTGCGGAGAACAGTGCGTCCATTCCCATCGGCGCATACTTCACGCCCACTTCGTACTGCCTGCCCGTCTGCGGTGTTACGCCAACCTGAGGCGGCGAGACGGATTCCACCATGCTCACATAGGTGGACACCTCATCGTTGACGATATAGGTCAACGCACCTCGGTAGGAGGTTTCGGAGAAGTTGTCTTTCTCAGTGGATTGCAAGCCTTTGCTGGTAAGGTCCATCGAGTCGTTGCGCATACCCGCGGTGACGATGAAACGCTCGTAGAACGATAGGTTCTGCTGAAGGAACACGGCCTTGGTGGTCGCGTCTCGCTTGTTGACGGCATACGGTGTGATTGAGCGTGGAACGCCAGTAAACACGGGATTTGCAATGTCAATCGGGGTCGTCAGGGCGTAGACCGAGCTTTCCTTGGTGGTCGAATCGAGGTACTCCACGCCCACCAGGCTACTGCTGTCGATGTTCTCGAAGCGGGCATCGTATTGCAGCATCAGATTGCCGTTGAACTGGTCGGCCTCACTGTCCGTTCCAAACAGATACCGGTCAACGCTAGTACCGACACGTGCGGCGCTGTCGCTGATGTAAACGTAGCCAAAATCATCGGTCAATTTGCTGTAACGCAGGTTGCTGCGCAGTACGAAGCCGTTGTCGAAGTCATGGGTGACGTTACCGCTGAGGCTGGTGCGCTCGACATCGTGAAAGTTGTAGCTGGGTTCACCATAAAACTTGCTGCGGTCGTATTCCTTGTCCAGCGGATAGCCGCCACTGTTGGGCGAACTTTCAGTTTTCAGATAGTCCAGAATCACGGTGGCTGACGTGTAATCCGTGGGCGCCCAGGTGAGGCCACCCATCACCAACCGGTTGTCGTCCTGTGAGTGATCGTACTCGCGGTCGCTGTTTTGGCCTTTGGCAGTAAAGCGGCCAGCCAAGGTTTTCTCGTCGTTCAGCGCATCCCCCACATCGATGCCTGTCTCTACATGGTCAAACGAACCGTAGGTCACATAGCCTTGGCCAAACTGCTCGAAGCGCGGCTGTTTGGTCACGAAATTCACCGAACCGCCCGGGTCCGCTGGGCCAAACAGCGTGGAGTTGGCGCCACGCAGAATCTCTATGCGTTCATAGGCGAATGGATCTTCGCGTACGCCGCGCATCGAACTCAGGGTCAAGCCGTCACGGTAGGTAGTAGCCTGGAAGCCCCGGATCTGGAAATAGTCGTTGCGGTCATCCGTACCATAGAAGTCACTGACCACGCCCGGCGTGTATTGCAGCGCCTCTTCCGTGGTACTGACGCTGCGTTGCTCCATTTCCTTGTTGGTAACAACCGACACCGAGGCCGGTGTATTGAGAATGCTGGTTGCCACCTTGCCGCCAACCCAGAGCTCCTTGGCGACCACCGAGTTGGCGTCGTCGTCGGCACTGACCCTGACCTTGGCATTGATGATGAGGGGGGCAAGGCGGTAGTCCTCGACGTCTGTTGCGTCGAGCTCCAGCGGGCCGGCGGGCTTTGGTTGAGGGAACAGTAGATAGGCATTCGGACCTTGCTGTTCGATTTGCAATTCGCTCCCCTGCAGCAACGATGACAGCGCTGCCGACGTATCGAGCGTGCCATTCACGCCAGCAGTGGTGCGGTTCACTACACTCGATGCGTCGAAGGAAAGACTGATGCCAGCCTCGCGCGCAAAGCGGTCAAGCGCTGGCGCCAGTGGGCCGGCAGCGATGTTCCACTGTTTCACTTGATTGCTGTGGTCAGCGCTCGACGTTTGCGCCAGCGATGGCAATGCGTAGCTGCTTACGATCAAACCCAAAATCGCACCGTGCAAGGCACGATTTAATGGATGGCGCTGTGAAACAGGGGACGAACTCATTTTCTCGCTCCAAGAAAGGACATCGGCAGACTGGCCTGTATTCCGGCCTTCCTTAGAGGTCGAACGAGAATGAGAAGCTACCTCATTATTTTTCAGGTAGCACAAAGTTCTGATGGGCTCAGGTGGCAGCGGTCACGGTCACCCAATAACGGGTCCGATAATCAATGTGCAAGTGCAGTGACTGCGCGATCAATGCCAGGACCTGATCGTTGTCGGCGAGCTGGAAGGTGCCGGAAACGCGACGATCAGCGACCCCTTCGGCGCAGCGCAGTACCCCGGGGCGATAACGCGACAACTCCGCGATGAAATCATTGAGGCGCATATTGCGCGCACTGATCACCCCGTCACCCCAGCTCCATAGATCAAGGCCGTTGTCCCTGAACATTCGGGCGCCACTTGATGTGAACAGCAGGTGATTTCCTGCCTGGACGCTGCGGCTCGCAGGAGTTTGATCGGAGCCGGGGAAAACCGTGACTGATCCTTCCTGAGCCGCGACCAGAGTGCCATCGTCCAGCTCGCGTGCCAGAAAGCGGGAACTCTGAGCGCGGATGAGCCCGTCACGTGATTGCACCCAGAACGGTCGTGCTCGAGGCGAGTGTTGATCCGCGCCGACATTCACGATGATTTCCCCACGTCGCAGGATTATCAGGCGTCGCTGGGCGTCGAAATCGCTGTCGACGGCGCTATCGCTGTTGAGCTGGATAAGGCTGCCATCATCGAGTTGGAAGCGTCGTTGCTCGCCGGTACTGCTGCGCTGCTGCGCAAGCATGGCGGGTACGGGTGTATAGTCCCGGCCGAGCCAGGCTGCAGCGCTAACAGTCGCCAATATGCCCAGTAGCTTCAGGCTTTCCCGCCGCCGCATTCCATGATTGGTGCCATTCAGGGTTTGTCGGGCCAATTGAGTTGGCACGCCTGCGAATTCATCCCCAAGCGTTTCCACACGCTGCCACGCCACCACATGCTCCGGGTGCTGCTGCAGCCAGTGCTCAAAAGTGCGCTGTGTCTGTTCATCGGCTTGATTGAAGCGAAGGCGCACCAGCCATTGGATTGCCTGCTCAACAATGGCCGGATTGAGCGCCTGCGGCTCACGCCTCGACATAACGCAAGCGATAGCAGTGTTGCAGGGCCGTGGCCAGGTCGCGTTCCACCGTCGCGCGGGAAACACCCAGCTTTTCGGCTATTTGCGCGCAGGTTAGACCGTCGAGTCGGGCAAATAAAAATGCCTGGCGAACTCTTGGTTTAAGCATACCGAGCATGCGGTCTATGCGCTCGAGCGCATCAAGAATCATCAGCCGGCTTTCTTCCGAGGGAACCTCATGTTGAGGCAGCAACGTGATGCTTTCCAAGTACGCACGTTCGAGTTCGCGACGACGATACTGATCAATCATCAGTCCACGGGCGATACTGCTCAAATAGGCGCGTGGTTCGCGCAAGGGGCTGGACTGACGGGATTTGAGCAGACGTACGAAGGTGTCCTGCACCAAATCTGCAGCGTTGTCGCGACATCCAATGCGTCGGATTAGCCAGCCGTGTAACCACGAGTGGTGGGTTCGATAGAGCAGCCCTAGATCTGCAGTACCTAGTGTTTCATCGCTACGCATCGGAATCCCGGCAAATACATGATTGATAATTAATCGCATTCTACTCACGCGATAGGCCTTAGGCAAATACGTGGTGCTCAGTGTCCGCTTTTGGGTGAAGGCGATCATTCTGTAGAGGCTGCGAGTGAAAGAATGCATCCAGCGTTTAGAAGATTTGAACGCTAGCCACCGAGCACTTTGAATTTCAAAGTGCTTTTATTCCGCCGGCTCCTCCACGACTCCCGCTCGGCTTCAGGAAACAGCAGACCGCCTCGACTGACGACTTAACCCAGGCGTCTTGCCCGTAATGCGCTTGAATGCGCGACTGAACGCGGCCTGAGAGGTATAACCCAAGCGCTGCGCCACCTCTTCAATCGGCAGCCTTTCGAGCGTCAACCACTGGCTCGCAAGCCGCATCCGCAGCTCAGTCACGTAGCGCAGTGGGGCCATGCCAATAGTCGCCTGGAAACGGTCTGCGAAGACCGAGCGAGAGGTATTGCATTGCTCCGCCAACTGCGCAACGGTCCAGTCGCGTCCCGGTTGTTGATGGAGCGCGAGAAGCGCGCTTGCCAAGCGTGGGTCGCGTAATGCAGCGACCAGGCCAGAGGCATTACCGCAGGCGCACTCCACCCAACCGCGAACGACCATGGCGGCCACCACATCGGCCAAACGCGCGAGGATTCCGGCGAAGCCGACACGTGCGGCGCTGACCTCGCGTTCCATGGTGGTCAGGATAGGCACGAGACCGGGGTAACGCTGGCCGCCGGCATCAATCAGCATCAGGCCCGGCATCAGCCTGCCAAGGCCATGGATACTGCCCAGTTCAAACTCCATGCAGCCACTGAACAAAATGGTGGTCGGCGTGGCGCTGGCATCGGTTCCGGTATCCACCGCGCTGACCGTATCACCGAGGGGGGCGCCGTCTAAACGGTCGATGTCCTGAACAGGCACGTCCGTATGGGAAAGCAGTTGATGGGCTGCGCCATGGGAGATGAATACGGCGTTGCCGGCAGACAGCGCGTACGTTGTCCCGTCCTCCATCCGCAGCACCGCATTGCCGATCGCCAGGAAGTGAAACCAGGCATGCCCAGGTTTGTCGGCGAAGCTCAGGCCAAAGGCTGGACCGGCTTGGATACGCCGGTACTCGACGCCACGCAGGCGCATGCCGCGCAACAGTTCGTTGATGAGATCCGAGGAGAGGGCAAACTGATCGGTAGGCATTGTTCGGTGTTTTAGTCAAAAAAACGAGGTTTTCGATCATAGATCATCCAGCTTCTCGCGCCTAGACTGCGGGTCGCAATGAAGATTGGGAGATCCGTGCAATGAATGACTGTGTTTGTAATGTCATATCCGACAGCTGTCCCGGTGCCGCGTCAGATGTAGAGCCTGCGACCCCCGCATGGATGGCCGTATTCTCGTTGGCAATGGGCGTGTTCGGATTGCTCACCGCTGAGTACCTTCCGGCCAGCCTGCTGACGCCGATGGCTACCGATCTGGGTGTGTCCGAAGCGCTGGCTGGCCAGGCGGTAACGGTGACAGCGGTGGTGGCACTGTTCGCTGGCTTGTTGGTGCCAGGCCTGACCCGCGGTATCGACCGTCGCTGGGTGCTGCTGGGTTTTTCCACGCTGATGATCGCATCCAATCTTTTGGTCGCCGTTTCCTCCAGTTTTGCGGTGCTATTGGTAATGCGTATCTTGCTGGGCATTGCCCTTGGCGGGTTCTGGAGCATGGCGGCAGCGGTGGCGATGCGCTTGGTACCGGGGGCTTTGTTGCCCCGAGCGCTCTCGATCATTTTCAGCGGCATTGCCGTCGGGACGGTGGTTGCGGTCCCGCTGGGCAGCTACTTAGGCGGCCTATATGGCTAGCGCAGCGCGTTCTTTGCAGCGGCGGCGGTAGGTCTGGTGACCCTGGCTTTCCAGTCGTGCACGCTGCCGCGCCTTGCGCCGCGCACGCCGGCACGCCTGCGCACCGTACTTGAGGTGTTGCAGCGCCCGGGCATCGCCATGGGGATGTTCGGTTGTGTGCTGGTGCACAGCGGTCACTTCGCGATGTTCACCTATGTTCGGCCATTCCTTGAGGGTACCACCGGCATCGGTCCGCAAGGGCTGTCGCTGATGCTGCTGGGTTTCGGTGTGGCAAACTTCGGCGGCACGCTGTTGGCCGGGTGGCTGCTTGAGCGTCACCCGCTGGCCACTCTGGTGTTGATGCCCGCGCTGGTGGGCGTTGCAGCACTGGCGTTGGTGCTGTTGCCGGCCTCGGTGCCGGGGCAGGCGGTGCTGCTGGTGATCTGGGGCCTGGCTTTTGGCGGTGTGCCGGTGGCGTGGTCGAACTGGGTCGCCAGCGCAATACCTGATCAGGCGGAAAGCGCCGGGGGCATGGTGGTGGCTTCTGTGCAGTCGGCCATCGCAACGGGCGCAGCCGCTGGCGGTGCGATGTTCAGCCTCGGTGGCAGCGCAGGCGTATTCGTAGCGGCGGCCGTGCTGATGCTGCTGGCCGCGTTGCTGATTGCGTTGCGTGTCCGGGTCCCTTCTGCCCATGGCAGTGCCCAGGCCGGGCAAGCGCTGCACCTTTGATCCGGCTCCCCAGCCGCCCCGATTCCATCCTAACCCGGAGATAGACATGAACAATACGACGTCTCACCAAGGACGCCTGAAATCCTTGCGCGCGGCAGGTATAGGCAATGCGCTCGAGTGGTTCGACTGGACGCTGTACGCAACCGCCACGTGCGAATGGGTACATGGGCTTATGCAGGCAGACATTTACACCGTGATGATCACAAAAAACGTGCTCGATCGTTTCTTGCGCAATACGTAGAAGGTTCGCCGATGTCCATGATAGGCGGTTGATGCTTTGGAATAACGTCAAGCTGCGATGCTCTAGGATTTCTCCGTGCATCACCAAGCATGCTTGGCACTTGGTTAGGCGGCGTAGTACGGCGTGAACGCGTCCAGCAGCGAAGTGAAGTCGGCTCAAATCACTGAGCTGACCACTGTTGCCAAGACCGAGTTGGATTCGTCTAAGCAGCGTCCGCAGAACTGATTAAATGCTATCGGTCAGCCTGGCCCCTGCTGGCTGATCCCCTGCCTACCGTCCGCCTCCCTTTCGAGCGCATTCTGCCCTGACCAACAGCCCTGCAAAGATGGGGGCGCACGCTCTATTGGAACACCATCAATGGCGGTTTATGTCAGTGCTAAGTCAAGGTTATACGTAACGAAGTCTGGTCTTCAGGCAAGTATTACATTGCAAGATACACGCAGGATATTGGCGGCATTGCATCTGGATGAGTGCGAGGGCAGGGGCTTATAAGTTCAATGCGAACGCTGAATAACTGATCTTAGTAGGGGGGAGCCAATAATTATAAGATAGTGGTGTGCTGAGGCGGCATATTGATATCAATTTAAAAGTGCAGTGAAAGCGTCATGCAAACTTAATGTGAGCGTTTTTTCATGCTGTAACACTCTCCCGTGATACTCCTTTGATGATGCTGGCGTATGCAGAGCTAATCATCCAGTTAATACCAAACTAATGGCACCTCTAAGCAGGCGTATTTTTGCTGGCTGATCTGCTGCAGTTGTTCAGCCTCTGCGCTTGTCCATACCCTAGAAAAAGGAGTCTTTCATGTCCGTTCAAGATGTCAGTTTTGTAGGCATAACTTCTAAGCCGCAAGACCCTAAACTTGCCGAAGCCTGGGACCAGGCGATCAAGCAGGCCAAGGACGCGGGCATTGAATGGGAGCGGCCAAAAGGCGACGACCGCTCGGCCCAGGACATCATTAACGACACGCCGGTGCTCAAGAACCTGGGTAACCAGAGCGATGTGAAGGATAACCTCAAGGACCGTGTCGGCGATTTTGAGACTGACCCCGATGCGGCCTACCGTGCCAAGCAGGTGCTGGAGCACGTGGAAAAATATGATGAAGGTGGTGAACGGATCGCCAGCAAGGACATCGATAACGGCCGGGTCGACGGCTTCACAAAGGGCGGCGACGCCAAGCATGGCACTGAGGCGGGTCGCCTGCAGGACTTTGGCCGGCAAGGGTTCTCGCACCTCAAAGGCGAGCTCAAGGATCTGTCCAAGCCCGGCGATGATCCCAAGGTACGCGAACAAGCCGAGGCCTTGGGCATCAAGTGGGAGCGCCCTGAAGGCGATGATCGCTCCGCGCAGGACATCATCGATGGCAATGCCTTGCTCAAGAACCTCGGCAATCAGAGCAGTGTCAGGGACATGCTCAAGGAGCAGGTCGGCGATTTCGAAAATGATCCGGACGCCGCTTATCGGGCGACCCAGGTGCTCGAGCACATCGAGACCCTCAATGGCGAAGGAGGCAAGATTGCTGGCAAGGACGTAGGCAACGGTCGTGTCGATGGTTTCACCAAGAGCGGTGAAGCGAAGCATGACACCGAAGCCGGTCGCCTGCAGGACTTCGGCAAGATGGGGTTTTCTGCCCTCAAGGGTGAAATCAAGGATTCGTCGTCGGCGGGCGACAACAAGGAAGCCCGCGAGCAGGCGGAAAAGGTTGGCATCGTCTGGAAGCGTCCGGAAGAGGATAAGCGCTCGGCCCAAGACATCATTGAAGACAACCCGCTGCTCAAGAACCTGGGCAACCAGAGTGGCGTCAAGGACATGCTCAAGGACCAGGTCGGCGATTACGAGAACGACGCCGACGCCGCCTACCGGGCTGCGCAGGTCTTGGATCGCATCACGATGTTCGATGACAAGGGCAATGCCCAGTCCGGTGGTGATGTGTTCAACAGCAGCGTGGACGGTTTCACCAAAAGTGGCGAAGCCAAGCACGGCACCGAGGCGGGGCGGCTGCAGGACTTCGGCAAGGGAGGCTTTTCGACTCTGCCGGAACTCAAGAAAACCGATGATATCGCCAGCTACAAGGATTACCTCAAAACCAACAAAGATGCCGATCCGGCGTCGCAGCAGATCGCCAAGTACGCAGCGATCCTCGATGAAAACTTTGAGGCGATCAAGGGCAAGACCGGTGCGGGCAAATACCTGACTGCTGATGACATCAAGGAGTACAGGAACCAGAATTCACAGCTGAACGAGGAGACCAAGCAGGCACTGGATTTCTGGTCTCAGCCAGGTGCGTTCAAGGTCATCGATAACGCCAAGAACCCACTGGACAAGAATCCTGATGGTGAACTGAGCAGGGGTGATGTCCAGGGTTGGCTCAAGAGTGCCAACGTGCCCAAGGATGCGACCTCCGTGACCGCACTGCTTTCTGGTATCGCTGGCAACAATGCCTTGGCCAGGGTCGATACCGCAGGCTTGAACAAGGACGTGTTCGATCACCCGGAGAAATACTCGGCAGAGGAAAAAGCCGCTGTTCTTCAGGATCTCAAGGCCGCCCAGCAGTTGATCATCCAGGGCAGCGCCGCCGGGATGTGGAGGGATGACAAGTCGCAGGTCACGATTGCCAATAAGGTGCGCAGCCATCCCGATGCCCAGAAGCTGCTGGACGATGTCAACAAGCACATTGGTATCTTGGAAAGTGACCCTGCGGTCAGTCAATACATGAGCGAGCACGGCTCCAGTGAGCTGACCAAGCTGGTGGACGACAACAAGGGGCTCAAGGAGTCCCTGCAAAAAACCTACGATGACGAAATCAAGTCCGGCAAGTCACTCGATACCCTGTGGGAGACCAAGTCCAAGGATGGCAAGACGACTCACACGGAAATTCTTGCCGAGTTCTTCGGTACGGCGCAGACCCTCCAGGGCGCGCTGGGCATCAATAATGCCGGTGAGATCCAGGCCGCCGTCAAAGGCTCCAAGGCGAATGCCGAGTTGGAAAGCTTTTACGAGAAGTCGCTGGCTTCAGGCGATCGCCTGAATGAGTTGCTCAAGGAGCATACCCCTGACGAAGCCATGAGTGCCTTCAGCCTTGAAGTCGCGCTTTACAACTCGGCGCTGGACCCCGAGTTCACCGGCAAGTTCGACACACAACTCAACGATAACTTCACCAGGATCGCCAAGAACAATGCCTTCAAGGATGCGTCCTTCGACGACATGAAGGCGGCCTTCGGCGTCAATGGCGGAAGTGAGCTGGACGAGGAGAAGGTCAAGAAAATCATTGAGCAGATCAGCAAGGAAAACCCGCAGATGCTGGTCAATGCCGACGGCACCGTCGCCACGCCAGACCAGATCCTTGCTAACTTCAGGGGCGACTGGGACCTGCTTCGCCAAGGCACCAAGACCCTGGATGCGTTGGATGTATTCAGCAAAGACTCCTCGATCAAGGACGCTGCCAACAAAGGCGTCCTACACGGTGTGAGTGGGCTGTTCATGGCCGGCGTTACCATCGCCAAAGGCGCCAACAACGCCGGTAAGCTGACCGAGCGGCAGATCGTCGACATCGCCACCGGCTCAGTGCAGGCCGCCACGCTTCTGGCTGAAGGGGGCCTGAAAAACTATCAGGATTACCTCAAGGATGTGAAAGGCAAGCTGACAGGTGATCGGCTCGGCGATCTGGGCAAAAAGCTGGACGATCCGCTCAAAAGCGTGACTGCCAACCTCAAGGGTATGGAAAACGCGGCTAAGGGGATCGGTGGCATTGCCGCTATCACTGCCGGTGCCTACGGCATCTTCGATGGCGTCAAGGCGCTCAGGAAAGGCGATACGGTATCCGGTGGCATGAATATCACGGCCGGTTCGCTGGGGATCATGGCGGGCTTGGCTTCGGTGGCTGAGGTGGGCGCCAGCGCGATGAGCGTTTCGGCGATTGCCGCTTCGCGTATCTCGATGATAGCCGGTGGCCTGGGCTTCGCGGCGGCGGGTGTGGCCGCGCTGGCACTGCTCGTCCCGGGCTTGATCGAGGAAGGCAAGCAGGAGACCCGGGTGGGCAAATTCTCGGATGCCTTGAGCGATTACCTGACCCAGTACGAAATCGACGGTGTGCCGCAAGGCGATATCTGGGATATCCCTTACGAGGAGTGGCCGGGCGAAGATAGCACCATCGCTTCATGACGCCGGGCCAGTCGACCGCTGATGCGGCATGACGTGTGGAATAACCCCCGGGCGATTGCCTCAAGGCATCGCTCGGGGCAATCAGGGCACTGGCGAGTGTGCGCGTGTAAAAGACCGGTGCTATCCGGGCAGTAAAACGTAACTGAATTTGTGTGAAGTTGATTGCAACTGGCCATCAATGCTGAGTTGCGTGGTGTTTACTCGGAAAAAGTTCCGTAGATATTTATTTTATTTTATCTCGAGCTTTGAATGTCGGTGTAAGCGCTGTTTATGCCGTCTGCGTAAAGCCTGTAAGTAGTTGTTCGCCAGAGGTGTCAGGTGGCGTACTGATTTGAGCGGTGGTGCGGTTTAGCCTAATTAATGCAGGGCTTGCGACAGTCTCTGCACGCCCTGATCTAACTTTCCTCTGCCAAGCAAAATATTCCCCAAGTGTGATGCAGTTCTTGTTTTTCATTCGGCCAATATAGTGAGGGGGGCTGAGATTAAAACACGTGTTAGACGTTGAACTGTAATGTTTGGCCCTTACTCTTCGCTTGGCAACATTAGTTGGCCGCTTGGCGGCTCAAATATTTCTTACGTTAGGAGAAACAACATGAGCACAACTCCCCCAGTAAGTTCCGGCAACGCTGACTCGGCTATCGCTAAGATGGAAGCCACCTTCAACATGGCGATCGAGAAATCGGCCAAGATCACCGAGCTGTCCACGGCCAAGAAAGCTGAGCTCGACGCTACCAAACAACGGCCTCAGAACTGATGCCGTCATGCAGGCAGCCCGACGGCTGCCTGCATGTTTGTTGGTTGCGGTGGTAAATCTGGAAAACGACAGCTTCACCTGTGCCTCACGGGTGCCTCTCCGCATGCCTTATTCCGGTAATACACCATGACAGCCCTGACTTTTTTCGCCACGACTCCAGTCGTCGCGGCCACGGACAAGGCTCTGCCAGTGCTGAGTATCACCCACGGTTTACATCAGGGGGTTTGCCTGTCCCTGGAGAAGCCCGCCTACCTGCTTGGCAGCGCCGCCAGTGCTGATCTGCTGCTCAGCGACGCAGGCATTGTCGAGCGTCATGTGGCGCTACGTTTCACCGACGGCCAGGTGGCCGTTGAGGCAATGGGCGGCGATGTGTTCGTGCGTGGTCCCCATGCCCGGGAAATTCTGATTCCCACAGGCAAGGGGCATCGAGCGCACTTGCCCGTGGATATCCGCATCGGCAAGGCCCGCCTGACCCTCAGCCACGGCACCGCGAGCCTGGAGCCGATAGCGGCTGCGATCACATCGCCCCCCCAGCACAAGACACGGTGGTTCATCGCGTTGCTGCTGATGTTCCTGTGCGTGGGCGCTTTTGCTTTTCGGGACGAGTCGGTTTCGCCGTTGGCGTTGAGCACCGCCGACAAGGTCGCTCTACCGACCGTGCACCCTGAATCGACGAACACCGTCGCGCAGGCCAGGGCTTGGCTCGAGCAGCAGCTTGGCACGTTGGGCCTGCGCCACATCAAGGTCGGCGAAATCGATGGTCAGCTCAGTGCCCATGGTTTTTATGGCCCGACCCAGAAGAGCCAGTGGCTGGGTCTGCAGCAAGCCTTCGATAGCCGCTTTGGCCAGAAGGTAATGTTGCTCCCCGAGGTGGTGGCACGTAAAGAAATCGCCAAGCCTCGCGTGCGTTTTCAAGCGGTGTGGTTCGGCGATAACCCTTACGTGATCAACGACAACGGTGAACGCCTGTATCCGGGGGCCGCCCTGACCGATAACTGGATGCTCGAACGCATCGAGAACCATGAGGTGGTTCTCGCCCGCGGTGAAGAAAGGTTCACGTTAACCTTATGAGAATTGATCCTGGTGCTCCCTTACCGGCAACCGCCGAAAGAACCGCTGCGGTAGAAAGCCTTCAGCCGGCCAAGGCGCGCCAGGATGGACGCTTCGATGCGGTGCTGGGCAAGCGCGCGGTGTCGGCACGTCGTTCGCTGCGTGCCGACATTGAACAGTCGGGCATCGTTGAGGGCATGACCGCAGAGTTGTTCGGCAGTCGCCGCTCGATGGAGATTCTCGAATACGTCTTGGACAACGTGATCCCCACCCTCGATGCGGAGCCCGAGATCAAAGCGTTGGCCCATGAGCTCATCAGCGAAGAAATCGACCTGCGTCGTTTACTCGAAGAACAACGTGCCCAGGTGATCGAGTCATGAATCGCCAAGAGCAGGACTGCGTCGATCTGCTCAAGGGCATGGGTGAGCTCTATCGCCGTAGTGGCCAGTCGCAGCGTGCCTTGGTGCTGCTGTTGATCGCCGTCCAGATGACGCCCGCCGACACTGCGCTGCTGCGCAATCTGGTCATGGCCTTTACCGACAGCGGCCAGGCCGAGCGTGCCCTGTCGGCGCTGGATCGCCTGCTCGAACTGGAAGGCGAGTCCAGCGGCCTGTTGCTGTTGCGCAGTCGTGCGCTGTGGAGCGGTGGCCGCAAAGATGAGGCGCGTCAGTGCTTCAAACGTTATCTGACCGCCCGCAGAGCCGCGCAATAATGTTCCTCGACCGCCTCAACGCATTGGCCCGCATGGCCGCCCAGCGCAGTGACGTGATCGTTGTCGCCTTCATGCTGATGGCCATCGTGATGATGATCATTCCACTGCCCACCTGGTTGGTGGATACGCTAATCGGCCTGAACATCTCGCTGAGCATCCTGATCCTCATCGTCGCCTTTTACATCAAGCACTCGGTGGAGTTCTCGGCGTTGCCGCCGTTGATTTTGCTAAGCACCTTGTTTCGCCTGTCCCTGTCGATCACCACCACGCGCCTGATTCTGCTCGATGGCAACGCCGGTCACATAGTCAAGGCGTTCGGCGATTTCGTCATCGCCGGCCAGGTCGTGGTCGGTCTGGTGGTATTTCTGATCATCACCGTGGCCCAGTTTGTGGTTATCACCAAAGGTGCCGAGCGCGTGGCCGAGGTCGCGGCGCGCTTCACTCTGGATGCGATGCCAGGCAAGCAGATGAGCATCGACAACGACTTGCGCAACGGTGATATCGATCAGCATGAAGCCCGCCGCCGACGCTCGCGTCTGGAGCGGGAAAGCCAGATGTTCGGCGCAATGGATGGCGCTATGAAATTCGTCAAGGGCGATGCGATCGCCAGCCTCGTTATTCTGGCGGTCAACCTGCTGGGTGGCATGATGATCGGCATGGTCGAGCGCAATATGTCGTTTGCCGATGCGGCGCACACCTATTCGCTTCTGACCGTCGGTGACGGCCTGATCGCGCAGATCCCGGCGCTGTTGATCTCGGTCGCGGCCGGTATGGTGGTGACCCGGGTCAACAGTGGCACGACCGAAGGCAACCTGGGCAACGAGATCTTCCATCAGTTGGGATACAGCCCCCAGGCGTTGGGGTTGACCGCGTTTATCCTGCTGGGCGTGGCGTTGTTGCCGGGCTTTCCGGCCATCGTGTTTATCGGGCTGTCGGCCTTGCTGGGCGTTGCCGCGTTCATGATCTACCGCCGCGACAAAGCGCCCCGGGAAGAGGTGGTCGAAGGCGCCAGTGAAGTCGCGGCGCTCGAAGACGAACCGCTCGAACAATACGAAACCCTGGCTAAGCCACTGGACAGCCGCGTGCTGCTGAGCATTGGCCTGGCGCTGGCCCAGGCTGCGCCAGAACTGCCGTTGCGCCAGCGCATCGAAGCCTTGTGCCATGAGATTCGCGGCGACCTGGGGATCGACGTGCCGGTGCCGGACATCTACATCGACCGCAGCCTGCCCGCCAACGGCTTTTCGGTCGAACTCGAAGGCGTGCCCATCAGCGAGGGCGAGATACCGGTTGATTGCCTGATGCTCAAGGACGATCTGGTGCACGTTCAACTGTTGGAGATTCATGCGTTGGAGGCGCCGTCGCCGTTGCACAGTCGCCCGGCGCAATGGATCGAGCGCACTCACCAGCCGCTGCTGGAGGAGGCCGGTATCGGTTTTCTCAGCGCCGCTGAAGTCCTGCGGGCCATCCTCGAGCGCAGTCTGCGCCGCAATGCCGCGACCTTTCTGGGCATTCAGGAAACCCGCAGGATGCTGGAGCGCATGGAAGCCAGCTATGACGAGTTGGTCAAGGAAGTCACGCGCAGCGTGCCCTTGCAGCGTCTGGCTGAAACCCTGCGTTTGTTGGTCGCCGAGGGTGTATCGATTCGCAACCAGCGCGCCTTGCTCGAAGCCATGGTCGAGTGGGGCGCCCGCGAGCCGGATGCGGCGCGCCTGGCCGACCACTTGCGCGCCAGTCTGGCGCGGCAGATCAGCCATCAGTACGCCGACCGCAACCGGGTCATCACCGCCTTCGTGCTGACCCCCGCGGTGGAAGAACAATTGCGTGCTTACCTGCGCCGTGCCGATAACCCTCGCGAGTTGCTCAATGAGCATGCCAGCCGTTCATTGCTGATCCAGTTGCGTGCCGTTTGCAAGGACTTGGCCGAGGGGGATCGCACCGTCCTGTTGGTGCATCCCGAGTTACGTCGCAGCCTGCGTCGACTGGTGGTGCGGGGCGAGCTGGAGCTGGCGGTGCTGTCATTCCGTGAGCTGGCCGGCGAATACAACCTGCAGGCCATCGGTTCCATCAGCCTGACTGAAACGACCGGCCGCCGGACAGCCGACGGCGCTTCCCTTACTTCAATGGCGACTGCTTGATGATGTGTTTTGCGCTGTTTCGCGTCCCTGTCTATGTCGGCTTCTGGATCGCTGCCGCGTCATTTGTACTGCTGGCGCAACAGGCCAGCGCACAGTCCATCGCTCCGGGCAGCCGGGCCACGCTGGACCTGGCCCAGGGCGAAGGGCGGATCCTGCATTTCCAGGATCCGGTCGAGTCGGTGCTGGTCGCAGACCCTGGCATCGCCGATCTTCGGGTGGTTTCGCCTGGCGTGATCTACGTGTTCGGCAAGGCGCCCGGACAAACCAACCTGATTGCCTTGAGCGCCGAGGGTGAGGAACTGGCCAGCCTGAGCCTGGCGATCAACAGCGGCACCCAGGCCGTGACGCGGTCCATGAAAGACCTGCACCCCGCAAGCAATGTCCAGGTGAGCGGTGCCGGCAATCGCATGGTGGCCAAGGGAATGGTCCAGAGTGTCGGTGAAGCCACCGACCTCAACAGTCTGCTCAACACCGAAGGCCAGGGCTTGGGCTCGGCCCTCAACACGGCCTCCTACGTGGGCTCGGCCCAGGTGAACCTGCGGGTGCGCTTCGCCGAAGTCTCGCGCTCGGAGTTGCTGCGCTACGGCGTGAATTGGAATGCCCTTTTCAACAACGGTACCTTTTCCTTTGGCCTGTTGACGGGCGGTGCCCTGGCCTCCAGTGCGGCGTCTGGTGCCTCCAATGTGGTTAGCGCCGGGCTGACCTCGGGCAATGTCAACATCGATGCGATGCTTGAAGCATTGCAAAGTAACGGCATTCTGGAAATCCTCGCCGAACCCAACATCACCGCCATGACCGGCCAGACAGCCAGCTTCCTGGCCGGAGGCGAGGTCGCGGTGCCTGTTCCGGTCAACCGCGACACTGTCGGGATCGAATACAAACCCTATGGTGTTTCGCTGCTGTTCAACCCGACCCTGCTACCCAACGGGCGCATCGCCCTGCAAGTGCGCCCGGAAGTCAGCAGTCTGATGGGCTCCAGCACTGTGGACGTGAGCGGCTACCAGGTGCCCTCGTTCCGCGTGCGGCGTGCCGATACCCGCGTCGAGGTTGGCAGCGGCCAGACCTTCGCCATTGCCGGGTTGTTTCAGCGCGAGAGCACCCAGGACATCGAGAAAGTGCCGATGCTGGGCGAGATGCCCATCCTGGGCAATCTGTTTCGCTCCAAGCGCTTCCAGCGCAACGAAACCGAACTGGTGATTCTGATCACGCCGTACCTGGTGGAACCGGTTCGCACCCGCAGCGTGGCCACGCCGCTCGATTCTCAGCCCGAGGGCGCGACCCATGCGTCTGGTGGGCCGCGCAGCAGTGACATGTTCGGTTTCTACATCAATTGAGCCAGGAGCGAGCATGAACCCTAAATCGTCCCATCTGTCCCTGGTCGCTGTGGCGTTCGGCGCGCTCGTGCTGTTGACCGCATGCAACACCCAGCTTGAACCGGTGAGTTATTCACCGAACTACCAGGCGTTCACCCACGCCGATGGGCGGATTGAGTGGGTGCCGGTGGCTTGCTTAGAGCCGCCGGTCGAAGACAACTTCTATACCGATGATGCGCGTTACGTGCGCCGGCTGCCGCCCGGTTGTGCGAATAACCGGACGCTGCTGCAGATGGTGGAGCAGCGCTCGGATGTGATCGAGGGCCGGGCAACCGGCCCAACGATGGCCGCGCCGGTGGGCCGGGCGGCCCAGGTTTACATCGAAGGTTATGACCGTGAGGAGCTGCGTCGCCGGCTGGCCGAACAGCAGGCCAAGGCCGACAAGCAGGAGGGCCAATGAAACCTTTTGGCTCAGCGACTGCCGACCAACCCCAGCTCCCGGGCCTGCATCGCAGGGTCCCGAATGGCCTTGATGCGTCGGGCCTCTGTCAGCAACCGGGCGTATTGCTTGGGCGTGATGTCTTCCAGGTTTTGAGTCTTGAGGTCCTCTTCGCGGCCGGCCAGCACCATGACCAGCAGGGCGTTGCGTTGGTGACTGGCTTGGGCGCGGGGCGAGTCGCGAACCTCCTTGATGGTTTGCAGCGCCTGTTGCGACTGGCCGCCCAAAGCGTAGGCCAGTGCCAGGTTGCATTGAGTGTCCAGGTTGGTGGGCGCCAGGACCAGACTTTGGCTGAATGCCACCTGGGCCGCTGCTGGCTCACCCCGCAGCATCTGCGCCACACCCTGGCGATTGAACGCTTCGGGGTGGTTGCCCGCGCTGGCCTGGGTCAGGGAAGTCACCGCTCGATCCAGTTTGCCCTGGTGCAGTTGGGCTGTGCCCACACCGAGCAATGCCGCGGCATTGTCGGACTGGCGTTCCAGCGCTTGCTGGTAGGCGCGCTCGGCGGCCCGCGCATCGCCGCTGGCCAGGCGCGCTTCGCCCAGTTTCAACCAAGCGTCGATCCGGGCGTCCGGTTCCTGGGTGGCTTTTTCGTACAACGCTGCGGCAGATCCCGCATCACCACGCTTTTGCAGGTCGCCGGCCAGTTGCATGTAGCGCTGGTAGCTGCCATCGGAGGCCGGTTGGTGGGCGCAGGAAGCAAGGGTGATGCTGGCAAACAACAACGATGTGCAGGCAAAACGATTTGGCATGAACAGAGCTCTTTCGGCGAATTTTGCAGTGGGCAAAACCAAGGAGTGTTGACCACTCAGACCGGACAGGTTGACCGACGTTTAAGTCATCTTCTTGACATCATCCATAAGAGTGCCCGTTTTTTGTTCGGGGCGTGTCTTCAGGCCGGCGGCGGAGGGCGATTTCATGCATAAGGTGTCGCGGGCGGCGATCGGCGTGGCGCTGATGGTGATCGCGCTTAACCTGCTGGCCGCCAATCAAACGCAAGTCGACGATGCCAACCCGCAGCCGGACTGGTTCGTTCGGCCCTATGCCTATGTGCTGGTCGAGCAGGACGTACGCGCCGCGCTGCAAGAGTTTGGCCAAAACATGGGCCTGAGCGTCGTCATGTCGGACAAGGTACGCGGCAAATCGCGCAGCCGGATACGTGCCGAGTCCGCCGGCGACTTCCTGACGGCGCTGTGCGACTTCAACGGTTTGACGTGGTACTTCGACGGCAATGTGCTTTACCTCTCCGCCGACTCCGAAACCGATACGCGACTCTTCAAAGCCCAGGGCCGGCAGTTGGAGCAGTTGCAGGATTACGTCACCAGCCGGGATGTCTACGGCACGCATATGTCGGTGCGCACCGGACCCGATGGCGATGAGTTGTTCGTTTCCGGGCCGCCGGCCTGGCTGGCCATGATTGAGCAACACTTCGACCAGCAGCTTACGCCGACGCCGATGGCGACGACGACTCGCGAGCGCGGCGTGCGTGTGTTCAGGGGCGGTGCAGTGACACAAGAGTGAAAGCACTCGCCTGTAGGCTCCATTAACCGATCGATCTGTCATCAACCCCGTCAAGGAGAACCACCATGTCAGTTACCCCCATCAGCGAAAATACCGCTGTCACTGCTCACTCCGAAGCGCAGTTCAATGCAGCGGTGGACAACGCCAAGAGCGAGCTGAGCGATGAAGAACTCACTGAGGCCCTGATCACTCAGGCCGTCACGATTGGTGGCCAGTTCATCATCATGCCTCGTGCCCAGGAAATCCTGAACGAAGCCCAGTCGGATGATGACGAATAGGCCCACGCCATGACGGTAAGTCTCGGAACAACAGCCACGGCGGCGCTGCCGCCGTCAGGAGGGCAGGTCGATTTGCAGGCCTCCCAGAACTTGTTCGAACACATGACAAACAGCGCCAAGGGCATGCCTGCCGGCGCCAGTCCGCACCAGATTGGCGAAGGCTTGATGGAGCGCCTGAACGGTTTCATCGACCGTTCGCAAAACTTCGCCAAGCGTGCCGATGCGCTGACCAATGGGCCGACGGCTGGCAACGTTGTGGCTCCTCCCGGCACGCAATCGCTCGCCTCACTTCCTGAGGGGGCGGCGGGCGAGTCGGGGAAAAAGGTCGGCGATCAGCAGGTCGACCAGATCGTCCAATCGTTGGGCCGCATGTTCGATTACTCCATTGAAACTCAGATGGTCGTTCGTGGCGCGACGCAGATTTCCGGCGCAGCCAACACGCTCTTGAAAGGTCAATAAAGCCATGTTCCGCCGTTGCCATGCCGTGCGCCTGATGATTGTCCTCGCCTTTGCCTGCATGCTGCAGGGCTGCGATATCGACCTGTACACCAACCTCAGCGAGCGTGAGGCCAATGCCATGGTTGCAGTGCTGCTGCGTGAGGGTGTGCCGGCCTCGCGCAAGGTCCAGGAAAACGGCCAACTCACCGTGGTGGTGGACGAAAAACGCTTTGCCGAGGCCATGAGCCTGCTCGACGAAGCTGGCTTGCCGGGCCAAACCTTTTCCAACATGGGCGCCGTGTTCAAGAGTGGTGGCCTGGTGTCTTCTCCCGTGCAGGAAAGGGCTCAGATGGTCTACGCGCTCAGTGAAGAACTCTCGCACAGCGTCTCGCTGATCGACGGTGTGGTTTCTGCCCGGGTACATGTGGTGCTGCCCGACAATGACCTGCTCAAACGGGTGATTTCCCCGTCGTCGGCTTCAGTGCTGGTGCGCTACGACCCCAATACCGACATCAACCCCCTGATCCCGCAGATCAAAACCCTGGTGGCCAACGGCATCTCCGGCTTGAGCTACGAAGGGGTGTCGGTCACGGTAATCAAGGCCGCCACCGGCAGCGGCCGGGCCAACGCACAGCCGCGCCTGGCCAGCTTCCTGGGCATATGGATGCTCGAAGACAACCTGCCCCGTGCCCGGATGCTGTTCGGCGTCCTGCTGCTGGCCGCGCTGTCGATGGTCGGTGTGTTGGGCTGGCAGTACTGGCAACGACGCGCCTCCCGCGCCTTGTATGAGCTGGAGGACGTGAAATGAGTGCCGCCGCTTTGCCGCAGTGGCAAAACCTGCTCGAGCAGCCGCTGGATTTCGTCGGCACGCAGCCTCTTGCGGCGTGCTTCCCCGAGACCTCCGGCAGTGCACTAAGCGCATTGCGCAAACAGCCGCGCTTCCAGGCGCGATTGATACGCTTGTTGCTCAGCCGTCATGAGCTGCAGGCTCCCGGTAGCCTGCCACTGCCCGATGTCGACGATCTACCGGTTCTGATGCTGCCTCCCGAGGCCTTCAAGCGCCTGCCGCGTCTGTGTGGCGCGATTTTGCATAGCACCACCCTGAGTCGCGAGATCCGTGGCGATGTGGTCAACCAGTTGCGCGATTTGCTGGGCAGTGATGTGTTTGCCCTGGCCCTGGCAAACCGTGCCCTGGGCAGCGGTGCCGACTTGCTGCGCCAGCCGGTCGAACTGCTTGAAGCCATCGACCATGATGGCGCCCGCTGCATCACCGCTTGGCTGAGCGCCCAGCCAGCGCCACTTCGGCCCTGGCTGCGCCTGCGTTTTGCCGAGCTTCCAGTTGAGAGCGGACCGGTAAGTGCCACACCTGTGGCCAATGCCTTGGCCATCGTGCGCAGCGCCGCCTCGAACCTTCCACAGCTTGAGGAGCAGGGGACCCGATGAGCGAGCTTCCGACCCGTCCTGCCGCCCGTATTCTGCGTGCCGAACAGGCAGACCTGTGGATAAACGGCTACGCCTTCCTGCAGGCTGCCCGTGACGAGGCTGAGGCCATCAGGCAAGACAGTGAGCAGTGGCTGCAACAAGCCCATGCCGAAGGCTTTGAAAGCGGGCGCCGGGAGGGTGCCGAACAGGTCAGCGCACTGCTGGGCGAAACGTCGTTGAGGATCGATGCCTGGCTGGCCGGGCTGGAAACGTCCCTGGCCGATCTGGCGCTGGGCATTGTGCGCGAAATACTCGATGACATGGACGATGCCGAGCGCGTGATGCGTTGCGCCCGCAAGGCATTGGGGGCGTTCCGCCAGGATCAGGCCCTGACCCTGTTCGTCTCCCGTCAGGACGCCGAAGCGGTGCGTCAGCAACTCAAACTGCAAGAGGACGGCTTGCCGACGATTGCCGTGGAACCGGACGATCGGTTGCAAGGTGGTCAGGCACGGCTGAGCAGTCCGGTGGGTTCAGTGGAGCTGGGGCTTGAAGCCCAGTTGCTCAACCTGCGCCGCAACCTGCTGCCGTTTGCCGACGAGGCACAGCCATGATCACGATCCCCCACGACCTGCTGCCGCGCCTGACCGAACGTCTGGCCAATGCCCGACCGCGCCCCATGAAGGGCACCATCCGCAGTATCCGCGGAGTGCTGCTGCGCGCTAGCGTCGCCGGTGTGCACATCGGTGAACTGTGCCAGTTGCGCGAACCCGGAAGCGGCCGCAGCCTGGCTGCCGAAGTCATTGGTTTTGAAGATGACGAAGCGATCCTTTCGCCCATCGGTTCGATGGACGGCCTGTCGACCCGCACCGAAATCATCGCCACCGGCGAGACCCTGGGGGTAAGCGTCGGCGATGCGCAGCTGGGCCGGGTGATCAGCCCCATGGGCGAATTTCTCGATGGCAGCCCGCCGCTGGGCGTGTTGCAGCGTTACCCCTTGCATGCCGAGCCTCCAGCGCCGTTCAGCCGCCAACTGATTGCCCACCCGATGTCCTTGGGGGTGCGCAGCATCGACGGCCTGCTGACCTTGGCCCAGGGCCAGCGCATGGGCATCTTCGGTGAACCGGGGGTGGGTAAGTCTTCGCTGCTGGCGAGCATCGTGCGCAATACCAGTGCCGATGTCATCGTGATCGCCCTGATCGGTGAGCGCGGCCGTGAAGTGCGCGAGCTGCTCGATGTGCAGTTGGGCGCCGAGGCCCGGGCGCGTACAGTGGCCGTGGTCGCCACCTCCGACCGTCCGGCTGCCGAGCGGGTACGCGCCGCCTTTGTTGCCACTGCGCTGGCCGAATATCACCGCGACCAGGGCCGCAACGTGCTGCTGTTGATGGATAGCCTGACCCGCTTTGCCCGGGCCCAGCGTGAAATCGGCCTGGCGGTGGGCGAGCCGCCGACCCGTCGCGGTTACCCACCCTCCTTTTTCTCCGCCTTGCCGCGCCTGCTTGAACGCGCCGGCCCCGGCGAGACCGGCAGCATCACCGGGTTGTATACCGTGCTCACAGAAGGCGATGCCTCGATGGACCCGGTGGCTGAAGAAACCCGCTCAATCCTCGACGGGCACATCGTGCTCAGCGCCGAACTTGCGCAACGCAACTTTTTCCCGGCGGTGGATGTGCTGCAAAGCCGTAGCCGGTTGATGGACCAGGTGTGTGGCGACGAGCAACGCCACCTGGCCATGCGCATGCGCGAGCTGATGGCGCGGCGCAACGAGATCGAAATGCTCATCCGGGTCGGCGAATACGCCGCCGGGAGCGACCCACTGGCCGACGAGGCGATTGAGCGGCATGACGCCATTGAAGCGTTCTTGCGCCAAGGGGCCAACGAGCCAAGCAACCCCAACGAAACCCTGCAACACATGCGCAGGGTGATGGCATGACAACCATGGAGGTCTTATGAAAACCAGTGACATGCGTAGCCTTCAAGCGTTGCGCAAGTTGCGTGAGCAACGTGCGTCCAGCCAACTGGTCGCTCAGCAGCGACGCTGCCGGCAGACCAACGTGGCGCTGGATGACGCCAAGGAAAACCTGCGCCTGCATCGTGAGGCCCTGGCCCGTGAAGCCGAGCGCATCTACGGCTCGATCAGCGAAGGCATGTCGATCAGCGACTGGCGTATGGCCCAGGAGCATCTGGAGGAGCTGTACGATGGCGGACAGCGAAAGCTGGAAGTGAGCGTCAGTGAAGTGGCGCGCACCCTGGAAATCCACGAGCACGAGCGCGAAGTGTTTCGGGTTGCCCATGTGGCTCGACAGCGCCAGGCGCAAGCCTGCGACACCTTGCTCGAAGGCCGCGAGCGCGTCGAGCGCCTTGTCGACGAACACCGTTTGGAGGCCGACGAAATTCCTCGCGCTGCTATCGGAGGCCGTGCGTGAGCTGTCACCAGGACCCACTCTGGACACCCTTTGCCGAACAATTGACGCCTGTCGACCCCCAATGGGTGGACCTGCACAATCGCCTGCATCGTAGCCGCGAAACCTGGAAGGGAGAATGCGCAGGCCAGGTGATTGGCGTGCGCTGGGGCTCCGTTGCCGAACCTGACGTCACGGCAGTTGAGCTGTTGCTGGGGCTGGGCGAGGAGGGTGACGCGTCGGCCATCAGGCTGCACCTGCCAGCGCAGGCGCTGCACGCCCTGGGTGTGCCCGTTGCCCTGGACTTTCAAACCTTGCCTGGCGCGATGCTGCTGGAGCTGGCCCTGCTGAGCCTGATCGAACCGTTGGAGCGCCTGACCGGGCAATCGATGCGTTTCATTGACCACGCCGACCCGGTTCACGCCGCCCTGGCCGCGCAACCTTGCCCGTTGCGCCTGGTCACCCAAGTCCAGCTCGACGGCTCGTCCATGCTCGTTGTGCTGCACTTGAGTGCCAACGCTGGCGAGCAGGTCGCGCAGTGGCTCGATCGGTATGCACCGCCGGCTCCACATGCGCTAACAGACCTGCTCCTGTGGCTGGCGGTCGAGGCCGGCGAAGCCGAGCTGAGTGTCGGCGAGCTGCGCAGCCTCAATCCGGGCGATGTGGTGATGCTCGATCCTTGGCCCATGGGCCAGGTGCGGCTGGTGGTGAACCATCGTTTGCACGCCCGGGCCGGCCAGGACGGCACCAGGCTGACACTGCTTGAAACACCGATGAGCATCAATCTTTCCAAGGAATTTTCTGTGAACGAAGCACCCACCATGAGTGAAACCGCTGACGGGCGAAACCTGGATTCGCGCTTGGACGAACTGCCACTGAAAATGGTTTGCCAGGCCGGCAGTGTCGAGTTGACCCTGGCGCAGCTGCGCGAACTGGGGGAGGGCAGCCTGCTGTCGTTCACCGAGCAACGCCAGGACAGCGTCGACCTGATGATAAACGGGCGTCGCGTCGGCCAGGGGCAATTGGTCAGGATCGGTCCAGGCCTGGGCGTGCGCGTGTTGAGCATCGCCGCGTCATGAATGGCTACCAGCCCAACCTGATTGAAATCATTGTGGTCGTCGCCACCATCGGTCTTATTCCGCTGGCAGTGGTGACCCTGACCGGTTTCATGAAAATCTCCGTGGTGCTGTTCCTGATTCGCAACGCCCTGGGCGTGCAACAGACACCGCCTAACATGGTGCTGTACGGCATCGCCCTGATCCTGTCGGTCTACGTCACCACGCCGTTGCTGGGCGACATGTACCGGCAGGTGCAGGGCCGTGATCTCAACATCGAGAGCATCGAGCAACTTACTGCCTTCGGGGACGCACTGAGGCCGCCATTGCAGGCGCACCTTTCGCGTTTCGCCAACGAAAGCGAGCGTGGTTTTTTCATCCAGGCCACGGAGACCATCTGGTCTCCTGAAGCCCGGGCCGATCTGCGCGACGATGACTTGGTGGTGCTGGTGCCGGCGTTCGTCAGCTCCGAACTGACCCGGGCGTTCGAAATCGGTTTTCTGCTGTACGTTCCCTTTCTGGTGGTGGATTTGCTGGTGGCGAACGTATTGATGGCCATGGGCATGTCCATGGTTTCACCTACGCTGATTTCCATTCCGCTGAAGCTCTTTCTGTTCGTCGCCTTGAGCGGCTGGTCGCGCTTGATGCATGGCCTGATTCTTAGCTATGGGGGCACCTGATGGGCCAGGATGTATTTCTTTCGTTGATGAATCAGGCGCTGATGACGGTGCTGCTGTTGTCCGCCCCGGCACTGGCTGTTGCGATCATCGTCGGCCTGGGAGTGGGGTTGCTGCAGGCACTCACCCAGATCCAGGACCAGACCCTGCCGCAGGCGGTCAAGCTGGTGGCGGTGCTGCTGACGATCGTGTTCGTGGGGCCGCTGCTGGCGAGCCAGGTGGTGGAACTGGGTAACCAGGTGCTGGACAACTTCCCGTTGTGGACGCGCTGAATGGCATGAATATCGAGCTTGCCAACCAGTTCATCGAAGTCGCCTATCCGGTCATCAGCTCGGCGGCACTGTCCGCCAGCCGCGCCATGGGCGTGGTGGTGATTACCCCAGCCTTCAACCGCCTGGGCCTGACCGGCATGATCCGCAGTTGCGTCGCGGTGTCCATTGCCATCCCCATGTTTGTTCCGGTGTATGGCGCTTTCACTGCACTGCCAGAACATGGTGGGTTCTTCCTGGCCGGCCTACTGATCAAGGAATTCCTGATCGGTATCCTCATCGGACTGCTGTTCGGCATCCCGTTCTGGGCGGCGGAAGTGGCCGGCGAGTTGGTCGATCTGCAACGCGGTTCGACCATGGCCCAGTTGGTGGATCCCTTGTCATCGGGAGAGTCGAGTGTCATGGCCACCTTGCTGACGGTGATGTTGATCGCCCTGTTCTTCATGTCCAGCGGCTTCATCATGATGGTCGACGGCTATTACCACAGCTACCTGTTATGGCCGGTGACCGAGTTCACACCGTTGTTTGCCAGTTCGGCGTTGATGGCGGTGCTGCGGATTCTCGACCAGGTGACCCGCATCGGCGTGATCATGGTCGGGCCGCTGATCATCTGCATGCTGGTCACTGACCTGATGCTCGCTTACCTGTCGCGCATGGCGCCCAACTTGCACATTTTCGATCTGTCGCTGCCGGTGAAAAATATGTTCTTCACTGTATTGATGGTGGTCTACATCAGCTTCCTGATTCCGGTGATGATCGAGCAACTCGGCGAATTCCGCGGTACGGTGGAGCTCCTGAAGACGCTGGCCGATTCGGTATGACTTCCCTGTTTCGGGCGAAGCGTCCATGAGCGATAGCAGCGAAGAGAAATCACAGCCGGCCACCAGCAAGAAGCTCAGCGAGGCGCGCAAGAAAGGCCAGGTGTCCAAGAGTCAGGACCTGGTCTCCGGCATGGTCATCCTGTTTTGCACGCTCTGTATCTCGATCATGGTGCCCAAGGCCCAGGCACAGATCACCGCGTTGCTGGACCTGATCGCGCTGATCTACATCGAACCTTTTCACACCGTCTGGCCACGGGTGCTGGACATCGCCGGGCAGTTGCTCATCAACCTCACCCTGCCGGTGGTGGCCGTGACGGTGGGGGCGGTGATCCTGACCAACATCATCAGCATGCGCGGCGTGGTGTTCTCGGTCGAACCCCTCAAACCGGACATCAAACGTATCAATCCGATCGATGGCTTCAAGCGCATTTTTTCGATGCGCAGTTTCGTTGAATTCCTCAAGGGCGTGATCAAGGTCGTACTGCTGGGGCTGGCGTTCTACGTGATCGGGCGTGGGGCGTTGCAGGCGCTGATGGAGTCGTCGCGCTGCGGCGCCGGCTGCATCGAATCAACTTTCTACCTGGTACTCAAGCCTCTGGTGTTCACCGTGCTGGCTGCCTTTCTGCTGGTCGGGGCGGCAGACGTGATGATGCAGCGCTGGCTGTTCGGCCGTGACATGAAAATGACCCGCAGCGAACAGAAGCGTGAGCGCAAGGACAGTGACGGCGATCCGGTGATCAAACAGGAACGCCAGCGTCAACGTCGGGAAATGCAAGCCCTGGCCACCAAGCTGGGCGTGGGGCGTGCATCGTTGATGGTCGGCTCCGACCCTGGTTGGGTGGTGGGTATACGTTATGTACGCGGCGAAACTCCGGTACCGGTGGTGGTGTGCAAGGCCGAGCTCGAGGACGCGGCGCAGTTGCTTGCGCAGGCCCGGGGCCTGGGGATTGCCCATAGCCTCGATACCGTCCTGGCCAAGGACATCGCCCGACGGGCAGTGCCGGGGGACCCTGTGCCGGATAACACCTTCCAGGCAGTGGCGGATATCCTGGTGGCCGCTCGGTTGATTTGAGCGTACCTGCTGGTGAGTGCCTCACAAATGGACGGAGCGAGTTTGAAAGTCCCTTTAAACCGGCATGACGTTTGGTCGTCCAGCCGCTCTCCCGATCCATCGGGTCTTTTGCGCGTTTAAGGTTGCGATTCGAGCCGAGTCATTCCCCTGCAATGTTCAATGGTCAAAGTTGATTCCTCTAGCGCTATCGGCGCCATTGTCAGGAGGACGTCCCCTTGCGAATCGACAGCAATGCCCGCCCCACAGATAGCCAATCCCCTGATTTTGAAGCGGGTCAGCGCTTTGAGAAAATGCTTGGCGCGGCCCGCATGCAAATCAGCGATAAAAAGCCTGACCCACGCGGTGCGGCAGACAAAGAAGTTCTGCCGTCCCTGCCTGAGAGCGTGCTCTTGGCGTTGCGAGAAGCGGGCGGCGCCATCGCAGAAACGCTGAAGCAGTCAGATGGACGTACGTTACGCAACGACGAAACCGTACCGCTCCAGGATCTCGAGATTTTCATGGGGTGGTGGGTGGATGGCGAGGTGACGGCGTACTCCGCGCGAGACAAAGAGGGCAATGAATTCACCATCAGCAAAGAGGCGACGCCTGATTACTTCGCCAAGGTTGATGCGTTGCAAAAAGGTAACGACGAAGGCTTTTTGTTGCGCGCAGATGGCGCACTTCTATCAGCAGAAACACTGGCGAGCGCAGAAATTTTGCCCCCGGATGAACACACAGGCTTTATCCGCCTGACGATCAATGGCGAAAAGATCCATGTCTCGAAGGACGTGACGCCCGACCTCTACAACCAGGTGGTCTGGAAACAGGAAGGCTACCAGAGCAAGTTTTACGAGCAGAACAGCGAGATCATCGACACGATCCGTGATCGATGGGACGACTGGAACGCCTCCGACAGCATTGTCAGTGACAAGGATTTGAGGAAGTACGCTGCCGATGAAAATCGAAGCGCAGAAGATCGCGAGGCGGCGCAGTTCCTGCTCGATAACAAAGGATTTTTTGACCTGCTTGATACCAAGGCACACAACAACAAGGCCGACGGCAAAATCAGCAGTAACGACCTGAATGCATGGCTACGACCTGTTGCTGTCAAAGCCGAAGACATCGGCGCCTATAACGACTTTCTGAAAGCCTCCCCGAATGCTGACGCAACCTCTCTGGAGCTTGCGAAGCATTCGGCGCTGCTGCTGGAGAACTTTGACGAGATCAGCGATCGGACCGATAGCGGTAAACACCTGTCGCGCGAGGCCTTGCAGAAGTACCTGGATGAAAACCCGAACATCAGCGATGACTTGAAGCAAGCCCTGACTTTTTGGTCGCAGACGGGGGCGTTCGAAACGCTTGAAACCAGTGGGAAACCATTGGAGAGCAAACCCGATGGTAAGCTCGACAAGCGCGACATCCAGAATTGGTTGAAGGCCTCCAGCCCCAAAACCGCTGGAGACGCTCTGCTGTTCATCAACCAGGTAGCGAATGCCAGTGGGGTCTCCGGCATTGATACCGGTGACCTGGGCAAGGACGTCTTTGAAAACCCTGGCAACTATTCCGCCGAACAGCGGGCTGCGGTGTTACAGGATCTGCTCAAGGCGCGACAGTTGATCATCGACGGTGCGGCTGCCGGTCTGTGGAGTGATGACTACGGTAAGGTGTCCATCGCCAACGCTGTGCGCAGCCATCCAGATCCCAACAAGCTGCTTGCCGATGTCAACAGCCACATTGAGCAGCTACAAAGTGATCCCGAGGTGGTCAAATTTCTTAATGAAACCACCTCGACGCAGATGGCCAATCTATTTGAGGCAGTTCCTGGGTTAAAGGACTCGGTGCAAAAAAACTACGATGACATCAAGTCCGGTGCAGCTCTTGATGCGCTATGGGAAAAGCATACGAAAGACGGCAGCACCGACCAACAGGCGGTGCTGGCCGAATACTTCTCGACGGCAACGCTTTATCAGGAAGCGCTCGGCATCAATGATCGGGCAGAAATTCAGAAGGGGCTCGCTGCCTCTCAGCATGCCCAGGCGTTCCAGGATTATTACGAGCAGTCGCTTGCTTCCGGGACGCGACTGGAAGAACTGATGAAAACGGGCACCTTCGAAGAAGCGGTCGGCACCTTCTCCGCGGAGGTCGCGCTCTACAACGCGGCGCTGGATCCCAGCGTCACCGCAGGTTTAGACCCGCAGTTGAACGACAATTTCAGCCGGATCGGGCGCGACAACGCCATGAAAGACGGCACTTTCGAGGATGTCAAGCAAGCCCTGGGTATCAATGGCGGTGACGAGCTTGACGAGGCAAAAGTCAGGACGATGGCCGAGACGCTTATCCAGTCCAATCCAGAACTCGTGACCAATCCGGATGGCACCGTCGCAACGGCCGATCAGATCGTCGCGGGTGTCCGTTCGAATTGGGACATCCTGCGCCAAGGCACAAAGTCGCTTGCGGAATTGAAGTCGTCCTGGCTCAACCCCGACCTCAAGAACTTGTCTGACAAAGGGGGACTGCATGGCGTTAGCGGCATCTTCATGGCTGGCGTGACGATCGCCAAAGGCGCTCAGAATGGCGCAAACCTGACCGAACGAAACATCATAGACATCACCACCGGATCGGTCATGACGACGACCCTGCTCACCGAGGGTGGTGCCAAGAACCTGAAAAGCTACCTGAAAAACAAAGGAAACATTGATCTTGATCCGAAAATCAGAGCCTTTTTCGACGACCCCATAAAATCTCTCACTGGCACTGCCGACAAGTTTGAAAGCGGTGCCAAGGGTATCGGCGGTTTGGCCGGCATGGTTGCGGGTGCGTACGGAATCTTTGATGGCGTTCAGTCGATTCGAAAGGGCGACCCCGTCAGTGGTGGTATCAGCATCACTTCAGGCGCACTGGCGTCATTGTCAGGCCTGGCATCAGCAATTGAGGGCGGCGCAGGCCTTTTTGGCCATCTGGCAGTCAGGGCGGCGATGGCCCCGCTGGCTGGAATCCTAGGCACCGTGGCGGCGGGCGTCGGCGCGGTTGCCCTGTTGCTTCCGGGCCTTATTGCGGAGGGCAAACGGCAGACTCAGCAAGACCACTTCGGCGACCTGCTTGGCGACTATCTGACACAGTACGAAATCGATGGCGTGGAGGGCGGTGATTTCAGTGACGTTCCCGACGAGGACTGGCCGCAAACCGATTGAGGGCTGTGCTGGCTTGCGGTAATTCGCAGCATGATCGAGGCATCAGCGATGCGCAGTTTATCGATGCCATATAGGCGCAGTTGATGGTCGACCACCGATATCGTGTCTCGGCCCATTTTCGCGGAGCAGGACTGGTGCCAGGGGGCGTGGGCGCGCCTTTACCTTGTTCGCCGCTGGTTTGCCCGGCCTTTGGCGCGAAGGCGGCGACATACACCAGCGCGCTGACCTTCGGATCGCTACCGGCCTCGGTAATCACGGTGCCACCCCAAGAGTGCCCGACTAGAACCACCTTGCCCTGCTGGTTGTTCAAGGCGCGGCGCGTCGCGGCAACATCGTCGGCAAGCGAGGTGAGCGGGTTTTGCACACCGTAACGGCCACCCCTTGGGCTTGGAGCAGTGGCACCACTTTGGCCCAATCGGAGCCGTCGGCGAACGTGCCGTGTACGATCACCACGGAGGGCGTTGTATCCTGCGCGTGACTGGCGCTTGCGGTGAAGGTACCGGCCAGGGCAAAAGCGACGGTAGCGATTTTCGATTTGATTGTTTTCATTGGATGAGCTCCTGTTCGGGAGTTCAAATTCCGCTGACCGGCCTGCGATGTGGGCATCGGTCAATTAGCCGACCCCGGGACATTTTTCATGGATAGTGAGTTGCAACTGGATATCTCCCTGGGTGGGGCACTGGCGACGATCGCCCAGGTCGGTGACCTCAGCATGGGACAACCTCTCGGTCATTCCCGGCGCGTTGCCGCACTGGCGCGGATGCTTGCGCAGGCCCAGCACGGCGACGGTGAGCACCTGAGGGTAGCGGAACAGGTTGCCTTGCTGCGCTGGTCCGGTTGCACCGCCAATGCCGAAGGCTTTGCGGATCTGCTGGGCGACGACGTCGATGGCCGCCGCGCGATGCTCGATTTGACGCTGGGCAATGAGCAAATGAACGCGGTGCATCAGGCAACCCCGCTTGCCGTTGTGCACTGTGAGGTGTCTGGAGCCATTGCCAAAACCCTCCAGCTCGGTGCCACCGTCGAGGCGGGGTTGTGTCGCGTGTTCGAAACCTACGACGGCACTGGCCGGCCGCTGGGTCTGACCCATGAGCACATTCCGGAGGTCGCCTATCAGGTAGTACTTGCAGGCGATCTGGATATTCTCAGTCGTGCACACGGCCTGGATGCGGCGCTACGCTGGATCAGAGAACAGTCGGATCGGCGCTATCCAGCGTCGCTGGTATCGTTGCTTCTGGAGAACGCAAAGGACTGGCTGGCGGATCTGGAAACGCTGTGGAAAACCGTTGACCACGGGCATGAGCAGCGTTGCGTCTCACTGACGTTGGTGGGAGACATAATCGACTTGAAGCTGCCGTGGTTGGCAGGGCATTCGCGGCAGGTCGCGCATGTCGCCGTGGAAGCTGCACGCCTGTGGGGGCTGCGTGAACCGACTTTGACAGACATTGGCAAGTCCGCGCTCATCTACGGTCTCGGCCGGGCAGCTGTTTCGAACCACCTGTGGAATACCGCAGGAACGCTGCCATACAGCGCTGCGGAGCGGGTGCGCCTTGTCCCTTACTGGACGCAACAGGCGCTTAGACCTATCACTGAACTGGCTGTGCCCGCAGAGATTGCAGCCCATGCCTATGAACGGCTCAACGGCAGTGGCTATTTTCGAGGCGTGGCGGGTGATGCGCTGAGTGCCGAGCATCGCCTGTTCGCCACATCGGTAGCCTGGGTCGCGCTAAGGGAAGCCAGGCCATGGCGATCGGCTTACGGCGAAGCGGATGCAGCCAGGCTGCTCAAACAGGATGCTGGCAATGGCTTGTTCGACAACGATGTTTGCGAAGCAGTCATTGCCGCCGCAGGTGGCGAGCGGCGGATGCGGCAACCGAAGGCTTCGTTACTCACGTCTCGCGAGTGCCGCATCCTGCTGGAGATCAGCCGTGGCGCCAGCAACAAGGAGGTGGCGCGGCTGCTGGACATCAGTCCGAGCACGGTTCGCACGCATATGGAAAGCATCTTTCGCAAACTGGAATGCTCGACCCGGGCAGCCGCTACCTTGAAGGGGCTGACACTGGGGTTGATTGCCTGAGCCAGGTCAAGGTCAAGCCTGAATCAGGCGAGCCCGTCCAGTTTGGCTTGACTGGCGCGTGCCAGGTCGATGAATGCCTTGGCTGCCGCGCTGGGGTTGCGGCGGTTCGGGTAGTACAGGCACAGCTTGTCTCTGGGCGGTGTCCAGTCTTCGAGAGTCCGCACGAACTGTCCGGTGCGGATTTCGTTGTGAACGTCCTGCTCCATGAAAAAACCGAGCCCCATGCCTTCCTGCACCGCCACCTTGACCACGCTGGATTCATCCAGCGTAAGCGGCCCGTTCACATCGAGGCGAGTCACTTCCCCGTCCCGCTCGAAATGCCACGGGAAAATCGCTCCATTCGGTAGTCGAACGCGGATGCAGCGATGCTTGAGCAGCTCGGATGGCGTTCGCGGTTTGCCGTGTTTTTCGAAGTACGCCGGCGAACCGACCACCGCGTACCGTTGCGGCTGGCCGAGCGGGACGACAATCACGTCGTTCGGAACGAGGCTTGCTGAGCGCACGCCGAAATCGAAGCCGTCAGCCACGATATCCACCAGACGGCCTTCGGTGACGAGGTCGATGTGTACTTGCGGATGATGCTGCAAGAACTCCATCACCAGTGGCAGGAGCGCCGATCGGGCAGCGCTGGCGAACGCATTGATACGCAGCGTACCCGAGGGCCCGGCGTTATGCGATCGCACTGCATCGAGTGCAGCACGCAGATCCTGCAAGGCTGGCCCCACCTGCTCCAGAAATATCCTGCCGGCTTCGGTGATGGCCACGCTACGGGTCGTGCGATTGAACAGCCGCGATTCGAGGCGGGTTTCCAGTTGCGCGATGGTGTTGCTCAGCGCGGTGGTGGAGACGTCGAGATCGATAGCGGCTTGCCGAAACGAGCCCCTGCGTGCGACCGCTATAACAGCGTCCAGCTCACTGAGGCCTAAACGATCGTGTGGCATGGATTGTCCTGAATTTCGGGATTGGTCATAAAGGTTTGTCCCAGTTGAACAAACTATCCGTCAGGCAGCAAGATTGCTCCAGGACATTCATCCAGGAGATCGGCAAATGACCCTTCAGCTTCCCGACGTCGTGCAGACGTACTTTGCAATCAGCAATGGTGGCGATACAGCGCAACTTGCGAGCTGCTTCCGCTCTGACGCCACGGTTTGCGATGAAAGAAAAACGTACGAAGGAACGGCTGCCATCGAAGCCTGGCAACAGGAGGCACGCAGAGCCTTCATCTATCAGGTCCAACCACTGCAAGCCCTGCAAGGGCAGGGCGAGCTGACGGTCATTGCGCGCCTTGTTGGGAATTTCCCCGGTAGCCCGGTTCAACTGAGTTACCTCTTCACACTGGAAGACGGTCTAATCCGTTCCCTGGAGATCACGCCATGCTGAATCTAGGTTTGACTGGCAAGCGGGTCCTCGTCACCGGTGGCACCAAAGGCATCGGCAAGGCTGTCGTCGAGTTGTTACTGGCCGAGGGTGCGAAGGTCATTACCTCGGCCAGGCAGGTGGACGTGGAAATGCCGGGCGCTCTTCTGATTGCGGCTGATCTTTCGACCCGGGAAGGTTGTGATGTACTGATCGCCGCGATCCAACAGCGGCTGGGTGGCGTGGACATCATGATCCACGTCCTGGGTGGTTCGTCGGCACCCGGCGGCGGTTTCGCTGCGCTGGATGAGGAACAGTGGCAACGAGAGCTCAGCTTGAACCTGTTGCCGGCGGTGCGCCTCGATCGCGCTTTGCTCCCGGGGATGCTGGAGCGCAGGGAAGGGGTCGTCATCCACGTCACCTCCATCCAGAGTCGGCTGCCACTGCCGGAGGCTACAACAGCTTACGCGGCGGCCAAGGCCGCGCTTTCGACGTACAGCAAAAGTTTATCGAAAGAGGTTTCGCCCAGAGGCGTCCGCGTGGTTCGGGTTTCGCCGGGCTGGGTTGAAACCGAAGCGTCGGTCGCATTGGCCGAGCGACTCGCGCAGGAGGCAGGTACTGACTACCAAGGTGGCAAAGAGATCATCATGAAAGCACTTGGGGGTATCCCGCTCGGCCGCCCATCGACGCCTTGCGAAGTTGCTGACCTGATCGGTTTCCTGGCTTCGCCGCGAGCGGCATCTATCACGGGAAGTGAGTTTGTGATCGACGGCGGAACAGTACCAACGGTTTAGCCCGGAGGTAGATCCGACAGGCATAAGCAGGAAGGCCGTGCCATCAAAGACCGAGCAGGTTGTACCGCCAGCCCATCAGCTTTAGGTATTTTCCGATGTCACAATCTGCAGCGGAATATGCACCCGGTGACGCACAGGATCGAACTGCTGCGCAGTCTGCAATTCCACCATCAGATTCACCAGCGCCGTTGCGGTCTGGCGCGGCTGAGAGTCGATCACCACGTCGACCAAACCCTGGGCCAGGGCTTGGCGTGACAGCTCGGTGGACTCCTGCAAAATGCAGCACAGCGTCGGGCGCTTGGGCAGTTGCGCCAACGCGTTGATGATCCCGTCGCCACCGCCGCCTACCACGCATAACCCGCGCAAATCGTTATGCCGAACCAGCAGGTCGAGGGTTGCTTCTTCGGTGATGTCGCAGTTATCCAGATTGATCAGCGGCTCCAGCGGACGCAACCCAGGTGCGTGTTCGGCCAAGTAACTGTGCAAGCCTTCGACCCGCTCCTGGTGGCCAAGAAAGCGATGGCCACCGAGCAGAATGCCGATGCTGCCTTTGCGCGCGCCACAGGTGCGGGCCAGCAGCCACCCCATCGTGCGGCCGACTACTTGATTGTCCTGGCCGACATAGGGCTCGGCCGCCGCCTCATGAATGCCCGACAGCAGTGCCACCACGGGCACTCCGGCCCCGCGAATCTGGGCAAGGGCGGCGTTGATCAGCGGGTGGGCGAAGCTGACCACCGCCAGGCCGTCGCATTGCACTGCCAACTGTTCGATCTGGGCAATGATGGCGCTGGGGGTGCGATCAAAAACGTATTCGAATTGGCAGGTCAGGTTGGCTCCGGCCTGGCGCTGCGCGGCCTCGGTGATGGCTTGGGCCAGGTTGGCGTAGAACGCCTGGGCGGTGCCCAGCAGCAGGATGCCGAAACGGTACGTGGGGCGACGTTCGAGAATGCGTTGGCCGATCAGCCGCGCGGCAAAATAGCCCACGGCTTCGGCGGCCTGAAGCACCTGTTCGGCGGTGGCTGGATTAACCGGGGCGCGAGCGTTGAGCACGCGGTCGACGGTAGCGACACTTAAGCCTGCGTGTTCGGCGACCGTGGCGATGGTAGGGCGTTTATTGTTATTCATGATGAACCTTCAAAGCGTCTTGATAGAAAACTATCAAGCCCCGCAGGAGTTGGATGATAGCTTGATAGGGAATGTATTCAAGACCTTGAGGGGGTCTTCCACGCTCTCTATATTTTCTTACGCAAAGCACCTGACACCTCACGCTTGCGGAGAACAATAACAATGTCTCAAGACAACACCGCCTCTACTCGGGACTATCGCCTGACTGGCCCTGAAGCCGCCCGCGCGGCTGAAAAAGGCCTTGTATCGGCCAGTTGGTACCAGTCGCCCATCTCCCGTCAACGCATGAAGCAACTGATGCAGCGCCGCGACGGTCCGGCCTTGCTCGACACCGCCATCTGGCTGCTGGCCCTGCTGATCACCGGCTTCGGCGGCTACTGGTTCTGGGGCACTTGGGCTTGTGTGCCGTTTTTTCTTGCGTATGGCGTTCTGTACGCCACCGCCTCCAACCCGCGCTGGCATGAAACCGGCCACGGCACAGCTTTCAAGACTCGCTGGATGAATGATGCGCTCTACCAGGTGGCGAGCTTCATGTGCATGTTCGAGCCCCATGTGTGGCGCTGGAGCCATGCCCGGCACCATACCGACACCATCGTCGTCGGCCGCGATCCGGAAATCGTCGAACCGCGTCCACCGAGCTTGTTCATGATGCTGCTGAGCCTATTCCAGATCCCGTTGCTGCTGAAAACGATGGGGGGCGTGTGCCGGCACGCGGTTGGCAAAATGGATGCCCAGGAACAGACGTTCATCCCTGAGTCCGAATGGCCCAAGGTGTTCCTGGCGGCCCGTATCTGGCTCGTGATTTACGCGGTTATCTTTGGCGCGGCGCTTTACCTGCACAGCTGGTTGCCGCTGATGTATATCGGCCTGCCCATCCTGTATGGCGGCTGGTTGTCCTACCTGTTTGGCCTCACCCAACATGTAGGCCTGGCGGAAGACGTGCTGGACCACCGCAGCAACTGCCGCACCATCTATATGAACCGGGTACTGCGCTTTCTGTACATGAACATGAATTATCACCTTGAGCACCACATGTACCCGATGGTGCCGTACCACGCCCTGGCGCAGCTCCATGAAGAGATCCGCCACGACTGCCCGCCGCCTTACGCCAACATAGGTGAGGCCTTCAAGGAAATCATTCCGACCCTCTTGAAGCAGCGCAAGGACCCGACGTATTTCGTGCGCCGCCCTGTCGGTAGCTCAAGGCCTGCCACCGACGCTCATCCACAGGCTGAAGCCACCCTGGGCTGACACCCTCCGGCTGTATCCCGAACAAGAGAAAACGCCATGAACGATCAATGGATCGATGTATGCGCCGTGGGCGAAATCAATGAAGAAGACGTCATCCGCTTCGACCACGGTCCGCATACCTATGCCATCTACCGCTCTGCTGACAACGAGTTTTTTGCCACCGCTGGCCTGTGTACTCACGAGTCGATCCATCTGGCTGACGGCCTGGTGATGGACCACGTCATCGAGTGCCCCAAGCACAACGGGCGCTTTGACTATCGCACCGGCAAAGCCTTGGGGGCGCCAGTGTGCGTCAACCTCAAGACCTTTCCGGTACGGGTCGACGCGGGGCGGGTTCTGCTCGCCATTTCAGCTTGACCGCCAGGAGTGTACCCCATGAATGCTCCACTGATTATCGTCGGCGCCGGCCATGCCGGTGGCCGCGCGGCGCTGACCTTGCGCGAGCAGGGTTATACCGGTCGGCTGATCCTGATCGGCGATGAACTCCATTTGCCGTACGAGCGTCCTCCGCTGTCCAAGGGCTTGCTGCAGGGCACGATGGACCTGGACGATTGCCGCCTGTGGAGGGATAGCCGGCTCACTGAACTGAACATCGAACACCTGGCGGGCAACCCGGTAAAAAGCCTGGATCCGCAGCACCACCGCCTGCAATTGACCGACGGACGTTGGTTGCCCTACAGCCGATTACTGTTGGCGACCGGGGGCAGAGCGCGGCGCTTGTCCCTGGTGCCTGAACCTCTGGCCAACGTGCTTTACCTGCGTACCCATGACGACGCCCTGGCCCTGCGCAGCGCATTGATCCCCGGCACGCGCCTGGTGATCATCGGCGGTGGCTTTATCGGCCTCGAAGTCGCGGCAACGGCCCGAACCTTAGGCTGTCAGGTGACGTTGCTGGAAGCCGGGCCACGACTGGCCGGGCGAGTCTTGCCTGAAGCTGTGTCCCAGGCCTTGTTGGAATTGCATCGGCAACAGGGCGTTGACGTGCGGCTGAACGTAGCGCTTGAAAGGGTACAAGGCATCGAACGCGCTGAGGCGGTGCAACTGGTGGACGGCCAGGTGCTGCCCTGTGACTGGGTGGTAGTCGGTATCGGCATGCAACCCAACATCGAATTGGCCGCGGCGGCGGGGCTAGAAGTGGGCCAGGGGATTCGAGTCGATGCCCAGTTGCGCACCAGTGCACCAGACATCTTTGCTGCCGGCGATGTGTGTGAGTTTCGCCTGCACGCCGACGCGTTATTCCAGCGCCAGGAAACCTGGCGCAATGCCGAGACCCAGGGCCGTCACGCGGCATTGAATCTGTTGGGCGGCGAGTTGCCGTTCGAGGGTGTTCCCGGCTTCTGGTCTGATCAGTACGACTGGGGCTTACAGACGGTGGGCGTGATTCCACCGACGCCACCTTCGGCTGTTCGCACCTTGGCAGGCGGTGGTTTGCTGCTGTTCTACCTGGACACCGAGCAACGTTTGCAAGGCGCCTGCGGCTGGGGGCAGGGCAACAGCGTTGCCAAGGACATCAAGTTGTGTGAACGGCTGATTGCCAACCTGACTCCACTCTCTGTGGACGCATTGGCCGACGCCGATGTCTCGCTCAAACATCTGCTAAGGCCCTGACATGCGTGAATTCCTGGTATTTCAGTCCCTGTGGGCCATGCAAGATCACCGTGGTCAATGCGATCTTTGCCTGGAGGCGCAGGTGGAGAAGATTGCCGCTGCTGGCTTCGATGGGGTCACCGACCATTTCTGGGTCGCGCCACAGGCCGAACGTCTGCATGCCGCTGCCAAGGCGCAAGGCCTGCAAATCGAAGGTCAACTGTTTCCCCGCACCGTGAGTGACTTGGCGCAAGCGCTTGAGGTGGCCTCCCGCTACGGCTGCCACCACCTCACGCTGCAAGCCGACGTCCGGCCGCGCACGCTGGCACAGGCGATCACTCTGATCGAAGGCTGGCAGCGTCTGGCCGAGCAGGTGGACTTTCCGATCCTGCTGGAAACCCACCGCTATCGTCTCACCAGTGACCTGTTGTTCACCCTCGACTTGCTCGCGCAGATGCCCGACCTCAAGTTGTTGGCTGACTTGTCCCATTACGTCGTGGGCCGCGAATTGCCTGAGCCGGCCGCGGCCGAAGACGACGAACAGATTCACACCATCCTACGACACAGTTGGGGTTTTCACGGGCGAGTCGCTAATAGTGAGCAGGTCCAGGTGCCCTTGACCTTTGCCCAGCATCGCCCCTGGTTGGATCGGTTTCTGGGCTGGTGGCGCTACGGAATCAAGGATTGGCTCGCGCGACCGAACACACCCACTAGCCTGTCCTTCACCTGTGAACTTGGCCCGCCACCCTATGCGATCACAGGGAGTGATGGGCGCGACATAACGGATCGCTGGGGCGAGGCGTTGCTGCTGAAGGAACTGATGCGGGGTGTTTGGGATGAGTGTCAGCAGGGACAAGGTGCGCCCATTCCTTCAGGGCATGATCGGTAGTTCAATGAGATTCGGGCAGCCTGAGCGAATACCTTCTTCGATAGCTCCTGCAATATCGCCGGCGCGCTCGATCCTGCGGGAAGGGATCCCCATGGAAGAGGCGAGGGCCAGGAAATCGATCGCCGGGTCGCAGAGGTCCATGCCGATGAACCGGTGAGTGCTTGCACTCAGATAGTGCGCCTGGCTACGAGCGTAACTCTTCAAAATATTGTATTCGCCGTTGTTCATGACAACGAACGTGATCGGCAGCCGTTCATGCGCCGCCGTCCAGAGTGCTTGCGGTGAGTACATTGCCGAGCCATCACCGACCAGACAGACTACCGGGCTGCGGTCCAGGCCAAGCGACGTACCGACAGCCGCCGGCATGCCCCAGCCCAGGATGGCGCTGCGGGTAAAAAGATACTGGCGGGCCGAATGAGAGTCCAGGCAGGCACGGACATGAGGAATCGTGGCAGGTGCTTCGTCGACGATCCAGACGTCCGGCCCGATTGCCCGGATAGCCTCGTGGGCAGCCACGAAAGGCGTTGTCACCGGCGTGTTGAATTCGCGACTGACGTGAGCGACGACGTCGGCACGACGTGTATCGCGTTCTTGGCCTGCGACGTTTCGCAGCGTTGCGATTGCCTCGCTGTGTGGGACCAATTTCTTGTCCAGTATCGGCAACAGCGTTTGCAACGAGAGTCTTAAATCTCCGATCAGCCCTAGCGCTGTCTCGTGGACTCTGCCTAATTGGTGTCCATCGCCGGTCAATTGGATAAGGCGACAGTGAGATGGAATAGCGGGGCCCTGGGAATATTGATAGCTGATCAACGAATGGCCGCCGAGCAGGAAGACTGCGTCGAAGTCAGAGAGCGTCTCTCTGATATCGGAAGCCTTCGCAGGCAGCGTTCCCCGCCACTGCGGATGAGCCGTCGGAAACGGAATATGCCCGGGCCAGGATGGCCCGTAGACCGGCGCGCCGAGTGCTTCGGCGAGCTTCACGGCTTCAACTTCCGCGCTCGACTGGAACACTTCCTCTCCAACGATAATCGCCAGACAACCGGGGGTAATTGCCGCTAAGGCAGCGGCCAATTCCTCAATCGCCCCGGTCACGGCACCGCGCTCGATTCGCGATGGCGGGCCGGCCGTTACATCCGTGTGTTGCTCCATCACGTTTATCGGCAGGGAAAGGAAAACCGGGCCGGCCGGCCCCGTGCGACAGTCCTGAAACGCACGACGAAGCAGCATCGGGATGTGTTCGAGATGATGAATTTCTTCCGCCCATTTGACGCTCGGTCGGGCGAGAGCGACGAGGTCTCCGTGGAGCAGCGGGTCGGTCACGCCATGTCGCGTATCTTGTTGGCCCGCCGTGACGACAAGCGGCGTATTCGCCATCTTCGCGTTGAGAATTGCGCCCATTGCATTGCCGAGTCCACCGGCCGTATGGAGGTTGACGAAGCCGGGGCGACCGGATGCCTGCGCATAACCGTCGGCCATCGCTACGACTGAGGCCTCTTGGAGGCCGAGGATGTATTGGATGTCTGAGGCGCCTGAGAGGGCGTCGAGCAAAGGCAGTTCGGTTGTTCCCGGATTGCCGAAGACGTAACGTACCCCCTCGCTGCGAAGCACTTCTACGAACAGGTCCGCGCCGCGTTGCCCGCGGCTGTTGAAAAAAACATTGGATCCTGAAGGCATGGCGCAGAACCTCATCTGATCTGGAAGCTTTAATTTAGCTGGCTTGCTGTGGCGACGGTTAGCTGGCTCCGGACCGAACCGTTACCCGTGGCCTTCAAAATCGCATTGCACAAGGCCCGGGCGACAGGTGCGTAACTGGTCTGGCTGGGCTGGCCGGCTTCGGGAGCCCCGGTGGGATTGATCAGGTGCACCGCGATCTGTCCTGGCAGCCATGAGACGAGTGGCCAACGGGTGCGATAGGCAGGTTTAGGCCGGGTATCTCCGAGGGTCGGCTCAAAATCGCAGGATGTCACGAACGCTATCCCCATCATGAAAGCGCCTTCGAGCTGCGAGCGCACGCGACCAGGATTTTTCAAGAAACCCAAGTCCGCGACAACGACCGCGTCATGAATGATCAAGCGGCCTTCGTCGCTCACTTCGATATCGAGAACGACCGCCATGCAGGTCTGCGCGTCATAGTGGGCAGCGATGCCTTGCGCCCGACCATGTCTTGGGGGCTTGCCCCAATGAGCTTTCTTTGCCGCTTCGGTGATGACGCTCTGCATTCGATGGCCGTCGACGCTTGATGAGTGCCGAGTGCCATCGTTCACCGTCGATGCCGGATCAATCAGCGAAAGCAGATAGTCCCTGTGATCCAGCTTGCAGGTTCGCACCTGCGCGGCCATGAATCGCTGTTCGGCGAACAGGCGGAGCAACAGGCCTTTTCTGTCCAGATTGCTGTCGAGCGTCGATTGCCAAGTAAATGGATCAAGAGCACTAGCGTGCGCATCAGGATGGCTCATTGCGTTTCTCCTTCCGGCGGATGGCAAGAGGTCCAGCTAAAGCGATGTGTCCTTGGTGCCTGTAACGCTGGCACCGTAGGGCAGTCATTGGGGTACTTTAGGGGCAAGGATCTGACGTCAGAGTGACCGGAGGCTGACAGGAACATGTCAGGCGTTGGGCTGGTCGGCTTTGGTCCAGGCGTCGTTAGGAAACGCACGATAGACGTGCACCGGCGTCCCGGGTTCACGCACCAGGTCGATGTTAGTTCATGGATTTCTGAACTAACTATTTGCTACAGCCTATTCAATCATTTGTCACGATGGCCTTAGGATCCTCCCCACGGGACCGCCGCCATCAGAGCAGCAGCCCGCAGCAGCCCCTTTTCGACTGCCCAGCAACGCCACCAGCCCAATCCGCCAGTGGCCCGACGCAGTCGAGAGGAATGCATGAAGCTAGAGATTTTCCGTACCTTATGGGGCTATACCGCCGGCCATTCATCCGCCCTGGATGAACTGCTCGCCGCCGGTTTTGATGGGATCGAAGCACGCCTGCCACTGCCGGCCAATGAGCGTGGCGAGTTCGGCGCTTTCCTGCGTAGCAATCACGTCCCCTACATTTGCACCCTGTTCAGTGCTTACGATGTCTTGCCTGATCAGCGCGCCACACCTGCCCAGCACTTGGTCGACATCGATCGCAAGCTCGGCTGGGCCACGGAGCTGACACCCCGTTTCGTCAATCTGCTTGCAGGCAATGATCGCTGGCCTCTGGCGCAGCAGGTCGAGTTCTTCGGTCAGGCCCTGGAGCTGGCCGCCAGGCATGGGGTGTTCTGCAGTTTCGAGACTCACCGCGCCCGCTCCCTGTATAGCCCTTGGGTGACTCTGGAACTGATTCGCCAACTGCCGGAACTGCGTTTCACCAGTGACATCAGCCATTGGGTGGTGTGCTGTGAGCGGTTACTGGACGACCCGGCCGACGATCTGTCGTCCTTCGTCGAGCGCGTTCATCACATTCAAGCTCGGGTCGGTTATGACCAGGGCCCGCAAGTTCCCCATCCCGCCGCCCCGGAATATGCCCGTGAACTGGTGTTTCACCAGCGCCACTGGGAGGCGGTCTGGGCTTCTCAATTTCAGCGCGGCTATGCAGTCAGCACCCTGACCCCGGAGTTCGGTGCCGACGGGTATCTGCATCACTTGCCCTTCACCAACATGCCAGTGGCCGATCTCTGGACCTTGAACCAGTGGATGGCGCGAACCGAGCGCGAACACTTCAACCGTTTTACCTGTGAAGGAGCCCACCATGAATAAGACTTCGCTGACCCAGGCCAACTTCAATCGCATTCCGGTGGTGAACATCGCCGGCCTCTTCAGTATCGAACTGGAGCATCGCCTTGCCGTGGCCGAGCAACTGGGTCGTGCCGCCAGCGATGTGGGGTTTCTGTACATCACCGGACACGGTATTGATCCGGCACTGATCGAGGGTCTGCGCCAGGCGAGCGAGGATTATTTCGCGCAGCCCCTGGAGACCAAGATGCGCCATTACATTGGTGCCTCGGAAAGCCACAAGGGCTTCGTGCCCGAAGGTGAGGAGGTGTACTCCAAGGGCAAGCCGGACCACAAAGAGGCCTTCGACATCGGTTTCGAAGTGCCGGTGGACGATCCGCTATTCCTGAGTCGAACGCCGCTGCTGGGCCCGAACCACTGGCCCGACGTGCCGGGTTTTCAGGCTGCAGTACAAAATTACTATCAGGCCGTGTTTGCCCTGGGCCGCCGACTGTTCGATGGCTTCGCCCTGGCCCTGGGCCTGGAAGAGGGCTACTTCGACGCACTGGTCACCCGGCCGCCTTCCAAGCTGCGGCTGATCCATTACCCCTTCGACGCCACTGCTGTGGATGCTCCCGGCATCGGCGCGCATACCGACTACGAGTGCTTCACCATCCTGCACGCCGATCAGCCGGGGTTGGAGGTGTTAAACGACCAGGATCAGTGGATCGATGCACCGCCAATGCCCGATGCGTTTGTGGTGAACATCGGCGACATGCTGGAAGTCATGACCGCTGGGACCTTTGTGGCCACCGCTCACCGAGTGCGCAAGGTGGCTCAGGAGCGCTATAGCTTCCCGCTGTTTTACGCCTGCGACTACCACACGCTGATCAAGCCGTTGCCGGCATTCATCAATGACGCTCAGGTCTACGAGGCGTTGACGATTGGTGAACACATGTGGAGTCAAGCCCTGCAGACCTATCAATACCTGCGCAAACGCGTCGAGAACGGCGAGCTTGAACTGCCGTCCCGAGCCCGCAAGCCATCGAGCTTCGGTCGCCTGAAAAACACTGCCACTCATTCCTAAAAAAACCAACGGAGCTTCCCAACATGAAAACCCCCTACGCCTTGACCCGACTGAGTCTGCTCGCCGCTAGTCTGTTCTGTGCCAGTACCGCCTTCGCCAGCACCGCGACCCCGGGTGTATTGAAGGTCGGTATGGAAATCACCTACCCACCGTTCGAGTCCTATGACGCCAACAAGAATGTGGTCGGCTCCGACCCGGAGTTGGCCCATTCCCTGGCCAAGGCAATGGGCGTCAAGGCCAACTTCGTCGATACCAAGTTTCCCAATCTGCTCAATGGCCTCAACGCCGGGCACTACGACGCAATCATCTCCGGCATGTACATCACCCCGGAGCGCCAGGCCCAGGCCCGGACCATTGCTTATGCCAACACCGGCGCGGCGATCATGGTGCCCAAGGGCAGTGAGTTGAACCCGCAGGTTCCTGAAGACCTGTGTGGCCTGAAAGTCGGGCTGGAGCAGGGCACCACCTGGGTCGGCAAGTTCCGTCAGTTGTCCAGCGACTACTGCGTCCCGAACAACAAGGGTGCCATCACCGTCAGTGAGTTTCCCTCGGCACCCGAGGTGACGCAGGCGCTGCTGTCAAAGAACATCCAGGCTCAAGTGGAAATTGCCGGCGCCGCGCACATGATCGCTCAGCGTACCAACGGCCGTGTGATCGTCAGCTCGCAGAAGTTGGTTTACCCGCAAACTTTGGGCATCTACGTCAAGAAAGACGCCGACGCGACCTATCAGGCGCTGGTCAAGGCGTTGGCTGAGAGCAAGGCCAACGGCGAGTACGCCGCCATTCTCAAGGCGTATGACCTGGAACCAGTCTCTGAGTAATGCCTGAAACCGCGCCCTCGATCGGGGGCGCGGCTTGCGCGAGGTGTCTATGCAATTCGATTGGGCTTACTTTTTTTCGCTGTTCTCCATGGCTGACTTCTGGGCGGCGAGCCTGACCGTCATCGAACTGAGCACCCTGGCCTGGTTTCTGGGCATGCTGCTGGGTTTCGTCCTGGCATCGGCCAAACTGTCGAGCGTGCGTTGGCTGCGCATACCCGCATCACTCTACATCTGGTTCTTTCGCAGCATTCCGCTGCTGGTGCTGGTGGTCTTCGTCTACAACCTGCCGCAGTTGCTGCCCGGTGCCGGGCCGGTGCTGTCGGTGCCATTTTATTCCGGCCTGTTGGCGCTGGTGGTCACTGAGGCCGCCTACATGGCAGAAATTCATCGTGGCGGGCTGATTTCGATCGCCAAAGGCCAGAAGGAAGCGGGCCGTGCCCTGGGACTTGGGCTGCTTGGCGTGCAACGGCTGATCGTTATTCCTCAAGCGTTTCGTATCTCACTGCCGACGTTGATTAACGAATACATCACGGTGGTCAAACTGACCTCGTTGATCTCGGTGATTTCACTGACCGAACTGCTGACTGTCGGCCAGCGCCTGTATGCCCAGAACTTCCTGGTTATGGAGACCCTGGCGGCTGTGGGCGTGTACTACGTGCTGATCGTTACAGTGTTTGGCTTTGCCTTGCAGCGTCTGGAACGTTACCTGGACCTGAACCTGCGTACACCGCAAACCCTGGAGAGCGCCTCGACACAAGTGCTGCGTGACAGTCTGGCACCTAGGGTATCGAGCAAGGTCAGCCTCCCAGCCAAAGGTGCGGCCCCGGCCCTGCATCTGCAGGACGTGCACAAACGCTACGGCGATCATCATGTGCTCAAAGGTATCGACCTGAAGGTGCAAAGCGGCCAGGTGATTTCCATCATCGGCCCGTCCGGCTCCGGCAAGACCTCGTTGATCCGCACCATTAATGGCCTGGAACGCATCGATCAGGGTGAAATCCTGTTGTTCGGGGAGGGCTTCATTAATGCCGAGGACAAACCGGATGGCTCTCGGGTTCGTCAGGGCGTGCAGCGCATCGGCATGGTGTTCCAGAACTTCAACCTGTTTCCGCACCGGACACTGTTGGACAACATCAGCCTCGCCCCTCGTTATCATGGCGTCAGCCGCACACTGAGCGAGCAACGGGCCTGCCAGTTGCTCGACAAGGTCGGCCTGCTGGCCCACGTTCACAAATATCCGCATCAACTGTCTGGCGGCCAGCAACAACGTGTGGCGATCGCCCGGGCCATGGCCATGGACCCGGACATCCTGCTGTTTGACGAACCGACCTCGGCGCTGGACCCGGAACTGGTCGGCGAGGTACTTACGGTGATCGCCGACCTGGCTCGCGAAGGCATGACCCTGCTGATTGTCACTCACGAAATGGAATTTGCCCTGTCGATCTCTGACCGGGTGATTTTCATGGAAAACGGCAACGTGCAGCTGGATGCCTCGCCACAGGCAATCCGCGAAGGGCATGGCGCCCAACGGGTGCGACGGTTTATCGGGTTGGAAGAGTCAGAGGAGGAGCGTTGCCTGTTGATGAGCTGAATTGAGCGCGTTTGGTTGCATGATCCGCTTTATGCCGTGGGCTTTTGACCGTCCCATGGGGGTGTTTGGCCTGCCGGTGCAAGTTCATTGCGGTCGTGGCTGCCAATGCGATAAGGAGATTGCAAAGCCCAGATGAGCCGGCGATGAAAGCTGCCGGATCTTTCGGGTCACTCGGTTTTACGATATCGGTCGCAGGTAGATACCGTTGCTCAGATTTTGCTTGAGCTGCTGGCTCGTCTCGTCCGCCAAAACTTCCGGCTGGTCGTTGGCAACGCCATCCAGTGCGCGCTGGACCACATCGTGAGGGTTTGCCTTTGGCACGCCTTCGATACCGCGCGTCATGTCGGTGTCCACGAACGCAACATGCACGCCCACGACCAGGGTGCCCTGACTTGCCAATCGCAGCCGCAGGCCATTGGTAAGCGACCAGGCCGCCGCTTTGCTTGCCGAATAGGTAACGGTGGTGGGCAGGTTGATCCAGCTCAGGGCCGAGTGCATGTTGACGATTGCACCACCGCCGTTGGCGGCCAGGATCGGTGCGAAAGCCAGGCTGATGGCGAGCGGGGCGACCGCGTTGGTCTCGAACTCGTGGCGAAGGGTTTCCAGGCTAATGCTGTCATGCGCTTCGCCGCTGATGCCGGCGTTGTTGATTAGCAGCGTGAGGTCGTGTGCCTGTTCAGTCGCCGCCGCGATATCTTCGGGACGGGTCACGTCGAGTTTGATTGGCACCACGTTGGCCTGGGCTTCGAGAGTGGCGGGGTCACGTGCCGCGGCATAGACCTTCGCGGCACCCGCCGCGAGCAGTGCTTGCACGAAGGCCTTGCCCAACCCACGGTTGGCGCCGGTCACCAGCGCCACGCTACCTTTGATCTGCATGTTGATTCTCCAGTTGTTGGTCATGACGCAAACAAGAAACGACGCCTCAGCGCTTTAGCGTGTTTATTTCGCGAGACTGCCCCGTAGAAGGAACAGCGCCAGCGCGATCAGACAGGCTGTCGTCTGGACACCGCCCAGTGCTGTAACCGGTGCAAGCGTCAGCACCGAAACCAGCCAGGTTGTCAGTGCCGCCGCCCCCATGGAAACAAAGCCCAACAGGGCGGAAGCCATCCCGGCTTCTTTACCAAAAGGTCCCATGGTGATGGCCGTGCCCAGCGGATTGGCCAGGCCCATGCCCCAAAGAAACGTGACCATTGAAAGGGCATACCACCCAAGGCTCGGATCGGCCGGGCCTGCGAGCAGGAGCCCTCCGCCCGCCATGGCACAGGCAATGCCCAGCGTGGTAATGAGTCTTGGGCCGTAGCGGTGCGCCAGGCGCGGGGCCGCCATGCCGGCTGCGAACACAACGAACACCGTGCAAGCGAAGTACAGGCCCGTCTGCAACGACGTCAGGCCGATCCCTTTCATCAGAATAGCGGGGGCGGCGGCGAACGATGCGAACAGTCCGCTCATCAGCAGGCTCATCGAAAGGGCAGGTAGGATGAAGCGCTTATCCAGCGTCAACCGCCGATACGCGAGCACCACGCTCTTGGCTGAATGCGGCGCGCGGCGGTCGGCGGGATGGGTCTCGCCAAGGCCGCGAACGTAGAAGAAGGCGAGCGCAACGGCGGCCAGCCCTACCAGGATAAAAATCGCCCGCCATCCAAGCGTGACCGACAGCAGGCTACCCGCCAGTGGTGAAAAACCTGGCGCAGCGGCGGTGGCAATCATGGTCAGCGACAACGCGCGAGCGAGTGCTTCTCCCTCAAACAGATCCCGTGCAATTGCGCGCGACAGCACTGAGGCGGCACACACGCCCAATGCCTGGATGACGCGTCCTGCAATCAGCGTATCGAGGGTGTTGGCAAGGCCTGCGATGACGGTGCCCACCACGAAGATCGCGAGTCCGCCCAACACCAGCTTCTGGCGCCCATAGCGGTCAGCCAGTGGCCCGACCACCAACTGGCCCAGTGCGAAGGTGATGAAGAAGCTGGACAGCGTCAGGCCAAGCGCGCGGGCGTCCACTCCCAGGTCTTCACCGATGACGGGGAATGCCGGGAGGATGATGTTGGTGGAGAGCATACCGATAGCAGCCAGGCCAGCGAGCAGTGCCACGATTTTTCCGGTCAATGGCTGGATGGCCTGGACGGGGGCATTCACAAAAGTTGTCGTCATGGATTTACATCCCTTGGCGCTTATGGAAGCGGTAGTCGTGGAATTGGCCGTCAGGCGGAAGTCGGCCCGCACTCTGGCTACGGCGTATGATGGTTGTCATATTTTCAGCCAAGCATGATGATCATCATGTTATTCGTCAAGCATAAATATCGAGGTCCACCGATGAGATATCCTGCAAGCCAGACTGCAGAACGGCGCGAGAAAATCCTTGAGGAGGCCTCCCGGTTGTTTCGCGGCAAGGGCATCGCAGGGGCGAGCATTGCGCAGGTCATGAAGGCATCGGGCCTGACTCATGGCGCGTTCTATGCGCACTTCGATTCGAAGGATGCGCTGGCTTGTGCCAGCCTTGAACATGCGATGGACCAGTTGGCGCTACGGCTGCGCGACACTGTCTCCAGCAGCGATACGCCCAAGCAAGCCTTTCTGGACAGGTACCTGAGTCAGGGTCACCGCGACCACCCGGAAGCCGGCTGCGCAATGCCTGCGTTGGCCATTGATGTCGCGCGGGAACCGGGGATGCGGCGTTCGTTCACGAGCCGGGTCGCCGGAATGATCGAGTCGTTCAGCGCCAGTCTTCCCTGGCGGCGTGACCGATCCAGGGAAGACCAGGCGATCGGTTTCATGTCGGCAATAGTCGGCGCCATGGTGCTCGCCCGAGCGGTCGACGATCAGCCGCTGTCCGACCGCATTCTTCAAGCGACACGTGACGAACTGCTTGCGGGTGAGCAGGCTGGGGCAGCAGCAGCACAGGCCTTGGACAATATCCCCGACATCAGCCGACCCGTAGCCCGGAAAATATCTAGTGAGCTAGATAATGTTGAGCTACAAAAGCGAGTTCTTGCCAAAAAGGCTGTCGTGCAGCGGGAAGTCGGAACCCAACTGTCCTTTGCTCTGTACGGTGCCGCCAATCGGATGATTCGCCTGCACAAACCCTTGCTGGAGCCCCTTGGGCTGACGTTCCCCCAGTACCTGGTCATGCTGGAACTGTTCACGGACGCGCCCAGGACCGTGGGCGATCTGGGCGCTGCACTTGGGATGGATACCGGGACGATCACGCCCTTGCTCAAGCGTCTTGAAGTGTCGGGCATGGTGACTCGAGCCCGCGACAAAAGCGACGAACGCCGCGTGCTGATTGCGCTTACCGACACTGGGAAAGGCCTGCGCGAAGAGCTTTGGGCCGTCACGGACAAGATCAAGACCGCCTGTCAACTGACTGAGGATGGGTTGGAAGCTCTTCGCGGCACGCTTAAGGCTTTTGCGCGTCCCGCTGGCGAATGAGGGCAGCCCTCCGAAGATAGACCGGCAAGTGCAGTATCGATGTACCAGCGCCATCGTCGCTGCCGGTTGCCTGGAAGATGTGACCCTCAAGATAAGCCCTCCTGAATCCACCACCTGATTGCGCAAGCTGCCACGCCCTCAGCGTGGCCGCCTTCGCGATGGGGGTGTCGCTCGCGCACACCAGCACAGCGCCAAGGCAGGACTATGCCACGATCCGATCCGCGCTCTCGGCCCAGGGGATTACCGTCCGCGCTGGAGTTGAGGGTGTCAGGATGCTTGCGGTATCGAGGCGACTGATGTGCTCGGAAGAAAGCTCAAGCGACAGCGCACCGAGGTTGTCGGTGAGCTGAGTCATTGAGCGTGGTCCGATGATCGGCACTGCCCCGTGGGTGCCTGCCCAGGCAATGGCGACCTGACCTGCACTGGCGCCGATCTCGCCCGCGATGGCAATGACGGTGTCGAGGATTTTTGTACGCTGCGCCGAATTCTCCGGCTGGAACACCCGGCCGCCCAAACCTTCGGCGCGACCTTTCTCCCCTTGGCGGTACTTGCCCGTCAGCATGCCGCCGCCCAGCGGCGACCAAGTGACGATACCAAGGCCCAGCGCGTGCGATGCCGGGAACAGGTCGGCTTCGGGCTCGCGATGAACCAGACTGTGCTGGAACTGCGCAGCCGCGATGGGAATGGTACGAGTAAGTTCGGCCAAGGTCACTGTGCGGGAGAGTCGCCAGGCGGCGAAGTTCGAGAGGCCCGCATAGAGGATCTTGCCCGCGCGAGCCAAGTCCTCGAAGCCACGGACGATTTCCTCGGCCGGCGTGACGCCATCGGGATGATGCACCCAGTAAATGTCAATCCGATCCGTCTTGAGTCGCTTCAGGCTCGCTTCCACGGAGGCGATCATGGCCCTGCGGCTGTTGCCGGTGACCAGCCGATTGGCATTCGGTTGCGCGCCGCTGCTGTACTTCGTCGCAATGACGAAATCTTCGCGCCGCCCCTCCAGCAGGATGCCGATCTGTTCCTCCGATTGTCCGAACTGGTAGACATCCGCTGTATCGATGAAATTGCCTCCAGCCTCGGCATAGGCGTTGAAGATCGCTTTGCTGGTATCGGGATCGGCACCATGGCCCCAACCCGTGCCAAAGTTGCCCGTGCCGAGCGCCACCTGCGAAACCCGCAGGCCGGTTTTGCCAAAGGATGTGTATTTCATGACTTTCTCCATTGATCCAGGAGCGATGATATTGCCGCTGTTGGACGACGCGGAACCACGAGGTTGCCTACGAAAATCTGCACGACTTGCCCGTCCTGATTCAGCGCGTCTGGTGCATCTTGATCCGCCCTTGCTCCGCTCTTGATCTCGACGGGCACACCTTCAGGATTTTGCTTTCCACATTCAGTTCATCGCAGGGGTGTCTTTCTGCGATGCGCCATGCGTGGCGATCGGGGGCGGACCGCAGCGCGGAGAACAATGTCAGGCTTGCTCATGTGGACTCCTCGGAGAAGGGGCAGGGAAATCGAAGATCAAGCATGTCGTAGTGGCGTGCGCGTACAGCTTGCCGTCGGGGCCAACGATTCGGCCTTCGGCAGTGGCAATCCGACTTCCTGCATGGATCAACTTCCCCTCGGCTCGTACTAGCGGTACCGCGTCGGTCAAGGCGCGGACCATGTTGACTTTCAGCTCCAGCGTAGTGAAGCCCTTACCCGCGGGTAAGGTCGAATGCACGGCGCAACCTACCGCCGAATCGAGCAGCGTGGAAAACCAACCGCCGTGCACGGTTCCCAGCGGGTTGTAGTGCCTTCGTTGCGGTCGACCTTGGAAGATCGCTGTGCCTGGTTCCATGTGAATGGGCAGGAAATCGAGCGTATCGCCGATTGGGGCGGGCGGGAGTTCCCCAGCAAAAATTGCCTCGAACAACTCCATGCCTGTCAGGCTGGTGATCTGTTTCTGCGTCGCGGAGTGGGAGGTGTTCCAACGGGCACGAATCGCTTTTTCCTCTTCGTCCCACCGCGCAACGACCTGGTCAGCCTGCATCACGAACTCCTTCCTCATCCTCAATACTTGTATATGCAATACTTGTAGATACAATCTATAACATGAAAAATATGACCAAGCCACAGGGTTGCACCAATCTGAAGATTCGCCAGCTCAATCGCATGGTGACGCGTCACTACGATCGCTATATCGCCGAGTCCGGATTAAAAAACACGCAGTACTCATTGTTGTCACACGTCGTCAGACTGGGGCCCATTCGGCCGAGCGACCTGGCTCGGCGAATGCAAATGGAGGCTTCGACGTTGACACGGAATATGCAGCCACTGGTCGCTCAAGGCTGGTTGACGGTCGGGGCAGGTGGCGACGCGCGCAGCCGTCTTGTCCAAGTGACCGAGGCAGGACTGGAAAAGCAAGCAGAAGGGCGGCGCGCCTGGAAAGAGGCGCAATTGGCACTTAATGAGCGACTCGGCGTGCATCGCGTTGCGGCGCTCCATGAGTTGCTGGATGCATGCATCGAGTGCCTTGATGATGAGCCTGAAACGTGTACGGACTGACTGGTAGGCGATTGGCCGTTTGCCAGAAAACGCTTTCAGCTCAGTTTGGTCAGATATTCCGGCACCTGTTGCTCAGGTAGCACGGACAGAACTTTCAGCCGCTGCAACATGCGTTGGCGGGCGCGGTGGAGGTGTTCCTTGAGGTTCAGAGCTGCTGCGTCGAATGCGCCATGCAGTAGCAGCTCTAAAATCAAACGGTGCTCGGCCAGCATGGCTTCGTCGGGGCCGAGGCCCAACTGACTGTAAAAAATCCGACTGATGATCCTGGGACTCTGGGCCTGCCGGATCAGCGTAGCGATCTTGCGATTGTTTATTCCGGCGAGGCAGTGGTAATGCAGGTCTTCTTCAAGTTGCTCGATGCATGCCAGGCTGCAACGTGGGTTGCTCTGTGCCTCATTAACCCGAGCCAGCATCGCTTCAAGGGATTCGCGACTAAGCCCTGGTGCGCTCTGGCGTAACGCCTCAGGTTCTAGGCACGCGCGCAACTCGTAGTCTTCGGTGACCTCCCTGGCGGTGAGGGGGCCGGCTAGCCACTGGGAGTAGGGTTCCTTTTCCACCAGGCCGCGGTCACGCAGGCGCATCAATGCCTCGCGTATCACCGCCCGACTGACGCCGTAATGCTCGGCGGCCATTTGCTCGTCGAGTCGATAGTGTCCGAAAGCAATACAGGTCGATAAAGCCGAGCCAATCTCGTCGAACATCCGCTCGCCCAACGGCCGGGTATCGACCAATTCTTCGCTGCTATCAAGGCCGAGTTGCTTGTGGGTAACGGCCAACCGCAGGGGCTCCACTTCCACCCCTTTCGGGTTGACCAGATAACCGCGGCCATCGAATCGACTGATCAAACCTTCCTTATGCAACAGGTCCAGCGCTTTGCGCACCGGTACGCGGCTGGTTCCGAACAGGTCGGCCAGAGGTGCTTCGAGCAGGACGAGCCCTTGAGCCACCTCCCCATCAACGATGGCGTCACGCAGGACCTGGCGGATCATGGCGTAGCGGGATGCAGTGCGGTAATCCTCGGCGGTCATCGATCTCATACGCTTCTCGAAAGGCGGGGGGAAGATTCTCGCACAAGTCTGTTGTCACCGTGGACCACGTCATTTGTGCGCGTTCGTAGGGCCGTTGTTACTGTTCTGCACCAAAACGGATATTTATTAATTAATACATTATCGGTGTTGTTGCCTGGCCCTGCCTGGAAGGCTCCGCAAAATAGGAACATCAACCCGCTCGGAAAGGTGTCTAGTCCGAGTGATAGACGCAGGCCGCTTGCTCAGGTTTGCCGCTCTGGCATGCCTTCAGTATTCAGTTTGGCACGCTATCTGCTCTGTAAAACGTACATTTTAATAATGAATACGTTTATTGGTGAATCAGATGTCCTACTCCAGTCCTCGATTAGCCCTTGAAGCCGATGCTTTGGCGATGGCGGATGCATTCGCCTCGGGCAGCAGCGACCCGGTCAAGGCGTTGGAAGAAATGCTGGCCAGGGTGGCGGAAGTCGATGACGTGTTCATCTCTCTTTGTTCGGCGCGTGCCTTCCGCGAAGCCCACTCGTCAGCCGCACGCTGGAAGGCCGGACAGCCGGCAAGCGCACTGGACGGCGTTCCCATAGCTTGGAAAGATATGTTCGACGTCGCCGGCAGCCCAACTACCGCAGGCGCATCCGTACGCCGCGACACTTCGCCAGCGCTGCTCGACGCCAATGTCGTAGGTCTACTGGCGCGAGCCGGGATGGTCAGTGTCGGGAAAACAAATCTTAGCGAATTTGCTTACTCAGGCCTCGGACTCAATCCCCATTTTGGCACGCCGCATAATCCCGTAGGCCTCGACCAGCCACGCATTCCGGGCGGCTCGTCCTCAGGCTCAGCGGTCGCCGTCGCGGCGGGAATCGTGCCGATCGCCATGGGCACGGACACCGCTGGCTCCATCCGAATTCCAGCGGCCTTCAACGGCTTGGTGGGATTTCGAAGCAGTTGCAGACGCTACAGCCGTGAAGGCGTCTTCCCGCTCGCGCATACCCTCGACAGCGTGGGGCCTCTGACGCGCAGTGTGCGCGACGCCTTATCCATCGACGACATTCTGCTTGGGCGCGCCAAACCGACATCGCTTGTCCCCCGAGATTTGGCTGGGCAGCGATTCTGGGTCGATCAGGCAGTCATTGATGATGAGCGCATAGAGCCTGCGGTACGCGACAACCTGCTGCAATGCTTGATCGTGTTGAAAAATCACGGTGCGCTGATTGACCTGCGACCTTCGCCAGCCTTTCAGGCGGCACTTCAGCTCATTGAGCAACAAGGTTGGCTCGGTGCTTCTGAGGCTTTTGCCCTGCATCAGTCTCTGCTGGACAGCGATGCCGCCGCACGACTCGACCCCCGTGTGCGGCGCCGCCTGGAGGCGGCACGTGCATTCCCCGCCAGCCAGTTGGTCAACCTCTACGGGGCACGCAAACGCCTGCAGCAACAAATCACCGATGAACTTGATGGCGCGTTTTTGATTACCCCAAGCGTGGCCCATGTGGCGCCGCCGTTGGCGGCACTGGAAGCCGATGACGAGCTGTTCGCGCAGACCAACCTCGCTACGTTGCGCCTGACGATGCCCGGCAGTTTGCTGGATCTGCCGGGTGTGTCATTGCCCAGCGGCTGCGATGCGCTCGGTTTGCCCACCGGCATGCTGATAAGCGCGCCGCCGGGCGAAGACTCTCGATTGTTGCGAGCTGCGCTGGCAGTGGAAGCCGCGTTGCGCCACCACCAAAACACCCACGATTGATCTGATAAATCCGCAGGAGAGAGATGATGGCTAAAGAAATTCTGTGCGCCTTCGGCGTCGACGTAGACGCCGTGGCAGGCTGGCTGGGCTCTTATGGTGGTGAGGACTCACCCGACGATATTTCCCGCGGTCTGTTCGCTGGCGAAATTGGCGCTCCGCGTTTGCTCAAATTGTTCGAGCGTTACGGCTTGCGTACCACTTGGTTTATCCCCGGCCACTCGATGGAAACCTTTCCCGAGCAGATGAAGGCGGTGGCCGACGCCGGCCATGAAATCGGCGTGCATGGCTACAGCCACGAAAACCCGATTGCGATGACCGCCGAGCAGGAAGAAATCGTGCTGGATAAGTCCATCGAGTTGATCACCCAGGTCACCGGCAAACGACCCACCGGCTACGTCGCGCCGTGGTGGGAATTCAGTAAGGTCACCAACGAGCTGCTGCTGAAAAAAGGCATCAAGTATGACCACAGCCTGATGCACAACGACTTCCACCCCTACTACGTGCGCAAGGGCGACAGCTGGACCAAGATCGACTACAGCCAGCACCCCGACACCTGGATGAAACCCCTGGTGCGCGGCGAAGAAACCGATCTGGTGGAGATTCCGGCCAACTGGTACCTCGACGATTTGCCGCCGATGATGTTCATCAAAAAGGCACCCAACAGTCACGGTTTCGTCAACCCGCGCCACCTCGAGGAAATGTGGCGCGACCAATTCGACTGGGTCTACCGCGAACACGAACACGCGGTGTTCACCATGACCATCCACCCCGACGTGTCCGGCCGCCCACAAGTGCTGCTGATGCTTGAGCGTCTGATCGAACACATCCAGAGCCATGCCGGCGTGCGCTTCGTCACTTTCGACGAAATCGCCGACGACTTTATCCGCCGCCAACCGCGTACCTGACACCCACCCATCCTTCGAGGCGCGATTCATGTCTATCTACAACAAGCTTGACCTGACTGGCTGGAAACCCCGGCAATTGACGTCCCAGGAAGTACGCTTCGCCACCTGGATCGCCTTCTTCGCCTGGGTGTTTGCGGTGTATGACTTCATCCTGTTCGGCACCTTGCTGCCCGAGATCGGCCGGCACTTTGGTTGGGGTGAAGTGGAGCAAGCTGAGATCGCGACCTGGGTGGCGGTGGGTACCGCCGTCGTCGCCCTGGCCATCGGCCCGATTGTCGACAGGCTGGGGCGGCGCAAAGGGATTATCCTCACTGTGGCCGGTTCCGCGCTGTGCTCGGCGCTCACCGCGATTGGCGGGGCGTGGGGCAAGTCGCCGCTGATTCTGATCCGTTCGTTGGGTGGCCTGGGCTATGCCGAAGAAACCGTCAATGCCACTTATTTGACCGAGTTGTATGGCGCCTCTGAAGACCCACGGCTGACCAAACGTCGCGGCTTTATCTACAGCCTGGTGCAGGGCGGCTGGCCGGTCGGTGCGTTGATCGCCGCCGGCTTGACCGCGCTGTTGCTGCCGATCATCGGCTGGCAGGGTTGCTTCATCTTCGCCGCAATCCCGGCCATCGTGATTGCGATCATGGCGCGCAAGCTCAAGGAGAGCCCGCAGTTCCAGATCCACGAACGCATCAGTCAGTTGCGTAAAAGCGGCGCCGTGACCGAAGCGCAAAACGTCGCCGTGACCTACGGCGTGGACTATGACGAACACAGCAAGGCTGGCCTCAAAGCCGCGTTCCGTGGCCCGGCCCGTCGCGCCACATTGGTGATTGGCGCCGCGCTGCTGCTCAACTGGGCGGCCATCCAAGTGTTCAGCGTGCTCGGCACTTCAGTGATCGTCAGCGTGCACCACATCTCGTTCGAGAACTCGCTGATCATCCTCGTGTTGTCGAACCTGGTGGGTTACTGCGGCTACCTCAGCCACGGCTGGATGGGCGACAAGATCGGCCGTCGCAACGTGATTGGCTTGGGTTGGATGCTCGGTGGCCTGTCGTTTGCCGGGATGTTGTTCGGCCCGAGCAATATGCCGATGGTGGTCGGGCTGTACAGCCTGGGCTTGTTCTTTCTGATTGGGCCGTACTCGGCGGCGCTGTTCTTTATCAGTGAAAGTTTCCCTACCAGCATCCGCGCCACCGGTGGCGCGATCATTCATGCCATGGGCCCGATTGGCGCGGTGGTCGCAGGTTTTGGCGCCACCCAGGTGTTGTCCGCCGGCAGTGACTGGCAGACCGCCGCACTGTGGTTCGGTGCGCTGCCGTGTTTCCTGTCCGGTGCCCTGATGTTTGCCGCACGCCATGTGCGCCCGGAAACCGTCCAGTAAGGAGTTATCGATGAGCCGTAAAGTCGCCTTGATTACCGGTGCCGCCAGCGGCATCGGCCAAGCCCTCGCCGTGGCCTATGCGGGCAGCGGTGTGGCAGTGGTCGGCGGGTATTACCCGGCCGACCCCCATGACCCGCAAACAACAGTGGCCCTGGTGGAAGAAGCCGGTGGCGAGTGCCTGATGCTGGCACTGGACGTGGGCGATACCGCCTCGGTGGATGCGCTGGCCGAGCAAGCGGTGCAGCATTTCGGCCGCCTGGATTACGCCGTGGCGAACGCAGGTTTGCTGCGCCGTGCGCCGTTGCTGGAAATGACCGATGCGCTGTGGGACGAGATGCTCAACGTCGACCTGACGGGGGTGATGCGCACCTTTCGCGCGGCGACTCGGCATATGGGCGAGGGCGGTGCGTTGGTGGCGATTTCGTCGATTGCCGGCGGCGTATATGGCTGGCAAGAGCACAGCCACTACGCAGCGGCCAAGGCCGGCGTGCCGGGGTTGTGCCGTTCGCTGGCGGTGGAGTTGGCAGCAAAGGGCATTCGTTGCAATGCGGTGATCCCAGGGTTGATCGAGACGCCGCAGTCGCTTGATGCGAAGAACTCCCTGGGGCCGGAAGGCCTGGCGAAAGCTGCGAGGGCGATTCCGCTGGGGCGGGTAGGGCGGGCGGATGAGGTGGCGTCGTTGGTGCAGTTCTTGACCAGTGATGCATCGAGCTACCTGACCGGGCAGAGCATCATCATCGACGGTGGGCTGACCGTGCGTTGGCCCGACTGACTGTACTCAATCCAAACGTGGGAGCGGGCTTGCTCGCGAATGCGGTGTTTCAGATAAATCAGTTTCGACTGACAGACCGCATTCGCGAGCAAGCCCGCTCCCACAGGGAACCTGTGTTTGCTTCAGGAGATTCTACATGCCTCAACTTACCCACCGCCGTGCCGTCATCACCGGCGCTGGCAGCGGTATCGGTGCCGCCATCGCCCGTGCCTATGCGGCTGAAGGCGCGCGTCTGGTGCTGGCCGACCGCAATGCTGTCAGTCTTGCCGAAACCGCGATCATCTGCCGCAACTTCGGCGCCGAAGTGGTGGAGTGCCTCGCCGATGTAGGCACCGTCGAAGGCGCCCAGGCCAGTGTCGACCGTTGCGTCGAGCACTTCGGCGGCATCGACATTTTGGTCAATAACGCTGGCATGCTCACCCAGGCGCGCTGTGTCGACCTCACTCTCGAGATGTGGAACGACATGCTGCGCGTTGACCTCACCAGCGTATTCGTGGCCAGCCAGCGCGCCTTGCCGCATATGCTCGCCCAGCGTTGGGGGCGGATCATCAACGTGGCCTCGCAACTGGGCATCAAGGGCGGCGCCGAACTCACCCATTACGCTGCGGCCAAGGCCGGGGTCATCGGCTTCACCAAGTCCTTGGCGCTGGAAGTCGCCAAGGACAACGTACTGGTCAATGCCATCGCTCCGGGGCCGATTGAAACGCCATTGGTCGCTGGGATCAGCGATGACTGGAAACGCGCCAAGGCCGCCGAGTTGCCCCTTGGCCGGTTCGGCCTGGCGGACGAGGTGGCGCCCACCGCTGTGCTGCTGGCCAGCGAGCCGGGCGGCAACCTGTTCGTTGGCCAGACCCTCGGCCCGAATTCTGGCGATGTCATGCCATGAGTGAGGTGTAGCCATGTGTGGACTCTGCGGTTTGCTAGGCGAAGACCTGCACTGGAGCGATCCCCTGGGCGATGAGCTGCCCAGGCGCCGCGAACGCCTGCGCCGCATCGCCGCGATCAATCAGGTACTGGCGGTGTTCCGGCTCAAGGTCGAAGATTTTCAGGGCGCCTCTTATCTGCTGCTCGGCGCGACCGGCAAGCAAGAGCTGGCGAGTGGCCTGGATCAGCTCTGGCGAGCGGCTGAAACCATGCTCGGTCGCCCGTTGGATCCCCTGGACCCGCATCTGTTGGATCACTTGGAGTCAGCCGTATGAGCATCGCTCTCAACGTCATCACCGGTTTCCTCGGCAGCGGCAAAACCACTTTGCTCAAGCGCCTGCTGCAAGGCGAAAGCCTCGGCGATACGGCTTTGCTGATCAACGAATTCGGTGACGTCGGCATCGACCATCTGCTGGTGGAAGAAGTCGCCCCGGATACCGTGCTGTTGCCCAGTGGCTGCGTGTGTTGCTCGATTCGTGGCGAACTCAAAGACGCGTTGCTCGCCCTGTTGCAACGCCGTGAGCGTGGCGAAATCCCGACGTTCAAAAGGGTCATCCTGGAGACCACCGGCCTGGCCGACCCGGCGCCGATCCTCGCCACATTGAACAACGATGTGCAATTGCGCGGGCGCTTGCATATCGGCCTGGTGGTCACCTTGGTCGATGCCAGCCACGCCGCGCTGCAAGAGCGCCTGCATCCGGAATGGCTTGCCCAGGTCGCCGCCGCGGACCGCTTGCTGTTGAGCAAGACCGACCTGATGGAGGACTGCGCCCCACTGCGCATGCACCTGCAAGCGCTCAATGCCGGTACGCCGATCCTCGATACATGCGACGTCCACAGCGGCGATCAGCTGTTGCTGGGTGAAGGTTTGCGCAGCGCCGAACCGACAGAGGAAGTCCGTCGCTGGCAACTGCATCGCAGTACCAGCGCCACCCACGGCGCCGCGCAAGTGTGCAGCCTGACCTTCGACCAGCCGTTGGATTGGGTCGGCTTCGGGGTTTGGTTGTCGATGCTGTTAAGATGCCACGGCGAACGAATTCTACGTGTCAAAGGACTGCTTAACGTGAACACCAGTAACGCCCCCATCGTCATCCATGGTGTGCAGCATTGCCTGCATGCCCCGGTGCACTTGTCTGCCTGGCCGGGCACTGATCGGCAGTCGCGTCTGGTGTTTATCCTGCGAGGTCTTGACCCCGCGCTGCTGCGGCGCTCCTTTGACGTGTTCTCTCAGCGGTTCGCCGCATGATCACACTCCGCGTCCTCGGCACCTCAGTGACCTTGCTCGAATGCCTGCGTGTACGTGCTGAACAGGAATTGGGCATTCACCTGGTGTACCAGGTGCACGATGTCGAGCAGGCCCAGCGCATCGCGGTGATGCAGCCCGACAGCTATGACCTGTACGACCAATGGTTCCACAACGTCGACTTCGTGTGGCCGGCCCGGGCGATCCAACCCATCGACACACGGCGCATTGCGTTGTGGCATGAGATCAACGACCTTCCCAAACGCGGCCGCCTCTCCGCCAACGATCGGTTGGGCAGTGGCAGCGTGCCGAGTGAGCGCTTATTCGTGCAGCACGATGGCAGCCTCGGCAGCACCGTCACCGAGCGCATCAGCATGCTGCCTTTGACCCATAATGCCGACAGTTTCGCCTACCGCCCCGAGCGCCTGCCTGAGGGTTTTCGCCACGACAATGAAAGTTGGGGTTGGTTGCTCGACCCTGCGTGGCGCGCGCGCACCGCACTGCAGAGCGATGCCGCGATCGGTGCCCTGGATGCCGCGCTGGCGGTGCAGGGCGCGGGACTGGCGCGCTTTAAGGACATCGGCAATATGAGCATCGAAGAGATCGATGTGCTGGCCGATATTCTGGTGCGCAAACAGAAGGAAGGTCACTTTGCGGCGTTCTGGTCCGATGACGAGGAGGCCGCGCAGTTGATGCTCAGCCCGAGCATCGATATCCAGAGCCTTTGGTCGCCGACCTTGATGCGCCTGCATCGCGCCGGGGTGAAATACCGTCTGGCGGTGCCTCGCGAGGGCTATCGCGCCTGGTTCGGCGGTTTGTCATTGTCGCGCCACGCCCAGGGCCCGGTGCTGGACGCGGCCTACGCCTACCTCAATTGGTGGTTGTCCGGCTGGCCCGGCGCGGTGATGGCGCGCCAGGGTTACTACATCGGCAACCCGGCGCGCAGTCGCGACCATCTGAGCAGTGCCGAGTGGGACTACTGGTACGCCGGTCAACCTGCGCGGGAGGAGTTGCTTGGCAGTGATGGTTTGCCGCTGATTGACATCGGTGATGTGCGCGATGGTGGTTCCTATGAGCAGCGCATGGGGCATATCGCTGTGTGGAACTCGGTGATGGATGAACACAATTATCTGGTGCGTCGCTGGGGCGATATTTTACGGGCGGGGGCGAAAAGCTCTCGCAGGCCATGAGTTTCTGAAATAGGCTCTGCGTTCGTCAGGGTTATTCCACTATCCGGTATCCCATAGCGCTAATGCCTTCACTCATGGCCACAGGCTGCTTTCGGCTAGAAGCAGGCACGCGCTCCAGTCTGTGAAACCGCTGGCAATCCGAACCCCAAAATTATTCTAACCTTTCGTATTGACATATCGGTAAATCTCGATATCCTGAGCGCATGGAACTGATCGAAATATTCAAAGCCCTCTCAAACCCTACGCGTCTTCAAATCCTGAAAGGTTTGAAGGATCCCGTAAAGAACTTCCCTCCGCAGGATGAGGGTGACGTTCTCACGGTCGGCGTCTGCGTCAGTAGTATTCAAGAGGGTATCGGACTGTCGCAGTCAACGGTGTCTGGCTATCTTGCCACGTTGCAACGAGTGGGCCTGGTCGAAGTCAGGCGTATCGGTCAGTGGACCTACTACAAGCGCAATGAAGCAACTATCAGCGCGCTTGCCGAGGTCATAGGGAAAGATCTGTAATTTTTTACCGTAACATATCGAGATATCTCGATATGCCATTTTATAGATACGAGGATTTACCATGAAAGCGATGATACTGAAGTCATTTGGCGGTCCTGAGTCGTTCGAGCTCCGCGACGTGCCCAAGCCCGTGCCGGGCACGGGACAGGTCCTGGTCCGGGTACACGCAACCTCGATCAACCCGTTGGATTATCAGGTTCGACGTGGCGACTATGCCGACCTGGTGCCACTGCCGGCCATTACCGGACACGACGTATCAGGCGTTGTCGAAGAAGTCGGGCCGGGTGTGACGAGCTTCGCTCCGGGAGACGAAGTCTGGTACACCCCGCAAATTTTCGACGGCCCAGGCAGTTATGCCGAGTACCACGTTGCGGCCGAAGGCATCATCGGGCGTAAACCGCAATCACTGAGCCACCTTGAGGCAGCAAGTCTGACCCTGGTTGGCGGGACGGTGTGGGAAGCACTGACCGTGCGAGCGGCGCTCAGAGTGGGGGAGAGCATTCTGATACACGGCGGCGCGGGAGGCGTAGGGCATGTCGCGATCCAGGTGGCAAAAGCCATTGGAGCGCGGGTCTTCACGACCGTGCGCGAAGCAAACTTTGAGTTCGCACGCAGCCTGGGTGCCGATGTGCTCATCGACTACGAAAAGGAGGATTACGTCGACGCCGTCATGCGCGAAACCGGTGGTCACGGCGTGGATGTGGTGTTCGACACCATCGGCGGCAACACACTGACGCGTAGCCCCGACGTGCTCGCCCAACTCGGCCGCCTAGTCTCGATTGTGGACATTGCCCAGCCGCAAAACCTTGTTCAGGCGTGGGGCAAGAACGCGAGTTATCACTTCGTTTTTACCCGACAAAACCGCGGCAAACTTGATGAGCTGAGCGCATTGGTCGAGCGCGGTCAACTGCGCCCGCATGTTGGTGCGGTCTATTCGCTGGCCGACATTGGGCTTGCCCACGCTCGACTGGAGAGCCCCAACAACGGCCTTCAGGGAAAAATCGCGATTGCAGTCGAGCCATCGCTCATCTCGTGAGTGCGTACTTTTAGTCAACTGAGCTTGTTGGAGGAATGCCATGATTTATGAAATCGCTCTGCTCCCCGTTCACAAAGAACGCATTGAAGCGTTCAGACACGCATTTGCCGAGGTCGCCCCTTTGCTCACCCGCGCAAAGGGTTACGGCGGCCACTTGCTAGCGCAAGGGATTGAAACCCCCCAGCAATTCAACCTGATCGTGCGCTGGGCTTCACTTGAGGATCACACGCCGGGCTTCGAAGCGAGTGAAGACCATCGGCTGTTCATGATGGGCCTGGAGGAATATTTTTCGGAAGAACCGAAGGTCTACCATATTGAGGGGGGGAGCTTTTAGGACTGACGAACATGATGCTTCCAACAATGCCGTCGGCATGGATGCTGCCGGCGCCTTGAGAGGCTTGAACTGGGACTAGGTGCCGGGTTTGAAGTCTTCTATGAAAGGCCCTAGATGTTTAGATTTAGACGTTTGAGCTGACCACCGTCCGCTTCTAGCCGAAAGCCGCCTCTCACCAATCGCCACCGGCCAATCTCGGCTATAGCTCCCGATTGTTCCAGTCAGGCAAAACTCTCACAGCATTACGAGCATCCGAAAGGGGCAGGTGACGTTACCCGTTTACATCCGGTGATGTTCCAGCAAGAAGTCCACGAATAACCGCACCCGCGCCGGCATTGCCGAACCACCTACGAACACCGCATGAATCGGCTCCCGGTCTCCGGGGTTCCAGGCTTCCAGCAGCGGTACCAGATCGCCGCGCCGCAGGTCCTCGGCTACGGTGAAATAGCCGATACGCGCGATGCCAGCGCCTACCCGTGCGAGTTGTGCCAGCGCTTCACCACTGCTGCATTCGATGTTGCCGCTGACCTTCAGGGAAAACTCATTTGCGTCGCGGATGAACGGCCAGTTGGGTTCGGCACGCCGGAAGTTGAAGCGCAGGCAGTTGTGCCGTAGCAGGTCTTCCGGTTCCCGGGGGATGCCGTGGCGCTGCAGATACTCGGGCGATGCCACCACGACCTGGCCGGTGTCGCCGATCCTTCGTGCGGTCAGGGGGCTGTCGGGCAGATGGCCAAAGCGTACCGCCACGTCGGCCTGGCCGCCGAGAATGTCGACCACTTCGTCGCCGAGGGTGAGGTCGACGACGATGTTCGGGTAGCGGGCGCTGAATGCTGCCACCAAGGGAACGATGGTCTGGCGCCCATGGCCGAGGGCGGCACTGACCCGTAAACGGCCCCGGGGCACGCCCTGGTCGGCGATGGCTTCTTCGACCTCGGCCATGTCGGCCAGGATACGGCGGGCGCCGCGCAGGTAAGCCTCGCCCTCGGCGGTGAAGGTGATCGCTCGGGTGGTGCGCAACAACAGGCGAGTGCCAAGACGTTGTTCAGTACGCGCGATGATCCGACTGACCGCCGAGGGGGTCAGCCCCAATGCACGCGCGGCGGCTGACAGGCTGCCTTCCTGCGCCACGGTGGCGAACACGCTCATTTCACCTGATCTGCCGTTGAAGTCCATTTGTGCTCCGTACGCAAAGGTGATTGCCAGAAATGCTATCTACCGCCTGAAAAATTTGGATCGTAGCATTGGCGGCATAGATAAGGAGCCTTCCATGCGTATCAATCCACCGCTTGTCGCACTCGCCATTGGTGCCTTTGGCATCGGCGTTACCGAGTTCGCCCCCATGGGCATGTTGCCGGGCATCGCTGCGGATCTCGGCGTATCCATTCCCGCCGCAGGTTTGTTGGTCAGTGCCTACGCCTTGGGTGTATTGCTCGGCGCGCCGCTGATGACCCTGACCACCGGCAGGATTCCCCGGCGCTATCTGCTGATCGGACTCATGGCGATTTTTACCCTGGGTAATCTGATGTCAGCCCTGGCTACCGATTACTACAGCCTCATGGTCGCCAGAGTGGTGACCTCACTGAACCACGGCGCGTTTTTTGGCGTCGGCTCCATCGTCGCCGCTAGCGTGGTCGCCCCGGAGAAACGCGCCGGGGCGGTTGCGGCCATGTTCTTGGGCCTGACCCTGGCCACCATCGGCGGTGTGCCGTTGGCCGCCTGGTTTGGCGAACTGTTCGGCTGGCGCACCGCATTCTGGGGTATTACCGGACTCGGCGTGGTAACCATGGCCGCGTTGTGGTTCGCGCTACCAAATCTGCAAGCGCCACAAAGCGTCGGTGTACTGGCCGAAATTCGGGTGCTGGGCCGTGGACCGGTGCTGGGGGCGTTGGCCCTGACCGTAGTCGGCTCGGGTGCAATGTTTACCGTCTTCACCTACATCGCGCCGATCCTCAGCAGCGAAACCCATGCATCAACCGCGTACATCACCGCCATGCTGATGCTGTTCGGTGTGGGGTTGACGCTGGGCAACATGTGGGGCGGCAAGGCCGCCGACCGCTCGATAGATCGCACCCTGATCGTTTCGCTGAGCGTGCTGATTCTGGTCTTGTTGGCATTCACCGTATTGATGCGTTGGCCGCTGCCGGCCGCCGTTGCCATCCTGATATGGGGTGTCGCCAGCTTCGCCCTGGTGCCGCCGCTACAGATGCGCGTCATGGAAGCCGCCAAGGACGCACCCAATCTGGCCTCGGCGGTGAACATCGGCGCCTTCAACTTGGGTAACGCGATGGGTGCAGCGCTGGGCGGAGCGGTGATCAATACCGGGCTGGGTTATCCGGCGATTTCCCTGGCTGGAGCGGCAATGGCGGGTCTGGGGCTGCTGATGGTGTTGGCTTTTGCCTGGCGTTCCAGAACGATTGCAACTGCGGTGGTGTGACGATGATGTGAGGGGGGCTCCCTTTAGCTGCGGGCCCTTTTAGCTGAAAGCAACTGGCGCTTGACTTAGAGCGCACTCTAACCAATAGCCTCCTTGTTGCACCGCCAATACGGCCAGGTCCGTTGCGCGGCTTAAACAAGGAGACAGGTCATGACATTTAAAAAACTGAGCGCTGTAACCGGGCTCGTGCTTTCAGCAATCGCAATTCCGGCGTCGGCAACTGAACCGGATAGTCGACGAGTGAAAGGGGTCGAGACCCTGGAAAGAATCACCGGGACCACCGGCAACAACGTGGTCAAGTCGCTTAGCGATATCTCGCCCGAGCTGGGTGAATGGATAGTCGATTTCGCCTATGGTGATGTGTTTTCCAGGCCTGGTGTCGCTCTGTGCACACGTGAGTTGGCAACCATCTCGGCCCTCACCGCATTGGGGAACGCGCAACCTCAACTCAAGGTGCATATAGAGGGGGCGCTGAATGTGGGTTGCAAACCTGAGGAGATCGTTGAAATCATCATCCAGATGGCGGTGTATGCTGGTTTTCCCAGCGCGTTGAATGGCATCAGCGCAGCGCGGGAAGTGTTTGCCAAACGAGGCATCAAAGTTGTTGCCGCACCTCCCGAGTGAGCGGGACGGGTGCATTACCGAACACCGATGGCCAAGGATTGTGCTTATGAACGCCTACCAGACGATTGACCAGGTCGCCAAGCGCACCGGCCTTACGGCCTATACCCTGCGCTACTACGAACGCATCGGCCTGTTGGCACCGGTCGCCCGTGCGGCCGGCGGGCAACGGCTTTATGCGCCGACTGATATGGCGTGGCTGGAGTTTTTGCTGCGTTTACGCACCACTCACATGACCATCGGCAAAATGCAAACATTCGCCAAGCTGCGCAGCGCTGGGGACTCAACGATTGCCGAACGCCGCCAGATGCTGGAGAGCCATTTACAGGATGTACAGGCCGAAGTTGCTGCCATGCAAAAGGCCGTTGCTGCACTGCAAGTCAAGATTGACCACTACCGTGCGCTTGAGGCCAAGGAGGAAGGTTAGGATCTGCTCTGTTGGTCGACTCCCGCCCATCACGACAAGCAGAGTCTCGCTGAAATCCTTCATGGCCGCGAGCGAAGTGGGCACCTTGAGACTATGCTCAGTGTCACTGCAGGCAATGTACTGATTTCGGTTTTCAGCCGCCAAGGAAAGGAGTCTGTATGTCTCTGGTTCTTCGTGCCCGGTTCTATGATTGGAATGACCGAATGAGCAATCCGGTAACCGGTGCCCAGGGGCGCAGCTTGCTCAATGGGCAATATCTCCTCAGTTCGTGAGCGTTTGGGCGCTTCATTCACAGGGTCGACGATCTCCAATCTGAAGGCCGACTTCTCCAACCAGGTCGAGCAGTCGATCCAGACTGTCGGCAAATGCAGGTGGATTACTTTTGGTAAATCCCAAGGAAATGGAGAGCCGCATGAACACTAAACCACTCCACACAATCTTATGGCGCCTCGCCGGCTGCGTGACCGGGCTGGCGATGGTTGTCGCCAATCCAGCCCAAGCTGCCGATGGCGGCATCGCCGGCGGCCCTACCTCAAGCTATAGCATTGCCTTCAGCAACTCCTACGCGGGCAGTGATTTCCGCAAAGTGATGGTGCGCAACTGGCAGGAGGTGGCGGCCCAAGCACAAAAGGATGGCTTGGTCCGCGAGGCTCCGGTGGTCAGCGCCAATAACTCGGCGGCGGAACAGGCGGCCCATATCCAGGACATGATCGTCAAAGGCGTGAACGCTATCGTCATCCTGGCCGCGTCCGACACGGCCCTCAACGGGGTGATTCGCGATGCATGCAACGCTGGCATCGTGGTGGTCGTCATGGCCAGTCTGGTCTCCGAAGGCTGCGTCTATACCGTGGACTACAACTGGTCCGCCATGGGCCGCGTGGAAATGGATTATATTGCCGAGCGCCTCAAGGGGAACGGAACACTCCTGGAGATCCGCGGCATTGCCGGCGATGCCACCGATAAAAACATCAGCGACGGCATTCGCAAGGCCGCCAGCGACTACCCGGGCCTGAGGTTCGCCAAGACCGTGTACGGGAACTGGACGGCGTCCGTCGCACGCAAGGAGGTGGCGCTGGCACTGCCGTCGCTGCCCAGCATTGATGCCGTCGCGACTCAGGGGGGCGACGGTTATGGCGCGGCCATGGCGTTCAAGGCGGCGGGGCGCCCTTTGCCGATCATTGTGATGGGGAACCGTCAGGACGAACTTGCCCTGTGGAAACAGGAGCGCGATGCCAATGGCTACGAGACCGTCTCGGTCTCCGCCTCCCCAAGCGTTTCCCAGGTGGGGTTCTGGGTGGCCCAGCAGATTCTGGCGGGCAAGCAAGTGCCGAAGTTCGTCGAGGTGCCGCTGGTACGCATCGATGCGAAGGACCTGGACGCTTGGCTCGCCACTATGCCGGTGGGCGGCGCCGCCAATCCTTTCTACAGCCAGGCTTCCGTTGCGGCGATGATCGACGCGGCCGTCAACCATACGGCGCCGCCGACGCCTTTGCCGGAGGTGACGAAGCAGTAGTGGTGGGCGGGGAGCGAGGAGGCGAGGCGCGGTGCTGACATTCAGGCCCACCACAGACAGGCCCATTGCCGTCAGGATCGGGCTGGCGGTCGCCGCACTGGTGTTCCTGATGCTGGCGGTGTCGCTAGTGAACCTCTATGGCCTGCGAGGCATGGTTCGTTCGGTGGATTCGGCCAGCCATTCCGCAGAAATTCTGGCCTCGGTCAACGGGGCCACCGAGCGGGTGGAAAACTTCATCGCCACCCGCGACCAGGAAAGCCTCTCCCAAGCCGAAGGCATGGTGGCGACCGCTATTGCCGGCCTTACCGCCATTGCGGTGGCAGAGGCGCAATCGCTCAAGGGCGGTCTGGACAGGCTCGCCGCGGCGATCGCCGCTTTGCGGGCGGCAACCCTGACCATGGATGGCGAAACGGAGAACATGACAGCCCACTACGGCCGGATGCGAGAGGCGACGATCCTGGTCGAACAGGGCATCGCCGATGGGCTGAAGGGGCTTGACGCCCGCACCGCTGAGCACCAGGCGCAGGTGAGCAACATTGAAAGCGCCCATCGCATCCTGGATATCCTGCGCAACGGCGAACGGATCATCATCGCCAATGTGGCCAAGATGCTGGTGACCGGTGATGGGGCGGCCGCGGCGCACAGCGCTTGCGCGGCACTCCCGCCGGTGGTCGAGCAATTGCGCGAGGTGATGGGGGAGCCGCAGGAGAGAGAGCCCCTGGACCAGTTGGCAACAGCGGTCGTTGCTACCTGCGTGACGGTAGAGCACCTTGGCGAGGCGCCCAAGTTGCGGGGAGGCGAGGCGTTGCGGCAGCTCGCCGTCGTCGGGAATGTGGTCGAGCACCTCGAGGCAATGTTGAGTGAGGTGGATGGGCGCGTTGCTCATGATGCAAGCGACATTCAGGCAGCCACCGGCTTGCTGCACAATGCCGCCGCGTTGTCCAAGCGTTTCGCCGAGCGTGTTGCCACCCTGGAGGCGCAGACCCTGTCGTTTCGCCTGTCACCGTCAGCCGAGGTCGCCAGCTCTGTCGGCCACATCCTTGATGAACTTTCCCGTCTCGCGCGCGTTCTGCCTTCGTCCGTGGGGCCGCAAGCCAAGGCTACGCCTCTGACGGTCAGCGATCAGATTGCCGGCTACCGGGCGGCATTCGCCAGGTTCCATCAGGCAAGCAACGCTTTGAGCGATGCACGCGATCAGGTTCGCGACGAGGCTCGCAGCGCCGGCCAGTTGGTTGCGCGCTTCGCTGGAGAGGCGCGCTCCGACGCCTTGGTCCACAATGATCGCGGCATGCTTGCGACGATAATTGCAGGTACCGTCGCCATCCTGCTAGCCGGCGCCATCGCCTGGAGCACGTCGCGATTTATCGCACAGCCCATCGTGGCCCTGGCCTCGGTCATGCGCAGGCTTGCGGCCGGCGACCTGAACGCCGAGATCGCCAGTGCCGGACGCGGTGACGAGATTGGAATCATGACCCGCGCCGTACGGGTGTTCCAGGAGAATGCCCTGCGCATCCGGGTGCTGGAGGCTGAGGCTGAAGCCGAACGACAGCAAGTGCAGGCCTCCTTGGAGAGAATGGTCGCCGAACGGACCGACACGCTGCATCAACAGACCGAGGTGCTGGAGGCGCAGGCCGTCGAGCTCATTCAGGCGCGCAACCAGGCCGAGACGGCCAACCAGGCAAAGAGCGATTTCGTCGCCACGGTCAGCCACGAACTGCGCACCCCCCTGACCCTCATTCTCGCCCCCCTGGAGCAGCTCTCGGCGGCGACCATCCCGCCGGCGGACTGGCATGTGCAAATCGACCGCGCCCAACGCAACGCACTGCGCTTGATGAACCGGGTGAATGACATTCTCGATTTCTCCAAAGCCGAAGCGGGCAAGTTTGAGGTGTGTCCGGCGCCAATTGACTTGAACAAGATGGTGGGTGTGCTGGCCGAGGATGCCGCCATGGTGGCCGAGGGCAAAGGCTGCACTCTGACCAGCAGCATCGATCCTGCGCTCGGCACGGTGTTCCTGGACCCCCGACACTTCGAGAAGATTCTTCTCAACCTGGTGAGCAATGCCATCAAGTTCACGTCCGCTGGCGGCACCGTGCACCTGGCAGTGACGCTGATTGATGGCGAGCGTTTTGAACTCGCGGTGCAAGACTCGGGGATCGGCATTGCGCCTGACAAACTGCCGTTGCTGTTCCAGCGTTTTTCCCAGATCGACAACTCCGCCACGCGCCACTACAGCGGCACAGGCATCGGTCTGGCCCTGGTCAAGGATCTGGCCGAACTGATGGGGGGCGAAGTGGGCGTGAACAGCGAGCCTGGACGGGGTTCGTGCTTCTTTGTTCGACTTCCGCTGGGGGCCGAGCAAAACACCGTGCCGAGCGAAGCCAGCAATATGCAGGAGCGATCGTCATCGAGCACAACAAGCACTATTGAGCAGCGCCACTTGCGTTTCGACGACGGCCACCAAGGCAGTCGCAACGACCAAGTCGTGACGCAAGGCGCAGGCGACGAGCAGCACCCGGAACACGCCTTGCGATCCAGAGTGCTGGTGGTCGACGACAGCCCGGAAATGCTCAGCTATCTCAGAGAACTTTTGCAAAACGATTACATCGTCGCCACCGCAGTTGATGGCGAGCAGGCCTGGGCACTCCTGCAGCGTCGACCCATCGATGTGGTCGTTTCGGATGTGATGATGCCGAAACTCGATGGCTTTGGCCTGACAGCCAGAATCAAAGCCAGCGCCGGTTTTGCCCATTTACCGGTGATCCTGGTGACCGCCCGTGGCGGTAGCGAGGCCTGCGTCTCCGGGCTGGAGAGTGGCGCCGATGACTATATCGCCAAACCCTTCTCGCCGCTGGAGCTCATGGCTCGCGTGCGCGCGGCGCTCCGCATGAGTCACGTGCAAACCGAACTGCATGCAAAATCCCGTCAGGCGGGCATGGCCGAAATCGCTACGACTGTGCTGCACAACGTCGGCAACGTCCTCAACAGCGTGAACGTATCGGCAGAACTGGTCAGCAGCCTGATGCGCACCTCCAAAGCCCAGGGGCTGGGCAAGGTGGCTCAGATGATGAACGAACACGTCCATGACTTGAGCGATTTTCTCACCACAGACCACAAAGGAAAGATGTTGCCCGGCTACCTGCTCAAGCTGGCGGAGGTGGTGGCGATAGAGCAACAGGGCATCATCGAAGAGCTCGGACAACTCACCAAGGGCATTGACCACATCAAAACCATTGTCGCTGCCCAGCAGTCCTATGCCGTTGCTGTCAGTATCGTCGAGACAGTACCGGTCCCGGAGTTGATCGATGATGCCTTGCGCATGAGTGCTGGATCACTGGCGCGCCAGGAGGTGACGGTGGTCAAGGACATTGCCGACTTGCCCTTGCTGCCGCTGGACCGGCACCGGATGCTGCTGATTCTGGTGAACCTGATCCGCAATGCCAAACAAGCAATGAACGGCGTGATCGATCGCAGCCCGTGCATCACGTTCAGCGCCTTGCTGGCTGACGGGCCAGCATTGCGTATCACCGTGACCGACAACGGCAATGGGATTGCACCAGAGCATCTGGCGCGGCTCTTTTCCCATGGCTTCACTACTCGCAAAGACGGTCACGGTTTCGGCCTGCACAGCTGCGCGCTGGCCGCGCAGGAAATGGGGGGCAGCTTGACCGTGCACAGCGACGGGGCTGGACAGGGCGCAATCTGGTCCGCAGACGCAGTGATGAGCACCAGATGTCAGGAAATCATTTGGAAGCGAGTCCCAGATAGACCCAGTACAGCAGGGCAGTTGCGCCGATGGCAGGTCCTGACATGCAAACGGCTATCCAGCCAAATCGCCAGATATGTGACTTAATTACAATGTGGTCACAAGTTGTCAACCGCCTTTGAGGTGAGTAAGCTGACCGCATGAACCAGCCAATATCCCCCAGCGTCCGTGGCCCAGTCGACCATGACATCCGAGACCAGATTGTCGCGGCGGCCAATGAGCATTTCAGTCAATACGGTTACGGCAAGACCACGGTGTCCGACCTGGCCAAGGCCATCGGGTTTTCCAAGGCTTACATCTACAAGTTCTTTGATTCCAAGCAGGCAATCGGCGAAGCCATTTGCAAAAATTGTCTGGCGCAAATCGTTGCCGCCGTGGAGCAGGCCATCAACGTGGAAGGCCTCTCACCTACGGAGCGCTTTAGACGCATGGTCAAAACACTGATGGTCACGGGCGCGGACCTGTTCTTCAACGACCGCAAGCTTTACGACATCGCCGCGTTCTCGGCCTCGGAGCGTTGGCCAAGCTCGCAGGTTTATAATGCCCGGATCAAAGACTTTGTTCTGCAGATCGTACGAGAGGGGCGAGAGCTCGGTGAGTTCGAGCGCAGGACGCCACTGGACGAGACGGTAGACGCGATACATCTGGCGCTCCAGCCTTTCGTCAATCCTTTGCTATTGCAGTACAACCTCGATCGCATCGAGGATGCCCCGACGCTCACCTCCAATCTCATCCTGCGTAGCCTCATGCCCTGAGCTTCGGCTGAGGGTTGCATTGCCGTTGCAACCTATTCCCGCGTGGTCCCTGCGATTTTACCTTCTGAGTGAAGGCATCTATTTGTCTGAATTGTGACTGTTGACACAAATGGTCACATGAATAAGTATGGCGCATCTGTTCTCAAGAGATCGCCATGATCCAGCGCCGCCTTCAGCTTAGGTCTTCACCGATTCCATCCACCCGTTTCGATTGGGAGAGGGCAACGCCTGCGTGCTGCTTGGTGGGGATCACGACCGGTCAGTTCAGGGGAGCGTTGATATGACCAGCTTTGCCCAGATGCTGCAGCAATTCGATCCAGACTCACCTTTTATTGCACCACCCAACTGGCTACAGGGGCGCACTGTCTTTGGGGGCCTGTCTGCGGCGCTGTCGCTGCAAGCGGTTTTGCGTGAGTGTCCGACAGATTTCCCGCCGTTCAGGTCAGCCCAGGTGTCGTTCATTGGTCCTGTCACACAGGCCCAGACATTCGAAACCAGCGTGTTGCGTCAAGGGCGGTCAGTCACCTCGGTAGCGGTCGACTGTATGTCGGGCGATGACCTGGCACTGCGCACCACGCTGTTATTCGCTCAGCCGCGCGAAAGCAAAATCACCCACAGCTCCTGGGGAAGACCGCTTGTAGAGGGGCCATCCAAATACCCCACGCTGGTTCTGGATAGCAACGTCGCACCGGCTTGCGCCCATAACTTCGAGATGCGCGCGGCGGGCGGTTCATTGCCAGTATCTGGCGCAGAAAATCCCGAACTGTTGATGTGGGTGCGCCACCTGGATGCACAGGGGGTGGACCCGGCCGTCGCCTTGGTTGCGCTCGCTGACAGTTTGCCGCCGGCCGCCATGACCTGCTTCACCGAGCCCGCCGCCATCAGCTCTGCGTCCTGGATGATTGATCTACCGCAGCCGGCCGTTGCTGGTGAATGGTTTCTCATCAGTTCTTTCAGCCAGCAGGCTCTGGAAGGTTACTCATTGCAAGATATGGAAATCTGGGACGAAAGCGGTCGACGAGTGCTTTGGGCGCGTCAGACCGTGGCAATTTTCACATAACACAACCACCCGCTTCATTCACCTCAGCTACTGCTGTAAGAGTTCTAATAATGAAAAAAATATGGCTCAAGACCCCGCTAGGTCTCGCTGTTGCGCTCGCCACTTCTCATGTGCTGGCGAGCGGTTTCGCGCTCAATGAGCAAAGCATCAGTGGGATGGGATCCGGGTTTGCCGGTCGCTCGTCTTCTGCTGAAGATGCGAGCACCGTTTTTGGCAATCCGGCGGGCATGTCTCGCTTGAAGAGGGAGCAGGTCAGTCTGGGGGCGGCGACGCTTTTCGCCAAGTCCGACATCAGCCAGACTCGCAGCACCTTCGGTGGCCAGCAGGACGGCGATATGGTGCCAGCGACCACGGTGCCGATGGGTTACTACGTCAAACCCATTGATGAGCACTGGGCGTTCGGTGTTGGTTTTTATGTTCCTTTCGGCCTGATTACCGACTATGGCAGCGGTTTCGCCGGGCGTTATTACGCCAACAAAAGCGAGGTCACGACCCTTACGTTCCAGCCCACTGTAAGCTATGCCTTTAACGACAAAGTGTCGATCGGGTTCGGTCCTACCATCAACCGTATCAGCGGTGAGTTGTCCGGGATGGTGCCCAACCCTCTCAGCCCTGGGCGCAATGATGGAAAACTCAAAAGCACCGGCGACGACACGGCCCTGGGTTTCAACGCGGGGATCCTGGTGCAGGCTACTGACCGAACCCGCTTAGGTCTGACGTACCACTCCAAAGTCAGTTATCACTTGGACGCCAAGACTAAGGTTACTGGTGGAGTCTTCAGCTTGCTGGGCGTCAGCGGCCAGAGCTATGACGCTTCGCTGGATGTGGATACACCGGAGTCGGTGGACTTCTCGGTGACTCATCAGCTCAACGATGACTGGACGCTTTATGCAGGGACCACCTGGACACGCTGGAGTCGCTTCAAGGAACTGGTCATCCAGAACTCGGGTTTGCCTCCTTTGCTCAGTGGCTCGCTGGGCACCGTTGCCGAAGAGCAGAACTGGCATGACACGTGGGCCCACGCCATCGGTACGGCGTACCGGTTGAACAACCAGTGGGTGCTTCGCGCAGGCTTGTCGGTCGACCAGTCGCCCGCCAACAACACCGACCGCGGGCCACGTATTCCTACGGGCGACCGGACGGTGATCAGCTTCGGTGCAGGCTGGACGCCGGTGGACGATGTCACGATCGACGTTGCCTATTCTTATCTGTGGGAAGAGAGCGTGCAGGTCAATCACACCTCAGCGACCCGGGGCGCCTACAGCTCCACGTATAAGAACAGTGCCAGCGGCCTCGGTGCTTCTGTCAGCTATCGCTTCTGATTGATTGCCGCTTTACGATAGCGAAAAGGCCGGGAGCACAGGTTGCTTCCGGCCTTTTTGTAGGCATTCCTTTCCCTTCGGGAAGGCCTCCACATCGCCCACTCAGACGCCCATGACGTGCGCCATGATGCCTTGGTGAAACCGGCGAGGCGTGGCCCAGGTCAAGACCGTAATCGCTTTGTTGCCAAAGCCTGGCACGACACTCATGCGTCCGGCTTGCAGCGCACGGATTCCCGCAGCGACAACGGGCTGGGGCTGCATCATCACCATTTTCAGGGCCGGTGTGAGCTTTTGCCTGGCGCTTTGTGCAAATCCGGTGTCCGACATCCCGGGGCAAAGTGCGGTCACGACGACGCCGTCGGTTTTGAGTTCACGATGAAGCGCGTCAGAGAAGCGAAGCACATAGGCCTTCGCGGCAGAGTAAACGGCGAAATTCTTCACGCCCTGGAAGGCCAGCAGGCTGGCAACCATCAGGATATGTCCGCGTTTTCGGGCCCGCATGTCAGTCGCGAAGAGGCGCGTCAGGGCTGTCAGGCTGGCGATGTCCAAATCGATCATGGCCAGGGATTGTTCTACGGATTGATCCAGGAAGGGTCCCTGCAAGCCATGACCGGCATTGTTGATGAGCACATCGATCACGACACCGCGCTCGCTCAGTCGCTGATACAGTTCGATGATCGCCGGAATCGAGGACAGGTCGACTTGCTCGACGAGCACCTCAACGTCGAAGCGTTCGCGCAACTGCGCCGACAGGGCTTGAAGTTTATCCAAGCGGCGTGCTACCAGGACCAGCGATTTCCCTTGTGCTGCGTACTGCCGGGCAAACTCCTCGCCAAATCCGCTCGACGCGCCCGTGATGAGCACCCAAGAGTTATCGTTCGTTTTCATATTGCTGTTCTCTGCTGGTTTTAGCTGAAGGAGGAGGGCGCGCAGGTGGTGCCACGTCACCTGGTTACGTCATCGACTTGCCACAGGCTCGGCGTGAGAAGGCTGCCAGCCACCACCCAGTGCCCTGAACGCGGCGACCGCCGCTCGTGCCGATTCGGTTCGCGCTTGCGCTCGGGCATCGGAAGCTCGCAGCAGTGTTTCGTCGGCTTGCAGGACGTCGATGAGGCTGGCGGTGCCTTTCTCATAGGCAATGAACGAGGATTGACGAGCCTGAGTCAGAGCTGTCTCTGCTGCGGTGAGGGTGGTTGCCTGGGCTTCGCGATTGACCAACGAGGAGAACGCGTTCTCGACATCCTCGCTGGCACGCAGCGCGGACTGGCGATAAGCGGCCAGGGCCTCGGCTTCCTGCCCCTTGGCTTGATCGATCTGTGCGTTGATACGGCCAAAGTCGAAGAGCCTCCAGCGCAGTCCCAATACACCCGCCGACTGGCTGGCGCCGCCGGTAAAAAGGTTGCCGGCGGATACGGCGGTGGCGCTACCGAGCAGCGCGCTGAGGGAGAATTTTGGATAGTACTCAGCAACGGCCTCTGCGATGCGTGCATTGGAGGCCGCTAGACGGCGCTCGGCCACGATGAGATCGGGCCGGCGGCGCAGCAGATCGGCGGGCGTTCCCATGGCGGTTATCTGGGGTGCCAGAGGAATGCTCCGCGCATTGGCCAGTTGTGTGCGATGCGTGCCGGGCGGCGTGCCAAGCATGATGTCCAGTGCGTTCATCGCAGCATCCAGGCCAATTTGCAGGACCGGCACTGTCGCTTGGACCTGTGCCAAGGCGCCCTCGGTCTGGCGAACCTGATAGCTGGCGGCGAGGCCCTTGCTGTAGAGCAGTTGGACCTTCTCCAGCAGTTCCTGCTGCGTTTTGACCTGTTGGTTCGCAATGCCCAAACGGGTCTGCAATCCGCGGACAGTGATGTAGATGTCGGCGGTCTGCGCAGCGACGGCCAGGCGGGTGGCCGTGGCGCCCGCTGCGGACGCCTGGTATTCGACCAGGGCGGCCTCGCGTGACCGGCGCAGGCTGCCAAACAAATCGACCTCCCAGCTGGCCCCGAGGTTGAGTTCGTAAGCGTTTCCATACCGATCATAGCCAGGCGTTGAATTCAGCACCTGGCCGAGTGGGGTTTCGACTGACTGATAGGCGCGCGCGGCTTGCCCGCTGATATTGCCCGAGGGCAGCAAAGCAGCATCGGCCGCACCCAGGCCGGCCCGCGCCTGCGCGACGCGCGCCGAGGCCTGCGCCAGGTCCAGGTTCTGCTCAAGTGCCTTGGCGACGAATTCGGTCAGCGCTGGGTCATCAAAGCCTTCCCACCAAGCTACGAGACTGGCCGGCATCGTCGCGTGCCGCTGTTCGACAGAGGGCTGACCGAGGAAACGGTCCGATAGCGCAGTGTCCGGACGGTGATAGTCCGGACCAACGGCGCAGCCTGCCATCAAGCTGGCACTCAGTATCAGAGCAGCGGGGTGGAGTGGCGACATGGAGATTCCTGAAGTGGAGATTGATGTGTGACCATATTATATATTGGTCACTCTCTGTCAATGAACTCCTCATGGGTGGGTGCGCTCGCTGGTGGCTAGAGTCGCAATAAGTGTTGAGAGAATTGTAATTTAGTCTCTGGCCGCAATAGTTGTGACCATTGACAGTATTGGTCACACGCCAGAGAATGTGGCACCTGTTTCTATTCTTCAAGTAGGGAATCTATGCGCCGGCTTCGACCTGTCACCCTTGCCGCTTGCTTGTTGCCTCTCGTCCTGACGGCGTGTGGCGACTCTTCCACCGTCCAAGATCCGCGCACGCTCGCTCCTTTGGTGAGGGTCTCTGAAGTTCAGGATTCGTCCGGCCTCTGGCGTTCATTCACCGGAGTCGTGGCGGCTCGCGTCCAGAGTGACTTGGGTTTCCGAGTGTCGGGCAAGGTGCTTGAGCGTCTGGTCGATACCGGGCAGACCGTCAAGCGTGGTCAGCCGCTCATGCGTCTGGATCCCATCGACTTAGGCTTGCAAGCACGAGCGCAGCAAGAAGCGGTCACTGCCGCCAAAGCCCGAGCCAAACAGACCGCAGATGACGAGGCTCGTTATCGTGAGCTGGTGGCCGCGGGCGCCATTTCCGCATCGGGCTACGATCAGATCAAAGCCGCAGCCGATACCGCGAAAGCACAACTCAGCGCCGCGCAAGCTCAGGCTGACGTGGCCCGGAATGCGTCGGGCTATGCCGTACTGCTGGCAGACGCCGATGGCGTGGTCATGGAGACGCTCGCCGAACCCGGGCAGGTGGTCAGCCCTGGGCAGCCGGTGGTTCGACTGGCACGGGCCGGTCAGCGCGAAGCCATCGTGCAATTGCCAGAAACCTTGCGTCCGGCCGCAGGGTCCACCGCGCAGGCGACGCTTTACGGCAACACTTCGGCCGCTGTCACTGCCAAGCTGAGGTTGCTGTCGGATTCGGCTGACCGTGTGACGCGCACCTTTGAGGCGCGGTATGTCTTGGCGGGCGGGCTGGCCAATGCGCCGCTGGGTTCGACCGTCACCCTTCGGATCGCCGAAGACGCCGCGCAAGGGCCGGTCCTGCAAGTTCCGATCGCTGCCCTCTATGACCCGGGCAAGGGAACCGGTGTGTGGGTCATTGCCGGCGAACCGGCGAAAGTCAGCTGGCGGCCTGTTCAGGTCCTGGGCTTGAGTGACGACGCTGCCCGAGTTGCAGGTGAGCTCAAGGTTGGCGAGCGCATTGTCGCGCTGGGCGCGCATCTACTGCGCGATGGCGAGGAAGTGCGACTGAGCCCACAGGGTGACGTGAAGGTTGCCGGGGGCCGTCAATGAGTCTCAATTTATCGGCACTCGCCGTTCGCGAGCGCTCCATTACCGTGTTCCTGATCTTTCTGATTGCCGTCGCGGGTACCTTGGCGTTCTTCCAGTTGGGGCGTGCCGAGGACCCGCCGTTTACGGTCAAGCAGTTGACCGTCATCACTGCATGGCCGGGCGCGACTGCCCAGGAGATGCAGGACCAAGTCGCCGAGCCGCTGGAAAAGCGCCTGCAAGAACTGAAGTGGTACGACCGCACGGAAACCTACACCCGTCCAGGTCTGGCTTTCACCATGGTCTCGCTGGTCGATCGCACGCCACCCTCGCAAGTGCAGGAGGAGTTCTATCAGGCGCGCAAGAAACTCGACGATGAGGCCACTCGGCTGCCGGCGGGCGTCATTGGGCCGATGGTCAATGACGAGTATTCGGACGTTACCTTCGCGCTGTTCGCCCTGAAGGCCAAAGGCGAACCGCAGCGCCTGCTGGTGCGAGATGCCGAAGCGTTGCGCCAGCGCCTGTTGCATGTGGCGGGCGTGAAGAAGGTCAACATCATCGGTGAGCAGCCCGAGCGAATCTTTGTGTCGTTCTCCCATGATCGACTGGCGACCTTGGGCGTCTCGCCCCAGGATATCTTCGCCGCGCTGAACAGCCAGAATCTGCTCACGCCTGCTGGCTCGATCGAAACCAAAGGGCCGCAAGTCGTCCTGCGGGTGGACGGTGCCTTCGATAAATTGGCGAAAATTCGCGATACACCGCTTGCGATCCAGGGGCGCACGCTGAAACTCTCGGACGTCGCGACAGTCGAGCGCGGATATGAAGATCCGGCCACCTTCCTGGTTCGCAATAACGGCGAAGAGGCGCTGCTGCTGGGGATAATAATGCGCGAGGGCTGGAACGGCCTGGACCTGGGCAAGGCTCTGGACGCCGAGACGACCAAGATCAATGAAGGCATGCCACTGGGCATGACGCTGACCAAGGTCACCGATCAAGCCGTGAACATCGACTCGGCCGTCGGTGAGTTCATGGTCAAGTTTTTTGTCGCGCTGCTGGTTGTCATGCTCGTTTGCTTTCTCAGCATGGGCTGGCGTGTAGGCGTTGTGGTCGCAGCCGCCGTACCGTTGACGCTGGCGATAGTGTTTGTGGTGATGGCGGCCACCGGAAAGAACTTCGACCGGATTACCCTGGGTTCGCTGATCCTGGCGCTTGGGCTGTTGGTGGACGACGCGATCATCGCGATCGAAATGATGGTGGTAAAGATGGAGGAGGGCTACGACCGGATCAAAGCGTCCGCGTATGCCTGGAGCCACACCGCCGCGCCGATGCTGTCCGGTACCCTGGTGACGGCGATTGGCTTCATGCCCAACGGCTTTGCGCAATCGACCGCCGGCGAATACACCAGCAACATGTTCTGGATCGTCGGCATCGCCCTGATCGCCTCCTGGGTCGTCGCGGTGGCTTTTACCCCTTATCTTGGGGTGAAGCTATTGCCGGATATCAAGCCGGTCGAGGGCGGTCACGCGGCTATCTACAACACGCGTCATTACAATCGCTTTCGCCAGCTCCTGACCCGCGTCATCGCGCGCAAATGGTGGGTGGCCGGCACCGTGGTCGCGACATTTGTCGTGGCGATTCTCGGCATGAGCCTGGTCAAGAAGCAATTCTTCCCGACCTCAGACCGTCCCGAGGTATTGGTCGAGGTGCAGATGCCCTATGGAACCTCCATCGAGCAGACCAGCGCCGCCACGGCCAAGGTCGAGGCCTGGTTGCAAAAGCAGGATGAGGCGAAAATCGTCACCGCCTATATCGGTCAAGGTGCGCCACGCTTCTACCTGGCGATGGCGCCGGAGCTTCCTGACCCGTCCTTCGCCAAGATTGTGGTGCTGACGAGCAGCCAGGAGGCCCGTGAAACCCTCAAGTTCCGTCTTCGCGAAGCGGTCGCCGAAGGGCTTGCCCCGCAGGCGCGGGTGCGGGTGACTCAACTGGTGTTTGGTCCGTATTCGCCATTCCCCGTGGCTTACCGGGTCATGGGCCCCGATCCGTCAACGTTGCGCGAGATCGCCGGTCGGGTACAGGACGTCATGCAAGCGAGCCCGATGATGCGGACCGTCAATACCGACTGGGGGCCACTGACGCCGACGCTGCATTTCAGCCTGGATCAAGATCGTTTGCAGGCGGTGGGCCTGACCTCGAATGCCGTCGCCCAGCAGTTGCAGTTCCTGCTCACGGGGGTGCCGATTACGGCGGTTCGCGAGGACATCCGTTCGGTGCAAGTGGTTGGTCGCGCTGCGGGCGATATTCGACTCGATCCCGCCAAGATCGAAGGTTTTACCCTGGTGGGCACGGCGGGACAGCGTATTCCGCTGTCCCAGGTCGGCGAGGTGGATGTGCGCATGGAGGACCCAATCCTGCGGCGGCGTGATCGCACGCCGACCATTACCGTGCGCGGCGACATTGCCGAAGGCTTGCAGCCACCGGACGTCTCGAGCGCAATCCTCAAACAACTGCAGCCGATCATGGACACCCTTCCTGACGGGTACCGGATCGAGCAGGCGGGGGCCATCGAGGAGTCGGGCAAGGCCGGCCAGGCGATCGTGCCGCTGCTGCCGATCATGGTTGCCCTGACGCTGCTGATCATCATCCTCCAGGTACGCTCGATCTCGGCGATGGTCATGGTGTTCTTCACCGCGCCGCTGGGATTGATTGGCGTGGTGCCGACCTTGCTGATCTTCCAGCAGCCGTTTGGAATCAACGCCCTGGTCGGGCTGATCGCGCTCTCGGGCATTTTGATGCGCAATACGCTGATTTTGATTGGGCAAATCCACCACAACGCGCAAGAAGGGCTGGACCCGTTCCACGCGGTGATCGAGGCCACCGTGCAACGGGCCCGGCCGGTGCTGCTCACGGCGCTGGCGGCCATCCTGGCATTCATCCCCCTGACGCATTCTGTCTTCTGGGGGACGCTGGCCTACACGCTGATCGGAGGGACCTTCGTCGGCACCATCATGACGCTGGTGTTTCTGCCGGCTATGTATTCCATCTGGTTCAAGATCCATCCTGACAAACAGGTCCAAACTGAAACAGCGAGGCTGGCGTAAGTCAGCAGACGCATGCTGTTGTCAGTGGATGTCGACTGAGAAATGAAGAGGTTTTTATGATGACTGCCGAAGGTCAAAAGCGAATCGTCGTCACAGGCATGGGCATTGTCAGCCCCCTGGGTTGTGCAGTGGAAGAAGTCTGGCTGAGGTTGCTGGCGGGACGTTCCGGTATTCGTAACCTGTCTGGCGATATCACCGAGGGTACCGGCGTTGCGGTGGGCGGCCAGGTGCCGTCTCTGCAAGAGGATGCCGTTGCGGGGTATGACCCCGAGCGCTTCATCTCGGTCAAGGATCGCAAGAAGATGGACCGTTTCATCGAGTTTGCCCTGGTCGCCGCCGATGAAGCCCTGGCGCAGGCAGGCTGGCATCCGACGCAAGCCTCAGACCAGGAACGCACCGCGACGATCATTTCATCGGGCGTCGGTGGCTTTGGCGCAATTGCCGACGCTGTACGCACCACCGATGCGCGTGGGCCGCGCCGCTTGTCGCCATTCACCGCGCCGGCCTTTCTCGCCAACATGGCGGCCGGGCACGTTTCTATCCGGCATGCGCTCAAGGGGCCTCTCGGTGCGCCTGTAACGGCTTGTGCCGCCGGGGTGCAAGCCATTGGAGATGCGGCCAGGCTCATCAGAAGCGGTGAGGCGGATATCGCTATATGTGGCGGTACCGAAGCGGCGATAGACCGTGTGACCCTGGGCTGTTTTGCCGCCGCCCGCGCACTGTCCACGGGCTTTGCCGAGCACCCTCAGGAGGCCTCGCGTCCCTTTGATCGCGATCGTGACGGTTTCGTCATGGCCGAAGGGGCCGGGCTGCTGGTGATCGAGTCGCTGGAGCATGCCTTGGCTCGAGGTGCCAAGCCCCTGGCCGAACTGGTCGGCTATGGCACCAGCGCCGATGCCTATCACCTGACCGCAGGCCCGGAAGACGGCAGCGGCGCACGGCGCGCCATGCAGCAGGCTCTGCGCCAGGCGGGGGTCAGCCCTGCGGACGTGCAGCATATCAATGCCCACGCGACCTCCACACAGGTGGGCGATAACGGGGAGTTGGCAGCGATTCGCTCGGTGTTCGGGGCTGACTCTGGCGTGGCTATCACCTCGACCAAGTCCGCTACCGGGCATCTTTTGGGGGCGGCGGGGGGCATTGAAGCGATCTTCACCGTGCTCGCGCTGCGTGATCAGGTCGTACCGCCGACGCTGAACCTGCTTCATCCCGATGAAGCCGCAGAAGGGCTCGATCTGGTCGCCCTCAATGCCCGGAAGATGCCGATCACCCATGCGCTCTCGAATGGATTCGGGTTCGGGGGAGTTAACGCCAGCGTCCTGTTTCGTCGTTGGGATGCAAAATAGAGACGGCGAACTCACACCGGTTGTGTCACCTTCCGATGCACCCATCGTGCTTCGCTTTGCAGCTCCAGGACCTGCCAATGGAAGCGCTCAAGCGAAGCATTGTGGCCGACGCTGATCAGGATCGTTTCCGGCAGCGTCTCTTTGAGCAGTTGATAGCAGCGCGCCTCGTTGGTTGAATCCAGTGCCGAACTGCTCTCGTCGAGGAACAGCACCGTCGGGCGGGCCAGCAAGGCCCTGACGAACGCACAGCGTTGCTGTTCGCCGACGCTGAGGGTCTGCGCCCAGTCCCGCTCTTGCTCCAACAGATCGCTCAGGTGCTGCAGGCCAACTTGCTCCATGGCCTGGCGCAGCGCGGCATCTTCTTCGCGACGGGGTGGGTTGGGGTACCACAGCGCTTCACGCAGACTGCCCAACGGCAGGTAGGGTTTCTGCGCAAGCGTCAGGGCACGCTCACGGTCATAACAGCTTGAGCCGCGAGCGTGATGCCAAAGTCCGGTAATCGTGCGGATCAGCGTCGATTTGCCGTAGCCGGACGGCGCGCGGATCATCAGGCTGTCACCGGGCTTGAGCGACAGATTGAAGTCTTTGAACAACGGCCGGCCGTTCGGCAGCCAGATGTCCAGGTCCTTGATATCGAGACCGTCGGCCTGTTGTTCGAGCCTGACCTGGGACTTGACTTCAACGTTATCCAGGCGCTCCTGGAAGCCGATCAAGCGGTCGATCACCGACTTCCATTCCGACAGCTCCGGGAACACGCTCACCAGGTAGGCGATGGCGGCGTGCACTTCGCCGAAGGCCGCGCTTATCTGTGTCAGGCGGCCGAGGGGAAAGGCGCCGGCAAAGAACTGTGGCGCCATGATGAACATCGGGATGACCGTTGCGCTGCGCAAGTAGAAGGTCGAGTAGCCCATGATCAGCTTCTGTTTTTTCACCAGCGCCCAGAAGTTCTCCAGCGCCGCCTCCAGGCGGTGGTTGAAGCGTTCGTTCTCTACGACTTCGCCGCGGTATTGCGCTACCGAGTCAGCGTTCTCCCGCAGGCGGATGAGCGAGAAACGAAAATCCGCTTCACGTCGCTGCTGCATGAAATTCAGGCTGGGCAGCGCGCGTCCCAGCCAGAAGGCCAGGCCGGTGCCCAGGAGCGCATACACCAGGGCGATCCACACCAGCAGTCCCGGAATGATGATGGACTGGTCGTTGAACGGCACGCTGACCAGGCTTGAGGCCTGCCAGAGGATATGCAGGAAGGAAAACAGCGACACCACCGAAGTCAACAGGCCCAGGCTCAATTTGAGCGACTTGACGATGAACAGGTCGATGTCTTCGGCGATCCGCTGATCGGGGTTGTCGACCTCGGTTTCTGTCAGCTTCAGCTTCTGGTAGCGCTGGCTGTCCAGCCATTGATCAAGCATGTTGCGGGTCGCCCAGCGCCGCCAGCGGATGGTCAGCTTCTGCTGGAAGTGGAACGCGCCCACGGTGAAGGCGGCCGTGCCGATCTGCAGCAGGATGAACTGCAGGCTGCCGATCAGGAAACCGTGGTAGTCCAGGGCCTGCAAGGCATTATAGAAATGCAGGTTCCAGAAGTTGGTGAGGATGTTGACCCCGACCAGGCACAGGGTCATCAGCACGGTGGCCAACAGCAGCAACAGGGCCGGGTACTTTTCCTCGGATGCCCAGAAAGGCCGCGCGAGACGCCAGAAATTGCGGAGTGTGTGCATGTGGTCTTGGTGAGCCTGGTCGCTAACGACGTTGAGTTTGCAGGGGAGGGAGGATAGGATCAGCCAATGCTAATCGTTTGCATTAATTAGGGAAAGCCACGGGAGCCCCGTTATCGAATTTCCAGAATGGCTTAACCAGGCCTGGCCGCCGATACAGCGGGTCATTCGGCAGGAACCTGGTGATCAGCCTGCCATCGCGTTGAGCCAGCTTGCCGACCCTGGCGTACTGCAACCCTTGCTGGCCCGGTTTGCCTTGCGTTACCCAGGGGTGAACCGCGCCGCCGTGGTTTCGCAGTGGTCGATGAACTACATGAGTATCGTCCTGCCGGCCACCCTGGCCTGTGTGCTGACGCGTCGCTGCGCGATCGAGTTCTGGGGCGAGGACGCATTGCTGTTGCACGACGACGGCCAACCTGCGGCGCTGGGCCTGGCCGCCGGACTGTCAGCCTTGGACGCGGACGGCCGTGCGGTGTACTGGTCGCGGTTGATCCACGAGCACCTGGCGCCGCTGTTCAGCACATTGGCCACCGCCGGTGGCCTAGCCCCGAAAATATTGTGGGGCAACTTCGTTGCTATCTGGGACGGTGCCTTTGCCAGGATGGACCCTGACCTGTCCAAAGACGGTTTTGCCGAGGCGCACCAGTGGCTGGAACAGGTCACGGTGAACAACGGACGCTTGAAGCTGCGAGGCCTGCAACGCATGGTCGAATCACCGGCGCCGCAGATTTGCCCGTGCTTGCCATTGCGCCGGCATTGTTGCCTGCATTACCAACTGCACGAGCCGGTCGAAGGCCAACCGCCGGTGCTCTGCGAATCCTGCCCCAAGCTGCACCGCCTGCCGCTGGCGGAGCAGGTGAGCTATTTGCATTACATCTATGAGTAGGGTTGGGCGCGCGTTCAATCCTTACCCCACTGGTTTCTGGCACAGCAAGTCCTTGTGGGAGCGAGCCTGCTCGCGATAGCGGCGGGTCAGCTTGCATCAATGCTGAATAGTCGACTTCATCGCGAGCAAGCTCACACACATTTGGGTTGGGGGTTGCCCTGGAGTTGTGGGCGCATTCTCAAGTGGACAGCATTTGCGCCAGGGGCACGGCGTCAGCCTGGGGAGCGACTTCACTGAGCTTGCCATGTTCGATGCGGATCAGCCGGTCGGCCAGGCCGAAGTAGGCATCGTCGTGGGAGATGACGATCAGTAGTTTGCCGCGTTCGCGCAGGTCCGGCAGGATCCGGGTGTAGAAGAAGTGCTTGAACACCGGGTCCTGGTCGGCCGCCCATTCGTCGAACAGGTAGCAGGGGCGATCATCCAGGTACGCACTGAGCAGCGCCAGGCGCTTGCGTTGCCCGGTGGACAACGCCAGCGTCGTCAGTTTGCCGTCCTCGATTTGCACCTTGTGGTCCAGCTGCAGGTGCACCAGGTAGTCCTGTGCCTGTTTCACCAGGTGCGGATCGTCGCCATCGAACAGGTTTTCGAACAGGCAGAAGTCGGTGAAGATCGCTGAGAAGTGCTGTCGGTAATGGTGATTGTCATTGCTCGAGGACACTTGTTCGTCGAGCATGACGTCGCCGCTTTCCGGCCGGTACAGCCCTGTCAGCAACAGCGCCAGGGTGGTCTTGCCGCTGCCGTTGCCGCCGGTGATGAACACCACTTCGCCGGCATTGAGGGTGAGGTTGATGGGGCCCAGGGTGAAGTGACCGTCCTCGCGCTCGCGGTAGTAAGTGTGGGTGACCTGGCGGCACACCAGGCTGCGAACCTGGGTCGGCGAGATCGTCTCGACGGTTTCGTCGGCGGTTTGCATTTCGCCTTCCAGGGCGCGGATCTTGTTCAGGGCCACGCTGGCCCGACCGAGGGTCGGCAAGGCGTGCATCAACTCCGACAACGGCGTGATCATGTAGAGGATCGCCAGGATATAGCCGGTGACCAGGCTCGCGCTCAGGTCGATGAAATGCGGCGCGGCGAACAGCACCACACCGATCAGCATGTAGAACACCGCATTGCCCCAGTTCAGGACCAGGGCGTAGATGCTCATGCCCCGTACAAAATCGCGGCGGTATTGCTGGCTCACCGGTATCAGCAGGCGGGTGAAGAAGTGCTGCCGGCGCGGATGGTTGAGTTGCAGTTCCTTGCTGCCATCGGTGAGCAGGCGGTACTGATTGAACAACTGGTCCTTGAGCTCGCGAGCACGGGAGATCGAGGTCAGCGCCCGACGTTGCGGCCAGTGAAAGCTCAGGCTGCCCAGGACGATCAGCAGCAGCGTCAGGCCGAGCAATGGCATGCTGAGCCAACCCAGGTAGCCGAGGCACGCGGCGATGATCCCGACATTGACCAGCAGGATCGGCACCAACTCCACCGCCTGGCTGATGGTCTGCGTATCGTCGGTGAGCATCGCCAGCAGGCGATGCTTGCCCAGGCGCTGCAATTGCGCGTAAGGCGTGTCGATCAGCTTGGCGCTCAGGTGCAGGCGCATGTCGTTGACCGCAGCCTGGCCCAGGCGCAACAGGCTGATGTCGGAGATGATCCGCGACACCGCGACCAACACCACCAGGCCAGCGAAGAGCAGGCCATCCACCGGGCGCAGCTTGTCGAACACCTCCAGGCTGTGGTTGATGTTGGCGATCAGGCCGGCAGCCGCGAGGCCGCAGATCAACCCCGTCAGGGTCGCCACCAGCAGTGCGCGCCAGGAGCGTTTAGCCATGAGTAACAACAGATCCATTTCAAACCGCTCCGTGTGTAGCAATGGCCGTGAGATGCGCCGCCAATTGTTCGTGCAAGGCGCGCTGCTCAAGGATGGTCAGGTGTTGCGCCGTGATGACCTCGCGGGTCAACGGCCCGCTGCTCAGGTCTTCCCAATGTGGGTCGGCGAAGTCGGCCTGGGCCAGGGTGTCGCTGGCCCACCAGACATGCACCGGGCAGCTTAGCCGGACAGGCTTGAAGGTCGCCAGCAGATGCTGCGTGTGCTGCTGGTAGCGCAGCCGCGTTTGCAAATGCTCCCAACTGTCGCCATCGAGTTGCAGGCCTTGCTGGCGTGCCCACTGCACCAGCTCCGGCAGGCGTGCCGCTGGGGGCAGGGCGTCCAGTTGCTCCAGCAATGCGGCCATGATCGGCGGCGGCAACTGGCGCAACACGCTCTGGCTGTCCGGTGTCAGTGCTTGGGAGGCTGATTCCAGCAGCGCCTCGACACTGTCTTCTGGCGCTTGATGCTGGTACTGCGAGTCGATGATACCGAGAAACGCCACTGCTTGGCCCTGGCTTTCCAGGCGCGCGGCCGCGGCAATCGCCAGCAGACCACCGAGGGAGAAGCCCAGCAGGTGGTACGGCCCCTGGGGTTGCTGTTGGCGCAGGTGCTCGACATAGAGCGCGGCGAGGCTCTCGATATCGCCGCCCAGCGTTGTGCTGTCGTCGCTCAGGTACGCCGCCTGCAAGCCCCACAGATGCCAGGCCGACAGCGGCGCCAGCAACGTGCGGTAATCCTGCACGTGGCCGGTGGAGGGGTGGAAGCAGAACAGGTTGGCGGCTTCGACAGCGTTTGGCGCCGACAACCGCACCAGTGGCGAGAGTTTGAGCTCGGCCTGCACCAATGCTGCAAATGCCGAGACGCTCGGGGCGTTGAACACCGCATTGACCGTCACTGGTGCCGACAGCGCGGTCTGCAGGCGACTGGCAAGCGTCACCGCCGCCAGGGAATGGCCGCCCAGCTCGAAGAAATCGTCGTCGATGCCCACTCGCTCCAGGCCCAGCACCTGTGCCCAGACCTCGGCGAGCAAGGCTTCCAGCGGCGTGCGTGGCAAGGCACTGCCGACCGTGTCGAGGACTTTGTCAGCCCATTGCTGCAGGGTCTTGCGGTCGAGCTTGCCGTTGCCCATCAGGGGCAAGGCTTCGACGATCCGCAGGGTGGGCAGCATGTAGTCCGGCAAGCAATCCTGGGCCTGGCCATGCAGCCTGGCGACTGTGGTCGAATGCCCGGGCGCCAGGGTCATGAAGGCGAACAGTTGCTGGCCGAGCTCGCCGCGAGGGATGCATTCCACCGCGGCCTGGGCCACACCGGGAAGGTTGGTCAGCTGCGCCTGGATCTCGTCGAGTTCCACGCGGAACCCACGAATTTTCACCTGGCGGTCGGCCCGCCCGGTGATCTCCAGGCTGCCGTCATGGCGATAGCGGGCCATGTCGCCGGTGCGATAGAGGCGTTCGCCCGGCCGATGTGCCAGCTCGATAAAACGTCCGGCGCTTTGTTGCGTGTCCAGGTAGCCGCGGGCCAGTTGCGGGCCGGCGATATACAGCTCGGCGCTTTGCCCAGGGGCGGCCAACGCTTGCTGCTCGTCGAGCAGGTACAGGCGCATGCCGTCGAGGCGGTCGCTGAGGGGCAGGCGACGATAATCCACGCTCGGATCGGCTTTGTGCATCACCACCCCAACGGTGGTTTCGGTCGGGCCGTAATGGTTGAAGACCGTTAGCGCCGGAGCAAGGCTGCGAATGCTTTGCAGCAGGCGCCGCGAGCAGCTTTCGCCACCGAGAACCAATTGCTTGCGCGGCAACACGGCAGCGCTTTGGGCATGAATCAACCAGGCGTCGAGCAACGACGGCACGATCTTCAGGTGATCGATCGGGTACTGCGCCTGCCAGGCTGCCCAGGCCTGGGCGTCCATGGCCGTTTCCTTGTCCAGCAGGTGCAATTCGCCGCCGCTGAGCAGGGCCGGGAACAGCAACGTGTAGCCCAGGTCGGCCGCCAGTGAGGTGACCACTGCACTGCGTTCGCCTGCGGCCAGTTGCAAGCGCCGGGATACGCTGGCGACATAACTGGCCAGCTGTTGGTGCTCGACGATGACGCCTTTGGGTGTACCGGTGCTGCCGGAAGTGAACAGCACGTAGGCCGCGTCCTGTCCTTGGATCTCGACGTTGGTTGCAGTCGTTGGCGCTTGCTGCCAGGCCGCTTCCTCGCGCAGGTCGAGGCTGCCGATGCCCGGCAACGCAGGGGCGCTGCCGGCCGAGCCGCTGAGTATGAAGGTCGGCTGGGCTTGTTGCATAATCGCCAGCGAGCGTTGCGCTGGTTGATGCACATCCAGGGGAACGAACGCCGCGCCGCTCTTGAGCACGGCGAGCATGGCCAGGACCATCTGTGCCGAGCGATCCAGGTACAGCGCCACGCGATCTTCGCGACCCACGCCCTGTGCGCGCAGGAAATGCGCCAGTTGGTTACTGCGGGCCTGCAGTTGGGCATAGCTCAACTGCCCATTGGGGTCGCGCAGGGCCAAATATTCGGGAAACTGCGCGGCACATTCATCGAAACTCGCCGGCACGCTGGTAAACGGCAGTGCCGTAGCGTCGGATGGCGCCTGCAGGGCGGTCAGCGTTGCGGTAAAACTCGGCGCCTGCACTGACAGTTCGGCCAGGGGCTTGCTTGGATTGGCGAGGGCATCGAGCAGCAGCGATTGGAATTGCTCCAGCAGGACCAGGGCGGCCTGTTCGCTGTAGCGGCCCGGCAGGTGGCAGAGGTTCAGGCGATAGCCGCCAGCGGTCGTTTCGGCCACCAACAGCAGCTCCATACCGGCGGGGATGGCCTGTGCGTCCAGCACCGTGAGCGTCGACGCCATGCTGCCCAAGGTGTCGAGCCGATCGGGCAACTGCCCACCCCACTGGAAGCCGTACTGCAAAGTGTCGGCCGGCAGCGCAGCGCTGACGCCGCAGTATTCCTGCCATTCGGTGGCTTGCTCGCAGAGCACCTGCAGGTTCGCCAGCGCCTGGGCAAACTGGCTGTCCGCCGCCGCTTGCCAGCGCAGGGGCAAGGGCTTGGCGAACAATCCCCAGCAATCGGCGAGTTCTTCATAGTCGTCGCGGCAATCGTGGACCCAGTTCAAGGTCAGTGCCGGGCTGTCGCCGCTGCTCAGGCGCTGCAACAGCACGCCCCAGGCCGTCATCAGCACTTGTTCGGGCGATGCGTCGTGACGTTGGCAAAAGCTGTCCAGGGCCATGCTCAACTGTGGGTTGGCGCTCAAGCGAGTGGTCACCGGGGCGTCGGAGCGGTCGCTGCGAACCTCACGGTAGAGCAACTCGCTGGCGGCCGCTTCGTCCAAGGCCTGGCTGGCCCAGAAACGCCGGCCAGGCTCGGCGTCTTCATCGGCCTGCAACTCGTAGAGCCAGGCGCTGTACTGGGTATATGTCATCGCCTCGTCATCCACCGATGGCGCCTCTATCGAGCCCAATGCCTGCGCCAGGCGCAGCAAGGTCCCGCGATCCGCGCTCAGCGCCGGCAGTTGCAGCGTGACCCGCTGCCGATCGCCGTCGACCGCTTGCACCTCGACGCTGATGGCGTCCGTGGCCATGACCGTGGATTCAACCACTTGCAAGGGCATCAGCAAGCCTGGCTCTGGCCGTACTCGCAGGCGCAGGGCCTCGTGACACACGCTCAGGGCGGCGAGTCGTTGGTGAAGACGCTCCAGGGCCAACGGGCCTTTTATTTCCAGTTCCAGGCGCGCCGCTGGCAATCCCGCCAACCACTGGCTGCGTTGTTGGGGCGAGAGGGCGAAGGCTTCTTCGCGAGTTTCAAAGGCGCTCATGCCTGCACCTCCGCAGCCAGCGGCGGCTGTGCTTCGGGCAGGCAACCGGTCAATTGTTCGCGACGCATCATCTGGCCCATGGCGACACAGATCTTGCGCTCACCCTCGAAGGGATCCCGAGCGTGGGCCACCAACATATTGTCCAGCATCACCATGTCACCCTTTTGCCAACTGAAACGTACCGCGCAGTCTTCATAAGCCTCGCCGATCACTTGCATCACTGCGTCTTCAATCACGCTGCCATCGCCGTAGTACACGTTACGTGGCAAATGTCCGGGGCCGAACAGGCTGATCAGGTTGCTGCGCACTTCCGGCTCCAGGCAGGCGGTGTGGTGCAGTTGCACCTGGTTGAAGAACGACAGTTCCAAGGTCTCGGGATGCTCGACGATGGCCGGGCAGTGCTGGGCGATCCGCAGGTTGTCGGCCCCCAGCCATTCCCAGCGCATGCCCGACGCCAGGCATTGGCGCTCGACTTCCTCGCGCTGTTCGGTCTTGAAGAAGTCCTGCCAGCGCACATCCAGCTTGTCGGTGAAGTGCCGCACGTACAGCAGCCCCAGGGCCTTGAAGCGAGCGACGATGTCCTCGGGCAAGCGCGCCAGCACCTGCCGGCAATCGACGATGGGCGTGCAACCGCCCCGCGGCGCCGGCGTTTCGCAATAGAACCACTGCTTGCGTGGCCACTGCGGCAGATGGGAGCTCTCGTTGTGGAAGAGAATCATGTGCTGTTCCGGGTACGGCGTGGAGTGGTAGATGTTCTTGCCGGACTTGTTTTTCGGCAGGTCACCGTAGGTCCCGTAGAGGTCGGGTTCGATGGCCTGGGCGAACTGTTCGAAAGCGCTGGCATCCGGCAGGTTGAAACCCCGGAACAGCAGGCCGCCGTGGGTCAGCAGCTGTGCATTGATCCATTCCCGCGCTTGCAGCGCCCAGTGCACCGGGTCCAGGTCGCCGAGCAACGGCTCAATCACCAACGGCAAGGCTTGCCCGGCGCTGAGGGTGCGGGTACGGACCTGCTCATGGGCCACCTGGCTCACAGCGGTTGCACGGGTCTGCTTGAGCTTGCTCAATTTGGACTGCTTGCGCGCGCTGCGGGCCGTGGCTTCGTCGAGCGACGAATCCGCCAGGGACGCTGCGCTGGCGTTGCCACCCTCAAGGCGCCACGACCAATTGTCCAGCGCTTGTCCCGGGGCCGAGACGATCTGCTCCAACAGGCTCTCGAAGCCTTGTTCGAGGCGCTGGATGGTCGGCTCGTGCAACACGCTGGTGCGATACACCCAGCGCACATTCAGGCCCTGATCTTCGTCCTCTTCGACAAATACGGCGAGGTCGAACTTGCTGCTTTCCTGGCGTGATACCAGGTGTTCCACCTCAAGGTCCGGCAGGCTGGCATTGCCGCTGGGGGTGTTCTGCATGACGAACAGCACCTGGACCAGGGGATTGACCCCTGGTGTACGCGGCGGTTGCAGTTCCTCGACCAGTTTGTCAAACGGCACCTGCTGGTGCTGGAACGCCGACAGGCAATCCTCGCGCAAGCGTTGCAGACGGGCGTCAAAGCTTTCGCCCTCGCTCAGGCGGGCACGGATCGGCAGCACGTTGACGAAGAAGCCGATGAGATGCTCCAGGGCCGGATGTTCGCGGTTGGCCAGGTCGGTGCCGACGATAAAGTCGTTGGTCCCGGTGGCCCGTTGCAACAGGCTGTTGAAGGCATTGAGCAGGACCATGAACAGCGTCGCCCGCTGCTGTTGAGCATAGGCCTTGAGCACCTCGGCCTGGGCCGGTGTGAAGCGTTGTTCCAGGGCCGCCCCCTGATAGTCGGGACGCGCCGGGCGTGGCTGGTCAAGCGGTAGCGGGATCAGCGTTGGCGCGCCGTCGAGTTGGCGGCGCCAGTAGTCGATGGCCCGTGCCAGCAGGCGCTGTTGGGTTTCGCTGCGTTGCCAGTAGGCATAGTCGGCGAACTGGATCGGCAACACCGGCAGCACCGGTGTCGAACCGCTGGTACGAGCCTGGTACCCGACGATCAGCTCCTGCATGAGGATGCCCATGGACCACGCATCGGTGGCGATATGATGCAGCACCAATTGCAGCACATGATCGACGGCGCCCAGGCGCAGCAGACTGGCGCGCAACATCGGCGCCTGTTGCAGATCGAACGGGCGTGCCGCCTGTTCATCAATCAAGCGTTGCAGGGTTTGCGCTTGTTCCTCGTGGTCGAGGTGACTCAGCTCGGTCGGCGTCAGGTCAACCCGCGGTGCCGGGCTGATGACCTGGCAAGGCTGGTCGCCGTGGAGATGGAACGCCGTGCGCAAGGACTCATGGCGTTCGAACACGGCCTGCAACGCCGCTTGCAGCGCTGCGACGTCCAGCGCACCACGCAGCCTGATGGCGGTGGTCATGTTGTAGGCGGCGCTGGGGCCTTCGAAGCGATCCAGGAACCACAACCGTTGCTGGCTGTAGGACAGCGGCAATGGCTGGTTGCGTGGCGCCAGGGCAATCTCGCTGTTGCCGTCGGCCTCGGTCTGGGCGTCGCGTTGCTGATCGACCGCTTCGGCCAATTGTTCCAGGGTGCCACGCTCGAACAGCGTGCGCAGCGGCAGGTTCACGTTCAACCGTCGGCGAATCCTCGACAACACCTGGGTGGCCAGCAGCGAGTGACCGCCGATGGCGAAGAAGTCGTCGTGCACACCGACGGTGTCCAGGCCGAGAATTTCCTGCCACAGCTCGGCCAGGACCTGCTCGGTCGGCGTGCGCGGTGCCAAGCATTGCGCCTGCGCCGTTTCGTCCTGGGGCACACCCAGGGCGGCGAGGGCGCGACGGTCGACCTTGCCATTGGCGTTCAGCGGCAATTGCGCAAGGGCCAGCCAACGGGCTGGAACCATGTAGCTTGCCAGCTGCTGGCCCAGGTAAGCGCTCAAGACCTGTTGCGCGGACTCGCCGCCCAGGTTGGCCGTATCGTCGAGCACATACCAGGCCACCAGTTGCAACGCCCCGCGCGCGTCGGGCAGTGCCAGCACCGCCGCGCTGTCCACCGCTGGGTGTTGCATCAGGCGGTTTTCGATCTCGCCCAGTTCGATGCGGTGGCCACGAATCTTTACTTGCTGGTCGCGCCGCCCGAGGTATTCGATCACGCCATCGGCGCGCATCCGGCCGATATCACCGCTGCGATACAGACGCGCATCGGCCTGGAACGGGTGCGGAACAAAGGCTTCGCGGGTGCGTTGCGGGTCGCGCAGGTAGCCGCGACCGACGCCGACACCACCGATGCACAATTCGCCGGGTACACCGACAGGGACCAGGCGCAGCGCCGAGTCGAGAACGAACACCTGGTTATTGGCGGTCGGCTTGCCGATGGGCATGTGCAGGCAGTCGTCGGCGGGCGCTTCGGTGATGGGGTAGAAGGCAACGTCGTCCGAGCATTCGGCGGGACCGTAGGCGTTCATCAACGGGATCGCCGGGAAGCGGGCGAACCAGTCCCGCGCCAGGGCCGGCGGCAATGCCTCACCGGTGGGCAGGAGCCAGCGCAGGCTCGCCAAGGTGTGGTGCGCCTGGCTTTCCTGGAGCATGCCGCGAATCAGCGCCGGCACGGTTTCCAGCAGTGTCAGTTGCTGTTCCTGAGCCGCATCGAGCAGAGCCACAGGGTCGTGGGCCTGGGCATCGGGAAGGATGTGCACGGTGGCGCCGAACAGCGGCGCGGCGAGGAACTGCCACACGCTGATATCGAACGCCGCCGAAGCCGTCTGGGCAATCCGGTCGTGCTCACCCAGGCCCAGGCTCGGGACCTTGCCGAACATGTTGTTGAGCATCCCGCGTTGTTCAACCATCACGCCTTTTGGCGTGCCAGTGGAACCCGAGGTGAAGATCACGTAGGCAAGTTGATCCGGGTTGTGCGCATAGGTGACCGGCGGCTGTTCGCGGCCTTGCCAGAGCGCCTGGGCGATCAGGCAGGTGGGTTGCTGGCGCATCTGCGGCAGGACGTTGTCCAGCGTCGAGCTTGCGTGCTCGCAGACCAGCAACAGCGGTGCTTCGCCCAGGTCCAGCAGCTCCGCCAGACGTGCATGGGGCTGTTGGATGTCCAGGGCCTGGAACGCCGCGCCGACCTTGAGCGTGGCGATCATCATCGTCAGCAAGGCCAGGCCTCGCTCAGCGAACAGCGCCACCAGGGTTTCCGGGCCGGCACCGGCCGCTTGCAGCGCATGGGCGATGCTGTTGGCGCGGCGGTCCAGTTCGGCGTAGGTCAGCGATTGCCCCTGGCATACGGCAGCGAGGTGTTGTGGACGGTTGCGCACTTGTTCGGCGAACAGCGCCGCATAGCCGCGCTCCAGCGGGAAGTCGACGTCGCTGCGGTTGCAGTCGATCTGCAACTGCCGGCGTTCCGCCTCGGGCAGCATGTGCAGGCTGCCCAGTGGCGCTTGCGGCGTCTCCAGCATGCCCGAAAGCAGCTGCACCAGATGGCCGAGCATGCGCTGCACGGTGTCAGTGCTGAAACGCATGCTGTCGTAGGACAGGCGAATGCCCAGGCGGTCGCCGGGGTACAGCACCACCGTCATCGGGAAGTTGGTGTGCACCCGGTCTTCATAGATGTCGATGCTGAAGGCATCCAGTTTCACGCTGCTGATATCCAGCGGCGCGTTCTCGAACACCACCAGGCTGTCGAACAACTGCTGGCCGCGCGGCACTTGGCTGCAACGCTGGATGTCCACCAGCGAAGCGCTTTCGTGTTCGCGCAATTGCGCGTTGTGGGACAGCAGCGCCTGCAACCAGTCGGCCACTGGCACCTCGGGGTCGACATCGATGCGCAGTGGCAGGCTGTTGATGAACAGCCCGACCATTTCTTCTACGCCGGCAAGGTCAGTCGGGCGGCCGGCGACGGTCACGCCGAACAGCACATCGCGGTTGCCGCTGTAGCGCGACAGCAACAGCGCCCAGGCGCCCTGGATCCAGGTGTTGGGGGTCAGTTGGTATTGCTGGCACAGCTGCTGCAGCCGCTGGGTCTGGGCGATGCTCAGGGTCTGGTCGAAGTCGCCGACCTGTTCCGGTGCCTGCTCCGGGCGTGCCACGGGGGTGTCCACATGCAGTGGCGTCGGTTCGCTGAAACCGGCCATTTCGGCCTGCCAAAACGCATGGGCGGCGGCCATGTCATGGCGTTCCAGCCAGCTCATGTAGCCGCGGAAGGAGCGCAGGCGTGGACGGGCCACCGGCTCCTGGCGCACGATGGCCTGATAGATCGCCAGCAGGTCTTCCATCAGCAGGCCGAAGCACCAGGCGTCCGTCAGGATGTGGTGGAAACTGCGCACCACGGCGAAGCGCCGCTCATCGAGTTGGAACACCCGCAGGTGGGTCAGCGGCGCACAGGCCATGTCGAAACCTTGCAGGCGCTGTGCTTCGAGGGCCTGGTCCATCGCCAGGCGCTGCTGTTCTTCATCGAGGTGGCGCAGGTCCTGCCAGTCGAACGCCCGATGAGTTTGGCGGTATACGCATTGCAGCGGCTCATGATCGTCCTGCCACCAGAAGGCGGTGCGCATCATGGGGTGGCGCTCAAGGAACAACTGCCAGGCCGCTTCCATCGCCGGGCGCTGCAGTACCCCGTCCCAGCTATAGCGTTGCTGCATCAGGTAGATGCCGCTGTGGGGTTGCAACAGGGTGTGCAACAGCATGCCCTGTTGCATGGACGACAGCGGGTAGACGTCTTCGATGTTCGACCAGTCCAGCGGTTCGGATGCCAGGGTCGCCGCTTGCTTGTGGCACAGCGCAAATGCCTGGCTGGCGGGGCGCAGGTCGGCTGCGCTGGCCAATCCGGCGAGTTCGTTCAAGCGTTGTGCAAGGCGCGGTGCCCAGTCGGCGGCGAGGGCGCCGTGGCTGCGCAGGTGCAGGCAATCGTCCTGCCACCAGGCGTCCAGGGTCAGCGGGCAAGTCGAAGCTGTCGCAGGGCTTGCGGCTTCGACCTGGGCCAGGATGCCACGCTCTTCGCGATGGCTGTCGAGGTTGCCGAGCCAGCGAATGGCCACCGATGCCGCCGGCAGATCACGCAGCGGTTCTTGCAGGTAGGTGTTGTCCGACAGGTAGCGCAGGGCGCCATAGTCGACGCCGTGCTGCGGGTAGGCGCGCATTTGCGCGGTCAGGGCATGCAAGCGTTGCAGCAGGCTGTCGCCTTCGGGCTGGAGGAAGTACGGCACAGCCAGGGCCAATGGTCCCATGATGCGTGCCGGGTCGAGGTCGGCCACGGCAATCGGCGCATTTACCGGCAGGCGCTCGGCGCTTGGACGGGCATCGTGCACGCTCAGCGCAACCAGGCCATTGCCGCACAGTTCACGGCACTGTTCGACCACGGCAGCGGCCAACAGGCTGTTCCAGTCCAGTTGCAGCACTTCGCCCAAACGCTTGAGCTCACCTGAGGTGGCGGCCGGCAGGGTCTGCTCGACCACGCTGGCCGGCTGCTGGCTGTTCGGCAGTTGCAGCGTTTCCGTGCCGGCGTATTGCAGCCAGTGTTCCCAGGCGTCGTCCAGGGCATCGCCCTGTGCATGGGCCTGCTGGTGCCGCGTCCACTGAGTGAAATCGCCACCGGTGTAGGACAGGCGCACCGGCCGCTGATAGCGCAGTTGCGCCAGGGCCAGGTTGAGGTCAGTCAGCAGCAGCGACCAGGATGCCTCGTCCAGACACAGCGGATGAGCGGCCAGCAGCACGGCGTGTTTGCCGTCCACCTCCAGCAGGCGGGCATGCAGGGTTTGGCCGGCGTCCAGTGCCAGCGCGTCGACACCGGCCTGGGCCAGGGCTTGCAGTTGCGCCGGGGCGCAGGTCTCCAGTTTCTCGGTGGCGATGACCGGGGCCTTGGCCGCGACCAGTACCCGTTGCTGCCACTGACCCTCCGGCAGGGCCTTGAGCGCCAGGCGCAAGGCCTGGTGGTGTTGCTGCAAGGCGCAGATGGCCTGGGTCAGCAGCTCGCTATCGAGCGTCTGGCTCAGCGCCACGCAACGCCAGGTGGCGTGCAACGGCCCTTGTTGCAGGCGCGCCAGTTGCCCGGCGGCCAGCGGCAGGTCATAGCCATCGGCAATCTCGTGTGCCACGCCATGGCTGGCATCGGCGCCCAGCACCCGGGCGATATCGGCGATGGTGCGGTTCTCGAAGAGCTGGCGGGGCGTGAGTTTCAGCCCTTGCTGGTTGGCGCGGGCGATGATCTGCAAGTTGATGATCGAATCGCCGCCCAGGGCGAAGAAGTTGTCGTGCACGCCGACACGTTCCAGCTTCAGGACTTCCTGCCAGATGGCGGCCAGCTGCGCTTCGACTTCATTGCGCGGTGCGACATGGGTGGCGCTGTCGTCCGTGGGTTTTTGCGGGAGCGGCAAGCGCTGGACATCGACCTTGCCGTTGCGGGTCAGAGGCAGTTCGTCGAGGGTGATGAAGTGCGCCGGCACCATGTAGTCCGGCACCCGCGCACCCAGGTCGTTACGCAGTTTCGTGGCGGACAGCGACTGGCTGGCGACCAGGTAGGCCACCAGGCGCAAACTGCCGTCCAGTTCCACGGCACGGACCAGCGCCTGTTCGATCAGCGGCGACAGGCGCTTGAGCTGCGCTTCGACTTCGCCCAGCTCCAGGCGGTTGCCGCGGATCTTGACCTGACTGTCGACCCGACCGAGGAACGCCAGTTGGCCGTCCACTTGCCAGCGCACGCGGTCGCCAGTGCGATACCAGCGTTGCTGATCGGCGTCGAGATGGAAGCGTTCGGCGGTCAGGTCCGGGCGGTGCAGGTAACCCCGGGCCAGGGCGCCGTTGATCAGCAGTTCGCCGGATACCCCGGTGGGCACCAGGCGGCCGTTGGCATCGACCACTTGCAGTTGACGGTTCGGCAGTGGCCGGCCGAGGGCGATGCTGCGCAGGCCCGCCGGCAACTCGGTGGCAATCGCCCCGACTGTCGCTTCGCTCGGCCCATAGTGGTTGAACACCCTGAGCCCTGGCGCCAGGCGGTTGACCTGTTCCAGCAGCGCCGGGCTGAGGGCGTCGCCGCCGAAGACCAGCAGGGCGCGGGGCAGCAGGCGGGCATCGGGCAACGCCTGCAACAGGCCGGCCAGATGACTTGGGGTGATCTTCAGCACATCCACCGGGTGTTGGTCGAAGAATTCGGCCAGTGCCAGGGGGCTGAAACCGCTGTCTTCATCCACCAGCAACAAGCTGGCGCCGCTGCACAGGGCGCCGAACAGTTGGGTGTGGCCCAGGTCGGCGGCGATGCTGGACAGCAAGCCGTAGCGAGCCGCCGATGGCGGGTTGAGCACTGCGTGCACCGCCGTCAGGTAATCGACGATGGACTGGTGCTCGACCACCACGCCCTTGGGGGTGCCGGTGGAGCCCGAGGTGTAGATCACGTAGGCAGCATCGGTCGGGCTGTGGACCACGACCGGTGGCGTGTCTGGCTGGGAGGCGATGGCGTCGGTCTGTTCCGCCAACCACAGCGTCGGCGTGTGCTCGGCCAGGTCTTTGAGCAGGGGTGAAGCGGCGGCACCGATCAGCAGTGCGGCGCGGCTGTCCACCAGCACGTCGGCCAGGCGCCCGGCAGGCTGCTTGAGGTCCAGCGGCAGATAGGCGGCGCCGGCCTTGAGGGTGGCCAGCAGGGCGATCACGAACTCGGCGCTGCGTTCCAGGGCCAGTGCCACCACGCTGTCGTGGCCGATGCCCTGGGCACGCAAATACTGGCTGAGGCGGTTGGCCTGCTGATCCAGTTCACGGTAAGTCAGGGCGCTCTGGCGGTCGCGCACCGCCAGCTGTTGCGGGTGGGCGGCCACCTGTTGTTCGAAGCGCTGGTGCAGGCACGTAGCGGCTACCGGCAGTTGCACACCGCGACCCTGCACGAGCAATTGTTGGCGTTCTTCAGGGCTCAGCCATTCAAGCTCGCTGACCCGGCACTGCGCGTGCGCCGTCATCGCCAACAGGATCGCGCGCAATTGGGCCGACAACACCGCGACCTCGGCATCGCTGAAGCGACTGCGGTCGTAGCTGATCAGGTAGTGCAGTTGTTTGTCCGGCACCACGATCAGCGACAACGGGAAGTGGTTGCGGCCTTGGGTGAGGGTAATGCCATCGGCCTGCTGGTCGCTGCTCGGGGCACTGAAACTCAAGCCACCGGTGTCCTGGTTAAGTGCGTCGGTGACCGGGAAGTTCTCGAACACCAGGATCGAGTCGAACAGCGCCTGTTCAGCGGCGATGCGGGTCATCGACTTGAGTTTGCCCAGTGGCAGGTAGGCGTGGTGGCGCAGATCGCTGTTGGCTTGCTGCAAGTGTTGCAGCCAGTCCACCAGGGTCGGCTCGTCGGCCCATTGCACGCGCAGCGGCAAGGTATTGATGAACAGCCCGACGGTGCTGTCTACCGCCGCCAGGTTCTCCGGACGCCCGGCGACGGTGACGCCATAGACCACGTCGTCACGCCCGGCATGTTGGCCCAGCAGCAGTGCCCAGGCGCCCTGGATCAGCGTGTTGATGGTCAGGTCATGCTGACGGGCGAAGTGCGCCAGTTGCTCGGTTTCGCTGACGGCCAGCAGGCTTTCCCGTTCGGCGAACGGTGCCCCCGCAGGCGCTGGCTGGCGTACGGCGAAGCTGGGCAGTGGGGTCGGCTCGCTCACGTCCTGCAACTGTTCGCGCCAGAAGCTTTCGGTGGCGGCCATGTCCTGTTCCGCCAGCCAGGCGATGTAGTCTCGATAAGGGCGGGTCGGCGCCAAGTGGGCGGGGCGGCCATGGGCTTGTTCGTAGTACAGCGCCAGCCATTCCTGCACGGCGATGCCGACGCTCCAGCCGTCCATGAGGATGTGATGGAAGGTCCAGATCAGGTGCCAGCGCTCGGGGGCCAGGCGCACCAGGCACACGCGCATCAGCGGCGAATCATTGAGTTCCAGGGGTTGTGCCCGCTGTTCCAGTGCCAACTGTTCGAGCGCGGCCTGCGGCTCGGCGCGGTCCTGCCAGTCCAGTTCAGTCAAGGGCAACTCAACGTCCTGTTGCACCACCTGATAGGCATCGTCCAGTTCTTCCCAGAGAAAAGCACTGCGCAGCACCGCGTGACGCTGCATCAGCGCCTGCCAGGCACCACGAAAAGCGCTCAATTGCAGCGGGCCGTTCATGTCCAGGCTCAACTGCTGGTAATACACCCGCGAATCCGGTTCGTAGACGCTGTGGAACAACAGGCCGTGCTGGGTCGGCGAAAGGGAGTAGATGTCTTCGATGTTGTTCATGCTTGTTTGGTCCATTTCAAAGTCTTGAAAACTCAAGTGAGTCGATCAGGGCGCCGCGCCGGTCCGAGACCTGCGCGGGCGCGGCGTCGCTCGCTAGCTTTGGGAATTGGGTTTGGTCTTGAGTTTGCCCAGCAGCTTGTCCAGGGACTTCTGGTTCAGCGCCTTGGCCAGAGGGAAATCCGCTGGCATCAGCGAACCGGCCTGCGGGTCGAGGCAGTGCTCGACCAGCGCCTGCAAATGTTCCAGCAGACGAGCGGGCAAACGGCTGTCGGCGTTCGGTGTGACGCTGTGCCATTCGACACGCAACACGCCGTCCTCCAGCCAGGCCACCACTTCACGGGCATGGGTCACTCGGTTCACCGGGGCCACCTCCGGCGGCGGGGTCAGGCTGCTGGCGCGCAACCAGCCCTCTGGCGTTTGCTCATGCCCCAGGTAGTTGAACAGCACATCACCGTGGCTGGCCGGCAACTCGCCGCGCTGGCGCAGCAAGCCGTAGCCAAGGCCTTGGCCGGGTACGTCACGCAAGGCTTGCTTGGCGTTGCGCACCTGCTCGCCCGCGGCACCGCGGGCGTTCACCCGCAGTGGGTACAGCGTGGTGAACCAGCCGACGGTGCGGCCGACGTCCAGCCCGGCAAACGGTGCGTCACGTCCGTGGCGCTCAAGGTCCACCACGATATCGCTGCGCTGTTCGACCTCGGCCAGGGTCGCGGCGAGGGCGGCGATCAGCAGTTCTTCCGGTTGCGTGCGGTACGCCGCGTGGGACTCGGTCAGCCATTGCTGCGTGCGGCTGGCATCCCAGCGGGCCGCCAGTGTCTGGCGCTCGGCGACCGTGGCCATTGGCGGCCGGTTCGTGCCGACCTGGGCACTCCAGTAGCGATGCTCGGTAGCAGCCTTCGCGGCATGGGCTTGCAGGTGTTCGGCCCATTGACGATACGAGGTGGTTTTTGCCGGCAACGCCGCGCTTTCGCCACGTTCCAGGGCGGGGTACAGCTGTTGGAAGTCTTCCAGCAGCGGCGTCCAGGACACCGCATCGACCACCAGGTGATGGGCCACCAGGTACAGGCGCTGCGGCGTGCCCTCCAACAGGGCTGCGGCAAACAACGGGCCGTGTTGCAGGTCCAGGCTCTGCGCGACGTGCAGCAGTTGTTCCGGGCGCTCGCAGCGGGTCAGTTGGGCCGGGGCCACCGGCGCGATGTGCGCCTGCCATTGCCCGTCGATGTTGCTGAAACGCAAGCGCAGGGCGTCGTGGTGGGCCACCAGCCGGTCCAGCGTGGCTTGCACGATGGCCGGTTCCAGGCGACGGTCGCTGTCGGCCAGAACCGATTGGTTCCAGTGGGCGGCCTGGACCTGCTGCTGGTCGAAGAACCACTGGTGCAACGGCATCAGCGGCATTGGCCCGCTCACGTCGCCTTGCTCGGCCTGGGTCAACAGAGTCGTGGTCACGTGGGCCAGCGCCGCCGGGGTCGGCGAACGGAACAGGTCCCGTGGCGTGAGCGAATAGCCCTGTTCACGCAGGCGCGAGATCAGTTTCAGGCCGAGGATCGAGTCACCACCCAGGGCAAAGAAACTGTCCGAGGTGCCGACTTCACGGCCGCCGGTCAAGGTGTCGCCGAGCAGTTCGCCGAACAACTGGCAGAGCAGGCGTTCCAGCTCGTTGCGCGGTGCCGCGTAGTCTTTCTGGGTGCTTGGCAGGCGCAGGGCAGCCAGGGCCTTGCGGTCGATCTTGCCGTTGGTGCTCAGAGGCAGGGCCGGGATTTGCACCCACACCGCCGGCACCATGTACGCCGGCAGTTCGGCCGCGAGCTGGGTGTCGAGGTCCGACTGCGCGGTGCTACTGCTGTAGAACGCCACCAGGCGGTTGTCGATGACCAGGGTGCAGGCGCCGGTGATGGCCGGTAGGTTCAGCAGCGCTGAGTCGATTTCCCCCAGCTCGATGCGCTGGCCGCGCAACTTCACCTGATGGTCGAGACGCCCCAGGTACTCGATGTTGCCATCGGCCAGGAAGCGGCAGCGGTCGCCGGTGCGGTACAGGCGATCACCCTTGATGAATGGGCTGGCGAGGAAGCGTTCCTCGGTCAGGTCCGGGCGTTTCAGATAACCCCGGGCCACACCGACGCCACCGATGTACAGCTCGCCGATGCTGCCAATCGGCAACGGCTGCATGGCCTCGTCGAGGATGTACAAGCGCAGGTTGGCGATGGGTTTGCCAATCGGCACGATCACGTCGTTGGCCGAGCAACGCCAGACCGAGACGTCGATGGCCGCTTCGGTCGGGCCGTACAGGTTGATCAGGGCGGCCGGGTGCTGACCCATGAAGCGCCGCACCAGATCTACTGGCAAGGCTTCGCCACTGGCGAACACCTGGCGCAGGCTGTGGCAGTTGACCAGGCTCGGTTCTTCGACAAACGCCCGAAGCATCGACGGGACGAAGTGCAGGGTGGTGACCCGTTCCTGCTGGATCAACTGGCTGAGATAGGCCGGGTCGCGATGCCCGTCCGGACGCGCCACCACCAGGGTCGCGCCGGTGATCAGCGGCCAGAAGAACTCCCACACCGAGACGTCGAAGCTGTACGGGGTCTTTTGCAGGACACGGTCGTTCGGGCCAATCGGGAAGGCGTCCTGCATCCAGTGCAGGCGGTTCATCAAGGCGCCGTGTTCGTTCATCACGCCTTTGGGTTGGCCGGTGGAGCCGGAGGTGTAGAGCACGTAGGCCAGGTCGTGAGCTTCAACGCTGATCGGCTCGAACGCTGGAGCCTGGGGCAGAGCGTCGAGGGTCCAGGCTTGATGTCCGGTTGGCAGGCGCGACAGCCACTGCGCCTGGGTCAAGGTGACCTTGGCATCGGCGTCTTCGATCAGGAACGCCAGGCGTGCAGCCGGCAATTCCGGGTCCAGCGGCAACCACGCGGCGCCGGCATGGACGATACCGAGCAAGGCCACGACCATCTCCACCGAACGTTCCATGCACAGCGGCACGATGCTGTCGGTGCCTACACCGGCGGCGCGCAGGGCCCGGGCAACGGTTTGCGCCCGTTGATCCAGTTCGGCATAGCTCAGGCGCTGGCCATCGAACACCAGCGCTGGGGCGTTGGGGCTCAGGGCGGCTTGTTGACTGAGTGCGGTGTGCAGGTCGGTCGGGCCGCTGTAGTGACGTTCGGTGGCGTTCCAGCGATCCAGTTGCTGCTGATCCTGCTGTTGCGGGAACAGTTCGACCAGCGTGCGCCCAGGGGTTGCCACCAAGGCATCAAGCAGCGCACACCATTGAGTGCTCCAGCGTTGCATCGTCGTTTCGTCGAACAAGGCCGATTGGTATTCCAGCGCCAGCGTCATGTCGCTGCCATCGTCCTGGACTTCCCAGCTCTGTTCGAACTTGGCGTCGATCACCGGCAGCATCTGCTCTTCGACGTTCAGCCCCGGCCATTGGCTGCTGTCCATCCGGCCATAGTTCAGGGAGAACAGCACCTGGAACAGCGGTGTACGGTTCAGGTCGCGGTTTTGCGCGACAGCACCGACCAGTGTGGCGAAGGGCAGGTCGGCATGGGCCTGGGCTGCGCGCAGGTCGGCCTCGAGGCTGGCGAGCAATTGCTCGGCCGGAGCCCGTTGGTCGACGTCGCTGCGGATCACCAGGGTGTTGACCAGACAGGCCAGCAGTGTCTGGGCTTGCGGTTGATCACGCTGGTCCGCCGGGGTGCCGAAGCGAATCTCCCGTTGACCGCTGTAACGCGCCAGCAGCGCGCTCAAGGCCGTGGCGAGCACCACATAGGTGGTGGTGCCGCGCTGACGGGCGAACTGACGGATGGCTTCGGCGCGCTGGGTGCCGAGACGGAGGGTCAGTTGCCGGGCGCGACGATCTGCTTCGGCGCCACGCGGATGGTCGATGGGCAGGTCGAGTTGGTAGTCTTCCTGGCCCAGGTGGTTTTTCCAATAGTCCAGGCTGTCACTGCGTCGGGTCTGGGTGTCCGGGTGCTGTTGCCACAGGGCGAAATCGACGTAGTCGATCTCCAGCGGCGTCCAGGCCGGCGACTGCCCGTTGAGGCCGGCGGCGTAGGCCTGGGTCAGTTCGTCGATGAGCAACTGCATGGCCCAACCGTCGGTGGCACTGTGGTGCAGGCACACCAGCAGCAGGTTTTCGTCGCTGCCCTGGCGTTGCAGCAGATGCGCGCGCCAAGGTGCGGCGGCGGCCAGGTCGAACGCTGTCATCAGTTCGTCCTGGGCGTTGGCGCAGGCCGAGGCCCAGTCCTGGGTCGCGACGTCAGTGACCGCGAGCGCCGGTCCGTGGTCGTCGATCAGCAATTGCGGCTCGCCGTCGACTTCGACAATCCGGCTGCGCAGCACCAGATGGCGCTGGCTGAGCTGCTCAAAGGCCTCGCGCAAGACCTGGACCTGCAGCTCACCGCGCAAGGTCAGGGCAAACGGCATGTGGTACTCGCGGGATTCCGGCACCAGGCGACTGAGCATCCAGAATCGGCGCTGGGCCAGACCCAGGGGCAATTGCGCCGGGCGCGGTTGTGCGCTGATCGATTCACCGGGCATGGCCGCGCGCAGATGCTCGGCCAGGGCCGCGACCGTCGGTTGGGCGAATACCAGCGGCAAGGGCAGGGAAACCCCAAGGCGCTCACGGACCCGACTGACCAGGCGGGTGGCCAGCAAGGAGTGGCCTCCGAGTTGGAAGAAGTGATCTTCGATGCCGACTGGCGAACAACCCAGCACTTCGCCGAACAGTTCGCAGAGTACGCTTTCAGTGGCGTTGCGCGGTGCTGTGCGCGGCTGGTCGCTTTGGCTCTGTGGCAGCGGCGTGGCGGCCAATGCCTTGCGGTCGAGCTTGCCGTTGCTGTTGAGCGGCAGGCTGTCGAGCTGCACGAACAGGCTTGGCTGCATGTGCGCGGGCAGGCTGTCGCTCAACTCGGCACGCAGGGTCGCCTCATCGGCGTCTCCGCACCAGAAACTCACCAGGCGCTGGTCGAGCAACAAGGTGGCGGCATCGCGAACACCGGCCTGCGCGAGCAGTGCAGCGTCGATTTCCCCCAGTTCAATGCGCTGGCCGCGCAATTTCACCTGATGGTCGAGACGCCCCAGGTACTCGATGTTGCCATCGGCCAGGAAGCGGCAACGGTCGCCCGTGCGGTACAGGCGGTCACCCTCGATGAATGGGCTGGCGAGGAAGCGTTCCTCGGTCAGGTCCGGGCGTTTCAGATAACCCCGGGCCACGCCGATGCCACCGATGTACAGCTCGCCGATGCTGCCAATCGGCAACGGTTGCATGGCCTCGTCGAGGATGTACAAACGCAGGTTGGCGATGGGCTTGCCAATTGGCACGATCACGTCGTTGGCCGAGCAACGCCAGACCGAGACGTCGATGGCTGCTTCGGTCGGGCCGTACAGGTTGACCAGGGCCGCCGGGTGCTGGCCCATGAAACGCCGCACCAGATCCACCGGCAGTGCTTCGCCGCTGGCAAACACCTGGCGCAGGCTGTGGCAGTTGACCAGGCTCGGTTCTTCGACAAACGCCCGCAGCATCGACGGTACGAAGTGCAGGGTGGTGACCCGTTCCTGCTGGATCAACTGGCTGAGATAGGCCGGGTCGCGATGCCCGTCCGGACGGGCGACCACCAGGGTCGCGCCGGTGATCAGCGGCCAGAAGAACTCCCACACCGAGACGTCGAAGCTGTACGGGGTCTTTTGCAGGACACGGTCGTTCGGGCCAATCGGGAAGGCGTCCTGCATCCAGTGCAGGCGGTTCATCAAGGCGCCGTGTTCGTTCATCACGCCTTTGGGTTGGCCGGTGGAGCCGGAGGTGTAGAGCACGTAGGCCAGGTCGTGAGCTTCAACGCTGATCGGCTCGAACGCTGGAGCCTGGGGCAGGGCGTCGAGGGTCCAGGCTTGATGTCCGGTTGGCAGGCGCGACAGCCACTGCGCCTGGGTCAAGGTGACCTTGGCATCGGCGTCTTCGATCAGGAACGCCAGGCGTGCAGCCGGCAATTCCGGGTCCAGCGGCAACCACGCGGCGCCGGCATGGACGATACCGAGCAAGGCCACGACCATCTCCACCGAACGCTCCATGCACAGCGGCACGATGCTGTCGGTGCCTACACCGGCGGCGCGCAGGGCCCGGGCAACGGTTTGCGCCCGTTGATCCAGCTCGGCATAGCTCAGGCGCTGGCCTTCGAACACCAATGCTGGGGCGTTGGGGCTCAGGGCGGCTTGTTGGCTGAGCGCGGTGTGCAGGTCGGTCGGGCCGCTGTAGTTGCGCTCGGTGGCGTTCCATTCGACCAGTTGACGCTGACGTTCTGCCGCTGGCAACGGTGACCAGTCCCCGAGACGGGTCTGCGGTGCTTCGAGCATGGCTTCCAGCAGTTGTTGCCACTGTTCCAGCCAACGCCGGGCCGTGGTTTCGCTGAACAGCGCGGCGCGGTACTCCAGCAACACCGACAGCACCTCGCCGTCGTGCACTTCCCAGTTCAGGTCGTACTTGGTGGCCTGGGCGGTCACCGCCCGTTCGCTGACCTGCAACTGCGGCCATGGCTGGCTCGACGAATCGGAGTTCTGCATGGCGAACAGCACTTGGAACAGCGGCGTCTGGCCGAGGCTGCGCGAAGGTTTCAGGTGCTCCACGACCTGGTCGAACGGCACGTCCTGATGCTGCTGGGCATCCAGCACACGGTTGCGCACCTGGCCCAGCAAACCTTCGAAATCCAGCGTCGGATCCAGATCGGCGCGCATGACCACGGTGTTGACGAAGCAGCCGATCAGCGGTTGCAGCTCGGCGAATGGACGCTGGGCCACCGGGCTGCCGACCCGTACGTCGCGCTGGTTGGCGTAGCGCCCCAAGAGCAACTGCGCCGCACCGAGCATGAGCATGTACAGCGTGGCGCCGCGTTGCTGGGCGAACTGCCGCAGGCGTTCCACCAGGGCAGACGGCAGTTGCAGTTGCACTGCGCCGGCCGTCGGGGCGAGCTGGTTTGGACGGCCCTGTTCGGTCGGCAGGTCCAGCAGGTAGTCGCCGTCCTCCAGTTGGTTGCGCCAGTATTCCAGTTGGCTGCTGAACACGGTCTGTTGACCGGGCTCGCGCTGCCAGAGGGCATAATCGGGGTATTGCAGCGCCAGTGCCGGGAGTGCCGCCGGAGTGCCCTGGCACTGGGCGGTGTAGAACTGTCGCAGCTCATCCAGCAGGTTCTGGCTGGAGGCGTCATCGGTGGCGCAGTGGTGCAGGCTGAGCAACAGCAGCGACTGGGCGCCGCCGCTGCGTTGCAGCAGTGTGGCACGCACGGGCACTTCGGCGGCGAGGTCGAAACGGCGGCCAGTTTGCGCGTGGATCGCCGCGTCGGTCAGTTGTTGCCACTGCTCGTCGCTGGCGGCCTGCAGTGGCGTGACTTGCAAGGTGATAGCGACTTGCGGTTCGACGATCAACGCCAACTCGCCGTCGGTATCGCGCACGATGCGGCTGCGCAGAATCTCGTGGCGCTGGACCACGCTGTCCAGGGCCGTTTGCAGGGCCTGGACATTGAGTTCGCCGTCCAGTTGCACGGCGCTGACCACGTTGTATTCACCACCGCCGACGCTCAGTTGTTCGAGGAACCACAGGCGTTGCTGTTCGAACGACAGCGGCAGGCGTGCCGGACGTGCCGGTGCAGCGAAGGTCGCCGCCGGGGCTTGCAGGGGATCGCCCAGCAGCGCGGCCAAGGCTTCAAGGGTTGGGTGTTCAAATACCGAGCGCAACGGTGGCACGCTGGTGAACTGTTGACGCAGGCGGGCAAACAGCGCCGCCGCCAGCAGCGAGTGGCCGCCGAGGTAGAAGAAGTGGCTATCACGGCCGATCTGCGACGACGGCACGTTCAGCAACTCGGCCCACAGGGCAGCCAGTTGCTGTTCGGCGACGCTGCGCGGTGGCTGCAGAGCGTCTGGTGCGGCTTGGATGTCCGGGGCCGGCAAGGCCTTGCGGTTGAGTTTGCCGTTGTCGGTCAGTGGCAACTCATCGAGCAGCACGAATGCCGAAGGCACCATGTAGTCGGGCAGGGCGGCGCCAATGGCGTTGCGCCAGGCGTGGATGTCGGCCTGCTGGTCGCAGGTCACGTAGGCCACCAGGCGCTTGTCGCCGGGCACGTCTTCACGGGCTAACACCACGGCCTGGCGCACGCCCGGTTGGGCGCCGATCAGGGTTTCAATTTCCCCCAGTTCGACGCGGAAGCCACGAATCTTCACTTGATGATCCATGCGTCCCAGGTATTCGAGCTGGCCGTCCGGCAGCCAGCGCACCAGATCGCCGGACTTGTACATCCGCGCACCGGGCAGCGACGAGAACGGGTCTTCGATGAACACCTTCGCGGTCTGTTCGGCACGGTTGAGGTAGCCCAGGGTCACGCCGGCACCGCCGATGTGCAGTTCCCCCGGGACGCCCACCGGCATCGGGTTGAGGAACGCATCGAGCACGTAAGTGCGCACGTTGGCGATCGGCCGGCCAATGATCGGCCGCAGCGGGAAGTCATCCACCGCGCAACCGGTTGCATCGACCGTGCATTCGGTTGGGCCGTAGGTGTTGAAGAAGCGGCTGCCGGCAATCGACGGCAAGCGTTGCCATAGCTGTGCATCCACCGCATCGCCACCGAACAGCACGAAGCGCGGCAGGTACACCTCGCCACGGCGAACACCGTCGCTTTCAAGCAGGGCCTTGAGCTGTGCCGGGGTGCACTCGAAGGCTTCCAGACGGGTGTCGCGGAAGAACCCGGCCAGGGCCTCGGGGTCGTAGCGCACGTCTTCCGGGGTCAGGTACAGGCTGTGGCCGTCGAGCAGCAGGATCAGCTCGGCCACCGAGCTGTCGAAGGCGAACGAGTAGTTGAAGCTGGTGCGCATCGGCTGGTCGGTGTAGCGGCGATACAAACCATGGATGCGCGCCCAGGCCAGGTTGACCACCGAGCCGTTGGTTACCAGGGTGCCCTTGGGCTTACCGGTCGAGCCGGAGGTGTACATGATGTAGGCCAGGTCTTGCGGGCCGGCGAGCGGGGCAGGGTTGCTGTCCGGCTGGTTGGCGAACAGCGCTGCGTCGCTGTCCAGGCGCAAGCGTGGCAGTTCGGCGCCCAGCTGTTCCAGCAAACCCTGCTGGCCGAGGAACAGTGCCGGCTGCGCGTCTTCAAGCATGTACGCCAGGCGATCCACCGGGTAGGTCGGGTCCAGCGGTACATAAGCGCCGCCGGACTTGAGAATGCCCAGCAGGCCGACCAGCAGTTCCAGCGAACGCTCGACACACAGCGCTACCGGGCGGTTGGCACCGACACCACAGCTGCGCAGGTAATGCGCTACCTGGTTGGCGCGCCGGTTCAGTTCGCCGTAGCTCAGGCTGCGGCCTTCGAAACACAGGGCGTCGCGTTCCGGGGTGCGCTCGGCCTGTTGTTCGAACAACTGGGCAAAGGTCAGGTGCGTCGGCACCTGCATCTCGGTGCGGTTCCACTCAACCACGGTGCGTTGCCACTCCGCGTCCATTAGCAGCGGCAAGGCGGCGACCGGGCGCTGTGGCTCGGCGAGCATGTGTTCGAGCAGATGCTCCAGGCGCGCGAGAGTATGGCGGGCGCTGTCGGCGACGAACAGGTCGAGGGCGAACATCAGCTCCAGCTGGATCGGCGCATTGGCCGGGCACAGCACGTGCAAGTCCAAGTCGCATTCGGAGTGCCGCAGCGGCGTGTCCAGGGCTTCGAATTCCAGCCCGGGGAAGCGCAACCGCGACTCCATGGCCAGTTGCTGGGCGACCATCACCTGGTACAGCGGTGCATGGCTGAGGCTGCGCGGCAGTTGCAGGCTGTCGACCAATTGTTCGAACGGCAGGTCCTGATGCAGCAAGCCATTGCGCAGACGCTCGGCCACTTGTTTGACCAGGGCGGTGAAGTCGGCTTGCGGCTCGAAGTCCGCGCGAATCGCCAGGTTGTTCAACAGAATGCCCAGCAGGCCTTCGGTGCCCGGTTGTTCCCGGTGGGTGACCGGGGTGCCGACCAGCACCGTGGCATCGCCGCTCAAACGGTGCATCAACACGGCGAAACCTGCGAGCAGGACGGTGAACGGCGTGGTGCCGAGGCGACTGGCAAAGGCGTGTACCCGGGCGCTGAGGTCGGCGCTGAGTTCACGCTGCACGATCCCGGCGCGGTAGCTTTGCACCGACGGTCGAGGATGATCGGTGGGCAAGGCCAGCAGCGGGCTGGCGTCGCTGTCGCGACGGTCCAGGGTGGTGGTCCAGTAATCGAGTTGGCGCTTGAGTTCCGCGCCTTGCAGATGTTCGCGCTGCCAGAGGGCGAAGTCAGCGTATTGCAGTGGCAGGGCCGGCAGTTCGGCGGCGGCGCCCTTGCAACGGGCTTCATAACCCAGGGCCAGCTCGCGCAGGGCGATGGTGGCCGACCAGGCGTCCGAGACCAGGTGATGCAGGGCGATGCCGAGCACATGCTCGTCCGGCGCCAGGCGCAGCAAGCGCGCCCGCAGCAACGGAGGGCAGGTCAGGTCGAACGGTTGCTCGAAGGTGTCTTGCAAGGCATTGAACTGCGCGCCGGCGCGCGCGGTAGCGGTCAGGCTCGACAAGTCTTCGAAGGGCAGCGAGATGTCCAGCGCTGGGCTGATGCGCTGGCAGGGCACGCCGTTGTTATTGTGGATGCCGGTACGCAGGATTTCGTGGCGCACCAGCAGATCGTTCAGGCTGGCGTGCAGCGCCTGGACGTTGAGTTCACCCTTGAGGTGCAGGGCGAACGGGATGTTGAACAGGGTGGTGCCCGGCGTCAGTTGTTCGATGAACCACAGACGCTGTTGCGAGAACGACAGCGGTAGCAGCGGCGGACGAGGCTGGGCCTTGGGCACGCTGAGCGCGTTGGCGTGTGGTGCGGCGGCCTCGGCCTGGCGGGCGGCGATGGCTTTGGCCAGCAAGGCCACGGTCGGCTGTTCGAACAACACCCGCAACGGCAGGTCGAGCTTGAATTGGGTGCGCAGGCGGGCCACGATCTGGGTCGCCAGTAGTGAATGCCCACCGAGGGTGAAGAAGTTGTCTTCCACGCCTACTGTGTCGCGCCCCAGGACCTCGGCCCAGACAGACGCCACGCTGGTTTCCAGCGCGTTGCGCGGGGCGATGCTGTGCTGGGTGTCGGCCTGCCAGTCCAGCTCACGGGCGGCGAGGGCTTTGCGATCGACCTTGCCGTTGTTGTTCAGGGGCAGCTTGTCCAGGCAGACGAAGGCCGCCGGCACCATGTACGGCGGCAGTTGCGCGCGCAGGTGCTCGCTCAGGTCGTCGCTGCCCAGGGCCTGGTCATGGGCCGCCCAGTACGCCACCAGCCAGGCTTCGCCGACGGTGTTTTCCCGCAGCAGGACCGCGGCTTCCCGCACGTTCGGGTGCTGCGCGAGACGGTGTTCGATTTCCGTCAGCTCGATCCGGTGCCCGCGCAGTTTGACCTGCTGGTCGCGGCGGCCGAGGTATTCGATCACCCCGTCTGCACGCCAGCGCCCCAGGTCACCGGTGCGGTACAGGCGACCTTCGAGTTGAGGATGGTCGATAAAGGCGTCAGCGGTGCGTTGCGGGTCGTGCAGATAGCCGCGGCCGACGCCGACGCCCCCGACACAAATTTCCCCGGCCACGCCAACCGGCACCGGACGCAGGGCTTCGTCCAGCACATACAGGCGGTTATTGGCGGTCGGCTGGCCGATGGGCATGTGGCTGACTTCGGCCCCTGGTGCTTCGAAAATCGGCTGGAAGGCCACGTCGTCGGCGCATTCAGCCGGCCCGTAGGCGTTCATCAAGGCAATGTCGGGGAACCGGGCGAACCAGTCGCGGGCCACGGTCGGCGGCAGGGCTTCACCAGTGGGCAATACCCAGCGCAGGTCCGGCAGTTGCAAATCGCATGGGCACAGCGCGAGCAGGGTGCGCATCAGGCTCGGGACGATTTCCAGCACGTTCAGGCGCTCGCTGGCGAGCACTTGCAACAGGTGTTGCGGGTCGTGGGCGACTTCATCCGGAAGAATGTGCACGGTGGCACCGAGCACCGGCGCGGCGAGGAACTGCCACACCGAAATGTCGAACGCCACCGAGGCGGTCTGGGGAATCCGGTCGGCGGCGCTGAGGCCCAGGGCCGGTACTTTGCCGAAGATGTTGTTGAGCATGCCGCGCTGTTCGATCATCACACCCTTCGGAGTGCCGGTCGAACCGGAGGTGAACAGCACGTAGGCCAGGCTGTCCGGACCGGCGAGCACCGGCAGAGGCGCGTCGTTGCCCGACGTCCAGCAGGCCTCGGCGAACAGCGCCTCGGGCGCCCGGTCGAGGTCGCTGAGCAGTTGATCGAGCAGGCCGCTGCAGGCTTCGCTCGCCACCAGCAGAGGCGCGCGGGACAGCCCGAGGATTTCCCGCAGGCGCTCGGGCGGGTGATTGACCTCAAGGGGCAGCATCGCTGCGCCCGCCTTGAACACGGCCAGCATCATGGTCAACAGCGCCAGGCCACGAGGGGCCACCAGCGCGACCAGTTGATCTGCACCGGCGCCGGCCTCGCGCAGGGCATGGGCCAGGCGCGTGGAACGCAGGTCCAGCTCGGCGTAGGTCAGTGACTCACCGGCGCAGATCGCAGCGACCTGATCACCGCGCTGGGCGACCTGGGCGGCAAACAGCTCGGCGTAGCTTTGATCCAGCGGGAAATCGTGGCGGTTGAGTGCCCACTCGCCCAGCAACTGTTGGCGCTCCTCGGCGGCCAGCAGTTCGAAGCTGGCCAACGGCGCGTCGGGGGCGGCGAGCATGCTGCGCACCAGGCTGGCGATGTGGCCCAGCAGGCGCTGCACGGTGGCGGCCTCGAAACGTTCGCGGTCATACGACACGCGGATGCCCAGCTGTTCCCCCGGCAGGATCACCACGGTCAAGCCGTAGTGGGTGTGCACGCTGTGGTCCATGCCTTCGAGGCTGAACTGGAAGCCGCCTTCGAGGATCTGTTCGTCGATGGGGGCGTTTTCGAATACCAGGATGCTGTCGAACAGGGTCTCGCCCCGGGGGAAATCGCTCCAGCCCTGGATGTCGGTCAACGGCGTGTGCTCGAAGTCACGCATGTCGACGTTGAGCTTTTGCAGGTCGCCCAGCCAATTGCCGAGCGTGGCATTCGGGTCCACCGACACCCGCAGTGGCAGGGTGTTGATGAACAGGCCGATCATTTGCGCGACGCCGGTCAGGTCGGCCGGACGCCCGGCCACGGTGACGCCGAAGACCACGTCCTGTTGTCCGCTGTAGCGCGACAGCAGCAGTGACCAGACACCCTGGAAAAACGTGTTCGGGGTGATCCGCCGATTGCGGCAGAACGCCGCCAGCGCCTGGGTTTCCTGCTCGTTCAGGTGAATCAGTTGATCGTCCACCAGCACCGCATCGGTGTAGCGGTCGCGGGTCACGCCGTTGTCCACGGTCAGTGGCGTGGGCGCGTTTAGACCTTGCAACTGGCCGCGCCAGAACTCCTCGGCCTTGCCCGCATCCTGGCGTTGCAGCCACTGGATGTAATCGCGAAACGGCCGAGGGCTTTTCAGCTCTGGCGTGCGGTCGTTGCACAGTGCTTCGTAGACTTTGAGGAAGTCCACAGTCACCAGGGAAATGCACCAGGCGTCCATCAGGATGTGGTGGAAGCTGCGAATGAATTCGTAGGACTCATCAGCCAGGCGCACCAGCCGGAAGCGAATCAGCGGTGGCTTGGACAGGTTGAAGCCGACTTTCTGCTCGTCTTCCAGCAGGGTGCGGATCCGTGCTTCCTGCTCATGGGGGGCGAGCCCGCGCAAATCGAGGGTGTCCAGCGGTACCTTGACCTGACGATGGATCACCTGCACCGGTTGCTTCTGGCTTTTCCACTGGAAACTGGCGCGCAGGGAAGGGTGCAGCGCTACCACCTGGCGCCACGATTCGAGGAACGCGCCTTCATCGATGGCCCCGCCGATGCGGTAGCGATCCTGCATCAGGTACACACCGGAGTCTTCGTGCAGCAGGGAGTGGAACAGCATCCCTTGTTGCAGCGGCGACAGCGGGTAAATGTCTTCGATCGGGTTACCGGTGGTTTTTTCGCTGGTCATTGAAAGGATCCTGCGTAAATAGGGGCGACGGTGATGGCGTGGTGACGAGAAGAACCGTTCACAGGTCGGCCTCGTCCAGTTCGGCCATCAGCGCTTGCATTTCGTCATCGGACAGGCCCGAGGCGCTGAATTCGGTGCTGTCGGCTTGCGGCTCGGCGGTGCTCGGGTCCAGCGGTTGCGCGACCTCGGCCATGGCTGCGACGGTCTGGCGTTCGAACACTTGCTTGGCCGACAGCGCGATGCCTTGCTCATGGGCCTGGGCCACCACTTGCAGGCTCAGGATCGAGTCGCCGCCGATGGCGAAGAAGTTGTCGGTGACGCTCACTGTCGAGAGTTTCAAGACCTTGGCGACGATGGCTTGCAGGGTGGTTTCCATGGCGTTGCGCGGCGCCACGTGGGCGCTTTCGTCGAGCTGCTCCGGGTCGGGCAACTGGCGGGTGTCGAGCTTGCCGTTGGGCGTGCGCGGAAAGCTCGTCAGGGTCAGCACCAGGGCCGGCACCATGTACGACGGCAGACGCTCGCCGAGGAAACGCTTGATCGCCTCCGAGTCCGGTGCGTAGCCGTGGGCGGCCAGGACATAGGCGAGCAGGCGCTTGCCGGCGGCATGTTCCTGGACGATCACCGCGGCTTCGCGCACATCGCTGTGGCTGCACAATTGGCGTTCGATTTCGCCCAGCTCGATGCGGTAGCCGCGCACCTTGACCTGATGGTCCTTGCGCCCCAGGAATGCCAGGCGCCCGTCGGCCAGCCAGCACGCCAGGTCACCCGTACGGTAGGCGCGAGTGCCGTCGGCTAGGGTGACGAAGGCCTTGGCGGTTTCTTCGGGTTTGTGGCGATAGCCGCGGGCCAGGGTGGGGCCGGCGAGGACGATTTCACCCGGTTCGCCAATGCCGCAAGCCGTGTCGAATTCATTCAGCAGGCGCAGGTCCATGCCGGCGATCGGACGGCCGATGCTGACGTTCCGGCGTGGGTCCAGCACCTCATAGGTGGCCCAGACGGTGGCCTCAGTGGGGCCGTATTCGTTCACCAGATGTGCGTGTGGCAGGGTCTTGCTGTGTTGCGCGATCAGCGACGGCGGGCAAGCCTCACCCGCGACGATCCAGCAGGCGAGGCTGTCGGTTCCCCCGCTGCGCTGCAATTGATCGAGCAGGGCTTGGTACAGCGACGGCAGCGACAGTCCGTGGCTGACCTGGTGCTGGGCAATCAACTGCGCCAGGCGGGCCATCTCCAACTCTTCGCCTGGGGCGGGCAATACCAGGCGTCCGCCTTGGGCCAGGGTCCAGAAAATCCCGGCGACCGAACTGTCGAAGGCAAACGACGACAACAACAGGTAGGCGCGCACCGGAGTCTCATAGGCCGCCATGCGCACTTGGGTCGAGAAACTCAAGGCGCCGTGGCTGATTTCCACGGCTTTCGGCGCACCGGTAGAGCCGGAGGTGTAGATCAGGTAGGCGAGGTCGTTGGCGTCCGGCAAGGGCAGTGCCGGACAGTCGCCGAGGTCCTGTGTTGTCAGCTCTCCCAGCACGAAGCGTTGCAGGTTGGCCGGCACACTGTCGGCCAGTTCGGCGCTGACCACGATGTGGGCGATGGCGCTGTCGGCGAGCATGTAGGCGCGGCGGTCGGCCGGGTAGGTCGGATCGACGGGCACGTAGGCGCCACCGGCTTTCAAGACGGCGAGCATGGCGACAATGACCGCGTTGCTGCGGGCGAACAGGATGCCGACGGGCACCCCTGGACCGATGCCGGCGGCGACCAGTTGATGGGCCAGTTGCGTGGCGCAGGCGTCGAGGCGGCTGTAGCTCAGGTCGCCGTCCTTGTCGCTGAGGGCGATGGCGTTCGGTTGTTGGCGAACCTGACGGGCAATCAATTCCACCAGCGTCACCGGTTCGATGGAGGGTGCGCTCGCGCCGGCACCGATCAACTGCGATTGCAGCGCGCCACCCAGGGGCAATTGAGCCCAGCCCCGTTGCGGTTCGGCCAGGGCGCCGTGCAGCAGTTGCAGCCATTGTTCGGCGAGGCAGCCCACAGCGTCGGCGCTGAGGACATGGCGGTCGTAGACCACCTGCGCGTGCAGGCTGTCGGGCAACTGGCGGACGTTCAGGCAAGCCTTCAACGGGTTCATGACCGCACTGGCGTGGCGCTCCCGGGCATCGCCGGAGCGCCAGGCAAAAGCGTATCCGGCGTGGTGGTCGCCGGTGTAATAGTCTTGCCAGCCAATCAGCCGTTCCAGGGTGGCGGCCACTTGCGTGCTTTGCTCCAGCAGAGTCGCCTGGGCATCCAGTTCGATGCTCACGGGCAGGCACTGTTCGAACAGGCCCAGGGTGTTCTCCAGTTCCGCGCCGCGACTTTCATGGATCAGGGTGAGTGGCACCTGTTGCTGGCCGGCCAGTCGTCCCAGGACCGCTGCCCATGCCGCCAGCAGCAGTTCCGGGGTCAGGGCCGGGTGACGGGCGAGGTCGGCCGGCAGCGTCAGCTCCAGTCGGGTCGGCGCAAATCCACCATCGAGGGGCGATTCCAGCGGCAGCTGCAAGGTGGCCTGTTCGGTGTCGCCCGCAGGTTTCCAGAAGCTCACGCCCGGATGATCCGGTGCGTCTTCCACTAGGCTCCAGCGCCATTCGGCGTAATCGGCGTACTGCAGGGTTTCGGACAGGTCCGTGGCAGTGTCTTGCAGCAATGCAGCGGCCAGCCATTTCAGGCTGGCGAGGTCGAAGTGGCTGCTGGCCGCCGCGAGGTCCAGCACGCCTTGCTCATCGGACAGGCGCACCAGGGTCACCCACAGCGGGGTTGTCCAGTCACGGGGCTGGGTGGCGAGCTGAGCGAGCGCGGCGTCCTGGTCGGCGCGGCTGTGCTGGCGCAGGTCCTGGAGGTTCACCGCCAGTGAGCCGGCTTCGTCAATCACCTGCACCGGGTGACGCAGGCCGGGCACGGGCATCAGGCGTGTGCGCACGATTTCGCTGCCGGCCACCAGTGCCTGCAGGCGGTTGTTCAGTGCATCGATGTCCAGCGGTTGCGACAGCGACCATTGCAAATGACAGCTGAACGGGTGCTGCGCTGCGCCGTGGGTGTGGGGGTAAACCGATGCCTGTTGCGGGGAAATACGAAAACCTTGAAGTCCGCTCATGTTCATCTCGACTGGAAAAGGGCTTGAGCCTGGATCACCGCACAGACGTCGGGGCTTGCTGGACTCGTGTCAGGCAAGCCGCCTGCGAACGGCGGGTGGACCCGTTGAATGTCAGACGGCAACGTCGCTCGACAGCAGGGCTTCAGCCATGCCGGTCATGATGGCGCGCTTGCCGGTAAAGGGTTCGCGACCGTGCACGGCGAGCATGTTGTCGATGAACAACACGTCCCCCTGCTGCCAGCTGAAGCGCACCAGCGAGTCGAGGTAGGCCGCGCGTAGCGACTCCAGGACCTGCGGTTCGATCGGTTCGCCATCGCCGTAAAAGGTGTTGGTGGGCAGGTCGAGGTCGTTGAAGTTGCTTTGCAGCGAATCGCGGATTCGCTCGGGCAGGGTGCTGATGTGGAAGAACGTGGCGTGGTTGAACCAGACCTCTTCGCCGGTGCGCGGGTGGCGCACCACGGCCGGCCCGCGTTGGCGGGTGCGCAGGCGATTGTTGTCTTTCCATTCCACTTCGATGCCGACGCTGGCGCAGTAGGCTTCCACTTCGCGGCGGTCTTCGGACTGGAACACGCTCTGCCACGGCAGGCCGAAACCGTCGCCGTAGTTGCGAACGTACAGCACGCCTTTTTCCCGGAACCGCGCTTCGATCTGCGGGCTGATCCTGGCCTTTACGGCGCGGGTCGAGCCGATCGGTGTTTCACCGCCGGTCTCGGACGGTAGTTGGCAGTAGAAGAACAACCGCAGCGGGAAGCGCGGCGAGTAGGAGTGCTCGTTGTGGGGAAAAATCATCTGGTCGGCCGGGTAGTCGGTCGAGGTGTAGATGTTGCCGCCGACCCGTGTCCGGGGGGACGCGCGGAACATGTATTCCAGCGCTCCGGGGGAGAGGGCGGCGATCACCTGGTCGAACTGCTCGACAGACGCGACGTTGAAGCCGCGAAACAGCAGGGCGCCGTACTGCAGCAGTTTCTTTTCCAGCGACTCGCGTTCCCGGGCGGCCCAGGCGATCAGGTCAACGCCGCTGACCGCCGGTTCGATCACCAGGGGCAGCGCGTGGTCCGGACTGAGCAGGCGCTCGGTGACCAACTGTTGTTCCGAGACGTTCATGGCTTTGCGACGCACGGCGCCAAAGGCGCGTGGCGATGGGGGCACGATAGACATAACGGCATCCGACTCGGTTAAAGGGACAAGGAGCGACGTTTGGCTTGCATCATCTGGCTGCGACCGGCCAGCGCCTGGGACTGCTGTCGCTCCCGGGTAAAGGCCTGATCCCAGCTGTCGATGCGCTCGGCCAGTGCCGGCAACGGCTCGTCCAGCAGGCTGTGCATCTGCTCCAGCAGGCGCGTCCACAGGTGTTGCAGGCGCAAGGCACGGTCCCGGTCGAAGTATTCGCCGCGATACTTGAGGGTCGCGGCGAGGCCTTCGTCGCCGTGCACCAGGTCGAGCACCAGGTGGAAGTCCCCCGGTGCCTGGGCCACGTCCAGCGCGGACAACTGCGCGCCAGCGATGGCAGTCGGGGTCACCCGTGACGGTTGATAGTTGAGCTTGACCTGGAACAGCGGCGAGTGACCGGGGCGGCGCTGCGGCGCGAGTGCCGAGACCACCAGATCAAAAGGCAGGCCTTGATGGGCATAGGCCAGGCGCGACTCATCGCGAACCTGCTCAAGGAAACCGGCCAGGGTCGCTTCGCCGCGCAAGTCACAACGCAGGGTCAACTGGTTGACGAAGAAACCGATGACGTCGTTGTGCTCTGCCAGCGGTCGGCCGCTGACGTCGGTGCCCAACAGGAACTGCGGCTGGCCGCCCAGTTGCTTGAGGACCAGTTGGTAGCTGGCCAGCAACAACATGAACAACGTCATGCCTTGTTCGCGGGCCAGCGCTGCCAAGCGCTCACAGCCGGTCTGCGGCACGTTGAAGTCCAGGCTGTATTCGCCCGGGGCCTGGCCGCTGCCACCCAGTTCCAACGTTTGCGGCATGCCGGCCAGGTGTTCGCGCCAGAAGCCTTGCTCGGTGGCGATTCGCTGTTCGCTCCAGTGCAGGGCTTCCCATTGGGCGAAAGCCAGGTATTGCCCCGGCAGCGCGGCGTCCGCCGAACCCGCCAGTTCTGCCAACAATATTTGCGCCGAGCGTCCGTCGAAGGCGATGTGGTGCAGCGTCAACAGTAGGTCATGCTGTTGGTCATGGCGGCTGAGCAACTGCGCTCGCAGCACTGGGCCGGCTTGCAGATCGACCGGGGTGGCGTGTTCTTGGGCCAGGCGTTCGTCCAACGTCTGCTGTTGCTGCGCTTGGTTCTGCTCACGCACATCATGATGGACCAGCGCCACAGCCGTGGCCGGCAACACCTGTTGTTGCGGACCATCGACGCTGTCGCGGTACACCGTGCGCAACACGCCGTGACGCTCGACCAGCGTGTTCAGGCGCAGGGCCAGCGTCTCGATGTCCAGCGGACCTTGCAGGCGCAGGTGCAGTACCAGGTTGTGGCGGGTGTCGTCCGGGTTCAGTTGGCGCAGGAACCACAAGCGACGCTGGGCGAACGACTGATGCCCCTGACTGGGGTTGGTCTGCTCGGTGGGAGCATCGGCCGTTGGCGTTGGATCATTGAGGAAAGCGTGCAGGGCCAGCGCCCATTGCCCCAGGGTGGTTTCCCCGAACAGGCTTTGGGTATCGAGGTTCCAGCCCAGGTCCCTGTGCAGGCGCGCGGCAAAGTCGGCCACGCCGATGGAATCCAGGCCCTGGCCGATCAGGCTGAGGTCGAAGTCGGCGGAAAAATACGGGTTGACCGCGTGCAGCGTCTGTTCCAGCCATTGGTGGCAAGCGGCTTGGGCCTGTTGCGACGTTTCGGTCGCCAGGCTTTTGAGCTGGGCAAGGTCAAGGGGCTCGTCGTTCGAGGCCAGCGTTCCACCGCTCTGGGCGATGATGCTCAACGTGCCGGCGGCCAGTTGTTTGCGCGCACCTTGGCGGGCGATCTTGCCGCTGGTGGTCATCGGGATGGTGCCGGCTTGCACCAGCACAATCTGGTCGATGCCGCAGTCGGCGGCTTCGCGCACAGCGTTTTGCATCGACGCGAACAGCGCCGGATGATGCGCCGGGTCGACGAACTTGCGCTGCGGCTCGGCGACAATCACCAGTTTCTCGCGGCCCAGTGCCGGGTCCATTTGCGCGAAGGCGGCGATGCGTCCGGTACGGATGCCCGGCTCGGCGTCGGTAATGGCGAATTCGATGTCGTGGGGGTAAAGGTTGCGCCCATTGAGAATCAACAGGTCCTTGAGCCGCCCGCAGATCACCACCTGGCCTTCGTGCATGAAGCCCAGGTCGCCGGAGCGCAGGTAATGCTCCGATGAGCCGACAATCCGTGCCTCAAAGGCCTCACGAGTGGCTTCGGGATTCTTCCAGTAGGATTCGGCGTTGCTCGGGCCCTTGAGCCAGACTTCGCCGATGCGATTGGCGGCGCAGCGCTCGAAGGTGTGCGGGTCGACGATGGCGATGCTGTGCAAGGCTTGCGGATAACCGCAGGCGACGAACTCCACCGCGGCGGCATCGGCAGCGGCCAGGGCCACGCGACCGCTCTCCAGCACGGCTTTGTCCAGGCGCAGCACCACCGGCAGCGCATCGGCCGGCGTGGCACTGACGCACAGCGTTGCTTCGGCCTGGCCATAACCGGGGCTGATGGCCAACGGGTTCAGGCCGCAGGCGGCAAAACGCTGGGCGAAGGCTTCCAGGGTGCCGGGATGGATCGGCTCTGCGCCGTTGATGGCGTGTTTCCAGTTGCTCAGGTCCAGCTGTGCGATCAGGTTGTCGCTGACCACGCGGTTGCACAGGGCATAGGCGAAGTTGGGGGCGAAGCTGGCGGTGGCCCGGTAGCGACTCAATGCCTGCAGCCAGGTCGACGGCGCATTGACGAAGGTCTGGGAAGCCATCAGGTAGCACGGCATGCCGCTGTAGAGCGGAGCCAGCATGCCGCCGATCAGGCCCATGTCGTGATACAGCGGTAGCCAGTTGACCATGGCGCCGTGCTCGTCGAAATCGTACGCCTGGCGCATCAGTTCGACGTTGGCGATCAGGTTGCGCTGACGCACCTCGACGCCTTTTGGCGAGCCGGTCGAGCCTGAGGTGTATTGCAGGAAGGCTACGGTCGAACCGTCGATAGCCGGGCGTTGCCACTGGCTGGTCGGTGGTGTGCCCAGGTGCTGGACGGTCAGCACCTCGACGCGGCCCTCCACCAGTTCCTGCAGGCTTTCGCAATGATCCGCCGGTGCCAGAATCAGCGCCGGCTCGGCATCCACTACCACGTTGCGGACGCGGTCGAGGTGGCGCGGTTTGCGCGACGGTGGCGGAAACAACGGCACGGCAATCAGGCCCGCATATAGGCAGGCACAGAAGGCGCGGGCGTAGTCGAGGCTGCTGGGCAGCATCAACAGCACGCGATCACCCGGCGCATAACGCGCTTGCAGCGCGGCCGCCAGGGACTGGGACTGCTCGTGCAGTTGGGCAAAGGTCAGGGTTTCGCCGATGTTTACACCGTCCGGCAAGAAATGCAGGGCAGCACGCTGAGGGAAGTGCTGGGCGTTGGCTTCCAGCACCTCGATCCAATGTTTGAATGAAAACATGTGCAATTCACGCCATGGCCACGATGACTTTGCGGTCACCGGTGAAAGGATTGCGACCGTGTGCCACCAGTCGGTTGTCGAGCATCAGGATATCGCCCGGTTGCCAGGGGAAACTGATGGCAGTCTCGCGATAAACCTCGCGCACGGTGTCGAGCATGTCGTCGGCAATGGCCGAGCCGTCGCCGAAATAGACATGGCGCGGCAGGTTCTCTTCACCCACCGCTGCCAGCAGGCTGGCGCGTACGCTCGGTTCGATGGCCGAGACATGGAACAGGTGCGCCTGGTTGAACCAGACCCATTCACCGGTATCGGGATGCTGCTGCACGGCGGCGCAACGCTGGCGGGTGCGCAGGTCGCCATCGGCTTTCCATTCCCACTCGATGTCATTGTCCCGGCAGTAGCGTTCGACCTGGGCACGGTCCTGGGTGTTGAAGACTTTTTCCCAAGGCAGGTCCAGGGCGCCGCTGTAGTTGCGTACATAGAGCAACTCGCGGCTGGCGAACAGCTCGCGGATCTCGGCGGGCATGCGCTGGTAGATCAGGCGGCTGTCGGCAATCGGGGTCTCGCCGCCGGTTTCACTGGCCTTGATGCAGTGAAACCAGATGCGCGAAGGCCAAGGGCGGGTGTAGGCCTGCTCGTTGTGCAAGGGTATGAATTGATGGGCCGGGTATTCCGTGGAGCTATAGACCCCGGCGAAGACCTTGCTGCGTGGCGTGGAGCCGAATTCGTAACTGGCCAGCGGTGTACCGAAGCTGGCGGCGAAGCGCTTGAAATCGATGGGCGTGGCGACCGTGAAACCGCGAAACAACACGCCGCCAACCGTGGTCAGGGCATGAGCCAGGCTGTCGCGAATCGAGGCGTCCAGATCGTGGATCGACTGTCCCGATGCCCCCTGCACCAGCAGGGGTAGCGACTGGGCGCTTGCATCCGTGGGCGCCATGGAAAAAAGCTCGGAACGCCCGTTCAGGTGTTCGATTGAGGTCATCCTTGTACATCCTCTTTTGTCTTCTTCGACCAGTCACAAGACCTTGAAAGCAGGGCAGCGGTCGGTTGTGTAGGACTCGTCTGTAATGTATTCAAATCAATACAAGACGTCATACTAGGTACAAATGAGATGGATTATCAATACTATTTATTTAATTTTTTTTTTGGATTAGACTCCGCTCCGCTGGCGCCACACAGCCTTCGGCCAGCTCAAAAAACCTAAAAATATCTGTCGCAGGGGAGCGGGGCGTGAATTTCAAAAAGAACACAATTGCGTTGGCTGTAGGGTCGGCCATAGGCCTGAGCAACGCTGCATGGGCGGCCGAAGAAGCCGGCACGATGGAGATTGCTCCGATCACCGTGACAGGTGAAAAAATCGACCGCACGCTTGAGCAGACCCAGTCCAGCGTCGTGGTCGTCACCGACAAGAGTCTGCGTGAGCACGGCGACAAGGACCTGGTGGATGTGTTTGCCCGCACACCTGGCGTCTATAGCCAGGCCGGCAATGAGAACTGGGGTATCCGTGGTGTTCCGGTGTCCGGTTTTGACGATCAGGGCCCGGCGGCCCTCAATGGTGCGGTATCGGTGTATGTCGACGGTGCCGTGCAGCCCAACCGTGCGCTGACCCTCAGCCCGGTCCCGCTCTGGGATGCCGAGCAGGTCGAAGTATTCCTTGGCCCGCAATCCACCACCCAGGGCCGTAACTCCCTGGCCGGCGCGGTGGTTATCCGGACCAAGAACCCAACTTTCGAACCGAGCTTCTCGGCACAAACCAATGTGGGCAATTACGGCGAGCGCGGGGCGGCGGTGGCCGGTGGTGGTTCCATCGTCGACGACAAGATCGCCGGGCGTATCGCTGTGGACTATGGCGAAGGTGACGGCTACATCCGCAACACCACGCTCAATGACGACGCCAACCCGCGTCGCACCAGCAACACCCGCGGCAAATTGCTGATCCTGCCCAATGACGACACCGATGTCTTGCTGACCTACGCCCATAGCGAACACCGCCAGGGCGACCGTTCGACCATGCGCGTCAACGGCAAGCCGAGCTATTACGATATCGCGTCCAACACCAAGGCTTTCGACAACCTCAAGCAGGACACCCTCAGCGCCAAGGTGGATTATCGTCTGAACGATGCCTGGTCGCTGACGAGCATGACCGCCAATACCAGCACCGACTACAGCAACCGTCTGGACTTTGACCAGACGGCGTTGGCTGACGAGGTCGTGCTGCGTAAGCAAGACGGTAACCTGTTCAGTCAGGAGCTGCGCCTGAATTACGCCTCAGACACAGTGAAGAGTTTTGTGGGTGCGTACTATGGCCACAACACCAACGCTTTCCACGACCGGTTGTTTTTCGATGACGTGCTGGTTCGTACGGTCAAAGGTGATACCAAGATTGAAAACAAGGCGGTGTTCGGTGAAGTCAACTGGACGTTCGCACCGCGCTGGACGTTGATCACCGGTCTGCGTTACGACCATGAGACGAACGATACCGATATCGAAGAGGACGGCCGCTTCGTTCCCGAGAAAATCAAGAAGTCGTTTGATGCCGTGCTGCCGAAACTCGGCATCGACTATGAACTGGCAACGGACCAGTACCTCGGTTTCATGGTGCAGAAGGGCTATCGCGGTGGCGGCGTCAACCTGCGCTCCGGTAGTGGTCACCAGGCCTACGACCCGGAATACACCACCAACTACGAGCTGTCTTATCGTGGTTCGTTCTTCGACAAAACTCTGCGTACCCGCGCCAACCTGTACTACACCGACTGGAAAGACCAGCAGGTCAGCGTGCGGCAGAACGGTAGCGCGGTCATTGATATCTACAACGCCGGTCGCAGTGACATCAAGGGCCTGGAAGTCTTCGTCGAAAAAGACATCACCGAGCAACTGACCCTGAACGTCGGCGCGGCCGTGACCGATAGCAAATACAAGGACTTCGTCTCTGACAGCGGTCAGGACAGGAGTGGTGAGTCGTTCCTCTTCTCGCCTAAATACAAGGCCTCTGTGGGGGGTGTCTATCGCTTCGACGACCGTCTGATATTCGGCACGGACGTTGTCTATCAGGGCACCGCGCCTTCGGAGTATGAGTTCGATTCAAACGGCAAAGTCACTGGTGAGCGTAAGAGCGACGCCTATGTGCTGGTGAACTTCAACACCGAGTACAAAGTCACCAAGAACGTCGCTGTGTCCGCTTACGTCAAAAACGCCTTCGACAAGGAATACGTCACCAACAATCGTAACGACGACATCATCGACGTCGGCGCACCGCGCACGGTGGGCATGAGCCTTCGTTACGATATGTAAGCGACGACATGTAAACCCAAAGGCGCGGGGAGGCAATCTCCTCGCGCCTGTCCTGCAACGTATCGGATGTTTGTTTCCAGGCTGTTCGTTCCCTTCCAAACCCAGCCTCCATGGAGGAAATCATGAGTGCTTTTTCGAATGTCACAGCGGGTGGCGCGCAACAGCTGCGCCTGTTGCACACCGGCCTGTCGAGTCCTTACTGCCTCGATTCGACCCCACTGCTGGAACGTCAGCAACAGCAGGAATCCAACGCCCGCAGTTACCCGCGACGCATTCCGCTGGTGCTTGAGAGGGCCCATGGCATTTATGTGCAGGACAGCCGGGGGCAAGTGTTTGTCGATTGCCTGGCCGGTGCCGGCACCCTGGCGCTGGGCCACAACCATCCGGTGATTATCGAAGCCATCACTCAGGTCATGGCAGCCGGTGTGCCGATGCACACCCTGGACCTCATGACCCCCGTGAAGGACGCATTCGTCCAAGAGATTTTCGCTTGCCTGCCTAGCGAGTTCGCTCGCCATGCACGCATCCAGTTCTGCGGCCCGAGTGGGGCCGATGCGGTCGAGGCCGCGCTCAAGCTGACCCGCACCGCCACGGGGCGGCATTCAGTCCTGGCGTTCGAAGGGGCCTATCACGGGATGACCCTGGGTACGCTGGCCATCAGCGGCAACCTGTCACCGAAAAATGCCCTCGGCGCATTGATGCCAGGTGTGCAGCGCCTGCCGTTCCCGCACGACTATCGTTGCCCGTTCGGGGTGGCCGGCGATCAGGCAGTCACGTTGAACGTGCGTTACCTGGAGCACTTGCTCAACGACCCGGAAAGCGGGGTGACCGCACCGGCGGCGCTGATCCTGGAGCCGATTCAAGGGGAGGGTGGGGTCATTGCCGCGCCGGACCGCTGGCTGCAGGAACTGCGCCGATTGACCCAGGCCCACGGTATCCCGCTGATCGTCGACGAGATCCAGTGCGGCATTGCCCGCAGTGGCCGGATGTTTGGCTTCGAGCAATCGGGGATCACGCCGGATGTCATCACCCTCTCCAAAGCCATCGGTGGCGGGTTGCCGCTGTCGGTCATGGTCTACCACGAGTCGCTGGACGTCTGGCAGCCGGGTGCCCACGCCGGCACATTCCGCGGCAATCAGTTGGCGATGGCGGCCGGTACCGCGACCTTGCGTTTCATCCGCGATGAAGGTCTGGTCCAGCACGCTGAAAAGGTCGGCGCTTATCTGCAAAAACAACTGCAGGCGCTGCAAAACGAGTTCGCCTGGATCGGCGATGTACGTGGTCGCGGCCTGATGCTCGGGATGGAAATCGTCGACCCGCAGGGCACCCTTGATGTACAGGGCCACCCGCCGGTGGACACAGCCCGGGCCAAGGCCTTCCAGCAGGCTTGCCTGAAGCACGGCTTGATCGTCGAGCTTGGTGGGCGCCATGGGGCGACGGTGCGCTTCTTGCCGCCGCTGATCATCACTGAGCAGGAGATCGATTTTGTGGGGCAGATCCTGTTTCAGGCAGCAAGCACGCTCAGCGAAGGCTCCGCGCAATAATCATTTGATCCGCCGATGCGCGCCCGCCGTAACGGATTGTGCTTTGCCGGCGTTGAGATTGAGCGACGGCTACCGCCTAATCTGGCGGTGGCCGCGCGATTCAGCAGTTCGATAGTCAGGCTGTCATTGCACGATTCGTGGCAACAATTTGCTCATGTGTAAACTGACCACCGGGAGCCATGAATCTGGCCAGAAGTGCGTCCCGGTTTTGAGGCGCCCTGATTTTATCAGCCGCACACAAGGCCGATTTTAGCTCCGGCAGGGTTAGTTCGGTGCAGTATGCAGGCGTGCCTGGTTGCTGATGCCATGAACTCTCAAGGCTGCCAGCGGCAAGCGCGGTGAACCCGGTATCCTCGACAAGATCCTGCGCGATTGCCTCGGCATAGGGGTCATCCCCAGCCACGGGTAAGGCGATGCGTGTTGAAGACCCGGCTGGTTGGCCTTTGTCGGCAAGAGTCGCTGCGAGAACGGCGTTCCATGCCTTGACGACCGGGCGACCAATCTGCTCGCTTACCCAGATGCTCTCGGGCTTGCCGTCGTCTACCTCCTTGATCGCCCCGTCTCGTCCCGGATAGTAATTGGACGTGTCAATGACGACGACCTTCTCGGGAACATGACTTAACGTTTGGCGCAGATCGGGGTACTTCGCGAAGGGGATCGAGAGGATAACCGCATCCACATCCGACACAGCGTCTTCCTTGGTCACCGCCCGTACACCGATTTCGTTGGCGAGGTCCTGAATACTCTGAGGGCTCTTCGAGTTGGCCAGTTTCACTTCATGGCCGCATGCAGCGAGCTTACGGGCAAGAGTAGCCCCAATGTTGCCCGCGCCGATAATTCCGATTTTCATGTCAATAACCTCCTCGCATACAAACAATATTCAATTACCGTTGCCTGGGTGTGCGAACGAATTAAGTGTGTGGCGAAGATCCAGCAATACTTCAGGTGTCATCCGCACGGTTGAGATCATTCTGCCGGTGGTTTGTATCCCGCAAGCATTTCGAGTACCTCAGCATGTGAACCGTTCGCTTCAGCAAACCGTAGTGGCTTGGCGCGCTCGACGACCAGTTCTTGTGGGGTCGGAGCGATCTCGAGCAGTGCGAAGATTTCATTCAGGAACTCGTCCAAGGGCATGGCGTGTTCGTCATTTTCCTGTCCAAGCAAAGTGGTGCGCACTCCCGGTGGCGCAAGCTCGATGACCTCGACTGATGAGTTCTCCAGCTGCACTCGAAGACTTTGAGTGAATGAATGAACTGCCGCTTTGGTTGCGCTGTAGGTCGGTGTCGCAGGCAGCGGGACGAAGGCCAACGCCGAACTGACATTGATAATCGTGGCACTGGGCTGCTTGAGCAACTGGGGAGTAAATGCATACACCATGCGAATCGTGCCAAGCAAGTTCGTTGTCACGATATCTTCGGCTGTGCTCAGGTATTGGGAATCAGTCAGATCCTCCCAGTGCATGATGCCCGCGTTGTTTATGAGCACGTTCAGATTGGGGTGACTGATCGCAAGCGCTTCGCTGGTGCGCTGGATGGATTGCGGATCGCAGACGTCCAGCACTACCGATTCAATGCCTGGATGTTCCGACACGATCTTGTCGAGCAGAGCCTTGCGCCGTCCCGCGATGATTACGTTGTTTCCCGCCTGGTGAAGCCTTAGCGCCAGACCAAGGCCTATGCCTGAGGTGCTGCCGGTAACCAGAATCGTGTTGCCCGTGCTGTTCATAGTAAACTCCAGTAAGAGAACAAAAGCGGACAGCTGTCCACTTGTGTTAAAAATTACCGGACAACTGTCCGCTTTGCAATGCAGCGAAGGAAATAACTTTGCCCAGGAATGACGAAGTGGCGATGCGTTCTGACGCCAAGAAAAATCGAGAACGAATTCTGAAGGTCGCTGTGGCAGAGCTGACGCTCGATCCTGCGGTCCCGCTGAGTGCGATTGCGAAGAAGGCTGGAGTGGGACAGGGCACGTTCTATCGCCATTTCGCCAACAGAGAGGCGCTGGTATTCGAGGTCTACCAATTCGAAATGCAGCAAGTGGCCTCGTTGGCCGAACAGCTACTCGCCACAAAACCCCCTAAGGAGGCCCTCCGAGAGTGGATGGACTGCCTCGTTGAATATGCAATGACCAAGGCGGGACTTGCGACCGCGATACGGCAAGCAGCCTCTACTTACGAATTTCCTGGGAAGTCGGGATACGCGCCGGTCCAGGCAGCCGCCGAGTTGCTTTTGAGGGCTAATGAAAAGGCCGGAACGATTCGTAGCGGGGTTACCCACGACGACTTTTTTCTAGCCACTGCTGGAATATGGCAAATAGATTCCCAGAGCGAATGGCGCCCACGTCTCGCCAGATTGATGGACTTGGTGATGGATGGTCTATGCGCAGGTAGCCCTGAAAGCCTGAAGAATAACGTGTAGCTTTCGTCCAAACGCAAACCACTACCGGTCATGCCGTGGTTTAAACGGAATGACCGGAGCGCCTTACGGATTATTTTTGCGCCAGCAATGCCTTTCTTGTCGCCTTTTGGTGTTTCATGGTGGCGATCTCACGCTCGCAGGCCTCGACATCGAACGAGTTGTCCCACTTGGCAATGGCGATGGTGCCGATACCGTTACCGATCAGGTTGGTCACGGCTCGCGCTTCGTTGAGGAACCGGTCAATGCCCAGGAGCAAAACGAGGCCGACCAGAGGAATGGAGTGAATGGTTGTGAGCGTTGCAGCCAGTGTCACAAACCCCGCACCCGCCACCCCAGCCGAGCCTTTTGAAGTCAGCAGGAACACGCCTAGCAGAATCATCTGATCCACAAAGGTCAGTGGCGTATTGGTCGCCTGTGCGATGAAGATGGCGGCCATGGTGAGATAGATACAGGTGCCGTCCGCATTGAAGGTGTACCCCGTAGGCAACACCATGCCCACTACCGATTTTTTGCAGCCAAGCTTTTCAAGTTTCACCATCATTCGTGGCAGCACGGCTTCGGTTGAGCAGGTGCCAAGGGTGATGAGGATTTCATCTTTGAAATAACGAAGAAATTGCAGAAGCGGCATGCCCGACCATCGAGCAACCGTACCCAGCACGACCACGATGAAAAACAAGGTCGTGATGTAGAGCGCGACCAGCAACTGGCCGAGTGACAGCAAGGTGCCAATCCCGTATTTGCCGATCGTGAAAGCCATGCCGGCACCCGCGCCAATCGGCGCCAAGCGCATGACCATTGCAACGATCTTGAACAGGCCTTGCAGGAACAGGTCAAGGGTGTTGATCAGTGGCTTGCTGGTTTCACCCATTTGAACCAGGGCGACACCCATCAATACCGAAAGCAGGATGACCTGAAGCATGACGCCATTGGAGAATGCGCCGATGAAGGTTTGCGGGATGATATTGAGAAAGAAATCAATGGTGCCGCCTTGCTCACTGGCAGCTAGGCTGTATTTGCTAATGGCACCTCCATCAAGCGCGCTGGCGTTGATGTTCATACCGACGCCAGGCTTCACGATGTTGACCACAATGAGGCCGACGACCAGGGCGATGGTTGAAAGAATCTCGAAGTAGATCAGCGCTTTCACGCCAATCCGGCCGACTTCTTTGATATTGCCCATCTTTGCGATACCCACAACGACCGTACCGAAAATAATGGGCGCCAACAGCATTTTGATCAGTTTGATGAAGCCATCGGCAAAGGGTTGCAGCTTGGCTCCGATATCAGGCACGAAGTAACCGATTGCTGCACCGATCACGATGCCGATCAGCACTTGCACATACAGCTGGCCATACCAGCGGGACTTGGAGATTTCCACGGAAGCACCTCATTTTATTGTTGTGATGGGCATGTGGCTCGGCGTCAGTGGGTGACGCCGGGGGCTGCGGCCTCTTTCAAAGAGACCGCAGATCGAGGTTGATCAGCCTTCGCCCAACTCACGCATCACTGCGTACAAAGCGGACTTGGCCTCGAAGCCAACACCTGGAATATCCGGCAGACCGACATAGCCGTTTTCCACGCGGATGCCGTCAGCGAAGCCGCCGAACGGCTGGAACACATCCGGGTAAGATTCGTTGCCGCCCAGGTGCAGACCCGCTGCGATGTTCAGGGACATCTGGTGACCGCCATGGGGCACTACGCGGCGGGAAGACCAACCCATTTCTTCCATCACCTTCAGGGTGCGCATGTACTCCACGAGCCCGTAGGACAGAGCGCAGTCGAACTGGAGGTAGTCGCGATCGGGGCGCATGCCACCGTGGCGCAGCAGGTTACGGGCATCCTGGTGAGAGAACAGGTTTTCACCGGTAGCCATGGGCAGTTCATAGTGATTGGCAAGCTCGGCCTGGAGTGCGTAGTCCAGCGGATCGCCAACCTCTTCGTACCAGAAGAGGTTGTACTTCTTGATGGCTTCAGCGTACGCAATACCGGTCTGAAGATCGAAACGACCATTGGCGTCGACCGCCAACCGACGGCCGTCGCCAACCACTTCAAGTACCGCTTCGATGCGACGGATATCTTCGTCCAGCGGTACCGCACCAATCTTCATCTTGACGACGTCGTAGCCACGATCCAGATAGCTCTGCATTTCTGCCTTGAGCTTGGTCTGGTCTTTGCCAGGGTAGTAGTAGCCGCCCGCTGCATAGACCCAGACCTTGTCATCGGCCACGCCGTTACGGTAACGGTCGGCCAGCAGGCGATACAGCGGTTTGCCTTCAATCTTGGCGACGGCATCCCATACCGCCATGTCGATGGTGCCAACGGCGACAGAGCGCTCGCCATGGCCGCCTGGCTTTTCGTTGGTCATCAAGGTTTTCCAGATGGCGAACGGATCCAGGTTGTTGTTTTCATGGTCGACGAGCGTGTCTGGATCCGCTTGCGTGATACGCGCCAGGAAACGATCACGCATCAGTGCGCCCTGGCCATAGCGACCATTGGAGTTGAAACCGTAGCCAATGACAGGCTTCCCATCACGAATTACATCAGTGATGACCGCGACAACCGAGCAGGTCATTTTCGAAAAATCGATGTAGGCGTTAGCGATTGGGGAGGCAATGGAAACAGTTTTTTCACGAATGTCTACGATGCGCATGACGGGGTCCTCTTGTTGTTTGTAGGCCCACGTTAGGCTTTGCGATGGCACCCGCCCAATGCTATTAATGCCGCACCCTATGCACAGGAGGCATGGCCCTTGGAACTCGTCTGGCTTGAAGATTTTTCAGCGCTTGCGGAGTACGGCAGCTTTGTTCGGGCGGCTGAAGCGCGGCACGTTACCCAGCCGGCATTCAGCCGCAGAGTGCGCTCGTTAGAGAGTTGGATGGGGGTGCAGTTGTTCGTTCGAACGCCTCAAGGAGCGACGCTTACTGAAGCTGGCAGGCAAATTTTGCCAAGTGCCCAAGAGGCTGCCAGGCGCTTGTACAGAATGCGCAACGAGGCTCAAGAGGTTGCTGGAATGGCCGCCAAGTCGCTTCAATTCGCGGCAACTCACTCCCTGTCGTTTACATTTTTTCCCAAGTGGCTGCGAAGCTCAGAGAACGGTGCCCCCATTGAGGCTGTGCAACTGCACTCAGACAGCATGGCTGCCTGTGAGCAGATGCTGATACATGGCCAGGTTCAGTTTCTGCTCTGCCACCGCCATCCCGATGTTCCACCGCTACTGGCCCCTGATCAGTTCATCGGCAAGAAGGTGGGTGAAGACGTTCTCGTTCCTCTTGCGAGTGCCTGCGCTAACTTCGGCACCTCGCCTGCGGCATTGCCGTACCTCGCTTACACCCATGAATCCGGTTTGGGGCGTATCGTCGCGCACAGACTGCGTGGCAAAGAAGATTACCTTCACCTCAAACCACTTTTTAGCAGCCACCTTGCAGCGGTGCTAATGTCCATGGCCCTGGAAAGCAAAGGCGTGGCCTGGTTGCCCAGGAGCCTCACCGAGCAAGAAATACTGGATGGGCGCCTGGTCAGAGCGCTCGACGAAAGCTGGGATATACCGCTGGAAATTCATCTGACCCGTCCAGTAGCGCCACTCAGTCCATCTGCCGAAGAATTCTGGGCCAGGGTGGGGCGGTGACTCGGCGGGTTTTATATGACGCGCTGTGTTGCTCAATAGGGTTTGGGGTTGTGAATCGCCGCTGATCCCTTACCGGGATCGCGGCGAAGTGTTGAGCTTTTCGCTACTTGTAATGTTGTTCAAACACCGCCAATTGCTCAGGCTTGATCAACTGAAAGGGTACCCAGACGTCCGTTTCCACCGGCTCTCCCTTGATCATCTTGAGTGCTGCTTGTACCGCGCTGCTCGCCTGGGCCTTGGGGTCCTGGAATACCGAGGCGACCAGCATCCCGCGCTTGATTGCCGCCAGACCGTCAGGCAAGCCGTCGATGCCGACAATCGCGATCTCGCCCTTGGCTTTGCCGGCCTGTTGCAGTGCCATGGCCGCACCGATGGCCATCTCGTCATTGTTGGCGACGATGGCATCGAAACGGCTCCCAGCCAGCAACCAGTTGCTGGTCAGGTCCATCCCTTTGCTGCGCTGCCACTCGGCACTTTGCTGCTCGACAATCTTGATCCCGGGATAATCCTTGAGCACCTGTTTGACGCCTTCGGTGCGGTCGTGGGTGGCGTTTTGCGCCAGGTCGCCCATGATGATCGCCAGGTTGCCCTTGCCCCCGAGCTTTTCGGCCAGGTAACGCATCTGCAGTTGTCCGGCCTCAATGTCATTGGACGCCACGGTGACAACGCCTTTGGGCAGGGTGCGCTCGTCCGGGTGGCGGTTGACGTAGACCAGCGGCGTCTTCGCTTCGACCGCGGCGCGGGTGATGTTGGCTGTGGCGGAGGTGTCCACCGGCAGGACAATGACTGCATCCACTTTCTGATTGATAAAACCCTGGACCTGGTTGAGTTGGCGCACCACATCGCCTTGGGCGTCCTCGAATTGAATCTGCACGTTTTCCTTTTTCGCGGCCTCGTCCAGGCCGTTACGCACGTAGGTCATGAAGTTGTCGTCGACCCTGGCGATGCTGACGCCGATGCGATAGTCGGCGATGGCCCATTGGCTCAAGAGCAATAGCAGGGTGGCGAAAAGCAGTGTGCAACGACGCATGATGGTTTTCCTTTTGTTGTTATGAGTTGAACGTCACCAAGAAATTTGCCGCGGGTTTTAAATGAATCCAGTGCCGGCCTCATCCCTCAAGCGTGAAGGCCTGTCTGAAACGCTCAAGCGCGACTTCGCTGTCACCGCTGGCCCAGCCTTCGAGGCCGACGACACCGCTGTATCCCATGCCGAACAAGGCCCTGGCAATGGCGCGATAGTGGATTTCGCCGGTGCCGGGCTCCATGCGGCCAGGAACGTCGGCGACCTGGATTTCGCCGATGGCGTTGCCGGCGCGCTGGATCAGTTCGATCAGGTTTCCTTCACCGATCTGTGCGTGATAGAGGTCCAGGTTCATCTTCAGGTACGGGCTGCCCACGGCCTCGATCAGTGCCAGGGTATCGTCAGCGCGGGCGAAAGGCGTGCCCGGGTGGTCGACTTCAGTGTTGAGGTTTTCCAGCAGGAATACCCGGCCCGCGTCTTCGCCCAGGCGGGCTATTTTTTCCAGTGTCTTGCAGGCGCTCAACCACATGCGGCCGGTGGTCTGGGCAACGGGTTTGACTGGCAATCCTTGATCACCCAGGCCGGTGCCGTGCAGGTTCAGGCTCGGGCAACCCAATTGGGCTGCGACGGCTAGAGATTCCTGGGCGCTGTCGAGCAATTGCTGGATACCCTCGGGATCGGTCAGGTTGCCCGAGATGTAGCCGGTCATGGAGGTGAAATCCGCGCCAGTCGCGACGAGAGCCTGGATGTCTTTGGTCGTCCAGTTCCATATCTCGACGCTGAAGCCCAGCGCGTGGATGCGTTTGACCCGCTCGGTAAAGGGCAGGTCGAGAAAGACCATCTCGGCGCTGATCGCCAGTTTGAACGGTATGAAACTCATGAATGAGCTCCTTGTACGCGCACCGGTTTGCCCAGTTGGAAGGACTCGATACAAGCGCGAGCAATGGCCAGTGCCGCCCGGGCGTCTTCACCGCTGGCCAGAGGTTTTTCGCCACTGCGTACGCAACTGACAAAGTGGTTGAGCTCAGCCACATAGGCATCACGCAGCAAGTCGGTGTCCATGCGCTGGGTGTCGGCCTGAACCCCATTGGCCAGGTAGCGCAGCAGGTCGGAGTCGTTGACGTTGCCCATGGTCAGCATGCCAGCGCTGCCGAACACTTCGCCCCGGACGTCGTAGCCATAGACCGCCTGGAAATTCGCTTCGGCCGTGGCGATGGCCCCGTTGTCGAAACGGATCGTGACCACCGCGGTGTCGAGAAATCCTTTGTCTTTGTAGGCCGGTGCGATCAGGGCATCGGCCATCACAAAAACTTCAACCGCCTCGGCGCCCGGATTCAGGTAGCGCAGGGTATCGAAGTCATGGATCAAAGTTTCGAGGAAGATCACCCATTGCGGTGACGCGGCGGGGTTGTTCAGCGCCGGGTCGCGGGTCAGCGAGCGCAGCAGTTGTGGCGTACCGATCCGGCCGGCAACCACGTCCAGATGAGCGGTGCGGAAACTTCTGGCAAAGCGCCGGTTGAAGCCGACCTGGAGTGTCACCCGTGCATCGGCAGCCGCAGCTATGGCGCGATCGGCTTCGTCCAGGGTGATCGCCATCGGTTTTTCACAGAACACACTTTTGCCGGCCCGGGCCGCACTGATCACCAGTTCGGCATGGCTGCGCGCCGGGGCGGCAATCAACACGGCGTCGATGTCCGGGTCATCAAGCAGTTGCTGTGGATCGGCATAGACCTTCTGCACGTCCAGTTCTGCCGCCAGGCGCGCGGCTTGGCCGGGAGTAGGGTCGGCGATGGCAGCGAGGCACGCGCCGGGGATGTGACGGGCGGCGGTGAGGCCGTGGAAACTGCCCATGCGGCCGGCGCCGATAAGGCCAAGGCGGATGATCCTGGATGTACTCATGAACATGACTCCCTTTATTGTTTTTACGACTCGGCGCTAAGAATGTCCTCGTCTGGATAAGCAGGGAGCAAGCGCTGTGCCAATAATCAACTCATTGATATTAAAAAGGTTTTATTCATTGTCGTTTGCATTTATGTTCATTTTGATTACATGTCTATACTGACATGTCGAAAATATGAACATATGGCCGAATAATGAATCAGCAACCTGCAGCCTTGAGCGCCGAAGACCGCGATTACCTCACCGCGCTTGGCCCTGCGTCGTTGAACGAAGGGCCCGGCACTGCGCTGGATGAGGCCTGGCGAGCGTGCTTGCAAGGGGTTATCGATCGCCCTGCCGGAATCAGGCGGGTGATTTGGGAGTCCTGGTTGCGCAGCGTCCATGCCGACCTTGACCCGGAAGACGGCGAGTACCGTTTTGTCGCGCCCGACGAGCTCGCCGCAACACTGGCAGCCAACCGGGTGCTGATCGCCGCAGCGGCGCAGGTCATGCGCGGTTTGCTCGCCTACAACCCCAAGGGCCATATCAATCTGACCGATACCCAAGGCACGACTTTGTACTTTTGTGGCCTGGATCTCACCCCCATAGGCAGTCGCCTGCTGGAGTCGGTTCAGGGCACCAATTGCACCGGGCTGGCGATCGTTGAAGACCGTTTGGTCTATGTGCTGGCCGAGGAGAACTTCGGGCTTGGCCTGCGCCAGCGCCGCATGCATTGCGCCGCCGCGCCTATCCGGGATGCCCAGGGCCGAACCTTGGGTATGTTGACCTTGACGGCGGAGCCAGGCTGGTTTCATTTCCATACGCTGGGCACCGTCCAGGCCGCAGCCGAGGCGGTCTCGAGGCAGATGGCGCTGCAGGCCTTGCTGGAAGAGCAACAAACCGTGCTTGAAGTGCTCAACGAGGGCTTGGTGGTATTGGATGAGCAGGGCTGCATCAAGGCGCTCAACCATTACGCCCGGCAGTTGTTCCGCGTAGGCCATGACTTGCTCGGCAGTCCCTTCAAGAGCCTGGGACAAAGTGAGTTGACCGATGCCGTCCTGCTTGCCAGCGGGGAGGGCGTACGGGACCTGGATTGCACCTTTGAACTGCACGACCACAGTCATCTGGCCTGCCTGGTGTCGGTCTGCCCGCTGGAACAAGGCGGGCGGATTGTTTCGTTGCGCGAAAACCGACGCATTCGGGAAATCACCCGGCGGATCATGGGCACCCAGGCCAGCTACACCTTCGAAACCATCCTGGGCCATTCACGGGCGATTCAGGATGCAGTGCACCTGGCACGGATTGCCAGTCGCAGTGATTCGACCACGCTGATCCTCGGCGAGAGCGGCACAGGCAAGGAGCTGTTCGCCCAGGCGATCCATAATGCCAGCGACCGTTGTGGCGGTCCTTTCGTGGCGGTCAATTGCGGCGCCATTCCCCGTGACCTGGTGCAGAGCGAACTGTTCGGTCATGTCGAAGGCGCTTTCACCGGATCGGCTCGCGGTGGCTCGGCAGGCAAGTTCGAATTGGCCGATGGCGGGACGATTTTCCTCGACGAAATCGGTGATATGTCCTTTGATGCGCAGGTCAGCTTGCTGCGCGTCCTGCAGGAAGGCGAGGTGACACGGGTGGGGGCAAAAAAATCGCTGCGGGTCAACGTTCGCATCATTGCCGCCACTCACCGCAACCTGAGCCAGGCGGTGGCCGAGGGCGCCTTTCGTGAGGACCTTTACTACCGGCTCAACGTCCTGAACCTGACCGTGCCGCCACTGCGAATGCGCCGCGAAGACGTGCCGTTGCTGGCGCGGCATTTTCTCGCGCGTTGTGCCCGGTCGCTCCGCAAATCGACGCAGGACCTTTCTCCCGTGGCACTGGATATGCTTGGCGCCTACGATTGGCCGGGCAATGTTCGCGAGCTGGAAAACGTCATTGAGCGGGCGACCAACCTGGCGATGAGCGAACTGATCCAGCCGAGCGATCTTGCGCTGGAGATAAGGCAGCGAGGGCGACTATCGACGTGGGCGAGCGTCCCTGAACCTCGGACGGCGCCGGACCTTGGCACCCATGAAATGAATGCAATCATTGCCGCCCTCACAGACACGCGCGGAAACATCCGCCTGGCGGCTCAACGGCTGAATGTGTCGCGTGGTGGGTTGTACAACAAGATGAGTCGGTATGGGCTCAAGGTTGATGCGTTTCGTTCTTAGCCGGTGGCGCAACGCTGGCGATGAAACGGACGACCAGTCTCCGCTCGAGGGTGGTTTTATGCATCCTTCATGCTGGCGAGACGAGAAACGCCCGGCCAAAAGGAGCCGGGCGTCTCTGTCACTTGCGATAGAGCACCATCCCTGCGTGGTAGAGGACGCCGTCCCGAAACGTTCCATCGGCAGTGAAGCCCGTGTCGTCCCAGTAGCGGATGTAATCGCCTTCCACCTCGTAACGCCCCTGATAAGCGCTTTCGCGATTTCCGCGAGCCTCGTCGTAGCGCCCATTTGGCAACAGCTCATGGCGAATATTCCCATCAGCGGTGATCCACATGCCGGTGTAGGGGTGACTGGCGGTAGTAGGTTGAATACGTTGCATGTTCCATTCTCCTTCTGCGGTTAGATCAGCCGAGACGACAACGGCGCTCAAAGTGGTACCGATCAACAATCGGCTGATGCTTTTCATGTTCTGCCCTCACATTTGAACAGCGAGTTCGGATGGCCCTGTCCGGGCCGTCCGGTGTCATCCGTTTCGTGAGTCCAGAGTAGGGAGTGGATCCGCTTGGCCGTTATGTCAAAAATGTCGCGGGTTTGCCTGATCCTGTATGGCGTAACCGACACCGAACCGGCTTATCGATCCAGACCAAAGTCAACAGACGCCGGCCGAGGGCATCCTTGCCCGGGGTGTGCAGCGACAACGCCGCATTAGCCCGCGGTGACGGTCATGCCGCCATCGGCCATAACCACCGAGCCGACCATGAAACTCGCGCGGTCCGAGGCGAGGAAGGCGACGATTTCGGCAATTTCCTCCGGCTGCGCGGCACGGCCGATGGGTGCCGCTTCGCCGTGTTTGGCCAGAAAGCCGGGGCCGTCGTCGACCACGTCATTAAGGATGTTGGTCACCACATCGCCGACGCCGATGGCATTGACGCGGATGCCATGCTCGATCACTTCGAGCGCCAGCGTGCGGGTCAACTGGGCCAGCGCGCCCTTGGACGCGGTGTAGGCTGCGATCGTCGCAAAGGCGAAGTAGGATGCGTAAGAGGCGATGTTGACGATTGCCCCGGATCTGTTGGGAATCATCGCTTTCACCGCCTCGCGGCAATGCATGAAGGCCGCGGTGGCGTTGACTGCCTGAATGCGCTCCCAGTCTTCACGGGTCATGTCGATGACAAGCTTGTTGATGATGATCCCGGCGTTGTTGACCAGGATATCCAGCCGGCCGAACTGCTCGACGGCCAGGCCGACCGCGCGCTCGGCGGCTCCGTCTTCGCTGATGTCCGCCACCAGCGGCACCAGCCCGGGACGGGCGAGCTCTTCGACGGCGGGGTTCAGGTCTTCAGCAACGATCTTGGCGCCACGAGCGTGCAGCAACAGTGCGATGGCTTTGCCGATGCCACTGGCCGCGCCGGTGACCAGCGCGACTTTGCCTGCGACTTCGTGGGGGATGCTGTAGGTGATATCAGTCATGATGCTCTCCTGCGTTGCGAGCCGAGGAGACATTCGCCGGCTCCGCGCCCGTGAGGCGCTGTCGTTATCGACGGCTTCACTGTCTCTCAATGTGCATGTTCGGGCTTTCGCAGGCTTGCCTGGACTGTTGGGGTTTTGCTCCAGCATGCGAGGCTCCGGCGCACACGGTCTGTCGCGCAACCTTGCTCATGGCCGCCGCCGCGTTATCCTGTTGGCACCAGTCCTCGTCAGAGGGCTTTGTCGATGGAGCATCCTGTGCACCAACCCGATCCGCAAAACCTCGCCAGCGATGCTCAACGCATTACGGGCGAATCGATGCTGCACTATTTGCCGGGAACGCCGCAGACGTTACCGCCGCGCCCGCAGATGCAGGACGTGGTGATGTTGCGGTTCAGCCATCACAGCATCGTCGAGCCCATCCTGGTGCCCGCGGTGGTCGAGCCTCTGCTGGTGTGGGTGCTGGCGGGCGCGGCTCGGGTCGAGGAGCGCGTTCTGGGTGGGGAATGGGTCGCGTCCGACGTCAAGACCGGCGACTTCTTTCTCACCAACACTGGCGAGCCCTACGAGATGCGCTGGCAGACCCAAGGCTGCGACGCTTTTGAGGTGATGCACCTGTATCTCGGCCTGCCATTGATTGATCAAGCCGCGCGCGAGGTACTGGGCGAACACGCCGACCCGGTCAGCTTCCTCGATGTTTCCGGTGACCGGGATGAACGAATCAGTTTCCTGTTGGAGCAACTGCGCCAGGAACTCATCGACGAGCGCCAGCCCAGCCCCTTGTTTGCCCACAGCCTGGCTCAGGCGCTGGCCGTGCATTTGGTGCGGCGCTACCTTGACCCAAACCGCAGTGCCCGGCGCAACAACGCGTTGCAGGCCTACAAACTGCGCCGCGTTATCGAGGCAATGACCGAGGGGCTTGCCGCCGATTTCAGCCTCGCGAACCTTGCGCGGGTTGCGCAACTGAGCGAGTACCACTTCAGCCGCATGTTCAAGCGCGCCACCGGGCTTTCACCCTCGCAGTACTTCATTCGCTTGCGCATGAGCCGCGCCCGGCATCTGCTGCTGGAGACGGACCGAAGCATCATCGATGTCGGGTTGGAGGTGGGCTATTCGAGCCCCAGCCATTTTTCCCAGGTGTTTCGCCGCGAAGTGGGGGTCACGCCCAGCGTCTATCGTCGGGCATGACGGCTGTTTAAGCGTTTCTGCGGTTTGCAGTGTTCATTCGGATGGTGTGAAAGGCTGCGCCGTTGCTCCGAGTGATCCATGGCTGAAGCCGCAACGGCCTGCCAAAAAAATAATTGCGTCAGGCTGTCGATTTCGACCCTTGCCATTCGATTAGTCCGTAGAGCCACCACAAGGGCGGCTTAAACCCTCACTCTCAGGAGATAAGCGCATGCGATTTATGGTGATCGTCAAAGCCAGTCCGGAATCGGAAGCCGGACAGATGCCCAGCGAAGAATTGCTCGCCGCCATGGGCGCCTACAATGAAGAATTGCTCAAGGCCGGGGTGATGCTCGCCGGGGAGGGGCTACATCCCAGTGCCAAGGGTGTGCGCGTGCAGTTTTCCGGCAAGAACCGGACCGTCGTCGAGGGGCCTTTTGCGCAAACCAGGGAATTGATTGCCGGCTTCTGGATCTTCCAGGTCCAGTCGCTGCAGGAAGCCATCGACTGGGTCAAACGCTGCCCGAACCCGATGATCAGTGACAGTGAAATCGAGCTCCGCCAGATCTTCGAAGCCGAGGATTTTGGCGAGAGCTTTACCCCCGAGTTGCGCGAGCAGGAAGAGCGTCTGCGGGCGCAGTTGTCCAATCAATCGTGAGCCGACTACAGGAGTTGCGAGCATGAAAATCATCCCTTACCTGACCTTCAACGGCCGCTGCAAGGAAGCCTTTGCGTTGTACAAGGACGTACTTGGTGGCGAGCTGTTTTCCATGTCCTTTGCCGAGGCGCCGGAGGACGTCGGCATGCCCAAAGACGCCGACCTGATCATGCACACCTGCCTGACCGTGGGCAATTTCAGCCTGATGGCTTCCGACTGCCCGCCAGGCCAGCCGTATCGCCAGCCGCAAGGCGTGTCGGTTTCCCTCAACGTCGACAGCATGGAAGAGGCCGAACGGCTGTTCAATGGCTTGAGTGCAGGTGGCACCGTGCAGATGCCCCTGGCGAAGACCTTTTGGGCGGAACGTTTTGCGATGTTCGAAGACCGTTTCGGGATTGCCTGGATGGTCAACTACGAGGGGGAATAAGCTGCATTGACGTGCGTGAGCCGTGACAGGCAGAGCGCGTTATTCGCCGAAATTCTCGCAGAATTCGGCTACGGGAGCGAAGAACTTGAAGCGTTGCGAATAGCGGGGAGGCGTCAACGGTGATCAACGGTTTCGGGATTGGCATAACCAAGGCGCGTTCGACCTGGAAACAAGGATGATCGACTCCAAGGCTTTACGCGCAACGGTTGGGTTTGTGTCATTTCATGTCTCTGGCCTGCACCCACAGCACTGCGTCTTGCGACAGGGCTTTGCCTTTGTGGGTTTTCGTTGTCCCGATGTCGAGTGCTGCGATACCCCACCACCCGGCACGGGGCAGGCCAATGGTCACGATGCCTTGGGAATCCGAGTAGGTGCTAAGGGCTTTGAAGGAAGCCTGAGGAGCCGTTATGTAGTCCTGCTCGCCGAAGGCGTTTTTCTCGACATCAACGGAATGGTTGAGGTATTCGATTTCGATCTCGGCGAACGGGACGGGCTTGCCGTCGGCCAGCACCAAGGCGCGGAATACTCCGCCGGTCCAGTTGGCATAAGGTTTGTTCAGGGGCTGGATCTCAACCGGCAACCCTTGTGGTTCTGCCCAGTGACCGGGTACTCCACCCACGTTCACGATCAGCTTGGTGAATTGCTGGATGTAGACACCTTCTTCGGTTTCCAGATAAGGCTCGGGCTCGAGTACGAAGATATGGTCACCCAGTGAGCGCACCAGCTCACGTGGGATCGATGCTCGATAGGCCGTCGACCGGTTATCGCGACTCTGCCACTCGACTGGACGTAAGTATTCGAGCAGATTGATTTTTTCCCCGCCGTGCGCGCTGGTGTGGTTAAAGGCCCGGGGTTCATCCATGGCCATGGTGGGGCCGCCGGAGAAGGGATGAGTGAACACTAGCGCGAACTCCAGTTTTTCCGCACGCTGCAGCGCTGTTTCCTCGAGGTAGAGCATCTGGAAGTGCGCCTGTGCAGCGCTGGTCAAGCCACTGAATGTAGTCGCGGCAATGGCTTGGAGCAGTTTTCGTTTGAACGTCATGGTCATTTTCACCTTGATATGTCGGAGGACTGGATCGTTACGTCATGGCCGGCTCCACCGAGGAACACCACGGAATAGGTTCCGGTGGGGGGCTGGAAGGTGTAGGTGTTGTCCTTGCCGACCTCGCCTTCGAGCAACACCTTGTCGCTTGGGTTTTGGATATGGATTTTTCTGCCGGCGGCCGAGCTGCCATCGGTGAACCCGGCCTCGCACTTCACCTGGTCATCGCGCTCGATGTAGCAGTCGAGCACGGGCCCATGGGCCAACGCTGTCTGGCAGAGCAAGAGGGTGCCTGCCATCGATATTCGAATGGTTGAAGTTATGTGGCTCATAGGATCTTTGGTCTCAGCGCACGAGGTTGATCATGGGATGGCGATTGATCATCGCCGCTTGTAGTGTCGTTGCCAGCCGGGGAGAAGGCCGTCAGCAACGCCTCCAGGTTCGAGCGCAGAAGTGCGATGTAGTCGCCGGCTGCGTCGGCGAGTTCTCCCGGATTGCCGGTGTCCAGTAGCAGCAACCGTGCGCCGCCGTCCTGGATGGCCCTGACGATCTTTTCATCCGGTATCCACTTGTGGACCACTACGCAGATGTCACGCTCGCGCAGGTATCGGGTCAGTGCGGTGCGATCGGCGTCGCTCCAGTCAAGGTCCTGGCGCACGAACCAGCCGTCGACAAAGATGCCGAACTCGCCAAACAGGTAGGTGAACTCGTTCGCCAGCGACAGCACGCGCACATCCGGCAGCGCTACCATCCGCGCGCCGTAGTCGGCCTTGAGCCGGCGCAGGCGGCTTTCAAGTGCGGCGAGGTTGCTCTCGATTCGAGGCGCATCGGCGGGGGACAGGCGTGTCAGGTCGGCAGCGATCAGCGCCGACATGCGCATGCCGTTGACGGGACCGAGCCAGGCGTAGGGCGACGGGCCGCTGTCGATGTTGCTCGCGACGGCCCAGGGCACGTCGTTCGGTGGCACGCGCATCACGGCCACGCCGGGCTTGATCGTGTCCCATGAACGCGAGGCATCGATCTCGATGATGCGCAGGTTGTGGCGCCGGGCCGTTGCATACAATGGGTCCGCACGCCAGAGATGACTCAGGGTCACCACGGCGTCGGCTTGCTGGAACACGGCCGGATCGAGACGCGACAGCGCATTGGCCAGGCTCTCCATGGGTACGGGGCTGTCCGGCGGTAGCCGCATGACCTGGATGAGCGTGCCTTCGCTGAGCGCCGACGTAAGTGCGTACACCGCCGGCAGCGCAACGAGCACCCGCTGGCGGCCGGTATCGGCAAAGACCGGAAACTGGGTGCCCAGCAGCAGGGCCAACACCGCCAGCCAGGATCCACGTGACAGGCAAAGCCATTTCATACGCTGGTCCCTCTGAATCGCGACGAGGTCGCACGGATGATGGTGGTCAAGACAAACACCAGAGCGGCGACCAGCACGATCGCACCGCCGGTCGGCACCGGGATGTGGAATTGCATAGGCGCCAGGATGCCGACCACGCAGGAAAACGTCGCAATCAGGATGGCCAGCGTGACCAGTGCCGCAAGTGAGCGGGTGACGTTGCGGGCCGCCGCGGCGGGTATCAGCAGAAGGGCCTCGACCAATACCGCACCGATGATTTTCAGGCAGGCCACCGTCACCAGAGTGACCAACACCACAAACAGGTACTCGACGCTGCGCACCGGCACGCCGCGCGCATGTGCCAGGCTCGGATTGAGGCTGGACAGCAACATGCCGTTGTACAGGGGCAGCCCGATGAGGGCGCAAATGACCGTTACGCCGAGCAGCACATTCATGTCGGTGTGGTCCACGGCCAAGATGGAGCCGAACAGCACGCTTTCCATCACGTGGGTGTTGATCTTCGCCGACACAAACAGCAGCAACGAGGCGCCGACTGCCAGCGAAATGGACAGGAACACCCCGATCAGTGTGTCGTTGGCCAGCGTCGTGCGGTGCTGGGTGTATTTCAGCGTCAGCGCAAACAGCAGGCAGAAGCCGAACATCGATAGGTAAGGAGAGGTATAGGACTCGCCAATCAGCACGCCAATGGCAACGCCAGTCATCGCAGCATTGCCAACGGACTGGCTGAAGAAAGCCATGCGCTTGATCATCACCATTGAGCCCAGCACACCCAACAAGGGTCCGATCAGAACGGCGCACATCAGCGCATTGATCACGAACTCGTATTCGAACGGTTGCGGCAGCATCTGGCGCGCGGCGAGCGTCTGGAGGTGATCGCGGATGAAGTCGTACAAGGCACTCATCGAATATCCTCCAGTCGGCAGTCGATCTGATCGGCCGGGCCATGAAACAGCACCCTTTGATTGATAACGGTCACGGACTGGGCGATACGCCTGACCTGTTCGAGATCGTGGTTGATCCACAGGACGGTGACGCCGCAGTCGTGCAACTCGGCCACCAATGCTTCCACCAGGCGCACACCGGCCTCGTCGATACCGGCGGTGGGTTCATCGAGGACCAGCAGCCACGGCGCGGGGCTGATCGCCTGGGCCAGCAGCACGCGCTGGCGCTGCCCACCGGACAGGCTGCCAAATGGTTTTGTGCCTATTCCGGCCACACCGGTACGCGCCAGGGCCTCGGCCTGCGCCGCCCTGGCGGAGCGACTTGAGCCCAGGAAAGCCGGCCGGCGTTGAGTGAGCAGTGCCATCACATCGTTGACCGTCATCGGCACGTTGCGGTCGAAATCCAGCAGTTGCGGCACGTAGCCCACCGGCTTGGCGACACCCTCGAAGCGGATAACCCCGGAATGCGGCATCTGGCCCAGCAGCGCGCGCACAAGTGAGGTCTTGCCCCCTCCGTTCGGGCCGACCAGGCAGTGCAGCGCACCGGCTTCCACCCGAAAGCTCACCGCATCGAGCACCTGTGTACCGCCCAGTTGCAGCGAGACGTTATCGAACATCACGGCAGGTCCGCGCATCGCTTGATCCTTCTTCATCGTTGCGTGAACTCGACGGCTTCGGCCAACGTTTCAAGGTTTTCGCCTATGGCTACCTCGAATTCGTCCGCGCTGTAGGTGCTGCCGGTGATGTGGGACAGGGTGAAGACTTTTACTCCGGTGGCTGCCTCAATCGGTTTGGCCAGATCCATGGAAAAGTTCTTTTCGGCGAAAAGCACCCTTACATTGGCCTTCCTGATGGTGTCGATCGTGGTGGCCAACTGGCGCGCAGTCGGCGCCACACCGTGACGCGGTTCAATCACGGCGCTCACAAACAGGCCGAACTCTTGCATCATGTAGTCGTAACCGCCGTGCAACGTCGCGCAACGAAACGGCGAAAGATCCAGCGCGGCAAAGCGACTCATGAAGCGCGCGCGCAGGGCGCGGATCCGTCCGGCATACGCCAGGGCGTTCTGTCTATAGGCCGCCGCGTTGTCCGGATCGCGCTCGCCCAGGCGGCGGGCGATCTCGAACACCTGTTGTATCGCCGCCGTGGTGGAGACGAAGGTATGTGGGTTCACCACCTTGACGCCGCCCTGGTCGCCGCCGATGGGAATGAGTGCCACCGAGGCATTGGCCTGAATGATCGGCAGCGTCTCGCGACGGCCGGCGGCCTTGATGATCTCGAAGGCCCATTCATCGTGGCCAATGCCGTTGACTACCAGCACATCGATGTTCATCGCGCGGGTAATGTCGTCGGGTTGCGGCTGGTAATTATGCGGATTGGCCTGCGCCGGGATCAGCGCAACGACGTCCGCCCGATCACCAACAATGTTGGCCACGAAGCTGTAGTAGGGATGCAATGTGACGCCGACTTTGAGCCGCTTGCCGGCGGGGTGTTCCGGGCTGGCGCAGGCGATGGCGGGGATCAGCAGCAGCAACGCCAGGCAACGGCGCAACAGTGTGCGGTGTTTTATAAAGGCATTCATGGCTGGGTTCCTTTTACGCGTTCGATTTCACTGGTGCCGTCGTAAGGAATGACTTGTCGCCAGCCGTCGCCGACCAGCGACTCGGCCTTGACGATGGAGGGGTAGGGCGCGTTCGGATTGGGATGGATCCAGATCGTCGCCTGGTTGGCCCACATCACCCCGGCATGGGCATGACCGATGACGAGCAGGTAGGCGCTCTGGCCCGGCACGCTGCCGCCGGAGCCGTAATAGACCGTGGCGCCCTGGCCCTGAGTGGCTTGCGACACCTCGCTGGAGGGGAGAGGCGCGGGAACCGCGGCGGCGTCGGCATGGGCGTCGTTGTCGGTGTGTTTGTCGGCAGACTGCCTATGGGACAGGTGGGTGCCGGGCAGGATCAGTTGCCAGTGCACCTGACCATTGGCCTTCCAGAAGGCGTCCCGATAGAAGGGCGGCAGCACAAGCTCTTGGGCACGATCCAGGGTGATCCAGCCGCCGGTGTCGTTGTTGTTCCAGATGATTTCTTCACCGGCAGGCAACAGCGCACTATGGATGGCCTGATCGACCGAACTCAGGCCATCGAAGGAACGCACCTGCCAGCTCAGCGCGGTGGGTGGGCCGACTTTCTGTGGCCGCAACAACATATAACCGGCCACGCTGGCGATGATGATCAGTGCAGCAAGCAGCATGCCCGCGGTTTCCCATCGGCCGGAGCGCGGGTGCACAAGCGTGAATGCACTGCTGGCGGCATCGCCGGGTGTGCCGTTGGGGTGGTGCCTGCGTGGCGATAGCCGGGCCATCAGATAAACGCAATCCAGCGGCCAAGGCAGATCACACCGATCCACAACGCCATCGAACTGAACCCGGCGATACGCGCCTGGCCGGGGGGTGGCAGCACGGCGTCCCATTCGTCGATGCGGCGAAAGGCGCCCAGATGGAATATCACCATGTTCAGGCCCGCCAGCATCAACACGCCCATCTTCCACAGGAACACGGAGTTCTGCGCATAGGTGATGGCATTGGCGGCAAACATGAGCGAACCGGTGATCACGCACGCCACGAAGGCAGCCCAGGTGTACGGCAGCAGCTCCCGGATCAGCCTTCGCGCGCTGCTGCGGTGGGAGGCAATGCCGAGCAGGCGCAAGTCCACCACTGCGATACTCCCGAACACCAGGGCGATGCCGATCACATGCACCGATTCCAGGGCCGGAAAAGCCGTGTCCGATTCACGGACAAAGGTGGCGAGCGAACTGGCCTCGATGGCTTGCAGTATTGATTGAATGTCCATGACGGATACCTGAGAACTGGGTTGAAAACGTTTAGATCGAGTAGGCGATCCAGCGACCGCAGATGATCACGACGCACCACAAGGCGATCGACAGCCAGACCAGCGCCTTGACCGGCGGCTTGTCGTCGTCACTGTGTGCAGGGACGGCAGGGCGCAGAAAGGGTCGCCGCAGCCGCCAGGCCAGGGTGAACGCGCCGATGACCAGGGCCATCTTCAGCCAGAACGTGTTGTTGAGGAGAACGCGGTCCGGTTCGCCGATGGCCATGATCAACCCCGTGGCAAGCAGCACGACAAGCGCATTGCGCATCCACGGGTAGTAGCGTTGAACCACGCCGCGCAAAGGCTCGTCCGTGGCGAGTACGCCGGCCAGGCGCAGGTCGGAAATGACGGCGGAGCCGAAGATCACCGCGATGGCAATGATATGAATGCTCTGCACAGTGGGCACCACCCAGAGCAAGTCCCTGATGGCGGTGCTCACCGGTGTCGCATAGAGCCAGGCAATGACAGGTATGGAGGACATTTGTTGCTCTCCCGCAGGGTCAGAGGGTTAGAAATCTTCAGGTGTTGCGATCGTGTGTAGGCCTGCCGCATCTTCCGGCAGCAGATACCCTTGCTTGATCGACACGCCCTTGGCGTCTTCGAATGCCTTTTGGTAGTGGCTGAAACTTCCATAGCGCCGGCGCAGCGCATCCTGCGAATAAGCCACCTTCGTGTCGTAGATCAGGCCGCAGCCGGTCTCTTGATCGGTGAGGTAGGTCGCACTCGGCACCTGGACCCACGGCGGGCGTACGCCCCCTTGCAGATTGCCGGTAGCAGGGTCGCGCGCTGCCACCTTGCCGTCGCGCACGACCCTGGGTGCCTTTGGCATCGGCTTGCCCTCGCGTACCCATTTGTCCATGCCATCGAGTAACGCCGACACCACCATTTCCACCGGCTCGTCGTACAGCGTCCGGCACTGTGGGTCATCGCCTTTGCCGATGTCGGCAGCGAGGTGCTCGGTGTGCTCGGTGCCGAGGTCGGCCAGGCGCAAATGCGGCATGCCGGTCACTTCGTAATAACGCAACTGCGGGCTGTCGGTGTCCGGCGGCAGGTCGATGCCTTCGATCACGTCGTGCATCAGTTCCGACTGGCTGTATACGGTCACGAACGGCACGCCGTCGGGCATCTGGCGCGGCACTCGAATGACGTCGCCGCCCACTTCGCCGTAGGCCATGCGACCGGTCATGTAGCCATCGATCAGCGCGCTTGCGTCGGGCATTCGCCATTGCTGGTGCCGGCCCTGGTCGAGGTAGTCCATCCAGACTTGGGCGGTGACGGCCCAGCTGTCGACATACACGCGTTGCACGTCCAGACCTGCCAACGGGCCTTGTGGCCCATTGCTCTTGAGTAATAGCGCCAGCTGCGCACCGATGCCCTGGGATTGCGGCGCGAACGGGTCCGGCGCGTCACCGCGGATGAAACGTTGCGGATCGTAGTAGGCGCCCAGCGGCGCATAGCGGGCGTAGTCGAAGCGGCGCATGAACTCGAAGTTCACGATCCGCCCGTACTGGGCGATCTGTTCGGCCTCGGCGGCCGGGGTGTCTGAAAGGAACTTGGGATCGACTGGCGGTTGGTTGATATTCAGCGTGTACCCGACATACGCGTAGCCGCGTCGCAGCAAGTAATCGCGGGTCAGGATCCAGCCGGCAGCACGCTCGCCGAACCAACTGAACGGCTCGATCACGACGGTGCCGTTGAAGCGTGCCGGGTCCGTCGGCTTGCGAATCAGGATACGGGTGGTATAAGGCGCCTCGAGCAAAGGCTTGCCCGCGGCAGTGATTGCCGGGGCAATGCCTTGCAGGTAGAACTCCTCCTCGACGTAACCGTAGCGGTCGAGGTCGCTGTGTTCGGTGCCCGCGCGCTCTGCCGATGACAGAGGCAGTTGGCCGGACGGCGGCACCGCAATGGCCGTGGGCATCCGGGGCACCTCGGCGGACGCGCTGGAGATCAACACGAGTGACAGAAAGGCGCTTTGCATCGACGGCCGCAGGATGCTGATTGTGATCAGTCGTTCCATTAGGTCACCTCCAAGTGGTTATCGATGAGGGCATCGGTTCAGTCGCGTTTGAGGCTCGTCTTGCCCTCGCTGTCGATCACGATCTGGTTGTTCTCGCAGACATATTCGTGAATGCGGTAGTCGGAGCGCTTGTAGTCGAACGTGAAACGGTAAGGGCTGTTGAGTACCTGCGGGTCCTCGATCACTACCTGGTTCTCCAGGCGATCCGGCGCCTTCAGTCTGATGCGCTCGGTGATTTTCATTTCCTTGCTGTGCGGAACGTCGTAGAAGGCCACATCTGTGCGCACGCCTTGTGTTTGCACCACCAGCGTGTCGCCCTCCCAGCGGCCGCGCGAGTAGCCCTGGTAGCTGGGGTCCAGCGTATCCAGCGCAGGCATGGCTTCGTTGAGGATGATGCGGCGCACTTGCTGGAGATATTCGCCGAGCACCACCACTTGCTTATCGTCATGAATGAGTTGGATGGGGAAGAGCGCCGCCATCAATACCGGCATGCCTTCGGGCAGGCACATGGAGCTGGTGGTGGCCAGTGGCGTGCCGGCCTCGTTCGCGGCGGCCTGGCGCTTTTTCAACGCGACGTATTCGCTGGCATAGGGCTCCTTCAGGTCCATCGGGCCACCGGGGTGCACCGGATTGTCCGGGTCCTCTCCGAACCAGTCGTCCGGAGTCCGCTCCCACGTGCCGCTGATGTCGGGGCGTGCGCCCGCGCCGTGTTTGGCGTCCTGGGTTTTAGAGGCGGCGGCGCTGCTCACCCCGGTGACAGTCATGAGTAGCACGCCCAGGAAGAAGCTTGTCAGGTTCAAGGTTCGTGTCGGTTTCATTGAAAGCGTCTCCATCCCGTTGGTCTGTTCATTCAGGTCTCATGGCGTAGGAATGCGGTTTCTCAGCCTCCACCGGACAGCACCACGTCACCGATCTTGATCTCCACGAGCAGCCCGCCCGGATCACCGTTTTTCAGCGGCTTGAAGGTGATCTCGGCGGCATCGCCGGCCTTGATCAAGTCGGACTTCCAGCCGGTGCGGCTTAAGGCGTTGACACTGCCGGTCTCGATCTTGAATTGCTGAGGCGGGGGGCCTGGCGAATCGAAATAAATCGAGACGTGGGGGTTGCTCCAGACGAAGCGTCCGACCACGCCCTTGAGCGTGATCGTTTTGGTCTGGTCGAAAATCGCGAACGAATGGTGGGCAGAGACCACGGAGGGTAGGGCGATGCAGGCGGCAATGGTCAGCAGACCAAGCCCCTTGCGTAATAGCGGGGACGACAAAGGTGTCATGGCGAGTGCCTCGGTTTTTATACGTTCTTATGGGCCCAGCATAGGGGGGTGGGAGCAGGGGCCGTAGCCCAAAACGGCAACTGCTGCCCGTCGTGGAAATGTTTATTGCGGAGAAGGGATAACGCGCACGAAGAAACGGGCATCGAGCCCCTGCAAGTGCTGATTTGGGTTACCGCTTGCGCAACCCAGGCGGAACACTCGCGCCTCGCCTCATAAATATAAAAACAGGAGAGACGTCATGCGCACCCCCCCTTACGCCCCATTGCTTTCGCTGGTCGCACTCTGTGCGTTTGAGCCCCAGGCTCATGGCTACGAGCTCTACAATGAAAATGACGGTGCCACCGTGCTGAACGCCGAGCTATGGGCGGGATTTGGCTGGTTCGGCAGCGAAAAGAACTACATCGGCGACCCCGAAGCAGAGCCCGGCAGGATGCGATGGCAGGAAGGCTTCGCCAAGTATGGTGTAAACGGCACGACGGATAAGATCGGTGCAGGTTCGATCTACGGCGGGTTCAGTCTGATCAGTACGGGATCATGGGGTGATGGGGACGCAGGATCACTCACCGCCGGGAATGAAAGGGAAACAGCCGTGGAAGACGCCTACCTGGGCTGGAAGTCGGGTGATCTGATTCCGGCACTGGGCATGGACGGCGTTGATTTCTCCTTTGGCCGACAGGTCGTTACGGTGGACGGCTTTCTGATCACCGATGATGGGTTCGCCCCCGGAAATGCCTTCAACCCTATCGAGGGCGTAGCGGATGGCCGGTTCAATCGCGGCGGAGCCTTTTACCTGGGCCCGCGATTGGCGTTCGGGAACACCGCTGTCCTCAAGGTGGGTGGTACGCAGGGCCTTCACGGTAGCCTGATATGGTTGAAATCGGATAATCCCGGGCAGTCGAAGACGGAAGTGGCGGCCGCCACCATCGACTACACGACGCCCATTGGCTCGATCGGTTCGACGTACGTGCGTGGCCTGGATGTCGAAGAGCGATACGTTTTTGCCGATCGGGGTGAGCGCAAGGGCATGGATATCTACAGCATCCGTGGCCAGGGCAATGCTGGCATCGAGAATGCCGACTTCGCGTTCGAGGTGGCGCGCCAGGAAAAACGTTCGGGCTCACAGCGGGCGATGTTCTTTGATGCGGGCTACACCTTCGCCGATGTCAAATGGCAACCGACGGTGAGCTATCGCTACGCGCGTTACTCCGAAGGGTGGGACTTCCTGTTTCAGGGCGGCTACCGCAAACGTTACCAGGGTGAGATCGGTGTGAACTACGCCGGCTCAGTCACCTCGAACATGCGTATCAGCGACGTGCTGCTCTCAGTCAACCCGACCGATAAGTTGACCCTTAACGCAATGTACTTCGACTACCATCAGCTCTCTGATCGGCAAGATCAGGATTACAGTGCGCGCGAGGTCAATCTGTTTCTGGATTGGATGGTGACGGATAACATCACGCTCTCGCCGCTCGTTGGTTTCTACAAGCCTGACAAGTGGCTCGGCAACGGAGGCAACCAGAGTGGTAGCGCATCGCTCAACACCTACTTCCAATTCATTGTTTGGGTCGCATTCTGAGCTGCTGTTTGCGACGTAAGAATAGTTAGACCAGGGGGCGTCACCAGCGGTGGCGCATCCCTGCATTCACCGAGTCGTGATTCAGTCACAGCATGCGGCGCAGGACGTCGTTGCGAGGGTCGCTATCGAAGAACCGATGCTTGAGTGCACCTGCGACGTGCAACACGATCAGCGCCAGCAGGGTATAAGCCAGCACTTTGTGCAGCCATTGGAACACGACGAACAAATCGTCATTCTTCGCCAGCAGCTCCGGGAGGTTCACGCCAAAAAAGAACACGCCGTCGCTCATGGTGTAACTGCTCGACATCGAATAGCCCATCAGCGGTACGGCCACAATCAGTACGTACATGGAACGTTGCACAAAGCGCGACAAGAATCGCTCATGCCCGGCCAGTGTTTGCGGTGGTTGCGGAAGCGTGGGGGTGCGCCAACGCAGGACGATCTGGACCAATACCAACAGGAATGCCAGCACCCCGAAGGATTTGTGCCATGGGTAATAGAGCTCATACTTGCTCGCCACTTCATCATCAAGCCCGGTCATATACCAGCCGGCCCAGAGCAGGCCCGCTATGACGATGGCACGCACCCAGTGCAGCATGCGCAGGGAGGTCGGATACCGATCAATTGTCGCTTGTTTTAAGGTGTTCATCGCAGTCTCTTCATTGATCATCAAGGCATCGAAAATGCACGATTCATACCCCCTCGGGACCCAAGGCCCTGAGAGGGCAGGTGCAGTGAGTTTTCTCAGGTGGGCAGTAGCACGGTGATGACTTTCTCCTCGGTGTAGGCCAGCGCACCGGCAAGCCCACCTTCACGACCAATGCCGCTGGCCTTGACGCCGCCCCATGGCAGGTTGGCGTCCAGCGGGCTCCAGCAGTTGACGCCGATGGCGCCGGCCTTTACCGCAGCGGCCACGCGGTGCGCACGTACCAGATCGGTCGTCCAGACCGTGGCCGCCAGGCCGTAGGCGCTATCGTTGGCCAGTGCCACAGCCTCTTCTTCGCTGTCGAACGTGATGACCGTGCCGACGGGGCCGAAAATTTCGTCCTGGGCAATCGTCATGTCATTGCGGGCGTTGGCGAAGATCGTCGGTCGCACGAACCAGCCTTGCTCCGGGGTGGATACACCGCCGGCCAACAAAGAGGCGCCTTGGTCGATACCCATCTGGATGTAACGGTTGACGCGATCGAACTGCGCTTTCTTGGCTACCGGCCCCATCTGTACGCCAGGCTCGCGAGGGTCGCCTACCTTGACCGCGCGCGCGGCCTCGGCAAGCGCCGCGGCGAAGCGCTCGGCGAGGCTGCTGTGTACCAGGATGCGCGAGCCGGCGGCACAGATCTGCCCCTGGTTGACGAACAGGCCCAGTGAGCAGCCAAACAGCGCGTCATCGAAGGGCGCATCGTCGAACACAATCTGTGGGCTTTTGCCGCCCAGTTCCAGCGCCACGCGCTTGAACAGCACCCCGGCGGTGCGCTGGATCTCGCGTCCGGCCTCGGGGCTGCCGGTGAAACTGATCTTGGCGACGTGCGGGTGTTCGCACAAGGCACGACCCACCTGCGCACCGTAGCCGGTGACCACGTTGATCACGCCGTCAGGAAAGCCCGCTTCTTGAGCCAGCGCTGCCAGGTGCAGGGCCGATTGTGGGGTTTCTTCCGAGGGTTTGATGACCACGGTGCAGCCTGCCGCCAGCAAGGCGGCGAGCTTCCACACGGTGATCATCAGCGGTGAGTTCCACGGCACGATGGCACCGACCACACCTACCGGCTCACGTACGGTGTACGAGAGGGTTTTGCTGCCGAAGTAGCCGCCGGTGGGAATGGTGCGTCCTTCAAGCTGGTTGGCCCAGCCGGCGGCGGCGCGCAGGTTGGCGATTGCGTTGGGCAGGTCCATCCGGCGTGGTTCGAGCGGTGAGCGACCGATGGCGTTGGCGTCCATATCGGCCAGCAATTCGCTGTCGCGCTCCACCAGGTCAGCCAGTTTCGACAACAGGCGACCGCGCTGGGCGCCGTCCAGGCGGCTCCAGGCCCCCCCCTCAAGTTGGGCGTGCGCCGCTGCCACGGCGCGGTCCACATCCTCGGCGGTACCGCTTGCGCAGCTACCGTTGACCTGTTCGGTCACGGGGTTGATAAGAGGAATGCGCCCTCCGTCGCTGGCTTCGAAGGGCGCGCCCTGGATGAAGTGTTTCAGGTACTGAGTCATGTAGGTGTCCATGCGTGATGGGGAATGGTCGGTGGTGCCACACCTCATGCCTTGAGGGAGGCCAGGGCGTCGCCGAAGATGTCCAGGGCCTTGAAGAACAGTGAGCGCGGGATCGTCAGCGAGGGCATCACGCGCATCACGTTGCTGTAGCGTCCGCACGGGATCATCAGCACACCGTGGTTCATCAGGTAGCCCATGAGCTGACCGATCTTGGCGCCTTCCAGCGGTGTCTTGGTGATGGGGTCTTCGACGAGTTCGATACCGATCATCAGGCCGCGGCCGCGGACTTCGCCAACGAACGGGCTGTTGAAGCCACGGATACGTTCCTGCGCCTCCAGTCCCAGGGTGTGGGCACGCTCGAGCAGACCAAGTTCCGGGTCCTGCAGGATGCTGATATTGGTCAGCGCCACGGCCGCGGACAATGAGTTGGCGGCGAAGGTATTGGGCATCGAACCGTCGGGAATCAAGGCCGCGAGGTCCGAGCGCATGATCAGCCCTGCCATTGGCAGGTCGCTGCCGATGCCTTTGCCGAAGGTCAGCATGTCGGGCTTTACGCCGGAATGTTCGACTGCCCACATCTTGCCGGTACGCCCGGCGCCGGACTGTACTTCATCCACGATCAGCAGCGCGCCGGCGCGATCGCAGGCCTTGCGCAACAGTTGCAGGAACTCTGGCGAGGGCGGCACGTAGCCGCCTTCGCCCTGTACCGGTTCCACGATCACGGCCGCCACGTCATCGGCGGCGGTGTAGGGGCTGTTCAGCAGATAGTCCACGTAGTCGCCGGCGATCTGCTCGGCGCTTTTGTGCGTGGTGTCGAAGGGAAAGCGGTAGGCATAGGGGTAGGGCGCGTGAATCACGCCGCCCATCATCGGACCGTAGCCCTTGCGGTAGGCCGTGCCAGTAGTCAGGGCGCCGGAGGCGTTCCACACGCCGTGGTAGCCGCCGTGGAAGGCAAGGATCTGGTGGCGCCCGGTGATGCGCTTGGCGAACTTGATCGCGGCCTCCAGCGCATCGCTGCCGCTTTGCGTGAAGAAGGTGATGCAGTCGCCGCGCAGGCCGTCGGGAGCGATTTCCGAGAGCTTGGCGGCCAGTTCGGTGCGCCGGGTGCTGTTGATTTCCAGGGCATGCATCAGCACCTCGGACTGTTCGCGGATCGCTTGTACCACCTTGGGGTGGCAGCGGCCTACGCTGCTGACGCCCACGCCTGCGGACAGATCGATATAGGTGTTGCCATCCGGGTCCTTGAAAGTCGCGCCGAACGCGCGGTCCATGGCGATGGGCATACGGCCGCCGCCACGCGCCATCGACTCGGTACGCGCCGATAACGCCAGGGCCTCGCGGGTCAGGGGGCCGGGCAGTGTGCTGGAAATAATCCGCGGGGCATCCGCGAAGTGTAAGGATTCTAGTTTGGATTCACTCATGACGAACTCTCTGGATGGCGTTTTCAGTGTGCCGATCATTCTCATGGAGCGTCCTTGGCCGTTATCCCGAATCGGCAAATAGACGAGCCGACCCCACCCGCCGGTTTCGACGAGTGGCAGATACGAGAATTAGCTATGCGCTATTTTATCTATGTGCGAATATCGCAAAGAAATGCGAGCAAAAAACAATAATATCGGCCGAGGTTTTCGCGCATCATGAAAAACCACCAGATCAGCCATTTTCGCGATATCCATGTCCATGCGGCCACCATTCAGGAGTGGAACCAGGACTACAGCCAGTTAACCGCCGGCCTTGCCGAAAGTTCTTTGATGCAGCTGAGCACCGCGCGTTGCCACGTGTTCAGCGAGCAGATCAACCAGCGTGTGGTGCAGCACGGCGTGGCTCCGCGCGGCAAGATGTGCTTTGCCGTGCCGATCAACGTGCCGGGTTCGACGCGGATGCAAGGTCGCGAGGTGGACGACAGCAGCCTGTTCTTTCTGCACGGCGGCGAGGAGTTCATGTTCCATATGCCGATGGGCATGGAACTGTTGTCCATCACATTCGAACGCGAATGGTTCGAGCAGGCGCTGGAGCAAACAGCGTCGGCCAGGGAAATCAGCCGGTTGCTGCGCCAGCCGGTGATCCGGGTGTCCGCGCAGCGCTTCGCCCAGGCCCGGCGTCGATTGCTGGCGGTGCTCTCTCTGGCCATAGGCGACGAAGCGCTCGACAGCGCGGGCGAGCAGGGGCTGGAGCAGGCAATGCTCGGTGAGTTGCTGCAGCTGCTCACCGACCCGGCCTGCGACAAACAGCAGCGCAGCCCCAGCTCCACGCGCAGCTTTATTGTCGAGAAATGCCACCGTCTGACGACTGTCGAGATGCTCAATGTGCCCAGCGTGATCGAGTTGTGCCAACGCCTCCAGGTGAGTCGGCGCACCGTGCAGAACAGCTTCCGCTCGGTGGCCGAGACCACACCGCTGAACTATTTGCGTTCGGTTCGGCTCAACGGAGTGCGCCGCGCCTTGATGTCTACCCCGGCCTCCCATCTCTCGATCGGCGATGCCGCCGCCCAATGGGGCTTCTACCACCTCAGCCATTTTGCCGAGGAGTACCAGGCGTTGTTCGCAGAGTTGCCCTCCCAAACCGCCCGTGCTGCCATCCCTGTCTGCGCGCGCGCCTGAACCAAAACCCCGCTGTACCCGGCGGGGTAGCTGTCACTTCATCAGGATCTCAAGAAAACATGAATAGTCTTCGCCGCCTGCTTCAGGTCTTCGACCTCTTTCGCCCGGAGCAGCCGCTCATCGACGTGGAGATCATTTGCCGGGAGCTTGGCTACACGCCCGCCACTGCCTACCGCTATCTGCGTGAACTGGGCGATGCCGGCTTGTTGAAGCGCTTGCCGCGTGGTTACGCGCTGGGCCCGCGAATCATCACGCTGGAGCATCAGATGGCGAACTACGATCCGCTGCTGGCGTGCAGTCGGGACCTGGTCGACAAACTGGTCGCCGACACCGGCCTGGATGCGTTGGTCAGCGAGTGGCATGGCGACTCGGTGGTCAACGTGCTGATCCAGCGTGGCTCCGATGCTGGTCCGGTCGGAGGTGGCAAGGGACGACCGATCGACCTTTTCCACAGCGCGACCTCCCGGGTCGTATTGGCTTATCTGCTGCCACGCCAGATACGACGCCTCTATGATGCCCACGCGAACCAGGACCAATTGCTGCATCTGGGGCTGGAATGGAAGCCGTTTACCAAGAGCTTGCTTGCCATTCGCAAACAAGGTTATTGCATCAGCGAAAGTGAGCTGTACCCGGGACGCAGTGGCGTCGCGGCGCCGATCTTCGACGAAAAGCGACGAATACTCGGGAGCATGACCCTGGTTGGGCGCAGTGAGCGGTTCCACGCGTTTCAGCGCAGCTACCTGTGTGACCTGGTGATGGGCGCGGCGGCGCAGCTGACGACACGTATCGCTTTGCAATGAGGTGATAAAGGCCGGGTGGATGGCTGGCTTTTTTGAGGCGAGTTCTGCGAGTTACCGATTTGGGATAGTGGGGTGCTCATGGGCGGGCATAGGATCGAACCCAGCGTGCGATAACGCGACAAGCTATTGGGTGACGGTAGCGGTTGACCTCACCGATCTCACAGCGGCTGCCTCATACAAGAAGGTCAATAACATGAGTGTATTTACCCCGGTCAATAGCTCCACGGAGCTCAAGCGTGGCGCCCTGGGTGTCGGCTTCATCATTTTCTTCGTGGTTTCGGCGGCGAGCCCGTTGAGTGTCATCGCCGGGGGCTTCCCCATAGGTATCATGCTAGGCAATGGTGCCGGGACACCGGCCTTGTTGCTTCTGGCTCTGCTGGTGTTACTGGCGTTTTCAGTGGGCTACACCACTATGTCCCGACATCTCACCAACGCCGGTGGTTTCTATGCGTTCACCTCCCGAGGTCTGGGGGGCATGGCCGGAGGAGCGGCCGGGGTGCTGGCGATGTTTGCCTACAACATTCTCCAGGTCGGTCTGTACGGCATGTTCGGCGGCGTGGTCAGCGGCACGATGGCCAGCGTCTTCGGCCTGGAGTTGCCCTGGTGGTCCTACTCATTGATGGCGATGGCCAGCATTGCGATTCTGGGTTATCGCAAGATCGACCTGTCGGCGCGGGTGCTGTCGGTGGTGGTCATTGCCGAATACCTGGCGATCCTGACCCTGGATTTCGCCATTCTGAAAACCGGTGGCGACAGCGGCATCAATCTGGACGCGTTTGATCGCAGCCATGTGTTCAGCGGCACGCCGTCCATCGGCTTGCTGTTCTGCTTCGCAGCGTTCATCGGCTTCGAGGCCACGACTATTTATGGCGAAGAGGCCAAGAACCCGCAGCGTACCATTCCGATTGCCACCTACTGCTCGGTATTGCTGATTGGTGGTTTCTACGCGCTGTCGGTCTGGTCGATGGTGGTGGGCGTAGGGGCGGACAAGATTGTGCCCACGCTGCAGGCCTTGCAAGACCCGACGACGTTCATTTATGGCATGTCCGACCATTTCGTCGGCCCGTATCTGACTCAGATTATCCGGGTGCTGTTCATGGTCAGTATCTACGCCGGCCTGCTGGCTTTTCATAATGCAGCGGCGCGTTACTTCTACGCCATCGGGCGTGACGGCCTGTTGCCGCGTCAGTTGGGGACTACCCATCGCGTCCACCAAAGCCCCCATATGGGGTCGGCATTGCAGAGCCTGATCTCTGCCGTGGTCGTGCTGATTTTCGCCGCCATGGATGCCGATCCGATTCTGCAACTTTTTGCCTGGTTTTCCAGCCTGGCGACGCTTTGCGTGATTTTACTGATGGCGATCACTTCGGCAGCGGTATTGGTCTTCTTCCGACGCCACCCTGAGCTCAAGCTGGGCGTTTGGCGTGGGCGGATCTTCCCCGGTTTTTCTTGTCTTGCCCTATTGTCGGTGCTGGTCATCGCGGTCATGCACTTCGATGTGTTGACGGGCGCCAGCAAGGCCTTGTCATACGGTCTCTGCGCGATTATTCCCGTGGCCCTGTTGGCGGGTGTGTTTTTGGCGGCCCGACTTCGTAAGGCGTCACCGCAGCGGTACCTGGCATTGGGCAGTCACAAGCTCTGAGTCCCCACGCAGTCCGTTCAACTGAATCTCTGGGCGCCTTGCCATGGATGGCCTGCGACCTTGCAACCAAGCTTGCCGAATAGGCACAAATCACCGGTGCTGGATCATCTACACTGCCTCTTCATCCTCCTGTCCGGGACTGGCAGCCTATGCGGATTTGTTTTTTTGACGGGGCCGATCGCATCGAGCTGGGTACTCGATCCAACCGTGCTGATGGCCAGTCCGCGCTGCGAGAGGCAAGCCCGGCGACCAGGATCGATGTGCGTGAACCGTGGCAGGCAGAGCGCTTTATTCGCCGACATTTTGCCGGGAGCGGTGAAGTAGCCCGTCTGCGCGCGCTATTGTCCGCCCAGGGGATTCTGGTCCATCTGCTGGACGATGACGAGATTCGCCGTCAGGTCGCGGGCAAGCTGTCGAGTGGCGAGTTGTGTGCTTACGTGTCTCCACATCAACGACCGATGCCCGTTCGCCTACCGGCCTCGGGCGCTGTGGAAGCGGTTGTTGCACCGGTGTCCGCCGCGGCTCACAAGCGTGCGCAGGTAAAAGCCTCGTCCGAGTCCGTCAATCCACTTGAGCTGGTTGCGCTGACCTTTGTGGAGATCGAGTTACTGGATATGCAGGGGCAGCCCGTCAGCGGGGAGCCCTACGTCATTGTGCTGCCCAATGGGACCCAGCGCAGCGGTGTGCTTGACGAACTCGGCCGGGCGAGAGCGGAAGGGGTTGATCCCGGCAACTGTCAGGTGACGTTTCCCAAACTCGATCAGCGTGCCGTCGAGCGATGCCGCGGCTCATGAATTGGATCGCAAACGAATGTGCTTCCACGCGGCGTCCAGGTCTTGGGGCATGCCGGCGCGCTTGCGCAGCCCGGTGGCCTTTGGCGTGATCCAGGGCTTCGGCGGGGCTGGCAATTCAAGTGGCGTCACTTCTCGGGGAATGTCGCCCGCTTTCAGCTTGGCGACGGCGTTGGCGATTTTCGTCAGCGTGGTGCGCATTTCAGTGGTGCTGTTGCTGGCATCTTCGTTCCCACAGGCTTGGCAACGGCGGTCGAGCTCAGCGGTAAGCTGTTCAGCATCCTGTCCTATCTTGACCACTTCGTTGCACCAGGGCGCTGTCTGAGTCAGGTTTCGATCCTGGTCGAACGCTTGCGTCACCACCTTGAGTCGGGCGACGACCTGATTGCAATGGGGCGTGAGGTCTTCTGCGAGATCCGGCCCGTATCTATTGAGGTTTCGCCTCATCGCGTCTATCGCATTGCTCCATGTACTCTTGTCGCACTCATAGGTTTCCAGGGCGTTGTAGACATCCAGGAAGTTGCGTTCGTGGGTCAGATAGCCGGCGACGAAAGCCGGGTCGTAACGGGTATAGTTCTTTTGCCACAGGAAAAATTGGGCGTGTTCAGCCATGACTTTTTCCAGGCGATCCCGGCAGACGTATTCGATGTGCGTTTGCTCAAAGCCGGCATTCCATAGCGGAGCATACACCTCAAGGGTGTCGCGCAATGCTTGCAGCGCCTTCATGTCCGCCTTGTAGGTAGCGAGGATGGTCGCATGCAGACTGAGCCGGGGGAGTTCGTGGACGCTGCGGGTGGCCGGGGCTATCCCGCTTTGTGCGGCCTGCAGTTGAGTGATGTGCTCGCGCAACTGCATCACGTGCCGGGCCAGTTCCAGGCTCCAGCAGGCAAAGGCGTCCATTGCCAATCCAGAGAACGGTGCCTGGGGCGTTGTCGAATAGAACAAAAACTCGATAGCGCAGCGCGTTGGATTGTCCGATACCTGATAAGCGTCGGGGTATTTCACCAGGTGGCGCAATGTCGGTTCCTGCAAGGTCTTGAACCACTCTTCTCCACGTTGCCATTTCAGGAATTCGATTGTCAGGTCGAGGCTGTGGGTCATCTCCAGAAAAACCCCTCGCAACATTGTCAGATGCCGCATGCGGGCGAACACAAGCTCCTTGCGGTTCAGACCGAGCACAAGGATATTCTTGCCACCCCTGTCGCTGGTGGGCTGCATTTGTTGGTTGAGGTCATTCAGAGGGGCGGGGATGGCCAGTCCTGTCGCGCAATTGAAGTTGATGTGCTCGCGGGGATTCTCGGTGACAGGATTGATCAACACCGGTTTCTCGGCGTTGTGCGGGTCGTCCCACGCGTCGTGGCGCGGTGGCCTGAACCGGCCCCATTCGCCAATGGCGTCCCAGAACTCATCCTCGGTGTTGAAGTCTTCCAGTCTCGGCGGCGGTTGCGCCAGATTGTCCGGTATCACGTCAAAGTAGTTCTTCTTGTAGGTCTCGTTGCACTCCTTGCATGACCACAAGTGGTTGCTCCAGTCGTACACGTACTGAAAATAACCGAGGTTATCCATTGCCTTGTCGTTCACTGGAACGAAACCGTCGTGGCGTTTTTTCGGCCGGAAATGTTCAACATCCCCGCCTGCGGTGTCCATGAAGCGTGCCTCGCAAAAGGCGCACTTGCCATATTGGTCGACCTTGAGCAGCGCTTTGGCGTGGGGCGGTTTGTATTGGTCGTCATCGATGACGACCTTCACCGAGCCTTTGGGAACACTTTTTGTTTTGGCGGTGTTGGTGCCTTTGGTGCAGAGGACCACCGAAGCGCCAGCCTGGACAGCCTGCAGGACGTTGTTTTTCATGGCATCGTGCGAGCGCTGTAGCGCGGGAGGGGCCGTAGGCGTTTTGCGAACCCTGATCATACGGGGGCCTCGCCGTGGTAGCCGTGGAGCGCGGTGCGTACGGCATCGCTGAGTAACTCATTGTCGTCGGGCAATCCGGCCTGCATCTTGAACGCACCGATGGCCACACGGGTCGCGTCATCCATCTGACCATCGCAGTCGCCGTTGAAGTAGCCAAGGCCACGCAGACGCTGCTGCACGCCTTTGAGGGTACTGATCGGGTCGAGCGCGCGCAGCCTCAGATGATAATCGCGGGAGAAGCCGTCAAAGGTTACGCGCACGGTGATGTCGTCGGCGGTGGGCTCCAGAGGCCAGACGATATCGCCGTTGGCTTCGGCTTCGCCACTGCCCAGCAGCGTGTCACCGCGCAATACCTGAAAGTGCCGGGCCAGGCCCTGTCCGGCGAGGGCATAAGGGCGAAACCTGAGCATGGCAGGGGTGTTCAGTACGCGGAAGGTGTGTCTTTGCCCGGTGGCGTTCTGTTCGAAGGTCGCTTTCACACGCGGCGGGACGAACAACGAATCACCCGCCGCGAGCGCCGTCCCGTCCGGGTGTTGACGGCGCAGATCGGCATTGCGCGGGTGATCCCAGAGTGTCTCGCGCGCATGCCCGTAGGCGTAGGCCACACTGTCGACGCTTTCGGTGGCCCCCAGTGTAAGGACGATGCCGTCACCGCCCGGGTCCGATCTGGCATTCATACGGTTTCTCCTTCCCTGGAAGTCGCACGGTGGTCATCTGAAGGCAATCGCGCCGATTCAGCAGGCGATTAAAACCTTAGTAGGTTATGGGCGTTTTGGAAGGAGCTCTGACTTGATGAGGTGCCGGTTGTCATTTTGTAAGCGTTTGGTCGCGGTAGGGCTTCTGGCCGATGGCCAGGCTAGCCGACGCTTAACGTCGGATAGCCAGCTGCTCACATCCTGGCGGCGCGGTAGTGGGGCAATGAACAGGCTTGCCCTCGTCAGTGAGAGTGGCGCGGCTCACCACTGCGGGCAATTACTCTGAGATGCAACGTGGCAGGCTCAAGGCAGCCCCCCGTGGATAGCTGACCCACCAACTGCCGATACAGCTCCTGCCAGGGCGTTTGCGAAGGCGGGATATTCGGTGTCCATTCGAGTCGGCGCCGGGTCATCTCGGCTTCGTCGATCAGCAGGTTCACGGTTCGTGTGTTCAGATCCACTTTCAGGCGGTCGTTGGTTTTCAGCAAGGCCAGGCCACCTCCCACCGCTGCCTCAGGGGACATGTTGAGGATCGACGGGCTCGCCGATGTGCCGCTCTGGCGCCCATCACCGAGGCAGGGCAGGGAGTCGATGCCTTGTTTGATCAGCGCGGCCGGCGGGGCCATGTTCACCACTTCGGCACTGCCGGGGTAACCCACGGTGCCAACACCGCGGATGACCAGGATGCAGCGTTCGTCGATGTCCAACGCCGGGTCGTCGATCCGGGCGTGGTAGTCCTCCGGTCCTTCGAACACGATGGCGCGGGCTTCGAAGCTATCCTCGGCACCGGGTTCGGACAGGTAGGTCTTGCGGAACGCTTCGCCCACCACCGACATTTTCATGATCGCGCTGTCGAAGAAATTGCCGCTGAGCACGATGAATCCGGCACGGTGCTTGAGCGGGGTGTCGAAGGGGTAGATTACGTCGGTGTTGCTGGTCAGGCTGCTGCGCACGATTTCGCCGATGGTCTTGCCGCTGACCGTGGCGCAGTCTTCGTGCAGCCGCCCGGCTTTTTGCAGTTCATGCATGACCGCTGGGACGCCGCCGGCCCGGTGGAAACCTTCACCCAGGTACTTGCCCGCCGGCATGCAATTGACCAGCAGCGGCACGTCCTCGCCGATCCGTTGCCAGTCATCCAGGCTCAGTTCGACGCCCATGTGCCGCGCGATGGCGATCAGGTGTGGCGGACAGTTGCTCGAAGCGCCCAGTGCCGAGGCGACGGCAATAGCGTTCTCGAAGGCCTCGCGGGTCATGATCTGCGAAGGGCGGACGTCTTGCAGCACCAGTTCGCAGATACGCTTGCCGGTGGCATAAGCCATTTGCCCACGTTCGCGGTAGGGCGCTGGAATGCTCGCACAACCGGGCAGCGACATACCCAGGGCTTCGGCCAAGGCGTTCATCGACAAGGCAGTGCCCATGGTGTTGCAGTGCCCCACCGACGGCGATGCCGCAGTGGTCATTTCCATGAAGCCTTCGTAGTCGATCTCGCCGGCGGCCATCAGATTGCGCGCATGCCAGAGCACGGTGCCGGAGCCGATCAACTCGCCTTTGTGGTGACCGTCGAGCATCGGCCCGCCGGACAGGACAATCGCCGGCAGGTCGGTTGTTGCCGCGGCCATCAGGCAGGCCGGGGTGGTCTTGTCGCAACCTGTGGTGAGCACCACGCCGTCCAATGGATAACCATGGAGGATCTCCACCAGCCCCAGGTAGGCCAGGTTCCGGTCCAGCGCCGCAGTGGGGCGGCGCGACTGCTCGGCGATCGGATGCACCGGGAACTCCATGGGAATGCCGCCGGCATCACGAATACCGGCTTTGACCCGTTGCGCCAGCTCCAGGTGATGACGGTTGCAGGGCGTCAGGTCGCTGCCGGTCTGGGCGATGCCGATGATCGGGCGTCCCGATTGCAGCTCTTGGCGGGTCATCCCGTAGTTCATGTAGCGTTCGACATACAGGGCGGTCATGTCGGCGTGGGCAGGATCATTGAACCACTGCTCGCTGCGCAGTCGGCGTTTTGGCGTGTCGGTCATGATTCATTTCTCTCTTGTAATTAGGCGAATCGGCAAACGGTTCTGCGTCAGCGGGCGAGCAACCCCCGGGAGGCGAGATTGCGCAGCAGAGCGCTGACGCCAAAGGTCCAGGGTGCGGCGTCAGAGCTGTGGGTCACCTGGTTATGCAGGCTGCCAAGCAATGGGCTGCTGATACTGACCCGGTCACCCAGTTTGTGGGTAAACCCGCCACCGGCATGATCACGGTCTTCTGTGGGGGCGAACAGGGTACCGAGAAACAGCAGAAAACCGTCCGGGTATTGGTGATTGGCGTTGAGCGTCTGGCCCGCCAGGTCCTGCGGGTCGCGGCTGATCTGGCTCATGGAGCTAGATCCATGCATCCGGTAACCGTCTTCGCCTTGTACCTGCAGATCGACCACGCAGGCCCGCACATCATCCAGGCTGAAGTGCTCGTCGAACAGGCGAATGAACGGCCCGATGGCGCAGGAGGCATTGTTGTCCTTGGCCTTGCTCAGCAGCAGCGCGCTACGGCCTTCGAAGTCCCGCAGATTGACATCGTTGCCCAAAGTGGCGCCGTGGATCTGGCCACGGCTGTTCACCGCCAGCACCACTTCCGGCTCCGGATTGTTCCATTGGGAGCCGGGATGAATGCCGATGCGGCTGCCGCTGCCGACGGCGGCGAGAACCGGTGCCTTGGTGAAGATTTCCGCATCCGGGCCGATGCCGACTTCCAGATACTGCGACCACATGCCCTGTTCGATGAGCAAGGCCTTCAGGCGCATGGCCTGCTCCGAGCCTGGCACGATCGAACGCAAGTTGTCGCCGATCACGCTTTGCACGGTGGCGCGTATGGCTAGGGCTTTCGTTGAGTCGCCGCCGGCCTGTTCCTCGATCACTCGCTCGATCATGCTGGCGGCGAAGGTCACGCCGGCGGCCTTGATGACTTGCAAATCCAGGGGTGGCAACAACGACGGTTTGGACGGGTCGGCGTCGAGGCCGGTGTTGGCCAGCAGGGCCTGGACAGTGGTGATGAAGGTACCGGGTGTCTGCCGCACCGCAGCCAGTGGTGATTCTGTTTCCAGCAAGTCACTCAAGGTCGCAAAACGCTCCGACAGATCAAACACCCCGTCGCTGCGCAGCACAATGGGCGAAGGTCCGGCAATCCGGCCCGGCACCCAGGCGCGACCAATCAGGGTTCCGGCCACGCCATCGACCGGCAGGGTATTTTCGGGAGTAAGCAGTAGCGACATGGAAAGGTTTCCTGATTCGTAAAGCCTTCACGCTAGGGTGGGTGGTCGATAAACTCCAATGAGATATATTCAGTATTTGATAACGTCAGGTTATTGCTGATCCGAGGAACGCCCATGTCAGACCTGTCCTTTTCCAGCTTCTGCGGCTGGCTCAAATTTCGCCACCTGATGTTGATCGATACCTTGGGGCGCACACGCAATATGCATTTGGCTGCCCAGCAGATGAACCTGAGTCAGCCGGCCATCAGCAAGATGCTCAAGGAAATAGAAAGCCTGCTGGGCTTTGCATTGTTCGAACGGCTGCCCCGAAGCATGCCGCCCACGGCGCTGGGGGAGCATGTGTTGCGTTATGCGCAAATCGCCTTGAATGATGCACGTTCGTTCGTTGAGCAAATCAGCAGCCTGCGCGAGGGCGGTCACGGTTATCTCAAGGTCGGCGGGATTTTCGCCGCCACGGCGGTGGCCTTGCCCGAGGCGATCCTGCAGATCAAGCAAAGGTGGCCGCTGCTATCGATTGAAGTCGTTGAGCAGACCAGTAACCATTTGATGGAGATGCTCGAAGAAAAAAACCTTGATCTTGCGGTGGCACGCTTTACCGATCAAAGCCAGCAGCAACGCTATGACTTCCAGGCGTTGGCCCCGGAGCCGTTCTGCATCGTGGTCAACAGCCGACATCCGCTGGCAAACGCGGGGCCCACTTCCTTGCAGCAACTGGTGGACCTGCCCTGGATTCTCTACCCGGTAGGCACACCGATTCGTGCACGCATGGAACTGGCCTTTGCCGAGGCCGGGGTGGGGATGCCGCGCAATACCATCGACACCATCTCTATGCAGACTTTCCTCCAGGTTCTACAACGCGGACCCATGATCGGCATGCTGCCCAATGCCATGGTCAACCCGCTGCTGGAAAGCGGCCAGTTGATAACCCTCGATACGCCCTTGCACCTGGTGCCGCAGGATTACGGCATCCTCACGCGCAAGGGTGAGCAACTGGTGGGGGCGGCGCTGGAGTTCGCTGACATTCTCAAGGAAAACGCGCGTCTGGCTGCCACATCGTCCACTCAAGAAAGTCGGTGAATCTGCGGGAGCAAGGCTTGCCCGCGATGCCGGCGCCTCGTACTCGCTGACCGCGTCGTCTTCATCGCGGGCAAGCCTTGCTCCCACAGATAAATCTCCTCGGCACAAGTTCGGCACCGGCCGATGGTTATCTTGATAACGACTCGTTATCAGTTAATCCAAAAATGCCATTGGGAAAGAATCAATTCCCGACAGTAGAGTGACCCACTCAATAAAAACAATCAGGCATGCCCACATGCCCAGGGGTGACCTCATGCAAACCGTATCCGAGCATTTACCCGCGCAGTCGCAAGCCAGTGAACTCGATTTTGAGGACCGGACCTACCGCAAGGTTATCTGGCGCATCCTGCCGGTCCTGCTCTTGTGTTACATGGCCGCCTACCTCGACCGGGTGAACATCGGTTTTGCCAAGCTCGATATGCTCAACGAGCTGCAATTCAGCAACACCGTGTATGCCTTGGGCGCCAGTATGTTCTTCTGGGGCTATTTTCTCTTCGAAGTGCCCAGCAACCTGTTGCTGCATCGCTTTGGCGCACGGTTCTGGATCGCCCGGATCATGCTCAGTTGGGCGGTGATCTCCATGGCCGTGGCCTACACCGTGCCGCTGGCGGCCTTCTTCCACCTCGAATCGAGCACGATGTTCTACGTGCTGCGTTTCCTGTTGGGCATCTGCGAAGCGGGCTTTTTCCCTGGCGTGATTCTCTACCTCAATTACTGGTTTCCGACCCACCGGCAGAGCCGGGTGATGTCCGGCTTCCTGCTGGCACTGCCGGTCAGTCTGACCTTGGGTGGCATTCTCTCCGGTTGGCTGATGAACAGCATGCAAGGGGTGCAAGGCCTGTCCGGCTGGCAATGGATGCTGCTCATTGAAGGCATCCCTTCGATCATCATGGCGTTTGTGGTGATCGTCTGTCTGGCCGACAACATCGATAAAGCCAAATGGCTTAGCGTCGCGGAAAAAGCCATGCTCAAGGCCAATCTGCAAACCGACAACCAGGGCAAGGCCACACGGCTGAGCGAAGTGTTTTTCAACCCTCGGGTGTGGTTGCTGGTGCTGATTCTGCTGACCTTCAATACCGGCTTCTACGGCCTGGCGTTCTGGATGCCCTCGATCATCAAGAGCACCGGTATCACGAACAGTTTGCACATCGGTTTGCTGACCGCCATCCCGTACTCGGTGGCAGTGGTGGCGATGCTGCTCAATGCCCGGCACTCCAACCGCACCGGTGAGCGGCGCCTGCACGCGGCGATCCCGGCGTTCATTGGCGGCGTCGGCTTGATCCTCAGTGCCTTCTTCGCTGACAACCTGGTGTTGTCCGTGCTTTTCCTCAGCGTCTCCGCCTCGGGAATCCTCAGCTTGATGCCGATTTTCTGGACCTTGCCGGGGACCGTGCTGTCGGGCGTCGCCGCCGCGGCCGGCATCGGCATGATCAACGCCATCGGTAACCTGTCGGGGTTCACCGGTTCGATGATCACCGCCGTGGCGGAAACCCTCACGGGCAACATCAACAACGGCACCTATGTACTCGCCCTGTGTCTTTTGGTCAGCGGCGGACTGATCCTGGCCATCCCTGCCTCGATGCTCGGCAGGACTCCCAAGCACGCCGACACGGCAGTGCAACTGGAGACTGCATGAATCTGCAAAATAAGCGGGTGTTGGTGACGGCAGCGGGGCAGGGCATTGGTTTGGCCAGCGCCATTGCTTTCGCCCGGGCCGGCGCCGAGGTGTTCGCCAGTGACATCGATATCCATGCCCTCACTGGCATTGAAGGGATTACTGCCATCAACCTGGACGTCACGTCGACCGTTGCCATCAGCGCTGCCTGCGAGCGTATCGGTGGGCTGGACGTGCTCTTCAATTGCGCCGGTTACGTTCACAGCGGCAACATCCTGGAGTGCGACGAAGCCGCCTGGGCGCGTTCGCTGGACCTCAACGTCACGGCCATGTACCGGATGATCCGCGCATTTCTGCCAGGCATGCAGGCGCGGGGCGGCGGTTCGATCATCAACATGTCGTCGGTGGCCTCCAGCATCAAAGGCGTGCCCAACCGTTTTGCCTATGCGGCCAGCAAGGCGGCGGTAGTGGGCTTGACGAAGGCTGTGGCTATCGACTTCGTCACTCAGGGCATCCGTTGTAACGCCATATGCCCTGGTACCGTGGACTCGCCGTCGCTCCGACAGCGCATCGCGGCCCAGGCTGCGCAACAAGGTGTGGATGAGACCCAGGTTTACCGGCAGTTCCTCGAACGTCAGCCCATGGGCCGTATCGGCAGTACCGAAGAAATCGCGCAGTTGGCCGTGTACCTGGGCAGCGATGCGTCGAGCTTCACCACCGGTGGCGTGCATGTTATCGATGGCGGCATGAGTATCTGAACCCGGTTTTCACTTTGAATCTGAACAGGAGAACTCCATGAAACTGTTGCGTTACGGCGAAAAAGGTTCGGAGAAACCCGGCCTGCTGGATGCCGATCATCAGATCCGCGACCTGTCGGGCCATGTGCCGGACATCGCCGGACAGGCCCTGGGCCCGGACAGCCTGGCAGCGCTAGCAGCCCTCGATCCGTACAGCCTGCCCCTGGTTGCCGGCCAGCCTCGGATCGGTGCCTGTGTCGGGCAGGTCGGCAAATTCATCTGCATTGGCCTGAACTATGCCGACCATGCGGCCGAGTCGAACATGGAGGTGCCGAAAGAGCCGATCATCTTCAACAAGTGGACCAGCGCCATCTGCGGACCGAACGACGACATCCAGATCCCGCGTGGCTCACTCAAGACCGACTGGGAAGTCGAACTTGGCGTGGTCATCGGTAAAGGCGGTCGTTACATCGACGAAGCCAACGCCCTGGAGCATGTCGCCGGTTATTGCGTCATCAACGACGTGTCAGAGCGTGAGTGGCAACTGGAGCGCGGCGGCACCTGGGACAAGGGCAAAGGCTTCGACACCTTTGGCCCTCTTGGACCGTGGTTGGTGACCCGGGACGAAATCGCCGACCCGCATACGCTGGATCTGTGGCTGGAGGTCGACGGGCACCGCTATCAGAACGGCAATACCCGGACGCTGATCTTCAGCGTGCCGCAACTGATTGCCTACCTGAGCCGCTGCATGAGCCTGCAACCCGGCGACGTCATCTCGACCGGCACACCCCCCGGTGTAGGCTTGGGCATCAAGCCCAACCCGGTGTTCCTGCGGCCGGGCCAGACCATTCGCCTGGGGATCGAGGGCCTGGGCGAACAGCGTCAAGTCACGGTGCAGGCGGACTGACGGCTGGGCTCGCTGCCGCCTTCGCGAGCAGGCTCGCTCCCACAGGGGGAACGCGGTCTCACCAAGAAACAGGTCGGCTGTCAGGCCGCCTCGCGACGGACGTTGATCTCGGCGCCCCGTTAACCACGCTGGCCGAACGCAGGTATTGTGGAGTGGGCATCCCGGCATGGATGCCGGGATAGCCGCGCTGGGCCATGGATGGCCCTTCGCGGCGGGCCCACGGAGCAATGCCTGCGTTCGGGCATGCCGAGCCTAGGCGAGGCACCGAGTGGTGGGGCAAAAGCGTTTTGCTTACTTTTGCGCTTCTCAAAAGTGAGCCGCCGTAAGGGCGGAACCCTAAGTAGCCGTTACCGCAGCAATGGATATGTACTCGTGAACAAGGCCAGCTGTAAGGCCGCTATCGCGAGCAAGCTCGCGATAGCGGTGCTCCGGCCCAGCCTCACTTGGAATCAACACGCCTGACACGCTTCATCACCACCACGAAAAACACCGGCACGAACACCACCGCCAGCGTGGCGGTGATCATCCCGCCGATCACCCCTGTGCCGATGGCCTGCTGGCTCGCCGAGCTGGCACCGCTGGCAATCGCCAACGGCACTACCCCAAGGATGAAGGCCAGCGAGGTCATGATGATCGGCCGCAGGCGCAGGCGTGCGGCCTCAAGCGTGGCGTCGATCAGGTCGTGGCCGTCGTCGTACAGGCTCTTGGCGAACTCGATGATGAGGATCGCGTTCTTTGCCGAGAGACCGATGATGGTGATCAGCCCGATCTTGAAGAACACATCGTTGGGCATGCCGCGCAACGACACGGCCAGTACCGCACCGAGCACACCCAGCGGCACCACCAGCAGCACCGAGGTCGGGATCGACCAGCTCTCGTACAGCGCCGCCAGGCACAGGAACACCACCAGCAGCGACAGGCCCAACAGGATCGGCGCCTGGCTGCCGGACAAACGTTCCTGCAAGGACAGCCCGGTCCATTCCTGGCCCAGGCCTGTCGGCCCCTGGGCCACCAGCCGTTCGATTTCGGCCATGGCTTGCCCGGTGCTGTAGCCCGGTGCCGGTTCGCCGGAAATGCTCACCGCTGGATAACCGTTATAGCGGGTCAGTTGTGCCGGTCCCTGGGTCCAGCGAGCCTGGACGAATGCCGATAACGGGACCATCTTCCCGCTGTTGTTGCGCACGTGGATCTTCAGCAAATCCTCGACCTGGCTGCGCTGATCACCCTCGGCCTGGACCACCACCCGTTGCATGCGGCCCTGGTTGGGGAAGTCGTTGATGTAGGCCGATCCCACCGCCGTGGACAACACGCTGCCGACATCGGCAAAGGAAATGCCCAGGGCATTGGCTTGCTTGCGGTCGACCTCCAATTGCACTTGCGGCGCTTCGGCCAGGGCGCTTTCGCGCACATTCATCAGCATCGGGCTTTTCTCGGCGGCGGCGAGCAATTCGCTGCGGGCCTGCATCAAGGTGGCATGGCCGAGGCCACCCCGGTCCTGCAAACGGAACTCGAAACCGCTGGAAGTGCCCAGGCCATCCACGGGCGGTGGCAGCACCGAGAAGGCCATGGCGTCCTTGATTTGACCCAGCGCCAGGTTGGCACGGTCGGCAATCGACGCTGCCGAATCCTCGGCACCGCGTTGCGACCAGTCCTTGAGGGTGGTGAAGGCCAGCGCCGCGTTCTGGCCACTGCCGGAGAAGCTGAAACCGAGGATGATCGTGCTGTCGCCGACCCCCGGCTCGCCGGCGTTATGGGCTTCGATCTGCTCCACCACCTGCACCGTACGGTGTTTGCTGGCACCCGGCGGCAGCTGGATGTCGGTGATGGTGTAGCCCTGGTCTTCCACCGGCAGGAACGAGGAGGGCAGGCGACTGAACAGCAGGCCCATGCCCACCAGCAGCACGCCGTAGATCAGCAGATAACGGCCGCTGCGTTTCAGCGCATAGGCCACCCAGCCTTGATAGCGGTCGCCGAATCGATCGAAGCCACGGTTGAACCAGCCGAAGAAACCGCTTTTGGCGTGGTGATCACCTTTGGCGACTGGTTTGAGCAAGGTCGCGCAAAGCGCCGGGGTCAAGGTCAGGGCGAGAAAGGCCGAGAACAGGATCGACGTCGCCATCGACAGCGAGAACTGCTGGTAAATCACCCCCACCGAGCCCTGCATGAACGCCATCGGAATGAACACCGCCACCAGCACCAGGGTAATGCCGATGATGGCGCCGGTGATCTGCCCCATGGCCTTGCGCGTGGCCTCCTTGGGCGACAAGCCTTCCTGGGCCATGATCCGCTCGACGTTTTCCACCACTACGATGGCGTCGTCCACCAGGATGCCGATGGCCAGCACCATGCCGAACATGGTCAGCACGTTGATCGAGAACCCCAGCGCGAGCATCGTCGCGAAGGTGCCCATCAACGCCACCGGCACCACCAGGGTCGGGATCAGGGTGTAGCGGATGTTCTGCAGGAACAGGAACATCACCGCGAACACCAGCAGCATCGCCTCGCCGAGGGTGTAGATCACCTTGGTGATCGAGACTTTGACGAACGGCGAGGTGTCGTAGGGAATCTTGTATTCCACCCCGGCCGGGAAGTAGCGCGACAGCTCGTCCATCTTGTTGCGCACCAGGGTCGCGGTGTTCAAGGCATTGGCCCCCGGCGACAGTTGTACGGCCACGGCGGTGGACGGCTTGCCGTTCAGGCGCGTGGAGAACTGGTATTCCTGGCTGCCGATTTCCACCCGGGCCACATCGGCGATGCGCACCGTCGAGCCATCGGGGTTGGCCTTGAGCACAATGTCGGCAAACTCCTGGGGCGTGTTGAGCTGGCCTTTGACGACGATAGTCGCGGTGATTTCCTGAGTGCTGCGGCTCGGTAATTCTCCCAGGCTGCCCGCCGACACCTGGGCGTTCTGCGCCACGATGGCGGCATTGACGTCGGCCGGGGTCAGGTTGAAGCCGACGAGTTTCTGCGGATCGATCCAGATCCGCATGGCTCGCTCGGCCCCGTACAGCTGGGCCTTGCCGACACCGTCCAGGCGCTTGATCTCGTTCATCACGTTACGCGCCAGGTAATCGCTGAGCGCCACGTCGTCGAGCTTGCCGTCGCTGGAGGTGAGGGTGATCAGCAGCAGGAAGCCAGCGGAGACTTTGTCCACTTGCAAGCCCTGCTGCGTGACCGCTTGCGGCAGGCGCGATTCCACTGCCTTGAGGCGGTTCTGCACGTCGACCTGGGCCAGTTCCGGGTTGGTACCGGGTTGGAAGGTTGCCGTGATAGTGGCGCTGCCCAGGCTGCTTTGGGATTCGAAATACAGCAGGTTGTCGGCGCCGTTGAGTTCCTCCTCGATCAGGCTGACCACGCTTTCGTCCACGGTTTGCGCCGAAGCGCCCGGGTAGACGGTGTAGATCTCGATTTGTGGCGGGGCCACGACCGGGTACTGCGCCACCGGCAACTGTGGAATGGCCAGGACACCGGACAACAGGATGAACAAGGCGACGACCCAGGCGAACACCGGACGGTCGATGAAGAATTGCGGCATGGCTTAGTGTCCTGCCTGTGGCCCGGGAACCTGGGCGAGGGGGAGCGGGGAATCGTCGATCCGGACGTGCTCGCCGGGGTGGGCGTGTTGCAGACCTTCAATGACGATGCGGTCGCCGGATTTCAAACCCTGCGTGACGACCCAGCGATCGTTTTGCGCGGCGCCCAGTTGCACCGGTTGCAGGCTGACTTTCTGCTCGGCGTCCAGCAGCAACACCTGGGCGACTCCGGCGCTGTCGCGCTGAATGGCCCGTTGCGGCACGGTGATGCCTTGGTTGTTGATCGCCTGTTCGAGGCGCACACGGATGAAACTGCCCGGCAGCAGGTCCAGGTCCGGGTTGGGGAACTCGCTGCGCAGGGTGATCTGGCCGGTGCTCGGGTCGACGCTGAGGTCGGTGAACAGCAACTTGCCGGGCAGCGGATAAGGGCTGCCGTCGTCCTGGATCAAGGTAGCCTTGGCCTGGTCCTGGCCGACCGCTTGCAAAAAACCTGCGCGAAAGGCACGGCGCAGATCGTTGAGTTCGCGGGTCGATTGCGTGAGGTCGGCGTGGATCGGGTCCAGTTGCTGGATCAACGCCAACGGCGTGCTTTCGTTTTGCCCGACCAAGGCGCCCTCCGTCACCAGGGCGCGCCCGATGCGCCCGGAAATCGGCGCGGTCACCGTGGCATAGCCCAGGTTCAGTTTCGCCCGTTCCACCGCAGCCTTGCTGGCAGCGACGTCAGCGGCGGTCTGGCGCACGCTGGCCCGGGCGTTGTCGTAGTCCTGGCCACTGATCGCCTTGTCATCGATCAACTGCGCGTAACGCTGGGCTTGCAAACGGGCCTGGAACGCATTGGCCTCGGCCTTGCGCAACGCCGCCTCGGCACTGTCCAGGTCAGCCTTGAACGGCGCCGGATCGATGCGAAACAGCACATCGCCCTGCTTGACGTCGCGGCCCTCATGAAACACCCGTTGCAAGACCACGCCGGCCACCCGCGCCCGGACTTCGGCAACCCGTGGCGCGACGATCCGGCCGCTCAGCTCGTTACTGATCGACAGGGGCCGTGCCTGGACGGTTTCGACACGCACACTGGGCAGCGGGGCGGCGGCTTGCGGGGTCGAGGCGCTATCACAGCCACTGAGCAGCAGTGCCCCGACCAACAGGCCCAGTGTGACGAAAGGAATCTTGGACATGGTACTTCCCCACTATTGAGCCGCCCATGGTAGGGATCCAGGCTCATGGCAGGGGTGAAGCTTTGTAGGCGCTCTGTGAAATTGTGTAATCACTTAAATACGAAAGTGCTCCACCAACTGCTGTTGATGGTTGGCCATGGCATGCAACGAGTGGCTGGCCTGCGAGGCCTCCTCCATCCGGCTGCTCAAGGTCTCGCTGATCCCGCGAATGTCACTGACGCGATGGCTGATGTCTTCCACGACAGTGCTTTGCTCCAGGGCCGCGCTGGCGATCTGTTGGTTCATGTGTTCGATCACTTCCACGGCGTCGGTGATGCGCTGCAGCGCCACATGGGTCTTTTCGACTTGAGTGACGCTGTCCCTGGCCTGTTCTCGGCTCAGTTGGGTGCTGTGCACGACCTCCTGGCTCAATTGTTGTAGCGCTTCGATCACCGTGCGTATCTGCTCGACCGAGTTCTGGGTGTTGCTGGCCAAATGGCGAACTTCGTCGGCCACCACGGCGAAGCCGCGTCCCTGTTCACCCGCCCTGGCCGCTTCGATGGCGGCATTCAAGGCCAGCAGGTTTGTCTGTTGGGCAATGGCGCAGATCACGTCCAGCACTTGGCCGATGTGTTGGCTGTTGCCGGCCAGCGCCTGCACTTGTTCGAGGGTGGTTTCCAGGCGTCGGTCGAGGCTGTCGATGCTGTTGACCGCGTTGGCGAACAATTCCCGTCCCGATCGACTTGCGTTTTCGGCGACGGCGGCGGCATCAGCGGCCTGGTGGGAATGACGGGCTACTTCCTGGGCGCTGGTGCTCATTTCATGCAGGGCGGTCGCTGCCAGTTCGACTTCCCGGTACTGCGTATGCATCCCCGCACTGACTGCCCGGGCCACCTGCGCCGACGTATCGGCGGTGTTGCGGGTGTCCAGGGAGGCTTGCTGGATATCGCGGATAATGGGCTGCAACTTGTCGAGAAAGCGGTTGAAGCCCTGTGCCAGATGGCCCAATTCATCGTGACGGTCGTTGGGCAAGCGCTGGGTAAGGTCACCGTCGCCTTCGACAATCGCATCGAGCATATGCGCCACCCTCAGCAGCGGCCGGGTCACGCCGTAAGCGGTGAGCCAGATGAGCAACAGTCCCAAGCCGGCAGCCAGCAATCCCAGGCTGAGGTTGAACCAGTTGGCCTGGCGATGCTTGTCGTCCAACTGGGCCTGCATGTGCAGGGCTGGCGCTTGTACAAGCGTTTCAGGCACGCGTATCTGCAATTGCCAGGGCGCATTGGCGGGAACGGTTTGCACGGCTTGCCGAACGTCGACCGAGGTGCCGTCAACCGCGCCGCTGTGGCCGGCAATTTGCCCGGATGGGGAAAGAATGTTGATTTCGCTGTGACCGGGGTACAAGTCGTTTGCAAGGCTGGCGGCGAGTTGCTGAAGGGTATCGAGGCTGATGTCCATGCCGACGACACCGATGACTTTGCCCTGGTCCAGCAGCGGTATGGAGATGCTGCTCATCAACGTCTTCTGGCCTTCGACCTCAATTGCGTAGGGCTCTGTCACGCAGGTTCGCCCCTGGGTCTGCGGGCAGACGTACCAGGCGTTGGCCGGCTCGCTGCCCGGTGGTGCGGTGTTGGCGCTGATCTGGGCTTCGCTGAGCACCTCTTGCACCAGATGGCCGGGTTGGCTTTGCGACCAGTACAGGGCAAAGCGACCTTTTTCATTGCCGGCCAGATCGCGTTGGCTAATGAAACCGGCATCTTCACCGACCAGCGCGTCAGGAAGCAGCACCACGTAGAGGCCGAGGACCTTTTCACGGTTCTGGAGGGCCTGGCGGGTCGTGGCGATCAGGTCCCGGCGCAACTGCGCTGGCGTCAGTCGCCCGTTCCACGCCTGGGCGCGCAGTTGCAGGACCTGTTGGGCGAAACCTTCCCCATAGATCGCTGTTTCGCTGAAAAAGCGCTCCACCCGCTGACCATGGGCCAGAGCCTGTGCCTGCAGGCCTTCCAGGGCCGAGCGCCCCAGTAGTTGACTGCTTTGCTGCTTGAGCAGCGTGGCGCCTTGCTGGTTCTGATACAGGGAGGCACCGGTCAATGCCCCGACGACGGCCAGCAGGCACAGCCCACTCAGGAGCGTGATCCGCCATTGGATAGAGAGACGAGCGAAGAACATGCTGAAGTTTTCCTGCGCGTGGGGGCTTTTATTGTTTTGGGCCCAGCGCTGTCTGAACGGTGGGCGAGGTTATCTTGCGGCAGGAAGCGCTTGCCCGTTATCCCGAATCGGCAGCCGTTGTGCTCCGGCATGGGGCTAATGCGGTTCACTTGGGGCAATGACATACCTGTGGCGAGGGGATTTATCCCCGCTGGGCTGCGCAGCCGCCCCCCTAAGCAGTCAACTCACTCTGTCAGATACATCGGGTTGCTTGTATTAGGGCCGCTTCGCGCCCCAGCGGGGATAAATCCCCTTGCCACAGGTATGTCGTCGGCCTTAATGGGCTGACCTGTTTTAGGGCGCGGCTTCGGATGCTGCCGTTTTGGGATAGCGAAGGGTTTTGGCAAGGGCCTAGCATCGAATCCAGCGTGCAACCAAAACAATAAGCATCTGGACAGCGGTGAAGCTGGCCGCGCCCCGATCCTACAGCGACTGCCTCATACAATAAGGTCAAGAGAAATGAGTGTGTCTTTCCCGATCAGCAGCTCGACGGAGCTGAAGCGAGGCGCCCTGGGCGTTGGCTTCATTATTTTCTTTGTGATTTCGGCGGCGAGCCCCTTGAGCGTCATCGCCGGCGGTTTCCCCATTGGCATCATGCTAGGCAATGGCGCCGGCACACCGGCTTTGCTGCTCCTGGCGCTACTGGTGTTACTGGCCTTCTCGGTGGGCTACACCGCCATGTCCCGGCACATGACCAACGCCGGTGGATTCTATGCGTTCACCGCTCGCGGTTTGGGTGGCTTGGCCGGTGGTGCGGCGGGGGTGCTGGCGATGTTTGCCTACAACATTCTCCAGGTCGGCCTGTACGGCATGTTCGGCGGCGTGGTCAGCGGCACGATGGCCAGCGTCTTTGGTCTGGATTTGCCGTGGTGGACGTATTCGCTCCTGGCGATGGCGAGCATTGCGATTCTGGGTTATCGCAAGATCGACCTGTCGGCCCGGGTGCTGTCGGTAGTGGTCATTGCCGAGTACCTGGCGATCCTGACGCTGGATTTCGCCATTCTGAAAACCGGTGGTGACAGCGGTATCAATCTCGATTCCTTCGACCGCAGCCATGTGTTCAGTGGTACGCCGTCCATCGGCTTGCTGTTCTGCTTTGCAGCGTTTATCGGCTTCGAGGCCACGACTATCTATGGCGAAGAGGCCAAGAATCCGCACCGTACGATACCCATCGCAACCTACAGCTCGGTGCTGCTGATCGGTGCTTTCTATGCCCTGTCGGTCTGGGCGATGGTGATTGGCGTAGGGGCCGACAAGATCGTGCCGACCTTGCAGGCACTGCAGGATCCGACCACGTTCATCTATGGCATGTCCGATCATTTTGTCGGCCCGCACCTGACCCAGATCATCCGCGTGCTGTTCATGGTCAGCATCTACGCCGGGCTGTTGGCGTTCCACAACGCCGCGGCGCGTTACTTCTATGCCATCGGGCGTGACGGTTTGCTGCACAGCCGGTTGGGCACCACCCATCGCGTGCACCAGAGTCCGCACATGGGCTCAGTCCTGCAAAGCCTGATCGCGGCGGTGGTGGTGCTGATCTTCGCCGCGCTGGATGCCGATCCGATCCTTCAGTTGTTCGCTTGGTTTTCCAATCTGGCGACGCTGTGCGTGATCTTGCTCATGGCCCTGACCTCTGCAGCGGTATTTGTCTATTTCCGCGTGCACCCGGAACTGAAGCTGGGACTCTGGCGCGGTCGGATTCTGCCGGGTTTTTCGTGCCTGGCATTGCTGGCGGTCCTGGTCCTTGCAGTGATTCATTTCGACGTGCTGACCGGCGCCAGCCAGCTCTTGTCCTACGGTCTTTGCGCGATCATTCCCGCCGCACTGATCGTCGGCGTGTTCCTCGCCGCCCGATTGCGCAAGGCCTCGCCCGAGCGGTTCATGGCGCTGGGCAGCCACAAGCTCTAGGGCGTCCGCGACATCGTCAAACCCCACAAAAAACAACTGCGCTGTCGTTCGGGACGGTCCGACAGCGCGTGAAAGGAAGGTGTCATGCACGATTATCAAATGCTCATCAATGGGGCCGGGGTCGACGGCGATAACGGTCACTTCGATGTGGTCAATCCGGCGACCGGTACGGTGTTCGCCCGGTGCTCGGCCGGTTCCCTGGCCCAGCTGGACCTTGCCGTCGAAGCGGCGCAGTCTGCCTTTGTCGAGTGGCGCCACAGCACCCACGAAGACCGCCGCCAGCGCCTGCTGAGCATCGCGGCGCAGATCGAGCAGGACGCCGAGTCGTTGGCCCGACTGATTGTTCTGGAGCAGGGCAAGCCGCTGGAACTGGCGCTCTTTGAAGTGATGGGCGCGGTGGCCTGGACGCGCTACACCGCCGAGCAGCAGATCCCCGTGGAGCTGGTGGAAGAAACCCTGAGTCAGCGCATTGAACTGCACCGCAAACCGTTGGGTGTCGTCGCGTCGATCACGCCCTGGAACTGGCCGTTCATGATTGCCGTCTGGCACATCATGCCGGCGCTGCGTGCCGGCAACTGCGTGATCAGCAAGCCGTCCAGCCTGACCCCGTTGAGCACCCTGCGCCTGGTGGAGATCATCGCGCGCCATGTGCCTCGGGGCGTGATCAATAGCGTGACCGGTGAGCAAGGGTTCGGCAGTGCGATCACCGCGCACGCCGGTATCCAGAAGATTGTCTTCACCGGCTCGACCGCCACCGGCCAAAGCGTGATGCGCGGCGCCGCCAGCAACCTCAAGCGTCTGACCCTGGAGCTGGGCGGTAACGATGCCGCCATCGTGCTGCCCGGCACGCCGGTCGAGGAGGTCGCCGATGACATTTTCCAGGCGGCCTTCCTGAACATGGGGCAGACCTGCGCCGCCCTCAAGCGTTTGTACATCCACCAATCCCAGTACGAGGCCTTTGCCGAGGCCCTGGCCCTGATCGCTCGGCGTCAGGTGGTAGGGGATGGTTTGGCGCCTGGGGTCACGTTTGGACCGGTGCAGAACCTCGAACAGCTAGCGCTGGTGGAGGAACTGGTGGCGGATGCCCGTGCCCATGGGGCGCGGGTGTTGTGCGGCGGTGCCCGCCTGGACCGACCGGGCTTTTTCTATCCGCCGACCCTGGTCGCTGACGTGACCGACGGACACCGACTGGTGGACGAAGAACAGTTCGGTCCGGTGCTGCCCCTGATTGCCTACCAGGATGTCGAGGACGTCCTGCGCCGCGCCAATGCCAGCGACATGGGGTTGGGCGGGTCGGTCTGGGGCCCCGATGTCGAGCAGGCACAGGCATTGGCCAGTCGTCTTGAAAGCGGCGTGGCCTGGGTGAATTGCCATGCACAAATTCAGCCCAATACGCCATTTGGCGGCAGCAAGATGTCCGGATTCGGTGTCGAGTTCGGCCTTGAAGGGTTGCTGGAATTTACTGGCCAGCAACTGCTGTACGTACGCAAGCGTGAAACAGAATGAGGACTGCAACCATGTACGAGCAATACAAGACAGCACAGAAGAAGTTCTGGCACCCGATGAGCTCTGCGGCGCCAGCCAATCGCTCCAAAACGTTGATCATCGCCCGTGGCGACGGTAACTACATCACCGATATCGAGGGCCATCGCATGCTCGATGGTGTCGGCGGCCTGTGGAACGTGAACGTGGGCCATAACCGGGCTTCAGTGAAAGCGGCCATCGCTGCGCAACTGGACGAGCTGGCTTATTACCAGACCTTCGACGGCATTGCCCATCCCCGGGTGTTCGATCTGGCCGAGCGACTGACGTCGATGTTCTCCCAGGAGAACATGGCGCGGGTGTTGTTCAGTTCCGGCGGTTCCGATGCGGTCGAGACGGCACTGAAAATGGCCCGCCAATACTGGATTGCCAGCGGCGAGCCAGGGCGCACGCGCTTTCTGTCGTTGCGCAATGGCTACCATGGCGTGCACGTGGGCGGTACATCGGTGGGCGGCAATGGGGTCTATCACTACAACCACGGGCCGCTATTGGCCGGCTGTCATCTGCTCGATACGCCCTGGCTGTACCGCAACCCCTGGGACTGTCGCGATCCGCAAGAGTTGACCGCTCATTGCATTCGCCAGTTGGAAGACCAGATCGCGTTGCTTGGCCCACAGACCATTGCCGCGCTGATTGCCGAACCGGTACAAGGCGCCGGCGGCGTGATCGTGCCGCCCGCACACTACTGGAAGCAGCTGCGCGAAGTCTGCGATCGCCACGGCATCCTGTTGATCGCCGATGAAGTGGTGACCGGCTTCGGCCGCACCGGCTGCATGCTCGGCAGTCGTGGCTGGGGTGTCGCGCCCGACGTACTGTGCCTGGCCAAGGGCATCACTGCCGGCTACATCCCCATGGGCGCCACGGTCTTCAACCAGCGCATGGTCGATGCCATCGAGAATGGCCCGGGCTTCAGCAGTGTGATCATGCACGGCTACACCTACAGCGGTCATCCAACCGCATGTGCCGCGGCCCTGGCGGTACTGGATATTGTCGAAGCCGAGGACCTGCCGGGCAATGCCGGAAAAGTCGGTGCCCAGTTGCTGGAGCAACTACAACCGCTGACCGAGCGTTATGCGGTGGTGGGCGAAGTGCGTGGCAAGGGCTTGATGATTGCCGTGGACCTAGTGGCGGACAAGGTAACGCGCGAGCCGCTTGACCCGGCCAACGGCCTGGCCTCGCGCATTGCCGAGCAGGCGCGCCGGGCCGGCGTACTGGTGCGCCCGATCGGCAACAAAATCGTGATGTCGCCACCGCTGACCCTCACCAGCGACGAGGCCGCCCTTATGGTCGGCGCGTTGGACAGCGCGCTCGCCGACTGCCGCTAGCCTGTTCGCCGGCGCAGTGTCTTGCGCCGGCTCCTGAATACAAAGACAGCCTTCAAAGGCGCACCACAAGGAGCTCCAGTCATGCGGTCTCTATCGCGTATGGATTTTTTCGGCAGTGGCCTTGCCTGTACGCTGGCGCTTTGTGCCACGAGTCAGGTCCAAGCCTATGAGTTGTATGCCGATGAAGACACTCATCTCAACGCCGACATGCTGGCGGTGTTCGGTCATTTCAACAGTCGCAAGAACTACGACGGCAGGTCCGGTGGTTCAACCTGGCGCGAAGGCTTCATCAAGTATGGCGTCAGCGGCGACCAGGGCCTGGCCGGCCGGGGCATCGCCTACGGTGCGTTCAGCCTGGTCAGTTCCGCTACTTGGGGCGATGGCGACCCTTCCGGGAATACGCTTGGGAGCGAGCGCACGACGAAGATTGAAGACGCTTACCTGGGCTGGCGTTCCGCGGATCTTTTTCCCGTGTTGGGACAGGACGGTGTCGATATCTCTGGCGGACGCCAGGTGGTCAAGGTGGGGCGAGGTTTCCTGATCAACGATGACGGGCCAAACCTGGGCAAGGGGCCTGCCGATGGCCGCTTGAATCGAGGGGGCGCCTATTACCTGGCGGCTCGGCACGCGTTCGATCAAACCGCCGTTCTGCGTCTGGGCGGGCAGGACGGCATGCATGGCAGCGTGGCGTGGCTCAAGTCCGATAACCGCGCCCAGGCCGAAACCGAACTCACCGCCGCTACGCTGGATTACACCGCCAAGGCCGGTACGTTGGGCCTGACGTGGATACACGGCATCGACGTTAATGACCGCTGGGCCAGCGATTTCCAGAAGCAGCGCAAGGGTATGGATGTCTACAGCATTCGCGGTGAAGGCGATGCGGGTATCGAAAATGTCAGCCTGGCATTTGAATACGCCTGGCAAGACAAGGACGCCGGACCTGAGAAGGCCTGGTACGCCGAGGCCGGATATGCCTTTGCAAGCGTTGCCTGGGCGCCGAAGCTGACCTATCGCTACACCCGCTATTCGCAGAAGTGGGACTCACTGTTCACCGGGCAAAGTACCGGCTATGGCACCTGGTTCCAGGGCGAAGTCGCGGGTAACTATGCCGGACCCTTCAACAGCAATACGGGGATCCACCATGTCGGTCTGAAGGCCACACCATTGGAAAACCTGACCCTCGGTGCGTTGTACTTCGACTACAACACAGTGCGTAAAAGCAATGCCCTCAACCTCGACGCCCGTGAGCTGGATGTTTATGCCGAGTGGGTCGTCAATGAGCACTTGATCGTCACCCCGCTGGTAGGTCTCTACAAACCGGATCGGGACGCCACGACGGGGGGCAATCAAGTGACAGGCAATGGCACTAACGTGTACAGCCAGGTGAGTGTGGCCGTGCCGTTCTGAAACAGGGGTTGTTCGGTAAACCCTGTGGCGAGGGGATTTATCCCCGCTAGGCTGCGCAGTAGCCCCATACAGCCAACTCAATCTATCTGACACACCGAGTTGTTTGGCTTTTAGGACTGCTGCGCAGCCCAGCGGGGATAAATCCCCTCGCCACAGAGGCATCGTTTCCCTTTAGTGAGCCGCGCCTGGCTTTTAGCCGACTGCAGGCGGATGTTGCATCCGCTCGGCAATCCTCCGGGTGGTGTCCATCACCATTTCAACCACGGTTTCCTGGCGCAGTAGCTTGAAACTGTCGGTGCTGCCCACGGCCGAAAGGCTGCCCACCACTTCGTCGAGCTCCGGGTTGAAGATCGGCGCTGCGATACCGGTGAGCCCCAGGTTGAGTTCGTCGTGGGTCATGCAATAGCCGTCTTTGCGGATCTTTTTCGCGGCCTTGGAGAAGCTTGTCCAGTCATGGCCGCTGTCGGGGTCGTGGGCCAGGTGTTCTTCGAACAGGCGTTGCAGGCGCCGACCCTTCTGGAAGGCGATCAACACCTTGGATTGCGCACCGCGAAAAAACGGCAGCGGTTGGCCGCGGCCGAATGAAAACTGATAGGTGTCACTGGGTTCGGCGATGTAGGTGTTGATGATGCGCCCGTCGTAGAAAACGCTGGCGAACACCGCCAGGCCGGTGGCTTCGGACAGCTCGTGCATCAGCTCGCGGCCTGCCACCAGGATCGGGTCGTACTGGCGCATCATCCAGTCCAGCTCAATGATGCGTGGCCCCAGGCCGTAGCTGCCGGCATCCACCCGCACCAGCAGGCCGGCATCGCACAAGTCCTTGACGTAGCGGTACACGGTCGCCCGTGACAGGCCCATGCGCTCGGCGATGGTATCGGGGTCGATCTTCAGTGTGGCCGGGCCGAACAGGTCCAGGACACTCAGCATTTTGCTCAGACTGCTCATTTCGCTCCTAAAGGGGGAATGGCGCGTAGGGGGCGTTGGGTGAGCACTATAGGTAGCCGCGGCGGTGATGAAAAGCCCGCGTGCTCGCTCAGGAGCGCCTTGTCACGGTAATCCATTGCTTGAGAAATATGAATGGATTTCCAATATTTTTATCTGATAAAAACTGCATTAATCTCAAAATATGATTTTAATGCAGAAAAACAGCTTGTTTTGTCGATCTTCATGTGTGATAAATCTCAGCCACTGCAAACGCTCGAGCGAGAGGGCTGGAAATGAATGGTGCGCAACTGATAGTGAAGGCGGCGGTGGCGAGCGGTATCGAATACTGCTTCGCCAATCCCGGAACGACCGAAATCCCCTTGGTGGCCGCCCTGGCCAGCGCACCTGCCCTCAAGCCGGTGTTGTCCTTGTTCGAGGGGGTATGCACCGGTGCTGCGGACGGCTACGGCCGGATTGCCGGCAAGCCGGCGATGACCCTGACCCACCTGGGGCCTGGCTTTGCCAATGGTATTGCCAACCTGCACAACGCCCGTCGCGCCAATACCCCGATCGTTAATGTCATCGGCGATCACGCGTCATGGCACGTCAATTACGATCCGCCGCTGGCCAGTGATATCCAGGCGCTGGCCGGGAGTGTTTCCGGGTGGGTGCGTACATCGCGCACCGCGTCAGGTGTGGGGGAAGATTTCCAGGAAGCCGTGCGTGCGGCCTGGCAAGCCAAGGGGCAGATTTCCAGCCTGATCCTGCCGATGGACTTGCAAGCCAACGAGGTGGAGCGCGAGCGCGCCTTCACCGCGTTGCAGGCCCCGGTTCGTCGTTTTGCCGGTGACCGGATCGAAGCCGTGGCCCAGGCACTGCGCAATGGCCAGCGCCTGGTGTTTATCGTGGGTGATCAGGGCTTGTCCGTCGCTGGCCTCGAAGCGGCGGGGCGTTTGGCCCAACTGCCGGGTGTGCGGATGTTCGCCGAAACCTTTCCGCGCCTGAGCTATCGCGGTGGTGGTTTGCCTGATCTGGATCGCTTGCCGTATTTCCCCGAGGTTGCCATTGAGATCCTTGACCAATACGACGCCGTGGTTTGCGCCGGGGTCCCGGATCCGATCAGTTACTTCGGTTACGAAGGCATTCCTTCGCGCCTGGCGGAACGTGATCGCCTGCTTTACCTGGCAGAAGTAGGGGACGACGTTGCGGGTGCGCTCACTGCGCTGGCCGATGCGCTTGAGGCTCCGGCTTATGTGTCCACGTCGCGGGCTATCGAGCTACCAGCGGGCAGTGCCGAGCTGACGCCGCAGTCGATCGGGCAGGTGTTGGCCGCCTCGCTGCCGGACGATTGCATTGTCTCCGTGGAGGGTGGGACCTGCGGTTATCCGTTCTTCACCGCTTCGGCCCATGCCGCACGGCATCGGGTGTTGACCAACACCGGTGGGGCCATCGGCCAAGGTATCCCGGTGGGATTTGGCGCCGCCCTGGCGGAGCGCGGCAATACGGTGTTCTGCCTGCAATCGGACGGCAGTGCCCAGTACACCATCCAGACTTTGTGGAGTATTGCCCGGGAGCAACTGCCGGTGGTGATTCTGATTGCCGCCAACCATCGCTACGCGATCCTGCAGAACGAGTTGCGCCGCTTTGGTATGACCGAGCTGGGCCCTGAGGCCCTGAGCCTGACGGTGCTGGACCGTCCTCGCATCGATTGGAAAGCCCTGGCCAAAGGCTACGGCCTGCCGGCCAGCACCGTACACACCAATGCTGAATTGCAGCGCGCCCTGGCCAACGCCAAGGCCGATGGCGGTCCGTGCCTGATTGAAATGGCGCTGTAAAGGAGGAGCTATGAGTCAGATCCAATTGTTACCTGCCGTCGAACAATTCCTGTCACAACCTGGGCGCCTGTTTATCGGCGGCACCTGGCAGGACGCCGCCAATGGTCGCCGGTTTGCCGTGGAGAACCCGGCCACTGAACACACCCTCGCTGAAGTTGCCGAAGGCGGCGAACGCGATGTGGATGCCGCCGTCGCTGCCGCCCGCGCGGCCTTTACGGGGACTTGGGCGCAGCAGTCGCCGGCCCAGCGCGGCCTGCTGTTGTTTCGTCTGGCTGAACTGCTCGACCAGCACCGCGAGGAGCTGGCGCAACTGATCACCCTGGAAAACGGCAAGCCGATCGCCGCGGCCCGGGGTGAAGCGGCCAGCGCGGCCAACATCATCCGTTACTTCGCTGGTTGGCCGACCAAGATCGAAGGCAGCACGCTCCCGGTATCGCCCTCCAGTGGCGCGCCGATGCTCAATTACACCTTGCGTGAGCCGGTGGGTGTCTGCGCGTTGATCGTGCCGTGGAACTTCCCGTTGACCATGTGCGTGTGGAAGCTCGGTCCGGTGTTGGCGACCGGCTGTGTCGCGGTACTCAAGCCCGCCGAACAGACGCCTCTGGTTGCGATTCGCCTGGTGCAACTGATCGAAGCCGCTGGTTTTCCGGCCGGGGTGGTCAACCTGATCACCGGCCTGGGCGTGCATACCGGCGGACCGCTGGCCCAGCACCCGGACGTGGACAAGATCGCCTTCACCGGCTCGACCCAGGTGGGGCGGCTGATTGCCCAGGCGGCCACCGGCAACATGAAGAAAGTGTCCCTGGAGCTGGGGGGCAAGTCGCCCAACATCATCTTGCCGGACGCCGATATCGTCCGTGCGGCCAAAGGCGCCGCCGATGGCATTTTCTACAACCAGGGCCAGGTCTGCACCGCCGGCTCGCGCCTGTATGTGCACGCCAGTGTTCTTGACCAGGTACTTGAAGAACTCCAGCGCCATGCCGCCGCCCATGTGCTGGGGCCAGGGCTGGATCCGGCCAGCAGCATGGGCCCGCTGGTCTCGGCCCGGCAGTTGGGCACGGTGCGTGGCTACCTGCAACGGGGCCAGGAAGAAGGTGCCGAACTGATTTGCGGCGGCGACCGGCCGGCCCATCTGGAGCGCGGCCACTTCATCCGCCCCAGCGTGTTTCTCGACCGCGCCGAGCGCGCCTGTGTCGCCCGGGAAGAAATCTTCGGCCCTGTGCTGACCGTCATGAGCTGGACCGAAATCGATGAACTGGTGCTGCGCGCCAACGACTCGCCCTACGGCCTGGCGGCCGGTCTGTGGACCCGCGACTTGCGTTCAGCCCATCGCGTGGCGGCACAACTGAAGGCCGGATCGGTGTGGATCAATTGCTGGAACGTCGTAGACCCGGCCTCGCCGTTTGGTGGTTACAAACAATCCGGATGGGGCCGGGAAATGGGTAAGAACGTGATCGATGCCTACACCGAAACCAAAAGTGTCTTCGTCGATCTCGCCTGAGCCGAACAATCACAAGAGGAACTGCTATGGATCTGGAATTGCAAGGCCGCGTGGCGATCGTCACGGGCGGTGGTATGGGCATCGGCAAGGAAGTCGCGCGTTTTCTGTCCCAGGAGGGATGCAAGGTGGTGATCTGTGCGCGGCGCATGGAGTATCTCCAGCAGGCCGCCGAAGAAATCAGCGCACAGACCGGCAACGAAGTGCTGCCGCTGTTCTGTGACACCAATCAGATGTCGGCCGTGTCCGACATGGTGGAGGCCGCCCACAAGCACTTTGGCCGCATCGACATCCTGGTCAACGGCGCCGCCGCACCGTCCGGCGTGGTGCGCAATGACATTGAACATGCGGGCGACGATGAACTGCTCTCCGACCTCAACACCAAGGTGATCGGGTATTTCCGGTGTGCCAAGGCGGTGACCCCGCACATGAAGGCCGGGGGCTTTGGTCGCATCATCAACATCGGTGGCTTGACCGGGCGCGGCAGCAAGGTCCTTTCGGGCATGCGCAACCTGGCCATCGCCCACATGACCAAAACGCTCTCCGATCAACTGGGCCCTTCGGGCATCACCGTCAATCTGATTCACCCCGGTGTGGTGGATACCCCGCACATCCAGGAGCTGTACGAGCGCGAAGGCGTCAAGCAGGGCAAGACGCCGGAGCAGGTGGAGCAGGGCTACATCGACGCAACGCCGATCCGCCGCACGTTGGCGCCCATCGAAATGGGCTGGCTGATCGGTTTCCTGGCGTCGCCCAAGGCGGGCGCCGTGACGGGAGAGTCCATCGGCATCGATGGCGGCCTGACCCGTGGCATCTTCATTTGAGGAGCAACAGTGATGAGTAACGGAACCCTTTTGGTCGCCACTGTGGGACAAGCGGTGATCCGCAGCGCCGACGATGGTCATACCTGGCATCGCCTGGGTCTGGGACAGGATCTGGAGTTTGATGCAATCACTCGATCCCTGAGCGTTCATCCCGATGCGCCTGAAGTGATCTATGCCGGGACCGACGTCGGCCTGTGTGTCAGTCATGACACCGGAGGCCATTGGCAGCGAGTGGATTCGCCATTCAACGGGCAGACCGTGTGGAAGGTTGCAGTGGATCCACAGGATGCGCAGCGCATCTTCGTCGGTACTGGTGCACCTTCGCGCGCCGTGCTGTGGCGCACCCTTGACGCCGGCCTGAGCTGGGAGCGCGCGCCGGTGGATATTCCGGAGTTCTGCGAAGGTGTCAGTCGGCCGCGCTTGCTGGCTTTCGCTTATGACCCGACTGATCGCGACCAGCTCTGGTTCGGCCTGGAGGAGGGCGGGTTGTTCCACAGCCGTGATGGCGGTGATTCCTGGACCCGTGTCGATGATCGGCTGCTGTGGGACTTCAACTCGGACGTCCACAACATCCTGGTCCTGCCCAACCATGGCCAGAAGGTCATCGTGGTGGTGTGCGTCAACGCCGTTTACCGCAGCCTCGATGAAGGGCAAACCTGGACTGGCATCATTGCCCGGGAAACGTTCGGCCTGTACTACGTGCGCGCCATGAACGCACCGCTGGGCAGTGAAAGCACCCTCTACCTGAGTATTTCCGACGGTACGCCTGGCACGACCAGCAAGGTACTCATCTCTCGGGATGCGGCCCTCAGCTGGGAGGTGCTGCCGCTGTCACAACAACCCAACTCGTGTGTCTGGGCCATTGCCTTCAACCCTGGCAACCCTCGTCAGATCGTTGCCGGGACCAAATACGGACACCTGTTCACCTCCGAGAACGGTGGGGACGGCTGGCAGAAGCAGTGGCGTGAGTTCAGTGAAATTGCTGATGTGCTCTGGACGCCCGCCGTGGCGCAGATCAAGTCCGGGCATCAATCCATCGTCAAACAGAACTGAGGTATCGCACGATGAAAATCGAGGTCGTTCGAACTCACCTGTCGCTGTTTGTCAGCGACCCTGAAACCTCGGCACGTTGGTACGCCGATGTTCTGGGTATGCACGAAAGCGCCCGGGGTGATAGCTGGGTCATGATGGCGTTTGGTGCCAAGCATCACGATATCGCTTTGATCCGCGCAGAGCCGGGGGCCCATCAGGGCGGCCTGGGTTTGCAGCACTACGGGCTGGAAATCGCCGGCGACATGACCACCCTGCGCCAGCTCTACGGCATGTTGCTTGCCAAAGGGGTTGAGGTGGTGAAGATCACCGATCACGAAATCGGTAACGGCGTGTACTTCAACGACCCCGATGGCAATCGCATGGAATTTTTTCTCGAGACCGAACATGACGACGCGCGAGGCAAGGCCCGTTTCAAGGCTGCCGGAGCGCCCAGCCGAAATTTTGATCTCGACCCACTTTGAAAGAGACCTGTCCGATGAAAACCGCAAATTTCGCCAGTTACCACATCCGCAAATGGTATAGCTTCGTCGAGGAAACCCTGGCCAACGAAAGTGGCCAGTTGGCCGATGGTGAACCGTTGTTCAAATACGCCATTGGCGCCGTGATCGCCAATCCCTATGCCGGGCGCTACAGCGAAAGCCTGGCCGAGCTGGTCGAGCCATCACCTTTGTTGGGGCAGGAGTTTGGTCGTCGCATCCAGGCACTGGCTGGCCAGCGTGAGATTGTCAGTTATGGCAAGGCGTGTCTGGTGGGCAGCCAGGGCGAGTACGAACATGGCAATGCACTGCTCACCAATCCAGCAGCGGATCCGATTCGGGTGGCATTGGGCGGTGGCAAATCCTGGGTGCCTTCCACGGGCAAGCGTGGCGGGCCTGGCGTGACCATCGATGTCCCGCTGGCCCATAAGGATGCGCTGTATGTCCGCTCGCACTACGACAGCATTTCGCTTTCGTTCGGTGATGGCCCCTCGGCGGACGAGTTGATCATCATCTGGGCCTTCGCCACTCGCGGGCGTTTGCATGCGCGCCTGGGTGGTCTCCAGGCTGCCGACATCAAGGGCAATGATGGCCTGCATTGAGGTGGGTTGACCGTGGAGACCAAACGAATGTCTGCAAACAGCCACTTCTTCACCAATCGCTCGCAGATGCGCCTGCACTATCTGTCGTGGGGCAACCCGTCGGGCATCGCGGTGGTGTTGTTGCACGGGCTGCGCTCCTATGCCCAGACCTGGGATGGCCTGGCTAATGCGCTGGGGGAGCAGTACTGTTGCTATGCCCTTGACCAGCGCGGTCGCGGTTACAGTGACTGGGCGGATCCCTCCAGTTACCGAACCGAAGCTTATGTCAGTGATCTTGAAGATCTGGTGGCGCACTTGGGACTGCAGCGTTTTGTCCTGGTAGGGCATTCCCTCGGCGGAACCAATGCACTGGAGTATGCGCGACTCAATCCGGGCCGACTGCAAGCCTTGGTGATCGAGGACATCGGTCCGGGCTCGTCGGTCAGTGGTGATGGTGCCGAGCGCATTCGGCGCGAGATGAGCCAGACACCGCTGGTGTTTGCTGACTGGGAGAGTGCCGCGCAATTCTGGCGCCAGGCTCGACCTGGCCTGTCGCTGGAGGGGCTGGCCTCCAGGCTGATGTACTCCATGAAGGAAACACTGGCCGGAATCGAATGGCGTCACGACCAGCAAGGCATTGCCCAGGCGCGCCTGAGTATTGCCCCGACTGACCTTTGGCCTGCGGTACGGGCACTGGATTGCCCGACGCTGTTCATTCGCGGTGCGCGTTCCGATTTCCTGCCCTTGGCGACCCTTGAGGCGATCAAACAGACCAGTCCATGGGTGCGGGCAGAGGAAATCGCCGACGCCAGTCATTACGTCCATGATGACCAGAGCGAAATGTTCAACCTTGTCGTCATGGATTATTTGTACGACCAACGCCTACAACCACAACAACAAAGCGGTGAATAGCGATGAAGCAGGAGAAAACCCAGGTTGTCATCGTGGGTGGCGGCCCGAACGGGATCACGGCTGCCCATTACATGGGGCTGTACGGAGTCGACTGCGTCGTCCTTGAATTGGCTGACGGCGTCCTGCCGTATCCGCGCGCGGTGGGCATGGATGACGAGGCGCTGCGTGTGTTGCAGGGCATCGGCATCGCCGAGTTGGCCGCGCGCGACATGATCTGCAACGTGCCCTTGCGTTACTACAATGCGCGAGGCGTCTGTTTTGCCGAGGTCAAGCCGAGCACGGCAAACTATGGCTGGCCGATGCGCAATATCTTCATGCAACAGTTGCTTGAAACGACGTTGCGCGAACAATTGGGCAAGCACGCCAGTGTCGAGTTGCGCCAGGGCCATGAAATGCTCGACCTGGAGCAGGATGCCGAGGGCGTGACCTTGCAGGTGCGCGATGCCGGGGGCGAGCTCTATCAATTGCAGGCGCAGTACGTGATCGGCGCCGATGGCGGACGTTCCAGCGTGCGCAAGAAGCTCGGTATCGAATTGCTGGGGCTGACTCATCCACGCAAATGGGTGGTGATCGACACGGCCAACGACACCCTGGATGCACCTTATACGGCCCTGCATGCCGACCCTCAGCGGCCCTTTGTCTGCATCTACCTGCCATATCAGCAACGGCGCTGGGAGTTCATGCTCCTGGAGGGCGAAGACGAGACCAGGATGTGCGAGGAGGCAACGATCCGGGACTTGATCCGTGGGCATATCGGCGATGCGGTCGATCAACTGGAAATCATCCGGATCCGCGCCTACACCCATAACTCCCGGGTCGCGGCGCGCTTTGTCCAGGGCCGGGTGGCACTGGTGGGGGATGCGGCGCATATTTCCCCGCCATGGGCCGGGCAGGGGCTCAATTCGGGCTTGCGAGATGTCGCCAACGTCACTTGGAAGCTTGCGGCGATTCTCCAAGGGCGAGCGTCGCCGGCGATTCTTGCCAGTTACGATCAGGAACGCCGTGGGCATGCGACCGATCTCATCGCGTTGGCCGACAACATGGGCGCCGTCCTGGGGCTGACCAACCCGCTGATGGCCGGTGTCCGGGACTGGTTGTTCCAGGCCGTCAACAGCGTCGACAATCTGCGTTCGCACTTGTTGGAGTTCAAGTTCAAACCCAAGGCGACCATCACCAAAGGCCTGGTGTATCACGAGCGCGCCGAGCTGCATGAGGATGATCTGGTCGGGCAGTTGTTCATCCAACCCTCTATCGAAGATGCCCAGGGCCAGCGCCGGCGTCTGGACGAGGTGTTGGGGCATTCCTATGCGGTGCTGGGGTATCGGGTCAATCCGAGCGAACCGCTCAGCGAGCAAACCGCTGCCTATTGGGCGCGCTGGGACACGCGCTTCATCCAGATCAATCGTTCGCGCAGTGGCGTGGGGCGCAACCAACCCTTGTCTGCCAATGGTGCCCTTTGCGTCGAGGACGTTGATAACCGCCTGGGCGAGTGGTTTGCCAAGGTGCGTGACTGCATCGTGGTAGTGCGGCCGGATCGTTTTGTCGCCGCGATCACCACACCCGAGCGGCTCGAAGGCGTGTTGCGCAAACTGGCGGAGCAACTCTCATGAGGCGCGAAGATGATCTGCTGGTCCGGCTTCATGATGCCGCACACGCCGTACACGCCTTGCCTTCGTTGGAGCTTCAGGCCTTCGACCTGTCGGCGGGCTACACTTTGCAGCGCGAGGCATTGCGCCGACGCCAGGTCGCTGGTGAGCAGTTGACCGGATGGAAGGTGGCCTTCGCTGGCCGCGCCGCCCAGGACCGTTTCGGTATCGATGAACCGGTATTGGGCGGGCTGACCGATGCCATGGTGGTGGAGCCCGGCAGTACGGTGCCGCTTGCACGGCTGATCCAGCCCAAGCTGGAAATCGAGTTGGCATTTGTCCTGGGGCGTACTCTGGAGTCAGGTTTTTACAGCGACGAGGACATTCTGGCCGCCGTGTCCGAGGTCGCGCCGGCGTTCGAGATTGCCGATTGTCGCTGGCAGGGCTGGCGTTTCGGTGTCGGGGCGTTTCTTGCCGACAATGCCGCCGCGGGACTTTATTGCCTTGGCTCGCGGATCAGGTTTCATCCTGAGCTATTGGCCCACGTGACCTATCGCCTGGAATGCGACGGGGCGCCCTGCGGCGAAGGCGATGCCCTGGCGCGCGAGGACACGCCCCAGACAAACCTGTGCTGGCTAATCCGGCGCCTGCTGGCCGACGGGCAATGTGTTGAAGCGGGTCAGGTCGTGCTGTCCGGAGCGTTGTTGCCACCCATGGCTATCCAGGCGGGCGAGTACCGGTTGCATATGCTTGGCACGGAACTGGCTTTGGCTTTCCAGGCATAAACCCCAGCCATCGTCAGGGAGGATCGAGCCACTTAAGACAGGCCGACAATAAGAACAGCGCCTCTGAGGAACGATGACCATGCTCGCCGAAGTCCGTACCTTCAATGATCCCCAGCAACACGCCGGTTCCATCCTGGGCTGGCAACAGGTCTATGACCAGCTTGGTCGTGGATGTCTTTCCAGTGAGCTGCGACAGATTTGCGCCGACCGTTTTCAGATTTTCCAGGAAGTGTTGGATAAACGTGTGGTGCAGCGAGGTTGCGCACCAAAAGGGCGATTGTGCATTGCCATGTCGCTGGGCAGCGCGCCGGTGGTCCAAGGGCATCAGGTGGGCGCCCACAGTGTGGTGCTGCTGCGAGATGGAGAGGACTTTGTCTTGCATGCCCCGGAAGGTACGCACTTCTTTGCGGTCAACGTCGACACTGTTCGTTTCGCCAAACTGGCGGCTTACGAATTGTCGGGCGAACAGCTCAAGCGTTTGAAAAGCGAATCGCAGATCAGCGTGGATGAGGCGGTGTTGCTGAGCGTGCAGCAAAGGATCCATCCGTTGTTCCGTCACCTTCTGGAACAAGCGGACGCCATCACTCCAGCCTCGGAAAAAATGTTGGAGGAGGTCCTGCTTAACGCATTCCTTGATCTGTTCAGTCATGCCTCTGACGAGGTTCGTGGCCGTCGCGGCAACGTCGCTGTCAGTGCCTACCTGGTCAAACGTTGCCAGGAACTGGTCGTAGACAGTGGTGACACATCGCTGAGCATTCTTGATCTGTGCGAGCAATTACGGGTGAGTCGCCGGACCCTGCAGAACAGTTTCCAGGCGGTAACCGGAATGCGTCCGGTCGAGTACCTGCGTAACTTGAGGCTCAATGCCGTACGGCGGCGCTTGATCACGACCCGTGCGACCACGCTGAATGTCGGTGAGATCGCCGTTGCCATGGGCTTCTTCCATCTGAGCCACTTCGCCGCTCATTACCGAGCGCTGTTTGGTGAGTCACCTTCGGACACTCCCAGGGCTGGCTGATTGAGTGTTACCTGGCTACCACTGTGCACACTAATGGGCGTCGCTTGAGCCATTTGGTAGCACGTCTACCCAATTGACGCCGGGCCCATGCACGCCCCATAGCAAGACCCTTTCCTTCAAATCAATCACTTGCACATCGATCCATTCAGTTGGCACGCATTCTGCTTTTTGAATTTATGGATAATTGGATACAAAAATTCAAAAGGTGCTGCCATGCAATTCGCTCCGAGTTACGTTGGGCGCCCGTCGATGACGGCCGAGGAGGAGGCTTACAACTTCCTGCTGGACGCCATTTGCGGGGGACGATTGCGCAAGGGTGACCGGCTGATCGCTGAAGACATCGCCAGCGAGATCGGTATGAGCCGGATGCCGGTGCGCGAGGCGTTCCGTCGATTGGACGCCCAGGGCCTGGTGACCCTTAGACCCAATCGCGGGGCCGTTGTCAGTGGCCTGGATATCGATGAGCTGCACGAAGTCTTCGAGATGCGCAGCGTCCTCGAAGGCCTGGCGATCCGTGTCGCGGTAGCCAGGATAGGCGAGCGCCAATTGGCAGCCTTGGAGCGTCTGCTGGACGAGATGGACGATTACCGCGAGGAAAGCGCCGAGTGGGTCAGCCGGCATCGCGCCTTTCATGAATACCTGTGCAGCCTCAGCGGTCGTCCCCGGTTGCTGAAGCAGATCAGTGCCCTCTATTCCTTGATCGAGGCGCCCATGCGCCTATGGCTTGAGCACGTGGAAAAACCGCTGAGTGCGCGCCAGGAACACGCGGTGATTCTTGAGGCGATTCGTACTGGCGACGCCGATAAGGCCGAGGCAGTGGTGCGCGCGCACATCGAAGGCACCGTTCCTGAGTTGATCCAATTTCTGCAATCGAAAAAATAACCAGAGCGGGCCCCGCGCCTGCCGTTGTTTTGACTTTGAGTACTGCCCGTTACTAACTGAACTGGAGTGTCTGGTCATGCATAAGCCTCGCCTGTTGGTTGCCGCCCTATCCTTGGGATTCTGTGCGCAGTGGGCGGTTGCCGCGCCCGTTGTTCCGGAGCGCTTGCTCAAGGTCGAAAAACTCGTCTATTGCTCAGGCATGGATTCGCCGCCCCTGGTGTCCTTCGATGAAGCGCAGAAACCCAGGGGCTTGACCGTTGACCTGGGCCTGGAAATCGCCAAACGCCTGGGCGACAAGAAAGTCGAGTGGCGGGTGATTCCCTTTTCCGGGCTGCTCCCGGCTTTGCTCGCCAAGCAGTGCGACATGATCGTCGACCAGTTGTTTGACAAGCCCGAGCGCCGTGAGGTGATCGATATCGTCAACTACATGTACTCCAGCCAGGCGGTGGTCGTGCCCAAGGGTAATCCGAAGGCAATCAAGACGCTGTCGGACCTGTCCGGGCATAAAGTTGCGGTGCTCAATGGCTCCACCATCAAGACGCTGCTCGACGCCGAGAATGAAGCGCTGACCAAGGCTGGCAAGCCTGGAATGAAACTGGTGGTCTACAACACCGACACCGATGCATTCCAGGCCTTGCGCATCGGCCAGGTCGATGCTTACGGCACCACGGTGGAAACCGCCGGTTATTACGCCACCATGGCCCCCGATTTGTTTGAGGAAGGGGTGCCCGCCTTCAGCCGGATTCTTACCGGACTGGGTATTCGCAAGGACGACACGCAACTGAGCGCCGCAGTGCAGCAGGTGATCAACGACATGCGCAGTGATGGCAGCTACAGCCAACTGCTCAGCAAATGGCATGTCGCCAGTGACACTCTTGATTGAGGTGAGCGTTGATGAACTTCAATTGGGATGTGTTTTGGCAGTACCTGTTGCAGCCCAGTGATGTTTACCTCACCGGGCTCTGGCTGACCTGCGTGATCAGTGTTTTGGCGATGCTGCTGGGCTGCTTCCTGGGACTGGCCGCGGCGTTGCTACGGTTGTCGAGCAATCCGTTGCTGCATTTACCGGTGCGTTTTTATGTGTGGCTGATGCGCGGCACGCCGTTGCTGGTGCAGATTGTCTTTCTCTATACAGCACTGGCGGCAGGGGGGATTTTCCGCTTCGAAGACATCGATCTGTTCGGCCTGGTGATTCCCGGCAATATCCAGGCGGCGATCATTGCCCTGGGGCTCAACGAAGGTGCCTATATGGCCGAGATCATCCGGGCCGGCATCGGCGCGGTGGACAAGGGCCAGTACGAAGCCGGGCGTTCCCTGGGCATGACGTTCGCCAAGCTGATGCGCCGCATTGTCTTGCCCCAGGCGTTCCGGGTCATCGTCCCGCCACTGGGCAACGAGTTCAACGTGATGCTCAAGAACACCACGTTGGTCAGTGTGATCGGCGTACAGGAGCTGTTGCTCAGTACCCAGATGGTCACGTCGGCGACGTTCCGGGTGTTCGAGTTGTACCTGGTGGTGGCGATCTATTTCCTCTTGTTGACCACTCTCTGGGGCTTTTTCCAGCGCTGGCTGGAAGCCCGTTTCGGCCAATCGGACCGACCCTCGTCACCACCGCCGGCGTCGACGCGGATGTTCGGTCGCAGCACCCTGAACCTGTTGAGGGCACGTTAGCCATGGCGCACAAAAGTGAAGAGCTGATCATCGAGGCGCTGGATGTGCACAAGTCCTTTGGCGAGCTGCAGATCCTCAAGGGCATATCCCTGCAAGTACGGCGCGGCGAAGTGGTGGTGCTGATCGGTGCCTCCGGCTCGGGCAAGACCACCTTTATCCGCTGCATCAATCTGCTGGAAGACATCCAGGGTGGGCGCATCCGCGTCAATGGCCGGGCCATGGGCTATCGCGAGCGGGCTGACGGCAGCCTGGTGCGTGAGTCGGAGCGCAACATCGCCCGCCAGCGCCGGGACATCGGCATGGTGTTTCAGCGCTTCAACCTGTTCCCCCACATGACGGCCCTAGAGAACATCATCGAGGCGCCGATCCAGGTGCTCGGGATACCGCGCACCGCAGCGCTGGAAGAGGCGCGCAACCTGCTGGAGCGGGTCGGTCTGGCGGACAAGGCCAACCACTACCCGTCGATGCTCTCCGGCGGCCAGCAGCAACGGGTGGCGATTGCCCGGGCCCTGGCGATGAAACCCCAGGCCATGCTGTTCGATGAACCCACCAGCGCCCTCGACCCGGAAACCGTTGGCGAGGTGCTGCAAGTCATGAAAGCGCTGGCAGAGGAGGGCATGACCATGGTCGTGGTCACCCATGAAATGGGCTTTGCCCGCGAAGTGGCAGACCGTGTGGTGGTGCTGGACCAAGGTGAACTCATCGAGCAAGGCCCGCCGGAGCAGATCTTCAGCCATCCCACGCACCCGCGAACCCGGGCTTTCCTCAGTCGCGTGTTATGACCGTTCCGGGGTGTTCGCCCTGAGTCCCGCCAATGAATTGAAGAGTCTTTGCCATGCTGAAATTTTCTGCTCACGAGTACCCTTATCCGTCGCAACGCCAGAGCGTTTTTGCCCGCCGGGGCATGGTCGCCGCGTCCCAGCCTCTGGCTGCCCAAGCGGGCATCGAGATCATGCAAAAGGGCGGCAACGCCATTGATGCGGCCATCGCCACGGCGGCGGCGCTGACGGTGGTCGAGCCCACGGGTTGTGGCATCGGTGGCGATGCTTTTGCCTTGGTCTGGTGCAAGGGCCAGTTACATGGCCTCAACGGCAACGGCCATGCACCGGCGGCCCTGAGTATCGAGGCGGTCAAGGCGGCCGGCCATGAACGGATGCCGCTCTATGGCTGGACGCCGGTAACCGTCCCGGGTTGCCCATCGGCCTGGGCCGAGTTGTCGCAACGCTTTGGCAAGCTGCCCTTTGCCGTGTTGCTGCAGCCGGCGATCAGCCTGGCGCGGGACGGTTTTGCGCTGTCGCCGGTGGTTGCCCATCAATGGCAGATCGCTTTGAACGAATTCACGCCTCATCGTGATCAGGTCCTGGATGCCTGGTTCCAGACTTTTCTGATTGACGGTCGCGCGCCACGGGCCGGGGAGATTTTCCGCAACCCGGCCCAGGCCCGAACCCTTGAAGAATTGGCTGCCACCCGCTGCGAGAGCCTGTATCGCGGCGCCTTGGCCGAACGCCTGGATGCCCACTCCCGGGCCAGCGGCGGCTACCTTCGCGCCACGGACCTGCAGGATTATCGCGCCCAATGGGTGGCACCGATCCACGTCAACTATCGAGGCGTCGATGTCTGGGAAATCCCGCCGAGCGGACAGGGGCTGGTGGCCTTGATGGCGCTGAAAATACTGGAGGGCTTCAGCTTCGATCACCGCGACAGCCAGCAGACCTGGCATCGCCAACTGGAGGCCATGAAGTTGGCCTACAGCGACGGCCTGCACTACATCACCGACCCTCTGCACATGCGTGTGGCGGTGACTGACCTGTTGAGCGAGGAGTACAGCGCCTGCCGTCGCGCCCAGATCAGCGAACAGGCCCAGGCACCCAAACCCGGCGATCCCCACGCCAGTGGCACGGTGTACCTGGCGACTGCTGACGGGGAAGGCAACATGGTCTCGTTCATCCAGAGCAACTATCACGGATTCGGCTCCGGCGTGGTGCTGCCCGACAGCGGGATTGCCTTGCAGAATCGCGGACAGGAATTCAGCCTGGATCCGAGCCACGCCAATTGCCTGGTCCCGGGCAAGAAGACTTTTCACACCATCATCCCTGGTTTCCTCACCCAGAATGGCCAGGCCCTTGGCCCTTTCGGCGTGATGGGCGGTTACATGCAGCCCCAAGGCCATGTGCAGATGGTGATGAACCTGGTGGACTTCGGCCTGAACCCGCAAGCGGCGCTGGACGCTCCGCGCTGGCAGTGGCTTGGTGAGATGAAAGTTGGCATCGAGCAGGGTGCCTCCGGCGACTTGGCCAATGCCTTGGCGCGGCGCGGTCATGAAGTGCAGATCGCCAGTGACCGGACTGATTACGGACGAGGCCAGATCATTCTCCGCGACCCGGTCAGCGGTGTCCTGTGCGGCGGCACCGAGCCCAGGGCGGATTCTCATATTGCTGTGTGGTAGGCACGATGAACCGGCCGTGCTTGCAGGGACTCCCGGGGGCGTATGGTTGAGAACCCGGGAGGACGAGCGCCGCCGCAGGCAACACTCCATGACCGATGAAACACTCATTGCGTCGTGATAGCACTCAAGTGAATAAAAACGATTGAAAAAACCCTCTGGACGCTATACACCGAAGGCTCACTGGCATATTGCCCGGCAATCAGTCATTCAATCTCGCCACTGTGGCGCAGGGAGCGCTGATGAGTTTTCGCCCATTGAGCGATCCCCCGCAGCCATCGAACCATTACGGTGTGGCAATTCACCTGCAAGAAAACCCGGATGCGGCCGGCATGGCATACGTTGGCAACGAAGACGCGATCGAACAATTGCTGGAATCAGCGCGCACCTGGACCCACACCACCCAGTGGGTGGTTTATCGCGCCGGTGAACAACTGCATCTGCTGGGGCAGGGCGACCCAGGGCAACAGTGGCCGGCCAGCGTTGCGAACGCAGAGTTCGAGACCTTCTGCCGGACCAGACGGTTGTGCCGCTGGCCGACCGGTCGGGGCGAAAGTGTGCTGGGTTGGCTACTGGCGCCAGTCACCGATACCGAGGAGCCGGCCCTCGCCGAGTTTGCCCGATGCCTGGGCATCCAGGTACAGACCAACACCCTGGCCCGGGCCCAGATTACTCAGCGTGTGCTGTATGAAATTACCTACCTGGCCAGCTCCACCCGCGACCGCTCCGTGTTCCTGGTGGGGGTTCACCGGCTGCTCGCCAGCCTGATCGATGCCGAGAACTTTTATCTCGCGCTGTATGACCCCCACAGCGGAAAAATCGACTACCCGTACTACGTCGACATCATCGACGTCGATGCCGTGGAGTCCCAACACTACGAATACCTTGACCCTTCACGTCTGTCGTTGACCGGCCAGGTGCTGACCTCGGGCCAGCCGTTGCTGATCGATGCCGCGGGCATTTGCGCCGCTCAGGCCGAGGGTCGTTTCTATTGCGTGGGTGATCGTCCCGAATTCTGGATGGGCGCTCCGCTGAAAAATGCCGCCGATGAAGTGTTTGGCATGCTTGCCATGCAGGTCTACGACGTTGCACGCACCTACAGCGCCGAAGACCGCGCGCTGTTTCTGGTGGTGGCCCGGCACGTGGCCATGGCGCTGGACCGGATTCTGCACCGTGAGGGCATGGAAGAGACGGTGATGCGTCGCACGCTGGAACTGTCGGCAGTCAATGACGCGCTGAGGCAGGAAGTGGCAGATCGAGAGCGCGCCGAACACCTGCAGAGTGCGCTATTTCAGATTGCAGAACTGTCGAGCCAGCCTGGCGACATGGCGGAGCTGTTCCAAACCTTGCATGGCATTGTCGGGGATCTGCTGTTCGCGGAGAACTTCTACATCGCGCTGTTCGACGACGCGATCGGTGAAGTGACCTTTCCGTATTATGTCGATGAGCGCAAAACCACCCTGCCTGAGGCACGCCGTGGGTGCCGGGGCCTGACTGAGTACGTTATCCGCCAGCGTCGTCCTTGCCTGATTGATCCTTTCGACGCGGATCGGTTGTCTGCACAGGGTGAACTCGAAGTGGCCTACGAGTCGGTCCGCTTCCATTCCTGGCTGGGCATTCCGTTGTTCGATGGCGATGTGGTACGGGGTGTGCTGGCGGTGCAAAGCTATACCTCCCAGGTGCGCTACACCTTGCGCGACCAGGAACTGCTGACGTTCGTGTCACGGCACATTGATACGGCATTGTCGCGCCGCACGGCCGCAGAAGCGATCCATGCCGCCAACCTCAAGCTCGAAGCCAGGGTGCAGGACCGCACCCGCGAACTGGATCACGCCAACGCCAAGCTGCAACACGAAAACGCCCATGATGCGCTGACCGGGCTGCCGAATCGCTCCTACCTGCAGCAGCGCCTCAATGTGGCCTGGGCGCGGTTCGAGAGCGAAGGCGGGCAACTGTCGGTGATGTTCATCGACCTCGACCGTTTCAAGATGGTCAACGACAGCTTCGGCCACCATTTTGGCGATTTGCTGTTGATGCAGGCCGCCCACCGCTTGCGCAGTTGCCTGCGTGACACCGACATGCTGGCCCGCCTGGGGGGCGATGAGTTTTCAGTGCTGGCGCCCGAGGCGACACTGGAGGTGGTGATCGAAATCGCCGAGCGGATTCTGTCGGTGTTCGACCTGCCGTTTTTCATCAATGGCCACGAAGTGTTTTCGTCGTGCAGTATCGGTATTGTCAGCGCCGACAGTCAGTTTCACCACGAACCCGCGGACTTGCTGCGCGATGCCGATGCGGCGATGTACCGGGTCAAGAATGCCGGGCGCGACAGTTACGCGGTGTTCAACCAGGAAGTGCGTCGTGAAGTCTCGGACCAGGTTGAGCGTGAAGGGCACCTGCGCAATGCGCTCAAGCGTACCGACGAACTGCTGCCGTATTTCCAGCCGATTGTCAGCGTCGAAAGCGGCGAGCTGGTGGCCCTTGAAGCGCTGATCCGCTGGCATCAACCGGGTGGCCGGATCATCGCGCCGGGCGAGTTTCTGCCCGATGTCGAGGGGTTGCGTCTGATCGGTCGACTGGATCTGTACATGCTCACCAGCATCGTGGCGATCCTCGCACTACCGCAACACGCCAATTGGCCACCGGTGCATGTCAATTGCTCCAGCTACAGCATGACGCGCCCGGATTTTGCCGATGATGTGCTGGCACTGTTGGCCCGTTACAACGTCGCGCCGTCGCGGATCTGCCTGGAGTTGACCGAAGGTGCGCTGGTGGCCGAGCCCGCCATTGCCCGATTGACCATGCAGCAATTGGCCGACAACGGCATGTCGGTGGTGCTCGATGACTTTGGCGCAGGATTTTCATCCCTGAGCTATGTGCATCAATACCGTTTCAGCGGTTTGAAGATCGACAAGTCGTTCATTTTCGAACTGACCACCAGCCCCCGCAGCCGGGCGATCGTCCGGGCGATCGTGCGTATGGCCGAATCACTGGACCTTAGCGTGGTGGCCGAAGGTGTCGAAGATGAAGCGACGTTGCTCTTGCTGCGGGAGATGGGGGCAGGGCAGGCCCAAGGTTATTATTTCGCCAAGCCGATGGGGCTGCAGGCATTGCTGGCGACTTCGCTGGTTGGTGGCTAGGTGCGTGGAACGGGCGGTTATTTCTGCCTGAGGGCGGCGATGGACAGGCCTGAGACGATGAAGGTCAATCCCGCGCCCAGGTTCAGTCCGTTGGCAAGGCGAGGGCGTTGACAGATGTATTGCGACAGGCGCGTGGCGAAGACCCCCATCAACGAGAACCCCACGGCCGTCAGCAGGGCGAACCAGAACCCGTAGACCAGCATCTGTACGGTGACCGAGCCGAGCGCGGGGTTGATGAATTGAGGGATGAACGCCAGGACGAACAACCCGGGTTTGGGGTTTAGCGCCGCCGAAAGAAAGCCTGCAAGCAAAATGCTTCGCAGTGGCTGTCGTGCGGCGGGCGCGAAGGTTATCAGGCTTCTGGAGCGCAGCACCTTGATCCCGAGCCAGACCAGATAGGCCGCCCCTACCAATTTGACGACCCAGAAGGCAACCGTCGAGGTCTGGATCAACAGCGTCAGCCCCAACGAGGCGGTGGTGACGTGAAACAAAATGCCCAGCCCAGACGACAGGCCGGACACGATGGCGGCCAGGCGACCCTGGCTCAGCCCCCGTCCTATGGCCAGCAGATTGTCAGGACCGGGTGACAAGACCAGCAGCACGCAGGCTGCGGTGTAGGTGAACCAGATATCCATCGGAAACACGGTGAAGCTCCCTGTGAGGTATGAATGGGGTCAACGGATGATGCCCGCGAGGCTGTCCTGGATTGTGGCGCTGGCAGAGACAAGGCCAAGGTCCTTCATTTCTAGCAGCGGTGAACCGGTTCGGCAACTCAATAACGGGCCCCGAACTCCTCGGCAGCGGGGCTGATGGGGGGAGTAACGCTGGGATCAACGACCGTTTCATGAGGATTCGCTTCACCCACTTGAACGTCTACTACCACGCGGCCTCTGACGTAATGCAGGGCGAACATACGCCGCTCATTCCGACTTGGAGGATAGGTTTACATGAACATTCTAATGGTCCTGACATCCCACGATCAGTTGGGTGACACCGGCAAGAAAACGGGGTTTTGGCTGGAAGAATTCGCCGCGCCCTATTACGTGTTTGTCGACGCCAAAGTGACGGTTACGCTCGCCTCACCAAAGGGAGGGCAACCGCCGCTGGACCCCAAGAGCGACGAGGAACAGGCCCAGACGGACGCCACTCGCCGCTTCAGCGCCGATACCCGGGCCCAGGCAGCGTTGGCCGACACGGTGCCGCTGGGCGAAATTGATCCCTACGACTTCGATGCCGTGTTCTATCCCGGAGGTCATGGGCCGCTGTGGGATCTGGCCGAGGACACTGATTCCAAGACCCTCCTCGAAGCCTTTTACGCCGCGAATAAACCCATCGCGGCCGTCTGTCACGCGCCTGGGGTGCTCAAGAACGTCAACGCGCCGGATGGCCATCCAGTGGTCAAGGGCAAGAAAGTGACCGGGTTCACCAACTCTGAAGAAGAGGCCGTGGGATTGACCCAGGTGGTGCCATTTCTGGTGGAGGACATGCTCAAAGCCAGAGGTGGCGAGTATTCAAAGGCGGCAGACTGGGCGAGTTACGTGGTCGAGGATGGCCATCTGATCACCGGCCAGAACCCGGCTTCTTCCGAAGCCGCCGCCAACGCGCTGCTCAAGCGCTTGCAGCAAGAGCAGAAGGCTTGAGTCAGCTCAAACAAGGGCCGGATCGCAACCGACGCGTCGGCCTTGAGGCCGTCGCGCGTTCACCTCGCAAGGGCGCATGCCGTTATGTTCGAATGCACAGTCGCGGACAATCAATGAGACTCGCGCAAGACCTCGATGAAGGCCTGCAAGCCTGACGGGATATAGCGGTGCCCCGGATAATACAGAAACAGCCCAGGAATCCTGGGGCACCAATCCGCGAGGACCTCGACCAGACGAGCGTCTGCCAAAAGTTGCGATACCGTCTGCTCTGGCACGTAAGCGATGCCGAGCCCGGATATGGCTGCATCGACCATGATTTCGGCATTATCGAGGGTTAGCTGTCCTTTGGGCTCGATGACCATGGATTGTCCGTTCCTGGAGAATTCCCATCTATAAGGTTTACCACTGGGCATCCGGATGCAGATGCATTGATGTCCTGGCAGATCATCCGGCGTAAGGGGGACAGGATGAGTCTTCAGGTATTGGGGGGACGCCACGGTAATAAATCGCGTATCCGTTCCTATCGGCACGGCGATCATGTCTTGGGGGATCGCTTCACCTAAACGGATACCGGCGTCGAAGCCCTCGGCCACGATATCGATCAGACGGCCCTCGGTCACGAGGTCAACCGACATCTGGGGGAAGCGTTCCAGGAATATCGGAAGGGCAGCTTTCATCAAAACGCGCGCGGCCTGTTCGCTGGCATTGATCCGTAAAGTGCCGCTGGGAAGATCCCGGTATTCATTGACTTCCTCAATCGCCAGCTCGAATTCGCGCAACACAGGCGCCAGTCGTCTTAGCAGACGCTCTCCCGCTGCCGTCGGTGAAACGCTGCGCGTGGTGCGGTGCAGCAAACGCACCCCAAGACCGGCCTCCAGCGTTTTCATCATATGACTCAGGGTAGAGGCTGACAGGCCCAACTCATCGGCCGCTTTACGAAAGCTGCGATGAGCAACGATGCGGGTCAGCGCGCGTAAATCGGCAAGCGAAAGGGGCAATTGATTCATGGCTATATTTCATTAGCTCATCCGAATTATGCCCCATAGTAGCAGCAGTCCGGCTGACGTAGTTTGGTCTCACATCGATGGCAACTCACCCTTCATTCGGAGATCAAGCACATGAGCAAAACTTGGTTAGTGACTGGAAGTTCGTCCGGCATTGGTCTGGCGGTGGTCGAACAATTGCTGGAACGGGGGGACCGTGTGGCGGCTACTTTGCGTAAGCCTCAGGCCTTGAGTCACTTGAAGACACGCTACGGCGAGCAACTGTGGACAGCGTTGCTCGATGTAAACGACGCATTGGCCATCCGCGCTGTGGTTCATCAGGCGTTCACCGAGCTAGGACGTATTGATGTTGTGGTGAGCAGTGCGGGCTACGCGTTGTTTGGTGCGGCGGAGGAAGCCAGCGATGAACAGATCGACCAGCAGTTGCAAACGAATCTGCTCGGTTCTATTCAACTCATCCGTGCCTGCCTACCGTTTCTGCGCAAACAGGGGGGCGGTCGAATTCTTCAAGTGTCCTCGGAGGGCGGGCAGCTCGCTTACCCGAACTTCAGCCTTTACCACGCAAGCAAATGGGCCATTGAGGGATTCGTTGAGTCGGTCGCTCTGGAGGTTGCGCCTTTTGGGATCGAGTTCACCCTGGTAGAGCCGGGCCCGACACGAACTAATTTCGGCGCCGCGCTGGTTCGTCCGCCCGCGATGGCTGAGTACGAGCAAACGCCTGCCGGTGAAGTGCGTAAAGCAATCGCCGAGGGTACTTTCCCGCTTACCGGAGACCCGCAGAAAATGGCCAGGATCATGCTCGAGATTGTCGACGTCGATCCCGCACCCAGGCGTCTACTGCTAGGCTGCGGGGCTTACGAGCGTGTTCGCAATGCCCTGGTCCAACGGCTGGCTGAGCTGGAGCAATATCAAGCGCTTGCAATGAGCACGGAGGTTGACTGAGATCGGCCCGTTTCTCATCCAGTCCTGATCATGGACCCCGAAAAATCAGTGTTCCCATTGTTCAAGCAATATCGAGACAAATTTTTCCGCGGCCGGGGAGAGCGATGCGCCCCTTCGATAGACCAGGCCCAGCGATCGGTTTACCACCGGATCAATCAACGGCACGCTGACCAATGTCGGGTGATCCTCGGCCGGCATTGCCAGGCTGGGCATGGCCGACACCCCAAGGCCTGCCTCGACCAACCCCAACGATGTAGACAAGTGCTGCACTTCGTAGAACCACTGCGGACGCCAGCTCAAACCCGATAAAGCATGGTCAAGCAGCATTCGGTTGCCGCTGAGACGACCGACACCGATCAGTCGGTAATCGCTGAGCTCAGACCAGCTTACCGAGCTGCGTCTGGCCAGTTCATGGTCGCGTCGACAAGCTAAAACGAAAGGTTCGTTGACCAATGGCACGAACTCGATATCCGGGTGCTGGCCACTCATCATATTGATACCGAAATCGGCTTCGCCACGCAGTACCGCCTCGAGCCCTTCGTTTGCGCTGAGGTCGAGCAGGCGGATGCGGATTTTGGGGTAGCGCTCGTTATAGAGGCGGATCACCGAAGGCAGGAAATAGAAGGCCGCGGTGGGGATGCAGGCCAAGGTCACCCGACCGATCTGGCGCTCCGCCAGTTCGCGAATATTGAGAATCGAGTCGTCGAAATCATCCAGCAAGCGCCGCGCCTTGGGCAGGAAATCGCGCCCGACGCTCGTCAGGCTGACCTTGCGGGTGGTGCGATCCAGCAAGGCGGTCCCCAGGCCTTCCTCGAGTTTTTTCATGCGCCGGCTCAGGGCCGGTTGAGAGAGATGCAACGCATCGGCGGCTTCATGAAAACTGCCTAGTTCAGCGATTTTCACGAAAGATCGTATGTCCTGAAGCTCGTATTCCATGTTCTTTCTCACCGGGCAAGAGCGATGCGCTGGGAAATCATCGTAAATTAATTCATTCGTGAAACGCAATAATTGCTCTGATCTTTGCATTGGAAACACTTTTAGAACCCTGCCACTCTTGTGTCCAGAACATCAATTATCCAGATTGATCAATAAGAGTTAGTGTTCATGCAGCGAATTCCTTGTGTGCTGATGCGCGGTGGTACTTCCAAAGGGCCCGTATTTCTTGCCTGGGACCTGCCCAGTGCCATCGCCGAACGTGATGAGCTGCTGCTCAACCTGATGGGGTCCGGCCATGAGCTGGAAATCGACGGCATCGGTGGCGGCAGCCCGCAAACCAGCAAAGTGGCAATCGTCAGCCCATCGTTGCACCCGGACGCGGATGTCGACTATCTGTTCGTCCAGGTCATGGTTTCCCAGCGCCGGGTCGATACCGCGCCCAACTGCGGCAATATGCTGTGCGCCGTCGGCCCGTTCGCCATCGAGCAGGGGCTGGTCAAGCCTTCCGGCGATCTGACCCGCGTGCGGATCCGCAACCTCAATACCGGGACCTTCGTAAATTCAGAGGTGCAAACCCCTGAGGGCAAGGTCAGCTATGAAGGGGACACCGCCATCGACGGCGTGCCTGGCACGGCGGCTCCGGTGCAACTGACCTTTCTGGATGCGGCTGGCAGCAAGACCGGCAAGCTCTTCCCGACGGGGCAATCGCTGGACCTGATCGATGGTATCCCGGTGACCTGTATCGACATGGCGATGCCGATGCTGATCGTCGAGGCCAGTCAGCTTGGCAAGCGCGGCGATGAAAGCCCCGCTGAACTGGACGCCGATAAGGCGTTCCTGCAACGCCTGGAGTCCCTGCGACTCAAAGCCGGCCTGGCCATGGGCCTGGGTGATGTCAGTGACAAGGTCATCCCCAAGCCGGTGCTGGTGTCTCCTGCCAAGTCGGGCGGGACGGTCCAGGTGCGCTATTTCATGCCGCACAACTGTCACCGTGCCCTGGCCATCACTGGCTCCATCGGTCTGGCCACCGCTTGCGTGACGCAAGGCAGCGTAGTGGCGCAGTTGCTCGGCGGCATCAGCGAGCCGCGTCTGCAGCAGGTTCGTATTGAGCACCCAAGCGGTGGTATCGACGTCGTACTGTCCTACACCGGCGAAAAGGGTGAGACCATTCGTGCCTCGGTGGTGCGTACCGCCCGCCGGCTTTTCTCAGGTTTCGTCTACGCCACCGCTTCACACCGGCTGGCCGGATAGTCCAGGCAGTCATTGTCGTTTGCATCAGAACAATTCTAAAAATGGGTGATGCCATGAAAGTTGTTAAATCGCTCTACTTCCAGATCATCTGCGCCGTGCTGCTGGGCGTGCTGGTCGGGCACTTCTGGTCGCAACAGGCGATTGCCTTGAAGCCGCTGGGTGATGCTTTCATCAAGTTGATCAAGATGATGATCGCACCGGTGGTGTTCTGCACGATTGTCACCGGCATCGCCGGCATGAGTGACAAGCGCTCGCTGGGGCGCTTGTTGAGCAAGACCATGCTGCTGTTCCTGGCGCTGACGGTGATCAGCCTGATCATTGGCCTTGTGTCGGTCTACCTGTTCAAGCCCGGTGCAGGCATGAACATAGACCCGACCCAGTTGAGCACCCAGGGCCTGTCGCAATACACCGACTCCGCTGCGAAGCTGAGTGTGGTGGACTTCTTCATGCACATCATTCCCGACACCTTTATTGGCGCTTTCAATAAAGGCGAGGTGCTGCCGGTGCTGTTTATCGCAGTGCTCTGCGGCTTTGCCCTGTCGTCCTTGGGCGAGCGCGGCAAGCCGGTGCTGGATGTGCTGGAATCAGCTTCGCACATGGTGTTCAAGATATTCTCCTACCTGATGCGTTTTGCTCCGATCGGCGCTTTCGGAGCCTTGGCCTTCACTGTCGGGCAGTACGGCATCACGTCGCTGGGCTCGCTGGCCAAGCTGATCATGACCCTGTACGTCGCTTGCGCCTTCTTCGTCTTCGTTGTGTTGGGCAGCATTTGCCGTGCACACGGCTTCAGTTTGTGGAAGCTGTTGCGTTATCTGCGCGAGGAATTCCTGGTGGTGCTGGGCACTTCTTCGACTGAACCGGTGATGCCGCGGATGCTGGAAAAGCTCCAGGCCCTGGGTTGCAAGAAGGGAGTCGTGGGGCTGGTGCTGCCAACCGGTTACTCGTTCAACCTCGATGGCACGGCGATCTACCTGTCGCTGGCGGCCATTTTCATTGCACAGGCCTGCAACATCGACCTGACGCTGACCCAGGTCATCACCATGCTGGCGATCATGTTGCTGTCTTCCAAGGGCGCCGCAGGTGTTACCGGCAGCGGCTTTGTCGCGTTGGCCTCGACCCTGACCGTCATCCACGATATTCCTCTGGCCGGTTTGGCCCTGTTGATCGGGATCGACCGGTTCATGTCCGAGGCGCGGGCGCTGACCAGCCTGGCGAGCAACGCAGTGGCGACCGTGGTGATCTCCATCTCGGAGAATGCCTGCGACCGCGATGTGCTGTTGCAGACCCTGGATGGCAAACCCTCCCCGAGGCACATCCAGGCAACGGAGCACGCCTGGGACGACACAAAGGTCGCGAATCACATCTAACCGGTCACGGCTGACCCGACATCACCGCGTTATCTTCCTGAACACCTGCGCCAGGCAATCATTCGAGTGTCGCCTGGCGAGTGGGATGGCGTGCGCCTGAATGTCGGCCAAGCTACTCATAACAACAAGAGATCTGACTTATGCTCGCTTTACTTGGCTTGGCCATGGTGGTGGTCTTCACCTTCCTGATAATGACCAAACGTTTGTCACCGATCGTCGCCCTGACGGTGGTGCCAATAGTCTTCGCCGTGATCGGCGGGTTTGGCGGTACCACCGGCAAGATGATGCTGGACGGCTTGAAGATGGTCGCGCCGTCGGCGGCGCTGCTGTTGTTCGCAATTCTGTTTTTCGGCCTGATGATCGATGCCGGTCTGTTCGACCCGCTGATCCGCAAGATCCTCAAGCGAGTTAACGGTGATCCGATGAAAATCGCCGTGGGCACGGCGCTGCTGTCGCTGTTGGTGGCGCTGGACGGTGACGGCACGACCACGTACATGATCACCTGTGCAGCGATGTTGCCGCTGTACAAGCGCATCGGCATGAACCCGATGATCCTGGCGACCATTTCCATGCTCTCGTTGAGCATCATGAGCGGCATGACGCCCTGGGGCGGCCCGGCGACCCGTGCGATCGCAGCGCTGGGCCTGGATGCCGGCGAGTATTTCGTACCCTTGCTGCCGACCATGATCGGAGGTGCGATGTGGGTGGTGTTCACGGCGTTTCTGCTGGGGCGTGCCGAACGCAAGCGCATCGGCAACACCCATCTGCAAAGCGGTGGGGGTAATTGCTACATCAAGGCGATTATTGAAGACACGCCGCACAAGCGCCCGAAACTGGCCTACGTCAACCTGCTGCTGGTGACGGCGGTGATGGTTGCGCTGGTCATGGGCCTCATGCACTCGGCGATCCTGTTCCTGATCGGTTTTGTCCTGGCGTTGATGATCAACTATCCGCAACTGGATATTCAGAAAGAACGAATTCTCGCTCATTCGGGCAACGCCATGACCGTGGTTCTGCTGGTGTTTGCCGCGGGTATCTTCGCCGGGATCTTCTCTGGGACGAAAATGGTCGATGCGCTGGCGCAAACCCTGGTCGACTGGATCCCGCCATCCTGGGGCCATTTGTTCCCGCTGGTGGTTGCCATTACCAGCATGCCGCTGACCTTCGTGCTGTCCAACGATGCCTACTACTTCGGTGTCGTGCCGATCCTGGCCAACGCCGCAGCGGCCTATGGCATTGATCCGGTCGAGATTGCACGGGCCTCCATTCTCGGCCAACCGGTACACCTGATGAGTCCGCTGGTGGCCTCGACGCTGCTGCTGGTCGGCATGGTCGACCGTGATCTGGGCGACTTCCAGAAAGCCACCGTCAAATGGGCGGTGCTCACTTCTCTGGTCGTGACTGCGTTGGCCTTGCTGACTGGGGCAATCAGTCTGTTCTCCTGATCCTCCAAACCTCTTTGACACCTGACGCCCCATGCCAGTGGGGCGGACGGTCAGCTGCATTCCAAATAACAACAATGAGTAGTTTGATATGACCTCTGTTTATAACCGTGGAGCTTTATTGACTCTCCTGGCTTTGTTGCCGCTGGCCAATGCCAATGCGCAAGGCTTTATCGACGACAGCAAACTCAAGCTGCAATTGCGCAATGTTTACATCAATGAAAATTTCCGCGATGAACATGGGATGAGTGCGCGAGCGGCAAATACCGCCAAGAGCGAGCGCACCGAATGGGGCCAAGGCTTTTTGCTTGATTATCAGTCGGGATTCACGACCGGCAGCCTCGGTTTGGGTATTGATGCTTTGGGCCTGCTGGGGGTCAAGCTCGACTCCGGCCGCGGTCGTAGCGGCACCGGCCTGCTGCCTGTGCATGATGACGGTCGTGCCGCCGATGAATTTGCGAGCTTCGGGATGACCGCCAAGGCTCGATTTGCCAAGACCACCGTCAAGTACGGTACGTTGCTCCCTAAAACGCCGGTGCTCATTTACAACGATGCCCGACTGCTGCCTCAGACCTACCAGGGCGGCCAGTTCACTAGCACCGACATTGATAACCTTAGCCTGACGGGCGGCTATCTTGATCGTTTCAAGTTGCGAGATTCGAGCGACAGTATGCCCATCGTGCCAGACGGCTACAGTGGCGATAAGTCAGGGGACTTCAGTTACCTCGGTGCCGATTACAAGTTGGGCAAGACGATTCGCCTCAGCTACTTTCATGGCGAACTGGAGAACTTCTATCGGCAGAACTTTGCGGGTGTCCAACATGATCTGCCGCTCGGCCCAGGCGTGCTGACCAGTGATCTGCGCTACTTCCGCAGCGTTGATAGCGGTTCTGCCTATGGCGGTAAAATCGACAACCATATGCTCAGCGGCCAGCTGACTTACGCTGTCGCAGGCCATACCGTAGGCGGCGGCTATCAAACACTGAAGGGCGACGCCGGGCTGCCCTACATCAGCGGCGCGTCCGTTTATTCTTTCAGCAACGCCGGCATAGGCAAGTTCGTAGAGGAAGACGAGAAGACATGGATGCTCAACTACGGCTACAACTTCGCGGCCCTGGGCGTCCCCGGCCTGACGTTCTCCACGCGTTACCTTAGCGGCGACGATGGAGAGTCCAACACCACCATCAAAGAGTGGGAGCGCGATGCTGAACTGGCTTATGTGGTGCAGCAAGGTTCCTTCAAAGGGTTGGGCGTGAAGCTGCGCAATTACGTCTACCGCTCTGAATTCTCGAGGGGACGGGACAGTAACCGGATCTACCTTACCTACGATATCGCCCTTTGGTGATCGTTCGTCGCCCGCCTGATGGCGGAGGGGTGGGCGGTCATCGTCGATTTTCCAGGGCCGGGCAGGGTGGCCCAGCAAGGGCCACCAAGCCTGCAACGGTCTACTCCTGAACGCCCACCGCGTGTTGCTGTAGCCAGAAAAATGGCAAACAGCAGCACGAGGTTGATCCAGATCAAACGGCATTCGTTGATCGGCGCCATTCTTTTGATAAGCATGGGGCAGAGATACGGTCATGACAAACAACAGACCCATCAGCGGGGCGCAGGTGGTTCAGGACCGGAGCAAATCCGCATTGCCCGGGTTTTTGCATCTTCGGGGCACACGCTCGAGAAAACGTCAGGCAGCCATTTTGCTGTCGATTCTGGCGGTGCTGACCTCGGGATATTTCACGGTGTCGTACTTCGCCACCCATGCGATGCAGGATCTGGCAGACACCTGTACCGAGCGTTATGAGCTTGAGCTGGAGAATGCCGATATAGGCCCGCTGCCAGAGGCGCTGCCGCGCTCCTTGTGTGAATGTCTGGCAAGTTCGCTTCTCGACAAAAACGGAATCATGCGTCTGGCATTGGTCGACAGGGGCCTGCTTGAACCGCTGGCCCTTGAACCTGTGACGCAGAAGGACGCTTCGGCCTGCATTGATGCCCTGTGGGTGCCGAATGTCGAACTGGCCACGGGCTTACCCCATGAATGAAGTTCATCAGGACTAAAGAGCCGCTCTATGCGGCACCTGTCCACCCAAGCAGGAATGCGCAGGGACGCCATTTTTATCATCGGATGCCGAGGTGTGAAATGACTCATCCATTGCGTTTACTGTTTCTTGCCCCCCCTCAGGCAGCTCACTCTCCCGGATTGGAGTATGCCGGCGATCTGGCACGCGCCCTGGGCGTGCCACTGCACGTGGCGATGTTCACTGAGCCCCACGGTGTAGAGCCGCCCGGCCATGCAGTCACCGAGAGGCCCGACATCGTGCGCGATAACTTAATGTCGTCGCGTCGCAAATGGCTGGAAAGTGAAAGTGCGCACCTGCAGGAAAAAGGCGTGGATGTCCATCCAGAGCTGGTATGCGCCAGTTCCTCGGCAGTCGAATGCGTTGCCTATGCGCAGCGTGTTGAAGCGGACTTGATCATCAAGGACATCCAGGAACGCCCAGGCCTGGCGCAGCGCGGTTTGTCAGCACTGGACTGGGAACTCTTGAGCGTCAGCCCGATTGCCGTGCTTTATGTGTTGCCGGGCCCGATTCAGACACCCAGCAAGTTTCTGGTAGCGGTTGACATGGAGTCACAGGCGAAAGGAAACCGCGACAATCATTCGCTCATCGAGGCGGCCAGGCACCTGGCAAACGCCTGCGGTGCCTCATTGCACGTGATCAGCGTTTACGACTGTGCCGCTGCCAGCCACGGTGACCTGTCCCTCTATGAGGCCCAGGTACAGGCGTTCGATGCCTTGGCCAGCCAGCATGGTATTGCCAGCCAGCATCGGCACTTCATTCCCGGCGCTCCGGCGAATGCAATTCATGCTTATCTGCAGCGCAGTGCTTACAACCTGTTGGTCATCGGTGCGGCCGATCATCATACGCAGGCCTCTGATATCGGCTTGACCGCTGAAGGGATACTCGAAGACCCCATGTGCAGCGTCCTGATGATCAAGTTGCCAGCCGACGCAGCGCCGCAGCAGGCCAAACGATACGGTTAGACCGCTGCCTCTATGCCGCTGTGGCCTGCCGGCGGCGTGAAGAACGGCAGCCTTGCTCCGGTTGATATTTATCAACGTCAGGCACCTTCCGACGGCGCAGTCTGAAATGACGCTGGTGCCCGATCCGGCGCAGATGTCACGGCTGAATGTGTAGCTGGCAGTGGCAGAGGTTGAGTTTCACCTGTCTGGAGGCAGATCATGGGCCGGTATCAACAGCTGTTACTCATCACCCACCTGGCCCTGCGCCATTCTCCGGTGATCGACCATGCCGCAGCGCTTGCCAAGGCCAGCGCTGCACGCTTGCATATAGCGGCGTTGATTCCTGCCTTGAACCTGTTGTCGCTGCTTGAAGAGGGTGACCGTGAAAAGACACGCGAGCGTTACCTGCAGGACCACCGCGACTGGTTGGGGGAACAGGCGAAAAAGCTACATGCCAGAGGGGTCGATGTGACCACCGAGCTGGCGTGGGCTGATGACATGGAAAAGGACATCCTGGACCACTTCAGCGAATTGCAGCCTGACCTGTTGATCAAGGAAATCCAACATGAGTCGGTGCTCAAGCGTGCTTTTTTCACCCCGTTGGACTGGCACCTGCTGCGTTACTCACCGGTACCGGTGTATCTGGTGGGCGGGGTTCGACCTGCCTTGCCGCGCAAGGTCGTGGCGGCGGTAGAGGCGTCGCTGGCCGAGCCTGGACAAAATGAACTCAATGATCGCGTTATTCGCCAGGCCTGCAGTCTCGCCGAACAGTGTGATGCTGAACTGCACTTGCTGTATGCCTACGACATATCCCAAGACTACCAGGCGTCAGACACAGGCTTAACGCTGTCGGAGCTGACCCGATGGCAGCGCAAAGCGTTGGAACAATCGTTTCTGAAACTGGCCAGTCGATACAACGTTCCGCCCGGCCGCAGGCATTTCGTTCTGGGACACCCGGTTGCGGCGCTGAGTGAGTTTGCCAACACACATCACATGGACGTCATCGTGATGGGCAGAGTCCAGGATCCAGGCGGAGAGAAACTGCTTGGCAGCACCACCGAGCATATCTTGTATCAGGTGCCTTGCAGTGTTTTGGCGGTCTAGCGCAACTGCATCGGGCTCACCCCGAGCCGTTGCTTGAACGTGGTTGCCATGTGCGCCTGGGAATTGAACCCGCAGGCGAGGGCGATTTCCGACAGCCTGGCGGTGGAATCACGCATCAGTGCCCGGGCCTTGGCCAGACGCCGGTCGATCAGGTAGCTGTGCGGGCTTTTGCCCGTGGCGAGCTTGAAGGCCCGCATGAAATATCCTTCGGACAACCCCAGCAAACCTGCCATCGCTGACACGCCCAGCGGCCCTTCAAGATTTGCCTCGATAAACTCATCAAGCAGGCGCATGCGCCGGGGGGTGATAGCGCCTTGGTCCGGTGTCGACAACGCGCTATCACCGGTTGCCCGTTGTGCCAGCGCCAATGCCCAGGTTTCCCAGTCATCTTCCACGCAGGCACGTAACAGTGCGCCGCGCATTCGCAGCGCGAGGTCAATGGCCTGCTGATCGATGCGATTGTTGAATGGCTGATCCCCGATCAGGGGGACACCGCCGGTCCGCGTTACGCGCAGGTATTCACCGCCCATGAGCGACTCAGAGAACACGTCGCAACCGGCGGGAACGAATGCCAGGCCGTTGGGCATGGCCTCGAAAGGATGCACCCGGTCGCTGCCCAAGGCGTGCAGGCCGCGCTGGCTGTCGAAGGCAAACCCGATGGAGGCCTGGGCCGCCACATAGCGGGTCGAGTAAGCGGCGCTGGGCAACAATTCGATCGCCCAGGACCCGGTCTCGACACGGCGGACCGGTTCAGACAAGGGCGATGGCTGTAGGCGGTTTTGATGGTTCATGAGCGCCATAGTAGTGAAGAAGCGGCGCAAAAGTCAGGTCGGTTTTTTGAAAGCCGACCCACGGCGGCGATGCCTAGACTGGCTAACCACTCAGGGAGATAGCTTCATGTACCGACTGACTCGTGACGATATTGAACAGGCGGCTCGCCATGTGTACCAGGTGATGCCCGCCACCGCCCAGTATGCCTGGCCCTTGCTGGCTCAGCGGCTGGGCTGCACGGTGTGGGTCAAGCACGAGAACCACACTCCCACCGGCGCTTTCAAGATACGCGGCGGCATCACCTTCATGCATTGGCTCAAACGTGAACATCCCGGTGCGAAGGGCATCGTCACCGCCACCCGCGGCAATCATGGCCAGAGCCTGGCGCTGGCGGCGAGCGCGCTGGGTTTGAAGGCGTTGATTGTCGTGCCGCAGGGCAACTCGGTGGAAAAGAACAATGCCATGCGCGGCTTTGGCGGCGAAGTCATTGAGTGTGGGCGGGATTTTGATGAGGCCCGTGAAGAGGCCGCCCGTTTGGCGCAAGCGCATGACCTGTTCCTGGTGCCACCGTTTCACACGGAACTGGTCAAAGGCGTGGCCACTTACGCCCTGGAACTGTTCACTGCCGCGCCGCATCTCGATACCGTCTACGTGCCGATTGGCTGCGGATCGGGCATTTGTGGCGTGATCGCCGCCCGCGACGCACTGGGCCTGAAGACCCAGGTGGTGGGCGTGGTGTCCCGTGAAGCCGCGGCGGCAAAGTTATCTTTTGAGGCGGGCGAAATACAGGAAACCGCTTCGGCAAATACCTTCGCCGATGGCCTGGCCGTGCGCAAACCGATCCCCGCAGCTTTTGCCCTCTACGCAGCCGGGGCCGCACGGATCGTAGCGGTCAGCGAACAGGAAATTGCCGAGGCCATGCGCGTCTATTACACCGACACCCATAACCTCGCCGAAGGAGCCGGGGCCGCCGCCTTGGCGGCGCTTATTCAGGAACGTGAAGCTCGGGCGGGGGAGACAGTGGGGGTGATTCTGTCGGGTGGCAATGTCGATCGATCGGTGTATGCGGGCGTAATCGGTTAGTGACCGTCAGCCACCTTGCGCTCGATCTCCGCGATTTTTCGACTGAGCTCCTCTGCTTCCTGCTCCTTGGTTTGAGTTGAGGGGGGCGTAGCGCTGTCCTCAAGATTCTTATCGACCGGTTTGCCAGACGTATCGGTCGGCGGGGTACTCGAGGTTGCTTCTGATTCGATGCCGTTATCGCTGTTCATAATCGCGTTACCTCTGTTGATCTACACATTAGAGGCAGGGGTATGGAATGAGTTCGAGATTATTGCAGACGATAAAGTCAGGAATTGACGCCTTTCAAACAGCTTCACCTTGAGCCCCCACAACAGCACCTGTTTACCTACGCCGTTCGGATGGCCTCAGGCCTTGGCCTTATTCATCGACACGTTCAACGAAGTCGAGCGGGCAATGACGCTGATGATCGTCAAGGCTGCAATCACCAAACCGGGCGAGGTGGCCAGCAGGACACCGGTGGTGCCGGCTCCGGCCGCCAGAATCTGCCCGGCCGCCAAAGGCCCGGCCACCGAGCCCAAACGACCGATCGCTACCGCTGCGCCGACGCCGGTGGCGCGCACTGAAGTTGGGTAGGAAGGCGGGGCCAAGGCGTAAAGCACCAGTTGCGCAGCCATCACAAACAACCCCGCGGCAAAACCGGCGATGGCCATGGGGATGATGCCCACGGACAGGCCAACCCCGCCCAGCGCTGCCAGCAAGCCGGTGTACACAAACAGCACCACCTTGATGCCGTTGCAGCGATCCAGCAACACTCCGCCGAGCAGGGAGCCGAGGGCGCCGCCGATATTGAAGAGCATCTGTACCAGGCCTGCCTGGGGTTTGCTGAAACCTTGTTCCAGCAGTAACGAGGGCAGCCAGTTGAGCAACATGTACATCACGGTCAGGGTGAAGAAGTAGCTCAACCATAACGCCAGGGTAACGCTGGCGCGGCCTTCGCCGAACAATGCCTGGCCGGTTGAAGTGCGCGTCGGGTTGACGCTGTTTTGTTGTTGGCGAAAGGCGCTGGATTCAGGCAGCAGCACCATCATCAGTGGCACCACCAGCAATGGGGCAAGGCCGCCGATGATGAAGGTCGTCTGCCAATGTTCGGGAAACAGCATGGCAACCACCGCCGCCAGTGCCCCACCCAATGGCACGCCGGCATACATGATGCTGATGGCCGTACCGCGACGTTGCTCTCCCACGGCTTCGGCACACAGGGCGATCAGGTTGGGCAGGGCGGCGCCCAGGCCCAGGCCAGTCATGAAACGCACCAGCAGCAGGCCGGAGAAAGAGCTGACGTAGGCGGTGCTGAGCGAGAACACGCCAAACAGCAGCACCGCTGCGATGAGGATTTTCTTGCGACCGATGCGATCGGCAATCCAGCCACCGAAGAAGGCGCCCGGCAGCAAACCGATGATGCCGGCACTGAACACCCAACCCATCATTTTCGGGTCCAGGGCAAAGGTCTGACGCAACCCTGCGGCGGCAGTGCCGGCAGCTTGCAGGTCAAAGCCTTCAATCAGAGCGACGATAAAACACAGGGCAATAGTCAGCGTCGTGCGACGTGATGGAGTGTCCATGGCAAACCTCTTTATTGTTTTTGTGAGTGTGCTGACGGGCGCACGCAGGCTTGCTCGCATCCAGCAATGCAAAGCCGCAATTAAGATTAACAAAGATAACTAAAAAGTGAACGCTAACGGAAAATGTCCAAATGCATCGACATAAACCTATTCAAATCAACGGGATGTCATGTGTTTTTTAGGTTTTCTTGGAAATAGATACGAATATTAATGTTCGATTATCGGCCATTGTGGATTGACGGCACCTCCGGCTTTTCCCACTCTCTGGCCCGAGATCGCGGCTGGATGGCTGGCGATCACGTTCAAAAAAACAACAACAATAAGTGGACATAGGACATGACGAATTCACCCCGGGGCGTCCTTGCGACGACCTCAGACTTACCTCTTTGCGCACGCGGTTTCGTCCTGTTGGGCTTATGTGCGGTCACCACTCCAGCGCTGTCGGAAGGTTTCATCGACGATAGCCGCGGCACATTGACCTTACGCAATTTCTACCTGGACCGGGATTACAAGGATGAGGGGGCGAAAACCGCGGCCCGGGAGTGGGCTCAGGGTTTCATCATGAATGCGGAGTCGGGTTTTACCCCGGGCGCTGTCGGCTTCGGCCTGGACGCCCGTGCATTGATCGGGGTCAAGCTGGACTCGTCACCGGACCGCAGCGGCACCGAATTACTGCCGGTATCCAGCAGCGACAAGCGCGCGGCGGATGAATATTCGCGCCTGGCCATGACTGCCAAAATGCGCTTTGCCCAAACCACGGTGAAGACCGGCGATGTGTCGATTTTCCTGCCGTTCGCCTTTGCCAGCCCGTCGCGGTTGCTGCCGCAGACTTTTCGCGGCACCACGCTCAGTTCCAAGGACATTGACGGACTGACGCTCAATACCGGCTATATCGATCGCATCAACAGGCGTGACTCCACTAACTACCAGTCGATGAGCATCGCTTCGCCGAACGGGCGTTTCAACGGTGCGGCCACCTCATCGCACATGGCTTATGTCGGTGGCGATTATCAGGTAAACAAAGACCTCAGCCTGCGCGCCTACCACGCCGAAGTGGCCGACCTGTACCAGCAGAACACCCTGGCCTTGCTGCATAACATGCAAGTAGGCGAGGGCACGCTGACCACTGATCTGCGCAGTTTTTTCAGCGACGAAGATGGCAGTGCCAAGGCTGGCAAGGTGGACAACCGCAACCTGTCGGCGCTGTTCGGCTATCGCCTTGGCGGGCATCACCTGAGCCTGGGTTACATGCACGCCAGCGGCGACACAGCGACGCCTTATGTGTCAGGCACTGAGTTGATGGGTATGAGTGAATTGACCATGAGCTCGGACTTTCTCAATGCCAAGGAACGGACCTGGCAGGCAATCTACGACTATGACTTCGCCGCCGCCGGGGTGCCCGGCCTGAAGAGCCGGCTGCGTTACGTGCGCGGTGACAATATCGCGCTGGCGGCGCTCAATGCCGACGACCGCAAGGAGCGGGAGTTCCAGATGGAGTTGGGGTATGTGATCCAGAGCGGTCCGCTGAAGAATGTCGGGTTGATGGCGCGCAAGTCGATCTATCGCAACGACTTCCCGAGCGGCGCGGCATTTCGTGATGAAAACCAGACCCGCTTCCTGGTGCTCTACACCGTGCCGATCTGGTAAGCCGTGGGGCGAGTGGATACCAGCAGTGCGTAAGCGTGGGCTGAGCAGTGCTCAGCCCACTCATGAACTGAGTCGGCCCCGCAGGGCTGCTCGCGACGTAGAGTTACTTTACCCGCTCCCAGATGATGTGAACCTTCGTGCCATCGGGGCGCTGGAAGTTTTCCACCATCCGGTTGCCGTCGACTTTCAGTTGCAGGTCATCTTGAGTACGTGTCGCACCCACCCAATTCGGGAACGTAGATCCTTCGACGGTATTGCCGGTGAACTCGCCGTTCTGGTCGACGGTATATCGTCCGAAAAAACCGATGCTCCCAGCCATCGCTGCCCGGTTTTCCTCATCGGTTCCTTCGCCCCGAGCGTTGGATCGAAACGCGGGCACTCGCGGATCGGTGAGCACCTCGACGAACGTCAACTCTTCAGTGAACACCAGCCATCCATGTGGATTGGGGCCGTACGCATCCGATCTGGTGCCCTGGCGCTCAATGGTTGCGCTGACCATTTTCCATGTTCCGACCAGCGGGCTTTTCATGGCGGAAAACGCTGCCGTGCAAACCGAAAGGGCCATGATCGCACCTACCGTCAGTAGCGATATTTTCAGGGTCATTGGAATCACCGTTGTTGGTTATCTGAACACTGTTGTAGAGAGTTAAAAACATCACGCATTCATCAGGGCAACCAGGGCAGGCACAGACAGTACGGCTGTGTAATAGCCCATGAACTGCACACCGATGTTGAAACCCAAAAAGCGTGAGAGGAAACCGCCCAGCAGGCCGATGGTGACGATCACCAGCAACCCCAGCAGGCCGCCTTCCCAGATGCCGATCACCAGGATCAGGCCGACAAAGGTCGAGATCACGGCTTCGTGACTGATCTTGCGCGACACGTAGGAGGCGGCTCTGTGGGCGTAATTCATGGTGAAGGGGTAAGCGATCAGGATGGCCACGACCACCGCCAACACGCCGTAGCCAAAAAATTCCCAGGTGCTGAGCAATGAATGCAGGTTGTTCACCTGGCCTGTCGTCGCGTCGACGCTAAAGCGCGGCGGGGCGTTGAACAGTGGCGCTGCCGGGCCCGCTGCGACAGGGCTCAGGGGCAGGCCGAAAGCGATCAGCGGGATCAATGCTTCGGCCAGGTAGGTTGACTCCGTAACGCCGTTTCGAGCGGTGATGACCGTGGTCAGGCGATGGTAGACATGCTTGACCCTCGAACCGACGAGCTCGCCCATGATCACGGTCATGGCCACCGGGCTGAACACAAAGGTCGCGCTGGAGATCACGGCGGTAATGGCCGTCCACATGCTCTGCTTGCTGTCCAGCACCTTGAGCGGATTAGGAAAGAATCCACCCCAGCTTTTTACGTCGGGCGACAGGGAAAACGTGCGCACTTGCTGGCGTCGCATGGTGTCCCGTTCGGCGGGTGCGAGCAGCGAGAACAGCGCGGCGATCAACGGGCCAATCGCGATGCCCAGAAAGTAACTGACACTGAGCTTGACGCCGAACTGCGCGGTCATGGTTTGCAGGCCAACAATGATCATGACGAACGGGATCAGCGTCAGCACGGCCGCCAGACGGCCTTTGGAGAACCACGCGATCGCCACCGCCGCAAGCAGAAACACCCAAGGCGCAGCCTGCTTGATCATGTCACCGAACGGCGCGAGCATCAGCGCGAACAATACGGCCATTGGCACCGCGATCAACGCAGCAATGACCGCCCCGGAAATCATCTTGCGCAGGGCAATGTGGGGTACGCCCAGATTGCGCAGAAAGTTGGCCTCGCGCATCAGTGGCGTCGCCATGGTGTCGCCAGGAATACCCAGTAGCGCCGTCGGTACGGCGTGGGTCATATGTTTGGCGACGGCGCCGGCCAGAAAGAATGTCAGCACGCCGGGGGCAGGTACGCCCAGCAGGACGACCAGCAAGGTCAAGGGGGCGAGGGTAGTGGTTTCATCGCTCCCTGAGATCAGCCCGATCCCGGCAAAAATCACCGCCCCCAGGATCCCCATGCCCAGTGCCATCAGGACCTGATCCATCAGTGGAACGATCATGATTGACCTCCATTGCCACTGACTGCACCGACGCCAACAGTGGGTGTTGCAGCCGGGCTCTTCTCGGGAGCGACAAGGCTTTTCTCGTAATCGGCGAACAGCTCATAAAGGTCCATTTCCCGCAGTTCCGCGATCGTGGCCGGCGGCAGATCAGCCAGACTGCCCAGTGGGCCGTACTCGTTCTGCAACTCAATCAGGATTTTTGCGCGCCAGGCCGGATCAGCCAGATGTTCGATGACATTGCGCTTGGGTTTGAAAAGCAGCGCACTGATGGCGCCACCTGCCAGGCAGCCGACAATACCTACCAGCATCGCGTAGGCGCGGGCCATTTGCACGGAATCCACCCAGCCGACAAACAAGTGCTGGGCGATAAAAAAAGCGCCGAGGCTGACGGCTGCACCGATGCCTATGGAGTAGAGCAGGTGGCGACCATCAACCGTGTCGCCCCATACTTCGAACAGTTCGGGTTTCATAAGGATTCTCCCACCTCCCCTGAGGGGTTTTATTGTTATGAACGTGAAGAGATGTGGTTGAGTTCGTGACTACGAGCCCGACTCCTGCGCGCGTTTTTGCTCAAGCAGCTCAGCGGCTTTGTCCGAGCGCACGTCCCGGGCTTCGACCATCTGCGCGACCAGCCAATTGACCTCATCGCCCCTGGCCCCCGCCGAAAGCGCAATGTTGCGTGCATGCAAAGCCATGTGCCCGCGTTGTATCCCTTCGGTAGACAGTGCCCGCAATGCGCCCAGGTTTTGCGCGAGGCCGACCGCTACCGCTATCTCGGCAAGTTCCTGGGCGCTCTTCACTCTCAGGATGCGTAACGACAGTTGCGCCAGCGGGTGAGTCTTGGTCGCGCCGCCGACCAGGCCGACGGGCATGGGCATTTCCAGCGTTCCCACCAGATGGCCCTTACAATCTTTTTCCCAGGTCGTCAGTGAACCGTAATGCCCGTTGCGACAGGCATAGGCGTGTGCCCCGGCTTCCACCGCGCGCCAGTCGTTGCCGGTGGCGACGATCAAAGGGTCGATGCCGTTCATGATGCCCTTGTTGTGAGTGGCTGCACGATAGGGATCGACGACCGCAAAGTTGTAAGCATCGAGGATGCCTTCAATGACGTCCTCGCCCTTGTAGGCCTTGGTGGTGAGATGTTCAGGTGCAATGCGGATCTGGGCCCGGGCAAGCCGCAGGTCGGCGAGGTTCGACAGAATGCGCAGCCGTACCTTGCCGCCGGTAATCTGCTCCATCAGCGGGGCCACCGCTTCAGCCATCGTGTTCACGGTATTGGCTCCCATCGCATCGCGTACATCCACGATAAGGTGGGCGACCAGCATGGGGCCGCGAGGGCTCTGGGCGAAGGTATGCACTTCGATGTCGCAGCAACCTCCACCTAGCTGGTTCAGCAGTTGATCCTTGCGGTTGGCCAGTTCGATGATTTCGTCCTTGCGGCGCAACAGACTCAAACGGGCATTAAAGGGATCGTCGATTTCCACTATCTGCACTTGCGCGCGCATCAGCGGCAGCGAGCTGGAGGTCTGAAAACCACCGGCTTCGCGCGCCAGTTTGGCCATGAACGAGGCGGCGGCGACCACCGAAGGCTCCTCGACGACTAACGGCACGATGACGTCGCGTCCATTGATCTGGAAGTTGCTCGCCACAGCGTAGGGCAACTCAAATTTTCCGATGACGTTCTCAATCATGCCGTCGGCTATTTCCAGGGGCAGGGCGCCTGCGTCGCGGAGCAGAGCAACGTCATCTTCTGCAAGCTCAAGCAGTTGTTGCAAGTGGCTCAGGCGTTCGGCGGGCGACAGGCTGCGGAACATCGGGAGGCGGGAGTCGATACTCATGGTAGCAATCCAGTTGCAGTTATTGTTTTCGAATGCCTGCCACCCTATGCGTATGTGTCCTGGCAAAAAAGGTACAGTTTGGACAGACAGTACCTAAGCTGTACCCTATGCGAATAATTCATCCAGGACTTCGTACAATGGCGCGACTGACGCTTGCCCAAGAGCTGACGGCCTCCTTGGTGACGCAGATCGGCAACGGTACCTACCGAGTGGGCGACCGTTTGCCGTCCCTGCGCGAATGCATGCGCTTGTTTGGTCATTCGAAAAACACAGTGATCAACGCTTATGAATCGCTGGCCTCCCAAGGACTGGTCGAGGCGCGTCACGGGCAGGGGTTCTTCGTGACACGAGGCGCCCCGAGCAGCAGCGAACCGGAAGAGCCACTGCCCTTTACCCGGGCGATGGACACCATCTGGCTCATGCGCCAGCAATTTGTCCGTGAGCCGGGTCACTCGCCGCTTGGGGAAGGTTTTCCGCCCGTAGAGTGGCTGATGGATCTGCGATTGGACAAGTTCACCCGTCAGATCATGCGCATGGGGGTGACCACGCTTTTTCGCTACGGCAACCGGCTGGGCAATGCTGCACTTCGTCAACACCTGATGCAAAAACTGGCGAGCTATTCGATTACCGCCAGTGCTCGGCAAATCGTCACGACCCATGGGGCCAATCACGCACTGGACCTGATCATCCGCCGCTTCATTGCCCCCGCAGATTACGTTTTCGTCGAAGACCCGGGTTATTACCCGCTGTTTGGCAAGTTGCAACTGCAAGGGGCGCGAATGTTATCCGTACCCCGATTGCCGGACGGGCCGGACCTGCAAGTGCTGGAGCAGCATCTTCTGTTGCACAAGCCGAAACTGTTCTTTCTCCAGTCGGTTGGGCACAATCCGACGGGCTCCGATATTTCCCCCGGCAAGGCTCATCGACTGGTTCAGTTGGCCCATGAGCACAACTTCATTCTGGTGGACGACGACGCTTTGGCAGATTTCAAACCCGCGTCGGCCATCAAGGTGTCTGCGTTGGATCAGTTGAACCGCTCACTGTACGTGGGCAGTTTTTCCAAATCGGTTTCCGCGGCATTGAGGGTGGGGTTTATCGCCGGGAGCAAGGACGTCATCGATGAACTGGGTGATCTGAAAATGCTCCTGCATACCAGCACCTCGGAGCTGTGTGAGCGAACTATCGATGTCATCCTGACGGAGGGGCATTTTCTGCGACATCAGATCCGCCTCCAGGAGCGACTCAAGAGTGCCACTGCGGCAGGTTTGCAGATGCTCGATGAGATCGGCGCCGAGGTGTTCTTTCGGCCAGAGCAGAGTCTGTATTTGTGGGCCAGGTTTGCCCACATTGACGACGCCCGGGAACTGACCCGGCAACTACTGCCGAAGGGATTCATGATTGCTCCCGGCCATATTTTTTCACCGGAGCAGTCGCGTATAAATCCCTGGACCAGATTGAATGTCGCCTACCTGAATGACCCGTTGCTTAAAGCCGAGTTGAGTGGCTGAGGGCTCACCACTCATGCTGCTAAGGCTGGGTTTGCGTTCCGGTCGAGACCACGCTTTCGTGCCGATTCACACCGCGCGCCTCAACAGGCACCCATAGGCGTTCACTGCGACATTTGAATTTCACGCCTTTGCGCGGCGCCATCGTCCTGGCTGAGTCCATGCACACAGCCCTGGACGCGTAAGTCGGCCCCGGCTTTCGCTCTTCTACACAACCTTCCACGCCGCTGCAGATAGCCATAACCACAAAATAAACAGTCATCATCCTGAATGCTCCTATAGAGCGATGCGATTAATACATCTGCGTCAGGCCTGAAAATGCTGGCTGTGACAGACGGATGATGAGCCTGCATTCAAATCCCCAGCAATGGCTTGCACGGGCCAATCGTCGGAAAAATGTCGTTAGTTCAGGTTTATTCAGATTTGGATTTTTCGACGCCAATTCGTTGGCGTTTTTTACCGCTTCAGTGGGTATTCCCTATGGGAAATGCTGCGTGGCAAAGGAGCGTGAGCGGGAGAGCGGCTCACTCGAAAAGATTGTAATGGGAACAATTCGCGTTTAAGGTGCGCGCGTCCGTCATGTTCAGTCATGGCGTTTTTCGTGTTTGTCTGCCTGAGGCGTTCCATGTCGCTCCATGAAACGGATTCGATCGTTTCCCTCGATAATTTGTACGGCACCCATCGGGGTTGGCTGCTGGGTTGGTTGCGGCGCTCGCTGGGGTGTTCGCAGCAAGCGGCGGATCTGGTCCAGGACACGTTTTTGCGTTTGCTGGTGCGTGGCCAGCCCATCAGCGCGCGCGCTCCGCGTGCATTGCTGGTGCGTATCGCCCGTGGCCTGGTGGTCGACCACTGGCGGCGCGATGCGCTGGAGCGAGCGTACCTTGACGCACTGATGCAGATGCCCGAGGCGAGTCATCCATCCCCTGAGGTCCGGCATGAGGCGTTGCAATGCCTGGAGCGTATTGCGCAGTTGCTCGACGGTCTCAAGCCGGCAGTGCGAGAAGCCTTTCTGCTGTATCAGCTCGGTGACCTGAGCCATGTGCAAGTGGCCCAGCAGCTTGATGTGTCCAGCCGTACCGTGGAGCGGCATGTGGCGAGCGCGCTGTTGCATTGCTACAAGGCGTGCTTCGAGGCACCGCAGTGAGCGCCGCCGAGGCCTTGCCGGAGGGTGTCATCCGCACGGCCATCGAATGGCAGATGCGATTGCGCGCCAATGCCAACAGCGCTGAGCTGCGCAGGCAATTGAACGACTGGCGACGCCAAGACGCCCGCCATGAGCTGGCCTGGCAACGCTTGCAGCAAGTCGGCGGATTGTTCAAGGCCAGTCCATTGCCCGATGCCGCCCGTACCATTCCTCTGCTGCGCCAGGCCGAGGCCGATCTGAGTCGCCGTCGCACCCTGAAGTTGCTCGGCCTGGGGTTGGCTGTTGGCGGTGCGACGCTGCTGACCACGACAGCGCCTCCCACCTGGCGAAGCGACTTTGCCACGGCAACTGGCGAGCGTCGCCGGCTCGATCTGGGCGCTGGTGCCGAGCTGATGCTCAATACAGGGAGTGCAGTGGACGTGCGCGGCCACGAATGGGTGCTGCGTGCGGGTGAGGTATTGGTCGATGGCGCCGACTGGCGTGTGCGTTGCCGTTTTGCTGAGTGTGAGGGGCGGCAGGCGAGGGCGGTGCTCAGGGAGCGGGACGGGTATAGCGAAATCCACGTCGCGCGCGGTGAAGTGTTGATTTCCACACCGTTCGGGCAACGGCACTTGCAAGCCGGTCATGCAATGGCCATTGCCGCGACGCGGATGACGGCGTTGGGCCGCGGGCCGCTCGACCCTTTCGCGTGGGCCCGTGGCCTGCTGATCGTCAACGACATTCGCTTGGTCGACTTCCTGGCCGAGGCCGGACGTTACCGCCAGGGCTGGTTGGGCTGCGACAGCGCCGTGGCCGACCTGCGCCTGTCCGGGGTTTTCCACCTCGATGAACCTGCGCTCATGCTGCGCAACATAAGCCACTTGTTGCCCGTACAGGTGGTCGAGCGCACCCGCTGGTGGGTGCGCATCACGCCGCTGGCATAAATAAGTTGTCGGACTTTTGCGCTTCGTCCGGTTAGGAGTGATCACTTCCTCAATGGATACCGTCATGTTCCTTGCCAGACTGTCTCTGCGCGCCATCGCGCCGTTCCCGACCCGAACCTTGCCAGGCGCTGTCTGCCTGGCGTTGACCTTGCTCGTCGGCACGCCGAGCCTGCCGGTCATGGCCGCATCATCCAGCGCTGAGCAGGTGGCGCCGAGTGTACCCGCCGGGCAGTTGCAGCAGGCGCTGAGCATCTTTGCCGAGCGCGCCGGTATCACCTTGTCTTACTCCCCGGAAGCGGTGCGTGGTTTGAGCAGTCCAGGTCTGCCCGGCGGCGGCTCACTGGAACAAGGTCTGGCGACGCTGCTGGCCGGCAGCGGCCTGGTCGCGCAAAAGACCTCGTCCGGCTACGTGGTGCTGCCAGGCAAGACCGACACCCGCTATGAGCTTGAGCCCACCAACATCAACGCATCCGCCGTTCAAAATGCTTTTGCGCCGGTGGAGGGTTATTTCGCCAGCAATGCCAGCACGGCCAGCAAAACCGATAAGCCAATCCTGGAAACCGCCCAGAGCGTCAGCGTGGTGACGGCTGAGCAGATTGCCGACCGAAAGGTCGACCGCGTCGAAGACGCCGTGGCCTACAGCTCGGGGGTGCGCGTCGGCAGTTCGGGGCTGGATCCGCGGTTTGACATGATCAGTGTCCGTGGTTTCGAAACCACCATCGGCGCTGACTTTCTCGATGGGCTGCGCCAGCCGGGCAGTGGATGGTTGTCGTTATACTCCACCGAGGCCTACAACCTGGAGCGCATTGAGGTGCTCAAGGGACCGGCATCGGTGCTGTACGGCCAGGTCAGCCCTGGCGGCATGGTCAACCGGGTGAGCAAGCGCCCGAGTCTGCTGGCGAAAAACGAAGTACAGGTGCAGGCGGGCAACTACAACCACCAACAGGCGCAGTTCGACGTCGGCGGTCGTCTGGATGAGGCGGGAGACGTGTTGTTTCGCACGGTGGGCGTGTACCGCGATGCAGAAAACTATATCGACCAGTTAAACAACGACACCCGTCTGCTGGCGCCTTCACTGAGCTGGCAGATCGACCCCGATACCCACCTGACGCTGCTGGCCCAATATCAGGAGCGCGAGACCGGTGCGTCGCCGATGCTGTATCAGGAAGGCGACCACCTCACCGATTTCTGGCAGGGTGATGAGTACTTCGACAAGCTCGAGCAACGGCAGTGGACGCTGGGCTATGAGTTTGAACACGCTTTCAACGATACCTTCAGCGTTCAACAAAACCTGCGCTACGGTCAGGTGGACACCACCAATCAGTACCTTCAACCCAGCGACGCCGGCGATGGACATACCCTCAATCGCTCGGCGATCGGGGTTTACGAGGACATGTCCTCGCTGTCCACCGATACGCGCCTGGTGAGCCGCTTTGCCACCGGGGATCTGCAGCACACCCTGGTCACCGGGATGGACTATGCCTGGATCGATACATCGCTGCTGTACGCCATGGGCGATGCGCCGTCGATCGATCGCGACGCGCCGGATTATCACCAACACGTCGATCGGCCCACGACGCCGCTGGCGGACGAGAACGGGCTGGAGCATCGCAGCGGCGTGTATGTGCAGGATCAAATCGAATTGAATCAATGGCGTTTGTCCGCCGGGCTTCGCCGTGACTGGGTCAAGGTTCGTCGAACGAACAACCTGAGCGACGTCAACAGCAGGACCAGCGATTCGGCGACCACGGGGCAGGTCGGTGCACTCTACCTGTTCGACAATGGCCTGGCGCCCTATGCCAGTTACGCGACCTCGTTCCTGCCCGAGAGTGGCACGAACGCCAGTGGCGAGCCCTATAAACCAACCAAGGGCGAGCAGTACGAAGTAGGCCTCAAGTATCAGCCGCCGGGCTCCAGTACCTTGCTGACGGCCTCCCTCTATCACCTGACACAAACCAATGTCCGCACCCGTGACCTGTCGAACCCCCTCAACAGCATTCAGACCGGTGAGCAGGTCTCGCGCGGTCTGGAGTTGGAGGCGGTGTCGGACCTCAGCGACCGCATGAAAATGACGGCCAGTTACAGCTATAACGATCCCGAAGTCACTCGCAGCAACGACGGCAATGAAGGCAAGGAACCGATGAACGTGCCCCGTCATCTGGCGACGTTCTGGCTGGATTACCGCCTGCCCATGGGCCTGGGCATGTCTGTAGGCGCGCGCTACACCGGCAGTAACTACGGTGACGCGGCAAACACGGTGAGAAACGAGGATTACACCTTGGTCGATGCCGGTGTGCACTACGACTTCGGTGGCGGGCTGGACGGCGTACGCCTGGCCTTGAATGGTCGCAACCTGTCCGACAAACGCTACATCAACTGCCAGGAAGGTTACTGCTACCGGGGTGAGGCGCGCAGCGTCGTCACCAGCCTGAGCTATCGCTGGTGAGGAGTGAGACGATGATGGGTATTTTGTTCAAGTATCTGGGCGCCATGCTGCTGATTGGCTTGTCCTTCGCCCATGCAGAGCCGGTGACACTGGATGGCACCGAGCAGTGGATGATGAAAAGCGCGCAAGGGCGTGATTACCGCATCATGATCAGCCTGCCTGAAGGTGACGTGCCTCACACCGGCGGCTACCCGGTGATCTACCTGCTTGACGGCAACGCCTATTTCCCGGCTTTCCATGCCGCCAAGCGCGCGCAGGATCGGTTGCGTGGTTCGATTCTGGTCGCCATTGGCTACCCGAGCGACACGCCGCTGGATTTCGTGCGTCGCGCCTTCGACTTGTCGCCTCCCGTCCCGCAGGAGCGCAACAATCCGCCACAAGGTGGCCAGGATCTGTTCCTCGACTTCATCGAGCAGCGCCTGATGCCGAGGGTGAACGAGCGCTTCAAGGTCGATCAGGATCAGCGCAGTTTGGTAGGGCATTCTTTCGGTGGCATGTTTGGCATCTACGCGCTGTTCACCCGTCCGGCGCTCTTTCAGCATGTTGTGGCGGTGAGCCCGAGCCTGTGGTGGCTCGACCGTTACCTGTTGGCGCCCGAACGCGCCTTCACAAAGCGTGCGCACGCCGGGCAAGTGGACCTGACCCACAGCAGCCTGACGTTGCTGTTGGGCGAGCGCGATATGGTGCAGGAGATCCAGGACGCCCGAGCTCTTCAGTTACGCCTGCAGGCGCTATCGCAGTATGGGTTGCGTAGCGATTTCCAGATCGAACCGGGCGAGGATCACATGTCGGTGCCGTTTCGTGTCCCCACTCGGGTGCTCGATGAGTTGCTCAGTACCAGGCGCTTCTGAACGGCAGCCAATCAAGATCGGGTCGGGTCAGGGATCTTGATGACCCCCTTACCTGATCCGCGTTCACGATTTTGAGTACGTGTGGCATCTATGTACCATGGGCACATGATTTTTGAGCGGCCACGAGGTATTGATGACTGCATTGTCGTTGTCGCCAGTGACCGAGTCGCAGGGGACGGTAAAGGCCCAGGCTTGATCCAGGTAGGGATGATGAACAGGAGCAGCCGTTGAACGAACAGACATTGTCCCAGCGCCTGGAGCGTGTGGCCGCGCATATACCCGCAGGTGCGCGCCTGGCCGATATCGGCTCTGATCACGGCTACCTGCCGGTGGCATTGATGCGCCGTGGTGTGATCGCAGCGGCGGTGGCTGGCGAGGTGGCGTTGACGCCGTTTCGTTCGGCTGAACGCACCGTGCGCGAGAACGGTTTTACCCAGCAGGTCATTGTCCGCCTGGCCGACGGCCTGGCGGCGATCGAGCCCGGAGACGGGATCACGGCAGTCAGCCTGTGCGGCATGGGCGGCGAGACGATCCGCGACATTCTCGCTGGCGGCAAGGCGCGCCTGAGCGGTGAGGAACGGCTGATCCTGCAGCCCAACGGCGGCGAGCAGCCACTGCGTCAATGGCTGATGGAAAATGGTTATCGCATCTGCTTCGAAGAAGTGCTGCGGGAAAACCGCTTCTACTACGAAATCATCGTCGCCGAGCGCGCCGGCCCGGTGACGTACACCGCGCAGGAGCTGTACTTCGGGCCATTGCAGATGCGCGCCCGCAGCCCGGCGTTCCTGGCCAAGTGGCAGCGCATGCTGCGCCTCAAACAGCGGACCCTGACTCACTTCGCCCGGGCGCGACAAGCCGTGCCCGAGCAGAAGGTGCAGGACATCGCTTTGCAAACCCGCTGGATCACCGAGCTGCTGGCCTGAGTCCGGTACTCGGAAAATAACGAAGCAATCATCCCTCGTCGACCTCGTCACCGCCCCCGGAAAACTTCGATATGAGCGTTAAGCGCTCGCAAGGGCTTGCCCCTGTCATGTGAACCTTCCGCCCATGCAGCGCTCACTTGTTAAGTCGCCGCGTTGAGTGATCGCGCTGTCTCATTGCCGATAAGGAATTCGCATGCACCCAACCTCGCCAACCATCGCCCTGGATTACCCTGTCGAACGTGAGCTGAGCCTGCGAGCGGTCAGTACGGGAATCGTGATCGGTGTCCTGTTGACGCCTTCCAATGTGTACGCCGGCCTCAAGATTGGCTGGTCGTTCAACATGTCGATCATCGCCTTGCTGATCGGCTATGGCATCTGGCAAGGCCTGGCCAAGCGTTCGGCCGCGCAACTGCCCTGGACGCTGCACGAAAGCAACATCAACCAGACCGTGGCCTCGGCCGCAGCGTCAATCATTTCCGGTGGGCTGGTTGCGCCCATCCCGGCCTACACCTTATTGACCGGTCAACAGTTGGACGTCATCCCGATGATCGCCTGGGTGTTCTCGGTGAGCTTCCTGGGGATCTGGATCGCCTGGTACCTGCGACCCTCGCTGCTCAATGACAAAGCACTGAAATTCCCCGAAGGCATGGCGACCCTGGAGACCCTTCTGCACATCTACAACCAGGGCCACGAAGCGGCGAAGCGCTTGAAGGTGCTGCTCAGCGCTGCGCTGCTGTCCGGGCTGGTCAAGTGGGTCGATACCTTCGTCTGGGCTTTCCCGCGCTGGTCGCCGACCCCGCAGTTGGAACGCCTGACGTTTACCGCGGACCCTTCGCTGTTGTTGGTGGGTTTCGGCGGGATCATCGGGATTCGCGTTGGCCTGACCCTGCTGCTTGGCGCCTTGTTGGCGTGGGGTGGATTGGCGCCGTGGCTGCTGGAGCAAGGCTTGGTGCAACTGCCGCCGGACAGCAGTGGCCCGCAGTTCGCGGCGCTGGTGGAGTGGTTGCTGTGGCCGGGCGTGAGTCTGATGGTCTGCTCGACCCTGACCTCTTTGGCGATTCGCTTGTGGGCATTGCACAAGTCCACCAAGGCGGGCGGGGGAACGACTTGGGTGGTGCCCAAGACCGGACCTGCCAGCGGTTTCCTGGTGGCGATCGTGTTGGTGGTGAGCCTGCAAGCGCTGTTGTTTGGCATCAACCCCTGGATGGCGTTGTTGACCATTCCCTTGGCCATCTGCCTGGCCGCCGTGGCCGCCCGGGTGGTGGGGGCCACGGGCATTGCGCCCATCGGCGCCATCGGACAATTGTCCCAACTGAGTTTTGGCATCGTCGCCCCGGGGCAGGTGCCGATCAATTTGATGAGCGCCAACACCGCGGGCGGTTCGGCTGGGCAATGCACGGACTTGATGAACGACTTCAAGGTGGGCCGGGCGATTGGCGCCACACCCCACAAGCAGTTGATCGCCCAGACCCTGGGGATTTTCGTTGGAAGCATCGTTGGGGTATTGGCCTACCTGGCCCTGATCCCGGACCCACAATCGATGCTGCTCACCCAAGAGTGGCCGGCCCCGGCGGTCGCTACCTGGAAAGCCGTGGCGCAAACCCTGACCCTGGGGCTGGACTCGCTGTCAGCAAGCATTCGCTGGGCGGTCATCATCGGCGCCGTGGCCGGCTTGTTGCTGGGGATTCTCGACAGCGTACTGCCCACCCACCGGGCCCGTTATTTGCCAAGCACGGCGGCTTTGGGCCTGGCGTTCGTCTTGCCGGCCTCGGTGTCGCTGATGATGGCCTTCGGCGCGGTACTCACCTGGCTAGTGAGCTGCCGCTGGGCGAGCCTTACAGAACGCTTTGCCATCACCGCGGCGGCGGGGTTGATTGCCGGGGAGAGCATTACCGGGGTGGGGGCGTCGCTGTGGCAGATGGTTGGAAATGGGTGAGGGAAGTGGAGTACGGGCGACCGGTCTTTCAAGACCCATTAATCAAAAGGCAGCGCGGTATGCAAGGTATATGCATGCAGCCATGCCCCCACGCTTGTCGCACCTGAAATGTAGTTAACCCCAATGGACGTCTCTGCCCAATGCTAGACATTATTGCAATATTCCTCTGTATCACAGCAGTACTCGCTTACCTCAATCGGCGCTACGTAGGGCTACCCCCGGCCATTGGCGTGATGGGTATTGCCTTGGGCTTATCGTTATTGAACATGGCCTCCGATGCGCTGGGCTTTCACTCCCTGCACACGCTTGAGCAATCACTGGTGGAGTCCATCGACTTCTCCGAGTTGCTGATGGAGGGCATGCTGTCATTGCTGCTGTTCGCGGGGGCCCTGCATGTCGACTTGTCGCAACTGCGCGCCTATCGATGGCAGGTGGCGTCCCTGGCTGTGGTTGGCACGACTGTGTCGACGCTGTTCATCGGCTTCGGGCTATGGTGGCTGCTGTCTTTTACCGACCTGGAGTTGCCGCTTGCCTACTGCCTGGTGTTCGGTGCGCTGATTTCACCCACCGATCCGATTGCGGTCATGGGCATTCTGAAATCCGCCGGTGCTCCAAGTAGCGTGGAATTGGTGATTTCCGGAGAGTCGCTGTTCAACGATGGGGTCAGCGTTGTGCTGTTCTCACTGATTCTGGCGATGATCGCCAGTGGCGACGCGCCCTCCGTTACCGGCGTTTCGCGGCTCTTGCTGGAGGAGGCGGGCGGCGGTGCGCTTTTGGGCGCGGTTGTTGGGTACGTCACGTTCCGCATGCTCAAGAGTATCGACAGCTATCAGGAGGAGGTGCTCATCACCCTGGCCGCTGTGCTCGGCGGATATGCCCTGGCCACTCATTTGCACGTGTCCGGCCCGCTGGCGATGGTGGTGATGGGGTTGATCGTCGGTAACCATGGACGCTCTTATGCCATGTCTGAGCAGACCGAGAAAAACCTGGACATGTTCTGGGAGTTGATTGACGAAATACTCAACGCGGTCCTGTTTGTACTGATCGGTCTGGAAGTGATTCTGATCCACTTTACCAGCCCGCTCATTGTCACGGGCTTGATGGTGATCGTGCTGACCTTGTTCTCGCGTCTGTTGACGGTAGGCGTCCCGATAGCGGTCCTGGGGCAGCGTTTCCGGTTACCTGAAGGCTCCTGGAGCGTGCTGACGTGGGGTGGGCTGCGCGGCGGGATATCGGTGGCCCTGGCGTTGTCGTTGCCACCGGGGGATGCTCGCGATGTCGTGGTTGGCATGACCTACCTGGTCGTGGTGTTTTCGATTCTGATCCAGGGTATGACCATCGGTAAGCTGGTCAAGCGCGTGATCCCTTGCTCGGGCGAATAGCGCTCATGCAAGTCGTGGACGTGACTCCTTGACTTGCATGATCCTGCGTCGCTGCTGCATTGAATGTTTCTAGGGCTGCGATGTGGTCAGAAGCTCGGTGCTCACGGTTGAGCGCCGATCAATGCGTGCCACGACATAGGCACACACTCCAAGTACCGCAGGGCATAGAGCCAGTACTGCGAAGCTTTTCACCACGGGCATGCCGCTGTTGAGCACGTAGGCCCCGAGTAACGGCCCGCATACAGAGCCGATCTTACCCATTGACGCTGCCCATCCGGCGCCGTTGCCGCGAATGGCACTTGGGTAGAAAACCCCGGCGATGCTGGTGATGCCGTAGTGGCTGCCTTTGACGAAAATAGCGCCCATCAGGCTCAGTGCAATAAAGGCGTCTCCTTGCAGTTCGCCAATGCCCAGGACCAGCAGAAAAGGTAATGACAGCAGGGGATAGATCATCACGGCGTAGGGCCCCCGGGTGTCGACCACTCGCATCAATACGAGCCCGGCCATGGCGCCGCTGAACGAGGCGAAGGAGCTCACCCATGATGCAGTCGCCCGGTCGAAACCGGCGTACTGGTACACCAGCGGGCTCCATGACGCGAGAAAATACATGGCCATGGAGCTTGCTCCAAAGCCAATCCAGATCATGGGAGTGATCCATTTCAGTTTGCCGATGAACAACTGTCCGACACGGAAAGGTCGGTGACCGATGTCGATTTCATCGGCAAGAAAATAGCGGTCCCCGGCGCGAAGATCGATGTCCGGATCCAGGCGCCTGAGGATCCGCGCCACGGTTTCGGGGCGTCTTTGCTTGCTCACCAGAAATCGCACCGATTCTGGCAGGGTGAAAAACAACAGCACACTGGAAAGCAACGTTGCGATGCCGCCCAGCGCGAACACACTGGCCCAGCCATAGTGGGGAGCCATCCACACGGTTAGAGGGCCGGCAACCGCGCCACCCAGGCTGAAGCCAACCATGATGATTGTGATCACGGTTGCACGGTAGCGCTTGGGCACAAACTCGATATTCAGCGCCCAACAGAGTGGCAACATGGCGCCCAAGGCAAAGCCATTGAGAAAGCGCAAGATCAGCAGCGAGGCGTAGCTATCGGCCAAGGTGAACAGCAACGTCATCAGGCCAAAGGCGCTGGTGGACAGGATGATGGTCGGGCGACGGCCGATCCGGTCACCCAGATAACCGAAAAAGAATCCACCCAACATCATGCCGAACAAACCTATGGAAAAGATGTTGCCCAGTTGCAACTTATCCAGGCCAATGTCCTCGGCCATGTAGGCGGCGGTGTGGGAGAGCATCAGCAAGTCGAAGCCATCGAGGAAGGTGATCAGCACCGACACACAGATGATCAGATAGTTGAAACTCGACAGTCTGCGCCCCTCAATCAAGGCGGCGACGTCAATTGCGCGTGACGGGATCATGATTGCTCTCCGCACAGTAAGATCCAAGTGAGCGTGTTCCGGCTTGCCGGACTCACCACAGTTTCCAGGTGTAACCGACGATCAAGCGATTTTCATCGAGCTGCTGGGTCAGACCATCCCCCGACCGGTACGTGACGTTGCGCCAGCGCAGGTTCAGGCCCTCCAGGGCACCGCTCTGGAAGACGTATGTCAGGTCGGTGTCACGTTCCCACTCACTGCCGTCGTTGACCGTACGGGTGCGGATATCGCTGCCTTTCACATAACGGGTCATGAACGTCAGGCCCGGTATCCCAAGCGCGGCGAAGTCATATTCGTAACGCAATTGCCAGGATTTTTCGTTGGCTTTGGTGAAGGAGTTGTAGGTGACGAGGTTCGCCACATACGGCGTACCGGTGTCGATCACGGGGAACACACTGTCTCCGGATAGGTGCTGGAACGCGGCGGCGAATCGCTGGGCCCCGACGGTCAAAGTGAACATGCCATTGAAGTTGCGGTTATCGATCTTCCCGGCTTTTGCCGCGCCTGTGTCGCTACTGTCGACGTAGCGCAAATCGGAGCGCAGGCTCATGCCTTCCCCCAGTGGCAGGACGTGAATCACTCCGGAAAAGTGCTGGCGGTAGATGTCCTGCAGTTCACCCTGGTGGTAGCGCAGGGTCAGGTTCTTGCCCAGCGTATAGTCGCCGCCGAGCAGGTCCAGATGATCGCTGCTCTGGCCGGCATAGCTGATGTCGTCATTACTGGAGGAGTCGCGACCGTTAGCCTCTGTCAATCTCGCTGCGGTGACGGTCAGGTTCTCGACTTCACTCGACGTCAGGTAGGCACCGGTGAAGGTCGAGGGCAATAGTCGGGTGTCGCTGTAATACGCCAGCGGGTGAATCGGCATCAGGGTTCCTACCTTGAGCCGGGTCTGGGACAGACGCATTTTGGCGGTCAGTCCCAGTTCGCTGTACTCGTCGACAGGCTGGTTGCTGTCGGGCCCGTAGGGCAACAGTGCGGTGCCCCGTCGACCTCGGCCCGAGTCGAGCTTGATCCCCAGTTCACCCAAGGCGTCGAGACCAAATCCAACGGTACCTTCGGTGTAGCCAGACTGAAGTTCGGCGAAGAAACCTTGGGTCCATTCTTCGGCCTTGGCCTGGGGGGCGCCACTCTGGCGAAAGTCGCGATTGAGGTAAAAATTGCGCGTGGTCAACGTCGCGCTGCTGTCCTTGAGAAAGTCTGCCTGGGCGTAGCTGCCGTGGCAGAAGAGGGCAAATGCGGTGAAGATGGCTAGATTCCTGTTCATTTTTTTATTGCTCTCAGGAGAGGGAATACGATTATTCAGGGCGAGTTTTGCCTGACCGCGTCGGTGACGACGCGGCACAGCAGGCGTGGCTCAAGGTGTTGTGAATCAGAGGCAGGCGGTCACGTCTGTGACGGGGCGGGCAATGGATCCACCGCAAGGTCGTGGCGGGTCAGGTGACCGATTGCGAATGCACAGGCGGCCAGCATTGCCGGACATATGGCCAGGACCAGGAAGCTCTTGACCACTGGCATTCCGCTGTTCAGTACATAAGCGCCCAGCAATGGGCCGAGGATCGAGCCGATCTTGGCGATCGAGGTGGCCCAGCCCGCGCCATTGGCGCGGATAGCGCTGGGGTAGAAGACCCCGGCGATACTGAGGATTCCATAGTGGGAGCCTTTGACGAACACGGCCCCGACCAGGCTCAGCATCAGGAACGCGGTGCCCTGCATGCCGGTGATGCCCAATACCAGCAGGAAAGGCAATGCCAGCAGCGGATAGATCATCACCATGTAAGGGCCGCGGGTATCGACGAAACGCATCATCGCCAAGCCCGCCATTGCGCCGCTGAACGAGGCGATCGAACTGACCCACGAAGCTGTCGCGCGGTCAAAGCCTGCGTACTGATAGACCAGTGGACTCCACGAGGCGAGAAAGTACATGGCCATGGAACTGGCGGAGTAGCCCAGCCAGATCATCGGGGTAACCCATTTCAGGCGGCCGATAAACAGCTGGCTGACCCGAAATTCCTTGCGGCCCAGATCCGGCTCGTCCAGTAGGACGAAGCGGTCGCCCGGTCGCACATCCAGGCTCGAATCCATACGCTTGAGCGTTGCCGTGATTTTTTCCGGGCCTTTGCGTTTGCTGGCCAGAAACCGCACCGATTCGGGCAGGGTGAAAAACAGGAGCACGCTGGCGGCCAGGGTCAGTACACCGCCGAACACGAACACGCCCTGCCAACCGATATGCGGCGCCAGCCAGACGGTGATCGGGCCGGCCATCGCGCTGCCCAGGCTAAATCCGACCATGATGATGGTCACCACCGTCGAGCGATAACGCTTGGGTACGAACTCAATGTTCAAGGCCCAGCACAACGGCAGCATGGCACCTAGGGCGAAGCCGTTGAGAAAGCGCAGGACCATCAGCGATTCATAGCTGTTGGCCAAGGCAAACAGCAAGGTCAACACGCCAAATGAGCAGGTGGAAAGAAGAATGGTGGGACGCCGCCCGATTCGGTCACCCAGGTAGCCGAAGAAGAATCCACCGAGCATCATTCCCAGCAGGCCGATGGAGAAAATCTCACCCAGCTGGATCTTGTCCAGACCGACCTCATCGGCAATGTAGGAGGCCGTGTGCGACAGCACCAGCAAATCGAAACCATCGAGGAAGGTGATCAGAACCGAGACCAGAATCACCACATAGTTGAAGCGTGAAAGTTTGCGACCTTCTATAAGCGCCGCTACGTCCAGGGTGCGGGACTGTGACATGTGCGTTCTCCACTGCATTTTTTATTTTTGTTGGAGTGGCGCCCCCCTATGGATGGTGGGCGCGTCGAACTGCTTTAAGCACTATTCCAGATTGAACGCCAGCCGCTCGCGCAATGCCGGGGCAGGTATATCACTCAACCTGCCATCGGGGCCCGCGAGGTCCAGCGCGTGGGCCGCAGCGGCCCCCATTGCGATACAGGGGCCCATTACACGGACACTCGACAGCGCGGCCGCATCGGCGTCGATGCAGCGACCGGCCACGACCAGGTTATCGCTGCCTTGGGCAAGCATGCTGCGCAACGGCACACTGTGAACGTGATCGTCACCAAAGGGCTCCCACTGGTAACCGCTGGTATTGCCGTGCAATTCCACCGGCCAGGAGGTGCGAGCTACCGCATCCGGGAATATCGTTGCCGCCCGCACTTCGTCAGTCGTCAGATGGTGATGTCCGACGATCCAGCGCGTCTGGCGAATACCTGGCAGCGCGTACGCCCGTACCTTGGCCTTGCTGTAGGCCTCGGGGTATTCCGACTTGAGGAAGTTGATGACCTGGTCCACCTGCTGGCGTCCGGCGATCGCGACATGGGAAGCGGCCACCGGATCCAGAGGCGTTTCGATGTGAGTCATGTTGAAGGCTGCGGTGCCACGGCCGGGGAACTGAAAGAACAGTCCGTCGTCGCGTTCGATACCGTAGCTTTTGGCTTTTTGTTTGACCCGTTCGGTGAACTGCGCGCGGGTGGGCAAGTACGCTTCATTGATATGCTCAAGGACGAACATCTGGGTGCCATAGATGGGGGTGTCCGGCTCGCGACAGGCAAGTCCGGCATTCCAGGCTAACGCCGCGTCTCCGCTGGCGTCGATAAAGCCGTTGGCTGCGACACGCACATCGCCGTAGCGGGTGGCCAGTTCCACTTCGCGGATCCGCGGACCTTCGCGCACGACATCGCGTAACACCGCACCGAGCACCACGGTGATCCCGGCGTCGAGCACTTTCTGGCCAATCCATCGACCCAAGGCAACTTCGTCGTAGTAAACAACAGTCGTCAGGGGGCCAATGGCCTGGTGCAAGTCCCCCGAGGCGCCCAGGTCACGCAGGATATCGTCGGCGATTCCGTGGGTCAGCAACCGGCGGTTCGGACCATTGGAGAACAGCCCGCAGAAGGTCCCGATAATTGAGCCGACCGCCTGACCGCCGAGCATCGGCAGGGCATCGAACAGCACTACGCGTTTGCCGAGCGCAGCGGCCTCCAGAGCGGCGGAAATACCGGAGATACCCGCGCCGGCAATGCATACGTCGGCCTGCAAGCGTTGAGCGGTGGGGGCGCTGGTACGGCGTACCGTGCGAATGACATGAGCCATAAAACTACCTTTGAGATGTAAAAAGGGCAGCCGATCCCGAGCCCGATGACCAAGGGTCACGGGAGCGGTTGTTGCGGCTGGCAGATTCCGGTTACGACAGGTCTCGCCTTCGCTCCGGCCCGGTCGGGTGTTGCGATACGAACTGATCGGTTTGCAGCTGACGCGGAGTCACTTCAACGGTCCCGGCGTCGGCGTCGACGCGAACCCAATCCCCGGTTTGAATCCGGCTCAACGGGTCTTCGGTGAAGTCGGTCATGGCGGGCGCATGGACGACCACGGCGCCAAGGCCCATTTTTGCGGTCATTTCGTTGAACAACATGGCGCCAGGGGCTACGCCGGCGAGACGGGCGATATGGAACTGCGAGGACCAGCCGGACGAACCTTTGGCGCCGGGAAACACCAGCACTTTGCCGGCGAAACTGATGCCCTTGAGTTCGTGACGGGTCTCGATGACGGTGCCGCTGCGCGGGTCGATACCGCCCCAGCCGGAGATGCGGTCCCGGGTCACCAGGGCCTCGCCTTCGAAACAGCCGCCGACGACCTTGCGGCCTTTGAGGGTGAAGGTTGTGCTCATCTCAATACTCCTTTCCAACGGCCCTCGATGGCGGCCTGGACGCAATCGGCGGTGCTACCGAACCACGCCTGGATACCCATGATCGCCGGCAGGTAGTGCGCCTGTTTGGCCGAATCGACTGCCGCCACCCGCGTGCCCGTGGGAAGTACCTTGCCAATGGCTGAGCAGGTATCGGTCATCAGATGCCCGCCGGCCTGTTCGATGATGCGGGTGTAGCCGGCGACGTCGGCCAGTTGTTTGATCGACGCCGCCGTAAATATCCAGAGCTCGGTATTCGGACTCAGGCGTTGGCCTTCCAGCAATTGGCAGACCTCCCAGATCTGTTCGAGGCTGTAGTGCGGGCAACCGAGCATCACGAAGTCAATCTCGTCATCGCGAGCGGTGATATTGACTTGCTCGTAGGCCCAGCGCCGTTCGGCCTCGCCGAAGCGCATTGCGGCCAGGGGAGGGGACGCGCCAAACGCCTGCTCGCTGGTTTGGGCTTCAGGCGTCACCCCAACCAGGTGATACATCTCCACCCCACCGCTGGAAGCCGCCGCCGCCCCGAAGTGCTTGAGGCGAGCCAGGTTGGGTTGGTGACTCACGCCTTGGATGACCGGGATGCGGTCCTGCACCTGCTCGCCGACCCAGTAGCCGAGCAATCCCCAGTCCGCCGTGGTACTCACGTCTATGTCCAGCTGGATCAGGTGGGTACCGCGACGGTTTTCCTCGATGTGCAGGCCCCAATAGGGGATCTTGCCGGTCAGCATCGCCGCGCCCGTGCTTTCCCGGCCTTCGGCATTGGTGCGGGCACCGAGTACCGAGTTGATATAGATCACCGCAGAGGATTCCATCCATGCGCAGTGTTCGCCTTTTACCGGCACGTTGCCGACTTGATAGGGCGTACAGGTATTCAGGGGTTGTACCCCCAGACCGCTGCTGTAAGCCTGACCTGTTTCATAGATGCGGACCACGTCTGGCGAGATGCCTTGGCGTACAGCGTGCCGGGGGTCGATGCCTTGCTGCAGGTGGCTGCTCGGGACCTTGACCCGAGGAATCTTGACCAATTCGGCGCTGTCGAGGTTGAACTCGCTGAACACCGCATCCATACCGCCATTTTGGTCTGCGTACTGACGCAGAAAGGGCGTGGTGGCTCCGATGGTACCGGCGACATTGCGCGTATCCACCAGACATTGCGCATCCAGGGCTTCGCCATAGCGCACCAGCAACTCCATGGCTTTTTGCACCGCCGGACCTTGATCGCCAGCGAGCATGGCTTTTTCGTCGTCGCGCAACTTCATTGCGGTTGCTCCCCGGGATGGGTGATATCCAGTGGCTTTATCAACACTGCACCGTGTTCCATGGAGGACACATTGTGGCGGTATATATCCAGCCAACCACCACCGAACTGGGGGGCCGCAGGTATCCAGCGGGCGCGTCGGGCTTGCATTTGTGTTTCGCTGATATTGGCGTCAAGGGTGTTGAGATCCAGGTCGATGTCGATGATGTCCCCGTCTTCCACCAGTGCGAGGGGGCCACCGACGGCTGCTTCAGGAGCCACCTCCGCCACGACCAGGCCTTTGCACACCAGCCCCGAGAGGTGACCGTCAGTCAGCATTGCCACGTGGTCACCCAGCCCGGCCCCGTCAATGGCGAACACTACCTTCGAGGCGCCACCGCCCATGGCGGGCCCGCCCTGTACACCTGCGCCCCGCATGACCACGACATGGCCGGGCTGAATGCGTCCATCCTGCAACGCTTGGATGGCATCGGCGGAGCGCTCGAAACAGATCGCGGGGCCCTTGAACTGGCGTGGCTTGCGCGGGTCGATGCCGTATTTGACGATGCCGGCCTGCGGGGCAATGTTGCCGCGCAGCATCACGATGGCCGGTTGCGTGGCAAAGGGAGCGTGCAACGGGCGGATCACCTCGTCGTCACTGACGGTCACCCCCTGCAGGTTTTGCGTCAGGGTTTTGCCGGTGACGGTCAGCACGTCACCGTGCAACAAAGGTTCAAGGCGCTTGAGCAGCCCACGGCCACCCCCCGCTGCTTCCATTTGCTCAATGCTGTGTTCGCCCACTGGTCGTACGCCGACCAGCACCGGTATCTTTTTTCCCAGTTTCCTGAAGAGTTGGTACACGTCCACGTCAATGCCACCTTCAGCCGCCACCGCCTGCATATGTTTGATGGTGTTGACCGAGCCTCCCGCAGCAAGAATTGTCGCAACGGCGTTGGCAAAGGCAGCAGGCGTCAGGATGTCGCGAGGTTTGAGATCTTCCTCGATCATTTCCACAATGCGCTTGCCTGCCTGGTGAACGAAATCGAACATCTGCGGGCTATTTGCTGCAATAGGGGAGCTACCGGGCAAGGCCATGCCCAAGGCTTCACATACCAGATGCATGGAGTTGGCGGTGCCCATGCCCGAACAGACCCCAGGCCCTCTGATGGCGTTGCGTGCCATGCCAGCCAGTTCCTCGACGGGCAGTTTGCCGGTGACCACGTGCATGGAGCTGATGAATACATCTTCGATATCGACGTGCTGGCCATTGTATTCGCCGCTTGGCTGATACCCGCACACTACGATCAACGTCGGGATGTTCAGCCGGGCAGCTGCCATCAACTGACCGGGTACTGTTTTGTCGCAAGAGGCCAGGCAGATCATGCCGTCGAGCTGAGCGCCTTCGACCGCGACTTCGATGTCATTGGTGATGAGGTCTCGGGCGGCGAGCATATAGGCGCCTCCCGCACCGGCACCGGTGATGAAGTCACTGGGCGCGGCCGTACGAATTTCGAAGGGCAGCGCACCGGCATCGCGTATCGATTGCTTGAGGCTGGCAGCGATACCATCCAGATGACTGAAGCAAATCGCCAGGTTCGAGGACGAGTTCACGATGGCGATTTTCGGTTTTTCCAGCTCGCTCTCCTCAATGCCCAAGGCGCGCCACTGGGCGGCGCGCACAGCCCACAAGTAGGATCCGTAGGGGAAATTACTGCGTAGCTTCTTGGGCATGATTCGCTCCGTTGTTTTTATTAGATGTCGATTCGGTTAATTACCTTAACGATCTTGTACCGAGTCTAGGCTTCGACCTAGAATCCGAAAACCTTATTTTACTTATAGATAAAATCCAAAATATGGATATCAAGGACGTCGATCTCAACCTGCTGAAAGTCTTCGATGCGCTGCGCAAAAAGCAAAGCGTGACCCTGGCCGGTGATCTCATGGGGCTTAGCCAGCCAGCCATGAGCTTCGCGTTGGCCAAGTTGCGCACGCTGTTCGATGACCCATTGTTCATTCGCACTTCACGTGGCATGCAACCTACGGCCAGGGCCCTGCAGATCGCTGAGCCGGTGCAACGGATTCTGGAGATGGTCAGCAGCGAGGTGTTGCCATCCACCGGTTTCGTTGCCGAACACTCCGAGCGACAACTGGTGCTGTGCATGTCGGATATCGGCGAAATGGTGTTCCTGCCCAGGTTGATGCGGATGCTCGACAGTAAGGCGCCCCAGTTAAGAATCCGTACCCTGGCGTTGTCCTCGGAGCAGTTGGAGGAGGGGCTGGATGCCGGCGAGGTGGACGCGGCAATCGGCTATTTTCCGCGCTTGCTCAATACCTCGATCCGGCATCGCGCGTTGTATCGCCATTCGTTTGTCTGCATCGTTCGTCGTGATCATCCCACCATCGGTGACAGCATGAGCGCCGAGCAATACCAGAGCGCAATGCATGTCGCGGTCCAGCCTGACGGGCGTGGAATGAGTGGACTGGATCGTGAGCTGGCGAGCCACGGCATCACCCGTCGAGTGCGTTTCAGCCTGCCACGGTTTATGGGCGTGCCATTTCTGGTGGCCGAGTCCGACATGATCGCCACTGTACCCTTGGCAGTCGGACGCAGGTTTGCCGACATCACCGATGTGCGCCTGGTGCCGCTGCCTTGGGATATTTGCGGATACGACATTCACCTTTACTGGCATACGCGGTTCCATCATGACCCGGCGAACCGCTGGTTGCGACAATCCTTCATTGAATTGCTCGATGACTTTTCTCCCGCAGACCAGATACAAATTTAATAGGTATCGGAAATAGTTAATTGACATAACTAATATGGCCGGTTAGTTTTTTGCTCACCTTCAAGTGCGCAACAAGTGAGCAGAAGCCATGGAACTCAGGGCGTGAGCAGTGCAGGGCAATATTCAGCCTTTGTCGATGTAGCGATTTTCGATGCGGTGCGCACCCCCTGGATTGATCTTGGTGGTGCCCTGGCCCAGGTTTCGCCTATCGATCTTGGGATCAAGGTTGCTCGTGAGGTGCTGGCTCGGGCCGGCATCGATCCTCTGGCCGTAGACAGCGTGCTGGCCGGCTCCATGGCCCAAGCCAGCTTTGACGCCTATTTGTTGCCGCGGCACATCGGGTTGTACAGCGGCGTGGCGCAAACGGTTCCTGCGCTGGGGGTACAGCGCATCTGCGCCACCGGCTTTGAGCTGCTGCACCAGTCTGCTGGACAGTTGCGCGATGACGTTCAGTTAGCCTTGTGCGTGGCCAGTGAATCGATGTCACGCAATCCGATCGCCGCCTACACCCACCGGAACGGGTTTCGTCTCGGTAGCGAGGTGCAATTCAAGGATTTTCTCTGGGAAGCCCTGTACGACCCGGCCCCCGGGGTGGATATGATCGCCACCGCCGACAACCTGGCGCGACGCTATGATCTGTGTCGCGAGGCGGTGGACCGTTATGCGTGCGACAGTCATCAGCGAGCCTTGCAGGCCCAGCGCGCAGGTGCCTGGTGTGAGGAAATCGTCCCCATCGATAACCAGGTGTTCGAACTGGAAGGCTATCAGCCAAGGGGCATCAGCCTGCCGCGCGGCACTGGTATCGTCACCCAGGACAGCCATCCACGACCTACTGACTTCTCGGCTTTATCGCGCCTGCGGGCGTTACATGTGGGGGGTGTACAAACCGCCGGTAATAGCTGCGCAGTCGTCGATGGTGCGGCGGCGGCCCTGGTAGGACGAGGCTCGGCCTGCGCGCGTGTGCCCCTGGCTCGCTTGCTGGCCAGCGCGGTGGTCGGTGTGGCCCCGGAGTTCATGGGCATCGGCCCGGCACCAGCGATCCGTCTGTTGCTGCAACGCAGCGGATTGAGCCTTGATGACATTGCCCGTTTCGAGATCAACGAAGCCCAGGCGGCCCAGGTACTGGCGGTCGCGCAGGAGTTGGAGCTGGATCATACGAAGCTCAACGTCCAGGGGGGCTCTTTGGCCGTCGGGCATCCACTGGCTGCAACCGGCCTGCGGTTGGTCATGACCCTGGCCAGGCAGTTGCGCCAGCACAATCTGCGCTACGGGATAGCCGCAGCATGTGTCGGTGGTGGCCAGGGCATGGCGTTGTTGATCGAGAATCCGACCTGCCACACCTGAGTTTATGCCCGCCCGCAGTGGTGGGGCGGTCTGTTTTATATCCTGACGAGGTGACTTATGTGGAGCTACCAGGCGCCTCTGCGCGATATGCAATTTGTGTTTGAGCATTGGTTGCAGGCGCCCGCCACATGGCGTCGCTGTCAGGCGTTCGATGCGCTTGATCTGCCGTTGGCGATGCAGGTGCTGGAGGAGTCGGGGCGCTTCACTCAGAACGTACTGGCCCCGTTGAACAGCAGTGGCGATCGCCAGGGTTGCCGTTGGAGGGCAGGCCATGTCAGTACCCCGGACGGCTTTGCCAGTGCCTATCAGGCCTACGTTGACGGTGGCTGGCCAGCGCTGGCTTGTGGCGAGGCGTTGGGTGGAGAGGGGTTGCCGCAATTGCTCGATGCCGCGCTGCAAGAGATGCTCTATGCCAGCAACCATGCCTGGGCCATGTACACCGGCATCGTCTACGGTGCGTACCTGTGCCTCAAGAGCCATGGTGCTCCTTGGCTGCAAGAGCGCTATCTGCCCGAGATCGTCAGTGGCCAAACCCTGCCTACCATGTGTTTGACCGAGCCCCAGGCAGGCAGCGATGTCGGCCTGCTGCGCTGTCGCGCCGAGCCTGGCGTAGATGGCAGCTATCGCCTGCATGGTAACAAGCTGTTTATCTCCGGCGGCGAGCACGACCTTACGGAAAATATCCTGCACTTGGTCTTGGCACGCGTGCCCGATGCGCCGTCGGGCAGTCGCGGCATCTCGCTGTTTCTGGTGCCCAAGCGACTGGACAATGGCCAGGCCAACGGTGTGCGCTGCGACGGTCTTGAACACAAGATGGGTATCAAGGGAAGTGCTACTTGCTCCCTGGTGTTCGATGGCGCTCAAGGCTGGTTGATCGGCGAAGCCAATCAGGGCCTGGCGGCGATGTTCGTGATGATGAATTCGGCGCGCTTGCATGTCGGCCTGCAAGGCTTAGGGCATACCGAAGTGGCGTGGCAGAACGCGAGGAAATATGCCGCCGAGCGCTTGCAGATGCGCGCACCGCTGAGACCCGAAGGGGTGCAAGCGCAGGCTGCCGACCCGCTTCACTATCATCCGGCCATGCGCCGGGTGTTGCTGGAGTTGCGCGCTGCCAGCGAAGGCATGCGAGCCATCGGCTATTGGGCCGCCCATTTGCTGGATCAGGCCGAACATGCCGTGGATCCACAGACCCGACAGCATGCCAGTCAACTGGCGCAGCTGTTGACGCCGATCATCAAGGCGTTCTTTACCGAACAGGGTTTCCGCCAAGCCAGCAGCTCCTTGCAAGTGTTCGGCGGTTACGGCTATGTCACCGAGTTCGCCATTGAGCAGACCTTACGTGACAGCCGCATTGCCATGATCTATGAGGGCAGCAACGAAATTCAGGCCAATGACCTGCTGCTGCGCAAGGTGCTGGGAGACCATGGCCAGGCGTTCGGCTTGCTGCTGGCGCAGCTGCGCGAAGAGGCGCGGCTGGGTGGCGACTGGGTTGAGTGCCAAGGGTTCGCCGCGGCCCTGGATAATCTCTGCAACTCGCTGGCGGCTGTGGTCGAGGACGTGGTCGAACGGACACGAGAAGACCGCGAATACCCCTATCGAATCGCAGGGGATTTCCTCCAGTTGTGTGGCGTAACGCTGCTGGCCTTGTCCTGGGCGCGGGCAGCACGGGTCTCCAGGGCATTGCCTGAAACGGATCCGCTACGTGCCGGCAAGTTGCAAAGCGCGGGGTTCTTTTTTGACTACCTGCCGTCCAGGCTGGCACAGCATCTGGCTGCTATCGTTGATGCTCGGGCTACCCTGGCGTTTATCTGAGGGGCGAGGGCGGGGTGTTCGCCCGAGCGCGAGTACTCAAACCCGGATAGGGTCAACCAACCGCTGCGGCCAAGACAACTCAAACAGCAGGCCCGGCTCCGCGCGCTTTGCAGACAGCATCCAGCCATGGGCCCGGGCAATTTCCTGGCAGATCGTCAGGCCAAGCCCCGCGCCATGATCACGGCGATGTGGCCCACGCCAGAAGCGCGTGAACAGGTGCGGCAATTGCTCGCGATCAACGCCGGGGCCCCAATCGCGCACCCTGAGTGCGCCCGCGCTGACGTGCATCCTGACCTCAGTACCGCGGGGGGCGTGTTGAATGGCATTTTCCAGCAGATTCTTGAGCAACGTGAAGAGCGCGCTTCGATCGGCCTGCCATTGGTCGCCTTCAGGCGTTTCGTCAACCAGAACAAGACGTACGTCGACGGCCTCGGCCATACGCTGCAGATAGCCGCAGGCTTCCCTGGCGACATCGGCTATTTCCACTGTGGCAAAACTGTAATTCTGAACCTCACTGGCTTCGGTCAGGAGCAGCAGTTGCTGGACTTGCCGTGTCATATGCGCCACATCATCGAGCAGGGCATTGTGCGCGTGACTGTCTTGCATCAGTTCGATTTGCGCGCGAATCAGCGCCAGCGGTGTTTTCAACTCGTGCGCGGCGGTTGCAAGAAACTCCTGCTGGACACGATAACCTCGCTCCAGGCGCGCAAGCGCCTGGTTGAAGCTGGTGACCAGCGGCTCGACCTCGGACGGCACGGTTTTTACCTGCAACCGCGAGTGCAGGGAGCGAGGGGAGATGGCCGCCGCTGACTCCGACACTTCACGCAAGGGTTTGAGGGTGTAGCCCAACGTGAAATAAGCGCAGGCGCCGAAGACGAACAGCAGCACCAGGCTGAACAGCGCGATCCCGGCCCCCATGAATGGCAAGGCAAATCCCCCATGGAGCAAATCCATTAGCCTTTCGCTGGCGGCAAATTGCAGATACCAGGTCTTGCCTTGGTGCTCGACAGCCGCGGTGGCGGCGTACATGACGATGCCTTCACGTTCGAACTTGAATCTCGGTTGTTGCGATGGAGGATTCGATGCGACTGAAGACCAGAACGTCGCGTCGGTGGAGGTCAGGACCACATTGCCCGTTGAATCCAGCACGCGGTGGCCGATTTCCCGCCCCAGGCTATCGAAGGTCCAGACTCGGTCACCCTCGCTGCTGTCGAAGCCGTTGGGCCGGCCAGTGGCATCGAACTGGAGCTTGCCGGCCAGTTCATGGGTGCGCTCGGCGACGTCGGTGGTCAATAAAATATCGCTCTTTGAGGTGACGAGCGCGAGCACCCCTAATGCAATCAGCAGAATACTCAACCCTACGCCGACCACGTAGGCGAGCAGCACCTTGAAGCTGATGCTATTGCGCCACGTCCTCTTGACGAAGGGCATAACCGAGACCTCTGAGGTTGATGATTCGTTGGCGGGAGCCGATGGTAAGCAGCTTGCGGCGGATCCGGTGAAGGGCCACATCCAGTGCGTTAGGCGTCACGGCTTCGCTCAAGCCCCAGCCTGCCGCTTCTATCGCGGCGCGACGCACGATTTCTCCTGGCTTTCGCAATAGCAACAGCATGATCTGCATTTCCGCCGGCGCGAGAGGAATGCTTTGGCCGGCACAACACATGATGCCGGTATCGGGTTGCAGGCTCAGGTCACCATGACTCGGCGCGAGTGGACGACAGTCCACGGGACGCCTTAGCAACGCCCGCACACGCGCGACCATCTCATCCATGGCGAATGGCTTGGGCAGATAATCATCTGCTCCAGCATCCAGGCCTGCGACACGGTCGTGCAGCGCGTCGCGCGCCGTGAGAACAAGGCAGGGCAAGCCAAGCCCGGCGTTGCGCAAGCGCTGCAACAAGACGAGCCCGTCGCCGTCCGGCAAGCCGCGATCAAGAATCAGCGCCTGGTAAGGGACCCGCCCGATAGCCGCCCAAGCGCCATCGATGCGGTTGACCACATCGACGGCGATGCCGGCGCTCGCCAGGCCTTTGCACACCAGATGCGCCAATCGCTCGTGGTCTTCGACCAGCAGAATACGACTCATCAGAAGCGGTACAGGTAGCCGAAGAGCACGCTGTTTTCAGTAGAACGGTCTACCAGCGGGCTGTCCTTGATCTCATCGGCGAGGCGGGTGGCCTTGACGTCAAGGAACACGGAATGATGGTCATCGAACATATAGTTTCCACGAACGCCAAGTTCGGTATTGAGGCCGGATTTTCCATCATAGGCCGCTCGATCAATGCGAGCTTCACTTTCGCGAACACCAAAATAATAATCAACGTACTTTTGGTCCTGCCATATCGCCGCCACTCGTGGCGTGAGGGTGAGGTGTTCACCCCATTGCCAGGATCTCTCAAGACCCAGGGTGAAGCGCTGGCCCTTGCTGTTGCCCGATACGTCCGCCAGCCACTGGGCGCTGACATCGGCCAGAGGGTTGCGCCACTGCACCTTGGCGCCCGCCCAGAAGCCCCCTTTACGATCACTCATGCCATCCAGGAAGCGGGCATCGTCGTCGTCATAACCACTGAAGTCGTATTCACCGACGATGCTCAGATCCAGTTGCTGGGAGTCGTTGAGAGTGAAACCCGGCAGCTTGATCTCGGCGGTAGGGCCGAATACTCGTACGTAGTCATTTTCAAAGTAGATCAATGGTATGGCCTGAGTTTCACGGTCGACGCCCTTGTACGGCTGCTGGCTGCTGACCGCCCCGATGCCAAGGCCCCAGGATGACGTCGACTCGGCGTTTGCCGACTCAGCGGCGAGCGCGACCATGGATGAGCACAGACCGAGCACCAAGGCTTGGGTGGTGGCAGTCAACCGGATCGCACTTGAAACGGTAGACAGGGGCGTGCAATGCATGGGGTTCTCCAGATCGATAGGATGAAAGCGACCCTATCGTCGAAAAGTTCTTCTTACTGGACACTTACCCATCAACCGACATCGATCCCTTCCTGGTAAGAGTCGCCAAGGATTCCCTATCCGATAGTGGGCACCGGTGCCCTGCAGCCCTTTGAATATGCTTGTCAGCCGATTCTGACAAGAATGTCAGCAAGCGGTCAGTTTGCGGACACCTTGATTGTCTAGACTGGTGGAGGGTAGCTACAGGCTACTTTGCAGGTCGTGTGCAAAAATTACCCAAACCTGGATCCCTGATTGCCCGGTTGTCCCGCTTCCCGAGAGGAGTTACCTGATGCGCTTGCTCATCGTCGAGGACGAAGAAAAGACGTCCTCCTATGTGCATCGTGGCCTGAGTGAGCTCGGCTACATTGTCGATGTGGCGAGTAACGGCATCGATGGGCTGCACTATGCGCTGGAAATGGACTATGACGTCGTGATCCTGGATGTCATGTTGCCGGGCAAGGACGGTTACAGCGTGCTGGAGGGTTTGCGCCAGCAGAAGAAAACCCCGGTCATCATGTTGTCGGCCAGGGGGACGGTGGATGATCGCGTTCGCGGGTTGCGCGAGGGCGCTGATGACTACCTTGGCAAACCTTTTTCCTTTGCAGAACTGGTCGCCCGCGTTCAGGCATTGATCCGTCGTCGCACCGCAGACACGGCTGACCTGACCCATCTGCGCATCGACGACCTGGAGGTCGACCTGCAAGCGCGCAAGGTGACCAGGGCCGGGCTGCGGCTGGATCTGACGGCCAAGGAGTTTTGTCTGTTGAGCCTTCTGGCGCGGCACCAGGGAGAGATTCTTTCCAAACTGATGATTGCCGAGCAGGTCTGGGACATGAATTTCGACAGTGACGCCAACGTGGTCGAGGTTGCGATCAAGCGCGTCCGGGCCAAGGTCGATGTGCCTTATTCGCGCAAACTGCTGCATACGGTCCGGGGCATGGGCTATGTACTGGAAAGTCGTGAAGCCGATGCCAGTCAAGGCAGTACCCGCTGATGAAGGGGTCGATAGCCAAGCGGCTGGCATTGATGTTTGCGCTGGCGGTCTTGCTGATCATCTCTATCAGCGCGACGCTGCTGCGCTGCTCATTGAAGACATCGCTCGAAGATCAGATGCAAAACGAGTTGATCCTGCGCCATTCCGTACTTGATCCCGTGCTCACAAAATACGATTCACCGGCATTCTGGGTCGGCTTGCGTGAAAAGCTCGATGGCCTGACGCCCACGGATCAGCGGGTGCGTTATTGGGTCCTGGTTGACGACCCGGCCTACAGCTATGGCGGAGCGATGCCGGACGGCCAGGATTGGTCGAAGCGCCCGGATGGATTTTTCAGCATGGCGATACCTGAACGGGATCGTCCCATGGTGCTGCAAGTCAAGACTATCTCTGCCATGGGTAACCGCCCGGAGTTGCGCTTTATCGTGGGGCTCGATTCAACGCCGTTCATGAAGACCCTGGACCATTTCACCAAGACGCTGATCCTGACTTCGGCGCTGGGCATCGTACTGGTCGCGCTGCTGGGTTACTGGATCGCGCGTTTCGGCCTGGGGCCGGTCAGGCGCCTGAGCCGTCAGGCCAACAGCCTGCCGCCGGGTGATTCAAAGCAGCGACTGGACACCGAGGCACTGCCCGACGAGTTACAGGAACTGGCGGTGTCGTTCAACGGGGCCCTGGCTCGCCAGGAGGCCGCCTGGTGCCAGCTCGAAGGGTTCAATGCCAATGTCGCCCATGAGCTGCGAACGCCGCTGACCAACCTGATCGGGCAGACCCAGGTCGCGTTGGCCCACGGGCGTGATGTGGCTGAGCTTCAGGATCTGCTGCAATCGAATCTGGAAGAGCTTGAACGCATGGGCACCATCGTCAATGACATGCTGTTCCTGGCGGGTGCCGAAAGCGGGCAGCGTGCGACCGAACTCAGTGATGTCTCGCTCTACGAGGAGGCGTCCAAGACGGTGGAATACCTGGAGCCCGTCTTGCACGACAAACAGTTGGACGTGGTGATCAAAGGCGACATGCGCGTATGCATCGACCGACGCCTTTTTCACCGCTCTTTGGCCAATCTGCTGCAAAACGCGGCGCGATACGCGGTGCCGCAGAGCACCATTACTGTAAGCCTGGAACGTCTTGGCGCGCAGGCCAAGGTAAGTGTTTCCAATGCGGGTGAGCCCATTGACGAGGTGCACCTGCAGCGCTTGTTCGAGCGTTTCTATCGCGCCGATGTCGCCCGGGCGCGAAGCGACGCACACCATGGCCTGGGGCTTTCCATTGTGCGGGCAGTAGCGTCCATGCACGGTGGCCGTGTGTTCGCCCATAGCAAGGATGGCTTCAATACCTTCGGATTCTCCCTGACCAGCCAGGCAGCCCGCTAGTCGCCGTCAACCGATGGCCGGCGTGGCTCGCCGGCGTTTGACATCTTCCTGTCAGTCAGCAGTCACCTTGACGTCAGTCACCTCCCCCTAGAGTGCTACGACCATCCCGGTAAAGGACAGTCGTGGAGTCCACTATGAACATTCAAAACGTGTCGATCGCCAGTCTTCTGGCATTCATCACTCTGAGCGGTTTGCCTCTGTTCGCCGAAGAGAAATCGGATGTGCCTGCCTACGAATATGGCATGCCGCTGGATATCGCCAGGGTCATCCGCATTGAAGAACCGGAGTCGCGGGTGTGCGAGGTCGTGCGCGCAAAGATGACCTACGTGAATACACAAGGGGTCACAGAGCGCGTCAGCTTTCTGAAGCAGTCTGAGGTGTGCGTGCTCCAGTGACCGTTCGGCAGTGCTGGTTCTTCATCCAAATAGAGAGCTCAACCATGTGCATCAGAACAGCAGCAACCGAAACGGGCCTTTCAAATAACTTGAGCCGACTGGTGAAGCTGGCTCGAACACTGACCGTTGGCGCCGTGCTGCTAAGCGCGGTCAGTATCGATGCGTCCAGCCGCGTCGCGCCGAAACCGGACTGGTCGACCAGCGACATGCCTTCTCAGGAAGGTCGAATCGTCCTGATCACCGGCGGCACGAGCGGCATGGGGTACGAGGACGCACTGGCACTGGCCCGGGCCGGCGCCGACGTCATCATTGCTGCGCGCAACCCGGAGCGTGGCGCGCAGGCCATCGCGCAAATCAAAACATCCGTACCCGACGCCAAGGTGCAGTTCGAGGCCGTGGATCTGGCCAATCTTTCATCGGTGCGCAGCCTGGCCCAGCGTCTGAACCAGCGACTGCCGCGCCTGGATGTGTTGATCAACAATGCCGCCGTCATGGCGCCTCCGGAGCGGGGTACCTCCGCGGATGGCTTCGAGCTCCAGTTGGCGACCAACTACCTGGGGCACTTCGCACTGACCGGCCTGCTGGTACCGTTGTTACGGCAAAGCCAGGACGCTCGCGTGGTGAGCCTTTCGAGCATCGCCGCGGCTCGCGGAACAATGAACTTCAACGACCTGCAGGCTGAGCAGCAGTACCAACCTTTGGCCGTCTACGCGCAGTCCAAGCTGGCCATCCTGCACTGGACTTTTGCCTTGCAGCAGCGCAGCGAGGCCGCAGGTTGGAACATTCGCAGCATCGCTGCGCATCCAGGCGTCGCCGTCACCGAGTTGGTCGCGCGTGGTCCGGGTCTGAACAGCGAGTTCGGCCAGCGATGGGCCAAGGATCGCGACGAATACCATTCAGCTGCCCAAGGGGCGCTGCCCACGCTGTATGCCGCCACCGCGCCTGAGGCGGTTGGCGGTGCCTACTACGGCCCCACCGGCGACGAGGAAAAGCGCGGCCCGTTGGGCTTCGCCAGGATGCCGCCGGCCGCCACCCATGAGGCGGATGCCGAACGGCTCTGGACCGTCTCCGAGCGACTGACCGGCGTCACCTACCGCTGATCATGCCTTGGGCACGGCAATCCGTTGCGTGCCCACTCTCTTGCCTGTTGTCGCCTTCCAGGAGTCTCCATGAGTGCGCCTTCCTACTTGCATCGACTGAGCCTTGCCGTGAACGCCCGTGACGATGAGCTGCGTCCGGCGCTGTGCGGGTTCTTGTTGTTCCTCTGCCTCTTTACCGGCTACTTCATGCTGCGCCCGATACGTGAATCGATGGGCATCGCGGCGGGCGTGGAGAATCTGCAATGGCTGTTCACTGCCACGTTCCTGGTGATGCTGGCGGCCGTTCCGTTGTTTGCCTGGGTCAGTTCCCGGGTCCCGCGCCTGCGCCTCGTTGATTGGGTGTACGGCTTCTTCGGGATCAACTTGCTGATGTTCGTTGAATTGTTCGAGTTTCAATCGGACAGCGTCTGGCTCGCCCGTACTTTCTACGTATGGATATCGGTTTATAACCTCTTCGTGGTGTCCGTGGCCTGGAGCCTGATGGCGGATGTATTCGACAGTGAACAGGCCAAGCGGCTGTTTGCCTTCATCGCTGCCGGCGCCAGCATCGGCGGTCTGCTGGGGCCGGCCCTGAGCGCGGCGCTTATTGAGGCCATTGGTGCCTCGGGCTTGATGTTTCTGGCCGCGCTGTTGCTGGGTGTCACATTTGTATTGAAGCGGGCGCTGATGGGCTGGCGCGAAAAGGGCGGGGCTGGGCGGCCTGGTGCGGCACCGACGCAAAGCCCCGGGCAGCCACTGCAGGGCAATCCGTTCAGCGGTTTGACGGCGGTGCTCAGGTCACCCTACCTGTTGGGGATCGCCGGGTTCGTCGTGCTACTGGCGACGGTCACCACCTTTCTCTACTTCGAGCAGGCGCGCCTGGTGGCCGAACATTTTCCGAGTCGTGAGGCGCAGGTCCGGGTTTTCGGCACCATTGACTTCATCGTGCAGGCTGGCGCTCTGGTGTCTCAGCTGTTCATCACCGGGCGCATTGCGCCGAAGCTGGGGGTGCGTGCGTTACTGGCGATCGTGCCGCTGCTCATGTGCATCGGGTTCGTGGGTCTTGCGCTGGCCCCCGGCTTCGCACTGCTTGCCGCCCTGATGATCGTGCGGCGAATCGGTGAATACGCGTTCGTCCGGCCGGGCAGGGAAATGCTCTTCGCACCCTTGGATGCCGAGAGCAAGTACAAGGCCAAGAACTTCATCGACACCGTGGTTTATCGCGGCGGTGATGCGCTGAGCGGTTGGGCCAAGAGCCTGCTCGACATGCTGGGGCAGGGCACTGGCCTGGCGGCTCTGATCGGCGCGGGCTGCGCGCTGCTGTGGGCCTATCTGGGATGGCAATTGGGACAGCATGCCGATAACCAGCAGCAGGCACGGGGAGTGGCCGCCAGCGCCAGCGCCGTCGAAACATAACCCGGAGTACACAAAAGGCCACGCGGCGGGAGTGCGCGGGGTGGTTCATCATCGCATGAGTCCTGCCGGTCATCGCGTTCCCGGAATGCGCTGGAGATCAAAGTTTTATTCTGAAAAGTGTGCAGGCTCAGACGAACTTTCAGCGGTGTTGAACTTAATCGATAAAAGTATATTTCGGTCAGCGAATTAATGGAGGCGAATGCTCGGAAAGAATGCCCGGCAACCCATTGGGTAACGGGCCTATATTGATAATTTTTGTCCACTTGTCAACACGATTACAGCCCTTATTATTGCCTGACTGAGTGAATCGGAAGAGGGTTTTATGGGGCAGGTATTTGAAGGTTGCGTCAAAGTGATCGTTCCTTGTGGTTCATTAGGGGCGGGCGTTCGTGAAGAAGAAATTACTTATGGACTGGTGGCCGGTGCGCAAGCAATTGCCACGGACGCCGGTTCTACCGATAGCGGAGCAGCGTATCTCGCACTTGGAAAATCGAAGAATAACCGCGGGGCGGTCAAACGCGACTTGACGATATTAATGAAGGCGCAGGCCTGGTCCGGGGTGCCGATAATTGTCGGCACGGCAGGACAGGCCGGTGGCGATCTCAACCTGGACTGGACGCGCGATATAGTCCTGGAGGTTGCAGGAGAGTTGGGCGTCACACCAAAGATTGCGCTCATATATTGTGAACAGGACAGGGACACCGTTAAGCAGTTGAACGCACAGGGGCGTATCAAACCGCTGCCGCCTCACGGTGAGCTCGATGACGCTACAGTGGACAGTTGTGAACACATTGTGGCGGCGCTGGGTGTAGAACCGTTCATTGCCGCGCTTGAAGCAGGCGCCGATATCATTTTGGCGGGTCGTTCGACCGACACGGCGGTCATTGCCTGTTATCCGATCTGGAAGGGCGCGCCCTGGGGGCCGTCCTGGCATGCCGGCAAAACGGGGGAGTGCGGTGTCCAGTGCGCCGTTAACCCGACATTGGGCTCGGGAATATTGCTCAGCGTTGATGCGCAGGGTTTCGACGTTGAGCCATTAAGTAAAGACAATCAGTGCACGCCCCATAGCGTCTCTGCACACATGCTTTATGAAAATAGCGACCCGTTTCGATTGGTGGAACCCGGCGGTATCCTGAACGTCGCACAAGCGCGCTACCAGAAGCTGAACGAGCGAGCCGTTCGTGTCGTAGGGTCTGAATGGGAGACGATGCCCTACACAATGAAGCTGGAGGGCGCCGCGGCCGGGCTCTATCAGACAATCATGTTAGTGGGTATCCAGGACCCTGATGTACTCAATGATATTGATGGGTTTCATGACCGCCTGCTGGAAGCCCTGTACACCCGGACCCGTCAATCCATCCCGCCGCAGGAGTTGGGAGAGTTTCATATCTCGCTGCGAATGTATGGCTGGAACGGCGTCACCGGCGTAAACCCCCCCGTTGGAACTTTGCCTCCGCCGGAAATAGGCATGCTATTTGTCGCCACAGCAGCGACTCAAGAAATGGCAAATACGATTGCCCAAGCATGCAATCCCTACTTTTTTCACTACCCCAGCGTAATGGGCAAGGAATTGCCTTCTTACGGCTTTGCTTTCACCCCGGCTGATATACCTCGCGGTCAGATTTATGAGTTCAAGTTAAATCACGTAGTGCAATTGGAGGACCCATTTGAGTTGGTGCGTATTCAATGGATCGATCTTTCCGAGTCAACGTTGGCTGTGAAGGAGTTGAGTTAATGGTTAAGTTGCGTGATGTATGCCGACATGTTCGATCCAAACAAGCCGGGCCGTTCTGGATTACCTTCGATATATTTTTTGACGGGCGTGAAAACTTTGAGCGTTACTCACAAAGTGCAGCACTTTCATCGGCGCAATTCGCAAGGCTCTATGGCACCGATCCGGCACGGGTGAAACATATTCCCGTTGCTGACCTGGAAATGGTCAAGATTTCCTACCCTCGCGCTACGCCGCAAGGCGGGATGGTGGAGCGCGACATGCATGCCGGCCAGCAATACGTACGTTTACTCGACGTCATTCTGGACTGAGAACCGCACGCGTCACCTGGCAACAGGTGATGCCGTCGCCGCCATCGGCGCAGACCCAACCCTGGTGCAGAACAGAGGCAACCATGAGCAATACGACTATTGCGCTGCAACTTGCAGAGTACGCGCATAAATTCAGGCATCAGCGACTGCCCGAAGAGATCATCGCGTTGGTGCGACAGCGCTTCATTGACAGTCTGGCGTGCATATTGGGGGCCTACGGAGCGGCGCCTGTGAATGCCGCTGTGTGTTATGCGGTTGCCAATCCCGCGCAGGCGTCCAGCGTGTTCGGAACAACTATCCAAACAACGCCAGAGATAGCGGCGTTTGCCAATGGCGTGATGGTCCGTTTCCTGGACTACAACGATGGCTATATGGGGCTGGAGCCGGGCCATCCGAGTGACAATATTCCGGCCTGCCTAGCGCTAGCAGAGGCCGAGGGGGCCACCGGGGCAGAACTCATTTCGGCCATTGTGCTGGCCTATGAGATCCAGATGCGACTGCAGGACGCGGCCAGCCTGAACAAGCGCGGCTGGGACCACGTCAATTACATAAATGTGGCGATGGCCGCGGCGGCTTCCAGTCTGATGAAGCTGGATGTGGCGCAGACCGCACAGGCAATCAATATAGCGTTGAGCGCTCATCTGGCCATGCGCCAGGTTCGCAGTGGATCCCTGTCGGACTGGAAGGGCTGCTCGGCCGCAAACGCTGCACGTAATGCGATCTTCGCTGCCCAGCTGTCGCGTCACGGCATGACCGGCCCGTCGCCGGTGTTCGAGGGGGACATGGGATTCTTTAAATTGGTCTCAGGCCCGTTCGACCTGGATACGGATCGTTTTGGTACGCCCGAGAATGGTGATTACGCTATACGGCGCTCCCTGACCAAGACCTTTCCCACCAACGGTGAGTTGCATACTGCGGTGTGGGCAGCCCTGGATATACGTGCTCGGATTGACGATCTCGACGATATCGCTTGCATCGTTATCGAAACGTCCGAGTTCAATCGTCGAGTGTTGGCAGACACCCCTGAAAAATGGTTGCCCAAAACGCGAGAGACGGCGGATCACAGCTTGCCCTACAACGTGGCCCGGGCGCTGCTCGACGGTGACATCACCATAGACTCTTATTCGCCGGAAAAGATGGCTGATCCCATGGTGGTTGCCCTGATGGGCAAGATCAGCGTGGTGGAGGATGGCGCGCTCACCGCGTTGTTTCCGCGTCATCTTGCCAACCGGGTCAGCGCCACGCTGGTGTCAGGCGAAATCGTCGTAAGCGAGATGATCAGCGGGCCCGGGTCCGTCGAAACACCGATGACCGATAGCGATTTTGAACGAAAATTCAGGAGGATGGCCTCACCTCATCTTGAAGAGTCGGCGCAGGCCAAGGTGCTTGGGTATGTGGCTGAACTTCAACACCAACCCGAATTCACATCGCTGTTTGCGGCCATGGTTGCTTCTGTCTAGTCACTGGCGAGGTGGGTCGCTCGTGGCAGAGTTCCCGTGTACCGAGCGCGGGGGCGAGCGTCATGATGCTGGTTGTATTGCTCGCTGGCGTGGGCTATCCAGCCGATCAATCTTCCGACACCCGCCAGTGCGATTTCCTGCCGATGCAACCCAAGCTTTCTACCGATGAAACTCACCAGGAGAATGAACTCCGGGGGGTATGCGACGAGTTCCGAGGCGACCGAAAAAGCTTTCTGCAACTTGGCAAATTCGGGGTCGCCCTCGAAGGCAGCGGTCAACGCTTTCATCAGATTGGTAGCACGTGGGTCACTGACTGAGTGGACATTAGGTCCGAACCCGATGATGTGCCCCTCCTGACTGTACCGTTGCAATATCGGTTGGGTGGGATCGGTAGCTGTACAGATTTCCTCGATCATCCTGCTGGCGGCTTCGTTTCTGCCATAGGCGATCTTATGACCCCTGGCGGCCGCGAGTCCCGCGATCGCTGCGTAGTAGGGGGTGGCGCCGGTCGTGGCGGCAACGCGAACGCTGTGAGTGGCGTGGTCCAGTTCATGATCGACGCTGAGGATCAGAAGACGCCTGATCAGATCGGCGTGGGCTGGCGGGGCTGCGCAGGCCTGGGTAATGAATTCGTGCAAGGGTTGTGTGCTTGGTTGGGTCGCGCCCACGACCAACGCGGCAAACCATCTCACAACATCGGCGCCGGTGCGTGCATAGCTGTCGATGGAAAGATCGAAGGCTTTGGGGTTCTCCCTTTGAACCAGCGGGAAAAGTGCAATTGCCTTCTCCGGCGCTGACATGTGCTCATAGATCTTCAGCAGTTTGACGCTATCCTTCGGCGCGCGCGGCAGCGACGGTCCGAAGGCCGATGGCACCTGCCACATCAATCCGGCGACCTCCTCGACCGTGGCGTGGTCGGCGAGCTCGACGACGTCGTGCCCCCTGTAGAAGAGGCCGTCATCGGTGATCAATGTAATGGCGCTGTCCGATGACGACGAGCGCTTTGCAGCGTGCCCCGCGGGGCTTTTCACCAAGCGCTGGATGTCTTCGGCCCAATAGCGACGCTTGGGCGTGTTGGCGATCTTGACGGACCGAATGTTCTTCCGGCTGACGTAGGCATAAAGGGTTGGAAGGCTGACCCCCAGCATTCCAGCCGCTTCTTCTGCCGAAAGGTAAAGGTCTTCTTGATCAGGCATGACGGATCCGAACAGGTTGATGGGGGTTTGTACATATTCATTAAATATACCTGCCTTGCGTCAATGTCTACCAGGATATCCATTCCGTCGTGTTTTCAAAGGGAGTCAGCAATGGACGGTCTACACAGAGGGACCGACGGATGTGGGCATTGAAAGCCGACCAGCGTCCCTGAGATATCTTTTCACGAGCACGTTTGCCCCAGTATTTGCGGGATGTTGACGAAAAAAATCAAGATTTACAGGGTTTTCTCCCCTATGTAGATTCCTCGGGAGTGGCCGGTCGTTCACATTGATTTGCTACGACATTGATAAAAAAACAAGAAAAGGTGATAGGCATGGCTTGGTTAGGTTTCGCAATGGTCATCACGTTTATGGCGTTGATCATCAGCAAGCGACTTTCTGCTGTGACAGCGCTCATCCTCATCCCGATTGCTTTCGGGCTGGCCAGCGGCGCCGGACCGGAGTTGGGCGGCATGGTGATGGAAGGCGTCCAGCAAGTGGCACCAACGGCATTGATGTTGATGTTTGCAATCCTGTATTTCGCAATCATGTTCGACGCCGGGCTGTTCGAACCCGCGGTTCGCCGGATTTTGCGTTATGTGGGAAACGACCCCCTTCGTGTGGTGCTCGGCACCGCTTTGCTGTCGTCGGTCATCTCCTTCGATGGGGATGGGGCTACGACGGTGCTGATCGTGACAACGGCGTTTTTGCCGCTTTACCTTCGCCTTGGGATGAACCCGCTCATCCTTGCACTGATGCTTCTATTGACCAATACGGTGGTTAACATCATCCCTTGGGGTGGGCCGGTAGCACGGGCTGCCAGCGCGCTGCATCTGGATGTCAGCGAGATATTCCTGGGCCTTGTACCCGCCATGTTTGCAGGTCTGGCCTACGCGTTCATCGTGGCAGTGTGGATAGGCCGCAAAGAGCGACGCCGTTTGGGGTGGACGCCCATGGCAAAGGACACTGTGCCTGAGGAGCTGCCTCTACCCCTTATTGAATCGGCCACGCAAAACCCCAAGCTGTTCTGGGTCAACCTGGCACTCACGGCCGCGCTGATGTACGCCATGGGTACAGGACTGGCACCGTTACCCCTGGTGATGATGGTGGGGTTTTCCCTGGCGTTGCTGATCAACTATCCACGTTTGGCTGAGCAGAAAGCGAGAATCGCCGCTCATTCCGACAGTGTGTTGACGGTCATTGCCCTGATATTCGCTTCAGGGGTCTTCACTGGCATTTTATCCGGCACGGGAATGGTCGATGGGATGTCGGCGCGGATCGTGCAGATGATTCCTGATGGCGGCGGACAGTACTTCAGCATCATTACCGCCCTTGTCGCGCTGCCGCTTAATTTCCTGCTCTCCAATGACGCGTTCTTCTTTGGGATCTTGCCGGTACTTGGCGCGGCGGGCGCGGAATATGGCATCGACCCGATGCATATCGCCCGCGCCTCGGTGCTGGGGCAACCGGTTCACGCATTAAGTCCACTCGTTGCCGCTGTTTATCTCATCAGCGGGATTATCCAGCGGGACATGGGCGAGATGCAAAGATACTGCTTGTTGTGGGCAATCGGCAGCAGCCTTACGCTCATAGCAACGGCCATCGTTACAAGAGCAATTATTTAAAGATCCACCTGTATTTCTGCCCTGCTTGTTTAAAGCAGTGCCAGCTCACGCCTGCTCATTGAGAAAATAAAAATAATAATTGAGGTGATCATGAAATCGACTAAAGCCGTCGCAATGACATATCTCGCTACGCTGTTTGCATCGGGCAGTTGTTTCTCCGCGAGTATTAGTTATCCGGATAGATTTCAGCATGAAGGCAAGTTGAATGCTTATCTTCGATCCGCGTACATCAATACGCGAATATCCAACGACCTGATTGAAGACCGCTTCGGCGGGTTCTCGACCGGCTCGGAGTTGGGTGGGGTAGGGGTCGGCGCGATCCTGGACTACAACTCAAACTACTGGGGCGGCTTCGTCGGCTTTGATGCGTCCCTGTACGGTGTGGCAATGATCGATGCCGAGCAGGACAGCCGTGACTTGTTTGATAATGACGATGGTTCTAACGGTGGCTTTGCAAAAGTCGGGCAAAGTTACTTGAAGTTGCGCCACGTCGGCGAGGGATGGAACGCAGACTCACAAATAGGCCGAGGCCGATTTGACGCGGGCACCCTGGTCAGCAATGACACGCGACTCGTGCCAGGTTCCTATCAGGGCGCGCGAGCCCATTTCAACTTGACTGACGTGGGCATCGGCCCGCTACCCGGAACGATGGCTTTCGAAGCGGCTTATATCGATCGAAGTTCTCCGCGGGACAGGCAGGCGTTTGGAAAGCTGCTAAGCCAGTCGGGTGAGGACATAAGCAACGTCTACACCTATGGGGTCAACTACGATCTAAAGGCCGTTGAGTTGAGCTATGCCCGTGGTGTGTCAAAGGACTTCAATGAAAATACCCGTTATGGCTTGACCCTGCAGGCACCTATCGGTGAAACGGCAGGGGTCATTTTAGACACCCAGTATTATCAGTTCCAAAAAGCGGGACGGCTGTGGGAGCAAGATTGGTCCGCCGGTGACGCGGCCTATGATAAAGAGGCCACGTGGTTAAACGTCAATCTTGGTTTATTGCTCGATAAGTTGCGCCTGGGTGTTTCTTTCTCCGAGACACACGCCGAACTGAGTAATGGCAACCTTGGCTACGCCTACTTCGATCACGCGGATAACGTGGACGGGAGAATGGATGCGTGGACCCGTTCCGGCAACGATTTCAACAATCATGGTGAAAGAACCTGGCAGCTAGGGGCCGAGTACGACCTGAGCGGTATTTCACTCTTGGGGGCGTCATTGGATGGGTTTAAAGTCATGGCGCTCTATAAGCAGGGAAACTTTGACGCCGTGAACCCGTTCAGTGGTCAGAAGACGGATGTTTGGGAAAGGCAAAACGAATACCGCGTTTATTATCGGTTCGATGACAAAGAATACGCCGGCCTTTCCGTGGGATTGATTTATATCGACTACAGAATCGACCAGGATTTTGTTGCGCTTGTTTCCGCCCAGCCGAATAACGTTGTCAATGGCTCAGAAGCCCGGGTGTATCTGGATTATGCGTTTTGAGTGGAGTGTGCTCATGGAATACGGGTTATTCAAACTAAGTCGAGAGGTGGGCGATGCCTAAACTTCGTCATCGGGTTGTCGTCACTCAGCGTTTTTTTGATTCGGCGACCCTTGATTTTCTCAAGCATTGCGGTTGCGAAGTCATCATCGCAGAACTTGCGCCGGGAGTTGCCGACGGGAGTTTGAGTGAGCGGCAATTGATCGACCTCCTGGTTGACGCTGACGGGTGGATTTTAGGGCACGCCAATGTGACGGCCAGCCTGCTCGGTTCGCTCCCTCGGCTCAAGGTGATCTCCCGCCGTGGCGTGGGGTATGAGCGCATTGATACGGCGGCGGTGGAAGCGGCCGGAAAGGTCGCAACGATCGCCGTCGGTGGAAATGATGCAAGTGTCGCTGACCATACGATTGCACTGATGCTCGCGGTGTGTCGCAAGCTAAAACAATGTCAGGCGGGGCTGTCTGCCAACGACTGGAGCATTCCCTTGGGCGGTGACCTGTATCGCAAAACGGTCGGAATCGTTGGATTGGGCAGAATCGGCAAAGGCGTCTTGCTGCGCCTCGCCGGGTTCGAAGTCAAACCCCTGATTTATGCCCCTCGCCCAGACATTTCACAAAAAGCCAACGGGGGGCAAAGCTGCTTTGTAGATCTGGAGACCCTGTTTCAGGAAAGTGACTTCATTACGCTTCATGCCCCCCTTAACCCGCAGACCCGGGGAATGATTGACCGCCGCGCTTTAAAGTCGATGAAAGCTGGCGCCGTGCTGATCAATACCGCCCGAGGTGGCCTGGTGCGCGACGCGGATCTGTTGAAAGCCCTGCAACAGGAAGACATCGCCGGGGCAGGACTCGATGTGTTCGAAAGCGAGTCCGACCCTTCACTGTCGGCAGTGACAGAGCAGCTCATCAAACTTCCCAATGTGGTCGTGACCCCCCATGCCGGCGCCTCTACGGTGGAAGGCTTGAATCGCACCAATTTAATTGCAGCCCAGTGTGTGGTGGCGGTCCTGGAAGGGCGGAGCCCGCCTGGGCACTGTGTCATCGCAGACGGCCGTCGACATACCGTTGCAAAGGAAAATACATGAACGTCAAGATCAAGGTGCTTACACCAACGGGTGCAATCGGCACCGGATTCCCGAGAGATGCGTTTGAGAAGGCGCTTCTGGAATGTCCCGATGTGATTGCAATGGATGCGGGGTCCACCGACTCGGGTCCGCACTATCTCGGTACGGGCACGACAAAGTCTTCTGCTTCGATATTGCGCGCAGAGCTCCGGGTCTTCATGCAGGCCCGGGAAAAGCTGGGGATCCCGCTCATCATTGGCAGCTGCGGAACCTGTGGTTCCGACGCGGGTGTCGATTTGATGCGCGGGCTCTGTGAGGAGGTCGCGGCAGAGCTGGGGCAGACCGTACGTATCGCGGGCATCTACAGCGAGCAGCCAGCAAGTGCTGTGAAAACAGCACTTTTGGAGAAGCGGATCAAACCGCTGCAGCTTGATTTTATTGATGATGCCTTGGTGGATCGCTGTTCTCGAATAGTCGCGCTCATGGGCGTGGAACCCTTCATTCATGCGCTCCAGGAAGGCGCGGACATCATCCTGGCCGGTCGCTCCACGGACACCGCCGTCATGGCGTCGCTCCCGATCATGCGAGGGGGACATCCAGGGGCCGCCTGGCACGCCGGGAAGATTCTAGAATGTGGCGCGTCCTGTACCACCACACCCGCCCAGGCCGTGGTCATGGCAACCATTGACGAAACGGGATTCACCATCGAGGCGATTGGTGAGGGGGCCCGGCTTACGCCACGATCGGTGATGGCTCACATGCTCTATGAGAACAGCAATCCCTACGTGCTCGTCGAGCCGGGTGGTGTGCTGGATGTCGAGGGGGCTGTGTACACCGCGATCGACGAGCGAACGGTGCGGGTAGAAGGCTCGATCTGGAAACCCAGTGAAGACTACACCGTCAAGCTGGAAGGTGCGGCGCCTTGCGGGTTTCAATCGGTTGTCATGAGTATTGTCCGGGACACCGAGTACCTTGAGCGCTTCGATGAATGGCTCGCCTGTCTCGATTCGGTGATGCGCCAGCGAATAGAAAAACATCTGAACATCGGATCGGGCGACTACGACCTGCAGTTTCGCGCGATTGGCAAGAACGCGGCGTTGGGGGACTTTGAATCGCGATCCGCCACCCCAGTGGAAATAGGCGTCATGGCCCTGGCGACTTCCGCAACGGCTGAGCGCACGAAAGACATCGTCGCTTTGCTCAATCCTTACCTGTTGCACTTCCCGTTGCCAGGTGACAAAGACCTGCCCACCCATGCGTTTCCATTCTCTCCAGCCTCGATGGACCGGGGAGTGGTTTATGAGTTCGTGCTCAGCCATGTGATGGTCGTGGCGAATCCGTTGGCACCTTTTCGATTTGACATGAAAACCATTGAGGCGGCGTGAGATGAATACCATGGAAGCACTCGGCTACGAAATCCGCTCCAAGAACGCCGGCCCCTTCTCTTTGACCATTGATGTGTTTTGTCAGGACTCGGATGTTTTTGCCCGGCTGGCGGGCGAACCGAAACTGCAAGCGCCGGCCATTGCTCAGCTCTTTCGCCGGACCGTCGAGTCGATCAGCGTGTTTCGAATCGATGCATTGAATGTGATCAAGATCAGCCTGCCGCGCCCCGTAATACAGGGGGCTCTGCAGGATCGTGATATGCACGGTGCGCAATGGGCCTTCATGGTGAGGGACGCGCTCCTGGAATCCGATTAATCATCAGCGCCAATCAAGGCAGGTCCTAATGGCGCCATTGTTCAGCGTGGCGCCAGACAACCGATAATCAGAGGTGGCGATGTCCAGGCTCGGTGGGAAGTGCGAAAACCCGAAAGTGGGCGGTGAGGGGACAGACGGGGTGCTCGTCGATCCGAACGAGGTTCATCCAGACCTCATCGGCGTCGCGGCGACGTTACGCGAGCTGGGTCTGCTTCCTGTCGTCGAAGGAGAGATTCAGAAGGTTCGCGCGCAGTTGCAACGAATCAGCGCATGGGCGTCGCGACCCAGCGTGCCTTTGTCCTGCGAGCGCATGTTGGAGTTTTCGGTCAATTGTCGGGTTGTTCCGTGCAAGCTGTATTGGCCGGAAGACGATGAGACGCCCTTGCTGCTGTTCTATTGTCACGGCGGCGGGTTTCGACACGGAGCACTCGCCGATTGGGACGCTCCTCTGCGCCAGTTGGTGCGTGACAGCGGCTTGGCGGTGTTGTCCATCGGCTATGCCCTCTCGCCGGAGTACCGTTTTCCAGTGGCGTTTAACGAGGTGGTGTCGATAGTCAGCAGGGTCATCAACCTGGGGACAATCACTCATTGTCCGGTGCGGGGGTATGCTTTGGGTGGCGACTCGGCGGGCGCCAATCTGGCCCTGGGCGCCGCCCTTGCGCTGCGCGACGCTGGAATGGATACGTTGCGACAGCTGATGTTGTTCTACGGCTCCTATTCCCGAGGTGTTTCTTCCGATTCGTGGCAGAGACTCGGTGGGTATGGCGGGCAGAACTTGTCTGCCAAAACGATGAGTGCTTACTGGGCGAGCTACCTGGCCGAGGATGAAGATGACTGGCGGGTGCAGCCGATCACCGCTGATCTGGCTGGACTCCCGCCTGTGCGCTTGATCGTCGGAAACCTTGATCCGTTGTACGACGAAAACTGTGAGCTGGCGGTTAAGTTGCACGCTGCCGGTGTGGCGACGCACCTGGAAGTCCTTGCGAACATGACCCACGGGTTCCTGCGATTCAATGAAGTTGCACCTGTCGTACGGGATGTGATTTTCACCCAAGCCACTGCGTTGCGTCAGGCACTGGCGTAGTGCGCCGTCCGGCCAGTCATCCTGATCCTGAACACTGACTCTCGTGGCCTCCAGACCATTGTGCTGGGGCCTTCTTCATCATGAGGCGAACGCTAAATGCTGATTCTTCGAACCCTTGCTTCTTCACTTGTGACGCGGATCTGTCTTGGGAGCATCATGACCCTTGCGTTCAACGCAATGGCTGCCGGTGAACTTCCGGTCGGGCGTGCCGCAGGTGATATGGAGCTTTCTGCGTTTTATCGCTGGCAGGACCCAATGCCCACTGTTCCCGGTGTCTTGCTGAGGAGCGAAACGCTCAAACCGCAGGAGCGGCTGCCAGCAGCGGCGCAAACCATACGCATGCTCTACAGTTCCACGGACCAGCGTTGGCACTCAGGCCAGGTGCCTGTCAGCGGCACGCTGTTCATGCCGAGCGGTCCTGCTCCGGTTGAAGGTTGGCCGCTCTTGGCCTGGGCCCACGGTACGCTGGGGATCGCCGACATATGCGCGCCCTCGTGGACCGGGTTCAGAGCGCGTGACGCTGCGTACATCAATCGTTGGCTGGAGCGCGGATTCGCCGTCGTGGCCACTGATTATCAAGGCCTGGGGGGGCCAGGGCCTCACCCTTATACGGTCTGGCAGGCCGAAGGCAGCTCTGTCCTGGATGCGGTCCGTGCCGCCCGCGCACTCAAGCCCGGTGTGATTGCCAACCGCACGATCCTGGCGGGGCAGTCCCAGGGGGGCGGCGCCGCTCTGGGCGCGTCGATACTCGCCGCCAGCTATGCACCTGAACTCAATATTCTCGGTGCGGTTATCACAGCGCCCAATAGTACATTCCCCGACGGGCCCATCGCGCTTGAGGCACGCCATTCCAATACGATCTTCCTGTCGTTGGCCACTGGCGGGTTACGCGACAACGCGCCCCGAATAGACGACCTACTGACGCCTGAAGGGCTGCAGCTTCTCGACGTTGCCCGGCAAAGCTGTACGCGGGAAATTGCCCTCAAGTCGCGGGAGCTGAAAATCGGTTCGTTTTCGCAGTTGCTGACCATCAGTGCGCAAGCGTTGAGCGCACTGCGCACGCCCACGACCGATATGCCCCAGGCAACGATCGCTTTTCCATTGCTGATTGCCACCGGCCAGGCCGATGAGACCATCACCCCGGTACGACAGTACGCGGTGGCGGCGGCGCTGTGCGCGGCTGGAAACCAGGTCACCTGGCAAACCTATGAAGGATTGGGGCATGACGGGGTGATGCATGGCTCGTTGAATGAAGCGTTTGCTTTTGCACGCGCCCAACTCGAGGCGCAGGGCTATGATTCAAACTGCGCCACGATCCAGCGGCCTGGGGCGCCGGGTGAAAGGAATCCGAGCGCTCCATTCAACGATGATTGAACACGGGTGAATCCGTTGCTCATTTAACCGCCGTGCTTATCGACTGTCAGCCGATGCCGGTCGATAAGCGTCGCGCAGACGTCAGGATTCACGCCCCCATAGGCGGTCCAGTGAGTGACGACCGGCCCCCTTGAAGGCGATGTAAGTGAACAGAAAGCCCATCAACACCGGGTATTCGATGCCACGGTCTATCCAGGGCCAGTTCGGGCCAAGGATGTAAGCGATCGCCGCCATCTGTATGGCCATCGCCACCGCCAACGGCCGGGTGGCCAATCCTAGCGCCAGCAGCAACCCACCCAAACCTTCAAGCCAGGCGACGAACAGGCCCAATAGCGCGGGGAATGGCAGGTGCAGGACGTTTGCGATCAAGTGAATCGAACCCGCCATGGGATCCGCCATCGAGCCGTGTGAAGTTCCCAACAGCTTGGGCAAGCCATGGGTCACCATGATGATCCCCAGGCATAACCGGAGCATTGCATAGGCGAGAGGCTCGCCCCATTGATAAAAAATACCCAGGGCCGGGACGACCAGCTTCGAGGGCTGTTCAGCATTGGGAGCGTGAGATGTCGGTTTCATCTGAATGATGTCCTGGAGTCGTTTATCAAAAGGTTGACGAGGGCAGTGTGGTGTCTTCCTGCCGATGGATAAATCGACGGGGCTGCCATGACCATTCACCTCCCATAAACAATCGGCCCACGCTGGACCTTGCACCGTCGTGAAAGTGATACTGATTGCTTCGATGGGGTGGATTAGTCAGGCATCGCAGGTAAGACTGTTCATCTCTCACCAATAAAAGGGCGTCACACGATGGATAAATTCGATGCCTTGCAACTGTTCATTCGCATCATCGAGCAAGGCAGTTTTACTCGTGCCGCCAATGGTCTGAATATCCCGCGGGCCACAGCTACGCTGGCCATCAAGGAACTGGAGCGGCAGCTCGGTGCGCGTCTGCTCGAGCGTACAACTCGGCGGGTGCGGCCGACACTCGACGGTCAGGCCTTCTATGAGCGATGCAAGGCTGTGCTCGCAGATCTGGAGGACGCCGAGTCTTCACTCAGCACGGTCGTGGCGAATCCGCGCGGCACTTTGCGTCTGGATTTGCACGGGACCCATGCGACTCGGATCATCCTTCCGAACATCCAGGATTTTCATCGGCGCTATCCCCAAATCAACCTGGTCATCAGCTGCGGCGACCGGCTGGTGGATCTGGTGAGCGAAGGCGTCGATTGCGTGGTTCGTGCAGGTAACCCGCGTGATTCGTCGCTGGTGGCCAAGCGGCTGGCGTTGATGCCTGAAGTGGTCTGTGCCAGCCCCGGCTATCTGGCCGAACACGGCACGCCTATGTTTCCACAGCAGCTTGCTGAACATCAGGCCGTGGGCTTCTTTGCCAGCAATCACGACATACGTTACCCGTTCACCTTTGTCATTGACGGCCAAGTGGTCGAGCTGGAGCCGGGGGGCTGGATTTCAGTGAATGACGCCGAGTCTTACTGCTGCTGTGCGTTGAACGGCTGTGGACTGATCCAGGTGCCGCGCTTTCGCGTGGAGCAATACCTGGCGTCAGGGGAGTTGGTCGAGGTCCTCGGTGGCTGGCCCAGTCCCGGACTCCCGGTTTCGGTGTTGTATCCCTATCACCGCCAGCTCTCTCCACGACTCAAGGTGTTTGTCGAGTGGGTGAGCGCCCTGTATGCCGAACGCTTTGGCCCGCTGACCTGAAGGCCTTCGCTTCATGTACTGCTCGATGGACGCAACGGCAGTTCGCGCAAGCGTTGACCCGTCAGGGCGAAGACCGCGTTGGCCACGGCCGCAGCGATGGGGGGCGTTGCGGGTTCGCCTACACCGCCAGGGCTCTCGGTGCTGGGCAGCACATGCGCCTCGATCTGCGGCATTTCGTTGATGCGCAGCACCCGGTAATCGTGAAAGTTGGACTGTTGGATACGACCCTCCTTGATGCTCATCTGCCCGAACAGCGCTGCGCTGAGGCCGAAGACAATAGCGCTTTCCATCTGTGCCTTGATGTTGTCAGGGTTGACCGGGATGCCACAGTCGATCGCGCACACCACGCGATGAACGCGGATATTCCCACCTTCGATGGAAACCTCCACCGCTTGAGCACAGTAGCTGCCAAATGACTGATGCACGGCGAGGCCGTGGCCGCGTCCCGGTGCTGGCGTGCGCCCCCAACCGAAGCGTTCGGCGGCAAGGTTCAACACGCCCAGGTGCCGTGGGTCCGATTCAAGCAGCAGGCGGCGATACGCCAGTGGGTCCTGTCCGGCGGCGTGTGCCAGTTCATCCACCGCGCTCTCCATGACGAACGCGTTGTGGCTGTGCCCAACGGAGCGCCAATACCACACCGGAATGTTCGACCGAGGGGCGTGCGCTTCGACCCGATAGGCCGGGCTGCGCATGATGTAGGGCGAGTCGCTCATGCCTTCGACAGACGTCGGGTGAATGCCCGACGCATCCGGAAATATCGATTGCCCCGCCGTGGTTTGCGACCAGGCCACCGGTCGCCCGTCCGCCCCCAAGGCAACGCGCAGGTGTTGGGCGAAGGCTGCCCGGTAGTAACCACCCTGCATATCCTCCTCGCGACTCCAGAGGGTTTTCACCGGCACATTCACAGCCTTGGCGACTTCCACCGCTTCGGCGATGAAATCCTGCAGGGCACGCCTGCCAAAACCGCCGCCCAGGAAGGTGGTGTGAATACGGATTTGCTCAGGGGCAAGACCGGTGATCTTTGCCGCGGTTCGTTGATTGAACGTTTGCATCTGGCTGCCGACCCAGATGTCGCAGCCATCGTCGCTGAGCTTCACGGTGCAGTTGAGTGGCTCCATTGTGGCGTGCGCGAGGTAGGGCACGCTGTACGCCATCTCGACTACCTTGCGGGCAGACTTCAGGGCTTGCTCCACCTCGCCGCGTTGCGTGACGACTTCACCTGGTGTGTGGGTCAGGGCGGTTAAATCCTGGCGTTGCTGGTCGCTGTCGAGGACGACGGTGCCGCTTGCAGCTTCCCATTGCACTTGCAGTGCATCGCGCCCGCGCTTGGCCGCCCAGTAGTGATCAGCGACGACTGCAATGCCGCTGGGGACTTGAACCACATGGCGTACGCCGGGCAGGGCCTTGGCCTGGGTCGCATCGAAGGCGCGGACGCTGCCGCCGAGCATCGGCGCCCGTGCAACCACGGCGCAGAGCAATCCTTCGAACTGGATGTCGATGCCATACTTCGCGCGACCGCTGACCTTTTCTGGCGAGTCCAGTCGTAGGGCGCCCTTGCCGATGAGCGTCCAGGCTGCCGGATCTTTCAGGGGCAGCGTCGCCGGATCCGGCACCGGGAGCGTGGCGGCCTGTTCGGCCAGTTCGCCATAGCGCAGACGGGTGTTGCCGGCGATGACCTCTCCATGTTCTGTGCGCAATGCGCTGGGGGCCTGGCCAAGACGAATGGCCGCTGCCTGGATCAACAGCGCCCGCGCCATTGCGCCCGCCCGGCGATAACGCTCGAACTCATCACGAATGCTGGAAGAGCCGACCGTGCCCTGAAACCCACGCCGCAGACTGGCATAGACGGCGGCAGCCGGCGCATGCTCGACCTTGAGTGTGCTCCAGTCCGCGTCCAGTTCTTCGGCGATGAGCAGGGTCAGGGTGGTCCAGACCCCCTGACCCATCTCGGAATGGGCCAGGAAAATGGTGATGCTGTCATCCGCGGCTATGCGCAGAAATGCATTGGGCGCGAATTCGGCGGACTCCAGGTCTTGCGCCATCAGGCGTCTGCCAACGGGCACCGTGAAACCGACAATCAGGCCAGTGCCGAGCACGGTGCCGGACTTAAGAAAACTGCGACGAGAAGAGACAATCATGGCATTCATTGCAGAGCACTCCCTGGCTGAAAGGTGGCTGAGAGGATGGGGTCAGGCTTTGCTCAGTTCGGCGGCCCGGTGGATTGCCAAACGAATGCGCTGGTACGTACCGCAACGACATAGATTGCCGGCCATGGCCTGATCGATGTCGGCGTCGGTGGGGGCAGGGTTGCTGGTCAGCAATGCAGCGGCGGCCATGATCTGACCGGACTGGCAATAGCCGCACTGGACCACATCCAGTTCGGTCCAGGCACGCTGAACCGGATGGCTGATATCGGCTGACAGCCCCTCGATAGTGGTGATTTTTTTACCGGCCAGGGCGCCGACCGGCGTGATGCAACTGCGCTGGGGCGAGCCGTCGATATGCACGGTGCAGGCGCCACATAGGCCCATACCGCAACCGAACTTGGTGCCGGTCATGTTCATGAGGTCTCGAATGACCCATAACAGCGGCATATCGGCGGGCGCATCCACCTCCAGTTCGCGTTCATTGACCTGTAGCTTCATCGTTGACTCCCAGTCTGCGAAGAGAAGATCCGTGGCGACATTGAAGACACCGATGGCGACGGATACCGGCGCGCTCAAACCGGATCGATGATCGGCAATCACTCACCGGCTTTGTCGCCAATGGGGATCGAGAGGGAGCTTACAAGGCAGTTGCTCCGGCTATAAAGCCAGCAGATTTGAATGGTCTGTGCAGGGCGCAATAACAATATCGGCCGATTCTGGAGGGGGCGGTGAGGCGCTCGACTATCGGCGCGGTAGCCTCGGCCCGAGGCTACCGGCTTGGTATCTATTGAGCTTTTGCATAGCGTCGGTCGGACTTGCCGGCCTTGAGGATTGCCCCTGGCACCGGGTGACCGACCAGCGTTGGCAGGGTGGCCGCCGCCGCCAGCAGTTTGTCCAGGTCGACACCGGTGTCCAGGCCCATGCGTTGGAACATGTGCACCAGATCCTCGCTGCAAATATTACCGCTGGCGCCAGGCGCATAGGGGCAGCCGCCCAGCCCTCCGAGCGAGGCATCGAAACGATCAATACCGGCGTCCAGTGCCGCCAGGGCATTGGCCAGTCCCATGCCTCGGGTGTTGTGAAAGTGTAGGGTAAACGGGGTCTGCGGCCAGCGCGCCAGGGCTTCACGGCAGATGCGCGCGACCTGCGCCGGATCGGCCATGCCAGTGGTGTCACACAAGGTCACGCCCTGCACGCCAATGTCCAGCAAGCGTTGGATCAGCCCGTGGACCCGCGCTTCGCCGGTCTGGCCCTCGAACGGGCAGCCGAAGGCGGTCGACAACGAGGCATTGATGAACACGCCGCTACCCTGGCTGACGGCAATGATCTGGCGGAACTGCTCGAGCGATTGTTCGGCAGTCATGCGCAGGTTGGCCACGCCGTGGCTGTCGCTGGCCGACATCACCAGGTTGATCTCGTCAACCTCGCAGGCCAATGCCCGCTCACAGCCCTTCACATTGGGCACCAGCACGCTGTATTCCACCCCTGGCACGCGACGGATGCCGCGCATCACCGCTTCGGCATCGCGCAGGCTGGGGATCGCCTTGGGCGAGGTGAAGGAGGTGACTTCGATCTTCGCCAGACCGGTTTGTGCCAGGCGATCGATCAGGGCGATCTTGTCTTCGCTGGGGATGAACTGGGCTTCGCTCTGGAAGCCGTCGCGGGTGACGACTTCCTGGATGTACAGGCGTTTGCTCATGGGGCGGTTCTCCGGGTAACGGTGAGGAGCGCAAGCTGTTTTGCAGGCGCGTCCTTGTTCAGATGATGCCGCGCTCGCGCAGGCCGCGGACCTGTTCGCCGCTCAGGCCCAGACCGGCCAGCAGGTCGTCGGTGTGCTCGCCCAATTGCGGGCCGCCGGCGCCGAGACGCCCTGGGGTGCGGCTGAGTTTGGGCAGCACACCCGGCACTTTCAGCGCGCCGGCGCTGGTTTGGACGGTCTCGATCATCTGGCGCGCGAGGTAGTGCGGGTCCTTGACGATATCGGCGGCGGTGTAGGGGAAACCGGCCGGCACCAACGCCTGATTCAGTGCCTCCAGAACCTGGTCCCGGTCGCGTTGCTGGGTCCACTCGGCGATGGCCGCATCGATGCGCTCGGCGTGTTCGCCGCGTCCGTCGTTATGCGCCAGGCGCGGGTCCTCGGCCAGATCCGGGCGGCCGATCAGGTGCATCAATCGTTTGTAGATACTGTCGCCATTGCCGGCAATCAGTACGAAATGCCCGTCGTTGCAGGGGTAGGAGTTGGACGGCGTGATACCCGGCAGGGCGCTGCCGGCGGGCTCGCGAATGTATCCGCAGGCGTCGTATTCCGGCACCAGGCTTTCCATCATCGCAAACACCGATTCGTACAGCGCCACGTCAATGAACTGGCCCATGCCGCTGTTCTGGCGCTCCTGCAAAGCGAGAAGCACGCCGATGACCCCATACAGGGAAGACAACGAATCGCCCAGGCTGATGCCGACCCGTACCGGTGCCTGACCCGGATAACCGGTGAGGTGACGCAGGCCGCCCATGGCCTCGCCGATGACACCGAAGCCGGGGCGGTCGCGATAGGGACCGGTCTGCCCGTAGCCGGAGATGCGCAGCATGATCAGGCGCGGGTTGATCTTCGACAGCGTGTCCCAGCCCAGCCCCCAACTTTCCAGGGTGCCGGGGCGAAAGTTCTCGACCAGTACATCGGCTTCGGCCACCAGCCGGCGAACAATCTCCTGACCTTCCGCTGCTTTCAGGTTGAGGGTCAACGACTGCTTGTTGCGTGACTGCACATGCCACCAGAGCGAGGTGCCGTCCTTGAGCTTGCGCCACTTGCGCAGCGGGTCGCCAACACCCGGCGGCTCGATCTTGATCACCTGGGCACCAAACTCACCGAGCATCTTGCTGGCGAACGGGCCGGCGATCAGTTGGCCCATCTCCAGGACCTTCAGGCCCTGCAGCGCCATGCTGCTTGCGTGTTGTTCTGTCATGTCTGCACCTTTGGGTCGTGCGCTGTTCTTTGTCAGGCAGGATGGCTCAGGCCCATGGACTGAACAATTGATCAATGACCAAGCCAGGCTTCGTATCCTGCGAAGTACCACCTGTGAGAACCTTGAAACTGTTCTTCATCGTGCTGCACGTCGTGATACACGACTGACAGGAGGCCGCGCCTATGCGTCGTATCGATTTCGTCACCCTCAAGCTGTTTGTCGCCATCGCCGATGAGCGCAGCCTGACCAAGGCCGCCGAGCGCGAGCACCTGGCCCTGGCGGCGGTGAGCAAACGGGTCAGCGACCTGGAAAACCAGCTGGGAATCGCCTTGCTCTACCGCCAGCCCAAGGGCGTCGAACTGACGCCGGCCGGGCATGCGCTGCTGCATCACGCGCGCAATATGATGGACAACCTTGCGCAGATGAATGCCGACCTCAGCGAGTTCAGCGAGGGGGTCAAGGGGCATGTGCGCATTCACGCCAACACCTCGGCGGTGATCGAATTCTTGCCCGAGGACCTCAGTGCTTTTACCCGTTTGCACCCGCAGGTCAAAATCGATCTGGAAGAGCGGGTCAGCAGCGAAGCCATCCGTGCGGTGCACGAAGGGCTTACCGATATCGGCATCTTCGCCGGCCATGTGCCCGCCGACGAGCTGCAGGTGTTCAACTACCGCCACGATCGGTTGGTGCTGGTCACTCCACGCGCGCATCCGCTGGCCGAACGCAGCCGCATCAGCCTGCACGAAGCGGTCAGCTACGACTTCATCGGGTTGCAGCAGGACGCCTCGTTGCACGGCCTGTTGCAACAGGCAGCGCGTCATTTGGGCACGCCATTGCGCCTGCGTATCCAGGTGCGCAGCTTCGAAGCCATTTGCCGGATGATCCACACCGGCATGGGGATCGGCATCCTGCCGGAGCTTGCCGTGCGGACCTATCTGCCGGCGCTCGATGTGCAGGTCATTGCGCTGGACGATCCCTGGGCGCGTCGCGAGTTGAAGATTGCCGTGCGCAGCCTGGAAGCGCTGTCGATGACGGCACGCCAGATGCTCGAACACCTGATGAGCAGCGAACAACGGGAGGCTTCCATGGTCGAGCCTTCGTGAAAGCCGAAGGCAGCATTGTTCAAATATGAATTTCAGTGGCGTAGGGACGGGGGGTAGAGTCCAAACGGACTGAGGGGGATACGTCCCCAACGCTCGAACAAAAACAATAGGAGCTCACCATGAAGTATCCATCCGTGCGTCGTGGCCTGACCGGGGTGCTTGCCAGCTTTGCCCTGGTCGGTGCGTTGTCTGTCCAGGCCGCCGAGCCGATTCTGATCAAGTTCTCCCACATCACCGCCGACAGCACGCCCAAGGGGCAGGGCGCCCTGATGTTCAAGAAGTTGGTGGAGGAGCGCCTGCCGGGTAAAGTCGAAGTGCAGGTCTACTCCAATTCGTCGTTGTACGGCGATGGCAAGGAGATGGAAGCGTTGCTGCTGGGTGAGGTGCAGATGTTGGCGCCGGCACCCTCGAAACTGGAGCAGTACACCAAGCAATTGCAGTTGTTCGACTTGATGTTCCTGTTCGACGACGTGGCGGCAGCGCAGCGCTTTCAACAGTCGGACAAAGGCAAGGCGCTGCTCAGGTCAATGGAAGGCAAGGGCATCACCGGGCTGGCCTACTGGCTCAACGGTATGCGCCAGTTGACCGCGAACAAGCCGCTGGTCAAGCCAAGTGATGCCCGCGGGCAGAAGTTCCGCGTGCAGCCCTCTGACCTGCAGGCCGCGCAATACAGCGCATTGCGCGCAGTGCCGCGCAAGATGGCGTTCGCCGAGATCTACCAGGGCCTGCAGACGGGGGTGGTGAATGCTCAGGACAACCCCTGGTCGAACATCTATTCCCAGAAATACTATGAAGTGCAGAAGTACATGACCGAGTCCAACCATGCCATCGGCAACTACCTGCTGATCGCCAACACCAAATTCTGGAATGGTTTGCCGGCAGATGTACGCGATGAGCTGGAGCAGATCATCGATGAGGTCACTGTCGAAGTGAACAAGCAGGCCGAGGTGCTCAATCAGAAGGCCAAGCAGGGCATCATCGATTCGGGCAAGAGCGAGATCATCAGCCTGACCCCACAGCAACGTGATGCCTGGCGCAACGCCGTGCGTCCTGCCTGGAAAGCCTTCGAAACGCAGATCGGTACCGAACTGATCGAAGCGGCCCAGGCGGCCAACCAATCCAACTGAAGTTCCCCAGCCACGGTCGCCCGTTCGGGGTGGCCGAAGGCGTCTCTCGAAGTTTGCCTTGCTGCTGGTTCTGATCGTGATCACTGACATCCCGGCCATCTCCCTGGGGCTGCCGAACGGGTTGGGCATAAGCTGACGGGGGGCGGATCAGTAGATGCTATTCTTCGCAAAAAAGTGGAGCAGGCCGGGCAGTCATGACACCAGAAAACACATTTCGTGTTCAAACGCCTCTGCCGGAGGACCTTCGGGTCTTCCTGACCGTCATTCGCAAATCCAGCTTTGCCGGTGCCGCGGATGAGCTTGGGCTCTCGCCGGCCTTCGTGAGCAAACGGATTCGCGTGCTCGAGCAGACATTGCGCACGCGGCTTTTGCATCGCACCACTCGACGCATTGCGCTGACTGAAGCGGGAGAAAAAACCCAGCGCTGGGCGATTCGCTTTCTCGACGACATGGATGATTTCGTTGGTGAGCTCACCGAGATTCGCCAAGCCCCTCGTGGCCTGCTGCACATTTGCAGCAGCTTCGGTTTTGGGCGCAATCATGTTGCCCCTGCGATTGCAGAGTTGTCATCGATCTACCCGGAACTGGAGGTGCGGCTGGATGTGTTCGACCGCGTGGTAGACATCGTTGCCGAAGGCTTTGATCTGGAGATCCGCGTGGGTGACGACTTGCCGGGCCATCACATCAGCCGCAAGCTGCTCAGTAACCACCGAGTGCTCTGTGCCACACCGGATTACCTGGAGCGGCGAGGGGTCCCGATCACTCTCAAGGATCTTGCTCATCATGATTGTCTGGTCCTGAAGGAGCGGAACAATCCATTCGGTGTGTGGCATTTGAATCAGGCCAACCGCGATGAGGTTGTACGGGTCAGCAGCAGATTGTCATCCAACAGCGGAGAAATCGTACTGCAATGGGCCTTGGCTGGGCGCGGGGTGCTTCTGCGGTCGTTGTGGGATGTTCAGCCACTGTTGGATCAAGGCAAGCTGGTCCGCGTGCTGCCCGATTACACCCAAAGCGCGAACGTCTGGGCGGTGTATCCGACCAGGCTGGCGGATTCGGCCAAACTTCGCGTGTGCGTGGAGTTTCTGGAGAGCTATTTGAAAAGGCTGCGGCTACCGGAGACGGCCCGCGCCTGACGGCAGTTCTGTCCGGCCCCGCAGGCCCGCAGGATGCAGGCCCTTGTTCGCTCGAGGCTCAGGCAAGCCAGGGGTTCAAACGATGGTGCAGTGCCTCGAAGTCGCGGATTCGTGACGTGTGCTCAAGCGTTGTACCAATCGCATCGAGACCTTCCAGCAGCGCTTTTTTACGCAAGGGGTCCATCTCGAACCCAATCATCTTTCCGCTCTGAAGGTGAATCTGCTGGGCATGCAGATCGATCGTGATCTGCGAGTTTTCAGGTGACCCAACGAGATGGCTGATCTCCTGCTGTTCTGACTCCTTCAACTGAATGAGCAGAACACCATTGCGCTGGCAGTTGTCGTAGAAAATACCAGCGAAACTCGTGCCGATCAGTGCGCGTATACCCAATTGCTTCAGCCCCCAGACCGCGTGCTCGCGGCTGGAACCACAACCGAAATTAGGTCCGGTGATCAGGAAACTGGCGTGATCCCAAGGGGCCTGATTGAGAATGAACGCCGGATTGGGGACGCCATCGGCCAGGAAACGCAAGTCAAAGAAGACCCCGCGGTCCAGCCCATTGCGATCGATGCCCTTGAGGAACTGCTTGGGCATGATGACGTCGGTGTCCACATTCGCGGCGGGCAGCGGTGCGGCGATACCGCGAACGATGGTGAATGGCTGCATTTCAGCTCTCCATGGACAGTTGACGAACGTCGGTGAGGTGGCCGCAAATCGCTGCGGCGGCGACCATCGCCGGGCTCATGAGGTGAGTTCTTGCTCCGGCGCCCTGACGGCCCTCGAAATTTCGGTTGGTACTGGAGGCACAGCGATCACCCGGCGACAGCACATCATCATTCATCGCCAGGCACATCGAGCAGCCGGACTGGCGCCATTCGAAGCCGGCATCCTTGAAGATCTGCGCCAGCCCCTCCGCTTGCGCCTGATCACGTACCCGTGTGGAGCCCGGTACGATCATCGCGCGCACGCTCGCCGCTACTTTGCGACCCCGAACGATGCGCGCGACATCGCGCAGATCCTCGATGCGTGCGTTGGTACAGGAGCCGATAAAGGCGTGACTGATCGGCACCCCGGCCAGTCGGGTTCCCGGCTCAAGGCCCATGTAGCGCAGTGCACGCTGCAGGTCCTGCCTGCGGATCAGGTCGCTCTCCAGGCGCGGATCCGGTACGCACTCACCAATCGGCGCGGCCTGGTCAGGGCTGGTTCCCCAAGTCACCATCGGCTCCAACGCGCTGGCATCGAGTTCGACTTCCTTGTCGAAATGCGCTCCAGGGTCGGAATAAAGCGTTTTCCATTTCTCGACAGCCTGCTCCCATAGCGCCCCTTTCGGGGCTCGCGGTTTGTCTTTGAGGTAGGCGTACACCTTTTCGTCCGGCGCCATGAAAGCCCCACGGGCACCGGCCTCTACGGCCATGTTGCAGATGGTCATGCGCGCTTCGACGCTGAGGGACTCAATGGTGGGGCCGGAGAATTCGATGGCGTAGCCCGTCGCACCGGACGCACCGATGTCGCGGATCAAGGCCATGATGATGTCTTTGGAGGTGACGCCTGCGCCCATCCGCCCGTGCACATTCACGCGCAGGGTCTTCAGACGTTTATAGACCAACGTCTGTGTGGCGAGCAGGTGTTCAATTTCCGAAGTGCCGATACCAAAACCAAAGGCGCCCAGCGCGCCATAGGTCGTTGTGTGGCTATCACCTGCGGCCACGACCATCCCGGGAAGAATGAAGCCTTGCTCAGGGGCAACCACGTGCTCAATGCCTTGTCGCTTGTCCAGGACATCGAACAACTCGATTCCGAAGTCTCGACAGTTCTGCTCGAAGTAAGAAACCTGAAGCGCGCCACCCGCATCCGGCATGGCCGCGACGCGATCAGGCGCGGTCGGGTTGACGTGATCGACCACGCACAACGTTGATGACGGGCGCCATACCGTTCTGTTCGCCTCTCTCAAGCCGCTGAAGGCCTGGGGGCTGGTGTATTCGTTGGCGACCTGGCGGTCGATGTAGAGCAACACATGGCCATGGTCGTCCAGCGTACAGACGGTGTGGGCATCTATATGCTTCTGGTAGAGCGTTCTGGGGCCTTTCATGACGGTTCTCGCGAGTGATCGGAAGGCGCGCCGGGAGGGCCTCACGATGCGCCGCGCTCAATGAGCAGTCATGCCAGCATAGGGAATGTGATTGCAGGTTCAATGGCTGAAAAGTCAATCATCGATTCACGATTCGTGTTTAATCCGCGCAGCGGTCAGCGATTCGGATAGCGCCCGGCCCACCGCGGTTGCTATCCGGTGCTGACAGGAAAAGACCGGCCCGGCCCCTTCAATCCAGATCCTCAGCCCGATGCCGCTCCGGCACTTGGCTCGCTTCATCACCCCACGTGCGGTTCACTCGTTGCCCCCGGATCACTGCCGGTCGATTGGCGATCTCCTCGGCCCAGCGTTGCACATGGGTATATTCGTGGGCAGCCAGGAACTCGGCAGCCGAGTACACGTTGTCGCGCACCAATTGACCATACCAGGGCCAGACCGCGATATCGGCGATGGTGTAGCTGTCTGCGGCCAGGTATTGGCTTTCGCCAAGACGGCGATTCAGGACGTCGAGCTGGCGTTTGGTTTCCATGGTGAAACGATTGATGGGGTATTCAAGTTTATCGGGCGCGTAAGCGTAGAAATGACCGAAGCCTCCACCCAGATAGGGGGCTGCGCCCATCTGCCAGAACAGCCAGTTCAGGGTTTCGGTGCGTCCGGCCGGGTCGGTGGGCAGGAAGGCGCCGAATTTTTCTGCCAGGTACAGCAGGATCGAACCGGACTCGAAAACCCGGATTGCAGGCTGTACGCTGCGATCAAGCAACGCCGGGATCTTCGAGTTCGGGTTGATCTGGACAAAGCCACTGGAGAACTGGTCGCCCTCGTTAATGCGAATCAGCCAGGCGTCATATTCGGCGCCGGTGTGCCCCAGCGCCAACAGCTCTTCCAGCAGGATGGTCACCTTCACGCCATTGGGCGTGGCCAGTGAATAGAGCTGCAGCGGATGTTCGCCCACTGGCAATACTTTTTCATGGGTCGGCCCGGCGATAGGGCGATTGATGTTGGCGAACTGGCCGCCAGACGGGGCGTTGTATTTCCAGACTCTGGGCGGTACATAGGGCGCTTTGCTCATGGGAGGGGCCTCATTGCCGACTTGCAGTGACCGCGTGAACCGCGGAAAAAAGCTCTGGCCCAAGCCTGCCATAGGAGGGTCAGCGTCAGCAAATCACCCCGCCTGCACGTACTGCATTAGGCTTACCCGCTAACGCTCTTCAGTCATGATCCGATCCACTTCGCCTGAAGCCTTGAGCTTCGCGAAAGCTTGTTGAGCCCGGGTGACGATTTCGTCTGGGGTGCTCAGGCTAAACGCCATGTGAACTCGGTGGGGTTGTTCATCCAGGGAAAAGACCTCCTCCAGAGTGGTGAAATCCACTTGGGCATCTTTGCTCATCAGGCGCGCAGTATTCTCGGGCATCGGCAGCAACTGAATCTGCTGATTCAACAGTTTCTGAAAGTTATCGTGGTTGTCCGCCGATACCACCAGCCGGGTAAAGCCTTTCTGCTGCAGGTAAACCTGCTTGGCGTCATTGCGCACCACGCCTATGGTGTACTGCTTGGCGTCTTCAAGGTTGTCAACGGCGATGCCGCCACGTCCACGCAGCTTGTAGAGCTTGGTCGTCGCCCGATGGATTTCACCCACCCACTTGAACATCTGCTCACGGGCCGGGGTGCGATCGAGCGGGAAGATCATCACATTGGGTTCATGCAGCGCTTTTTCGTAAGCGCGTGCCCATGGGTACAGCAACATGCGGTAATCGCTGATCCCTGCGCCTCTCAAGGTTTCGTCGGCTATTCGAGTGCCCGGGCCGACGAGCGCGCCTTCACGCAGGTAGGCGTATAACGAGTCTTCGGTCACGACTTCGATCGCCTCGGCGTGACTTTTCACGCTGATCAGGGCCAGGAGCAAGCAGGAGCAGAGCTTCAGACGGTAGTGCATACAGACCTCGCAGCACACGGTGGTTTTATAAAGCGACGCAATTGCGCCCCTGGCGTTTGGCCCGGTACAACGCCTGGTCGGCGCGTTGCAGCAGTTGATCGAAGTGATCCATGGTTTTGGTGTCCAGCTCGGCGACGCCGATGCTCAGGGTGACAAAAGGGGAAACCGCTGAGCCGCCATGGGGCAGTGCAAGTTCAGCCAGGCTTTCACGAAACCGCTGGGCTGCCTCGCATGCCTGGCTGGCGTTGATATTGGGCAATACCACGACAAACTCCTCACCCCCCAGGCGAGCAGTCAGTTCGCCGGAGCGGCCGAAGACACTGCGCAGGGTCCCGGCGATCTGTTTCAAGCACTCGTCCCCTTTGATATGGCCGTAGGTGTCGTTGTAGATCTTGAAGAAATCCACATCGCACATCAGCACGGCCAGCGGGGTGTTGTGGCGGATCGCACGGCGGAATTCGACATCCTTCAGTTCATCGAAGTAACGACGGTTGGCCAAGCCCGTCAAGGCATCGTGACGCGACAGCGCTTCGAGGGCCTGGTTGGCGGCCTTGAGTTCCGAAGTGCGCGCCTCGACCAGTTCGGCCAACTGGTCGCGACTGGCTGCAAGGGCCAGTTCGTCCGAGTGCTGGCGCTCCAGATGGGCGTGGAGGTTGTCTTGCAGTGCATTGACTTTGGATTCGAGCAGGCTCAACTCGTCCTGGCGCCGGACCGAACGTTGCAGCTTGAGGTGGGAGTTGAGTGTTTGTGGTGAGAGTTTCCCCAGATGCCGGGCGATATGGACAACGTGCACGGTCACCAGGCGGTTGAACATGGTCATGACCAGGCCGGCCAGCAGCAACGACTGGATCACCTGCGTGATGACGATGCTGCGGGCTTCGTCCCAGAGGCGTTCCCAAAGCAGGTTGTTATCGCCCTCGATGGTCAGTTCACCGACCTTTTCGTTGGCGCCGATGTAGGGCTGCGCGACGAGCTGGCGATGCAGCACCGGCGCCACGCTGGATGCATTGCTGGCATATCGATTGAACTCGATGATTTCTGGCGCCTGTCCGGGTCGCAGGATATTGAGTGCCACGCGTCCCACCGGCGCCGCATTCGCAACGCTGGTGATCTGCTTGTCCAACGATTCACGGTCCATTTCCCAAATGGCATGGGCCAGGGTGTTCTGGAACACCTGGTCGATCAGGACCAGCTCGGAATTCATCTGCGCCAGATTGTTTTCCCAGGCCTGCCAGGTACGCAGCGTGACCATCGCCAAGGTAAAGCACAGGCAGAACACCAGCGTGGCCAACACCAGACGCCGTCCCAGCGAGCTGAACGTCCTGGTTTTTGGCGGATGGATGGGGACAGTCCGAAAATCGTCGGCCATGTCATAACCACTTGCGCATGATGGCGTCGTAAACGCCATTACGGCGGATGGTCTCCAGGCCTGAGCGGAATTTCTCGACCGTCGCGGCCGGCGTCTTGCGACTGAACGCCATGCTCAAGCCATCCTGACTGCTCAATTCGGGAAGCGGCAGCGAGCGGATCAACACTTTATCCGGGTCTTCACCATTCTGGCGGGTCAGGTACAGCGCGTTGAGCTCGTTGGAAATCCATAGCTCCACGTGATCGACCTTGAGCTTGCGGTAGTTGTGTTCGTACTTGTTGCTCGACTGCAGGTCTTTACCAATGCGGAAACCCTTCGACACCAGGTATTGCTCACCCACGTCCTGATTGACGGTGGCAATCTGGTGACCGTGCGCATCGTCCAGCGAGTTGAGTTTTACCGGGCGCTCAGCCAGCGAATACATGTACCACTGGGTTGGGGCGATGGCCCCGACCCACTGGAAAAGTGATTCACGCGCAGGCGTTCGAACGATTGAATAAATCAACACGTTACTTTCATTGAGCGCCAGTTCGTAGGCCCGCGCCCAAGGCATGGGCTGGATGGACGCCTCTACGCCGACCTCCTTGAGCACCGCCTGGACCACCTCGGTGCTCATACCGGTCACTCGCCCGTTCTGCGTCATGTTATAGGGCGGCAGTTCTTCCGTAACGATGCGCAGCGCAGTCTCTGCGGCGGCGTTTGGCACGGCTGTGCTTGCAGCCAGGAACACCAGGACGCAGCTCATCAGCAGACGGTTAAACGGCAAAATCATCGAGAGTTACCCTATGCAACCAGCAGTGCCGGCGCGGCCTGGGGGCCGTTGACTTAATGTGTTATCGGCTGGGCCTATACGCGCTTGAGTGTCATCCGTCGAAACCGGGGGGCATTGAACCTGGGGCGGTCGGGCCAGACCCTGTGAAAAACTTGAGTGTGGCCTCTCTTGTTCCAGCTGTCGATTCGGCGACATTTAATGAACCCGGGTTTGTTCGGCCGTGTCAGTCGTTTGTCAGGAACGACAAATGATGGAGCCGCTGATGCGACCACTGTATTTCACCAGCCTGTCCTTCGCCGCGTTGCTGTGCGCGGCTTGCTCAAGCCAACCGCCCGCGACCTGGGGCTACATGGATGCCAAGGAACGGGCCAATCTGCCGCCCGACCAGGCATATCCCGAGTTGTTCGAAGCCGTGCAGAACAACCAACTGTTCACCGACCAGAAGCATTTCGTCGACGCACTGCCCACCCGCGACCCCTCGAAAATCCGTGCCGAATACCTGGCTCGTCGCGACAACAGCGACTTCGATCTCGAAACCTTCGTGAAGGACAACTTCATCGAGTCCGGCGCAGCGCAAAGCCCGGCACCGAAACCGGGCGCGCCCATTCAAGAGCACATCGACAGCCTTTGGCCCGTGTTAAGCCGTACCTATCGCCAAGTGCCGCCCTACAGCAGCCTGTTGCCCTTGCCACAACCCTATGTCGTTCCAGGCGGACGCTTTCGCGAGATGTACTATTGGGACTCCTACTTCACCATGCTCGGGCTTGAACAAAGCGGGGATCAGGCCCAGGTGCGCCAGATGACCGATAACTTTGCCTATATGATCGACACGTACGGGCACATTCCCAATGGCAATCGCACCTACTACCTGAGCCGCTCACAACCGCCATTCTTCGCTTACATGGTGCAGTTGCAGGCGCACATCGAAGGTGACCAGGCGTTTGGGCGTTACCTTCCACAACTGCAGAAGGAATACGCCTATTGGATGCAGGGCGCTGAGGGGCTCAAGCCGGGTGCCGCCGCGCAACATGTGGTCAAGCTCGCCGATGGCAGCGTGCTCAATCGCTATTGGGATGCCCGTTCGACGCCGCGACAGGAATCCTGGTTGCAAGATGTCAAAACCGCCGAACAGGCCTCGAACAGACCCAGGCAAGAGGTCTGGCGTGATCTGCGTGCCGGGGCGGAGAGTGGTTGGGACTTCAGTTCGCGCTGGCTTGGCGACGGCCAGAACCTGGCAACCATACGCACCACATCCATTGTGCCCGTGGACCTGAACAGCCTGCTCTATCACCTGGAGCGCACCATCGCCAAGGCGTGTGAAACCGTGCAGAACACGCCATGCGTCCAGGCCTATGGTCAGCGCGCGGACCGGCGGCAGCGTGCCATTGAGCAGCATTTGTGGAATGCCGATGCAGGGTTCTACGTGGACTACGACTGGCAGCAGCACCGTCAACGCCCGCAACTGACGGCCGCCACGCTGTTTCCTCTTTACACCGGCCTTGCCTCCGCGGACCACGCCAATCGCACGGCCGAGGCAGTCCGTGATGGTCTGCTGCGCCCTGGCGGCATTGCCACCACGCAGGTCAGCAATGGCCAGCAGTGGGACGAACCCAACGGTTGGGCACCGCTACAGTGGGTGGCGGTTGAGGGGCTGGATCGCTATGGGCACACCGCGCTGGCGCAGCAGATTGGCACTCGCTTCCTGCAACAGGTACACAATCTTTACCGCAACGAAGACAAGCTGGTAGAGAAGTACGACGTATCCGGGCGGGGAGATGGCGGGGGAGGTGGCGAATATGAGTTGCAGGACGGTTTCGGCTGGACGAATGGCGTGACGCTGAAACTGTTGAGCAAATATGGCGCACGTTCCTCCGCAACGACTGTGGGTGAATGAGCTGGCGTTAAGAGCAAGGGACAAACCTGGGCAGGACTTATCAGTTCCTGCCCAGGTGCCCGGCACTGTTATCCGAGAATGGCGTTGAAGAGCAACAGGGTGAGCAGGGAGGTGAACCAGCCGATCGTGGTCGGAATCGACCAGGTCAGCATCTGATGCTTGGCGTTGGTGACCCCGAGCATGCGGTTGACTACCCAGAAATAGCTGTCGTTGAAGTAGCCAAAGACCATCGAGCCAATGGCCGCCGCCTGGGCGGCGAAGACCATGTTAACGTCGGGAATCGAGGCCAGGATCGGCGCCGAAATCGAGGCGCCGGTGATCATTGCCACGGTGCCGCTGCCCTGGATCAGACGCACCAGGGACGCGATCACGAAGGGGATCAACACCGCCGGCAGGGGCAAGGTGGCGACCCATTCGCCCATGTACTGACCCGCACCGCTGTCGCGCAACACGGCACCCAATGCACCACCGGCACCGGTGACCAGCAGGATGATGCCGGCGCTTTCCACGCCTTTCTCCATGTGCGCGATGACTTCCTCACGCGGGCGCCGCGGCACCAGTCCATACAGTGCCGCCACCACCCCGAGGCCGACAGCGATGACCGGGTTGCCGACGAAAGCGATGGTCTGACCGAACAGGCTCTGGGTCAGGGTGCTGTCGCCGTTGAGTTTGCCGAGGGCGACGACCAGGGTGTTGGCGAAGATCAGCAGGATAGGCAGCACGATCGGCAGCATCGACAGCCACAGCGGCGGCAGTTCGGCCTCGCGGGCATCGGCGCGTTCGAGCACTTCACGATAGGCGGTGGCGGGTTCGACCGGAGTTTGGCCGCTTTGCGCGATCATCGCCTCGATGCGTGGGCCCATGAAGCGGGCGTAGGCCACCAGCACGAAGGTGCCGGGAATGGTGAATACCACGCCCCAGAAAATCATCAACCCCACGTCGATATTGAAAATCCCGGCAATCCCCAGTGGCCCTGGCGTCGGTGGAACCGCATGGTGGGTCAGCATCAGGCCGCTGGCCAGGGCAATACCCAGGGTCAGCATCGATTTGCCGCTGTTGCGCGCCAGTGCCCGGACCAACGGGTTGAGGATGACGAACGCCGAGTCGCAGAAGATCGGCACCGAGACGATGTAGCCGGTCACCATCATCGCCCACTCTTCGCGTTTGTTGCCCAGCCAGCGCACGAAGGTATAGGCCATCCGCTCGGCGGCGCCGGAGACTTCCAGCAGGCGGCCCATCATCACACCGAAACCGATGACCAGGCCGATGGTCGACAGCGTGGCACCGAAGCCGGTGGTGATGGATTTGACCAGCGCGTCGGGCGCCATGCCGCCACCCAGGCCGGCGATCGAGGCGGCGATGATCAGCGCCAGCAGGGCGTGGATGCGGGTCTTGAGAACCAGCACGATGAGGATGACGATGGCCAGGACCAGGCTCACCATCAGCTGTGGGCCGGCGATAGAAGTTGCGTCCATTGGGTAATCACTCTTGTTGTTATTGGATGGAACGACGGCACCGCACGGCGCCGCCTGGGTCAGCGATTCATGCTGTGCTGGTGCGCCCTTACCACGCTGTCGAAATCGGCATCACCGCGAAAGCCCAATTGCAGCGGCCGCTGGATGTCGAAATCGCCGGGCCAACTGCAGACGATGCGCTGGATCCGCTCGTCCGGCTCAAAGCTGACCCGCGCGCGGGCCGCCTCGCCACCGACACGGGCGAGACTGTCGAGCATTTCGCTGACCCGCACGCTGATGCCGGGCAGGTTGAGGGTCCGCCGCAGGCCAAGCGCCTGGCCGTCCAGGCGCGCGGCATGGACCAGATTGTCGACCACGGTCTGCGGCGAAGACAGCCACATGCGGGTATCCAGTGGTACCGGACAGTTGCTCATCTCGCCGGCCAGGGGTTCGCGCAGGATGCCGCTGGCAAATGACGAGGCCGCTGCGTTGGGTTTGCCGGGGCGAACGGAAATGGTTGGCAGGCGACACACCCGGCCATCGATGAAGCCCTTGCGCGAGTAGTCATTGATCAGCAGTTCGGCCATGGCCTTCTGCGCGCCATAAGACGATTGCGGCAGCGGTGCGAGTTCTTCGGGTACCTGCTCGGGCATCGGCCCACCAAATACCGCCAGTGAACTGGCGAACACGAAACGCGGCGCCTGGGCCTGTTGGCGGCAGGCTTCGAGCAGGGCGCGGGTCGCATCGAAATTGACCCGCATGCCAAGGTCGAAGTCGGCTTCGGCCTGGCCACTGACAATCGCGGCCAAGTGATAGACCAGGCAGGTCTCTGGGCCGATCAGCGATTTGATAAAGGCCGGGTCGCAGATGTCGCCTGTGTGCGACACCACCCGAGGGTCATTGATGGGGCAGGGCGCCAAGTCGACCGAGACGAGGCTGGCACCGGGGGGCAGCAAGTCACTCGCAGTGGGCGCCAGCAGCGCTTCGATCAGGCGGGCGCCGAGAAAGCCAGCGCCGCCAGTTACCAGGATCTTCATGTATTGCACTCCGCTTAAGGAGAATATTCGGGGCAGGGTGCCGAACGCCCCGTATTCTTGTTATTTGACGAACCAGGTGACAAGCAGTTGTCATGTTGTATGATGAATTTAACGTGGACGCAACCGTTGCGTGTTTTCTTCTTGCCCACAGCGGGTGGCAAGGCAGCGCGACGATTGCCGGGAGAATTTGAGTGGACAGTCTGAACGACGTTACCCCCAAGCTGGCCGAACGGCTGGCCAAACGCCTGAGTGCAGCGGTCCATGAAGGCCAGTTGGCCGCCGGGAACCGCCTGCCCACCGAGCAGGCATTGTGCGAGCAGTACGGTGTCAGCCGCACGGTGGTGCGCGAAGCGATTTCGATGCTCAAGCGCGAAGGCATGCTCACTTCGCGCCAGGGCAGCGGCACCTTCGTCGTGCCCAATCCCAGTGTCGCGCTGCGCCTGTCTCCACCCCAGGGCAACTTCGAGGCGGTGGTGGAGATCCTCGAATTGCGCAGCGCGCTGGAGATCAAGGCCGCCGAACTGGCTGCAGCGCGGCGCACCAATGCGCAATTGCGGGCGATGCAAAACGCCTTGGCCGAGCTTGACGAAGCGGTCGAGCGGGGTGAAGACGGCGTGCGCGAAGACCTCGCCTTCCACCGTTCGGTGGTGGCCGCCACCGGTAACCAGCACTTTCTCGAAACCATCGATTTTCTGCATCAGCTGCTGCAACAGGCGATCAGAGTGACCCGTCGCAACGAGGCGCGTAACGCCCAGTACATGTGTCAGGTCGATCAGGAGCACCACGCGCTGCTCGCCGCTATCGCCGCAGGTGACAGTGAGGCGGCACGTACCGCGGCCTCCTCGCATCTGCGCAACGCCGAAGTCCGCCTGCGCGAAGCGCGAAGCGAGGCCGACGCGTCCGGATAACAACCACAAGAGGATTCACCCGTGACAGCAATATCCAGTATTGGTGTGGTCGGCCTGGGCTCCATGGGCCTGGGCATGGCGCGCGCGCTTTTGCGCGCTGGTCTGCCCGTATGGGGCTACGACATCCGCGAGGACGTGCGCCAGGCCTTCATCGCCGAAGGTGGCCAGCCGGTCAGTGCCCTGAGTGACAGCGCCGCGCTCAGCGACCTGCTGTTCATCGTGGTGGTCAATGCCGCGCAAACCGAGCAATTGCTGTTCGGCGAGCAGGGTATTGCCGCGCGGTTGCGTCCGGGTTCCGTGGTCATTGCCTGTGCAACCATCTCGGCGGCGGCTGCGCGGCGCATCAGTGGGCGCTTGGCCGAGCATCAAGTGCTGATGCTCGATGCGCCGATTTCAGGCGGGGCGGTGCGCGCCGAAGCGGGCGAGTTGACCATCATGGCCTCGGGGCCGGAGGCCGCCTTCGAACGGGCGCAAACGGCACTTGCCGCCGTCGCCGCCAAGGTCTACCGGCTGGGTGAAGAGGCCGGGCAAGGTTCGCAGATCAAGCTGGTCAACCAGTTGCTCGCCGGGGTCCACATTGCCGCGGCGGCCGAAGCCATGGCCTATGGCATTCGTCAGGGCTGCGATCCCGAGGCGCTCTACGAGGTGATCAGTCACAGCGCCGGTAATTCCTGGATGTTCGAAAACCGCGTGCCGCATTTGCTGGCGGGTGATTATCGACCGCGCTCGGCGGTGGATATTTTCGTCAAGGATCTGGGCCTGGTGCTCGACAGCGCCCAGGAGGCGGTCTTCCCGCTGCCGCTGACCGCCAGCGCCCACCAGATGTTCAAGCAAGCGTCGGCTTCCGGGCTGGGGCGCGAGGATGATATCGCCGTGGTGAAGATATTCCCCGGTATCAACCTGCCTGCCGCCGCCAACGAGGAGATTTGACCATGCCCCTGATCGGATGCATCGCCGATGACTTCACCGGAGCGACCGACCTTGCCAGCATGCTCGTGCGCGGCGGCGCCCGTACTGTGCAGACCATTGGTGTCCCACACGGGCCCTTGGCGGTGGGCGATGCCGACGCCCTGGTGGTGGCGCTCAAGTCGCGCAACCTGGCGCCCGATGAAGCCGTCGCACAGTCGCTGCAGGCGCTGGAGTGGTTGCGCCAGCAGGGCTGCCGACAGTTCTACTTCAAGTATTGCTCGACGTTCGACTCCACCGCTGAGGGCAACATCGGCCCGGTCAGCGATGCACTGCTCCAAGCCCTGGGCAGCGACTTCACCGTGGCCTGTCCGGCCTTTCCGGAAAACCGCCGCAGCGTGTTCAACGGTTACCTGTTCGCCAATGACGTGCTGCTCAACGAAAGCGGGATGCAGGACCATCCACTCACGCCCATGCGCGACGCCAACCTGCTGCGCGTGTTGCAGCCGCAGACACGCCACCCGGTCGGCCTGATCGACTACCGGACCCTGCGCGCCGGCGTCGAGGCGACCCGTCAGCGGATCGCCGCGTTGCGCGCCGAGGGCGTGGGCATCGCTATCAGCGACGCTATCGATAATGAAGATTTGCAGGTGCTCGGCGCCGCCTGTGCCGATCTGCCGTTGGTCACGGCCGGCTCGGGGCTGGCGCTGGGCATGGCCCAGGATTGGCAGGCCAGAGGGCTGTTGCAGGCCAACGGCGAAGCCAGCCGGCTGGGGGCAGGGTGGGGGCGCCAGGCGATTCTCAGCGGTAGCTGTTCGCGAGCGACCCTCGGCCAGATCGAGCAGGCGGCAGCGGTCTATCCTGCCTTTCGTCTTGAGGCCGCCGAGCTGATGGCCCGCGGTGATGCACTGGTGGCCGAGGCCTTGGCCTGGGCTGCCGGCCACCAGGGTCCGGTGCTGATCTATGCCAGCAGTCCGGCCGACGAGGTACGCCGGGTGCAACAACAGTTCGGTGCGCAGCAGGTCGGTGAACGCATTGAATCGGCCCTGGCGGCGATTGCCCGTGCGCTGGTCGAACAGCAGGGCATGGGCCAATTGCTGGTGGCCGGTGGCGAAACCTCCGGCGCAGTGGTCGGCGCGCTGGGTATCGAAGGTTTGCGCATCGGGCCGAGCATCGACCCCGGCGTGCCCTGGACCCAGACGCTCGGCCAATCCGGTCGGCCGCTGACGCTGGCGCTCAAGTCCGGTAACTTCGGTAGCGCCGATTTCATGATCAAGGCCTGGGAGATGCTGGCATGACAGAAAGCCAATTGCGCGAAGAGATCGTCGAGATCGGCCGTTCCCTCTACCTGCGTGGGCTCAGCCCTGGCTCCTCCGGGAATATCAGCGTGCGTCTGGACGATGGCTGGCTGCTGACACCGACCAACGCCTGTCTCGGTCGCCTGGACCCGGCCGACATCGCCAAGCTCGACTGGCAAGGTAACCACCTGGCTGGCAAACCCGCCTCCAAGGAAGCATTCCTGCACCGTGCCGTCTATGAAGGCCGTGAAGATTCCGGTGCCATCGTGCACTTGCATTGCACGCACTCGGCGGCGGTCTCGTGCCTGGATTGCCTGGACGCGACGTCTTGTCTGCCACCGCTGACACCCTATTTCGTCATGCGCGTGGGCCGCTTGCCGCTGATTCCGTACCACCGGCCCGGTGATCCGCGGCTGGGTGAGGCGATTCGCGGGCTGGTCGGACAGCACAGTTCGGTGTTGCTGGCCAATCACGGGCCGGTCGTTTCGGGCAAGAGCCTGGAGGCGGCCACCTATGCCATCGAAGAACTCGAAGAAACCGCCAAGCTCTACCTGTTGCTGCGCCAGCAGCCGGTACGGGCCCTGGACGACGAACAAATCGAAGAACTGCGCCAGACCTCCGGCGCCCAATGGTGACTGCAATGCCACGTTTCGCTGCCAACCTCAGCATGATGTTCAACGACGCACCTTTCCTGGATCGCTTCGGCCGTGCCGCCAAGGCCGGCTTCAAGGGCGTGGAATACCTGTTCCCTTATGAGTTCGCACCGGCCGAACTGGCCGGGCGTTTGGCCGAGCACGGGCTTAGCCAAGTGCTGTTCAACCTGCCACCGGGGGATTTTGCCGCAGGCGAGCGCGGCATCGCAGCGATACCGGGGCGCGAGGCGGAATTTCGTGAAAGTGTCGACCGGGCCATCGAATACGCCCACGCCCTGGGCTGCCCCAAACTGCACGCAATGGCCGGACTGGTGAGTGACGAGAGCCAGCGTCCGCGCATGCGCGAGGTCTATCTGGAGAACCTGCGTTACGCCGCACGACGTTTGGCCGAGCACCAACTGACACTGTTGATCGAGCCGATCAACACCCGCTCGATTCCGGGTTACTTCATCAATCGCCAGACCGAGGGCCATGCAATTCTGGCCGAACTGGGCGAGCCGAATCTGCGTGTGCAACTGGACCTGTTCCATGCACAAATCATGGAAGGCGATCTGATTGCCGGTTTCCAGCGCTTCCAGGCCGGTGTCGGGCATATCCAGATTGCCGGCGTGCCGGATCGGCACGAACCGGACCTGGGAGAAGTGAACTACCCGTACCTGTTCAAACTGCTCGACGAGGCCGGCTACGATGGCTGGATCGGCTGCGAGTACAACCCCCGCGGCCTGACCGAGGATGGCCTGGGCTGGTTTGCGCCCTGGCGTTGAGCTGAGATGGAGTAGGGCGCCCAAGAGGGGCGTGAGGGCATGCGATGAATACAAACCCTCTCGCCCCAGACGCCGGATAAGTCCCCTACGTACTCAGCAGAACGGCCTGGTCATCATTGACCGGCAAGGCAATATCGGGCTCGCCGGGTGTCAGGATGACCTTGCGACAATCTTCCTGTTTTTTGTCGAATAGCTTGTAGCCCTCGGCGGCCTGTTCCAGGGACAAGCGATGGCTGATGATGACTTCAGGGCTAAGGCGACCGGTCTCGATATGGCCAAGCAGCTCGGGAAGATACCGCTGCACGTGGGTCTGGCCCATTTTGAAGGTCAGGCCTTTGTCGAATGCGTCGCCGAACAGGAAGCCGTGGATGAAACCGGCATACACGCCCGGTACGCTTACGACCCCACCGCGCCTGACCGCCGCAATGCATTGGCGTAACGCCTTGCCGCTGCTGCCTTCGAGTTTAAGCGTAGCCAGCACTGTTTCGGTGGTGCTGCCTTTGGCTTCAAAACCCACGGCATCCACCACACCGTCCACGCCCCGCATGCCCTTGGTCTGGCGAATGATCGTGTCCGCCGGGTCGTCGTCTTCATCAAAATTGATGGGAATAACGCCATAGGTTTTCTGTGCATAGGCCAGACGATAGGGGTGATGATCGACCATGAAGATCTGGTCGGCGCCCAACATCCGCGCGCAGGCGGCGCTCAACAAGCCGACCGGCCCGGCGCCATAGATGGCGATACTCGAGCCACTGCCGATCCCAGCGTTGGTCACCGCTTGAAAGGCGGTTGGCAAGATGTCCGAGAGGAACAGCACCTTCTCGTCCGAGAGGGTTCCCGGTACTTTGAAAGGCCCGGTGTTGGCTTTTGGTACCCTTACATACTCAGCTTGCCCGCCAGGTATACCGCCGTACAAATGGCTGAAACCGAACAGAGCCGCCCCGGGCGGGATTGCCTTCTTGTTCAGAATCGCGCCACGGCCCGTGTTGGTCGTTTCGCAAGCGGCGAACAAATCCATCTGACAGAAGAAACAGCTGCCGCAGGCGATAACGAAAGGCACAACCACTCGATCGCCGGGTTGAACGGCGGTCACCGCTGAACCGGCTTCTTCAACGATTCCCATGAACTCATGGCCGAAGATGTCGCCATGTTCGACAGCGGGAATTTTTCCGCGATAAAGGTGCAGATCGGAACCACAAATCGCCGTTGCCGTGACACGCAGAATGATGTCGTCACTGTCCTCCAGGACCGGGTCGGGGACCGTGTCGACTTTCACACTGTGTGCACCGTGGTAAGTGAGTGCTCTCATGACTTCCTGCCTCTGGGTAGCGTGGTGATATAGGGCAGAGGCGGGAGGCTGGATGGAAGTTCAGAGCGTTAGCGCAGGTACGTGACTGGCGGTCATTATCTACTCATGCACCGTCACCCGATTGCGCCCGGTTTTCTTGGACGTATACAACGCCTGGTCGGCCCGGGCGATCAGTTCGGCGTGGCCGGTCGAGGGCTGGCTCAGGTCTGCCACTCCAAGGCTGATGGTGAAACGGATGCTCTGGTCGTTGTACAGCACCTGCAGTTCTTCGACGGCCTTGCGCAGGCGCTCGGCGAACATCCGGGCACCGGTCTGGTCGGTGTCCGACAGCACCACGCCGAACTCCTCGCCGCCATAACGCCCGGCCACGTCGGAGTCGCGTACGTGTTCGCGCAGAAGCCTGGCGACCTGTTCGATGACCTTGTCTCCGGCCTGATGGCCATAGGTGTCGTTGACCCGTTTGAAGTGGTCGATATCGAGCATCACCAGGCTCAAGGCATTGCCATAGCGCTGATGCCGCGCATAGGCAGCTTTCAGGTTCGCCTCCCAATGACCGCGGTTGTACAGCCCGGTCAGTCGATCGGTACTGGAGAGCTGCTGCAATTGCGCATTGGCGGCCTGTAGTTGATGCCGGTTGGTGGCGACGTCGGTGACGTCATAAATCACCAGGCAGATGTGACTGATCGTGTTGTCGGGCGAGCGCAGCGGTAACAGCGTGGTGTTCTGGTACATGAACTCTTCCTGGCCGGTGATCGGCTGGTAGCTCTTGAACCGCACCAGATAGGGACGCTGCTCCCAGACAGTGAACGCTGGGGTGCCCAGGGCAGCGACGCTTTCTACCTTGCGGCTGAACCACTGGCGATCGATTTCCGGGAACAGGCTGAAAAAATGCTGGTCGTGGGCGTCCTTTGGCTGCACCCCGGAGCGGTTCTCCATGAACGTGTTCCAGACCTGCACGCGGTAGTCGCGGTCCAGCACCACCACACCGACATCGATGCTCTGAACAATGGCCAGCAACCAGTGAAACTCGTTCAGATCAATGGAATCAGGCATGGCTCAGGTCATCAGGTAGGTGAGTTTTTGGGTCAGCCGCTCGATCGAGTCTTCCGTGAACAGTAACAATAGATCGAAACGAATATCGTGCCCTTCCAGGCTGTAGCTGATTTCCACCGCCAGGGTCTTTTTCCAGTGCTTGCGGTTGACTTGAATCAGCTCCTCGATGGCCGCGTGCTGGCCGAGAATCTGCGGATGCCCCTGAGAAAACACCACGTCGATCTGTTCGGCAATGCTGCTCAGGCAAGCGCCGATCAGAACACTGGAGAGGTCCAGCAGCATTTCCAGGTCCGAATAGTCGCTGCTTTGGCGTTGCATCAGTTGCGCTATGTCAGCAATTTCCGACTCGTGAAATATCAGCAGGGCTTCGCCGGCAATCCCGCTGCCAATAAAGCCCTGGCAGATGGCGGTGAGTTGTTCAGAGCTACCGGCATCGTTCAGCGCCATGTGCAGCTCACCCACCTCAAGGATGTTCACGTTCGGTACCGGTAACTGCACAAACACACCCAGCACCTTGGCGATCAGGGCGGCGGCCTGGCCGATGGCAACGTTGACCGTCTCGCGAAACGCATCGTGAAAACTGATGGCCGTGTTCGTTGCCGGACGATTTTGCGGCGGCGTCTGGCCGGGTTTCGTCAGCAGGCCCAACTGGCTGAGCGTCTGGCGCAGTTCGTTTTCGTCGAAAGGTTTTTTCAGGAATGCCAATGCGCCCAGCTCAAGCACGCGGCGTACCGCCTGTTCCTGTACGTCACCGGAGATCACGATGACTTGCGTCTTCAAGCCTTCGGTGCGCAAGGCGCTCAACACCTGGTAACCATCCATCTCCGGCATGGTCAGGTCCAGCAGCACCACCTGGCCCAGCCCCTGGCGTATGGCGTCCATGGCCTGGCGACCATTGCTGGCCTCGGTGACCGAGACCGGCCAGTCCGCCGGCAGCGCCCGTAGCACCTGCTTACGAGCCATGTTGGAGTCGTCACATACCACCAAGGGAATCACTGACACTGGGGCGCCCATTTGAATTGAACGGCAGCCGAGGCCTTCAGGCAGGCCACGCATTGCATTGAACTAAAAACTGGACCAATAAGTCAGGCTAGTCAAATGCACTTCATCCATTTCGGGAGTCTGTCCAATGCGCAACTACACGGTGAATTACCTGTTCAACGACGCGCCTCGCACTCACGCGTTCGAGCTCAAGCAGCTTCAACTGCCCGTCCATGAAGCCGCGATGCACCTGCTCCAGCTGCATTTTGGAGATGCAGAGAACGGCCTGATCATGCCCACCGCGGATGCGACGCCTGCGCAGATCCTGGAGCAGGCCGAGCGGGTAGGGCTGACGCAAATCAGGGTTGTCGATCAGCACATAATTGATTAATTAAAATAACCAGTTGTTCTGGTTTTTTGATCGTGAACCGTGTTTTACCGCCCATGAAAAACACCCACTACGGGTTTCCTTCTTTGCTGGTCTGAACCGGATATTATCGGTACTTCCGTTTGTTTATAGGGCTTATAGCCTCGCGTCTGGATATTTGTAAATTAAGAAACCTAGTGGTTTCCTTTCTGTTGTTTTTTGGCATACTCACCCAGCGAGTCGACATAGATGTCTGCTCGAAATGGTATTTAGTGCTGTCTAATAACAATATAACCAGCAGGAACCCACGCCATGCACAGTCCCGATCACCACGCTACGCCAGTCGGCGCCGAACAACTCACTGCCACGCTCGCACGGATGAAACAGGCCCACTTGGTTGACGGACCGGCCAGCCTGGAGCTGCGCCGCGACCGCCTCGATCGGGCCATTGCGCTACTGCTGGACAATCGTGACGCCATCGTCGCAGCGGTGTCGGCGGACTTCGGCAATCGTAGCCGCGAGCAGACGCTGCTTTCCGATATCGGCGGTTCGGTGGCAAGCCTCAAGCATTGCCGTGAGCATCTGGCCGAGTGGATGCAAGCGCAATCGCATCCGTCACCCTTCCCCGGCAGCGAGGCGCGGGTCGAGTACCAGCCGTTGGGCGTGGTGGGCGTGATCAGCCCCTGGAATTTTCCCATCGTACTGGCGTTCGGGCCTCTGGCGAGCATCTTCGCCGCCGGTAACCGGGCCATGCTCAAACCCTCGGAACTGACCCCACGCACCTCGGCATTGATGGGCGAATTGATCGCCCGATATTTTGACGAGAATGAACTCACCACGGTGCTGGGCGATGCCGAAGTCGGCGCGCTGTTCAGTGCCCAGCCGTTCGATCACCTGATCTTTACCGGTGGTACGGCGGTGGCTCGGCACATCATGCGTGCAGCCTCGGACAATCTGGTGCCGGTGACCCTGGAGCTGGGGGGCAAGTCGCCCGTGCTGGTGTCCCGTAGCGCCGATCTGGCGACGGTGGTGCAGCGGGTCATGACCGTGAAGACCTTCAACGCCGGGCAAATCTGCCTGGCCCCGGACTACGTGCTGCTGCCGGAAGAATGCCTGGAAGACTTCGTTGCCGAGGCGGTGCGCTTCGTCGGTGCCATGTACCCCTCCTTGCACAGCAACCCGGACTACACCTCCATCATCAACCCACGCAATTTCGACCGCCTGCAGGGTTATCTGGTCGATGCTAGCGCCAAAGGGGCGCGGCTGATCGAGATCAACCCGGCGCAGGAAGACCTGGGCGATCGCCAGACCCGCAAGATCGCTCCGACGCTGGTGCTGGATGCCACTGAACAGATGCAGGTGCTGCGCGAGGAAATCTTCGGCCCGCTGTTGCCGATCAAGACCTATCGCGATTTCGCCACGGCGATTGACTACGTCAACGGTCAACCTCGGCCCCTTGCCGCTTATTACTTCGGCGAGGACGCCGGTGAGCGCCAGCAGGTGCTGGAGCGCACGACTTCGGGCGGTGTGGTGATCAATGATGTCATGAGCCATGTGGTGTTCGAGGCGCTGCCGTTTGGCGGGGTCGGTCACTCGGGGATGGGGGCGTATCACGGTGTCTACGGTTTCCGTACGTTCAGCCATGCCAAGGCGGTGGTGGTGCAGAGCCCGCTCGGTGAGTCCAACCTGGCAATGCGCGCGCCTTACGGCGCAATGATCCACGGTCTGCTGGATCAATTGCTGACTGCCCACTGAGTCTTCAGGAGTTTGATCATGAACGTGTTGTCGACTCTCAAGGCCAAGCTGCTGCGTGCCTTTGCCAAGCGCATGAAAGCCAAGTTCACCTATGACGCGGCGCAGTATCCGTTGCGCCTGTTCGAGGAGAAGCTCATCCCCACGGCGTGGGGCCCGGCACGGGCCTTGTTCTATTGGCCCCAGGCGCCGTCCAGCGAACCTTTGCCCGTGTACCTGAACCTGCATGGCGGCGGTTTTGTGGCCGGGGTGCCGGAGCATGACGACAGCTATTGCCGGCGGTTGGCCCACAACCTGGGTTGCCTGGTGGTCAATCTGGATTATGTCCTGGCCCCCGAGTTTCCCTTTCCCGCCGGCTTGCGACAGAGCTTCGCGGTGCTTGAGTGGCTGGCCGAACAGGCCGCGGCCCTGGGTATCGACCCACAACGCATCGCAGTCGGTGGGCACAGCGCCGGCGGTAACCTGGCCACCGGCGTGGCCAATCTGGCGCGGGAGCACCAACGGTTGCGGGTGGTGCATCAGGTCATCGACTATGCGGCCGTGGACTTAGCCGCGGATCCGGAACTCAAGCGCTCGACCTCTGACAAACCCTTGCTCGGCCCGGGCCTGATGCGCTTCTTCAATCGCTGTTACCTGAGCAATCCGGCGCATGCCCGCGACCCTCTGGCATCGCCGTTACTGGCGACGGTCGAGCAATTGCAGGGCATGCCCCCCGCGACGGTGATCACTGCCGAGTACGATATCCTGCTCGCCGAGGGGCAGGCCTACGCGCAGAAACTGCGTCAGGCCGGTGTGGCGGTGACCGAGAGAATGTTCACCGGGTGCGACCATATGTTCACTCACCTGGGACCGGATGCTTCGGCACAGCAGGCGTGGCAGCTCATCGAGGACTCCCTGCGCGAGGCGTTTGCGAGCAGGCTGCGTTAAGCTGGGCACCTTTGTGAAACCACCATCAGGACATGCGCACCATGCCGTTCAACAGGACCCGTAATGCCTGAAACCGTAATGCCTGAAACCACCGGGCTGCCCACCCGGCGCGGTCGTCCGCCGGTGCGCAGCCGTCAGGAGCAGATGACCTCGCTGTTGGATGCGGCGGCGCAGGCGCTTGGCAGCGGCAATTTTGCCAACGTCACCATGGATGCTATCGCCCGCGCCGCCGGGATCTCCAAGAAGACCCTGTACCTGTTGGTGGCGAGCAAGGAAGCGTTGCTCTCGCAACTGGTGGCCAGGGACTTGTCCACCCTTGAACTGCTGTTGGAAAGCGGTATTGATTGCGCCGAGGACCTGCTCAGCGAGTTGCGCATGTACCTGACGTTATGGGCGCGCCTGACCCTGTCGCCGTTGGCGCTGGGGCTCTACCTGTTGGCTGCCCAGGGACGCGAAACGGCGCCGGGCCTTGCCAGGATCTGGTATCAGGAAGGTGCCGGGCGCTGCCTGAGCTTGTTGCGCGGCTGGCTGGGCAAGGCCGCCGGCAAGGGATTGTTGGCACACGAAGATGTCGAGTCAGCGGTGGAGCTGATCGACTCGCTGTTGATTTCCCAGCCGCTCAAGCTGTTCACCCTGGGGGTCCAACAGGCCTGGTCCGACGAGCAGATCGAGCAGCGGGTCGAGGTGACCTTGGGCCTGTTCGGCCGCTGCTTTATCCATCGATCATCTACGCCATAAGGCGCGCCTATTCGCTGGCCGAGCGTCGCGACAGGCGATAGGACAACTGAGCACGGGTCAGACCCAGACGGCGGGCCGCTTCAGAGACGTTGCCTTTCACTTCGCCCAGGCAGTGGTCAATGATGGTGTCCTCGATCTCTTGCAACGACAGCCGGCTCGGGTCCTTGCCGCCGAACAGCTCCAGACTCGCACCACTGCCGGTACTGGCTGCGGCGCTCGTTGCATGGCGGGCCGGCGGCGGGTCGTTGGGGCTCGCAGCCAGTTGGCCACGGGTGCCGATGGAGAACATGGGCTGGGCCAGGCGTTCACCGCTGGTAAACAAGTGCGCCAGGTCGATGGCGCCGCCGTCCGGGGCGCTGATCACGCCGCGCTCCACCAGGTTCTGTAGCTCGCGGATATTGCCCGGAAAGTCATAGGCCAGCAGCGTATCGGCCGTGCGCGGCGTGAAGCCGCTGATCTGCCGACCATGGCGCTGGGTGAAGCGATGCAGGAAGTGGGTCATCAGCAGCGGGATGTCTTCCTTGCGTTCGCGCAGCGGCGGCAGATGGATCGGAAATACATTCAAGCGAAAGAACAGGTCTTCACGGAACTCGCCCCGTTGCGCGGCGGCGCGAAGGTCGACGTTGGTCGCAGCGACCACCCGTACATCGACTTTCAACGTGCGGCTGCCACCGACTCGCTCGACTTCGCCCTCCTGCAAGGCGCGCAGCAGCTTGCCCTGGGCCACCAGGCTGAGGGTGGCGATCTCGTCAAGGAACAGGGTGCCGCCATCGGCACGCTCGAAGCGCCCGGCGCGCGATTGAGTGGCTCCGGTGTAGGCACCGCGCTCGACGCCGAACAGCTCCGACTCCATCAGGTTTTCCGGGATGGCAGCGCAGTTTATGGCGACGAAGGGTTCATCGTGGCGCGGGCTGATGCGGTGCAGCATCCGCGCAAACATTTCCTTGCCGACGCCGGACTCGCCAGTGAACAGCACCGTTGCCTGGGTCGGCGCGACCCGTCGCAACATGTGGCAGGCGGCGTTGAAGGCCGAGGAAATCCCCACCATGTCGCTGTCTTGTGCGGGAGTCGGATCAACCAGCAAACTGGTCGGCAGGGCGCCTTTATCGCTGCGGCTATGGGCTGTCACGCTGCGTCCGCCGGTGCTGACGAAAGGTTCGGCGTTCAGGTCGGCCAGGTCCGCTTCGGCGTCGTCCCATTCCTCCGCGGGTTTTCCAATCAGCCGGCAAATGCTGGAACCGGTGGAACGGCATTCGACCTCGCGGTAGAGAATCAGCCGGCCGACCATCGCCGAGGTGTACCCGGTGGCATAGCCGGTCTGCATCCAGCAGGCCGGTTCGGTGCCGATGCCGTATTGGGCGATGTGCTCGTCGTCCTCGCTGGAGTGATGCCAGAGGAATTCGCCGTAATAGGTGCCCAGGTTCATGTCGAATTCGAAATGCACCGGCTCGACCTTCACCGCGCCTTCGATCGCATGAATGATCGGACCGGCGGCGAACAGCGCCAGGATGTCGGCCTCGGGGAAGCGCTCCTTGATCAGGGCGGCGTCCCGGGCGCCGCAATGGTAGCCGGTGCGCAACATGATGCCTCGGGCGCGGGCCAGGCCCATGCTTTCAATCAGTTCTCGGCGTAGCGCGCCGATGCCGCTGTTGTGGATCAGCAGCATGCGCGCGCCGTTCAACCAGATGCGGCCGTCGCCCGGACTGAACATCAGGCATTCAGTCAGGTCCTGCAGGGTAGGCGGCGCCCCTGGTGGCAACTGCTCGCTGGCACCCCGCACGGGTTTGTTTGGCGTTGCGCGAGAGAGTTCGGCCAGGGAAATCAGCTTGTTCGCCATCACAAATCCTTAAACGGGATAATCATAATCCGCATAGTGCAGCATGAAATTGCTGAAATCATCACTTTTTTCACACGCCTGAATCCCCCCTCAAGATACCCACATGCCTCTGTTTGCGCTGGATGCCGCGTGCTTGAGCGGTTGCCTTGCGATTACTCAGAGATGGCATATCGCTTGCTACAACTAGTTACCGAGATTAACTAATTCGGCAATAACAATATGGCTTGGCTGTCGCCGCCTTCGAGCAGGCAGTACAAGCAAGAATCGGGAAGCCCGTATGAAGTTGACCAACAAGAGGATAGTCGTGACCGGGGTTTCCTCGGGCATCGGCGCCGAAACCGCGAGGATCCTGCGTGCCCACGGGGCCATCGTCATCGGCATGGATCGCAATGAGCCCAACCTGAGCCTGGACGATTTCATCCAGGCTGATCTCAGCCACCCGGATGTCATCGATGCGGCCGTGCAGCAGTTGCCGCAGGCGCTCGACGGCCTGTGCAACATTGCAGGAGTCCCCGGTACCGCCGATCCGCAAGCGGTTGCCCAGGTCAATTACCTGGGGGTGCGCCATCTCTGTGGGGCAGTGCTACCGCGCATTGTTACCGGAGGCAGCATCGTCAACGTCGCCTCGATTCTGGGTGCGCAATGGCCGCAGCGCCTGGACTTGCACAAGGCCCTGGCCGATACCCAAAGCTTTGCCCATGGCCAGGCCTGGCTGGCCGAGCATCCGGTGCCTCGGGAGAGCTGCTACCAGTATTTCAAAGAGGCCTTGATCGTCTGGAATTACCAGCAGTCCCAACCCTGGTTCCTGCAGACCTCTGTGCGCATGAACTGCGTGGCGCCGGGCCCGGTGTTCACGCCCATCCTGGGTGATTTCGTCAGCATGCTCGGTCAAGAGCGCGTCGAGGCTGACGCTCATCGTATGAAGCGCCCGGCCTACGCCGATGAAGTGGCGGCTGCCATCGCCTTTCTGTGTGCCGACGAATCGCGCTGGATCAATGGCGTCAATCTGCCGGTCGATGGTGGCCTGGCGTCCACCTACATCTGAACGAGGAGCCCTGGGCGAGTGACCACCGGCCGACTACGAGCGAACGGCCAGTTCAAAAAACATGCTTCCAACAACAAGAACAATGAGGAACACCATGCACAACTCTCGATGCTATCCAGGCTTCAAGCGTTCAGCCCTGGCACTCTCGGTCTGCCTGGCCGGCTGGGCCTCCCAGCCCCAGGCTGCGCAAATAGACTTGGGCGACAGTCAATGGCGCCTGCGCTGGGATAACACCCTCAAATACAGCCAGGCGTGGCGTCTGCAAGGGGCCGACGACAATCTGGTCAACGCGCCGACGGCGGGGGGCCTGTACCCCTCGATCCAGAGTCAGGGCGACAAGAATTTCAGCAGCGGCCTGGTCTCCAACCGCCTGGACCTGTTCAGTGAGATGGACCTGAGCCGGGAAAACTATGGCCTGCGCCTCAGCGGCGCGGCCTGGTACGACGATATCTACAACAAGAACACCGACAGCAGCGAGCAACGGCACTTTCTCGACGATACCCGCGAACTGCACGGGCGCGACGCCGAATTGCTTGACGCCTTCGTGTTTGTGCGGGGTGATGTCGGCGAGTCGAGCCAGGGCACCGTGCGGCTGGGCCGGCATAGCCTGATTTATGGCGAAAGCCTGTTCTACGGGGGCAACGGCATTGCCAATGCCCAGGGGCCGAGCGATATCGTCAAGCTGCTCAGCGTACCCGGCACCCAGTTCAAGGAAATCCTGCGTCCGGTCAATCAGGTGTCCGGGCAGTTGCAGATCAACCCGCAGTTGTCTGTGGGTGCCTACTATCAGTTCGAATGGGAGCGTTCCAACCTGCCGGGGGCGGGCAGCTACCTGAGTGACAACGATGGTATCGGCGAAGGTTCCGGCGACTGGACCCAGGTGTTTGGCAACACCACCGTGCATGCCTCCGATATCGAGGCCAGGAACTCCGGCCAAGGCGGCATGCAACTGCGCTACAAGCCCGAAGGCACCGAACTGGAACTGGGCTTCTACGCTGCCAAGTATCACGACAAGGCGCCGAGCGCGCTCTATGCCTATCTGGACGGTGCAGCGGCCGCGGCCACCGGGCTGCCGATCCTGGGGTCCTATCGCCAGGTTTACGCCGAAGACATCAAAACCCTCGGCGCCAGCTTCTCCACGGCTTATGGCCCGTTCAATTTCGCCGGCGAAACCTCGGTGCGCTGGGACGCACCGCTGGTGAGCAACCTGCAGGTGGTGACACCTGCCATGGCGGCGGACAACAACGGCGATGCGCTCTACGCCAAGGGCAAGACCGCCCACGTCAACCTCTCGACCATCTATCTGCTGTCGCCCGGCCCGCTGTGGGATGGTGGTTCGGTGCTCGCCGAACTGGCCTGGAACCGCACCCTCAGCGTCACCGACAACCGCGCGGCATTGGACGCCAACACCACCCGGGACGCCACGGCGCTGCGCGTGCTGGCCGAACCGGCTTATTTCCAGGTGGCCGACGGTCTCGACCTGAGCGTACCGATGGGTTTTGGCGTGGTCCTCGATGGGCGCTCCTCAGCGGTCAGCAAGGCCGGGTTCGGCAATACCCACGCAGGCGACTGGAGTGTCGGTGTCAAAGCCACTTACCTGCAACGCTGGGACTTCGGCATCAACTACGTGAACTTCTTCGGCAAGAAGGAGGCAGGGCTGCGCGAGGACGGCAACTTCAGCTACGGGCAATCGCTGGCCGACCGTGACTTTGTCTCCATGTATGTGAAAACCACATTCTAATAAGAGGTTTCATTCGTTATGCACAGCAACCTTTCCTTGCGTATTTCGGCCTTGGCCATTGCCTTGCTCAGTGCCGGCCTGGTGCACGCGGCCGTTTCCCCGGAGCAGGCCGCACGCCTGAACTCGGACCTCACCCCCCTTGGCGCCGAGCGCGCCGGCAACAAAGACGGCAGCATTCCGGAATGGACAGGTGGCTACACCACAGCACCGGCCGGCTACAAGAATGGCGATAAACGCGCTGATCCGTTCGCCGCCGACAAGCCGCTGTACTCGGTCAGCGCGTCCAACATGGCGCAGTACGCCGACCAATTGGCCGAAGGCACCAAAGCCCTGTTGCAGAAGTATCCCGCTTACCGTCTGGACGTCTATCCCACCCGGCGCAGTGCCGCAGCGCCTCAGTGGGTGTATGACAACACCCTGAAAAACGCTACCCGCGCGAACCTTGAGGTGGCCACCGAAAAGGTCAGCGGCGCCTATGGCGGGATCCCATTTCCATTGCCGCAAAACGGCGCCGAGGTGCTGTGGAACTACCGCCTGTCCTGGCAAGGCGGAGACACCTTCTATTCGCCTTTTGATACCTGGCTGATGACCGCAGGCGGCAAGAAAATCCAGGCCACCCGCGCGCGCTTCTGGTACCAGCAACCCTACTACTTCAAAGACGGCAGCCTGGAAACCTTCGCAGGCAAGTTTCTGATTGGCAAACTGGCCACGGAGCAACCGTCCTCCAAGGCCGGCGAGGGTCTGATGACCCACTGGGACATGGACCCCGGCAAACGTGCCGCCTGGCAGTACCTGGTCGGCCAGCGCCGGGTGCGTCGTGCGCCGAACGTTGCCTACGATACGCCGGACTTCGTCACCTCGGGCGTCGGTTTCTTCGACGAGGCCTTCATGATCTTCGGTCCGACCGACCGCCACGACCTCAAGCTGGTTGGCAAGAAAGAGTTGCTGGTGCCCTACAACAACAACCGCGCGGCAGCAGCGAGCAGCGACGAGTTGCTCAAGCCAGGCTTCCTCAACCCGGATCTGGTGCGGTGGGAGAAGCATCGGGTGTGGGTCGTGAGCGCGACACTCAAGGATGGCAAACGTCATGTGGTGCCCAAGCGCACCTATTACGTGGACGAGGACTCGTGGCAAGTACTGCTGCTCGACGGCTATGACGCCCAAGGCAAGTTGGGGCGGCATAACTATTCGCTGACGTTGCTGGCGCCTGAAATGCCCGCGCTGACCGCTCAGATGATGTGGGGCAGCTACAACCTGGAGACCGGCGCCTACTTCCTGAACTCCTCGGCCAACGACCTGGATGTGCAGTACCAGAGCTATCCGCGTCCGCCGTCCGCGTTCTTCACCCCTGACGCCATGGCCAGCGACAGTATGCGCTAAGCAATTGTGCAAGGCGCCGGAGCCCAGGCATCGGCGCCTTGTGCGATCAGCGGTTGGATAATTCTTATGCGGCGGTTGGAGCGGACATGATCGGTAATTTTTCACTCATGCGGGCGCTACCGGTGGCCTTGCTGCTGGCTGCGTTATCAGTGTCAGGCTGGGCGACGGCCAGCCCGGGCATAGCACTACTCAACCAGCCGGCCTTGCAAAGTGCCAAGGCACCCCGTGCGGTGCTGCTGGCGGTAACCCGGGCGGGCGATCGGCTGGTGGCGGTCGGCGAACGCGGCATCGTGCTGCTCTCTGATGACTCCGGCCAGAGCTGGCGCCAGGCCCGTGTGCCGGTCAGCGTCAGCCTGACGGCGGTGCAGTTCGTGGATGCCGAACGGGGCTGGGCTGTCGGTCATCTGGGCGTGATTCTTCACAGCACCGACGGTGGCGAAACCTGGGTCAAGCAACTCGATGGTGTCGCAGCGGCGCACCTGGCGCTGGTTTCGGCTCAACAAGGCAACGACGCCAAGCGGCTCAAGGACGCCGAGTGGCTGATCGCCGATGGCCCGGACAAGCCGTTTCTCGACCTGTATTTCAGCGACCGTCGCAACGGTTATGTGGTCGGCGCCTATGGCCTGATTCTGCGTACCGCTGACGGTGGCGACAGTTGGCAGCCGTGGATGCAGCAGGTGGATAACCCCGAGGGCCTCAACCTGTACGGCATTCGCCCGGCAGGCGGTGCGCTATTCATCGTCGGCGAACGCGGTCTGCTGCTGCGTTCGACTGACAACGGGAGCCGCTTCGAGGCCCTCGATTCACCCTATGACGGCAGTTTTTTCGGTGTGCAGGGCAGCTCGGCCGGAGAGTTGTTGGCCTTCGGTCTGCGCGGCAATGCTTATTGGTCGGGCGACCAGGGTGTGAGTTGGCGGCGGATCGAGACGGGGCTGGAAGTGGCTTTGTCGGCCGGCACTCGCTCGCCTGATGGCACGTTGATCCTGGCCAGCCAGGCCGGCGATCTGCTGCTCAGCCTCGATCGAGGCCGCAGCTTGCGGCACTTGAAAGGACCGACCGGCACCTCGATCGCCGGCCTGGTGGCCGCCCCGGACGGCAGCTTGATTGGTGTCGGCCTCAGTGGCGTGACCCGCCTCAAGCATGACCTTTACTCGGCGCAACGTTGAAACACTTGCCAGAGCCCTATGCGGCCGTATTCGGAGTCCGATGTGAACGACCATAATCCCGCCCTCGAACAGCAAGTGGTAATCGCCCGTCTGGAGGATTTCGATCCGCGTTCCGGAAACATGGGCGAGCGGGCGATCTTCAATCATCGCCCCTGGGTGATTCTGCTCTGCCTGCTGGCCACCCTGGTGCTGGGTTACCAGGCTAGCAAGATCGGTCTCAATGCCAGTTTCGAAAAAACCATTCCGACGTCGCACCCTTACGTCGCCAATTTCCTTGAGCGACGCAGCGAATTGAGCGGCCTGGGTAACTCAGTGCGCATTGCCGTGGCGGTCAAGGACGGCAACATCTTCGACAAGGATTACCTCGACGTTCTCGCCAGGCTCAACGACGAGATCTATTTGCTGCCGGGTGTCGACAAGCCTTATATGAAGTCGCTCTGGACGCCGACCACGCGCTGGACGGCCGTGACAGAGGAGGGCCTTGATGGCGGCACGGTGATCCCGGACACCTATGACGGTTCCGCCGCCAGTCTGGAGCAGGTGCGCACCAACGTTGCCCGCTCCGGCGAGATCGGCCAACTGGTGGCGGGCAACTTTCAGTCCAGCGTGATATTCGTGCCGCTGCTGGAAATCAATCCCGTGACCGGCAAGGCGCTGGATGCCGGCGAATTTTCCCGGCAGCTGGAAGCTTTGCGCGACAAATACCAGAGCGATCGAATCCAGATCCACATCACTGGGTTCACCAAGATCATCGGCGACCTGATTGCCGGACTGGTCCAGGTCATGCTGTTTTTCGTGGTTGCCGTGCTGGTGACGGTCGTGGTGCTCTACTGGTACACCCGTTGTGCCCGCAGCACCGCGCTGGTGGTGCTCTGCTCCCTGGTGGCGGTGCTCTGGCAGGTCGGGCTGCTCGCCAGCCTTGGTTACGACCTGGATCCCTATTCGGCGTTGGTGCCTTTTCTGGTGTTCGCCATCGGCATGAGCCACGGCGCGCAGAAGATGAACGGCATCATGCAGGACATCGGTCGTGGCACGCACCGGGTGGTCGCCGCGCGTTATACCTTCCGCCGCTTGTTTGCCGCCGGCATGACCGCGTTGCTTTGTGATGCGGTGGGGTTCGCGGTGCTGATGGTGATCAAGATCCGCGTGATCCAGGACCTGGCGATTACCGCCAGCATCGGAGTGGCGGTGCTGATCTTCACCAACCTGATCCTGCTGCCGATTCTGCTCAGCTATATCGGTGTCGGCGCCAAGGCGGCCGAGCGCAGCTTGCGGGCCGAAACCGCTGAGTTGAAAGCAAACGTCAAGCATCCGCTCTGGAGTTTCCTCGACCTGTTCACCCGGCGCTCCTGGGCTTACGGCGCTTGCCTGGTGGGCCTGGCGCTGGCGGTCGGCGGTTTCGCCGTCAGCCTGCACCTGAAAATCGGCGATCTGGACCCAGGCGCTCCGGAGCTGCGTCCAGACTCGCGCTACAACCGCGATGCGGCTTTCATGACGCAGAACTACGCGGCCAGTTCGGACATTTTCGTGGTCATGGTCAAAACCCCGGAAGACCAATGCACCCGCTATCCGACCCTGGCGGCGGTGGATGCTTTGGCCTGGCAACTGGAGCAATTGCCGGGCGTCGAGTCGACCAACTCCATGGCGGCCCTGAGCAAGATCGCCGCCGCCGGATATAACGAGGGCAACTTCAAATGGTACGAGTTGATTCCCAATGACGGGGCCCTCGGCGCGGTACAGACCCGTGCGCCGCGTGAGCTGTTCAACCAGGGCTGTTCGCTGCTCTCGCTTTACGTCTACCTGGCCGACCACAAGGCTGACACTCTGGAGCGGGTGGTGCAGACCAGCGAAGCCTTTGTCGCCCAGCAGCAACTGCCGGACGTGAAGTTTATGCTCGCTGCGGGGAGCGCCGGCATCGAGGCAGCCACCAACATTGTGGTGAAGAAGGCCATGCGCGAGATGCTGTTCTGGGTCTACGGTGCCGTGATCCTGCTTTGCTGGGTGACCTTCCGTTCCTGGCGCGCGGTACTCGCCGCGGTGCTGCCGCTGATGCTCACCTCGATCCTCTGCGAGGCGCTGATGGTGGGTCTGGGCATGGGCGTGAAGGTGGCGACTTTGCCGGTGATCGCCCTCGGGGTGGGCATTGGGGTCGACTACGCGCTGTATGTGCTGAGCGTGATCCTGACCCACATGCGCGCCGGCGCCACGCTGTCCGAGGCCTATTACCGCGCGCTGCTGTTCACCGGCAAGGTGGTTCTGCTGACCGGCGTCACCCTGGCTATCGCCGTGGCGACCTGGGCTTTCTCGCCGATCAAGTTCCAGGCCGACATGGGCATCCTGCTGGCCTTCATGTTCCTGGTGAACATGCTCGGCGCGCTGATCCTGTTGCCGGCACTGGCGTACTTCCTGTTGCCACAAAGGCTGTTCGCAAAAAAGCCTGAGGCCGCCGGCGTGTTGCAGCCGGTCGGGGAGGGCTGACTGACGGTCCGCTGGCAACCGAAGGGCCAGACCAGGCAAGCCAATGCGGCTTGCCTGGTCTGGCCATTTCCACGATCCGATGGAGACAAGTCAAAACGGTTTTTCTGCCGTTTATCTGGCGTCAAAACATAATCTTTCACGCCGTATTTAGCCTTCAGCCAACTCGCCGATACCCTCAATAAGGTCCGATCGATTTGTGGGTTCGCCGAGGGTACGTCATGTTTAATTCAACGCTGAAAAGTGAATTGATGGCTAGGACAGCCGAATTGGCAACGTACAAAGGATTGGTGGGTGCTCTGGAGCGGTCGATGGCCGTTGTGGAGTTCAGCCCAGATGGCAAGGTACTGCGCGCCAATGAGAATTTCTTGCATACGATGGGGCATCGGGCAGATCAACTGGCCGGTATGTCTCATCGGGATTTCTGCACGCCCGCGCTGGTCAGCAGCGCCGAGTATCGTCAGTTCTGGGACCGCCTGCGGTCCGGTCAATTCGTGTCCGGCACTTTTCAGCGAGTCAATGGCAAGGGTGGGAATGTCTGGCTGGAGGCCAGCTATAACCCGGTAGTGGACGAACAAGGCCGCGTTGTAAAAGTGGTCAAATATGCACTCGACGTCACCGCGCGGGTAGCAAACGAGGCGCAAACCCAAGGCAAGCTGGCCGCACTCGATCGCGCTATGGCGGTGATCGAATTCGATCTGAACGGCAACATCCTGACCGCTAACGACAACTTCCTCAGTGTCATGAATTACTCGCTGGCGGAACTCAAAGGCAAGCACCACCGGCTGTTCTGCGAGCAGGAGCTGGTGAGCAGCTCCGAATACAGCGATTTCTGGCGTCGCCTCAATAGCGGTGAATTTTTCAGTGGTCAATTCAAACGTCTGGGCAAGCACGGCAAGGTTGTCTGGTTGGAGGCCAGTTACAACCCGGTCTACGATGCCGAAGGCAAGCTGAGCAAAATCATCAAGTTCGCCAGTGACATCAGCGAACGAGTCGAGAAATTCGAAGAGGATTCGCGCGGCGCTTCCCGTGCCTACCACATCTCTGCCGAGACCGAGAAAGTCGCTGAACAGGGCTCGCAAGTGATTCAGCAGACGGCCAAGGAAATGCGCCAGATCGCTGACAATATCGGGGCCTCTGCACGATTGGTCGGCCAGTTGGGCGCGCGTTCTGAAGAGATCACGGCCATCGTCAATACCATTCGCGGCATCGCCGACCAGACCAACCTGCTTGCCCTTAACGCGGCCATCGAAGCGGCGCGGGCCGGCGATCAAGGGAGAGGGTTTGCGGTAGTCGCCGATGAAGTCCGGCAACTGGCCGGGCGCACCAGCCGTTCGACGGCCGAGATTGCCGAGATGATCGGCCTGATTCTGTCTGAAACCCGTGACGCCGTCGCCAGCATGACGGTGACCCAGGAGGGCGCCCTGCGTGGCGTAACCCTGGCCGATCAGGCCGGATCGGTTATTCTGCAGATCAGAACCGGTACCAGTGACGCACTCGAAGCGGTGAGCATGTTTGCCTCCAAACTCGATGAGTCCGAGGTCATCCCGAAAACGGCCATCGGCTGGGTAGGTTGATGCGTATGGGCGGCCCGAACCTCCTCACCAGCCTTTGACGCCGCTCATATCAGGCAACTTGTGAGCGATGCCCTTGTGGCAATCGATGCAGGTTGCCTCGCCATTGGCCAGTGAGGTCGAGTGCATGCTCGAGGCGCGCTTGCTTTGCCGGGTGAAGTCCATGAATTCGAAGTTGTGACAATTGCGGCATTCTCGCGAGTCGTTGGCCTTGAGTCGGGCCCATTCGTGCTCGGCCAGTTCACGTCGCAGGGCGAGGAATTTGTCGCGGGTGTCGATGGTACCGAAAATCTTGCCCCAGACCTCCTTGGAGGCCTGCATCTTGCGCGCGATCTTATGGGTCCACTCGTGTGGCACGTGACAGTCCGGACAACTGGCGCGTACGCCGGAGCGGTTGGTGTAGTGGATCGTGTCCTTGAGCTCGACAAACACGTTGTCACGCATTTCATGGCAGGACACGCAGAACGTCTCGGTATTGGTCGCCTCCAGTGCAGTGTTGAAGCCGCCCCAGAAAACGATACCGGCGATAAAGCCCCCAAGCGTCAGGAAACCCAGGCTGTAATACAGGCTCGGACGACGCAGGACGCCCCAGTAGTCCTTGAGCAAGGCGAACAGTGCTTTCATGTTGCCTCCTCAAGGTTTCTTCGTGGCGTTGGCGTTGTCTTGCAGCAGTTTGTCGATTGTCTCGAAATTGTTTCCCACCAAAGGCTTCACGTCCGCCTGCGGTACATGGCACTGGTTGCAGAAGTACCGACGTGGTGAGACGGCCGCCAGCGCTTGGCCATCGCGGTCCATGTAGTGGGTGATGCTGATCATCGTTGCCTGGGTCCGTGCGCTGTTGGCACGGCTGTGACAGGACAGGCACTTGTTGCCGTTCGCGTCGACCTGATAGCCACGGATGGTGTGGGGAATGGTCGGCGGCTGATCCGGGTAATTACGCTCGCGTTTGAGGTCTTTGTTTTCTTCATCGGTAATGGGCGGGGCGGGCATGTTCTGGGACAGAGTGCCGCCGGGGCGACGCCCATCCGGAGCTGGCGCGTCGAGCGGGTAGTTGATTTCAGCCGCGATCACCACGCCAATCGCGGCAAGCAGAAACAAGGGCAGCATTCGAAAAAGCATCAGGGTTCTCCTCAGGCCACGCTGACCAACTCGATGCGTATCGCGCACTTTTTGTAGTCGGTTTGCTTGGAGATCGGGTCGGTGGCATCGAGCGTGACCTTGTTGATCAGCTTGTTGGCGTCGAAAAACGGCACGAATACCAATCCTTGAGGCGGCTTGTTGCGCCCGCGGGTTTCGATGCGCGCACGGATCTCACCGCGTCGGCTGATCAGCTTCACTTCACTGCCGCGCCGTGCTTTCAAGGCCTTGGCATCCTCGGGATGCATGTACACCAGCGCATCCGGCACGGCTTTGTAGAGTTCTTCGACTCGCTGGGTCATGCTGCCCGTGTGCCAGTGTTCAAGAACGCGCCCGGTGCTCAGCCAGAACGGGTAGTCCGCATCCGGTGCCTCGGCCGGCGGTTCGTAGGGGAGGGCGAAAATGATCGCCTTCTTGTCCGGATAGCCATAGAACTGCACCTCGCTGCCTTTCTCCACATAGGGGTCCAGCCCCTCGCGATAACGCCAGCGGGTTTCCTTGCCATCCACCACCGGCCAGCGCAGGCCCCGTTCACTGTGGTAACGGTCAAATGCGGCAAGGTCATGTCCATGGCCGCGACCGAATTGGGCGTACTCCTCGAACAGCCCCTTCTGCGGGTAAAACCCAAAGGCCTTGGCTTCATCGTTTTTGTAGCCGGCTTCCAACTGCTCGACGGGGAACTGGTCCACCTGGCCATTTTTGAACAGCACCTCGAAGAGGGTCTTGCCCTTGAGCTCAGGTGCCTTGGCGAGCAATTCGGCGGGCCAGGTTTCATCGGTGGTGAAGCGCTTGGAAAATTCCATCAACTGCCACAGGTCCGACCGGGCGTCTCCCGGTGCCGTCACCAACTGATGCCAGAATTGCGTGCGTCGTTCAGCGTTACCGAAGGCGCCTTCCTTCTCCACCCACATGGCGCTGGGCAGAATCAGGTCGGCGGCCTGGGCGGAAACGGTGGGGTAGACGTCGGAGACAATCATGAAATTGTCCGGGTTGCGCCAACCCGGCAGGACTTCCTGCATGATGTTCGGTCCGGCCTGCATGTTGTTGCTGGCCTGGGTCCAGCACACGTTGAGCACACCGTCCTTGAGCATGCGGCTCTGTTCCACCGCGTGGAAGCCGGGCTTTTCCTGGATGGTGCCGGCGGGCAGCTTCCAGATTTTCTCGGCGGTGGCGCGATGCTTGGGATTGGTGACCACCAGGTCGGCCGGTAGTCGGTGGGAAAAAGTCCCCACTTCACGTGCCGTGCCACAGGCCGACGGTTGACCGGTCAACGAGAACGGGCTATTGCCCGGCTCACTGATCTTGCCGGTAAGCAGGTGGATGTTGTAGATCAGGTTGTTGGCCCAGACGCCACGCGTGTGCTGGTTGAACCCCATGGTCCAGAACGACACGACCTTACGCTTGGGGTCGGCATACAACTGCGCCAGGCTTTTCAGTCGCTCAGGTGCAACCCCCGTCTCCCTGGCGGTTCGCTCCAGCGTGTAAGGCTTGACGAAGGCGGCGTACGCCTCGAAGTCAATATCCGTCCAGGTGTTGGCCTTGCCGGCATTCTTCGCGCTGGTTTCCCGTGGGTCGTCAGGACGCAGACCGTAGCCGATGTCGTCGGCACCCCGGGCAAAGCGGGTGTGCTTGCTGATGAAATCCTGGTTCACCGCGCCGCTTTCAATGATGTGGTTGGCGATGTAGTTAAGAATCAGCAGGTCGGTTTGCGGCTTGAACACCATGGGGATGTCGGCCAACTCGAAACTGCGATGTTCGAAGGTGGACAGCACCGCCACTTTCACATGGGGCTGGCTCAGGCGGCGATCGGTGACCCGGCTCCAGAGCACCGGGTGCATCTCGGCCATGTTCGAGCCCCAGAGCACGAAGGCATCGGTGGCTTCGATGTCGTCATAACAACCCATGGGTTCATCGGCGCCAAAGGTGCGCATGAAACCCATCACCGCCGAGGCCATGCAATGGCGGGCGTTGGGGTCGATGTTGTTGGTGCGAAAGCCGGCCTTCATCAGTTTGTTGGCGGCGTAGCCTTCCCAGACCGTCCACTGTCCGGAGCCGAACATACCGACCGATTCGGGCCCCTTGCTTTTCAGGGCCTGCTTGAACTTCAGCTCCATGATGTCGAAGGCTTGCTCCCAACTGACCGGCTGGAATTCGCCCTGCTTGTCGTACTGACCGTTCTTCATGCGCAACAGCGGCTGGGTCAGGCGATCGACGCCATACATGATCTTTGAAAGAAAATAGCCTTTCACGCAGTTGAGCCCACGATTGACTTCGGCCTTCACGTCGCCATGGGTGGCGACCACCCGGTTATCCCGGGTCGCGACCATCACGCTGCACCCGGTGCCACAGAACCGGCAAGGCGCCTTGTTCCAGTCCAGGGTGACCATGTCCGCTTCGGTCACCAGGTTGCTGGCAGAGGTTACGATCGGCAGGCCCGCAGCGGCGGCTGCAATGGCGGCGGCCTGGGTCTTGACGAATGCACGGCGGGTCATGCTCATTCGATGTCTCCTTCGGGCTCGAGGAGTTCGTGATAGATCAACGCCGCGTTGAGTACGCCGGGCAGGTTGTTGATCTGGTCGATGCGTTGCAGGATCTGGTCTTCATGCACGGCTTCAAGCACTACCACCAGTTTTCCGGCGGCACTTTCCTGATGCAGCTCCAGGCCATCGAGCAGGCGCAGGTTGGCCTTGACCGCGTCGAACATCTCCGGTCGGGCAAGTACGACAAGACTGGCGATATGCAGGGTTTCGTCCATGAACGGGCTCCAATAGCCTCAAGAAAAAGCCACCGGTCAGTGGGGAGGGCCAGGAGGGCCATACAGCATCTGGAAAAACCAGACGAGGAAACCGTAGCCGCCGACGATGGCGACCGACAGCAGCGGAAAGAGGAACACGACAAGGAAGAGGAACAGCCGGGTTTCCTTGCGGCGTTCAGGTTTGCGTTCTTCAGCCAACGACATTGGGGCTTCTCCAGCCGAACCTGCGTTGATACTAGATCACGATTGCTGGACTGGCCTGTGTGCCCGATTTTGCTTTCGACCAACGGTCCCACCAAGGGCCAGTAAATGACTCTGACGATTGACCCGGACGGCGCGATGATGGGGAACATTTCTGAACTTTCACTGGGCAAATACTTCCACTACTCAGAGAGTCATACCACTGCCTGGCGCAACGCGAGGTACCCAACACGTGCATGTTTGAAGCAGAGCCAGAATATGAAAGTAACGCCCCCTAAATCCCGGACCTCCTTGCGCCGGGCGGTGACAGGACCGATGCTGTTTCTTTTCATTCTTGGCGATGTACTCGGCGCCGGCGTTTATGCGCTCGCCGGCACGATCGCGGGGGAGGTGGGCGGCGCGATCTGGGTGCCGTTGCTGGTCGCATTATTCTTCGCAATGCTGACGGCCGGTTCGTATGCGGAGCTGGTCACCAAATACCCCCATGCGGGAGCGGCGTCGGTGTATGCCGAGAAGGCATTCAAGTCACCGCTTATTTCGTTTTTGGTCGGGTTCTGCATGCTGGCTGCGGCTGTCACAAGCGCTGCCGGTCTTTCGCTGGCTTTCGCGGGTGATTATCTGGGCGCATTTGTTCAGGTCTCACCGCACGTCGCGGCCCTGGTGTTTCTGGTGGTCATAGCGCTCTTGAATGCCAGGGGAATAAAAGAGTCTCTGGGGGCGAATCTGGTGATGACGCTCATAGAACTGTCAGGCCTGATTCTGGTCGTTGTGGCTGCCGCCTGGTTTTTCCGTTCCGGTGATGCTCACCTGGAAGCCGCGTTGCAATTCAAGCCGGGGGTCAGTCCGATGCTGGCGGTGTTGGGGGCGGCATTGCTGGCCTTCTATTCGTTTGTCGGCTTTGAAACATCCGCCAATCTGGCTGAGGAAATACGTGATGTTCGAAAGGTCTATCCGCGCGCCTTATTTGCGGCATTGTTGACCGCCGGGGTCGTCTACATGGCCGTTGGTGTCGCAGCCTCTTCAGTGCTGCCGATGGAGCAACTGGTCGCAACGTCGGCCCCGTTGCTGGAAGTCGTCCGGGCATCGGGATTGAACATTCCACCTCGCGTGTTTGCCTTTATCGCGCTCATCGCCGTGGCCAACGGAGCGTTGCTGACTCTGATCATGGCCAGTCGACTCGCCTATGGAATGGCGTGTCTGGGGCTGTTGCCGGAGGCCTTGGCGCAGGTACTGCCCAACAGACGTACGCCTTGGGTCGCTATCATCGCCACGACCCTTGTATCTATTGCGTTGACACTGACCGGCACCCTTGCTGCATTGGCCCAGACAGTTGTTCTGCTGTTGCTTTTCGTATTCCTCAGCACAAATCTGGCGGTATTGGTGTTAAGGCGTGACACGGTTGAGGAAGCGCATTTTCGGGTGCCAACCTGGGTGCCCGTTCTGGCTATCGTTTCGTGTTTGATATTGCTCAGTCAGCAAAGCCTGGAAACCTGGCTTCGCGGTGCAGCCTTGATGGTTGTCGGAATATTGCTTTACGCCTGCACGCGTATCGCGATGCCCGTGGCGATAAAGCCTGGCTAGCGGGCTGGAGGAGTCCCGTCGGTAATCATGGACTCAAACGTCCTCCAGAAAGCTCGGACTGTGCCGATTCAAACGGTGTCGACTACAGTTCCTTGCATGTGCAGGGGATGCCCCGTTAAGCAACGGAATATTGATCATGACCCAAGACTCCTCCGATCCAGCCTTCAAATCCCTCGGTTGCGCCGAATGCCGCAACCACGAGGCGCTGGGGTTCGACTTCACAATGGCCTTTCAACCCATCTTCAATGTGCGAACGCGCACCGCGTTCGCTTATGAGGCGTTGGTGCGGGGCGTCAATGGCGAATCGGCAGGCTACATTCTTGGGCTGGTCAATGACGGTAACCGCTACCGGTTCGACCAGGCGTGTCGCGTGAAGGCGATCGAGGAAGCCGCCCGGCTGGGCATTCTGGACATTGCCGATTGCCTGCTCAGCATCAATTTCCTGCCCAATGCCGTGTACAGGCCCGAGACCTGTATCCGGGCAACCCTGGAAGCCGCACGTAATACAAACTTCCCGCCAAACCGACTCATGTTCGAAGTAACGGAAGGCGAGAAGGTGGTAGATCCTGACCACCTCAAGTCGATTTTCGTGGAGTACGAGCGCCAGGGTTTCACCACCGCCATTGACGATTTCGGCTCCGGTTACTCAGGGCTCAATCTGCTGGCCATGTTTCAGCCGCAAGTGCTGAAGATTGATATGGCGTTGACCCGCACGATTGATCAAGACACCGTCAAGCAAGCGATTGTCGAGGGTATCGTCCTGGTCGCCAAACGCCTGGGCATTACCGTCATAGCCGAGGGCATTGAGACGCGTGGGGAAAGCGCCGCGCTCCTGGAGCTGGGTATCGATCTGATGCAGGGATACCTGTTCGCAAGACCCGAGGTCGGTCGCCTCCCGCCTGGCTGTTTTGACTGAGGTGTACGGGGCGTTCACGGTCTGCTCCAAAGACACTTTTTGTTCGCTGGGTGAGATGGCAGAGGCTTTTCACGGTTTTTGTCGGCCGTGGTTGAGCCAGCGGGAGGCACCCAATATATAAAAAGCTCCTCCCGCGATAATAAAGAGCGCGAGCATGTAGAAAATGCTGTGGGGCGGTTGCGTGGCCAGGACCACGCCGCAGAGCAACGGCCCGGCCGCGGCCCCCAGGTTGCCGAGGTTCTGCGCGGCGTAGTACATGCCGCGCAGATGGTTGGGCGCGATGTTGTCGATGAACATGTATTCCGCGGGGAATACGATTATTTCCCCGACAGTGAATACAGCCATGGACATCACCCAGAACATCACCGAGTTGGACAGGGCGAAACCGGCCAGGCCCATGAGGAACATTCCCAGCCCGGCCACTAGCCAAAGATTCAGATGCCGATGGGATATTTTCTTGCCGATGGAATATTGCAAGCTGATCACCATCAGCGCATTGGTCGTGACGATAGCGCTGATGATTCGGTAGGTGTTCTCAGGCGTGGTGGTCACCACCAGATACTGCGAGAGATAGGCGGTGAACTGGCCGAAGACTACGGCGCTGAGCAGGCCGCCAAGGGTGAAACATACCAGCCGGTAGTCGTGAAACAGAACCTTGCCCACCGCCAGGAAAGGCACAGGCGCCTGGCCTGCGTCGACGGGGGCGGAATGTCTGTCGCCCCAAACGAAGTAAATGAGAAAGAAGCCGGCACCGAGCCCGGCAGACAATAGAAAGGGCAAGCTGATCCCTAGCTTGGCTATCCCCGCCCCGAGAAACGGTCCGACGGCATAGCCGATGTTGGTCAGCGTGTATTTGATCGAGAACACTTCGCTGCGTTCGGCGGCGGGGAGCAAGCTGCCAAATCCCGCTTTGACCGCTATATCGATGACGGCATATGCCAGATTGATCAGCACCAGGCAGATGAAAAAAAGCCAGAGTTCGCGCGTCACGACTGCCCCAAGGAACCCCAGGCTGAACAACCCACTGAACCCCAGAATGAGTCGGTAGCTGGAGAGCCTGTCCACGAGGAAACCGCCATAGAGGCTCAATAGCGATCCAATGATCAGTGTGCTGCCGATGACCACTCCGATATCCGCCACACCCATGGCGAAGTTTTCGGACAGATAGATAACCAGATAGGGCAGCGTGATCGCTCGGCCCAACGTCAGTATCGAAGACGCGCAAAGCAGCAGGTTGACGGTCGTGGGGTAGTTTCTAAGGGTAGCGAGCATCCTTGCCTCTTTGTTCAATCGATCATTGCCAGGGGCGCAGCGTGGCGCAATACGCTCGCGGCAAGTTTACTGAGGAATCCAGTTCTGATTTATGATGGATTTTCCATTGCAGGTTGAACTCAATTCATCAATAACAGGACGCCTAATGTTTTCCTCCGAGCGATTGAAGGGGATCGATGTCTTTGTCTGCGTCGCCGAATCCGGCAGCTTCAAGGCCGCCGCAGAGCGGATGAGCCTCACGGGCTCGGCCATCAGCAAAAGCGTCGCCCGTCTGGAGAGCCGTCTTGGCGCTCGATTGTTCGATCGCACCACCCGGCGGGTATCGCTGACGGACGCTGGGACGGCGTTCTATCGCACCTGCACGGGGGTGCTTGCAGACCTTGAAGAGGCCGAGCTGTCGCTGCGTGCTGAAGACGCCGAGCCACAGGGCAGGGTCCGGCTTGACCTTCCGGCAGCCTTTGGTCGTTCGCAAGTGATGCCCATCATCTTGCGGTGTATCCAGGACTATCCGCGGCTGGTGCCGCACATCTCGTTCACGGATCGTTTCATCGACCCTCTCCAGGAAGGCGTGGATATCGTCGTCACCATTGGCGGCTCACAGGTTTGGCCTGACGCGCTGGGGCATCGTTACCTGGGTCGTGAATGGCATGTCTTCTGTGCCTCACCCATGTACTTGGCCAAGCATGGCATCCCCATGACCGATCGCGATCTGGAACATCACCAGTGCCTCGCCTACGGCTGGCCGGACGGCAAGCTCAGTCCGTGGAATTTTGCCGGTGAGCGTCCCGGCGAGACGGTAAGAAAACAGGTGTCGCCAGCGTTGGTCGTGGGGGACGGTGAAGGGCTGGTTGCTGCGGTATCGGCCGGGTGCGGGATTGCACAGTTACCTTCATGGTTGATCCAGCGGCAGCTTGAGGAGGGCACGTTGATTGAGGTGCTTGCCCATCTGGCAACCGACGGAATGGTGATCAACCTTGCCTGGCAGAAAAGCCGTGAGAAGCTTCCCAAGGTCAGTGCCTTGCTGGAAGCACTTGCGGCCAATTTGTGTCAGCCGGTAGAAGGCAAGCCTCGCAAAGCCGTGGACGTCTAACCCAGCGGATCATGGCAGCAGACACACAGCTTGTTGCCGTCGAGGTCTCGAAAATAGGCGCCGTAATAGTCGGGGTGGTAATGGGGCCTCAATCCAGGCGCTCCCTCACACGTTCCTCCCAGGGCCAGCGCCATTGCGTGGCTGCGTGCGACAAGCTCCCGGCTGGGTGCCAGCAGCGCCACCATCTGACCGTTACCGGGCGCGCTTGGGTTGCCGTCAAATGGTTTTCCAATCACGAAGATCGGCCGAGGCGAGCCCTCGCAAACCCAACCGGCCCAGCCTTTAGTGGCGTCGCAGAACTTCAACGTAAGGCCCAGCCCGGCCATTATCTTTGAATGGAAAGCGAACGCGCGGTCGAAATCGCCTATGCCTAGGAAAACGTGAGAGATCATGCTGGCTATCCTTGCGGTCAGGGAATCGAATGAGTCTGGCGCGAAACGATGATCAGTGAAAGATGCATCACCGGGTGCGCCTGGCGATGTTCTCCTCGTGTCGGGCGCGGTCGGTCGATTCGCTGGATGTCAGGATGATACGAACGGCCACAACCACGCCGACAAGAACACCGGCTAGCCCTGAGGTTTCCCAAAGAGTGGGCAGTCGCTGATGAAACACCAGGCCTAGTATCGTCGCGAAGAGTGACTCCAGGGATATCAGCTGCCCGCTAAGCACCATGGGCAGGCGACGGGACGCGGCATTCCACGCCCAGGCCCCGACGACCGACGACATCAGCGCGATAAAGAGCCCCCAGGCATACAACGGCCCAGCCACGGAAACACTGAAGCCCAGACTTGGCAGTTTCAGAAGATCAAGCACCAGTACGGCGGGTAAGGCGATCAAGGTGCCCAGCCCGGCGCCTGCCATCATCAAGCCGGTCCAGGCCCCTGATGCGTTGACGGCAAGTTTTTCCAGGCCCCTTTGATTCAACGCGGCGAATACGAGCCAGAGGATCACTGCGCTGATTGAAAAGAACAGCCCCTTGCGCCAGGCACTGTCGCCAGTTGGGAGGTGATTGAGACTGCCGACGTTCAACAGCAACAGCCCGCCTGTCATCAACGCCAGTGGTATCACGAGCTTGCGCCATTCGAGGGTTCTGCTCGTGGCGTTGCCGAGCACGGCCTGCAGAAGCGGCACCATGCCAATAAGTGCAGGGGTCAGTACCGGCCCTCCGTAAATCACTCCGGCGGCAATGCAAGTGCTATACCCGAGGTACCCGATAATTCCCAGGCTTGCGCCAAGAAGCTGCTGTTCGCGGCTCAGGCGTCGAAGTCGAGCTCGATAGAACACCATGACGCCCATACCCAGCGTCCCGGCGATCAGAAACCGAACGATCATCAAGTCGTAGATCGAATAGGCACCGGTGACGTAGGGCGCTACGAAATTCAAGGCCCAACTCAGAGTGGCGACGACGGCGAGGGCCACGCCTGCGGTGGTGTTTGAGTCATTCCTGAGCATCGGTCTATCCATGAGATATTCAGCTCATGTTGCGTAGCGTCAGGGCTATGCTACAAACGAGTTCTCGGCCACGGATGCATTACCGGTGATTATGAATACGCTTGGAAAGTCTTTACCGCCGCTCGCCAGTTTATTGCCTTTTGAAGCGGCGGCGCGGCTGGAGAGTTTTTCGAAGGCCGCCGAGGAGCTGCACATTACCCAAGCGGCGATCAGTCGGCAGATACGGGGACTTGAAGAGAATCTTGGGCTAAAGCTCTTCAGTCGGCGCAACCGCGCAGTGTCGGTTTTCAGAAGTTCGCACGCAGCAGATCGCGCTGAAGTGAGCGCACTGATCGAGTGGCTTGAGGGGGAGTTGGAAAGTGAGGGCTGACGGCTGTCACCCTGGCGGATTTGCGTGAATCCACTAGAACCTGGCTTGCTTGCACAGGTCATCTGAAAGGAATCAGGTGTGGATTAGTATTTATGCAAATTGTCCGTGTTTACACAGTGGGTCATTCGACCCGAACCCTCGAACAGTTCGTGGAGATCGTCAGCGGTTTTGGTGTCGATACCATTGTCGATATCAGGACCGTCCCGCGATCACGGACAAATCCTCAATACAATCTGGATACGCTTGCACAACGACTGGCCGAATTCGATATCGGGCATCAACAGATTCCGGAGCTTGGCGGATTACGAAAAAAATCAAAGACCGTTGCCGATGAGGTCAACGCATTCTGGGTCAATCGAAGTTTCCATAACTACGCGGACTACGCCCTTTCGCAAGAATTTGAGGTCGGTCTGAATCGCCTCCTCGCGCTCAGCAAGACTCACCACTGCGCCATCATGTGTGCGGAGGCTGTTTGGTGGCGTTGCCATCGCAGGATCGTCGCCGACTATCTGTTGCTTCGCGGTGTAGAAGTCATCCATATCATGGACAAAGATAAAGCCAATACAGCGGTGTTGAGTCCGGCTGCGAAGGTTCACGGGCTGAAATTGACTTATCCCGCTGGAGAGTGAACAGGGCTACTGAGCTGTGTCGGCCACTGGCTGCCGAGTTTCGGTGCGCACCACCATCCAGATGCCGATCCCGGACACCGCCATGCCCGACACCATTTGCCAGGAAAGAGGTTCGTTGAACATCGCCCAGGCCCACAGCATCGTAACGGGGGGGCTGAGGTACAGGACGCTGGCGACCCGGGTGGCTGACGCGCGGCGCAGACACAGCCAGTAGAGCCCATATCCGCCAATCGTAGACAAGCCCGCGGTCCACAGGACACTCAAGATAAAACCTGTGCTGGGTATCGGTGCGAGGCTGCCCTGTAAGCCCTCGACCAAAGCGAAGGCAAAGCCCGAAACACAGCATTGCAGCCATAGGTTGGGGAGTAGGCCCAAGGACTGCGATGGCGGGAGGTGCTTTTGCCACAATGTCGCGACGGCGAGTGAAAGCATGCCAAGCAGCGGCAGCGCATAAGCCCATAAGGGCGCATCGCCCCAGGCCAGCGCGCCATGTGTCACCAGCGCGGCCCCGACCAAACCGATGACCAGGCCGGCCCAAACCGGCCAGGCCAGTCGCTGTCCCAGGACGCCTGCGGCCAATAAAGCCAGGCCCATGGGCAGAAGGTCGGCGAACAGGGCAGCGAGCCCGGCCGGTACGCCCAAGGCAATGCCTTGGGTAATACCCGCCAGATACCCCGCCATGGCCAGCAAACCGATGCCGGCGTTTTTCAGCAGCACGGCAGCCGAGGTTCGCCTCAAGTTCCTGGCGACAAACGGGAACAGCACGAGCGTGACCAGCACGCAGCGCCAGAACACGACCAGTAACGGCGGCGCGTAATCAAGCGAGAAGCGCGCGCCGATGAAGCCTGAACTCCAGCTCAACACCAGCGCCGCCTCGAGTAAGAACAGAGGTATCGCCTGGTGCCATTGAGGTTTGGAGAGAGCAGGGCATGAGATCGATCGGTATGCATTCATGCCCACAGGCTACGAAAGCAGGCTAATCTAATAAATCAAAATATAATGCAACAGTCATTCACAAAGGTTGAATTATGCCGGCCATACTCGATATCGAACTGATACGGACTTTTCATGCGGTGGCGCGCATCGGCAAATTCAGTGCGGCGGCGGAGCAACTGCACAAAAGCCCGGCAGCGGTGAGCGTGCACATCCAGCGGCTGGAAGCGGTCGCCGGTGGACGATTGCTCAACCGTGACAATCAGGCGGTTTCCCTGACCGCACTGGGCAAGCGTTTGCTCCTGTCTACCACCGAGTTGCTCAGTACCCACGACCGGGTCTTGGCCGACCTGCATGGCACCCGTCTGGCGGGGCGTATCACCTTGGGCGTGCCGGATGAATATGCGGACCATGTCATCCGCGACATCCTTCCGACATTCGCAGCCGCCTGGCCGAACGTGGTACTGGAGCTCAGGACGGCGCCAAGCTACGCGCTACGTGATCAGGTTCAACGTGAAAAACTCCAGGCTGCGGTGATTGCCCGGCCGAAGGAGCTGCCGGACACAGAGTCTCTGCGGTTAACCTCCACGACACCTGTTTGGGTCGGCCCGATCAATAGCGTGATTGCCTCGACGCAGCCGCTGCCACTGGCCGTGCATGCGGCGCAGTGCCCTTATCGACAAGCCATGGTGGAAGCGCTGAAGCAATGCGCTCGCAAGTCGCGCATTGTCCTGGAAAGCCCCTCCACCCAGGCCGTCAAGGCGTGTGTGGAGGCCGGCTTGGCGATCAGTCTGATAGACCGGGCCCGGGTGACGGACAAGATGCAGATCCTCGATGATCTGCCCCGGGTGCCGGAGCACGAGGTGGTGTTCATTCGAGCGCAGGCGTCCCATGCCGATGAGGCGGTGAACCTGCTCTCCCGGGCCATGCAGCAATATTTTCGGCTTTGATGAAAGGGGCGGGGGCAACCACGCCAGGGTTGTTTTTTATCGCCCGACAACGGCGGCGTCCGGGATGGGATCACCCGTATCGCCCCGTCAGTGCGTCTGAATGCGCGTTTGCAATTGTCCGCCGACAATCGAGATTTCTTTGAACTGGTCTGCATCACGCAGGACGAATAAAGCGTCCATGCCGCGCTCTTGTGCCAGGCGAGGGCCCTCGGTTTCGCCCAATACCAGCAGCGCTGTGGCCCAGGCGTCGGCGAGCATGCAGGAATTGGCCACCACCGTGACGGCCACGAGCGAGTTGCGCGCTGGAGTGCCCGTAGCCGGGTTCATAGTATGGGCGTAGGACTGCCCCTTCACATCGATCCAGTGTCGGTAATCCCCGGATGTTGCGATGGCAGCCTCGCTGAGTTCCATGACGCCCATGACTTCACGCACGCCCCGACAGGGTTTTTCGATGGCCACTTTCCAAGGTTGGGCGTCAGGTTTTAGACCCCCGGCACGCATCTCGCCGTCAATACCAACCAGATAGCAAGTGATACCAAACCTTTCCAGGCAGCGGGCCAGTTCATCGACACCAAAACCCTTGGCAATCCCATTCAGGTTGAGATGCAGCGGCCCACGTTTACGCACTTGATTATGCTGCCGGTCCACCACCAGTCCTGCGCTGGCGGATGGTCTGGCATGGAGTGGCAACGTACCGAGCACCGGTTGCGTGGCAGATTTTTCGCTGCAACCAAATCCCCAAGCCTCTACCAGGTCACCGACGGCGATATCAAAAGCGCCGCCAGATTGCTCGCTGACACGCAGCGCAGCCGCCAGCACCGTAACCAGTTCTTTGGGCGCAGGCACCCATTGGTGTTCGGGGGCGCTGTTGAGGCGGTTGAGATCGGAGTCGGGTTTCCAAATGGACATTTGCTGGTCTACCCGGGAAACGGCACATGCCAGGCTGCAGCCAACCTCGTTGGTATCCAGCTCGGCTCCAGCATAGAACAGGGCCGTGTATCGGGTGCCCATGGTCTCGCCATTGAGGCTGTAGCGTTGCAGTTCAGTAGACATCTTCACGGTAGCGTCCTTGTACCTTGAGGGCCTGCACACTCAGGTTGAGCGGCGCGAGTATTTCATCCAGTGCCTGCATCACGCCTTTGGCCATTTCACGGCCGCCACATACCAACACCTGAGCACCATTCTCAATCAACTGTCGCAGGATTTTCGTATCGTTGATCAGCCGGTCTTGCACGTAACAGGGATCCATCGCCTGGGAGAAGGCGGGGCGCAGTGCGGTGAGGCGGTGGTCGGCCAGGTAGCCGTTCAGCTCCGACTCGTAAAGGAAATCCGATGTCGGGTTGCGCCCGCCCCAATACAGATGCATGGGATGGTGGGCCGTGTTATTACGAATAAAACCGGCGAGGGGACCTATGCCAGTACCGGCGCCGATGAGAATCACGGGGTGAGCGCCCAAGGCCGGGCGAAATTGTGGGTTGGGCTGGATAAAGGCTTCTATCGGCGCGCCGATGTCCAGACTGTGGAGCAATTGTGAGCACAAGCCCCCTTTGTGTTTGCGTACGCATATCTCCAACACGCCGTCCTGTGAACCACAGGCCAGCGAGTAGAAACGCGGAACCGAGCTGCCAGGGGGCAGAATGCCAACCAGGTCACCGGCTTCAAAGGTGGGCAACCTTCCAGGCGCCTTGAAACGCAGTACGTGGGTGGGGGTGTCTACCTTTTCACCGTAGACGATGCGCTCGGCCAGCACCAGTCTATGGGTATGCGGTCGTTTTGCCGTGTGGACCAGCATCAGGTCATCCCCCAACACCTCGCCCAATGCGTGGCCCCAACGGGCAAACTCCTGAGAAGATTGGCGGTTGATGGTCTCCAGCCCCATCAAGGGTGAACCACCGGCCTGCAACAAGGCTTCCTGTACCTGCTGGGCGAACTGACAGAAACGTGGAAACTGCCGGTCACCAAAGCCCAGTACGGCGAATGGCTGACCAGGCTTGAGACCGACTTTGGCCAGCCTTGCCAGAAACTGCGCAGCCTGGGCCGGTGCGTCGCCGTCGCCGTGGGTCGCGGTGAGGATGAACAGGCGCTGGGCGTTGCCGTAGTCATTGGAATACTGGTTCATCGCCGCGCTATGGACACGGTGGCCGGCCTCATGCAAAGCAACATGCAAGGCGTTGGCGAACCCCCACGTGGTGTTGTGTTCACTGCCCACCAGGATCACGCTGTCGGCGGTTTGCGCGGTGCTGTTATTGCGGATGTTGGGTCCGGATCTGCGGCGGTCCCACCACATCAGGATGCCGGTGATGCTCATCAACGGCACACAGAGTGCACAGAGGCCTAGCAACAAGCCGAGCCACCAGAGGCCCTCACCTGTATGCAGTTGATAGATCATTTCGTAGGCGTTGTGCATGGCGTCGTGGGCCTGGTAAGACAGCAAGGCGCCTGAGGCCTGGTCCACGTAGCCGTCACCCTGGGCTGTGCGTAAGGAGTACACGTCCTGCGGGTTGCTGGGACTTGGATAGACCAGTTCGCGCAGGTCATTCAGATCGGTGACCTGCAAGGCTGGCAGGTTCGCCACCGACAACGCCGGGCCGGTACTGACATAGGTGGGAAAGGTGGGCTCACTTTGGCTGCCGTCGGCAATCAAGTCGAAGGTCGTGGCGCACATATAAAGCCCGCTGAGTGCCGACAGGAGCAGCCCAGGCAAGATCAGACGGCCGACTTCAGCGTGCCAGCGCTGGTTGAAGTCGCCACGCAATGGCCGCAGAAGGTTGCGCCAGCCGCCCACCCGACGGACCAACAACAGCACTCCGGAGACTGACAGTAGCAGCATGAACAGCGCGCCGACGCCCGCTACTCCATGACCTGGTGTGCCAAGCAACAGCGACCGGTGCAGCCCCTTCATCCAGCGCGAGAAGGCGGATGGTTCATAAGCCTCCAAGCCTCGACCCGTCAGTGGGTCAACCTTTTCGGCTCCAGCCTGACCGTCCTGGTTGTAGTAGACGATGACGGTCCCCGACGCTGTGCGCTGGATCTGCTCCACGCCGGGAAAGTGCTTGGCTACGCGCCCGGCCAACTGACCGACGTTGACCTGCCCGGCGGCGGTGGCCGTGCCGGCCAAGCGCTCCAGAGCCGGGTTGACCGACAAAATCGCGCCGCTGATGGCCAACAACATGACCAGCAGGACGGCGATCAGGCCGGGCAGGGAATGAAACTGGCGAAGCATGTTCAGTCTCCGGAAACGGCAGGGGCTACAAATCGTAAGTAAAGGATTCGACGTAAGTACTGCCGGCCGCCGGCTTGCCTGCGCCTTCGGACGTCAGGGGGACACTGACATCGGCGCGGACATCACGCTTGTCTTCAACGGCACTGTCGATTCGGATCTGATACCCGGCATCGATCAGGGTATCTGCAAGCTCGACGCTGACTTTGAGTGTGCGCCCACTGCCGACACTGGCGCCGCTGACCCCGTCGAACTCACTGGGATTGAGCTTGCTTCCACGTGCCCAGTCACTCAGGTGCTTGTAATACTTGGCTTTTTTTCCGGCCACCCAAAGAGTCTTCTGGTATTGACCGTTGGCATCAGTGAGATAAATCGCCAGATACGCATCATTTCCGCTGTAGCGTTTGAGTTGGGTCGTCAGGGTGACTTCGCGGGCCTGGGCCAGCCCCGGCAGGGCGATGCTGATGGCGCCGGCGATACAGGTTGCAGCGATAAATTTTTTCATGGCCTTGTCCTTTCTTGAGCGTTGATACAGAGCCTGGACCTGCTTGCTGACAGCAACCTGAAGGGCCGCAAAATTGTCATTTGATCAACGGCTTTCCGAGGTATTCCCCGCCATCGCTGTCGGCCCGGAAGTGGATCTCCAGCTTGCGCAGGTGCAGCGATGCCGGTGAGTAGCGGGCTTCGACAACATTGCCTTGGCGGTCCAGTCCCTTGAGCTTGTAACAACCGTCGTCGACCTTGATGCGCTGCACACTCCAGCCGTATTGCCGCTCTACCTGCTGACGCAAGGTTTCGCGTGATTGCCAGTCGCTGACGGGGTCGCTGCAGTCTTCATCGGCCACCGCGTATCCGTTGAAAAGCACGCTCAATAACGCGGTACTGGCTATAAAACCTGATTTCATGATCCATCTCCTATCAAGGCGCCATCGTTGGCATAACCTACGGCGCAATCCTGACATTCACCTGAATCTTCAGATTGACCTCAGTTAAGACGGTCAAGGTTCTGCACGACACGATCACAGGAGCTGCCAGATGCGGGTTTTATTGGTTGAAGATGCGCCAGGTTTGGGGGAAGCGGTGCGAGAGCAGATAGCCGATGATGGCCATGCGATCGATTGGGTCCAGCGCCTGGACCATGCGGGTAACAGCATGCGTACCACACCGTACGATTTGATACTGCTTGACCTGATGCTTCCGGACGGTCGCGGACTTGATTTCTTGCGTCAGCAGCGTGGCGCCGGGGTCGCGACACCGGTGATCATCCTGACCGCACAGGATCAGATATCTGATCGCATCGCGGGTCTTAATGCCGGGGCCGATGATTATCTGGTCAAACCGTTCGACCTGTTCGAGCTTTCGGCACGCGTTGCAGCTGTGGCGCGCCGTTACAGCGGTAACCCCAACCCGCAGATCAAGATTGGCGAACTGCAACTGGATATGAGCGCGCGTACGGTGCTGCGCGCCGGTACCACAGTGGACCTTACGGCGCGGGAGTGGGCATTGTTCGAGGCCTTCGTGCAGCGCCCTGGCGCGCTATTGTCCAAGTCGCAGCTTGAAGAGCGCTTATACGCCTTCGGCGCCGAAATCGAGAGCAACACTATCGAGGTGTACATCAGCCGGCTGCGCAAGAAGCTAGGCCGTGACGTCATCGAAACCGTGCGTGGCATGGGCTACCGGCTGATATCCCTATGAGCGCCTCGGGCAGTCTGCAAAAGCGTCTTGGCGTTGGATTGACGCTGGGCATGACCTTGCTTTGGCTGGCGGCGACCGTCGGCACATGGCGGGTGGTGCAACATGAGTTGGATGAAGTGTTCGACAGCGCCCTGGAGGAAACCGCGCAACGGATCCTGCCTCTGGCTGTTCTGGAGATCAGCAATCGCGAAGAACCGCAAAGCGCACAACTTGTGGCTACCTTGAAAATGCACAAGGAACATCTGACCTACCTGGTGCGCGATGCCAGGGGCAAGATCCTGATGCAGTCTCACGATGCCAACCCGAAGATATTTCGCAAAACACCGGCTGAAGGTTTCTCCACAACCGAAAAATATCGCCTGTATGGCGCCAGTGCGTTACGCGAGTCGGTGTTCATCGAAATCGCCGAACCTCTTGACCATCGCCGAGAGGCCGCGCGGGAGGCCTTGCTGGCCTTGTTATTGCCGTTGTTGGCGCTGATTCCCATCAGTCTGGTGGGCACTTGGTTATTCGTACGTCTGAGTTTGCGCAGCGTCATGGCCTATCGGCGTGCCGTGGAGGCCCGGGGAGCGGGTGACCTTTCGCCGATCAAAGTGTTGCGATTGCCAGCAGAGATCGATCCGCTGGCTGAGGCGGTCAACCATCTGCTCAAACGTTTGCGCAAGACCCTGGAGGCCGAGCGTAGTTTCACCGCCAACAGTGCCCATGAACTGCGTACGCCACTGGCTGCGACGCTGGCGCAGGTCCAGCGACTGCGCCAAGAAGCGCCTGAAGGCCCCTTGCGGCTGCGTGCAGCGAAGATCGAAAACTCGTTGCGCGAGCTGGCCCGGCTCTCGGAAAAACTCATGCAATTGGCCAAGGCTGAGGGCGGTGGGCTATTGGCGCAGAGGCCTCAGGACCTCATCCCGTTGTTGGCCCATGTGGTCGATGAGTGGCGTCAAAGCAGCGGTCGCCAGATCGAACTCTTGCTTCCGGCTCAGGCCGGCGTCTACTCGACCATCGATCCAGACGCTTTTGGCATCCTTTTGCGCAACCTGATCGAAAATGCCTTGAAATACGGCGCGACGGAGCACCCCCTGGAGGTCAGCCTTTCTGACCAGGCGCAACTGCGGGTGGTCAATGGCGGCCCGATAGTGCCGCCGGCCAGATTGCAGCGCCTGACCGAGCGTTTTGTACGCGGTCAGAGCGACGCAAGCGGGTCAGGATTGGGATTGGCGATCGCCAAAGCGATTGTGCTGGGGATCAACGGACAAATAACACTGGCATCGCCGGCGAAGGGCCGCCAGGACGGATTCGAAGTCAGCGTATGGTTACCGCTCGCCTCGACGACCCAAGGTTGAAAAGCATGTTTTGCACGTGCTGCAGCCTTGGGCTCGGTTTGGACAGGGAAGCAGGCGGGGGGACCCCCGCCACACTTATTGCTTGCGACCCGGCAGCGGCGGCGTCCGCGGCGGGACCACCCGTTTGGAGCCCAGCGACTCAAACGCCGAAGCCAGGCGCAACAGGGTCGAATCGTCATAGGCACGTCCGGCAAACGTCAGCCCTACAGGCATGCCAATGTCCGTCATCACGCCCATCGGCACCGTGACGGTGGGCACGCCCAGGTGCCGGATGGCCAGGTTGCCATTGGCGACCCAGACCCCGTTGCTCCAGGCGATATCGGCGGACGCCGGGTTGATATCTGCATCTGCGGGGCCAACGTCGGCGACTGTCGGGAATATCACCGCATCGAGCCCAAGCCGGTCCATCCAGTCTTCAAGATCGATTCGACGTGTCTGTTCAAGGCCCCGCAGTCCGTCCGCCAGGGTGGGGATCTGGTCCCACGGCGTAATGCCGCGCTCGGCCATCCTGACGTATTCATCCATGCCAGCGGCCAGGTCGTCCTCACGGTTGGGCAGGGTGCCCGGGTCATGGGGGAATATCAGTGGTCCGTCAACATCGGCCAGGCGATTGAGTTTCGGATCACCGTTGGCGCGCAGAAAGTCATCGAACGCCCAGGCTGACAGGTCCCACAACTCATGGTGCAGGAACTCCTTGGACACCAGGCCCCGAGTGAACACGGTCGGCGCGCCCGGACGATCACCTTCGCAGTTGGACACCAGCGGGAAATCGACCTCAATCACTTGCGCGCCACAGGCTTGGAGCGCCTTGCGGGCGTCTTCCCACAGGGCCATGACCGAGGCACGGGTGTTGATTCGCTGCCCCGTCGGCCCGCCAATGCCGGGAGCCTCAGCCGTGCCCGCTTCGGGATCGGCGTTGATGTACATGCGCGGAACCCCGAAGCGGACCCCAGCGAGTGCTTCCTTATGGGCGGCAAGGCCCGGGTATGAGGCGGGGCGAACCGAGTCGACAGGCGGGAGGGGCACCCAGGGTTGCATGCGCCACAGATCGCCCCGGGTATCAGGATCGTCCGCTACCACGACGTCGAGCACTTCGAGAAGATCCGCCATCGTCCTGGCATAGGGCACGACGACGTCCATTGTTGGCGTCAACGGCCAGTTGCCGCGTACCGAAATCACCCCGCGCGAAGGTGTATAGGCACACAATCCGTTGTTCGAGGCCGGGCCCCGGCCGCTCGACCAGGTTTCTTCGGCAAGGCCGAATGCGGCGAAACTGGCTGCCGTTGCAGTGCCTGCACCGTTCGAGGAGCCCGATGCGAAAGGGGCGGTGAGGTAGTCCGCGTTATAGGGGCTTTCAGCCCGGCCATAGACACCGCGCTGCATGCCGCCATTGGCCATGGGCGGCATGTTGGTCTTGCCCAGGCAGATCGCCCCGGCGGCGCGAAGCCGTTCGATGGTGAACGCATCGCGATAAGCGATCAGGTTCGCGAACGCCGGACTGCCAGAAGCCGCCGTGAGCCCCTTCACCAGATAACTGTCCTTGGCGGTATAGGGAATGCCATCGAGCGGACCGAGGGTTTGCCCCTTGGCCCGACGGGCATCGGACGCCTGTGCTTCTTCCAGGGCATCGGGATTTCGCACGACCACAGCGTTGAGGGCGGTGGACGTGTCGGCGCCGTCATAGGCATCGATCCTGGCAAGGTAGGCCTGGACGAGTTCGACCGCGGTCGTCTGACCGGACTGGAGCGCTGCGCGCAGTTGTGCGATGGAGACTTCGGTAATTTCGATCATGCTGTTACCGTTGCGGCTGACTGGGGGTGTGACGCGCGGGGCCATTCAAACTGGGTCTTGGGCACTTCAGACATCTCAAAGTGGGTTCTCATGTTGGTTGCATGCACTTTACTACGGGATAACCGCCAGAGGGCCTAATTAGAAAACCGCCCACACTCGGGCACTACCTTTTGTATAGAATACGGCCCAAGGGTGTCACCGCAAAACGCGGCAGGGCAGGTTTAATCAAGCGCAGGTCGGGCCGCCAGCGCGGAGTCGCTGTGCCTATGAGCCCGGAACCGTTGCGCCAGAATAATAAAAGTGAGTCACCTTCCGCCATGGCTTTCCTCTCCCGTTTTTTCGCCGCTGAATCCGCTGGCGGCCTGATCCTGATGGCTTCCGCCCTGGCCGCGCTGATCGTAGCCAATTCGCCCTGGTCAGAAGTGTACTTCTCCACGCTGCACATCAAAGCCCTGGGGCTTTCGGTGGGGCACTGGATCAATGATGGCCTGATGGCTCTGTTCTTTTTACTGGTCGGCCTTGAGATCAAGCGTGAAATGCTTGAAGGCCAGTTGTCGAGTTGGGGCCAACGAGCCCTTCCGGGATTTGCGGCGCTGGGCGGTATGCTGCTGCCGGGCTTGATCTACGTGGCGATCAACTGGGGTAATGCACAGACTTTGAGCGGCTGGGCGATTCCCACCGCAACTGACATCGCGTTTGCTTTGGGGGTGTTGTCGCTGCTGGGCAAGCGTGTGCCCATTTCCTTGAAAATCTTTCTCTCCGCGCTGGCGATTCTGGATGACCTTGGGGCCGTCCTCATCATCGCGATCTTCTACACCAGCGACTTGTCGACGAACATGCTGCTGGCGTCCCTGGGCGTTACGGCACTGCTGGTGGTACTCAACCGTTGCGGCGTCAAGCGGCTGTTTCCCTATGTGATAGCCGGTGCACTGCTCTGGTACTTCATGCTGCAATCGGGCATCCATGCGACCTTGGCCGGGGTCATTCTTGCCCTCTGTATCCCCCTTGGAGACTCCAACGAAGGCGGGTGGTCGCCACTGCTCTACCTCGAAGAAAAGATGCATCCATGGGTGGCTTTTGCGGTCGTGCCCATCTTCGGCTTCGCCAATGCCGGCGTGTCCCTGGCCGGTATTTCGCCGAATAATCTGCTTGATCCGGTACCGATGGGCGTGGCGATGGGGCTGTTGCTGGGCAAACAGCTTGGGGTGTTCGGGTTGGCGGCGCTGGCCATTCGTTTCGGCTTGGCCAAACTGCCTGAGGGGGCCAGATGGTCGCAGATGTACGGCGTGGCGCTGTTGTGCGGGATCGGATTCACCATGAGCCTGTTCATCGGTGCGCTGGCATTTCCCAATGCGCCGCATCTGGTCGATGAGGTCAAAGTCGGTGTGCTGCTGGGCTCGACCCTGTCGGCCATCATCGGCGTCATGTTGCTGATGAAAGTAGGTCCCAAGAAAAACTGATGTGAGACGCGGCAGGGGCATTGTCCATGCCGCGTTATCCAGTTCATCTCGCCTGGGTTAACCACAGTATTTCTCGTTCGCAGCGATGCTGTGGTCATGGCGAGGCGGTTGGCGTCATCCCTACGCCTTCTTTCGGGAACCAGGCCTGGGTCCGGTTGGCAAAAGCCACCAGCGACAGCATCACCGGCACTTCCACCAGCACCCCGACCACGGTGACCAGGGCCGCCCCGGAGTTAAGGCCGAACAAACCAATTGCCACCGCCACCGCCAGCTCGAAGAAATTCGAGGTGCCGATCAGGGCGCAGGGTGCTGCCACGTTAAAGGGTACTTTCCATAGCCGCGCCGCCGCGTAAGCAATGGCAAAAATGCCGTAGGACTGGATCAGCAAGGGCACGGCAATCAAAGCAATCAGCAGTGGTTTATCCAGAATGATCTGCCCCTGAAACCCGAAAAGCAGCACCACGGTGCCCAGCAGGCCGAGTATCGACAGGGGTTTGACCCGAGCGTTGAAGCGCGTGACCGCATACTCGGCCTCGCCGGCGTTTTGCGCCGAGGCACTGAGCTTCAGCCGGGTGAGTACCCCGGCAATCAGCGGGATCAACACATACAGCCCGACCGAAAGGATCAGGGTTGCCCAAGGCACCTCAATGTCAGTCACGCCGAGCAACAGCGCCACCAGCGGCGCGAAGGCGAAGATCATGATCACGTCATTCAGTGCCACCTGCGCCAGGGTGTAGGTGGCGTCGCCGCGTGTCAGCTGCGACCAGACGAACACCATGGCGGTACACGGCGCGGCGCCGAGCAGGATCAGACCGGCGATGTATTGGCCGGCATCGCGAGGATCGATCAGGTCGATAAAGAAATAATGAAAGAACAACACCCCCAGCCCGGCCATGGTGAACGGTTTGATCAACCAGTTGACCACCAGGGTGATGATCAGCCCCTTGGGCCGTTCGTGAATGCGCTTGAGGCTGGAGAAGTCCACCGACACCATCATCGGATAGACCATCAGCCAGATCAGTACCGCGACAATGAAATTGACCGAACCGTATTCATAATCGGCCATGGTCTGGAACAGCCGTGGGAACAGACTGCCCAGACCAATGCCGGCGGCGATACAGAGGGCGACCCACACTGACAGGTAGCGCTCGAAAAAGCCGATGGGCTGGCGGGTGCTCATACTCAAACCTCTTCTTTGTACGTCTGCGCGCACAGGTTCCGGATGCAGAGCGTATATGGAAAAAAACATATATTTCTGAACTGAGCGCGATCCTGTTCAGAGAATACCCCCAAGAGGATTCTATCTCGTTCTGATTGTAGACGTTGCGTGGCAGGGAAAATAAACGGCGGGGGCTTTACCTTATATTCGGATAATCATATATTCGGTTTTCCGTATATTGGATGAGGCTTCATCATGACTGGCAAAGCCCGCGTTCTCTTCGTCTGCACCGCCAACGCTGCTCGTTCCCAGTTAGCCCAAGCGCTGCTCAGGCACACGGATTCGGAACATTTCGAGGCGTTCAGCGCCGGCACGGTTCCGACCGCGGTCGACCCGCGCACCTTCGAGGTCTTGTCGCACCTTGGAATCAGTACTGACGGGTTACGCAGCAAGTCGATTGATGAGTTTCAGGGAGAGCGTTTCGATTACGTGATTACCCTGTGCGATAAAGCAACTGCGCAGTGCCAGTCGCTCCCCGATGCTGGCGAGGCCTTGACCTGGAGCTTTGAAGATCCGGTCACCAGCACCAAGCCCGACGCGTTCCGTCACACGCTTCACGAAATTCATGAGCGCATCAAGATGTTTGTCTTGGTGAAAACCAAACACTGAGAACTGAAATGGCTGACCATCTGACCCCGACCACTGTCTTCAAATGCCTGGCCGACGACAATCGGGTGCGCATGATGCTGCTGATCACCCGAGAGGGGGAGTTGTGCGTCTGCGAGCTGACCTGTGCGTTGAACGAGAGTCAACCCAAAGTCTCCAGGCACTTGGCGCAGTTGCGCACCTGCGGTTTGCTCTCGGACCGTCGGCAAGGTCAATGGGTTTACTACCGACTGCACCCCAATCTTCCTGACTGGGTGCTGCAGGTACTGACCGTGGTACTCGAAACCAACAAGCACTGGTTAAGCCCCGATGCCAAGCGTCTGGAAGCAATGGGGGACCGTCCTGAACGGGTCGCCATTTGTTGTGAGAGCAAAATTGCCTGACGAGCCCCGGTAGACGATGCCGCTGGTTCGATGATTCCCAAAGCGCCGTCGCGCAGGAAAAGACTATGTTTGATGACTCTATTCCCCAACTCGAAACCGAACTGGCTGATCTTCCGTCGACAGACAAACTCGGTATCGAAACCACATCCAGCCACAAGCCACGCATTTTGCTGCTGTACGGATCGACGCGCGAGCGTTCCTTCAGTCGCCTGTTGGTAGAGGAGGCCGCTCGGCTGTTGGAACATTTCGGCGCCGAGGCGCGGATTTTCAATCCGTCGGGGCTGCCGCTGCCGGATGACGCGCCGGTCGATCATCCCCGGGTCCAGGAACTGCGCAAGCTGATGCAGTGGTCCGAAGGCCAGGTCTGGTGCTCGCCGGAACGCCACGGGTCCATGAGCGCGGTGTTCAAGGCGCAGATTGATTGGGTGCCGCTGGCCATGGGCGCGGTGCGCCCGACCCAGGGCAAAACCCTCGCTGTCATGCAGGTATGCGGTGGCTCGCAGTCGTTCAACGTGGTCAATCAGCTGCGGGTGCTGGGACGCTGGATGCGCATGTTCACCATTCCCAACCAATCTTCCGTGCCGAAGGCCTATATGGAGTTTGACGATAGCGGCCGGATGAAGCCTTCACCGTTCTATGACCGCGTGGTGGATGTGATGGAGGAGTTGGTGAAGTTCACGCTGCTGCTTCGCGACCGCCAGGATTACCTGGTCGACCGTTATTCCGAGCGCAAGGAGTCGGCGCAAGAATTGATGAATCGCGTCAATCAGCGCTCCATCTGAGTCAAGCCCAACGCCTGGTTCGACGGGCAGTCGAACTCCATAGACACCAGCCACAGGAGCACAACAACATGACGATCAAAGTGGGTATCAACGGTTTTGGGCGTATTGGTCGCCTGGCATTGCGGGCCGCCTGGCATTGGCCGGAATTCGACTTTGTGCAGATCAACGACCCGGCGGGTGACGCCGCGACCCATGCGCATCTGCTGAACTTCGATTCGGTGCATGGTCGCTGGAATGCAGAGGCTGGCTCCGAGGGCGACAACATCGTCATCGATGGCAAGCGGATCAAGGTCACGGCCAATAAAGCGATTGCCGACACCGATTGGTCGGGCTGTGATCTGGTGATCGAAGCCAGCGGAAAAATGAAGACGGTTGCCGTGCTTCAGGGCTATCTCGACCAGGGTGTGAAGCGCGTGGTGGTCAGCGCCCCGGTGAAGGAAAAAGGTGCATTGAACGTCGTCATGGGCGTCAATCATCAGCTGTTCAAACCCGACGACCATGCCATCGTCACCGCCGCTTCATGCACCACCAACTGCCTGGCGCCGGTGGTGAAAGTCATCCACGAGAAGCTCGGCATACGCCACGGTTCGATCACCACCATTCACGACCTGACCAACACCCAGAGCATCCTCGATCAACCCCACAAGGACCTGCGCCGTGCGCGGGCTTCGGGCATGAGTCTGATTCCCACCAGCACCGGCTCGGCCACCGCCATCGCGGAAATCTTCCCGGAGCTGCGCGGGCGCCTCAATGGTCATGCCGTGCGCGTGCCACTGGCCAACGCTTCGCTGACCGATTGTGTCTTCGAGGTCGAGCGAGCCACCACCGTCGAAGAAGTGAATCAGTTCCTCAAGGACGCTTCCGAGAACGAACTCAAGGACATTCTCGGTTTTGAGGAGCGCCCATTGGTGTCCATCGATTACCGAACCGACCCGCGCTCGTCGATCATTGATGCGCTGTCGACCATGGTCATCAATGGCACCCAGGTCAAACTCTACGCCTGGTACGACAATGAGTGGGGCTATGCCAACCGCACCGTGGAACTGGCCCGGATGGTCGGTCGGACAGTCTGAGGAATGGTCATGAAAGCGTTGTCAGCCCTCGCTCCGCAAGTGCGGCAGTACCTGCTCGTCACCGGCAATTACTGGGCCTTCACCCTCACCGATGGCGCCTTGCGGATGTTGGTGGTGCTGCATTTTCATGCGTTGGGCTACAGCCCGCTGCAAATCGCCGCGCTGTTTTTGTTCTACGAAATCTTCGGCGTGATCACCAACCTGGTGGGCGGCTACCTCGGTGCCCGGCTTGGCCTGAACCGAACCATGAATATCGGCCTGGGGATGCAGGTCGTGGCGCTGTTGATGCTGACAGTTCCCTTGGCCTGGTTGACCATCCCCTGGGTGATGGGCGCTCAGGCGCTGTCCGGGATCGCCAAAGACCTGAACAAGATGAGCGCGAAAAGCTCGATCAAGCTGCTGGTTCCCGATGGTCAACAGGGGCAACTGTACAAGTGGGTGGCGATTCTCACCGGCTCCAAGAATGCCCTCAAGGGCGTTGGTTTCTTCCTCGGGGGCGCCTTGCTGGCCCTCATCGGTTTCAAAGGTGCGCTGCTGGCGATGGCCGGCGTACTGGCGTTGATCTGGATCGCCAGCCTGATCCTGTTGAAGAAAGACTTGGGTAAAGCGAAAGCCAAGCCCAGGTTTCGCGACATCCTCTCCAAGAGCCGCGCGATCAACATTTTGTCGGCGGCACGGATGTTCTTGTTCGGTGCCCGCGACGTCTGGTTTGTGGTGGCCCTGCCGGTTTACCTGAGCAGCGTTTTCGGTTGGGACTTCTGGAAGGTCGGCGGTTTCCTCGCGGCCTGGGTGATCGGCTACGGCATCGTGCAGTCTTTTGCGCCCAACATCACTGGCAAGAAACGTGGGCACGTGCCGGATGGTCGCGCGGCGTGTCTGTGGGCAATGGCATTGGCAGGTCTGCCCGCGGCCATTGCGCTAGGACTCGACAGCGGGTTGGCACCACAGACGGTGCTGCTGGGTGGGCTCATGGTCTTTGGAGCGCTGTTCGCGGTGAACTCTTCGTTGCACAGCTACTTGATCGTGTCTTACGCCAAGGAAGACGGCGTGTCGCTGGATGTGGGTTTTTACTACATGTCCAACGCCATGGGACGGCTGATCGGAACGGTGCTTTCTGGCTGGGTTTATCAAGTGTACGGGCTGCAGGCGTGCTTATGGATCTCCAGCGCCTTCGTGCTGCTCGCCGCTTTGATTTCCATTGGATTGCCTCGTCACGCCAGTCCGGCGGTCGATCTTTAACCACCTTCAGACTTCGTTAAGAAACGGCCTCGATACTTTCTCCCCATACCCAAGGGAGAACGTTGACCCATGCCCGATTCTGACTGGAACATCCATCTACCGCTGGCTTTCGGCAATGCCGGCCAGCCGGTTCGCCACTTGCACCGGGCTATGCCGGGAGAGCCCCGCCGGGATGAGTTCGAAGCCTTCATCCACCGACGTTTCCACCAGGCGCACGGCGCCGAGATTCGTCACTTCATGCCCGAACTGTTCGGGCTCGATGATGCTGACGGCAGGCTTTGCGCCGTGGCAGGCGTGCGTCTGGCCGCCCAGGGACCGCTGTTTCTCGAGCATTATCTGGACGATCCCATCGAGCCTTTGATCAAGGCCGATGCAGACTGCGCAGTGGATCGTGCCGGCATTGTCGAAGTTGGCAATCTGGCCGCCAGCGACACCGGCAGCGCTCGCCTGAGCATTATCGCGATCACCTATCTGTTGGCGATGGGCGGGCTGGAGTGGGTGGCGTTCACCGGCAATATCGGCCTGGTCAACAGTTTCCATCGCCTTGGCCTCAAGCCCGTGACCCTGTGTCCGGCCGACCCGCAGCGCCTGGGGGAAGACCGTCACCTCTGGGGCCGCTACTACGAGAGTCAGCCATGGGTTCATGTCGGCAACATCCGCGCCGGCTTCGTTCATCTGCGCGATGCCGGTCTGTTCGATCGCCTGGGTTTTTCACAGACCTACGGGGAGGCGTGCCATGTTGCCTGAAGTGGAGCGCTTCAAACTCACCCTGCGTGAGCATGCCCAACGCAAGGGCTACGCCGTGGCGCTGTGGGGCGATAACTTGCGGCTGGACTACGCCACGCTTTATTCCGAAGTGGTGTACCGCCAGCAACGCCTGCGCGATGAACACATAAAGGTTGTTGCCCTGGCCCTGGATAACGGTGTCGAAGCCATGCTTTGGGACCTGGCGGCTTTGTTCGAAGGTCTGGCTTGCGTCATCCTGCCGGGTTTTTTCAGTCCGGCTCAACGCTTGCACTGCCTGGAGCAGAGCCAGGCGCAGCGGGTGATTGCCGAGCCGGGACTGGCCGCCGAACTCCAGGCCGCCGGTTACCACTACAGCGGCGAGTTCTGGCAAAAAGATTACGCCGGACCGAGCCGCCTGCCGGCGGGCACCGCCAAGCTGACCTTTACCTCGGGCACCACCGGCACGCCAAAAGGTGTCTGCCTGAGTGCCGACAGCCTGCTGCGGGTCGCCCGTGAGCTGGAACAGGCCAGTCAGCCGGTCAACCCAAGGCATCACCTGGCGCTGCTACCCCTGGCGGTGCTACTGGAAAACCTCGGGTGCTACGCGGCGCTGTATGCCGGGGCGATGCTCAGCCTGCCTGGCCAGAAAACCCTTGGCATCCAGGGCGCCAGTGGCGTCGACCCGGCGCGCCTGTTGGCGTGCCTGACCGAGCGCAGGGCGCAGAGTCTGATCCTGGTTCCACAATTGCTGCTTATGCTGGTCACGGCCGCCGAGCAGAAAGCGTTCTACCCACACGCTTTGCGGTTCGCCGCCGTGGGCGGTGCGCGGGTATCCCATGATCTTCTGCAACGAGCCCAGCGTGCTGGCGTGCCGGTATTCGAAGGCTACGGGCTGTCGGAATGCGCTTCGGTGGTGTGCCTCAACCGCCCACAGGCCAACCGCGCCGGCAGTGTCGGTCAGCCGTTGCCCCATGTGCAGGTTCGTCTGGCCGAAGACGGCGAGGTCATGATCAAGGGCTCGACCTTGCTCGGATACCTGGGGGAGCCTCCGCCGCCCGACGACTGGTGGCCCAGCGGCGACTTGGGGGAGTTCGACGCCGACGGGTTCCTGTACCTGCGCGGGCGCAAGAAGCACCAATTCGTCACCAGCTTCGGTCGCAACGTTAACCCTGAATGGGTCGAAGCCGAACTTACCCAAGGCGGCACCATCAGTCAGGCCTTCGTCTATGGCGAAGCCTTGCCGCACAACCATGCATTGCTGTGGCCCACCCGCGCTGACTGCTCTGACCAAGCGCTGGAGCTGGCGGTGAGCAAGGCCAACGAGGCGTTGCCCGATTACGCGCAGGTCCATCACTGGACGCGACTGGCGCACCCCTTCACCGCAGCCAACGGCCTGCTCACCGCCAACGGCCGACCGCGCCGTGAAGCGATTGTCGAGCATTACCGCGGGTTGTTCAGCGAATCCATTCTGTCCGAGGAATATCCGTCATGAGTTTTTTCGACACCTTGCAAGAAGCCACCCATCAGGAACGTCAGACGCTGTTTAATCTGCCGATTATCCGTGACGCCCTCGACGGCCAGGTCAGCCTGGCCAGTTACCGGGCGTTTCTGATCCAGGCCTACTACCACGTGCGCCACACCGTACCGTTGATGATGGCTTGCGGTGCACGCCTGCCAGCGCACCTGGAATGGCTGCGCAAGGCCGTGTGCGAGTACATCGACGAGGAATACGGTCATGAGCAATGGGTGCTGGATGACATCGCCGTGTGTGGAGGCGACAAGGATGCGGTGCGTGATGGTCAGCCGTCGCTGCCTATCGAATTGATGGTCAGTTACCTGTATGACTTGATCGCCCGGGGCAATCCGGTGGGGCTGTTCGGCATGGTCAATGTGCTCGAGGGCACCAGCATCGCTCTGGCGACCCACGCCGCCGACGCCATTCGTGAACACCTGGAACTGCCGCCCACCGCTTTCAGTTACCTCAGCTCCCACGGCTCGCTGGATATCGAGCACATGCAGACCTATCGCGGCCTGATGAACAAGCTGGAGGATCCGGCCGACCAGGCGGCGGTGATCCACGCCTCCAAAGTGGTGTACACGCTCTACACCGAGATGTTCCGGGGCCTGCCCCGTGACAAGGGGGACCAGCATGCGCCTGTGTGACGCCCGGATCGTCTTGACCGGTGCCAGTGGCGGAATTGGCCTGGCCATCGCCCAGGCCCTATGCGCCAGTGGCGCTCGGGTGTTGGCCGTGGCCAGGCATCGCGAAGCGCTGGAACCCTTGATCGAACGCTACCCGCAGCAGTTGTACTGGGTTGGCGCAGACCTGACTGTGCCAGGTGATCGGCGCAAGGTGCTGGCCGCCGCCGAGGCCTTGGGCGGCATCAACCTGCTGATCAATGCCGCCGGTGTTAACCACTTTGCCATGCTCGAACAACTCGAGGACAGTGAGATCGACGCCATGCTGGCGTTGAACATCAGCGCGCCGATCTGTTTGAGCAAACTGTTGCTGCCACTGCTTAAACAGGCCGCCAGCGCCATGGTGGTCAATGTCGGCTCGACCTACGGCTCGATCGGCTACCCAGGCTACGCCAGTTACTGCGCCAGCAAGTTCGCCCTGCGCGGGTTCTCCGAAGCACTGCGCCGGGAATTGGCGGACACCCGTGTCGGCGTGCTCTACGTGGCGCCCCGGGCTACACGTACGTCGATGAACAGCCCAGCGGCCCAATCCCTCAACCAGGCGCTCAAGGCCAACGTCGATGATCCGCACGCGGTGGCCTCGGCGGTCATACATGCCATTACCGGCGACCGTCGCGAGCTGTATCTGGGCTGGCCCGAGCGTTTTTTCGTCGGTCTCAACAGCCTGCTGCCCAACCTGGTGGACCGTGGCCTGCGCAAGCAACTGCCACTGGTTCGCCGTCTGAGCCATAAACCTGAGAACGAGCACCTCAAACCATGAAAAAAATTCTGATCTGTTTACTGTTCGGCGCCCTGGCTCAAAGCGCCTGGGCCTTGGATGACGCCGACCAGCAGCGTCTCACAGGCATCCAGCAAAGCTGGGCGCATATTCAATATGAGTTGCCTGAGGGGCAGCGTGCCGATGCCTTTGAAAAACTCGCCGCCCAGGCTTCGGCGTTCAAGCAGCAACGCCAGTCAGTGGCCGAGGCCTGGATCTGGTCGGGCATTGTCAAAAGCAGTTGGGCAGGGGCCGCAGGCGGGATCGGTGCGCTGGGCAAGGTCAAGGACGCCAAGGCCGATCTGGAACAGGCCCTGGCCCTGGATCCCAAAGCCTTGCAAGGCTCGGCCTACACCAGCCTCGGCGCACTCTATGATCGGGTTCCCGGCTGGCCCTTGGGGTTTGGCGACTCGGACAAGGCCGAGCAACTGCTCCAGCAGGCGCTGCAACTGAACCCAAACGGCATTGACAGTCTGTACTTCTGGGGCGATCACCTCTACCGTCAGAAACGCTACGCTGAAGCCCGGGTTGCCCTGCAAAAAGCCTTGCAGGCAGCGCCACGGCCCGGCCGGGAAACCGCTGACGCGGGGCGCCGCAAGGAAATCGAAGCGTTGCTGGTGGATGTGAACAAAAAACTTGGCTGAGAGGAGTGTGCGTGCGCTTATTACTGATCGAGGATGACGTGGCCCTGGGCGAAGGCATCCATCAGGCCCTGAGCCGCGAAGGCTATACCGTAGACTGGTTGAAGGACGGGAGCAGCGCCTTGCACGCACTGCTCAGCGAAACCTTTGACCTGGCTGTGCTTGACCTGGGCCTGCCACGGATGGACGGCCTGCAGGTGTTGCGTCGCTTGCGTGACAGCGGTTCCAACCTGCCGGTGCTGATCCTCACCGCCCGGGACGCCACCGAAGATCGCATTGCCGGGCTCGATGCCGGGGCCGACGACTACTTGATCAAACCCTTCGATCTGGCGGAACTCAAGGCCCGGTTGCGGGCCTTGTTGCGCCGCAGCGCCGGTCGTGCCCAGGCGCTGATCGAGCATGCCGGCATCAGCCTCAATCCGGGGACCCAGCAGGTCAGCTATCAGGGCAACCCGGTGGCGTTGACGCCCAAGGAGTATCAGTTGCTCCATGAATTGCTGTCGCCGCCGGGCCGGGTCATGACGCGCGATCATCTGATGCAATTGCTTTACGGCTGGAACGAGGAGGCCGAGAGCAACACCCTGGAAGTGCATATTCACCACCTGCGCAAGAAATTTTCCACCGACCTGATCCGTACCATTCGTGGCGTCGGGTATCTGGTGGAGGAGCGCCGATGACTTCAATCCGGCGGCGCACCCTCACGCTGATCCTGGGGCTTTTGTTCGTTGGCCTGTTGATCATCACCGTATTCAATCTGCATGACAGCAACCACGAGATCGCTGAAGTCTACGATGCTCAATTGGCCCAGAACGCCCGGCTGTTGCAGGGTGTCATGCGCATGCCCATGGCCAGCAAGGAACATGCGCAGTTGTATCAGGCATTCAATTCGGCCTTGGCGTCGGCGGTTCCCAAAGTCGATGGACATCCCTATGAGAGCAAAATCGCCTTTCAGGTCTGGGATTCAAAAGGTGCGTTGCTGGTTCACACCTCCAGTGCACCGACATTCACCTCACCGCCGATTGCTCCTGGTTTCAGCGACGTGATAGACCAAAAGGACCGTATGTGGCGGGCGTTCGTACTGGATGATACACAGTACGGCCTGAAAATCTGGGTAGGGGAGCGTGATGATGTGCGGTCCGATCTGGTCGATCGTATTGTCCGTCACACGGTGGTGCCCAATCTGATCGGCAGCCTGATTCTGGCCGCCGTGATCTGGTTGGCCATCGGCTGGGGGCTCAAGCCTCTGGTCGACATGGCAGCCAAGTTGCGTGCGCGGCATCCGGGCTCACTGGAGCCTCTGCAATTGGTGCCGCTGCCCAGCGAACTGGAGCCCATGCAAGCGGCGCTCAATCGGGTGCTGGCGCAGATTCAGGAGTTGATGGGCCGTGAACGGCGTTTTATTGCCGACGCAGCCCATGAGATGCGAACCCCCCTGGCGGTGCTCAGGGTTCATGCGCAGAACCTGATGGAGGCGGGGAATGAGCAGAGCCGGCGTGAGTCCCTGCAACACCTGATCGTCGGAGTGGATCGCACCACGCGCCTGGTCAATCAGTTGCTCACCATGGCACGGCTTGAACCGCAAGCCGGCGTGCCTGCACCCGCCGTGATCGATCTGCCCGCCACGGTGCGTGAAAGTCTGGTTCAGATGACTCCCTGGTTGCTCAGCAAGGGGCTGGAGCTGGTCCTGGACGTCAGTGATGACATCGACCCGGTGAGGATTGATCCGGTGTCCATCGATATTGCCTTGAACAACCTGGTGACCAATGCGGCCAACTTTTCTCCCCCCAACGGCTTGATTACGGTGCGACTGGCCCGACAGGGAGATCATTACGAGCTGGCGGTCGAGGATCAGGGGCCAGGCATAGACGAGGCCGAACGGGACCGGCTTTTTGAACGCTTCTACAGCCGCGGCAACGACCAGGGTGCCGGGTTGGGCTTGACGATCGTGCGGACCATCGCCAATCGGCTTGGCGGGCAGGTTCGGTTGGAGAATCGCCCCGAGGGAGGTCTGCGCGCCACGTTGCAGATGGGCCGTCTTTAACCTTGCTCGTCGCGTGCCGGTAGTGTTTGGGCATCGGATGGACCGACGAGGAAAGCGGCAATTTCGTTGACCGTGCTGCGGGCCGTGCGTGTTACGCCGATCAGCGTAGCGGAGGCCGCACCGGTCCATTCGCCATAGCCGACCAGCCATAGCCTGGGCTCTTGAATCGAATGAGTCCCGTCAACGTCCACGCGTCCTTCAGCGTTGAGCACACCCAGTGGCTCCAGATGCTGCAGGGCGGGGCGGAAGCCGGTGCACCAGATCACCACGTCCACCGCAGACTCGCTCCCGTCGGTCCAGATTACGCCGTTGCGGGTGAAGCGTTCGAAAGGTCGGACTGATTTGAGCGCGTTGCGCGACCGGGCCTCGACAACGGGCGGTACCATGACGATGTCACCCAGCCCACCCACGGGCTGTTCGATGACGCGACCTTCCTGTTGCGCTTTCCAGCGCTGCGTGGCGCGCTCGAACAACACCTGCCCATCCACTTCATCAGGCAGGAACAGGGGTTCAACAGGTGTCACCCATGTGGTTTCGGCAACCCTGGAAACCTCGGCCAGAATCTGCGCCCCTGAATTGCCGCCACCGATGACCAGGAATTTTTTTCCGGTGAACGGCTGCGCTTGGAGGTAGTTTGCCGAGTGCAACTGTTGACCGGCGAATAATCCCTCGCCGGGGTAGTGGGGGATGAACGGGGTACTCCAGGTGCCGGTGGCGCTGACCACAACCTTGGCGTCCCAATGTCTATCGTGCGCCTTAATCCGCAACCCGGTTTCTGTACGCTCTACAGAAGTGACGCGCACGGGACGCACGATGGGCAATTGATAGCGCTGTTCGTACTGCTTGAGGTAGTCGATCACATGGTCGCGTGATGGGTAGCCCTCCTGCGTGGGCGGCATCATCCAGCCTGGGATCGAGCTCCAGGTGGCGGGGGAGAATAGACGCAAAGAATTCCAGCCATGGCGCCAGGCACCTCCTGGCCCTTGCTCGGCATCGAGAATGACGAACGAAAGTCGGGTGCGCCGCAGGAAATACGCCACTGCCAAGGCGGATTGGCCTCCACCGACAATCACCACGTCATATTGACTGGCAGTGGCAGGCGAATGAGTCATGACGGTGGTCTCCGATTGAGGTGGGAAAACAAGCCGGTGTAATGGCTGACAGTACCGTCATTTGCAGGCGCGGCAGCACCCGCCTCAGCAGCGTTTGCAGGTCCTGATGCCCAGTAATGTATAGACCGGGCAGAAACGGAAGATCCCCGTCGCCAGTGGCACCAGGCCGATCCAGCCCCACAAGCCGATCACGCCGCTCAGGCTGAGGGCAATGAGGACAAGTCCCGCGGCAATACGCAAGCTACGGTCGATGGTTCCGATATTGGCTTTCATGACGATCTCCCGATCAGTGAGTGCGCCGGTTCTCCAGCGCGGTGAACAACAACATGCCAGCCAGCATGGCCGCCATGAATACGATGATTTGCCAGTGCCCGGTGAGCAGGATCGCCACGGCGGGCCCCGGACAGATACCGGCTATCCCCCAACCGATGCCAAACAGCAGGCTGCCGCCGATCAAGCGTGGGTCCAGCTCACGCTTGACCGGCAATTGCATCGGGTTTCCCAGCATCGAACGGGGCTGGCGGCGGGCCCAGGTCAGTGGGCCGATCGCGACACCAATCGCTGCGAGCATGACCAGGGCCAGGGAGGGGTCCCAAGTGCCGGTCACATCCAGGAACGCCAAGACTTTGCTCGGATTGGCCATGCCCGCCAGGAGCAGACCGAAGCCGAACACCAGACCGGCCATGAATGCAGTCAGTTTGAGCATGTTCAACCCTCCAGCACATGACGCAGGACAAAGACCGTGGCGAAACCGCTGAACATGAAACATGCCGTGGCGATCATCGAACGCAGTGAAAGGCGCGACAGGCCACATACGCCGTGGCCGCTGGTACAGCCCGATCCGTAGCGGGTGCCGATGCCCACCAGCAGGCCGGCGACGCTGAGGCCGAGCCAGCCGCTCTGAAACTCGATCTGCGGCAACGCGGTGAACAGGCCCCATACCAGCGGGGCAACGAGCAGCCCCAACAGAAACAGCGCTTTCTCGCTAACCCCCTCGCTACCACGCTGCAGCAGGCTGCCGAGTAAACCGCTGATGCCGGCGATACGCCCATTGGCGACAACGAAAAGGCTGGCAGCCAAACCAATCAACGCACCGCCGGCAAGGGCTGACCAGGGCGTGAAGTTGAGCCAGTCAATGTTCATGAGATTTCTCCGATACAAACCACGTTGAGACTCCATGAGGCGATTAACCCAAGGCTTTTACAACCAATGCCAGGGCCACCAGCGCAGCCAGAATGGCGAAGCCTTTTTGCAGATAGGGCTCCGGCAGTCGGGCGGCGAGCAAGCGGCCGCCGGTCATTCCCAACAATGCGCCAAGGGTAAAAGGTACGGCAATCGCCCATTGCAAATGACCCGCCGCCGAGCTCGCCACCACGCCGGAAATTGAAACCAGGGCAATGACCGTCAGAGACGTGGCGAGCACCGATTGGGTGGTCAGATTGGTGTAGCGCTGGAGTGCCGGGACCATGACAAAACCGCCGCCCACACCCAGCAGGCCGGACAGCGCGCCGGCGACCATGCCGGAGACCGTCAGCGCCCAGGCACAGGGTGCGGTCCAATGGAGCTTGCCGCGGTTTTCGTCCAGTACACAAGGCGGGGGTTTGCGCTTCGACGTGGCTTTGCAATCGGCGCGCGAGGGCAGTGACTTTTGAAAGGCCCGGAAGGCCACGTACATCAATAGAAGGGCAAACAGTAGCGCCAAAGGACGGTTGGGCGTGCGCTGAGCCAGCCAGATCCCCAGTGGAGAGCAGATGATGCCCGCGCCTGCGGTCAGCAGCGCAGCCTTATAGCGTACGGTGCCGTTTCTAAGGCCCATCACCGCACCCAGGGACGCGGCCAAACCCACCGCCATCAAGCCAATGGGCCCGGCTTCGGCCATGCTCAGGCCCGCGCCGAAGACCAGCAGGGGAACCGCCAGGATTCCTCCGCCAGCGCCGGTCAGCGCCAGAATCACACCCACGGTCAGGCCGAGCAGCAAGATGATGATCATCCCTCTCTCCTTGCCTTGAGGTCTGGTTTCATAGATCCGCCAACTCCGGTTTAGCCAGCCACTCATGTCCCTTGAGCATGCCCTTCCAATACAACGGAGGGAGAATCCGCTCCTTGAGTAGCCAGGCCAGCCGCGATGGCCGGGTACCGTCAATCAGCCAGGACGGGAAGCTGGGGGCGACGGTGCCGCCATAGGTGAACTCCGCCAGGACGATCTTGCCCCGTTCGACTGTCAGCGGACAGGAGCCGTAACCGTCGTAATGAGCGTTGCCCTTGGCTTTGCCCATGGCTGCCAGCACGTTATGGGCGACCACGGGCGCCTGCTTGCGCGCGGCCGCGGCGGTCTTGGCATTGCTGGAGTTGGTGGCGTCGCCCAGTGCGTGAATATTCGCCCAGGTTTTATGGCGCAGCGTGTCGGGGTCGACATCAATCCAGCCAGCGGCATCGGCGAGGGGGCTGACGCGGATAAAGTCTGGTGCAACCTGTGGGGGCACCACATGCAGCAGGTCGAAGTCACGCGTGACAAGCTGGCGTGTGCCATCAGGCTGGGCGCAACTGAAGGTGGCGGTTCGCGCGGGACCGTCAACGCTCGTCAGCGTGCTGCCGAAGTTCAGGTCGATGCCATAGGCGCGGATGTACTCCATCAGGGCCGGCACGTAATCGGGCACGCCGAACAGCACAGCTGCGGCACTGCAGAAATCGATCTTGATGTTGCCGAGTACCCCTTCACGCCGCCAGTGGTCGGCAGAGAGATACATGGCTTTTTGCGGCGCCCCGGCACATTTGATCGGCATCGGCGGTTGCGTGAAGATGGCCCGGCCACCGCGCAGTTGCTGCACGCACTCCCAGGTATAGGGGGCGAGGTGATACAGGTAGTTGGATGTAACGCCGTTGCGACCCAATGTCTGCGGCAGACCTTCAATGGCATTCCAGTTGAGTTTCAGGCCAGGGCATACGATCAGTTGTTGATACTTGACGACTCTGCACCCATCGAGAATGAGCGCATCTTTCTCGGGTTCAAAAGCGGCCACGGCGGCTTTGATCCAGTGCACGCCGCGAGGAATGGTCGAGCCCATCGTATGGGCGGTCCGGGGGGCATCGAAGACACCGCAACCGACCAGCGTCCAGCCGGGCTGGTAATAATGCACATCTGCCGGGTCAATGATGGCGATGTCGAGCCCCGGTTCCCTGGCCAATAAGCTGGATGCCGCCGCAATGCCCGCTGCGCCGCCCCCGATAATGACCACCGCATGTTCGGCCTCGGCCACTTCGATCGGGGTCTGCCCCTTGTTTGCAATCCGGCGGATAACGCCTTTCATGTCAAACCCGGCATCTTTGGCTGTTTCGACGATCTGCGGCAGAGGAAGTAGGTTCGCTTGTGACAGCGCCCACATCGTTGTCGAACGCATGCCGGAGCGGCAATACGCCAACACCGGTTTTGGCAGCGATTCAAATAGCCGGCCGAAGGCAACGCCTTGTTCGTCGGTGACCTTGCCCGATTCCGCAGGCAGATAGTGAGCTTCAATGCCCATCGCTTCAGCCGCGCGCTTGATTTCGGCAAACAAGGGTTGATCGCTGCCTTCGCCATCCGGGCGATTACACACGATGGCGCGAAAGCCGGTGTTTTTCAGTTCCGTCAATTGATCGGGGAAAATCTGCTCCGATACCGCTAAGCCTGGCGCAAGGTGGCGGATGTCCATGGTGGTCTCCGTGATGGGATTTTCTTATAGGGGGAGGGGACGTCAGAGCACGTTGAGCGGGATCTTCAGATAGCGTGTGCCGTTCGATTCCGGCTCAGGAAAGTGTCCGGCGCGCATGTTCACCTGAACCGATGGCAGGATCAGCGTCGGCATTTCCAACGTGCTGTCACGCTTGGTGCGCATGGCCACGAACTCTTCTTCACTGATGCCGTTGCGCACATGGATATTGTCGGCGCGCTGCTCGGCAACGGTACTGGCGAACAGTACCTCGCGGCCGTCGGGCTGGTAGTCGTGGCACATGTACAGCACCGTATCGGCCGGCAGGCTCAGTACCTTGTTGATGGACCGGAACAAGGTGCGGGCATCGCCACCAGGAAAATCACAGCGCGCCGTACCGTAGTCGGGCATGAACAGGGTGTCGCCGACGAATGCCACCGTTTGCCTGGCGTCGCTGACGACGTACGTCATGCAGGCGGGTGTATGGCCCGGCGTATGCAGTGCGCGGCATTGCAGCGAACCAATGGAGAACGTGTATTCATTGACGAACAGATGATCGAACTGACTTCCATCCTGGGCCATGTCATCACCGGTATTGAACAGCGTGCCAAAGGCTTGCTGCACGGTGGTGATGCGACTGCCGATGCCGATCTTGCCTCCCAGCTTTTCTTTGAGGTAAGGCGCTGCCGTGAGGTGGTCGGCGTGGACATGGGTTTCAAGAATCCATTGAACCTTGGCGTCCAGCTCGGCCACCCTGGCGATCAACGTGTCGGCAGACGTCGTCGTGGTATGGCCGGACTTGGGATCGTAATCCAGTACGCTGTCCACGAGTGCGCAGTGGCGGGTCGCCTGATCAAGCACGATATAACTGACAGTATGAGTATCGGGATCGAAAAATCCTTCGACGTGCAGTGTAGCGGTCATGATCGGTCTCCTGGTCTTGTTGCCGACTGGTTTAACCTGACATAGCAATAAGTCTGCCATGGACCGAGTGAGCGAAAAATCAAAACTATCTATCTGAATTTGTTGTGTTTATTTTTGTAGGTTGGATGCGGCATTTTCACGCACACGAATAAACAACTGCCATTGGCAGTGTTTGTTGGCATAGTGGCAGTGTCGCTTGCGTCCGGATGAATCCACAGGAACCCCGATGAGCACTATCCTGCCAACCCCGAACAATTCGATCCCCCCGCCGGACCAGGTGCAGTCTCTGGTTTCGTTTCTCGAGCACGAGCCGCAGCCGATGATCGTGCTGGACCCGGACTACAACATTCTGGCGGCGAACACCGCCTATCGGCGCCAGTTCGGCAGTGCCGATCAACCGTTTATTGGTCATAAGTGCTATCGGATTTCCCACCATTACGATGTGCCTTGCGATCAGGCGGGGGAGAACTGCCCGATGAAGAAGGCCAGGGAAATGCGCGGCCCGGACCGGGTCCTGCACATTCACCACACCCCCCGCGGGCCTGAACATGTCGACGTGGAACTGCGGCCGATCCTCAATGACCATGGCGACATAACCGCGTATGTGGAGCGCCTTACCCTGGTACGCAGCGCCTCAGCACGGCCCAGCAACGAGGGCCTGGTGGGCAGCTCTCCGGCGTTCAACCGTGCACTGTCGGAACTGCAGCGGGTCGCGCCGTCCATGTTGCCGGTGCTGCTGTTGGGAGAGTCCGGTACGGGCAAGGAACTGTTTGCCCGTGCGGTCCATGAAACCAGCGAGCGGGCCAACGGGCCCTTTGTGGTAGTGGACTGTTCCGGGTTGACTGAAACGCTGTTTGAGAGCGAACTGTTCGGCCACGAGAAAGGCGCGTTCACCGGGGCCACCCTGCGCAAGCAGGGCCTGGTCGAAACAGCCCAGGGCGGTACGCTGTTTCTTGATGAAATCGGCGACGTTCCCCTGGCCATGCAGGTGAAACTGCTCAGGCTGATTGAATCGGGAACCTATCGCCGTGTTGGCGGCGTGGAAACCTTGCATGCCGATTTCCGATTGGTTGCCGCCACCCATAAGCCCTTGGAACAGATGATGGCCCAGGGTGAGTTCAGGCAAGACCTGTACTACCGCATCAGCGTATTTCCCATTCATTTACCGCCTCTGCGCAATCGCATGGAGGACATCGCGCTGCTGGTCAATTCGTTATTGCAACGTTCCGGTACGGGCAAGCGCCGGCTGACCATCGACGCCGATGCCTTGATGCAACTGCAGCGATACTCCTGGCCGGGCAATATCCGCGAGCTTCGTAATGTGCTGGAAAGAGCCAGCCTGTTTGCCGATGACGGGGTCATTCATTCCGTGCATTTACCCCAGGTCCCCGATGCGACAGCCCAACGACTGGCTAACCCGGCTGGTGCTGATGGCCACTCGTTGGCCCAGATCCTGTCTGCGTTCAAAGGGACCCGCAGTGAGCTGGCCCGGCACTTGGGTATCAGCGAACGGACTTTGTACCGGCGCTTGAAAGAGCAGGGTTTGGCCTGATCAGCCGCGATGACACCTGACTGCCAATCACTGCCGTCATGGCAGATTGGCAGCCTCTGAGGTTGGCGCAAAATCCCCCTTCTCCCAGGTTACGTTCCTAATCTGCTGTTATTTAACGATAAAAATCTGACCCTGAGCCTTGGCATGGCGCGTGCTAACTGCACCGACATGACTATTTCCGACAAACGACTGCGCCGTCATCTGCTCACAGCAGTGCTTATCAAGCTGCTCGTGCTGGCAGTGCTGTGGTGGCTATTCATCCAGGATTTCCACGTCAGCGTCGACTCCAACGCGGTCGGCAACCGTTTCGGTGTACCCACCTCGGCTCAAGGGGCAAGCAAGTGATCTCAGAACAACTGGTGGATTTGTCGCGGCTGCAGTTCGCAGCCACGGCGCTTTATCACTTCCTTTTCGTACCGCTCACCGTTGGCATGGTGTGGCTGCTGGTCATCATGGAAAGCGTCTATGTGATGACCGGTAAGGTCATCTGGAAAGACATGACGCGCTTCTGGGGCAAGCTATTTGGCATCAACTTCGCGCTGGGGGTGACCACCGGGATCACCCTGGAATTTCAGTTCGGCACCAACTGGGCCTACTACTCGCACTATGTCGGTGACATCTTCGGTGCACCGCTGGCAATCGAAGGCTTGATGGCGTTCTTCCTCGAATCGACCATGATCGGGCTGTTCTTTTTTGGTTGGGACCGTCTCAAGAGACAGCATCACTTGCTGGTCACGCTGTTGATGGCAATCGGCACAAACCTGTCGGCGCTGTGGATCCTGATCGCCAATGGCTGGATGCAGAACCCGGTGGGCTCAGAGTTCAGCTACATCACCATGCGCATGGAAATGGTCGATTTCTGGACGGTGGTGTTCAATCCGGTGGCCCAGGCCAAGTTTGTCCATACGGTTTCGGCCGGGTATGTCACCGGTTCGATGTTTGTGCTGTCGATCTCCAGTTGGTATTTACTCAAAAATCGTGATGTCGAGTTTGCCAAACGTAGCTTTCGGGTCGCCGCAGCGTTCGGCCTGGCCTCTGTGCTGAGCGTCATCGTACTGGGCGATGAGTCCGGTTACACGGTGGGGGAGGCGCAGCAGACCAAGCTGGCGGCCATGGAGGCCATGTGGGAAACAAAGCCCGCGCCGGCTGGCCTGACGCTGATCGCGAGCATCGATGAAGCTCAATCCCGAAATAATTGGGAGGTCGAGGTGCCATGGTTGATGGGCCTGATCGGGACCCGCTCGGTCAGCCAGCAGATTCCCGGCATTCATGAGATCAAGGAAAAGAACCGCGCCCGAATCATCCGCGGTATTAGCGCAGTCAATGCGCTGGAAGCACTGAGAGCCAATCGCAGCGATCCGGCGGCGTTCAAGACGTTCGAAGAATACAAAGCTGATCTGGGCTTCGGGTTGCTGCTCAAGCGCTATGTCGAGGACGTCAACCAAGCCACACCGGCCATGATCGAAACCGCGGTGAACGATACGGTTCCGCGCGTGACGCCTATGTTTTGGGCGTTCCGGATCATGGTCGGCCTGGGTTTTGCGATGCTGATGCTCTTTGCACTGGCATTCTGGAGCACGCTGAAGTCGAACCGCACCCGCCACCGAGGGTTGTTGCGTTGGGCACTCTACATGCTGCCGGCGCCCTGGATCGCCTGTGAACTGGGCTGGTTTGTCGCCGAATACGGCCGTCAGCCCTGGACGATCTACGGCGTATTACCGACCCACATGAGCGTGTCCACGCTCAGCGTCAACAACCTGTATGGCTCGCTGGCCGGGTTCATCGTTTTCTACACCGTGTTGCTGGTGGTGGAAATGTTCCTGATGGTCAAGTTCGCCCGCCAAGGGTCTGGCAGCCTCGGTACAGGCCGTTATGTTCACGACGCTCATCTGAAGGAGCTTCACCATGCTTGATTACTTCACCCTGAAAATAATCTGGTGGGCGTTGGTCGGCGTCCTGCTGATCGGTTTTGCGATCATGGATGGTCATGACATGGGCGTCGGCACGCTGCTGCCATTCGTTGGCCGCAATGACCTGGAGCGGCGCGTTGTCATCAATACCGTCGGGCCGCATTGGGATGGTAATCAGGTCTGGTTCATCACCGCTGGCGGCGCCTTGTTCGCGGCCTGGCCTGTGGTCTACGCCACTGCCTTCAGTGGTTTCTACTGGGCGATGATTCTGGTGCTCTGGGCGTTGTTCTTCCGCCCGGTGGGGTTTGACTACCGTAGCAAGATCCACAACGCCACTTGGCGCAGCACCTGGGATTGGGGGCTCTTTATCGGAGGGGCGGTGCCTCCGCTGGTGTTCGGGATTGCGTTTGGCAACTTGCTGCTGGGCGTGCCGTTTCACTTCAATGACTATCTGGTGTCTACCTACACCGGCAGTTTCTGGCAACTGCTCAATCCTTTCGCGCTGCTGTCCGGTGTTGTGAGCAGTGCAATGATCACCCTGCAGGGCGGCACTTATCTGGCCCATCGCACTGAGGGGATTATCCAGTCCCGGGCAGTAAAAGGTGCAGTGGCGGCGGCGATTGTGCTGGTGTGCTCATTCATCGTGGCCGGCATCTGGCTGCAATGGATTGACGGCTACCGCATCACCTCGCTCGTTGATACCGCGGCGCTGCCGGACATCCTCAGCAAGACTGTGGTACGTGAACCTGGCGCCTGGATGGCCAACTACGAACGCTATCCATTGCTTTGGCTGCTGCCCGTCCTTGGATTGGGCGGGGCTGTAGCTGCCGCGTTCTTGTTGATGGTGCGCCGCACGCTGTCGGCGTTTGTCGCCTCATCGCTTGCGGTGATTGGCGTGATCAGCACGGCGGGCGTCTCAATGTTTCCGTTCATCATGCCTTCCTCAACCATGCCTGCGGCAAGCCTGACGGTGTGGGACAGCGTCTCCAGCCACCTGAGCTTGGCGATCATGTTCTGGGCCACGTTGATCTTCATGCCTCTGATCGTGATTTATACCTCTTGGGCGTATCGCGTCATGAGCGGAAAAGTCACCGTTGCCCAGATCAAAGCCAACGAGCATTCGGCCTACTAGTGCCGGCAAAGGAGCAAAGAATATGTGGTATTTCGCCTGGATGTTGGGAGTCGGCTTTGCGCTGTTGCTGGCGATATTGAATGCAATGTGGGGGGAGAACGAAGCGAACCGGGCCTTGAGTGACAATGACGAGCAGCAGCGATGATTCAGCAACGCTCAGATACCCAGCCGTCTTCACGCATTCATCTGGCGAGTCTGATGATCGCCATCACCATCATGCTTGCCTGCACACTGTACCCGCCGATGATGGCAACCTCGGAGGGAAAAGCTGATCACGCACTGGCGGGTGCTTTGTTTGCGGCGATGAGTGTGGCTTTCGTCAGGGGCGTGGGTTTTATCCCGCGCCGGTGGCTCTGGCGCTGGCTGTTTTCAGGTTGGACCTGCACTGCGGCATTGGTGCTGGCCGGATGGCTGATGTTCGTGCGGTGAAGGCGGGCTTACGTTCAATAACGCTGCACGAGAACGGCGACAGTAGTATTGGCTGCGCCGTTCATTCAGTTCCCTGGCCAAGTATCACGCCGTTCACTTCTTTGCCATAAAGATTGATCCCATCATTGGCATGGAATTTCAACCGGGTCTGCTCGATTGAACCGGCTATCATCCTGGGGTCTTTCGGCCGTTCGTGGCTGTTCATGTAGGCAGCAACGTGCCAGGCCTCATCGGCGGACAGGGTGGCGCCTTTACCTAATGGCATATTCGACTTTATGAACCCGGCTGCGGTATTGATGCGATGCATCCCCGCGCCCCAATTGAATGAGTCTTTGCCCCATAACGGTGGGAATACGTAATCGCTCCCGGTCTTTTGGCCTTCGCCCTCGTTGCCATGACACACCGCGCATTGCTGGGCGTAGATGACCTTGCCCTTGGCCAGATCGAAGCCTCCCGCCGGTTGTGGCACCTCAGGATAAGCTCGCCCGGGCAGTTCCTGGCCTAGCGGTGCTCCTGTTGCCAGCCAGTAGGAAAAGGCAGTCAGGGCGGCGATGACCTGCCCGTCGGCCGGAGGCGGTTTTCCGTTCATGCTGAACTCAAAGCAGCCTTGTAGGCGCTCGGCGTAGGTATTGACCTTGTCGTTCTTTTTTCGATAAGCCGGGTACATCGTGTAAGCCGCCCAAAGGGGCGCCGAGTCGGCTTTTCTGCCTTGGTCCAAATGACAATTGGTGCAGTTCATCCCGTTTCCCACGAACTCGGGGGCGTTGGCTTTGGTATCGACAAAGATCGCATGCCCTTGCCGCACCAAACGGCCAAAGGCGTTATCAGGCAGCGTGTCCTCTGCTGGCGGAATAAATGTCGCCGTCCGCTGTTGTGGGGTGTCTGGGCCGGGCAAAGGGGGCGATGCACCTGCCACATCAGCAGCGCCAGCCATCGATACCATGTTGAAACTGATGAGTGCCGCGATGAATGATTTCATGGCCAGACCTCTATTGACTGAGCTCAGCGAAATACCGGGAAACAGCCTCGACCTCGGCTTCAGTGAGGGACCTCGCGATGTGGCCCATGAGATCGTCTGGATCATTTTTTCGGGTCTTCTGCCGCCAGGCATTCAGTTGCGAGACCAGGTACTGAGCCGATTGGCCCGCCAGCGGTGGAAAAGAGGCACCGACCCCGATTCCGCCGGGGCCATGACAGGAGACGCACTCGGGTATGTTTCGATCCCATGCGCCTCTCAATGCCAGGGTCTGCCCCAGGCCCTTGGCCGCCTGCGCACGATTGATGGGTTTGACGGGTGGGCCTGGCATGTTGGCGAGCATGCTGGCGAGGGCTTGTACCTCGTCCTCGCTCAATGCCTGGGCGATAGGAAGCATGATTGGGTTGGCCCTGGAGCCTGAGCGAAAATCCGCGATTTGTTTTGCGAAGTACTCAGCAGGTAACCCTGCAAGCCTTGGGAAGCCAGCCGCGGGCATCCCTGTACCGTCCGCACCATGACAGGTTGAACAGGCAATGGCGGCGGGGTTGGTCCCGCCCTGGGTGAAGGTCTTTTGCGCGTCAGCTGCATAAGCGGATGTTGCCAGCGCACCGGATAAAGCAAGGACTGATCCCCATCGCGACATACCCATCGTTCTGCCTCGCAGACGTTATGGGGGACAGGCCCCCTGGTGCGCCATCAACTGCAACTCACCCTCGGTTATTTGACCAAGGTAATCGGGATACTGGACAGCTGGATCACTTTGGCCGCGACAGAGCCCAGGAAGATGCCTTCGAGAAAACCACTGCCGTGCGAACCCAGGATGATGCTGTCGCACCCCAAGGATTTGGCGCACGCCACGATTCTGCTGGCCGCGTCGCCGTGCAGTGTATGGAAAGTAAAGGCGATGCCTTGCTGTTTCAGAAGAGTGATTGCCTTATTCGCATCTTCGGCACTTTTGCCGTCGTAGTAACGGTCAAGTTCATCCTTGCTCATGGTTTGCGCGATGCGAGTGGGTAAAAATGACTGCACATTGACCAGGTGCACCTCCACGCTGCCTCCCAGCAATCCGCCGTCCTGGATCAGTCCAATGAGGTAATGCACCACACGTTCGGAGTGCTCTGAACCATCGACAGCGACCAATACTTTGTGCATTTTCCGAATCCTCTTTCAGTAACATCCAGCGGCTGGTCGAACACCATGCCAGCCGCAGCGTCAGGGTGACTTCGGGGTCTGTCCCACTATGAGCGTAGCGCCCTTGGGGTCGGTTAACCGTAGCCGAATCTGTTTTTCAGTTTCGATGATCGCAAAGAGCGCGATGCCCACTGCGATAATCAATAGCCCATCCATAAAGGGGATCGCTTGAGTGGCAAACACCCTTTGCAGGGGAGGCGCGTAGGTGATGGCGAACTGAGCGAAGGTTACCACTGCAACGGTCAGCCACACGACCTTTGTGCCTCTGACAGCCTTCCAGGTCAGTGAAGTGCCATAAAGATTGCGAATGAAGAATAGATGGAATATTTCCATCACCACCAGCGTGTTAACGGCGATGGTGCGGGCCAACTCCACCGGGTAGCCTCGGTCGAGTGCGTAGGTAAAAATGCCGTAGACACCGCAAAGAAACAGGATCGAAACCAGCACCATGTGCCAGATCAACGCGCCGCTTATCAACGGCTCGTGCCTTGAGCGCGGCGGCCTGCGCATGGTGTTTTCTTCGGTCGGCTCGAACGCCAGGGCGATACCCAGCGTGATCGCGGTAATCAGGTTGATCCACAAGATCTGAATCGGTGTCACCGGCAGGGTGAGGCCAAACAGCAGCGCGACAATGATGGTCATGGTTTCGCCCGCGTTGGTGGGCAACGTCCAGCTCAGCACTTTCTTGATGTTGTCGTAGACCGTCCGGCCTTCACGTACGGCGGCCACGATGGAGGCGAAGTTGTCATCGGCCAGTACCAGGTCCGCCGCCTCTTTTGCCGCCTCACTGCCTTTGTCACCCATGGCGATGCCGGCGTCGGCGCGTTTGAGCGCGGGCGCGTCGTTGACCCCGTCGCCGGTCATGGCCACGGTCATGCCGTTCGATTGCAGCAACATCACCAGCCGTAGCTTATGTTCAGGGCTGGTGCGGGCGAAGATATTCACGTCCTTGAGCGCTTCTTTGAGCGTGCCGTCGTTCATCGCGTCCAGGTCGACGCCCGTCAGCACCTTGTCGGGATTTTGCAGGCCGATTTGCGCGCCGATCGCGGCGGCGGTGCCGGAGTGATCGCCGGTGATCATCTTGACTGCGATACCGGCAGCCTGGCATTGCTGGACCGCCTGGATCGTCTCGGGGCGAGGCGGGTCAATCATGCCTGTCATGCCAAGCAGGGTCAGCGAACCCTGCACGTCGCCAAACTCCAGAACGGTGTGCTCGGACGGCACGGGGCGGCTGGCAAACGCCAGCACGCGCTGACCTTTGCTGGCAATGGTGTTTGCCTGTTGGTGCCAGTAGTCAGCATTGAGCGGCTCCGTGGCGCCGGTACTGCCACGCTGCTGCGCGCACATGGCCAGGATCTGTTCCGGCGCGCCTTTTACATAGATTGACGCCTGTCGCTCATGGTTGTGGTGCAACGTCGCCATGAAGCGGTGTTTGGCGTCAAACGGAATCGCATCGGTGCGGGGCCAGGTGCGTCGTTCTTCTTCGCCATCGATTCCGGCTTTCACGGAAAACGCCAGCAGTGCGCCCTCCATGGGATCGCCCTCGACCTTCCATGTGGCGTCGTGCAGTCTCAACACCGCGTCATTGCAAAGCGCGGCGGCGCGTCCCAGTTCGGCTAACGTGGGGTGATTGGAGGTGTCGATCAACTGGTCAGCCAGGTTCATGTTTCCCGACGGCTGATAACCGGCACCGTCGACCGTGAACGTCAGATCACGGGTGACCACTGATGCGACCATCATTTCGTTGCGGGTGAGGGTGCCGGTCTTGTCCGTGCAGATGACCGAAACCGATCCCAGGGTTTCGATGGCGGGCAAGCGGCGAACGATGGCGTTGCGACGGGCCATCGCGCGAACCCCGACCGCCAGGGTAATGGTGAGAACGGCGGGCAGTCCTTCGGGGATGGCGGCGACTGACATGCCCACCACCACCATGAAGATTTCGTTGAATGCGTAATGGCCGACAAAATGACCGTAAACCAGTAACAGCCCGGCGACGAGCAGAATCAGGATCGTCAGCCAGCGCGCGAAGACGTTCATTTGCTGGACCAATGGCGTGGTCAGTGTCTCGACTTCCGACAACAGATTGCTGATGCGCCCGATCTCGGCGGCGGTCGCGGTTGCAACGACAACCCCGGTGGCCTGTCCGCAGGTCACCAGGGTTCCACTGAAGGCCATGCAGGCACGATCACCCAGGGGCGCTCCAAGGCGCACAGGTTCAGTGTGCTTTTCCACGGCGGCGGATTCACCGGTCAGGATGGCTTCCTGGATCTGCAGCCTGTTGGCGTGCAGCAAGCGAAGATCTGCCGGGACTTTATCGCCGGCCTCCAACAAGACGATATCGCCGGGTACCAGCGCTTCACCCGCGATGCTCAAACGTTCACCGGCACGAATCACGGCGGCGCGGGGCGCCAGCATCTGCCGGATCGCGTCCATGGCTTTTTCCGCTTTGCCCTCCTGGACGTAGCCAATGATGGCGTTGGCCACCACCACCGCCAGAATGACCACCGTATCCCAGAGGTGTTGTAACAGCGCAGTGATCACCGCGGAGCCCAGCAGCACATAAATCAGGATATTGTGAAACTGCAACAGAAAACGCAGCCACGCCGGTCGCCGCGCCGACTCCGGCAGGCGATTGAAGCCTGTGCGCGCAAGCCGGGCTTGAACTTCTGCATCGTTCAGCCCGGTGTGCTCATTGACCTCCAGCCGTTCGAGCACCTGCTGCGCAGGCAACGTGTACCAAGCCTCGGCATCTGTGGGAATCGGATCCTGCTCGGTCGGTGCGTTGCTCGCTCGGTTCATCAGGCCGCTATCCCTGTGCTCATTACACTATTGGCGTTCATGCCTTCAATCGAACTGCTGCGGTGCAATCACCCACAAGCTGCACGGCATCTTGTACAGCAGGCCTTCCACGGTGCTGCCGATCAACTTGTCCAAACCTTTGTAGCGCACGCGCCCCATGACAATGACATCAATGTCATGGGATGCCGCGTAGCTGGCCAATACCTTGGCCGGGTCGCCCATGACCATGCGCCGTTGTTCCGGCGCTATCCCGTTGCGCTCGGCCAACGCGTCAAACGCCTCGCCCTGGGATTCATAGAGCTGCCGGGCCAGGGTGGAGGAAAAGAACATCGAGCCGCTGCCGAAGCCGTATTCAGAGGCAGTGATGGACGACAGGTCATAGGCGTAAATGACTTCCAGAGTCGCGTCGCAGGAGGTGGCCAGTTTGTTGGCTTCGCTCAGGATCCGGTCGTTGAGGCCTTCGTAGCGGCCGTCGAGATGAAAGGGGTCAATGGCCGCCAGAATCTTGCGCGGACGGGCGTGAGTGACTTTGTTGACGAAATGCAACGGCACTTCGCTTTCGCGCAGCAGGTGCACATCCAGCGGGGTGAACATCAGGCGCGAGAACCAGGATTCATGCTCCACCGTCTTGATCAGGGCATCCATCGGCTGCTCCTTGAGGTGGACCAGAATCTCCTGCAGCGGTCGCTCGACCCACGCCACTTCGGTCGTGACTTCAATGCCCAGCTTGCGCAGTGGCCGGGCCTGGTCTTCCAGCCAGTGGCGATGGCGTTCAACGTAACCCAAGCGCATCTGTTCCAGGGCCTGCTCATTGACCAGGCTGGCGGTGGCCAGGCCTTCGAGGTAGTCGAAGGCAACGATATGCAGCGCGGCGCCTTCGGCCTTGGCCAGCGCCGCTGCCCGGTCGAAGGCCGGACTGTGTTCCATCAGCGGCGAGACGACCAACATCAAACGTGATTGCGTGGACATGACAAACCTCCCGAGCATGGACGTATGGGTACCCGACGGCCTTCGCGCCGCGTGGAGCCAGGGTTTGATCATGATCGTATCGGGCATCGGTCACTTGATTTGCATCAAGCTCATGCCAGAAGCGTGGCATCAATGCACACGGCGCCTGGCAATAGCGCTATGTTTGATCATGAAATCCTCCCAGGGACTACCCTGGACTCAGGTACAACCGGAACACTCAGTATAGAACCGAGGCCATGAGCGAAACCCTGGGCTTTGCCAATGCCGCCGCTGCGCTCGGAATCGGCTTGTTGATTGGGCTAGAACGCGAGCGACGCAAAGGCGAGGGCGCCCGGCGCGACTTCGCCGGCCTGCGTACCTTTGCCATTACCTCGTTGCTGGGTTATGTCACGGTCCAGGCTGGCGGAGTCTTGCTGCTGGGGTTCGTGGCGCTTGCGCTGGGGGCACTGGTCACGGCGGCGTATTGGCGAAACCTTGACCAGGACCCCGGTATCACCAGCGAAGTGGCGTTATTCGCGGCGCTGGCGTTGGGAGCGCTCTGCATGACCGCCCCGGCCCTGGCGATCGCGATCGGCGTGGTGATGGCCGGTCTGCTCGCCAGCCGCCAGGCGCTGCACCATTTTGCCCGTAACCAATTGACCGCCGCGGAAATGCGTGACGGGCTGGTGCTGTTGATCGCCGCGCTGGTGGTGTTGCCTCTGGTGCCGGATCGCTTCCTCGGGCCTTACGATGCGATCAACCTGCGCACCATCTGTATGTTGACGGTCATGTTGATGGCTGTGGGTGCGCTGGGGCATGTTGCGGTCCGGACCCTCGGCACTCACTACGGCTACGCCCTCAGCGCGGTTGCCTCGGGGTTCGCTTCGGCCACGCTGACCGTCGCCACCATGGGTAACATCGCCGCGAAAGAACCGGCCAATCTCAAGGTGCTGAGCGCCGCTGCCGTGTTGTCCAATCTGGCGACAGTGGCACAAATAGGGCTGATCCTCGGTGCCGTAGAACCGGCCCTGTTGCTTTGGATGTGGGGCCCGCTACTCTGTGGCCTGCTGACAACATTGATCTACGCCGGAATGCTGATGTTTCCCCGACCCAGGGCTCGGGCGGATGAACCGATCAAGCGCGGCGGGGCCTTCAACCTCAAACTGGCCTTGACGGTAGTCTTGGCGATGGCCGGTATCACGCTCCTGTCGTCGGCGATGCTTGCCGAGTTCGGCCAGACCGGGGTAACCGTAACGGCGGTTTTCAGCGGGCTGGTTGATGCTCATGCTTCAATTGCCTCTGTTGCTTCCCTGGCGAAGGCCGGATTGTTACCCCTGGATGGCATCGCCATACCGGTCTTGATGGCGATGAGCAGCAATTCCCTGAGTAAATGCGTAGTGGCCTGGCTCAGTGGCGGACGGCGTTTCGCCGGGTATTTCATCCCCGGCCAGGTGCTGGTGACGCTGGGAATGTGGGCCGGCGTTCTGCTCCCGAATCTGTGAGCCTGTGTGGTGGCAGTTTGATGAAGATCAAGTCCTGCCCGTGGCATACGTTCATTCTGGAACCCTCAATCCTTTAAGTGGCTGCCGCCACGTGCCGAGGTGTTCCATGTCCCAGACCCAACGTTTGTTGTTATTGGCACCCGATGCCATGACCCGTTCGCCTGCGTTCGACCGCGCCACCGAACTGGCCCTGGCGCTGGATCTGCCCCTGCACATCGTCGCCATCGATTATCTGGAGGTGCTCTCGGTGGCCGGTCTTTTTGCGCCAGAACAAGTCAAGAAGGCCCGTGACGGGTATCTGGAAACGCACCGGCACTGGTTGTGGCAACAGGCTGAGCTGGCGCGCCGCCATGGAGTGGAGGCGACGAGCGAGGTGGTCTGGGGCAAAGACGCTTATCAGGCCTTGCAGCAGTACGTCAAAGAGATGCCACTGGCGCTGATCATCAAGGACGCCGAGCCTGAACCGGCAATGAAGCGGATTTTCTTCACACCCATGGACTGGCGCCTGCTGCGCGACTGTCCGGTGCCGGTGCACCTGGTCACCGACGCGCGTCATCCGCGGCCCCGGCAGGTCCTGGCGATCGTCGATGTGCTGCGCAGCGAGGAGCAGGACCTGGTGTTCAACGACCGGATCGTCGATGCCGCCGTGAAACTGGCCGATCAATGCAACGCCCAGGTTGAGTTGTTGCACGCCTTCGACTGGACGGCGGTGTACGCCGCCGACATGGGCGTGGGTGCGCTCCCGCTCGCCACTGGGCTCTATGAAGCATTGGGGCAGGCGCAGCACGAAGTGTTTGAATCCCTGGCCGAGCGTCACGGCGTGCCGCCGCAGCAGCGTCACTTCATCGAAGGTGCGCCGCTGAGCAGCATCTGCACATTCGCCACCGATCATCAGTGCGACGTCATTGTCATGGGCACGACACAGCATCGAGGTCTGGACAAGCACTTGGGCAGTACTGCCGAGCAGGTGCTGCAACGGGCACCTTGCAGTATATGGGCAATCAAGCCGGGCGAGTGACGGCAGGGTGACCTTGCGCGAGGCCTGGCCCCGGGTCCCGCGCAATGCACTGTGGTTAAAGATAGAGCCGGTGGATGACCTGCCGGGCATCATCGGGGTCGGTGCGGGTATCAAACCCAAGGCTATGGGCCAGATCCCGCATAGGGGCGTTATCGGCGGCGTCGATGGAATACAGCTGGCGATAGCCGTTCTTGCGGGCCGCCTCTATCAAATGCTCCATCAACAACGTCCCCAGCCCCAGATGCTGCCATTGATCGGCTACGGTCACGGCGCACTCGCATTCGTGTTCACTGGTAGCGCAATAGCGACTGACACCGATTTCGATCAGTTGGCCGTTGTCGTGGACCAGGGCGATGTAAGCCATGCGCGTCTTGCAGTCGACATCCATCAACTGGTCGAGCATGGCCGCGCCGGGCTCATTGATTTGCGCCAGGAAACGCATGTGCCGGGACTCCGGTGACAGACGCTTGATGAAGTCATACTCACGCTGGCGATCTTCTTCCTTCAGTGGCCTGATCAAAACGTGCCGGCCATCTCTGAGGGCCTGGATCCAGTGCTTGCCGCTGATGCTGGCATACAGGGCAGCGGCGCGTTCATTGTGGTCTTTGACGTTGAGCATGATGCGTTCCTCCATCGGGTGTGAACCTTCGGCGCGGCAAAGGCCGTGCATTCGCTACTGTTCTACGCCGGCGTGGCAGATCGATTCTGATCTGGATCAGTGCTCGCGAATCCGCTCGTCGATGATCAATGCCGGGGAGCAATTTCAGTGGGAGCCAAACCTGTGGGGGGCAAGCTTTGCTCCCACAGGTATGTGCATGCAGTTGATAAAGATCAAGCCGCCCCGGGGTGACAAGCGCAGGCTGTTGCACATGCCAGAGAGGGACCGCTGGGGACCTGATGGCCAACAGACCAGTGGAGGTGTGTAATGGGACAGTACCAACGTTTGCTATTGATCGTTGAAGCCGACCTGCATCCGTCTGCCGCGCTGCGTCGCGCCTGTGCCCTGGCCAGGGTCAGTGGCGCGGCCTTGCACCTGTGCGCATTCGTTCAACCACCGCCTCACACGCATTTGTGGGGCGAAAAGAACGATGAAGCGACAGCTCAGCGCTATATGCACCACTACCGTCGCTGGATGGTGGAGGAGGCGGCGCTGCTCAAGGAGCAAGGACTGGATGTGACGACCCATGTGGTCTGGACCACTCATCCATTACTGGACATCCTGCGCTACGTCGAGCAGTTTCAGCCCGATTTGCTGATCAAGGATGTGACCCTCGAGCCGCTGCTCAGACGTGTTTTCGTGACGCCCCTGGACTGTCATCTGCTGCGCGATTGCCCGGTGCCGGTGCATCTGGTCAATCGCGCCACCCACAGCTTGCCACGTCGGGTCGTGGCGGCGGTGGACCCGGCCAATCCGCAGGCCAACGCCTTGAACGAGCGCATTATCGAGGCCGCCGGGGCAATGGCCCTGCAATGCAATGCCCCGCTGCATCTGCTGCACGCCTGCGATCTGTCTCCGGCCTTCAACGGGGAGGCTTCGTTGGTGGCTGGGGCCTGGGATGAAGATTTTGCCGAGGCCTTGCGAGAGTCGCTGCATGCGGCGTTCATCAATTTGGCCGAGCGGTGGAGCATTCCACCCGAGCGCCGTCATTTCGTCATTGGCCTGCCGGTGCCGGTGATCCATGAGTTCCTCGATGAGTTCGAGGCTGATGTGGTGGTGATGGGCACCGAGCAACGCGCTGGGCTGGACCGTCTGATCGGTAGCACGACGGAACGGGCCCTGTATTCGGTGTCGGGCAGCTTGTTGGCAGTCAGGGTATGAGCAGGGCGCGTTGACTCTGATGTAAATCAAGTCGGGTTTGTTCAAGCGCTCCAGAATCAGTCGTGGCAGACCGTTCGATATCGGTTCAAGCGATCAGGGCAGTTCGCGGGTAATTCAGCCTCTTTGGGAGAATGTGATGAGTGATTTTCTTAGCCCCGACCAACTGGAAGGCATTGACGCCTATTGGCGTGCTTCCAATTATCTGGCTGTGGGGCAGATTTACCTCAAAGACAACCCATTGTTGCGCAAACCGCTGCTACTGGGCCACGTCAAGCCGCGCCTGTTGGGTCACTGGGGCACCACGCCGGGATTGAACCTGATTTACGTTCACCTCAATCACCTGATCAAGACCCACGACCTGAACATGATCCTGGTCACCGGCCCCGGACACGGCGGCCCAGCCATCGTCGCCCAGAGCTATCTGGAGGGCAGCTTCACCCAGTGTTATCCCTCGGTGGAACAGAACGAGAACGGGATGCTGCGCCTGTTCCGGCAGTTTTCCTGGCCCTACGGGTTGTCCAGTCATGTCTCGGCGCAGATCCCGGGGTCCATTCATGAAGGCGGGGAGCTGGGGTATTGCCTGGCCCACGCCTACGGTGCGGCGTTCGACAACCCTGACCTGATCGTGGCCTGCGTTATCGGCGATGGTGAAGCCGAAACCGGTACGCTGGCGGCGAGCTGGCATTCCAACAAGTTCCTCAACCCCCGGTGTGACGGTGCGGTTCTGCCCATCCTTCACCTCAACGGCTTCAAGATCGCCAACCCCACGCTGCTTTCGCGTATCAGTGAAGACGAGCTGTCAGCCCTGATGTACGGGTATGGCTACGATCCTTATTTTGTCGAAGGCGACGACCCCCGCAGCGTTCACCAGCAACTGGCGATGGTCCTGGACGCCATGCTGCTCAAGATCCGCGAAATCCAGCGTACGGCCCGTGCAGACTCGTCGGCACATGAACTGGAGCGGCCACTGTGGCCGATGTTGGTGCTGCGCACGCCCAAGGGCTGGACCGGTCCGAGATTCGTCGACGGTCAGCAGGTCGAGGGCACCTGGCGCGCCCATCAGGTGCCACTGAGTCATTTCGAGCAGCCCATGCATCTGACGCAACTGCAACAATGGCTCGAGAGTTACCGGCCACAGGAACTGTTCGACGCCAGTGGTGCGTTGCTGCCGGAGATTGCGGCGCTGGCGCCCACAGGGCATCGGCGTCTGGGCGCCAATCCCCACGCCAATGGCGGCTTGCTCCTCCAGTCACTTGAGCTGCCTCGGTTTACCGATTACGCCGTGCCGTTCTCCGCGCCCGGCAGTGTGCAGGCGGAGTCCACCCGGGTGTTGGGTGGTTTTGTCCGGGACGTGATGAAGTACAACCTCAAGGCTGGCAACTTTCGCCTGTTCGGCCCCGACGAAACCGCCTCCAATCGCCTTGATGCGGTGTACGAGGTCAGTGGCAAGACCTGGATGGCGGCACTTGAAGCGGGGGATACCAACCTGGCCTGCGAAGGCCGGGTGATGGAAATTCTCAGCGAGCAGGTGTGTGAAGGCTGGCTTGAGGGCTATTTACTGACGGGCCGTCATGGCCTGTTCTCCTGCTATGAGGCGTTCATCCATATCGTCGATTCGATGTTCAACCAGCACGCCAAATGGCTCAAGACCGCTGCGCAGATTCCTTGGCGCGCGTCGATTGCTTCGCTCAACTACCTGCTCACATCCCACGTCTGGCGCCAGGACCACAATGGCTTCTCCCATCAGGATCCTGGATTTATCGACCATGTGGCGAACAAGAGTGCCGATGTGGTGCGTATCTACTTGCCGCCGGACGCCAATTGCCTGTTGTCGGTGGCCGATCACTGTCTCAAGAGCCGCGATTACATCAACGTGATCGTGGCCGGCAAGCAACCAGAGTGGCAATGGCTGGATATCGATTCGGCCATCAGGCACTGCTCCATTGGCATCGGTCGCTGGGCCTTCGCCTGCCAGAACGATGACGACCCGGATGTGGTGATGGCCTGCGCCGGTGATGTGCCAACCCTGGAAACCCTGGCCGCCGTGACACTGTTGCGCCAATACGTGCCGGATCTGCGCGTGCGGGTGGTGAACGTGGTGGACTTGATGGCCCTGCAACCGCCGCAACAGCATTGCCATGGTCTGCCGGATGCCGGGTTCGATGAGTTGTTCACCGTGGACAAACCGGTGATTTTCGCGTTCCACGGCTATCCTTCATTGATCCATCGTCTGGTCTACAAGCGCCATAACCATGACAATTTCCATGTGCGCGGTTTCATGGAGGAGGGGGCCACAACCACCCCGTTCGACATGGCGGTCATCAATCACTTGGATCGCTACCAACTGGCATTCGATGTCATCCAGCGAGTACCGCGCTTGCAACCGTTGGTGGAGGGCGCCCGGGACCGCTACTGGGCCACCATGGAGAAGCACCAGCTTTACCTGATCGAACATGGGCAGGACATGCCCGAGGTCTTGAACTGGCGCTGGACGCCGGCGCCGGGTTGACTGTCCGCCTTGTCACGACTTCGACATCGCGCCGTTCGCCCTGACTTTTTGGAGATCCATCATGAGCCAGTACCAGCGCTTACTGCTGATCCTCAACCCGGCACAGCGACACTCTCCGGCCCTTCATCACGCAGCGGCCCTGACGGCGGCCAGCGGGGCGCACTTGCATGTTTCTGCGTTGGTGCCGTCACTGGACATTCTCAAACTGTTGGAGCAGGAGCCCCGTGATGAAGCGCGTCAGAATTACCTGCAGGACCACCGTCACTGGCTGGAGGAGGAGGCCGACAAGATGCGGCGCCGAGGCCTGAGGGTCACCACGCAGGTGGATTGGGTCGACGGCATGGACGAGCAGATTCTCCAGCACGTTACGCAAATCCAGCCTGATCTGCTGATCAAGCAGGTGCAACACGAGCCCCTGCTCAAACGGGCCTTCCTTACTCCGCTGGACTGGCGTCTGTTGCGCCAGTGCCCGGTTCCCATGTACCTGGTGGGCGCCACCGGCCACGCCTTGCCGCGCAAAGTGGTTGCTGCGGTGGACCCTTCCAGCGACTTTGCGCAAAACAGTGGGCTCAACGACCGGATCATTCGCGAGGCAATCGGCTTGGCCTTGCAGTGCGACGCCGAGTTGCATCTGGTTCACGCCTATGAGGTTTCGTCGGTCTATCTCGGCGATGTCGGCGGAGGTGGCCTGACGCTTAAACAGCTCAGCAATGAACTGCGCAGGAGCCTGGAAAAAACATTCCTGGAGCTGGCCAACCTGTTCGGCGTGCCGGCCGAGCGCAGGCACTTCGTGCTGGGCCATCCGGTTTCAGCCTTGAGTGAGTTTGCCCTGGAGCATGAGGTCGATGTCGTGGTCATGGGGCGCTCGCAGAAGGGTGGTTCGCACGGGCTGTTGGGTAGCACCACGGAGCATATTTTGTATCAGGTGTCGTGCAGCGTACTGGCTGTGTGAAGAAACCGGTGCTCATGGCTGTGTCCTTGATGAAAATCAATGGCCCGCTGGGCGAATAGTGCGACCAATGGAACGCCAATCGATTGTTCAGGAGCACGCTCATGCGCATGACGTTTCTAGGGGCGGCCGGCACAGTCACCGGCAGCAAGTACCTGCTGGAGCATGACGATCAACGCATCCTGATCGACTGCGGGCTGTTTCAGGGCTACAAACAATTGCGCTTGCACAACTGGGACCCCTTCGAACTGCCGATGCGTGACCTGGACGCGATCGTGCTGACTCACGCACACCTGGACCACAGCGGTTACCTGCCAGTGCTGGTGCGAAACGGTTATCGCGGTCCGGTCTATGCCACGTCGGCCACCTGTGAGCTGGTCAAGATCCTCTTGCTCGACAGCGCCCGCTTGCAGGAGGAAGAGGCCGAATACGCCAACCGCAAGGGGTTTTCCAAGCATGATCCTGCCATGCCGTTGTACACCCGGGAGCATGCCGAGCGGGCACTGAAACTGTTACGCCCGATAGCGTTCGATCATCCGGTGGATATCGCCCGTGGGGTGGGGATTGTGCTGCGCCGCGCGGGACACATCCTGGGCGCAGCCACGGTGCAGGTGCAGGCCGCTGGCGTTACGTTGGTGTGCTCCGGCGACCTGGGGCGCCCCGAGGACCCGGTGATGTTTGCCCCGCAAACCATCGAGCAGGCGGATTACCTATTGGTTGAGTCCACCTACGGCGACCGGAGGCACCCAAGTCAATCGCCCGAAGATCAACTGGCTGACGTCATCACCCGCACCGCATTGCGCGGCGGCATCACCTTGGTGCCCTCGTTCACGGTCGGTCGGGCACAACTGCTGATGTATCACCTGTATCGCCTGAAACAGCGGATGGCGATCCCGGACATCCCCATCTACCTGAACAGCCCCATGGCCATTGATGTAACCCGCTTGTATCAACGCTTTGGCGATGAGCATCGTTTGTCCAGGGAGGAGTGTGAGGGCATGTGCCACATCGCGCACCCGGTGCGCTCGGCCAGGGATTCCATGAACCTGGACCAGCAACGCACCCCGGCGGTGATCATCGCCGCCAGTGGCATGGCTACCGGAGGGCGGGTGTTGTTTCACCTCAAGAGCCTGGCGCCGAACCCGATCAATACCTTGTTGATGCCAGGTTTCCAGGCCGGCGGGACGCGTGGCGCAAGGATCGTGGCGGGTGAGCCTGCGGTGCGCATCCATGGCAAGGACGTGCCAATCAACGCTGAAGTGGTGCCGATGCAAACATTGTCCGCCCATGCCGATGCCGATGAAATCATGCAATGGTTGCGCGGCTTCAAGACACCGCCCCGGCATACCTATGTCGTACATGGCGAACCCAACGCGTCCGATGTCCTGCGCCATCGCATTCGCGATGAGTTGGGCTGGTCAGTATCGGTGCCGGAGTATCGCGACAGCGTAGAGCTTTGAGGCCTCCTTCGCGAGCAGGCTCGCTCCCACAAAGGTCCTGAGGTGTACGCGGTATTTGTGTTCATCACCGCCCCTGTGGGAGCGATCCTGCGCGCGAAGCGGCCCATCAGCTTCAACAACACATCTAAATGCACAGGCAAAAAAAAGCCCCTCGTCGTTGGCCGGCGAGGGGCAGGGTGCACAGCGTCAGTCAGCCTTGATCGGCACGACTTTTTCCGCTTTCAGCGCTTCCGGTTTTTTAGGCAGCGTCAGGGTCAGCACGCCTTTGCTGAACTGAGCTTCGATCTTGTCGCTATCGATGCCTTTTGGCAGGTTGAAAACCCGTTCGAAGGAGCCGTAATGGCGTTCGGACAGGTGATAACCTTTTTTCTTTTCTTCCTTGGCTTCTTTCTTCTCGCCCTTGATGATCAGGTTGCCATTGGCGAGCCGGATTTCGATGTCTTTCTGATCCATGCCGGGCAATTCGGCTGTGATTTCAAAGCTCTTTTCCTTCTCGCTGATGTCCACGGCCGGCAGGCTCGTGGAGAACTCCCTGCGCCAGAATGGCTCGACATCGAACAGTCCGCGACTGAAAGGAGAAAGACCTGTACCCCGGTTGAAGTCATCGAACAGGTGATCCACCTGCTGACGGAGTTTTTCCAGTGGATGCCAAAGGTCATTCTTGGCCGGATGTTGAGTGTTGTCTTGGGTATCGACCGGCATTTTTTTCACTGAATTGGACATTTGATTTTCCTCTTTGGTGATGTCCGGGCGGGACTTGGCATCATTGCCAGGGACCGGTTCCGGACGGGTCAATGCACGCTTGCAAGCCTTACAACGAGAGCTGGCCGAACCAGAGCATCCAGCCGGCGAAAATCGCCGCCACCCAGATCACCAGCAGCAACCCCCAGCCGAAACCATTGAGCGCATGCCCGGTCCTGGCCCGTTGCGCGCTGAGGTAAATCAGCGAGCCGGGGGCATAGAGCAGGGCGCTGAGCAGCATGTAGCGGGGGCCGGCGGCGTAGAGCAGCCAAATGCAATAGGTGGTGGCGACCAAGGCGATGGCCATGTCGCGCAATTGCAGGGCGCGGTGCCCGGCGTAGGTCTGGCCTTGCCAGGTCATCTTCAGCGCGTACAGGCCGCTGAACAGATAAGGCAGCAGGATCATCGAGGTGGCGAGCGAGATCAGGGCCAGGTAGCTGGCGCTCGAATACAGCGTCAACAACAGGAACAGCTGAATGCAGCCGTTGGTGATCCACAGCGCGTTGGCCGGCGCGCCGTGCTGGTTTTCCGAGGCCAGCGCGCGGGGCATGACCTTTTCCCTGGCCGGCGTGAACACCGATTCCGCTGCCAGCAGGGTCCAGGCCAGCAGCGCACCACCGACCGACACAATCAGGCCGATACTGATCAACACCGCACCCCAAGGACCGGCCACCGCCTCCAGAACACCCGCCATGGATGGGTTCTTCAGGGCAGCCAGTTCAGGTTGTCTGAGGATCCCCAGAGACAGGAGCGACACGGCAATCAGCAGCAGCAACGTCAGGACGAAACCGATCACCGTGGCCCTGCCCACATCCGCCCGGTCGGCGGCACGGGCGGAAAACACGTTGGCACCTTCAATGCCGATAAAGACCCAGACCGTCACCAGCATGGTGCTCTTGACCTGATCCAGGGTACTACCCAATGCCGGCGTGCCCCAAAAGTCGACCATGAAGGTGTCTTTGGAAAATCCGGCGATCACCAGGCCGATGAACAGCAGCAAGGGCACGACTTTGGCCACGGTGGTCAGGGCGTTGGCCTTGGCCGCTGTGCGCATCCCGCGCAGGATCATCCAATGCAACGACCACAGCACCACCGACGCACCGGCAATCGCGGCCTTGTTATTGCCTTCGCCGAACAAGGGAAAAAAGTAACTGAGCGCCGCGAACAGAATCACCAGATAACTGACGTTGCCAATCCACGCACTGATCCAGTAGCCCCACGCCGAATTGAAGCCCAGGAACTCACCCCCAAGCGCACGAGCGTAGGCGAACACGCCATTATCGAGTTCCGGTTGACGGTTGGAGAGTGTCTGATAGACCAGGGCCAGTGACAGCATACCCACGCCAGTGATCAGCCAGCCGATCAGGATAGCCCCGGCACCCGCGCTGGAGGCCATGTTCTGGGGCAGGCTGAAAATGCCGCTGCCGATCATCGAACCCACCACCAGCGCAACCAGCAGGCTCAATGACAGGCGTTTGGGTTCGACCTTTCGCAAACTGCCGGCCAAAGGATGAGGTTTGACGGCCGGGATGACCGGCTCAGTGCCTTGCAGGTGCGTTGCCATGATTGAAGCCTCCACGAGACGAAGGGGTCGACGACCTTCGCCGAAGCGAAGGTTCTAGCGCTGGTTATTAATCTCTGCGTGAAGAGGCTGGGGAGCATTGATTTAGATCAGAGGTTATGCAGGGCGTGAAACGATGAACTGATGAGCCTGCGCGACACCGGCAAGGGTTGATACCGGAGCGCCACAAACAGCAGCGCTGCGCAAGGCATGTTGCGACAGCGCATACCGTTGGACGATATTTCAATCATTGAGCGGACGATACCGACGTTACTCGTCACGTCTCCAGTCGACGCTCAACCCGTACACATCATCGCTGTACCTGTAATCACAGTCTCCTTTGAAGGCGGCTTGGAGTGCATGACCCAGACGATTGGCGAGATGGATGCCGGTCGTGCTTACAATCAGGTCACCTGCCGAATCAGTCAGACCGATGATGCGTTCAAGGGCATGATCGGCCTTTTCCTTTTTCTCGGTGTTTTCGATCAGGTGGATGATTTCATCCCGGTGCTTTTGCAGAAAACTGCCCGATAGTGTGAGTGTTCCTGCTGGCATACCGTCATTAATGCGACGGCAGGCTGGGCACGTCACCGTCTGCGCATCATGAATTACGGTGTTTTCGGGACGTCTCCATGTCCAGTTACCCGCCTGGTATGTTGCATCACACTGTGGGCAGACGGCGGACCCTTCAAGCTTGGGCAGGCAATAAGGGTCATGGAGGGAGGGTTTGAACAGTTTGTTCTTTTGACTTTGTTGATACTTGTCCATGGGCATTGGTCCTTGCGTCGGGGTCATTGAAAGTGCCACGCAACGTGGATTCACCCATCCATTTGGACTCGGTTTGGCACCGTACAAGTTGATCTTTATCAATTGCAACGCAAGCGCGTCGACCGTTGCTCGCTCGGCTTTGCAATGTCCAGCACGGCCTCGGTCAGGTTTTGACTTTGTTGATAAACCTCAACGTTCCTGGGGCGATTTCAGAGAAGCTGCAAGAGAACATATCCAATGCTCAAGCAGAGGGAGGGCGATCTGATGGCTCACAGCAAAATTGTGTTTCGTGCTGCCGCGCGCGAGAAAATCCTCAGTGGTGCAACGCAGTTGGCCGATGCCGTACGCGTGACGCTGGGGCCCAAATCAAAATCGGTGTTGATCCAAAACAAATGGGGCAATCCGACGGTTTGCAATGATGGCGTGACAATCGCCAAACGCATTGACCTGCTGGACCCCGAAGAAAACCTGGGCGCCCAGATGCTGCGTCAAGCGGCGGAACGCACGGGGGATGCGGTAGGGGACGGAACCAGTACCGCCACGATATTGGCCCATGCAATCCTGGCCGATGGCATACGCAACGTCGTTGCCGGGGCCAGTGCGGTCGACCTCAAGCGCGGCCTGGATTGCGGTCTGGCGCTCGTGGTGGCATCGCTTGCAGCTTTGTCACGACCCGTAAGTACCCTCAAGGAAAAGGCCCAGGTCGCCGCGTTGTCGGCGCATAACGACACCGTCGTCGGGCAACTGGTGGCAGACGCTCTGGATAAGGTCGGTGTGGAAGGCGTCATCAGTGTCGAGGAATCCAAAACCACGGAAACGGTGGTCGAGGTTATGGAAGGGATGCAGTTTGACCGGGGGTATGTCTCACCTTATTTCGTCACTGACACCGAGAAGATGCAGGTTGAGCTCGATGATGCCTATTTGCTGCTCTGCGACCACAAAATCGGCGTGCTCAAGGACTTGCTTCCGCTGCTTGAACTCCTGGCAAAAAGTGGACAACCACTGGTGGTAATCGCAGACGATATTGAAGGTGAAGCGTTGACCACGCTGGTCGTCAATCAGATTCGGGGTGTACTGCGAGCGGTGGCGATCAAGGCACCTGGCTTCGGTGACCGACGCAAGGAGATGCTTCAGGACATGGCCGTTCTGACGGGCGGGACATTGGTCTCCAATGAGCTGGGAATCACCCTCGAACAAGTAGGACTGGAGCAGTTGGGTCGAGCCCACCGAGTCGTGGTGCAGAAGGACAGCACTGCGCTGATTGGAGGCGCAGGTGCACCGGAGGCCATCGAGGCGCGCTTGCAGCAAATTCGTGCGCAAATGGATAGCACCTCCAGTGATTATGATCGTGAAAAGCTTCAGGAGCGCCTGGGTCGGTTGTCCGGAGGAGTAGCGGTGATCCGGGTCGGAGCACCCTCCGAAGCCGAGATGAAGGCACGCAAGGATGCCTTGGATGATGCCATTTGCGCGACCCGCGCAGCGATCGCCGAGGGCATTGTTCCCGGTGGCGGCCTGGCGCTGCTCAAGGCTGTGCCGATCCTTGTCGCCGAGGAGGATCAGCACCAGGGTGATGTCAGGACAGGCCTGCAGATACTGCGCCGGGCGTTAGAAGCGCCGGCCAGGCTGATTGCCGAAAACTCGGCGGTGGATGCGGGCGTTGTCGTTGCTCGCCTGCTGACGGAGACGGGAAGTATCGGCTTCGATGCTTCCACCAATTGTTACGTCGACATGTATGAAGCGGGAATCATTGACCCGACCAAGGTTGTGCGTATTGCCCTGGAAAATGCCGTTTCAGTTTCCAGCATTTTATTACTGACCGAAGCCACTTTGACCGATATTCCAGAAGAGCAATCATCCGCCCCGCCAGCCTTTGCGCAATGAGATATCCGTGCACCGCAGCTCGCGTTGTGTGGAATTTGACATAAGTCAACGCCAAGATCGCGGCTTCAGAGGACGCTGAATCAGCGTTGATGCAGCGATACATCAACGACGACATAGCTGGCCAATATGAGTGTGTTCTCAGCGAAACGACAGGCCTGAGCGCCTGGGGAGGCTTCCAATGAGTCAGAGTCCCTCAATGCAAACAGTGTGGAAGGACCGCAGCGCAGCGGGGCAAGGGCTGGTGGAACATTTGTTCAAATACGCCCATCGACCCGATGTCATCGTCCTGGCCTTGCCCCGCGGCGGAGTTCCAGTGGCTTATGAAGTGGTCACCGCTCTGCACGTGCGCCTTGATCTGATGCTGGTTCGCAAACTGGGTGTGCCGTCCAACCCTGAGTTCGCGATGGGCGCCATTGCCAGTGGTGGCATACAGATCCTCAATGACGACGCTCTTCGTGCCCATCCGATTGATCAGCCCAGTTTCGACGCCGTGGTTGCCCGGGAAACCCGGGAGCTGTTGCGTCGTGAGCAGGCGTATCGAGGCACTCGTGAGCCTGTACAACTCAAGGACCAGGTGGTCATCCTGATTGATGACGGTCTGGCGACGGGGGCCTCGATGATGGCAGCGATCCACGCGGTCCGCACGCAAGGGCCTTCGCGCGTTGTGGTCGCCGTGCCGGTTGGGCCGCTTGAAACAGTGGAGGCGCTACGCAGCGAAGTGGATGAGGTGATTTGTCCGCTTATTCCTGACTGGCTGGTTTCCATAGGCTATTGGTACAAGGACTTCCCTCAGACATCCGATGAAATCGTCATCGATTTGCTGCAGCGGGCCTGGCAACGGGAGTCGACCGCCGCGTCTCAGGGGTAGAGCGGCAGGACTGCGAACGGGCTCACACGCCAAATGGAAACGTCTCGTCTTCCGGCTCCAGCTTCTGGCTTTTCGGCAGTGCCAGCGCCGCTACCGGCTGTGTCTTTTCGATCCAGACCATGGCATCGAACTGTTCACTCAGGACTGCTTCGAAATAGTGGCTGTCACGCTCGGTTTCGGGACGATAAATCACCCCGATAGCCCGTTCCAGCATGGGTTTTGAGAGTGCGCGGCGCAGGTCCTTGCGCTGCGGATCTCGCCAGTCGGTCAATGAAGCCGGAACGCCGGCTTTGAGAAACTGATGCTCCCAGCTGTCCGGGCGCGAAGGTCGAATGTCTTTGATGAGCATGGCGCCGTCCCAGTCATCGGCCGCCGCCACCTGGCCACGGTCAGTGCTCATGCCGATCAGGGCGACGTCGCGCCCATAGGCGCTGCGGCATAGCTGGCCGATGTTGAACTGGCCCTTCCAGCCCATTTGCGTGGCAGCCGCGTTGCCAATGTGAGAGTTGTGCGCCCACACCACGGCTTTGGCTTGAGGGCCCCGGTGTTCCAGCAATGCTTGCAGGGTGTTGAACATGTGGCGGTCACGCAGGTTCCAGGAGGCGGTCGAACCTCGATAAATTGCCCGATAATACTGTTCCGCCGCCTGCACCACGCGAGCATTTTGCGTCGCGTTGAAGAACGCCTCATCGTCCTTGATAAGTCCTGCCAGATGTTCGGCCAGCATGCTATTGAGCTGCGCTACCACGGCATCTTCACAGGGCATCACCCCACCGCGCTCGACAAAGTGGCCATATAGCGCCGGATCATCCTGCCAGGGTGTCAGGCAGCCATAGCGACGTCGGGCTTCGCTGGCCAGTTGCGGGTCGACGCGGTCCAGGTAATTCAGCACCTCATGAATGGAGTTACGCAAACTGTAGATGTCCAGGCCGCGGAACTCGACGCGATCTTCGGGGCTGCGCGGGTGGTTGAATTGATGGAGCCAGTGGGCAAATGTCTTAACTTCAGTGTTGCGCCACATCCAGGTCGGAAATCGGCTGAAGATGTGACGCTTCCACGCCGAGGGCGCGAGCCCTCGGACATATCGATCAACATGCGCCGCATCCGGCCAGTCCGCTTCAACGGCGACGATGTTGAACCCATGCTGTTCGATCAACCGTTGGGTGATGGCAGCCCGGAATCGATAGAACTCGCTGGTGCCGTGGCTGGCCTCACCGATCATCACGATACGCGCATCCGCGTAGCGATCGAACATTTGTCCAAAGCCCGGTGCATCCGGTTCCGGTAGAGGTTCGGCGTAGTGTTGCAGGACCGGGGCAATGCTGGCCTCTTCAATGGGGTGGGGTGAACCATACAGCCCATCGAGTGTGTGTTGCGAAGGTGTGTTCATGTTCGTCATCCGCTAATCGTGGGTGCGTGCGTCAAAGGTTGCACAACCCTTACCACGGGGCGCTTGAGCGGTAGGAGCGGTGCAAATTCTTCAGGGGTCAAGGTTTCCCTTTCCAGCAAAAGACGCGCGCCGGCGTCCAGATCGCCCCGACGGCTTTCAAGCAGCGTCTTGGCTCGTTGATAGGCTTCATCGAGCAAGGCGCGAATGGCCAGATCGACCTCTCTGGCCGTTATTTGCGAATAATCCCTTTCTGCGACTTCCTGCATGCGTTCGCCCAGGTAAGTGGCACTTTTACGTTCCAGCACCGCCTGACCAAGCTCGGCACTCATGCCGAACCGGGTGATCAGTTGGCGAGCGATATCGGTTGCATGGGCCAGATCATCGGCAGCCCCGGTCGATATCTGGCCATAGGCCAGGAATTCGGCGGCGCGGCCGGCCATCAGCACGACAATGCGGTCCTTGAGCATCTGGCAACTGATGAGGAAATGGTCTTCGGTGGGGCGCTGTAACGTGTAACCGAGCGAACCGATGGCACGGGGCACAATCGAGACCTTGTGGACCGGGTCCATGGCCGGCAGGTTGCTGGCGGCCAGGGCGTGGCCCATTTCGTGATAGGCCACCACCTGGCGTTCATCAGGCAACAACAGGCTGCTCTTGCGTTCAATTCCGGCGACGATGCGTTCCACGGCCGCGGTAAAGTCGTCGAGGCTGACGGTTTCGGCGCCGCGACGAGTGGCAACGATGGCGGCTTGGTTGACCAGATTGGCCAGGTCAGCGCCGGTGAAACCGGTGGTGATGTCAGCGATGCGCTCGCTGTCTAGATCCGGCCCCACGACGATTTTCTTGAGGTGTACCTTGAGGATCGCCTGCCGGCCTTTACGATCGGGGCGATCGATCAGAATCTGCCGGTCGATACGGCCGGCACGCAGCAATGCCGGGTCCAGGACCTCGGGCCGGTTGGTCGCGGCGAGCAACACAACACCCTCTCGAGGGTCGAACCCATCCAGTTCCGTCAGTAATTGATTGAGGGTTTGTTCTTTCTCGTCATTGCCACCCCAGGCGCCGACGCCGCGCATCTTGCCCAGCGCATCGAGTTCATCGATAAAAATGATGCAGGGGGCTGCCTGCCGTGCCTGCTCGAACAAATCGTGCACGCGAGCGGCACCGACACCGACGAACATCTCGACGAACTCGGAGCCCGAAATCGAGAAGAAGGGCACCCCGGCTTCTCCGGCGATGGCTTTGGCCACCAGAGTCTTGCCTGTTCCCGGCGGGCCGACCAGCAGCGTACCTTTGGGTATATGCGCCCCCAGCCGTGCGTATTTCGCCTTGTCCTTGAGAAAGGACACAATTTCCACCAGCTCGACCTTGGCTTCGTCGATTCCGGCCACATCGGCAAAGGTTACTCCGGTGTCCCGCTCGACGAATACCTTGGCGCGGGACTTGCCGATGTTCATCAGGCCGCCCATGCCTTGTTTTTCCGCCAACCCCCGGAACATGAAATGCCAGATCACCATGATCAAGCCGAAGGGCAGTAACCAGCCCAGCAAACCACCCAGGAAGGTATTCTCGCTCACCCCGGTAAAACCGACACCCGAATGGGCAAGATCCGTCGCCAGCGCAGGATCCACCCGTATAGTCGAGAACAGGTTATGACCGGCGATCGGCTCCTGCAGTTTGCCGCTGATCCGATCGTTTTCCACCCGTAGATCGCTGACCTTTTGCTCGTTGAGCAACTGCAGGAACTGGCTGTAGGGAATGACCTGGACCATGGGGCGTTCGAAAAACAAAAACTGCGCAAGGCTGAACACGACCAGGGCGACCAAAAAATATGACAGGTTCCATTGGTGGGTTTTTTTCATGGCCTCGGCTCAATGACGACAGCAGATGGAAATACAGCGAATGGATCACCGCAGAGACGGTTCTCTGCGGGCCTGCGACTCAGACAAGCAACAGGTGATCGTCCACCTCTCTGACCCCCGGCACCGACCAGGCCGCCCGTTCCGCGATTTTACGCTGGCGCCATAAATGGACTTTGCCTTCGAGCCTCACCACATCCCCATCGACCTTGACGTGAATTGCCTTGGCATCCACTTCGGCATTGCGTTTAAGGGCCTCTTCGATACGACGCTGGATGTTGCCCGCGTCCACTCGAGGGCGCAGGGTTAGCCGATTGTTCACGCCCACCACGCCGGACAGCTTGAACACGGACCGCTCCACGCTTTCTTTCTGGTATTGCCATTCCACTTCGCCTTCCAGGCTGACCCAGCCGTTCTGCACGATGACTTTTATGTCGCCTTCAGGAACGTCGCAGCTCCAGTTGATGATCTTCAAGGCGCGATTGGCAATGGTGTCGTCTGCGGTGCCGGCGTTTTTATTCAATCGGACCTGGATTTCCTCAGCTACGGCGCGCACGCCCTCGATGCTTTTGACGGCGCGTTCAGCGCTGATCTTTTCTGCATAACTGCCGACATGACCGGAAAGGGTGACGACGCCATTGTCCACGGCCACGCCAATATGGGCTGCGTTGAGGTCGGGTTGGAATTCCAGTTCTTCCAGAATGGTCTTGCGCAGGGTCAAGTCGCTCATCGTGGCGTCCTCCAGGTAATGCGAAGCGGGCGGGGCTATCAGGGCCCGGTCTGCTTTTTCTACGCCTGGGTGATGCCGACACATTGAGCTAAATCAACAAGGGTGTAAGTGGGTCAACGCGCTGTCGGGGCAACGGCCTGTGATTTGATGAAAGTCAGCAGGGCGGTCGACCGTGTCAGCGGGGCGGGCGATCAGGCGACGGGCAGGTGATCAGTGATGCAAGCGCCTCGAGAGGGTTTCACCGCTCTGAATGACGATGGCAACCGGCCACTTTTTGCTTGAGGCCGGGCAGGTCCAGGATGGTGACGTTGCGTCCATGCATTTCTACCAGTTCCTCTTCTCGCAGGTGCGCGATACCCCGGCAGATCGTTTCCAGCCGCAGGCCCAGATAAGAGCCGATAGCCTCGCGGCTCATGCGCAAGATGAATTCCCTGGAGGAGTAACCGCGCATGTTAAGTCGCTGAGACAGGTTCAGCAGAAACGCCGCAAGACGTTCATCGGCATTCATGTTGCCAAGCAACAGCAGCATGCTGTGGTCGCGCACGATCTCCTGGCTCAGGAGCTTGTTGAGGTTGTGCTGTAAAGAGGGCAAATCGTGGGCAAGTTTTTCCAGGTTGCTGAAAGGAATCGGGCAAACTTCGCTGTCTTCCAGCGCTATTGCATTGCAGGCGTAATGATCGGTGCTGATGGCGTCCAGACCGAGCATTTCGCCTTGCATCTGGAAACCGGTGATTTGTTCGCGTCCGTCTATCGACAATACGCTGGTCTTGAAAAAGCCCAGCCGCACTGCATACAACGAGCGCAGCGGATCGCCGGTGCGGTACAGCGCCGTGCCTTTTTTGACCTTGACCCGCTGGGAGATCAAGGTGTCCAGGCGCTCGACTTCGCCGCCCGTCAGCCCGATAGGCAGGCACAGCTCAAGCACGCTGCAGTTGGAGCAAGCGGTTTTAAGGGAATGCACGCGCAGAAGTCGTGCTTCTGATTCGCTCATCGGAATAAACTCCTTTGCTGGAGCAATCATAGAAGATCAAACCCGTTGCGCCTGTAATTTGTCGTATATAGATATACCGGCTGTCATGTTTCAATCTGCAAGCTCAGGTCTTGAAGCGAATGGTTCGACAAACACGAGGCCGACTACACTCAATTGCTGCTCTTCAGCGCGCTAGAAAAGATCCCTGTCCAGTTCAAACACCGAACCTGTTGAACTTTCATGAACTAGCGCGGTGAATAGGGATCTAGACCTCCAACACAACGGCTCTATGAAATATATCCGAACCCGCATTCAGAAGGATTATCCGAGCTGGAATCACCGACTCCGGCCATAAAACCGGGGGCGATGGGGAGCGTGGGCGTTTCAGCCAGGCGGATTGAGGATTACCAGATGTCGAACATTGAAGAGCTTGCCGTGGAGGTTTGCGCTCCGAGCGAGTACCAGAGCCTGCTCACCCTGGGCGCGAGCGCGCTCGACGCCATACCGGGGGCGGTATACCTCTGTGATCACGAGGGTTGGCTCGTCAGGTACAACAGTGAAGCGGCCGAGCTATGGGGCAGGACGCCCATTATCGGGAAAAACGGTGACCGCTTTTGCGGCTCGCACCGGCTTTTTTTACCGGATGGCACGCCGCTGGCTTTCGAAGACTGCCCCATGGCTTCGGTGCTTATTACCGGCGCTGCGACACGCAATCAGGAAGTGATCATTGAGCGTTCGGATGGAACGCGGCTTATGGCGCTGGTGAACATCCGGGCCCTCAGGGATCGGCGCGGGGCCATTCAAGGGGCGATCAACTGTTTTCAGGATGTCTCGGCGCGTCATGCGATGGCCGAAGAGCTTCGTCGCAAGAGTGCCGACCTCGAGGATTTTTTTGAAAACAGCGCGGTGGGGCTTCACATTGTCAGCAACGCGGGCATTATCCAGCGTGCCAACAAGGCCGAGCTGAACATGCTGGGCTATACGGCTGCCGAATATATCGGCCGCCACATTACGGAGTTTCATGTGGATGAGCCCGTTATTGGTGACATCCTCAATAAACTGGGCAGCGGCGAAAGCCTGGACAGCTACCCGGCGCGGTTGAGGGCCAAAGACGGCACGATCCGGCATGTAGCGATTACCTCCAATGGGCGTTTCGAGGACGGTAAGCTCTTTCACACACGCTGTTTCACCATCGATGTCACGCTCGCCCAGCAAATGGAAAGCCAGATTCGCGAAAGCGAACGGCATATGCGCAATCTTCTCGAGGCTCTGCCCGCTGCGGTTTATACAACCGATGCACAAGGGCGCATCACCTTCTTCAATCGGGCGGCTGTCGAATTGTCTGGCCGAACCCCACAGTTGGGGGACATGTGGTGCGTGACCTGGAAAATATTCAATACCGATGGAAGCGCGCTTCCCCACGACCAGTGCCCGATGGCGGTGGCCTTGAAGGAAAACCGCCCGATACGTGGTGTCGAGGCCATTGCCGAACGGCCGGATGGCACTCGTGTGCCGTTTGCGCCGTATCCCACACCGCTGCATGACGCCGATGGCAATCTGGTGGGCGCCATCAACATGCTGGTGGACATCACCGAGCGAAATCAGGCGCAGAACCGGCAGAAGACCCTGATCGACGAACTCAATCATCGGGTCAAGAACACCCTGGCCACCGTGCAATCCCTGGCGGCACAAACGGCGCGCAATGCCGAGGATGCGAACGACGGTTACAGGCGTTTCGAAGCCAGGCTGCTTGCGTTGTCCCGGGCTCACGATCTGTTGACCCGGCGCCATTGGGGCCATACCCCGCTGGGGTCCCTTGCCCATGAAGTGCTGATGCCGATATTTGGCCAGGAACCCAGTCGAATCGTGGTGGAGGGCGACCCTGTCGACATCGGCACCCGCGTTGCGCTCAACCTCACCATGACCCTCAATGAACTGGCGATCAATGCACTGAAATACGGCGCGATGTCAGTAGAGACGGGCACGCTTTCAGTGAAGTGGGTTGTGCAACCACAATCCGATGGAATGCTACTGACCCTGGACTGGCGCGAGCAGGGCGGGCCACGGGTGGCCCAACCCAAGCGGGAAGGGTTGGGTTCGCGTTTGATGAAGCGCTGCATCGAGCGCGATTTGGGCGGGACATTTGACCTGACCTTCGACCCGAAGGGCGTTTGCTGCCGAATCTCGTTTCTGATCCAGGCGTCCAGTCCATGAGTTCGTTCCCCGGAGTCAGGGTGCTGCTGGTTGAGGACGAAGGCACCATCGCCATGCTGGTCGAGCAAATGCTGGAAGAGCTCGAATGCGTGGTGGTGGCGTCAGTGGCACGGCTCGCTACGGCCTGCGAAGTGGCGAATCGGGTGGCAATTGACCTGGCCATTCTCGATGTCAACCTGGCCGGTGAGCGGGTTTTTCCGGTTGCCGAAATTCTCCAGGCGCGCCAGATTCCGTTTTTATTCAGCACCGGATACGGTGCCAGCGGGCTGCCGAACGAGTTCGCCCATCGTCCTGTGTTGCACAAGCCATTCTCCGAAAACGAGTTGCAACTGAAGATCGCTCTTGCGCTGGGGCGCTGACCTTCAGCGATGAGCGGGCACGCTGTCCGGCCCTGGTGATTCCCCGCAGGCGCCCAGGACGTGTTCATTCCAGTTTATGAAACAGTGGATTGCAGTTCGTGCGTATTCCTCCCCAATCCCTTTGGGAAGAAGATAACCCCACCTGCAATGCACCCTCGGCAAGAGGCGTAGCGCAGTCCCCCTGACCGTAGCGTCTTAACGCAGCCTGCAAGGCTGCGGGCGCGAGGAGTAGCTGATGGACGAAGCCGCGAAACCACAATCCTCACCCTGGCATGAAGGCGAACTGACCTTGCAACGCTCGGTCGGTGCGGTCGACATGATGACCAGCGTCGGCCAGCGACAATTGGCGCGCAACTGGATGCCGGACCAGCACCGGGAGTTCTACGCACAGTTGCCTTTCGTGGTATTGGGCGCCGTGGATCGGCAAGGTGACGTGTGGGCGACCCTGCGCACCGGCAAACCCGGTTTCATGAGCTCACCTGATCCGCAAACCCTGCAGATCGATCTCAAGCCACAACCCAGCGATCCGGCCCAGGAGGGCATGGGCGAGGGGGCTGCCATCGGCATGCTGGGTATCGAATTGCACACCCGTCGGCGCAACCGCATGAACGGCAACATTCGCCGTCTGCTCGATCACGGGCTGGAAATTTCCGTCAGCCAGGCCTATGGCAATTGCCCTCGCTATATCAACCTGCGCCAATATTCCTTTGTCCGCGAACAGGCCGGTGACGTTCGGCACCTGGTGGCAACGGACCCATTGGCTCGACGCCTGATCACGGCGGCTGATTCGTTCTACATCGCCACCTATGTGGAGCGCGACGGCGAACGGCAGGTCGATGCGTCCCACCGCGGCGGCAAGCCAGGTTTTGTGCGCATGGACGAGGACGGCACGCTGACCATCCCGGACTTCTCTGGAAACCTGTTCTTCAACACCCTGGGCAACATCCTGCTCAATCCCCGCGCAGGCCTGATCTTCGTCGATTTCAAGACCGGCGATCTTCTGCAAATGACCGGTTCCGCCCAAGTATTGCTGGACGACCCCGAAATTGCCGCGTTCCAGGGCGCCGAGCGGCTGCTGCGCTTCAAGCCGCAGCGCGTGGTTTACCGCCAGGCCGCGATCCCGTTGCGCTGGAAGGACCAGAGCGCGGGTGACTCGCCCAATTCATTGATGACTGGCAGTTGGGAACAGGCCGCCGAGCGCTTGCAGGCCGAAGCCCTGCGGACCCAATGGCGCCCATTGCGCGTGGTTCGTGTGGTGGATGAGAGCCACAACATTCGCTCTTTCTACCTGCAAGCAGCCGACGGAGCGGGCGTGCCCCGGTTTGACGCCGGCCAGCACTTGCCCGTGCGGATTTCGCTGGAGGGGCAGAAAGCCCCCGCGATTCGTACCTACAGCGTGTCCAGCGCACCGTCGGATGATTTCCTGCGCATCAGCGTCAAGCGCGAGGGCTTGGTCTCCTCGCATCTGCATGACCGGATTGAGGTGGCGCAGCAGATCGAGGCGCGAGCGCCCCAAGGGCATTTCACCGTTCAGGCCGCTGAGCGGCGGCCCTTGGTGCTGCTGGCGGCGGGCGTGGGTGTGACGCCGCTGTTGTCGATGTTGCGCGAGGTGGTTTATCAGGGCCTGCGCATGAGTCGGATGCGTCCGGTCTGGTTGGTGCAAAGCGCGCGCACGGTAGCCGACCTGGCATTTCGCGAGGAAATCGATGAGCTGGTCAAGCGTGCCGCAGGTAAGGTAAAGGTACTGCGCCTGGTCAGCCAGCCACCTACGGACGGTGCGGGGCAAGGCTACGACGCGACGGGCAGGATCGATGTGGAACTGCTCAAGCAACTGCTGGCGCTCGATGACTACGACTACTACCTGTGCGGGCCCGGCAGCTTCACCCAGTCGCTGTATGACGGATTGCGCAAATTGCGCATTCCAGACGATCGCATTCATGCCGAAACCTTCGGCCCATCCACACTGGTACGCGACGCCGAAGTCAGCGTGCCCGCGGCCCCGCAAGTGCCTGCATCGAGCGAGTCGGTGAAGATCCTGTTCGCCAGCTCCGGCAAGGAGGCCCGCTGGGAACCGGGCAGCGGGACCCTGCTGGAGCTTGCCGAAGCCCGGGGCCTGAGCCCTGAGTTCAGCTGCCGTGGCGGTTCGTGCGGCACCTGTAAAACCCGGCTAAGCCAGGGGCAGGTGCATTATCTGAACAGTCCGGCCGAGCCGGTTGCCGAAGATGAGGTACTGATCTGTTGCGCAGTACCGGCACAGGGGAGTGAGACCGTGGTTCTGGACGTTTGAGCAGGTGCTACACCCTCGCCAAAAGAGCAGCTTTTTGATCGTTCCCACGCTCTGCGTGGGAATGCATCCCGTGACGCTCTGCGTCACCTTCCAGAAGCGGAACGCGGAGCGTCCCTGGCGACATTCCCACGCAGGAGCGTGGGAACGATCGAATCTCTGGCTCCAATCGCCCAGCCCAGCGCCCTCGCCACAGGCTAGATCGTACGGCGCACTTTTCCTGGTGCTTGCCCATAAATCTCCTTGAACTTCTTGCTGAACGCCGCCTGGGATTGGTAACCGACCTGCACGGCAATATCGCTCAAGCCCAAATGTGAATGGCTGAGCAGACTGAACGCCAACTCCATGCGTATTTGCGTCAACAACACCCAAGGCGATACCCCGGCCACGCGAACGAACGTTCGCATGAAGTTCGCGCGGGACATGTTCGCGAGGTCCGCCAGGCCTTGGATCGTCCACTCGTAGGCCGGATCTGCGAGCATCGCCTGCCAGGCTCGGCCCAGACGTTTATCGCCCAACAGCGCCAGCGAGCCGCTGTCCTGGCCGTGATTTGCCAGATGCGCACGCAGAATAAGCGTGAACAAAGCCTGGGAAAGCGCATCGAGCAGAAAACGGGCACCGACCTTGGCCTCATCGGCTTCCGCACGAATGACTTCCACCAGCGCGGGTAGCGGACCGTTGGCCGGCAACGCGCCGCTGGGGATGACCAGGTATTCGGGCAGGGAGGCAAACAGCAGTGAGGCCCGATTGAAGTGAAAGTCGCCACACAGCATGTCCAGTTCGGCACTGGCGTTGCCAATACGATGGACCGGCAGCGCGCCACCTGTGACGAGTTTCGGTGAAGTTGGCGCCACTGTTTTCCCAGGGCTGTGCATCAGGTGTCGCGCACCACGGGGCAACAGCAGGATGTCACCTGCGCGCATGGGCAAACGCTGCCCATCGGGAAACTCCACCCGGCACTCTCCCGCCAACACGATGTGATAGGGCGCCCTGCCCAAGGCTTGCTGTTCATGATCCAGAGCCCAGTCACCCTGGAATTGACAGCGTAGATCCAGACTGCCGCGAACATTGGCCAGGCTGATGAGTCGATCGATCGCATTCATTTGAGAGCATCGCCAAAAAAACTGAGCGGATTGAACAAAATCGACCCGCGCCGGAGTGAAAAACTGAGGGCGTCGAAACAGTACACCCAACCCACTCAGGAGTTAATGCCATGTTCAATAACTGGTCTGAAATGTTGCCCACCATTCAAAAAGCCTTTGGCGCGCTGGGCAAGAGCAACCCGAAAATGGTCAAGGCCTACATGGCCCTTGGGGAGGCCGCCAGCGAAAACGACGTACTCGATGCCAAGACCCGCGAGCTGATTTCGATTGCCGTCGCGGTGACCACCCGCTGCGATGGCTGTATCGCCGCGCACACGGACTCGGCGATCAAGGCTGGGGCGAGCCGCGAGGAAGTGGCCGCCGCCCTGGCAACCGCGATCTCGCTGAATGCAGGTGCCGCGTACATTTACTCGCTGCGTTCGCTTGAAGCCTATGACACGTTGAAAAACCGCGCGTGACGCCACGCAACGTCAGGCCCCGGCACTGCAAAGTCCCGGGGCTTTTGCCCGTTTTATGGAAAACAGCCAGTTGATTGTGCTAAACCTTCTGATCGTTCGATGCCGGCTTGCTGGCAGTCAACTGTCCTGACAACCGCTTAAGGGAATGATCATGAGCCTGCACGGCGATTACGATCCGCAGAACATCTTCGCGCTAATCCTTCGTGGCGACGCGCCGTGCTACAAGATTTACGAAGACGCCGATGTACTGGCCTTTCTGGATATCTTTCCTCAATCGCGCGGCCACGTCCTGGTGATTCCCAAAGCGTCCCAGGCCCGGAATATTCTTGATGTCGAGCCTGCGGCCCTCGGCGCGATGATGTCTGCCGTGCAGCGGCTCACACGGGTCATCGTGGACGAGTTGAAACCCGATGGTGTGCAAATCGCGCAGTTCAACGGGGCTCCGGCCGGGCAAACGGTCTACCACATTCATGTACACATCGTCCCTCGCTGGGAGGGCGAGGAGGCGGGCATACATGGGCGGGGCAAGGCCGACCCCGAGGAGCTCAAAGTGCTGCAGGCACGTCTGGTCGAGCGCATCCGTGCAGAGGGCTAGCGCTGGCCCGATCCTGACGTAGGTAGAGAGTCAGTACACGGTTTTCTTGAAAGGGCGGGTGACCACGCCCGTGTAAAACGCCAGGATCGCGAGGCCTTGCACCACGACAGCGGCAATCACGATAGCGACGATGGCCTGGCTCGGTTCGGCAAAGACTGAACGGACTAGGCCGAAGAATGCTGGAGCGAAGGCATAGGTGGCTTGACTGATTGCGACCATCAGCGCAATCACCCTGGCGGTCTGTTCGCGGCTGAACTCAGTCTGGGCGATCAACGGCGGCAATGAAGTGGCGTTGCCGATTCCCGAACCGATCAACACCACCGCCACCCAGGCGACCGCCGGATGGATATCCAGGCCCAGGAGCATCAGTGTTCCAAGCATCTGAATCCCATAACCCAGGCAGGCCAGTTGACGGCGGTTGACGCCTTGGGTCATCAGGCGTGCGGCCACGTAACGCCCGCCCATGGCGCTGGCGGTGGCCAGGCCCATGGCGAATGAGGCGTCATGGGCGCCCATGCGTCCCGCCAGAATCGAATACAGGTGGGCGATCAAGCCTATTTGGGCGAACAACCCCAGGGACATGCCCGCTGCCAAGGAACGGAAACTGGCCGATTTGAGGGTTTGCGCCGCAGTCCAGGGTGTGGCGCTCGTGCCAGTCGCTATCGGTTCTGGTTGGTCGGCATTGTCCGGATGTTGGCCGAGGCTTTGAGGGCTTTTATTGAACACCAGAAAGGCGAAGCAGCCGAGCAGCACCACGGCTGCGAGGCTGATCACCAGCGCCGCCGTGGCAAAACCAAAACGCTCGATCAGCAACACCCACAACGGCGAGAAAATCACCCCACCCATGCTGGCGCCGTTGTAAGCCTTGCCCAAGGCTTTGGGCCGCTCCTTGATATACCAGGGCGCGATCAGGGTGTTAACGGCAGCGGCGCCTAATGTCACCCAACCGATGCCCGAGCAGATGGCCCCGGCATACAGCACCCATAATTGGCTGGCCTGAGCCCAGATATTCACCCCGACCCCCAGCACCACGCTGCCCAGCAGGGTAACGGCCGGTACACCGAAGCGCGCGTAGAGCCTTGGCAGGTTGGCGATGACCAGGGTGCCGCTGAGAAAGTGCAACGTAACGGCCGCCGACACCTGGGCCACCGGCCAGCCGGTGCGATCCATCACGGCCTGCATGTAGATCGGCGGTCCATAGAAACCGACCCCCCATCCGATCATTGCCAGGATGAATGTGCAGGTCAGTACGGTCTTTCCAAAAAAACGGGTGGGTTTCATTGCCATCTCCTCCATGTGGGCTCACAGGTTATGCACCTGAGGCATCGCTCACTTCGAGGAGGGTCAAACTATGGATGTCGCTGCTGCCAATACTTTTTAATCCCACACCCGGTGCCAGGTTCAGCGCACGCGCGTGCGGCTCTGCTCCGCCAGGTCCAGCGCTTTTTGCATGTCCAGTCGAGCCGAACGCCCCACGTCCTTGTCGTTAAGCTGATAGCTGCGCTCCGACGGCAGGATAGGGGCCGTGAGGTCCTCGCCATCCATCCGTTCAAAATCGTGATTTTCACCGATGGTCATGGCGCTGCGCCGGAGCAGCATGCGTAGCTGCTCGGGCTGAAGTTGCGGGTTGATGGACAGCATCGCCGCCAGCAAGCCCGCGACCATGGGCGTGGCATAGGATGTGCCGCAATGCACTGCGCCGTTTTCGCCGGCGCGGGCGGTTGAGGCGTGGGCGCAAGCGGCGGCGGTGATATCCACGCGCATGTCGATGTTCGAGGAGCTGCGCTTGACCGCATAGCCCGGGTCATCGACGGCAGCTCCGGCGCGCTCGCTGCGCTGGTGCCCGCCGACCACCAGCAGTTGTTCGGTGATGAACGAAGAGGGCAGGCGGTATTCATCGCTGCCCGAGAACGAAGATCCGTTGCCGGCGGAGTTCACCACCACCACGTCGGGATGCTCCTTGCGCAGCCACAGGAAAAACTCTTCCAGCAGTTCCTCGTAACCGCTCATGGCGATGCCTGAGCGCAACAGCGAGTCCACCTCATCACCCTTGACGTTTTTCGCGCCAACGCGGTGAATGCCCCAGCTCCAGTTGAGCACCCGCACGCCGTCCTCCACAAGGTTGACCGAGGCGGCGATGTTGGCGGTGATCCCGGCATCGGAGTTGCGCTCGACAATGACTTCGAAACCACCGCTGGCTTTGTCCAGCCCCCGGAGAAAACCGGTGTTTCCACCGTCATCCCAGCGTGCGGCGAGAATGCCGGCGACGGTGGTGCCGTGGTTGTCTGGCGTATTCGCATCGCGCGCATAGACGCAGGTGCGCGGCATCGAGCAGCCGCCGAGGTAGTCGGCGAAATCGGCGGTGTCGAAATCCACGTTACGTTCGATCAGGCCGATGCGCACCGGTTGTGGCGGGGTGGGCGGTTGCCGCGCGGGAATGCGCCGCTGGTAGTAGTTCACCGCGTCGAGAAAGCGGTTGGCGGCCCATTCATCGGAGTCCAGGGCCGGCTTCTTCGGCTCTTCAGGGTGGGAGCTGGCTTGCTCGGCCTCTTCTGCCGCCGACTCCTCGATCACCACGGCATCGACACTGGTCTCGCTGCCCATCCGTAGCACCAGCGCGTCGCGCTGCACCAGATCCTTGGCCGGTAGCCGAAGCTGATACAGGTTCAGGGGAGCAATACTGCCGACGACCTTGGCGCCGTATTTTTGGGCGAGACGCTCAGCTTCCTGGCGCCCATCGTGATTCTCCTCGATCAACAGGCTCACCAGATCGACGTAGGTGCTCAAGCCGTCCATGTTCTTCGCCACTTCGTCCGGCCCGGCGGCCAATACGTGACTGTTGCGCAGGCTCAGCCAGGCTGCATTGCTGACGCGCTGCCCGTCTTCCAGCCAAATAGGGCCGCTCTGATAGGCGGCGCTGTCCAGGCGCACGCGCAGGTTTTGCCCTTCGCGTTGGACAATGAGCGCGGGTAGCGTTTTTTCACCGAGTTTCAGTTGTGGCGTTTGAGTATCCAAGCCATGCACCGTCAGGCACCAGTCCTGATGCTGGCTCTGCAGCAGGTCACCGCAGCGGTCCAGGCGTTCCAGACGCAGCGGTTCTTGTGCGGCGGCCGCCGTGCTGGCGGCCAACGTGAGCAACGTAGCGAGGACAGCAGATCGTAAGGACATGAGTCAGGTTTCTTTGCCGAGGGGCCTGGTGTTCCGACTGCCCCGTGGCCTGTTTCGTTCAGCGCGAACAGCAACGGTGACTGACTCACAGCATCCGGGGAAAAAACCGTTTCATCTGATCTGCTCGCCGAGGATTTCACCCTGAATTCTTGCCGCATCGCGTGCCGGGGGCAGTCCGAATACTCGTGCGTAATCGCGACTGAACTGCGTAGCGCTTTCGTAACCGACCTCCAATGCCGCGCTGGTAACGCTTTTGGCATGGGCAACCAGGAGTGTCCGAGCCTGAAGCAAACGCACTCTTTTTTGGTACTGCAGAGGGCTCAGCGCGGTCACGGCTTTGAAGTGACGGTGAAAGGCCGAAACGCTCATCGCAGCCCGTTGTGCCAGCGCTTCCACCCGAATGGACTCGGCAAATTCCCGGCGAATGTACTGGATCGCGAGGCTGACCCGAGCCATGGCGCTATCGGGTGCTGCGATATCACGCAGCATCCAGCCGTGAGGGCCTTGTAACACCCGGTAGAGGATCTCTCGTTCGTAAACGGGGGCAAGGGCCGCAATGTCTTCAGGCCGGTTCATCAACCGCAGCATACGGACCCAGGCATCCATCAACTCGGGCGTGACTGAGGCTACCGAAAAGCCCGCATCCTTTTCGTATTGGCCGACAGGCTTTGGCAGGTCGGCGAGCAAAGTTGCCAGGACCGCCGGGTCGAGTGTCAGGCTGACCGCCAGGTAAGGCTCGCCGGACGCAGCAGGATGGACTTGGCCGACCGCTGGCAATTCGATGGACATGACGAAATAGGTCGCAGGGTCATAGTCCAGCGTACGGTCGCCGATGGTCATTGACTTACTGCCTTGCAGAATCAGATTGATCATCGGTTCGTAAACGGCGGCCAGCAAATGCGCCGGGATTTCACCCTGGACCATGGCCAGGCGCGGTATGCCCGTTTCCGTGCGGCGGTTCTCGGCCCGAGCAGCCAGGGCGCGCAGTTCATTGAGTGGGTTGGTCATGGGGCCATCTGAACGCAGGCGGATGCGTCCACGCAAGCAAAAAGCAGAAACAGGCAGGATTCGAGCAGGAACGGCTGCGCTCGCTACCAAGGCGATGGTTACTGTGGTGACTCAACTCAGTGACAGTGGCGCAGCGAATGAGCGTGATCGCCATGCTGCTGTCCGAAGAAGGACGCTGGATCAATGCTCAGACGATCGAAGTCGCGGGCAGCTACAACATCTGAATAGCGAGGCTAGCGCATGCTTGATCATATTTTTATCTCAGTCAGCGACATTGAGCGTTCCATCCGTTTCTACACCGCGACACTGACCCCGCTGGGCATTACCGTGCGACTTGATTACGACGGCAAGGACGGACCGCCAGGCCACCCGGATCTCAAGGGCTTCGGCGCCAATGGGCGGATGTTCTTCTGGTTGCGCGAGGGCGTGGTCGAGGGGCGAGCCGTGCATGTCGGTTTCGTGGCGAGCAGCAAGGCCGAGGTCAACGCGGCGTATGCGGAGGCCATGGCCAGTGGCGGCCGCGACAACGGCGCCCCCGGCGCACGTCTGCATTACGACCCCGATTACTACGCAGCCAATGTCCTTGACCCGGATGGCTACAGCCTCGAATTCGTCTACAAGAACTGGCAGCACAATCAATGAAAAAATTAATGATCTACGGCGCGACGGGCTACACCGGGCGCATGGCTGCCGAGCATGCCAAAGCGTTGGGGCTGGAATTTGTCATCGCCGGACGCAATGGCGAAAGGTTGCAGGCTCTGGCTGCTCAACTGAACGTCACGTACCGAGTGTTCAGCCCGGATATACACGCAGCACAATCCCTGGAAGGCATCAGCGTGCTGCTGAACTTCGCCGGGCCTTTTGCACAGACAGCGCACGCCCTGATGCAGACCTGCATCAAGGCTGGGGTCGACTACCTGGACATCACCGCCGAGATCAACGTCTATCGGCAGGCCGAACAGCTTGGCGCACAGGCCGTCCAAGCGGGTGTCATGTTGCTGCCCGGCGTCGGCTGGGACGTGGTGCCGACAGACTGCCTGGCCATGCATATCGCCCGTCGTGTACAGGATCCGCAGTCGCTGAAGGTGGCGCTGCAGGTCGCAGGCTCCATGTCACGGGGATCGGCTTTGAGCGTCAGCGAGATCATCGGCGCGGGGCTCTTGGCGCGGGTGGACGGATTACTGGTGGCAACACCCGACGCGCAGCCTCAGCACTTCGACTTTGGCGATGGCCCGGCACTGTGCGCACCGCTGTCCTTCGGTGATCTGATCACCGGGTGGCATTCCACCGCAGTCCCCAATATCGCCATGTTCGTGAATATCACCGGTGATGCCTTTCCCGAAGGCGACCTGTCACAACTTTCCGACGGCCCAAGCGTTGAACAACGTGAGGCCAACCGCGCCCGCGCCGTGGCAGAAGTCACAGGAGCTGACGGCACGGTGGCGCGTTCAATGATCGAGACCGTCAACGGCTACACCTACACCCCCCTGGCGGCTGTGGAGGCGGCGCGGCGGGTACTGGACGGTGAGCGGCGGGCAGGCTTTGAAACCCCGGGCCGGATGTTCGGTGTCGGTTTCGCCGAGACGATTGCAGGGACGACAATCACTGATTTATAGGGGTACAACGGTGGCGGGCCGGCTAGAGACAAGCTTTACCTTCAGCAGGCCTATCGCATCGATACTCAACCCCAGCGGCCCTTCGGTGAATCCGGATTCGTAATTGACTTGAAAGCCCTGCGCCCATTCATGTTCATTTGTCGTTTCTATCGTCGACTCACGTCGCACTTGAGTCCGAGACACGTGCCGTTCGCACAAATAACGCGTGCACCTTCTCCCAGAAATTCCCCCCGAGTACAAAAAAGCTGCCAATCAGCATGACGTCACCCAGCAATTGGGCCTGCCAGAGGTTCGGTCTGAGACCTGGCCAGAAGGCATCGACGTAAGGCTCGAGGAATGAGGAGATCAACGGCAAGCAGAACATCACGATGCCGATTCGATGACGAACCGGGCCAACTTCGTCCTTCATGGAAGGCACAAGCCCGGACACGTAACCGACCAAGCTGCCCTTCAACTGCTGGAAGCCGGCCTTGCCCATGACGGCGATGACGAGAATCAGCAGGACTTTGTTGCTGATAAACAGGACCCCAGTCAGCGCTGCGATCTTTGATCCAGGCACATCGAGCGCCGCCGCGACCGGCACCATCAGCCAGGAGCCTAGCATCAGACAAATGATGGCTATACCCAGTTTGAAGCGCCATTTAGCGGTATGGGGGGAGTTCATGGCTGCCGTACCTTTTTGACTGGTCTTATCAAATGTAACGATGCTTGAAGAGCTTAGCAGTCTGCGGGCGATCAGGCGTCTATGCTCCTGTAATCTTCCTTGACTGGAAAAAACGCATGCATCTGACGCGATCGGGCCAACTGCTAGTGTTTGGAGTGCTCGGCTTGAGCGGCTGCGTGCGCCTGGGGCCAGACTTTCAGTCACCGAGGGAGGCGTGGCCAGGACACTGGACAACTCCTGCCCTTGAGCAAGTCAGCCAACGCAGCCGGGCCCCGGACTTTCGTCAATGGTGGCAAGTTTTCGGCGACCCGATCCTCAATCGTCTGATTGCCGAGGCGGATGCCAACAATTCAGACCTTAAAGTTGCCGGTCTGCGGGTGATTGAGGCACGGGCCCAGTTGGGTATTGCCCAAAGCGGGCGTTACCCACAACTGCAGCAGGCCAGCGCCGACAGTCTGTACTTCAACCGTCAGCAATCCGGCGGAAGTAGTCCGCAAAACAGTCATTTCTGGCAATACAGTGCGGGGTTCGACATTGGTTGGGAACTGGACTTCTGGGGGCGCTTCAGTCGCGCCATTGAATCATCCGATGCCAGGTACTTCGCCGCCCAGGCCAATTTCGAAGACGGGCTGGTTCTGCTGCGCGCCCAACTAGCCAGTACTTACTTTTCGCTGCGTACCACCGAAGCACGTTTGCGCGTGGCCAAGGAAAACGCCAAACAGCAAAAGCGTAACTTCGAGATAACCGAGAAGCTGTTCAAGAGCGGCCAGAATGCAGAGCTCGACCTGCAACAAGCCAGAACCCAATACCTGGGCACCCTGAGTACCATCCCCAACTTCGAGGATCAGGTTCTGCGTACCCGTAATTCGTTGGCGGTACTGATTGGACGGCCGCCCGGCGCTCTGCCGCAACTGGTCGAAAATGAAGGATGGATTCCGCTGGTGGACCGTACCGTGCTGCAGGATGTACCGGCCAACCTGCTGCTGCGCAGGCCCGACGTGCGTGCCGCTGAACTCAATGTCGCGGCCCAGTCGGCCCTGATCGGCGTGGCCGAAACCGATTTCTATCCGTCGCTGACCTTGCTGGGCAGCATCGTTTGGACGACTGATACGCTCAATGGCACCCCCAGGAGTCTGGACCTGATCGGTGGCCCGAGTCTGCGCTGGAATCTGTTCGACCACGGCCAGATCAGTAACAACGTGCGCGTCCAGGATGCGCGGTTGCAGCAACTGATCGAAGGGTACCGCGAAAAAGTGCGCCAAGCGGCACGCGAGGCAGATGACGCAGCCAATGGACTGATCAAGTCCCTGGAGCGCGAAGCAATCCTGCGTGAGGCCGAAGTCGCCGCCAAGCGATCACTGGTGCTGGCCAACGCCCTGTATCGGGAAGGGTATTCGGACTTCCAGCGGGTGCTCGACTCGCAACGCGCACTGCTGGAGCAACAGGACAATTACCTGGTCAGCCGAAGCAATGCCGTCAGCAATGTGATTGCCCTATACAAAGCGTTGGGCGGCGGTTGGTACAGCGTCCAACCGAAAGTCGCCCCGGCCACCCGCCAGCAAATGGAAGGGCGCACGGACTGGGGCAACTTGCTGGATGAGCCTTCAGCAGCGGAACCGAAAAAGGTCAACAAACATGAGTGAAGCCGCGCAGTCTTCCACCGATGCCTCTTCCCCCGAGGCGCCAGAACCGCCAGTTGAATCCGGCTCAAAAGGCATCAAGTGGGTACTGATCTTGATCACACTGAGTCTGGTCTGGTACTTGTTGGCTGACCGCTTTACGCCTTATACGCAACAGGCTCGAGTCGGTGCCTTTGTGATACCGGTGGCTGCGGAAGTGGCTGGTCGAGTCATCCGCGTCAACGTGCGTAACAATCAGGACGTCAAGGCGGGAGACGTGCTGTTCGAAGTGGATCCTCAGCCATATCAGATTGCCGTCGACCGTGCGCATGCAGATCTTGAGTCCACCCGTCGACAGATCGGTGCCAGCACCGCTGGCATAGCCGCGGCACAAGCCAATTTGCGAGCGGCCCAGGCGAATGAACTCAAGGCGCGGCAGGACAACCAGCGGCTCGAGGGTTTGTACCGCGAAGACCCAGGCACCATTTCCGTACGCTTGCTCGAAGTATCGCGCGCCAACTACCAACAAGCGCTCAGCCAGGTCGCCGCCGCCCGTGCCGAGGTCCAGCGCGCGCGCGAGCAAGAAGGTGGCAGTGCGGAAAACAACGCTTTGCTGCGCAGCGCCGCCACCGCGTTGTCGAAAGCTGAACTCGACCTGGCTAATACACAGATTCGCGCACGTTCGGCAGGTTTGATCACCGATCTACGCACCGACGCGGGGCAGTTCGCAGCCATCGGCAGCCCAGTCATGACCCTGATCGCCATCCATGATGTGTGGATCAGCGCAGACATGACCGAAAACAACCTCGGTCTGGTCAAGCCCCAGACAGCGGTGGCGATCGTCCTGGATGCATTGCCAGGCGAAGTGTTCGACGGGCGTGTACGCAGTGTCGGCTACGGCGTCAGCGTGGGTCCGACGACAGCGCCCGGTACATTGCCAACTGTGCAGAACAGCCGGGACTGGCTTCGTCCGGCACAGCGTTTTCCGGTGATCATCGAATTTTCCGAGGATTCAATGGCCAGGCTGCGTGACACTCGCGCGATACGTGCCGGTGGCCAAGCCGAGGTCATGGCTTTCCCCGCTCAAGGCAACCCGCTGAATCCACTGGGCCGCATATTTCTGAGGCTGATGAGTTGGCTGTCTTATGTCTACTAAGCGGACGCCGAGGACTCAGCGGGCGTTGCGCCTGGCTACAGGCACCGCGCTGTGCTTGGCGGTCAGCTTCGGCGTGGCCTTGCCGATTCCCTTTATCGCGCCTGTGCTTGCGGTACTTTTGATCGCCACCCTCAATCGTCCGTTGCAACTCAAGGCCGGACTGACACTGGCCCTGGTCGCGATGTTGACCACCGGTGTCGGCCTATTGCTTATCCCAATCCTGCGCTACTACCCGTTCAGCGGCGTTCTCCTGGTTGGCGTGAGCCTGTTCCTGGTTTTTCGATTGGGTCTGCGTGGCGGCAATAACCTGATCGTCACGTTTCTGGTGATTGGCCTGACCATGATCTCCTCAGCTGGCTTCGTCGATTTTGACTTGGCGATGATGATCATCGGTGCATTGGTTAAAGGCTTGATCCTCGCTGTCATCGTGCTGGCGATAAGTCATTGGCTGTTTCCCGAGTCAGCCAATACTCCGTCACCACCTGCGGCCCCGGCCTTGCGGGCGGAAGACGTCGACAGGGTTGCGCTACGGGCAGCGCTGATTGTATTACCAGCGTTTCTGGTGGCCCTGATTGATCCGGCCACTTACCTGCCCATTGTCTTGAAAGCGGTCAGCCTGGGTCAGCAGAGCTCCACAACGACGTCGCGTAATGCCGCTCGAGAATTGATTGGCTCGACCTTGTTGGGAGGCCTGCTGGCGGTGTTGTTCTGGTGTGCACTGAGTCTCTTTGTACACCTATGGATGTTCTTCCTTTGGATGCTGCTGTTCGGCCTCGTGCTGGCGCGCAAGCTATATGGGATAAGCCCTACACGGTTAAGCCCAGGGTTCTGGCTCAACAGCCTGATCACCCTGATTATTCTGCTGGGCCAGTCGGTTCAAGACAGTATTGCGGGCAAGGACGTCTACACGGCGTTTGCCGTACGCATGGGATTGTTCATTCTCGTGACGCTGTATGCCTGTCTGATGGTTCATATTCTGGATCAGCGACAACCAAGAAGATTCGTATATTCAGGTGCCTATCAGAAAATTATCGCTCTACGGCGACGCATTTGATCTCCACGAGAAGGCCAGGTTGAGCCAGTTCACCGACACCTATGCATGTCCATGCACAAGTGCTTCTGGGAAAGACTTCATCCTTCACGCGTCTAAAAATTGGCATGTGGCGGTGCATATCGACGTGATAAGTTGTCATTTCGACGACATCTTCAAATTCGCAGCCACCGGCTTCCAAGACGAGTCGGAGATTGTCCCATGCTGCCAAAAACTGCTGCTCAGGGTCTTCGATAACTGATAACTCCGGCGTCCGGCCTACCTGACCAGCGCAGTAAAGAGTTTTCCCTACCTTTACAGCTGGTGCATAACCGGCATGCTCGCAGAGCAATCTCATGCCATCTGGAATAATGATTTGGCGATCAGTCATGGTTGTGGTGCCCAAAGTATGAACGGATACGAAAGCTAACCCAGGTGCCAGAGCGGCGCCCTCGATCGACGCAAAAAGCACGAGCGGGAATCGTTATTGACCAGCAGCATTTCAGGTCTTGGTCCACTTATATGCTTGCTTATTAGTCAACCATGATCGCGTCGTCATCACCTTGAAATATCTCTGCGTAAAGCCGAGCGACTTTAGGCGTGAGGTTTTGAACGGAGGGAATCAGGAAGTCCGAGGGGGGAGCGAGTCGTTTTACGTAGATGACTTCGTAAACCCTGCGCACGGTTCCAGGCTCTGTTTCTTCTTGGTCGAAGCCAGGCATTATGCCTACGGCTTTGTAACCTGAGTGCTCCAATGCTTGTTGCATATACGAAGCGCTGGTTGTGGCCATGCCATAGATCAAACCCGCGCCCATGAACGTTCCCATTTTTTCTCCCAGGTCTTGGGCAGCAATGGCCAGTCTTGTCTGTCTATGAGGTTTGGCTACCGCGCCCACTCGCCCGAAGATGACATCAGCGCCGTCAATTTTTTCCCACGTTGCTATGGCGACAATGTCATGGTTCTGGCGAATCACGATAGCGAATATTCCCCGCTCCAGATTACCTTCGAACACCACGTTGTCTGCATAAAATTGTCGGTCCAGGAAGTGGCTTCCAAGCCCCACCGAAATGGAGGGAAACCATGTACGGAAAAAATCTATCGCGACATCGATCTCCTCGCATTTCAGGTAATCCCATGTGTAGCCAGAGGGCAAAACAGTAAAACTGCGAATCTGATCGATCGTTGGCCATTTCATGTGGTTTTCTCGTTGCGGTTGTCTGATTGCTTCTGGGAAGGGAGGCTTTTTCAGGCCTGAGGGGTAGCGTCCTTGCCGAGTTGCTGGTCATGCCTGGCCGCGAATTGTCTGTGACGATCGACTACTTCGCTGATGACAAACTGCATCAGCCTCTGAACGAAGGCCGTATCCAGCCTGGCCGCCTGGGCGAGTGCTGTCAGACGTTCGTATTGCTGCTGCTCTCTGTTCTCGTCTACCGCAGGCAACTGATGTCGAGCTTTGAGTAAGCCGATCTCATCAGTACAGCGGAACCGTTCAGCGAGCATGTGGATGAGTGCGGCGTCGATATTGTCGATGGTTTGTCTAAATGCCGAGAGTTGACGCGTGATGTCGGAATTCTCCATGGATGACCTCGTGGCAGTTGTTCTAAGGGGCTTGTCTGTATCCATCCTTGGTCTCTTGATGATTGGACTGAGAACCTCAGCAGGTGCTTTACTCGGGATCGGGCATGCTCAACGATTTTTCCAGCCACTGCGTGACCACCTTGAAAGCCGAATCTGAATTGCGTTCATAGATCAATCCGTGGCCATTGCCGTGAATACCCAGTGCCGGTAGATCCAGGTGGTGAATGTTGGCACCGGCATTTCGCAGGAAAGGGACGATGCTGGATGCGTAAGAAGCAAACGCTGATGTCTCACCTGTCACCAGCGCTACCGGAACGCCCTGCAATCCGGGAATTTTCAGGGTCGATGGTTCTGCTGTGCGGACTTGCTCCGGCGTCTTGCGAGGCGGATCGAAGGTCAGAGGGGCGGCGGTCAGTCCCCAGTCGAGGCTGCCTATACCCGGAGTGTGGCCAAATACCGGACCCATAGGCTCCACCGCTACAATCCCTGCGATCAGGTCGGGTCGACGATCGGCGACCAACCAGCCACTGGGCCCGGAAGCGGAATGCGTAACGATGATCGCCTTACCGATTCTGTCGAGCAGTTCGGTCAATCGATCGGCGTCGAGGGTCTGCGAAGCTGCGAGGTCAGCCGGCATAGGACCGTAGGCTGCAATGAAGGCGTCAAACGCTGCTTCGTCATCCGGCTCAAACGGCCATTGCGTTTCTCCGCCTCCCTCTGGAAAGTAGACTTCGCGGGCGCGCTCATAGGAAAACGCTGGCCCCATCGGCCCCATGATGTCGGGATGATAGGGTGATCGCCCGTGACCCGGTCGGTCGACGCGAAGGACTACGAAGCCCGCTTCGACGAACCGCTGCGCCCATCCCGGACGACCGTCGGGGGTATCCAGCCATTCGGTGCCCTGCAGCGTGCCACCATGCACCAGCACCACGGGATAGGCTTGAGTGATGTGCTCGGGGGATTCCCAGGCTACGTACATCGGACCCTTCTGGAAGCTTTTACCGTTCTGTGTAATGCGGGCTCCGGTCACCCAGAAGTTGCCACGCCGCGAGCGTTTTACCGGCGCGGTTCGCCAGGGTTGCGCGGCATGATCGGTTGATCGGGTAACAGTCTGCGTAGCAAAAGCCGACCAGTCCTTATCCCCGTCTCCCCAGGCTATCGCCGACATCATTTTCGATCGCGATAAGTGATGGCCAGCCCGGACGAGCAGTGTAATGATCGCTCTGCCCATGCTTCCCACACCGATAAAACCAATCTTCATTTGCAGCCCCCGGTTGGTGTTTCGACGAAGGTGAATGCAGACAAGTATGTCGGGCGTGGGATTGCTACGGCACTGCCATTGCTGCACTCTCACTGTTCATTTTTGTACGGGGTAGAGCATGGACTGGAGTGATGTGCGGGTCTTTCTCGCGATTGCCCGCAGTGGGTCATTAGGCGCTGCCGCCAAGCTGTTGGGTGTAAGTCATCCGACCGTGGGGCGGCGCTTGCAGGTGCTTGAACAGTCCAGTGGCCAACCTATTTTTCTGCGTACCACCCAAGGTCTGGTGCTGACCGGCAGCGGAGAAAAGTTGTTCAGCCTGGCGCAGGAAATGGAGCAAAGTGCGTTGGCCATCGAAAGGCGCCTTGCGGGCGACAGCGCACAGCCAGAAGGTGTGTTGCGCATTTCTTGCGCTGACTGGTTCGCCTGTTATGTGCTGGCCCCGGTCCTGAACGAACTGGGACGACGTTATCCGCTGATCGTGCCCGAGGTCATCGCCGGGCATCGATTGTTTGACCTGGCTCGCCGCGACGCCGACATCGCGTTTCGAATCGTTCCTTTCACCGAACCCGATATCGTTCACCGCAAGCTGACTACCCTGAGCTATGGGTTATATGCAGCCGTCGGATCTGCTGACCCCGAACCACAGGGCGACGGGCTTGGTTTGATTACCATGAGTGTGGCTCAGTCTCATTATCCTGACGTGCAATGGCTGCAGCAGCGATACCCTCTGGCCCGGACCGTGTTTACCAGTAGCAGCCGCACCGTCCAGGCACAGATATGCGCGCAAGGGCAGGGTGTCGCCGTATTGCCCCGTGCCCTGGGCGACCAGTTAACAGCGTTGCGGTTGATTGATCTGCATGAACCGCCACCGGGCCGCGACATATGGATGGGCTACCACCAGGACATGCGCCAGATGGACAGCCTTCGTGCCCTTGCCGACCTTGCTTCCATCATGATTGGCAATCAGGCCGCCGGTTGACTCACTCTGCTTGGCGCAAGGCCGCCGTTTGCAGCTCTGCGGCAGGTTGGCGTGCCAGGGTAAGACTTAGCCCCGCGCCCACCGCCAGGCACGCCGCGATGCAGAGTATGGAGACGGTGAAGGCGTGGGTGATGGCCGCCGCGTCCGTATCCGTACCCAGAAGGGTGTAGAAAATGCCGCCTATTATTGCGACGCTCAGTGACGTGCTGATTTGCAGGGTGGAGCTGGTAATGCCCGCAATCATGCCGGAGTACGCGGGCGCCACACGTCCTGTGATCATGCGCATCAATGTCGGAAGGGCCAATCCTTGTCCGAAACCGATCAGAAAGAGAATGACGGCAAGGGGCAGCGCAGCGGGACTAATGGTCATCGGCGTCTGTGCCACGAGCCAGGCCATTAGTACAAACCCCAACACTTCCAGCCCCATTCCGAAGGGGTTCACGTAATCCCCGAGAAAACGCCGGAACTGATGGGTAGCGAGCGGTCCCAGCAGAAATCCCGCGCCGAAAGGAAGGAAGACCAGACCTGCACTGAGTGGGCTCGTATGCAGTGCTCCCTGCAGATAAATGGAAAACAGCAGGAAAAACACGCCGATGGCGTAAAAGGTCAGGGCGACGAGCAACGCCCGGCCCAGACCAGGCGCGCGCAGTGCGGAAGGATTGAGCAACGGTGCGCCTTGCGCTTGATGCAAACGGGCTTCGTAGTGCCAGAACAGCCAGGCCAGCAGCGGCACCGCCGCAAGCGACAGCCAGGCCGACAAAGGCCAGCCCGCTTCACGCCCCTCGATCAGTGGAACGATCAGAGCCCCAAGCGTCACCATGGACAATAGCGTTCCGCCCAGATCCAGCTTGCTGGTCTGTTTCGCGCGGGTTTCCTTGACCACGGGAATGGCGATCAGAACGACCAGCACCGCAATCGGTAAATTGACCAGAAATATCGCCCGCCACCCCAAGTCCATCAGGTTGAGCGATATTAATATCCCGCCAAGTGCCTGGCCGACGACGGATGCCAGGCCAAAGACCGCGCCATAAAGGCTCAGGGCCAAGGGCTTTTCGGACTCGGGGAATATAGCCTGCACTGATGCGAGTGCCTGGGGCGCCATGACCGCTGCCGTCACGCCTTGCAGCGAACGTCCGGCAATCAGCATCCAGGGTGACTCGGCGACACCGCAGATCAGTGAGGCGACGGCAAAGCCAATCAGACCAACGAAGAACATTCTCATGCGGCCAAAGATGTCTCCAAGCCGTCCGCCGGTGATCAATGTCACGGCATAAAGCGCCGCATATGAAGAGATGATCAACTGTTCGGCAGAGGAGGCCGTGCCCAGCGAATCCTGAATTGAGGGCAGCGCTACGTTGACGATGAAAAAATCCAGCGGCGGTAAAAACGCACCGACCAACAAGATGGCGAACATCAACCAGCGCCGGGGTTCCGGGGGGGCGATTTTTGTCTGAGGCATAAGATCTCCTTCCTGGAACCCTTCGGTTCCAGAATATTCTCGATTGCGGGTCATGCTCTGAATCAGCTGGCTCCAATCTAAACGATCAAACCTTCGCTTACGCCTCACATAATTGAACGGCCAATGTTCATTTATGGCAGTGCCGCTCAACGCCTGATTCCTCTCAAAATGGTCGCACTGTGGTTCCAGTCGAGCCACACAACCGAGACTGAGGAGTCAGATATGTCAGGTAAATTCGCTGATCAGGTGGCAGTGGTCACCGGCGCATCCACCGGGATCGGGTTTGCGATTGCGAAGGGTTTAATTGCCGAGGGAGCCAAACGCGTATACATCACCGGGCGTTCTGCTGCCACGCTGGAGGTGGCGGTGGCAAAGCTCGGCGATAGAGCGGTCGCGGTCATTTCGGATGTCGCCAGCCAGGCTGATCTCGATAAGCTCAAGGCAACGATCGAGGCCCGCAACGATCAATTGGATTCCGTATTCGCCAATGCGGGTATTTGCGAAAAAAATCCGCTGGGCGAGACCACTGAGACGGATTATTTCAACATGTTCGACATTAACGTGAAGGGCGTCTTTTTCACCGTGCAGACGTTGATGCCGTTGCTGAAAAATGGCGCTTCGATCGTGTTGACGGCCTCTATCTGCTCGAGCAATGGCATGGAAGGACTGAGTCTCTACAACGCATCCAAGGCTGCAGTTCGTTCCTTCGCCAGGACTTGGGCCAACGAGCTCAAAGGTCGCAAGATTCGAGCGAATGTCCTGAGCCCTGGCTTCACCCGCACCCCTCTGATGGATAACGGTTTGAAGATGAGCGAGAGCGACATTGCCGCGCTGCGTCAGCACGTCGAGCAGATCACTCCGCTGGGGTATATGGCCCAACCTGAAGAAATCGCCTCGTCGGCGCTGTTCCTCGCATCCGCCGATGCGAAATATGTCAACGGTGTGGAGCTGATGGTCGACGGCGGCCTGTCGCAGATCTGAGCACTTGCTCAACCGTAGGGCAGCCCTCGCAGAGGGTTGCCTTTGTCGCTTTTGCGAAGCCTCAGCAGGAAACCTCATCATGAACGTTGAAGAATTGACCACCCGACTGGACGCACTGGAAAGTCGCGCCGCCATCGAGTCGCTGATCAGCACCTACGCCAATGCCTTCGACCGCATCGACGCCTCGCTCCTGAGCGGTATCTGGCACGAAGAGTCGACACTGGATCTACCGGGTTTCGGCCAAGCCGGAAACCGTGACGAAATACTCGCGATGGCGCAAAACAGCTGGCGCCAGATGCCACATATGCACCACTGGATGGCCAACCCGTTGATCGAAATCAAAGGTGACAGCGCGGTGGGTACGGTGGCTGCGGATTGCCTGTTCCATGACATTGAAAAAGGCCCGGTTCAAGTCAGCGGGCTGTACTACGACAGGTTTGAACGTCGGGACGGAAAATGGGCGTTCCTGTCACGTCGTTTTGAACTGCACTTCCTGACACCGTTAAATGATTGGGTACCCATAGCCGGCGAAGAAAAGTATGCGCCGGTTGAGCATCAGAGCCTGAGCAAGCCCTCAGAAAGTTGACCTGCTCGCATGACCCTCAGTGAGGGCAGTGAACGACAAGCACTGCCCGTTGATATCGTTCAAGCTCCAGGGAATGACAGCGAAAAACGGATAATCCCAGGCTTTGGCTGTTCGACACGCACGTGACCTCCATGCAGTTGCATGATTGCCACGACGATGGCGAGGCCAAGGCCGTAGGAGTCGGAGTTCTGGTGGCGAGACGCATCGCCGCGATAAAAGCGATCGAAGAGTTTGCCCAGGGTTTCGTCGCTCAGCACAGGCCCTTGGTTCTCCACTTCAATCCGTGCACCGCCTTGGGTTTCCATCACCCGCATGAGAATCTCGGAGCCCTCGTAGGCGTAGCGAATCGCGTTCGCTACCAGGTTGCTCAAGGCTCTGCGCAGCAGCAAGGGGTCAGCACGCACGTTGCCATCGCCTGTTATCTGAAAGGTCATTCGCCGCTCTTCAGCCAATCCTTCAAAATATTCAGCAATGCGCTGTGATTCGGCATGCAGCGATAGTTGCTGGCGCTCCACCACTGCTTGCGCTTCATCGGCGCGCGCAAGGAACAAGATGCTTTCGACTATGCGCGAGATCCGTTCGAGCTCTTCAAGGTTCGAAGCAATCAGTGCCTGGTAGTCGTCCTCGCTGCGGCGCTGGCGAAGGGCGACCTGGCAATGCCCCATGAGCGACCCAACCGGCGTGCGGATTTCATGGGCAAGGTCAGCGGAAAACTGCGTCAATCGCTGATAGCCCTGGGCAAGGCGATCGAGCATCGCGTTATAGGCGTCACTCAGCTGTTGCAGTTCAACCGGCGTATCGGCACTGTCCATGCGGCTGTGCAGACGCTCGGGTGTTATGGCTGCCGCATGGGCGGCCATTTTGCGCAACGGACGCAGCCCTCGACGCAGTACCAGGTAACCCAGCAACGCTGTTGCCAGAAAAGCAAGGGCAACGGCCAGGTAGATACGCTCGCGATACGCCGCGAGCATAGCCATTTCCTTGCCCATGAGGTGCGCTGCCGTCAGTCGGACTTCACGTCCACCCGAGGTCGTGACGACGGTCGCGGCGCGCAGCATTGTTCCCGAGTCGGTCACGCCGCTGCGCAGGTCACTGACGCTCAGCTTTGTATCCTGGCCGATCACCGGCAGTTCAGGCAGCGTGACGTTGAGTGGATTTACCTGGATTATCGGTTGCTGCCCCGGCTCTTCAATGATGAAGATGTCGTCTTCGCTGTCGAGCATGTTCTTGAAAATCTGCGGGCTGTCGCGCAGCTTCTCGATGGCGAGCTCGTAGTGCAGCAGCTTGCGAAAATGCTCCAGACGGCCCATGACCGCATGATCGCTGTATACCAATACCGAGGCTTTCATCGTCTGATACAGATAAACGCCCGCACCGGCCACGGCCAGCATCGCTACCATGGAAAACGCCACGGTCGATCGCAGGGTCAGAGAGGGTTGGCGTCGGGACCGCATGGCCTCACCTCGCAGACATAGCCGATACCGCGAATGGTATGGATCAGCTTGATCGGGTAGGGATGGTCGACCTTGTTGCGCAGGCGCTTGACCGCCACGTCCACCACATTGGTATCGCTGTCGAAATTCATGTCCCAGACTTCCGAAGCGATCTGTGTCCTGGACAGCACATCGCCTGCCCGACGCAGAAACAGATGCAGCAGGGCAAACTCCTTGTTGGTCAGCATGATCAATTGCTGTTGGCGTGTAACGCGGCGACGAACCAGGTCCAGCTCCAGGTCGGCGAGGTGGAAATGGTCGGCTTCGCGCACTACACCGCGACGCAAAATGGTGCGGATGCGTAACAGCAGTTCGGTAAACGAAAAAGGTTTGACCAGGTAATCATCGGCGCCCAGTTCCAGGCCGCGAATACGGTCATGCAACTGGTCGCGCGCGGTGAGGAACAGCACGGGTACGTCTTGTCTGGCGCGTAAGAGCTCAATGATCTGAAACCCGTCAATCCCGGGCAACATCACGTCCAGCACGATCAGGTCGTAGGGTGTATGTAAGGCCATGTGCAGGCCGTCGGCGCCATGCTGGGTCCAGTCAACGTTGTAACCGGACTCGCCGAGCCCTTTTTTGAGGTACTCACCTGTTTTGGTGTCATCTTCGATCAGCAGGATGTGCATCGTGAGGCGCGCTCGGGTCTCTTCATGAAGGGGTTCAGCCAGCGACATTGGTATCTCGGCTGTGCAGTGTAACGAGATGAGCCGGGGCAGTCGGTTACATTTCTGTCATTCATGGGTATGGGCTGGCGAATGACAGAAATGTCATTCGGCGGTCATCGTGACGTACCGGTCTGCGGTCGAGGATGGCGACACATCAACCCATGAGGAATCGTCGCCATGCAACTCAAACACGCCCTGTCTACCACATTCGGTTTGTTGATGCTCAGCGCTGCCGTCATTGCCACCGCGGCCGACATGCCGGTCATCAAACCGTTGCGCGGTACGGTGGAGAGCGTCAGCAACAACACGCTGACATTCACTGTCCGCTCCGGCGCCCAGCAGACTATCGGACTGACAGACAAGACCGGTATCAACCGGGTATCGAAGGCCAATATCGACTCGATCAAATCCGACAGCTTCATTGGCTCGGCGGCCATCCCGCAGGCCAACGGAACATTGAAGGCGCTGGAGGTCACGGTATTCGACGCCAGCCTCAAGGGCAGCGGCGAAGGTCATTACGGCTGGCAGAACGCGGATGGCAGCACAGGCACCATGACCAACGGCACCGTGGGCAAATTGTCCAAAGCTGACGGCCGCACATTGACCGTCAACTACAAGGGCGGCGAGAAACAAATCGTCGTACCGGATGATGTGCCAATCGCCTACGTCGAGCCAGGCAAAGCCGATGAACTGGTCAAAGGTACGAAAATTGTCGTGTTCCCCGCCGCAGATGGCACCACCGCACGCGGCATCGCGGTCGGCAAGGATGGCTTCCAACCACCGATGTAATCACCTGAAAAGGCAGGGGCGCTGCCGTTTGGCAACGCTCCTCTACATGGATGGTTCGCAAGGGGAAACACGTGAGACAGAAAAAGCTTCATCCCTGGCCGGTTCGCCTCACCCACTGGCTCAACGCCGCCTGCATGGTCTGCATGTTCATGAGCGGTTGGGCCATTTACAACGCCTCGCCACTGTTCGACTTCAGGTTTCCGGTGGCGGTGACCGTGGGTGGATGGCTGGGTGGGGCGCTGGCCTGGCATTTCGCATTCATGTGGCTGCTACTGATCAACGGCTCAATTTATATGCTGTATGGGTTCGCCAGTCGGCATTTCCAACGCCAGTTGCTGCCCATCGGGCTTGCCGCGTTGAAGCATGATTTGACGGATGCATTGTGCTTTCGGCTGGTGCATGAAAAGGGTGTCTATAACGCAGTACAGCGCCTGATGTACTGGATGGTACTGGCGGCAGGCGTGCTCGTCGTCATCTCGGGCGTGGCGATCTGGAAACCCATTCAACTGCAAGAGTTGGTCGCGCTGCTGGGCGGCTATGACGTTGCTCGTTATGTACATTTCGGGGCGATGGCGATGATTGCTGCATTCGTCGTGATTCATCTGGCCTTGGTGATTTTGGTACCGAAAACCCTGCTGCCAATGATTACGGGTGGAGTGCGGTCTCTTGATACCGGGAAAAATGGCCATGACTGAATCCAGAAAAAGAACTGTTCAGCGCGTCAGGCTTGAGCCTGCGCAACAACTTGAACTGGAGAACATTCAACGCCGCCATTTCCTTCGTGCCGGTTTGACCGTGGGCGCGATGTCGATGCTGACCGGTTGCAACCTGCAGGACGGCGATCAGGTCGACAAAGTTCTTTGGGCCATGTCGCGCTGGAACGATCGAGTCCAGGCCTGGCTGTTCAGCGGACAGAAACTGGCGCCGACCTTCACCGGCGCGCAGATCACTACGCCATTTCCGTTCAACGCATTCTATAGCCAGGACGATATCCCTGAAGTCGACTTGGCAAGTTACTCGCTCGCCGTCTCCGGCCGGGTCAGGGACAAGGCGCCATGGACACTCGAAAGCTTGCGCAGACTGCCGCAACGTAGCGACATCACCCGGCTGATCTGTGTTGAGGGATGGAGCGCGATCGGGCAATGGGGAGGCGTACCGCTCAAAACCTTCCTGGAACACATCGGGGCCGACACCACAGCGAAATTTGTCGGTTTCAAATGTGCTGATCGTTATTACTCCAGTCTGGACATGCCAACGGCCTTGCACCCGCAGACACTACTGGCACTGGATTACGCTGACGTCGCGTTGCCGCCCGAGTACGGCTATCCCCTCAGGGTTCGAGTACCCACCAAGTTGGGCTTCAAAAACCCCAAGCATGTTGTCGAGATTTTCGTGAGCAACGACAACCCGGGCGGATATTGGGAAGACCAGGGATACAACTGGTTCAGCGGGATCTGATGACGAACAAACCGGAACACTAAACATCAGGCTTACATAAGGCGTTCCTATGACCGGTATATCTGCTGTACCACCAGCTACATCAATCCTGCCGACTTCAGAAAACAAGACGCAGGCAACGACCAACGGAGCGGACTTCCACTCCCAATTGCAGGCTCAGTCCAAGTCAGTCGTGCAACAACCGGACATGACCAGCGCCCAACAGTTATCGGATTCGGCCACCAACGGGTCACTCCGGCCGGAGATGGAAGCAATTCGTCAATTATTAGCATGGCGCAAGAACACCGACAGCGCCCCGAGCAGACCAGGCCGATCAGTGCCAGGTACGCGAGCCAGTGGCTTGGATAGTGTGGACTTGAACTTTCCCGATCGAGACGTTTTGGCTAGCAGTGAGGTTATCAAACAGGCCTGCGCAAATGTGGAGGGTAGACGGCTCTACTTGAAGTCCTTTGATGAGCGGAGCGTGTGTACTTTCAATGGCGAACAAAGCGAACTCTCCTCTGATGAAATCTGCGAAGGGGGGGTGAATGCGTTCGCCACTGCGGTGGCTCTTTCCCCGATAACCCTCACCTGGTTACCGATTGAGATTGTTAGAGCACCACTACGGTCGCCTGGTATAGGGATTTTTCGCCGTCGCAAGCCCTCTTCAGTCGAGAGCCACGTTGTCGCCCCGTCAATTTCAGAGGAAAGGGGAAGGGGGTTCGAAACAGACGAATCTCGATAACTCTTTCGCCGTGGGCAAGTATCTCTATGGAGAAAGCAGCTACGCCAATCAAACCAATGCAGGTACCGGAAACCAGGTAGCGATCAATTCCGTCTTTCGACATACATCAGCGTTGCAAGACTTCGCGAACGACAGCGTTTTTACTGGCAGAGACGTGTAGAGCCCCAACCACCACCGGTAGCATCGGCTGGCCAATACCCAATAGTGAATTAAGCTATGAGGGCTGACCGCCTCCCGGCTCAAGTCGCTTTCAGGACACGTTAAGTCGTCTGTGTGCAATCGCCGCCCCCCGGGAGTGGCAAGCTGTAACGATGCCCCGGACCTGGTGCGCCTAGACACTTGGCCGGAGAGCGAGAATGGTGACTGGATCAGCCACGCGTCCGTGACGTGGCCCGGCACCGCAGCCAAGACTCCGGACGGTCGTCGCGTTGCGGCGGTATCGTTCGAGATGCCGAGGTACGTTTATGCCTGATGAGACGCTTCACCTGCCTCTGATTCATAGCGTGTTGCAGCGCGAAAAGGACACTCCCGGTGCCTTGCTGCCGATTCTCCACGCCATCCAGGAAGGCTGCGGGTACGTTCCCGACGCCGCCGTCCCGGAGATTGCCCATGCCTTGAACCTCAGCCAGGCTGAAGTGCGCGGCGTAATCAGCTTCTACCACGACTTCCGTACCTCGCCGCCGGCGCGCCACACGCTACGTCTGTGCCGGGCCGAGTCCTGCCAGAGCATGGGGGCCGAAGGTCTGGCTGCGCAGTTGCGTGAGCAATTGGCGCTGGATGACCATGGCACCAGTGCCGATGGCAGCATCAGCCTGCGTCCCGTCTATTGCCTGGGTGCCTGCGTCTGTTCACCTGCTCTGGAACTGGACGGCGAGCTGCATGCACGGTTAACCCCCGAGCGCTTGCGCGAGCTGGTGAAGGGTTGTCTGGAGGAGGGCGCATGCTGAAGCTCTGTATCCCCCGTGATTCAGTGGCCCGCGCCGTGGGGGCGGACAAGGTCGCCGTGGCGCTGGTGAGTGAGGCCGAGCGTCGACAACTGCCGCTTGAACTGCGCCGCACCAGCTCCCGTGGGCTCTATTGGTTGGAGCCGATGCTGGAGCTTGAAACCGCCGAGGGCCGACTGGGCTTTGGCCCGATCACGCCGCAAGACGTGCCGAGCCTGCTTGATGCCCTGGCGGGAGATCCCGCCAGTCATCCGTTGGCCTTGGGGCTGGTCGAGGAAATTCCGTACCTCAAAAGCCAGCAGCGTCTGCTGTTTGCGCGTGCCGGCATCACTCAACCGCTGTCCCTGGACGATTACCGTGCCCAAGGTGGCTTTCTCGGGCTTGCGCGGGCGATCCAGATGGACGGCGCCGACGTGGTCGCCAGCGTGCTCGATTCCGGCCTGCGTGGCCGCGGTGGCGCGGCGTTCCCGGCGGGCATCAAGTGGCGCACCGTTCGCGACGCGGTAGGCGCACAGAAGTATGTGGTGTGTAACGCCGATGAGGGCGACTCCGGCACGTTTGCCGACCGCATGCTGATGGAAGGCGATCCGTTCCTTTTGATCGAAGGCATGATTATCGCGGGCATCGCCGTCGGCGCGACCATGGGCTACATCTACGTGCGTTCGGAATACCCGGACGCGGTAGCCACCCTCAATGCCGCCCTGGGCATCGCTCGCCAGGCAGGTTATCTGGGGACGAACGTGGGCGGCAGCGGTCGCGCGTTCGAGCTGGAAGTCCGGGTGGGCGCGGGGGCCTACATCTGTGGTGAGGAAACCGCCTTGCTGGAATCGCTGGAGGGCAAGCGCGGCACCGTTCGCGCCAAACCGCCATTGCCGGCGCTGCAAGGTTTGTTCGGGCTACCGACACTGGTCCACAACGTGCTGACCCTGGCCTCGGTGCCCGTGATCCTGGAGAAGGGCGCACAGTTTTACCGTGATTTCGGCATGGGCCGTTCCTTGGGCACGATGCCTTTTCAACTGGCGGGCAACATCCGTCACGGCGGCCTGGTAGAGCGCGCCTTCGGTTTGAGCCTGCGTGAGCTGGTGGAAGGTTATGGGGGCGGTACCGCCAGTGGGCGGCCGCTCAAGGCCGCGCAAGTGGGCGGGCCGTTGGGTGCCTGGGTGCCGCCTTCGCAGTTCGACACGCCGCTGGACTACGAGGCATTCGCCGCCATGGGCGCCATGCTCGGCCACGGTGGTGTGGTGGTTGCCGACGACAGCCTGGACATGGCCCGGATGGCCCGTTTTGCCTTGCAGTTCTGCGCCGAGGAATCCTGCGGCAAGTGCACGCCGTGCCGGATCGGTTCCACCCGTGGCGTGGAAGTGGTGGACCGCTTGATCGCCAGCACCGATGCCGCTGCGCGCCAGGAGCAGGCACGGCTGCTGCAAGACCTTTGCGACACCATGCAGTACGGCTCGCTCTGCGCCCTGGGTGGGATGACTTCCTTTCCCGTCGGCAGCGCCCTCAAGCATTTTCCCGCCGACTTCGGTCTGGCGACCACGGAGGCCGACCAATGATCAATATCTTCGACCCAAGCAGCGATATCGACCTCGGCACCCCGGCGCGTGAAAGCGACGTGCAGGTCAGCCTGACCATTGATGGCCGCGAAATCAGCGTCGCCTCTGGCACCTCGGTGATGCGCGCGGCGGCCATGCTCGGCACCACCATTCCAAAACTCTGCGCCACCGACAGCCTGGAAGCCTTCGGCTCCTGCCGCATGTGCCTGGTGGAGATCGACGGTATGCGTGGCTACCCGGCCTCCTGCACCACGCCGGTGACACAAGGCATGGTGGTGCGCACCCAAACGTCCAGACTGGCCGATCTGCGGCGCAACGTGATGGAAATGTACATTTCCGATCACCCGCTGGACTGCCTGACGTGCGCCGCCAACGGCAACTGTGAATTGCAGACGGTGGCGGGGCAGGTGGGCCTGCGCGAGGTGCGCTACGGCTACGAGGGTGCCAATCACCTGGCCGAAGCCAAGGACGTCTCCAACCCTTATTTCGAGTATGACCCGAGCAAATGCATCGTCTGTAACCGTTGTGTGCGCGCCTGTGAGGAAATCCAGGGCACGTTTGCCCTGACCATCACCGGACGCGGCTTCGATTCCCGCGTGGCGGCGGCCGGCGGTGACAACTTCCTCGACTCCGAATGCGTCTCCTGCGGCGCCTGTGTCCAGGCCTGTCCGACGGCGACCCTGATCGACAAGAGCGTTGTGGAGGTCGGCCAGCCGGAGCGCAGCGTCATCACCACCTGTGCCTATTGCGGTGTAGGCTGCTCCTTCCGCGCCGAAATGAAAGGCGAGCAACTGGTGCGCATGGTCCCGGACAAGAACGGCCAGGCCAACCATGGGCACTCCTGCGTCAAGGGCCGTTTCGCCTGGGGTTACGCCACCCACCCAGACCGCATCACCAAACCGATGATCCGCAAGCACATCAGCGACCCGTGGCAGGAAGTCAGCTGGGAAGAGGCGGTCAACTACGCGGCCAGCGAATTACGGCGTATCCAGCTCAAATACGGGCGCGACTCCATCGGTGGCATCACCTCCAGCCGCTGCACCAACGAAGAAACCTACCTGGTGCAGAAACTGGTGCGCACCGCTTTCGGCAACAACAACGTCGACACGTGCGCCAGGGTCTGCCATTCGCCCACCGGTTATGGCCTCAAGCAGACCTTGGGCGAATCCGCCGGCACCCAGAATTTCGACTCGGTGATGAAGGCCGACGTGATCCTGGTGATGGGCGCCAACCCCACCGACGCACACCCGGTGTTCGGCTCCCAGCTCAAGCGTCGCTTGCGCCAGGGCGCGCGGCTGATCGTCATCGACCCGCGTCGTATCGATCTGGTGGACTCACCCCATGCCCGTGCCGAACTGCACTTGCAACTGCGTCCGGGGACCAACGTGGCCATGCTCAATGCGCTGGCCCATGTGATTGTCACTGAGGGGCTGGTCAACCAGCCTTTTGTCGAGGAGCGCTGCGAGGCGGCGGACTTCGCCCGGTGGCGCGACTTCGTCAGCCAGCCGGAAAACTCGCCCGAAGTCCTCGGACCGGTGTGTGGCGTGCCCGCCGAGCAGATCCGCGCCGCCGCGCGGCTTTACGCCAGCGTTGACAATGCCGCTATCTACTACGGCCTCGGTGTCACCGAACACAGTCAGGGCAGCACCTCGGTGATGGGTATCGCCAACCTAGCCATGGTCACCGGCAATATTGGCCGCGAAGGGGTCGGGGTGAATCCGCTGCGCGGGCAGAACAACGTCCAGGGTTCCTGCGACATGGGTTCTTTCCCCCACGAGCTGCCGGGCTATCGGCACATTTCCAACGAGACGGTACGTGCCCAGTTCGAACAGGCCTGGAACGTGACCCTGCAACCTGATCCAGGGCTGCGCATTCCCAATATGTTCGAAGCGGCCCTGGACGGGACCTTCAAGGCGCTTTACTGCCAGGGCGAGGATATCGCCCAGAGTGACCCGAACACCCAGCACGTGACCGCGGCCCTGTCGGCCATGGAATGCGTGGTGGTGCAGGATATCTTCCTCAACGAGACGGCCAAGTTCGCCCATGTGTTCCTGCCGGGCAGCTCGTTCCTTGAGAAGGACGGCACCTTCACCAACGCCGAGCGCCGCATTTCCCGGGTGCGCAAGGTGATGGAACCGCTGGCCGGTAAGGCCGACTGGGAAGCCACCGTGGCCCTGGCCGATGCCTTGGGCTACAAGATGCACTACAACCATCCTTCGCAGATCATGGACGAGATCGCTCGCCTGACCCCTACCTTCAGCCGCGTCAGCTACGCCGAACTGGATCGTCACGGCAGCCTGCAATGGCCGTGCAACGACGCCGCGCCCGACGGCACGCCGACCATGCACATCGAGCAGTTCGTGCGTGGCAAGGGACGCTTCATGCTCACCGGCTATGTACCCACCGAGGAGAAGGTCAACAGCCGTTATCCGTTGCTACTGACCACCGGGCGGATCCTTAGCCAGTACAACGTCGGCGCCCAGACCCGACGCACCGACAACGTGGCCTGGCACGAGGAAGACCGGCTGGAAATTCATCCGACTGACGCCGAAAACCGCGGCATCGTCGAGGGTGACTGGGTCGGTATCGGCAGTCGCGCCGGGCAGACCGTGCTGCGTGCGAAAGTCACCGAGCGGGTGGCGCCAGGGGTGGTCTACACCACCTTCCACTTCCCCGAATCGGGCGCCAACGTCATCACCACCGACAACTCCGACTGGGCCACCAACTGCCCGGAATACAAAGTGACGGCGGTCGAGATCGTGCGGGTCAGCCAGCCTTCCGAATGGCAGAAGCGCTACCAGGCCTTCAGTGATGAACAGGGACGTCTGCTCAGAGAGCGTCGCCATGCCGAGAAAGCCGAGGTACGGCGATGAGTTCCGAAAGCCTGATCAAGATGGCCAACCAGATCGCGCAGTACTTCGCCAGTGAACCGGATCACGAGCAGGCGGTGAACGGTGTGCGCCAACACATGAAGAACTTCTGGACGCCGGCCATGCGTCGCCAGTTGAGTGCTTGGCAAACCGAGCATCCGGGCGCAGTACTGCATCCTTTGGTGCTGGCGGCACTGACGGAAACGACCGAGGGGGCGGTCTAGCAGGGCCTGCGATGGCGGGAACGGGCAAAGCCCTGGCCGGTTCATCGTCGAAGACGTATGACAAAACCGGTCAGGGCTGTGGTCAACTCAGGGATCTGTCAGTTGACAGTGATGTAGGGGTCCCAGCTGTAGTTCGGACCAATCTGGTTCAGGTTTCGGTCCAGCAGCACGAAGGTAACGGTGTACCAGAGTTTTCCTGCGTTCAGGGCCGTGGACTGCCAGAAGGTGTAGGTCACGTCAGTTTTGGCGATGCCGTGGGGGGCGCCCTTGTCCAGGTACGGCACCGGGATATTCGGGATGTTGTAGGAGATCGGGGTCGACATGGAACCTGGGTAATCACCGCCCTGGTGAGGGTTGCCTTGCTGGACGTTGGTGATCAGTGCGACGCGGTCGAAGTTGCGCGACAGGGTCGTTGCGCGCCAGCGGATGTTGTCGCCGGGGTTCACGTCGATCCACAACTCGTCGCCACCTTCGCCGGTGTTGCCGCTGGCTTGCTTGTCGACCGCATCGCGGCTCACCAGCATGGCCACTGCGCCACCGACATCGCCAGGATGGGCGATCAGGTAATCGGCATCAATCGTGACAAGCACATCAATTGTTTGGGTCGCTCCAGACATTTTGTTGCTCCTTGATCGTAGTGACATCGACGACCGCGCCCTCAAAGGGCGTCCGGGCCACCCGGTCCCTGGGTGCGGTCTCGGGGGGAACGATAGAAGACGGCTTTATGGAGTCAAATTTCGATTTCTTGACGCTGAAAAAGCGCAGCGAAGCGCGACGGCGGCATGTCCTTGATTCGGTTCCGAACCGGACATTTTCGTAAGATGCATCGGGTGAAATTCTGGCGGCATGCGTAGGTGAAGGCGCACAGCGCATGTCTGTCTTTGCCTTCAATGCCGCCACGGACACGCCGCAGGAATTGGTCAGCCGCCGTGCTCGGTCCTGCGGCTGCTGACTTCCGCCGGTACGTCATCCCCGGCCATGCGTTTGCGAAACAACGCGGCGCGGGCCAGCAACAGGGTGGTCACCGGTACCGTGATGGACAGCAGGATCGGTATCAGCCAGGCATGCAGAACCGGCGCGGACTTGAGCGCTGAAAAATAGATGATCGAGGCCAGCGCCACGCACCAGGCGCCCAATGTCGAAGCCAGGGCCGGCGGGTGCATGCGCTGGAAATAATCCTTCAAACGCACCAGGCCGATCGCTCCGGCCAGGGCGAACAGGCTGCTGAGCACCAGCAGGATCGCCACGGGAATTTCGACCCACATCGACAGTTCGCCGCTCATTCAATCACCTCGCCGCGCAACAGGAACTTGGCCAGGGCGAACGAGCCGACAAAGCCGAACAGGGCGATCATCAGCGCCGCCTCGAAATAGGTGTCACTGGCGTAACGAATGCCCAGCACCAGCATCATCAGCATCGCCACGATGTACAGATAGTCCAGGGCCAGTACCCGGTCTTGCGCTGACGGTCCCTTGAACAGACGCAGCAAGGTCAGCACCATCGTCAGGGAGAACAGGAACAGGCTCAACAGGATCGCGTTGGACAGCAATGGGCTCATTCGAAAATCTCCATCAGCGGCCGCTCGAAGGTGGTCTTGAAGTGCGTAATGAATGCCGCTTCGTCTTCCAGATCGAACACGTGCAGCAGCAGGACGCTGCGATCCAGGGCCAGTTCCGACCAGACCGTGCCGGGAATCACTGTGGTGATCATCGACAGCGCCGCCAGGCCATTGGCATCGTGCAGGTCCAGCGGCACCTTGATGAACCGCGAGCGAGGTGGGCGGTGTCCAGCGTTGATCACACTCCAGGCCACGGCCAGATTGGACACCAGCACTTCGCGACCCACCAGCAGGAACAACCGCAGCACTGCCCAGGGCCGCCGAATATGGATGGGCCTGGGGCGCAACGGGCGCATCATTAAAGGTGCCAGCACGCCCAGTGCCGCTCCCAGCAGCAGATGCCCTGCGCTGAGGGACAGGTTCAACAGCAGCCAGAGCAACCAGAGTGCCAGGGACAACCACGGAGCAGGAAACAGACGTTTCATGGTTGCACCTCCGTCAGCGCGCTGTCCGCTTTCGGGCCGGGGACGGGGCGGGTAGCGAGCACCGACATCACGTAATGGTCGGGGGTGTTCAGCCCGGCGGCCGCCTCCTGGGTGTAGCGCAGCAGTGGCTCGGCCTTGAAGGTCAGCGCGATGCCCAACCCCAGCAGCACGATGATCGGCAGGCACTCGGAAGGTCGCAACAAGGGTGACGGTCGTTCTTGCGGCGTCCAGAAGCGCTGGATACCCAGGCGCGAGAAAGCGATCAACGACGCCAGCCCCGACAGGATCAACAGCGCCAACAAGCCCCACGCCTGGTTCGACACCGGTTCCACACTGTCCCCAAGCCCCTGAGGATTGAGCAATGCGCTCATGAGCCCCAGCTTGCCGATGAACCCCGAAAGTGGCGGCATGCCCACCACCAACAGCGTGCAGGCGATGAAACTCAAGCCGAGGAAGGCCATGGTCCAGGGAATGACTTGCCCGATGACGGCTTTCTGTTCGTCATCGAGGTTGATGCCCTTGGGCGGTTGCAAGGATTCCAGTGGCCGAGGCAGAACATCGAGATCGTCCTCCAGCGACGGCTCATTGGCCGAGCGCGAGCGTTCGATCAGCTCGGCCAGCAAGAACAACGCACAGAGTGCCAGGGTCGAACTCACCAGATAAAACAGCGCCGCACCTACCAGGTTTGGCTGGGCAAAGCCGATGGCCGACAACAGGATTCCGGCGGACACCAGGATACTCAGGCTGGCCATGCGCTCCAGGCGCTGGGCCGCAAGAATGGCGATGGCGGCACAGATGATCGTCGCCATGCCGCCGTAGATCAGCCAGTCGCCGCCGAAATATGCCGAGGCACCGGCCTGGCCGGAGAACAGCAACGTCCACAGGCGCAGGATCGTGTAGACGCCCACCTTGGTCATGATCGCGAACAGGGCCGCCACCGGCGCACTGGCGGCGCTGTAGGCCGGCACCAGCCAGAAGTTCAGCGGCCACATGCCGGCCTTGGCCAGGAACGCCACCGCCAGGATGCCCGCCCCGGCGTGCAGCAAGCCCCGGTCGGCTTCCGGCACCAGGGGCACCTTCAACGCCAGGTCAGCCATGTTCAATGTGCCGGTGACGCCATAGATCAGCGCCGCGCCGATCAGGAACAGCGAGGAGGCCAGCAGGTTGATGGAAATGTAGTGCAACCCCGACGACACCCGCGCCCGGCCCGAGCCGTGCAGCATCAAACCGTACGAAGCTGCCAGCAGCACCTCGAAGAACACAAACAGATTGAACAGATCCGCGGTCAAGAAGGCCCCATAGAGGCCCATCAACTGGATCTGGAACAGCGCATGGAAACTCGCGCCGGCGCGATCCCAACGGGCTGTGGCGAACAGCAAGGCACTGACGCCGATGATGCCGGTCAACACCAGCATCAACGCCGACAGACGATCGACCACCAATACGATGCCGAACGGCGCCTGCCAGTTGCCCGGCAGGTACACGCCGATGGAGGCGGGCAGGGCCTGGTCCTGGGTCCAATGTAACAACAGCATGGCGATGCCCAGGCCCAGCAGGCTGGAAAACAGATTGATCCGCGCTTTGAGCGGGCGATGCTTCTCGCCCAGCATGAGCATCAGCGCAGCGGTCAGCAGCGGCAGCAGGATCGGCGCGGCGATCAAATGAGGCGTCAACATCATTCCTTGGGCTCCCGACCGTCCACATGGTCCGTGCCGGTCAAGCCCCGGGAAGCCAGCAGGACCACCAGGAACAGCGCGGTCATGGCGAAGCTGATCACAATCGCAGTGAGGACCAGCGCTTGGGGCAGTGGGTCGGTGTAATGCAGCAGGTCCTGGGGTATGCCGTCCTTGATGATCGGCTCCTTGCCGATGAACAGGCTGCCCATGCTGAAGATAAACAGATTGACGCCATAGGACAGCAGGCACAGGCCCATGACCACTTGGAACGTCCGTGGCCGCAGCACCAGCCAGACCCCGGAGGCGGCCAGCACGCCGATTGCTATTGCGATGACTTCTTCCATCAGGCCGCGCCTCCCGCTACCGGTTGTGCAATGGGTTTTGGATGCAGGCCAGGCTTGTGGGCCCGCACCGACTGGTGAGCCAGAGCGGTGAGAATCAACAGGGTCGAACCGACCACCACGGCGTAGACGCCGATGTCGAAGAACAGCGCGCTAGCCAAATGAATATCACCCAGCACCGGCAACTCGAAATGCCAGGTGTGGGTGGTCAGGAATGGATAACCCACGGCCATAGCTCCAAGCCCCGTGACCGTGGCGAACAACAGCCCCGTGCCCATCCAGCGCAGCGGACGCAGGCTCATTTGCGCTTCGACCCATTGGGTGCCGGCGACCATGTATTGCAGGATGAACGCCACCGACATCACCAGCCCGGCCACGAAACCGCCACCGGGTTGGTTGTGTCCGCGCATGAACAGGTAGAACGACACCACCAGGGAGATCGGCAGCAGCAAACGCACCAGCACCGACGGCACCATCATGAACCCCAGCGCGGTATCACTGGCGTGGCGCGGGTTGACCAGATCGGTGACCACGTCGGGCGCCAGCAGACGCTGTTGGGCCGGTAGCTGCATGCTTTCCTTGGGTGGCCGGAAACGTCGCAGCAGGGCGAAGACCGCCAGGGCCACCGCCACCAGCACCGTGACCTCGCCAAGGGTGTCGAAGCCACGGAAATCCACCAGCATCACGTTCACCACGTTGCTGCCGCCGCCCTCGGGCAAGGCCCGGCTCAGGTAAAACGATGAAATATCGTTGGGTGTCTGACGGGTCAGCATTGCGTAGGACAGCAGCGCCATGCCGCCACCCACGGCGATGGACAGCAGTAAGTCCCGCAGGCGGCGGATGCGCGCGCGTCGTTCGCTGTTAGGTCGCGGCGCTGCATCCTCGATCCGCCGGGGCAACCAGCGCAGGCCCAGCAGGATCAGCACGGTGGTGACCACTTCCACGGCCAGTTGCGTCAGGGCCAGATCGGGCGCCGAGAACCAGACGAAGGTCACGCAGGTCATCAGGCCGCAGACGCTGACCATGGTCAGGGCCGCGAGCCGGTGATACTTGGCTTGCCAGGCCGCGCCCAGGGCACAGGCAATTGCCAGCAGCCACAGGGTCACGAATACGATGGAGCCAGGGATCTTCGGCCGGTCACCCCACACCAGCGTGCTGTTGAGCATCGGGATCAGCCCGGCCAGTACGGCGGCCAGCACCAGCCAGAACAGCTGCGCTTGCAGGCGCCGGGTGCTGATCTTGCGCTCCAGCCGTCGGCCCTGGCGCATCATCAGCACCAAGCAGCGCTCGAACAGCCGCTTGCCGCTGAATCGGCCGATGAACGGTGGATGCTTGATGTGGCCCAGTTTGAACTGATTGCGCAGCAGCAGATAAAGCACGATGCCGCCGGACATCGCCACCAGGCTCATGATCATCGGCGCGTTCAGGCCATGCCAGATCGCCAGGCTGTACTCGGGCAACGGGCCGCCCACCACCGGCAATGCGGCGGCGGCCAGCAACGAGCCGACCACCTGGGCCGGGAAAATGCCCACCAGCAGACAGGCGAACACCAGCAACTCCACCGGTGCTCGCATCCAGCGTGGCGGTTCATGGGGGGTATGGGGCAGGTCGGTGGCCGGGGGGCCGAAGAACACGTCCACGGTAAAGCGCAGGGAGTAGGCGACGCTGAAAGTCCCGGCAATGGTGGCGATGATGGGTAGCGCCAGCTCGACCCAGGCCGTGGCGGAGATAAACACGGTTTCGGCGAAGAACATTTCCTTGGACAGGAACCCGTTGAGCAGCGGCACCCCGGCCATCGCCGCGCTGGCGACCATGGCCAGGGTGGCGGTGAACGGAATCAGCCGCACCAGGCCGCTGAGCCTTCGAATATCGCGGGTGCCGCTTTCGTGGTCGATGATCCCGGCGGCCATGAACAGCGAGGCTTTGAAGGTGGCGTGGTTAAGAATATGAAACACCGCCGCCACCGCAGCCAGCGGACTGTTGAGGCCCAGCAGCAGGGTGATCAACCCCAGATGGCTGATGGTGGAGTAGGCCAGCAGGCCCTTGAGATCGTTCTGAAACATCGCGCAGTAGGCGCCCAGCAACAACGTACAGGCCCCGGCGCCGCCGACGATGTAGAACCATTGTTCACTGCCCGACAGCGACGGCCACAACCGCGCCAGCAGGAATACGCCGGCCTTGACCATGGTGGCCGAATGCAGATACGCCGATACCGGAGTGGGCGCGGCCATGGCATGGGGAAGCCAGAAGTGGAAAGGGAACTGCGCGCTTTTGCTCAGCGCGCCGATCAGGATCAGCGGCAGCAGGATGGGGTAGAGAGCGTGGTCACGGATCAGGTTGCCGGCAGCCAGGACCTTGTCCAGGTCATAGCTGCCCACCACATGGCCGAGGATCATCACGCCGGCCAACAGGCACAGCCCGCCGGCCCCGGTCACCATCAAGGCCATGTAGGCACCGCGTCGGGCATCGGCGCGGTGATGCCAATAGCCGATCAGCAGGAATGAGAACAGGCTGGTCAGTTCCCAGAAAAACACCATCTGGATCAGGTTGCCGGAAATCACCAGGCCAAGCATGGCGCCCATGAAGGCCAGGAAAAACGCAAAGAAACGCGGCACCGGATCGTCCGGCGACATGTAGTAGCGGGCATACAGCGACACCAGCGTGCCGATGCCCAGCACCAGCATCGCGAACAGCCAGGCGAAACCGTCCAGGCGCAGCACGACATTCAGGCCCAGGCTCGGTAGCCAGAAATACTCCTCACGAATCACACCGCCGTCGGCGATCTGCGGGTACAGCAAAGCCACCTGAACGGTGCCGACCAAGGCCACGAGGCCTGCCAGCAAGGATTCGGCGTTACGGGCGTTATGCGGCAGCAGCGCCGCGACACAGCTGCCGATGAAGGGCAAAAGCAATAGAACTATCAGTGACATAGGCTTCTATTCGGCGGGAGTTTGTCAGGGATCATACGTGGCGAGCGTCCGATCACCAACCGCCAGCCTGTCGCAGAATCCTACAAGGCCGGTGGAGTTTTCCTATTTTGCGTGGGGTAGGAGCCGCCGAAGACGGCGATCTTCCTAGAGACAAAACTTCTCGAAAGGTTTTTCGATTGCCTCAGCGTTCGCGCTCGAGCACCTCATCCGCCTCGTTGACAATTTTGCCGCGGGTTTTCAGTTCACTGACGATCACCGCCGCCACGATCAACACCGCACCTACCAGCGCAATCGCCGGCAACCGCTCGCCGGCCAGGCGCCCGGCAATACCGGCCCACACCGGCTCGCCGGCATAGATCAGCGTGGCGCGGGTGGGCGAGACGCTTTTCTGCGCCCAGTTCATCGCCACCTGGATCGCCGCGCTGGCCGCCCCCAGGCCCACGGCGCTGATCAGCAACAGCCAGGAAAAGTCCGGAATTCTTTCCTGGGTGGGCACCACCATCAAAAATGCCAGCACCGCCGTGCTTGCCAGTTGCACCACGGTTACCCGGCGCACATCGACCTGACCGGCGTAGGCACTGATCAGGATGATTTCGGCGGCAATGGCGATGGCGCTGATCAGCGTGGCGATTTCACCGGGGCTGAAATTCAACGATGCCCCGGCCGGGCCCGACACCAGCATCAACCCGGTGAAGGCCAGCATGATGCCCAGGCTCGGCATCAAGCCGGGCCGACGGCCCAGCACCAGCCACTGCAACAGCGGCACGAACGGCACGTAAAGTGCGGTGATGAACGCCGATTGACTGCTGGGAATGGTCTGCAGGCCGACGGTCTGCAAGCCATAGCCGAGCATGATCGCCACGCCGATGAAGCTCCCAGCCTTGAGTTCGAACAAGGTCAGGTCCCGCAGATGCCGCCACGAAAACAGCGCGACAAAGGCAGCAGCGGCGGCAAACCGCAGGCCCACGAAAAACATCGGCCCGCTGAGCGTCATAGCGTGTTGCACCAGCAAGAAAGTCCCGCCCCAGATCATGGTGATCAGCACCAGCACGCATTCGGCCTTGCTGAACCTTGAGAAACGGGAGGAAGCTTGAGGGGAGTTCACCGATGCCATGACCTTGCGCGCCACTTGAGGCGGACGCACAATGCGCCCGAAGAAGGTGGGCAGTATAATGCGCAACCCCAGCAGATGAGCAATATAGTGCACAAAGAAAACGGCCAGCGGGCATCCGTCCTGCAACACGTCAGCCAGAACGTCCGCCGCCTGCGGCACGCCGCGCAGCTCAGTCAGACAACCCTGGCCGAACTGTCAGGGGTCAGCCGGCGCATGTTGGTGGCCATCGAGGCCGGCGAAAAGAACGTCAGCCTGACCACCCTTGACCGTGTCGCCGAAGCCCTCGACGTGGCCTTTAGCGACTTGATTCAGGCCCCCGATGCCCGCGACCCGAGTCGCATCAACGAACTGGCCTGGGCCGGTACCATCCCCGGCAGCAAAGCCGTGCTGCTGGCCAAGGCCACCGCCAGTCGCGAAGTCGAACTTTGGGAATGGCGCCTGGAGCCCGGTGAGCATTACCCATCCGAACCTGATGCCGATGGCTGGAGCGAGCAGCTCTATGTGTTCGAAGGCTGCCTGACCCTGACGCTGGGCAGCGCAGAGCACCAGATAGGCACCGGTGAGTTTTTCATGTTTGCCAGCAACCAGCCCCATGCCTATCGCAATGAGGGTCCGGTGGCGACAAGATTCGTACGCAACGTGGTGATTTGATTCCTGGAGAGCGACATGCATACAGCGCTGGATCGACCTGGCAGCAGCATCACCCGCGAGGCCGATGTCCTGATCATCGGCGGTGGTCTGAGCGGAGCCATGCTGGCGGCGCAGCTACTGCGCCTGCCTGGCCGGCGCAACGTGCTGATCGTTGAGCCGCGCAGCGAGTTGGGCCGGGGCGAGGCCTACAGCGCCGTGGAGCTGGGCCACACCTTGAACGGCAACGCCGCGCGGATGAGCGTCGATCCAGACAACGCCGATGACTTGACTCAATGGCTCGCCGAATTCATCGAAGCCGGTGGTTGGCCCGAGTCGGATCAACAGCATGTGCCGGTCAGCGAGCTGTTCCCGCCCCGGGGAATCTTTGGTTTATATGTGCAGCAGCGCCTGGCGGAAGCCCGGGCGCTGGGGGCCCGTAATGGCTCTGTGGCGGAGCATGTGCGCGGGGAGGCCGTGGATCTGCAGGTCGCCGGTGATGCCGTGCTGCTTACGCTTGACGATGGCCAGACGTTGCGCGGACGTTTCGCGGTGCTCGCCACCGGCATGTTCCCGGCGGCGCGGACCCCGCAGACCGAATCCAGCGGCTTGAATGCCGCCGCGCTGGACCCTTGGGATGTAGCGGCGATGCGTCGGCTCGATCCGCAATCCATGGTGTTGATCATTGGCTCAGGGCTGACGATGGTGGATGCCGTGGTGTCCCTCGAGCAGGCCGGGCATCGCGGACCTATCGAAGTGTTTTCCCGCCATGGCCTGCTGCCCCATGTGCGTCGACAACCGCCTGAGTGGGTGGACTTTCTCGCCGCCGATCACAGCCTCCGCTCGCCACGCCAATTAATGCGCGCTCTGCGTGAGCAATGCCGTCAGGCCCAGGCCGAAGGCATCGACTGGCAGGCCCCTCTGGACACGGTGCGTGCGCACATCGGGCGCTTGTGGAGCCAGGCCAGCGATGTGCAGCGCCGGCAATTCGTGCGGCATGTACGACCCTGGTGGGAGAGCCATCATCATCGTTCGCCGCCTTTGAGCGCTGAGCTGGTGGCGCGGTTGCACGAGGAAGGGCGGTTGCGGATCCAGGCAGCGTCGTTCAAGGGGCTGGCGCCGTCTGCCGAGGGAGCGGTGAACATCCGCATTCGCCGAAGGGGCGAGGCAGACCTGACGGTGGTGCAGGGGGCTGCGCTGATCAACTCCAGTGGCATTGAATACGATTGGCGCCGGGTTGCGCGACCGTTGCCCCAACAACTGCTGGCTCGCGGATTGGTCCAGCCCGGCCCGCTGACCCTGGGCATCGCCGCCCGTCCCGATGGCGCGGTGCTGGATGCCCAGGGCGAGCCTGCCAGTCGTCTGTTCGCCATGGGGCCACCGTTGCGCGGGATGTGGTGGGAAAGCACCGCCGTGACCGATGTGGCGAGCCAGGCCAAGGCGCTGGCGGCGCGGTTGGTTCAGTTGCAATCAACCTGAATATTGTCCCCCGTGGCGAGGGGATTTATCCCCGCTGGGGTGCGAAGCGCCCCTAAAGCTGACGCCTCGGTGTATCAGGCAGATTTTTTGGGGCCGCTGCGCGACCCAGCGGGGATAAATCCCCTCGCCACAAAGGGCGGCACAAATCGGCAGTGTGTCAGCCAGTCACGGTCACCCAGCGCTGTTCCCTCGCCGCCAGGCGAATCGCCGCCGCCAGCCGCTCCACTTCCCAGGCTTCTGCAAAATCGGTCCCGTCGCCGCCTTGGCCGGCGAGGGCCATGATCAGTTCCTGGACTTCCAGGGTCTTCAATTCGTTGTACCCCAACTGATGCCCGGCCGCTGGGCTGAACGCGGCATAGCCCGGCAGATCCGGGCCGGCCAGCAGACATTGGAAGCCCCCTTGGCCGACGCGGCACAGGCGCAGTTCATTCAGCCGTTCCTGATCGAACACCAGGGTGCCGAGCGTACCGCTGATCTCGAAGCTCAAGTGGTTTTTGTAGCCGTGCTTGAGCCAACTGCTGCTGACCGTGCCTCGGGCGCCGCTGGTGAAGCGCAGCAGGGCGTGGACTTGGTCATCCACGGCGATGGTGCGCTGCTCAGTGTTGCCGGCACTGGCGGGGCGTTGGCTGTGTACGGTCTGGCTGTCGGCACACACGGCCTCGACATCGCCCAATAAATGACGGGCCATGGCCAGCAAGTGACTGCCCAGGTCCGCCAATGCGCCGCCAGCGTGGGCGGCTTCGCAGCGCCATGACCATGGTGAGGTCGGATCGGCCATGAAGTCTTCGCTGAACTCGCCCTGGAAACTGATGATCTGCCCCAGTTCCCCGCGCCGGATCATGTCACGCGCCCGTTGAATGACTGGATTGTGCTGGTAGTTGTAGCCGACCCGCGTGACCACGCCGGCCGCCTTGGCTGCCCGTTGCATCTGGTCGGCCTGTTCCAGGGACACGGCCAGGGGCTTTTCACAATAAACCGGCTTGCCCGCTGCCAGCGCAGCCATGGCCATCGGGAAGTGCAAATGGTTGGGCGTGGTGATGGCGATCAGGCCGACCTTCGGGTCGTCGATCAGTTGTTGCCAGTCGCTGTGGGCCGTCTCGAACCCCCAGCTCTGGGCGCACTGCCGGGCACGCTGGGGATCGGCATCGGCCAGCGCCGCCAGTTTCAGGTTCAGGGGGAGGTCGAACACCGCTTTGGCATTGTGAAACGCCAAGGCATGGGCACGGCCCATGAAGCCAGTGCCAATCAGACCGATGCCGAGTTCGCGCATGAGAAAGAGCCCTTTGAATTTTTATTTTCAGAAGGGCTCTTTATGGAATAAATATTCGCACATTGCAAATGTTGGAATAAATATTCTCTTGTTGGCGCTCACTGCACCAACCCCCTGTGGGAGCGAGCCTGCTCGCGATAGCGGTGGAACAGTGACATCAATGCTGGCTGATCCAACGTCATCGCGAGCAGGCTCGCTCCCACAGGGGAAGCATCATCAGGAGAGGAAACCCCCATCCACATTCAACGCCACACCCGTGGTATAGCTGGACGCATCACTGGCCAGGTACAGCACCGCGCCGGCCATCTCGCTTGGATCGGCCACGCGCTTGAGCGGGATCTGCGCCAGGGCGGTTTTCAGAATCGCGTCGTTCTTGACCAGTGCCGAGGCGAACTTGGTGTCGGTCAGGCCCGGCAGCAAGGCATTGCAGCGGATGCCGAATTGCGCGCATTCCTTGGCGAACACCTTGGTCATGTTGATGACCGCGGCCTTGGTCACCGAGTAGATGCCCTGGAAGATCCCCGGCGAGATGCCATTGATCGACGCCACGTTGATGATGCTGCCGCCACCGTTTTCGCGCATCAGCTTGCCGGCTTCGACCGACATGAAGAAATAGCCGCGAATGTTCACGTCGACGGTTTTCTGGAATGCCCCCAGGTCAGTGTCCAGCACGTTGCAGAACTGCGGGTTGGTGGCGGCGTTGTTCACCAGGATGTCCAGGCGCCCGAACTGCTCCCGGATACCGGCAAATACCTGGCTGATCTGTTCCATTTCACCGATGTGGCAGGCGATGGCGGTCGCTTTGCCGCCAGCGGCGATGATGGCATCGGCCACGTGCTGGCAACCCTCGAGTTTGCGGCTCGAGACGATCACATGGGCGCCTTGCTGGGCCAGCAGTTTGGCGATGGCCTCGCCGATGCCGCGGCTGGCGCCGGAAACGAAAGCGATTTTACCGTCGAGGTCGAACAACTGAGTCTTGGACATGCTGTTTCCTTGTTATAGATGCGCTCAGAGCGTGGATTTGCTGATGACCTGCAGGCTCATCTGCTCCAGCAGTTTGTTCATCTGAACGAACTGCGCGAAGCGTTTGTCCTGGGTCTGGCCATGGAAGAAGCGGTAGTAGATCTGTTGGACGATGCCGGCCAGACGGAACAGGCCGTAGGTGTAATAGAAGTCGAAATTGTCGATGCGGATCCCGGAGCGTTCGGCGTAGTAATCGACGAACTCGCGACGGGTCAGCATGCCCGGTGCATGACTGGGCTGGCGGCGCATCAGTTGTACCGGGGCCGGGTCGCCGGCTTCGATCCAGTAGGCGAGGCTGTTGCCCAGGTCCATCAGCGGGTCGCCAATGGTGGTCAGTTCCCAATCCAGCACGCCGATGATCTGCATCGGGTTCTCTGGGTCGAGGATCACGTTGTCGAAGCGGTAGTCGTTGTGCACGATGCTGGAGGTGGGGTGGTCGGCAGGCATCTTCTCGTTGAGCCAAGCCTTGACCGCCTCCCATTTCGGCGCGTCCGGGGTCAGGGCTTTTTCGTAACGGTCGCTCCAGCCACGGATCTGCCGGGCCACGTAGCCTTCGGGCTTGCCCAGGTCGGCCAGGCCGCAGGCCTTGTAGTCAACCTGATGCAGTTCGACGAGGCGGTCGATGAAGCTCTTGCACAGGGCTTCGGTACGGGCAGCGTCAAAACCCAGTTCCGGCGGCAGGTCGGAGCGCAGGATGATGCCCTTGACCCGCTCCATCACGTAGAACTCGGCGCCCATCACCGACTCGTCGGTGCAGTGCACGTAGGCTTTCGGGCAATAGGGGAAACCTTCGCGCAACTGATTGAGGATGCGGAACTCACGGCGCATGTCGTGGGCGGACTTGGCTTTATGGCCGAACGGCGGGCGCCGCAGGACGAATTCCTGTTCAGGGTATTCCAGCAGGTAAGTCAGGTTCGAAGCGCCACCGGGAAACTGGCTGATCTGCGGCGTACCGGTCAGGCCTGGAATGTGGGCCTTGAGGTACGGGTCGATCAGACTGGCATCGAGTTCTTCACCGTCGCGGACACGGGTGGACTGATCAGTAAACGCCATGCTTATCCCTTCTGCTTATTTTGGAGGCCATCGATCATTGGCTAATCTAATGGCAGGTGAGAGGCGTCACAAGCACGCCAGGGTCTTATAGGTTAGCGTGTTGCAGGATAATCAGCGGGCCTGATGCCGGGTGGATGAGCTATGGTTTCAGCGTCTGTCGCTTTTCAGGGAGCCATCGCGATGGGATGCCCGCAAGTCTGTGGCACCGCAACCTTGCAATGCAGTTTCGGCGCCGCCCCGGCGGTGCTCAATGTGCTGCCGGTCAATCGGTTGCTGACCGGCGGGATGCCGGCGGCGAATATCATGGATCACATTCCTCTGGTGAACATCACCACCTTCGGCATGTGTCAAAGCCTGGCTAACCCGACCGTCGCCGCTGCGACTGCCGCGGCATTGGGCGTGCTGACACCCATGCCGTGCATTCCTGCCACCGCAACGCCCTGGATCCCCGGCGGCCCACCGACCTTGCTGCTGGGCAACATGCCGGCCATCGATGCCAACAGCACCTTGATGTGTACCTGGGCCGGGGTGATCAAGATCGTCGTGCCGGGGCAGGTGCAGATGCTCATTCCCTGATTGGTGCGGACCTACAGGTAGGGATGATTTCCTGTGGGAGCGAGCCTGCTCGCGATAGCGGCGGTTCAGTTGGTGGAGATGTTGGCTGTGCCACCGTCATCGCGAGCAGGCTCGCTCCCACAAGGGTAAGGGGAAAGATAATAATTATGCTTATGCCGGATCACTCCAGCGCCTGAACCACCAGCGCACCCTGGAAATCGGCTTGCCCTCGGCGTCCAGTGGTCGGCCGTCTTCGGCATAAGCGTGTGCCGGTTCCAGCAGTTGGCCGTTGAGGTAGCGGGCGTCGACGGCGGGGTTGCCATTGGGGTGCATGCGTCGATAACGACCGTCACGCACACCGTCACGATAGAACTCGGACTCGGCCAGTTGCCCATCGGGGAAATAGTTGTTCGCTTCACCGTGCAGCAACCCCCGCCGATAAGTGGCCTGGCGCTGCAGCCCGCCTTCGGCGGCGTAGAAGCTTGCCACGCCCTGCAGTTTGCCTTTGACGAAGGGCAACACCGCCGAGACTTTACCGTTGGGGTGATACAGCGTGCTGGTGCCTTGCAGCTCACCGTGCTGATAGTTGAGTTTCGCTTGCGGGCGCTGGGCCTCCTCAATCTGCAGCGGGCCGTCGAGGTGGCCGTCGACCAGTTGCCCGCTCAGGTGACTGTCGCCACGCTCCACGTCGAGTTTTTTCGAGGTCATCGGCGCGCTCCCGTCAGTTGATCTTCACCAGGCCGCCCTTGATGGTCAGCATGCCGCCGCCGTCCACGGTCTGTTCGGCGGCGGCCTTGTTCACCAGGCTGATGCCGGCGTCGTTGGTCAGGGTGGTGCCGGCCTTGTTTTCCAATGACGTACCGGCCTGGTTGCTCAGGGCGGTTCCAGCCTTTTGGCTGATGGACGTGCTGGCCTGGGCCGCCAGGTCGGCACCGCTCTTGATCGCGAAACTGCCGCCGCTTTGCAGGGTCAGGGTGCCACTGACCTTGATGGTCAGGTTGCCGTCCACCGTCAGTTCATAGTTACCGGTGACCTTGTGCGCGTAGTTGCCCCCGGTGCTGTGGTTCTGGTCCGAACCCACGGTCACGGTGCGAGTGTCCTTCACATCGAGGCTGTCGCTGCCGGTCTGGATGGTCACGCTGCGTTTGCCCTTTTCCAGGGTGACGGTTTCGTCGCCTTCCTTGACCGTGCGGGTGCGCGCGTTCTGCACCGTGAGGGTTTCATCGTGACCGACCGTGGCGGTGGTGTCGTTGAGCACGTTGATGTTGAAGTCTTTCTGGGCCTGGAGAAAAACCTCCTCGGCGTCCTTCTTGTCCTCGAAGCGCAATTCGTTGAAACCGCCGCCGCCCTTGGACGAGTTGGTCTTGATCCCGGACTGGGTCTGGTTGGCCGGCAGCGCGTAGGGCAGGGCGTTGTCGCCGTTGTAGACACAACCGGTCACCAGCGGCCGGTCGGGGTCGCCGTCGATGAAGGTGACGATGACCTCCTGGCCGATGCGCGGCACGAACTGCATGCCAAACCCCTTGCCGCTCCAGGGCAAAACCACACGAACCCAGCAGGATGAACTCTCGTCGTTCTTGCCGGTGCGGTCCCAAGGGAACTGCAACTTGATCCGCCCGTATTCGTCGGTCCAGATTTCTTCACCGGCCTTGCCCACCACCAGTGCCGTCTGGGTGTGCATGCGTGGTTTTTGCGTGGTGCGGGGCGGTCGATAAGTCGTGGCCTTGGGAATCGCCTCGAAGCGGTTTCGGTAGCTATCGTGGCTGGCTTCGTGGCTGACCGAGGTCACCACCCAATCGATATTCAGCGTCGAGTCTTCATGGCCGGCGAGGGTGAACCAATACCCCGGCACCAGCCAACGGCAGTCGCTTTCGCCGACAAACCGCTTCTCCTGACTGCGCAGGCCATCCACCCGTTGTTTGGTCAACGCATCGCCCTGGCCCTTGGCGTCATAGCCGCCCGGATGCTCGTATATCGAACTCGGCCCGGCGACGGCTTCGGCCTGGCTGTAGAGCGAAGTCGTTGGCGTGGTGAATTGGTAGTCGGTTGCCTGGTAGACCCCGGCCACCGCTTGCAGGCACACCTGGCCTGAGCGGATGCCATGCAGTTCCCGATCACCTATTTTCTGCCCGAGATAATTCACCGTCGGGCCATTGGGGATCGGCAAGAACGCATCATTGTTGTCAGCCAGCACCAGCGTGTGCGTGCCTTGTTCGTGGCTGAAAAACCAGAAAATCCCGTCTTCTTCCATCAAGCGCGAAACAAAGGCCAGATCGGTTTCGCCGTATTGCACACAGTATTCGCGTGGTGTGTAGCTGCCGGTGAGTTTGAGCTGGAAATCGGTGAAACCATGGGCCTTGAAAATCGTGGTGACGATGTCCGAGGTGGCGAGGTTCTGAAACACCCGATTGTTGCTCGCCAGGGTCAGCCACCAAAGCCACGGGCGCAATAAAAGTTGATAGCGTTCGGCGGTGGCGTCGGCGGGGAGCTGGCGGATCTCCGCGACCAGAAAATCCAGCGGGCGCAACAAGGCGTCCTTGTGCAGCGTCATGGTGACATGGCTGGCGACAGCGCTGGTGAGGGGCAGCGAAGGGCCGTCGTTGATGCCGTTGAGGATGTGCGAGCCCAACGCATTGAGGCTCTCTTCGCCGGACAGCGATTCCGGATACAGCGCCGACAGCGTGGCCGCGGTGAGGGAGAGGGTGGTGTTGCTGTCGGTGGAGCGGGGCATTGATTGTCCTCAGCGCCTTTAAATATCGTCAGGAAATCCTTCGACCGGGCCTGCCCATAAACACGACTCAACCGGGAAAGGAACATTGTCCAGTTGATTGGTATTGACCCCAATGCGTTGAGCGCAAATTTTGTCAGGCTCGCCAACTTTTTTAATCTTGATGAATCCGCTATTTACGTAATCATCCACTTTCTTCATCTGTTTTGGTTTTATCCATGCGAGGTTGAAATACAAAACATAGACTTCTGACAGTTTGCTAATGCCGAGTTTCTCTTTTTTCTCTCGTATTTCAGACGGTGGTATGGTCGTTAAATAGAAACCTTCTTCATGCTGCTTTTTGAACCAGGCCCACTTTTGAGGTTGATTCATCGTGCATTTCCACTCCCGGACGGCGGGGGTGCCGATTTGATTATCAGTGATGGATTTGGCCGCTGACTGGGTGGTGTAGTGATAGAACTTCATAAGGGCTCCGGTCCAACTCAGAAAGTCTTAACAGGCGATGAACCACGACGGTTTGTCACTCCAACACCCACTCCGCCAACTTCCCCGTCACCTGGGTCATCAACACATTCTCCACATCCCTTGCTCCTGCCGCGCTGCACTTGGCCAACACGGCCTTGACGATCCCTGCGTCGAACTCGAACTGCTTGCCGGTCGCGGCCTTATACCGCCCACGCAGTTTCTCCAGCTTGGCCAGGACAATGGCTTCCAGCGTCGCCTCATCCAGCGGCCGATACGCCACCACCGTCATGCGCGCCAGGAATGCGGGGCGAAACGCTTGCAGCAAGACTTTATGCAAGGCTTCGTTGAACGCGTCGCTGCCCAGTTGCGCGGCTGGCGTGTCCAGTAGCAGTTCGGCGCCGACGTTGCTGGTGGCGAGCATCACCGTGTTCTTGAAGTCCACCACCAGGCCGGTGCCGTCTTCCATCAGGCCTTTGTCGAAGACGTTGTAGAAGGCCTCGAGCACATCCGGGTGGGCCTTTTCGATTTCATCCAGCAACACCACCGAGTAGGGTTTGCGCCGCACCGCTTCGGTGAGCACACCGCCGCTGCCGTAGCCGATATAGCCGGGCGGGGCGCCCTTGAGCTGGCTGACGGTGTGGGCTTCCTGGTATTCCGAAAGGTTGATGCTGATCAGGTTACGTTCGCCGCCATAAAGGGCATCGGCCAGGGCGTAGGCGGTTTCGGTCTTGCCCACGCCGGTGGGGCCCACCAGCAGGAATACGCCGACCGGTTTCTGTGGATCGGTCAGGCCGGCGCGGTAGGCTTGCAGGCGCTGGGCGATGGTGTTCAACGCGGTGTCCTGGCCCATCACCCGCAGGCCCATGCGCTGACCGAGGGTGCGCACGGCGTGGGCTTCGTCGGCGAGCATCTTGCCTACCGGGATGCCGGTCCAGCCGGCGATCACGGCGGCGACGGTCTTGCTGTCCACCTGTTCGGGTACCAGCGGATCGTCCTGGCGAATGGCATCCAGGCCGGCCTCCAGACGCAGCAGTTCGGCAGCCAGGTGGTCGATGCGGTTATCGATCTCGGTGTCGGGCTTTTCACCGTCGGCGCGCTCGCTCAAGGCCAGCAGTTCGCGGCGGGTGTCGAGCAGTTCGCGCACCGCTTCACGCTCTTCGCCCCAGCGGGTCTCCAGCTCGCGGATGGCTTGCACGTTGCCGCTCGACTCGGTTTCCAGCAGGGTGATGCGCTCGCGGTGATCCAGCCCGGTGGCCTGCTCACGGCGCAAGCGTTCGACTTCGTCCTTGAGGCTGTTCTGGCGATGGCGCAGGCTTTCCAGGGGCGGTGGCACATCGTGTTGGCCGAGGGCGACCCGTGCGCAGGCGGTGTCGAGCACGCTGATGGCTTTGTCCGGCAACTGTCGCCCGGAAATGTAGCGGTGGGACAGTTTCACCGCCTCCTGAATGGCCGCATCCAGCACGTGTACGCCGTGATGTTGTTCCAGTTTGGTCGCTACGCCACGGAGCATTTCCACGGCGGTGAGTTCGTCCGGTTCTTCGACCTGCACCAGTTGGAAGCGACGGGCGAGGGCCGGGTCTTTCTCGAAGTATTTTTTGTATTCCAGCCAGGTGGTGGCGGCCAGGGTGCGCAGTTCACCCCGGGCCAGGGCCGGTTTGAGCAGGTTGGCCGCGTCGCTGCCACCTTCAGCGCCGCCGGCACCGATCAGGGTATGGGCTTCGTCGATAAACAGAATGATCGGTTTTTCAGCGCTGCGTACAGCGTCAATCACGCCTTTGAGACGCTGTTCGAACTCGCCCTTGACGCCCGCGCCGGCCTGCAACAGGCCCAGATCCAGCACGCGCAACGTGACCTCCTGCAACGACGGTGGCACGTCGCCTGCGGCAATGCGCAGGGCCAGCCCTTCCACCACGGCGGTTTTGCCGACGCCCGGCGCGCCCACCAGGATCGGGTTGTTCTGCCGACGTCTGAGCAGGATATCGATGCACTGACGAATCTCACCGTCGCGTCCGACGATGGGATCGATGCGTCCGTCCCGAGCGTCGGCGGTCAGGTCCTGGGTATATTGGTCGAGCACCGGGTCCTGTTTCGGTGGTGCCTCACCGGGTTTTACCGGGCGTACGCCGCCGACATGTTCCCGCGAGCTTTCGGTCCATTCCAACAGATGGGCGCGCAAGGCCTCCCGGGGAATGCGCAGCAGCGACGAGGCACTGTTGAGCAACAGGCTGCGACGCTCATCACGGTCCAGCAGTGCCAGCAACAACAAGCCGGAACGAATGCTGTCCAGGCCCAGCACGCTGGCCTGCACCACGGCGTCTTCCAGCAGGCCGATGGTTTGCGTCGACAGGGCCGGCGTGCGGGTACTGCCGGATTTGAACAGCTCCAGGGCCTTGTTGATTTCTGCCGCCACCGCGTCGCGCTCCAGGCCAAAGCGCGGCAACAGACAGGCAAAGTCACCGCCTTCGATGTCCAGCAGTTCCAGCAGCAGGTGCTCGATTTCCACATAGTGATGGCTGCGTTGCAGGCAGCGTTGCGCGGCGCGTTCCAGGGCGCGACGGTTGTCCGGGTTGAGGCGTCCGATCAGGCTGGCCAGTTCCATTTCAGGCGATCTCCGGCTGACGAAGGCGAGTTTCGATCCGTTGTACGGCAAGGTTCGGCTGGCGTTGCAGGCCACCGTTCCAGCTCAATCGCGGCGGCGCCTGGCGAACCAGTTGCAGTGGCCCGGCGCCACGGATCAGCAGCACCAGACTGCAATCCAGATCGGGACCGAAGTACAAGGCGTAAAGGCTGGCGAGTAACGGATGGGTCTCGCCGGTGGGCAGCAATGCACTGGCCTGAACCGCGGTCAGCGGGCCGAGGGTCAGGCGCACGCCGGCATGTTCGTCCCAGACCCGAGTGCCGGCGACCGCGCTGTGGCCCAAGCGCAAGTTGCGCCCGCCGGGCTGCAAGCGGCTGCGGCTGGCGGGAGGGATTTCGCGCCAGCCACCTTTGTAGGCGGTCAGTTCCACCGGCAGCCCGAACTGTTCGCGCACGATGGCCGCAAACCCGGCCAGGGAGCGCCGGCCATCGGCGTACAGTGCGGTACACGCCAGCACGCCCGCATCGGGTGCGGCCTGGCGTTCTTGCAACGCCTTGGGCAGCAGGCCGGTCAATGCACGCAATTGCGCCTGCACGGCAGACGCCGCCGGTGCGGTAAAACCCAGGGCGATGCGGTGTTTGCGCATCACTTTGTAGAGCAGGCTGAGCAGACGATGCTGGAACAGGTCGAGAAACTCCGCCGGCGCATGATCGCGCGCCCGTGCCCGTTGTTGCAGCCATTCCTGATAGGCGTAGGGCAAGGGGCCGTCGGGGCCGCCGAGGCCAAAGATCGGCGTGGTCAGGATGGGGGCCGTGCCGGGCTCTTGCTTCAGGCTTTCGACTTCACTGGCGGCGAACAGCGGTGTCAGCGGTCCCCGCAGGCGCAGGGCTTCGGCGTGGGGCGCGGTGCCGCTGCCCAGGGTTTCGGCCTGGGGCTGTTCGCGCTCCAGCACCAGCAATGCCTGAAGCCATTCGAAACGATGCGGGTCGCGCCGCAAACGTTCGCTCAGGTTCAGAGCGTCAGGGGTTTGCCGGCTTGGGGTTGCCATGTTTTCACCTCCCTGTCCGACTGAACGAGTACGGTGCGCACGAAACGATTGGCGGTGGCATAGAGGGAAAAGAACTGCGCCAGCACCCCGGAGAACAGCACGGCACTGCTGCCGACGAAGTGTTGCGGGTCCAGTTGCAGGCTTACTTGCAACCCGTTGCGCCACCCGCGCCAGGCGTCTTCGCCGACATGGGCGATGACCCGGTCACAAGCCAGTTCCAGCACCCCGGCGATCTGTCGCCGGGCGCTGGCCTCGTCCCGCAGATTGTGCAATTCGAGAATTTCCCGCAGCGCGTCGAGAGCCTGGGGACCTTCCACCAGCGACAGGTGGTTGAGGGTCAATTGCGACACCAGTCTCCAGCGCGATTCGCCATCCAGGCGTGGCAGGCTCTGCGGGCTGGGCGGGTTGCGCAGGCGAGCCCAGGCCACCGGCCCGGGACGCTCAAAACCCAGCGCGGTGCCGGACGGCAGGCTCTGGGCCAGATGGCGGTTGGTGCACAGCAACTCGGCGGTGAGGCTGTAGTCCCGCGTGTCAGCCAGCGGGTCGAACTGAGTGTCCACCAGGCTGACCATCAAATCGGTGCCCAGGCGATTGGGGCTCATGCCGCTGACTCGCCGCGCATGCCAGTAACAGGCCTGGTCGTTGCCGTGCTGGCTGCCATAATAGGCCGGTACTTTGCGCACCCCCTGGCTCGACGTCGCGCGCATGCCGCGGATGCTGTGGATCTCGACGCTGTTTTCTCGATGACTGTCAGCCACCAGGCGGTATTCGCTGCGGGTGCCGTCCGGGCGCAGCGGTTCGGACGTCCTGGGGAACAGGTTGATCACTGGCGCGCAGCCCAGGGCGATGTCGCTGGCCTGGAGCGGCAGGCGGCTGACGGGCGCGCGGTCGAACACGATGTACAGGTACAAGGCCTGGCTGTCGCTGGTCGCCCCGGCCAGTGGCAGGTCGAAAAAGCCGAATTTGTCGGGGAAGGCAAAGTACTCCGCCAGCAGACGCATGCCGGGATGCACCCCGTCTTCGTCCGGCAGCAAGGCTTGGTCACTGGCGAAACCGACGATCTCAGGCAGGCCGGTCAGGGGTTCCGGTACGCTGCCCGGTGGGCCGGCCAGGACCTTCACGGCATGGGCGCCGAGCAGGTCATACAGCCAGGCGTTGATCATTGGTGAGGCTGCCAGGTGTACCCGCAGAGAATCGATCCCCAGCGTCGACCATTGGCTTTCCCCCAGGCAACGCAGGTTCAGGCGCAAGGCGGAACGCGCCTGCACCACCCCCGTCAGCGCCTGAGCCTCATCGCTGCCCAGCAGCAACGCTTCACTGACTTCGACCGGCCACAGGCGCACGGCGGCCGTGGTGCGAAAATGAATGCTCTGCCCCTTGTCGGTGGTGACGAACAAGGGCGTGTCCCGGGGCAGGGGGTAGCCTTCATTGAGGTTGCCTTTGCTCGGGTCGGGCTCGAACTGCACGATGGCGCAGGACGGCAGAGGACGTAGGGCCAGAGGGTAAAGCTGTTCGAGCAAGGCATCGCTGAACTCGGCGTAGTCGTCGTCCAGTCTTCGCTGCAAGCGGGCGGCCAGCAGTGCGAAGCCCTCCAGCAGTCGCTCGACATGCGGGTCCGGGCATTCGCCGGGAGACAGCTCCAGACGCCTGGCGACCTTAGGGTAACGTTCGGCGAACAGGCTTCCGGCATGCCGCAGCCAGGTCAGTTCACGCTGGTAATAATCCAGCAGTTGCGGGTCAATCGAGTCGCTCATGTCGTACCTCAAGGCCGTCGCCGGCGGGCTCGATGACAAATGCCACGGGCCATGAGTGCTGGTCGCCGCGCAACTCGCCCAATAGCCGTATGTTCAGTTGCTGGGGATGACCCGGCACAGGGTTGACCTGGACCTCGCCCAATCGCAGGCGTGGTTCGAAGTGGTTGATGGCTTGACGGATCTCGCGGGTCAGTTGGCGACGGTCATCGCTGCGCTGCTGTTGTAGCGCCGTCCAGTCAGCGATGCCGTAATCCAGGATGCTCGGCGGTTCGGTCAGCGCCTTCGGGCCGCGTCGGGTGTTGAACAGGCGCAGCAGTTCGGCATGAACCGAGTCCTGCAGCGCCTGCCGGTCGAACGCCCGCTCAGGGTCTTGCGCCGGGCTGGCCAGGCGTTCGAACAGAGGAGGGCGAAGCCCGAAACCAGCCATGGGCGCGGCTTCCTTACTTGGTCATCTTGTTGGCCGCCAGGTCCCACGTTGTGCCCGCCGTGCCTTCCTTGGTGCCGTCGTCTTTCTGCGCGGTGAGTTCCCATTTGATCTTGGTGAAGTTCAGCGACAGGGTTTCCACCGGTTTGCCGCCCGTACCGCCACTGACGCTGACGTTGGACAGCACGACGTTGGTCAGGGTGTAGACGATGAACGGCATGATCTGGCCGCTGCCTTCGGCGGCGTTGCGACCGATGGTGATGATGGCTTCGGGGATCGGTTTACCGGCGCAGCAATATTCGTTGAGGGTGGGGGTAGAACTGTCGACGAATTTGGTCAGGGTGAATTCGCCGATGTGGGGCCTGCCGGACGTACGTTCCGAGTTGCTGACGTCATTGGTGACTTGCATCGCCACGTTGTGGCTGTAGGACATGACTTCGATTTTGTCCGTGAAACCCTCAAGCAGGCTGTCGCCCTTGATGTCGCCGCCGAGGTCGAGAATGATCGCATCCATTGTGTGGAACTCCTGAATAAGACGAGATTGGGGGTGCCCAATACCGTTAAAAACGAACGCCGAACCTGTGGCGAGGGGATTTATCCCCGCTGGAGCGCGAAGCGGCCCTAAATCTGACCACCCTAAGTGAACCGCTTAGGGGGCTGCTGCGCAGCCCAGCGGGGATAAATCCCCTCGCCACAAGCTCCTCGCCAGAGGTTTCGGCCGTCAGGCCGCTACCGGCGGCGGCAGGGTCGCCACCAGGCGGATCGAAGCAGTCAGCTCCTCCAACTGGAAGTGCGGCCGCAGGAACACCGTGGCCTTGTAGGCCCCTGGCTTGCCCGCCACTTCCGTGACGTCCACCCGCGCTTCGCGCAACGGGTACTGCGCCTTGATCTCTTGCGGCGCGTTGTCGTTGATCAGCACGTAATCGGCGATCCAGTTATTGAGGTAGGTCTGCACGTTGTCGCGGGTCATGAAGCTGCCGACCTTGTCGCGCATGATGACCTTCAGGTAATGGGCGAAACGCGAGGCAGCGAGCACATACGGCAACATCGCCGAGATTCGCGCGTTGGCGTTGGCCTCGTTGGTGTTGTAGAGCTTGGCCTTGTTGGTGGTCTGGCCGCCGAAGAACACTGCCACGTCACTGTTTTTCTTGTGGCACAGGGAAATGAAGCCCAGGTCGTTGAGTTCTTTTTCGCGCCGGTCGGTGATCGCCACTTCGGTCGGGCATTTGAGTGACAGGTCCCCGGAGCTGGTGCGGAAGGTATGGGCCGGCAGGCCTGCTACCGCGCCACCGCCTTCGGCCCCGCGAATCGCTGCGCACCAGCCATATTTGGCGAAGGCTTCGGTGATGCGTTGCGACAGCGCCCAGGCGGCGTTGCCCCACAGGTATTTACTGTGGTCGGTGCCGTTGACGTCCTCGACGTAGTTGATGCCTTCCACCGGCAGTGTGTCCGGGCCGTAGGGCAGGCGCAGCAGAAAGTGCGGCAGCACCAGGGACACGTAGCGCGAATCTTCGCTTTCGCGGAACGAGCGCCACTTGATCAGCTCCTGGCTTTCGAAAATCTTCGACAGGTCACGGGGCACGGCCAGCTCGGTGAAGCTGGTCATGTCGAACAACCGGGGGCTGGCGGCGGCAATGAACGGCGCGTGCGCGGCGGCGGCGACGTTCGACAGTTTTTCCAGCAGGCCGATGTCCTGGGGGTGGCGTCCAAACGTGTAGTCGCCCACCAGCAGGCTGAACGGATGCCCGCCGAAGGTGCCGTATTCTTCCTCGTAGATCTTCTTGAACAGCGCGCTCTGGTCGAACTCGACGGCTTTTTCCAGATCGTTCTGCAGTTCTTTCTGGGTCACGTTGAGCAAGCGCAGTTTAAGCCGCGTGCTGGTTTCAGTGTTTTGCACCAGCAGATGCAGGCCGCGCCAGGAGGCTTCGAGTTTTTGCAGTTCGGGGTGGTGCAGCACTTCGTTGAGCTGGGCGCTGATCAACTGATCGATCTGGCTGATGCGGTCGTTGATCATGGCCACGGTGTCCTTGTCGATGGCCATGCCTTCGTCGAGGACCTGGGTGGCGAATTCGGCCAGCATGTCGCGGGCGTAGTCCTGCTGGCTGTCGTCGTGGGCCATGCGGCCTTCGGCGATGATCTTGTCCAGCAGGGACAGGGTCTGGGTCGTGCTCTCGCTGGTTTGAGCGCTGGATGAAGCAGGCATGGCTTTATCTCCCTTGAGTAATGAGCGCGATCAGGCCTGTGGTTCGGCCGGGGCTGGGTCATCGTTGGCGGCTTCGGTCGGCAGGTCTTGCGCATCCTGAGGGCGGGCTGACTTGATCTCTTGCAGGCCTTCGGTGTTGGCGATCACGTCGCGCAGCAGCTTGTCCAGGTCGTCGTTGCCATCAAGCTTGGTCAGCAGGTCCCGCAGCCGCTGGCGGGCTTCGAACAGCCGGCGCAGGGGCGTGACCTGCTCCACAACCTTGACCGGGTCGAAGTCGTCGATGTGGCGGAAGTTGAGTTCGATGTTGAGCTTGCTGTCGTCACCGCTGAGGGTGTTATTCACCTGGAGCGTGGCGCGAGGGGAGATGGAGGCCAGTACCTCGTTGAAATTGTCGCGATCGATTTCGGTGAAGCGCCGCTCGTTGAGCTTGGGCAGCGGGTCCAGTGGTTTGCCCGAGAGGTCGGCCAGAATGCCGACCACCAGTGGCAATTCTTTCTTTTCGATGGCATTGCCGATTTCCACGTCATAGGTGATCTGGACGCGGGGAGGACGAACTCTGTCGAGCTTGTGCTGGGTACTTTCTGCCATGGCGGCCGACTCCGATGCATGTAGGGAGCAATGCATCGGGGGGCCCGCTCATCGCATTCCCTTGCTGATCCGCAGGTTGCAAATGGAGGGCAGTAGACCTGTCATTCCCTTGACGAACCTGGTGCATTCGACTGTGTGGGTCGAACTACCCAAGACGCTAGAACAGGTCTATAAAAATGCAAGCAAAAACAATTTTTGACCGCTGAGAAAAGGAAGATTCATTTTGCGTGTTCTTTTTTCCGGATTTTTTTTGAGCGTCGCGCTCACCGGTTGTTCGCTGTTTGCTCCCAGTGTCGACCTCGACAGCCTGACCCTGGACGTCGCGCCCCGAGCCAATGACGACACACCCATCGCAGTGGATTTTGTCGCCGTGAACGACCCGGATCTGCTCAAGCAGCTTTCGGGAATCAGCGCACGCCAGTGGTTTGCCGAGCGCGAACAGTTCCAGCGCGACTATCGTCAACTCATGTCGGTGTGGGGGCTGGAGCTGGTGCCGGGGCAATTCATCGACCGCCAACCCTTCCCTCTGGAGGGCAGGCGCGCCGCTGGACTTTTGGTCTTCGCCAGCTATAACACTCCCGGAGCCCACCGGCTTCGGCTGGACGATCAGCGCCAGGCTTGGCTGAAGTTCGAAAGTCGTGAGATGACCCTGGTGAACGATGGCCAGCTTGCCAGTCAGCCTTGAGTGACCGCGGGCCGCCCAGGGGCGGCGTCATTGGGATGTAGAAGGGAGTCGTATGAGTCTGTTACCTGACGCGGTTTGCTGGCACGAGGGCATGCAGTTGCTGCCCCAGCACTTCCAATTGCAAGGCCTGCGCGCCGAAGCCCTGGCCGCGCATTTTGCCGGCGCCTGCAACCCCTGGTTCTGGGGTGTCAGCCAGTTGGAGGTCGACCCTTCGGCCCTCAGCGCCGGCCAGGTCCGGCTGTTGCAGCTGCAGGGCACCTTGCCGGACGGGTTGCCGGTCAACGTGCAGGCCGGGGTCGGGCCGACCCTGGAGCTGGACATCACCGAAGCGGTGAACAAGACCGACGACGCGACGGTGACCGTGTACCTGGCCATCAGTCCGCTCTGGCGCGCCGGGCAATTGCTGCCGCTCAAGGGTCGGCTGCAATCGGTAGTGGGTGACGCCTTGCCGGACCTCACCAGCGGTGAGTTTCCCGAGTCCATCACGGTGTGGCGGCCGAACCCTCGGCTGTGCACACAACTGAGCAAGGCCGACTCGATCTGCCTGCCGCTGTTGCGCATCCGCAAGGAGGGCGGCGGCTTCCTGCGGGTGGCCTACACACCGCCGACGCCGATCCTGCTGCCGGAATCGATTCTTGGTCGGCGAGTGGCCGGGTTGTGTGCCAGGGCCCGGGAAAAATGCCTGTTCCTGGCCGGGCGCCTGCGTCAGGCCCAGGCGGCCGGTAACCAGGACGATGCCATGGAGATTCGCCGTCAATTGACTGCGTTGTGGGCGCGTTTGCCGGAAGTCGAAGGCGCGCTGAACACTCGGGTGGCGACGCCCCTGGCCTTGCATGGTCTGCTGTTGGGGCTGGCCGGTAGCTGGTCGGCGCTCGATCCGCTGGCCGGTGTCCCGGCCTTTGCGCCATTGGATTTTCTTGAGTTGCAACACGGCTATGAACCGCTGCTGGACTGGCTGGAAAATACCCTGGAGCTGGTCCGCGCCGGTTATCGCAGCCTGGCCTTCGAGCGCGATGATCAGGTGTTCTCGATCCAGTTGCCCGACGACCAGCCGAACCAGCGCCTGGTGATCGGCCTGCGTATGCCCAACGGCGCCAGTGAGCAAGCCGCGGCCGAGTGGTTGCGCGGGGCGATCATCGCGTCGGCGCCGCACATCCCGTTGTTGAGTCGCCAACGCATGAGCGGTCTGCCCCATCAGGCCATGAGCCGCAACGAACAGGTGGCCTACAGCGTGGGTGACGACACCCGGTTGTTCGTGGTGGCCGCCAGCGGGCAATGGTTCGATGGGCAATTGCCGTTGCACATCGTAGCGCCGGCCTCGCATCAGGCCAGCAGTCCGTGGCAAGTGGTGTTGTTTGTGGCGCAAGCCGGTGAAAGCGCCTGATCGTAAAAGGGGAGTCGTATGCCTGACGGAAGTGGCGGGGCGGTTCGGAGTCTGCATGAGGCACCGCTGAGCAGTGCGTTTCGTCAGGCTTGGCTGAAGTGGTCCCAGGACTGGCAGGACTTGCCCAAGGACAGCGACCCCGCGGTATTGGTCAGCCGGGTGGTGGAGTTTTCCGGTCGAAGCGCCCAGCGGTTGTGGCGGGTTGCCTTTGCCACCGTGGGCGATGCGGCCACCGAGCAGGTCAAGGCATTGGTCTACGCCTTCGTGGCGCTGGTGGACGAGACCTTGCTGTTCACCCCATGGCCGGGACAACTGGCCTGGCAGCAGCATCCCCTCGAATCGCGCATGTACTCCAGCCGTCAGGCTGGCGAACGGTTGCCGGCTGCCATCAAGAAACTGCTCGATGAGCAGATGCCCGGCACCCGGGACCTGGCCAACGTGTACCTGCAGTGTCTGATTCTCGGTTTTCAGGGCCGATTGCGGGGCGAGCCCGGTCAGGTCCAGCACGAAAAATGGCGGGTGGCGCTGTTCACGTTCGCCTGGCAGCACGAGCCCGATTATGTCGATGTCAGCCAGCGCCTGGCGATGTCTGCGGCGGCCACACCTATACGTGTCCCCGTTCAACAGTCGTTGCCGGACGGTTTGCGCCTGGGCCTGGTGATCCTGGCGATGGTGTTGCTGCTGACCGGGTTGGGGCAGGTGTTCTGGCGTGACATCCAATCAGAGCTTGAACCGGTGCTGCAACTGAACGAGTCGGTGGTTCAGGAGCAGGACTCATGAGCCTCTTGAGCATCGTCGCCCTGGTGTTGCTCGCCATTGTCGCGGTGCTGCTGATTGCGGCCGCGATCTGGTGGCTGCGCACCCAGGGCGGCGCGGCCATTCGCAGCTTCTATGGCGCGGTGCGCCACATGGAGCAGGAGCAAGGCACTCGGGACCGCTATCAGATGCCCTGGTTGTTGATGCTGGGCAACGAGGCCGATGGCGCGCAGTTGTGCGCCCAGTGGCGTTTGCAGCCGACAGACAAGGCGGCGTGGTTCGGCCGCTGGTGGTCGGATGCCGAAGGCGCGGTGCTGGTGGTGCCCCAGGCGCTGTTTTTGCCCGATGAGGGCATGAACATGCAGCGGGGCAACTGGTGGCGCCTGTTGGGATTGATTCTGCGCCTGCGCAGCAGACGGCCGCTGGATGCGGTGATCTGGACTGTGCCGTTCGGCAAGCTCGATGACATCGAGCAGACGACCGAGCTGAGTCTCAAGGTCCGGCGCTGTTTCATCGACCTCTTGCAACGGTTCGGTCTGAGCTTGCCGGTGTACGTGGTGATCACCGGGATGGAAGAACTGCCGGGGTTCCAGGAACTGGTCAGCGCCTTGCCCGCCCAGGCGCGGGAATCGACGCTGGGCTGGTCGTCGCCATATTCGCCCGAGGCGGCGTGGCAATCGCAATGGAGCGATCAGGCGCTGGATCAGGTCAACGCCGCATTGTCCCAGTCGATCATCGAAATCGGCGCGCTGTCGGGGCAGTTGAGCAGCGATCTGTATGGGTTGCCGGAGCGTTTCGAAGGGTTGCGGCGCGCCATGCAGCTGCTGCTGGAACCGGTTTTCCAGGGCAACGCGCAAGGCGAGGCACCGCGCTTTCGTGGCGTGTATTTCACCGCCAGCCAGGCGCCGGCCGTCACCGGCGATGGGTTGACCGCCAGCGACAGCGTTTTGCGCCAGACGGTGTTCGCTCGACAATTGTGGTCGCGCCGGCTGGTGGCCGAGCGGGGCCTGGCCCAGCCGGTGCCACGCCTGCTGCGCTTGCGCCAGCGTTGGCATCGGCTGGGCGGTGGGGTGGCGCTGGTGGTCGGCGTGGTCTGGCTGGGGAGCATGGTCTGGGTCTGGCACGATTCGGTCGAGCAAGCCGAGGGCTTGTCGCGGTTGGTCCTCAGCGCGCACAAAAACCATGTCGTGGTCGACCCCGACAAGCCGCAACTGGAGCCGACTCGGCACAACGTGCAGAACTACTGGAACGTGCTGGAAAAAGCCCCGCGCTGGCGTTTCGTCTCGGTGGTGTTTCCGACTTCCTGGTTCTCCGCCGTGGACGTTCAACTGGACAACGGCTTGCGCATGACCGCCCGCCATCATTGGATATTGCCGCTGCGTGACCTGCTGGTCTCGGACCTCGAACAACTCAAGGGCATCCGCAATACCGAGCGGCGCGGCAACGTGGAAAGCGAAGATCCGGCGCAATGGCAAAGTTACGTGAAAGCCAAGGACCTGGTTGAGCGTGCGGTGCGCCTGGAACAGCACAACCAGATGTTCAGCCAGGCGGTGAACAACCCCAAGGCACCGTTGGACGAGCTGGTGCAACTGAGCAACAGCGCCCTGTCGTTGAACCTCAACACCGGGACCTTGAGCCGGGCGCGTTTTTACAATCGGGTGCTGTTCGATGCCCAGAATAGCGATTTGAAAGGCCTGGACCTGAACGCCGCGCGCCCGGTGATTGCCGATAACTTCATGGGCCTGATGCAGCGCTGGCTGGATCATTACTTTCTGGCGGACAACTTCGTGCGTCAGGCCGGTTACCTGAAGCTGCATCTACAACGGCTTGAGGCCGGCGGCGGCAACTCCTTGAGCGAACTCGAAGAGCTGATGGCGTTGGTCGATGACCTGCAAAGGCTCGTCAGCCTGACCAACTCGGCCTGGGGCCGCGGTAAGGGGCAGGACCTGGTGCCCGGTTACACCCAGTTGATGGACAAGGTGGGCCACAGCACGCTGCTGGGGCCGGATCTTGAGCAGGATCTGCAGAGCCAGGCGGCAAAATTGCAGCAGAGCTTTCGCGACCAGTGGATCGTCCAGACCGGTTCCAGGGACAATCTGTTGGTCCAGCAGGGCAGCGGTTTGCTGGTGTTGCAGGAGCATGTCACGGCGCTGGACGGCGCGGTACAAGCGCTGTTCAAGCGTGACTTCGTGGCATTGGCCATGCAGAAGGCGCCGTCGGACAGTAACGCCGACTCGATGGGCCGGGGTGACAGCGACGATTTCAGCGTTGCCTTGAACTACTTCGCCAGCTACCAGAGCTACGCCAATGAAGAACTGCCGCGCATCCCGCCGGATTATCGTGGGGCGCTGATGGAGGCTGCTGAAAGCGCGGCGGCGCGGGCCATGTGGCTGAGTCTGGATGACAGCGAGCAACCGCTACCGGGCATGAGTTTCAATGTGCAGACCTCCCAGGCCGTTGCCCTGCAAAAAGCTTTCATGGATGTGAAGCGCAGCGATCTGGCGATTCGTTTTCAGCGCCTGCTCAACCGCCGCGCGTTGGCGCAGATCCAGAGCGGCCTGAACGAAATCGACGCCCAGCCACTGTTCACTCAACGTGCCGATGTCCAACGCTGGGACGGCTCGAAGAACTTCGGCTTGCAGTTGTACGGCGCCACTGATCCTCAGGACTTGAAGCTGAACCTCAACCAGCAGTTCGGCGCCATGCTACAGATCGCCGAGCAACGCATGCCCGCGCTGGAATGGCTGATTGTCCAGCAGGACAACCTGTCGGCCCTGGAGCACGATCAGGTCGCCCGGTTCATGGCGCTCAACGACGAACTGCTCAAATACAAAAACCAGAACCCGGCCAGTGCGGCTGCCCAACTGGAGCAATTGGTAAGTCGCGATTTCATCGAAATGGACACCACGTCCTGCGCGCAGATTCTGCAAACGTCCAGCCTGCCCGGCGGACGTGGCGACCTGGCCGTGCGCACCGTTACGCTGCAACAGAGTGCCTTGCAGCGCTGCCTGTATCTGCAACAGAACCAGGCGGCGACCGCCTGGAATGACCTGGCCAATTATTTCAATCAGTACCTGGCCGGGCGCTTTCCGTTTTCCCAGGATGTGCGGGCCAGCGATGCCGACCCGGCGCGGGTCCAGCGCCTGCTGGAGCTGATCGACACGCGGCTGCCTCAGGCACAGGCCGGACTGGCGTTGAGCCGGACGCCGGAGCGATTGGCGGCGGAGGATTTTCTCAACCGTTTGAAACAGGCCGGTGCCTGGCTCGGGCCGCTGTTCGTGCGGGACAAGAGTGGCTTGCTCGGCGTGGAAATGGACGTGCGCTGGCGAACCGATCGCGAGCAGGAACGCGGCGCGGATCAGGTGATCGCCTGGGGGCTGAACGCCGGCAACCAACAAATCAGTTACCCAGGTGAAACCGGGCAGAACCTGCGCTGGATGGTCGGCCAGCCGGTGAGTTTGACCCTGCGCTGGGCCCGTAACGGTTACCAGCGTCCGGCCAACGACCCCTTGCAACCCGACCTGGTGGTGCGCGATCTGGAAGCCGGCTGGGAGTACCAGGGGCCGTGGGCGTTGCTGCGTCTGATGCGCTCACTGGTGTCGAGCCAGCGCCAGCCGAATGCCGACTACACCGACTTCCCGCTGACCCTGCAACTGCCCGTGACGGCCCAGACCCAGGCGACCACGGCGCAACAGACCCAGATGTTCCTGCGTTTGTCGTTGATGAGCCAGGGTTCGAAGCTGCCGCTGTCGATTGCTCCGCTGCCGACCCAGGCCCCCCGTTCACCTTTCATGGCGACCTCATCGAACACCGCCATCGCAACCCGCGAGGAGGGCTTGTGAGCTTGCCGATATCCCCTTTGCCCGAACTCATCCCCCGGTTGCTTGAGCCGATCAGCGCCGAATCGCCCTGTGGCCAGGATCTGCGCTACGAGCCGGAGTTCGACCAGTTGCGCGAGTTGCGCCGGGAGGACGACACCAGCCTGCCCACGGGTGTGTGGCAATCGTCGATCAAGCGCGCCCAATGGCCGGAACTGGAAAGACTCGCCACTGCGTTGCTGCTCGAGCGCAGCAAGGATTTGATGATCAGCGCCTGGCTGGGGGAGGCCTGGTTACACCTGACCGGGCTGGAAGGACTGCCGGGCAGCCTGGCGTTGGTGGCGGGTCTGTGTGAGCGCTACCCCGAGCAGCTGTATCCCCGGGCCGATGACGGTGACCCGTCGTGGCGGGTCATTCCGCTGGAGTGGCTGGCCCGTCGCTACAGCGAAGTGTTACTGACACGGGTGCCCTTGTTCGATGGCCGGGACCCTGATTTCGACGGTTTCTGCCTGGCCGACTGGCAACGCTTGCAGCGCCAGCAGGTGTTGGTCAACGACAGTAAAAACGCCAAGGCCTCGGCGGAAGCGGCGCGCAACGACCAGAAAAAACTCAGCGAACTGATTCGCACCACGCCATTGTCGTTCTGGTTGCATCGCCAGGGCAGCCTGATGCTGAGCCTGCAGCACCTGCAACGGCTCGAAGCCTGGAGTGATGCCTACCTGGGCGATCAGGCCCCAGGCTATTCCTCCCTGCAGGACGTGATACAGGCCTTGCTGACATTGATAGAGGAGTTCATTGCGATGAACCCACAGCAACCCACCGTCGTGCCGGCGCAAGCACCACCGCCGGTGACGCCGCAAACCGCCCCAGCGCAGGTGGGCGCCGCGGCAACCCTGGCTTTTCAGGAGCCGGCCAGCCGCGAGGAAGCCTATCGCCAGTTGCTGGTCATCGCCGGCTACCTGGCTCGCACCGAACCCCACAGTCCGGTGCCCTATTTGATCCGGCGCGGCGTGGAGTGGGGCAACAAACCGTTGAACGAGCTGCTGGGCGAACTGATCAGTGCCGATGCCGAATCCCGGCGCGTGTGGACGCTATTGGGCGTTCTCTAACGCTCCTCGTCGGGCAAGCGCACCGGCGTCAGTACCGGTTTGCCGGAAAAAAACGCGGTCAGGTTCTGGCCCACCAACTCCACCATAGCGCGGGTGGCTTCCGGCGACAGGCCTGCCACGTGGGGTGTGAGGACGACGTTGGGCAGGTTCTTCAGCGCCTGCGGCACCTCGGGCTCGTGATCGAACACATCCAGGGCCGCTCCGGCAATTCGCCGTTGTTCCAGGGCGCTGATCAGGTCGGCGGTGGCAACCACGCTGGCCCTGGCGACGTTCACCAGAAATCCTTTTGGACCGAGCGCATCCAGGCTCTGCTTGTTTATCAACTGCCGGGTATCCAGGCCGCCTGGTGTGGCGACGATCAGGAAGTCCGAGACCCGCGCCAGTTCCGTGGGCGTGGCACAGAAGGTGTAGGGCACGTCGTTGCGTACCCGGCGATTGTGATAGCTGACACTCATGTCAAAGCCCAGGGCGGCCCGTTTGGCGATCGCCATGCCCACCGCGCCAAGGCCCAACACGCCCAGCCGCTTACCGGCCAGGGAAGGGCGCGCGCTCCTCGGCCATTCGCCCCGTCGCAGGGCGGCATCGCAATGGGGGATGTCGCGCACCAGCGCCAGCAACAGCGCCATGGCATGGTCGGCAACCGACGACGCGTTGACCCCGGCGCCATTGGTCACGACGATGCCGCGCTGATGGGCGGCCTGCAGGTCCACCTGCTCGTAGCCGGCGCCGATCACGCAGATGATTTTCAGGTTGGGCAGGGCGGCAATTTCCTCGGCCGTCAAACCCAGGGGACCGCGGGTCAGTACCGCGCTGAACCGTTCTCCATGTTCGTGAATCGCCGTCTTGCGCTCGGCAGGCGTTGGCGCCAACTCCAAGTGATAGCCCTGACGCTCAAGAATCGGCAGGTATTCGTTGACGGTTTCAACCAGTACAAGAACGGTTGCGGTCATGCTGTGCTCCTGTGGGCAATAGGACTGACGAAAAACCTGTGGGAGCGAGCCTGCTCGCGATAGCGGTGTCTCAGGAAATACCATGGCTGGCTGTTCCATCGCTATCGCGAGCAGGCTCGCTCCCACAGGGTTTTGTGCATTGTGGCTTATCCTGCGCTGGCAATTGTTTCATCTGTTCTGAGTGTAGGAGTTGGCGCAAAAAGGCGATAGGTCGGCGGCTTCATTCCCCGGCGTTATTTGCCGCAGATGCACCGTCCTCACAACCGCTCCTCAGCTAAGTCTTTGCTTCTGCTCGTTAATCCCGGACAATCGCGCCCCTGTTTCGGCCAGGGCGCTGCCTGTCGGGGTTTTCCGACTCGTCCTGGTCGGGTGCATGTGACCGGAATGCGGAGATCCGACCGGATGAATGATCAGGCCACTAGCGTCGAAGAACGCTTTGAAACGACAGCCCCAGCTACGCTCAGCCAGTGGGGGCGGCATGACACTACTTGGATGTTGGGCCTGTTTGGCACCGCCATCGGTGCAGGTACTTTGTTTTTGCCCATCAACGCCGGCCTCGGCGGTTTCTGGCCGTTGTTGATCCTGGCGTTGCTAGCCTTTCCCATGACGTTCTACGCCCACCGGGGGCTGACCCGTTTCGTGTTGTCCGGCCGTGAAGGCGCGGACATCACTGACGTGGTGGAGGAGCATTTCGGTATCAAGGCCGGTGCACTGATCACGTTGCTGTACTTCTTTGCAATTTTCCCGATTCTGCTGATCTACAGCGTGGCGCTGACCAATACGGTGGGCAGCTTCCTGGAGCATCAACTGCATATCCAGCCGCCACCTCGGGTGGTGCTGTCGCTGGTGTTGATCCTGGGTTTGCTGGCAGTGGTGCGATGCGGGGAGCAGGCGATCGTCAAGGCCATGAGCCTGATGGTCTATCCGTTTATCGTAGCGTTGCTGTTCCTGGCGGTGTTTCTGATCCCGCACTGGAACGGTGGCATCCTGACCACAGCGTCCACGCTGCCTGAACCTTCGGCGCTGCTGCATACCTTGTGGCTGGCGATTCCGGTGATGGTGTTCTCGTTCAACCACTCGCCGATCATCTCGGCGTTTGCGGTGGATCAGAAGCGTCGCCATGGCGATAACGCCGAAGTGCGCAGCTCGCAGATCCTCTCGCGCGCCCATGTGCTGATGGTGGTGATGGTGCTGTTCTTTGTGTTCAGTTGTGTTTTGACGCTTTCCCCGTCGCAACTGGCCGAGGCCAAGGCGCAGAATCTGTCGATCCTGTCGTACCTGGCCAACCACTTCAGCAATCCGACCATCGCTTTTGCCGCGCCATTGATTGCGTTCGTGGCGATCTCCAAGTCCTTCCTGGGGCATTACATTGGCGCCAGCGAAGGCCTCAAGGGCCTGATCGTCAAGAGCGGTCGACGTCCGGCGGCAAAGACCCTGGACCGTCTGACCGCAGCGTTCATGTTGGTGGTGTGCTGGATCGTCGCCACCCTTAACCCGAGCATCCTGGGCATGATCGAAACCCTGGGCGGCCCGGTAATCGCGGCGATCCTGTTCCTGATGCCGATGTACGCCATCCAAAAGGTCCCAGCCATGGCCCGTTACCGCGGCCAGGCGTCCAATGTATTTGTCGCGCTGGTGGGGTTGGTGGCGATTACTGCGTTGGTCTACTCCCTAATGGCCTGATAACACAGCCCCCTTGTGGAAGCGGGCTTGCTCGCGAAAGCGGTGGTTCAGTTGGCATGGATGCTGGCTATACGGTCGCCATCGCGAGCAAGCTCGCTCCCACAGTGTGTCCGAGGTGTTCATAGGCATCGCATCCACCGAAAGTCCCCTGTGGGAGCGAGCTTGCTCGCGATAGCGGCCTGCCAGCTTGCATCGAAATCCCAGGCATAAAAAAACGCCGCCCCTCGCAAGAAGGGCGGCGTTTTAGTCGAGCGTTGAAGCCTTAGGCTTGAACGACCGGGATGTTGGCATTGGCAGCCGCTTCACGGAACTCGGCGATCTGGTCGAAGCTCAGGTAGCGGTACACGTCCGCTGCCATGCTGTCGATCTTGCCGGCGTATTCCATGTACTCCTCGACGGTCGGCAGGCGACCCAGGATAGACGCCACGGATGCCAGTTCGGCCGAAGCCAGGTAGACATTCGCGCCGTCGCCCAGACGGTTCGGGAAGTTACGGGTCGAAGTCGACACCACGGTGGAGTTCGGTTCCACGCGTGCCTGGTTACCCATGCACAGCGAGCAGCCTGGCATTTCCATCCGTGCACCGGCCTTGCCGTAGATGCCGTAGTAGCCTTCTTCGGTGAGCTGGTGAGCGTCCATCTTGGTCGGCGGCGAGAGCCACAGACGGGTTGGCAACTGACCCTTGACCTGTTCCAGCAACTTACCGGCAGCGCGGAAGTGGCCGATGTTGGTCATGCACGAACCGATGAACACTTCGTCGATCTTCTGCCCAGCGACGCTGGAGAGCAGGCGGGCATCGTCCGGGTCGTTCGGCGCGCAGAGCACAGGCTCCTTGACGTCGGCCAGGTCGATCTCGATGACTTCGGCGTATTCGGCGTCCTTGTCGGCTTCCAGCAGTTCCGGGTTGGCCAGCCAGGCTTCCATCGCCTGGGCACGACGCTCCAGGGTGCGGGCATCGCCGTAGCCTTCGCCGATCATCCAGCGCAGCAGGGTGATGTTCGATTGCAGGTATTCGGCAATCGATTCCTTGGACAGCTTGATGGTGCAACCGGCAGCCGAACGTTCGGCCGAGGCGTCGGACAGTTCGAACGCTTGCTCGACGGTCAGGGTTTCAAGGCCTTCGATTTCCAGGATGCGGCCGGAGAAGGCGTTCTTCTTGCCTTTCTTCTCGACGGTCAACAGACCTTTCTGGATCGCGTAGTAAGGGATGGCGTGTACCAGGTCACGCAGGGTGACGCCTGGTTGCAGTTTGCCCTTGAAGCGAACCAGGATCGATTCCGGCATGTCCAGCGGCATGACGCCAGTGGCGGCGGCGAACGCCACCAGGCCAGAACCGGCCGGGAACGAGATACCGATCGGGAAGCGGGTGTGGGAGTCACCACCGGTGCCGACGGTGTCCGGCAGCAGCATGCGGTTCAGCCAGCTGTGGATGATGCCGTCGCCCGGACGCAGGGATACGCCGCCACGGGTCATGATGAAGTCAGGCAGGGTGTGGTGGGTGGTCACGTCGATCGGCTTTGGATAGGCCGCGGTGTGGCAGAAGGACTGCATCACCAGATCGGTCGAGAAGCCCAGGCACGCCAGGTCTTTCAATTCGTCACGGGTCATCGGGCCAGTGGTGTCCTGGGAACCGACGGTGGTCATCTTCGGCTCGCAGTAGGTGCCCGGACGAACGCCGGTCACGCCGCAGGCCTTGCCGACCATTTTCTGCGCCAGGGTGAAACCCTTGGTGCTTTCGGCCGGGGCTTCCGGCTTCTTGAACAGGTCCGAAGCGGGCAGGCCCAGCTCGGCACGTGCCTTCTCGGTCAGGCCGCGACCGATGATCAGCGGGATACGGCCGCCGGCACGCACTTCGTCCAACAGGACCGGGGTCTTCATTTCGAAGGTGGTCAGGACTTCATCAGTGCCGTGCTTGCAGACTTTGCCAGCATGCGGGTACAGGTCGATCACGTCGCCCATGTGCATGTTGGACACATCGAATTCGATCGGCAGGGCGCCGGCGTCTTCCATGGTGTTGTAGAAGATCGGGGCGATCTTGCTGCCGAAGCAGAAACCACCGGCGCGCTTGTTCGGCACGTAAGGCACGTCGTCACCGAAGAACCACAGCACCGAGTTGGTGGCTGATTTACGCGACGAACCGGTACCGACCACGTCACCGACGTAGGCGATCGGGAAGCCCTGGCCGCGCATCTCTTCGATCTGCTTCATCGGGCCGGTCTTGCCTTGTTCATCCGGCACGATACCGTCACGGGCCATTTTCAGCATGGCCAGGGCGTGCAGTGGGATGTCCGGGCGGGACCAGGCGTCAGGAGCCGGGGAGAGGTCGTCGGTGTTGGTTTCGCCGGTAACCTTGAACACCCGAAGGCTGATCTTGTCGGCCAGCACGGGGCGGTTCTTGAACCACTCGCCGTCGGCCCAGGATTGCAGCACGCCCTTGGCGTGAACGTTGCCATTGCGGGCTTTTTCAGCCACGTCGTGGAAGGCATCGAACATCAGCAGTGTGTGCTTGAGTTCTTCGGCGGCTACGGGCGCCAGTTCGGCGTCGTCCAGCAGGTCCACCAGGGTCACGATGTTGTAGCCGCCCTGCATGGTGCCGAGCAGTTCAACGGCGCGCTTCTTGTCCAGCAGAGGGGATTGGGCTTCGCCTTTGGCCAGGGCGGACAGGAAACCGGCCTTCACGTAGGCGGCTTCGTCGACTCCAGGCGGAACGCGATTGGTGATCAGGTCAACGAGGAAAGCTTCTTCGCCAGCCGGAGGATTCTTCAGCAGCTCGATCAGGCCTGCGGTTTGTTCGGCGTTAAGCGGCTGGGGAACGATACCCAGTGCTGCACGCTCTTCGATATGTTTGCGGTAGGCTTCAAGCACAGTTATTACCCTCATCAGTGGTCCCAAATGGGTGTCCGGGACGCTCATCCAGAAACCCACGGTACTCATGCGCGTCGGAGGCTTTTTGAGCCACCACGCCAGAGTTTCCGCGAGTTCCTCACAGAAGCTGCTTTCAAAGTTTTACGCCTGCAGAACGGGGAGCTGATGAGGGTTGGCGTTGGGCTTTCCCCGCTGGAAAGACCCTCGGCCAACACCGCTCTGAAGGAACGACTGTGCTCGTGACGCTTTGAAAACAGCTTCTAACGGACATTGGCGCCTTAAAAGGCTGGCTGATTCTACGGCAAAAAAAAAATAAACGTAAGTTGGCCCCTGAAGTTTGAGGGGTGATCAATCTTAGACAAAGGGCTAACATGCCGGCCTGTCCTGCTTTTGCGTGTGTTTTTCCTTATGCCCAACCAGCTCATCAAGACCCCCTGCGTCGGCCTTTGCTCCACTGTCTATGGTGACCTGGTGTGCCGTGGCTGCAAGCGGTTCCACCATGAAGTGATTCATTGGAACGGCTATGGCGAGGACGAAAAACGCGCGGTGTGGATGCGGCTTGAGCAGTTGCTGGTCCAGGTGATGGTGGCCAAGCTGGAGGTTTTTGATCCTGCGCTCCTGCGCCAGCAACTGGAAACACGCAAGATTCGTTTTGTGCCGCACCAGTCGGAATATTGCTGGGCTTATCAATTGATCGCCCGTGGCGCGCGGGTGATCAACAACCTGGAAGCCTACGGCATGGTGCTGATGCCCGAATTTCGCGACTGGGACCTGCCGGACCTGCGCGACGCCATTGATCGGGAATTCTTCCTGCTGTCCGAAGCCCATTACCAGCGCTACATCGCGCCGGGGTTCCTGAAGGATGCCATTGGCGGCTGAAGGAGATGGCTTTTGTGGCGAGGGGTGTCAGTCCTTGACCGCCAGCTCCACCAGATGATCCTCGACCTCCTGCGGTTTGAGCACCAGCACGTCGCTTTCCAGCGTGTCGAGCACCGCTTCGGCGGTATTGCCGATCAAGACCCCTGACAACCCGGAACGCGCCACGGTGCCGATCACTGTCACCGCTGCCTGCAGCTTGCGCGCCATGTATGGAATCAGGACGTCCGCCGGACCTTCTTCGATATGCAGGTGTTGGTCGTCGATGTCGAACTCAGCCTGGAACGCCCGGCATTGTTCGCGGTATTTGGCCTCGATGGTTTCCTTGAGCTGGAACGTCGGATCGGCGGAGGACAGCATCGGTGTGGGATGGGCGCTGATCACGTGCAGGTGCGCCTTGGCCAGGATGGCAATGTCGTAGCCGTGATCGATGATGGTGGAGTGCAGGTGGCGGTGCTCGCCGTCGGCATTGCCCACGTCGACGGCGGCCAAGATCACTTTGTCTTTCCAGGAACCGGCGGTTTTCACCAGCAGCACTGGAGACGGGCAATGGCGCAGCAATTTCCAGTCCGCCGGGGTGAGCAGGGCTTTTTTCAGCGGGCTGTCGGGAAAATGTTGCTTGATCACCAGGCCGCAACCTTCGGCCTGCTGTACGTCGATGATGGTTTCGTACAGGCTTTCGTTCCAGGCCTGTTCGGTGGTGACACTGTAGCCGTCGGCCAGCAACGCGGCCTTCAGCACGCTGAGCATGCCGGCATGGTCATGCTTCTTGTCACACACCAGCAGATGCAGGTGGGCCTGGGTGACACCGGCAATCAGCTTGGCGCGCTTGAGCGCGAGGCTTTCCGAATGTTCGGGGTCGATGACCACCAGAATGCTGCGAATGGCTTGCATGATCGGCGTCTCCAGCAATAAAAAGGCATGGCGTTGCTCAACTATAGTTGTTGTATGGCAGTCGTCGACTTGATGCATATCAACGGCGGTGGCTGGTGGTCTGGAGGCAGGCCGGTATAATCGGCGCCCTTCGCTCGACTCTCTTTTTCCGTGAGCCCCATGATCCTTCCCGAAATTCATGAATTCCTTGGTTGCCGCACTCCCGATGCCTGGGTCCAGGCGGCGCTGGCCGACCAGGAGACGCTGCTGATCGACCACAAGAACTGCGAATTCAAGGCCGCCAGCACCGCCCTGAGCCTGATCGCCAAGTACCACTCCCACGTTGACCTGATCAACCTGATGTCACGTCTGGCCCGGGAAGAACTGGTGCATCACGAACAGGTGATGCGCCTGATGAAAAAACGCAAGGTCGGCTTACGCCAGCTCTCTGCCGGGCGTTACGCCTCGGGGCTGCGCAAAGTGGTCCGCAGCCACGAACCGGTCAAACTGGTGGACACTTTGGTGGTCGGCGCTTTCATCGAGGCCCGCAGTTGCGAGCGTTTCGAGGCCCTGGTGCCGCACCTGGACGAAGAATTGGGCAAGTTCTATTTCGGCTTGCTCAAAAGCGAAGCGCGGCATTTCCAGGGCTACCTGAAACTGGCCTACCAGTATGGCGACGCCAAGGACATCGCCCAGGTGATCGACAAGGTTCGTGACGCCGAGCAGGCGCTGATTGAATCGCCGGATGTGGAGTTTCGCTTCCACAGTGGTGTGCCTGCGGTATAGGGCTGTTTGCCCTGACGCCATCGCGAGCAGGCTCGCTCCCACATTTGATCTTCAGTGAACACAAGTAATGAGTACACCGAAAATCCCTGTGGGAGCGAGCCCGCTCGCGATGAGGCCTCACGCAGCTCTGCATCCTTAATCGCTCAAACCCAGGCGTTCATGCCATTGGGCAATGGACTCCTGGGGATAGACCTCGAACTGCTGATCGCCGGCGTGCGCCTCGACTTCCACCCACGGCGCCTTGGAGCCCAGCATCAGATGGGTGTGCTCAGGCGGTACCGGCAACGGCGTGTCGATGGCAGAGGCGAACGGGTGGATCAGCTCAGGCCATTCGGGGCTGAACAGCCACAAGCCTGAACCGCAAAGGGAACAGAAATGCCGTTCGGCGCTGCTGCGGTGGGCGCGTTTATCCCCGTCATTCTTGAGCCGCGCATGATAGATCGAGATGTGCTTGCGACCGCGTACCTTCAAGCTCCGGGCATTGCCCCCAAGGTTTATCGCAAAGCCGCCTCCACCCTGGGTCTTGCGACAGATCGAGCAGTAGCAGCGCTGATAAGGGTAGGGGTGGGCGCTGTCGAGGCTGAACGACACCGCGCCGCAATGGCAGGATCCTTCGAGCTGCATGAGAACCTCCGGTTGGCAATTGGGAAGTGGCTCAGGACAGCCTAGACGGTCGGCATTTTTTGACAGCTGAATTCAGGCCGGCCATGCGGCAGCCATCGCGAGCAGGCTCGCTCCCACATTTGATCTTCAGTGAACACAAACACCGAAATCCCTGTGGGAGCGAGCCTGCTCGCGATGAACGATGACGCGCTCTAGCGACCGGGCACCCGCCACAAATACCACGCCGCCACCGTCCGATGCGGGCTCCACGCCTGTCCAATCCCAACCATCTGTTTGCGCGTCGGTTGGACGTCCAAGCCCTTGAGCCGCCGATACCCCTCACGCACCCCAAAGTCATCCGCCGGCAGGATGTCGGGTCGCTCCAGGCTGTAGATCAGCAGCATCTCCACGGTCCAGCGTCCGACGCCGCGCAGGGTGATCAAGCGTTCGATCAAGGACTCATCATCCATGGCCAGCGCCGCGGGGTAGTCCGGCACCACCTCGTCCCGCGTCGCTTGAGCGATGCCCTGTATGGTCGCGATCTTGCTGGCGGAAAATCCGCAGTCGCGCATCTGTTGGAAGTCAGTCGCCAGGATCTGCTCAGGCCTGGGGAATATCGCCCCCGGAAACAGCCGCAGAAAACGACCGAGAATCGCATCGCCGGCTTTAGCATGCAGTTGTTGATAGGCAATCGCCCGGACGAGTGCTTCATACGGGTCGCGGGCCGGTTTGGGTTGCAGCAGACAAGGGCCGATCATCTCGACATGACGGCACCAGTCTTCGTCGAGGCTTGCCAGAAAGGTGCTGGCATCGTGGTACGGGACAGGCATCAGGTGTTCACTCGGCAGGCTGGTCAGAATGCCAGTGGCAGGGACACCTGCACCGCGGCCTTTTCCAGCCGCAACAGAAAAGCCTTGCGTGGCTGCCCGCCACCATAACCGGTCAACGAGCCATCCGCACCGATCACCCGGTGGCAGGGGATGACGATGGCCAGGCGATTCTGGCCGTTGGCCAGTCCCACCGCACGGCTGGCTCCAGGGCTGCCGAGGGCAGTAGCGATGTTGCCGTAGCTACGGGTTTCGCCATAGGGGATTTTTTCCAGTTCAGCCCAGACCCGGACGGCGAAGGCGCTGCCGGGCATGTGCAGCGGCACGCTGAACGAGGTGAGCTTCCCAGCGAAATAGTCGGCCAGTTCGGTTTCGATCTGTTGCAAGTGGGGATTGTGCCCCGGGACGACGGTATAGCCGTAGCGTTGTTGCAACTCTTCGATTTCCCGGGTCAGGGCCGGGCGGTCGAGGAACTCCAGCAACACCAGGCCGCGCCGTTCGGCCATGGCCAGCATCGGCCCCAGTGGCGTTGTCAGGCGGGTGAACAGCAGGGGTTCGCTGTGGGAGGCGCGGCCCGGTGTGATGTGGAAAGACTTCACGAAGGCGTCACGAAATCCGCTCAGGGACTCGTAGCCTGAGTCAAAGGCCGCATTGTCGATGGAAATCCCTTCTTTGATGCCCCCCAGGGCGATGCCCAGCCGTCGGGTGCGCAGGTAGGCATGGAAAGTCATGCCGAAATGCTGCTTGAACCAGCGCCGCAGCTTCAGCGGTTCAATGCCTTGTTCCAGCAACAAAGCATCGGTCCAGCGCAGGTCGGGTTCGGCGTCCACGGCCTTGAGCAGCGCCTGGATCCAGGCGGGCGCGATGGCGGCGGCATCCAGCGGCTTGCAACGCAGACAGGCTCGATAGCCGGCCGACATGGCTTCGTCAGCGTGGGCGAAGAATTCGACGTTTTCCGGCTTCGGCTTGCGCGCCGTACAGCTGGGGCGACAGAAGATGCCGGTGGTCTTGACCGCCGTGAAGAACACCCCCTCGTAGGCGGTGTCTCGTTCGAGCATGGCGCGGACCATCTCGGCATGGGGTGGGAGCAGCGAGTCGTGTAGGTTCATGGGAGGAGCATAGAGCCAGGCCCGGGATGGCTCCACCGGAAAATCGACAGTGAATTTCCATTCACTTGGTCGGCTGCTTACGAACAAAAGTTGAACCCCTGAGTCTTAAAGGTTCAACCGTTGTTTTTGTCTTTCGGAGACATCATGTCCAAACATAAGAAATCCCTGATCGCCGTCGCTGTGTGTGCCTTGATGCTGAGTGCCTCAGCCTTGTTGCCCGCCGACCTGTCGCCTATTGGCGCGAGCTACGCTGCCGGTGGTGGGAATGGCGGGGGTGGCGGTAAGGGCGGTGGAAACGGCGGCGGCCACGGTGGTGGTGTCGGCGGTGGCCAGGGCAGTGGCAAGTCCAGCGCTTCCAGCGGCCTTGGTAAAGGATTGACCAGCGACCACACCGGCACCCGGACTCGCGATCATGGCCTGAGCGGCAAACACACCGGTACCACCCGCACCGACCGGACCAGCAAGGCTTCGCTCACGTCGAACATCGCCAAGGACCGTGACACGCGCGGCTTGACCAAGGCGTCGGCCATTTCCACCACTACGCCAGGCACCCACAACACCAAGGGACTGACCAACGCGACCAGCTCTTCGATCAAGAACGACCGCTGATCGCTTGAAAAAAAGCCGCGACGTTATGGATTGGCGTCGCGGCTTTTTTCGTTTATCGGCTTCGCATTACCCGAAGTGTTCAATACTTCCAGAACACCGGCGTGAACAACACCAGCACGGTCAGAATCTCCAGACGACCCAGCAGCATGCCAATGGTCAGCAGCCATTTGGCCGCATCCGGCAAGGTGGAGAAGTTGCCGGCCGGTCCGATGATTGAGCCCAGTCCTGGCCCGACGTTGCACACGGCCGTGGCGGCACCGGTGAGGGCCGTCGTCCAGTCCAGGCCGATCAGCGCAAGCCCAAGGGCGATAGCGCCGATGGTAATGGTGAAGAAAAAAGAAAACGTCAGCAGCGAACGGACGATCTCTTCGTCGATGGGGTGCTTGTTGTATTTTTTCTGAATCACCGCCCGCGGATGGATCAGTTGTTTCAAACTGCCCATCAGTAAGGCGCCGGCCACCTGAAAACGAAAAATCTTTAGCCCGCCGGAGGTGGATCCCGAACAACCGCCGACAAACGTCAGGTAGAAAAATAGCAGCAGGGCAAAGCTGCCCCATAGCGAGTAGTCACCCAGCGCCACACCGGTGGTGGTGACCACCGAAGTCACGTTGACGGCTACGATGCGCACCGCGTCCAGCCAGGCGTAGTCGCTGTTCAGGCTCAGCCAGGTGCCCACCACGAGCCAGGTAATGACCAGGAATCCGAGGAATCCACGGACCTGATGATCCCTGAGCAACGCTCGTTTGTTCCCGCGCAACGTGGCGACATACAAGGTGAAGGGCAGTGCACCGGCGATCATGATAATCACCGAGATCCAGTGGATGGCCGGTTGAGACCAGTTGGCCAGGGACGAATCCGAAGTGGAGAACCCTCCGGTGGAAATCATGGTCATCGCATGGTTGATCGCTTCGAAAGGTGTCATGCCCGCCAGCCACAAGGCCAGGGCGGCCAGGGCACTCAAGCCTAAGTAGAGCCACAGGATGTAGGTCGCCGCCACATGGGAGCGCGGTGTGACTTTCTCCGACCAGTCCGATGATTCGGTCTGGAACAGTCGCATGCCGCCGACCCGCAGCAGCGGCAGGATGGCCACTGCCATGCCGATGAAGCCGATCCCTCCGAGCCACTGCAACATCGAGCGCCAGATCAGCAGGCCCGGGGAGGCATTGTCCAAGCCGGTGAGGATGGTCGAGCCGGTGGTGGTGATGCCGGACATCGTCTCGAAGAATGCGTCGGTGTAGCTGATGTGCTGGATAAACACCATCGGCAAGGCGGCGAAGGTGCAGACAACCACCCAACTGGCAGTGGTCAGCAGGTACATGTCCCGCGGACGCAGTTGTATGTGCTCTGGCCGACCACGTGCTACCAGCAAGATGCCGCAGACAAAGGTGATCAGGCTCGACCACAAGAACGCCGAGAGGTCATCGTTTCGCTCGTACACCATCAGCGTGAGAAGCGGGATTGCCATGCTCGCGGCCAGGGTGATCAGGAAAATGCCGAGGATGAATCCGATAAACCGCACAGCCGCAAGGGACATAAAACACGCCTGAAAGAATGAGCCGCCCAGTATCGATTTCGTTGACCGGACGCTGCGTAAAGTTTGCGTAAAAAAAAGCCCGAAACAGCACCTGTTCGCACGGCGCGCGGTGAGTCGTCGTCATTGGGCAGTTTTGTTCAATACCGCCAGTGGCGTGCAATTTACCTTGAACGCCACCTCACGGACATGAAGAAGGTATGCAATGAGTCTGATTATTTCCATGGCGGCGTTTGCACTGGTGGCGTCCATCACTCCCGGGCCGGTGAATATTGTAGCCCTCAGTTCCGGGGCGCGATTCGGCTTTCGTGCCACCTTGCGTCACGTGGCCGGGGCCACCCTGGGGTTTGTCTTGCTGCTGGTGTTGATGGGGCTGGGGTTGCACGAAGTGCTGCAGCGCTGGCCCGGCCTCACGCGAGTGGTGCAACTGGGGGGCGTGGGTTTTCTGTTGTTCATGGCCTGGAAACTGGCGATGGACAACGGGCAGTTGGGCGCCGGAGACGAGGAGCGGGCGCCGTCGATGTTTTACGGCGCGTTGATGCAGTGGCTCAACCCCAAGGCGTGGCTGGCCTGTGTGGCCGGGATGGGAGCGTTCGTGGCCGATGGTGAGGCGCGGTTGGTGTGGCAGTTTGCAGCTATCTACCTGGTGATCTGTTATCTCTCGGTGGGCTGCTGGGCCTATGCCGGCAGTTTTCTGCGGGTCTGGCTGGGCAACCCGGCGACCATGCGCCTGTTCAATCGGACGATGGCGACGTTGCTGGTGATCAGTGCGGTGTATTTGTTGTTGCCTTGAGCCATCCCCGCAAAAGCAGGGTCGGGTATCAACCGCGATATTGGCCCGGGGTGGCGGCCAGGTGTTGTTTGAAGGCACGCTGGAAATGCGCCTGGTCGGCAAACCCGCTGTTCAGTGCGACATCGGCGATCAGCTTGCCTTCGCGTAACTGTCGACGGGCGAACTGGATCCGACGATTGACCAGGAACGCATGGGGCGTCATGCCGTAATGGCGCTTGAAGGCCCGACTCAGGTACGACGGCGAAAGTTGTGCGGCGGCGCAGATGTCTTCGAGTTTCAAGGCCTCGCTGCAATGGTCATGGATAAACTGTGCCGCTCGCATCAACCCCGGGTGGCTGCCGCGGTCCGGGCGTCCGGCTGGGTTGAGCCGGTGTTGCAGGTCGATGAAAAACGCTTCGGCGGCGGCGTGTTTGTGGGCGATGTCGATCCGCTCATCCACCAGTTGGCCGTACAAACCCTGTAGGGCGGCAAACAGCTCGATGTCGCGACTGTGGGTGGTGGCGAAGCCCTGAAAACCCAGGGTCTCGTCAAAGCCGATTCGGCGCTGCAAGTCCGTCAGCCACTGGGTGTCGACGTACAGCATTACATACGACCATGGCTGATCATTGATCGGGTTGCACGCATGGACATCGCCGGGGTTCATCAATACGACCGTACCGCTCTCTACCTGGAAATTCGATTGCTCATGCAGGTAGGTGCTGCGCCCGGCCGTGATCGCCCCGATGGAAAAGTGGTCATGGGAATGACGCGAATAGCAGACCTTGCGTCCATCGGCGATGCCCCGGGCTTCGATGAAGGGCAGCGCTGCATCACGCCAGAAACGTGGGGCGGCATCATGGGGGGCGGGCTTCATCGGTCGGCGTCCTCGTCTTGAACCTGTGTCGCAGTGTATTCGGCCCCGTCGAGAAATGCCTGTCTGGTTTGGCCGTTCGGTTTGAAGAGGAGAGGGCCTGGGCTAGACTTCAACAAGCCCTCTCTATGGAGTTTCCGATGCTTGCGCCTGGTAAACCGGATAACGAAGCCGTTCGCCTCAAGAATTTGCACTCGCTCAAATTGCTCGACACTGCGCCCGAGGAGCGCTTCGACCGCCTGACTCGCCTTGCCCGGCGTTTGTTCGATGTGCCCATTGCGCTGGTGTCGCTGGTGGATGCCAACCGTCAGTGGTTCAAGTCCAACGCGGGCCTGGACGCCAGTGAGTCCGGACGCGACGTTTCATTTTGTGCACACGCCATTTTGCAGGATCAGATTCTGGAGGTTTGCGACGCGGAGCAGGACGAGCGGTTTCGCGACAACCCGTTTGTCACCGATAAACCCGGCATTCGTTTCTACGCCGGGCAGCCGTTGGCACTGGATGACGGCAGCAAGCTTGGAACCCTGTGCTTGCTGGACACCAAGCCGCGCAAGCTCAATGACGAAGAGCGCGAACTGCTGCGCGACTTGGCCAGCATGGCCGAGCAGGAAATGATTGCTGTGCAGATGGCGAGCATGGACGAACTGACCTTGCTGTCCAATCGACGTGGTTTCAAGACGTTGGCCCAGCATGCGCTGAGCGTTTGCGAGCGCCTGTCGCGTCCGGCAACACTGCTGTTCTTCGACCTCAACGACTTCAAGCTCATCAACGACCGCTTCGGACACGCCGAGGGCGATACGGCACTAAAAACGTTTGCCGACGTGCTACGCATCGCCTTTCGCGAAAGTGATGTGATCGGTCGTTTGGGTGGCGATGAGTTCGTGGCGCTGCTCACCGGCTCTGCCCATGTCGAAACCTCGGCGATCATGGCGCGACTCAGGGAAATCCTTGATGAGCGCAATGCGATGTTGCAGCGTGGCTATGACATCCGTTTCAGCGTGGGCCAGATCGACTATGACCCGAAGCGTCATCAGTCCATCGACAGCCTTTTGGCGGATGCTGATGAGGCGATGTACATTCAAAAACAGGCTGGCTCGCGCTGACGGCGTCACATCAAGCCCTTATGTGTGCAGGTCCATCGTCATCGCGAGCAGGCTCGCTCCCACAGGGGATTTGTGGTTTGCCCGAAGTTTATGAGCAACTCGGAAAATGTGGGAGCGAGCCTGCTCGCGATAGCGGTGGCCCATTCAACACGAATGCAAGCTGACCCGCCGCCATGACCAGAGCGGAATAAAAAACGCCGCTTGTCCCTTTTCAGGACAAGCGGCGTTTTTACGCAGCGGATGTGACGTGAAGATTACTCTTCGATGTTACCCATGGCGGTGGTGTTGAAGCCGCCGTCCACGTACATGATTTCACCGCTGATGCCCGAGGCCAGGTCCGAGCACAGGAAGGCGCCGGCGTTGCCGACTTCCTCGATGGTGACGTTGCGACGCAGCGGAGTCTGCGCTTCGTTGGCGGCCAGCATTTTGCGGAAGTTCTTGATGCCGGAAGCGGCGAGGGTACGGATTGGACCGGCCGATACGCAGTTGACGCGGGTGCCATCCGGGCCCAGGGAGCCGGCCAGGTAACGCACGCCTGCTTCCAGGGAAGCCTTTGCCATGCCCATCACGTTGTAGTTCGGCATGGTGCGCTCGGCGCCCAGGTACGACAGGGTCAGCAAGCTGCCGTTGCGGCCTTTCATCATTTCACGACCGGCTTTGGCCAGGGCCACGAAGCTGTAGGCGCTGATGTCGTGGGCAATGCGGAAGCCTTCGCGGGTGGTGGCTTCGGTGAAGTCGCCGTCCAGTTGATCGCCCGGGGCGAAGCCCACGGAGTGCACGATGCAGTCCAGGCCGTCCCACTTCTTGCTCAGTTCTTCGAAAACCTTGGCGATTTCTTCATCGCTGGCCACGTCGCACGGGAAGCACAGCTCAGGGCTCGAACCCCAGCCTTGTGCGAACTCTTCGACGCGACCCTTGAGTTTGTCGTTCTGATAAGTGAAGGCAAGCTCAGCGCCCTCGCGATGCATGGCGGCGGCGATGCCGGATGCGATGGACAGCTTGCTGGCGACACCGACGATCAGTACGCGCTTACCGGCGAGAAAACCCATGTGTTGCTCCTCTTTCAGGTTATTCGGCAGTTGTTGGGGCCAGGAAAGCGGCCTCCAGCAACTGCTGTGTATAGGGGTGTTGCGGCGCGGCAAATATGCTGCGGGCATCACCTTGTTCGACCACTTGGCCATGCTTGACCACCATCAACTGGTGGCTTAGCGCTTTGACGACAGCCAGGTCATGGCTGATAAACAGGTACGTCAGGTTGTACTTGGTTTGCAGCGACCGCAACAGCTCCACCACCTGGCGTTGCACGGTACGGTCCAGGGCCGACGTCGGTTCATCCAGCAGAATCAACGCCGGCTTGAGCACCAGGGCCCGGGCAATGGCGATACGCTGCCGCTGCCCTCCGGAAAATTCATGGGGGTAGCGGTTCCGGGTCTCCGGATCCAGGCCTACCTCCTTCAATGCCGCGATTATCGCTTGTTCCTGCTCGGCTGCGGTGCCGATCTTGTGGATCCGCAGGCCTTCGCCGACGATCTGGCTTACACACATCCGTGGGCTCAGGCTGCCGAACGGGTCCTGAAACACCACTTGCATCTCCCGGCGCAGTGGCCGGACCTGTTGCTGCGACAGGCAGTCCAGCTGCTTGCCTTCAAAGCGGATCCCCCCCTGGCTGCCGATCAACCGCAAGATCGCCAGCCCCAGGGTGGACTTGCCGGAGCCGCTTTCGCCAACGATACCCAGGGTCTGGCCCTGGGGCAGGCTGAAGCGGATACCGTCCACGGCCTTGATGTAGTCCACCGTGCGTTTGAACAGGCCTTTCTTGATCGGGAACCAGACTTTCAGGTCCTCGACCTGCAACAGCGGCGGGCCGACCACGTTGGTCGCCGGGTTGCCGCTGGGCTCGGCGGCCAGCAGTTCCCGAGTGTACGGATGCTGCGGCGCGCGGAACAGCTCTTCGCACGATGCCTGTTCGACGATGCAACCGCGCTGCATGACACATACGCGATGAGCAATTCTTCGCACCAGGTTCAAATCGTGGCTGATCAACAGCAGCGACATGCCCAGCCGCGCCTGCAAATCCTTGAGTAATTCGAGGATTTTCAGCTGGACGGTGACGTCCAGTGCCGTGGTCGGTTCGTCGGCAATCAGCAGCTCTGGTTCGTTGGCCAGGGCCATGGCGATCATCACTCGCTGGCGCTGGCCACCGGACAGTTCGTGGGGCAGGGCCTTGAGGCGCTTGTGCGGCTCGGGGATGCCCACCAGTTCCAGCAACTCCAAGGTGCGACGGGTAGCGACCTTACCGGACAGCCCCTTGTGAATGCCCAGCACTTCATTGATCTGCTTCTCGATGCAATGCAGCGGATTGAGGGACGTCATCGGCTCCTGAAAGATCATCGCGATCCGGTTACCCCGGATGTGGCGGATAGTCTTTTCTTTCAACCCGAGCAAATCCTGGCCGGCGTACTGGATGGTCCCGCTTGGATGGTGGGCCAGCGGGTAGGGCAGCAACCGCAGGATCGAGTGGGCGGTCACCGACTTGCCTGAGCCGCTTTCGCCGACCAGGGCCATGGTTTCGCCACGCTTGATGTCAAAACTGACGCCTTCGACCACCCGTTGGCGACGTTCGCCGACGATGAACTCCACGGCCAAGTCGCGCACTTCGATCAGATTGTCCTGATTCATTTCACTTCCTCGGATCGAAGGCATCGCGAGCGGACTCGCCGATGAACACCAGCAGGCTCAGCATGATCGCCAGCACGGCGAACGCGCTGATGCCCAGCCAAGGCGCCTGCAGGTTGGATTTGCCTTGGGCCACCAGTTCACCCAGGGACGGAGCGCCCGGAGGCAAGCCAAACCCGAGGAAATCCAGGGCCGTGAGGGTGCCGATGGCCCCGGTGAGAATGAACGGCATGAACGTCATGGTCGAGACCATGGCGTTGGGCAGGATGTGGCGGAACATGATCGCGCCGTTCTGCATGCCTAATGCCCGCGCGGCACGCACGTATTCCAGGTTGCGCCCGCGCAGGAACTCGGCGCGGACCACGTCCACCAGGCTCATCCAGGAGAACAGCAGCATGATGCCCAGCAACCACCAGAAGTTCGGCTGCACGAAGCTGGCCAGGATGATCAACAGGTAAAGCACCGGTAGCCCCGACCAGATCTCCAGGAAACGCTGTCCGGCCAGGTCGACCCATCCGCCGTAAAAGCCCTGCAAGGCGCCGGCGATCACGCCGATGATCGAGCTGAGGAGGGTCAGTGTCAGAGCGAACAGCACCGAAACACGGAAACCATAGATCACCCGGGCCAGCACATCACGGCCCTGGTCGTCGGTGCCCAGCCAGTTGACCGAGGAGGGCGGTGCCGGGGCGGGGACCTTCAGGTCGTAATTGATGCTCTGGTAGCTGAACGGGATCGGTGCCCACAGCACCCACGCGTCCTTGGCGGCCAGCAGTTCGCGGATGTACGGGCTCTTGTAGTTGGCTTCCAGCGGAAATTCGCCGCCGAACGTGGTTTCCGGGTAGCGCTTGAGTGCCGGGAAGTACCAGCCGTCGTCGTAGTGCACCACCAGCGGCTTGTCATTGGCGATCAACTCGGCGCCCAGGCTGAGCCCGAACAGGATCAGGAACAGCCACAGCGACCACCAGCCACGCTTGTTGGCCTTGAACAGTTCGAAACGGCGGCGATTGAGGGGGGACAGGTTCATCTCAATGCTCCCGGCTTTCGAAGTCGATGCGTGGATCGACAAAGGTGTAGGTCAGGTCACCGATCAGTTTCACCACCAGCCCCAGCAGGGTGAAGATGAACAGGGTGCCGAAGACCACCGGGTAGTCACGGTTGATTGCCGCCTCGAAACTCATCAAGCCGAGGCCATCAAGGGAAAAAATAACCTCTACCAGCAACGAGCCGGTGAAGAAGATTCCGATGAACGCCGAAGGGAAGCCGGCAATCACCAGCAGCATGGCGTTGCGGAACACATGACCATAGAGCACCCGATTGCGGGTCAGGCCCTTGGCCTTGGCGGTGACCACGTACTGCTTGTTGATTTCATCGAGGAAGCTGTTCTTGGTCAGCAGGGTCATGGTGGCAAAGTTGCCGATCACCAGGGCCGTCACGGGCAAGGCCAGGTGCCAGAAATAGTCGAGGATCTTGCCGCCCATGCTCAGTTCATCGAAATCGTTGGACGTCAGCCCCCGTAGCGGGAACCAGTTGAAATAGCTGCCGCCGGCAAACACCACGATCAGCAGGATGGCGAACAGGAACGCCGGGATGGCATAGCCGACGATGATCGCCGAACTCGTCCAGACGTCGAAATGACTGCCATGCCGCGTCGCCTTGGCGATCCCCAGCGGGATCGACACCAGGTACATGATCAGCGTACTCCACAGCCCTAGCGAGATGGAGACCGGCATTTTTTCCTTGATCAGGTCGATGACCTTGGCGTCTCGGAAAAAACTGTCACCGAAATCCAGGCGAGCGTAATTCTTGATCATGATCCACAGGCGTTCCGGCGCCGACTTGTCGAAGCCGTACATGCGCTCGATTTCCTTGACCAGCGCCGGGTCCAGCCCCTGGGCGCCGCGATAGGCGGAGCCGGCCACCGACACTTCGGCACCGCCACCGGCAATGCGGCTGGTGGCGCCTTCGAAACCTTCGAGTTTGGCGATCATCTGCTCCACCGGCCCGCCGGGCGCGGCCTGGATGATCACGAAGTTGATCAGCAGGATGCCAAACAGGGTCGGGATGATGAGCAATAGACGCCGAAAGATATAAGCCAGCATCGGTTACTCCACACTCGCCGGGGCGACGATTTTTTGCTCGATGACCTGTTTTTCCACCTCGATGGAAGGCTTGACGTCTGGCTTGACCCACCATGTGGTGGTGCCGATGTCGTAGGTCGGGGTGATTTTTGGATGGCCGATGTGGTTCCAGTAGGCTACGCGCCAGGTCTTGATGTGCCAGTTGGGGATCACGTAGTAGCCCCATTGCAACACCCGGTCCAGCGCCCGGGCGTGGGCCACCAGGCTCTTGCGTGAGTCGGCGTTGATCAGTTGCTCCACCAGTTGGTCGACGGCGGGGTCCTTCAGGCCCATGGTGTTGCGGCTGCCGGGATTATCGGCGGCGGCCGACATCCAGAACTCGCGCTGTTCGTTACCCGGCGAGCTGGACTGCGGGAAACTGCCCACGATCAGGTCGAAATCCCGCGAGCGCACGCGATTGATGTATTGGGACACGTCGACCCGGCGGATCACCAGTTCGATGCCCAGGTCACTGAGGTTACGCTTGAACGGCAGCAGCACCCGCTCGAATTCGGTCTGGGCCAGCAGGAACTCCAGCACCACGGGTTTGCCCTGGGCATCGACCATCTTGTCGTCGACGATGCGCCAGCCGGCCTCTTGCAGCAATTGATAGGCCTTGCGCTGCTGGTCACGAATCATGCCGCTGCCGTCGCATACCGAAGGCTGGAAGGCCTGGGTGAACACCTGCTCGGGGATCTTGCCACGCAACGGCTCGAGGATCTTCAGCTCGTCTTCGCCGGGCAGGCCGGTGGCGGCCATCTCCGAGTTTTCGAAATAACTGCGGGTGCGGGCGTAGGCACCGTGGAACAGTTGTTTGTTGGTCCATTCGAAGTCCAGCAGCAGGCTCAAGGCCTTGCGCACCCGCACGTCCTGGAAGACCGGGCGGCGCAAGTTGTAGACAAAGCCCTGCATGCCGGTGGGGTTGCCGTTGGGGATCTGTTCCTTGATCAGCCGGCCTTCGGTCACGGCCGGGATGTTGTAGGCGTTGGCCCAGTTCTTGGCAGCCATTTCCAGCCAGAAATCGAACTGCCCGGCCTTCAGTGCCTCGACCGCCACGGTGTTGTCGCGATAGTAGTCGGTGGTCAGCACGTCAAAGTTGTAGAAGCCGCGGTTGACCGGCAGGTCCTTGCCCCAATAGTCCTTCACGCGTTCATAGCGAATCGAACGGCCAGCCTTCACTTCGGCGACCTTATACGGACCGCTGCCGAGGGGGATCTCCAGGTTGCCCTTGTTGAATTCGCGCCCGGCCCACCAATGCTTGGGCAATACCGGCAGTTGGCCGAGGATCAGCGGCAATTCGCGGTTATTGGTGTGCTTGAACTTGAACAGCACCTTGAGCGGTTCTTCGGCGATGACTTCAGCCACGTCGTTGTAATAACCGCGGAACATCGGAGCGCCGTCCTTGGTCAAGGTCTGGAAGCTGAACACCACGTCCTCGGCGCGTACGGGATGGCCGTCGTTGAAGCGGGCTTCGGGCCGCAGGTAGAAGCGCACCCAGGCATTGTCCGGGGCCTTCTCGATTTTTTCGGCGATCAGGCCATATTCGGTGAACGGTTCGTCCAGGCCTTGTTTGGCCAGGGTGTCGTAGATCAGGCCGATGTCATCGGCGGGGACGCCCTTGCTGATAAAAGGGTTGAGGCTGTCGAAGCCACCAAACCCGCCCTGACGAAAAATCCCGCCCTTGGGGGCGTCAGGGTTCACATAATCGAAATGCTTGAAGTCGGCCGGGTATTTCGGCGGCTCGTTGTACAAGGTCAAGGCGTGCTGCGGTGCGGCACAGGCCAGTCCGGCGAACAACAGGCCGCTGGCCTGCAGGAGCAGGGCGCGTAAAGGCTTCATTGATCTTTCTCCGAAGATTTCAGCCACCATGCGCTCAAACCCAGGGTGTAGGGCGGCGTAGTGACAAAGGCAAACCGGTTACGGTAGGCCAGGCGATGATAATTGAGATACCAGTTAGGGATGCAGTAGTGCTGCCACAGCAGCACACGGTCCAGGGCTTTGCCGGCGGCGACCTGTTCGTCACGGGTGCGGGCAGACAGGAGCTTTTCCAGCAGGTGATCGACCACCGGGTTGTTGATGCCGGCGTAGTTCTTGCTGCCCTTGACCCCCGCCTGGCTGGAATGGAAGTACTGCCATTGCTCAAGACCCGGGCTGAGGGTTTGCCCCAGGGTCAGCAGGATCATGTCGAAGTCGAACTGGTCCAGACGCTGCTTGTATTGAGCGCGATCCACCGTACGCAGGCGGGCCTGGATGCCGATGCTGGCGAGGTTTTCCACGTAGGGCTGCAGGATGCGCTCCAGGTTCGGGTTCACCAGCAGGATCTCGAAGCGCAGGGGCTGGCTGTCGGCGTTGAGCAGGCGCTGGCCGTGGATGGTCCACCCGGCTTCCTTCAGCAATCCCAGGGCTTTGCGCAGGGTTTCCCGGGGGATGCCCCGCCCGTCGGTCTGGGGCAGGCTGAAGGGTTGGGTGAACAATGCGGGCGGTAGTTGTTCCCGATACGGCTTGAGCAGCAGCCATTCGTGGCCCACCGGAAGACCGCTGGCGGAGAATTCACTGTTGGGGTAGTAGCTGAGGGTGCGCTTGTAGGCGCCGCTGAAGAGCGTGCGGTTGGTCCACTCGAAGTCGAACATCAGCCCCAGGGCTTCACGAACCTTGACCTGGGCGAACGTGCTGCGCCGGGTATTCATGAACAGACCCTGGGTCTGGGTCGGGATCTGGTGAGCAATCTGCGCCTTGATCACCTCGCCGCGATTGACCGCCGGGAACCGGTAGCCGTTGGCCCAGTTTTTGGCCTGGTGTTCAATGTAGATGTCGAATTCCCCGGCCTTGAAGGCTTCGAAAGCCACTTCACTGTCGCGGTAGAACTCCACGTCCATCCGGTCATAGTTGTATTTGCCGCGATTGACCGGCAGGTCCTTGCCCCAGTAATTCTTGACCCGCTCAAACACCAACTGGCGACCAGGCTGCACTTTGGTAATCCGGTAAGGGCCGCTGCCCAAGGGCGGTTCGAAGGTGGTGGCCTTGAAGTCGCGGTCTTTCCAGTAATGCTGGGGCAGCACCGGCAACTCACCCAGGCGCAGGATCAGCAGCGGGTTGCCCGTACGCTTGAACACAAAGCGGATTTTCAGCGGGTTGAGGATGTCGACCCGTAGCACTTCCTGAAGGTTGGTGCGGTACTGCGGATGACCTTCCTTGAGCAGCGTTCTGTAGGAGAACGCCACGTCATAGGCGGTAATCGGCACGCCGTCGTGAAAACGGGCTTCGGGTCTGAGGTTGAACACCACCCAACTGCGGTCTTCGCTGTATTCCACCGAACGGGCGATCAGGCCATAGCTCGACGTCGGCTCGTCGCCGGACGGCGCATACTGACCGGTGCCAACCATCAGCGGTTCGTTCAGCTCGTTGATGCCGTATTGCAAGAAGTTGGGCGTCGAAACTGGGCTGCTGCCCTTGAAAGTGTAGGGATTGAGCGTATCGAAGGTGCCAAATGCCATGACCCGCAAGATACCGCCCTTGGGCGCTTGCGGGTTGACCCAGTCGAAGTGGGTGAATCTGGCCGGGTACTTGAGCGTGCCGAACTGCGCATAACCATGGCTTTCGCTAATGGTTGCGCCGGCGGGAGAGCTCAAGGCCAGGCTGATCAGGAGCAGGAGGAGGGGACGTATCAAGTCTGAGATCCGATCCAGGCGGCTTGGGCTTTATGGCCCGTACAGTAACAGCTTGTATCGGCAGGAAAAAGGCGGGAGCCGAAAGCTTCAGGGATTACCCGAAACCGTGGCGAGGGAGCTTGCTCCCGCTGGGCTGCGAAGCAGCCCTCTCTTCAGTCAGGCTTAGTGCGGAGAGTAAACCGTCAGCATCTGCCCAGGCTTCAGTGCCTTGCCTACCCGTGGATTCCAGCGCTTGAGGTGCTGCATTTCCACGTTGAAGCGTTTGGCGACCACGTACAGCGAGTCGCCTTGCTTGACCTTGTACTGGGTTTGTTTCTTTTTATTCTTGCTGCTGGCAGCGACTACCGTGTTGACGCGTTTGCGGGTGTCTTGCATGACCAGGGTCTGGCCGATCTTGAGTTTGTTGCCGCTCAATCTGTTCCAGCGTTGCAAGTCTTTGATCTGAACGTTGTTGGCCTTGGCGATCAGCCCCAGGTTATCGCCACGCTTGACGCGATAGGTGCGCTTGGCGCCCGCCACCGTGCTTTCTTCGGCTGAGTCAAAAACCGGTTGGAGCGATCGTTTGCTGATCAGTTCTTCCGGACGCATGGTGGACAGGCTGGCGGTCAACAACTGGGCCTTGGACGTGGGTACCAGCAGGTGCTGCGGGCCATCGATGGTGGTGCGCTGCTTGAAAGCCGGGTTGAGCTGGAACAGCTCGTCTTCGTCGATGTCAGCCACCGCCGCGACTTTGGACAGGTCCATGCGCTGGTTGATCTCGACGACCTGGAAGTACGGTTCGTTGGCGATCGGGTTGAGGTTGACGCCGTAGGCCTCGGGAGAAAGTACGACCTGGGACAATGCCAGCAACTTCGGCACATAGGCCTGGGTTTCGCTGGGCAGCGGCAGGTTCCAGTAATCGGTGGGCAGGCCAAGTTTTTCGTTGCGCTCGATGGCGCGGCTGACCGTTCCCTCGCCTGCGTTGTAGGCAGCCAGCGCCAACAGCCAGTCGCCGTTGAACATGTCGTGCAGGCGCGTCAGGTAATCCATCGCGGCCGTGGTAGAGGCCGTGATGTCGCGACGCCCATCATAGAAGCGGGTCTGGCGCAGGTTGAAGTAGCGCCCCGTGGACGGGATGAACTGCCACAGGCCCACCGCATGGGCCCGGGAATAAGCCATGGGGTTGTAGGCGCTTTCGATCACCGGCAGCAGCGCCAGCTCCAGGGGCATGTTGCGTTCTTCAAGGCGTTCGACGATGTAATGAATGTACAGGCTGCCGCGTTCGCCGGCGTTTTCCAGAAAGGATGGATTGCTGGCGAACCACAGGCGTTGCTGCTCGATACGCGGGTTGACGCCGGCGGTTTCCTGCAGCTGGAAGCCCTGGCGCATACGCTCCCAGACGTCCTGAGGCACTTGAGGGACGGGTTTTTCAGTGAGCCAGATGGGCTTCTGTTTGGCGCGAGCGGCGATGTTCGGCGTGTGCGCCACATCGCTCTGCGGCACCTGGCTCGTGCTCTGGCAGCCCGCCAGGGTGGCGGACACAGCCACTGCGACAGCTTGAGCCAAGCGGGTCAATGTGTCTGACTGGACGGACTTACGTATAGATGACGACATTGGCTGGAAGTAAGTTCCGGGCAAAAATGTCGGCCGATTCTAGGAAGCGCACCCCAACAGGTCAACCTTTCAGAATTTTTGTATCAAACGCCAGCGGCCTTAGAACTTATCTTTCCACGCCCTCAAGGCCGCAAAAACCTCACTCGGCGTCTGGTTACGCTGGCCGTTCCGTTCGTCTGCTTTTTGTTTAACGGATGTTTCAGCGGTACGCAGGAACGGATTGGTGAGCTTTTCAAGTGCCAGGGTCGAGGGCAGGGTCATGACGCCGGCGTTGCGTTGCTGGCTGACTTTTTCCAGGCGGGCGGCAATGTCCGGGTTGCCCGGCTCTACCGCAGCGGCGAATCTAAGATTGCTGAGGGTGTATTCATGGGTACAGTAGACCAGCGTATCCTCAGGCAGAGAGGCCAGGCGGCTGAGGGACTGATGCATTTGTGCAGGCGTGCCTTCGAAGAGTCGCCCACAACCGGCGGCAAACAGGGTGTCGCCACAGAACAGCAAGCCATGATGGTAATACGCGATATGCCCCAGGGTGTGGCCGGGTACGGCGTAGACATCGAAGTCCCAGTCGAGGACGCTGAGCCGGTCGTTGTCCTGCAGCGCCACGTCCCGCGCCGGGATGTTTTCACTGGCCGGGCCGTAGACGGTGGCGTGTGTCGCGTTTTTCAGTGCCTGGACGCCGCCGACATGGTCGTGATGATGGTGGGTGATCAGGATGTCGCTCAGGACCCAGCCAGGATGGGCGTCGAGCCAGGCCTGCACCGGCGTGGCGTCGCCGGGGTCGACGACGGCGCAGCGTTGAGTGGCGTGGTCCTGTAACAACCAGATGTAGTTATCGGTGAACGCGGGCAGGGCACTGATCTGTATCATCGCGGAATTCGCCAAGCAGAAAACAAAGGCGCATCTTAGAACTTCCTGACGCGTTGGAGAATGCAATGACCGATGAAGCGTTCGCTCAGGCTGATCCCGACTGGCTTGCGTTGATCAGCGCCGCTCGTGAGTGGCTGTCCGGCCCTGTCGGGCAATTTTTGCTGGAAGAGGAGCGGCGCATGCTCGAAGACGAGCTGGGCCGGTTCTTTGGTGGCTATCTGGTGCACTACGGGCCTTCGGCGCAGACCCCGCCGTCGGCGCCGCAGGTTCAGCGTAATGTACGCCTGGGGGCACCATTGCCTGGCGTGGAGATCGTTTGCGAAGAGCAGGCCTGGCCGTTGAGCGAGCATGCCGCCGATGTGGTGGTGATGCAGCACGGGCTGGATTTCTGTCTCTCCCCGCACGGGCTGCTGCGCGAAGCCGCCAGCAGCGTCCGTCCTGGCGGGCATCTGTTGATCATTGGCATCAATCCCTGGAGCAGTTGGGGGTTGCGTCACGTGTTCGCTCACGATGCTTTGCGTCAGGCTCGCTGCATCTCGGCGTCAAGGGTCGGTGACTGGCTCAACCTGCTGGGCTTCGCGCTGGAGAAACGTCGCTTCGGATGCTATCGTCCGCCGCTTGCGTCGCCCAAGTGGCAGGCCCGTCTGGCCGGCTGGGAGCGCAAGGCCGGTGAGTGGCAACTGTCCGGCGGCGGCTTCTATTTATTGGTGGCGCGCAAGATTGCGGTCGGGCTGCGCCCGGTTCGTCAGGCGCGACGCGAGCCGATGGGCAAGCTGATTCCCTTGCCGATGGCCAAGGTCAATCGTCGCCACATCGAGCCTTAACCCTTTTCTGATGGTCTGGCGGCATTTCGGTTGCGGGCATTGTCGTTCCCGTCCGGCAGGCCTTTGCATTTTTTTCTGGATGGATTGGCATGAGCGATAGCGTAGAACTCTTCACTGACGGCGCCTGCAAGGGCAATCCCGGCCCGGGTGGCTGGGGGGCGCTGCTGGTATGCAAGGGTGTCGAGAAGGAACTCTGGGGCGGTGAAACCAATACCACCAACAACCGTATGGAGCTGATGGGCGCTATTCGGGGGCTGGAAGAGCTTAAGCGGCCTTGCGACGTATTGCTGGTGACCGACTCGCAATATGTGATGAAAGGCATCAATGAGTGGATGGCCAACTGGAAGAAGCGTGGCTGGAAAACCGCTGCGAAAGAGCCGGTGAAGAACGCCGATCTGTGGAAACTGCTCGACGAGCAGGTCAACCGTCACAACGTTACCTGGAAATGGGTGCGCGGCCATATCGGCCATCACGGTAACGAACGGGCCGACCAGTTGGCCAACCGTGGGGTGGATGAGGTGCGGGGTTTCAAGCAGGCCTGATACGAGTGGTGTCGGGGCCTGAACAGGATGATCTGTGGCGAGTGGGCTTGTGTGGGAGCAAAGCTTGCTCGCGACACAGGCGCCCTGGTTTTCCTGAAAGACCGCATTATCTTCATCGCGAGCAAGCTTTGCTCCCACAGCTTCGCTCCCATAAGCCAGGTTTCAGGTAAGTCCCCTCGTTACCGGAGCGTGTTAACATCGCCGCTTTTGCAAGCATGCCCGTTGAGAGCTGAACACTGATGGCCAACAGATCTGTTGTACTGGATACCGAAACCACCGGCATGCCGGTGACCGATGGTCACCGGATTATCGAAATCGGCTGTGTCGAGCTGATCGGCCGACGCCTGACCGGTCGCCATTTCCATGTTTACCTGCAACCGGACCGCGAAAGTGATGAAGGCGCCATCGGCGTCCACGGCATCACCAACGAGTTCCTGGTGGGCAAGCCGCGCTTCGCTGAAGTGGCCGATGAGTTCTTCGAGTTCATCCAGGGTGCGCAGCTGATCATCCATAACGCGGCGTTCGACGTTGGCTTCATCAACAACGAATTTGCCCTGATGGGGCAGCACGACCGGGCCGATATCACCCGGCACTGCACCATCCTCGATACCTTGATGATGGCTCGGGAACGGCACCCGGGGCAGCGCAACAGCCTCGATGCCTTGTGCAAGCGCTACGGCGTCGACAACTCCGGTCGTGAACTGCACGGCGCCTTGCTCGACTCGGAGATTCTCGCCGACGTCTACCTGACCATGACGGGTGGCCAGACCAGCCTGTCCCTGGCCGGCAACGCCTCCGATGGCAATGGCACGGGTGAGGGTTCAGGTAACCAGGCAACGGAAATCCGTCGTTTGCCCGCTGACCGCACGCCAGGCCGGATCCTTCGCGCCAGCGAAAACGACCTGGCCGAACATGCCGCGCGTCTGGAAGCTATCGCCAAATCTGCCGGTGCTCCGGCACTGTGGACGCAACTGGTCGAATCCCAGGCCGCGGCGAACTGATCTTGCGCCACGGTCGTACCCTTTGTGGGAGCGAGCCTGCTCGCGATGCAGGCGGCTCGGTCTGTCTGTTGGACCATGGAGATCCCATCGCGAGCAGGCTCGCTCCCACAAGGGCAGTCTTCATTCATTTCTCGCCACAATCGCCAGTACCTTCTAACCTGAGGTAACGGGCAGGCTACGGATACCCGCTTGATGTATGAAGTTTCGAGAGGCAAGGGCAATGGATGGCAGAGCGCCGTTGGTTGTCTCAAGGAATGAGGACTTTTCCCAGTATGCAGCCGGTCATGAATCCCAAGCACCCCGGCCTGTCGGTGCGTGTCGTCGATGACGGCTTTGCCGCCTACATCTGGGGCAGCGACTTCAGTTTCGAGGTCAGCGCCTATGGGACGGCGCAGGTGGGTCGGCCGGTGAGCCAATGGCCAGTGACGCCCATTGCCCCTTATCGTAAATGCTATGGCATCGATCCTGAGGAATTCAGCAGTTTCCGGGACGCTCCGGACAGCGAGATCTTCATGGCTTACCTCGATGACCAACCGGTAGGGCATCTGGTGGTAAGTACCAACTGGAACGGTTTTGCCCACATCGATGAGCTTGCCGTGCATGCCCCGGCCCGTCGCCACGGTGTGGCCAGGGCATTGCTGGACGTCGCTCATTTCTGGAGCCGCAAGAAAAAACTGCCGGGCATCATGCTCGAAACCCAGAACAACAATCTGGGCGCGTGCCGGCTCTATGAGCGTTGCGGTTACGTGCTGGGCGGGATCGATCACCTGCGCTATCGCGGCATTGACCGTCATACCGCCGAGGTGGCGTTGTTCTGGTACCGGTTGTTCGACGATCCACTGGGCATGGCGATCAGTGGCCCAACAGCGCCTCGGCTTGTTCCGTAATCAGTTCCAGCAGCGACTGGAGGGTGGGAGAGGTCGCCGTGCCATTCAGACTCAGCGCATACAGGCAGATGGGAATGGCGGGCGATACCGGGCATACGTCCAGCCCGCCGTCCTTGGCACCTGAAGCGGTGAAGGGGTCGACGATGGCAAGCCCTTCACCAGCCTCGACCATGGCGCGCATCATCTGATGGGTCTGTACGCGGATCTGGATGACCGGCGCGGGGCGTAGCGCCGCCAGCTTATGGTCGAACGCAGGGCTCAGCGGGTCGTGGCCATCCAGGCCCACCAGCGACTGGCCGGCCAGATCCTGAACCGAAATGTATTTTTGCCGCGGTTGCAGCCAGCCGTGGGGCGCCAGCAATTGCAGTTTGCCCTGGGCGATCATCTGGCACTGGATGTCGGAGTGTTCGGGGTCGTGCAGACTAAGGCCCAAGTCACTGTCGCGCAGCAGAAGGCTCTGAACAATGTCTCGGGTCGGTTGGCTGAGTAGGGTGCAAGGGGCGTCCGGATGGCGTCGACGCAGGGCAGCGATACTTTGAGGCAGTAACTGCTGGGCCAGCGGTGGGGTGCAAATGATGCGCAGGGGCGGCGCCTGATAGTGTTTCAGGCTGCTGGCCAGGCGTTGCACCGGTTCGAGGGTGTCATACACGCGGGTGATGCCGTCGCGCAACTCAAGGGCTTCGCGAGTCGCCTGCAATCGCCCGCGCACACTGGCAAACAGCATGAAACCCAACTGCAGCTCGGCATCGCGCAGCGTCGCCTCCACCTCTGCCACCGGTAATTGCAGCCATTCAGCCGCCGTGCCGAGGTGGCCGGTCTGCAACAGCGCCTGGATCACTTCGATGTGGCGTAAACGCATGCAAGCAGTCCATGTTGGGCGGGAGAGCCATTGAGTGGCTGAATCCTAACCCAAGTCCGGGCATGACTTCTGCTCATAACAACAGGTTATGAGGCAATTAGCGTTTCAGCGGGCGTTTGAGCGGGCGGTAGCGTTTCCGGTTCGCGGGTTAATTCAATCTGGGACTGCACCAGCATGAATTTGCCGTCTTCGAGTTGGTTGACGCGATCTCCGATCGCCAGCTTGAAAGTCGTCACAGGCTCCTTGCCGTTACCGTCGGGCGACGGGGTCGATTCTTGGTATTCATGCACTGAATAGACGCGACCTTCGGCGTCCCGCGCATGAAATTGTCCGACAAGTACTGCTGCCATTGCTTAGAACCTCTGGAAATAAATCACTCGATTTGCGGTTCTGTAGACCTTGGTCAAGCGCGGTAAGTTTTCCTACATGAAAAAAATAGTCCAGTCGGAAGGTTTTCGGTTCTCCGCTGGTCCAATTGTTCGCCCGATCATCTATAAATGGGGCTCCCTTGAACCCATCGTCGAGAAGTGTCCAATGAGTAATGTCTACACCGTGGCCGTTTTAGTGGGGAGCCTGCGCAAGGCTTCGATCAATCGCAAGCTGGCTCTGGCCCTGGCGGATCTGGCGCCGAGCAACCTGAAGCTGGAAATCATCGAGATAGGCGACCTGCCGCTCTACAACGAAGATATTGACGTCACACCCCCACAAGCCTACAGCACTTTCCGTGAGCAGGTTGGCGCGGCCGACGCATTGCTGTTTGTCACGCCTGAATACAACCGCTCGGTTCCGGCCCCGATGAAAAATGCCATTGACGTCGGCTCGCGGCCTTACGGCAAGAGCTGCCTGAGCGGTAAACCGGGTGCGGTGATCAGTGCCTCGCCGGGAGCCATGGGTGGTTTCGGTGCCAATCATCATTTGCGCCAGTCCCTGGTTTTCCTCGATGTGCCTTGCATGCAACAGCCGGAGGCTTATCTGGCCGGTGCGGGGAGCGCGTTCGATGAGCAGGGCGAGCTGTCTGAGTCGGTGAGGCCGTTTCTGCAGAAATTCATTGATGCCTATGGCAAGTGGGTTGAACAGCACAAAAAGGCCTGATGCCCGGCATTTTCAGGCATGCATAGCGGGTGAGGGGGTTATCCCCTCGCCACAAGGCGACCCTTCTTTTCCCCTACTAAATCCCTTCTTTCAAGGCTGTTGCGCATGCTCCTCGCGTCGTTGATTTTTCTGCTGACCATTACACTGGTGATCTGGCAACCCAAGGGCCTCGGTGTTGGCTGGAGTGCAACGCTCGGCGCGCTGCTGGCGTTGTTGAGCGGGGTGGTGCAGGTCGGTGACATTGCTCTGGTGTGGCAGATCATCTGGAACGCCACCGGTACGTTTATCGCGCTGATCATCATCAGCCTGTTGCTGGACGAGGCTGGGTTCTTCGCCTGGGCCGCCTTGCATGTGGCCCGCTGGGGTCGAGGCAGCGGGCGCAAGCTGTTTGCGTTCATGGTGCTGCTGGGCGCACTGGTGTCGGCTTTGTTCGCCAATGACGGCGCGGCGTTGATCCTGACGCCCATCGTAATTTCGATGCTGCTGGCCTTGCGTTTTTCTCCGGCGGCAACCCTGGCATTCGTGATGGGCGCCGGCTTCATTGCCGATAGCGCGAGCCTGCCGCTGGTGGTGTCGAACCTGGTGAACATCGTCTCAGCCGACTTCTTCGGCATTGGCTTCAACCGTTACGCGGCGGTCATGGTGCCGGTGAACCTGGTCAGCGTCGCGGCCAGCCTGGCGATATTGCTGTGGTTCTTTCGCCGCGACATCCCGCGCGACTATGACCCGCATCAACTGGATGCCCCGGCGAGTGCCATCCACGACAGGGCCACCTTCTTCGCGGGCTGGGCGGTGTTGGCGATTCTGCTGCTTGGTTGCTTCGCCCTCGAGCCGTTGGGCATTCCCATCAGCGCGATTTCGGCGGTCTGCGCCGCGTTATTGCTGGCCGTCGCGGCCCGCGGTCACAAAATCTCCACTCGCAGGGTCATGAAGGAGGCGCCGTGGCAGATCGTGATCTTCTCCCTGGGCATGTATCTGGTGGTCTATGGCCTGCGCAATGCGGGGCTGACTGGCTACCTGGCGCAATGGCTCGATGGTTTCGCCGCCTATGGTGTGTGGGGGGCGGCGATGGGCACCGGGCTGTTGACGGCTTTGCTCTCGTCGATCATGAACAACCTGCCGACGGTGCTGATCGGTGCCTTGTCCATCGATGCCAGTCAGGCCACCGGGGTGGTGAAGGAGGCGATGATCTACGCCAACGTCATCGGCAGCGACCTGGGCCCGAAAATCACTCCGATCGGCAGCCTGGCGACTTTGCTTTGGCTGCACGTGCTGGCGCGCAAGGACATCCGGATTGGCTGGGGGTACTACTTCAAGGTTGGGATTGTGCTGACCGTGCCGGTGTTGTTGGTGACGTTGGCGGCGTTGGCGTTGCGGTTGTCCATTTAGACTAGACCGCGTTGGCTTTATCGCGAGCAGGCTCGCTCCCACATCGATGCATTGTTGCCATTGAGACTGCAAACGCCGCGGTCACTGTGGGAGCGAGCCTGCTCGCGATGAGGTCCGTACAGACGCCGTCCATCTCACCCATTCCCCGGCACATCCGGCCAAAGATCCGCCACCAGGAACGCTCGCTCGGTTTCTTCCCACTCACCCTCGGCATTTTCACTCAGGCGCACCATCAATTGTGCGGGGGCCATGGGGTCGAGGGCCATTCGCCAGGCATCCAGTTGCCCGGCGCTCCAGGTCTGGTCCGCCGGATAATGGGCCGGGGCCAGCCAGCCAGCGCGGGGCAGGGGTTGCCAGCGCCCCGGCGGACGCTGGGCAACGAACGCCGGCCAATCCCGCTGATGCAGCCACCTTCCGCGCAGATGCCTGGGATGGGCGCCGGTTGGGGGTTCGGCATGGCCGGGCCACGGGTAAAGCAGATAGCCGCCTAGCCAGAGTTCCGAGCGAAACAGCTCGATGCCCGAGGGTTCGATGCCCAGCGTTGCCAGGGCCTCTCGGCTTTCCGGGCGAGCGGAGATTGGTAGCTGGTGTTCGCGCAAATGCGCCAGTTTAAGGTCGAGCCGGTCATGACAGCCCGGGCCGAGCCATTGTGCGGTGTCCTGCCCGTGGCCGTTTTGCGGCCCGAGGTACAACTTGATCGCCAGTTCCAGGTGGTGGATGCCGTCGCCATCGCGCAGCAGCAGGTCCAGTTCACCCAGGGTCTGGCCCTGGTGGCGGATCGGCAGGTTGGCGGCGATCAGCTCAATGCCCGGCGCGTGCTGCACCGCAAACTGCCACAACCGTTCGTAATACAGACCCAGGCGCCGGGTTCTGCCCTGGGACAGGCAATGCAGTAACGGATAGCTGTCGCGGTCCAGTTGTCGCAGCCAGTGTTCCAGTTGATGAGGCTGTTGCACCCAGTCGCTGCCGGTCAGGGGATGGCGTTGGGGCCAGGGCGTGTCGATCAGCATCGGCGGGGCAAGGATCGCCCACGCCAGGTCGCGCACTTCGGGATGGCGCAGGCGGCGGGGCAAGTCGAGCAGTTCGGGGAACAGGATCATTTTGCGAGCATAGCCTGCGTCGAAGGCTTAAAGAATTTTGTCTATGGGCGGCTTTCGCCCATAATCGTGTTTTTCGCCCGACGCAGACCCTCGCAGGAGCCCCATGGAGCAATTTCGCAATATCGGCATCATCGGTCGCCTGGGCAGTTCGCAGGTGCTGGACACTGTTCGCCGACTCAAACGTTTCCTCCTGGAGCGGCACCTGCATGTGATCCTCGAAGATACCATCGCCGAAGTCTTGCCCGGTCACGGCCTGCAGACCTCGTCGCGCAAGATGCTCGGCGAAGTCTGTGACATGGTGATCGTGGTCGGCGGCGATGGCAGTCTGCTGGGGGCCGCCCGAGCCCTGGCGCGGCACAACATTCCGGTACTGGGCATCAACCGGGGCAGCCTGGGGTTTCTGACCGATATCCGCCCCGACGAGCTGGAAACCAAAGTGGCCGAGGTATTGGACGGTCACTATCTGGTGGAGAATCGCTTCCTGCTGCAAGCCGAGGTGCGCCGTCACGCCGAAGCCATCGGCCAGGGCGATGCCCTCAACGATGTGGTGCTGCACCCCGGCAAATCCACGCGGATGATCGAATTCGAGCTGTATATCGACGGTCAGTTCGTCTGCAGCCAGAAGGCCGACGGCCTGATCGTCGCCACGCCCACCGGCTCCACGGCCTATGCGCTTTCCGCCGGTGGCCCGATCATGCATCCCAAGCTCGACGCTATTGTGATTGTGCCCATGTACCCCCATACCTTGTCTGGGCGACCCATTGTGGTCGATGGCAACAGTGAGCTGAAAATCGTCGTGTCCAAGGATATGCAGATCTACCCGCAAGTGTCCTGTGACGGCCAGAACCATTTCACCTGCGCGCCGGGTGACACCATCACCGTCAGCAAAAAAGCGCAGAAGCTGCGCCTGATCCACCCGCTGGATCACAATTACTACGAAGTCTGCCGGACCAAGCTCGGCTGGGGCAGTCGGTTGGGGGGTGGAGGCGACTGATGCTCGATCCTGCGCGCAGTTACGACCTGATCGGCGACGTGCACGGATGCGCCCTGACCCTGGAACGCCTGCTGGACCGCCTCGGTTATCACAAGCAGGGCGGCGTCTGGCGGCACCCGTCGCGCATGGCCGTGTTCCTGGGGGACATCATCGACCGTGGTCCGCGGATCCGCGAAGCCCTGCACATCGTCCACGACATGGTGGTGGCCGGTCAGGCGCTGTGCATCATGGGCAACCACGAGTTCAACGCCCTGGGTTGGAGCACGCCGGCGTTGCCGGGCAGCGGCCAGCGCTACGTGCGCGAACACACCCCGCGCCATGCCCGTCTGCTCAACGAAACCCTGACCCAGTTCGAGCAGCATCCGGGCGACTGGCATGACTTTCTCAAGTGGTTTTACGAGTTGCCGCTGTTTGTCGATGCCCAGCGCTTCCGGGTGGTCCACGCCTGCTGGGACAACGGTCTGATCGAGCCGCTGCGAGGCTTGTTCCCGGACGGCTGTATCGACGAGCATTTCCTCCAGGCCTCGGCGGAGCCGGGCAGTTTCGCCTGCACGGTGTTTGATCGCCTGCTGCGCGGTACCGACATGCGCTTGCCCCATGGCCTGACCCTCACCGGCGGCGACGGCCTGACCCGTTCGTTCTTTCGCACCAAGTTCTGGGAAGACGATCCTCAGACCTATGGAGACATCGTGTTCCAACCCGACGCCTTGCCCGAACCGGTGGCTCGCACGCCGCTGTCGCCCGACGAAAAGAATAATCTGCTGCGCTATGGCGTGCATGAACCCATGCTGTTCGTCGGTCATTACTGGCGCAGCGGCAAACCCGCGCCGATCCGCTCGAACCTGGCCTGCCTGGATTACAGCGCGGTGCTTTACGGAAAACTGGTGGCCTATCGTCTCGACGCAGAAACCCGACTGGACCCGCATAAATTTGTCTGGGTCGATGTCGAACGGCCGGAGGAACTGCGATGAGCGTCGTGGCGGTCTTGCGCTTGCCCTTGGCCGAGGATCTGAGCGGCTTCGTCAAATTGCTGCAACGCATGCAGGTGCCCCATCGGGTCAGCGAGGAGGCGGGCGAGCAGGTGCTCTGGGTGCCCGATGAAATCAGCGAAGACGTGCGCTCGTTGTATGCACGCTTCCCGAGCGGCGATCCCGAGCACCAGTTGGAGTTGCCGGGCACCGGCAGCACGTCGCGACGGCCTGGTTTCGTCCAGCAACTGACCCGCAGCCCGGTTACAGCACTGGTGTTGCTGCTGAGCCTGATCGTCGGCGCCGTGACGTTGCTGGGGGAAAATCTCGAGACCTTGCGCTGGCTGACATTCCTGGAGTTTCGCGTCGTCGGCGACTATATCCATTTCACGCCCCTGGCCGACAGCCTGGCGGCAGGGCAGTGGTGGCGCCTGGTGACGCCGATGCTGATCCATTTCGGTTTCCTGCACATCGCCATGAATGGCATGTGGTACTGGGAACTGGGACGGCGGATCGAAGCGCGCCAGGGCGGCATCAACCTGCTGGGGCTGACACTGCTGTTCAGCCTCGTGTCCAACTTCGCTCAATATTTCTTCAGCGGCCCGACCTTGTTCGGCGGCTTGTCCGGCGTGCTCTATGGTCTGTTGGGGCACTGCTGGATCTTTCAACTGCTGGCGCCGAACCCGGCCTATCACTTGCCCCGTGGGGTGCTGGTGATGATGCTGGTGTGGCTGGTGCTGTGCCTGTCCGGGCTGATCTCGCTGATCGGTTTCGGCGAAATCGCCAACGCGGCCCACGTCGGCGGGCTGCTCATCGGTTGCTTCACGGGTTTGTTGGGCGGGCTGTTCGCTCGTCGTAAAATGGCCCTCTGACGGCGCCTGTAATATTTGAATATGCGCGATTGCGCGGAGAACCCATGTCCTCGTTCAACGAAATGATCAAAAACATCACCCCCGAGATCTATCAGAGCCTGAAGCTGGCGGTGGAAATCGGTAAATGGGCCGATGGCAACAAGCTCACCGCCGAACAGCGCGAATTGTCGCTGCAGGCGATGATCGCCTGGGAGATGCAGAATCTGCCCGAAGAGGAACGCACCGGCTACATGGGCCCGCAGGAGTGCCAGTCGAAGGCCACAGAAGTGCCGAACATCCTGTTCAAGTCGGATGCCATCCATTGATCGAGATTGGCCGCGGTGCAATCAGCAAGATGTCGGCACGCCTTGACGGGCCGACCGTTCAATACGCCTTTCGCCTGGGCGATACCGAGGTGCCAGTCAACCCGTTGATTGGCAGCACGGTGCGCCTGGAGTTTCTCGGTGCGATCCACTGCAGCCATTGCGGACGCAGGACCAAGACCAGCTTCAGCCAGGGTTATTGCTACCCCTGCATGACTAAACTGGCCCAGTGCGACCTGTGCATCATGAGCCCTGAGCGCTGCCACTTCGATGCGGGCACCTGCCGCGAGCCGGCCTGGGGCGAACAGTTCTGCATGACCGATCATGTGGTGTACCTGGCCAATTCCTCGGGCGTGAAAGTCGGCATCACCCGCGCCACGCAGCTGCCGACCCGCTGGCTGGACCAGGGCGCCAGCCAGGCGCTGCCGATCCTGCGGGTCGCCACTCGCCAGCAATCGGGCTTTGTCGAAGACCTGTTCCGCAGCCAGGTGGCGGACAAGACCAACTGGCGCGCATTGCTCAAGGGCGACGCCGTGGCGGTGGACCTGCCGCAGATCCGCGATTCGCTGTTCGAGAGCTGCGCCGAAGGTCTGCAAGGCTTGCAGGAACGATTCGGCCTGCAAGCGATCCAGACCATAGCGGACGTCGAGCCGATCGAGATCCGTTATCCGGTGGAGCAATACCCGGCCAAGATCGTCAGTTTCAACCTGGACAAGAACCCGATTGCCGAAGGCACGCTGCTGGGGATCAAGGGCCAATACCTGATTTTCGACACTGGCGTGATCAATATTCGTAAATACACGGCTTATCAGCTCGCCGTGCATCAGTAGAAGGATTTGCCCCATGCGCACCGAACAACCGAAGATGATTTACCTGAAGGACTATCAGGCGCCCGAGTACCTGATCGACGAGACGCACCTGACCTTCGAGTTGTTCGAGGACCACAGCCTGGTCCATGCGCAACTGGTGATGCGCCGTAACCCCGAGCGCGGTGCCGGCCTGCCGCCCCTGGTGCTCGATGGCCAGCAGCTGGAACTGCTCTCGATCAAGCTCGATGACACCGACCTCAATCCGCTGGACTATCAGCTGGACGCCAGCCACCTGACCCTGCAACCCAAGGCCCCGGCCTTCACGGTGGACACCACTGTCAGGATCCACCCGGAAACCAACACCGCCCTGGAAGGCTTGTACAAGTCCGGCAGCATGTTCTGCACCCAGTGCGAGGCCGAAGGTTTCCGCAAGATCACCTATTACCTCGACCGCCCGGATGTGATGAGTACGTTCACCACCACGGTGGTGGCCGAGCAGCACAGCTATCCGGTGTTGCTGTCCAACGGCAACCCGATCGCCAGCGGTCCCGGCGAAGATGGCCGGCACTGGGCGACCTGGGAAGACCCGTTCAAGAAACCCGCCTACCTGTTTGCCCTGGTGGCCGGCGACCTGTGGTGCGTCGAAGACACCTTCACCACCATGACCGAGCGCACCGTGGCGCTGCGCATCTATGTCGAGCCGGAAAACATCGACAAGTGCCAGCACGCCATGACCAGCCTCAAGAAGTCGATGCGCTGGGATGAAGAGGTCTATGGCCGTGAGTATGACCTGGACATCTTCATGATCGTCGCGGTCAACGACTTCAACATGGGCGCCATGGAAAACAAGGGCCTGAACATCTTCAACTCCAGCGCAGTGCTGGCCCGCGCTGAAACCGCCACCGATGCCGCGCACCAGCGGGTCGAAGCGATCGTTGCCCACGAGTATTTCCATAACTGGTCGGGTAACCGCGTGACGTGCCGTGACTGGTTCCAGTTGTCCCTCAAGGAAGGCTTCACTGTGTTCCGCGACGCCGGTTTTTCGGCCGACATGAACTCGGCCACGGTCAAGCGTATCCAGGACGTGGCGTACCTGCGCACTCACCAGTTTGCCGAAGACGCTGGTCCCATGGCCCACCCGGTGCGCCCGGACAGCTTCATCGAGATTTCCAACTTCTACACCCTGACCGTGTACGAAAAGGGGTCGGAAGTGGTCGGCATGATCCACACCCTGCTGGGGGCCGAGGGCTTTCGCAAGGGTAGCGACCTGTACTTCGAGCGCCACGACGGCCAGGCCGTGACCTGCGATGACTTCATCAAGGCCATGGAGGATGCCAACGGCGTCGACCTGAGTCAGTTCAAGCGCTGGTACAGCCAGGCGGGTACGCCACGGCTGGCGGTCAGCGAGTCCTACGACGCTGCTGCCCGAACCTACAGCCTGACCTTCAGCCAGAGCTGCCCACCGACCCCGGACAAAATGGAAAAACTGCCATTTGTGATTCCCGTGGAGCTGGGTTTGCTGGACAGCAAGGGCAATGAAATCCCTCTGCGCCTGGCCGGCGAAGCGGCGGCAACTGGCACGTCCCGGGTGATCTCGGTGACCGAAGCCGAGCAGACCTTCACCTTTGTCGACATCGCCGAAAAGCCGTTGCCTTCGTTGTTGCGCGGCTTCTCGGCCCCGGTGAAGCTTAGCTTCCCGTACGATCGGGACCACTTGATGTTCCTGATGCAGCACGACAGCGACGGCTTCAACCGCTGGGATGCCGGCCAGCAGTTGTCGGTGCAGGTGCTGCAGGAACTGATCGCCCAGCATCAGAAAGGCGAAAATCTGGTGCTGGACCCGCGTCTGGTCAGCGCGTTGCGTAGCGTGCTGTCGGACGAATCCCTGGATCAGGCCATGGTCGCGGAAATGCTCTCGCTGCCAAGCGAGGCTTATCTGACGGAAATCAGCGAAGTGGCCGACGTGGAGGCGATCCATGCCGCGCGGGAATTCGCCCGTCAGCAACTGGCGGACAATCTGTTCGAAGCCCTGTGGCTGCGCTATGAGGCCAACCGTGACCTGTCCAAGCGCACGCCGTACGTGGCCGAGGCCGAGCATTTCGCCCGCCGTGCCTTGCAGAACATCGCGCTGTCGTACCTGATGCTGACCGACAAGCCGGAAGTGCTCAGTGCCACCCTGGAGCAGTTCGACACCGCCGACAATATGACCGAGCGTCTCACGGCCCTGGCGGTGCTGGTCAATTCCCCGTTCAAAGCCGAGAAGGCCAAGGCGCTGGAAGTGTTCGCGGAGAACTTCAAAGGCAATCCGCTGGTCATGGACCAATGGTTCAGCGTCCAGGCCGGCAGCCCGTTGCCGGGCGGCCTGGCGCGGGTCAAGGCCTTGATGGAACATCCGGCGTTCAATATCAAGAACCCGAACAAGGTACGCGCTTTGGTGGGGGCGTTTGCCGGGCAGAACCTGATCAACTTCCACGCGGCTGACGGTTCAGGTTATCGCTTCCTGGCGGATCTGGTGATCCAGCTCAATGGCTTCAACCCGCAGATCGCCGCACGGCAACTGGCGCCACTGACCCGCTGGCGCAAATACGACAGTGCCCGCCAGGCGCTGATGAAAGCCGAGCTGGAGCGCATCCTGGCGTCCGGCGGGCTGTCGGCCGATGTGTTCGAAGTGGTAAGCAAGAGCCTGGCGTGACCTTGGCACCGCGGTCTGCCTGGCAGGCCGCGGTGTTCCCATCGCGAGCAGGCTCGCTCCCACAGGTGATCTTCAGTGAGCATATATCTTGTGTTCAACATTGATCCCTTGTGGGAGCGAGCCTGCTCGCGATGGCGTCAGACCTGTCTACACAACAACCGCCTCGATAGCCTGCCATAACCTCCCCGAATACCCCTTCATTCACCCCCGACCGCACTGCGCCACGGTTAACAAAAGATAACGCGGCGTCGATTGTCAGACCTTTCCAAAGCCCGATAGGATAGGTCAGCTTCCGAAGTGGCTCTAGATTGCAGGTTTCAGGACTATGCTCCAGAACAGTCAATCACGATGAGCCCGCTTACGGCGCCCTGAAGGGTTGAATGACCTAACAATAATAATGGGGGAAAGGTCTATGAATGAGCCTGTCATGGCTGTGGGCCGCTGCCGGCCGCCGGTACTGCGCAGAGTCGCGTTGCTGGTCTCGGCGCTCTCGCTGCTGGGCTCTGCCGTGTTGTCTGCACCGGTGATGGCCGTAGCGGCTTCGACATCCGATGTCATCTATTCCGTCGAGTCGGCCAAGGCCAGCAAAACCCTGATGCTCGATGTGGTCCATGCCGGCAAACGCCTGGTGGCGGTCGGTGATCGCGGGCACATTGTCTATTCGGACGATCAGGGCGGTTCCTGGACTCAGGCCAAGGTGCCGACCCGCCAGTTGCTCACCGCAGTATTTTTCGTCGATGACAAACACGGCTGGGCCGTGGGGCACGACGCGCAGATACTGGCCAGCGAAGACGGTGGCAGCACCTGGACCAAGCAATTCGAAGACCTGACCCGTGAATCGCCGCTGCTGGACGTCTGGTTCAAGGACGCGAGCAACGGTTTTGCCGTGGGCGCTTACGGGGCGCTGTTCGAAACCACCGACGGCGGCAAGCACTGGGAAGAGGTCGGGGATCGTCTCGACAACGAAGACCAGTTCCACCTCAACGCGATAGCTGCGGTGAAAGACGCCGGGCTGTTCATCGTTGGTGAGGCCGGCAGCATGTTCCGCTCCAGCGATTGGGGCCAGACCTGGGAAAAGATCGAAGGCCCATACGAAGGTTCGCTGTTCGGCGTCATCGGCACCGCTCAGCCTTCAACGCTGTTGGCCTACGGCCTGCGCGGCAACCTCTATCGCTCCACCGATTTTGGTAGCACCTGGGAGCAGGTCGAACTCAAGGCCACCCGCGGTGCCCTGGAATTCGGCCTGTCCGGGGCCACGCTCTTGCCAGATGGCTCCATCGTAATTGTCGGCAACGGCGGCAGTGTGGTGCGCAGCAGTGATGACGGCGTGACCTTCAGCGTGTTCAACCGCCCGGATCGGATTTCCGTGGCGGCTGTCACGGCGGCGGGCAACGGCAATCTGATCCTGGCAGGACAGGGTGGCGTTCATGCCACCACCCCCACCGGCGCTGAATTGAGCAAATGAGCCGCAAACATCCGGCGGGCACAATAACAAGAAGGCGGACCCCATGAGCAGTCATCACCAAGACAAGGCGACGTTCCTCGAACGCCTGATTTTCAACAACCGCCCGGCAGTGATCGTCATTTGCCTGTTGGTCAGTATTTTCCTGTTCTGGCAGGCCACGCTGATCCGGCCGTCCACCAGTTTCGAAAAGATGATCCCCCTCGAGCACCCCTTCATCGAGAAGATGCTCGAACACCGCAATGACTTGGCGAACCTGGGCAACACGGTGCGGATTTCCGTGGAGGCCACCAACGGTGACATTTTCTCCAAGGATTACATGGAGACCTTGCGCCAGATTCATGACGAGGTGTTCTACATTTCCGGCGTCGACCGCTCCGGCCTCAAGTCGTTGTGGAGCCCGAGCGTGCGCTGGACCGAAGTGACGGAGGAGGGCTTTGCCGGTGGTGAGGTGATTCCCCAGAGCTATGACGGCTCGGCAGACAGCCTCGACCTGTTACGCAACAACGTGCTCAAGTCCGGCCAGGTCGGACGCCTGGTAGCCAACGATTTCAAATCGAGCATCATCGATATCCCGCTGTTGGAGTCCTATCCGGACCCGCAGGACCAGGGCAAGCTGCTGGCCCTGGATTATCAGAAGTTCTCCCACGAACTCGAAGACAAGATCCGCAACAAGTTTGAAGCCCAGAACCCCAACGTAAAGATCCATATCGTGGGCTTCGCCAAGAAGGTCGGTGACTTGATCGACGGCCTGACCATGGTGGTGATGTTCTTCGGCGTGGCCTTCATCATTACCCTGGTGCTGCTGTACTGGTTCACGAACTGCATGCGCAGCACCATTGCAGTGCTGAGCACGACCCTGGTGGCCGTGGTCTGGCAGTTGGGGCTGATGCACGCCGTCGGTTTCGGGCTCGATCCTTATTCGATGCTGGTGCCGTTTCTGATCTTCGCCATTGGTATCTCCCACGGCGTGCAGAAAATCAACGGTATCGCTTTGCAATCCAGTGAAGCGGACAACGCCCTGACCGCGGCGCGGCGCACATTCCGCCAGTTGTTCCTGCCGGGGATGATCGCAATCCTGGCGGATGCCGTCGGCTTCATCACCTTGCTGATCATCGATATCGGCGTGATCCGGGAACTGGCCTTCGGTGCGTCCATCGGCGTGGCGGTGATTGTGTTCACCAACCTGATCCTGTTGCCGGTGGCGATTTCCTATGTTGGCATCAGCAAGCGTGCCATCGAGCGCAGCAAAAAGGATGCGACGCGGGAGCATCCGTTCTGGCGCCTGCTGTCGAAGTTTGCCAGCGCCAAAGTCGCGCCGGTGTCGATCATCCTGGCCTTGATCGCCTTTGGTGGCGGCCTCTGGTACAGCCAGAACCTGAAGATCGGTGACCTGGACCAGGGCGCGCCGGAGTTGCGTCCAGACTCGCGCTACAACCAGGACAACAACTTCATCATCAGCAACTATTCCACCAGCTCCGATGTCCTGGTGGTGATGGTCAAGACCAAGGCTGAAGGCTGCTCACGCTATGAAGCCATGGCTCCCATCGACGAGCTGATGTGGAAAATGCAGAACACCGAGGGGGTGCAGTCGGCGATCTCCCTGGTCACCGTGTCCAAGCAAATGATCAAGGGCATGAACGAGGGCAACCTGAAATGGGAAACCCTGTCGCGTAACCCAGACGTGTTGAACAACTCCATTGCCCGGGCCGATGGCCTGTACAACAACAACTGTTCCGTGGCCCCGGTGTTGGTTTTCCTCAACGACCACAAGGCCGAGACCCTGGACCGCGCCGTGAAGGTGGTGCAGGAGTTTGCCAAGGAAAATAATCGCGACGGCCTGGAGTTCATCCTCGCCGCCGGCAACGCTGGCATTGAGGCTGCAACCAACGAAGTGATCAAGGAATCGGAACTGACCATCCTGGTCCTGGTGTACATCTGTGTGGCAACCATGTGCATGATCACTTTCCGTTCCTGGGCGGCGACGCTGTGCATCGTGCTGCCGCTGGTGCTGACCTCGGTGTTGGGGAACGCCCTGATGGCCTTCATGGGTATCGGTGTGAAGGTCGCGACGCTGCCAGTGGTGGCGCTTGGCGTGGGGATAGGCGTGGACTACGGCATCTATATCTACAGTCGCCTGGAAAGCTTCCTGCGGGCCGGCTTGCCGTTGCAAGAGGCGTACTACCAGACGCTGAAGTCCACCGGTAAGGCCGTGTTGTTCACAGGCCTGTGCCTGGCTATCGGTGTGTGCACCTGGATCTTCTCGGCCATCAAGTTCCAGGCCGACATGGGGCTGATGCTGACGTTCATGTTGTTGTGGAACATGTTCGGGGCACTGTGGCTGCTGCCGGCGCTGGCGCGGTTCCTGATCAAACCTGAGAAAATGGCAGGGCAGAAGAGTAAGTCGTTGTTTGCCCATTAATACATGTGGCGAGGGAGCTTGCTCCCTCGCCACATGTATTACGCCAGCCTTTGAACAGAGATCAAGGCGCCAACGGCAAGAACTTGCTCTGCGCCAACGGCCTGCCGATCTGTCCTCGATGCACATTCACCACCGCATAAGGGCTTTTCGCCTTGGCCAGCATCGAGTGATAGTGCTCCCGGCGTTGCTCCTTGGTTTTCAGATGCGCGACGCTGAAATCCGCTTTCGGCGTATCGGCCGCTTCGTAGTGAAAATGCGCATACCACAGCGGCCAACCGTCGCGGTCATTGATGGCGTATTCCTGAAGGAAATCCTTGCGCTCGCTTTTCAAGGCTTTGCGTTCGCCGAGCCGGGCAACCTGTATCAGATTCTTTTCGAACAGGTAGCGCAGGTTGCTGTCGGTGGGCGGCAATTTGAAACTCAGTTCGGTGCGCAGGGCGCTGCCCCGAGTGGCCAGGCGGGAAGCTGCGTTTGACAGTTCATCGATCAATGTTTGATCTGCTGGTGTGCGCGGTTTTGTCGAGGCGGTGAAGGCCCTTTCCAGTTCTTCGCAGCGTTTGCGGTAGCGACTCGCCTCATTGTTCATGATCTCCTCGATTTCCTGAGGAAAGCGGCACTGGGTTTTATACCGCTCTGCGCTCAGTAAACTGTTTTCCAATTGATCCAGCAGCTTGCGCGCTTCGCTCTTGATCGTTTTGATCGCTCTGGTGCGCGGTGGTGGCGGAACCGGTCGTTGTACTTCGACGATGTCCCAGACGTCATCGTGCTGTGAATACGTGGCGAGTAACTCGTCATCGACTTCGGAGCGTAACTCGACGACTTCAATCGGCAGGGAGGTGCCGGCGGGTTTCAGATCACCAATCAACACGCCGCCCTTACGGGTTTTGATCACCTTTTTTTGCGGACGCCCGCTCGCCGTTTTGGTGCGTTTTTGCGGACGCTTGCGCGGTTGCGGCGCCGGTTTTAGCTCGGCGGACAATGTCTTGGAGGCGTCGTCATAGAGCTGTTCGATCAGCTTGAACAGCCTGTCGAAATAGGATGGGTCAATGTCGCTGGCATTGAGTGCCTTGATGCCCTGCATGGCATCAAGGGACGCACCATAGTTTTCGGTCAGACTTTCCAGCACTTCAAGCCGCTCCGAAGGGGGCAGGTCATATGTTCCCAGGTCGGAGTGGGAGCGCACCTGTTCCAGCAAGAACTTGATGAGGTTATGCAGACTGGCGGGAAGGTCGGAGTCGGGGTTTTTGACCAGCAGGGCCCCGAGTATGGGTAACTGCACGGCCTTGGTGGCCAGCGCCGTTCTTTCTTCCTCGGGACGGTCCTTGGTCAGCCGCTCGAATATCTGCGCGCCTTCGGCATCCAGGTTCAATAGCGCGTCCAGGTGTCGATCTTTGAGTTCCAGCCAATAGATGGAACGATCGTTGATGACGCTCATTGCGTCGAGGTACGCAAAGTAGCCTGCGGGGTTGTCGGCGACAGCCTCCTTCAACGCCGGTCCGTTTTTTATGAATTGGATATTGGCGGCATCCAGGGCCAATAAATCCAACTCGACGACAAGAAAGGCTTTACGGGCATTGTTGACCACGTTTTCCATCAGGGCGCGAAGCATTTCCGGGGGCAATGTCATGTCAAGGCCGGCATATTCGGTTGCTTTGTTCAGCAGCCGCAGATAGTCGTCAGTCTGGTCCTGGAGCAATTCATAAAACTGCGTACGTTTTGCCGCACGTTGCTCCTCGGTAAAGGCGCCTTCCTGAGTTCTGCTCATGACTTCCTGGGCAACTTGCACGGCCTTTAGCTTATCGGCTTCCTGTGCATGATAATTCGCCAGCTCCCGGCTCAGTTCCATCCCCCGCTGGGCCCTGAGCTTGCGCAGTTCGGCCACCCGCTTTGGGGGCATACCCCCGCGCAGACGCAGGCGTAGATCCATGGACCAGTTGCCTTGGGTATCCGATTTCAACACCGGACCATTTTTTGCCGAGTCTCGTGGAGCCTGCGGGTCGACGATCACCGTATTGCCGTCCGGCTCCGGACTGATCCGATAGAGTAGGTCTTCCACCAGTGCGTGCCATTTGTTCTGGATGACGTACAAGCCTGTGTAGGGGCCATATTTGATCGGTTCAGGCATTGAAGTGGGACGTGGCACCTGTAGCCGCTGCAGCCGGTTACGTTGTTCCGCTGTCAGGCGCTGGCGGGCACTGGCGAAACTGAGGTCCAGGTGCCTGCTGGCGCCCTGCAAGTGTTCGCCGGGCAAGCCCACCGGCCCTTCGAGAATGCGAGGCGACGCAGGCGCAGGCCATTGCTCAGGGATGACGCGCGGTGCTGGGGGACGCATCGCCTGTTCCTTCAGCGCATCGGGCAACGGTGCATGGGACAAGGCGCTGATGGCGGGAAACTGGTGCACCAGCATGCCGAGGTTGAGCAGCAGATCGACAGCGGCGAGCTCCCGGGTCACCGGGTCTTCGCTGCTCAGTGCCGGGATATCCTGGCTGGCGCTAGCCATCAGGCTCCACAGCCAGAAGGTGGCCATGACCGGGCCACGCAGCAAGGGCATCAGCAACGTATTGAACAGCAGGCTGCCGCCCTTGAGGAGCATGGCCCAGCGGCTCTCGCTGTTGGAGACTGAATCACGGTCGGCCTGGGAGATCAGGGCGCGGGCATTGCTGCCGTAAAGATACAGCATCAGCTCGCCGTTGCGCAGGAACTGCCGCAGTTCGTCGTTCGCACCGTCGATGGCCAGCGTCGCAGGGGCGGGCTTTTGTGGAAGATTGAATTCGTCGCCTTGGAAAAACCGCACGATGTGCGGCTCCTGGAAGCCGCCATTGGCATAGATCGGCCGTGCGGCATCAGTCATCCAGGTCAGGATGCTTTTTTGCAGGTCCCCTGGGGTGACGACGGCCTTCAGCAGTGCCTCGCGCGTCGGGAACTCTTGCAACGAGGGCGCGTAAAGTGGGCGATACAGCAGGTGCGGTCCGGTTTGGACATCCTCCGGCTCGATAATGAACATATTGTTCACGATGTCGGGGTGGGCCTCGGGTTTGCGCAGGAAGGCCAGGTGGCGGATGACCACCGACTGGCCGCTGACCTGTTGGCTATCTGCGTCGGGATTGAGGAGCGCTTCAACCAGGCCCAGTCCTTGGCGGGTCACACCGTTTTCGTTGTTGAGCATTTGCTGGAAGGCTTCAAGCGGCAACTGTGCCGCGATCTGTTCGGCAAACATCCGCTGGCGTTCCTGGGCTTGAGGTACATCGTCCAACAGCCGTTGTTGCAGGTAGCGGGGATAGGCCGAACCAATGTCGACCTGTTCGATCAGCCCGTTCTTGCGGGTAATGAAGTCCGGCGTCAGCCACCGGGGCAGCGTCAGGCCCAAGCGATGGCTGAGGATCAGGTTTGCACTCGGTCGGGCGATGAGGTTGTTGATGGCCAGCTCGGTCAGGCTCATCGTTCTTTTTTCGATGATCCCGCTAGTTCCGGGATAACCTGCGGCGACGGTGAAGGTCAGTTCTATATCATCAGGCTGGTATTGGATGGGTTGAGCCTTGTCCGGGTGGCTGTCGTTGGTTAGCCGCATCTGCTTGAACAGGGCGTCGGCGGTAAAGGCCTTGATGTCTTCAATGTCGCTGAGAAAGGTGCAGCCCTGGCGGCGTTTTTTCGCGCTGGCCAATGTCAGGCTGTAGTGCTGGAATTTCGTTTGATCGACGATGGAAGCTTTTTTCAACCAGTCGGGCAACAGCGGCTCGATCCGTGCCGACGTTTCCGGCGTCAGGCGCGGCGCGTCAAGCAGATAACGGGCAGGGTCGCTCAGCTCCTGGTAAAGCGTCGACAGGTCTTGCAGGCCAATCCGCGAGGGCAACTGCACTGCGTTCAGGTCGGCCAGTTGCTGCTCCAGCACCATAGCCGCCTGGGTGTCGAAGACATTGCCACTGATCTCGTTGCGTTGACAGGTGAGCGTGTCGACCACGTACCGGCTGGCGATCAGTGCGCCCCAATGGTGATTGAAGGCTTCCAGGGATGCAAACGACTGCACGGCGCCGCCAGGGCTGCATAGCAGGAAGGTGGTCGCGCCTTTTGTGGCGTGAGTAAGGAGGATTTCGTTGCCGATCAGCACGCTGCTGGAGCCGTCTCGGATGAGCTTGGTTTCCAGGCTGTAGGCGTAGACGGGGGACGGGTTGTTGCGGCGAAAGCGCTGCTCGCGCTCCGGCCAGCGGACGATCTGGTCAAGGGCTTCGCGCGCCTGGTCAGTGAGGCCGGGTTGTCGCAGCCTGCGGATAGACAGCGTGTTCTTCAGTGCATCGCTGAGCCAGCGCCAGCGGCTGAGGTTATTGCTTGTGTCGATTCCGGCGTTCCAATAGCGGGTCAGCGCATCCTCCAGCCCGATCGGTACGGTCCAAGGCAGTTCAAGCAGCAGTTTTTCGATGACCTTGATGTCCAGCTTCCCGTCGTCTGGTGAGAGCTCGCGGGGCGGGGTGTCGGTAAGAAAACATCGACGCCCACCGCGCTCCGTGAAATCCACGGGCGTGCCGAGGGCCAGGTATTCGAGGACGCGGGGCATGAACGGTTGGAGCGTAAAGCCGCGAGAGGCTGGGTCCGGTGTGGCCAATCGGGTCTTGGACAGGTCGAAGGTCAGCGAGGGGTATTTTTCCTTGATGGCTTGCTCGAGCATGCGTTGCGCGATTTCTTCGAAGGTCGGGCGGCCGGCAAATAGCAGGCTGACCCTTTGTGCCAACGCGGGGAGCGTATTGGCCGGAGCGGGTGCGGTCATATGAAATCCTTTTCATAAATTCATGGCCGCCGGGAGTGACGACGAGGGAAGTATCGACATCCCGCTCCTGCGAGGGCGGTAAATAAATACCACCCTGGCGAATGCGGGTTATGCCTGGCCTCGTCGGGAGGGAAGATCAGGAAGGATCTGCGCCCAGCACCACATTCAGTGCGCTGCGGGCATCGTCAAGCTGCACCAGCGTGGCATGGCGGGCGCCGAGGGCGTCGCGGTTCTCGATGGCGGTGAGGATCGCCTTGTGGCGCGGCATCGCCAGTTCATGCAGGTTGGGCCGCTGGTTGGAGTGCTTGAGGGCTTCGGCGATGGCCACCGACAACATGTTGCACAGGTTGGCGAGCAGGTCGTTGTGGGTGGCATCGGCGATGCGGCTGTGGAAGTCTAGGTCCGGTTGCAGCACCGCTTCGGGGGTCGGTGCCGCCTCCATGCGCTGGTAGGCCTCGCGGATGGCAGCGATGTCGGTATCGTTGGCGAACTGTGCGGCGAGGGCCGCGGCGGCCGGCTCGATGATGCTGCGCACGCTGGTCAGCAGATTGAAGAACTCATTCTGCGGGCTGCTTTGCATCAACCAGTGCAGAACATCGGGGTCGAGCATGTGCCATTCCCGACGCGCCTTGACCACCGTGCCAACCCGTGGCCGCGAATACACCAGACCCTTGGCTACCAGCACGCGCGTGGCCTCGCGCAACACCGGACGGCTGACGGCATACTCCTCGCACAACAAAGCTTCGGCGGGCAGTTTATCGTCGGGTTTGAACCGCCCGGAAACGATCTGCATGCCCAGTTCCTGGACGATGCGCGCGTGCATGCTTTTGCGGTCGGAGGGTTTACGGTAGTCCATGGGGGGTGGCGCGATCCTGTGCGAAGGGGATGCTGCGCATGATAGCAGGCGCGGCGAAGGCGGGTCGCTAGTGCGATTTTGATGTACACCCGAACCCATTGTGGGAGCGAGCCTTTGTGGGAGCTGAGCTTGCTCGCGATGAGGCCCTGCCAGTCAATATCTCTGTTGTCTGTTACACCGCTATCGCGAGCAAGCTCAGCTCCCACAAAAAGCTTGCTCGCGCAAGGGGATGAGTGGGGTCAGTGGGAGTGACGCGGCACCTCGGCGCCGCGGCAACCGACCAGGAAGTCGAAGTCACAACCCTGGTCCGCTTGCAGCACATGGTCGATGTACAGCTGGCGGTAGCCGCCCACCAACAGGTTCTGCGCTGGCGGGAGGTCGGCCAGGCGGGCGGCCAGTTCGGCGTCGGAAATGTCCAGGTGCAGACGCCCGCCGGCGCAGTCCAGTTCGATCCAGTCACCTTCCTTCACGGCCGCCAGTGGTCCGCCGGCTGCGGCTTCCGGAGCCACATGCAGCACCACGGTGCCGTAGGCGGTGCCGCTCATGCGCGCATCGGAAATCCGCACCATGTCGGTCACTCCCTGGGCCAGCAACTTGGCCGGCAAGCCCATGTTGCCCACTTCGGCCATGCCTGGATAACCCTTGGGCCCGCAGTTCTTCATCACCAGAATCGAGCTGGCATCGACATCCAGCTCCGGATCATTGATCCGCGCCTTGTACTCGTCGAAGTTCTCGAACACCACCGCGCGACCACGATGTTGCATCAGCTCGGGCGTGGCGGCGGAGGGTTTGAGTACCGCGCCCAGGGGCGCGAGGTTACCGCGCAGCACGCAGATACCGCCGTCGGCCCGGATCGGGTTGTCCAGGGTACGAATGACTTCGTCCTGGCCATAGATCGGTGCGTCCTTGGTGTTCTCGCCAAGGCTCTTGCCGTTGACGGTCAGCGCGTCGGGGTTAGGGATCAGGTTGGCTTCGCCGAGACGGCGCAGCACGGCGGGCAAACCACCGGCGTAATAGAACTCCTCCATCAGGAAGCGCCCGGACGGCTGCAGGTCGACGATGGTCGGCATGCCTCGACCGATGCGGGTCCAGTCGTCCAGGTCCAGTTGCACGCCGATGCGTCCGGCAATGGCCTTGAGGTGGATCACCGCGTTGGTCGAGCCGCCGATGGCTGCGTTGACCCGGATGGCGTTCTCGAAAGCCTCCTTGGTCAGGATCTTCGACAGCTTCAAGTCTTCACGGACCATTTCCACCGCACGCATGCCGGACATGTGGGCCAGCACATAACGGCGCGCGTCCACCGCCGGAATCGCGGCGTTGTGCGGCAGCGACGTGCCGAGGGCTTCGGCCATGCAGGCCATGGTCGAGGCGGTGCCCATGGTGTTGCAGGTCCCGGCCGAGCGGGACATGCCGCCCTCGGCCGCAAGGAAATCATCGATCGTGATGGTGCCGGCCTTGACCTGTTCGCTCAACTGCCAGACCACTGTGCCCGACCCGATGTCCTGGCCCTTGTGCTTGCCGTTGAGCATCGGTCCGCCGGTAACGACAATGGCCGGCAGGTCGCAACTGGCTGCCCCCATCAGCAAGGCTGGGGTGGTCTTGTCGCAACCGGTGAGCAGCACCACGCCGTCAATCGGATTGCCGCGAATGGCTTCCTCCACGTCCATGCTCGCCAGGTTGCGCGTCAGCATGGCGGTGGGGCGCAGGTTCGATTCGCCGTTGGAGAACACCGGAAACTCCACCGGGAAGCCCCCGGCCTCGATCACGCCGCGCTTGACGTGTTCGGCGATCTGCCGGAAGTGCGCGTTGCATGGCGTCAGCTCCGACCAGGTGTTGCAGATGCCGATGATTGGCTTGCCATGAAACTGATGGTCGGCGATGCCCTGATTTTTCATCCAACTGCGGTACATGAAGCCGTTTTTGTCGGCGGTGCCAAACCATTGGGCCGAGCGCAGGGAGGGTTTCTTATCAGACATGATCGATTCTCTTATTGTATGACTATATGGTTTTAGCTTGCGCCTAACATAAGCGCAATTTGCTCCGTTTGGAAGTGTTGTTGGGTAAATAGTATTACTATATAGTCCGATTCAACGGAGGGATTGTCCTGGCGCTCATTGGTCAGAGAAATCCCCCAGGGTTCTATAACAACAACAATCGGAGACCGGTCCCATGAGCCAGGAATTGCGGCTTATTCGCCGCATCACGCTGAAACTGATTCCTTTCCTGATCCTGCTATACCTGATCGCCTACGTGGATCGCTCCGCCGTGGGTTTCGCCAAGCTGCACATGGGCGCCGACATCGGCATCGGCGACGCCGCCTACGGCCTGGGCGCGGGGTTGTTTTTCATTGGCTACTTCCTGCTTGAGATCCCCAGCAACCTGATGCTGGAGCGCTTCGGTGCCAGGCGCTGGTTCGCGCGGATCATGATCACCTGGGGCGCCATCACCATCGGCATGGCGTTCGTGCAAGGGCCTTACAGCTTCTATGTGATGCGCTTTCTGCTCGGCGCGGCGGAAGCCGGATTCTTCCCCGGCGTGCTGTACTACATCACCCAATGGTTCCCGGTCCGCCATCGCGGCAAGATCCTGGGCCTGTTCATTTTGTCTCAGCCCATCGCCATGATGATCACCGGCCCCGTCTCCGGCGGCTTGCTGGGCATGGACGGCATCCTGGGCTTGCACGGCTGGCAGTGGTTGTTCATTGTCATCGGCCTGCCGGCGGTCTTGCTGACCTGGCCGGTGCTGCGTTATCTGCCGGATGGTCCGCAACAGGTGAAGTGGATGGACCAGACTGAAAAGGACTGGCTGACCGGTGAACTGAAAAAAGACCTTGAGGAATACGGCCAGACCCGGCACGGCAATCCGCTGCACGCCTTGAAGGACAAGCGTGTCCTGCTGCTGGCGCTGTTCTATCTGCCGGTGACCCTGAGCATCTACGGGCTGGGCCTGTGGCTGCCCACGTTGATCAAGCAATTTGGCGGCACTGACCTGGTGACCGGTTTCGTGTCCTCGGTGCCCTACATCTTCGGCATCATCGGTTTGCTGATCATTCCTCGCAGTTCCGACCGCTTGAACGATCGCTACGGTCATCTGGCGGTGCTCTATGTGCTGGGCGCCATCGGTCTGTTCCTCAGTGCCTGGCTGACGGTGCCGGTGTTGCAACTGGCGGCGCTGTGCCTGGTGGCGTTCGCGCTGTTTTCCTGCACCGCGGTGTTCTGGACCTTGCCGGGGCGTTTCTTTGCCGGCGCCAGTGCGGCGGCGGGTATCGCGCTGATCAACTCGGTGGGCAACCTGGGTGGCTACATCGGGCCGTTCGTGATCGGTGCGCTGAAGGAATACACCGGCAACCTGGCGTCGGGGCTGTACTTCCTGTCCTGCGTGATGGTGTTCGGCCTGGTGTTGACCGGCGTGGTGTATCGCCTGCTGGAGCGCAAGCATGTGCTGCCGGCGGAGCAGTTCGCGGCCAGCGCCCGGGGGGCGACGCGGACCTGAGGTGATTGAAATCCCCTGTGGGAGCGAGCTTGCTCGCGATTGCGATCTGTCAGTCGCATCAATGTTGCTGACCCAACGCTATCGCGAGCAGGCTCGCTCCCACAGGGATCAGCGTGTTATTCAAGCTTTGTTTGCAGGGAGAAAAATATGCGTTTAGTTCAGTTCGAATTGAATAACGGCGAACGCCGCGTCGGCGTGGTCGATGGCGAGAAAGTGCGCGAAGTGCAGGGCGCCCGGACTGTGCGCGACCTGGCTCTGGCGGCCATCGAGGCGGGTGTGAAGCTTGAGCAGCAGGTCAACAGCCTGGGCCTGGGAACCGCCCATGATTACCCGCAGTTACTCAGTGAACTGCGCATTCTGCCTCCGCTGGACCACCCGGACCCGGCGCACCTGCTGGTCAGCGGCACCGGCCTGACCCATCTGGGCAGTGCTTCGGCCCGGGACAAGATGCATCAGCAGGCCGGCGACGAAACAGCCATGACCGACACCATGCGCATCTTCAAGTGGGGCGTGGAGGGCGGTAAGCCTGAGAGCGGACAGGCCGGTGTGCAACCGGAGTGGTTCTACAAGGGCGACGGCAGCATCGTGGTCCGTCCGGGCCATCCGTTCCCGCTGCCGCCGTTTGCCGAAGATGCCGGCGAAGAGCCGGAAATCAGCGGACTGTATGTCATCGGCCACGACGCTAAGCCATACAGACTGGGCTTTGCGGTGGGTAACGAGTTTTCCGATCATGTGATGGAGCGCAAGAATTACCTGTACCTGGCCCATTCGAAATTGCGCAGCTGCAGCTTTGGCCCGGAACTTCGCCTGGGTGAACTGCCTCAACATCTTTCCGGGACCAGTCGTATCCTGCGCAATGGCCAGGTGCTGTGGCAGAACGAGTTTCTCAGTGGCGAGGCGAACATGTGTCACAGCCTCGAAAACCTTGAGTTCCACCATTTCAAGTACAGTCAGTTCCTGCGTCCGGGTGACGTGCACGTGCATTTTTTCGGCACCGCGACCCTGTCGTTCGCCGACGGCATCCGCACGCAACCGGGGGATGTGTTCGAAATCAGCCAGACCGAATTCGGCGCACCGCTGGTCAACGGCATTGCCCCGGTGGACGCGGTGTTCAACCCGGGTACTATCGGCACACTTTAAAGGAGACTTTCGATGAACCAGATCCTTGGCCACAACTACATTGGTGGCGCGCGCAGCGCGGCCGGCCAGACACGCTTGCAGAGCCTTGACGCCAGCAGCGGCGAAGCCTTGCCCCATGAGTTCGTCCAGGCGACGGCCGAAGAAGTTGACGCTGCCGCCAAGGCTGCGGCTGCCGCTTATCCGGCCTACCGCAGCTTGAGCGCAGTGCGCCGGGCCGAGTTCCTCGAAGCCATTGCCGATGAGCTGGATGGCTTGGGCGATGAGTTCGTGGCCGTGGTCTGCCGGGAAACCGCCTTGCCGGCGGCGCGGATCCAGGGTGAGCGCGGTCGCACCAGCGGCCAGATGCGTCTGTTCGCCAAGGTCCTGCGTCGCGGCGATTTCTACGGCGCGCGCATCGACCGGGCCTTACCGGAACGCACGCCGTTGCCGCGTCCGGACTTGCGTCAGTACCGCATCGGCCTGGGGCCGGTTGCGGTGTTTGGCGCCAGTAACTTTCCTCTGGCATTTTCTACAGCGGGTGGCGACACCGCGTCGGCCCTGGCCGCGGGTTGCCCGGTGGTGTTCAAGGCCCACAGCGGCCACATGGCAACGGCCGAATGGGTGGCTGATGCGATTATCCGCGCGGCTGAAAAAACCTCGATGCCCGCCGGCGTATTCAACATGATCTACGGCGGTGGTGTTGGCGAATGGCTGGTCAAGCATCCGGCGATCCAGGCGGTAGGCTTCACCGGTTCCCTCAAGGGCGGCCGCGCCCTGTGCGACATGGCCGCCGCGCGGCCCCAGCCGATCCCGGTATTCGCCGAGATGTCGAGCATCAACCCGGTGATCGTGTTGCCGCAAGCGTTGGAAAAGCGTGCCGACAGCGTCGCCCGCGATTTGACCGCCTCGGTGGTACAGGGCTGTGGTCAGTTCTGCACCAATCCCGGCCTGGTGATCGGCATCCGCTCGCCGCAATTCAGCGCCTTCACCCAACAAGTGGCCGCGCTGATCGGCGATCAGGCCCCGCAAACCATGCTCAACGCCGGCACGCTGCAAAGCTACGGCAAGGGCCTGCAGAAGTTGTTGGCTCACCCGGGCATCGAACATCTGGCCGGACGTGCGCAACAGGGCAACCAGGCCCAGCCGCAGTTGTTCAAGGCTGACGCCAGCTTGTTGATCAACGGTGACGAGGCGCTGCAAGAAGAGGTGTTCGGCCCGACCACGGTGTTTGTCGAAGTGGCGGACCCAGCCGAGCTCACTGCCGCGCTGAACGGCCTGCACGGTCAGTTGACTGCAACCATGATCGGGGAGCCAGCGGATTTCGAGCAGTTCAGAGAATTGACTCCGTTGCTGGAGCAAAAAGTCGGTCGCATCCTGCTCAACGGTTATCCAACCGGCGTCGAGGTTTGCGACTCGATGGTCCATGGCGGGCCTTACCCGGCGACGTCCGATGCCCGTGGGACTTCGGTGGGTACGCTGGCGATCGATCGTTTCCTGCGCCCGGTGTGCTTCCAGAACTACCCCGACAGCCTGTTGCCCGAGCCTTTGAAAAACGCCAATCCGCTGGGCATCCAGCGATTGGTCGATGGGGTGCCGGGGCGCGAGGCGCTCTGATCGCAGTCAGGCAGTTGCATTGAAGTTCAATGGGCTGCCGCTATCGCGAGCGGGCCCGCTCCCACAGTGGATGGATGGTGAATACAAGATGTGTGTTCGCTGCAAATCCAATTGTGGGAGCGAGCCTGCTCGCGATGGCGATCTGGCAGTTGACCGTGCTTTCGAACCTTTTGGCCCAAGGCCCACTCCCACATTGGGTTATCATGAGCACTTTCCCAACGACCGACTGATCGCCATGACTGCCTTGACCGACACCCTGCTGCACGCCCTCGAAACCTGCGACATGCTGATCATCGACGGGCTGCACGCATTCGATTTTTCCCTCGACGAACAAGACCAGTTGCACGTCGAGTGCATGAACGGTCGCACTCTCGAGCATTGGCGCTTCACGCCTGCGCAGATGGAGGCCGCGACGTTCGACGTGGTCAAGAAACACTGGATCATCACCAGCGATTCGGGCGACCACCACTTGGAGTGCGTGGAAGCGACCAGCGGCCACGACGATGAGGAAGACACACATGAGGATGCGTAGTTTCTGGCCCTTGTTGATGGCCGGTAGCGTGGGTGCCATGGGCGTCCAGGCAGAGACCGATGAGCGCCATCAACTGTTGGTGGGTTCCTATACCGCCGGCCAGAGCCAGGGCATCTACCGCCTGCAATTCGACAGCCGCAGCGGCCAGCTCGATGCCCAGCCGTTGCAAGTGATCAAGACCGACAACCCATCGTGGCTGACCCTTTCCAAGGACATGAGCCGGCTGTTCGTGGTGAATGAAAACGGACCGGGGCAAAAAGACCCGGTGGGCAAGGTCAGCAGCTACGCCATTGACCCGAAGACCCATGAGCTGAGCCTGATCAGTCAGGTGCAGTCATTGGGCAACGAACCGACTCATTCGAGCCTCAGTGGCGATGGTCGACATTTGCTGGTCAGCAACTATTCGGTGGTGGAAGACCCGGGAGGCACCCTGGCGGTGTTGCCGGTGGGAACCGACGGTAAGCTGTCGCCGGTGGTGCAAGTGAGCAGCCATCAGCCGAGTCGGATCAATCCCGAGCGGCAGATGTCCGCCCATGTGCACTCGGCCGTGTCTTCGCCCGATGGCAAGTACGTGTTCGCCAGCGACCTGGGGGCGGACAAGGTGTTCATCTACCGCTACGACCCCAAGGCCAACCCCGAACTGCCACTGACCGCCGCCGATCCGGCCTTCGTGCAGTTGCCGCCCGGCAGCGGCCCGCGTCATCTGCTGTTCAGCGCCGACGGCAAGCATGCGTGGCTGACCATGGAAATGAGCGCCCAGGTGGCGGTGTTCGATTATCAGGACGGGCGTTTGACCCAGCGGCAACTGGTCGACCTGGCAGCGGGCAAACCACAGCCCGGTAGGGCGGCGGCAGCGCTGCATGCCTCCAAGGATGGCAAGTTCCTGTACGTCAGCAATCGTGGCACCACCAACGAAGTGCTGGTGTTCGCCATCGACCCGACTGCCGGCACGCTGACAGAGCTTCAGCGCCGCTCTGTGGAGGGGGATCATCCGCGGGAATTCAGCCTCGATCCGAGCGGGAAATTCCTGCTGATCGCCAATCAGAAGAGCAACCAGATCGTGGTTCTCGAGCGTGACCCCAAGACCGGCCTGCTGGGTAAAACCGTGCAAAAGCTGGCGATGGATGCGCCGAGCGACTTGAAATTCATGCTCCCTCAGTAAAGCGCAGGCCCCGATTTTCGGGGCCTGCGTCGCTGTATCAACAAGACTGATATTCGCTAGTGTTGCAAAGCATTTCAAAGCGAGACGCCTCGGCGCGTAAGTTTGCTTCACGGCCCAACCGGGCAGGCAAGCCAACTCATCCGAGGACTATCGACATGAATCTGAATCTCTTCTCCGTGATCGCTGCTTCCGCTATCTCCGCCACCGTAGCGCTGCCAGCCAGTGCCAACATTGAAATCAGCGACAAGAAAAATCGCACCCAGAGCTATACCGAAAAATACCTGCAACAGAGCGCCAACTTCTACGCCGCCCTGGACCACAAGACCCAACACTGAACCGCGCTGAAGACTGAAGCCTGCGATCTTTTCATCTTTGAAAAAGAGAAAAAATCGCAGGCTTTGCCTGCTCCTACGAAAAACCCGCTGTAATATCACATGGCCATGTGTTTAAATTTGACGCTAGTAAATTGACTCCTTCTCCAACAAGAGATCGACACTATGGCGATGCGTCTGGCAATGATGCTGCTGTTCCTCTATTCCACCCCCATTGTTTCGGCCGCCCAGCCGACCCCCGGCGAGCCGGACGCTGCTCGTGAGCGATTATTGAGCCTGCTTAGGGACTGATCTGTTTGGATTAGTAATCAATAAAACTGATAGACACTATGCGTATTTGTCGCTATTAAAATCGGTTTAGTTGATTGATTCTGTGGGCACTGAAACATGCCCACGGAGAACCCCATGGCCAGCGCAATCCTATCTTCTGCCAGACACGGCGCGTACATCGCCATCGGCCTGTACGTGGCGATGGTGTTGGTGGTTAGCCTCGGTGCCCAATACCAAGGCTCTGCCGAAACCTCTCTCCAGGCTGCCCGGCCTTCTGTTCATTATGGTCCCCCGGTTGCCCGCGCGGCGCTCGAGCATGGCGCCGCAAAAGGGGCGGTCGGCGCATGAACAGAAGCAAGTTTTGGGTGATCGCATTCCTGGCGTTCATCACCAATGGTTTTTCATTGCTGGGTCTGGGGCAAGCCTCGGCGGGATCTCTGGCGCGGACCATCGAGTGCAACCACAACATCGCGCACAACATTCTGACCGCCAAGGCTTTGGGGGCGTTGGTGGGGAATCCGCCGGTCAAGCCCAGGGTTGCCGTCTTCGGGCCTTTTCAGGTCGATTGTGCAGTGGTGCGCATGTGCAGCGTGGCTGCCTGAAGCAAGCCACGAAAGCTGTTCACCGGGTGGGTGATTGCTTGGCCATGATCGCCACGAACAACTCGGAATCCAGCAAGCCTTGCAGCCAACGCTGTAGGCGAGGGTAGGGCGCTGCGGCAAACCATTCCCGGTCGACATGAGCAAACTGCCGTACGAACGGCATCACCGCCACGTCGGCCTGGCTCTGGTGAGCCGCTGCCAGAAATGCTCGGGTTTCAAGCAACGCTTCCAGCCTGCGCAAGAAGACCTCGCCCTCGGCCCGATAATGTTCCAATGGATACTCGGGATGGCGCTCGGGGTATTTGTAGCGGTTCAGATGAAGCTTGAAGACCTGGTCGTTTTCCTCGATCAACGCGGCCGTCAACGCCTGGCCTTCGAGGTCGCCAAGCAATCTCCAATTATCCGGATCATGCTGCGCCAGAGCCCAGTGCATGATCTCCAGGCTTTCATCAATCACCTTGCCATCGACCTGCAGCACCGGCACCGTACCCTTGCTGGAAAGCGCCAGCATTTCGGGCGGCTTGGCCTTGAGGCTGACTTCGACAATGTTCAAATCGACCGCGCTGTAGCGCAACGCCATGCGCGCTCGCATCGCGTAGGGACAACGCCGGAACGAGTAGAGCGTGGCGCGGCTCATTTCACCTCCACGGTACTCAAGCCATTCCCTTGACGACGAACCTGGATCTGCACCGGGATCCGCTCATGCATTTCCTGCACGTGGGAAATCACCGCAACCTTGCGTCCCTGGGCTTGCAAACCGTCGAGAGCATCCATGGCCAGTTGCAGCGATTCGGGGTCCAGGCTGCCAAAGCCTTCGTCAATGAACAGCGATTCGATTTTCAGCGTGCTGGACGCCATCGAGGCCAGGCCCAGCGCCAAGGCCAGGGAAACCAGGAAGGTTTCACCGCCGGACAACGAATGCACCGAGCGCAGCTCATCGCCCATCTCTGTGTCCATCACCAGAAGCCCCAACATGCTGCCACCGCGTTTGAGCCGGTAGCGGCGCACCAATTGTCGTAGCTGCACGTTGGCGTGATGCACCAGCAAATCGAGGTTGTACGCCTGCGCCAGCTTGCGGAAGCGGTCGCCGGTGGCCGAACCGATCAGCGCATCGAGCCGTGCCCAGCGCTGGTACTCGGTATAAGCCTGTTCGATCTGCTGGGCCAGGGCCTGGTTGGCGTTCTGCCTGCGCTGGTCCTCGGCCTGTTCGGCGCGTAGTTCGGCGCAGCGCTGCTCGCTGGCGGTAAATTGGCTTTGAAGTTCGGTGAGGGCCTGGGCCAGTTGTTCAGATTCCAGATTGCCGTTGTGCTGGGCCTGATGCTGTTGCAGGCGCTGCTCGCGTTCAGTAAGCAACACGCGGGCTTGCTCAATGGCTTTTTCGCTGTTGAGCAGTTGTTGGCGCAGTTGGCCGACGCTTTGCTCGTCCAGGTCAAGCAAGGCGGCCAGAGAGGCATCATCCAGTTCCGGGTGGCTGGCGCGCCATTGTGCGATGCCGGCGGCCAGGGCTGTGTGTTCAGTGTCCAGCGCTTGGGCCTGTTCCTGGCGGGCCTTGAGTTCGGCGGCCAGTTCCACCCGGTTGTGGCGTAGCGCTTGCAGTTGTTGATTGGCCGCTGTTTCGGCACTGTGGGCCTGTTCCAGGGCTTGGTCGAGTTGCTGCTGCCACTGTTCGGCGCTGGTGTGTTCGCCCAGCAATTGCTTGAGCCGCTGCTGGCAGGCCTGCTGTTGTTCCGTCAGGGCGCTCAGTTGCCGTTGCGCCAACTCCAACTGCTGGAGGCGGGTTTGCTGGCGATCCTGCTCTTTCTCCAGGGCCTGCTGACGCTGAAGCTGCTCGCTGAGTTCGTCGCGTTGCTGTTCCAGGTGCGCCAGGCGTTGAGCAATCTGCTGGTCAAGCTGCATGAAGGTCGCGGCCGGCTCGGTGCGCAGGGCCTGTAGTGTGTCTGCCGGCAACAACGTACTGAAGTGGCTCAGTTCCTCGTCCAGGCGCTGGCGATCCCGGGCCAGCTCCTGCTGTTGGTTGTTCAGGTGCAGTGATGCCTGCTGATGCGCAGTTTCAGCCTCGCGCAAGTGCTGCGCCAGGCGCGCGGCGTCCTGTTGCAGCGTCAGCAGGGCGGCCTGGCGTTGTTCGTCCTGACTGATACGCAGGTTGAGCTGACTGCTTTGCTGGTCCAGCCAGGCGTCGCGTTTGGCCGCATCCTGGGCCAGCAGTTGCGCCGAGAGCGGATGGCCTTCAAGGCTGGGCGCCAGACTTTGATGCTGGCTGGCGAGCTGTTCCTGTTGCTGCTTGAGTTCTTTGAGCTGGGCGATGACGCCGCTGTATTGCGCGCGCAGGTCGATGACTTTTTCATGGAGCGACTCGACGGCTTTGCGTGCATTGGCCTCTTCGGTTTCATCAAAACGCCCCAGGCTTTGCAGCAAGGCTTCGGGCTGATGGTAAGGATGCTCGACGCTGCCACACACCGGGCATGGCTGGTCATCCTTGAGCTGTTCACGCAGTTGTTCGACGCTTTCGCTGCGGGCCAGGCGCTGACGCTCCAGCAGTTGGCGGGTGACGCTCAGGGTCTGTTCGGCAATCGCCAGTTCGGCCTTGGCTTCGCTGCCTTCGCGTACCAATCGGTCGCGTTCCTGCAACGCCTGTTGCTGGCGCTGTTCAAGCTCGGCACCTCGCTTGTCCAGCTCTTGCTGGCTGGCCCAGAGCCGCGTCAGATCCTCGAATGCACGCAGTTGCTTGCGATTGTCTTGCAGCAGATTAGCGAGCAACTGGATCTGCTCGGCCACCGCTTGCGGTTCGGCGTCGGCTTCCTTGTAGAGCACTTCGAGGTTTTGCCGGTGGGTTGCCAGGTGCTCGGCGGCGTGAGCGGCATTTTGCTCCAGGGTGGCGAGTTCAACCTGACCCTGGTTCAGGCGATTGCCAATCAGCATCAGCTGTTGGAGGCGATCACGATAGGCCTGCCAGGCGTCGCTCAACGGCGCCAGGTGAGTGCTTTGTTCTAGCTCCCCGGCGATTCGCTGCAAGCGCTCGGCCACCTGTTTTTGCTGCTCAAGCAGCGTGTCGATGGTGCGCTGGCCTTCGCTACAGGCGTGTTGTGCCTGCTCCTGGCGTTCGGCGCTTTGGCGATCCTCCTTATCGAGGCGGGCGAGGGTGCCTTGTTCTTCAAAGGCCTGGCGCAGCAAGGGGGCGCTGTCGGTGCTTTGTTGTCGGGCTGCGGTCAGGGCCAGTTGCGTAACGCCCAGGCCTTTCTCCAGCTCGGCCTGGCGTTCATGCAGATCGATCTGTTGCTGGGTGAGCTGCTGAACCTGTACCGCCAGGGGTTCGAGCTGCCGGGTCAGTTCCGTCTGGCGGATGAACTGATGCCGTTGCGGCGCGAGTTGTTCCAGGCGGGTCAGCTTCAGGCGTTCGTCGGCCTGGGCGTCCCAGTCGGCCTGGGCCTGTTGCAGTTGCTCGGCGGCGCTGGCCCGTTGCTCTTGCAACTGGCGCAGTTCCTTGAGCCAGGTGTGTTGCTGCTCCAGTTGCTTGAGTTGCGCCTGTTGGGTCTTGAGCTGTTGCTGGGCTTCGTTGAAGCGCTGGTCCAGTTCGGCGCGGGCCTCTGGGGCCAGTGGTGTGACGCCGGTGGCCTGGTCCTGCAATTGCTTGTGGGACTCTTTGGCTTGCTTGGCCTTGTCGAAGGCGCGCCGGCCCAATTGGGTATACAGGGCCGTATCAGTGAGCTTTTCCAGCAGCTCGCTGCGGTCGTTGTCGTCGGCCTTGAGGAATGCACTGAACTCGCTCTGGGCCAGCAACACGGCACGGGTGAACTGTTCAAAGTTCAAGCCCAGGGCGGCTTCGAGCTGGGCCTTGTATTCGCCTTTCTGACTCGCCAGCAACTGATCGTTGTCTAGATCCCGCAGGCTCTGGCGGCTGGCTTGCAGCTTGCCAGCGGCCTTTTCCCGGGCGCGATTGGCTTCCCAGCGCGCCCGGTAGCGACGACCGTCGATGCCGCGAAAATCCACTTCGGCGTAACCATCGCCAGTACCACGGCGCAACAGCGTACGCGGATCGCCCGTAGCGATTTCGCCGTCGGCGTCCGGCACCTTGGCGTCGCGCCCGGTGTTGTTGAGGCGCGGCACGGCGCCGAACAGCGCCAGGCACAACGCGTCGAGCAGGGTGCTTTTACCGGCGCCTGTGGGGCCGGTGATGGCGAACAGGCCTGCACTGGCAAGCGGTTCGGCGGTGAAGTCTATTTCGAAGGGCCCGGCCAGGGACGCGAGGTTCTTGAGACGGATCGCGAGAATTTTCATGGCTGCTCGCCCTCCATCTGCACGTCTTGCAACAGCACGGCAAAATCCTTGAGAGTCTGTTCGTCCACTTCGTTGCCGTAGGTGTCCTGCCAGGCGCGGCTGAACAATTCCTGCGGGCTCAACTGATCCAGTTCCACCAACGCGGCGCCGTCATCGACGTTTGTGCTGCCGCCGTTGCCGGCGTATTCGGCGGCGATCCGCACCAGGCGCACGGCTTTGCCTTGCAGGGCGGTTTCCACTTGATGGCGCAGGTCAGGCTGCGGCTCATCGAGGCGCACCCGCACCTCCAGCCAGGGCTGGCGCTGGACATCGGCCAACAGGTCGATGTCCGGCAGGTCCTTGAGTTGCACCAGAATATCGGCCAGGGGTGCCGGGCCCAGGCGCTGCAGATTGACGGCCCGGGGAATCAGCCGTGGCTCGACTTTGACCAGGGTTTCGCCTTCCAGGGTGATATCGAGAATCTGATGCTGATAACCGATTTCCGAAAATGACAATGGAATCGGCGAGCCGCTGTAGCGGATGCGCTCTTCGCCGTTGACCTTTTGTGGTTTGTGCAAATGGCCGAGGGCGACGTAGCTGATGCTCGGGCCGAACAGGCTGGCGGGCAGGGCCTCGGCGTTGCCAATGATCAGGCTGCGCTCGGAATCCTCGGACACCGAGCCGCCGGCCATGTGAGCGTGGCTGATGGCGATCAGCGCCTGGCCCTTCTTGCGTTTGTCGTTGGCGGCGGCGATCAGCCATTCATGGACCTGACCGATGCCCCGCAGGTAATCGTCACCCAGTTGTGCGCCGGTCACCTCGGCAGGCCGCAGGAATGGCAGGGCCAGGCACCAGGCCTTGACCTTGCCCTTGGCGTCGGGCAGCGGCAGCAGCAAGCGCTCGACGTCCAATTGCCCGTCGTCCAGCCACAACACCCGGCCCAGGGCATGGGTGCGCAACCGACGCATCAGCGGCGCCGGTAGTTCGATACGCGAACCGGAGTCGTGGTTGCCGGCGATCATCACAATGGTCAGATTGGCGTTTTGTTCATGGGCACTGACGATGAAGTCGTACAGCCGCTCCTGGGCTTTGACCGGCGGGTTCACCGTGTCGAAGATATCCCCGGCAATCAGCAGCACGTCGGGCTTTTCACTGGTCAACTGACGCAGCAGCCAGTCAAGGAAACAGGCGTGTTCGAAGTCGCGTTCCTGACCGTGCAGGTTTTGCCCAAGGTGCCAGTCGGAGGTGTGGAACAGACGCAAGATGAACTCCAGAAAACAGATGATGGCCGCGGGAAGAGAGGCGGCTAAAAGATGGAGAGTTTACTGGGAAACAGAGGAGAGAAACCGGGCAACTTCTCCAAATGAGTTGGCACCACTCCTGTGGCGAGCCACAGAAGCGCTATGTCCCGCAAAGGGATCACTTGGGGTAGAGCGGTGGCAAGCCACTGTCGCCGGCCGGGTCCTGGAAGCCTTCCGCAGCGGGAATGGTACGAATGGCTCGCCACAGATCTTCGCCCTGCCAATATTGACCCGTTTCGCTGTAGAGCGCGCCGTTGAGGCCGTCCAGGGCGTCGGACAGTGGCACGAAGCGCGCAGCCATGTCGGCCAGGGTTTCCGGTTGCTGGCGAGCCCAGGCGTCCAGCGCCTGGCGTGTAGCGTGGGAGTCGTTGGCCAGGCAGGCACGCTTGAGGTCGTCCAGCAAGGTCCGCGGGCTCGGCCCGGCCTGGGTCGCGCGCAGGATCGCCGGCTGCGAACGGGCGCGCCACCACAGGCCCAAGCCCAGCAGCGTGGTGCAGGCCAGGATGAAAGTGCTCAATTGCCAATACCGCAAGGTGTCGCTGTCGACGATCGTCACAATCTGAGGTGTGCTTGTTGGCGTGTCCACCATCAGGCTCGGGTTGTTCGCCACTTGCAGGGTCCGCGCTGGAAGGCTGGTGCGGTCCAGGTGGTCTTCCCGGGTGTTCCACCAAACCACTTCCACCGGCGGCAATTCAATGGTGCCGCTGCGGTTGGGCACCAGGGCCTCGCGGTCTTCACGGCTGCCCACCAAACCGCGCTCGCTGCTGCGACTGCTGAGTACCGGTTGGTCGGGGTAGCGCCGCAGGCCGCTGATTTCAGTGGCTGGCAGGGGCGGTAACTGGGCGCTGGCCAGGCCCTCGGCTTCCAGGGTCAGGCTGCGGGTCAGGGAGTCACCCACCTGGCTGTGGGTTGGTTCCGGGCTCCAGCTCTCGCTCAAGGAAAGGCTGCGCGCCGGCAGCCAGGGCACATCTGCCGGGTAGCTGGCGGGCTTGGGGTTGACGGTCAGGCGCAGTTGCTCGGAACTGACCCGCATCAACTGACCGGGCTTGGGTCCCGACGGCGTGGCCCCCTGGGCCACCGGCTCGACCAGGGTGGCGCTGAAGGTCTGGGCCGGGATCATCAGTTCGCCGCTGCGTTGGGGGTAGATGCCGTAGCGCAGCTCGATCACGCCGTGGCGTACGTTGTTGATGACCTTTTCGTAGGTGCGCGATTCGCCCAGTTGTTCGGTACGGGCATCGGGAATGTGCAGCGGTGTCAGGCTGCTGTCGTCGTACAGCGACACCGAATGGTAGATGCGCAAGGTCAGGATCGCCTGTGCTTGCACATAGACGTCGGTCTGGTCGAGGCTGGCCTCGATGAACACCGGGGCCAGTTTGCCCGGCTCATTGCGCGTTTCGCTTTCGATCACTTGCAGGGTGATCGGCTGGCTGGTCACTTCGCCCAATTGCAGGGGCGGAATGACCACGGTGCCACTTTGGCGCGGCAGCAGGGTGACAATCCAGCGGGTGGTTGCGCGATTCTCGCCATCAAGAGTTGTGAGTTGGTTGACCTGGCGGGTGCCGCGCACTTCGAACAGCGCCTGGAGCGGGCTCAGGTCGGGTTTGCCGAACAGTGTGGCGTCATTGGACTCCAGGGTCAGTTCCACGGTCTCCCCGGAATTCAGGCGCCCGCGATCCACACTGGCAGTCAACTGTACGGCCTGGGTTCCAGATGCCCAGAGCAGCAACACGAGGAGGTAGGCGGTGAAGCGGGTCATGGGGTTTTTCCCTGGGCCTGATGGCTTTGCTGTTCATACCAGAATTTACGTCTGAGCAGTTCGCCCGGATTATCCGGGATCTGGCGCAGCCATTGTTCCAGTGCCTGGCGCTGTTCTTCGTCGTTGCGCTGGCCGGCCGCGGGGCGCAGTGGTGGGGTCGTGGTCCGCTCATCAGGCAACTCGCTGCCCGGCACATCCTGGGCACCAGGCGGTTGCGCTGCCTGGGGGCCCTGGGATTGTTCCGGTGTCGCGGTCGCTTCGGAGGAGGGCTGTCCCGGCGCAGAACTTTGTGCCTGGGCATTGGCGTTCGGTGCTTGCTCGGCGGGCCCTGGCTGCTCACTTTCACTGGGCTCAGGTTCGGCAGGTTTTGCCGTCTGCTCTTTGAGCAGGCTCTGCACCAGCGCTTTGTTGGTTTGGGCCGGACGCAGGTCCGGTTGCAATTCCAGGGCTTGCTCGTACGCATCCAGCGCGGCGTCCAGTTCGCCGCTTTTGGCCAGGGCGTTGCCGCGATTGTAGTGGGCGCGGGCGTCGTTGCCCTCGGCAAAGCGGCGAGCGGCTTCGCTGTAGGCACCGGCTTCATACAGGGCCACACCTTGCCATTGGTGGTCCTCGAAGTGGGCGGCGGCCTCGGCCGGACGCTTCTGCTTGAGCAGGTGCTGGCCCTGTTGATCGGGGCGCAGCCACAGGTCCTGGAGTTCGAAGGCATGACCGGTTTGCGGCACCATGAACACCCACGGCAGGCAGAACAGCCAGCCGCGCCGTCCGGCGCAGGCGGCCAGCAACAACAGCGGCAGGAGCAGCCAGTAGCCATGGTCCGCCCAGGTATCCAGGCGCAACGTCTGACCGTCGCTGCGCAAATGGCGAGGGCCGTCCAGCAGCCCCAGGCCACGCAGGTCGCTATCGTCCAGGCGCGCCGGACGATAGCGGCCGTCCAGCTCATTGAGGAAGGACTTGAGGCTCGGGCTGTCCAGGCGCGGTACCAGAATCGCGCCCTGGGCATCCTTGAGGTAACTGCCATCTTCCTGGGTTACCGGGGCGCCTTCGCGTGTTCCGATGCCCAGCATCAGCAATTGCGTGGCAGATCCATCGAGGATCTGGCGGATATGCTCGCGTTCCTGTTCGTTCAACGATGAACCTATCAGCAGGATCCGACCGTGACCAAGTCCGCTCTGATCCAGCAGGGCCATGGCCTTGTTGACCGCCAGGTCGGCGCGATGGCCGTTCTGGGGCATGATCGAGGGGGTGAGTGCTTCCAGGAGGTTGGCGCTGGTGGACAGGTCGTCGGACAGCGGCACCAGCGTATGGGCACTGCCGGAATAGACGATGATTGCGGTCTGGGCGTCGCTGCGGCTATGAAGCAAGTCCAGCACCTTGCGCCGGGCTTGCTCCAGACGCGTGGGCGGGACGTCGGCGGCGAGCATTTGCGGCGTCAATTCCAGCACCACCACCAGCGGATCGGCAGGTTTTTGGCTGGTCTGTTCGACCCGTGCCCAACTGGGGCCCAGCAGCGCAAGCACCACCAACAGCCAGCCCAGGCCAAGGGCAACCCACGGGAGTTTGCTTTCGCGGCCGTTGCCGCCACTGAGCAGCACGGCATGAAACGCCGGCGGCAGGATCATTTGCCAGCGGCCCACGCGTTTCTGCCGGTGCCACAGGTGCCACAGCAGCCACCCCAACAAAGGCAGCAGCAATAGGAACCAGGGACGCAACCAGTGTGGCCAGAGAGCGATCATCGGCGTTTCCCCAGGCGCATGCGCTTGAGTCGACGGCGCCACTCGGAATGCTCTGCCGGTTGGAACAATGGCTGGGTGAACAGCCGCTGCAGAGGGTTGTCCGGCCAGCGTTCCCGGGCTACCAGCAAAACGCTCAGCAGCAGCGCAACGGCCAGGGGCCATTGGTAAAGTGCCTGGGCGGGGCGCGCCTGGGTCGGTTGTTGGGTCACCGGTTCGAGCTGGTCGAGGGTGGTCTTGATCGCCAGCAGCTGTTGGCCGTCCTGGGCGCGGAAATACTGGCCGCCCGTGGCTTGGGCAATTTCCCTGAGTGTCGCTTCGTCGAGGTCCAGGCTCGGGTTGACCCCGACAAACCCTGCTGTGCCACTTTCTTCCGGATCGGCGCCAATGCCGATCGGGTAGATCTTCACGCCTTCTTCAGCGGCCAGCCGGGCGGCGGTCAGCGGGTCGATTTCCCCGCCGTTGTTGGCGCCATCGGTCACCAGGATCAGCACGCGGCTGTTTGCCGGACGTTGACGCAGGCGCTTGAGCGCCAGGCCGATGGCGTCGCCGATAGCGGTGTTCTTGCCGGCGATGCCGATGCGCGCTTCATCCAGCCACAGCCGCACGGTGCGACGATCGAAGGTCAGCGGTGCCTGGAGGTAGGCCTGGCTGCCGAACAGGATCAGGCCGACCCGATCACCTTCGCGGCTTTCGAGAAAGTCTCCCAGTAGGTGCTGGACCAGCGCGAGGCGACTGATTTCCTCGTCTTGCCAGCGCATATCGGGAAAGTCCATGGACCCCGAGACATCCACCGCCACCAACAGGTCCCGGCCGCTGGCAGCGATGGGCAACGGCTCACCCAACCATTGCGGGCGGGCAGCGGCAATCAGCAACAGCAGCCAGAGCAGGATGAAGGGTGCCTGCTGACGCCAGGTCGGCAGATTGCTTCGGGCCCGGCGCCCCACGAGACCTTCGAGGTCGCCCAGGAAACTGACCCTGAGGGCCGGCTCGCCACTGTCGGCCGCCGGCAGCACCAGGCGCATCAGCCAGGGCAGCGGCAACAGCGCGAAAATCCACGGCCAGGCGAACTCAAACATGTTTGCGAATCCAGATCTCGACGGCTTGGGTCAGGCCGGCAATGGCTTTGTCATCGAGCTTGCATTCGGGCTTGTAGGCGCCTTCCACCAGCACCATCCAGCGGGTCAGGCCTGCCGCCGGGCAGCGGTTATCCAGGAAAGCCAGCCATTTACGTCCGTTGAGGGTGTGGCTCTGGCTGTACGGGTAGTGGTTGCGACACAGGCGCTTGAGCAGCCCGTTGAGCTGTTGCAGCCAGGCGCCGGCAGGGGCGCCATCGTAGGGTTTGGGCAGTTGGGCGAGTTCCGCCAGCGCGGCCAGGCGCGCCGGGTCCAGGGGTTGCTCGGCGCGCACAGTGGAGCGCTTGGCGGGAAGGAACCGGCGCAATTGCCACAGTCCAAACCCCAGCAACGGCAACACCACCAGCAGCAGCCACCAGCCCGGCGCGGGAGGCCAGAAGCCGATGGGTGGCGGCGTGATCAGTGGCTGCAGTTGATCGAGACTGCTCATCGGCTTTTCCCCGACCGCTTGGGGTTCAGGTATTCGCGTAGCTGTTCGACCATGTCGCCCTGGGTGCTCAGGGGCATGAGCAGAATCCGCAGCTTCTGGGCCAGCAATTCCCAGCGCTCCTGGCGCGCCTCGGCCTGGGCGCGATAGGTCTGGCGCAGTTCGAAATTCAGGGTGTCGAGTTCCAACTGCGCGCCGCGCTGGGCGAAACGCAGCAATCCGGCGGCGGGCAGGGCGTGATCCAGCGGATCCGAAAGCGGCAACAGCAACAGGTCGCAATGGCGTGACAGCAGGCTCAACTGTTGCTCGGCGCTGTCGGACAGCGCGCGCTCATCGCAAATCACGATCACCAGGCTGCCAGGGCGCAATACTTCCCGGGCCCGGCGCAAGGCGTTGCCGAACGAATCGCGGTCCGCTTCGCCCTCGGTATGCAGCGATTGATTGACCCGCACCAGGCGGTTCAGCAGTTGCAGAAGGCTCTGTTTGCTGCGCCGGGGCTTGACCTCGTAATGGGTGTTATCTCCGAACACCAGCCCGCCGACCCGGTCGTTGTGCCCCAGGGCGGCCCAGCCGATCAGGCTGGCGGCCTGGGCCGCGAGCACCGACTTGAACATCAGCCCCGAGCCGAAGAACAGCCGATGGCTTTGCTCGATCATGATGAAGATCGGCCGCTCCCGCTCCTCATGAAACAGCTTGGTGTGAGGCTCCTGAGTACGAGCGGTCACGCGCCAGTCAATGGTGCGTACGTCGTCGCCGGCCTGATAGACCCGCACCTGATCGAAATCCACGCCGCGCCCGCGCAGTTTGGAGTGGTGCAGGCCGATCAGTGGGCTACGCTGGCCTGGCGTCGAGAACAACTGCACTTCACGCACGCGATGGCGCATCTCGATCAGCTCCGAAAGGCTGACGCGGATGCCCGGTACGGGCGCCAGTGGGTTGTTCATGGCTGGCTACTCAAGCGACGGCGACGACGTCGAGAATCCGCTGCACGACGCGGTCCTGGTCAATACCGGCAGCTTCGGCTTCGAACGACAGGATGATGCGATGGCGCAGCACGTCGAACAGCACGGCCTGGATGTCTTCGGGGCTGACGAAGTCGCGGCCGGCGAGCCAGGCGTGGGCACGGGCGCAGCGGTCCAGGGCAATGGAGCCTCGCGGGCTGGCGCCGTAGGCGATCCATTCGGCCATTTCCGGGTCGAACTTGGCCGGCGTACGGGTGGCCATGACCAGTTGCACCAGGTATTCCTCCACGGCGTCGGCCATGTACAACCCGAGGATCTCCTTGCGAGCGGAGAAAATAGCCTGCTGGCTCACGCGGCGCTCGGGCTTGGTTTCGCCGTGCAGCGCTTCACCTCGGGCCTGCTGCAGAATACGACGCTCCACCGCAGCATCCGGGAAGCCGATCTTGACGTGCATCAGGAAGCGGTCGAGCTGGGCCTCGGGCAGCGGGTAGGTGCCTTCCTGCTCGATCGGGTTTTGCGTGGCCATCACCAAAAACAGGGGCGACAGCTCGTACGTGCTGCGCCCGACGCTGACCTGGCGCTCGGCCATTGCTTCGAGCAAGGCCGACTGGACCTTGGCCGGGGCACGGTTGATTTCGTCCGCCAGCACCAGGTTGTGGAAGATCGGCCCCTGCTGGAACACGAAACTGCCGGTTTCCGGGCGGTAGATTTCCGTGCCGGTAATGTCGGCGGGCAGCAGATCGGGGGTGAACTGAATACGATGGAACTGCGCTTCAATGCCCTCGGCCAGCTCTTTGATGGCCTTGGTCTTGGCCAGCCCCGGCGCGCCTTCCACCAGCATGTGGCCGTCAGCGAGCAGGGCGATGAGCAGACGCTCGATGAGTTTTTCCTGGCCGAGGATCTGCGTTGAAAGAAAGGTTCGCAGCGCCAGCAGCGCTTCACGATGTTCCATCGGTGACTGTTCCTGGAAAGGGTGGCCCAGGCGTTCGGATAACGTCGGGGCTGGGGGCGTTACTTTAATGCATGGCGGGGGGTGGCGACTAACGGGATTTTGTTTGGTGTGCGGATTTGTGATCGGTTTTGAGTCTGTGTGGGAACTGAGCTTGTTCGCGATGACAGCGGTACATTCAACTTTCAATGCGGCCTGATCCACCGCCATCGCGAGCAAGCTTGCTCCCACAGGGAATTGGCGGTGGACGCAGGAACAAGGAACACCACGGATCCATTGTGGGAGCGAGCCTGCTCGCGAAGAGACCGGCACATCCAGCATTTTCGTTTCAGACATGCCGCCATCGCGAGCAGGCTCGCTCCCACAGGGGGGCGGTCGCCTTTGGAATCAGAGCTGGCTTATATAGGTGCCCGTCCCCTTGAGGATGTTCTGCAACGTCAATTCCACTTCCGCCAGGTCCGCTGCATCGGTGTCGTGGCTGATCTCCAGCACATCATCGCCGTTCAGCACATCGGCGTCCGATGCGGCAATTTCGATTTTCAGCAGGGTCGGGCTGAGGGTCACTTTGACGCCTTCCAGTGTCGAAGGCTCACCCTCCAGGGCGATTTCCAGTTCGTCTTCGTCGGGGTAGCGGGTCATCAGGAACATTTCGCCCTGGGTGCTGTGGCAGCACAGCATGGCCATGTTGTCTTCTTCCTCGTCGCATGGATTGGCGATCAGAAGGGCGGTGGTCATTTGCATGGTGATGGCTCCTGGCTCGATGAGCCTTGCTGGGCGCAAATAAAGTGGATTTTGCCAGCCCGAACGACTTTCTGCTGGATTACTGCAGTCACACGCAGAATATGCGCGCAATTTCACAGCGCAAGGTGCCGTTTTGCTCGCTGGGCTGCTACGGTTGTTCGATGCAAACCGGCTGTTTAGCTTGCCGTTGACCGAATATGTCGCAGCGCTGCAAGCAGGCACATTGTCGCACTCGTTAAGCTGCACGGCGGATGTACACCTGCAAAGGGCACCACGAGGGCTTTTTGCAGGTGTCCATTACATGGAAATTACATGGAAAAGGATGTGACCTGCCGGTCTTGTCCAGCTTCACCCACCTGTCGTCCTGTTTCCTCTGCCCGAGAATCAGGAACAGGATGGCCGACAGCCCTGAAAAAGGGCTGCACGCGACGCTTCCATCAATAACAAGCCCAAGCGGAGTACCACAGATGGCGTTCTTCACCGCAGCCAGCAAAGCCGACTTCCAGCACCAACTGCAAGCGGCACTGGCGCAGCACATCAGTGAACAGGCACTGCCACAAGTGGCGCTGTTCGCTGAACAATTCTTCGGCATCATTTCCCTCGATGAACTTACCCAGCGCCGGTTGTCCGACCTCGCCGGCTGCACCCTGTCTGCCTGGCGCCTGCTTGAGCGCTTCGATCATGCGCAGCCGCTGGTCCGCGTCTACAACCCGGATTACGAACGCCACGGTTGGCAGTCGACCCATACGGCAGTGGAAGTGTTGCACCACGACCTGCCATTTCTGGTGGATTCGGTCCGCACCGAACTGAACCGTCGCGGTTACAGCATCCATACTCTGCAAACCACTGTGTTGAGCGTGCGTCGCGGCAACAAGGGCGAGTTGCTGGAGATCCTGCCCAAAGGCACCCAGGGCGATGGCATTCTCCAAGAATCCCTGATGTATCTTGAAATCGACCGCTGCGCCAACGCCGCCGAACTCAACGTCCTGAGCAAGGAACTTGAGCAGGTGCTGGGCGAAGTGCGCGTGGCGGTGGCTGATTTCGAGCCGATGAAAGCCAAGGTCCAGGATATTCTGTCCAGCCTGGACAACAGCGCCTATGCCATCGATGCCGACGAAAAAGGTGAAATCAAGAGTTTCCTGGAATGGCTGGTGGGTAACCACTTCACCTTCCTTGGCTACGAAGAGTTCGTGGTTCGTGATGACGCCGATGGCGGCCATATCGAATACGACGCCGATTCGTTCCTCGGCCTGACCAAACTGTTGCGTGCCGGCCTCACGGTCGATGACCTGCGCATTGAAGACTACGCCGTCAATTACCTGCGTGAACCGACCCCGCTGTCGTTCGCCAAGGCCGCACACCCGAGCCGTGTACACCGTCCGGCTTACCCGGACTACGTATCGATCCGTGAGATCGACGCCGATGGCAAGGTCATCAAGGAATGCCGCTTCATGGGCCTGTACACCTCGTCGGTGTATGGCGAAAGCGTGCGCGTCATCCCGTATATCCGTCGCAAGGTCGAGGAAATAGAACGTCGCTCGGGCTTCCAGGCCAAGGCGCACCTGGGCAAGGAACTGGCCCAGGTGGTCGAAGTGCTGCCTCGTGACGATCTGTTCCAGACCCCGGTGGACGAGCTGTTCAGCACCGTGATGTCCATCGTGCAGATCCAGGAACGCAACAAGATCCGCGTATTCCTGCGCAAAGACCCGTATGGCCGTTTCTGCTACTGCCTGGCCTACGTGCCGCGCGACATCTATTCCACCGAAGTGCGCCAGAAGATCCAGCAAGTGTTGATGGAGCGTCTGAAGGCCTCGGACTGCGAGTTCTGGACCTTCTTCTCCGAATCCGTGCTGGCCCGTGTACAGCTGATCCTGCGGGTAGACCCGAAGAACCGTCTCGACATCGACCCGGTCTTGCTGGAAAAGGAAGTGGTGCAGGCCTGCCGCAGCTGGAAGGACGACTACGCCAGCCTGGTGATCGAAAGCTTCGGCGAAGCCCATGGCACCAACGTGCTGTCCGATTTCCCGAAAGGCTTCCCGGCCGGCTACCGCGAGCGTTTTGCCGCGCACTCGGCCGTGGTCGACATGCAGCACCTGCTGAGCCTGAACGAAAAAAATCCGCTGGTCATGAGCTTCTACCAGCCGCTGGGCCAGGTGTCCGGCCAGCGCGAGCTGCACTGCAAGCTGTATCACGCCGACACGCCGCTGGCGCTGTCCGACGTGCTGCCGATCCTGGAAAACCTCGGCCTGCGCGTGCTGGGCGAATTCCCGTACCGCCTACGCCATACCAATGGCCGCGAATTCTGGATTCATGACTTCGCGTTCACCGCCGCCGAAGGCCTGGACCTGGACATCCAACAGCTCAACGACACCTTGCAGGACGCCTTCGTCCACATCGTGCGTGGCGATGCCGAGAACGATGCATTCAACCGCCTGGTGCTGACCGCCGGCCTGCCATGGCGCGACGTGGCGCTGCTGCGTGCCTACGCCCGTTACCTGAAGCAGATCCGCCTGGGCTTCGACCTGGGTTACATCGCCAGTACCCTGAACAACCACACCGACATCGCTCGTGAACTGACCCGGTTGTTCAAGACCCGCTTCTACCTGGCGCGCAAGCTCAGCGGCGACGATCTGGAAGACAAGCAGTTGCGTCTGGAACAGGCGATCCTCACGGCACTGGACGACGTTCAGGTGCTCAACGAAGACCGCATCCTGCGTCGCTACCTGGACCTGATCAAGGCCACCCTGCGGACCAACTTCTACCAGACCGACGCCAACGGCCAGAACAAGTCCTACTTCAGCTTCAAGTTCAACCCGCACCTGATCCCGGAACTGCCGAAACCGGTGCCCAAGTTCGAGATCTTCGTGTATTCGCCTCGGGTCGAGGGCGTGCACCTGCGCTTCGGTAACGTTGCTCGCGGTGGTTTGCGCTGGTCCGACCGTGAAGAAGACTACCGCACCGAAGTGCTGGGTCTGGTCAAGGCCCAGCAAGTGAAGAACTCGGTGATCGTGCCAGTCGGCGCCAAAGGTGGTTTCCTGCCGCGACGTCTGCCGCTGGGCGGTGGCCGGGACGAGATCGCCGCCGAAGGCGTGGCGTGCTATCGCATCTTCATTTCCGGCCTGTTGGACATCACCGACAACCTCAAGGAAGGCGCACTGGTTCCGCCGACCAATGTTGTGCGTCATGACGACGATGACCCGTACCTGGTAGTGGCTGCGGACAAAGGCACTGCAACCTTCTCCGACATCGCCAACGGCATCGCCATCGACTACGGCTTCTGGCTCGGCGATGCGTTCGCTTCCGGCGGTTCTGCCGGCTACGACCACAAGAAAATGGGCATTACCGCCAAGGGCGCGTGGGTCGGCGTACAGCGTCACTTCCGTGAGCGCGGTATCAATGTCCAGGAAGACAGCATCACCGTGGTGGGCGTTGGCGACATGGCCGGCGACGTGTTCGGTAACGGTCTGTTGATGTCTGACAAGTTGCAACTGGTGGCAGCCTTCAACCACCTGCACATCTTCATCGACCCGAACCCGGAGCCTGCCAGCAGCTTCGCCGAGCGCAAGCGTCTGTTCGACCTGCCGCGTTCGGCCTGGACCGACTACGACACCAGCATCATGTCCGAAGGCGGCGGTATCTTCTCGCGTAGCGCCAAGAGCATCGCCATCTCGCCACAGATGAAAGAACGCTTCGACATCAAGGCCGACAAACTGACCCCGACCGAGCTGCTCAACGCCTTGCTCAAGGCGCCGGTGGATCTGTTGTGGAACGGCGGTATCGGCACTTACGTCAAGGCCAGCAGCGAAAGCCACGCCGATGTGGGCGACAAGGCCAACGATGCGCTGCGCGTGAACGGCAACGAACTGCGCTGCAAAGTGGTGGGCGAGGGTGGCAACCTGGGCATGACTCAACTGGGTCGTGTCGAGTTCGGCCTGCATGGCGGTGCCACCAACACCGACTTCATCGACAACGCCGGTGGTGTGGACTGCTCCGACCACGAAGTGAACATCAAGATCCTGCTCAACGAAGTGGTGCAGGCCGGCGACATGACCGAGAAGCAACGTAACCAGTTGCTTGGCAGCATGACCGACGAAGTCGGTGGCCTGGTGTTGGGCAACAACTACAAGCAGACCCAGGCCCTGTCCCTGGCGGCACGCCGGGCATTCGTGCGCATTGCCGAATACAAGCGCCTGATGAACGATCTGGAGGCACGAGGCAAGCTGGATCGCGCCATCGAGTTCCTGCCGGCCGAAGAGCAACTGGCTGAACGCGTCGCGGCGGGCCAAGGCCTGACCCGTGCCGAACTGTCGGTGCTGATCTCCTACAGCAAGATCGACCTCAAGGAAGCGCTGCTCAACTCCCAGGTGCCGGATGACGACTACCTGACCCGTGACATGGAGACCGCGTTCCCGCCGACACTGGTGAGCAAGTTCTCCGAAGCCATGCGTCGCCATCGCCTCAAGCGCGAGATCGTCAGCACCCAGATCGCCAACGACCTGGTCAACCACATGGGCATCACCTTCGTTCAACGGCTCAAAGAGTCCACCGGCATGAGCCCGGCGAACGTGGCTGGCGCTTACGTGATCGTGCGGGACATCTTCCATCTCCCGCACTGGTTCCGTCAGATTGAAGCCCTGGATCACCAGGTGTCGGCTGACGTGCAACTGGAGCTGATGGACGAGCTGATGCGCCTGGGTCGTCGTGCGACGCGCTGGTTCCTGCGCAGCCGCCGCAACGAGCAGAACGCTGCCCGTGATGTTGCTCACTTCGGTCCGCACCTGGCGGCGCTGGGCCTCAAGCTCGACGAACTGCTGGAAGGCCCGACCCGCGAAGGCTGGCAGACCCGCTACCAGGCCTACGTAGCAGCCGGCGTGCCGGAACTGCTGGCGCGCATGGTTGCAGGCACTACGCACCTGTACACCTTGCTGCCGATCATCGAGGCATCTGATGTCACCGGCCAGAACGCCGCCGATGTGGCCAAGGCCTACTTCGCGGTAGGCAGTGCCCTGGACATCACCTGGTACTTGCAACAGATCAGCGCGCTGCCGGTGGAAAACAACTGGCAAGCCCTGGCCCGTGAAGCGTTCCGCGATGATGTCGACTGGCAGCAACGGGCGATCACCATTTCGGTCCTGCAGCAGGGCGACGGCACCCAGGAGGTGGAAACACGCCTGGCGCTGTGGCTGGAGCAGCATCACGACATGGTCGAGCGCTGGCGCGCCATGCTGGTGGACATCCGTGCCGCCAGTGGCACGGACTACGCCATGTACGCGGTCGCCAACCGCGAACTGCTGGACCTGGCGTTGAGTGGTCAACCGGTCCTGCCGGCCAACTGATCCGGCGTTGAATGAAAAAGCCCCGCATTGAGAGATGCGGGGCTTTTTTGCGTTTGTAATACGCGATTGGTTGGAGCGCAGAGCCCCTGTGGGAGCGAGCCTGCTCGCGATGGCGTTTGACCCGCGACATTGATGTTGACTGACACCCAGCTATCGCGAGCAGGCTCGCTCCCACAGGGGGCTCAAAGGTGTTAGTTCTTCAGCGGAATCAACACCGCCTCATCCTTGCCCATCACCATGAACACCAACAGTTTCGCCGGCTCGGTCGAGCTGGCGTTTTTCGAAACCAGATGCTCGGAACCCGCGGCTTCGTACCAGAACTCCCCGGCCTTGTAGGTGGTCGCCGGCTCGCCTTTGACCTGGGAGGTGATGGCGCCTTCCAGCACATAGGCCATGGCCGTTCCTTCATGTTTGTGGGCGACGGACGACTGGCCGGGGGCGTAGTCGACGGTCAGCATCATGGCTTTTTTACCAGGCAGGTTCTTCAGCATCTTCTCCTGCAGCACGTTGACCTTTTCCGAGGGTGCGGTTTCGTGGGCATAGACCGGGGCCAGAGGCAGTAGGCTGAGGGTGGCGATCAGGCAGAGGGTTTTCATGGCAATGACCTTCGTGGGTTTGAGTGAGTTCGCGCTGTGGCAGCGATGGATTCACCCTAAGCCCCACGGAGGGGCATACAAACGTCCAATCTTTCGGAAGGCGGGTAGACCAATGCCGCGATCCACTCCAAGACAAAGGTCAGCGGTTGAAGTCCACGCTTCGAGCCAGACGGTTGTCGATCAGGCCGATGAACCCTTGCACTTCAGGGCAGTTGAAATGGGCTTGCATCGCCGCTTCCGATTGCCAGCGGGCGCTGACGGTCCAGCGGTCACCGTCGTCCGGGCAACGGTCGACCATGTAGGCATCGCACCCCGGTTGTGCACGCAGGGTTTCGACGATTTGCTGCAACTGGCGGCCCAGTTCTTCCGAGCGCCCGGCGGCGGCTTGGACCTGTACGGTATTGATCACCTGGCGAGTCATGGTTCTGGCTCCTGAATCAAGTCGGACGGGATTGGCTCGACAATCAACGAGACCCCTGCAGGATAGGCCTGTATTTACGAGGCTAAAACAGCCAATGGGCGGATAAATGTCCAGTCCAATGGCTCAGGCGACCTGCTGCAAAATGTCCCGCAAGCGGTCCAGGGCGGTGTCGATGTCGAGGGTTTCGATGGCGCCAAAACCGAAAAACAGACCCGGTCGCACCGGGGCGTCGTTGAAAAAGCCATCGAGACGGTACAGCCCGACTTCGGCTTTTTTCGCCAGTTCGATCACCAGTGCCAGATCGATGGGCACCTTGCACAGCACGGCCAGGTGGAAGCCTGCGGTGGTAGGAACCGCCTCGAACCAGGGCGACAGGTCCCCGGCCATGCGCGCCAGGATTCGCTCGCGGCGGCCGGCATACAGCGTGTGGCAGCGGCGGATGTGCTTCAGCAGGCAGCCCTCGGCGATGAACTTGGCCAGTGCCCACTGGGGCAGGGTGGAGGTGTGTTGATCGGTGAGGCGCTTGGCCAGGATCACCGCTTCGAGGATCGCCGGTGGCAGGATCGCGTAACCGAGGCGCAGCTCCGGCAACAGCGTTTTCGAGAAGGTGCCGACGTAGGCCACGATCCCGCGGTCGTCCATGCTTTGCAGTGAGTCGGCCGGCCGGCCTTCGTAACGAAATTCGCTGTCGTAATCATCCTCGATGATGATTGCCCCCAACTCGTAGGCCCGCGCCAGCAAGGCCTCGCGGCGGGCCTGGCTCATGGGCATACCCAAAGGAAACTGGTGGGACGGCGTCACATAAATCAGGCTTGTGCCGTCGGGAATGAGGTCTACCCGCATGCCCTGGTCATCTACCGGTATCCCGACCACCGTGGCGCCGTGGGAGCCAAACAGCAGGCGTGCCGGCGGATAGCCCGGGTCCTCCATAGCCACCAGGCTGCCCGACCGGGTCAAGACCCGCGAGATCAGATCCAGGGCCTGTTGTGCACCGTTGCACACCACTACGTCATCGTCCTGACAATTGACCCCGCGGGAAAAAGCAATATGCCGGGCAATGGCATTGCGCAGCGCCGGCAAACCCTCGGGCTGGCTGTAGAAGCCCTTGGCGCTGGCGATCTGGCGCAAGGCGTGGGCGGTACAACGTCGCCAGTCGTCCAGGGGAAACTGCCCTTTGCCGGTGGCGCCGCCGATGAAGTCATAACGCAGCGCACCTTCAAGGGGGGGATGGCGCATCAGGTCCGGCATGTTGCGCCAGGTCTCGACGACATCGGCGCCGGCCAGCTCGCGGTGGCTTTGTTTGCGCACGATTGGGGCCGGGCGCGCATTGACATAGGTGCCCTTGCCAATGATGCCGGTGAGAAAGTTTTCGTAGGTCAGTTGGGCGTAGGTGTCGGACACGGTCTTGCGTGAGACGCCCAGTTGTTCAGCGAGCAAGCGGCTGGGCGGCAGTTGCGTGCCGGCGGCCAGGCGACCACTTTCGATGGCACTGCGCAGTTGTTGATACAACTGGCCCGCCAGGTCTTTGCGGCCGTTGATGACAACATGAAGTTCCATACCCGCGCGCTCCTGGGCGATTGTGTGGCGCTAGCCCGCAAAGGCGCAAGATTAACCGCATTGTGCGTATGCATAGAAGTTGCGTGGAGAAAATCGCGCTGATTGGTCTGCTATGAACTGGTCCGGTTTTTTTCGACACATTGGATCTGTCGCGCAGCGTGCTCACGGCCTACCGTGGAGATACCGATCAGCACGGAATTGCGCCATGAGCCAGCGTCTGGATTACTACAGTGCGTCCCCAGGGGCGATGAAAGCCATGATTGGCCTTGAGGCGCTAAGCAGTCGCCTGAGTATAGAGCCGGGATTGCTGCATCTGATCAAGATCCGTGCCTCGCAGCTTAACGGCTGTGCGTTTTGCACCGACATGCATTCGGTGGATGCGCGTCGCCTGGGTGAGAGCGAGCGGCGCCTGTTCGCCGTGGCGGTGTGGCGCGACAGTGGCTTTTTCACCCCCCGCGAACGCGCCGCCCTGGCTTGGACCGAGGCGGTAACGCTGTTGGCCGAAAGCCAGGTGCCGGATGAGGTCTTTGCCCAGGCCCGCGCCGTGTTCAGCGAGGAGGAACTGGTCGACCTCACGCTGGCGATCAGCACCATCAACAGCTGGAACCGGCTGGCGGTGAGTTTCCGCCAGAGCCCCGGTTCCTGATGGTTGATCGATCTGCCTGCTCCCGTCAGGCCGTGAAGTCGCTGGCATGCAGCTCCTTGACCCCCACCAGTTCGAATTCGAACTCGGCGCTGGCGTCGGCATTTACACTGCCGTAGAGGATGCCATCGGCAAAGCGCAGTTGACCGGTGGCATCGGCGCTAAAGGCATTGCTGCCAATGAACGTGAAGGTGTCGATCTCGGCGGTCAGCGGATTGGCGTCCAACCCGGTGAAGTCCAGTTGGTCGAACTCGGTGCTCTTGAAGCCGCTGATGACATCGCGTAGCGCCCCGATGCCCATGTCCGACAGTGCTTCGAATGCATATGTGTCTGCACCCGTACCGCCGCTCAGGCTGTCAGTGCCTGCGCCGCCGATCAACCGGTCATCGCCCGAGCCACCCACCAGCGTATCGTTGCCCGCCCCACCGTTGAGCACGTTGGCGCCGCTGTTACCCGTCAGGTTGTCGGCGTAGGCACTGCCGGTCAGGTTCTCGACATACTTGAAGGTGTCGAGGCCCGAACCCACGGTGTTCTGTTGCGCGGAGGTGGACAGGGTGGCCGTGACACCGGCCATGGCCCGTTCGAACGAGACCGTGTCATTGCCATCACGGCCGTCCAGCACGTTGTTGCCGGCCCCGGCAAACAGTATGTTGTCCAACGCATTACCGGTGCCATTGGCGGCGTCGGGGGTATCGATGTACAGGTTTTCGACGTTGTTGTTGAGGGTATAGGCCGTCAAGCTGCTGTGCACGCTGTCGATCCCGCCAGACACCGGGTTGCTGTTGGTCTCGATCACGGTATCGCCGGTGTTGTCGACATAGTAAGTGTCGTTGCCATCGCCCCCGCTCATGCTGTCGGCCCCGGCGGCGCCATCAAGCACGTTGTTGGCGGCGTTCCCGGTGATGAAATTGCGCCGTTCATTGCCGGTGCCGTTGATGTCCGATACGCCGGTGAGCACCAGATTCTCCAGGTTATCGCCCAACGTCCAACTGACCGAGGCCTGCACCGTGTCGATCTGTGCGGTCGAGGTGTTGCTTTCCACCACGCTGTCGAACGCGTTGTCGACCACATAGATGTCGTTGCCGTCGCCGCCGGTCAAGCTGTCGGCGCCCAGGTCTCCGTCCAGGGTGTCGTTGCCCGAGCTGCCCACCAGCGTATCTGCCTGGTCGGTACCGGAAATCATCCCGCCTTCGTTCTGGGCATCATCGAATATGTCCTGCACGCTGTTGTTGTCATCAGGATTGCCCTGGAAACCCAGGTCATCGGCGATGTAATCGGCCAGGCGCTGGCCGACGATTTCCGCCGATTCCTCGTGCAAGTGCCAGACGTCGTCGGGATACACCAGTGGGTCGACTTCGTAGCGCAAGGGCAGATCGGTGTAGTCCACGGCCAGTTTCACGTCCGCGCGCTCGGCGGCGATGGCCTCCTGGGTGGCGCGGACATAACCGACACCTTCGACAATATCGGCGATCTTCTCTTCCGAATAGCCACGGGCACGCGCCGCGTCCTGTTGGTAGTGCCCGGTCTCCATCAGGTACACGTTGAAACTGCCGAACTGGGCGTGCAGGTAATCAAACACGGCCAGCGTTGCGGTCTTGTAGGCCGCCGCTGCAGCTTCCTTGTCGGAGGCACGGGCGATCTCCTGGGCCGCTTCCTCGCCTTGGCCCCAAACGATGCCCATGGTGACGTTGTCGATGGCCCTGAGCTCGGCAAGCTGATCCTGCAACAACGCCACGGCGCGCAACAGCGCAGGCCCCGGTTGGTTGGTGTCGGTCAGCCACCAGCACAACTTGAGCTCCTCGGCGCCCAGGGTCGACAGGCCATTGACCGTACTGCCACCCACCGCGATGTCGATGCCATTGCCGTCGGCATCCTCGAACTGACTGCGTACGTCATAAGGGGTGTACTTGCTCAGGTCATTGACCAGCATCGACGTACCGGACTGATCGTCGTCCTCGGTCATGCGCAGCAGGCGCGCATTGGACTGGCCGAGGGTCGGCAGGTAGAGGATGTCCTGCTGGGCGCGCTCGCCGAACACGAAGTCATCGGCGGTCAGGGTGTTGAGGTAGTTACCGCTGAGGGCGATTTCGAAGCGATTGCCGTCGGCGTCCGCTTCGCTGGATTTGATGTAGGTCTTGTCGCCGGCCGAGTTGAGGGTCATGTACAGCGTGCCGTTGCTGCCATTGCCGAGGCCGAGATAGCCCAGGCCGGAGACATCGATCTTGTCGACGCCCACGGTGAAGTCATAGATCGTGTCCGTGGCCGTGACCCCGCCGGTGTCGTAGTCGCGGTAGCTGTCGAGCACGTTGGTGTAGCGGAAGGTGTCGGCACCGTCGCCACCGTACAACGAGTCGCGACCGGCGCCACCATCGACAATGTCCGCGCCAGTGCCGGCCCTGATCGTGTCGTTGCCGCCCAGGCCGAGGATCAAGTCCGCGCCCGCGGTGCCAGTGAGGGATTCGGCGTTGTTGGTTCCGGTGATGGTATTGTCCGGCGCATCGGCCACTGCCAGGGCGAAGCTGTCGCTCACCGAGGCACCTGACGGATCGGTGGCCTTGACCAGTACGTTGTAGTTGCCTGCCGCCGTGCTGGTGGGTGTGCCAGCGAAAGTCAGATTGCTGGCATTGAAGCTCAGCCAGGCGGGCAGGGCGCTGCCATCGGCCAAGGTGGCGGTGTAGGTCAGCACATCCTGATTGGCGTCGCTGAAGCTGTCGGAGGTCACGGTGTAGGTGAACGGCGTACTTTCGGTGGCGTTCTGGTCGAGCAGGGGGATAACCACCACGGGCGCCACATTGCTGGGGGTGTTCTCGTCGGCGAAGACGAAATGACTGGCGGTCAGGCTGCTGACCAGGTTACCCGCCAACGACACTTCGAAACGGTTGCCGTTGGCATCGACCGTGAGGTCTTTGAGGTAGGTGCGGTTGGTCGAGCTGCTGTAGGTCACCTGCAGTGTGCCGCCCTGGCCATTGCCCAGTCCGGTGTAGCCGAGGGCCGATACATCGATCTTGTCGGCGGCCACGTCGAAATCGAGGATCTGGTCACTGGCGCTGGTGGAACTGGTGCGGTAGCTGTCGAGTTTGGAGGTATAGCGAAACACGTCGGCACCCGCGCCGCCGGTGAGTTTGTCCACGCCAGTGCCGCCCACCAGAATGTCGTTGCCAGCCCCGCCATTGAGGGTGTCGTTACCGGCGCCGCCATACAGTTGTTCGTTGGCCGCGGTACCGGTCAACGTGTCGTTGTTCGGCGTGCCATTGATCACGATGGGCGCGGCGGGCACGTCCTGCACCGCCAGGGTGAAGCTGTCGCTGACAGTGGCGTTGCTGCCGTCGGTCGCCGTGACCTGTATGGAATACGTGCCTGATGCTGTATCGCTTGGCGTGCCGCTGAATGTGCGGCTGGCGGCATCGAACACCAGCCAGCCGGGCAGGGCGCTGCCGTTGGCGAGGGTGGCGGTATAGCTGAGGCTGTCGTTGTCCGGGTCGGTAAAACTGGTGGCTGGCACCACGTAGCTGAACGGCGTGTTTTCGGTCGCATTCTGATCCAGCAACGGCGTGGCCAACACCGGTGCCTGATTGGTGGGCGAGGCGGTGGCGAAGACAAAATTGGCGCTGGTCAATGTGTCGAGGTAGTTACCCTCCAGCGCCACTTCGAAGCGGTTGCCATTGGCGTCGGCGCTCAGGGATTTGATGTAGGTCTTGGTCCCGGCGCTGTTGAGTACCACGTACACGGTGTCGTTCTTGCCGTCACCAAGGCCGGTGAAGCCCATGGCCGACAGATCGATCTTGTCGGCGCTGACATCGAAATCGGTGATCACATCCCCCAGGTTGACGCCGCCGGTGTTGTAGTTGCGGTAGCTGTCCAGACGGTTGGAAAACACAAAGGTATCGGCCCCGGTACCACCGGTGAGGGTGTCCATGCCGGCCCCGCCGTCGAGCTTGTCGTCGCCCGCGCCACCACTGAGGCTGTCGTTGCCCGCCAGACCCAGCAGGGTGTCGGCCGAGTCACTGCCGATCAGCGAGTCACTGCCACTGGTGCCGGTGACCACCCGATTGAAGATGAAGTTGCTGGCGGTCAGGGTACTGGTCAGGTTGCCCGACAGAATCAGCTCGAAGCGATTGCCGCTGGCGTCGGCATCGTAATCCTTGATGTAGGTGCGGTCGCTGCTGGCGCTGTAGCTGATCTGCAATGTGCCGCCACGGCCATTGCCCAGGCCGGTGAAGCCCAGGCCCGCGAGGTCGATCTTGTCCTGGGTAACGTCGAAATCAGTGATGGTGTCGTCGAAGCTGGTGGTGGCGTTGCGGTAACTGTCGGACTGGCTGGCGAAGCGAAACGTATCGGCGCCGGTGCCGCCAGTCAGTCTGTCGATGCCCGCGCCACCCACCAGGATGTCGTCACCCGCGCCGCCATTGATGGTGTCATTGCCGGCACCGCCGTAGAAAATCTCGTTGGCGGCGCTGCCCAGCAAGGTGTCGTTGCCGGCGGTACCTTGCACGGTGGTCACCGGTACCGTGGCGCTGACATAGCTGCCGTCGCCATAGACCAGCGTCGCGCCCTTACTGGTGTGACTGATGGTGTTGGCGATGATCGCATTGCGGTCGGTGCCGTCTTCGTTGCGTTCGGCAACGCCGTAGGTCGACAGGTCGCTGCCGCTGATGATGTTGCCCTGGATCAGGTTGTCGCTGCCGTTGAAGTAGCGACCGGACACGCCCAGGGTGTCGTCGTAGGACTGGATGATGATTTCCGGTACCGGATTGCCCAGGGAGTTGTTGTTGAGGGTGTTGTCGATGACTTCAACGTGGTTGCTGCCGTAGATGCGGATCCCGGCGCTGGCGTTGTCGTGGATGTCGACGCCGCTGACGGTGACGTCGCTGGACAGCTTGATCAGCACGCCTTCGCCGCCGTTGCCATACACCTCGCCGCCGGTGATGGTGATGTTGCTGGGGGAGGGGATGTCCTCGCTGCCGCGCTGCACCACGATACCGTTGCCGCCGTTGTTGTAGGCAACGTTATTGGTGAGGGTGAAGTCGTGGGTGCTGGTGACGACGTTGAAACCGTGGCGGTCATTGTCGTAGGCGACGTTGTTTTCAAAGGTGCTGTCACTGAGGAAGTCAGCAACAAAACCGTCCAGGCCGTTGCCGTGGGACACGCTGTTCTTGATGACCATGTTGACGGTCTGCTCGTGGGGGTCGAAGCCGTACCCGGAGCAATCCTTGATCTCGACGCTGTCGAGGGTGACGTTGGAGTCGTAGCCTTCTTCGCCGGGAATGTAGCCGTTGAACCAGCCGTCGATCTTGCCTGTGGTGTTGTCGCGATTGCCGTCGATGGTGAGATGGCTGACGCCGAAATCGTGGGTTTCTTCACCGTAGGCCGAGCGGATGATGCCGGTGATCTTGGTGTCGGAGCCGTCGGCCACCTTGACGGTGGTTTCGCCCATGCCGTCGCCGTACAAATAGACGTTGCTCTTGAGCATCAGGCAACCGTCGGAGGGTTCCTCGCCGGCCGAAACGATGTAAGTCCCGGTCGGCATGTACACCTGCCCGCCGCCTGCGGCAGCCGCCGCATCAATGGCACTTTGTATTGCCGCCGTGTCGTCGGTGATGCCATCTCCTTTGGCGCCAAAATTTTGTACGTTGAAAATCATGAGCTTATCTCCGTATCGGGATGGAACCACGGTAGAAGCCAATATTCCATCGGCGGCCACCGTGTTATGACCCGCAGGAGCGCAAAAGTTGTGACCGCATATCGGCAAAGCGTCAAAAAAACGAACGGGCTGATCAACGGTCGGAACGACTTCAACAACAGGTAACGTTCTGTTGACGCTTTTGGGTTCACACAACCCTTGTGGAAGCGAGCCTGCTCGCGATAGCGGTGTGTCAGTCGATGGGATGCAAGCCGAACCGACGCTATCGCGAGCAGGCTCGCCCCCACAGGTGCTGTATCGGGTTTCCTTGATTGGCATCAACCCCCAATCCGAAGCCGCGGGATAACCTCGACTAAACCATCGCCCGATGATTCAGGGGCGACCGAGGAGCCCATGAGCTATCCGCTATTCCTGACATTGCACCTGTTTGCCGCGCTGGTTTTCATTGGCACGGTGTTCTTCGAGGTGCTGTTCCTGGAGAGCATCCGCAAACAGCTGCCCGCCAAAGTCATGGTGCTGCTGGAACAGGGCATCAGCCGGCGTGCCCGGCAGTTGATGCCCTGGGTGTTGCTGACGCTGTTCGGTGCCGGCGCTGCCATGGTCTGGCTGCGGTACTGGCCGACGCTTTCCGCGCCATGGGAGTCTTCTTTCGGGTTGCTGCTGGGCCTGAAAATAGCCTTGGCGGGCAGCGTACTCGGGCATTTCCTCTGGGCCATGTGGCTGTTCAGAAGCGCCCGCATGAACGCCCGTTACGTGCAGATCATCCATACCAGCGTGTTCATTCATCTGCTGGCAATCGTGCTGTTGGCCAAGGGGATGTTTTACCTGACCTGGTGAGCGGTTGCGGGACGTATGCAAGGCGCTTGATACAGGTCAAGGCGACCCATCGGGACAAGTCCGACACTGTGCCTGCGCAGCCATTCGGAGATTGTCATGTTCGACCTGTTCCACACCCCCGGTGATCGAGCCCCGCGCCGTACCCCGGCGGTGGCTGATGTCGATTGCCCGGTCGGTACGCGCAAATTCCATACGGGGGTTGGCTCGCTCGATCTGCTTCGGGAGTTGCGCGACAGCCGCCATAAACGGCGGCCGCTGTCCCTGGCGGTGCATCTGCCTTCGCGCTTGCGTTTGTCATCGTGTTCGCCCCTGGCGAGCGTGTGCCGGTGTGGCGAGATCGAGGGCTATCTGCAACACCTGACCTATGAAATCGGATTGGTCAGTTGTCACTTGGGCGCAGGGCGTCGGGTCGAGGCGTTCTGCCTGACTGGCGGTACGCCGGTGATCGCCCATTTGCAGCGGCTGATGGATGACCTGCGCAAACGTTTCGAGTTCTGTGAATACGACAGCGCCGAACACAGCATCGAGGTCGACCTGCATCACACCGACTGGTCCACCATGGGGCTGATTCGCGACCAAGGGTTCACCCACGTCAGCATCGGCGTGCCAGACATTGGCCTGGACAGCGATTTGTCCGTGGATTGCTATCAGAACCCGGCACCGATTCATTCGCTGATCGATGCCGCGCGAACCTTCGGTTTCCGTTCCATCAACATCGATCTCGGTTATGGCCATGCCTGGCAAACGCCCCACAGCTTCGCGCGCAAACTGGCCACGCTGATCGAACTGGAGCCCGACCGGCTGCATGTGTTCGACTACGCCCATGCGCCGTATCGTTATCGTTCGAAAAAACACCAAGCGGCGGATGCCTTCAGCAGCCAGGCCGATACAGACACCATGCGCCAAATCTGCTGCGAGCAACTGACCGGGGCGGGGTATCACTACATCGGGTTGGGGCAGTTCGTCAGGGCGGACGATGACCTGGCCGTCGCCCAAGAGCACGGGCGCCTGCACCGCAATTGCCAGGGTTTCACTCGGCGCGGTTGCTGTGACCACTTGGGTTTCGGCCTGTCGGCCATCACCCAGATCGAACACTTGTACGTGCAGAACACCGATGACCTGCTGGAGTACTGCCAGCAGCTGGACGCCGGGCAGTTGCCTGTGTGTCGCGGCTGGCGCTGTGAAGCGCAGGACCTGCTCAGGGCCGCAGTGACCGAGCAACTTGCCTGCGACCTGGAGCTGGATATCCCGGCCATGGAAGCGCGTTTCGGCGTGGTGTTGCGCGATTATTTCGCGTCCATCTGGCCGCAGCTGGAGGTATTGCGCAGCCAGGGTTTGATCGAATTGACCAGCCGTTTTATTGGCATCTTGCCCGCCGGGCGCCTGAGTGTGGATGCGATCTGCAATCTGTTCGATCCAGTTCCCGACGACGCAGGCACTTTGACCGGCCCCTTTGACAGGTTGACCCCATCATGAATGCTGTATCCGCTTTCAATCGCGCCCTGGTCGAGAAGTACGACCGTCCGGGGCCGCGCTACACCTCCTATCCGACGGCCCCGCAGTTCCATCAGGCCTTTGCCATGGATGAGTACCGCCAGGCCGCCGAGCTGAGCAACCAGGCCCCGGTGCCCAAACCCTTGTCGGTCTACATCCATATTCCGTTCTGCCAGAGCCTTTGCTACTACTGCGCGTGCAACAAAATCATTACTCGCAAGACTCATCGCGCCGCTGAATACCTGACTTACCTCAAGCGTGAGATCGGCCTGCAGGCGGCGTTGTTCGACCGTTCGCGCAAACTGACGCAACTGCACCTGGGCGGTGGCACGCCGACCTATCTGACCCATGAGCAACTGGCCGATCTGATGGAGTGCCTGCACCAGGCGTTCGACATGGACGACAGTGACGCCCATGAGTTTTCCATCGAGGTTGATCCGCGGACCATCGATGCGCAACAGATCCAGGGGTTGCGCCAGCTGGGGTTCAATCGCCTGAGCTTCGGCGTCCAGGATTTCGATGCCCAGGTGCAAGCCGCGGTCAATCGGGTGCAGAGCGAGGCCCAGGTCGTCGAGTTGGTGGAGGCGGCCCGGCTGGCGCGTTTCAAGTCCGTCAGTGTCGATCTGATCTACGGCTTGCCGCTGCAAACCATCGCCAGTTTCGATGTGACCCTGAGCAAGATCATCGCCCTGCGTCCTGACCGGATCGCCGCCTACAGCTATGCGCATCTGCCGCAACGGGTGCGGGCGCAACGGATGATCCGACCCGAAGACATGCCGCCGCCGGAGCGCAAGCTGGAGTTGCTGGAACTGACCATCAATCGTCTGACCGAAGCCGGTTATGTCTACATCGGCATGGACCATTTCGCCTTGCCGGACGACGAGTTGGTGCGCGCTCGGGGCCAGGGCACGCTGCAACGCAACTTCCAGGGGTATTCCACCCATGCCGATTGCGATTTGATCGGCCTGGGTGTGTCTTCGATCGGTAAGGTCGGTGACAGCTATGGTCAGAACGTCAAGGAGCTTTCCCAGTACTACGCTCGCCTGGATCAAGGCCTGCTGCCAGTGCAGCGTGGCTATCGCCTGAGCGACGATGACCGGTTGCGCCGCGAGGTCATCAGCGAATTGATGTGCCATGGACGGATCGATTTCACCCGGGTCCAGATCAGTCACGGTGTGGGTTTCAACGAGTACTTTGCCGATGCCCTGGTCCGGCTTCAGGAACTGGTGCGCGACGGACTGCTGGAGATCCACCCCGACTCGCTGGTGCTGCTGCCCCAGGGCCAATTGATGATGCGCAACGTGGCCATGGCTTTCGACGCGTACCTGGGCGTGGACCAGACGGTCCAGTATTCGCGTACGGTTTGACGAGCGATCCCGCTGGCTGCGCAGCCAGCGGGGATAACCCCCTCGCCACAGGCCGTGCACCAGGCAGGTTGCCCTTCAACCTCCAGGCTGCAGCACCCTGCCCAGAAAGGCCGCCGTTCGACTTTCCTGGCATTTCGCGACCTTCGCCGGAGCCCCGCATACCACGACTTTCCCGCCCTGGCTCCCAGCGCCCGGGCCGATGTCGATGACCCAATCACTCTGCGCCACCACGCGCATATCATGCTCCACCACAACCACGCTGTGGCCTTCATCCACCAGGCGATTTAATTGCACCAGCAAGCGATCCACGTCCTGGGGATGTAAGCCGTTGGTTGGCTCATCCAGCACGTACAAAGTGGCGCCCCGGGCTTTGCGTTGCAGCTCGGTGGCCAGTTTGATGCGCTGGGCCTCGCCGCCGGACAGTTCCGTGGCCGGTTGACCCAGGCGCAGATAACCCAGCCCGATATCCTGCAGCACTTGCAGTGAGCGCTTCGCCGACGCCTGCTCGGCAAACACCTCAAGCGCCTGGTTCACGGTCAGTTGCAACACCTGAGCGATATTCAGCCCCTGCCAGTTCACTTCAAGGGTCTGGGGGTTGTAGCGATCCCCGTGGCACGTGGGGCAGGGTGCATACACGCTGGGCATGAACAACAGCTCGACGCTGACGAAGCCCTCGCCCTCGCAGGTTTCGCAACGGCCTTTGGCGACATTGAAGGAGAATTGTCCGGCATCAAAACCCAGTTCCTGCGCCTGAGGCGTGGCGGCGAACAATTTACGTACGTGATCGAACAGCCCGGTGTAGGTAGCGAGGTTGGAGCGCGGGGTGCGGCCGATGGGTTTCTGGTCCACCTGGACCAGCCGCTTGACCGACTCGAGTCCGGCGGTGACGTGGCCACCGCTGGTTTGCAGCGGTTCATCTTCCAGGCTTTGTTCGTCGGCTTCGGCGTTGTGGCTGGCCTGGCCCAGATGGCCACCCACCAGGTCCAGCAGGGCCTGGCTGACGAGGCTGGATTTACCCGAGCCGGAAATGCCGGTCACGGCGCTGAAGCAACCCAAGGGAAAGGCGGCGCTGAGGTTATCCAGATTGTTGCGGGTGATGCCTTCCAGGCGTAGCCAATCCTTGGGTGTTCGAGGCGTGCGCCCCGCAGCGCTGTCCTGGGCAAACAGGTAGGCGCGGGTGCGTGACTCCGGCACCTGCCGCAGGCCCGCGGGCGGGCCGCTGTATAGGATTTTTCCGCCTTGTTCCCCCGCGTCGGGGCCGACGTCGATGAGCCAGTCGGCGCGGCGCATGGTGTCCAGGTCGTGTTCGACCACAAACACCGAATTACCCGAGGCCTTGAGGCGTTGCAGGGCCTGGAACAGCGCTTCGCTGTCGGCCGGGTGCAGGCCAGCGGAGGGTTCGTCCAACACGTAGATCACGCCGAACAACTGGGAGTTGAGCTGGGTTGCCAGGCGCAGGCGTTGCAGCTCGCCGGAAGACAGCGTCGGTGTGCTGCGCTCCAGCGCCAGGTAGCCGAGACCCAGGTCGATCAAGGTGACGATGCGCTCCAGCAATTCGGTGGCGATGCGTTGGGCGGCCAGGCGTTTTTCCAGGGACAGATTGTGGGTGTGGCGTGCATCAGGCCCACCGGCGTGGGGATTCTCACCCCGGGCGGCGCGTTGCTCGCGGGCCTCGCGGGTTTGCTGGTGGGTGAGGGTTGTTCCCGGTTCCTCGGCTTGTGCCAGATAATCGGGGGCGGCAACGCCCTTGAGCACATCGGCCAGTTCCAGCAACGGCAGGTGGGACAGTTCGGCAATGTCCAGGCCGGCAAAGGTCACCGTCAGTGCCTGGCGCTTGAGGCGTTTACCTTCGCACACCGGGCAAGGGCTGGCGCGCATGTATTGCGCCACGCGTTTGCGCATCTGGGCGCTTTGGGAGTGCATGAACGTGTGCAGCAGGTAGCGTCGGGCGCCGCTGAACGTGCCTTGATAGCTGGGCTCGAGTTTGCGCTTGAGGGCTGCGCGGGTCTGGGCCGGGGTGAGCCCGGCGTACACCGGGACAGTGGGGGTTTCTTCGGTGAAGAGAATCCAGTCACGCTGCTTTTTGGGCAGGTCGCGCCAAGGAACGTCGACGTCATAACCCAGGGTTACCAGGATGTCTCGCAGGTTCTGGCCCTGCCAGGCCATGGGCCAGGCCGCCACGGCGCGCTCGCGGATGGTCAACGAAGGGTCCGGCACCATGGACGCTTCGGTCACTTCATAGACCCGGCCCAGGCCGTGGCACTGCTGGCAGGCCCCCTGAGGCGTGTTGGGCGAGAAATCCTCGGCGTACAGCATCGGTTGGTCGGCCGGGTAGCTACCCGCTCGGGAGTAGAGCATGCGGATCAGGCTCGACAAGGTGGTGACGCTGCCCACCGAGGATCGCGCGCTGGGCGTGCCGCGCTGCTGTTGCAAGGCCACCGCTGGCGGCAGACCTTCGATACTGTCCACGTCCGGCACGCCCACCTGGTCGATCAGGCGCCGGGCATAAGGCGCGACTGACTCGAAATAACGGCGCTGGGCTTCGGCATAAAGCGTGGAAAAGGCCAGCGACGACTTGCCCGACCCCGACACGCCAGTGAATACCACCAGGGCATCGCGAGGGATGTCGACGTCGACATTCTTGAGGTTGTGTTCGCGGGCGCCACGCACCCGGACGAAACCGGTGTCTTCAGGCAATGGCGAAGTGGAGGCGGGACCGGAGCGTGGGGGCATGGAGCGTTCCTTGTTTGCGTCTGTTCAACGCGTGGAGGCTTTCTGGCGAAACGGCGTCACTCGGAGAGTGGAACCTGAGTCACAGCACTGATATTTATGCGACCGGGTTCGTCGATTCTCGTGCAATAAAAATTTTCTCCGAAGCGAAGAGATGAGAAAAGCTTCGCAATTGTCATGGAAACGGACCCCGGATGCCTCGATCAAAGCTGTTCACTGCTCTGTTTGTTGCGCTGCTGTGGATGATAACCAGCGTGGCCCGCAGTGATAACCAGCGGCGTGTTCGCCATTTTCGCGTTCAGGATGGCGCCCCAGGCGTACCGTGTTTCCAATCTGCCGCGCCGATCAATCTTCCCCGGCCGCACCCGGCATCCCACCAGATGACCCGCAGCAAAGGCGCTTGCTGCGCGATCAGGATCGCTTGTGTCGGGTCGCTTTCAACGAAGTGCGTGCACCCCAACTGTACGCATGCCCGGGCTTTGTAGAGGGCAACCTGTTCTGGGCTGTCGTTGCACGAGCGGGTATCTCTCATGATCAGCGGTGTCCCGCCATGGCCGTGCTGGCTTAGCCAGGCTTGAGTACGAACGCGATCCATCTCCGGGCGCCCGGTGATAATCGCCTTCACCCGCCCCAGAGGTGGCAGCTGCTTGAAGGGCTCGAGGCGGTCGCGTTCGCCAAGCGCCGCACTCAAGTCCGCCGCATAACGTTGGAGCGGGATATCTGGAAGCAGTATTCCGTCGAGGTCGATGGCGTACACGTCGTAATCATGGTCATGGGCCATCCTGCCGGTACGCCCGCCACCGGTGTCGATCCAGCGATCGCGATAGGCGCAGGTAAGGGCTTGGCGCTCCCAAGGGAACTGCAAGAAATACCCTCGCCCGTCCAGCCCGTAATCGGGGCGTATACCGCTTAGGTCGTCAAAGCCGACAGTGAAAACCCTCACGATCAATCCCCTGCGCTGCAAGAATGCCAGGCAGTCCTTCAGGGTGTGCCCGGTGCCAGCGATGTCTTCACAGAGCAACACCTTGCTGCCTGGAGGAGGAAGGGGGATCGACGAGTCCCAAATCACGCTCCGATCGACCCGGTAATAGCGCAAAAAGGCCGGTTCAACGCCCGTGGCATGCGAGACCATCAGCGCTAAGGGGCCTCCACCTCGCAATATACCGATGATGCTACTGAACGCTTCTTCGAGAAGCGTAGGCTGTATCGACGCGACCAAGCGATCCATCTGCTCATACGAGATAGGCAGCACGGGTTTGAGCACGTGCGATTTCTGGACAGACACTGTTTTATCCGGTGATGAAAGCGAGTGTTCGGTGGGTGCTTGATGGCCCTACGGAGCCGTCACAGGGCTATGGGGTTGGCACAGGGTTCGATGTCCAGTCGTTTGACTCACCACCGTCGGCGTCTATTAAGGAAAGTCTGAAGGACAGATCGCGATACTCGCCCAGGGAGTGTCGCGCTTCTTCGGAGAGATCCGAGAACGCCGCTTCGCCGTGCTTGTCGACCAGCTCCAAAATCGCGTCGAGCGCCGCACGGGTCTTTGGGCTGAGCGCTTGATAAGCCTCGGCACCGGCCTTGATCGCTGGATCATCGGGTTCGCCGGGTTCGACGCGACTCAGTCTGGTATCGGAAGCCCGGTTGACTGTTTCCAATGAAATGTCGGTCAGCGCCAACGAATCCAGGCTACTTCGCTTAGGACGCGGAGCGCCGATTCCAGCGGTCCGCTGCGGCGGTAATGCGTCGAGTTTGCGCCGGGTATCTTGTTCCTGCTGATCGACTTTTTCTTGTTTGGACTTAAGGGCTTTACGTGCCATGCCGATAGGGGTGTAAAGCGCACTCAGGGCGGCCATTGCTTTCGCCTCCAGTGGACCTTTGCCCTGACGAAGGGCCATCTGATGGCGCGCGGATAGGGCAGAACGTTCTAAAAATTTGGCATCATTTATCGCGCTTCTCCATAGCTCAGGTTCTGATTTTTTTCCCGCGGCAGGCAGTTGCTGGTTTTCCTGCACGAGACGTTGGTATTGCTTGCGAACGTCTTGTTTATCCAGTTTTCGACCAACGAACTGTTCATCGATTTTCTCAATCTGCTCTCGAGCATATTCGCTCAGCCTGGGCAGGTCCTGTTTACGGGATTCAACACCCGGCTTCGAGAAAAGAAGGTTGAGTTTTTTTGATTTTTCCTTTGCCGCATGATGAGGTTCAGTCGAACGGTTGGCTTCTTTCGACCGTTCCATGAGCACGACAGTTTCGGTGGGACCCGATGCGTAGGATTTATGTTTGAGTTCGAAAATGTCGTAGCGCTGTTGCTCATTCTTTCTTGCATGCACGAGCAATTCACCCGGACTGGTATTGCCTTGACGTAGCAATAGCTTGAATGTTGCCTCGTTGTGCTCAGTTGAGTAGAGGTTCAGCGTCCCATCGGCAATGGCGTTGGCAGCCATATGGGTAATGGCCGACTGAATCATGTCCGGGGAGGTCTCCTTAAAAGCATCAAGGGTCTTTTTACTCAAATGTGCGGGTGAAAGTTTATCGACGTGCTCGGTTTGAGCCGAAGTTTTGGCAGACTCGATGGCTTGCCCATGCCGCAAGCGACCAAGGAACACGGGAGAGCTGCTTGCACCCGGTATCATTTGCTTTCTCTCCTCATGCGCTTATGCAAATTGGTTCGGTCAAATGAGTGGCCAATAGTGTTGTGCCGGTTCCCACGTCAGCTGGATAAATTTGCACCGTATAAGTCGGCGAGGATTTACCCGGTCAATCCACCGGACTGAATTCGCCGCTGCTCGGCAACCACTTTCAATAAATCCAGATCAGACTGGGAAATATGACTGCCACGCCGGCTGCCTTGGCCGGACGCTATACTCCCGCGACGAGTCTCAGGGGGCGAAAGAGTCGACGACTGACTACTGAGCTTGCGCTCGATTTCTTGACTGCGGTTGGCGACGTTAGTCTTTAATTCGTCATCAAACCAACGCCTGTTTCCGACCAGCACATAGCCTGTATGACCGCTTGCGTGAGCATCACGCGCCTCCTCCAGGAAATCGTTTAACTTGACCTTGTCCGGTATGATTGCAATGGCGCCAAATTCGCCCAGTGCTTGCGGAGCAATGACGGTAGCTGGAAGGTTACTGTGCATGTTTGTACTTGGGTTGCCTTCGTCCGAGCCATGATGAACCAGGTTCCAGTCTGATGGATCATCAACATTCAGATGTGTTTTCAACTTGCCGCGTAATGAGTGGTTGATGTCGTCAATGACTCGTTCCTCGAGGCGGGTGACATAATCAACAGTCGGGGCGGCACCCGCCGTCTCTTTGACGGCGACATTTTCATATTTCGATCGAATGTAGGCGATACAAAGATCGGTGGGCTGCTCGTTTGGCGCAGCTGGTTTTGCCGAGCCTCGTCGTTGACTCTGTTGCGGGACGTCATCCCACTGCGGCATCAAAAACAGCAAGTCGTAGTCGGCGGTGAAGGGAAGAGCAGGCTTGCCGTGAGGTTTAACGTTCGGTGCCAGCACTTCAACAGCCTGACCGTCTATGGCTATTCGATAGGTGCCGTTTGCGGTTTTATCAGCAGTGAAGTTAAACGTGGTCCCATCCTCCCTGGTACTTGCGAACGCAGGCGGAACAAGCGGTCTTATCAAATTGTGTTGCTTCAGGTAGTCCATGCGTGCTGCTGGCAGTTCCAAAGGCACCTTAACCGCGTGGCCGCTCTCCACGCACCGCTCGATTTGCAGATTCGCTTTTTCCATATCGGCCGGTGTCGTGCTGCCTTTTCCACTGAGCTGCTGATTTGCCGGAATAAAACCGAACAGCGGGCCGACCATGGAACTCTTCCCTTTTATATTAAGCCCCTTGGTTGGATAGCCCATCCCTATCAGCTGTGCGTTGTGTGGATCAACAGGGCGGAAAGCGATAATGCATCGATGCTTCCGAGCGATGTCATGGAGCTGGTGCAAGTGCTGCGCACAGATGCCTGTTTGCTGGCTGACTTTATCGATATCGTCGCGGACGACCTCAGTCAACGGGCGGGCAGAAACTGCTGTGGTATGCCCGGCCTCAGGTGCTTTATCGGCGTTAAAGCTGAACGTTTGGTTCCATTGCACCGGGCCTAAGCTACTCATTCCATCCGCTTCCAGAATTTAGTTCTCGAGTAGGTGGCGATTTCAGGCATGTCGGTTCCGCACGCCTCGGGCATTTGCTCCTGGAGGTTAGGGCCGGCCGAGTGGAATACCGCCTAACGCATTCATGATCATCTGCTTGCCGCCTTCATAGTTATGCGGCGTCATGCTTCTGGTCCCGGAAACCGTGGGTGATGGCACCGAAAAAAACGCGCCCCGAAGGCGCGCGTTAAAAATTGGCTGGATGCGGCCAACCAAAGGAGCTGATGACTGGACTTGCGCTGCTGCTTGATCGGCGAATCAAATCAACCGCATGCGGTGTGCCCATAAACGCCTGGCGCTCAGAAACGTGATATTCGCCCTTTGCTTTCAACCAACGGCAGCAGGGAACGGACGGCATCGCTGCGCAGGTAAAGCGAAGCCCAGGCCGCAATGCCCAATAGCCCACTGATGATCTGCGAGGCGGAGCCCAATTCACCCAGGCGCAAATGGGTGCAAATGGCGCCACCCAGGAATCCTGTCACCAGTATTGCGCCCAACACGGCGGTTCTCGGAATCACATAGAGCACGGTGCAAACCAGGATGATGCTGCCAATGACAGAGGAGAGGTGATCGGGGAATCCGGTCAGCTCCATGTTTTTTGCGAGGACTTGGGGCGCGAAAATATTCACACCGGCGTCGGCAAGTAATGCCAACACCACCAGAGCGCCCAGGACTCTGCCCGTCCAGTGCGCGACGCCGGTTTTTTTCTGCATATCTGAAATCATGATTAGGACCGTGGTAAAACTCATTGGGTGGGTTGACGCACAGGCGTTAATTCAAGCAAGGCCCGGTTCTCCCGCAGGGTTCGGCGCAGCCCTCGGCGAGTGGCCGGCTCGAACACAGTCACCGGCGCCTGCTGACGCTCAAAGCTCGTAAGCGGACCGTATAGCCTCAACGGCCCGCTCGCCGATCACGACGCACGGGGCCATCGTATTGCCGCTCGTGATATGCGGCATGATCGAGGCATCGGCAATGCGCAGGCCCTGGACGCCGTAGACGCGCAGTTGACTATCGACCACGGACATCGCGTCCTGGCCCATTTTTGCCGTACCGCATTGGTGCCAGTAAGTAACGGCAGCGTTGCGAGCGTAATGTTCGAGCGATTGGATGTTGAGTTTTCCAGGCAGGCTTTCACGTTTGACCAAGCCCTTGAAGGGCGCCTGCGCGCCCAGTTCCTGGACAAATCGGATGTTTTCCAGCGCGTTGCGCCGGTCGGTGGGATGCGACAGGGTGTTGGGCTGGATGATCGGCGCATCGGTCACATTCGGGCCGCTGAGCTTGACCCGGCCGCGACTTTCCGGATGGGCAAGGCCTGCGAACATTGTCCAGCCATGTGCGGGAACGCCGAGTGAGGCGTTCTCTGCGCTGGGCACTGGAAATTCAACTTGGCAGTGGAACATATCGGGGAGATGCAAAGCGCTTTCGCTGCTCCAGTAGAGCGTCGCCTCCGAGCCGCCGTAACCCACCGGTTGTGGAGCCGCGTATTCGAAAATAACGGCAAAGGACACGTGGTCCTGATGATTGGCGCCAACGCCGGGGAGATGCTGGACGAACGGAATACCATGGCGCTGCAGTTCCTCCTCTGGCCCCACGCCTGATTGCATCAGGACCTTGGGCGTGTTGACCGCCCCCAACGAAAGAATGACTTCGTGATCGGCGTAAAAGCACTCGATCTGCCCATCTTTTATGGTTTCTACGCCGATGGCGCGTTGGTCCCTGAAGAGTACGCGACTGACAAGCGTATCAGTCAGGACCGTGAGGTTGGGCTGACCACAGCGTGGAGCGACGTAGGCGCGGTAAATGGAATTACGCCGGCCGTCCTTGACGATGAGGTCGTTCAAGGCTGCACCTCCGCGGCCTTCCATCATGGCGCCGTTCGGGTTCTCGAAAACCGGTATACCCATGCCGGCAGCCGCACTGATCATGGCGTTGGCAATCGGTTGGGCGTCTCGCACAGGCGCGACATGAACCGGTCCGCCCTTGCCGCGACGCACCGGATCGCAGGTGCCCTGATAGTCTTCCACGCGTTGATAAATTTTCAGGACCGACGCGTAGTTCCACGCCGGGTTGCCACTGAGTGCGGCGAAGTCTTCCCAGTCGTTTTTATGGCCGCGGGCCCACAGCATGACATTGACGCTGGACCCGCCCCCCAAGCCGCGGCCCATATTCAATGGGATTTTCCGGTCGTTGAGATGAGGGTTCGCGGCGCCCACGAAGTTCCAGTCGCGCTCGGTGCCCAGGTTAAGCGGCCAGTTCCCCGGTTCCAGCACGTGGGGGTGGTCATCGCTGCCTCCCGCCTCGATGAGCAACACTTCCACCTCGGGATTCTCGGCCAGTCGTCCGGCCACGACGGAGCCGGCGGTTCCCGCGCCACAGACGATGAAATCGAAATGGTGTTTATTCCGCGCGCAATTCATAGGCATGAGCGAGGTTCCTTGGTCGGGGTGGTATCGCTCGCCAGGTTCAAGCGTAGATCGAGGTGCAAAATCATTGCTGGGGAGAACATGCGGTGAATCTCGCTAGGGTATTGATAGGGGAAGCCGGGCACGATGACGGGTCCATCGACTGCCGTTTTGTTTGCTGGGCAATGAGTGACGGCAGGGGGGCAAAAGGTTCCAACGGATGTTTGCCGTCGGCTGGGTAGCAGGAGGCGAAGCTCAATCTCGCCAGATGTGACGACCGTTGCGAGGGAAGTGCGTTGCGTCCGAGCTTCCGCCACCCTGTCCTGAGACCGGTGGCAATCCATCCCGACGCAGCACTTCCCTCGATCCCGGCGCAGAAGAGGCCCGAAATTATTGGCTCTTCTGAACAGCCTGGATGATGACTTTTGCAACATCTGCCGGGCGTGACTGTTGCGGCACGTGGCTGGCGTCGATTTCGGTGACCTTGGCACCGATCTTCTTGGCGAAAGCTCGCTGCAGATCAGGCTGGATCATCCGGTCTTCCTTGGCCACGACGTACCAGGATGGCTTGCCTTTCCAGGCGGCGGCGCTGGTTTTGTCATCGAATGCCGAGGCGCGGATCGGCCCTTGCGTCGCGGCCATTACCGCGGTTTGCTCTGCGGAAAGATCCTGGGCAAAACCGGTGGCCATGCCCTCGGCGGTCATGTACAAGAAACCGTTTTTGTCGGCGGCGATGTCTTTCACGCCGGACGGAGCAGGGTAGTCCTTGCCCAGGTCTTTACTGGCTTGACCGGCATCCGGAGCGAACGCGGCGACGTACACCAGGCTGCGTACTTTCTTGTCGGTGCCAGCCTCGCTGATGACGGTACCGCCCCAGGAGTGGCCGACCAATACGACATCGTTCTCCTGGTTGTTCAGGACACGCTGCGTGGCGGCGACATCGTCAGCCAGCGAGGTCAGCGGGTTTTGTACCACGGTGACCTTGATGCCTTCCGCCTGCAGCAGCGGGACGACCTTGCCCCAATCGGATCCGTCGGCGAAAGCGCCATGGACGATGACGACAGAAGGTTGCTGCGCCGCGGCATGGACCGCGCCGCCGAACAATGAACAGGTCATGGCGAGTGTGAGGGCAAGGGCCTTGGGTTTGAACATGATGCGATCTCCTGTGTGGGGTGAGCGCAGTTTCAGCAATACTCGGCGGCTGAGGTATCGGTCATTTATCCGAGGCGGTGAATAATGTTCAATCGAATGCCCGGAGGAAACGACATGTCGGCAGGTGGCGCGGCTGCGACCCTCAAAGCCCTGACGCTGGGGTGGATTGGAGGCTAAGTCGAATAAGTCTTTTGTTTCAATCGCTTGGCAGCATCGTTGGTTTCGGCAGGTTCACGTGCGCGCGGGTGGGAAAAAGCCTGGGTAGGCGCCAAGTTATTTTTATTGCGTGACTTCTAATTTATTTGCAATAAAAATCGTTTTTATGATCATTGGCAAAATATTGTTTCGTATTTTATTGAAAAGATGCAACACGCTTTTTATTGAATCTACCTAAGATTAAGCAGCGGACCTGTCGAACAAGCTGAATAAAATAACCAGGAGCTGAGCATGATGGACCTGAACGGTTTTAGTTGCCTGTCAAGCAATGCCGAGAGCCACGTCATGGCGGCTCATCATGTCTGGCTCATTCCTGGAGCACTTCCAGACGACGGTTTTGAAAAGAACGCGGGGGTGCCTCATTGGACATCGCGCGCCTGTGGCCAGGCTGTTGGGTGCTCGTTGGCAGCTCAGGGGGCGGTGCAGTCTTATGAGCGGCTCGATGGACGCGGCTACGTCCGCGGCTTCGAAGGTGATGCAGTGCAGGTCCGCTATCGGCTGCGGGTTGCAACACTGACCTTGCAAGCATTGCGCAGCCAGCCACCGCGGCAACCCGGGTTGAGCGAGAAGGGCAGGCGCGCCATGGCCGTCTCCAGAGCAATCAGCAGCCCACTCTCCGAACGTGAAACACAAATCTTGCGCTGCATCAGTGAGGGCGGCAGCAACAAGGAAGTGGCGCGTCAGCTTGGCATCAGCCCGAGTACGGTGCGCACTCACGTCGAAAGCATGTTCCGCAAACTGCAATGCACCACTCGTGCAGCGGCCACACTCAAGGCGCTGAGCCTGGGGTTGATCTGATTCAGAGCGAAGACGGCACCTGGCGCATCCCCATGCATTGTCCAACCGCGCGACGATGCCCCTGATCAGCCCTGCCTGCTTGAGCCGTTCGACACGTCTCAGGCACGCCGGGGCGCTCAATTTCACTGTGTCGGTCAGTGCAACGTTGGAGATGGGTGCATCGCGCTGCAAGGGTTTGAGAATCGCGCAGTCGGTGCGATCAAGCTGCACGGGGCAGGGCACGGGAGGTATCAGGTTTTCGTTGTTTTTTTATTGTGCTGGTGATGACTGGAGAGCAATAACACAACGAAAATACTGGTCAGATCGAAATAATGTTTTTTAATCGGCGATCAACTTGCAACACATGTTTTAGATTTTTTTCTTACTATTTATTCATCGAAGTCGCTGCACGCACTTGGATATCCAACTCGTAGCGAGTTCCCTGAGGGGGGCAAAAGTGCTTTACGCGCATTTGGGTGGAGTGTCTGCCCTCAATGCCTATAGTTTCCTGTTCCGTAACGGTTGAGATGTATCGGCGCACGACAATCGAGGAGCGAGCCTGGCGACAGGTTCGCTCTCCAGGATCAGGTCGTGCAAATGGGTGCAGATTATCGGGGAGTGAGTGCAATGGATGCGATGTCGCAAGCAGCAGCCTGGATCAAGGAGCCTTCGGCGGATGTCGGGGTGGTTATTGTCATCAGCGCGTCGTTACCCAAATACATCATTGATCAGGTGCATGTCGCAATAGACGACTGGGACCAGGTTGCCTATCTGGCGGTCCAGCGTCCGGCAGAGTTGATGCTCGACTGGCTGCAGTCAGGGGCGAAGCCGATGCAGTCGGTAACAACTTCTCGCTGTCAGGCCAAGCAGCTACTCAGTCCAGTGTGTCCAAATTGCTTTTTGTTGGATGTCGAAGTCGAAGCAGTCCCAGGCCTCGCCTGGCTGGGGTCGGTCTGTGGTCACAAGCTGCGAGTCCTTGAGTTGAGCATCGACGGACCGTCCAGCACGGACATGGACCAACACGTCGAGCGGATTCTGTCGGCAGCTCAAACCCTGGCCCGGTGCCTGCTGCAAGAGCGATGCGTGCTCTAGCGTAGGGCGTCATCGGTACGCCTTCGAAACACTCCCTGAACCACGCAGGAGTAGTTCATGAACTCGTTCGTCCTTAAAAACACCTTGCCAGCCCAGGCCGAGGAAGATGCACAGGAACTTGCCGAGTGGCACGATGCCTTGCTTTCGGTCATCGCCCACCGCGGGGAAGCCCACGCGGGGCGGGTGCTCGACCTGCTCGTCGCTGTCGCTGGTCGCGCTGATTTAGGCTGGCGGCCCCGCTTGGGTACACCCTACATCAACAGCATAAGCGTCGAGCAACAACCCGCGTTTCCAGGAGACCTGGCCACCGAAGAGCGCCTGGCGTCGATCATTCGCTGGAATGCTTTGGCAATGGTGGCTCGGGCCAATCAGGTGTATGGAGAACTGGGCGGACACATTGCCAGTTATGCCAGTGCAGCGGATCTATTCGAGGTCGGCTTCAATCATTTCTTCAAGGCGCGCAACGAAAACTCCGCTGGCGATCTGGTGTTCTATCAGGCGCACTCGGCGCCCGGTGTATATGCCCGGGCCTACCTTGAGGGGCGCCTTGATGAAACAGACTTGCAGCATTATCGGCAGGAGATCGGTGCTCGCGCAAAAGGCGCCAGGGGCTTGTCCAGCTATCCGCATCCCTGGCTGATGCCGGACTTCTGGCAGTTCCCGACCGGTTCCATGGGGATCGGCCCGATCAGTTCGATCTACCAGGCTCGTTTCATGCGCTATCTGGACCATCGCGGCCTGAAGAACACCCGCGGCCGGACGGTCTGGGGCGTATTCGGCGACGGTGAAATGGATGAGCCAGAAAGCATGTCGGCGCTCACACTCGCCGCGCGTGAAAGGCTCGACAACCTGGTCTGGGTGGTCAATTGCAATCTGCAGCGCCTCGATGGTCCAGTGCGAGGCAACGGCCGAATCATCGACGAGCTGGAGGCGTTATTTGCAGGCGCCGGCTGGAACGTCATTAAGTTGGTCTGGGGCTCGGATTGGGATTCGCTATTTGCGCGCGACCACGACGGCGCCCTGGTTGAGGCATTGTCGAATACTGTCGATGGTCAGTTTCAAACGTTTGCCGCCAAGGACGGGCGTTTTAATCGCGAGCATTTTTTCGGACAGAGCGAAGCGCTGGCGCAATTGGCTCGAGGCCTGACCGACGAGGATATTGATCGCCTCAAGCGCGGCGGCCACGACATGGTGAAAATTTTTGCCGCTTATCACCGGGCCGCGCTCGAAGACACAAAGCCGACGGTGATTCTCGCGCAGACGAAAAAGGGTTTTGGCATGGGGGAGGCCGGGCAGGGCAAGATGACCGGGCACCAGCAGAAGAAGCTCGACAGTGAAGCGCTCCTCGCTTTCCGCAATCGCTTCAATCTGCCACTGACCGACGACCAGGCGACCTCCCTGGCGTTCTTCAAGCCCGACGCCGACAGCGCGGAGATGCGCTACCTCCATGAGCGCCGTCGGGCGCTGGGCGGCTACCTGCCGACACGGCACTCGTCGTGTGACGACGATAAGGTTGCCGTGCCCGAGATCGATCGTTACGCCAGTTTCGCCATCAATGCCGGAAATAAGGAAATGTCCACGACCATGGCCTTCGTGCGCATGCTCAACGGGCTGCTGCGAGACACCACGCTGGGTCCACGCATTGTGCCGATCGTGGCGGATGAGGCGCGCACATTCGGCATGGCCAGCCTGTTCAAGCAGATCGGTATCTACTCCAGCGTAGGACAACGCTACGAGCCAGAAGACATCGGGTCTATCCTCAGCTATCGCGAAGCGCAGAATGGCCAGATCCTCGAAGAAGGCATCAGCGAGGCCGGGGCAATCAGCTCCTGGGTGGCCGCCGCCACGAGCTATTCGGTGCATGGGTTGCCGATGTTGCCGTTTTATATCTATTACTCGATGTTCGGCTTCCAGCGCATTGGCGATCTGATTTGGGCGGCGGCCGATCAACGTGCTCGCGGCTTTCTTCTCGGCGCAACCGCCGGTCGCACGACGCTGGGCGGCGAAGGCCTGCAGCATCAGGACGGCAGCAGCCATTTGATGGCCGCGACTGTACCCAACTGCCGCGCCTATGATCCGGCGTTCGCCGGTGAGTTTGCGGTGATCCTGGATCACGGCATGCGCCAGATGCTGGAGCGCCAGGTCGACGAGTTCTACTACGTCACCCTGATGAATGAAAACTACCCGCAGCCCGACCTTCCAGGTGGTGTTGAGCAAGACATTCTCAAAGGCATGTATCTGTTTGCCCGGAACGAATTGCAAGACCCTCGTGGCAGCGTCCAATTGCTCGGATCTGGCACTATCCTGCGCGAAGTGATCGCGGCCGCCGAACTGCTCGCCAACGACTGGAACGTTGACAGTCAGGTCTGGAGCGTCACCAGTTTCACCGAACTGGCACGGGACGCGCGCGAGGTCGAGCGCCACAATCGACTGCATCCTCAACAGCCCGGGCGCAGGAGCCATCTACAGGCGTCGCTCAATAACGCGACGCCCGTCGTCGCCTGTAGCGATTACGTCCGGGCCGTGCCAGCGCTGATAGCCAGCTACATTGAGCCTCGCTACACGGTGCTCGGCACCGATGGTTTCGGCCGAAGCGATACCCGCGCTCAACTGCGTCGATTCTTCGAAGTGGATCGTCATCAGATCGTTCTGAGCGCCCTGACCGCGCTGGTTCAAGCACAGACACTGGCGCCGCAGGTGTGCGTCGAAGCGATTGCCCTGTACGCCATCGATGTGGATTGCCTGGCGCCGTGGGAGGCGTGAACAGGGTGCGTCGATAACACTTCAACCTGCAGCACTGATGATATGTCTGCAGGCTGGAGTGTTCAGCTATCCGGATGCTATCGAGCCGCTCACTTCTGCGGCACAGCCTCAGGTGGTTGTGGGTCCGCCACGTCATTAGCGTTGTTCCCCACGCGAGCGGTAGCCTGCTTGATTGCAAGCTCGGTGAGTTCGGTCGGCGCCTGGGATGCTATTTGCAACCCTCCTCGGATACGGTGAAAAGTGTTTTCCGCGGTTCTGCCCCAGGTTCCCGGCATGGAACCGTGCGGTAGATCGGCCCGATCGGGCGACCGGATGTTCTGCATTGCCGTTTGTGTGCGTGGGAAGTTGGACGTGGGTACTTGAGCGGGGGCGCCCGGTCCGGGAAGCTCTTGCGTTTTTCGCTCCTTTTCAAGCGCCGCCAGACGAGCCTCGGTTTCAGCGCCCGCCTGAAAGCTCGCATAGGCCGGAATAAGGAGAGCAGGCGAGCCCAATGCGGCCAAAAGCACCTGGCCAAACTGCTGCGCCGGCGTGTCTGAGCCAAAGGCCCGTGCCGCTGAGCTGACGCCCATGGCGCTGCCCAACCCGGCAAGTGAGCCGTAGGTTTTACTGAACAGGCTTTGACGGACCTCAGGATTGCTCGGGTCGCTGGCCAACACCGCGTCCGAAGCCGCTTTTGCCAGGCGATTGGCCAAAGGTTTGTCGACTTCCTTGAAGGTGTGGGTCGGCAATTCACGTCCGCGTCGATCAGCAACGGTGCTGCGCAGTTGCGCGCCCGATTGCACGCCGCCCATGATCAAGCCACCCGCCATGGAGGCCAGCGTGCGGGGACCAAACTGCTCCACTGGGATATGCGGCTGGGCTAGCCCTATCCCTTGCCGGATGCCTTGTGCCAGGCCAAACGCGCCGAAGGCTTCAGCCTCGCCAATGCCGGTTCCGTTCTTGTTGGCTTGCTGGGCGTTGAGATGGCGACCGCGCAGTTCATCAACCTCCTGCATGGCGGCGTCTTTTTGCTCTGCGGTCAGGGGCTTGAGCTCGCCATCGACAATAGCCCGGGGATTCGGGTTTGGAATGACCTCTGACGCTTTCACCGGTTTAAGCGCCCACCCCCCCATCATCTCCTGACTCATGGGCTTGAGCAGGTTGGTGCCTACTTCATGTGCCGCCGCCATCACGGGCGCGGTAGCGAATGCCTGGGCCTTCAGGTCCGGGACCGCAGACTCTACGACCGCGCGCGCAAAGCCGAACGCCAGGCCCGATGCGAGCATTTGTGGCACGGCGCCCGCGACGACCGCCTTGGCAGTCGCTCCCCAGCCGTCGTTGTGCTGATGGAGCTGCTGAAGCTTGGCGGGAAGTTTGGCGTTATCCAGCGCATCTTTGAATTCGCCATCGACTGAGGTGTGCTCGACCAAGTCACTGAGCATCGTGCTGATACGTTCCCAGTCCTCTAGCGGTTGCCTCAATTGCTTCAGCGCGCTGACCGTTGCGTCCGCTTTGGTCAAGGCCGTTTTCAACGCGTCGGGTATCAGGTTCACGGTCTGTTGGGCATGAAGCGCGAAGGCGTTTTCGCTACGTTCTATGTGCTGTCGGTCGGCAGCCGACAGCTGTGGATCGGTCAATGCCTGTTCGTAGAGAGCGACGTGTGCGCCAAGCAAATCAGTTTGTGCGCGCACTGCCTGTGTCAGCACCGTTTGGTAAGCCTCCAGATCCGGTGGTTGTTGTGGATCCTCAGTCAGCTTTTCCAACTCATGGATCAGCGTCTGTTGCGCTTGCTTGGCATCGGCCAGTAAGCGTCCGGTCATGGATTCGGGCGCTTTCCCATTGGCTTTCGCAAATAGCTTGTCATTTATGTCAGCGTAGGCAGTACCGGGGTGCTCCTGCAGATATCTACCTTCCAGAACCATGCGCTGCTTGGCTACCGCGGCGTCAAAGCCGGACCGCCCCAATTGGGGAGCCAACAACGCGGCCTCCCTGGCTAGCGCGGGGGAGGGCTGTCCTGGTTGTGGCGACTGATGAGCTTGGGGGGCTGGGTTGTTGACGGGCGCGCGAGGGCGCATGGGCGTCAATGCGATATCTGTCCGCGGTGTGGACTGTGATCGTGTTGGGGTGAAGGGAAAAAAATTTCCTGCCGGTAGCGTCGGACCTAGCATAAACCCCCCAGACTCGTGCGCGCTGAAGGTGCGCGTTTTGCGCCTGCATCGAGAAAGTAGCTGTGCTGCCATGATTGCGCATACTCAGCGATATGCCCCAGCAACTGCACGAACTGTGGTGCGCCGATCTGGGTCAGCTCAACTGTGCAACTGAACTGTACTTGGCCCGTGTCGTCGTTGTGTGAAAAGCAACAGGGACGGTCTGCGCTGAATAAATGAAAATTGACATTCATAAGCTGAAGCAGGACGGCATCTCTGCGTCGATCCGGTAACGGGCCGAAGTCTGCGTGAATCATGACGGTATCGGCTAAGTTGGCAAAACTGAAGGCAATGCCTTTCACGTTTAGCTGAACCCGATCTAAATCAATCGCAGCCACAGGGATCTGAGAAAGCTGACAGATATCTGTAACAAATCGATGGTAGCGCTCATTACTCATTTTTTTATTCTCTGAGCTGTTTGAAGGTGAAACAGTTGTTCTTTTTATTGCGTCGAACTGTCTCAAGTACTGAGTGGCGCATGCCGTCGACCAGGTTCCATGTTTTTTTAAAAAATGACGTCAAACGTAAAATGTTTATCGAACTTTCTCTAGGACTCCGGTCAAACCCCGTTGTATCCAAACTGTGAAGTAATACCATTAAAATGAGCGTCGGCGATTGACAGGGTTTGGGCGAGCGGTATTCTCTGCCGCCCTAAAGCACCAGTTGTTTAATGGCTTTCAAGAAGAAGCACTGACAACGACCAGAGAAAACGGGTCGGTACGATAGTGCCAAGTGGCCATTCAAATTGTTTCAAAAAATATCACTTACGCTCGATGGAATAACTGATCGCAGCGCGCGTCACACACGCACTTTTGGATCTGCCGTGGCATTTGATCAATAAATAGACTGTAGGCGCTATGCGCGTGCAGTCGTCAGGCTTGGTGTAACGGGTCTGTCCGACCTGCGATCATCACTAATGATCGCGCAGCTTATGGCCATGCTTCGCCTCGTGCTTGCAGCGGGAGGGCGTATGAAGTAGTGCCGATCACGGGGTTTATATGGGTGTGTGCGATTACTTTTACTGCGGACCTGACAACATTGCCGAAGCGCCTGATATCAAGGTCATCGCCCAAAGTACTTCACTGCTTGGCGTCGACCTGTTGCTTTCTGGAGAGACGGGGACCGGCAAGGACACCCTGGCTCAGCGCATTCATTCAATGTCTGGGCGCAAGGGTGCGTTTGTCGCGATGAACTGTGCGGCAATCCCGGAATCATTGGCTGAAAGTGAATTGTTTGGTGTGGTCAACGGTGCGTTCACCGGGGCTAATCGCTCGCGAAAGGGCTACATCGAGGCTGCGCAGGGCGGGACTTTATACCTCGACGAAATCGATAGCATGCCGCTCAGTTTGCAGGCCAAGTTGCTGCGGGTCCTTGAGGTGCGAGCGATTGAGCGCTTGGGCTCTACCACGGTCATTCCGTTGGATATTTGTGTGATTGCATCGGCTCAGCGGCCCTTGGCCGAGTTGGTGGAGCGGGGCGAGTTCAGGCGCGATCTGTATTTTCGGCTCAACGTGCTGACGATCCAGTTGCCAGCGCTACGTGACCGTCGCGAAGACATCGTTCCGCTGTTTTCCCAGTTCGTGACCGCAGCTGCGCAAGATCTGGGGTGCGAGCCTCAGGCTATATCGCCCGAACTCATGCAAGCGCTCTTGGGTCATCCCTGGCCGGGCAATATCCGCGAGTTGAAATCAGCGGCCAAGCGATTTGTTCTTGGCTTGCCGTCGATAACCCTGAACTCAAGCACGGAGATCGAGGGGCGCACGCTCAAGGCACAAATGCGGGCTATCGAACGGATCCTTATTCAGGAAGCCCTCAAGCGTCACGGGCACTCGATTGATGCTGTGAGTGTGGAATTGGGCATACCCCGTAGAACGCTCTATCACCGGATCAAGTCGCTGGACGTATTTGGCAAGGCGTCTTCGCTTGAAAAAAATCTGGAACCTGATTTAAAGAACTTTCCACCCACTATTACCTAGCGAGCCCGCTAGAGTATGAGGAGTTTATTATGCCAGGTATCTCGAGCAACCCTTTTAGCACCATCACCAATACGCTGGGTAGTGCGGCAAACATGGGTGTCAACGCATTTGCCGGTGCCAAGCAAGAAGCTAATAGCGTTAAAGCCAACGCTGCTACGCAAGGTCAGTTGAGTCAAGCAGCTTCAGGGGGTGAATCAATGAGCGCCCAGCTGGACGTTATGAAGCGCAACGATAAGGAACAGGCCGGATTGATTAAGTTGCAAGGTGATGCGGCTTTGCAAACGATGAGGCTAAATACAGCGAGCGCTATCGATTCCGCTCGCTCCGACGCAGCGAGCAAGTCTATTTCCAATATGGCTGGGCAGGCTAAGGCCATCAGTTACTAAAGATCCATCCTCCCTCCTTCCTCCCCCCCCCTTTTTTATTGTTGTGGTGATCAAAGGGGGGGTAACATTCAGCGAGAACCTTAAAGTTTATGAGTAATATAAGCATGGCAGTACCGCTTGTCGGCGGGTTAGGTATCACTAGTATTTCTCAACCTAAACATGCCGACTCATCAAAAGTCTCACCTTCTTTATCGGGTGTCGTGACGGAGCTTGCTAACTCCCTGATGCCCGGTGGAAAAGTTGATCTTAGTAGTCCATTGGGAAAGATGGTGCATGACAAACTTTCCGAAAATAAGGGGATGGGGCTTATGGGGTTGGCAGCAAACCCTCAAGAGACCCTGAAAAATGCCATGATGGACATTGTTAAAGATAAGATGGGGAGCAACTTTATCGCCAATGCTGGAAGCAGGGACAGTCAGGACCTTATGGGGCAAGTTGTGAGTGGGTTGGGGCAATCTGCGCTGAATAACGCTCTACAGCCCAAAGGTGACGGCACTACCTTTTCCAAGGAAGACAAACCGTTGCTTCAGCAAGTGGCTGATTATATGGATAAGAACAAAGCCGCCTTCGGAGCGCCAGATTCTGGGTCATGGAGCAAAGAACTGGATGAAGACAATTATCTGTCTAAGGGCGAAACCGCCAAATTCAAACAGGCACTCGAGCAAGTCTCTCAACATATGACAGGCGGGTCCAATAGAACCGATTATCCGGGTAGTGAAAGGATGATGGGAGGCGGACAAGGTGGTTTCGGCAGCAGCCCTGCGCTATCGACTGGTGGCGCGAGTGAAATAGACCAATTGCGCCAGATGTTAAATAGCAACGAAGGCATGGAGGCTTTTCAACAAGGGTTGCAGTTGGGGTTGGGAATCGCTTCCGGCACGCCACCTGGCCTTGCGATGAATCAAGGCGAGCATACGGCTTCCCAGGCTGCTCGGAACGTCCTTGACGTGATGCGCGCCAGCGTAACGTAGTCCTCAGTTCAATAGTCCATCGTCCACGTCCTACAGGAGAAATCAGGTGACCATTTCCAACGTGAATTCATTCAGGAGCGCTGCACCTGAGCATGAGCTGGAGATGGTTTCCGCTCCTGCTCAAGCTGATGTCGACTTATTCGATAGTGCGATGCGCAGCAATCGAGAACCTGGCGGTATGGCGAGTAACCTGATGAGCGCAGTATCGGATCGTCTCACTGGTCAAGCCGAGCTGGCGCATCAGGCTGAACGCGCGATCAAGTCCGCCTCGGAGTCAACGGATCCGATGGATATGCTCAAAATGAATGGCGCCCTTTCCGAGTATGCATTGCAAACGGCGCTCACCACCAAGGTCGTCAGTAAAGGCGCACAAGTGCTGGATAAACTGACTAATCTGCAATAGGTTCTTCGTGAAAGTATCCGACTTATTAACGGTTCTGGCTTTTCTGGCGCTCGCCGGATGCAGCGACGACACCGTCTTGTTCAGCGGCATGACTGAGCAGCATTCCAACTCAGTAATCGCCAAGTTGGCTCAGGAACATATAGCGGCCCGTAAGCAGATGGAAAAAGCCGGCGTTACCGTAATCGTCGCCAATAGTGATGTGAACCGTGCGGTGAGGGTGCTTGATGCTGCCGGTCTACCTAATCAGACACGGACCAGTCTTGGCGAGATATTCAAAAAGGAAGGGGTCATCTCCACACCGCTGGAAGAGCGGGCTCGCTACATTTATGCGCTGTCGCAAGAATTGGAGTCGACGCTGTCCCAGATTGACGGGGTCATCGTGGCTCGTGTGCATGTCGTCTTGCCGGAGCGCATCGCACCGGGCGAGCCGGTTCAGCCGGCTTCCGCCTCGGTGTTCATCAAGTATGCGGCGTCGACGCTGGATCCGGACAGTGTGCGCGGGCGTATTCAACAGATGGTTGCCAGCAGCATTCCAGGGATGAGTCAGGACAGCAGCTCCGCAAAGAAATTTTCGATTGTATTCGTGCCATCGGTGGAGTTTCAGGACCCGGAGCATCTTGTGCCTTTCGGACCGTTTCTGATTGACAGCGAGGATGCCGGCTTCTGGTGGGTGATGGTCATTGCCTTGCTGCTGTGCCTGGTGTCCATGGCGGGGGGCGCAGTCCTGATGTTGCGTCCAGACTGGCGCCAGGCTTTGTTTGCACGCTTGCGCGCCAGGCGTAGGCCAACCGGCTTGCCCGCACAGCTATGACCGATGAGCAATGGGTCGGGTGGTGGTGCTGCACGTGGCGCTGGATGCACCCAAAGTGGAAGTCCAGCGTGTGGGAGCAATGGGGGATTGATTTTGATGTTGGCATGGGCGTCTGGCGCAGCCGACACGACGCGTTGCTGGCCTTGCTGGGCATCGCTCCTTCGGCTCCGCCCGAGCCGGACCCCAACGTTATCGAATGGCTGTCTTTGACAGATGCACAAAGGTTGCAGGCTTTGGCTCTGGTGCGCGCAATCTGTTTTGCCACGCCAAATGATCAGTTGTCCGACGCGCAGTGGTTCTGGTGTCGGGGTATCGCCAAGGCGCTACGCCCTGGGCTGTGGTTGACTGATGAGGTCACGGACCCACGCGCAATGCTGGCCGGCTGGCTGGGCGAGCGATATTGGTCGCGCTTGCGCCTGTTGTGGGCGCCCGACGAGACACTCGAGCCCGCTTTTAACCTTCCCACGCGCAAACTCGATGCGCTGTGGCGTTCTGTGTTGTGGAGGGTTTGGGCATGACGGGTACACAGGTTAAAGGTCGGAAATGCTGATTCGCCGAAATTTGTCCTTGGGCGATCGCGAGGTGAAGCGCGAGTTGGTCGTCCGTCGAGAGCAGTTTGCTGACTACCGGACAGCCGTCGATGTGATGTCGCGAGCACGGGCCGAAGCGGATGCGATATTGCTGGAGGCCGGACGCCGGCAGCAGGAATACCTGGATCGAGCGTTAGCTGAATTCTGGGGGCAGGCCAGTTTTTTCTTGGAGGCGCTGGAGGCTGAGCGCCAACAATGCAGGAACAGTGTGATAGAGGTTTGCCGGGAGCTATTGAACGTCATCATAGGCCGGCTGTTTGATGAGTGCCCGCCCGAGGTGCGTGCCAGCATTCTGCTGGAACATCTGGCGGCCAGCCAGGTATACCCGGCGGTTAGCGCCACTTTGAAGTGCCATCCCGAGCGTTATGGCGAGGTGCAGGCTTGGCTTGCAGCTAACAACGCTTCCGTTCTGTGGCAACTAAGAGACGACATTACGATGCCGATCCAGTCCATTCGCCTGAGCACCGAGACCGGCGAGTACGACATTGATTGGACCGGCTTGCGGCGTTCGTTTCAGGTCGCAGATGCATGACATTCGACATATCACCGCATGTTTGACGTCGACCATTTTCTTGGAACCTCAAAGATAATTGTCGCCACTCATATTGCGTAAATTCCCTGGGAGATGCACGCATGATCAATTCCAAGTCCCTTCTAAATCAATTGGAAAACAACTTCTCCAATGCAATTGGAAACTATGATGACGCCGCGATGAACGCTGCTGAAAGTGCCGATGTGGAAGACATGAGGGCGTTCGTTCAAGCGACCCAGTCGCTGTCCACCGCGGCCACTGTCATGAGCGAAGGTATGCGCGCTCATCACGGCATGAACAAAGCGATCATCGATGGAATTCAGTGAGTTCAGCGCGCGACTGAATCTGTGGCTCGATGAACCTTCGGCCGCGCATCTGGACTGCTGGGTTGACGATGCAAATGTGCAGCTTGCCCGGGTAGAAGGTGGGATCCGCTGTAGCATCGACGTGCTGGATCCGTTTGACGCCAGCGCTCCTGATCGATTGATGGGCATCCTGGGGCAGGGCGGTGCGAGTGTCGCGTGCCGTTGCCCGGGGGCGTTGGGTACCGACCCGCAAAGCCAGTGTCTGGTGCTGTTGCACTGGATGCCCCCGCCCAGCTCGGTCGAGGCCTTACTGGGGGTGCTACAGACTCTGGCAAACCAGCGCGCCGCCATGCTTAGCCTGATGCACAAAACCTTATTTGATTCGTCTACGGCCGAGTCCCGTCTAGCAACTACTAATTGGCGCACTGGAGTGTGATATGCGTAAGGCCTACCGGTGGATACCGTGGCTGTTATTGGGACTGAGCGCCCCGGCGTTCGCGGCGATACCGCCAGCGTGGAAACAAACGGCCTATGCGTTCGACGCGCAACAGACCGAGCTTTCAAGCGTTCTTGAAGCATTTGCCCGAGAGTTTGGCGTTAACCTTGAGATGGACCCCGTTGAAGGCATCGTTGAGGGGCGTATCCGCGCGGATAGCCCGCAGGCGTTTCTTGATCGATTGGGCCAGCAGCATCAGTTCCAGTGGTTCGTCTACAACAACACCCTCTACGTCAGCGCCGCCCGTGACCAGATAACCGAGCGAATCGAGGTGTCCCCGGACGCCGTTGATGACCTCAAGGGCGCATTGACTGAACTCGGTTTGCTCGATTCACGATTTGGCTGGGGAGTCCTGCCGGACGAGGGCGTGGTGTTGGTCAGCGGACCTGCGCGGTATGTTCAGTTCATTCGCGACTACAGCAGCAATGTCGACAAACCTGAGGAAAGGCAGGACGTCGTGGTGTTGCCGTTGCGTTATGCGAACGCCGCCGATCGCACCATCAGTTACCGGGACGAACAGCTGACCGTTTCAGGGGTAGCCACGATTCTCAAGGAGTTGCTGGACAGTGGCCCGCGGGGCGGGTCAGGGAGTGTTTTCAACGGGCTGCAAGGCGCGGCGCTGGGAACTGGTACAAGCGGCGGAAGCAGTTTTGCAGGTACTCCGAGCTTGCTGAGCGGTTTGGCCGACGATCAGTTGCAGCAAACGTTGGATAGTGTGGCTACCGGCTTCGGGGCACAAAGCAAGGGGCGCTCCGCTGGCAGGTCGCGGATACGGGTCGCAGCCGACGTACGCAACAATGCGGTGCTGATCTATGACTCGCCCAAGCGCAGGGCCTTGTACGAGAACCTGGTCAAGCAGCTTGATGTACCGCGCAACCTGATCGAAATCGACGCGGTGATCTACGATATCGACCGCGACGAGTTGAACGAGTTGTCCAGCAACTGGAATGTCTGGGCCGGAGGGACCAACGTCAGAGGGTCCTTGCTTGAATCAGGCAGCTCCACGCTGTCGGCCGAAAACGCCGGACGGTTCGCCCTGGCGGTCCGTACGCTGGAAGCCAAGGGGGCGGCGACAGTGATCAGCAATCCTTCGATCCTCACCTTGGAGAACCAGCCCGCTGTCATCGATTTCAGCCGGACCGAGTTCCTCACCGCGACGGGGGAGCGTGTTGCCGATATCCAGCCGATTACTGCCGGTACCAGCCTGCAAGTGGTTCCGCGCTCGATGCAACACAATGGCAAGACGCAGGTGCAGTTGATCCTCGATATCGAAGACGGACAAGTCGAAGCATCGCTGCTTGATGACACCAAACCCAGCGTGCGTAACGGCAGTGTCAGCACTCAGGCGGTCATCGCCGAGCGGGGATCGTTGGTCGTTGGTGGTTTTCATTCTCTGCAATCGAGCGACAAGGTAAGCAAAATCCCTTGGCTCAGTGACATTCCGCTCATTGGCAAATTGCTGTTCACGTCCAGTAGCCGCAGCACCAACAAGATAGAACGCTTGTTCATTCTTACGCCTCGGTTGGTGGGTAACCAGGTTGACCCGGCCCGGTATGTAGAAACCGGTAACCCGGAAGACATCGACTCCGCCGCCCGGCGAATCGACGGTCGCCATGGTGATGGGCAACCCACTCGCGTTGATATTCAGCGCGCGTTCACTCAGTTGTTGAGTGATGTGCAACCGACTGGTTTTACCCCGAGTAACGAGCCTTTATTCACGCCGGCCACTTTATGCGCGACGCAACAGGGCCTGGTCATCGACGCCGATCGCAGCCAGTGGTATGGGCGCAACGCCTGGAGTATTGGCGTGGTGGTCGCGCGCAATACTGGTGATAAACCGCTGCGTATTGATGAAAGCAGTTGTGGCGGGCGCTGGGTGCTGGGTGTCAGTGCATGGCCTCGCGCTTGGTTGCAGCCTGGGGAACAAAGCGAAGTCTATGTCGCGGTGCGTAATCCCCAGTCGCTCAAGAGCAACGTGACCCTTCGCGACTCATTACTCAAGGAGGCAACCCGATGACCAAGATGAACTGGGCTGTGTTCGGCCTTCTGTGTGTGATGCTCTCCGGTTGCTCGACGACCTCGGGCGGCTGTTCTGGACAGTCCTGCGACCGTCCCGACTCCAATAATCGGGAGCTGGTGATCTGGTGGCCAGCGGACATGCGTACTGGCCTGGAAAATCCGCAGGACACCGCGGACTATACTGTCGTGCCACTGCGGGATTGAGCACCATGATACAAGTCTCGGGGAAAGCGGAGTTCTACGAACGGGTGGCTGCTGGGCAAACAGCGGTATGGCCGGTAGCAGCGGGTGTTTCTTTCGTGAGTCGGCATGAGCACCATGATTGGGGTATAGCGTTGCACATCGACAGTCGCGCGCTGCAGCCCCAACAATTGCGTGAGGCGCTGGTGCGGCGCTTCACGCAATCCTACCTGTTCCCTGACTATTTTCTGTTTCTCGATGCCCACCGCGATTTCGTCGTCTGGCATGCGGTGCCGTCATCCTCCCATGGTCGCGCGGTGCTCGATAATATCTGCCAACATCAGTTGCTGTTGGCAGGTTTGAGCCCCTTGGACTGACCTGCGATCAAATGCGCCAGTAATGTTTATTGGCGCATTTCCCCTTCCTTTTGCAATCCCTGAACTGTTGGCCGCGCTGCGTTACGTTGCGGCTCAAGCTGGTTGTTGCCCGGCAGCAGCCGTCGCCGCTTGTTTGTCGACAGCCTTGCGCACACTCGCGTGGGATTGGAACGTTTGATTGACGGTGCGATAGGCCAAGCCCATCGCCGCTGCGGTCCCCATATTCCCGAGAAAGCCGGAGAGGGCGGGCGGAACCTTGTCGCGCAGTGCTTCGCCGGTGGCCATATTGATTGCGCCAGCCAGGCTGGCCCAGGCGACTCGGGCGGGGGATTGGTCCAAGACCCGGCCATAATCCTTGAGCGGCAGGTTCGGCTTCAACTCTTGGTTGGTGCCCACCTGACGCGTGTCGAAATGCCGCTGCAGATGGTTGTCGAGGGTCGCGACAACGGTGTTGAATGCCGCGCGCGTGCCGGCGAGGGACTGAATTGAAGAGGCCAGTGCTTCGCCCAATAGCGGTTGCTGATCCGGCCCGAGCAGTGCCGGACTCGTCAACGTCTGGCCCGGTGGCAAGACTTGTTCACTGATGGAGTCGAGCATGAAACCCATGCTCAAGGTCATGGCGCCGTAGGCCCAGCCGAGCGTCGGCATATTATCCTCGTCGACCCCGTAGGTCTTGGTGTTGTCCTGGGGGGCGGTCATGCTGAAGGTGGCCTGCATGGTTTCGCGAGAAAGGGCATAAATCACGTCGCGTAGCTGAGTGGCCAAAACCCTCGCACTCAGCGCACCGTCACCACGCGCGGCGCCCATGCCCAGATAAAGCGCTTCAGCGACGATCTGGTTGCGTGTGATGTTGCGCGAATCGCGCTTCATCTGCAGGCGCAGCGTGTCTTGCTTATCGGGCGTCAGAGCGTTCCATTTCGCTTCGCTAAGGGCGAAGTGTCCACGTACCGCATCGCTGGAGTCGGCGGCGAGACGATCCAGGCGCGGTTGGCGTACGTAGAGCTGGGTGGCAATGGTCGTCAGTGAGACAGCGGCCTGCAAAGTCAGCATTGCCCCCGGGCTTTTTTTCGCCAGCCCCTCGTTGAGCGCACTGTAGGCATGCATGAACGCCAACTCGCGAAGATAGGTAGGCGCTCCGCAGTTGACCATCTGTTGAACCGTATGGCCCGCAGCGGCAAGCGTTGTGCGGCAGGAAGGCAAATTAGCCGCGCTGTCGCTCAACGCGAGCTTTGCTCCGCGCTCGACCTTGTTGCCCAGGGCCACGCCGTGTTCCTTGGCGCTTTCCCAGAGCGCGCCCGTGGCTCTGCCGGCCGGCGCCAGATAGTCGCGATGGAAGGCCTGGCTCAGTCCTGTCACATGTGCGCGGGCGCGCGAAGTGAAGCCAGGCAAGTGAGCGGGTGCCTCGCCGCGCTCCACAGCATTAATATCAGCGGTGGGATGTCGATGCCGCAGCTCGATTTGCGGTTCTGGCAGGATACGTCCCAGGTTAGGTGTTATCGGGTCCATGCAATATTCCTTGCTGGGCGAATGGCCGAGGTGTGCATGAAGCTCTCGGCCAGTTGACCGAAATCCAGCAGCCATTCGGCAAATGCCTGACCGTCCAGCCCCGTGCTGTTCCAGCGCGCCTGTAAGGCGCTGCCGTGTGGCGCGAGGACCACGGCAGATTGGGTCAGCATCATCAGGTGCAGGTTGGCCAGTAGCGCGCGTTCGCGTTGCGTCGCCGTGTTCAGCGAAGTCGGCAGCAGCGTACTGATCAGCAGATGTTGGCGATCACTGTCAGCGATCACTTCATAGACACGCCCGTTGGCCTGAATCACGCCGACGGTCAATATCTGCTCGAAGGGCGGGGCGGCGATGTCCAAGTGCTGCAGCGCAGCGATCAGTAATGGACGATGCCATTCCCGATTCATCGCTGCCTGCGCCTGTTGCTCCGCGTGCTCACCTTGCCTCGGTGCCGTGGTGACCGGTCGAGGTGCGCCGCTTTGGTTGCCTTGAAGTGCGGTGGCGCCCGCCACGAGGCTCTCGGCGACGGACAAGAGATGGCTCAGTTCATCGGCAAGCATTTCACGCTGATGTTGCGGCTGCGAGATAAGGCGCAGTACGAGCACGGCGTCACCGCTGTCGTTCAGGCTCACGCTGCTACTGCTCATTGCCGATATGGCGCAATTGGACCGCAGCAGCAGCTCGCTCCAAACCTCAACCGGCAAACCGTTGGGGCGTGGCAGAAGACCCAGCACCACCCACTGCTGCACAGGCGACGTCTGCCAGAGCGACAATTGCAAGGTCAGCCCCGGCAATGGCAGTTGGGCGCTACGGGAGAACGCTCGCGCCTGCACAGAGGGAATGCCGAGCCGCTCAGCGGCCTCCAACAACCATGTGTTCGTTTGCTCTGAGAGCGGGATTGATCCCGGAGATTGGGAGCGCGAGCTCGACGAATGCATGGGGAAAACTTCCAGAAGTTTTGACTGCCATTAAAGCGCGCAGGTATTAAACTTTTATGACTGGGATGATGGGTCAGTGGGTTTCCAGCTGGATGATTTCTTCTGTGACTTCATCAAGCTGGCGAATGACTTGGTAGATATGGGCGACCTCCAGCAAGGTTTCGCGCGGTATATGGCGACCTGTGCGAACGATGTACAACGCGCGCGCCAGCCAGACACATTGGACCACCGGGATCTTGGCGTTCTGGGCGCGCTTGATCAGCGCCAGAGCATCATCGTCTTGTCCTTTGCAATGAATCAGCGGCAAAGGCGTCTGGCCTGGTCGGTAGTACAGTGCCACGGCGTAGTGGGTCGGGTTGACCAACAACAAGTCGGCGTCCTCCACCGGTCGGGGGGCGGTGCTGGGTTCGGAGTTGAGCAGTTCGTGCGCCAGCTGACGACGATGGCCTTTGACGTGCGGATCGCCTTCGGACTGCTTGTATTCCTGCTTGATGTCTTCGTGGCTCATGCGCAGTTTCTTGGCGTGAAAGTATTTTTGCAGGGCAAAGTCGACCATGCCGATCACCAGCAGCAGGCCCAAAGTGTTGCGCAAGATGCTCTGAAACACCTCCAGCAACGAGCGCCAGTAGGTGACGAGATCGGTGTCGGCCAACAGCACCAGCTTGCCCAGGATGGGCATGATCGAGACATACAGAATGACCGCAATGGCCAGCGCTTTGAGGACGCTCAGCAGCAGGTTCATCAGATTCTGTTTAGAGAACATCTGCTTGATCTGGCCGATTGGATTGAGCTTGCCGAGATCGACCTTCAGGGCCTTGGGCGCAAAGAGGAAGCCAATCTGCATCCAGGTGCCGGCCAGACGTATCAGAATCGCCACGCCGACGCTGGCGACGATGAAGGAAACAAGTGTCCACAGCGCTGTGCCGCTGAGCTCAATGGCAGTGCTGGCGAAGGGTTCGTTCAGTCGTCGCAAGGGTAATTCGGTGAGGTGCTGCAGGCGTGTCATGCTTTCCTCGGCCATGCCCAGACAGACTTCGCTGACCACCATCAGCACCAGCAGTTTGGCCAGGTCCTGGCTCTGCCCAACCTGGCCTTTTTCCCTCGCGTCGCGTTCTTTCTTCGGCGTCGCCTTTTCGGTTTTTTCGCTCACGGGACTTTTACCAACAGGTTCAGCAGAAATTTCAAATCGAACCAGCGATCGAGTTCGGCGTTGCCCAGATCCAGGAGTGTGGGCAGATACACCAGCAGAAACAGCAATCCGATGACGCTCTTGGCCGGCATCGCCAGAATCGAAACATTCAGTTGCTGGGCATAAAGACCGACGATGGCGAAAGCGGCCTCAATCAGCAGCAACAGGCCTATGAACGGCGCCGCGTAAAGCAATGCGTGCTGCATGGTCCTGTTCAGCTCGCCAAGCAGTATGTCCAGCCCCTCTACCGTCATGTTCGGCATCCAAGCGGTGGGCGGCCAAATGATGTAGCTGTCCCAGATGACCTGGGTAATCAGCGAGAGGCCGCCGGACAGGATGACCAGCATGATCAGCACTTCCTGCAGCAACTCGCCCAGTGGCGTCGCGTCGGGCCCCAGGGAAGGGTTGATCTGGCCGCCGCTGAGAGCGCCGCGCTGGCTGTCGAGCAAGGCGCCTATCGTTGCGAACATCCAGAACGGCATATACAGCAGTAACCCCAACAGCACGCCCAGGACCATTTCCTTGAGCAACAAGCCGCCGATCATCAGCCAGTTCTCATGTTGCCCAGACAACACCCGACCGATGCTCGGCGCTGGAACCATCGCAACCGCGCAGGTCACGGCGTAACGCAGCGGCCCCTTGAGGTATTTGAAGCAAAACGCTGGCACCAGCATCATGCACGGCAGAATCCTGGCCATGGCTAAAGCGATACCGAGCATCAGTTCGAACAAATACTCGGCATTGAATGGCATCAAACGGCGCCTCCGGTGCGCGCGATCAGGTCGAACGCCATGTTGATGAACAGGATCAATTCAACGCCGATCCAGCGGCCGGTCGCCGCCAGGGTCACGCCCACGGCGACCAGTTTGATACCAAAGGGCAGGGTCTGGTCCTGGATCTGCATCAAGGCTTGCACGAGAGACGTCAACACGCCCACCAGCACCGCGACCAGCAGCGGTGGTGCGGTAAGAATCACCACCAGGTACATGCCCTGCTTGAACAACTCCAGCGCTTCCACGGCAGCCTCACAGATAGGAATAGAACAGACTGTCGAGTAACCGCGTCCAGCCCTGGACAAGGACGAACAGCAGCAATTTGAGCGGCAGCGAAATGGTCATGGGCGAGACCATTTGCATGCCAAGCGCAAGCAGCAGGTTGGACACGATCAGATCAATGACGATGAACGGAATGTAAATCAGAAAACCAATCTCGAACCCGGCCTGCAGCTCCGACAATACGAAGGCTGGAATCGCCAGCAGCAGATCCTTGCTGCTGGCTTTTTCGGCCAGTTCCGCAGGCCACATACGGTGGGTGTTGTCGACCAGATGCGCCAGGACGTCCGGATCGGTGTTACGGCTCATGAAGTTTTGCAGCGGGGCGATGACCGTGTTCACGCTGGCTTGAAGTTGTTCGGTAGTGCCTATCTGCAAAGGATTTTCAGCCACCCGTTGCTGGATTTCATAAGCCACCGGAGCCATCACGAACATCGTCGCCGCCAGGGCAATGCCATACAACGCCATATTGGGCGGAACCTGTTGCACGCCGATGGCATTGCGCGTTATCAGCAACACCATGGAGATTTTCAGAAATGCGGTGCAGACAATCAAAAACAACGGGATCAGCGAGAGCGCCCCCAGAAACAGCGCGAGCATGATCGGGTTCATGCCATCCAGAATCATTGATCAAATACCAAGCGAGTGATTTGCATGCCCAAGCGTCCATCCACGTCTACCAGCTCACCGTAGGCGACCACCCGCTCTTCATGGCACAACGTCGCTGCGCCCGGCGCCATGCCCGTGACATCCACCACGGAACCGGCCGCCAGGCGGCCGAGCGCTTCGAGGCTCAGCTTCACTTCGCCGCACCGTACGGTCAACGCCAGGGTCACACCGGCCAAGGGCGATGGCGGCTGCGGCGCAGCGTCTTGCGGGAGGGCGTCGTCTGGCTGCGCCGGATCGAGCCGTTCCTGCTGGTCGTCGTTCGCTTCCCGGGCCGCCAAGTCATCGTTACTGTCGAACTCGTACAACGGTTCTTCATCCTGCAGTTCATTGCTCATGAATGGAGCCTTCTTCGTGAATCAGCCTGAGCTGTAAGTGATCATTCCGGTCTTCGCTACAAACCGCCCACCGCTGGTTGCCCAGTTGCAGGTTTCCCCGACCTTGAACGTCGAAGACCGCCTCGGCAGGCAACAACACATCACCTGGACGTAATGAGCGCAGCTGATTGACCAGCAAATCCATGCGCCCAACGATGACCGGATGAGCCAGGACCCAACGCTCAGGCACGGTTTGCTCGATAAATCGCCACGGTGCGTCATTCAGTATCTGCAGCAGCGATTCGGCGCCGAGGCTTAGCGTTCCGTAGGTTTTCTCGCCATTGCGCTCAATGAGCACGCGACAATCCCAGCGGTCATCCAGTACCGGTTCCTCGGCGAGTGGCGCCAACGGTGCGAGCAGGTCGGACAGCACCGGCGCCAGCTGTTGATTGATCAACTGCCAATACCACGCTTGTGGCAGCTCGACGGTGAGAACGGGTACTTCACCGCACAGACTCAGCAGGGCATCGGCGTTCGATAACAGCAGGGGGCCGTGTCGGCTGGACAAGCCTATCCAGCGCTCATCGGCAATGGCGCCACAGGGTGTCAGCGGACCGAGCGTCATGCGTATCTTTTCAGCTCCGCTGGTGAACTCCAGGAAACGGCCGCGCCCCAAGGTCAGGGAGGCCATTGCGGCCGTGCTCGACAGGCGTCGCAGGCTGAGTTTTTTCATGCAGGCCCCGTCGGCTGTAATCTCAGCTCGACGTCATGGTCCAGCGCCTCGGCGAAAGCTTGCTGGCAGGCGCCATGGTGCTTGGTCAATCGCTCCAGGACGTCTGCGCGTTCCAGACCAAGCTCGATGTCCCAATGGCTGTCTCGTTTCTGGGCACGAATCTGGACCTTGCCCAGATTGGGCATGAGCAGGGTGGCGCTGAAAGGACGATTGCCCTGTTGCGGCAACTGCAGCGCCAGTTCATCAATCAACTGTGTCGGTATGCCGTCGAGCGGCGCGAACATCGAGAACGGGCTCGCACCATTGCCCGAGCTGCCCTGGTCGTCCGAGTAGGCGGGCGGCGGTGGCACAAGCATCTGCATGAACAACATCGCGTCGGCGTCCAGCGGCCTGGCGCCGTCGTTGGCAGACCTGACCTCGACCGGACGGTTGCGCTGGACCTCGGTGCCTTTGCTCGACGGCGCCGAGGATGCCGCAGCAGTGGGTTTTGCTGTAGGCGCGGCAGGTGCCTGTGGAGTAGGGCGTTGGGGTGGCGTGTGCTTGATGGGGCTAGTCATGTCTCACTTATTCCTCACTGAGTGTCTCGCTCATGCAGGCAAGTTTTTCCACCGCGCGTTGCCGTGCCTTGACGTCCAGCTGTGCTTGTTGCAACGACTGCTCCTGCGCTTCGATGTGCAAGCGCAACTGGCTGACGTCCTGGCGGATCTGGGCGAGGCGATCAAGCATGCGTCGCTCCTTTTCGTGCCAGCGGTCGATATCAGCCAGTTCCAGAGTGGTTTGCAGGTGGGTATCGGCTAACGATCGCCGCTGGCGCTTCTGATTGGTACGCTCCTGGTTCATTGAGCTTTCGCTGACCAGCAGTTGCTCGCGCAACCTCGCCACCTCTCGTGCAAGGCGCGCACGGGCACGTTCGGCACTGGCCTGGCGGTGCTGACGCAAAGGGCCGAGCAGGCCGATGACGCGCTCCAGCGCCTGGCGCTCCGGGTCCGTATCGAGATCTTCGTCCAAGGTCAGTCCACCAGTTGCGAGGTAATGTGATTGAGTTGGGCGAGTGTTTCTTCAAGCGCTACCGGCCCGCGCAGGTCCTGGCGAAGGAAGCGGTTAATGCTGTCGTTCAGTTGTACCGCCAGATCAGTGACCGGGTCGGCGCCGGCCTGGTATTCACCCAGGCGCAGGAGCATTTCCACCTGCTTGTAGGCCGCCATCAACTGGCGCAGACGATTATTGGCCTGGACATGCTCGCGGCTGGTGACGTTGCCCAGGATCCGGCTGATGCTCGCGGACACGTCAATGGCCGGATAGTGTCCACGCTCGGCCAACTTGCGCGACAGCACAATGTGCCCGTCCAGCAGCGACCTGACTTCGTCGGCGACGGGGTCGTTCATCGAGTCGGCCTCGATCAGCACGGTGTAGATGGCGGTGATAGAGCCGTTCTCGCTCATGCCGGCGCGCTCGACCAGTTGCGGCAGCAGGGTGTAGACCGAGGGGGGCAGGCCGCCGCGTCCGATCGGTTCCCCGGCGGCGATGCCGATTTCGCGTTGAGCACGGGCAAAACGGGTGAGCGAGTCAATCAGCAAGAGCACTTTCATGCCGCGCTGACGGTAGGCTTCGGCGATAGCGGTAGCGGTGAAAGCGGCGCGCGCACGCTCCATGCTGGAGCGATCCGAGGTGGCACAGATCAGGACCGAACGTTGGCGTAGTTCATCATCCAGTTCATGGTCGAGGAACTCGCGCAGTTCGCGTCCCCGTTCGCCGATCAAGCCGAAAACGATGACGTCGCAGTCCATGTTCCTGGCCATCTCCGCCAGCAGCGTGGTCTTGCCACAGCCCGCTCCGGCGAACAATCCGACACGCTGCCCTTCGCCCAATAGGATGGCGCTGTCGATGGCGCGAATACCGGTGGGCAGCGGGTTGCTGATGCGTGGTTTTTGCATCGGCGGGAGGGCATCGGCAATCACCGCCGTGGTGCTGCGACAGTCATGGACATCGGCAAAAGCGCCGAGGCCGTCGCCCAGCAACGGTCGACCAAAACCATCGAGCACGCTCCCGAGCAACTGATCATCCACCCCTATGCGATGAGCCATTCCAAGTGGTTGGATACGGGCCCCGACTTGAATGCCGGCAGGGGTGCCCAGGGCGCTGAGCAGCGTGCATTGGTCGGTAAAGCCGACGATCTCCGCCAGCATTGAGCTGCCGTCCGCCTTGCTGACCTCGCAAAGATCGCCAATCTTGGCCGCAGGCACCTGGCACTCGAGCAGGATCCCGCTCACCGCCGAGACCTTGCCGCTGATCCGCACCGCCGAACAACTGGTCAGCCGCGCGCGCTGTTGTCGAGCCCATTGTTCAAGCGCATCGGTCACCAGCTCACCTCGATATGCTGGTCACCATCGAAGATGATTTTGTGCTCTTCTATCCGCGTCAGACGCAGACCCTGCACCACATCGCCAACATAAATTTGCAGGCCGTCGGCGGTCACCAGGTGAGCGTTGTTGCCAGCGATAATTTGCACCAGGGTGAACGGCAAGCTGGTCCCGACGATGCCGACTTGATCGACTATCGGGACCGTGGTGGGGTAGCGCTCTTTGAAACTCTTGAGCATTCGCTGATAGACCTCCAGCGCTTCCTCCTTGAGGTTGCCTTTGAGCACCAACCCTTCGTCAAGCTCCTCGACGGTGACCTCCGTGAGCAGGCGTTCTGCCAATTGAGTGGTCAGGAGCCGGCGGACCTGTTCGCGATTTTTCAGATGTGTGCTGCCGGAGGATGAGGAAGGCCCGGTAGCAGGGGAGGGTTGCGCCGGGCTTTGAAGCGCCTTGGCGGCGGTAACCTTGACGGCGCTCGGCGGGGCTTCGGACTGGCTAAGGCCCCAGGCGCCACCGACCAGGCCTACGACCACGCCAGCGATCACCGCCGATACCAGCTTCAAGGATGGCACGCCTGGCATCGATTTACGCGTGGAAGACGCTGACGACTGAGGCGGCTGGCCGTTGGCATCCGCAGGCGTGACCAGAGCCGGTACGTCAGGCCAGGGCTCTTCGGCGGATGCCAGGCACAGCCAGACGTTTGCGACGGCGAACGGTTGGTTCGGCGTCAATGTCATAGCGTTTGACGCACGCCCTTCGTCGTCGTTGATCGGCATCTGTTCGGCAGCCAGGTTCCAGCCTTCCTCGGTTCTGCTCAACCGACAGTGGAGCGAGGCGATGCCCGGGTCGTACAGCGCCAGATCATGGTCGTCGTTGGCGCCGATCACCCATTGGTCACCGACCAACGGCAATGCCGCGCCCTGGTGCAGCCCATTCAATACACGTAGTTCAAACATCGCGAAGGCACTCGACATCAAGCCGCATAGTCGTCTTCCAAGGGCAGGAATTCATTTTCCAGGTCGAAACGGCCGAGGACCTTCACCTCGGAGGCATTGGTGATCTCGGCAAAGGAGAGCACCGGCACGTGATGGAACTCGTCCTGCAATAACGTCCGTAGCGGAGCGCGCAGATCCTGGGCGACCAACATCACCGCGCGTTCTGACGAGCGCTGCGGGAAAGCCATGCGCAATTGTTGAACCAGCATCAGGCTGGATTCGCTGTTCAGGGCAAAGAACGTCTCGGTTTGCGTCTGACGCAGGCTGTCACGCAGGATGCCTTCGCTCTCAGGGGTGAATAGCCAGACGAGTAACCCCTCCTGGCTGCAATACTGGTTGTAGATCAGCGACTTGAGGGCGATACGTACATAATCGGTGAGGGCCAGGACATCGCGCTCATGTTGCCCATGTTCGATCAAGGTTTCGGCGATCACCCGGATACCGCGCAGCGGCACGCATTCGGAAGCCAACCGCTGCAGCACCTGAGAAAAACGCGCGAGAGGCATGACGCGCTGCAGCTCCTGCGCCAGTTCCGGTTGTTCTGTTTCCAGCCAACCGAGGATCGCTTTGGTTTCCTGCAGCCCGATGAATTGCGGCCCGCAAATCTGTAGCGCGCGCTCCATGCGTTCGATAATCAGCGTACTGGGGCTGATGGGCTGCGTATTACTGTTGTTCAACAGCTCCGCATCGGTGGGTACCCAGATCCATTGGCTTTCCTGCCGTTCCGAACTGCCTTTGCTGTATTGCTGGTCGTTCTCAATGGCCTGTGAGGAGCCATCGATAGCCACCAAGGTCTCGCTGAACGTGGCCCTGAGTACGGGGACCTCATACACCGTAAAGCGGAATTCATCCGGCTCCAGATGCGCCTGGTATTCGATGATGAACGAGGGCAGCGTCAGCCCGAAGTTCACCACCAGGCGATTGCGCCGTTGACGAATTTCGCTGACCAGGGCTTCGATCCGCTCAAGACTCTGGCTGGGATGAAATTGCAGGACAAACTGGCGGCTGGGCAGGAACATTCGCAGGTCTTCCTGTCCGTTATTTTCCGGGGTTGTCGGGGCAGCTTGATCTTGATTGCTCTTGGGCTTGGCGCGATTGATCTGCAACAGGCCGCCGCCACAACAGATGATGGCGATCGTGACGAACACCATGGTCGGCATCCCGGGCATGGCGGCGAAGCCGAGCATCGCCGCCGAGGCGATGATCCAGGCCTTGGGCTGGCTGGTGATCTGTTCGGCAATTTCACGGCCGATATTGGCCGGCCCGGCGGCATCTTCGTTCGGCACGCGAGTGATGATCATGCCGGCCGTCACGGAGATCAGCAGCGCGGGGATCTGTGCAATGAGGCCGTCGCCGATGGTCAGTACCGAATACAGCTGCACTGCATCGCCGGCAGTCATGCCGTGTTGTATGACTCCAATGGTGATACCGCCAATCATGTTGATCGCGACGATGATCAGGCTGGCGATTGCGTCGCCGTTGACGAACTTCATTGCTCCGTCCATTGCGCCAAACAGCTGGCTCTCCTTGCCAAGCTCCGAGCGCCTGCGCTTGGCCTCGTGGACGCTGATGAGGTTGGCACGTAAGTCGCTGTCGATCGACATCTGTTTGCCGGGCATGGCGTCAAGCGTGAAGCGTGCGCCTACTTCGGCCACCCGTTCCGACCCCTTGGTGATGACCATGAAATTGACCACCGTCAAAATCATGAAAATCACCATGCCGACCGCCAGGTTGCCGCCCACCACGAATTGTCCGAACGCTTCCACGATGTGGCCGGCGTCCTGGTCCAGCAGAATCAGGCGGGTCGTGGCAATCGACAGCGCCAGGCGAAACATGGTTGTGATCAGCAGCACCGAAGGGAACGTCGAGAAGGCGAGTGGGCGGGGCAACTGCATGGCCAACATGATCAGCAGACAGGAGATGCAGATGTTCACCGCGATCAGAATGTCCACCAGCCAGGTGGGTATCGGGGTAATCATCATGAACACAATGGCCAGCACGATAAACGCGCCGACGACTTCTGAGCGGCGCATCGCCGCGAGTGCCAAACGGTTTAGCAGGTCGATAATCAGATTCATCAGGCCGGGTTCCCCTTGAGCTGGTTTTGCTCTTGCTGAGTGAGTTCGGCCATCAGCAACAACAGGTTCCCCAAAGCATTCTGCCGGGACTTGAGGTCTTGCCACAGCAAGATAGGCAGCTGTTGGAGCATCGGGCGCAGGCCGTTGAGAAACGACAACTGATGCTTGAGTTGCGCGCCGCCGATAAATTGCGTGAGTTGCAAGGTTTCCTGCAGGTTCATGCCCTTGCCCGAGAGTACGAGCAGGTGTTTGAGAAACGTCGGTGCGCTGACCTGCAGTTGCGGGTTCTTGTCACGCATGCGCCCGAGCAGGTGTTCGCAGCTTTTAAGCAGCGTCGATACATGCTTGGCGGTATTCACGCCATGCATCAAAGTGCGTAATTGCTGGCGAGGGCTCGATGGATTGACTGAGGCAAGGTCGTCGGCAATGGCACGACGCAGGTCGCGCAAGGTCGGCTCGAACTGCGCTTCGCCATCCTCCTGACCCAGTAGCGTGTCGATGAGGCTGGATATGGTGGGCTGGCCTACGACGCCGTTGTAATACAATTCCCGCAGATTCTTGCGTCGCTGCGAGTCCAGCCCCGATCTGGAAAAGGCCCGGGCAGTATTGATACCCGCACGGGCTCTGTTGCCATGGCGCTGCCGGAGTGCGCTGGCGTGATCCGACAGCGCCTGGTGCTCATCCCGGGCACCTTCGTGATGCGCTTGTTTCATGGCTGCTTGCAGCATGACGTGCGCTTTGGCCGGGTCCCCGCCAGCGAAGGCGAGCACCCGGCCAAGCAGCGACTCATCAGAGCGTTGACGTTTCAGGGTCTGGCGCAGGGTACGCACTGCTTCATCCAGCCTTTTGTCATTACTGCCCATCAGCATCTGATAAAGCTCACCGAGCTTCATCGCCTTTGATTGCAAGACGGTACCGCCGATGACCAGCTCACGCTGGCTGAGCTCTTTGCTTTGTTGGATCAATGCCGAGGTGAATCGCGCCACCTGGTGCGGCGTGGTGCCCTGATCTTTTGCGATGTGCGACGCCGTCTGCGTAGCGGATAACGCTGGGCGGGCGCTTGCCGGATTGACCGAATGAATCGCGACTGGGGTGAAACCGGGGATTTTCATGGGACGGCATCGATGCAAAGAGTCATGCGCAATGAGTGGCGCAAACCCACCATCGGGTTCCTGAACTCAGAGCTTTCGCGCGGGCGTGCATAAATGCGCGACGACTTCGATCGGTTTATGCAAAAGATTGCACGAACAGAAAAAAACTTAAAAAAATCTTCATGAATAACAGTGCCTTAGATCGCGCAAACGGTTGGCACGCATATCGCTCTTACAGCCGGACTTACCGCCAAATGGTTATTGTCCATGTGTGTAATCAACTCGATCACTTATCCGGCTCCGGCTTCTCTCCTTCGTCAGCTCGACCGCAGGATGGTGCAGAAGGTGCGGTTGTTTATCAGGGCAAAGGTCGCGAACCCTGATGATGCGGAGGATCTGCTCCAGGCAACCTTCCTCGAAGCGCTACGTAACGAGCACAAGTTTCGGCACGACTCGCTGCTGCTGACCTGGCTCTGCGGCATTGCCTTCAACCTCATTCGCAGTCATTTCAGGCGCCTCTACAACCAGCCGTTTCATGACGACCTGCAAGAGTGCGGTGTATTGGAAATGGCCGACAGTCGCGATGTTGTGTCCGAGGTCAGTGGCTTGCGTCAGCTGGTGCGAGTCTTTCGTGCGATGGAAACCTTGCCGCCGAATATGGAGGAGGTGATTCGGGTCGCGATGGAAATGGAAGGTAATTACCTGGAGACCGCCGCTCGGCTGGATATACCGGTTGGCACGGTGCGTTCGCGTTTGTCGCGGGCCCGCGAGCAACTCAAGCGGCGAGTCTCCAGCGAGTACTGAGCCCAAGCGAATCTGCGCCACGGCGACAAGAACAGGGAACCTCTTTCGCCTCTGGCTCCACGCATTATTTAGATCCCATCTTCAAGGAGTGCCCGGTATGCGAATTTGCATCGCTTACAGCCAAGGGCCTGATGACAATTCGAAGGCCGGACAAGTTATTGCACGGATTGCGAACTGGACATTCGAGACATCATCGGTAAGCGCCGGGAATGTGCAGGCGAACCTGGCTTCCAGCCGAACATTACTGGTATTCAGGCCAACCAGCATTGAGCTGGTATTGCAGGAAACGACCAGAGCGCTCGTCGAAAAATCACCTTCAGCCAAACGTCAGTTTGATCGACTGATGAGGCGATTATTCGATACCGGCGCTGTTTCGCAGCCCACACATCAAACCGCTTTGCCTGAGCACTACGCCTTCGAACCGATCGCCACCATGTCAGCGAACCTGGAGCATTGATTTTGAGCCTGTCTATCTCTCCCATTCGTAGCTCCACCCCCGACACGCTCCTTGCGCCTGAAAACCACAATGAGCGGTTTAGACGGCACGCCGGTTCAAATCCCGAAGTGGCTGGCGATATGTTCGCGGCTCGCCCCGAGCGGCCGATCAATTTCGGCCCGCCGCCGGAGGTGCCTAACGGGCCTGTGCCTGCACAGAAGAGTGATACCGAGCAAACTGAGCTGATGATGCAACTGATGGAAGTCATCATGAAGGCCATCATGCAGTGGCTCCACGCCTTGATGAATCAACAGGAAGGGGGCGGGGGAGGTGGGATTGCCCAACCGGGGCATCACCCCCACAACACGTTGATGGCGCAACCGGGCGGTTCTGCTGCGCCTGGCGGTGGAGTCAACAATGCCCAGGCCGGTGGCGTGGCAGGCAGTCCGGCCTTGAGCGGTCAGGGTGGGTTGCACTTGCCCGCGCAATTGGAGCCGTATCGCCAGGATATCGTGGATGCCTCCAATGCTACGGGTGTTCCAGGCAACGTGATAGCAGGGCAGATCTGGGCGGAGTCCAGAGGCAACCTGAATTCCAGCAGCACCAATGTCAACGGCAAGACCGACGCTGGCTTGATGCAAGTCAACGCCGACACGTTCGCTCAATTGAAGAGGGACAATCCGGCGCTGCTTGGCAATGCCGACGTCAACAACCCCCGGGACAACATCATGGCGGGTGCCCTCTATTTGCGCGATCAGACCAATGCTTTCGGTGGCGACATCAGCGCAGGACTGCGCGCCTATAACTCCGGCCCCGACAAGGTGAATCGCAACGATTTGGCGGATACCGGAGGGGTAGGGGATCCCGGTTATCCGGCCAACGTATTGAAGTTCGCCGAGATCATTGGAAGCGGCAGAGGTCAACTGCCTGGCTGATAGACACGTCGCGTTTGCGCAGAACATAAACCCGCATGTAAGGAGTAGCACCTCATGGGTATCAATAGAGCCGAATCGCCCGTGTCACTGCGCACACTAGAGAGCCGTCATGTTGACGATGCGCGATCAACGCACCTGGAGCGAACAGGGGACGTATCGTCTGTTGATGGAGACAACTCTCCAGAGCTGATCGCGCTGAAGGACAAACTTGACGGCCTGTTCGAACCCCATCGGACGGCTGAGAACCATGAGGCCATCAATGCCTTGATTCATGATCGGGCCGTTGAATTGAAGGAAATGGGAGAGACGCCGGAGACGGTCGAAGCGTTGCTCGACAAAGCGGCGCGCATGGATCGCGTAACGGCTCCGGTGCAAGGTGGGGTGGCTTCCGTACCCTTTGCGGCGGCCTCGGTTGTTTTGGACAAGGCGCCCAAGGTGACGGCTCATGTTGCCGATAATCCAGCCTTGACCGGCTTTGTGGCGGGCGCTTTTTCCGGTGCGGTGGATGCAGTAGGCGGTGGTCTGCTGGCGAGAGCCACGCACGACACTTATTGGCTAAAGCCGCCGCCGGAAACCCTGGAGCCGGTGATGCAACAAGCGCTGACCAGCAAAAAGGAGGAAACCAGGGTGAGTAACGCTGGGGAATGTGCGCTGTCCTGGCAGACTTTCAGTGCTCGCAATGCTGTGCGCTTGGTGGTAGCGGGTGCCATGAATGCCACAGTCGGACCGAAGGCTGCCTCGGCGGTTGATACGGCTATCACCTCAGCGGGAAGTTTGGCTGCCGGCGCAGGTTATGCCCATCTTATGAATAAAAACGACTTGCAGGCCCATCGTGCCGGGCCCGCCTATCTTTTAGGTCGTACCGACTGGAAGACTCAATATCAAGCGCTGAAAGAAAGTACACCACTGAGCCCGTTGGCAAACGGCGCCAAACGTATGGCCAAGCTTCCCCTGAGCTTGTTGACCGATGTGACACCGGCTTTGAGTGGCGCGGTATCCTTTTCAAGTCTGGTCTCCAACGCAGGCGTACTGGGTGGCGGTTTCGCTTTGACATCGCTGGCTCGCGATGCGGCCAAAGACCTGGCAACCCAGAAAGGTCTGGGGCCAGGAGAGGTCGCTGTGGTAGACCACACGGTTAACCTCGCCATGTCGGCACTTACTTTTGGTTCTTATGGGGTGGCCAGTGTTGCAACCGAGCCCCTCAGCGATGCGGCCGTAAAAGTATTGCAAGAGGATGTTCCCGCCAAAGCGCAGGAAGTTGCTGATGCAACTCTCGAGACCGGCAAGGCGCTGGCGCGAGACGCTGTCACTACGGCGAGAGAAATAACGGACCGCGTGCTGGAGCATCGCAGACTCAGAGAGGGGGGCGGTGCGACGGAGAATCCCGTCTGATTCACGCGTCTCGGATGATGTCGGTAGGCGTAGTCAGGTGCTGCTGATTGGATAAACACTGAGGCTACCAACTATAAAAATACAAAAAACGGGAAGAGCAAATGGCATCATGCGTCTTATTCAAGGGCGGCAGAGAAATCGAATTGAATGAGGAACCTTTCAACTAATAGGCACCACTCATTTAGTGCGATGTCATCGCGAAGACTACGTTTCATCACTCATTAATAAAGGGGGTGGCATATGAAAAAAGCAACTTTTAAAGCTGTTGGTTCGGTTAAAACCTACCTGGTATTGGCTATCTCGGCTGCTGGGTTCGCTTCTCAAACCGTAATGGCAGGTGGTATTAGTCCAGGCTGGTAAATATCCAGTTTCTAGTGCTATGAGTATGCGCTTGGCATTCATGCCAAGCGCTTTTTTTTGCCGCAGCAAAATGGCGGGGCATTTTTAAAGCTGTAAATATCTGGCTAAATGCAAGGCGTCAGGGTGATAGGCACCATCCTGTATTTTTAGCCTCAGATGCCCATTATGCGATCCTATCTACCTATCAAGCCCAGCGTTGAAGCTTATTCAGTCTGGTCATAAGCTCATCCTGCTCTGAGGCACGCAGCGAGGCAACTGCTCGGGTCGCGGAAGATAACGGGTTGATCATAGGAATTGAAGGTGTGTAGTTCGTTGCATATAAGTTTTCCATTGCGCTTATATGTTGCTCGAGCGCGGCGCCTCGATCTTCCTCGGGTAGATGTTGCAACCCATGCAGGTTCATATTTCTCAAGGTCCAGGCCATCTGGTCTTTTGTTGTTCTCATTCCCATGGGCTGGGCCGATGTGACGACTTCACGCAACTTGCTTGATGCAGCCAAGCCTGTAGTGGCCAAGACCGGCGCGCGTGTGAAGTTCAACAACGACGCCATTGCGCCCGCGAGTTTCATGCTTTGCCGGGGTGAGGTATCAATTAATGATAGAGTCTGCTCGATCGTTTTTTTCAAATGCTCAACGTCTCGAGTACCCTCGGTTAACTCTGAAAGTTGGCGTTGCAAATAGGTTGCCAGGTGGCGACTCAGTTCTTGATGATCTGCAGAGTGGAGGGATGAGGCTAATAACCTTAAGGCATCGTCTATTGCCTGGGGGGCAGCGCGTCCATGACCAGCATTGAACTGGCGGAACAATTTCTGCAATTGGTCATGCTCCCGGCCGGCGTTGGGTAAGGTCTGGTGATAAGCACGCGCTGTCCTGGCGAGCGCAGCCTTGTCTTTTGCAGGCAAATGACTGGCCACCTCCAAAAGCATATCTTGCGGAATATTGCTCCAAGGGCTGGACCCGAGTGAGTGGCCTGTAGATGAATGATTAAACTGAATACCCGTCAAGAGTGACTCGCGTGGATGGTTTGCAGGGGCATCCGATCGTGCCGGCGCTGTTTGCCTTCCGGTAGGTTGCACATCGTGTGGACGGGCGGCTGGGCCGGCGGCAGGAGCCTCTGGCGGTAATGGATCGATCGAGGTGGCGTCGCTATGATACTTGCGCACGCCGGAAATACAGTTGCCCATTGTGATTACTCCCTGTGTATCAAATCCAATGAGTGGTTCCAGATTCTCTGCGAGTTCCCAAACCGATCACAGCTACAGCAACTGTTATGTAAGGACAGGGACCGCGGGAATTTCGCAGAATGTAACGATGAAGGGAACTCACCGCAAACAAGTAGCCACTCACAGCCACGTGATTCGCCTGAACCCAGGCGTTATCTTTAATGTTGTTACTTTTACCGTTGGTTACATTGCGCCTCTGCCACCGGGAAAAATCTCAACCTGATTCATATTTGATTTTTAATAGGTTCAATGAGAGGAAAGCAAATGTCAGCTCGAATTCCAGGCGGGGTATATTTCCCACCGGTGAGGCATATCGACGCTCATACTGAAACCCATGTGAATCAGCAGGAAGCTAGTTCGAGGGAGCCTCACGACGCTGCCTCACCGCCGTCCAGGCGCTTTGAGCGCGGCCGTATCAGTCCTTTTCCTGTGGGAGAGTCCAGCGTTCCAGCCTCCCGATCGCACGGGCCCTTTGAGCAGGGGCGTATTGAGCCTTTTCTCGTAGGAGAGTCCAGCGTTCCAGCCTCCCGGTCGCACGGGCCCTTTGAGCGTGGCCGTATCGATCCTTTTCCTGTAGGAGAACCCAGCGTTCCAGCCACACGGCCGCTCAGTCGCTTTGTGCCAGGCCGCATCAATCCTTTTCATGTGGGAGAGTCCCAAAGTCTAGCCTCAAGTTCGGCAAATACTCCGCAGGGGGAACACATCATTCGGCCGCCACTTCGACATGAGCAACACCAGGCTCTTCCTTTATCGGCTCTTGAACTGTCTGCAAATTTCGCCAGAGAAGGAGGGCGCGGTCATGACAGTGAAGAGACACAGCCTTACACCTCGCTACCCGTAGCACTTCAGCAATCCGCTGATGCAGCGCGCGCGAGGCGTCATCGACCGAATTTTTCTGAGATAAGAGATTCTGGCCAAGGCACACCCACTCAGCCCTCTTTACAGGGCCATGGAACCGTACCTCCACCACGTTATTCCACGTTATTCGTCGGGAATCCGGACGAACTCCCCCCTTACACCATCACCGAGGAATAGACGTCTAAACAGTAAGCGGCATGCCCGTGGTGATGTGATTGTTGTGCGCTACACGGACGACAGCGGGTTGGGTTTCAGGGAAAAAGCTGAGCACTGATAACTCTGCCAACACGTGGCCCAGCCTTGCCGCTCGGTAGGACTCCTATACCTCTTCTGATGCCTAAGATGAGACCCGCTTGGGCGTTGGACTGTGGTGGGGGTAGTCCGCGGTCTAGGTAGCGACGCGCATAACCATGGGCTCGGTGACGAGCCAGATGGCGTCGATGCGGATCACTCGGACAGCTCACGGACAAAGCAGGGCCCCGTATCTTCAGTCAAAGGGGGGCCGCCAAAGGCGAGTAACTCCGTGCATACAATCTGTTACCGAGCACTTTGAGGACGGCGTTGCGCATCGGAGTCGGCCACGCCCGCATTTTATCCCGGGCTGCACATTGCTTTTGCGTCCATTCCACGCGATGTCTGCGTTTGGCGGTGTAAGTCGCGAGTGCGTCATCTGGGCTCCCTGCTGCGGCTATAGACTCTGCCAATACCAGCGCATCCTCAAGAGCCATGCCCGCGTTCTGCGCCATACTCGGTGAGGCTGCGTGAGCCGCATCGCCAATGAGCACAACACGTCCCTTTACCCAATCGTCCATGACGACTTGTTCTATTTTGCTGAAATGCACCAGCGTGCCTTTCGGTATCTGCGTAATGAGCGGCAAAATAGGACCGGAAAAATCTTTGAACAGTGCTGGCAGCGATGCTTGCGCAGTTGTGCTCTGAATGTCCTGGAAGGCGAGCGCGGTATCGGCGTATACATAGATGTCATTGGCGTTTACCGGAATTGCGAGCAGAGCTTTGCGATGACCCAGCATCGCCGTCCAGCTATCAATGGCTGTGGTGTTACGCGTTATGAAGCGCCAGCTGACATTACCGACGTAGGTCGGATTGATCGCCGGGAACAGCATGCCGCGTACCGATGAACCAATACCATCAGCACCGATGACAATGTCATAAGTGGAGGATGAACCATCGGAAAAGCTCACCTGGCATGTCGTGGCTGATAGCTTGATCGTTTCTACCGCCAATCCAAAACGTAGCTGAGTCCGAGACAAGGATTGACGCAGAATGCCGTGCAACCCAGCGCGAGGAAGTGAGAGGCAGGGCCCGCATGATCCCCACACGTCTTGGGTCTGTGTCACAGATAGCTGCCTGCCGTTTTTGTCGAGGATGCTTTGGGTGCGGATGACGGCGGCGGCACTTTGAACACGGTCGAGCAGGCCCAGTTGTTTGAGCGCGCGGCCAGCGTTTCCCGGCAGAAACAGTCCTGAGTCACCAGAGGCCTCGTCAGGGCGGCGTTCCACCAAATCTGCCTGGTAGCCTTTGAGTTCAAGCGCTCTGGCCATGGAAAAACCGGCGATTCCGCCACCGACAATCAAAATTCTCATCCACAAGCCCTCAGTCATATCAAGTCTTTGTAACAACAGCCAAAGTTGGCAATTTATTCCGGCGGTGTAATGCAACTATCAGGCAGGGCTGCTTCTCCAGCTTGCCTATGGATGGAACTGCGCCCATTTCGAAGGGCTGCACACATTAGTCGAATCGATGAGTGGCTCCACCGCTACGAAGAGTTCCCTGCGTTGTGTGAACGCAAGCGCTTTCTCGGCAGTGCCCGCTAAAAATAAAGCAGTGCGCGGGGACCGGTGGCTCACTTGGACCAGCCGCCTGATTGCGTCGAGCCCGGCACTCGTAGGAGTTCATGTCCTCAACTTGATTTCAATCAAGGGCCGCGCAGGGGAGTGGGTCCTACCATGATCGCCAAGATCCTGTCCTTAAGCCCTGGCGTCCATGACCCCTCCCTTTGTGATGCTGCACCCATCCCGCTTCTGGCTCCATGGGCTGTTCGTTCTCCTGCTGTTGATCGCAAGCCTCGCCCAGGCCAAGGACTACGGTGATATCCAGCAACAGCGCATCCACCAGGTCCTGAGCCCGGTCGATTCGATCTCCGAGCCCGACGGCCCCTTCAAGGTTCGCAAACTGTCCGCTGCCGGCAAGGTCGTCGGCTATGTGTTCCAGAGCTTGGATGTGGTGGACATTCCCGCTTATTCAGGCAAGCCCATCAACGTCCAGGTGATCCTCGATCCGGCCGGTGTGATCCTCGATGCTTTTGTGCTTGAGCACCACGAACCGATCCTGCTGATCGGCATTGCTGAAGAAAAACTCCACGCTTTCAGCGCCCGCTATAGCGGCATCAAGGTCAATCAACGGGTGGTGGTGGGGCATTCCAGCGACCCCAACGCGGTGACGGTGGATGCAATTGCCGGCGCCACCGTGACGGCGATGGTGGTCAATGAAGTCATCATGCGCGCCGCTCACGATGTCGCGGTTTCCCTGGAGCTGGTCAAGGGGGACGCGGGGTTGGCGGTGGCGCCGGCACGCGTGCGCGATGACCTCTACGAACCCGCCGACTGGAAAACCTTGACCGGCAACGGCGCGGTGCGTCGCCTGCACCTGACGCGCGGCCAGGCCGATGCTTCCTTCAAGGGGACCGAGGCCGAGGGTGTTGAAGCCGCCAGCGCCGAGCAAGCAGACGACACCTTCATCGACCTGTATGTCACCCACCTGAACCCGCCCACCATCGGTCGCAACCTGCTGGGCGAGGCGCAATACCGCACGTTGATGGCCGAACTCAAACCCGGCGAGCAGGCCATCGCCGTGATGGGCAGCGGTCGCTATTCCTTCAAGGGCTCGGGGTATGTGCGCGGCGGCATTTTCGATCGGGTACAGGTGCGTCAGTTCGGCGACGCCATCAGCTTTCGCGACCTGGACTTCCAGCGTCTGGACGACGTGGCGCCGACGGACATGCCGGAGTTCGACGAAATGGCGATTTTCATCGTCCGCGCCTCCCACCGTTTCGACCCGGGTTCGCCCTGGAGCCTGGAGCTGCTGGTGCGTCGTCAGACCGGACCTGTCAGTGGCATCTTCAGCAGCTTTGAACTGGCTTATCAATTGCCCGAGCCCTATCTGGAAAGGCCATTGCCAACGGCTGAACAACTGGCAGCTGCCGAAGAAGCCAGCCGACCGATGTGGTTGACCCTCTGGTACCAGAAAAGCCTCGAGATCAGCGTACTGGGCGTGGCCCTGCTGGTGCTCACGGCGATCCTGTTCCTGCAGGATGCGCTGGCCCGGCGCCCGAAGCTGTTGCACTGGGTCCGCCGTGGCTACCTGATGTTCACCGTGGTGTTTCTCGGTGGTTATGCATTGGCCCAGCTGTCGGTGGTCAATGTGCTGACCTTCGTTCATGCCCTGTTCGAAGGCTTTCGCTGGGAACTGTTCCTCACCGATCCGCTGATTTTCATCCTTTGGGTGTTCACCGCCGCCAGCATTCTGTTGTGGGGGCGCGGGGTGTTCTGCGGGTGGCTGTGTCCGTTCGGTGCGTTGCAAGAGTTGCTCAACGAGCTGGCGCGCAAGTTGAAAGTGCCGCAGTACGAGCTGCCGTTCGCCGTCCACGAGCGACTCTGGGCAATCAAATACATCATTTTGCTGGTGCTGTTCGGCGTCTCGCTGGAGTCGATGTCCAGCGCCGAACGGTTGGCCGAAGTGGAGCCCTTCAAGACCGCCATCACCCTCAGGTTCGACCGTCAGTGGTGGTTCGTGGCGTATGCGCTGGGTCTGCTGGTGGTCAACCTGTTCACCCGCAAAGTCTATTGCCGCTACATCTGCCCGTTGGGGGCCGCCCTGGCGATGCCGACCCGGCTGCGATTGTTCGACTGGCTCAAGCGCCGCAAGGAATGTGGCAACCCCTGCCAGCTGTGCGCCAAGGAATGCGAGATCCAGGCGATTCACCCCGATGGCCGGATCAACGCCAACGAATGTCACTACTGCCTCGATTGCCAGATGACCTGGCACAACGAAAACAAATGCCCGCCACTGATCAACAAGCGCAAAAAGCGCAGCAAGGCGAGCGCGACCGAGACGCAACTGATTCCCGTGGTGCAGGTGACCCCGGCGCCTTAAGACACCCGAATGTCCTGTCCCTTGACCCTTTCATTCTTCATGGAGCACACAGCATGAGCGATAAAAAAACCGACACCAGCGGCGCGGTCGAAGAACCCAGGGGCGTCAGCCGTCGAGGATTTCTAGGGACCAGTGCGGTGACCGGCGCCGTACTGGCCGGCGCCACGGCGCTGGGCGGCGCGGTGTTCACCCGTGAGTCCTGGGCTGCGGCGGCCAAGGAAGCCAAGTCCAAAGTCCACGTCGGCCCCGGCGAGCTGGACGACTATTACGGTTTCTGGAGCGGTGGCCATCAGGGCGAGGTGAGGGTGTTGGGCGTACCGTCCATGCGCGAGCTGATGCGTATTCCGGTGTTCAACGTCGACTCGGCCACCGGTTGGGGGCTGACCAACGAAAGCAAGCGCATCCTGGGTGACAGCGCCAAGTACCAGAACGGCGACTGCCATCACCCACACATCTCCATGACCGATGGCAAATACGACGGCAAATACCTGTTCATCAACGATAAGGCCAATTCCCGGGTCGCGCGCATTCGCCTGGATATCATGAAGTGCGACAAGATTCTCACCGTGCCCAACGTCCAGGCGATCCATGGCCTGCGCCTGCAAAAGGTGCCGTACACCAAGTACGTGTTCGCCAACGCCGAATTCGTCATCCCGCACCCCAATGACGGTCGCACGTTCGACCTGCAAGACAAGAACAGCTACACGATGTTCAACGCCATCGACGCCGAAAAAATGGAAATGGCCTTCCAGGTGATCGTCGACGGCAACCTGGACAACTCCGACGCCGACTACACCGGCAAGTACGCCGCTAGCACCTGCTACAACTCCGAGAAGGCCTACGACCTGGGCGGCATGATGCGCAACGAGCGTGACTGGGTGGTGGTATTCAACATCCCGCGCATCGAAGCGGCGATCAAGGCCGGCAAGTTCATCACTCTGGACGGCTCCAAGGTGCCGGTGGTCGATGGTCGTAAAACCGATGGCAAGGACAGCGCGTTCACCCGCTACATCCCGGTGCCGAAGAATCCCCACGGGCTCAATACCTCGTCCGACGGCAAATACTTCATCGCCAACGGCAAGCTGTCGCCCACCGTCTCGATGATCGCCATCGACCGGCTGGATGATCTATTCGACGACCGCTACAAAGACCCGCGCGAGGTGATCGTCGCTGAGCCGGAACTGGGCCTGGGGCCGTTGCATACCACCTTCGACGGGCGCGGCAATGCCTACACCACCTTGTTCATCGACAGTCAGGTGGTGAAGTGGAACATGGACGAGGCCATCCGTGCCTACAAGGGCGAGAAGGTCAACTACATCAAGCAAAAGCTCGATGTGCAGTACCAACCCGGCCACAACCACGCGTCCCTGACCGAAACCAGCGAGGCGGACGGCAAATGGCTGGTGGTCTTGTGCAAGTTCTCCAAGGACCGCTTCCTGCCCACCGGTCCGCTGCACCCGGAAAACGACCAGTTGATCGACATTTCCGGCGAAGAGATGAAGCTGGTACACGATGGCCCGGCCTTTGCCGAACCCCATGACTGCATCCTTGCCCGGCGTGACCAGATCAAGACCCAGAAGATCTGGAGCCGCACCGATCCGTTCTTCGCTGAAACCGTGGCCTTGGCCAAGAAGGATGGCATCAACTTAGAGACCGACAACAAGGTCATCCGTGACGGTAACAAGGTGCGGGTCTACATGACTTCGATGGCGCCGGCCTATGGCCTGACGGAGTTCACCGTCAAGCAAGGCAACGAGGTGACGGTGACGATCACCAACATCGACCAGATCGAAGACGTCTCCCACGGCTTTGTCATGACCAACCACGGCGTGAGCATGGAGATCAGCCCGCAACAGACCTCGTCCATCACCTTCATCGCCGACAAGGCCGGTTTGCATTGGTACTACTGCAGCTGGTTCTGCCACGCCCTGCACATGGAAATGGTCGGGCGCATGCTGGTTGAAAAGGCCTGAGCAGGTTCAACGAGGAGACGGGTTCAATGACCGGTAACCAGCAACAGCCTGCGGGCTACGCTCGCGCACCGGTCATTGCCCTGGTGCTCCTGCTACTGTCGGGCGGCGCGCTTGCCGCGCCGCAGCCGATCACCGACTTGCCATTGCAGGCCGACGGTGAACGGCAATGGCGCCTGCCTGCGGGGCAATACCGCGGCTCGTTCAGCATCGACCAACCCATGACCCTCACGTGCGCGCCGGATGCGGTATTCCAGGGGCAGGGTGAGGGCAATGGGTTGATCATTCGCGCCCCGAACGTCCAGGTCCAGGGCTGTACCTTCCTGGACTGGGGCCACGACCTCACGGCCATGAATGCCGCGGTGTTCATCCAGCCTGTCGCCCAGGGGGCGATGGTCCGTGCCAACCGCATGCAGGGCCAGGGTTTCGGTATCTGGGTCGATGGCGCGCGGGATGTCAGCCTGATCGACAACCGCATCCAGGGCGATCCCGGGCTGCGCTCCCAGGACCGGGGGAACGGCATTCACTTGTACGCGGTACACGGTGCCCGGGTCATCGGCAACCACGTACGCGAAACTCGCGACGGCATCTATATCGACACCTCCAACGGCAACCTGCTCGAGGGCAACATCCTCGAGGACCTGCGCTACGGCGTGCATTACATGTTCGCCAACGATAACCGTCTGTTGGGCAACGTCACCCGGCGCACCCGCACCGGTTATGCCTTGATGCAAAGCCGTCAACTGATGGTCATCGGCAACCGCTCCGAACAGGACCAGAACTACGGGATCCTGATGAACTACATCACCTATTCCACCCTGCGCGACAACGTGGTCACCGATGTTCGCGACGGGTCCACCGGCGACACCATGATCACCGGTGCCGAGGGCAAGGCCCTGTTCATTTACAACTCATTGTTCAACCGCATCGAAGGCAATCATTTCGAGCGCAGCGCGGTGGGCATCCACCTGACCGCCGGTTCGGAGGACAACCGCATCGCCGGCAACGTGTTCGCCGGCAACCAGCGCCAGGTCAAATACGTGGCCACGCGGTTGCAGGAGTGGTCGGTGGACGGGCGCGGCAATTACTGGAGTGATTACCTGGGTTGGGATCGCAACGGCGACGGACTGGGGGACGTGGCCTATGAACCCAACGACAACGTCGATCGCCTGCTGTGGCTGTACCCCCAGGTACGGCTGTTGATGAACAGTCCGGGTATCGAGCTGCTGCGCTGGGTACAGCGGGCGTTCCCGGTCATGAAATCCCCCGGGGTGATGGACAGCCATCCATTGATGCACGCGCCGCTCCAGCCCCCGCCACGCAACAGTGCTCAGGAGGACGCGTCTTGAACGTCGTCGAGATCGAAGGCGTCAGTCAGCGCTACGGCAATGCCACTGTGCTGCGCGGGCTGAACCTGAACCTGGCCCAGGGCGAAGTGCTCGGGCTGTTCGGGCACAACGGTGCGGGCAAGACCACGACCATGAAGCTGATACTCGGTCTGCTGCGCGCCAGTGAGGGTCAGGTGCGGGTATTTGGCCGCGAGCCGAGTGATCCGGGCGTGCGCAGAATGCTCGGTTACCTGCCGGAGAACGTGATGTTCTATCCGCAGTTGAGCGGGCTGGAAACCCTGCGCCATTTCGCCCGGCTCAAGGGCGCGGCGCCAGAACAGGTCGAGCGCTTGCTGGAGGAGGTCGGGCTGGCGCAAGCGGCCTGGCGGCGTGTGCGCACGTACTCCAAGGGCATGCGCCAACGCCTCGGGCTGGCCCAGGCCTTGCTCGGCCAGCCGCGGCTGCTGTTGCTGGACGAACCCACCGTCGGCCTGGACCCCATCGCCACCCAGGACCTCTATCAACTGCTCGATCGGCTGCGCTGGCAGGGCACCAGCATCATTCTTTGTTCGCACGTCTTGCCTGGCGTGGAAGCTCACATCAACCGCGCCGCGATTCTCACCCAAGGTCGCCTGTTGGCCCTGGGCAGCCTGGACCGGTTGCGCGAAGACGCGGGGCTGCCGACGCTGATCCGCGCCTCGGGCCTGTCGCGGGCCGACTGGCTTCGCCAGCATTGGCGCAGCGAAGGGCACCTCACCCAAGGGTGGGGCGCGCAAGGGCTGCAGGTGTCCGCGCCGGATGGCAGCAAACTCAAGTTGCTGCGCCAGTTACTGGCCCAGGATGACCCGACGGATGTCGAGATCAAACCGCCGTCCCTGGAAGATTTGTACCGCCATTACATGGTTCGCGCGGCGACCGAGGAGGCCGGCTCATGAACCCGATCTGGAACATGGCCCGCAAGGAGTTCAGTGACGGCTTGCGCAACCGCTGGTTGTTGGCGATCAGTCTGTTGTTCGCCGTGCTGGCCATCGGCATCGCCTGGCTTGGCGCGGCGGCGTCCGGCCAGTTGGGGTTTACCTCGGTGCCGGCAACGGTGGCGAGCCTGGCCAGCCTGGCAACGTTCCTGATGCCGTTGATCGCCTTGTTGCTGGCCTATGACGCGATCGTCGGCGAGGACGAGAGCGGCACCTTGCTGCTGTTGCTGACGTATCCGTTGGGGCGCGGGCAGTTGCTGCTGGGCAAGTTTGTCGGTCACGGCCTGATCCTGGCGCTGGCGACCCTGATCGGCTTTGGTTGCGCGATGTTCGCCATAGCCCTGCTGGTGGACGATATCGAGCTGAGCCTGCTGCTCTGGGCCTTTGGCCGCTTCATCGTCTCCAGCACGCTGTTGGGTTGGGTTTTTTTGGGGCTGGCCTATGTGCTGAGCAGCCTGTCGGCGGAGAAATCCACCGCCGCCGGGCTGGCGCTGGGGGTGTGGTTTTTCTTCGTGCTGGTGTTTGACCTGGCGTTGCTGGCACTGCTGGTGCTGAGCGAGGGCCGGTTCAGTCCGGACCTGCTGCCGTGGCTGTTGCTGTTCAACCCCACCGATGTGTATCGGCTGATCAACCTGTCGGGGTTCGACGCCGGTTCCAGCGGCGCGGCAGTGCTGACCTTGGGCAGCGACCTGCCGGTGCCCGGGCCTTGGCTCTGGCTGTGCCTGTGGTTGTGGATGGCTGTGCCGTTGTGGCTGGCCTATCGATTGTTCAACCGCCGGTGTCCGTGATTTCTGATCTTGATAGAGGGAGCATGTAACGATGAACAGGGTGTATTCGAGGACAGGCCGAGTTCTCGCAGGAGTGTTGGTGTGCCTGGTGCTGGTGGCATGCGGCAAGCCTGAGTCGACACCGGCCTCAAAGGCGGCGCTGGCGTTCCATCCCAGTGACGAGTGCCATGTCTGCGGCATGGTCATCACGGATTTTCCCGGACCCAAGGGCGCAGCAGCGACCGCCAGCGGCGTGAAAAAATTCTGCTCGCCGGCCGAGATGCTCAGCTGGTGGCTGCAGCCGGAGAACCATCGGGCCGACGTCCAGTTGTACGTCCACGACATGGGGCGCAGCCACTGGAACACCCCGGATGATGAGCACCTGATCGATGCCCGGACCGCCTATTTCGTCGTCGGCTCCAAGCTCAAGGGCGCCATGGGCGTCGTCCTGGCCACGTTCGCCGACGCCCAGGCGGCGGAAAAACTCGCCCGCGAGACCGGCGGCCAGGTGCTGCGTCTGCAAGACATCGACCAGAAGCTGCTGGGACAGGCCACCGCTATGTCGCCGATGAATCATTGAACGAGCAACCTGCTCCCGCTGAGGTGAGCAGGTTTGCCCTGATCGCCCGTTCAGTGAGACGTACCTTCGGCAAATTCGATCTTGTTGCCCACGTTGTATTTGCCTGAAGGTTTGTTCATGGGCAGGCGCTTGATTTCCTTGAGGGTGTGGCTGTCGTAGACGATCAGCGCGCCGTCGGTGTCCCAGATGCTCAACAGCAGGTAGCGGCCGTCGTGGGTAAATTCGACGTGGGCGGCGGTTTTGCCGGGCATGGGGCGCAAGGTGTGGGCGATTTCCAGGGTCTGTTTGTCGATCAGGTGGATGGCATCGTTGCCGGCGGCGAAGAACACGTCGGTCCAGGCATAGCGGGAGTTGGCATGGCTGCGCAGGAAGAAACCCGGCCCGAGGGTAGGGATCTGCCTGATGACTTTCCAGGTGTTGATGTCGATCACCGACACCAGTCCTTTGCTGATGTTGGGGGTCGCGAACACCCAGCGGCCATCGCGCTTCCAATAGGTGCCCGAGCCCAGGTGCGGCATGCCCGGCAGGCTGATGTCGCTGACCACCTGGCCACTGTCGAGGTCGATCACCTGTCCACCCTGGGCCTTGCGCGAGGTGGCGAGCAACTGGCGATAGTCGGGGGAGAAGGAAAAGTCATCCAGATGATCCTGGACCTCGATGCGCCTGGGCACGAAGTCCGGGTTCGGGTCGGTGGACAGTTCCCAAACCTCGTTCACATCCTTCAGTGCGACGATGAAGCTGTTGCGCGGCGCAGCGGTATAGACCGCGCTGACCCGCGAAGCCTGGCCATCCCTGCCCAGCGTCGCGATCGTCTTGACCAGGGACAAGTCCCGGGCATCCAGCACCGCCAGGTTGCCGGGCAGCGAGTTGCCCACCAGCACCCAGCGACCGTCCTTGCTCACCGCCAGGTTGCGAGTATTGAGCCCGGCCCGCACTTCGGCGATCAGCTTGAGGTTGTGCAGGTCATACAGGCTGATCCAGCCATCGCGCGACGCCAGGTAGACAAAACGCCCGTCCGGGGAAAACTTCGGTCCGCCATGCACTGCAAAGTGCGAGGCAAAGCGCGCGAGCACCTCGAACCGATCCCCGTCGACCACCGCGACGTGATGATTGCCGGCTTCCACCACTACGAACAGGTTCAGCGGGTCGGCCCGGTGTTGCGGCTGGTCGGGCAATGTGGCGACGTCCACCAACACCCGATGACTTTGGCGAATATCCTCTTCATTCCAATTGGGCGCGACGCTGGGCGGACGCTGGAGATAAAGCGCCAGGGCGTCGATTTGTGCAGGCTCCAGCAGCGTACCGAAGGCCGCCATCTGACTGGCGGGGCGGCCATTTTCGATCACCTGGCGAATTTCGCCGGGCTTGATCCGGCCCAGGCTCTGGGGCAGTAACGCCGGCCCGGCGCCGCCGATGCGGTTCACGCCGTGGCATTGTTGGCAGAGCTGCTGGTAATTGCGCTCGGCCTGTTCCAGGTCGGCACCGGTGGTAACGGCGCCATGGCTCGTACCGATCCACAGCATCGCAAGCCCGATGCGTTTCATAGCGCCACCTTCAAAGGCTGGGGTTTGGGATGAACGCGCGCCGGATGCTGCATCGGCTGCTGGGCAAACAAGCCGACCACCTTACCGATCACCGTCAATGTCGGCAGCCCTTCAACGCAATCTCGTGCCATGGCCGGCAGTTGTTGCAGGGTGCCACGTAGCACCTGCTGGTCGGGACGAGTGCCGTTGCTGATCAATGCCGCCGGAGTCTCGGCGGCCAGGCCTGCGGCCATCAACCGTGCGGCAATGCTGCCCAGGTTCGACAAGCCCATGTAGAACACCAGGGTCTGGCTATCATCCGCCAGGCTTTGCCAAGGCAGGTTCAGATCACCTTCGCGCTGCAAGTGGCCGGTGATGAAACGGCAGGAATTGACCAGGTCGCGATGGGTCAGCGGAATGCCGGCGTAGGCGCTGCAACCGGATGCGGCAGTGATACCGGGCACCACCTGACAATCGATACCACGGGCCAGCAAGTATTCCAGCTCTTCGGCACCGCGACCGAAGATGAACGGGTCGCCGCCCTTGAGCCGGACCACCCGCTGGCCCTGATCCGCGAGGTCGGCCAGCAATTGGTTGATCTGGGCCTGGGGCAGGCTGTGGCAGCCGGCGGCCTTGCCGACGTAATGCCGGGCACACGTCAGCGGGATCAGGCCCAGCAATTGCGCACTGATCAGGCGGTCATAGACCACTGCGTCGGCCTGCATCAACAGGCTCCAGGCGCGTAACGTCAGCAAACCAGGGTCACCGGGACCGGCGCCGACCAACGCGACTTCCCCCGGTCTGAAGGACGATTGCAGGGCAGCGGGCAGAACGATAGAGGCAGACATGGGACTTCCTTGGTTCATCATCAGGTTCGCCGTCGGGTTATCGGGCGCAGGGCAGTGCAACGCTGGGAATCAAAGTGCTGGGGAGCGCGTGCAAGCCGATTTCGTCATCGCTGAGGTGGCAGCCGGGGTCCTGGCCCCACAGGTCGCCGTCGGCCCAGGCGCGTGTGCGGGTGTTGCCGTTGCAGATGGCCAGCCAACGACACTGTCCGCAGCGGCCACCCACGGTGCGCGGATGCTCGCGCAGTTTTTGCAGCAGAGCGTCGGGACGTTCCAGCCAGAGTGTGCGAAAGGGCGTCCGGCGCACGTTACCCACCGAGTGCTGCCACCAGTAAGTGTCGGGGTGTACCTCACCGGTGTTGTCGATATTGGCAATGCCGCTGCCCGAGGCGTTACCGCCCCAAGCCTTGAGCATGCGTTCCAGTTCGGCGTAGTGATGGGGCAGGCGTGAGGCTACCCATTGCAGCAACAGCACCGCATCGGCGTCGTTGTTGCCGCTGACGAAGTCCGTGTCGCGTCCGTGCAGGATGTCGCTCCAGGCCCGCTCGAAGATCAGGAGCATGGCCTCGCGGCTCATCTGTTGCCGGGCGTCGAGCTGACGACTGCGCTTGCCGCGACCGCTGTAGTTGAGGTGCGACAGATAGAATTTCTGCACGTCGTATTCGCTCATCAGATCCAGCAGTCGCGGTAGCTGGGTGTGGTTCTGCTGGGTCAGGGTGGTGCGCAACCCGACCCGAATCCCGCGTTCGCGACACAACCTGATGGCCGCCATGGAACTGGCGAAACTGCCTTTGAGCTGGCGGAAGGCGTCGTGCGTCGCTTCCAGGCCATCGATGCTGATGCCCACATAATCGAAGTTCGCCGCCTCGATCTGCTCGATGTTGCTCGGGTCGATCAGCGTACCGTTGGTGGAAAGCGCCAGGAAGAATCCCTTGCGCCGGGCATAGGCACTGAGCTGGAACAGATCCTCGCGCAGCAGCGGCTCGCCGCCGGACAGGATCAATACCCGTACGCCCGCGTCATGCAGGTCGTCGATGACCTTGAGCGCCGCGGCCGTGTCGAGCTCATCACGAAACACGCTGTCGGCCGAGGTGGCGTAGCAGTGTTTGCAGGTCAGGTTACAGCGCCTGAGCAGATTCCAGATCACCACCGGCGCTCGTGTACTGCCCGGTGGTGCAACACGCGGCGCGGGACATTGACCGGCTAGGGCACGCAGGTAATGGCTGATCCTCAACATAAGTCACTCCTTCCTTGTGGGGGCTAGGTTTGCCCGCCCTGAAGCCGATGCGGTCCCTCAGAAACCGAGGCGGCTGTTTCGCGAGCAAGCTTTGCTCCCACCGGCGACAGGCGCAGGCCGGTTTTTTTCAGGATGCGGCTGCTCACCAGCATGTCGTCGGCGCTACAGGCCTCACCCAGCAGATAGCGCAGGTGCTCGCGGTAGCTGTCGATTTCCTCGCGGCTGCGGCCATGGACCATGGCAAACAGGTTGTAGCGCCAACCGGCCCGGCGCGGGCGGCGGTAGCAGTGGCTGACAAAAGGCTGTGCACCCAGCAGCGCGCCCAGGCGCGGCACATCTGCGTCGGCGACATCCCAGACAGTCATGCCGTTGTGGCGATAACCCAGGCGATAGTGATTGGGCACCGCGGCGATGCGGCGGATCGCGCCTTCGGCCTGCAAACGCTTGAGCAGGTCGAGGGTCGATTCCACGCTCAGCCCCAGTTGCTCGGCCAGCCAGGCCCAGGGATCTTCGAGCAAGGGCAGGCCGTCCTGGGTCAGTTCCACCAGCCGCAGGGCCAGTGGCGTTTCATCCAGGCGAGGCAGCGTCTGCGGCAACGGCTCAGACCGGGAAATACAGGCCGACATGGTAGGTCTCCTCCTTGGGCAGGTTCAGCGGCTCCAGACCGGTCAGGCGTTCGATACGCAACAAGGTGTCGCTGATCGCCTGTTCACTGGGGCAGGCAAGCACGAACCACATGTTCCAGGCGTGCTCGCGACTGTAGTTGTGGGCCACTTCTGGCATGGCCGCGAGCAGCTCGGCGATGGTGTCGAAACGCGGTTCGGGCACCGCCAGCGCCGCCAGGGTGAACGCGCCGCCCAGGCGGTCGATGTCGAACATCGGGCCGAAGCGGGTAAGCACGCCGTCGTTGAGCAACTCGTGCAGCCGGTCGAGCAGTTCGGTACTGCTGCTGTCCAGTTCATCAGCCAAGGCTTGCCAGGGCTGGCGTACCAGCGGCAAACCCAGTTGCAGACGATTGATCAGGCGTCGGTCCAGGTCATCCATCGATCGCCACTCCGGCCGGTATTGCGTAGCGTCCGCCACACTGCTTGAACAGGTGGGTGCTGAACAGCAACTGGTGCGGCAGATCACTCAACCAGTGCTCCTCCAACAGTACCTGGACCTGGGCCTCGACACGGTCGCGCTGGCGACCGTGGATCATGCAGAACAGGTTGTATTGCCACTGGGGCAAGCGTCGTGGTCGTTGATAGCAAAGGCTGATGCCCGGCGCCTGGCCAAGGCGGCGACCGACTTCATCGACCAATGCATCTGGCACGTCCAGCACCAGCATGGCGTTGGCGGCAAAGCCCAATGCGCGGTGATTGACCACCAGGCCGACGCGGCGGAACAAGCCCTGTTCCTGCCAGTGCCGCACCTGGTCGAGAACCTGTTGTTCGCTGGCGTCGATCTGCTCGGCCAGGGCCTGGAAGGGCCGTGATGTCAGGGGCAGGCCGGTCTCCAGCAGACGGCGCAGTTGCAGTGACTGGTGGTCACTCAGGGTCGTGTTCATGGGGTAGCCTCCAGGGCAAAGCCCAGGTCGATGCGGTAAGCGGTCAGCATGGGTAGGTCCAGCGGCGTGAGGCCGGTGTCGTTTTCCAGTTCCCGGAGAATGTTGTCCAGGTGGGCACGATCAGGCCCGGTCAGCACGAACCACAGGTTGTAGCGATGCTCCCGTGCGTAGTTGTGATTGACTTCCGGGTACTGACTGACGCGCGCTGCGACCTGGTGCAATCGGTCCACGGGCACCGCCAGGGCGGCAAGGGTGCTGGCCCCGGCTCGGCTGTGTTCGAACACCGGGCCGACCCGTGACAGGGTGCCCGCCAGTTGCAGGTGCTGCAGACAATCGAGCACCTGGGCTTCGCTGCAACCCAGGGCATCGGCCATTGCCCGATAGGGTTCGGCGCACAACGGCAGACCATGCTGGAACTGATCGATCAGGCGGTGGGCGAGTGGGCTTGGTGTCATGGTCAGTACCCCGGTTTGTGCGCACGGCTGCTGAAGAAGATGCCGCTGGGGCTCAGGGCAGGCAGGCTGCTCAGGCGTTCGAGCCGATACGGATCCCAGACCTGCACCTCACCGCCATCGCGAGCGGACAGCCACAACTGGTCGCCCCGAGCGGTGAATTCCATGTGCAGCACCCCAGGCCCTGGTCGCAGGTCGGCGATGATGGCGTGAGTCTGGGTATCGATGATCTGCACCCGGTCATTGTCCGGGTAGGCGAAGTTGACCCACAGCTGCCGGCCATCGGGACGGGCGGTGACAAACACCGGTTGGCCGGCCACGGCGACGGCGTCGACCGGTTGCCAGGTGCGGGCGTCCAGCACCAGCACCTGATGATGGCCAACGGCGGGCACAAAGGCCTGTTGATCGGCCAGGGCCCAGCCTTCCAGGTGGGGCATCTTGTATACCGGGAGCCGCGCCTCGCCGCGCCCGTACTGTTCCAGCACCCGTTTCACGCCGCGCTCCGGGTGCCAGAGGTCAAGTTGCGCCATGCCGTCCTCACCAAACAGTCCGGCCATGTAATAACGCCCGTCCGGCGTAATCAGTGCGTCATAGGGTTGCCGACCGATGGCGGTGAAGCGTTCGATGCGTGGTGTCTGGCCCTGGCTGAAGTCGGCGGTCCAGATTTCGCCGGTGTCGAACAGGCTGAATACGAAGCGCTGCCCCGGCGCGTCCACCAGGCCGACCACCCGCGAACGTTTTTGGCCGTCGGGCAATGGTGTGGCTGGAATGTCCGCGACCGGTTCCAGTGTCTGCGCGTCGAATACCTTGACGCCGCCGGGCTCGTAGTTGGAGACGGCGATCAGCTTGCCGTCCTGGCTGATCGCGCCGCCGATGCTGTTGCCGCCCTGAATGATGCGACGGTCGATGCGTGCGCTCAGCAAGTCGACCTTGCTTAAGCCGCCATCGCGGCCAAATACATAGGCATAACGCTGGTCGCGGGAAAACACCACCGAGGCGTGCGACAGATCCCCCAACCCTTCGACGCGGGCGAGGGCGGTGCGGGTGGCACTTTCGATGATTTGCAGGCTGCCGGTGGCGCGCTCCACCACCACGCCCAAGTCGCCGGTGCCGCGCAGCAGTGGCTGGGCACAAGCCGAGAGCAACAGCACGCAGGCGGTGAGAGACAGCAGAGATCGGATCATGGGGCGGGAGTTCCTTGAAGGAGCCGGTCCACCAACCAGCGAATATCGTCGGGACCGAGCAATGGCTCCCAACCGGGCATGGCGCTGCCGGGCCGTCCCTGGGTGACGGTGGCGATGAGGCTGTCGCGAGTTTTTCCGGCCAGGGCATCACGGGTCAGAGGTGGGCCGAGGCCTCCGGTCAGGTGCAGGCCGTGACAGGCGCCGCAGTCCTGGACCAGCAGGTGTTGCAGTTGGGCCTGGCGCTGGTGGTCGGGAGCGGCCAGCACCGGGGTACAGAAGACGAAGAGGAGGGTGGTCATCCGGGTTGCATAGCGGGGTCGGTCCATGACGTACTCCTGTTTGAGAAATAAAGCCGAGCGCGGCCCCTGTGGTGGGAGATTTATGTGGGAGCAAAGCTTGCTCGCGAAACAGCCGCCTTGATCTCGGAAAGACCGCACCGCCCCCATCGCGGGCAAACCTTGCTCCCCCATAAATCCCCTCGCCACAGGGAGATGCTCTTAATCAACGTTACTTAAGGGTCAAGACCCACGCCGCGAGGATCTTGGCTTCTTCATCGGTCACCGGATTGGCCGGCATCGGCATTGGTCCCCAGTTTCCTTGCGTGCCTTCCTTAATGTGCTTGGCCAACAGCTCTTGTGCTCCGGCGACGCCGGCATTCTTTGCCGCCACCTCCTTGAGCGCCGGCCCTACCAACTTGGTGTCAATGGAGTGGCAGGCGCCACAGGGTTTGCTCTTGAACAGTGTCGGGCCGTCCTGGGCCAGTGCCGGTTGCAGGCTGAATGCGGCACTCAAGGTCAGGGCAAGCAGAATAGGCTTCATGGTTTTTCCTCTTATTGATGGGGCTCAATAGATGTCGTGTTGGGTGTTGTAAACGTTGAATTTTCCGGTAGGGGTGATCAGGCGTTTGTCCTTGATCACGCTCTTGAGCTTGAGGGTCTTGTCATCGATCACCACCAGCGCCGACTCGTCTTCCTGGCCGCTCCAGACCGAGAACCAGACTTCATCGCCGGCCTTGTTGTATTCCGGTTGCACCACGCGCATCGCACCTTTCTTGATACCGGCGTACTCGGCAATCGGCAGCACGGTGTAGCCGGCGTCGAGCTTGTCGATGTCGAACACCGCCACTGATTGGCTGAGCTTGGTGTCGGGGCTCAGGGTGGTGTCGACGTACAGGTGACGGGACTTGGGATGGGTCTTGATGAACAGCGAACCGCCACCCTGGCCCTGAAGCGAGCCCACCTGTTTCCAGGCATATTGCGGATGCTTGACCGGGTCGGTGCCGATCAGTGAGACGCCGGCATCACCCAGATGACTGGTAGCCCAGACCGGGCCGTAGAGCGGATGGTTGAAGTTGGCACCGCGTCCCGGGTGCGGGGTTTTACCGACATCCACCAGGGCGGTGAGCTTGCGCTCCTTGGAGTCGATGACTGCCACCTGGTTGGAGTTGTTCGCCGCCGTCATGAAATAGCGATGGCTGCTGTCCCAGCCACCGTCATGCAGGAACGGTGCGGCGTCGATGCTGGTGATGGTGAGGTTCTTGATGTCCTGGTAGTTGACCAGCATCACCTTGCCGGTTTCCTTGACGTTGACGATGAACTCCGGCCACTCATGTGACGCGATGATCGCCGCCACCCGCGGCTCGGGGTGATATTGCTGGGTATCGACGGTCATGCCGCGCGTCGAGACGATCTGCCTGGGCTCCAGGGTCTCGCCGTCCATGATGGTGAACTGCGGCGGCCAATACGAGCCGGCAATGGTGTACTTGTCTTCGTAGCCCTTGAACTTGGAGGTTTCCACCGAGCGGGCCTCGATCCCGACTTTGATCTCGGCCACCTTGGTCGGCTCTTGCGGCCACAGGTCGATCATGTCGATCTTGGCGTCCCGGCCGATCACCAGCAGGTAACGCCCGGACGCCGAGATACGCGAAATGTGCACCGCGTAACCGGTGTCGATCAGCTTGACGATCTTTTTGCTGTCGCCGTCGACCAGGGCAATCTTGCCGTCATCGCGCAGGGTGACTGAAAACAGGTTCTGCAGGTTGAGTGAGTTGAGTTGCCGGGTGGGCCGGTCTTCGGGTTTGACCAGCACCTTCCAGGTCTTGAGGGTTTCGGCCATGCCCCATTCCGGTGGGGTAGGCGGGGTGTGTTGGATGAACTTGGCCATTACCGTGATCTGGTCTTTGGTCAGGGCGTTGGAGGTGCCCCAGTTGGGCATGCCGGCGGCTGAACCGTAGGTAATCAGCGCCTCCAGGTAGGCTTGGCCGCGGCCCTGGGTGATGTCGGGTGTCAGCGGTTTACCGGTGGCGCCCTTGCGCAGCACACCGTGGCAGCCGGCGCAGCGCTGGAAGTAGATTTGCTTGGCCGCGTCGAAGTCGGCCTGGCTCAGGTCCGGCGCGCCTTCGGTCTTGACCATGCGGGCGTCTTGCGGCGCAGCGGGTGGGTTGGCGAAGGCATTGAGTGCAGCCAGCGCCGTACACAGCGCCCCGACCCCCATGACCCACGATTTTTTGTGGCTGATCAGCATTCCATTTCTCCTCAGGCATGACCCCGCGCGGCCCTGCAATTGACGTTCGGCGCGCAGATTCTTGGTGCGCTGCAAGGCTATGCCCAGGCCGGTGGTTACCCGCTTGACGGCGATCAAGTTTGCCGGCCACAGCCCTTGCCAGGTTGTCGCAGGGGCCCGTAGCGTGGCTGGCAATCGTGTTATCTGATCAGGTCATGCCATGAACGCTATCCACACCCTTGAACACCCGGCCGAACCTTTCTACCAACCCCAGGACAACGAGCTGGCGTTGTTCGAACAGGCCTGGCGGCACGGCATGCCGGTGCTGGTCAAAGGCCCCACCGGTTGCGGCAAGACCCGTTTTGTCCAGCACATGGCTCACCGTCTGAAATTGCCGCTGTACACCGTGGCCTGCCACGATGATTTGAGCGCGGCCGACCTGGTGGGTCGTCACTTGATCGGCGCCCAGGGCACCTGGTGGCAAGACGGGCCTCTGACCCGAGCGGTGCGCGAGGGGGGCATCTGTTATCTGGACGAGGTGGTGGAAGCACGCCAGGACACCGCAGTGGTGTTGCACCCCTTGGCCGATGATCGCCGGCAGCTGTATCTGGAACGCACCGGTGAGGTTCTCCAGGCACCGCCGGCGTTCATGCTGGTGGTGTCGTACAACCCCGGTTACCAGAACTTGCTCAAGGGCATGAAACCCAGCACCCGCCAGCGTTTCGTGGCGATGCGCTTTGGCTATCCCACGGTTGCCGATGAAGAGCGCATCGTTGCCCGCGAGGCCGGGGTGGATATGGCTCTGGCGGCCCAGGTGGTGCAGTTGGGGCAGGCGCTGCGTCGGCTCGATCAGCATGATCTGGAGGAGGTGGCCTCCACGCGTCTGCTGATTTTCGCCGCGCGCATGATCGGAGCCGGCATGGACCCGCGCCAAGCCTGTCTGGCCTGTCTGGCCGAGCCGTTGAGCGACGATCCGCAAACCGTTGCCGCATTGATGGATGTGGTCGATGTCCACTTCGGCTGAAGCCGCTGCGCTGTCCACCCGGCGATTGCCAGGGGATCTGGCAATGTGGTTTTTCATCCTCGCCGAACTGACGGTGTTTGCCTTGCTGATCCTGGCATTCGCCGTCGCCCAGGCATTGAACCCGCCGTTGTTCAGCGAAGGCCGGCAGTTGCTGGATCGCTCCACCGGCCTGGCGATGACCCTCAGCCTGCTGAGCGCCGGGTTGTTCGCAGCCTTGGCCCAGGAGCAAGTCCGACAGGACCGGCCACGCCAGGCGGCGCTGCTGTTGTGGCTGGCCTTGTTGGTTGCCGGCGGCTACGTGGCGCTCAAGCTCATCGAGTACGCCCACTTGTTGGCCAACGGTCTCGGCCTGGAGCACAACACCTTCTTCACCTTGTACTGGATCCTCACGGCGTTTCACTTTCTCCATGTGTTGCTGGGCATGGTGATCCTTGCCTGGCTGGCCGAGGGTTGCCGGCGGCGGCGTTACGGGGCGCAGCAGTGCAGCGGGCTGGAATCCGGCGTGCTGTATTGGCACATGGTGGACCTGGTCTGGGTGTTGCTGTTTCCGGTTGTCTACATTCTCGGTTGAGCGGAGGTGCTCATGTCGGTTTCCCGTGTCTTGATCGTCTGCTGGATGACACTGGCCGTGCTGAGCATCGGCACCGTTGCCCTGGGCCAGGTCGCTGCCACCGGACTGGTGTCCATCGCCATCCTCGCGGTGGCGGTGACCAAGGCCTGGTTGATCGCCGACGGCTTCATGGAGCTGCGCCATGCGCCGCGATTGTGGCGCTGGCTGGTGTTGAGCTGGGCGGCGCTGCTCGCGATTGTGATTGGGGTCGTGATTTCATTCGCGATCTGAGCCTGAATCACAAAACACCTGTGGCGAGGGGATTTATCCCCGCTGGGCTGCGAAGCAGTCCCTATGGCCGGCGCTTCGGTGTGTCAGATGTATAGGGTGAGCCGTCTTGGGGCTGCTTCGCAGCCCAGCGGGGATAAATCCCCTCGCCACAGGACCGGGTTCACTGCGCGACAGCGCAGCGTCGCAGACGCGGCGGCCACTCCCTCGCCACAACAGCTCATCTGCCTTCCTGGCTGTGCTGGAACAACCCACTAAAACCATCGGAGATTCTTGATCGCCATCAAGCGGGTTCTGGACCCTCGCTTCCTAGAATGGACACGCCAAGCAATGAGGAAGTGACCATGTCAGATACCTTTACCAAAGGCATGGCCAGGAATATTTATTTCGGGGGAAGCGTGTTCTTTTTCCTGATATTCCTGGCCCTGACCTACCACTCGGAACAGACCTTTCCAGAACGCAGCAACCAGGCGCAATTGAGCGAATCGGTGATACGCGGCAAGGGCGTCTGGGAGCGCAACAACTGCATCGGCTGCCATACGCTGCTGGGCGAGGGCGCGTATTTCGCGCCGGAGCTGGGCAATGTGGTCAACCGGCGTGGTGGCGAGGAAGCCTTCACGCCGTTCCTGCAGGCCTGGATGAAAATGCAGCCGCTGAACGTTCCCGGCCGTCGCGCCATGCCGCAGTTCAACCTCAGCGAACAGGAAGTCGACGACATCGCCGAGTTCCTCAAGTGGAGTTCGAAAATCAATACCAATGGCTGGCCGCCAAACAAGGAGGGCTGAGAGATGAGCATGGCTAATCCGCATCTGAAATTCGCCTCGCAGGCCGTCGCCAAACCTTACTTCGTGTTTGCCCTGATGCTGTTCCTGGGGCAGGTGCTGTTCGGTTTGATCATGGGGCTGCAATACGTGGTCGGCGACTTCCTGTTCCCGCTGATTCCCTTCAACGTGGCCCGCATGGTCCACACCAACCTGCTGATCGTCTGGCTGCTGTTTGGCTTCATGGGCGCGGCGTACTACCTGATACCCGAGGAAGCCGACCGGGAGCTGCACAGTCCGAAGCTGGCGATCGTGCTGTTCTGGGTGTTCGCCGCCGCCGGGGTACTGACGATCCTGGGCTACCTCTCGGTGCCCTATGCCACGCTGGCGAAAGTTACCGGCAACGATTTGCTGCCGACCATGGGCCGTGAGTTCCTGGAGCAACCGACGATCACCAAGATGGGCATCGTGGTGGTCTGCCTGGGTTTCCTCTACAACATCGGCATGACCATGCTCAAGGGCCGCAAGACCACGGTCAGCATGGTGATGATGACCGGCCTGATCGGCCTGGCGGTGTTCTTCCTGTTCTCCTTCTACAACCCGGAAAACCTCGTCCGCGACAAGTATTACTGGTGGTGGGTGGTGCATCTTTGGGTTGAAGGCGTCTGGGAACTGATCATGGGTTCGATGCTCGCCTTTGTGCTGATCAAGGTCACTGGCGTGGACCGCGAAGTGGTCGAGAAGTGGCTCTACGTGATCATCGCCATGGCCCTGATTACCGGGATCATCGGCACCGGTCACCACTTCTTCTGGATCGGCGCACCCGAAGTCTGGTTGTGGGTCGGATCGATCTTCTCCGCGCTGGAACCGCTGCCGTTCCTGGCGATGGTGATCTTCGCCTTCAGCATGGTGAAGAACCGTCGCCGGCAACACCCCAACCGCGCCGCCACCTTGTGGGCCAAAGGCACCACGGTCACCGCGTTCTTCGGCGCCGGCGTCTGGGGGTTCCTGCACACCTTGGCACCGGTGAACTTCTACACCCACGGTTCGCAACTGACTGCGGCCCATGGTCACCTGGCTTTCTACGGTGCCTACGCGATGATCGTCATGACGCTGATCAGCTACGCCATGCCGCGTCTGCGCGGGTTGGGTGAAGCGGCGGATGAGCGCTCGCAGCGCCTGGAGATCTGGGGCTTCTGGCTGATGACGCTGTCGATGGTGATGATCACCTTGTTCCTCACCGCCGCCGGTGTCGTCCAGGTGTGGCTGCAACGCTGGATGGCGGACGGCAGTGCCTTGCCGTTCATGGCGACGATGGACCATTTGAAGCCGCTGTTCTGGGCGCGTCTGGTCAGCGGCGTCGGGTTCCTGGCTGGTTTGCTCTGCTACCTGTTCAGCTTCCGCCAACGTGGCCGCGCCGCTTTGCGCGCACCGGCGGCGGTGGTGCCGTCTTGAAAGGCCACCACTGAGGCCGTGGCGAGGGAGCTTGCTCCCGCTGGGCTGCGCAGCAGACCCTTTTTGATGGGCGCTTCGCACCCAAGCGGGAGCAAGCTCCCTCGCCACAAAAGCGATGCGAGCCAGTCCCTCCACCGCAACGCGTCGATAGGAGAATAACCATGGCATTCACCCTTGAACTGGAAGAGTGGGTCGGCAGCGTCTGGCACCGTTTCATCACCCGACGAGCCAGTGTGGATTTTCCCGAAGCGCGGGTGGAGTTGATCCCCCGGCAACGCGCTCTGCATGTACTGTTGCGCGCCACCGGTGGTGCTTCTCACCTGGGTGTGGAGGCCGTCAGCGACCGCGACCTGTTGCTGCGCCGCAACCTGTTGCAGCAGATCGCCGGCACCTGCAAGCAAGTGCCATTGGCCTGGTGCGATGGCGACAACCTGCGTTTGCCGGCGAGCCTGGCGGCGTTTCCCGATGCCGGGTTGAACGAAGAACTGTACCGCTGGCTGGCGTTGCTGGCTGCGCAAGCGGGGCCGATGAAACATTGGGGACGTGACAACCAACGCTGGACCCTGGCACTGCTGGGGCGTTACCCGGCGCTGCGTGGCCGATATCGGCGGCTGGTGGATGCGCATCTGTCGTTGCGTCCCGACCCACAATCATTGCCCCCGGCCGAGGCGGCCCTGGAGCGCGCGCTGTGTCAGGCCTTGCGCGAACCGGGCAGCGTCGAGCATTTTCCGCGCAGTGAGCGGGCCGCCTGGCCGCTGCCGCTGTGGCTGTATCCGCCCCAGCATCTGGGCAATCCCCAGGCGGCCAACCTCGAGGAGTCCGAGCAATACCTGGCGACGCTGCCGGGTGAGCAGCAGGGCGGTCGCAAGCGCGCCGAGCGCATCGACGACACCACCCGGGACGGTGGGTTGCTGATCGTGCGCCTGGAGAACCTGTTCAGTTGGACCGAACACGTGGACCTGGATCGCTGGGCGGACGACAGCGAAGACCCGGACGCGGCGCGCGTCGCCGAGGACCTGGACCAATTGACCCTGTCGCGCACCCGCTTGCGCAAGGGCGGCGGTTTGAAGTTGCACCTGGACTTGCCGCCGGCCGATGTGGATGACATTCCCCTGGGCGTGGGCATCCTGTTGCCGGAATGGGACTACCGCAAACAACGCCTCCAGGACAATTTCGTCAGTGTGCAGACTTTCATTCCCCGGGACTGCGAACCTCAGCCGCTGCCGAACCGCCTGCGCGCGTCGGCCCAGCGTTTGCGGCGCCAGTTCGAGCACCTGCGCAACGATCGACAATGGCTGCGCCAGCAAACCCAGGGTTCGGAGCTGGACCTGCAAGCTTGGCTGGACTTCCACGTCGAGCGTCAGCACGGCCAATGCAGCGAACGCGGCTTGTTCATGGAACAACGCCAGACCCGCCGCGACCTGGCTTGCCTGCTGTTGGCCGATCTGTCGATGTCCACCGATGCCCACCTCAACGACGAACACCGGGTGATCGACGTGATCCGCGACAGCCTGCTGCTGTTCGGTGAAACCCTGTCGGTGCTGGGGGATGATTTTGCCTTGTACGGGTTCTCTTCACTGCGCCGACAACAGGTGCGGATGCACGAGATCAAGGCGTTCAACCAAGGCTATGACGACCACACCCGCGGTCGGATCCAGGGCCTCAGGCCCGGTTACTACACGCGCATGGGCGCCGCCATTCGCCAGGCCACCCAACGGCTGGAAGGGTGCAAGCGGCGACGCAAGTTGTTGTTGCTGGTGAGCGATGGCAAACCTAACGACCTGGATCTCTATGAAGGACGCTATGGCGTGGAGGACACCCGCCAGGCGGTGCTGGAGGCCCGGCGCCAGGGGCTGACGCCGTTTTGCATCACCATCGATCGTGAAGCCGGGGATTACCTGCCGTATATGTTCGGCGCCAATGGCTACACCTTGATCCGTCAGCCGGAACAACTGCCGCTGCGTTTGCCGCAGTTGTACCGGCAGTTGACTCAGGATTGAGGGTTCAGGCGATGTCGCGGGGTAACCAGAAAAACATGACGACGCAGAATATCGTCAGGCCGACACAGAACCAGGTGAAGCGTCGCAGGCGGCGCTCGCCAGCCAGCCCTGCCTCGGCCGGTAGCGGCATGCCGCACTGGCGACATTCGCTTTGATTGGCGGGGTTGGCGTGTTGGCAATACAGGCAGGTGGGTTGCGCGCTCATTCGAAATGTTCCAGGCGCAGGCGGTCGAGAATGGCGATCTGGCGACCGTCCTGGGTGATGATTTTTTCATCGATCAGCCGGCGGATGATCCGCGAGAAGGTTTCTGGCTGGATCGACAGGTGTCCGGCGATCAGTTGCTTGGCCATGGGCAGCTCGAACTGGCTGTCCACGGTTTGCAAGCGTACCAGTTGTGTCAGCAGGTAGCGCACCACGCGGTGGGTGGCGTTTTTCAGCGACAGGGTTTCAATCTCGTTGACCCGTTGGTGCAGGCGCACACAGAGCTTGCCGAGCAGGGCGAAGGTCAACCGGCTGTTACTTTGCAAAAGACGCATGTACGTGGCATTGGACAGGCGATACAGCTGGGTTGGCCCAACGGCCTCTGCGCAAGCGACGTAGTTCGGCGTGTCCATCAGCATCATGGCTTCAGCGAAGGTCTGGCGCTCGCCGATCACCTCGAAGACTTTTTCCTGGCCGTCCGGCGTCAACCGGTAGATTTTCACCGCGCCGGAGATCACGAAGTAAAACGCCTGCGCCGGTTCGCCCTGGCGGAACAGCGGTTCGCCCCTGTCGACATTCAGCAATTGGCTGGTACTCATCAGTTCGTCGAGCTGTTCTTCGTTCAACGGTTCGAACAGGTGATGACTGCGCAGAATCTGGTGATGAACACGGTGAAGCACCATGGCATGAGTCCTTGTATGGCAGGGAAATGAATCGGATTCAGACGAGGCTCAGGGACAGGCCGCTGGCCAGCCCCACGACGCAAGAGAGCAGGACGAACCAGGCGAGCGGCAGCGCGACGTATTTCATGGGTAACCCCGGCAAAAAAAGTCTGTGCCCTGCCAGAGCAAGAGACGGGCCATGCCCGCAACCGTTGATTTGCGGGGCCGTACGGTGAGATGGGTATAAATGACCCTGTACTGTTAGGGTGATAATCACCATGACAGGGTTATATTTACCCGGTTGACGGCCATTTGTGGGAGAGAGCCTGCTCACGATGGCGGCTTGACAGTCAGCGGAGATATCGAGCTGACCGGCCTTATCGCCAGCAGGCTCGCCCCTTCAGGGGATAAGCAGACGGTTTATTGAGTGGGGCGGTGCACCCTCGACCGGTTTCGGCAAGCCCCTTGCAAGTACCTGGGTGAGGCAGGCTGGCTTGATCTGAGACAAGGCCCGCCGGTGCCGATAGCTGATCATTCGAACCCTGATTGTTGACCCCTCACCGCTGGCCCGTCCCGCGCTGAGGTAAAGGAGTGGTGTATGCAAGTGCTTGACCGTCGCAAGGCCATGGCCATCCTGCCGTTGTGGCGGCTGGCGTTTCGGCCGTTCTTCCTGGCCGGGTGTGTGCTTGCATTGTTGGCCATACCGTTGTGGCTGGCGGCGTTTACTGGAAGGCTGTCGGCCTGGCAACCGGCCGGCGGCTGGTTGGCCTGGCACCGTCATGAACTGCTGTTCGGCTTCGGCCTGGCAATCATCGCCGGGTTCTTGTTGACGGCGGTGCAGACCTGGACAGGTACTCCGGGGCTGAGCGGCAAACGTCTGGCGGCGCTGGCGCTGTTATGGCTGGGCGCGCGACTGGCCTGGCTGGTGGATGCACCCTGGCCATTGCTGACGTTGCTGGAGCTGGGTTTCGCCCTGGCGGTTGCGGCGTTGATGGGCATTACGTTGTGGCGCGTACGGCAGAAGCGCAATTACCCGATTGTGCTGGTCTTGCTGCTGTTAGCCGCCTCTGATGGGTTATCCGTATACGCTCTGGTGCAACATGACGAGGGCTTGCAGCGCCAAAGCGTGCTCACCGGCCTATGGCTGGTGGCGGCGATGATGGGGCTGATCGGCGGGCGGGTGATTCCTTTCTTTACCCAGCGCGGTCTGGGCCGGGTAGAAGGCGTTGCCCCCTGGCCGTGGCTCGATCGTCTGTTACTGGCGGGGTCGGCACTGGTGGCGCTGCTGTATGCCTTCGGCCCGGCGCTGTCGACCAGCCTCTGGGTCGGCCTGTTGTTCGCCGCGCTGGCGGTGGGGCACGGGGTGCGACTGGTGCGCTGGCATGATCGGGATTTGTGGCGGGTGCCGCTGCTGTGGTCGCTGCACCTGGCCTACGCCTGGCTGGCGCTGGCTTGCCTGGGCATGGCGCTGTGGCATTTCGGCGTCGCGCTGAACCCGAGCCTGGCGGTGCACAGCTTGTCCATCGGCGCCATGGCCGGGTTGATCCTGGCGATGATCGCCCGCGTCAGCCTGGGCCATACCGGGCGAGCCTTGGAACCGCCGGCCGGCATGACCCTGGCGTTCGTCCTGCTGAACCTGGCATGCCTGAGCCGAGTGCTGCTGGTGCTGCTGTTCCCGTTGGCCGCGCTGTGGCTGGCGGGGCTGTGCTGGACCCTGGCATTCGGACTCTACGCCTGGCGTTATGGGCCGATGCTGTTGCAGGCCCGCGTGGATGGGCATCCAGGATGAGCCGAGGGGATCGATGATGTATGGGGTTTTGCTAGTCATTCATCTATTGGCGGCTATCGCTTTTATCGGCACGTTGTTTTTCGAGGTTTTTATCTGGCATGCCGCCCGCAGGCCTTTGGCCGAAGGCGTCAAGGACGCCGCCGACCCGGCTATCGCCAAGCGTTCGCGGCAGGTGTTGCACGGGGTGGTGCTGGTGCTTTACAGCGCCGGCATCGCGCTGGCCTGGCAGCATCGCGGTGCATTGAGCCAACCTTTGAGCAACAGCTTCGGCCTGTTGCTGAGCCTGAAGATCCTCCTGGCCTTGAGCATCATCGGCCATTATTTGTGGCTGGCGTACTGGCTCAAGAGCGGGCGGCTGACCCCGGACCGCGCCTGCTGGCTGCGTCGCAGTATCCTGGGACACATGGTGCTGATTGTGGTGTTGGCCAAGGCGATGTTCTATTGGCAGTTTTGAGCAGGAATGAGAGCCACAAACGGCTGTGGGAGCAAAGCTTGCTCGTGATGGCGCAATGTCAGTCGGTATCAATGTTGACTGATCCAGCGCTATCGCGAGCAAGCTTTGCTCCCACAGGGGTAATGGCAATGTTTGAGAGTCAGCGAACGGGTTTCATCGCATTGACGAACAACACATTGTTTTCCAGATGGATGTGCTGCATCAGGTCATCACGAAACTCCACCAGCCCGCGATACAGGGCGCGCCAGGTGTTGCAGGCATCGGAGGGCGGGGTGATCTGGTCGGTCAGGGCAAGCATGGTTTCCAGCGCTTCACCGTGCTGGTCGTGTTCGTAGCGCAGTACCTGGATGGGGGCCGAGGCCCGATCACCCAGGCCCTGTTGCAGCATCGGGAACAGCACCTGCTCCTCCTTGAGCATGTGGCCTTCGAGTTCCTGATACATGTCCTGCAAGTGATCGGCCAGGCCGACGGGGCAACTGGCCCGGGCGCCATGGACCATCTCGACGCGGCGGGCCAGACGGATCAATTCCGGCAGCTGTTCGCGGTGACGGGCGTGGTAGCGTTCCAGGATGTGGGCGATCAACAGCGCCTGGGGTTCGTCGCGCCAGTCATGGCCCAGTTCCCCAGCGGCCTGCAGGGTGCGCAGGGCATCGGCGATCAGCAGTGGGTTCAGGCCCTTGCCCAGCGCTGCTTCGCGCAAGGATTTTTGCCCGCCACAACAGAAGTCGAGGTTGTAGTGATGGAAGGTACGGGTGGCACCGGGAATGTCGCAGGCCAATTGGCCGAGGCTTTGTTCCAGCAGATCGAGGCTCATCATGTTTCCTTGGGTTGAATCCCGGGAGGGACAGATGAGCGAACTTTGCAGCCGACGTGCCAGAATTAACTGTCTGAAAATTAACGGATAAATATTTACCAGGGTGATTCTCACCCTGGCTGCAAGGGGTCAAACGAACCCTGGAGGGTAATCACTACCATGCTGCGTGAAAGCCTGGCCGCCGACCTGATCGTCGAGTTGCCCAATGCCGTTCGATTGCAACGCCTGGTACAGACCCTGCGCGAATACTTCAACAGTGGCGCCGTAGGCTTGTTGCGCCTGGACGATGACAGCCTCAGGCCCGTCGCCACTGTAGGCCTGGTGCATGAAGCGCTCGGCCGTCGGTTCGTGATCGCCCAGCATCCGCGTCTGGCGGCGATCATGGCGTCGCGCGAACCTACCTGGTTCGAGCCCGACAGCCGCTTGCCCGACCCTTATGACGGCTTGCTCGATAACCACGTCGGCGAGCCGCTGCCGGTGCACGACTGCATGGGCGTGAGCCTGTACGTGGAAGGGCGGCTCTGGGGCGCGATCACCCTGGATGCCTTGCACGCCGGCACCTTCGACAGCCGCGCAAGGGAAGAACTCAAACGGTGCACCTTGCAGATCGAAGCGGCGGTGCGGGTGACCCGGCTCGAGCAGGAAAACCGCAGCCTGCGCGCCTCGCGCAGTGATCTGCCGGATGTCCGTCGGCCGGCCGAGGAGGGCGAGATCCTTGGGCGCAGCGAGGTGCTGGATCAACTGCTCAACGAGCTGGACGTATTGGCCGACTCCGAACTGCCGGTGCTGTTGCTGGGAGAAACCGGTGTCGGCAAGGAGTTGTTTGCGCGTCGTTTGCATCGCTTGTCCCGGCGCAGTCACAAGCCGCTGGTGCAGGTCAATTGCGCAGCCTTGCCCGAGTCCCTGGCCGAAAGCGAACTGTTCGGCCACGTCAAAGGGGCATTCTCCGGCGCTACGACTGACCGCGCGGGGCGTTTCGACGCGGCCAATGGCGGCACGCTGTTTCTCGACGAGGTGGGTGAATTGCCGTTGAGTGTGCAGGCCAAGTTGCTGCGCACCCTGCAAAACGGCGAGATCCAGCGCCTGGGTGCTGACAAGCCGCTGCACGTCGATGTGCGGATCATCGCCGCCACCAACCGCCACCTGCCGGACAGCATTCGCGATGGGCTATTTCGCGCCGACCTGTATCACCGGCTCTCGGTCTACCCGGTGCCGATCCCGCCGTTGCGCGAACGCGGTAGCGATGTGCTGATGCTCGCCGGGCATTTCCTCGAGTTGAACCGCACGCGCCTGGGCTTGCGCGGCTTGCGCCTGTCACCGGCCGCTGAACAGGCGCTGCTGGCGTACTCCTGGCCGGGCAATGTGCGGGAGCTGGAGCACGTGATCAGTCGCGCGGCGTTGAAGCAACTCAGCCGCGGGGCCAGTCGCAGCCTGATCATGACCCTGGAGCCGCAGGTGCTGGACCTGGACGTCAGTGCCAGCGGATCCACGACCCACGCGACACTTGAACAGTCTCTAGAGGTCGCCGATGTACCATTCCAGCCGCTGAATGAAGCTGTCGACACTTGCCAGCGCCAGGCGATCCTCAAGGCCCTGGAGCATTGCGGGCAGAACTGGGCCGGTGCGGCGCGGCTGCTGGAGGTCGACCCGAGCAACCTGCATAAACTGGCGCGGCGGTTGGGGCTCAAGTAGCCGGCGACCTATTAGACCGAGTCGTCTTCATCGCGAGCAGGCTGAACTGGCCTAATGATTTTGGACACTTCAATCGGGCGCTATGATGGCGCCCAAATCTGAGGTGTTTGGATATGCGCAAATCTTATTCCAGTGAGTTCAAGCTCAAGGCTGCCAGCATGGTGCTGGACGAGGGCCAGTCCGTTCCCGAAGTCTGTGCCAGCCTGGATATTGGCCCTACCGCCTTGCGCCGTTGGGTCGACCAGGTTCGCAAAGAGCGCTTGGGTTCGACCCCCGAGGGGGCTAAGGCGATTACCGCCGATCAGCGAGAGATTCAGCAGCTCAAAGCGTTGCTCAGGCAAAAAGACCTGGACATTGAAATCCTAAAAAAGGCCAGTGCTCTCCTGCTTTTGGACTCCAAAGATCATTCTCGTTGATCAACGAGCTGGACGAGCAGTACGGCGTTAACAATTGCTGTCGGGCGTTTGGGGTCAACCGCAGCAGCTTTTACGCCTGGCGTCAGCGCCAAGGCAAGGTGAAGCCTGAGCGGGAGAAACTCAAAGCCGTGCTGGTCGAGCATCACAAGGAATCCAGAGCATCCGCCGGGTCTCGCACCCTTTCCAAGGAACTGCAAGCAAAGGGGCATCGTGTCGGGCGACATCTGGCTCGCAGTTTGATGCGCGAAGCCGGTGTTGCCAGTCATCAGCGGCGGCGGCACAAGTACAAATCTTCCGGCGTGGAAGCGCTGGTAGCGCCGCATGTGCTCAAGCGCAAGTTTGATGTCACGGCGATCAACCAGGTGTGGTGTGGAGATGTGACGTACATCAAGGTGGGTAAGCGCTGGATGTATTTCGCGGCAGTGTTGGATTTGTTTGCTCGCCGGATCGTGGGGTGGTCGTTTTCAATGATTTCCGATGCCACGCTGACCTGCGAAGCGTTGCGAATGGCGGTTCAATTGCGAGGCTGTCCAAAAGAGGTGCTGTTTCATTCTGACCAAGGTTGCCAATACACCAGCCACAAATTCAGGAATGAGATGCGCAAGCATGGACTCCTGCACAGCATGAGTCGTAAAGGTGAGTGCTGGGACAACGCCCCGATGGAGCGTTTCTTTGGGAGCCTGAAATCAGAGTGGGTGCCAGACGATGGCTACAGCTCGGAGCATGAAGCCCGCGTGGATGTGCAACGTTATGTGATGCGATACAACAACGTCAGGCTCCATAGCTACAACGACTACCGGTCGCCGGTAGCCATGGAGAAACTGGCGGCGTGAAACCTTAACTGGTGTCCAGAATTACTTGACCAGTTCAGGCTCGCTCCCACAGGGAACTCCATAGGCCCAATGTGGGAGCGAGCCTGCTCGCGATGGCATCGGCACGTTCAACACAAGATCCGCCATTGACAACGATCAAGGCCTGCCCGCGCGACAGAACCCACACTGGAGCAAATCCATCGTGGAGATCATCGTCATGCCCCTTTCCCTGGCCAAAATGCGTCGTCAGTACACCCTGGACGGGTTGGATGAAGCCCAGGCACCGGACGATCCGATGGTTCTGTTCGGGTTATGGATGCAACAAGCCCGCGACACCGAAAGCCCTCCGGTGGAAGCCAACAGCATGACCCTGGCGACCGTGGACGAGCAGGGCCGGCCGCACTGTCGGGTGCTGCTGCTCAAGGGGTTCAGCGATGAAGGTTTCACATTTTTCGGCAACTACGACAGTGGCAAGGGACGGGACCTGGCGATCAATCCGTGGGCGGCCATGACGTTTTTCTGGCCGGGGCTGGAACGGCAAGTGCGGGTTGAAGGGCAGGTCCACAAGCTCGATTCCGGGCTATCGGATGCCTATTTCATTTCCCGCCCCCTGGCCAGTCGTCTTGGTGCCTGGGCCTCGCCGCAAAGCCGTGAGCTGGAGGATCGGGCCGCCCTTGAGGCGTTGCTGACGCAGACCGAACGACGGTTTATCAATCAGCCAGTGCCGCGTCCCGAACACTGGGGCGGCTACTGCCTGAGGCCTGAACGGCTGGAGTTCTGGCAAGGCCGCGCCGACCGTCTGCACGATCGCCTCGACTACCGCCTGCAAGAAGGCGTCTGGCAGCGTATCCGCCTGGCACCGTAAACGCCGAGGGAGGTACCTCTATCGGGGAATAGGCCCGGCCCCGATTGCGGTTCAGGCTGGGCCATCTTTTTTTAAAGGACGGCTGACCATGGCCCATCTGACGCAACGCCACTTTCAACCGCTGAATATTGCGGTGCTGACCATCAGCGATACCCGTAGCTCCGAAACCGATACCTCCGGGAAAACCCTCGCCGATCTGCTGCAAACCGCCGGGCATGTGCTGATCGACCGTGGGCTGGTGAAGGACGATATCTACCAGATCCGCGCCCAGGTCTCGCAGTGGATCGCCGACCCTGAAGTGCAAGTGGTGCTGATGACCGGCGGCACCGGTTTTACCCCCCGCGATAACACTCCCCAGGCGGTGCTGCCGCTGCTGGACAAGCAGGTGGACGGGTTCGGCGAACTGTTCCGGCAGGTGTCACTGGCAGAGATCGGCATGTCCAGCCTGCAATCAAGGGCATTGGCGGGTATGAGCAACGGCGTATTGGTGTGCTGCCTGCCGGGTTCGCCGGGCGCGTGTCGCACCGGTTGGGAACAGATCCTGGTCGGTCAACTGGACAGCCGCACCGGCCCGTGCAACTTCACTCCCCACCTCAAGCCGCAGCCCGGCGTTGTCGTTGAGCCTTGCGGGACGCGCTCATGAGCAGCGGCGCGTGTGGCAGCGTCTGTGAGAGCGGCGCGCTGATGCCGGTGGATGAAGCCATCCGCTACCTGCTGGATCAGGCACCGCTGCCGCCTCCGGTGCAACGGGTGGCGCTGGACCAGGCCCTGGGCCGGGTGCTGGCGACAGACATCCGCAGCCCCATGAACTTGCCTGCGTGGGACAACAGCGCCATGGACGGTTATGCCCTGCGGGCCGCTGACCTGCCAGCCGGCGGAGGTTATCTGACCCTGGCCGGGCGCATTGCCGCCGGACAGGCATCCAATAATCCGCTGCAGCCCGGGCAGGCCGTACGGATTTTCACGGGCGCGCCGCTGCCGCCGGGGGCAGACACCGTGGTGCCCCAGGAAAGCTGTCGGGTAGCAGGTGAGCGGGTCTGGTTGCCACCGGTCAATGACGGCGACCATGTGCGCAAGGAAGGCGAGGAAGTGCGCCGAGGAGACCTGTTGCTTCGTGCCGGCAAGCGCTTGCGGGCCCAGGAGCTGGGGTTGCTGGCCGGTGCCGGGATTGCGCGAATGGAGGTCTATCGGCCGTTGCAGGTCGGTCTGCTCAGCAGCGGCGATGAACTGCGCGAACCGGGCGAAGCATTGGCGCCGGGGCAGATCTACAACAGCAATCGCCATAGCCTCGCGGCACTGCTGCGCGGCTGGGGCATGGAGGTGCATGACTACGGCGCCATGCCCGACAAGCTGCTCGCCAGTCGCCAGGCCTTGAGCCTGGCGGCGGCCGAGTGTGATGTGCTGCTGACCTCCGGCGGCGTTTCGGTGGGCGAGGAGGATCACCTCAAACAAGCCATCGAAGCGCTGGGCAGCGTTGACCTGTGGCGCCTGGCAATCCAGCCGGGCAAACCGCTGGCCTTTGGCGAAGTCGCCGGCAAACCCTGGATCGGTTTGCCAGGTAACCCATCGGCGGCGCTGATTACCGCATTGATTGTCGTGCGCCCGTTCCTGTTCCGGGCCCAAGGCATGGACGAAGTATTGCCTATCTCGTTGCAGTTGCCGGCCGGGTTTGACTGGCCAAAGCCCAACCGGCGGCGGCAGTACCTGCGGGCGAAACTGGTCCCCGGTGCCGATGGTTCGCTGTGTGTCGAGCTGCATCCCCAGCAAAGTTCGGCCATGTTGGCTGCCGCATGCTGGGCCGACGGTCTGGCCGTGGTCGAGTGCCAGGCGCACGTGCGCATGCTCGACAAGGTGATGTACTTGCCGTTCGCGAGCCTGATGCATTAACGGCAATTGATTGTCGTCAAGGTCGCCGCCGATGAGCTGACTAGACTGGCGGCGCTCCGAGTTTTCTCATGAGGATGCCCCATGCAACTGGTTTGCCCGGCAGGGAATCTGCCTGCCCTCAAAGCGGCGGTGCGCCAAGGCGCCGATGCCGTCTATGTCGGCTTTCGCGATGACACCAACGCCCGGCATTTCGCCGGGCTGAACATGGACGACAAACAGTTCGACGCGGCGGTCGCGCACATCCGCCAGCACCAACGCAAACTCTATGTGGCGGTCAACACCTACCCACAACCCAAGGGCTGGGAGCGTTGGCAGCGCGCGGTGGATCGCGCCGCCGATCTGGGCGTCGACGCCCTGATCGCCGCCGACCCCGGGGTGCTCGGCTACGCCAGCCAGCGCCACCCACAACTGGCCCTGCATCTTTCGGTACAAGGTTCGGCGACCCATGCCGCGGCGCTGGCTTTTTACGCCGAGCGCTACGGCATTCGGCGTGCGGTGCTGCCACGGGTGCTGTCCCTGGCCCAGGTGCGGCAGGTAGCAGCAGCGAGCCCAGTGCCGATCGAAGTCTTCGGTTTCGGCAGCCTGTGCATCATGGCCGAGGGCCGTTGTCACTTGTCCTCTTACATCACCGGTGAGTCGCCGAACCTGTGCGGCGTGTGCTCACCGGCCAAGGCAGTGCGCTGGAGCGAAGACGCCGACGGCCTGAGCGCACGCTTGAGCGAGGTGCTGATCGACCGCTACACCCCTGACGAGCCGGCCGGTTACCCGACCCTGTGCAAGGGCCGCTTCCTGGTCGGCGGCAAGCGCTTCCATGCCCTGGAAGAACCCACCAGCCTCGACACCCTGGACCTGCTGCCGGAGCTGGCGGCCATCGGCGTCGAGGCAGTGAAGATCGAGGGCCGCCAGCGCAGCCCGGCCTACGTTGAACAAGTGACCCGGGTCTGGCGCGCCGCACTGGATGCCCACCGGGCTGCGCCGCAACGATTCCGGGTGCGGGAAGAATGGCGCCAGGTGTTGGCCGGTTTGTCGGAAGGCAGCCAGACCACCCTGGGCGCTTACCATCGATCATGGCAATGAGGGAGGCCAGATGAAACTCAGCCTGGGACCGGTCCTGTTTTACTGGGACAAAGCGCAACTGGGGAATTTCTACGCCGAGATGTCGGCCTTGCCGCTGGATGTGATTTACCTGGGGGAAACCGTGTGCTCAAAGCGCCGGGCATTCTCCCTGGATCAATGGCTGGGCCTGGGGCGCGAACTGCAAGCGTGCAGCCAGGCACAGATTGTGTTGTCGAGCCTGACGCTGATCGAAGCGGCCTCGGAGCTGTCATCCTTGCGTCGGCTGTGTGACAACGGCCAATTGTTGGTGGAAGCCAATGACATGGGGGCGGTGCAGTTTCTCGCTGAACGCAAGTTGCCTTTCGTGGGCGGCCCGGCGTTGAACCTGTACAACGGCCATGCCCTGGGGCAATTGCTCGACAGCGGCATGATTCGCTGGGTACCGCCTGTGGAGTGCTCGGCGGCGCTGATCGGCGATGTACTGGAGCAGGTGCGGGAAATGGACCGCGAGGTCCCCGAGGTGGAGATTTTTGCCTACGGCCACTTGCCCCTGGCTTATTCGGCACGCTGCTTCACCGCCCGGGCCGAAAACCGGCCCAAGGACGACTGTCAGTTCTGTTGCATCAACTATCCCGACGGCCTGGCGCTGAGCAGTCAGGAGGGCCAGCAACTGTTCACCCTCAATGGCATTCAGACGATGTCCGGTGAGGTGACCAATCTGTTGGCCGATTACCCCGCGCTGATGGCCAGTGGCGCCGACGTGCTGCGTCTGAGCCCGCGCGCCCAGGGCATGGCCGAGGTGGTCAGGGCCTTCGACAACGTTCGCCAGGGCGAGGCACCACCGCTGTTTGTGGCCGGTTGCAACGGCTATTGGCACGGTCATGCCGGTATGTTGAAAGTTGAGGAGGCGGGCCTGTGCTGAGTCGAAAAAAATGGTTGCTCAAAGGCGCTGACCGGGTGCTCCCGCTGGTGGGCAAGGTGCCCTTTGTCGTACAGCGCCTGGCGTTGCAGCAGGCGCTCAACCGTTGCCTGGCCGAGCCGCTGCGCGATGGCGGGTTCGAGGTGTTGCGCGAGCGTTGGCTATGCCTGCGGGTACCGGACCTGAAGTTGTGCTGGTACCTGACGCTGTCGCGGGACGGACTGCGCATTGCCGAACAAGCCGAAGCCCAGGTCAGCATCAGCGGTAACTGGCGTGAATTCCTCTTGCTCGCCAGCCGTCAGGAAGATCCAGACACGCTGTTCTTCCGGCGACGCCTGGTGATCGAGGGCGACACCGAACTGGGGCTGGCGCTGAAGAACCTGATCGACAGCCTCGACCCGGAGGTCTTGCCGCCCTGGTTATGGCGCAATCTGGAACGGGCGGGCAAGGGATTGGCGGCGGCCTGATGAAAGCTCCAGGCTCACTGCCCCTGGTGTACTCCTGTTCCGGTTGCTCCAACGTGGCGCAACTGGCCAACACCGTCGCCCTGCGCCTGGACCGCGCCGGCCTGGCCGAGATGTCCTGCATCGTCGGGGTCGGCGGGCATGTGCCGGCACTGGTCAACAAAGCGCGCTCGGGGCGGCGGATCATCGCGCTGGACGGTTGTCCGTTGCAGTGCGTTCAGGCGTGTTTGCAGCAGCATGATCTGGAAGCGGACGTGCATGTGATTTTGAGCCAGTTGGGCTGGCGCAAGCGTTTCGGCGTCGATTGCACGCAAGAGGAGGGGGACGCGTTGTTTGAGCGGTTGATACCGATGATCGTTGGAAATGACACCGCAGATAGTGAGTCTGGCTGAACCTATGGCGAGGGGATTTATCCCCGCTGGACTGCGAAGCAGTCCCAATGCGCTGTGTCAGATAGTTTGAATAGGGGCCGCTTCGCGCCCCAGCGGGGATAAATCCCCTCGCCACAAGGGAATTGGGGCTGCGCGGGTTATTGCTGGTAAGCGTCCAGCTCATCTTCGGCCAGGATGCGAATGTTGCGCCGCTCCATGGCAATCAGTCCACCGTCTACCAGGCGATGGAGAATGCGCGAAAAAGTCTCTGGCTGGATTCCCAGCTTGGAGGCCACCAGGCGTTTGGACACCTGTAGCACCACCTGGCCGTCGCGCGGGTCGCGTTCCTGAAGCAGAAAGTTGATGACCCGCCGACTGGCGCTGGCCAGGGTCAGGTTGTCGATGTCCTTGAGGCGCTGGTGCAAATGGATACTCATGCTCGCCAGGATCGCCAGGCAGACCTTCGGCTGGTCTTCCAGAGCCTTGCGGTAATGAGTGCCTTCGATACTCACCAGTACGCTGTCCTTGAGCGCCGACGCACTGACCGGGTAGCACCGGGCCTGGCTGAACAGCAGAGCCTCGGCGAAGGTCTGCCCGGGCTGGATGATTTCCACCAGGTTTTCCTGACCTTCACCGGTGACCCGGAACAGCTTGATCTGACCGCTGACCAGCAGGAAAAACCGCTTGGCCGGGTCGCCCTGGTGCATGAGCGTGCTGTTGCACTCCAGGCGTTTGAGCACGGCCAGGTTGCACACGTCTTCGAAGACCCGCTCCGGTAACTGGCTGAACAGGTGATGACGACGCAACAGTAAAACGATGGAAGGATGAGTCAGCATGGCGTACCTCCGCGTGCCGTCATGGTAGAACCCCACGCGCCCCCGGCCTATGCCTCCGCAGGCCTACCTCGGAAGAGGGAGGTGCGTCCCCGCTCAAACACAAACCCTGTGGGAGCGAGCCTGCTCGCGATAGCGGAGGGTCAGCCTGCAGGGATGTTGAATGTGCCGCCGTCATCGCGAGCAAGCTTTGCTCCCACAGGAGGTTTGGTTTGCCGGGCTAGCCCACTCCGCGCAGATGCTCCATGGCCCACACGGCGGCTTCGACCCGTGAGCGCAACCCCAGTTTGTGCAGCAGGTTTTTCACATGGACCTTGACCGTGCCTTCGGTGATGCCCAGCTTGTGGCCGATGACTTTGTTGCTGCAGCCGCCGGCGATGGTCTTGAGTACCTGGCGTTCGCGTTCGGTCAGTTCCACGTCGGCCTGGCGGGGAGGGGAGCGCAAGGCCTGGGCCATGACGCGGGTCAGGCCGGGGCTGATCACCAGCGCGCCGTTGAGGGCATCGCGGATGTACTGCACCAGCAACTCCGGCTCCATGTCCTTGAGCAGGTAACCGTTGGCATCCAGGCGCAGGGCATCGCGAATGTCGTCCTCGGCGTCGGATACGGTGAACAGCAATACCTTGCCGGTGTAATGCATGGCCCGCAGCCGGCGCAGGGTTTCGATGCCGTTCATTTGCGGCATGTTGTTGTCCAGCAGGACCAGGTCAGGTTTGAGCGGTTCGATCAGGGTCAGGGCTTCTTCGCCGTGGCTGGCTTCGCCGACGATGTGCAAGTCGTCTTCGAGTTCGAGCATTTGGCGGATCCCTCGACGCATCATTGGATGGTCGTCGACCAGCAGGAGGGTGTGACGCAGGGGGGCGTTCATGTTGCGAGACCTTCGCTGTGTTGGCCCAGGAATTCCGGTTGGAAATGCACCTGGATACGGGTGCCCTGGGGCGTTCGGGAGATAATTTGCAGTTGGCCGCGCAAGCTGCGGGCCCGTTCGTTCATGATGTTCAGGCCGTGGTGTTCGCGCTGGTCCACTTCGCCACTGAAGCCCCGGCCATCGTCTTCGACCGACAGTCGCACGGTTTCGCCTTCCTGGCGCAGTTCGAGCCAGGCGTTCTCTGCGTGGGCATGGCGCAGGCAGTTGGAGAGCGCCTCGCGGGTGATCTGCAGGATATGAATCTGCTCACTGGCCGACAGCTCGAAGGCCAGGGTGTCGACGAACAGATGCACCCGGAAATCGCCCCGGCGGGAGAATTCTTCAGCGGTGTCCTTGAGTTCCTGGACCAGCCCGTCGTCGTGGATCTGCAAGCGGAACGTGGTGAGCAGTTCGCGCAACTGCCGGTAGGCATTGTTCAGGCCTTCGCGCAGTTCGGCGGTGACAGTTTCCAGGGTTTGCACCGGCTCGCCGCGACGCATCAGGGTTTGCATGCGGCTGACTTGCAGCTTCATGTACGACAAGGCCTGGGCCAGGGAGTCATGCAGTTCGCGGGCGATGATCGTGCGCTCATCGAGCAACAGCAGGCGATGGTCCTGTTCGCGCTGGCGCTTGAGAGACAGCGAGGTGCCGATCAGGTTTGCCAGGGCCTGGATCAGTGCGGTTTCCCAGGGTTGCGCCGCGTGACCGTCGACAAAATGCGCCTTGAGTTCACCCAGTTCCGTGCCCTGGTTACTGATGCTGAACGTCTGCGGCCGGGCGCTGTGGTGTTTCTGGCAGGTGGCGCAATCGCTGCTGGCGCAGACCTCGCGGCTGTTGGCGCCATGCAGCGACAGCAGTTGCCGGGCGGGCGCCTGCAACTGGCCTTGCAGACACAGCGACAGGCGCAGGCCCGGCAGTCGCTGTTGGAACCGGCTGATCAGTTCATCCAGCCCTTCGGCATTGGCCTGCCGCGTGGCCAGGCTGCGGCTGCTCTGGTACAGCAGCTCCAGGGCGGCATTGGCCTGTTGCAGGTTCAGGGTCTTTTGCTGGACCTGATTCTCCAGGGTGCGATGGGATTGCTCGATGGTCTCGGCCATGGTGTTGAAGCTGGTCGCCAGTTGGCCCAGTTCATCCTCTGACTGATGGTTGACCCGCACCTGGAATTCGCCACGGCGAAAGCGCTGGGTGGCGTCCACCAGTTCCTGCAAGGGCGTGACCACGCCGTACTGCAATTCATACAGACCGATCAGCAGGATGATCATGGTGGTGAACAGCGCCATGCCCTGGATCGTCTGTTGCCAGGCTTGCTTGTGCTCGCTCTGGCGTTGCAACAGGGTGACGAACTGGTCCAGTTGCGCAACGAAGGAAGCGGCACTGGCCTGGAAGAACGCCGAATCGCCGCGTTCGATCGCCGGGCGCAAGGTCTGGTTCCAACGCTGCATGAGGCTCTGATAACTCTGATGCAGGGAGGTCGCCGGTCCGTCTTCCAGCACGGCGCGCAAGGACGGGCTTTCGAGACGTCGTTGCAGGCTGTCGATGATCGCCGGGACATCGTCGCTGGCCCCGGCTGCCAGTTTCCAGCTCAGGTGATAGGTCTCCATACGCACGGAACCGGCGGTGTTGATGGCGGCCGCGTCGCCCTGGCTGAACCAGGCAATCAGACCTGCGCTCAAGGAACTGGCCAGGGCGAGGATGGCGATCAGGATCACCGCCAGCCCGGCGCGAGCGGGCAGGGAACTGCGCAGCCACCGCATCATCGAGACTGGCCCTGGAGGAAATTCTGCAAACCGAACATGGGGACGCCCTGGCGTTGGGGGGGATAGCAGCCGATCCCGGGCGCACTACCTCTAAAGAGTTGTCGGCCGCTACGTTTCGATAAAAGCCACGGCCGAAATGTTCAAAGCCTTGATAAATAAAGGTTCTTATCAACTTCAGGCTCTACCCCCTAAGAGGTAGACGGGCCCAGCATAGGCCAGTACCGCCGGGACGCACGTTGACCCAGGTCAAGTTTTTACGGGGTAGGCATCACTAGGCTGCGCTCATCGAACTGACGGGGAGTGCATCGAGATGCGAGCGCAAGTGCAACAAGGGCTGGTACTGGGGATGAGTACCCTGGCCTTCACCGTGTGCTTCATGGTCTGGATGATGTTTGCCGTGCTCGGTGTTCCGATCAAGGAAATGCTGGCGCTCAACGAAACCCAATTCGGTCTGCTGGCCGCCACGCCGGTGCTGACCGGTTCCCTGGTGCGCTTGCCCCTGGGCCTGCTGACCGACCGCTTCGGCGGGCGCATCGTGTTCTTCCTGCTGATGCTCTCCTGTGTGCTGCCGTTGTACCTGATCACCCTGGCCACGGCTTTCTGGCAGTTTTTGGTGCTGGGCCTGTTTGTCGGGCTGGCCGGTGGATCGTTCTCGGTGGGCATCGCTTATGTGGCCAAGTGGTTCGACAAGCAGAATCAAGGCTTCGCCATGGGTGTGTTCGGCGCGGGCAACGCCGGCGCCGCGCTGACCAAATTCCTCGCTCCGGCCTTGATCGCCTTCGGTTCCTGGCACCTGGTGCCGAAGGTGTTCAGCGCCATTCTGTTCATCACCGCGCTGCTGTTCTGGTTTCTCACAACCGAGAAGAAGGAGCACAGCGGCACCGGCGGCGCCACGTTGCGCGAGCAACTGAAAACCCTGAAAGAACCAGCGGTGTGGCGCTACTGCCAGTACTACTCGATCGTGTTCGGCGGCTATGTAGCCCTGGCCCTGTGGATGACCAAGTACTACGTGCAGGAATACGGCTTCAGCCTGCAAAGCGCGGCGCTGCTGGCGGCCTGCTTCTCCCTGCCCGGTGGCGTATTGCGGGCCGTCGGTGGCTGGATGTCCGACCGCTGGGGCGCCCAGAGCGTGACCTGGTGGGTGTTGTGGGTCAGCTGGATCTGCCTGTTCCTGCTCTCGTACCCACAGACCCAACTGCAAGTGCAGACCGTCAACGGCACGGTGGATTTTCACATCGGCCTCAACGCCACGCTGTTCACCGTGCTGCTGTTCGTGATGGGCATCGCCTTCGCGTTCGGCAAGGCCTCGGTCTTCAAGTACATCGCCAACGACTACCCGAAAAACATGGGCGCGGTGTCCGGCATCGTCGGCCTGGCCGGCGGCCTGGGCGGGTTCGTGTTGCCGATCATGTTCGGCGCCCTGGTGGACCTCACCGGCGTGCGCTCGTCCTGCTTCATGTTGATGTACGGCGTGGTCTGGGTCTCCCTGACCTGGATGTACTTCAGCGAAGTTCGCAAGCGCCCGCTGCTGGGTAAACAGCCGCCGGCCAGCCAATCCCCGTTTTCCAGCATTGCCCAAGGAGAAGAACATGTCCGTTCTGCAAACGCCTGAAAAGGGCCCGGTCATTCATGACTGGCGTCCGGAAGACCCCGCGTTCTGGGGCAAGAGTGGCAAACAGACTGCCCGGCGTAACCTGTGGATTTCCATCCCGGCGCTGCTGTTGGCCTTCGCGGTGTGGATGGTCTGGAGCACGGTGATCGTGCGCCTGAACGCCATCGGTTTCAGTTTCAGCACCGACCAGTTGTTCTGGCTCGCGGCGTTGCCGGGCCTGTCCGGCGCGACCCTGCGCATCTTCTATTCGTTCATGGTGCCGATCTTCGGCGGTCGTCGCTGGACGGCCCTGAGCACTGCGTCGCTGCTGTTGCCGGCACTGTGGATGGGCTTTGCCGTGCAGGATCCGGCCACGCCTTACAGCGTGTTCGTGCTGATTGCGCTGCTCTGCGGCTTTGGCGGCGGTAACTTCGCCTCGAGCATGTCCAACATCAGCTTCTTTTACCCCAAGTCCCAGCAGGGCACGGCCCTGGGCCTGAACGCCGGGCTGGGCAACCTGGGCGTGTCGGTGATGCAGTTCAGCGTGCCGCTGGTGATTTCCTTCGGCGTGTTCGGCTTCATGGGCGGCCAGCCGCAGGTACTGGCTGACGGCAGCTCGCTGTGGCTGCAAAACGCCGGTTTTATCTGGGTGCCGTTCATCCTCGCCGTGACCGTGATTGCCTGGTTCGGCATGAACGACCTGTCCAGCGCCCGCGCTTCGTTCAGTGAGCAGGCAGTGATTTTCAAGCGCAAGCACAACTGGCTGATGTGCTGGTTGTACCTGGCGACCTTCGGCTCGTTCATCGGCTTCTCCGCCGCGTTTCCGCTGCTGATCAAAACCTCGTTCCCGGAAGTCATCGCCCTCAAATTCGCTTTCCTCGGTCCGCTGGTCGGTGCCCTGGTGCGGCCACTGGGTGGCTGGCTGGCGGACAAGCTCGGCGGCGCGAAGGTTACGTTGTGGAACTTCGTGCTGATGATCGCGATGGTGTTCGGGGTCCTTCATTTCCTGCCCCAAGGCGGCCAGGGAGGCAGCTTCTACGGCTTCCTGGGGATGTTCATGTTGCTGTTCGTCACCACTGGCGTGGGCAACGGTTCGACCTTCCGCATGATCCCGGTGATCTTCCGCACCCTGCATGAAAAAGCCAGCCGTGGCCAAAAGCCCGAGCTACGCGAACAAGCGCTCAAGAACGCCGGCAAGGAATCGGCCGCAGTGCTGGGTTTCAGCTCGGCCATGGGCGCCTTCGGCGCGTTCTTCATCCCCAAATCATTCGGCACTTCGATGGCCCTGACCGGCGGCCCGGAGATGGCCTTCTACATGTTCGTCGGCTTTTACCTGAGCTGCATCGTGGTGACCTGGTGGTGGTATGCCCGCAAGGGCGCCGCGACACCGTGCTAAGCCGAACCTAAACCTGCGTGGGCGGGGCGCAGACCCCGCGGAGCAAGCCTGAGAGGAACACACTGTGAGTCATTTACTGGATCAACTGCGGTTTTTCAACCGCAAGCAAGGCGAGTTTTCCGAGAGGCACGGCGAGACCCGCAAGGAGTCCCGCGACTGGGAGAACGTCTACCGCTCCCGCTGGCAGTACGACAAGATCGTGCGCTCCACCCATGGGGTGAACTGCACCGGCTCGTGCTCGTGGAAAATCTACGTCAAGAACGGCCTGATCACCTGGGAAACCCAGCAGACCGACTACCCGCGCAGCCGTAACGACCTGCCCAACCACGAGCCGCGTGGCTGCCCTCGTGGCGCCAGCTACAGCTGGTACATCTACAGCGCCAACCGGCTCAAGTATCCGAAGATCCGCAAGCCATTGCTCAAGCTGTGGCGCGAAGCCCGGCAGACCCTGGCGCCAGTGGAAGCGTGGGCCAGCATCGTCGAAAACAAGGCCAAGGCCGACTCGTATAAAAGCAAGCGCGGCATGGGTGGTTTCATCCGTTCCAACTGGGAAGAAGTCAACGAGATCATCGCCGCCGCCAACGTCTACACCGTCAAGCAATACGGCCCGGATCGGGTGGTTGGCTTCTCGCCGATCCCAGCGATGTCGATGGTCAGCTACGCCGCGGGTTCGCGTTACCTGTCGCTGATCGGTGGCGTGTGCCTGAGCTTCTACGACTGGTACTGCGACCTGCCGCCAGCCTCGCCGATGGTCTGGGGCGAGCAGACCGACGTGCCGGAATCGGCCGACTGGTACAACTCCAACTACATCATTGCCTGGGGCTCCAACGTCCCGCAGACCCGTACCCCCGACGCGCACTTTTTCACCGAGGTGCGTTACAAGGGCACCAAGACCGTGGCGATCACCCCGGACTATTCGGAAGTCGCCAAGCTCACCGACCTGTGGCTCAACCCCAAGCAGGGCACTGACGCGGCACTGGCCCAGGCTTTCAACCATGTGATCTTCAAAGAGTTTCACCTGGACAAGCCCAGCGCCTACTTCACCGAGTACGCCAAGCGCTACACCGACCTGCCGGTGCTGGTGATGCTCAAGCCGATGCTCGGCGTGGCGCCGGGCTCCGGCTACCAGCCTGATCGCTTCCTGCGCGCCAGCGACCTGACCAACAACCTCGGCCAGGACAATAACCCGGAGTGGAAAACCATCGCCCTGGATGCCAGCGGTGAACTGGTTTCTCCCCAAGGCTCCATCGGCTATCGCTGGGGCGAAGAGGGCAAATGGAACATCCTGGCCCGTGAAGGCGGCGAGGGCCGTGAGATCGACCTCAAGCTCAGCCTGATTGGCGATGACGTGGCTGAAGTGGCCTTCCCGTATTTTGCCGGTGAAGCCCAGGAGTACTTCCAGCATGTGGCCGGTGACGCGGTGCAGTACCGCCGGGTGCCGGTGCACAACGTGGTGCTGGCCGACGGCAGCGTGGTGAAAGTCGCCACGGTGTTTGACCTGTCGGCGGCCAACCTGGCCATCGACCGTGGCCTGGGCGGCGCCAACGTCGCCAAGGACTACGACGACGCCTCGGTGCCCGGCACCCCGGCCTGGCAGGAGCAGATCACCGGTGTGAGCCGCGAGAAAGCGATCCAGATCGCCCGCGAATTCGCCGACAACGCCGACAAGACCCGTGGCCGTTCGATGATCATCGTCGGCGCGGCGATGAACCACTGGTACCACATGGACATGAACTACCGTGGGCTGATCAACATGCTCATGCTGTGTGGTTGTGTCGGCCAGACCGGCGGCGGTTGGGCCCACTATGTCGGCCAGGAAAAACTCCGTCCGCAATGTGGCTGGCTGCCCCTGGCCTTCGGCCTGGACTGGAACCGTCCGCCACGGCAGATGAACGGCACCAGCTTCTTCTACGGCCACAGCTCGCAATGGCGCCACGAGAAGATGAGCATGCACGACGTGCTGTCGCCTCTGGCGGATAAATCGCAGTTCCCTGAGCATGCCCTGGACTACAACATCCGCGCCGAACGCGCCGGCTGGTTGCCCAGCGCGCCACAATTGAACACCAACCCGCTGAACATTTGCCGCGATGCTGCTGCCGCCGGCATGGACCCGAAAGACTACGTGGTCAAGTCCTGGCAGGACGGCAGCCTGCGGTTTGCCTGCGAACAACCCGACAGCCCGGAAAACTTCCCGCGCAACATGTTCATCTGGCGCTCCAACCTGCTGGGCTCCTCGGGCAAAGGCCACGAGTACATGCTCAAGTACCTGCTGGGCACCAAGAACGGCGTGATGAACGAAGACATCGGCTTTGGTGGCGAATCCAAGCCGACCGAGGCTGAATGGGTCGACAACGGTGCCATCGGCAAACTGGACCTGGTGACCACCCTGGACTTCCGCATGTCCTCGACCTGCGTGTATTCCGACATCGTCTTGCCGACCGCGACCTGGTACGAAAAAGACGACATGAACACCTCGGACATGCACCCGTTCATTCACCCGCTGTCAGCGGCTATCGACCCGGCCTGGGAATCGCGTTCGGACTGGGAAATCTACAAGGGCATCGCCAAGGCGTTCTCCGCCATGTCGGTCGGGCACCTGGGTGTCGAGAAAGACCTGGTCACCGTGCCGTTGATGCATGACAGCGTCGGTGAACTGGCCCAGCCGTTTGGCGGCACTGACTGGAAAAGCGCCGGCGTGGCGCCGCAACCGGGCAAGAACGCACCGAACCTGCAAGTGGTGGAGCGCGATTACCCCAACATCTACAAGCAGTTCACCTCCCTGGGCCCGATGCTGGAGAAACTCGGCAATGGCGGCAAGGGCATCAACTGGAACACCGATGATGAAGTGAAATTCCTCGGTGAGCTCAATCACCATGAGGTCGACGCCGGTATCAGCCAGGGTCGGCCGAAGATCGACAGCGCCATTGACGCGGCCGAAGTGATTCTGTCCCTGGCCCCGGAAACCAACGGCCAGGTGGCCGTCAAGGCCTGGGCGGCCCTGTCGAAATTCACCGGCATCGATCACAGCCACCTGGCGCTGTCCAAGGCCCACGAGGCGATTCGCTTCCGCGACATCCAGGCGCAGCCGCGCAAGATCATTTCCAGCCCGACCTGGTCTGGCCTGGAAGACGATCACGTCAGCTACAACGCCGGTTACACCAACGTTCACGAAGCGATTCCATGGCGCACCATCACCGGCCGCCAGCAGTTCTACCAGGATCACCCGTGGATGCAGGCGTTCGGCGAGCAACTGATGAGTTATCGGCCGCCGGTCAACACCCGCACCATCGAAGGCGTCAAGGGCAAGCGCAGCAATGGCGAGACCGAAATCGTCCTGAACTGGATCACCCCGCACCAGAAGTGGGGCATCCACAGCACCTACAGCGACAACTTGCTGATGCTCACCTTGAGCCGCGGCGGGCCGATCGTCTGGCTCTCGGAAATCGACGCCAAGCGCGCCGGTATCGAGGACAACGACTGGATTGAATGCTTCAACGTCAACGGTGCGCTGACCGCCCGTGCGGTGGTCAGCCAGCGGGTCAAGGAAGGCATGGTGATGATGTACCACGCCCAGGAACGGATCGTGAACGTGCCCGGCTCGGAAACCACCAAGACCCGTGGCGGCCACCACAACTCGGTGACCCGCGTGGTGCTCAAGCCCACTCATATGATCGGTGGCTACGCGCAACAGGCCTACGGTTTCAACTATTACGGCACGGTCGGTTGCAACCGCGACGAGTTCGTCGTGGTGCGCAAGATGTCCAAGGTCGATTGGCTCGACGGTTCCAGTGGCGATGATCTGCCGCGTCCACTGCCAACCGATATCGAGGAGAACTGAGATGAAAATTCGCTCACAAATCGGCATGGTCCTGAACCTGGACAAATGCATCGGCTGTCACACCTGCTCGATTACCTGCAAGAACGTCTGGACCAGCCGCGAAGGCATGGAATACGCCTGGTTCAACAACGTCGAATCCAAGCCTGGCATCGGCTACCCCAAAGAGTGGGAAAACCAGGACAAGTGGAAGGGCGGCTGGATCCGTAACGCCGACGGTTCGATCAACCCACGCATCGGCGGCAAGTTCCGCGTGCTGGCGAACATCTTCGCCAACCCGGACTTGCCGAGCCTGGACGATTACTACGAACCGTTCGACTTCGACTACCAGCACCTGCACACCGCGCCTTTGGGCGAGCATCAGCCCACCGCACGGCCGCGCTCGCTGGTGTCCGGCAAGCGCATGGAGAAAATCGAGTGGGGCCCGAACTGGGAGGAGATCCTGGGCACCGAGTTTGCCAAGCGGCGCAAGGACAAGAACTTCGACCAGATCCAGGCGGACATTTACGGCGAGTACGAAAACACCTTCATGATGTACCTGCCGCGCCTGTGCGAGCACTGCCTGAACCCGGCGTGCGCGGCGTCCTGCCCGAGCGGGGCGATCTACAAGCGCGAGGAGGACGGCATCGTCCTGATTGACCAGGAGAAATGCCGCGGCTGGCGCATGTGCATCAGCGGCTGCCCGTACAAGAAAATCTATTTCAACTGGAAGAGCGGCAAATCGGAGAAATGCATTTTCTGCTACCCGCGCATCGAAGCCGGGATGCCGACGGTTTGCGCTGAAACCTGCGTCGGCCGCATCCGCTACCTCGGGGTGTTGCTGTACGACGCCGACCGCATCAGCGAAGTGGCGAGCACCGCCAACGAGCACGATCTGTATGAGAAGCAACTGGAGATCTTCCTCGACCCGAACGACCCGGCGGTGATTCGCCAGGCCCTGGCCGACGGCGTGCCGCAGTCGGTGATCGACTCGGCGCAACGCTCGCCGGTCTACAAAATGGCCGTGGACTGGAAACTCGCGCTGCCGTTGCACCCGGAATACCGCACCTTGCCAATGGTCTGGTACGTGCCGCCACTGTCGCCGATCCAGAACGCTGCGGCGGCCGGCACCGTGGGCATGAACGGGGTGATCCCGGACGTCGACAGCCTGCGCATTCCGCTGCGCTACCTGGCCAACATGCTCACCGCCGGCGATGAAAAACCGGTCAAGCGCGCCCTCAAGCGCCTGCTGGCGATGCGTGCCTACAAGCGTTCCGAACAGGTGGACGGCGTGCAGGACCTGCAAGTGCTGGCCGATGTCGGCCTGAGCGTGAACCAGGTGGAAGAGATGTACCGCTATCTGGCCATCGCCAACTACGAAGACCGTTTTGTCGTACCAAGCGCCCACCGCGAAGACGCCATGAGCGATGCGTTCGCCGAACGCTCCGGTTGTGGTTTCAGTTTCGGCAGCGGTTGCAGCGGCAGTACCGACACCAACATGTTCGGCGCCAAGAAGGCCAACCGCCGCGACGTCATCAAAACCGTGCAGTTGTGGGAGGAATGAACATGCGCATTCTCAAGGTGATTTCGTTGCTGCTCGATTATCCGACCGAAACCCTGGTGGCCGGTCGCGACGAGCTGGAGCAAGCGATTGTGCAGGCACGGGAAATCAGCCCGAAGCAGCGCGCTGCGCTGTTCGAGTTGCTGGAACTGATCTGTGGCCAGGACCTGATGGACGGCCAGGAGCACTACGGCGCGCTGTTCGGCCGTGGGCGCTCGTTGTCGCTGCTGCTGTTCGAACACGTCCATGGCGAGTCCCGCGACCGGGGCCAGGCCATGGTGGACATGATGGCCCAGTACGAAGAGGCCGGTTTTGCCATCGGCGTGAAGGAACTGCCCGATTACATCCCGCTGTACCTGGAGTTTCTCTCCACCCGCGAAGACATCGAGGCCCGCGAAGGACTGGCCGATGTGGCGCATCTGCTGGCCTTGCTGGCGGCGCGCCTGGAAGAGCGCGAGAGCGCCTACGCCAGTTGTTTCCGGGCCTTGCTGCAAATCGCCGGGGCCGAGCCCCAGGTGGCGGTGGCCGAGTTGCGTGAGCAGGTCAAGGCCGAGCCACGCGACGACTCCCTCGAAGCCCTGGACAGGATCTGGGAAGAGGAAGCGGTGGATTTCATGAAGGCCGAGCAGCAGGACCGTTGCAGTTCGCTGCCGAGTGCGCCGGGCAAGGCCCGGGACGAAAGCGCGGTGCCGTTGCATTGGGTGGATTTTCAGCATGAAGGACGGGCCGCTGCGCCCGCCGGGGAGGTGGGCAATGTCTAAATGGGATCTGTTGATGTTCGGGGTCTACCCCTATGTCGCCTTGGCGATTTGCCTGATCGGCAGTTGGGCGCGGTTTGACCTGTCCCAGTACACCTGGAAGGCCGGCTCCAGCCAGATGCTGAGCAACCGTGGCATGCGCGTGGCGAGCAATCTGTTCCATGTCGGTGTGTTGTTCGTCCTGGCCGGCCACTTTGTCGGCCTGCTGACGCCGGCGGCGATCTATCACCATGTGTTGAGCACTGAGAACAAACAGTTGCTGGCGATGGTGTCCGGCGGGTTCTTTGGGGTGCTGGGTCTGATCGGTCTGGTGATGCTGCTCAACCGGCGGCTGAGCGACCCGCGAGTGCGCGCCACGTCCAGCACGTCGGACATCCTGGTGTTGGTGGTGCTGCTGGTGCAACTGGTGCTGGGGCTGATGACCATTGTGGCGTCCACCGCCCATATGGACGGTTCGGTGATGGTGATGCTGGCCGACTGGGCACAGAACACTGTGCTGTTGCGTCCGGTGGAGGCGGCCGCGGCCATTGCGCCGGTGGGCTTGGTCTACAAGCTGCATGTGGTACTGGGCCTGACCCTGTTCGTGCTGTTCCCGTTTACCCGTCTCGTCCATATCGTCAGTGCGCCGGTCTGGTACCTGGGGCGTCGTTATCAAATCGTGCGGCAGAAGTTCTAAGGAGACGATCATGGCTAGTGGATGCGGATGTGGCGGCGGTAACGGGGGCAGCGGCGGCTGCGGTTCTTCAGCGAAAGCAGCGCCAGTGACCCCGCCGCTCAGCGATATCGAGCCGGCGGGCGCGGTGCAGTTCGAACCGGCCCAGGCCGGGCCGGTGCCAGGTGAGGAAGCCCCGGCACAATTGATTGCCAGCAGTGAGCAGGAGTGGCCGATCATCAGCGTCAACGGGGTGTCGATCACACCCCAGGCGATGGCCCAGGAGCTGCAGTATCACCCGGCTGAGAGCCGCGAGGATGCGGTCTACCAGGCGGCCCGGGCGTTGGTGATCCGGGAGTTGCTTCAGCAACGCATCGCCGAGCTGGGGCTGGCGTTGCAGGTGGGCGCCGGTGAAAACGAAGAGGAGGCGGCCACGCGGCTGTTGCTCGAGCGTGAGGTGCAGGTGCCGCAATGTGATGAGGCGACCTGCCTGCGCTACTACGAAAGCAATCGGGCGCGCTTTCACAGCGCCCCCTTGCTGGCGGTGCGGCACATTCTGCTCGAATGCGCACCGGACGACGCCGAAGCGCGCGACCAGGCTCACGGCCAGGCCGAAACCCTGCTGCAACGCCTGGACGAGTTCCCCGGTAGCTTTGCCGAACTGGCGTTGAACCACTCAGCCTGCCCGTCCAAGGCTCAGGGCGGCTCGCTGGGGCAGATCAGTAAGGGCCAGACCGTGCCCGAACTGGAGCGCCAGTTGTTTGCCTTGCCGGCGGGCCTGGTGGGCAAACCGCTGGAAAGCCGCTACGGCTGGCATGTGATCAGCATCGATCAGCGTGTCGAAGGCCAACCGTTGCCTTATGAGGCGGTGGCGACGGCGATTCGCACCCAGCTGCAACAAGGCGTGTGGCAGAAGGCGCTGGTGCAGTACCTGCAAACCCTGATCGGTGCGGCGGACATTCGCGGCATTCATCTTCAGGGCGCCGACTCGCCGCTGGTGCAGTGAGCACCGGCTCAATCAGGGGACAGACATGAACGCCGTGTTGCAGGACGGATTTGGGCGCCAGATCGACTATCTGCGGATGTCGGTGACCGATCGTTGTGATTTTCGCTGCGTGTATTGCATGGCGAAAAACATGACCTTCCTGCCGCGCCAGCAGGTGTTGACCCTGGAGGAACTGCACCGATTGGCGCGGTTGTTCGTGGGGCTGGGGGTCAAGAAAATCCGCCTGACCGGTGGCGAACCGCTGATCCGTCCGGGCATCGTCGGGTTGTGTCGCGACATCGCGGCATTGCCCGGCCTGCGGGAACTGGTGATGACCAGCAACGGTTCGCAGCTGGGGCGACTGGCCCGGCCGCTGGTCGATGCCGGGGTCAAGCGCATGAACATCAGCCTGGACAGCCTGGATGGCGAGCGTTTTCGGGCGATCACCCGCAACGGCGATCTGGATCAGGTGCTGGCGGGCATTGAAGCGGCGAAGGGCGCAGGGTTCGAGCGGATCAAGCTCAACTGCGTGGTGATGAAAGGGCGCAACTTCGATGAAGTCCCGGCGCTGGTGCAGTACGCCATCGAGCAACGCATCGACATCAGCTTCATCGAGGAAATGCCCTTGGGTGAGGTCGGGCGTGCCCGGGGCGAGTCGTTCTGTTCCAGCGATGAGGTGCGGGCGGTCATTGCCAATCATCACCGCTTGCTCGACAGCACCGAAAACAGCGGCGGCCCGGCGCGTTATGTGCGCCTGGAGCAGCACGCGCAGACCCGGATCGGTTTCATTTCCCCCAATACCCACAACTTTTGCGCCAGTTGCAACCGGGTGCGCATGACCGTTGAAGGGCGGTTGCTGCTGTGCCTGGGACAGGAAGATTCTCTGGACCTGCGCAGTTTGTTGCGGCGCTATCCGCTGGACGATCAACCGCTGATCCAGGCGGTACAACAGGCGCTGCGCGGCAAACCCCTGCGTCACGACTTCAACCCTGGCGGGGAAGTGCAGATTGTGCGGTTCATGAACATGAGTGGTGGGTGAGCCTCAGCGCAGATGTTGAATGGACCGCCGTTATCGCGAGCAGGCTCGCTCCCACAGGGATTTGTGGTGTACGCAGAAAGAGCAGACACCTGAAAACCCATGTGGGAGCGAGCCTGCTCGCGATGGGTTATACCGGTCGACATCTCAAGCGGCTGATCCACCCTCGATTCTTGATATCGATCAATTGCAACCCTGACTTTTGGCCGTACTCTCCACTGCATATTGTGTTTTAAGCCTGTTAATTATCTATATGTAGTGTCTGGAGCCAAAATGCAGAGCACGTTGATCTCAGTAGGCTGTAACCGCTTGCACAAGCGCGATGGCAGTGTGGTTGCCTTCGACGCGGACAAGATCCGCCAGGCGCTGATCGCCGCCGGCAAGGCCACCGGCGAATACGCTGAGGGGGAGGCTGAAGGGTTGCTGGAAGCGGTGCTGACGCGATTGGAAGGACAGACGCGCTTGAGCGTCGAGCAGATCCAGGACCGTGTCGAGCGAGTGCTGATGGACGCCGGTTTCTTTCTGGCCATGCGTGCCTATATCGTCTACCGCGAGCAACATGGACGCCTGCGCCGGGATCGTCGCACCCTGGTGGAAGTCGCCACCTCGATGAACGAATACCTGGACCGCGAAGACTGGCGCGTACAGGCCAATGCCAACCAGGGTTACTCCCTCGGTGGGCTGATCCTCAACGTATCGGGCAAGGTCACCGCCAACTATTGGCTCGACGAGGTCTACAGCCAGGCCATCGGCCAGGCGCACCGCGAGGCCGACCTGCATATCCACGACCTCGACATGCTCGCCGGTTACTGCGCCGGCTGGTCGCTGCGCACGCTGCTGCACGAAGGCCTCAATGGGGTGCCGGGACGGGTTGAGGCCGGGCCGCCCAAACATTTGAGCAGCGCCTTGGGGCAGATGGTGAATTTCCTCGGCACGCTGCAAAACGAATGGGCCGGTGCCCAGGCGTTCAGCTCGTTCGACACCTACCTGGCGCCGTATGTGCGCAAGGACAGACTCAGCTATGACGAGGTCCGCCAGTCGTTGCAGGAGTTCATCTACAACCTCAACGTCCCGTCACGCTGGGGTACGCAAACACCTTTTACCAACCTTACGTTCGACTGGGTCTGCCCGGAGGATCTGCGCGAACAGATTCCGGTGATCGGTGGCGAGGAGATGCCGTTCGCCTACGGTGATCTGCAAGTGGAAATGGAATTGATCAATCGCGCCTACATCGAGGTGATGCAGGCCGGTGATGCAAAGGGCCGGGTGTTCACTTTCCCGATCCCGACCTACAACATCACCCATGACTTCCCGTGGGACAGCGAGAACGCCGACCGCTTGTTCGAGATGACCGCCCGCTACGGTCTGCCGTATTTCCAGAACTTCCTCAACTCGGACATGCAACCCAACCAGGTGCGCTCGATGTGCTGCCGCCTGCAACTGGATGTGCGCGAGTTGCTCAAGCGCGGAGGAGGCCTGTTCGGCTCGGCGGAACAGACCGGCTCACTAGGTGTGGTGACGATCAACTGCGCACGCCTGGGCTACCTGTACAAAGGCGATACCAGCGCATTGCTGCAACGCATCGATACGCTGATGGAACTGGCGAAGGAGAGCCTGGAGGTCAAGCGCAAGGTCATCCAGCACCACATGGACGCCGGGCTGTACCCGTACACCAAGCGCTACCTGGGCACCCTGCGTAATCACTTCTCCACCATCGGCGTGAACGGCCTGCACGAAATGCTGCGCAATTTCACCGATGACCAGCAAGGCCTGCATACCGAGCAAGGCCGGGCATTCGCCCTGAAACTGCTGGATCACGTGCGCGCCACGCTGCTGCGCTTTCAGGAAGAAACCGGCCACCTCTACAACCTGGAAGCCACCCCTGCCGAGGGCACCACCTACCGTTTCGCCAAGGAAGACCTCAAGCGTTACCCCGATATCTTGCAGGCCGGCAGCCCGATCGCCCCGTATTACACCAACTCGTCGCAGTTACCGGTGGGCTTCACCGACGATCCGTTCGAAGCCTTGGAGCTGCAAGACGAACTGCAATGCAAATACACCGGCGGCACCGTGCTGCACCTGTACATGGCCGAGCAGATTTCCTCCACACAGGCCTGCAAGCAGCTGGTGCGCAAGGCCCTGGGACGCTTCCGGCTGCCGTACCTGACCATCACGCCGACGTTTTCCATCTGCCCGGTTCACGGCTACCTGGCCGGGGAACATGAGTTTTGCCCCAAATGCGACGAGGCCTTGCTGTTGCAACAGCAGTTGGCAGGCAGCGTTCACTGATCCGATCCATCGACCGCAAGGAGCTTCATCCATGAACGCATCACAATCTCTTCCGCAGGCACAGCGTCAACGTTGCGAAGTCTGGACCCGCGTGATGGGTTATCACCGTCCGGTGGCGGCCTTCAACCCAGGCAAACAGTCCGAGCATCGCGAACGGGTTCACTTCACTGAAAGCGCGGCCGGGCGTCCATGAGTCGAGCGCTACGGGTTGGGGGCATGGTGCCCCTGACCACCCTCGATTATCCGGGCCAACTGGCTTGCGTACTGTTTTGCCAGGGCTGCGCCTGGCGTTGTCGTTATTGCCACAACCCGCAACTGATCCCGCCGCGCGGCAGCGAAGAGGTGGATTGGTGTCGGGTGTTGGCATTTTTGCAACGTCGCCAGGATCTGCTTGACGCCGTGGTGTTCAGCGGTGGTGAGCCGACCCTGCAGGACGGCCTGGCGCCAGCCATGGAGCAAGTGCGGCAGATGGGTTTTCGCATCGGCCTGCACAGCGCCGGCATCAAACCGGCGGCCTTCGCCAAAGTGGTCGGGCAAGCCGACTGGGTTGGCTTCGACATCAAGGCCTTGCCCGAAGACGCCCTGGACGTGACTCGGGTTCATGGCAGCGGTGCCGCCAACTGGCGCAGCCTCGACTATCTGCTGGCCAGCGGCGTGGATTATGAATGCCGGACCACCGTGCATTGGCATTTGTTCGATCCCGAACGGTTGTTGACCCTGGCTCGCCGCCTGAGCGAGCAGGGCGTCACGCGTTTCGCTGTGCAACTGGTGCGCACGGCCCGGATGCTCGACCCCCATCTTTCCAGTGTTTCGGCACAGGCCTTGCAGCCGGAGTTGTGGGCCGCCATGCGCGAGTTGTTTCCCTCGTTCGTTTTACGCAGTTGACCGTCCCCGGGGATGAACGACCGACAGCGGTTCGGGATCGCCGGGCCGCTCTTTTTTATGGCTTTTTTTATGGTTTTCAAATGCGCTGCCAATCGGCAGGTAGTTGAACAGGGAGCATTTGATATGACCAGACTCACCACTGCCCACCGTATCGTGATCGGTTTTGCCATCGCTCCACTGGCGTTGATCGCCCTGGCGTTATACGCCTTGAACGACCTGGCCACGCTGCGCGACCAGGCGGTGCAAATCGTCAGACAGGATTGGCCGAAGATCGACCCGATCATGGTGATCGCCACGGGTGTGCGCGATAACGCCAGGAACACCCGGGACCTGTTGATCGACAAGAACAACGCGCAGGTCCAGCAATCGATCGACATGACCCGGCAACGTATTACCCAGGCCTTTACCACGCTGGAGCCGCTGTTCGATCAGCCGGAAGGCAAAGCGGCGTATGCGGCACTGAAGAAGCACCGTGAGGCGTATGTGGCCGCGTTCGTTCAGGTGCAGGCGTTGATTCGCCAGGGAGCCACGGACGACGCGATGACGCAACTCAAGCAGGGCGTGATGCCGGCCGAGCTTGAGGTCTACAAAAGCCTGGAAGGGCTGATGGCGATGCAGGGCCGGTTGTTTGTCGAGCGTGAACAGCTGGCCCAGGCGCGCTACAGCGACGCGCGGCGCAACATGCTGACACTGGTGCTGGCCTGCCTGGCCCTGGTCAGTACCGTTGCGGTCCTGGTGACCCGCAGCGTGACCCGTCCGCTGGGTGGCGAGCCCGATGATGCGGCGCGGGTGCTGAGCCAGATTGCCCAAGGCGACTTGACGATCCGCGTGCCGCTGGACGCCGGGAGTGCAAACGACAGCGTAATGAGCAACATGCATGACATGCAGCAGAGCCTCAACAGCATGGTCCGGCACATTGCGGCTTCGGTGGATCGGGTGGCCAGTTCCTCCGAAGAGCTGAGTGCGGTGAGCAGTCAGACCAACAGCACCCTGGAACTGCAAGGCCAGGAAATCGAACAGGCCGCGGCGGCCGTGAACCAGATGACGGCGGCGGTGGACGAAGTGGCGCGCAATGCGGTGAGTACCAGCGAAGCCTCGCGGATATCCGAGCAAACCGCCCAGCGCGGTCGTGAGCAGGTTCAGGAGACCGTTGCTTCGATCAGCGCATTGGCGCTGGGGGTGACGGACTCCTCGGGACGCATCCAGCAGTTGGCAGGCAGGGTCGAGCACATCAGTTCGGTGCTGGACGTGATCCGCGGCATTGCCGATCAAACCAATCTGCTGGCCTTGAACGCCGCCATTGAAGCAGCCCGCGCTGGCGATGCCGGGCGTGGTTTTGCCGTGGTGGCCGACGAAGTCCGGGCACTGGCCCATCGCACCCAGGATTCGACTCGGGAAATCGAGGAGATGATCGGCAACATCCGCCAGGACAGCGAGCACGCCGTGACCGCCATGCAAAGCAACAGCGAACTGGTGCAGACCACTTTGCAAGTGGCCCGCCGCTCCGGCGATGCCCTGGATGAAATCGCCCGTTCGATCTCGCAGATCAACGAGCGCAATCTGATGATCGCCAGCGCCACCGAAGAACAGGCGCTGGTAGCCCGAGAAGTGGACCGTAACCTGGTGGGTATTCGCAACCTGTCCGAACAGGTATTGCTCGGGGCCCGGCATACTGATACCGCCGGTCAGGACCTGGCGCAGATGGCCGGCTCACTGCATGAGACCGTTGCGCGGTTCAAGGTCTAGGCCAGCCCCGCGTCAGCTGTTGTGAACCACACAAATCCACCGTGGGAGCAAAGCTTGCTCGCGAGGCGTCTGCACAGCCAACACCGCTCAAACTGACCCACCGCGATCGCGAGCAAGCTTTGCTCCCACAGGGTTTTGCGTCGTTCCAAGGTATCGTGAACGTTAGCGATCCGCTGTGGGAGCAACGCTTGCACTGCGTGTTCACCATCCCCAGAACTGCAACCACCAGCCATAACCCACCAGGCCATTGGCCAATACCAGGCAGGCCATTGCGAGGGGCCGGCGGGTTGCATGTTCCAGGCGCTTGTAGCCCAGCCACAGACTCCAGGCGATTGCCGCGACCAGCAGCGCGGCCCGAGCCGGTTGTACCCAGTCGAGCAACAACCCTTCATAGCGCAGCAGTTTGACGGTGGTGGCCGACAAGCCGAGGAACAACCCTGCACCGCCGAGGGGCGTCAGGGTGATGGCCAAGGGCCAATACTGTGCAGGATCGCCCGAGAGTCTTGCCGCCAGGCGCATCAACAGCAGCAGCGACGTGCCCAACAGCAAGGCACTCATGCCCAGATAAGCGACGATGCAAAAGCCATCTAGCCAACTGAAGCTGTCATTAAGCTGCGGATAGTGGGTCAGCAACCACCAAGGGGCGTTGTCTTGCAACGGCCAGAACAGCTCATGGGCGACCAGCCATTGGGCCAGGCTCTGCTTCATGGCAATGAACCAGGGGCTGACGGTCCACTGAAAAGCCCCCATGGCCAGGCCAATGACGCCGAACAACAACAAGCGCGCGTCCCAAGGCGAAAGGGTGGTTGCGCTCGAGTGAAGGATTTCCTCGTTACTGGAACGGGCTATCAGGCGTACCGCATCGCGCTGGCCGCTGCAGCGACCACAGGCGTGGCAATCGGCGGCACCGCGCATCCGGCGAATGTCCAGCAATGGCGCGCAGTTGGGAGGCGGTCGGCGCGGCGCGGGGTTTTCCAGCCAGCGTTGCTCGTTCACCTGGAAGTGCACCGGCGCCAGGCGAGCAAGCAGGGCAAAGACGCCACTGACTGGACACAGGTAGCGGCACCACACGCGCTTGCCTCGGGCGAACAGCAGGCCAACGATCACCGCTGCGACCGTCGAGCCCCCCAGGATCAACAGCGCCGCCTGGGCATAGTCATAGACGCTGATCAACTGCCCATAGATCGTGGTCAGGCAGAACGCCAGGGTCGGCCAGCCGGCCCAACGCACCCCGCGTGGCACGCCCAGGCCTTTGCCATACTGGCTGGCCCATTCACTCAAGGCACCTTCAGGACACAGCACGCCACACCAGAGTCGACCGAACAGCACAATCGACAGCAACACGAAAGGCCACCAGATGCCCCAGAACAGAAACTGCGCCAGCAGCGTGAGGTTGTCCAACAGCCGAGCCTGGCTGCTGGGCAATGGCAACAGCGCCGGCACCACCAGCAGTACCGCATAGACCAGCACCACCGCCCATTGCACGGCGCGAATGGTTGCGCCGTGGCGCCGCATGCCGTCGCCCAGACGTTGCAGCCAGAGGTTCAAGTCGGACATGGCAGCGTTTGCGCTTTGCGTGGCCGCAGCCAGCCGGCAACCCCCAGCCAGTAGCCGAGCCACACCAACAAGGTCATGGCACTGGGACTGGCTCGATAGCCGGTGAAGTCCGCCAGGAAACCGCCCAAGCCGTGGCCGTCATCCAATATCGCGCTGCTGTCCCAGAGCGCGTCGCCGATGCCTTGGTAGACCACTTCGGGCCAGTCCATCGCCAGCAACTGACCGCTGATCCGCTCAATGCCGCTGACCAGCAGCGCTGCCCCCAATAACAACAGAATGGTTTCGCTGATGGCAAAGAAACGCGGCCATGAGATGAACCGTCGACTGCCGTGCAGCAAGACGATGGTCAGCAGCGCCAGCAGCAGGCCGGCCACCGCGCCCACGGCGAACAAGCCCAGTGGCGCCCCTTGCAGACGCGCCCCGGCGCCATACAGGAAGACCACGGTTTCACTGCCTTCGCGGCTGACGGCCAGCAGCGCCAACACCATCAGCCCCCATCCACCCTGGCGGCTGAAACGATGGTCGGCGTGACGCGTCAGATCCTGTTTCAACGTCCCGGCGTTTCGGTGCATCCAACCGACCATTTGCACGATCAGCAGACTGGCGACCAGCGCCAACGCCGCCTGGAACCATTCATTGGCCGCGCCGCTCATGGCTTCGCCGGCCAACAGAATCAGACAGGCCAAGATGCCCGACAACAGCAAACCCAGCGCCACGCCAGCCCACACGAACTGCAACAAGCGACCGGCCTGTTGCTGCCGGCTGACCCAGGCCTGGAGTATGCCGATTACCAACAGCGCCTCGACGCTTTCGCGCCAGACAATAAACATGGATTGAGTCATGCAAACACCTCCTGTTCGCCGACTACTGGGCGAGGATGCCGCCCTCGGGCAGTTGCGGGTTGAATTCATCGAAAAACGGATAGTGCCCGGGGCGCAGCGGGTGAATGACGACAAACGTGGTAACGCCGGGCGACAGGACCTTTTCCACCCGCAGGGGCGTGCTCTCGAATTCCGCCGGACCCTGGCCGACGTTTTTCAGCACGATCTTGAAGCGCTGCCCGGCCGGTACTTCCAGCTGCGGCGGGGTGAAATGGCCGTCGCGCATGCTCAACTCGTAAGTAAGCAGTTGGGCATGGGCGATTGAAGGCAACAGCAAGCCGGCCAGCACCCACCCGGCCAGCTGTCGCGCTGTTCGGCTCGTTGAACGACGCATCTTCAATACCCGCCTTTTTTGCCAATCCCGGCGTAGACGAATTCGTAATGCAGTTCACAGCGCTCGAACCACGGTGCCACGCCGGTTTCCTTGTCGGTATGACGGCCGAGGGAGCCATGGCCGCCGGGCGGCAGGACAGTGAAGGTCAATTGGTATTTGCCGGGGCCCAGCAGCTTGACGTTGTCGCCATAGTGCGGCCCGTCATTGGCCACCATGGCGTGGAAGTCGCCCTTGAGCGGGGTGTCGTTGCCTTGTTTTTTCAGTTGGAACGACACGTTGAGGTAGGGCACGAAGCTGCCCTCCTGGAAACCTTGCTGGTTGTCGGCCGTGGCCCTGATATCGGCCTCCAGGTGAACGTCAGACTCGGCGGTTGGGCGCATCATGCCGGCCGGGGCCATTTCGATCGGTTGCAGGTACACCGCGCCGACCTCCAGGCCCGGGCACATTTGCGGTTCGCCAATGGGGTATTCCTTGGCCTGGGACAGAGGGGCGAGAAACAGCAGGGCGAGAGACAGCGGAGCGAGGGTACGCATGGGAAGACTTCCTGAGGACTAAGGGATGGCCGAGTCTAGGAAGCTTTGCTGCGAATAATAATGATTCTTGTCAATTTTCGAGGCATTTAACCCGCCAGGAACGCCGATACCGTCATGCCGGTGGTTCTTGATCGATATCAAGGGCACTTTGGCCCTGACACGCTAGGGTACAGGCACACCCATCGGCTATACGGGGGCGTCATGGCAAAGCCTTTTCCAATCAGTCCGAAACATCCCGAGCGCATTTGCTGGGGCTGCGACCGTTATTGCCCGGCCAGTGCCCTGGCGTGTGGCAACGGTGCGGATCGAACCATGCACCCGGCCGAAATGATCGGGGAGGATTGGTACCTGCATGGTGATTGGGGGGTGGAGTTGGTGGACATTAGCGCCAAGGTCATCGATCCAAGCACCACTCACCCGAAGGAATGAAGTGAACCTGTGGCGAGGGGATTTATCCCCGCTGGGCTGCGCAGCGGCCTTAAGATTTGCGGTCGCTGCGCAACCGAGCGGGGATAAATCCCCTCGCCACATTAACGCCCATTTTCCCGGACAGGGGATCACAACTTCGGCAACTGCCCGATCCGCCCCATCATCTCGGTCACGATCTGCAGGTCCAGAAGAAACTGCTCGACCGTCTTGAACTCGTTGTCGTTATGCCCGGTGTACTTGACGTCGGGCATGGCCAGGCCGAACTGCACGCCGTTGGGCAAGTCATGAACCGAGGTGGCGCCAGCGGAGGTGCCGTACTTGTGCTCCATGCCGAGGTTTTCGCTGGCCACGGCCAACAGTGCCTTGACCCATTCACCGTCCGGGTTGCGATACATCGGCTCATCGATTGAATAATCGAACGCCACGGCGACCTCCGTCTTCTTGCTCCAGGCGGCCAGTTTGTCGGTGATTTCAGCCTTGATCGCTTCCGTCGGCTTGCCCACCGGCACGCGCAGATTGACGGCCAGCTTGAAGGCTTTGTCATCCATGCCGACATACGTCAGGGAAGCGGTCAGCGGCCCCATGAAGGCGTCGGAAAAGCCAATCCCCAGTTTGCTTCCCAGGTAGTCCAGGCCCCAGTTGTCGGCGGCATAGCGGGCGGCATCGGTGATGTGGTTGTGCTTGAGCGCAACCTTGCCCTCGAGGCTGTTGATGAAGTCCAGCATCCTCGCCACCGGGTTGACCCCGGACTCTGGTTCTGAGGAATGGGCGGAGACGCCGGTGAAGGTCAGTTTGACGTCCTTACCGACGACCGCGGTGGTCACCTGGAAGTCGCCGCCATTGCCCTTGGCATATTCGGAAGCGGCTTTTTGCAGCGTCGCGGCCAGTTCAGCAGGCTGATCGCCCACGAAGGTAGCGACCGATGTGGACGGAATCTGATTGGTGGCCAGGCCACCGGTCATCGCCGTGATCTCAGCGCCTTTGCCCTGGGCCGCACGCCGGGCGAAGTTGGCCATGACGGTGCCATAGCCTTTTTCGGCAATCACCACCGGGTAGCCGCCATCCAGTGCCAGGTTGTAGTTGGGGGTTGGGTTGCGCTCGAAGTAATAGGGGATGGCGTCGCCGGTGGTTTCCTCGGTGGTGTCTACCAGCAGTTTGAAATTCCTCGCCAGCGGCAGGTTTTCTTCCTTGATGATCTTCATGGCGTACAGCGCCACGACAATGCCGTTCTTATCATCTTCGGTGCCCCGCCCGTACATGCGGTCGCCCACCAGGGTGACCTTGAACGGATCCAGACGAGTGCCGTCTTTCAATACCCAGTTTTCCGGGGTCACCGGCACGACGTCGGCATGGGCGTGAATGCCCACGACTTCGTCGCCACTGCCATGCAGTGAAATCTCGTAGACGCGGTTGTCGATGTTGCGAAAGTCCAGGTTGAAGGCTAGGGCAAGGCGCTTGATCTTGTCCGCGATCTTGAGGAACTCGGGGTTCTCGTGCTGGGCAACACCGTCCTTGCGAAAGGTCGGGATCGCCACCAGTTCGCGCAGGGTTTCGGTAGCGGCGTTGCCGTATTTCACCCGTGCATAGAGGCCGAGCAGACGATGAATTTCGTTCTGCTGCTCAGCCGTAAGGGGTTTGTTGTCGAGGAACGTGCTGATGGCCGGGCCGAGCTTGGCGGTTTCGGCCAACTCACTCCTGGCCACATTTCCCAGGAACTGCCTGAAGTCGGTGACGGAGGTGTCAGCGAGGGTTTTGACGAGGGACGAACTCTGTTGCGCAGTGATGTTGGCCAAGGCGGGTGGGGTGATCGACGCCAGGCTGGACAGCAGCAGGGTGCTCACGGCCAGGTGCTTGAGGGATAAGTTCATTGGTAGAGGCATTCCTTTGCAGACGGTGGGAAAGAAGTGACTGATTGATGGAACACTCACTTACAACCTAGCACCGAGAAGGACCTGCCGGGAGTTTTGTAATCAACATTAATGCATGCCGATCCATTGCTATCGCGAGCAGGCTCGCTCCCACAAGGGATTAGGGGTGGTCACACGATCTTGTGTCCACTTTGCAATCCCTGTGGGAGCGAGCCTGCTCGCGATAGCTTAATGCGGCGCGCGAGGGATCGTCTTGAGCAGGTCTTCCGGGCTGATGTGACCGACGATGGGCTCCGCGCTGCTGCCCGGCAGCGGCAGGTCGAGGATGTGCCCCTTGATCTTGCCGACCACATGCATCTCGCAGGGTTTGCAGTCGAACTTCAGCGTCAGCACCTCGTCACCATGGATCAACTGCATCGGCGCAACCTTGGTGCGCACGCCGGTGACGCCCTTGGCCTGCTTGGGACAGAGGTTGAACGAGAAACGCAGACAGTGCTTGGTGATCATCACCGGCACTTCACCGGTTTCTTCGTGGGCTTCGAACGCCGCATCGATCAGTTTCACACCGTGGCGATGATAAAAATCCCGGGCCTTCTGGTTGTAGACGTTGGCCAGGAACGACAGGTGCGACTCCGGGTACACCGGCGGAGGATTGGTCTCGGCCTTGCGCCCCCCTCGGGGATGGGCCTCGACACGGGCGGTGGTCAGGGCTTCGATGACTTCGCGGCGCACTGCCTTGAGCTGCGAGTTGGGAATGAAATACGCCTGGGGCGCATCCAGCTCGATGGCGGTGGCGTGGTACTCGGTGGTGCCCAGTTGGCCGAGCAGGTCGTGCAGTTGCTCCAGCGCCTGCTCCGGCTTGTTCGCCAGGCCGAATGGCCCGTCCAGGCTGACGCTGGCGCTGACGCCTTCCTCGCTGGTAGCAGTCAGCTCCAGGCGCTCTTCACGCAGGCGTGCGACCCAGGCAACGCCCACCCGGCGCTCGGCGGAGGTCTTGAGCAGCGCTTGCTGCCAGTTGTGGTCCAGGTTACGACTCAGCGGGTGGTTGGGGCGTAATGTGTGCAACCCTGCCGGCATTTCATTGGGCTCGACGCGGTAGCGGTAACGCTTCTGGCCGTCTTCCTCGAATTCGCCCTTGGGCTCGGCGATGTTGGCGCGAAAACCCACCACTTCACGCTTGACCAGCACGTTGAGGCCATCGCCGTTGGACAGCGGATCAAAGGTCACGACTTGCAGGTCGCGCTTGCCGACTTTCTCCACCACGCCCACCGGCACGCCGGTAAAGGTCGGGGAATCGAAGGCGCCGATGTCGATCTTGCGCTCGCTGACGAAGTAGTCGGTGCTGCCGCGGTGGAACGTCTTCTCCGGGTCGGGCAGGAAGAAGTGCGCGGTGCGACCGCTGGAGGCGCGGGCCAGGTCCGGACGGTCTTCGAGGACATCGTCCAGGCGCTGGCGGTAGTAGGCGGTGATGTTCTTCACATAGCCCATGTCCTTGTAGCGTCCTTCGATCTTGAACGAACGCACACCGGCTTCGACCAGGGCGCGGATGTTGGCGCTCTGGTTGTTGTCCTTCATCGACAGCAGGTGCTTCTCATAGGCAACCACCCGGCCCTGATCATCCTTGAGGGTGTAGGGCAGGCGACAGGCCTGGGAGCAATCACCACGGTTGGCGCTGCGGCCGTTCTGGGCGTGGGAGATATTGCATTGGCCGGAAAACGCCACGCACAACGCGCCGTGGATAAAGAACTCGATGGCCGCGTCGGTTTCGTCGGCGATGGCGCGGATTTCCTGCAGGTTCAACTCCCGCGCCAGTACCAGTTGGGAGAAACCGGCCTGATCAAGGAACTTTGCCCGTGCCAGGGTACGGATGTCGGTCTGGGTGCTGGCGTGCAGTTCGATCGGCGGGATGTCCAGTTCCATCACCCCTAGATCCTGGACGATCAACGCATCGACACCCGCATCGTACAACTGGTGGATCAACTGGCGGGCCGGCTCCAGTTCGTTGTCATGCAGGATGGTGTTGATCGTGGTGAACACCCGGGCGTGGTAGCGATGGGCGAACTCCACCAACCGGGCGATATCACTCACCTCATTACAGGCGTTGTGACGCGCGCCGAAACTCGGGCCACCGATGTACACGGCGTCAGCGCCATGCAGGATGGCCTCGCGGGCGATGGTCACGTCGCGGGCGGGGCTGAGCAATTCCAGATGATGTTTGGGCAAGGACATTTGTTTTTAGTCAGGCTGATCACGGTCGAAGCGCGCATTGTAGCCGCCAGGCGCCCGGCCGGCACCTGTGGACTTGGATTTGCGCGGTATGACCGATATGCGGCTTCGCCCCGTGGGTCATCCCGGCGAAGCATCAGGGCTGCACCAGCGGTTTCTCCCGGTGTTTTTTGCCAGATACAAGAACGCATCAGCGGCCTTGATCAGCATGGCCGGGGTCACGTCCTCGGTGCTTGGCCGGCAGGTGGTGATGCCCGCGCTGGCGGTGACCAGGCCCAAGGGATGGTCGCCGTGTTCGATGTTCAGCGCCCTGATGGACTCCAGAATCTCTTGTGCGATCGTGGCGGCCCCCGCGCTGTGGGTGTCGGGCAGCAAAATGGTGAATTCTTCACCCCCGTAGCGCACCGCCAGGTCGCCGGGCCGTTTGATCGCTTGCTGGATCGCCCCCGCGATCGCGCGCAGACAGTCGTCCCCGGCAGCATGGCCGTATTTGTCGTTGTAGCGTTTGAAGTAATCGACATCAAGCATGATCAAGGCCAAGGAGGCGTGCTGACGCCTGGCCCGGCGAATCTCATCGGCCAATGCAATGTCCAGCCGTCTGCGGTTGCCCAAGCCGGTCAGGCTGTCGGTCAGTGCCATGTCCCGCATGGTTTGGTGGGCGCTGCGAATCTGTTTCTCCATGGTCATTCTGTAGCGCAACTGGCTCAACACGATCAGCCCGAAGCCGACGAGTATCACGATCAGGAATATCAGTACGAAGCCGGTCTTGAGCAGATCGTGACGCCAGGGGGTGATGATCGATTCGCGAGACAATCCGGCCTCGACCACCAGCGGATAAGTGGTCAAGGCTCGGTAGCCATAAATGCGTTCAGTGCCGTCGACGACGGCCCTGGCCTCGGCGACGCCCTGATTGGAGTTGGGCAAGTGGTCACGGAAGATCACGCTATTGACCAGGCTCTTGCCGACCACCGAGGCGACGAAGGGCCGCCGGACCAGAATCGTGCCATCTCGAAGGGCCAGGACCAGGGCTCCCTTGTCGTCGATCTTGAAGTCGCCGTAGTAGTCCACGAAATAGCTGACCTTGACCGTTCCCAGCAACACACCGGCGAACGAGCCGTCAGGATTGTTCAAGCGGCGGGAGATGGGGATGATCAGGTCATTGGTGGATCGGCTCCTGATCACTTCGCCGATCCGCACGCTTCGGTCCTCGTGGGTGCGGTGATACTGGAAGTAGTCGCGGTCGGCATTGTTTGCCGAGTCTGGCGTTGTTTGCTTGTCTGTCACTATCCACTGCCCGTCGGGGCCGTAGATAAACAAACCGTGCAACTGCGGCATGATGGCCGACTGTTGCACCAGCAGTTTATGGATGCGCGGGATGTCGATGTTCTGCAGGCCATCGCCTTCAACTCGCTCGCTGAGTGCTGCGGTCACCACGTCCACTTGCCGGATGGTGTCTTCGGCGTGCTGGGCCGTCGCTCGCGCCAGGTTTGTCACCGAATCGCGGGCCGAGGCAAAGGCAGAGCGATAGTCACGCCATGTTCTCCAGCCTTCAACGGCCAGGAACACCATCACCACCACCAGCATGAAAGTGATGGTGAGCCGCAGGGCAGCTCCGGCCCGCGCTACTTGAGGGGGAAAGGATTCGTCAGCACTTTCTTTCTTTAGCTGCGGCCGTTCACGTCCGAGCATTAACATTTCCTTCTACAGCAGCGCGACTGCGCATTATTAGGGCGCAGGCTACCTTATCCGATAACAGCACGTTAGCTGAAGGATTCGAGGCAGGCACAGATCGCCAAAGCACGGGTGGATATAAAAGGCCATAACTCGCGAACCCACTCAAAAAAGCTGTACAAATCATACTTCATGTACAACTATTGAGCGACCTTCGGCAATCCAGTGATGTTTTTTCAATGGCAAGGTCGTTTGCGTTCAAGAAAAGCCTGAGCCGGTTCATGGCCTGCGTTTTGGTGCTTTACGCCAGCCAAGCTCTATGCGACTGGCGCACGGTACTGCCTAACGCCCGTCTGGTGGGGCAAGCCGATTATTCCTGGTACGGGTTCGATCTCTACCAGGCCAGGTTATGGAGTGCGACCTTGCAACCCAGCCTGGAAACGCCGCTGGCACTTGAGCTGAATTACCGCCGCACGATCAGCAAGCAAACCTTGGTGCAAGCGAGCATCGAGGAGATGCGTCGAATCGCGGGTAAATCCCTGGACCCAGTACAGCTCGACAGCTGGAGCGATGACATGCGGCGGTCCTTCGTCGACGTCAGGCCAGGCAGTCAAATCACCGGGCTTTACCTGCCCGGCAAGGGTTGCCGCTTTTATGTCGACGGGCGCTTGACCCATGAAGTCGCCGACTCATCGTTCGCTCGAAGTTTCTTCGCCATCTGGCTCGATCCCCGCACCCGGCATCCGGAGTTGCGGCAACAGCTGCTGGGGCTCAATAACGCGCGCGTAGGGGGGCAAACACCATGACTCGGCTAATGGTTGGACTGCTTTTAATGATGAGTTTGACCAGTTGCGGGAACGTGAATGTCGATCGTTATGCCGACCAGCAACCGCAGCTGGATCTGGTGCGCTTCTTCAGTCAGCCAATCAAGGCCTGGGGCATCTATCAAAAACGTTCCGGCGAGGTCATCAAGCGTTTCGAGGTTGAGATATTGAGTCACCGTGAAGGTGAACAGCTGATTCTCGATGAGCGCTTTCTCTACAGTGATGGCAGCCGACAACGGCGCGTATGGACGCTGACCCCCGATGGCCCGGGGCTCTGGCGCGGTCGCGCCGACGATGTGATCGGCGAGGCGCGGGGAGAGGTGGCCGGCAACGCGCTGCGCTGGCGCTATCGATTGAACCTGCCAGTAGACGGATCGACTTACGAAGTGACTTTTGACGACTGGATGTACTTGATGGACGAAGACACGATGATCAACCGCTCGAGCATGAGCAAGTTTGGCGTCGAGTTGGGCCAGGTCACGCTGTTTTTCCGTCGTCAGGGCGGGGGCGCGCCATGAACCTGCAAACCCTGATCGAGCTGGCCATCGAAGGCCGGGTACACGAGCTGGAGTTATGGTCGCTGGAGGGCGGTATCTACGTGTTGCGTGCGCGACTGGACCGCGGGTTTCGTACGTTGCTCGACGACTCCGGACGAACATTGCATTTGCGATCCACTACCCATTTGCGTGAGTTGCTGCGTGACGCGCCGCGGTTACCCTGCATGTTGGTACAGCATGTCGTTCACGACGAAATGTGTGGCCAGCGCGAGGGGCCGATAGAGCCTTTGCGTGTGCCACTTTTTCTGGATGAACCTTGGTAATAATGTTCGCCTGGCGCGGGTTCTGACCTCAGTGGGGATCAGCCAGGCGCAACGCCAACGGCAGCCAGAGAGCCCACAAGGGCGCCAACACCAGAGCGGTTGCCACGATGCCAAGCGGCAGCGCAACACCGGCCAGTGGAGCGCCTGCGCAATAGGCTAGCGGACCGCCGACCATGCCCACCAACGCACCGCGCCAAACAGGCTGTACGGCCCAGGCCAGGCTGTGCCGCAAGCTTGTGGCAAACACCAGCCAGAGCAGCGCAAGCCAGAGGGGCAGGGCGGTCTGAGCGAATCCGAACAGACCCAGCACACCCAGGCTCCAGTCCAGCACCATGCCGCACAGCCCCACGCGCATCACTGCACGCAACTCGGCCCGGGGCTGTGGGCAGAAGCTCAGGTGAGCCAGCAATCCTGCCGCCACAGCCAGGAGCCACCAGGCATTCTGTGCGCCCAGTACACAACCCCACCAGCCCAACTGGACCCAGAGTGCGTTGACGATCAGGCCCGCGCGACTCATCAAGCCTCCCGCCGCTCCAGCAAAGAGAGCTGACGCGCCCCGGGAGCGGCAAAGAGCAGTTGCGCGACGCCGATGGCACGCTCCTGGAATCCGCCTTCGCAGTAACACAGGTAGAACTCCCACAGGCGTTGGAAGGTTTCGTCGTAACCCAGCTCCAGCAGCGCTTGGCGTGATTGCCGGAAGTTCTCGTGCCAGTGCTTCAGCGTGCGGGCGTAGTGCGCGCCGAAGTCTTCCAGGTGCAGCAGGTTGAGCGGTGTTTGACGGCTGGCGGTGTTTAGCAGAACGGACAACGATGGCAGCGCGCCGCCGGGAAAAATATGCCGCTGGATGAAGTCCACCGAGCGGCGTGCCTGCTCATAACGCTGGTCGCGAATGGTGATGGCTTGCAGCAACATCAGGCCGTCATCCTTGAGCAGAGCGCAGCAGCGCCGGAAGTATTCGGGTAAATAGCGATGACCGACAGCTTCGATCATTTCGATCGAGACCAGCTTGTCGTAGCGCCCCTCCAGATCGCGATAGTCCTTGCACAGCACCTCAATGCGCTGCTGCAGACCCAGTGCCTCGACGCGCCGGCAGGTATGGGCGTACTGCTCGTGCGACAACGTTGTGGTGGTCACCTTGCAGCCATATTGGCTGGCAGCATAAATCGCCAGGCTGCCCCAGCCGGTGCCGATTTCCAGTAGGTGGTCGCCGGGGCGCAGGTCGAGCTTGCGACAGATGCGTTCGAGCTTGTTGAGCTGGGCTTCTTCCAGGCTTTGTTCGGGGCTTTCGAACATGGCGGCCGAGTACATCATGGTGGGATCGAGCAAACGCTCGAACAAGTCATTGCCCAAGTCGTAATGGGCAATGATGTTGCGCCGAGAGCCGCGCCGGCTGTTACGGTTGAGCCAGTGCAGCCAACGCAGCACCGGGCGGCCGAGGCGAGCCAGACCACTGTCCATCGCATCGAGCACGTCCAGGTTGGCGACGAACACGCGGGTCACCGCCGTCAGGTCGTTGCTGCGCCAGTACCCCTGGATATAGGCCTCACCGGCGCCGATCGAACCGTTACTGGCGAGCATGCCCCAGACGGCGTCGTCAAGAATTTCGACTTCGGCCTGCAGAGCACTGGCCGGATCGCCGAAGTTTAGCGATTCCCCATCGAGCAGCAGGCGCAAGTGGCCTTGGCGCAGGTGTCGTAATTGGCCGAGGACGACTTGCTTGAAGACGCCGCCGTTGAACAGGCGAAAGCTGCCGGCCTTAGTAACGCTCAGGGTGGGTTCGGGCATGGTCGGGGTCCTTGTGGGCGGTTTCGCCGACGCTCAGGCCGTTTTGGCTGGCCTGATGGTCGTGCAGGGGCGTGCGTTTGAAGAGCAGGCGCAGGGCCTGCCAGTAAATGGCGCTCAAGGTGCGCAGGCTCATCCACGGGAAGGCCAGGAAGTGACGACGCACAGCCGCGGCATCGAGAGGTTGGCGCTTGAGCGCAAGGTCGGCCTCGAACACCTTGCTGCCATCGCGCCAGTTCTCCATATGCACCCGGATATGTGAGTCCGCGATCAGAAAGCGCATGCGGTAGTCCATGTCCCGAGGCAGGAACGGTGATACATGGAACGCCTTGGCCACCCGGAACGCATGGGGTTCACCGGGGCTTACCGGCAACACATAGTGATAGCGCTCGCGCCATGGGGTGTTGCGGACCTCACAGAGAATGGCCGCCAGACGCCCATCGGTTTCGTGGCAGAAATAGAAACTCACCGGATTGAAAGACAGCCCCCAACTGCGCGGTTGGGTCAGCAGCTGGATTGCGCCTTGGGGCGCGGTGCCCAGGGCCTGGGCAAGCAATTCGCGCACCGCGTCGACCAAGGGGACGCCCAGACGTGTGCGAGCGGGCAGGTAATCGCGCTCGCGCCAGCACAGCGGTGCCAAGGGCCACCCTCGCAGCAGGCGGGACAGGCCCAGCACCTGGCTTTGTTCGGCGAGGTCCAGATAAAGCATGCCGATGGGGTATCGGAATCCATGGGCGCGGGGTGAATAGCGGCGATGGTCGATCCAGCCGCGGCACAGGCTGCTATTCAAAGGTATTCTCCAAAATGCCCGGCCACATCCAGCCCACTGACCACACCGTCTTCGTGGAAACCATTGGCCCAATAGGCGCCGCAGAAATAACTGTGCTGACGCCCTTGCAGATCACCCTGGCGAGCCTGGGCGGCGACGCCGGCGAGGCTGTATTGCGGATGCGCATACTCGAAGCGAGCCAGGACCTTGGCCGGATCCACCACGTCACTCTGATTGAGGCTCACGCAGAAGGTCACCGGGGCGTCCAGACCCTGGAGGATGTTCATGTTGTAGGTCAGCGCAGCAGGCGCTCGCACCGAACCACCCAGTCGGTAATTCCAACTCGCCCAGGCCTGGCGGCGCTGCGGCAAGACACCGGTGTCGGTATGCAGCAGTACTTCGTTGCTGGCGTAGGCCAGGGCACCGAGCACCTCACGCTCTGCTTTGCTTGGCGTTTCAAGCAGCGCCAGGGCCTGGTCGCTGTGGCAGGCAAACACCACTTTGTCGAAACGCTCAAGTCCCGCCGCGCTGAGTATGTTCACGCCTGTCGCGTCGCGGCTCACGCGCTGCACCGGGCAGTTGAGCCGGATATGCTGGCGAAAGTGCGCGCATAACGGGTCGATATAACCCCGCGAGCCGCCCTCGATCACTCGCCATCGTGGGCGTCGGTTGACCGATAGCAGGCCGTGGTTATGGCAGAAGCGCACGAAGAACTGCAGCGGAAACTCCAGCATTCCGGCAGGCGACATCGACCAGATCGCCGAGCCCATGGGCACGATGTAGTGGTCGATGAACCGTTGTCCATAATTGTGGACATGCAGGTAATCGCCCAGCCGGGTGGTGCTGTCGATGCGCTGCGCCTTCAAGTCGGCCGTGGCCTGCCGGTTGAATCTGAGGATGTCCTGCAACATGCCCCAGAAGCTCGGCGACAGCAGGTTGCGTCGTCGGGCGAAAAGGCTGCGCAGGGTATGCCCCTTGTACTCTTGGCCAGTGGCCGGGTCATGCACCGAAAAGCTCATTTCAGTGGCACGGGAAGTCACGCCCAACTGGTCCAGCAAGCGGATGAAGTTCGGATAGGTCCAGTCGTTGTAGACAATGAAACCGGTGTCCACCCCATAACGCTGGCCTTGCCATTCCACGTCCACGGTGTGGGTGTGGCCGCCGATCCGCTCGTCGGCTTCGAACAGGGTGATCTGGTGCTGGCGAGCCAGCAGGTACGCGCATGTCAGCCCCGATATGCCGCTGCCGATGATTGCGATGCGCATGTTTCAAGACTCCTGGGAAGAGCGTGCCAGACGCCGGCCAAGGGCCAGGCGCCAACGGGCGGGCAAGCGTCCGAGCGAACGCAGGACGAAGGTGAAAAACCATGGAAAAGCGATGTCCAGCGGTCGCGCGGGCAGGCGCTGGGTGATATGCCGCGCTGCGCGCTGGGCCGACCAGCGCATGGGCATCGGAAAGTCATTGCGGCGGGTCAGCGGGGTGTCGACGAAACCGGGGCTTACCAAGGTGACATCGATACCCTCGGCGGCCAGATCGATGCGCAACGACTCAAACAAATAGCGCAGCGCCGCCTTGGACGCGCCATACGCGCCGGCACGCGGCAAAGCCAGCCAGGTCACTGCGCTGCACACCCCCACCAAATGCGGACGTTGGCCTCTGCGCAGCAAGGGTAGGGCGGCTTCCAGGCAGTGGCTGGTGCCCAGCAGGTTGGTGGTCAATACCCGTTCGACCAGTCGCGTGTCGAAGTGCCCAGGCTCCAGGTATTCGCAGGTTCCGGCATTGAGAATCACCAGGTCCAGCGCCCCCCATCGAGCGTCGATGGTCCGGCAGATATCGGCCACTTGCGCTGGATCGGTCAGGTCTCCCGGCAGCACCAGGACCTGATCCTCATAGCGAGTCGCTAACGCTTGAAGGGGTGCGACCTGGCGCGCACTCAGCGCCAGACGGTGTCCTTGCTCAAGAAGCTGCGAGGCCAATGCTGCACCGATACCGCTACTGGCGCCGGTCAACCAGATGCGACTCATGCCAGCCTCCGCTTCAGCCAGCCGATCACCGAGCCAAACAGTGGAAGGTGCTCGTAGAGCAGGGCACCCGCGTCGAAGAAGTCCTGGTGCAGGTAGACCCGTTCGTTCCAGCGCAAATAACTGCAGCCTTGCAGGGAGATAAGTGCGCCGCCGGCCAGACGTGGGTGGCTGTAATGCAGCGTCCAGCGTAGATAGCCCTCGCCGGGGCCGACCTCATCAAAGCCATGAAAGTCGTAGCGCACCTGATCGACGTTGGCATACATCTGCGCGAAGTAGTTGCGCAGGGCAGGCAGGCCTTCGATCCGATGCAATGGGTCCTGGAACTTAATGTCAGCGCTGTAGAGGGTATCGAGCTCGGCCAGGTGACTGGCGTCCAGCTCGGCGAAGGCGCGGGCAAAACGCTGGAGGTAGGCAGACATGTCAGGCTCCGAATTATTGTACAGGTAGTTATTCCTGTACAAGTTTTCGAAGCCTACTGCACGACCTGTACATTTTAAAGTGTTTTGTATAGGTATTTGTAAATTTGTATAACTTTGCTGCTGAACGAGCCCGGTCATGATCGGGCTAGGCTGGTTCAGTGCAACGGCTGAATGTCAGTCAAGTGCGTTGCAGAAACCACGAATCGCTTCGCAGGCCTGGCGCAAAGACGCATCGTCCAGGGCGTAGGCGATACAGCAGTTTTTTCCTTGCCTGCAACGATAAAAACCCTCGTTTCGCAAATTCCCGCCTGCCGACAGAATCGCTTCGACACCTCTTGTCGATCGTCGCAAACGCAGAACTACAAAAAATCCAAACCCGAGGCGGCGTCATGCCGGCCTGAACCATCCCACTGCCGGAAGTGCACAGACATGCCCGTTGAGACCCTACAGATAGATACGCTTGTTATAGGCGCCGGCCAGGCCGGCGTGGCCATGAGTGAACATTTGAGTCGCCAGGGAGTGCCTCATCTTGTGGTGGAGCGCAACCGCATTGCCGAGGCCTGGCGCACCGCGCGTTGGGATTCGCTGGTGGCTAACGGCCCGGCCTGGCATGACCGCTTTCCGGGGCTGCAATTCCAGGGGCTCGACCCTGATGCCTTCGCCACCAAGGATCAAGTGGCCGATTACTTCCAAACCTATGCCAATACAATCAACGCACCGATCCGCACCGGTGTGGAAGTCAGGGAGGTACAGCGTAATGTCGGCCGCCCAGGCTTCAGCATTGAAACCAGCGAGGGCCCGATCGAGGCCATCCACGTGGTGGTCGCCACCGGGCCCTTTCAACGGCCGGTGATTCCACCTATCGCCGCGGATATGGCGCAAGTCACCCAGATGCACTCCGCCCAATACCGCAATCCCCGGCAGCTGGCCGAGGGCGCTGTACTGGTGGTCGGGGCGGGCTCGTCGGGGGTACAGATCGCCGATGAGTTACAGCGCGCTGGCAAGCAGGTCTACCTCTCGGTGGGCGCCCATGATCGCCCGCCTCGGGCCTATCGCAACCGGGATTTCTGCTGGTGGCTGGGTGTGCTCGGCGAGTGGGATGCGGAGGCCGTCCAGCCGGGCAGGGAGCATGTGACCATCGCCGTGAGCGGTGCCCGCGGCGGCTATACAGTGGACTTTCGCAGGCTGGCCCATGAGGGCATCACCCTGGTGGGCCTGACGAAGTCGTTCAACGGTAGCGTCGTGACGTTTGAACCCAACCTTGCCGAAAACATTGCCCGTGGCGATGAAAACTACCTGGCGCTGCTGGATGCCGCCGATGCCTACATTGCCCGCAACGGCCTGGACCTGCCGCCGGAGCCAGAAGCCCGCCGGCTGTTGCCTGACCCGCACTGCCTGACCCATCCGATCCTGGAACTGGATCTGGTGAACGCTGGGGTGACCACCGTGATCTGGGCCACCGGCTACTCGGTGGATTACAGCTGGCTGAAGGTCGACGCGCTGGACGCCAACGGCAAGCCACGGCACCAGCGGGGTGTTTCCAGCGAACCGGGTGTGTATTTCGTGGGTCTGCCCTGGCTGTCACGGCGCGGGTCGGCGTTCATCTGGGGCGTGTGGCACGACGCCCGGCATATCGCTGACCACATCGTGAAACAGCATACCTATCTCAACTATCGAGACGCTTCGCAGCGCCAGAACGACGACGTTCAAGCCCCGGCGCTCGATAGCGATTCGAACAGTTCGAAAACCAGCCTCATGGGAGTCCGTTGATGCCTACCCACACTCGCATCCGCATGTTCAACACCAAAGACACCTATCCCAACCAGACGCTGGACAACGACTTGTGCCAGGCCGTGCGCGCCGGCAATACCGTCTACGTGCGCGGTCAGGTTGGCACTGATTTCAACGGCCAGTTGGTAGGTCTGGGCGATCCGCGTGCCCAGGCTGAACAGGCCATGCGCAACGTCAAGCAATTGCTGGAAGAGGCCGGCAGCGACCTGAGCCACATCGTCAAGACCACCACTTACCTGATCGACCCGCGCTATCGCGAGCCGGTGTACCAGGAGGTGGGCAAATGGCTCAAAGGGGTGTTCCCGATTTCCACCGGGCTGGTGGTCAGCGCCCTCGGCCAGCCGCAATGGCTGATGGAAATCGACGTGATCGCAGTGATCCCCGAATAAGGAGAGTGGAGCATGACTTTTTCCATTGTCGGGCGCTGCGCCGAGACGGGCCAGTTGGGCATCGCCATCAGTTCCTCGAGTATTGCCGTCGGCGCCCGTTGCCCCTGGTTGCGGGCCGGTGTCGGCGCGGTGTCGAGCCAGAACATCACGCTGCCGGCCCTGGGTCCGCAGATCCTCGACGAACTGGCCGGCGGCCTGGCCGCCCAAGAGGCTGTCGACCGCGCCCTGGCGCGCAATGGCTACAGCCAGTACCGCCAAGTGGCGGTGGTGGATGCCCACGGGCGCACGGCGATTTTCAGCGGCAGCCACGCCTTGGGCACCCATCGCGCGCTGGCCGGTGAGCAATGCGTGGCGGCCGGCAATCTGCTGGCCAGTGTGGACGTGATCGACGCCATGGTTGCCGCATTCGAACACAGCGAAGGTTGCCTTGCCGCGCGCCTGCTGAGTGCGTTGCAGGCCGGGCAGAGCGCAGGTGGTGAAGCCGGAGCGGTGCATTCTGCGGCTCTGTCGGTGGTGGATGAACTCACCTGGCCGATCGTCGATTTGCGTGTCGACTGGGCCGAGGAAAACCCCATTGGTGAGCTGGAAAAACTGTGGCTGGCCTATCAACCGCAACTGCAGGACTACCTGACCCGCGCCCTCGATCCGACCCTGGCCCCCAGCTACGGAGTGCCGGGTGATGAGTGAGCTGCGCAGCCGCGCACTGCTCGCCAGCCTCGTGGGCTTTGCCACGGTCAGTCGCGAGTCGAACCTGGCGCTGATCGAGTTCGTGCGTGGCTACCTCCACGATCTGGGCGTGAGTTGCGAACTGATCTACAACCCCGAGCGGACCAAGGCCAACCTGCTGGCGAGCATCGGCCCAGCGGTGCCCGGTGGGGTCGTGCTGTCCGGTCATACCGATGTAGTGCCGGTGGACGGACAGCACTGGACGGTCGATCCGTTTTGTCTGAGCGAGGTCGGCGGCAAGCTGTACGGCCGTGGCACCGCCGACATGAAAGGCTATTTGGCTTCAGTGCTGGCGGCGGTGCCGATGTTCCTCGCCAGCCCGCTTCGCCGGCCCGTGCATCTGGCGTTCTCCTATGACGAAGAGGTCGGTTGCCTGGGCGTGCGCAGTCTGCTGCAAGTGCTGGCGCAACGCATTCCCCAGCCTGCGTTGTGCCTGATCGGCGAGCCCACCCAACTCCAACCGGTGTTGGGCCACAAGGGCAAGTTGGCGATGCGTTGCCATGTCAAAGGGGCGGCCTGTCATTCGGCTTATGCGCCCTACGGGGTGAACGCCATCGAGCAGGCAGCGCGCCTGATCGGTCGGTTGGGGGAGATCGGCGCGAATCTGGCCGAACCTTCACAGCACGATGCGCGCTTCGATCCGGCGTACTCCACGGTGCAGGTGGGCGTGATCCAGGGCGGTACCGCGTTGAACATCGTCCCGGCCGATTGCCGCTTCGATTTCGAAGTGCGCGCCTTGCCGGATTTCGCCCCACAAGTCGTCGTCGAGCAATTGCGCGATTACGCCGAGCAGGCGTTGCTGCCGGCGATGCGGGCCGTGCAGGGCGACACCGCGATCCGGTTTGAACCACTGTCCGCCTACCCGGGCCTGGCAACCCGACCTGACAGCGCCGCTGCGCGTCTGGTGGCCGAGCTGTGCGGCAGTGATGCCTTCAGCACCGTGGCATTCGGCACCGAAGGCGGCCTGTTTGATCAGGCCGGAATCCCGGCGGTGGTCTGCGGCCCCGGCAGCATGGATCAGGGGCACAAAGCCGATGAATACGTGAGCGTTGAACAGATGGCGGCCTGCGACCGATTGATGGATCGCCTGGCGAGCCATCTCAGCGAACCCAACGACTTCTGAGACAAGGAATTTGCGGTGAACGATTTCAATGTTTGGAAAACCCGGGCCGCGCAACTGCGCCTGAAGGATAACGCCCTGATTGACGGCCTGCCTCGTGAGGCCGGCACTCTGGGCCGGATGATCATGGCCCCGGCGCTGGTAGCCAGCCATGCCGACATCAACGAACTGGTCGACAAGACCCGTATTGCTGTAGATCGCACCGCCCGCGCTTACGGTCGCCTCTGAGTCCCGTCGCCGGCTCGTGCGGGCGAGCCGGCCTTTCGAGGAACCGCTTCATGTCCAGATCCTTGCGTTGCAATATCGCGTGTGCCCTGGTGCTGCTGAGTAGCAGCGTCCTGGCCGCGCCACAGAGCCTCACCGTGATTTCCTTTGGTGGCGCCACCAAGCAGGCCCAGGACAAGGCCTACTTCCAACCCTTCAACGCCAGCGGTGCAGGAAGCATTGTCGCTGGCGAATACAATGGCGAGTTATCGAAGATCAAGGCCATGGTCGCGGCCGGCCACACCAGTTGGGATGTGGTCGAAGTCGAAAGCCCCGAGCTGTTGCGCGGTTGTGAGGAGGGCCTGTTCGAAAGGCTCGATCTGAGCGCCTTGGGTGATCCGGCGAATTTTGTGCCGGGAACACTCACCGAATGTGGCGTGGCCACGTATGTCTGGTCGATGGTCCTGGCCTATGACCAGAGCAAGTTGGCCAAGGCCCCCAAGTCCTGGGCGGATTTCTGGAACGTCACCGAATACCCGGGCAAACGCGGGTTGCGCAAGGGAGCCAAGTACACCCTGGAAATTGCCTTGCTGGCCGACGGGGTCGAGGCGCAGGAGTTGTACAAGGTGCTCAACACCCCCGAAGGCGTGTCGCGGGCGTTCGCCAAGCTGGATCAGATCAAGCCGAACATCCAGTGGTGGGAGGCCGGTGCGCAACCGGCACAGTGGCTAGTGGCGGGGGACGTGGCGATGAGCGCTGCCTACAACGGTCGCATCGCTTCGGCGCAAAAGGAAGGCATGAAGCTGAGTATCGTCTGGCCGCAAAGCCTGTATGACCCGGAGTACTGGGCGGTGGTCAAGGGCACGCCGAACAAGGTCCTGGCCGAGCAATTCATTGCCTTTGCCAGCCAGCCGCAGGCGCAGAAGGTGTTCTCGGAAAACATCCCTTATGGGCCGGTGCATCGCAAGGCGCTGGCGTTGTTGCCTGGAGCGGTCCAGGAGCAGTTGCCTACCGCCGAGGCCAACCTGGCCGAAGCCCGGGCCGTGGATGCCGAGTTCTGGGTTGACCATGGTGAGGAACTGGAGCAGCGCTTCAACGCCTGGGCCGCTCGCTAGTCACAACGTTCCATATCAATGGCTGGCTCAGGCCAGCCATTGTTTGAACTGCTCTTTGCAGTAATCCACGAACAACTGCGCAGGTTTGGTCAGGTGCGCGCGCTTGAGCCATCCTGCCACCAGGGCCGAACCGGTGACGTCCTCGGCGATGTTGACGCACACCACTTGCTGCCCATCGTAGGTGCAGGTGGAATGTGGCCGGGTTACCAGCAGCGCAAAGCCGAACGATTGCCCGACCATGCCGCGCACCATTTCGATCGAGGGTGAGCTGAATACAATGTTCGGTGTCAGGCCCAACTCCTCGAATATGCTCACAAAATAGGTCCGGCTGGGTTGCACGTCCAACAGAATCATCGGCTCCAGCGCCAGATCGCGCAGGGACACCTGAGCCTGGCTGGCAAAGCGGTGCTCCGCCGGCAGCAGCGCGTAAGGTTGTTGCGGCGCCATCAGCGCCTCGGTCTCGATGGTGCCGTCGAGGTCGTGCTCATAAAAAATCGCCAGATCGAAACGCCCCCCCGTCAAACCTTGCACCAGTTCCTGTTGCTCGCCGTCCTGTAGACGGATCTCCACACCTGGGTAACGCTGGCGAAAACCGGCGATCAATCGTGGCAAGTACAGGGGCGCGACAGTCTCGAAGCAACCGATGTCGATCTGACCGCTGACCACGTCGTTGTCGGCCAGCGCGTTCTGCTCGAACTCTCGCGCCATGCGCAGCAGTTCCTGGGCTTTGCGATAGAAGCGAGCGCCGCTGGGGGTTAGCGACACACCCTGGGCGTGGTGACGGATGAGCAACTGCACGCCGAAACTGTCTTCCAGCCCTTTGACGGCGGTCGCAATCGAGGGCTGGGCGATGTACAGCTTGCGGGAGGCTTCGGCGACGCTGCCACATTCGACGGTGGTGACGAAGTACTTCAGCTGACGCAAGGAATAGGACGCCACGGCACACCTCGATCCGGATGATTTTTGCCTACCTTACCTTGTGCACAGAGGGCAGTGGGCGGGCATTGCGACGGATTTTACTGGGCAGTGACGATATTCAGGCTGGCTTGGGGACGAGCGCCTGAAAAAAAACGCCTGCCCAAGCATCATCGGCAGGCGTCTGGGAAAGACCGGCGCAGAAAGGAGGGACTGGCCGGGGTCGGAAACGGACTCAGGCCACCGGGATCAACGGGTCGGCGGCGGCCAGGGCGGTCGCGCGATCAGCCGCGGGCGGATAGATCCACACGGTGTTGATCTGGGTCTTGAGCTCCTTGGCTTCCTGCCCGACCAACTTGAGCTGGCGATCCCAACCCTCGGTATACACCGCGCCCCAGGCACCCAGGTCCAGACAGGTCACGTACTTGGGTTGGCTGTAGGCCATCGGCGCGACGCCCAACAAGTCGGCCGCGACGTTGTTGCCGGCATAGCGGCCCAGGGCGATGGCGTGCTGGCAGGACATGGCCGCGTAGTTACCCAGGGTATCGGTGGCGGCATAGGCCACGTCGCCGGTGGCAAACATGTCGGTCTGGCCCAGGACTTTCAGGTTGGCATCGACGTGCAGGCGACCCTGGCGATCGCGAATGCCGGGTATCTGTTGGGTCAACGGATTGGCGCGGAACCCCACGGTCCAGATCACAGTATGGGACTCGATACGCTGGCCGCTCGACAGGGTGACGCCACCGGCATCCACCGATTCGACCGAGTCGTTGACGATCCACTCGATACCCAGATGCTCGGACGCTTGGACAATGGACGGACGAATGCCGTCGCCCAACGCTGCGCCGATCTGCGACCCGCGATCCACCACGATGACCCGGATGTTAGCGTCTTCACCCAGGACCGCGCGCAGGCGTGCCGGCATTTCGGTGGCGGTTTCGATCCCGGTAAAGCCTCCGCCGGCCACCACCACGGTGTTGCGGGCCGGGCTGTCCGGAAGATTTTTCAGGGACTTGATATGGGCTTCGAGGCGGGTTGCCTGTTCGATTTCATCAACGTCGAAGGCATGCTCGATCATGCCTTCAAGGTCTGGGCGGACCAGTTGGCTGCCCGCCGCGAGCACCAGGCGGTCGTAGCCCAGGCTGCCCTCGGTGCCGAACACATCCACGTAGCCAACCTGTTTGTTGTCGACATCGATACGGCTCGCCGAACCTTGTACGAATTTCACGCCCACCGCGTCGAACAGGCCACCCAGCGGGGCGGCCATGGTGTGGACGTCCGGCTCATAGAAACGAGGACGGATGCGCAGCTCAGCCTGGGGGGCCAGGACGCTGATCTGCACGTCATTACGATCGTGTTGGTCCAGCAGCCGGGCGGCGCTCAATGCACTCCAGACCCCGCCGAAACCTGCGCCAACAACCAGAATATGTTGTTTCATGATGAGCTCCCGAAGACAAAATCGATACGTTGAATTGTTTAACTGTTTCAGCGTGACCGTGTCGCGAACTACTCCAAAAGCGCCTGGCTGCAATGAGTTGCCATCGAGCACATTCAATTTCAGTTCGCTGTAGGGAAGCTTATTGGCAGGGCCTGTGTTTAACACTTCTACATAAGGTCATCCGGCCTATGCCTGGGTAGGGGGGATCTATACAAAGGTATGAGGTCGCGACGATGGCGCGGCATCAGGAAGGCCGGCCAACTACCGATTCGATGCAGGCGATCAATTGAGCGCAGTCGAAGGGCTTCGGGAAAAACGCCACCGGCTCGGGCGCCCCGGCGCTGACACGGGGTGGCACGCCAGGGTATCCGCTAATGAAAATGATCGGGATATGAATGCCCAGGGTCGACAGTCGATCGTACATCTGAATACCGGTCATGCCAGGCATTTGAATATCCGATATCAGGCACGCTGTGTTTTCAAGTTCACAAGAAGATAAAAAGTCCAAGGCGCCCGCGTATGTTGTAACCCGATATCCGTGGGAACGTAACAAGCCATCCAGTGCAATTCGAACTGACTCGTCATCATCAACAATTGAAATAGTTGCGGTATTGGACATGTCGATACCTGGGGTGATATCAGGTAGCCATAAAGGCGCCTGTATCACTGCAAGATACGCCGTCCAATAGTCCCGCCAAGTATACGTGTGTATGAACTTTCTACTGCTCGCCGCGCCATTCCAGCACTTGGGCCATGCGGACCAGATCGGCAAACGAGCCTGCGCACATTTTGCGCATGGCTTGGCCGCGGTGAATCTTGACCGTGATTTCGCTCAAGCCCAGTTCCCCGGCGATCTGCTTGTTCATCAGGCCTGACGCCGCCAGCGCCATGACCTGTTGCTCGCGCGGGGTCAATGTGGTGTAACGGTCAAGCACTTGCTGATGGCTGCGTTCGGCGTCGCGCCGCCGGCAGTCCTGTTGATGGGCGGCGGTCACGGCGTCGATCAGGTCTTGTTCGCGAAACGGCTTGGCGAGGAAATCCACGGCACCGGCCTTCATCGCCCGCACGGTCATGGCGATGTCACCGTGGCCGGTCATGAACACGATGGGCAGATGGACGTTGGCCGCGACCAGCGCCCGTTGGCACTCCAGGCCGCTGGTGCCTTGCAGCCGTACATCCAGAACCAGGCAACTGGGCAGGTCGGGCCTGGAATGGTTCATGAACTGTGCGACCGAATCGAACAGATGCACCTGCAGGCCGATGGAGCGCAGGAGGCTGCCGAGGGCTTGGCGCAGCGGTGCGTCGTCGTCAACGATATAAACGATCGGCTCGTTGCCGAGGACCGGTTTCGAGGGCTGCATGGCGTTCATTGCTCGATCCCCGACACAGCGGTGCAAGTGAGCCGCGGCAGCGCGAACCTGAATGAGGTGCCTTGGCCGGCCTCGCTGGTCGCCCAGATCCTGCCGTCATGGAAGTCGATGATGGACCGGCAGATGGAAAGGCCCATGCCCAGGCCGTTTTCCTTGGTGGTAAAAAACGCATTGAACAAGGACGGCAGGACCTCGGGGGCAATGCCGGTTCCGTGGTCAGTCACCTCCAGCAGCACTTCGTCATCCTCCATCCAGGTGCGTATGTGCAGGGTTCGTTCGTGTGCCTTGACTGCGTCCATGGCGTGACAGGCATTGATGATCAGGTTGATGATCACTTGCTGCAGTTGCACCCGGTCTGCGCTGACTTGGCTGTCGGTCGCTGCCAGCTCCACCTTCGCCCGGACTTTATGATGAGCCAGTTGCTGCTGGACTAGGTTCAGGGTCTCGCGGACGATGTCGTCCAGCCGCTCGGGCTGGCGCACCGGGTCGCATTTGCGCGACAGCGCTCTGATACCGCTGATGACCTCGCTGGCGCGACAGCCGTTGGCGACGATTCGGTCGAGGCAATCCAGGGCTTCCCCGAGATCGGGCTCCGGCCGTTTGAGCCAGCGGCGGCAGGCCTCGCCACTGCTGGTGATGGCCGTCAGTGGCTGATTGACCTCGTGGGCGATGGACGCGGCCATTTCCCCCAGGGAGGTCAAGCGCGTGACGTGGGCCAATTGGCTCTGGGCGCGGAACAATGCGTCTTCGGCCTGCTTGCTGGCGGTGACGTCCATGAGCGCGCCCAAGTACTGGAAACGGCCATGCTGGACGAGCAGGGGGCTGGCGATCATGTGGATGTGCTTGATGCGCCCATCAGGCATCAGCAGGCGCAGCTTGACCTCGATCTGCGGTTCACCAGCGGCGGCCTGTTGGAAAACCCCGCGTGCCAACTCCAGGTCTTCAGGGTGAGTGCGCGCCAGCATCATCGACACCGTCGGTGTCTTGTTGGGCGAGTACTCGAAAATCCGTGCCGACTCCTGCGACCAGGTCAACGCTTGGCGATCGCCGCGAAAGCCCACGCTGCCGGTCTGGCTCAGGCGCTGGGCGCCGATCAGGTAAGCCTCGTTGTGCCGCAGGCTGTCGGAAGCCTGCTTGCTGCGCAGCGCCAGGAACGCAATGGCGGACAATGCGGTCAGGCAGCGAAAGAAACCGGTGGTCGATTCCCAGCGGTGATAGCCGCCGTTGTACAAGAACATCGCGGTGAGCAAGCCCATGCACATCAGCGCGACGGTGATCACCAGATTGATGGAGAACAGGTTGGCCGCCATCAACAACAAGGTGATGTACAGCAGGGTCGGCGCCAGGTCGGAATGGGTCTCGGAGTTGATGATGACAATCCCGCAAGCCACCACCAGGCCTACCAACCAGCCGAGGGCGTTGACCAGCGGATGGGTACTGATTCCCATCGACAGTCGCGGCCCCTTCTGGCATGGGGCGTATCGCAGGCTGTCATAGACGTTCTTGAGCATCGCGGAGGGTAGGGGCACGCTGGCAGACCTTTTGTTTTTACGTGGTCTCGCTCTGGGATGTCGGGGGACAGAGCATCGGTTCGTATCTTAGAAGCGCCGCTTGGGCTGAGGTAGGACATAAAACCCTGAAATTCCGCCAGGCCGTGCCAATACTTTATTTGTGGCGAGGAGATTTATCCCCGCTGGGCTGCGCAGCGGCCCCCAAACCAGGCAACTCGGTGTGCCAGGAAGATTGAGTTCACTGCTTTAGGGCTGCTGCGCAGCCCAACGGGGATAAATCCCCTCGCCACAAAGGCAGTGTTCGCCACAGGGCTTGGTATATACCGAAGTATCGATGAAGCCGCCCAAAGGGTGGGTGGAGTGTCCCCACGTACAACAGACACTGGCTTGCCTCGGGGATTACGCTTTCAACACCTCGTCGCCGTAGGCCTTGATGGAGGGCGCAGGCGATGATCTTGTCCACTCCTGACTCAATGGCCTGGCGCCTGGGGCGACAACGATGATGAACAGAAATGACCTGCGTCGTGCTGACATCAATTTGCTGGTGGTCTTCGAAACCATGATGCACGAGCGAAACGTGACCCGCGTCAGCGAAAAGCTGTTCCTCGGCCAGCCAACGATCAGCAGTGCCTTGGCACGCCTGCGGTTGATGTTCGATGATCCCTTGTTCATCCGTTCGGGGCGGTTGATGGAACCGACCTCCCGGGCGCGGGAAATCTTCTCCAATCTGTCACCGGCGCTGGACGGCATCGCCGCGGCCTTGAGCCGCTGCCAGGCGTTCGAGCCAGCCACCAGCGAGGCGACCTTCCATATCGGCCTTTGCGATGACGTCGAGTACGCACTGCTGCCGGAGTTGTTGCGGCGCCTGCGGGTCGAGGCACCGGGCACCACCTTGGTGGTGCGCCGGGCCGATCAATGGCAGGTGTCCCAGCTGTTGGCCAGCGGCGAGATATCCCTGGGCATCAGCCCGACCCTGGAGCTGCCGGCCAATGCCCGGCGCAAGACGCTGCGGCCGATTCGACCGATGCTGCTGCGCGCCGATTCGCAGCCCGGCGAACTGACCCTGGATGAATTCTGCAGTCGGCCCCATGCCGTCGTGTCGTCCATGGGCAATGTCATCGATGATTCGGACCGTGCGTTATGCCTGATGGGCCGACAGCGCCGGGTGGTGTTGACCGTGCCGCAGTTCAGCGCCTTGCCCGTGCTGTTGGCCGGGAGCGACATGATTGCTATCGTGCCGGATTACGTTGCCCTGGCGATGGCCGTGCTGGCTGGCATGCGGGCTCAAGCGGCCCCGATCTGCTTGCCCCAGCACGAGCTTTCCATGGTCTGGCGCGGTGCTTCGCACAATGATCCGGGGGAGCGTTGGCTGCGCTCCCGTTGCAGCGCACTCCTGGCTGAGCAGGGCGACTCGCAGGCGCGATCCTGGAAAGTGGCCTGACAGGCCAGTAGCGCAAGTTTCGCGCTTAACGGGAAAACCGGCTGCGATACTCGCGGGGGGAAATCGACAGGTGACGCTGAAATGTGTGACGCATTCGTTCCTCGTCACCGAAACCGCAGGCGCGGGCGATCTGGTCGATGTTGCGCTGAGAGTCTTCCAGCATTCGCCGCGCCGCCTCAAGGCGGAACATCTCGATGGCTTTGGCCGGGGTGCGGCCGGTCTGGCGTTTGTAGACCCGGGCAAAATTGCGCGGGCTCATCCTGGCCTCGCGGGCCAGTCGCTCGACGGTGAGGTTGTTGTCGTCCAGATGTGCGCAAATCCACACGTGCAGTTCATCGAAGCCGGCGCTCTCCTGCATCTGCAATTGCAACAGTTGGCTGAACTGCGCCTGCCCGCCGGGGCGCTTGAGAAACACCACCAGCTCACGGGCCACCTGCAGGGCCACGTCGCGACCGCAATCGGCTTCGACCAATGCCAGGGCCATGTCGATGCCCGCGCTGACACCGGCCGAGGTCCAGACGTTGTCCTGCTGGATGAAGATCGCATCAAGATCCACCTCAACCGACGGGAAACCACTCTTGAGCATCTCGCACATGGCCCAATGGGTGGCGGCCCGGCGTCCGTCCAGCAAGCCGGCCTGGGCCATGAGGAAAGTGCCGCTGCACACCGATGCGGTGCGCCTGGCCTGGACCGAGGCAATGCGCAGCCATTGCACCAGATCGACACAGTCGATCATCGCCTGGCGAATGTCCGGCGCGCCGGGGACAATCAGCGTATCGATGAGCGTCCCGTCGAGCTCCCGCAGGGCACGGGTATCCACGACCAGGCCTTCGGCGCTTTGCATCAATCCGCCTGCCAGACTGGCGGTGTGCATGGCGTAGCCGGGCAGGCCGCGTTCGGTCATGGCCTTGGTGGCGGCCCAGAACACTGTTTGGGCGCCGGTCAGGTCCAGCAAGCCCATCTGCGGATAGGCCAGGAATACCAGGGTGCGCGGTTGGGAAATGGACTCGGCGGCGAGGCCGACATCCAGGGTCATCTCGTTCATGATCGTTTCGCGCTGGGTGTTTGTCAGGGCCGGTGAATGAGTCTATCCGTTTTCGGCACAATTGAACGAATGGCCTACCCAGCGGAATGGAACTTGCCTGAGCTTTGATCCATAAGCCCTGGAATCATCAAAGGTCGGGTCAATGAACAATGACAACATGGCGCAGCCAGCGGTCTCGTCGGAGGGACTGCCGATGCTGCCGATCAATCGGTTCCGCACCACAGACATCGACGAGCACGCCCGGAACATGGGCGGTTGGCAGGTTTGCTACGACCAGTTGACCCCCGGGCGCTTCGACGGCGAGTTGATCGAGTTCCGCTCGGAGTGGATGCAACTGGTGCGCGACCGCTCTAATCAGGCCCTGACCAAGCAAGGCACGGCCTGGGAGGGCGCCATCACCTTCAGCGTGCCGCTGAGTGCGGACGGGCCGGTCTTTTGCTCCGGGCACCCGATTGTCGAGCCCAGCCTGTTGGTCGCCCGTGGGCATAACCTGCCCGAGCTGCGCACGCCCCAACATCTGGATCTGCTCGGTGTCGCCATCGACGAGCAGGCGTTGGAGCATGTGCTGGAACGTCAAGGCAGCCGCTTTCGAATTACCGATCTTCCCAAGTGTTACCGTCTCGGCAACTCGACGCTGCCCGCCGAGCTTGCGGCGTTATTCGATGAGCTTGAAGGGGGCGAGCAGGGGCGTGACTCGTTGCTGGGTTACGAGTCGATTCGTCGTGGCCTGCGTGACACGGTGATGCTGCACATACTGGAACTGGTGGCACCGGACGAGGCACCGCCGCTCAATCCCACGGCGCGCAAGCGCATGGTCGACCGCGCCCGGGAGTACGCCTTGGCCCATGTCGATGAGCCGCTGTCGATCCTCGACCTGTGCAACCACATCGGGGCCAGCCGACGCAAACTGCAGTATTGCTTCCAGGAAACCCTGGGTATCAATCCGGTGGCCTATTTACGGGCGTTGCGCCTCAATGCCGTGCGTCGTGAACTGCGCAACGGGGATCAGGCCCTGGGCGTCCAGGAGGTGGCGGCACGCTGGGGCTTCTGGCACTTGAGCCGCTTTTCCAGCGATTATCGGGTGCTGTTCGGCGAGACACCTTCCCAAACCCTGCGTCGCACGCATCTGTGCTGAAAACGGATAACGGCTGACCGGCCGGCTCCCTAGGATGACCCCAACACCACAGGGTTGGAGGGGCATTCGATGAATCAAAATAAAAAAGCAAACGCCTGGCGCTGTACTTGGTTGACCTTGGGGCTGATCGGTATGGGGGGCGCTGCCCATGGCACCGAAAACGGCGCGCCGACCACGGCGGTCGGGGTCTATGATTTCGGCGCGGGCATGATGCCGCCGGCCACGCCCTTTGGCACCGTCGGCCTGCGCACCGCGTTCTATTCGGCCAACGTGCAGAAGGACCGCCACGGCAAGTCCGTGGACAACAATTTCTCTCTGGATGTGCTGTCCATCGGCGTCGCCTATATGCGCATGACCGATTACACCGTGCTGGGCGCCAAATATGGCTTCGGCGCCGTGGTGCCGTTCTTCCAGATGGACGCTTCGGTACAGGTGCAGACGCCTATCGGTCCGCTGGACCTTGCGGCCGATCCGTTTCGCATGGCCGACATCCAGTTGTTGCCGCTGATCCTGCAGTGGACCCTATCGCCCAACCTGTTCGTCAACACCCAGTTCCAGATCCAGGCACCGACTGGCGACTATGACAAGAACCGGCTGATTTCACCGGGGCTCAACCACTGGACCTTTTCGCCGATCCTCAACGCCACTTACATCTCCGACAGCGGCTTCGAAGTGTCTTCCAGTTTCGAAGTCGACATCAACACACGCAACCCGGCCACTGACTACAAGAGCGGCGTCGAGTACCGCCACGAATTCGCGGTGGGCCAACACGTCGGGCCCTGGACCGTGGGCGTGGGCGGGTATTACTACCGCCAGTTCAGCGATGACGATGCGCCAGGGCTGCAATCGGGCAATCGCGCCCGGGTGATGGCCGTCGGGCCGGCGGTGAGCTACTTCAAGCCCGGGATGCCGCCGGTATGGCTGCACGTCTACAAGGAGTTCGACGCGCGTAACCGTGCCGAGGGCTACACCACGGCACTGCGCATTTCTCACAGTTTCTAAAGGGGCTCCCATGAACCAATCAAGTTCCATTTCAACGGCCGCAGCCCCGTCACGCCAGGCCACGGGTCGGCGTGAAGGGCTGGTGCTGATGCTCGGCAGCAGCCTGACCATCATGGGCTCGGTGATGGTCGCACCCATCTTGCCCCGTTTGGGCGCCGAATTCGGTCCCATGGAGCCGCGAGCCGATCTGCTGGTGCCGCTGGCGATCACCGGGCCGGCCCTGACCATTGCCCTGTGCGCGCCGTTGGCCGGTTGGCTGGCGGACCGGGTCGGGCGCAAGGCGCTGCTGGTGATTGCCACGTTGCTCTACGCAGTGCTCGGCGCGCTGCCGGCGATGCTCGATAACCTGCCGGCGATTGTCGGCACCCGGCTGCTGTTCGGCTGCGCCGAAGCGGCGGTGATGACCTGTTGCGCGGCCCTCATTGCTGACTACTGGCACGGCGAAGAGCGCTTGCGCTACGTCAACCGGCAAGTGGTGACCATCGGCCTGGTGGGGGCGCTGTTTTTTGTGGTGGGTGGGGCGCTCGGGGAGCATTCGTGGCGCTCGCCGTTCCTTTTGTACCTGCTGCCATTGTTGCTGGTGCCCGCCATGATGAAGGTGCTGTGGGAGCCGTCGATGGCCAAGCGGCCAAGGGCCGAGCAGCAAGCGGACGAATCGGGTCCGGCCAAGGTCGCGGTACGGTCGCTGGTGATCGGTTACCTGATGATTCTGGGCGGCATGGTGCTGACCTTCATCGTGCCGATCCAGGCGCCGACGCTGTTGGTCAGCCTGGGCATCACCTCCAGCACGCTGATCGGCATGGCGGCAGGCTTGAGCCTGCTGGCGACCCTGGGCGGTTCGTTGATGTGGCCCTTGCTGCGCCGTCGCTTCGGCATTGCCGGTTGCAACGCGCTGTTGCTGAGTCTGATAGGGCTTGGGCTCTGGCTGCTGATGCGCGCCCAGAGCTACAACGCCGTGCTGGTGGCGGTCTTCATTCAGGGCCTGGGTTCCGGATTGCTGGTGCCCAACGTGATGGCTCCCGTGATGAATGCCTTGACCGCCAGCACCCGCGGCCGTGGCCTGGGTGGGTTCACCTCGTTTCTGTATATCGGCCAGTTCGTCAGTCCGCTGGTGGTGGCCTCTGTGGGCGCCTTCGCCAGCGATCTGCGCCAGTCGATCCAATGGCTGGCAGTCGCCAGTTTTGCCGCCGCGCTGCTGTGGATCGCTGTCGGTCTGCGTACTCGAGGCCATGGTCAGGCGACCACTCTCGGCCCCCGTCAATCGTCATGAAACAAGGAATCTGAAGCATGGGCATGCAAGACATCCACCACTTGATGGACAACGAAGACGCCAGCGCACTGGCCGAGTGGGTCAGGCGCGGCGAGATCCGCCCCGGCGAACTGCTGGAGGCGGCCATCGAACGTCTTGAACGGGTCGAACCGCAGCTCAACGCGGTGGCCGAGCGGTTATACGATTCGGCGCGGGAAGCGGCCGACACGCCTGAGGTCGGGCAAGGTCTGTTGGCGGGCGTGCCGACGTTGATCAAGGACCTGTTTTCGCCCGTTGCGGGGGCGGCAATGACCAACGGTTCACGCTCATTGGGCGATTTTCGCGCGGATTTCGAATCCGAAGTCGTCACCCGCTTGCGCCGTGCGGGCTGTCAGGTAATGGGCACCAGCACTTCACCGGAGTTTGGCACGTCGTACTCCACCGAATCTTCACGGTTTGGCGCCACCCGAAACCCTTGGAGCACCCGTCACAGCGCCGGTGGTTCCAGCGGTGGCGCAGCAGCGCTGGTGGCGGCCCGGGTCGTGCCGTTCGCCCACGGCAACGATGGCGGCGGATCGTTGCGCGTGCCGGCCTCTTGCTGTGGCGTCTTCGGGTTCAAGCCAAGCCGCGGCCTGCTGCCGTCCGGGCCGATGATCGGCGAGGGGTGGGCGGGGATGGGCACGCCCCATGCGATCACCTTGTCGGTGCGCGACAGCGCCGCACTGTTGGACGCCACCGCCGGAATGGACCTGGGAGCGCCCTATGCCGCGCCGGTCCAGACGTTGCCCTATGTGACGGCGTTGCAGCGCGATCCGCAACCGTTGCGCATTGCCCTGGTGGAGCAACTCGGTCCCTGGCCAACATCGCCACAGAGCCTGCAGGCCGTAGGCGAGGCGGCGCGGTTGTGTGAGTCCCTCGGCCACCGTGTCGAACCGGTAAACCTGCCGGTGGTATTACCGGAGTTTCTCGATCAGGTCTTCACCATCATCGGCGCAAGCACTCGCCACTACGTTGACCTGCTGGGCCAGATGCGCGGGTTCGCGGTACAGGCCGAGGAGCTGGAGGTGCGCACCCGGATCATCCTGCGGGACAAGGGCAACGTCAGCGGCGCCCAGTACGCGGCTGCAGTGGAGTGGATTCATACCCTGGGCCGGCAACTGGCGACGTTCATGCACGATTACGACCTGATCCTCACCCCGGTCCTGACCCGTGAACCGGTACCGATTGGCGAGCTGGACGTTGAGGACGTGTGCATGAGCCTCGATCAACTGCTGGAGCGTTACCACAGCTACTCGCCATTCACCGCGCTGTTCAATGCCAGCGGTCAGCCGGCGATGTCCGTGCCGTTGTCCTGGAGCAGCAACGGCCTGCCGATGGGCGCGCACTTCGCCGGTCGCTTTGGCGAAGAAAGCACCCTGCTGGCCCTGGCCGCGCAATTGGAACGCGCCCAGCCGTGGCGTGGCCGGGTGCCTGCGGTGAACGCCTGTCGTCGTTGAAGGCGGCGATGTCTCAATAAAGTGAAGCGGGCCGGTTCCAAGCACGGAACATCCAGCGTCGATGGAATGCCGATCTCGATGCCTGATCAGGCCCGCTTCCCACCACTCAGCCGTGCCCCTCCCGAAAACGCTGATCAAAATCCTCCGCCAACTGCGCCAGGGTGATGCTGCCCAAACGCTTGAGCAGCAACGCCTGAGCCTCATCGAACGCATCCGTCAGCGCCGCATTCACCGCTTGTTCCACCAGGCACTGCGGGTGATCGGTGGACAGGCCGATGGCAAAAATCGACGTGCTACCCAAGGCCTGATGGATGTCGAGCAGGGTCATCTCTGCCAGGGATTTGCTCAACGTCCAGCCGCCGCGATGGCCTTTCTCTGACGTGACATAGCCCTGTTCCTTGAGCAGCGCCATGGTCCGGCGCACCACCACTGGGTTGGTGCCGAGCATCTGCGCGATGGTGTCGGAGGTGGCGGATTGCTGGTGACGGTCCATGTGGATGAGTACATGAAGCATGCGGGACAGGCGCGTGTCGTTTCTCATGGTAACGGCGTTGTTCTGTGGTTGAGACGGGGTGGAGTATCGCCTGTAATTGCAAAAGTTACGAGATCGTTGACAGGCGCTTTTCAAGGAACTTACGATGTGTCGAGACTTTAGCGGTCCTTCGAAAACCACCCTTGGAGAAAGATCATGGGCTACGACGTCATCATTACAGGCGGCAGCTACGCGGGTATGTCGGCAGGACTTCAACTGGCACGGGCTCGGCGAAAGGTGCTGGTGATCGATGGGGGGCAACGCCGTAACCGGTTCGCCGCGACTTCCCATGGGTTTCTTGGCCAGGATGGCCGCGCACCCGCTGACATCGCCGAGGATGCCCGCGCCCAGCTCATGGCTTATCCGACGGTGGAGTGGGTGTCGGACACCGTGGTCCAGGCGCGCAAGGAGGAGGGCGGCTTCACCCTGGAAACTGCCCGTGGGCAACATTTCCAAGCCCAACGCCTGCTGCTGGCCACCGGAGTGGTCGATGATTTGCCGGCGGTGCAAGGCCTGGCTGAGCGCTGGGGCAAAAGCGTTTTCCACTGTCCTTACTGCCACGGCTATGAGTTGGACCAAGGGCCGATAGGCGTGCTGGCGACGTCGCCAATGTCGCTGCACCACGCCTTGATGCTTCCCGACTGGGGGCCGACGACGTTCTTCACCAATGGCGTATTCGAGCCCGACCCGGAGCAGCGGGCCAGCCTGGAACTACGTGGGGTGACGCTGGTAGCCGAACCGGTCGAACGCATTGAAGGCGAGCGGGCCAATGTGGTCCTGGAAGGGGGGCGCGTGGTTGCCATCGATGGTCTGTTCGTCTTGCCCCGTACCCGCGTGGGCAGCTCGTTGGCCGCATCTCTGGGGTGTGAGTTCGAGGACGGCCCGCTCGGTGCCTTCATCCAGACTGACATGACCCGCGAAACCAGCGTGCCGGGAGTGTTTGCCTGTGGTGATGCGGCCATGCCGTTCGGCTCGGTGGCACTGTCGGTGGGCGATGGTGTGCGGGCGGGATCGGGCGTGCACCGATCGTTGATCTTCGGCGCACACTGAAAACCCGCTTCCCGCGCTGAACCCTAAACCTGTACCGCCCCGGCCGCCACGGCGAAGGCGAGCATCACCAGGCTGACGCCCCAGGCCCAGAAAAAGGTGTAGGCCATGTGTTTGCGCAACTCGACGCCGGACAACGCCAGGGCCAGGTACACGCTGGGCACCACCGGGCTGATGGAGAAACCGGTGTTTTCACCGATCAGCATGGCCCGGGCCACCGCTTCCAGGGGTACGCCCGCGGCGGCGGCCACGTCCCTGATCACCGGCAACAAGGCAAAGTAGTAGGCGTCCGGCGAAAAGATCATCCCCAGGGGAACGCCAAAGAATCCGACGATCACATGCAGGTACTGAGCGGATCCGCCAGGCAGAAAGTCGATCAGCGCCAAGGCCATGCCGTCGGACATTTTTGCTCCGGACAGCACACCCAGCAACACGGCGGCGGCCATCATCACCAGCACCATTTGCAGGGCGTCGGATGCGTGGGCCTTGAGACGTTCGGCCTGGGCATCCAGGGAAGGGAAGTTCAGCGGCAGGGCAATGCCCAATCCCACCATGAAACAGGCATAGAGCGGAAAGATACCGGTGAACAGGCAAGCCAGGATCGCGCCGGTCAGGGCCACGTTCAGCCAGTACCGCAGGTTGCGGGGCGAGAGGCCGAACTCGCGACCTTCGGTGGACAGACTGTCCAGATCGACGCTGGCGGCCGCTCCCAGTGACATTGGCCGGCGACGCTGGGCTCGCGAGCCCAGCACGGTGGCCACCAGCAACATGCAGACCAGCCCCACCAACTGCACCGGCAGCAAACCTAGCCAAAGCTCCGTGGCGTCCAGCCCGGAAACTGCGGCAGCCCGAGCGGTGGTGCCACCCCAAGGCACCATGTTGATGACCCCGGCGGTGGTGCCCACCAGGCACAACAGCATGGCCGGGCTCATGTTCAGGCGCTTGTACAACGGCAACAGCGCCGGAATGGTCAGTAAAAATGTCGCGGCGCCCACCCCGTCCAGATGCACCACTGACGTCACCAGCACCGTGACCAGCGCCACAGCCAGCGGCTTGCCACCGGTACTGCGGATCAGCAGGTTGACCAGCGGGTCGAACAGCCCGCGATCACGCATGATCCCGAAGAACAGAATGGCAAACAGAAACAGCGCGGCGGTGGGCGCCACGGTGATCAGCCCGGCCTTGATGAACTCGCCGATCTGTCCGGGGTTGAAACCGGCCAGCAGGCAAGCGGCGACGGGGAGGGTGGTGAAGGCGACGACGGGGCTGATCCTGCGCAGCAATATCAGCCCGATGATGACCAGCATCATCAAAAAACCCAACGTTGTAATCATGGTGCAGCCTCTCTTTTTATTGTTGTCGACGGTACGGGCGCGTGAGTCCTTCAGCCCTGTGGTTGGGGCAGGCGCAGGGACAGCAGCAGATAACTCAAACTCTTGCCGTGGCGATCAAGGCCGCAACTGAGGTTTACGCCGCCTTCCAGGGCGTCTTCGAGGACGAAATTCAGCGCATGCAGGTTCGGCAGTTCATAGCGATGCACCTTGGCAGGCCGGCGCGTGGCGAATTGTTCGGCGACTCGTTCGCAGGTCAGTTCGCGCAGCAACCATGGGTAGTGCGCCGGATCGAGGGGGAATACCGCAATGCTGAGGATATTGCCTTTGTCTCCGGCACGAGCGTGGGCGAAGTCGGCGAGGGTGACCAGGTTCATCAGTACCACTCCAGGGTCGTGTGGATTTCGCTGCGCGGCAGCAGGAAGCTGCGGGTGGTGACGGCTTCAGCGAGGTGCCGGCGCACGCCGCCACCGCCGGCCGGACCGTTGGTGTATAGCGATTCCACCTCGGCCAACAGCGTCTGAACCATTGCCTGGTCGGTATGGGTCAGGCCGACGCGCACACGCACATCATCAAGGGCCGGCGCCAGGGCCAGTCGTTGTTGCAGATAGCGGCCACCGTGATCATTGAACAGACTGGCGACACCCGACAAATCGATCCAGGGCTGTACGCCTGGCGCCAATCGGTCAAAACGTTGCAGCAGAATTTCCCGGGCCAGGGCGGCACGGGCCACGGCACCGGGGCCGGCATAGGAAATTTCCGCCTCGCCGAACCAGAGCCCCCGCACACCGGCCAGGCCCTTGAGCGTATCGGGGCGCGGATGGCCCAGCAGGCCGCTGATCTCAACGCGGTCTTCACCCAGGTCCCGGACGCGGGCCTGCCCCAGGTCCAGCACCACGTCCGGGGTCAGGTAGCGGCGCGGATCATGCACCTCGTAAAGCAATTGTTCCTTGACCGTTTGCTCGCTGACGCGGCCCCCGCAGCCCTGGGTTTTGCCGATGATCAAACGTCCATCCTCATGGATTTCGGCAATGGGGCAACCGAGGTTCGCCGGGTCCGGGATCTCTTTGATCCCAGGGTGGGCAAAGTACCCGCCGGTGACCTGGGTGCAGCACTCCAGCAAATGCCCGGTCGCGGTGGCGATGGCCATTTTCTGCCAATCGTCGGCGGCCCAACCCAGCCCGTGGCGAATCGCGCCCACCGCCAGCGAAGGGTCGGCCACTCGCCCGCACAGCACGATACCGGCACCTTCTTGCAGCGCCGTATGAATGCCGTCGGCACCGGTGTAGACGTTGACCGAAACCACGTCTGCCGGGTCCACGGGCAGCCATTGCTTGAAGCGCGGTGTGGTTTCTTCCAGCAGGTCATCGCCCAGTACGCAGGCAATTTTCAAACTCGGATAGCGTCCTGCCAGTGTTGCTCGCAGGCGCTGCGCGGCGGCTCTGGGATTGGCTGCCCCCCCATTGGTAATGATGGGGATGCCGGCGTCGATACACACATCCAGCATCGGCTCGAGGAAATCGAACAGGCGAGAGGCGTATCCGGCTTGAGGATCGAGGCCCCTGCGCAGTTGCGCTTCGGCCAGCGTCCGTTCGGCCAGCAACTCCAGCATGATGTAGCGCTGGCCGTTTCGTTGCGCCAGGTCCTGGGCCAGGCGCAAGGCGGCGTCCGGGCGATCATTGGCAAAACCGGCGCCGCATCCGACGAGAATTGTTTTTGTCATGTCCGTTTCCACTGATGGGATGGCCCATAGTGGCGGCCATGGATTGTTCTGTGAATTTTAAAGGTAGAATCAATTGATCCATTATCTTTATAAGTACGGCCATGAACGTTTCTTTCCGACAGCTTCGTGCCTTTATCCTGATCGCTGAAACCTCAAGCTTCACGCGCACCGCTGAACAGCTTCACCTGTCCCAGCCAGCGCTGAGCTACAGCATCCGCAAACTGGAGGAGACCATGGGTCTGCAGTTGCTGGCGCGTAACACCCGCAGTGTCGAGCTGACGCTGGCCGGCGAACACTTTCTGCCCCAGGCCAGGCGCATGCTCAGGGACATGGACGATGCCGTACGGGACGCCCGCGACACCCTCAGCCTGAGTCGTGGCTCCCTTCGCCTGGCGGCACTGCCCACTGCCGCCGCTTCGTTCCTGCCTGTGGTCATCGCTTCGTTCCAGCGCAAACACCCGGGTGTAAGGGTGAGCGTACTGGATGGTCGGGCCGGGGAGATCATGGGGTGGGTGCAGCGCGGTGAGGTGGACGCGGGTATTACCTCGTTACCCGACGACCTGTCCGGGCTGAGCTTCGTGCGCCTGTTGGATGACAATCTGGTGTTGCTGACCCACAAGGATCATCAGCGCGACAGTCTGGACGACTGGAAACGCAGGCCCTACATTGCCCTGACTCCCGACACGAGCATCCGGCCCTTGGCCGACGCAGCGTTGCGCTACCTGAATGTCGAGCCTGAGCCGGCTTGGGAGGTGGCGCACATGAGTACCGCCACTGCGCTTGTACGCGAAGGGTTGGGGTTTTCCCTGCTGCCGGCCAGTTGCACGGCGGTGTTCAATATTGGCGAGCAATGCGCGGTGATTGCCATCGACCAGCCCGGAAAGCGTTCGATCGGCCTGTTGCAACGCAAGCCAGTGGCTCAGTCGCCGTCGTTGAGCCAGTTCATGCAGCATTTGCGGCAGACGCTGCGTCAGCAATGACAGTTCCATGCTCATCGCGAGCAGGCTCGCTCCCACAGTGTGTAGAACCCTTGTGGGAGCGAGCCTGCTCGCGATAGCGGGATTGCCGCCAGTGCCAAGCGATCTGATCAAACGCTATTGGGTGCCAAACATCGCTGTCCAATAAATCCCCGCATCGCTTTTCGGGTCCACCGCATAGCCGGCGCCCAGTTCCTTGAACTGCGGGTTCATCAGATTGGCGCAATGACCGGGGCTTGCCAGCCAGCCGTCCACCACTTTGAGGGCCGTATCCTGTCCGGCGGCGATGTTCTCACCGATCAATTGGCCGAGGTAACCGGCCAACTCGGCGCGGTCGCCCGGCATGCGGCTGTCGCGATCCTTGTGGTCAAAGAAGTTGTTGTTGGCCATGGCCCGAGTGTGGTTCACGGCGGCCAGGGCCAACGTAGCGTTCCAGGCCAGCGGCGTCGTCGCCGTGAAGGCTTCGGTGCCGCAGCGGCGCGGTTGGGCACGGGCACTGTTGATCAGCTTCAGTAGCTTCTGACCTTCGGCTTGCCAGTCTCCCAGACGCGCCGACAATAGCGGGCGCGCCAACACGATGCGCCATTCGCGATCCAGGCGACTGACGCCGATGTCGACGAACTGTGGATCCAGCACCACCTGGCAGAAGCTTTCCTGCACGGCCTTCATCGCGGCTTGCGCGTCCCGTGGCCCGGACAGGCTGATGGCCTGTACGTTGACCATCGGGTAGGCCGTGCGGGCCAACGCCTGCTGCAGGTCACCAATGCCGTTGGCCGACAGGATCAGCCGCGAATCCATGGCCAGCGGCGGTAGCTCCAGAGAGGCCTGATCCGCACAACTTTGCGACTGACTGCGGTAAAGGTTGATGGACTCGACCAGTTGCGTCTCTTCGGTGGCCAGGACACTGGTGGCGAAGGCCAGCCCCAGCGACAGCCCGATAAGACGCATGACGGATGAAATGGCACGCATGTAAATCTCCCTTGAGCGGACGGCGCCTATGATGCGCAATTTTTGCCCGGCTGGGGCAACGGTATTCACGCTCTCTTGAAATCCCTTGCAACGGCACCGTTGGGTACCGTTTGGGACAATCCTCAAGTAGTGGGATCAATTTTCAGGCAAATAAGTCCATCTCCGTCGATTCAAGGGCAAAACTTGCGAATTATCAGCTCATCCAGTTCCCGCCATCGACGTTATAAGTCTGTGCTACCACATATTCGCTCTCCGCAGAGGCCAGGAATATCGCCATCCCCACCAGATCCTGCGCGGTGCCCATCCGGCCATAGGGCACTTGCGCGCCGACCTGACGCTTTTTCTCTCCCAGGGGCAGGTTTTCATGATGGGCGAACAGCGCATCCACACCATCCCAGTGCTCACCCTCCACCACACCAGGGGCAATGGCGTTGACGTTGATTCGATGCTTGATCAAATCAAGGCCGGCCGACTGGGTCAGACTGATCACCGCAGCCTTGGTGGCGCAATACACCGCCACCAGGGCTTCTCCACGCCGGCCGGCCTGGCTGGCCATGTTGATGATTTTGCCGCCATGCCCCTGGCGGATCATCTGCCGGGCGGCGGCCTGCAGCGTGAACAGTGTGCCGGCGACATTGATGCAAAACAGCCGTTCGTAGCTTTGGCGCGTAATCTCCACGATAGGCGCCAGGTCGAACAGCGCTGCGTTATTGACGAGGATATCGAGCTTGCCCGTCCGGGCCACGACCGCCTCGATGGCCTGGTCAATCGAAGCTTGTTCAGTGACGTCCATTTTGACCGCGTAGGCGCTGTCGCCCAGTTCGGCGGCGGTGGCTTGGGCGCTTCCAAGATCGATATCGGCAATCGCCACAGTAGCCCCTTCGTTGATATAGGCCTGGGCGAACGTTCTGCCAATACCACGGGCAGCACCGGTGACCAGCGCGCTTTTTCCTTCCAGTCGTTTCATGGGTTGTCCTGTCTCGAATGACAAAATAAACAGCAGGGGAGCGCGGCTCACCATCAATGACGTGCCGATTACAGCAGCGCCATTGGCGCCGGACAAACGCGGGAGGGATCATCGGCTGGTACTTTTTTTAACGCCGTGACGTGTCCCTTGGCCGGGTTAAAAAAGTATCGGTGGACGATCAGGTCAGGGCTGGTGAACCGACGCGCGCCGAGCGTAAGGTGCTGCCTACAGCGATAGAGACGCGCGACATGCCTGATCACCCAACGCCCCTGTTCGAGCAGCCACCCGCCGAACTTGAAGTCATCCTGCCTGAGCCCGAGCACAGTTTTCGCTGGTATGAGCACGACTATCCGTATCCGCTGGCGCGCTGGAACCACCATCCCGAATTCGAGATCCATCTCATTCGTCGGGGCAGCGGTAAATTGCTGGCGGGCGATTATATTGGTCCATTCGGCCCCGGCCACGTGGCGATGATCGGCCCGGGCTTGCCCCACGATTGGATGGGCGACCTGGCCCCGGGCGAGTACTTGGCTGGAAGGGACGTGGTGCTGCAATTCGATGGCGCAACGCTGTTGAGCCTGCGCCGGACGCTACCTGAACTCGGGGATTTACAGCCGCTGTTCGAAAGGGCACGACGAGGTCTGGTCTTCAGCGACGACACCGCGGTGAACGCCGCAAGGCTGTTGGAGAGCATCGGCCCGGCCCAGGGACTCGGGCGGCTGGCATTGTTTCTCCAACTGCTCAACACACTCAATCTCGCCCCGCAGGAGCAGGCCCAGTGCCTGGCCAGCCCTTGTTATGCACCCAGTCTGGATGCCCGCAGTTCCGAACGCATCCACAAGGCCTTCGAGTACCTGCAGACTGAACTCACGGGTGACCTGCGCCTGTCGGTGATTGCTCGGCAACTGGGCATGAGCGAGCCCGGTTTTTCGCGTTTCTTCAAACGCATCACCGGACACGGTTTCATTGACCTGATGCGCAAGCTCCGAGTCCAGCGAGCCTGCCGGTTGCTGTTGCACAGTGAAATGCCGGTGACCGATATCTGTTTTGAGGTGGGTTACAACAACCTGTCCAACTTCAATCGGCACTTTCGCATTGAGATGCACCAGACGCCCAGCGAGTATCGATCAGCTAGACCCTGAACTGCTTCAGCAACCCGTTCAATTGCTCACTCAGCGACTTGAGACGGGTACTCGCCAGGCTCGATTGTTCAGCCGCCAGGGCGGTGCTGTGGGAGAGGCCGGCGGCCTGGGTCACGTTCTGATTGATGTCTTCCACCACATGGGCCTGTTGCAGTGTGGCGCTGGCGATGGAGGCGTTCAGGCTGTTGAGATTGCGCAGGGCCTGACCGATGGCGTTGAGGCTGGCGCCGGCCAGCCCGGCTTGTTCAATGGTCAATTGCGAAGCACGGCTGCTGTCGCTGATGACTTTCACCGCCGCTTCGGAGTGGTTCTGCAAGCGTTCGATCATCGCCTGGATCTCGGCGGTGGACTTCTGCGTGCGCTGGGCCAGCAGCCGCACTTCATCGGCCACCACGGCAAAGCCCCGACCTTGTTCACCGGCGCGGGCCGCTTCGATCGCGGCGTTGAGGGCCAGCAGGTTGGTCTGCTCGGCAATGGAGCGGATCACCTCCAGCACACTGCCGATCTGGGTGCTTTCGCTGGCCAGGGTACGAATCACCTCGACCGCCTGATCAATGGTCTGGGACAGTCGGTCAATCTGCTGCAAGCTGCCATCGATATTCACCTGGCCCTGCTGGGCCTGGGATTCGGCGTCGCGCATTTCGCTGGCGGCGTGTTCGGCATTCTTGGCGACGTCTTGCACGCCGTAGGTCACTTCGTTGATCGCAGTCGCCACCAGTTCCATCTGTTGCGATTGTTGCTGGCTGCGCTCCTGGGCTTGGGCGGCGTCGTTACCCAGGTCGTTGGACGATTGCCCCAGGGCCCTGGCCGAGTCCTGCAACTGGCTGACTACTTCGCGCAGTTTGGCGGTAAAGGCATTGAAATGCCGGGCCAGTTGCGTCACTTCATCCTGGCCGTGGGTGTCGAGGGTGCGGGTCAGGTCGCTTTCACCGCTGGCAATGTTGGCCATGGCATTGACCGTTTCCTGCAGCGGCCGAACGATGCTGCGCACGATCAGGGTCAGGAGCAGGCCCATGAGCAGGGTGATCGCCAGGCCGATCAGCGAAGCCTTGATCACTTGAGAGCGGAATTCGGCCTCCACGTCATCGACATACACGCCTGAACCGATGATCCAGCCCCACGGCTCGAACAGTTTGACGTAAGAGGTTTTCGCCACCGGCGCCTCGGCGCCCGGTTTCGGCCAGAGGTAATCCACCATCCCGGCGCCCTTGGCCTTGGCAATGGCGACCATCTCGTTGAACAGCGCAAAACCATTCGGGTCGCGAATCGCCGAGAGGTTCTGACCTTCGAGTTTCGGGTTGGTCGGGTGCATGACCATCACAGGGGTCAGGTCATTGATCCAGAAGTAATCACTCTGGTCGTAGCGCAAGCCGCGCACCGCGCTAAGGGCCTGCTTCTGCGCAACCTCGCGAGTCAGGGTGCCAGCCGTTTCCAGACCATGGTAGTAGCTCAGCACGCCGCTGGCAGTCTGGACCACATGCTGGGTTTTCTGCACCTTGGCCTGATACAGGTCGGTGTGGATCTGCTTAAGCATGAACGCGCCTAACGTGAACAACATCACGATGGACACGACCAAGATGAGCCACAAGCGTCGGCTGATCGACACACTGCGCAAGCTATTCATACGCTGTCACTCCGGTTTCTTATTCTTGTCATCTGCGACCGCCTGAGTCTGGCGTCAGGCGGGTATGCCTTTGTGTCCTGAGTCATAACGCGGCAGCGTTATCAGGGCTTGTCTGATAGGATTTCGGCCCCGCGGCGCAAAACCTGAGCCTGTTCCGGTTTTTTCATTGGTTTTTTTGAGAAATCGCAGTCACCGTGCGCCTGCTGTTTACACCTGCATAACGCTTAAATTTTGATGAGACGTGCGCAAGCATAGTCTTTTGGGGGATGAATGGATTTGTGGACCGCCTTTCAGGCACTGATTCTTGGCGTGGTAGAAGGCTTGACGGAGTTCCTGCCGATCTCCAGTACGGGGCACCAGATCATTGTCGCGGACTTGCTCGAGTTCGGCGGCGAGCGCGCGATGGCGTTCAACATCATCATCCAGCTCGGGGCGATCCTGGCGGTGGTGTGGGAGTTTCGGCGCAAGATCTTCGACGTGGTACTGGGTTTGCGCACCCAGCCCAGCGCTCGTCGGTTTACGGCCAACCTGCTGATTGCCTTCATGCCCGCTGTGGTATTGGGCGTGTTGTTTGCAGACCTGATCCATGAATACCTGTTCAACCCGATCACGGTGGCCATGGCGTTGGTGCTGGGCGGTTTCGTGATGCTCTGGGCCGAGAAGCGCCAGCACACAGTGCACGCCGAAACGGTAGACGACATCACCTGGAAGGATGCACTGAAAGTCGGCTTCGCCCAGTGCCTTGCGATGATTCCCGGCACCTCCCGCTCAGGTTCGACCATCATCGGTGGCTTGCTGTTCGGGCTGTCGCGCAAGACCGCGACCGAGTTTTCATTCTTCCTGGCGATGCCAACCATGGTCGGCGCGGCGGTCTACTCCGGCTATAAATATCGCGAGCTGTTTGTGCCGGCGGATTTTCCGGTGTTCGCCATCGGCTTCGTCACGGCGTTCATTTTCGCCATGATCGCGGTCAGGGGCTTGTTGCTGTTCATCGCCAGCCACAGTTACGCCGTATTTGCCTGGTACCGGATCGCTTTCGGCCTGTTGATCCTGGCCACCTGGCAATTCGGTTGGGTGGACTGGACGGCGGCCCAGCCATGAGCCGTCCAGGCCGTGAGCCGGGCCCAGCCGTGCAGAGTTTGCGGCTCAAGCTCGTGGTATTTGCGCTGGTGTGCGCCTTGCCGCTGCTCGGATCACTTTTGCTCGGGTTGCGTGCGGAGTCCTGGGTGCCGCTGACGGCCTACGGGCTCGTCAGCGTGGTGGCGTTTCTGTTGTACTGGAGCGACAAGCGCAAGGCCCGCGCTGACGCCTGGCGCACCCCGGAAAACGTATTGCACGCCGTGGAGCTGGCCGGGGGCTGGCCCGGGGCGTTGTTGGCTCAGCAAGTGTTTCGCCACAAGACCCGCAAGGTGTCGTTTCAGGTGGTGTTCTGGTTCATCGTGTTGCTGCACCAGGTGTTCTGGATCGACCAGTTATTCCTGGGCAGTCATCTGCTGATGCTTTTCTGAGCTTCACGACAGCAGCAAACCCACCTGGGTGCGCTTGGGCAGCTTGCTCACCACCAGTTGGTGGGAGCGCTGCAGCAGGCCACGCAGTTCATCGGCGCCCAGCGGGTAGGGCGTCTGCATGATGACCCACTGAGCCCGCGCCAGATAGGGCGCCGGGTGAATCCCCGGGCGGTCGCAATGCCCCAGGAACAGATCCTTGTCCACCTTGAACGCCAGTGATTCGCCCCGCAGGTTCTGCAGGGCGAACATCTTGTTGCCGGCAATGGAAAATACCCGCACGCCGCCCCATTTGTAGTCCTCCCTGGCGCCCGGCAAACCCAGGCAGAACTGCGCGACATCCTCTTCGCTCAAGCTCATATTTTTCTATCTCCACAGCCATCGAATGCTTCTACCAAGTGGTCGATCCACGCGCGCACCGCTGGCAACATGCCGCGTCGATGCGGATAGACTGCCTGCAGCCAGCCGTCCGGCAGCGACCACTCGGGCAACAATTCCACCAGTGTGCCGTCCTGCAGTTCCTCCTCGCAATACATGCTCGGCAACAAGGTGAAACCCAGGCCGGCGAGGGCGCAGGCGCGGCGCACAATGAAGTCGTCGATGCCCAGCCGGGCTTCCAGGGCCAGTTCGACGGGCTCTGCGTTGGCCTTGAGCAGGCGCAGATGGACCAGGCGATCGGCGTCCAGCGCCCCGAGTATCGGCAGTTTCTTGAGATCCTCCGGGGTATTGATCTGCCGTCCTGCGACGAACGCCGGGCTGGCGACCATGATCAGCCGCGCCTGACGCAGCCGTCGCGTCATCAGCAGCGGGTCTTCGTCCCCCAGATCGCGCACGCGCAATGCCACGTCGATGCCTTCGCTTACTAGGTCAACCCGCCGATTGACCAGCATCATTTCCAGCTGCACTTGAGGGAATTTTTCCAGGAAGCTGGCGATCACCCCGCCCAGCATCTGATGAGCCAAACCCACCGGACTGGAAACCCGCAGGCGCCCGCGCGGCTCAGTGGACATGCTCGCCACGGCTTCATCGGCCATCTCGGCTTCCAGCAGCATGGCTTGGCAATGGCGCAGATAACGCTCGCCAACGGCGGTGAGCTTCAACTGGCGGGTGGTACGTTGCAGCAGTCGGGCGCCAAGGCGCTCTTCCAGTTCAGCGATACGTCGTGACAGCCGCGACTTGGGAATACCCAACAGGCGTCCGGCCGCGGCGAAACCACCGGCTTCAACCACTTTGGCAAAGTAGTACAGATCATTGAGGTCTTGCATATCGAGTTCTATTGTCCTGTCAGTGGAACGAACTATCGCATTAATACTGACTTATCGGCTATTGGCTTCATCGATAGGATTGTTCTCAATTGATCGCTTGGTCGCGATCCTCACTTGGAGAGCACTCATATGAAACTGTTGCACATTGACTCGAGCATCCTGGGCGACAATTCCGCGTCCCGCCAACTGAGCCGTGACGTGGTTGAGGCCTGGAAAGCTGCCGAAGCGGACGTCGTCGTGACCTACCGCGACCTGGCGGCCGATGCCATCAGCCACTTTTCCGCCCAGACCCTGATCGCCGCCGGCACCAGCGCTGAACTGCGCGACGCTGCCCAGAAGCACGAGACTGATCTCAGTGCCTCGACCATGGCCGAATTCCTGGCGGCGGACGCGGTGGTCATCGCAGCGCCGATGTATAACTTCACCATTCCGACTCAACTCAAGGCCTGGATCGACCGTATCGCCGTGGCCGGCCAAACCTTCCGCTACACCGAAGCCGGCCCCGAAGGCCTGTGTGGTGGCAAGAAACTGGTGATCGTCTCCACTTCTGGCGGCCTGCATGCCGGCCAGCCAAGCGGCGTAGCGCATGAGGATTATCTGAAGGTCATGTTCGGTTTCCTCGGCATTACCGACATCGAGTTCGTTCGCGCCGAGGGCCTGGCTTACGGTGACGAAATGCGCAGCAAAGCCATGAACGAAGCCAAGCTGCAGATCAGCGAGCAATTCGCCGCAGCTTAAAGACCGCGCAAAAAAACACCAGGCCTGGGCGAACCGGCCTGGTGAGTTTGCACAAGGTCGATCAATAAGCGGCTGTTTCGGTACGGCGCCGCAGCAGTAAAGTCAGCCCCAGTCCGATGATCGACAGCAGTGCCGCACTGAAAAAGATCGAGGAATACCCCAGATTCAACGCCACCGCGCCCATCAAGGGGCCGGCAATCGCCAGCGCCAGGTCGAAGAACACCGCATAGGCGCTCAGTCCTGCGCCACGGCTGGTATTCGGGACTTGCTTGATGGCCTCCACACCCAACGCCGGATACACCAGCGACAGCCCGAAACCGGCCAGCCCCGCGCCGATCAGCGCGAACGCGGTAGAAGGTGCCAGCCACAGCAACACCAGCCCCAAGGTTTCTATACACATGCAGGCAATGGCCGTCCTGAAGCCTCCGAAGCGGGCGATGCTGGAAATGAACAACAAGCGCGACAGAATGAAACAGACGCCAAACACTGTCAGGCACCAGGCCGCCCCTGTCCAGCCGCGACTGACATAAAACAACGTGATGAAGGTGGTGAGCGTACCGTAGCCGATCGACGCCAGGCACAGGCTCGTCCCGTACGGTGCTATACGCCCGAACACCGCCCAAAAGGGCAAGCGCTCGCCTCGAATGACCGGCACCGATGGCTTGTTTCGTATCAACAGCAGCGCCGCGCCGGCCAGCAGCGACAAGGCGATCCCCAGGCTGACAAAGCCCAGCTCACTGACCATTACCACTCCCAGCGGCGCGCCGATGGCAATGGCCCCATAAGACGCGATGCCGTTCCATGAGATCGAGCGGGCCGTGTGTTCGACCCCCACCTGGCCCATGCACCAACTGATGGTGCCCACGCCAATCAGGCCCTGAGCCACCCCGAGCAGCAAACGCCCGGCGATCAGGATCAACAGGCTCAGCAGTGGAAAGCTTTGCAGCAGCGTCGAAAGCAACGTCAGCAAACCACTGAGGACGATCCCGTACAGCCCATAAACGATCGCCCGCTTGGTGCCGATACTGTCCGACAGCCGCCCGGCCATGGGCCGACTGAGCAGCGTCGCCAGATACTGGGAGCCGATGGTCAGCCCGGCCACCACGGCACTGAAGCCCAACTGTTCGTGGACATAGCCCGGCAACACGGCAATCGGCAGGCCGATGCAGAGAAAGGCGATGAAGGTATAGAAGACGATGGAGATGATCTGCCAGGTGATCGACAGGGAACTGGGGGTGGATGGGTGTGTTGGCATGAGGCTCGTTCGCGGGCAGCGGTAAGAGGGGCTCATCATGGCGCGCGGCGGGAATAAAAGAAAGCAGGCTAACGGTTTGCCCGGGTGGTGATGGTGCCGACGCTATCGCGAGCAGGCTCGCTCCCACACTGGCCGCAGGGCTTGGAAGAACATCGGTTCCTTGTGGGAGCGAGCCTGCTCGCGATGACGGTAGGTCGGCCAATACCAAGTCGACTGAAACGGCCAAATCGCAAGCAAGCTGTGCTCCCACAAGCTGTTCTACCTTGAAAACAAAAAGCCCCGTCACAACGGACAGGGCTTTTCACTTGCAGCTTGAAGCTTACAACTCAGCGCTGCTCTTAAATCAGCACACCCTGGCTGCGCAGGTAATCGTCATAGGTGCCGCTAAAGTCGATCACGCCATCGGCGCTCAACTCGATGATGCGGGTGGCCAGGGACGATACGAACTCACGGTCGTGGCTGACGAAGATCAGCGTGCCCGGGTAGTTTTCCAGCGCCAGGTTCAGCGCCTCGATGGATTCCATGTCCAAGTGGTTGGTCGGTTCGTCCATCACCAGCACGTTCGGCTTTTGCAGGATCAGCTTGCCGAACAGCATGCGACCCTGTTCACCACCGGAAATGACCTTGACCGACTTGAGGATCTCGTCGTTGGAAAACAGCATGCGGCCCAAGGTGCCACGAACCAGTTGTTCGCCGCCCTGGGTCCACTGGCCCATCCAGTCGAACAGGTTGACGTCGTCTTCGAAGTCGTGGGCGTGGTCCTGGGCGTAGTAACCCAGTTCCGCGGCGTCGGTCCATTTCACAGTACCGGCGTCCGGCTCCAGTTCATTGACCAGGGTGCGCAGCAACGTGGTCTTGCCGATGCCGTTCGGGCCAATGATCGCCACGCGCTCGCCGGCTTCGACGGTGAAGCTGAAGTCCTTGAACAACGGCTTGCCGTCAAACCCTTTGGCCATGCCTTCGACAATGACCGCCTGACGGTGCAGCTTCTTGGTCTGTTCGAAGCGAATGAACGGGCTGACACGGCTCGATGGCTTGACCTCGGCCAATTGGATCTTGTCGATCTGCTTGGCACGGGAGGTGGCTTGCTTGGCCTTCGAGGCGTTGGCCGAGAAGCGGCTGACGAACGATTGCAGTTCGGAAATCTGCGCTTTCTTCTTGGCGTTGTCCGACAGCAGTTGCTCGCGGGACTGGGTCGCCACGGTCATGTACTCGTCGTAGTTGCCCGGGAACAGGCGCAGCTCGCCGTAGTCCAGGTCCGCCATGTGGGTGCAGACACTGTTCAGGAAGTGACGGTCGTGGGAGATGATGATCATCAGGCTCGAACGCTGGGTCAGCACGTTTTCCAGCCAGCGGATGGTGTTGATATCCAGGTGGTTGGTCGGCTCGTCCAGCAGCAGCACTTCCGGGTCGGAGAACAACGCCTGGGCCAGCAGTACCCGCAGTTTCCAGCCGGGCGACACTTCGCTCATCGGGCCGAAATGCTGCTCGATGCCAATTCCCAGGCCCAGCAGCAGTTCACCGGCACGGGACTCGGCGGTGTAGCCGTCCATCTCGGCGAATTCGGTTTCCAGCTCGGCCACGGCCATGCCGTCTTCTTCGGTCATTTCCGGCAGCGAATAGATGCGGTCGCGCTCGGCCTTGACCTTCCACAGCTCTTCGTGGCCCATGATCACGGTGTCGATCACGGTGAATTCTTCGTAGGCGAACTGGTCCTGGCGCAGTTTACCCAGGCGCACGTTCGGCTCAAGCATGACCTGGCCGCCGGACGGCTCGAGGTCGCCGCCGAGGATCTTCATGAAGGTCGACTTGCCGCAACCGTTGGCGCCAATCAGACCGTAGCGGTTACCCGCGCCGAACTTGACAGAGACGTTTTCGAACAGTGGCTTGGCGCCGAACTGCATCGTGATGTTAGCTGTAGAGATCAAAGGTTTATCCTGCGGAACATTCAGAGTAGCTAAGGGTGCGGCAGTACCTGTTCAGTACCTGTTTGCGCAGGTCCCGACCGCGCGAAAGCTTCGCGGTCGCAAGCGCAAGGGTCCATCCGGCATAAGAGGACAGCAGCATACGGAGCGCCTGACCCAAATAGACGTACGCCGAAGCCGGAATCCGGTATCGGCCAAAAAGGGGGCGCGTAATGTTTGGCGGCAATTGTACTGATCTGGCCGCGTTAACGATAGGGTGTAACCCAGGCAAGACAGTTTTTCACAACGCAGGGATAACCTTTGGTTACGAGTTGTGGCTAAATTGCCATCTCACTTACGCCATTCCCCACGCTGTTCGGCTGTGCGGGAAGTGGCAGCCTGTCCACTTTTGATGTGTGCGGATACTGTGAAACTCATCATTGCCGCGATCTATCTTCTCTCTATCGGTTATGTGCACCTGCGCGGGCGCGTTCGGCACAAGCTCGGACGCCAGTTGAGCGACCATTCGTCCTTCCTCGCGCCGATCAACTGCCTGCTTTACCTGTGCTCGAAACTGCCCAACAAGCCTTTCCTGAACCCGGCGCAGTTTCCCGACCTGAGCCCGTTGCAGGCCCATTGGCAGGAGATTCGTGCCGAAGGCCTGAATTTGCTGCGAGCGGGGGAGATCAAGCGTTCCAACCAGTACGACGATGTGGGCTTCAATTCGTTCTTCAAGACCGGCTGGAAGCGTTTCTACCTGAAGTGGTACGCCGACAGTCATCCCTCGGCGATGAAACTGTGTCCGCGCACCACTGAACTGGTGCAGAGCATCGGTTCAATCAAGGCGGCGATGTTCGCCGAACTGCCACCGGGCTCCAAGCTGGTTCGTCATCGCGACCCGTATGCCGGGTCCTATCGGTATCACCTGGGCCTGGAAACGCCCAACGATGCCGGCTGCTACATCAATGTCGACGGTGAGCATTACCACTGGCGTGATGGCGAGGCGGTGATATTCGACGAGACGTTCATTCATTACGCCCAGAACACCACGCCTCACAATCGCATCATTCTCTTTTGCGACGTGGAACGCCCCATGAGATTTCGCTGGGCCAGTGCCTTCAACCGCTGGTTCAGCCGCACCGTGATGGCGGCCGCCGGAGCGCCCAATGACGCCGGAGACAAAACCGGCGGCCTGAACCGGGCGTTTTCCAGGCTTTACAGGATTCGCCTGCAAGGCAAGGCTCTGAAGAAGCGCAACCGCAAGCTGTATTACTTGCAGAAGTGGGCGTTCTTCGGCGGTCTGCTGGCGGTCTTCATCTGGATATGAGCGGGTGACTCTCCGTACCTGCGTCATTCCCCAGGTTTTTGCGCATCCAGTTGCTCCCACATCCTGGCCGTGATTCGCTGGCGATGGTTGTACCCCTCCCAAGGATCGGCGCCCAGGTTTCTGGCCCGTTCTAGGGCCGTATAGATGTCCCACTGCTGGGCGTTACGCAGACCGTCAAGCTCGGCCCGGGCAATCGGCACGGATACCGGCAGACCTGGCCGAGCGCGCACGGAATAGGCGCTGACGGTGCTGGCGCCCCGGGCGTTACGCAGGTAGTCGACAAATATCTTCCCGACACGATTCTTCGGCCCCATGGTCGCGGTGATCCGCTGCGGCATCTGCCGGGTCATGAACAGGGAGATGGCCTTGGCGAAAGCCTTGGTAATGTCCCAGCCTTCACTGCGCGCCAGCGGCACGATGACATGCATGCCTTTGCCTCCGCTGGTTTTGAGGAAGGCCTGCAAACCCAGTTCGTCGAGCACCGAGAGGGTCAGGCGAGTCGCCTCGATCATCGCGCTCCAGGGCAGCGACGGGTCGGGGTCCAGATCAAGAACGAACAGGTCCGGCGTCTCGATCCGATCATGCGTGGCGGCCCATGTGTGCAACTCCACCGTGCCCATTTGGGCCGCGCTGACCAGCGACTGCACACTGTCGATTTCCATCAGCGCGGCATGCCCGGGATCCAGTCGCGGATCCAGCTGTTTGATGTGGGGAATGTCCAGGCGATCGGCGTGTTTCTGAAAGAACTGCTCTTCGCCGATTCCCTCTGGCGCCCTGAGCAGGGCAACCGGGCGCTGCTTCAGGTGCGGCAGAATCCAGGGAGCGATGTCCTCGTAGTACTGCGCCAGTTCGACTTTCTGCACGCCGCTGACACTGTCGATGACGCGCTCAGGGTGGGAAATCTCCAGCCCTGAGACCTGTACGCTACGGGCTTTGCCGCGAGGCGTGGTTTTGGCGGGCAGGGGTTTTATCGGAACTGGCTGCTGACGCACAACCTTGCTTGCCGGTATGTCGTTCTGTAGATCCAGGAACACCGCCTGGCGCACCAGGCCGTCGCGGGTCCAATCAGCGAACTCGACTTCACAGACCTCGGTTGGCTCTACCCAATGCACGCCGCGGCTTTGCGCGCTGCTGACCGGTGCGACCAGTGGCGAATCGTCCCGCTCCAGGCTACAGAGTTGCTCGTGCAGTTGTTTGAGCCGGGCTTGTGCGAACCCTGTGCCGACACGGCCGGCATACATCAATCCCTCGGGCCCGTTGACCGCCAGCAACAGTGCACCGAAACCATTGCGCCGACCTTTGGGGCGGGTGAAGCCGACGATCACGAACGGCTGGCGCAGACGGCACTTGAGTTTGATCCAGTCGGCGCTGCGGCGCGACACATAGGGGCTGCCCAGGCGTTTGCCGATCACGCCATCGAGTGCGAGGGCGTTGGCACTTTCAAAAATGTCGTGCTGGTTGGCGGAAAACGACTCAGAGAAGCGCAGGCGCTTGCTGGCATTGTTCTTCAGCGCCTTCTTGAGGGCTGCCCGGCGTTTTTCAACCGGCGCCTGGCGCAGATCGACGCCATTTAAAAAAGGCGCATCAAACAGGACGAACACCAGGTCTACCGTGCGGCCAATCTCGAACGACTGTCGCAGGGCCACAAAGTCAGAGTGGCCGTCGTTATCGAGCGAAACGAGGCCGCCGTCGAGCCAGCTGTCACCCAGATTCAGCTCAGACAACGCATCGGCGTGCAATTGCAGTCGGTCGGTCCAGTCCTGTTGATTGCGGCTGAGCAATCGCACTTGACCCGCTTCAATGCGGGCCATCAGGCGATAGCCATCGAACTGGACTTCATAACGCCATTCACCGGCCGGGGGCTGCTCAACGGGGGTGGCGCGTTGCGGCAACAAGCGCTCGGGAAGGGCACTGCTACCGGTCTGGCTCTGCCGGGTGCGCTTGCGGCTGTGCTTGTGCTCCGGCTCGGCACCGGACAAACGGGCGTATTCACTCTCGGCCTTGGCCATGACGGATTCCCTTGTATTGCTGGCGCCCGGGGATTAGCCCCGGGAGGCCTTGGTGGCTTTTTTCGCGGGAGCGGACTTGCTGGTCTTTGCGGGCTTTGCAGCGGTTTTTCCGGCAGGCTTTTCTGGCGCCTTGCCCTTGCCGCCCAGGCTGCGTTTGAGCAGTTCGGTAAGGTCGATGACATCGGCGCTCTTGCGTTGCTCTTCACCCGGATCGGTTTCCACCGCCTCCAGGCGGCCTTCTTTGGCCTTTTTCTCCACCAGTTCCATGATCTTGTCTTCGAAGCTGTCCCGGTACTCTTGCGGTTCCCAATCGGCGCTCATGTCCTGCACCAGCCGCTTGGCCATTTCCAGCTCCCCCTTGGCCAGGGTTGGCTTGATGACTTCATCGCCCAGTTCCAGGATGTCGAGTTCGCGCACTTCGGCGGGCCAGCGCAGCATCACCAGCACCAGCGCAGACTCCAGCGGCATCAGCGCTGCCAGATGCTGGCGGGTATGCAGCACGACATGGGCCAGCGCCACCTTGTTGGTCTTGATCAGGGTTTCGCGCAGCAGGGCGTAGACCTTGCCGCCGCGTTTGTCTGGCGCCAGGAAGTAGGGCGTGTCGATGTTTTGCAGGGGAATTTTGTCGCTGTCGACGAAAGAAAAAATATCGATGGTCTGGGTGGACTTGGGGTGGGCAGAGCGAATCTCCTCTTCGCTCAGCAGGACGTATTGGCCCTTCTGGTATTGCACACCCTTGACGATATTTTCCTTGGTCACCTCCTTGCCGGTGACCTTGTTCACTCGCTTATAGCCAACCGGGTCCATGCTGCGCTTGTCCAGCCAGTCGAAATCCACCCCCTGGGAGGACGTGGCCGACACCAGCGCCACAGGAATGTGGACCAGTCCGAAGCTGATTGCGCCTTTCCAGATTGCCCGTGCCATGGAGGGGTTTCCTTGCCGATGAATGAGTCATTCAGGTGACCTTGCGGCGTTCGCAAAAGTTTCCATGGAGCGCCGGTTGACCCGCCCCGCATTGCCTTCGAGACGCTTGGTTACATCTTCGGACGGACATTTCCCTTAACAACGGCGAACCGGCGGCGTAGCGTGCTTTCGATATGCCTGAATCCAAGAGGTGCTCCGATGAACAGGCTGCTACTCGCTCTCATGACGCTGTTGCTGACCACCGCCGCCCACTCGGCAACGCCCGACTGCGGGGCCATGGTCCTGGCCCAGAACCTGCCAGGTAACAACAATCCCTATAACAGCCCGATCCGCCGGGCCAATCCCAACAGCATGCAGGGCACCCGGCCCAACGTGCCGATGATCCATAACAACCCGACCGTTCCCGTTCCCCGGCCACCCACGCTGGAAAATGGCGGTATCGGCAACGGGTATCCCCGTTCCGGTCAGCCTGCCGGCTCGCCACGGCCTACCATCAAGCCCAATCCACCGCCGAGGGACACCTCAAACGACATTCGCTGAGTGCCGAGCCCTGGCAGTCTTTATTCACACCACAGAAGGAAGTGTGCATGTTGCGTAAAACACTCCTGGCCGCATTCTGCGCCAGCGCTGTACTGACTCTCGCCACCCCGGCGTCTGCCGCGCAAAGCCGGCAACTCAAGAGCGAGGAGGGCACGGTGGAGGTGACCACCGTGGTCAAGGGGCTCGAACATCCCTGGTCCGTGGCTTTCCTGCCTGATCAACAGGGCATGTTGGTGACAGAGCGAGCGGGCAACCTGCGTCGGGTCAGCCCTGACGGCCAGCTCTCGGCACCATTGAACGGCGTACCTGAGGTCTGGGCCAGAGGCCAGGGCGGTTTGCTGGACGTCGTGCTGTCGCCGGACTTCAAGCAGGACCGCACGGTCTACCTGTCTTACGCCGAGGCCGGCGATGACGGCAAGGCAGGCACCGCCGTGGGCCGTGGGCAATTGTCCGAAGACCTGCAGAGCCTGAAGAATTTCAATGTGATTTTCCGCCAGCAGCCCAAGCTTTCCACCGGGAACCACTTTGGGTCGCGCCTGGTGTTCGACCGGGACGGCTATCTGTTCATCACCCTGGGGGAAAACAACGAGCGGCCCACGGCCCAGGACCTGGACAAGCTCCAGGGCAAGATCGTGCGCATCTACCCCGACGGCAAGGTGCCGGACGATAACCCGTTTGTCGGTCAGGCAAACGTACGCCCCGAGATCTGGTCCTACGGCGTTCGCAACCCCCAAGGGGCGGCGCTCAATCCCTGGAACGGTACGTTGTGGGAGAACGAGCACGGCCCCAGGGGCGGCGATGAGCTGAATATCATCGAACGCAGTAAGAATTACGGCTGGCCGCTGGCGACTCACGGCATCAACTACTCTGGGGCGCCGATCCCGGAAGCCGGCGGCAAGACCGCCGAAGGCACGCTTGGCCCTTTTCATGTATGGGAAGTGTCACCCGGGCTGAGCGGCATGGCGTTCTATGACGGTGACCGCTTCAAGGCCTGGCAACACAGCGTGTTCATCGGTGCGCTGGTGTCCCGGAATCTGATCCGCCTGGAACTGGAGGGTGACAAGGTCGTGCACGAAGAACGCCTGCTGGGTGAGCTTGGCGAGCGCATCCGCGACGTGCGCCAGGGGCCGGATGGTTTCCTGTACGTACTGACAGATGATGACGATGGGACGCTCTATAAAGTCGGGCTCAAGTGATTCGCAACAGTGCCCATTGACTTGCTAGCCAGCGGCAGGCTAATTTCCAGGCATGACCAGCACCGTATTGCGTAGCCAGCCAAGCATTATTACCGCCATTCCTTATTTGGCGGGCTAGCTGACGACTGCACCCAACCCGCCTCCGAGGCGGGTTTTTTCTTTCTGTCTCCGGAGTTTTGTCCAAACCAGGAGACCGCCATGCCTACCACCCGTCCTGAGCAAGCCCTGCTAGAACATTACGTCAAAAAGATCCTGGCCGCGCCGGTGTACGAACTGGCCGTGCGCACGCCGTTGCAAGCGGCCACCGGACTGTCCGAAGCCTTGGGCAACCGGATCCTGCTCAAGCGTGAAGACCTGCAGCCGACTTTTTCTTTCAAGATCCGTGGCGCCTACAACAAACTGGTGCAACTGACCGCCGAGCAACGGGCTCGCGGTGTCATCACCGCTTCGGCGGGCAATCATGCCCAGGGCGTGGCGCTGGCCGCGCGGGAGCTGGGCATATCGGCCAGCATCGTCATGCCGCTCACCACGCCGCAACTCAAGGTGCTGGGCGTGCGCAACCGGGGCGCCGAAGCAGTGCTGCACGGGGAGAGCTTTCCCTTTGCCTTGGAATACGCACTGGAGCTGGCCCGACAGACTGGACGAGAGTTCGTTTCGCCCTTCGATGATCCGGACGTGATCGCTGGGCAGGGCACCGTCGCCATGGAAATCCTGCGTCAGCACCCAGGCAGCCTGGACGCGATTTTTGTCCCGGTCGGTGGCGGGGGGCTGATTGCCGGGGTCGCGGCCTACGTCAAGTACCTGCGCCCGGAGGTTCGCATCGTCGGGGTGGAGTCACAACATTCCGCCTGTCTCCAGGCGGCGCTGGCAGTCGGTGAACGGGTCAGTCTGGCAAGCGTGGGAACCTTTGCCGATGGCGTGGCTGTCGCGCAAATAGGGGCCTACGGCTTCGACATCTGCCGTTTCTGCGTTGATGACGTGATCACCGTCACTGACGACCAATTGTGCGCAGCCATCCGAGACATCTATGACGATACCCGGTCGATAACCGAGCCCTCGGGCGCCTTGGCGGTCGCCGGCATCAAGCAGTACGTCGCCCAAACCGGCGCGCGAGGCCAAACACTGGTGGCAATCGATTCCGGCGCGAATATCAACTTCGATAGCCTGCGCCATGTGGCAGAGCGGGCTGGCGCCGAAGCCATTTGACGTTTTTTACGCGACGTCACACTTTTTTCGAAGCAGCCGACGGGTGCCCACTCACCCCTGCGCAATAGGGTCTAATCTAGCTTGCGACAGGATCACTGGCGATTGCAGTTTGCATGAGGAAAATCCCGCTTCCTTGCAATCTGCACGCACGCTCTCACAGTCCTGGACGCTAAGTAGTTGATTTGGATCAATCGGGATTTTCTTTAAAGCAGGCATATTTTTTGCGGGATGATTAGGGAGTCGCTGCACGGGCTCATTAATTAGAAAACGCCAAGAACGAACGAACGGCACGGCATTCGTAGTCCCAGTCCGCAGGGAAGAACGGACGAAAATACCGCCGTCGTGAACATAAATTGGCCGCCTCAACAGGAGAGAGTCGCCATGTTTTTATCTGCCCTCGAAATGCGAAACATCATTGAAAGCAGCTTGCTGCCCAAGCGCTCGCAATGCACGTTGTCACCCGATTTGTCGATGACAATCAAGATCTATGACGATCATGAAACCGATCGTGTGGCCTTGGTCAAAACCGATATCGATGCCAATAAACTCAATGGCTGCCGGGCAATCAACGACCTGATCGCCGAGTTGCGCTCCGAACTCGACCAAAATCACCACGCCGGTAATCACTTCCATCAGCAGCACCGCATGACCGGGCGCTGATCACGGCCTTGTCTTCCCAGGAATCACCTCCGGGTTCGGTCATTGTCCGAACCCGGTGCCGTGCTTTTTCCCAAACAGCTCAATCCAATTGTTGCCGGTAAGGCAGATCCGGTCCGGTCCGGCCGCACGTCAGCGCAGCAGCGCGCATGGCAAAAGCAAGCATCTCGCTCACCTGCTCCCGGGTCAGGGCATGCAGGCCTTCCACCGAATCCAGTTGGTGCTCGGTCAGCCAGGTAATCAACGCTGCCTGGAAGGTGTCCCCTGCGCCCACGGTATCGGCGATCTGCACCGAACATGCCGGCATTGACCAGGAACCGTGCTGGCGGCTGAAGACCGTCGCGCCTTGACTGCCACGGGTAAGGAACACCAATTGGCAACGGTGCTCCATCCAACGCTCGATAATGGTCTCTGGCGGTTGGTCGGGATAAAGAAGACTCAGGTCTTCGTCGCTGACTTTGATCAAATCGGCATATTCGACCAGCGTTGCGATTCGCGAGCGCCACAGTTCGATGTCCGGTTGCGGGTTGAGTCGCACGTTCGGATCCAGGCTGACCAGACGTTTACCGCTCTCGCGTCGCACCAAGGCCAGTAGGGTGTCGGCAATCGGCTGCACCACAAGAGAGAAGGAGCCGACATGCAGCCCCCGTACGTGCTCACCGAGCACCGGTAGATGGTCCAGGCTCAATTGCCGGTCCGCGCATCCTTCACCGCGGAAGCTATAGTGGGGCGAACCGTTGGCACCGACCGCCACCATTGCCAGGGTCGTCGGCGCGTCGAAGTCCAGTGCGTATTCGGTGCTGACACCTTCGGCAGCCAGGACCTGATGCAAGCGCCGGCCCAGGTAGTCCGTGGACAGCCCGCCAAACAGTGCCGATTCCACGCCCAGGCGTCGCAACCCGACTGCCACGTTGAACGGCGAGCCGCCGGCGATGGCTTTGAAGTTGACGTGCGAGGCCGGACCGCCCATCTCGTTTTCGCTGAAAAAATCAAACAGTGCTTCACCACATACCAAATACATAGTTCTTTTATCTCAAAGGGTTGCGATACATTCTTGATAGTGGACATAAGCTTTTTGCGATGCGGCGACCTGCTCGGTAATGGGCCGGGTTTCGCTGGCTGGGTCGAGCTTGACACAGCGCTCGCACAGATCGGCCAGGCTTTGCTGCGAGCCTGAATGGCACCACGCCGCCTGAATCGCCGCACCCAGGGCGGCCGCCTCGCTCTGTTCAGTGCAAATGACCGTGGTATCCATGATATCGGCGACGATCTGCCGCCAAACCGGGCTTTTCGAGCCCCCACCGATCAAGCGGATGCTCTGGGCCTCGAGCCCGTTGGCGCGCAGCAGGTCCAGGCCATAGCGCAAACCGAAGGTGGTGCCTTCGACCACCGCCCGGCACAGATTGGCCCGGGTCAGGTTGGTGGTGGTCAGACCGAAAAGGCTGCCGGTGGCATGGGGCAGGGCGGGAACCCGCTCGCCGTTGAGAAACGGCAGCATGCACACGCCTTCGGCGCCTATCGGGGCCCTTGCCACCAAGGCGTTGAAGGCGTCGATGTCCAGCTCCAGCAGCTCGCGCATGGCCCCGGTGGCGTTGGTCAGGTTCATGGTGCAGATCAGCGGCAGCCAGCCGCCGCTGGATGAGCAGAAGGTTGCCACCGACGGCTGCGGACTGACCGCAGGTTCGGCGGCATAGGCGTAGACCGTGCCGGAGGAGCCCAGGCTCATGGTGATCACGCCGGGCTGGATGTTGCCGGTGCCGATAGCGCCCATCATGTTGTCGCCACCTCCGCTGGCCACCAGCGCGTCGGGATTGATGCCCAGGTGCGCGGCAACGGCCGGCAGGATCCGCCCGACCGGCTGATGGGCCTCGATCAGCTCCGGTAATGCCGATTGCAGCCGACCGCTGGGATCGATGTGCTGCAGCAACCGCGCGTCCCATTGACGGGTGCGTACGTTGAAATAGCCGGTGCCCGAGGCGTCGCCGTATTCGCTGCAATGGCGGCCGGTGAGCCAGTGATTGAGAAAGTCGTGGGGCAGCAGGATGCTGGCGATGCGTTCGAAAACCTGGGGATGCTGCTCCCGCGTCCAGAGCAGTTTGGAAACCGTGTAGCCCGGCGCGATCACCACGCCGAGGCGTGCGAGACTGCCGTCTTCACCCCCCAGGTAGGCCAAAAGCCGATCGTTTTCCGGCGTCGTCTCGGTGTCGCACCACAGCTTGGCCGGGCGCAAGACCTGGCCCTGGTCGTCAAGCAGCACCAAGCCGTGTTGCTGGCCGGACACGCCGATGCCGAGGATCGCCTGGCCATCGACCCCGGCAGCGGCCAGGGCTTGGTGAGTCGCCTGGGTGAATGCATCGAGCCATTGCTGGGTGTCTTGTTCACGGCGACCGTTGGCCCCGCTGATCATGCTGTGGGCAGCGGCACCCTGGCCGAGCACCTGGCCGCTGAGCGTATCCAGGATCAGTGCCTTGGTGCCTTGGGTGCCGCAGTCGATGCCCAGGAACAGTTGTTGGTTTGCCATAAAAACCCTCGGATCAAAGAACAAAACACAGAACTTGTGGCCAGGGAATACCTGTGGCGAGGGGATTTATCCCCGCTGGGCTGCGAAGCGGGCCCAATGTATCTGCGGCTTCGGTGTAGGCAGCACGTCTGGGGGCCGCTTCGCGACCCAACGGGGCGGTGCGACGTTTCGCTAAATCCCCTCGCCACAGAAGCGGATTGCGTGCGCAGTTTAGTCCGCGTCAGCCAACACTCGCTCAAGCGTCCGCGTGACCCCGTGTTCGCGCAAGCTGTTGCAGCACCACTCGAAGGCTGCCACGAACTCGGGCGAGTGGGGAATGGCCGTACCGAAAATCTCTTCGACCTCCAGCAGGCGCTGGGTCACCAACGCATCGTCGGCCACCAGCGCCTGGCAGAACGCCGCCCGCGGGTCCGGGATCGAATACGTCACGCCGTTCTCATCCACGCCCTTCAGGTACACGGCCCAGGCCGCCACCACCAGCGCCGCGCGACGGGTTTGGCCGCCGTCGGCAATCAAGCGGTTGATCGTCGGCACGGTGAATTTGGGAAACTTCGACGAGCCGTCCGAACACACCCGCTCCAACTGGTCGGCAATTGCCTGGTTGGAAAAACGCTCCACCAGCGTGTTCTTGTAGTCGGTCAGGTCGATCCCTGGCACGGGTGCCAGTTGCGGGGTCACGTCCAGGTCCATGTAGGCACGCATGTAACGCACGAACAGCGGGTCGTTCATGGTTTCGTGGACGAAGCGATAACCCTTGAGAAAACCCAGGTAGGTCAGCGCCAGGTGACTGCCGTTGAGCAACTTGATTTTCATTTCTTCATAGGGCGAGACGTCATCGGTGAACTGCACGCCGACCTTTTCCCAGGCCGGGCGACCGTTGACGAATTTGTCTTCCAGGACCCACTGCACGAAAGGCTCGCAGACCACCGGCCAGGCATCGTCGACCCCATGCTCGTCATGCAGTTGCAGCCGGTGGGCGACGCTGGTCATGGGCGTGATGCGGTCAACCATGGCGTTGGGGAAGCTCACGTGGCGATCGATCCATTGGCCCAGCTCGGCGTCGCGCAACGCGGCGAATGCCAGCAGCGCCTTGCGGGTCACGGCACCATTGTGCGGCAGGTTATCGCAGGACATCAGGGTGAACGCCGGGGTGCCGGCGTCCCGGCGCCTGGCCAAGGCTGCGCAAAGGAAACCGAAGACGGTTTTCGGCTCGTCAGGATGGGCCAGATCGTGCTGGATCTGCGGCAGGTGGGCCATGAACTCGCCGTTACTGTCGTCGATGCAATAGCCGCCCTCGGTAATGGTCAGCGAGACGATGCGGATTTGCGGGTCGGCCAGTTTGTCGATCAGGGCCTGGGCGCCGTCTTCGGCCAGCAGCATGTCATTGATGGCTCCGATCACCCGGATTTCGGTGTCGTCGGTGTCCCCCAGCTCGTACAGGGTAAACAGGTAGTCCTGGCTGGCCAGGTCATCCCGGGCGCGGCGATCTTCGGCCCGCAAGCCCACGCCGCAGATGGCCCAGTCCAGGTCGGTGCCGGTGTTCATCAGCGCATCAGTGTAGTAAGCCTGGTGCGCGCGGTGGAAGCCGCCGACGCCGATGTGGGCGATGCCCTGGCTGATCTCGCTCAAGGAATAAGCGGGCAGGGCGACCTCAGGGCTGAGGTTGTGCAGGTTCTGTCGATTGAGTTTCATCACAAGTCTCGGTAATCAGGCGGCGATGCGCAGCGCACGGGTGACCGCCACGCCCTCGGCATCGAATAAGTGGCAGTGTTCAGCGTCCAGATGCAGGTTCAGTTGCTCACCGAAACGGCTCGCCAGGTCGCCGCGCACGCGCATGGTCAAGGCTTCACCGGAGGCGGTGACGACGTGACAGAAGGTGTCGCTGCCCAGACGTTCGCTGACATCGGCGGTGACTTGCAGCGTGCAATCGCCCGGTTGTGCCAGGTTCAAATGCTCCGGGCGAATCCCCAGGGTCACCGCGCCGCCGACGCTCAGGCTGGCCCCACTCAGGGGCAGGCTGATCCGGGTGCCGGCGTCCAGCAGGACCTCACAACCCTGGTTCTCCAGCCGTGTGACTTTGCCTTTGAGAAAGCCCATTTTTGGCGTACCGAGGAACCCGGCGACAAACAGGTTGGCCGGCTGGTGATACAGCTCCAGCGGCGAGCCGATCTGTTCGACGCGCCCGCTGTTGAGCACCACCACCTTGTCGGCCAGGGTCATGGCTTCGACCTGATCGTGGGTGACGTAGATCATCGTTGCCTGCAGCTCCTTGTGCAGGCGCGCCAGCTCCAGGCGCATCTGCACGCGCAGGGCGGCGTCGAGGTTGGACAGCGGCTCGTCGAACAGGAAAATCTTCGGGTTGCGCACGATGGCCCGGCCAATCGCCACACGCTGGCGCTGGCCGCCGGACAACTGCTTGGGCTTGCGTTCAAGCATCGGCCCCAATTCGAGGATGCGCGCCGCTTCGTTGACCTTTTTCTCGACCTCGGCCTTGGGCACGCCGGCCAGGTCCAGGGCGAAGGACATGTTCTTGCGCACACTCATGTGCGGGTAAAGCGCGTAGGTCTGGAACACCATCGCCAGGTCGCGCTTGGCCGGACTGACTTCGGTGATGTCCCGGCCGTCCAGTTCGATGGTGCCGTCGCTGACTTCTTCCAGGCCGGCGATCAACCGCAGCAGCGTGGACTTGCCACAACCCGACGGGCCGACAAAGACCACGAACTCACGGTCGTTCACTTCAAGGTCGATGCCCTTGATGATGGAGAAACCTTCGAAGCCTTTTTGCAGATTCTTGATTTTCAGGTTGGCCATGATGATGGGCCTCCACTTCTGATAATGGTGTAAGGCGCGTTATTTCACGGCGCCGAAGGACAAACCGCGTACCAGCTGTTTCTGGCTGATCCAGCCGAAAATCAGGATCGGTGCGCAGGCCAGGGTCGAGACGGCCGACAACTTGGCCCAGAACAAGCCTTCGGGGCTGGAGTAGGACGCGATCAGGGCCGTCAGCGGCGCGGCTTTGGACGAGGTGAGGTTCAGCGACCAGAACGCCTCGTTCCAGCACAGGATCAGCGACAGCAGTACGGTGGAGGCCAGGCCACCCTTGGCGATGGGTAACAGGACACGAACCATTTCCTGCCACAGCGTGGCGCCATCTAGACGCGCGGCTTCAAGGATGTCGCGGGGAATGTCCTTGAAGTAGGTGTAAATCATCCAGACCACGATCGGCAGGTTGATCAGCGTGTAGATGATGATCAACGCAGTCCGCGTGTCCAGCAGGCCAAAGCTCTTGGCCAGCAGGTAGATCGGCATCAGCACGCCCACCGGTGGCAACATTTTGGTGGAGAGCATCCACAGCAACGTGCCCTTGGTGCGCTGGGTTTCATAGAACGCCATGGAGTAGGCCGCCGGCACCGCAATCAGCAGGCAAAGGGCGGTGGCGCTGAAGGAAATCACCACCGAGTTCCAGGCGAAGCTGAAGTAGTTGCTGCGCTCGTTGATGTGCAGGTAGTTCTCCAGCGTCGGCGTGAAGATGAACTGCGGCGGCGTGGCGAACGCGTCGATTTCGGTCTTGAAGCTGGTCAGCACCATCCAGAAGATCGGGAAGAAGATCAGGATCGCGATGGCCCAGGCCAGCGTACCCAGCAGCAGGCTTTGCAGGCGACGGGATTGTTGAAGTGTCATGGCTGCGGCCTCAGTTCTTGTCGGTGAGGTTTTTGCCGATCATCCGGACCAGGATGATGGCGGCGATATTGGCAATCACCACGGCAATCAAGCCGCCGGCCGAAGCCATGCCGACGTCGAACTGCACCAGCGCCTGGTTGTAGATCAGGTAGGCGAGGTTGGTCGAGGCATAGCCGGGGCCGCCGTTGGTGGTGGTGAAAATCTCGGCGAACACCGACAGCAGGAAAATGGTTTCAATCATCAGCACCACCGCAATCGGGCGCGCCAGATGGGGCAGGGTCAGATGCCAGAAAATCGCGATGGGCCCCGCGCCATCCAGGCGGGCGGCTTCTTTCTGTTCCTGATCGAGGGACTGCATGGCCGTCATCAGGATCAGGATCGCGAAGGGCAACCATTGCCAGGACACAATGATGATGATCGACAGCAGCGGATAATGGGCCAGCCAGTCCACCGGCTGCGCACCGAACAGTTTCCACACCGAGGCGAGAATTCCCGAGACCGGGTGGAAAATCAGGTTCTTCCAGATCAGCGCGCCCACCGTGGGCATGATGAAGAACGGCGAGATCAGCAATACCCGCACGATGCCCCGGCCGAAAAACTCGCTGGCCTCCAGCAGCGCACTGATCAACACCCCGAACACGATGCTGATCAGCAACACGCTGCCCACCAGCAGCAGGGTATTGGTGGCCCCGGGGACGAAGCCCGAATCGGTCAGGAAGTAAGTGAAATTCTCCAGCCCGACAAATTCGTTCTCGCCGGGGTAAAGCAGGTTGTAGCGGATCAGCGAGAAGTAGACGGTCATGCCCAGTGGCACGATCATCCACAGCAGCAGCAACCCCACCGAGGGGCTGACCAGAAACCAGCCTGGATTGGCCAAGCGGCTTTTGCGAACCGGTGGGGCAATCTCACTGGGTGCTTTGGCGGTTGTCGTTGAACTATTCATGGCATTGAACCGATTTGTGCGGGCCTACAAAAATCCATTGTGGGAGCGAGCCTGCTCGCGATAGCGCAGGGTCAGGCAACATAGATGTTGAATGTGCCGGCCTCATCGCGAGCAGGCTCGCTCCCACATTGACGTCGGGGTTACTTGGGATAACCTGCGCGTTTCATCTCGCGTTCCGTGGTGGACTGCGCTGCGGTCAACGCCTGGTCCACGGTCTGCTGGCCGGTCAACGCGCCCGAAAAGAACTTGCCGACCTGGGTGCCGATGGCCTGGAACTCAGGAATGGTCACCAACTGGATACCGATATAGGGCACAGGCTTGAGAGTGGGGGCTTTCGGGTCAGCGACTTTCAACGACTCCAGGGTCACCTTGGCAAACGGCGCGGCCTTCATGTAGTCGTCGCTATAGGTCGAGGTACGTGTGCCTGGCGGTACGTTGGCAACGCCATCGGTCTTGGCGACCAATTGGCTGTATTCCTTGGACGTCGCCCACATGGTAAAGACCTTGGCCGCTTCCTTGGCTTTGGAACTGGCGGGGATGGCCAGCGACCAGGAGTACATCCACGAGGTGCCTTTGTCAGTCGTTTCATGGGGGGCGAAGGTGAATCCGACGTGATCGGCCACCTTGCTTTGGGTCTTATCGGTGACGAACGAACCGGCGACGCTGGCATCGACCCAGATTGCACATTTGCCGCTGTTGAACAGCGCCAGGTTCTCGTTGAAACCGTTGCTGGAAGCGCCCGGCGGGCCGGATTTCTTCATGTTGTCGACGTAGAAGTTCAGGGCATTCTTCCACTCGGGGCCATTGAACTGCGGCTGCCACTTCTCATCGAACCAGCGCGCGCCAAAACCGTTGGCCAGGGTCGTGATCAGCGCCATGTTTTCGCCCCAACCAGCCTTGCCTCGCAGACACAGGCCATATTGCTCCTTGGTCTTGTCAGTGAGTTTTTCCGCGAACTCACCGATCTGGGTCCAGGTCGGGTGTTCGGGCATGGTCAGCCCGGCGTCCTTGAACAGGTCGGTGCGGTAGTAGGTGATCGAGCTTTCGGCATAGAACGGCAGGGCGTAGAGCGTGCCCTTGACCGATAGGCCTTCACGCACGGACGGAAAAATATCATCCAGGGCATAACTGGCCGGCAAATCCTTCATCGGCTCCAGCCAACCCTTGCCCCCCCAGAGTGCGGCTTCGTACATGCCGATGGTCAGCACGTCGAACTGCCCGCCCTGGGTGGCGATGTCGGTGGTCAAGCGCTGGCGCAGGACGTTTTCTTCGAGCACCACCCAATTGAGCTTGATGTCCGGGTGCTCAGCCTCGAAGGTCTTCGAGAGCTTTTGCATGCGGATCATGTCGCTGTTGTTGACGGTGGCAATGGTGAGGGTCTGTGCGCCGAAACTGACGCTGCTGAGGGTCATGCAGGTGGAGACAAGCAGAGCTTTTACCGAAGGTTTCATCGCGCACTCCTTTTCCGCGCCCAAGGGCTGCGGAAGGACAGTTATTGTTTTTGTGTCTTCCGGATGAAGGGAAGAATGTGCGCTGATTACAGCCCTCAATCGCCGGCGAGACAAATCATCCGTCGCACTTGCGCTGATACTTTTTTGCACTGGATGGGATTTGGTCTGAGAAGGGGTTAGCTGTGGCGAGGGGATTTATCCCCGCTGTGTGGGAGCAAGGCTTGCCCGCGATGAGGATGACGCGGTCTTCCGGAGAACCGAGGCGCCTGCATCGCGAGCAAGCTTTGCTCCCACATAAATCCCGCCACAGAGATAATCCGGGATTGTCAGCCCTGGTTCTGTTCGGTCAACCGCTGCACCGCCAGCCGCCGGTAATGGGAAGGGGTCATGCCCTTGAGCTGCTGAAAGCGCCGGTTGAAGTTGGATATGTTGTTGAAGCCCGATTCAAAACACACGTCCGTCACCGGTTTGTCGCCGTCGGCCAACAACTCGCAGGACTTGCTGATACGCAGGCGATTGACGAACTCGATGAAACAGCGGCCGGTGGCTTGTTTGAAGACGCGGCTGAAGTACGTCGGTTTCATGCCCAGATGGTCGGCCACTTCTTCCAGGGACAGTTCCCGTGCGTAATGGGCAAAGATGTAATCCACCGCGCGGTTGGTACGGTCAACGCTGTGCTCATCCGCCGGTTGCGCAGCGGTGGCCCCGGAAAGCAACTGATAGTCATCGGTTGCGGCCAGCAGCTCCATCAGGATGAAAAAATGCCCCAGGCGACTCATGCCTTGGGAATCGGCGATGCGCTGCATCAGGATCATGGCCTGGCGGATAGTGCGCTTGCAGCGAAATTCGATGCCGTACTGGGCGCGCTCCAGCAACGGCGCGACGGTCTTGAGCTCGGCAAACACCTGATGGCCGCTCTCGAACAGCTCGTCGGTAAAATTCACCAGCATGTCACGCTTGGGCACCACTTCGTCCTCGGCGACCTGGCTGATCCAGTTGTGGGGCAGGTTGGGGCCGGTGAGAAACAGCGATTGCGGGTAAAAGTTGCCGATATAGTCACCGATGAATACCTTGCCGGAGCTGGCGACGATCAGGTGCAACTCGTATTCCTTATGGAAATGCCAGCGCACCAGCGGGCACGGGAAACCGTGCTGGCGATAGATGATGGACAGCCCGTTATGGTCGTCCATCAGCTCATAGGAAGGGTCGGTGACTCTTGCAGTTCGGGTCATGGCCTGGCGCTTTTATTGTTATTGCCGCTGGATAATGCCCCCTTCGCCGCACGGGTGCTACCCCGTAACGCTTCCGGCCTGACTGTTGCGGTTCTTCTCCTCAATCCACTGGGACATGTATTGAGTGCTCTTGTGCTGGTGATGACGCAACATGCTGCCGGTGAAGTTATCCCGGCGCCGTTGCTCAAGGTCGGCGCGACAGGCTTCGAGGCAATCGATCAGCGCCTGGGCGTGGACCTGTCGGCGGTAACGGTCCGCCAGCAGCGCCAGGCCGTTATCCCGGGCGCGGGTCCAAAGGCTCTGCTCGCGGTACAACTGCACAGCGGCGTGGGCGATATCTTCGGCGCTTTGGGCAATCGCTCCGGGCCAGGGCATTTCACCGTGCATGGCTTCTGCGCCGATGGGTGTGGTGACATTGGGTGTGCCGCACAGCATGGCATCGATCAGCTTGCCCTTGATGCCGGCACCGAAACGCAACGGCGCCAGACAGACACGTGCCGCCGACATGACCTGCAGCGCATCCTCGGCCCAATTCATGATGTGAAACCCTTGGGCCGCGTTGTGCAGCGCCGCAGCCTTAGGCGGGGTGTAGGCGCCATACAGGTGCAGTTGCGCATCAGGCAGCTGTTGGCGGATCAATGGCCAAATGGCGTTTTTCATCCAGAGCACGGCGTCCCAGTTCGGCGCGTGGCGGAAATTGCCGATGCTGAGGAAATGCGCCCGGTCTGCGAACGGCACGCGTGCTTCGCTCGGCAGGTCCAGCATCAGTGGGCACCAATGCAAGAGGTTGCGGGGCAGTTTGAAGTGCTCTACCAGCAACTCGATCTCGACTTCCGACACCATCAGGCTCAGGTCGCACCGGTACAGGGCGGCGATTTCCCGCTTGGCCAGGTCGGTGCCGGCCATCAACTCGAACGCTTGAGGCAGGTCCTGCGCAAACAGATCGCTGAAATCCTGGGAAACGTCATCCTTCTTCAACCGATCCTTGAGCCGCTGATGCCGGGCGTGGCGCAGGCTTTGCAAATCGGACGTCTCCAGCACCCGAAGGGCGCCGGGGCAGTGTTTCTCGACCCGCCAGCCGAACTGTTCTTCCATCATGAACTGGTCGAACAACACGATATCCGGGGCCAGTTCAGCGATGAATGTATCGAAACTGCTGCTGTTGAGCTCGATCGGCACTTCGCCGATCCCCAGCGCGATCAGGTCGGCACGGTTCTCGCCAGGGCCCGCGGGACTGCTGAAGGTGATGTCCCAGCCTTGCCCAAGGAAGGCTTCGAGGATCTGCATGACGTGCCCGCTGGCAGCCGATGAACGCGGCTCGGGCCAGACATAGCCGATAACCAGGACCTTGGTGGCGGTGGGTTGACGCATGAGCGGGTGCTTCCTTGGAACGAATCGACGTGGGCGCTATCAGCGCGGGGCGCCGATAGTGACCAACAATTGCGTCAGGCTCAAGAAAGAATGCCGTTGACCTTGTCGCGCAACTGATCGATGGAAAAAGGCTTGCCAATCACCGCCATGCCTTCAGGCACATCGATGCTTTCGGCGTAACCGCTGGCAAACAGAATGGGTAACTGAGGCCGAGCCGATCGGGCCTGCTTGGCCAGCTCGCGACCGTCCATCACCGGCAGGCCGACATCGGTCATCATCAGGGCGATGGGCTGCGCATCGTTACGCAGATACGCCAAGGCCTGTTCGCAGCCGTCCGCTTCCAGTACCTGGTATTCCAGCTCTTCCAGCACGTCGACAATCAACATACGTACGATGTCGTCGTCTTCGACTACCAGAATGGTTGGCTGGGTATCAGGAGCGGGGTTGTGCATGGTAGACATTCTCAGGGGATTGGGTTGGGGAGGTGTGCCAAAAAACGGCCTTATGCATGAGTAAGTAGCGAGGGGGCACAAGTTCCCTGGGTTGTACAAGAAAGGATCTATAGTACAAGAGCTGACAAGGATCGTCGCTTCCTCAGGCTTTTCGTGGAGTTTGCGCCTTTGCCCCGTCAGAATGTGGATCCAACCGGTATTTTTCGGCAAACTCCACGGTTTTCAACTGTCCACCAAGGCTTATTCCATGACTCCTTCGTCTTCGGTTGACGAGCAAAGTTTTCGCAAGCTCCTGAGCCGCAATATCAGCCTGCCACTGGGCATGGGCGCCCTCAGCGCGGTGTTTTTCATTGTGCTGATCACCTATCTGCTGTCGGTGATCCAATGGGTCGGGCATACCGATCGGGTGATCAATAATGCCAATGAAGCGCTCAAGCTGAGCGTGGATCTGGAAACCGGCATGCGCGGCTACCTCCTGACGGGCGACGAGCATTTCCTCGACCCCTATGAAGTGGCCAAACCGCGTATCGCCGTCGCCCTGGAGACATTGTTGGAATTGACAGCCGACAACCCGATCCAGACCGACCGCCTGCATAAAGTGCAAGCGCTCCAGGTGGAGTGGGCCAACTACGCGCAAAGCATGATCGACCTGCAACGCAGCAGTGGCGATTACCGGGGAGCGGTGAAGGCCGGGCGTGGCAAGCGCTTGACCGATGAAATACGCAAGACCTACGAGGATATCGTCGAATCCGAGCAGCAGCTGCGTGCCGAACGCAACGACCAGGTGCGCACCACCACCCTCTGGAGCATCGCTCTGTACCTGTTGTTCGTGGCCGCTGTCAGCGGCTTGCTGGCCTATGTCGGGCGCCGGGATCTGTTGGGGCTGTCCAACAATTACAGCGCCAGCCTGAAGGTCCAGCAGCAGAGTGCTTTGCATCTGGAAAAACAGGCCTGGCTGCGCAATGGCCAGACGCTACTGGCCGAGCAGGTTCTGGGGCAACTGACGTTGAACCTGCTGGGACGCAACATCCTGCAGTTCTGTGCCCAATACATGGGCGCTGTAGTGGCCGCACTGTATGCGCGGGAAGAAAGCGGCCTGCTCAGGCGCGTCGCCACCTACGGCATGTCCCGAGAGGATGAAGAGCAACAGCAACAGGTGATCGTTGTCGGCGAAGGCATCGCTGGCCAGGCGGTCCAACAGGCGCGACTCATCCGCCTGGATGACGTGCCCGACGACTACCTGAAAGTCAGTTCGGGGTTGGGCCAGGGTTTGCCCAACAGCGTACTGGTCATGCCCACCAGTGACGATGACCGGATCAACGGCGTTGTCGAACTGGGCTTCCTGCGACCTGTGACCGATCGCGATATCGAACTGCTGGAACTGGTGGCCGGCAATATTGGCACCTCCATCGAAGCGGCCCGTTACCGGCAGCGTTTGCAGGAAGTCCTCGCCGAAACCCAGCAACTGAACGAAGAGCTGCAAGTTCAGCAGGAAGAACTCCGGACCGCCAACGAAGAGCTGGAAGAGCAGTCACGCATCCTCAAGGAGTCCCAGGCGCATCTGGAAGCCCAACAACAGGAACTGGAGCAGACCAACGAGCAACTGGCTGAACAACGCGATGCCATGGACCAGAAGAACAGCGAGCTGAACCTGGCGCAGATCCAGTTGCAGGAACGCGCCGAAGAGTTGCAGCGTTCGAGCAAATACAAGTCCGAGTTCCTGGCGAACATGTCCCATGAACTGCGTACACCGCTCAACAGCTCACTGATCCTGTCCAAGCTGCTGGCGGAGAATCCGCAGCAGAACCTCAACGAAGAACAGGTGAAATTTGCCGAGTCGATCTATTCCGCCGGTAACGATCTGCTGAACCTGATCAATGACATTCTCGACATTTCCAAGGTCGAGGCCGGGAAACTGGAAGTGCGTCCGGAGAACACCGGCGTGACGCGCCTGGTGGAAGGCTTGCGTGACATGTTCATGCCCCTGGCGACCGAAAAAGGCCTGAGCTTCGAGGTGCAACTGCTGCCCGACGCCCCGGCCATGCTGTATACCGACCGTCAGCGCCTGGAGCAGGTACTCAAGAACCTGCTGTCCAATGCCATCAAGTTCACCGAGAAAGGCACGGTATGCCTGACGGTGGCCGGCCAGGCCGGGGCGGGCATCGCGTTCATGGTGCGGGACTCAGGAATCGGCATCGCCGCCGATCAGCAACAAAGCATCTTTGAAGCCTTCCGCCAGGCCGATGGCACTACGAATCGCCGGTACGGTGGGACCGGTTTGGGCCTGTCGATTTCCCGCGACCTGGCCACCTTGCTCGGCGGCTCGATCTCTGTCTCCAGCGAGCCGGGGCAGGGCAGTGTGTTTACGCTGGTATTGCCAGAACGCTATGTCGAGTCGGGTGAGCCGCTGGTAGAACCGGGGATGTTCACTGCGACCACCACAATGGCGCCACCCGCGCCCCCTGAACCCGTCAGCGCACCGCTGATCGCCCAGGTCGATGTGCCCGTCGCCCCCTTCGCCGATGACCGCGACAAGGCACCGTTCAACACCCGCTGCATTCTGGTGATCGAAGACGAGCCCAGCTTTGCCCGGATCCTGTTCGACCTGGCCCACGAACTCGGTTACCAATGCCTGGTGGCCCAAGGTGCCGATGAAGGCTTCGACCTGGCTTCGCAATTGAGCCCCGATGCAATCCTGCTGGACATGCGCCTGCCGGATCACTCCGGGCTGACGGTATTGCAGCGGCTCAAGGAGCAACCTGGAACCCGGCACATCCCGGTACATGTGATTTCCGTCGAGGATCGCGTAGAAGCCGCGATGCACATGGGTGCCGTCGGCTATGCGGTCAAACCGACTTCTCGCGAAGAACTCAAGGAGGTATTCGCCCGCCTGGAAGCCAAGCTGACCCAGAAGGTCAAGCGGGTGCTGCTGGTGGAGGACGATGATTTGCAACGCGACAGCATCACCCGGCTGATCGGTGACGATGACATCGAGATCACCGCTGTCGGCCTGGCGCAGCAAGCCCTGGACCTGCTGCGAAGCAACGTCTACGACTGCATGATCATCGACCTGAAGCTGCCTGACATGCTGGGCAATGACCTGCTCAAGCGCATGTCCACTGAGGATATCTGCTCATTCCCGCCCGTGATCGTCTACACCGGACGCAACCTGACCCGCGATGAAGAAGCCGAACTGCGCAAGTATTCACGCTCGATCATCATCAAGGGCGCCCGTTCGCCGGAGCGGTTGCTGGACGAAGTGACACTTTTTCTGCACAAAGTCGAATCCCGGTTGTCCCATGAACGGCAGCGGATGCTCAGGACCGCCCGCAGCCGCGACAAGGTTTTCGAGGGCCGTAAAGTGCTGCTGGTGGACGATGATGTGCGCAACATTTTCGCCCTGACCAGTGCCCTGGAGGCCAAGGGGGCGATCGTCGTCATCGGCCGTAACGGCTATGAAGCGATCGAGCGTCTGAACGAAGTCGACGACATCGACCTGGTGCTGATGGATGTGATGATGCCGGAGATGGACGGTTTCGAGGCCACCGCGCTGATCCGCAAGGACCCGCGCTGGCGCAAGCTGCCCATCATTGCCGTGACGGCCAAGGCCATGAAGGATGATCAGGAGCGCTGCCTGGCGGCCGGTTCCAACGATTACCTGGCCAAGCCGATCGATCTGGATCGTCTGTTCTCGCTGATTCGCGTGTGGTTGCCGAATATGGAAAGAATTTAGTGGAACGTAACACTGACATTGAAATCCGTTTGTTGATCGACGCGATCTACCTCAAGTACAGCTACGATTTTCGGGACTATTCCGGCGCCTCCATCAAGCGTCGGGTCCAGCACGCGCTGAGCCAGTTCGAGTGCAAGACCATCTCGGCACTGCAGGAGCGCGTGTTGCACGACCCGGGCATGTTCATGCAACTGCTGCAACTGTTGACGATCCCTGTCAGTGAGATGTTTCGCGACCCGTCGCATTTCCTGGCGATCCGCGAAGAAGTGGTGCCGCTGCTCAAGACCTATCCTTCGATCAAGATCTGGATCGCTGGTTGCAGCACCGGGGAGGAGGTCTATTCCATGGCGATCCTGCTGCGCGAGGAAGGGCTGCTGGACCGCACGCTGATTTATGCCACCGACATCAATCCGCGGTCCCTGGAAAAAGCCAAGCAGGGCATTTTTTCGCTCGAGAACGTACGGGCCTACACCCAGAATTATCAGCGCGCGGGAGGGCGGCGATCATTTGCCGATTACTACACCGCCGCCTACGATTACGCGATGTTTGACAAAACCCTGCGCGAGAACGTGACCTTTGCCGATCACAGCCTGGCGACTGATAGCGTATTCTCAGAAACTCAGTTAATTTCATGCCGTAACGTCTTGATATATTTTAACAAAAAGCTGCAAGATCGCGCGTTCGGATTGTTCCATGAGTCCCTCTGTCACCGTGGTTTCCTGGTACTGGGCAGTAAAGAGACACTGGATTTTTCGTCTTTCGGCAAGCAATTCGAGCCGTTGGTCAAACAGGAACGGATCTATCGCAAGTTATGAATCAGACGATGCACAGATCCAGATCGCCCATTCAAGCCATTGTCGTCGGTGCATCCGCCGGCGGCGTCGAAGCGCTGCTCAAAGTCTTCGGGCAACTGCCAAAGGGCTTCGGCGTACCCATTCTGGTCGTGTTGCATCTGCCCGATGAGCGTGACAGCCAGATGGCCCAGGTCTTCGGCCATCGTCTGGCGATACCGGTGCAGGAAGCTCAGGACAAGCAGAACATTCAACCGGGCACTTTGTATGTAGCCACACCCGGCTATCACCTGTCGGTCGAGGCCGACCGCAGTCTTTCGTTGAGCCTGGAGGAACCGGTGCACCATTCGCGGCCGTCGATAGATGTGCTGTTCGAATCCGCCGCCGACGCCTTCGGTCCGAACCTGCTGGCGGTCGTGCTGACCGGCGCCAACAACGACGGTGCCCAGGGCCTGGCCAAGGTCCGGGAGCTGGGTGGAATCACGGTGGTCCAGGACCCCGGCGAAGCCCAGGTTTCGACCATGCCCGAAGCAGCACTTGCCCTGCAAGAGCCCGACCATATCCTCACTTTGCAAGGCATCGGCCAATTGTTGGCCGCTCTGGAATGAACCACATGCCAAGAGATATTCAAGCAAAACTGCTGATCGTCGACGATCTGCCAGAAAATCTGTTGGCCCTGGAAGCGCTGATCAAACTCGACGGCCGCCAGGTTTTCAAAGCGCTGTCGGCCGATGAGGCGCTGTCCTTGCTGCTGCAACACGACTTTGCCCTGGCCATCATCGATGTACAGATGCCGGGAATGAACGGCTTTGAACTGGCCGAGCTGATGCGCGGCACGGAGAAGACCCGTAGCATTCCTATCATCTTTGTCAGCGCCGCCGGCCGTGAGCGCAACTATGCCTTCACCGGCTATGAAAGTGGCGCGGTGGACTTCCTGCACAAGCCGCTGGACAACCACGCCGTCAAAAGCAAGGTCAATGTGTTCGTCGAGCTGTATCGCCAGAGAAAGGCGATGAAGGAGCAGGTCATTGCATTGCAGGAGAGCCGCCGCGAGCAGGAGGCCTTGTTGCAGCAGTTGCAGGCTACTCGCAGCGAGCTGGAACAGGCGGTTCGCATGCGTGATGACTTCATGTCGATCGTTGCCCACGAGGTCCGTACGCCTCTCAACGGCCTGATTCTCGAGACGCAACTGCGCAAGATGCACCTGGCCCGGGACAACGCCGCCGCCTTCAGCCTGGATAAGGTGCAGGCGATGGTCGAGCGCGACGAGCGCCAGATCAAGAGCCTGATCCGGCTGATCGAGGACATGCTCGACGTGTCGCGGATTCGTACTGGCAAATTGTCCATTCGGCCAAGCCGCTTCAACCTGACGACACTGGTTGAAAACCTGCTGCGCAACTTCCAGCCGCAGATCGCGGCGGCCGAATGCACATTGACGTGCTCGACCGAGCCGTCGGTGGAGGGACAATGGGATGAGTTTCGTATCGAACAAGTGGTGTCGAACCTGCTGACCAACGCATTGCGCTACGGCGGGAAAAGCCCGATCGAGGTGCGCGTCTACAAAACGCCTGACCATGCTTGCGTCGAAGTCCAGGATCACGGTATCGGCATCAGCGAGGAAAACCAGCAGCGCATCTTTCAGCAGTTCGAGCGGGTGTCGTCCAAAGCCGTCGCATCCGGCCTGGGCCTGGGGCTATTCATCTCCGAGCAGATTGTGACCGCCCATGGCGGTACTATTACGGTCAATAGCCGCCTCAATGAAGGGGCGTTGTTTCGCGTCTGCCTGCCTTTGCAGAAAACGGTCCTGGCCAAAACCGTCGAACAGACGCAACCTCTGAGTGACCCTACGGTCGTATCAGCAGCTATTGATCGAACAAAGGCTTCTCATGAGTGAAGATGCGCAAGACGTTGTACTGATCGTCGAGGATGACCCGTCGATCCTGATGGTATTGTCGGCCTACCTGTCGGGCGAGGGGTATCGAGTGCTGCAGGCCGAAAACGGTGAGCAGGCGTTCGAGATCCTCGCCAGCAAGCCCCACCTGGATATGATGATCACCGACTTCCGCCTGCCCGGGGGTATCACCGGCGTGCAGATCGCTGAACCGGCGGTCCGGTTGCGACCCGACCTGAAAGTCATCTTTATCAGCGGTTATGCCCAGGAAGTGCGCGACACCGACAGCCCCATCACCCGCAAGGCGCCGATCCTGGGCAAACCGTTCGACCTGGATGTGTTGCAGGACATGATGCGGACGATGTTGTCCTAGGCCTGTAAAAGCAGGGTGCAGGGCGGGATTTTGTGGGAGCAGGCTTTGCTGCCACAAAATCCTTGATCACGGGCGCACGGTCGGCTGATATCCGGGCATTGCCTCAAACCTTGATCATCTCCCGCACCTTGGCCGTCAACAGGTCAAAAGTGAACGGTTTGGTGATCATCTGCATGCCCGGGTCCAGGAAGCCGCCGCGCACCGCTGCATGCTCAGCATAACCGGTGATGAACAGTACCCGCAGGTCCGGGCGGATCTGCCGGCCGATTTCCGCCAGTTGCCTGCCGTTCATGCCTGGCAGGCCCACGTCACTGATCAGCAGATCGATGCGCTGGCTTGACTGAAGGATCGGCACCGCGCCGTCAGCATCGGCTGCCTCGACGAAGGCATAACCCAGCTCGCTCAGTACGGCGCTGACCAGCACCCGCACCGCCGGGTCGTCCTCGACGATCAGCACGGTCTCACCGTCTTGTGCGTACGGGGCGTGTTGTGTATCGACCCGTGGTTCGTGAACCTCTTCACCGACGAAACGCGGCAGATAGAGGCTCACGGTTGTGCCTTTGCCGACTTCACTGTCAATCGTCACGTGACCACGCGACTGCTTGCTGAACCCATAGATCATCGACAAGCCCAGCCCGGTGCCCTGGCCGATCGGCTTGGTGGTGAAAAACGGGTCGAACGCACGATTGATGACCGCTTCGGGCATTCCGCAACCGGAATCCTGCACACTCAGCACGACGTAATCGCCCGGCTCCAGGTTGGTATAAGCCTGGGTGAAGTCGGCATCCAGGTGTTGATTGAGCGTCTTGACCACCAGTTGCCCACCGTCGGGCATTGCGTCCCGAGCATTGAGTACCAGGTTGAGTAGGGCGCTTTCCAGTTGGTTTGGGTCGGCTTCGGCGATCCAGAGCTGGTCGTCCAGTTCCATGTCCAGCCGGATACTCTCGTTGAGGCTGCGCTGCAGCAGCTCGCCCATGGACAGCACCAGGGTATTCATCTGCACCGCTTTTGAGTCCAGCGATTGGCGGCGGGAGAAGGCCAGCAAACGATGCGTCAGGCCGGCTGCGCGATTGGCCGATGTCACCCCCAGGTCGATCAGGCTGTCCAGATCCTCGGTGCGGCCTCGGGCCAGGCGCCGGCGCAACAGTTCGAGGCTGCCGATGATCCCGGTGAGCATGTTGTTGAAGTCATGGGCGATCCCCCCCGTGAGTTGCCCGACCGCTTCCATTTTTTGCGACTGGCGCAAGGCCTCTTCGTTGTGGCGCAGTTGGGCCGTGCGTTCTTCCACTTGTTGCTCAAGGGTCTCCAGGGTGGTTTGCAGGCGCAGCTCGCTGTTGCTCAGGTCGATCAGCCGGTCTCGGGCTTCATATTGCCTGCGCCGGCCCCGCAGGGCGGTGGTGACCACGCTGACCAGGGTTATTGGGTGAAAAGGGCGCTCGAGGAACGTTACGTTGCCCAACTGAGTGCCGATACGCGCCGCCGGGTTCTGTTCCGGCCCGCCGTGGTGGGTCAACAATACGATTGGCAAGTCTGACCAGGCCGGTTGCTCTTCGATATGCAACAACAGCGTTTCCAGCTCCGGCCCGACCAGGGCTTCGGAGGAAATCACCAACAGGCCGGCGCCGTGCTCCAGCTCTTCGCACAAGTGGCCCAGATGCTGGCAGATAAGGCCGCCGAAGCCGGCTTCGCGCAGGATCATCAGGGCGATCTGGCTGTCGCGCCCCAGCGGTGCGAGGATCAACGCCCGCTCCGACAGGGGCTCGACCAGCGTCACTGTTGATCATCCTTGAGCAACGGATTATCCGCTCCCATATAGTTCGGCACCCCACGCAATACCCCCTGGAATGCTTCCAGCGGCTCGCCGATGGTCATGCCCTCGCTGCTGATGCGGTATTCGCGAATAGTGGATTCATGGCTACCGGTGCGTTTCTTGATGATGGAGATCGCTCGACGAACTTTGCCCAGCGCTTCGAAATACCGCAACAGAATCACCGTGTCGGCCAGGTAGGTAATGTCCACCGGGGCCTGCATATCGCCCACCAGACCGTGTTGCGCAACGGTCATGAAGGTCGCAGCGCCCCTGCGGTTCAGGTAGAGCAGCAGTTCATGTACGTGCAGCACCAAGGCGTTTTCTTCCGGCATGGCGGCCTGGTAGCCATTGATACTGTCGATCACGACCGTCTTGATGTTACCTTCATCGACGCAACGGCGTACCCGATGGGAGAACTCACCGGGAGACAGCTCAGCGGCGTCCACCTGTTCGATCACCAGGTTGCCGGTTCGTCTCAGCGCTTCCAGGTCGATACCGACGTTCCTCATGCGCTCGAACAGCAAGCCCAACTCTTCATCGAAGATGAACAGTGCGGCTTTTTCGCCACGCTGCACGGCAGCCGCAGCGAAAATCATCGAAATCAGCGACTTGCCGGTGCCGGCCGGGCCCAGGATCAAAGTGCTGGAGCCTGTCTCGATGCCGCCGCCCAGCAAGGCGTCCACGCCATCGAGGCCGCTGGACAGTTGTTGGCGCAGGTATTGCCCGCGGTGTTCGGCGGCTACCAAGCGTGGGAAGACATGAATGCCGTCGCCCATGATGGTGAAGTCGTGAAAGCCGCCACGGTATTTCTGCCCGCGATACTTGACCACCCGAATGCGTCGCCGCTCGGCGCCGTAATTGGGTGTCAGTTCTTCCAGGCGAATCACCCCATGGGCGACGCTGTGCACGGTCTTGTCCAGGGACTCGGTGGTCAGGTCATCGAGCAGCAGTACCGTGGCGTCGTAGCGCACAAAGTAATGCTTGATCGCCAGGATCTGCCGGCGATAGCGCAGTGAGCTTTGCGCCAGCAGGCGGATCTCCGACAGGCTGTCGAGCACCACCCGGGTCGGCTTGACCCGCTCGACCACCTCGAAAATCTGCCGGGTCGCTTCCCCCAGCTCCAGATCCGAGGAGTACAGCAGGCTTTGCTGATGCTCGGCGTTGAGCAGGCTTTCGGGAGGGGTCAGCTCGAAGATATGCACGTTTTCGTCGATCGTCCAACCGTGGGACGCCGCGCCCTGGCGCAACTCACGCTCGGTTTCCGACAGGGTGATGTACAAGGAACGCTCGCCGGCCTGGGCACCGGCCAAGAGGAATTGCAACGCGACCGTGGTCTTGCCGGTCCCGGGTTCCCCTTCCAGCAGGAACACATGGCCGCGGGACAAGCCACCGGAAAGGATGTCATCCAGCCCTTCGATACCGGTGGCGGCTTTAGCGCTGATCAACTCGTTAGATGTAGACAAAAAAAGCCCTCTCATGACTAGGGAAGTGGGCAGCAGGCTGGAGTACGCCTGAAAATGAACTGCCTGAACACTTGACCTTTTGCCGTGATCACGGTTCCGCTTTCGTTGATAAAACGAGGTGTACTGCTCAATTTTCTGGCAGCGGGGAAACGCCTACAGGCCTTGCTGCAGCGCCGGATCATCGGGGTTGAGTTGCTCCAGTTGCGCCAACAGGATCTGCACATTCTGCAACTGCCCGGACTCCTTCCAGTAGTTGATCAGCAGCACCCGCGCCCTGCGATCAGCCGGGTAGCGCTGGACGATTTCCTGTAACTGTTTCTGCGCCGCTTCCAGTTCCTGTTCGGCATACAAGGTGGTTGCCAGGTCATAACGGTAATGTCGGTTTTCGGGCTCAAGCTCCACGGCTTTTGCCAAACCAAGCAGCGCGTACTCCGCCTGGCCATGGTGCAGCAGCCACAGACCCAATGCATGTTGCAGATAAGCCGACTCCGGCTGGTTTTTCAACTGTTGGGCAAGCAACTGACGTGCAGCGTCGGCCTGGCCCTGTTTGTCCAGCACGTCGATCTGCATGACCAGCGCTGGCAGGTTGTCCGGTTGCAGGCGCAGGACTTGTTCCAGCGCCAACTGAGCCTTTTTCAGTTCAGCGTTATGCAGATGCAGCCGGGCCAGCTGATAGTGGGACTCGGCGGTTGGTGGACCGTCTTCAAGCATCTGCTCCCACATACCGATGACAAGCTGCATAGGCCCGAAGTACAAACCAAGCTCATCCGGCGATAGGCCCAGCAACGCGTTCACTGCGGCGAAGCGGACGCTTGGGTCTTGATCTTCGAGCAACGGCCCCAGCAACAGGCTGCGTTGGCCGGTTGGCACCAGCCCGCTGATGCTGCCGATGGCCGCTCGACGCACATCCGGCGACTCGCTGTGCAGGTCCGCGTCCGCCAGTTTCAGGGCTTGGGGGCTTGGGTAGTTCGGTAGCTCGGCGTGCAGCCATACCCGGCGCTTGGGCGACAGGTCCGGGCGACCCAATTGCTGATAGAGCATCCGCGCCGCCCCTGGCTGCCCATTGCGTGCGTGCTCAAGGGCTTCACTGTAGCCACGCTTGATTGCCTCGGGAATTTGCGGCGTGGTGCTGCGTAGCCACATTGCGACTAGACCGATTACCAACAGGACAGACAGGCTGAGCAACAGATAGCGGCGAGGCGAGGGCATGCAGGTAGTCCATAACCAGGAAGCGTGAAATGCCGCAAGCTTCGGTCAGGTGCGGGCTTGAGTCAAACCTTGAAAGAATCTGCAGATAACCCGGTGGGAGCGAGCCTGCTCGCGATAGCGGTATATCAGTTGGCATTTGAGTTGACTGACCCAGCGCCATCGCGAGCAGGCTCGCTCCCACCAGGCGTTTGCAGCAGGCAAAAAAAGCCCCGCGTCCAACATGGGAGGCGGGGCGAAAATTTGGTTGGTTGCGGCCAACCAAAGGAGCTCGGTTGAATGAGGTCGGTCAGTTGCTGGCTACGGCTTCCGGTTGCCAGCCGCCGCCCAGGGCCTTGTAGATCGCGACAATGCCGCGATACAGGTCCACTTCGGCCTGGGCCTGAGTGTCCTCGGCGGCCAGGCGCTCACGTTGGGCATCCAACAGGACGAGGAAATCCTCGGTGCCTTCGCGATAGCGGACTTCAGCCAGATCAGCGGCGGCTCGACTCGATTCGCTCTGCCGGATCAGCGAAATCAGGCGTTGCTGGCGCTTGCCGTAGTCGCTGAAGGCATTTTCCGATTCCTCCAGGGCCAGCAGCACTTGCTGTTCGTAGGTCGCCAAGGCGCCGTCCGCCTCAGCGTCGGCACCGCGCAGACGCGCCCGCACACTGCCCAAATCGAAGGCAGCCCAGGTGATGCTTGGCCCCAGCGCCCAGGCATTGGCCGCCGATGAGCCGATCTGCGAACCGCGTCCGGCGGTAAAGCCCAGGAAACCGCTGAGGCTGACCCGTGGGAACAGATCGGCCTTGGCCACGCCAATGCGCGCAGTGGCGGCAGCGAGTTGGCGCTCGGCGCTGAGAATGTCCGGGCGACGTTGCAACAGTTCACCCGGATCGCCAATCGGCAGGGCCTTGGCGATGGCCGGAAGCTGTTTGGGACTCAGGTCCACACTCAGTTTGTCCGGGCGCTCACCCAGCAAGGTAGCGATGCGGTTGCGCTGGCGTACCTGTTCGGCCTGCAACTGCGGCACGCTGGCTTCGACCGAGGCCAGGCGCGCATCGGCACGGACCACGTCGAGCTGATCGCCGACGCCGGCATCACGCAGGCTTTCGGTGATCTTGCGCGACGCCTGCTGGTTCTCGAGGTTTGCCAGGGCGATTTTTTCCCGCAGTTGGGCGCCGCGCAGTTGACCGTAGGCGTCCACCAGTTCGGCGATCATTGTCACCTGCAACTGGTAGAGATCGGCTTCGACCGCCTGCTGATCGGCATCGGTGGCTTCCAGGTTGCGCTGGATGCGTCCGAACAGATCCAGCTCCCAGGCCATGTCCAGGCCAAGGTCATAGCGTTCGGTGCTGACCCGGTCGGTGGTCTGCCCCGGAATCTGGCCTTTGCCCAGGTTGCTGCTGGCGCGGCTGGTGATGGTCGGCATGACGTCATTGCTGGCGTCGTCGCGTATCGCTCGGGCTGCTCGCAAACGGGCGAACGCCACCCGTAACTCGCGGTTGCCCTCCAGGGAACGGGTGACCAGCGCGTTGAGCGTCGGGTCTTCGAACTGCTGCCACCAGATCCCTTCGAAACGGGCACGGTCGAAATTCTTCTGGCCGGCGGCACCGTCGGTGGCGGTGGTGATGCTCGCCGCCTCCGTTTGCGGTGCCTTGTAGTCCGGGCCTACGGCGCAAGCACTCAAGGCCAGTACCAGCAGGCTCGGCACAAACACTTTCAAACTCATTGTTGCGCCTCCAGTTTCAACGCCCGGGCCGCTTTGCGGGCCTCGCTGCGCTCGACGAAGTTGCGGATCAGTACATAGAACACTGGCGTGAGCAGCAGACCGAAGAAGGTCACCCCGAGCATGCCCGAGAACACCGCGACACCCATGGCATGGCGCATTTCAGCACCTGCACCGCTGGAGAAGACCAACGGCACCACGCCCATGATGAACGCGAAGGAGGTCATCAGGATCGGCCGCAGACGCAGGCGGCAGGCCTCCAGCACCGCAGCCAGGGGGTTCATGCCCTCGAGCTGTTTATCCTTGGCGAACTCAACGATCAGAATGGCGTTCTTACAGGCAAGCCCCACCAGTACGATCAATCCGATCTGGGTAAAGATGTTGTTGTCGCCGCCGGAAAGAATTACCCCGGTAATGGCCGACAGCAGGGTCATCGGTACGATCAGGATCACCGCCAGCGGCAAGCTCCAGCTTTCGTACTGTGCCGCCAGCACCAGGAACGCCAGCAGGACACAGAGCGGGAACACGAACAGCGCGGTGTTGCCCGAGAGAATCTGCTGGTACGTCAGGTCGGTCCACTCGTAAGTCATGCCGTTGGGCAATTCGTCCTTGAGCAGTTTCTCGATGGCTTTTTCAGCCTGGCCGGAACTGTAGCCCGGGGCAGCGGCACCGTTGATTTCCGCAGTGATGAAGCCGTTGTAGTGCATTACGCGGTCAGGTCCCGAGGTGTCGCTGACCTTGATGAAGGTCGCCAGCGGGATCATCTCACCACGGTTGTTGCGCACCTTGAGCTGGCCAATCTGGTCCGACTCCAGGCGGAACTGTTGCTCGGCCTGAACGTTGACCTGATAGGTGCGGCCAAAGCGGTTGAAGTCGTTGGCATACAGCGAGCCCAGGTAGATCTGCAGGGTGTCGAAGATGTCACTGACGGCCACGCCGTGGGTCTTGGCTTTTTCACGATCGATGGCGGCATCGACCTGCGGCACGTTCACCGTGTAGCTGGTGAACAGCCCGGCCAGTTCCGGCACGTTGTGGCTCTTGGTGATGATGTTCATGGTTTCTTTGTACAGCTCGTCGTAGCCCAGGTTGCCCCGGTCTTCGATTTGCAGACGGAAACCACCGATCGTGCCCAGGCCCTGTACCGGCGGCGGCGGGAAGATCGCCATGTAGGCTTCCTGGATTTCCGAGTACTGGCCGTTCAAGGCCCCGGCAATGGCCCCGGCAGACATGCTGGGGTCCTTGCGCTCGTCGAAGGGCTTGAGGGTGACGAACACGATGCCGGCGTTCGGACTATTGGTGAAGCCGTTGATCGACAGGCCAGGGAAGGCCACGGCGCTTTCGACGCCCGGCTGCTTGAGGGCCATGTCCGACATACGCTTGATCACGTCTTCGGTGCGGTCCAGGCTCGCGGCATCCGGCAGTTGGGCAAAGGCCACCAGGTATTGCTTGTCCTGGCCGGGTACGAAACCGGTCGGGGTGTTGGAGAACCCGAAGAACGTCAGCACCATCAGGCCTGCGTACACCAGCAGGGCGATGCCGCTGCTGCGGATCACGCGGCCAACTGTGCCCACGTAGCTGTGACTGGCACGGTCGAAGAAGCGGTTGAACGGACGGAACAGCCAGCCACCGAATATCTTGTCCAGGAACCTGGAAAAACGGTCCTTGGGCGCGTCATGACTCTTGAGCAGCACTGCGGCCAGGGCTGGCGACAGGGTCAGGGAGTTGAATGCCGAGATCACCGTGGAAATGGCAATGGTCAAAGCAAACTGCTTATAGAACTGCCCGGTCAAGCCACTGATGAACGCCGCCGGTACGAATACCGCGCACAACACCAGGGCGGTAGCGATGATCGGGCCGGTCACTTCGCCCATGGCGCGTTTGGTGGCTTCCACCGGAGTCAGTCCCAAGCCGATGTTGCGTTCGACGTTCTCCACCACCACGATGGCGTCGTCCACCACGATACCGATCGCCAGTACCAGCCCGAACAGCGAGAGCGCGTTCAGCGAGAAGCCGAACAGATGCATCACGGCAAACGTACCGATCAGCGACACCGGCACGGCCACCAGCGGAATGATCGAGGCGCGCCAGGTCTGCAGGAACAGGATCACCACCAGTACCACGAGAATCAGCGCTTCGAAGAGGGTGTGAACCACCGCCTCGATGGAGCCGCGCACGAAGATCGTCGGGTCATAGACGATGCTGTAGTCCATTCCCGCCGGGAAGTTCTGCTTGAGTTCGTCCATCTTGGCGCGAACATCGTTGGAAATCTGGATGGCGTTGGAGCCGGGGCGCTGGAAGATCGGGATCGCCACCGCCGGCTGGTTGTCGAGCAATGAGCGCAGGGCGTATTGACTGGAGCCCAACTCCACTCGTGCGATGTCTTTGAGGCGGGTAATTTCACCGTCCTCGCCGGAACGGATAATGATGTTTTCGAACTCTTCCTCATTCACCAGGCGTCCCTGGGTGTTGATCGAGAGCTGGAATGCCTGGGCATTGGGTGCCGGAGGCGCGCCCAGGGCACCTGCGGCGACCTGACGGTTCTGTTCGCGGATGGCGGTGACCACGTCGGTGGCGGTCAGGTTACGCGAAGCAGTTTTGTTCGGGTCAAGCCAGACCCGCAGGGAATAGTCCCCCATGCCGAATAGCTGCACATCACCCACGCCGCCCAGACGCGCCAGCTCATCCTTGATGTTGAGCAGGGCATAGTTGGACAGGTAAAGCATGTCGTAGCGCTGGTCCGGCGAGGTCAAGTGCACAACCATGGTCAGGTCGGGCGATGCCTTGTCCACCGTGATGCCGATCCGGGTGACTTCTTCCGGCAACTTGGGTTCAGTCCGCGTGACGCGGTTCTGCACCTGCACCTGGGCGTTGTCCAGGTCGGTACCCAGCGCGAAGGTGATGGTCAGGGTGATCTTGCCATCGGCGGTGGATTGCGAGGACATGTACAGCATGTTCTCGACGCCGGTGATGGCTTGCTCCAGGGGCGCGGCTACGGTTTCGCCGATGACCTTGGGGTTGGCACCCGGGAAGTTGGCGCGCACGACCACAGTCGGCGGCACGACTTCCGGGTACTCGCTGATCGGCAACTGGAACAGTGAGATGGCGCCGGCGATCAGGATCAGCAACGAAAGCACCGCTGCGAAGATCGGCCGCGAAATGAAGAACTGGGAAAATTTCATCTTGAGTTCAGTCCCTTAACCGCGTGGGGTCGCTGCGGCCAGTTTGCCTGCCGATCCGGAAGCAGCCTTGGCAGGCGCGACTTGGGGCAGGTTGCTGGCTTCGAGCGCTTTTCGTTGTTGTGCCAGGGCGGCAATGGTTTCTTCGCTGGCCATCGGCACGGTTTCAGGCGTGACCGGTGTACCGGGGCGAGCGCGTTGCAGGCCCTTGACGATGATGGTGTCGTCCTTGCTCAAGCCGTTGCGCACGATGCGCAGGCCTTCGATCTTCGGTCCCAGCTCGACAGCGCGGTAGGCCGGCTTATTGTCGGCGTCCATCACCAGCACGAATTTCTTGCCAAGGTCGGTGCCGACGGCTTCGTCGTTGATCAGCACGGCCGAGTAAGTGCCGCTGCCCACCAGTTTCAGCCGGGCATACAGCCCAGGGGTGTAGGCGCCATCCTTGTTGTCGAACACCGCGCGACCACGAATGGTACCGGTCTGTGGATTGACCTGGTTGTCGATGAAATTCATATGGCCCAGGTGCGGATTACCTTCCTCGTTGGACAGGCCCATGTAGACCGGAGTGGCCTGACCACGCTGGCCTTCGCGGGCGAGGCGGGTGTACTTGAGGAAGACGCGCTCGTCGGCATCGAAGTAGGCGTAGACCTTGTCGGTGGACACCACGCTGGTGAGCGGCGTGACATCGGCGGTCACCAGGTTGCCGGCGGTGATGTCCGCCCGGCTGACGCGACCGCTGATAGGCGAAGTGACCCGGGTGAAGCTCAGGTTCAGTTTGGCCAGGTCCAGTTGTGCCTGGATCGCCGCAGCGGCAGCGCGGGCTTCCTGGGCAGCACTGGTACGCGAATCTGCCAGCTCGGCGGAAATGGCATTGCTCAAGCGCAGGCGCTCGCCACGCTTGGCTTCGTTCTCGCTACGGGTAGCCGTCGCTCGGGCCTGGGACAACTGGGCTTCGAGGCGACGCACTTCAGCCTGGAAGGGACGCGGATCGATCTGGAACAACAGGTCGCCTTTCTTGACCAGAGCGCCTTCGGTGAACGCTACGCTATCGATCTGTCCTGAAACGCGGGGTCGGATCTCAACGGTTTCAGGTGCCTCGAGGCGCCCGGTGAATTCGTCCCACTCGTTGACCGGCTGCTCCAGCACCTTGGCCACACTGACTTTGGCCGCCGGCATGGAAGCCGCCGTATCTGGGGTCTTGCCGCATGCACTCATCACCAGCACCGCCATCAGTGCCAGGGGAAAGCGCAATTTTGAAAGTGAATATTCCATGGATAGCATCCGCCAAGAGTATTGAGATGGGCGGATGATGCGTGGGGAGGCGGTGAGGCACGAATCGAATGAAGCAAAGGTAACTATCATTCGGAATGATATAAGACATCGCCCAGCGCTCTAGCTTAGGGCTTTCGTTAGGCGGCTATCAATTGCGTTGATGTCCCTTCAGGTTGCCAGATGCACCGAATTACCTGCGTGAAGAACGCTACTGCGGCAGATAGCGGTCATGGATGCGCTGGATTTCGCCGCTGGCGCGAAGGCTTTCAACGGCCGCCCGCAGCTTCTTGACCATTTTTGGGGAACACTGTCTGGAGCAGGCCAGATAGAGATCGGCACTGCTATTGACCGGGCTCATGAGCAGTTCGCGCTTGGACACCTTGGGCCAGATATACCGACTCTCAGGGACGCCGTTGAACCAAGCGTCGATACGTCCCATCAAGAGCATCTGGGCGGGGTTGTCGCCAATGACCAGCGGGTAGATCTGCTCATCGCTGAACCCTTCGGTGCGCAGGATCTCCTGCTGCGCACTTCCCAGGCCGACGCCGATCTTGCGGTAGGTTTGCCGGGCTTCGGCGAAACTGCTCACTTGCCGGTCGAGGGTGAAGAAGGCGCGTTCCATGGGCATGACCGAAGCGATCCAGGTAAAGCGATCCTCGCGTTCCGGCGTGCGCGACAGGGGCGCGATCAGGTGATTGCGCTGTTCGCTGACGTGCTTCTGTGAGCGGGCCCAAGGAAGGATATGGAACTGCACGGTATACCCGGCCTTGGTCATGGCCGCTACGGCAACATCGCCGACAATTCCGTGCCCCTTGGGGTCATCGACAAACGTCAGCGGCGGCGCGTCCAGAATGTGCAGTTCAATCGTCAAAGGTGCGGCGTAGGCGCTACAGACAATCAGCGTCGGCAGCACCAGGCATAGGCGCGAGAGTGCTTTGGTACGGCCTTCCAATACGCGTTTGATCCGGCTCATGATCGATACTTCAGGCATTGAAAGTGATGCGCCATTCCAAACCCACGGCGCCAGAAACATCATCCTGCGATGTTCACCACGGCTTTTTTATTATTGCCTATCAACGCTGTCGGCCTGACTGCGTGTATCTGAAGGTATAGATCATTCGGTCGACAAAAGCTTTTTTACTCAGAACCGGTACTGGCTTGTTCGGCAATCAGTTGAGCCAAAGTCCGCACCGGTTCGGTGAGGCTTTGTCCCGACCGATGCACCAGTCCGATATCCCGATGGAAGGTGTGCTGACCAAGGTCCAGGGCTCTAACACCCGCCGGCCAGTCATGGGCCGATGTTTGCGGGACCAATGCCACTCCCACACCGTTTTCAACCAGCTTGATGATGGCCTCCAGTTCATCCAGTTCACACACCTCGCGCACGGTGAAATGCATTTGCCGCAGGAAACGATCCACCTGCCGGCCACCGAATGAAGCACGGTCATATCGAATGAATGGAAGGCTGGAAAGGAGTGTCGCCCAATCTTCCCCCGGCACTTCGCGGGCAACGATCAATCGATACGGCTCAAGTGTCAGGGTCGTCCAGCGCAGGTCGCTCTGAAGCGAGAAGGGCGGACGGATGATGGCCGCCATGTCGATTTCGCCAGCGTCCACCAGATTGACCAGCTCCATCGACAGCCCCGGCAGCACCCGAGTACGGCACTGAGGGCATTGCTGATGGAACCTGGCCAAAGCGTCCGGCAAATAGGAACGCTGAACGGACGCAATGGCGCCGATGTTCACCAGGACATTGGTCGCAAGTTCGGCGGTGCCACAGCCCAGGTTGTCGTAGAGGCGCAGCAACTCTTGTGCCTGCAAGAGCACTTGGTGCCCCTTGCGGTTGAGGTGCGCCGAGCGCCCTTTCCTGTCGAATATTTCGAAGCCAAGCTGCGCCTCCAGACGCTGGATTTGCGCGCTCACGGCGGCCTGTGTGAGGCCGATCCTGTTCCCGGCCGCAGCGAAAGTGCCTTCCCGTGCGACGGCGAGGAGCGTCTTGAGTTCTTTAATCATTCACAAATATTAATTGTGTTTCTAAGCAATATATATTGATTTTTCCGCCTGTAGCGCCGCTCTACGATGGCCTCACCCAAAAAGCACAAAAAAGGAGTCCTGATGAACCTCTCTCCCTTCCACTTGGCAATCCCGGTTTACGACCTCGCTGGCGCACGCACCTTTTATGGTGAAGTGTTTGGACTGCAAGAGGGGCGCTCCAGCGCCCACTGGGTCGATTTCAACTTTTACGGCCACCAGTTGGTGATCCATGAGCAGCCAAAAACCGCGGCTCAGGAAAGCGTTCACAGCAACCCGGTGGACGGCCATGACGTACCTGTTCCTCATTTCGGCATTATTTTGGGCTGGGAGGAATGGGAAGCACTGGCCGAACGCTTGAAATCCTTCGGTACCCAGTTTGTGATTGAACCCTACATTCGCTTCAAGGGGCAGGTGGGTGAGCAGGCGACGATGTTCCTGTTCGACCCTTGCGGGAACGCGCTTGAATTCAAGGCGTTCAAGGATATGAGCCAGTTGTTCGCAAAGTAGTCCAGCCAGAGGTGGGCAGGCGCAGAGGTGGGGCGACAAAGATGTAAGAACAGGCGATGGCGATCCTTTGAGGGTACCCTTCAGAACCGCACACACATGCCGATACAGCGCGCGTAGATCCTGATTGCGCAAGCGCTTCAGAGGGGGTCGCCCCCAATACTCAAGGCGTATGTGCGCCTGTACCCACTAGGTTTTCGCAGGTCTGCCCATCAGCGGGCCTCAGGTAAGAATCATGTCAGCCCACCCCAGGACCGAGCTGGAAGGTGCCCTTGCCCTATGCAAAGGCAGTTTTCTTTGCGTCGGTTTTTTCAGTTTTTTCGTCAATTTGCTGATGCTGGTTCCATCGTTCTACATGTTGCAGGTGTATGACCGTGCAGTAGGAAGCGCCAGCCAGTCGACTTTATTGATGCTCACGCTGATCATGTTGCTGTTGATGATCACGATGGGCGGCCTGGAGTGGGTTCGTTCGCGGATTATGGTACGAATCAGTACTCGCCTGGACACGCTGCTGGGCCAGCGTCTGTTCGACGCCAGTTTCAAGCGGGCACTCAACACCAACGGCATGAATGCCACCGCCCAGCCGTTGAGCGACCTGAACGCCTTGCGCCAGTTTCTGACCGGTAACGGCTTGTTTGCCTTTTTCGATGCTCCGTGGATTCCGATCTACCTGGCGGTGATGTTCATTTTTCATCCCTGGTACGGGTGGATGGGGGTCGTGAGTGCGGTGATGCTAGGGGCGTTGGCTTTCATCAACGAGAAGCTCACTCATGCACCGTTGCAGGCGGCCAACCGCGAGCAGATCGCGGCTACCACCTTCACTAACAAGAGCCTGCGCAATGCCGAAGTGGTCGAATCCATGGGCATGCTTGCAAGTCTGCGTCAGCACTGGAACGGGCAAATCCATAAGGTCCTGACCTTGCAAAGCCTGGCCAGCGACCGCGCCGCGACCATGATGGCGATGTCCAGGACGTTCCGCCAGATTGTTCAGTCGCTGATGTTGGGCCTGGGCGCCTACTTGACGATCAATCATGAGATTTCGCCCGGACTGATGATAGCCGGCTCCATTTTACTGGGGCGCGCCCTGGCGCCTATCGATCAGTTGATCGGCGTCTGGAAAGGCTTTCTTGGCGCACGCTCGCAATATGCCCGATTACACGAGTTGCTGGTCAAGATCGCCGCCGAGCCTGAGCGCATGTCGTTGCCCGCACCTGAAGGGGCGATTCGCGTCGAGGGGCTTTCAGTGGGATCCCCGGACAATCGCAAGCCGATTATTCGCGGCGTGGACTTCCAGGTGGCCGCTGGTGAAGTGGTGGGGATCATCGGTCCCAGCGGCGCAGGAAAGTCGACCCTGGCCAGGGCGTTGCTGGGGATCTGGCCAAACCTGGCCGGAACCGTGCGCCTGGACGGTGCAGACATCAGCCAATGGCGCCGGGACGAACTGGGCCAGTACATCGGCTATTTGCCCCAGGACATAGAACTGTTCGAGGGCAGCATCAGCCAGAATATCTCACGCTTCGGCCCGGTGAATGCGCCTGCCGTGGTCGCCGCCGCGCGCATGGCCGGTGTACATGACCTGGTGCTGCAACTGCCCGATGGCTACGACACCTTGATTGGCGCCAATGGCGGTGGACTCTCTGGCGGCCAGCGGCAACGCATCGGGCTGGCCCGCGCCTTGTACGGCGAGCCGCGTCTGGTGGTACTTGACGAACCGAACTCCAATCTGGATGACGCTGGAGAAAAAATGCTCGCCGAAGCGCTGCAGAAACTGCGGCAGAATCGGGCCACGGTGTTTGTCATTACCCATCGTTCCGGGGTGTTGGCGCAGGTGGACAAACTGCTGGTTCTCAATCACGGCGAGCTGAGTCTGTTCGGGCCGCGCGACAAGGTCCTGGCACGGCTACAGGGCGCGACGCCGACGGCCCACCAGGCTGCCGCGGTTGAATCGTAGGGACGGATGAACAACGTTATGCAAGACACTAAGCACTCATCCGTCGATATGTCCGGGCTGCCAATCGATGACAAACCAGTACGGCGCATCGGCTACTTGATGCTGCTGGTCACCTTTGGCCTGTTTGGCGGCTGGGCTACCCTGGCTCCGCTCGACAGTGCTGCGCTCGCGCCGGGAGTGGTCACCGTCAAGAGCTATCGCAAGACCGTACAACATCTTGAGGGCGGCATTGTGCGCGAACTGCGCGTGCATGACGGTGACCTGGTGAAAGCCGGCGATGTGTTGTTGGTACTCGACAACACCCAGGCGCGTTCGGAAATGGAAGCCATGCGTAGCCAGTTGATCGCCGCGCTCGAACTCCAGGCCCGATTGGTGGCTGAACGTGATGCGCTGCCCGAGCCACCGCTCGTGCCTACGCTGGATCCCAATGATCCCCGAGTGCGCGAGGCTCGCGACAGTGAAGGGCGGATCTTCCAGACCCGACGGACCTCGTTGCTGGGCGAAATCGGCTTGCTGGAGAAGTCCATCGGACAAATCGAAGAACAGATCCGCGGATTCAAGGCCGTCATCGCCAGCAAACAGATGCTCGCCGCTTCCTATGAAGAAGAGATTGTCGACTTGCGTGCATTGCTCGCCGAAGGCTACGTGGACAAGCAGCGTCTGCGCGAGCAAGAGCGAAGTCTTTCTCGGCTGCAGGCCGAAATTGCTGAAAGCCGCTCCGAAAGCGCGCGAGCGCGGGTTCATATCGACGAGGCGCGGTTGAAGATACTGCAACTGAAAAAGACTTTTGCCACCGAGGTCGCAGGTCTGCTGGGCGATGCGCAGACCAAGGTCTATGAATTGCGCGAGCGGCTGGCCACCCTGCAGGACCGCGACCAACGCACCGATATCCTCGCGCCCGAGTCGGGAATGGTCATGGGTATGACCGTACACACGCTGGGCGCAGTGGTCAGTCCAGGCACTGCGCTGTTGGACATCGTCCCGGCCAACGAAGAACTGATTGTTGAAGCACAGCTGTCACCGATGGACATCGACCGTGTCGCACTGGGCAAACTGGCGGACATTCGCTTCAGTGCGTTCAAGAGCAGCACCACGCCAGTCATCGAAGGGCAACTGGTGCAGATATCAGCTGATCGCCTGATCAACAAGGACACCGGTGCCGCTTATTACCTGGCACGCGTGGCCCTGACCGACAAGGGGCGTCAGGCCCTGGGCGATCTCACTCTGGTACCGGGAATGCCGGTCGAAGTGCTGATTAATACGGGCGCGCGGACGCTGTTGCAGTATTTGATGCAGCCGGCCAGCAATGCGTTTGCCCGTTCGTTGATCGAGGATTGACATGAAGCTTCTGATCGCGATGAGTCTGGCCCTCGTGCCACTTGGCGCTCTCGCTGACGACAGCTCGGCGCTCCCTTACACAGATCTGTTGCAACTGCATCAGGAAGCCCAAGTGGCTGACCCGCGTATTTTACGGGCACAAGCGATGGTCCGTAGTGGTGAGGGCAGCGAGCGGGCGGCCTTTGGTCAACTGCTGCCACAGCTCAATGCCAGCGGCAGTGTTAACCGCAGTCGGCGCGACGACGATTTGAATCGTATCCAATACAACGGCAAACGCCTGGCGATGATGCTCAATCAGGTTATTTACGATCCGCAGGTCTGGCGCAGCTACCAAAAGTACATAGAGCTGGCCCGCCAGAGCGAGTACGAGTCCGATGACACTCAAGTGCAGGCCAGCATTGATTTGTCCGAGCGCTACTTCGCGGTTCTCGCGGCGGAGGACGAATTGGCCCTGGTACGCAGCGAGCTGGACGCGACCGAGCGCAACCTCAAACGGACCCACGCGCTGTATGCACGCAAAATGGCGATGGTGACTGATGTACTTGACCTTGAGGCGCGCGTGGATGCGCTCAGGGCGGATGAGATCGAAGCCAGCAATGAGGTCGAGGTGAGTCGTCAAGCCATGTCCGAACTGGTGGGGCGTGATATCCGTGAGCCGCTCAAACGCATGGCTGGCAATCCAGCCTTCAGTTTACCTGCGCAAGCGCAGGACCATTGGGTGCAGACGGCACTCGACAGTAACCCGGCACTGCTTGCCCGCGAGCACAGTATCCGCGCCGCCGAGGCCGCTATCGGTGAAGCCAGGGCGGGACATCTGCCACGGTTGGGGCTGAACTTGACCGCGCAACGCAGTGATATCGGCTATGAAGGCGCGTTGGCGCCTCGTTCGGACAATCTCGTCGCCTCTCTGGACTTGCAGGTGCCGCTCTATAGCGGCGGCTCCACCCGTGCCCGAGTATCAAGCTCCGAAAACGATAAGGAAGTCGCCGAGCAAGAGCTGGAAGCCTTGCGGCGTCAGGTCATCACGCAAACCCGAACGGCCTATCTTGGCGTGACAACCGGGCTCAGCCGAATCAAGGCAACACAACGCGCCTTGGAATCCGCCGAAAAATCACGGATAGGCACCGAGAAGGCCTTCGGATACGGCGTCAAGAATGCCGTCGATGTGCTGGACAGTATCAAGGAAGAGTTTCGCGCACGGCGCGACTTCAATCAGTCCCAATACAAGTTCGTGACCAGTTTGCTGGTGCTGCATCGCTGGAGCGGCAGATTGGGGGAGGAGGATATCCGCAGGGTCAACGAATGGCTCGTTGCACCGTCATCTCACTGAAGACAAAAATAGTGGCAAGATGATGTTAAATCCACTCATTCTAATGCAAAATATCCCTCTGTAATGGCCGCACCCAGGAAAGGCCACAGACTGCCCAAGGAAGCTTCACATGCCCCATCCCGTTGGTTACTCGTTTGTTTCGTCCGCAAAGCTGACCGGCAATGCGCAGGTCAATAGCTTGCTTTATGGCACCTATTGGATGGGCAACTCGTGGAGCACCGGCACGTTTACCACGCCCCTGACGTATAGCTTCGTCACGGCGGACTCACGTTTCGCCATCAATTACAGCAGTGATAGTGAATATGAGTCCATCTATCTCCTGACGTCAGCGCAGCAAAACGCCATCGTCAGCGCGCTCGGCACCTGGAGTTCGGTCGCCAACCTCAAATTCACACGGGTCAGCGAGTCCTCCACCAACGTCGGTGATCTGCGCTTCGGCGGCTATCTGGATATGGACGAAGACACCGCTGCCTGGGGCTATTTTCCCGCTCACACACCCAGTGCCGGTGATGTCTGGATCGGGCCAGTGACGAACGACCCGACTCCGGTCAAAGGTACGTACGACTATCTGGCTTTTATGCATGAGATCGGCCATGCTCTGGGCCTCAAGCACCCGTTCTCGCAAAGCCTGTCAAACCCCACGGTACTGGCGCCTCAGTTCGATGATGTCCGCTATACCATCATGAGTTACGACAGTGCTTATTCCTATGAGCCAACCACGCCCATGCTGCTGGACATTGCCGCCATCCAGAGCCTCTATGGGGCCAACACTCAGTGGCAGACCGGCAACAACACATACAGTTGGGCGGCAGACCAATCGGTTTTCGAAACGATTTGGGACGCAGGCGGCAATGACACTATCGATGCCACCAATCAGCTCGCAGCGGTGCGCATCAATCTGAATGAAGGCCAGTTCAGCAAAATCGGGCAAGCGTTCATCGACCTAGACACCCAGGCGGCGTTCAACGACGGGCTGGCGATCGCCTATGGCGCAAAAATTGAAAACGCAGTCGGCTCGGCCAATGACGACACGCTCATTGGTAACGCACTAAACAACCTGCTGAATGGCCGTGCCGGCAAGGACTTGATGGTCGGCGGGGCGGGTAACGATACTTACGTCGTCGACAACAGCGGTGACGTGGTTCAGGAAAGCAGTGCCCTCAATAGCGGAATCGACAGCGTTGTTTCATCAATCAACTACATTCTTGGCAGCAACCTTGAGAACCTGACACTGAGCGGCACCGGCAACCTCGACGGTACCGGCAACGCGCTGAACAACCGCATCACCGGTAACGCTGGCGCCAACACCCTTTCAGGAGGGGCGGGCAGCGACACCCTGGATGGTGGCAGTGGTATCGACACGCTGATCGGTGGCACTGGCAACGACACCTACGTGGTCGATAACATCAGTGACTTGATCAGCGAAACCAGCACCCTGGTCAGCGAAGTGGATACGGTGCGTTCCTCGGTGAACTGGACCCTGGGCAGCAATCTGGAAAACCTCACGCTGATCGGGTCAGCCTCACTCAATGGCACCGGCAACGCGCTGGGGAACATGCTGACCGGTAACGCCGGCAGCAACCTGCTGAACGGCGGCGGCGGGATCGACACGCTGATCGGTGGCGCCGGCAACGACACCTACGTGGTCGACAACCTCAGGGACATTGTTCGTGAGACCAGCACCCTGGCCAGTGAAATCGATACGGTGCGCTCCTCGGTGAGCTGGACCCTGGGCGCTAATCTGGAAAACCTTGCCCTGACCGGCGCTGCTCACCTCAGCGGCACCGGTAATGCCCTGCGTAACGTCCTGACGGGTAATGCGGGCAATAACGTGCTCAACGCAGGAGCAGGCAACGACACACTGGACGGTGGCAGTGGTATCGACACGCTGATCGGCGGAACCGGCAATGACACCTACGTGGTCGACAACCTCAGGGACATCGTTCGTGAGACCAGCACCCTGGCCCGTGAAATCGATACGGTGCGCTCCTCGGTGAGCTGGTCTCTGGGGGCCAATCTGGAAAACCTCGCCCTGATAGGCACTGCCCACCTCAGTGGCTCCGGCAACGCCCTGAACAACGTGCTGATGGGCAACGTCGGCAACAATCTGCTGAACGGTGGCACTGGTATCGACACGCTGATCGGCGGCACCGGCAACGACACCTACGTGGTCGACAACCTCAGGGATGTCGTCCGCGAAACCAGCACGCTAGCCAGTGAAATCGATACCGTGCGCTCCTCGGTGAGCTGGACCCTGGGCGCCAATCTGGAAAACCTCATCCTGACCGGCGCTGCTCACCTCAGTGGCACCGGCAATGCCCTGCGCAATGTGCTGATCGGCAATGCAGGCAACAATGTGCTGAACGGTGGCGCAGGAAACGACACACTGGACGGTGGCAGGGGCATCGACACGCTGATCGGTGGCACCGGCAACGACACCTACGTGGTCGACAACCTCAGGGATGTCGTCCGCGAAACCAGCACCCTGGCCAGCGAAATCGATACCGTACGCTCCTCGGTGAGCTGGTCCCTGGGTGCCAACCTGGAAAACCTCACCCTGATCGGCAGTACCCACCTCAATGGCACCGGCAACACATTGGGTAACGTGCTGATTGGCAACGTCGGCAACAATGTGCTGAACGGTGGAGCAGGTAACGACACCCTGGACGGTGGCAGTGGTATCGACACGCTGATCGGTGGCACGGGCAAGGACACTTACGTGGTCGACAACCTCAGGGACATCGTCCGCGAAACCAGCACCACGGTTAGCGAGATTGATACCGTGCGCTCCTCGGTGAGCTGGTCCCTGGGTGCCAACCTGGAAAACCTCACCCTGATCGGCAGCACCCACCTCAATGGCAACGGCAACACATTGGGTAACGTGCTGATTGGCAACGTTGGCAACAATGTGCTGAACGGCGGAGCAGGTAACGACACCCTGGACGGTGGCAGCGGTATCGACACGCTGATCGGCGGCACCGGCAATGACACTTATGTGGTCGACAACCTCAGGGACATCGTCATCGAAACCAGCACCACGGTTAGCGAGATCGATACCGTGCGCTCCTCGGTGAGTTGGAGCCTGGGTGCTAACCTGGAAAACCTCACCCTGGTCGGCAGCACCCACCTCAATGGTACCGGCAACGCCCTGGGCAACGTGCTGAACGGCAACACCGGCAACAACGTGCTGAACGGTGGAGCAGGCAACGATAAACTCAACGGCGGCGCAGGCGATGACACGCTGATCGGCGGCATTGGCAGTGACACGCTCACTGGCGGCACTGGAGCCGATCGATTTGTTTTCAGTGCGTTGGATGAACTGGGTAAGGGAAGCGCTCGCGACGTCATTACCGACTTCAGCAGCATTCTGGGCGATAAGATTGACCTATCGAAACTGGCTGCCGATTTCCTGACCACGCCAATCAACGGGTTCAGCTTCATCGACTCGAACGACTTCACGAGCGCGGGGCAATTGCGCTTCGTCGATCAGGTGCTTTACGGCAACATCAACGACAATCTGGATGCGGATTTCGAAATCCAGCTACTGGGCGTCAATACCTTCAGTGCCAACGATCTGATTGCTTGATAAAGCAGTGTCCGCACGCTTTGAGACAGCTCAGAGCGTGCCCACTACAGACTCGGCTTACAGCGACGCCCTGACTACCAATGGGCAATCTACTGGCTGGGCGCCCGACACCTCGAGGTTCTCGATCAGGTGCCGGGCAGCCCTGCGACCGATCTCGTAGTATGGCAGTTGGACCGTGGTCAGTGGCGGAATGAACAGCTCGGCGATGCCGATCATGTTGTCATAGCCGAGCACCGCAACATCGCTGGGAATCTTCAGGCCACGGCCCAACAACAACTGATAGGCACAGAAGGCGATACGGTCATTGCCGCAGATCAGAATGTCGAACTGCGGTCGCCCCTCGATGATGTGCCGGTCGAGAATGGCTGCGGTTTCATCGTAGGCATCGTGATCGGAAAGGTCGTATTGCAGAAGTGCTTCAGGCGCCAGCCCAAAGGCCTGGCAGGCACGTTGCAAACCTTCTTGTCGCAGGCTCCAGGCAAGGCTCTGTTTTGGCAGATTGATACACAGAGGGCGCCGATAGCCTTGGCTCAAGGCGTGATGCACCGCTCGATGCTGCCCCGTTTCATCGTCGGGCACATAGCTGACCAGGCAAGTGTCATCGGCCAGGCAATTGGCGAGTACCAGTGGTTTGCTTTTCAGGCGCTCGGGGATGCTCACCTGGCGCAATCCCATGGCACTGAAGATCAACCCGTCGGGACGGTGCGACATCATCAGGTCGATGTTCTGGTCGGTGGGCGGGTTGCTCAACAGGTTGAGGATAAACACATTCCAACCGGCTTGCTGCGCGGTCTGCTCGATGGACAGCAACAGCTCGACTGCGAAAGGTGTGGTCGCGGTATCCAGTGCGAACACACCGATGGTTCGCGCCTGGAGATTGTCCCCGCGCATCCTGCGCGCCGAAAGGCTCGGTACGAATTGCAGTTCGTCAATGGCGCGACGCACCCGCTGAAGGGTTTCGGGGCTCAGTTTTTCCGGATTGTTGAGCGCTCGAGAAACCGTCATCAGGGACACGCCGGCCAGCTGTGCAACGTCTTTCACTGAAGTCATGCGAGGTGCGGCCAGTCAGGTTGACGCCGAATCATGACACAGGCTCCGGGCTTGTCGCGACTCGAATGACATTGCTCATAGCCATGCGGAAGCCAGCGGCCATGCATTACCAATGGAGACGCGTCCGCCAGCCCCGCTTGCCAATAGTTTTACCCCCAGGCTGTCGGGCCGCGGATAGACGCGGCTGCTGAGGCTGAAGCGGCCGTCTTGCTCAAACACCTCGATGGACGAACGATCCAGAAACACCCGCAGGTGCAAGGACTTCTGGGCGTGGTCTATCGCCACGCTACGCTGACCGCTCACCTGCGCGCCCGAACGACTGCGGTCCAGTACCAGGCGCTGCAGCGAAGCGTCGTAATAGAGCAGGGTTTGTTCGTCGCCCTCGGCACTGCAACGCAAGGCGATACCCAGGTGACCTTCGGCACAGCCGAGCAAATCCAGATGCACATGGAGCTCGAGCCTGTCGCCATTGACCTGTGACACCCATTCGTAGCCCGGTCCATCCCACGCAGAGGTGTGCGGCAGCGGTGCCTTGCGTAAAGCGGTCAGTTCCCGGGCCGGAAACACCCTGAGGCGGTCGGCATGCAACTGCAGTTCCCGGGGTAGGCCGAGCATGCCGCACCAGTGATGGGCCTGGCTCGGCATCGGACTTTCCCACATGTCGAGCCACGCCCACACCAGGCGCCGACCGTCAGCAGCCACCAGCGTTTGCGCAGCATAGAAGTCATGGCCGTTATCCAGCTCGATAAACGGGTCGCCGCTGAAGTGCCATTGGCTGTCGAGTTGCCCCACGCGATAACCGGTCTGGTACTTGTTGAGCCGCTCGTAACCCTCGGGGCGCATGCCCTGGGGGGAGTACAGCAGCACGTCGCGCCCATCGAGGCGAAACAGGTCCGGGCACTCCCACATATAGCCATCGCCCTCGTTGCCGCGGGCTACATAGTCAAGGAACTCCCAGGCGCGCAGATCGATGGAGCGGTACAAGGGGAGTAAAGGCGTATCGCCCAGGCGTGCGCCGGCAATCAGGTACCAATAGTCGTTGTCCTTCCAGACCTTGGGATCACGAAAATGCATGATCGTGTCTTGCGGTGCGGTCTCGATGACGACACCCTGCTTGACGAACCGGACGCCGTCGACGCTGGTGGCAAGACACTGGACCTGGCGAATCTGGCGTTCGTCACCCACTTCCCCCAGCCAGGTGTGCCCGGTGTAGATCAACGCCAACGTGTCGCCACACACCACCGCACTGCCGGAAAAACACCCGTCGCGGTCAAAGTCATCGCCTGGCGCCAGTGCGATGGGCAGGTGCTGCCAATGGACCAGGTCAGCACTCTTGGCATGCCCCCAATACATCGGGCCCCATTTCGCGTCGAAGGGGTGATGTTGATAAAACACGTGATACTCGCCGCGAAAGTACACCACTCCGTTAGGGTCGTTCATCCAGCCTGCGGGCGGGGCAAGATGATAGTCGGGGCGATAGTCATCGGTGACGCGAGACAGGCCGGCGCTCAGCGCCTGTTGTGCAAGCTCAAGGGTCGCGGACATTGGAGCGTTCATGGGATTCACACACACGGTCATAGGGCGCCTGCTCGTACCGAGCGCTGGGCAATGTCATCCAACGGGGTTTCGAGGGATTGTGGGTGGCGCCTCAAGGCCGTGCCGTCGGCATCGAACAGGTGCAGATTGTCGATCTCTACCTGCAGTTCGACCCGATCACCCACTCGCCACCCGGCGTGGACCTCACAGCGACAGATCATCGGCTCATCCTGACCGGTATCGAGGTGCACATAGGTTTCGCTGCCCAGATATTCGACCCCGATCACGGCGATGCCGGCTGTGCCCTGTGCCGCCTTGAGTGCTACATGTTCCGGTCGAATCCCCAGGCTCAGTTGGCTGTTCGCCGCCAGGCTTGAGCTGTCAAAGGGCAGGGTGGTCCTGCCCAATACCAGGCTTTCCACCAGGCTGCTTGCGCCTGGCGTATGCAGGAACGCTGCAAGAAAGTTCATCCTTGGCGAGCCGAGGAAACCGGCGACAAAACGAGTCGCCGGGCGTTCGTAGAGTTCTCGCGGCGAGCCAACCTGCTCGATACGTCCGCCATTGAGCACGACAATCTTGTCGGCCAGGGTCATCGCTTCAACCTGATCGTGGGTCACGTAGATCATGGTCGTGCCCAGTCGGGCATGCAGCCTGGCGATTTCATTGCGCATTTGCACGCGCAAAGAGGCGTCCAGATTGGACAGCGGCTCATCGAACAACAAGATGTCCGGTTCCCGTGCCATAGCCCTGCCCATGGCCACCCGCTGACGTTGGCCACCCGATAATTCCTTGGGTTTGCGTTGCAGCAGTTTGTCCAACTGCAGGATTTGCGCGGTTTTCAGCACGCGCTCGCGCAGGCTGGTTTTTTCGGTCTTGGCCAACTTGAGACCAAAACTGATGTTGTCGTAGACGTTCATGTGCGGGTAGAGGGCATAGGACTGAAACACCATGCCGACGCCACGCTCGCGCGGCTCCAGGTCATTGACCCGGCGCCCGTCGATCAACAGGTCGCCGGCGCAGATGGAATCCAGCCCGGCGATCAGTCGCAACAGGGTGGATTTTCCGCAGCCCGAGGGGCCGACGAACACCACGAATTCACCGGCGGCGATTTCCAGGCTGACGTCGCGAAGAATGCGCATGCCGCCCAATTGTTTGTTCACGTTGTCTAGCTTCAACTTGATCACGATGCTGTTCCTTGTCTTTGTTGGGCATCAACCCTTTAACGCACCGGTAGTGAGACCGGAAACGATTCGGCGCTGGAAGATCAGCACCAGAATCACCAGTGGGACGGTGACCAGCACCGAAGCGGCCATCAACAACCCCCAAGGCAACTCATGGGAGCTGCCGCCGGAAATCAGGGCGATGGCTACCGGCACCGTGCGCTGCGTGTCGGTGAGGGTGAAGGTCAGGGCAAACAGGAACTCGTTCCACGCAGCAATGAAAGCCAGCAGGCCGGTGGTGACTAGCGCAGGCCAGAGCAGCGGCAACAACACGCGGGTCAGGGTGACCCAGGGCGAAGCGCCGTCCATGATCGCCGCCTCTTCCAGCTCATGGGGCAGTTGGCCCATGAACGTGGTCAGCACCCAGACGGTGAAGGGCAGGGTGAAGATCGTGTAGCTCAGGATCAGCGCCCAGGGCGTGTTGTACAGGCCCAGGGCACGGATCACCTCGAACAGCCCTGACAGCACCGCGACCTGGGGAAACATCGACACGCCCAGAACCATTATCAACACCGCGCCGCGTCCACGAAACTTCACCCGGCCCAAGGCATAGGCGGCGGTCAGGCTGAGGAACAGCGCCAGCGCGACCACACTCAGGGCAACCACCAGCGAGTTACCGATTGCCCGCAGGAACGAGGCCTGGTGGAGCACGGCGGCATAGTTGGAGAAGTCGGGGTTGTCGACCCAGTAGCTCACCTGGAACAAGGCACTGGACGGCTTCAGCGACGTCACGATGGCGTAGTAGAAAGGGAACACCGCATACAGCAGCAAAATCCCGATCAGGCACCAGAATCCGACGCGCAACAGCGCTTTTTTAAGTAGGCGCGGGCTCATGAGCGAACCTCCATTTGACGGCGTCCGAGGTACAAATAAATCATGGCGATGACTGCGACGACCAGAAACAGCAAGGTCGAGGCTGCGCTGCCGTAGCCTACGTCCTGGAACTCCATCAGATGCTGGCGGGCGTACACCGACATGCTCATGGTGCTCGACGAGTTGGAGGTCAGCACATAGATGACGTCAAACACCCGCAACGAATCGAGGATGCGGAAAATCGCCGCCACCAGCAGCGCAGGCATCAGCAGCGGCAGGGTGACTCGCCAGAACACCTTCAGCGGGTGAATGCCATCGACGCGGGCGGCTTCGTAGCAATCGCCCGGCAACATCTGCAAGGCCGCCAGCATCAGCAGCGTGACGAACGGGACGGTCTTCCAGACGTCGACGATGATCACGGCCCACATCGACAAGTCGGCGTCTGCCGTCCAGGCCAGGGGCGCGTCAATCAGGCCGGCGCCCAGCATCAGATGATTGATGATGCCGAACTGGTCGTTGAGCATCCAAGACCAGATTTTCGCCGAGACAATGGTGGGGATCGCCCAGGGAATCAGAATCAATGCCCGCACCAAGGCGCGCCCGGTGAACTTGACGTTCAGCAGCAGCGCCACCAACAGCCCCAGCACCATTTCCAACCCCACTGAGACCACAGTGAAATGCAGGGTGTTGCGCACCGCGTTCCACCATTGTGGATCGACCAGGATGCCCGACCAACCGGTGCTGCTGTGCAGCAGATAATTGCTCAGGCCGATAAAACTTGCGTCACCGGTGTCCGCCAGGCTGGCGTCGGTCAGGCTGAACCAGAATGTACGCAGCAGCGGCCAGGCCGCCACCAGGGCCAGACACAGCAGCATCGGAGTCAGGAACAGCCAGGCGGCGCGAACCCGGCGGCGTTGTACCGGCGTTTCCAGGGCGGGCAGCAGCTCGTCACCGGACGCCAGGGTAGTGGAGACAGACATGGTGAATTTCCTTCCTTGTGGCTTACCAGTTCCGGCGCTTGATGCGTGTCAGTTCGCTTTCCAGCTCCGCCAGCGCCTGATCGACCGGCACCTCGCCGGCCAGCACGCCATGCACTTGATCGAAGAAGGCATTGGAGACACGTGGATAGCGATCGGCGGTAATCGAGGCGGGGCGCATGACCCCATCCTTGAGAATGCTGCGCAGTTGACTGTAATAAGGCATCGCCGCGAGCAGCTCGGGGTCTTGATAAAGTGACTCGATCACCGGGTTATAAGCGCCGACCAGGGCACGATGTTTCTGCTGCTGAGCACTGCTCAGGTAGCTCACCAGCTGCGCGGCAAGCTTTGGATTGGCGCTGTAACGCGACACCGCCAGGCCCCAGCCACCCAGGGTGGAGGCGTGGGTGCCGGTCTCGCCACCGCGGGGCAGGGGCGCCACGCCGACCTTGTCTTTTACGACACTGTCCGGGCTTTGTACCAGGGCCCAGACATACGGCCAGTTACGCATGAACAGCGCATTGCCCGACTGGAATACACCTCGTCCTTCTTCCTCGGTGTAGTTGAGTACGCCACGTGGGGAAATGTCTCCTACCCAGCTCTTGGCCAGCGTCAACGCGGTTCTTGCGGCCGGGCTATTGACCACGATATCGCCCTGTGGATTGACCAGCCCACCTTGCGGCTGGCTGCTGATCCACTCCAGTGCATTACACGTCAGACCTTCGTAGGCGCGGCCCTGAAAGACGTACCCCCAGGCATTGGCGTTCCCGGCGCTACGCTCAGCCTGTTGGACTTCCCGCGCGATTGCAGTCATTTGCTCCCAGGTCTGCGGCACCTGTTTGTGGTACTTCTCAAGCAAGTCCTTGCGGTAATAGAGCAGGCCCGAATCGGTGAACCAGGGCATCGTCACCAGCCGGCCGTTCACCGTGGCGTTATCCACCTGGGCCTGGAAGTAGCCCTCGGTCGCGTTGGCAGGGAGCACCTCGCGCAGGTCCATCAGATGGTTGGCCAGCATCCCCGGCCACACCATATCGATTTGAATGATGTCGATGTCGCTGGATCGGGCGCTCAGGATTTGTTGGTAGAACGACAACCTTTCGGTGGCCGAGTTAGGCGTGGAAACCACTTCGACGCTGTTGCCGGTCTGCTTCGACCACGCTTCGACAGCCTCCTTGCACAGCTGCAATTCAGCACCCACCGCACCGCAGGAGATCGTCAGATTGGCGGCAGTCGAGAGGGATGGAAGCCCGACACAAAGGCCGAGCAGCGCAGCAGGAAGGAGCGATTTGAGCTGTTTCATAAAGCCCTCTTTATTTTTGTTTTTAGAAAAGTTAACGTTAACATCGCCAAATGTAGCAGCGTATTAGCGATGAGGCATCCTTTTTTTCACGGTTTTTGACAATTCAAAAGCCGAAGAAAAAAGACCATTGCGGGAACACAAAAATAAAAACAAAACAGGGAAATCCACATGCAGAAAGCATCAAGCTGGCTTCTCGCAGGCGTGCTCGGCACCGCGGCGGCCACCTCTCACGCTGCGACGCTGGAAGAACGCATGGCTGCGTTCGAGGCCCGTGCCAGCGCCGCGGAAAAACGCGCCGCGGCTGCCGAACAGCAAACCCAGGCCCTGGCCAGGGAACTGCAACAACTCAAACTCGCCGCTCCCGCGCTCCAACCGGTGGCATCCACTGCAAACGTTGCCACGCCGACGCTGGACACGCGGCTGGCAAAACTTGAAGCCCGGCAACAAAGCCTGGAAAAACAAGACAGTGGCGCATCCCTCACGGACGGATTCAGCTTCAAGGGCTACGCCCGCTCGGGGTTGCTGGTCAATGACGGTCTGGGTGGCGGTCGTGGCGGCCCTTATACAACCCCGGCCGGTTCCGTCGGCGGTGCCGTGGGGCGACTCGGGAACGAGGACGACACCTATATGCGGATCGACCTGTCGAAAGAACAATACGCGCAGAACGGCACCCGCTCAAAATTCACCGTGTCCATTGCCGATGGCGTAGAAAGCTCCAACGACTGGACGGCCGACGAAAGCAACCTGAACGTGCGCCAGGTGTTTACCGAACTGGATCACATCGCGGCGTTCAAGGGGAACTCGGTGTTTGAGAATTCCACTCTCTGGGCAGGCAAGCGGTTTGACCGGGACAATTTCGATATCCACTGGCTGGACTCGGACGTCATCTACCTGGCTGGCACCGGCGGTGGCATCTACGACGTGCAGATGAACAAGAACTGGCGCTCGAATTACTCATTGATCGGGCGAAATTACGGGGAGTTCAGTGACGGCGGCGTCAATGCCGATGTTGAAAGCTACATCCTGACCTCCAACCAGTTCTTCGACAATGGGCAGTGGCAGTGGATGTTCAACGCCATTGGCGCTAAAGAGAACGACATCGGCCCCCGCAACAATGAGGCGGGCCTGACACCTGCGGACTCCGGCCTGCACAGCATGGTGGCCAATCACCAGAAGAACTTTTTCGGCAGGGAAGGCTTCTTCAAAACGGCGTTGCTCTATGGGCAAGGCCTGGGGGCAGAGGTCAAGAACATCGGCTCGGACGGCGAACTGATCGACGACGCCCGTGCTTTGCGTCTGGCGCTCTATGGTGAGACGCCCATCGCCCCCGGCTGGCGCATCGGTCCCAGTTTACTGGCCGAACAGAGCAAGGACCGGTACGTCAAGGGCGACGACTACCGCTGGATGACACTGAACGTGCGCCTGGCCAATGAAATCAATAGCAATTTCGAGATGGCCTACGAGATGAGCTGGCAAACCATGGACCTCGATCCCAAGGGCTACCTGCAACGCAATGCAGTCGACGGCAACTTCTGGAAGTTCACGGTCGCCCCGACCTTCAAACCTGATTTTGGAGACCTTCTCACACGCCCCGAGCTGCGCGTGTTCGCCAGCGTCATGAACTGGTCCTCGGATCTGGACAGATACAGCACCTCCGATTCCTTCGGCAAGTCTGACTTCAACGCAGGCGGCGTGTGGCAATACGGCATACAGATGGAAACCTGGTTCTAGATGGGAGGGCATCTTCTTCACAAGCAGAGGATGCCGCTCAACCCTCCATCAGCGCCAACCGGATGCAATTCATGCGATGCTTTGCTCCGGAGCGAATGCTGGATGCAGACATCCGTATGTCGCTGCAGCTCGATGTTCAAAAGGCACACTGACCAGTTTGCCTGATGCATCTACAAGCGGGTTCGGATAACCCGCTCATCCGAACCGGAGAAAAACAATGACATTCAAGGCTTTGCTCACCACCAAACCCGGCGATGCCATCGCGACACACCTGGTCGACTTCAAGGACGAGGACCTGATGCCAGGCGACGTGACCGTAGTGATCGAGTACTCGACCGTCAACTACAAGGATGCCTTGGCCCTGAGCGGCCGTTCGCCGGTCATTCGTCAGTTTCCGTTGATCCCAGGCATTGATTTCGCCGGTATCGTCGAGACCTCCAGCAATCCCGGTTTCGCGGCCGGCGACCGAGTGCTGGTCAACGGTTGGGGGCTGAGCCAGACCCACCATGGTGGCTTCGCGCAGAAAGCACGGGTGAGTGGCGACTGGCTGGTGAAGGTCCCAAAGGCATTTTCAACCCAGCAAGCCATGGCCATCGGCACTGCGGGCTACACGGCAATGCTCAGCGTGCTGGCGTTGGAGCATGGCGGCCTGAGCCCCGAGCGCGGCGATATCCTGGTGACTGGCGCCAGTGGCGGTGCCGGCTCGGTGGCGATCGCGCTGTTGTCGGGCCTGGGGTATCGCGTGATCGCCTCGACCGGGCGGCAAGAGGAAGCCGACTACCTGCACGAGCTCGGTGCGGCACAGGTCATCGATCGTCGGACCCTGTCCGAGGCAGGCGCCCCGATCGGCAAGGAACGCTGGGCGGGCGTTATCGATTCTGTCGGTAGTCATACCCTGGTCAATGCGTTGGCACAGACCCAATACCGAGGGGTTGTCGCCGCCTTCGGTTTGGCCCAGGGGGCAGATCTGCCGGGGTCGGTGCTGCCGTTCATCCTGCGTAACGTAACCCTGGCCGGTATCGACTCTGTCAATGCGCCCCAGAGTGCCCGCGTGCAAGCATGGTCACGACTGGCGCGTGACCTTGACGTGGACAAGCTTGCCCGCACCACCCAAGTCGTGGGCCTGGCTGAAGTTCCGGCAATCGCCGGTCGGGTGCTGGAAGGGAAGGTTCGCGGGCGCACCGTCGTGGATGTGAACGCCTGATTCTTTCGGCGAGCCGATTCCCATGAAGGCATGTCGCGGCCAGGCTCGTGCTGGCCCCGACGACAAAATCGAATACGAACTTGGAGAACATGCACAGAGACTCTTTATTTTTAAGTCGGAGGGCTGAGCGAAGGAAGTTTTCTTGCGCCTGCTGCAGAGTTTAACCAGAGCAGAATTGCGGCGAGAGAGGCGGCTAGTACCAGCGTAAGCCACATGATGACCAGCAGGGTGAATGTGACGGTATTGTTTAACTCACGGAAAATGCCGAAGGCAAAAGCGGTGTACCAAGACACACCCGAAACTGCACCGGATGCGAGAAATAAGGCGGCTCTGCTGCGGGAGACTCCAAAGAGCAGGGGGCGACTCAAGTCGCGTAGGGCTGCTGGCAACACAAATGCGTGGATGATTATTCCATTGATGGTCAGGACGATCACCACAATGACCTTCGCCCAGAGTTTGGGGTTTTCCAACTTTTCCGGCGACTCCATCGCGTAAAGGGCCAGGAAACCAAGGCCTGAAAGCCACAGGAGGCATAACCCAGCAGTGACCGCGTCGCTGATGAAGTGAAAGGTGCGGCCGATTTCAACGGGGAGGCTGCCCCTGCGCATCCACCGCAAGATCCAGAGGTCCAGCATCGTCGCCCCGCCAAGACCGAAGCACATACCGAGCAGGTGTATACCTACCAGAAGTGTCAGAACGTTCAGCTGTGGGAGTGGATCAGGCAACGGAACGCTAAGCGCAAGTGTGTCCGCGAGTAAATGACCACTGCTGGAGAGCGCAAGCAGGCCGCCGAAAAACATAAGAGACGTTCGCATCTTCATTTATTACGACCTTAGGCTAATGTTCTTATTCAGCAGGTAGCACGGGCGTGGCCACTCCTCAGGAAGGAACCGGTGCTTGAGCATCGATCAAGCTCTGGCTCTTGAGCTCCTCCCAGAAGGCTGCCGGTATACCGACCTTCATCGCTTGTACATTGGAAACTACCTGCCCCGGCGAACGCGCCCCCGGGATGATCGCGGACACTTGCGGATGTGCCGCCGCGAATTGCAGGGCGGCAGTATGAATGTCGATACCATGTCGGCTGGCAATCGCCATGATCCGCGCGCGTTTTTCTACCGCTCCGGCAGGTAGATCCAGGCTGAAGTTATATCGGCTGCGCCCTCCCAGAAATCCATCATTCAGAGGTGTTCCCACCACGACACTGGTGCCCTTACTTCTCAATGCCGGAAAGGTGTTGCGCAACGCATCGCTGTGGTCGAGGAGGGAGTACTGGCAGGCAAGCAACACGATGTCGGGCGTCGGGTCATTACTGGTCAGGGCCTGAACCACGGCGTTTGGTGTATTGACGCCGAAGCCCCATGCCTTGATGAGCCCTTCATTACGCATCTTTTCAAGCTCAACCATCGCCCCAGTGCGGGCAATTTGATACGCCGCTTCCCATCCGCTCTCCAGCTCAGTGTTATCTGGCGAGAGGTCATGGATAAAGACGATATCGATACGGGGTAACCCCAGACGCTGCAGGCTGTCTTCCACGGAGCGGCGCGTGCCTGCTGCGGTGTAGTCATATCGATAGTTGAAGGGCGCCGGCGACTTCCAGATAGCATGGTCCGCACGTAGGCCACCAGCGGCCGTCAATACGCGTCCGACCTTGGTAGAGACCACATAATCGTCTGGATTTTTGTCGTGCAGGAAGCGGCCTAGACGATATTCACTCAAGCCAAACCCGTAGAACGGCGACGTGTCGTAAAGCCTTACACCCGCCTCCCAAGCAGCCTGCAGAACCAAACCCGCCTGCTCGTCGCTGATCGGCGCAAAGATATTGCCAATCTGCGTCCCGCCCATACCAAAGCGTTAAGGCGTCATGTATCTCATGGCAAGCGAGGGCAAATTGAGGGGCAGGTCTGTGCGCACGAGCCGCCCTTGCGTAGGCATCACGCTTCCGCGTTCTGTCAGCGAAGAGGGCGCTGGGGCTGTAGCCAGTGAACTTGCGACACTCGATGCTGGCAGCAAAGCGGCTGCAACAGCACCCGCCGCCGAATAGGTAAGAAAATCTCGTCTGTCCATCCAGCATTCCTTTCACGACTGAGGGTTCACGGGCTCATCGAAGCCAGCATTCGTAATAGAAATTAGAACAACGAGGGTTGGCCGGGTGACCCTAATGCGCCGTATCTTTTGCACAATCCTGCCGATGCACTTGTGCTGGTCACGCACTCTCAGCAAACTCGAGCATTCCGTATATAGGGGCGCATGTGATGACGAGCGGTTCCTTCTCGCAGTTCCGTTTCAGCCATGTGCATTCGCCAAGCGTGCACGAACCCGCTCAGCCCAACGAACGCCTCCAGGCACTCAGGCGGCTTATCGAAAAAGTCACTCTGCAGATTGGGTTGAACGAGGTTTGCACAACGTCGATTCCAGGCTTGGCCTTTTATCGAGTGGCCGAACTAGGTACGCCCAAGTACTGCATTTATGAGCCTTGCGTGGCCATCATTCTGCAGGGCGCAAAGGAGATCGCGTTCGGCGAGCAAGCCTGTGAGTTTGAGCAAGGGGCGTTTTTTGTCACTTCGGTCGATATACCCACACTGGCTCGCGTTACCGCGGCTACCGAGCAAATCCCTTATTTATCAATTGTGTTGAAGCTCGATTTTGCCATGCTCAACGAGGTGATCCTGACCCTGGAACCGCCAAAGCAGGAAATGACTACTGAGGCGCGGGGCTTCGTATCCGGTGTGGCGACGAGTGAGATGCTCGATGCGTTCGCTCGACTCTCCACGCTGATCGACCGGCCGCTTGAAGCAGGCTTGATGTCCGGCCTTATCAAGCGGGAAATATACGGTAGGCTGCTGCTCAGTGAGGCGGGGAATTTGTTGCGCAGCGTCACTCGCGAGGGTTACCGAGACAAGGGCATCGTGAGAGCCATTGAATGGCTAAAATATCACTACGACAAGCCGCTGCACGTAGCCGACCTCGCCGAACGATCAGGAATGGCCAGCTCTACCCTGCATCACCGGTTTCGCAAGCTGACAGGCACCAGCCCCATCCAGTATCAAAAATCGTTACGACTGCAAGCCGCGCGCAGCCTGATGTTGACCGATAGGCTCGATGTGAACACGGCCGCCTTGCGGGTCGGCTATGAAAGTGTCGCTCAATTCAGTCGCGAATATGCCCGGCGTTTCGGAGCTCCACCCTCGAGAGACATCAAGCACGCACGGGAGAATGGTGGGCGGCTCGACTAATTAAGCGACCCAATCACCAACTTGATCAGGCGGTTGCAGATAAACCTAGAGTCAATTAGGCACTTAATGTGGCGTTGGTAGGCTTACCTGCGCAGCCTCGTCAAACTTCAACCGGGCCGCTTCAACTTCAGGCAATTTGTCGAGCGTCCATTTATGCAATTCGCGAAATGGCTGCTGCAGTGTTCGACCCAGTTGGGTGATCTCATACTGGACTGCCACGGGCGAGAACGAAATGACCTTGCGCGAGACGAGACCATTTCGCTCCAGCCGCCGCAGGCACTGTGTCAGTGCCTTCTGAGTGACGCCCTCCAGGCGACGCTTGATGGCATTAAAACGGTGCGGGCCATCATCCAGCACCGCCAGAACCATCATTGACCACTTATCTGCGATCTGGTCGAACAGCGCCCGGCTTGGGCACTCCGACGAAAAACATTGCGGCTTTAATTCCAGCATCGAAGTTTCCTCATGTATACCTAGGCGACTCTAAGTGCCTAATTGACATCTGGTTTACAAAATATACTTATATGGCTTCCAAAAGCAAACGGAGTCCATCCAATGTCAAACCCTGATACCAGCATCTTATTTCGTCCTTTTTCCATCCGATCGCTTGAACTGAAAAACCGGATTGTCATGTCGCCGATGACCAGACAATTTTCGCCGGAGGGCATCCCCGGTGACGGGAGCGCCGCCTACTACCGGCGGCGGGCCGAGGGGCGGGTCGGGTTGATCTTGTCAGAAGGGACCGTCGTTGATCGTCCCGCTTCACGTAACGGTTCCGGCATTCCTTTTTTCCACGGTGAAGCAGCGTTAGCTGGATGGAAGAACGTGATTGATTCTGTTCACAACGCGGGTGGCCGTATGGGGCCGCAACTCTGGCACACCGGTGCTGTGCGTGACGTCAGCGGCTGGGAGCCTGATGCGCCGGTTGAAAGCCCATCAGGCCTCGATTCGCCAAACGACCCGCGCGGTGTGGCAATGAGCGAAGAGGATATTGCGGACACGGTTGCTGCTTTTGCCAAGGCAGCGGCGGATGCCAAACGCCTGGGTTTCGACACAGTCGAGATCCATGGGGCTCATGGTTATTTGATCGATCAGTTCTTCTGGGCCGGCACCAATCAGCGCACCGATCGTTATGGCGGACTGACGATCAAAGAGCGCTCGCGCTTTGCCGCTGAGATAGTGTCTGCCGTTCGTCATGCCGTTGGGCCCGAATTCCCTATCATCATGCGCGTCAGCCAGTGGAAACAGCAGGACTTTGGAGTGCGCCTCGCCGAGACCCCAGCATTAATGGAAGCGTGGCTGCTACCGTTGGTTGAGGCAGGTGTTGATGTTCTGCACTGTTCGCAGCGACGTTTCTGGGATCCTGAGTTTCCCGAAATTGATGGTGAGAACGGGCTGAACTGCGCGGGCTGGGCGAAGAAAGTCACTGGAGCGACAACCATTAGCGTTGGCTCGGTCGGGCTGGACAATGACGTTACTCACGCATTCGCCGGCCAGGGCTCAACCCCTGCGAGCCTGGATCGGCTCGTCGAGCGTATGGAGCGCGAAGAGTTTGATCTGATCGCCGTAGGACGTGTTCTGCTGAGTGACAAGGATTGGGTCGCCAAAGTGGAAAATGGCGATTACGCGGAGCTGAAAGGCTTCAATCCGGCGTCTTTAGCCGAATTGGTTTGAGCCTTACAGCGGAGTGGAGAGTGTGATGCCACACAGGTTTTAGTCTGAACAAATCAGAGCTCTAGCCTAGGATTTTGCGAGGTCGAGAGCGTAATCCGTTGTTGAGTGCGCCATGACTGTTTCAACGACTGAAGCTGTTAAGGCCACTCAACACCTGTGTAAATAGGACCGCGTTGCGGTGCAGTCGTATTAAACGTTTTTCGAAACTCGGTGGAGTTCTGTTACAGGCTTTCCGGATCCCCGAAGAACATTTTGACTTGGCTCTAGGACGGTGTTTTCAGGCGGAAAAAATTCAAATGTGCCCCCAATTTTGCTCCCAGTGCATCAGGTTCGCGAGTGGCGATTTCCGGCAGAGCCAGATGGATTCAGATGGCTTTCAGTAGTTCATAAGTGGGGAAGGGGGCTCACATTGCCTACCTCTCAGTCGGGAATGACCAGTGGCGTCGAATGGAGCTGTCTACAGTGCTGCGTATCTTTTAGTCCGACGCTGATTGTCCTACGAACAATTGGATATTTATACAGCCATTACGCAACCTCCGACGATTTGCACCAAAAATTGTCTACGATCATGTTTACCACTCCCGTCAATCACGCTAACTTGCGGTAACGCTGGCATAGTGCCGCTATCGGTCGTCCCCGACTAGATTTGACTCGCGCGCACGACTGCTCAGCTGGTGCCTACCCTTAATCAGGGTGGGATCATTGATCGTGCGCAGCAACCGCAAGAGGATTCTGCGGTTTAGTGTTTGTAGGAAGTGTTATGGATGGCGTGAGCTTCAAGCAGGTAGACCAGTATGCCCTGTGTTGTGTCGAGAATTTTTCTGATGGGCTCAAGCTCGCGCTGAGGGAAAACCTCACCCGTATCTGTCATGGTGCTGATCAGGCCAGCAAGGACAGGGCGATCTACAAATACCCTGCGACGATTAAGCACTTCTGGAACGAGCGCTATTCCAAGAAGCCTTGGGAAACCCGGATTGGCATGCTGGGTGAGCTCCTGTCTCACGTCATCATTCTGAAGCTCTTCCCCGACTTCGATGTGGTCTCCCCGTTTTTCAATATGGAAGAGAAGAGTATCCGGAAGGGCTTCGATCTCCTCCTATACGAGACCTCAACCAACAACGTCTGGATCACCGAGGTCAAGTCGGGCGGCAGAGGGGCGGACAAGACGTCTTGCTCGGCCACAAGTGCGCTATTGCGTTTGGCTCGGGATGACCTCAAGAGGCGTTTGGCTGAGCCGGAGCTCAATCACTGGCTCAACGCGATCAATGCCGCGAAAAATGCGATCCACAACAAAGCCAATTATCGGGACTCGGTGATTGAGATCTTGGAGATGGAAGGTGATTTGGCTGAAGAAGACGGGGCGAGTGCTTCGGACAACAATGTATTTCTGGTCTCTGCCCTGTTCAGCGAAGTGTCCCAGGCTATCGCCGAAAATACCGTTTCGAATTTCACCACCCAGCTGGTAGCTGAAGCTGTGTTCAAAACGGTGTGGGTGCTGTCCCTCCACAAAGGCACCATGGAAAAGCTGGAAGAGTTCTTGAGGCAGGAGGCGGAGCAGTAGCATGGAAGAGCTGACCATCAGGAAGCTGGGCAACACCAAGTTCAAGGATCTGTATTTCCAACTCCTCAAGGGAGACGAACTGGGTAACACAGAGACCGTGAAACTTTTGGCTATCGCCGTGCTGCTCCTTAACCACAAGACCCTCGAAATTCGGCGTCTCGGCTACCGCATTATCCTGTTTTACGGTAACGCTTCGGGTCAGTACCAGGCGCTGTACGATGTAGCACTCAACAGTGGCCTGCACCCTGTCTCAGCAGTGATCAGTAGCTACTTTTCCGAGGATGACCACCGCAGCGAGTCGTTCATCCGAAACATCGTGGGCAGCTACATCGATACCTTCCGTGATAAAGGCATCGTGCTGACTGAGCAACAAGATGCCCTGCGGACATTTGTTCAGTCGGAGTACCGTAAGTCGTCAGTCGTGGTTGCTCCGACCAGTTACGGTAAATCTGAGCTCATCATCCAATCGGTGAGAGAAAATCCAGGGCAGCGGATCCTGATCCTCGTGCCCTCTAAGGCTCTGCTGGCCCAGACGAAAAAGCGGTTGATCTACGCGGACATTGAGGGGCTGGGCAAGGTGGTGACCCACCCCGAGATGTATTCGGTTGAGCGGAAGAACAGGGCATTTGTCCTGACCCAGGAGCGGCTCAACAGGCTCTTGAACGAGAACGCCGGGCTGAGCTTCGATATGGTCTTCGTCGACGAGGCCCACAACCTGCTGCAGAGCGACCGCAGAAGTGAGTTACTGGCTGCCATGCTGTGCATCCTGGGGGCTCGTAATCCGGAAACATCATTCAAGTTCCTGACTCCCTTCCTATGCGATGAACTCAATGTCCGTGTGCGCTTCTTGGACATGATCCCGAGCGGATTCAAGATCGACGAGTACATCAAGTCTGAGCGCTTCTACATCAAGGATTTTAGGGCAGGGAGGGGCCAGACGAAGCTCAAGCTCTATGACCATTTCCTGAATGACTGGATGGAATTCGATCGGAGGTATGCCAACTGCTTCGAGCTCATCAAAGGCGAAGCACTGTCCAAAAACATCGTTTACGGCAACAGGAAAAAAAGCATTGAGTCATTTGCGGTTGAACTGGCAGCCGTGCTGCCGCTCGTAGATTGTCCGCTGATCCAGACCGCCTGTGCCGAGCTAGAAGAGCTTTTTGACCGACGCTACAAACTGATCGGCTGCCTGCGCAAAGGGGTTATGTACCACCATGGTTCGATCCCTGACACCATCCGTCTTTACTTGGAGAACCTGTTCAGCAGCTCCAAGCAGATGAGGTTTTTGGTCTGCAACTCCACGCTTCTGGAAGGGGTGAACCTGCCGATCGAACGACTCTTCGTCTTTGATTTTTTCAAAGGGAAGCAAAAGCTGACGCCATCTCAATTCAAGAACCTGGTCGGACGCGTCAACCGGTTCAGTGAGGTCTTCGCGCCTGGAGCTAAGGCTGCGTTGAGAAAGCTGGAGTCCAGCATCTACCTGTTGGGCGTAAATGGCTACACCCGCGACAATGCAGCGCTTGAGACTTTCTACGATAAATCCGTCAACGTCTCAAAGGTGGTCAAGGACACTGTCAGCAACGTTCTGCTTGAAGCCACCAAGATCATCGATGGGAAGGTGTCGGTTCTCTACGACGACGCCGTGGCTCGTCTTGAAAATCTGCATCCTGGCGTGGTTAAAGATCGAGAGTGTCGGTACGTTACCACTCAGGTGGGCAAGCTCCTCATCGCGAACAGTGTCAGTGAAATTGACGTGTTCTCAGAGGAGGAGGCTATTGAACGGAAGATCAGGCGAGGCATCGAGGCGAACGGCGTCATCAATACCGTTGACAGGCTGATGCTTGCGATCTCCAAATCGTTCGTCGATCACTTCGACGACAGCCGAGAGTACAGCGACCTGGTGCGTCTCAAGCAAGAGCCTGCCCGGAATTTCTACGCCATGATCCTGGATTGGAAGCTGAAGAAACTCAGCATCAAGCAGACGATCCGACAGACGCTCGCGTACTGGAAAAAGCTGGTCGAGACTAGCCATAGCGATCACGTATTCGTGGGTAAATGGGGTGATACCAAATATCGCGACAGCAAGTACGAGAACTGGGTAAGAATCTCCCAAAAGGATGACGGCGAGCGTATTAACCTGGCAATCGTCCGTCTCAAGGACGAGGACGATTTCTTCGATAACAAGATTTTCAAGTTCGTCGAGGTGCTGAATGGGGTAGGTGCCCTGGATCCAGGCTTCTACAAACTCATCAAATACGGTACTGCGGATGACACGAAGATTAAGCTCATCCGCGATGGCTACAGCCATGGCCTAGCGGATCTGATGCTCGAACGGTACCCCGAAACTGTGCATGCGACGCTTGGCGGCGAGATCGAAGTGAGCCCTCGCCTAGTCAACATGATGATCAACAACGAGGAAAGCGATCTGCTGATTTTTGAAGCCAAGATGAACCTCAAACCCATCTGATTGAGGATCTTGGAAGCGGCTGCGAGTTTGATCAGGATAAGCGACAAAATCTCCGTATGTCGGAACCGCTACTAAAGCTGTTTTTATTCGTGAATGAGCTGGGTGGTATTTTGAGAAAAGACAAGTTTCCTTGGGATGAATCGATTTCGTTTGATGACTATAAGCTTGATCATGCTTATACGCAGACAATGATGAACTTTACGTCAGTGGATAGATGGCTATATCTAGGGGCCGACGCAGGTAATGACCGCTTCGCCAAGATAGGTATAACTATGGGGGATCTGGGCTCTCGGTCATACAGCTCAGCAAACCCTAATTACTATTTGTTCTGTGCTTTCAAATGCAATCATGATGTGTCTAGAGATGAGTTGGTACATATGGAGAATGTTTTACTTGAAAGATTGGACGGTTTATTTCAGTACAGCTACGGTGAATCTAAAAGGATGTATCATTATGAGTCGGGCATCCTGTCTGAGTGTTATCAAGATGTAAATTTTCAAGAATTTTTTGTGACTCTACATCAGGAGATTTATGATGGATTTAGGCACAAATTTGTTATCAGTGAAATGGTGAACGAAATTGGGATAGGGTCTGGAGAGTTCGTGGATTGCCTGTTCAGTCACAAGATAACGAATCATCAATATTTTAGGGACATGATTATCCAGTACTAACGAATTGTTAAGAAATTTTGGTGGCAATGCATTGGAGAGCACCGAGGCAACGACACGATTCTGACATCGTTTAAGCGTAATGATGGCATCGCCAACCCTTAGGGGGCTTGTTGAAAGTTCAAATGAAAAGACTGCCGGGCATGGTGCCTGGCACTCTGCACGAAATCCTAAGAAACCCAATCGATGACCTTCGGGGGCTTCGTTTTGAGAAAAGCCAGATCACTTCGGTCCGTGGTCAGCGGCGTGCCAACGTTTTCGAGGCTGGCGAAACCCAGGGACGTCCGGTCAGATCTTCAACCGCTTGCATCTCAGAATGAATGAACGGGTCTGATCGATCTGCAAGCTTGGACGGACGACGCAACCGCTGTGCGAGCATCCTGAGCCTCGTGATGCTCTGCGACGCTAACTATACACTGTTGTGTTTCCTCTTCTCAGTATGACGCGCTGCCCGCGATGCTCGACCAGTCCCTCTTCGGCCAGAAAGTGAGCGCGCTGACTTGGCGGGTCAGCAGTCACCAAACATCAAATGTTGGAGGCGAAGCGCGGGGACAATGGATCGAGAGAGTTCTGCGGTCAAAGCCCCGGCGGCATTTAGAGGGACGTCGATCCTTGATGTCTCGGTGACCGGGCCGAGCATCTAGTCCACTTCAAGTCGTCCGCAGTGCAAATGATGACCTCAAAGCAGCAAATAAGCGAACGAAGCACCATTTCCAGCATCGTGCAATTGGTCAAGCGCGTGCTGCAGTGCTCTATCTGATCTGCGAGGCTTTCTACTAGTGGCCTTTGTTCCAGTGCGTTTCGCTGGGTTCGCAATTTATTTGGATCACATTATGAGGGCGCTTAAGCGTGGGATGCTGCGGACAGCGAAACTACTGGCTCAGCCATATGAGCTGGGCTTGCCCGTGAGTTCAGAAATCAAGCTATCATCTAGCCATTACTGTTACCTACCAAGGATGGGCGGGTAGGCACCCTAAATGGGCGCTCACTCCATCTGATGACCCGATGGCAAGCAAGGAGAATCGCAGTGAGATCCCAAGTCAGAATCATCGACTCGACGCAGTTACAAAATGCTAACCCGAATCTTGTAGATCCAGTCGGGTACCGCAAAAGCGGGCTCAGCTTGAATCACATCATTGGCTGTCCACTCGATTGCAGCTACTGCGTTCGTCACCTCTATGGAAATTTCGATCAGCGCACGCCGCAGGCGCTGATGAGCGATGAAGAAGCCTTCCAGCGATTTATCACTCATAGGTTTTTCCAGCCTCATATCACACCTATTCAGCTGTTCAACCGGGCTACTGACCCGATGCTCCCCGAGGTCAAGAGTCATACTCACAATCTGCTGCGTATGCTTGATGAGGCTGGGCTAACCAACAATGTGCTTGTGATCACTCGATGGCGCGTATCTCAGGACGATTGCGAGCGCTTCAATACTCTCAGAAATATCAAGCTGACAGTGCTGGTTACGTACTCAGGAATTGATGATCCGAAGATCGAGCCCATCAAGTCTTCGATCGCTGCCAACAGTCTGAAGATGCTGTTCCGCCAAGCGAGGCACTACAAAGTGGTGTTGTATTGGCGCCCAATCGTTCCAGGGCTAAACGACTCGTTAGAACACATTGCAAAGGCCGCGGCGCTGGCCAACCATGCCCATGCGACCGTATTTAGCGGGCTGTTCTATCGAAAGGAAATAGCTGAGTTTTACCAGAGCCAAGGAATCCCTGAACCTTACAAAATGACGGCAAGACGAAAACTACTCCCGCTGGAAGATGAGCATAGGTTGCTCAGATTGTATGGGGAACAGAATCAGGTGACACCGATCTTCCACAAAACCTCTTGCGGAGTCGCCTTTGCGCATGCACAACCCGATTACAACGGACACTTCGGCATCACCGAACTATGCGATACCTGCCCTAGCGCCCAATTCTCCATCTGCAAGGCGGCATGGAAGAAGCCAGATCAGCAGATTCTCAATCGAATGTGCCACGAGCTGGGTGCTGTGGAAGCCCCGCAGGTGAACGACCGTGCGATTGTCGTTCGTGGCCTGGATGAACAGCGTCGTTACTATTTACAGCACTCAATAGGCTATCAGGTGCACGACGCTGACAAACCCCATCACTACGCGCGCCATGGCCGCGCCGAGGCGACAAGGAATCTCTGATGCTAAAAACAGACTTCGCCTGGCCCCCTGAACCAATCATCATCGTAGACGTTGAGGGCAATGGGCATACGCCACCTGACTTGGTCGAGGTGGGAATCGCCTCATTTCCACCGACGGAAAACCGCGAGATTCTGTCTTGGTTAATCAAGCCCGTCCACCGGATCACTTGGCAGGCCCAGCGAATCCACGGTATTAAAAATGCGGAGCTGGAAAATTGCCCATCCTGGGCTGAGATCATGGATAACGTCGAGCAGCACCTGCAGAGCCGATGGTTCGTCGCGCACAATGCGTCGGTCGACTATGGCGTGATGAAGCGTCACCTACCCGAATGGTCGCCAGTGGGGGTCATCGACACTTTGAAACTTGCTCGTCACGTCTACCCTCACGCCAAGAGCCATCGGCTTGAGTCATTGCTCATTGATACAGGGCTGCGCGACAAGGTCGCCGACCAGCTCCACCGGGCAGCAGATGATGCTTATGCGACGGCCTTATTGCTTGATCATCTCATCGAAAATTCAGCTGCCAGCACTTGGCAGGATATCTGCAAAATCGCGCAGCTCAAAACGCAACCTTACGAGCAATCGCCTCCCCCGGAACAAGGAAGCCTATGGTGAAGCCTGTTCTTTTAGGTGTCACTGGAACCCACTCCACGGGGAAGTCCACCTTCTGTGAAGCGCTCAAAGTTTCACTTGAGTGCAAAGGCATCTGCGTTGCTACCATCCCATCGTTCGGGAAGCTTGCGGTACAGCAAGGTATCCCGCTGCTCACTCAGCATACCTACGACTCCACGATGTGGTTTATCGACCGTACGCTTGAGGCGCAACGAGCAGCGGCTGACACTGCCGAGGTGATATTGGTCGATCGACCGATCATGGATGCCGTGGCGTATTGGAATGCCGCAATCGAGCATCGGGGTACATCTGCACCGATGCACCAGGTAGAAGCGGTCAAATCATTAATCACGAGCCAGCTTCCTGGCTACACGATAATCGTTGCGACCAGGCTTGATAGCTCCATTGCTCTCGGCCCAGGACGCGATACCAACTTGCCTTTCAGGGCGTCCGTCGACAGCCATTTGCATCAGATCTTGAGCGACTTCGGGATCCAGCATCAGATGCTTTTTCCTGACGTACGAGATGTTCTTCTCGATAGCTTACACATCGAAATCCTTCAAAAGTTGGAGCACTTATGACCGGCCCCCGTACGGGACTCTTGGCAGGAAAGCAGGTGAGGCGCCTCGGATTTGGCACCATGAGGCTCACGGGGCTGGGCATCTGGGGCCCGCCTGCTTCTGAAGCTGAAGCCGTCCAGCTCCTGCGTAAAGTGGTGGAGTTGGGCGTGCAACACATCGATACCGCTGACGCCTATGGGCCAAATGTGGCCGAGGGGCTAATTCGTAAAGCGTTGTTTCCCTATGCCGACGACCTGATCATTGCAACTAAAGGTGGCTTCACCCGTCAAGGTCCCTGCAAGTGGACGCCATGCGGCGTTCCAGCGTATTTGCGCCAGTGCGTTGAGATGAGCCTCAGGCAGCTCAACGTCGAAGCGATAGATCTGTATTACTTGCACCGTGTCGATCCAAATGTCCCCTTGGCTGACCAGGTCGGGGAGCTTGAGCAGATGCGACAAGAAGGGAAGATCAAATGCCTGGGCTTGTCGAAAGTCGATATTCCTCAAATCACGCAGGCGATTGCGATTGCACCCATCGCCGCGGTTCAGAATCAATTTAGCATCCTGGATAACCAGTCCGAGGATGTGATCCGCTGGTGTGAGCAGAACGAAATAGCGTTCATTCCCTACGCGCCTCTGAGCGCCGGAAGGTATTTTTCAACCGGTGAGGTTCGAGGCCAGTCCGCCTCGGCAACCCATGCCTTGAAATGGCTTCTGAACTACTCGCCGGTCACGTTCCCAATTCCGGGCACATCCAGAGTTGAGCATCTGGAGGAAAACCTCAGATCGGATATTGAGGGCTAGCACCTCGTGCGCTCTCTCATTCGACACATTGGCCTATGGGCTATTTTTCCCAGCTGCTCGAGTGGCACTCTAGTGTTTACCGATGGAGATTGGCTTTGAGTACCCGCATCCCACCTTTTAGTTCGCAACACCTAGAAGCTGCATGTCGTGTTCTGGCTGATACTGAACGTGGCTTGAGCGGCACTCAAATTGGATATCTCCTCCAAGACATTCGCGTTCCGGACGCCGACGCCAACAACACCAAGTGGAAGCGCTTGTTCAACGCTTTGGCACAAATGCAAAACCAGCATCAGGTCGGGAACCATCTCATTCTTTTCATCAACAGCGCTATGAATCCTGTGAGCTACGCCCGGGATCGTGAGGCCTTTATTTGGCGCAGGGATGAGCTCAACGTTGTCCTAGCATTCTCGGGATTCTATGTGCGCGATGATGGAAAGGTCGGGCGTGCGGACAAGGCAACCACTCTGGATGTGGCCCGTGCCCGTGTAGGCCGGCTCAAAGCTGCGCTAGAAGCCCGAGCAGTACATGAGGAGGTTTTGAAATATTGTAGGGCAGAACTGTTGAGCGAAAATTACTTCCACGCCGTATTTGAGGCTACAAAGGGGATTGCGGCACGAATCCGAAATCTTTCGGGCTTGAATGGCGATGGGGCCGATTTGGTGACAAAGGCTTTCCTTGGGCAAAGCCCAATGCTTGCCTTGGGCCCCCTGGCCACCGAATCTGAGAAAAGTGAGCAGAAGGGATTTGCGAATCTGCTAATCGGACTGTTCGGCGCCGTCCGCAATCCTTTGGCGCATGCGACGAAGATAGATTGGCCTATGTCCGAGCAAGACGCCCTCGACATTCTCACGATGGTATCGCTGATGCATCGTAAGCTTGATGTCACCCGAAAGATAAACCCTTAGGTTCAGTAGGGTGAGCCAGCGGATTTCTTCAGCCCCTTCGTCCCGACTCACCTCTATCGAGAAAAATGCGATGCCGGTCTATTCATTGGTCAGGTACAGGCCAACAATTGCATCCACATCAAAGTTGGGCGCGCTAGCGACATCACGCGTCGGCCTGGTCAGCTACAGACCGGTAGCCCCTTTCCTTTGGAGGTGATGGACTGGATTCATTCAGAAAATGATGCAGCTCTTGAAAGGAAGCTCCACATCCATTTCGCGCCACAGAGGCAGATAGGAGAATGGTTCCGGATCGAACCTGCTGACGTCTTGCCCATCCTGATGGATGAAGGTGAAGATGGATTCATAGCGAAAAATGCTAATGCATTCGAAATCACGGGGTATGGGCGAGACGCGTTACCGGAATACGTGGGCGTCTGGGCGTGGGGTGATTTGGAGATTCAAGAGTGCTGCCCGTTTTGTGGATGCTTTTGCGGTATGCATTACCTAGACGCTTCCGGCATGTACCACTGCATCAATTGCGATGTGCTCACAGACTTTTCGGATATCTCGCGGGAAGATTGTGATTGATCCTCGCGCTTCGAACTTTCTCGGTCATGGGCGTGAAATTTGAAGGCGCTGCCGCGGATCGGTAGCCCAGTGAAGAAACGCGAGATTGGGTATTCGTGGCGGGGGTTGGAGGTGATCAACGTCTAAGCCGTCCGGCAATTCACCTACCCGACCCCGGCCATAAGAGCGAGAGGGTAATTCACCATACGCTTACACCGGTTCCTCATTGATCGTGTTGGTCTCCGTCACGTTTGGTCATGCCGCTATGTTCGGGGGGAGAATCGTATCGTGTCTCTGCACCGGGCCGGCAGTATTTCATAGGGGCCAGAAGATAGTAATCGACACGCTGATGTAATCGGATAGCGCTCGACGGCGGTTTGCGACCAGTAGCGTATGACTTTTCCGAGAAGGGGCTGCCGGACCTTAGGTTGGGGCATCCTTTTCAAACGATCCAATGCATGCCCTCAGATGTGCCCCCAATGTAGCAATCCACTGGAAGTGAATGGATCTCCATGGCCTATGAAAAGCCAGAAATGATCAGCTAAACAGCCTGCCCGACGACGCCTAAAGACTCTCAGGGTCCCCAAAAAACATCTGAATCCGCGAACGCAACCAGCGCTCACCCGGGTCGTTGTCCTGGGAGCCGCGCCAGGCCATGTGCAGTTCGAAGCTGCGCACCGGAATCGGTGGGTCTTCGGCGCGAACGCCGCCAGCGGCGGTCAGTGCGTCGGCGGTGTAGTCGGGCACGATGGCGATAATGTCAGTGCCCGCCAGCAACGTGCTCAGGCCATTGAACTGCGGTACGGCCAATACCACGTGACGCTTGCGGTCCAGTTTCTCCAGCTCTTCATCGATGAAACCGCTCAGGTCCCCGGCGAAGGACACCAACGCATGGGGCCGGGCACAGAATTCGTCCAGGGTCAGCCGACCCGGCGCAGTGTCGGCCCGCAGCACTTTGGGCATGCTGCGCCGCAAAACTTTACGCTTGGCGTTGGCCGGCAGATCCTCGGTGTAGCTGACGCCGATGGAGATTTCACCGGACGCCAGCAAGCCCGGCATCAGAATGTAGTTGACCCGGCGTACCACCAGGACAATGCCCGGGGCTTCGGCCCGCAGACGCTTGAGCAGCATCGGCAACAGCGCGAACTCGGCGTCGTCCGACAGGCCGATGCGGAACACCGAGGTGCTGGTGGCCGGGTCGAACTCCGCCGCGCGGCTGACCGCCGTGGAGATCGAATCCAAGGCTGGGGAGAGCAGGGCGAAGATTTCGACCGCCCGGGCCGACGGTTCCATGCTGCGACCGGTGCGCACGAACAGCGGGTCATCGAACAGGTTGCGCAGCCGTGACAGCGCGGCACTGATGGCTGGCTGGCCGAGGAACAGCTTCTCGGCGGCTCGGGTCACACTGCGTTCATGCATCAATGTTTCGAACACGATCAACAGGTTCAGGTCGACACGACGCAGGTCATTACGATTCATCTGGGGTCCTGGCAGATTCAGCAAGCTTGACGTGAGCGGCCATATGAGAACAATGACCGGCATGAATCTTACGGGGAAAGACTGGTACTCTGCACCGGCTAATTGCTTTTTCTTAGGGATAGGCCCTACAAGACTGGGTTCATTTTCTTGCTGCGGAATCAATGACAGGCATGTCGACTATTAATAGCCACTGATGGTCTTGGGTACAAAGCCCGGATAGAGTTCATGGCATTAGAGGTTACTTTGACGAGGTTTGCGATGTCCCGCACGATCCGTTTTCACAAGTTTGGTGGTGCCGAGGTGCTCAAATGCGAAGAGCATGCGGCGGCTCTTCCTGCGCCAGGAGAAGTGCAGGTCCGTGTCGAAGCGATCGGCATCAGCTGGTATGACACCCTCTGGCGCCAGAATCTGGCGTCGTCCCAGGCGCGCCTGCCGTCGGGCCTTGGTCATGAAATGGCTGGGGTGGTGACGGCTGTCGGAGACGGTGTCGACGACCTGGCTGTAGGCGACAAAGTTGCCAGTTTCCCTGCCGAGAGCCCTAACGATTACCCGGTGTACGGTGAGATCATCGTGTTGCCGCGTACCGCGCTGACCCGTTATCCCGACGTGCTCACCCCGATCGAAGCCGCTGTGCACTACACGCCACTGCTGATCGCCTATTTCGCCTACGTGGACCTGGCACGGGTCAAGCCGGGGCAGTTTGCCCTGGTCACTGATGCCAGTCATTGCGCCGGACCATCCTTCGTGCAACTGGGCAAGGCCTTGGGTGTACGGGTGATCGCGGCCACCAAGACCGCTGATGAGCGTGAGTACCTGCTGTCGCTCGGCGCCGAGAAAGTCATCGTCACCGAAGAGCAGGACTTGCTGATGCAAATCAACAAGCTCACTGATAACCGTGGCGTCGATGTGGTGTTCGATGGCCTCGGCGGGCCGCAAATGTCGCTGCTCGGTGATGTGCTGGCGCCGCGGGGCAGCCTGGTGCTGTATGGCTTGCAAGGCGGCAACCAGACGCCGTTCCCGGCCTGTGCGGCGTTCCAGAAGAACATTCAGTTCTTTGTGCACTGCATCGGCAATTTTACCGGCAAGCCGGAACTGGGCATCATCCAGGATCAGGTTGCATTGCAGCGGGCGCTGCGTGATATCAATCAACTGACCGCCGATCGCGTGCTGTTGCCGCTCAAGACCCGGGTGTTTCCATTCTCCGAGTTTGTCGAAGCCCACCGTTACATGGGCGAATGCCCCTGCCGTGAACGCGTTGCCCTTCAGGTAGTCGACCCCGCCTGATTCCTCCTCCGCGCAAGAGTCAGCATGGCGACTCTTGCGCTGCCTTCGGCCTGAACCTGCTTTCCTTCCTTTCTTCTGCCATTGCCGCTCCGTTCGGCAATGACGCCCTGGTGCGCGGCAACCACGCCTTCGCTTGGGCGGTCCAGTTCACTCAACACCCAAAAAGCGTTTAATCCCCAGAGAACTGAACTGGTTTTTGCCCTCAATCTGTATCTTCTAATCGTTATTTAAGTCCTGATAATTGAACGCTGATTTCCATCTCAAGGAAGAAGTCGTGGCGCAGTACAAGTTTCTAGAGAATCGTCATCCTTCGGGCAAAGGTGCATCAAGCGTTAATTATTTTAACGCCATCAATCGACTGTGGAAAAAACTGACTGGGGCAGGGGGACAATTGAAGTTAGGCATGTTCTTTGTTTTTCGTACTCGTTGTCTGAAGGATGCTGTCGGAATCTTCCTAGGACGCAGGGCGGAATCGCTGAAACCCAATGCCTCATGGGCTTGCAGGCACGTACCGAGGCGAAGCGGGCGAACTCCACAGCTTATGTATCAAATAATTACGACAAGCAAAGCTTGAGCGTATTACCAATACTCTTTGCAGTACTAGAACAACCTTCCAGATCAACCCGTCGCCCGGTCACGCTATGCCGGTGCGACGCCGATATTTGAATTTCCAGGTATATGGCTATGAGTTCAATTCATGAGCAGGCAATGAATCACGTGTATCAACAGATATTGCAGCGACTGTCAGGTTTTTATTCCCGCGCGGAACGGACGGCGTTGCAGCTTTTGATCCAGCGTTTAATTGTCGCCGCTGGCGGCATCGACCGGATCGGCGACTATCGTGTGTTGACGGTCCAGAACGGCAGCCGGGACAGTTTTTATGTCCTGACCGCCTTGCGGGCCGCACAGTTGAGCATCGCCGGCAGGCATCCGGTGACCTTCGACTTGCGTGTCGCCACGCCACGCCTGAGCGAAACCACCCAGGCGACCCTGGAAAACATCCACCGCTGTTACAGCGCGCTGTTCGTCTACGACGACCCCCGGGTGGAACTGCTGATGGCGGATAACCGCGAGGTAGTGCCGTTCAATCACAAGCAGCCATTGTCGGCGGCCGGGCATGAGGCCAATCGCATGGACACGCTGGTTCTGGGCCACCTTCGCTCGATCGACAGCCCCTTGGAAGTAGGCGATCACGGCTACCTGGCGATGGCGGAGTTCTATCGGCATATGGCTCGCTGGGAGCGCGGCGTGGACTCGTTAGTCAGCAGTGATACGCCTCGCGAGCAAAAACAGTTCATGTCGGGCCTTCGACGTGCCGCCCGCAAGGTCGGCCTGGCGACTGACCCGTCCAGCGGTTTCGACAGTCTCTTCGCGCAACTCGATACCTTGGGCGCTAATCCCTACCTGGGCTTCTATGGTCAGGACCACGAGGGCGCGTGGAAACCCGAGGGGCATTTCGAGGCGTGTCGGCGCGTGAGTCACATCGGTATCGACGACCTGATCGTCGACAGTTCGCAAGAAACCAACTGGCCGCTGTTCAGTGAATTCCTTCGGGTGCGGACCGATGAACTCGTCGCATCGGCGCCGGAAAACGAATACCTGAGCCCACTGCTGTCAGCTCACCTGCATGGCCTGCAGGCCTGTTATCTGCAGGGGCGCAGCTATGAGGCAGGTTATGGCGACTATGTACAACGAGCGATCATGATCATGCATCGCAAGCAGTTGCCCGAGCACGTCTGCGAGCAGGCACGCATGCTGTTCGGCCCACCCACGGCCATCCCCGAGCGGCGCGCCCAGGCCGCCAGCGACGCGCACAAGACCCTGGGGCTCAACGAAACGCAACTGGTGTGCATGTTGTTCGCGCCCTTCGTGGAGCAAGGCGCTGGCCTGGAGCACTTCCTGCGCTGCTGTCATCCCGGCATGCTGGTGGCGATGCCCGATCTGCACAAGGCCATGCAGGGCGCGGCCATTGCCGATCAGGTGGCGCAATGGATGGTCGACGTCAGTGGCCTGTCCATCGATATGCTCGGCAAGCTGTATCGGGCGAGTATCACGCCGCCGGAGCAGGAGCAGGCATCGGGGATGGATGCGCAGCAACCTGTCGATGACATTGACATTGAAGAAGCCGGGCAGGGCGACGATGCCATGCGCGAACGTGCGGCACGGCATTGAGGGGCAGGATTTGACGGATTCATTCGCCACGTCGCCTGGCCCAACCCCATGAAAGGTTGCCGGGAAACAGACTTCGCGTATCAGGCGGTTTATCGTTACCTCACCACCCTGATCAACGAACTGGGCGCCGACGCCCGAGTGCGTTTGCCGTCGTTACGGCAACTGGCCGAGCGCCTGAACGTGTCGATCTCTACCATCCAGTACGCTTATTCGTTGCTGGAGAAGGAAGGGCGGGTCTATTCGGTCGCCAAATCCGGTTATTACGCGTTGCCAGTACCCTGCGTTGCGACGCTGGGCGGCGGTGATGATTTGCTCGAGACCCTGTATGTCAATGCACGACGACCGGGAATGCTGGTACTCAGCGCTGACGAGCCTGCGTCGATGCAACCGCTGGACAGCCCGCTGTTGTTACTGGAGCGTGAGCTGCTGCGTCAGTATCCGCGCTCTTCACAAATGCCCTCGCAGCCTTGGGGCGAGCTGGAACTGCGCACCGCGCTGGCGGCTCGCTACACGTCTTCGCCGGCCCGGTGCTGGAACGCCGACGATGTTTATATCGGCGCTGATCTGCGCGGTGTATTGGAGATTCTGATCGCCGTGCTGGCGCTCAAGGGCGCCACGGTGCTGATCGAATCACCCTGCGACTGGACCGTCCTGCGCTTGCTGCAGGCGGCCGATATCGACGTAATCGAACTGCCACTGCTGGCGGATGGGGAGATCAATGTCGAGCAACTGGAACAATTACTGACGAGTAAAGCGGTCCGCCTGGTCATCCTGTCCTCGGTCCTGAACATGCCCAGGGGCACGCTCGCTCCTGAAAACAACCGTCGCGCCGTCGCGCGCTTACTGGATCTGCACGGCACATGGGTGCTGGAGAACGACAGCTATACAGACCTGGCGTTCGAAGCCGGGGTGACGCCTTTTCGAGACTTGCTCGACCCCGACCGGCTGATCGTCTATTCCACTTTCGAAAAAACCATCGGCCCCGAGGCCCCCTACGGCTATGTGTTGTCGCGACAGCTGACGCTGGAGTTGCAGCGACATTTCCTGCTACGCGCGTTTCGTCTGTCACCGATTCGCCAGAAGGCCATCGCCCGTTTGTACAGCAACGGACGGATCGATCAGCACTTGCTGGTGCTGCGACGATTGTTGCGTGAAGGTGCGCTCTCGACAACGCAAATGCTGCGCGAGCGGCTGGGGGACAGCCTGCAATGGCTGGAGCCCCAAGGGGGCGCAACGATCTGGACCCGATCTTCGCGGCGCGTCGATCTGCGACGGGTGTTCCAGCGGCTGCTTGCGCAACGAATCGTCATTGCGCCGGGGGAACTGTTCAGTTTGCAAGGGCTGTACGCACAACATCTGCGCCTGACCCACGCCTTGAGCGGTTCACACGATCTGGATACTGCACTCTGTGCGCTGGCCGATGCCTTGAGACTTGAGCAATCGTAATGGAGGGCGATGGATCGAACCCATCGCGCCACGGTCGAACTGTCAGTAAACTGCATCCATTTTATCGAGCCACTCCATTCAGAGGTTTTGCATGACAGTCAGTCCATTTGCGGGCAAGCCGGCACCGGCAGAGTTGTTGATCGATATCCCGCGACTGGTGACGGCCTATTACACCGGCCGACCCGACGCCTCGGTTTCGACCCAACGGGTGGCTTTCGGCACCTCCGGTCACCGTGGCAGTTCCTTCGACCTGGGGTTCAACGAATGGCATGTGCTGGCTATCAGCCAAGCGATCTGCTTGTACCGTGAAGCCCAGGGCATCAACGGCCCCTTGTTCCTGGGGATCGATACCCACGCGCTGTCTACTCCGGCAGGCGCCAGCGCGCTGGAGGTATTCGCTGCCAACGGGGTCACCGTGATGATCGCCGAGGCAGATGAATACACGCCCACGCCGGCGATCTCCCACGCCATTCTTTGCTACAACCGTGGGCGCACCACCGGTCTGGCGGACGGCATCGTCATCACCCCGTCCCACAATCCGCCGCAGAGTGGTGGCTACAAGTACAACCCCACCAACGGCGGCCCGGCCGATACCCATATCACCAAATGGATCGAAGCCAAGGCCAACGAGCTGCTGGCAAGCCAGTTGGCCGGCGTTAAGCGCATCAGCTATGAGCAGGCCCTGAAGGCCGACACCACTCACCGTCACGACTACGTCAACACCTACGTGGCGGACCTGATCAATGTCATCGACTTCGATGCCATTCGCGCTGCCGGCTTGCGCCTGGGCGTGGACCCGCTGGGCGGAGCGGGGGTGCGCTACTGGCCCGCCATTGCCGAGCATTACCGCCTGGATCTGGACGTGGTCAACACCCAGGTGGATTCCACCTTCCGCTTCATGACCGTCGACTGGGACGGACAGATCCGCATGGACCCATCCTCCAGCCATGCCATGCAGGGGTTGATTGGCCTCAAAGAGCGTTTCGATGTGGCCTTCGCCTGCGACCCGGACCATGATCGCCACGGCATCGTGACGCCGTCCGGCGGCTTGCTGGCGCCGAACAACTATCTGGCGGTGTCCATCGACTACTTGTTCCAGAACCGGCCGCAGTGGCGTGCCGATGCCGCCGTGGGCAAGACGGTGGTCAGCAGCGGTCTGATCGATCGCGTGGCCCAGCGTCTGGGTCGGCGTCTGTATGAAGTGCCGGTAGGCTTCAAGTGGTTTGCCGACGGCTTGTTCGACGGTTCCTTGGGCTTTGGTGGCGAAGAAAGCGCCGGCGCCTCGTTCCTGCGCAAGGACGGCGGTGTGTGGAGTACAGACAAGGACGGCCTGATCCCGGCGTTGCTGGCGGCCGAAATGACCGCGCGCACCGGTCGCGACCCAAGCCAGGCCTACCGTGCCCTGACGGATGAACTGGGTGAGCCGTTCTCCGTGCGCGTCGATGCCAAGGCCAGCCCGCAACAGAAGGCGCTGCTGAGCAAGCTGGCACCGGAGCAGGTTGCATCCACTGAGTTGGCCGGGGAGACCATCCAGAGCATCCTCAGCCATGCACCGGGCAATGACCAGGCCATTGGCGGCCTGAAGGTCATGACTGAAAACGGCTGGTTCGCCGCGCGGCCATCAGGCACTGAAGACATCTACAAGATCTACGCCGAAAGCTTCATCGGTGATGAGCACCTCAAGCAATTGGTGGTCGAGGCGCAGGCATTGGTCGATGGAGCCATTTCCAGTCAGTGACTCAAAACCCATCGCGAGCAGGCTCGCCCCACATTGGCGCTACGGTGCACGCCGGCCTCTGCGGGAGCGAGCCTGCTTAAGGTGGGTCGGGCGACACTGATGGCCATGTGCGACAGCACTTTCACTTCATCGCCTAAATCCATGACTTAAAAGCTTTTGGGTGGAATCCGCTGGCAAATACAGACACCATAGCCGCCATGGTTCTGAACACCGGAGTCCCCCAGCGTGTCGCAACACACTCCCGATCTTCCCCCCGAACTTCTGCCCCTGGCCCAGATGCCTTTGCTCAAGCGCCTGGCCGCGCGTTTTCTGGGTCATGGCCTGACGCGACTTCGAGCCCAGCATCGGGCTTCCTGGCTACACGGCCAGGCCGATGGCTTTCGCAGCGGGCATAGCGCCGGTTTTGACTACGGCTATAAGGAAGGCAAGGCCGATGGACTGCAAGAGGGCCGGCAGGTCCTGCTGATCCGAGATTTCCGAAGCACTGAACACCCGGCACCGAAAGTCGATGAGCTGTTGTTCGATGACTGGCGCCTGCCGTTGACCGCCGAACTCAAGAAACGCATCAAGGCCGATGTTGCCCGATTGCTTCCCGCTCACGCCCAGCCGAGCGCCGCGCAGTGGAAAATGATCCTGAGCGATACGCCGTCTACCTCGGTCGTCGCGGGCGCAGGCGCCGGGAAATCCACGACCCTGGTGCTACGCCTTGTGCTGCTGTCCCACTACCTGGGTTTTGAGTTGGATTCGATGACCGTGGTGACCTTCACGCGGGAATCGCGCAAGGACTTCATTCACAAGCTCATTGAAGTTTTTGCCCTGTGGGGGCGGACAATCAGCCTCAAGGAAGCTCGCGATCTGGTGCGGACCTTCCATTCACGCATCTTGCCCATGGTGCGCAGTCTGCCCGGGTTTGAGCGGCTCCAGGCGTTTGAAACCCTGAGCCATCGTAACGAAACGGCTGATGATGACGCCCAGGACAATCCCTTTGAGCTGCGCATCAACGATGCTCAGCGCCAACAGCTCAATGCCTGCTATCACGGTCTTTATCAACGCGATGAGCGTTTTCGCGAACTGATCAAACCGATGTCCCGGCACGCCTTGCAGCTCAGGGAGCTGGAACGCGACCATCCCGATGTGCAGAAACGGGTGGCCGTGACCGAACTGGCCGCCCAGCGCGATGAAGAGTTGTGCGATACGATCGAAGACCTGTGGTTTCGCGCCGGTGCCTGGCCGATCAAGGGCATCGAGCCAAAGCGTCAGGCCTTCCAGATCAACGGTGCGACGTTTCATTGCCACGGCTACGTTCCAACTCTGGACGCCTGGGTGATGCTGGGTTTCGACCCGCGGGAAGATGCCCGGATCAGCCGGCCCGGCGCCAAGCTGAGTATCCGCGCAGAGTGGGCAGTAAAGCGCACCCTGTTTCAAGCTTTCTGCTCTAAGCCATTGATATGGCTAGATAGTTATGAGGCGTCAAAGCGTGTACTGAGCGTGTTGGCCGGGGATGCCAGCGCAGGCCCGGGGTTCGACTACAAGGTAAAAGGCGAACTGGGTTCGGCACCGTTGCTGGATTGTTTCGTTGCGGCTGCCGGCTTTATCGAGAACCTGGGTCTGGACGTCCCGGACGCCGTGGGCCGGATGTGTTTTGCCCAGGATGACCCGGATCGTTATTTCTTTGAGGCCCTGAGTCGCTACTGGCGAGCATTTGAAGACCACCTGCTGGACCAGTCGCCGCCCGTCATGACCTATAACCGAATGTTCGCGTTGTTCAGTGAGCACTCCCCAGAGAACTTCAAGCTGCTGAGCGATGCGACATTGCGTCCTCTGTCACACCTGATGATCGACGAGTTTCAGGATGTCTCGCCGCAGATTGTTTCCTGGCTTCGCGCCAGCCTGCGGGAAGTGCGCAGCCGCGGCCCTGCCATGCATGTCGGCCGGGGCGCCCAGCGTTCCTCCTTGCTGTGCGTGGGTGATGACTGGCAATCGATCTACGGCTGGCGCGGCAGTTCACCCAGTTATTTCATGGCGTTCAACAAACAGTTTCCTTCACCGGCAAACACCCGGGTCATGCTCACCGATAACTACCGCAGCCACCAGCACATCATTGACGCCGCCGAACACGTGGTGCGTGCGGCTGCGGCGATTCCCGGCAAAAAGGCCAAGGCCAGCGGCACGCCTCGAACCTTGAGCCCGGTCAATGTGTTGGACAGAGACGACGAAGGCTTGGCCAAGCGCCTGGACGAGCACTACCGCAAGGGCGATTCAATCTTGATGCTCTATCGAAAAAGCAGCGATAAGTTATTGATTGAACAGCATATCCAACCAACAGTTAATGTGGATTCTAGCTTGCCGTACCCGGCAAGACGCCTCCGGCAGATGACCTACCATAGCGCCAAGGGGCTTCAGGCCGACGCGGTGTTTTTGCTCGGTGACTGCCAGCACTCCACCAGTTCCCCCTACAAGAATCAGGTCTACCGAATGGCCGGGCTTGGCCAGGAGGGCGATGCCGAGCCGTACGACACGGCACAGAAAGACGAGATTCTGCGCCTGGCCTATGTCGGCATTACCCGGGCGGTGCAGCATTGCTATTGGTATGTCGATGGGCAGGACACCCAGGTCAACAAGGCGCCCAAGGCGTCGGATCGGATAGGGACCGGCAAACCGTTCTTTATCGATCATCGCCGCGCCCGCAGTTGAGAACTTCGGGGCACGAACAACACCGTCAGCCAAAAAGAAGCCCACTGCTGTGGGCTTCATTTTTCAGGAGGCAAATCGTCGCAAGCCAACCGGTGGCACGAAAGCTTCCAGCTCGGCTTCCACCGCTTCGATTATTCGCTCCACGTCAGGGGCGTTCATCACTGTCGCGCAGGGGATGCCCGCAATCGCGATCATAGTCTCGCCGCTGGCACGGTCAAACAGCCGGGCGACCATACTGCCCGGTGCGTCCATGCTGGCCTCGAATCCCATGGGATGAAAATGCCAGCGCATCAACTGGCAGGCGTTGGGAAACGTAACCTTGCTGAAAGATCCTCTATTCATCTGTTGCCCACCTTCTTCATCAAGCGCTTCCGTTTGCTCATAGTCAGGAAGGAAGAGCCATCATGGCTCTACCAGTGAGAACTAAAAATAGCACCTGAAAATGAATGTCATGTGGCTTTTTTCAGGTCGTTTGGCGATTGGTTCACTTTTTTTGATCTGCATCACGACTTATGCCGTTTTGATCCTGGCCTCACTTTCTTTGGGCAAAGATGTCATCACGCCCATCCAGAGGCTCTGGTTCACGGCATTTCAAGACAACGACCCAAGCCAGCAACATCAAAGACGTGGCAACGATGAAGGTGAGATGCAAGCCATTTACCACCGCTTCGGGAGCTGCCTGGGCGATACCATTCGTCGGTACAGAGAGCGCAAACACCGCACCGAGCGCCGATGCTCCGGTAAAGAAACCCAGATTACGCGACAGATTGAGCAGCCCTGAGATGACGCCGCGCTTGCCCGCGGGCACGTCCGCCATCACCGTTGTGTTGTTGGCCGTCTGAAACAGCGCATAGCCAAGGGTCGTTACCGCGATAGCGGCGACATAGCCGCCCACACCGAGGGTCGGTGACATCAACGACAGCATCAGGCAGCCGAGAATCATGATCAGCAGCCCGACGAGTCGCACGGGGCGCACGCCAAAGCGGTCCACCAAGCGCCCGGCAGGCACCCCCGTCAGTGCAGCGACCGACGGTCCTGCCGCCAACACCAACCCCACCAGCGCGGCAGGCAGCCCAAGGGCGACGGATAGATAAAAAGGCCCCACCAGCAGCGTCGCCATCATGACCGTTGCCACCAGAGCACTGGTCACCAGCCCGGCAACCAGCGACCGGTCCCCAAGCACCCCCAAGGGAATCAACGGCGACGCGACCCACCGTTGGGCCATGACAAACAGACCGCCGCCCAGGATCGCCATCAGCAACAGCGCAATGTTCGGCCAGCCGAAGTCGCCTCGGCCCAACGTCGTGGCCAATGCATAGGCAGCAAGCGTCGCCGCCAATAACAGCGTACCCAGGGTGTCGAAGCGGGGGCGCGCGACCGATCCCTCCGGTTGCCGAGCCGGCAGTGAACGCCAGGCCAGTCCGAACGCCAGCAGTCCAAGCGGAACGTTAATCAAAAATAGCGCCTGCCAACCGAAACCGCTGATAAGTGCACCACCCAGAGAGGGGCCAAGGGCGGTGCCCACCGCAGATAGGGTGCCCAACAGCCCCATCGCGCTACCGGTCTTTTCCTTGCTAACGGTTTCACCCACCAGGGCCAAAGTCAGCGTCATCATGATCGCCGCTCCAAGGCCCTGTAACGCCCGACCAGCGACCAACAGCCAAAGCGAGGGCGCCATGCCGCAAAGCGCCGACGCGAGGGTGAACAGCACGATCCCGGTCAATAGCAACCTGCCACGCCCGAGCAAATCGCCCAATTTTCCGAGACTGACAATCAGCGTGGTAATCGCCAGTAAATAGGCGAGAACCACCCACTGAACCTGCTGGAAGGAGGCCTCGAACGCATGGGCCAGCGTCGGCAAACCGACCGTCACCACGCTGGCGCCCAAGGAGGCCAGCAAGGTCGACAGTGACAGGCTGGCCAAGGCCCAGCGCGGTGAAAAGACCCGTTGGGTGCCCGTCGCGCTCGACAGGCTGGGTTGGGTATTGGCTGGTTTCATCATGTCCTCTGGCTCTGGCGCTCTGAAATGGAGCTGTCAGAACGTTACGCCTGGGCATAACATGGCGGAAGACGCACGGATTGCACTTTATAACTGCATGCAGCGCCACCTATTCCAACCCAGGACTGCGCCATGTCCACACCCGACCTCAATCTGCTGATTACCCTTGATGTCTTGCTGGCGGAAGGCAGCGTGGCCCGAGCCGCTCGGCGACTGCGACTCAGCCCCTCGGCCATGAGCCGGGCGCTGGCGCGGTTGCGCGAAACCACGGGTGATCCACTGCTGGTGCGGGCTGGGCGCGGCCTGGTGCCCACACCCCGCGCCTTGGCGTTACGCGAGCAGGTCAGCCAACTGGTGCAGGATGCCCAAGCGGCGCTGCGGCCGTCCCAGGTGCCGGATCTGCGCCGGCTGAGCCGCACCTTCACGCTGCGTACGCGGGAAGGGTTCGTTGAAAACTTCGCCATCGACTTGATTGCCCGTATCAGCGAACAGGCACCCGGTGTACGCCTGCATTTCCTGGACAAGGCCGACAAGGACAGTACGGCGCTGCGAGAGGGCACCGTGGACTTGGAAACGGCGGTCGTGGACAAGGACACCAGCCCGGAGCTACGAACCCAGGCGTTATTCACTGATCGCCTCATTGGCGTAGTGCGCGCGGGTCACCCGCTAAGCCAGGCCGAGGTGTGTGCCGTCGGTTATGCAGCGGGCGAGCACATCGGCGTTTCCTTGCGGGGCCTGGACCACAGTGCCCTCGATCAGGCCTTGCAGTCCTTGAACCTGACACGGCAGATCGCGATCACCGTCCCGGGCTTCTCCACTGCGCTGGGCCTTGCCCGGTCCAGCGACCTGATCGCCAGCGTGCCTGAGCGCTATACCACCCGCCTGCGTGCCGGCATGCACAGCTTTGCGCTGCCGTTTGCGGTGCCCACATTCACGATTTCCATGCTTTGGCACCCCCGAATGGATGCTGATCCTGTGCACCGCTGGTTTCGTGGTTGTCTGCGGGAAGTGTGTTCAGGCAAAACCATAGATATCTAGCCGCCATTAATTAGTAGCGTTTCGCTGGCACTTAGTTGCTAGAAGTGCGACGTGATTGGCAAATAGGTGATTAACCTCATTTAATATTTAAATAGAGTTTTGTCCTACAATCTTTAATGTCGCCCGCGAAATACCTGTACTAACGGGGCGCCGTGTATCTTTTGCCGTTGTTGAACGCGTGAGTGTGAAAAGGGGGCGAAAAAATTCGCTGGACGTTTGATTTCCAATTGTGTCAGTTTTCTTGCGTCCTCAATTGGGCGAGTGATAGGACGCTCTCGCCAGAGATTGTTCTATCTGACAAAAACTGTTCCATTGCAAACAAGGAAGTGTGTTTATGTCGAAAGTCAAAACCAGCGCTATTGATTCTGCCGAACAAATGCTCTGGGCGCCGCAGTCACTGGCGGCGGCCAGCAGTGCATTCAATCAGATCAATAGTTTCAGCCACCAATACGATCGGGGTGGCAACCTGACCGTCAACGGCAAACCGTCGTACTCGGTGGACGAAGCTGCCACCCAGTTGCTGCGCGACGGTGCGGCTTACCAGGACCGGGACGCCAGCGGCAAGATCGAGCTGACCTACACGTTCCTGACCTCCGCCTCCTCGAGCACCATGAACAAGCACGGCATCAGCGGTTTCAGCCAGTTCAGCGCGCAACAGAAAGGCCAAGCGGTCCTGGCCATGCAGTCCTGGGCGGACGTGGCCAATGTCACGTTCACTGAAAGGGCCAGCGGTGGCGACGGCCACATGACCTTCGGCAACTACAGCAGCGGCCAGGACGGCGCCGCGGCATTTGCCTATCTGCCGGGCACGGGCGCCGGTTATGACGGAACCTCCTGGTACCTGATCAACAGCCGCTACACCCAGAACAAGAATCCGGAACTGAACAATTATGGCCGCCAGACCCTGACCCATGAAATCGGTCACAGCCTGGGCCTGGCGCATCCTGGCGACTATAACGCCGGTGAAGGCAGCCCGACCTACGATGACGCCACCTACGGTCAGGACACCCGCGGCTACAGCCTCATGAGTTACTGGAGTGAAACCAACACCAGCCAGGACTTCAGCAAGGGCGGCGTCGAAGCCTATGCCTCGGGTCCGCTGATGGATGACATTGCGGCCATTCAGAAGCTCTACGGTGCCAACACCAACACCCGGACCGGCGACTCGACCTACGGCTTCAACTCCAACACCGGTCGCGACTTCTACAGCGCATCCTCGTCTTCGGACAAAGTGGTGTTCTCGGTATGGGACGCCGGCGGCCGCGATACCCTGGATTTTTCAGGCTTCACGCAGAACCAGAAGATCAACCTCAATGGCGCCTCGTTTTCCGACGTTGGCGGCATGGTGGGTAACGTTTCCATCGCTCAGGGGGTGACCATCGAGAATGCCATTGGCGGCTCGGGCAGTGACTTGCTCATCGGCAACGCCGTGGCCAACGAACTCAAGGGCGGCGCCGGCAACGACATCCTCTGGGGCGCGGGCGGTGCCGACAAACTGTGGGGCGGTTCGGGCTCGGACACTTTCGTGTTCGCGGCCAGTTCTGACTCACGGCCAGGTGCGGTCGATCAGATCCTCGATTTTGTCAGCGGCCTGGACAAGATCGACCTGACCGGCATCACCCAGGGCGCGGGCCTGCACTTCGTGAATGCGTTCACCGGTGCGGCGGGTGATGCGGTGCTGTCGACATCGGGTGGCAACAGCCTGCTGTCGGTGGACTTCTCCGGGCACGGCGTGGCTGACTTCCTGGTCAGTACCGTCGGCCAGGCGGCTGTCTCGGATATCGTGGCCTGATGTCCCCGATCCCGTGGGAGCGGCCAGCGCTCTTGCGGGATCCTTCAGGATTGAACAGATGTGCAGAAATCCCAAGCCCCAAGGCGTCCAGGCAAGTGCCTGGTTACTCGCTATGCTGATGATCTTTACCGGAGAAGCCGCCATGGCGCGCAGCCTGTTGTTAGCAGAACCTTCCCAGTTGGCCGGTCAGTGGCAGGCTGTTCTGTCGGGGCCGCAGGAGCCTGCGCAAACCCCGCCGTCCAGCATCTGCCTTGTCGAGCTCAGGGCAGATCAAACCCTGGTCGGGCAAACCGCCTGCCTGGGACAGTGGCTGGGCGATGAGCCGGTCCATTGGTTCACCGAACCAGACGGTCTTTCACTGATTGGCAAACAGAACAGCCGGATTCACTTGCAACTGCGTCAAGAACAACACTATCAAGTCACCTTGAAATCAGGTCAGGTAGTGACACTCGAACGGAGTCCGCCCCAAACCACTCCTTAACACGTGAGTACAGTTTGCGAATGCCCCAGGCACGCTTGTTTAAACAGGCGTGCAGCGCACCGCGGCCGGATGTAAATCATTTAAAGATTGGCAAGTTGAATAACCTGGCAAAGCCAACAGCAAGGATATCTTCATGAACATGACAAGGCGCGCTGCGACGGTGCCGCTGTTTAGAGCGCTGGGCGACTATAAAAATATTCTGATCAGCGTCGGTTGTTTTACCGCACTGATTAATGTCCTGATGTTGGCGCCTTCGATTTATATGCTCCAAGTGTATGACCGGGGCCTGTCATCACAAAACGAAACCACGCTGTGGATGTTGTCGTTGATGGTGGTGGGCTTCTTCATATTTATCGGGCTGCTGGAAATGGTGCGCAGCTTCATTGTCATCCGCATCGGCAGCCAACTGGAAAGGCGCTTGAACCTTCAGGTGTACAAGGCCGCGTTCGAGCGCAACCTGCGCCAGGGCGAGGGCAACGCCGGGCAGTCGCTGGGTGACCTTACCCACATCCGCCAGTTCGTCACCGGACCTGCGCTGTTCGCATTCTTCGACGCCCCGTGGTTTCCCGTGTATTTGCTGGTGATCTACCTGTTCAACGTGTGGCTCGGCGTGTTCGCCAGCGTTGGCACCTTGCTACTCATTGGCTTGGCCTGTCTGAACGAAGCCATGACCAAAAAGCCGTTGGGGCAGGCCAGTGTCTACTCGCAACAGTCCAGCCAACTGGCGACCAGCCACTTGCACAACGCCGAGACCATCCAGGCCATGGGCATGCTCGGCGCGTTGCGCGGGCGCTGGTTTGCCGTGCATTCGCGCTTTCTCGGCCTGCAAAACCAGGCCAGTGATACCGGCGCGGTGCTCAGTTCCCTGAGCAAAACCCTGCGCCTGTGTCTGCAATCGCTGGTGCTGGGGTTGGGCGCGTTGCTGGTGATCAAGGGCGACATGACCGCCGGAATGATGATTGCCGGCTCGATCCTGATGGGTCGGGTGTTGAGCCCCATCGACCAGTTGATCGCCGTGTGGAAGCAGTGGAGCGGGGCCAAACTGGCTTATCGCCGTCTCGATGCGCTGTTGCAGGCTTACCCAGCCCAGGACGAAGCGATGACATTGCCGTCGCCCAAGGGCCAGGTGAGCTTCGAACAGGTCAGCGCCGGCCCGCCGGGGCAGCGCAACGCGACGCTGCATCAGCTCGGTTTCAGCCTGAGCGCCGGGGAAGTGCTCGGGGTGCTGGGGGCGTCGGGGTCCGGCAAATCCACCCTGGCCCGTGTGCTGGTGGGGGTGTGGCCTACGCTCGGAGGCACAGTGCGGCTCGACGGGGCCGACATCCATCGCTGGAATCGCGACCAGCTCGGTCCGCACATCGGTTATCTGCCCCAGGACATTGAGTTGTTCAGCGGCAGCGTTGCCGAGAACATTGCCCGTTTCCGCCAGGCCGATCCACAAAAGGTCGTCGCCGCCGCGCAACAGGCCGGTGTGCATGAACTGATCCTGCGCATGCCGCAAGGCTACGACACCGTGCTGGGAGAGGATGGCAGCGGTTTGTCCGGCGGCCAGAAACAGCGCGTCGCCCTGGCCCGGGCCATGTACGACCAACCGAGCCTGGTGGTGCTCGATGAACCCAATTCCAATCTCGACACGGTCGGTGAAGCGGCACTGGCCGGCGCCATCGCACAGATGAAAGCCCAGGGCACCACGGTCGTGCTGGTGACCCATCGCTCCTCGGCGCTGGCTCAGGCCGACAAGCTGCTGGTGCTCAATGAAGGCCACCTACAAGCGTTCGGTCCAAGTCAGGAGGTGCTGCGGGCATTGTCCGGCCAGCCGCCATCGCAACGCGACAAACCCCAGGCAGCCCCCAACGGACTGAGCATGAGTCGCCAGTATTCGGCTGCCAGCAAACCCAGCGGCGCATGAGCAAGGATCGCGACATGAATCTGCAACACTCTCAAGACCTCGAACATCCCGAGCGCGATGCCCGTTTCTTCACCCGCCTGGGGTGGACACTGGCGCTCATTGGCGCTGGCAGTTTTTTCACCTGGGCCAGCCTGGCGCCGCTGGACCAAGGTATTGCGGTGCAAGGCACCGTGGTGGTGTCCGGCAAGCGCAAGGCCGTGCAATCGATGAGCAGCGGGGTGATCAGCCGGATCCTGGTGCGTGAAGGCGAGGCAGTGAAACAGGGCCAGCCGCTGTTCCGCCTGGACCAGACTCAGACAGCCGCCGATGTGCAAGCACTGCAGGCCCAGTACCGCATGGCCTGGGCTAGCCTGGCACGTTGGCAAAGCGAGCGGGACAACCTCCCACAGGTCAGCTTTCCGGCCGAACTGAGCCACGACCCCGACCCGCGCCTGGCGCTGGTGCTCGAAGGCCAGCGGCAGTTGTTCAGCAGCCGCCGCGAAGCGGTGGCCCGGGAGCAGGCCGCGTTGCGCGCCAATATCGAAGGTGCCACGGCGCAACTGGCGGGCATGCACCGGGCTCGCAATGACCTCAATGCCCAGGCCCAGTCCCTGCGCCAGCAGCTAAGCAACCTGCAACCGTTGGCAAACAACGGCTACATCCCGCGCAATCGTCTGCTCGATTATCAACGGCAACTGTCGCAAGTGCAGCAGGAACTGGCGCAGAACACTGGCGAAAGCGGCCGGGTGGAGCAGGGCATCGTCGAGTCCCGCCTCACGCTTGAGCAACACAACGAGGAATACCAGAAGGAGGTGCGCAGTCAGTTGGCCGAAGCGCAGCTCAAGAGCGAAACCCTGCAACAGCAACTCAAGTCTGCCGCGTTCGAGCTGCAACACAGCGAGATCCTCGCCACCGCCGACGGCATCGCCGTGAACCTGGGCGTACACACCGAAGGCGCCGTGGTCCGTCAAGGCGATACCTTGCTGGAAATCGTGCCCCAAGGCACGCGACTGGAAGTGGAAGGGCGCCTGCCAGTCAACCTGATCGACAAGGTGGGCACCCATTTGCCAGTGGACATCCTCTTCACCGCCTTCAACCAGAACCGCACGCCGAGGGTGCCGGGGGAGGTCAGCCTGATTTCCGCCGACCAGATGATCGATGACAAGACCGCCGAACCGTATTACGTCCTGCGCAGCAGCGTCAGCGAAGTGGCGATGGAAAAACTCAACGGACTGGTGATCAAGCCCGGAATGCCGGCGCAAATGTTCGTGCGCACCGGCGAGCGCTCGCTCATGAACTACCTGTTCAAACCGCTGCTCGACCGAGCCGGCTCCGCGTTGACCGAAGAATGAGGATGTTCGGGGGTATGAAGGGACGTTACTGGGTCGCCGCGCTGGCGGCGGTTATCTGCAACAGTGCCTGGGCCATGGGCCCATTCGAGTTCTATGAACAAGCCCTGCGCAATGACCCGGCCTACCTGGGCGCGATCAAGGAGCGCGATGCCGGCCTGGAGAACCGCGCCATTGGCCGCGCCGGGCTGCTGCCGCACCTGGGCTACAGCTACAACAAGGGCCGCAACCAGTCCAAGGTCACCTACCTCAACGACCGCGGCGCCAGCCAGCATGACGACCGCAACTACAGCAGCTATGGCTCCAGCCTGACCCTGCAACAACCGCTGTTGGACTACGAGGCCTACGCCGCCTATCGCAAAGGCGTGGCCCAGGCGCTGTTTGCCGACGAAAACTTTCGTGGCAAGAGCCAGGAATTGCTGGTGCGGGTGTTGAGCGCCTACACCCAGGCGTTGTTCGCCCAGGATCAGATCGACATTGCCCAGGCCAGGAAAAAGGCTTTCGAACAGCAGTTTCATCAGAACGAGCATCTGTTTGCCCAAGGCGAAGGTACGCGCACCGACATCCTTGAAGCCGAGTCGCGCTATGAGTTGGCGATTGCCGAAGAGATCGAGGCCCGCAACGAGCAGGACGCATCCTTGCGCGAACTTGGCTCGTTGATTGGCGTCCCGACCCTGAACATCGGCGACCTGGCGCCCCTGAGCGAAACGTTCCAGACCTTCACCCTGCAACCGGCCAGTTTCCAGACATGGCACGAACTGGCCGTGAGCAACAACCCGACCCTGGCATCCCAGCGCCAGGCCGTGGACGTAGCGCGCTACGAAGTCGAACGCAACCGTGCCGGACACCTGCCCAAGGTCAGCGCCTACGCGACCATGCGCCAGAACGAGTCGGAAAGCGGCAACACCTACAACCAGCGCTACGACACCAACACCATTGGACTTGAGATCAGCGTGCCGTTGTACGCCGGTGGCGGGGTCTCGGCGTCGACCCGTCAGGCCAGCCGCAACATGGAGCGGGCCGAATATGAACTGGACGCCAAAACCCGGGAAACCCTGATCGAGCTGCGCCGCCAGTTCAGCGCCTGCCTATCGGGGGTGAACAAATTGCGGGCATACCGCAAAGCCCTCAGCGCTGCCGAGGCACTGGTGGTGTCGACCCGGCAAAGCATCCTCGGCGGCGAACGGGTCAACCTCGATGCCCTGAACGCCGAAGAACAGCTCTACACCACCCGACGCGACTTGGCCCAGGCCCGTTATGACTACCTCATGGCCTGGACAAAGTTGCACTACTACGCCGGCACCTTGGGCGCGCAAGACCTGGCCCAGGTGGATGAGGCATTTGTGGCCCCGGCGCTGACCCAATGACGGGCAGTGCCCAAGAACTTCGCCTGTATCGACAACCTTTCCAACAACAAAAAAAGAGGTCATCACGATGGGTATCTACGACTATAAAAACCTCGGCACCACCGAGTCCAAGGCGCTGGTCAGCGATGCAATGGCGATCATGCTGTATTCCTACCACAATCTGGACCACGGCTTTGCCGCCGGCTACCAGCAGAACGGCTTCGGCGCGGGACTGCCCGCCACGCTGGTGACGGCGCTGCTGGGCAGCACCGATTCGCAAGGGGTGATCCCCGGTGTGCCGTGGAATCCCGACTCGGAGCAGCTCGCCCTGGAGGCGGTGCAAAAGGCCGGCTGGACCCCGATCAGCGCATCGCAACTGGGCTACACCGGCAAGGTGGATGAGCGTGGAACGTTTTTTGGTGAGAAGGCCGGCTACACCACCGCGCAGGTGGAAATTCTCGGCAAGTACGACGCCGATGGGCAGCTGACGCAAATCGGGGTGTCGTTTCGTGGCACCAGCGGCCCACGGGAGACGCTGATCAGCGACTCCATTGGCGACGTCATCAGCGATCTGATGGCGGCTTTCGGCCCCCAGGACTACGCGAAAAACTACGTCGGCCAAGCTTTTGGCAACTTGCTCGGGGACGTCGCGGCGTTCGCCCAGGCCCACGGTCTGACAGGCCAGGACGTGCTGGTCAGTGGCCACAGCCTCGGTGGGCTGGCGGTCAACAGCCTGGCGGACTTGAGCACCAGCCAATGGTCGGGGTTCTACAGCAGCGCCAATTACATCGCCTACGCCTCGCCAACCCAAAGCAGCACCGACAAAGTGCTGAACATCGGTTATGAAAACGACCCGGTGTTCCGGGCCCTGGACGGCTCCACGTTCACCTCCGCGTCGGTGGGCGTGCATGATGCTCCGCAGGAGTCAGCCACCAACAACATCGTCAGCTTCAACGACCACTATGCCTCGGCGGCCTGGAACGTGTTGCCGTTTTCCATCCTCAACATTCCCACCTGGATATCCCACCTGCCCACCGGTTACGGCGATGGCATGGACAGGATCCTCGATTCGGCGTTCTACGACCTCACCGAGAAAGACTCCACCATCATCGTCGCCAACCTGTCGGATCCCGCACGCAGCAATACGTGGGTCCAGGACCTCAATCGCAACGCTGAAACCCACACCGGCAGCACGTTCATCATCGGCAGCGAGCGTGATGACCTGATCCAGGGCGGGCAGGGCAATGACTATCTGGAGGGGCGCGCCGGCAACGACACCTTTCGCGACGAGGGTGGGTACAACGTGATATTGGGCGGGCAGGGCAGCAACACCCTGCTGCTGCAGTCCTCGGTGAAAGATACAAGCTTCGTCCAGGACGGCGCCGGGACCTTGTACGTGCGCGATGCCCAGGGTGCAATCAGCATGACCCGAGACATCGACACGCTCGTCAGCAAAGAGCCCGGTTTGTTCTGGGGCCTGCTCAAAGACGAGGTGAGCCACAGTGTCACGGCCAACGGCTTGGTGGCGGGGGGCAAGCTGACGGCGTATGCATCGTCGACCGCAGGCACCTCGGCAGACGACACCTTGACCGCGCGATCATCGGGGGACTGGCTGTTCGGCCATGACGGCAACGACGTGCTGTTGGGCGGTACGGGTAACGACACCTTTGTCGGCGGTTCGGGCAATGACTGGCTGCAATCGGGCGGCGGATCTGACACGTTCGTTTTCAATGGCGCGTTCGGCCATGACCAGATCAGCGGTTATGATGCCGGCGACACACTGGTGTTCCTTGGCGTGCAGGGCGCCGGGGAAGGTTTCGACTACCGCCAGCACCTGTCTCAGGTCGGCAGTGACACGCTGCTTGAGGTCGGTGACAGTTCCGTGACCCTGGTGGGGGTCAATCCGGGCCAGGTAGGAGGCGAATTTGTGTTCGCCTGATCCAAGGTTGTTTTGAGTACGTGGTGCCGAGGGGATGCGTGTGTCCCCTCGGCACAAGAGGGAGTGAAGCAGTGAGCAGTAAACAAGCCTCAATCATCGGCCTGATGTGGGGACTGGCCTCGGCTGGCGCCTTGGCCGAATTGCCGGATCAATCGATTCTGACCCGCTACGGCGTCACCTCGGAGCAATTGCCCGCCGCCCAGGCAGGCGCCCCTGTCGAGGCGACGTCGCCCCGACCGCGCTTCGACGTGCAGGCAGAAAAGCCCTGGGTATCGGTGAGTCTCGGGGAAGTGAACAAACCGGCCACGACCGGAAACATCAGCATCGATCACGCCATTGAACAGGAATACAACCGCTGCCTGCGATTGAGGGAGCAGATGATGCGGCGAAAAGGTGGGCTGATCAGTTGCCAAGAGGGTAGTCCGACACCCGGGATGGACATCGGATTCAGCCGATGACATGAGATCAGGCCCTCTCCGGGGGAGAGGGCCTCAATAAACTCAGTCTTCCTTGCGTACTGTCGCCACTTCATCGGCGCGAACCCGCACTTTCTTGCCGGAAATGTCTTCGAACTCGTAGAAGCCGTCGGCGGTACGGGTGTTAGGGGCATCCTTGGTCAAATACTGGGTACCGTTCTGCAGGGTCACCACCGTGGGTGACGAGCAGCCGGCCAGAGCCAGGAGCGCAGCGGCGACCAGGGGCAGACCCAGAATCCTGATGTTCATATCCGTAACCTCTCAATCAAAAAGACGCCGTTCAGTTGATTAGACCGCGCCATCACTGTAGTTAACCGCCATTGGTCTCGCTTGCCGTAGGAAAGTTCATCGCCGACTGCAGGATTTCCCTCCTGAATGCGGGCGACCGCTCATCTTTTGCAGTTGCCTGGGCCCGCCGCAGCTGATATCTGTACGCATAACCAGTATTCCAGCAGGCATGGCACCTCTTTCCGTGACAAATAACCCCCTCGACGACCCTTTCTACTACCTGAACAACTTTCAGCAGGTGCTCGCCTGGTTGGCAACGCGCTATGCCGATGTGCTCAGCCCTGAGGAGCAACGCTTCATCGACGAGTTCGCCAGCTTGCCCCGTGCATCCCAGGGATTGCTGGTGCGCATGGTGATGCGCAAGGGGCTGCATTTTCGCCAGAGCAAGCTGCATTACCCTGAGATCGGTGATACCGGCAGCGCCATCGAGCCGTTGCTGGCGCGGGGCTGGGTCGAGGATCAAGCGCCTCTTGGCCTTGGCGAGCTGTTCGAGGTGCTGCTCAAACAGGAAATCATCCTGTGCCTGGGTCACCTGATCGAACACCCCAAGGCGACAAAGGGCCAGTGGCTGGAGTCCTTGCAGGATCATTTCAATCAACCACAGCCTTTTCGCAGCTGGTGCCCGTTGCTGGAAGACCGACTCTTCAGCCTGACGATCATGAACCTCTGCGATCGGTTGCGGTTGCTGTTTTTCGGCAATCTCTATCAGGACTGGTCGGAGTTCGTGCTGGCGGACCTGGGCATCTTCACCTATGAAACCGTCGAGTTCAGTGCCCAATCCCGTGGCCTGCGCAGCCGCCAGGATGTGGATGCCTGCCTCTTCCTGCACGAATGTCAGCAGCGTTTCGAAGCCGGCGAGCCTCTTGAAGAGATCGTTGCCCAAGCCCATGCCCTGAGCCTGGACAATCCGTGGCTGGAGCGACGCCGAGGCAAGCTGCTGTTCCAGATCGGCCAGCACGCTGAGCGTATCAGCGATTTCACCCTGGCCTTGCGCATTTATCAGGATTGCAACTACCCCGGCGCACGGCTGCGGATGATTCGGGTGCTGGAGCGCATCGGCGAGTACGCCCAAGCCCTTGAATGGGGTGAAGCGGCCGCACAATCACCGCAAAGCGCCGCCGAAACCCAGGCACTGCTCAGGATCCTGCCCCGGCTGCGCCGCAAGTTGGGCGGCCCCCCGGTGCCGCGGCACCTGGCGCGCAAGGTAGAGCGGCTGGACCTGCACCTGCCTCGTGTCGATCCGGCCTTGTCGGTGGAGTATCACGTGCAGGCCCATCTGCACGATGAAACCGCGCCGGTGCACTACGTGGAGAACAGCCTGATCAATTCGCTGTTTGGCCTGCTGTGCTGGCCGGTGATTTTTGCGCCGTTGCCGGGGGCGTTTTTCCACCCGTTCCAGCGCGGGCCGGTGGACCTTCTCAACGAAGACTTTCACGACCGACGCGCGGAGCTGTTCGCGGCCTGTTTCGCGCAGCTCGACGATGGCCGCTACCGGGACACCATTGTCCGTCGTTACACCGAAAAATGGGGCGTGCAGTCGCCTTTCGTGTTCTGGGGCGCGCTGTCCGAAGAGTTGCTCCATCAGGCCCTCGACTGCCTGCCTGCCGAACACCTCAAGCACTGGTTCAGCCGCCTGCTGCTGGATATCAAGGCCAACCGCGCCGGCATGCCGGACCTGATCCAGTTCTGGCCGCAGCACAAGACCTACCGCATGATCGAAGTCAAAGGCCCCGGCGACCGCCTGCAAGACAATCAACTGCGCTGGCTGGAGTTCTGTCACGAACACCAGATGCCCGTTGCCGTCTGCTATGTGCAGTGGGTGGAGCAGGGCGCATGACCCAGGAACCTGGCTACAGCATCGCCGTTCGGGCACTGTGCGAGTTCACCGCCAAGACCGGCGACCTGGACCTGCGCTTCACGCCGTCACCCACGGCCATGGAAGGGATCGTCGGCCATCGCACCGTGGCCTCGCGGCGTAGCGAGGGTTACCAGGCCGAAGTGAGCCTGGAGGGCCGCTACCAGACGCTGAAGATCAAAGGCCGGGCGGATGGCTACGACCCGGCCTGCAACCGCATCGAAGAAGTGAAGACCTACCGGGGCGACCTGGACAAGCAACCGGCCAATCATCGCCAGTTGCATTGGGCCCAGGCGAAAATCTACGGCTGGTTGATGTGCCAGAAGTTGCAACTGCCGCGGATCGACGTGGCGCTGGTCTACTTCGACATCGTCAGCGAAAAGGAAACCTGCCTCACGCAAAGCTTTGAAGCGGCGCAGCTTGAGGTTTTCTTTGAACAACAGTGCGCGCTGTTCCTCGCCTGGGCCGAACAGGAGATGGCTCACCGACAGGCGCGCAACCTCGGCGCTCAGACGCTGGCATTTCCTCACGCCGGCTTTAGGACCGGGCAACGCCACCTGGCTGAGTCGGTGTTCAAGGCCATCAGCACCGGCCGCTGCCTGATGGCCCAGGCGCCCACCGGCATTGGCAAAACCGTTGGCACCTTGTTTCCGATGCTCAAGGCACTGGCGCCACAGCGACTGGATAAGGTGTTCTTCCTCACGGCCAAGACCCCAGGGCGCAAACTGGCGCTGGATGCGGCCCGAGTGATTACCCAAAGCGCGCCCTCGATGCCGTTGCGGGTGCTGGAGATGATCGCTCGGGACAAAGCCTGCGAGCACCCGGACAAGGCCTGCCATGGCGAAGCCTGCCCGTTGGCCCGCGGGTTCTACGATCGGCTGCCGCACGCCCGTGCGGCGGCGAGCCAGATCACGCTGCTCGATCAGGCGGCGTTGCGCGATATTGCTCTGGCCCATGATATCTGCCCGTACTACCTGAGCCAGGAAATGGCCCGCTGGGCAGACGTGGTGGTCGCTGACTACAACTATTACTTTGACTTCAGCGCCTTGCTCTTTGGTCTGGCCCAGGCCAATGGCTGGACCGTCGCGACCCTGGTGGACGAAGCCCACAATCTGGTGGAGCGAGGGCGGCAGATGTACAGCGCGACCCTCGATCAGTCCGCTTTGGCGGCAGTGCGCAAAACCGCGCCCGAGACGTTGAAGAAGGCCTTGCAGCGGGTCAATCGCCAGTGGAACGCGCTGCATGAGCCCCAGGTTGCGGTCTATCAGGCGTATGAAAAACCACCGGAGAAACTGCTCCAGGCCCTGTCGCTGTGCACCACGGCTATCAGCGATTACCTCAATGACCATCCCCAGGGCCTGGACAGCGCTTTACAGGCGTTCTACTTCGATGCCTTGCAGTTTGCCCGGGTGGCGGAGTCCTTTGACGAGCACTTTTTGTTCGACATACACAAGCGTGAATACGGCCGCCAGCGAAGCGCATCGACCCTGTGCCTGCGCAATGTAGTGCCGGCCGCCTTCCTGCGACCCAGGCTGACGGCGGCCCGCAGCAGCGTGCTGTTTTCCGCCACCCTGAACCCCCGGCATTATTATGCTGACCTGTTGGGCGTCCCGGCGGACACTGTCTGGATCGACGTGGAGTCGCCATTCCAGGCGCAACAGCTTGATGTACAGGTTGTCAGCCGGATCTCCACCCGCTTTGCCCACCGCCAGGCGTCCCTGGAACCTATCGTCGCGTTGATGGCCCGCCAGTTCAGCGAGCGCCCGGGCAATTACCTGGCCTTCTTCAGCAGTTTTGACTACTTGCAGCAAGTGGCCGGACTGTTTGCCGAGCGCCATCCGCAGATTGCCACATGGTCGCAATCACGCGGCATGGGCGAAGCACCCCGGCAGGCGTTCCTTGAACGATTCATGGAACACAGCCAGGGGATTGGGTTTGCGGTGTTGGGCGGTGCATTCGGGGAGGGCATCGATTTACCGGGTTCGCGCCTGATCGGGGCGTTCATCGCGACCCTGGGGCTGGCGCAGTTCAACCCGGTCAACGAGCAGATGAAGCTGCGCATGGCGGCTATTTTCGGCGATGGCTACGACTACACTTACCTGTATCCCGGCCTGCAAAAAGTGGTGCAGGCTGCGGGTCGTGTCATTCGTACACAGCAGGATCGTGGGATGGTGATGTTGATCGACGATCGATTTGCTGAGGCAAGGGTGCAGCACTTGTTGCCGCGTTGGTGGTCAGTTAGTCAAGAGCAGCACAACTGCTGTGGGAGTGAGCTTGCTCCCACAAAGGATCTGTGGTGAATCTCATATCGCGACCAAGCTGCTGATTCCCACGGATTTAATCACTATTTCCGATGCCGCACTTGCTCCATACTTCGCAAAAAATCCTTCTGGATGCCTTGGCCAAAAAAATGCTCGAAGACGCCCCCAAGACCGCACTCATCAATCAGGAACAGCGTTTTCGCCTGCTCATCGACGCCGTGGTCGACTATGCCATCTACATGACCGACCCCTCCGGCATCATCACCAGTTGGAACTCCGGTGCCAGGCGTTTCAAAGGCTATGAAGAATCCGAGATCCTAGGCCAGCACTTCTCACGCTTCTACACTGACCAGGATCGCGCCGACGGTCTTCCGCAACGGGCGCTGGACACGGCCCTGCGCGAGGGGCGTTTCGAAGGCGAGGGCTGGCGGGTGCGCAAGGACGGAACGTTGTTCTGGTCCCATGTCGTCATTGATCCGATCATCGATAGCCAGAGCGGCGACTTGCTTGGCTTTGCCAAGATCACCCGGGACCTGACCGATCGCAAGATGGCCGAGGAAACCCTCAAGCAAAGCGAACAGCAGTTTCGCCTGTTGGTGCAAAGCGTCACCGATTACGCCATCTACATGCTCGATCCAGACGGCCAGGTGACCAACTGGAACCTGGGCGCGCAACGGATCAAGGGCTATCTTCCGGCGGAAGCCATCGGCCGGCATTTTTCGATGTTCTATACCCCTGAGGACCGTGACGCCGGTGAGCCTCAACGGGCCTTGAGCATCGCCGCCAGTGAAGGGCGCTTTGAAAAAAGGGGCTGGCGGTTACGCAAGGATGGCACCCGGTTCATGGCTCATGTGGTCATTGACGCGATCCGCAACGACACGGGGACGCTACTGGGTTTTGCCAAGATCACCCGCGACATCACCGATGCCACCCGTGCGCAGCAAGCCTTGGAACAGGCTCGCGAGGCGCTGTTCCAGTCACAGAAACTGCAAGCCATCGGCCAGCTCACCGGAGGCATCGCCCATGACTTCAATAACCTGCTGACGGTGATCCTCGGCAACCTGGAAATTGTGCGCAAGCGCATGCCCAGCGATCCGAAACTCATCCAACTGCTGGATAACGCCACCCAGGGCGCGCTGCGCGGTGTCTCGCTGACGCAACGGATGCTCGCGTTCGCCCGCAGACAGAAACTGTCCTCCGAATCGGTCGAGCTGTCGGCACTGGTGCAGGGCATCAGTGGTTTGTTGCAAAGCTCCATCGGCCCTTCGATACACATTCAGACCGACTTTGCCCAGGCGCTTTCGCCGGTGTTGGCCGATGTCAACCAACTGGAACTGGCCATCCTGAACCTGGCGACCAACGCTCGGGATGCCATGCCGCAGGGGGGGCGGATCCTGATCTCGGCCCAGGAACGCTCCGACACCGAGGCCGGCAAGGACGCGCCGATGGCACCAGGGCGATACATTTGCCTGTCCATCACCGACGAGGGCGAGGGCATGGACGAGGCGACGCTGGCTTCGGCCGTGGACCCGTTTTTCACCACCAAAGGGGTAGGCAAGGGCACTGGCCTGGGCCTGTCCATGGTGCATGGCTTGGCCGAGCAATTGGGTGGCCGCCTGATACTCAAGAGCCGCAAAGGCGAGGGCACTACCGCTGAGCTGTGGTTGCCGATAGCCGACAACTCGGCGCCAGACAAAGTGCCGGCCCAGGCCACGACGACACCCTCGGTGAACGAGCTACGGGTGTTGGTCGTGGACGATGACAGCCTGGTACTGACCAGCACCCGGCTGCTGATCGAAGACCTGGGCCACCGCGTGCTGTGCGCCCCATCGGCGGCTCAGGCGCTACAGATGTATGAGCTCAATCCGGACATCGACCTGGTGATCACCGACATGGCCATGCCGCAGATGGATGGTGCGCAATTGGCGAAACTGCTGCGTGATCGTCATCCGACCTTGCCCATTATCCTGGCCACCGGCTACGCCGAACGCCTGGAAGGGTTCGCCACGCAACTGCCGCGCCTGACCAAGCCGTTCAAGCAGATTGACCTGGTGCAGGTCATTGGGCAGGCGATGAAGTAACTCCAGGCATGGCGCTGCCAGAGGTTCATTCAGTATTTTTCCTGAACCCTCGCAAGTTCATCGCACACAGGCAGAACTGCAGCACGATCAACGCATAGGCGTCTGAATGCAGCCCCCAGATGACCCATAGAATATTGCTCGCGATAAAACAACTGAACCCGGCCACCCGCCGTCGGGGCTGACGTGAGCCGATCAGCCAGGCGGCCAGCACCGTCACCACCATCGCCGGCCATTGCACCCATCCAAGATAATCCACAGAGCCCTCCTCAAGCTTTCGGTGATCTAGAGACCGTGACGATCACTGAGCGTTTCGTTGAGCCCGGGTCGCACCTCTGGTCCGGTGGCCGGAACTTGCCTGTCCCTCATTTCTTCTAACAAGTCCCAAACCCACACCCGAGGCGCAGCCTGCGCAATGCCCAGAATACTCACCAGCCATACCCCGGATGAAGAACTGACGGAACACAATGCCAAGCTGTTCGGCTCGCCCAAGGAACGCCTGGATTTTTATCGCCGGGAGATCCAGTACGAAACCAGCATCCTGGCCAATCGAACCGATGCGTACCTGGCCGCCCAATCCTTCCTGGTGATCGCCTTTGCCTCATGCATGGCCAACCTGAACCCGGAGTGGGGCAAGTTGTTCACATTGATCGTCCCGCCGTTCCTGGCTCTGCTGGGCTTCCTGAGCTCGCTCAACGCCTGGCCAGGAATTCGCGCGGCTTACGAGATCATCGACCATTGGCATTTCAAGCAAAGCGAGTTGCTGCGCGCAGAGCCGTTGATGGGACTGGCCTACGACGAATCCCCGCTGTTCAGCAAACAGGAATCGACTCACAAGGGCTATCGCAAGTCGTTGCTGTTTTCGGTGCGTACGCCATGGATCTTTGCCGCGTTCTGGGTCTTGCTGGGGGCATACTCGGTTTATATCCAGGTGAGTGATCCAGGGGGCTGAAGCCTTAGCTCGATTTTTTGTGGCGCTCATACCAGGCCAGTATGGGTTGGGTACTCAAGCCATGGACCAAAATGCTCAGGGCCACCACCGACAGCGTGATATTGATGCACAACTGGACCATCTCTGGCTGTAAATCATGGTTCACCGCATAGAACAGATAAAACAGACTGCCGATGCCACGTATGCCGAACCAGCCAATCAGCAACCGTTGTGGCGTGTCCAGCAGCCGTCCCCAAGGCATCACCAGCAAGCTCAACGGGCGAATCACGGCAAACAGCAGACCACCGATGACCAAGGCCCGCCAGTCCCAATGAGTGGCAAGCGCCACCCCCAACAGCGTCACCAGAAACACTTCCATGGAACGCTCCACCAGACTGCCGAAGGCGAGCATGTCGCTCATCATGACCCCCGCAGCCACCTGACCCTCTTCCAGAGTCTCGGCGTCACCCCGGACCGCATCGCGGGGGGTGGTCGCTTCGTGTCCCACCACCGGTTGCACCAGGTGTTCTGCCGGGAGTGAGTGTTCATCCGTCGATTGCACCTCGGCCTGGCGCAGGCCCAGGCCAGCGGCAAACACCGAAAGAAAGCCATAACCCTGGAGGGCTTCGGCCACGACGTAGGCCAGGGCAATCAGCGCCAGGGCCAGGTAATCGTTGGGCGAGAGGGTGCTGTCGGCGTTCTTGATGCGCATCGACAGGGTCAACCAGCCGATACCGCGGCCCATCCAGTAACCGGTGAGCAAACCGACCGGCACTGCCCACAGCACATCCTGCAGCATCCAGTCACCGAGAAAGCCAAGGTCGTCCTCGCGCAGCAACAACAAGCCCAGAATCACAAAGGGGAAGGCCGTGCCGTCGTTCAAGCCGGCTTCCCCCGACAGGCCAAACCGTACCTGGTCATCATCCCGGGCATCGTTGACCTGCACCAACGCCGCGAGCACCGGATCGGTTGGCGCGAGGATTGCGCCAATCAACAACGACACGCCCCAACCGAGACCAAACAGGTAATGCAGGGTCAAGGTCAGGCCCGCGATGGTCAGGATCATCACCGGGCCGGCCAGTGTGTAGGCCACGCGCCAACTTCGGTCCTTGAGGGGCAAACGTAACTTGAGGCCGCTGACGAACAGCGAAAACACTACCGCGACTTCAGTGAGGTGCTCCATCCAGGCTGAGGCGTCGGCAATGTCCAGCCTCAACAACTCCAAGCCCGCCGGCCCGATGGCAACGCCCAAACCCAGGCATATCGCCGAGGTGGTTACCGGCATCCAGCGCAGGTAGGAGGACGTCAGGGCCAAGGTCAGCAATACGGCGCCGAGCACCGCTACCCATACTGTGAAAATCATTGCTGCTCCTTGGATAGCTCGTAGGCATAGCTCGCAGGCACAGCCCCGAGTGAAACAGACACCGTCAAGCCAGTATCCGGCTCCTGTCGTTCATTCGAGGGTCTGAGCCAAGCGCCGGTTCCGTCAAAGCGATACGGCTCCGTTTATCCGGAGGACTTTCATCTGAAGGGAATTTTTCGTCATTCCCGGCGCTCTGCCAAAGTAGAGACGTGTTGATTCAGCGTCCTGCCGAGAACCCAAGAGGCCCTTATGACTGCGCTGACACCCCTCCAATCCCGGCCTGCCACCGTGCATTCATTCATGGATGCCGGGAGCGTGCGCCAATGCTATGAACGGCTGCTCCATGGCCCTGACGATGCTGACAAGCAAACCGTCGCCCAGGCCTTCCTTCAGCAATGCGTGGGGCAGGCCGCGGCACTGCCCCTGGAGCTGCCCGACACGCCCACGGCTCTGCAAGACTGGGTCGAGCAACACAGTGCCGGTGTAGCCCGCCAGTACGCCGAGTATCTGGAGCGGCGCAAAAACGCCGGTCCACGAGAGTTTTTCACTTGCAAGGCCCACGCCTTGTATTTCCTGCAGGCGGTGGCGCCCACCAAACTGGTGGACGGCGCGTGGCTGTATGGCGTGCTCAAGCATTGGCACGACCACCGTTTCGAAGGGCTGCTGAGCACTTATCTGGAAGAGTTGGGCGACGGCAATCCCTCGCAAAACCATGTGGTGATATACCGCAAGCTGCTCGCCGAACACGACCTGTCGGACGCGCCAGACATTGAAGACGAGCGCTACCTGCAAGGTGCTGTGCAATTGGCCCTGGGCTATGGCGGCGATGAATACCTGCCTGAAGTGATCGGCTACAACCTGGGTTACGAACAACTGCCCCTGCACCTGTTGATCAGCGCTTATGAGCTGACTGAGCTGGACATCGACCCTTACTACTTCACCCTCCACGTGACGATTGACAACGCGAGCACCGGTCATGCCCACAAGGCCATCCAGTCGCTGCTGCAACTGATGCCGATGGAGGCGGATCGCGAAGCGTTCTGGCACCGGGTCACCCTGGGTTATCGCCTCAATGATCTAGGCCAAGGCAGCCGAACCATCATCGAGTCATTCGACCTGTATCGCGAAGTGCTGGACATGCTCGAACGCAAACGTCCGTTCGGCCAACACATGCATTCCGATTACTGCAAGTTCGAAGGCAAGACCGTCAATCAATGGCTGGCAGCGCCTGGACAACTGGAAGGCTTCCTGACGGCGCTGCAAAACAAGGGCTGGATCAAACGTCATGAAGATCCGCAGAACAGCCGGTTCTGGACGCTGATCGAAGGGGCGGGCGCGGCCATGTTCGGGGTGTTCAGCCCCTATGAAAAACAGTTGCTGCACGACTGGATCGCCGGTGACTGGACGCAGGAGGGTACTAAGAAAACCCCGCGCCGCGCCCACGGTGCAGCGTGCGAGCCGCAGATGCCGATCGAGGACCCCGATGTACAGAGCCTGCAACAGACCCTGCGAGGCCAGACGCCCGATGCGCAGATGCAGACCCTGATGCCGTGGCTCTCGGCGCGCTGCCACAGCCATCCGGCCGGACTGCTGGCGACTCGTCGCTTCATCGAACTCAAATCCGCGCTGCGCTAGGAGCCCGCATGAATCAGGAAGAACGCCTATCCGAAACTGACCTGGCGCTATTGCAATTGGGCCGACGCCTGCAAGCCGACGGCTATCGCTTCATTACCCCGACACCCCTGACCCACGAACGCGTCAACCAACGACCTGGCAATGAACGCTCCAGGACCCTGAGGGATGTGTTCGGCTGGTCGCGCCCGTTTGCCCCGGGGCTGATCAGCGCCGATGAGCAGCGCCAGCTGCAGGAAGCCGAGGTGCTGCAAGCGCGCGACGGCCTGCTGCATAGCCGCGTGCGTTGGTCAAGCCTGGACGGCCTGCTGTTCGCTCATTCGCAATTTCCCACCCAAGCCAACGACGCGGTGTTTTTCGGCCCCGACAGCTATCGTTTCGCCCAACTGATCCATACTTATCTGCAGCAGAACTTCACGGCAATACATCGGGCCGTGGACATCGGCTGTGGCGCCGGTGTCGGGGCGCTGGTCATTGCCCGCGCCCGGCGCGAGGCACAGGTGCTGGCCGTGGATATCAATCCGATGGCCCTGCGCCTGAGCGCGGTCAACGCGGCGCTGGCCGAGGTGTCCAACGTCGAGATCGCCCGCAGCGATGTACTCCAGGATGTGGAGGGCGACTTCGACCTGATCGTCGCCAATCCGCCGTACATGGCCGACCCCGACGAACGGGCCTATCGCCATGGCGGTGGCGCACTGGGCGCCGGGCTGTCGCTGCGCATTGTCGAACAGGCCCTGCCACGGCTTACGCCCGGTGGCTCGCTGGTGCTCTACACCGGCGTGGCGATGGTCGATGGGCGTGATCCGTTTCTCGAGGCGCTTGAGCCTTGGCGCGACTCGCCGGACTTCGGCTGGACTTACAAGGAATTGGACCCGGACGTGTTTGGTGAAGAACTGCTCACCCCGGGTTACCAGGACGTAGAAAGGATCGCCGTGGTGGCGTTGGTTGTAACCCGCATCGGCGCGGGTATCGGAGGGACTATCGATGAACAGGCGACTGAAGTTCGGCATTGAAGAGGAGTATTTCATCACCGATCTGCAAACCCGTTGTATGCCGGATCAACCCTCAGCAGAGGTTGTCACGGCGTGCCAGGCGCTACTGGGCAAGCATTTCGCCCATGAAATGTTCCAGTGTCAGATCGAGATGGCGTCGCCTATTTTCCGCAACTTGCCCGAGGCGGCCGATTACCTGGCCCAGGTCCGCACAGGCCTGACCCAGCGCCTGGCCGCCCATGGCCTGGGCCTGCTCAGCGCCGGCTCGCATCCCATGGCGACCCAGGGTCTGCAGCCCACCGACGAACTGCACTTTCAGCAGCTGTTCGACGATTACCAGCGGGTGGCCCGACGGAGCGTGCTTTCGGGCCTGCATGTGCACGTGGAGGTGCCGGCCCATAAGGACCGTGTCCGGGTCATGAACGAGGTGCTGCCCTGGCTGCCGATGTTCCTGGCGCTGAGTGCTTCGTCGCCGTTCTGGAACGGTGCCTACAGCGGGTTCAGCAGCTACCGTCAGGTCGCTTGCGATGAATGGCCGCGCATGGGCGTGCCGGAGTTCTTCGAGGATGAGTCGGCGTTTGCCGGCTACGTGGACATGCTCATGCGCACCGGATCCATTCGCCAGCCCAGCGATTGTTGGTGGGTGATGCGGCCTTCGTCGCGTTATCCCACGCTGGAGCTGCGAATCTGCGATGCCTGTCCGCGTGTTGAAGATGTCCTGTGCCTGGTCTCGCTGTTTCGGTTGATGGTGGCCCATGCCATTGCACTACCCAAGCCCGGCGCGCACTTCAGCCTGACCTCCCACTGGATCCTCAAGGAAAATCGCTGGCGGGCCAAGCGTCATGGAATCCTGGCCGAGTTCATCCTGGAGGGGCAGGAGCAGCCGATGATGATCGGGGAGTGGATCACGCTGGCGGAGCAGACCTTTGGCGAAACGGCCGCCGCGCTGGGCGTTGAGGATGTGTTCAAGCAGGCACGTCGTATCGTTCAGGAAGGCACCAGTTCCGATCGACAAATCGTGCTCTACGAACAAGGGCTGCTGCTGGGCGACTCCACCGAGCATGCCTTGAGCAGGGTAGTCGATCAATTGTTGGCGGAAACTGCCGGGATGCCCGTGGCCGACCCGTCGCTGTTGCAAGTGGCAGGTGGTCCATGAGCAGCAAGACCCTGGAGGATTACAACCGGATGCGTGACTTCGACGCCACCCCGGAACCGGCGGCCAAGCGTTCACGCAAATCGGCGAAAACCGCCCATGCCTTGCAGTTCTGCATTCAGAAGCACGACGCTTCACGGCTGCATTATGACTTCCGGCTGGAGCTGGACGGAGCGCTCAAGAGCTGGGCGGTGCCCAAAGGGCCGTCCCTGGACCCCAAGGTCAAGCGCCTGGCGGTGCATGTCGAAGACCATCCGCTGGATTACGCGACCTTCGAAGGCAGCATTCCCGAAGGCCATTATGGCGCTGGCGACGTCATTGTCTGGGATCGAGGCGTGTGGATTCCCCAGGGCGATGCCCATGAGGCCTATGAAAAAGGCCGGCTCAAGTTCGAGCTGCAAGGGGAAAAACTCAGTGGCCTGTGGAACCTGGTACGCACCCACATGCCCGGCAAGCAGGAGCAGTGGTTCCTGATCAAGCACCAGGACGCAGCGGCACGTCCCGAAAGCGAGTACGACGTGGTCCAGGCCGAGCCGGACAGCGTGCTCAGCGAGCGCACCCTTGTACCCAAGCGCCGTGGCAAGGCTGCCGCCCAGGTCAAGGCAGTGCAGCAACCGAAAAAAGCCACCACGCCCAAACCATCCAGAAAAACCTCGACCACGACCCTCAGCGGCGCGGTGGCCGGGGCGATTCCCAAGACGCTCAAACCGGAATTGGCCACGTTGGTAGAGCACGCGCCTGAAGGCGAATGGCTCTATGAAATCAAGTTCGACGGTTACCGCGTCATGGCCCGCATTGAAAACGACGATGTCAGGCTGATCACCCGCAATGGCCATGACTGGACCCACAAGCTGCCCAAGCAGGCCGAAGCGCTGGCCGGATTAGGGCTGGAGTCCGCCTGGCTGGACGGTGAGATGGTGGTGGCCAACGAGCACGGCGTACCGGATTTCCAGGCCCTGCAGAACGCTTTCGACGCCGGCAGCAGCAACAAGATTGCCTACTACTTGTTCGATCTGCCTTACCTCAATGGCATGGACCTGCGCGAAGTGCCCGTGCAAGAGCGGCGGGCCGCGTTGGCGGCCGTGCTTGCGAGCAACAAGAATCCGCTGTTGCGCTTCTCCGATGCCTTCGAAGAAACCCCTGAAGCCTTGCTCAACAGTGCATGCCAAATGCAGATGGAAGGACTGATCGGCAAACGCATGGGCAGTGCCTACGTTTCCCGGCGCAGCAACGACTGGATCAAGCTCAAGTGCAAGAATCGCCAGGAGTTCGTCGTAGTCGGTTTCAGCGAGCCCAAGGGCGCTCGCACCGGCTTCGGCGCCTTGTTGCTGGGGCTGCACGATGCCGACAGCGGGCAACTGCGCTATGCCGGCAAGGTCGGCACAGGGTTCAACGAGCAAACCCTCACAAGCATTCACCAGCAATTGTTGCCCCTGGAAAGAAAAAAAGCCGCGGTGGTCAACCCACCCACCGGATACGAGGCCAAAGGAGTGCATTGGCTGGAACCGACGCTGCTGGCTGAAGTGGCGTTTGCCGAGATGACCAAGGAAGGCTCGGTGCGCCATGCCGTGTTTCATGGTTTGCGCAACGATAAACCAGCCGAGGCGATCACCCAGGAGCTGGCCAAACCCGTGAAAAAGACTGCGGAAAAAACCAAAACCAAAGCCAAAACCACTCAGGCGCCAGCCATGGACGGCAAGGTGCGCATCACCCACCCTGAGCGAGTCATTGATCCCAGCAGCGGCACGACCAAGCTGCAACTGGCCGAGTACTACGCCAGCGTCGCCGAGTTCATCCTGCCGGAACTGGCCGACCGCCCGGTGGCACTGGTCAGGGCGCCGGATGGCATTGCCGGTGAGTTGTTTTTCCAGAAAAACGCCGAGCGCCTGGCGATTCCTGGTATCACTACCCTGGACAAATCATTGACCGGGCAGCCGGTAATGATCATCAACAATCCCGAAGCGTTGATCGGCGCGGTACAAATGAGCACGGTGGAGTTACACACCTGGAATGCCACGTCGGTGAACCTGGACAAGCCTGATCGCTTTGTTCTCGATCTTGACCCGGATCCGGCCCTGCCTTGGAAAAGCATGGTGGAAGCGACGCATCTGACCTTGTCGGTACTCGATGAACTAGGGCTCAAGGCGTTTCTCAAGACCAGCGGCGGCAAAGGCATCCACATTGTCGTGCCCTTGACCCGCAAGTTGGGTTGGGACGAGGTCAAGGGCTTCAGCCATGCGATTGTCAGCCACATGGCCAAGCTGTTGCCGGATCGATTCTCGGCGGTCTCCGGGCCAAAGAACCGGGTAGGGCGGATCTTCATCGACTACCTGCGTAACGGCCTGGGCGCCACCACCATCTGCGCCTATGCCGCCCGTACCCGTGAAGGGTTGCCGGTGTCGGTGCCGATCTTTCGCGAGGAAGTGGCCGAACTCAAAGGCGCAAACCTGTGGACCGTGCACAACGTCCATGAGCGTTTGGCGCAAGTGGGTCACGAGCCTTGGGCGGGCCTGAAGAAGACCCGCCAAAGCATCACCGCCGACATGCGTCGACGCATTGGTATGAAAAAGACCGATAAATAGCTTGGTTCGATGCCTCCCGGACTCATCCACTTATCGGAACGCGCAGATATTCCGGCTGCAGGACGTTGAACCATAGCAGAATCATTTCCACCAGAATGGTCACCAGCACCAAGAGTCCTACGCCCCATACGCTGGCCGAGTACAACAGACCTTGTTCCTTCTTGAGATTCATGAACTTGGGCAGGCCCACAAACAGCAAAAAGGTCGAGTAGGCCGACGCCATTGCCAGCGCGATCACCGCCAGCCAGCGGTTGGGGTAGAGCCCGAAAATCCCGGCCAGGAAGTAGGGCGTGGCGGTGTAGGCGGCAAAACCAATGCACTGGTTGACCGTAGGGCGGGCATCGAAGGTGCGCGACATCCAGCGGATGAACAGCCCCATGAGCATCACGCCGGCCACGATGGTCAGGTACAGCAGCACACTCAGTTGAAGTGCGCTGGCAGTGCTGAGCCGTACCGTTTCGTTTTCAGCCAGGCTCCAGCCGGTCCAGGTGGTCCCAATGAACAGGCACACCACGGGAATCAGGGCGAGCAACAACAGGTGAGCCAGATAGTGGCGCGGATGAGCTTGTTCCTGTTCGCGGATGTCTTTCCAGGCAAACTCGGGGTGGGTGAACAGTTTGACGAAAGGGGCGGACATGACGACCTCCTGATCAGTACAGCCTCTGGTGAGGCCCATACGGATTTGAGATACAGGATCGGTCGGGGGTTCATTTATTTGGAGTGCCCGAGGAGGGGCGTGATCAGAGGGAATGAATCCATACGGCCGGGGTCAATCCATCAGCATCCCTGAAGGACTGTATGCCATGACCATTGCTTGCTCCCTGGTTGATTACTTGCGTGAACACGAGCTGCGCCTGACGACGGCCGAGTCCTGTACCGCCGGCAAGATCGTCACCTTGCTGGCCGAAGTACCCGGCAGTGGTTCGCTGATTGAAAGCGGTTACGTGGTGTATTCCCCGGAGGCTAAACAACGATTGCTGGGGGTCAACCCATGCACCATCGACACCTTCAATCTCACCAGCCGTGAGGTGGCCGAGGAAATGGCCCTCGGTGCCCTGCGCGACGCCAATGCCAACGTCGCCGTGGCCACCACCGGCATTCTCGGGCCGGATGACATGGACGGCATTCCGGCCGGCACCGTCTGTTTTGCCTGGGCGTTCGATATGGCCGGCGAGCGAGCGCTGTTCAGTCGCCTGGAAAGGTTTTTCGGGACTCGCAACCAGGTCCAAAGGTGGGCCGCCGAACATGCGCTCGTGCAGTTGCGGCACTTTCATCAACGCGCGCTGGCGGGTGAGCGCAGATAGGGGATCACCATGACCCACCCCACTGATCCCGAGGAATTGCGCAGCCGCCAGTTCCCGGTCCGCGAAGACATGGCCTACCAGCTCAAGGTCTGGCGTTTCGAGCGGGTGGGTTGGTACGTGTTGGTATTGCTGGTGATCCTGACGTTGCTTGGATTGTTCTCTCGTGGCCCGTTGAGCACCCGAAATGTACACAGCGCAGATGGCCGACTCGGCGTCGAGTACGAAATGTTCCACCGCAACGGTTCTACCAACCCCATGGTCATCCATCTGATGGGGCAGCCCAATGCCGTGCTGGAGGTGGAACTGGTCGGCCAGTGGCTGGAGGGTTTCGAGGTGCAAACCCTCCAGCCCCAGCCCGTGCGCTCGGCGAGTGCGGAGCGGGGCCTGAAGCTGTGGGTCCAGGCGGATGCCAAGGGAGAGGCCAGCCTTTATCTGTCACTGCTGGGCGATGGGCTGGGGCTCTATCACAGCCGTATCGACACGCCCGATGGCGCCACGGTCAGGTTCAATCAATTCATTTTTCCCTAGGTGACGTATGGACTCTGTGCTGCGGGCTGCCGCGATCTATGTGGCGTTGCTGGTACTGTTCAAGATCGCCGGGCGACGCTCCCTGGCGGAAATCACCACGTTTGATTTTGTCCTGCTGATGATCATCGGCGAGGCCACCCAGCAGGCGTTGCTGGGGGATGATTTCTCGTTGACCAATTCGTTGATGGTGATCGTGACGCTGATTGCCATCGATGTGGGCTTGTCGCTGCTCAAGCAACGCTCCCAATGGGTCTCGCAACTGATTGACGGCGGCCCGACCATTATTGTGGAGGATGGGCGAATACTGAAGGCGCGCCTGCGCCATGCCCGCTTGATAGAAGAAGACATCATGGAAGCGGCACGGTCGAGCCAGGGAATCGAGACACTGGAACAGATCAAGTTCGCGATTATCGAACGTAACGGCAAGATTTCGGTGATTGCCAAGGAGCCGTGAGGCCCTTCACATGATTCATGGCGAGGGCTACATCCCCTCGCCACAACAGCTGCCCACCATTGCTTGACTCACAGGATCGGCTTGCCGCCCGTAATCCCATACCGGGAACCGGAAATGTAGCTCGCCTCATCCGAAGCCAGCAGTACATAGATCGGCGCCACTTCCACCGGCTGGCCAGGACGGCCAAGGGGCGTCTGGGAGCCGAAGTTCTGTACTTCTTCCTCAGGCATGGTGGCGACAATCAGCGGTGTCCAGATCGGCCCTGGCGCCACGCTGTTCACCCGGATGCCCTTGGGGCCGAGCATCTGCGCCAGCCCGCCGGTGAAGTTGGCGATGGCGCCTTTGGTGGTGGCGTAGGCCAGCAGAGTCGGCTTGGGCATGTCGGAGTTGACCGAACTGGTGTTGATGATCGAGCCACCCGCCTTCATATGCGGGACGGCGGCCTGGCAGATCCTGAACATCGAGGTGATGTTGATATCAAACGTGCGCACCCACTCTTCGTCGGGGATGTCTTCCAGGTTTTCGTGGGTCATCTGGAACGCGGCGTTGTTGACCAGAATGTCGATATGCCCGAAACGGGCGACGGTATCGTCGACGATCTTGCGGCATTGGGCCTTGTCCGCCAGATCACCGGGCAGCAACAGGCATTGGCGGCCGGCCTGTTCTACCCAGCGGGCAGTCTCCCTGGCGTCTTCATGCTCGTCCAGGTAGGAAATGGCCACGTCGGCGCCCTCACGGGCGAAGGCAATCGCCACGGCACGACCGATGCCGCTGTCGGCGCCGGTGATCAAGGCGATCTTGCTTTCCAGGCGTCCGGAACCGGTGTAGCTCTGTTCTCCGCAGTCTGGATACGGGTCCATCTTGCGTTGAGTGCCGGGCACCGGTTGGCTTTGTTTTGGGAACGGCGGGGTAGGGTAGTCAGTCATGACATTCTCCATGCTGGATGTGTAGTCGATGGAGGGTGGACTGTGGGCCTTCAGGCAGAGTTCGCTCGGATTTCGGGCCGAGCGATGAGCGAGGTCCGAGCCCTTTTGCCAATCGCGAATCAACATCGGCTAATGTTGGACGAATGCAGATAAGGAGCCGGACAGATGTTCAGTCACATACAGATTGGCGCGCGGGACCTGCCAGCAATGGTCGCGTTTTATGATGCTGTGCTGGGCTGCCTGGGGTTGGTGCGCCTGCCCAGCGAAAACGACTCGGGCCCGCCGGGAGAAGGCTGGCATCAACCCGGCAAGCGTTGGCCCCAGGTATTCGTGCAATTACCGTTCAATGGTTTGCCCGCGACCTGGGGCAATGGCATGCAAGTGAGTTTCGCCGCCGATTCGCCGCACACCGTACAGGCCGCCTGGGCGCAGGCCATCGCCCTGGGCGGCACCGACGAAGGCCCGCCGGGCCCGCGGCCCCAGTATTCAGAAGGGTATTTCGGGGCCTATTGCCGCGATCCGGAGGGGAACAAGTTGTGCTTTGTTTATGCGCCGGATATGGATGAGTAACTGAGCACTCTGTTTCTGGAGTGGACCTATTTGTGGCGAGGGGATTTATCCCCGCTGGGCTGCGCAGCAGCCCTAAAACAGTTCACTCGGTGTGTCAGGCTCATCTCATGGCTTTTCATTGGGGCTGCTGCGCAGCCCAGCGGGGATTTATCCCCTCGCCACAGATGAGCTCCGGTCACCTGGAGAAATCAGCCCCTGGCCTTCAAGCTTCGCTCCATCCGCGCAATTCCTTCCTCCAGCAGCTTGCGTGGGCAGCCGAAGTTCAAGCGCACGAACTGTCCGGCATCGTCACCGAAATCCAGTCCGGCACTCAGGCCTACCTTGGCTTGCTTCAGGAAAAAGCCCTGCGGGTCGTCCAGCCCCAATCCCGAGCAATCCAGCCAGGCCAGGTAAGTGCCCTGGGGCACGGTCATGGTGATGCCCGGCAGGCGGGTCTTTACGGCGTCGACCAGATAGTCGCGGTTGGCTTGCAGGTAAGCCTTCAATTCTTCCAGCCACGGGCCAGCTTCGCTGTAGGCCGCGCGGGTCGCTTCAAGGCCCAGGGCGTTGACGCTGTCGACCATGCCGGCCCGGGCACTGTTAACCCGCTCGCGGACCTTGGCGTTCTGGATGATGGCGAATGAAGTTTTCAGCCCGGCAATGTTGTAGGCCTTGCTGGCCGACATCAGGGTGATGGTGCGCTCGGCAATCTCCGGGCTGAGGGTGGCGGTGGGGATGTGCACACGACCGTCGAAGCACAGCTCGGCATGGATTTCGTCAGAGATGATCCAGGCATTCTGCTCCAGGCAGATATCCGCCACGGCCTTGAGTTCTCCCCGGGCAAACACCTTGCCCAACGGGTTGTGAGGGTTGCTCAGCAACAGCGCACCGCCACCCTGCAACGCGTCACGCAGCGCGGCCAGGGGCGTGTGGAATTCGCCGTTGAGCGGGTTGAACGGCAGTTCAACCTTGTTCAGTTGCCAGTGAGCAGGGGCATTGCGCAGCGGCGGGTAATTGGGCACCTGTACCACAACGTTCTGCGCAGGCTCCACCAAGGCGTGCAGCGCCATGTTGAAGCCTGGTTCGACACCCGGCAGGAAGACGATCTGCTGAGGCTCGACGCGCCAGGCGTACTTGTTCCAGAGGTCCGCAACGATGGCGGCGCGCAGCGAGTCCTGGGCCACGCTGTAGCCGAGCATGGGGTGTTCGAGGCGTTTGTGCAGTGCGTCGATGACCACCGGCGGAGCAGGGAAGTCCATATCAGCCACCCACATGGGCAACACGTCAGCGGGGTAGCGACTCCACTTGGTGCTACCGGTACCGTGGCGCTCCAATACCGTGTCGAAATCGAAAGTCATGGGGGTTCCATCAGGTCTGGGAATGAGATGGCGAACATCATAAAGCAAAGATCAGTGAAAAAAGGAAGATGGCGTAGTGCCACTAACCAGGAGGAATCGGCTACAGTTCGATTCCGACACGCCGATAAGGCTTGAAGCCAGCATTGGTAACGGACCCTCCAAGCCCCCCGAAAAGGACAGCCCCCATGACATCGCCCGTGCGCTTTAACGATCACTACCGTAAAGCTGATCGCATCATGCTGGGGTTACTCTGGCTCACTTTTGTCTACTCCCTGTGCCTGGCCTTCCTGCACTCCACCTTCAGCCAGGCGCTGCTGATAGGGGCGACGACCTGTCTGCTGACCACCGTGCTTTATCGCGGCCTGGGCGGCACCCGGGCCATGCGCTGTGTCATCGCCGTGGCGCTGATGGTCATGGCCGCCTTGCACATCAACCAGACCCATGGCGTGATCGAGTTCCACTTCGGGATTTTCGTACTGTTGGCGGTGCTGACGTTCTACCGTGACTGGCTGCCGATCATCGTGGCCGCCGCCACTATCGCTATTCACCACGTCGGTTTTCACTGGCTTCAGCACCAGGGTTATCCGGTGTTCGTCATGGCCAACCATGGCGGCTGGACCATGATTTTCATCCACGCCTTCTACGTGGTGGTGGAAAGCGTGATCCTGATTTACCTGGCGAACCAGAGCCTGGCCGATGCCACGGAAAACCAGGATGTGCTCGACAAAGTGCTGGCCGCCGCCATGCAGTTGAGCAGTGACACCCAGACCCAGCGCAACCGGGGGGACAAAGTCTCTTCGTCCGAGCGTTTCGATCATTTCCTGCAGCAGATCACCAACCTGGTAGACGGCGTGGTTCGCGATACCCGCAACCTTTCGGACTTGGGTCAGGACCTTTCTCAAGTCGGTCAGACACTGGAACACGGCGCCAGGCATCAGCTCAATGAGGTGGCACAGATGAGCGGCGCGATTGGCCATCTGGTCCAGGCCATGGACAGCATTGCCGGGCATGTCGGCCAGACGGTACAACGGGCCGGCCAAGCCAGTGAACAGGTCAGCCGCGGGCGCAGCACCGTTGACCAGAGCCGCGAGGAGATTGTCGAGTTGGCCGGTCGCCTCAACTTGACCAACGAAACCGTGCAAGGCCTGGCCGAGCAGGCGCAACAGATCGGCCAGGTGCTGGACGTCATTAACAGCATCGCCGAACAAACCAACCTGCTGGCCCTCAACGCCGCCATCGAGGCCGCCCGGGCCGGGGAGCAGGGACGCGGTTTTGCGGTAGTGGCGGACGAAGTCCGGACCCTGTCGCAAAAGACCTCGACGTCCACCACGGAAATCCAGCAGATCATCGCCAAGCTGCAACAGGGCAGCCGTCAGGCAGCCCTCGCCATGCAAGACAGCCAGGAAGGGGTACAACGCTGCGTATCGGCCAGCCAACTCGCCTCGCAACTGCTGCATGCAGTGGTAGAGGACATCGCGGCGATCAACCACTTCAACGACCTGATCGCCAGCACCACCCAGGAACAGTCCGAGGCCTCGAAGGGCATCAATGAGCGCTTGCAAAGTGTCCAGGCCGTCGCTGAGCGCAACGCCGATAACATTGGCATTCTGACTCGGAGCAGCCAGTGCCTGCCACCGTTGGCCGAACGCTTGGCGGTGTTGGGGCAGGCGTTTCATCGTAAAGGTGAGGCGGTTTGACTGGCTTGCTTCGCGCCGGCGTTGTCCAACCTAAATCCATTTACAGTGCCCAATCAGCGCGAGCCCTGATACGACGTTCTGTCCTCCATGCAGCTTTGGGCACGATACGCTCCGCTGGCGTCGGACACTGGCTCGGCGCAACGTGAAGCAGGGCGATGGCGTATAGCCATCTAGCCGTTGTAGGATCCATGCTTTGCCAACAGACATGGATAGCTGTCCCTGGAGCTTTTGGCGTTAGAAGTTGACAAGGAGGCAAACGGAATGAGCAAAAACCAAGCCGGTCAGTTGCACTGCTATCACTGCGAGGGGGATTTTACGGGGTGGGAGCATGTGCCTCCGCAAAGCTTCTTTTTCAAGGGTAAACGAGGCGGGTTGATCACTGTTCCATCCTGCGATCTGCATAACCAAAAAAAGTCCAAGGATGATGAGTATATTCGCGCGATTTTACTCTCTTCTGCCAAGCTCAACGATAAGCCGCATCTCGCCCCTCTGAGAGATGTTCACGAGAGGGCATTGGGGCATGCAGGTACCCGTTTGGGTGATTGTATTGAGGACAAGCAACAGGCCAAAAAAATTTTAGATATCATCGAAAAGCATACGGGTGATCCTGTCGCCGGGATGAAGAGCTTTTCAGATATGGCGCAGGCAGGAATGGGCACCGGTTTGTTGGGCTTGTTAAGTGTCGATTTGAAAGATGAAACCATTGTGGATGCAAGCGGTGAAGAACAACAAACGGCCTCCTTTGTTTATGATCGACAAAGATTTGATAGCTTCTTCGAGTGTGTTGCAAAAGGGCTGTTTTACCATGAGGCAAAGTGGACGTGGTTGGGCAAGGTCATTTTACTGCCACACACCTTCCTTAGAGACGATGCATCTGACGCAGAAAAAAAGATCAGCGAGCATTTTCGTAAGATGTTGAATCGGCAGTCAGCCAAAGGAGAGCATAAAGAAGTATTTTTTTATGATGTGGTTACCGTCGTTGATCCTGGCACTAATGATCCAGAAAAATACATTATAAATTTTTGCTTTTTTGACACCTTTGAGTTTACTGCGATACTTTCAAAAGAGAATTTCATTCCCTATACATTTGTTTAGCTGCTAAGTGAAGGTTTGCAGTATCCGATGCAGAGGCTGTCTGGAGCATTGGAATATGGCTCAGTGTGGCTACTGTAAATCACCTTGAATCGGGCAAATATTCCGGCGGATCCGGCAAGCGGATCTGTTCTTCACTCCACATACTTTCACGGCCTGAGGCCCTGCCACGGATGTCTGCGCGTGGCAGGCCTGTCTGGTCGAAAATATGCGTGTGAGTGCTTGATATGAAAAACAACGCTATCCGGTTTGCCTGCAACGGCTGCGGGATCTGCTGCAAAGGTCGTCTCATTCCGCTGACCCTGGCCGAAACAAGGCAGTGGCTACAACGTGGGCATGAGGTGGCGGTGATACTGGAGGCGTTTGATGAGTCGACGTGGGCTTCGCAACCTCATCAATTCACTCACAGTGCCCAGCGAGCCGTGGAAGTGACCAGCGGCGATGCCAGGATCCGAGTCGTTGCGGTGTTGGCGGGCAACGCGCTGGCGCAATGCCGCAATCTCGGCGACGACGGTCGTTGCGGTATTTATGAGGAGCGGCCGCTGGTCTGTCGAATCTACCCGATGGAAATCAATCCTTTCATCGCGCTGAGTCCGGAAAACAAGATTTGCCCCCCTGAAGTCTGGGAGCAGGGCCAGATCCTGTTCACCGACCGGGTCGTTGATCCGATCCTTGCTGATCAGATCGAACGCTCGCGTCAGGCCGACAGGGACGATGCACAAACCAAAATCGCGCTGTGCGAGGCCATGGGGCTGAACGTTGCGGCGTGGAAGGGTAATGCGATGGCCGTGTATCTGCCTGACCGAGCGCAGTTGATCGAGGCTATCAACCGCTACGATGCAGGGGGCACCGCACCGACTCGTCCGGATTGGAAGGTGAGGGTCGATGCCCCGGCGTTACGCCACCAACTGCATCAAATAGGGATAGCGTTGGATGATCACCCCTCAACCGACTACATCTTCCACAGTCTCTAGGCTCAACGCTGAACCCATCACTTTGGGCATGCTGAGTCTCTGAAACATCTTGTTATATCTAGCTGTACGCGACTAGCGTCACTGACAGCTCGTTGAATCGTGCAAGAAATTGCGCCGATCAGGCAAGCGACTCGAACCGCCGGCCCACCATACTGCGGCCATGCTGACCTACGACAATGTGCGGTAACGGCGAACGTCATTCGCGGTTACCCCGAGGGCAGCGATGGGGCTGATGGTTTAAGGAGTCGAAGGTGCAACCCAATACTGAACACGACCAGCTCGCTGGCGATATCAACCGCCTGGCCGGTGCAGTCAGCCAGATTCTACCCAGCGAGGGCGATCAGGTTACCGACATTCCTGGCTTGAGCCTGCATCGACGCAAAACGGTCACTGCCCCCATGCACTGTATCTATGGTTTGGGCATTGGTGTCACCTTGCAAGGCCGCAAGCAAGCCATGATAGGGGGCGAAATCCTGACCTATGCGCCTGGCCAGTCCATGGTGACCAGCGTAGATCTACCGGTCATTTCACATATCTCCCAGGCCAGCGTCGCCAAGCCATTTCTAGGCATGATGCTGAGATTTGAAAGCGCCACGGTGATGCATATGGCCGAACGTATGCACTTGTCGCAGCGCATGAGAGACGATGCGTTTCGTCCGATTACCGTGCAACCCCTGGATGCCGGGGTGCTTGATGCCCTGATACGTTTGGTGAATCTGCTGAAAGAGCCCCAACTGTTGCAGGCTGTGGCTCCGCTGATCAAGGAGGAGATCATCGCTCGCCTGCTAAGCGGTTCCCACGGCCCGCAGTTGCTTCATGTGGTCACCGCCGGCTCACCCAGCCAACACATCGCCAAGACCGTCGCCTGGTTGAAACTCAATTTCCGCCAGGCGTTGCGCATGGACGATTTGGCGGCACAAGCGCACATGAGCCCTTCTACCTTTCGTCAACACTTTCGCGCCGTGACGGGAATGAGCCCGCTGCAATACCAGAAGCAGCTGCGGCTCCAGGCGGCCCGGCAGTTGATGCTGAGTCAGAACGTCGACGCCAGCAGTGCAGGGGGGCAGGTGGGGTACGAAAGCGCTTCGCAGTTCAGCCGCGAGTACAGCCGCCTGTTTGGCGAGCCACCACAACGGGATATCAAGCGGATTCGTTTGTAACAGGGAGGCACGTCTGGCGGAGCAACGACCAGACGTGCCTCAGGTTACTGTTACGTCATCTTGAACGGCAACTCACGCATTGGCTTGCCTGTCAGGCTGGCAATGGCATTGGCAAAAGCCGGAGCCAACGCCGGCAGGCCGGGCTCGCCCATCCCGGTGGGTGGTTCGGCGCTTGGCACGATGTGCACGGCAAACTCCGGCATGTCGGTAATGCGTGGAACGCTGAAGTCAGCAAAGTTGCTCTGCTGCACGACGCCGTCTTTCAAGGTGATGGCGCCGCCCGGCAGGCACATCGACAATCCCATCAGCGCGGCGCCTTGCACCTGAGCTTCAACACTGCGCGGGTTGACCACCAGGTTGCAGTGCACACCCGCAGTCACTTGGTGCAGCACCGGACGGCCACTCTGCACCGACGCCTCAACGACGTAAGCCACCACCGAACTGAACGACTCGTGCACCGCCACGCCCCAGGCATGGCCCGCCGGTAGCGGGCGTTTGCCATATTCGCTCTTGTCCACCGCCAATTGCAGCGCAGCGCGATGGCGCGGGCTTTGATCGGCGAACAGCTTCATCCGGTAGGCCACCGGATCCTGCTTGGTTGTACGGGCGATCTCATCGATCAAGGTTTCCATCACAAAAGCCGTATGGGTGGAGCCTACGCTGCGCCACCACAGGATGGGGACGTTGACTTTCGGGTGATGGACCGTCAGGCGCATCGGCAGCGGATAAGGATCACGCATACCTTCCGTGGCGGTGGGGTCGATGCCGTTCTTCACTTGGCCACCAAACACGGTGCCGGTAAGAATGGATTGCCCGACCAGGGCGTGATCCCAGGCCAGTACCTTGCCGGCGTCGTCAAAACCGATGCGCGCGCGATGCAGGTGCATGGGGCGATAGTAGCCGCCCTTGATGTCGTCTTCCCGGCTCCAGAGCGTGCGCACAGGCGCGTCAAGCCCCTCAGCGCGGGCGGCTTTGGCCACTTCGCAAGCCAGCACGACAAAGTCGCCGGTGGGCACGCCGCGCCGGCCGAAACCACCGCCGGCCGTCTGCACGTTCAGCTGGATTTGCTCGGGCTTGAGATTCAGTACCTTGGCGGCCGCCGCACTGTCGCCGCCGGGAAACTGCGTGCCGACCCACAGTTCGGCGCGTTCTTCGCCGAGCTGGACAGTACAGTTCAACGGCTCCATGGGGGCGTGGGCGAGGTAGGGGAATACGAACTCAGCTTCCAGTTGATGCGGCGCGGTTGCCAGCGGCGTCATGTCGGCATCGAAGCGCAGTGGGCCGGGCTGGCCGGCCAGCTCCCGGTACTGGAGCAATTGTTTTTCGCTGTCCACCTTTTCGACGGACGCCAGGTCCCACTCCAGCTTCAAGGCATCGCGCGCGAGCTTCGCCTGCCAGTAGCTATCGGCGACTACCGCGACACCTTCAGCACCGCCGTCCAACGGCACGCGCAATACCGCTTTCACGCCCCGGGTGGCGCGTGCCGCGCTGTCATCCAACGAAGCGATTCTGGCACCGAACACCGGCGGGTGGGCGACCACGGCAGTGAGTTGCCCTGGCAGATGCATATCGATGCCGAAGTCCTGCTGGCCGCTGCTCTTGGCCTTGGCATCGATGCGCGTGGTGGCATGGCCAATGATGCGAAAGTCCTTGGGGTCCTTGAGTGTCACCTTTTCCGGCACAGGCAGCGCCATAGCGGCCTCGGCCAATTCGCCGTAGCTTGCCTTACGGCCCGCCGGGCCGAGCACCATGCCGGCTTGGGTGCTCAGGCTGGCCACGTCCACGTTCCAGCGTGCTGCCGCCGCCGAGAGCAGCATGGCACGAGCACGGGCGCCAAGTTCGCGGTACTGGGTATAGCTGTTCTTGATCGAATTGGAGCCGCCAGTGAGGTGTATACCAAAGATCGGATCCTGATAAGCAGCATCACCGCTGCCGTTGCGGGCTCGCACCAGACTCCAGTCGGCATCGAGCTCTTCGGCAAGAATCATCGGCAGGCTGGTTTGCACGCCCTGGCCGAATTCCAACCGGTTGATCGTCACGGTGACTTCGCCGTTGGGCGCGATCTGTACGAATGCCGAAGGTTGCTGATTCGGCTTGAGTGGTACTGCGGCGTCGCCGTTGGCCTCTTGCGCCAAGGCAAGATGAGGAAAAGCGCCCAAGGCCAGACCGCCGATGCCGACAATCTTGAGGAAACTGCGGCGGGGAAGGGTGGTAGGGCCGTCAGCCTGATCGCGCTCAAGCATGTGCTGTAAAGTGCGGGGAATCTCGTCTGGAAAAATCTCGTTCAACATGGCGAACTCCGGTCAGGCAAGGGTTTTGGCGGCATCTGCCACGGCAGCGCGGATGCGCGCGTAAGTGCCACAGCGGCAAATGTTGCCGGCCATCGCCGAGTCGATTTCGGCCGCCGTAGGCTGCTTGCCCTTGGGCTGGGCTTTGAGAAACGCTGTCGCGCTCATGATCTGGCCGCTCTGACAGTAGCCGCACTGCGCCACGTCGTGTTTGACCCAAGCCTCATGCACGGCGGTGCCGACCGGGTCACTGCCATCTGTGGCCGCCTCGATGGTGGTGATCTTCTTGCCTTGGGCGGCGGCGATTGGCGTCACGCAGGAACGAATGGCCTGACCATCCAGGTGAACGGTGCAGGCGCCACACAGGGCTGCACCACAACCAAATTTGGTGCCGGTCATGCCCAGCGCATCGCGCAGGGTCCAGAGAATCGGGGTGCCTGGGTCTACGTCGACCGTATACTCACGGCCATTGATGTTGAGGGCGCTCATAGCGATTCCAGCTCCAGAAGGTTTGACTCTGGATAACTATAGGAAGCAATTCTGGGGGCTGGTTGCATAATCCGCGCGGATGATTGCCCAATCGTGCGAATCTGCCGACGTTGGGCAAGCGCTGATAAAGAGCCAGGAGCGTTTCACGCGAGTTCGACGCCCTGGCCCTGAATTGCGCTGGATGCTTACATCAAGGGAATGCTGTAACTCACGATCAGGCGATTCTGGTCCTGGTCGCGAGCCACTTCGCTTCGGGACATCGCGTTGCGCCAGCCAAAACCCAGGTTCTTCAGCGTACCGCTCTGGATCACATAGTCCAGGGAGATATCGCGCTCCCACTCACTGGCGTCCTGACCGCTGGCGGTCTGGATATTGTCGCCCTTGAGGTACATCACCGACGCCTTCAATCCCGGCACGCCAAGCGCGGCGAAGTCGTAGGCATACTGGGCGAACGCCGTGCGCTCACCCGCCTGGATGAACGTCTGAATAGTGCGGTCGGTGTAGAGATAAAGGCTGGCGCCGGCTTCGCCTTTACCCACCAAGCCACCCTGGTTGAGTTGGGCAAAGTTGCTGTCTTCGGAAACGCTTTGATAACCCGCGGTAATGGCATGGCCGCCCAGCGAGTAAATGAACGCCGCACTCCAGGTATCGTTGTCGATTTCCCCGCTGCCGTCCTTGGTGTAGCCGCCCAGTTTGTAACCACTGGCGCGACCGGCGGCGCTGCTGTTCTTGCCATCGGACGTGGTCTTGAAGTAGCGCAAGTCGGTTTTCAGCGAGCCGTATTCGCCCAGCGGCAATACATGCAACAAACCGGCGAAGTGCTGTTGGTAATAGTCTTCGAGATTGGCGTAGTAATACTGTGCGGTCAGGTCCTTGGTCAGTTTGTAGTCGCCACCGGCAAAGGTGAATTTGTTGCTTTCCTGGCTGCCGCCCGCAACGGCCAGCCCGGCGCGGTCACTCGATGCACGCCCGGTGGCGTGTTCCAGTTGGCCGGCGGTGAACGTCAGGTTGTCGATTTCATTGCTGGTGACTTGGCCACCTTCGAAAGTTTGCGGCAACAGACGGCCATCGTTGGACACCAGGATCGGCAGTTTCGGTTGCAAGGTGCCGTAACGCAGTTCGGTCTTGGAGACGCGCATCTTCGCCGTTGCGCCGAGACGAGCCCATTGGTCGGCAGCCTTGTCACCGTCGTTGGGAAACATCGAGCTGCCAACATGGCGACCCGCGCCGCTGTCGAGTTTCAAACCCAGCAGGCCGATGGCATCCAGACCAAACCCCACAGTGCCGTCGGTAAACCCGGACTGATAATTGAGCATGAAGGCCTGTCCCCATTCCTCAGTCTTCGAGGGCGCGGCGGTACCGTCACGGTTATCGTTGTTGAAGTAGAAATTGCGCAAGTTCAAGTTGGCTTTACTGTCGCTGACAAAATCAGCAGACGCCAACGGGCTCAAGACAATACACACGCCGCCGGTTAATAAACTCAGTACGTTGAATAGAGCTTTCATCAGGACGAACTCCAGCGCGGAACCTTTGTTCCGGGCACAGTGAAAAGGCAGCAGGAAGCCCTCGGCCGATCACATGATTGGCCGATGCGTTCAATAACTCGTTAGAAAATCTTCAATGAATAGAGTGGGGTAGGGATTAAATCTCCAAAGCAGGTCATCAGTGAAAGTCCCTGGGTTATCAGTCGATCAATCCATGAGCGTCATAAAACGGATACGGTCCGGGATACTCGCCAAACACGCCGTTATGGGTCACCAGTGCCTGCCCATGCCAGTGATGCAGCAGATACCCCGGCGGTTCCAGATTGAAATGCGCGGGAGCGGTTGGCTGTAGATCCAGGACGATCTGATGTGAGGTACCGGGGCACACGCAACTCAGGCTGCCGCCGAAACGCCGTTGCATCGACCGATGCAAATGCCCGCACAGCAAGCGCTCCACCTGCGGGTGTCGGGCAATGACCTGCTCCAGTGCCGCCGCGTTGATGAAGGGTTCACGGTCCATATGGCCAATCCCGCTTACAAACGGCGGGTGATGCAGCACCAATAGCGTCGGCGCATCGGGACGACAGGCCAGTTGTTCATCGAGCCAGCGCAACTGGCTGTCCAGGAGCTGACCGCCATGGGCACCGGGAATGGTGGTGTCCAGGCCAATAAGGCGTAGCGGATGCTCCTCCACCACCCAGTCCAGGGGGGCGTCAGCCCGTATCGGTAGGTAGCTGTGGTCGGCAAATGCCGCCCGCAAATGCTCGCGATTGTCATGGTTACCAGGCACCAGGTAGCAAGGCATGTGCAGGCGCGCCAGCTCAGGGTGCAGCGCGGCATATTCATCAGGGCGACCGAAGTCCACCAGGTCGCCACTGACCACCACGATGTCGGGACGCGGCACCTGGGTGTTCAAATGATCCACCGCACGACGCAATGCAGCGAGGGTATCGACAACGCCGTAAGTCAGTTTTTGTCCGGCTTTAAGGTGCAGATCGCTGATCTGCGCGATGAGAAACGGATGATTCAAAATAAGCCCTCTGCAAACACAAAGATCACGATGACAGGGTGAACAGCACTTGTGGCTCGACGGCCAGGGCAATCAGGGCACCGGGGGCATGGATAGCGCTATCGGTGCTGTCCACCAGCAAAGGCTGAGTCGCACCCACATCCACCAGCAGACGGCTTTGAGCCCCCTGGAAAAACTGGCCCACCAGACGCCCGTGCAGATGGCCCTCACTGTCCATCACCCGCAAATGCTCGGGGCGGCAATAGACAGTGGCGGGTAGGTCGGCGCCATTCCATGGCAACTCACCGCCACTGACCTTCAAGCCATGGGGCGTGTGCTCGATCACCGAAAAAGCATTGAGATTGCCGACAAAACGGGCGACGAACGCGTTGGCAGGTTGCTGATAGATGTCCCGCGGGCTAGCCAGTTGCGCGACGCGGCCATGCTCCATGACCAGGATGCGATCCCCCAGCGCCATGGCTTCACCCTGATCGTGGGTGACGAACACGGCGGTAATGCCCAAACCGCGTAGCAACTGGGCCAATTCGCTGCGCAGGCGTTCACGTAATTGCGCATCCAGTGCCGCCAACGGTTCGTCGAGCAGCAATACCCGGGGCCTGGGTGCCAGGGCGCGGGCGAGGGCGACTCGTTGGCGCTGACCGCCGGACAACTCGTGGATACTGCGCTTGCCGTGATCCTGCAAGCCGACAAGTTCCAGCAACTCCAAACAGCGCTTGTTACGCTCGGCGGGTGACACACCGCGAACTTTCAGGCCGTAAACAATGTTGCCGGCCACATCCAGATTGGGAAACAGCGCATAGTTCTGGAACACCATGCCCACGTCGCGACGTTCGATGGGGAGGCGGGTGACGTCGCTGTCGCCAAAAAATACCTGGCCCACGTCCGGACGCTCCAGACCCGCGATCAGGCGCAGGGTGGTGGTTTTACCGCAACCGGACGGGCCGAGGATCGCCAGGGTTTCTCCAGCCTCAATGGTCAGGTCCAGGTCATGTACGGCAACGGTGCCGTCAGAGAACGCCTTGCGACAACCCTTCAGGCGAATAGTGGTTCCGCTCATCGATTTGCTCCACGGGAAAGGCGCGCGCTGATGGCCTGCAATGCAACAAGCAGCGGCACAATCATCAACAGGAATATAAGGGTGTAGGCGCTGGCGACTTCCAGCCTGGCCGAGGCATAGCTGTCGGCCAGGCCCACCGGCAAGGTTTTGGTCATCGGGGTATGGAGCATCCAGGTCAGGTTGAACTCACCCAACGACAGGGTGACGACCATCAAGACCCCGGCGAGAATCCCCGCCCGACAGTTGGGCACCACCACGCTGAAGAAGCGCCGGACCGGCCCGGCACCCAGGCTCGCGGCGGCTTCTTCCAGGATCGGCAGGTGCTGGCGTTGCATCACCGCCATCACCGGGCGCACCAGAAATGGCAGAGTGAACAGCACGTGGCCGACGAGAATGAATAACCAACTGCTGCGAAACCCGCCGAACTGACCATAGGTGAGCAGCAATGCCAAGGCACTGGCCAGACCGGGCATCGCCACCGGCAACACCATCAGTTCCTCGAACGCGCGGCTAAAGCGGTTGTTCATCCGTACCAGGGCGTAAGCCGCCGGCACACCCACCACACAGACACACAGCGCACAGGCGGCGGCCAGTTGCAGGGACAGCCAGACCGTCGGCGAATACGCCTGCCAGACCTGCAGCAGCCAGTCGAACGTCAGGCCGCTGGACAGCCCTTGGAAGTAATTGCGCGTCAGCCCGGCGAGCAGTGACATCACCACAGGCACCAACATGAAAGCGCACACCAGCAAGGTAAACACCAGTTGCCCGACAAACAGCGTTGAGCGTTTCACAAGACTGTCCTCGAATCTTTGGCCAGCCGCCGGGCCAGCAACAGAACCGCCCAGGTCACCAGCCCCAACACCACCGACAGCGCAGCGGCCACGGCGAAATTGGCGTAATTGGTAAACACGTTGTAGATCGCCACCGGCGTCACGTTGAGCCGGGTACCCAGGGTGAAGGCGGTACCGAACGCGCCCATGGAGGTGGCAAAGCAAATCGCCCCGCAGGAGACCAATGCCGGCGCCAGGCCAGGAACAATGACATCACAGAGCACACGCCAATGACTGGCCCCCAGTGAACGAGCGGCCTCTTCCAGGCTGCGATCCAGGCTTTCACAGGCAGCCATCACCGTAAGAATCACCCGCGGAATCGAGAAGTACAGGTAGCCGATGCACAACCCCATCAACGAGTAGGCAAAAATCCAGCGCTCACCCACCAGGCCGAGACCCAGGGTGGCGAACAAGCCTTGGCGGCCGGCCAGCAGGATCACCAGAAAACCAACGACCACGCCGGGAAATGCCAGCGGGAAGGTCAACAAGGCGACAAGTACCGAACGGCCGAAGAAACGTTGGCGACTGAGAAAAAACCCACTGAAGCCGCCCACCAACAGCGCCGCGAGGGTCGTTGCCAGTGCCAGCAGGCAGGTCTGCGCCAGACTGCCCAGGTATTGCGCACTGCTCAGCACCTGCCAATAGCCGCTGTCGCTACCATCGCGACTTTGCCCACCGAGCAAGACCAGGTGCGCCAGCGGCAACAACCAGAAGGCGAACAGCACCGCCGCCGCGGGCGCAAGCGCCCAGGCAGCGGTCGGCCGCAAGCGCGGCACCATGGCCCAGCCCGACCGTACGTCTCGGGCTTTTACTGCCGAGACGGTCACTTACTTGACCTCGCTCAGATAACGTGCGGAAAAGGCTTCCTGCGCCGCGGCCATCTGCTCGTAGTTGACCACACCGGCCCGGGCGTAATCGCTGTCGGGCAGGAACTGCGCGGCGACATCGGCAGGCATTTTCATTGCCCGCACCGGTCGCAGGTACGCCTTGGCCCAGAGCGCCTGGCCTTGCTCGGACAAAACGAAATCCAGGACCTTCTCGGCGTTGGCCCGATGGGGGGCGTTGTCGACGATGCTCATCACGTAAGGCACGCTGATGCTGCCTTCCTTGGGAATCACAAAGGCAACGTTGGCCTTGTCTTTGTAACGAGCCCGATAGGCGTTGAAGTCGTAGTCCACCAGAATCGGCAACTCCCCGGACAGCACCCGCGCATAAGCCGTCTGCTTGGGCACGATCGGTGAGTTTTTCGCCAGCTTTTTGAAGTAGTCGATGGCTGGGGCGAAGTTATCCAGATTGCCGCCCATGGCCTGGTTGATCGCTACCGCCGAGACGTACCCAACGAAAGCACTGGACGGGTCAAGGTAGCCGACCATGCCTTTGTACTCAGGCTTGAGCAGGTCGGCCCAGCTTTGCGGCACGGGCAGACCGCCCAGCGCATCGACGTTGACCATGATGCCCAGGGTGCCGGAGTGAATGGCAAACCAGTGTCCCTCGGGGTCCTTCAAACCCGCCGGGATCTGCTCCCAACCCTTGGGTTTATACGTGCCGACCACCTCGGCTTTTTGCGCCTGCAAACCGAACGTCACGCCGTAATACACCACGTCCGCCACCGGCGCGGCCTTCTCGGCGACCAGTTGCGCCAATGCCTGTCCAGAGTTCTTGTTGTCCAGCGGAACCTGCACGCCAGTGGTATCGGCAATCGCCTTGAGCTGCGTGCCCCAGTCGGCCCATTCTGGTGGACAGTTGTAGCAAATCGCCGTTTCGCCGGCATGAGCCAAGGTGGCCGCGCCGCATAACAGCAGTGTCGCCAGGGTTTTACGCAAGTGGAACATCAAGCGTCTCCTCGTAGGGTTGAGTACTTTCGCCCGGCCGGATATGACAAGGCAGGCAATGGGAAACCGGGGTGGCGCCAGCGATCTGCGCCAACAATTGATCAATCACGGTGCAGGCCAGTGCCTCGATGGGCTGAACAACACTGCACAGTGTCGGATGCATCTGGGTGCCGAGGGCGATGCCGTCAAAACCGATGACCGAGAGTTGCCGAGGCACTTGCCAGCCGTTGCGGCGCAGTTCGGCGATCAAGCTGATGGCCAGCAAATCGTTGGAACAGACCAGCGCACTGAGCGCCTGGGGGCCATGCAATAACGGCTCGATGGCGGCGAAGTCAGCCTGGGTATGGGCGGGCATTTCAATCACCGGCAGGCTGGCGAGACCGGCTCCATGCATTGCCTCGCAATAACCGGCATAACGCAGGCGAGCACGGTCCGATTGCAGGGCAGGGCCGGCGACCATGCCAATCCGAGTGTGCCCGGCGTCCAGCAGATAACGGGTGGCGAGCGCCATGCCGGCGCGGTTGTCCACCGACACCGCGCTGTAATCCGGATTACCCGGCTGGTGATAAGCCAGCACAAAAGGCGTGTCCTCGCTGTCCAGGCTTTGCAGCACCCGGTTGCTCTCGGCGTCGGTTACCGTGAGGACCAGCCCATCGACACGCTGTCGCAGCAACTCCTCGACGACCGCGCTTTCGCGCTCGCTGCTGTAATCGGTGGTTGCCAACAACAGGTTGTAACCATGCACGCGTGCAGCACGCTCCATCGCCTGAAACTGTTCGGCGAACACCGGATTGAGCAGGTTGGGCACCACGACACCGATCAGCTTGGTCACTTGCAGGCGCAGTTGGCGACCAAGACGGTTGGGCCGAAACCCCAGTTGGCGCGCTGCGGCGAAGACCTGTTCACGGGTAGCCGGACGGACCACTTCAGGGGAGGCAAAGGCTCGCGCCGCGGTTGCCCGCGAAACCCCTGCCAGCCGTGCAACTTCTTTCAAATCAGTCATTGTCACTCGCTTGAGATCGATCTCATTGGCGAGGACAGTACTCAGGATGTATGGCGTTTCGACGACGCAGTGATGACGATTTGATGTCAGTTGCTGCTATCTATCGTTGAGGGTCTGCTGCAAACCCATACTGCCGGGCGGACCACACCACCGCCAACGTCAGCAGCAAGAGCGCGACCAGCACAGGCGCAAACGCAACGACACCCAGATGATCGAGCAGGATGCCCCCCACGATCCCGCCGCCGGCAATGGCGACGTTCCAGGCCGTGACCAGCATCGACTGGGCGAGATCCGCCGCGTCTCCGGCCGTCTTGGCAATTGCCGTTTGGAACAACGTCCCGGCCCCGCCAAAAGCGACTCCCCAGGCCGCCACGGCGGTGTAGATCGCAGCAAGGCTGTCGCTCATGGCGCCCAGTGTCAGGGCCGAGATGGCGAAAAGTGCCGTGCTGGCAAGGGTCAATGCCCGTAGATGGCGATCGATCAGCACGCCGACGACCCAGATGCCCAGCAACGAGGCGCCCCCGAAGACCAGCAGCACCAGGTCGATCCGCTCGCCCAGGCCTGCCGCCATCAGGAACGGGGCGATATAGGTAAAGAGAATGTTGTGCGCCAGAACAAAGGCCAGCACCACACACAGCACCGAGCGAACGCCTGGCAGGATGAAGACCTGGCGCAAGGCAAGGCGTTTGTCGGTGGTTTGCCCGGGAAAGTCAGGCACTTTGAGTCGCACCCAGACCATCAAGGCGACGGCGAACAAACTCATGATGGCGAAGCTCATCCGCCAGCCGATCAAATTACCGAGCAAAGTGCCGGCCGGTACGCCCAAGGATAACGCCAAGGGTGCGCCGACCATGGCAATTGCAATCGCCCGACCTTTCTGGCTCTCGGGCACCATGCGGGCGGCATAACCGGCCAACAAGGCCCAGAGCAGCCCGGCCGATACGCCACCCAGCAAGCGGGCAACGATCGTCAAGCCGTAATGGGACGAAAACGTTGTGACCGTATTGGCCACGGCAAAACCGGCAATCGCCAGCAGCAAGAGCGACCGGCGCCGCATGCCTTGGGTCGCGGCCGTCAAGGGAATGGCCGCCAGCAAGGAACCTATCGCATAGACCGTGACCAACTGGCCGGCGAGGGCTTCGGAGATCGCCAGCCCTTCGCTGATCTGGGAGAGAAGGCCGGCGGGCAAGGCTTCGGTGAGAATGGTCACGAACGCCGCCAACGCGAGGGCGAACAGTGAACCGATGGGGAGCGGCGCAGCGTCTTGAACGACCTCGGCATCGGCGTCGATATGGGTATTGGCAATCGTCATGTGTCACCTGCTTGGCGCGCTTCTGACCCACCGGATGGCGGCGTCAATCGCAGATTGATAAGTGTCGACTACGGTAAGTGCCGCTCTTGGGCGAGACAAGAATGCTAGAGTGCGCAACACATCGGAAAAAATGTCCGCAATGGGAGCCTGGCGTGGAATCACTGAGCGGGATTGATTTTTTTGTTCGCGCGGCCGAAACCCGCAGCTTTTCAGAGGCGGGCAGGGCGCTTGGCATTTCGTCTTCGGCGGTGGGTAAAAGCGTGGCCCGGCTCGAGGAAAGGCTGGGGGTGCGGCTGTTTCATCGCAGCACGCGCAGTATCACGCTGACGGCAGAAGGGACGCTTTTCCTCGAGCGTTGCCGACGCATTCTCTGCGAAGTCGAAGCGGCCGAACTGGAACTGTCGGAAACCCGCAAAGCGCCGCGGGGCAAATTGCGCGTGAGCTTGCCTCTGGTTGCAGATTTGGTCATGCCGACGCTGATGGCCTTCATGCGCCGCTACCCCAGTATCGAATTGGACCTGGATTTCTCCGATAGGCTGGTGGACATCATTGAGGAAGGTTTTGATGCCGTCATTCGGACCGGAGAGCCAAACGACTCCCGGCTGATGTCCCGCCCGTTAGGCGCGTTCAAGCTCGTCGTGGTCGGTTCGCCCCGGTACTTCGCCGAACACGGCACACCGCAGGTGCCGGCGGATCTGCTGCGCCATGCCTGCCTGCTATACAAATTCCCCAGCACTGGCAGGCTGCAGGTCTGGCCGGTGAACGGGCAAGGGCAGTCCGATCTCAACCTGCCGGCCACCCTGGTCTGCAACACCACCGAGGCGTTGCTGTACGTCGTGCGCGATGCATTGGGGATTGCCTGCGTACCGGATTTCACCGTGCGCGATGCCATCGTCGCCGGTGAGCTGGTTACCGTCCTTGACGAGTTCAATCGGCATCAGAGCACCTTCCGCATGCTCTGGCCCTCAAGCAAGCACCTGGCGCCGAAACTGCGGGTGTTCATTGATTTCATGAGCAGCGAATTGTTCAAGTGACTCACGGGGATATGTCCCAACCCTGTGGGGGCCTGTTCAGATCAAGGGGCCTTGTTCTCGACCAAACAGTTTCCACCATCCACCACGATGACTTCGCCAGTGAGGTAGCTCGCCTCTGAAGACGCCAGGAAAGCAACCACTGCAGCCACCTCTTCGGGACGTCCGGGCCGGCCCATCGGCGTGTAACCTGCCGCCTTGGCTTCCTCGGCTGTGGTCGACCCTGTGGTGATCCAGCCGGGAGCGACGCTGTTTACAGTGATCCCTTGCTGGGCGACTTCAAGCGCCAGGCTCATGCTCATTCCTACCATCGCGGCCTTTGCGGCGCTGTAAGCCGCTTCACCGGGGTTACTGCAGCGGGTGCCGGTAGTGGAACTGATGTTGACGATGCGCCCGTAACGGCGCGCCCGCATGCCGGGCAGAACGGCCTGTGTAAGCAGAAAAGCCGTGGTCAGATTTCGCGCCAGGGTAAGGTTCCAGGTGTGCAGATCCATGGTTTCCAAGTCGGAAAAAAACTCCGGGCTTCCTTGCATGGCCATGCCCGCGTTGTTGACCAGAATATCGATCTGCCCCCAGAGGGACTCTGCCCATGGGATAAACTCACGCACCTGATGCTCATCGGTAAGATCGATGGCCCGCCCTTGGACTTCGAATCCTTCGGCACGCAGTTCTGCGACCCGATCATTGATTCGCGCACTGCTGGCGGTGACGATCAGTCTGGCACCTGCAGTCCCCAGTCTGCGCGCGATGGCCATGCCAATCCCAATCTCACTTCCAACCCCGCTGACAAGGGCCACAGGGTTCTGTCCGGTTGCGTTTGGCATGGTGTCTCCAGAGGGGTGTAAGTAATGATCAGGGGTCGCAGCCTGAGTTGCTTTCGAGCTATATAACCACCCTGATCAACGCCCGAACACCCCCGTCCTCCCCAACAACTGCTGTTGCCGCCAGGCCGGTGCGCTGGTGGGAAAAAGCACTTCGTTTGGTCGAAAACGGGCGATACCGCAGGCGGCAGCGATGCGCTGGCGTTGCTGGCCGTGGGCAAGGGCCTGCCGAAAACTGGCTTCGCTCTGCATTTGTCCCAGCACATAACCGACGCCTGCCTGGAAATCACCGCCATGGGCCTGCCACCAAGCGGTGATGAGCTGCGGGTCGGGCCAGGGTAGATTTTCGTCGGGGTCCATTGCCACGTTGGTGTCTTGCGGGTCATCGTTCGGGCCGGCGTCGAAATCGGGCAGGTCCCGCAACTCCAGATCAAGCAACGCCAGGTCAGCGCCGGTGATCAGGCTGAAAGCTTCACCGGCGACCCGGGCATAGGGCAGGTCGCTCATTTGCTGGATCAACCACGGTACACAGACCGGATCGCCCAGCAGCCCAAGGGCCTGGATGCCGATGCGCCGGACCCTGGGATCCTGTACCAACTGGCGTATCCAGGCGATGCTGGGCTCGCGTTCCTGCCAGGCCAGCAATACGCAGAGCGCGCGATACTGGAACTGGTCCGGTTGCCCGGCAAATTGTCGCAATGGCTCCAGGGCTTGCGCGTCGCCCATCTGTGCGGTGGCCCAGTTGGTCCAGAAGCGCGTGGCGGCATCTTCATGCTGGCGGTGGGTACGAATCGCCGGGAGCAGGTCACGCCGGCGCAGCTCGCCCGCCGTGCGGGCGGCACGTGCCAGCACGCTGGGGTCGGCGTGGGACAGTTCGGCCAGCAGGGTAGGGCCGGGATCATGGCGATGCATCCCGCAGGCCGCCAGGCCGAGGCGGTGAAACAACGGCTCAGGGGAGGCGAACATGCGCTCGATCCAGGGCGATATACGCTCCCAGTCGAGCCACCCCAGGGCCATCAGATAACCGCGCTCCGTTTCTGACGCGCTTCGCAAATGATCGCTGAGTCGCGACAACATCTTCGCATCGGCCGCCTCGAAGGCCAGCAACACACTGGCGAACGTCTCGCCGACGGCGTGCGGACCGAGCTGGGCCAGCAGGATTTCCAGGCCCGTTGAGCCGGCGATGCGCAGGCCATCGAGATGGGCATCGATGCGCTCGTCCAGTTTGCTGAGATCATCAAGGTCGTAGTGGGGGGCGCGCACGGCGTGATCGTGCAGGAGGATGAGGAAGCAAGCTTCTTCGGCATGTTGCTCGATCATTGAGGAGATGGGGAGCATGACGTCTCTGTCTTGTTACGGCACCAGGTTTCCGAAGAAGTAACGTTTACCGACTTCGAACTGCAGGGGAGAGGCCATGTATCGGTCCAGGACAGCGGCCGCATTCAGCGGTTGAAAGTCGCCATTTTTCCCATAGAAACTGGAGCAGTCGACGCCGGAATACACCTCGAATTTACGCCTCCAGATGAGAAAGTTGCTCCAGTCGATCCATTCATCAGTGCCTGAAGGAACCAGGGACTTTCTCATGATCCAGACTTGTTTGTTCATGTCGACGGGCATGCCACCGGAGATCGAGCAGCGATCGCTGCCATAAGCGTTCTGCAGTTCGCTCAGTCGTGAATCGACAGCCGCTTTGTATTCGATTTCGTTCAAGCCACTGTCAAAGAACTCGGGTTCGTTTTCGATGGGGTCAAGAAGATTGCTTAAATTGGCTTCCACGGCGGCTCGGTCGGCCCGACGGGCAAACGTGCGCCATGCCTCAACCATGAAAGGTATCAGCCACAGCACACCAGACCACTGCGCTGCCAGGCACGCCTCGATACGCAGGTAGGTGGGGCCTTCGAGTATGAGCTCGGCAAGGAAATCCAGGTCGGTGTCGAGTCCTGCATCAGCGGTCAGACCGAGGCAAGCCGATACCAGCGTTGGATCGCAATCAGGGTCCACTATCCATTTGCGCAGTTGGGATACATGGCTGTAATCGCCATGCTTGGCTTGCTCCAGAATCGCAGCAAGTGCCATCCACGGGTCGTCTTTCTTCCAGCCGTCAGGCGACATTACTTCTGCCGGAGCGCAGCCGCAGTAGTGATAGCCACGCCCCTTCCAATAGAAGCTGTCTTGAAGAAAACCGGGTCTTTGAGTGTGCTTGTAATTAGAGGTTTTCATCATTCAGGCCTTGGAAAACTATTGATGCGTGTCTCTTGAAGTGAACTGAGCTCTCCTTCGAGCTTCTCACACTTCTTGCCAGTCGGGGCGAGATTCCCTTGCCCGGCCGGACAACCTCCGGCCGCCTTGGGGACTCTATGCGCCACCGGTTCTCCCTGACCCACTTCGGTTTTCCAACGCATATAGCCTGGCCTGTTAATCGCCCAATCATTTTCAATGTTGGCTTTCTCTCGTTTGCTCGTTACGTAGTACTTATTGCATCCGCTCGGTTGCTTTCCGGCAGGTGGCAACAAGTGCCTGCACTTGGGGTTTGCCCGGACTTTGGCGAGGACGGCGGCGTTCTGAGGATTTTGTGCGGTGCCGTAGAATTCGTCTTCCGTCATGTACTCCCCGTTCGCTTGAGCCTTGGAGTGCGCCGCGCCGCCACAACATTCACATTTGTGTTTGCCTGGCACCTTGGCGTCTTGTTGCACCGGACTGTATTTGGCGGTGTTGACCATGGGGACGGCCGCATTCGCTGCGGGACTGGCATGATTCGATGTGGTGAGGTCGGTATGTCGGTCTACGTTCTGGCCTTCGAAAAGAACATCCATTGACCATGAAACAAAATAGGTCTTACCGGTGATGACGTGAGTGATGACACCGGCACCCTGGCTTCTTGTGGCGGCTTCATCGCCCAGTGGGGAGGTTTTATAGAAGGAGCGATTTTTTAACATGATCTCCTTGTTTTCGATCTTGACGGTCTTGCTGCCTTTCTTCATGTCCTTGGAAAACGAGGTGTCCGGATAGGGCACCGGGATGGGTCCTGCGGGAGGCGGTGGTGGCGTCAGGCAGACATCCGGGAATGCCGCGATGACCTTGCCGCCACCCGCTTTGCATGCAATCTCATCGCCATTTGCATAAACGTCGCAGCTCATAGGGGCCCCTGGGGTCGACTGAGGTCGCGCACGACGGCGGCGGCGCGTGCACCGGCCAGGGCACTGCTCAGACAGATCGCGGTGGTTCCCGGTGCATAGCCTTTGCGAAACGCCTGGTCGGCGAGTATCAACTGGACGATTCCAGCAATGGCCCCGGTGTCACCCATGGCCTCTGCCCAATGCCACAGTGGCTGATCCTCTTTTCGGACGGTCCGAAAAAGCCGGGCTTCCATCAGCGGAAGTTCCTTGAAGCCGTATTGCTCGCCCGTGACATCGGACAGGCGCAGATCAATTTCATGCAAACCCAGTCTGGCCTGTGCGAGCGCCGTGCGGGCGGCGTCGGTCAGCCCGCCTGCTCGCAGGGGTTTGTTCGACAAAAGCGGTGCCTCTTCTTGCCCGAATCCCAGGCCTGAGATTTCCAAGCAGGTGCCAGGTTGCCGATAGGCCTGAATCAAGATGGCCGCGGCCCCTTCGCCAGGAAACAAGCCGTCATTGTGAGTGGCCGTTTTCAGCCGGCGATGCTGGTCCAGCCATTGCAGCGTCAAGGCGCTGAGCAGCGAGTCGACACCCGCCACCACGCAGGCAGGCGCACGGGTTTCTTGCATCAATCGACTGGCTTCATGAAGGGCATGCATGCCGGCAACCTGGCCGGAGGGGATGACCCTGGAGTGGGTTGGGTGGAACTGTATGCCCAACTTGGAAGATGCGTCGTGTATGACGGTCTGGGCTATTCCCCTGATATCGATTCCGGGGCGCTCCGGTTCAGCCAGGCACAGGAGAAAGGGCACTTCTGTCCAATCCAGCTTCGGCGCACCCTGTATCAACTCCACCAGTGCATGCAGCATGAGCCCGGACATACGCGATGCTGCCGGCAGCGCCAGGTCGAGACTGGACACCGTCGCGCCGATGATGGGTTCGCAAGCGTTGTCAAAAAACGGCAGCTCCTGGAGCGCTGACAGTCCGGCGCGCTTGGCAGCACAGGCACTGGCGACGCATAGGCCCACAGGGCAAGCCATGCCCATGCTGGTGATGAAAAGGGCCGGCGTCATAACGCCTCTTCTGCGGGAGGATAAGCTTCCTTAGTCCACGCGATGAGTTGAGCCAATGACTTGAAGTGTTGCTTTCCTCGCATGCGTTCTTCGTTGGCCTTGGCCTGTTCGAACTGATCGGCGCTTTGCCCGACGACGACCTTGGCCACTTCCTTGATGTTGCGCCCGAGCGGCGCAGAAGCTCGCCATGTCAGGAGCAGCCGATTCGCGTCCGGCTCCAGAATCACGGTGTCGACAACGGCTGCCGTTTCCCGCGTGCTGTCATCGTGAAAAACCAGGAGCACCGGCAGTTTCAAGTTTGTCGGAAGCCTGAATGCCGTCCGGCCTTTATCGTTGAGATTGAGCAGCGCAACTTCTTCGCCACCTTGCGGGTAGTCAATTTGCTGATCCTCTGGTGCGCACTGGAAATAACGCAGGTCAAAATCTTCCGGCAGAAATGGAAACTGATGATCAAGCCACGCCTGATCATAAGTGCCGGCCCATCGGATCCGCTGTTGCCAGGCTCGACCGATCGGGCCGAATGCCATCGGTTTGTAATTCCCATCGGGCGTGGTGACGGGCCTGTCCAGTTCTTCGGTATTGGGCAGCGGCAGACCATTTATCCGGGCAGTGTTTGCACTTGGGTAAAATCCGACCCCTACAGGGTTCCAGGGGTACCACTGATGTTGAGTGGCGTCGGCATGCGTGCGGTCCACCCCGCCAAAAGCCTGGGCATAGGAAACAGGCATTCTTGTGAAGGGAACAGGCCTGGTTGTCGAGTGTGAGAGGGCGCCCTCCACATAGACTCGTGCCCCCACGACTTTGAATGCTTTTACCAGCGTCCCGACTTTCAGGGCTACGTTCAGCTCTGTTACCGGCTCTCCATTGGGTGCGTAGCAGTGTCCATTGAGCAGGACATCGCAGCGTGGCTTGTGCAGTGCAAAATCGTTTTCGTATAACGCAGCTGATTCGCCCGGTTCCCCTGGGAACACATCAGCCATGATCAGCGGAGCCTGTTGTTCCAGCAGGCGAGGTTCATGTCCAGGATGATCAGCAATGCCGTAGGTTCCTTTCGCCACCACGACCAGCCATTCACGGCCGGTTTTATCGGTTGAGGTGGTAAAGCCGCCGACGAGGCGGGTCTTGTTTATCAATTCCATGGCGTCACTGCCTCAGTTGATCTGTACCGAGCCGCCCTTGATCCGGTTCACTCCAGATGATCGGCTCGAGAGGTAGGCGCCTCGGATCAGTACCTTGCCTTCACGGGTAAGAGTGATGCTGGCCTTGCCGCAACGCAGGACGATTTCCCGTTCTGCGGTGAACTCCAAACGCTCGCCGTCCAGGTTCGCGACGGCGCGGGGCGTGGTTTGCGGCAGGCGCTGGATGCGACCGATCACCAGCGGCCGGGCCGGGTCGCCGGCCTCGAACATCAGCGCGACCTGGGCGCCGATGTCTTCGCGACTGAGCGGTGTGGTGGTGCGCGCGGCGAGCCCCGCGTCATCGGGGCAACCGGGAAAAGCCACCACTGGAGCGTCGGCCAGGGGCACATCCAGCAGCACACCAATCACGACGCCCTCCACGCGCACGGGCGTGGAGGAGGGGGCGAGGTGGTATTCGACGGTCATAGCGCACACTCCATGGCTAGTTCTGCAGAATCTTCTGGCCTTTGACGACAACGTTCCTGTTGGCCTTGATGTTGATGGCGCCGGAGCCGTCGATGGTGATGTTCTTGCCGCTGATCACGATGGTGCCGTCCTTCTTCATGGTGATGCTGGCCGCGCCCGTCGTCAGGCTGATGGAGTCGCCGGCGTTGAGGACAAAGTTCTTGCCAACGTCCAGGCTGTCGTTCTGCTTGATGTCGGTGGTGCGGTTGCGTGCGACGTCGCGGGATTCGTTCTGGCCGATCTGGGTACTCTGGTTGCCATTGATCTCGATACCTTCGTTGCCTTTGACCGTTTCGTTGCGGTTGCCGCTGATGCCGATGGTCTCGTTACCGCCCACGTCCTCGGTGCGGTTGCTGACGATGGTGATGCTTTCGTTGGCACCGACCTTTTCCGTGCGGTCCGCACCTATGGTGATGGTCTCGTTGCTGCCCACCTTTTCGGTGCGGTTGGCGCCGATGGTTATTTTCTCGTCGCTGCCCACATCTTCGGTGCGGTTCACGCCGATGGAGATGGTTTCGTTGTTGCCGACGGTTTCCTTGCGGTCGACGCCGATCTTGATGGTTTCGTTGTTGTCCACGGTCTCAGTGCGGTCGTGTTTGACGTGCACGGTTTCGTCGTTGTCGATGGTCTTGCTGCGGTCGTGGCCGACCCAATGGGTCTCGTCGTTCTCGACCTCGATGTCCTGATTCTTCTCGGCGTGGATAAACAGTTGTTCCGCGCCTTTCTTGTCCTCCATGCGGATCTCATTGAAGTTGGCCTGTGAGCCGTCCTTGCTTGAACGACTTTTCACGCCACTCTGAGTGGCATTGGCTGGCAGCTTGTAGGGCACGGTCTGTTCGGCGTTGTAGACGCGACCGGTGATGATCGGCCGGTCGGGGTCGCCTTCGAGGAAGCTGACGATCACTTCCTGACCGATCCGCGGGATCTGCACCGCCCCCCAGTTTTTGCCAGCCCAGGCTTGGGACACGCGAATCCAGCAGGAGCTGTTTTCGTTGGATTGGTCATGGCGATCCCAGTGGAAATGCACCTTGACCCGGCCATACTGGTCGGTCCAGATCTCCTCGCCACTGGGGCCGACCACCACGGCGGTCTGTGGCCCGCGGACAATGGGCATGGGCGTCAGAGGGAGAGGGCGGAAGGCTTGGCTGGCATCCATGCAGTCCAGTTCGCTGACGAACTGTTCGGCTAAATCTGACTGTCCGCTTTCATAGACTTCCTGACGGATCTGATAGCGCGCGACCACCACCAGGTATTCGCGATTCTGGTCCGCACGGTCGTAACCCGTCAGCGTGAACAAATGACCGGAGCCCAACCCGCGGGCCCGGCCGCGCAACTGCACGCGCTCGAACTGGCTGTGAATGGCTTCGATGCGGGTGCGTGCGTAGTGATCGCCATCGTTGCTCTGCAGGTATTCACCGGGGTAGTCATACAGCGGATGGTCACCGTTGCTGTGGTTGCGTACCACGCTGGAGCGCACCTCAAGGCTGGCGCGCGGGCGCAGGAAGTCATAGTCGTTCAGCGCCAGCGAACCCGGCTGGACTTCCCGTGCCAGTTGCCAGTCGTAGAAATGATCGCGCTCGCGCATTTGCCGATCGGGCGGATAGAAGGGCACCGAGTCGTAGTCCGCTGGCGTGGAGTGAGCACCATAAGCGTCGGCCAGCACCAGAACATGACGCTCCTTTTCATGGCGGAAGTAGTAATAGATGCCTTCCTGTTCCATCAGCCGGCTGACGAAATCGAAGCTGCTTTCGCGGTACTGAACGCAATATTCCCACTCACGGTAGCTGGCGCTGAGGCTGTCTTCAAAATCAGAGAAACCGAGGTCGCGAAACACCTGCTTGATGATGTCCGGCACGGTCTTGTTCTGGAAAATCCGACAGTCCGAGGTCCGCGTGAGCAGCCAGAACCATGGCCGCAAACTGACGCGGTAACCCGCGAACTGGCCGTGACCGGTCAGTTGCCGGCAGCTGCTGATAATGCCGTGGAAATAGCGTTTGCCGCCGTTGTACAACTCCAGGGTCAAACCCATCGGTTTGCCCAGCAACTGATCGAACTTGATCGCCCGGTCTTCGGAGGTAAGGTCCAATTCGTAGTGAAACAACCGCCCCAACTCTTCGCTGCCATCCATGCTCTGCAACAACAGGACATCGCCACCGAGAGGACTGTCGACCTGTACCAGACGGTTGTTTTGGGTGATTGCCATCTACGGCTTCCTTGGCTCGTGTTCGGGCATCCGTTCGCCGTAAGGAAGGCAGCGGCGTATCAGCAATACCGGCCAATGACGGCCCCTCAGATGTTCAAGATAGGTGACCGGTGGTCGCTGACTTAGGTTATTTGGTTATAGTTTCATTCTAGAACCGCACCAACAGTGATGAGCACCAGCAACTAGGCTCCAGACAGGAGGAGGGGCCCGACGGCAAGGGGCGGGCGATTATCGTGTGTTTGCCACAGTCGAATGTTCTTGAGCCCCGGCCTCCAGCACCTGCACCATCACCTCGGATTGCCAGGCGAAGTACGGGTTGTAGGTCAACCGTGCATGGACTTTGCCGGGCTCACGATAACCCCAGTCCGAATACCAGACAGGGCCACCTGCCTGGCATTGTTGGTAAGCCGTGTCGCTCTGGCCGTTCCAGCACAGACGCTGGTTACCCTGGCGACCATATTGCGGATTATCGGGGGAGAACAGCACGCCCATATGGGAAAACTGACTGATCTGCTCGGCCGGCAACTGGTCGCTGCGCACCAACAGGCGCGGACTTTGCAATTCGTTGGCGAGGTTGCCATACCAGATCATCCGCGACCCCGGATTGGGGAAACGCCGATTGAAGGCGTCCCGTACAAACTCCACATCCACCACCGAGTCATGGGCCGCACTGACCACCAGCACCGGGCGGTCGAACGCCTGCGATGCCAGCTTGCTGCGCACGGCCGTACTGCTCAGGTAAAACTGGGCGAAGCCATTGGTTGGCACGTTCTGGTAGCGCAGCGACGTCTGCTGCGGGGCCGCGCTGGTCGGCTGCCGTAGCCATGGTTTGACCTTCGCCAGCCACGGCAACACCCAATCAAACCCAACATTGGACTTGAATGCCGGGGAAAACAGCACCAGCCCAGCGATCGACTGATCGTCCATGGCGTACGCCACAACCAGGTTGGCACCGGTGGAGAAACCACCCAGGTAAACGTGGCCGACATCCTTGCGTAGCAGCGTCACCTGTTGCTCCACGGTTCGACGCCAATCATTGATGTCAACGTCGAGCATATCGGCCGGCCGAGTGCCGTGTCCGGGCAGCAGCACGGTGCGTACCCGATATCCCTGGCTGGCCAGTTGTGTCGCGACATCTACGAATGAGCCGGGCGAATCGCCAAGGCCGTGAACCAGAAGAACGCCTCTACCATTGGGCTGCGCGGGTACCCATTCACGGGGAGCGTTCCACGCCAGCTCCAAGGTGTGGTCGGGATTCTGAAACTGCCGATTACGCTCAATCTGCGCCAGGGTTTGCAGGCGGTAGTCGCCAAAGCTGACCGGCGCCGGCTGGGCGACCTCAACCGGAGCGCGCGCGCAGCCGGCAAGGCCGATCATCAAGAGCGCGTAGAGTGCTTTCATTGGGGTTTCCATATGTCCATTTGATGTCCTATCGAGAGCGATAGATGTACCACGCGGGTCGCAGTGCACAAAACCCGGAAGAGTTACTTTAGGTGGGGGAGCTGACGTCAGGGTGACGGGTGGCTGACAGGGGTGCGAGTAAACGCGCTCTATACACATGCTGTTTAACAAGTGGTAGCTTTCGAGCATGCTCTGTGTGGTCTTTTCCTGTGGCGCGTACCATGCGCAGCACTTCCCACCCGTCCAGCGCAGGCATCATCACATCTAGGATCAAGAGGTCATAGGACTCACTCAGCGCGTGCTGTAGAGCATCTGTACCGGTCATAACCCGGTCCATTGAAGCCCGCTTCACTGAGGCCTTGCTGCAGGTATGCACCGGTTTTGGGTTCATCTTCAGCTACCAGTAGTTTCATGCGAGCAGACTCCAAATATCGGGTGGCCTGAATTTGCAGGCAAACCGCGCCCCCAACCAGAAGCTTACGAAAATGTAATTCTGACTTCAGGTCACTGACAGGGTGACTTGTCTAGGGTGCAAGCACGAGCACTAGGTTGTGCTCTCGGCCCTCGACAGACCAAAAGCAGAGGTGCCGACCATAGTTTGCACTGTTGGAGACTGCCCCATGAAATCGCTGAAACCTTTGCTTCTGGTTGGTTCGCTACTGCTGTCTTCTATGACTTGGGCCGAAGGGGGCAGCGACCGTGTATTCGAGCGCATCCAGCAGATGCGTGACAAAGCAGAAGCCGTACTGATCCAGGCGGAGAAGGCCCCGGTCGGCGAGCGGCATGTGCACATGAAGGAGCATATGAACATGCTCGAAGACATCATGAGCCAGCTGCACAACGAACATCCCGCGCCAGACATGTCTGCCGAAGAGCACCTGGCCTGGATGGAAAAGCATGACAAGCTGGTAGACGACGTGCTGGGTCAAATGATTCGAGAGCACAAGCTGATGATGGCCGACAAGGAATGCCATCAGTAAAGGATTTCCCCCATCTTCCAGGCCTTTCGTGATTGCTCCTTTGGCCTAGCAGCGCCTCTATGGCGCGTTGCCTTTTCCCAGCTGACGCAATTGTAGTTTTGGGGTCAGCGGCCTGGCAGCAAGCGGGGAATAGCATGAGATTTCCAGCACCCATCGCGAGGTCTCACCATGAAAGGCTTATCCTTTAAGCTGCTGATCAGCACTCTGTTCATTAGCACCACTTTTCCGGCATTTGCCGAGGCCGGCGGCAATAGCAATGGCATCGGGCAGCAGACCCAGGCGACTCCGGGAACTCGTACCATCTTGGTAAAGATGGACGACATCAACTACAGCCAGAAAACGATCGATGTGAAACCGTGCGCTTCGTTCTGAAGAACGAGGGCGCGTTGATGCACGAGTTCAACATCGGGCAGACAGCTTCCCAACTGGAACACCAGCGTAAGGTGATCGTACGCTGACGTCTATTGATACTCGTCAACTCCGCCCAGTCTGAGACACCTATGCTGATCCAGCTGCCATTGAAACGAGGCTATTGTCATGGACCATACCCATCACACCAGTACCACTGAACCGCCTTTTTGGAAGAGCAAGATTGGCATTGCGCTGATCATGCTGGCCGTAATCGGCATCTTCTATGTGGCACGCGAGCATTACAGTCACATCTCGCAGGCCCTGCCATACCTCATCCTGCTGCTATGCCCGCTTATGCACCTGTTTGGCCACAATCATGGCGGGCACTCCCACGCTAGCGGTGCCACGGTCTCCAAGGATGAAGATAGGAAATAAATCGCATGCGAAATTCCTCCTGCCACGATCACGGACATGCACACAACTCGCACGGTCAACCGGAAAGTCAACGCGACCCCGTGTGTGGCATGGAGGTGAAATCTGATAGCCCATACCGCGAGAGCGTTGAAGGGAGGACCTATCGCTTCTGCAGTGCCAAATGCCTGCAGAAGTTTCAAGTTGATCCCCACTCGTACATGGGCCACTCGTCTCATGAAGCACATCAGCATACGAGTCAGTCCCCGATATCGGCACCAGAAGGAGCCGCATATACCTGTCCGATGCATCCTGAGATTCGCCAACCGACCCCTGGCAACTGCCCGATCTGTGGCATGACGCTGGAGCCTGTCATCCCGGAATTGGAAGAGGAGGAGAACCCGGAGCTGAAGGACTTCTCACGGCGGTTCTGGTGGACCCTACCGCTGACCGTCATCGTGACCGTGCTGGCGATGGCTGGCCATTCCTTGCAACTGTTTCATGGCACGACCCAGAACTGGGTTGAGCTTGCTCTGGCGACGCCCGTGACGCTATGGGGTGGCTGGGTGTTCTTCGCCCGCGGCATTGACTCCATCCGGCACCGCAGCCCCAACATGTGGACGCTGATCGGTTTGGGAACGGCTGCTGCCTACTTATACAGTTTGGCCGCTACCTTGGTTCCGCGGTGGTTTCCGGCGGCCTTTGTCCAGGACGGACGTATCGGCGTCTATTTTGAAGCAGCCGCGGTGATTATCTCACTCACGCTGTTGGGCCAAATGCTCGAACTAAAGGCCCGCTCGCAGACGTCCGCAGCTATCAAATCGCTGCTGGGACTGGCGCCAAAGACAGCGCGGCGCATCAGGCCCGATGGAGTAGAAGAGGACATTCCTCTGACTCATGTCCATCAGGGCGATCATCTGCGTGTCCGGCCAGGCGAGAAGGTTCCTGTAGATGGCACTGTGCTGGAGGGTGAGAGCGCAGTCGACGAATCGATGCTCACCGGCGAGCCAGTACCGGTTACCAAGCGGATAGGCGATGCCCTTATCGGTGCCACCCTGAACACCCACGGCAGCCTAGTGATGGAGGCGCAGAAAGTGGGTGCCGAAACTATGCTGTCGCAGATCGTGCAGATGGTGGCCAAGGCCCAGCGCTCCAAGGCCCCCATGCAGCGTATGGCTGATGCGGTGGCAGGGTATTTCGTGGTCGGGGTGATCCTGATCGCGGTCCTTACGTTCTTCGGCTGGGGGCTATTCGGGCCGGAATCAGGCTGGGTATTTGGCCTGATTAATGCGGTGGCGGTGCTAATCATTGCGTGTCCCTGCGCTCTTGGTCTGGCAACCCCGATGTCCGTCATGGTTGCGACTGGCAAGGCCGCTAGCTGCGGTGTGTTGTTCCGCGATGCCAGCGCCATCGAAAATCTATGCAAGATCGACACGCTCATCGTCGACAAGACTGGAACCCTGACCGAGGGGCGTCCCGTATTCCATAGTGCGGAAGGGACAGGCGGTTACGACTCCAATGAGGTGCTGCGCCTGGCTGCTAGTCTCGACCAGGGTAGTGAGCACCCGCTGGCTCATGCCATCGTCGATCATGCGCGTGGTCAAGGCATTGCACTGGTCAAGCCGGCTATTTTCGAGTCTGGCTCGGGCATTGGTGTGCGCGGGCAGGTCGATGCTCATCAACTGCAGCTCGGCAACACCGCGCTGATGGACGAGGCGGGTGTCGATATTACCCCGCTGCGTAATCGCGCCGAACAACTGCGTCTGGAAGGCATCAGCATCATCTATTTGGCCGTTGATGGTCGCCTGGCGGGACTCCTGGCCGTTTCCGATCCGATCAAGCCTACTTCTCAACAGGCTGTCTCCAAGCTTCAAAGCGAAGACGTGAAGGTCATCATGGCCACTGGTGATGGCCTCACCACAGCAAGAGCCGTGGCGAAGCAGCTCGGAATCGAGGAAGTGCATGGTGAGGTCAAACCGCAGGATAAGGAGAATCTAGTCGCCGATTTGCAGGGCTATGGCCGTCGTGTCGCCATGGCGGGTGATGGCATCAACGATGCGCCCGCCCTGGCCAGGTCTGACGTAGGTATCGCCATGGGCACCGGTACCGATGTGGCGATGAACAGTGCCCAAGTGACGCTGGTCAAAGGAGATCTGATGGGCATCCTGCGAGCGCGCACCCTGTCAGTGGCGACCGTGAAGAACATGAGGCAGAACCTCGCCTTTGCGTTCCTCTACAACGCGATGGGAATCCCGCTAGCGGCGGGGCTGCTTTACCCGCTAACGGGGCATCTTCTGTCGCCCTTGATTGCTGCGCTGGCGATGAGCGTCAGTTCGGCGTCGGTGGTCTTCAATGCTCTGAGGTTGAAATCAACGGACATCGGCTAGTCTCCCAGACCACCGGCCAACGGCTGGGCCTTATTGGGCTGGGGCAGTTGCGTGAATAAAATCACGAAGGTCATCCAGGCGCTGGATCAGAACGCACGGGTAGAAGTGGATCGAGCAGCCGGCAAGGTCACCGTTGAGAGCATAGAAAGTGCCGAATCGATCCGCATTACCGACGGCCTGGAGAAGGACAGCACGCAATGAATAAACACTTCCCACACATGTCGTTTAACATAATATACATTACACGTAACAAAGTATGTCGCTACCAGCCGGACTATCCAGCAGATTTTCCACCAGACGCTTCCCCTCACCATAGTACTCGGAACTGAAGATTCATATAAAACGGAAACTAAACGGTCGAAATCCCGCTACCTAAGCCATTTCTGATTTTTACTGACATGACCTGAAGCTTCTTCCTCCATTTCAAATCTTCGCTGGCCTAATCACAAAAATCCTGTAGAGCGTGATGTTATCGCTCAATGCTGATGCGGTTCGGCAGATCATTCTCCATTTCAAGTCTTTACTGGTGCAAATCGAAGCACCGCATCCATTTCTAATCTTCACTGACCTGATTGACGTTCAAAGTGCGGCCAATCATTTCTAGCCTAGGGGCCCGTCAGCTTGTTGTTCAACATGCTGCTTGCCAGCCCCAGCCGTTGATACGACGTTTCAACGTGCTTGTCCCGTCGATGGGCACCACGCCTCAATTTGGCCTACAGATTGAGCATCCTCATACCAGTTGTCGCCAGGGAAAGCTCAATGCGATCCGAATGCCTACTGCATCAAAAGTTGCGTCCGCTCAGGACTGCGTTCGCAAAACCACAGCTTATTGAAACGCTCGCCCAAAAAGAATCCGTTTCCCGACAAACAGGTATTGCCCGCTTGAGCCAGCCGGAGCGGTTTTTCGGCCTGATGTGGCGGCATCGCTGTGGCAGCGTCCTCGCACGCCCTGTGCCTGAGCGACACTACGGCGCAAGCCGACGCTGTCAAGCCCATTACATCTGGCTTGGGTGTCTGGATCGTCAAGTTGTCTAGGTATGCTGCATGGTATTTGGCTTTTAGAATTAAAAGCTGCTTGAGCAAAACTTACGAAAAGGCTATAAGGGCAGGACGCGGCGAACTAACATCATAAAGATCAATATAATTCTTGCTGGCAAGCCAGTTCTGTCTTCTAGCGTTAGAGAGCTCGCTATTTGCTATATTCCGCCCCGCTTCGCTATGTTTGAGTTGTTGCTTCGAAGCCTAACTCAACTAAATAGTCATTTAGTTGAGTTAAGTTTGTTTTTTCAGTGGCATGCTCCACGCCAGATACCCCGCCCTTCGTCGTTCTAACTCCATCAGGCTTCGGCTAATTCTTCAGGGGTGAAGCAACCAGTCGTATCGCGACCGACTATACCGCTCCTCTTTTCAAAAAGAGCCTTTCAGGAGGCCTCGCCAACGTTTGAGCTATCAACCATTTCAAGGAGGAGTCTGTGCAGCCACGCGACAAGGGTACGTCCATCAGGCCCTCTCGGCTTGTGTCCGTCATGCAGTGATGATGCATACTCATCTGTATTACGTATCCAGCGGTCGACGCTATGAAAAGAACTCTCGCCGTACTTGAGCTCTTCGCCTTTGGTATGGACTCCATGCTGGCTGAGGCCCTTCAGGCCGATGGCTGGACACCTCACAAACTGCGCCAACGAAGCGATTGGGAACTGATGCACCTCGGCCTCAGCCCCGAAATCAGGCAGTCCTTGCAGGACATCCAGTCCCCATCGATCCCTATTAAGGAGCTGATTGAGGTATTGGATGTCAACCACAGCATGTGCTGCATTTGCAGGGTGCCAGATCAACCCATCGTCGCTCACAGCATCAACCCGTTGGCTGCCGGCGAGCTTCCTTCTGCAAAAAACCTTGCGATTCTCTGCATATATCATCAGATCGAGGCGCAGAGCACGCGACTTACCACACACGCCAGTAGAAGCCTACCGGCACCTGAGTGGCTAGTTGCTGCAAAAAAAGCCTGGGAGGTGTACTACGACGAACCGGATTTGATCTCAATCAAGCAGGCTGAGAGAAAGCCTGGCGAGGTCAACTGGTGGTACTTCAACCTGACGGGCCTTTGTGAAGTCGTGAAACCTAGTGTTGATCTACAGCAACTGCCAAGCTTCCACTCTGTCTTCTCGAAAGACCTTTGTGACAACGAGGGGTTTCCAGTCTGGGCCTGTGGCGCCCCCTCCCCCTACCAAGGCCTTGGTGGCTTGGCTCTGCACTCATACATGTTCGAAATTCTATTCGAGCTCTTGGGGTTGCGTTCTTTGAGGATTATCTATCCAACCGATCGGCAAGCCTCAGTGATTGGAACTGTGCATTCGGGAGATCTGATCTGCTTTCATGGTGACCATGTGTTCGATGACGTCCTACCCAGAAAAACCGACCAAAACCTCATGCAGAGCACATGCAAGTTTAGGGCAATCGGAATCAGTTTCGTATTTGACTTAAGGGAGGCGACATCCAAGTTGGCACGATCCACTTTGCTTTGTGATCAAAGTAGATTGGCTAGCATTCTATTGGTTAGCAAGGTCGGCTGGGTTGAAGATAAGTACTGTATTCTTGGAACTGTGATGGCGATACGGAGTGCTAATGTTTAGGGCAGGTTTTGGGCGGAATCATGAAACCGAAGACGCCGCTCCTCGATATCAGCGTTGCTCCATTCAACAGCCCTCCTTTCACGCATGGACTTGAACTCTGTTTTTCCGTGTTACCAGACGTTGCCGGTGTTTCAGCTTGCTGAACCGAGTTTTTCCTTGATCATATCGAGGCTCAGTCCATAGCCCAGCAGGTAGGAGCGCGATTTCTGGGCCGGGTTGATACCGAGATCGTCCCCGTAGAGCCGCCTGGAGAGCTCTGCGTAGCTTGGGCATTTCATAGCTACACGGATCACGAAGTCCAGCTGATTTTGCTCGAACAAGTTAAGGTTATGGTCAGGTAGAAGTATGGCAACGTAATTATCCGTAGCGCCAGTGACCGGGCTCGGTGATCCCTTCCGTCCGAGGCGTACGTGATCATTGAAGCCCAGCGAAGACCATTTGGCTCGAAGCGTTGTGATCTCTGCGCCAACAACCTCTTCTGAGATGATTTCGCTAACGGAGCGCGTAATCATTCGCTCTACGGAGGCGGAAAGGTCTCGAAAATTCGCCAGCCAAGGAGCCTCGTTTGACAATGCGAATGCAAGGTACTGCCTTAGGGCCTTTGCTGAAAACCGCTGTATATGAGGAAGTGTGTTTGTCGATCTCTTTAGCTCGTATACGAGGTTTGGCTCTATATCTTCCGGTCGCTCCTGCAGAGACGGAAGCCTGAATTCCCAGGTTGAGAGCCGAGCCAGAAGGTCGGCTCGGAACTGACCGTTCCTGACCATCCCCTCAAGATCCTTATTGGTCGCAGCAATCAGCTGGAAGTCGCACTTTACAGGTTTACCGGAGCCCAGCGGGGTATAGACCCGATCCTCCATTGCTTGCAACAGCATCGCCTGCTCAGGCAGTCCAAGCTCATCAATGTTGTCGAGGAACAACATGTCGTTGTTTGAAAGTTGGAGCTCACTTTTCGGGGCGCCGGTGACGCCAAGGAGTGCCTTGCCTTTATGGCCAAAGAGCGCGGACATCGCAGGCATCGCGGACATACCCTTCAAGGCCATGCAGTTCACCTCGACAAATCGGTCGGTGAGCAACGCGGTGCGTGCTTTGAGCTCATGCAGCCGACGCGCCATGGCAGTTTTTCCGGCACCTTCAGCGCCCCTCAATAAAATTGGGTGGCGCGACCTCAGTACAGTCCCCTGGATGTCTTCGATCATCTCGTTGTAGGCAATATTTCGCGTTGCTATGTTGTCCTTGAGCAGGTTGATCCCCTCAGCGTTCCCCATTGGATACTGGTTGAGGATGACGTCGTAACGCGAGAGATCCAAATCGATGACTTGCACCATGGAAGCCAGGTCTTCGGTCTTTGCATTCAGGCACTGCACGAGTTTCACTGGCCATCGGCGGGACTGGGCAATCGTGCAGAAGCAAATCTGCTGGATTGGCGTGCAGGTGGTTATGTTCAGGTAGTACTGCACTGCAGGGTCAAACTGGAGAACATCACCGAGGCGAAGCACCCTCATATAGGTCGCGCTTATGTTTGACGAACTTGGGGCGGTCTCCATCAACTGAACATCAAAGCCGTCGCGCATGCTCTTAGCGTCCTCGGCAACGAGGGTCGCCAAGGCTTCATCTCCTTTTTCGTATAGAAGAACCAGTCGGTCGATCTTTGGCTCGCTTGCCAGTGCTATCCCGGCGTTTGGACGCCACGCGGTGCGGCGCCGGTCGGTGCTGCCACCGTCCAGCGAGGTGCTGAGAAACGAAATCATGATCGAAGTGGACATATACCGCCCTGATTATCCCTGAGGCTGGTGCGGTTGAAGTTAAGCATGCCGAGAAGCGAGCTTCGTAGCGTTTTCTCGCGATTGGCAGGCTAAGCAAGTCTCGGCGTCGGCCAAGCTGACAGGCACCTCTACGCTTCACCCATGCGACCGCAGGCCGCTGGCAAATGGGCCATGAATTTACTGAATGTTGATTCTCTGTTTATTGGCAGAAACCACCTTAGCCGCCCCCTACCCTCATCAACGCTTATCCTTGCTGCTGCAGGTCATTATTAGCAGGCCTGGCTCCAGTCAGGCCGCGGAGAAAGCCCGCCAGGCCATGGCTCAGCTTAAACTGCAGAAACAGTGGCGATCCGAAAGGGATCTTGACGTCGTAGCCACCACCCGGTTTTCCTTCTTTCTGCAGTGAAGGAACCTCGGGGGCAGCCACGAGCGCCAGGCACCGTGATGAGCTCGTTGGTGAAGGCGAAGCCGTAGGAAAACTCTGACATCTCGGGTTTCATTGTTGCTGCGTCCTTGCTGTTGGGCATTCATGACAATGCATCTGGTTTTAATGTCCGCGAGTGGCAGTCGGCGACTACGGGACAGGCGCTGGCGCCGGAAGCTCCAGAATCGACCAGCCAGCTTTCTCAAGCGCAGCCTTGCGTTTTTCACCAGTAGCGCCCTCCCCCAATGAGCTCTGGCGTATGGCCAAGCACAGCATGTGCGACGGACGGGTCATCCCGACATACATTAGCATCATGTCTTTCTTCGCTGTGTCCTGAGGCCTCTTAGCAGCTGCTTTTTTGCCCTCAAGACATGGCATGAGTTTCTGGATGAAGTGGCTGCCCCTGAAGGTCTCCAAAATTATCGTCGCTGCGTGTGTCTTGCCCTTTTCCGAGTGAATGGATGACATCCGGATATCCACGCCGGCGGAGACATCCTGGAATCGATAGGTGTTTACAAGGGATCCCCCTGTCTCTCCGGTTTCGGTGGCAACCGGAGCAGTCTCGAAGGCAAGGTACTGGCGGCCTAAAGGTTCAGCTGCAACACCCTCAGAATCATAGAGCGCGGCAGCAAGAGTCAAGAGTTTCGGTGCGATGACCTTAACCCAGTCCTGCTGCGTGATTTCGGACGGCACAAACAGCATCTGCTGGAGACACTCGCGGTACCGAGCGAAGGCTTCGGGCTTGGTCGTAAATTTCTCACGCACAGCGGCTTGGTGCCGACCTCGCATCTGAACCAGGCTACGAGGGAAAGCCAGCTCACCGAGGTTGATCAGGCACAAAGCCAGCAGCTCAACGGCCGAATTGGCTGTGGGCTCCTTCATCGCATAGCGGCGTGCCACATGCGCGCCCTCCGCGAACGTGCGGGGGTTGAACGATGTTTTGGTCGTATCAGACCGATAGGATGACCAATAATGCTCCAAGGCCTTCGGGTATTGATTTGGTTTGAAGTTTTCAAGCCGATGCACGGCGCCGACGGCGAACACTCCCTTCTCGCGGATATCTTCCGGAAGGTGCTTCAGCACCAGCTTGCCGAATTCGTCCAGCACTCTGGTTGCATCCTTGTCCGGAAAAACGATGATCGTGTTCGGGATGGTGCTGGGTTCCCCTTCCGCCCGCAGCCCTTTCAAGCCATCTGTGATCGGGGCATAGGCAAACGGGTTGGCAATCGACGCAATTGCCTGATCAAAGCGGAAGCTGCTAGCGATCTCCAACTGACGCTTTGGGTCAGGGAACGGATCTGACAGTGGTGTCTTCCTGTCGAAGATTTCCTGGTTTGGGTCGCCGACGCGGATGACCCGAACATCTGGATCATCGTGAGGAAAGACGCGTTGCAGTATGCCCGCCTGGTCAGGTTGGGTGTCCTGCATCTCATCGATCAATACGCACGGGAAGCGCAGACGCAATGCGCCGCCCACAGCTGGTTCTTGGTCGAGTAAGGCGTGGCCCAGCACGAACACTTCATCGAAGCAGAAATAACCTGCCTTGGCAGCGCCACTCAGCGATTTCACCACACTTTTGTAGGTGGCGGTGTGTGGCGCAAAACCGATATCTTCATCCCCGAGTGGATGATCAAAATCGGCAGACCGGACTCGCAAGCTGTGGAGGCTTTTATGCTTCATCTCAAAGGCCGTCTTTGCACCGAAGTGCTCGCTATCCGTCAGCTTTCTTCGGCGTGCCTTGTGCGTGAGGTCATCGTCAATGGCCAGCAGCCCAATCCCTTTCGAGCGCAGCCATGGCGAAGCCAAGAATCGTCCGGTGAAACCATGGATGGTGTCGATATAGTGAGGGAAGCGCAGCAGCCGTTGACCTACTTCCGTACCGCCGAGGCGTTTCTCGATCTCTTCCCTGGCCGCGTTGGTGTGTGAAAGCACACAGATACCCTGCATACGGCTCTTCCAGTGACGAGCCAGGATGGCCAATTTCGCCACGACCAGCGTCGTCTTGCCGCTTCCCGGGCAAGCCGCTAAATCGATGGTATCCATGGACTTCAAGAAATCACGACGAGGCTCGTCCAGCGTTTCCAGCCCCATAAGCTTGATGACCCAATCCACATCGGCATCAGTGATGGGGGCAACCAGTTGGCTAAGCGTCATTCGGCGACCTCTTCCAGCGGATCAGCTGAGCCTGCCGGTGCTGCCGGCACCACGAGATTGTGAGCTGGGCTAGAGGTTGTGGTCAGTGCGGCACCTCCGGTTGCGTACTCGATCGCGTGGACAACATAAGTGGGCAGCAGCCCACGCAGCATCGTGGCGTCCAGGGTTTTGTTTTCAAAACGCTGGTCGATCAAATCGATGAGGTGCTGGGCTGCGATCGCTTTAGAAGCTCTTTTAAACAATTTGTAGATCGCGGAACACCTAGCATCCTCGGTGGTATAGGTGGTCTGGATCTTGTCGAAAGCTGTCTGCGCCTTCTTCAGCAGCGTGATCTTGGTCTCCTTGCCTTCGTCGATCTTTTCCTCATTGATGGCAAGGTATGCGGCATGGTGGACTTCCAGCGAAAGCCCCTTGAACGCTAGGTCGTACTCAAGCGTCCAGTGATCTGCAACGTATGTGCGCACGCATTGCCCGTCACTTTCTGCTCGCTTGTCGCGGTGCTCCTTGAGGCCTTTTTCAAGGTCAGGCGCAGTGGCACCGAAGTCTTTCATCGCGCGCCAGCGTCGATCGGCTTTGTCTGGCCATACAGCCCCTTTTACTCCCTTCAGGCTCAAAATCTCGGGTGCACAGTCCGGCATCACGTCCATGTCTGTAATGCAGGCGGTAGGCACTGATATCTCCCCCTTAGAGGTGTCTTTCCGCTGCAGGATTTTCGAATACCGGCGCAGGCCGACGCCGCCCACGTTGATAATCGATACACCATGCTTGGTGAGATCTTTGCCAAGTCGCCGAGCGAGTGACGGCAGCAGAATGGCCTCGGCATCACCTTCTACGACCAGTAGCCCCTTCGCAAAGAACAGACCCGCTTTGGTAACGTCCAGGAAGCGGCTGAGGAAGCGATAGTCGTCAGGAGCAAGGCAGGTTTGTTCTTCCGCAAGGGAGAACGCTTGGTGCCGCTGCATCAGAACCAAGTTCTGCAACGGAATTTTGGAGCTTAGGTTGGGGCTGTGCGTGGTCAATATGACTTGAACCGGCCTCAAGCCTGTAGCTGGCTGAGCCGCAGCCTCAAGAAACTCCATCAATTGGAGTTGGCGCTGAGGATGTAGGTGCGCTTCTGGCTCTTCGATGAGGAGCAACGGAAGTCCGTCGGGCTCTTTACCGAGCAACAGTAGCTCACAGGCCATGAACAGCACGTTGTTCGAGCCCAGCCCATAAACGCCGCGGGCTTCACCTGTGGCGTGATCCAACAGCCCCAGCTCCAAACGCTCTAGGATCTGTTTGAGTTTGGCGGGATCCGTTCCCGCCTCCCCGAAACCAATGCGACTTGTCAGTGGCTGACCAGCAAGGGAGAGCGGACGCAGGTAGGTGTCGTTGATTTCCTTCTGCGCGGAGACGATGGCGCCGTGGCTATTCACCAGGTGGCGAAGATAGTCGCCCATGCCTGCAATGCTGAGGGCCTCAGCGTCAGCAAGGTCAGCTGGAAGCGCTGCAGGATCAAAGACGCTGCCGGCGTCAATGTTCGGGAAACTACTGAGTACCTGAGACAGGCGGGAGTTTCTACCCGGCGACATCTCTCGTTCTGCGTCGCGCAGCGGTTTCAGATACGCGGTGGCCAGTAGTTGCCGTACCCCCACGTCCAACGTCGGGCCTTCTCCGTTTTCACCCGAGCGAACCGAGATGTCGACCCATTTACGGGTGGAGGCGGAGGCAACGATACGGCGAGCCGACCAGTGAACGTATAGCCTCCCAACGCCACCCTTGTAGGTCACATACTCAGCGAACGCGCCGAGTTCCGCGGGGCTCAGTCCTTCCAGCGTACACCTGAGGGTGATGGCTTCCGCCTGGGTGCCATCGTTGGCGATGTGAAAGTCCTCGATCTGTAGCCTGAGATACTCAGCATCACGTGTCTGCAGAACGTAGCGAATCGCATCGATGACTGCGGTTTTGCCCGCGTCGTTTTCACCTACGAGGGCTGTCACGCCTTCGTTGAACTGGATGTTCAACGCATGACCGCCTTGGCCGAACTGGCGGAAGTTTTCGATTTTCAAAGCCGAAAGGTACACAGCGCTACCCTCACCTGATTCAGTGGCAGGGAGAGGGTCGCTGAGCGTCAACCTGACCGATGCTATCTCTCCCTGGATGCGCTAGCTATATGCCATGAAAAAGCCATTGTTGCTAGACGATTCATCCGGTTGCAGCCGGATCGTGATAATTCGGCATACTCGCGTGGGCGTATAGCCGCTGCGAGTATCAGTGCGGCACAAATTGATGGCGGCGTAGCCCGCGCAAGACGTCAAGGTTCATTTACGATGCTGTCGGCCCAGGCCGGTCGCGAACAGGCCGAAAGCATCAATACGCACAGGAGCTTTTCGTTTGGCAGCAAAAACACTAACAGCCCGCGAGGCCTATCAAACCCTGCGAGACATTGTCCAAGGGGTACGCACCATGCGCCGCATTGGCCAGCAGTCGTGGGCTGAGATCTACTGTGGCTTGATGACTGTCGAGGCCGACGGCTGGGTGTTCACGTTCTACAACGATTGCGACACACTCGATTACTGCGACAGCTGCTACAGCCCCGAGGGACGTGCTTACGTTTTCGAGTCGCTGCAGTCGTACAGTACCGACCCTGTGGAGCTGTTGAGCACTAGGGAGCAGGCCACGTTAGAAAAATTGCTGAGAGACGCCTAGACGCCCCGAACTCAGCATAGGTCGATAAGGAACTAACCTCACCCAGGGCGACTCAGGAGGCGCACGGCCAATTTGCCCGGTGGGCATATGGAGGTTTACATCATCAGGGTGTGGCTGGCTTGGCAGCCCTGAGCCGAATCAGGCTCGACATCTGACACGCCTCTAGAGCGCTGTTCCCTGACAATCAGGCGACAAACCCATGCTCCAAGCGCCTGATAAACTCGATAACCGTGTCCGTCTCCAGCCTGGTCGTGACCATAGCGTCAGGAGCTTTGCCGCCAAATGCTTTTAACGGACGCGACATCCAGTGCATCGCTGCGTCGATATCACCGCCATACAAGCGCTTCACGGCGTCGAGCACTTCCAAATAACGGGCTTGTTGATCGGGGGGCAAAGTGCTCATGAGTACGCTCCTTCTGCGGTCTGATCCTAGACTACACCATCGCCATCCGCTCACTGCCTCCCCCTTATAGGCGAGCCTGGTGCCAGTTTCAGGCGTGCCTATTACTACGATCCCTGCAGGTGGTTACGTTGGCCTGAGGCCGGCGTCTCAGGAAATGTGTAAATCAGTTTTTTGACGTGTAAAGTGGGGTGGTTTACACATCAAAAAATTGGTTTACACACCGAGTCGAGGGCGGTTTCAAGCTAGATCTTCATTTCTCTCCCGGATTCCCTCCCCGTCTCCCACTGCGTATCAGCACGCTTTGACTCAAGTCCACAACACCATGGTTTCCGTCATTCGCATACGCGCTGCAATCGCTCAGCAAACAGAGGCAGATAAAGCTCAGACTCGGCTATTTGCCACCAAACCTTGTTCTCATCCTGGTCGATGAAGGCCAGCAGATCGTGCGCCAGAAAGACCTCAAAGCCCGCCCTCGCGACCTTATCTTCGGCGGTGAACTCGTAAAAACCGGCTTGGGCAAGTAGCTTTTTGACGATCAGCGGCAGCAACCAAGCGGAGAAAATGAGGTGGTTATGGCGAGGCCAGATGCTTCCCTTCTCACCATTTGCGGGGCCATGAGCTGCGGCGTTACGAGCGGCACAGAAATCGTGAACCCAGGCGTCGAGCGGGCGATCTACGTGCTTGTCCCAGTGCTTGCCCCACCACTGTTCGTCCAGATTACCCTTATGCCAGATGGGCGGGTTCGGTAGCTCGTCGAAGTGTTCGTTGATGGCTCTCCGGAAGGCAGCTTTGTCATGCGGAACGTCAAGCAGCGTGTCTATGGCGACCCGCATCAGGATCAGTTCGGATCGTTCATCTATGGATGACGCATCGGTATTGGCTCTGAGGAAGGAAACGACCGCTTCGTCGATGCGTTCCTTAAGTTCTCCAACAGGTAGCTTGAGTAGTGCTTCAAACAGTGGGATGTCGAGCGTAATCCGCGAGCTGCTGTCGACGTGGTACGGCCGAATGAACTTGAGCCCTCCACTGCCCGCCAGCATGTTTTGTGTCCCACCGTCACGCCGACGCGTGGTCACACAGGAATGAGCCGGTGACGCGACATCAAACCGCTGCGCAACGACTTGGAGTGTGTCGGCGTTGCAATAGTCGGAAGTTGAGCACAACGACCGACCTACCAGGGCAGAGAATGCGAGATACGAACACTGAACCAGTCGCTGCTGGATCTGGACGTCCGAGGCCTCAAGGCCCGGTGTGTCTTCGTCCCAAATGATGACCGCGGCTTGCTGGATCGTCTGTGAAGGCTGAGAGCCGACCCCTCGGTCGCCGTAGAGTTGCCTAGTACGCCGTCGAAAGCTTCCTGCGGTATACCCAGGAGTTCACCCGGGAGTCGACCTCGTTCGTAAGGGATCAAGCGTAGGTCTGCGATCCGCAGCTCTTTGGCAGCAGATACCCACGGTAGAAAGAACACAACTGCCATAGCCCCTCGCTTCACTTGGTCATAAGATTGAAGAATCTTAGCTTAGTGGTGAGTGATCAAATGGGACTGATTTCTTCCGCAGGGCTGAATGACTAATACCATGTCGAAGCCGAAGAATTCTAAACTGAAAAAAGCCCCGAAAGGGGCTTTTGTGTGCGTGCAAAAATCATCCTGATAGTTACACGAGTCCGAGAAGGCAGGTCAGAGAGTCAGTACCACACCTATTAGATTGGAGCACTCCCCGGACTTTTATACTGCATATAAATACAGTATAAAAGTCAACCTCCGTTACAAGCCACGACCGAACCTACTGACGATGCGGATCAATACACGTGGCAGCCCCTACTGCACACTCTCCAGCTTTCGCGTGAGCGTAATGAGGGGAGCGGAACACAACCAGGGCGGCATCTTGAAATACCAAGACGCCAGCTTTATCGCGGGAAACCGTGATACAAGGTCTGCTGCCAACCTTACTAGGATTCGCTAATCATGAAAGAGCTACGGACAGCCGCTGAAGTCCTTGAGCGCCTCAGCCATAACCAGGATGCATTACGCGCCGCCGTCGAAGAGCTAGCCAAATGGGTTGGTGATCGAGGAGCAAGCAGTGTGGTGGGAAATGTGAATGGAGCTCTGTCGACTCTCGACGACAACATCGATGCCGTACGGCAAGGCATCGCGGAACTAGTAGCGGCGAGCGTCAAGCAATAGGCGGGCTCAAAATCTGTGTCTCTGCGCGCATGATCGCTACGGCTCGGGCAGTGAGCGGTACCACTCAGCATAGGGCGTGTTAACAGCCTTGTGGCGGTCGTAGTCCGGGCTGCCGTCGCTCCACCATACCGGGCCCCTCTCCCCTAGTGCCCTTTTCGCCTGATCTACTTCTGCTCGAGCTGTGCGCAACTGATCTGCATGATTTGTTGCCTTCGCTACTTTGACGGCTCTCCGCGCCTCCATCAGCATCTGCACCAGCTGCTGGCGCCGGTCATCAGATAGCGCGGGATTGCTGCAGCGCCATAACTGACCTTTGACTACGAAGTAGCGACCGTCTGGTGTCGTATGGCGCATCAAGCAGATCTCGTGAGCTGATTCTTCAAAGACATTACATACGACTCGCAAGCTGCACCGGAGAGATACACGGATCGCTACATGGCGTTAATCGTCAATCGATAAAGTGCTTGAAGCCACGCTGACTCAATGAGCGAGATGGGTGTAATGAGTCTTCATAAGTTCTCTGGAGTACATTTGTACTCAATTACTATTCCGGTCACTAAGTCCCTAACAACCTCCACTCGTGACTATGGCAAGCAGGCACGTGGGGCGCTTTGTTCGCCGGTGAAGCCAGACCCGGGAACATCTGAGGGCTGGACACGGCCTGCAGCGCGGCTGTTGTGAACCATGCCCTGACTGCGTCTGGGTCTTGGCCCTCCGGGCTTACATCCTCATGCTGGCGCACTCCGCGTGGCTCATGGCTTCGATTCATGAGTGCCCGGGCAGACATCATGCGACGTATTGCGGCGACGCTTGCTCCATGGGCATCATGAAATAAAACAACAACAATAAAGGCAGCACCTATGACCTCCCATATCGCCACCGTATTCGCCTTCATCCCGCAGCAGACTCGTGCCTCGAAAGCTCCCCAATGTAGCGACAAGCTGGACAGCCAAGTGGTATCGATCTTCCAGGCGATTGGTATTTCCTATTCGATCCTGGACAGGATGATTGCCCACGACGCCGGCTGTGCAAATGCGGCTGCGGAATTCTTCGTTACAACGCTTATGAAGGACGGCTGGTCATCGAACACATCGCACCGGTTGGTGACAGAGACCGACTGGCAGCACCGGATGTATCGAACATGGAGCGTTTTGAACGCCGAGAACCGCGGGATCGCAACGGCGCTTGACTATGAGGTGTACCAGAACTATTGGCCAAATCTGGAGTTTTGCGCGGATGGGTTTGAAGGGAAGATGGAGCGTTGGATCGCCTGGGCTTGAAGGCGACGCACTGTAGATCGCTTGCTCGGTCACCTGTCACTGACAAGGCACTTTGAAAAATACGAGCCCCCTACTCTCCTGAGCGCTCAAGCCTCGGTCGAGCAAGCTCACGACCGGGGAAGTGCTCGATCCAGGTGATCCCCCCGGCTCGAAATGATCGGATACCAGTCACGCAAAGCCTGCACGCACGATCACATTCAACACTAGGCAGGCCACCTGGGAATTGCACCTGACTTGACCAAGCGTTTTCATCCCATTTGACCATCTGGTTGCATTCGACTTTACCAGCCATTTGCATCGGGCTTGACCAGCGCACGGGTAAGCCTTGACCGGCAGGTATCGACCCAGAGCGGACTGTCACTCAGCCCTTCATGCTTGTCGTCTGGGCGCTTAAAGCTACATCTGCTGTTCAATGTGCAGACGAAGTTGCAGATCGGCGCCGCTCCACCGTCTAGTGTTCTCAGAACATTCGAAAAAATGGATGAGATGCTAATGAATTTGTACCTGGACGCAGCAAAAGCGTTTCTTGACGGTGGCATCGACGCCACTTCGGCGCTCAACAGTGCCTTGAAGGGCGTCTTGCTGCATTCATCAGAAGATGGCTATGCCGGGCATAAGAAATCGTTCGGCCATGCCATGGCGAGCGTTCTGGCAGCGACTGTGGATATCGCACTTCAAGCATACCCTGAGCTGAAACCCGATAGAGATGCGAGGGGAGAAATCGCTAGGGAGTGCTGCAAGAAGGGCTTGCACCAGGACTGAATGACCGCGTCGGCACTCCCAACTGCTATGGGTCGTTAGCAGCCAATAGTGGATGGCTGCTTTCGCCCCTCACCTATACCTGCGACTGGTCAGACCGAATGCAAGTGACTAGTGACGTCGAATGCAAACGTGTGGGTGTGGTCACGTGGGTGCAATTGCGCATCCACGAGGCTATCGGCGGCTTGAGCGGGGACATGCCTGGGTTGTCGGGGCCGACGGCCTGAAGACGCTACGCGAAGCGCTACAGCGGCATGCGCTGTTTGATGCTAACACAGCGCGTCGGCGCTCCTCGGCATCTGGCCACCCTTCGCTCACCAGCGATACACCAAAGCCCCATCTTTCCCCGGCTCAAACCATTGCCATCAAGCTTTACAAACGCCAGAAACGAAAAAGCCCTGCATTGATCAGGGCCTTGCGGCCCGAATAGTGCAACATTTTCTCGCCATCCCTTGCAGTGATTTAGACGCTTTTTCGACACAGTGGCTAGAAATGTCTAGCTACTAAGGATCGCTTCTGGCCATCAGTCTCTCGGTGTGTCATTTTTAACCTAGAGATACCGTTTCTTATCAATTTTTTGCATTGTAAATCAAAGACTCGGTCCAGCTAGCTACAGGTTGTTTGGCGTTATTGAGGGTGTTGTACGACAGCTATGTCGTCTGATGTGTAATTATATTTGTATCCAGAAGAAAGGGGGAGTTAATGGAGTTGAACTTGGAGCATCTTCCAAAGGAGCATGACTTAAGGAAGTTGGTGTGCATTGAGGCGAAAGCTGCCGAGCTAATGAGATCTATTTTTTGTGCATACAAACTTCAAAAAGAGGAGCTCGGCAATTTAAGCTCAGAGATGTTAATGGCTTATCTTTTTGCCGAGAGGCAAATTCGTCATGCTGAAAGCTTTAGCTTATTAAAGGATCAACCAGACAAGCTACTGGTTTCTAGGACTATGTTTGAAGGCGCTTTATTCTTAGCATTTGCAATTAAAAGGAAAGGGAATGAAATTGCAGATAAGTGGAAGCTTCACTTTTTTGTTCAGTGGATTGAAAGCGCCAACGATAAGGGTTTTCCTCCAGAGATGAGGAATCAGATTGAAAGTAATAGAGATGATATAGATAGATTTTTCAGGAGGGAAACTAAAGGGCAAGTGGTATACTCAAGCAAATGGATAAGCACGAATATTCACGATATTGCCCTTTGTTTGGATGACGTATGTAAGTCTATGTATGATAATTACTATAGGCCTATGGCTGAATATCATCACTGGTCGAGCCTCTCTTTGTTCGAGCACTCACATATCAATGATGGTGATGAAGGTTCAATGATCAAGAGAGTGATTGGCGTCATAAATGCCTATTTAATATCTATCTTTAGTACATTGCTTGTTGCTAAGATTTTTCTCACGCTTTTCGATCGTGAAAGTTTTGATGGTATTAAGAGGCTTAAGGAAATAGAGGAAGTTGAGGGGATGCTAAGTGAGCTAGGATTTATAAAGACAAAGAAGGTGATGATGACCAGTAACACATAACGCCGCATTGCACCGGATAATTCGGTGAGTGCAGCGTAAGGGGCCGGTGAACACACCTTCCGAGCCTGCCCGATAAGGTCGATTGTATCTGCGTTTTTTAAGCGGACGCAATTACCCTTAACGCCAGGATCGCCATGAGCCAACGGAAGTCTTACCCGAAATCCTTCAAAGCCCAAGTCGTCCAGGAATGCGAGCCCCCCGGCATTTCCGTGGCCGCTATCGCGATGAGTCACGGGATCAACGCCAACGTCGTTCGACGGTGGATACCGCTGTTCCGCGATCAGCAGACGGTCGCGCTGCCAGAGTTTGTTCCTGTGAAGGTTGCGCTCGCGACCCCCAAACCAAAGCCTCAAGCTTCAGCGATCATCGAGTTGCCATTGGGCGGGCAAACGATCACGGTGACGTGGCCAACCTCAGACCCTGAGGGATGTGCCCGTTTTGTCCGAGGGCTTGCTTTGTGATCCGCATCGATTCCATCTGGCTCGCTACGGCGCCGATGTACATGCGCGCCGGCACCGACACCGCCATGGCGCGGGTGGTCGAAGTGTTCGGTGCGGCGCAGCCGCACTGTGCATATCTGTTCGCCAACCGCCGCGCAACGCGGATGAAAGCATTGGTGCATGATGGCTTCGGTATCTGACTGGCAGCGCGCCGACTGAACCAGGGTTCGACGCTTGAAGGTCGGTTTGCTGGACTTATCCGGAGATATCCAACCTGATATCCTCACGGCCCTATCGCAAAGGTAAGGCTGGGAGCCTGAGATGAGTTTTATCCCGAGCTGTGACAACAGACACGACGCCATTAGCTCTCTTGCTGAGATCTACGCGGTTTCTACCGATGAGATCGAACGAGTGCTTCTAGCCCCGGCAGTGCTGGAAATCGCACAGGTGTACTCTGAAATTAAGCAACCGGAGTTCCATGGGGTTGTTTGGCACCTGCTAAAAGCCTACCCGCGCGATGACATCACCCACGCGTATTACTACCACTCGACGAGTTATGCGGGGTGCGACTCGTGGTTTGCCGAGGGGTTGTTGGGTTCTTCCCAAGGCGTGGGGCGCTTCTTGGATAAGATCATGGAGTGGGTACCCCCCGAAAAACGACCAACTGCAAAACAGCGGGCTGAGGCTATTGTGAAGCTTCGCAGCGAGTATGAAGGGTCTACAGCTGAGGGCACGGGCCCTTACGCGTGGAACACCTTCACTGCTGCAAGCACCAGTGAAAGCGGCATCCGATACCGCGTACCAGAGGCAGCCCAAGATCTATGGTCAAGCAGCTTTTGCGGAAGTGGCGGATTTGTCGACCTGCGCAGTGTTATCGAAGAGCGACTGAAGCCTGTCGTAGTCAAGTTCAAAGGGAAAACGACTGACATCGAGGACTACTGTGCGTCACTTTGGGCCTACCTGCTTTCGGATGACGGAGAATGTCACCTCACCCACACCTTCAAGGGCACCGGACAAACCATTCCCCGCGAGGACATCGCCGCGGTAATTGACGTGTAACGACTTGAAGGTTGAGCCGTATGAATGGCGAAATGATTGATTCGCCGTTCGAATCAATTGTAGGAAGCACGAGCCCCCTGTCCCCCAAGATAAGCGCAAGTGTCTGGCTAAAGAAGGAGCTGGGCGGAGGCTTCAATGTCGCAGGTGGAGGACGGTATGAGGGTGAGCGCTTTACCTCACCGAACAACAAGGTGTCGCTTGATTCGTATACTACGGCTGAATTGACTGGCGTATATCGAAACGAGCACTACGACGTGACGCTGAATGTCAATAGCCTATTTAACCGTGAGTATTTAGTTTCTTCCAAGGCGGGTAGTGATAACTCCAACTACCCCGGGGCGCATCGCAGCGCCAGCCTGCGTGTAGATTATCGCCTCTAACGAATTAGCATCCCGGCCCATGGGGCTTAGCAGTTGTTCGCGATTTACCGTTTTCGACCCGAATCGGTTCTAATGCAGCGTCCAAATCAGGGTTTCAATGGATCGATCCAGCCAGGCCTAAGTCCTGCCACGTATTCTTTGCGTACGTAGGTGAGCGACTCTGCGTATCTCAATTCCCCCTCGATGGCGCCTATGCATCCCCAGCAATCTCCGCCGCAATTACCTGATAGCGTATCAGATGGGTTGGCGAGTAAGCATTTGCAGATCGTGCAGTATTCCGGCTCGTTGCTGTTTGTCATGATCCCGCTCCCCAAACGTCCGGTCTTGGCCGAACTGTGCCATTCGTGGAGGGCAGAAAACGGGCACATCGCGCCCCGGCCCCATTTCGCATTGATTGGATCTCGAGGCAGGCTGGTATCCTAGACTTGGAGCAAACCGGGGCATATAACGGAGATGGTTACCTCACTTGGAGCTCATTCAGAAGGAATAAAAGTGAGTCTGGCGCTCCGGCGTGCGCTTTAACTGAGCGATGCTGATCCCAAGACATTGCATCGTCGGTGCAAAAGTCCCCCACACAATCCATGTTCACTTCGTCATCAAGCAGCCCAATCGGAATCCAGAAGTAAGGCGCATCTCGAAGGGCATTAGGGACAGTAGAGCCACATCGCATACAGAAATCGCTTCTGTACCCACTTGGTTTACGCCAGCTGCTTACTTCGCCTTCTCCTGCCTCCCACCGAAAGTCACTGTCTTTGACAATGGTTGCTAGATTATGGCCAACCCCGGTTTGTTTACGGCAAAGAGAACAATGGCAACGATAAAAAAATCTTGGTTGGACGTTAAGGGAAAATCGAACAGTTCCACAAAGGCATTGCCCTGACAACATACCTATTTCCTTAAAAGAAAAAATCCCAAGTCGTCCATCATCGCCCTAAACGTTGTGCTCGGGAAGGCGTGAAGAACCGCTGCCATTTGTCAGGCCGCTTCATACGCTTCCATTTACGCATGTCATCCCTGCTGCGCCAGCAGCTCACGCGCATGTCACCACTGAACTGGCACGTGGATGCAAGGATTCTCGATGTCTTTACCCCTTACCTATCGCGAGCGGTAGCTGTGTAAGCGTTCTCTAGCGAAGGGCAGCAATCGGCCAAAAGCAGCCACTCCAACAAATGAAAATTTTTTCTTTTTCGTCAGGTTGCAACGATCAATCTTTGGGCGTTAGGCACGAATCAATCCTCTCTAACGCCATCTGAAGTTTCTGCCTGAGCAATGGGAGCTCCGATGCGGTCAATGCATGCGGTCTTCCTGCCATTCCGAGAAACGCGGCTAGGGCGTGGTCAGAGTGCTTCACCAGTGCCACCAAATGCTCGCCTCTCGGGCCATTACTACCGGCCAGCCAATTCTTAACTGTCCGCTCGTTCGCGCTCGTCCAGCGCATCAATGTTTTCGTCGCCTGATGCGTTTCACCAAGCTCCGCATGAAGAGCTTTAGCGATCTCCGCTGCATACTTCTCTGGAGTCAGAAAAGAATTGCCCGTTTTCGTGAACATTTTTCTCTCCCCGGTCTTCTACTTTCAATAGAACTATTTCGAAAAAACGTGGCGACTAATCACGGCTTTGATATCGCCCTAGTAGCCGTGGGTTAGATTGAGGATGTTGTCGATGCACACGCTCATTGGCGCGGGTGATGCTCACAATGGATCAAGCACGACCTTGGCAGCCGCGTATGTCCGCATGTCCACCGAGCACCAGCAGTACTCGACCGAAAATCAGCTCGATGTCATTCGCATTTATGCAGCTTCCCACGCCCTTGAGATCGTTAAGGTCTACACGGATATGGGTAAAAGTGGCCTTCGCCTAGAGGGTCGAGATGCGCTGAAGCAACTGTTCTTCGACGTGGAAAGTGGTCGTGCCAACTATTCAACAATTCTTGTCTACGACGTCAGCCGCTGGGGCCGCTTCCAAGACCCAGATGTCAGCGCCAGCTATGAAGTGCGATGCAGACAAGCAGGTGTCTCGATTCAATACTGTGCGGAGCAGTTCACCAACGATGGTTCGCCGGTATCCAACATCGTCAAAAGCGTGAAGCGGATGATGGCGGGTGAATACAGCCGAGAGCTCTCGGTGAAGGTTTTCGCAGGACAGTCTCGGCTCATTGAGCTTGGTTATCGCCAGGGTGGGCCAGCGGGATTTGGACTCAGGCGGCAATTAATAGACAGCACCGGTTCACCCAAAAGCGAACTGAGCTTAGGTGAACATAAAAGCATTCAAACAGACCGCGTAATTTTAGTACCTGGCCCACCGGGCGAAGTCGAAATGGTGTTGCACATCTACCGACTGTTCGTGGAGGAAGGCAGAAGCGAGCGTGAGATCGCCGATTGGTTAAATGCTCAAGGCGTGCTCAATGACCGTTCTAGAAAATGGTCTAGGGGCACCGTGCACCAAGTACTGATCAACGAGAAGTACGTCGGCAATAACGTGTGGAACCATAGCTCGTTCAAACTTAAACAGACGCGAACGCAAAACCCGCCTGAAGAGTGGGTTCGGGCGAATGGTGCCTTCAGCCCTATCGTCAATTCGATCCTATTTCAAGCCGCCCAGTCGATCATACAAACGCGCTCGTATCGAATGCCCGATGAGGAGATGCTGCACGTATTGAAGGCCATCTATGAAAGTCACGGTTTTTTGTCGGGTCTTGTCATTGATGAGGCAGAGGGGTGTCCTTCAAGCAGTGCCTACCAGCATCGATTTGGAAGCTTGCTTCGCTGTTATTCCCTAATCGGTTACACACCTGCGCGCGACTACCAATACATCGAAGCTAACAAAAGACTTCGCGAGATGCATCCTCTGCTGCTCCAGCAAACCATTTTGAAAATAGCAGAGGTAGGTGGCGATGTTACGGTTGATCCGAACACCGACCTCATGCTGGTTAACCAGGAGTTGTCCATTTCTCTCGTGCTTTGTCGCTGCCAGGTTTCAATCGCTGGCTATAAGCGCTGGAACATTCGTTTCGACTTAGGTCTGAACCCTGACCTGACCATCGCCGTACGAATGAAAGAGCTCGAAGAAGCAGTTCAGGACTACTACGTCCTACCTGCCATCGACATGGCGTCCCCTCACTTACGTCTGACGGAAAGCAATCAGGCCTGCCTCGAGATTTACCGGTTCGAGACATTGGACATCCTCTCGGAACTGACGCGCCGCGCTGATTACAGGAGAGTAGCATGACAGTAATTCAAACGCCTCGCAGAGCCCGGATGCATGTCGCGGAGGAGTCGACGATTCGTCTCATTCCACTGGAAGACATCCGTGTACTCAATCCCCGGGCGCGCAATAAACAAGTCTTCGCCAAATTGGTCGAAAACATCTCAGCCTTAGGCCTTAAGCGTCCGATAACAGTCGCCCCCACAACCAATGGCAACGAAGCGTTTGAGATAGTTTGTGGCCAAGGTCGCTTTGAGGCATTTCAAGCACTAGGTGAGCAAAAAATACCGTGCATCGTTGTGAGTGCTAGCGAGGCGGATCGATACCTGATCGGACTGGTGGAGAACTTGGCGCGCAGGAAACATTCCAATCGCGAGCTTTTGACTGCGATCCAAATTCTTTCGGAACGCGGCTACACCTGCCAGCAGATAGCCGGAAAAACCTGCCTCGATAGTGGCTACATCCAAGGAATTCTAGTGTTGTTACGCCAAGGGGAAGAGCGACTCATTGCTGCCGTCTAGAAAGGATGGCTGTCCATAAAACTAGCCATTGATATCGCCCGCTCTAAGGACAGTGAAGTCCAACAAGCGATGATTGACGCCTACGAAAGCGGTCTACTGAAAGGCGAGCAGCTGATGAAGGTACGCCGTTTGATTGATAGACGGAAAATCTTCGGCAAGCAGTATGGACAAATACCGGCGAGCACGGAGAAGACGACACCTCAAAAGCTCCTTAACACCTATCAAAAGGAAGTACGGCGCCAGAAAGTCATGATCAAAAAATCGGACATCAGCGAGCAACGGCTGCTGATCATCGTTACGGCCATGCGTAAACTGATGGCCGACGACTACTTCAGCACGCTGCTTTGCAACGAAGAAATCCCTGATTTACCCAAGCCGCTCGCAGACCGGATATTTGGGGAGAAGCAGTAATGTCAGAGATCAAGCAGGCTTTCGAGCAACGTGTCATTGCAATTCCAGTGGAACAGATTCTTCCATCACGTAAGGTCGAACACCTGATGCCAGGCAGTAAAAAATACGCCAGCATTTTGAGCTCGATAAAAGAACTAGGCGTGATTGAACCATTGGTGGTTCATCCCAAGCAGGTCATCGCTGATGGGATATCTTCGTTCATGCTGTTGGATGGACACCTTCGGCTAGAAGCCCTCAAGTCACTCGGTGCGACTGAGGCCCTTTGCCTGATTTCTACGGATGACGAAGGCTTTACCTACAATCGGCAAATCAACCGGCTAACGCCGATACAAGAACATAAAATGATCGTCTCTGCGTTGAGAAAGGGTATCGAAGCCTCTCGTATTGCAACAGTGCTAGGGATCAATGTGGATCGAGTCCACGCACGAGAAAATCTACTGCGAGGCATCGCACCAGAGGCAGCGGAAATGCTTAAGGTACGCATGGTGTCGCAGGATGTATTTCGCTGCCTTCGTCAGATGAAACCAATTCGGCAGATCGAAACGGTTGAAATGATGATCTCGGCCAATTGCTTCACCAGAAATTACGCTCAAATGGTGTTGGCAGCGTCTCGTCCTGAGATGCTGATTGAACAAAAGAAAAAGCCAACCAGTGAAGTCAGTGCAGTGGACATTGCACGCATGGAGCGGGAAATGGAAAACCTGCAACATGACTATAAACAAGTCGAAGATACCTTGGGTGAAACGATGCTGGTCTTGGTTGTGGCCAAAGGGTACCTCATGCGTCTTCTTCGAAATCAAGCCATTGCTCTTTACCTGACGCACCATTACGCAGAACTGCTTGAGGAACTGGTCTCAATAATGGAGGCGGTGACATCAGATGCCCGCCAGCTAGAGCGGGAATAACAATACGGCATTAAAGGACTAAGCTGATCTTTTCCACGGAGGAATCGAGATGTCCAACGCAGACCTGCTCCCTTCCCTGCTGTTCAAACTCAACGAAAATCAGCTCGCTTTGGAAGCTGCCATATTGGAGCTTTCAAACTGGGTCGAGCAACGCGGGTCGTAAGCGTCCGGCAGACACACCTTGACCACACCATTCTCCCCCGTGCTCCTCAAAACCACGCTCATTTGCAAGGCTTTAGTAAGCGCTTGGTTAAGTCACCGTGGTTCGGAATTCGCGCTTAGAAAACTCAATAGATAGTGAAGTGGGACGCCTCAGACCTCGGCAGATGGTGCGGATAAGATAAAGATTCGGTCGTCTTGGATTACCAGACCCATTCTCCGCGCCTTAGCTTCGGTTATCAGCGCCCATTATCAGACTGAGGAGCTTTTTAGCAGGTCAACTCCGAGCGCGAGAACGTTCGTTCAGCTACTGCCCTTATGCTGATGAGGTTGCCAGATTTGCACGGGCCCACTCCTCAGCGGTCGTGACTTGAGCCGACTGCTGCGCGTTGAAAGTGCCTGCTTTAGGCCAGGCCACGCCTCTGCCCTGAGCGAACACAGCGCGGTACTTCTTGATGTGATGCGTTGGGTCTTTCTCCAATTCTTGGAGCAAGTACGGAACAGTCCATACGTTACGTTTGAACGGGCGGCCCACTAAACGTTCGAGGAGGCTCGCAACCTCTCCGTACGTCACGGTGTCTCCCGAGAGGTACACAATCTGATTGCGGAAGCGAGGTTCGAAGAAAACGATTTCCGCTGTCAACGCACCAATGTCGTCTGGAGTCGTAAGCGTCACGCTGGTCTCAAGACTGCCCAGCGCGTTCACGGTATCGTTTTCGAAGTCAACCACCTCGAATACAGGCTCGAAAAGGAAACTGGTGAACATACCCGTCGAGATGATTACCCATTCAGTTTTATCCTGGGCTCGAAGCAATTCGCGAACATCAAGCTGAGCATCGAACAGATCCTGAGGACTGCCCCGACCGATTACCTCGAAGTCGACACCAAACTGCCACGGGAAGTAGCGCTTCACACCGGACTTCAGAGCAGCGGTAGCCAGTTTCATCGGGGTTTCCCGGCCTGCAACCATGCCTGCACAGCCGATTACGGTATCGAAACGTGCGAAAACTTCAGCCAACTGATCGATTGAGTCATTCACGAGGTCTGCGACTACCATTTGGATGCCGAGCCCCCGAAGCTCATCGATTTGGACCTTTTTCTCGGGTACCTCAGTGTTGATGGTCGAATCCCTGAGCAGCACGCTGATTGTGGAACCGGGCGCGCACTTTGCTACTCGCGCAAGATTGCGCAGAACCGGCAGCCCAAGCTCACCGGCGCCTAGAACGAGAATGGATTGGGGGGAAAGCTGGGTCACTTCGGTCATGATTTCTCCTGAGACCTGTTGCCTGTAAGATGAACAAATGCTTGCACGATTAGGCAACGTTCGTAAGAAGGCACACCTGTGATACCAGAGAATGAAATGACCGATCAGGAGGCTCTCAGCCAGGCAGAAACAATTTGCCGAACGCTTAAAGAAGACGATGATGGCGTCAGACGAGAAGTGCTTGCTCACGCAGGTAGCCGCTGGTCGTTAGGTATTCTGCATGCCCTGGGGGTGTACGGCACGATGCGCCATGCCGAAATAAAAAGGCAGATGACTGGGGTGACTCAGCGGATGTTAACCAAGACGCTACGCTCCATGGAGCGGGATGGCCTAGTGGTTCGGCGGGAGTTCGGTGAGATTCCGCCACGTGTCGAGTATGAGCTGACGCCGCTGGGTATGGGACTGTTGATCCGCATGTCACCTATCTGGACTTGGGTTGTCGAGAACGTTGAGGGTTTCCGCAAGGCGCGGCGTATTTTCGACAGTCAAGATGACAAAAAACCCGCATGGCAAATACCTGCATCGACACCATTAGATTCAGACGCGTCGGACTGAATGTAGCTCATAGCGTGTTAGGAGCCCTGTGCCCATTGATGCGGTAGTAATTGGTCAATTGCACTGGCCCTCTGTGTCGGCAACCGCGTCAGTACATCCTTGAGATACGCGAACGGATCATGCCCATTCATGCGTGCCGATTGAATCAAGCTCATAATTGCCGCCGCTCGTTTACCGCTGCGCAGTGATCCGGCGAAGAGCCAATTCGAACGGCCAAGGGCCCAAGGCCGGATCGTATTTTCGACCCGGTTGTTGTCGATGGGCACAGCACCATCATTGAGGTAGCGCGTCAGCGCTACCCAGCGTTTCAGGCTGTAATCCAGAGCCTTGGCCGTGGCCGAGCCCTCGGGCACAAGTTCGCGCTGAGCCAGCATCCACTCATGCAACTTCTCCGCGATAGGAATCGCCATTTCTTGACGTAATCGCCAGCGATCTTCATCGCTCATCTCTTTGGCCTTTCGTTCAACCTCGTATAGGCCGCCGATTGAGTGCAGCGCCTGTTCGGCCAGTTGGCTTTTGTTCGCCACATGCAGGTCGAAGAACTTGCGGCGAGCATGGGCCATGCAGCCGATTTCGGTGATGCCCCCTTCGAAGCCGGCCTTGTAGCCTGCGAAGTCATCGCAGACCAGCTTGCCGTTCCAAGTGCCCAGGAAGTTGCGCGCATGTTCGCCAGCACGGCTCGGGCTGAAGTCATAGACCACCGCCTTCAGTGCCGAGAATGGTGTCGTGCAGTAGGCCCAGACATACGCTCGGTGCGTTTTCTTTTCACCCGGTGCCAGCATCTGCACGGGTGTTTCATCGGCATGGACGACTCGCTGGGCCAGCACTGCCTCGCGCAGTGCTTCCACGAGCGGTTGCAGTTGTACGCCGGTTTGACCCACCCACTGCGCCAATGTCGAACGGGCGATGGGCAGCCCGGCGCGGCCGAAGATTGTCTCTTGGCGATACAGCGGCAGATGGTCGGCGAACTTGGCCACCATGATGTGGGCCAGCAGGCCTGCGGTCGGGACGCCTTTGTCGATGACGTGCGCCGGTACCGGCGCCTGGATTAGCGTTTCGCACTGCTCGCAGGCCCACTTTCCACGGATGTGACGCTCGACGGTGAATACGCCGGGCGTGTAGTCGAGCTTTTCGCTGGCGTCTTCGCCGATGCGCTTGAGGGCGCAGCCGCACTGGCAGTGGCTGTTGTCCGGTTCGTGATGGATCAGTGTGCGAGGAAACTGCGGTGGCAGCGGTGCGCGCTTGGGTTGCTGGCGCACTTTGGCTTCGACAGGTGCCGGTTGCAGCGCCTCAAGTTCGGCTTCGATAGCGGCGATATCCGTATCGATCAAGTCGTCGAGCAGGCTGGCTTGACCCGGGCTCAACTGCTCGCTGCGCTTGGCAAACTTGAAGCGTTTGAGCAGCGCGATCTCGTGGGCCAGTTTCTCGTTGACCGACTTGTGATGAGTGATTTGCTTGTCCATTGTCTCGACGCGCTGGATCAACTGCGCCGCCAGGGCACGCAGTTGTTCAGGGTTTAATTGATCGAGATTTGGATGCAAAGTCATGCCGCCGATTTTGCCAGAGAGGGCTGATGGCGACGATAGACTGATGGGCCAATTGCGCTGGCAAGCACGCCATGGCAGATGTTAAAGCATCGAGATGATTCCGCCTGCACCGACGCGCTGCCAAGGTAAACCGAGCACCAGGGCCTGAAGTTGCTCGGCATCCAACTCAACTTCGGAGCCGTGTCGCACACCCGGCCAGAAGAAGCGTCATTGATTCAAACGCCGGGCGGCAAGCCAAATCCCCACGCCGTCATGCACCAGCACTTTCATTCGATTGGCGCGGCGGTTGGCGAACAGATAGGCACAGTGCGGCTTCGCCGCACCGAACACCGCCACGACTCGTGCGAGCGCGGTTTCAGTGCCGGCGCGCATGTCCATGGGCTCGGTGGCGAGCCAGATGGAATCGACGCGGATCATCGCAGCAGGTCTCGTAGGAAAGCAGAACACGCCGCTGCATTTTCTGCTGGCCAACTCACCACGACTACACCTTTTGGATGCGGCACTTCGATTCGGATCGTGGCAGGAAGGGCCTGATGCATCGGCACCGGCGGCGAAGTCTTGACCGGGATGAAGGCAGTTTGCAGTGCCAGGTTTTTCTGCGCATGCACCCGAATCCATTTATGGACGAGGTTTGCATTGAGGTTGTGGGTCAAGGCGACATTGGCAATTGAAGTGTCAGGATGGGCGCACTCAGCAATGACCTGGGCCTTGAAGGACTTGGAATAGGAACGGCGTTCTTGTGGCATGGGCGTCCGCTTAAAAAGGCTAAAAATGGTGTCCACTTAAATTTAGGTGGACACCATCGCCTTAACCGATGGCATCAGGAAGATGTGTTGCCCGGACGGTTACCGCGGGTCAGCCGATGTCGCTGACAACGTGCGCGGAGCCCTGGAAGCCATCGACAAAAACGAAGAGTGCATCAAGGTGACGCTCTCAGTCATGATGGCGCCTGAATGACGACTATCAGCTATTTGCAGTCGTTAGCGAATGTCTGCAATGGGTCGATTTCTGCCGGTCAAGACGTACCCTTGTGCTGGTCAATGCACCAGCCCACACAAATAACCAGCTTTGTACAGCTGGTAATCGATGGCAGCTGATAGAAATGGCCGGCCTTAAGACGAAGGCGTTAGATTTCTGTCGCCGATCGCTTGTGAGCTTCTGCTTCGTTAGCCCCACACGACCGTAGCTGGAACTCAGGGTCTAAAGGCATAAGCCTCGCAAACGATCCTCGCTCACTCTCCAGACATTTCAATGAACGCCTGGACGAGCGGCTTAGAAATCGTGAACCCAGGCGACGCTGTATGGTGGTCGCTAGGCTGCTACCTTCAACGGTCAGGCTAGAGCCAACCGTTCTCAGATGTCATGGATGAAGGCCTGGTAGTTGCGATGATGACGTCGTCCTCTGGTGTCACCGTTGCCAGGTACCCCTCAGATTTCATCGCGCCCACCAACCTCTGGTTTGACTCAGTGTTTCTTACCTTAATCTTCTTGACCTTCGCGCTCACGGTTTTGAAGTCCTCATCGTCGAGCAACCCAAGAGCTGCAGCAACGTCCGGCCACTTCATCCCAGCCAGACATTGTGTCAGCATTTCAGAGCGCTGTTCCGGGGTGAGGCTTGCGTTGCGAACCAGATGTCGCAGCACAGGCGTCAGCGAATCAGCAAACTTTTCGCCAGCTTGGTTGGCTAGCGTAGATACACGGCCGATCTCAGGAACCGCTTCGGGTTTGCTTTCAATCGTCTCCAAGCTAAGCCCTGACCACATCTGAATTTTCTGTGTGAGTGGTAACGCTTTGCTTCTGCTCAGCGTGAGCATCGAGTCGAGTTGGAGCGAGCCGATATCGATCTCTGCCTTCGCTAGATCCCACCGCTCAGCCAGGTAGTGGCCTTCGAGGTGTGGGCAAGTACTCAATACGATGTCCCTGACCTCCGAGCTGTATGGAAGGAATGATGAGGCCACCAGCATGACCCAGCGCCCCGCAGGTAAGACCGCTTTGATCATTGATAGATCTTGGAGCACGACTCCATCGAGCAATACCTTGAGCACGTCATTACTGATGCTGGGTGAGCTCAGAAGATACTGCTGCAGCGCCCAGTCTGCGCTCGTTGACTGCCACAGCGTCCCCTTGAGAGACAATGCATTCCGAGCGATGAAGGCGGTGAACCGCGTTGTGGGTTCCGATCCGATTTCTTCGCCCGAAACGTGGCCGTCTGGTGCAATGAGTTTCTCAAAAAAGATCCACACAGCGTCAGCTTTGGCCACCAGGCGATCACTTTCAAGTGCCTTACCCCAAAGATGTCTTGGGGCGTCATTGAGTGCGTGCAAGTCACAGGTCGTGTGATCGAAGAGTCGATTTGTCAGGTCGTCATCTGAGTCCAGTTCTGCTAATAAACTGGCCAAAGAATCGCTTGATTCATCCAGGACAGCAGACTGACCTAGCAATGCGCTACCGAGCTCATCGGCGTGAGATAGCAGATAATCACCGAGCCCATTGATGCCCAAAGTCTGCAGTCTACGCAGAGACACGATGCCCGCATCTGCAGGATCAGATTTGGCCTCTTTAGAATCCCGCCCAGCTTCCGACTTCGCGCATATCAGCGATAGCATTGGCAGGTTGATCTTGATGCAGCGCCAGGCGATCAGCCTTTCGAGGTCTGCGAGACTCATCATATGGCCCAGTGATGCAAACCGGACTGGGTAAGCCCTGAGCCACGCCCAAGCTCCCACATTGCTCTCTAATCCTGACATTAGTCGCGAGGCATCTTCCAGCCAATCGATCGTAGGAACCAGATCCGTTGAAGCGTCATCGGCCAGGATCTTGAAGTCGGATTCTGACAGGTTGTCGGCGATTACTTTGACGAGGGACTGACGGGCCTCGCTTCCATCAAACACGCCGCCAGCGTCCCCAGTGTCCCTAGCGTCGAAAAGGCTCTGAAACAGTTTGGGTTCGAGGCGGTACACGGCGCGGATAAATTCAGTCGCTTCTGTTCGGTTCAAAAGTTCGCGTACAGCGACGGCCATCCGTTCGGGGTGTTCGTTGAGGCCGCTCTTAAGTATGTGGCTTAGCTGGGCATCTGCTGAGTTAGTTACGAACGAGGTTGGTCGGGCGCTGAGACAGGCGATCAAATCGACAATGATCCCCCTGCCCTCGTCGAGCTCGTCGCTCTTAAGCTTCTCCAGCACGGTACTCGGGCTATCGACAGGCGTGGATACCTCAGGCAGCACACCACGTCTCAGCGAAAGGATCAGATCTTTGTCACCAGGTGTCAGCGAACCTTGATAGAAATAACCAAGGTAGTCCGTGTAGTCGGCGTCTAGGAAACCATGCAGCATCAGATAGCTCACGACGTTCAAGCCTGGAAGTTTGTTTCTTACGACATCCCCATAGCCTTTTTTGACGGCAGTACAGAAGGACATCCGGATGACCTGATCCGATTGTCTCTGCACCGCTGCGATTTCGTCCGCGATGGTGCTAAGTCGTCGCCCTAGCAATGCATGGCGCCGCTCATAGGATGTAGCATTGAGCAGCTCAGTCATTGAGACGTCCCGAGAGGCGTAACTAGTCGTCTGCCCATATTGCTGCACGGCATCCGTTGTGAGGGTCGTGGCATTACTCTTCAGTAAGTCGAATACCTCGTCGGTTACGAATTGCTGCGGCGTGTACCGGGTACCACCGCCTCGGACATGAGTCGCGAGGCTGGAATCGGTCAATCGAAGAAGCGTGAACCAAACGTAGGCCCTCAGCTCAGTAACATTGTTGGCCAGTTCGGCGACTCGCTCATCCCGCTCACGTCGCAACTCGTCAAGCCGTCTGGCGTGGACGCTGTTCTGCTGGATTTTCCAGGCATCGAGGCCCTTGATGACCCCATAGATCGCCCCCCGCCGTTTGACCAGGTCGGCGTACGCGCCGGGATGCAAATTGCGAATGGCGACTATCGCAAACAGCTTATCTGGCTCTAGGCGTAGGCCGCTGGCAAGGATATTTGAGAACATATCGAATTCATTGACGATATTTTTCACCAGCCGGAGGTCATCGATGTAGTAGCAGACCGTCTCCACCAGTCGACGGTCGAGGTGTTCGCCCAAAGGTTTCGATTTGAAGGTTCGATGGTTCAGCAGCTCCATCATCTTTTCTTGGGAGTTTTCCGAGTTGATGACGGGGATCACTGGGACGATGAGGTCAAAAAACTTGGTTTTCTCGCCGACGACGAACATTTCATCGCGCAGCGCGTAGACGAAATAGACGGGGCGTTTCACCTGAGGTGATTGCTTGATGATGAAATTGATCTCTCGCAATCGGGTGAACACGTCATGGATGCCGAACCGGTCGAGATCCTCAATGATCACCACGTCAATGCTGCTGCGTTCAAAGCAGTAAATGATTTCATCGATATTTTTGTGCAGGACGGAGCCATGGTGGGTGGTCTCCAGTTTCCCACCTTTGAGCGTCAACCCATCGATACTGAACAGCGAACCCAGCCTCAGGCACGTGTGTAGCAGGTGTATGCACCCTAACGCGGCGATTCCGACGGCGAGCGGGCTCGGGATCCACAGCAGCCATTCCAGGAGCCAGGCTGGTTCAATCTTGGGCAGCTTCTCTGCCACAGGAACGTACAGTCTCAGCGCAGCCAGAATGAGGACGCTATAGCAGAGCGTTTTCCACCAAATCTTCAGGCCGGAAGCCTGATCGATTCTCTTAAGGCGGGTCTTGGGAAGCGTCTTTGCTGGGACGGCGTACAGGAGCTGCTGGACGATCGTCTCCTCAATCCGAGCAACGAGATCAGATTCAGCCTTGTTTGCCTCGGATTTAGATTCCTGCCCTGCCTTGGTGGAGGATTCAGAGGGCCGCGAAGAGTCCGAGGCCACGTCGGTATCGCTAACAAGCTCAGACGCCCCGGAGATTTCGTTATCCTTGCCGAAGGTAGCCAACGAAACAAACGCGTAGACAAACTCTGGGTGGCGGTGGACGAAGGTGCGAAGCACGCTGCTCTTCCCTGCCCCGTACTCCCCCGTAATAGCGATGTTCCTGACTTGATCGTTCCTCAGACCGTTCAATAACTCACGTTCATACCGCTGTATCTTCGCAGGCTCAATGAGCACAGGGGTTAGCGGCTGAAACAGATTTTCATGAGTAGGTATGGCCAAGAACGCATATGCGGCCTTATAAGCAGCGACGACCGCGCAAGGGTATCGCTTCAGGGCGGCCAGCTTGCGGCGAGTCTCGTTGTTCCAGACGATATAGGCATGTAATGCCCGGTGATAGATGGCGCGCAAGCGAATGAACATCCGTGTCTCCAAGCAGGCTGGCGGCTACCAGGCATTCATCTGCCAAAGACTGAATGATCGATCTTGGGTCTGAGCGGGAAGGTGAACTTCCGGTGAGCCTGATACGAGGTTTGGGATGATAGCTCACCGCTATCTTCGCCTGCGAACCCTTTGTTCACCAGGCAAGAGCTAAGCCCTAGCTTACCTCTGCACGATCCGCACATTGATGGCCTGTAGCCCCACACCTATACTCGACGCACCATATACAGGAGTATCAAATGTCCAGACTCGCCGAATTCCGTGCCCTGGAGCAACAACTGGCTGCTCAGCTGGCCGAACTTGAGACCCTCAAAAACGATGATGGCCTTAAGCGCGAAATCGAATTTGAAAAAAAACTCCGTAGCCTGCTCTCGGAGTACGGCTACAGCCTGCGCAATATCGTGTCCATTCTTGACCCACAATCTGCCAGTCGACATGCACCAGCCGCTGTGGCTGAAAAGTCCAGCCGCAAGCCCCGTCAGCTTAAGGTCTACAAGAACCCACATACGGGCGAGCGCGTCGAGACCAAGGGTGGTAACCACAAGACCTTGAAAGAGTGGAAAAGCCAGCATGGTGCCGACGAAGTCGAGAGCTGGTTAGCGTAGTAAATCCTCATGAGCAAAGATAAGGGGCCTCGTAAAGACCCCTTTTTTTATTTACCTTGAACAGTGATTCCTCTCTGGGCGCCCCTACAACTCCCGCCTACTGTACGCTCCAGGTGCCCTGCTCGCTCTAAGGCCACCGTACCAACTCCAGCTCCTTGAGCCGGATGGCCATCGCCGAGTCCGAGACACCGAATTGCTGGGCCAGTGACACTAGGTGCAGGTTGTTAAATCGGGTGCATCGCGCCAGCGCCAGCTCACGTTCTCCCGACTCTTTCGGGGAGTAGAGAAGCCGATCCGGATTGTTGGGGTCGAGGTGATAGGCAATCACGTCGCTGAAGCGCAATTGGCCCTTGCAGCAGAACATGAACTCGAACCGTTCCCTCACCAGTTTTTGAGGCATGAGGAAGCAGGCGGCGAAGCGATCGGCTTGTCGCTCTGCAGGTGCACGTGGTGCCTGCAGAATACTGCCGTCAAAAGCGCGGTCGCGGTGCATGACAGTGTCTTCGTGGAGCACAAGATGGCCGATCTCATGCGCGCCGGTGAAGAGCTGGACTTTGTCACCAAACTCAGTCGCGACGGCGATCTTGTTCGATTGACGGTCAATCAGGCCCGCGATACGAGTACCGGTGTTGTGCCGATTGAACTGGGTGTCTCCCAGGGTGGGATGCTCGTGGTAGTCGTAGCCGCAGACCATGGCAGCGATCCGGGGGCTGCGCATCATCATCGGCGGAATATCTTGATCTGGCCACAGGTAACGGCGATCACGGTAAATCTGCATGAGCAGATCGGTCGCTGCTTTCTCGATATGCGCTTCGTTCATGGCAAAACACCAGATGTAGGCTCTCAAGCACAATCTAGCCCAATATGTAGTGTTTTCAATATATGCCTAACCCAATGTATAGGTTTTGCCGATGAACGGTACGGCCGGTAATGGCCCGCCAAACTCCGATGGGTTTCGAGATCCCTTACAAGATCCGAGCTCTCGTTAGTAACCAGCCACGCTATCGAAACCCATGATATTTCCTGTCCTTCGACCAAGGAACATAGTGGACTGGGTCGATCTCGGTGCTGAAGCGGACTCCCTGGATTTTGTGAATCACAATGCCGTCTCGAGCTAGACGCAGGCTTGGCTCCGGCGGAGGTACCAGAGGGACGTACCGGGAGGATTGATCTGAGTCTTTAGGTTTCGCTTCCCAGAACTCTGGGTAATACACCAACCTATCTTCATCCGGCTCCCAGAGACTCACATACTCAGCCTTTTGTGTGTCCTCGAGCCTTTCTACCCCACTGGCCTTGTGGAAAAGAATGACGTTCCGCCCCGGTGACGTATCCTGTTGCACCTGCACAGAGGGAAATAAGATACCGTCAAGATTCAGCTTTTCATGGGTTGCTAGGAAATCGGCAATAGCTTGCGTGATCAGATACCCGCTTTCCGCAGAGTCCGGCATAACTGGCATCGTCAGCTGGCGCTGTAAGTCTTTCAGAAACGCGCAGCGTTCGGTGAGGCTCCTGCGAATTGGATTGAAGTAGCTCAACCCCCGATGCGGACGCATTGAAGCCAGGTCGTTCAGGTTGAGAAGCCTCAGAGGCCGGATTACGTCGAACCGCGCGGTAACTACCATGCTGCCAACGGGAGGGCGCACCTCCGCAATTGCCGTGTGGTCATCTGTTGCGCCGTAAAAAACCGAAATTCCCTTGGCGTTCATTCGGCCAGGAGATCCCTTGCCTCCTGGTACCGGGCCGAGATGCTTTTCAGGGTGCGTCAGCGCTTCCTCCATGCTCTGCTCATCCTGAAACACCCTACCCCGTTGGAATGACGAGATTGGATAACCTTGGCCTGCGATCACAATGGCTGACCGGTCGTCCACCGAGCGCAGATCTTCTATGCCGTCGAAGACCATTGTCAGGATTGACCCCACCAAGGGATTTGCCAGCCGCGATTCGAACTTCAAGCTGTGCTCCATTTTCCGCCAACCGATAGTCAACTCGGACGAAGCCTCTGTTTCCTCTTCGAAACAAGGATCGTCATCATCTGGACAACTCCAAGAGTCGAGCAAGCGCTCATGGATGTCAGAAAGCAGGGTCTCATCGGAACCCAGCATGCGCTCCAGCACGTCATACAGACTTTCACCGATCGGTGGGTAACCATGATGAATCACTGAATTCGGTTGCTGAACCTCACGGAACGAGGCGTGGATTGCCGTTTCGCAGAGTTCCACCAGCTCATCCATGTCCATGACTGGGAGCTCTCGGTCGCAGTAGTCACACTCGCTGATATCGTTCTCCGAAGCATGATCCTGCAGGAAGGTTTCGGTAAGGCAATCGGTACACACCACTTGACGCATCACTTGCTCCTTTGCTGCATTACACGGCGCCTATCTACGTCTAGTCCAAGGCCTCTCGCTGATTTAAGCATTACCCATCGGCTGCTGCCCTTGCCAGTGCTTGGGAGCTGCCCTCTCTACTGAAGCTCAGCTCCTTGACGACCCCAAGGTAATCGTCAGGCAGCGCATCGCTGCGAGCCTGCGAGATTAGATGAGCCTGGGTGAAGTCATCGTTTCCGAGCGCGGTGTGTACTACGAGGGCGGAGCTGCACTAGATGGCGGTAAGCTTGCTCCACGGCCGGACACCCAGCGACCTGGCCTCCCTACACTTCAAGATATGAACGCTTACTTCGTTACCGCTTCTCTTCCGGATCGCCTGCAAGCGCAAGCGGATGAACTGGGCATTCTCAATGCCGGCCAAATCCAAGGCAGGTAAGGTTTCTGCCAGGCTCGCGGTGTCCCCTGCAACCGTCGCATCAGGCGAATTGCTGATTCGAGATCCGGAGCTTTTCAAAAGCTTCAGGGGGCTCCACGACGAAGCGTGTGTCACAGAGATGGAAGCTCATGGGATGTACGATGCCTGCAGTAAACACGAAGTGCCTGTCCTCGTCATTCGAGGTATCAGCGACTTCGGTGACAGCTCCAAAGACAACACCGTCCACTAGGTCGCCTCTGAAGCGGCGGCAATTGTGACGAAGGACTACGCCACATACGGCGGGAGCCGCATCTGACGGACTCCAGCCTTCCTCTACTCCCAAACGAGAAGCGCCTTACAGTGTGCGCTTTACCAAAGCGATCACTCCTGAATCATTTTGAGACATTGAAGTACCGATGATTTGTAACGCTTGAGTGATAGATTTGCAGTGCGCGCCCAGTACGTGCATGGCCGCAGAAACCTGACCTGTAAAGGAGTACCGCGTTGAATTTCTTGGGCAAAATGAGCGCTATGATGGGGCTCTTGAAAATTGTTGACACCGACTCTCTGCTTAACGAATCTTCGTATAAATCTTGGGCTTCGTTCGATGGCACATCAGTTGCAACAACGGACAGTAAGTCCTACTTCATACTACTTGAAGCGCTTGCCATCGATAACGAAACAGTATCCGGTCGATTCAGCCGTAAGACCATTTACAAATTCATTGAGGATCGTCTAGCAAAAATCAAGCGCTCTGGAGAAGTGCCAGAGTCAGCCGAAGTATTCTTCGCTGAGCTTTTGGAGCAAGAATCTACCTCAATGACGGTCACGGTTCCAATCTCTGGCATTCGCCTGGATCAAGGCATGCGGAAATTCGAGCTGGCATGCTTTCAGTTTGGTTATCTGCAAGATTTGGAAATGCCAATGGCCAACCAACACGGGATGTACATAAGCACGACGATAAGCGATGTGTACGACAAAGAAATCGCCTACGAAAAGGCCGAAAACGCATTTCTCAACTTTGCGAAACTTATCGTCTTCCTTGCTGGAAAGCAAGACAAAAGCATACTAATTGAGACTGGGCTTCCATTAAAGCCAGATATGTCTCATGAGCTGATGTATGTGAGCACCGACTCCTACCAGATTCGTGATTCAAATGGTTTCATGTCCACCGGTGATATTCGAAACAAAACCATCGAGAAAATCCCAGTCAACAATCCTTTCTTCACTTCCCGTGAAGAGCTAGGAAAGCTTTGGGGGCTTTACGAGCGCAAACATGCAGGCACAAAGCTGCAGGATTTGGAAGCACGTATTCTGAACACTGCTTTAGCGCTTGGTGAGTCGGCGTCGACCAGGGATATACGAAACTCGATCCTCTACACCTGCATTTCCTTGGAAGTTCTGTTCTCTCACAATGATGGTGCTCTCTTCCAGAAAAGCATTGGCCAAAACGTTGCCGACCTTTTTGCGTTCATTGTCGCCAAAGATGTTAACGCTAGAAAGCAGATTGCAAAGCTGACTAAAAAGGTTTATGGAATGCGGTCGGCGATAGTACATGGCGGGGATAAAGAAATGTCCAACGACAACTTGACTGTAAACTACTTCATGCGTGGTGCTTTGACAGAGCTTCTGACGGCCGAACGCTTTAAAGATAGTAAGCGCATGTCAACAATTCACGAGATGATGCAAGACGCGCAGTATTCTTACTGAATAAGTTGGCGTGAATGTAAATGCACTCACTTCACCCGGCACAAAGTCAAGTACTCTAGCGGTGACAGCGTCTATCGACATACCTTCCTTCACCCCTGCGTGTACCCGTTGTGCAGAGGTGAAGGCTGCACTTCACGCCCTCAAATCCTCAAAGAACAGCTGCTTGAATGGGACGCGCGCTAGCGCGCTGATCAGGCCACCCTTCGGTGCTGATGTCGATTCAACAAACCAATAGCAGTGTCGCTTGGCGCGGGTAATGGCCACGTACGCAAGGCGCAAGGTCTCTTCACCTTGCGCCGTATCATAGGGCCTAGGATCCCCCTCCTCGCCCAGTTCAGCTTGCTGATACGCCATATTTCGATGGGGGGAGGTCGAAAGCTGTGCACAATCCCCGACAAGAAACACAGCATCAGCTTCCAAGCCTTTTGAGCCGTGGTAGGTCAGTAGCTTGATATCGTCTGCACGATCGAGTCTCTTCGCACGAGACAGCAGTGCCCTGAGTTTTCCACGCACCTCACGCTTGGTTTCGTTCTTGCGATATAACACCAAGATCGTCTGGCCGTGATCGAAATGGTGCTCAACGAACTCGACGAGCAGCCGATCATCCCGATTAAGTACCTGCACCGGATGTGCGAAATGCTTTACCTTGGGATGGGAGGCAATCCCATGCTTCTGATCATCGGTAGATTGATGCTGAACAAGACTCTCTGCAGCGTCGATCACCATCTGCTGAGACCGGTAGTTCTCCTTCATAAGCACGTGAGTTGTGCTTGGCGAAGGGAAGTAGTGCTCGAAATCGTTGAAAAACTTAGGAGAGCTTCCGCGCCAGCCATATATACTTTGCCAGTCATCTCCGACCGCCATGAGCGACCCTGGGTACATCGCCGTATCCGTCAAGACGTGCAACCCTCGGCTGCGCGCCTCTTTGAATACGGCGCGTAACCAAGAGATCGTGTTTGCGCCACAGTCCTGAAACTCGTCCACCAGAAGGTGGAGCATCGGCATCAATACCTCGTCGGGTAACTGCTTGAGGTTGTCCGCTCCGCGTTCGCCGAACATCTCGAACATCTTGTTGAAAGTAAATATCGATGGAGTTTGGCGCTCGAGAAAATCGTTAAAGGCCGGCCAGAAAATCGCCAAGGCATGGAAGAAGATCGAATCACTGCTACCTTCAGGAAACCTCATCCGATCAACTGCTTCGGACACGTCCAATCCCAAGTTTTCTAGGAATGATGCGGTAGAGTGGAAGGCTTGCATGACGGGCATCTCACTGAGTTCACCTTCGACCTTATAATGAAACTTCGGGCATCTGGTGACGTACCCCCTTAGCACATCGAGTGTTGAAGCGGCCTCTGCGTAATTATCAAGGAAAATGACACCTTTGTCGCAGTGCACCTGGAAGAAGGTCTTCTTCATGGTGGTAGCGCCTGATAGCTTCATTTTTTGGTTCGAAGGCAAAACCAAACGACGATCGTTTTTACCAACACCCAGAACAACGTAGGCTTTGAGCGCTTCGCAGTATCCATTAGCGTAAAACTTGTGACCATTAAACTCCAGAGGGAATGGCCCTGGTGTGACGTCCTGCATTGGCCAGTAGCCGGACTGGCGCCACAGATGGTCTAGCGCTTGAGTCAGTTCCGCGTCGCGTTCAGCGCACTCGCCTATTTTATCCGCCCGCTTTCGGGCTTCAGCAGATTTGGCATTCAGACGATCAAGCTTGGACGCCCGACTCACCAACTTAGTGATGAGACCGCGGAACGTGGCGTCGGCTTCGTAGGTCTCTTGATACGCCGCATTTAGCAATCCGAGTTGGTCTGTAGTGAGGCGGATGTCAAGAACGTTTTCCAGTTCCTCTTCGCCTTCACTATCCTCAGCTTTTTGGGCGCTGAAAAACTCGAACGCCGAAACCTCCTTGTGATTCTGGCTCCAGCGAATGAAGTCAAGGATTCGAGAGTGAAACGTCCGGACGATCTGGCCGGTTACCTTCTCGGAAAGTGTTATGCCCCATAGTTGGAAAACCTCAGTCAGCTTTCGCCTGAAGTCCCTGCGGGACTCTCGGGTAAAGGTCACGACGGCGATATGGTGTTTAGGAATGCCCAGATATTTGTGCAGAACTAGCAACCGCAAAACCATAGTTGTCGATTTGCCGCTACCGGCGCCAGCAACGATGCAGGTAGAGGGTGCTTTGGAAAAGATCATGTTCCATTGGTCAGCAGTGGGCTGCTGATTAGGCAGATATTCAGCAACCTTTTCCCTCACCTCTTGCTGAATCTGATCTGTGATGGGGAATCTCCAGTCCTCGAAGAGATTTCGATCAACTTGAGGGCCTTTCACCTCGACAGGCCTCCCTGGACGCAGCTCAATGATTCGCTTCCCGGCTTCGAAACCTTCTTTCAGGCCTCGCTCAAGACCTTCTTGAGTTCCCGCTTCATGCCCTTCACTGTTACCCTTGGCTCGACCTTTCGTGTAGCCAGCCTCAGCGCCGCCTTTCCATCCGCGGTGATATCCATGGCGAGAACCGTGTTCCCACGAACTCTTGTCATGGACGTCCTGTGCGCGCAGGACTGCGCTGGCGATTGTGGTTAGTGCGCGGGCCCACATCCCTTTGGGCACCTGCATAGGCGGCGCCTCACTGCTTCTGTTGACGTTTTCGACCGTTCCCACTGCTAGCTCCAATTTCTGAAATCATGCCCGTCTTTAAAGTGTCTTTGGCCATCAAGACCTAGAACTCGTCACGCCAGGCATTGAAAATGCCCACTGGCGTTGAGGCGCCGCTTTCGGCCGAATGGCGGAGGCGGAAGTCGCCTCATTCACAGGCCGAAACCCGCAGTTTTAAGCGGTTAGCAGATATCCTAATGGGGTGCGGATCGTTATACGAGCCGTAAAATGCCTCTGTTTTCTTACTGTAGAAATTGCAAGCCACTGAGGTTCAGGTGATTGATTTAAATGGAATTTATGAAACGATTGGACGATTTCGCCAACCGATGCGAAAACTTCTGCATGTGGATCCTGCAACGGGACATGAATCGCTGAAGAGCCTGTCGATCCGTTTCTGGTACGAAAACTTGCGCCGGCGTACTGGATTAACCACGGCGTACAGCCTGGAACATTTCTTCGAGCCCAGCTCGTTCATCAGAGGCGAGAGCGATTCCATCAGCAGCTATCGGAACAAGTGGATACGCTACGAAGACGGCATACATCGCCCCCAACCTACTTTGGTTAGGAAGATCGAGGAAAAATGTCCTGGATCAGCGCGAGACCTTGATCACCCCTTGTGGCGCGTGCTGGATCTCAGCGATCAAAAGGTGTTGAAGGGAGACAGCTTTCTGAGAACCTTGGCTCCGAGTGTGCAAGCTGCGATGTTTTCGCCTGACGATGATGCGCCTTTGATCCAAAGCGCTCGGTTACCTATCACCTTTGTGTTGCTGAACAGACTTGAGCGCAAGGCAAATCTGGACGCGCTGGCGTGTTTGGTCTGGATACTTCGACAATCAGTACAAGACGGCGCGGTTCATACCAACCGGGTCTGCTACGCACTTCACCATGTAATGATCATGATGGCGATGGATCTGCACGTCATGAAGGTTGCCCACCCGCTGCTGCAAATCCTAATCGATCAGATACTCTCACTTGCTATGCCAGTGCACCACCGCGTCGTTCTCTCTGCTGAGGAGTACGTCGAAGCTTCGGCCACGCTCAACACCCTGGTCTATCGCACCCGACGCTGTGCAGGGAAATCCTTGCCCTGGAGCACGCGGACTAGAGTCATGGCCAAGCTGCTGGATGTCACATCAGGTTTCGACATTTTTTTTGCAATGGGAAGGCCTTTCCAGCACGACCTCGTCGCACCAACCTTCTCGGAAGCGCTTTTCGAGCGCGGGGCCCACGACCAACGGGAATTCCAATGGGGATGGTCGTGTCTGCGCAGAGGGAGACGTGGTAGCTACACAGAGTTGCTTCAACTACATGAAGAAGCCCGAGCATGCTCTGCGTCAACGTCTGCTGAGTGAGCTGAGTATGTACGACACATCCTCGCCCTTGATATATCTGTAATGCGCGCATCAGGGCTTCATTGAGCTAGATGGCCAGCCCCGTTACCATACTGCCAGTGCCGCACGCGTGGAGTGAGGGGTATCAGTACTGATTAAGTTTGGCCCGTAGGGTGTGTTTGAGTACATGGTGTGATCAAAACGTATGTGATTTCGACTCCCGCTACGTCCATGCAATTGACTAACCATCTTGATCGAGAACACGGAACGGTCTGCGCGCGGATACCCCTAAGTGATGAAGACTGGTGCATACCATTTTTAAAAAATTTGGCGTGTTGGTTTGTAGTCAAAGCATAAGCGCAGCCAATGGCTGCGAAGAAGGCGATTTCCCCTCAGCCCCTACGGGGCGATCAAGATGCGAGCCTGGCATCGAGGCCAAATCTCGAAACCGTCAAAGCAAAAACCGAACCGGCAAAACCGTGTGTGAATCTTGCAGATCATCTGTGGCTGCACACCTCTCGCTTTTTTCTTGTCCTCAAATATAGAACTCCGTCTCGCGAAAAAAATTTCAAGGGTGCATGCAGAAAAATAGTTGAAATACAGAGAAATTCACTGATTCCATGAGATTAATCAGTGAAAACAACTAGAGCGCGGTGCGCGATGGTCGTGGGCAATCCCCGCCGAGGAAGCCGCAGGGTTATCCCGATGCTGGCCTGAAAAGTTCTCCGTTGAGACTGGCGGAAAGGTCTCTGTGGTACTGTCAGATGCTCTAGTCGGGTATTTCCGCTGAAAATAGTTTGCGGGCCTTTCTCGCCTGACATTGGCCCGGAGCATCTATGTCGCTGAAAGCAGCTTTCGCCACTGTACTGAAAACCATGCGCATTAGCCGCGGGTTGACGCATAAGGATATGGCCTTAGCGAGCAGCCGTGGCTACATGCTCAAGCTGGAACACGGCCGATCAAGCCCTACGGTAGAGAAGCTGACTGCGATAGGTGATGCGATGGGGCTCAGCCCTTTTACCCTTCTCACACTGACGTTGAGCGTAGAGAGCGGTCAACCAATTGATACCTTGGTACAGCAGCTGAAAGCTGACGTTGCAGATTTGGAGACCAATGGCGCGTTCAGCGGCCTGGTAGTCTCATCAGCGACTCCTATCTGCATAACAAAGCCCTCATCGGCACGCCGGCACAAGGCTATTTACCCGTCATCTCAAGCTGAACTGTGCTTTGCCGAGTAGCAGAGGTTGAGATCGCCGAGTGTGAGAGTCCAAGATCAATCGAAAACAGGATATCCGTAAGCTCAACTGGAACGGCCTTCTCTACTACAAGGCGTTTTAGCACCTGATAAATCACATGCGACCGTAACTGTTCCCGGACAGGGATGTAGCTGCTGTTGGTGCGCGGCAAATCCGCGCTGGGCAGGACGCGCTCAAGCACTGCAAACGCTACGGCGCCAACGTCTTGCTTGTAGATGCGAGTCAAACTGTCCAGGCCCGGTTTACGGCGGTAGCTCGCGACTGCATCACCCGCTATCGCCATGAGAGAACCACGATAGTGCTCAGCGGCGCACAACCACACCTGCGCTTCCTGCTCAACCTTCAATGCCCTGTCCTCCTCGCTTCCAATCGGCGCGCAATATTCGACCAAAGCGTGCTTGAGCGCCAGGGGGCGGGTGCAGTTCAACCATCTAGGGATTTTCGAACATGCACATTCAACTTGATCTGAACCATAACGACCGCGACGCACTGCTACGACACTGCCAAGAGTTTGTTCCTGAAAGCGGAGATGCCCGTGAAGACGCCCGCCTGGCTGAGGCTTTGGAGGCGCTAATCGCTGCATTGGAAGACGCTATTTGAAGTGCAGAAGAGACGTTGTCGAAAGCTGCCTGAGTCGACCAGTTGAGGCGCCTGAGGCGCGAAGAGCACATGTGTGCTCTTGGCTTTACTCACACCATCGCGAGACGCTGTCAAGATTATGGTCTGCCGGAAAGCTAGGCGTATGAAGAGCAGCGGCACGATCCCTTCACCTCCCGCAACACAGCCCTGACAGAGCCTTGTAAGCAGATGGCTCTGTTGGGGATCCGTCTAAGTAATTTTGCCCCAGCGCTCCCTTCGTCTATTCCTCTTGGCCCGCCTCGTGAAATCCGTAAGAATGTCATCTGGCCATTACCGAACTGTACGGAATACTTATATGCCACGGAAGCGCAAAGGGAGCGGCGGCGGGCCGATCGCTCTGTACGCCTTGTTATTCGTTGTTGCCCTTTTGGCGCAAGTTCCAAAGCAAGCGTGGATCGCCCTTGGAGTTATCTTGGGCGTAAGTGCGTTGGTATGGGCCGTCAGACGCGCCACCCAGGCAAAGCCCTACGCGCCTGAGGATGACATTGTTGCGGAGATCGCCGCTGAATCTCGACAGGCAACCTCCCCCAGTCTCACCGTCCAGTTCGGCACTAGTACCCGCGAGCGAGACTTCCATACTGTCCAAGTCGGTTCGTCCAGCGATAGTCAGAGCTACGCCATCCCAAAGCCAGGTGCAAAGCCCATGGGCGTTCGCTGGCTTGCAGAAGGTGAGTCCATCACCGTGGCCGGATTGGCTATCCCGGGTGGAATGCTCTACATCACCGAGCGGGCAACCCAGTTCGGTCAGACTGAACCGTCCCTGATTGATGCAACGCTTCGAGTCGCACGCTCACCCATGAGCCTTACCGAGCGGCAGATGCCCTATTGGCCAAGTTACCGAAGCATCACGCCTGAGGCGCGGCGAGCGTATCTGCAATGGTTGGCAGGAGGTCGCCGCCAGCCTGCGGATGCGGGATACGTGTTCCTGTTTTTTTACGGGCTGGAACGCCGCGCGCTGATCGATGCACCGAGCGATCCTCAGGCTAAGGTAGAGATTGCTGCCATCAAGGCCGAGGTCGAACGCTTGCTTGGTCTCTACGGCGACAACCATTCTTTCCGCGGCTACGCTACCCGCTTTCTCGCCCATATCGACGCGGGTTCTGTTCAGCCTCAGAGCTATATGAGTGAACCGATTGCCAGTGCCGCAGATGGGTACGAGCTGCCCATGTCACTGAGAGTCGCGCTGGGTCAGATGGCCGTGGATAAATACCCTCTCAATCCGAGCTGGGCATTGGCCTGGGCGCTCGCAGAGCCCAACATTTCCAGACGCACACCTGTGACCCGTTGTCCTGAGCAATTCGCAGCGCTCTTCAAAAACCAATTCGCAAAACGCTATCCCAACGGCATTGTGCTTCCTCAGAACAAGACCAAGCTGAAGATTGCCTATCGCCCCGCTTCTTCCGGATTGAGCATCCCGGCAGCAGCCGTGGGCGACCTCCCCGATGTCGCCGCAACCTCAGGAACGCGTAACAAGCTGCAGGTTATAGTGGAAGAATGCACCACCGTTCTAGACGCTTACAGTCGATATCTGGGGCGCAACCCAGACGCTGGATATAGTCTGGAAGCCATCCTGCAGTTGCCAACAGAACTCTGGCCTGCTGAAGCAAAAGCCGAACTCGAACAGTTGGCACAACGCGTCGGCGGCGAAACTATCTGCATGAGTTTCGCTGAGCTGGCAGGCCGTTTCAAATCCGCCGGCGCGCTTTCCCGCGACAAAGTCGTGGCACTCGCACGGGCCTTGGAAAGCAAGCGAATCGGATTGGAGCCCGATGTGCTTTCTGGCAGCCGTACGCCCAAGGCAGAAGACACCATCGCGTTGTTCGCAGCGGACTCTGATGAAGGCACTCTTCGGTCGACCGATGCTTACAGCGCTGCAGCAGTGACTTTAGACCTGGCCAGTGCAGTGGCTGCGGCAGACGGTGACACTTCGCTAGAAGAGGTGAGTCTACTGTCAGGCCACATTGACTCATGGGATCACCTCTGCGTCGCGCATCGAAAACGCTTGAAGGCGCACCTCCAGATTCAACTGAAGCAACCGCCGACACTGGCAAGCCTCAAGAAGAAGCTTGAGCCACTGACGAACGAGGCCAAGCGGAAAATTGCCAGCTTCCTGGCCCACCTGGCACAAGCGGATGGCGAGGTGACGCCACAGGAAGTTAAGCTCCTTGAGCGCGTATACAAGTCGCTCGCTCTTGATCCGCAGTTTGTCTACAGCGACCTCCACAGTGCAGCTGTTCGTCCCTCCCATGGAGTGGAGGCACTGACTGCGAATGCCGCGCTGACCACTGCGAAACAGACATCAGAAAGCACAGGCTCTGGCTTTGCACTGGACATGGACAAGGTCGCTCGCTTGCAACGAGAAACGGCAGAAGTGTCGGCGCTTCTGGCCAGCGTCTTCAATGAAGAGTCGCTGACTGAGACGCCTAGCACTCTGGAGCCCGAGGCGCCCCAACGGCAGGAAGAATGTACCGCCGAACAGCTTGCTACCGTACACGGTTTGGACGTCGAGCATTCAGCGTTCCTTCGGCTTCTGGTTTCACGGCCTGAGTGGAGTCGTGCCGAGCTGGAGGACGCGGCCAGTGACATGGAACTGATGCTGGACGGCGCCTTGGAACGGATCAACGACACAGCGTTTGAGCTGTTCGACATGCCCGTGACCGAAGGTGATGATCCGATCGAAATCAATCCCGACATACTGGATGAGTTAGCCCTATGAGTAAGATACGAGCCAAGGATCGCGACGCGGTCATTCAATCGCTGCGTGCGGGTGTAGTGCCCCGTGTTGGGCAGCATCTCATCCAGGTAGGTCGAGCGGGTGAACTCGATTCGCTGCTCAAAGATGTGGATCGTCTCGCGGATGGCGGCTCGGCTTTTCGCATCGTCGTTGGCGAGTACGGCGCGGGCAAAACCTTCTTCCTGAACCTAGTACGCGGCATCGCCATGGAGCGCAAGCTTGTCACCATGCACGCCGATTTGAATCCAGACCGCCGGCTTCACGCTTCAGGTGGCCAAGCGCGCTCACTTTACTCGGAGCTGGCCAAAAACATGGCCACCCGCACCAAGCCAGAAGGCGGCGCTCTGCAGGGTATCGTTGAGAAGTTCATCTCCCAGGCTAAAACGGAAGCCAAGACCAAAGGTGTCGAGAGTGAGGCGGTCATTCGTGAGTACCTGGCAGAGCTCACCGAGATGGTCAATGGGTATGATTTTGCCGACGTCATTGCCGCCTACTGCCGCGGCTTCGAGGAAGGTAACGAGCAGCTCAAGGCTGACGCCATTCGTTGGCTACGCGGGGAATTCTCCACCAAGACTGACGCCCGCGCTGCTCTGGGCGTGCGGACGATCGTCGATGATGCTTCTGTCTACGACCAGCTGAAATTGCTGTCACGATTCGTACGCCTGGCTGGTTTCGGCGGCTTGATGGTATGCCTGGATGAACTGGTCAACCTGTACAAACTGGCAAACACCCAGGCCCGTAACGCCAATTACGAGCAGATTCTGCGCATCCTCAACGATTCGTTGCAGGGTTCCGCTGAAGGCCTGGGTTTTGTATTGGGCGGCACACCAGAGTTTCTGATGGACACTCGTCGGGGGCTCTACAGCTACCCTGCCCTGCAATCCCGCCTCGCTGAAAACAGCTTTGCTAAGTCTGGCCTGGTCGACCTTTCTGGGCCTGTCATTCGACTCAGCAGCCTGACACCTGAAGACTTCTACGTGCTTTTGCAGAAGCTGCGCAATGTTTACGCCTACGGTGAGCCTGAGAAGTTTTTGCTGCCGGATGAAGCCATCCCCGCTTTCATGGCACACTGTAATCAGCGCTTGGGCGAGGCATATTTCCGGACGCCGCGCACGACCATTACGGCTTTCATCAACTTGCTCGCGGTGATCGAGCAAAACCCTACCGCGGATTGGCGAACCTTATTGGGCGCCGTGGAGCTGACCAAGGATGAGGCCGGGCAGCAAGATCTAGAAGTTGAGGCCGACGATGAGCTCGCCAGCTTCAAGCTCTGACTCTTCTTCGTTCGAGCGTTTACACCCGGAGGTTCAGCAATGGATCTGGTCACAGGGGTGGACGTCCCTGCGTGATGCGCAGGAGTGGGCGGTACCGGCATTGGTGGGCGCCGATCGCGATGTGATCATTGCAGCGTCCACTGCCGCAGGTAAAACAGAGGCCGCATTCCTGCCGATCCTGACCAACCTGCTCAACAACAGTGATCCAGCCGGCGCGGTGCTGTATATCAGCCCGCTCAAGGCGCTGATCAACGACCAGTGGGACAGGCTTAGCCGGTTATGTGAGAGGCTCGAACTGCCCGTCGTTGCTTGGCATGGCGATGTGGCAGCAAGCAAGAAACAACGGTTTTTGAAATCGCCTGAGGGCATCTTGCTGATCACTCCGGAGTCCCTAGAGGCCCTGTTCGTAAACAGAGGCTCAGGCTTACCAGGGGCTTTTCAGAACCTTCGCTACATCGTCGTCGATGAGCTTCATGCCTTCATCGGAAGTGAGCGTGGAAAGCAGCTGCAATCGCTAATGCAACGGGTTGAAATCGTCGTAGGTAGAACCCTGCCCCGTGTAGGGCTGTCGGCGACTCTTGGTGAGATGTCGCTGGCCCGCAAGTTCCTTAGGCCAGTGCGTCCGGATGACATCACGGTTATTGAGTCAAAGTCCTCTGGCCAAGAGCTTCAGGTACAGGTGCGTGGCTACATTGAGCAGCCCATGCAGCAGCTGGTGGTGGAACACCCGGTGAATGCGTCAACAGATGAAGGCGCAGAGAAAGAGGACACCTCAGGTACCAAAGTGGCTATCGCAGGTCACCTGTATAAGGTGCTGAGGGGGCATAACAACCTGATCTTCCCCAACAGGCGCCAAGAGGTTGAATGGTTTGCCGACCGTCTGCGCTCACTGTGCGAAAACGATGGTGTGCCGAACGAGTTCTGGCCGCATCACGGTAGCTTGTCCAAGGAGCTACGCCAGGATGCCGAGCGGGCATTGAAAGCGGGAGATCCTCCAGCTTCTGCCGTATGCACTACCACCCTGGAACTGGGTATAGACATCGGTAGCATCAGGACGGTCGCACAGATCGGCTGTCCACCCTCTGTGGCAAGTCTCAGGCAACGGCTTGGCCGCTCTGGTCGTCGACCCGGTGAGCCTGCGATGCTCAGGGCGTACTGCCGGGAGCGCCCTTTAACAGATAAGTCGGATCTCTCCGATCAGTTACGTGAGGGCCTTGTCCAAACGGTCGCCATGATCCGCTTGCTGATTAGTGGATGGTTTGAGCCGCCTCGATCAGGAGGCCTACACGCCTCGACACTGGTGCAGCAGTGTTTGTCTTCGATTGCTCAGCTCGGCGGTGCCTCGGCGGCGCAATTATGGGGAAATCTCATAGCAAGCGGCAGTTTTGCGAGCGTAACCAAGCCTGATTTCCTGGCTTTGCTCAAGGGTATGGGTGAGAAGGAATTGATCGTCCAGGACAGCTCAGGACTTCTACTACCAGGCGAACTCGGGGAGCGGTTGATCAACCACTATGAGTTCTACACCGCCTTCACAAGCGATGAAGAGTTTCGTTTGCTTCGGGATGGGAAGCCACTTGGCTCGCTGCCCGTCAGCAAACCCCTGACCAAGGGACAGCGCATCATCTTCGGCGGAAGGCGTTGGCAGGTTCAGGATGTCGACCTCGAAGCAAAGGTGATCGTGGTCACACCGGCGCGGGGCGGCGAGCCCCCTCAGTTTGATGGACTCGGTGCGCAGGTGGATGATCGTGTCAGGCTTGAAATGCGAAACGTGTTGATGGAGACCACATCTTGTCCTTTCCTGGACAAACACGCTCAAGCGCTCCTCGATGAGGCTCGGAATAACTTCCGTGCCCTCGGTTTGGGTGACGCGGCGATTATTGGCTCTGCCAGCGTAAGTCATGTGGCGACCTGGCGAGGAGACTACACCAACGATGCGCTGGCCTTGTTGCTCAGGCATGTGGGCATTCAGTGTGAAAACACCGGGCTATTCCTGGAAGTTGCATTCGGTGCGGAAGACACGTTGCGAGCGTTGCGCGTGGTCGGTCAAATGGATGTCTCTGATGTAAAGCCGATCTTGGAAAACGTCGAAAACATGATCCGAGAGAAGTGGGACTGGGCCCTTCCCCGCTCGCTCCTCATGAAGTCGTTTGCCTCGAGCCATCTCGACCTCCAGGCAGCAGTCAGCACTGCGCAACTACTCAGTCTGAAACCGTAAGGTGCGGCGAATGCACATGACGATTCTCTCCTATGATCCGTCGCCCATTTTTTCGAGGGCCGTTTCGACATTGGCTAGCTTCTGAATCAACTCACTTTCTCGCAACTTCCCTGCGGCTACCTCCGCCATGGTGTCACTAGCCTTCTTGGTTTTGGCTTCCAATTGTTGGGAGAGCAGTTCCTTAGCGCCTTCCGCTCTAGCAATCGCCGCATGGGCAATGCCGAGGTCACCACGCTGAGTTTCTACTGTCTCACGAAGTTCCGAGGCTTCTTTGGCATGCTGGCGATTTTCAGCAATGAAGCGCTCGTTATCCCTGATCAGGCGGGAGATTTCCTCCTGCTTGATCATCAGTGTCTGCTGCAGGACGGTCAGCTCTTGCTGCATTTGATAGACCTGGGACTCGTGACGGTTCAAATCCTGGTCTCGCTGCTCTTTCACCGAAGCGCGGTAGTGTTCGAGTGCTTCCCGGGCGTGCGCATGCTTTTGCTCCAAGGACTGGATCTGCGCATCCTTTTCACCAACCCGAACCTCTAGATCAGTGCAGCTCTGGCTGAGCCTGGCGTTGCGTGTGAGCTCGGTCTGCAGTGAGGAATGAGTCGTTTTGAGCTCCTCATCCTGCGTTTGCAGGGCTGACTGCAGCGTGGCGATCTCGTCTTCCGCTTGGTCTAGCTGACTTTGAAGTGTACCGACCTCCTGCTTCATCGCCTTGCGCTCAAGATCGAATGAACTGCGTTCATGCGCCAGCGCCTCGCTACCTTCCTCCAGCAAGCGCTCCAGCATTTTGCCCACGAGCTCAGTCAGCTCATCGCTGAGCCTTGAAGAAGAAGCGGATGGGCGAGGGTCACGAGTCTCTATCTCCTTCAAATAGCGCTGAATTGTCGTCTTTGAGCCGGTATTTCCAAGTTCTATCCGAATCGCGTCAATGCTTGGATTTTGGCCTCGGGCAACCAATGCTTCACGAGCGTTGCGCACAAGCACTAGGTTAATACCGCCTCTAGCCATGATCCCTCCTATGATTTCGTACTGCTTAACGTATCATGTAATTACGTGCCACTTTATCACGTATAAATTCATTCTATCTCTATGTTCTGGCAAGATATAATAGGTAGTTATGGCTTCTTGACTATTTGCTGCTCTCAGAAAGCCTCCTTGCAGCGCAGAAAAAGCAAAACGCTCCGTTTTGGAAGGCAAAGCACGATGGAAAAGGCAGATCGGTACCTAAGCGCCGGCACCCGAGAGAACACGCGAAAAAGTTACCGGGCGGCGATCGAGCACTTCGAAGTGACTTGGGGCGGGTACCTGCCCACGACCGGCGCGGGCGTCGTTCGCTACTTGGCGGAGTACGCCGACAAACTCTCCATCAACACTCTGAAGCAGCGCTTGGCAGCCCTTGCGCAATGGCACATCACCCAGGGCTTCCCTGATCCAACCAAAACGCCTGATGTTCGCCAGATGATCAAGGGCATCAAGGTCGTGCATCCAGCAAAGGTGAAACAGGCCGCCCCACTGCTGCTCCAGCACCTAGAACAATCGGTCACCTGGCTTGAAGGGGAAGCTGCAGCTGCGATTGAACGGGGAGATTACAAAACGCTGGTACGTCACCGTCGCTCGGTGGCGATTATCTTAATCGGGTTCTGGCGGGGTTTTCGAGGCGATGAGTTGGCCAGGCTTACGGTGGAGGACACCCAAGCGATAAGTGGTGAAGGAATTACCTTTTTTCTGCCTTACACCAAGGGTGATCGCCAGCATGAAGGAACCACGTTCCAGACGCCGGCCCTTAAAATGCTTTGCCCCGTGGAGGCCTACATCAGCTGGATAACAGTTGCCGGCATTGCGAAGGGCCCAGTGTTCCAGAGGATTGATCGCTGGGGGAAACTCTCAGGGAAAGCCATGCAACCGCATAGCCTGATACCCGTGCTCCGTCGCATTTTCGAAGAGGCAGGATTGCCAGCTGAACTGTATAGCAGTCACTCAATGCGGCGTGGCTTTGCAACCTGGGCGTCCGCCAATGGATGGGACATCAAAGGACTGATGAGCTATGTGGGCTGGAAGGATATGAAGTCGGCGCTGCGTTATGTCGATGCGGGCACGTCGTTTGGAGGCTTGGCGCTGCGGAATACAAGCCCTAAGTTCGTGCCCCATACCTGACCAAAGAGTAGGTCGCCCTAGGAGGCCGGGGGCCGAACGGATGCGTACATTGGCCCGACATACTTGATGGGTGCTCCATTGAACGATTCGGCCATCTGATTTTTACTTGCCATCCAATCCTCGAAATCTTGCGCCCGCTCATTCAGAAAAGGGTGGTCAGCAACAGAGGCGGCGATCAAGAAAGCAACGGCTTGACCTGTTTCCACGCAAACCAAAAGCTCACGATTTACGTGCCAGCTGTTACAGCCTTGTACGCCGGTGAGCGAAAATCCGAACTCATCGTTTCCCTCGGGCCCGGTCGCCTCCATATGGCTCAGCACCGACAACGGGTTCGGATGAGCTCCATAATCAATTGAAGCGTCGTACATGCCTCTGACGTACTCCGCCATCACAGGCTGAAAGGGCTGCAAAATCTTGATTGCCTTATCGACAACGAAGACCTTCCTGCAGGCTTTAAGGTCGTCAGTGCTCCGATGGCGATTGAGCCATATATCCGCCCTTGTCTCATCTTGACTGACCAAAAATGCATAGCAAGCTGACTCAAGAGCGGCACGGGCTACGGGGAAAACCAGTACAACATGACCCGACAGGGCCTCGCGTACGGCACCGAGGAGAGCTGTATATGCATTAATCGCAAGCAAGGCTGCGACTGGCGTCAACTCCAAAGGGCGGTTGAAAAACTCACGATGAAACACAGCGTCCATTTCATGCACGAGGTGCATCAATTCAGGCGGAGCAGCCGCATGCCCTTGGGAAACCTCTGTTGTTGCATCAAGGTATTCAGACAGCGTGCCTGCAGTCATTTTCATCAGTCTAAACTCCAGGGCAAAATGGGTTGATAATCTCACGACTCCGCGGCGAGGTATTATCACAGCTATGTGAGGTGTTCGTAGCGCTACGAAGCGAGTAGGCGTGTCCTGGCCTAACCTCTAGGGCTACGACGATGAGCTCTATCTAGGTCGTGAGTTCCAAAATCGACCACCCAGCTGCCTTCAGCGCCGTCCTTCGCTTTTGGCCAGCGACGCTCTGCCCCCAATGAACTCTGACGTACGGCCAAGCACAGAATCTTTCACGCAAAGCCATGCAGCCGCATAGCTTGATATCCGTACTGCGCCGCATTCCTAAGAAGCGGGATTGCCAGCGGAGCTGTAGCAGCCACTCGATGAGGCGAGGCTTCGCGACCCCGGCGCCGCCAATGGATGGGAGATCAAAAGGGCTGATGAACCACGTAGGTTGGAAGGACATGAAGTCGACGCTTCAGTACGTTGACGCAGGCAGCTCATTCGAAAGTTTGGTAAGCGTCCGGCCAATACACCTTTACTTAGGTTGAGCCGTATCAGCAAAAGAATCTATTCATATGTGTGAGGTACCGCCTCATGCGCATTGGCGTTGGTACCGACATCTAGTCGGAGACCCTCGTACCTTGGTGAAACACCATGTGCCAACCATCTTCGTAGGTTTTCCAAACGGAGCTACGCAGTGATAAAGACTCATCGCCATTAGCATTTTGATGACGGCATAGGTACGTTGCTAACGCGACACTATCTGCAAGCACACGCAGTTTGAAATCCTCGATTGTTCTTTTGATAAAAATCTCGGATTTGAGTCCAGCGATCACCTCCGCTTTCGTCCAGCTTTTGCCGAAAGCTCCAAATTCAACGAAGTCTTCGGCAAGCAGCTGTTTAAGCAGCCGATCATTCTTTCTCGCTTCCGGCTCTAGCAACAACTGTTCAAGCGCTAAAATTTCTAGACGAATATCCATTTCCCTCACCTACCAAGTGTGATTTACATGTGTTTCACAGGGGACAATAGATCGCATAAGCTAGATCTGTACCCAATGATGCGGCAGCAACTGGCTGATGTCCTTCGACCGTAACGTCGGCAGGCGAGTTAGCACGTCCTTCAGGTAGGCATACGGATCATGCCCGTTCATGCGATGGGTAGCGCTGACGCGCTACCCAGCGTTTAAGGCTGTAATCCAGGGCTTTGGCCGCCGTCTTCCAGGTAGCGCGTCAGCGCTACCTGGCGTTTAAGACTGTAATCCAAGGCTTTGGCTATTGCTGATCCGTTGGGCACAAGATCGCGATGAGTCAGCATCCACTCGTGCAGTGCTTTCGCCAACGGCGCTGCTTTTTCTTGCCGTATTCGGCGGCGATCCTCATCACTCATCTCGCGCGCCTGGCGCTCAACTTCATACAGGCCGCCAATCGAGTGCAGTGCCTGAATAAGGTGATGAGTCCCCAGCAACGTCGTTGCGATCATTAAGTCCGCCTTGTCGCGGATCAGGTACCCGCCACACGTTCCAATATTGCTCCGACCCCATCACGACTTTGGAATATCACCTGGCCAGCTGAAACTACCTTTCCGTCTCCGGAGCTTTTCGCATTGTCAGGGGGCGGGGCCAGCATCGCCGGGGTTTCAGCAACTGCCGGAGCGTTATCAGAAACCAGGTTTTCTAAGGCCTCCTCTAGCACGTCGAGCCTACAGAACGGCTGCATTGTCCAAGCACCTTGATCGCCCAAATCGACAATTCGCCGTTTGCCTGTGTACACGGAACCAAGATCATCAATATCTACCGCGCTTCGCCGAGCAGCATCCATTTCGGCTCTCGCTAGCCCCAGAGGGCCACCAATGAAATGGTTGGCCATAGCGTTTAAACCTAAGAGATAGAAAGCGTTGGTGAAATTGATTTTCTGAACAGTTTTTATCGCTTTGCTGGTAGTGCTCACTCGGCTCGAATGCCCAGTGCCCGGAGGAAGAGAAGAGCCTATAAATCGTCCATGCGCGGTTACTAGGCCGACACCATTCGGATTTGCCAACGAGGCCGCGATAATGCGCCCCTCGGTAGCCGTGCCACCGCCAGCTAACGTTACTAGTCTGTTTGAGTAGATTTGACGCTTCCACTCATTCTTGGCGATCTGTTGCACTTCCTGCATCGTTCGAGCAGAACCCTTAGCATCGACTAAACATACGTTGCTCGAGGAAGCAAACACAAAGTCAGGCGCGGGTGCTTTGGCTTTGGCTTTGGCTTTGGCTTTGGCTTTGGCTTTCACTTTGGCTGAGACGGTAGTTTTCGACGTCGATGCTAAGGGGCTTGTGGTCGAAACTGCAGGAGTTGTACAGTCCTCCCAATGACCGCACCATGCATATCCTTGATCTTGCATCTCCAAGTAAGCCAAGGCTGCACCGATTGTTCCTTTTATACTTGAGCCGATGAAGTCTTTGGTATAATTAAAATTGTGATGAAGGAAAATATTATTAGTTGCCTTTGCGCCCGGACTGTAGAGATTAGTTGTCAGATAGCATAAAGCAGCTGCGCCCAGCCCTCGTCCAGCCAGTTGCCCTCTTAGTCCGATTTTTTGCCCGAGGATTGACGCGCGGGTTGACGCATAAATAAAAAGCGATGGATCAATAGCTAGCGGTGGCCCACCTGGAATAACGGGTTTATCCCATGATGCCTTCGTTCGGACTTGTTTCAATTTGTAAAGTTCGTAACGTGGAACATCCTTAATTCCGTGAAACCACATCGGGCCGTCTCCATTCGCTTGTACATGATGATGGAGCGCGATGATATCATGGCGCCACCTGGAGCAGGTTCCCTGACAGCAGCCATGTCGCTTAAATTTTGGTAGCAAAAGCCTCGAGGATTTTATCCGGGTACGGTTTAGTTCGACGTCCCCGCCTGCCTCTTCAATTCAGCAACCTTCAAAGCGATTTCCTCTTTGACGCTCAGAGGGGGGATCTGGATTGAAGGCAAATCTTGGATGCTTTTCAACATGGCCCATGCCGCGAAGTCATGGAAAGGGTTAAGCCCCATCACATTGCCTAACGTTTCATCCGCCTGCAGCTTACTAGAGGCAATTTGCGCAAAGCGGCTAACCGCAGCGTCGAGCTGCCAGTCGGAAATGAACAATAGCAAAGCCGAAAACGCCAACAGCGGTTTGACATTTTTCAGCCCATTCAAGGGGTAGTGAGCTTTCGATAACCGGCTCAACGGGCTATGGTTTGAGCATATGAATGCTGCAAGCCGGTTAGTGAGCTGGAAATGGTTTTGCAGAACGGTAGGGTCGTAGACCGATTTTCCATGGTAGTCAGTGGCCAGCTTTTCGAGGCGCTCAACCATTGCACCTGGGTACAAGCGTTTCTCCCGGATGATGTCTAGCGTAGCGCGATGGCGCTGAGAGACCTCTCGCGTTGCTGCTGCCTCGAAATTAAAACCGGGAATGCCCAGCACCTCTGTCGTCAACCCAATAGGCACAGCATCCAAATCTTGAGGCCATGAGGCATGACGATGCAGTCCATCCAGCCATCCAGGCAGTTTGGGATCTAGCGTAATGGTGAACTGCGACTGCAGCTTGGTCTGGAAGAACCACTCGCGCATCCGCCGAATATCCCACTGCGTGAATACCTCTAGCTGAATGCCTTTGCATACGAGCTCCCGCACAACCCTGGAGACGCCATCCTTCGCAGACGAAAACTGGACAAGGTTTTCCGGGATGAACGCAGCTGAGACATTCCCCGAAAAATCACAGAATGGATGGTGTCCTGCTGAACTATCACTTTGAGGGAACCGGAAATAGGCCTGCCGCACATTGTGACCATCGACCTTGGACTTACTCGCCCTTACCACTTCCGCACCTGTGCAGAAGCACGAGGGGCACTCGAGATCCGTCGAACAATGCACCTTCCAGCTTTCCGGAATGGGCGTACTCTTCGACGGCATGACATAACCAGTCTCAGCGCCTAGCTGTGTCAATAGCTGCTCAACGTCCAATTCCATCCGGCGGGATGCGGAAAAAACGGTTAAGGGCATGGCGACTCCATTCACGCGAGGGTTGATCCATCATGCTCGAGCTTAACCACATTTCGCTTACTGCGCTAAGGGTCGAGCTGGCTCACTCGCCACTGCTGATGATCACAAGTCAATAAAACCTTTCGTAGTCGCCTCGGAAATCACCGAGCTCCACCAAACCCTCCAGCACAGCTGCACTCGATGTTAGGAGAGACTGCGTACGGTGAGGGCTATCCCAGCCCGCGGTGCCATGCTTGCCACCATGAAATAGATTGTTTCGAACTGTTTTCACCGTTCGGACAACCTTTGCTAGGTCAGATCTACAGTCTTGAAATCCAACTGGTGCCCACTCCAAAACCAACCCGGCCCCAACCACCTGCCGATCAGGTGGAGCAGCAAGCAGCTCTGCCGCTTCAGCTGTCAGTACGTAGGTTTCGGCATGGCGCTCTACAAATTTGTCCCAACCTGGTTCAGCTTTCTGCCCAGGGATTTCGTATTTTAGGTAACCGTTCTCTTTGAGACAGAACTCAAACCGTGAAAACCAGTAGAAGAAGTCAAACGCGAGCAATGAGAGCTCGGTCGGTATCTCACCTTTGCGCATAGCACCCTCTCGAACGGCCTGAGCACGAGGGTGAAGAATAACTCTACGAGCGTGGGAGCGCAGCCACTGGCTGAGCACCCAGGAATAAGCCACGCGCCGCTTCAGCCTTCTAACCCTTTGGAGGGCAAAGCAGCGAAGCCGCCCGAGGGGCGAAACACCGAACTCATTGGTGGATTACGCTAAGGTTGCAGGTCAGCGAGCCAGTGTGGAGCCCTCTGCTGCAGAGTAGAGGGCCCCCACCAAATCAGTGGGGGCACGCTATCAGTGCTTGAACAGTCCGAGGATCAAGTTGGCCAGGCCAATCACGATTTTCAGGATGTCCAGCAATCGGGTGACCCACTTCCGCTCAGGCTTCTGGCGCATCTGGGGCTCCTGAGGCTTCTCAGAAGCGGGGTTCGAAGGCGACACGGGTACCGGACGCCCCTGTTTGCCCGTGTGCGGGCATTTGAAGCAGGCACAGCGCTTTTTTTCAGGCACAAGCAAATCTCCCAATCGAACAAGGAAAATGAACAATTCGAAGGAAGAGTTAGCGAAGTCGGTGCTTGTAGCCGTTGAGCTCAGGGCCGTCAGCGAACAGCGGAAGCGTCAGGAAGGAGCACCGCGAATACGCAAAAAGGATAAGGAGCTTCGCCACAGTGGCCCGGGCGAACGCCAAGACTTCGAGCCAGTACTTGACCTCCCGTTCAAGAGAGGGTGTGAGTTCGATAAATCGACAGTACGAGGCAATGAAATCCAATGCCTTGCGCGCTTGCTCAGCCTCATCCAATGCTTTGGTTAAAGCATTCATCCAGACAGAACCAAAAATCGTTTTCCCCGACCCAAAGCCAACGTGGATTAGGGTTCCGCTATCTACGGGCAGGCTGTTTGCGATGCCATGCTCAGCATCGTCTCTGAAGTCAGAGTCCCGCACGATGCTCTGCAGCTCAGCCGTGAACATGCTGAGCAGAATTTCAGCAATCTGCACCTTCATCCTGATCGTCATGTTTGTATGCTTCGTTGAAGATTGATCGTCCATATGGATTCTCGTATTTGCCACCCAATCAACATAGCCACGTTGCTGAATACCGGCAACCCCCTAAGTACCGCTGTGAGGGTCGGGCACCTGAATTGAAGCACCCTAGAGAGTGTCAATTACTCTTCAAAGGCCGAACGCGAAGGGCTGGCTGTGGGCATCAACCTCTGCTGGTGTTGATACCTGTGACAAACTCAAGCAGGTCACAAAAGCGACCCGCCCCACTACGATCCAAATGGTAACCTTCGATGCCGGCTACTCGGGGGCCATCAGCATCACATCGCCGGGAGTCTCCGATCATCAAAACGTGAGGCGCGTTCGATCCTGGGAGTTGGCTGGGTGCAACCTCGAGCTGGGTGCAGATGTGTTGGTACATGGCCACATCAGGCTTCATCAGCCCAACCTCGGCACTGAGCGCATAGCCATCGAGCCCCGGCAGCAAATTCCGGGCTACCGAGCAATACGGGCCACCCAAGTTCGAGCACACGCCAATTTTTATTTGGTGGTTTCGCAGAAGAGCGAGCGCCGGCAGCGCATCCTCAAAGAGTGTGATCGATTCAAGTTCGACCTCAAGGCAGCTCTGGAGCTCAGTGAGTTGAGTGGAGGACAGCTTGATTCCACAAAAATCAGCAGTCCCCTGCAACCCACAGGCGTTAGTCATGATCCAGCGAATGTCATCGGGTGATGCGACGCGCCCCTGCGCTGAGCCCAGACGGAGAAGTCGCCGATAGGGATTCTGCCTATTTCGAATCTCAAGAAGCGTACCGAAGGCATCGAAAATCACCCCATCTACCATCTGGCCCTCCTCAATCGAATAACCTAGCCTGGGCGATCGCTGGCACTCAGCGTTAGCGAACCACGATACCATGGCCGGCCAGTTCGCTTACTAGTGTTTTACGCCGAAGCATTTTAGGAATTGTGAACATGCTTCTATATCCGTAAAAAAGACCCACCGGAACAAACAAAAGACCCAGGCCGTATGTGGCGGTTGCAATAATTAGCCCTGCCGGAACCGCTGCAAGAGTGAATACAATGCCTTTCAGTACACTAGACCTGGCGACAAGCTTCATGTGATCGAGGTCATACTCGACCTTTCCATCTGCCTTTTGGAACGCCACTAGAACGATGGTTTTCTTGTTCAAATGCTTGTAGTACCACGTACGAGGCTTGTCAGTAACAATCGCCCCGTGCCTTTTCAAGTAGTCCAACATGCAAACTTCTTTGAAATATAAAGTTTTTCCTTCACTGTCTTCGCACCGAACTTGGCTATAGAGCGTATCAATGTCAGCAGAGTTTTTAACAATGTAGTTCTTAACAGTGAGCTCAATTTTTTTCAGATCAGACATGCATTTTCCTTAGTGCGCTTTGAAGTGGTACGTGAATGCGAGCGCACACGAAGCCGTCCAGCGGATTGGTCTGCGGGATACATAAAGGTCTAAATCCAAGGCGCTCGCCGCGCCTTGCCAAGTACTACAGCTCGAAAACGGCCTTTGGGCCGGGTGAGTCAACCCAATTGGATGCTCACCGCGGCTCGCTGAGCTCACTAGCGATAACGTAATAGTCTTTGCCACTTAGGCTGCGCATTAGCTTGAACCCCGCCCTTGTCTCAACCAGCTGAAGTGGAGGGGTAGCAACCGTCATTCCATTCGAGCTTACGTTTGACTGATCGTTGTAAACGAACGCCGCATAGCTCTGCCCTACCCTTGCTGCGTTGACAAGGTAAGCGTCGACCACCACACCCCAGGAAATGCCCTGTGCCTGGATGACCTCCGAGGGAAGATCCTGATCGAGCTCTATCGGCTCGATGGCGTGGTCAAAAAAGTGCTTCATCGCCGAAGTGGCCATTAGATTTGGATCTCGAAGTAAGGGTCAAAACCGGTGCTCTCCTCAGGGTAGCCACGGGGGTTTGAGATCACCCGGCAGCCGGCCAGCTCAACATCTGTAGCCTCATGCGTGTGACCGAACACCCACACATGGGCCTTCTCGATCAAATGCGGCCAGTCGTTAGTGTACGCTGCAGTAAGATGCCCTTCATGCTGCTCACCAATCACCACGGGAAATGGTGAGTGATGGGTCACCACTACCGTTTTGCCGCCAAACGGTCGAGCGAGCTCTTGGGTGAGCCAGTCCTTAGCGATGTGGTTCCGGGTAACCAAGTCATCCGGTCTCAATCGTCTGTAGTTTGAGTCTGCCCTGATGTACTTGAAGTCGTTCATGCCTTGCCTGGCAGCGTTGCTGGCCGAGACCTGGTTCCCTGTTGACGTGAAGTCAGTCCATGCTGTGCTGCCGAGGATTCTGACGTCCCCCAGAATCAGCGATTCGTTTTCCAGCACATGCACGTGGCCGGCCGCGGCGTCCTTCATCTTCTGCAAGGTGCGATCAAGGTGCCCGTCGTAATATTCGTGGTTCCCTGTGACGTACACGACCTGGCAGGCGAACGTCTCGTTGGCCCATTGGACGCCCCTGGCTTTTTTGTTGATGTCACCAGCGAGGATTACCAGTTCAACCCCAGAGTCGAGGGGCGGCGGGTCGAAACGGTGGAACTCGGCGTGGAGGTCTGAATAAATTCTGATTCGCAAAACGCTGGCCTTGAGGCTTTAGCTATAAATTGACGCCGACTGGGTTACAGAGCGCACGCGTGCCGGGACTCGGCGCAATGGAACGGGAGCATCCCGACCTTCACTTCTTCGATCAGAGCACTGCACAAGCGTGCCAGTCAGTTCATTTCGCAGCACTATATTGCATGGAGTCGAACCGCGCAATATGGCTTTATCCTCGGCTTTGGGTATTCCAAATGTCGTTGAGAGAACCGCTAGCCGCAGTCTTGAGGCTGACACGTACCGCCCGAAACCTGTCCCAGGAAGACTTTCATGGTCGGGTCGAAGCTCGGCATATGAACAATATCGAGCGCGCGAGAAGCAGCCCTACCCTGTCATCGCTCGAAGACATCGCCATCGCATTGGACGTTGATCTCGTAGCACTCGTGGCCGTGGCCAGCGCTCATAACCGTAGCCAGACCCCGTCGGAATTTTTGAAACACTTGGCCGGCGAGATCACCAAGCTTCAGAAGCTGGGTGTACTAAACAAGCTCGACGGCGAGTTCACCGGCGGCAAGCTTCAGTCAGTGCACGGTCGCATTCGATCAGGCGCTGCCAATCGGACAGCGGTGCTTCAATGCAAAGTTGAAGGTAAGACGCAGAAGGAGACTGCGGAACTTCTGGGGCTTGCGAAGTCGACAGTTAGCAAATATTGGAATGAACGGAGCTGAGCCGAGGGGAGCAAAATATCGCAACAAACTTACTTACCATAGGGCCAACAATAGAGCAAAGCATGGCCCTTTGGTCTAGCTCGTGCCAGTAGCCTCGTCAGACGCACTAGTGTTCAAGACTAACATCAAGTGACCTCACTCCCGAATGTGTCACCAGATGCTGATGACAGCCGTGTTGTGCAAGTTACATTGGCCGTCAACGAACCTCATGACACCATGTGCATTTCGAACAAATACATTGTGAGCAGGCAATTGAAAAAGCCTTGAATATGCATTCATCTTATTACTTGAGCATCGCGCTTGCGATTGGGTTTTAAGTTGTAGCGGCGATATAATATAACTCTTCTCTTTCTGTGTATGACCACTTGCCTCGTCACGATGGGTCAGCGTGTACGAAGCGTTCATGCACACAAAGAATTGGGTCGGAATCGTAGCCCTCTTCACGATTAGACCAGAACATTTGTTCTGTTTTGCACTCGCCCTTTCCAATGCCCCCCAAATATCAAAAAAAGAAACCAACTGAGTTACTAGGGCTTCTCTCAGGCTAGCAGCGTCTTGGGAAAGAAGATCGCTAAAAGCCTCAATCATAGGTAAGCTAGATCTAAGCGCCTGGTACTCAGGAAAAGTTGAAACTCCCCCTGATGACACCAGCCATGAGCAGTAAGCGGACACGCAGGTGCAGCTAGCCGAAAGGCTGAGAACATTAAGCTGACTGTGGCTTAGTGACTTCATAGTATTGAAGCATTTTCGGTGCTGCCTTATGTACTCTTTAAAGAAATGACGCCGCATGCACTTCAGACAGCTTACAACGTCCCTTACATTGAATCTAGGTCGCTGATTACTAGGCAATTTACCTATGCTGAATTTGCAAGTACTAGCACCTTGAGCATTTGAATTATCGATGCCAATTGCCGCAGGGGCGTAGTTGACAACGCAAACGTCGTGAGAAAAATTATTATCTTGCCAATATAGATCAAATGGAAGGCCCACGCGCCCCCTTACATATTCAAAATAAAACTCACTACTCTCAAGGTCTCGCACACCGGAAATCTTCGAAATCACTTTACAAACGTCACCCAAATCCAAGCGTTCAATATCTTCTAACCAAACCTGATATTCATCGCCAATTATTTTAAATGCTCTGATTTCGTCTAGTGGCAATTTGACGATCGGTATACGCTCAAGGGCCAGAGACCTCAAGTGCTCGCAAGATTTGCTTTTGTTAAGCGGCTTAGTATAAAGGCTTCCGCCCTTTATCAAGGCGACTGTGCAGCCCCTGCAGTACGTCAATACCTTATGATGCACTGGGCATTTCTCTAGCAATGGATTTTGAAAAAGCGATGAATGAAAATTTTGAGTGATGCAATCCTGGCAATGCCGAATGATTTGGGCGCGGGCTTGGCTTGGCGAGTGAAAATTTGAGCTTATGCAGCTTTGCTTCAAGGTAAGCGCTGAAAGCTGTAAGCGCTTATTCAGATCCAACAAAAGTTTTTCGTGATGCCGTCCTAAGCTTGATGCAATTGCACTACCGCCATTAACATCAATACCTTTCAATAAGGCACTCAGGCTAATGCGATTAATAATCAAGGTTTTTGCAATGATTAACCAGCAAGATTGATATGGAGTTTCAATCTTCGGGTAAGACAAGACCTTATCCATTAGAGACCTCTTCCGTGACATCTATGAGCTGTGCGAACTCACCCATCCCCGAAACTCGGATAGCACTGACCACCATGGATTGTGTGAGAATAAATTCGGGTTTATCTCCGGGCCTCGCGGTAGCAAGTATATAGCCAATGGCGGTAAACAAATGAGCAGTAGGGATGATTTTTGCTTTCGAGGAAGAAACTGCTTTTTTTGCCTCTTTGAAGATCAATTCAGCGGAGTTCGCGAGCCTGAAGCCAGCACCAAAAGCATTGGGCACAAAAAAATTAGTAAAAGTGCAGGCGCTTAACTCCGGAAACATTAACTCTTCATCAAATTTTTCAAGGGTCGCAGCCAACCAGCTAACCTCCGCACAACCTTTGAATCTCTCCCTCCGGCTAAGAAATCTGGCGACCAGCGCGATCTGCCCTCCCCGACTCAGTGTGGTTCGTACGCTGTTAATCTCATGCTGTGCAAACCCGATGGTGGTGAGGGAGATATTATTGAGTTTCAGCTCATTTTGAATAGCCTGAAGGGCTTGATAATCTTTGGTTACCATAGCTTGCATTTCGTCAATCATTAGCAAACAATGCTTTCCACTTTTTCCCGACAACTCACAAATTATGTGATCAACCACGCGATCCCGCGCCTCTGACTTTGACAGACGATAAGTGTCTTTTTCCAAGCCCATACTTTTAAATATCGTCGGAATGATGCCTATCTCTTTGGAGGGATCGCAAGACGCCATAATTACCATTTTGTCCGGAAACTCCTTGCAAATCAGATACCGCACAGCTTTGGCACATTCAGTCTTACCCATTCGAGGTGTTGACCAAAAATAGACACTGGGTTCGCTAAGAAATATTAGCTCCCTAACTTTCTGATAAATCTCTACGATAGTAGGAGTAAGAGTGAAGTAGTTTTTCAGCATAAGTGGGTGTTGCGACTGCAGTTCATCCCTTCGAACACTGTCTAACGGATCAAAACCACGCATCCCTAACTCCTCCAGTCAAAAATCCTTGATCATTTTATTCAAGTCTGGCATTGGATATGGAATAATGGTCGCAGTTTTTTGCGGCTTGGGTTCATCATTATTTTTATCCGGGCTCGGTGACGTCTCAGATACTTCGACATTCCTTGTTAGGGGGCTTGTAACTTCGTCATTTGAGTCGTTACCTGGCTTGTACGAGTTAAGCTCTTCACCTCCTAAGTCCATGCCCGCTAAGACTTCCATCTCGACTCTCTTATGCTCTGTGGCTGCCTTGGCGACACTCATGGCAACATCTGCTGCGCCATCTTTTATGCCTTGGGCGACGTTTGACAAGTACTTCATATACAAGATAATTGGATCATCAAACTCAGAGACAATTAACAGCTTCTGGGCCAGAAGACTATTAATGGACTTTCGAGTTTTTCGGCTATGCCTTGTCAGCGACCATTTCCCACAGGCTGTAAGATTCTCCATAAATGAACCATCAGGCCAATATGCCTTGAGGATTCTCATATCATCCTCATCGACCTCCACAATGATTTTCTTATCCGCAAGCCATGCTGACTCTTTCAGCACGCCTGACGAATAATGCACACGATCAAGTTGAATATAAGGCCTGACTCCTCGCTTTGGATAACACCTCACAATGACCGATTCGGTAACAGAATAATTAGTCATTTTCGAAACATTCTCTTGGAGCACAGTTCTAGGAATGTAGTGCCTGCTGTCCTTATTCAACTTTTGTCGAATGTACTCATTCGGCGAGAGGAAACCTATACCCTCTGAGGGCGTGGCATTGCTCAAAGCAAAATGGTAAAAGGCGAGTTCCTCAATCAAGCTAGCATCGATCTTGAGGTGAGCTGATACCTCAGAACTACCTTCGGCTCGCCCTGACCCAGGGCTGGAACCTGTTGTGCTTGGTAGGCGCTGGAATATTTGACTAGCCAGCTCTTTAAAAGACCTCTCCACATTTGGACGCATCTCGAAATGACCAGGGGGCCCGTAGCATAGTGAATATCCTAACTTTTTGCGGAGGACATCAGATACCGCACTAGAGAGATTTGCTAGCGCATTATCGGGCATCAGCACTGTTGGAATTGTATGAGCAAGCTCAGGGAATATTTCTCCCGGAAAACCTACATCTCCACTCAAATTCATTCCAAGAACTTCTTTTCTAGGTCTAGGAAGATTTACCCTCAGACTCTCGGTCAGCAATCTGACAACGTCGACCGCACTCACCTCACTACTGAAGATGACGATAAACCACCAAACAGCCGTTGAAGCCCGATCTACCAAAGCCATGATATTGATCCGTTGTATCGGAACATAGCTTATTAGACCGTCTCCATTATCGAACCCAATGGAGAATTGCGCATCAACATGGTAGCTATCAATTTCCGCTGCCTCCATCATGTATTCAAATGTAAGCAAAGCGTTATTACCGCTGCCTACCATAAGATGAGCCTTGGCAGCCACTTCACCGTTCACCGTCACATTGCGATCAAAATCTTGATCAAGTACTTGCTGGACAAACTTCCCTATGCTTCTTGAACCCAAGAGCTTTGTGCCATAGGGCCACTCGTCCTTAGGATGATTCTTCCCTTTAAGGTAATCCATCATCTCCTTATGTACATTTTTAGGCTTGATGCGAAACTCATATACGGTTCTTTCATGCTTAAGCTTGAGCACTTTTCTGACCAGCACCAGTTTTAGGTCAGGGTATTTAGTCAGCAAGTTAGCAAACGCGCCGGCATATCCGCCTTTGCCCTCTGGGAATTTTGGCTTTATAGGACTAGTACGCGTATACACTTCCACCCTAACGTTAGGTATTAAGGCCTGATACCCTCGAACCAGACCGTTACTCGCTATTGACAGACATCTTTTGATCAGTCTGTGCAGCTCAGGAGCTTTTATTTCTGTTGCATCTTCGATTGCGTAAAGGCTGTCTCCTTCAGCATATAGGTCAACAGCCTTCACGCGATTTATGAATCGTTCTTCAGTATCCGGATCCATGCCATCAGTCACGACAGATGGCCAAGGGCGCGTTGACCTAATTGCCGATACAATCTCGGAGCGACTCCTTTTGGCGCTCATGTAAGCTTCCAGTAACTGTGGTTACCAAATGGGAGCTCCATCAGGTCAATGCCCACTCCTCCCGCTAAGACTTTTTCTGCGAATATCCCCAACACCACCATCGGATCATGTCTGGATGTCGCTAATAGGATTTGCTCAACTTTCCCTGCCTTCAGAGCTAGAAGTGCCAATTCTACGGAGCCTTTGGTCGCGTTATGTTTTCGCCCTCTGATTTGAGACGCGTAACCGATCAGCGTTAATGTTCTAGTAGCCTTTTTTGCCTGTTGCCTGAGATGGTCATAATACACCCTAACAAAAGTTACTTGGCGCTCCTCTACTACCGCCCTGCCCGCAAAACGTTCGCGCAGCGCAATAGTGCTTTCTTTGACCCCGCCATCACCTGCGGACAAAGTATGAATTTGCACGTCACCATTCATTCTCTCTACTCGAATGACCTCACTATTACGAAACTTATCCTCGCCCTCTAGCTTCAACTCCGCCTCATAGCCAAACTGAAAGCTACGGATTGTTGGATCGGTTTCCAAGTGCGTCACCCAGTAAACGCATTCATTATTGCTGGCTAGAGCAAGGTCTTTCTGGGATTTCGGGCTATACACGACCCAAAGAGCATTTCTGGTATTTTTTCGGGCTCCATGGGAGGACATCAACTTCCCTCGAAGCTTCGACTTGAGTGTCGCCATCACTACCTCTATCTGCCATGATAATCCCAGGAACTCCGCTCATACCCATTGGCGACCTTAGACTGGCTTGGCTGAATATGCCAAATAACTTTTTCATCTAATAAAAGTCATCAGATCTCTTACCGGATATAGCTGGCACTATTAAGCATTATATTGAAGGACGGCAAAATCTCTGATCAATATTTATAATACCCAGTGTTTAGCTAGAGCTTGAAATTGTCTTAGACATATATTGAGCGCAATACATCCGCACTACCCCCTTGAAACCTATTTTAAATCATTGAGATATCAGTCAGGGAGCGGTGGCCTCTTTGGTGGCTCATCAAGCCAGTAAAAGGCTGGCACCCTTCCTGCTAGTGCCTGCAAACCCGTTGGTATTGGACTGCCCTAGCCCGGGCTTTATGTTGTAGTGGCCTAACGAAGCTGGCCACCCATTCGCGCGAGAATGCTTGCGATAGAGAGGTGTCTGATGACAAAACAACGCCGTACCCATACCCTTGGGCTCAAGTGAGTAGACGCCAGCTTGCTGGAAGGTCAATGTATATTTATGACGCATGTCGGCTGGTTGATTCATCCCCTTGCCGCTGTGTGAGCCAACTGCAGCAAGAACGTGGCGGTGTCACCGCCGACCAGCAAAGTACTGATGCCTTAGGAGAAAAAAATCCTGGAACTAAAAGCCCGCATCAATCGCTTGGAATGGGAAAGGCTACCGCGATCTTGGTAGTCGAGGAGCGCAAGCGCTCGCGTTAGTCGATCAGCTCCGCTCAGAAGTGACGGTTGATCTGTTTTGCTCATATTTTAGAGTCAAAAGACCTTGCTATTACGAACACTGCCGCAAACGACGCAAGCCGGATGTTAATGGTTCGAAGCGTTTGTCAGCGGGGGCAGGCAAAGCGAAGGCCGACGAAGGTGCGAGGTGCTTCATGCTCTAGGGGCCATGCTGACTCTTTCTCCATTTCTAATCTTTACTAGACAACCTTCTCCATTTCTATCCTTTGCAGTATTTGTGCTCCATTTCTATTCTTTATTGGCAAAAAAATGGTCAGCAACCGTGCGAAAAAATCTCGAGTGCAATGCAGAGCATCTTCATATCTTATTGATTCTATAGACTTTTACTTTTAGTAGAGATTTACAAAGCTTTAGTTCCGAGTACTACCATCACCCACAAGCATCACTGAAAACCAATTCACCGCGCACCAATCCCTTGGCGAGCGTCATCACGGCAACCACTAAACTACCAGCGCGTGCGCAACGTCATGCCCATGCTGCGCGGGTCGCCGGTAAGCACTCCGTAATCACCTGCACCAAGCCGAGGGTAAACGGCGGTGATGTAGTTCTCGTCGAACAGATTGCGCGCCCACAGTTCGGCTTCCCAACGCCTGTTGCTGCGGCGCAGTCCAAGACGCAGGTTGGTCAGTCCATAGGATGGCTGGTAGCTGCCCTGGCCACCTTCGAGCGTGCCGTAGTAACCGCTGCGGAATTTGTAGTCCAGGGCGCTGAACAGCTCCAGGCCATGCTCCAGTGGGTAGCGATAGTCGATTCCAGCGTTGGCGTTCCACTCTGGAGCGTTGAACACGCGTTGACCTCCCAAATCGCACGACCACTGCGCGCTGGTTGGCGAGCACGGCGCGTTGGGGAAATCCCGGTAGCGTGCGTCACTCCAGGCGATCCCCAGCCTCAGGTCAACCCGTTCGCTGGCACGTAGCTGCGCGTCCAGTTCGATCCCGCGCAGGCGCACTTTGCCGACATTGATCAGGTTGTCGCGGATCGGCGGCGAGAACTGGTCCGCCGGCGCACGGTTGGTCAATGCCTGGTAGTCGTCGACATCGGCCTGGTACACAGCCAGATCGAGCACGCCTCGTTCGTTCCAGAAGCTGCGCTTGAGGCCCACCTCGACCGAAGTGACCCGCTCCGCATCGAATGTCGATGAGACATTGGGGCCGATTACGTCGAGATTGATTCCACCGGCCTTATAACCGCGTGACCAACTGGCATAGCCGAGCAGGTCATCGGCAAACTGGTAGCTGAACGTCAATTGTCCGGAAAGATTGCTCTCCTCGATCGCATCACGTCGGTAGTACTCGCCGCCGAGTGCGACGCTGCGCAGCAACGGGCCCGCCAACTGCGAGATCAGGTCAGGGCCCAGTGGCGCCAACCCCGAAACGCTGCGCGACAACCAGCCCTGCTTGCGCTCGCGGGTGTAACGCAGCCCTGGCGTGATCGCCAGGCGGTCCGTGGCATGCCAGGTGAGTTGACCGAACACGGCGCGGCTGTCGGTGCGCTGCTGACCGTCGAAGTCCTGCTGCGCGCCATCGAGCAATGACGGGGCAATCATTCCGGGCGTAATGCCCAGCCAGTCGATTTCCGGGCGATCCCCCAGAAAATAAGCGGCCGCGTCCTCGCCGAAACGCACGCCCACCTCGCGGTTCAACTTCTGCCGCAAATAATAAAGGCCCACCACGTAGTCGAAGTGTTCGTTGGGCGAATCGGCCAGGCGCAACTCCTGGCTGAATTGATGGTGATCGAGTTTCACGGCGGCGTTTTCGGCCACCGACAGCGGCATGCCATCGCCGTCCTGGTCCGCATCATAGGTCCAGTCGCGGTAACCGCTGATGCTGGTCAGCGTGGCGCCGCTGTCGAGCAGCCAGTTCAACTCCAGCGTAGTGCCGGTCTGCAGCGTCTTCACCGTGTTCGGTTCGTCTTGCTGCACGCGACGCGCATAAGGATCTATCGGCAGTTGTCGGTAGTCAACGAAGGCGGCTCGATCAATGCTCGTCTGGCTGTAGTTGCTGGCCGCAAAGACATTGCCCTGCTCGTCCTGCCAACCATACTCACCGATCAGTCGCGCGCTGAATGTTTCGCTCGGCGTCCACAGCAACTGTCCCCGCAGGCCCTGGCGGTTCTGGTCACCCAGGTGGCTGCCGTCGTAAGTGTTCTCTATGAACCCATCGCGCTCTACGTCGTAGCCGGTCAGGCGCCCTGCCAACACCCCATCGATCAGCGTGCCTGAAACCGTACCGCGGTACTGACGCAGGCCATCACTGCCGACCGACACCTCGCCATTGCCTTGCGGCTCGAAGATGGGCGCGCGGCTGCTGATGTTGATCGCACCTGCCGTGGTGTTTTTGCCATATAGGGTGCCCTGTGGCCCCCGCAACACCTCGACCCGCTCGATATCGACCAGGTCGACCAGCGACATGCCTTGACGCCCGAGGTAAACCCCATCGAGAAACACCCCGACACTGCCGTCCAGGCCATCGTTGTAGGAGCTCGAACCGAGTCCGCGAATACCGTAGCTGGCGTAACGCGTACTGGGCACGGCCACCAACAGACTCGGCACGCGCTGCTGCAGGTCCTCGGTACGGTAGATGCCGGCATCGTTCAATTGCTCGCCATTGAGCACGTTCATGGCAATCGGCACGGCCTGCACGCGCTCCTCGCGGTGGCGGGCAGTGACCTTCACCTCGTCGAGTACCAAGACCGAAGGCCGGCCAGCCTCCGCCTGTTCAGCACCAGGATCCTGATCATCGGCCTGGGCCCCAATCAGATAGAACCAACATACAACATGAAGCAGGCATCCATAGCGCACTCGGGGCTCGATCATCCTGGACACAGCAAACCTCTGATAGCGAACTGACATATAGCCGCTGCGAGGCTACATCATTCAGACTATGGAAAAAATCGTAAACGCTCGGGACAATCCAGTCCCAGGGGGCGGTAACAGCCAAGAACTGTTTGCATCGCGCGTTCGAGCTTGTAGGATCCGCGCATTGTGACTGGATGGCCGAGATTCACCAGGGCCAAAAACGACCGTTATCACACTCATTCGTCTACCCTCACAAAGCGCCATGCGGTTGTTCACGAGTGCCTGGCGCTTCAATATTCCTGCGTTAACGTACCGGAGATTTTCCATGCTCAAGCGTTCCCTGGCATTGGCCGTCGGCTTGACCCTGTCTTTCAGCGCCTTGCTGGCCCAGGCCGCCGACACCCTGAAAGTCAGCGCGATTCCCGATGAAGCCCCTACCGAATTGCTGCGCAAGTTCAAGCCCTTGGGCGCTTATCTGGAACAACAGACCGGCATGAAAGTCGAGTTCATTCCCGTAAGCGACTACCCCGCGGTGGTCGAGGCGCTGGCGACCGACCGCATCGACCTGGCCTGGCTGGGTGGTTTCACGTTCGTGCAAGCACGCTTGAAAACCGGTAATGCGATCCCGCTGGTGCAGCGCGAGCAGGACGCCCAATTCACCAGTAAATTCATCACCGCCGACCCTGCGGTCAAATCCCTCGCCGACCTCAAGGGCAAGACCTTTGCATTCGGTTCAGTGTCTTCCACCTCTGGCAGCCTGATGCCGCGATATTTCATGCTCCAGGACGGCATCAAGCCGGAAAGCTACTTCAGCCGCGTAGGTTACTCGGGCGCCCATGACGCCACCGTCGCCTGGGTCCAGGCCGGCAAAGTGGACGCTGGGGTACTGAACGCCAGCGTCTGGGAAAAACTGGTCGCCGCCGGCAAGGTCGACACCGCCAAGGTCAAGGTGTTTGCCACCACCCCGGCCTACTTCGACTACAACTGGACGGTGCGCGGAACGCTCGATCCGGCGCTGGCAGCCAAAATCAAGGCAGCCTTCCTGGCACTCGACCCGGCAAATCCGAAGGACAAGGAAATCCTCGATCTGCAGGCTGCCAGCCGCTTCATCGAAACCAAGCCTGAGAACTACAAGGGCATCGAGGAAGCCGCACGCGCCGCCGAATTGCTCAAATGACATTACATCTGACCCAGGTCAGCCTTACCCACGCCAACGGTGTCCAGGCGCTACGTGGCGTGGAGCTGCACATCGATGCCGGCGAACAGGTCGCCATCATCGGTCCGTCCGGCGCGGGTAAATCGAGCCTGCTCAATCTGCTGGGCACGGCCCTGCGACCGGGTCAGGGCGAAATGCAGGTGCTCGGTGAAACGGCCTGGCAGTTATCTGCCCGCCAACGACAGCGCCTGCGCGCGCGCATCGGCTTGATCCACCAAGCGCCGCCCCTGCCACCGCGCCAGCGCGTGATCACTGCGGTGCTGGCCGGCAAACTGGGTCAGTGGGGCATGGGCAAGAGCCTGCTGAACCTGCTGCATCCGCTGGATGTTCCCGGCGCACGGGCGGCATTGGCCAGGCTGGATCTGAGCGACAAGCTGTTCGCGCAATGCCAGCAACTCTCCGGCGGCCAATTACAACGCGTTGGCATTGCCCGGGTGCTGTATCAGGCACCCGAGGTGTTGTTGGCCGATGAACCTGTTTCGGCCATGGATCCGGTGCTGGCCGAGCACACCCTTTCAGTGCTCTGTCGCCATGCCCGGGAGCACAACGTCACCCTGGTCGCCAGCCTGCATGCGGTGGACCTGGCCCTGGCGCACTTTTCGCGGATCATCGGCCTGCGTGACGGACAGATCCTGTTCGATCTGCCGACCGATGCCGTCGACCGTGAGCGGCTCGACAAACTCTACGCCAATGAGCAGTTGATACCCTCGCCTCCACCGCCCTCCCCCTTGAGTGTGCAAATCCCGCGATGCTGACACGCGATACCCGAGACCCCGCCAGCGGCCCTCGCCTGCTGCTCTGCCTGTTGGCGCTTGTCCTGCTGTGGCCGGGCATCCACTTCAGCGAGCTGGACCTTGGCGTGCTGGTGACGAGCGACAGTCAAAGCGAGATGGGCCGGTTTGTCTCGGCCTTCTGGCCACCGGCCCATGGCGAAGCGTTCATTGAGCTGCTATTGCAAGCCACCTTGCAGACCTTGGCCATTGCCACGGCGGGTATGGCTTTGGCATTGCTGTTCGCCGTTCCCGCCAGCCTGCTGGCCAGCCGTGCGCTTTCGCTGTCTGCGGCCTCCCGGGGTGGCCAACCGGGCTATTGGGGGCAACTGCTGCGCTGGCCGGTACGCGGTCTGCTGATCTTCCTGCGCAGCGTGCCGGAAATCGTCTGGGCCCTGCTCTTCGTCCGCGCCGTCGGCCTTGGTCCGACTGCTGGGGTATTGGCCATCGCCATTACCTACAGCGGCATGTTGGGCAAGGTCTACGCGGAAATCTACGAGTCGGTCGACCAGCGTCCGGCACATGCGCTGTTGCAGGCTGGCAGCGGCCGACTGACAGCCTTCTGCTACGGGATCCTGCCCAATGTCGCGGCGGAGCTGCTGTCCTACACGGTGTATCGCTGGGAGTGCGCCATCCGCGCCTCGGTGGTGATGGGCTTCGTCGGTGCCGGTGGCCTGGGCCAACAAATGGACCTGTCGTTGCGCATGTTCGCCGGCGGTGAAGTGGCCAGCATGCTGTTGACGTTCCTCGTCCTGGTCCTGCTGGCCGATCAACTCAGTCGCCTGCTGCGCTGGAGGCTGGCATGAACCGCCTGTTCAACGCGATATTGCTCCTGTGCATCGGTGCAGCCGTCGTCGCCTCGTTCGCCTATCTGGGCATCGACCTCGGCCAGCTTGGCGACGGCGACAACCTGAACCGGATGGGCGCTTATGCCGAGCGTTTTCTCAGCCCGGACCTGAGCCCCAGCCATCTGAAAGCAATCGGCCACGGTGCCCTGGAAACCATCGCCATGTCCGCCCTTGGCACCCTGCTCGCCGCGGTGTTCGGCCTGGTCCTGGCCCTCCCCGCCGCCGGGCGCTTCGGTTGGCCGATGCAAAGCGCCTCGCGCCTGGTACTCAACGCCTTGCGCGCGGTTCCCGAACTGGTGTGGGCGGCGCTGATGGTCCTGGCTGCAGGGCTGGGCCCCAATGCTGGCACCCTGGCATTGGCGCTGCACACCACCGGCGTGCTCGGCCGACTGTTCGCCGAAGCGCTGGAAAACACCCCACCCGAACCGGCCGAAGCCATTCGCCTGCAAGGCGGCAATGCCGTGTGGGCGTTCTGTTACGGCACCCTGCCCAACCTGATGCCGCAGCTGTTGGCCTACATCCTGTACCGCTGGGAAAACAACATCCGCATGGCCAGCGTGCTGGGCTTCGTCGGCGCCGGCGGATTGGGGCAAATGCTCTATGTCAGCCTCAGCCTGTTCCAGGAGGCGCAGGCCAGCACGGTGATTCTGGCGATGCTGCTGCTGGTCCTCGCGGTCGACTCGCTGAGCAGTTGGAGTCGTCAACGCTGGGTCAAGGCCTGAGCGCTGCCGCGTAGCGGCGAGTTTGACACCACACGTTCAGACCAGGGTGGCTCCCCTCCCTTGCCCACGGGTTGACCGCAACCACTGCAGCCTGTCAGCGAACTGAAATATCCCCGACTTATTCTGCTGATGCGCGCATTGCGGCGATGTGCGGGTTGTATGTGCCTGCCCGTTCGGAAGTCATCCAGGGAGTCCGCCATGAAAATCAGTGTATTCGGTAGTGGTTACGTGGGATTGGTGCAAGCGGCGGTGTTGGCCGAGGTGGGCCATGACGTGGTGTGCATGGACATAGACGAACAGAAAGTCGAAAGCCTGCGCCAAGGCCAGGTGAGTATCTTCGAACCCGGTCTGGCCGCGCTGGTGCGTGAGGGATTGGAAGCCGGACGTCTGCATTTCACCCACGATGAAAAGCTCGCGGTGCAGCACGGCCAGGTGCTGTTCATCGCCGTGGGTACGCCTTCCAGGGAAGATGGCTCGGCCGATTTGAGTCAGGTCCTGGCCGTCGGTGAGGCGGTCGCTCGTTACCGCGAGCAACCGGTCCTTGTCGTGGAGAAATCCACCGTACCGGTGGGCACCGGCGACGCCCTGCGGGCGCACATCGACAAATGCCTGCTCAAGGCCGGCCGTTTGTTGCAGTTCGATATCGTGTCCAACCCCGAGTTTCTCAAGGAAGGCTCGGCGGTGGCTGATTGTCGCCGTCCGGATCGCATCGTGATCGGCTGCGAAAGCAATGAAGTGCGCGACACCATGCGCGACTTGTACGCGCCCTTCAATCGCAACCATGACCGGATCCTGTTCATGGACCTGCGCAGCGCCGAGCTGACCAAGTACGCCGCCAACGGCATGCTGGCGACGAAGATCAGCTTCATCAACCAGATCGCGGAGCTGGCGGAACACCTGGGTGCTGACATCGAAGCCGTGCGCCTGGGCATCGGCGCGGACTCGCGCATCGGTTATCACTTCATTTACCCGGGTTGCGGCTACGGTGGCTCGTGTTTTCCCAAGGACATGCGCGCGCTGATCCACACGGCCGAGCAAGCCCACTGCTCCAGCGATCTGTTGCAAGCGGTGGAAACCATCAACCAACGGCAGAAGCACAAGCTGTTCGAACGCATCCAGGCGTTCTACAAAGGCGATTTGCGCGGTAAAACCTTCGCGGTGTGGGGCTTGGCCTTCAAGCCCAACACCGACGACATGCGCGATGCGCCGAGTCGTACCCTGCTGGAGGCGTTGTGGGGTGCCGGTGCCAGTGTCCGCGCCTTTGACCCCGAGGCCATGCAGCAGACCCAGCAGCTGTATCCCGACGAATCGAAGCTGATGTTGATGGGCACGCCGGAATCGGTTTTGCCGGAGGCCGATGCACTGGTGATCTGCACTGAATGGCAACCGTTCAAGGCGCCGGATTTCGACCTGATCCAGCAACGGCTCAAGGCTGCGGTGATTTTCGATGGCCGCAACCTGTATGACCCGGACCGCATGGCAGACAAGGGCTTTACCTATTTCCCCATAGGGCGCGGGCAATCGTGCAACCTGCCTATCGCTCAGCAAACCTGGTTTCAAGCGTCCAGAAGCGCATGATCTTCTTTACTTCAAAATAAGTGCACTCAAACAGCATTAATATGAATTTGTAAGCAAGGGCCGCGAACGGCACACTGTGCATCGTTCCTCCCCCAACTGTTGGAACACTTAAAGGGCTTTCAGGGATTCTCCCGTAAGCCCCTTTTTTTGTTCGTTTTTTGGATTTCCGCTTAATGCTTTCTCGCTGGTTCCCCGCTGCTATCAATACCCGCCCCACCGAATGGAGCCGGGCCGCCATCGGTATGGCCCTGGGTACGATGTTCAGTGTCTGGCTGTGTGGCCAGGTTTTTGGCCTTGAGGTGGCGCAACACTTGATTGGCCCGCTCGGCGCCTCGGCCGTGCTGTTGTTTGCCGTCTCCTCAGGCGCCCTCGCCCAGCCCTGGTCGATCTTCGGCGGTTACTTGTGCGCCTCGGTGGTGGCATTGCTGGTGGCCCATGTCCTGGGCCGTACCCTGGGGAGCGCCTGTCTGGCGGCCGGCATGGCGCTGATTTTGATGTGCTGGCTGCGTTGCCTGCACCCTCCGGCGGGCGCCCTGGCGGCGACGATGGTATTGGCCGATCCGTCGATCATCGCCCTGGACTGGCAGGCCGTCGGTGCCGCGATGCTGGCCGGTTCCACCTTGCTATTGAGTGCATTGGCCTACAACAACCTGACGCGCGTGCGCTACCCCAAGCGCGCCAGCGAGCCGACGCCGGTCATTCCCGCCGACCATTCGCCCGTCGACCGTCAGGCCATTACAGCCGAGGACTTGAAGCTCGCTCTTGAGCAAATGGAAGCATTCTTTGACGTAACTCCCGAAGATCTCGAGCAATTGATCCACGCCAGCGAACGCAATGCCAGGCGTCGCAGCATCACCGAAGTCCTCTCGGGTCGCGGCTGAGCCTGAGGCTGCTATAAATATGCAGACAGGACCTGCACGTATCCCGGTTGTGCAAGGCAAATTTGCACTGGTACGATCCTGACCGGGTACGCGCGACACAATTCATAAAGAACAATAAAAGCAGGGAGTTAGCGATGACAGCTCAGGTTTCATCACAAGCCTCGGGACCCATCGGAGCCGTGGCTCATGAAGTGCTGGTCGAAGTACGCAACCATATCGGCCACTTGACCCTGAACCGCCCCGCCGGCCTCAATGCCCTGACGCTGGACATGGTGCGCAGCTTGCAGCAACAGCTCGATACCTGGGCTATGGACCCACAGATCCGCGCCGTGGTACTGCGTGGTGCCGGCGAGAAAGCGTTTTGCGCCGGCGGCGATATCCGCTCGCTGTACGACAGCCACAAGCAGGGCGACAACCTGCACCAAGACTTTTTCGTCGAGGAATACGCCCTCGACCTGACGATTCATCACTACCGCAAACCCATCCTCGCCTTGATGGACGGTTTCGTCCTGGGCGGCGGCATGGGCTTGGCGCAAGGTGCCGAGCTGCGGGTGGTGACCGAACGCAGCCGCCTGGGCATGCCGGAAGTCGCCATCGGTTATTTCCCCGACGTCGGGGGCAGCTATTTCCTGCCGCGTATTTCTGGCGAACTGGGCATCTACCTGGGAGTCAGTGGCGTACAGATCCGTGCTGCCGACGCGCTGTATTGCGGGCTGGCCGACTGGTATCTGGACAGCGACAAGCTCGATCGGCTCGATGAACGTCTCGACCGCCTGGAATGGCACGACACGCCCCTCAAGGACCTGCAAGGCCTGCTAGCGAAACTCGGCATGCAGCAGTTGCCTGCCCCGCCTCTGGCCGATCTGCGCCCGGCCATCGATCATTTCTTTGCCCTTGCGGACGTGCCCAGCATGGTCGAGCAGTTGCGTCAGGTCACCGTCGCCAACAGCCATGAATGGGCGCTGAAAACTGCCGACCTGCTGGAGACCCGCTCGCCCCTGGCCATGGCCGTAACCCTGGAAATGCTGCGTCGCGGCCGGCATTTGAGCCTGGAAGACTGTTTTGCCCTGGAACTGCACCTGGACCGTCAATGGTTCGAGCGCGGCGACCTGATCGAAGGCGTGCGCGCCTTGCTCATCGACAAAGACAAGAACCCGCAGTGGAACCCGCCGACCTTGGAGGCGCTGGACAAGCGCCACGTGGCGAGTTTCTTCGACGGCTTCGACGACCACGGGAACTGAACCATGCACGACCTTGAGCTGACCGAAGAGCAAGTGATGATCCGCGACATGGCCCGGGATTTTGCCCGCGGCGAGATCGCCCCTCATGCCCAGGCCTGGGAAAAAGCCGGCTGGATCGACGACGCCCTGGTGGCGAAGATGGGTGAATTGGGTCTACTGGGCATGGTGGTGCCCGAAGAATGGGGCGGTACCTACGTCGATTACGTGGCCTATGCCCTCGCGGTGGAAGAAATCTCCGCGGGCGATGGCGCCACCGGGGCGCTGATGAGCATTCACAACTCGGTGGGTTGCGGGCCGGTCCTCAATTTCGGCACCGACGAACAGAAACAGACCTGGCTGGCCGATCTGGCCAGCGGCCAGGCCATTGGCTGTTTCTGCCTCACCGAACCCCAGGCCGGGTCCGAAGCCCACAACCTGCGCACCCGCGCCGAACTGCGGGACGGCCATTGGGTGATCAATGGCGCCAAGCAATTCGTCAGCAACGGTAAGCGGGCGAAACTGGCGATTGTTTTTGCGGTGACGGATCCTGAGCTGGGCAAGAAAGGCATTTCGGCGTTTCTGGTGCCGACCGACACGCCGGGCTTCATCGTCGATCGCACGGAACACAAGATGGGCATCCGCGCTTCGGATACCTGCGCCGTGACCTTGAACAACTGCACCATCCCCGAAGCGAACCTGTTGGGGGCTCGCGGCAAAGGCCTGGCGATTGCCCTCTCCAACCTGGAAGGCGGCCGCATCGGCATCGCGGCGCAGGCCCTGGGCATCGCCCGTGCGGCGTTTGAAGCGGCCTTGGCTTACGCGCGGGACCGGGTGCAGTTCGACAAGCCGATCATCGAGCACCAGAGCATCGCCAACCTGCTGGCCGACATGCACACCCGCCTGAACGCCGCCCGCCTGCTGATCCTCCACGCCGCCCGCCTGCGCAGCGCCGGCAAGCCATGCCTGTCGGAAGCCTCCCAGGCCAAGCTGTTCGCCTCGGAAATGGCCGAAAAAGTCTGCTCCTCGGCCATGCAGATTCATGGCGGGTATGGGTATCTCGAGGATTATCCGGTGGAGCGCTACTACCGCGATGCGCGGATTACCCAGATCTATGAAGGGTCGAGCGAGATACAGCGGATGGTGATTGCCCGGGAGTTAAAGAACTACCTGGTGTGATGGCTGAAAAGCATCGCGAGCAGGCTCGCTCCCACATGGGATCTTTGGTGTACGCAATCTCTGTGTACACCTCCGAACCCTGTGGGAGCGAGCCTGCTCGCGATGGCGTCAGTCAGGACGCCGCATTACTTGTCCTGAAACTCCGCCGCCCGCTTGGCCACGAACGCCGCCATGCCTTCCTTCTGATCCTGCGTGGCAAATGCCGCATGGAAGACCCGGCGCTCGAAACGCACACCTTCGGACAGGCTGACTTCAAAGGCGCGGTTGACGCTTTCCTTGACCATCATGCTGATGGGCACCGACTTGGAGGCAATCAGAGCGGCGGTTTTCAGCGCGTCGTCGAGCAATTCATCAGCCGGCACGATGCGCGCAACGATGCCGCAACGCTCCGCTTCCACTGCATCGATGAAACGGCCGGTCAGGCACATTTCCATGGCCTTGGCCTTGCCCACTGCGCGAGTCAAACGCTGGGTGCCACCCATGCCCGGCAGCACCCCAAGGTTGATTTCCGGCTGGCCGAACTTGGCATTGTCACCGGCCAGGATAAAGTCGCACATCAACGCCAGTTCGCAACCACCGCCCAAGGCAAACCCGTTCACTGCCGCGATGATCGGCTTACGCCGGTTAGCCACGCGGTCGCTGTCGCTGAACAAGTCATCGAGGTAGATCTGCGGGTATGTCAGCTCGGCCATTTCCTTGATGTCCGCACCGGCGGCAAAGGCTTTTTTCGAGCCGGTCAGCACGATGCAGCCAATCTTTGGATCAGCCTCCAATGCATCCAGCGCCTGGTTCAGCTCGCTGACGATCTGCGCGTTCAAGGCGTTCAACGCCTGGGGACGGTTGAGGGTGATCAGGCCAACGCGGTCCTTGATCTCCAATAAAATCGTTTCGTAGCTCATGCAGGACTCCTGTTCAAAGATTGCGCGAAATGACCATGCGCTGAATGTCGCTGGTGCCTTCGTAGATCTGGCAGACCCGCACGTCGCGGTAGATGCGCTCCAGCGGGAAATCGTTGAGGTAACCGTAACCGCCCAGGGTTTGCAACGCCATGGAGCAGACTTTTTCGGCCATTTCCGAGGCGAACAGCTTGGCCATGGACGCTTGCACCAACGCCGGCTGCCCGTTGTCGCGCAAAGCAGCGGCGTAATGGACCATTTGCCGCGCCACGGCGATCTGGGTGGCCATGTCCGCCAGACGGAACGCCACGGCTTGGTGTTCGATAATCGGCTTGCCGAAACTTTGCCGCTCGCGAGCATAGTCGCGGGCCGCTTCGAACGCCGCGCGGGCCATGCCCACGGACTGCGCCGCGATACCGACCCGCCCGCCTTCCAGGTTCGCCAGGGCGATCTTGTAGCCCTCGCCCTCCTCCCCCAAACGGTTGCCCACCGGAACACGGACATCCTCGAACAGGATCTGGCAGGTGTCGGAGGCGTGCTGGCCCAGTTTGTCTTCGACCCGCGCCACGCTGTAGCCCGGCGAATCGGTAGGCACGATGAACGCACTGATGCCACGTTTGCCGGCGCTCGGATCGGTCACCGCAAACACAATCACCACCCCGGCGTTCTGCCCGGAGGTGATGAACTGCTTGCAACCATTGAGCACGTAGTGATCGCCCTCCAACCGTGCCCGGGTCTTGAGGCTACTGGCGTCCGAACCGGCCTGGGGCTCGGTCAATGAAAAGGCACCGAGCATCGCACCGCTGGCCAGGGGGGTGAGGAATTTGGCCTTCTGTTCATCGTTGCCGAACTTGAGGATCGGCACGCAGCCCACCGAGTTGTGCACGCTCATGATGGTCGAGCACGCCCCATCGCCGGCGGCGATCTCTTCCAGTGCCATGGCATACGTCAGGTAACCGGTGTCGCAACCGCCCCACTGCTCCGGCACGAGCATGCCGAAGAAACCCAGTTCGGCCATTGCAGCAATGGCTTCCTTAGGGAAGCGGTGCTCGCGGTCCCACTCAGCGGCGAACGGTTTCAAGCGCTCCTGAGCGAACTGCCGGGCCACGTCGCTGATTTGAGTCTGTTCTTCAGTCGGGAGCATGGTGATTCCTTAATACAGGCATTCAACGGCCATGGCCGTGGCTTCGCCGCCACCGATGCAGATGGCCGCGACGCCACGCTTGAGGCCTTTCTGGCGCAGGGCCGAAAGCAGCGTCACCAGGATCCGCGCGCCCGACGCACCGATGGGGTGGCCCAGCGCGCAGGCGCCGCCATGGACGTTGACCTTGTCGTGGGGGATCTCCAGCGCGCCCATGGTCGCCAACGCCACCACTGCGAAAGCCTCGTTAATTTCAAACAGCTCCACGTCGTCGAGCGACCAACCGGTTTTGTCCATCAGTTTCTTCACCGCGCCGATGGGGGCGGTGGGGAACAGGCTCGGCGTGTCGGCAAACGCAGCGTGACCGTGAATCACCGCCAACGGCTTCAAGCCTCGCTCCCGAGCCTGGCTCTGGCGCATCAGCACCAGGGCTGCGGCACCGTCAGAGATGGAACTGGCATTGGCTGCGGTGACCGTTCCGCCCTCACGGAACGCCGGTTTGAGCGAGGCGATCTTGTCCAGACGAGCCTTGGGCGGCTGCTCATCGTGGCGCACGGTGACCTGTTCCTTGCCGACCATGACCTGCAACGGCACGATCTCGGCGTCGAAGCTGCCGTCCTTGATCGCCTGTTGGGCTCGGGTGGTGGAAGCGATGGCGAAAGCATCCTGGGCTTCGCGGCTGAAACCGTTGGTTTCAGCGCAGTCTTCGGCAAAGGTGCCCATCAGGCGGCCCTTGTCGTAGGCATCTTCCAGGCCATCGAGGAACATGTGGTCGAGCACCTTGCCGTGGCCCATGCGCAAACCGCTGCGGGCGCGGTCGAGCAGATACGGGGCGTTGGACATGCTTTCCATGCCGCCAGCCACCACCACCTCGGCGCTGCCGGCGATCAGCATGTCATGGGCAAGAATTGCCGCCTCCATGCCCGAACCACACATCTTGTTGAGCGTGGTGCAGCGGGTCGATTTATCGAGCCCGGCCCCCAGTGCGGCCTGGCGCGCCGGAGCCTGGCCCTGGCCTGCCGCGAGCACACAGCCAAACAGCACTTCTTCAACCGCATCAGGGGCAATGCCGGCCCGCTCCACGGCAGCTTTAATGGCGGCGGCTCCCAGTTGCGGAGCGCTGAGGCTTTTCAGTTCACCTTGAAAGCCGCCCATGGGGGTGCGGACGGCGCTGACGATAACAATCGGATCGTTGGACATGACAATTGCTCCTACTTGGCAGCCATACGCAAGGCGCCGTCGAGACGGATCACCTCACCGTTGAGCATGGTGTTTTCAATGATATGCCTGACCAGCCCCGCGTACTCGGCCGGTTTGCCCAGGCGCGGTGGAAAAGGCACGCCAGCGGCCAGGGAGTCGCGTACTTCGGGTGTCATGCCGGCCATCATCGGCGTTTCGAAAATGCCCGGGGCGATGGTCATCACACGGATGCCGAAGCGCGCCAGTTCCCGGGCGGCCGGCAGGGTCAGGCTGGCGATGGCGCCTTTGGAGGCCGCGTAGGCTGCCTGGCCGATCTGGCCGTCGAAAGCCGCCACCGAAGCGGTATTGATGATCACGCCACGCTCACCCTCGGCATCGGCCTCGGTTTCACTGATGGCGGCGGCGGCCAGACGCAATAGATTGAAGCTACCGATCAAGTTGACGTTGATCACCTGGCTGAAGCTGGCCAGCGCGTGCGGGCCGTTCTTGCCGAGGATCTTCTCGCCGCGCACGATGCCGGCGCAGTTCACCAGGCCATTGAGGCCACCGAACGCCGCCACGGTGGCCTTGACCGCCGCGTCTGCCGCCGCTTCGTTGCTGATGTCCGCCACCACGCTCTGGCAGCCCAGCATCTGCGCCTGGGCAGCCACGGCTTCGGCGTTGAGGTCCACCAGCATCACCTTGGCACCGGCCTTGACCAGCATCTCGCCGGTGGCCGCGCCGAGGCCGGACGCGCCGCCGCTGACGAGGAAAATCTTGTTGTCGATCTGCATCATGGTTTCCTTGGATTCAAGCTGAAACGTTAGGCGCCGCGGCCTCTTGAGCCTTGGCGATCTCCTGATTGCGCAAGATAAAGCGCTGCAACTTGCCGCTTGGGGTTTTCGGCAAGTCGCTGACAAATTCGATTTCACGGGGATAGGCGTGAGCGGCCAAGCGCTTACGCACGTGCTGGCGCAACTCTTCGGCCAGCTCTGGCGCGGCGCGGTATTGGGCGCTGAGCACCACGAAGGCTTTCACCAGTTCGGTGCGTTCGGGATCGGGCTTGCCGACCACCGCAGCCTCGACCACGGCGGGGTGTTCGATCAGTGCGCTTTCCACGTCGAACGGGCCGACGCGATAGCCGGAGGTGGTAATCACGTCGTCGCTGCGGCCGACGAAGCTGATGCTGCCATCGGGGTTGAACTCAACGGTGTCGCCGCTCAGGTAATAATCGCCGACGAAAGCCTTGGTTGGCCCGCCCTCGTAACCGGCGAACCAGCACATCGGTGACTGGCTGCGGTCGACAGCGAGAATGCCCGGCTGGCCCACGCCCAATTCACGGTTATTTTCATCCAGCACCACGATCCGGTGGCCCGGCGAGGCAAAACCAGCCGCGCCCATGTGCACCGGATGTTCCAGCCCGTGGTGATTGCACAGCACCATGCCCAGTTCGGTCTGGCCGTAGTGATCGTGGATCACCACGTTCAGGTTGTCGGAAAACCAGCGGATGACCTCCGGGTTCAGCGGCTCTCCGGCGCTGCTGACCGCGCGCAGCGTGCCCTTGATCGAGCGGGCGAACTGATCGCCCCCGGCGATCAACAAACGATAGGCAGTGGGTGAACCGGCGAGGTTAGTGATGCCGTACTTGTTGATGACTCGGCAAGTGCTTTCCAGGGTGAACGGCCCATCGTAGAACGTGATGGGATGCCCCATGGCCAGAGGCCCGGTCACACCGAAGTAGATGCCGTAGGCCCAGCCCGGATCAGCGACGTTCCAGAAGGCGTCTTCGGGACGCAGGTCCACGGCGTCACGCATGTAGCTCTGGAATGCGACGATGGCCTTGAGCGGCACCGACAGCGCCTTGGCCGGCCCAGTGGTGCCGGAGGTAAACATCAACAGGAACGGGTCTTCGCCACTGAGCATCACCGGTTCGCACTGGTTTGCATGGTTCGCCACTTCTGCCCAGAAACTGTAATCGCCGCGAACGATGCCCTGGCCTTTTGCGCCGCCGACCGTGACCACTGTGGGGCAACCGGCTACATCGTTGAGTTTGGGGCGATTGACCGCGTCGGTGACCACAACACGCGCACCGGAGCTGCCCAGACGGTGTTCGATGGCCTTGGGGCCGAACGCGGTGAACAACGGCTGATACACCGCGCCGATGCGCCACGTGGCGAGTACCACGATCAGCAATTCAGCGGTACGTGGCAGCAGGCCGGCCACCTTGTCACCCTTGCCCACGCCTTGGGCCAGGAGGAAATTGGCAAAACGTGCGGCGTTGTCCTGCAGGTCACGGTAAGTCCAGGTCGCGTCGCTGCCGTCGCGACCCTCCCAGAACAAGGCAATGCGCCCCGGCAATGCATGCCGGTCGCAACACTCGACACAGGCGTTCAATGCCTCGAGCGAGCCGTGCAGTGCGGTGTTGACGGTGTGCAGGTAATCGAACTGTGACGTGGCGGACGAGTAATCGCGCATGACCAGAATCCCTCTGTACTTTTTATTGGTTGGGGGAACCGTAAACAGCAGGGAAATACTCGCGCCGAAGGGCTTGGGCGGCAATGGTCAAAGCCATCAAGTTGCTTGACTGGTTTGGCCATGGTTGGGTGATGCGGCGTCTGGGAGGCCGTTATCGCGAGCAGGCTCGCTCCCACCGGGGCGATGCGAACCTTATGTGGGAGCAAGGCTTGCCCGCGATAGCGCAAGCCCAGTCAACCCACATCCCGGATCAGCCAGGATCGTTGAGAATCAGGCTGCGATAATGTCCCGGATTGGACCCGGACCACTTGCGAAACGCCTTGTAGAAGGAGCTGGCATCGGCAAATCCCAGGCGCGCGGCGATTTCCACGAAGCTGATGGAAGGTTCGGCCAGCCAGTTGATGGCCAACTCCTTGCGCACACTGTCCTTGAGCCCTTGATACGTCTGGCCCTCCTCCGCCAAGCGGCGGCGCAGGGTCGACGCCGAAACGCACAACTGCTGGGCCAGAGCCTCGGTCTCCGGCCACTGCTCGGGTGGCAATTGGCGCAGGTCGTGTCTGATGCGGCTGGCGAGGCTTTGCGGGTCGCGATATTTGACCAGGATGTTGGCCGGTGCCTGGGCCAGAAAGCGGTTGAGTTCCTCGGCGCTGCGTCGGATGGGCAGGTCCAGGCATTCGGCGGAGAAGATCATCCGGGTGCGGGGCCGGTCAAAGCGCAGGTTCCGGGAGAACATCACACGATAGTCGTCGCAGAAGTCCGGTTCCGGGCAACGCAACTCGATGGAAAGAATCGGAATACGCCGCCCGGCCAGCCAACAGGCCACGCCATGAACAATCATCCAGTAGGTGAAATAGGTGAAGGCCCGTCGCGGATCCTGATCGTCCTCCAGCAGGACGATTTCCGCCAGGCTCTGCTGGCGGACCCATTGGGCCGGCAACTGTTCGAACATCAGCGAGAGGAACCCCAGCCCCGCCGTCAGGCCGCTCGCCAGCGTGGGTTGGGCCATGGCGCACTGGCAGAGAAACGCCAGGCTACCCGACTTGAGCTTGCGCGGGTCCATGCCAAAAAACTCGTCATCCAGGCGTCGGGCGAGCAAGCGCCAGAGCCGCGCATAAGCATGGGCCGGGACCCGCGCCTGGGAGTCGTCGAGCAACGCAGGGTCTATGCCGACCTTGCTCAGAACCTCATCGGTGGCCGCTCCGGGAGCGCAGCTTTGCAGCAGCGCCTCACGTACCAACTGGATGGAGATGGTGTCTTTTTCCGACATGGCACGAGCTTTCACAGGATCCGGTAAAGCAGCCGCTCGATCCGCACCCGGCTGACCCGTTTCAGAAACCTGGCGACTGCGGCGGGATAGTCCGGCAGGGTTTCCAGGTCCAGATATCGATCGATGCGCCGGGTGTGTTGGTAAATCTGCTCAAGCTCGGCCTGACGCGGCCCCAGCAGTTCGCCCTTGGGGTCATCCAGCAACAAAGCGTTTTCCAGGTCCAGGCGAAACGCCCGTGGATTGAGGTTATTGCCGGTCAGCAAGGTGTAGCGCTCGTCGATCCACATGCCCTTGAGGTGATAGGTATTGTCACCGTCACGCCACAGGTGCAGGTTCAGTTGGCCGCTGTCGATGTAACGCTGATGCCGCTTGGCGAAGCGGCGCAGGCTGATTTCGTAGAGATAGGGCAGCGCGGCGATGATCTTGAACGGCTCGCTGGGCGGCATGTAGAAGTCGTTGGCGGTTTTGTCGCCGACGATAATGTCGATCCTGACCCCGCGAGCCAGCGCGCGATTGATCTCCCGGGTCACCCCCAGGGGCAGATTGAAATACGGCGTGCAGATGGTCAGTTGCCGGCGGCTGCTGGCAATCAATTCGCCAATTACCCGGCTCAACGGATTGTTCTTGCCCACGCCCAGCAACGGGCTCACCGACAGGCCGCTCTTGTCGAGGTTGCCGGCCTGCGTGTCATACGCGGCGTACTTGAGCCGGCTGCGCAGATCGCCGATGTCCTTGCGCAGGCTGCGAGTGCTGGGCAGGTTCGGCAAATCCAGACGATGCACGGCGCTGGAGGCAATCAAGCCATGCTGTATCAGGTGCTGCATCGAGTCGGCCAGTGCCTCGTTGCGCAACAGGTGGTAGCGGTCGTAGCGGTATTTGTCGAACTTGTGCAGATAGACGTTATTGAGGCTGGCGCCGCTGTAAAGCACACAGTCGTCGATCACGAAGCCTTTGAGGTGCAGCACGCCGAACAACTCGCGAGTCTGCACCGGCACGCCGTAGATCGGCACTTCGCTGGCGTGAGTGCGGGTCTGCTCCTGATACCACGCCGAATTGCCCGGCTGCTTCTTGGCGCCGATCAGCCCGCGCTGGGCCCGCAGCCAGTCCACCACCACGACCACGTCCAGTTCCGGACGCTTGGCCTTGGCGGCGTGCAAGGCATCGAGGATTTCCTGCCCGGCCTCGTCCTCTTGCAGGTACAGGGCGACGATGTAGATGCGCTGGGTGGCCTGGGCGATTTGCTCCAGCAGGCAACGGCGGAACTCGGCGGCGCCATCGAGGATGGTCACGGCATCGGCGGTCAGTGCAAAGCTGCGCAGCTTAGGCAGCAAGGGGCGTTTGAAAAGCGACGGCATAGGGCTCGCAAAAGGTCGAATCCGAAGAATGGTTGAGCTTACACCATCGATGGGTTCGGGTCTTCAGGGCGTCATGAAAAAACAACTTGACCAAGGAGAACGATCGTTCTACTGTAGCGACATGAACGAAATCAATAGCAATGAGACCCGAGACATTATTCTCGATGTCGCCGAAAAGTTGATCTATAAAAGTGGCATCGCGGCCACCGGCATGGATCGGCTGGTGAAAACCGCCGGCGTCTCCAGAAAGAGCATTTATCGCTACTTTGCCAACAAGGACGATCTGATCGTGGCCGCACTCCAGCGGCGCGACGAACGCTGGATGCACTGGTTCAGCAGTGAGGTCGACAAGGCCCCTACTCCGCACGCCCGGCTGCTCAACCTGTTTACCGTGCTCAAAACCTGGTTCGACAGCGAAGGTTTCCGTGGCTGTGCGTTCATCAACACCAGTGGCGAAACCGGCGACCCACAGAACCCGGTCCGCCAGGTCGCCAAACTGCATAAACAGAAGTTGCTCGACTATGTAACTCGGCTGTGCACAGAACAAGGCGTCGAGAGCCCGGAAGCCTTGGCCCGGCAGTTACTGATCCTGATCGATGGCGCCATTACCGTCGCACTGGTCATGGGCGATCACAGCGCCGCTGACCAGGCCCAAAACATACTGAAGTCCTTATTGGCTGAAACTGAATAACCCGTTCCCGTAAACCGCTGTGCCACTTGCTCGATCACTCACTGGAGATCTGCCATGTCATCCACTGCTGAAGTTCGTCCGCCGCTGCCGCCTTTCACCCGTGAATCGGCCATTGAAAAAGTCCGCCTGGCCGAAGACGGCTGGAACTCCCGCGACCCACAACGGGTGTCCCTGGCCTATACGCTGGACACTCAATGGCGCAACCGTGCCGAATTCGCCCATAACCGCGAAGAGGCCAAGGCCTTCCTGACCCGTAAATGGGCCAAGGAACTGGACTACCGGCTGATCAAAGAACTGTGGGCCTTCACCGGTAACCGTATCGCCGTTCGCTACGCCTACGAATGGCACGACGATTCGGGCAACTGGTTCCGTTCCTACGGCAATGAAAACTGGGAGTTTGACGAGCAAGGGTTGATGTCCAACCGCTACGCCTGCATCAACGACATGCCGATCCAGGAAAGCGAACGCAAATTCCATTGGCCGCTGGGTCGCCGGCCGGATGATCATCCGGGGCTGTCTGACTTGGGGCTGTAGGCGCACGGCATTTGTATAAGCAACAGAAACCTTGTGGGAGCGGGCTTGCTCGCGAAGGCGGTGCGTCAGCGGGTAGCAATGCTGGACGAGCAACCGTCTTCGCGAGCAAGCCCGCTCCCACATTGCTGCTGCGGGCTCGGCCCAGCTCCCGCTCGCAACGGCGCTAGACAAGCGGCCACTCACCAGGGTTGACCGGCATGCCGCCAGGCATCACATTGCCTGGACCGCCGATACACTCAGAGGCGATTTGCTCGTTGCTGACCTATGGAGCCCATGACCGCGTCGATTCCGATCCGCCCCCCCTGCCCGCCTGGTGTCTGTGACTGCGGGCGTGATGCGTTGCTGCAAACCCCGGGCAGTGACCTGCGCATTCTTTGTTTGAACCGTCAGGAAGAAAAACGCCTGCTCGAACGGCTGGAAAATATCCAGAGCCTGGACGAACTCCAACGGTTGCAGCAGCGTATGTACGAGAACCTCGGAATCCGCCTGAGCGTCGAACCCGGCTACAACGAAGTACGCACCATGCGCGGCATCGCCATCGAGTTCCAGGAGCAGCCCGGCCTGTGCCGCAAGATTCGCCAGTCGATCCCCACCGCCATTCGACGCGGGTTGGAAAAACGTCCCGAAATCGCCTGGCGCTTGCTGGATGCCCACGACCTGTTCCGTGACGCCTGAGAAACAGCTTCATCCCTGAAGCTGCACATCGGTCTAGAAGTCCACGGTGGCCGAAAGCAGGTAAGTGCGCGGCGTTGCCAGGGTCAAGCCTGCCTCGCTGTCATCCGAGGCGCCGGCTGAACTCCAGTAGCGCTTGTCCGCGACGTTCTCGACATTGGCACGCAGGGTGATGTTCTTCTGGTCCACCTTGAACGCGTAGCGCGCGCCTACATCCACACGCTCCCAGGAATCGATTTCCTTGGTGTTGGACTGGTCCAGGTACTGCGAGCTGGAATGGATGGCGCGGCTGGTCAGGGTCAGGCCCTGCACGGTCGGCACATCCCACTCGGCGCCCAGGTTGACATTGTATTTGGGCGTGGCCGGCGCCCGATTACCATCAAAGGCACCATCGGTGGTATCGGTCAACTCGCTGTCGATATACATGACCCCGCCGAGCAAACGCAAACCCTTGAGCGGCTCACCGAACACGCTCAACTCAACCCCGGTGTTCTCGCGTTTGCCGTTCGGGCCGAAGACACGGGTCGTGGCATCGGTGGCGTAGGCAGGCTGCTTGATCCGGAAGACGGCGGCGGTGACGGCGAGCGCACCCGCGTCATATTTGGCTCCCACCTCGACCTGACGACTGATGAACGGCGGGAATATTTCGTCCTCGTTGATCGAGGTCGATGGCGCGATCTTGCCCTGGCTCAAACCTTCCATGTAGTTGGCATACAACGACAGCTTATCGGTTGCCTTGAACAGGATTCCGCCCGACGGCGACATCTTTTCCTCGTCGTACGCGGTGGCGCCTTTGACGTTATCCGTCCAGTCGTCAACCTTGATCCGCTGCCAGCGGGTGCCGAGGGTCAGCAGCAGTCGATCATCGAAGAAACCCAGAGTGTCGGACAGCGCCACGCCGGTGGAGCGGTTTTCGGTATAGACCTTGCTGTCCTGGCGCGTGGGGTCGCTCGGAGTCGGCGTTTGCACCGGGTCATACAGGTTGCTCGGGGACGAAGCATAACGAGCGCCGCCATTGGTGAAATCCATGTAGAAGTAGCTGGCGGCCAGGTTGATCTCATGGCTCACCGGGCCGGTATGGAACCAGTTGCGCACCCCGGCCGTGGCCGTGCGGACATTTTCATCGCGGGTAAAGTCGCGGGGTTGAACGCTGAAATCGCCAGCGTCGTTGCTAACCGAAACGTTGTGCCGCAGGAAGTCATGATCACTTTTGCGCGCCCCTGCACTGCCGTACAGCATCACGGAATCGTTGACATCGTATTGCGCGTTCACCGCGCCGAAAGTGTCCTTGGTGCGCGCCTTGCTCCAGCGCTGAGCGTAGTTGCGGCGCACATCGCTGGCGTGCGGGACCTGTGCGTTGGCCCCTACCAGCACGCGCTCCTGCGGCGCGTCGGTATCGCGCTCGGTGCGCCCGATATCCGTCGAGAGGCGTAGACGCTCGCCACGAAAATCCAGGCCCAGCACGGCCATGTCACGGTCGACACTCTGGTGATCCCATTCAGTGTCGCCGGACTGCTTCACGCCGTTGAAACGAACGCCGAACTGGTTGTCTTCACCAAAACGCCGGGCGACATCCACAGCGCCGCCGAGCTGGTTGTTGGAGGCGTAGCTGCCCGTGAACGAAGTGATGGGTTTGTCGGTGGCCCGCTTGGGCACCACATTGATCCCGCCACCCACGCTGCCACGTGGCGAGACGCCGTTGATGAGCTGGGTCGGGCCCTTGATGATGTCGACGCGGTCGGCCATCTCCATGTCGATCGAATAGGTCGGCAGGATGCCGTAGAGACCGTTGTAGGCGACATCACTGTTGAACAGGCTGAAACCGCGAATGGTGAACTGCTCGAAACGCCCGCCTGCCGGATTGGTGGCGCGAACCGAAGGGTCGCTGGCAATCAGGTCGCCCAGGGTCCGAGCCTGCTGGTTCTTGACCACTTCGCTGGTATAGGTGGTCATGCTGAACGGGGTTTCCATGAAGTCTCGCGACCCGAGCAAGCCTTGCGAGCCGCGGCGCGCGACCTGGCCACCGGCATAAGGCTCGCCCTGCGCCAGGCTCGTGGCCCCCATGATCGAGGTGGGCGCCAGTTGCAAGCTGCTGCCTTCCGGCGCCGGGGTCAGGATGTAAGCCTGCTCGCCCACCGGCTGCAGTTGCAGACCCGAGCCCTGCAACAGCCGGGCAAAGCCCTCCTCCACGGCATACTCCCCCGACAGACCGGGGCTGTTATGCCCGCTCACCAGGGCCGGGTCGACCGACAGGTTGACCCCCGCCAGGCCGGCGAACCTGGTCAGCGCGGCGCTGAGGCTGCCGGCCGGCACCTGATAGCTGCGTCGGGCAGCTTCTTCGGCTTGGCTGGAGGACATGAACAATGGGCTGGCGCTCAGGCTGAGCACGAGGCTCAGGTTCAACAGCGGACGCCAGCCGGCAAGGGCCGGGCGAAAACGCAAAGGTACTACTGCGGACATTGGGGGGAGCTCTCGTTTTTGTTCAGTTGCCTTGAATGACAAGCGAGACAAAAAAAGGGGACAGGCGTCAGACAGTATTTTTGCGCAGCGTCAATGTGACCCAGTATCGGGTGCGCGTTTGCACGTGCACCGGCAGGCTGGCCGAGAGCAACGCGAGGATTCGATCGGTGTTTTCCAGACGGAAGCTGCCGGTCACCCGCAGCGACTCCAGGGCGGGGTCCCAACGCAAAAAACCTGAGCGATAACGGCCCAGTTCACGGAGAAAATCCCCCAACGGCTGGTTCTGCGCCACAAGTACACCGTCACGCCAACCCAACTGCGCTACGTCGAACGCCCCCACCGGTCCGGCGCCCGAGGCCAAGAGGTTGACCTGCTCGCCTTCCTTCAGTGTCAGCATTGGCCCGCGCAACGGTTGCAGTTGCACCGAACCACTGAGGACCGACACCCGGCAACTGCGCTCATTCAGGCGTACGCAGACCTCGCTACGGCTGACGGAGATCAGGCCGAACGGTGCCTGAATGGCCAATGGCGCAGGCCCCTGGACATTGAGGGCCATCTCCCCTTGCACCAGCACCAGGCGTCGAGCCTTGAGGTCCAGGTCCAGGGCGCTGTCGGTATTCAACTGCAAGGCGCTGCCGTCGGCCAGCGACCAGCGCCGCTGTTCGCCCGTGGCCGTGTGCAGGTCGGCGCGCCAGACCTCCAGCGGCAGCTCTCGCCCCAGCCACCAGGCCGTGGGCACCAACGCGGCGACGCCGAGCGCACGCTTGAGCACCGCCCGACGGGGCAATGCCGGGCGATCCAGGGTCGCCATACCCAATGAAGTCGGCACCCCGGCGAAACGCTGGCGCAATCGCTGGGCTTTTTGCCAGGCGGCCTCGTGGTGGGCGCTGCTGTCGCGCCAGCGTTGCAGCGCGGCGCAATCGAAGTCATCCCCGCCAGACTCCATCATGGCCAGCCAGCGAGCCGCCGCCCGGGCGACTTCGCGAGCTTCAGGCGAAGGGGCCTGGCGCATCAAAACTCCACCAACAGGCAATGCTCATAAGCCTGGGCCATATAGCGCTTGATGGTGCGCTCCGACACCTGCATGCGCTCGGCGATTTCACGGTAGCCCAGGCCTTCGAGCTGGCTCCACAAAAAAGCCCGCCGCACCAGAGCCGGCAGGCCATCGAGCAATTCATCCAGGGCTTGCAACGTTTCCAGCAGCAGCCAACGCTGCTCCGGGGACGGTACGCACGCTGGGGACAAGCTCGCCAAGGCGTCGAGGTAAGCCTGCTCCAGGTTGCGGCGCGCGTAAAAGTTGCTCAACAGACGCTTGCCGACTGTCAGCAGATAAGCGCGGGGTTCGTGCAGATCGGCCAATGGCTGAGCGCTGGACAGGACCCGCAGGAACGTATCCTGGCGCAGGTCCGCGGCATCCCAGGCATTGCCCATGCGTCGTCTCAACCAGCCTTCCAGCCAGCCACCGTGGTCTCGGTACAGCGCGTGCAAGGAACGCTCCGTTGGCGTAGCTGCATCAGACATGTCAAGAAGCCTTGTGCAAGGAATACATTAAATGAGAGTGATTCTAATTAATATTCCCGCACGAATCCAACTTCTTTATCGAACCGCTCTGTTAATGACACTGGCCTATCGTTTTTTGCCAGCCTGCCAAACGGGTGGTTCGCCCCCCAACGCAGCCAGGGACGAACTCATTTGTTCAAACGGCCTCAGTGGCTGGCATGCAGTTGCTTCTGGACTTGCGGCATGGCCGAGGAGTGGTGGTTAAGGATCTTCCACTGACCGTCAATGCGTTCATAGATAAAGGTGTAGCGCGCCTGAACCTCGCGCTTGGAGCCGTCGGCGTTGGTCAGGGCAAAGGTATAGACACCACTGTCCATCGCCGCGTCAGGTCCCAGGTGACGGATTTCCCGGTAGTTGATCTGCCCCACCGGCTTGCCGGCCAGGAAGTGTTCAAAGTAATCCTGAATCAGTGCCGCCGTGTTGCGCACCTGGTTGGATACGGTGGGCTGCAATATCGCATCCGGCGCATACAGGCTGGTTACTGCAGCAGCGTTGCCGGTTTTGAGGGCCGCGTTCCAGCGGTCGAACAATGCGGCGATTTCACGGTCATTCTGATTCTGTGGCTGCTCGGCTACGGTGCGATAAACGTATGGCGTTGTTTCAAGTGCCAGGGCCAAGGGTGTGGTCAGCATGAAAAAAGCGGCAGCGGCGAAGGTTTTCAGTTTCATCGTAACGTTCCTGTGGGTTTCAATGAGCCGACTTTGCCGGGCCTGACGGCCTTCGCCATCGGCCAACCGGTGCCGATTGCCTATGCCGTTCGGCAGATAGGCCCGGTGCTGATGACACGCTCTAATACCGCCACGCCGACCGGTCCCATCCACGCTGGAGCCCTATCATGCAAAGCCCACCCCATGACCCCGGCAGTGCCCTGGCCATCCGAACCCAATATCGCCAGTCGCAAAGTCGTGCCGCACGCCTGCGCCTGCTGTTGGGCACCGGCCATGAACTGACGCAATTGCCCCTGTCGGCGATGCGCCAGCGCGCAGTGCAACGAGCGTGCGCATTCATGGCCATGGATCATGGCCTGCTGCTGGAGTGGGCAGCGGACACCACGTTTCGCACCATCGCCAGCCATGGCAGCCAAGAACGGCTCGATCTGCTTGCCAACCTGGCTCAGCCGCCGTCAGCCGAGCCACAATGGCTGGAGTACCCTGGCAGCGCCCTGCCCCAGGTCTTGCGCGTTCCGTTGCGTGGCTCCGACGGTGTGGTGTTCGGGGCTTTATTGCTGGGCAACGGCGTAGCCCTCGGCACGCCGGACAACGAGGATATTGAGTCACTGCAATTGCTGGCGACCCTGCTGGCTGCCCATCTGGAAAACAGTCGTCTGCTCGAAGCGTTGCAGGCCCGCGAACGCACCATGTCCGAGCTGGTCCATCGACTGTTCAGCGCCCAGGAAGACGAACGCAAGCGTGTGGCCTACGACCTGCATGATGGCCTGGCACAGAACCTGGCCGGCCTGCATCAGCGCCTGCAGGGGTTCGCCGGTCGCTGCCCGCCTCTGCCGCCGGCCCTGGCGAACGACTTGCAGGCCATCCTCGATCTCGCCCGGGGTTGTGTCGGCGAAGGCCGGCAGTTGATCGGCGGTCTGCGTCCCCATGCGCTGGATGACTTCGGTCTGTACAAAGCCGTCGACAAGGAAGCCGACCGCCTGCGGGATGCAGGCCTGTCGGTGGACTGGGCCGAGCACAGCGCCGCTCGCCTGCCGGGCAACACCGAAATCGCCTTGTTCCGCATTGCCCAGGAAGGCATCAACAACATTCTCAAGCACGCCCGGGCCAGCCATGTACGCCTGGGATTGATGGTGAGCGACGACCGGGCCTCGCTGCGGGTCGAAGACAATGGCCGTGGTTTTGCTCTGGAACAACCCATCGAGACCAATGGCACCTGCCATCTGGGCCTGGCGGCCATGCAGGAACGTGCCAGCCTGCTGGGCGGCCACCTGAGCTGTTTCAGCCAGCCCGATGGTGGCACCCGTTTGCTGGCCAGCGTCCCCCTACCCACCCACGGAACACACTCATGACGTCCCCTTTACGCCTGCTTTTGGCCGATGATCACGAAGTGACCCGCACCGGTTTTATCAGCATGCTCGCCGGCAGCCCGGGGTTCGAAGTCGTCGGCCAGGCCAGCGACGGCCAGGAAGCCCTCGATCTGTGCGAGCGGCTGCAACCGGACATCGCCATTCTCGACATTCGCATGCCGGTGCTCAATGGTCTGGGGGCGGCGCGTATCCTGCAGCAGCGCCAGCCGGGGATCAAAGTGGTGATCTTCACCATGGACGACAGCCCTGATCACCTTGAAGCCGCCATCGGCGCGGGCGCGGTCGGTTATCTGCTCAAGGATGCCAGCCGCGATGAAGTGCTGGACGCCCTCAAACGGGTCGCCCAGGGCGAAGAGGCCCTGAACAGTTCGGTCAGTGCGCGCCTGCTGCGGCGCATGGCCGAGCGCGGTGCCAGTGGCGCTACCCCGGTCCAGGCCCTGACAGCCCGCGAGCGCCAGGTGTTGGGGCTGGTGGCCGGCGGCTTCAGCAACCGTGAAATCGGCGAAAAACTCGGCATCGCCCCCGGCACCGCCAAGGCCCACGTGGAGCGCGTCATCGGCAAGTTGGGAGCCGCCGATCGAACCCAGGCCGCCGTGCGCGGTGTTGCCCTGGGGTTGGTGGCACAACCCAGCGGGCAATGGCCATGAGATTCCTCGCCGCCCGCCGCTGGGCCAACCTGCCATTGCGGGGCAAGGCATTGGTGGTCATTTCCCTGCCCCTGGTGGTGCTGTTGCTGTCGCTGGTGCTGATCTACATCACCGAACGCCAGACCGCCCGGGCCGAAGAAGACGTGCGCCGGGTGCTGCTGGTCCAGGGCGATATCCAGACGGTGCATACCCTGCTGGCCGAAGCCGCAGCCAGCGTGCGCGGTTACCTGCTGACCCGGCGCGAAGACTTCCTGCCCAGCTACGAACAGGCCACGCCGCTGATCAAGGCCGCGTTGCAACGGTTGGACCACAACATCCGCGACGCCCGGATGCGCGAGCGCCTCAAGACCATCACCCCACTGATCGCAGAAAAACTCGATGGGCTGGATGCCTTGCGCAACGGCAAGGCCGATGACACAGCGGCCATCACGACGATTCTGATCGAAAACAAACACGTCCTGGACGTGCTGCGCGAGCAGATCAACGCCATGCGTATACGTGAGGACGCCCTGCTCGCCGACCGCAGTGCCGCCGCCTCGGCCACGCGCATGCGCCTGTTGTTCGCCACGCTACTGGCGGCGCTGTGCGGGCTGCTTGGCGCCATCGTGGCGGTGCTGTTCCTGTCCAAGGGCATTGTCGCCCGCGTGCAACAGGTGCAAGGCAACGCTCAGCGCCTGGCCTTGGGTCAACCGTTGTTGCCGCAACCGCCGGAGCAGGACGAAATCGGCCAGTTGGGCACTCGTCTGGTAGAGGCCGGGCAGTTGCTTGCCGAACGCGAGCGGGCTCTGCGGGACAACGAAGAACGCTTGCGACTGATCATCGATGGGGTGAAGGACTACGGCATCTTTGCGCTGGACGCCCAAGGCCATGTCATTACCTGGAACGCCGGCGCCGAGCGGATCAAGGGTTACACCGAACAGGAAATCCTCGGCCGGCATTTTTCGTTGTTCTATCTGAGCGAAGAATGCCCGGCGCACCCGGACATGGCGCTGCACGAAGCCGCCCGTGACGGTCATTACATGGAAGAAGGCTGGCGCTGTCGCAAGGACGGCAGCCGCTTCTGGGCCAGTGTGGTCATCACTGCCCAGTACGACAGTACCGGCACCCTGCGCGGGTTTTCCAAGATTACCCGCGACATCACTGACCGCCGCGCCGCCGAGATCGCCCTGCGCACCGCCCGTGAAGAAGCCGAAAGCGCCAGCCGCGCCAAGAGCGAATTTCTTTCGCGCATGAGCCACGAACTGCGCACACCCCTGAACGCCATACTCGGCTTCGCGCAACTGCTGGACATGGACTCCAGCGCCGGCCAGCGCCCACAGGTCAGTCACATCCTGCGCGCCGGCCAGCATCTGCTGGCATTGATCAACGAGGTGCTGGACATTGCCCGGATCGAGGCCGGTCGTCTGCCGCTGAACATTGAGCCGATTGCCTTGACGACGGTGTTGCATGAAGCCCTGACGCTGGTTTCCCCCATGGCGGCCGACGCCGGGATTCAGTTAGCCGAGCTGGCGCCGCTACCCGACAGCAGCGGTGTGCTGGCCGACCGTCAACGCCTGGTGCAGGTGCTGCTCAATCTGTTGTCCAACGCCATCAAGTACAACCGGCCCGGCGGTGAAGTGCGCATTGAAGTGACGGCCCAGGGGCCGCGAGTCAGCATTGCCGTCAGCGACACCGGGCATGGCATTGCCCCTGAGCAGCTTGACCGGTTGTTCAAGCCGTTCGAGCGCCTGGGTGCCGATCCACAGGTCGAGGGCACCGGTCTTGGGCTGTCCTTGAGCAAGAGCCTGCTGGAAATGATGCAAGGCAGCCTGCAGGTCCACAGCGAGCCGGGGCAAGGTTGTTGTTTTACCCTGCAATTGCCCGGTGCCCGGGTGGAACACGCCCGCTTGCCCCCCATCGTCGCGCTGAAGGCACCGCGTCCGTCAGTCGAATATCACGGCAAGATACTGTGCATCGAAGACAACCTGTCGAGCCTGGCGCTGATCGAGACCCTGATGCAGCGACGTCCGGGTATTCAACTGCTGTCGAGCATGCAAGGCCAGTTGGGCCTGGACTTGGCTCGCCAGCACGCCCCGCAGTTGATCCTGCTGGACGTGACCCTGCCGGACCTGACAGGCCTGGAGGTGCTGCGCCGCTTGCGTCAATCGGCGGCTACGGCGTCCACACCGGTACTGATGATCACCGCCGATGCCAGCGACCTGACCCACCGTGCCCTGCACGAAGCCGGGGCCACAGCGATCCTGACCAAACCCATTCATATCCAGGCCTTTCTCGGCCACCTTGAACGTTATTTACCGGAGCCCGCATGAATCGCGATTTGCGCATCCTGATCGTTGACGATCAGCGCCCCAACCTGGACCTGATGGAGCAGTTGCTGGCTCGCGAAGGGCTGCACAACGTACTGAGCAGCACCGAGCCTTTGCGCACCCTCGACCTGTTCAACAGTTTTGAGCCTGACCTGGTGATCCTGGACCTGCACATGCCGGCATTCGATGGCTTCGCCGTGCTGGAGCAGCTCAACCGGCGCATCCCGGCAAACGACTACCTGCCGATCCTGGTGCTGACCGCCGACGCCACCCGCGACACCCGCCTGCGCGCCCTGGCGCTGGGCGCCCGGGACTTCATCAGCAAACCCCTGGATGCGCTGGAAACCATGCTACGCATCTGGAATCTGCTGGAAACACGGGCGCTCTATAAGGCGTTGCGCGAGCTGGTTCCATCGCAGCAGATCGAACTGTTGCGCCAGCACCGGCCGGCCGCCGGCGCGGTTTAGTCCGATTACGCCGGGCCGCAACAGGCTCGGGTTCTATTCGATGCGGTAGTGAAAGGTATTGCGCACCGCCGGCACTGTCACGGCCTGGCCGTCGACGATCCGCGGCTGATAACGGAAGGTCTGGGCCGCAGTCAGCGAGGGTCGGATGAATAACGGATGGCAGCCGTCCAGCACCTTGGGGTTGTCGATTCGCCCGTCCGGCTTGACGCTGTACTCCACCGTGCAATCGCCTTCCAGCCCTTTGTCCAAAGCCCGTTGCGGATAATCCGGAGCCTCTTTGCTCAGAGGTTGATAGTGGCGACTGTCGGCGGCGGCCAGACGCGCCTGTTCGGCTTGGCGTTGCCGGGCGAGCGCCTGGGCCTGTTGAGCCGCTTGGCGCTGTCGTTCGGCGGCCTGTTGCTCGGCTTCCTGCTGACGTCGCTGGTTCTCCTGACGCTCGCGCTGCTGCTGGGCCTGTTGCTCGGCCTGCTGCTCGCGCTTTTGCTCCTCGACCCGTTTGCGCGCCAGGGTTGCCTGCTCCAGTTTCTGCGCTTGGAGCCTTGGATCAACCGCAGGTTTGCTCGGCGCCGGGCGTGGCGCTTGCACGGGAGCCGGCGTGGCTTCGACCGGTTCCGGGGCGACCTCTGCCACGGCGGTCGGCGCAGGCGCTTCAGGCACCGGCAGCGGTGGCAACATCACCAATTGCGTGCGCAGCACCCGGGGCGCTTCGACGGTCGGTTTCTCTACGGTCCAGCCCAGCACCAGCAATGCCGCGACAACCGCGTGCAAGGCCACGGCGAGTCCCGCTGCCAGACTTTTCCTCCAGAAACCGGTGCCGACCAGCGCCGGAAAAACCCGGGATGGACTGTGCATGATCATCGCCGTCATCGGGGTGCCTCGGTCACCAGGCCAAGGTTGCTCACTCCGCCCTGCTGCAAGGCGGCCATGGCGGCCACGACACGACCGTAGTCGGCGTGGTCGTCGGCACGGATATACACCTGGGTATCGCTGCGCTCGGCGACAACCTGGGCCACTTTGGCGCGCATCTGATCCAGGTCCACGGCGCTGTCGGTCTGGCTTTGGGTGTCCAGTTCAGCACCCAGGTTCCAGTAGTAACCGCCCTCGGCCTTAACAGACAGGGTCAGGATCTGTTGGCGGCTATCGTTGGCCAATGCCTGGCTGGCGACCTTGGGCAGCTCGATTTTCACGCCTTGGGTCAGCATGGGTGCCGTGACCATGAAGATCACCAGCAGCACCAGCATCACATCGATGTAAGGCACCACGTTCATTTCGGCCTTGGGCCCGTGCTTGCGTTGCGGCTTGACTAGCATCTGCCCTCTCCTCTCAAGCGGCCGCGGCCAGGTTCACCGGAGCGCCGTGCAGCTTGCGATGCAGGCGTGCCTGCAGCTCGTTGCCGAACGCGTAGTAGCGTGTCAGCAAGGTCTGGCCGCGGGCGGAAAAGCGGTTGTAGGCGATCACCGCGGGAATCGCCGCGAACAGGCCGATGGCGGTGGCGATCAACGCCTCGGCGATGCCCGGCGCCACGGTGGAGAGGCTGGCCTGTTGCACCTGGGACAACCCCAGGAAGGCATTCATGATCCCCCAGACCGTGCCGAACAAACCGATGTAAGGGCTGACCGAACCGACCGTGGCGAGAAACTGCAAGCCTTTCTCCAACTGCACCTCCTGCTCGCTGATTGCCACTTGCAGCGAACGCTCCACCCCTTCAAGCACCACCTGTGGGCTGCCGGAGGGCACGTTGAGCTGGGTGAAAGCCTGGAAGCCGGCGTGAAAGATCGGCTCCACGCCGCCCTCTTCCTCGCGCACCTGGGCGGTCTCGCGCAACAGCGCTGGCAAATCACTGGTGCTGCGAAAACGCTGCATGAAACCCTTGAACTGGCGCTCGGTGCGGCGCAGCACGGTGCTGCGCTGGATGATCAGGTACCAGCTCAGCAGCGAGGCCAGCAGCAGTGTGAGCATGACGGCCTTGACCAGAAGACTCGCATCGCTGATCAGGCCCCAGATTGTCATATGTTCCAGCGTGGCTTGCATGGGTAGAGCTCCTGTCTGGCTGCTATTCGATGAAATGTTCATGACCGGTTGATGACAGCGCCGCTCAAGGCAGGCGCAAGGCTTTAGCGACTTCGTTCCAGGGCACGAACTTGAAGTTCTGGGTCTGCTCGGGCATCCGTTTGCGGCCGTCCTGGACCACCAGCATGCCGTCGCTCCAGGGACCGCCAAGGTTGGCCGAAGTGACTTCCAGGCCATCGGTTTCCGAGGCGCCGTCGATGCCCGCGGCGCCGTTCAGGCCGACACGGAACGCACCGCGCACGGCATAAGGCGGTTCGGCATCAAGTAGCACATAGCTGTCGTTGCCCTGGCTTGAGATCACCAGGTAATCGTGGCCGGCGCCTTGGTACAGGGCGATGCCCTCGACGTCGGCATGCAACTGAGGTCCGACCTTGATCACGTTGTCCAATGTCGCCGGCCGGTCGGCCCGGGCATCCACCGCCCAGACTCCGACGTCTTCTTCACCGAGAAACAGCCGCTGGCGCCGGTCATCGGCGACGCACCCTTCAGGCTGGCTGTCGACGCTGAACTGGCGCACCAACTGCCCTTTCACCACGCCGTCCGGGGCGCTGAGGCGGTACTGCAAATAGCGCCCGTCCTTGCCATTGGCGAAGGCATACAGTTCGCCCTCAACCGGCTGGAACAGGCAGATGCCGTAGATTTCCTTGAGTGGCGTGGGGATCTCGCCGGCCTCGCGCAGTTCGCCGCTGACCCGGTCGATGCTGAACAGGCTGAGGCTGTTGCGGTCGCGGTTGCTGGCGACTGCCAGATCGACGGTTTGCGTACCCAGCTTGAAGTTGCCGCGCACATCGACGTTGTTGAGGCGGCCCACCGCCAGCTCCTGCAGCAGCTTGCCGTGCAGGTCATACGTCAGCAGGCCTTGCTTCTTGTTAGTGCCCAGCACCCGGCTCAAGGCTGGCGTCGTGGGATGAACCCAGATCGCCGGATCATCCGCCGCGTCGCCCTGGCGCGCCACCGGCTCGCTCTGGCCAATGGCAGCCACTGTAGGCAGCACCGGCGGCAGGGACACAGGGGTGGGTTGCCAATTGATTTGGCCCTGATACAGGCGTGCGCTGTCATCGTCGCGCAACAACAGTTCAAGGCCGTTTTTCGTCGCCCGTACCGCCAGATTTTCCGGCTCGTTCAGGCCCGGCAGCGCCAGACGGGCTGTCGAGGTCCAGCCCTGGCCGTCTTGCTGATACAGATGCAGCTGTCGCGCTTGTGGGTCCAGGCCCAGCAACCCGCCTGGTAACGCCGCCAGGTCCCCAGCGGCCTGCTGGATGTCACCGAACGGCGTGCGCATCGCCACGGGTACACGCACGGCATCGGCCTCGGAGGATGCCGGGTAGGCCCACCAGCCGACTTGTTCCTCGTTGACGAACAGTTGATTGGCGCTGTCTTGCACCTGACAGGTCTGGGCATCGGGCGGCAGTGGCAAGCCGCGTACGCGCTGTGCACTGGCGCTCAGGTGCTCGCCGTTGCCCACCAGCCATTGCTCCCCCTTGCCTTCTTCACCCACCAGAAACACAAACAGGTTGCTCGCTTCATCGCGGTACAGGCACAGCCCGTTCACCGGGAAATCTCGCGCAGGAAGGTACAGCGGCGTCCCCCACTGACGTTCATCCGGATCGAGGCTGACCAACAGTGCTTGCTGACGAGTGCTGTCGAGGCTGGCCACCAGAACGTTCGCCCCGAGGGCACGGCTGTCGAGACCTTCGAAGGAGCCCTCCAGGCGTGACAGTTCGCGGCCTTGGGCATCCAGCAACAGCAAGCCTTCACGGGCGCTGGCCAGTCGTTCGCTGGTCCAATGGCCGGGCACGAATCCCAGGGCATTGATCGAGCGTTCCTGTGCCTGAGGCCAGGGTTGCAGCTTCAGGGTTGGGGAAGCCGCCAACGCTGGAACACTTGCCAGGCTGATGAGCATTGCCAACAGGTACTGCTTGGGTAAAAACAAAGCTGTGTTCAACGGAAAAATCCTTGTCATTGAGCCGGGTTCAAACGGGTCTTTTGTCCACCTGCAGGGCGAGGGGATTTTTCCCCTCGCCCTGACGGATCGGCGTCGCGATCTAGAAATGGGTGAAGGTCAGCCCCAGCTTGTAGGTCGGGCCGTATTCTTCGTATTGACCGTTGTAGGCGCGGTGGCCGGTGTAGACGAAATACGACTCGTCGGTGAGGTTCTGGGCTTCCAGGCTCACTTGCAGGTTTTTGGTCAGGGAGTAGCGGGCGCTGAAGTCGACAAAGGTCTGGGCGTCAACGTGCAGGTCATGGTCGCGGTCGCTGATGGACGCCAGCTCATACAGGTAGGCCGACTTGTAATTGGCCGACAGGCGCAAGCTCAGCTTGTCGTTTTCCCAGCCCAGCATCAGGTTACCCACGGTGTCCGACTGGTTCGGCAGGTCGATGCTGCGCTTGCGTTGTGTTCCGCTGGCCTGATCGAACCCTTCGATCTCGGCGTCCGAGCGACTGAAGGTGGTGTTGGCCCCCAGAAGCAATCCATTCCAGGGGGCTGGCAGCCAGTCGAATTTTTGTGAGTAGGCCAGTTCCAGGCCATAGAGCTTGGCGCTGTCACCATTGGCAAAGCTATGGGCTTCGGAGAAGTCGGCCCAGGCGCCCGTGCCCGCCAGGTCGGTGTTGTAGACGAAGTTCTTGATGTCTTTGTAGAACACGAAAGCCGACACAGTGCCGGCCCGACCCATGAAATGTTCAATGCCCAGGTCCAGGTTGCTCGACTCCAGGGGTTTGAGGTCCGGGTTGCCGAAGGTCGCCTCGTCATCGTCAATGACAAAACCCGGGGCCAGTTGCCCGAAGGTCGGACGCACCACGGACTTGGTCCAGGCCGCACGCACCTGGGTGTTCTTGTCCAGCTGATAACGCGCGTGCAGGCCCGGCAGCCAGTGGTGATATTTGCGCCGGGTTTGGGTGTCGGTGAACACGCCGTCGGTAACGCCGCTGCCTTTGGCTTCGAACTCCGTGCCTTCATAACGCATGCCGGCGATCAAGCGCCAATCGTCGATGTCCACCGTGTTCATCAGGTAGGCGGCGTTGATGTCTTCGCTCATCTGGAAGTCATTGACCCGCGACTCTTGCGCATCAAAGAAGGCGTCGCGGTCCAGACCACCCAACAATTGTTCAATGGCTCCGGCACTGATGCCTGGACCGTAACGGCCGAGACTGTAATCCACGTTGCCCTTCTGGAATTGTCCGAGGTTCAACTGCTCGTCGGTGAACCCCAGATCGTCGAAATCCTCATAGACCCAGGCGTCGAGGTCGTTGTCCTTGTCGCGGCGGCTGACTTTGCCGCCGAATTTGACCTGGGAGGCGTAGCCACTGACGTCATAGTCTCTGGCCAGGTCCAGGCGCAGGTTTTTCTCGGTGTCGGTGGTGTTCTGCTGTTCCCAGTCCACCTTGTCCAGGCTGAAGTTGGCCGGATCATAGAACCCCGAACCAATGATCGGCCGCGGCTTGTCGTTGCCGTAGAAGCCCCCCTCGAAACTATCGATGCCTTCGAATGTGGCACCGGCGATATGACCGGGGCTGTCCTCGCTGGACTTGCTGTAGCCGCCCTGGCCGCTGAGAGTCCAGAGACCGAACATGCGCTCCCCGCCCAGTACATAGGATTGGATCTCCTGGGTTTCTTCACGCTGCTTGATCTTGCGCTCGCCTTCTGCGGCACCCAGCTCGCCGGCCGCTTGTGGATCCTCGAAAGCCAGGCTGGCGGCATTGCGGGTTTCGCTGTCTTTGTAACGACTGTAAAGCGTGCGCAGGTAGTAGCTGCTCAGATCATCAGGCTTGTAGTCGAAGTTCAGCCCGCCGCCGGCGCGCTCCCGACGGATGTCATAGTCGCGTTGTTCGAACTCTTCCAGTCGTGAGCCTTGCTCGAAATCCCAGGCGCCGCCGGTTTCAACGTTGTCCGAGCCAAAATCGCGCTTCTGCCAGCTCAGCGCTGCTGCAACGCCGAAGTTATCGATGCCGTCGCCCAGGCTGAAACGGTCGCTGATAGCGCCAGAGAATTTCGGACTCGTCTGGCCGGTATTCTTGTCGTAGCTGGCTTCGCTGCTGCCGGTGTAGAACAAGCCCTTGTGGTCGAACGCCGAGAGGCTTTTCACGTCGACCGTGCCGCCCAGTGAGTTGGCGTCCATATCCGGCGTCAGGGTCTTGATCACCGACAGCGACTGCACCAGCTCCGCGGGCAGCACGTCCAGGGCAACGGCCCGGCGCTCGCTTTCCGGTGCCGGTACCAGCGTGCCGTTGATGGTCACGCTGTTGAGGTCTGGCCCCAGGCCCCGCACGCTGACAAAGCGACCTTCGCCCTGGTCACGTTCGACGCTGATGCCCGGCAGGCGCTGCACGGCTTCGGCGACGTTTTCATCGGGCAACTGCGCCACGCCGTCGGCATGCACCACGCTCTTGATGCTGTCGGCGCTGCGCTGCTCCTTCAGGGCCTGATCGATGCTGGCCGCCTGACCGACCACTTGGACGTGTTCAGTGGTCGTCTGCTCGGCAGCGCTCAGCCGTTCACTGGCAATGGCCATCGCCAACGCGGTGAACGTAAAACCGACGAGCCCGGCAGTGCTTGTGCGGTGATGCATGGTGATCTCCCCCAGGAATCCGAAAATCCGCCAGGCAACGGCCCGGCAACTGGGAGGGCACGCTAGGGGTGGGGGGTGACGGTTCTGTGACAGCGTTTGCCCGCAGGGCCTAAAACACACTGATGTGAGGGGGTTGGCGGACCAGAATGAGCTGAAATGACCTGTTTCCGAGTCGCACAGGCCTTCAGCAGCCGATCACTTTTTGCGAAACGTCGCTCCACACCGCTGTGGGAGCAAAGCTTGCTCGCGATGCAGGCGCCTCGATCCCCTGAAAAACCGCGTCGTCTTCGTCGCGAGCAAGCTTTGCTCCCACAAAATCCCCTCGCCACAATGAGATAAGGGCGATCTCATGCATAAAAATCCGGACAACCAATGAGCTGATTCGACCTCCCCACCCATTCACCCACCGTCACCGCACTGTCACATCCATCTGCTGTGCTGAGCCGCATTCCGCTTCTGGCAAAGGATTCCGGCCATGTTCTCCGTGCTGCGCCCGCACCGCCTCAAACTCGCCCTGCTTCTGCTGGCGGCCAACCTCGGGCTGATGCTCCACCTGGCCAACGGTGAGCTCAAACCGCTGAGTGAGTGGGTCTGGCTGGATATCCTTGGCGAAGGCGGCTCGGCCTTGCTGGCGCTGGTCTGGCTCGGCCTGGTGCTCAAGAGTCGCCCGGCCGGTCGGGTGACCAACTACCTCGTATGGGGCCTGGGTTGCATCTTTTTTTCCTGGTGGATCGACAGCCTCGACGAGTTCATCCGTTTGCCCGACAGCATCACCTGGGACCACTGGCTGGAGTCCGGGCCGATGCCGGTGGGCATGATTCTGCTGACCCTCGGCATCTATCACTGGCACCGGGAACAACTGGCGATCAACGGACAAATGGAGAAGCGTGAACGGTTGTTCCGCGAGCACCGCCTGTTCGACAAACTCACGCCGCTGGGAGGCGCGGACTTTTTCAGACATGAACTGACGAGCAGCCTGGAGGACAGCCGACGCCGCCAGCAGCCCTTGTCATTGCTGGCCCTGGACCTGGACAACTTCACCGCCATCAATCAGCGCTTCGGTCACGGCGAGGGTGATGCGGTGCTGCAAGCCGTCAGCCAGTTGCTGGTGCTGAACCTGCGCCGTCAGGATCTGCTTTGTCGCCTGGCCGGTGATCGCTTTGTGGTCCTGCTGCCCGACACAGGCGAGAGCCAGGCCCGGTATCTGGCCGCAGAACTGGCCCACGCGGTTGGCAGCCTGGCCCACAAGACCCGGCAACACGGCGAGCGCTTGCAACTAGCCGCCAGCACCGCCGTGGTGATGGCATTTGACGAGTCGCCGGAGGCCTTGCTCAAACGCCTCAACCTGACGCTGGCCCGATCCCGTTCCACGTTGAAAAGCGCCTGAGGCCGGCCCATGACCCTCAAGACCTGCTGGTATGAAACCGACAGCCGCTTCATTCCGGGGCACTATCAGCCTGCCGCGCTGATCGATCTGGCACTGTCGCGTGACATCGACAGCCACCGCCTGCTGCGTGGCACCGGGCTGTTCCACGACGATATCCTCGCTGGCCAGAGCCGCATCAGCCCGCAACAGTTTCTTGGCCTGATCGACAACAGCCGACGCCTGCTCGATGCCAGTGACAGCAGTTTCCTATTTGGCCAGCGGCTGCTGCCGGGGCATTACGGGCCAGCCAGCCATGCGCTACGCCACGCGCAGAATCTGCATCAGGCCCTGGAAACCCTGATTGACCAGCAAGCACTGCTCAGCCCCCTGGCCGCGCCGCGCCTGTTGTTGGACGAGCACTACGCCTACATCCATTGGCTGGACAGTTGCGGTGCGGATGAACAATGGCGCTTCATACTGGAAGCCAGCATGACTTCGATGGTTGCCATGAGTGCATGGCTGAGCGGCGAACGCCTGCCCTGGCAATGCAGCTTTCGCCATGAGGAGCCGCGTTACGTCGAACAGTACTGGGTGCACCTGGGTGAACAGACGCAATTCAATCGGCCGCTGGACCTGATGCGCCTGCCTCGCCACTGTCTGGCCCAGCCCTGGCCCAACGTGTCGGCCACCGCCGGCCAGGTGGCGCGGATCGAAGCCCGAGACCAACTCGATCAACTGGGTTTCGCGGCAAGCTTTCTGGACTGCGTCTACGACTACCTGCACAGCCATGTGCAGCAGACGCCCAGCCTGGAACAGATCGCCCAGGCTTTCGCCATGAGCCCGGCGACGCTCAAGCGCAAGCTGCACAAGCACCATACCGGGTTCCAGCAACAGGTGGACCGGGTGCACACCCATGTGGCGTTGTACTTGTACCAGGTCAAGGGGTTCAGCAACGAGGAAGTGGCGCAGTACCTGAACTTCAACGACACGGCGAATTTTCGCCGCTCGTTCAAGCGCTGGACCGGCAGTACGCCGAATCTGATCCGGCAGTTGCTGATGTTGGGGTGAGGAAATTTAGCGAAACTTCGCACCATTGTGGGAGCAAGGTTTGCTCCCACAGATAAATTCCCTGTGGGTTCAGTGCCCGCGAATGTAATGCTCCAGTTGCCGGATCAAATCCGCCTGCTCGACAATCGCCTCCTTCACCAGATCGCCAATGGACAACAACCCCATCAAATGGCCGTTATCCAGCACCGGCAAGTGCCGCAGGTGGCTATCGGTCATGACTTCCATGCAGCGGTCGATGCTCTGCTGGCTATCGGCGGTGACCACGGGAGCACTCATGACGGTGCGTACCGAAGTGCCCACCGAGGAGCGTCCTTGCAACACCAGCTTGCGCGCATAGTCGCGCTCACTGAACACGCCAACCACCTGACCGTGTTCGATCACCGGCAACGCGCCGACGTTTTTCTCGGCCATGATCTGCAGCGCTTCGAGCACGGTCTGCTCCGGCGCGATGCTGTGAACCTGCTGGTTCTGCACACTCTTGAGTCTTACCAGTTGAGCGGCTGTTTTCATTGTTGATTCCCAACTTCAGTTAATGGCAAGCCAATGCACATAAAATCGCTTGATTCATTGTGCCGCCGGGGTCAGAGGCGGATCAGTCTTCGCCAATCTCCACCACATCACCATTCAGGCGCACCGGCCACACCCGCAGACGCTGCTCCGGGTATTCCAGGCAATGGCCGTCTTCCAGGCGGAAATGCTGTTTGTACAGAGGCGATGCGATCACCAGCTCACCCTTGATGCAGCCTAACAGTCCCCGACCGATCACGTTCGCCCCGGACTTGGGGTCGCGATTGTCGATGGCGTACAACGGTTTGTCCTGCTGTTCGGGCAGGTACAACAGCGCCACCTGGCGGCCGTCATGCCAGGCGACCACGCCGGAGTTGGGCACCAGATCCTCGCGGCTGCACAGGGCACGCCATTGCACGGGACTTTGGGCCGCGTTGCGGGTGGGGATACGAACGACGTTTGACTGGCTCATCAGAGCACCTCCTCGGTGACGGGAATCAGGTGAAGCTCGTGGGCGTGAACCGGCCGGCGCTGGCCGCGTTCCCTGACGAAATGAACATCCGGATCACCGCGACCGTCGTTGACGAAGGTGCGGAAGCGCTTGAGCTTGTCCGGGTCTTTGAGGGCGTTGGCCCACTCGCATTCATAACGATCGACCACCAGTTGCATCTGGGCTTCGAGTTCGGCCCCCAGGCCCAGGCTGTCTTCGATGATGACGTCCTTGAGGTAGTCCAGGCCGCCTTCCAGGCTTTCGCGCCAGACCGACGTACGCTGCAACTTGTCGGCAGTGCGGATGTAGAACATCAGGAAGCGGTCGATGTAGCGGATCAGGGTCGCGTCATCCAGGTCGGTGGCGAACAGCTCGGCGTGACGCGGGCGCATGCCGCCGTTACCGGCCACGTAAAGGTTCCAGCCCTTCTCGGTGGCGATCACGCCGACGTCCTTGCTCTGGGCCTCGGCGCACTCGCGGGTGCAACCGGACACCGCGAACTTGAGCTTATGGGGCGAACGCAAACCCTTGTAGCGATCTTCAATGGTCAGGGCCATTTGCACGCTGTCCTGCACGCCATAGCGGCACCAGGTGCTGCCCACGCAGGACTTCACCGTGCGGGTCGACTTGCCGTAGGCGTGCCCGGTTTCGAAACCCGCTTCGATCAGTTCGGCCCAGATATCCGGCAACTGGTGCAACTGGGCGCCGAACAGGTCGATGCGCTGGCCGCCGGTGATCTTGGTGTAGAGGTCGTATTTTTTGGCGACCACGCCGATGGCAATCAGCTTGTCGGCAGTGATTTCGCCCCCGGCGATGCGTGGCACCACCGAATAGGTGCCGTTTTTCTGCATGTTGGCCATGAAGGTGTCGTTGGTGTCCTGCAACGGCACCAGGGACGGGTCCATGATCGGCTGGTTCCAGCACGACGCCAGGATCGAGCCCACTGCCGGTTTGCACAAGTCGCAACCGGTGTGCCCGCGGCCGTGCTTGGCCAGTAGCTCGTCGAAGCTGATGATGCCTTCAACCCGCACCAAGGCATAAAGCTCCTGGCGGGTATAGGCGAAGTGTTCGCACAGGCTCTTGTCGACACTGACGCCGCGAGCAATCAGTTCGTGCTCGAACACCTGCTTGACCAGGGCGGCGCAACCCCCGCAACCGGTGCCAGCCTTGGTATCGCATTTCAGTTGCCCAAGGTCGGTGCAGCCGCTGTCGATGGCCGCACAGATCGAGCCTTTGGTGACGTTGTGACACGAGCAGATGGTCGCCGCCGCAGGCAGTGCTGCCGGGCCCAACGTGGGTGCACCTTCGGAACTCGGCAGGATCAGGCCGGCAGCCTCCTTGGGCAACGCGATGCCGTTCTGCATGTATTGCAGCAGGGTGTCGTAGTAGCTGTTGTCGCCCACCAGGACCGCGCCGATCACTCGTTTGCCGTCAGCGTCCACCACCAGTCTCCGGTAGCTGGCGCTGGTTTGATCGATGAACTGGAAGCTGCGCGACCCCGGTGTATTGCCGTGGGCGTCGCCGATGGAACCTACGTCCACCCCCAGCAACTTGAGCTTGGTAGACATGTCCGCGCCAGTGAACGGCTCGGCGCTTTCACCGCACAAGCGAGCCGCGACGTTGCGGGCCATCTGGTAACCCGGAGCGACCAGGCCGAAGATGCTGCCGTTCCAGGCTGCGCATTCGCCGATGGCGTAGATGTCCGGGTCACTGCTCAGGCAATGGTCATCGATCACCACGCCACCGCGCGGGCCGATCTGCAGAGCGCACTGGCGAGCGAGGGCATCCTGGGCGCGAATGCCGGCAGAAAATACGATCAGGTCGGTTTCCAGGAAATCGTCATCGCCGAAATTCATCCGATAACGGTACTGCTCACCGGCGCTGATGGACTGAGTGCCCTTGGACAGATGCACGCCGACGCCCAGTTTCTCGATGCGCGCCTTGAGGGCCAGACCGCCCTGCTCATCCAGTTGTACCGGCATCAATCGCGGGGCGAATTCCACCACATGGGCTTCCAGGCCGAGGGTCTTGAGGGCATTGGCCGCTTCCAGGCCCAGCAGACCACCACCGACCACCACACCCCGGCGGGCGTTGCTTGCGGCGGCACGAATGGCGTCCAGGTCTTGCAGGGTGCGATAGACCAGGCAGGAATCGCCTTCGGCGCCCTGGATCGGTGGCACGAACGGGTAAGAGCCGGTAGCGAGCACCAGTTTGTCGTAGCTGATGCGAGCCTGGGCAGTGACCACCTGGCGCGCCTCGCGATCAATTTCCAGCACCGGCACGCCCAGGTGCAGCGTGACGCCAGGGGTCTGGTACAACGAGGCTTGCCCAAGCGCCAGGGACTCGGCGTCACGGCCAGAGAAATACTCCGACAGATGCACGCGATCATAGGCGCGCATCGGTTCTTCGCTGAACACATGCAGGTGGTAATGATTGAGGGCACCGCGCTCGATCAGTTGCTCGACGCAGTGATGGCCGACCATGCCATTGCCGATCACGATCAGTGTTTGCAGCTTGTTCAGGGAAGCAACGTTGGAATTCATAAAAGCACCCGACAAAAGCCCATCACGGTTTTGAAAGCAAAAAAAAAGACGCCTGAAACCTTGCGGTTCCAGGCGTCTTTGCCTGTTCTGTGCGGTATCGATCCGGCGACTGCGCCCCGATCTACCGTTATCCCCGGCCTGCTGGCTCTCGATCTTCGTTGACCGACGGGGTTGCCCACTTGAATGTATTTACAGTGGGCCTGAACAGCCTCTTGCAGCGAGCGTGCCAAGCCTTTGTCTGCCGCCCTGAAGTCATAGACCCAACGCTGCTTGCAACCCTCTAAAATCCCTGTGGGAGCGGGCTTGCCCGTGAAAAAGGCCGTCCAGTCACCTCATGCTTACAGGCGCTCGCCTGACGCTTCCATGCGCGGACGATTGCCTTGCCATGGTGCGATCCATCGCCTGCGGCTTCATAAAAGTGCAGTGACTGGGCTGACGCTATCGCGAGCAGGCTCGCTCCCACAGGGGGGCTCGGGCCATTCGCGATGGGGAAGGTTCAGGTTGCGCCGATGCGGGCGGCCCTATCCACCATCGCCACGATGGTCACAAAGAGCTCTTGCTTGGCCTCGGCGGCGCTGACTTCCCCGGTGGCAGCGGCATTGGACAGGGCTTCTGCCGCACCCAGCATCGCCCGCAGACTCGCCTGGGTGATGGCCCGTGTACCGGCGAACGGTTCCAGGACGGCTCGGCACTTGTCCAGGAAAATCGCCTCATATTCGCGCTTGATGCGCTCCAGTTCTGGCGAACTGGTCAGCGCCGCGATCACCCCCGGGATCTCCCGGCCTTGCAGCAGGACGCATTCGACAAACGAAGCAGCAATCACCTCGGCGCGGCTTTGCAGTGTCGGTTCGCTCGCTTCCAGGGCGGCATCCATGAGCGCCGTCTGACGGGCATCGAAATCCTGATAGAGCGCCGCCAACAGCCCGGATCGAGTGGTGAAGTGGTCATACACAATGGGTTTGGTTACCCCCGCCTGTTCCGCGAGGCGGGCCAGGGTCAGCGCTTCGCTGCCCTCCTCTCGCACCAGCCGCCAGGCGACATCCAACAGCTGCCGTTGCCGATCCTCGCGAGACAAGCGTCGACGGGGAGCAGCAGAAGATCGCGAATTTTCATCAAGGCTTGACATGCTAACTTTACCAACCGTAACTTACTAAAGGTAACTTAACCAAGCATACCTGCTTGATACCGGTCATTGCCATGAGGAGTTTTGCCATGCACGCACTCATCGTTGTCGCTCATCACGATCCCCATTCCCTTACCCACGGCCTCGCGAAAAAAATCGCCCAAGGCCTGAGCCAAGCCAATCCCGTCGATACGTTCGAGATCGCCGACCTGGCCGCCGAAGGCTTCGATCCGCGGTTCAGTTTCGCCGATCACGCGGTACACCACCGCGAGGCCTCACCGCCCATGGACGTTGTGGCCGAACAAGCCAGAATCGACCGCGCAGATGCGCTGGTGCTGGTGTATCCCATTTACTGGTGGTCGATGCCAGCATTGCTCAAAGGGTGGATCGACCGGGTGTTTTCCAACGGCTGGGCGTTCGATTTCAGCCTCGATAAACCCTTTATCAAAAAACTGCAGCGTTTGCAGGTGCATCTGGTGGCCCTGGGCGGGGCTGATGAGGGTACGTTCCTGCGCCACGGTTATGGCCAGGCGATGACCGCGCAAATCGACCACGGCATCTTTGATTACTGCGGCGCCCGGGTGGTCAGTTCCCAACGTTTGCTCGACTCGGAAACCCTCGAACCGGCGCTTCACCTGGCCACTGCCTATGACCTTGGCCGGCGGCTGTTTCCGCAGCGCGAGGAGACTGCACAGGTTCAAGCCAGCAGCGAGTGCGCCTGACCGCCATCAGAGCACGCTGCCCTTGGCGGCGGAGAGGAGCTGATCACGCTTGTAGATATCCGGGATGTACACCGCCTGCCCCTGGTTGTCGGCTTGCACTGTCCAGTAGCCCAACAGAATCGGCACCGGCCTGGCCAGCCTGAACTCATGAGTCAGCCCGCTGGCCAGCAGCGTGTCGGTGCGCAGACGTTCAGTCGGGCTCACCAACCAGTCACGCAACTGCATGGCCTGTTCGACTCGCACACACCCCGAACTGAACGCCCGCGGTTCCTTGCTGAACAGTGACTGGCTGGGCGTGTCATGCAGGTACACGGAAAACGGGTTGGGAAAGCGGATCGCCATTTTACCCAGTGGGTTTTGCGGACCGGGGTCCTGGCGCAGCATGAGGCCGCCGGGATGCTCCCAATCGATGTCCTGGGCCAGTAACGGCAAGCCATCGCGATCGATCACCCTCAGGTTGTGTCGACTCAAGAACTCTGGGTCGCGACGAATCTCAGGCAGTTTGTCTTCACGCATGATAGTCGGGGGGATGGTCCAGGTCGGGTTGAGTGTCAGTCGTGTCACTCGGGACTTGAGCAATGGTGTTTCCCGGTCCGCGCGGCCCACTTGGGTGCGGGTTTGCCAGACCGCTGCGCCGTCCTGGTAGACCGTCAACCGGGCCGCCGCCACATTGACCAGTACGCTGTCCGGCTCCAGGTCCCGGGCCAGCCAGCGCATGCGCTCCAGATTGACGCGCAACTGCTCGCGCCGCATGAACGGGCTGATGTTCAGCTCCGTCACCGTCCATGGCCCCACTACCCCATCGGCTTGCAGCGAATGGTGAAGCTGGAAGCTTTTCATCGCTGCCACCAGGTCGGGGTTGTAGTGATCGTCGATGATCACGGGGGGCGCGCTGAAATAGCCTTCGCTGAACAATCGCTGGGCCAGGGCCGGTACGCGGGCGTCCCGCTTGTCCGGGTGCAACAACGGGCCGCCGGGCACCGGTTGCCATTCGGGCAAGGGCTGTTGCCGTTGCCGGGCGTAAAGTTCACGCAAGTTGCGATACAGCGCCAGGCTCGGCCGGGCCTGCTCAAAGGCCTCGTCCAAGTCGTGCAGGCCCGACGCGGCAATGGCCAACACCTCGGCCTGACGATCCTGCGGCAGCGGGTCGGCCTTCCATACCGGCTCCAGGCGGTCCTGAGGCAGGTATCCGAAACGCAGCTCATACAGCGCTTGCAAGTAGCGCTGACTGATGGCGATGTCTACACAATGGGGGTTTTGGGCGGTTCCTTCTGCGGGCAAGCTGTAGCGTGCCGGGTCCAGTCCGTCGTCGGCCAGTTGCTGCAACTGTGCCTGCAACGCCATCCGTCGCTCATCGTCCGACCAGACGTCCTGGCCTGCGTTTTGCTCGTAGAACGCCTGCAAACTCATCATCGTCGGAAAGTCGACGCCTGCGGCCAGCTCGGGACAGTTGATCGACAGCTGGGCCAAGGTGGTTTGCACCAATGCCGGATCGCTTTGCTCGGCTGTTGCGACCAATGGCGCAGTGAGCAATAAAAGGCTCAGGTAACATGCGGACTTTTTGAACAACTGCTTTACTCCAATCCATGGCCGTCCCGTTGACGGTCAACTTTGCGACAGGTACGACCCGCCATCATGCAAACAAACCAAATCGGACGGGATGCCGCAAACGAACACCACCGTGGGAATTTTCCATCTTCAGCAAGCCTCTTGCGCCGACTCTGCCTGGTCATCACCGGCCTTGGCGTGATGTGCAGCCCGGCGCTGGCCGACAAAGGAAATTCTCAGCCGCTTTACAACAGCCTCACCCACGCGGCGCCGGAACTCAATCCCCAAGCGCTCAAAAGTGCCTTGAGCGCCATGCAATGCGCTGTCGCCAACGGCGCTCGCCCAGCCCGCCACCTAGCGGTCATCGACTACTCGCAACCTTCCACGGCCCGTCGCCTGTGGATCTTCGACCTGCGCCAGAAGAAGCTGGTATTGCGCGATCTGGTGGCCCACGGGCAAAAATCCGGGGAAAACTTCGCCACGCAGTTCTCCAATCGCCTGGGCAGTTTCCAGTCGAGCCTGGGACTGTTTCGCACTCAGGAAAGTTATCAGGGCGCCCATGGATACTCGTTGCGCATGGACGGTCTGGAGCCGGGCTTCAATGACCTGGCCCGCGACCGCGCGATCGTGATCCACGCCGCCGATTATGTGAACCCGCTGTGGAGCGTGCGTCAGGGGCGCATCGGCCGCAGCCTGGGCTGCCCTGCCGTCCGCCCGCAGGTGGCGCGCAAGGTGATCGACAAACTTAAAGACGGGCAATTCATGTTTTCCTGGTACCCGGACCCGAGCTGGCTCAAGCGTTCGGCCTACCTCAACTGCCAGCCGCAACAGGTTGCGAGCATTTTGGCTACTAGCGGCAGTTAGGTAGCACCTTTGTGGCGAGGGGATTTATCCCCGCTGGGCTGCGAAGCAGCCCCAATGCAGCAGACTCCATCTTCCTGGCACACCGAGTTGGCAGGCAGGGCTGCTTTGCAGCCAGCGGGGATAAATCCCCTCGCCACAGATTGCACCTGCTGAAAGGCTGGTTAAAATGCCGGCCTTTCGCATTGCTGGCCTTGTCCGATGAACCCTGAAGCCCTTCAAACCCTGCAGACCCATTTACTGACGGCCCTGACCTCGGTGCCGGAAGAAACCCGGCGCCTGTTCCATGGCCGCGGTCGCTGCTGGCCGGGGTTGGAGCAGATCACCGTCGACTGGCTACAAGGGGTGATGCTGGTTTCGTTGTTCAAGCAGCCTGAGCCGACGCAGTTGGACAATCTGATGTCCACGCTGCTCGCCCTCACCGTTACCCCGGCCTGGCAACAGAGCAAGGCCCATACGCTGGCCGTGCAACACCGTTACCTTCCCGACAGCCTTACCCAGTGGCTGGTGGGTGAGGCTCTGGACGAATGGACCTTGGTCGAAGGCGGCTTGCGCTATCGGATCGACCTGGGCAAGAAGCAGAACAACGGTCTTTTCCTCGACATGCGCTACGGCCGCGACTGGGTTCGCGCCAACGCTAGCGGCAAGCGAGTGTTGAATCTGTTCGCCTACACCTGCGGTTTTTCCGTGGCAGCCATCGCCGGCGGTGCACAGCATGTGGTCAACCTGGACATGTCGCGCGCGGCCTTGAGTCGTGGCCGCGACAACCATCGCCTGAACGGCCATGACCTGAGCCAGGTGAGTTTTCTTGGCCACGACTTGTTCAAGTCATGGGGCAAGGTGATCAACAGCGGCCCTTATGACCTGGTCATCATCGATCCCCCCACCTTTCAGAAAGGCAGCTTCCTGCTGACCAAGGACTATCAGCGAGTCCTGCGGCGCTTGCCGGAACTGTTGTGCGCCACTGGCACGGTCCTGGCCTGCAGCAACGACCCCGCCACCGGCCCGGACTTCCTCATCGACGGCGTCACCCGCGAAGCGCCTGGCCTGAAGTTCGTGGAACGCCTGGCCAATCCCCCGGAGTTTCCCGACGCGGATATGGAGTGCGGCTTGAAGGCATTGGTGTTCACCCGCGACGATGGCTGCGCCGTGTAACGATGCCTGATGCGCCCCTTTGCAAGGGCGCTGTGGCGAGGAGATTTACGCCCTCGCCACAGCTTCGCGGCAGGTGTGCCGGCACAGGTTATTGCGGTCGCAGCGACCACCAAGGGGTGACCAGGCCAGTGGTTATCCGATGCACCATGGCCTCGACTTCCCGGCTCTTGACCGAACGGTAGATCGCCATGGTGCGCCGCAATTGGTCTTCGGTGAGCGTCACCGGCTCGCCTGCGGCCCAGTTCACATCTGCTACGGCCTCGAGCCTCACCCGATACCACATCGTCCCGGTGGGCTGGGTGATTGACTCCAGGGCGCTGGGCAGGTCGGCGTCCGGTTGCGCCAGGTTATCCAGCAATACCTGCGGCCAATGGGAGGGATCCACCGGCTCGCTGAAGGCATCCACCAGGTTTTCCTCCACCGTGTCCCAGATGGCCAGGCCGTCGAGCCAATCGCGAGACATCAACCCCAGATACGGGCGCCAGGCCAGTTCCCCTACGCGGGGCGTTTGATCATTGCTGTTGAATGTGTCCTGTGCGTCACTGAGCCAGTTGATGAAACCCTCACGGGTCATCGCGGCCCGGCGTTGCACAAGCTCGGGATATCGGCCGCTTAACACCTGGCCCCAATAGTCATAATGGTTGGTCAGGAACCTCGAAAAGTGTATGCCCTGGGGTTCGAGGCGGGCACGCTGAACCGAACCGAACATGAGGAAATGCAGCTCTAGCTCGGCAACGTCTGGTGTTTGCCTGTCCAGAACCCGCGCTTGCAAGCGGGTACGCAGTTGGGCCAATTGCTGGTCGAAATCTGCGATACGCCCCGACAGCTCGGTATAAAGGTCGGGGTAGCCAGTGTAGTACTGCAGGATACCGGCAGCCCTCTGACGATCTCCCAGGGCCAGGCCGCCTGGTTGATCGGCGTCTGCGTCACGGATGGCGCCGCAGAACCAATCGATGAAGCGTCGCCCTCCGGCATCGTCGCGAGCCACTTCCAATGCACTCTTGAGGTCGGGGAAGTCACGGAGCCAGTCATCGACGGTGTAGCGAAAGGCCTCGGGGTCCAATGCGCGAAGGGCGCGGATCTGGGTGCTGGGCAGTGGATTATCTTCGAGCCAGAGCCCAAGGGTGTTCGTCTTCGGCATGTTGCCAAGGGCAGGAATCAGATCTTCCTGGATGTTGCTGATGCGATTGCCCTTGAGGTCGAGGAAGATCGGATCGGATGAAGGCCTGGCCAACAGTGCCAGCGCTAATGCAGGTACCCGATCGAGCCCCGCGTTGGCCAGCTCCAGCTCCTTGAGGTGCGCAAGCTCCGGCAGATCGGGTAATTCCCGGCAGTTGTTACCGCTCAAGCGCAGGTCCTCAAGGGCCGTGGCGGCACGCAAGAATGCACTGCCCTGTTCATCCAGACGAAGGCCACAACGAACCAGGTCCAGCGCTTGCAATCCTGGTAAAGCGGTGATGGCCTCCAGCTCCTGGGGGGTGAAATGCAAGTTGTCGGACCAGACGAGTTCACGCAGGGACGGCAACTCAGCCAGGCGGCCGATGGCCGCGACCATACTGGCACTGGCCACGGGGTCCGAGCCACTGCTCACCTCGGACAGCTGCAGCTCTCGCAAACCAGTAGCACGGTCGGCGCCGATCAAGGGGGCAAAGGTGTCCGCATTCATATTGAGCGGATTTCTGCCCAATGACAGCTCCTCCAGAGAGCGAAACTCACCCGCCGCTACCGGCACGGCGGTGAGCTCATTGCCATGCAGGCGCAGCGTGTCGATATTGGGAAACAACCTCAGGAAATTCGAAGGATCTTCGCTCAGCCCCAGATGAGCCAACGTCAGCTCTTCAATATGCTCGAAACGTGCGCTGATGGGAGGAAGCCGGCCGATGTTCAACCCCGACAGACGTAGAGTCAGCTCGCTATCCTCCCTGAGCGGATCCGGCTCACGGCGCCAGGCGCGACGGATCTCCTGCGCCACCTCCCTGCGCATGGCGATGGTATCTGCACGGGTATATTCGCTCTCGACGGGGTGATGAACCCCCTCATGGACCTCCCACTGACGCAGGCCTTCGTCCAGCGTTGCCCAATCGTTGCTCAACCGGGTCACCAGGGTGTCCAGGCTGATGCCTTCGCGCCTGGCCTGATCGGCCAGGCTACGCTGAAGCCTGGCCAGCGATTCCCCGGCATAGTAGGGAAACAGGCGTTCAAGACGCCCTTCCACACGGTGGCGCCAGCCCTGCAAAGGAAGTTTCCCGCGCCCACTGAGCGGATAACCCAGGCGTCCGTTCTGCCATTGCAGGGCAGCTGCGTCGTTGCCCGTGCGTTTGAGCGACAGGTACGTACGCAGCCTCTGGCGATCGCCAAGGGCTTGCTCCATCAGCACCTTGCGAAGGGTGGTCGACGCCCAGATGTTCAAGCCGAGCGCGTTGCGTGCCTCATCCGGCATCGCTCTGAGCAGCGCCTCTTCGAGGCTCGAATCCCCAGCCAGCTCATTTCCCCTTTCGTCGAAGGGATGGTATTTCCCGCCGTCCTGGCGGATGACTTTCAAGGGGCCGTTCTCTCCCACCTCGAGCGGAGCCAACAACTTGTCCGACAACAGCCGCAGGTGCAACCGGCCTTGCAGTTGCGGCGCATTGCCAAGTAGGCCCATGACAATGCGATCCCGGTCCGCGCTGCTTTCACCCCGCTCAAGATCGCGCAAGGCTCGAGTCAGGCGCAGCTCAGTCAGGGCTTCTACGCATTGTTTACCCAGGCGTCCCGTCACCCGGCCTGCTTGCAGCCGCACCCGGTCCTGGCCCTGAGACTGCCGGGCAAGCTCGTTGGCGATGGATTCAGGCAGCCCGGAAAAAGCCCGAACTATCGGAGCGGCCAACGGATCGAGCCGGGTGGACGAGGCCATGCCAGCCGTCACCTGCGTAACATTGCGCTCAAGATAATCGGCCCAGCGGCCGGCCAACAACCGACTGCTTTCCACCGGGCGCAGGCCGATAGAACTCTGCCCCAGCAGCACGCGCTGTTCGTCCGCGCGAAGACCGGCCAGGATACGCTCCGCCCAGGCATGATGCTCCAGGTCCGCTTTGTCCAGATCGAGAAAACGCATGGTGGCCCTGTCGCCCACGGAGTGAACCTGCTCGCCATCGTGCAAGCGCAGCGTCATGTCCGCAGGCCAACCGGGCAAATCCACAAGGGTTTGCGTGACCTGAATGTGCGCGCTCCCGGGTGCTTCACCCGCGCGCAAGCGTCCAACGGTCTGCTGCACCCATTGCCAGTTGCGTGCCTCAGCGAGGGCATCGGCGAATATGGCCGGCATTGGCTGCCCGCCTACTTGCAGGTAGCGCAGATGCGCCTCGCTGATACCGACCTGCTGCTGTACGGCCAGGAGCATAGCGTCGTCCAGCTCGGCGGGCGTCTCGACAAAGTTGCGCAGCAACTCCAGATTGCTTCGCTGCAAGGGATTGCGGTGTGCCCATTGCCACCCGCGCGCGCGGCTCCACTCCAGAGGCGGGGTCACGCCTCGGTGACCGGCAGGCAGGCGCAGCCCCAGGGCCTCGCCGGTGCCTTGCACCTCGAAATAACGACCATCGATCCGCACCCATGCCTCGTCTGGCGTACGCCAGACACCCCAGGCGTCCTGCTCGGCCTCCACAGGCGGCAAGCGTCGCGCCTGGAAGGGCGTGACATCGCCATTCCACAGCCGCGTCGTGCCGTCATGCAAGGGCATGGGTTCAACAGCCCCGCCGATGAAACCCAGATAGGCACCTTGGGCGACCCCGAACAGCACGTTGAAGATGTGATTGATGCCTTCTTGCGCGTGGCCTTCGTTGAGCGCCTGGATACCTTCAAAGAACTCATACACCAGGCGCACCCCGCCCACCGCCGCCGCAGCCATCCCCATGGGAGCGCAGAACGGAATGAAGCTGACAGCCAGCATCAATGAACGCTCGGCAAGGCCTTCCCAATACTCCAGGCGTGCCAGCAATGCCTGCCAGTCCTGGTCCCGGGTCGAGATCATCAGCGCCGAGGCATTGCTCAGGGTGTGGGTGCGCCATTCGTGATAGCGATCATTCCAGTGATCCTCGCGAACATCGCTAAGGGTCCAGGGGACGTGGGGAACAGGCACGCGAATGCGCCGGGGATTACCCTCCTCGCCAAGCTCGCCTTCACGCCAACCCACAATACGCGCGTGGATTTCCTGGAAAAGGTTGAGGTTGTCTTTTATCTCCCACTCCACTTGGTCATGCAGGGCCTCACCTAAGCGGGCCTGCAAGCGTACCGGCAGGTAACGCATCAGGCTCTGGCGGTAACTGCGTTTGCGCACCAGTTCGGTCAGCTTTGCGGCCATGGCCTGCAGGCTGGGAAATTGCCTGATCGGGGCCACTACGTCATAGGGCAGGTGCAAGACGACCGGGCGAACACCTTTTGCGTCCCCTTTCAGCCCCCAATACACCCGTGCGCCGAACAACGGCGCAGACAGCACCTCCAGGCCCTTGACCTCACACGCCAGGGAAGCCACCAGACGATCTTCGAGGCGCACCCCGACATAGGCCAACAGTCGCTCGCCGGTGTCGTCCAGGCGTCCATCCAGCTTCGCCTCGTACGCGTCATAGGCGAGCAGACTGCGCGCGTAGGCCATATAGGCGTCAGCCACGACAGGAACCTCGTCGCCGATAGGCGGCAGGCGTTGCTTGAGCAGACGCTGGTAGGCACCGCCCACATCCACCTGCCGACAGACTCGGGCAAAACTGGCAGGGGTCGTGGGCAATGCTGTGGTGTCTGACGGCGCGCCCCAACGGTAAAACTCTCCAGGCTTGCCCTTGATGAAAAGCTCGCCGGTTTTATCGAAAGAACTGCCGGTGGCCGCATCAGCAGGAGGAAAGTTGCGCATGGCGGCCTCCACCACCGACAGAGAGGGGCCGAAGTGCTCGCGCCTGACCCTTGCCCGCCGTACTGCGTCGCAAACACTGCCGCGGCCATTGATCGGGCGCCAGGCCTGCATGGGTGGCTGAGCCTGTAGCAAATTGAGTGTGAAGGGTTCCGGCGCTGGCAGGTCGATAAGCAGTGCGTTCAGCGCATCGCTGTCGCGCTGCAATTGCTGGGCAAGGACCTTGAAACGCTCTTGGCGGTGGCGCGAAGCTTGTTTCAACCAGGCCGGTAGCCTGGCCTGGATGAAATCGATATGGGAATCGACAGTGGACATGAAGGACCTCCTTCCTTGGGGTCGATTAAGCATCTGAAATTTTGAAATACACTAAGCCGGGGCGTGGGCGATCCTCTCCAAAATGAGCTTGTTTTTAAACCGCCCAACCGTTGCAAGGGGTTGCAGGTTCCATGGCCAGTCGCTGACAGGTCTGCATCAAATGCTTGCGCCTGATCAGGATCACACCACCAACGTCAACCACGCCGACATCAGCAACAACACCGCCATGATCCGATTGAACCGCCCCATGGCCACGGTGGATCGGCAGAATCTGGCGGCGCCGAGGCCCAGATACGCCCAGGCGGTCATGCATGGGATCGAAATCGCGAAGAACGCCAGGGACAGCCAGAGCACCCGCACGGTGCGGTCGGCCTCGGTGCCGGCGAAGACGCTGACCACCGCCAATGCCATCATCCAGGTCTTGGGATTGACCAACTGCAAACCGGCCGCCCCCGCCAAGCCAAGACGCGGACCCTCAATGGGTCGCTCAGGGTCGATGGCCTGGACTGGCGTGCTGAATATTTGCCAGGCCATCCAGCTCAACCAGGCAATTCCGGCCCATGACAGCAAAGTCTGGAGCGTTGCATGACGGGCCAGCACATCGCCCAATCCAGTGCCCACCAACAACACCAACAAGGCTGCGGCGGCGCAGGCGCCGAGGATGATTGGCAAGGTGGTCGCCAGGCCAAAGCGCGAGCTGTGGCTCAGCACCAGGATATTGGTCGGGCCCGGGGTGATGGAGGCAACAAAGGCGAACAAGGCGAACGGCAGCAACTGGTCCATGGAGCAACATCTCGGTGAATGATCGTAGCCTGATCATTCCCCACCCAACCGCGCTCAGTCTGGAACGTTTGAGCAACGCTTGCGATAGTCCGCCGGGCTCAGGCGATAGGCGCGCTGGAACCAGCGACCCAAATGACTCTGGTCGGCAAAACCGAGTATCGCCGCCACCGCCACCGCGCTTTCGCCACGGGCCAGCAAGCGCCGGGCCCGGGCCAGGCGTAACTGGATCAGATAGGCATGGGGGGCGAGACCGAACGCGGCCTTGAACGCCCGGGTCAGGCGAAAACGGTCCACCCCGGTGACCCGTGCCAGGTCATCCAGCCCGATGTCTTCACTCAGATGACTGTGCAGATAATCACGGGCCTGCTGCGCCACCAATGGCAGGCGCGGATCGGGATTGATCCGCGCACGCCAGTGCAGGTGCTGGGTCAGGTTGGCCAGCAAGGTGTCGAGGGCCGTCTGGCGCACGATGCGCATCTCCTGCTGATGCAAACTCTGGAACGCCATGGCCGTGGCGTTCGCCAGCCGCGCATCGTCGGCCAGGGTGGCGGCGAATCCCAGCTGTGCATTATCCGGAGCCACGTCGAACAACGACCGCAGTTCGCGCTCCAGCCACTGTGGCTCGAGGTACAACGTGCGATAGGTGAAACCGCTGGCGTGGGGCGCGTTGCCGTCATGCAACTCGCCAGGCTCGAGCAGAAACACCTTGCCCGGCGTGCTGTTGTGCTGCTGGCGGCGACAATGGAACTGCTGCACGCCCTGTTCGGTCACGCCCACCAGATAGGCGTCGTGCCAATGGGGATCGTAGGCATGCCCCTCGAAATGCGCGCGCACGGTCTCGATGCCGGACGTGGGGTCCTGCTTGAGATCGATCCAGTTGCGCGTTGTCATGGGCAGTCTCGTTTTTGTGTATCAGCACGAGCAGGTTAACCGCTGGCGGCGAGGGTGTCTGGAAGATTTGTGCAGTTTTGTTTTCGCCGAAACGAAGCAAATGGATCCATTAAAGACTGCCAACCGTCTACCAGGACACCAAAAATATTGACAACCGAAATAGTTAAGAGAGTTAATGGATCCATAAGCACAACAACATCCGCCCGGAGATCCGTCATGTATCCCAAGAACACCTGGTACGTTGCCTGCACCCCCGATGAAATCGCTGACAAACCTCTGGGCCGCCAGATCTGCGGCGAGAAGATGGTTTTCTACCGTGGGCATGAAGGCAAGGTCGCGGCTGTCGAGGACTTCTGCCCCCATCGCGGCGCCCCGCTCTCTTTGGGTTATGTCGAAAACGGTAACCTGGTGTGCGGCTATCACGGGCTGGTGATGGGGTGCGACGGCAAGACCGTCGAAATGCCCGGGCAACGGGTCCGGGGGTTCCCTTGCAACAAGACGTTTGCGGTGCAGGAGCGTCATGGGTTTATCTGGGTCTGGCCCGGTGACCAGGCCTTGGCTGACCCGACGCTGATCCATCATCTTGAATGGGCCGAAAGTGACGAGTGGGCGTACGGCGGCGGCCTGTTCCATATCCAGTGCGATTACCGCCTGATGATCGACAACCTGATGGACCTGACCCACGAAACCTACGTGCACGCCTCCAGCATCGGCCAGAAGGAAATCGACGAGGCGCCGCCGGTGACCACGGTCGAAGGTGACGAAGTGGTCACCGCCCGGCACATGGAAAACATCATGGCCCCGCCCTTCTGGCGCATGGCCTTGCGCGGCAACAACCTGGCCGACGACGTGCCGGTGGACCGCTGGCAGATCTGCCGTTTCACCCCGCCCAGCCATGTCCTGATCGAAGTCGGCGTGGCCCATGCCGGCAACGGCGGGTATCACGCCGCGCCGCAGTTCAAGGCGTCCAGCATCGTGGTGGACTTCATCACCCCGGAAACCGAGACATCCATCTGGTACTTCTGGGGCATGGCCCGGCATTTCCAGCCCCAGGACGAAGCACTGACCGCCAGCATTCGCGAAGGCCAGGGCAAGATTTTCAGCGAAGACCTGGAAATGCTCGAACGCCAGCAGCGCAACCTGCTGGATCACCCGCAACGCAGCCTGCTCAAGCTCAATATCGATGCCGGCGGCGTGCAGTCGCGTCGACTGCTGGATCGTTGGATTGCCCGTGAGCGCGAGCCACAAGCGGGATTGATTGCCAGCACCCATCAGGGAGAGCAGCGAGCATGATTGAAGTCCAGGTCACGGCGCGACACAACGAAGCCCAGGACATTTGCAGCTACGAGCTGACGAGTGTCGACGGCCAGCCTTTACCGGCGTTCACCGCCGGTGCCCATATCGACGTACACCTGCCCAACGGCATGATTCGTCAGTACTCGCTGTGCAATCATCCCGAGGAACGGCATCGCTACCTCATCGGGGTGCTCAAGGATGCCGCGTCCCGAGGCGGTTCGCGCAATTTGCATGAACAGATTCTGCCAGGCGCGCGCTTGCTGATCAGCGAACCGCGCAACCTGTTCCCCCTCGCCCCCGAGGCTCGACGCAGCCTGCTGTTTGCCGGCGGTATCGGTATTACGCCGATCCTGTGCATGGCCGAACACCTGGCCCAGAGCGGTGCGGCGTTCGAGCTGCATTACTGCGCCAGGTCCAGGGAGCGTGCAGCCTTTATCGAACGCTTGCGCCAATCGCCTTATTCAGACCGGGTGTTTCTGCACTTCGATGAAGAGCCTGCAACCATGCTGGACGCCGCCAGGGTCCTGGCCGCCCCCAGTGAGGATCTGCACCTCTATGTGTGCGGTCCCGGTGGCTTCATGCAGCATGTCCTCGACACCGCCAAGGTTCAGGGCTGGCGGGAAAGCTGTGTGCACCGCGAGTACTTTGCCGCTGCGCCCACCGACGCCCGCTCGGACGGCAGCTTCTCGGTGAAAGTCGCCAGCAGCGGTCAGGTCTTCGAAGTACCCGCCGACCGAAGCGTGGTCCAGGTGCTGGAAAGCCATGGCATCGAGATTCCGATCTCCTGCGAACAGGGCGTGTGCGGCACCTGCCTGACGCGTGTGCTGGAAGGTGTGCCGGAGCACCGGGATATGTTTTTGACCGAGGCTGAACAGGCTTGCAACGACCAGTTCACGCCGTGCTGCTCCCGCTCGAAGACGCCACTTTTGGTGTTGGATATCTGACCCAATACCCTGTGGGAAGAGCTTTGTGGGAGCAAAGCTTGCTCGCGATGGCGGCGACTCAGTCAGCATTGCTATCGGCTGACAGACGGCTATCGCAAGCAAGCTTAGCTCCCCCAGCCGTATGCGCGCTCACTGCGACCGAACAATCACCTTCATCCGCTCATCAGCCAACGTCGAGCCGAACACCTCGGCATAACGCAAAGTCGCATTGGCATGTTCGCGCATGATTGCCTCGGCGCGGGCTCCCTGGCGATGGATCAGCGCATCGAACACCGAGTGGTGCTGCATGTGGGCGTAGTTGAAGCGGCGAAATTCGCCGGCCATGTTCTGACGATCCACCGCCAGGGCGGTGACTGAGGCAAATGGCAGGTGATCGTTGCGAGCCAGGGCATCGGCAATCGCCGGGTTATGGCTGCCCTCGACGATCACCTGATGAAAGCGCATGTTCAAGTCGTGATAGACCTCAAGGTCATCCTCGGTCACATAGCCCTTGGCAAACAGTTCGTCGCCCTGCACCAGGCATTGTTCAAGTGCCGCTCGCCCCTCTTCGGATAAGCCACGCTCGGCCGTTTGCCGCGCGGCCAGGCCTTCGAGCACACCACGCACTTCCACGGCCCCGGCGATTTCCTCGGCACTGACCGAGCGCACCTGGAATCCACGACCACCGAAACGCACCAGCAGCCCTTCCTGCTCCAGGGTACGAAACGCCATGCGCACCGGCATTCGCGAAACACCGAACAACTCAGCCGTGGGGATTTCCATCAAGCGCTCACCGCCCGCCAGCTCGCCTGAGGCGATCATCCTGCGCAATGCGACCAGCACCGTTTGGCCGGGCTTACTCATCCAGGTTCTTCCAGAGAAAACAGAGTCGCCATAGTAGAAGGCTTGGGACGGTGTGTCACGGCGGGGGTATGGAGCGAACGCAAGAGCAATCGAACGCAGGAAAATCCGCGGGGCAGGCAGACCGCCATCGCGAGCAGGCTCGCTCCCACAATGGGTCCGCCATAGATCCTTGTGGGAGCGAGCCTGCTCGCGATGGCGGCAGACCAGACAACATTGATGGCAAGCCTTGCTGTCACGGATTTTGGGTCTGGACCGACTAGTTCGCCCGCAGGATCGACAGATCTTCGCCGCAATACAGCGCCTCGACTTTCGCCGCGCGCCATTGCAACACCGCCCGTTGGTTGATCGAGCCCTTGTCGGTGATTTCACCACGATCGATGGAGGGCGGCTCATCGAGCAAGGCAATCCACTCTACGCGGCTGGCGTTGCCGCTCGCCTCGCGGTTAAGACGTTGCAGCCAATCGGCAAACCACTGGCGTACCGGTGGGCTGGCCAAGACCTCGGCATCGCTGGCGCTCGGGGACAGGCCTGACAGACGCCGGCATTCAGCCAGCCGTGGGAACACCAGCGCGCCCAGGCACTCGCGATCCGGCGCGGTCACCACCAGGTCCTGGACGTACGGGGTCCCCTCCAGCACCGCTCGGTTGCGCAGCGGCCCGACACTGACGAACACCCCGGAGGACAGCTTGAAGTCCTCGGCTATCCGTCCGTCAAACATCAGGCCCAATTGCGGGTCATGGGGATCGGCCAACTTGATCGCATCGCCCGAACAGTAAAAACCGTCTTCGTCGAACACCTCAGCGGTCTGCTGCGGCGAGCGCCAGTAGCCGGGCATGATGTGCGGTCCGCGGAAGCGCCCTTCGAACTTGCCGTCCACCGGCACCAGCCGTACCTCGCAGCCGGGTGCCGGCAAGCCGATGTAACCGGCCATGGACAACGGCCCGGTGGTAAAAGTGCAAGACGGCGACGCCTCCGTCATGCCCAGCCCGGCCATCATGCGAATGCGTTCGCCGCAATGCTGTTCGGCGACCTTGTCGAGCCGGTCCCAAGTACTTTGGGACAGACCCGCTGCCGCAAAAAAGAACAGACTGATGCGCTCGAAGAACCGCTCGCGCAACTCGCCGTCCTGCTCCAGGGCACTGACCAACTCTTCCCAACCTTTGGGCACGGTCAGGTACGCAGTGGGAGAAATCTCCTTGAGGTTGCGCAAAGTTTCGGCGAAGCCCTGGGCGGTGGGCTTGCCGTCGTCCAGGTAAAACGTGCCGCCGTTGTACAACACGATGCCGACGTTGTGACTGCCACCGAATGTGTGGTTCCACGGCAACCAATCCACCAATACCGGCGGCGCTTCACCGAACACCGGAAAGGTCTGCAACAGCATTTGCTGATTGGCGCAGAGCATGCGTTGGGTAGTGATCACAGCCTTGGGCAGCTTGGTGGAGCCCGAGGTGAAGAGAAACTTGGCAATGCTGTCCGGTCCGGTGGCGGCAAAGGCCCGCTCGGCCTCAATACCACCGGGTTGCGCCAGCAGGCTGGCAAAGCTTGCCCTGGACCTTGCGGCCATTTCCCCGCGCACTGTGATCAAGGGGATGTCCGCCGGCAGCACCGCATTGATCGCCCGCTCAAACGGCGCGGCCTCGCTGACAAACACCAGCCCCGGCTGCAACAAATCGCAAACGTGCCGCAGCTTGGCGAAATCCTGGGACAGCAACGAATAGGCCGGCGACACCGGGCAATAGGGAATCCCAGCGTACATCGCGCCAAGGGCCATTTGCAGGTGCTCGATGTCATTACCCGATAGCAGCGCCAGGGGCTTTTCGGCTGACAGGCCATAGCTCAACAAACCTTGAGCGATGGCCCGCACGCTGTCGAGCATCTGGGCATAGCTGACTCGACGCCAGTCCCCGCCCGCCTGGCGGGCTGCAATAAAGGTCTGTTGCGGGCGCACCTCGGCCCAATGCACCAGGCGATCAAGCAAGCGCGTCGGCAACGCAGCCAACGGCTCCAGGGAGCGCATGTGCAGGATGCCCTGCTCTTCTCTGACTTCAACGGCTGGATGACCAATCGACACCTGGCGATAGCGCCCGGGGCCGGCTCGGGAGGACGATCTGAACTCAACACTCACGTACATTTCCTCCATCAAGGCACGCCGAACCCGCGCGAAGCGAGCGGAGCGTGGCAGCATCTGGCTGCGGCCTTGTTATTGTTATGTCTGGCCTGCATCGGGCCGGCGATGTCCACGCGCCGCCGCCCGCAATGCGACGGATATCAGATCGGGTAATGCCGGGCGCCGTTCTGCATCGTCACCCAGCGCAACTGGGTGAAATGCTCGATGGACGCCTTGCCGCCAAAACTGCCGTAACCGCTGGACTTGACTCCACCGAAGGGCATCTGCGCCTCGTCGTGCACGGTCGGACCATTGATGTGGCAGATGCCCGACTCGACCCGTTGGGCCAAAGCCAACGCCCGAGTGGTATCGCGGCTGAAAATGGCTGCCGAAAGGCCGAACTCGGAGTCGTTGGCCAGGCGCAACAAGGCTTCGTCGCCTTCACCACGCAGCAACACGGCCACCGGACCGAAAGACTCTTCGCGGTACAGGCGCATGTCTGGAGTGACGCCGTCGAGCAAGGTCGGCTGCAGAATGCTGCCGTCCAGTTGCCCTCCCGCCACCAGCGTCGCGCCTTTGGCCAAGGCATCGTCGATCAACCCCTTGATACGCTGGCCGGCACTGACGTCTACCAGCGAACCCAATACCGAATCACCGGCCGCAGGATCACCGGCACGCAAGGTGGCGATCTTGGCGCTCAGCCGGGAAACAAAGGCATCGGCCACGCTGGCATCGACGATCAGCCGCTCGGTGGACATGCAAATCTGCCCCTGATTGAAGTACGCCCCGAAGGCGGCGGCTTCTACCGCTGCATCCAAGTCAGCGTCATCCAGCACCAGCAACGGCGCCTTGCCGCCCAGTTCCAGTAATGCCGGCTTGAGGTGGCGCGCCGATAGTTCGCCAACGATGCGCCCGACATGGGTCGAGCCGGTGAAATTGACACGGCGTACCGCCGGGTTGGCGATCAGCCGCGCGACAATGGCCGGTGCATCTGCCGGGGCATTGCAGATGACATTGACCACGCCATCGCCCAGTCCGGCGTCCTGCAATACCTGGCCAATCAAGCGGTGCACCGCCGGGCTGATTTCAGAAGCCTTGAGCACCACGGTGTTGCCGCAGGCCAGAGGCATGGCGATGGCGCGGGTGGCGAGAATCACCGGGGCATTCCACGGCGCGATACCCAGCACCACACCACACGGCTGACGCAGGGCCATGGCGAAACTACCAGGCACATCCGAAGGAATGATTTCGCCATTGATCTGGGTGGTCATGGACGCGGCTTCGCGCAGCATATTCGCCGCCAGATGCACATTGAAACCGTACCAGTTGGCCATGGCGCCCGTCTCGCCGGCAGCGGCGATGAACTCGCCAGTGCGCGCCTGCAATTGCTCGGCGGCACGCAGCAGACGCGTGCGTCGCTCATTGGGCGCCAGCGCTGCCCAGGCGGGAAACGCAGCTTGCGCGGCGGCCACGGCGGCGTCGGCATCCTCCAGCGTGGCAGCCGCCACACGGGAGACCACTTCACCGGTTACCGGATTGCAACGCTCGAAAGTCCGACCGTCACGGGCGGGGCACGACTGGCCGCCGATCAACAGGGGCACGTCCAGCATGGTGATTCCTCTTTATTGTCTTTATAGGGAACACATTCACAGTAGCGCCAAGGGCTTTTGAACAACAGCCTGCGGGCGCAGGATAGACACCCGCCGCGCCGTCGTCTCAGCGCTTGTAGGTCTGCAACCCCGGCTTGATGCTCTTGTCGTCGAGGAACTGCTTCATCCCCTGCTCGCGACCACCCTCGGTGTCGAGCAGGCGCGACTGATCGAGCTTGGCATACAGGTAATCCTCATTCTGCTCCCACGTCAGTTCGCGGCAGCGTTTGAACCCGTGCTTGGCTGCTCGCAACACCACCGGGTTTTTCTCCAGCAGGTTACGCGCCAGCTCAACGGTGACTTCGCGCAGTTGCGCCAGGGGCACGCTTTCGTTGACCAGTCCCATCTCGGCGGCTTTCTGCCCGCCAAAGGTTTTGCCGGTCATGATGTAGTACAGCGACTGGCGATGGCCCACGGTATCAGCCATGGCCTTGCTGACCAGATTACCGGGCGGGATGCCCCAGTTGATTTCCGAAAGGCCGAAGGTCGCCTCGTCAGCGCAGATCGCCAGGTCACACGCCACCAGCGGGCTGAAGCCGCCACCGAAGCACCAGCCATTGACCATGGCAATGGTCGGCTTGGCGTACATGCGCAGCAGTTTCCATTGCCACTGGGAGGCTTCGCGACGGATTTTTTCTTGCAGGATTTCAGGCCCGGCATCTACTTCGCGGAAATACTCCTTGAGGTCCATGCCGGCCGTCCAGGCATCACCGGCCCCGGTCAGCACCAGTACACCGGCGGCCGGGTCCTGCTCCAGGGTTTCCAGCACGTCGATCATCTCGCGATTGAGCGTTGGACTCATGGCGTTGCGTTTTTCTGGACGATTGAGGGTGACCCAGGCAATGCCTTCCTCGATATCGACCTTGACCGTTTTCCAGCGACCTTCGTAATTGCTCATGGCGGGCGTGCTCTCTTGTTCTTGGCTGAAGATGAGCAAAAATTAAACTCGAAAACTAGTTATGTCAATTAACTATTAATCCATTTATCTGTATTTTTCCCAACGGACAGGACAAAGCGACAAATCCCGATTTCGATATCCACCATAGCCATCGCGCTTCAACCTCGGCAAAATGGATAGCCTTGTTAATCACTCACCTTGAGGATGCTCCCTCCGATGGCCAAGTCTTCCAAGCTTGCCGAACCCGCCGAGCCCCAGGCCAGCGGTACCGACGCACAGGCCCCGCTGGACTCCGCGCTGGATGATCTGATCGGTTACGCCCTGCGTCGCGCCCAGTTGAAACTGTTCCAGAACCTGATCGGTCGACTCGCCATCCACGATCTGCGGCCCGCCCAATTTTCGGCCCTGGCGATCATCGACCAGAACCCCGGCCTGATGCAGACCGATCTGGCCAAGGCCCTGTCGATCGAACCGCCGCAAGTCGTGCCCCTGTTGAACAAGCTGGAAAGCCGGGCACTGGCCGTGCGGGTGCGGTGCAAGCCCGACAAACGCTCCTACGGGATATTCCTGAGCAAAACCGGCGAAACCCTGCTCAAGGAACTCAAGCAAATCGCCGCACAGAGCGACCTGGACTCCACCTCAACGCTTGACGGTGCCGAGCGCGAAGAATTGCTGCGCCTGCTCAAGAAGGTTTACCAGGCATAGAAAAACGGGCGCCAGCGTTTACAATCGCCGCCTTCTCCTACTACCCAAGGAATCGCCATGTCCGGGCTTGAACTGTTTGCCGCAGCCCTCGGCGTGATTGCTGTCTGGTTGACCGTCAAGCAGAACCCCTGGTGCTGGCCGATCGGCCTGGTCATGGTGCTGCTCTATAGCTGGATCTTCTTCGAAGTGAAGCTGTACTCGGACATGTTGCTGCAGTGTGTCTACGCCGTACTGCAACTCTATGGCTGGTACCAATGGACTCGTGCGGGGCAGCATCATGAGGGGCGACAAATCACCCGTCTGGGCGCGCCTTCAGTATTGCGTGGCCTGGCGGTCGGCGCGGCAGGCAGCCTGATGCTGGGTGCTGCCATGGCGCACTGGACCGACGCCGCCCAGCCCTGGCTCGACGCTGCACTCACCGGCTTCAGTCTCGTGGCGCAGTGGTGGATGGCGCAAAAACGCGTGCAATGCTGGCCGTTGTGGATCGCCCTGGACATCATCTTCGTGGGCTTGTTCATCTACAAGGACCTGTACCTGACCGCTGCGCTCTACGCTTTGTTCACGCTGTTGGCCGTACAAGGCTGGCGCGAATGGCGCGCCGACCCGGTCCTGCGCACATGAAGGTGATGGTGCTCACCGGCCCGGAGTCCAGCGGCAAGAGCTGGCTGGCGGCGCAGTTGCAGGAGCACTTCGGCGGCTTGCGGGTGGACGAATACGTTCGCCACTTCATGGAGCAGAATCCGCGTGAGACCCGCCTGTCGGACATCACCGATATCGCCGCAGGACAGTTGGCCTGGGAAGACGCGGCCCGCGCCGGTAAACCACCGTTGTTGATCCTCGACACCCACCTGTTGAGCAACATCCTCTGGAGCCAAACCCTGTTCGGCGACTGCCCAAGCTGGCTGGAGCCGGCCTTGCTGGCGCGCCATTACGACTTGCACCTGCTGCTGAGCCCGCAACAGGTCGAATGGACGGGCGACGGCCTGCGCTGCCAACCCGAACTGGAAGACCGAATGAGGTTTTTCGAGGCTATCGAGCAATGGCTGGTTCGGCATCAGCAACCCTTCCAGGTTATTGAAGGCGATTGGGCGCAACGTCGGGAACGGGTGTTTGCAACCGTGACTCGACTGCTCCAAGCCTGATTTACCCCTCTGTTTGTACCACTATTGAAACACCCCAGTCGTGGCAAACCCGGCTCCAGAGCACTTCGATGGTTTTTCCAGTGCCTTTGTCAGGTTCTTGAAACACCTGCTTGCGAAGCCTTGAACCAGAGCCAAGCGATAGCGCCCGGCCATTAGCCTCTATCGGCATGTCTCACGGATGAAACAGGTGCTGGGCGAAACTCCCCTTAAATATAGCAACCCATTGAATTTGATAGATTTTTTATAACCGGCACAACACCTGCTCTTCCTCCTTCGCAACGCTGGACCAAGGCCAGCCCACCGAAGAAGGAATCGATGCCGTGGGGACTTTCAATAGAAGCTTGACCTGCCTGCTGTTGATCGGCTGCGCCGCTGGCGCGACGTTCAGCCTCCCTGTGCAGGCCGAGGGCAACGGCGTCATTGTGCTCACCCGTGACGTACAGCCCGTTCATATCGGTCGCAACGGTGGCAAAGACCCCTACCCGAGCACCGTCAACGCCAACCCATCTGATCGAGTCAATCAAGCGACCGCCAGCATCGAGCTGAGCGACGGCGAATTCGCCAGCGTCGCCAGCGGCTCGTCGATCCGCAACGCCGTCAACCCGAACAACACCGGCGTACAAGGTCTGAACATCGTGACCAACCCCAACGGCTTGCCGGGCATGCGCGCCGGTCACGGTGGCGGCAACGGTGGTGCCATCTCCGGCACGATCAACCGCTCGCTGAGTTCAGGGCTGGCCCCGCTGGGCCGGCTGGCCGGAGGTCAGTGACATGAAGCCAACCCTGTTTCTGCTTGCCCTGCTCGGCTCGTCCACCGCGTTCGCCGATCCGGGCGCGGCGGTGATCAGCACTGCCAATCTGCAGGATTCCGGCAGCCGCTATACCGGCAACTTCAACGTCAACCAGGCCGCTGGCGATCAGACCCAGCAGACCAACACCCGGGCCATCGCCATCGGCACTCACGCCCAGGCCACCACTGTCGTGCGTCAACGACTGGACACCGCGGCCGACCCGTCGATGAACGCAACGGCCCGCATCGGCGGCAGCTCATTTAGCAACGGCAACGGAGTACTGGGCGTGAACCAGTCTGCCGGGGCCAACAACCAGATGGCCAATGTCATGCGGGTGGGCATCAGTGCCCGGCCGCAGAGCATCGACGATAGCGCCCTTTCTCAACAGAACGTGGCGTTGTTACCAAACTCAGGAGCAACTGGCACCCCAACCGGCAGTCGCCAGGTCGTCACCAGCGACCAGGCCTTCACCGGCAGCCGAGGGGTTATCCAGGTGAACCAGAGTGCCGGGGTGGGGAACCGCATGGCTAACACCCTGAGCATCCGGGTCGCTGACTGACCCGAAAAACGTGGGCATAAGAAAGTACTGACACTTAACCAACGACACGCAAGGAGAAACACCATGAAACCAACAATGGCACTTAAACCATTGGTTTTCGCTCTCGCCGCTGTCATGGCAATGGCTGCACAGGCTGATGGAAACGGACGTGGCAACGGGCACGGCAACGGGCATGGCAATCACGGTCCGCAAGGTCCGTCGTTTGAACAACTGCTTTCGATCACCGCCGGGGCTAGCGCGACCGTGATGGATGAGCAGAACAGCGACGGCAACGTGGTGACCAACCAGGCCACCCGCAACACGGCTGAAGCCGCTGACTCGCTCAATGGCAGCAACGGCAATATGGGCGCCAACATCGCCGCCGGCGATGGCAACCAGCAGGACAACGCCGCCGCCATCGCCACCGCTGACGAAGCATTCATCTTCGGCTCGGCGGTCGCGACCTCCAGCGCCATGCAGGTCAATAACAATAACTACGTCAAAAACAACTCGACCCGAAACAACGCCTCGCTCACCAATGCGGGCAACAATGGCTCCGGCAACATCGGCATCAACGTGACGGCCGGCAACTTCAACCAACAGAAAAACAACCTGGCCATCGCTGTATCGGGCGGACGTGTCGCAGAAGCCGCAGCCTCGGCCGATCAGTCTTCCACCGGCCTTGTGGTCGACAACAAGGGCGTACGGACCTACAAGACCGACACCCTCACCAGCACCTACGCTGCTTCCGGCACATTCAAGGCCAAAGGCACCGGCACCGTCGAAGACGACGACCATGGCGGCTGGGGCAACAGAGGCGGCTACGGCGGCGGTCACGATGACGACAAGTTCAAGTTCTCCGCCGTGGGCACTTTCGAACTGGCCGGCAGCAACACTCAACAAGTGCTGACCCGCGATGGCTGGAAAAACCCTGTCATCAACAACGCGACCATGACCAACTCCATGAACGGCTTCTCCGGTAACGGCGGCGCCAACGTGTCGGCGGGCGTGGGCAACCAGCAAAGCAACTCGCTGTCCATTTCGGCCGGTTGCAGGGCTTGCATGTAAGCGCGATCGAAACGAAGCCCCGGAAACGGGGCTTCTTTCCCAGGTGTGCATAAGGCGTATCGATCATGCGAGCGGCAGCCCTTTCTCTGCTCCTTTGTCTGGCCGGCGTGGCTGAAGCTGCGCAAATGCCGGTCGCTGCCCTACCCGGCGGCATGTTGGTCTACAAGCCAGTACAGAGTGTGCGCGAGCGCAAGTTCAGTGACATCGTCGAACAGAAAACCGATTTCAGTTGCGGCGCCGCCGCGCTGGCCACGGTACTGCGCCAGGCCTATTGGCTTGACGTGGATGAAGAGCACGTCATCAAGGGCATGCTGGTCAAAGCCGACCATGACCTGGTCCGCACCCAGGGATTTTCCATGCTCGATATGAAGCGCTACGTGGAAAGCATCGGCATGCGCGCCCGGGGCTACCGGATACCGCCAGAAAAGCTCGAGGCAGTGACAATTCCGGTGGTGGTCCTGATGGACATCCGTGGCTACAAGCACTTCGTGGTATTGCAGCGAGCCGACCAGCAATGGGTTTATATCGCCGACCCCGTACTGGGGCACAAGCGCTACGCCCATAACGATTTCGTCAAAGGCTGGAACGGCATCGTGTTTGCCATCGTCGGCCCGGGTTACGACAAGACCAACGCACTGCGCACCCCTCCGCAACCGCTAACGGCGCGTAACAAACTGGACGGGTTCAACCCGGTCAAAGATGCAGAGCTGATGGATTTTGGTTTCATACAGAGCGACTTTTTCTAATCGCCGACCAATCGCCAACCATAAGTACAAAAGGAGCAGGAAGCTCCGGGAGCAGCACATGAAAACTTCACGCTGGCTGGCGTTTGCCAGCCTTGCCGCGGCTGTGTCGGGCCATGCCCACGCCGGATTCAAACCCATCGAAGTCAAGGATCAGGAGCTTGCCGAACTGCGTGGACGCTATGTCATGCCCGGTCGGGTCATCAGCTTCGGCATCGTCATGAGCAGCACCTGGCGCAACGCCAGTGGCGACCTGATCGGCGCGAGCAGTTCCATGCAAATCCAGGCGGCCACCGTCAAACCCCAGTTCTATGTTTCAACGATCAAGCAGACCGGCAATGGCCAGGCCCCGCAACAGGGCAGCGGCAACATTGTCGGTGGCGCGGGCCTGGCCGGTGGCCAGGGCGTGACCCAGAGCGTGCGCGCCGCGGGCGATGGCAATTCCGCCTACAACAACGTCAGCATCAACGTCAGGGAAAGCAACCAGGCACCCGCACTGGTGCCTGCTCAAGGCCAGCTGCTGAGCAAAGGCCAAACCATCAGCGGCAGCAACGCCGCCGGCAGTGTCGCGGTTACCGCCACCGGCAGCGGCGTGCAGATGGCGATCCAGGCCAACCACAACCAGGGTAGTTCTCTGCAACAAGTCGCCCAGGGCGGCTTGCTGCAAAACACTCGCTTGCTGGGTAACAGCAACCTGGTCAACAACATGACGCAACTCAACGTGGTGTTGAACAACAACGGCCTCAGCGCCGGAGCTTTGGACTGCAACCTGACCCAGCTGCGCGGACTGCGCAATCTCGGATATTGAACTACGCTGCCTTGCGACCACTGGGCAAATAGGGACGGCATATTTCATGTATCGATCCGTATCGTTGCGCGCTGTGATGTGCGTAAGCACCCTTTTACCGGCGCCCCTGCTGCAAGCAGCACCTGACGCCGACATTCAAGCACTGAAGCAGGAGCTTCTCGAGCTCAGACAACGATACGAGGTCCAGCAAAGAGCCCTGGCGGTACTCGAGCAGCGAGTCCGCCAGGTCGAAGATCAACCCGCTGCTCCCGCGCCCAAGCGCCTGGCCAAATCCCCAGCCGACATGAAAGGCAACCAGACTGCGGCTGGCGGCAGCGGTTACGGGCAGTCCCTGGCCGATGATTCACAGCCCGCCCAGAGTGTCTCCAACCTCTATGACGAGGCCAGCGGCTTTTTTGGCGGTGGCAAGTTCAGCTTCGAAACCGGCGTGACCTATTCGCGCTACGACACACGACAATTGATTCTGAACGGCTTCCTGGCCCTGGACTCGATTTTCCTGGGCAACATCAACCTGGACAGGATCAAGGCCGACACCTGGACCCTGGACCTCACCGGCCGTTACAACTTCGACAATCGCTGGCAGTTCGACCTCAACGTACCGGTGGTCTACCGCGAATCCACCTATCAGTCCGGCGGTGCCAACCAAGGGGCAGCTGGGGTGACCAGCGAAGAAACCGTTACCCGCGATCCCACCATCGGTGACGTCAACTTCGGCATCGCCTACAAATTCATGGACGAATCGATCAACAGCCCGGACGCGGTGCTCACTCTGCGCGTCAAGGCGCCAACCGGCGAAGAGCCGTTCGGCATCAAGCTGCGCCAGTCCCAGGCCAACACCAACCTGTTTGTGCCTGAAGAGCTGCCCACCGGCAACGGCGTATGGTCGATCACACCCGGGATCTCGCTGGTCAAGACCTTCGATCCGGCCGTGCTGTTCGGCAGCCTCTCCTACACCCATAACTTCGAAGAGTCCTTCGACGACATAAGCTCCACCGTCAACCAGAGGATACCGGGCAAGGTGCGGATCGGCGACAGCTTCCAGATCGGCGCGGGCATTGCCTTCGCGCTGAACGAGAAGATGAGTATGTCGTTCTCGGTTTCCGACCTCATACAAAAGAAAAGCAAGCTCAAACAGGACGGCGGGGATTGGGAATCGGTGGTTTCCAGCGACGCCAATGCCGGCTACTTCAACATCGGCATGACCGTAGCCGCCAGCGACAACCTGACCATCGTCCCCAACCTGTCCATCGGTCTGACCGACGATGCACCGGACTTCACCTTTAGCCTGAAATTCCCGTATTACTTCTAACGCAGTGCCCTGTGGGAGCGAGCCTGCTCGTGGTAGTGGTAGATCAGTGACCTGTTGGTGACTGACACACCGCTACCGCGAGCAGGCTCGCTCTCACATCGAATAGTGCAAGGCTTGATTCAGCGGATTTGATGCTTGTGCAGAAGCCGGTAGAACGTCGGCCGGGATATGCCCAGCACGCGGGCAGCAACACTCAGGTTGTCACTGTGCCGGTTAAGCACATCGCTCAACGCCTGGCGCTCAGCACGGGTCTTGTAGTCTTCAAGGGTGCCCATCGGCGCGACCGGCCCTTGATGGCCTGTCAGGCCAAGGTCCATCGCTTCGATCTGCCGCCCCTCGGCCAACACCAGGCCGCGACGTACTCGGTTGGCCAGCTCACGCACATTGCCCGGCCAGTCATGCTTGCCCATGGCCACCAACGCGTCTTCACTGAAACTGCGAGGCCGGCGACCGGTTTCCTGACTGTAGAAATGCGAGAAGTGGCTGGCCAGCATCGACAAATCGCCATGGCGTTCACGCAACGGCGCCATCAGCACCTGCAGCACGTTCAAGCGATAATACAGGTCTTCACGAAACAGCTTGTGCTCGATGGCGGCTTCCAGATCCACATGGGTGGCGGCCAAAATCCGCACATCGACGGCGATCGGCTGGCTGCCTCCGACCCGCTCGATGTGTTTCTCCTGCAGGAAACGCAACAGATTGGCCTGTAGCTCCAACGGCAGGTCGCCAATTTCATCCAGAAACAACGTGCCGCCGTGAGCCGCTTCGATCCGCCCGATCTTGCGCTGATGGGCACCCGTGAAAGCGCCTTTCTCGTGCCCGAACAATTCCGACTGGATCAAATGCTCCGGTATCGCGCCACAATTGATGGCAATGAACGGTTTGTTGCGCCGATGGGATTGGCGATGCAGCGTGCGCGCCACCAGCTCCTTGCCGGTGCCGCTTTCACCGCGAATCAACACTGGCGATTCAGCAGGTGCCAGCTTGCTCAACAATTTGCGCAGCTCCCGAATGGGTTTGCTGTCGCCCAGTAATTCATGTTCGGGCTCATTGATGTGAATCGAGCCCTGTCCGCGCAAACGCGCCATGCCAAAGGCGCGGCCCAGAGTCACCTGAACCCGGGACACGTCGAATGGCAAGGTATGAAAATCAAAAAACCACTCGCAGACAAAGTCCCCCACATTCTTCAGACGCAACACTTCCTGATTCAGCACGGCGATCCACTCGGTGCCGCTGCGGCTGATCAACTCCTTGACCGCCTCCGGCCGTTCCAGATGAAAAGGTTGAAGTCGCAACAGGCCCACATCGCACGTTCGATCGCCCGCATGTTCAAGGGAACAGCTCTCCACGTCCCAGCCAATGGTGCGTAATCCGGGCAACAGGCGATGGCAATCATCGCAGGGATCAACCACGAGCAGACGACGCGACGTACTGGCTTCGATCATGACTGATCCTTGGCGCCAAAATAAGGAATATGAGGAAAAACAGTCGTTTGGCGAACCTGCATGTAACAGTAGCAAGAAGTTGACACCTGCTTGTATCAATTGATTATCGAGTTCGCTTTAAAGTGGTTATAAGCGCGCGTTTCGTTAGTTGTCGCCCGCTTGAATCTTTCATCAAGCTTTCAAACAAAAGTCCAAAAGCCGGGTCTGAAAGAAAATCGAAATTTATTTAAGGAATGTGTGACCTGCCCCCCCTTACAAGACATCAGTACAAGTAACCAGCCGCCCGGTACGCCCAACCGACGGCACATCATTTGATTGGGCATACTTAAGAGATAACGCCATGAACGCCCCGCTCCGTATCAACGAAGCTCTTTTGATTGCCGACCGCGCCTTTCGTCCTTTTCAATGCGTGGCCTGGGCTCCACAAGACGGTAATGGTGAACTGAGCCTGACCGTCATTGACCGCACCAATACTCATATTGGCCGCACTCAGATTCCAAGCAGTGCCTACACCGACCCGGCCCAACTGGCTGACTGCTTGAAACAGGCCCGTGCCGAGTTGAGCCAGGAAGGCTACACCCTGCAATCCTGGTCCATGCCTGAGTAAATCCTTAGCGGTAAACCTGATGATGGATTGCAGGCTTTGCACTGGATCGAAAAGCCAGTGTTCTGGCACGATTCGCTGCTGTTTCTGCAGCGTCTGATAGTTGTGCATTGTCACATTCAGGGATTGAATGTTGCCCTCATGCAGTCGTCGCCCCTCCGGGCTTATCGACACGCAAGGAGAGGCATGCATGCTCGATCAAACCGCGTTTGCAATGCCGACGGCCGCAGCCTGTGCCGGCCAACTCGACCCAGGCTTTGCCGATAACGGTAAAGCCTGGGTGCATTTTACCGGTAGCTTCGGGAGCCGGACCACGGGCCTGACGGTCGATCGTGCCGGAAGGATCCTGGTGGCAGCCCGGATCGAAACGACCGAAGGCAGCCGGTTCGGGCTTGCACGGCTCAACCACGACGGTTCGGCTGACGCGAGCTTCGGACACCATGGCTATGTGATCGGCTCTTTTGAGCGCGGCTTCGAAGCCACGGCAGGCAAGGTGATGGAATTACCCGACGGCCGTATCCTGCTGTCCGGTCTGCACTACGAAAACACCGACCGCACCCTGCCCGCCATCGCGCTGTTCGATCAGCAGGGCCGCGCCGTTCAAAGCTTCGGCAGCGCCGGGCGGCAGGTCATACGGCTGTGCGGCAATCTTTCCCAAGGTCTGCGCGACACCTGGCTCCCACCCGGCGTACCGGGTCTTGAAGCCTGCGACATGCGGGTGCAGGCCGATGGCCGGATCCTCATCCTCGCCAATCATCATTACCAATTATCTGACCATGTCGGCATCCTGATCCGGCTCCTGCCCGACGGCGCATTGGACACTTCGTTCAACAACCGCGGCTTTGTGATGGTCCGGCATCTGTTGAAAAACACTTGGCTGGGTTGTGTGGCGCTTCAGGCCGACGGCAGCATCGTGGTCGGCGGAGTGATTGACTTGCCCCAACAAGGTTTGATGGCCCGCTATGATCCCAGCGGCACACTTGATGACAGCTTTGGCGAGGACGGTTTCCTGTCCATCACGACCCAACAGCACAGCGTGATGGTCAGCCAGATCGTCCAACTTCCAGACGGTGATCTGCAAGCACTGGGCAGCAGCCGCGACCCGATGCATTGCCTGTCGCTAAGAGTGGGCAGGGACGGCAAACCGGACCCTCGCTGCAATCAAGGACAGTGTCAGTTCCTGAAATTTGGCAACAGCGCCAGTCAGTGGACGGCGGCCCAGCTTCAAGCAGACGCAAAGCTGGTGACCGCTGGGGCCACCATCGGCGGTATCGAAACTGACTTCGTTCTGGCCCGGCACTTGCCGGACGCCAGCCTCGATCCGGATTTCGGTGAGGGCAGAGGTTGGGTCCGCACTCGACTGGGCTACAGCCTCGACACCGCCACATCCCTGGCGCTGCAGGCAGACGGGAAGATCCTGGTGGGCGGCTATTCTCTGCATGGCAAGTATCGAGCAGTGGTGGTGCGGTACCGGCCCTGAGGATTTGCTTGGTTCATCGAGCCAGAATGAATCGCTCGATTGCCAGCGCCGCGCCGTCTTCGGTGTTGGCTGCGGTGATGACATCGGCCTGACGCTGAATCGCCTCCTCCGCCTGCCCCATGGCAATCGACAACCCCGCACGGTGAAACATCGCCGGATCGTTGCCACCGTCGCCCATGGCGGCAGTCTGTTCCAACGGCACCCCCAGGAACGCTGCCAGGGTCGCCAGCGCTTCACCCTTGTTTGCCCGCATCGCCGTCACATCCAGATAGATCGGTTGCGAACGCGAGACCTGAGCCTGGCCCTTGAGCAGCGGATGCAAACGCGCCTCCAGCTCAACCAGTAGCTGCGTATTGGCGCTGGTGGCGACGATCTTGTCGATACGTTCCAGGTAAGGCTCGAAACTCTCGACTTGCACCGGCGGATAGCCAAGCCCACGCGTCTCCACCGGCACCATCGGACCGTTGGCGTCGCGCACCAGCCAGTCGCCGTCGGCAAACACCCAGACCTCGATATCAGGCTGGTCGGCGTACAAGGCCAGCGTCGCCAAAGCCGCCTCAGGTGGCAGGTAGTGCACGGCGAGGAAACTGCCGTCCGGGTGGACCAGCGTACCGCCATTGAACGCGGCGGTAGGCAGGTCCACGCCCAAGGCTTCGATCTGCTGCAACATCGCCCGGGGCGGCCGCCCGGTGGCGAGGCTGAACATCACGCCCGCCTCGCGCAGCGAGCGAACGGCCTCGATAGTGCGCTGGTTGAGACTGTGGTCGGGCAGCAACAGCGTGCCGTCCATGTCACTGAGTAAAAACCGGATGGGGTGTTTCACCTGATCACTCATCGAGCGCATGCCAAACGCGGCCATCGCGTGTCAGCAGGTCATCTGCGGCCGACGGACCATCTTCACCGGCCTTGTAGAACTGGACCGTCGCGTCCTGTTGCCAGGCATCGAGGAACGGCTGGACCACACGCCAGCCGTTTTCAATGTTGTCGGCACGCTGGAACAAGGTCTGATCGCCGGTCAGGCAGTCATAGATCAAGGTTTCGTAGCCCGTGGACGGTTGCATTTCGAAGAAGTCCTTGTAGGCAAATCCCAGCTCAATATTCGCCATGTCGAGGGTTGGCCCCGGCCGCTTGGCCAGCAGGTCGAACCACATGCCTTCATTGGGCTGGATCTGGATTCTCAAGTACGTAGGTTGCAGTTCATCGACTTCGGTATCGCGAAACTGCGCGTAAGGCGCCGGTTTGAAGCAGATGACAATTTCCGTGTCCCGCACACTCATGCGTTTGCCTGTGCGCAGGTAAAACGGCACCCCGACCCAACGCCAGTTATCGATCATCACCTTGAGGGCGACGTAGGTTTCGGTATTGCTGTCGGGCGCGACATTCGCTTCCTCGCGGTAACCATTGACCGGTCTGTCGCCGACGTGGCCTGCGGTGTACTGGCCACGCACCGAGTTGGCGCGGGCCTGCTCCACCGACCAGGGGCGAATGGCCCCGACCACCTTGGCCTTCTCACCACGCACCGCATCGGCGCCAAAGGCGGCCGGCGGTTCCATGGCCACCATCGCCAGCAACTGGAACAAGTGGTTGGGCACCATGTCCCGCAGGGCGCCGGTGTGTTCATAGAAACTGCCACGGGTTTCCACGCCAACGGTTTCTGCGGCGGTGATTTGTACGTGGTCGATGTAGTGATTGTTCCAGAAGGCCTCGAACAGGCTGTTGGAAAAACGGCTGACCAGAATGTTCTGCACCGTTTCCTTGCCCAGATAATGGTCGATCCGGTAGATCTGTTTTTCGCTCATGACTTTGAGCAGGCAGGCATTGAGCGCTTCGGCGGTTTGCAGGTCGGAACCGAACGGTTTCTCGATCACCACACGCCGGAAGGCATCATCCTGTTCCTGAAGCAGCCCAGCCGCGCCAAGGCGGCGGACCACTTCACTGAAAAAGCGCGGCGCGGTCGCCAGATAGAAAACCGCGTTGCCGGTGCCACTGGCGGCGATTTTCGCCGCCAGTGCTTGGTAGGTGCTGTCGTCGAGGAAGTCACCCTGAACATAACTGATGCCCCGAGCCAGGCTGGCCCACAGCACCGGGTCGAGCGCCCGGTCGGCATCGCCGCCCTTGCTCGCCGCCTGGTGACGGATGAAATCCTCGAGTTTCCTGGCGAAGTCCACATCACTGATAGCATTATGGTCGACGCCAATGATCTGCAGGCCATCCCCCAGCAGCCCGTCGCGACTGAGGTGGTACAGCGCCGGCATCAGCAGACGCTTGACCAGATCACCATGGGCGCCGAACAGAAACAGCGTGGTCGGCGGCGCGGGTTCTGCCTTGGATTTCCTGCCGATCGAGGTCATTTTTTCGGCGTCTCCACGTGACCACCGAAGCCAAAGCGCATGGCCGAGAGCATCTTGTCACCGTAGGTGCTCTGCTGCCGCGAGCGGAAACGGGCGAACAATGAACTGGAGAGCACCGGCACCGGCACCGCTTGCTCAATGGCCGCTTCGATGGTCCAGCGCCCTTCACCACTGTCGGCAACCTCACCAGAGAAGCCGTCCAGCTTCGGATCGCTGGCCAAGGCGTCGGCGGTCAAATCCAGCAGCCAGGACGACACCACACTGCCGCGACGCCAGACTTCGGCGATATCGGCCACGTTCAAGTCAAATCGCTGCTCAGGTGGCAGGCTTTCGCTGGATTTGGTCTTGAGGATGTCAAAGCCCTCGGCGAAGGCCTGCATCATTCCGTATTCAATGCCGTTGTGGATCATCTTCACGAAATGCCCCGAACCGGCCGGGCCCGCGTGGATGTAGCCGCGTTCAGCGCGATCATCGTCGGACTTGCGGTCGCGGGTGCGCGGGATATCGCCCATCCCTGGTGCCAGGCTGTCAAACAAGGGGTCCAGGCGCTTCACCACTTCGGCGTCACCCCCAATCATCATGCAATAACCGCGTTCCAGGCCCCAGACGCCGCCGGAAGTGCCGACGTCGATATAATTCAGGCCCTTGACCGACAACGCCTGCGCGCGACGGATGTCATCCTTGTAGTACGTGTTACCGCCATCAATGATGACGTCGCCCGGCTCCAGCAACTCGCTGAGAACGTTAATCGTGTCTTCGGTGGGTGCGCCGGCAGGCAACATGACCCAGACAGCCCGTGGTTTTTCCAGACCGGCCACCAGTTGCGGCAGATCCGCGACGCCCGTTGCGCCCTCCTGGCTCAGGTTTTCAACAAAGGCGGCATTGCGATCGTAGACGACGGTGGTATGCCCATTGAGCATCAGGCGCCGCGCAATATTGCCGCCCATGCGGCCCAGTCCAATGATCCCGAGTTGCATGTGCTGATGCTCCCTACTACAAATAAAGGTGTGTCAAAGGTTTAGCTCAATCGACGAGTGGAGGTTAGTCCAGAGCATTGCTGCATAGTTTCCGGGTAATTCGAGCGATCACAAGGGATAACGCTCCAGATCCGGCCAAAGACACAGCGACCATGAAAAATAAAAAAGTTCCAATCACAAGCAAAAGAAATCAGAATCGGCGCCGATAGTAGAGGTGTCGACCAAATACTGGCGACATCTCTATAGTTGATGTACGCCATTTGCGAGGTGAGCAATGGACTCCGTAGTTACCGCACGTCCTCCCCAAACCCTTTACGTGACCATTCGTCGCGACGAATTACGCCTGCTCAAAGAAGAGCGTGATCTGCTGCTTGATGAGGTGACGCAATTGCGCATGCAGTTGCAACACTCCCAGCTGTCCCATCAGAGCCAGGCCCTGGCTCGGTAACCCCCGAGCAGAGGCGCGGCGCCGGAAGTGGCACTGGACAAACCGGTGTCATTTCCATGTGTACCCATTCGTGCCAAGGGCATGTGTTCTTGCCGCAACACGTAGCGGCCAGCCCCTGAGTGCGCGGGTTTCAGTGCGTGAGGTTGCAACGCGACCACCGGAAATAAACCTCCTCGCCACAAATAACGCCTTCGCCACAGCCCCCCCGACATTCGTTTTGTAACCAAATATCTAACAAACTTTTCACACCCCCATCGCGATACTCCCGGCCTTTTAGGTAGTTCGGCGCATGTCTGTGGGCATCCATTGGGTGCCAGCGGCTTTGTCGACAGGAAGGCTGGAGCGCTTGATGAGTTTGTTCAAACGCAGCACAACGACTGCGAAAAGTTTCGACTGGGCCGGGTTTGGCTGGTTATTTCTGTTTTTCTGGTATTTCTCGGGCATTACCCAACTGCTCATACTGGTAACCGACACCTCTGGGTTCACCGGGTTTCGCCAGGCATTCGTGATGAGCGCGCTGTGGCTTGCGCCCACGCTGCTCTTTCCTGCCCGGACCCGTTTACTTGCTGCGCTGATCGGCGTGGTCCTGTGGGCTTGCTCCATGGCCAGCCTGGGCTACTTCTTCATCTATCAGCAGGAGTTTTCCCAGAGCGTCATCTTCATCATGTTCGAATCGAACGTGTCCGAAGCCGGCGAGTACATGACGCAGTATTTTGCCTGGTGGATGGTGGCGGCCTTCCTGGCCCATACCGCCGTCGGATATTGGCTCTGGACACGTCTGCGCCCGGTGTACCTGCCCCGCGGCCAAGCCATGGTCGCGGCGACTGCGATTGTGGTGGCAGTTGCCGGCTATCCGCTGGTCAAGCACACCCTGCGTGCAGGTACATTTGCCGGTGGCCTGGAGAAATTCGAAAGTCGCATCGAGCCGGCCGTGCCGTGGCAGATGCTGGTTGCTTACCGGCGCTATGGCGAACAACTGGAAAACATGCAGGGCATGCTTCACAGCGCCAGCAAGATCGCCCCCCTGGGCCACCTGAAGGACGCCATGGCCGACCAGCCCGCCACTCTGGTGCTGGTCATCGGCGAGTCCACCAACCGCCAGCGCATGAGCCTGTACGGTTACCCAAGGAAAACCACGCCGGAACTGGACAAGCTCAAGGACCAGCTCTCGGTTTTCGACAATGTCATCACCCCGCGCCCCTACACCATCGAAGCGCTGCAGCAGGTGCTGACGTTCGCCGATGAACAGAACCCAGACCTTTACCTGAGCACACCGTCCCTGGTGAGCATGATGAAGCAGGCCGGTTACAAGACCTTCTGGATCACTAACCAGCAGACCATGACCAAGCGCAACACCATGCTCACGACCTTCTCTCAACAAGCCGATGCGCAGGTATACCTGAACAACAACCGCAACCAGAACGCGGCGCAATACGACGGCGATGTGATCGCCCCGTTCAACCAGGCCCTGGCAGACAGCGCTGCGCGCAAACTGATCGTGGTGCACCTGCTCGGCACCCACATGAGCTATCAATACCGGTATCCGCCCAGCTTCAAGACGTTCACCGACCGCCAGGGCGTACCGGCGGGGGTGCGTGACGACCAGGTCCCGACCTACAACAGTTACGACAACGCGGTGCTGTACAACGACTTCGTAGTGTCCAGCCTGATCAAGGACTACGCCAAAACCGACCCCAACGGCTTTTTGCTGTACCTGTCGGACCATGGCGAAGACGTGTTCGATTCGCCGGGCCACAGCACGCTTGGCCGCAACGAAGGCAAGCCGACCGCGCCGATGTACACCGTTCCGTTCATCGCCTGGGCCTCGCCCAAGTGGCGTGAAACTCATGACTGGAACTTCAGCGCTGACCTGTCACGCCCCTACAGCAGCGCTCACTTGATCCACACCTGGGCAGACCTGGCCGGTTTGAGTTTTGATGAGCTGGACCGCAGTAAAAGCCTGGTGAGCGATGACTTCAAGGCCCGCCCGCTGTTGATCGGCAACCCTTATGAACACCAGCGCAAAGCCTTGATCGACTTCAGCCTGATGCAGCCCAAGGCGCCTGCGGTGCGGGTCGTGCAAAAATAACCGCACCGCCCTCGCCCGCTACCACAGGAGCGGCCTCTACAGGGGCTTTGTCCAGAACAGCATACGGCCATGGGCCGGGTCGAACATGCCAGGGGCAAAGCCAAACCTGGTATAGCTGGCCTGGGCGATGGCATTGCCTTCAAGCACTTCCAGGGTGATTTTGCAGCAACCACGCTGGCGGGCGATATCCTCGACCTTCTGCAGCATCTTCTGGCTCAACCCCAACCCGCGGAACGGCTTCATCACCACAACATCGTGGACATTGACCAGCGGTCTGCAGGCGAAGGTCGAAAAACCTTCGAAGCAATTGACCAGGCCCGCTGGTTCGCCGTTGACGAAAGCCAGTACGCTGAAGGCATGCGGGCGCTTGGCCAGTTCCTCGGGTAGATGCAGCAGCACTTCCGGCGGCAGCGACTGACCACCGCCCATTGGATCTTCGGCATAGCCGTTCAGCACATAACAGATTGCTTCGGCGTGGACTGCATTGGTGTAGCTGGCTTGCAATACAAGAATGTCCCTGGTTTCTTCCACGGCGTTCCATCTCACTTCGGTAGTACCGACGGCTCCGGTGCCGTCGGCGGGATACGGTCAGGCGGACTGACCAAAACGCTGCATTTGCATTTCCTGCAGGCGGCTGAGCGTACGACGAAACGGGAATTGCAGATAGCCCTCGGTGTACAACCGGTCCATCGGTACCTGTGCCGAAAGGTACAACGGCACCTTGCGGTCGTAGCATTCATCGACCAGGGCAATGAACCGTCGCACACCGTCATCATGAATGGACAACTGCGGCAACTCACGATCACCGGCCTCGACCCTTTCAACCCCGTCTTCGGTTCCACGGGCAATGCGCCCCTCGCGCTGCTCGGCGCTCAGATTGGGTACGTCGCTGATCAGAATGGCCTTGAAACGGTCGCACAGTGCCATGAAATCCATGGCTGAGAACGGCTGTTCGCACATATCCGCGTAACGACTCCAGAGCACCGTATCGCTGGCCCGCACGGGCTGAAGCAGACGATGGCCAACTTCAATCGGCAAACTGTTGGACGCCTGTCCTGCGGTCAACTGGGCAAAAATAGCCTCCAACGGATCGGGTTGTCCGCCATCGCGTAGCCAGTAGCGCTGCTGCAATGCTCCCGGATGCTGGCGATGATCTTGCCATCCGTTCACCGGCACGACCCGCATGTGCTGCTTGATCGCCGTGATGGTGGGCAGGAATCGCTCGCGGTTGTGGCCGTTGGCATAAAGCTCCTCGGGCGGCAGGTTGGAGGTGCTGACCACCACCATGCCCCGCTCGAACATGACCTGAAACAGACGGCTCAGAATGATGGCATCGCCAATGTCGGTGACGAACAACTCGTCGAAACACAACACCCTGACCTCTTGGCTCAGTTCTGCAGCCAATGCCTGCAAAGGGTCCGGCGTGCCCGTAAGCTGGAACGAGCGCTGATGCACCCAGGCCATGAAATGATGGAAATGCTGACGACGGGCCGGCACCCTCAGGCTTTCGTAGAAACGGTCCATCAGCCAGGTCTTGCCGCGGCCGACCGGCCCCCAGAGATAAACGCCCTGGATCGACTTGCGCCCCTCGTGCAGTGCTTGGTGGCACTCTTGCAGAGCCATGATGGCCAGTTCCTGGGCTTCATCCTGGACAAAGCCATGGTGTTCGATGGCATGCTGCCAGGCGCTCAAGGGGGAGTCGAAAGTCATACGGCCCGGATCCGGAAAACGAGGTCGGGGAGTATGCCATGCCGGCGGCTTTGAGTGAGTGACCTCACCTGTCTGTGAACCCAAACAAAACCCTGTGGCGAGGGCGATTTATCCCCTCCCCACAGGTGTTGACGATCCAACGTGCAAACATCTAGATCGAGATATCCAGCCGACTGATCTTCCCCTGCTCGTCGAGCCGGAAGGTGTAGCGCAACTCCAGCGGGCTGCCGGGGAAAGTTCCGGAGATCAGGTTATGCACCAGCACCTTGCCGGTGCGTTGCTGCACATTGAGCACCTCGACCCGAGGCTGTAAACGCCGGGCGGTGTCTTCCATCCATTGAGCGATGGCCTGGGTACCGGCGCGGTGCTGGCCTTCATCGAACACGTTGGCATCCTCGGCGAAAAAACGCGTCACCGCCGAACTGTCACGGGCATTGGCGGCCGCAATGTAGCCGGCGATGGCCGGGGCCAGGGAAGAGACGGGATTGGACATGGTAGGGCTCCTTGTTTTATCGATCTGACACCATGCTAGAACAGCCTTGTGTCAGTTTTTGTCAGGAGTGAAACGCCCCATTTCGTCCAGTTCCATCAGTTTGAACCAGGCGCGCAACAAGTCGCTGCGCCGGCCAGGATAGCGCTCGCCCTGCTCGGTGGCAGAAGCAATCCGGTCAGTGCGAAAGGTCCGATAGGCGCCGCGTAGTTCACACCAGGCAACCACTACCCGCGCCTCATTGAAAAAACCCAGGGCCAACGGCCAGATCAGGCGCTGGCTGGGTTTTTTGTTCACGTCGGCGTAGTCGATATGCAGCTTGGCTTGAGCGCGAATGGCCTGGCGGTACACATTCAGCTCCACCGTATTCTGTGGATAGCCATAGCCAGGAGGCCCGGGCAACACCGTGGGGTTGCGCAGGGCATCCCGGACGTCAGGCGCCAGCACTGCGGCCACCTTGGCCAAAGCGTCGGCAGCAGCCTTGCCCAGCACCTCGTCGCCACGCTGATCAACGTAGCGCAGCCCCAGCACAATGGCTTCGATTTCATCAGCCGTGAACATCAATGGCGGCAGGAACAGGCCGCTGCGCAACACATAGCCAATGCCCGCCTCGCCCTGGATCGGCGCCCCCAGGGCCGAGAGTTCGGCGATATCGCGGTAGAGCGTGCGCTCGGACACTTTCAACTCGGCCGCCAATGTCGCAGCGGTAACCGGGCAGCGCTTGCCTCGCAAGACTTGCAATAATGTGAGCAGTCGAGTGGTACGCGACACGATGGGCGATCCGGAAAAAAGATTGACGCAGATTAGCAGAGCCTGCTGTCAGAAACTGTCAGGAGCCATGAGCCCTGTCTGGATTGAACTGGACGGGAAACCGCGTGATGTGCGGTGGTTTGAGAGAAATGTGGGTTATCGTGCTCAACAGCTCGCCCGTTTGCCCTACCTATTATCGTGAGAGTTTATCCATGCGCAGAGCCCTCGGTGTGTCCCTTTTCCTGATGTTGCTCAGCCTGAGCGCCTGCGCCCTCTTCCCGCACCGCGATCCGCTGAACATCACCGTGGTGGGCATCGAACCGTTGCCCAGCCAGGAGCTGGAGATGCGCTTTGCCGTGAAACTGCGATTGCAGAACCCTAACGAAACCGCCATCGATTACAACGGTGTCGCGCTCGACCTCGAGGTTAATGGCCGAGCACTGGCATCGGGGGTCAGCGATCAGACCGGATCCATCCCACGGTTCTCCGAGGCGGTACTGAGCGTGCCAGTGAGCATCTCGGCTTTCTCCGTGCTGCGCCAGACGCTGGGCCTGAGCCAGACCCAAAGCCTGGACAACCTGCCTTACGTACTCAAAGGCAAACTGGCCGGTGGACTGTTCGGCACCCTGCGCTTCGTGGATCGCGGCACCCTGGACTTGCCGGGTACCGCGGCCACTTGGTAAATCAGCGAGTGAAACGCACGCCGGGTTTGGCCCGCTCGTCCACCACCAGTTCGAACACATCTGGCCTGGCGTAATGGCCGACCACGTCATAGTCGTAGCGCGCTGGTACCAGTTCATCGGTATCGATTTCGGCGGTCAACAACCCGCTTGTGCCTTTAAGCGGACCGGCCAGGACGTCCCCCATGGGGCCGACAATTACACTGCCGCCGGCAATCAGGGGACACTCGGCAGGCCAGTTCGCTACTTCAATGCCCAGCGCCTGAGGCGAGGCCTGAACCTGACAGGCGCTGACCACGAAACAACGACCTTCGTGGGCGATATGACGCATGGTCACCTGCCACATCTCCCGCTCATCCACCGTCGGCGAACACCAGACCTGCACCCCTTTGGCGTACATCGCGGTGCGCAACAGCGGCATCATGTTCTCCCAACACACCGCCGCGCCTACACGACCGACCTGGCTGTCGATCACCGGTAAAGTCGAGCCGTCGCCCTTACCCCAAATCAAACGCTCGGTGCCAGTGGGCATCAGCTTGCGATGCTTGGCCACCAGGCCGGCATCGGGCTCGAAATACAGGGCGGTGCAGTACAAGGTACTGCCGTCACGCTCAATGACCCCCACTACCAGACTTGCCCCCGTGCGCGCCGAAAACCCGGCCAAGACCTCGGTTTCACTGCCCGGCACGTCGATGGCGTTGGCAAAATAACGAGCAAAGGCCTCGCGCCCCTCGGGCAACCGGTACCCCAACTGTGTACCGAAGCTTTCTCCCTTCGGATACCCACCCAGCAGCGCTTCGGGCATCACCACCAAGCGTGCTCCGGCCTGGCGTACGGCATCTTCATAGGAAAGGATCTGCGCCAGGGTGTCAGCTTTGCCTCCGGGCAACGAGCCGATCTGCAGGGCAGCCACAATGGATTTGGGCATGGTTTTCAACTCCTCGATCATCTGGGGTTGCTGATTTTCAGGTGCCAGACGATCATGAATAAAGCCCCATACGCTGCTAAATGATATGAGTATTATGAATATCGCGGATGTCGACCTTAATCTGCTCAAGACCTTCGAAGCCCTGCACGATGAATCCAGCGCCAGCCGCGCCGCGCTGCGCCTGGGCGTGACCCAGTCGGCCATCAGCGCGGCGCTGCGCAGGCTTCGAAACCTGTATGACGATCAATTGTTTGTGCGCACTGGCCGCGGCCTGGCGCCGACCTTACGGGCCAATCAGCTCAAACCGGTGATCAGCGACGCACTGAATAAATGTCGCCAGAGCCTGGCGATGGTTGACCCCGATGCCAGTCATTACGAAGGTCGCTCGGTCATCGTCGGGTTGTCCGATGATTTCGAAATTGCCCATGGCCGGCGCTTGATCGAGGACGTGGCACGACGGGCGCCGGGGCTGCGATTGATTTTTCGCCAGACCCATAGCCAGATCGTCGGCCGGGCCCTGATGGAGCGCAGTTTCGATCTGGCGATCACGGCGGGAGGGTTTACCGAACGCTTGCTCAGCCGTCAGGTACTGGGCGAAGGCGACTACGCCTGTCTCGTCGACCCGGCCAGCCTGACGCAGGACCAGCAGACGCTGACCCTGGAGGCGTTCGTGGCCCGTGAGCATCTGCTCGTGTCTTCCGGTGGGTTCATCGGCATCACCGACGAAGGGTTGGCCGGCCTTGGCCTGAGCCGGCGGGTGTGTGCCTCGACCACCCACTTTGCCGCCCTGCCGTTCCTGCTCAAGGGCAGCCAGGCCGTGGCGACCATTCCGCTGCATGCCGCCGCGGCGATCGCCTCCCTCAGTGGCCTGGCGTTGCTGCCCTGCCCGCTGGACCTGCCCCGCTACCCGATCGAACTGGGCTGGCGAACCCATACGCAGATGGACCCGGCCGTGGTCAAGGTGCGTGAGGCTATCATCGCGACCTTTGCCTGAGGTTTATTTGTTGGCTGCCATCAGACGATTGACTTCACTGCGCACCATGTTGGCGTACTCGGGCGGCGACATGCCGTCCAGTTCGGCACGCACCCATTCGGACCACTTGCCCTTGCGCTTGGAACGCTCGCCGAACAACCGGGCCGCGTCACCCTTGGCCTTGCCCAGATTGTTTTGCCACAGTTCAAAAAGTCGGGACTTTTCGTCTTCCAGTGCCGCGCGCTCGGCCAGGGGCTTGTCAGCCAGATTGAAACTCATGGGAATTACCTGTTGCGTAAATATGCGCCATCTTACACCTTGAAGAGGCGCGTCTTAACCACGTTTTATGATCCACAGTGCTGCCGCTGCCAGACGCTGCAACTTTTGCTCAAGGGCAGCACTCCATTGTTCACTGCCATCATCAGCAAGGAGTACCTCAATGGCTCGCAAAAGCACGCTGCAAGGGAATGGAGAGCAAATCAAGGATCAAGCCTTCAGTGAACTGAAGGCTTTGATTGAGGAATCGGAAAAGCTGCTCAAAAGCAGCGCCTCACTGGTCGGCGAAGACGCTGAAAACCTGCGCGACCAGATCTCGCAGAAGCTGCAACAAGCCCTGGATTCGGTTGCCAGCGCACGGGAGCGGACCCGGCCGATGGTCGATGCCACCGAAGTCTATATCGGCGGACATCCATGGCAGACCGTGGCCATTTCCGCAGGCTTCGGCCTGGTGGTGGGGTTGTTGCTCGGACGCCGTTAAGCCCTTGGCAAAAACCTGTTTGAATGATCACTGATAGTGTGGCGAGGAGATTTATTTCCTCGCCACTGATGCGTGAACCGCCAGAGCCTCATCCGAAGCCGGCTTTACAAACCCGCCAACTCCCGCAACTGCGCCAATGTCTGCTCGTCCAGTGCGATCCCCCGCTCATTGGATTTGCTGCGCTCGTTGTGTCGACGATCACCCGGCAGCCGTCGCAACCCGACACCATGCATCTGTCTGACCAGCTCCTGGCTGCGCTCGGCGAAGTTCTGCCCGGCGGCCTTGCTCGGGTCGATCACGATCAACAACTGACCGGTCCAGGGTGTCTTGGCCCCAGGATGGTTGTGCCAATCGAACTCGAAGGAAAAGTTGCCACCGGTCAGGGCGGCCGCCAGCAGCTCGACCATCATCGACAACGCCGAGCCCTTGTGTCCGCCAAAAGGCAGGAGCGCCCCACCTTCGAGAATCGCCTTCGGATCGCAGGTCGGCTGACCGAGGCTGTCCACCCCCATTCCTGGCGGTAGTGACTCGCCCTTGCGTGCAGCAATCTGCACATCTCCGTGGGCAATCGCGCTGGTGGCTAGGTCGAAGACAATCGGCTCACCATCGGCCCGTGGCGCAGCGAAGGCAATAGGATTGGTACCAAAGAGTGGACGGTCAGCACCGTGAGGCACCACGCACGTCATGCTGTTGACCACGCTCAATGCCACGAGACCTTCATAGGCAAACGGCTCGACATCCGGCCACAGGGCAGCGAAGTGATGGGAGTTGCGGATCGCCAACACTGCAATCCCGGCGCTGCGGGCCTTGGCCACCAGCAACGGACGTGCGGCGGCCAGGGCCGGCTGGGCGAAGCCGTTACCAGCGTCCACCCGTACAAACCCTGATGCCACATCTTCGACCGTGGGTACTGCCTGACCATTGACCCAACCACTTTTCAGCGTCGAGACATAACCGGGAATGCGAAACACCCCATGACTGTGGGCGCCATCACGTTCGGCTCCGGCGCAGTTTTCGGCCAGGGCCCGGGCGACCTCGGCCGACGTGCCGTGTCGCAGGAATATTTTCTCCAGCAAGCTCACCAAAGCGGAAAAAGATAGGGTGCTTGAACCGGCATGATCGGATAGCGCAGACATCTGAAGCTCCAGAGTGATTGTTGGAGGTAGCAACAGCGTAAGGGGAACCAGCCGGCTGATTAAACACCGCTTCACTGTCGGAGCAAAGCTTGCTCGTGCCGGATTACGCTGATCACCGCGCTTGCGTGCGGTAACTATGTACCACCTTGGCTCATTGATCGTTGCCTAGTCTGGCCGCTCATCCACCAAACGTGCCGCCTCGCGGCGCCTTGAGCGAGAAGCAACGATGACCACTGCAACTACGCCGTTATTATTTCCCGAGGTATTGGCCGCCAATAACCTGGAGGACTTGAACGCCCCCCACGGATTGACCCAGGCCGACCTCGACTGGCTGCACCACGTGTCCCTGTCCAACCACACGCTGCGCGCCGCACAGACGCCCCCCATGTCTGCCGAAACGATTCGCTTGCAGGTCGACGCAAACGCGCCGATCCCGCTGGCCGGCTGCCTTGTGCTCAAAGCGCTGACAGACGCAGACGCAGCGCAGACCCAGCCTGCGTTCCTCTACACGCCCTACGGCGGAATCAGAAAATTCGACAGCCCCGAAGCTCTCGAAGAGAAGATGGAAGCAATGCTGGACAGTCCAGCCGAGCGTGACGATCTTTTTCGGCTGTTATCGATTTCCCAGCGCGCCGAACTCAACAGCACCTCCGCGATCAGGACTACCCGGCAACGTATCGACGGTGACGTCTTCAACACCCTGGTCGAGTCCATCGAGTTCGCTCAAAGCCTCAACGCCCGAACAATGGTGGATGAACTGATCAAGTTACCCTCCCTCAGTACGATGCTTGACGCGATCTTGAATGAGGTGCTGTCCAACTTTGATCATCGACAGGCCCGCGTAACCATGAGCACGTGGAGTAGCGTGGGGAGTCGGAAGGCAAGCCAGTTGACCAGAAGCATGACGCTCAGCGAGGCGGTCCTGGCCTACTTCCACAGCCAGGGTCGGCCCGCCGGGCAAGACGTTGACTTCATTCATCCAGGCATCACCGTATCACCGCAAAACAAGCGTCAATGGGAGAGCGTGTTGAAGGTGACCGCCAGCAACCTGATCCCCAGCCTTGCCCACTGTATCGACGCTTATTGGGACGCCACCGGCCCGTTCAATACCTCGCGCCGGCGCTTTCTTTCCCAAGTTCTCAGCGATGCGCTACAAGCCACGATTCTGATCAAGCGGGAGAAAAGACAACTCACCGAGGCCCACGCCCAGGAACTGCTGCGGCTGTACAGGCCATCTCGCCCGGACGAACCGCTGCTGTTTATCGAAACCCTGCGTCTTTGGGAATATGAGCCGCTCTACGTAGAGCTGGCGGGTTCTTTGATGATCAGCGCCAAGGGACACTATCTCTATACCCCCAGCCACGGCCTTGAGAAAGTCGACAACTACCTGGGTTTCAAGGATGCACTGCTCAATACCCCCACCGGCGCAGGGCGAAAGGAAGAACTTTACAGTCTGCTCAGCCTGGAGGAGCGCAACCGCTTCCTGCGCTTTGACGATCCCCAGGTGTCAGGTAAGGCGGTGACGTGGCCGGTATTCGAGTCTCTGGCTGATGCGATCATCGGCAAACAGTCGAAAAACCTTCATTTCGCAATGGAGATGTCCCGCCAGGGGGACGTGGACGTCCACGCGCTCGTTGACAAGGCCCTGGACATACGCAGCCTGATCGGCAAAAACCTGCTGACGCAAAAAACCGCTGGACACTGGGGCACGCAGCCGGTTTTTTACGGGGACCTGCGGCCGTCCAATTTCATGGCTGATCAACTGGAGAGGAAGATCAAGAGCTACGCCAGTGTCGAAGAGGCCTTGAATGCCGAACTGAGCCGATTGCCACTCTCCAGCGACACCTCGCTGCGTCACGCATTGAAAGGCCTTCTTCCTAAACTGACCAACGTCTTTTCCCTGGGAATACGTGCAGAAGCCGAACTCAGAGAACTCAACGCAACCCTGTCTCCCGCCGCGCGCGACCTTATCGCCGCGGTCTTTTCTTTTGATGCCGAATATCCGGACCGCACTCAACGCATCGGGGTAAAGGGCTTCCGGCCCGATGTCTATTCGCTGAGGCTGGCATGTACCGAGGACGGCAAAACCGTCTCCTTGCCGCTGGCCAATTGTTTCCTGCTGACCGAACGCGGGGGGCTGGATACGCCTCATTCCGGCCTGGCAATTCTCTGGACACCGGCCGATGGTTTACAAGTGTTTGCCTCAGTCGAACTTGCCACCCAGCAATTGAATCGCCACCTGCTCGACTCACGAAAGCGCTCTGGTCTGCTCGCCAACCTCTGGCCCGCCCAACGCAAGCCCCATGGACGCTATCAGCTTGATGGGTTTGAGCTGATCGAAGACAACGTGCTGCTCAATCGGATGAAGTCGTTCAACGCACTGTTCGAGGCCCAATACAGGTATCTGAGCACGCTAAAGAGCGGGGACTGGCAACTGACAGGGCCTGAACGGGTAAAAAGCCTGGGCACATTGCTTGAAAAGGCCGCGCCTACCAATCTGACACACGCCACACGTATCGCCCAGGCGATCCGCTTGCAACAGAAACTCCCCGCCTGGCTTGGCGCCGCACCACTTGAAGAACAGCGCCTACAGATTGACCTGCTTGAGCAATACAGAAGCAGTGTCGACGATGACGAGGATTATCTGGACGGTATCGAGCCCCTGCACACCTATGTGAGCAAAAAGCTCAAAGCGCTCCTGGATGCGCGTTTCGCCGTAAAAGACCTGGATCCTGCCACCCTGTTGATCACCCCGAACCATGCGTTGGCGGGGCCCGCCAGCAGCTTGACCGAGTTCGCCCTCAATCATGCCGACTTCACTCAAAAGACAGGCTTCAGGGTGTCCTCGACCTCCGGGCGCGCGTTGCCCGACAGCCTGAACGAGACGGCTGCCAGACAAATGCTGCTGTCGTTGGACATCCCCACCGCCTATAAAAAGATCGTACTGGACGAACTCTCCACTACCTCGACCGATGGCCAGAAAAGAAAGCAGCGATTTCGCCGGCAGTTGCCCTGGCAACTGTTGCAACATGCCCACGCACTACATCTACAACAGCACCTATCGCCCACAGGGTTTGACTTGATTCGCCAGGTACTGGACATGCCGGATGCCATCGCACGCCAGGCAGTGGACGGCGCCAGCGCGTTGATTCGTCCACTGGAGCTGATCAAAACCCGGGGAGCTGCGGCGATCAAGGCACTGGGGCTCTACCTGATCGGATCAAGCACCGATGATACTGCCCCCCATGTGCTGTATTCCCCCTACCATGCGGGCCACAACTTCACCGAGTTCAAGGACCAGGCCAGCCTCATTGCAGCCTTCAACACGCCGGGCGCGTTGCAGGACCTGCTGATTCGTCGACTTCCCGAAAGCCAGCAAGCCACGTTCAAGAACCTGTTCGCCGCCACGGTCGGTTCTCTATCGGAAATCACCCTGGCTTCCAATCCGATCAAGACCAACCTGTTCGATGTATTGTTCAACGACAATACAACCCTGTTATCGGACATGCTGAGCGCACAAACAGAAAAAAACCGCCAGTTTGACTGGGAAACGGCCCTGCATTTGTTCAGCGCCGGCGTCAAACTGGTGGGGCGGCAGTTGCAAGGCAAACTGACGTTTATCGAAACGCTTTGGGAAAGTTACCAAGACTTCAAGGCCTCTTCTGAATACCTGCAGCAGCATGACTGGAAAGCAGGCTTGCACGACTTCATCGCCGGCGCGGCAGAGATGGTCTCACTTGGCTTCCTGAATCGCGACGACACCTTCGGCCTGCTCGACCCGATAAGTCCCGGCACGCAGAACGCCTCCATGGCGACCCCGCCCCGCTGGAAAGACATCGCCTCCACCGCCCCGACGCGCACCAACCTGCGGGCCTTCGAAGCCACGGAGGTGAGCCTGCACAACCTGCAGAAGAACCGGATCGACGGAACCTACAGGGCCCCAGGGTCCGACAAGCTTTACGCACCTGTTGCCGGCATGGTTTTTCAGGTGGCCAAAGCCAATCAGGTCTGGCGCGTGGTCCATGAACAGGGAGAGGGCCCAATACTGAGGCAGTCGCCTGATAACCAGCAATGGACCGTAGACCCACAACGGCAGACCATTCGCTACGGCAAAGTGATGTCAACGCTGGCCAATTCCTACAGCGACTACAAGGCTTCAACGTCGCTCAACATTGAGGCTCGGGGCATGGCGCAAATACGCCGCAAATACCCGGCTTACGCAAACATGATCGAGCAGGCCCTGGAGGTGGCCAGGTATTACTCATTCAACGCCCTGCATAATCTGGATCAGATCAAACATCAGGTCCCGCCGGGCTCTCGGCTGGATACCTTCCTGAAGACGTTTTTTGGGGTGAGGACAGTCGACGCCAGCCTGATCAAGAAAATACACACCGCCGTCTCGCCGCTGTGCCGAGCATTGGCCGACCCGTCCTGGGAAACCCGCAACGCCAAGCGCCTTGTAATCGGCCGTTTGAAATACATGGACGATAAAGCCACTGCATTCGTGCTCGAACCGGAAACGGCAGGAAGAATCTATCTGACCCAGTATTTCTTCGAGGTCGGATTGGATTGGTACAAGGACGCGGTCCCGGATTCCTTCAATGTCGATGCCCACGCCCAGGCCGCGGTGCTTATCCACGAAGTTTCTCATCAGCTTTTCGACACGCTCGATATTGTCTATCTGGACGCGGCACTGCCGTTTCTGGACCTGATTTCCAATGCCACTCAGTTCGGACATTCAAAATACAATTATCAAAAGGACCAGCAACGCAACGGGCTGTCGTTGACCACGCCACGATCCAAACTGTTCATGGGCTGGGACAGTGCAGCCGGCGGGCTCAAGAGCCTGGAGCTTTTCCCCGAGCATCGGGATATGGCCCGGGAAATCCTGAAGATGACCGGCGCCAGGAGCATGAGCGAGGCGCGCAGTATCTTTCTGGATCCAGGTTCACCGACAGCACGCATCGACGTGATCTTGCGAAACGCCGACTCCATGACGCTACTCATCTGTGAGCTGGGTCGACAGCTGGACTCCCCACCCTTGAGTCCCGCTGCCACGTTTTAAACGGCCTCTGCGAACGCTGCGCGCGGACGGGTCTTGATCTTTTTTTCACGAGATGTATGCCACGCTATAACCACGACATACCGGTGTTCGAGCCTTTGACCGGAAAAAACAGGCTCATTTTGATGTGCAAACGCCATGATGGCGGTTCTCGACAGGTCATGCCGAAGGTTAGAATGCGGCAAACCAGGAAGAGTCAATGACCGAACATACACTCTCGGAAGCCGAATACGACGCCATTACCGATGCGGCCGCGCATTGGTGCATGCGTTTGCACGCCGTCGACTGCACCGACGCCGAACGGCTGGCATTCAAACAATGGCACGATGCCGATCCCCTGCACGCTTTCGAATACCAAGCCATGCTGGAGATCTGGGCCGTGGCCGATCATCTTCCGCGTGTCGAAGCGGCACCATCTCCCGCGCCAATACCGCGACCTCGGTCCCGCTGGAGTCGGATGGCTGTCGCAGCCGCGGTGCTTGTGCTGGGCGTGCCCCTGGCCGCCTACACAGGCTGGAACCTGGGCTGGGTTGCCAACTCCTACGAACGATTCGAAGCGGATACAAGCGTGCGTCACATCACCCTGGGTGACGGCAGCCAGGTAGAACTGAACCTGGGCAGTGAACTGGTATTTGCCAATTACAAGAATGAGCGTCGGGTGACGCTGAAAAAGGGCGAGGCGTTTTTCGACGTCAGCCATGACACACAACACCCATTCGTTGTACGGGCCGGCCAGGGCCAGGTGCGCGTGACCGGCACTCGCTTCAATGTATGGATGTATCAGGATCAGGTCCGGGTGACGCTGGTGGAGGGCTCGGTATGGGTGACCAGCAACCAGGCACTTGCCGGTAACGGCTCGCAGCTGTCGCCGGGCATGCAGGCCAGCTACAAAGCTGGCGACTACCAACCGCAAATCCGTGAAGTCGATGCCAACGACAGCTCGCTGGCGTGGCGCAACGGCAAGCTGGTGCTGGACAACCTTGCCCTCAGCGATGCACTCCCGCTGATCAATCGTTATCTCGAGCATCCCGTCATGCTGGCCGACAACAGCACGGGCGCCCTGCGTATCGGTGGTATCTACAACCTCAACGAAGTGAAGAACCTGGTGCCTTCGTTGCCCAAAGTCCTGCCGGTTTACCTGACGCAGAACCAGGACGGCAATCCAGTCCTCAACTCCATCGGTCAACGGCCGTCCAACTGAAAAAGCCGCGACCTGATCAGGTCGCGGCTTTTGTGTAAAACAACAGCGATCAGTGCGCGGCCACCCTGCCCGCCTCATCACGCTCACGGATAATCACCGCCTGATAGTGCGGATCGGCTTTGATCTGCTGTTCGGTGAATGGTAGCGCACTCCATTGCTTCTTCGAGAATGCCTGGGTCTGGTCGGCCGAATACGGCGATGCCGGGTCGCTGGAAATGGAAAATGCCAACAGACCTTCAGCCCGAGGTCCTTTGCCATCAAAACTCACCACTTGCAGATAGCTGGTGCCGCTGACCACTTCCCGTTTGCCGTTCGCCCCTGGCACGCTCTGAATCGCGTTATAGATCCCCAGCTCACCGGGGCCGCCGTGGATTGGCGTCTGCCGGCTGCCACTGCTGGCAACCTGGATGTCCTGCCAGCGGCTATCCTTCGGCAATCCGGCGGCCTTCACAGAGGCCTGCGAGGCCAGCATGGCTTGACGCACAGCCTTGTGCACCGGGGCACGCTCAATCGCCAGGCCGTTTGGAGTATGTCGCGGATCTTGCGGATCGAACGGGACACGCCATGAATCAGGCACCCCCTGCAACTGCGCCATGATGCGCTGGAAATGAATGAAGCCCAATCCGCTGTCCAGGCCAGCGGTTCGATCCCAGACCCTGAGATCGTTGCACACCTGGGTCAACGTCACGGCATCGGCCCCCAGGTCACCGGCACAAAAGCCCAGCAGGTCGGGCATCACCTGATCAGCAAGGTAGACCTGGTCGTCCATGACCATACGCTGCAAGTCATCGACCTTCACCGGCCCGTCCTTGGCCAGTTGACCCAGCCGCTGCAGAGCAAAACGCGCACGCAGGCCCAGCGGTTGGTCTTGCTGGCTGATCAAGGGCGAATAACCGGACAAGGGTTGTGAAGGGTTGACCATCCAGGCCGAATCGTTGGAATTTTGCACATAATCGCGGCGCAACAACTGCGGTAGCTTGTCGGCGGCGTAAATGCCTTTTTGCACGGCCTCGGGATCGATATCCCAGGCGCATTCGCCGCGTGAGCCGTCCAGTACGATGAGTTGCAGCCCTGCCCGCGGGTCGCTGCAGCGGGCCAACTTGTCGGCATCGACGTTCGGTACCACCGACACGTTCATGTAGAGACTTTGCCCCTGATCGTCCACCGCCAGGGTGTTGACCCATGGAATACCGTGGATCTCATGGACCGCACTCTGCAAGTCCTTGAGCGTGACGGCCTTGTTCATGGCGTACCACTGGGCGAGCACCCGATCATTTTCCCGGTTCGCATCGCGCAGGCTGTAGGCGAACTTGTCATCCCAGTCCAGCCGGCCGGGCCATTGCACGATCGGACCGAACTGCGAGCCGTAGACCACCCGCGAAACGCTCTGCACCTGGCCATCGGGTTGTTTGATGTCCACCGTCACCGTCTGTTGGCTCATCGGTACGGATTGACCATCGAGCAGGTAGCGGGTCGGGTCTTTCGGGTCGAGTTGCAGACGGTACAGCGTGAAATGTTTAGAGGTGTCGACGGTGTGGGTCCAGGCCAGGTGCTGGCTGAAACCGATGTTGATCACGGGCAAGCCTGGCAGGGCCGCGCCCATGACGTCCAGTTTGCCGGGAATGGTCAGGTGCATCTGGTAAAAACGCATGCCCCCCAGCCATGGGAAGTGCGGGTTCGCCAGCAACATCCCACGCCCGTTGAAGGAGCGCTCACTGCCGATGGCGACCGCGTTACTACCACGCTCCAGGGCGAAACGCTGCTGCCGGGTCGCAGCGCCTGCGAAACCTGTCCTCGGCTCGCCAACGTCCGCCGTCGCTTGTGGCGGCTGAGCGCCCGCCAGGGCTTCGGCGAACTGGCCGACGCCACCTTCCACCAACAGGCGCCGGGTCAGTTTGACCAGGTCCAGCGCGGTGATCGGCCGCACCCACTCACTGGCACATTGCTCGGGCAGGCCGATGGCCTTGCGTTCGGCCAGCGCGCGGTTGAAACCCGCCACATAGCCTTCGACCAGTTGCTGTACTTGAGGCGTCTGGGCTTGCCAGAAACCGGAAACGGCTTGCGGCGTGTTGAGCCAGTTGAAAAATACATCGCTGACGCGGTTCTCCCGCTGTTCGAGCGTGACCTGCTCCGGGCCGAAGTAGCGCGAGCGTTGACCATTGACCGTGACGATCTCATTGGCCAGCAGGCATAAATTATCCTCAGCGTACGCATACCCGATGCCGTAGCCCAACCCGCGCTCATCCTGAGCCCGGATATGTGGCACGCCAAAACTGGTGCGGCGGATCTCGGCACTGGCCTGTTCTTTATCACTTTGAGCGCTGGCGACGCAGCTGAACCCCAGGCTCACTGCGAAAAACACACCTGCGAGGCCAAACCTCGATAACTGCCCGGACATTCTCACGTTCACTCCTGATCCAATACTTTCTAAAACCAGGACGGCTGCCTGGGAATTCACATACCTCGTGCCTGGCCGGAATGTGCCTCCCTTGAAAACGAATGGGATGAAAAAAAATTAATGGCCTGGCACCGCCTGACTACGGGCGTTTGATCGCCTCCAGACAAATTTTTCAGCTTTTTGCCTTCATGATTGGCCGCGTTCGTTCGTCCTATTACAGGAGAGTATCCGTGACCTTTTCTGAACAGGCTGGTAAGGAGTTTTTGCATGCATGACGCGCGTCAGCCCATGGAGGGCAAGCCCAGGTCGACCGGCGTTCCGGCGACAGCCACTCACAACCTGTTCGACAGGCCGGCAGAACGAGGTAGCAATGAACACATCAGGCTTTTGCTCAAGAGCTTCGGCCTCAGAACCAGCCTGATTCGCCTCAAGGTCATCGATGCATTACTCAAGGCCGCCGATGAAAACCGCAGCCTGGGTGTGCGGGGCGTACACAGTCAACTGCTGGGGCTGGACATTCCATTGTCCTTCCTCAGCGTGCGCGAGGTGTTGAAGCGCCTGTGCAGCGAGGGTGTCGTCACCCTTAACCCCGATAAGACCTACAGTTTGCACCGCAAGGCCATGCACGTGCTCCAGGGCGGGGAGTGACGCCTGCGCTCAGGGCTTGACCTTGCGTCGCATCACGCCGTTGATCACGACCACGATGACCGCGACGGCAATCGCGATGTATTGAAACAGCTGCTCGCTGATCATGCCGTTGTTCTGCATCCAGGTCAGTCCCAGCATGATCGCCAGAACCACGAGGACCACCAGAATCGAGTATTTCAAACGTTGCGATTGAGTCATTGCCAATTTCCTGAATGTATCCGCTCTGTATCCCCGTGCTTGCCAGCCCCATACCGTGTTTTGGAAATAGCGGGCAGCAGACGGGGTCTCATGGTACAGCCGAACGGGCGTACTCACGCAACCGAAGCCCATCAGATTAATTACCTGCATCACCACAGAAGTCCGCCCCTGGCGGACTTTTGTCTTACAGAATTAACTCATATTTCTGCCACAAACAAAGGGGAAGACTTCTTTCGGCCCTGAATTCCCCCAACGTATTCTCGAATAAGAGGCGCTTACCTCCTTACCGAAAATCGACGTTGGAAATCATGCAAACCTTGCTGGCAACTCTTTCGCCAATACGATTGACAGGTTTTTGCCTGGCTATCGCTCTTTTCGAACTATTGACTTATCTGGCCAGCGACCTGGTCATGCCGGCCATGCTCGCGGTGACCCGGGAACTGGATGCGCCCGCGGATAAAATCCCCTACGCCTTCAATCTGTATCTATTGGGCGGTGTTCTGCTGCCGTGGCTGATCGGTCCGTTATCCGATCGCTATGGGCGTCGTGCATTCATGCTCGCCGGTTGTGCCGGTTTTGTCCTGGCTTGCGCGGCGATCACCCTGGTCACCCACATGCAGGGATTCAACGGGCTTCGTTTGATCCAGGGTATGGGGCTGGGTTTCGTGATCGCGGTCAGCTACCCGGCCATCCAGGAAGTATTCAACGAGTCGGACGCTGTGAAGGTCATGGCGTTGCTGGGCAATCTCGCCCTCCTCTCGCCCTTGCTGGGGCCGCTGCTGGGTGGCTTGCTGCTGCAATGGCTGTCCTGGCGCGAGCTGTTCATGTTGCTGGCAGGCCTGGGGGCAGTGAGCTGGCTGGCCTTATGGACATTCATGCCCCGAAGCCCCGGTCTGGCGCACTCCTGCCCCCGGCAACCGGCCCTGGAGCCGTTCGAACTGCGCACACTCATCAGGCGCTATGGCGCGCTGCTGGGTCACTCCGGCTTCATGGCCGCGTGCGTGGCGCTGGGGTTGATGAGCCTGCCGCTGATTGCCTGGATCGGTCTGTCCCCCCTGCTGCTGATCCAGGACCAGGGCCTGTCGCCCCTGGTCTATGGCCTGTGGCAAATCCCGGTGTTCTCGGGCGTGATCCTTGGCAATCTCCTGCTCAATCACCTGGTGGAGCGGGTGGGCGTGCGCGGGGTATTGCGCTACAGCCTGTGGCCCTTTTCTACCGGCCTCATCGCACTGGTGATCGCCAGCCCGTTCAACCTTGGCGTACCCGCGCTGGTCAGCGGCCTGGCGCTCTACGCCCTGGGGCTGGGCATGGGCAACGCGGCCTTGTATCGATTGGCGCTGTTCGCCAGCGACGACAGTAAAGGGCTGGTCTCGGCCATGGTCGGGATGATTTCCATCGCAGTGATGAGCACCGCCGGCTCACTGCTCGCGCTGCTGGGCGCCGGAACAAGCCTGAACGCCTTTGCCTTGATGGTCGGCATTGCCGGGCTCAGCTGCCTTGTGGCGCTGCGTCTGTTCCTGTCGCAACCGGCCGCTCACGTCTGAAAATCCCCTCCCTGAGGAACGTTACCCATGATTCATTTTCCCCACGCCGATGCGCTGTGTGCATTGGCGCAGCCTTACGATCCCGATTCGGTACCTGCTGGTCTGTTTGATCGGGCCATGGCCCAGATCAGCCTGTTCCATTGCCACCACACCCCCGGCTACGAACACTGGCTCAACGCCAACGGCCTGGCGGTAGAGGATCTGGAGCATTTGACTGACTGGTCGGGCTTGCCGCCCATCTACGCCAATTACTTCAAACAGCGCTTGTTGCTCAGCCCCACCGGCGAGAACGCGCTAGAGCTGACATCCTCCGGCACCAGCGGCCAGAAAAGCCGCATGCGCTACGACGAGCGCAGCATGGCCGCGGCCCAGGGCATGGTGGCGCGCATCTTTGAACATTACGGCTGGTTCACGCCGGATTCGCCCTGCAACTACCTGTTGTTCAGTCACGAACCGGAGAAGGTCAATCACGTCGGCACCGCTCATACGGACCAGTTCTTGCGCAGCTTCGCACCGGCCAATCGGATTTTTCATGCGCTGCGGCGCACCGGAAAAGGTCATGAGTTCGATGTCTTTGGCGCGATCCGGACCCTTCAGGAGTTCGCCGAAGAGGGCCTGCCGGTGCGGATCTTTGGCTTCCCGGCGCTGCTGTGTCATGCGCTTGAGCGCATGCGTGAAACCGCGACGCCGAACCTCAAACTTGCCCCCGACTCCCTGGTATTTCTGGGAGGCGGCTGGAAAAAACAGGCCGCCCAGGAGATCCCCCGTCACGAGGTCTATGAACACATCACCCGGCAACTGGGCATTGAGGCGCACCGCTGCCGCGACGGTTACGGTGCCGTCGAGCACGCCGTGCCGTACATCGAATGTGCGCATCACAGGTTTCATGTGCCGGTCTATTCGAAAGCTTTCATACGTCACCCCTCGAACTTCAGTGTCCAGCCCTTCGGCGAGGCGGGATTGTTGTCATTCGTCTCGCCTTACATCTCTTCCAGTCCCGCCCATGCCGTGGTGATGAGCGATCTGGCGACCCTGCATCCGGCCAATTGTGAGTGCGGCCTGAACACCCAATGGTTCGAGCTGCACGGTCGGGCCGGCACCAGTGCCAGCCGAAGCTGCGCCATGGCCGCTTCCGAATTGATCAAGGAGAATTGATATGTATCTCATCAATGGCCAACTGCACGCTGATCTGCCCCTCGATACAGCCCTTGAACGCCTGCAGACGCAACTGCCTGCTCTTCTGGACGCACCGCCCCCCAGTGATAGCGTGCTCGATTGTGCGCAGGCGTTCGCACAGATGCTGCGGGCCCCAGAACAAACTCCGTTCCTGGACGACGACCAGCGCCAGGCACTGATCGCCTTCTGCGAACGCAAGCATTTGAGCCGCAAACTCGAACGGGAGCTGGGGGCGGACGCGCGCTCGCTGCGCCGAATCGACTATAGCGATGGCCCTTTCGAAAGCTGGCAACCCCTGGGGCTGGTGGTGCATGTCACCCCCGGCAATGCTCCGCTGCTGGGGTTCTTCGCGGCACTGGAAAGCCTGCTGGCGGGCAACGTCAACTGGCTGCGACCCAGCACGCGCGATGCAGACCTGACGGCGCGGGTGCTGGCGACGTTCCTCGATTGCGACCCAAGCGGCCAGTTGCGCGATTACGTTGCGGTGCTGCCAGTGCCCTACCACGAGTGCCGGCGTCTCTTCGCGCTGGCCCAGGGCGTCAGCGCCTGGGGTGGCGAGACAGCACTCAAGGCCATGCGTGACCAGCTTCCAAGCGGCTGCCGCTGGATCGATTGGGGACATCGCATCAGCTTCGCCTATGTCACGCCGCAAGCCGTCAACGAGCAGGCGCTGGACAGTCTGGTGGATGAGGTCTGCCGCCTCGATCAGCAAGCCTGTTCCAGCCCCCAGTGGCTGTTGGTGGACAGCGACGAGCCGGCTCAGATGCTGGCACTGGGTGACGCCCTGGCTGACGCATTTGAACGACGCGCCGGACAATGGCCAGCGTTGGAAACCAGTGCAGCCGAAGCGTGCGAGATCACCACCCGCACGGCACTTGCCCGACTCGACCACAGCTTTGCAGGACAAACCGGCCAGATTTGGGAAGGCCACGGCTGGCGCATTATTTGGGAGCATCACCGCGACCTGTTGCCATCGCCACTGTTTCGCACGCTTTTGTTACGACCGGTGCCCCACGGGCTGATCACCGAAACCCTGCTGCCCTGGCGAAACGTGTTGCAGAGCTGCGCGCTGATCTGTGAACCGCAACGGGCGCCTGAACTGGCACGTCGCGTCTTGGCCGCCGGCGTGACCCGCATCTCGGCAACCGCAGACATCCAGCAAGGCTACGAGGGCGAGCCTCACGACGGCGTCTACGCGCTGCAACGATTGAGTCGTCGGGTATCGGTCGGTCTTGAACCTGAGGTCGCCAGTCATCGTGTGACACTGGACGCCCCGCCGACCACGACACCCATTTCACCCTCGACGCCGATCATGGACAAAGCGGCATTCCTGGCGCTGCCTGCCGCACCCGAGGCCCAGTTGTTCTTCCGCTCAGGTGGTAGCAGCGGCGCACCGGTGCTGTCGCCCTACAGCTACCGCGATTTTGATCGCCACATGCGGGCCGCCGCCGATGGACTGCGCGCGGCCGGTCTGGATCCGGCGAAGGATCGGGTGATGAATCTGTTTTATGGCGGCAACCTCTACGGTGGCTTCTTCAGCTTCTCGAAAATACTGGAGCACATGAACGCCGTGCATTACCCCATGGGTGCGACGTCAGATGCGGACTTTGAAGAGATCGCACGGATGATCGTCGCTCACAAGGTCAATACCCTGGTGGGCATGCCAAGTACCTTGCAGCGCCTGTTTTCCAGCCAGCGAGAAACCCTTCAAGGCTACGGCGGCGTGCGCAAAGTCATGCTGGGCGGCGAGCACCTGGGGCCAGGCTGCCGTCAGTTGCTTGAGGACTGCGGCGTGACAAGTATTCGCTCAGCCATCTATGGCAGCGTCGACGCGGGTCCCCTTGGCCATGCCTGCACTGCCAGCGGCGAGGGTGTATTCCACCTCATGGAGGACATTCAACACCTGGAGATCGTCCAGCTGGAACTGGACGCTCCGGTCGCGTCGGGGGAAACCGGACGGCTGCTGTTCACTTCGCGCAGACGCCAAGCGCAGCCCCTTCACCGCTACGAAGTTGGTGATTGCGGGCGCTGGCTCACCGCTCCCTGCCCGTGTGGCCTGGAGTCACCCCGGTTCGAGTTGCGCCAGCGCCACGGCGCCCTGATACGCATCGTGACGTACCTGATCAATACCCACGAGCTGGCTGAGCAGGCACAAACGGCCATTCAGATCGTACTCGATTACCACAGCAGCGGCTGCGAACGCCTGTTGATTCGCGCCGATGGCGATGCACAAACGGTCCGGAGCCAGGTCATGGGCCTCGAACTGCTGTCCACGCTGGTGGAGTCCGAAATGCTCGTACTGGACGTGCAATCCTGTCCGGCGACAAGTTTCGAACATAACAAACACAGCGGCAAAGTACCGCTGGTGATTGATCGCAGAATCACCGCTTGATTGTTTTCCCGTGTAATTGAATAAGCGGACGTTAGAGTCCGAGAGAACCCTGATGAGCACCTCTTTACCATTCGAACAATGGCTCGCCCATATTCGTACGCATTCAACGTTCTACCGCAAGTCTTTACGGCATTTACCCGCGCAGAATTGCGCTCTGGAGGATGTCCCCATTGTCGACGTCGCCGACTATTGGGCCGGCAGTCATGACCTGGACCATTGGGACGTACTGACCGGCAAAGTCGAAGACGCACTGATCTACAAAACCGGTGGCACGACCAGTCAGGGAAAGCTGTCTGTGTACACCCACGCTGAATGGCAGCGGATGCTCGAATGCTTCGGTCAGAGCCTGGCAGCACAACTGAGGGCTGGTGATCGAATCGCCAACCTGTTCTTTTCCGGAGACCTGTACGCCAGTTTCCTGTTCATTCATGGCGCCCTTGGCAAAGTCGATGTAGCCATCACCGAATTCCCGTTCACCGGGGCGGTGGATCTCGACGTGCTGACCGAGGCGGTGACCGGCCACCGCATCAATGTGCTGGCCGGCGTGCCTGCGCACCTGCTGGCGTTTGCCGACCATTTGGATCAACAGGGGCGAACGCTGCCCGGCATCACCACCGTGCTGTTCGGCGGAGAAAATCTGTTCGACAGCCAGTTGCCTGCGTTGCAGCGCGCCTTCCCACAGGCACGCTTCGCCTCCATCGGCTATGCCAGCGTCGACGCCGGGCTGGTGGGCGCCAGCGCACCGGACTGCAACCTGGGCGAGCACCGCGTATTCGGCGAACAGATACGGGTGGAGATCATCGATGAACTGAGCGGTGAGGTCATCCAGGCGTGCGATCGGCCCGGCAATCTGGTGGTGACCAACCTCACCCGAACCCTGATGCCCATCGTGCGGTATCCAGTGGGCGACCGAGCGTGCTGGCGCGAGCCGGTTGGCACCCCGCGACGCAAGTTCGCGCTTCAGGGCCGCAGCGCGAAAAGCCAGCGAGTGCGGGTAGGCGTTTTCTCACTGTTTTCGCAGGAAATCAGCGACATCATCCGCAGCATTGGCGGTGACCTTCAGTGGCAATTGATCATCGAGCACGCACAGAACAACGACCGCGTGTTGCTCAAATGGGTGCCTGGAGGGCAAACCCAGGCTTGCCAGTCACTCTCCAACACATTGAAAGCTGCCTTGACCAAACAGTATCCGGGTATCGACCAACTCGACCTGCACGTCCAGGCCTGCGGCCTGCAAGCGTTGGAACGCCATCCACGCTCTGGCAAGCACCTGTCGATCATCGACCGCCGCACCTATGCTCCGTTGACAGCGAGGCACGCCGGATGAGCAGCGTGGTCATCCGAGCGTTCAGGCCCACGGATGGCGTCGGAACCAGCGAATTGTTCCGCCGGGTTTACGGCGATCACTACGTCTCACCAGACGTCTACCTGCCACACATGATTGGCCTGCACAACCTGCTGAACCGTTGGCACTCCATGGTCGCCGTGGAGGATGAGCGCGTGGTCGGTCATGCCGCATTGTGTCGGCAGACGGCCGATGGTGAAGACGCGGAACTGGCCCTGATCGCGGTGGACCCCGCGGTGCAGGGCGGCCAGATTGCGACGCGCCTGGGGCAGCAATTACTCGACAGCTGCCAGGACCTCGGACTTGCCAGGCTGTCGATCAAGCAAGTCACCAGCCATTGCTACAGCCAGCGTCTGGCACAACGCCTGGGGTTCCATGACACCGGGCTGCTGCCTGACCATGTGCCCTCACCTTTCGCCACGGTCCACGCCGAAACCATCGTGGTCGGCAGCCAAGTGGTCAGCGGCCATCGCCGCCCGCTGCCGCACCTCAAATGGCCCGCGGCATGCCAATGGCTGACGCAACCCTTGGCATCGCTGTTTGGTACCTCGCTCGAGGCGCCCTTGCCTTCGGTACAGCCTTTTCAAATCCGACAGCTGCCTGGAAGAATCGACATTGTGGCCGGGTACATAGGCCTTCGCCTGGCCGGGCAACTGCTGCGCTTGCCGGCCCATTGGTCACTTTCAGTGCGACTCGGACTGCGTCAGCAATTTGCCGACGATTACCAACGATTGATGGACGCCGGATTCATCTTCACCGGGATCATGCCTGCTGAAGGCGACCCCGGCTGGCAGGCGCTGTTTCACCGTGGCGCCCTGGATCGCCCGCTCACCTTGCATTCGGAGCCGATGCAACGGCTCCACGAACAAGTGCAAGCCCAAGGGCACATCTGGAGGAGCGCCCAGGCAGGTTCGGCGGCGTAAAACGGAGTATTCGGCGCTGTGGCCACGCAAAAAAGTCGCGCTGAAATGCTGGAAGATCGCGGCGTTCACGCTGCGATCTTTCCCGATCAGCGGTAATGTTTGCTATGTGGGCACCCCTCAAGCTGTCCAGCGACGGGCCGATAAAAATAAGTCAGGCCATTGTGCCAGCTCCCGAAAGACGCCTTCGAGCAAGGATTCCCACATGCCCGCATTTCGCACCATTCAGGCGCGCTACACGCTGTTCCTGATTTCATTCATCCTGTTGTTGTCCATCCTGACCGTCGTGGGTATCAGCTATCTCGTCGCGCCCAAACTGCGCCACACCGAAGAGCAAGTGGCGCTTAATCGCATCAGCGAAGTGGCCGAGCAGATCCAGGGGGAATTGAACAAGGTTCAGGCGCAGCAACGCAGCATCACCCAGACCATCCCGCTGCTCGACAGCGATGCCATAGACAGGGTCCTGCCTGGCTTGGTGGATCAGTACGGCGAGCTGAAAGTCTTTGGTGGCGGGATCTGGCCGCTGCCTAATCAGCGGGCCGAAGGGCGTAGCAAATTCAGCACGTTCTGGCACCGCGACGCGTCGGGCAAACTGGTGGTCAATACCTTCTGGAACAGCGACGCGGCGCCGAATTATTACGATCAACCCTGGCACAAGGGCGGCATGGCCACACCCGCCGGCAAGTGCGCCTGGGCCGCCGCCTATAAAGACGACGCCAGCGCTGAGCCGCGGACCAACTGCGCCATGTCCATCCAGAAGAACGGCGCGCCTTATGGCGTTTCCACCATCGACGTGACCCTGGGCTTCTTCAATGAGCTGGTGGCACGCAAGGAAGCCGAGCTGAGCGCCGAGATGCTGATCGTGGAAGGCGATGGCAAGATCATCAGCAACAGTTCGCGCATCAGCGGCCCCATCGTGCTGAAGAACATCAGCGAACTGGCGGCAACCTCGCCCTTCGCCGCACAGGTCAAGGCCGGCCTGGCCCAACGAGACCAGCCGTTGCAGCGGGTCGAATTTGATAACAAGGGTGAGGCCAGTACCTTTTTCATGCGGCCTATCGAAGGTTCGCCGTGGTTCCTGGCTACCGCCTTGCCAACCCGCCTGATCACCGCCCAGCGCGACGATGTACTGAGCACGTTAAGCCTGCTGCAGATCCCGATGGTGATCCTGCTGGTGTTGATGCAGTTGTACGCGATCCGTCAGTTGACCAACCGCATGAAGACACTCAAGAGCAACATCGATGCGCTGTCCACCGGCGATGCCGACCTGACCCGGCGCATCACCATCCGCGCCGAGGATGAACTGGGGGCGATCGGTCATTCGGTCAACGGCTTCATCGTTTACCTGCAAAATATGATCGGCGAAGTCACCCAGGCGACCGGCGCCATGGCGACAAGCCTGGACAACCTGCAACGGACCTCAGCCCACACCAGCGAAATCCTGATGCGCCACGCCTCGGAAACCGATCAGACCGTCACGGCCATCACCGAGATGAGTTCCACCGCCGAAAGCGTCGCGCAGAACGCCGCCGAAACCGCTGCGTTCACCCAACGCGCCAATGAACATGCCGACCATTCTCGGGTGGTTGTCGCAGAGGCGTCCAACAGTGTGGTGGCCTTGATCGATGAAGTCGCCAGTGCTACCCGCAAAGTCGAAAGCATGCAGCAGGACGCTCAACGCATCACCGAGATTCTCGGCGTAATCGGCGCCATTGCCGGGCAGACCAACTTGCTGGCCCTTAACGCCGCCATCGAAGCCGCCCGGGCCGGTGAGCAGGGTCGAGGCTTCGCAGTGGTGGCGGACGAGGTACGCGCCCTCGCCGCCCGCACCCAGGCCAGCACCTCGGAAATCAACGAAATGCTGACGCGCTTGACCCAGGGCGTGAGTTCATCGGTTTCGGCCATGGAAAACACCCAGGCCAGCTGCCAGTCGGCCGCCGACGCCACGTCCAGGGTCAATTCAGGACTGGATGAAATGGCCGGTTCCGTCAGCCAGATCAACAGCCTGAGCACTCAGATCGCCACCGCTGCCGAACAGCAGAGCGCCGTGACCGAGGAAATCAATCGCAGCATGGTGCAGATCCGCCATATGGTGGAAGAGTTGGTGGAAAGTGGCCTGGCCAGCGAGAACAACACCCGCCAGTTGCTGGAAGCCAACAGCCGGGTGAATGCGATCATGGGGCGGTTCAAGGTGCGCTAAAACGCCCCAGGCTGTTTGCATATGAACCTGAGGGAGCGAGCCTGCTCGCAATGACGGCGGCAAGGTCGACACTGGCCAAGCTGACCCACCGCGATCGCGAGCAGGCTCGCTCCCGCAGGGTTCTGCGGGTTTGCGCCGAACTTCGAATCAGCATCGCCCCCAACCTGACAACTCTGTAATCCGCCCCTCAGCCCACTGTCAGCTCACGCTCGCTACTCTGTTATCCTCCTCCCAAACTGTTCGACACGAGACTGTCCCCATGGCCAATCCCCTGCACCTGCTCGCCCTGAGCGCGTTTTTTGTCACCACCCTGGCCCAGGCCGCCGAACCGATCACCATTGACGTACACCGCGATGCCAATTGCGGTTGCTGTAAAAAATGGATTTCACATCTGCAAGAAAACGGCTTCAAGGTCAACGACCATGTTGAAACCGACATGAGTTCAGTCAAACAACGCCTGGGTGTCGCGCCCAACCTGCGCTCCTGCCACACCGCCCAGATCAATGGCAAATTCGTTGAGGGGCATGTCCCGGCCGACCAGGTCCTGGCGTTGAGCAAACGGAACGACCTGCTCGGTGTGGCCGCGCCTGGCATGCCCATGGGTTCGCCCGGTATGGAAACGGACGGCATGAGTGATGCGTATCAGGTGATCGGTCTGAAAAGCGACGGGACGCAAACCGTGGTGGCGGATTACCCGGCCCACTGATGGGCGAGGCTTACATCGGCTTGTTCCTGGCGGCATTCGGTGCCGCCACCTTGTTACCGCTGCAATCCGAAGCGCTGTTGGTTGGGCTGTTGCTCAGCGAACGCTATGAAACCTGGCTGTTGCTGGGAGTCGCCACCCTGGGCAACGTACTGGGCTCGCTGGTGAACTGGTGGCTGGGCACACGCCTGGAGCAGTTCAAGGATCGGCGCTGGTTTCCGGTCAGTCCGGCGCATCTGGACAAGGCCCGCGTGCATTATCAGCGTTATGGGCGCTGGTCGCTGCTGCTCAGTTGGATGCCCATCATCGGCGATCCACTGACCTTGGTGGCGGGCGTGATGGGCGAGCCGTGGCGGCGCTTTGTGTTGATCGTGACCCTGGCCAAAGGGTTGCGTTATGGCGCACTCGCCCTCGCGACCCTGGGCTGGATGGGTTGAACGTTCGCGACTTTGGGTTGCCTGTGGTTAATGTCGCCATAATCGGGCCACGCCAGGATCGGCCGGATGCCCAAAGGAGATTGCCCATGTCGCGTTCCACTGCTCGCTGGTTACCCAGCCTGTTTCTGACGGCCGCCCTGCCGCTGTTCGCCCAGGCCGAAAACCCGCCTGAAGGCCCGGCCTATGGCCCGGAACTCCAAGGCTTCGAATACCCCTACACACTCAAGCACTTCCCCCTTCAGTCCCAGGGCCAATCGTTGCAAATGGGCTACATGGACGTGCCGGCCCAGGGCGAGGTCAATGGCCGCACCGTGGTGCTGATGCACGGCAAGAATTTTTGCGCCGCCACCTGGGGCGACTCGATCAAGACCCTCAGCGAGGCCGGTTACCGGGTCATCGCCCCGGATCAGATCGGTTTCTGTACGTCCAGCAAGCCCGCTCATTACCAGTACAGCTTCCACCAACTGGCAACCAACACACAGGCCCTGCTCAAGGCCCTCGGGGTGCAGAAAAGCATTGTGCTCGGCCACTCCACCGGTGGCATGCTCGCCACCCGTTATGCCTTGCAGTTTCCCGATCAGGTCGAGCGGCTGGCGATGGTCAACCCCATCGGCCTGGAGGACTGGAAAGCCCTCGGCGTGCCCTACCGTACCGTGGACCAGTGGTACGAGCGCGAACTGAAACTCAGTGCCGACGGTATCCGCAACTACGAGCGCAAGACCTACTACGGTGGCCGCTGGAAACCGGAGTTCGAACGCTGGGTGGACATGCTGGCCGGGCTGAACAAGGGGCCGGGGCACACGCAAGTCGCGTGGAATTCGGCGCTGATCTACGACATGATCTTCACCCAACCGGTCTACTACGAATTCAAGGACCTGAAAGTACCGACGCTGCTGCTGATCGGCACCTCCGACACCACCGCCATCGGCAGCGACATCGCGCCGCCGGCCGTGAAAGCCAAACTGGGCCGGTATGAAGTGCTGGGCAAGCAGGTGGCTCAATTGATTCCCCAGTCGACCCTGGTGGAGTTCGCCCATCTGGGGCATGCCCCACAGATGGAAGAGCCGGACCGGTTCCACCAGGCCTTGCTGGGCTGGCTGAACAAACCCATTCCCTGACGAGGTGTTCCATGGCGGTGCAAATAGCAGTCATCGATGATTGGCAGGACGTAGCGCGGGACGTGGTGGACTGGTCGGTGCTCGATAGCATCGGCCAGGTGACATTTATTCATGAGTACCCTGCCGAGCGCGACACCCTCGCCGCGCGCCTGCACCGCTTCGAAGTGATCTGCGTGATGCGTGAACGCACGCCATTCGACGAAGGCCTGCTGCGCCGCCTGCCCAACCTCAAGCTGTTGCTCACCGGCGGCATGCGCAATGCCGCCCTGGACCTCAAGGCAGCCGCCGAACTGGGTATCCAGGTATGCGGCACCGAAAGCTACAAGCACGCAGCCCCCGAGCTGACCTGGGCGCTGATCATGGCCCTGACCCGCAACCTGGTGCAGGAGGCCAATGCCTTGCGCGCCGGGCTATGGCAGCAAGGCTTGGGCGGCGACCTGCATGGCAAGACCCTGGCAATCCTCGGCCTGGGCAGCATCGGCACACGGGTAGCTCAGTTCGGCCAGGTCTTCGGCATGCGGGTGATCGCCTGGAGCCAGAACCTCACCGCTGAACGGGCCGCAGAAGTGGGTGTGACCTACGTGAGTAAACAGCAACTGTTCGAACAGGCTGACATTCTCTCGGTGCATCTGGTACTCAGCGAGCGCTCCCGCGGTTTGGTGGACGCCCAGGCGCTGGGCTGGATGAAACCCCAGGCGCTATTGGTCAATACCGCACGCGGTCCAATCGTCGATGAAGCCGCCCTGATCGACGCCCTGCGCGACAAACGCCTGGCCGGTGCCGCCCTGGACGTCTTCGCCGAGGAACCCCTGCCATCCGACCACCCGTTCCGATCCCTGGAAAATCTACTGGCCACACCGCACGTGGGTTACGTCACCCGGAACAATTATCAGAAGTTCTATTCCTTGATGATCGAAGACCTGCAAGCCTGGGCGGCCGGCAAACCGATCCGCCTGTTGACCCCCACTGGCGACTGAACACGTTTTAAGTGGGAGCAAGCCTGCTCCCACAGAAACAGCGTATTTCCGGGCCAACAATGGCCACTAAAATGCCTCTATTTCACCCGCCCCCTGATGGTGCATCGCGCCATTGCATCGCGCACGCCGATGAAACACCCCCCTTCCCCATACACCCATTACGTTTCCAGAAACTGCACTTCGTCGGTGCGTATCCCGCTTTGTCGTGTAAGACATTGCCGCCAACAAAGCTGATTGTCGGACAATTCGACGAAGCGCGCCGCACCGCTCTAGGTTCTGACCTAGACTGCCAAACCGGGGAGAAAACCGACCGGTCGTCCAGACGAAAAAAAGTGGAAACTTTTCGCAACGGCGACGGGTCAGGTTAGAGGTAGGGCAACAACGGCTGGTGCAGTCCTTGCAAGTCCTTGAAGCAGCCCCTTCACCTGATTCGCTTAACCGCATTGGGCAGCGCTTTGCTTACCTTGCGTAGCGCTTGTGCGCCTGGCCGCAGGATTCGGCCAATGAAACAACAGCTCTGGCGCTTGCCGGAAACAGATCGAGAAAATGGGAGAAAGTTATGATCAGTGCTGCCTTGGAACCACAGCAAGTCCGTTCTCAACTTCCGCTGGCGACTGACTCGCCGACGGCACCGGTGCTGGCCACCGGCGGCAAGGCACTGCTCCCGGTCGTCAGGCAGAATCCCAATCGCAAGAAGGTATTGTTCGTAACCTCGGAAATTGCCGACCTGGTCAAAACCGGCGGCCTGGGCGATGTTTCTTCCGCCCTGCCCCGGGCCATGGCCGGCCTGCATGACGTGCGAGTGCTGATCCCCGGTTACCCGCAGGTGATGAACAGCGGCAACCCGATCCACATCATCGGTGAACTGGGCGGCCACGCCGCGCTGCCGCCCTGCAAGATCGGGCGGATGGACATGGCCGACGGCCTGGTGATCTACGTACTGATCTGTCCGGAACTCTTTGCCCGTGAAGGCTCACCCTACGGGGCCAACAACGGTCGCGACTGGCCCGACAACCACATTCGCTTCGCCCGGCTGGGCCTGGCCGCAGCTGATATCGCCGCCAACCTCGCCCAAATCCACTGGTGCCCCGATCTGGTCCACGCCCATGACTGGCCGGCCGGTCTGGCGCCGGCCTATATGCACTGGCGTGGGCAACGCACGCCTACCCTGTTCACCATTCACAACCTGGCATACCAGGGCGTAGTGAGCCTGGCCTCATGCCCGGAGCTGGGTATCCCGGAGCACGCGCTGCAGCAGGAAGGCATGGAGTTCTACGGCAAGTTGTCGTTTCTCAAGGCCGGCATGGCCTACTCCAGTCATATCACCACGGTCAGCGCCACCTACGCCCAGGAAATCACTACCCCGGCATTCGGTTGCGGGCTCGACGGTTTTCTTGCGGCTAAAACACAACAAGGCCTGCTCAGCGGCATTCCCAATGGCATCGACGAGAGTTGGGACGCGGCCACCGATACGCACTTGTTCCGCCAGTTCGCCATGGGTGACTGGGAAGGCAAAGCCGTGAACGCGGCTCATGTACGCGATCTGTTCGGTCTCGACGACTCCAGCGGCCCGCTGTTCGCCGTGGTTTCGCGCCTGGTGTACCAGAAAGGCCTGGACCTGACCGAAGCCGTCGCCGAGTTCATCGTCGAATCCGGGGGCCAGATCGCGATCATCGGTCGCGGCGAACCGGAAGAAGAACAAGCCATGCGTGAACTGGCGTTGCGTTTTCCCGGACGGATCGGTGTACGCATCGGCTTCAACGAAACCGACGCGCGGCGGATGTTCGCCGGCAGCGACTTTCTGCTGATGCCTTCACGCTACGAGCCCTGTGGCTTGAGCCAGATGTACGCCCAGCGCTTCGGCTCGCTGCCGGTGGCACGCAATACCGGCGGGCTGGCGGACACCATCGAAGACGGCATCACCGGCTTCCTGTTCGATGAGTCCACCGCCGAAAGTTACAAACAGGCATTGAGCCGGGCCTTCAAGGTCTTCGAGTTCCCTGACCTGCTCAACGCGATGCGCTGCCGGGCCATGTCAGCGCCATTCAACTGGTGCAAGGCCGTGGAACCCTACGCCGAACTCTATGAACAGCTAGTGGCCAAGTCACTGGGTAAATCGGCCAGACAATGAGGTAACAATGCCGTCAAGGACGCCTGAAACCTGGACCCATGGCGCGGTCATGCTCGATGCCGAGCACACCCGCTTCGCCCTCTGGGCCCCGGATGCTTTTTTTGTGAGTGTCGAACTCGACACTGGAGATTCAATACCGCTACTGCCCCAGGCCGATGGCTGGTTCATGATCCAGACCCGCTGCCCCGCCGGCACTCGTTATCGCTACAACATCGACGGCGAACTGGAGGTTCCCGACCCGGCGTCCCGCGCCCAGGCCGGTGACATTGACCGCCACAGCGTGGTGGTCGACCCTCATGCTTACCGATGGCGCCATACCCAATGGTCCGGGCGCCCCTGGCATGAAGCTGTGATCTATGAGTTGCACGTCGGCGCCCTCGGTGGTTTCCAAGGCGTCGAACAGCACCTGGCGCGCCTGGCTGGATTAGGGGTAACCGCCATCGAACTGATGCCGCTGTCGCAGTTTCCCGGTGACCGTAACTGGGGCTACGACGGCGTCCTGCCCTACGCTCCCCAGGCCTCCTACGGCACGCCGGAACAGCTCAAGCACTTGATCGACAGCGCCCACGGCCACGGGCTGGCGGTGATTGTGGACGTGGTCTACAACCATTTCGGCCCCGACGGCAATTATCTGCACCGTTACGCAAAAGGTTTTTTCCGCGAAGACAAGCACACCCCCTGGGGCGCGGCAATTGACTTCCGGCGCCGCGAGGTGCGGGACTTCTTTATCGACAATGCGCTGATGTGGCTGCTGGAATACCGTTTCGACGGACTGCGCCTGGACGCCGTGCATGCGATCGAAGATCCGGATTTTCTCCAGGAACTGGCCGCCAGGGTGCGCGAACAGGTAGATCCGGTTCGGCATGTCTGGTTGACCGTGGAAAACGAACACAACCAGGCCAGCCTGCTGGAGCACGGCTATGACGCCCAGTGGAACGATGACGGGCACAACGCCCTGCACGTGCTGCTGACCGGCGAAACCGACGCCTATTATGCTGACTATGCCCAAGAGCCGACGGAACAATTGGCACGCTGCCTCAGCCAGGGCTTTGTCTTCCAGGGCCATATCAACCGCCACGGCGAGCCCCGGGGCGAACCCAGCGGTCACCTGCCCCCCAGCGCCTTCGTGCTGTTTCTGCAGAACCACGATCAGATTGGCAACCGGGCACTGGGTGAACGCCTGCACCAACTGGCCCCGCCTCAGGCCGTGCAAGCGGCGACGGTCTTGTTGCTGTTGTCGCCGATGATTCCGCTTCTGTTCATGGGCGATGAAGTAGCCGCCCGGCAACCCTTCCTGTTTTTCACCAGCCATCACGGCGAGCTGGCGGAGCTGGTTCGTGAGGGTCGGCGCAACGAGTTCAAGGCGTTCAGTGCCTTTGCCGATCCCGAAAAGCGTGAGCGCATCCCGGATCCTAACGCGGCTGATACCTTCGAGGTGTCGAGGCCTGAGCTGGAGGCGCAGCACGCTGAGCAACTAGCCAGTGAAACACTCTATCGACAACTGCTGAAAATCCGCCGTGAAGTGATCGTCCCGCGCTTGCCCGGAGCCCAGGCCTTGGACGCCGAAGTGCTGGGCCATGGCGCAGTCAGCGCACGCTGGCGCATGGGCGACGGCAGCGTGTTGCGCATTGACCTGAACCTCAGCGATCAGCCGGTCAAGCATACCGCTCAAGAAGAGGCCGAGATTCTTTTCGAACATCCGCAGCACGCCATGGGTCTGTTGCAGCAAGGGGCCCTGGCGCCCTACAGCGCGCTGGTCAGTCTGACGCACGCGGCAAACTTGCCCAACATCACTGGAGAGCGCCTATGAGCGATGCGCAACTGGAAATTCTCGCCGGCCGAGCGGGCCTGGCGGTGGACTGGATCGACGCCAACGGCCGGGCGCAGAAAGTCTCGCCCGCCGTCTTGCGTTCAGTCCTCATCGGTCTGGGCCATCCAGCCGGGACCGCCCAGGAAATCGACGCCAGTCTGCTGCAATTGCAGCAGGACCAACAGAATCATCAATTGCCACCGCTGATCACCGCCGATGTCGGCGCCAGCGTGGATCTGAGCCGCTACTTCGAAGCCGCCACGCCCTGCGAAATCCAGCTCGAGGATGGTGCCACACTGAACCTGAAACTCGACGCCGACGCCAGGTTGCCGGGGATGGTCCCGGTGGGTTACCAGCACGTCAGCATCCAGGACCAGCATTTCATCCTGGCGGTCGCGCCAGCACATTGCTATAGCGTGGCCGATGCGGTGGATAATCCGACGCCCCGCGCCTGGGGCCTGAGCGCGCAGTTATATGCGCTGCGCCGCCCCGGCGACGGAGGTTTCGGTGACACCCAGGCCCTGGAGGAGTTGGTACGGGTCGCCGGCGAGCGCGGTGCCGACGCCCTGGCGATCAGCCCGATGCACGCGATGTTCAGCAGCGACACCGGCCGTTACAGCCCCTATTCACCGTCCAGCCGGCTCTTCCTCAACAGTCTCTATGCCGCGCCGGGCACCGTTCTCGGCGAACGCGCGCTACGCGCGGCCATTGACGCCACCGGTTTGACCAACCAACTGCGCAACCTGGAAGAACAACCGCTGGTGGATTGGCCCGTGGCGGCCCAGGCCAAGCAGAAAGTCCTGCGCGCCCTGTACGACGGCTTCAGCCAGGGCGAGCATCCATTGCATGAGGATTTCAGCAGTTTCCGCCACACCAGCGGCGAACCCCTGGAGAATCATTGCCGCTTCGAAGCCCTGCAGGCCGAACGTGCGGCTCGGGGAGAGAGCCTGGACTGGCGCCATTGGCCCGAAGAATGGCGCAACCCGCGTAGTTCGACGCTAGCGCATTTTGCCGAGGAGAACGCCGACGAAATCGGCTTCTACGCGTTTTGCCAGTGGCTGATCACCCGGTGCCTGGAGCGCGTCCAGAGCGCGGCGAAATCCAGCGGCATGGGCATTGGCCTGATCGCTGACCTGGCAGTAGGCGCCGATGGTGGAGGCAGCCAGGCCTGGAGTCGGCAGGATGAACTGCTCGCCTCGTTGACCGTGGGCGCACCGCCGGACATCCTCAACCGCTCCGGCCAAGGCTGGGGCATCTCGGCATTCTCGCCAGAGGGGTTGGTACGCAATGGTTTTCGCGCGTTCATTGAGATGCTACGGGCCAACTTCGCCCACGCCGGCGGCTTGCGCATCGATCATGTGATGGGCTTGCAGCGCCTGTGGGTGATCCCCAACGACGCCCCGCCCAGCGATGGCGCCTACCTTTATTATCCGGTGGACGACCTGCTGCGTCTGCTGGCCCTTGAATCCCATCGCCATCAAGCCATCGTCCTGGGCGAAGACCTCGGCACCGTGCCCGAGGGCCTTCGCGAGAAGCTCAGCGCCCGGTCGATCCTCGGCATGCGCGTGCTGTTGTTCGAACAGGACAACACCCACTTCAAACCCATCCTCGACTGGCCGGACAATGCCCTGGCCACGACCAGTACCCATGACTTGCCGACCCTCAATGGCTGGTGGCACGGTCATGATATCGACTGGAACGCCCGGTTGGACCTGATCGACTCCCACACCGAGATGGACTGGCGCAAACACCGCGAACGTGAACGCGAAGGCCTGAGCAATGTGTTGAATCAGGACCCGCAGAACTTTCGTGAAGAACACCTGGATACCGACGAGATCCTCGACGCCAGTGTGCGTTTTCTCGGCCATACCCGTGCGCCGCTGGTGTTGCTGCCGCTCGAAGACGCCCTGGGCATCGACGAGCAGGCCAACCTGCCTGGCACCACCGATACCCACCCCAACTGGCGGCGTCGCCTGGCGTGTGACAGCCAGGTGCTGCTGGATGACCCGGGCGCCGCCCGGCGTCTGGAAATCCTCGCCTGTGCAAGGCTTCAGGCGAACGAGCGTGACCGATGAATCAGACGTTGATCCAACCATTGCGGGCGACCCTTCGCCTGCAGTTTCATAAAGGCTTCACCCTGGACGATGCCATCCCCCAAGTGCCGTACTTCGCATCGTTGGGCATCAGCCATATTTACGCCTCGCCACTGCTCAAAGCCCGCGCCGGCTCCATGCATGGCTACGATGTGGTCGATCCGACCCAGGTGAACCCGGAACTGGGCGGCGAAGCGGCGCTTCGACGCCTGGTCGCCAGCCTGCGTGAGCACCGGATGGGGTTGATCCTCGATGTCGTGTCCAACCACATGGCCGTCGGCGGCAATGACAATCCCTGGTGGCAGGACCTGCTGGAATGGGGACGTTTGAGCCCCTTCGGCGAGTTTTTCGATATCCAGTGGCATTCTCCCGACCCCTTGATGGAGGGCCAACTGTTGCTGCCGTTTTTAGGCAGCGACTACGGAGTGGCCTTGCAGGAAGGCACCCTGAAGTTACGCTTCGATGCCACACAAGGCAGCTTCCTGGCCGAGCATTACGAGCATCACTTCCCTATCTGCCCCATGCAGTACGGCGAATTACTCAAACCTGCCGAAACGCTGCCATCCGAACAGGCCAAATCCCTCAAGGCGTTGGCCGAGCGTTTTACCACGCTGAACTACCAGACCGACGCCCATACCCTGGCCCGACCGCTGCAGCAGCAATTGCAAGAGCTGGCCAGCCAGCCGGGCATTCAGGCCGCGATCGAAGATAATTTGCTCGCCTACGACTCCCGGCAACCCGAGGGGTTCGAGCGTCTGCATCAGTTGCTGGAGCGCCAGAGCTACCGGCTCGCCAGTTGGCGCACGGCGGCGGACGACATCAACTGGCGGCGCTTTTTCGACGTCAATGAGCTGGGTGGCCTGCGGGTCGAACGCCCTGCGGTGTTCGAAGCCACCCACGCCAAAATTTTCGAATTGATCGCCGAAGGATTAGTGGACGGCTTGCGGATCGACCACATCGACGGTCTTGCCGATCCTCGCGGCTACTGCCGCAAATTGCGCAGGCGTCTTGATTCGCTTTCGCCCTCGCGGCACCTGCCCATTTTCATTGAGAAAATCCTCGGCGATGGCGAGAGCCTGCGTCGGGACTGGAACATCGACGGCAGTACCGGTTACGAGTTCATGAACCAGATCTCGTTGCTGCAGCATGACCCGGCCGGTGCCGAACCCCTTGCCGAGTTCTGGAGTCGCCACAGCGAGCGACCGGCGCACTTCATCGAAGAAGCGCGTCTGGCCCGTCAACAGATTCTCAATGGTTCCCTGGCCGGAGACTTCGAAAGCGTCGCCCAAGCCCTGTTGCAAGTCGCGCGGGACGACGTGATGACCCGTGACCTGACCCTCGGCGCCATTCGCCGCGCGTTGCAGGAACTGATCGTGCACTTCCCGGTGTACCGCACCTACATCAACCCGCTCGGCCGCTCCAACGAAGACGATGTGTTTTTTCGTCAGGCCCTGGAAGACGCCCGACAGACCCTCAGCGAAGCCGACTGGCCGGTGCTCGACTACCTGGCCGACTGGCTCGGCGGCATGCCCTGGCGGGATCGCCCACGGGGTGGTCAGCGCAAACGGCTGCGCCATGCTTGCGTGCGTTTCCAGCAACTGACCTCGCCAGCCGCCGCCAAGGCCGTGGAAGACACGGCGCTTTATCGTTCGGCAGTGCTGTTGTCGCGCAATGACGTGGGCTACAACACCGAACGGTTCAGCGCTCCGCCGCAAGCGTTTCATGACGCCTGCCTCGAACGGCTGGAGCATTTCCCTGACAACCTGATGACCACCGCCACCCATGACCATAAGCGCGGCGAAGACACCAGGGCGCGGCTGGCGGTCATCAGCGAACGAGCTGATTGGTACATGGCGTGCGTGGACCAGTGGCGCATTCTTGCGCCATCGCTGCACAGCGACCCCGCCGCTCCTTCAGCCGGTGATGAATTGATTCTGTACCAGGCGCTACTGGGAAGTTGGCCGCTGGACCTGGATGTGCACGACCACACGGCACTGGCCGACTACAACGAGCGCATGTGGCAATGGCAACGCAAGGCTTTGCGCGAAGCCAAGTTGCAAAGCAGTTGGTCGGCCGTCAACGACGCTTATGAGCAGGCGACCCAACTGTTCCTGGAGCGGCTGTTGCTCGGTGATGAGGGGCTGCCTCTGCGCAACGCCATCGCCGAGGCGGTCCAGGTCATCGCCCCGGCGGGCGCCCTCAACAGTTTGGCGCAAACCTTGCTGCGCATGACTGTGCCTGGTGTACCGGACCTGTACCAGGGTAATGAGTTCTGGGATTTCAGCCTGGTGGATCCGGACAACCGCCGCCCGGTGGATTTCCTGGCGCGCCGCGAGGCAATGCAAGCACCAGGCACCCCAGCGCAACTGGTAAGCACTTGGCGCGATGGCAGGGTCAAGCAAGCGTTGATCGCCAGGACACTGGCCGTACGCACCGAACACTTGCAGCTGTTCCAGCAAGGCTGCTATCAGCCATTGCAAGTGGTTGGCGCGCAGGCCGAACGGGTCCTGGCCTTTATGCGTGAGCATGAGCAACAACGGGCAATCATAGTGGTACCGATCCATGCAGCTCGCCTGCTGGAAAACGGTGCCGTGCCGCTGGTGGCTGCATCGGACTGGGGCGACACCCGCGTATCACTACCGTTTGCCCGTGGGGATGAAAAACTGAAGGGACTTTTTTCCAGCGCGGCAGTCACACCCCAAAGGGAGCTGATGGTCAGCGACGCGCTGGGGGATTTCCCGGTCAATGTCTTTATCCAATCTTGAGTTCAGTCAGGAGCACTGCGATGAGTACCGACGATAAACGCATTCGTGAATTCGCCTATCAGATCTGGGAATCCGAGGGTAAGCCTGCCGGGCAGGAAAAACGCCACTGGGAGATGGCTCGCAAACTTGCCGAGGCCGAAGCCCTGGCACCGAGCAAACCCGCCAAGGCCGCCGGTAAACCAGCGGCGAGCAAGCCTGCCGCAACCAAGAGCACCGCAGCCAAGCCTGCCACGAAAAGCACTACGCCCAAGGCCAAGCCTGCAGCTAAACCTGCCGCTGTCAGCACCGCGGCGGAAAAACCTGTGGAGAAAAAGCCACGAGCGCCGCGCAAGCCGCCGGCTAACTGATCCATACCTGACATCCGCCTCAAGGGCATGCGCCCCCGTGCTGACAAGGGCGCGTGCTGACGCCACACCAGGCCGACGCCTGGATGCGCGGTGTCGATCAATGGTGCCGCTAGGCGGCACAGCGGGAGCAAGCTGCCTCGCCACAGTGAAAAGAATAGATTTTAAGTGAACAGCATTGCCGTATCTGTCTGTCTTTTGCAGGAGCAACTATGACCCATCCAAAAAACACTACGCCGCCGCCCGTTATCGAGGCTTCGCGGATTCGTGAAGGGCTACCTTTCCCGCTGGGTGCGACGTGGGATGGCCTGGGGGTCAATTTCGCGCTGTTCTCAGCGAACGCCACCAAGGTTGAACTGTGCATTTTCGATGATACCGGCGAAGTCGAGCTCGAGCGTATCGAGCTGCCGGAGTACACCGACGAGATTTACCACGGCTATCTGCCTGACGCCCATCCGGGGATGATCTATGGCTACCGGGTCTATGGCGCTTACGACCCGGAGAATGGCCACCGCTTCAACCCCAACAAACTGCTGATCGACCCCTACGCCAAGCAATTGGTCGGCGAGCTGAAGTGGTCCGAGGCACTGTTTGGCTACACCATCGGCCACCCGGACGGCGACCTGAGTTTCGATGAACGCGACAGCGCGCCCTTCGTACCCAAATGCAAAGTCATCGACCCGGCCCACACCTGGGGCAACGACCAGCGCGTCAGTGTGCCGTGGGACAAGACCATCCTGTATGAAACCCATGTTCGCGGCATCAGCATGCGTCACCCCTCGGTTCCGGAAAACCTGCGAGGCACCTTCGCCGGATTGATGGTGGACGATGTGCTCGAGCACATCCGCAAGCTGGGTGTTTCATCGGTGGAGCTGCTGCCCGTCCACGCGTTCGTCAATGACCAGCACCTGCTGCACAAGGGCATGACCAACTACTGGGGCTACAACAGCATTGCCTTCTTCGCCCCGGACCCGCGTTACCTGGCCAGCGGCAAAATCGCCGAATTCAAGGAGATGGTTGCGCACCTGCACGAGGCCAACCTGGAAGTCATCCTCGACGTGGTCTACAACCACACCGCTGAAGGCAACGAGCAAGGCCCTACCCTGTCCATGCGCGGCATCGACAATGCCTCGTACTACCGGCTGATGCCGGATGACAAACGCTACTACATCAACGATTCCGGCACCGGCAACACTCTGGACCTGAGTCACCCGTGCGTGCTGCAGATGGTCACCGACTCCCTGCGCTACTGGGCCACGGAGATGCACGTCGACGGCTTCCGTTTCGACCTGGCGACTATTCTGGGTCGATACCACGATGGCTTCGACGAGCGCCACAGTTTCCTCGTCGCCTGTCGCCAGGACCCAGTGTTGCGCCAGGTGAAAATGATCGCCGAGCCGTGGGATTGCGGCCCTGGTGGTTATCAGGTGGGTGGGTTCCCGCCAGGCTGGGTGGAGTGGAACGACAAATTCCGCGACACGGTGCGCGCATTCTGGAAAGGCGACGACGGCCAACTCGCCGACTTTGCCAGCCGCATGACGGCCTCCGGCGAGATGTTCAACCAGCGCGGTCGTCGTCCATACGCCTCGGTGAACTTCGTAACCGCCCACGACGGTTTTACCCTGCACGACCTGGTGTCGTACAACGACAAACACAATGAAGCCAACGACGAAAACAATCAGGACGGCAGCAACAACAACCTGTCCTGGAACCATGGCGTCGAAGGCCCGACAGACGATCCTGAGATCAATGAACTGCGTCAGCGGCAGATGCGCAACTTCTTTGCGACCTTGCTGCTGGCCCAGGGCACGCCGATGATCGTCGCTGGCGATGAGTTCGCTCGGACCCAGCACGGCAACAACAACGCCTATTGCCAGGACAGCGAGATCGGCTGGGTCAATTGGGACCTCAGTGAGGATGGCGAGGCGCTGCTCAAGTTCGTCAAGCGCCTGATCAAACTGCGCCTGACCTACCCGATCCTGCGGCGCGGGCGGTTCCTGGTGGGCAATTACAACGAAGACCTGGGCGTCAAGGATGTCACCTGGCTGGCCCCCGATGGCAGCGAGATGACCACCGAGCAATGGCACGACGGCCACGGTCGGTGCCTGGGCATGCTGATGGACGGGCGCGCCCAGGAAACCGGTATTCGTCGCAAGGGTGGCAACGCGACCCTGCTTCTGGTGGTCAATGCCCATCACGACATCGTCAACTTCCGCCTGCCGGAAGTGCCCGAAGGCAGTTTCTGGACATGCATGGTCGACACTAACCAGCCGAAGGTGCGTGGCCAGGAGCGTTTCGATTTTGACTACGAATACTCCGTCACCGGCCGCTCGCTGTTGTTGTTCGAGTTGCAACGTGAGGAGGAGGAATAAACCTTCGATAAACGGGTGAAAAAACACAACCGCAGGGACGCGGTTTGTTCACCCGCTCAAGTCCCCACACAGAAAAACAGCATTCGCAACAACATGGGGCGCGACGAATCGCCCAACATGATCAATACTTGGCGAGCGGTAGATTCCAGGATCGGAACATCGCCGCTCGCAGTCAGGCCCTGGTGGGCACCACCGGGCAATCGGCCCGGTGCATGGCTGAAAGATTGAATACAAACAGGGACGTCTCTCATGAAACTCGCTTCTCGCTTGCCAGGTCGACAGCATCCGCAAATATGGAACAGCGCCCCCCAGCTGGCCGACATTCCCATCATCAGTACCCAGACCCTCATTCCCGCTGGCGCACGCGCCGTCATCCTTGCTCCGCATCCGGGTGATGAGGTCGGTGCCTGTGGCGGTCTGCTCCAGTTGCTGAGCAATCTGGGTCATCCCATCTTGCTGATCTCGGTCACCGACGGCAGCATCAGCCATCCCGGCTCACCACTGTGGACCGATGAGCGCCAGCATGCCTACCGCCCCCATCCCCAGGAAAGCGTGGACGCCCTGCATCGCCTGGGGGTACCGGCCCGTGGCATGCAGTGGGTGCGCGGTGGTTTCCCGGAAAAAACCCTCGCCGACCATGAGGCCCAACTGAGCGCTTTCATCGCTCGGTACTTGAAGCCGGGCGACGTTGTGTTCAGTACCTGGCGCAAGGATGGTGACAGCGACCATGATGCCGTTGGCCGCGCCGGGGCCCTGGCCGCCGAAAGCATCGAGGCAGTGTTCATTGAGCTGCCGGTGTGGGCCTGGCACTGGCCGGTCCGTGAGCAAAACAAGATCCCTTGGCACCGGGCCCGCAAGCTGCGCCTGGATATCTGGACCACCGCCCGCAAACGGCACGCCATGCATGCCTACGCCAGCCAGCTCAACGGCGAGCCCGCCAGCGGCATCGCACCGTTGGTGCCACGGGTCATTCTTGATCGCATGGGTTTGCCCTATGAAATTGTGTTCATCTGACCACCGCCAATCCAGTGTGAGGGATGTCACAAAAGCGATGCCCCCTACCCTGTGGGAGCGAGCCTGCTCGCGATAACGGTGGCTTAGCGGGTGACGTGATTGACCTGGCAACGGGGAAAAATCCGGAACTGCGGCAGCCACCATAAGTCGCATGAACAGGTACGTCTGATTCAGGAGTGAACGTGACTGGCGATCCCAACCGGCAAGCCGCCGAATCAACGCCTTTGGACACGCCCGCGGCGGTCCATCGGCTACGGGTTCTGACGGTCAATACCCACAAGGGTTTTACCGCCCTCAACCGTCGTTTCATACTGCCCGAGCTGCGTGAAGCGGTACGCAGCACCGGTGCCGACCTGGTGTTCCTGCAGGAAGTGCTGGGGGAACACGACCGCCACGCTTCGCGCTACGAGAACTGGCCGCCAATGTCCCAGTACGAGTTCCTCGCCGACAGCATGTGGAGCGATTTTGCGTATGGCCGTAACGCGGTGTATCCCGATGGCCATCATGGCAATGCCTTGCTGTCCAAATACCCGATCCGTGAGTTTCGTAACCTCGACGTTTCCATCACCGGTCCCGAGCGGCGCGGACTGCTGCATTGCGTGCTGGACGTACCGGGTCATGCCGAGGTCCACGGAATCTGCGTGCACCTGAGCCTTCTGGAAAGCCATCGGCAGTTGCAGCTCAAGTTGCTCTGCCAATTGCTGGATTCGTTGCCCGAAGACGCCCCGGTGATCATCGCCGGTGATTTCAACGATTGGCAGTTGCGCGGCAATACCGCCCTCGCCCGTCGCCAATACCTGCACGAAGCCTTCGAGCACCACCACGGTCGTCCGGCGAGGACCTACCCGGCCCGCTTCCCCCTGCTGCGTCTGGACCGTATTTACCTGCGCAACGCCACCAGCCATGCCCCGCAAATCCTGGGCAGCAAACCCTGGACACACCTGAGCGATCACCTGCCGCTATGCGTGGAAGTGCATTTGTGAGGCCAAACACTGCGCGACACCTGGCGTACGAATCAAATGGTGAGTCGGTGAACCAGAGGAGTTGAAACGGTTGATTGACGTCAATTCACTGATCTGGATAACCGAAAAAAATCAGCTATTTATTGGCGCTGATTTCAGTTTGCCATTCATCGTTCATTTTCTTGACGCGACGGCACCGGTCTTCTTGACTACAACGTACTACCCCCGGAAATACAGTCAGGGGCAAGCCTCGGAACCCCGCTACAGCGGACGGCCCGAGGTTTGCCTCAATCCATTCGGTCGCCCCTCGTTCGGGGTAGGAGAGACGCCATAAGCGAGAAACGCATGCGATTGCAAGGCAGGCCCCCATGAAAACTTCCCTCCGTCCACAAGAGATCACTACCACTTTCTACACAATCTCGACTTCGTTGTTACTGTGTTCGTCCATGGAGGTATGGGCCTGGCCCGCCGAGCAGACGTCGCAACTCTGGTATGACCGAACACAGTCCGACAGCCAGGGCGCCGCCTCCATAAACACTGACCCCACCTCCAGCAAGAGCCCCGCCCTCTTCACCTTGCGAAACGACAGCGGCCATACCCAACGCGTGGGCCTGATCAGTGGACAGAACCAGGTCATCACCCGCGTCAATGGCACGCTGGTGACACCGGCCATGGCCGAGCCCGGCAAAGAAGCACTGAACCTGCAAGGCACCCATCTGGGCGCGTACTGGAGCCTGACCGGTCCGGCAGGCTGGCATGTGGACCTGAGTGCCAGCGGCGGGCGCATCAACGGTTACAGCCGCACCGAGCAAGGCCAGCGTCAGGCCGCTGAAGGCAATGCCGTCACGTTGTCGGTCGAAGGCGGTTTTCCCATCGGTATCAGCGACCATTGGGTGGTCGAACCCCAGGCGCAACTGATCAACCAGCGCATCACCCTTGACAACCCCAATGCCGAGAACGGCTCCGGCAACGAACTGAGCACCTGGAGCGGGCGCGTCGGGGCACGCCTCAAAGGGACGTATCAGGTCAACGGCCTGGGCGTGGAACCCTACGTGCGCACCAACCTTTGGCACACGGTCCAGAGTGCCGACACCTTGACCCTGGACAAAGTCGACAAGATCAGCAGCAGCCGCAAATCTTCCACCGTCGAGGTAGGGCTGGGGTTGGTGGCGCGGGTTACACCGGTGGTGAGCCTCTACATCAGCGCTGACTACAGCAGCGACGTCGACGACAACGACCTCAACGGGCTGATCGGCAGCCTGGGGGTACGGATGCGTTGGTAAACCAGCGCTTCAGGGCGGGTCGCAGCCATGTGTTGGCGACTCGCCATGCCAACCGACAATGAGTCCAGCCTGCCCGCCTCCACACCTGCCTGACGCCGATAAAATCCTGTCCCTCGCCCCCCGGCACTTAAAACGCACCGCCATTTGGGCGTATAACCCTAAAAGCGATTTACGCCTGAAAGCCGTCAGCCCATGGCTCATTTCATTGATGGAGTAACGACATGACCCAAGCCAACCTCTTCGCCAACCTGTTTCCCAGCGCTGCCGATATTCCGCAGGCCTACCGCCTCGAGGGACAGATCGAGCAGCGCGAATACCTGATCGATGGCGTGCTGCAAACCTGGCAAGGGCCGCTGGCAGTTGTTCGCAGCCCGGTGTACCTGGCAGGCCCGCAGGGGGACGAACAAGTGATACTGGGCAGCACGCCGCTGCTGGATGCACAGACCGCGCTCACCGCCCTGGACGCGGCCGTCCGCGCGTATGACCGCGGCCAGGGCCAGTGGCCAACGATGCGCGTTGCAGAACGCATCCGCCATGTGGAGGCGTTCCTGGCGCGCATGCGCGAACAACGCGAGGCGGTGGTCAAGTTGCTGATGTGGGAAATCGGCAAGAATCTCAAGGACTCCCAAAAAGAATTCGACCGCACCTGCGATTACATCGTTGACACCATCAACGCCCTCAAGGAACTGGACCGCCGCTCCAGCCGTTTCGAGCTGGAACAGGATACGCTCGGACAGATCCGCCGCGTGCCGCTGGGCGTGGCCTTGTGCATGGGCCCCTACAACTATCCGCTGAACGAAACCTTCACCACGTTGATTCCGGCATTGATCATGGGCAATACCGTGGTGTTCAAGCCGGCCAAGCTCGGCGTACTGCTGGTGCGGCCGCTGCTGGAGGCATTTCGCGACAGCTTCCCGGCTGGTGTGATCAATGTGATCTACGGCAGTGGCCGGGAAACCGTCAGCGCGCTGATGGCCAGCGGCAAGATCGACATCTTTGCCTTCATCGGCACCAACAAAGCTGCAAGCGATCTGAAAAAACTCCATCCGCGCCCGCACCGTTTGCGTGCCGCCCTGGGCCTGGACGCAAAGAACCCGGGCCTGGTGCTGCCGGATGTGGATCTGGACAACGCCGTCAGCGAGGCGCTGACCGGCTCGCTGTCTTTCAATGGCCAGCGCTGCACGGCATTGAAGATCCTGTTTGTCCACGAAGACCTGGCACCGGCATTCATCGAGAAATTCAACGCCGGGCTGGCCGCCCTGAAACCTGGCATGCCGTGGGAAGATGGCGTGGCACTGACACCGTTGCCCGAAGCGGGCAAGGTCGATTATCTGCAGGCGCTGGTGGCCGATGCCGCCGCCAAAGGTGCGCAGGTGACGAATGAACACGGTGGCGAATCCCGCGGTTCGTTCTTCTATCCGGCCGTGCTCTATCCGGTGAACACTGCAATGCGGGTCTACCACGAAGAACAGTTCGGCCCGGTCGTCCCCATCGTGCCGTACCGCGACCTCAATACCGTGGTCGATTACGTGCTCGAGTCCGATTTCGGCCAACAGTTGAGCATCTTCGGCAACAACCCGGCCGAAGTCGGCAAACTGGTGGACATCTTCGCCAACCAGGTCGGACGCATCAACATCAACGCCCAATGTCAGCGTGGCCCGGACACGTTCCCATTCAACGGCCGGAAAAACTCGGCCGAGGGCACGTTGTCGGTCCACGATGCGCTGCGCACCTTTTCGATCCGCACGTTGGTGGCGACCAAGTTCCAGGACAGCAACAAGGCGCTGATCAGCGACATCATCCGCGGGCGGGACTCTAACTTCCTAACCACCGACTACATCTTCTGACCCGCGCCGAACGATGGGTTATGGCAGGGCTGGACGGCGCACCTTGATGCCCCAGCCCTGCTGCATGCCGGCTGCCGCCAGCAGGATCGCTGCCACACCCAGCCACTGCAGCAACTCGAGGCGATGACCGAAGGCGAACCAGTCGACGAAAATCGCCGCGATCGGATAGATGAACGACAACGCGCCGGTCACTGCGGTGGGTAGCCGTTGAATCGCGCTGTATAACAACACATACATCACGCCGGTATGAACCATGCCCAGGGTTACCAGGCTAGCCCAGGCCTCGGGCTGCTGCGGCAACGCCGAAAAGTTCGCCCAGGGCGCCAACAGCAACACACCGGTGCTGACCTGGATCAGCGCGATCAAGTGCGGCGGTGTCCCGGTCAGATGCTTGATGATCAACGCCGCAATGGCGTACAGCAAGGCAGCGCCCAACGCCAGGGCGATACCCGTCAGATAGTCGCCGCCACCCTGCCCTTGCTCACCGTGGGCGCTGACGATGGCCAACATGCCGAGAAACGACACCGCCAGCCAGAACAGCTTTTGGGCGGTGATTTTTTCCCCCAGCAACAACGCCGCCAATCCCACCAGCATGAACGGCTGAACGTTGTACACCGCCGTACCGATGGCAATCGACGCGCGGGAGTACGAAGCAAACAGCAGCACCCAGTTGCCCACGATCGCCACGCCACTGAGCACCGCCAGCAAGAAGGTGGTACGCGTCAGGAGACCCGGACGCAAGAATCCGAAACCGGCGCAAATCAGCAGCAAGGTCGCAGCACCGAACACGCAGCGCCAGAACACCACGTCCAGCACCGGCACACCGGAAACCAGCACGAACCAGCCGATGGTTCCGGAAATCAACATGGCGGCGGTCATTTCCAGCGAACCGCGACGTAAGGTCTTGTCCATCTTCAGGCTCCTTCAGCAAGTGGGCATAGTATGCCGAGCCAAAGGGGCGCTCCTCCATGGCACGAGAAAGGCTAAACTGGCTTTCGACCTTTTTTATCAAGGCAACTTCGAGCATTGGCCTAACGGAGTGAAAAATGACTGACGACATCGACCAGATCCTCATCAGCGCTCTGATGGAAGACTCCCGGCGCTCCCTCAAGGCCCTGGCAAACTTGAGCGGCCTGTCTTCCCCCAGCGTCGCCGAGCGCCTTCGAAGGCTCGAAGAGCGTGGCGTGCTCAGGGCGTACACCGTTGAAGTGGACCCCAAGTGCTTCGGCTACCAGCTCCAGGCGATTGTGCGTATTCGCCCGTTACCGGGGCAGTTGCAGGAAGTGGAACGGCAGATCCAGGCCATCGCTGAATTTACCGAATGTGACAAGGTCATCGGCGATGACTGCTTCATCGCTCGGCTGCATGTGCGTTCGATGGAGCAACTGGACACGTTGCTGGACAAGCTCAATGTTCTGGCAGAAACCAACACTGCCATCGTCAAGAAGACTCCGGTCAAGCGGCGACTGCCACCCATGGCATGAACCTGACCCGGCCTCGGTGTCATCCGAGGCCGGGATTTATGTTACTCGAGGTCTTCCAGCTCAGGACTGCGCTGCACTTTTTGCACCTCATCCTGAGGCGCATTGCTTGCTTTCATCAATTTTAGCGGCACGATTTTTTCGCAAGCATTCTTGCCGTCGGCATAGACGCCGCTGTGGTTACATTTCCAGTCATAGAAGTTGGCCAAGGCCGCGGACAATTGCAGGCTGTAGTCCGTGCTTTGGGTGCCCGGTGTAAAGGGTTGGCCGGCGGGGATGTTCTGGAACCATTTCATCCACTCTTCAGTACCCGGCGCTGGTGGGTTGGCCTGGAAAGTCGGGTTCATGATCGCCAGTTGCTGGTATTCAGCGGTCATGTGACAGCTCAGGCATGAAGCCTGCGGGTTGTCCACCGGCCCATTGAGGCGTCCGTTCCAACCCAGGTGGGTCGGCGGCAGTTCTTTGGTATTGGCATTGATTGCGGTCTGCTTCAATGCCGGGTTGATTTTAGTTTCTGTCGGGGTCGGATTGGTGAACTCGCTACTGGTCACTTCAGGGTCGTTACCCCACATGATTCCGACAGGCACCAGGTTTTCCCAGTCGCCTTTGCTTTTATCGATGCCGTTGTACTGAAAGGTCCCGAAGAGCCATCCGGTCTCGCTGACACGCGAGTCACGCACGGCAATGTCCATCTGGATCAATGCGACTTTTTTCACGACGCGATCAGTGGATGTAAACGTGACGGCGGTGTAGGCATCCAGCAGCAAGGGATTGGCCAATGACGGCACCGAATTGACATCGATGTCGGCATACAACGCCTTACACACCACCGTGCCGTTGGGGAAGCTCTTGGGCTTTGAAGTGAAGCTCGGGTCAGGGTTCTGCGGGTCTTTCCAGACCTGGCCTATGGTATAGGCACCGATATCGTTATAGATCCCCACCGCATAAGTCTGACCGGACTCCAACTGTGTGTGAGCGAGCTGTTTAGGTTGAATAGGCGCCTCTCGAGTCAGCCCGTGGATGCCTTCACGCCCGCTCGGCCCGTAATGCTGCCAGGGCATGTGATACCACTGGCGGACGGCGTTTTTCTGCACATTCCAGTTGGTCTCGGCGTTGCCCTCCAGACAGTATTGCTTGACGCCCTCCATATAGGCTCGCCAGGTTTCAAAATCATTGCGGCGTGTTGTTGGCAGAATCTTGAAGAACGCTGGCATCGACGCGGCGCCAGGGGCAGTGGTGGGATAGTTCTGGCTGAGCTGGAACGCAGGGCCGGAATATTCACTCTTGGGAGGGGCGAAGCCGAAATCAGGGAAGGTGCCGGCATTGGCCATGGACGACCCGCCGGCCAAGGTCATGAGTACAAGGATCTTTGCGTGGGACTTAATCATCGGTATCTCCTTATAGGGGCAACGCCTGCCAAATCATCGATCTCCTGATTGATGCGCAGGGCTTCCTTTGTTATTGGGCCAGGGCGCGTTGCCCCCGCCGGCTCACGGTTAACGCTCAGTGACGTGCGTACACCTCCTTGGCGCCTGAAAAACGGGCGCAATCAGACCTGGCTCGGATAGCCGAATGCGAACGATATTGGGGGGGGAACGTGGCGAAGATTTCGCGCGGTGGTTGACCGGTTTACCTCATGCCGCCCCTGGCAATGCAATCCCTTGTCATAGTTGTAGATCAATTATTCAAAGGCGCCATCACGATTCGGCTTTTTTGCGGGCAATTGGCCATAACGAAAAATCGGGGACGAAAAAAAGCCCGCCGAAGCGGGCTTTTCATATCACGCATGCAATCAGTCGTCGCGACCCATCAGGCCGAACAGCTGCAACAGGCTGACGAACAGGTTGTAGATCGATACATACAGGCTGATGGTCGCCATGATGTAGTTGCGCTCGCCGCCGTGGATGATGGCGCTGGTCTGATACAGGATGCAGACCGACGAGAACAGCACGAAGCCGGCGCTGATTGCCAGTTGCAGGCCGCTGATCTGGAAGAAGAAGCTGGCAACTACCGCACCGAGCAACACGAAGAAGCCTGCGGTGATGAAACCGCTCAGGAAGCTCATGTCCTTGCGGGAGATCAGCACGTAGGCCGACAGACCACCGAACACCAGCGCGGTCATGGCGAATGCCGAGCTGACCACTTCGGCGCCACCCTGCATTCCCAGGTAGCGGTTGAGGATCGGGCCGAGCAGAAAGCCCATGAAGCCGGTCAGGGCGAAGGCCGAAACCAGGCCCCAGGCCGAATCGCGGAGCTTGTTGGTGAGGAAGAAAAGGCCGTAGAAACCGATCAGCACCACGAAGATGTTCGGGTAGCCGACGCGCATCTGTTGTGCAACGAAGGCCATCACACCGCTGAAAGCGAGCGTGAGTGCCAGCAGGCCATAAGTGTTGCGCAGGACGCGGCTAACCTCTAGCTGCTCAGCCTGCACGCTGTTGTTCACTGCGTAATCCTGTTCGCGCATGGCGACACTCCTCCGGTTTTGAAACATTCAGTGGCAAGGATGATAACAGACGCTCTGTAACAAGCTACGTAGAGAGTTTGACAGTGTGTTTCATTCGGGTATTATGGCGCCCGCAACGCAATACGGAGGTGTGGCCGAGTGGTTTAAGGCAACGGTCTTGAAAACCGTCGACTGTAACAGGTCCATGAGTTCGAATCCCATCGCCTCCGCCATCTTTATACGACAAAGCCCTGATTATTCAGGGCTTTGTCGTTTCTTGGGTTCGCAGTTTCTGTTGGGCCATCTCCAGGTCGTTTCCGCATCTTTCAGTTATGTTCGCAACCCCACCCCTGCGATATCACTTTCCCGGCCAAACCAAATAGCTCGACCAAAATTTGAAGAATGAGCCACCTTGGGGCGTTCAAGCCAAAAGCATGAACTGGATTGCAAATGCCGGGATCGAGGCGGTGTCGAACTGCACTGCACGAACGGCTTTCTCTTGACCCCGTTCATCTGCGCCCATGCCAATCGTCGTGACAACAAATATGGTGGTTCACTGCAAAACCGCCTACGCTTGTTGAATGATCCCCATGCCCTTGTTTAGATAATGGACCGGACTGGAGCGATCTGATTTCCTTCGACCGTCCGCTCATCGCCAAGTCCGGACCTGCCCACGCGTATCGCCAACAACTGGCCTCTCAAGTCGGTCGACCCGACCAGCATATACGGCGCAACGAGAAGGCTACACGCACTACCCCACCTGTCGCTCCCAAGCGGCCGATGCCGCAGCACCTCTGGAAATGGGGGCGCTGTTCACGTTCTCCCATTGAGGAAGATGAGTATGTATCGGCCGAGCACGATTCCTTATCAGCAGCATAGAGGGTTCAGCCGAACCTTCACTCCGGGCCATTTGAGCTTGGGATTGTTCTTTCCTTTGGAGGCCTTCGATGGGGACACTCCGAGCATGCTCAACCAGGTCGCATTGGCCAAACGAGCAGAGGCGCTGGGCTTCTGCGCGCTCTGGTTTCGCGACGTGCCCCTTCGGGACCCTGGTTTCGGCGATGTCGGCCAAGTCTTCGACCCCTGGGTTTACCTGGGCTATATGGCCGCTCATACGTCGGAGATAGCGCTTGGCACCGCATCCATTGCCATCCCTTTACATCATCCTCTGCACACGGCCAAGGCGTCGGCCAGCGTCGATCAGTTGAGCACCGGTCGCTTGATCCTGGGGGTAGCTTCCGGCGATCGCCCGGTGGAGTTTTCGGCTTTTGGCGTCGATCCCGAAAGGCGCGCAGAAATCTTTCGAGAGCACTACGAGGTGATTCGCCAAGCCCACAGCACCAGCTTTGAACCCATCCGCTGGAGCGGTGGCGAGATGCGGGGCGCAGACCTCATTCCGAAACCCACCACCCAAGTCATTCCAATGCTCGTGACCGGCAATAGCCGCCAGTCACTGGATTGGATCGCGCGCGAAAGTACCGGATGGATCAACTATCCACGCATACCGAACATGCAGCGACTGATCGTGGAAGATTGGCGGCTGGAGGTCATGAAGCAATGTGGTCCCGTCTATAAGCCCTTCACTCAGTCGCTTTACATCGACCTCGATGAGACCCCGTCCACGCAGCCCTCTCGCATTCATTTGGGGTTCAGACTTGGACGCGACCATCTCCGGTATTTGCTGGAGTCGCTTGAGGAAATCGGAGTGGACCACGTTATCCTGAATCTCAAATATGGAAAGCGCCCTGCTGAGGAAGTCATTGAGGAACTGGGTACTCACATCGTTCCGCAATTCGGAGTACAGCCGCGTCCCGAAGCGAATTGATACGCCGGCCGCTTCCACGCTAGGCCAAGGTGGTGCGGTTCAACAGGTTGAATGATCAGGCCGATACCTGCTCAAGGAATATCAGTTGCAATGGCTCTTCCAGCAGGTCATCTGCCGTGGCGGCAAATCGCTGAAAGTAAGGCATCGAAAAATGCGCATCCAGCGCCGCCTGATCCCTGAAAGCCTCGCGCATGTAAAACGTTCCCTGCTCGTCACGCAGCTTGAACAACACATAATCGATATTTCCCGGCTCTGCGCGGGTCGGCTCGACCAGCGCCAGCAGTTCTTGTTTCAATGCCAACTCTTTGCCTGCCTTGGCCTTGAGCACGGCAATAGATACCAACACGTTACTGGACGTATTCATCGTCAACTCTCCAACATTAAACTTGGCTAATGATGCCGCAGGCGGTACAGCGGGCCCCGCAACCGCGCTCACCTGAAGAGCGAAATCAGAACCCCTCGAGAACGATCTTGCCCCGGGCTTTGCCGCTCTCGACCAGTGCATGGGCACGACGCATGTTTGCCGCATTGATCGCACCGAAGTGCTCCCCCACGGTGGTTTGCAGAACACCTTGGTCAATCAGAGCGCTGACCCGATCGAGCAGATGATGCTGGTTGATCATGTCCGGGGTTTCGTACAGCGAGCGGGTGAACATCAGTTCCCAATGCAACGACAGCGACTTGCGCTTGAGCGGCATCACATCGAGGCTTTCGGGATCGTCAATCACACCCAGACGCCCCTGCGGCTTGAGCACGTCGATCAGTTGTGCAAAGTGCTGTTCGGTGTGGGTCAGGCTGGCGACATAATCGATCTCCGGCACGCCGAGCGCTTGCAACTGTGCGAGCAGTGGCTGGCTGTGATCGATCACGTGATGTGCTCCCAACTGCCGCACCCAATCAGCGGTTTGCTGCCGTGAGGCGGTACCGATGACGGTAAGGCGGGTCAACTGTCGGGCCAGTTGCACCAGCATCGAACCAACGCCGCCAGCCGCTCCAGTGATCAACAGGTACTTGCCCTCCCCCGCTCCTTCGACGACACCGAGCCGGTCGAACAACAATTCCCAGGCAGTGATCGAGGTCAACGGCAACGCTGCCGCATCGGCAGGACTCAGTGAACGAGGCTTGTGCCCGACGATACGCTCATCGACCAAATGGAATTCGCTGTAGCTGCCGGTGCGGGCAATCGAGCCGGCATAGAACACTTCATCGCCCGGCTGAAACAGCGTCACTTCAGAGCCGACCTCCCGGACAATGCCTGCGGCATCCCAACCGAGGATTTTCGGTTCTTTAGTGAAAGTACCGGCACGCACTTTGGTATCGACCGGATTCACTGATACCGCGCGAACTTCAACCAATAGATCCCGTGGGCCAGCTGTGGGCTCCGGGAGGCTGATGTCAATCAATGCTTGTGGATTGTCGATGGGCAAGGCGTGTTGGGTAAAGGTGATGGCTTTCATGGAAACTCGCTGTCTGAAGGAATGATGCGCTCACTTGCAGCCATCTTCGACTTCCCATGTACAAAGAAAAACAAGCAGAATGCGCCAACACTTTCACTGCAGGAGTGAAAATGATCCGCATCGATGATCTTGGTTTATTCCTCCGCAGCGCCGCGCTGGGCAGTTTCACTGCAGCGGCGCTGGAGGCTGATCTACTGCCTGGTCAGGTCGCCGCCGCAATCAAACGTCTGGAGCGCGAGCTGGACGTGCGCCTGTTCGCCCGCACCACTCGCAGCCTGCGATTGACTGCCGAGGGCGAGCAGTATCTGCCCACCGCTCACTCAGTGCTTGAGACCCTGAAGCAAGGCAAGGAAAGCCTGCGTGGTGAGAACGCCACGTTGCGGGGCGTACTGCAAGTGACAGCGCCGTCCGATCTGGGGCGCAATATACTGCTACCGTGGTTGACGCTGTTCCGCCGTCAGCATCCAGAATTGACGTTGCGTTTTTTCCTGTCGGACCAGATGGCCAATCTGTTTCGCGACCCGGTGGACGTGGCGATTCGATACGGCCCGAATGAAGACGCCAACTACGTGGCACTGCCGCTTGCACCGTGGAACCATCGGGTGCTGGTTGCCTCGCCGGAGTATGTGCAACGCTGTGGTTCTCCCCAAACGCCAGCTGACTTGAGCAAGCATTCCTGCCTGCTCTATCTGCAAAATGGCCGGGTCTACGACAAGTGGAACCTGGGCGGGCAAACCGTGCAGGTTTCAGGTCCATTGTTCAGCGATGACGCCGATGTCGTACGACGCTGGTCGTTGGAGGGTGAAGGTATCGCCTACAAATCCTGGCTGGATGTCAGTGCAGATATCGCCGCAGGGCGACTGCTTGTGCTGTTGCCAGATCATCCTGGAGAAGTTTCACCGTTAAGCCTGGTGTGCCCACATCGCAAGCAGATCAGCCCTGCGGTTTCTCAGCTTTATACATGGTTGAGTGGTCAGTTTGCGGCTCTGGAGCGCAATGACTGAGATTGATGTCCGCTAAGCATCCCGCGCTTCATGGCTCGGCGGATCAATGTGTTCAATATTCCCCAGTACCAACGCTCGTCCGGCAAACAGGCCGCCCGAGGTTTCCAAGGCAAAACGTTCAGCATCGCGTTTGCGCACTTCGTCGATTACCGCGTCGGCTTCATGCTCAGACGCCCCCAGAGTCAGCACGGCCTGACGGCCGAGCAGCAGAGCGGCCTCAAAGGTTTCCCGCACGATGTAGTCGGCGTCGTGTTTGACCAATTCCAGCGCGTGTTCGCGGTCAAAAGCGCGCACCACCAATTTCACCTGCGGGCAGTAGCGCCGCGTACTTTCGACAATGCGTGTCGCGGCTTTTTTATCATCCACACAAATAATGATGGCGCGGGCGTGATGGGCGCCAGCAGCATCCAATATCTCATGGCGGGCGCCATCGCCATAATAGACCTTGAAACCATAGGGTGACACGGCGCGGATGACCTCGGGATTTATATCGATGATAGAAATTTTCGCTCCCTGAGCGAGCGGCGCCTGGCAGGCAATCTGCCCGACACGGCCAAAACCGATGATCAGTACATTGCATTTCAGATTCTGTGCGGCTTCCACACCGTCCATGGAAACGGTCCGCGCGCGAGCAAACCGTTTGTACAGCAATAAAGTCACCGGCGTAATGACCATGGAGAGCACCACAATAGCCGTCATATTGGCGTTGACTTCAGGACTGATGGCCCTGAGTTTGAGCGCTTCGGCAAACAGCACAAAAGCAAATTCGCCACCCTGCGCCATAAGCAAGGCGCGATCCAGTGCGTCGTCATGAGCGCTTTTCGCGAGGCGCGCGACCCCATAAATACACAGCGCCTTGACCAGCATCAGTGCCAGTACACCGGAGATGATGAGTTTCCAGGCCTCGGCCACCAATTGCAGATCCAACGACATGCCGACTCCGAGGAAAAACAGCCCCAGTAGCAGGCCGCGAAACGGCTCAATGTCGGCCTCTAACTGGTGGCGGAAGGTGGATTCGGACAGCAGCACACCAGCCGCGAAAGCACCCATCGCCATTGAAAGGCCGCCGAGCTCCATCAGCAACGCTGCGCCCAACACAACCAGCAACGCAGCGGCAGTCATTACCTCACGCGCTTTGACTTGGGCCAATACCCGAAACAGGGGATTGAGCAGCCACAATCCGATGGCCACCAATGCGCCCAGGGACAGTGCTGCGATACCTATGCGTTGCCAAAGGGGAGACGTGGGTCCATTCGCCAACTCAGTGGGCGCCAGAAATGCCACCACCGCCAGCAAAGGGGCTATCAACAGGTCCTCAAACAGCAAAATGGACACGACGTACTGCCCTCTCGGCTCGGTTATGTCGCCGCGTTCCGAGAGAACTTGCATAACCAGGGCCGTGGAGGTGAGTACAAAACCCGCTGCGCAGACAAATGACACCTGCCAAGGGAATCCAAAAGCCATGCCGACAAAAGTGAGCAGACAAGCACAAACCACCACCTGCAGGCTGCCCAGCCCAAAGATCTGCCTGCGCAGATCCCACAGGTGCGAGGGCTTCATCTCCAGTCCAATCACAAAAAGAAACATGACCACACCCAACTCGGCCACATCGAAGATGGTATGAGGGTCATTGAACAGTTGCAGACCGAAGGGGCCAATGATCAGGCCAGCCGCCAGGTAACCGACCACTGAGCCGAGCCCGATGCGTTTGAACAGCGGCACTACCAGCACGGCTGCGGCAAGCAAAATGACGACACCCACTAATTGTCCTGCATTGCCTTCAACGGCCATAGCATTGACCCTCATCCCACATCAGGACCGGTAATGCTTCCACGGCCAGGCGTGTTGAGCAGAGCTATCAAGCTGAGCGCTCAGGCCCGCAAATTCTTCAGGACCAAGCACAGTATCTGGAGCGTTCACCAAGAAAGCTCCAGGGTAGGAATGCCATCTGAAGTGTAGTGCAGGACACCGGCATCGTTTGAAGGGGGCACAAAAAAATCAGTAGCGTTTCCCCCTCCTTACCGTAAAGGGCTGACGAACAATCCTTTCATTTAACTGATCGCGTAGGCCTGGCCTTGAATTTTGGACAACGAACTTTGGCCACGACACCCACCTTAAATACAAGTGGTTTATGGATCACTCTGCAAGCCATCTGATACGGTTTGTTTTCTATCACCTGAGCCTTTTTCGTCAACCAACACGCTGTAAAGTGCAAGCCGATATTCTTTAAAACAACAATAAAGTAGCCAACTAGCGCTGGCGTTTTGGCACACTGACGCACTCAAAAATTTAGAACACTCCAGGATCAACAATAGAATCCTGCTTATCCGAAATAACTGCAAAAAAAATAACGACTCACTTGACGTGGAGATAGTGCCGTGCAAAGGCTTGGCTTGAGTTTCCTGATGACTGGCGTTTTTGGGCAACTATCAGTACTACTATTGACCTACACGTCCATAGGACCGTCCTGTCAAAATAACGTCGAAAATTCATACATCCAGAAAAAAGTGACAACGCTCGAACAACTGCTCGATGACACCGTTAATAAAATTTCGGCTGAACTCAGTACAAAACATTCCGACGGGCTCGCGCACCTTGCCAAAAACGAATCCCGCATATCCGGCTCGACGGAGGCTGACGCCGTACAGTTTTTGCTCGAAAAACCCGACGAAACAGCAGTGCTTACACTGCCTTCATTGCCCACACAGGCAAACAAATGGACATCTATTCTAAGCGGTCTGCTTGCTTGCGCCGGCCTGCTCTTGGCACTCTTCGCTCGCAAAAAAACCATTGCTGCGCAATGGCACGTCTTTCGCACCGTGCCAGGCTCGATAATCACGCTGGAACGCCCGTGTTTGACGTGCAGCGGTTTCATTTCACACGCTGCAAAACCTGCTTCAGCCACGCCTTCATCCGGCCTATGGGTGATCGAAGTTGCGTTGAACACACCAAGCCGTCATCGCGCCACAAAAGCCATTAAGCAGTTGGAGTTGCCGGTAGCGCGTAAAGAAAACAACTTTGTCGTCATCGGACCGTATAAACAAAAGCAGGACGCGGCTCGAGTCGTGAAAGAGCTGAATGAAAGTCATGGCATTCGGGGATGGTTGATGGCAGGAAATTGACATAGTCCGATTGAACGCCGGGCTGGCCTCGAACAACCTACTACTTATTGCACGCCGCAAGAGAGCATTCATGATCACAAAAGAACTTAGAGCCGAACTCGCCCTGAAGAAATTCCTGGACGCAAACTTACGGATCCAACTTGAACTTCGCGAGCTAAACTACAGCCTCGCTGAGAACTGCGGGCTCTCGCCAGAAGAGTATCGCCTTCAATTTCTGCAAGAAGCATTTGAAGCAGAGGCGGATGCTCACGACTGTGATTACTGGGACTTCATCCTGCAGTGGGTAGCCGAAAACAAGGAGGAACTTGAGTTAATGCGCGAAGAACGCATGAAAGAGGTTTATGACTTTCTGGGAAATTAATAAATCCTACACATTTCACAGCCTATAAAACCGCAGCTTAAAATGAAAGACTCACTTCATCGGCGGGAATATGCCCAATACCCCCGCCCTCCTCTCGTTCAAACCGTCGCATAACAATCCACGACACGCCGATATTGGCTGGGGGAAGCTCCGATATGCTGACGGAAAAACCGTGTGAAATGACCTTGCTCGGAGAACCCGAGTTTCTCCGACAACAGGCCCAACGTTCCACTGCGCTCACGCTCAAGCCAGGCAAAAGCCCGGCGCATGCGCGCGTCGTTAAGCAGCAGGGTCGGCGTCATGCCGGTATCTTTTTTGAACAGCGCAAAGAAGTGCGCCCGCGATAGACCACAAGCCCGCGCGGCGTTGTCGATCGGGTTCGGATCATCGAGGTGCTCAAGCAACCAGGCGGTGCCGCGGCGCACGCGCGCATCCCGGAACTCACCTGAGTTGGGCGCCCCCAGTAGCGACAAATGCCGCCAGCTGGAAAAGTCCTCGATCAGTTCGATCAGGAAGTCGAACAGCATGAACTCCAAGCGCTCTTTCGGCACGATCCCACAACCATGCGCTTCGGCGACCAGGATATCGGCCAGGGTGCGATTTCGACTCGACAACTCGATGCACGACTGGGCAAAAAAGTCCGGCCGACCGCTGAGCGCCAGCGACTGCTGGGCAGTGGCCAGCCAGGCGGGCTCGATGTAGAGCGCCAGGATGACGGTGGCACCGGCACCGGGCTGCGGATCATAGAAGTGCGGTTCCCAGGCGTTGACCAGCACCGCCGTGCGATCACTGAGCGGAACCCGCCGACCGTTAACGTTGAAGTAAGTGTCCTCGCCGGACACTTTGACCAGCACATGGCATTCGGAATGGGTATGGGTGACCAGCGAATGATCCATATTCAGCAAGGCGACCCGGCCAAACCTGCCGTGGAAAACCCGTTGGGCAATCGACATCAGATTCCTCCGCTCGCTTGAAGCGATATCGTTATCGGCCTCAATGCATATCATCGGGGCGCCTATCTATTTCTCAAGCCCGGCGATCGCTCTATGGTTCAGCAACACTTGGCAGGCCACTATCGCGCGCGAATGTCCGAGCGTCTACCTCGACTTTCGCAGCCCCCACGTTCGTCGGAGAAACCGCCTTACAAGGCATGGCGTTCTTTGCCGTGATAAACACGCAGGATGTCGGCCACCACCGCCAGAGCGATTTCCGCCGGGGCTTTGCTGCCCAGATCAAGGCCGATGGGCATGTGTAAACGGGCGATCTGTTCATCCGTCAGACCACCGATGCGCTTGAGCCGTTCGGCGCGCTTGGCCGAGGTTGCCTGAGACCCCATGGCGCCGATGTAGAATGCCGGGGTGTGCACCGCTTCCATCAGCGCCAGATCATCGATTCGCGGATCGTGAGTCAGCGCCACCACCGCGGTAGCCGCGTGGCAGCCTCCGGCGGCAATGAACATCGAAGGCAGCACACGTTGCATCTCCACGCCTTCGAGATTTACATGCAGCATCTCTTCCCGGGGGTCGCAAGCAATGACTTCGCAGCCGATGGCGCGGGCGAAACTGGCGCAGACTTCAGCGACCGGCGAAAGCCCCGCCAGAATCAGTCGTAACGCCGGGCCAACGCTGATGCGCACCTTTTCGTCGACGACTTGCACACGCTCGCTGCCGTGTCCGGTGTCTGGGTCCAGGCGCAAGGCACCGCTGCTCAGCTCGACATGCCGCAACAGACGGCGCTGGCCGAGTAACGCCGCTTGCAGACTCTCCAGATGCATGAGCCATTCGTGACTGGCAGCGCGGTGCTCGACCAGCACGATCAGCACGCCACCACAGGGCAATCGCAGACGGTGGCGTTGCTCGACGCTGTCGCCATAACTGACGATCTGCGCCGGCTCGCGTAACTCACCCCGTGCCAGACTTTCGAGAAACTCCTCTTCGACGCAGCCACCCGACAGGGAGCCGACGTGTTCGCCCGAGCCATTGGTCACCAGCATCGCACCCGGCGCGCGCGGCGCCGAGCCATAAGTGGAGAGCACCGTGCATAGCCACTGCTCCTGCCCGGCGCGAGCCCATTGCAGTGCCTGGTCGATCACCTGAACATCGAGATGGCGCATGTTTTCTATACCTCAAGCAAAGCGTGGTAAAGCCGCTGCTGGTGATCCAGGGTCGCGAAGACCACTACGCCACGCCCGAGCAACTGGTGGTCATCCAGCGACAGGTGCCTGGGCCGTGCAGCTATGTGTTGCTGGATAACTGCCGCACTTTCCCCAGACCGAAGCAACCGAACGGACCTTGCAGCTGATCTGCGAACTCCTGGAGCGCCTCCCCGCCCTTATTTGAAGTTTCCTTGGGTTTCCGCAATCACCACGCTGCCGATCAGATAGATCACCGACAGACCGGCGGCGAAAATCGCCAGTACCACGGGGATCTGCGCCGGGCTGCTGCTGACCAGGGACACAAACGTCGGCATGGTTCCGCCGAGGGCGAAACCGATGTTCCAAGACAACCCAGTGCCGCTGGCGCGCAACTCGGTGGCAAAGCGTTCGTTGAGGAAGATCAGGATCGGCGCGATGATCGCCCCGCCCATAAAGGCAATGCCCACGCAATACAGCGCAGTGCGGGTCAGCGAACCCGCCTCGGCGACACCAAGGAACATCATCGGCAGGCTCACCAGGTTGATCACACCCAGCAGCATGAAGGTCTTCTTGCGACCGATCAGGTCACTCAGGTAACCGAAGGCCAGTGCGCCGACAATCGTCGCTACCGACCCGTACATGAGCATCTGCGAAGTCTGGGTATGAGGAACTTTGGCGACCACGTTGAGCAATGTCGGCAGATAACCGCAGGCCAGGTAATACGTGGCTCCGCCGCCGAACGTAATCAGCAGATTGACCAGCATAACGCTGCGGTACTCGCGACCAAACAGACGCTTGAGTGGCGACACGACCACTATTGCCGGCCCCTTGGTCTTGCGGGCTTGTTGCAGTTGCTGCCACACCGGGGTTTCTTCCAGGTAACGGAACATCACCAGGCCAAAAACCGTGCTGAGCAGGCCGCAGAAGAACATGAAGCGCCAGCCCCAGACGTCAAATTCATCCCCCGGGAATATCTCCGACAACACCAGATAAGTGAATGACGCCAACAGCGCGCCCATGCCGGCACCGGCGCCACCGATCAACCCGGACATCAAACCGCGATAGCGCGGCGAGATGGATTCGGTGCCGATGGTGTGAGTGGAGGCGACGATGCCGCCAACGAAAACGCCCTGAATCACCCGCAAAACTAAAAACAGTATCGGCGCCATTATCCCGACCTGGTGAATGGTCGGTAACACGCCAAACAGTGCCGTGGAAATACCGACGCCGACCATCGACACCATCAACGCACGCTTGCGCCCGTGTTTGTCGGCATACGCACCGAAGATCGCCGAGCCCAGGGGACGCACCAGCAAGGCCACGGCGAACGAGGCATATACCGCGGCCAACGACAATGTCGGGGTGTCCGAGGGGAAGAACAGGCGGCCGATGATCGGCGCCACGTAGAGCAGAATGAACAGGTCGAACAAATCCAGCGCCCAGCCGAATGTCGAGGCAAATGCCGCGAGCAAAGCCTTGCCCGGTGGAATCTGCGGTGTATCGATAGCGGCGTCGGTGGGTGATGCAGTTATTGTTGTTGTCGTAGTCATGGTTGCCTCACACAAACGGTGAATCGAAACGTTCTGCATCCCGGTGCGCGGGTTGCGGGTAATCAGCAGGTCAGCGGTGTTACCTTGATGTGCCCTTTTAGTTGCATTGAAGGGGCGGCAGGCCCCGCTCCGTAAGGTGTACGCCGTTACCAACATACCCCCGGGCCTGTTCGCCGGTACGATTTACTCGCCGATAAACACGGCCGCACGCTTGCTGTGAAACGCTTCAACGCCTTCCTTGAAGTCCTTGGAGCTACGCAGACGGCTGTAGCAGTGACCTTCCATTTCGATCGCGACGGTCAGCGGTGCATCTTCGTTGTCGTTGATCAGTTTTTTCGCCGTGCGTTGGGCCAGCGGCGAGAAGCGACGCAGTTCGTCGACCAACGCATCGACGGTGCTTTCCAATTCGGTGTCTGGCACGACCTCGGTCGCGATACCCCAGGCATAGGCCTGGTCGCCCGTGATGCGTTTGGCGCGCATCACCATGTGCTTGGTGCGGGTGATGCCGATGATTTTCTGCAGACGCGCGGAGCCACCCGAGCCCGGGATCTGGCCCAGGTTCTGCTCAGGCAGGGCGTAGCGAGTGGTTTGCGAAGCGATGCGGAAATCGCAGGCCAGGGACAGTTCGAAGCCGACGCCGAAGGTGTAACCACGGTTGGCAACGATCACCGGTTTTTCGCAACGTGCCGGTGCCGCCACGTTCCAGGCCAGCTTTGAAACGTGCTCTGGCGAAGCCTCGAGGAAACCCTTGATGTCGCCGCCGCTGGAGAAATGTTCACCCACCGAGCGCAGCACGATGACGCGCACATCGTTGTGTGCATCGAGGGCTTCGAAGACCAGGCGCAGTTGATCGCGCTGCCCCATTGAAATGACGTTCAACGGCGCCCGGTTGAGGATGATGTCAGCGCGCTCGCGAGACACATCAACGTCAACCTGGAAGCCATCGAACTGGGTGTCGAGAAATTGCTGGATCGCTTGTTGTTGCATGGGAGTGTCCTCTGGATGATTAGCTGATGGCCTTCAAGGCCTGTTCCTGAAATTGGGCCAGCAGCACGCGCCGCAGCACCTTGCCCACTGGAGATTTGGGAATCTGGTCGATGAACTGGTAACGCCGTGGCCGCTTGAATTTGGCCAGGCCCGAAGCGATGCAATGGGCATCGAGGTCGCCTTCCGAGACCTCAGCGCGCAGCTTGATAAACGCGGCAATAATCTTGCCCCATTGCTCGTCGGGCAGACCGACCACCACCACCTCTTCCACCGCCGGGTGCAGAGAGAGCATGTTTTCTATTTCTGCCGGGCTGACGTTTTCGCCGCCGGTGATGATCAAGTCATCGACACGACCCGTGACGAACAGATCGCCCTCCAGATCGAAGTAGCCGATGTCACCGGTGAAATACCATCCGTCACGCAACGCCTTGGCGGTCGCTTCAGGGCGGTTCAGGTAGCCTTCGAACGCCTCGTCACTCGCCAGGTCGGCGATGATCTGGCCCTCCTCCAATGGGTTGACCTGCACGTCGGCTGTTTCAGCATCGATCGGCACCACGCGCACGCGCTGGTTCATTGCACTGCGCCCTGACGAACCGGGTTTGCGGCTGGCTTGCTGGTCGATGGTGAAGGTGTAGATCTCCGAGCTGCCGTAATGATTGACGAACAATTGCGGCTGGAACGCCTGCTCGACGCGACGCATCAAACCGTCGCTCATCGGCGCACCGGCAAAGCCGATCTTCTCCACACTGGCTACTCGCTCGCGGGCAAAGGCCGGGTGTTCGATGAGCATGTGGTAGAGCGTCGGCACCAAGTACAGATTGCTGACCTTTTCCCGCTCGATGGCCTGCAGCGTGGCTTCCACGTCAAACTTCGGCACACAGACGAAATGTCCGTCGATCAGCGCCATGGACAGCAGCGATCGAACGCCCATGGTGTGGTAAAGCGGCATGACACCTAGCGTGCACTCGTTCTGGCGGTAGAGGTTTTGCGCTACGTGGGCAACCGCCGCGGCGCGCTCACAACGGTGCCGACGGGGCACGCCCTTGGGCTTGCTGGTGGTTCCGGAGGTGTACAGCAACAGTGAAATGTCTTCGGCGTCGGCCTGCAAAATGATGCCGGAGGGGGTCTGCGAACACAGTTCCTCGAAACTCAGATCGGTGTTGGCGGCACGGAGTCCGGCGGCGATCCGTGGCAGCCTTGTGGCGGCGCTGCAACCGGCCACGACAGTCACGGTAGCGTCGTCGTAAGCCACCGCACGGATTTGCGCATCTTCGATGCAGTAGCCCAGTTCATCGGCAGTCGAACGCCAGTTCAACGGGGTCATGACGATGCCCGCAAACTGACAGGCCCAATGCAGGGTTGCCATCTGCCAGCGGTTTTGCATCGCTACCAGCAGTCGATCACCGCGTTGCAGCCCGAGGCATTGCAAGCCCCAAGCGGCGCTCTGGATATCAACGAACCAGTCTTCATAGGTTTTCTTCAACGCACCGTCACTGACCGCCACGGCGTGCGGTCGGCGTTCAACGGCAGCGAGGAAACTGCGTCCGAGATCGAACATTTTTGTTATACCCCTTTGTTCGTTTGGCGCTGGGCAGCGACTTCGAGCACGGCCTGGACGATGCCGGTGTAGCCGGTGCAGCGACATAGATGCCCCGAAAGCATGTCGCGTACCTGGGTCTCGTCCGGGTTGGGTACCCGTTCGAGGAAATCCACGCAGGACATGAGAATGCCCGCTGTGCAAAAGCCGCACTGCAAGGCGTGATGACGACGAAAAGCTTGTTGCAGGTCGCTCAGCGTGTCGTCGTCAGCCAGGGACTCGACAGTCTCGATACGCAGCTCGTGCCCCTGTACCGCTAGCATCAGGCAGGAACGCATGGCGACCCCGTCCACCAGCACCGTGCAGGCACCGCAGACGCCGTGTTCACATCCGACATGGACGCCGGTGGCACCGAGGTCGTGGCGCAGGAAGTCGCAGAGTTGGGTCCGCGGTTCAGCCAGGGCTTCACGGGAGCGGCCATTGAGTTCCAGGCGAATCGCAAAGGTTTGGTCGGCAGTTACACGCATGTTCAGACTCCTTCAATCAGCTGATGACCCAGCTCGCGAATCAGTTGGCGGCGATAGGCAGCGCTGGCCTGCACGTCGTCCTGTGCATCAAGCGACCAGGCGGTTTGATTGAGCGCGTCCGGCAATGCCGCACCACGAGGCAGACTGCGACGTTGCGGACGGTCGGCGACCCCGCCGATGCCAAGCTCGACCTGGTCCGCGCCAATGGCCGCGGCCAGGGAGACAATTGCAAAGTCGCCGTGGCGCATGGCGATTTCGCGGAAGCGATAAGTGATGCCTTCGCTCTTGAGCGGAAAACGCACCTCGACAACCAGCTCATCTGCACGCTTGTCGGTGGTGAGAATGCCTTGGAAGAAGTCGGCAGCCTTGACGATGCGCTTGCCTTTTTTCGACTCCAGAACGATCTCACCGCCCAGCGTCACCAGGCACAGCGGCAACTCGGCGCTGGGGTCGGCGTGAGCCACCGAACCGCAGACCGTGCCGCGATTACGCGTCTGGAAGTGGCCGATCCAGGGCATCGCCAGTGCCAGTAAAGGCACCTCGTCCATCAGGGTCGAACGCGCCAGCAGTTGCGCCTGTCGTACCCCGGCGCCTACGGCCAGGCAATCCTTGCGCAGTTCGATATAGGCCAGTTCAGCCACATGATTGATGTCGATCAGCAACTTGGGTTGAGCCAGGCGCATGTTCAGCACCGCCATCAGCGATTGGCCACCGGCGATGATGCGAGCCTCCTGGCCGTACTCGGCGAGCAGTTCAACCACCTGACGACGAGTGTCAGCCCGAACGTAATCGAAAGCAGCCGGTTTCATTGCGCACCTCCCTTGCCAAACAGCGCGCCAAGCGAGGCCCGCATCCGCGCCCACCAGCCGGTGGAGATGGCTCGGCCGCTGACCCGTTGTGACAGGCGAGTAAATATTTGTCCGATGATCACTTTCGAGGCCCCTTGCAACATTCGGCCGCCGACTGCGGCGACTTTGCCGCTGACCGCCACCTGGTATTGGTATTCCAGACGCGTGTGGCCATTTTCCAGTTCGACGAAACGCACCTTGGCCTGCCCCTGGGCCGAACCCATCGAGCTGCTGCCGGAACCGGACAGACGCAATGAATACGGAGGGTCCAGATCACTCAGGGCAACCTTGGCCTCGAAGCGCGCGCGGATCATGCCGACGCCGACGGTGACGTCTGCGCGATAACGGTTTTCACCTTCAAGCACGAGGTCGTGACAACCGGGAATGATCGCTGCCAGCGTTTGCGGGTCGAGCAAGGTATCGAAGACCTGTTGCGGCGAAGCAGGAATCACCACCGCGTCGTTGGCCCGCAGTGCCGGTCCAGCGGCAGGTTCCGCGTCCAGGTTTTCATCGGGCTCCATCCCCGCGGGCCGTGGAGGCTCGTCAATCCCGATGAGCGTGCGTACTTTTGATGGCGTCAGTGGCAGACGAATGTCCGAGCGACCAAGGGCGTCGGCCACCGCGTTGGCGATGCATACCGGCGTGCTCATATTGTTACCCTCGCCCACCCCCTTGGCGCCCAGTGGGGTGAATGGCGATGGCGTTTCCATGTGAAGGATCACCGGTTCGATCGCTTCCGGTGCGGTCGGCACCAGATAATCGGCGAATGTGCCAGAGAGGAAGCTGCCGTCCTCGCCATAGGCGAACTCTTCCATCAGTGCCGCGCCGAGGCCCTGGGTAAAGCCACCACGAATCTGGCCATCGACCAGCGCCGGGTTGAGCAGGCGGCCGGCGTCATGACAGGTGACGTAGCGATCGATGTGGATCTCACCAGTCATGCGGTCGATTTCCAAACCACAGATGTCGAAGACAAAGCCGTAGCACAGCGAGCTATTGACCTGGTCCTGATCGTCCGGTGCCACCAATTGCGGCGGGCTCCAGAAGGCGGTTTCGCGCAGACCGCCGCTTTCACCTTCCGGCAGCAGGCCCGGCGACCAGTGGGTCGCACCGGCAATCCGATGGAATGGCGCCACCGCCCCGCCATTGACCACGAAAATCTTGCCGCCCGCGAAACGAATATCTTCAGGACGGGCCTGAAAATGCTCGGCGGCAATCGCAGCGAGGCGATCGCGGACTTTCAGCGCCGCCTTGTAGACTGCACCTGCCACAGCACCGGCAAAGCGGCTGGAATAGTTGCCCGAGGCAATCGACCAAGCGTCCTTCTGGGTATCCAGTTCGACGTTGACCACGATGGATTCCAGCGCAACCCCAAGCACTTCGGCGACGACCTGCGCCACGGTAGTTTGATGGCCCTGCCCTTGCGGTGCCGAAGACACGTGCACGCTGACATCGCCCAGTGGGCCGACATTAATAGTCGCAGTAGCAACCGCGCCGTTTTTAGGTCCCGCTTTGCGCCGCTCTTCGGGCGTCATCGCGGTGGTGATGTAACCCATGTTGGAAATCGACGGCTCGATGACTGCGGTATAGCCGATGCCGTAGATTCGGCCTTCGGCACGGGCTTGATCACGACGGTTGAGCAACTCGTCGAGCCCCCCATCTGCCACCGCCAAGGCAATGCCTGCCTGGTAATTGCCGGAATCAAGCAATGCACCGGCGGCTGCGCTATAAGGGAAGGCATCGGCCGGCACCAGGTTACGGCGGATCACGTCCAACGGATCAAGCTTCAACTGCACGGCGATGTGTTGCAGCAGCCGCTCAAGGGCGAAATACACCTGCGGGCCACCAAAACCACGGTTCAGGCCGGAAGGGGTTTTGTTGGTCAGCACCACTCGGTTGCGCACTTGCAAATTGCGGATCGCGTAGGCTCCCGTCAGGTTGCCGTGCATGCGGTAAAAAGTCGCCGGTTCAGGTGCTCTCAGGTAGGCACCACAATCGTCGATCTGGTCATAGCGCAAAGCGGTTATACGACCATCTGCTTCTACCGCCGCTTCAATTTCGGTCACCCGATTAGTCGCCGAAGAAGCCCCCTGAAGATGTTCCAGACGGTCCTCGACCCATTTCACCGGTGCACCGACCTTGCGTGACGCCAGGCCCATCATCACCACGTAAGGGAAAACCCCTTGCTTGATGCCAAAGCTGCCGCCGGAATCTTTGGGCGTGCGCAAACGCAGCCGGTTGCCGGGCACATTCAGAGCACGGGCCATGACCGTGTGCAACGCATAGGGGCCCTGGAAATTGGCGAGCACGTCATAAATGCCGGTGGCGCGCTCGTACTGAGCCAGCACCACATAGCATTCGATGGGGGTGCAGGAACTGCGCGGAAACTTCACTTTGAGCGAGACCTTGTGCGGTGCCTGCTCGAAGGCCTGCTCCGGCTCGCCATAACGAAAGCGCCGTTCGTTGACCACGTTGCTGCCGACTGCTTCGTGCAGGATCGGCGCCTGTTCGGCAGTGGCCAGTTCGGGATCGATGATCGGGGGCAGCGGTTCGTATTCAATGCGCACACCTTCGATCGCGTCCTCGGCCAGATAGCGACTCTCAGCGATAACCACGGCCACCGGCTCTCCGACATAACGCACCTTGTCCACGGCGACGCACCAGTGCTCCATCGGCTGCCGCACACCCACCGGGAACGGCAGCGCCCAGCGTTTGACATCTTCGCCGACCAGCACGCCGTGCACGCCTTTCATCAGCAGCGCACTGGAAAAATCCACCGAGGTGATTCGCGCATGAGCGTGGGGGGAACGGATGATCGCCGCATGTAACGTACCCGGAGGGATCGCAGCGTCATCGGCATAGCAGCCGAGGCCGCGCAACAATGCGGCATCCTCGACACGAGTCTGACGGGCGCCGATGTGGCCAGTCGGGCTTTCGGTAGCAGGCTGGAAACTAGTCATTTTTTCGCGGCTCTTGTTGTTGTGCAGCGCGATAGCGTTAGAGCCGAGTGTGTGAGAAAGGCGCAGGGAGCGCCTTGCCTGGGGAGAGGGAGTTCTGCGCTGGTGTCTGAAAATTTGCCTTGGCGTCTGATTTTCAGGTGTGGGACCAGACAGAATTGGCGGTCAGGGATGGGACGCGAGCTGGCTCAGGAAAGCTTCGATTTCTGTAGAGGGCATCGGTTTGGCAAAGTAATACCCCTGAAAAATATCGCAGCGGCTGCCCTTCAGAAAAGCCACCTGAGACGCAGTTTCCACGCCTTCTGCAACCACCGTCAGGCTGAGGTGATGGGCCATGGAAATAATGCCTTGGGTGATCGCTGCATCGTGATGGTCGGTGGCGATTTCCTGGATGAACGAGCGGTCAATCTTGATTTTGTCGATGGGCAAACGCTTGAGGTAGCTGAGGCTGGAAAAACCGGTGCCGAAATCATCGAGCGCAATTCGCACCCCCAAGGCCTTGACCTGGTGCAACGTATCGATCGCCTGTTCAACGTTATGCAGCAAGAGCGACTCGGTAATCTCCAGCTCCAACTGCCCCGCGCTAAGTCCGTGCTTGCTCAGCACTGTCTGGATACACTCGACGAACTGGCCACGCTGGAAATGCATCGGCGAAATATTTACGGCCATCGAGATTCCTGTGACGCCCTGCTCGCCTAGCTGGCGCAGCTGCGCGCAGGCTGTATCGAGAACCCAAAGGCTCAGTGGGATGATCTGACCACTATCCTCCGCCACCGGCACAAACACCGCTGGTGAGATGAATCCTTTTTCCAGATGCTCCCAGCGCAGCAACGCTTCGATCCCGACCACCCGCCCCGTGCGCGCGTCTATCTGCGGTTGATAGTGCAGCCTGAACGACTGAGTTTCGATAGCCTTTTGCAGGTCATTGCGCAGGCTCGCGTGCTCGCAAACGCGCTGATTAAGATCGCTGGTGTACCATTGGAAGTTGTTGCGGCCTTGCTGCTTGGCTTTGTACATGGCCATGTCAGCCTGCTGGATCAGCTGCATCGGCTGCTCGATGTGACCATCGCTCAGGGTGATACCGACACTTGCACTCACGTGCAGGTCCATGCCCTGGATGCAGTAGGGTTTGGCAATGCTGGCCATCAAGCGCTCGGCCACCGGTACAACGTCCTCATCACGAAGCAGGTCCGGCAGCAGCACGATAAATTCATCACCGCCCATGCGCACGATGGTATCACCAGGACGAACCTGCTGGGTCATACGCTGCGCCACCTCAATCAGCACCTGATCGCCGAAGTAGTGCCCGATCGAATCGTTGATGGATTTGAATCCGTCCAGATCAATGCACATCACCGCCAGACGACGCTTACGCCGACGACTGATGTGACAGTCCAGAATGAGCTGGTCTTCAAGCGAAACACGGTTAAGCAAACCAGTCAGCCGATCATGGCTGGCGTTAAAGCTCAATTGGCGCTCGAAATGCTTCTGCTCGCTGATGTCCCGGGCAATGCCAAATACCCCAACGATCTCTCCATTGACCATGATCGGCAGGTTAGAGATGTCCATGGTCAACAGCTTCTCTCCCTCGTCGCGAACCCGTGCCTCGAAGCGTTGAGGCGTTCCGGCGCGGGCTGCGGAAAAATGCTGACTGACCCGCTGCAGGTCTTCTTCGAGCACCAGATGGGAAAAGTGATGGCCAATAAAATCGGTTGCGGTGTGCGGCTTTAGCTTAAGGCCTGCTGGATTCACACTCTGGATGTTGCCGGCCAGATCGAGGGCGAACACCGGGTTGGGGTTGTAAGTGAACAATGAACGAAAACGTTGTTCGCTTTCCTCCAGACGTTGGCCGTCACGCTCATGGCGGATCGCAATGACTGCCAGTTGGGCCGCGCGGCCCAGTCGTTGAATCTGCGCCTCATTCGGAAAGTGGGTCCGGTTCTGGTACAGGGCAAATGTACCCAACACGCTTCCTTGATGGGAGAGCAAAGGCACCGACCAGCAGGAACGCAGGTTATGCCCCAGCGCCAGGCTGCGAAAACGCTCCCAGTTTGGGTCCCGGGCGATGTCTTCGGTGACCACCAGCTCGCGCCGGAACGCTGCGGCGCCGCAGGTTCCTTCCTGTGGACCAATGGCCATTCCATGAATCGCCTCGCTGTACTCGGCCGGCAGGCTGGGCGCCGCGCCGTTCAGCAGGTGTTTACCCTCGGCATCAGTGAGCAGGATAGAGCAGAAGGTTTCGGGGGCCTGTGCGTCGTGCATCTGGCAGATGGCGCAGAGTATTTCGCCCAGATGATGATCGGTCGCGATCATACCGAGAATGTCACGTTGCGACTCGGGGAAGGTCTTGCTGTGAAAGCTGGGACGAGTATTCATGGTGATTCCTGAAGACTCTCGAGGTCGTCCGGTCTTCAGAGAGCCAGAAATAGTGGCGGCCGATCACTGTCCACTAGTGCGTCGGACGGGCACTCTATAGAGCACCGACTCACTAAAAAAAGCCTCAGATCCAACATAAAAAACAGTATCAGACTGCAGCCGTTTGGCTGATTTCGCTTTCTCGACTCACCGCAATTTCTCGGCCATACAGGGTTCTCCCGCGAGAAAACTACGCGCCTGAGTGGGAGCCAAAAGTCGGCCGCCACTGTGGCGGCTGACTTAATCTACGCCCGCCGCCAGCCTCCCACATCGCCCCGCCTCCTTAGCGCTACACTCACGTCATTGACGTACCACGCCACCGTTAGCAGGGAGCTCAACGTGCACCCAGGCAAAAGCAGACCCACGCCACCTATACAACACCAAACAAACACTCCACCCATCGTCCCAAGCGCCGCAATCCTGCCTTGTCTTGGCAACTCACCGATCTGCCCGATCAAGAGCCTTGACGGGAGGACCGTGTGACCACTCTCATTAAAAAATATAAATGGCCCGCCTTATTGGCTGTCGCGCTTGCTGTGTTTTCGGCCTTGATATTCTTTTTAGTCAAGTCCTACACCTATGACGCCTCCACCTATTTCGAATCCCGGGATTTCATCCGCCAACTCAAACAATCCGACGCCAACTGGAACGTCAAAATCCTGCGAAAAAAGATCGGCATCAATAACAACCTGTCGCTGACCCCGCCACCTGAAGCGGCCAGTCGATGGGCGCAGTTGGAGCAGCTCAACAATTCTGGTCCTTTGGCGGCCCTTTGGGCATCCAGGCGCCAGGGCTATGTGGAGGCGGTGAGGAACAAAAGCCTGCTGGTGGAGCAGTTCCAGCAACACAACACCCGCTTACGCACCGCTCTGGATGCGCTGCCACTTGCCGAGGACGACATCCAGACACGGCTCAGGGAGATGGACGCCGACACTCCGATAAACCGCCTAGAGATTGCCTCCAGTGTCCTTGACCTGACTCTGACAACGCTTGAGTACGCCCTTTATGTCACCTCGGACAAGGCCGAAGAAGTAAGGAGCCAGCTCAATGCGCTGGAGCAATACATCGCCCAACTGCCCCAGCCCTACCAGCCGTCCTTTAGCACGCTGACACAACATGTCGAATCAATTATCCAGGAACAACCGATCGTCAATGACCTCATTGACCGCATCAGTGTTATCCCGGTCGCCCAAGAGCTCGACAGTATTAACGAGCTGTTGAACGAAACCCAACGCAGGACCGCCGAGACCGAACGCCAATACCATATCTATCTGGCTGTATGCGCCGGCCTCATGGCCATTTTGATGATCTACCTTGCCGCGCGGTTGGTTCGCAGTTCCGCGCTCATCACTCAGATTAACCAGGAACTGCAATCCTCCAATGAACGGCTGGAAGAACGGGTGGAAGATCGCACTCGCGAGTTGATGCAGGCCGAACGTGAGCTGGTGGAGGCGGCGCGAATGGCGGGAATGGCCGAGATCGCGACCAACGTGTTGCATAACGTGGGGAACGTTCTCAACAGCGTGAATATTTCGGCGGACCTGGTGACCCGCAAGTTGAAAAACAGCAAGACGCTCGGCCTGGGAAAAGCGGTAAAAATGATGAATGAGCATGCCGAGGATTTGGGCCGTTTCATTACCCTGGATGAAAAAGGCAAATTGTTGCCTCGTTATTTCAATGAGCTGGTCGAGTCCATCAATGCCGAACAGGGACTGCTCATTGACGAGCTGGCACAACTGACCAAGAGTATTGACCACATCAAGGAAATCGTCGCCACCCAACAAACCTACGCTGGCGCCGCGAGATTGATCGAGCCGCTCAATGTCAGGGATTTGTTCGAAGATGCGTTACGCATGAACGCAGGCGCGCTGAGCCGGCACCATGTCACGGTCATCAAGGATTTTCAGGACATCCCCACCATCCTGGGAGACAAGCACAGGTTGCTGTTGATCCTGATCAATCTGATCAGCAACGCCAAGTTCGCAATGTCGAATGTTTCCGGGCATCCGCGGGAAATGACGCTAGGGATCCAGATCGTCGCTGAGAGTACGTTACGCCTCAGCGTCAAGGATCGAGGCGAGGGTATTGCGCCGCAGAACCAGGCTCGAATCTTTAACCACGGGTTCACGACCCGCAAGGACGGCCATGGATTTGGCTTGCACAGCTGTGCTCTGGCTGCGGTTGAAATGAATGGTCGTCTCTACGCCCAGAGCGATGGGCCTGGTCAAGGGGCCTTGTTCACTCTGGAGATCCCGCTGGAACTGGCCAATACCTGAACCACTGGGGCGAGTTGGCTGCGTGCGCAGCATCCTCCGGGGGTTGCGCGCGTGCAGCCAACTCTGACCTGCGAACACGACCTTCTAGCGCTGCTATTTAGTGTTAGCAGATCGCTCGCTTCGGTTTCTGCGTACCGGCAACGCCGCCGCGTAAGCCAGCGCTTCCTCACGGGAAGCAAAGGAGCCAAGCCGGTCCACTTGGGTGCAGACCCGCCATGGGCCGCTGTTCACACTGAGTACGTCATAACCGTTGATGTGCACTTTCGTTAGCATCGCAGCACTCATAGTTACCTCCTGCCAGATAAACCTAAGGTACGCCCCTTACCTTACACTCAGTTGGCATCAGGGCATCAACCGGGCGTCGCAATTTCCCGGGTGCGACATGCCCATCAGGGTGAGCCCGATCCCCACAGTCTGTTCCACAACCCAGGCAATTGCACCGGCTCGGTGCCGTCTTTGACGGTGCGAGCCAGCGCTGCTCGCTCAAGCGCCTGACGGTCGTCATAAAATGGCTTGGTGTCGGTCTTCACCCCAGTCGCCTGGGCAGCGTCGATCAGAATCTGCAGGTACTCCCGGGCGTGTCGTGCGGTGTAGCGATTGAGATCATGAAAGGTCACCACCACCGGAATGACGCCATCAACGGCAGGTATCTGCCCGCCGGCGATACGTTCACGCACTTCGCTGAGCTGACGTATTAGGTTGATTCGCCGTCTCGGACTCGCCGTGATGCCCCAGACTTTGCCGTCGTTGGCACTCAGATCAGTGAGCAACATGTGCAGGCCATGGCGCCGGTAGGCCGCGAAGGTGCGGGTGTCGAAGCTCCAGAACGGCGGCCTCACCAGCCTGGGAGCCTCCCCCGTGATGGCGGCAATGTCGGCGCTCCCATTGAGCAGCGACTGTTCCAGTTCATCTGGGCTGAGGAACCGGTGGTTGCTGTGCCCGGAGGTCGCGGTATGAAAGCCCAGCACATGCCCTTCCTGCTGTTCACGACGCATCACCGAACGCCCGATATCACTGCCACCGGCCCGCGACGCTCGAGTCTGCACAAAAAATACCGCCTTGATCCCCGGCTGCACCGGGTTTTGCGCCAGGGCATCGAGCACGCCCATGCTCGGGTTCCAGAAAGATGATGCGCTGGGCCCGTCATCGAACGTCAGCAGAAAGCGGATCGGCGGCTGCGTGCGAAGGCGCTGTTCGGTCTGCGCAGTCAGCTCGATAGGAGCGCCAATGCATCCCAGCAAAGCGCTGGCAAGGGCTACGAGAGACAACACCCTGGCGAAGATTTTCATTGTGTGCCTTTTATGGTGATCGCACTGACTCGCCTTCGATCCATGGCCCTTGGTGCCCAAGCCCAGCTTGGAGAAGGTTAACCGGGTTTGGTTCCCGGCCGCGAGCCTCGCCGCGCCCCGATTTTGACCGTCTGGAGATCCGATGGAATTTTCCGCCCGCCTCTGCATCCATCCGTATAGAACTAATTAGGGAGGATTTATGGGCGGGCCATCGCTTTACATCATCGACTACATGCTCCATGGCGAGCCCAAGTCATTCATCATTCGTGCAGAAGTGATGAACAATTCCGAAGCCTGGCATTGGGCCAGTTGCGACGCGGGTGTCGGGCGCATCCCCAAATTCGGGAGGGAAAAGGTCAAGCGGGTGTCAAAACCACTGGCAGAAAAATACGGTATTACCGACGTGCGCTGGCGAGCCAGTGTCGCGCCGGCCTGGGTAAAAGAGTCAGGCTGAGTCCGCAACCCCTCTTTGGCGCACCGGCCGTCCGGCCGTGCGCCGTTTTCTTCGCCAGACCCGAAATAACTCAACTACGCTTAATTATCGGTACAACCCGCTGCTGGCGGGTTTTGTGCTGCCCTATACACACTCAATGGAGGTGCGACATGTCTGAAAAAGAGTCCATCACCACCGTGCTCACCTTGCTGGAATCGCGTCAGGCGCGATTGGCGGCAGCCTGCAAAGAAATCGCTGACTGGGTCGACCATCAGGGCGGGCACCCTACCGCCGTGCGCATCCGGGATCGTCTCAATGACATCGAAAAAGACGCCCCCTCTATCCAGAGCGCGCTGACGTCCCTCAAGCCCGCCGAGCGACCATTGCCCAAGTTCCGCTAACGCATTGCGCTGCACAGATTCTTCCCCACGCTCTACCGGTTGGAAAACCGATGGAACGCGGGCGTTCTTTGCGCCTCGATATGGATATGTATCGGAGCAAAGCCGCTAGAGGGAGAACACCATGTACGCCAGAATCCTGCTGTTGATCGCCTGTGCCTGCCCTGCCGTCGCCATGGCGCAAGGCTGCGATGTAATCACTCGGTCCCAGAGCCAAGCGATACCGAAGATCGAAACCCATAGTTGTTACGAATACAAAGGCGTGCCAGCCGAGACGATTGGCTGGTCGTGCAGCAACGAAAGCAAAGGTGCACTGAGCACTGAAAAGAACCAGGTCGAACGTTGCGCCCAAGGCTATGTAGCGACGTGCCAGGCCCGGCTGACTCAGGAATCCCTGGCCAATCCGCACTCAACCAGCAAGGACCGTGGCGGCGAGTCAGCCAACATCCCTGACGATGCGCAAGTCACCCGGTACTACTACAACACCGAGCAACTGGCGCAAGCACAGAAAGATTGCGAAACCACCGGTGGGCGCTGGAAAAACCAATGAAGGGTCCCTAACCTTTGCTGTGCTCTGGCGACGACGGGCCTTCCTTCACACCGCGAGGGCCGGCAACGCCCCAGATGACCAGGCCCACCACAGGCAAGATGATCAACACCAGCGCCCATCCCGCCTTGGTCCCGACAGTCTTGTCACTGCGAAAGACACTGATGATCGCCCACAGATCCACAAGCAGCAAAAGCACCACAACGCCGATCCAGAAATAGCTGGCTAGTTCAGACATGGTCCAATCCTCTTAAGGTCTATGGTTTAGGCACACCCCCTGACGGTCCGTTCAAAGAATCTGCCATCGCGTCCCCCCGCCCGAACTTGCGTCTATCCACGCTCATTCAGATAGGCGACCCACCGTTCATAAGCGTCATGCTGGCGTTGGACGGCCTGCTCCCAAATCACCCCGCTCGTTTGATGTGCGTCGACGAGCGCCATCATTTCTGAGGTGGCCGCGTCCAGTTCCACGAGAAGCTCGTGGGATTTGATTTTGAAGTCTTCAACCGTGGTCATGTCTTCTCACTTCCCCTCTACCCGAGGTTGGCTATCCACCCAACATGGATACGTTTTTTCCAAGCTGATTCAGTCGAGGCGATGATCGGTTTAATGCCCAGTCCTGACAGATAGCGAGTGCAGGCTTGAAATGAAGTTCAGTCTTTCGCCGATTGCCGCGGTCGTACAGAGAGGCCCCGGTAAAAACTGTAGTGGACAGTCCGTATGACATCGGGCTCAAATATTGCAGTTATATTTCAATTTAATGACAGTCACGGATTGAGCAAGGCCATGAAAATTCGAGCGACCGTCATCTGCGAGGAAGATCGCTACATCTTGCTCGTGCGCAAGGCCAACAGCCGCTGGACATTGCCTGGTGGAACCGTTGAGCGCGGCGAAACCCATGCTGGGGCGGCACTACGCGAGTTGGCAGAAGAGACCGGGCTGGACGCGCACAACCTGCTTTATCTGATGCGCATCAGCGACGGTGAAACCGAACACCACGTGTTCGAAGCCGCGGTCACCGATTCAAAGACCGCCCGGCCACAGAATGAAATCAGCGACTGCCTCTGGCATCCGCTGGACGCTATCGCGCAACTGCAAATGAAAAAGGGCACCCGGGAGATTCTCGAGGCATTTCGGCGCAGGTTGTGAGCGCAGCTTGGATAAGGTGGTTTGACGGAGCAGAAACAAACAAGGGTTTGCATTAGCTTTCGCTCGCAAACCCTTGATTTTAGATGGTGCCCGAAGCCGGAATCGAACCGGCACGCCCTTACGAGCGGGGGATTTTAAGTCCCATGCGTCTACCAGTTTCGCCATTCGGGCGGTAGCGCGGTCAACCTTATGGACATCAGCGTGGAGCAGATATGCCAGTCGAGGCTGGTGCAGCAAGAGGGGGGAATATATACATCCCTTCCCGGCGAAGCAAGGTTGCTTCTGTCCTTTTCAAGACAAAACCTGTCGTTGCTCCGAAAATAAAAAAGCTCCGTAAATCATGGATCTACGGAGCTGTTTTAAAGTGGAGGCCGAAGTCGGAATCGAACCGGCGTAGGTGGATTTGCAATCCACTGCATAACCATTTTGCTATTCGGCCTCAAGACGCTTGATGCAAGAAAGCTACATCAACCGTGTACAAACCTGATCAGGAAACAAGACGCTTACGAAGCTCTATCTCCTTGAAAACATTGAGATTTTTTACGTCCCAGTGCGTTCGATGGGCGCAATTATGTACTCATTTGCCTAGGCTGACAACCCCTTGATTTCAAAAAAAATTCGTCCAAAGGCCAGCTTCCGCCCGACAACCACATAGGTGTGCGAAGGCTTCTGGGCCTGCGTCGCAACCCAGCGGAGCCAGCTCCCTCACCACGGAGAACTTCAGGGACCCATGGAGGCAGTCGCAGCCCTGCCCCATTTATGGGTAACATACCGGCCTTCCCCGCAGCCACCTGCGCCCTGCCAAATAAGCCCATTTCATGCCTTTCGAACTCAGCGTTGACCTTACCACCCTCGCTATCCTGATCGTCGTTGCCTTCATTGCCGGGTTCATCGATGCCATTGCCGGTGGAGGTGGCCTGTTGACCACCCCGGCCCTGCTGACCGCCGGCTTGCCTCCCCATCTGGTCCTGGGCACCAACAAACTCAGCTCGACCTTTGGTTCGGCCACGGCCAGTTTCACGTTCTACAAGCGCAAGCTGTTCCATCCAAGGCAGTGGACCCATGCCCTCGTCGGCACGCTGGTCGGTGCCTTGGCCGGCGCCATCGTCGCCCATTACCTGCCCGCCGAGTGGCTGAACAAGATGCTGCCGGTGATCGTCTTCGCCTGTGGCCTGTACCTGTTGTTCGGTGGCACGCCCAAGGCGCCGCTGGACAGCGATGCGCCGATCAAGAAGACCTGGCAAGCGCCCCAGGGGTTCAGCCTGGGCTTCTACGACGGCGTGGCCGGTCCTGGGACGGGTGCATTCTGGACTGTCAGCAGCCTGCTGCTCTATCCCATCGATCTGGTCAAGGCCAGTGGTGTGGCCCGCAGCATGAATTTCGTCAGCAACATCGCGGCGCTGTCGGTGTTCATTTTTTCGGGGCAAGTGGATTGGATCATCGGCCTGAGCATGGGGCTGTCGGTGATGGTAGGGGCATTCTTCGGCGCGCGCACCGCCATCAGCGGCGGCGCGAAATTCATCCGACCTGTATTTATCACCGTGGTACTGGGCTTGACCGTGCGTCTAGCCTGGCAGCACTGGTTCAGCGTGGCCTAAGCGCCGCGCCACATAGAGGTCGATCAGGTAGCGGGCGATGGAACGCGAGGCCGGCAGCGGCGGCAGGTTGTGCACGTTGAACCACTGGGCATCTTCGATTTCATCTTCCTGCCTGACGATGTCGCCACCGGCATATTCGGCATGGAAACCGAGCATCATCGAATGGGGAAACGGCCAGCATTGACTGCCGACATACTGAATGTTCTTCACCTCGATGCTGACTTCTTCGCGCACCTCACGAACCAGGCAATCCTCGGCGGACTCACCTGGCTCGGCGAACCCGGCCAGCGTGCTGTAGACCCCCGTGACGAAGCGAGGCGAACGGGCCAGCAGGACTTCATCGCCACGGGTGATCAGCACGATCATGCTTGGTGAGATTCGCGGGTAATGCCGCAAATCACAGGCATCGCAATACATCGCCCGTTCCCGGGCAATCTGGCCCATGCGTTTGCCACAGCTGCCACAGAAACGGCACTCCCGAGCCCAGGTGCCGATCTGCGCGGCATAGCCCAGGACCTTGTACAGCGTGTGGTCATCCTCGAGCATGAAGGCCCGCAGCCCCTTCCAGCTGCAGCCGGGGATGTCCTGTGCGCTATGCAGCTCCAGCAGATAGACCGGCTCGCCATCCAGGTGGCCAATGCCATGCTCGGCGAGGATCGACAGGTCCTGGCGCTTGAGCCAGTCGCGGGAAAACAGCGCGCCGTTGTCATCGAACAGAAAGCCTTCCGGGCTGCGGGCCACGGCCCAGCCCCCCGGGAGATCGGTATCGAGTACTGCGGTGGTCCAGCGTGAAATCATGATCAATCAATCCTGAAATTCAGGTTTCTGTTTGCTCATATGGGCGGCCATGGCCACGCGCAGGTCGGTCGATTGCAGCATGGCGGCGTTCCAGGTGGCGACGTATTCCAGCCCGTCGTCGATGCGGTGGTCGCGCATGTAGCTGATCATTTCCTTGGTACCGGTCACGGCGATCGGCGACTTGGCGGCGATTTCCCGAGCGATGCCCATGACACCGTCAAGCAGGCTGGCGGTATCACTGTAGACACGATTGACCAGGCCGATGCTGCGCGCTTCGTCGGCACCAAAGGTGCGCCCCGTATAAGCGAGTTCACGCAGCATGCCGTCCCCGATGATCCGGGGCAAGCGTTGCAATGTGCCAACATCGGCCGCCATGCCGATATCGATTTCCTTGATGGAGAACTGTGCATCCTCGGCGGCATAACGCATGTCGCAGGCTGAAATCAGGTCGATGGCGCCGCCCAGGCAATAACCCTGGATAGCGGCAAGCACCGGTTTGCGACAGTTGTCCACGGCGTTGAACGAGGCCTGCAGTTGCAGGATCTTGCGGCGCAACAGGCGTGCGTTGCGGCCCACGTCCTTGCCCAGCTCATTGGCGACGGCGGCCAGCATCATCAGGTCGATGCCCGAGGAGAAGTGTTTGCCGGCCCCGCTCAATACCACCACGCGCGCTTCGTCGGTGTCGTCGATCCATTGGAAGATTTCGACGATCTCGCTCCAGAACGCGGCGTTCATTGCATTGATCTTGTCCGGTCGATTGATCTGCACATGGGCGATATTGTCTGCAAGTTCGACGGTGAACGCTTGGTATTGCGACATGGCAGTGATCCTTTACCGGCTGAAAAAGAGGCCTGAACTATAACAAGTCAACGCACCGGGTCGTAGACAGTGCATCGGCCAAAAGCGGGACCTGGCGACCGGTCAGGTAAAGATGTCTCTGTGGCGAGGGGATTTATCCCCGTTGGGGCGCGAAGCGGCCCCTGCATCCCGACAGAGGTATTTGGGGTCTGCTGCGCAGCCCAGCGGGGATAAATCCCCTCGCCACAGGGATCACCTTCAATCACGGATTATTCACTCACCTGCATCTGCCCATCCCACCCACCACCCAATGCGGCGATCAGTTGCACACTCGCGATCAACCGGCTCTGCTGCAAGGTCAGCACACTGCGTTCATTACTCAGCGCGGTGGCCTGGACCGTGACGACATCCAGGTAGGCGATCAGCCCTGCCCTGTACTGGTTCTGGGTCAGGCGCAAGGATTCGCGGGCGGCATCCAGGGCCTCCTGGCGCACGCGGGCTTCGTCTTCCAGGACTTTGAGCTGGATCATGTAATTTTCCACTTCGCGAAAACCGTCGAGCACCGTCTGACGATAGGTGGCGACCGTCTGGTCGTAGGCCGCGACGGTGCGGTCGACTTCCGCCGAACGCTGGCCGCCATCGAACAACGTCATCGCCAGCTGCGGTCCCACCGACCAGAAGCGATTCGGCACACTCACCCAGTTATCGTAGGTACTGCTGCTGTAACCGCCGCTCAAGCTCAGGGTCAGGTCCGGGTAATAGGCGGCCTTGGCCACGCCGATGTTGGCGTTGGCGGCCATCACCGAACGCTCCGCCGAGGCAATGTCCGGCCGGCGCTCAAGCAACTGCGAGGGCAGCGCCACGGGGATTTGCGGAAGGGTCGGGATGTCCTGGGTTTCTGCCAGGCTGAATTCGGCCGGCGGCAGGCCGATCAGCACGGCGATGGCGTTTTCAAATTGAGCGCGTTGCCAGATCAGGTCGATCAACTCGGCCTGGGTAGTCTTGAGCTGAGTCTGCGCCTGAGCCACCGCGTCCCTGCCGGATACGCCCGCGCGGTATTGGTTTTCGGTCATCTTCAACGAACGCTGATAGTTGTCCACGGTGGTCTGCAACAAGCGCTTCTGCTCGTCGATCACCCGCAATTGCAGGTAGTTTTGCACCAGTTCCGATTGCTGGCTCAGGCGCATGGCGGCCAGATCGGCGAAGCTGGCTTCGGCGCTGGCTTCATTGGCTTGCAGAGTGCGACGCAACTTGCCCCAGACGTCCGCCTCCCAACTGACACCGGCCTGGGCGCTGTAGGTGTCGCGGATGCCACTGGCCGAACTGCTCAGGCTCGAATTACTGCTGCCGGTGCCCTGGCTGGAGCGGTTCTTGCCGACGGTCAGGTCAACAGAGGGGAAGAACGCGCCCCGGGCACTGCGAACCAAGGCCTGGGCCTGACGGTACTGGGCTTCGGCCTGGGCCACGGTCTGGTTGGAGGTGTTGAGTTTCTCCACCAGGCCATTGAGCCGGGCATCGCCGTACAACTCCCACCAGGCACCCCGAGCCAAGGCGTCGCTAGGATTGGCCTGGCGCCAACCCTCAGCCTCCTTGTACTGCACGGGCGCCGCGGCCACCGGGCGCTGGTAATCCGGGCCGATGGCGCAGGCGCTGAGCATCGCCACGCACAGCGTCAGGCTCAGCAGCCGCGAGCCACGGGCGGTCGCCAGCGGTGCGACAAGATTGAAAAGCGAACGGTCGGTCATAGCGGAGTTTCCAGGGCAGCATCAGTGCGCACGCCGCGCCAGCGGTTGAAGCGATGGCGCAGTTTGTCGAGATAAAGGTAAACCACAGGCGTGGTATAGAGGGTCAGGATCTGGCTGAACACCAGTCCGCCGATGATGGTCAGGCCCAGCGGCTGGCGCATCTCCGAGCCTTCGGCACCGCCAAGCAATAGCGGCAAGGCACCGAGGATCGCCGCCAGCGTAGTCATCAGAATCGGCCGCAAGCGCAGCAGGCAGGCGTTGCGGATCGAGTCCTGCGGCGACTGCCCGCCGCGCTCCAGTTGCAACGCCAGGTCGATCATCAGGATCGCGTTTTTCTTCACCACGCCAATCAGCAGGAACAGGCCCAACAACGAAATCAGGCTGAACTCGCCGCCCAACAAGTAGATCGACAGCAGTGCGCCGACACCGGCCGACGGCAAGGTGGACAGGATGGTCAGCGGATGAATGTAGCTCTCGTACAACACACCCAGCACCAGGTACACCGCCAGCAATGCACCCAGGATCATGAACGGCTGGCTCTTCTGGGTTGCCGCGAACGCATCGGCGGTGCCGGCCATTTTTGCGATGATGTCTTCGGGCATCCCGAGCCTGGCAATTGCCCGCTCGATGGCGGCCGTGCCCTGCTCCACCGTCACACCCTCGGCCAAATCGAACGATATGTCCTCGGAGGCGAACTGACCCTCATGGCTGACCCGATCATCCTCCAGGCTGCTCTCATAATGCGCGATGGTCGACAGGGGCACCCGCGCGCCGTCAGCGGTAATGACCTGGACCTGCTCGAGGGTGCTCGGGTCCTGGGCGTACTTGGGGTTGACCTCCATCACCACCTGATACTGGTTGAGGCTGTCATAGATGGTGGATATCTGCCGCTGGCTGTAGGCGTTGTTCAACACCGAGGTGACCATATCCATGTCGATGCCCAGGCGCTTGGCCTGGTCACGGTCCACCACCAGCGTGATCTGCTGGGCGCCGCCGCCGTCGCGAGCGTCGATAGCGGTCAGCTCCGGCAAGGCCCTGAAGGCCGCCGCGACTTTGGGGTACCATTGACGTAGCGACGCCAGGTCACCGCTCTGCAGGATGTAGGAATACTGCGAGGTGGTCTGCTCACGTCCACCACCAAACTGCAGATCCTGGTCGGCCATCAGCATCAAGCGGCCACCCGGCACCAGGGGCATCTCCTTGCGCAAGCGCTCGATGACTTTCTGCGCGGAGATCCCACGCTCGTTGATCGGTTTGAGGCGTACCAGCATGAAGGCATTGTTGGTGCCGTTGTTGCCGCCGATGAACCCCGCCACGCTTTCTACGGCTTCATCCTTCAGCACGGCGCGACGAAAGATTTCCATCTTCGGCTGCATGACGTTGAACGAGAGTCCGTCGTCGCCGCGCACGAAACCGATCAACTGGCCGGTGTCCTGCTGAGGCATGAAGGTTTTCGGCACCACCACGTAGAGTGCGATGTTCACCCCTATGGTCACCAGCAGGCTCAGCAAGGTCAGGCGCCGATGGCGCAGCACCCAGTCCAGGCTGCGCGCGTAACCACGGACCATCCGCTCGTTGAGGCGCCGGCTCCAGCGCTGCAAGCGATTCTCCTGCCCCGGCACGTGGGGCTTGAGCCAGCGAGCGCAGAGCATCGGCGTGAGGGTCAGCGACACCACCAGCGAGACCACGATGGCCGCCGCCAGGGTGATGGAGAACTCGCGAAACAGACTCTCGATAATCCCGCCCATGAACAGGATCGAGAGAAACACCGCCACCAGTGAGACGTTCATCGACAGCAGCGTAAAGCCCACCTCTTCGGCGCCCAGGTAGGCCGCCTTCATGGGCGGTACGCCTTCGTCGATGTGCCGGGAAATGTTCTCCAGCACTACGATGGCGTCGTCCACCACCAGGCCGGTGGCGAGGATCAACGCCATCAACGACAGGTTGTTCAGGGAGAAGCCGTAGAGGTACATCACCGCAAACGTGCCTACCAGGGACACCGGCACCGCCAGGGTCGGGATCAGTGAGGCGCGAAAATTGCCCAGGAACAGGAACACCACCAGCACCACCAGGGCCACGGCAATCAGCAGGGTCATTTCCGCCTCGTGCAGCGTGGCCTTGATCACCGGTGAGCGGTCCATGGCCAGGTTCAGCTTGACGCTGGCCGGCAGCACGGCCTGCAACGCCGGCAGCTGGTTCTTGATCTCATTGACCGTCTCGATGATGTTGGCGCCAGCCTGACGGTTGATCACCAGCAGCACGGCTGCGTCATCGTTGAAGAAACCGCTGTTGTAGCGGTCTTCGACGCCGTCGGTGACTTTTGCTACGTCCTTGAGGCGCAGCACCGAGCCGTCCTGGTAACGGATGATCAGCGTTTCGTAGTCCTTGGCCTTCTCTAACTGATCGTTGGCCTGGATTTGCCACATGCGCTGTGCGTCCTCGACCGAACCCTTGGGCCGGCGCACGTTGCTGTCGGCAATGGCGCTGCGCACATCATCCAGGGCTACGCCGTACTGGTTGAGCAGTTGCGGCTCCAGTTCGATGCGCACCGCCGGCAAGGAACTGCCACCAATCTGTACCTCGCCCACGCCCGACACTTGGGACAGGCTCTGGGAAAGGATGGTTGAAGCCAAATCGTAGAGCTGGCCCTTCTCCAGCACATCCGAGGTCAGCGACAGCACCATGATCGGCGCCTGGGACGGGTTGACCTTCTTGTACGTGGGCATGCTGCGCATGCCGCTGGGCAACAGGTTGCGCGAGGCATTGATGGCCGCCTGCACTTCCCGCGCCGCGCCGTTGATGTCGCGGTCCAGGTCAAATTGCAGGATCACCCGGGTAGAGCCCTGGCTGGACCGGCTGCTCATGGTATTGACCCCGGCGATGGCGCCAAAGGAACGCTCAAGCGGCGTTGCTACCGTCGACGCCATCACCTCGGGGCTGGCCCCCGGCAAGTTGGCCTGGACCACGATCACCGGAAAATCCATCTGCGGCAACGGTGCAACCGGCAGCAAGCCAAAGCTCACGCCACCGAGCAGCATGATTGCAAAGCTCAGGAGCATGGTCGCTACGGGGCGGCGGATGAAAGGGCCGGAGAGGTTCATGGGTGACCGCTCCAGGCTTCAGACGATATGCCGTGAGGGATGGTCGGGCTCTTGTGGCGAGGGGATATATCCCCGCCCTGTGGGAGCAAGGCTTGCCCGCGATGAGGGCGATGCGGTCCTGCAGAATCGAGACGCCTGTTTCGCGAGCAAGCTTTGCTCCCACATAGCGGGAGCAAGCTCCCTCGCCACACAAAGCCCTCAGGCTCCGGGATGCCGAGTGCTGCCGTCATACCCGCACCTCTTCCCCATCAGGCTTGGCAAAGCGGCGCCCCAGGCGGTCGAAATACAGGTAAATCACCGGCGTGGTGAACAACGTCAGCACCTGGCTCACCAACAACCCACCCACCATCACCAGCCCCAAAGGCTGGCGCAGTTCGGCGCCGGAGCCCGTGGCGAGCATCAGTGGCACCGCACCGAACAGGGCCGCCAGTGTGGTCATCAGGATCGGCCTGAAACGCAGCAACGCGGCCTGGTAGATGGCCGTCTGCGGATCCATGCCCTGGTTGCGTTCGGCGTCGAGGGCGAAGTCGATCATCATGATCGCGTTTTTCTTGACGATGCCGATCAGCAGGATGATGCCGATGATCGCGATCATGCCCAGGTCATTGCCGCTGATGATCAGCGCCAGCAAGGCGCCGATGGCCGCCGAGGGCAATGTGGAGAGAATCGTGATCGGGTGGATGTAGCTCTCGTACAGAACGCCGAGCACGATGTACATGGTCACCACCGCCGCAAGGATCAGCAGCAAGGTACTCGACAGCGAGGCCTGGAACGCCTGGGCCGCGCCCTGGAATTGGGTCTGCACCCCGACCGGCATGCCAATGTCCTGCTGGACCTTCTCGATCACGTCCACCGCGTGCCCGAGGGCTACATCGGGCGCCAGGTTGAACGACATCATCACCGCCGGGAACTGGCCGATGTGAGCAATGGCCAACTGGGCCTGACGCTCCTCGACGCGGGCCAGACTCGACAGCCGCACCTGGCCACCATCGGTGGTCTTGACGTGAATCTGATCCAGCGCCTGCGGCCCGATGCGCTCCCCGGCCTGGGCCTGCAACACCACCCGATACTGGCTGGCCTGGGTGTAAATGGTGGAAATCTGCCGCTGGCCGAAAGCGTCATACAGTGCATCGGTGATGTCCGACACCGATACGCCCAGGCGAGACGCGGCGTCGCGGTCGATCACCAGGTAGACCTGCAGACCTTTGTCCTGCAAGTCGCTGGCGACGTCGGTCAACTCCGGCTGCCGGGCCAAGGCTTCGACAAGGCGATCGCTCCAGAGGCTAAGCAACTCGGCATCCGGCGAAGACAGGCTGAACTGGTACTGGGTGCGGCTGACCCGGTCTTCGATGGTCAGGTCCTGCACCGGTTGCATGAACAGGCGGATGCCCACCAGCCGGTCCAGTTGCGGCTGCAAGCGGGCGATGGTTTCGGTGGCGCTGTCATCCCGTTCGCTGTGGGGCTTGAGATTGATCAGCAAGCGACCACTGTTGAGCGTGGCGTTGTCACCGTCCACGCCGATGTAGGAAGACAGGCTCTGCACCGCTGGATCGGCCAGGATCACCTTGGCCAGCTGCTGTTGGCGCTCGCTCATGGCGGCGAAGGAAATCGACTGTGGCGCCTGGGAAATACCCTGGATCACCCCGGTGTCCTGCACCGGGAAAAACCCCTTGGGCACGGCCAGGTACAACACCACCGTCAGCACCAGGCTGCCCACGGCAACCAGCAGGGTCAGCGGCTGATGCTTGAGCACCCACTGCAACTTGCGACCGTAGGCGGCGATCATCCAGTCGATCCAGGCGCCGCTGGCGCGGTAGAAACGCCCCTGCTCCTGCTCTTTGGGTTCGCGCTTGAGCAACCGGGCACACATCATCGGCGTCAGGGTCAGCGACACCACAAGAGAGATCAGGATCGCCACCGCCAGGGTGATGGCGAACTCGCGGAACAAGCGCCCAACCACGTCGGCCATGAACAGCAACGGGATCAACACCGCGATCAGCGACAGCGTCAGCGAAATCAAAGTGAAGCCAATCTGCTTCGCGCCCTTGAGCGCGGCCTGCATGGGGCTTTCGCCCTCCTCGATGTAGCGGGCAATGTTTTCCAGCATGACGATGGCATCGTCCACCACAAAACCGGTGGCAATGGTCAGGGCCATCAGCGTCAGGTTGTTGATGGAAAAACCGGCCAGGTACATCACGCCGAACGTGCCGATCAGCGACAACGGTACAGCCACCGACGGAATGATCGTGGCACTGACCCGACGCAGGAACAGGAACGTCACCATGACCACCAGGGCGATGGCGATCAGCAGTTCATGCTGTACGTCGGTGACCGAAGCGCGAATGGTCTGGGTGCGGTCAGTCAGCACCGTAACGTCCAGGCCGGCCGGCAGGTTGTCGGTAATGCTCGGCAGCAAGGCCTTGATCCGGTCTACCACCTCGATGACGTTGGCCCCCGGCTGGCGCTGGATGTTCAACAACACGGCCTGATTTTCGTTGGCCCAGGCGGCAAGGCGTTCATTCTCGGCGCCATCGACGATCTGCGCGACATCCTTGAGGCGCAACGGAGCGCCGTCGGCATAGGCGAGGATCAGCTCGGCGTAGTCCTTGGGTGAGGTCAACTGATCGTTGGCATCGAGCATCGAGACCCGGGTCGGTCCGTCGAAGTTGCCCTTGGGCTGGTTGACGTTGGAGGCGCCGACCAGGGTGCGCACGTCCGCCAGGTTCAGACCTGCGGCTGCCAGGGCCTCGGGATTGACCTTGATCCGCACAGCCTGGCGCTGACCGCCGGCGATCGAAACCATGCCGACCCCGCTGATCTGGGCGATTTTCTGCGCCATGCGGGTGTCCACCAGGTCATTGAGCTTGGGCAGCAACATGGTCTTGGAGGTGATCGCCAGGGTCAGCACCGGGGTGTCGGCCGGGTTGACCTTGTTGTACACCGGCGGGGCCGGCAGATCGTTGGGCAGCAGGTTGGTGGCCGCGTTGATCGCCGCCTGCACCTGTTGCTCGGCGACATCCATGTTGATGTCGAGGCTGAAACGCAGGGTAATCACCGACGCGCCGCCGGAGCTGGTGGACGCCATTTGCGTCAGGCCCGGCATCTGCCCGAACTGCCGTTCCAGGGGGGCGGTCACGGCGCTGGTCATCACGTCGGGACTGGCGCCCGGGTACAGGGTCATCACGCGGATGGTCGGATAATCGACCTGGGGCAATGCTGACACCGGCAGCAACCGATAGGCGATCAGACCGGCCAGCACGATGGCCAGCATGCTCAGGGTGGTGGCGACCGGGCGAAGGATGAACAGACGCGAGAGGTTCATGCGCCGCCCTTTTTCGCCTTGTCGGCCACGGCCGGTTCAGCCGGGGCCGCCGCCGTTTTGCCCTGCAGGTGTTCGGTCGGCGTGGTGGGCACGTCCTGGCTGTCGTTGACCACATCCACCTCACTGCCTTCCTTCAGGCGATCGGTGCCTTCTAGCACTACTCGATCACCTGCGGCCAGGCCTTCGGTGACTACGGTGTGTTCGCCGTCGCTGGCGCCGATCTTCAGCTTTCTGATGGTGACTTTTTTATCGCCATCCAGGGCGTAGACGAAGGTGCCGTTGGTGCCGAACTGAATCGCAGCGGTCGGCGCCAGGACTACATTTTTGAGGGTGTCGGCCAACAGATGCACATTGACGAACTGGTTGGGGAACAGCGACTGGTCGCGGTTATCGTAGCGAGCCTTGAACTTCAGGGTGCCGGTGGTGATGTCGATCTGGTTGTCCAGGCTTTGCAGTACACCGCTGGCCTGCAGCTTCAGGTCACTACGGTCCCAGGCTTCCACTGGCAGCTTCGCCCCGCTGCGATAGCGGGCAAGCACGGTATCCAGGTTGGTTTCCGGCAGCGTAAACACGACGTTGATGGGTTGCGTCTGGGTGATGACCGCCAGCGCGGTAGTGTCGTTGGCGGCCACCAGATTGCCAACGTCCAGTTGCCGCAAACCGACCCGGCCGGAGATCGGCGCCCGGATCCTGGTGAACTCCAGATTGAGCTTGGCGTCGTTGACTGCCGCCTGGTTGGTCTTGACCGTGCCCTGGTACTGGCCCACCAAGGCGGCGGCGGTATCGAGGGTCTGTTTGGCGATGCTGTCCTCGGCATACAGGCCACGATAACGCTCGAGGTCTACCTGGGCATTTTTCAGTTGGGCCTGATTCTGCAGCAGCGTGCCTTCGGCCTGGAGCAAGGCGTTCTGGTATGGACGCGGGTCGATTTCAGCCAGCAGGTCTCCAGCCTTGACCATTTGCCCTTCTTCAAAGGCGATCTTGACCAGCTCGCCACCCACCCGGCTGCGCACGTTGATGGTATTGAGGGCCGTGACGGTGCCCAACGCCTTGTAGTAAAGCGGAAAATCACCGGTGACTGCCGGCGCTACCCGAACCGGTACCGGCCCTGTCGCCCCCCCAAACCCTGGCCGCATCCCGCCCGACCGCCCCGCCTGTTCAGCAGGCGCTTTTTGCCCTGCTCCGGGCTTTTGGTCCGTCCCGGCGGGCCAGAACTTCCAGGCCAGCGCCGCGACGATCAATACGACGACCAGGCCAAACAGCCAGCGACGGGATTTGTGGGAAACAGAGGATTGCATGGAATGATCAACCATTGGGCGCGTGGGCTTCTTTTACGGGAGGCTGAACGATAAGCACTGGCGGGTATTTAGCAAAGCGCCTTTACCGGCAATTTACCTTGGGCTTACCTATCGCGTAGTTGGCTAAGGTCTTGAAGCACAAATGAAAACGGCCTGGACAAGGCCAGGCCGTTAACAATTGTAATAAATACTTTATTTCAGTACAGCTAGAGCAGCGTCGTAGTTGGGCTCTTCAGCGATTTCCTTGACCAGCTCGCTGTGCAGCACGTTGTCGTTTTCGTCGAGCACCACCACGGCACGGGCGGTCAAGCCTTTGAGCGGGCCATCAGCAATCGCCACGCCATAATTCTCGATGAACTCACTGCCGCGCAGGGTGGACAGGTTCTGGACATTTTCCAGGCCTTCGGCACCGCAGAAACGCGCCTGGGCGAACGGCAGGTCAGCCGAGATGCACAGCACCACGGTGTTGCTCAGTTCGTTGGCCTGGGCGTTGAACTTGCGAACGGAGGTGGCGCAGGTCGGGGTATCGACGCTTGGGAAAATGTTCAGCACTTTGCGCTTGCCGGCGAAATCCTTCAGGGAAACGTCGGACAGATTGCCGGCTACCAGGGAAAAGGCTGGCGCCTTGGAACCGGCTTGTGGCAACTGGCCGTTGACTTGAACCGGGTTGCCTTTGAGGGTGACTTGAGCCATGAACGGATTCCTTCTGACAGGTTTGAAAATGGTGAGGCCGGAGTTAACCATGAAATGGTTCTGCGACCTATGGTTGGACATAAAAAGTCATGGCTTGGCGGTGTAGGAGCTATCGAGTGCAACGAGTCTGCGATCTTTGCCCTGCTAATTGAGTCTAGAGCGAAAGATCGCAGGCTTCGCCAGCGCCTACAGCGACGCCTGTGGGCTATTTAGCCTTGAGCTTCAGGAACGACTGATGCAAGTCCGCCGCCCAACCATCGATCACACCTTTGACATCATCGGGCTTCATCACCTGGGCTTCGTTGGACAACGGCTTACCCGTGCCCTTGCGCACCACCTGGGCGACCACTGCATTGTTGCCGCCGTCGAGAAATACCGCTTCAGTGCCCAAGGTGGTTTCCTGGTCGCGAATACCGCTGGCGGTACTGACCGCGGCCGCCACCAGCGCGATCGGAATCACTTCATAAGGCTTCAGGCCCTCGGTCTTGCTGCTGACGGCGGTGATGGCCGCGCGCATCACCAGTACTCCGGGCCCAGGGCCGGTCGCCAGGGGCAGGGATTTGCCCGCTTCCCGCTTGAGCGCCTGATCGTAGTAACCGGTAATGCCGGACAAGGTGGCCTGGGGGATCTTCACGGTCGGCTGCGGCTTGGGGTAAAGCTGTGTCGGCTCGACGTAAAGGCTGGTGTATTTGCTCAGGTCTGCCGTGGGATCAACCCAGCGCATCACTTCGGCCCCCGACGGCGACTTCTCCTCCTTGAGCCGGCTGTAATCACCCAGAAAGCCGGAGTACTCATCCGGTTGGGTGATCTTGCTGGAACAACCCGCCAGGGCAAGCGAGGCCATGCACACGGTGCCAATCATTGACGCAAACTTCATGCTGTCACTCCTGTAAGCCACACGAAACGGGGCCGGGAATTACAGGTATAGCCAATGGGCGCGGTTTTGCCTGCTCCGACAGGAACAAGTCACTGGGCAAGCCCTTTGCTCGCCACCGCCTTCAGCCGCGCTCGCGGGGTATCAGGCTCTGCAATTGCTGCGCGAGAAAGCCCGCGTCGAAGGTAAAAGTATCCGGATCCTTCAACCCGTTGGTTCGACGCCATTGCCACTGCAACGAAGGCGGCAGGCAAACCAGCGAGATGCTGCCGTAACGCGTTGCAGTCAGCCCCATGATCGCCAGGGAAATCTGCCCGCCGGCCCCCATTACATCGGGTATGAATTCCACCGGCTTGCCAGTGATGGACAGTGTCAGCTTTTCTGTCTTGAAGCCGGAGGTTTCTGCCGGAACACTCGGCCCGTGGGCCACATACGCCTCACGGGTCAGCGTCAGAAGGCCGGGGGCCAGGACCGGCTCCAGCCATTGCTCGATCTGCCCGTACAACGCCTCGATCTGTGCGGCCCACACCGCCGCTTGCGCCTCGTGCTGTTGCTTCTTGTGCGCTTCGCTGTCTGCGTAGTGACGAAGCATCTCACCCAATTGCTTTACATCGTCCATGCGCTGTTCCTCGATTCAAGGGGTGCTGCCAAGCTGGATGATGACAGGTTCAAGACGCAGGCGTACGCAAAACCCGCCTGGCCCGTCACGCGCGGCATACATAGTCGTGCGTCAGCACCTTTGCCGCAGATAAGGAATACCTCAGGGAAATCCGATGAGTGGAGAGGTTTTTCTCTGGTTTTTTCGCCTCACCTGTCAGGAATGACAGTAGTCAAAGCCGCGGGCGGGAGGTTTGATGAAGCGAACCGCCAAGACGATAACTCCGACGACGCTTGGCAAGAGGAGGACGCGCCATGACCAGCCTGAGCCCGGACAATGAAATCGAAGTCATCAACCGTGTCATCATCATCGGGATGGTGACGGTTGAACACCCAGCAAACCCGCACGGCGGTATCCCGCTTCGTTTGCTCGCCAATGGATTGCTGCCATTGCTGGTGGAACCCTGGACCCAACAGGCCGAATATGACGACGCCCGCATCTTGCTGAGCAATTCCGACATCCCCGTGCTGAACAAGACCATTATGCCGGGTGAAGTGAATCAGCCATTCACGCTGAACCTGCCGGAAGCCCTGTTGAGCAACGGCATCAACCAGATACGCCTGAGCGTACTGCGTGTAGGTCAGACGATTCCCGAAACATCACAGTCATTGGACGTGCTCTTCCACCGGCCACGGCCGGGGGGCGAAGTCTCGACCCCAGGCGACAATCCCAACCTGACCCTCACCCTGCCCTCCGAGGTCATCACCAAGGGGGTGGATGCGGCAATGGCCAGCCAAGGGGTGATCCTTACCATCCGCTATCCCTACATGAGGGAAAAAGACGTCATCACAGTGGACCGTGACAGCCAGGAAATGACGCGCACCGTAAGCGCTACCGAGGCCGCTGCCGGCAGCGTGGACATCATTCTGCGGACCGCCGACTTCTGGCAAGACAATCCCCGGTTCGCTTTGCGGTTCAGAGTAACTGACCTGCTGGGCAACTCCAGCGGCCCGCAGGCGATATGGTCAAGGGCCACCTACATCGATGTGCACATTCGCCAACCGGCACTCGACCTCACCAAACCCAGGGTCCTGGAGGCCAGGGAACTCAATGGCGAGCGCCTGAATTTCGAAAGAGATTTCTATGACGCCCAATTCGCCAACGTCGAAGTGAACTACATCGGTTCGGCTCCGGGGCAGGACGTAAAAGTGTATTGGGTTGGGCGTAACTCCACCTGGGGCAGTGAGATCCAGACGGTATCGGTTGCTGGTCAAACGTTGAGATTCCAGGTACCCAGAAACGAAGTGGTGGATTGCATCGGCACCGGTGCGGAGGTCTATTACACCGTCAGAGCGCCTGGCACCACTACGGATATTCCATCGAGAGACCTGGACATTACGGTCACGCCACAAAAATACACGCTACGGGAACCGACGCTGGACGGCAGCAAAACCAATCTCCGGGCCTATCATCCAGCCCTGCTCACCGCGCATACCGCACGAATGGCGCTGTTTGGCGTGACGGCCCGCTACGGTGAGGAAATTCGGATAACAGCCGGTACCAGCCAAACCGACCTGTCCGTGCCCCCTGCCTGGATAGCGGAAAACCGCGGGAAGCCCATCATGGTCAACTGGACACTCCGGGAAACCGGCACCGGCACGCCGATCATCTTTTCATGGTTTCTGAGATTGATCGCCTGACTCGGTTTTTCAGCTAACCAACGGTTTTGACGCTGCTTTTCCATTGCAGGAGGACGTACCGTGCGTAAATTAATGGGGTTGCTGTTAATCACGTTGATGGTCGGGTGCGCACAAGTCACGACAGCACCGCCTGCCCCCATCACAATCAACGGAGTCCAGGTACTCGATGGGCCTGAGACCGCCAGTTTCCTGACCACGCTTTACCATCGCAAATTTCCCAACTGCAACAATTCCGACTCGCAACCCTCGTTCCTCTGCTCGGGTGTCACCCTCAGGGTGACGGTAAAAGACCCCGAAGAACAATACAAAGTCTGGGACCCCAGCCCAACCTCAATAACCAGTGGCGGAGTGTCTTTCTCTTATCTACGGGCAGACGCCAATTTCGGGCGGCTGGCGTGGGGCCACGGCAACGGCCTTATCCTCTACCCCATCTTCGGCGCACCGCCTGACAAGATTGACCTGGACTATCTGTGCTCATACCCGATGGATGCCTGGACCTGGCACCGTACCAGCCCTTGTGGCCACCACGTGGACTATCCCGCGTTAAGCCAACTCTGCCATCTGGCCGGCGTGACCACTGCGCAACAATGGCTGGGCATATGGACTATGCCGGGGGGTAATGAACACCTGCGCCAATGCGGATTCGATGTCAACGATGACCGCAATCAACTGGCCGGACCGGCGTTCTACGCCTCGGTGCTGGGCAAGGTTCTGATAGGGGCGAGAGGATTCGCTGAGCATAACGAGATCATCATCAAGACCTGGACACCAGGACGGCCAAACACTTTCCCCATCATGGCCTTCTTCTTTGTTGCAGGAGGCACCAACGAGGGGTTGCCCGACGCTCGCTACAACCAACGCGACTTTTATAACTCCACCAATCCGAAAATTGTCGTGCCGATCATTCGTCTGACACCTGCCAACAGTGCCACCGAAAGCGCCACGTTCACCTACGTCGCGTCCGATCAGGCGGTGACTCAGTGATTCGTTCGTGCTGGGACCTACTCAGCGCAACCGCGCCATCGCCAGGGTGTCCACCCATCGCCCGTCACGCACGGCGTAGTCGCGCAGCAGGCCTTCGGTTTCGAAGCAACATCTGAGGGGCGACCCCGGGTCGTTGTAGAGCGCGGTGACCCCACCGATATGAGCTTCATTGAAGCGAGTGAGGCTGATCGAAGGCTCGGACATGCGGCTCCTCCCTGGAGACCTGAAAAGGCCGTTCACTATAAGCCAGCGAACATTCAGGTATCCAGGGCCAAGCCTGTGGGAGCAAAGCTTGCTCGCGATTGCGGTGATCCGTTTGCATCAATACTGACTGTGCCGCCGTCTTCGCGAGCAAGCTTTGCTCCCACATGGGCTTGGGCCTCAGTACTTTCCTCACCTACTGATGCTGCACCTGAACCATTGAGTTCACCTGCACCCGCGCGTGCATCTGCTCTGCCCCGCCACCGCGGCGCATGCCACGTACCGGACAGGCGTCGAGGTAGTCCAGGCCGACCGCCAGTTTCAAATGCCGATCCGGACAGGTCAGGCGATTGGTCACGTCGAAGCTGTACCAGCCGTCCTCCAGCCAGGCTTCAGCCCAGGCGTGGCTCGCCAGATGACTTTCATCTTCGGTGCACAGGTAACCGGAGACATAGCGCGCCGGAACCCCCAGGCTACGCGCGCAGGCCAGAAATGCGTGGGTATGATCCTGACAAACCCCCACGCCCCCGGCGAAGGCTTCGGCGGCGGTACTGCTGACCTCGGTCGTGCCCGGGCTGTAGGGCATGCGTGCAGCCAGGCCGTTCATCAAATCGGTCAGTGCCGAGCGATCACGTCGGGCTGCGCATTGCTCCACAGCAAAGGCCGCGAGAGCATCATCGGCCTGGGTGAGGCGGCTGGGGCGCAGAAATGGCAGCGGTGACTGGCTGTCCGGCTCCATCTGCACCGCCTGATGGATTTCCACCTCGCCATAAGCCGTGAGCACCAGAGCGCCATGGGGCTCGTCCATGGTCATCACATGCAGGATATTGCCGTAGGGATCGAGCTGGCTGCGCACCAGACGTGGCAATTCCAGATGCCATTGCAGGATGCGTTGACGCTGAGTGTCCTTGGGGGTCAAGCGCAGGAACTGGATGCTGGTGCACACTTCATCGGCATAGCTATAGGTCGTGTCGTGGCGTATGGAAAGTTTCATACCACCTCCAGATAAGACTCGTGAACGGTCTGGCCCAGGTGGCGAATCTGGCCAATGAGGTCGGTCAGCCATTGATGCAGGCCCGATGCCAGGATCTCGTCGATGCCGGAGTAACGCAGCCGCGCGTTCAGTTCAGCGGCCAGGCGTTGGGCCGGGCGGCCATTGTTGCCCGGCAGGCTGGAGAGGATCTGGTCCAGCTCCTCAATACAGGCATGCAACGAGCGCGGAACGTCGGCGCGCAGCAGCAACATTTCCGAGACCTGCTCGGCGTTGGGCGCATTGCGGTAGATCTCGTTGAACGCTTCAAACGAAGACAACGCCCGCAGCAAGGCGCTCCACTGGTAATAACCGCGTGCCGAGTTGTCGCTGACCTCTTCCGACTCCTCACCAAACATTTCGTAGCGGGCGTCCAGCAGACGCAGGGTGTTGTCCGCCCGCTCGATAAAGGTTCCCAGACGAATGAATCTATAGGCATCGTTGCGCATGATGGTGCCCGACGTCGCGCCACGGAACAGGTGCGAGCGCTCCTTGACCCATTCACAGAAGTGGCTGATGCCGTAGCGGCCCAGACCATTGCTGGCAATGTTGCGCATCTCCAGCCAGGTGGCGTTGATGTTCTCCCACATATCGGCGGTGATGCGTCCACGCACCGCATGGGCATTGGTCCGCGCCGCCCGCAGACAGCTGTAGATGCTTCCTGGGTTGGTTTCGTCCAGTGCGAAAAAATGCAACATGCGTTCGGTGTTCAGCGCGTCATAACGGGCGTTGTAATCGTCCAGCGTGCCGGCCGCCAGCAACGACATCGCCAGCTCGGCATGCCCGTCGCTGCGCCCGGCCTGGGGCATGAGCGACAGCGAGTAACTGACTTCGAGCATGCGCGCCAGGTTCTCGGCGCGCTCCAGGTAGCGGGACATCCAGTAGAGGTCCGAAGCGGTTCTTGAAAGCATGTCTTAGTCCTCCACTACCCAAGTGTCTTTGGTGCCGCCACCCTGGGACGAATTGACCACCAGCGAGCCGTCGCGAAGTGCCACGCGGGTCAGCCCGCCGGGCACCAGGCGGGTTTCCTTGCCCGACAACACGAACGGACGCAGATCGATGTGGCGCGGGGCGATACCGCTCTCGACGAAGGTCGGGCAGGTGGAAAGGCTCAACGTCGGTTGGGCGATGTAGGCTTCGGGGCGGGCCTTGAGGCGTGCGCGGAAGTCTTCGATCTGCGCCGCTGTGGCTGCCGGCCCTACCAGCATGCCGTAACCGCCGGAGCCCTGGGTTTCCTTGACCACCAGGTCAGGCAGGTTGGCCAGCACGTGGGACAGATCCTGGGGCTTGCGGCACTGCCAGGTCGGCACGTTCTTTAGAATCGGCTCTTCGGTGAGGTAAAAGCGGATCATCTCGTCGACGTAAGGGTAGATCGATTTGTCATCGGCCACGCCCGTACCCACCGCATTCGCCAGCACCACGTTGCCTGACCGGTAAACGGCGATCAGTCCGGGGACGCCCAACATGGAGTCGGGGTTGAACGACAGCGGATCGAGGTAATCATCGTCAAGGCGGCGATAGATCACATCCACCTGCTGGGGGCCTGCGGTGGTGCGCATGTAGACATGGTCGTCGCGCACGAACAGATCGGCGCCCTCCACCAGTTCCACCCCCATTTCACGGGCCAGGAACGCATGTTCGAAATAGGCACTGTTGAAACGACCGGGGGTCAGCACCACGGCGGTCGGGTTGTCCAGGGGGCTTGAACTCTTGAGGGTGTCGAGCAACAGATTCGGGTAGTGATCGATGGGCGCCACGCGCTGGGCGGCGAAGAGCTCGGGGAACAGGCGCATCATCATCTTGCGGTCTTCGAGCATGTAGCTCACGCCGCTGGGGGTACGCAGGTTGTCCTCAAGTACGTAATAACTGCCGTCACCGTCGCGAACCAGGTCGACACCGGCGATGTGGGCATAAATGCCTCGGTGCAAGTCCAGGCCTTGCATCGCGATTTGATAACCCTCATTGGCGAGCACCTGCTCGGCCGGAATGATTTTTTCCTTGAGGATCCGCTGCCCATGGTAGATGTCGGCCAGAAACATGTTCAGGGCCTGGACCCGCTGAATGCAGCCACGCTCGACCATCTTCCATTCGCTGGCCTTGATGCTGCGAGGAATGATGTCGAACGGAATCAATCGTTCGGTACCCTGCTCGTCACCGTAAAGGGTGAAGGTGATACCGGCTCGATGAAACAGCAGATCGGCTTCGCGACGCCGCTGTTCCAGCAGCTCCAGCGGCGTGTCCGCCAGCCAGCGTGAGAAGGCTTGATAGTGCGGGCGGCAGTCACCCTTTGCATCATACATTTCATTAAAAAAAGCTTGGGGCATAGCCAACTCCCAGCCGCGTTCTACACGGCATTTTTTATCACTTCGTCATTCCAATGGTCCGGCCTTGCTTTGTTTTAATGAGCCCTGTTTTTCTGAGTACCTCGATTGCACCGGTCTCTGATCTGGCCTTTGCGTCTGGATGACGTGCGCCCCCTGATTAAATCTGCGCCGTGAATGCTCCTCTGATAACCCCGCGCTGTAGTGGCCTACTCTCTTGAACTCTAGCAAAGGCTGTGCCTAAGCCCGGTACACCAGGACATTGCTGGAGAAACCGTCGTAGATGTACGCCCCCGCGATATTTAGTTTCATTTTTGCGACATACGCTCCTTTATACGCTGAAACGTTTATTTCAGCTTTTTCCTACATGCGCCCGAACGAGTCGAATCGGTGCAATAAGTCAGGTAACAGGTCGGTAATGCCCCGAAAGAGGGAAATTTATACTCACCGCCCTTCAGAGCGCTCAAAAGCGACTCTCACTTTAAGCAAAAGATTTATCCCGCAATCAGGAGATGGTGCTGCGTCACACCCACGTGCATGCCGCCGACGATCCCGAAGGCTGGAAAATCGGCGCCCAGGCAATCTCCAAGTTCTACCGCACCTTCGATGCCTGGTTCGGCAACAAGCAAGTTCCGGTCAACGGCTTTCTGGCACCAAGTCCGGAAGAAAAATTCGCCGAGCGTCCGGAGTTCCAGCTGGAGAACATTCGCAAGAACACCATGATCGGCACCCCGCAGCAGATCATCGAACGGATCAAGTATTACCAGGAACTGGGCGTGGATGAGTTCAGCTTCTGGTGTGACAACAGCCTGTCCCATGCCGAGAAGAAGAAGTCCCTGGAGCTGTTTATCCAGCAGGTGGTGCCGGCCTTCAATTGATATCCAACCCTGGAACCCACGGGGTCAGTTCCACCGTCATCGCGAGCAGGCTCGCTCCCACAGGGGGGCTATGGCGTTCACATAATGAGTGAACACCCGCGGCCAATGTGGGAGCGAGCCTGCTCGCGATGGCGGCCTGACTGAGACAACGATGTCATATCTGCCAAATTCCCCCACTTCCCCGTCGCCGCCCCGCAAACCTCTGTTCAGCGCCGATAAACCCCAATAACTTAACCGTTCAACGGATCAACTCTGATTAAGGATGATGGGCGTGGGGAGTTATCGGTTGCTGCTGGCCATGCTCGTGGCGATTTCCCACATGGGCGTGATGTTCGTGGGGTTCAACCCCGGCGTTGTTGCCGTGGTGTCGTTTCTGATTATCAGCGGTTTTGTGATGACGCCCTTGATCGACAGGAGCTACAACGTCCCAGGGAAAATCGGCCTGTTCTACCTTGACCGATTGTTGAGACTTTACCCGCAGTTCCTTCTGTATTTCGTCCTCTCCTGCGCGGTGATTCATTTCCTGCTGCCGGGCACGCCACAGGCGGCGGCGCTGACAATCGAAAACATCGCCACCAGCCTGCCCATCGTGCCGCTGGGTTTCTATATGTTCGGCGTCACTGTGCCGGAGATCCTGCCACCTGGCTGGTCTCTGGGGCTGGAGATGTGCTTTTACCTGCTGATCCCGTTTCTGATCCTTTATAAGGCCCGAGGCATTGCGTTCGCGGTGTCCGTAACGGTTTTCCTGGTCGCCTCGCTGGGCTACGTCAACACCGACATCTACGGCTACCGTCTACTGCCGGGCGTATTGTTCATCTTCCTGTGTGGCAGCTACCTGTACCACGCCCAGGCCAAAGGACTATGGGTCGCCTCCATCACCACGGTCGTGGCAGCGATAATGTTCCTGGCCATTGTTGTCGGGTTCATTCCCCGCCGCCCCTTCAACGCAGAGGTAACCTTGGGCATAGTCTTGGGTGTGCCGGCGGTGCATGTGCTCAGCAGGCTCAAGCATCACTGGATGGATGAGTTTCTGGGGAATATCAGCTATGGCGTGTTCCTCAACCATTTTGTGGTGATGTACGTGTTGCGGGCGTTCTGGCCGGTTGAGTACAGCGCCCTGATGATTACACTGGTGCTGGTGTTGTCGCTGGCATTGAGTGGCTTGTCGTATTACTGCGTTGAGCGACCGGCGCTGAAGCTGCGCCACGCGTTGAGGGCGGGCGCTAAACGTGACATCACGCAGGTACCCGTTGGCCGCACACTGGCTTAGCCGCTGGCCCCGAATAAAAAATGCCCGGAACTCGGTTCCGGGCATTTTTTGTTTTCAGAACAGCGCACTCAGAACGTCACGCTGGCACTCAGGCGGGCGGTACGCGGTTCGCCGACATTGACCTGCAATTGGCTGCCGGTGGAAGACGGGTAGTAATGTTTATCGAACAGGTTGTCCACGTTCAACTGCAACGAGGTTTTGTGCCCCAATACCGGTGACTCCCAGCGCAGGAAGGCATCGGCCACGGTGTAGCTGCTGAGCCAGAAATCGTTGGCGTTGTTGGCGGCGCGCTCGCCGACGTAACGGGCACCGGCGCCGGCGTGCCAGGCGCCGAATTCGGCAGGCACGTTCAGGTGGTGGGTCAGGTACAGGCTGGCGGTGTGCTTGGGTGCGTTGGCCAGGCGGTGGCCTTCGTCATCCGGATCGTCGAGGATTTCCGTGTGGGTGTAGGCGTAGGTGCCGATCAGATCCCAACGCTCGGCCAGACGACCGGTGACGTCGAGTTCCAGACCTTGGGAGCCGACTTTGCCGGCGGCTTCTGCCAACGTGACGCCATTGACCGTGGAGGACGTTACGACGTTCTTCTTCACGATGTCATACAGCGCAAGGTTGATGTTCAGGCCCGGTAGCGGGTCGTATTTGGCGCCGATTTCATAACTGCGGCCCTCCTCTGGATCGAAGGTGTTGCCGGCATCGTCCACGTCATCGTTGGGCTTGAAGGAGCGACTGTAGTTGCCATACAGCGACAGGTTGTCGGTGGCTTTGTAGACCAGCCCCAGGAACGGTACAAAAGCGTCGCCGTTGTCATCGCGGTTGACCACATAACGGCTGCCCAAACCTTGGTCGCTGTATTGATCGTAATGCTGGTAGCGGCCACCCAAGACTAGAATCCAGTGGTCGTCGAGGTGCCAGTTGTCCTTGAGATAAACGGAGCTGGAGGTCAACTGGTTACTCAGGTCGCTTTGGGGAGCACTGATCTGGCTTGGCTCTGGCAGGTTGCCGTAGGTCGGCGAAGTGATGTCGAAACCACCCTGAGCAGTATTGCGGTAGGTCTTGCCACGAAATTGGTCAGACACTTGATTGTCAGCCCCAACCAGCAGGTCATGACGCTGACCAAACAATTGCTGCCTGCCGATGAAATCCCAGCTGGCGTAGCGGGTTTCATCGTCATAGTGAGCACCGTTGGCGGCACGGCGCAAATTATTACCCGTCAGCGAATTGGGCTGCGCAATCGAAAGACTATACCGATCATTGTTCCAGCCATAGGTCACGCGGGTCTTCCACGCTTCACTCAGCTCATACTCAAACCGCGCTGTCGCCGTTTCGCGAATCCCCACGCTTTTGGCCCAAGGCTCATCAAGGCGCTTGTTGTAGTCAATGTCGGCCGGATGCCCGTCGGTGAATACAGTGCCGCGGTCGAAGGGATTGGAATATTCGTTGTACTCATAACTGAGGTTCAACGAGGCCCGCTCACCCGTCCAGGCCAGGGACGGCGCCACCAGCGTGCTCTCGTTGACGCCATAGTTGCGCCAATAATCCTCATGCCCACGCTCGGCGATCAACCGATACGCCAGGCCGGTATCGCCCAACGGCCCGGTGGTATCCAGGGCCATGGTGCCGCCACCTTCGCTGTAGGCCGAGCCGCTCAGTGTGGTGCTCTGGGTGTATTCGGGTTTCTTGCTGATGATGTTGACCAGGCCGCCGGGCTCCAGCGCGCCGTATAACATCGAGGCCGGGCCCTTGAGCACTTCGACCCGCTCGGTGGTGGCGCTGAAGTTACGTCCCAGGTTCGAACGCACACCATCGCGCAGGATCGAGCCGTCATCGTTGGTGCCGAAACCGCGCTTGACCAGCGAATCCCGCGAACCGCCCAGGGTATTGCCCTGGCTGACGCCGCTGACAAATTTCATCGCATCGCCCAGCGAGCGCACCTGATAGTCCGCCAGGGTCTGCCGGGTCACCACGTTGATCGACTGCGCCTCTTCCTTGATCGGTACATCGCTTTTGCTCGCGGTGCTGGCTTGCGACGCCGTGTACCCTTCGTCCTGAGTGATGCGACTGCCCTGGATGTCCGTGGTTGGCAGTTCGAGAATGTCCTGCGCCCACAAAGGGCTTGCAATGAAACAGCAGGACAGCGTTGGCAACACGCGTTTAAAAAAGGCGTTGCGGGTAGCGAGAGGGGTGGAACGATTCAAGACGCAGCACTCACAGAGGGATGTTAATGAGAGAGAATATACTTTGAGAATGATTCCCAGTAAATATTTCTAACGCTTTCCCGCTTGACCCGCGCAAAAAAAAGACGCCGGATCACTCCGGCGCCTTTGTTCGTTTCCCACCCCTGTTATCAGGGCTTACCGCACATCAATGATCGATGGCCGCACCCGCCCCCCTTGGAACCCGGATATCTTCCACCAGGTGCTGAATGTGCTCCGGCGGCGGCGCGGTAAAGCGTGACACCACCACCGCGGCTACGAAGTTGAAGAGCATCCCCAGGGTGCCGATGCCTTCGGGCGATACGCCCAGCCACCAGTGCTCGGCAGTGTTCATCGCCGGATTGATGAATTTGAAGTAGACGATGTAGGTGAATGTAAACGTCAGCCCCACAATCATCCCCGCGATCGCGCCTTCGCGGTTCATGCGTTTGGAGAAGATCCCCATGACAATCACCGGGAAGAACGAGGACGCCGCCAGTCCAAAGGCGAACGCCACCACCTGGGCCACGAATGCCGGCGGGTAGATGCCGAACAACCCGGCGATCAGCACCGCCACGCCAGCGGCGATCCGGGCGGCCAGCAACTCTTGCTTTTCAGTGATCCTGGGCATGATGTTGCTTTTGAGCAGGTCATGGGAGACCGATGTGGAAATCACCAGCAGCAACCCCGCTGCCGTCGACAGCGCCGCCGCCAGGCCACCGGCGGCAATCAGGGCGATGACCCAGCCTGGCAACCCGGCAATCTCCGGGTTGGCCAGAACCATGATGTCGTTGTCGACATACAGTTCGTTGGCCACCGGTGAAACCTGGTTGCTCAGCAGCCGCTGCTCGTTCGCCCCGCGTTCACCCGTGAAGCTCGGCGCGCCGACCAGGGCTGCCCCCGGGCCATACTGGATGATGCCGTCGTTGTTCTTGTCCGCCCAGGCGATCAGCCCCGAATTTTCCCAGGTCTTGAACCATGTTGGCGCGGTGGCGTAGCTGACGTTGGGGATCGAGGTCAGCAGATTGGTGCGCGCGAAAGCCGCCACGGCCGGCGCGGTGGTGTAGAGGACAGCGATGAACAGCAGTGCGTAACCTGCTGACTTGCGCGCATCACGCACTGTCGGGGTGGTGAAGAAACGCACGATCACATGAGGCAGGCCCGCAGTCCCGACCATCAGCGCCATGGTGATGAAAAACACGTCGGTGGTCGATTTGGTGCCGTCGGTATAGGCCGTGAAACCCAGCTCCGCACCCAGCCCGTTGAGCCGCTCGATCACACTCTGGCCGGAGCCGGTGACCTCGCTGATGAAGCCCAGTTGCGGGATCGGATTACCGGTGATCATGATCGAGATGTAGATCGCCGGCACCATGTAGGCAAAAATCATCACGCAGTACTGCGCCACCTGCGTGTAGGTGATGCCCTTCATGCCGCCCAGCACGGAATAGAAGAACACGATGGCCATACCGATCATCACGCCGGTATTGATATCCACTTCCAGGTAACGGGAGAACACGATGCCCACACCGCGCATCTGCCCTGCCACATACGTGAAGGAAATGAAGATCACGCAGATCACCGCCACCACCCGCGCCGTCTGCGAGTAGTAACGCGCGCCGACGAACTCCGGGACAGTGAACTTGCCGAACTTGCGCAGATACGGCGCCAGACACATCGCCAGCAGCACATAGCCGCCGGTCCAGCCCATCAGGTAGACCGAGCCGTCATAGCCGGCGAAGGCGATGATCCCAGCCATGGAGATGAACGAGGCGGCCGACATCCAGTCGGCCCCGGTGGCCATGCCGTTGAGTACCGGGTGCACGCCTTTGCTGGCAACGTAGTACTCGCTGGTGGAGCCGGCGCGCGTCCAGATGGCAATGGCGATATAGAGCGCAAAGGACGCGCCGACGAACAGGTAGATCAGGGTTTGGGTATCCATGCTCGTCGGCCTCAGTCTTCGTGGACGTCATATTTGCGATCGAGCTGATTCATCTTCCAGACATAGAAGAAGATCTCGAGCACAAAGACGTAGATGGAGCCCTGCTGGGCGAACCAGAATCCCAGGGGCGTACCGAAGAAGCTGATGGTGTTGAGCTGGTCAACCAGCAAAATGCCAAAGCCGAACGACACCAAGAACCAGATTGCCAGCAATACCAGCATCCAGCGTAGGTTCTCCGTCCAGTAGGCACGCGCAGCCTGTTGCTTTTGAGTGGACATGGAAATCAACTCCCGTTGTTTTTATTGTTTTCCACTCAAACCGTAGCAGTCGCTGGGCAGAGCGCTAGTACGACTTTCGTCTACCTTCGCCACCCTGGATATTGACATCCGCGTTCCCTCACTTACTGGGACGGGTTAAAGATCGCGGAAACCGCCGCAGTGATATCAAATCGCCCATTTCCCTAAAGCTTTGCCGTGCGCGGTCGAATGTATGCAATCAAAGTGATTTTTTACCCGGGAGCAACGGATGCAGACGCTAAAGGCCTTGTACGAGTCTATCGAGATGCAGTTTTTCGATACGCTCACCAAAAAGCTGTCGAGCCTTTTCCTGCTGGTCGTGGTCAGTGGCTTGCTTTACTGGGTGGCAGTCAGTGCCCGCGCCGACATTGTGCTGCAGTTGCACACTGCGCAACTGGACCCCGCGCTGCTGGGGCAAGTCGAAGGCCGGCTCGACAGCCTCACCCATGCCCTGCTCTTCGGCGCGCTGCTGACGCTGTGCATGATCAGCTTCATGGTCTGGTACTTTCGCCACCTCATCGTGCGCCCCGTCACGGCCATGACCAAGGCCCTCGAGGAGATCGCCAGCGGCGAAGGCGACCTGTCCAAAGACCTGCCTCTGGTGACCCACGACGAAATCCGCGTGCTGGCCGACACTTGCAACCGCTTCCTGGCCAAGCAGCGGGAGATCATCAGTAATGTCCAGGCGCTGACCGTGCACATTGCGGTCGAATCGGCGCGTTCGTTGAAAAACATCAGCGACTCCAGCGACAGCGCTACTCACCAGGCCCGCTTCGCCAAGGAAGTGATGGACCAGAGCAACACCGCCGTAGGTCGCATCGAAGAAGTCTCGCGCCAGACTCAGGGCATTTCCAGCACCACTGCGCAGAACCTGAGCATGGCTCGCGACTCCTATGCAGAACTGCTGGAAGTGACGGGCAACATCAGTGAAATCTCCAGCAGCCTCAATGAATTCGCCACGCTGGTAGGCGCCCTGAACCAACGTTCTTCGAGCATCAAGTCCATCGTTGGGCTGATCCAGCAGATCTCTGCCCAAACCAACCTGCTGGCCCTCAACGCGGCCATCGAAGCCGCCCGGGCCGGTGAAAGCGGTCGGGGGTTTGCCGTGGTGGCCGATGAGGTGCGCACCTTGGCGCAGAATGTCAGCCGGGCTACCGACGACATCTCACGAAACATCGACGCCATGCTCGAAGAAGTCAGTTCCACACATGAACAGACCAACCAGATCAGCCACAGCGCCCGGGAAACCCAGAAAGTCGTGGAGCGTGCCTCGGGCCATTTCGAAAGCATGATCGGCGACTTCGAATCCACCAATGGCAAGTTGGCCGATATCGCGTCCCATATCCAGCTTTTCGCCGAATCCAACACGGGTATCAACGAACGGGTTACGCAGATCCATGCCGACAGCCAGTCGATTGACCAGCGCATGCAGCATTCGGCAACGGCGACCCGTGACTTGTCCGGTGTCGCTGAAAAGGTCCAGGCATTGTTGGGCCGGTTCGTGCTCGGCCATGGCAAGCTGGATGCCGCCATCACCCGGGCCAGCCAGTGCCGCGACGGCCTCCAGGTCCAATTGGAGGCGCTGCAGCAGGATGGCCTCAACCTGTTCGATCAGAACTACCAACTGATCCCCGGCACCGATCCCAAGCAATACATGACCAGCTACACCGAGCGTTTTGCCCAAGTCTGCCAGGAAGAATGCGACAAACTCACCCGCAGCACCCCGGGCGGCAAAGTCTCATTCATCGTCGACACCAAGGGTTATTGCCCAGTGAACAACAGCTGGGTGTCGAAACAACCGACCGGTGACCGCGCCGTCGACCTGCCGGTGTGCCGCAACAAGCGCATCTTCAACGACCCGATCGGCCTGCGCGCGGCGGGCAACACCCAACGCTTCCTGCTCCAGACCTACCTGCGCGATACCGGGGAAATCATGACCGAGATCGACGTACCGTTCTTCTTCGGCGGCCGCCATTGGGGCAACTTGCGGGTCGGGTTCGATGCGGCGGTGCTGCTGGCGGAGTGATTTCCAGGCACAACAGCGATATCAAGCCCGACAAATAACCTGCGCCAAGCCCTGAACGTGCAATACGACGGGGCTGGATGGTGGACACCACATAGCGCTCCGACGCACGGCACAGGGTGCCCAAACCTCGCTTTTACCTCCATGAAGACACCTGGCAAGTGCTGGTGGCCGCCCCATGGCACGCCAGGGGCCAGTTGTAGAAGACCCCCACCCTGACGCTGTTCGTCTATCCGCTGATCCCGCCGGCCTACAACGCCACCCCCCTTGTCTACAATCTTCAGGCCAAGGACTACGCGGCGCTCAACCTGATCGACGACAAGGGGGCGGTGAAGTTCTATGAACGACCAAACAGCATGTTTACCCCACAATCACTGGAACGTTCCGGTGCTCGCTAACAGGTACCGTCCCCTTGGCTTGGGCCGACGAAGTCGTGCGATGGCCAGACGCTTGCTGCTCGGGGGATTGCTGACCCTGGGCGCCGCGCAGATTGCCTCGGCGGCGACATCGGCAGACCCGCTCAATCGCCCGGCGCCCAGTGTGGCGCAACCGCAACGCGCCTTGCTCAATGGCATCGTACGCGCCGGGCAACGCCTGGTAGCGGTGGGTGAACATGGGCTGGTGATCTGGTCCGACGATAACGGCAAGGCCTGGCATCAGGCCGCGGTCCCGGTGGATGTCAACCTGACCGCCGTAGCCTTCGTCGACAAAAACCATGGCTGGGCCATCGGCCATCAGGGTGTGGTGCTGTCCAGCGAGGACGGCGGCGAAAGCTGGCGCAAACGACTCGATGGTATCCAGGCCGCCGCGCTGACGTTGGCCCAGGCCGAACAGGAGGCCGCCTCGCTCGATGAAGCGGCCCAAGACGAATACCTGAATGCGGCCCAGCGCTTGGTGGACGACGGCCCGGACAAACCTCTCCTGGCCCTGATGTTCAACGGCCCGAATCGCGTCAGCGTGGTCGGCGCCTTCAATCTGGCGTTGCGCAGCAGAGATGGGGGCAGGACTTGGCGGGCCTTCTCCGGTCAAGTCGAGAACCCGGACGGCCTGCACCTCTACGCCTTGCAAACCCAGGGTCGGACACGGTTCATCGCCGGGGAACAAGGCCTGCTATTGGCGACAAGTCCAGGCGGCGGCTCCTTCAAACGCGTGGCCTCGCCCTGTGAGGGCAGCTACTTCGGCTTGCTGTCATTGGCGAGCGACCGGCTCCTGTTGTTCGGCCTGCAGGCAAACGTGTTCCGTTCCGACGACGGCGGGCAACAATGGCAACCCGTCACCATTGATGGCGCCAAGGCCAGCTTCAACGCGGGCCTGCAATTGAGCGATGGCAGCGTCGTGCTGCTCGATCAGGGAGGCCGGGTGTACACCAGCCGGGACCAGGGCCGCAGTTTCCGACCCGTCCCCTTCGGTTGGGGCGCACCGCTGACTGCTGTCGCCCAAGCCACTGACGGCAGCCTGGTGATCACCAGCCTGGCCGGCATCGTGACCCTGCCGGCGGAGAAACTCGCCGCCCCCCTATCGATCGCCCAGGAGTCTACGCCATGAAGACTACTCACGAAGAGGCTCCGGTGATCGCGGATCTGCGCCAGTTCGACACCCGCTCGGGCTCGCTGCTCGAACGCCTGCTGTTCAACCATCGTCCCTGGCTGATGTTGGCCTGCCTGCTGCTGACCGGGTTCTTTGTCGCGCAGTTGCCTCAGTTGACGCTCAATGTCAGCTTCCAGCGGCTGATTCCCCAGGATCATCCGTTCGTCATCAACTTCCAGGCCAACCAGGACAGCCTCGCCGGCCAGGGCAACGTAGTCCGCGTGGTGGTGGAAAATACCCAGGGCAGCATTCTCGACAAGAACTATCTCGAAACCCTGCAAAAGATCAGCGATGAGGTGTACCTGCTCCCCGGGGTCAACCGGCCCTATATGAAGTCGCTGTGGACCCCGACCCTGCGCTGGCAGGGCATCACCGAATCGGGCCTGGACGAGGGCCAGGTCATCGACTCGCACTACGATGGTTCGGCCGACAGCCTGGAACAACTGCGTCTGAACATCGAACGCTCGGGTGAAATCGGCAGCATCGTCGCCGGTGATTTCAAATCGAGCATGTTGCTGGTACCGCTGCTGGACATCGACACCGAAACCGGCGAACCGCTGAACTACGGGGTTTTCGGCGCCAAGCTTGAAGACATCCGCGCCAAGTACCAGAACGAGCACATTCGCCTGCACGTTGTCGGTTTTGCCAAGGTGGTGGGCGACCTGATCGAAGGACTCGCCCAAGTACTGACCTTTTTTGCCGTGGCCATCCTGATCGCCGGCCTGGTGATGTTCGCCTGCACCCGTTGCCTGCGCAGTACGTTGCTGGTGTTGTTTTGCTCATCGATCGCGGTGGTCTGGTGGCTTGGCAGCCTGCCGTTGCTCGGTTACGAACTGGCCCCCTACACCGTCCTGGTGCCTTTTTTGGTGTTCGCCATCGGCATGAGCCACGGAGCACAGACGATAAACGGCTACCGGCAAGACATCGGTCGTGGTACCCATCGCCTGATCGCCGCACGCTACACCTTGCGCCGCCTGTTCATGGTCGGGCTCATGGCATTGGCCTGCGATGCCGTCGGCTTCGCCGTGCTGCTATTGATCAAGATCGAGGTGATCCGCCAGTTGTCGCTGACCGCCAGCCTGGGTGTGGCATTCCTGATCGTCACCAACCTGATCCTGCTGCCTGTTCTGCTGAGCTACATCGGCGTCGGCCCCCAGGCCACGGCCCGCAGCCTGCGTAGCGAGCAAGCACAACGGGAGGAAAAGGTACACCCGCTGCTGTGGCGCTGGCTGGACCTGTTTACCCGACGCAAGGTGGCCGCGCCGACCTTGCTCGCCGCCCTGGCCCTGGGCGTCGGCGGGCTCATGGTCAGCCTGCATCTGAAAATCGGCGATCTCGACCCCAGCGCCCCGGAACTGCGCACCGACTCGCGCTACAACCAGGACAACGCCTACATCACGTCCAACTATGGCAGCCGCAGCGACGTGTTCATCGTCATGGTCACCTCGGCGCCACAACAGTGCATGAACTACGCCCTGCTCGAACGCATCGACCGGCTCGAATGGCGCCTGCGCCAGCAGCCCGGCGTGGTCGCCACCGATTCATTTGCCGCGTTCGTCAAGGTCATGACCAGCCAGCTCACCGAAGGCAACCCCAAGTGGATCGGCCTGCTACCCAACCAGGCGGTGATCAATAACCTGGTCAAATACGCGCCCCAAAGCCTGGTCAACCACAGCTGCGACCTGTCGATGCTCAGGATTTTCCTGCGCGACCACAAGGCCGGGACCTTGCAGGCGCTGGTCACAGAGATCCAGGCCTTTGCGGCAGCGAACGATCAAGGCGATGAACGCTTCCTGATGGCCGCCGGCAACGCCGGTCTCGAGGCCGCGACCAACAGCGTGGTGCAAAAGGCCAACCGTGAAATGCTGCTGTGGGTGTATGGCGCGGTGATCCTGCTGTGCTTTTTGGTGTTCCGCTCCTGGCGCGCGGTGGCGTGCGCAATCCTGCCCTTGATGTTGACCTCGGTACTGGCGGAGGCGCTGATGGTCTGGCTGGACATCGGCGTAAAAGTCACCACGCTGCCGGTGATTGCCCTGGGTGTGGTCGTCGGCATCGACTACGCCCTGTATGTGCTGAGCATCCTGCAGTTGCACCTGCGCCGCGGTGAGTCACTGTCCATCGCCTACTACCGCTCGCTGCTGTTCACCGGCCGGGTCGTACTGCTGACCGGTGCGACGCTGGCCATCGGCGTCGCCACCTGGGTGTTCTCGCCCATCAAGTTCCAGGCCGACATGGGCATCCTGCTGGCCTTCATGTTCCTCTGGAACATGCTGGGTGCCCTGGTGCTGCTCCCGGCCCTCGCCAGTTTCCTGCTCAAGCCGGCGCCTGGCCAGAAGCCCTACCCCCTCCCCGTGACTGCACTCAGGAGAACGGCATATCAAACGACAGCCTCTACGACATAGTCGGGCACCTGCTCGGGTAAACGCGGGCCGGATGGTACGGCCCCGAGCGGGCACGCTCCCACAGGGGATCTGGGGTGTAGGCAAATTCTGAGATCCCCACAAGGGGGATCGGTGGTGTATGCAAATCCCGAGGCCGCCCCAAAACAACTGTGGGAGCGAGCCTGCTCGCGATGGCGGTGGGTCAGTCAACATCATCGTAACTGACCCGACGCCATCGCGAGCAGGCTCGCTCCCACAGGGTTACCTCATCAACCTGAAATCAGTTGATCAACAGCACTTGGGTCCCGCCTTGCCACCGTATCGGGCTTCCTGGCGTTCGCGGAAGAACGCCTCGTAGTCCATCAGCGGTTTGTCCGGGTGTTTGCTTTGCATGTGCTCGACGTAGTTGTCGTAGTCGGGCATGCCGACCATCAGGCGGGCGGCCTGACCGAGGTATTTACCGAGGCGACTCAAGTCATTGAACATCGTTGCAATCCTCGATTCAGGCGTCCGGCACGGCCTGGAAGGGCGCTTCTTTATCCGTGCGTTCCTTGTGACCCCAGGCAGCGATGCCGACCTTGAGCGCGTAGAACAGGATGCTGAAGACCACCAGCAGGAACAACACCGTCAGCGTTGCGTTGGTGTAAGCGTTGTACACCACGTGCTGCATCTGCTCGATGCTCTTGGCCGGGGCCAGGATCTGGCCGGCGGCCAGGGCATCGTTGTATTTGCGCGCCAGGGCCAGGAAGCCGATCGCCGGGTTGGCGTCGAACAGCTTGATCAGGCCCGCCGTGGTGGTGCAGATCAGCAGCCAGACCGCCGGCAGCATGGTCACCCAGACGTAGCGCTGGCGCTTCATCTTGATCAGTACCACGGTGCCGAGCATCAGGGCGATACCGGCCAGCATCTGGTTGGAGATGCCGAACAGCGGCCACAAGGTGTTGATGCCGCCCAGCGGATCGATCACGCCCTGGTACAACAGGTAGCCCCACAGCGCCACACAGCCGGCGGTGGCGATCAGGTTGGCAACCCAGGATTCGGTCCGCTTGAGGGCTGGGACGAACGAGCCCAGCAGGTCCTGCAGCATGAAACGCCCGGCACGGGTGCCGGCGTCTACCGCCGTGAGGATGAACAGCGCCTCGAACAGGATTGCGAAGTGGTACCAGAACGCCATGGTGTTCTCACCCGGCAACACCGAGTGCAGGATCTGCGCGATCCCCACCGCCAGCGTCGGCGCACCGCCGGCACGGGCCAGGATGGTGGTCTCGCCGATGTCATTGGCCACCGCCTGCAGCGCTTCGGGGGTGATTGCAAAGCCCCAGCTGCTGACAGTCTGTGCCACGCTCACCACATCACCGCCGACGATCGCCGCCGGGCTGTTCATGGCGAAGTACACGCCCGGCTCGATCACCGAAGCGGCGACCATTGCCATGATGGCCACGAACGACTCCATCAGCATGCCGCCGTAACCGATGTAGCGGGCGTTGACTTCGTTATCGAGCATCTTCGGCGTGGTGCCCGAAGAGATCAGCGCGTGGAAACCCGAAACCGCGCCACAGGCGATGGTGATGAACAGGAACGGGAACAATCCGCCCTTCCACACCGGGCCCGTGCCGTCGGTGAACTGGGTCAGTGCCGGCATTTTCAGCTCGGGCATGGTGACCAGGATGCCGATCGCCAGGGCGACGATGGTGCCGATCTTCAAGAAGGTGGACAGGTAGTCGCGCGGCGCCAGGATCAGCCAGATCGGCAACACCGCGGCAACAAAACCGTAGCCGATCAGCATCCAGGTGATTTGCACGCCGGTGAAGGTGAAGGCCTCGGCCCAGACCGGGTCTGCGGCCACTTGCCCGCCGAGCCAGATCGAACCCAGCAGCAACAGCACGCCGATGAGGGAGATTTCACCAATGCGGCCCGGGCGGATGTAGCGCATGTAGATGCCCATGAACATCGCGATCGGGATGGTCGCCATCACCGTGAAGATCCCCCACGGGCTCTCGGCCAGGGCCTTGACCACGATCAGCGCCAGCACCGCGAGGATGATGATCATGATCAGGAAGCAGCCGAACAGCGCGATGGTGCCGGGAACGCGGCCCATCTCTTCGCGGACCATGTCGCCCAGGGAGCGACCGTTGCGACGAGTGGACAGGAACAGGACCATGAAGTCCTGCACGGCACCGGCCAGCACCACCCCGGCGATCAGCCAGAGCGTACCGGGCAGGTAGCCCATCTGCGCCGCCAGTACCGGCCCGACCAGCGGCCCCGCACCGGCAATGGCCGCGAAATGGTGGCCGAACAGGATGTGTTTGTTGGTCGGGACATAGTCCAGGCCATCGTTGTTGAGCACGGCGGGGGTGGCCCGGCGCGCATCGAGTTGCATCACGTTATTGGCGATGAACAGGCTGTAGTAGCGGTAGGCGACCAGGTAGATGGCCACGGCTGCGACGACGATCCAGAGGGCGTTGATCGGTTCGCCGCGGCGCAAGGCCACGACACTCAACGCACAAGCTCCCAGAACAGCCACGGCAAACCAGGCAAGGTGTTTAACCAGACGGGTTGTCATTGCGTGTCTCCTGCCGATATCCAGTGGATTGCGGCGATTGTTTTTATAGTGTGCCCCGACTATTCGGAGCCGGCCCAATATCCGTGGAAGCCGTCAATAAATAAATCCGCAGTACTACGTACGGGCCATCTACGTAGTTCTACGTAGATTCTCGTGGAATCCCTCTGTGTGAGCCCATGCAAAGCCAATGCAGGCTAACGACTGTGGGAGCAAAGCTTGCTCGCGATAACGCTGGGTCTGTTGGCAACAGTCCAGGCTGATCCGTCGCGATCGCGAGCAAGCTTTGCTCCCACAGCGTTATGATGCCGACCATTCGCCTCCCCCCGTTGAGTCCGGACAGGAGTACACATGCTGCTCAAACACAAAATCGTCGCCTTGGGAATTCTGCCCCTGGTCCTGGCGATTGCCGTCATCTGCGCCTTGGTGATCTCGCTTAATCGCCAGTTGGGTGATCAACAGGCGCAACTGATCGAAGACAGCATCCTGGCCAGCAAGCGAGCAGAGCTGAAAAACTACGTCGAAATGGCGCAAAGCCTGATCGCCCCGCTGTATAACAACGGCCAGGGCGACGCACGCGCGCAGCAGCAGGTGCTGGAGGAGCTGCGCAAGCTCAGTTTTGGCATCAATGGCTATTTCTTCGTCTACGACCGCCAAGGGCGCAGCCTGATGCATGCCCGGCAGTCCGAACTGGTGGGCCAATACCTCTGGGACATGAAAGATCCCCAGGGGCTGCCGGTGATCCAGGCATTGCTCAAGAGCGCTGAATCCGGCGAAGGTTTCCAGCGCTACGCCTGGAACAAGCCCTCCTCCGGCCAGGTGACCGACAAGCTGGCCTATGTGGTGATGCTGGATCGCTGGGGTTGGATGCTCGGGACCGGGATTTACCTGGAGGATGTCGAGCGCGCCACCCAGCAAGCCCGCGCTGAAGTGGCCCAGGGCATCCACACCACCATGCAGGCCATCGCCGCCATTGCGCTGGTGGCGGTCCTGCTGGTGTTTGCCGGCGGCATGACCCTCAACGTCAGCGAACATCGCTTGGCCGACAAAAAGCTGCAACGACTGAACCAGCGCATCGTCAGCTTGCAGGAAGAGGAACGCGCGCGAGTTTCACGCGAGCTGCACGACGGCATCAGCCAATTACTGGTGTCGATAAAATTCCAGTTTGAACTGGCCAGTCACGTCCTCGAAAAAGGGCAGGAAAACGGCCTGGGCATCCTGAAGAACGCGACAGACCGGCTGGGGGAAGCCATTGGCGAGATCCGCAACATCTCCCACGACTTGCGCTCCTCCCTGCTCGACACCCTGGGCCTGTCCGCCGCCATCGGCCAGCTCGCGGCCGAATTTCAGCAACGCAGCGGGCTTGAAGTGTCGTACAAAAGCAACGAATTCGATTGCCGCCTGGAAAATGGAGCACCGGTTTCGCTGTTTCGCATTGCTCAGGAAGCCTTGACCAATATCGAGCGTCACGCCGGGGCGAAAAGTGTCGGCATCACCCTGTTCGGGTCCGGCCAGTCCTTGCGCCTGACGGTGGTGGACGACGGGATGGGTTTCAACGTACCGCAGGTCGAACGTGGCCACGCCGGCATCGGCCTGCGCAATATCCGCGAGCGGGTCGAGCATTTCGGCGGACGGCTGGAAATGACCTCGGTGCCGGGACGAAGCGAGCTCGATATCCTGCTGCCCATGAACATGATGGCGACACAAAGCTGATGCGCGCCCAACCTGACAAGAGCACCTGCCGATGAACCTGCCCTCTGTGATCCGCGTCGCGCTGGTCGATGATCATTCCCTGGTCCGCGATGGCATCAGGGCCCTGTTGTCCGTCATGCCCCAACTGGACGTGGTGGGCGAAGCCGAGAATGGTGCACAGGCCATCGAGATGGTCGGGCGCTGCCAACCGGACCTGTTGCTGATGGACATCAGCCTCAAGGACATGAACGGACTTGAACTGACCCGCCTGCTGGGCAAGCAATACCCCAACCTCAAGATCCTCATCCTGAGCATGTACGACAATTATGAGTATGTGAGTGAGTCCGTGCGCTGCGGCGCCAGTGGCTACGTGCTCAAGAATGCCCCTTCGCGGGAAATCATCGCGGCCATTGAAGCCATCATCAGCGGTGGCACCTTCTACAGTGCCGAGATCGCCCAACGGCTGGCCACCGACCCAACCACCGACAACGAGCTGACGCCGCGCGAGAGTCAGGTGTTGTACAAAATGGTCCAGGGGCTGAACAACAAGGAAATGGCCCGGGAACTGGACATCAGCGTGCGCACCGTCGAAACCCATCGCCTGAGCATCCGCCGCAAGCTCAACATCGACAAGCCCGCGGCCCTGGTGAAATACGCCATCGATCACGGGATCATTTCACGCTAGCAACCCCGGCTCGCGCTCGCGGCTTATGACTGAACCTCGGTGGGCCTTTCGATCCGACCCGGAACTTCATCGGCCACCGTGCGATTGCGCCCGGTTCGCTTCGCCTGGTAAAGCAAGGTATCTACGCGCTTGTAAAGATCCTGCCAGGTTTCCCTGGGGCCTAGACTGCCGACACCGAAACTCGCGGTGACCGGCCCGACCGTATCGCGCGTGACAGGCGTACCGTTCTCGATAGCCGCCCGCAAGCGCTCGGCACATTCGTAAGCTTCCCGGGCATCGGTGTCCGGCAGGAGCACAGCGAATTCTTCACCACCGAGGCGCCCGACGATGTCCCGTTTGCGCGCCGAAGTGCGCAGCAGTTGGCCAACTTCGCGCAAGACGTTATCGCCCACGTCATGGCCATGGCTATCGTTGATGTTCTTGAAGTTGTCGATATCGCACAGTGCCAGCGCTGTCGTGCCGCGCGGGCTCTTCATCAGCAGCATCGACACCCGTTCTTCGAAGCCGCGCCGGTTCAAGACACCGGTCAACGGGTCAAAGTCGCGTTCGCGACGCAGGTCATCGATCACGTCAGCAATGGCCGCGGCGAGAATCACAAAGGCAAGTCCGATACCGAGCACCGCCAGGGACAACTGGAGCGCCTGCCAGAACACCGAGTTGGCGAAAGCGACCCGGTCCAGCGGCACCGACAGCCCGACAGTCAACAGGGTCCGCGGAAAGAAATGCAACGCGAAGACCAGCAACACCCAGAACAGCGCCTTGTCAACGAGTCGCCCGCGTAACAGCGATCTGAGCTTGACCGCCGCCACAAGCAAAATCGCACCATAGCCGAAGTTCTGGATGTAGATGCGCGCAAGCAGGTTGCGGTCGATATAAAAGAACCAGCCCAGTGCCAGGGAAATGACGCATACCACGGCCACGTCCAGCCGCCAGCCGAGGCGTTTTTGCGAGCGCAGCAAAACGCCTTCGGCCACTGCCAGGACCGCCGAGGTATACAGCGCGCCGGACACAATGGCATTGGGCCCGACCCCGGGAGGCCAGCCGAAAAGCTGCGACGTGGCGCCACACGCGAACAGGCCACAGCCACCAGCCAGGAGCAGCAGATAGTCGCGTTTTTTGTCGATAAACCAGGCGCAGACGAACGCAACCCCAAAGACCGACAGGATCCCTGGGACCATCAACATAAGCGTAATTCTGACGACTGATGCGTCCATCCGAAACGTGTTTCTCCCCTGACCCAAGTCTGCCATCGCCCATGATGACAGAGGCGAAGGCAGCACACCTGCGAAGTTTGAGGCGCCAATGACAGCCCGCCAACCTTTTCACTACACTGCCCTTCTTGTCCCCTCCCTTGCGAGACGTGCAGTCCCTATGAAAAACATAACAAACACGATGACGTTCTGTGGCCTGCTGGCGTTCTGCGGCAGCGCCCTTGCCGAGCCAGCCCCTTCGCACCTTGATCAGGTCCTGCAACGCGGCGAGCTGAAAGTGTGTACGACGGGCGACTACAAGCCTTACACCTACAAAGCCGAAACAGGTGAATACGAGGGGATCGACATTGACATGGCCCGTTCGCTGGCCGCCAGCCTAGGGGTCAAGGTTCAATGGGTGCAGACCAGCTGGAAAACCCTGATGCCGGACATGGTCGCCGGTAAATGCGATATCGGCATGGGCGGGATTTCCGTGACCCTGGAGCGTCAGAAAAAAGCCAACTTCAGCACCACCCTGGATGTGGATGGCAAAATCCCGCTGGTGCGTTGCGAGGACCAGGCGCGCTACCAGACCATCGAGCAGCTCAACCAGCCTTCGGTGCGCCTGGTGGAACCGGCCGGCGGCACCAACGAAGCTTTCGTCCGGGCGTTCCTGCCCAAAGGGCAACTCAAGTTCCACGACAACGTGACCATCTTCCAGGAGCTGCTGGACAAGCGGGCCGACGTGATGATCACCGATGCCTCGGAAGCGCTCTATCAGCAGAAACTCAAACCCGGTCTTTGCGCCGTCAACCCCAGCCGCTACTTGCAGTATGGCGAGAAGGCCTACCTGCTGCCACGGGACGACATCACCTGGAAAATGTACGTCGATCAGTGGCTGCACCTGAGCAAGGCAAATGGCAGCTACCAGAAGGTCATCAGCCAGTGGCTGGCGGTGCCCCAGCAACAGTGACAATGCCTGCGCCGCACACGACTCACTCACCCAGGGTTTGTGTGCGGCCCCTGGAACTGGCATGTTGGTCTCTCAATTGATCAGCCACGAGGTTCCATGCAGATCGAGTTACTGGAAATCAGCGAGCACCTGCATCGTTTTCCCCCTTTCGATGCCCTGCCCCAGCAAACCCTGGAGGCCATAGCGCAGCGCGTCGAAGTCAGCTACTTCAAGGCCGGCAGCGATATTCTCGAGGCCGGCTCCATCGTCCACGACCTGCATTATGTGCGCAGTGGCGCAGTCGAGATCTACCGGCGCAACGGCCAGTTGTACAATAGGCTGGTGGAAGGCGACATCTTTGGTCAGGCCAGCCTGCTGCGCAGCAACAAGGTGCGTTTTCCGGCACGGGCCCTTGAAGACAGCCTGATCTACTTCATCCCGGCGGATGTGTTTGCCCAGCTGTGCGAGCAACATGACAGCTTCGCCGACTTTGTCGAGGCCGAAGGACACTCCAGGCTCAAATCCGCCGTCGAGGCCCAAGGCCGCGCCAGCGAACTGATCCAATTGAAATCCCGCGCGCTGATTTCCCGGGACCTGGTCTGGGTCACCCCGCACACCAGCGTTCACGAAGCAGCACGGTTGATGTCCCAGGAAAGCGTTTCCTGCGTCGTCGTCCTGGAACCTGCCGGGCATCACCCGGAAAAAATGCTCGGCATCGTCACCGACCGCGACCTGCGCACCCGGGTAGTGGCCGCCAACCGCAGCGGCGATACCTGCATCGGTGAAGTGATGTCGACCGATCCGGTGGTCATCCAGGCCGATGACTCGTTGTTCGAAGCCATGTTGTGCATGCTTCGCAGCAACATCCACCACCTACCGGTGGTGCACAAGGGACGCACGCTGGGGTTGATCAACCTGTCGGACATCATCCGGCACGAGTCCCAGAGCAGCCTGTACCTGGTCAACAGCATCTCCAACCAGACCTCTGTCGAGGGCTTGCGCTCGTTGTTGCGGGATCTGCGCGGCACCTACATTCGCATGGTGCGCGACGGTGCGACGGCTCACATGATCGGCAGCGCCATCTCGGGCATTGGCCGCGCCTTCACCCAGCGGTTGCTCGAATTGGCCGAGCGGGAACTGGGGCCGCCGCCGGTTCCGTACTGTTTCATGGTGCTGGGATCGATGGCGCGGGACGAGCAACTGCTGGTAACCGACCAGGACAACGCCCTGGTGCTGGATGATCGTTTCGACCCGGCCCTGCACGACGAATACTTCAAAAGCCTGGCCACCTTCGTCAGCGACGGCCTGGCAGAGTGCGGCTACAGCTACTGCAAGGGCGGCATCATGGCCACCAACGCGCAATGGCGTCAGCCGTTGCGAGTATGGCGCGAGTATTTCAGCCAGTGGATCGAGAAGCCCAATGCTGCCACCCTGCTCAACAGTTGCATCTTCTTTGACCTGGACGGGGTCTATGGGCAACTGGAAATGGTCAACGAACTCAAGGTGCTCTGCGCTGAAAAATCCAGGGTGACCCCCGCCTTCCTGGCGGCGATGGCCCGGAATGCCTTGAACCGCACGCCCCCCTTGGGTTTCTTTCGCACCTTCGTGATGGAAACCGACGGCAAGCAAAAACAGATCATCAACCTCAAGGGCCGTGGCACGGCGCCATTGACCGATCTGATCCGTATCCACGCCCTGGCCTGCGGGACCACGGCGCAGAATTCCTTTGATCGTCTCGAAGCCATCAGCACCACACAGCTCGTGCAACCGCAGGCCATTGAGCATCTACGCTACGCCTTGGAGTTCCTGTCGATGGTGCGCATCCGACACCAGGTCGACGCCATCGAACAGGGCCAGAAACCGGATAACTACATCGAACCGGAGCGCTTTTCCACCACCGAGCGGCACAACCTCAAGGAAGCGTTTCAGGTATTGAGCAATGCGCAGAAATTCCTGCGATTCCGCTACCCCGGTCACGCTCGGCCATCCCGATGAACAATCCGAAGGGGCAAGAAACGCTGGATTGGGCGGCACGTTTCAAACGTCTGGAACAGCAAGCCCGGCACCCGCTGCTGCAACGCTTCTACCAACAGGGTGTCATCGACGCCGGGACTGCGCTGGAGCAGGTGGAACTGCTGGCCATGGACCTTGAAACCACCGGCCTGAACGCACGCACTGACAGTATCGTCAGCATCGGCCTGCTGCCGTTCACCCTTAGGCGCATACGCTGCGGCGAAGCCCTGTACTGGGTGATCAAGCCCTCGCAGCTCAGTCATGAGTCGGTGACGTTTCACCACATCACACACTCCGACATCCGTCATGCTCCCCGATTGCCGGACGTCATGGAGAAAGTGCTGGAAGCCATGGCGGGGAAGATCATGGTGGTGCATTACCGGGCCATCGAACGCAACTTCCTGGATCAGGCGTTACGCAATCACCTTGGGGAGGGCCTGCAATTTCCGGTGATTGACACGATGCAGCTGGAAGCGCGGCAGGTGCGCGGTCAGCGGCGTTGGCTGGACCGGCTGTTACGCCGTCCACCCGAGTCCATCCGGTTAGCGGACAGTCGCTTGCGCTACCACCTGCCGCCCTATCACGCCCATCATGCCTTGACCGATGCCCTGGCGACGGCCGAGCTGTTGCAAGCGCAAATAGCCACTCACTACAGCCCGTCCGTCCCTATCGGCCAGCTGTGGGATTAAAAGGTCAGGTGCGCGGTTCCGACATCAATCCCTTGACCAGGGAAATACAGCCCAGCAGCAGGACAATGGCAAACGGTAAGCCGGTGGAAACCGCCATGGCTTGCAACGCGATCAAACCGCCGCCCAACAACAGCGCAATAGCGATCACACCTTCGATGATGGCCCAGAACACCCGCTGTGGAACGGGCGCATCGACCTTGCCGCCAGCGGTGATGGTGTCGATGACCAGCGAACCGGAATCCGAAGAGGTGATGAAAAACACGATCACCAGCACGATACCGAGCAGTGACGTGATCTCCTTGAGCGGAAGCCCTTCGAGCATGGCAAACAGCTTGAGCTCCAACACCGCATCCTTGACCCCACTCAGCCCCTGGAGGGTGGCCTGGTCGATGGCTGTCCCGCCAAAGGTGGTCATCCACAATACCGACACCAGCGAAGGCACCAACAGCACCGAGATCAGGAACTCGCGAACGGTACGGCCGCGACTGACGCGGGCAATGAACATCCCCACAAACGGCGACCAGCTGATCCACCAGGCCCAGTAGAACGCCGTCCAGCCTTGGGTGAATTCAGTGTCTGTGCGACCGAAGGGGTTGGACAACGCCGGCAGGTACTCGGCGTAGGTCACCAGATTCTTGAAGAAGCCGGTGAGGATCGCCAGGGTTGGTCCCACCACGATAATGAACAAAAGCAACAACAGGGCCAGGCCCATGTTGATTTCGGAGAGCAGCTTGACGCCCTTCTCCAACCCGGCGAGCACCGACCACAGGGCAATCAGGGTGATGCCGATGATCAGCACGACTTTGCTCACGCTGGTCGATTGAATGCCAAACAGGTGTTCAATCCCCGCAGCGGCCTGCTCGGCACCGATGCCCAGCGAAGTCGCCAGCCCGAACAGGGTGGCGAATACCGCCAGGATGTCGATGATATGGCCGGGCCATCCCCAGACGCGCTCACCCAGCAGCGGGTAGAAGATCGAGCGTATCGACAGCGGCAAGCCTTTGTTGAAGGAGAACAGGGCCAGGGACAACGCGACAATGGCGTAGATGGCCCAAGGGTGCAGACCCCAGTGGAAAATGGTCGCGGCCATGGCCAGGTCGGCGGAGGCTTTCATATCGCCCGCCGCACCGCCCAGAGGCGCCCAGTCGGTACGCGCCCCGCTGGCGTCGAGTGTGACACCGCCCATGGCGGCAGCGTAATGGGACATGGGTTCTGCCACGCCGTAGAACATCAGGCCGATGCCCATCCCAGCGGCGAACAACATGGAGAACCAGCCCACATAGGTGTGGTCCGGCGTGGCATCCTGACCGCCCAATCGAACCTTGCCCAAGGGCGAGACGATCAGCGCCAGACACAGCACTACGAAGATGTTGGCCACGCTCATGAAGAACCAGGCCAGATGCTTGGTCAACCAACTGCGCATGGCGCTGAAAAGCGGTTCGACTTCATTCTGCAGTGCAAGTGTCACGATGACGAACAGCAGAATGGTCGCCGCGGAGATGATGAAAACTTTGCCGTGGATATCCAGAGAGAAAGAGAACTGACCTCGGATATTGTCTTGCCCGATCACGTAGTCGGTGTCGATGAGATTGGCTTTGCCGCTGGGGGCTGGTATCCCCTCTGTGCCGGTTGACTGGGGTTGTCCTGATAGATCGTCTACAGGGTTTTTTCCCACGAGAACCTCCTTTTGTTATCCGCGCGCTTGGGCGCGCATGGTCTGATAAGCCCCGCTGTTCCTATGGTAAAAACGAGATGTGTGCGCATGTATCTTAACAAGCTTATGAGCCAGTCTGGGACATTGCGGCCGTTCAAGCGTTCCCCGGCTGGGAAAATGGCCCGTGTGCGAGCCCTCAGGGGACCGGCATCACGGCTGGGAAAAGCCTGAATCGCAAAGAAAAAAAAGGCGCCGGGATTGCCCCGGCGCCCTTTGATCAGCCTTTGTGTCGCTCAGCTCACTGCGCGGCGCGTACCTTGGCAATTTCGTCGTACATCATCTTCACCAGATTGGCATCCAGGGACTTGGCGAACTTGTCGATCACCGGTTGCACACGCTCGCGAAAGCGATCTTTCTCGGCCGGGGTGATCTCGTTCACGGTCATCGCACCGGCCAGTGTTGCTTTGGCCTTGTCCATGCTCGCAGCGGTGACTTCCCGCTGGTACTTCTGCGCCTCGGCGGCGGCCTGGCGGATCAGGTTTTTTTCATCCTCATTCAGACGGCTCCAGGTTTTCTGACTGATGATCAGCGACTGGGGATTGAAGATGTGGCCGGTCACCGACAGGTACTTCTGCACCTCGAAGAACTTGTTGCCCTCAATCACCGTGAAGGGGTTCTCCTGGCCGTCGATGGTGTGCTGCTCAAGGCCAGTGTAGACCTCGGGAAACGCCATCGGCACCGGGTTAGCGCCCAGGGCGGTAAAGGTTTCCAGGTAGATCGGTGACTGGATCACGCGAATCTTCAAGCCCTGCATGTCTTCAAGCTTGGCCACTGGATGCTTGCTGTTGGTCAGGTTGCGGAAACCCAGGTCCCAGTAGCCCAGGCCAACTAGCCCTTTGCTGTCCAATTGCGCCGCCAGTTTCTGGCCGACCGGCCCGTCGATCACCGCGTGGGCTTCTTCGGCGTTGTTGAACAGGAAGGGGAAATCGAGCATCGCGAAATCCGCTGCCTGGGCGGCGAGGATGCCGGAGTTGAGCACGGTGATGTCCAGCGTACCGCCCTGCAGGGCCGAGACCGTCTGCACGTCACCACCCAGGGTTCCACCGGGGAACAGACGGACCTTGAGCTTGCCGCCGCTCTTCTCGCTCAGCAGGTCGGCGAACTTCTGTGCGCCCTGCCCTTGGGGGTGCTCCTTGACGTTCTGGAACGCAAATCGCAGGGTACGCTCGCGGATCTCGTCCGCGTGGCTGACCACGCTGCCCAGCAGCAGCCCCGTTGCACATGCCCCGGCCAGCAAGGTTTTCATCAGTTGTCCCATGTCACTCTCCGATCATTATTGTTTTAGAAGTCGAGCTACTACCGCTTGCACCGGCGTCAACCGGTGAAGAATTTCAAAGGTCCCAGAACCAGTTGCGGAAACAGGACCAGAAGGAACAGCACCGCCAGTTGCGCGAGCAGGAACGGCCACACGCCACGAACGATCTCTTCGATATTGAGTTTCGAAACCCCGCTCACCACATTGAGCACGGTACCCACCGGTGGCGTAATCAGGCCGATGGCAGTGTTGATGAGAAACAGCACGCCGAAATAAACCGGATCGATACCCGCCTGGGTCACCGCTGGCATCAGCACCGGGGTGAGGATGAGGATGGTTGGCGTCATGTCCATGACCGTACCGACCATGATGATCAACAGCATGATCACCACCAGGAGCAAGGTCGGGCTGTCCATGAACGGTTCGAGCACTGCCGCCAACTGGCCCGGCAAGTCGGCAATGGTCACCAGCCACGAGGACACCATGGCCGCCGCCACCAGGAGCATCACCACCGAGGTGGTCTTGGCCGAGGACAGGATCACTTCGTACAGCTGGCTGACTTTCATTTCCCGGTAGATGACCAAGGACACAAACAACGAATAGACCGCTGCCACCACCGCCGCTTCCGTCGGGGTGAAAATGCCGAACTTGAGACCCAGGATGATGATCAGCGGCAGGCCCATGGCCCAACTGCCCTCGACCAGGGCCCGCATCACTTCGGCCCGCGAGCGCTTGGGTGGTGTCTGCACATGCTCGCTGCGGGAGATGAACCACCAGGCGATGGCCAGGGCGACACCGAGCATCAGACCCGGCACGATCCCGGCCAAAAACAGCTTGGAAATCGATACCCCGGACGCCACGCCAAACACAATGAAGCCAATGCTCGGCGGAATGACCGGGGCAATGATGCCTCCGGCGGCAATCAAGCCGGCCGAACGCGCCCGGTTGTGCCCCGCCAGCACCATCATCGGCACCAGCAAGGCCGCCAGCGCCGCCGCGTCGGCCACCGCCGACCCCGAAAGCGATGCCAACAGGCAGGACGCGATGATCGCCACGTAACCCAGGCCGCCACGCTTGTGTCCCACCAGCGCCATGGCGATGTTGACGATGCGTTTGGACAGGCCGCCGGAGTTCATCACTTCGCCGGCCAGCATGAAGAACGGCACAGCCATCAACGGAAAACTGTCGGCACCGTTAAGCAGGTTCTGGGCGATGATTTGTGCGTCAAACAGATCCAGATAAAACATCAACGCCACACTGACCACCAGCAAGGCAAAGGCAATGGGAATGCCCAGCGCCATGCTGCCTATCAATGACCCGAGGAAAATAACCAGTGTCATGGGCGGGTACTCTTGATGGGGTTATGGGCGATCACTTCGGCGGCGTCGTTGTCCTTGACCATGACCATTTCGTCATCCCTGAGCTTGCCGAACAGCGCCAGGTAGAGCTCATAGACCAGGATGGCGGCGGCGCTGGCGCCGAACACCAGGCCGGCAGCGTAGAACACGGCCATCGACAAACCCGAGGCCGGCGCGACCACATCCAGGTTGATGACCGCCTGCTGCCAGCTGCCGCTGAAGATCAGCCAGCAGATGTACAACATCATCAGGTGCCCGATGACCAGGCAGAGGCGCTTGCCGGCCGGAGGCAGGCGTTTGACCAGACTGTCGAGCCCCAGATGGGCACGGTCCTTGAGCGCCACCAAGGCGCCGAGAAAAATCATCCAGACGAAGAACCAGCGCGACAGTTCCTCCGAGACGCTGATGCCTGAGTTGAAGGCATAACGCAGCACCACATTGCCGAACACCAGCACGATCATTGCGACCATGCACAGCACAATCAGCAGTTTGAGCAGTTTGAAATACAGATCGACGACCTTTGTCATCTTGAAGACCTCCCGGACTTGTCGAGCACCGGCATCTCGCAACCGGCGCGATAGGACCGCAACGATGGGCGGGGAGCTATCGGGTCAGGACACAGCGACTGAGCGTTGTTCCGGGGCCGGAGCAACGAAGCGAGGGATAGGGGCTGAGCGCTTGCAGACGGGTACGCATGGGGGTTCCTCAATTTTTTATTATGGTCTTGGTCAAGCTGAGCAAGAGGTGTTGCGCCTAAAATGTACCAACCGGTTAGTTCGGTCAATCACCTTGGCGGGAGGCCCACACAAAGCGTGCGATTATCGGATAAGCGTGTGGGCCGGCTTATCCGGTCTTTTTCCTGTTCGACCCCGTGCCCGAGTGCGTTTTTTTATTTATCAACAGACAACTTTATTTATGAACTAGCGCCACACAAAACTGTTCAACTCCGCCGATCTGAAAATCCAATAATAAAATTGAACCTTATTTAACTTCCGCACTTCACCGGCAACCCGCCAACTCGATAGAACTTCCAACCTCGACAACAAACAGGCGTCATTTCAATGACAAACATCCAGGCACCTTTATATAAAGCGGCGCCAGAAATAAGACCTCGATAGACCTGGCGTGATCAAGACGCCCTTTCCAGCACTCAATAAATCACGAAAAAACCTTATAATTCAAAATCTTACACGATTTTTATTTGAGAATAAGAGCGCAACTTTCCAACCTCCCCTCAACCCTTCTTAATCAAAACAACAAAATACCTTTCAAATAAAACTTTGCGCCCGTGTTCTTTGGTGTTATTACTTCGCCGCTCCAAACTGCAATAGGCCATTACGCAACTTTCCGCGTGCGTAACGCGCCTGCCTGATATTGGATCCCACTTAATTCAACTTGCTTGTTTACTCAAACGCATGATCGCGCTTGGGCGAACGGCTGTGCAGCGCAGCAAACTGCGCGAGGAAGGGCGTCATCGCTACTCATCAGTCACGGATCAGGATTCTTTCGATCTTCGGTACCCGTCCGGAAGCCATCAAGATGGCACCTTTGGTCAAGGCCCTCGCCGCCGAACCGGGCATTGAGTCGCTGATCTGTGTCACCGGCCAGCATCAGAGCATGCTTGAGCAGGTGCTGGACCTGTTCGATCTCAAGGCGCATTTCACCCTCAACGTGATGACGCCGCACCAGACGCTCAACTCGCTGACGGCTGCGTTGTACGGCGCGATCGACCCGGTACTGGAACAGACCCGGCCGGATCGGGTGCTGGTCCATGGCGACACCACCTCGGCCATGGTGGCTTCGATGGCCTCCTTTCATCGACGCATTCCCGTGGGCCATGTGGAAGCCGGGCTGCGCACCGGCGATATCTACAGCCCATGGCCGGAAGAAATGAACCGTCGTTGCATCGACCTCAGCGCCGACCTGCTGTTTGCCCCCACCGCACAATCTCGCGATAACCTGCTGGACGAACGTCTGCAGGGCCGCTGCCTGGTGACCGGCAATACCGTCATCGATGCGTTGCAGATGACCGCCCGGCGCATCGAGCAGGATGCACAACTGCGACAAACACTGGACCAACAGTTCCCGTTCCTGCAAACCGGACGCAAGCTGCTGCTGGTCACCGGCCACCGCCGGGAGAACTTTGGCGAAGGCTTCCTGGACATCTGCAAGGCCTTGCGTCACTTGGCCCAGCGTCCCGACATCCAGATCGTCTACCCGGTGCACCTCAATCCCAGCGTACTGGGCCCGGTGACGGAACAACTGGGTGACCTGCTCAACGTGCACCTGATCAAGCCCCTGGATTACCTGGCGTTCGTGCGCCTGATGCAACACGCCCACGTCATCCTCACGGACTCCGGTGGTGTGCAGGAAGAAGCGCCGTCCCTGGGCAAACCGGTGCTGGTGATGCGCGACGTCACCGAACGCCCCGAAGCCGTAGCTGCGGGTACGGTGCGTCTGGTCGGCACCTCCCCGACCTCGATCATTGCCGGCGTGGACGCACTGTTCGACGACAAGGCCTTGTGGCGCCGCGCGTCTCAGGCAGCCAACCCCTATGGTGATGGCAAGGCCAGCCAGCGCATCGTCGATACCCTGATGGGGCGCCCGATGGACGAATTTCTCGTGGGCCAGTCGCAATTGCCCCAAGGCTGGGCTCACCCACCGATGTACGCGCCACGCCAGTTGCTCGCCTCCTAATCGCTGCTCCCCCTTATCAGAATCGAGATTTACCTGAATGAAGCCTTCCGTTGCCATCTCTACGGGTGCGCTCAGCGCCCTTGCCTGTGGCCTGAGCCTGCTTGCGCTCATGCCAACCTTTGCCTTGGCTGCCGATAGCCCGCTTACCCAGGCAATCCATCGGCTCAACGCCGATACCCGCCAGGAGCGCGAAGTCCGCTTGAGCGACCTGGGCATCAGTGCGCCGATCCTGCTGGGCGCCAGCGATTCCCGACGGGAACTGTATTTGCCAGTGCCGGCCGGGGTTACCCTCAATGAGGCGACCCTGCAACTGGACGCCAGCTATCTCAATGGCGAAGGGGGCCGCAACACCCTGCTGCTGTCGCTCGATGGCTATCCGGTGCGCGCCGAAGGACTCAGCGAACCTCAGGGCAGTGCCAGCGCCACACTGGGCGTCGACAAGGCTGCGCGCGACAACGGCCTGGTGCGGCTGGGCATTGCCTGGTCTTCGGTGGTCTCCCGGCCGTTGTGCGAAGACGACCGAGTCATCGGCAACGTGCTGCGCATCCAGCCCGACACACGCCTGAACTACAGCTACGACGCCAGCCAACTGCAGGATGTCGGTGCCGCCTGGACGGCATTGCCTGCTCAACCCGGGATCCTGGTTGCACCCGGTTCGTTGTCCGCCGACAGCTATGACGCGGCCTGGCGATTGGGCGTGGCCCTGGAGCGAATGGGCAAGCACAGCCGCATCCTGCCGTTCCCTGCCGTACAAGACAGTGTGGATTTGAGCGCTCTGCGCATCCCGGCCGAACTGTTGAGCCTCCCGGCCTTCGCCAGCCTCAACGCGAAGGGCCAGCATCGCCTGGCCAACCCGGCAGAGATCGGCGCGCTGCTGATGCTGGGGCAAACCCCGAATGTACAGGCCGATCTGGCCATCAACGACCCGCAATTGCTCCAGGCCATCAATCAGTCCCTGGATGCGTTGCAGAGTCAGGTCCAAAGCGTCGACCTAACGGCGGCCAGTGCATTGACCCAATGGCGCGCACAACACGTCAACGCAGCCACGGCAGGCGCCGGTCCGGACGATGTGCGCCTGGCGCTGCTGGGTACTCGCCCGGTCCTGATGATCGCCCCGCACGCCACCGGCAAAGCCCTGTCGCTGCTTGGTTCAGCGTGGAACAAACTGGCGCGCAGCCGTCAGTTGACCGTCAGCCAAGCGCAAACGCCTTTGAGCAACGATGGCCGCGTGGCCCTGTCGCGACTGGGCGGCGCACCTGGCACCTATGACGTGGCCTCCCGATTCGACTGGAGCACTTCGTTCCCCTTGGGCAGCGTGGCGTATGACGGTCGCTTGCCGGTAACGGCCGTGGTGGATCTATCCGCGGCACCGGGGGCTTCACACACCCCGCCCGTGGCCTCGCTGTTTTTCAACGATTTCCTGATCGGGGCCCAGCAGTTGACCACCGATGGTCAGTCACAACGCATCCAGGCCCATATCCCCAGCTATGCCCTGGGTTCAAAAAACGTATTGCGCGTCTCGTTCCAGCGCCAGCCTGTCAGCGATCGCTGCCTGGAAACACCCCAGGCCTTCCCGGTAGCGGTGCTGCCGAGCAGCCATATCGTGCTGGAAAAAATCGCCCTGGACGACGGTTTCTCCGGCATGGCCGCGCGCTTCGCCGTGGCGACCCAGATCCTCGTTCCCCAGGCATACCTCGACCAACCGGCCGCCAGTCTGGCCCGGGTGATCTCGGTGGCCGATGCCGCCGGTGTTTCACCGTTGCGCGCGCAGTTGAACGTCAGCGCCGATCCCAAAGCCGTGGTCAGCCCGGACAAAGCCTTCCTGGCGTTCGAGTTGCCGCTTGAGGACAGCAAGGAATCGGTCCTGGTCGATGAACAGGGACGTCTGCGCATCAACCATGAAGATCACTTGCTGCTGGATGTGCAGCCTCTCAACCAACTGGCTTCGCTACAAGTGGTGCAAGCCTCGGGACAGCATGGCCTGGTGTATCGGACCTTGGGCAGCCAAGCGCCCGACTTCGCCCAGCCGATTGTGCTGACCCGTGGCGATGTGGCGATTCTCGGCGACAGCGGCGCGGTGACGATCATCGACAGCAAGGACCCCAGCGGCAGTCGGTTGCTCGGCCGTGAAGAACCCAAAGGGCTGGATGCCTGGCGTAAACCCTCGCTGCTCTGGCTGATCCCTGGCGCCATTGTGTTGTTCCTTCTCCTGTTGCTGGCTGGCCGTAGCGCCCGTCGCAATCGCCAGTAACGGTACCCTTCGATGACGTCGCTTTATTGGCCCTATTGGCTGGCCCACTACTACAACTACCTGGAAGCGGCGACCATCGTCGTCGCGGTGGTGATCCTGATCTCCAGCCTGGACGACCTGATCATTGACCTGTGGTACTGGTCTCGCCGCCTGTACCGCAAGCTCACCGCGGACCGCAAATACCGGTCGCTGACCGTCGACCAACTGCTGGCCCGGGACGAACAGCCCCTGGCGATCATGGTGCCGGCCTGGCTGGAATACGACGTCATCGCACCGATGATCGAGAACATGGTTTCGACGCTCGATTACCAGAACTACGTGGTCTTCGTCGGCACCTATGTCAACGACCAGCGCACCATCGACGAAGTCGAGCGGATGCGCCGGCGCTACAAGCAACTGCACCGCGTGGAAGTGCCCCATGCCGGACCGACCTGCAAGGCCGACTGTCTGAACTGGGTGATCCAGGCGATCTTCCTGCACGAGAAAACCCATGGCATGACCTTCGCTGGGGTGGTGTTGCACGACAGCGAAGACGTGCTGCATCCATTGGAATTGCGGCTGTTCAACTACCTGCTGCCGCGCAAGGACATGATCCAGTTGCCCGTGGTGTCGCTGGAGCGCAACTGGTACGAATGGGTGGCGGGCGTCTACATGGACGAGTTCGCCGAATGGCACGGCAAGGACCTGGTGGTGCGTGAAAGCATGACCGACACCGTGCCCTCGGCCGGCGTCGGCACCTGTTTCTCCCATCGCGCGTTGCGGGTACTGGCCGGCGAAACCGAAAACCAGCCGTTCAACACCGACAGCCTCACCGAGGACTACGACGTCGGCGCGCGACTGGCCAAGGTCGGCATGAACGCCATCTTCGTGCGTTTCCCGGTGCAGTTTCGGGTGCTGCGCAAATCCTGGTTCCGCAAGCCCTACGAATCGACCCTGACAATGCCACTGTGCGTGCGCGAGTTCTTCCCGGACACCTTCCGCACGGCGTTCCGACAAAAGGCCCGCTGGACCCTGGGCATCGGCCTGCAAGGCTGGGAACAGATGGGCTGGAGCGGCTCGTTGGCCAACCGCTACCTGCTGTTTCGCGACCGCAAGGGCGTGGTGACGGCGTTCGTCAGTATCATCGCCTACGTGATTCTGGTGCAGCTGCTGGGCTTGATCATTCTGCGCAACAGCGGCTGGTGGGACGTCACCTTCCCGACGCCCTTTGAAACCAACGACCTGATCAAATACCTGCTGGTGGCCAACGGCATTGCCCTGCTCTGGCGGATCCTGCACCGTTGTTATTTCACCACCGTGCTGTACGGCTGGCAGCATGGCTTGCTGTCGATCCCGCGCATGCTGGTGGGTAACTTCGTCAACTTCATGGCCGCGTCCAGAGCCTGGCGGATGTTCCTGGTGGGCAAGGTGATGAATCGCAAACTGGTCTGGGACAAGACCATGCACGACTTCCCTTCCACCGACCTGGTGGCCATCGCGCCCCGCCGCCTGGGCAGCGTGTTGCTGTCCTGGCAGGCCATTACCGACACCCACCTGCAGAGTGCCCTGGACCAGCAACAATCACGCAACATGCCCCTGGGGCGCATTTTGCTCAACAACGGCTGGCTGGACGACGAAACCCTGGCCGAAGCCATCGCGTTCCAGAATGACCTGCCCCGGGTCTTCGACGTGTCGCAAAAAGCCGCCGCCTCGACCTCGTCACTGACCGGCGAGTTTGCCCTGCGCTGGCGGGTCATTCCCCTGGGCCGCAACGCTGACGGCTGCGAACAGATCGCCGTTGCCAACCCCCTGTCCGACGAAGGCCTGCAACAGATCGCCGCCGAACTGGGCAGCGAGCCGGTGCAACTGATTGCCAGGGAAAGTGAAATTCTCGCGCTGTTGCGCCAATTGCCGGAACGCAACGGCCACGCCGTACCGAATGCCAGTGCACCGCTACTGGGTGACTTGCTGATCGAAATGGGCCTGCTCGATCGCGATCAGTTCAGCCGCGCCATGTTGCAGTATCGACCGCAGCACCACGGTCGGATCGGCGATTACCTGGTCGACAGCGGCGTGCTGCCCCGGGCCACTATCGAACAGGTGGCGGCGCGTCAGCACAGCGTCTACCCCATGGAGCTTCCGGCATGAACCGCGCCCTTCTGACCCTCTTGGCCACGGGGCTGAGCCTGATACCGGCCGTGGCTGCTGCCGAAACCTTGCCATTGCCGTTGTCCGGCCCGGCCTACACCGCCGCCAACCAAGCCTACAGCGCCTACGAGCGCAAGGACTACGACCTGGCCATCGCCAAGGCGCGCGAGGCCCTGCGCCTGCGCGCCGACGTGACGCGTCTGCACACCCTGATCGCCATGGCCGAACGTGACAAGAAACGGCGCGACCAGCCCCGGAGCGCCGCATCGTCCGCCGTGGCCGCGGCACCGGGTTTCATGGCCGCCACCCAAGGGTACAGGGCCTATGATCGCGAACGGTTCGGTCTGGCTGCGCAATCGGCTCGCAAGGCGATTGCCCAGGCTCCCCATCGCCGGGAGTACCGGCTGTTGCTAATCGACGCCTTGCAGCGCCAGCATCTTCTGGTCGAAGCCGACCAGGCTGTGGGCGATGCGCTCGGGGTCTTCGCCAACGATGACGCGCTGCTGATGCGTCGCAAGGCGATTCGTCGCCAACTGGCGGCGCCGCTGGCGGTCCAGGGCTACCGCGCCTTGCAGCAGGGCAATGCGGTGCTGGCCGTGGACAAGGCTCGCCAAGCCGTGGCTTGGGCTCCGGAAATCGCCGCCAACCAGCAATTGCTCAACAGTGCGCTGCTGACGGCCGAGGATCGCGACGCACCGATTCTCGAGTGCCAGGAAAGTACCTTCGGCCTGACGTGCGCCACCAGGGCGAATAATGCCGAAGGACGGGCACCGGTCAGTGATTTGCAACTGGCCTATGATTCAGTCCGGGCCGGTGACGACGAGGCGGCCCACGCAGCCTTCCGCAGGGCCGATGCCAGCACCCGGCTCGCTCCGGCAGCGGCTCAGGATGCAGCTTACAACGCCATGCGCGTTCATAAAGACGACGAAGCGGTGGCGTATTTCAAGCGCGTCATCGATGCCCAGGCGACCACTGAGTCACCCATGTCTGCACAACAGCTGTTCGATACCCGTCGTGCCGTGGGCGACATTTCACGCACCATGGGCTTGACCAGCACCACCAGCTATCGCGGCAACAGTTCCAGTGGCCTGAGCGCTGCTCCGGGCACCAGCAACAGCGGCAGCCAAAGCAATGATCAACTGCAGAACAGCACTGAGCTGTCCTGGCGGCCGCTCGGGTATCGCAATGCACGTTTCGTCGAACTCTACGGGCGCGTCACCGACACCCTGTGGAGCAAGAACAGCGACTCGGACACCGGTGCGGATGCCTTGCAAGGGGCGCTGGGGGTACGGATCAAACCCTTCAGCTCCATCAACATCATGGCCGCCTTTGAACGCACCTTTCCCCTGGGCTCCTCGAACGTCGAGGGCGACTGGCTCGCGCGCCTGGGCTACGGTTCGAGTATCGGCACCGACCTGCGGGTCGATGCGCCCAGTTGGTGGACTTCGCAGCTGTACGCCGAAGTCGGTCGATACATCAACGACGAACGCAATTATTTCAACAGCGAATGGCAAGTGGGACGCAGCTATGCCATCGGCGGTACCGGCTCGCGCTGGGTGACCTTCCCCCATGTCGTGGCGGCGGTCGACTACGATTCCAAGATGAAAAGCGGCGCCGACGGTGACTTCTCGTCAGGCAACGCCGGCGGGATCGGCGTGGGCAACAACGTACGCTACTGGTTCCGCGAAGACGCCTACAACGCCCCGCGCTCCTATGTGGATTTTTCCCTGCAGTATAGGGCCAGGGTATTTGGCGAGGAACGCGCCAAAGGCGTGTTCGCTCGCTTGACCTACTCCTATTGAGGCCGTTGATGTGATGTGCAATTGCAGGAAGACGTTCGCTTGAAAATCTTCGGCCATATCATCAGTCGCACGGCTGTGGCGGCGCTCTCGCTGGCCACGGCCCTCGGCGCAGGCACAGGCACAGGGATGTATTACATGATGAACCAGGAGGTTGCACCGAACATCGTTGGCATCGTCTGGCAGCCAGACAACCAGACCGTGGGCATCAAAGGCGACTGGGAAAAGCTGGGGGTGCGCGAGCTGCTGGTGCAATGGACGGTGGTGGATGACCAGGCCTTCGTGCCCGGCACCGGCCTGCCCAGCGTGCCGCTACTGCCTGACTGGGCGCGCATCGCCAAGGCGCCCTGGGCCCAGGATGTCATCCTCGGGCTGGCCGGCCATTTCAGTGAAAACCGCTCCAGGGACAACATCGAGCAACTGGCCACGGTGTCGGAGCGCATTGCGCAACTGCCGACGCCACTGCACGTGACCGGGTGGTACTTTCCGGCCGAGGTCGATCCCAGTTGGTCTCGCGCCAAGGAACTGCCCGCCTTGCTGGCCAAGCTGCCGCGCCCGTTGTGGATCAGCGTCTACGACGGCGCCAACATCGGCCCCGCCGCCACTGCCGACTGGCTCAAGCAATGGTTGCCGGACGATATTGGCGTGTTCTTCCAGGATGGCGTCGGCGTCTACGCCCGCACCGCCCCGGTGGCCCGGGACTACGCCGACACCCTGCGTGACCGGCTCGGGAAGGATCGCGTGCGGATCATCGTCGAAGCCTTCCGCCCCAAGTTCGGCGGCGGCTTTCGCTCGGCCACGGTTGCCGAACTCACACCCCAACTGGCCGCCTATGCCGGCTATCCGCTGTACCTGTTCGACGGCCCCCATTATCTGACGCCTGAGTTGGTGGAGCAGCTGGAGCAATCCTTGGCCAAGCCGTGATCATGGCTCGAGGCCTTCGTCCTGGCCTGGCCCCATAGATTTGTATCGCTGTGTATATGAACGGCGAGTTGATACGAAATCGCTGACTTCGAGCCTTGCCGACACACAACGTCGATACACCTTCGCGTTTAACTGTGATCACCGGACAGCAGCACACCCGTTGCCACCGGCCCACTCAATCAAGCGCAAGGAGAATCACCATGTTCACTTTCTCGAAAGTTTCGTCCCTGGCAATCGCTCTGACACTGATGGGCGGGCTCGGCCTGTCGAACATCGCTTCGGCCACGGCCATGAGTGCAGCGGCGAAGGGTCAGGCTGCACAGTTGGTGGCTGAAGGTGGCTCCGATCGTCTGCTTCAAAACCGCGTGGCTGAAGGTGGCGCTGATCGTCTTCAGGAACTGCGCGAACGCAACGCTTAAGAGTTGCCGATAGCCGTGCCGAGTTTGGATCGAAGTCTCAGCGCAATGGATTATTCGGGGTGAGGGAGCTTGCCCTCTCACCCCGAATGTTTGCCTGGCTCACGGCTTGATGTTCTTCAGCTCGTTGAGCAGCGCCAACAGTTGCTGCATCTTTTCTTCACCAAACTGGTCTTCGATGCGGCGATAGTTGCTTTCCATCCCCTCACTCATCGACACGAAGCACTGCTGCCCACGCTCGGTCAGCCCTACGAAAACCCGACGCTGATCCTGGCTCGACTTCTGCCGACGCACCAGCCCATCACGCTCCAGACGGCTGAGCACACCGGTCATGCTGGGTTTGAGGATGCAGGCCTGATGAGCGAGCTGGTGGCTCTCCAGCTCTCCTTGCTGATGCAGGATACGGATCACCCGCCATTGTTGTTCCGTAAGGTCATGCTGGTTCAGCGCCGGGCGGAAAAAAGCCATGGCCGCTTCGCGCGCTTGCAACAGGGTCAGTGTCAATGAAGGTCTGGGGTTGGCCATGTTCGGACTGTTTGGATGGACGAGCTGGCAGCTTAGTGTTGCGGACAAGCGGCTGCAAGAAACAACGCCGCGCACTGGACGGCTGCATGACGCCGGTGGCGAGTGCTCCACCAGCAACAACGCTCAACGCAACCCCGATTGCCGCTGGCGATACTCCCCTGGTGTGAGCCGGGCGTAGCGCTGGAAGAAACGACTGAAATACGCCGGGTCCTTGAACCCGAGCTGGTAGCAGATTTCATTGGCTGAACTGCCGGTAAACAACAGCAACCGCTTGGCCTCCTGCATCAGCCGTTCCATGATCAGTTGCTTGGAAGGCAGGTCGGCGATCCGTCGGCACACATCGTTGAGCCGCGCCTCGGTGACGCCGATGCCCTCGGCGTAGCGCGACAACGGCCAATGTTGCAGGTAGTGAGCTTCGATCAGCTCATTGAAGCGGTGGAAAATCTTCAGGTCCTCATGCCGGGCCGGTCGTGCCTGCAGAGAATTGGAACACAGACGCAGCAGACTGATCATGATCAGCCGCGTCAAACCGTCCAGCGCCGCGCTGCGTCCCGGCCGCTCGGCACAGACCTCCTCGCTCAGCTCCTCGAACAGGTACTCCAGTCGCCGCACCTCCCCCGCCTGTTCCGGCCCCAACTGCGCCAACGCAACGCAGGCCGCAGGCATTTGCACACCCGCCGGCGCCAGGCTCGGATCAGCGTCGATCAACTGCCACACCAATTGCTGACGAACGGTCAACACATGCCCGTCACTGTCGGCTTCGGTCACAAAAGAATGGGGAATGGTGGGTGGCGTAAGGAAAAACATAGGCCCGGATTCGACGTATTGCTGGTCGTCCAGATACACCCGTACGGCGCCGCTTTTCACGTAGTGAACCTGAAAGAAACGGTCATGCCGATGCACCGGCATATTGCGACCGAAGAAACCCGCCAGGTTGGCAAGCCGATCGTAGTGAACCTCGGCATCGCTGTAACGCTGGTCGTACACCTGGCCAATGTTGATGTTGGGGATTGGCTGACGGTCAGTCATCACGCATTTCTCGTTTTTTATTCTGATTCAGGCAGCGGCTTGGATTCATCCTGCGCCGATTTCCCGAGGGCAACCAGTGTCCGGTGATTCTGCCACGCTTGACGATAGTTAACATCTTAATTATAACTGTTAATACATTAACAATATCTGCAGAGCCCTCATCTCTGCCGCTGCCAGGAGACAAGCATGAGCCGTGCCCTGCATGACGTCGCGACCGGCACCCTGTTTGGGGTTGCACTGAACTATCAGGGGCTGCTGAAACAGCGCCTCGCCGAGTTCGAGCAACCGCCTTACCAGAAGCCGCCGGTCAAACCGGTGTTGTTCATCAAGACACCCAACACCCGCAACCGGCACGACGCCGACGTGGTTCATCCAGGTCACGGCCAGCGGCTGCAACCGGGGCCCGCGCTTGGCGTGGTGATGGGCAAGTCGGCCAGCCGTGTCAGCGCCGCCGAAGCACTGGACTATGTGGCCGGCTATACCGTGGTCAATGAATTCAGCCTGCCGGAAGACAGCTATTACCGCCCCGCCGTCAAGGCCAAGTGCCGGGACGGCTTCTGTGCCATCGGGCCTGAACTGGTGCCCACGGCCAACGTTGCCGACCCCCATAGCCTGACAATCAGGCTGTACGTCAACGGCGAGGTGCGTCAGCACAACAACACGGCCAATTTCGTTCGCAACATTCCCCAATTGATTGCCGAGATCAGCGAGTTCATGACGTTGCATGCCGGCGACGTTCTGATCACTGGCACGCCCGAGGGCCGGGTTGATGTCGTGCCTGGCGATCGCGTCGAAGTGGAGATCAGCGGCCTGGGCCGCCTCGTCAATAGCGTTGTGGCCGAGCACACAGGAGCACGTTCATGAAACACGCGCGCATTGGTTTTGAAGGCCAGGTCCACACGGTCACCGTTGAAGCTCACAACGCCGTTCGCCTGGCCGACGGTCGGCTGCTGGCCGAGGATCAGGTCCAGTGGTTGCCGCCGGCCACCGGCAGCATGTTCGCCCTGGGCCTGAACTACGCCGATCACGCCGCCGAACTGGCGTTCAAGCCGCCAACCGAACCGTTGGCGTTCATCAAATCCCCGGGCACCTACACCGGCCACAACCAGATCACCTGGCGCCCCGACAACGTCGCCTACATGCACTACGAGTGCGAGCTGGTGGCGGTCATCGGCAAAGCCGCGCGCAACGTCAAGCGCGAGGACGCGCTGGGTTACCTGGCCGGTTACACCGTGTGCAACGACTATGCGATCCGCGACTACCTGGAAAACTACTACCGCCCCAACCTGCGGGTGAAAAACCGTGATGCCACCACACCTGTCGGCCCGTGGATGGTCGATGTGGCCGATGTACCGGACCCCGGCAACCTGAAATTGCGTACTTGGATCAACGGCGAACTGCGCCAGGAAGGCTCGACCCGCGACATGATTTTCGACATCCCCTACCTGATCGAATACCTGTCCAGCTTCATGACCCTGCAGCCCGGCGACATGATCGCCACCGGCACACCCGAAGGTCTGGCGGACGTGGTGCCCGGTGATGAAGTAGTGGTGGAAGTGGAAGGCGTCGGCCGCCTGGTCAATCGAATTGTCAGCGAAGCCGAGTTCTTCGCATCCCGTAAAGAGGCGTGAGCAGCATGATCAAGCACTGGATCAACGGCCGTGAGGTCGAAAGCAAAGATGTGTTCGTCAACTACAACCCGGCCACCGGTGAAGCCATTGGCGAAGTTGCCAGCGGCGGCGCCGAAGAAGTTGCCCAGGCCGTGGCTGCGGCCAAGGACGCTTTCCCGAAGTGGGCCAACACGCCGGCCAAGGAGCGCGCCCGACTGATGCGCAAGCTCGGTGAACTGATCGAGCAGAACGTGCCGAAACTGGCCGAACTGGAAACCCTCGACACTGGCTTGCCGATTCATCAGACCAAGAACGTGCTGATCCCGCGCGCCTCCCACAACTTCGACTTTTTCGCCGAAGTCTGCACGCGGATGGACGGCCACACCTATCCGGTCGACGACCAGATGCTTAACTACACCTTGTACCAACCAGTCGGTGTCTGTGCATTGGTCTCGCCCTGGAACGTGCCGTTCATGACCGCAACCTGGAAGACCGCGCCGTGCCTGGCGCTGGGCAACACCGCCGTGTTGAAAATGTCCGAGCTGTCGCCGCTGACCGCGAACGAGCTGGGGCGCCTGGCGGTGGAAGCCGGCATTCCCAACGGCGTGTTGAACGTGATCCAGGGTTACGGTGCCACGGCCGGCGACGCATTGGTGCGGCATCCGGATGTGCGGGCGATTTCCTTCACAGGCGGCACCGCCACCGGCAAGAAGATCATGCAGACCGCCGGGCTGAAAAAGTATTCGATGGAACTGGGCGGCAAGTCGCCGGTACTGATTTTCGAAGACGCCGACCTTGAACGGGCCCTCGACGCAGCGCTGTTCACCATCTTCTCGCTCAATGGCGAACGTTGCACCGCCGGCAGCCGGATCTTCATCCAGGAAAGCGTCTACCCACAGTTCGTGGCCGAATTCGCCGCCCGGGCCAAACGCCTGATCGTCGGTGATCCGCAAGACCCGAAAACCCAGGTCGGCTCGATGATCACCCAGGCCCACTACGACAAGGTCACCGGCTACATCAAGATCGGCCTCGAAGAAGGCGCCACGCTCCTGGCCGGCGGTCTGGAGCGCCCGGCCAACCTGCCGGCGCACTTGAGTCGCGGCCAGTTCATCCAGCCGACAGTGTTCGCCGACGTGGACAACAACATGCGCATCGCCCAGGAAGAAATCTTCGGCCCGGTGGTGTGCCTGATCCCGTTCAAGGACGAAGCACAAGCCTTGCAACTGGCCAACGAGACTGACTATGGGCTGGCCTCGTACATCTGGACCCAGGACATCGGCAAGGCCCATCGCCTGGCCCATGGCATCGAGGCCGGCATGGTGTTCATCAACAGCCAGAACGTGCGCGACCTGCGCCAGCCTTTCGGCGGCGTGAAGGGTTCCGGAACCGGCCGCGAAGGTGGACAGTACAGCTTTGAAGTCTTCGCCGAGATCAAGAACGTCTGCATCTCCATGGGCGGGCATCACATTCCGCGCTGGGGGGCATGATCACAGACAAATCGGGTGATTAACCTTGTGGCGAGGGGATTTTTTATCCCCGCTGGGCTGCGCAGCAGCCCTACACCCGACGACTCGGTGTGTCAGGCCTATTGAGGGGCCGCTCCGCGCCCCAGCGGGGATAAATCCCCTCGCCACAAGTGCAGTGATCTACCCAGAGCATCAAGACCCGATTCACCCGTTATCCGAGATTCAACAAGAACAATTTTTCAGGAGAATCATCATGGGCGAAGTCGTCCTGGCTGCGAAAATCTGCCACGTTCCCTCGATGTACCTGTCGGAGCTGCCGGGCAAACACCACGGCTGCCGCGCAGCGGCCATTGCCGGCCATAAGGAAATCGGTCGCCGCGCCCGTGAACTGGGCGCCGACACCGCCGTGGTGTTTGACGTGCACTGGCTGGTCAACAGCGCCTACCACGTCAACAGTGGCGCGCACTTCAAAGGCATCTACACCAGCAACGAGTTGCCGCACTTCATCAAGAACATGGAGTACGAATACTCCGGCGCTCCGGAACTGGGCGAATTGATCGCCGCCGAGGCCAATGCCGCCGACGTGCGCACCCTGGCCCACAACATCCCGAGCCTGGAGCTGGAATACGGCACGCTGGTGCCCATGCGCTACATGCACATGGATGTTCCGCAAGACCAGAAATTCAACGTGGTGTCGGTTGCCGCCTGGTGCGCCTGGCACCGTCTGCAAGACAGCTTCACCTTCGGTGCCGCCGTGCGCCGGGCCATCGAAAAAAGTGATCGCAAGGTGCTGGTGCTGGCTTCCGGCTCGCTGTCGCACCGCTTTTCCGATGATCGCAATGCCGAAGCCAACATCCACAACTGGACGCGCGAGTTCGACAAACAGGTCGACCTGCATGTCGTGGAGCTGTGGCGCCAGGGTCGCTGGAAAGAGTTCTGCGCCATGCTGCCCGATTACGCCGAGCACTGTTTCGGTGAGGGCAAGATGCATGACACCGCCATGCTTCTGGGGCTGCTCGGTGGGCCGGACTATGCCAAACCCGCCGAAATCATCACCGAACCTTTCGGCAGTTCCGGTACGGGCCAGATCAACGCCATTTTTCCAGTTTGAGCCACAGCGGCAGCCGACCACCCTCGACTTGCCGCTTGAAGCTTGCCACTCACAGCTGCCGACGCAGGAGGCCTCCATGCCCCACTTCATTGCCGAATACACCGACAACATCGAACAACAGGCCGATCTGCCCGGCCTGTTTGAAAAGGTTCACACCCTGCTGGGTGACAGCGGTGTGTTTCCCCTGGGTGGTATCCGCAGCCGTGGTGTGCGCCTGGATACCTGGCGCATGGCCGACGGCAAGCACGACTATGCCTTCGTCCACATGACCTTGAAGGTCGGCCATGGCCGTGACCTGGCTACCCGCCAGAAAGTGGCGCAAAAGCTCTTTGAAGTGATCACCGCGCACTTCGCCGAACTCCAGGCCCAGCGCTTGCTGGCGCTGTCGTTCGAGATGATCGAGCTGCACGAACAGCTCAACTTCAAGGCCAACAACGTTCACGCCTTCCTCAACGCCCAGGCCCATTAAACCCGCCTGCCCGTTCGCCCTTCGGCCTCTCTGACAAAAAGTACAAAATCATGAGCACAGCCAATACCGCCGACACTGCCGGCACAATCGCCCACGACCGCACCCATGCCACCGTCACCTGGCGACTGATGCCATTGCTGTTGGTCTGCTACCTTTTCGCCCACCTGGACCGCATCAACATTGGCTTTGCCAAGATGCAGATGAGCGCCGACCTGCAGTTCAGCGACACGGTCTATGGCTTCGGCGCGGGCCTGTTCTTCATCGCCTACGCGCTGTTCGGCGTGCCGAGCAACATCGCCCTGGACCGGGTCGGCCCGCGCCGCTGGATCGCCACGCTGATGGTGGTCTGGGGGGCTTTGTCCACCGGCATGTTCCTGATCGAAAGCGCCGCTGGGTTCTACGTGTTGCGCTTTCTGCTGGGGGTGGCCGAAGCCGGGTTCTTCCCGGGCATTCTGGTCTTTCTCAACCGTTGGTACCCGGCACGACGCCGCGCCCAGGTGACCGCGCTGTTTGCCATTGCCGTGCCGATGGCCGGCGTGATTGGCGGGCCCTTGTCGGGCGGCATCCTTGAACACTTTCATGACTTCGGTGGCCTGCGCGGCTGGCAGTGGATGTTCGTCATCGAAGGGCTGCCGGTGATTCTGCTCGGCCTGGTGGTGCTCAAGTGCCTGCCGGACAGTTTCGAGACGGTCAACTGGCTGACACCGCAAGCCAAACAGCAATTGCGCGCGCAACTGAGCGTTGAAGAACAACGCAAATCCATCACCTCGTTCTCGGCGATTCTCAACAACCCGCAGGTCTGGTTGCTGGTGGCGGTGTATTTCGCCGTGATGCTGGCGGTGAACACCCTGGCTTTCTGGATGCCCACGTTGATTCACGGCGCCGGAATCGGCAGTGACGGTCAGGTTGGATTGCTCAGCGCCGTGCCGTATCTGGCCGGCTGCTTTTTCATGATCGGCTGCGGCCGTTCGTCAGACCGCCATCGCGAACGGCGCTGGCACCTCTGCGTACCGCTGCTGATGGCGGCGGCAGGCATTGCCATCGCCGGTCTCTCACCCACCAGCCCAACCCTGGTACTGGGTGGCCTGATCATCGCGGGTATGGGTGCCAGTGCAGCGTTGCCGATGTTCTGGCAACTGCCGCCGGCCTTCCTGTCCAACAGCACCCAGGCCGCCGGCATCGCACTGATCAGCTCCTTCGGCAGCATTGCCTCATTCCTGGCGCCCTATCTGATCGGCTGGATGCGCGACACCACCCAGAGCGCCAGCCTGGCCCTTTATGTGCTGGCGCTGCTCATCGCCGTGGGGGGCCTGCTGGTGCTTCGCACCCAGGCCGCCATCGTCAACCCTCAATAAGAGATGCTCTTCATGCTCGATCAAAACCTCATCCAGCAGGCCGCCGCCCGCCTCGACCACGCAGAACGTTCGCGCGAACAGGTGCGGCAGTTTTCCCTCGACCATCCGCATATCACCCTGGACGACGCTTACGCCATCCAGCGCGCCTGGGTTGCGCAAAAGATCAAGGACGGCCGCAAGCTGGTCGGCCACAAGATCGGCCTGACCTCCCGGGCCATGCAGGTCTCGTCGAACATCACTGAGCCGGACTATGGTGCCCTGCTCGATGACATGTTCTTCGACGAGGGCACCGACATCCCGTTCGAGCGCTTCATCGTGCCCCGGGTGGAAGTGGAACTGGCGTTCATCCTCGGCAAGCCGTTGAAAGGCCCGAACGTGACGGTATTCGACGTGCTGGACGCCACCGAATGGGTGATCCCGGCACTGGAAATCATTGATGCCCGCATCCAGCAGATCGATCCACAAAGCAAGGCCACCCGCAAAGTCTTCGACACCATCTCCGACAATGCCGCCAACGCCGGCGTGGTCATGGGCGGGCGCGCGGTGCGCCCCACTGAAATCGACCTGCGCAAGGTGCCTGCGGTGCTCTACCGCAACGGCGTGATCGAGGAATCCGGCGTCTCGGCAGCGGTGCTCAATCACCCGGCCAAAGGCGTGGCCTGGCTGGCGAACAAACTGGCGGCCTACGACGTCACCCTGCAGCCGGGGCAAATCATTCTAGGTGGCTCCTTCACCCGTCCCGTGGCGGCCAACCCGGGGGATACCTTCCATGTCGACTACGACATGCTCGGTTCCATCGCTTGCCGTTTCGTCTGATCGGAGACTGACTCATGGACATGCCCATCAATACCTTCAAGCAACGGCTGCGCAGCGGTGAGGCGCAGATTGGCCTGTGGCTGGGCCTGGCCGACGCCTACTGTGCGGAACTGGCGGCCAACGCCGGCTTCGACTGGTTGTTGATCGACGGCGAACACGCGCCCAATGATGTGCGCGGGATACTCGGCCAGCTCCAGGCCGTGGCCCCCTACCCCAGCCAACCGGTGATCCGCCCAGTGGTCGGCGACACCGCATTGATCAAACAGGTGCTCGACATCGGTGTGCAAACCTTGCTGGTGCCGATGGTCGAAAGCGCCGGCCAGGCTCGCGAACTGGTGCGCGCCATTCACTACCCGCCTCAAGGCGTCCGAGGCGTCGGCAGTGCGCTGGCCCGTGCATCACGCTGGAACAGTATTGCCGGTTACCTCGATAAGGCCGACGAACAGATGTGCCTGCTGGTGCAGATCGAAAGCCGCGAGGGCCTGGCCAACCTGGATGCCATCGCCGCAGTGGAAGGTGTTGACGGGGTCTTCATAGGTCCGGCGGATCTGAGCGCGTCCATGGGTTTTCGTGGCAATCCCGGGCATCCGACCGTGCAAGCCGCCATCGAGGACGCCATCGCCCGCATCCGCCAGGCCGGCAAAGCGGCCGGGATTCTCAGCGCCGATGAACAGCTCGCCCGGCGTTATATCGAGCTGGGCGCTGGGTTTGTCGCGGTGGGGGTGGATACAACCGTGTTGATGCGCGGTTTGCAAAGCCTTGCGGCGACGTTCAAAGACACACCAAAACCTGCGGCTAGAGGTGTGTACTGATAGCAACACAAACCTCTGTGGAGAGGGGGCCTGTGGGAGCAAAGCTTGCTCGCGAAACCGGCACCTCGGTTTCTGAGAGACCGCGGTGCCTTCATCGCGGGCAAGCCTTGCTCCCACAGACGTTAACCAACCCGGGATCTCAACGCCTGATCGCTTTCAGGTCATTGAGCAACTCCAGCAACGTCTGCAACTTCTGCTCCCCCAACTTGCCCTGCAAACGCTGGTAATTCTCTTCCATGCTCTGGCTCATCGAATCGAAGCTCGCCTGCCCCTGCGGCGCCAGGCGCACCAGCACCCGCCGCTGATCCTGTTCGGCCTTGCGCCGTTCCACCATGCCCGCCGCTTCCATGCGCGTCAGCACGCCGGTCATGCTCGGTTTGAGAATGCAGGCCAGTTCAGCCAGGCGATTGATCTCCAGTTCGTCGTGCTGGCTGAGGATACGGATGACTCGCCATTGCTGTTCGGTCAAACCGTGCTGGTTGAGGGAGGGACGGAAAAAACCCATGGCCGCTTCACGGGCCTGTAGAAGGGTGAGGGTCAAGGATTGGCGCGGTTTGGGCATAGGTGTGTTCGCGAGGAAATTTAGTTAATGAGTTAACTAAATCTTAACAGCTTCGGCGCCAAGTTACCTTGGGGCGAAGGGATTTCTCTCCTCGCCACAAGGCTGAGTGTCGCGCTTGAACCCCTGTAACAACTCAAGCGCCTTTGATGACGCCTTTGAGCACGGCCTTGAAATGCTCCACCTGTTGCTCGCTGAACTGGCCGAATACCTTGTCCTGCTGCTCCTTGGCAATTGCCCAGAGTCCTTCGGTTTCGTCCACGCCCTTGACGGTCAGACGCACTCGCTCGCCCTCATCGGTGACCAGGCCCTTGCGCTTGAGGTTAGCCACGGCCTCTTCGATCTCACGCGCCGGCATCGCCACTTCCCGTTGCAGGTCGCACAGGTTCAGCCCTGCATCGTTTTCCAGCACCATCAACATCCGTGCTTCGCTGGTGCGCAGCCCGGTGGACAGCTGGCGCGGCTGGTAACTGGCCTGATAGGCCCGCAGCGCCTGGGTCATCAGGTAATACAGGTTGTGGCTCAAACGGCCCTGGAAGTGACTGCTGGGGGACTGTCCCTCCTCCCGTTTGGTCATGCGGGTGTGGGGCAAGATCATCGAGTAGGCGCCCTGGTGATAGAGCAACGGTGAGCGGCCGTAATCATCAAACGCCACGACTTTACCGATCATGATCCAGTGATCACCGCCATCGACCTGTTGGAATTTTTCACAGTGAAAACGCGCCGAGCAATCGACAAACACCGGAGCACCTCCCTCCCCGGCCTCGAACTGGATCTCGGCGAACCGATCCTCCTTGGGCCGAGCGAAGTTGTTCGACAGGTCGATCTGATCGGCGGCCAGCACGTTCACCGCAAAATGGCTGGCGGCCTCGAACACACCGTGACTGCTGGAGCGCTTGTCGATGCTCCAGAGAATCAGCGGCGGATCCAGGGACACCGAGTTGAAACTGTTGGCCGTCACACCGACCTTGCGACCATCTTCGGCGGCCGCGGTGACCACGGTCACGCCAGTGGCAAAGTTACCCAGGGCCCGGCGAAACGCACGGGTGTCGAAAGCGCTATCGCACACATCAGACATACAAGACTCCCGGCCGCCTCAGTCGACGGCCTCAATTGTTTTTATATGAGCCAGGCTCAGCGAGCAGGCGGTCAAACCATGGTGGGGTCGGGCTCCAGGCCCATCAGTTCACGGCCCAGAATCTGCGCGCAGACGTCGTAGTCGGTGTAGGCGTGAGCACCGGTCAAATGGGCATCGCGGAACAGTCGTTGCAGTTCATTGGTCTCGAACCAGGCGCCACCCCCGGCTGCTTCCATCAGGCGATCCACTGCCTGAATGCACATTTTGGTGGCGTACCCCTGGTTGGTCCGCCAAAACGCCAGGGTTTCGCGGCTGGGGTATTGGTGGCGCTCACTGTGCTCGGCATGCTCTTGCCAGGTTTTCTCCAGAAACGCCCGGGCTGCCGCCACCTGATGAGTGGACTCGGCCAGGCGCATCAGCGCTGGAGTGGCGGCGCCGACCGCCGCGCCGGTGTAGGCGCGCACGCGGGTTCGGGTTTTCTCGCGAAAAACCTCTAGCATGCGTTCCGCCACACCCAGGCTCACGGTGGAGAAACCGCTGGCGAAATACGGGCGATACGGCGAGTAGAAAATCTTGCTGTCGGGGTACAGGCCAAACCCGGCGGATTTGCCTTCCATCATGTCCTTGGCTTTCTGAATCCGGTGTTCCGGCACAAACGCGTTGTCGATGATCAAGGTCTTGCTGCCACTGCCGCGCATGCCTACCGCGTACCAGTCATCGCGGATTTCATAATCGCTGCGAGGCAGCACCGCGAAGCAATAGTCCTGGGTTCCTTCGGCATTTTTGCGGCGAAATCCCACGATCGCCCACTCGGCATGGTCACAGCCGCTGCTCCAGCCCATTTCGCCGCTGAACATCACACCGCCCTCGACCTCCTCGGTGCGACCGAAAGGTGCAATGCTGCTACTGGCAGTCGCATCGGGATCGTCACCCCAGACTTCTTCCTGGGTTTTGGCCGGGAACATTGCCAATTGATGGCTGTGGGTGCACAACAGGCTCATGGCCCAGGCGGTGCTGGCGCAGGAGCCGGCCAGCAACGCGATGCAGTCGGCGAACTGCGGTAGCGATATTTCCATGCCGCCGTACTTTTTCGGCTGGAAAGCCCGGTGCATGCCGATACCTTTGAGCAAGGCTATATTTTCGACAGGAACGCTACGGTCCTTCTCTGCCTGGAAGGCATTGGCGGCAATGACCGGCAGGATAGGCTTGAGGTCTTCGAGCAACGGATTTGGCTTTTTCATGGACGGGCTCTTTTATTATTGGCATCTGCCGATCCCGCCTTTGCCCGGCAACCCGGTGCTGCAGAAATGGCGGAATCAGTGATTAAGGCCCGTTCAGTATGGGTAATCCGGGGCAACTGAAAAATGCACCTTCCAGACCCAAGATTGTACTTTCCACGGTGCGACCTTCACTGCCATGGCGCGCTCGATCAAATCCGCCGGCACGGATGATCAAGACAGGCGCCAGCACCAGGGCTCTTAATAGGGCCATCGCGTGCAGTGTCTTGCGAAGGCGCTTGTCACGGCGTTTCTTTTCACTTTGTCAGGTTGCGTCATGATCAATATCGAAACGCCCACCTATTACACCGCCACCAAGAAATACAACCTCAGTTTCCCAACCCTGGAACAGGACGTGGAAGCCGACGTCGTGGTGATTGGCGGCGGTTTCTCCGGCATCAATACCGCGCTGGAACTCGCTGAAAAAGGCATTACCAATATCGTGGTGCTGGAGGCGCGTTACCTGGGGTTCGGCGGCACCGGGCGCAATGGCGGGCAGATCATGGCCGGCATCGGCCATGACCTGGAAAAAATCAAGAAGGATGTGGGAGAAGACGGGCTGCGGCAGGTCTTCGAGATCAGCGATCTGGGCGCGGACATCATCAAGGACCGCATCGCCAAGTACGACATCGATGCCGACTTCTGCCATGGCTACGGCTACATGGGCTTCAACGCTCGCCAGGAAAAAACCCTGCGGGCCTGGGAAAAAGACTTCAAGTCGATCAACAGCAAGCATGAGATCCGCTTTCTCGGCGGTTCCGACGTGCAGCAAATCATCGGGTCCAAGGCCTACAGCAGTGCATTGCTGCACATGGGCGGCGGGCACGTGCATTCGCTGAACCTGTTGCTGGGCGAAGCCAAGGCACTGGTCAGCCACGGCGTGCGGATTTTCGAGAACAGTCCGGCCCTGGAAGTCAGCTACGGCGAGCGCATCACCGTGCGCACCGGGCGTGGCTCGGTCAAGGCCAGCAAGCTGTTGTGGGCCTGCGACAGCTTCCTCAACAAACTGGAGCCGGAGCTGCATCGCTCGACCATCAATACCTATGCCTTCCAGATGATGACCGAGCCATTGTCGGAGGAGCTGATCCAGCGCATCAGCCCGATTCGCGGCGCCTACAGCGATATTCGCCCGGTGATCGACTACTACCGCGTCACCAATGAAAACCGCCTGCTGTTCGGTGCGGCGACGCCGTTGATAGAACACATCCCCCAGGACCTCAAGGCCTGGAATCGGCGCCTGATGCTGAAGATTTTCCCGTACCTCAAGGACGTGAAGATCGACCTGGCCTGGGGCGGCCCGATGGCGTGCAGCCCGAACCTGTTTCCGCAGATCGGCACCCTGCCCGGCCGCAGCAATGCGTTTTTCGTCCAGGGCTATTCAGGCTTTGGCGTCACCCCCAGCCACATCATCTGCAAGGTGCTGGCCGAAGGCATGAGCGAAGGCTCGGCGCGCTACGACCTGGTCAGCTCCGTCAGGCGTCCGACCATCATCGGCAAGGACGCCATCCGTCCACTGCTGCTGACCGCCGGCAAGTCCTGGCACCAGCTGTCGGGTTACTGGAATGGCCGTCGCTGATGGCCATGATGCCAGTCAGTTAGGCGCTCCCACAGATCCCAGCGCCTTCACGGACCGGTACTAGACATACATACCCGCTGTTTTTTTCACTCATCAGGAGTCACTGCCATGCCCCTTATCAACCTCAAGAAAGACATCCAGCTGTCCGACCTGGACGCCTGGGGCACCGTCGCCGATCTCGGTTCGCAGATTCTCGAAGGCGAAGTCAAAGCCTTCGGCAAAATGACCTTCGGCGCCCCCACCGATGCGGTCAGCAGCGCCTACTTCGGCACGACCAAGGGCAAGTTCCGAATGGTTTATCCGTTCGCCGAACAGGCCACCGTGGTCACTGGCGAAGTGGTGCTGACCGATGAAGCCAGCGGTCAGAGCACCCGCTACAAGGCCGGCGACAGCTGGTTCGTGACCAAAGGTACGCCGGTATTGTGGGAAGTGGTCAGCGAAAGTTTTGTCAAACACTACTTCGCGGTAGTCTGACCGGACCCGGCTGCCGGATTCACCGGCAGCCCTCTTGGCGAAGGTTGCGAGCATGTACGTCATCCCCTCCCAGGACATCGCCGGCCATTGCCTGCACGCGTTCACCCAGCTCGTTCCCGCCAGTCGAGCGGCCTTCTATTGCGTCGACCGACAGTTGCAAGCCCATGACTTCAGCCTGCATGGCATGAGCGGCGAGATGCATCGCGACTATCTGGACAATTATCGCCAGTTCGATCCGTTGCAGCCGCGCAACTACGTTTCCAGCGACCTGGCCGTGGTGCCTCTTGGGCTGGCCATGGCCCGCCAGCCAATCCGTGACAGCCATCGCTACCGCCATTTTTTACAGCGCTACGACGTGGTGGATGTGGTGGAAGTCTTCGCCCATTGGGGCAGTCGGCCTCAAGCGGCTATTTCCTTGTTGCGCACCGCCGAGCAAGGCGTCTTCACCAGCGAGCAACTGACGCAGCTCGCAGCGCTGCAAGCGTTACTGCAACTGGCCGTCGCCAACCTGCCGCCGCAGGACGACTCGCTCAGTAGCCTGACCCCCAAGGAACGCCAGATAGCGTTGCTGCTGCGCCAGGGCGTCAGTAACAAAGAGTTGGCCCGAGAGCTGGACGTCGGCCTGCCCACGGTCAAGACGCATCTGATCAACCTGTTTCGCAAGACCGGCGTGAGCAATCGAACCGAGCTGGTCAGCAGCCTGTTCCTCTAAGCCATTGCCTGTGCCGGTTCAACCATTCGGTTGATGGGCCAGCCCCGCGCAAGGCGCCATGATCCGGGTGGCTATCTCATCCAACCGGAGTCTTGCAATGACCACACCTACAGACTGGATCACCGTCGGCGCCCTGGCCGACGGCTTTGCCCCTGAAGCGTTCATCCTGCCGAACCTGGCCGACCTGAACGGTAAGACCTTCACCCTGAATTTCGCCAATGGCTGGCAGATCGAACACCGCTTCGAACAGCAAACCCTGTCATGGAACGCAGCCGATGGTCATTCCAGCGGCACCGCGCCTTATCGGGCCACGTCGGTGCGGCCAGGCCTCTACCTGGTGGATTTCGTCAAGCACGAAGGCGCACAAGCCTGGTCGGTCAGCCTGGTACTTGATACCGCTCACGCGGCGTTCACCGCAGTGATCGGCAGCATGCCCGGGCAAGAACAAACTCGCGAAGGTCTGTACAGCCGCGCGCTGGCCGGCCAGCCACTGACGGGCGTGAAAGTGGAGTTCCTTCACGGCAGTCTCGACCGCCCCTGGCAGCAGGGCCTGTGCCCACATGCACCGACCACCGAACTGGTGGGCCTGCGCAACCTGTATCGCTACAGCCCCAGCGAAGTCTACGAACACATCTATCTCAACGACCGGTTCTATTCCTGGCAGTGCCTCAAGGGTGTCGAACAGGGCCTGTGCGATACCGACCGGTGTGACACCTACAAGATCGCCGATCAGTTGTACCTGTTCGTCTGGCGGGAAAAGATCATCCCGACCCTGGGCCTGGTGCTGATCGACATGCAGCAGCACCGCAGCGACGGCAAGATTTTCGGTTATGCCGGCGCGTCTTTCGATGAGTTTTCCAATTTCCCCGTCAGTTCCTACTGCCAGGTTCTCAACCGGACGGAATATCCCGATGCCTGAATTGCGCACCATCGTGATCACGGGCGCGGGCACTGGCATCGGTGCCGCCTGCGCCCGGTTGTATGCCGCTGAGGGCGCCAACCTGGTGCTGATCGGCCGACGCCGCGAACCTCTGGCGCAACTGGCCGAGGAAATAGGCGGCCTGGTGCTGGTGGGCGATGCCGCGTGCCCGACGACCTGGGACGGCTTCGTCGCACAGATCCGCGAGCGTTATGGCCGGCTCGATGTGCTGCTGGCCTGCGCTGGCGGCATGGGCCTGGGCAGCGCCACCCAGACCAGCCCGCAGACCTGGGAAGCGGCCATGCGCAGCAATCTCGACAGCGCCTTCTACAGCGCCCGGGCGTGCCTGCCGCTGCTGCAGGAAAGCGCTGGCAACATTGTCCTGATCGCATCCATCGCGTCGTTGGCGGCAGGCCCGCAAGTCTGCGGCTATACCACCGCCAAGCACGCGCTGCTGGGGCTGAACCGCTCCCTGGCGCGCGATTACGGCCCGCGCGGGGTGCGGGTCAACGCCGTCTGCCCGGGCTGGGTGCGCACGCCGATGGCTGATGAGGAAATGCAGGTCTTGATGCAGTTTCACGGCGAAACGCTGCAGCAGGCCTACGACAGGGTCTGCGCGGACGTGCCATTGCGCAGGCCCGCCAGCGCGCAGGAAATTGCCCATGTCTGTCGCTTCCTGGCCTCGGATCAAGCCTCGATCATCACTGGCGCGGCATTGGTGGCCGACGGTGGCTCCAGCATCGTAGACGTACCAACCCTGGCCTTCAGCCGGATGGAGGCCACCGATGCCTGATGACCTGGATTTCAGCGCAAAAACGGTGCTGGTCACGGGCGGTGCCCAGGGTATAGGCCGGGCCATCGTCGAAGCCTTCGCCTGGCGTAGGGGCCGTGTGGTGATCGCTGACCTGGACCTGGCACAGGCCGAGGTGGTGGCGAGCGAGTTGACCGCTGCAGGTTGTCAGGTACAGGCCGTGGGCGTGGACCTGGCCGATGCAACGGCGATCAGTACGCTGATGGCTGATCTGGAGCAGCGTCTGGGGAGGCTGGATGTTCTGGTGCACAACGCCGGGTACTTTCCCCTGACACCCTTTGCCGGGATCACACCGCCGATGCTTGAGCGCACGCTGGCAGTCAACCTTTCGGCGCTGTTCTGGCTGACTCAGGGAGCATTGCCGATGTTCCGTCGGCAGGGCCAGGGCTGCGTGCTGGTGACCTCCTCGGTCACCGGCCCGCGGGTGGCTTATCCAGGGCTCAGTCACTATGCGGCGTCCAAGGCCGGAGTCAACGGGTTCATCCGCAATGCGGCACTGGAACTGGCGAGTGAGCATATCCGGGTCAACGGCGTCGAACCCGGGATGATCGCGACACCGGCCATGGCGAACCTGGGGGATGATGCGGTCAATCAAGACATCGCCCGTCGGGTACCGCTGGGACGCCTGGGCACCCCGTCCGACATCGCCGGCGCCATGCTCTTTCTGGCATCGGACCTGGCCGCGTATGTGACCGGACAAACCCTGGTGGTGGACGGCGGCTCGACCTTGCCCGAGGTTTGAGCGTGTGGGAGCGGTGCGTCGGCTGGCGATGATGTCGACGCAGCCGTCATCACCGGCAGCCCTGCTCCCACAGCCCCATCCTCCCCCCATCCACTGTGGGAGCGAGCCTGCTCGCGATAGCCGTGGGTCAGCTTGAGCCGACCCTGAATGCGCCCACCACTCAAACCACCCCCTGTACCTGTTGCAGATGGCTGGCACGAAATTCCTTGGGCGATAGCTCGAACTGTTTCTTGAACGAACGGCTGAAATGGGCCGAATCGGTGAAGCCCCATTTGTAGGCGATCGAAGTGATGGATTCGTCCCGCAGGAACGGATTGGTCAGGTCATCGGCGCTGCGCTTGAGCCGGGCCCGCTGGATGTAGCGGCAGACGCTGTCATCCTGTTCTTCGAATAAACGGTACAGATGTCGCACCGAAATGTTCAGACGGTTGGCCAGGCCCACCGGGCTCAAGCCGGGCTGGGTCAGGGACTCGTCGATGACTTTCTGCACATAACTGCGCAAGTGATTGCCTTGCAACGCAACGCCGTCATCCTCCGATCCGGTGCCCTGTTCCAGGGCCGAACCGAGCAGCGAAACAAACGCATTCTGCAAGGCTTCACCTTCTCCTGTGGCGCCCTCACCGTCGGGAGTGTCCTTGCACAGCTGATCCATCAAGACGTGCAACATGCGCCCACAAGCCTTGCGCGAGGAGATCTTGCCGAAGGTCCGGGTTTCCCCGCCCAGTTTCCTGGACACATCCTGGCGGGACAGAGACAACACCGCGTGTTCAATCAGGCCGAACGGGCTGATCTCGAGCGAGCCCACCGAATCCATCAATAGCAGTTCGCCGGGCGCCAGCTGGATGCTCAGGCCGTTCTGAGTAATGCGCGAGTATCCACTGCGCTGACTGACCAGGAAGCAATCCTGGTCGTCATCGTGGTCGGAATTGGGCGAGTGACGCTTGATACAGCCAGCGTTGGTACGCAAGTTGGCGAGGGAAAGACCGCCACGGAAGAAATTCGACACCTCACCGATAAACAGCGCGCGATTAAAGGCCAGTTCCGTCTCGAAATGGCCGCAAGTCGCGCGCAGATCCCGGTTCCAGGTCTCCAGCCCGTCTTGCCCAACCTGATGCATGCTCATGGCGCTCTCCGCAGTGGCTTATTGTTTTTGTACGGCAATAGTTAACATGTTATCTATATGCGCGCAACAAGTACCTGATCGCCAGAGCAGTAGCACAATTGATGCCAGGGCAAAGCCCACAAATCAGAGTGTTCCCAGTACCCTTTGCAAGCCGCTCAAGACCGCCCACAAGGCAATCCGTTGCTCGCGGCTCAAAGCAATGTAGCGCCGAAAGGCCGGCATCCGATTCACCACCTCACTGCCGCCCATGTGCTCCAGCCGCACGCACCACTGGTGGTCTTGCAGATCGATGCGCAGGCGTTTGAAGTCCAGCGGCATGAGGGCTTGGTACAGCGCCGGATCGCCCTCTATCGCCGTCTTCAAACGAGCCGACAGCTGATTGTCCCCTTCCTTGAGCCGACAACGAATACCCTGGCGACGCACGGCCCCGCCATGGTGCAGTTCCACGCGTGCCGTGCCCTCTCTCGACGCAGGCACGCGCAGCACGAACTCGGTCATCACCAGGTGCATCAACAACTGCGACTCGGTGCGCTCGACGATCTCCACCTGCAAGCAACCATCATCGGTGACGGCCATCGCCGTCACCGGGCCGGACATCTCGAATCGCGCCAGCCCGAGGTTGCGCCGCAAGTGTTCCAGCGTCACCCCGGGACGATAACCGACCGGGGCGCGGTGGGCACTGAACAGCTCAGACAGTCTTCGCAGCACGTTCGTCAAACTCGCTGACAGGTTGCCCTGGCTCATGGGAAAACTCCTTGGCCAGCACGTCTTCCACCGACGCGGGCTTGAATGGATTGACCTTCTGCACCACCAGGGTCCAGAACAAGGCGTAGGCCGCAGTGCCACCGAGCATCACCGCGAATGGAACGTAAATGTCTGCCGGATTCATGCCTGGTGGAGTGATGAACCACATGCCGATGACGATGCCGACACTGGACAGGATCTGAGGCAGCGGGAAAAACGGTGAGCGATAGGCCCGAGGCAGATCCGGACGACGGATCCGCAGGCTGATCACCGACACGGTCACCAACAGGTAGGCAAAACTCCAGGCACACACTGCAGCCAGCACCAGGTGCATGATGTTGTCGGTATTGCCGCCGAGCCACAGCGCGTGCAGACAGGGAATCAGCATCGCCACAAGGATGCACAGCACGGGGGTCTTGAAACGAGGGTGCAGATAGGTGAAAAACCGCGGCAGCGCACCATCCACCGCCATGCCATACAGAATCCGCGGCACACCGGCCATCAGGGTGTTGATGGTCGCCGCTCCGGCAAACAGGAAGCCGATCCCCAGCCACATCGGGCCGATATCGCCCATGACCTGCTCGGCGAATCGCGGAATCGCCATGGGCGTGTCCAGCAAGTGCACGCCGCTGGTGGCATCGAGCAGCACGTTTTCGACCTGGCGCTTCATCGCCGCGCCATAAATGAACATGCACGTGGCAACGCCGAACAACCCCAGCATCATGGCCCGCGGCATGGTCGTGGCCGAGCGCCGCAGGTCCGGCGCCAGTGGCGTGACGAACTCGCAACCGACAAACATGAACATGGCCATGCCCACCAGCGACAGCACCGTCACCAGATCGGTGCCCACCACGGATGCGCCAAACCACCCCTCCAGCTCCACCGCCGGAGCGGCGATCAAGCCCAATACGCCGAACACCATCAGGGTCGTCCACATGCCGAACGTGAGGATGATCTCGGCCCGGCCGAAGGCGCTGACACCAAACGCGTTCAGCACGCCGAAGACCACGACGAACCCCACGCCCAACAGCCAGGAGCCACCCGCCGATTCGGCCAGGGTGTTGAGGTGCTCGAAATTCACCAGGGCCATGACCCCGGCCAGGATCGTTTCCGCAGTCCCGGCGAACACATGGACAATCAGGTAGGCCGACAGCGTACCGGTGATTGCAAAAAAGCGTCCCATGCCACAGTTGATGTAGTCGTAGACCGAGCCGGTGGTGGGCAGGATCGAGGCGGCTTCGGCGAAGGTGGTCGCCTGGGCCAGCATCATGACCACGGCGATCAACATCGCCACGGCAAAGGCGCTGCCGCCAATACCGAAGCCCATGGTGGCGGTGAGAATCACCGGGCTTGCCATGATCAGGCCAATGGTGCTGGCCAACGCGGTGGGAAAGCCCACCGTACCCCGGTTCAAGTGCTCGGTGAGCCTGTCATTGATCGACATCGTGAAGATCCTCGAAAGCGGATTTTTAGTATGGATGCCACTGCCGTCCAGGAGCCGGCGCTCAAGCCTTCCCCAGCCAGTCCCTGATCGAAACGGCGTCGCGTGCAGGATCACTGTGCGCCGCCCTCGGCCCGAGCGTCTTGCCCGTGTCTGCCGCCGGTTTTGTTGCTGCCTGCCAGCGCTCGCGCCTTGGCGGGCTGGATCAATTATCTGGCAGGCAGGTAAAAGACTTCCCTGCCCCGGTCTCCCCTTAATGGGCGCTCTGATGTCCTATCACACTGGGGAAAACACCATGGAGCACACCCGCAATACACCTTTGCTGCGCAACGCCATCGGCCTTGGAATCGCCCTGCTGGTGGCTGATTCGTCGGCCCAGGCCTATGAGCTTTACACCGACGACGACACCACGGTTACCGGCAACTTCCTGGCGGTCTACGGGATGTTCAATAGTCGCAAGAACTATGACGGCACCCGCGGCGGCTCAAGTTGGCGTGAGGGTTTTATCAAGTATGGCCTGAGTATCGACCAGACACTCGGCGCCATGGGCAGCGTCTACGGGACGGCCAATCTGGTCAGCTCCGGCACCTGGGGCGACGGCGATGCCGCGGGCCTGAGCGACGGATCCGAACGCACCACCAAGTTCGATGAAGCGTTTGCCGGCTGGCGTTCAGGGGATCTGTTCCCGGCGCTGGGCAAGGACGGCGTCGACCTGTCCTACGGTCGCCAGGTCATTACCCTCGGCGATGGCTTCATCATCAATGACGACGGTCTGAATCTGGGCAAAGGCGTGGCCGACGGTGAGTTCAACCGCGGCGGCGCCTATTACCTGGCGGCCCGTCATGCCTTCGACAAGACCGCCGTGCTGCGCCTGGGCGGCCAGGAAGGCGTACACGGCAGCCTGATGTGGATCAAGTCCGACAACCGCGCCCAGGCCAATACCGAAATGGCCGCCGGTACCCTGCAATACAGCGCAGCACCAGGCACACTGGGGCTGACCTACATCCATGGCATCGACGTCGATGATCGCTACGCCAGCGAGTTCCAGAAGCAGCGCGAAGGCATGGACATCTACAGCCTGCGGGGCGCGGGGAATGCCGGCATCGACAATGCCCACTTTGCCTTCGAATATGCCTGGCAGGACAAGGACGCGGGCCCGGAGAAAGCCTGGTACACCGAAGCCGGCTACACCTTCGCTGAGCTGCCCTGGACCCCGGACCTGACCTATCGCTACAGCCGCTACTCCAAGGACTGGGACTCGATGTTCAACGGCACGAGTCGCGGCTATGGCACCTGGTTCCAGGGCGAAGTCACCGGCAACTATTCCGGGCCGTTCAACAGCAACACCGCTGTCCAGCACCTGGGGCTCAAGCTCAAGCCAACAGAGGCAGTGACTATCGGCGCGCTATTCTTCGACTACAAGACCCTGCACACCCGCGACGCGCTGAATCTCGATGGACGGGAGCTGGACCTGTATGTGGAATGGGCCGTGAACGAACACCTGATCGTCACGCCACTGGTGGGTCTGTACAAGCCGGAAAAGGACGCGAGCAACGGCGGCAATCAAGTGAATGGCAACGGCACCAATGTCTACAGCCAACTGGTGGTAGCGGTTCCATTCTGAAGCAACCGGGAGCTGCCCCGAAGGCAGCTCCCGGGCGGATTATTGTTTGTGCTGATGCAACATGGTCTGGATCTGATGGGTCGCCTGACGAGTGCTTTCTGCCAGTTTGCGCACCTCATCGGCCACCACGGAAAAACCGCGCCCGACCTCGCCCGCCCTGGCCGCTTCAATGGCGGCGTTCAAGGCCAGCAGATTGGTCTGCTCGGCGATGCCCTTGATCACCCCCACCACGGTGGCAATCTGGGCGTAGGTCACTTGGTTCTGCTCCAGCATGCGCTGGTGGGTAGATTGGGCCGAGCGTTCATCGCTGATATCGCGCACCGCACCGATGACCCGAACCAGGCGTGCGTGCGAATCCCGTAACGCCCGACCACGCTCGCGACACCAGATGTAATCCCGGCTCTTATGGCGCATCCGGTACTCGAATACGTACTCGCCGCTGCCCTGGGAGCCAAGGATTTCCCGCTCGAAAATCGCCATGATCTTTGGCAGGTCGTCAGGGTGGGTGATGCTGACCTGGGCATCCCAGCCATCGGGTAACTCATCGGCGGTGTAGCCCAGCAGCGAGCGGAACTGACCGGAAAAACGCATGGCGCTGGCGGGGTGCTGCAGATCGCCATTGGCCACCGTGATGTCCCAGCAGCCTTCGGTCAGGGTCGATTGCAGCAGCTCCCAGATGTGCGCTTGCTGCTGGAGTTGCTGCAACTGCTGGCGGTGTTCATCCAGGCGTGCTTCAAGCCGATGCTCGCGCTCCAGGGCCTGTTCCAACTGCTGGCGAGTCACCTCAAGTTCATGCTCACGTTGCCGGCCTCGCGCGCTCTGCTCGCTCACCTGTGCCTGGGCATTGTGCAGGTCTTCGCTTGCCTGCGTCATCTGCCGTGCGTGTTGCTCAAGACAGTCCCGCAGTGACGGATACACCTCCAGCATCGGGGCGTCGCCGCCCTCTCCGGCCAATGCGCGTTGTATTTGCGCGATCAACGCCAGCTTCTGTTTGTTGGTCTGGAGAAACATCGCCCGCCCCTTTGCCCGTCAGTCGAAACACTGATCTGAACGCAAACCGGTCGCGCTGGCTTGTACATGGCTGCAATGGCTTTTGCTCCTGGCTGCCAGCCCCTCCCGGAAACTGGCAGCCACAGACATACCCCGCGGCAGGCACAGTCAAGCCGCATCGGCCCCCAGGGATTAACCTCCAGACTTTCCCTTGCCCGCGATCAGGAAACCCTCATGAGCGATATTGCCCTGCTACCTCAGGTCGAAGCTTTTCTCGCCCGACACCACGCGCTGTTCATCGACGGTCGTTATGTCCAAAGCCAAAGCGCGCAGACGCTGGACGTCGTCAACCCCGCCACCGGCCAGGTCATCGCACAGGTCAGCGAAGCCTCGCCAGGCGATATCGATGCGGCGGTGGAGTCGGCGCGGCGCGGATTCAAACAGTGGTCTGCGGCGGCACCGGCCGTGCGCGGTCACGTGCTGCTCAAGCTGGCGGACCTACTGGAGCGCCATCGCGAAGAACTGGCGCAGATCGAAACCTGCCAGTCGGGCAAGATCATCCAGATATCCCGCGCTTTCGAGGTCGACCAGGCCGCGCATTTTTTGCGTTATTACGCCGGCTGGGCCACCAAGATCAGCGGCCAGACCATCACCCCGTCGCTGCCCTCCTTCGCCGGTGAACGCTACACCGCGTTCACGCTGCGCGAACCGGTGGGCGTGGTGGTCGGCATCGTGCCGTGGAACTTCTCCACCATGATTGCCATCTGGAAACTCGCCTCGGCACTGGTGACCGGCTGCAGCATCATCATCAAACCCAGCGAGTTCACGCCGCTGACCATCCTGCGCATCGCCGAACTGGCCATGGACGCGGGCCTGCCACCGGGTGCCCTCAACGTGGTGACCGGCGGTGGTCAAGTAGGCAAAGGGTTGATCGAGCACCCTGGCACAAACAAGGTTTCGTTCACCGGTTCCGTGCCAACCGGCCTCGCCGTCGGCCAGAGCGCCATGGGCGCCGGGCTGACCCGTGCCACACTGGAACTGGGCGGCAAGAATGCGGCGGGTTTTCTGCCGGACGTGGCGGCGGACGTGGCGGTCAACGGCATCATCGAAGCGGGTTTTCTGCACTCAGGGCAAATCTGCGCGGCGGCCGAGCGGTTCTTTGTCCATCGTTCGCAGCTTGAACCGATCATGGACAAACTGGCCCAGCGCCTGAGCAAACTCAATATCGGCTCGCCCCTGGACGAAGCCACCGAGTTCGGCCCGGTCACCAACCGCCAGCATCAGCGCAAACTCGGCGAGTTCTTTGCCAAAGCCCGGGCACAAGACAACACCATCATTCACGGCGGCAAGTTGATCGACGGACCGGGCTGTTATGTCGAGCCGACCATCATCCTTGCCAACAGTCGCAGCGATACCTTGCTTCACGAAGAGACCTTCGGCCCGATCGCCACGTTCTTGCCTTACGACAGTGAAGAAGAACTGCTGGAGCTGATGAACGACACGCCGTTCGGCCTGAGTGCCAGCCTCTGGACCAATGACCTGGGCAAGGCCCTGCGCATGGTGCCCGCCATCGAAGCCGGCACCGTATGGGTGAACATGCACACCCTGCTCGACCCGGCCGTGCCCTTTGGCGGCAGCAAGTCTTCGGGGATGGGCCGGGAGTTCGGCAGCGCCTTCATCGACGACTACACGGAACTCAAGTCCGTGATGATTCGCTACTGAGCCGCGACGTGGCGCTCACCCCAGGTAACGCTTGAACCATTCAAGGGTGCGCCCCCACGCCAGTTCGGCAGCCGCTTCGTCATAGCGCGGGGTCGAGTCGTTGTGGAAGCCATGGTTGACGCCCGGATAGATATAGGCCTGATAGGTCTTCTTCCCGGCCTTGAGCGCTGCTTCATAGGCCGGCCAGCCTTCGTTGATGCGGGTGTCGAGTTCGGCGTAGTGGATCAGCAACGGTGCTTTGATTCGCGGCACGTCCTCAGGTTTGGGCCCGCGCCCGTAGAATGGCACCGCCGCGCCGAGCTCGGGATACGCCACGGCGGCGGCATTGGCCACCCCGCCGCCGTAGCAGAAACCGGTGATGCCGACTTTCTTGCCGCCAATGGCGTCGTGTTTCATCAGAAACTCAACAGCAGCGAAAAAATCGTTCATCAGCTTCTCGGGATCAACCTGCTGCTGAAGCTCGCGCCCCTTGTCATCGTTACCCGGATACCCGCCCACCGAGGTCAGGCCGTCCGGCGCCAGCGCCACGAAACCGGCCTTGGCCACACGCCGGGCGACGTCCTCGATATAGGGGTTCAAGCCACGGTTCTCATGGGCGACCACCACACCGGGCACCGGGCCGCTAGCCTTGGCTGGCCGGACCAGATAGCCGCGCACCTGACCGTGACCGTTGGGAGAGGGATAAGTGATGTACTGCGCCACGATATCCGGGTCGGTGAAGTTCACCTGCATCGCTTGGGCATAGTTGGGGCTCAACGACGCCAGCAGTGCGCCGGCCGTCAGCCCGCCCACCGCAAACTGACTGGCCCGCTCCAGGAAGATCCGTCGGGATATCTGGCCGTGGGCGTAAAAATCGTAAAGCTCGAGCAGTTCGGGGGCAAAGTCCTTGGCGGTCAGGCGAGTCATGGTTTGATCCTCTTCGGGGATCGAAAAATCATAGACGAAAAAAAACGCCGCTCGATGAGCGGCGTTTTTTATTCACCAGACAACGTCCGGTTTACAGCGCCATGTCGGCCGCCGGGTTGCTTTGCGGGGCAGCGGCCGGCGCAGTCGGTGCAGGCGCGGTGCGCTGCTGGCCGATCGTCGGTGGCGTGTCCAGTTGCAGGACTTCGCTGGTGTAAGCCCACTCCTGAGCCACACGCTCAGGGCTTTCGTTGAGCTTAGTGCCGTAGCTTGGCACGATCTGATGCAGTTTTTCCTGCCAGGCCGGGGTGGCGACCTTGTCCTTGAAGACCTTCTCAAGCACCGTCAGCATGATCGGCGCAGCAGTCGAGGCACCTGGCGAAGCACCCAGCAGAGCGGCGATGCTGCCGTCCTGGGAGGCGACCACTTCAGTACCCAGTTTCAGGACGCCGCCCTTCTCTTCATCACGCTTGATGATCTGCACGCGCTGGCCGGCCTGCCACAGGCGCCAGTCTTGTTGCTTGGCGTCCGGGAAGTATTCCTTCAGGGCGTTGAAGCGATCTTCGTCCGACTGCATCAACTGGCCGGCCAGGTATTCAACCAGCGGGTACTGTTCGATACCCACCTTGGTCATCGGCCACACGTTGTGGGTGGTGGTGCTGGTCAGCAGGTCAAAGTACGAACCGTTCTTCAGGAACTTGGTGGAGAAAGTGGCGAACGGGCCAAACAGAATCACACGCTTGCCGTCGAGCACGCGGGTGTCCAGGTGCGGAACCGACATCGGCGGTGCGCCAACCGAAGCCTTGCCGTAGGCCTTGGCCAGGTGCATCTGGGCGACGGTCGGGTTCTCGGTCACCAGGAACGAGCCGCCTACCGGGAAGCCGGCGTATTCACGGGCTTCGGGGATGTCGGCTTCCTGCAGCAGGTGCAAGGCACCGCCGCCAGCGCCGATGAACACGAACTTGGCGTCGGTCTCGGTTTCGCTACCGTCCTTCAGGTTCTTGTACGCAACGCGCCAGGTGCCGTCTTCGTTGCGGGTGATGTCCTGCACTTCGCTGGACAGCTTGAGGGAGAAGTTCGGTTTGGTTTGCAGGTGAGCAGCAAACTGACGGGTGATTTCGCCGAAATTCACGTCGGTGCCCAAGGGACTCCAGGTGGCCGCGACTTTCTGGCTCGGATCACGCCCTTGCATCATCAGCGGTACCCACTTGTTGATCTGCTCGCGATCTTCGGAGTACTGCATGCCGGCGAACAACGGGCTGGCCTGAAGGGCTTCGTAGCGCTTCTTCAGGAACGCGATGTTGTCCTCGCCCCAGACAAAGCTCATGTGCGGGGTGGAGTTGATGAACGAGCGCGGGTTCTTCAGCACGCCGTTCTTGACCTGCCAGGCCCAGAACTGACGGGAAACCTGGAACGCTTCGTTGATCTCGATGGCCTTGGCGATTTCGACCTTGCCATTCTTGTCTTCGGGCGTGTAGTTCAGCTCGGCCAGCGCGGAGTGGCCGGTACCGGCGTTGTTCCAGCCGTTGGAACTCTCTTGGGCAACACCGTCCAGGCGCTCGACCATTTCCATGGTCCAGTCCGGTTCCAGCTCATTGAGCCAAACGCCGAGTGTCGAGCTCATGATGCCGCCACCAATGAGCAGGACATCCACTTTTTTTGCTTCGGCGGCGTGCGTGGTCGCAAGACCCATCGCCATCGCCAGGCCCAGCAGCGCCGTGTGTGTTTTCTTCAACATGTGTGTATCCCTAGGGTAGAACGCCATTCCGCCCACCAGTCCTGCAAGGATAGACCACGCCATGGCCGGCATACGGCATGACTGGGGTCGAGACGAGACTGGAGGATGGACCTACAGGGGCCGAGAATCATCGGCCTCGCTTTTATGTCTCTCCGGCGCTGACTTCTTGTAGGTCTTGGCTTCAGCTGGGTGAGGGACACTGCAAAACGCTTGTAATCGGGCCAGACATGGCCGCGCCCGATTGTCGCAGCGGGGGGAGTTTACAGAATGAACTAAACAGACCGAAGCCCCTTTTTTCATTCAAGGCATAAACACCGACCAAATGACGGCGTTTTGATGGCGCACTGGCTGAAAAATGTGGGAGCGAGCCTGCTCGCGATGGCCGTGGCGCATTAGACAGTGATGCAAGCTGACCCAGTGCTATCGCGAGCAGGCTCGCTCCCACAAGGGATTGTTGGTGAAATCTGGCGTCACCTCTCCACCCGCTACCCGAGCAACTGACTCAACACCGCCCGCAATTTGCCGGGCTTGACCGGTTTGTTGAGCAGTGGCGCATTGAGTTTGCGCAAGGCGCGGCGGCACTGGTCGCTGCGATCGGCGGTGATGATCACCGCCGGGATCGTCTGTTGGAAATGCTCGCGCAAGTGCTTGACCACTTCGCACCCGACGACGCCATGATCCAGGTGGAAATCCGCTAGGATCAGTTCCGGCGCGCGGCCTTGCAGCACGTCAAAGGCACCCGCCTCGTCCGTGGCGGTCAACACGTCACACCCCCACTGCCCCAGCAGCGCGGCCATGCTTTGCAAAATGCTCAGCTCATTGTCGATGACCAGCAGACGGCGGCCAGGCAGCGGGTTACCGGCGACGGCCTGGGCGGGCATCTGGGCCATGGGCAGCAGTCTTTCAGCAGACAACGGCACCTCGATGCTGAATACCGAACCGCGCCCCGGGCGGGAACGTACCTGGACCCGATAACCGAGAATGTGGGCGATACGCTCGACAATCGCCAAACCCAGGCCGACACCCTTGCGATCGGCAGCGCGACCTACGTCCAGCTGGTTGAACTCCAGGAAGATCGACTCCAGGCAGTCGGCAGCAATACCGCGCCCCGTGTCCCAGACCTCCAGGCTCAACCGCTCGCCCCGACGCCGCGCGGCCAACAGGATGCCGCCCTGAGCGGTGTAGCGACAGGCATTGCTGAGCAGGTTGCGCAAGATCCGGGTCATCAGCCGCAGGTCGGTCATCACTGTTTCGTCGCCGAAACGTACCCGTAGCTCCAAGCCGGCAGCGCCAGCCACCGATTGAAACTCCGAAGCCAGCGGCGCGAGCAACTCATCCAGCCGATACGGCGCCAGGTCCGGCCTGACTGCAGCCTGGTCCAGCCGGGAGATGTCCAGCAGGTCGGTGAGCAGGTCTTCCGCCCCTTCGAGCGCCTGGTGGGTACGCTCCACCAGCACGTGTTCGGAGGTGGGCAGCGAGCGTTCGCGTAATGTGGCGATCAGTAGGCGTGCGGCGTTGAGCGGTTGCAGCAGGTCATGGCTGGCGGCGGCCAGGTATTTGTCCTTGCTGCGGTTGGCCGCCTGCGCAGCGTCCCGGGCGTCGCGCAGTTGTTGTTCGATCAGCTCGCGTTGGGCGATCTGTTGTTGCAGGTTGCGGTTGGCCTCCAGCAGCGCGTCGGTGCGTTCGGCCACCCGCTGTTCCAACTGATCGTTGAGCTGTTGCAGGTGTTGCCGGGCCTGTTCCAGCTCATCGAGGCGCGCGGCCAGTTCCGGATAGTGGCTCTTGCGCGTGGAGTGATTGCCCAATCCCAGCAGCCCGGCCAGGGCTTTTTGCTGTTCGTCAGAGGGCTTCGCCATAGACGACCTCGACATCCCGCTGGCTCGACTCCCGAGGGTTGGTGAGAATGCACGGGTCATGCATCGCATGTTGCGACAGGAACGGAATATCCGAAATGCTCACCCCGTGCAGCCCCAGGGTTTCGTGAAAGCCGATGGTGCGCTTGAGGGCAATCAGGTGTTCCACCAGCCGGGTACGGATCTGCCGGTGATTGAGGCCCCGGCAATCGATACCCAGCGTCTGGGCAATCACCTTGAAACGCTCGGGCGCCGAGTTGTAGTTGAACGCCACCACATGCTCCACCAGCACCGCGTTGCACAAGCCATGGGGCAAATCCAGGAACCCGCCCAGGCTGTGGGACATCGCGTGCACCGCACCGAGAATCGCGTTGGAGAACGCCAGGCCGGCCTGCATGCTGCCCAGCATGATCTTTTCCCGCAGGGCGACATCCGCCGGGTTGGCGATCATCTGCACCAGGTTGCTGTTGATCAGGCGCATGGCCTCCAGCGCATGGGGGTCGGTGAGCGGGCCGTGGCCGGTGGATACAAACGCCTCGATGGCATGCACCAGCGCATCGATGCCGGTGCAGGCGGACAGGAACGGGTCCATGCTCAGGGTCGTTTCCGGGTCGATCAGCGACACGTCCGGCACCGCGGCCTTGCTGACGATGGAAAACTTCATGCGCTCTTGCTGGTTGGAAATGATCACGAACTGCGACACGTCCGCCGAGGTGCCGGCGGTGGTGGGAATCAGGATCAACGGTGGGCTGGGCACGTGCAAGGTGTCCACGCCTTCGAATTCCAGGATATTGCGACCATGGGCAACGACGATGCCGATGCCTTTACCGCAATCCATGGGGCTGCCGCCACCGACCGCGACGATGACATCGCAGTGGTTTTCCCGGTACAGCTCGGCCCCGAGCATGACTTCTTCGACCCGGGGATTGGGCGAGACGGCACTGTAGATGCAGTAATCGATGGCCTGGGCCTGGAGGCTGGCCTCGACGTCGGCGACCCATCCTGCGGCGATCACGCCGGGATCGGTGACGATCAGCACCTTGCGTGCGCCGAACGTCTTGGCGTAATTGCCGACATTGTGCCGGCAACCGGCGCCAAACATGATTTCAGGTGAAACGAACTTGCGCAGCGGGCTGAGACTCTGGCTCATCGGTAAGCCTGTTCTTATTGTTCCGGGAATACCCTGAGCCTAAAGCATCCCACCGTGATTGCAATCAGACCAAATGGGTAGCCCGGCCTGAACATCTCAGGCCGGGCCAACGCTCATCGGTTGGCGAAGTACATCGTCACTTCAAAGCCTATACGCAGGTCGGTGTACGCGGGTTTAGTCCACATGGGTCTTTCCTCTTCTTGTACCGGGCCATTCCGGCAAGGTCATTAATGCACGCTGTACCCGACGTTCGAATGCTACTTTCGAAGCGGTGAGTGGGGTGCGTTGGTAGCAATGCTGCAATCACACAAATCCAAATGTGGGAGCGAGCCTGCTCGCGATGACGCCTGAACATTCAACATAGAGGTTGAATGATCTACCGCTATCGCGAGCAGGCTCGCTCCCACAGGGGGGTGTTTCTGGGTTAGAAGAAGCCCAACGGATTAACGTCGTAGCTCACCAGCAGGTTCTTGGTCTGCTGGTAATGGTCGAGCATCATCTTGTGGGTTTCACGACCCACGCCAGACTTCTTGTAGCCACCGAACGCGGCGTGGGCCGGGTACAGGTGGTAGCAGTTGGTCCAGACACGCCCGGCCTTGATTGCCCGGCCCATGCGGTAGGCGCGATTGATGTCGCGGGTCCAGAGACCGGCGCCGAGACCGAACTCGGTGTCGTTGGCGATCGCCAGGGCTTCAGCTTCATCCTTGAACGTGGTCACGCCCACCACCGGGCCGAAGATCTCTTCCTGGAACACGCGCATCTTGTTGTGGCCCTTGAGCAGGGTCGGCTGGATGTAATAGCCGCTCGACAAATCCCCTTCAAGATGTTCCGCCGCGCCGCCCGTGAGCAGCTCGGCGCCCTCCTCCCGGGCGATGTCCAGGTACGAAAGAATCTTGTCGTACTGCTGCTGGGACGCCTGGGCGCCGACCATGGTTTCGGTATCCAGCGGATTGCCGCGCTTGATCTTGGCGATCTTCTTCATGACCTCGGCCATGAACGGCGCGTAGATCGACTCCTGCACCAGCGCCCGTGATGGGCAGGTGCAGACTTCGCCCTGGTTGAAGAACGCCAGCACCAGGCCTTCGGCGGCCTTTTCGATGAACGCCGGCTCGGCCTGCATGATGTCTTCGAAGAAGATGTTCGGCGACTTGCCGCCCAGCTCCACGGTGGACGGGATGATGTTCTCGGCGGCGCATTTCATGATGTGCGAGCCCACCGGGGTCGAGCCGGTGAAGGCGATCTTGGCGATGCGCTTGCTGGTGGCCAGGGCTTCACCGGCTTCGCGGCCAAAGCCATGGACGATGTTCAACACACCGGGCGGCAGCAGGTCGGCGATCAGCTCGACGAACACGGTGATCGACAACGGCGTCTGCTCCGCTGGCTTGAGCACGATGCAGTTACCCGCGGCCAGGGCCGGGGCGAGTTTCCAGGCGGCCATCAGCAGCGGGAAGTTCCACGGGATGATCTGTCCGACCACGCCCAGCGGTTCGTGGAAATGATAGGCGGTGGTCAGTTCATTGATCTCGGCGGCCCCACCCTCTTGGGCGCGGATGCAGCCGGCAAAATAACGGAAATGGTCGGCCGACAGCGGTACGTCGGCGTTGAGGGTTTCGCGCACGGCTTTGCCGTTGTCCCAGGTCTCGCTGACAGCCAGGCGTTCCAGGTTCTGTTCGATGCGGTCGGCGATTTTCAACAGCACCAGGGAGCGATCCTGCACCGAAGTCTTGCCCCAGGCATCGGCAGCGGCGTGGGCTGCGTCCAGGGCCTTGTCAATGTCAGCGGCGTTGGAGCGTGGGAACTCGGCGATGACCTCGCCGTTGACCGGGGACGTGTTGGTGAAATACTCGCCGTTAACCGGCGCGACGAATTCGCCGCCGATGAAATTGCCATAGCGCGGCTTGAAGGTAACGACGGCGCCTGGGGTTCCGGGTTGTGCATAGATCATAATGGGCCTCTGCCTGGTCGATGCCTGTCGCGGGACAGGCGATAGGCCGATGGTAGAGAGACCCGCATGCTGGACGAATGCGTCATTGGCAGGGGGGCTCTCGTTATTTGGTCGTAGGTTTGTGGATTTTTCAGGACACGAAAAGCGGGAACAAGCGCTGCCTTTGTGGCGGGGGGATTTATCCCCGCTCGAGTGCGCAGCGCTCGCAAAGATTTTGGGGCCGCTTCGCAGCCCAGCGGGGATAAATCCCCTCGCCACAAAAGCAGCCCCCGGCTCAATGGCAACTCAGCGCTTGGCCACCAACTCTTTCGGCAGCTTGAAGGTCCAGAGCATGCCGCCCTGGTTGAAGTCCTTCACGCGCTTGGCCACTTCGCCGCCCCACAACGGCACCGCGCCACCCCAGCCCGAGAGCACGGAGACGTATTGCTCGCCATCCATCTCCCAAGTGATGGGCGAACCGAGCACACCGGAGCCGGTCTGGAATTCCCAGACCTTTTCCCCAGTCTTGGCGTTGAAGGCCTGCAGGAATCCTTCAGGCGTGCCGGTGAACACCAGGTTGCCCTTGGTGGTCAGCACTCCGCCCCACAGCGGCGCGAAGTTCTTGTGACGCCAGACCTCCTTGCCAGTCTTGGGGTCGATGGCCCGCAGCACACCGATGTAGTCCTCGTTCAGCGGCTTGATGGTGAAACCGGCCCCCAGGAACGCCGCGCCCTTCTTGTAGGCGATGCCTTCGTTCCAGATATCCATGCCCCATTCGTTGGACGGCACGTAGAACAACCCGGTGTCCTGGTTGTAGGCCATCGGCATCCAGTTCTTCGCCCCGAGGAACGCCGGCGCGACAAACACCGAGCTGCCCTTGGCTTCGCTGCCCGGCGCGCCCGGACGGCCGGCCTCGTTGTAGATCGGCCGCCCTTCCTTGTCCAGGCCGCTGGCCCAGGTGATCTTGTCGACAAACGGGAAGCCGCGGATGAACTTGCCGTTGGTGCGATCGAGCACGTAGAAGAAGCCGTTGCGGTCGGCGGTGGCCGCAGCCTTGATGTCCTTGCCCCCTTCCTTGTAGTTGAAGGAGATCAGTTCGTTGACGCCGTCATAGTCCCAGCCGTCGTGAGGGGTGCTCTGGAAGTGCCATTTGATGCTGCCGTCGTCTGGGTTGAGGGCCAGGCGCGACGAGGAATAGAGGTTGTCGCCAGGGCGCAGATGGGAGTTCCACGGTGCCGGGTTACCGGTGCCAAACAGCAGCAGATTGGTTTCCGGGTCGTAGTAGCCGCCCAGCCAGGGCGCCGCACCACCGGTCTTCCAGAGATCCCCCGGCCAGGTCTTGCCGGCTTCGCCACCGGAAATGCCATTCTCGATAGCCTTGCCGTCCTTGTAGACATAACCCATGTGCCCTTCCACGGTCGGACGGGTCCACAGCAGCTCGCCGTTTTTCGGGTCGTAGGCGCTGATCTTGCCCACCACGCCGAACTCGCCGCCCGCCACGCCGGTAATCAGCTTGCCATTGACGATCATGGGCGCGGCGCTGATGGAATAACCTTCCTTGTGGTCAGCGACTTTCTTGCTCCACACCACCTTGCCGGTGTCCTTGTTCAGGGCCACCAGCTTGGCGTCCAGGGTGCCGAAATACACCAGGTCGCCATACAGCGCCACGCCACGGTTGATCACGTCGCAGCAAGGACGAATGTCATCGGGCAGGCGCGCATCGTATTGCCAGAGTTTCTTGCCGGTGCGTGCATCCACCGCGAACACCCGCGAGTAGGAACCGGTGAGGTACATCACCCCATCCTTGATCATCGGCTGGGCCTGCTGGCCGCGCTGCTTTTCACCGCCGAAGGAGAACGCCCAGACCGGACGCAGATCCTTGACGTTATTCACGTTGAGCGTGTCGAGTGGGCTATAGCGTTGGCCTTGCACGCCGAGGCCGTTGGTCACGACCTGCTGCGGGTTTTTCGGGTCCTGGAGAATTTCCTGATCGGTCACGGCGGCCAAGGCCGAACCGGACAGCAGCATGGCACTGAGCAGCAGGCTCACGGCGAAGGGCTGGCGACGTGCGGGATGAGTCATGACGGCTACCTCTGCGGTTATTGTTATACCCGGGAAATTTTCCCGGTCTGCCGCAGATTCTTGGCCTTGGGGCCGTCGTCAACAATTGCCCGCTGTGTTGAGTTTTCTAGTTCCTTGGTACATGTGAAGACCGGATTGGACCGTTACAACGCTGTTCCCTCAGGAAGCCGGTAAGGTGGCGCCAGCCTTGCGTGAACGGCATGCCGGCTTCAGGGCGAGTCGGCTTGGAAAAAATCGCGCAAGATTCGGGCGAATTCGTCGGGACGTTCGTCGGCCGGCCAGTGTCCGGCACCTTCAATGACGGTCCCACTCAGGTGCTGCGCCACCGGTTCGAGGAGCAGGCTGGTCTTCTCGGCGAACCCCCATCGACCACCAATGCCGAGCACGGGCATCTGCAGTTTGCCCCGCCGAGCGGTTTCGGAATGGTCGTCCATGTCCTGCCAGACCGCAGCGTAGTAATTGAGGCCCGCTCGCAGCGCGCCTGGTTTGATGATCTGCCGGACATATTCCTCGAAGTCCTCGCCGCTCACGCCCTCAGGGTTGGCGGACATCTTCCAGAAAAACCAGGAGAGCAGCTCGCGCTCCTTTCCGCGAATGAACATTTCCGCAACATCGGGCTGAGTGAAGAAGCTGAGTTGCCAGCTACTGGCGACGTCCCAGTCTCGAGATGGCGTCAGCTTGGCCTCGTAGCCGAACCCCGGCAGCGCATATTCGGCGAGGGCCAGCCGTAGAACCTCGTTGGGGTGCGCGCCGGCATATTGGTAAGCAACGCCAACACCGTGATCGTAGCCCACAAGGAAGACCGGCCCCAGGTTGAGCTTCTCGATGAGGGCTCGTAGATCGCGCGCCATGGTCCGCTTGTCGTAGCCCCCGGGCGTAATCGACGATCCTCCGGCTCCGCGCAGATCCGGGGCAATGATTAGATACTGGTCGGCGAGTTCCGCCATGACCCGATTCCACATCAGAGAGTGTTGTGGCCAGCCGTGGAGAAGGACGATCGGTGCCCCTTGCCCGGTAAACCGATAGTGCATTTCGATGCCATTGGCGTGGATTTTGTCGTGGAGGATTTTTGTGATGGTCATTTCATCGCTGCTCCAGAGTTCTGCCTTGCGTAGAAAGCACTCTGCGGCCATGACATCTTCGGTTCCGCGACTTCGGCTATTTTTTCAGGCACCACACCCCTGCTGTGTCCTTAACAATGACCTTAGATCAAGGCCCGCCTTTTTTCATTTTTGGCGCTAGCCGGGGGATTTGCCGGGACTACTGAATCTTGGCATCTACTCGCTTCATCCCTACCCGCTCATAACGCGGATAAAGATGACTGACACTGCGAATCAGCTCATACCGACTCAAGCTGATCCCGGCAAAACGCTCGGGGATGGGGCTGCGGATCATCTCGGCCATGTCATCGCCCCGGGCCGCGCCGTCGCGCATCAGTTGGTCGAGCCAGCTGAGGTAGTCGCGCATTTGCAAGAAAGGCCGGGCATCGCTCGCCACTGGACCATGGCCGGGTACGATCTGCTTCCACGACAGGCTTTGCAGGGTGTCCAGATCCTTGAGCCAGACCTCCAGACCGGGGCTGTTCGGGGTGGTCAGGGCTCGTTCGTAGAACACCAGATCGCCGGCAAACAACACGCCGGTGGTTTCATCGAGGATCGCCAGGTCCGCCCCGGTGTGCCCGGCCAATGCCAGCAGACGCAACGAATGGTTGCCGACCTTCAGCGGACCGGGAACCAGCACTTGGTTTGGCAATACCACTTCGGTGCCACGCATCCAGTCACCGACCAGCCGGTACATGTTCTCGGCCATGGCATCGCCCTGCTGGCGCAACAGATCCGTGGTCCCCGCCAGCGCGCCGATGGAGACGTCGCTGAAGGCCTGGTTGCCCAAGACATGGTCGGGGTGATGATGGGTCAGCAACACCTGGACTACCGGCTTATCGGTGATCGCGGCAATCGCCTGGCGCAAGGCCTGCCCGTAGCGCCGGGACGGGCCGCTGTCGATGACCACCACGCCGGCCTCGGTGACAATAAAAGCGGTGTTGACGATGTTGCCGCCGTTGGCCTTGGCAAAATTGTCCGTGCTGCCTTCCAGCAGCCAGGTGCCTTCGGCGATCTGCCGGGGCTTGAGTGAATAGTCCGCTGCGGCCCATGTCGGCAGGCACAGGCCCAGCCAGATCAGCAACAACCAACGCATGGCGCGCTCCTTGTGGTCAGGGGACCGTTGCCTCGAATTCATTGCCGCTGTTGTCACGCAACAACAGGCGGGTCTGCCCGGGGCCTTGAATGTCGAAGCTCAGGTTGGGGTTTTCGCTGACGGCCGGGAACAGCTCCAGGCGCGCCAGCACCTGGCCGTCGGCGTCCAGCAACTGCGCCTGGTTGAGGTAAAACTCCGGGATGCCGCTCACCAGCCCATTGTCCATCGGGTGGGCGACTTGCAGGCGCAGGCGGCTGTCTTCACCTCGGGGGTAACGAGCTCCCAGCACTTCGCCCAAGTGTTCTTCCCAGCCCGGCTGGGTCCGCACCACGCTTGGCGCGGTGCAGCCGCCACCGGCCGCGTCGATCAACGTCGAGCCGACGTGCCACAGGCCGTCACGGGTCTGCACGGCAGCGCGCAACGGCGTGGCCTGCTCGATACGAATGCGGATCGACAGCCAGGGCAGCACCCGCTCCCCCGGCTGGAAATCGACGATCTTGGGCAGCGGGTTCAGTTCGGCCCAAACCAGCATGCGCACCACGTCGCCGGTGAATGCGCGGGCATCGATCTGCAATGGCACCTGGCGCGCGTCTTCGGCAAAAGGCGGCGCCAGCAATCGGACCCGGTCGTCGAACACGAACGGCGCCTCACCCAGCAATTGTTTGTGATAGAAGGCCCACATCACCGAGGGCACCGGGTCCTTCCCAGTCTCGAGCGCCGTCGCCGTCAACGGCAGGCAGCACAACAGCAGACCCCACGCTCGCCAGTTCATCCCTGCGCTCCTATTGATACATCTCGGGCACTTCGTAACGCAGGCCGTAATGGGCATAGATGGTTTTGAGACTACCGTCGCGGATCAACCCCTCCAGCGCTTCTTCCACCGCATAAGCCAGCTGCCGGTTGCTCTCATGCACCGCCATACCGATTTCCCACCGTTGCTTGCCCATGTTCGGGTAAGCATTTTCGGCCAATGCCAGTTGCGGATCGGCTGCCTCATGCAGTTGCCAGTCGATCTCCCCGCGCATGGCCATGACCGCGTCGACCTGCCCGGCCCGCATGGCCTTGAACGCCTGGCCTACGCCGGGGAAGTGATGGGTCCTGGCGCTGAGCATGCCGTTGAACACCGAGGTCAGGTAGAACGACGGCACGCTGTCGACTTCAACGCCAATGGGGTGCTGCTGGAATACCGCGACACTGCCTACACTTTCAAGCCGTCGGCGGTCGTACGCCACTTGCCAGCACTCCTGCTGATAAGGCCCGAACATGGCGACCTGGGCGTTTTCCAGTTCACCGATGTCGTTGCGCTTTTGCACGTAGTCGCGATCGTAAGGCACGCGCATCATCAGGTCGGCCAGTTGCCGACCATGCAGGGCGCTGCTGCGCCAGATGTAATCGCGCAGGTCGTCATCGAGCTTTTCGCCGGGCGGCGCCCAGATCAATCGCAGGCGCACGCCAAGGGCTTTGGCCAGGGCCTGGGCCAGCTCCACATCCACGCCCCGAGGCTGGCCGTGGTCTTCGAAGCTATAGGGGGCAAAATCCTTGTACACCGCCACTTTCAGCTCGCCGGCGGCGATCATTTCGTCGTAGTTACGCACCTGTGCCTGAACCGTCTGGCCACACAGCAACAGGCTGCAGAATATCCACGCGAACAGGCGCATGGCGATCACTCCTCGACGTGCACGCTGTCGAGATAGGTGCGCACCGCCCACAAGGCTTCCTGGCTCAAATAGTCCGCCATTTTCGGCATGTAGACCCGGCCGTCGCGCACCGCGCCGTGACGCACGCGCTCGACAAACCACTCATCTCCGGCTTCGGCGGCATCCAGCATGCGCAGATCCGGCGCGATCCCGCCGGACTTGGCTTCCAGGCCGTGGCACGCGGCGCAGTTCTGGTTGTAGGCCGAGGCGCCGATTTCCACCGCTTTGTCTCGCTCAGGAGAACTGCGGTAAGGGTTCTGGGCGACCCAACCATCGCCATCCAACGGCAGGCCGGTGTCCTTGATCGGGGTCAGCCCTTTGGTTTCCACTGCCTGGGGCACTACGTTGCCATGGGCCCACACGGAGCCTGCGCCGGTCAGCCCTATCAGCAATGCGGTAGCGATGATGGCGTTGCGTTTTGTTGTCATTGTTATGCCCTCGAATTTGCACGCAAGACCTCTCTACAGAGGCCGTGCCGTCATCTTAGGAACGCCTGCGCCCCAGCCGAATGCTGCTTTGGTGGCCGCACTCTAGTTCCTTGGTAGCGGGTCATCCGGCGCAGTTCGCAAAGACAGCCGGTTCGGGAAATCTTCCCGGCACGGGCGGGACTTTTTCCGTATCGGTGGGGCCCTGACGCGACCCAACCTAGTCAGGCCAAAACCTCACTGGGAATGCCCACCATGACAATAAAAACGCTCCCCGCCCTCTCTTCCCTGACCGTTGCCTTGCTGCTGGCCGGCAGCCTGTCCCTGACTCCGCAGGCGAACGCCGCCGTCACCTGGGAAGACATCGCCAACGACCACCTGACCACCCGCGACGTATTGCAATACGGCATGGGCACCAACGCCCAGCGCTGGAGCCCGCTGGCCCAGGTCAATGACAAGAACGTGTTCAAGCTCACGCCGGCCTGGTCTTATTCATTCGGCGACGAAAAGCAGCGCGGCCAGGAGTCCCAGGCCATCGTCAGCGACGGCGTGGTGTACGTCACCGGCTCTTACTCGCGGGTATTCGCCCTCGACGCCAAGACCGGCAAACGCCTGTGGACCTACAGCCATCGGCTGCCGGACAACATTCGCCCGTGCTGCGACGTGGTCAATCGGGGCGCGGCCATTTACGGCGACAAGATCTACTTCGGCACGCTGGATGCGCGGGTGGTCGCCCTGAATAAAAACACCGGCAAAGTGGTGTGGAACAAGAAGTTCGGCGATCACGCGGCCGGCTACACCATGACCGGAGCCCCGGTGCTGATCAAGGACAAGACCAGCGGCAAGGTGCTGTTGATCCATGGCAGTTCCGGGGATGAGTTCGGCGTGGTCGGGCAACTGTTCGCCCGGGACCCGGACACCGGTGAAGAAGTCTGGATGCGGCCTTTCGTCGAAGGCCACATGGGCCGTCTCAACGGCAAGGACAGCACGCCGACCGGCGATGTGAAAGCACCGTCCTGGCCCGACGACAAAACCACCGAAACCGGCAAGGTCGAGGCCTGGAGCCACGGCGGCGGCGCACCTTGGCAGAGCGCCAGTTTCGACCCCGAAACCAACACCATCATCGTCGGCGCCGGCAACCCGGGGCCATGGAACACCTGGGCGCGCACGGCCAAGGATGGCAACCCGCAGGATTACGACAGCCTCTACACCTCCGGCCAGGTGGGCGTCGACCCGAGTACCGGCGAGGTGAAGTGGTTCTACCAGCACACGCCCAACGATGCCTGGGATTTCTCCGGCAACAACGAGCTGGTGCTGTTCGACTACAAAGACAAGGACGGCAAGCTGGTCAAGGCCACCGCCCACGCCGACCGCAACGGTTTTTTCTACGTCGTGGACCGCAACAACGGCAAGCTGCAGAACGCCTTCCCTTTCGTCGACAACATCACCTGGGCCAGCCACATCGACCTGAAGACCGGCCGCCCGGTGGAAAATCCAGGTCAGCGTCCGGCCAAGCCACTGCCGGGTGAAACCAAGGGCAAACCGGTGGAGGTCTCACCGCCCTTCCTGGGAGGCAAGAACTGGAATCCCATGGCTTACAGCCAGGACACCGGGCTGTTCTACGTGCCGGGCAACCAGTGGAAGGAGGAATACTGGACCGAAGAAGTGAACTACAAGAAAGGCTCGGCCTACCTGGGCATGGGCTTTCGCATCAAGCGCATGTATGACGATCACGTCGGCAGCCTGCGGGCGATGAACCCCACCACCGGCAAGGTGGTCTGGGAGCACAAGGAAGCCTTGCCGCTGTGGGCCGGGGTGCTCGCCACCAAGGGCAATCTGGTGTTCACCGGCACCGGCGACGGCTTCTTCAAGGCCTTCGACGCCAAGACCGGCCAGGAACTGTGGAAGTTCCAGACCGGCAGCGGCATCGTCTCCCCGCCCATCACCTGGGAACAGGACGGCGAACAGTACATCGGCGTGACCGTCGGCTACGGCGGCGCCGTGCCGTTGTGGGGCGGCGACATGGCCGAGCTGACCAAGCCGGTGGCCCAGGGCGGGTCGTTCTGGGTGTTCAAGATTCCGAGTTGGGATAACAAGGTGGCCCGCCAATAACCCTTGCGGGAGCGATCCTGCTCGCGATAGCGGTGGTTCAGTTGGCAGTGATGTTGAATGTGCCGACGGCTTCGCGAGCAAGCCCGCTCCCACTCTTGATCTCATTGGACACAGATTCTGTGTCTAGCAAAGATCCCTTGTGGGAGCGAGCCTGCTCGCGATGGCGGTGGTTCAGTTGGCAGTGATGTTGAATGTGCCGACGGCTTCGCGAGCAGGCTCGCTCCCACAGTTAACTCGAGTTCCTGCCATGAACTATCCACTGGTTTTATTGATCGTGTTCGCCGCAAATGCCAGCGCCGACGACCTCGACATGCCCCTGACCATCAACGGCTGCATCATCGCCGAGTCCAGCCAATGCCCCGGCGCCGACCTTCGCGGCGCCCGGCTGGCCAACCAGGACCTGCGCAAAATGAACCTCAGCGGTGCCGACCTGCGGGGCGCCGATCTGCGCCATGCGCGGCTGGACCTGGCCAATCTGGAAAAAGCCCGTCTGCAAGGCGCCAACCTGACCCGTGCCAGCTTGCAGCAAAGCAACCTGCGCCTGGCGGACTTCAGTGGGGCCACGCTCAAGGCTATCCAGGGCTGGGGCCTGTTTGCCCAGGGCGCGCAGTTCCAGAAAGCCGACCTGAGCGCCGCGCATCTTCAATTCGCCCGGCTGTCCGGCGCCCGAATGCACGAAACCAACCTGCAAGCCGCCGACCTGGAAATGGCCTGGCTGAGCAAGGCAGACCTCAAGGGCGCCGACCTGCGCGACGCCAACCTGCAGGAAGCCAAGCTTGGCGAAAGCAACCTGGAAGACGCCAACATGAGCGGTTCACGCCAGCATTACGGGAATTTTCAGGATGCGAATATGCAAGGGTGTAGGGGTTGCCCAGTGTCCTGGGATCAATGAAGTCTCCAGATACACACAGCCTTGTGGCGAGGGGATTTATCCCCGCTGGGCTGCGCAGCAGCCCTAAAACAGCCAGCTCAATAGACCTGGCACACCGAGTCTTCAGGGTTTGGGGCTGCTGCGTAGCCCAACGGGGATAAATCCCCTCGCCACAGTTGAGCATCATTGCGAGGAAATGAGGGGCTCACCCCGCCACCCGCACCACGCCCATGTCGATCCCCAGGTGGACCAGTTCGGCATGGGAACTGACCTGCAGCTTGCTCTTGAGCAGCGTCAAGTGATTGGACACGGTCTTGGCGCTGATGCACAACTGTTCGGCAATGGTGCGAGCCGGGGTGCCCCTGGCGAGCATCACGAAGATCTCCAGCTCGCGCTGGGTCATGCATTGCAAGCGCGGGTCGGTGTTATGCCGGGTGCTGGCGCAGGCCAACTGGGTGGCCAGGGCTTGTTCGATGTAGGCATGGCCGGCCAGCACCCGGCGCACGGCCTCCACCAATATCTGGGGTGCCGAGTTCTTGGTCAGGTAGCCCGCAGCCCCGGCGTCCAGCGCCTGACGGACCAACGGCAGTTCATCATGCATGCTGAAGAACAGCACCCGCAGTTGCGGCAGGCGCTGGCGCAGGCGCCGGGTGGTTTCCAGCCCGCTGATACCGGGCAGGCCGAAATCCATGATCACCAGATGAGGCACCTGCTCCAGCACTTGACTCAACGCCTCTTCACCGGTGGCGGCTTCGCGCACTTGCAGCTCCGGCATCAGCGCCCGCAATAGGCTGGCATAGCCCTGCCGAACCACCGCATGATCGTCGACCAACAAGATGTTCATCACGCCTCCAGGGGAATATTCAAGGCCAGCGCCCAACCTGCGCCGGGCTGGCTGATGATGCGCAGTTCGCCACCCAGGCTGCGGGCGCGCTCGGACATCGAGTGCAGGCCAACGCCCGCTCGATGGGGCCCGGTCGCTCCCCGGCCGTTGTCACGCACCAGCACTCGCAAACGCCCGGCCCGATGCTGCAGGCGAATCCGCACCTGCGTGGCGCCGGCATGCCGGACGACATTGGTCAGCGCTTCCTGCAACAGGCGATACAGGTGGGTCTTGTTCGAGCCCGACAACGGCGGCAACGGCGCGTTGATCCGCAGCTGACAGGCGATGCCCTGGTTTTGTTGCCACTGAGCCACCAGCAGCTCGATGGCCTCGGACAGCGGCAGGTGCTGAAGCACCACCGGATACAGGTCTTGCACCAGCGCACGGAATCCCTGTTGCAGATGCTCGCAATGACCCTCGAGCTGGCTGACGGTCTGCTCCAGCATCGGCGGCTGATCGATCACCAGCCGCAGCAAGCATGCCCGGGCGCGGATCCCTGCCACGTATTGGCCCAGGTCATCGTGCAGGGTCCGAGCCAGCTGCGTGCGTTCCTGCTCCTGCACGGCCAGCAGGGCTTGAGTAAGCCGGGTGTTATCGGCCTGGGCCTGAGTCAGGGCAGCGGTCATGCGATTGAAATGCACCGCCAATTGCCGGGCCTCCGGGATAGCATCAGCGGCCAGCCGCACCTGCAGATCGCCGGCGCAGACCTGACGCAGGGCCTGCAGCAATTCATCGAGCAATCCCATACCCCGGCGCACCGCCCAGCGGATCACCAGCAGGCTGACCAACAGCGCCAGCGCACAGACGCCGAGCAGTTGCACCAGGGAATCGAGGACTTCTTCGATTTCGTCCCGAGGGTCGACCGCGATCCAGGCCCGGCGACCGTCGCGCAAATCCACCACCGCGGCAGCCGGAGCGTCGCCCAGTAACCAGCGACCAAGCCAGGCGCTCACCCCGCCCTCGCTGTTCCCCGGCTGCACCTGCCCCGCCGCCAACCAGTGCACCCGCACATGACGCAAACTGCCGGTCAGCCGCGACTGGAGACTGGCCGGGTTGCGCTCGGCGGTTTCACTCAGGTAATGCACCACGGACTCGGCCGATTGCAGCTCACGTTTCACATCAGCCGTGGCTTGATGCAGCAACAGGACCGCACAAGCCAGGGTGACCAGGGCGAAAAACGCCGTCACCCAGAGGTTGATTCGCCAGAGGGCCGACATGGTTAGCGGCCCATTCCCTGGCCGGCACAGAACCCCTGTGGGAGCGAGCCTGCTCGCGATGAGATCGGCACATTCAACAGCGCTGTCGACTGAACCACCGCTATCGCGAGCAAGCTCGCTCCCACAGGGGGACCTGTGTGCTCGCAGGTTTTGTGTTCGCGGCAGCTCTTTGGTTTGCCAGACAACCGATCCACGCCAATCAGACTCAAGATCAGCAACAACGGCAGCAGCAGGGCTTTGAGAATCCGCACGGTCTGTCCGCTCCTGATGAATGACGATGACTGGCATCCTAAAACCCCGGCGTCGACAGCGGGTTACTACCTTGGTACTGGCCCGGCGGTACTTTCTGCATATTTCCCCCTGGACACAGGCTTCCTATGCTGACGCTACCCGCAATGGAGGTGTTATGCGCCGGCTCGTCAGTTACGCCTTGATCCCTTTGCTCGCAGCGGCCAGCACCGGGTTGCCGGTCGCCGCCCAGGCTGGCGACGGCGCGCCGCTGCAAGTGCGCATCGGCTACCTGGGTTACCGCCCCGACCCGGGCCCGCTGCTGTCCAACGTCATTGAAGAGCCCGCCGATGCCGGGCTGCGCGGGGCGCAGTTGGCGATTGTCGACAGCAACAGCACCGGGCGTTTTCTCAAGCACGATTACCAGCTGCAAAGCGCCAGCGTCGACAGCCCCGAAGCCTTGCTCCAGGCCGCCCAAGCGCAGCATGACCAAGGCCTGCGGTTGTTTGTGGTCAACGCACCATCCGCCAGCCTGCGCCAACTCAGTGCCGCCCTGCCCGACAGCCTGCTGTTCAATGCCGGCAGCGCCGACGACAGCCTGCGTACCACCGATTGCCTGGGCAACGTGCTCCACAGCCTACCCGACCGGGCGATGCTCGCCGATGCCTTGGTGCAGTTCAGCGTCGTACGCAAATGGCAGCGGGCATTACTGATCGTCGGCCAGACGGCCGAGGACCAGGCCTATGCTGCTGCGCTACGACGAGCCATGAAGCGTTTCGGCATGAAGGTCGTCGCGCAAAAAGACTGGCAGTTCGACAACGACCAGCGCCGCAGCGCCCAGGCCGACATGCCTTTGTTCACCCAGACCGCCGAATACGACGTGGTGCTGGTGGCCGACGAGCGCGGCGACTTCGGCGAATACGTGCCCTACCAGACCTGGTACCCGCGTCCGGTGGCCGGCACGCAAGGCCTGACCCCCACCGCCTGGCACAAGACCGTGGAAACCTACGGCGCGGCACAGCTGCAAAAACGCTTCGAAGCCCTGGCCGGGCGCTGGATGAATGATCGTGATTTCGCCGCCTGGATCGCCGTGCGCAGCATCGCCAGTGCCGTGAGCAAACTGCGCCAGGACGATCCATTGGCCATCCGCCAACTGGCGCTGAGCGAGCAATTGCCGCTGGACGGTTTCAAGGGGCGCAAGCTCAGTTACCGGCCGTGGAACGGGCAACTGCGCCAGCCGATTCCCCTGGTTCAGCCGCGGGCGCTGGTGAGCACCTCGCCCCAGGACGGTTTTCTGCACCCTACCAACGAAATGGACAGCCTGGGCTACGACCGGCCCGAAGTGAGCTGCCGCTACCCCTGATCCCTTCAAGAACAACAATAAGGAAACCGCCATGCGCCGCCCCCTGCTTGACCCGACCCGGTTCCAACCTGCCCTGCTTTGCCAGACCCTCACCCTGGCGGCGGCGTTGTTGGTCGCCGGCCCCGCCGCCGCCAGCATCGCCTGGGTTTCCAATGAGAAAGACAACAGCCTGAGCCTGATCGACATGCAGAGCCTGGAGGTCATCGAGACCCTGCCGGTGGGCCAACGCCCCCGAGGCCTGTTGCTGTCCCACGACAACCGCCTGCTGTACATCTGCGCCAGCGATTCGGACCGGGTCCAGGTGATGGACGTCGCCACCCGCAAGATCATCAAGGAATTGCCCTCCGGCAAGGACCCGGAACAGTTCGCCTTGCACCCCAATGACCGCTGGCTCTACGTGTCCAACGAAGACGATGCCCTGGTGACCGTGATCGACACCCAGACTTCCGAGGTGCTGGGACAGATCGGCGTCGGCGTCGAGCCCGAAGGCATGGCCGTCAGCCCCGATGGCAAATGGGCGGTCAACACCAGTGAAACCACCAACATGCTGCACTGGATCGACACCAGCACCCAGACCTTGGCCGACAACACACTGGTGGATCAGCGGCCGCGTTTCGTCGAGTTCAGTCGCGACGGTTCGCAGCTCTGGGCCTCGGCGGAAATCGGCGGCACGCTGACGATTCTCGATGTCGCCAGTCGCCAGGTGCTCAAGACCCTGACGTTCCAGATCAAGGGCGTTCACCCCGACAAGGTACAACCGGTGGGCATCAAGCTCAGCGCCGACGGCAAACTCGCCTTCGTCGCCCTGGGCCCGGCCAATCACGTCGCCGTCATCGATGCCAAGACCTTCGAAGTGCTGGATTACCTGCTGGTGGGGCGGCGCGTCTGGCAACTGGCATTCACTCCCGATCAACGCCAACTGCTGGCAACCAATGGCGTCAGCGGTGATGTGTCGGTGATCGACGTGCAGAGCCGCAAAGTGCTCAAGTCGGTGAAGGTTGGGCGCTATCCCTGGGGCGTAGTGGTGACGCCATGAACGCCTTGGAAGTCAGCGACCTGAGCTTCGCCTACGGCGCGCGCGAAGCCCTCAGGCAGGTGAGTTTCAACCTCGCAGCCGGGCGCTTCGCCGCGTTGCTGGGCCCCAATGGCGCCGGCAAATCGACGCTGATTGCCTTGCTCACGCGCCTGTATGACGTGCAGCGTGGTGAGGTCCGCGTCGGCGGCCATTCGTTGCAGACCTCGCCGCTGCCGGCCTTGCGCCAGTTGGGTGTGGTGTTCCAACAGAGCACCCTGGACCTGGACCTGAGTGTCGAGCAGAACCTGCGTTACCACATTGCGCTGCATGGCCTGTCGCGGCGCCAGGGCAGTGTGCGCATCGACGCGGAACTGGCCCGCCAGCAGTTGACCGAGCGGCGCCACGAACGGGTGCGCGCCCTGAATGGCGGCCATCGTCGCCGGGTGGAAATCGCCCGGGCGCTGCTGCATGAACCGCGCCTGTTACTGCTCGATGAACCCAGCGTTGGCCTTGACCCGGCCAGCCGGCTGGCCCTGAACCAACACGTTCGCCAGTTGTGCCACGAGGGCATCAGCGTGCTGTGGACCACGCACCTGCTGGACGAAGTACAGCCCAGCGACGATCTGCTGATCCTGCATCAAGGCCGCCTCGTCGCCAGCGCACGCGCCGACGCCGTCAGTCAGGCACATGGCGGCACCCTCGGTTCGGCCTTCACCCACCTGACCGCAGCGGGAGTTCACCCATGAACGCGTATTGGCAATGCTTCAGCGGCATCGTGGTGCGTGAATGGCTGCGTTTCGTGCTACAACGCACGCGCTTTCTCAGTGCCCTGGTGCGGCCGCTGCTGTGGCTGCTGGTGTTCGCCGCCGGCTTTCGTGCGGCACTGGGCATCGCCATCATTGCCCCCTATGACACCTACATCCCTTATGAGGTGTACATCGTGCCTGGCCTTGCCTGCATGATCCTGTTGTTCAATGGCATGCAGGGTTCGCTGTCGATGGTCTATGACCGGGAAATGGGCAGCATGCGCGTGCTGCTCACCAGCCCTCTGCCGCGGGCCTTCCTGCTGGCGAGCAAGTTGCTGGCAACCTCGTTGATCTCGTTGTTGCAGGTCTACGCATTTCTCGCCATTGCCTGGCTGTACGGCATCCAGCCACCGGCCATGGGCCTGCTGCTGGCGTTTCCGGCGCTGCTGCTGGTGGCCCTGATGCTCAGCGCCCTGGGCTTGCTGCTGTCCAATGCCATCCGGCAACTGGAGAACTTTGCCGGGGTGATGAATTTCGTGATCTTCCCGATGTTCTTCCTGTCCTCGGCGCTGTATCCGTTGTGGAAAATGCTGGAGGCCAGCCCTTGGCTGTACTGGCTGTGCGCGGTGAGTCCGTTCACCCATGGGGTGGAGCTGGTGCGTTATGCGTTGTATGAACGGTTCAATCTGCTGGCGATGGTGGTGTGCGCGGGCTTGACCCTGGTGTTCGCATTACTGGCGGTGTGGACCTTCAATCCGCAGCATGCGGCGTTGCGCAAAGCAGGCTGATTGCACGACGAATATCCCTTGTGGGAGCGAGCCTGCTCGCGATAGCGGTGCGTCAGTCACGTCTCTGCCAACTGAACCACCGCTATCGCGAGCAGGCTCGCTCCCACAGGGGATAGAGCATGACCTAGGTTTCACACTTGTCTTTGAGCCCGAAATTACTACTTTAGTACCGGTTTTCCTGTCTATGGTCGCATTCACAAGACCTCGACCCTGGCATGTAATGGGCGCATAACAAAAAGGATAAATTCCCATGCCCCGTTTGCTGGTGATCGTCTTGCTGGGCCTGTGGCTGAATGTCGCCCAGGCTGACACTGCGCTGTTCTCCGCGCAGGGCTATCGCATTGCCCAGTACCGCAGCCCGACGCCCGCCACCGTCGATGGCGCAAAGACACTCGATACCCAGGCACTGCAACAACTGATGGGGCAAACGCCATCTGCGATCCTGATCGACGTCTATCGCCGCCCCTGGCTCCAGGGACGCTTCATCGACAACGAGCCCCACGCCAACCTCCCCGGCAGCCTGTGGCTGGCCAATACCGGCGACGGCGAACTCGACCCGACCTGGCAGGATTACTTCAACCATCACCTGGGAAAAGCCACGGGCGGGCGAGCGGATCAACCGCTGGTCTTTTATTGCCGATCTGATTGCTGGTTGAGCTGGAACGCGGTAAAACGCGCCGCCGCCATGGGCTATAAACAGTTGTATTGGTACCGCGACGGCCTCGACGCTTGGGAGGCGGCCCGCCTGCCCTTGCAAGCGGCCCGGCCCGAACCCTTTCCCTGATTTCAATGAGTGCGTGCCCCCGCTCCACCCACACGACAATAACGAGGTGAATGGCCATGTATAAGATCCTGATAGCCGACGATCACCCACTGTTTCGCGAAGCCATCCACAACGTCATCAGCGACGGTTTTCCTGGCAGCGAGGTGATGGAAACCGCCGATCTGGACAGCGCCCTGGCGTTGACCCGCGAGCACGACGACCTCGACCTGATCCTGCTGGACCTGAACATGCCCGGCATGCACGGCCTCAATGGCCTGATCAACCTGCGCAACGAGGCGCCGACCATCCCCGTGGTGATCGTCTCCGCCGAACAGGACAAACAGGTGGTGCTGCAAGCCATTACCTACGGCGCGGTGGGGTTCATCACCAAGTCCTCGCCGCGCTCGCAGATGACCGACGCCATCGAGCAGATTCTCAACGGCAACGTGTACCTGCCACCGGACATCATCCGCACGCAGAAAAGCCCGATGGGCCGCCGCCTGAACGAAACCCCGGCCTTTGCGCCCGAGCTGCTCCAGGCCCTGACCCGTAAACAATTGCTGGTGCTGGAACGCATGACCAAGGGCGAGTCGAACAAACAGATCGCCTACACGCTGGAGATCGCCGAAACCACGGTCAAGGCTCACGTTTCGGCCATCCTGCGCAAGCTCAATGTGCACAATCGGGTGCAGGCGATTCTCAGTGCCGGGGATATTGATTTCGGGGCTTATCTGCGCCGTTGAACCGCTGACACACATCCCTGTGGCGAGGGGATTTATCCCCGCTGGGGCGCGAAGCGGCCCTAAAACCTAAGAACTCGGTCTGCCTGGCAGATCCAGGGGGGCTGCTTCACAGCCCAGCAGGGATAAATCCCCTCGCCACAACAGCGTTCGGCTCAATGACTCTTGGGCCCACTCAACAAATGACTCATCGCAATCTTCAGTTTCATCGGCCGCACCGGCTTGTGCATCAGGGTGTGGCCGCGTTCGCGGATCTGCTGCTTGAGTTCGTTGCTGTAGTTGGCGGTGATCATCATGGCCGGGATCGCCGAGGCCCGGCGGGCGTTGATCCGGGCCACGGCGTCGACGCCGTTCTGCTCGTTGTCCAGGTGATAGTCGGCAATCAGCAGGTCGGCCTCGGCATGGTAGTTGTCCACCTGACGCGCCAGGTCCTGCTCCGACAGCGCAGTCACCACCCGACACCCCCAACCTTCGAGCAGCGTACGCATGCCGGCGCAGATGGCCGCGTCGTTATCCAGCACCCAGACCCGGGCCCCGCGCAAGCGCTCAAGCATCGGTTCGCTCATCTCCAGGCTCGGCAACGGCTTGGGCGCGGTGGCGCTCAGGGGCACGTCGATGGAGAACACCGAGCCCTTGCCCGGCCATGAACGCACCTGGATCCGGTGCCCGAGGATCCCGGCGATTTTCTCGACGATCGCCAGCCCCAGGCCCAACCCTCGATCCTGATCCGGGCGCTGCACATCGCCGCGCTTGAACTCCTGGAAGATCTCTTCAAGACGGTTTTCGGCAATGCCGATGCCGCTGTCCCAGACCTGGATGGACAAGCGCTGACGGTGCCGGCGACAGCCCAGCACCACCCGCCCGCTGGGGGTATAGCGAATGGCATTGCTCAGCAGATTGCGCAGGATCCGCGCCAGCAACTGCATGTCGCTGCGCACCAGGGCCGAACACGGCACAAAGTGCAGTTCCAGCCCCTCACTGCGCGCCACCTGGACGTATTCGGCGGCCAGGTTGTCGAGCAACTCGCTGAGGGCGAACGGCGCGATATCGGCCTTGATCACCCCGGCATCGAGCTTGGAAATGTCCACCAGCGTGCCCAACAGGTTTTCCACGTCCTGCAGCGAGTGGCTGACGTTGCGCACCAGTTGCGCGTTCGCTACCGGCTCACGGCGCTCGAGCAAAGCGCTGGTGAACAGCCGCGCGGCGTTGAGCGGTTGCAGCAGGTCATGGCTGACCGCCGCGAGGAATTTGGTTTTCGACAGGTTGGCCTGCTCGGCCTCGCGCTTGGCCTCGCGCAAGCGCAGCTCCACCCGGCTGCGCTCGTCGATTTCGCGCAATAGCTGGTCATTGAGGGAGGTCAGTTCGGCGGTGCGTTCCTGGACGCGCTGTTCCAGGTTCTGGTAGGCCTGGTGCAGCGCCTCGGCGGTGCGACGCCGCTCGGTGATGTCGCGGATCAGCACGAAGATTCCCACCACTTCACCATTGGCCAGCCGATTGGGCACGTAGGAACGCAGCATATAGCGTTCCTGGTTGTTGATATTGGTCTCGGCAAACTCGAACGTCACACTCTCACCGGCCAAGGCCCGGGCCACGTAGGCCTCCAGGCGCTGGTAATGCTGTTCGCTGTGGGCCTCGCGCAGGCTCTGGCCGAGCATCACGCCACGGGGCCAGCAATACCATTGCTCGTAGACTTTGTTGGTAAATTCGTAGACCAAGTCGGCATTGAGGTAGGCGATCAGCGCCGGCACATGGTCGGTGATCAGGCGGATCCAGCGTTCGCTTTCACTCAGGGCCTCGGCGTGCTGGTAGCGCTCGGTGATGTCGGTGAAGGTGTTGACGTAGCCGCCGGTGGGTAGCGGATGGGTGCGAATCTCCAGGACCCGGCCATCCGACAGGCGCTGCTCGCTTTCGTGGATGAGCCGGCCATTGCTGTCGCGACTGGCCGGGGTCAGCAGTTGCAGTTCACTGTCGGCGATCACCTCGGAAAACGGCCGATGGGCCGCCACTGGCGCCAGACCGCTGAGTTCCAGGAAGCGACGGTTCCACAACTCCAGCACACCCTGGGCATTGACCATGGCCACACCCTGGGAAAGGTTGTCCACGGCCCGTTGCAACAAGTGCGATTTCTGCGCGATGGCCTGTTCGCGACGCACGGTTTCACTGAGTTTGACGTCGGTGATGTCGGTAAACAGAATCACTCGACCGCCTTCCTGGGTTGGTCGTTCGCTGACTTGCAGCCAGCGCCCGTTCTGCAAGCGGTAAAGCACATGCTCGTCGGCCTGGCCACGCGGCTCTTCGCTGAACAACCCGTTGGCGGTCATCAGTCGCTTGACCTCGGAAATGCGCATCCCGGCGATGATACGCACGCGGCTGTGGGCCCAGAATGCCTTGAAGCGGCTGTTGAACAGGACGATGCGCTGTTGTTCGTCGAACAGCACAAATGCATCGGAAATGCTCTCAATGGCATCGATCAGGTGCCGGTGGGCGGTTTCCGCGCGCAGCCGCGCTTCGCCCAGCAGGTGATTGCCGGCCTTGAGCTCGGCCATGGCCTGGTTCAGGGCATCGGTGCGCTCGCGAACCTGCTCGGCCAGCACCACTGAATGCTGGAATGCCGCATACGGGTCGTTGCCCCGGGTCACGCCGGACTCCACCCGTTCGATCAGTGCGTCGTTGATCCGCCGCAGTTTGCGGTTTTCGTGCTGCAGGCTGGCGATCTGCGCCTGCAGGTCAGCGATGGCCGGGGACGCGATGGCGGGCAATGGCAACTCCGGTGAAGGTCTGGTTGATGTGCATGCCATTGAACTGCTCTCCGTAGGTGTTGAAGCCCATCACGCGATGGTCGCGCAGGAACTGGCCGATCTGCTCCAGGCCACCGCGATCTTCCAGTTCCATGCGCCTGAGAAAACAGTCACAGCCGATGGTCAGCAGCAAGTCACCCAGGCGCCCCTGCAAGCCGCTGAACAGTTCTTGCAGGTTGTGCAGCAAAGGGCCCGGGGTCATCGCCGTGAGCACGATGCCGTTCTCCACCGCACAGTAAAAACTCAGGCTCAGGTCTGGGTGCACCTGCTGGATCGCCCGCACGTAATACTGGTCGTTGATGCGCACCGCCAGCGGATGGGCGGCGAAGACCCGGTAGTTCAACGCGTTCACCGGCACACCGATGTGCCGGGCATATTCCTCGGCGGCGGGCTCGGCATTGAGCTCGTAGACACGCCGCGAGGTGCTGTCGGCCCCGGTCACGACCAACTTCTCCTCCCGAGGCAGGATGTGATGGGTGGTGAACACCTCGAAATCCAGCCAGGTGTTGATCAGCACCACCACTGCCGCGCCGCTGTGGAACTGACCTTCGTAGTACACGTGGGTGTGAGTCAGGTAGTTGTCGTCGCCGGCCGAACCGCCGAAATGCGGAATGTCCCCCAGCGCCGCGCTCAACGCCGCCAGCACCATCTCCTCGCGACTGGACAACCCATCGAGCAAGGTCAGGGCAAAGCTGTGGCCCTTGATCGGCGCCAGCGCATTGCTGCGGCAACCGCTGGCCAGTCGTTCGACCATTTGCTGGGCGTCGATCAGGCTGAAGTGCTCCATTTCCCCGATCAGCTCGGCAGCGATGGAAAAATGCCGATGATCGAAACCCACCGCTGTGACGCAGTTGCGGCCATAGCCTTGACTGGTGATTTCTCCGGCGCTGGTGCAGCCCACCAGGCGAATCCCGCCGAAGCTCTGGGAGAGTGCCTGGCCAAGAGCCGGCAAGTCGTATTCGGCGGAGCAGAAAAACAGCACGAAACCCAAGTGCGGGTGCAGCAACTGCCGCGCCAGCTCCTGGGCAACCTGCTGGACGTTCGTTGCCTGGGACATGGCGCTTATCACACCTTCGCTCTGGGCCTTTAGCATCTTCGCCTCCGACGGGTGCGTGACAGGAACCTTGAGTGTACGAAGCGGCGCCCGACTCACGAATGCTACTTGGGTAGCGGGTAGACGCTTCCATGGGAGGAGAACAGTGGCGGCCCCTGCCGCGATGCGCACGGCAGGGACCACCACAAAAAACCCCGGGCTTCGGCTGGAATGCTCCTGTGGTGAGGGGATTTATCCCCTCACCACAGGGTTGTGCATTGCCCCGATGGATCCTCTTTACCAGGTCAACACCGCCCCCACCGCAAAGGTGTCGGTGTCTTCGTTCTGGGCGCTGGTGTCATGGCCGTTGATTTCGAACTGGTTGTATTCGGCCACGAGCTTGAGGTTGTCGTTGACGTCATGGAACAGCGCTATGCCACGGGTTTCATAGTCGGCGCCGCTGCCCACCACGCCATTGCCGTCGTCCTCGGTCTTGCCGTAGGACAGCGCCAGGCGGTTCTTGCCCAGTTTGTAGGAGCCCTGCAACAGGTAGCCGGTACTGTCGACATTGCGCAACGTCGCTTCGCCGGCGTTGTTGGTGAAGAACGGGTTGATACCCTTGGCCTGGAACCCGGAACCGGTGAGCGACAGACCGCCCATCTTCGCCTGTACGCCATAGCCCAGACCTTTGGAGGTCACTGAATCGACCGTGGTGTCGGTGTTGTCCGAGGTCTGGTAGCTGCCGTTGAGCCAGCTGTAGATCTTCGCCCCACCCAGGTCGAACTGGTAGGTCACCTCACTTTCAGTACGCGGATTTTCCTGGTAGGCCTTGCCGGTGGCACTGCTGTCGTTGGTGTCCACCGGGTCCATGATGCCCACCGCCACCCGCAGCCCATCCATCACCGGCGTGCGGTAAGTGATCTGCGAAGTCGGGAACGGATACGGGTAGCCGCTGCCGATGTTGCCGAACGACACCCCGCCGCCGTCCACCAACCCGAGGGTGTCGCTGACCTGCCCGTAACCGGCCAGTAACTCGTCCAGCAGAATGTTGGAACGGGCGAACAGACCGAAGTCCTTGCCGACCAGCACTTCACCCCACTGCGGATTGGCGACGGTGCCGTAGAACTGCCGCACGTCGATGGCGGTGTCGGTGCCGTTGGTTTCGCTGTCGTTGATGGTCACCCAGAACGAGGCACGGGCGCCAAGCTTGAGGTCATCGACCTGCTTGCCCATGTTGAAACCCAGGTAGTTGGGCAAGAAGCCCATCTTGACCCGCGCCTGCCGACGGTCGAACTGCTCCCCTGCCCGGTCAACATCGCTGTTGACGTAAAAGGCGTTGATATAGCCGTCGGTGGAAAAGGTGGTCTGGTCCTTGTCGTACAGCATGATTTCAGCCTGGGCCCACGACGTCAGGCCAAGGCTCGAAAGGCCGGCGATGACCGCAGGCAAAAAACGGTGGCGAGTATTTTTATTGTTGTGCATGGCGCGCTCCGCAACATGAGACGGGATGTCGGAGGCGATTATCGAAAGGCGACAGGCCGCGTCATACGCTGCCTTGGAGGCAATTGGCGGATGCTTTGGAGGCGCCGGCCCGGCGCGGCAGTTTGGGTGTAAGACTGCGATGTGACGGAGGGGCAATACTTAGGGCCTACCCCTGAAACTAAGGTGGGAGCGAGCCTGCTCGCGATGGCGGTGTGTCAGCCACCCTAAATGCTGCTGACCCAACGCCATCGCGAGCAGGCTCGCTCCCACAGGATCCTTGACTCAGAACCTCGGTTTGACGGTTTTCCAGTCCGGCTTGTAGCGCTGCATCTGCCGCACATCGTCGCGCTGGCGGATGCCGCAACTGAGGAACTGCTCATGCAGCTTGCCCAGTTGATCGCGGTCCAGCTCCAGTCCAAGCCCCGGCGCACGGGTGATTTTCACGCAACCATCGACAATCGGCAGCTTGCCGCCCTTGATCACCTCTTCATCCGGTTCCTGCCACGGGTAATGGGTGTCACAGGCGTAATCCAGGTTCGGTACCGAAGCCGCGACGTGGGCCATGGCCATCAGGCTGATGCCCAGGTGGGAGTTCGAATGCATCGACACGCCCAGGCCAAAGGTGTCGCACATTTTCGCCAGCGCCTGGGTGTCTCGCAGCCCGCCCCAGTAATGATGGTCGGCCAAGACGATCTGCACACTGTTCAGCGCCACGCTGCGACGGAACTCGTCGAAATCGGTGACCACCATATTGGTCGCCAGCGGCAGGCCCGTGCGCCTGTGCAGTTCGGCCATGCCTTCGAGCCCTGGTGTGGGGTCTTCGTAATATTGCAGGTCATCGCCCAGCAGCTCGGCCATGCGAATGGAAGTTTCCAGCGACCAGTTGCCATTGGGATCGATGCGCAGCGGGTAGCCGGGAAACGCCTGCTTCAACGCCTTGATGCAGGAAACCTCGTGTTCCGGCTCCAGGGTGCCAGCCTTGAGCTTGATACTCTTGAAGCCGTAGTCCTGGATCATGCGCCGGGCCTGGGCGACGATCTGCTGTTCGTTGAGCGCCTCGCCCCAGCTGTCCGGCGGATACGGCGAATCGACGTGCTCGGCGTACTTGAAAAACAGATAGGCGCTGAACGGGATCTCATCCCGAATCGCCCCGCCCAGCAGATCCACCAGCGGCACGTTCAGGTAATGGGCTTGCAGGTCCAGGCAGGCCACTTCAAACGCTGAGTAAGCATTGCTCACCGCCTTGCTCGCATGGGAACCCGGCGCCAGCTCCGCACCGGCAGCGCTGGCGGGCCGGTGGGCGGCCACGGTGGCCTGGACGATGGCCCGCAACTGGTTGAGGTTGAACGGGTCCAGCCCGATCAACTGGCTTTGCAGTTGCTGCTGGATCGCCAGGGCCGGCGCATCGCCGTAACTCTCGCCCAGGCCGATGTAACCGTTGTCGCTCTCGATCTCGATGATCGAACGCAACGCGTAGGGCTCATGAATGCCGCTGGCGTTGAGCAACGGCGGATCGCGAAAGGCGATGGGTGTGACGGTGACGCGGGTGATCTTCATGCAGCGGCTCCGATCATTGTTTTTGTAGAGGACGGGTCGATGATGGACGGAGGGTATTGTTCCCGTCTAATCTAACTTGGCACTTGATTGATACCTGGATTGAATCAATGTTTGAACTGGCCCAGCTACGCTGCTTCACCACGGTGGCGACCGAACTCAACTTCCGTCGCGCCGCCGAACGTCTGAACATGACCCAGCCTCCGCTGAGTCGGCAGATCCAGTTGCTGGAACATCACCTGGGTGTCGAACTGTTCACCCGCAGCACTCGCAGCGTGGCGCTCACCGCCGCCGGACGGGCGTTTTTCATCGAAGCGCAGAACCTGCTGGAGCAGGCGCAACAAGCCGCCGTGGCCGCCAAGCGGTTTGCCCAGGGCGACATCGGCTCAGTCACCATCAGCTTCGTCGGCAGCGCGGTGTATGAGTTTCTACCCAAAGTCATCGCCGAAGCCCGCTTGAAGCAACCCCAGGTAAAAATCGTTCTGTCGGAGATGAACACCTACCAGCAACACGAGGCCCTGCGCGCTCGCCGCATCGACCTGGGGATCGTCCGCTCGCCACTGCTGGAAACCGGCTACGCCACCGAGTGCCTGGTGCGCGAACCGTTCGTCCTGGCCGTGCCTGTGGGGCATCCGCTGGCCAGTGCCGATTCGGTGGGCGTCGAAGATCTCGACGGTGAACCCTTCCTGATGTACTCCCACTCCGCCTACCCACCTTTCAACGAACTGCTCACAGGCATGCTGCGCTCGGCCCGCGTTGCACCGCAGTTCGTGCAATGGCTGGGGTCGTCGCTGACGATCCTGGCGCTGGTTAACGCCGGCATGGGTCTGGCACTGGTGCCCCGGTGTGCCACCAGCGTGGTGTTCAGGCAGGTGGTGTTTCGTGAGATCGATCTGGGTGAAGGGGTACAAAGCGAGTTGCACCTGATATGGCGCCAGGACAATGACAACCCGGCGTTTGCCATGTTGCTGGAGGGCATTCGCGGGGCCGTTCGCGAGGGTCTCTGAATCTGAAGCCCACCGATGTCGCCCTCCGCAGTGACCAAACTTGACGACCTATTCCCGTCACCCCAAACAAGTTGTACGATGACAGACGAGATCAGCCGAAAACGCTAATCCGCTCCGATACCTACAAAAATAAGGAAATACCCATGAAAAAAGCCACATTGGTCATCAGCTTTCTGTGCCTGTTCAGCGGCTACGTCGCGGCTGCCTCTTCATCGGCCGAGCAGGAAGTGGCCCAGGCCGTCGACCATCTGACCCAAGCCATGCTGCACAAAGACATCCCACAACTCCAGGCACTGGCCGCCGAAAACCTGACCTACGGGCACTCCAGCGGGAAGATTCAGGACAAGAAAGCCTTCATTGCCGACATCGAAACCGGCAAGAGCGCGTTCAAGACCCTGGAGATGAAGGATCAGAAAATCACCCTGTCAGGCGATGTGGCCCTGGTGCGTCACCACTTCTCCGCGCAAGCGCTCAAAGGCACCGAAGTGGTTCCGACGGAAATCGAGAACTTTCAGATCTGGCAGAAGCAGAAGAATGGCAAGTGGCTGCTGATTGGGCGGCAGGCGTTTCGGTTCTGAGCTAAAAATCTCCGTGGGCGCCGTTAGTTAACGTGAAGCGGCAGGGATTCAATGTGGCGAGCGGATTTATCCCCTCGCCACAGGTCACCGTTACTTCAATCCGCCGCCCACTGCTCCCGGTACTGCAGCAGGAAATCGACAAAGGCGCGCACCCGCTGCGGCACGTACCGACCGTGGGGATACAGCAAGGTGAACGGACGTGAGCGCCCCGCGAAAGGCGCAAGTACCTCCACCAATTGCCCGTTGGCCAGCTCCTGCTCCACGATGAATTTGTAGGTCTGGAACAAGCCGGCGCCATGTTTGGCCAGCGTCACGCCGCCGAGCACATCGTCCGAACAGCAATACCCTCCTTCGCCGAACACCTCCTTTTCCTTGCCGTCGACATTGAACAACCAGGAAATCCGCCGTCCGCTGCTGGGCAATTCGAACTGGATGCACTCATGGTCGTCCAGATCTTCAAGGACCTGCGGCGTGCCGGCCTTGCGCAAGTAATCCGGGGACGCGACCACCACCAATTTCGCGTCTTCCAGCAGTCGGGCGATCATCGATGAGTCGGGTTGTGCTCGCACCCGGATGGCGAGGTCATAACCTTCGGCAACGAAGTCGATGTTTCGGTTGCTCAGGTGCAGGTCCACCGTCACTTGCGGGTATAGCGCCCGAAAGGCCGGCAGCAAGGGCAGGATGCGGTGATGACCGTAGGTGGTGGGCAGGCTGATGCGCAGTTGCCCGGACGGCACCGATTGCGCGCCCATCATTTCCTGTTGCGCCTCCACCAGTTGCGTCAGCGCTTGCCGGCATTGCTCGAAATAGGTCTTGCCGGCTTCCGTCAGCCGAATGCTGCGTGTGGTGCGCACGAAAAGACGCGAACCCAGGCGCTCCTCCAGACGGAAAATCGAGCGACTCACCGCCGCCGGAGTCACACCGGCAAGCTGGGCCGCCGCGGTGAAACTCCCTGCCTCCGCCGCCAGGCAGAACAGTTCTATGCTGCCCAACTGCAAGTCTTCGAAATGACGCTTCATGATTCGTTACACCGCGTATCAACTGAAGTTTCCAGACACCTGTTTATCAGCCGCAGGCGTATAAATATAGTGGCCCCCGTGGCGCGGGAACCTCCTGCGCTCATTTCTCATCAGCAGGAGTGCATCATGCCTTTCGTCAATGTGCGTATAACCCGCGACGGCGTCACTCGCGAACAGAAAGCCCAGGTCATTTCCGAGATCACCGAAACCCTGCAACGGGTGCTGGGCAAGGACCCGCACTTGACCCACATCGTGATCGAGGAAGTCGACACCGATAACTGGGGTTACGCGGGTATGACGACGACGCAATACCGAAGCTTGCCCAAAGAGTGACGGTTCTACCTTCCCCAGCCCGGTCCAACTGACCGGGCTTTTTTATGCCTGCCAACGAATATCCCTGTGGGAGCGAGCCTGCTCGCGATGACGGTGGACCGGTTACATTGATGTTGGCTGGGATACCGTCATCGCGAGCAGGCTCGCTCCCACATTGAATTAATTACATGACGTATCAACTCAAGTACCAGCCCCCGTATTTATCAAACCCAAGCGCATCAATACCCTGATCTCAACCACCGCCAACATCGGCGCAACGGTTTCAATTCAATTGATCAGGAGTTCAATCATGAGCCTCAACAAAACCGTCATCATCACCGGCGCCTCCAGTGGCATCGGCCTGGGTCTGGTCCAGGCGTTCCTGGATCGGGGCTATAACGTGGTGGGCAATGCCCGCTCTCAGTCCGGCCTGGACAGCGCCGCGCAACAGCTCGCCCACCCGGCGAACTTCATTGGCGTGGCCGGTGATATCGCTGACCCGGCGACTTCAACCCGTCTCATCAACAAAGCCATCGAAACCTTCGGGGCCGTGGACGGGCTGGTGAACAACGCCGGCTTCTTCCTGCCAAAACCTTTCATCGAATACAGCCCCCAGGACCTGGAAGCGCTGCTGGACACCAACCTCAAGGGTCTGGTCTACGCCAGCCAGGCGGCTGCCGCACACATGATCGGTCGTCAGCAGGGTTTCATCATCAACATCTCCGCCGCCGTGGCCCTGCAACCGAACATCCAAGTGCCGGCGGCGCTGCCGGTGTTGATCAAAGGCGGAGTCAACCAGATGACCCGTGCCCTGGCGCTGGAGCTTTCGCCCCACAACATCAAGGTCAACGCGGTCGCCCCCGGCATCATCGACACGCCCATGCATGACCCGGCGCACCGCGACTTCCTCAACAACCTGGCCCCGGCCGGTCGCGTCGGCACCATCGAGGAAATTGCCGAGGCCGTGTTGTACCTGGCGCGCGCTGATTTCACGACCGGCGCGATACTGCCGGTAGACGGCGGGATGAGCACGGGCAAGTGGTAATACAGGCAAGTGGTAAAAAGAAAACCCCGCAGGCACAACCTCCGGGGTTTTCATGACGCCTGGAGTTCAGAGCGTATAGGAGATGCCGGCCTGCACGGTTCGCGGTGCGCCTGGGTAGGCATAGACGTTACCGAAAGCGCCTTCTTCGTAGTCGGCGTCGAACAGGTTCTTCAGGTCCAGGTTGAGGCGGATCCGCTCGTTGACCTTGTAGTAGCCGAGCAGGTCCACCACCGTGTAGCTGTCCATGGAGAACGCAGTCGCCGCCGTCTGGCCGGCCCGTTCATCCACATACTTGGCGCCTAGTCCCAGGCCCAGCCCTTTGAGGCCGCCATCCTGGAACTCATAGACGTTCAACAGGCTGAAGGTGTTTTTGGGCACGTTGAGCAAGCGGGTGCCGGACGGGATATTGATGTCCTTGGTCACTTCGGCATCCACATACGCGTAACCACCAATCACGCGCCACTCCGGCGTCAAATTGCCCGCCACGTTCAGGTCAAAACCACGGCTGCGCACTTCGCCAGCGGCCACGCTGAAGGTGGAATCCACTGGGTCAGTGGTGAGCACGTTACGTTTTTCGATCTGGTACACCGCCGCATCGACACTCAACTGACGATCCAAGGCTTCCCACTTGATCCCCATCTCATAAGACTTGCCCTCTTCCGGCTTGAACCCGCCGCCTTCGCGACTGGCACCGTTGTTGGGTTTGAACGAGCGCGCGGTATTGGCATAGACAGCCAAGGTGTCGGTCAAATCGTAGATCACACCCAGGCGCGGGGTGACCGCGCTGTCGGTGACGTCCCAGTTCCGACTACCAGGCGGGGTCTGAGGGACGAAACTCTCGTACTGATGCTCGAACCGCTCAAAACGTGCCCCGGCCAACAGCTTCAAGCGCTCAGTCAGCGCCACCTGATCCTGCACGAATACGCCAAACGTCTTGAGGTTTTCCTGATCATCGGTGGGCGTGCGTGTCAGCGCCGGGCGTGGCTGGCCATACACCGGATCGAAGATATCGATCGGATAAGCACTGCTCCCTGCGGCGGAACGTTTGATGATGGACTGGTAGTCGTAGTCTTCATACTCGATGCCGGTCAACAGCGTGTGCTCGAACCCGCCAGTGGAAAAATGCCCGGTGAGGTTGAGTTGGGTGTCCCGGTCAGTCCACTCCAGTTTGCGATAGTTGAAATTGCGCCCCAGGGTACGCCCATCGGCGGCGATACCGTTGCCTTCCACCGCGTTGCCCTGCAGGGTGCCGTCCAGCCATTGGGTACCGCCGGCCAAGGTCCAGTCGTCGTTGAGCATGTGCTCGAAACGCACCTGCAGCATGTTGTTGTCGTTGTGCAACTTGCCGGCGTCTTTTTCGCCGAAGAACGTATCGCGCGAGGCGGTGCCGCGCTGACCGGCGTAATGGGTCAGGCCACGGTCCAGCGGCGCATTGTTGCGCATGAAGTCGCCTTCGAAGGTCAGGCGCGTGGTGTCGTTGACCTGCCAGGTCACCACCGGCGCAATGCCGTAGCGTTCGGTCTCGACGTGGTCGCGGAACGTATCGCCACCCTCGCCGATCACGTTCAGGCGATACGCCAGGCGTCCTTCTTCGTCCAGCGGGCCTGAGGCATCCAGGGTCCCGCGACGCATGCCCTGGTCGCTGACCTGGCTGCCCAGGGTCACAGTGCGTTCGGCCAATGGCTGCTTGGACACCACGTTGAAGGTGCCGCCTGGATCGCCGCGACCGTACAACATCGTCGCCGGGCCGCGCAGCACTTCCAGGCGCTCGATGGTGTTGGCATCTGGCATGTTCGGGTAACCGCGGTTGATCGGGAAACCGTTGCGGTAGAACTCGCCCGTGGTAAAGCCGCGGACCGTGAACGTGGTCAGGCCCTGGCCACCGAAGTTGTTCGCCCTGCCGACCCCGCCGGCGTAATCGAGCGCGTCTTGCAGCCGGGTGGCGCTGAGGTCTTCCACCACGTCGCGCGAAACCACGGAAATCGACTGTGGGGTTTCATGAATCGCGGTGTCGGTACGTGTCGCGCTGGCCGAACGGGTCGCGTGGTATCCCTTGACGGGCCCCTGCGCGGACTCGATATCCGAAAGACCCACGATGTCCGTGGCTTGCAGTTCCACCGGTGCGGAGGTTGCGGCCATGGGCTCGTCTGCCCACGTGGATACGGAATAAGCCTGGAGCACACACAGTGAAACGAGAATCCGACGCATCGATGCACAATCCTAACGAAAATACGTCAGCCCCCCAGAGGCCGACAAGAATGTGTCGCGAAAGATACAGCAACTCATTCTTGTTTGACACAAATTCCCATTCACAACCCAGCAAAATACCCCTTCCTGGCACGTGCCAACTGCACAACGCGACTGCTGGCAAAGTCGTATACCATATCCCCAACCAAGCCAAACGACCGCCGCCGTGACCTTATCCAAGTTCAATCTGCCTGATCTGGGCAACACCCCTTCCACTTCGGAAATCATCACCCGTCATCTGCGCGAAGCCATCGTGGCCGGGCATTTTGCCGAGGACGAGCCCATTCGCCAGGACGACATCGCCCGGCAGTTCAACGTCAGCAAGATTCCCGTGCGCGAAGCCCTCAAGCGCCTGGAAGCCGAGGGGCTGGTGATGTTCCAGCGCAATCGCGGGGCGATGGTCACGCGCATTTCCGAGGCGGAGCTGGCGCAGATGTTCGAGGTGCGGATGCTGCTGGAAGACAAAGTGCTGCGTCTGGCGATTCCCAACATGACCGAAGAGACCTTCGTCCGCGCCGAGAGCATCTGCCGTGAGTTCATCGGTGAAGACGACGTGGGTCGTTGGGCTGAACTGAACTGGCAATTGCATGCCTGTCTCTACGAGCCGGCGCAACGCCCCTTTCTGGTGGGTTTGATCCGCTCGGTGCACGACAAGCTGGAGCGCTACCTGCGCATGCAGATGAGCCTTTCGGCCGGCAAGGAACGCGCCGACCACGAACACCGGGAAATTCTTGCGGCCTGCCGCGCCGGTGATGTGGAGCGGGCGGTGAAGTTACTGGACGAACACATCGCCGGCGTTTGCAAGACGCTGTTCGAGTTCCTGCCTTCGAGCCATTGATGCGCCGCTGCTGTGCCGATTTCGTCATGAGTGACAGATAAATCCATCAAGCCGTCACCCCCCAGCGCGGGCCACGCTTGCCGTCACTCATCTGAACGGACGTGGCCCCCCATGAAACGCATCACCGTGATCGATTCCCATACCGGCGGCGAACCGACCCGCCTGGTCACCGACGGTTTTCCCGACCTGGGCCAAGGCAGCATGGCCGAGCGCCGCCAGCGTCTAGCGACACAGCATGACGCCTGGCGCACCGCCTGCGTGCTGGAACCACGGGGCAGCGATGTGCTGGTGGGGGCGCTGCTCTGTGAGCCGCAGGACCCGAGCGCCTGTGCCGGGGTGATCTTCTTCAACAACAGCGGCTACCTGGGCATGTGCGGCCACGGCACCATCGGCCTGGTGACGTCACTGGCACACCTGGGCAAGATCGGCCCTGGCGTGCACACCGTCGAAACCCCGGTGGGCACGGTGCAAGCGACCTTGCATGAGGACCGTTCGGTCAGCGTACGCAATGTGCCGGCCTACCGTTACCGCAAGGCCCTGAGCCTGGAGGTGCCCGGTATCGGCCCGGTGGTGGGCGATGTGGCCTGGGGCGGCAACTGGTTTTTCCTGATCGCTGACCATGGCCAGCGCGTGGCGGGCGACAACCTCGACGCGTTGACCGCCTATACCTACGCCGTGCAGCAGGCCTTGGAACAGCAAGGTCTGCGGGGTGAGGACGGGGGCCTGATCGATCACATCGAACTGTTCGCCGATGACCCGCACGCCGACAGCCGCAACTTCGTGCTCTGCCCCGGCAAGGCGTATGACCGCTCCCCATGCGGCACCGGCACCAGCGCCAAACTGGCGTGCCTGGCCGCTGACGGAAAACTGCAACCCGGGCAGATCTGGCGCCAGGCCAGTGTCATTGGCAGTGAATTCGAAGGCTCCTATGAGTTCGACGGCGAGCGCATCGTGCCGACCATTCGCGGCCGCGCCTACATCAGCGCCGAAACCACGCTGGTCATTGAGCCGGATGATCCGTTCGCCTGGGGCATCGTCCCGTGAACGCCGGCCACGTCGCCGATGTGATCATCATCGGTGCCGGCATCATCGGCGCCGCCTGCGCCCGAACGTTGGCCCGGCGAGGCTTGAAGGTCCTGGTACTCGATGCCGGTTGGCACGGCGCCACAGCCGCCGGCATGGGCCACTTGCTGGTGCTGGACGACAACCCGGCGGAACTGGCCCTCAGTCAGTATTCCCTGCAGCGCTGGCGCCAGTTGGCCCCGGCCCTGCCCGACGCCTGCGCGTGGCGCAACAACGGCACCCTGTGGCTGGCGGCCAATGCCGAGGAAATGGCCGTTGCCCATAGCAAGTACCTGAACCTGCTGGCTCATGGCGAAGACTGCGAGCTGATCGGGCGTGCGGCCCTGCAGCAGCGTGAGCCGCAACTGCGCGAAGGCCTGGAGGGCGGCCTGCTGATCAAGGGCGACGGGATCCTGTACGCCCCGGCTGCCGCGCGCTGGATGCTGGACGAGGCCAATATTGCTCAGCAACGCGCCCAGGTCATTGAAGTGGACGGCCATCGAGTGCGTCTTGAGGACGGTCGCTGGTTGAACGCAGAAGCGGTGATTCTCGCCAATGGCATCCAGGCCACCGAGCTGTGCCCGGAGTTGCCGATCGAAGCCAAGAAGGGCCATTTGTTGATCACCGATCGTTACCCCGCCACCGTCTGCCACACCCTGGTGGAGCTGGGATATGTCACCAGCGCTCACAACGCCAGCGGTCCATCGGTGGCGTGCAATATCCAGCCGCGTCCGACCGGGCAGCTGTTCATCGGTGCCTCGCGACAGTTCGGCACCGTCGACCCGCAGGTGGAAGGCTGGATGCTGGCAAAGATGCTCAAGCGTGCTGTCGACTACATGCCAGGCCTGGCACACCTCAACGGCATCCGCGCCTGGACCGGTTTTCGCGCCGCCAGTCCCGACGGCCTGCCGCTGGTGGGGCAACATCCGCAACGCCCGGGCCTGTGGCTGGCGGTGGGTCACGAAGGCCTGGGCGTGACGACGGCACCCGCAACGGCCGATCTGTTGGCCGCGCAACTGTTCAACGAAACCTCACCGCTGGCGGCACAACCGTACCTGCCACAGCGTTTTCTGGGAGAACCGGCCCATGCCTGATCTGTTTCTCGATGGTCGCCCGCTCACGGTCGTCAGCGGCACCAGCGTCGCCGCCGCCCTTGCCCTGGGAGCCGACGGTTGCAGCCGCACTTCGGTCAGCGGCCAGCGCCGCGCGCCTCTGTGCGGCATGGGCATTTGCCAGGAATGCCGGGTGATGATCGATGGCCATCGACGCCTGGCCTGCCAGACGCTATGCCGCGATGGCATGCAGGTGCAAACACGACCATGAACGAAACCACCGACCTGCTGATCATCGGCGCCGGCCCCGCCGGCATGGCCGCCGCCCTGGCCGCGGCAAGCAGCGGCATGCGCATTGTGCTGCTGGACGATAATCCATTGCCGGGCGGGCAGATCTGGCGCGACGGCCCCCAGGCTCACCTCCCCGCCGAGGCCCGACGTCTGCGCAACTCATTACAGGCCTGCGCCAATGTGCGCTGCCACGCCGGCACCCGAGTCATCGCCTGCGCCGCCGATAAAACCCTGCTGGTGGAAGATGCCGAACGCGGCTGGCAGATCACCTACCAGCGCTTGATCCTGTGCACCGGCGCGCGCGAACTGCTGCTGCCCTTCCCCGGCTGGACGCTGCCGGGGGTGACCGCCGTCGGTGGTTTACAAGCATTGATCAAGAGTGGCCTGCCAGTGCGCGGTGAACGGCTGGTGATCGCCGGCAGCGGCCCATTGCTGCTGGCCAGCGCCGCCACCGCCAAGCATCAAGGGGCGCAGGTACTGCGGATCGCCGAGCAGGCCAATCATCGCGCCGTCGCCGGTTTCGCCGCGCAGTTGCCGCGCTGGCCGGGCAAGTTTTTGCAGTCGTTCAGCCTTTTCGATCCACACTACCGCACCAGCACGCATGTGCTGGAGGCCCTGGGTCGCGAGCGGCTTGAGGGCGTGCGCTTGCTGCAACAGGGCAAGACACTTGAACTGGCCTGCGACCGTCTTGCCTGTGGGTTCGGGCTCATTCCCAATACTCAGCTCGGCCAGGCCCTGGGCTGTGGTCTTGAAGGCCAGGCGCTGGCCGTTGACGCCTGGCAAGCGACTACCCGCCACGACCATTACGCCGCCGGTGAATGCACCGGTTTCGGTGGCAGCGAACTGGCGCTTGTGGAAGGCGCCATCGCCGGCCACAGCGCCGTCGGCAATAGTGTCGCCGCGCAACGCTTGTGGCCTCGCCGGGCACGCTGGCAAGGTTTCGCCCAGGCGTTGAACAAAGCCTTCGCCCTTAACGCGCGACTCAAGACCCTCGCTCGGGACGACACGCTGGTGTGCCGCTGCGAAGACGTGCCGTATGGCGAGCTGGTCGACCACCAGGACTGGCGCGCAGCGAAACTGGCGAGCCGGTGCGGCATGGGGGCCTGCCAGGGGCGGGTCTGCGGCGCCGCGCTGGAACATCTGTTCGGCTGGCCCTCACCCACGCCGCGCCCGCCCTTCAGCCCGGCGCGGATCGAGACTTTGCTGCACCTGGAAGAAACCCCGCCCACTTGAGCCCGTGCAAGCCCAACCTGTGGGAGCGAGCCTGCTCGCGATAGCGGAGTGTCAGTCAACATCAATGCTGCTGAACCGGCGCTATCGCGAGCAGGCTCGCTCCCACAGTTGCTTCGGGTCATTCATAAAGAACTGTGCGAACCAGCGTGCGATTGCGAGGTGACAGGTCCCGTATTTTCGATCGACACTGCGCTACCGCGAGCACGCTCGCTCCCATCAGAAGGCGATGCTGGACCATGTACCCCACGCTCACTTCCTTCGCCCCCTGCGATTTACCGACCCTGCTCAACAGCCTGCAACCCATCGCGCCGTTGCTCGACACCCTGTCGGACGTGGTGTTTTTCATCAAGGACAGGCAAGCCCGCTATGCCTTCGTCAACCAGACCCTGGCCCGGCGTTGCGGCTTCAAACAAAGCGCTGACCTGCTGGGCCTCACTGCCGAGCAGGTTTTTCCCGAGCGTTTCGGCCCGCTGTACACCGAGCAGGACCGACGGGTGCTGGCCAGCGGCCGGGAACTGGCCGACCAGCTCGAACTGCACCTGTACTACGGCAACCAGCCGGTGTGGTGCCTGACCCATAAACTCGCCCTGCATGCGCCCAACGGCCAGATCGTCGGCCTGGCCGGGATTTCCCGGGACTTGCAACTGCCCCAGTCGAGTCACCCTGCGTTCCACAAACTGGCGGCGGTGGATGCCCATATCAAACAGCACTTCGCCCACCCCATCAGCCTTGCCGACCTGACCGCTATCGCCGGGTTGTCGGTGGCGCAGTTGGAGCGCCACTGCAAGCGCATCTTCCAGCTCACGCCCCGGCAGATGATTCACAAGGCGCGGCTGGAAGAAGCCTCGCGGTTGTTACTGGACCACGACCTGCCCATCACCGAAATCGCCCTGCGCTGCGGCTACACCGATCACAGCGCGTTCAGCCGGCAGTTCCGCGCCTTGACCAGCCTTTCACCCAGTCAGTATCGCGAAAATCAGCGCTGACCTGTGTTCCCTGGTGGGGCATGGGGACTGCGATTGCTCCTATCTGTAACACCGCACGCAAGCGTTGTTCGGCGTCTGACGCAGCTCCACGTCTTTTAATGCATGCACATCAAAGCCTTACCAATGACCACTGACTCAACCTCAAACCGGCACGCTGCTTGCTTTATTTAATATCGTATACGAAATCCTCAATACGATATTTCATCCGCATTTATTCGACAGCGAGGCATTTATGAAAAACCCTGCATTGGCTGTAGCCCTGAGCGTTGCCCTCACGCCCCTTTTCATCGCCCCCGCTCACGCCGACAAACTCGACGACATCATCGGCTCCGGCAAACTGCGCTGCGCCGTGACCCTGGACTTCCCGCCCATGGGTTTTCGTGACGCTGGCAATAAACCCGCTGGTTTTGACGTGGACTATTGCCACGACCTGGCGAAAGTCCTCGGCGTGGAACCCGAAGTGGTGGAAACACCGTTCCCGGACCGGATCCCGGCGCTGGTTTCCGGCCGTGCGGACGTGATCGTCGCCTCCACCTCCGACACCCTGGAGCGGGCCAAGACCGTGGGCCTGACCGTGCCCTACTTCGCGTTTCAGATGGTGGTGCTGACCCGCGACGATACCGGCATCAACAGCTACGACGACCTCAAGGGCAAACCTCTGGGTAACACCAGCGGCACCTACGAAGCCATCGCCCTGGAAAAAGACCAGAAGAGTTGGGGCAGCGGCAGTTTCCGCGCCTACCAGTCGCAGAACGACACGCTGCTGGCCGTCGCCCAGGGCCACATCGATGCGACCGTGGTGACCAACACCGTGGCGGCCGCGACCATCAAGTCGGGCAAGTACAAGAACCTGAAAATCGCAGGCAACGCGCCCTATGTCATCGACTACGTGTCCCTTGGCGCCAAGCGCAACGAGTACGGGTTGATCAACTACCTCAATCTCTTCGTCAACCAGCAGGTGCGCACTGGCCGTTACAAGGAGCTGTTCGTCAAATGGGTGGGCACCGATATCCCGCCGGCCGACCTGGTGGTGCCGCAGGTTTACTACTGAGGATTGGAGCATGCCAAGCACGCCTACCCGTGTGACGGGCCGAAGTCTGGTGGAGGGTGCCGCCCAGGGCGCCCTGCTGTACGCCGATGTGGGCCTGAGTTTCTGGGGCGGGGTCGACCCGGCCAGCGGCGAGGTGATTGACCGCCATCATCCGTTGAGCGGCGAACGCCTGGCCGGGCGCGTGCTGGCGATTCCCAGCGGGCGTGGCTCCTGCACCGGCAGCAGCGTGCTGATGGAGCTGATCAGCAACGGCCACGCCCCTGCGGCCCTGGTGCTGGCCGAGGCCGATGAAATCCTGACCCTGGGCGTGCTGGTGGCGCAGGTGATTTTCCAGCGTTCCCTGCCGGTGGTGTGTGTCGGGCACGAGGCCTTCAAGCGGTTGCGCGGCCAGGGTTTTGTGCGCATTGAAGGCGCTCGGCTGACCTTGTCAGGTCAGCGCCCCAACGATGGCTGGCACGAGCTGGACTTTCCAACCCCCGCGCTCAGCGGTTCAACCATCAGCCTCAGCCAACAGGACCAGGCGCTGCTGGACGGCAGCCACGGCAAGGCGGCCCAGGTCGCAATGCAGATTGTATTGCGCATGGCCGATATCCAGGGCGCCACACAACTGCTGGATGTGACCCAGGCCCACATCGATGGCTGCATCTATACCGGCCCGGCCAGCCTGCGTTTTGCCGAACAACTGGTGCAATGGGGCGCGAAGGTGCGCGTGCCCACCACGCTCAATTCGATTTCCGTAGACCAGCGGCGCTGGCGGGAGCTGGGCGTCGACCCTGCCCTGGGTGAGCCTGCCAGCGCCTTGGGGGATGCCTACATGGCAATGGGGGCGCAGTTGAGTTTCACCTGTGCCCCCTACCTGCTCGACAGCGCGCCCAAGGCTGGTGAGCAGATCGTCTGGGCCGAATCCAACGCCGTGGTCTACGCCAACAGCGTGCTCGGTGCCCGCACGCAGAAGTATCCGGACTTCCTGGACATCTGCATCGCCCTCTGCGGCCGCGCGCCATTGACCGGCTGCCATCTTGACGCGCAGCGCAAAGCCGCGCTGATTATCGATGTGCCGCCGTTGGGGTCCGTGGACGACAGCTTCTATCCGCTGCTGGGTTATCACATCGGCAGCCTGACGGGCCGTCGCATCCCACTGATCCGCGGCCTGGAGCACGCCGCCCCGACGCGGGATGACTTGAAAGCCTTCGGCGCCGCGTTCGCCACCACCAGCGCCGCGCCGCTATTCCACATCGCCGGGGTGACGCCCGAGGCCCTCGACCCGGTCGATGTCCTGGAACCGGGAGTCAGTTTGCCGCAGGACACTGTCAGCGCTGCCGGCCTGCTCGCCAGTTGGCGCGAACTCAACAGCGCCCGGCACCGCCAGGTGGACGTGGTCTCCCTGGGCAATCCGCATTTTTCCTTCAGCGAATTCGCCGCCCTGTCGGCCTTGTGCGCCGGCCGCCACAAACATCCGGAGGTGGTGCTGGCGATCACCTGTGGCCGAGCGGTACTGGAACAGGCTCGCGAAGCGGGCCATCTGCAGGCTATCGAAGCCTTCGGCGCGCTCCTGGTCACCGACACCTGCTGGTGCATGTTGGGCGAGCCGGTCATTCCGCCCGAGGCCACCACCCTGATGACTAACTCCGGCAAGTACGCCCATTACGCACCGGGTCTGGTCGGTCGCGGCGTGCACTTCGCCAGCCTTGCGCAGTGCGTTGAAGCTGCGTGCAGCGCAACGGCCAGCGGTCAACCGCCGACGTGGCTGCAACCGACTGTCCATACGGGGGGCCTGACCGATGTTTGACTACAGTTTCCAGTGGCGCCCGGCCTTGCGTGCCCTGCCCGACATGCTCGCCGGGGCCTGGGTCACCTTCGAGACCGCGGCGCTGTCGATGATCTTCGGCGTGCTGATCGCCCTGGTGCTGACGGTGATGCGCCAGGCCCGCCATCCGCTGCTGCGCGGCGTGGGCAATGGCTGGGTGTCGATCGCCCGCAACACGCCCTCGCTGTTCCAGATCTACATCCTCTACTTCGGCCTCGGCTCTCTCGGGCTGCACGTCAGTTCCTGGCTGGCGTTGCTGGCCGGGATCACCTTCAACAACGCCGGTTACCTGGCGGAAAACTTTCGCGGCGGCCTCAAGGCCGTGCCGAGTACCCAGATGCGCGCCGCCCGCTCCCTGGGCATGAGCGCCTGGCAGGCCTACCGGATGATCATCGTGCCGCAACTGCTGCGCATCGTGTTCTACCCGCTGACCAACCAGATGGTCTGGGCGGTGCTGATGACTTCCCTGGGTGTGGTCGTGGGCCTGAACAACGACCTGACCGGCGTCACCCAGGAATACAACGTCAAGACCTTCCGCACCTTCGAATACTTCGCCCTCGCGGCGGTGCTGTATTACCTGATCGCCAAGCTGATCGTCGGGCTGGCCCGGCTGTTGTCCTGGCGATTGTTTCGCTACTGAGGGGGCGTCATGTTTACCACCAGCCTCACCCTTAACGACCTGCTGTTCTTGCTCGACGGGGCTTGGGTCACGCTGCAACTGACCGCGTGGTCGATCCTGCTGGGCTCCCTGGCCGGCTTGCTGTTCGGCCTGCTGCGGGCATTGCTGCCGCGGGCCAGCCTGCCACTGGCCTGGGTACTGGACGTGTTTCGCAGCGTTCCGCTGCTGATCCAGTTCGTGCTGTTCAACGCCCTCAAGAGCATCGTCGGCCTGAACCTGAGCGCCTTCGCGGTCGGTTGCATCGTGCTCGGCGTCTACGCCGCCGCCTACTTCACCGAGATCGTGCGCGGTGGCGTGCTGGCGGTGCCGTTGAGTACCCGGCGGGCCAGTCGCTCCCTGGGCCTGAGTTACCTGCAGGATCTGCGCTACATCGTCCTGCCGATTGCCACGCGGGTCGCATTCCCTGGCTGGCTGAACCTGGTGTTGGGCGTGATGAAAGACACCGCGCTGGTGATGTGGATCGGCATCGTCGAACTGCTGCGCGCCTCGCAAACCATCGTCACCCGCATCCAGGAACCGTTGCTGGTGCTGTGCATCGCGGGCCTCATTTACTACGTCATGAGCCTGGTGGTCGCCCGCCTTGGCGCACGTCTGGAAAGAAGGTGGCAGGAAAATGATTGAGATCGAGAACGTACACAAATCCTTTGGCGAGCTGGAAGTGGTCAAGGGCGTGAGCCTGACGGTGGACAAAGGGGAAGTGGTGTCGATCATCGGCGGCTCCGGCTCCGGCAAATCGACCCTGCTGATGTGCATCAACGGCCTTGAGCCGATCCACAAAGGCAGCATCCGCGTGGACGGCATCGAGGTTCACGACCGCGCCACCGACCTCAACCGCTTGCGGCAAAAGATCGGCATCGTGTTCCAGCAATGGAACGCTTTCCCCCATCTGACCGTGCTGGAAAACGTGATGCTGGCGCCTCGCAAAGTGCTGGGAAAAAGCAAGCAGGAGGCCGAAGCGCTGGCGCTGCGACAGCTGGAACATGTGGGCCTGGGAGACAAACTCAAGGCCTTCCCCGGCAAGCTTTCCGGTGGTCAACAACAGCGCATGGCGATCGCCCGGGCCCTGGCGATGTCGCCGGACTACATGCTCTTCGACGAAGCCACCTCGGCCCTGGACCCGCAATTGGTGGGCGAAGTGCTGGACACCATGCGCATGCTCGCCGAAGACGGCATGACCATGGTGCTGGTGACCCACGAGATCCGCTTCGCCCGGGACGTGTCCGACCGCGTGGCGTTTTTCTGCGACGGGAGGGTTCATGAGATCGGGCCGCCGGATCAGGTGATTGGTAATCCTGTGCAGCCGGAGACGGCGGCTTTTCTCAAGTCGGTGAAATAGCGGACGGCCCTTTCGCGAGCAGGCTCGCTCCCACAGGTTCTGTGGCGTACGCAAAACAGTGTGGGAGCGAGCCTGCTCGCGATGAGGCCCGACCAGACAACCCAAGGAGCAGCCAATGCGCTCATCAAAAATCATCCATATCGTCAGCTGCCACGCCGAAGGCGAAGTCGGCGATGTGATCGTCGGCGGCGTCGCACCACCGCCAGGCGCCACTGTATGGGAACAGTCACGCTGGATCGCCCAGGACCAGACCCTGCGCAACTTCGTCCTCAACGAACCCCGTGGCGGCGTGTTCCGTCACGTCAACTTGCTGGTGCCGGCCAAGGACCCGCGGGCGCAGATGGCCTGGATCATCATGGAACCGGCCGACACACCGCCGATGTCCGGTTCCAACTCGTTGTGCGTCGCCACTGTGTTGCTCGATAGCGGCATCCTGCCCATGACCGAGCCCCAGGCGCGCTTGGTCCTCGAAGCGCCCGGCGGGCTGATCGAAGCGGTGGCCGACTGCCGCGACGGTAAAGTCCAGCGGGTGGAAATCAAGAACGTGCCCTCCTTCGCCGACCGCCTCGATGCCTGGATCGAAGTCGAGGGGCTGGGGTCGCTGCAGGTGGACACTGCCTACGGCGGCGACAGTTTCGTCATCGTCGACGCCCAGCGCCTGGGTTTTGCTATCCGTCCTGATGAAGCGGCCGAATTGGTGGCCGTGGGGCTGAAAATCACCCGGGCCGCCAACGAGCAACTGGGCTTTGTGCATCCGTTGAACCCGGACTGGTCGCATATCTCGTTTTGCCAGATCGCCGCGCCCATCGTCCTGGAGAACGGCATCGCCAGCGGTGCCAACGCCGTGGTGATCCAGCCCGGCAAGATCGATCGCTCCCCCACCGGCACCGGTTGCTCGGCGCGCATGGCGGTGTTGCACGCCAAGGGGTTGATGCAAGTGGGAGAGCGTTTCATCGGCCGCTCGATCATCGGCTCCGAGTTCCACTGCCGTATCGATTCATTGACCGAAGTGGCCGGGCGTCCGGCGATTTATCCGTGCATCGCCGGGCGCGCGTGGATCACCGGCACGCATCAGTTGCTGCTCGACCCGGCAGATCCCTGGCCACAGGGGTATCGGCTTTCGGATACCTGGCCTGGCGCATGACTTCTTGAATTGGCATCGCCCCCTGTGGGAGCAAGCTTTGCTCCCACAAATTCCCTCGCCACATACCATTAACAACCGGAGACAACCATGAGCAAACGCATCAACTGGAGCGGCGTATTCCCCGCCGTCACCACGCAGTTCAACGATGACTTTTCCATCAACCTGGAAAAAACCCATCAAGTGATTTCCAACGTCATCCGCGATGGCGTGTCAGGCCTGGTGGTCTGCGGCTCGGTGGGGGAAAACACCTCCCTGAGCGCCGAGGAGAAAATCGCCGTGACCGAAGTGGCGGTGGATGCTGCCCGGGGCCGGGTGCCGGTGATCTGCGGCGTGGCCGAGTTCACCAGCGTGCAGGCGGCCAAGGTCGCCAACGCAGTGCGCCGGGTCGGCGTCGACGGCGTGATGCTGATGCCAGCGCTGGTCTATGGCTCCAAGCCGTTCGAGACCGCCGAGCATTTCCGCTACGTGGCCCGGCATGCCGACGTGCCGTTGATGGTCTACAACAACCCGCCGATCTACAAGAATGACGTGACCCCGGACATCCTGATTTCCCTGGCCGATTGCGACAACGTGGTGTGCTTCAAGGATTCGTCCGGCGACACCCGGCGCTTCATCGACGTGCGCAATGAAGTGGGCGACCGCTTTGTGTTGTTTGCAGGCCTGGACGACGTGGTGCTGGAAAGCCTGGCCGTGGGTGCCGAAGGCTGGGTCTCGGGGATGTCCAACGTGTTCCCCCAAGAAGGCGAAACCATTTTCCGCCTGGCCCGCGCCGGACGTTTTGCCGAAGCGATGCCGATCTATGAATGGCTGATGCCGATCCTGCACCTGGACGCCCGCGCCGACCTGGTGCAGTGCATCAAACTGTGCGAAGCCATCGCCGGTCGCGGCAGCGCCCTCACCCGCCCACCACGCCTGGCGCTGCCGGAGGAAGATCGCGTGTACGTCGAGCAGATCATGGCCAAGGCCCTGGCCAATCGGCCGGTGTTGCCGGATGTGGGGCTTTGACCGCAGGACATGGCGCTGACCGGCGGTGATAGCGCCGCCGCCATCGCGAGCAGGCTCGCTCCACATTCACCACAAATCCCTGTGGGAGCGAGCCTGCTCGCGATAGCGGTCTGTCTGAATCGACTATGCTGGATGTGCCGCCCTCATCGTGAGCCAGCTCGCACACAAGGTGCCCCATGAACTATTTCCTGGCCCAGGCCCTGAACAATCAGTGGGCCAATCACCGACTACTCACTGCCTGCGCGCCGTTGAGCGAGGCCCAATACCAGGCACCGCGCACGGGGTTCTTCCCGTCCATCCAGGCCACGCTTTGCCACATCCTGGAAGTGGACCGCTATTACCTCACCGCCCTGGAAGGCGACCGTGACGGCCAGATAAAGGATTTTTCCGAGACCCTGGCCTTTGCCCAATTGCTGCACAACCAGACTCAAACCGACCAGCGACTGGTGGCATTCTGCGAAGCCCTGCGGGAAACCGACCTCGCCCGCTCCGTCGATCTGGTGCGTGTCGACGGGGTGGTGCGCGAACGAATCGACCGACTGCTGTTGCACCTGTTCGAACATCAGATCCATCATCGCGGACAGGTCCACACCATGCTCAGTGCCACCCACGTCAAGCCGCCGCAACTCGATGAGTTCTTCCTCGACTGCGACCGCAGGTTTCGCGAAGAAGACGAGCAGTCACTGCAGCTCGGCGAAGACCGCGTCTGGCGCAACTACCTGCCGGGCTGAACCGATGATCCAACAGGAGACCTGCCATGAAACACATACTCGGTTGCATCGGCTTATCGTTGATGCTGGTGGCAACGACAGCCCTGGCCCATCACGGCTGGAGCGAGTACGACACTGACAACACCCTGCAACTCAACGGAACGATAGAAGAATCCGGCTATTCGCATCCCCATGGCTTCGTGCGCCTGAAAACGGCGGACAAAACCTGGACCGTGGTGCTCGCCCCGCCGTCACGCATGGAGAACCGAGGCCTGAGCAAGGACATGCTCAAGCCTGGCAACCAGGTGGGCGTGGTCGGCTATGCAAACCGCAACAAACCCGATGAGTTGCGCGCAGAACGCATCACCGTCGACAACAAGACCGTCGAGTTGCGCTGATGCAGGCCATCGAGGCAGGCAACGACCCGCAGGGCTGGCTGGACCAACTGGAAGGTTCGTCCCTGGCGCTGGCCATGCGCGGCGAACTGTGGCTCTACCCGTTGGTGGAGGTGGTGCACATCATCGGGTTTTCGCTGTTGGTGGGCGCGGTGGTGATGTTCGATTTGCGGGTGCTTGGGGTGTCCAAGGACATTGCCGTGACGGCGCTGGCCCGCCATCTACTGCCCTGGGCCCTTGCGGCCCTGCTGTTGATCGTACCCGCCGGTTTGATGATGTTCAGCGCCCATCCCCATGACTTCGCCGGCAATGGCGTGTTTATCCTCAAGCTGTGCCTGATTGCGGCGGCGGGCCTCAACGCCCTGGCGTTTCACCTCGGGATTTATCGCACGGTCAGCCAATGGAACACCGCCAGCGCGGCACCAGGACTTGCAAAAGCGCAGGCGGTGCTGTCCGTGGCGATATGGTTCACGGTGGTGTTGTGTGGGCGCTTGCTGGCCTATACCTGAGATAAAAAGTGCGATGGCCTTGCCGGCCATCGCCAATCGCCCACCTCAGGCGCGCTCAGATCCGTGCGGGTGACACGATGATTTTCACGTTGTGCTCCTTGTTGTTGACCAGTTCCTCGAACCCCTGGCCAACGATCTGCTCCAGCTGGATGCGCCCGGTCACCAGCGGCGAGATGTCCAGGCGCCCATCGGCGATGAAGGCAATCACGTCGGCGAATTCACCGTTGTAGGCCAGCGCGCCAAGTACCTGCTTCTCGGTGGAGACCAGTTCAAAGAAGTTGAACTCGCTCGGTTCCTCGAAAATCCCCACCAGCACACATTTGCCCGCCTTGCGGATCAGGTCGATGGCGAGTTTGGCGGTGTGCTTGTTGCCGATGCACTCGAAACTGACGTCGGCCCCCAGACCAGCGGTCAAACGACGGACTTCGGCCAGGGCGTCGCACTCGTTCGGATCGATCACATGACTGGCCCCGACTTCCAGGGCCTTGGCCTTGCGCGCACCGGACATTTCCAGGGCGATCACCTGCGCCGCGCCGGCGGCCTTGGCGCACATGATGGTGCACAGGCCGATCGTACCGGCGCCGACCACCACTACGTTCTGGCCCAACAGGCTGCCGGCCTTTTTCACCGCATGCATGCCCACCGCCAACGGCTCGATCAGCGCGCCGGCTTCGGCGGGAAAATCGGCAGGCAGTTTGTAAAGCAGATTGGCCGGCACATTGACCAGCTCCGCGAACGCACCGTTGTTCATCAGCCCGGTGAACGCCAGGTTTTCGCAGATGTTGTAGAGCCCGTGGGTGCAGTAATAGCAGGTGCCACAGTGCTGACAGGCATCGGCCGCCACCGGCTCGCCGACGCTGAAGCCCTCGACACCAGCCCCCAATTCGACGATTTCACCGCAGAACTCATGGCCGAGGATGCACTGGCCCTTGATGCCGGTCAGCGGATGCGGCGCGTCCACCGGAATGAACACCGGCCCGGCCACATATTCATGCAGGTCAGAACCACAGATGCCGCACCACTGCACGCGGATCTGCACCCAGCCGGCGGGCGGCGCTACGGGCAGCGGCACGTCTTCGACGCGGATGTCGTTGCGGCCATGCCAGACAGCGGCGCGCATGCTGCGGGTAGGCTTGATTGAAACGTTCATAGCGTTGCCTCCAGAATTTTGTAGGGGCGACGAATCACCGCGCCGCCCGCTTGATCAGTGCTGCTCAATGAACCCGAGGATCAACCGGTTGACCTGCTCGGCCGCTTCCATTTGCACCATGTGCCCCTGGCCGGGCAGCACCTCGACCTGGGCACTCAGCCCGTCGCTGTGGGCTGCCGGGATGATCGCGTCGTCGCTGCCCCAGATCACCAGCGTCGGGACGTGGCCGGCCTGCACCACTTCGCGTAAATCCACCTGCTGACGGCCGTCGGCGAACAGCGTCGCTGACAGTTGCAACAGCGCAGCGTCCACACCCTCCAGGCGCTTGTACTTGAGCATGTCATCGAGCATCTGCCGGGTGACCAGCTCGGCATTGGAGAACAGTTGCACCAGTTGCGGCTTGAGGGCGTTGCGGTTGGCCGCTTCGACAAAACCTTTGAGGTAGCTGCCATTGATCTGCGCGCCCAGCCCGGCACTGCCGATCAAGGTCAGCGACCGCACTCGCTGGGGCATCAGGCGCGCGGCGTTCAGCGACACCGCCCCACCCATGGAATGCCCCACCAGATGCACAGCGTTGATGTCCAGGTGATCGAGCAAGGCCAGCACCACGCCGCTCAGTTCGTCCAGGTCACCGCGTTGCAGTGTCTTGGCGGATTCGCCATGGCCCGGCAGGTCCAGGGCGATGACCCGACGCCCGGCCGCCAGTGCTTCGTGGTTGAACAGCCAATTGTTCAGGTCGCCGCCGAAACCATGCACCAGCAGCAGCGGCGTGCCGCCTTCGCCACGCTCGAAAAAGCGGATCACCCGGCCATCCAGTTCGACTTTCTGCGGTTTCGGGCCGCTGTCTTCGTCGGCAGCGTCGCCGGGCACAAAGGACGACTGGAACTGCTCGATGACCGCATCGATCTCGGCATCGCTCGCTTCACCGTCGACGACAATCCCGAGCAAGGCGCCGACCGCCAGGGTTTCGTCCTGTCGGGCAACCTGCCGCCGCAAGATCCCGGAGAACGGCGCTTCGACGCTGCTGGAAATCTTGTCGGTTTCCACGTCCATCACTTCATCACCCTTGGTGATGGCCTGGCCCTCCTCCTTGAGCCAGGCATCGACCCGGCCTTCGGTCATCGACAGGCCCCACTTGGGCATGGTCAGGGTATGAATCTGGCTCATCAGCGCTTGCTCCACTCGATCACGTTGAGCACGGCTTGTTCGATCTTCGCCGCGTCAGGGATGTACAGGTCTTCCAGGGCATCGGAGAACGGCACCGGGGTATGGGGCGCGGTGACCATTTCAATCGGCGCCTTGAGCGCGCCAAAGGCTTTTTGCGCCACCAGCGCGGAAATGTCGGTGGCCATTGAGCAGCGTGGGTTGGCCTCATCGATGACCACCAGGCGCCCGGTTTTCTCGACGCTTTCCAGGATGCTGTCCTCGTCCATCGGGCTGGTGGTGCGCAGGTCGATGACCTCGCAATCGATGCCGCGCCCGGCCAGGCTGCGGGCCGCGTCCATCGCGGTATTGACCATGCGCCCGTACGACACCAGGGTCACGTCTTTGCCGTCGCGCAGAAAATTGGCCTCGCCGAAGGGAATGGTGTAGAGCTCTTCCGGCACCTCGCCCTGCATGCTGTAGAGCAATTTGTGCTCGCAGAAGATCACCGGGTCGTTGTCGCGGATCGCCTGGATCAGCAGGCCCTTGGCGTCGTAAGGCGATGACGGACACACCACTTTCAGCCCCGGAATGTGCGTCCACAAGGAGGTGAGCATTTGGGAATGCTGGGCGGCGGCACGCAAGCCGGCGCCGACCATGGTGCGGATCACCAGCGGCGTGGAGGCCTTGCCGCCGAACATGTAGCGAAACTTCGCCGCCTGGTTGAGGATCTGGTCCAGGCAGCACCCGGCGAAGTCGACGAACATCAGTTCGCACACCGGGCGCACGCCACAGGTCGCCGCCCCGACCGCCGCGCCGACGTAACCGATTTCCGACAGCGGCGTATCCAGCACACGCCCGGGAAACTGGTCGTAAAGCCCCTTGGTGACACCGAGCACACCGCCCCAGGCGTCGTTTTCACCGGGCGCGCCGGCACCACCGGCGACGTCCTCGCCCATGATGAAGACGCTGGAATCGCGGCGCATTTCCTGGGCCAGGGCTTCATTGATTGCCTGCTGATAGCTGATTTTTCTCGCCATGATGGGATTCTCTGTTCTTGTTTTATGAAGAGCGTTCAGGGATAGGAGACGTAGACGTCGGTCAGCAGGTCCGCCGCGGTGGGCTTGGGATCGGACTTGGCTTTGTACACGGCGTTTTCGATCAGCAACTCGATCTCCTTGTCGATCTGGTCCAACTGCTCGACGGTGAGCAATCCGGCCCGCGTGGTGCGCTCGCGAAACTGCATCAGGCAATCCTGGTTCTCGCGAAAATGCTTGACCTCGTCGGGTGCCCGATAAGTCTGGGCATCGCCCTCGAAGTGGCCGTAGTAACGGGTCAGCTTGACCTCGATCAGCGAAGGCCCCTCCCCGGCACGGGCGCGTTCGACGGCGGCCCCGGCGGCTTCATGCACGGCAAAGAAGTCAAAGCCATCCACCGTCACCCCGGGCATGCCGAAACCGGCGGCGCGGTCGGCAATGTGATCGCAGGCCACCGACCAATTGGACGCGGTGGCTTCGGCGTAGCCATTGTTTTCAGCGATGAACAGGCACGGCAGGTTCCACACCGAGGCCATGTTCATGGCTTCGAATACCGCGCCTTCGTTGGAGCCACCATCACCGAAAAACACCACGGCGACGCTGTCGGTGCCCTTGAGCCGGGCGGCCAGCGCGGCGCCCACCACCAGGGGCGCGCCCGCCCCGACAATGCCATTGGCGCCGAGCATGCCTTTCTCGAAATCGGCAATGTGCATGGAGCCGCCCTTGCCTTGGCAGACGCCGGTCTTCTTGCCGTAGATCTCGGCCATCATCCCGTACACGTCCACGCCCTTGGCGATGCAATGACCGTGGCCTCGGTGGTTGGAGGCGATGCAATCGTCATCGCCCAAATGGGCCATGACGCCGGCGGCCGACGCCTCTTCGCCGGCATACAGGTGGACGAAACCGGGAATCTCGCCAGTGGCGAACTCCACGTGCAGGCGCTCTTCGAAAGCGCGGATGGTGCGCATCACCTGATAGGCGTGCAGCAGTTGATCGTGGGTGAGCGGTGTCGACATTTTTATTCTCCTGGGGTGTCTTCTTGAAGATTCAGAGGGTGTTGCGGGTGTTCGCGGCCGATGGCCAGCAAACGCTGTTGCGCGGCGTAGGCCAGCACCGCGTTGACATCGATGCTCAGCGGGCCGCCGGCATCGAGGGTGACCGTGGGCCGGTCCTGCGCGTTGAATTCGATTTCCCGTTCGCCGTCCAGGGCCAGGGTGCCTCTGGAGAGCGACAGGCCATGGGCGATGCCAGGCTCCAGGGGCCCGGCGGCGAGCACGCCACAGCCTTGCAACAGACCAGGGGCCAGCGGCACCAGCAACGCTTCGGGCGATTGCGGGTCCAGGCGCATCCAGGCACCACCCGCTGCCTGGCGTGACACCGGGAACCACAAGCCGCACAGCGCCGACAGGCCGATGGATTGCGGCTCGGCGAAGGTCACGAACACCTCGGCCAGGTCCTGCGCCCGACTGATGGCCCGGGCGCCGACAAAGCGCAGCGGCGACACGGCGACGTCCACCAGGGCGACTTCGCGCAAACCGCGTCCGGCATCGCAGACCAACAGGCGTTTGTTGCGACGCAGGCCGATCTGCGCAGGTATCCGGCCGCTGGCGTACAACCCACCAGCCAATCCGGCACTGGTGGCTTCGCGCAGTTCGGGGAAGGCGTTATTGGTGCCCGTGGAGAGGGTCAGCAGCGGGATATCAGCGACTTCGGCGGCCACGGCCTTGTGGGTGCCGTCGCCGCCCAGCACGGCGATCAGGCTCACCTCGCGTTCTGCCATCAGGCGGGCGGCCTGACGCGTATCTTCGACGGTCTGGCGCAGCGTCAGGTCGAGAAATTCCAGGGCCGGCCAATGGCTGCTGCGCGCCTGGCGGCTGTGGCTGTTCTTCAGCACGGCGGCGGCAATGCCGGTCATGTCGGTCGGCATCAGGACCTGCTCGATACCGGTGGCACCAAAGGCGGCCAGCAGCCGCTGGATCACCGAAACCTTGTCGGTGCTGGAAAACAACCCGGCGTTGGCGGTCAGGCGTCGCACATCGCGCCCCGACGCCGGGTTGGCAATGATGCCCACGGTCAGTGGACGGCGACTCATGGCGCCACCGGCAGTTGAGTAGATGGACGACCTGGGCAGCAAAACCCTCGGTGCAGAGACATGGGACACCTCGTTTTTTATTATTGGCAGTCCGAACGGGTCGGCTGCAGACGCTAGAGCAAGGGCGGTGCCAGATACCGATAGAACCGGCGAAAGGCCTGGAACAGAGCCCTCGCAGCGCCTCCTCCGAGGGAATCCACCCACGCGCTGTGAGACGCGACATGTCAGCCTGCACGAGGTTCTGGCGAGACCGTGAGACGTGGCGTCTCACACTTGCCGGTGCGGCTCGCCGAGCTTGTCTGCGCACAACGAACGGCGCTTAATGAGCGCACAACGATAAGAAGCTGAAACGGAGGCCCGTATGCTTTCCGCTCACTCCCGGGCGCATGTGGATTGCGTCAGCCGCGTACTGAAAAACGCGGCGCAACTGCCACAGCTGCCCGTCCCGGACCTGATCCTCGACTCCTGGCGTCGCTCCATGGAGCAACATCATCTGGACCCCGGTTCGCTGCAGGGCCCGCGCATCCTGTCCCAGGACGTGCTCAAGCAATGCCGCGAGCGCTCGGAACTGTTCCTTAATATCGCCAGCGAAGAAGTCGCCCGGCTGCATGGTCGGGTGCGGGATGCCGACTACTGCGTGCTGCTCACCGATGCCCAGGGCCAGACCATCGATTACCGGGTGGAAACCACCATTCGCAATGACTGCCGCAAGGCCGGGCTGTACTTGGGCACCTGCTGGTCGGAGGGGGAAGAAGGCACCTGCGGCGTGGCGGCGGTGCTCACGGCCAAAGCCCCGGTGACGGTGCACAAGCGCGATCATTTCCGGGCGGCGTTCATCGGCCTGACCTGCTCCGCCGCGCCGGTTTTCGACCCGCAAGGGCAGTTGCTCGGGGTTCTGGATGTCTCGGCGGTGCGTTCACCGGATGATCGACGCTCACAGCACCTGATCCGGCAGATGGTGGTCCAGAGCGCTCGGGAAATCGAACAGGCGTTTTTCATGAGCAGCGCCCAGGGCTACTGGGTACTGCGGGCCCATCGCAACGCCGGCTACGTCGACAGCCAGCCGGACTTGCTGTTCGCCTGGGACGACGACGGTTGCCTGCAAGCCCTGAACCCCGCAGCTCGCCAGTACCTGCTGCAACACTACGGCCAACTGCCGCAACACATCAGCCAGGTGTTCGACCAGCAACTGCTGCACCGAGCCCGCGACGAGCGTCTGTATCCGCTGTCCAGCCCCGGCATCGAGTCGCCTTTGCATGGTCGCCTGAGTGCGCCGCGACAGCGGGCCAATCCGCGCCCCCGGGTTGCCATGGCCCCGGTGGAGCTGGATCCTCGATTGGCCGACAGCCTGCGTCTGGCGGTACGGGTCAAGGATCGCAACTTGCCGGTGCTGATCCAAGGCGAAACCGGCTCTGGCAAGGAGGTATTTGCCCGCCAACTGCATCAGGCCAGCCAGCGCCGTGACCGGCCGTTCGTGGCATTGAACTGCGCGGCGATTCCCGAAAGCCTGATCGAAAGCGAGTTGTTCGGCTACGTTGCCGGGGCCTTCACCGGGGCCTCGGCCAAAGGTATGCAGGGCCTGCTGCAACAAGCCGATGGCGGCACACTGTTTCTGGATGAAATCGGTGACATGCCGCTGGCTTTGCAAACGCGCCTGCTAAGAGTATTGGCCGAAGGTGAAGTGGCGCCACTGGGGGCGTCACGGCGCAGGGCCGTGGACATTCAGGTGATCTGCGCCACCCACCGGGACCTGGAGACATTGGTCGCCGCTGGCGGGTTTCGCGAGGATCTGTACTTTCGCCTGGGCGGCGCCCGCTTCCAACTGCCGCCGCTGCGTGAGCGCAGTGATCGGCTGGCGTTGATCAACCGCATCCTTGAGGAGGAATCGGCGCAGTGCGGGGGGATGGCGCAATTGAGCGGCGCAGCCCTGGAATGCCTGCTCGGTTATCACTGGCCGGGCAATATCCGCCAGTTGCGCCATGTGCTGCGCTACGCCTGCGCGGTGAGCGAGGCGAGTGTGATCCAGCTCAGTCACCTGCCCGAGTCATTGCACTGCACACAAGCGCCTATGGACGCACCACAACCCAGCGCCAGCCCGGAGCGTCAGATGCTGCTCGATGCGCTGGTGCGGCATCGCTGGAAGCCCACCGCCGCTGCACGGGCGCTGGGCATTTCCCGAGCGACCCTGTACCGAAGGGTTCACCTGCATGGCATCGAAATGCCCGGCAGAAGCCCGGCGTGAACCAACGCTTATCTTCGCGCCAGCGCATGCCGCACGCACTGTTCGTAGTAGGTCTGTTTGATGGCCGCGGGCTTGAGACGTGAAGCGCTGTTATAGGTCTGTTCGGTGATGCCCAGGGCGGTCATGCGCATCCACGGCCGGGGAAACTTGCGCACCTGCAACCTTTTGCGCGCGCCGTACAAGGTGATCCCGGAAAGCTTCGACGCCTGGGCGCCGGCGGCAATGTCCGAACCCCAGCGGCACACCGACTGCTGGTTTTTCGTCAGGGCCTTTGCCTGAGCCTCAAGCGAAACGACCAGGAGACACGTCACCACGACCCACATAGAAATCCGCATAGGTTTGTCGCCCAACTTTCTGAAATAAAAGAAGTTTGACAACCTTGGAAAGAGCAAGGGGCCAGCACGGCTACGCAATTCCTAGTAGGGAGGGATTTATCTGTGGGAGCAAGGCTTGCCCGCGATGAACGATAACGCGGTTCAATTGTTCGACCGCGGTGCGGCTATCGCGGGCAAGCCTTGCTCCCACAGATCCCTTCGCCTTAAGCAAGCTCCCTTGCCACGGGTTACTGGCTGGCCTTGGCTTCCTCCAACAATTGCTCAATCACCCGTTCCTGCTCGGCATACCGCCCTTCGCCAAAGTGGCTGTAGCGCACCTGCCCCTTGGCATCGATGAAGTAGTGGGCTGGCCAGTACTGATTGTTGAAGGCGCGCCAGATTGCATATTGGTTATCGATGGCCACCGGGTAGTTGATCCCCAGCTTGCGAACCTGCTCGCGCACGTTGTCGATGATTTTCTCGTAGCCGTACTCAGGTGTGTGCACGCCGATCACCACCAACCCCTCCTTCTCGTACTTGCGCGCCCAATCGTTCACATAGGGCAGCGTGCGCTGGCAGTTGATGCAGTCATAAGTCCAGAAATCCACCAGCACCACTTTGCCCCGCAGTGACTCGCTGCTCAAGGGTGGCGAGTTCAACCATTGCACGGCGCCCTCCAGGGACGGCATCTCGCCCTGAGGCTGAAGCGATTCCAGGGGGGCCGCGCTCGCCTTTTCGACCAGGTAATCGATGGCCTTGGGCACATTCTTCAGTACCCCCTGCTCCAGGGTCGCAGCCCCTTGGGAGGAGGTACTGGCCAACAGGCGATCATCGGCACCCGTGCCAATCGCCACGGCTGCCAGCAATACCACGACACCGGTACCCCGGCGCAGCCAAGTGGTGATCGGCAATGACAGCTTGAGGCGGTCGGCCAATCCGCGCCCGGCCAGGATCAGCACACCCAGCGACAAGGCACTGCCCAGCCCGTAAGCGAGCAGCAGCAGACTGGTTTCAGCACTCGCGCCTTGCAGCATGGCCCCAGTCAGAATCACCCCGAGTATCGGCCCGGCACACGGCGCCCAGAGCAGCCCGGTGGCGACCCCGATCAGCACCGAGCCCACAGGCCCGGCCATTCGTCCGGCGCCGTTATCGATACGGTTGCCCAGGCTCACCAGCGGCCGCGCCAGCCATATACCGACCCGGCTGAACATCAGCGACAAGGCGAACAGCACCATCACCCACAGAGCGATTTGCCGGCCAACGCTGCTGGCTCGCACCACCCACTCGCTGCTGACCACCGCCAGACTCGAAACCAGGGCAAACGTCAGCACCATGCCGGCCAGCGTCAGCAGTACCGAGCCCCGTGAGCGATTGGCCCGGGCAAACAGAAACGGCACCACCGGAAGAATGCAGGGACTGAGGATCGTCAGGATCCCGCCCAGAAAAGCGATCAAAAGCATGGCAACACCTCAACGGTAGGTAGATAGACTGAACACACCAAATCGGGCGGCGCCTCTGTGGGAGCAAAGCTTGCTCGCGATAAACGACGACGCGGTATTGCCAGGAATCGAGGCGCCTGCATCGCGAGCAAGCTTTGCTCCCACAGATTTACTGCCACAGGTTGGCTGCCACGGCGAGTCAGTTCTGGTTGCTGCAGTTGTCAGCCAGCTTGCGATAGTCCAGCGCCTGCTTGTGGCCCGCTGAGTCGAGGTAGGTCATGCGGGCATTCACCACGCCGCAGGCCGGGGTCGGATCTTCGCTGAGGGACAGGACCTTCTGGATATCCAGGTGGGTGCCATAGGCGTAGGTCTGAGCCTGGACGTGACTCTCGGCCCGAGCCGACAAGGTGCAGATGTTCAGCGCGGCGAAAAGGCAGGCGGCGTAGACGGCTTTGGTGTTCATGGCGGTATCCTCGATGCATTCAATGGGTGGGTTTTTCGGCCGGGGCGTGTTGTGCCGCCTCGATGGATGCCATTGAATGCCCGTGAGGTATCGCGTCTGTATCGGGCAACGCGGCTTTTTGAATCCCTGTGTATCCGCCGCGCGCCAGATACACTGCAATACAAACCGCCGCGAGCCGGGCTGGCCGGCGCCTGTAGACTGATCACAACGAAACGCCAAGGGGCAGAACACCATGGATCACGTCGATCATGTGTTGATCGTGGATGACGATCGCGAAATCAGAGAGCTGGTGGGCAACTACCTGAAAAAGAACGGCCTGCGTACCACCGTAGTTGCCGATGGCCGGCAGATGCGTGCCTTTCTGGAAACGACCCCGGTGGACCTGATCGTGCTGGACATCATGATGCCGGGCGATGATGGCCTGGTGCTGTGCCGGGAACTGCGCGCCGGTAAACACAAGGCCACACCGGTACTGATGCTCACCGCCCGCAACGATGAAACCGACCGCATCATCGGCCTGGAAATGGGCGCCGACGATTACCTGGTCAAACCCTTCGCCGCCCGGGAGTTACTGGCGCGGATCAACGCGGTGCTACGGCGTACCCGCATGCTGCCGCCCAACCTGGTGGTCACCGAAAGCGGTCGCCTGCTGGCGTTCGGCCGCTGGCGCCTGGACACCACTGCACGGCACCTGCTGGACACTGACGGCACCATGGTCGCCTTGAGCGGCGCCGAATATCGCCTGTTGCGGGTGTTCCTCGACCACCCGCAGCGGGTGCTCAATCGCGATCAGTTGCTGAACCTGACTCAGGGCCGGGACGCCGATCTGTTCGATCGCTCCATCGATCTGCTGGTCAGCCGCCTGCGTCAACGGTTGCTGGATGATGCCCGGGAGCCGGCCTACATCAAGACCGTGCGCAGCGAAGGCTATGTGTTCTCGTTGCCGGTGGAGATCCTTGAGGCGTCGGTATGACCCTGCCGCTGCGCTGGCCGCGCACCCTCGCCTCGCGCCTGTCGCTGATCTTCCTGATCGGCCTGATCCTGGCCCAGGGCCTGTCGTTCGGCGCCCAGTATTACGAACGCTACCAGAGTGCCAAGACCACCATGCTCGGCAACCTGGAAACCGACGTCTCGACCTCGGTCGCCATTCTCGACCGCCTGCCGGCTGCCGAGCGCCAGGCCTGGCTGCCGAAACTCGCCCGACGCAACTATGGCTACCTGCTCGATGAAGGTCAGCCAGGCCAGCGAATGCTTCCTGACAACGCCCCGGTGTCGGTGACTTCAATCCAGGAGGCCATCGGCCAAGCCTACGCTCTGACGTTCACCGACATTCCCGGACCGAAGCAGCATTACCAGGCGCACCTGCGCCTGGCCGACGGCAGCCCGCTGACCATCGACGTGCGCCCGGCGATGATGCCCCTCTCCCCCTGGCTCCCGGTGGTGTTGCTGGGGCAACTGGCGCTGTTGATCGGCTGCACCTGGCTGGCCGTGCGCATCGCCGTCGGCCCGCTGACCCGACTGGCCCAGGCGGTGGAAACCCTGGACCCGAATGCCCACAGCGTCCGCCTCGACGAAAAAGGCCCGACCGAAGTGGTGCATGCCGCCAAGGCGTTCAATGCCATGCAGGACCGTATCGCCGCCTACCTCAAAGAGCGCATGCAGTTGCTGGCGGCGATTTCCCATGACTTGCAAACCCCCATCACGCGCATGAAGCTGCGCGCCGAGTTCATGGACGACGGCATCGAAAAGGACAAGCTGTGTAGCGACCTGAGCGAAATGGAGCACTTGGTGCGCGAAGGTGTGGCCTATGCCCGCAGCATCCATGGCGCCACCGAAGCCAGCTGTCGCATCAACCTGGATGCGTTTCTCGACAGCCTGGTGTTCGACTATCAGGACATCGGCCAGGACGTGCAGCTATCCGGGAAAAACGCCGCGGTCATCGACACCCGGCCCCATGCCCTGCGCCGGGTGCTGGTCAACCTGGTGGACAACGCCTTGAAGTTCGGCGGCGCGGCGCAGATCCAGGTGCAGCGCACTGACAGCGGACAACTGGCGATTCAAGTGCTGGACCGTGGCCCCGGCATCAATGAGCAGGAGCTGGCCGAGGTGCTCAAACCGTTCTACCGGGTGGAAAGCTCGCGCAACCGGGAAACCGGTGGCACCGGGTTAGGGCTGGCCATCGCCCAGCAACTGGCGATCGCCATGGGCGGTTCGCTGACCTTGAGCAATCGTGACGGCGGCGGGTTGTGTGCAGAGTTGCGGCTCAGCCGGGAAATTTAACCCCGATCCACCTGTGGGAGCGAGCCTGCTCGCGATGGCGTCGGTATAGCCGACATCTGTGCAAGCTGCACCACTGCTATCGCGAGCAGGCTCGCTCCCACAAAGGTTCAGCCCCAGGCTTTAATGTACTCGGGCTTTGTATGCCAATGTGTCCGCCACAGGCACGGTTACACAGGCTTGCAAACGCCCGAATTCCAGACACACCCCACTTACACCCGTTTGAAAAACTCCCTCGTGTTCCCGGTCGCTATTCAAGATCGGGCCCCACACCCAAGGAGCCTTCTCATGCCTGCTTCCACGTTTCGTTTCCAGGGCTGGTCGCTGTTCAGCCTGCTTGCCGCCCTGGTGCTGTTGATGACCGCACTGACCCTGGCGCTCAACCCGGACCTGACCGAGGGCGTGCGCAGCGCCATTCGCGCCACAGCCCGCTCATCCTTCGCCTTGTTTCTGCTGGCCTTTACCGCCTCGGCGTTCGCCGTGCTGGTGCCGTCGCCCCTGAGCCGGTCCCTGGTCCGCGAGCGACGTTTCATCGGTTTGGCCTTCGCATTTTCCCATCTGGTGCACGCCGTGCTGATCTACAGCTATGGGCAGCTCAACCCCGAGTTCTGGCCGGGTCGCACCACCGTTGGCAATATCCCCGGCTCCGTCGGATACGTGTTCATCCTGCTGCTGGCCCTGACCTCCTTCAAAAGCACCGCGCGCCTGATTGGCGGCAAAACCTGGAAACGCCTGCACGTCAGCGGCATGTGGGTGCTGGTGGCGATCTTTGCCTACTCCAACTTCAAGCGCATTCCCATGAGTGCCTGGTACGTGCTGCCCTTCGGCCTGACCTGCGCCGCCATCGCGATTCGTCTGGTGGGCAAGCTCGCCCAGGCCAACGCGCGCCGAAGGAGTTCATCCCCGTCGGGCCGCGCAGCCGCCCCTCTGGTTGCCACTGACCACTCGAATTGAGCCCCTGGGAGATCGATCATGTCTGCAGATGTTTTGAAAGGCCTGCGCACAACACTCGATCAGACCGGAACGTGGCTCGGGCCATTGGGCCTGCGCCTGTTCCTGGCCTGGGAGTTTTTCGAATCCGGTTGGGAGAAATGGCAGGGCGACAACTGGTTTGCCCAAATCCAGGCCGCGTTCCCCTTCCCCTTCAACCACTTGCCGGCCAGTTGGAACTGGGAACTGTCGATGTGGGCCGAACTGCTCTGCGCCCTCGCCCTGCTGATGGGCCTGGGCACTCGCCTTTCGGCGCTGGTGTTGATGGTCGTCACGGTCGTCGCCACCGCCGCCGTGCACTGGCCGGCGGATTGGTCAACCTTGAGTGAACTGGCCCAGGGGTACGCCATCACCAACAAAGGCCACGGCAACTTCAAACTGCCGTTGATCTATCTGGTGGCGTTGTTGCCGCTGCTGTTGCAGGGGGCCGGGAAGTTGAGTGTCGATGCGCTGCTCACTCGGGGATACCGCCGATAACATTGCCTGATACATATCCCTGTGGGAGCGAGCTTGCTCGCGATGGCGGTGGACCAGTCACATCGAAGTTGGCTGGAATACCGCTATCGCGAGCAGGCTCGCTCCCACAAGGAGGTTCTGCGCTTAACCGCCGGATTGCGCTTGCACGCCGACCACCCCTTCCCTGTGCATCTGGCGCAACAACATCACCGCGTTGTCCATGAATTCGTTTGAATCCACCCCCGCCTCCCGCGCCAGCGCAAACAACTGGTCGCGCCCAGCCAACCCGGGAAACTGCTCGATACGCTGCAACAGCCGCCAGGCCAACGGACTGAGCTCGGAAAAGCGCACCGCAAACCCAGGCGTTCGCCGCACCAGCAGCAGCGTCGGTTGCGGCGGTGGCGTCGTGGGCTGGTAGCCCGGCGCCAAGCGATGCACCGGCCAGAGGTACGCCAGCGGCCAGGCCAAAGGTGAAACACGCAAAGGCTGATCGAGCAATGCTGCCTCGTCACTGGCCGGCAGCGACTCGGCTTGCGCTTGCAGCAGTGCCATTTCGACCCACTCGTAGTGAGCCAGCTCGGCCACGAACGCCGGCTCGTCAGGCGACTGCCGGGCCGCGAGATAGCCCACGAACTCCCCGGCAATGTCTGCGAACCGGGGGGCTACGCAACGATGCTCACGCAAGAAACGGCGTACGCAGGCCCGCCACGCCTCCTGCCCCAGCACGCTCACCAGTACCGGGAATGTGCCGCTGAGCAACGCACGCATGTTTTCGAAAATCAGGTCCCGATACACCTGCGCCCGAGCCACGTCCATGCCCGGCGGAATCGGGCAGTGATCAGGATCGCGCAGGTAGCGGGTCAACGCCTGTTGCTGTTGCTGCAGTGTCTGCATGATTTCAGCCATGGGCCACCGCCTGCCCCGGCTCGGCCTGATCCTGCAATCGGCGAATAGTCTGCAGTTCGGCGGCCAGCACGGCGTAGGGCGGGAAATTGAAGTCCCGCTCGAGCAAGGTCGGCTGGACGCCGAAACGCGCGTAGGCCTGAGCCAGCAAAGCCCAGACCAGCGGTTTGACCGGCGCGCCATGGCTGTCGATTTTCAAGGTGTCGGACTCGTCGTAGTGCCCGGCCACGTGCATGCCCACTACCCGCTCAGGCTCAAGACCGGCCAGGAATGCCTGGGGATCGAAGCCGTGATTGACCGAGTTGACATAAACATTGTTGACGTCCAGCAGCAGGTCGCAATCGGCTTCGTGCAATACCGCGCGGGTGAATTCCAGCTCCGTCATGTCTTGCTGCGGGGCGGCGTAATAGGAAACGTTCTCCACGGCCAGGCGCCGCCCCAGTACGTCCTGGGCCTGCCGAATCCGTGCCGCTACGTGATGCACCGCCTCCTCGGTAAAGGGCAACGGCAGCAAGTCATACAAGTGCCCTTCATCGCCGCAGTAACTCAGATGCTCGCTGTACATCGGTACATTGAAGCGCTCCAGGAAGTCGCGCACCTGCGCCAGAAACGCCAGGTCCAGCGGCGCCGGTCCGCCCAAAGACAGCGACAGGCCATGACACGACAACGGATAGCGTTCGGCCAGCCCATGCAAAGCGGCGCCGTGAGCGCCGCCAATGCCGATCCAGTTCTCCGGGGCCACTTCGAGAAAGTCGAAATCCCCAGCGGGGGCCTCGCGCAGTTCATCGAGCAAGGCGCGGCGCAGACCCAGGCCTACTGAGGGTTTGGTAATTGAGGGGGTGACCTGTACGGCGGGGCCTTTCAGGCCTGAATGTTGAGGCATGGCACATCTCCTTGGGGTAAGAGATGGGAAGCCATGAAGGGCGATTGCCAATCAGTCTGTAAAAACCAAACCCTGTGGCCAGGGAGCGGCTCCCTGGCCACAGTTGTTCGCTCGACAGGGCATCACTGGCGCCTGCCCCGTCAGACTTCCCACCGGTGAAAGTCAGGACTCGATAGCCGCCCCGCACTTGCCCTCGCCGCATTTGCCTTCGGCGCTCTTGGCCTGGCCCGCCAGGTATTTCTCGGCCTCAGGCAACGAGATGCCGCCATCATGGTTGGCGTCGATCTTGTCGTATTCAGCCGCGCGCTCCGGCGCCGCCGCAATGAACTCCTCGCGTGAAACCTTGCCGTCGTGGTTGGTATCGGTCTTGGCGAATTTATCTTCGCCGCACTTGCCCTCAGCGGGTTTCTTCACCGTATCGGCCGCCGCCAGGGTGTAGCCCTGGGCCAGATCGTTCATGGTCAGGGCCGAGGCTGCGGTGGAAAGGCCAAGGCCGCCGACCAGGGCCAGACCGAGTGCAAGAGACGAACTGCTGGAGAAGTTGAGCATGGGGGTGTTCCTCGAAAGTTCAGATACGCCAGTCACCGGCACCGGGGATCGGTGTCGGCTGGCAGGCGTAGTTAACCGTCGATGTGTATCCGGGCTGTGTCGCCAGCCGAGGTGAAAACAAGCAAATGTATCCAGGCCGCCCTGCTACACACTGGGATACACGCCCATGCGCGCGTGGCCGGTCGATCCGAACGAGCGCGGCATCGTTGTGCAGACCGCCAAACAGCTGCCGGGGAATCGCCAGGACAAGGAATGAGCCAGGCCTCTGCGACGACCGTTTTGCCTGAAGGCCAATAGCCAAGCGCCTCTGCGCCGTGTCAACTGTCGGAACGGTTAAGTTAATTGAGCCGACAGCCGATACAGGGACGTGCGGGATATTTCGCGTTTAGCTGATGGCTTGTTTATGAATGAAGATGCTGGCAACGACTCCACCGTTTCGCCCCCAGGCCTGCCCAGCCAGAGCTTCACCCGTCGCACCTTCCCGGCCATCATGCTTTTGCTGTTCGTCATGTCAGCACTGGCTATCGCACTGTTGCTCAGCATTACCGGGGCCCAGGATAGGCGCGCCCGTGAACAGAGCCTGTTTTTCGCCCAGCGCGCCATCGACGGTATCCGCGCCGGCATCGGGCGGGACCTGAGTGACTATTCCAAGTGGAGCGACGCCTACCGGCATCTGCATGTCGAAATGGACAAAGACTGGGCCTATGACCAGGAAAACGTCGGCAGCAGCGTTTTCGGGCTCTACGGCTACCAGGCGGTGTTTGTCATTTCCCCGACCGGCAAAACCGTCTATTCGGTGATCAATGGCGATATGAGTGAGGTCGACGCCGACACGTGGCTGGCCGGTGACCTACAAGGGCTGGCGAAGAAAGCCAGCGACCCGCAGAACCGCGATGAAGTCATCGTCGAGCTGCTGCATCACGACGGCGCACCTGCGTTCGTCGCCGCCTCGGCCATCACCGTCGGCACCGACGACAGCGTGCCCGAAATCCCGGGGCCGCCCAGTTTGCTGCTGTTCGTGAAAGTCCTTGATGCTGCCTCTTTGCAAAACCTGGCGCGAGACTTTGCCCTGCCAGATGCCCACATCACCCATGCGCCGGAGCAGATGGACACGGCCCGGATATCCCTTGACGGCCAGACCGGCGAGGCTTTGGCGTGGCGTCCGGAGACCCCCGGCAACGACCTGCGCAAGGCCCTGCTGCCCTTGCTGGTCCTGGCGCTGCTGGTGTTGGCCATCCTCGCGCTGGCAGTGCTGCGCCATGCCCTGGTCATGCTTCGCGCCCAGGAACGTCAATACGCCAGCCTGTTGGCCCACCGCAAGGCACTGGAACGTAGCGAAGAACGTTTTCGGGATATTGCCGAAGTGTCCTCCGACTGGTTATGGGAAGTGGATTCGACCGGGACGCTGACCTACCTGTCGGAACGTTTTGAACAAGTGACCGGCTTCAACCCCACACAATGGCTGGGCAAGCCCCTGCATCGGTTGCTCCATCCCCACGGTGGCTCGATTTCGATTGCCCAATGGCTGCTCGGCGGGGCCAACAGCGATTCGTCGGCCCCGTTGTTATGCGAGTACACCGCGCGCAATCAGCGTATCCGCACGTGCAAACTTTCGGTCCGCGCCATCGAAGCCGGCACCTTGGGCTTTCGGGGCACCGCCACCGACATTACCGAGGAGCTGCGGGCGCTGGCCCAGATCAAGCACCTCTCGCTGCACGACCCGCTGACCGGGCTGGCCAATCGAAACCGGTTGTTCGATTGCCTCAGCGAACACCTGGACCCGGCCGACGGGGCACCGCTGGCGGTGCTGAACCTGGACATGGACCGGTTCAAGCCGGTCAACGATTCCCTGGGGCATGCCGTAGGCGACAAAGTGTTGCGGGAAGTGGCCCATATCCTTCAGCAGAACGTGCGCAGTTCCGACCTGGTGGCCCGTCTGGGCGGTGATGAGTTTGTCATCGTCATGCCCGATCCCGGCAGTCCCCGGGACCTGGAACAACTCTGTGAGCGCCTGATCGATTGCATGCAGCGCCCTATGCACCTGGACGGCAACACCTTGTACCTGGGCGTGAGCATCGGTGTGGCCTGGTCGCAACCCGGTGACGAGCGCGCCACTGAATTGTTGCGTCACGCGGACATCGCTTTGTATGCGGCCAAGGCGGCGGGCCGCAACACCTGGCGGGTCTATGAGGAGGCCATGGGCAACATGGCTCGCGACCGTCGGCGCTATGAGCAGCAACTGCGCGACGCCATGCAACGCGAACAACTGGAGCTGCGTTACTTGCCTCGCTTCGATGTGTGCGCCGAACAACTGCACGGCTTCGAGGCCCAGACTTTCTGGCACCATCCCGAGAAAGGTGAACTGGGTGGAGCGGACTTCATCCCGATCGCCGAAGCGTCTGGCCAACTGGAAGAGCTGGGGACCTGGATGTTGATCAACGTCTGCGAAGAAGCAGTGACCTGGCCCACCGCTGTCAACGTTTCCGTCGCGGTTTCGCCCAAGTGGTTCAGCAGCAGCTTCTTGCTCAATCAGGTGCGAACGGCCCTTGAGACAAGTGGCCTGGTCCCCCAGCGCCTGACCCTGGAAGTGGCCGAAGGGGTTCTGCTGATCGACCACAAAGCGGTCGCCAGTACCCTTCATGCGCTCAAGGACCTGGGCGTGCGCATCAATATCGACAAGTTCGGCACCAGCATCGCCTCCCTTCGCGAGGTACTGAACCAACCGTTCGATGGCATACGCTTTGATCGCAACATCCTGTCGCAGCTGGGCCTGGAACACGATCGCGAAGGCGTGCTGGCGATGATCCGACTCAGCCGCAGCGTGGGTCTCATGGTCACCGCCGAAGGCATCGAAAACGCCCGGCAATTCAGCCAATTGCGCAGCGTGGCCTGCGACCACGTACAAGGCCCCTACTTCGGCTCGGCCCTGGCCCGCTCGGAAATGGCCTCGTTCTTTACAACACCCCGGTGGTTATAGGGCATCGTTCTGGATGACTTGAAACCACTCTTTGCGCTCATCCAGCGTGTGCCGAATCAATTCGACAAGCATCTGCACTTGCGGCATGTCCAGGGCGTGACTGCCCACGGCCATCCATAACTGACGCTGCATCGGGTGCTCGAATACCCTCGGCAACGCGATCAGGCCACGGTCCAAGCCACTCATGTACTGAGGCAACAGACCGATGCAGGCGCTGCAACGAATCATTTCCAGCATCAACGCGTAGGATTGCACCTGCACCACGCCCGCGCGGCGTTGCTCCATCAGAGCGTTCCACGGCGCGAAGCTGTCCACCTGACCGTCTGGCTGCCATTGCACAAGCATGTAGTCGCTCAGGTCGTCCAGGCACTCGGGGCGGGTAGCCGGGCGTGAGTAGCGCTTGGCGATGTGTGGCACATAGTCCAGCCGTGCCAGTCGTTCGGGTGATTGCGTGGGAAAACTCGGCCCCGGTCCCAAGGCGTGCGAATCACTCAACCACAGCACCAGGTCGGCACTGATGGCTTGCAGCGCCAGCTCACTGTCCAGGGTGATGATCTGCAACCGCACACTGGCGTTGCGCCGCAGCAAAGAGATCAGGTCACGGCCCAGGATGTCGTGCAGAATCGACTCGGCCACGGCCAGGCGGACCCGTGGTTGATCATTGTGCGGCACTGAGCTTTCGTGGACCTGTGCAATCAATCGCGCCTGCAGCTGCCGGCCCTCGCGACTGAGGGTCAAGGCGCTGCCCTGGAAACTGAACAACGAGCGTTGCAGCGTCGCCTCCAGCTGCGCCAACTGCTTGCGCAGCCAGGTCGCTTTGACGTTCAGGCTGCGAGCCGCCTGCATGAAACAGCCGCAACGGGCACTGACCAGAAAACACTGCGCCACCTGAGGCGAAATGCCGGATGCCTGGACCAGCCAGGGCTCAGCGATGCGCGACGGTGAGCGATACTCGGTGACAGCCTGGCGTCCTGCGGGCTCGATGAATGACATAGGTGACTCCCTGTCGGTTGTACGGGATAAGCGTTGATGCACACTCCAGCCAAGCATAATTCCCGTGGCGAGGGAGCTTGCTCCCTCGCCACAAAAGCTTGGTGCGGGCTTGGCTAGCGCGCCTCCTCCAGCACCTTGCTCAACTGCGCGCCATCAATGCTCAGGGTCGCGGTGTCAAGCATGCCGTCCAGGTAAGCCTTGGCAATCTGTTCCTGGCGCTGGGCACGCAAGGCCTGGGTCAGGCGCTCGCGTACTTCCTCCAGGGTTGCTTCCCGGGGCGGCTGTTGTTCAGTGAGTTTGATCACATGGAAGCCCGCCGCGCTCTGCACCGGGTCCGATACGGCGCCGAGCTTCAAACGCGCCACAGCCTCACGCACTGGCGGCACCAATTGCTGCAACGGTTGCAGGCCACTGTCGCCACCGCGCTCGGCACTGGTGCGATCCTGGGAAAACCGGGTCGCCAGGGCGGCGAACTCTGCGGGCGACGCCTGGGCTTTCTGGCTCAACTCGACGGCTCTGCGGCGCGTCGCCTCCATTGTTTGCGGCTCGGTGGCGGCCAGGAATATCTGACTGACCCGGTACAGCGCCGGCACTGCCCAGTTGGCTTTCCCTGCCTCGTAAGCCTGCTGCAATTCCTCCTCACTGGGATACTCGGCCGGCACCTGACTAACCGACTGCAAGTAATCACGAAACACGATCTGCTCAGCCGCCGCCCGGGTCTGGCTTTCCACCTCCGGGCGCTGACGCCAGCCCTGGGCATCGGCCTGTTCCAGCACGGCTTTTTCCGCCAGCCGCGTACGGATCCAACCCTCCAGGACCGCTCGGTTACCGAGCATCTGCTGACGAACTTCCGGCGCCAGCGCTGACAGCAACACTTTGAGCTCTTGCGGGCTGACTTGCTGGTTGCCCAAGCGGGCCAGACTCGGCGAATCGGCCGAGGCAACGCTGACGGTCTGCACCGCCGCTACCGGATCGCTGCCCGGCCTCAGGCCAAGCACAACAGCCACGGCGACCAGGCCCAACGCGGCGGCGCTGATAACAAAAGTCGGTTTTTTCACGATGCGGTGGCCTCCTCCAACGGCGGCTCGGCGGGTTCAACCTGGGGCTGCATCCGTGCCGCGTTCTGGCTGTACTCGCGCAGATAAACGATGAACTCCTGCAACAGGCGATCCCACAACTCCAGGTTGCTGCGCAAGTGATCTGCGCTGACACCTGCGGCGACCACGACATCCATTTCCATCACCAGGAACTCGCCCTGCACCGACAACCTTGCAAAACGCCGCGAAGCGTTCCATAGCTCGGCCAGACCGGCCGGCAACTCACCCTGTACCCGCAAGGCGCAGCTGAAGGTGAAGTCCAGATACTGATCAGGCGCGGCCGACAGGTTGCCGAAGCGCACCGCATAACCAATGCCCTGGCTGGCGCTAAGCAGTTGCACGATGCCGTTCTGTTCCGTTTCGTTGACCCGGTACCCGGCGGCTTGCAACAGCTCGGTCAGGGACGTTGGGCTGACGTGTTCAATCAATGAAGTCATGGTCGACTCTTCCTTGCGCTATCAATGGGTGATCGAGGCCTGGGGCGCATCGAAACGGTTCTTGTAGAGGTCATCGCCAAAGCCCTGGGCCAGCTCTTCGAAACGCACCCGGGTCTTGGCGGCGAAGGGCTGGCGGATTTTCATGACGTCGGTGACGTCAATGGTTTCGTAGGCGTGGAGCAGCGTCTTGGCGACTTCGTACATCTGCTGATTCTTGACCGAACATTGCTGCACTTGTGTGTCACGCTCACTCAGTTGAGCTTCCAGACGAGCACGTTCGGCTTCCTTGCCACGGGCCAGGACCAGCAACTCGTCATAGGCTTTCTTGAACTTGCCGATCTGGTCATTGCTGGCCGCCACCTGGGCCTGGGCCTGGCTGCGCAGGCTCTGCTCGTGCCCGGCCAATTGCTCGTTCAGGGCCTGGGCCTTGCTCAACTGCGCGGTCAATTGCTTGATCTGCTCCTGGGCTTGCCGGGCCTGGTCTTGCGCCGCCTGCCGGGCGGCGCTGGCCTGGGCCTGTTCACTCTGCAAGGTTTGCAACTGCGCGGTGGTGCTGCGCAATTGCGCCCGCAGGCGTTCTTCCATTCCTTCGCCGTGGGCCGTGCCGCTTAACAGCAGGCCCAGCACCAGCAACGCTACCGGACAATGGTTCATGGCTCGCCTTTTCATGAGGCCTCCCTGCGCTTAGAAGCGCGTGTTGATTTCAAGCTGCAAGACATCGATGTCATACGGCGCGCCGTACACCGCTTCGGAACTCAGCCAGCGACCGGTGGCGAAGACGTTGCTCGCCAGACCGTAGTTGCCGCCCAGGAAGTAACCTTTGGCATTGGTGCCACCCAGGTGAAACGACGAATCGTTGAAACCGTCCGGCAAGGCATCCGGCTGGATGTACTTGTAGCCGGCGAACAGGTTCCAGTCGCCCTGGCGCTTGAGTTCCAGTGAGTTGCCCAAGGTGAACTGGAGCATCCAGGCGTTGGCGCCGCTTTCCACCTCACCGTTTTCGTCCAGGTTGTTGGCGAACTGCCCTTCGGAGCGCTTGCGCATCTCGCCTTCGTCGTAGCCCAGGTTATGCACGTAGTTGGCCTGGCTGCGCAGTTTCAGGTCTTGCGGCAGATCGGTGTCCCACTGCAGATTCAGGTCCAGCAGGTTGAACTCCGAGGCCAGGCCGACATACTGCGGCTGTGGGGTGGTGGACGGGTTGAGAGGATTGGGTGTGATGTCCCGCAGCAGGAACACCGTGTTGCCCTTCTGCATGAACGCCACGCGCGAGCCATCGCTGTCGCAACCCGGGTCACCGGCCCACGGCTCGCATGGCGAGGAGCGCTGGCCTTCGATATCGTCGAAGCGGTAATAGGCCAGCGCGCCCTTGACGCGGTTGCTGTCGTTGATCGCCCAATTGGCCCCCAGCTGCGCCCCGTACAACCACTTGTTGTCGCTCTCCTCTTTGTCGGAACCGTTGCTGGTGCTGGTGTCGTTGGTGTACTCCACCGGGAACGCACCGACGGTGCCGAACAGGCCCCAGTCCTGATTGAGCTTGCGGTTGAAAATCGCCGCCACGCCGTCGAAGTTCAGGTCACCGGAATACAACAGGTCGGTGGAGTAAAACGGATTGGCGATTCGCCCGCCGGTCAGGGTCAAGTCGTCCGAGGGTTTCCAGGTCAGGTAACCCTGGTCGAGCCAGATGTCCTTCTTGCCGAAACCGCCGCCCAGGGTCTGGGTGGTGGACACCGGGTTGTTGTCCGAGCCGGTGCCGATGCGAATGCCGGCGGTCCATTGCGGAGCGATCACCGCCTTCATGCCCAGACGTGCGCGCAGGCGGAACAGGTTTTCCCGGTCTTCGCGCGTATTGAGCAACGGCGGCAGACTGGAGCTGCTGTTAGGGTTGACGTCGTACGGTCCTCGGTCATTGAGCCGGGCGAAGTCGACGATTTCGTTGCTGTTGGTACCCGAGTAGTAGCGCGACTCATCGCGCAGACGAATGTCGCCATCAAAACTGATCCGCGAGACCCAATCCGGAAAGGTGTTGGGCTGGGCCCAGTTTTCCTGCTTGGCGGTGGCCATCACTTCAGCCTTGACCTGATCGCGGATCTGCTCGCGCACGATGTTTGGCACGTATTGCACCCGCACATCCCCCGGTGCGCCAGCCGGCGTTGCGACGACCGCCGTGGCCGCCTGACGGGCCTGCACGGCTTCCCGTTCGGCCTGGGCGATCAGGCCATCGGCCTGGTCCTGCTTCAACACGCCCTGCTGTACCAGCAGGCGGATCAGATTGATCGTGGCGTTTTCCGACGGCGCCGGGGCGGCCGCCGCGTGCCCGGCCAGGCTCAATACAACCAGGCCGATTGCCCAAGACAATCGATTCACATTGGAAATCATCTGCACACAACTCCTGTTGGCAAACTTTCAAATATTCGGTTAACCCGGACGCCGTCCCTGCAAGGACAGGCGCACGGGCAAAGTCAGGGAGGCCGGTGGCCGTTCACTCAGAGGGGGAGCGGTGCGCAAGGCGGTGATGACTTGTTCATCCACTTGCCCGTTGCCGCTGGACTTGACCAGCTCGACCCGGGTGATCTCGCCCACGGCGCTCAGCCAGACGTCGGCCTGCAGTGAGAAGGCCAGGCTGCGCAGCTCGGGGTTTTCCCGAAGCAGGCGCTGGAAGGTGAACGCCAGGAACTGGCTGTAGGTGCCGTTACCCAGCCGTCCACCTCCAGCCCCGGCCATGCCACCGCCCTTGCCCGCACCGATGTTGAACGCGTCGTTGCCGGCCTGGGCATCACCGTCCATTTGCATGGGGTTCTCCAGGTCATCCACCGGTGACGGCGGCGCTTCTTCTTCGGGCTTGATCTCCTCGGGTTCCGGGGTCGGTTCTGGCTCGAGCACTTTCTCCTCGACCTGGGGCTCCGGTTCCTTGGGTTTTTCCGGCGGCGGCGGGGGCGGCGGTGGCAGCGGAATAATGGTTGGCACCTTTGGCGCTTCACGGCGCACGCCACTCATGTCGTTGGCCCATTGCCACAGCAGCCAGGCCACCACGCCACCCAGCACCAGGGCGGCGGCCCACTTGAACAGGCGCAGCGGCGCGTTCTTCACCGGGGGCGGGTTGATGGGAAGTTTGGCGGTCATGGTCAGCCCTGGCTCGGTTTGCCGGTCACGAGACCGACCTGTGACAGTTCCAGGCGCCGCAACAGATCCAGCACTTCGATGACTTTCTGGTACTGCACCGTGGCGTCGCCGCGCACGATCACCGGAAAATCCGGGCTCTGGGCTTTTTCGATACGCAGACGCTCCTCCAGCTCGCCCAGGGTCACCGGGTAGGCATCAAGGAACACCTGCCCGCCGTCGTTCACCGAAATGGCCTTGGTCTTGGCTTCGGACAACGACACCGAGGCGCTGGCCTTGGGCAGGTTGATCTGAATACCCGACACCTGCGCCGTAGCGGTGAGGATGAACATCACCAACACCACCATGAGCACGTCCACCAACGGCGTGATGTTGATGCTGTCCACTGCGGCGTCATCGTCGTCATCGTGTGAAGCGTTTACGCTAGCCATGACTGCGCTCCTCAGGCCGGTACGGGCGATTGAACGTGATGGTCACGGCGATGCGCCGCTTCACCGGACTGACCTTCGCCGTGCATCTCCGCCAGGCGCGTGATGAACTCGTCGACGAACACCCGCATGTCGGCGCTGACTTCTTTGTTGCGGGTGATCAGCCGGTTGTAGCCAAACAGCGCAGGGATCGCGACGAACAAGCCCATGGCAGTGGCGAGCAAGGCCGCGGCCATGCCCGGGGCAATGGCGTTGATGTTCACGTCACCGGCCATGGCTGTGCCGAGGAACACCACCATGATCCCCAGCACCGTGCCGAGCAGGCCGATGTACGGCCCGCCGGCGATGGCGTTGGAGAGGGTCGAGAGTTTCGAGCTCAGTTGCTGGTTTTCCCGGGTGCGCACACCGTCCATGGAGCAGCGGATCGCTTCGATGGTTGCGGCCGACACCGACGAGGTATCGGCGCCCTGCTCGCGACGGGTGCGGATCTCCTTGACCGCCACCAGGTACAACCGCCACAGGGACGAATGTTGCAGGCGCTGGGCGAGGTCCTGATCGTCGGCGAACATTTCCAGGCGCGTGCCGATCGTGGCGAACTGCTCACGGAAGGCTTCGTTGGCGGCACTGAGGCGGCTGACCATGCGGTTCTTGCGGATCATGATGACCCACGACTGGAACATCATCAGCACCAGCACCGCGATGATCACCCAGGCGTCCAGCGGCACAGCGTTGAGCAGGAAACCCAGGCTGCCGAAACCGAAACCGGACTGCTCTTCATCGACCCCGTAGGCCACCAGTTTTGATTCGGCGCCCTGGGCATTGGCATCAGCCAACAGCAGCGGCGCCGCACGGGCGACCTTGGACAGCCGCACCTCGTCCATGGCACCGCTGAACGGCACGAAAGCCCCGGTGGGAAGATCAGTTGAAGGGTCGGAGGCAAGCCCCGTAGAAAGATCGGCTCCCAGGGCGATCGGCGAATTGAACGCCGGCATCGCCACCGCCAGGCTCGCGGTTTCACGACCGTTGACGTACAGCACGACCCGGTCGCCCGAGGCGGTCAACGCCAGGTGTTGCCATTGGCCGGGGTTCAACGGTTGAGTCGAGACGGCACGCTGACCGTCAATGTCCAGGAATGGCACACCCTGGTTCACCCCCACCAACAGGCTGGCGGCGGCCTCACGGCGGGCCAGGATCACCTGCTCACCGCTGGCCTGATCCTGGCGCAGCCAGGCGCTGAATGTGAACGCCGCGCCGGCGCTGTGCTGCAATGAAGGGCTGGCCGGCAACAGCAGCGGCTGACCGTTGAATTGCAAGGCACGACCGATCACGCCATCGATGCTGGTTCCAGCGGCACCCTGGGCATTGTTGCCATACGCCGTGGCATCCCGGGGCGGTACACCGGTGGTGCCATCGAAGTGGTAAAGAGCGGTGTAATCCGGGTCGAAGGTCAATTGGCCGCTGCCGGTGGCCGGCGCCTTCTGGTTGCCGTAGTACATCCACAGATCCTGACGCTGGCCACCCTCCACGTTCGGTACATCGACCCAGATCAAGGCCATCCCCATCAACGGGTCGAAGCTTTCGATCTGGTGATTGAGCACGGTCTTGTCATCGGCACTGACAAAACGCAGGTCCGAGCCATCATCCTTGACACCGTCGAAGGTGAAGTTGCCGGTGTGCAGGCGTACCAGCAATGCGGTGCGGCCCAGGGCCTGGCTGATCGCCGCGCCTTGGGGCGTGGTGTCCACGGAAATCTGTTTGCGGTAGTGCCAGTCGTCCTGCCACCAAGCATTGGCCGTGGCTGGAAGCACCAGCCCCAGGCAGATAAACAGGGATAACAATAAGCGTTGCATGGACATGACTCCTAGGTTCAAAACGTCGCTTGCAGGTTGAAATGCAGGCGCGATTCCTGTTTCGAGGTGTTCGGCCCTTCGAGCAGCGGGTAGCCCCAATCGAGGCTGCCGGACAGCCATTTGCTCAGGCTCGCGCGAGTGCCGAGGCCGACACTGGCCAGGCTGTAATCCGCGTCCTGATCGGGCAGTTCGTCGCGCAAGTACAACTGCGCGCCTTCGGCGAAGGCGTAGAACCGCCACTCCTGGACATAACTGCCGAGGAACTTGGCAATGGAAGGTGTACGCAACTCCTGGGACAGCAGGTAGCCGTCATCCCCGGTACGCTCGGCGGCCAGATAACCGCGAACCGATGTCGCGCCACCGGCAGAGAATTGTTCGTTGGAAACCAGCGGCCCGGACGCCAGCTGGAACGCGGCTTTGGACGCGGTCTGCCAGTCGTTGGCGAAGGTGAAGGTGTAATTGCCGTCACCCTTGAGCACGGCAAAACTGGGGCTGGCGCGGTAGCGCTTGTAGTCGAAGTCTTCGTCGGAACTGCCATAGCCCAGCAGGCTGCGGGTGCCCGCCACCAGGCTCAGGCCAAGGCCCAACTGGCTGTTTTCGGTGTAGCGAAAGCCGTTGTAGGCGAAGGTGAACGGCGCGTACTTGAGCGGTACTTTGTCGCTGGCGCCGCCCAGATTCAGCTCTTCCTCAAAGTCTTTGAAATCCACGCCAATGGAAAACGTATTGGCCCAGGCGGCGCTGGACGCCAAGGTGTAGATCGCCGAGACACCGTACGAATGGCCCCTGCCCAAGACGTTGCTGCCGCCGATGGTCGCCACGTTGCTGTCGGACTGGTAACCGGAGAACTGCACACTCCAGTGCTCGTCCAGCGGTGCGGTATAGGAGCCCGACCAGACCTTGGCGTTTTCGGTGTCCTGGGGCGCGGTGAAGAAGGTCAGCGAGAGGCTGTGACCCAATTGCCAAAGGTTGTTGTAGCCCAGGCTGGCGACTGTGCGCAGCTTCTCGGTGTCGGCGCTGTAATCGTTATTGAGCCCCAGGCTGGCTTGCCACGGGTTCTGATCCTCGACCTGCAAGTCCACATCCATGGTGCCGGGCCGCTGGCCCTCGCGCACCAACGGCATGACCTGGCGCCCCGGGGTCTTGTTCAACTGCGCCAACTCGGTCTGGACCTGGGCGAAATCGGGCACCTCGCCTTCCTTGAGCGCGGGCACGTCCTCGCGGATCTCCACGGGCGAATAATGCTTGGCACCCACCACGCGGACTCGGCCGACTTTGGTCTCGCTGACCTGCAGGTAGACGATGCCGTCTTCGACTTTCTGCTCCGGCAACTCGACGAACACCGATTGATAACCGCGCGCCTGATAGGCCTTCTGCAGCGCCTCCCGGGCACCTTCGATATCGCTCAAGGCCTTTTGCGGGCCGAGGAACGGGTACACCGCCTCCTCGATGGCCCGGGCATCGAGCACGGTGTTGCCACGCACGAAATACTCGTTCACGTCCACCAGGCGAGCCGGGGCCGATTCGACTTCCTGCTGCGCTTGCGCGGCGAACGCCGACGGCCCCCCGACCGTCAACACCAACCAGCCCCACAGCGCTGGCCGCGATTTGAAGAAATGCTCCACACCACCCCCTGAATTCAAAGTACCGCTCAATTGCTTGCAGTCGATGTCGTGGCGTGCCGCGCCAGCCAGGTGTGCAGCAGCGCGAAATTCAAGGAGAACTCCGGCATTTGCAGCAAGGCACCGCAGAACACTTCACCGATTATTTTCTGGATGAGCCTCACCGCCCGCGCATCGCCCAACAGCGTGGCGAGGTCTTTGCTCAAAACGTCGAAGCGCCAGACCTTCTGGTTCAGGTCCAGGCCGACGAACCAACGGAACAGCAGGTTGTAATTGAGTTGTTCGTAGAGTTGCTGCTCGCTGGGCACCGAATAGAGCAGTTGCAGTAAAAGGATGTGCATGACGGTCTGCGGTGCGATCAGCATCTCGGCGCTTGCGGTGAGGCCTTGCAGCACGTCGCGGTGGTCGTCCAGCAGGTCGTCGATTTGCGGACGCAGCAACACCAGTGAATGGCCCTGCGGGATGTAGCTGGACACTTCCTTGAGTGCGCCCTGCCAGTCATCCTGGGAAACGATCCAGACCCACGGTGCGCCGTAGCGATACACCGAGACCGGCTGCTTGCGCGCCGCCTCGACGATCTTCGACAACCGCTGGTCAAGCTCCTGCATGCCCACTTTCGAATAACGTTCCATAGTTCCCATCGCCTCACTCCCGGCTGCCTGCCCCGGTTCCAAACGACCTTGCAGGTCCCCTCGAACACGTCACACAGGCTTGACGGGAATGGCGATGTGCTACCGAACTTTTGTCATGAAAGCTTCATTTCCGATGAGACGGATGGAGGCGGATTGCGGGCCTTGCCCTATTGCTCCGCAGGAGCGGGGTTGCTCGCGAACGCGAAAGATCAGTTGCTGTGGCGTTGAAGGTATCGCCGCCATCGCGAGCAGGCTCGCTCCCACAGGGTCTTGAGTGATCACAAGAGTAGTGTTCACCGCAGATTCCTTGTGGGAGCGAGCCTGCTCGCGATGCCGGCGCCTCGGTGCCAGCCGATCGCTACAAACTCAACCGCCCCCGCTCCTCCTCGGTCAAGCGCTGCCGGGTCTGTTCATCCAGGGGGCCGGCTCCCAGCACTTGCACCGGGCTGGCCGGGTCGTAGGCCCGTGGCGTGTCGCGGCTGGCACCGTCGCGGGACGGGGCCAGTTGCTCGGAGCCGAAGCTCACCACCTGCACGGTGAACACCGACGCCTGGTTTTGTCGCGCCGCGTTCTGCTGCTGGCGCGCCACGTCTTCCGCCGCTTGTGTCGCCGAGGACGCCGCCGAACTGGCCGAGGTGATGGCCCCGGTGTTAACCGTGGCCGCCAGTGGCACACCGGAGGATTTGCCCTGGGTCTGGATGTTGGCCGCGTTCACCACGGTCAATGCCGCGATGTTGACGTTGCCCGACACCCGGATCCCCGCCTCGCCCGCATCGATGGTGCCCAAGGGCGCGATCAGGTCGATGTCGCCCGGCGCCACTTCGGCAATCGGGTTGAGCGTGGCGATACCGGCGCCGGTGCTTGGCACCGACGGCGACAACGTCACGTTACCCCAGCTGTCATACAAGCGCTTGGGCGGCGTGTAGACCACGGTGGTCTTCGAACCGCGACCGGCGTTGATATCGCCCTGGGCCGACCAGCCGAGAATCGAACCGCCGAAAGTGGTCATGATCCGGCTCTGCCCCAGCAGGATGCTGTTCTGCGCATACAACTGGATATCGCCCTCGCCCTGGGTAATGACCCCGGCGGTGGACGGTGGTGCGTTGCCTTCGATGCCGAACGTCTGCCCGCCGCCCGGCGTGAGCATCTGGATGCCACCGCCGAAATCGGTGTGCACCCCCGCCCCACCGAACATCGTGATATCGCCCTTGTAGGTGATCGCGTTACCCGCCACATCCTTGCTTGGGAACAACAAGTCGATAGCCTCCCGCCCGCGCAGGTAGCTGCCCTGGCGCACGCCGCCCACTTCGTTGTACTCACGGCCACCGGCCTTGAGCTCGGCGAAGTACACGTCGCGGGCAAACACCCGCTGCTGCTCGGCCGGCAGCGCCGCGAAGTAGTTGCGGGCCTGCTCGGTGTCGCCGCTGAAGCCGAAGCGTTCCTTGAGCCAATCCACCAGTTCCGCCTCGTAGGTCTTGGCGACTTTACCGTCCTGGTTCGCCAGGGGCACACCGGCCAAAGCCTGGTTGGCCGGGTCCAGGTACGCCTTGACGAAGCGCTGGTAATCCGCGCCGTTGAGTCCCGCGCCGGCTTGCAGCACCAGGCTTGCGCCAGGGCGCGAATCCCCCGGCACCACAGCGCCGATACTGTTGATGCTGACCTTGTCGTCCATCCGCAGATTGCGCCCGGCGGTGATCTCCAGCAGGCCGGGACCGGCGACGTTGAAGTTGCTGTAAAGGATGTCGCGCCCGGCCGAGACGATGGAGATGTCGGTGGAGTTGTTGTGGATGAAGAGGTTGCCGGTGCTGGTGTAGTTCCCCAGGTAGAAGTCGCTGGTCAGCGAGCCGCCCAGCGGTATACCGCTGCTTACAATGTCTCGTCCGGCCTTCATCCAAACGGCCCCCATACCTTCGAAGGAAATCTGTCCGAATCGGCCATCGTTCTCAGAGGTGTACCTCATCGCTCGTCCACTCGCGACTGCCAGCAAATCGCCTGTGAGCGCATAAAAGCGAGCAGGATCCGTGTTGCCGGCCCACTCGTTGGAGGCGCTGCTGGTATCGAAGGTAATCAACGGTAAAGTATCCGCGCTGGGAGGCACACGATTGGCATCAGCGGAGAGATTGCTGACCACCACACTGCCATTTACGAGCCCGGCAAAGGCTGGGCGCAACGGTGTCGCCAGGGCCGCAGACGATGCACCGGAACGACTGACCGACATATCGCCACCGTAGATGGAATCGCCGGCCATGAATTGCAACTCACTGTTGATGCCAGGAGCGAGCAGCAGGGCTGGACGATCGTTGCCGTTGTAGCCGGTTCCATCCCATACCGAGGATTGGCCATAATAAAGACTGCCATTGGCCGCCACAGCCCTCAGGATCGACGGGTAGACCACGGCTAAATCCGTGGCCGTCGCGCTAACGAAAGGCGTCAGGTTACCTCCCGACGACCACAAGTCGATCGCCGTGTTGGCGGTCCACAACGTAAACCAGCTGACACCCGATCCGTTGGTCGCACCACTTTTGAAGGGCGAAACGCTCATCATCGGCGCCCGGCCCGGGTCTGCTACGTCCATCACTACCAAGTCGCCCGAAGTGCTCAGATTGAACGTGGCATCGCCCGGCATCAGGGTCAGCCCGCCTGTTGGCAAGCTTCGCGTAGCTCTGAAAGAGTCATAAGCGCGTGTTTCTCCGGGAGACTGTACCGAAGCAACGTTGCCATAGCGCAGGTCGATTCGACCGATGGCACCGCTATCGATCTGCGCATGCCCCCGCAGGTTGATGACCGCGCCATTGAGATGCCCGTTCACGAACAGGCTCTCGGGATTCAAAGCACCACCCACACGCAGATCAAGATCACCACCACCGGTCAATTGCAGACTGTCATCAGCGCCCACACGCCCGGTGCTGCCCACGGCAAGAACCAGTCCTTGGCTGCGGCTGTTGCTGATCGGCACAAGACCACTCCCTGCCATTTGATCGAGCACCCCCGCATCGCCGGCCACCTGAACATTCAGGTTACCGCCGCCTAGAGTACCGAACCCCGTAAACCCGACCATCAAATCAGCCTTGCCGTCCTTCGCGGCGGTGTAACTGCCAAAATTGATCCACCAAGCGGTGGGTTGTGCCTGCGTGCCGGTTGCGACTGAGCCATTGCCCTGACGCCACAGCCAATTGCCGACGTTGACCGTATCGTAACCAACGTCTCCCCCATTGGGCCGCCCCCTATCCGTACTCGATACGTCCAGGCTATTACCGGTCAGATTGCCGCCAACCTTCAAGCTCAGGTTGCCGCCAAAGTCCGGGTACCAGGCACGATAAAGACTGTTGCTACCACCATCCACGAACTGCTCGTTTTCACCTAGTGCATCATTGAGCACCTTGCCCGCCGCCCCCAGCGCCTTGGGCTGATTGTACGGGTCGTTGGCATAAGTCTCGCTGGCTGAACTGCCGGCGGTGTAGACGCCGTACAGAGAATCCATTTTCAGATCGCCCGCCGACAGCAGCTCAAGGTCTGCCGCTCCGGTGCGGATCACACTCCAACGTTGGCTGCCTGCCTTGTATTCCGTTTGCCCAACAGCGGTGCAAAACGACGGGGTGTCGTCACACATTCCAGGATAGGCAAGGTTTTCGAAATCAATCGGTTGACCCACGAGGTCTGGAACCCCGAAGTTTTCCGCCCCTTCCTCCGTCCAGACAAAGCCGCTACTGGCCTTGCAAAACGACGGGGTATCCTCACACATCCCTGGATAGGCAACGTTCTCAAAATCAATGAATTTACCTGCCAGGCTCGGATCTCCGAAATTTTCCGCCCCCTCTTCGGTCCACACCAGCCCCCCCGCCCCGGCCTTGCCAAACATGCCGTAGTGACTATCAGCCAAATGAAGATCTCCACCCGCCAACACAGGCTGCACAACCCGGCTGTCCGCCGCCTGCGTATCGGCGCCGGCCACCAGGCGCAACGACCAGGACTGCGAACCCTCGGCCAGCATCGGCGCAATGGCCCAGTTGCTCCCCGCCACTTCCGGACGCAACTGCACCGACTCGACACCGGCCGGCAACTTGATGTCGGTACCTGAAGGAATTTTCGAACCCACACTCAGCGCCAGGGCCCCGCTGAGACGCAGCACATTGGTCAAGCCGTTGCTCGCGCCCGCAATGCCTGGCAAGGCAACGCCTTTTGGCCAGATCAGGCTGCGTATTGTTGCGCCGCTGCCCAGCAGGCTGCCTACCCCCAGCACCGTGCCCGCCTCCAGGGTCTGGGTCGAAGCCAACAAAGTGCCAGCGGCGAACAACAGATTACCCGAGGCGTCATGCACCGCCGCAGCCAGCACCGTGCCCGCCGGCAGCACCAGTGGCTGATCAAGCGTCGCCGCCACCGGCAGGCGTGTTCCCGCCGCCAGGGTCGCGCCCTTAAGGGGTACGTCGAAGTTGAGCACCGAGCCCGCTGGAAACGCCGTGCCATCCGCCAGGGTCACACCGGTACCGGGCACGACAATATCACCCGCCGCGAAATCAATGCCCGGCAACAGCACCCAGCCCTTGTCGTCGTTGGTCGCGGGCGGTTGGGCGAATCCGTCGGTGATGCTGCCATAGATGTTCAGGTCACCCCCGGCGCGCAGCGTCAGCGCACCCGACTCACCGGAGCCGTACACGGCGGTTTTACGAGTATGCGGATTCACACTGGCGTAGCGATAACCGGACAGGTCCAGGTCACCCCGCACCACCAGATCACCGTCGGCCGTCGCGCTGACGATCTCCACACCGGGCCGTAGGTGGAACGCATCGGCATATCGAGCGTTGTTCAGACCGGCGAGTTTACGTTGCATCAAATCGCCGTTGGCCAGCGCCGCGTTGATGAAGGCAATACTGTCCTGGTGCTTGCCATCCAGGTACGCCTGGTCGATGACCTGATAAGGGCGTCCGCTGGCTGCCGGATCGCTGCCAAACTCTGCATCGTTGTACTGCCACATACCGTTGACCGCGATGGACCGGGCGCCCTGGATATCCAGGCCACCGCGTGCATCGATGGCAATGTCGCCCTGGGTCGGGGTCGAGCCGGCGCGGCGTGCATTGAGTTCCAGCGTGCCACGGGCACGGCCGTCGTGCTGCCCGGCGAGCGCCGCAGTGCCATGACGCAGATCGATGCGTGCACCGTCGGCCAGGGTCAGCACGCCGTTGCGGGAAGTCAGGTCAACGATGGCACGGTTCGGCGAATCGATGATCTTGCCGTAGCTGTCCACCCGCAGACGATTACCGTGGGCGTCAAGCACCGCGTTGCGGCCCAGGGTCAGGGAGCGCCCGGCCGCGAGCCGGATGCTGCCGACCCGCTCGCCGCTGGCGTCCACCTTGCCGTTGACCAGCAGGCTGCCATTGTCCAGGGACACGTCAATGGACGAGGCCTTGAGTTCGTTGCCGATCACCAGGTCGCCCTGTTTGAGCTGGAAGCTGCGGGAACCGAACAGCTGTCCGTCATTCAACCGTTGGTTCAAGGCCGCGAACTGCTCGCTGAGGTTACCGCTACCGCCCAGGCGCTGGGCCTGGATCTCCACGCCACCGGCCAGGTACGGCATGGCTGTGCCGCCGGCGTCATATTCGCCGGTGCTGCTGCCGAGAATCCGCCCTTGCAAATCGACCACACCGGCCGCGCCGTCCAGGGCCACCGCACTGAGCCGGCCAGCCTGGTTGTTGCGCGCCGAAAGCTCGATGCTGGAACCAGCAGCCTGGCGGATGTTGCCGCTCTGGCTTTGCAGGATCACCTCGCCTCCGGCGCTGTAGCGTGTCACATCGTTGAAGGTGACGGTGCGGCCCGCCACGTCGATCAGTGCCCCATCGGCCAGGGTCAGGTCATCCGTTGCGCTCAGGGTCAGCTTGCCGCTGGGCAGCATCACCGCGCTGGCAAGGTTCAGGCTCGCGCCTTTGATGGACAACTCGCCCCCAAGCCCGGAGACAGTGCCCGGCTTAGCGCTTGTACCCGCTACGTTGACCGCGCCGCCTGCGGTGATGCGGTTGACCGAGCCGGCTTCACCGGTCAGCAACGGGGTGAGGATATTCAGGTTGCCGCCGCTGTAGGCGTAGCCCGTTTTCGCGTCATAGGCGCCCTGGCGTTGATACACCGCCAGGCTGCCTTTGTGGTTGGCGGTCAGGCGTTCGCTGGCGCTAAGGTTGACGTTGGCGAAGCCCAGTGCAAGACGGTCCAGGGTAGTGATCGAGCTCGGTTGGGCGAAATCGCCATAGCCGAATTCGATGCGCTGAGCCTGGATGTCCAGGCGACCGGCACCGGTGCCGGCCCCACCGGCAATCACCGAACCCGGCGCGCCAACGGCGCCGTTCCAGATCAGGTTGGCGGTGCGGATGGTCGCCACGTCGTTGACGCTGCCGGCGCCATAAATGGCCGGGGTGCTGAGCATCAGGTTATTCAGGCGCGACTTGCCTGTTGTCGGGTCATAGGTGTCCAGGCTGACGGTGCCGTAGAAATTCAGCGCCTGACTGGCCGACAGTTCGAGGGTTTCCAGGGCCGGGGCGCCGTATTCGGTGTCCCCGCGCAACAGGCGATCGAGTACCGTCTGGCTCAGGGTCAGACCGGCCGGCAAGACCTGACGCGCCGCTGCGTCGCTCAATGCCGGGGCGGTGCCGACGTTGATATTGCTCAGGGCCAGGGTCAGGTGACGGGTGCCGTAGCGCACCTTGTCGTCCAATTCCAGGCTCCCTCCGGTGGCGGCGACGATGCCGCCCTCGGAATGAATTCGGGTGACGCCGCTGCATGGCGTCAGGCTGCAGCCGCCGATGTTGATGGAGCCGCTGCTGCCCGATGAGGGTGCCAACACGTTGAGCAAGCCGTTGGAGGCGGCCAGCAAGTTCTGACCACTCACATTGAGGTCATAGATAAAACCGTCATGGGCATCGTAGGCAGCCGCGCCACGACCAATGGTATTGATGGCGGCGCCTTGTTCCATCGACACCTCGCTGCTGGCCAGCAGGAAAACCTCCGGTGCCGCCAACGTAGCGCCTTCACGCAAGATCACTCTGGACGAGGTTCTACCTCCACTGCTCGAGGGCGTGATGTAGTTTCCGCTCTGACCATAGAGCGTCAAGAACTGCCCGCCAATAACCTGACGCGATGCATTCAAGGCATTCAGGCTTTCGGCATTGAGGGTCACGCCCTCGAAGCCGGCCGTGGCCCCGCGCCCATCGGCAACGACCTCCAACGCCCCATTACCTCCAACCACCGTGACGGTACCGCCGTAGCCACCTTTCTGAGGCGCGAACTTGCCGATGCCTTTAAAGGAGAACGCCTGATCTCCCGCTCCTGGCGCGAGTTTCAACTTCAAAGTCTTGGCGTCCACCGGCAACAGGGCTCGTGGCACGCCCAGGCGTGCGGCATCGGCTACAGCGAACTGGGCGTAGCTGGTTTCGTTGTACTGCGAATAGCGACGCAGCACATCGCCCGAAGTCAGGATGACCTGGCTGGACAGACTGTTGCGCTGCCCGGTATTGACCACCGACAGCACCCCGGCGGTGGCCCAGGAGCCGTTGCGCATCTGCAACGCACCCGCCGTGGAACCCTGACCCGCCAGACCGTTGACCTCGACCCGGAACGCCCCCGGCAGCAAGGCATAGGTGGACGGCATCAGCGTATAGGTACCGGCGGCCAGCCCCGGTACACCGGCGCCAATGGTGATTTGTTGTCCGATCCTGGGGTCCACTGCGCCGCCCTCGGGCGCCACTGGTGCGTATGCACTCTGGTTGCCCGGCACAATGGCGTAGACCGGGTTGCTGGACAGGCCCGGTAAAGTAAAGCCGCCGTTGGCACCGATTTGCACCAGCGGGTTGAAGCGCGCGTCGGTGGAGCCGCCACGGCCGGAAATGAAACCGGCACCCAGCAGATCACCGCCACCCGAAAGATCGAGTACCGAGCCTTCCTGGGCCGCAACAGACTTTCCGCCCAGAATCACACCAATATTCAGATCCCCGTTGCCATAGGAGATGGCCCCTTGCCCCAGAAGCACCACCTTCTTGCCCGCGTACTCATAACTCTGACCATCGACGGTACCGCCGTAAGGCAGAACCAGACCGAGGCCACTGACTGAAGTGAGGCTGTTCGGCAGCAAGTCCACTTGGCTAGTGATGCTAGTGCCGTCGTTGGTGCCGACCTCAATCAACCCCAGCGGGGCCCGAACCACCCCCCCCTGCTCGATATTCGCACTGCCCAGTTGTAAGTGACCGAATGCCGAATAAGGTACCTGAGGCGTCACCTGGGTAGTCCGCCCGATGACCAAGCTGCGCGCCGGGTCGTAGGCAGAGGTGCCACTCAAGCTATACCCCGCCAATACCCGAGCCCCGACCCCGGTCGCCGGATACAGTTGCGCCGCTTGCAGGATCATGTCCGAAGGAGTCATTAATTGCGTGCTAAAGCCCGTAGGCAATCCTTCGCCGGAGAATCCCGCCAGGAAGCGCAAATCACCACGGCTGCTTAACTGGACCAGGTCGAACCCGGCGCGCTCCAACTCGACCGTGGTGCCATTGGCCTGTCTCAGCGTGCCTTTGCTGCTGAATCTCACATTGCCCTGTACATCCAACAAGTCGGCGTTGACGGAAAGCACCGCCTTGTTCGCAAGTGGCGATACGTCGCCTTCGATCAGCGGTCGGGTATAGGAATCCATATTCGGTAGACTGGCCGCCGGCCCCGCCAGCAGCAAATGAGCTGCATTAAGTTGAACACGGGTGTCGGCTGGCGCGGCTGTGCTCAACCCGAAGCTACGCGCATATAGGCTCAGGCTTTGGCCGAGGGACAACGACACGTCGCCACGGATACTAATAATGCCGTTACTCAGCAGAGACAGGCTGTCGAAGCCGCCCGCCTGGACCTGGTCCACACCCAAACGCCCATGACCATAGATCAACGAATCCGCCGAGGCCTTGGCGGTGTCGCTTAGCGGGCTCGCCTGGGCGGTTTGTCCCAGCACCAGTTCACGCACCTGCAAGACCCGGTCATTGACCGCGCTTTTCAGGTAATACGGTGTCTCCAGCGCCACCGACAAACTGCCCCCTGCGGCCCCCGTGCCACCGGAACGGGCGCTGAATTCGCCGTCCAGGTACAGACCATTGGCCGACGCCAGGGAAATACTGCCACCGTTGCTCGTCACCGATGTGCGTCCCTGGCCAGGAACATCCAGCATTGCCTGGCTGCCATCCGCTTGCAGGCGTGCCCCCTCGCGCATCACCACGAACAATTCCGGCGCCGAAGCCGATCCTTTCGCGACATCAATCTGACCACCAATGACAATCTCGCCGCCGTCATGCACCAGGCCATAGGTCTGGCCGCGCATGTCTTGGGCAGTCACGGCCCGACTGGAGACATCGATCAATGCTTGCTCGCCTAACCAGATGGAGCGTCCATGGCCTTGGGCATTGACCGGGTTGCGAACTGGGTTGCTGACGCTCAGTTCGGTGAGACTGACTCGTCCGCCCCAGGCGTTGAGGGTGCCGTTGACGGTCAGTTGACCGATGCTGCGCAAGTCGATGCCTTGTCCCGGATCGACGCTGATCACGCTTCCACGCCCGATGTTCAATACCGTGCTGGCCATGTCTGCCGCGCTGGAGTTCGCGGTACCGGCAGTGAGGCTCAGGCTCGCGCCGTGGCGCTGGGTGAGAACACCTTTGATCGCATCTTCCTGATACAGCTCCGGCGTCCAGCGCTGCAAGGCATCAGCCGGCTCTGCGTTGCTGCCGGTAGTCAACGCCTGCTCGCCGAAACGGTACACCGGCATCGTCACATCGACCCGGGTCCCATCGGCCACCGTCAGGCCTTCGTTGCCGGTGATGTCATAGGCCGAGAAACCCTTGTCGAAAAAGTCGCCGTCCAGTTGCAACGTTCCCGGTTCCAGTGGCGAGCCACTGTTGCCGATCAGCACTTTGTTGGCCGCCAGCTTCAAGGTCCCGCCACCGCTCACCCCGGTGCCGCGCAGTTCACCGTCCAGGTTCAAGGCGCCGTTACCGGACGACGCGCCGGTACTGGCGGTCAGGGTCAAGTCACCGCCCTTGCCACCGCGGGTCTTGCCATCGGCCATGACCGCAGCACCGGAGCTGACGTCGATCAGGCTGCCCTGGCGCACATCGATATCGCCACTGCTGCGCACAGACACCGTACCGCCATTGATGAACGGCAGACCTTCACGGTCGTTGCCGTCGAGCAGCAAATTGCTCCACCGCCCAGCGGTGTTCAACGTCACGCCTTCGCCCAACGTGACCGCTGCACGCTGACCGGTGGCAGGCGAAAGCACGACGTCTACCATCTGGAAATTATCGGTTCTGACCTGTTTAAGCACGTTACCCAGGGCAATGCGACCGCTGCGGGCCGTCAGGTCGGCGTTCACTTCCACCTGCGGCGCGTAAAGCGTGATATCACCGCCATCGGCCACGTTGAGCGCGCCGTCGACTTTGATGCCTTGCGCCGCTGCCACCTTGACCGCGCCGAGTTGGAAGCCATTGAGCAGCTCATTGTCCAGCACCAACTTGCCTTGCCGATCAGTGCCGACCACCGAGGTCAGGTCAAGGCCCGCAGCAATCTTGTCGTTGACCTCGCCGACGGTGACCTGATCGAAGGTAGGGTTCAGGCCACTGTTGATCACACCGCTGGCCTTGTCGTAGATCGGCGTGTAACTGCCAACCAGCAACTGAGCCCGCCGGGCCACGGCGTTTTGCGATTGCTGGTAACCGTCGAGGTTGAGGTTCGGTGCCTGGTTCTGGCGTTCGCCCTGGTAGACCTCGCCGACGATCTGGCCTTCCAGCACCGCGTTGCGGGTCGACACCACCAGCTTGCCGGCATCGCGGCCAACGGTGTAGCCGGCCTCAAAGCGCTCGCGGGGGGCGATCAGTGGGTTGTAGTAGTAATCGGTCTGGCCCCAGCGTTGGCTGTGGTCTTCGTAACCCTTGTAGATGCCGCTGTAGAGGATGTCCCCCGGCGCCTTGGACAATTCATACAAGCGCCCATTGGGGCCCCTGAGCCAGGACTGCCGCAGGTAGCCGCTCTGCACATCCAGGGTACCGCCGGACAGGTTCAACTGCGCCGCCTGCTGGGTCACCACGTCGTTGCCGGTGAACGTCAGCGTGCCACCTTGGGCGGCCCATTCACCCATGCTGTGACCCCGTGTGCCCAGGTAGCCGCCGACTTCCAGCAGCCCACCCGCCGTGTACCAACGGTCGGTGGCATAACCGTTGGTGCCCGCCGGCACGTAGATCAAATCACGCACGTCCACCCAGACATCGTTGTTGGTCAACTTGCCGCCCTCGCGGTTGACCGGTGCGTCACGCTGTTCGTTGCCCTGTACGTTGACCTTGATGGAGTTGGACTCCATCGCCACCTTGACGCCGATGGCGCCGGACACGTCGATCACCGCACCATCGCGCACCAGGCTGCGACCGGCGGCGCTGACCGCGACCTGACCGCCGGTGGCCAGGGTGATGGAGCCGTTCTGGAAGTCGACGCTGCCGCCACTGACGATCTCGACCCGCGACTGGTCGGTGCGGTCGACCACGCTGCTGAGGTTGTTGAACCGACCGGTGATCAGGTTGTTCGGCGTACCGTCCAGGCCGGCGGGCCCGGCATTGTATTGGCTGTCCAGGGCACTGCCGCCGCCGGCGTCAAGCAGCACCGCCGTGGCACTGCCCTGCCCCAGGGTGACGCTGCCGGTGCTGTCGCTGAAGGCGTTGAGCAAGTGCACGGTGCCGCGGGTGTCCACCGAACTGCTCGCCACCGCCACGCCATTCTGCTGCACATTGTGCCCGGTGAGGGTGATGTCGCCGGTGCTGGCCTGGATCAGGCCGCTGTTGATCACCGTGCCGGCGCTGCTGCCCGGCTTGAGGGACGTCGCGACCTCGTTGCCACGGGTGGTGGAACGCGGGTTACCGCTGGTGCCCTGACCCCGGCGAATATAAAAACTGTCGCCCGCTGCCAGGGTGGTCTGGCCCTTGGCGGTGATGATGGAACCGGCGTTCTCCACTTCCGAGCCCAGCAGCAAGGCATAGCCGCCCCCGGCGGTGGAGGTGGCGGCGCGGTGGGTCTCGATCCGCGCACCGCGCTGCACTTCGATCTTGCCGGCGGCGTCAGTGAAGGTCGGCTGGGTGCCAGTGGCATCGACGTACAAGCCGCGCTGGCTGAACTGCTCGTCGCTGACGTTGGCCGCCACCGCCGCCAGGTTGCGCACGTTGACCTGGCTGCTGCCGCTGAAAATGATGCCGTTGCGGTTGACCAGCATCACCGTGCCGTTGCCCTTGATCTGGCCCTGGATCTGGCTCGGTCGCGCTTGAGGGTCGTTGACCCGGTTGAGCACGGCCCAGTCCGACTGCTGCTGGAAATCCACTGTGGTATTGCGGCCGACGTTGAAGGTTTCCCAGTTGAGAATCGCCTTGTCGGCGGTCTGCTCGATCTTCACCGTGGTCTTGCCGCCGACCTGGGTCTGCTGCGGTCCCTTGGCGTTGAGCCAGCCCTGGGTCAGGCTGTTATCGACCTTGAGCCCGCCCTCGCCCAAACCGTCGGGCACGGTCTGCACCTGCCCGAATGCGGCTTGCCGCCCCGCAGCCTGGGCCGCCTGCTGGGCCGCGATGGCGGCCACGGTGTTGTTGAGGTTGGTCAGCGAACGCTGCAACTGCGCATTGGCCCGTTGCTGTTGCGCCAGGGGTGGCGGCATGCCTGGCTGCGCGGTCGTAGGTCGCCCCGCGCCACCGGCCTGAGACGCGCCCTTGGCGGCAAACCAGGCCGAACTGAACGCCGTCGCCGCGTGGGCATTGCCGGCCACCATCAGCAGGGCAATGGCCTGGGCCAGCGGCTTGAGCCGCAACATCGACAACTCGCCATCGCGACGGGGGGCATTCAGGTTCGTCTGGGGTTTGCAGCGCAGCATCCTACTCATCCTTTCGGGTTCGCTCTAAGGGGTCACAACGCCGTGCTGTCAGGCTGCCAGCGTTGGTTATAGGGGATAGGCGGTTACAACCGCTCGGGACCGAACGGTTGTCATGAAAATTTCATGTGGCTGTGTTGGCGCCGGTATTACGCAAAAATCAGCAACGGCTTGCGCCGTTGCTGATCGGGTGTTGCGGGTCGCTCAAGCGTAGGCTTACAACGGACGACCGACGCCATTACAGACGTTGGTGTTGCCGATGCTCAGAGCGTTAGAGGCGGTCAGGAAGCTGCCGCGGATCGCGGACTTCCAGGCGCCTGGCAGCGGCACGAAACGGTTGGCGGTGATAGCCGCGTCGTTGCTGCTGGCAGCAGTGGCGTTGTAATGGCGAGTGAAGAAGTCACGCACTTGCGTGGTTTGGGTGGCATCGGCGTAGCACTGGCTGAAGATCACGTTAGTGAAGCCCAGGATCGGGTAGCCGGTGGTTGGGTAAGCCACAACGCTTGGATCGCTAGGGTTGGTGGTTGCAGCGAATACCGGTACCCAGGCGTTCGGGTTAGCGCGGTTGGCGGCAGCAGGCACGGTGACAGCTGCGATTGCGGCCGACACGTTGGCCGGGGCTGGGGAAACACCGGCAACGCGAGCGACCTTGGTGGCGTCGTCCAGGCCGGCCAAGGTGGTGGCGGCGTAATCCGGGCTCATGTAGGTGATGCGACCTTGGGCAGCATTCACCGCATCCATCACAGCTTGGCTACCAGTGGCGGCTACGGCGCCGGCTGGCAGACCAAGGCTATAGCTGGAGGCGAAGTTGGTGGTGATGGCGAAAGTGCCGGGCACAGCGGGTACAGCTGTAGGGCACTTGGCGTTCAGAAAGCGGGTGAACAGTTCGGTAGTACCGCTGCTCTCAGCACGATAAGTCACAGTGATCGGGCCGGAACGGCCGGAACCGGTGATTTGGTTCCAGTCAGTCAGCGTGCCGGCGAATACGCCGCACAGCTGAGCGACGCTGAGGTCAACGTTGGCGGTGCCGGTCTTGTTGAAAGGAATGGCAACCGAAGTGGCGACCGAAGGCACCTGGATCAATGGGCCCCAGGCGGTGCCGTGGTTGGTGACGTAGGCGTTCAACTCAGCCTGGGTGAGCTTCGAATCGCTGCCCGCCCAGTGCACGTTCTTGCTGGTGTCACCAGGCACGAAACGGGTGTAATCGTTGTTCAGGAAAGCGGCCTTGCCAGCACCGCTGCCCACGCCAATGTAAGGGGCGAAACCGGCAGTCAGGACGCCGGAAGTCTGGTACAGCGGCTGAGGCAAGGTAGCGCCACCACCGTTGACATCAGCCATGGCGGCCTGAGCGGCGCAGAGGCCGGCGAGGGTCAGGGATACCGCGAGAACGTTGCGCTTAAACATGAAGAATCTCCTTTCATCGTGTTCGTACGTAGGTTGGGTGACGCGTGCTTGCCGTCATGGCGCTCGGTCCTGTGCCGATGGCGATGGGGTGAGGCCATGGGTTAGAAACTCGCAGTTTCCGGTGACAGATAAAGGAAAAAACCTCGGGAGCTGGAGGCTGTTTTTTGGGGTTTTTCCTCGGGTGTTCGAGGGCTCTGGGTTGGGGTTTCAGACAGGTTTTGTGACGGTGTTGCGCAGGGTGGGCGTGGAGATGGCGGCGGGTGGTTGTCTGACGATGGAAGATGACAGAACGAGGAACCCGAGTTTGGTGTTGGCGAGGGTCGGGAGGTGTTGCGGCACTGCAAAAATAACTGACGGGTCTCTGCTGTTGTGGCGAGGGGATTTATCCCCGCTGGGCTGCGAAGCAGCCCCAAACCAGACACCTCGGTGTGTCAGGCTGGTTGCATTCAATCTGATTGGGGCTGCCGCGCAGCCCAACGGGGATAAATCCCCTCGCCACAAAATCAATGTTCACCACGGATTGCGTGCGCTTATTGAACCAACTGATTGATCTCGATAATCGGCAGCAAAACCGCCATGACGATCACCAGCACCACACCGCCCATGACCACGATCATCAGCGGCTCCAACAGCGCAGTCATGCCCATGGCCCGGCGTTCGATGTCGCGGGACAGGGTTTGTGCGGCGCGTTCGAGCATTGGCGGCAGGCAGCCGGTTTTTTCGCCGCTGGCAATCAGGTGGATCAGCACCGGCGGGAAGACTTTTTCCACCCGCAACGCCGCCGCCAGGTTGACCCCTTCGCGGACCTTGGCCGTGGCATCGCTGACGCTCAGGCTCAGGCGGTCGTTGGACAGGGTCTGGCGCGCCGCCTCCAGGGCTCGCAGCAAGGGCACCCCGGCGCCGCCGAGAATCGCCAGGGTCGAGGCAAAACGCGCGGTGTTGAGGCCCAGCACGAAACGCCCGATCAGCGGCAGGCGCAGGATGCGACTGTGCCAGTTCAACCGCGCCTGCGGGTTGCGCAAATACAGCCGCCAACCCCAGAACCCACCGGCCAGCATGCCAAAACACAACCAGCCCCAGGCGCGGATGAAATCGCTGGCGGTCAGCATCGCCACGGTCAACCCAGGCAGGTCCTGGCGGGCCTGGGAGAATGCGCTGACCACTTGGGGCACCACGTAGCTGAGCAGGAAAATCACGATGGCAATCGACACCAGCCCCACCACGCCCGGATAGATGAACGCCGTAAGGATCTTGCCCCGCAGGTTGTTGCGCTCCTCGATGTAGTCCGCCAGCCGCTCCATCACCTGGGCGAGGTCGCCGGACTCTTCACCGGCGGCGATCAGTGCCCGGTAGATGTCCGGAAAGTCCCGGGGTCGCGCCGCCAGGGCTTCGGCCAGGCGCATGCCGCTGCGCACATCGGCGCGCACTGCGCTGAGGGTCTGGGCGATGTGTTTGCGCTCAGCCTGTTCCACCGTGGCGCTCAACGCGGCCTCCAATGGCAGGCTGGCTCCCAGCAGGCTCGCCAGTTGCCGGGTGGCCCAGGCCAGGTCGTTGTCCGAGAGTTTGGCGCTGAACAGGCCGCCGCCATGGGCTTGCGTTGTATTGCGTTCGACCTGCACCTGCAACGCCGTCAGCCCGCGACTGCGCAGCAGGTTGAAGGCGCCACTCTGGCTGTCGGCTTCCAGGTGCCCGACCTCGATCTTGCCGGTGGCGTCGGCGGCCTCAAAACGGTAGCGATTCATCAGGCGTCCCGTGTCACGCGCAGGATTTCTTCAGGGGCGGTGGCGCCACTGCGCACCCAGCGTTCACCGTCCTCGCGCATGCTGAACATGCCGGCCTGGCGGGCGGCCGCACGCAGCGCCTGCTCCCCTGCCCCCTGGTGGATAAGCGTGCGGATATCATCGTCGATGCAGAACAATTCATGGATGCCGGTGCGACCGCTGTAACCGGTCTGGTTACAGCTCGGACAGCCCACCGGGCGCCAGGTGCCGGGGGTTGCCGGATCAGCTTGTTTGCACTGCGGGCAGAGTCTGCGCACCAGGCGCTGGGCGAGTACGCCGAGCATCGACGAGGCCAGCAGGAACGGCTCGACGCCCATGTCAATCAAGCGGTTGATGGCCGACACAGAGTCGTTGGTGTGCAGCGTCGCCAACACCAGGTGACCGGTGAGGGACGCTTGCACGGCAATTTGTGCGGTTTCCAGGTCGCGGATTTCGCCGATCATGATGATGTCCGGGTCCTGGCGCAGAATCGCTCGCAGGGCCAGGGCGAAGGTCATGTCGATCTTGGCGTTGACCTGAATCTGGCTGATGCCCGGCAGGTCGTATTCCACCGGATCTTCCACCGTGAGAATGTTGTGTACGCTGGCGTCGAGCCGAGCCAGGGCGGCGTAGAGGCTGGTGGTCTTGCCGCTGCCGGTGGGGCCGGTGACCAGCACGATGCCGTGGGGTTGGCGGATCAGGTGATCGAGTTTGCCCAGTACGTCCGGGTCCATGCCCAGGGTTTCCAGTTGCAGGCGCCCGGCCTGTTTATCCAGCAGGCGCATCACCACTCGTTCGCCATGGCCGGTGGGCACCGTCGAAACCCGGATGTCAATCGGGCGCCCGGCCACACGCAGGGCAATGCGGCCGTCCTGGGGCAGGCGTTTTTCGGCGATGTCGAGCTGGGCCATGATCTTGATCCGCGACACCAGCGCGCCATGCAGGGCCTTGCGTGGCGAGACCACGTCACGCAAGGTGCCGTCGACCCGGTAGCGCACCACCGAATGGCTTTCGTAAGGCTCGATGTGGATGTCGCTGGCCTCATCCCGCGCGGCCTGGGTCAGCAAGGCGTTGATCATGCGGATCACCGGCGCGCCGTCCTGGGTGTCCAGCAGGTCGGTGATCTCGGGAATGTCCTGCATCAGTCGGTCGAGGTCCACCTCATTCTCTGCCGCGCCCACCACGGCGGCGGCGCTGCCGGTGTCGGCGTAGGCCGTGTTGAGCAACCCGTCGAGTTCCTCGTCACGCACCCGCTCCAGCCGCACCTCGCCGAACTGGCGGCGCACTTCACTGATGGACCAGCCTGGCGTGGAGGGACAGACCATCAACACCGCGCCTTCATCCGACTCACGCAGCACCAGGCGTTGGGCCTTGGCCCAGGCGTATGGGAGGGTGTTCATGCTGACACCTCAGGTCCATAAGATGCATCCGCACCTTGTGGGAGCGAGCCTGCTCGCGATAGCAGTGTGTCAGCTTGCATGGATATTGACCGGGTCGCCGTCATCGCGAGCAGGCTCGCTCCCACAGGGCTGGTATTCATCAGCGAGTGCCTCCTTCAACCGGAACCGCCTTGATCACCGCCCTGGGCGTTTGCAGCCCGGCGGGGGTGGCCTGCGGAATGGCCTTGGCCGAGGCCGGCAGTTGCGGGGCTTGCATGTCCGGCATCGCCCAGCTGCGCTCCGGTTGCAGCAGGCCCTGGGCGCGGCGCATGAAGTCGTAGCGGTTGAGGGTGATGCCGCGCCCCGCCGCCGTGTCGCGGATGATGTAGGGGCGCAGGAACACCATCAGGTTGGTCTTGGTGATCTGCCGCCGCTCGTTGCGAAACAGCGCACCAATACCGGGGATGGTCGACAGCCACGGCACCGCGTCGTTGCTCTGGCTGTAGCCGTCCTGCAACAACCCGCCAAGGACCATGATCTGCCCGTCGTCCAGCAGGATGCTGGTGTCGATGGCACGCTTGTTGGTGACAATCCCGCTGGCGCTCGAAGCGCGGTTGTCGACGCTGCTGACCTCTTGATAGATGTCGAGCTTGACCGTCCCGCCTTCGGAAATCTGCGGGCGGACGTTGAGCTTCAGCCCCACCTCTTCACGGGTCACGGTCTGGAACGGGTTGTTGCTGGTGCCACCGCCGCCGGTGACGTAACTGCCGCTGACAAACGGAATGGTCTGGCCGACGAAAATGCTCGCCGCTTCGTTGTCCAGGGTCAGCAGGTTCGGCGTCGACAACACGTTGGTGCCGCCCTTGCTCTTCAACGCCCGGGCCAGGACCTTGAGGTCGAGGATCTTGCCGATGCCGGGAATGTCCACCGTGCCGTTGACCAGGCCCAGGTTCAAGCCCTGGGGCAACACGTCGATGCTGGTCTTGCCGTTGAGGTTGAGCCCGGTGCCACCGAGGTTGACGCCGCCGATCACGCCGCTGCCGCCCAGGTTACCGGTCTGCCATTGCACGCCGAACTCGCTGGCATCGTCCTCGCCGACCTCGACGATCAGGCTCTCGATCACCACTTGGGCGCGACGCTGGTCGAGCAGGTCGATAACTTCCCGCAGGTTGCGGTACAGCGGGTCCGGCGCGGAAATCAGCAGGGTATTGGTGGTGGCATCGGCCTGGATGGTCACGCCGCCGGCACTGAACGCGGTGCTCTGATCGTCCTGCGGCGAAGCCGAGCTTTGTCCGCTGCTGCCTTGGGCATAACCATTGCCAGAGGTCGAAGCGCTACCGCCCGTGGTCCCGCTGGTGCTGGCGCCATCGCCGCTGCTCTGGCCGTTGGTGCTGGCGCCCATGCTGCTGAGCACCGAACGCGAGTTATCACTGCCCTCGCCTTCGCTTTCCCCGGTGAGCAAGCCGCGCAGGGATTGGGCCAGTTTGCCGGCCTGGGCATTGCGCAGGTACACCACGTGCAGGTTGCTCGGGTTGTTCTGGGCGTTGTCGAGCTTGTAGATCAGGTTACGCGCCAGCTCGGTGCGCTCGGGGCTGCCGGCGCGGATGATGATGGCGTTGGAGCGCGGGTCGCCGATCACGTTGATCTTCTGGGTCTGGTCTCCGCCCTGGGTTTCCAGCAACTCGGAGACCATCTGCGCGATGTCCACGGCGATGCCGTTGTGTATCGGCACCACGTCGGTGTCGATGGCGCTGGGGGTATCGATGCCTTCGATGAGCTGCGCCACCCGCGACAGGTTCTCGGCGTAATCGGTGATGACGATGGTGTTGTTGCCGGGGTAGGCATTGATCGGGTTGTTCGGCGACACGATCGGGCGTAACACCGGGATCAGGTTCACCGCGTTTTCGTATTGCAGGCGAAAGGTGCGGGTCAACATGCCGTTGCCGGCCGGTCTGTCGGCGCTGTAGATCGGCCCGCCCAGCAACTTGGCGTCGGCCTCGGGCACCACCTGGGCCACGCCGCCGACGTCCACCACGCTAAAGCCCTGCATGCGCAGCGCGGCCAGCAGCATGTCATAGGCCTGGTGCGCCGGCACCTGACCTTCGGACACCAGCGTCAGGTTGCCCTTGACCCGAGGGTCCACCAGAAACTGTTGGCCGGTGGAACGGGACAAGGCCCGCACCACCGCCTGAATGTCGGCCTCGACAAAGTTCAGGGTCACCGGTTGGTCACCCAGCGGGCTGCGTGCAGGCGTACTGCTGCGGGGCTCGCGGGCACGGGCGGTGAGATCGACCGAGTGCCGCACCGGCGGTTTCTGTTCACGCAAGGTCTGGGCCCGCTGACGGTCCAGCAGCGCATCGCCGCTGCGCTGAGTACTGCCCAGCGGAATGCCCAGTTCACTGTCCACCAGCAACGGTGGCTGCGACGTTGGCGGTGTGCTGTTGCAGGCGCTCAATGCCAGCAACAGAAACGGCACGCTCTTGCGCCAATGACGCGGGTATCGGGACCCCTTCATGAAGCTTCCTTAGCGCCTTGCGCCTGATCCATGCGAACGGTTCCGGACAGGGTGCCGGCGGTGTTTTCAGTGTTTTCGATGTTGTCGGTGTTGGCCGGGGCCGTGCGCCGCAAACGGGCTTCAAGCACTTGCAAGGAAAATTGCCGTGGACTGCTCAACAGCCAGCCCATCACCTCATCGGCCGGCGCGTCGTTGAAAGTGAGTTGCCAAGCCGCGTCCACGGCCTGCAACTGGTAGTGCTCGCTCAAGCCGCCGGCATCCAGGGCCTGGCGCAGAGCCGCTTCCAGAGGCTGGCCTGACGCCGGGCCGCCGACGTCCCGCAAGAGCACTTCGAGGGCCTGGGTCTGCGCGCGCAACTTCGGCGTTTCGACCTGCCAATACGCAAGGGTTTGGAGCGGTGGCTGGATCAACAGCAACCAGACCAGCAGCCCGCCGAGTACCAGCGCCGCCAGCGACACGGCGCGCTGCTCGCGCACCGCCAGGCCCTGCCAGGACGTCCGGCCACGCGCGCGCAGGGTTTGCCACTGCGCCCATAGCCGTGCCGGGAATTGCTTATTCATCCTCGGCTTCCGGGGGGTGTTCGGAGGTGTCCTGCGCGCCCTGTCCGGGCAAAGCAGCACGCAAGGTCCAGCCCTGGTCATTGGCCGCAACGTCGATGCCGGCCTCGGTCAGGGGGATTTTCCAGTCGTCTGCGGCGGATGCTTTTTGTGCCTCGGCCACGAGCGTCAGGCGTAACTCACCGTTTTCAAACACCAGTTCCTGCACGTTGCCGCTCATGAACGGCATGGCGCTGCCCGCCTGTTGCACCAGGCTGGCGAAGCGTTGCGCCGGGTCCGCCGCTGTGCCGCTTTGGCGCGCGGCGATTTGCTGTCGGGCTTGTTGCAAGGGGTTGAGAATCACCGGCAGTTCGGGAAACGCCTGCTTTACCCGCTGGCTCATCTGCGCCTTGAGTCGTTGGCCCTGGGTGGCCTCACGGGTGGCGTAGAGATTGAGGCCGACCACCCACACCGCCAGCGCCACCGCGCAAAGCGTCGCCGCCCTGCCCCAACCGCCACGCTCGGCCGGGCCATGCGTCAGGCCAGCATGCAAGCCCCAGCCCGGCGCGGCACCAGTCCAGCGCTGGGGGGCGGGCAAGGTTTTGATCGAAACCTGCGGCGGCGAATCGCCCACCCACTGCAGCCCGGCCCCTGCCTCCAGTAACCATTCATCCAACGCCTCGTCCAGCAGCGGCTGCACCACCGCGTGCTGCACGCTATAACGCACCAGCAGGTGGCCGTCGTCGATGCAGGCCACCGGCCCGGACAACACTGGCAGGGCGTAGGCCGCCGGGTACAGCCCGTGCAGGTGCAGGCCGGCCTGGCGCAGCATCCGGCCCAGGGCATCGAGTGACTCTCGGTCGAGCCAGGCAATGTGCACCTGCCCGTCGGCACCGCGCGCGCTGTGAGCCACCTGCATGCGCTCGCTGGCACCGAGCATCAGCGCCTGGGCGGCGCAGTTCACCGCGGCGGTGATTTTCGCTGCCGGCAACTGCGGCAGTTCCAGACTGATGAGCAAGCTGTCGCGCGGATGGAGAAAACATTCGACCCGCTGCTTCTTTGCACCCTGACCGAGGTCCCGGAGGTTGCTGTGCCCCTGGTCGCGGACCTGGCCCTGGCGATCGAGCCAGGCGAATGCCACCGGGCTGTCGAGGCTCAAGCTGCCCAGTGGCATCAACGCTATGCGCAAGCGAGTCATACGCCCACCCGTGACCAGATCACCTGAGGCATCCGGTCCTGGCTGCGTTGCAGCAAGGCATCCAGCACGACCCGCCGCTGCCCACTGCGCGCCTGCCCCCGCAGGCGGAACCAGTCGCTGGTGATGCCGACCTTGACGGAGGCCATTTCCAGCTCAGGCATGCGCAGGCGATTGACGAAATCCCCACGGTTGATAAACCAGTGGCCGCCGTCTCGCTCAGCGATCAGCGCCTGGGCCCGCTGCAACGATAACCCCGGCACGTAAGCAGCCAGCACCGGGGCGCTGGCGGTGTTGCCGTTGAGCCAGGTATTGGCCGGCAGAATCGTCACATAAGGCGCCAGTGTTTCCAGCAGCTGCGGGGTGACACCCTTGATGCTGCGCAAATCCTGCAACGTGCGCAGCATGGGGCGTGTCGGCGCCAACGGCGTACCGGGAGCATCCGGCGAGGTGCTGCGACCGCTGTCGAACGCAGTGCTCAGCGCGGCCTTGTCCGCCAGCTCTGGGTTCAACAGCCGTGGGTACGCGGCAATCACCCGCGCGACGATGCGCGCACGTACCGTCGCGGCGATACCCAGTTGCTCGCACAACCGTTCGAAGGTGCGCACCTGTTCCTGATCCACACGTTCATTGGCGACCAGATTGCGCAGGTTGAATTTGCCTTGCTCATCTTCCAGTCGCCCTTCGAAGGGGATGTCAGCCAGGCTGGAACCGGCCATCACGAAAGGGTTGGCCCAAGCCTGACCGAAGCGCGTGAGCGGATCGCGCTGACGTGCATCCCACAACAACTGTCGGCTCAATTGCAGGCCACCCTGCAACCGCGCCGTGCCCTGGATACGCAACTGCTCGGCCTCCAGGCTGCGGGTAAACAGGGTTTGGCGGGTGAGCATGCCCCCGGCGATGACCGCCACCACGGCGGCGATCAGCAAGGCACTGATGACCGCCATGCCCCGCTGCTTCGCCGCGAAGGGCGAATCCGTTCGCATCACGGCCCTTATAACTGCCAGGAGCCGATGTCGGCATTTACACCATCGCCGTCAGGCTGGCCGTCGGCCCCCAGGGAAAAGATATCGATTTCACCATTGGCGCCCGGGTTGAGGTAGTTGTAGGGACGGCCCCATGGATCGTTGGGCAGGCGCTCCAGGTAGGAACGCCATGTGCTGTTTTTTGCATCAGCGGGCCGTTCCACCAGCACCTTGAGCCCCTGGTTCATGCTCGGGTAACTGCCGTGGTCCAGGCGATAGAGTTTCAACGCCTGCATCAATCCGCCAATGTCCTGTTTTGCCGCCGTCGCCCGAGCCTGGTCCGGCCGGTCGAGGACCTTGGGCACCACCATCGCCGCCAGAATGCCAAGAATGACCACCACAACCATGATTTCGATCAGGGTGAAACCCTGCTGCCCACGAGGGCCTTGGAGACGGGCGTTGTAACGGGCGATCTGCATCTCGACGGTCCTTCGCTGGATTCAATTCGTGGCGCAGTGTTGCAAGAAAATATGTCAGTGATATTGAAAATGCTCAGGAGCTTACGTCGTCAATCGGTCAACAATGGCGGTTAAGCTCGGGGGCTGCCTTCGCCCATAGAGCTCGCGCGATGCCACGTCACGCCCCACAAGCCGGCTTCACCCTGATCGAAGTGCTGGTCGCCCTGGCGATCATCGCCGTGGCCATGTCGGCGGCGGTGCGCGTGGCTGCGGTGATGACCCAAAGCAATGGGCTGCTGCGAGACAAGTCCATCGCACTGCTGGCGGCCCGCAGCCAACTGGCGCAACTGCACTTGGAGGGGCGTTTTGTGCAGGGTTCAAAAGTCATCGAATGCGATCAGGGACGGTTGCTACTGCGTTGCGAACAGAACCTGCGCCCGGCGGAAAATGGCCGCATGTTGCGGGTTGAACTGACCGTGTCGGATCGCAGCCACGAAGCACCGCCGTTGGCGCGGTTGGAGACGTTGGTCAGCCGGGAAAAATAGCGGCTAGACACGGTCCCTCTTGGGAGCTTGCTCCCTCGACAAGAGGGCTCGTCGTGATCTCAAGGACGGGTGAGCGAGGGTAAAGCCACCGAATCCGGCAATCGGGCCAAGGCCAGCCGCGTTTGCTGATTGCCCCGCTCGATCACCACCGCTTGCGCCTCGATCGACACCAGCCGCACCCCATGAGCCACCCGCTCTCCAGCCAGGAAACTACGAGGTGGGCCGTCGTTGAGACTGAGGATCGCCACAGCCCCGCGAGCGCCGGCCAGCACACCGCTGACCTTGATATCCACCGGCGCCGGCTGGCTGGAGAACCATTGCCGTGCAGGATTATCGGAACGCTCGGCCAATCGTTGCGGGGCAACATCCGGCGTGCGGGATTCAGCCGATGTCAGTAGCAGCGAAGACCAGGTCGCCACCCCGGCCAATGCCGCCAACAGACCGAGTGCCTGGAGGAGTTGCGCCGGGGAAACTCGGTCGATGAACACCATGGTCTGGTTCTCCTTTTTTTATCCAGTCTCCAGCGTACGCCTCGATTCTCTCCGTTTTATTTCACATCCTTATCATCTTCACCGTGCAGGATGAAGACCGACGCAAAGGAGCGCGCATGAACCTTGGCAAGCAACGCGGTTTCACCCTGATCGAATTGATGGTGGTACTGGTGATCATCGGCATCGCCAGTGCCGCGGTAGGTTTGAGCATCAAACCCGACCCGCTGAAGTTGCTGCGCCAGGACGCCGAGCGGCTGGCGCAACTGCTACAGCTCGCTCAAACCGAAGCCCGCGTCGACGGCCGGCCGATTAGCTGGCGCTGGGATGCCAAGGGGTTCGGTTTCAGCCGTCGGCAGGATCAAGGGCCAGGGCTGGATCGCTTCAAGGATGATCCACAACTGCACCCGCGGCGGTGGCAGAGCCCGTCCATGGAAGTTCATGTGGAACCCAGGCAGCGGGTCGTATTGAGCGCCGAGTGGATCGGCGCCCCGCTGAACATTCGTTTGTCGGACGGCCAGAGCAGCATAAACGTGCAACGCAGCGCCGCTGGCCGGGTGCAGATTCAATGAACGGCCGGGAGACGGGCTTCACCCTGCTTGAAGTCATGGTGGCGATTCTGCTGATGGCGGTGGTCAGCCTGATTGCCTGGCGCGGACTGGACAGCGTCACCCGAGCCGACAGCCATTTGCAGGCCAGCACCGAACAGACCGAAGCCTTGCTGCGAGTGTTGAATCAGCTGGAACGCGACGTAGCATTACGCGCCAGCATCGAGTTGAGCGAACCGTCAAACCCTGGAGTCGATGACCAGCCCTGGACCGCACCACCCGCCCTCACCGTGCGCAGCACCGAAGGTCGGGGGTTTCGCCTGGATGTGATCCGGGTGGCCGCCGCTCAAGAAGGCACGCTGCAAAGAGTGCGCTGGTGGCTCGAGGGAGACACGCTTTACCGAGCCCAAGGCCAGGCCCGCAGCCGCTACCCATTGCCGGCACCCGGCGCGGGCGTAGCGGTGCTCAGCGAAGTCAGCAACGCAGGGCTGCGTTACTGGGACAGGGAAAAAGGTTGGCGCAAGCTCAGCGGCAATCGCCAGGAAAACCCGCTGGGCATCGAAATCAGCCTGACACGGCAGACGCCACAAGGCGTGGAAAAGTATCGACAGGTGCTGGGGCCGCTGGAGTGAGGGCAAACCCAGTGTGGCCGCGAGCCGGCTCGCGATGAGGCTCATCCGGATAGCGCTGAACTCAGCTCAGCACCACCACCCCGCCCGGCAACTCGGTGCATTTGGCGCCATAGGCATCGCGGATCAACAGCGCCACGCCAGCCAGTTGATCAAGACGGAACCGCGCCTGGACCTTGCGCTGGCCCAATTCGCGATTGAGTAACAGCAACATGCCAGGACGGTAGCGGTTGATTTCGTCGATGACGCTGGCCAGAGTCGCGTCGTTGAACACCAGCACCTGCTCGCGCCAGGCAGTGGCCGCCGACACATCTGCGTTCTTTGGAGTGCCCACCCGGCCGCTGTCGTAGGTCAGTTGCATGCCCGACTCCAGATGAAAACTCTGGCCGCGCACCTGGACCTGCACCACACCTTCCAGGCAGGTCGCGCAGACACTCTGGTCGATGTAGCGGATATTGAACCGAGCCCGAGCGGCGCTGATCCAGCCCGCGCCGGCCTGGACACTGACCGTCGAATCACTGCTTCCCAGCACTTCAACTTCACCACCGAGCAACACCAATCCTTCCCCTCCATCGGCCGACTGACGGCGGCTGAGGCGGGTTTGGGTATTCAGCTCAAGACTGACACCCTTGGCCAGTTCCACCCGGCGCTGTTCGCCAACCTCGGTGACGTAGTCGGCAGCGAGTCCGGAAACCCCACCGGGCACCGTGGCGCGGATCAACAGAAAACCTGCCGACGCCGCGATCGCGCCGCCGAGCAACGCCCGTCGTCCGAAATGTCGCGGAGCCCGCAACGCCTCGGCAGCCGGTTGCAGCCCGTGCCACAGCGCCTTGGCTTGCTCGAACGCCTGAGCGTGTTCAGGGCTTTGCCCGCACCAATGGCGCAGGGCCCGGGCATCGGCCACGGTGGCGCGGCCCGAGGTCAGCAGGACCAACCAGTCTTGGGCCTCGCTGGCCAGTCGGGTCTGAGGCGTGGCCTCAGGGGAAGCAATGCTGAAGATGTTCAAGCGCACACACACTCACGAATTGGTCTGGTCTCTACTCTCAAGACTGTTTTCCCGCGCCGGGACCGAACCGCTGAATCACTTTTCTTTCCAGGCGCAGGGCGCAATGCCCCAGCGCGGCCTTGATTTCCTTCTCTACCATGCGCGTGGAAATGCCGAAACGTTGGGATATTTCCAGGTGCGGCGCTTCCTCCAGACGCGCGGCAATGAAAATCCTGCGACGCCGCGCCGGCAGCTCATACAGGGCCTTGAGCAAGGTCTGCAACTCCTTCTGCCCCCCCACCACCCGGGCCGGATCCAGCGCTTCATCGGAAATCTGCAGCAAGTCCTCGATTTCGCTGCCGGTGAGCAGGCGAGCATCGGCCTGCCGACGGTCGGCGGCAATGTTCAGCGCCATGCGATAGAGATAGGCACTGGGCTGGGCGATGTCCGGCGTCTCGACCATGCGATCGACCCGCAAGTAGGTTTCATGCAGCACATCGTTGGCCAGTTCCTCGGAGCCCAGGCGCTTGCGCAGGCGCACCTTGAAATCCTCATAAGAGGTGAGGAACAACTTGACCAACGGGCTGCGACCAGAGTGTTTCATCGCCCCAAAACCCCTTCCCCTGCTGTGCACTCCATGCTTGTTCCTGATGAGTCGGGTAATAAAAGCAGGGTTACCGGTTGGCGCAATGAACTGGGCGCCGGGCGGTCGATCCTGAGGTTTTGCAAACTGTTGACCAAGGCCTTGTCACGCATCGGATCGCCCGTGGAACTGACCAGGCGGCTATGCTGAACCACGCCGTCCCGGCCGATCCACACTTGCAGCACCGCCCGAAAACTTCCCGGGCGGGTGAGTGGTGAACGGCACAAGTTGCGCTGGATGACCGTTTGGATCGCCGCCGCATAGTTGCTGTCGCTCAAGCCCGGGGCCGCGCCGGAAGGCAGCGGCACCTCGTGAACCCGCACCGGTTGCAACGTGAACGCATCCGCTCGGGCGTAATGCGCCGCGAGCCCGGTGCCGCGAAGCAACACATTGAGCCCTTGAGAAGCGGTGAACAGTCCCTGGACGCCCAGCGTATGGCGCTGGCTGGATAGTTGCTGATCCACCAGCACCGCCATACCCGTCGCTCGACTGAATTGCTCCAGCGCCGTGGTCAGTTCCTGCGGGGCGATGTCCAGCTCCACCAGGCCGTTCGCCTGGATCGGCGCGGCCAGCAACCACAACAACGCCATCAGCCCCCCCAAGGGTGACCTGGCCAATCCACGCCTGCGCCCGCCCCCGGCTCTGCCTTGCTGCACGACTGACGTATCCGTTGAAAACCGTCATCCTGAGGGCTGTTTATGAATGTCGTATGACAACTGATACAAATTCCTCGGACCCCACTAAACTCGTGCTCTGACAGCGAACCGCCTTCTGGGCGGGCCAGGAGGTCGACAATGAAACAGTGGATGAAAATGATGGCGGGCCTCGGCCTGCTCATGGCCCAGCCTTGGGCTCATGGCGAAGAGGTACCGGCGTGTATCGAGGTGACCGTCGGTGGCTACAGGACCGCGGACTACAACTGCCTGAGCCGGCAAATGGGCAACGATCCGCAGGCCGCGGCGGCCGCGCAACGCACGCAAGAGGCCTTGAATGTGCCCGTTAACAAACGCGCGCCGAACAGCATCGGCCTGGCGACCCCAGCGGCCACCAGCGTGCGCATGGGTAATACGTTTGGCACCTCGGTCAAGCCCCAGAGACCGCCGGTCCCGGCCAGCCCCTCGCCGCTGCCCAGATAACCCCTGTCTGTGGCCAGGGAACTTGCTCCCTGGCCGCAGGAGTGCGTTGCAACGTTAAAAGTGCAGCCCCTACGCACCTCAAAACAGGCTTTGCACCTGCTCCAGGACTGCGCGGGTCATCTGGCCGGTGTGGGTATGCAGACTCACATAGCTTTGCAGCATGTCCAGCTTGGTGTTGAGCAGGTCCCGACGGGCCTGGAATAACCGTTGTTGCGCATCAAGGATGTCCACCGTGGAGCGCACACCGCCCTGGAAGCCTTTTTCCGTCGAAGCCAGTGCCCGCTGGTTGGACTCCACTGCGCGCTGCATCGCCTTGCTTTTGGCGAAGCCGGCCACCACGCCCAGGTAATCGGTTTCGATCGTCTCGGCCAACTGCTGGCGTTGCACGTCATAGTCCGACTGCGCACCGGCCAGTTGCGCCTGGGCCTTGGCCACCGACGCTCGCACCGCCCCACCGCGATACAACGGAATATCCAACTGCAGCCCCACGTAATAGGTGTCCTGGCGCGGGTCAAGTTCCTGGTACTGGCGGGTTTCCCGGCGAGTCAACTGAGTGGTCAGTGCCAAGGTCGGATAATGCCCGGCGCGCTGGCTGTCGGCCTGGGCCTCGGCCACTTTCACCGCCGCCAGCCGGGCCGCCAGCTCGGGGCTGGCCTCGCGGGCAATCGCCGTCCAGTACGGCAGGTCCTGCTCGGGAGGGATCGGGCTGCCGGCGGCAAGCTCCTCGCGCATCGGCGCAATGTCATCGATGGGCACATTGGCACGACCGGACAACGCCCGCAGCGCGGCCACGCGACGAGCCTCGGCTTCGGCCTCCTGGGCCTCGACCAGATCAAGCCGCGCCTGGGCTTCATCGATATCGGTGATCGCGCCCTGGCCACCCTCGAAGAGTTTTTTGCTCTGGATGACCAACCCGTGGATGGCGGCTTTTTGCTGGGCGATTAACTTGATCTCGTTTTCCGCCCGGGCGACGTCGAAGTAGCCCTTGGCAACCCGGTCGAACAGCGTCTGGCCGGCGACGTCGAAAAGCTGGCTGCCCAGTTGCCCTCGTGCCTTGCCTTCCTGATACGCCGCCCAGCGCGCCTTGTCGTAGAGCGCTTGCTGCGCCGCCAGGGTGACGTTGTTGGCCTGGTAATCGTTGCTGTTGACGTAGCCGCTGTCGTCACCGCCATCAGTCCGCCCACCGCGGCCATAACGCGAAGTCAGCGACACTTGCGGATAGAGGCCGCCACGGCCAATCGCTTCTTCCTGCCGCGAGGCATCATAAGCATGGGTGGCTGACTGCAAAGTCGGGTCGTTGAGCCGGGAGGCATCGTACGCCGCGGTCAGGCTCAGGCCACCGTCGGCGGCCCAGGCGACATTGAGCATCGCCCAACTGGAGCACAGGCTCAGCAGCACGCGAGCGCTGTAACGGCATCGGTCGATCATGCTCATTCCTCTTTGAAGGCTGCCAGCAAGCGTTCGCGCAACGGTTTCATCAGGTAATTCATGAAGGTGCGCTCCCCCGTGACCACCGTCACATCGGCCAGCATGCCCGGACGCACCCACAACCCGGCGGCCTGCAACGAGACGACCGTGTCGGCGGGAATCTCGACCTTGGCGGAGAAGTACGGCAAGTGCGTCTGCTCATCGATCAACTGGTCGGCCGACACCGTACTCACGGTGCCGGTTACCGTCGGCGTATCCACCCGTTGCAGCGCGGTGAAATGCACATGCACCGGCAACCCCGGGCGCAACTTGTTGGCCATCAACGGCTCGAAACGCGCGGTAATCGCCATTGGCGCATCCAGCGGTACCACCTGCATCAGGGTTTGTCCGGCCTGGGCCACGCCGCCAACGGTATGCAGGCTCACGTCCATGACCTGCCCGGCCACTGGCGCACGGATAGCGCCGTTGTCGACTTCAAATTGCAAGGCACGCATCTGATCGGCATAACCGGCCGCCTCGGCGGAGACCTCGCTGAGCTGGGTTTCAGCATCGCGACGAAACTCCTGCTGCACTTGCAACGCCTTGAGCCTGCTTTCGTTGATGGCCTGGCGGGTCCGCCCGACATCGCCCACGCCGGAGGCGATCTGGCCGGCCAGTTGAGCGGCGTTGCGCTCGGCCTCGAAGAGTTTGTTGCGCGGAACATAACCCTCACGGGCCAGCTCGCGCAGGCCTTCGAGTTCCTGTTGCTGAAAGCGCATCTGCGCGTCGTAGTTACGCTTGACGCCTTCATAGCCCTGCAATTGCTGCTGCAGCGCCGCGACCTCGTGTTCGATGATCTGCAAACGGCTGCCCAGCTCCGCGCGGCGGGTCAGAAACAACTGGTTTTGCAAGGCCATGGCGGCCTTGACCCGCGGCTCGTCGGCGCGCGCCAGCAATTCAGCCGGCCATTGGATCTCGGCGCTGCCCAGACGCTCGGCAATCAACCGCGCTTCAATGCTGCGATCGTTGAGCAACTTGCCCAGGGTCACGTCCAGTTGCGACTGCGCTTGCACGGTATTGAGCTGCACCAGCAACTGCCCCTGGCTGACTCGATCACCATCGCTGACCAGCAGCTGGTCCACTACCCCGCCGACCAACGACTGCACCGCCTTGCGCTCGCCCGCCACCACCACGGTGCCACTGCCCACGACACCCTGATCGAGGGGTGCCAGGAAGGCCCAGAGCAAAAAGCCGCCCAGCGTCAGGACCAGAAAGCCCACACCATACCGCGCAGCACCGCTGGCATCGGTACTGGCGCTGGGCAGGGTATTGGCGTCGAGCACGCTCAGTTGCTGCTCGCTGTGCGCCGATGCAGCCGGGGTCAGATCACGCATCTTCGCCGGCCTCCCTCACCGCAGCGGGCCTGGGCCCCGGCATCAATGCCTTGAGCACCCGGTCCCGTGGGCCGAAGGCTTGTTGGGCGCCGTCCTTGAGTACCAGGATGTGATCGACCACCGCCAGCACATTGGGTCGATGGGTGATCAGCACCACGGTACTGCCGGCGGCCTTGAGCGCATTGATCGCTTGTACCAGCGCCAGCTCACCTGCTTCGTCGAGGTTGGAGTTGGGCTCGTCGAGCACAATCAGCGACGGGCGCCCGTAAAGTGCCCGGGCCAGGCCCAGGCGTTGCTTCTGCCCGCCAGACAAACCCAGCCCACCGGGGCCCAGTGGCGTGTCATAACCTTTGGGGAATCTGAGGATCATCTCGTGAATGCCGGCGTGACGAGCGGCGGCAATGATTTTGTCGGCATCCTGCTCGCCGAAGCGGGCGATGTTGTCGGCAACGCTGCCATCGAACAGCTCGATGTCCTGGGGCAAGTAACCCAGGTACGGGCCCAGGGCATCATGGGACCACTGGCTGATCTCGGCGTCATCCAGGCGCACCGAACCGCCGATGGCCGGCCATACCCCGACCAGCGCCCTGGCCAGCGTCGACTTGCCACTGGCGCTGGGACCGACTACGGCAAGCACTTCGCCCTTGGCCAGGCTGAAATTGATCCCGCGCACAATCGGTTGCGAGGCGCCGGGCGGGCCGACATACAGTTGCTCCAGGCGCACCGCGCCGGTGGGCGGCGGCAAGGGCATGCGCAGGCGCTCGCGGGGGTGCTGGGTAAGCAGCTGGCTCAGACGCTGATAGCTCTGGCGTCCGGCGTTGAATTGTTTCCAGGAGCCGATGGCAATTTCCACCGGTGCCAGGGCGCGGCCCAGCAGCAGCGACATGGCGATCATCATGCCTGCCGACATCTGCCCCTCGAGCACCAGCAACGCCCCCAGGCCCAGGGCCAGCGACTGTCCCGATATGCGCACGAAACGGGTTGCAGAAGTGATACGGGCACCACGGTCACTGGCGTGGGCCTGCGCGGCAATGATGCGTTGTTGCAGCAGGCTCCAGCGCTGGCGCAACGGCCCGAGCATGCCCAGCGCCTGAATGACCTCGGCATTGTGGAGCGTGCTGTTGACATAGACAGACGACTGCACCCCCAGGCGATTGGCTTCACCCAACCGGGCGCGAGTCGCCAGCTCACCCCACAACGCCAGGCCGATCAGCACCAGGGCGAGCACCAGGGTCAGCACCCCGAACCAAGGGTGAAAAATAAACGCCACCAGCAGGAAGATCGGCAACCACGGCGCGTCCAGCAACGCGATCAGACCCTGGCCGGTGATCAACTGGCGCAACGTCGCCAAATCAGTGAGCACCTGGGCCGGGTTGGCGTTGTGCTCGCGCAGGCTGCGGGCGAAAGCGGCGTCGAAAATACGCTCGCCCAGGGCGTCGTCCAGCCCCGCACTCATGCGAATCATCACCTCGCCGCGAACCCACTCGATCAGGGCACTGAACAGAAACAGGGCCAGGGCGATCAAGGTCAGCATGAACAGGGTGGTTTCGTTGCGGCTGGTCAGGACCCGGTCGTACACCTGCATCATGTACAGCGATGGCACCAGCACCAACAGATTGATCACGCCGCTGAACAGCGCCAGCGACCAGAACACCCGGCGGTAACTTAATAAGGCAGCATCAATGTCATGACGCGGATCGAGTAGAAAGCGCATAGAGAATCAACCCGCAAAGGAATAGTCGGTCCCGGCGCAATCCATCGCGAGTTATTTGCCCGAAGGCGTCAAAAAAAAGTGCGTCATGTCGCTGACGTGCAGCTATCTGGGTCGATCCTCGCCGCTACAGACGCCAAGTACTGACAACGTAACCACGGGTTAGTGCCAGCGTGGGGCCGGTGTTTTCACCTCAATACGGACAGGATGGGGCATTCAAGACAGACGGCGTGCGATCTTGAACCGGCACCGAAGGGGGGATGCGCTGGCGCAGGTCAACGACCTTGCGCGGTACCCAAAGACTCGGCCATCCGAACGAGGTCGGCGAAAGACTTGGCCTGCATTTTTTTCATGGCATGGGCGCGGTGGATTTTCACGGTGATTTCGCTGAGGTTCATCTGCCCGGCAATCTGCTTGTTCATCAGGCCCTTGGCGGCCAGGGCCATCACCTCTTTTTCGCGGGTGGTCAACGTTGCATAGCGACTGTGCAGGTCCGCAAACTGCTGTTCGATCTCGCGCCGCCGAACGTCGGCCTCAAGCGCGGCAGTTACAGCGTCCAGCAGATCCTGTTCGCGAAAGGGTTTGGCCAGGAAATCCACGGCGCCGGCCTTCATGGCCTTGACCGACATTTCGATGTCACCGTGACCGGTAATGAAAATGATGGGGATACTGGCGTTGGAGGCGGCCAACTGGCTCTGGAAATCCAGGCCACTGCTGCCTTGGAGCCGGACATCCAGCACCAGGCAACTGGGGCCCGCTGTCCTGGGTTGACGCAGAAACTCCGTCGTGGAGGCGAACGTCTCGACACGGATGCCGACGGAGCGCAAAAGATTACTTAACGCCTCACGCATGGAGGCATCGTCATCCACCACAAACACAACAGAACCCTGGCTGCCCGGCTCATCTGACGAGGAATTGCCATTCATGCACGATCCTCTTGGGAGGGGACGAAAAAAGTGTAGCACAGCGTTTTTGCTTGCAGAGTTCGCCCCGGCGGGTGCGCTCGGAGAGCAATAAACTATGCAATAAAGTGTGGTTTCAATGCATCAATCAACGCCAATACATCTCGGGGTCGACGCAAGTAAGCACTGACTTGGGCGCTGTAACTTTCTCCACTGATGCACCAACTGCAAAAGTGTTCGCAGTTATTGGAGAACACCCGATAGCGGTTTTCACCGAGTCTTGAACGCGCCCGATCAACGATCTCACGGCTGGAATAGTTGCATTGCTCTTGAAACCGCCAGACCGGCTTGCCCAGAGCGAAGTGTTCCAGATCAGTCACTTCGATAGGACCCGATCTAAACGAGCTGCTGAAACCCGAGTAATGAGCCACCTCTCCGCCGCCCAGATAAATTCCATGGTGGATATAGAATCGGCGCGGACTGATCAAATGCGCACCGACGGGTATGCTGTCTGCGGACCTCTCGATATCGACCAGCTTCAACGGGACATCCACCATGCGCCCAGGCAGATTGCTGCCGTAACGGGCTGCGGAACACAGATGACGTTCAGGCAGCGGCACACTCAAGCGGTAGAAAACGCTCGTCGTTAACAGTGCCATGCCAATCAGTACTAACGAGCGTAGCGAGGACAACTTATCAACGGTGTTGAGCGTTAAATGATTCATGTTGAATACTCCGCAACCCTTGACCGGTACTCTATCGCGGGGCTGGCGGCGCTTCATTTGTACATGCGATTGGTTTAAGTGACCTCTTTATATACGGTCTTTAAACCTAAGTATGAATAACCTGTTAGGCAGGCCGTTGTCAGCCCAATGTTGGCGCTGACAAAGCTGGGTATGGCCTTCATTGCTGAGCGATGGGCAGCGTGAATTGCACAGTGGCGCCCCGAGGCTGGTTTGCGTGCGCCCGCAGGCAACCGCCGTGGGCCTCGATGATCGAACGACAGATTGACAATCCCAACCCCAGACCGGTGGGCTTGGTGGTATAGAACGAAGTGAAAACCAGATCGGTACTCTGCGAGGCGAAACCTGGCCCTGAATCGCTCACACTCACGACCACGTTTCCACCATCGCCCGGCGCCGCGCGGATCAGCAACTGCCGTTCACCTTCGCCGACAGCACTCATCGCCTCCAACGCATTCATGATCAGGTTGAGCAACACCTGCTGCAGCTCGACACGGTCGCCTTCGATGAAAGGCATACCGTCCATCAATTGCGTCTGTATTGAAGCACCGCTCTTGATGATCTGACTGCGGGTAAATTCGATCATCTCGCTGATCGCAGCGTTAATATCCACCAACCCCTTCTGCGGCGGCGCCTTGCGGATATGCCCGCGAATGCGGCCAAGCACATCCGCCGCTCGATTGGCATCGACGATCAGGCGACCAAGGACCTGCCGGACCTCCTCGATCTCCGGTGGTTGGGCGTTCAACCAGCGCAGCGCGGCATCAGCGTTGAGAATGGCCGCAGCGATCGGCTGATTGACTTCGTGGGCGATCGAGGCAACCAACTGCCCCATAGTCGCGACGCGGTTCGCGTGGGCCAGTTCGGTTTGCACCTCGCGATAGCGACGCTCGCTCTCACGGATTTTTTCCTCCGCCAGCTTGCGCTCGGTCAGGTCCAACACGAAGGCGACCCCTTCCCTGCTGCTGGCTTCGAACGTCACCAGCCCGACGATGACCGGCACGCGGCTGCCATCCTTCCTGAAATATTCCTTCTCATAGGGACTGGCTTGCCCGGTCAGCAGCGCCTGGGCCAACGAGCGCTCGCTGAGTTCGAGAAACTCCGGTACGGTCAGGTCTCTCCAGCGCAGACGGCCCGAGGTGAGGTCCTCTCGCGCATAGCCCACCATGCGCAGGAACGCATCATTGGCCTCAATGATGTCGCCCTCGGCATTCCAGAACAGAATCCCGATGATGTTGGCGTCCACTAGGCGCCGGATCTTCGCTTCGCGTTCGGCGACCTCGCGGTAAAGCCGGGCATTTTCCAACGAGATTGCCGCCCGGGAAGCCACCAGTTTCAACACGGCGATCCGGGTCGGGCTGAACACGCGGGCGGCAAGGTTGTTTTCCAGGTAGAGCGCGCCGACGAGCTTAGCCTGATTCATCAAGGGCAGACAGAGAATAGAACGAGCTTGTTGCTGACGGATGTAAGGATCTTCGGCAAACGTCCCGGCAACCAGCGCATCATCAAGAAAAACGGTCTCTTGGGTGCGCAGGACGTGATAAAGGATCGACTCTGGCAACAGCGTCGCGCTCACCGCAACGTCGTGCAATTGTGTGGTGTCGCCGCCGGTGGTGACCTGCGCCGCTACCCGGTACTCACCGCCGTCCGGGAGAATCAACAGCCCACGCTCGGCACCAGCCTGTTCAATCGCCGTGAACATGATCCTGTCGATCAGCTTCTCCAGGACGATTTCTCCCGACACGGCTTGGGAGACCTTGAGAACCGTGGCCAGATCAAGGTGGTCGACGAGAGTCGTCATCGTCGTCGGCCCAAGCGCAGGTTCTTCAGTGCTCAACGACGGGTACTTGCTCTCCAGATGTCGCACCTTGCCCTCGGCCCCCCAGCGCAGGTAACCGTAACGGGCGTCCTGCAGATAGACGCGAGCGACCTTGGCAAAGCCGCGCGCCGCGTAGAAGCGCGACGCCAGTTCATTGGCCAGCGCCTCGATATGCACGAAACCGCTCTGCTGCGCGGCGTCGATGGCTTGCTCGTAGAGTAGCTCGGCGTCGATCACGCGCCCTTCGACCCGGGCAATTTCGGCGCCGACCAGCGCGGCGCGACTCGCGAAGTTCTCCGGGCACTGCTGCGCCCAGGTCTGGAGCTGGCGGTGATCGGCGGCCATCGCGACCAGATACTGCCTCTGCTCATCCATTGGGGCGCTGTCACAGCAGGCGGCCCGCGCCAGGGCGCCATAGAAATGATATTCGGCTTCCTCAAAGAACGCCTGGCAAACCCAGAGCAAACGCTGCGCTTTGGTGGCCGCCTCAAGGGCCGATACAGGATCGTCGGCCAGATAGCGGGCCTGCAGTTTTCGGACCCAGTACAGACACTCAGCCAATACCAGATCCGGGTTGCTGGACAAGTGGGCTTCGGTGTCGATTTCGTTTGACGGGCCGCCATCCAGGCGGCCGAAGCCGCGGGTCAACCCTCGCAGCATCCGGATCAACGCCAATTGCGTGAGGATGAAATCGGTCACCAGCCCGAAGCGCACCTTCCTGGCATAGGCCAGGCCGCGTTCGGCCTCGTCCTGTACACCGGCCAGCGGCTCACCGGCGAAGAGCAGATCAGCGGTGAGGTTGTTGCCCGCGTAGGCGCCATAGGGCAGATCACCGATCCGGTTCGCCGCCACAAACGAGCGGCGCAACAGGTCTCGGCACTGCTCCACAGGCTTCATCCAGCGCACGGCAAAGCAGGAAAAGCACAAGTACGTGCTGGCCTCGAATCGCGTCAGACCGCGCTTTTCGACGAGTTCGCAGCCCAGCTGACCAAACCGCAAACCCACTTGGTAATCACCGAAACGTCTACCAGCGACCCTGAACAAATTGGCATAGAGCACACAGGACGCATCGCAGTTGCCATGCTCAAGACTCAGGTTGACCGCCTTGCAGATCAACAGGTCCGCCAGGTTCGCTTCGCTCTGCAAGGCTGGCGCGAAGAGCTTGCCCAGCGCGTCGAGGGTCGCCAGGGCGGTCGCGTCTTCCATCAGAGGCAAATCGATAAGCTCCTCAATGGTCCGTTCTCCCAGCAAAGTCCCGATTCGATCATACTCGTGGCGCACGTCATCGTCGCTCGGATGGGCCGACCATACGATCCCCACATGTCGCAGGTAGTCGAGACAGACAGCGACCGCACCGTCACTGCGATCCAGAAGCAGGTAGACGTCCATTAGCAGACAAGCGACGCTGGCGCGTTCGATCACCGTCACAGCACGCTTGGCCAGCGCACTCAGGCGCTCGTCCGCGACACTCAGTTGCCCGGAGAGAAACTCGCACTCGGCCCTGTTGAGTTCCAGGGCGAAGATCAACTCATGGTGAGCCCCCCAGGCATCGTCGCCCAGCATCTGCGCCCCGGCGGTGAGGTAGTTGAGCGCTGAAGCAAAGGCTGTCGACGCCTTGGCCCGTTGACCGGCCATCAGGTTGAACGCCGCCAGTTGCTCTCGCTCGTCCTGGTCAGTGAGCAACGCAGCGCCGCGATTAAGCTGGCCGACGATCTCGAAAATCGCTTCCTCGCGCTCCTGAGCGGACGTTTGCGCCACCAGCAGCCGACCGATACGCAAGTGAGCAGCGGCGCGCAAGTCGGCGGGGATCAGTGTGTAAGCGGCCTCGTGAATACGATCGTGAACAAACCCATAACCACCGTCGCGCCGCTCGACCAGTTCCTGGCGAGTCGCCTCCCAAAAAAGCGCGCGGACCTGAGCCTTGGGCACGCCCAGAGCGGTGGACAGCGCCTTGAACCCGGCGACGCTGCCCAGGCAGGCAAGCTGCTGCAACGCATCTTGCGTTTCGCTCGGCAAGCGAACCAGTTTGCCAACCATCAAGTCCACAATGTTGTCCGTGTAGCCCTTGGCATGAATACGATCGGGGTCCCACCACCACTGCCGAGTTTCATGATCGAAAGTCAGCAGTTGCTCATCGGCCAATGCTTGCAGAAACTGGATCACAAAGAACGGGTTGCCGGCGGTTTTATCCAGAACCAACTGCGCCAAGGGCTCGATGCGTTCAGGTTCGTCATGAAGCGCATCGCCGATCAGTTGCTCGACATGCACGTTGCCCAGCGGCGCCAGCGAGATCTCACCGATCTTGCCACCTGCGCGGCGAATGGCCTCGAGTTTGGCAGTCAACGGATGCGAGGCGTCCACCTCGTTGCTGCGGTATGCCCCTACCAGCATCAAATGCCGCACGTCCGAACTGGTCAACAGATCCGCCAGCAGGTCGAGCGTGGCAGCGTCGAGCCATTGCAGATCGTCGAGAAACAGCGCCAGCGGATGCTCCTGGCGGGCAAATACACCAATAAAATGCCGGAACACCAGAAGAAAACGGCGTTGCTCCTGTTGAGGATCAAGCGGCGGCACCGGCGGTGGCTCACCGATGATCAGCTTGAGCTCGGGAATGAGATCGGTCATCAGCCGCGCATTGGCAGCCAGCGCTTGCAGCAAAGCGTCACGCCAGCTCGCCAGTTCCGTGTCGTTCTTGCCCAACAGCGTGCGCACCAGGCTCTGAAAAGCCTGCACCAGCGTTGAATAGGGAACGTCACGCCGATACTGATCGAACTTGCCACTGGCAAAAAGCCCTCGTGGCGGCACCAGCACCTTGTGCAGCTCATTGACCACCGAGGACTTGCCAATACCGGAGTAACCCGTGACCAGCACCAGCTCCGGTGCACTGCTTTCAACGACCCGGGAGAACGCCGCAACCAGGGTAGCGACCTCACGCTCACGCCCGTAGAGCTTTTCCGGAATCAGCAGCCGCTCGGATGCCCCCTGCTCGCCCAGGACGAAGACATTGATCTGGCACAACTGCTGCCAGTCTGCCAGGCACCGTCGCAGATCATGCTCGACACTGGCGGCCGTCTGGTAACGTTCCTCGGCGGTCTTGGCGAGCAGCTTCATGACGATCCGAGAAAGCATTTGGGGAACAGAGGCGACCCGTTCGCGGGGTGACAAGGGCTTTTTGGCGATATGGCAGTGTACCCACTCCATCGGATCGGCTGCCGTGAACGGCAACGAGGCGGTCAACATCTGGTACAGCGTGACGCCGAAAGAATAGAGATCACAGCGCGAATCGATCGAGCGATTCATCCTGCCGGTCTGCTCCGGTGCCATATAGGCGAGCGTACCGGCCAGGGTCTCGGGCGCCTGCCGCTCCCGCGGCAGCCGCGAGGCAAGACCAAAGCCGGTAAGCCGGGCTTGCCCGTCGGTGCAGTTCACCAGGATATGGCTGGGCTTGATGTCCTTATGGACGAGGCCGCACTGGTGGAGCTTGCCCAGCGCCGAGGCGATGCTCACGGCGAGGGGTAAAAAGATTGCCGTGTCCATGGGGACGTTGAGCAACTGCACAAGCGGTTCGCCCCCTGGATCCTCGAGCACCAACTGCATTCGGGTGCCGTCGCGCACCATTTCCAGAGGCCGCACCGACCAGCTACTGTTCAGTTCATCCTTGAGACTAAACTCATGAGCCAGACGGTCAATACAGCCGGGAGGCGGTTGTTCGGCGGCAGGCCGCGCTATCAGGACGTTGCGATCGCCCTCTACGCCCAGTCGTGATTCGCGACAGAAAATTCGCTCGCCATCGTCCCATAATACTTGCATGTGGTTATCCATCGGCACGGATCAATCAGTTGTGTTATAGGCCGCACGCTGCCGTTGGGCTGTCGTCCTGTGTCATATCGCAAGTGCCGATGTCGTCGCGTGGGGCGGCTTCCGTGGCTTGGCTGGAGGACCGTTGATGAGGCTGTACCGGGATCCAGAACGGGTCGTGTTGTCAAAGCCTAGATTAGCGCCTCATCAAAGCCCTTCAAGTGATTTCATTGAGCGACAGCGGATTAATCGGCAATGCGCGCAGACCGGCGGTGGCGAATCTGCACCCGGCGATGGGCGCCAGTCTACGCAGGCAACCAGCCGAGGTCAGTTGTACCCGGGTACAGTGCAAGTATCCCCTGGGTTACGCGCCGCCGACCGTGAGTGAACGAATCAGGCCAACGTCGAGCCTTTAGTCTTAACACGCTATACGTAGGTATACTTTTACGCCCTTCGAGACCGCGTATCGTGTAATGACGACAGGCGCTGTCACGAGCGACCCACTATGCACGACACCCCAAAACGCAATACCGCGACGATAGCCGTCGTGGATGATGACGAATCCGTTCGGACAGCTCTGGAAGGCTTGTTGCGCTCCAGCGGCTATCAAGTCCAAACCTATCGCAACGCCCTGGCGTTCCTCGACGCCAACACCCTCGCAGAGACGCACTGCCTGATTTCCGATATCCAGATGCCGGGAATGAGCGGTGTGCAGTTGCACGAAAAACTGAACGCGATGGGTTTTCAGATCCCCACCATATTCATTACCGCTTACCCGCACCTGGGTGCCGACACACCGGGACTGGTTGCCTGCCTGCCCAAACCCTGTGAAGCCGGCCGATTGTTAGGCTGCATCGAAACTGCTGTGCTGCAACGGCACTGATCCCAGTAAGCCCCTCGCCCCTCCATACCTTCGTATATCTCCCCGCCACTGAGGTATGGCTTTGCTGAACCCATGTAGAAGTGCGCCTGCACGCCCGCGTCAATAACATGAATTCACAGCGAGCACGTCGCTGCCGAAGATTTATCGACGCCATGGCGCACGCTCGCCGGGCAACGCTGCAACCTTTCAGGAACAGGCAATGTCGGCTTTCAGAGAGTCACCCCCACGCATCCTGAAGTTCACGAGCGCAATCGCAACGCTTGGCGTGTTGTCCCTGGCCGGTTGTACGGCAGGCCCCGACTTCATGAAACCGGAAAGCGGGCTGAGGGCCGTAGAGCTGGCACCGCGGCCAGAACACGCGAATGTCGCCCCCATGTCCGACGCGGCAGTGCCCTCCCAATGGTGGTTGCTGTTCAACGACACGTTACTCGCCCAACTGCAATCGCGTGCCCAAGCGGGCAATCTTGATTTACAGATAGCCGGCGAACGCATTGAACAAAGCCGAGCGCAACTGGGCATCGCCTCTTCGCGCCTGTTACCCAGCGTGGATGCCAACGCCAGCTACGCCCGTGAGAGGCTCAGCGAACATGGCAAGTTCGCCGCGCTGGGTGCGCCTGTGGGCCCCGGCAATTTCTGGCAACTAGGCTTCGATGCCAGTTGGGAAATCGACCTTTGGGGCCGAGCGCAACGCGGGCGCGAGGGCGCTGCGGCGACCCTGCAAGCCACCATCCATGATCGCGAAGCCGCACGGGTAGCCTTGTCCGCCGAAGTGGCCAGAACTTATTTGCAATTGCGCGGAACCCAGGCGCAACTGGACATCGCCCAGCAAAACCTGACGATTGCCGAGCGCACGCTGGGGCTTGCCGAAAGCCGTGAGCGCAATGGTGTTGCCACGCGCTTCGAAACCTCGTCCGCTCGCGCGCAATTGGCGACAATCAAGGCCACGGTTCCCGAACTGACCCAACAACGCAATGCACAGATGAACGCACTGGCGTTGCTGCTGGGAGAGCAGCCCCGCGCACTGGATGTACAACTGCGTCAAGCCATGCCCTTGCCGTCGCTTCCAACCCACGTTCCGGTTGGCGTCTCTTCCGAATTGGCTCACCGACGCCCCGACATCCAGCGTGCCGAAGCGCAGCTGCATGCCGCTACCGCAGCCATCGGTGTCGCCAAGGCTGACTTTTACCCGCGTATCGGGCTCAAAGGTCGAATCGGCGTGGAAGCCTTCGAAAGCGGTGATCTCTCCAGTTGGGACTCCCGTGTTTTTTCCATCGGCCCGACGGTCTACTTGCCGATCTTCCAGGGCGGACGATTGACGCAACGCCTGGCCTTGAACGAATCACGGCAAAGAACGGCGGCGATCACCTATCGGCATACCGTATTGCGAGCCTGGCACGAGGTGGACAATGCCCTGGATGCCTGGGCTGCCCAACAGCGCCAGCACGAGGATTTGCTGGTTTCCTATGAACAGAACCGGCAGGCATTACGTGCCGCCGAACGAGGCTATGAACAAGGTGCAGCCGACTATCTGAGCGTGCTGACCGCGCAACTCAACCTGCTTGCCAGTCAGACCCACCTCAATGCCAGCGCAACCGACGCCACGCTCACCGTGGTCAATCTCTACAAGTCGCTGGGGGGTGGTTGGGAGGCGGCGAGACTGCAGAGCACGCCGCAAGCGAGCATCGATGAGTCGCCCGCGTCTTCATCGGATGACCCGCTGGTCCGTGTCTCGCCTCGCTCAGCTCGCTCAAGGGCCGCCCCATGAACAGCGCCACATTGTTGCCAGCAACCGTCACGGCCAGCATAGCCCCCCAGGCCACGCCTTCAAAACGTCCGCTGGTGGGTCTGCTGGGGATTTTCATCGCCGCGATGATGGCTGGGTTGAATATCCGGGTCGGCGCATTGGCGTTGGCTGACATCAGGGGGGCCATGGGCCTGGGCTTCGACGACGGCTCGTGGTTAACCACGGCGTACAGTGCCGGGGAGTTGATTGCCATGCCCTTTTCAGCCTGGTTCGCCATTACCCTTTCAGTACGACGCCTGGAACTGTGGATGCTCGGCATCTGTGCACTGCTGGCGGCAATCCTGCCCTTGATCCATAACCTGGACCTGCTGCTGGCCTTGCGTTTTGTGCAAGGCATTGCCAGCGGCACGACGATTCCGTTGCTGATGATGGCGGCCCTGAAATTCCTGCCACCGCCCATCCGCCTATATGGTTTGGCGCTGTATGCGATGACCGCGACCTTCGCGCCCAATCTGTCCATCTGGTTGACCGGACACTGGACCGATGGTCTGAATGATTGGCGGTGGGTGTATTGGCAAATCATTCCCCTGGCGCTCATCGCGGGATGCCTGATCGCCTGGGGCCTGCCGAAGGAATCCATCCAGCAGCACCGTTTTCCACAGGCCAACTGGTTCGGCATGGCTTGCGGTGTACCGGCGCTCGGCCTGATTGCCATCGCCCTGGATCAAGGTGTACGGCTGGACTGGTTTCATTCGCCGTTGATCATCTCATCGCTAGTGGCTGGCCTGGCCCTGTTGGCTATCTACCTGGTGAGCGAGTGGTATCACCCTTCACCGTTCATCAAGTTGCAAATCCTGGGACGCCGCAACCTGGGACTGGGCTGCACGCTGTTCGTTTCCCTGCTGGTAGTGTTGATGTCCAGTTCACTGTTACCGGCAAGCTATCTCACCCCGCTTCAGCAGTATCGACCGTTGCAGATGGCGTCCATCGGCCTGATCGTCGCGCTGCCACAACTGATCCTTGGGCCGTTGGTGGCGCTGCTGCTGTACCAGAAGTGGGTTGATGCCCGCGTGGTATTCGCGTTGGGGCTGCTGCTGATCGCGCTGGCGTGTCTGTGCGGCGCGCAGTTGACCAGCGAATGGAATCGCGACCAGTTCGTCCTGGCGCAAACACTGCAAGCCCTTGGGCAACCGATGGCGGTGGTGTCGATGCTGTTCCTGATCACCAGCGTGGTACAGCCCTCCGAAGGACCTTATGTGTCCGGCACCATCAATACGCTACGCGCCTTCGGCTCGCTGATCGGCGCGGCGGCGGTCACCCAACTGATCACCGTGCGCAGTCGTTTCCATGGGGAAATGTTGCTGGACCAAACCGCCCTGGTCAGCAACATCTCTGCGGTTGCGCCTGAGCCGGCACAGCTGATGGGCATCATCAGCCAGCAGGCGCTGGTGCTGTCGATCGCCGACGCCTATCGCGTACTGGGTTTGCTCGCGCTGTTGCTGATTCCTCTCGTGCTGCGGCTGACCTGCATCCCCCCGCCTGTCACGCAAGTAGCCCCGTCACCTTCCTCCTCACACGGGTAACCCACCATGGCCTTACCAAAGAAAGCCCAGATCATCAGTGCCGTGTTGCTCGTCGGGGCAATCGGCGGCGTGCTGTATTTCAATCGTCCCGAATCCAGTGCATCGATCCAGTCCACGGACGATGCGTACGTCCACGCGGACTTCACCACGGTCGCGCCGCAGGTATCGGGCACGGTTGAGACGGTGCTGGTCGAAGACAATCAGCCGGTCAACAAAGGCGACCTGCTGGCAACCCTCGATGACCGTGATTTCGTTGCCGCCGTGAACGCCGCCAAAGCCCAGCTCGCCAGCGCCCGTGCCGGAGTCGCCAGCTTGCAAGCACACCTGATCCAACAGGACACCGTCATACGCCAGGCACAGGCAGCGGTCGCCGCGGACGAGGCTGCGCTCAAGTTGGCCAAGGTCAATCATGCCCGTTATCGCAACCTGGCCACCGACGGCTCGGGAACCGTGCAAGCGCAGCAACAGGCCGAAGCGCAATTGAGCGTGCAACTGGCCAGTCGGGATAAAAGCCAGGCGGGTCTTCAGGCGGCTCGCCAGCAGGTAGACGTTCTCAAGGCCGACCTGGAAAAAGCCAAGGCAACCCTCGCCCACGCGCAGGCTGCGCTGGACCTCGCGAGACTGAAGCTGTCCTATACCCGAATCACCGCACCGATCAGCGGCACGATCGGGCAAAAATCGGTGCGCATCGGGGCTTTCGTCAACGCGGGAAAACCTTTGCTGGCAATCGTTCCGCTGGAGGCCGTGTACATCAGCGCGAACTTTCGCGAGACACAACTGGCCCGCGTCAAGACAGGTCAAACCGTGGAAATCGAGGTGGATGCGTTACCGGGCGAGGCGCTGCAAGGCACCGTACAAAGCCTGGGACCGGCCAGCGGCGTCAGCTACTCGACCGTGGCACCGCACAATGCCACGGGCAACTTCACCAAGATCGTCCAACGCTTGCCGGTGCGCATCCGCATCGATCCCGACCAGAGCGCTGCGGCAAAACTGCGGGTAGGCATGTCGGTCACACCGAGTATTCGTATCGGTGAATGATAGCTGGGACTGCCGGGTGCGAAGCGGCCGGAATTTTGCTCGGATGACTTGCGGCAGAGGGATCTGATCCGGATGGGGTATGCACGGCCAGAATCGCCTCCCCCCTCAGTGGCTAGTCGTAAAACGGCTCGACCAAGGTCCGACTGCCAAGAAAAAAGCTGTCCGCCACCAGACGCAACGGCTGCAGGTCCAGGTCGCTGGCCTGGTCAGCAATCAACTGCTGGAAATGCCGATACACCGCCGCGTATTCACCTTCCTGGGAAACGGTCTGGCGAACGCCGTCGATGCTCAGCACTGCCCCACCGTTGTCCAGGCGCAGGAGGCCTTCGGTGCAGCGAATCTCGATGCTCCAGAGTTCGTCGTGACCGTGGTCGAAATCGAACTCCGCACGGACATCCAGGTGTTGCGCGTCGGACATCTTGATGCTGGCGGCGATCGGCGATTGGCAGTTACTCGGCACGCGCAGTTCGGCGGACTCAACGAACAGCGGCAGCGCCAGCAGATGGGTCACGATTGAAAACGCGTTGATGCCGGGATCGAATACACCCAGGCCTCCAGGCTGCCAGATCCAGGCCTGGCCGGGGTGCCACTTGCGTACGTCTTCCTTCCAGTCGATCTTGACGCTTTGCAGGGTGCGGCTGGCGAGCCAGTCACGGGCCGCCTCGATGCCGGGCGCGTAGCGTGAATGCCAGGCGAACAGACCACTGACACCTTGCTCGCGTACCTGATCCACCAACGCCATCGCTTCACCCAGCGTGGCGCAGGGCGGCTTTTCTACCAGCACGTGTTTGCCCGCGGCCAACGCTTGTTGCACCAATGCGAATCGCCCTTGCGGCGGTGTGCAAAACGCAATCGCATCGACCTGCGGGCCGTTTTCAAGCAGCTCGCCCAGGGACCGGAAATTCTCCACACCGGCGCAGGGCTGCCCTTGGGTGGCGACAGACACCAACTGGAACGCAGGGTTGGCGAGGATAGCGGGAACGTGTTGATCCTGGGCAATCTTGCCGTAGCCCACCAGACCGAGACGAATCGGTTGCATCGATGACTCCTGATTATTTTTGTACTTTTGATGGGCCAGCAAACTAGCGGTAAATCGCGTGGCCGACAATGGCTCGCCACACATGCGCTTGATTGTCGTGGGCGCTACAGCACACGCTTCACGCCTGCCGCGGTTCGCAGGGCGCGCTCATGACGTTGGCAATCCTGCCCAAGAACGGCTCCAGGCGTTCACCCGGCGCGTCGTGCTCCACCACCAGGGCGGTGACTTCTTCACACGACGCCACCTGATAGTGGGCAATGCTGGAGAGTTTTTCATTGGTCACGGCCACCACCACCTGACCGCTCGCCGCGACGACCGCGCGCTTGAACTCCGCGTCATCCAGGCCGAACGCTGTGATGCCATTGTCCGGGTCGATGGCGCAAGCGCCGAGAAAACACAGGTCAACATTGAACTGCCGCAGTTGCTGCACAGCCGCCAGCCCGATCACTCCGCCCGACGCCGTGTTCACGCGTCCGCCCAACAGGATCACCTCGGCGCAGGGCAGCTTCATCAGTTGCACGGCAATCAACGGCGAATTGGTGCTCAGCGTCAACTTAAGGCGTGGATCGATGGCGCCGGCAATCGCCAGGTTGGTCGAGCCGGCATCGATGAACACATGCTGGCCCGCCCTCAGCAACGAGGCCGCCGCCAGGCCGAGACTGTCCTTGCGCTCGACGTTCTGCCGTACTCGAACGGCCATCGGCCGTTCCACGGCCGGCAACAGGATCGCGCCGCCATAGACGCGCTTGCATAACCCCGCAGCCGCCAATACGCCAAGATCGCGCCGTATCGAGTGCTCGGAGACATTGAATTCGCTGGCCAGATCGGCCGCAATCACCCGACCATACAGGGCCAGACGCTCGCTGATCCGTTGCTGGCGTTCACCGGGGAACACTTCGTGAGTTGAAGTCATGGCATCTATAACCTTCATAAACGAGCACTAATTATCACTAACGAGCAAATATGCCGATTGCAGAGCCTCTCGTCAAACCTCAACGCCGGGGCAGCGGACCCAAGTGAATCTGCCCCCTCTTCCCCACAGGCAAAAAAAACCCCGCCACCGAATGCGGTGCGGGGTAAAAAAATGGTTGGTTGCGGCCAACCAAAGGAGCACGGTGAAAAACCTGTACGGGCCGGCCTCAGATGCAGTCCTGTGCGGCACGTTCAAAACTCGAAGGCAGGAAGCTGGAAGCCAACAGACGCCGCTCGTAGATGAATACCTTGCCACCGTTCCCGGCCTTGTAGGCTTCCAGCACGTTGTCCGCAGACACCTTGCTTGGCACCACGATCCGGTAGCTGCGTTGGGACTGGGAGACGGTCGGGCTCATCGCGTGGTCTTGCAATTTCGGCACGACACAGTCGGCGTACTGGGCCGGCGTCTTGCTGGTCTGCAAGGTCAGGGTCGGGTCGTTCGGCGCGCTGGCACAACCGGCGAGCAACAAGGAGGCAAACGCCATGGAAGACGCAAATAAAAGGCGCATTGGTCTGGTCCTGAAAATAAAAGGTTGGTTCATCAGGCAACGGAACTGCGTTACGGGTTGCCGCCACTGCCAGGTGCATCGGGTGTGTGGCGGTCAGATGAGTGAAACCTCATCGCCCCAACTGCTTGAGTTACCTGTTCGATGGGGGGGATTTTCCAGGCATTGCCGACAAAACAGAACTTGTGTTTCGTAATGATCACTATTGCTTCCAGCAATAGTTGCGGGCGGTGAAGACCGGTTCAGTGGCCTGTGCCGCCCCCTGCTGATATTCGCGGGGCGTACAGCCAAACTCTCGACGAAACACCGTGTGCAGGTACTGCGCCGATTTGAAGCCGCAGTTCTGGGCGATGTCGGCAATCGCCGAGTCGGTGTTTTCCAAGCCCTGGGCGGCCGCTGCCAGTTTGAAGCGCAGGATCTCGTCGTGCACGCTGCAGCCCCGCGCCTTGCGAAAGTGCGCTTCCAGGGAGGAGCGCGACACGCCCACATAGGCCGCCACCTGAGCGGTCTTGATGCCCTGGCAGGCATATTGGCGAATGAACAGCAGCGCTTGCATGACGTAAGGGTTGCCTAACGGTTGGTGCAGACTCGAGGCCTGGACGTTGATCGCATCCGGAGGTATCAGCACCTGCGTGCCCGTGGACGGCATGCCGTGCAGCATCTGATGGAGCAGGCGCGCGGCGGTCCGGCCCATGGTTTCGGTGCCCTGGATCACCGAACTCAGCGGCACCCGCGTCAGGGTGCGGGTCAGGGGGTCGTTGTCGATGCCGATCAGTGCCACCTGCTCCGGCACGGCGATTCCGGCGGTCAGGCAGGCCTGCAGCAGTTGCCGGGCACGGGCGTCACTGACGGCGATGATACCGATGGGTTTGGGCAGGCTTTGCAGCCAGGCGATCTGTTGTTCGACGGCGCTGTCCCAGAGCGGCGCGCTGGTGCCCATGCCGCGATAGACCTCAGCGTGCAGACCATCGCGTTGCAGCAGCCGGCGAAAGGCGTTTTCCCGTTCCTGGGCCCAGCGATTGGCTTGTGCTTGCGGCAGGCTGAAGCAGGCAAAGCGCGTCAACCCGGCCTCGATCAGGTGCTCGTACGCCAGCTTCATCAAGGCCTCATTGTCGGTGGCGACATAGGGAATGCCCTTCGGATAAGCGCGCTCATCCTGGTAAGAGCCGCCCACCGCCACCACCGGCAAGCCGATCCCGGTCAGCGCTTCGCCGATCAGCGGGTCATCGAAGTCGGCAATGATCCCGTCGCCCTGCCAGCGTTCGATGCCTTTCAACCGACAGAGAAAATCTTCTTCAAGGAACAGGTCCCAGGACGCGCGGGTGCTGCTCAGGTAGTTGCCGATGCCGCTGATGATGCCTCGGTCGTAGATCTTGCTGCCGTTGAACAACAACGCAATGCGGTGAACGGGCGGGACGGTTTTCATGGTTTTTACCCTGGGCCGATGACCACAGACTAGGCGCGTGACCGTCGGATCTCAATACTCAAAATCGCACTGTGCCTTGGTGATTTTCATAATCAGCGGCCACCGGGCCGGCGTTAGTATCGATACACCGCCAAGAACAATAAGGAAATCGCCCATGTCGTACTTTCCCGCCATCGACAAGGTTCGCTACGAAGGCCCCGCCAGCGACTCGCCTCTTGCTTTTCGCCACTACGACGCCGACAAACTCGTGCTCGGCAAGCCCATGCGCGAGCACCTGCGCATGGCGGTGTGCTACTGGCATACCTTTGTCTGGCCGGGATCCGATGTGTTCGGCGCCGGCACCTTCCAACGCCCGTGGCAGCATGCCGGCGACCCGATGGAACTGGCCATCGGCAAGGCCGAAGCGGCCTTCGAGTTCTTCTCCAAACTGGGCATCGACTACTACTGCTTTCATGACACCGATGTCGCCCCGGAAGGCCACTCGCTGAAGGAGTATCGCAACCACTTCGCGCAGATGGTCGACCACCTGGAGCGTCACCAGGAACAAACCGGGATCAAGCTGCTGTGGGGCACCGCCAACTGCTTCAGCAACCCGCGCTTTGCCGCAGGCGCCGCCAGCAACCCGGACCCGCAAGTGTTCGCCTGCGCCGCCGCCCAAGTGTTCAGCGCGATGAACGCCACCCTGCGTCTCAAGGGGGCCAACTACGTGTTGTGGGGCGGTCGTGAAGGTTACGAGACCCTGCTCAATACCGATCTGAAACGCGAGCGCGAACAACTGGGCCGCTTCATGGGCATGGTGGTCGAGCACAAGCACAAGATCGGTTTCAAGGGCGATCTGCTGATCGAACCCAAGCCGCAGGAACCGACCAAGCACCAATACGATTACGACAGCGCCACGGTGTTCGGCTTCCTGCAACAGTTCGGCCTGGAAAAGGAGATCAAGGTCAACATCGAGGCCAACCATGCGACCCTGGCCGGGCACAGTTTCCATCATGAGATCGCCACAGCCGTCTCCCTGGGGATCTTCGGCAGCATCGACGCCAACCGTGGCGATCCGCAGAACGGCTGGGACACTGACCAGTTCCCCAACAGCGTCGAAGAGATGACCCTGGCCACCTATGAAATCCTCAAGGCCGGCGGGTTCAGCAATGGCGGCTTCAACTTCGACTCCAAGGTCCGTCGTCAGAGCCTGGACGAGATTGACCTGTTCCACGGCCACGTCGCGGCCATGGACGTCCTCGCCCTGGCCCTGGAACGTGCAGCGGCGATGGTGCAGAACGACCGCCTCCAGCAGTTCAAGGACCAACGCTACGCCGGCTGGCAGCAACCGTTCGGTCAGGCGGTGCTGGCGGGTGAGTTCAGCCTCGCTTCACTGGCCGAACACGCCTTCGACAACGAGCTCAATCCGCAGGCTGTGAGTGGTCGGCAAGAAATGCTCGAAAACGTGGTCAACCGGTTCATCTACCCCTGACACCAGGCCCCGTTCGCTGCGCAGAGGTTGTTACATTCTCGCGACAAATCTCTGCTCGCGGCACGCCGGGAGTCTCTACAGTTCTACCCGCATCACGTTCATCGTCAGGCAGTGTCTTTCGAACAACAATAAAAGGACGCACCACCATGAAAAAACTGAAACTCACGCTGCTCGCCGGCGCCCTCGCCCTGCTCTCGCTTCCGGTCATGGCCGACGCCACCAACCCGAAAATCGGTTTCTCCATCGATGATCTGCGCCTGGAACGCTGGTCGCGGGACCGTGACTATTTCGTCGCGGCGGCGGAAAAAATGGACGCCAAAGTCTTCGTCCAGTCGGCCGATGCCAACGAGCAGAAACAGATTTCCCAGATCGAAAACCTCATCTCCCGGGGCGTCGATGTGATCGTCATCGTGCCGTTCAACGCCACCGTGTTGACCAATGCCGTGGCCGAAGCCAAGAAGGCCGGGATCAAGGTGGTGTCCTATGACCGCCTGATCCTCAATGCCGACATCGACGCCTACATTTCCTTCGATAACGAAAAAGTCGGCGAGATGCAGGCCAGCGGCGTGTTGAAAGCAGCGCCCAAGGGCAACTACTTCTTGCTCGGCGGCGCGCCCACGGACAACAACGCCAAGGTCCTGCGCGAAGGCCAGATGAAAGTGCTGCAACCGGCTATCGACAAGGGCGATATCAAGATTGTCGGGCAACAGTGGGTCAAGGAATGGAACCCCACCGAAGCCTTGAGCATCGTTGAAAACGCCCTGACCCGTAACGACAACAAGATCGATGGCATCGTCGCCTCCAACGACGCCACCGCAGGCGGTGCCATCCAGGCACTGGCCGCGCAGAAAATGGCCGGCAAGGTGCCGATCTCGGGCCAGGACGCCGACCTGGCGGCGGTCAAGCGGGTGATCGATGGCACCCAGACCATGACCGTCTACAAGCCGCTGAAACTGATCGCCACCGAAGCGGCCAAGCTCTCGGTGCAACTGGCGCGTAACGAGAAACCCACCTACACCTCGCAATACGACAATGGCAGCAAGAAAGTCGACACCATCCTGCTCACCCCGACCCCGTTGACCAAGGACAACATCGACCTGCTGGAAAAAGATGGGTTCTATACCAAGGCGCAGATCGCTGGGCAGTGATCCTGGGACAACCCTGGGTGAATGAGACCTGTGGGAGCGAACCTGCTCGCGATAGCGGTGGTTCAGCTTGCATCGATGTTGTATGTGCTGCTGCCATCGCGAGCAGGCTCGCTCCCACAGGGGCTTTGCTTGGCTAGCTGCATCTGAGATGCCTGGCCCCAGGGCTGTCACCACCTCTGCCTATGTGTGAGCCCTTTTCATATGAGCCCTCGCCATGTCCGACTACCTGCTGCAAATGAACGGCATCGTCAAAAGCTTCGGCGGTGTCAAAGCCCTCAATGGCATCGACATCAAGGTCAGGCCGGGTGAATGCGTCGGCCTGTGCGGTGAGAACGGCGCCGGTAAATCCACGCTGATGAAAGTCCTGTCGGCGGTCTACCCGTACGGCACCTGGGACGGTGAAATTGTCTGGGACGGACAGCCGCTCAAGGCGCAGTCCATCAGCGAAACCGAAGCCGCCGGGATCGTCATCATTCATCAGGAACTGACCCTGGTCCCCGACCTGTCGGTGGCCGAAAACATCTTCATGGGCCATGAGCTGACGCTGCCCGGCGGACGCATGAACTACCCGGCAATGATCCACCGTGCCGAAGCCCTGATGCGTGAACTCAAGGTGCCGGACATGAACGTCTCGCTGCCGGTTTCACAATACGGCGGGGGTTACCAGCAGTTGGTGGAAATCGCCAAGGCGCTGAACAAACAGGCGCGCCTGCTGATTCTCGATGAACCCTCCTCGGCCCTGACCCGCTCGGAAATCGAGGTGCTGCTGGACATCATCCGCGACCTCAAGGCCAAGGGCGTCGCCTGCGTGTACATCTCCCATAAGCTCGATGAAGTGGCCGCCGTGTGCGACACCATTTCGGTGATCCGCGACGGCAAACACATCGCCACTACCGCCATGACCGACATGGACATCCCGAAGATCATCACCCAGATGGTCGGACGAGAAATGAGCAACCTCTACCCCACCGAACCCCATGACATCGGCGAGGTGATTTTCGAGGCGCGCCATATCACTTGCTACGACGTCGACAACCCCAAACGCAAACGAGTCGACGACATTTCATTCGTCCTCAAGCGCGGGGAAATCCTCGGCATCGCCGGGCTGGTCGGCGCCGGCCGCACGGAACTGGTGTCGGCACTGTTCGGCGCCTACCCCGGCCGCCATGAAGGCGAAGTCTGGCTCGACGGCCAACCGATCGACACGCGCACGCCCCTCAAGTCAATCCGCGCAGGCCTGTGCATGGTGCCTGAAGACCGCAAGCGCCAAGGCATCATTCCCGACCTGGGGGTGGGCCAGAACATCACCCTGGCGGTGCTGGACAACTACTCGAAAATGACCCGTATCGACACCGAAGCGGAGTTGGGCAGCATCGACCGGGAAATCTCGCGCATGCACCTTAAGACCGCGAGCCCGTTCCTGCCAATCACCAGCCTCTCCGGCGGCAACCAGCAAAAAGCCGTGCTGGCCAAAATGCTGCTGACCCAACCGCGCGTGCTGATTCTCGATGAGCCGACCCGGGGCGTGGATGTCGGCGCCAAGTACGAGATCTACAAGCTGATGGGCGCGCTGGCCGCCGAAGGCGTGTCGATCGTCATGGTGTCCTCGGAACTGGCCGAAGTGCTGGGGGTGTCCGACCGCGTGCTGGTGATCGGCGAAGGCCAATTGCGCGGTGACTTCATCAACCACGAACTCACACAGGAACAGGTGCTCGCCGCCGCCCTCAGCCACCCCGAAGACCATAACAATAATGATCGGAAGTCCGCGTAGATGAATCAGGTCAAGCAACTCTTCAGCCGCTACAAAATGCTCGCGCTGGTGATCGCCGTGGCGGTGATCTGGCTGTTTTTCAGTTGGCAGACCGAGGGCGGGTTCCTGACCCCGCGCAACCTCTCCAACCTGCTGCGGCAGATGTCCATCACCGGGATTCTGGCCTGCGGCATGGTGCTGGTGATCATCAGCGGCGAGATCGATCTGTCGGTGGGTTCACTGCTTGGATTGCTCGGTGGCCTGGCGGCGATTCTCGACGTGATCTATCACATCCCGCTGCTGGCGAACCTGAGCCTGGTCGCCTTGTGCGGCCTGGTGATTGGCCTGGGTAACGGCTACATGACCGCCTACCTGCGCATCCCGTCGTTCATTGTCGGCCTGGGCGGCATGCTCGCCTTTCGCGGCATTCTGCTGGGGATTACCGACGGCACCACCATCGCCCCGGTGTCACCGGAGCTGGTCTACATCGGCCAGGGTTATTTGCCGCACTCCGTCGGCACGGGCCTGGGCGTGCTGCTGTTTGCCTTGACCCTGTTCCTGACCTGGAAACAGCGGCGCAATCGCGCCCTGCATGGCCTGGCGGCCCACTCTCTGGTGCGTGACGTCTTGCGCGTGGTGCTGATCGGCGCGGTACTGGCCGGGTTCGTCTATACCCTCAACAGCTACGACGGGATTCCGGTTCCCGTGCTGCTTCTGCTGATGCTGCTCGGCGTGTTCAGCTACGTCACCAGCCAGACCGTGTTTGGGCGACGGGTCTACTCGGTGGGCAGCAACATGGAAGCCACGCGCCTGTCCGGCATCAACGTGCAGGCGGTGAAGCTGTGGATCTTCGGCATCATGGGCGTGATGTGCGCCCTGGCGGGCGTGGTCAACACCGCACGCCTGGCCGCGGGCTCCCCCTCGGCCGGCAGCATGGGTGAACTCGACGCCATTGCCGCCTGCTTCATCGGCGGCACCTCCATGCGCGGCGGCTCCGGCACCGTCTACGGCGCCCTGCTCGGCGCGCTGGTGATCACCAGCCTGGACAACGGCATGTCCATGCTCGACGTCGACAGTTACTGGCAGATGATCGTCAAGGGCAGCATTCTGGTGCTGGCGGTGTGGGTGGATGTGAGTACACGCACGGGGCGGCGCTAGTGGTTAGGCGCTCACCTATGGTGGGAGCAAGGCTTGCCCGCGATGAAGATGACGCGGTCTTCCGGGGGGCCGAGGTGCCTGCATCGCGAGCAAGCTTTGCTCCCACAGAAAGCCGTGCACTCACAGCGGTGCGGCAAAAGGTGATCCGAAAATCTCGTAGGAATTTACCTCTGTGGCGACGGGGCCTTGCTTGCGCAAGGTGTTTCCTGTCTTATCGAAGATCGGCTCGGATTGGGCCGTTCCTACTTTAACAAGGAGTGACTGCATGGAAGTCCACACTCAGCTACAGCCCTGCGATTGCGCGAATATGGAAGACATCCGCCGCGAGATCGATGCCCTTGACCAGGCCGTTATCAAACTGCTGGGCCAACGCTTTCAGTACGTACTGGCAGCGTCGAAGTTCAAGACCTCAGCCACGGCGGTGCGTGCGCCGGAGCGCTTCCAGGCCATGCTGGCGACCCGGCGTCAATGGGCCGAGGCCGAGGGCCTTAGCCCGGATGCGATCGAGAAAATGTACAGCGACCTGGTGAATCACTTCATCGCCCAGGAGATGGAACACTGGACGGCTCTTCGATCCGGGACCTGATCGACACGACAAGCGCCCTGCGCTCAGGCCCAGGCAACCGTCAACAGGCCGGCGCCAAGCACGACACATAACGGTGAATAGACCCAGGTGTCGAGCTTGGCGAACGTCGAGCCCTTGACCTCCTTGAAGAAACCCACCAGGTTCGATTCGCCAATGGCGCGGGCGAACATCAGCAAGGCGATTGCGCTGATCAGCCATTGCAACGCTCGATGGGTGACGGGCGGTGCCAGCAAGCCGACCCGCAGGCACACCAGAACTGCAATCAGCAGCAACGCGAGGGCCACCAGCAGCGTCAGCCATCCCGATGGGTTGAACGCCGGACGCAGCGACTCTCCTTGCCTCACCGGAACCTGAGGCACGACCGCCAGGGCCGCCCATCGCCCGCCCAGGGCCCAATACAAATGAATCAAGCTGATGGTCGCAAATACTGCGACCAGCGACCGAGCCACTAAAAGCGTCATTCGCCAGCCTCCTTGAAAGGTTGAACAATCATCCTAGCTCGAATTCGGCATTTCGCCGCACGGGCGCAGACTGCCGGTTTTCGGCGAATGACGCATTGCTCAAGATCAAGAGTTCAACCTGGCGCGCTACAGACCGGCGGCGACTTTGTCGGCAACCTCCTTGGGCACCCAGGCCTGCCAGACCTGTGGATGGGCCTTGAGGAACGCCTCGGCGGCTTCACGCGGCGGTGTGTGCTTTTCGCTCATGTCGGCCAGGGCCTTGTTCAACGGCTCGATCGGCAGATCAACTTTACTGAAGAACTCGGCAATGTCCGGGTGTTGCTTCTGAAACGGCGCGGATACGCCAATCGACAGCTTCGAGGCCAGGGAGCGGGTTGGCTTGGGGTTGGGGTTGTCGGCATCGGTCAGGGTTTTCCAGGCCTCGGCATCGAACGCAGGCTCTTGCAACTGCACCAACTTGAAACGTCCCAGCAGCGGTGTAGGCGACCAGTAGTAAAACAGGATCGGCTTGCCCCGGCGGATCGACGAGCTGATCTCCGCATCCAGCGCCGCCCCCGAACCACTCCGGAAATTCACATAGCTGTCGGACAACCCATAGGCCTTGAGCTTCTGCTTGTTGACCACTTCGGAGGTCCAGCCGATGGGGCTGTTGAGGAAGCGACCCTTGCTGGGGCTTTCCGGGTCTTTGAAGACATGCTTGTAGCGCGCCAGGTCTTCGACGCTGCGCAAATCCGGCGCCAGAGGCTTGATGCCCCGGGCCGGGTCGCCCTTGATCACATACTCCGGGACCCACCAGCCTTCGGTCGCACCCTTGACGGTATCGCCCAAGGCTATCACCTTGCCTTCGGCCTCGGCCTTGACCCACACCGGGCTGCGACCGGCCCATTCTTCCCCGATCACCTGGATGTCGTTGTTGGCCAGCGCCGTTTCCAGGGTAATGGTGGTGCCCGGCAATGTGTCGGTCGGCAGCCCATAACCCTTTTCGACGATGACCCGCAGGATATCGGTGATCAGACTGCCGCTTTCCCAATTCAGGTCGGCAAAATGGATCGGCGCCTGCGCGGCCGATGCCGGAAGTGACGAAACCAACACCGCACAGGTGGCCCAGGCAACCAACCACTGTCGAACTCGTTTCATGCGTTGCACCTCGTACCAGACACAGCGATAGCTCAACGGTCCTGCGTAACCGGACGCAAGCCTCTGAATAATTCAGTCAACTGACTGTAGCCGAGGTTCCACGCAGACCTTACGAAAACCGTTGGCAGGGCGCAAAACCCGAACGCTGTGTCAGCCCGCCTATCACATCCATCGGGCAGACGAGGTGCACATCACTCGCTGGCCTTGAAGGTGACGAGTTCACCTTTGCGCCACTTGGCGGCTTTGGCGGTCACGGCCTTGAGGGTCTTGGTCAGGCCCTCGTGCAACTGCTCGTTGGCGGCGAAAACAGTCAGCACGCTGTGCCCTTCCTTGAACAGGATCGCGTGGCCACCGGGGGTGGCCACGAAGGCGTAATCCCCAAGGCCATAGACCGTCAGCTTGATATCGCGAAAGCGGATTTCAAACTTGCCACCTTCACGACTGGGCAATACCGCTGCACGAAAATGATCACCGACTTTGAGTTCAAGCCTGGGTTTGTCATCGACCACCAGGGCCGATTCAGTATCGATTTCGGCAACATAAATACCTTCGGCGGTTTGCTCGGTGATGTAGACGAAGCGCGACTGGAACTGCTTGACCAGCTTTGCCCGCAGATCACCAAGTACGAATAACGCATGCATGTCGAGATTACTTACTGCCAAGGAAACATCCCCATCTTTGTAAACGGCCCGCCCTCTGAAAAGGACGGACCACGAGAACCCGTGCCGACTGTGTGTGTCGCAGTGGACCTGTAACTGAAAATTCGAAGTGAACGGCGTGCCCTGCCCCGGGGCGAGAGAAGACTAAAGGATTGCCACTCTCGCCGTCTTTCCCGCGGGGTCGTCAGAGGCTGAAGGAAAACGCCACTCTGAGCATCGGAAAAGGTGGGACTACTAACTTTAGGGAAATTTCTCACTTAGAAAAGCATTTTTCTGACATCGAGGGCAAAAAAAATTGCTTTAGATAGACACAGCCATCCACACGGTGCTGCCGATTCTAGAGCAGCCGCAGGCGTGGAGACTACTCAAAACACTCGGTAATTCGTCGGTAAACCATAGAAAAGGAATTCACATGGCCACTTTCACAACCCTGACCCACCCACTCACCCCTTGCATCGCTGACAAGCCTGACGGGTTTGACCAAGTCCATTACCTGCCGGTTTCTTTGTTTCAACCGCGATATCGGGTGGTTCTGGCCGGTAAGTGCTTTTTCCATATTGAAGAAACCTCGACTGGCCGTGTAAGAGGTTTCCGTACCGATCATAACGAGGCCTGTTACCTGGCCAGGCGTCTGGAACGAAGCGTTTGACCTGAGATACCACACGCCCATCACTTAACTCAGCCGCGACAGGCAACTGCTGCCATACTGCCTGCCCAGCGAAGACCGTCCCCCATTGACGATCGCGCACCCATACTATGACTTGTGAAGGAAAGGCGCGACGTGACGGAATTTGATATTGGCGAGTTTTTCATCCGGGGTGAGGCCAGAGAGGTCGAAGGCGAATTCCAGGCTGTCATCGTGATGCGCGCCAAGCCCCCCTTGACCACCACCCGTTATCATCAGGTGGAAAAGGATCGCTGGTTCAAAACCCCCGAACTCGCCGCCGAGGCTGCGCGGGCAGCGGCAAAAGCCCTGAAACTCGCGGTGGATGAAGGCGCGTTGAAAGCCTGAACCCGATCGAACTCCTGACGGGCGTTTGCCTCAGATAAAGGGAAGCAACCGAGGCGCCATGACGGCGCCCGCCCAAAGGAGAACCCCATGGAACAGCCCTCGCACGAACTGAGTACCTTGTTCGATCAACTCGGCCTGCCTTCGGATGACAAAGCCATTGATGACTTCATCATGGCCCATCCGCTGGAGCCGGAGATCAAACTGGTGGAGGCCGACTTCTGGTCGGAGCAACAGAAAGATCTACTGCGCGAATGGCTGCTCGCTGACGGCGAGGAGGCAGTGCTGGTGGATCAATTGAATGTCCGCTTGCACGACGGTAAATAACCCTCAACCCTTTAACCCCTGTGACAAGGGAGCTTGCTTCCGCTCGGCTGCGCAGCAGCCGTGCCCAGCCCCCCCCCAGCGCGGGCCAGCCTAGCGCGGCTTCTCGGGCTTATAACCCAGCCGCAAACCACCCCAATGACGCCCCTTGAGCATGATCGGCACGGAAAGGTCATGCATCAGCTCACCTGTGTCTCGAGTGTAGGTCTGCAACAGCACGGGCTGCTGGTGGCTACCGCAACGAATCCCGGTGCGGTCGGAGAATTTGCGTTTAGTGCGATTGTTCACCGTGTCCACTTGCGGATCACCGGTCAGGGGTTGGCTGAAGACCTTGTTGTGGGTCGGTACATAACCTTCCTGAGTACAAGCAATGGCGAATACCAGGCCCTCGTGCCGGGCGAGCAAAGGTTCCTGGATAGCCGGCAGGACCTGATCGGTGTAGCGGTCGAAACGGGTCTGGAACTTGGCGGGCTGGGTATTGGGGATGGGCTGGTAGCTGCGGTCGAACAGGTCCTCCAGGCTGACACGCCCCTGGTCAATGTCTGCCTCGAACTGGGCCGCGATCTGGCTCGCCCCTTCCCGCGCCAGGTCGTAGACCCGTTGGTGATAATCGTCCAGGCCAACCTCAGCCAGGCGTTCGCTGATGGTTTCGGCCTGGCCCTCCATTTGCACTGCCGCTTGGGCCAGGCGCTGGGTCTGCTGGTCGCTGATGGACAGGTCACTGCGCATCTGTTCGATGGCGTGAAACAGGCTGTCGAGTTGTTCGCGATTGGTGTCAGTGCCTTGGGCGATGGCACTGACCTGGGTTTCAACGCCGGCCGCCAGCCGGGCTATGTTTTCCAGGTGCTGACCGGTGTGCTCGACCTGCTGCACGCCACTGTCCAGGTCGCTGGCCAGTTGCCGGATCTGCTCCACCACCTGGGCGGTGCGCTGCTGGATATCCGCAACCATGACCCCGACCTCGCCGGTGGCCGCGGCCGTACGCCCGGCCAGTCCACGGACCTCGTCCGCCACCACCGCGAAGCCGCGACCGTGCTCACCGGCCCGTGCAGCTTCGATGGCCGCGTTGAGCGCCAGGAGGTTGGTCTGGCTGGCGATCGACTGAATCACCAGGCTGACCCGCTGGATTTCATCGCTGCGCACGCTCAGCGCCTCGATCAACTCGCGGCTGTCGTTCGCGCGCTGGCTGAGCTGATGCATCCGGCTGATGGACTCCACCAGTTCGCTGCGCCCGGCAACGCTGCTGCGATGGGCCTCACTGGCGGCACTCAGGGCCTGCTGGCTGAGTTGCGAGGTGGCCTGTTCAGTGGTGATCATCGATTCGGCATTACCGACGATCTGCGCCGCCGCGTCGAGCTGCGACTGGACCTTGCCAGCCAGTTGCTTGACCGAATAGGCGACGCCGGCCGCCGACAACGCGTTATGGCTGGTGGTGTAGGACAGATCACGGGTCAGCTCGGCCAACTTGTCCGCGGCTACCGGCTCAGGCGCAGCGGCCAGGCGCGAGCGCAGGCGCGGCAGCCAGACGATGAGCATCGCCAGGGGCAGGCCCAGATACAACGACCAGCCGCCCAACGTCATGCCGCACAGCAGCAATGTCAGCGCCAGACTCTGCAAGGTCGGCGTCAACCAGCGCGCCATGCTGTTGGTTACAGGCACCTGCACCTGCGCCGCATTCGCCACGGAACCGTCTGTCGCCATGTTGATCACCCACATTTCTCGTTGTTATGCCTGCATTAAACGCCACTACGGAGCCATTATCCATGGTCCATTAGTCGCGTTCTTGCGGGGGGTCAACGGAAGTAGACGAACAGGCGCAGACAAAAGCAAAAGATCGCAGCTTCCCGAAGAAAGCTGCGATCTTTTCTGAAACGCGGATCAGGCCTGACGCTGGTGCTTGTCGATCTGCTCGTGACGTTCCTGCGCTTCGATGCAGTACTTGGTGGTCGGGCTGATCAGCAGGCGCTTGAGGCCGATCGGCTCGCCGCTGTCATCACACCAGCCGAAGCTGTCGTCGTTGATACGGTCCAGGGCCTGCTCCAGCTGAGGCAGCATGCGCTGGTCGCGATCGATGGCGTTGACCAGCCAGGTCCGCTCTTCTTCTACGGAAGCAGCGTCCGCCGGGTCAGCCGGGGTATCCAGGCTCTCAATGGCGATTCGGTTCTGTTCGATGCGCTCGTGGGTTTCCACTTTCATGTTCTGCAACAGCTTGGTGAAGAAAGCCAGCTGCTCGGCATTCATGTAGTCATCCGCCGGCATGGCCAGCAACTTTTCCTTTGTCATTGATTTCTCTATAAAAAAACGTGCATTAAGGCGAATTATGAAGCGTCCCGCAGCGCGCTGCCACGCTCATCGGGAAGGCGCCGTCTATTCCAAGCGCCACCCGGCACTCAATTTACGAGGGGCGGCAGTCTAAGGCCGAGTCGAAGCCTCAGCAACTGAAAACATAGGGAAAATGTCCGACAACCCTTCTAAATGTTCTCTGACAAGCTTTTGGCAGTCATCGGAGTGCGTTTATAACAAGAAATTCGATTCAATAGCTGTATCAAGAAGACAAATGGCAACGCCACGCGGGTCAGGCGTGGCGCTTTGTCGCAGCGTAAGGACCTTCAGCGTTTGAGTTTGCGCTTGTTGCGGTACTGGTCGATGACCACCGCCACCACAATGATCAAGCCCTTGATGATGTCCTGAATGTAGGCATCCACGCCGACGAACGTGAAGCCACTGGCCATGACCCCGAGGATCAGCGCGCCGATCACCGTTCCGGTGATGCGCCCCACCCCACCGGCCAGGCTAGTGCCGCCGATCACGGCCGCCGCAATCGCGTCCAGCTCATAGGACATGCCCATGCCGGCCTGCCCGGTGGCGGCCCGCGCCGAGGCCACCACCCCGGCCAGCCCCGCCAGCAGCCCGGCGATGCTGTAGACGATCACCAGATGGCGTTTGACGTTGATGCCCGAGGTGCGTGCCGCCTGCATGTTGCCGCCGATGGCGTAGGTGTACTTACCGTACTTGGTGTAGCGCAGGGCAATATGGAAGATCACCGCCACCACCAGGAAAATGATCACCGGCATGGCGCCATGGCCGATGGCGGTATAGGAATCGGACAACATGCTCACCGGCTGGCCTTCGGTGTAGTAACGCGCCAGACCGCGGGCCGAGACCATCATGCCGAGGGTGGCAATAAAGGGCGGGATACCCGTGATGGCGATGATGCTGCCGTTGATCGCTCCGGCCAACAGCCCAACGCCCAACCCCGCCACCACCGGTATCCACACCGGTAAGTCAGTCAGGGAGGGAAACACCGCCCGGGTGAAATCCGAGGTTTGGGCCAGGCTGGCGGCGATCATGGCCGACAACGCCAGCACCGAGCCGGACGACAGGTCGATACCGGTGGTGATGATCACCTGGGTCACACCGATGGCCAGCAGACCGATGATCGACACTTGCAGGATCATCAGCACCAGGCGCTGGGAGTTCATCAGGAAACTCTGGTCGCGCATGATCCAGCCAAACACTTCGAACACCAGGCCGATGCCGATCAGCACCAGGAAGATACTCAGTTCCGTCGGCAGCCGCCGACGCGTCCTGGCCGGTGCGGCCGCGGGTTTGTTTTCCAGTATCGCGTTCATAGCATTCACCTTTTTCTCTGTGGCGAGCTTGCGCCCTCTATTATCAGGACAGGCCAGAAGCCAACTGCATCACCCGCTCCTGGGTCGCCTCGCTACGGTCCAGCGTGCCCATCAGGTCTCCTTCATGCATCACCATCACCCGGTCGCTCATGCCCAGTACTTCCGGCAGCTCCGAAGAAATCATGATCACCGCCATGCCTTCGCTGGCGAGGTAGGAAATGAGCCGGTAGATCTCGGCCTTGGCGCCAACGTCGATGCCACGGGTCGGCTCGTCGAGGATCAGGATGCGTGGGTTGGTCATCAGCCATCGGGCCAGCAGGGCCTTCTGTTGGTTGCCGCCGGACAAGGTGTCGATGCACTGTTCCAGGGACGGAGTCTTGACCCGCAACTTCTTGCACATGTCTTCGCACAACGCGCGCAAGGCTTTCTGCTGGATGAAGCCGTTGCCGACGTAATGGGGCAACACGGCCATTTCCATGTTTTCCAGCACCGACAGGCACGGGAACAGGCCACTGAGCTTGCGATCCTCGGTCAACAGCGCGAACCCCTTCTCGATGGCCATGTGCGGGTCGCTGATGCGCACCGGTTGCCCGTCGAGCAGGATCTCGCCGCCTGTGCTGGGCGTCACGCCGAAGATCGCCTCGGCCACGTTGGTCCGGCCCGAGCCCATCAGCCCGGCAATGCCCAGGATTTCTCCGGCATGCAAGTCGAAGGACACATTCTTGAAAATGCCCTCCAGGCTCAAATCACGCACCGACAGCACCAGATCGCCGATGGGTTTGTCCCGTTCCGGGAACAACTGGCTCAGTTCGCGCCCGACCATCATTGATATCAGGCTGTCGCCGTCCATGCTGTCGGCCCGTTGCAGGCCGATGTAGGCGCCGTCGCGAAACACCGCCACTTCATCGGCGATGGCGAACACTTCGTTCATTTTATGGGTGATGTAGATGATGCCCTTACCCTGAGACTTGAGGTCGGCGATGATCGAAAACAGATGGGCGACCTCCGTCTCGGTGATGGCCGAGGTCGGCTCGTCCATGATCAGAATGTCAGAGTCGTAGGACACCGCCTTGGCGATCTCGACCATCTGCCGCTCGGCAATGCTCAGGTTGCCCACCTGCTCTTCAGGATCGAGGTTGATACGCAGGCGCTCCAGCAACTTGGCGGTGCAGCGGTGCATTTCCCCGTGATCGACCATATGCAAGCCGTTGAGCTGCTCGCGGCCGATCCAGATGTTTTCAGCGATGCTCATGTGGGGCATCAAGTTCAGTTCCTGGTGGATCATCGCGATGCCGGCCTGCAGGGCTGCCAGAGGTGTGTCGAACTTCACCGGCTTGCCCCGCAGGCGCAGTTCACCGGCGTCCGGCTGGTAGATGCCGGCCACGATTTTCATCAGGGTGGATTTGCCCGCACCGTTCTCGCCCATCAAAGCCAGCACGGAACCGGGGCGCACCCGCAATTGCACATCCGACAGGGCCACCACACCGGGAAAGCCTTTGCTGACGTTGACGACTTCCAGCAGATACGGTTCATCAGGCATTACGTCCGGCCGGAAAGTCATCGCCGGGGCGCTCGAAGCAGTCGCTGAAGCGAACATGATCAGGTACTCCCTCGGCAAGGTCAGTGGGCGACCTCGCCTGTTTATTGTTGTGGTAGCAGTACGTTAAACGTCACTTGAACTGATCGACGTTTTCCGGCGTGATCAGGCGATACGGCACCCATACGGCCTGCTCGACCGGCTGTTTCTTGACCATTTTCACCGCCGTGTCGATCGAACCGTCGGCCTGGCCCTTGGCGTCCTGGAATACCGAGACCGCCATCTCGCCTTTCTTCACGGCGTTCAGGCCGTCCGGCGTGCCATCGACCCCGGCGATCAGTACGCTGCCTTTCTCCTTGCCGGCACCCTTGAGTGCCATGGCCGCGCCGATGGCCATTTCGTCATTGTTGGAGACCACGGCATTGAACTCACGGCCCTGAGTCAGCCAGTCGTTCACCAGTGTCATGCCTTTATCCCGCGACCAGATACCGGTCTGCTCTTGTTCGATCTTGATGTCGGGGTACTTGGCCAGCACTTCCTTGACACCCTTGGTGCGGTTGGTGGTGGAGTTGTTCGCCAGGTCACCCAGCAGAATCACGATGTTGCCCTTGCCCGACATTTTGTCGGCCAGGTATTGCATCTGCATCCGGCCGGCTTCCAGATCGTCGGACGCCACGGTCACCACGCCTGCGGGCAGTTTCAGGTCGTCGGGACGGCGATTGACGTACACCAACGGGATCCCGGCGGCGACCGCGGCCTTGGTAATGCGCTGGGTGGCGGCAGTGTCCACCGGGTTGACGATGATTGCGTCGACCTTCTGGCTGATAAAGCTTTCCACCTGGCTCAGTTGCTTGACCACATCACTGCGTGCATCTTCGAACTGCAAGGTGACGCCATCCGGCAGGGACTTGGCTTTGCTGTCCATCGACTCACGCAGGTACGTCAGCCAGGTGTCATCGAACTGGGACATGCTGACGCCGATCTTCAGGTCCGCCAGGGCGACGCCGCTGGTGAGCATCAACGACAGGGCCAGCGAGGCGATACGGGTCTTGGTCTTCATGAACGGTCTTTCTCCACTTTTTTGTTGGTTTTATGGATAAGGCGTGATGGATCTCAGGAACGGGGCAAACGCACGATGGGCGCACCGGGCATGCAACACACCACGGTGCCGTTGCGCTGAATGCACAGGGATTCGAACAGGGGAAGGATTGCGCACAGGCGCAGCGAGCTTGGCAGGTGAAACGCAGAACGGCTGAAGGTTTTCATCGACGGTACCTGGCTGTGTTTCTTGTTTTTGTTTTGTCCGTCATTTGCTCAAGGCTGACTTGGCAAAAGACGAACAGGGGTGTCGGTAACCTGGAATCGACTTTATTGGAAAATATTTTCCATATCAACTCATTTTAGAATTTTATTCGTTTTTTATTCCATGGCCGATAGACGTGGCCAAAACCACCACTTCGCCCTGCTCGGCGCTCAGCCTTGCAGCGTCGAGGATGCGAGTGGTCGCCAGGGCATCACGAGCCTCCACCGGCAAAGGACCAACGCCTTGCAACGCGGTTTGCAGGCGCTGGTAGAACGCCATCCAGCAGCCGCGCTCCGACGCCACACGCTCGCGCTCGCTGCCTTGCTCGAACCAGCCCCAGCGCCGATGTTCTTCGCTCCCCCAGCGCTCACCCTCGGTCGCCGGGCTCAACCCGGCCAGCGCCTGGGCCTCCTGGCCGTCCAGGCCCTCGACGGTGTAGCAGCCTCCGGTGCCGCTGACCCGAAAGCGCGGGCGCGGTGCGTTTTGCAGGCAACTGCCGCTCAGGTGGGAAAGCACGCCGCTGGCATGGGTCAGGGAGATAAAAAAACCGTTGTCGAACACCTGCCCGGGTTGCCGGTAATCCAGCTCGGCGTAAACCCTGGTCACCGGGCCGAACAGTTGCAGCGCCTGGTCCACCAGATGGCTACCCAGGTCCCGCAGAAACCCGCCGCCGCTGCCTTTGCCGACCGATGTTGGCGAATAACGCTCGAAGCTGGACTCAAAGCGAATGACCTGCCCCAGCGCACCGGACTCCAGCAGTTTGCGCAAAGTCAGGTAGTCCGAATCCCAGCGGCGGTTCTGATACACGGTCAGCGGCACGTTGCGCTGCTCGGCGGCCAGCACCATCGCCTCGGCCTGTGCGGCATCAAGGGCGAAAGGTTTGTCGCTGACCACTGCAATACCCAGTTCAATGGCCTGCATGACCACGGCCGGGCGACCGTCCAGCGGCGTGGACACCACCACCGCATCGACGCCTGCGGCCACCAACTGTTCGAGGGTATCGAAGGCTTGGGCGTGCGGGTGCTCGTTCGCCAGTTGCTGGCGCCGCTCGGCGGACCGCGTTACCACGCCGACAAACGTAGCCCCGGGCAGACTGCTGATCAGCGGTGCATGGAAAAACCGTCCGCCCTTGCCGTAGCCCACTAGTCCGATTCGCATGAAGATTCCTTGAAAGTCGTTGAATAAACACATCCCTGTGGGAGCGAGCCTGCTCGCGATGGCAGTGTATCCGCCACATTAATGCCAACAGATCCGCCGCCATCGCGAGCAGGCTCGCTCCCACAATTGACCGAGTACCTTCAGGGAAACGCGGTCGACTGTGGGAGCGGGCTCCCACAGGAGATTGTGGTTAGCCGTAGAAACGCGGGCGTTCGGGCAGTTCGACCTTGACGATCTGCCCGCTCTGCTGCGCTTCAACACAGGCATCGGCCGCCACTGCCGCGGCGAACCCGTCCCAGGCCGACGGCCCGCCCACCTGTCCGGCGCGCACGCCGTCGATGAAAGCCTGCAATTCGACGTCGTAGGCCGCGATGAAACGATCCTTCCAATCCATCAGGATCGCATTGGACAGCTTGGCGCCACTGCGCAGTTGCACCTGGGACGGCTCTGGGAGTTTGGCGATGCCCGTCTCCCCCACCACTTCGCACTGGATGTCGTAGCCATACTGGCAATTGACGAAAACCTCCACATCGATGCGCGTGCCCTTGGCGGTTTCCAGTAACACGATCTGCGGATCGCGCAGGTGCGCCAGCGCCTTGCTGGTCTTGCGCGGGAATACCACCTGTACCGAAACGTAGTCATCGGCCAGCAGCCAGCGCAGCACATCCAGCTCATGGATCAGTGTGTCGGTGATCGCCATGTCGGTCTTGTAATTCTCCCCCACACTCGGATTGCGATGCGCGCAGTGCAGCATCAGCGGTTCGCCGATCTGACCGCTGTCGATCACCGCCTTGAGCGCTCGATAGCCTTCATCGTAAGGGCGCATGAAACCGACCTGAACCAGCCGCTTGCCATGGGCGACTTCGGCTTCGACGATCTTGCGACAGCCTTCGGCCGTGACCGCCAGGGGCTTTTCACAGAACACCGGTTTACCCGCCGCGATTGCCGCCAGCACGAACTCTTCGTGGCTCGGCCCCCAGGAAGTGACCAGGACCGCCTCCACGTCCGGCGCACTGATCAAGGCATGCCCGTCGGGATACACCTCGGCGGTCAGTTTCAAGTCGGCCAGCACCTTCGCCGCCTGGGCGAGGTTGATGTCGGTCACCGCCACCACCTGGCTGTTGAGCAAGGTCTGGCTGCAACGACGGATATGGTCCTGGCCGATGGCCCCGGTGCCGATGACGCCCAGCTTCAAAGACATGAAAAACTCCTTTCGTAGGGTTGGGGCTGTTAATACTGGCGAGCCTCGGCCAGTCGTTCATTGAGGGTTTTGGCGGCCGCATCGGTGCGCGCGCTGGTGGAGACTTGCGCCACGCCGACCCGCCACCAGGACAGGTAGCTGTGGATCATGGTCTTGGGCAAGACCTTGATATCGATGAGCGTCGAGACCGTTTGCAGCCGCGCATCGGCCAGGGCTGCGTGGAGTTCGTCGAGGGTCTTGACCTTGTAGGTCTTGCAGCCGTAGGCCGCCGCGCTCATGGCGAAGTCCACCGGCACGAAGCCGCCATCGAGCTTGCTGGTGTCCGGGTTGCGGAAGCGGAACTCGGTGCCGAAGCTGTCCATGCCGTTGCCCATCTGTAAATTGTTGATGCAACCGAACGTCATGTTGTCCAGCAGCACCACATTGATCTTGCGACGCTCCTGGATCGAGGTCGCCAGCTCCGAATGCAGCATCATGTAGGAGCCATCACCCACCAGGGCATAGACCTCTTTGTCGGGCTCGGCCAGCTTCACGCCCAGCGCCGCGTTTACCTCATAGCCCATGCACGAATAGCCGTATTCGACGTGATAGGTGTTGACCCCCTTGCTGCGCCAGCTGCGCTGCAAGTCGCCGGGCAGGCTGCCGGCGGCGGCAACGATGATCGCCTCATCGGCCAGGGTTTGGTTGAGGGTGCCCAGCACGCGGCTCTGGGTCAGGCAGGAACCGGTGAGTTCGATGAATTCACGAAACACCGCCGGGTCCAGGTGATCGTTGATCTCTGGGACGAAGTCCTGGGTCTGGAACTCAGCCTGATAGATCCGGTCCACTTCGGCATCCAGTTCGGCTTTGGCATCGGCGATCTGCCCGCCCCATTCGGCACGATAGTCACCCATCGCGGCGGACAAAGCCTGCAGGCCTGAGCGCGCGTCGGCCAGCAGTTGCACACCGTCAAGCTTCAAGGCATCGCAAGGGCTGATGTTGAGGTTGAGAAACTGCACATCCGGATGCTGGAACAGCCATTTGGACCCGGTGGTGAAATCGCTGTAGCGGGTGCCGATACCAATGATCAGGTCCGCTTCCTTGGCCAGCAGGTTCGCCGCCAGGCAACCGGTTTCACCGACGCCTCCGACGTTCAGTGGATGACTGGACACCACCGCACTCTTGCCGGCCTGGGTCTCGGCAAAGGGGATTTCGAAGCACTCGGCAAAAGCCTGCAACGCTGCGTTGGCCCCGGCGTATTTCACCCCGCCGCCGCAGATGATCAGCGGCTTGCGCTTGCCCTTGAGCAGCGCCTGGGCATCGCCGAGCATGGCTTCGGTGGCCGGGCGACGGTCGATGCGGTGAACGCGCTTTTGCAGAAAGTAATCGGGGTAATCGTAGGCTTCTGCCTGCACGTCCTGGGGCAACGCCAGGGTCACCGCGCCGGTTTCGGCCGGGTCGGTGAGCACGCGCATGGCGTGGATCGCGGCGCTCATCAGTTGCTCGGGGCGGTTGATGCGATCCCAGTATTTGCTCACGGCCTTGAACGCATCGTTGGTGCTGATGCTCAGGTCATGGAACTGTTCGATCTGCTGCAGCACCGGGTCCGGTTGGCGGCTGGCGTAGACATCACCAGGCAACAGCAGCAACGGGATACGATTGGCCGTCGCGGTGGCGGCGGCGGTCAGCATGTTCGCTGCGCCGGGGCCGACCGACGAAGTACAGGCGTAGATTTTGCGGCGCAGATGCTGCTTGGCGAAACCGATGGCAGCGTGGGCCATGCCCTGCTCGTTGCGCCCCTGATGGACCACCAGGTCACCGCTGTCCTGCTCCAGCGCCTGCCCCAGGCCCAGCACATTGCCGTGGCCAAAAATCGTAAAGACCCCGGCGACGAATTTGCTCTGGACGCCATCGACCTCGACGTACTGGTTATCGAGGAATTTCACCAGGGCCTGGGCCATGGTCAGTCGTGTTGTGGTCATGCTTGCACCTTGTCTGGAATGCAAATTTGGCGGCTGGCTCAGTCCACTGTGGGAGCGAGCTTGCTCGCGATAACAGTATTTCAGGCGACTTATCTGTTGAATGTGCTGCCGCCATCGCGAGCAAGCTCGCTCCCACAGGGGTTCTTCATCATATTGATGACGGTGTCAGGCCTGGGGATTGCGCAGGTGATTCATGCTCGCCCCCAACGCCTGGCGAATGTCGGCCAGTTCATGAATGCTCTGGGCAAAGGGTTCGAAGGACAGGTAGCCCTCGTAACCACCGGCCCGCAACGCCTCGATCTGCGCGGCATTGCCGAGAATGTCGGCCTCGCCCACCAGCACGCGGTGGCCGTCGCGGATGGTCGTCAAGGGTGCCTGGGCATCCTCGACACCGGAGATGTGCACCAGCCCGGTCAGCTCGGGGAAAAATTCCTGCTCACCGGCCAGGTGATGATGAAAGGTGTCATGCACCAGACGGAACACATCCAGCCCGCCAATGGCCTTGATCGCTTCCACTGCCGTGCGCTTGCGTCGCAGCGAACACTCTTCAAACCCCAACGGCTCGATGAAACCGTAGATGCCGAAAGCCCGCAGGATCGGCGCCAGCTCACTGAGGGCTGTACGCAGCCCCGCGGCGCGTTCGGCCTCGCCGCGCGGGTCGTCGCGCTCGTTGAGCGGGCACATCACCAGCCCCTCGGCGCCGCATTCGCGAGCATAGTCGGCCAGCCGCACGGCTTGGGCACGGCGCTCCTCGTTCCATACGTCGAAGGGATACAACGCGTTGATCGACAACACCTTGATGCCCCGCTCCTCGCACAACTCACGCACCTGTGTCGGTGGCATGCCGTTTTCGATCTCGACGCCCTTCAGATCGTTGCGGATCTCGATGGCATCGGTTTTCAGCGCCAGCGCCAGGTCGATGAAATCAGGCAGTGACAGGCGCGGAGCAACCATTCGGTTCAAGGCAAAACGCAGGGGCTTGTTCATTGTTGTTATCCCTCCGGCATTCATAAACGGTTATTGGGCAGTCGGCATGCTGAACTCGGGGCCCTTGGCGATGCTGTCGGGCCAGCGCTGCATCACGCTTTTGTAGCGGCTGTAGAAGCGCAAACCTTCTTCACCGTAGGCATGGTGATCGCCAAACAGCGAGCGCTTCCAGCCGCCAAAGGAATGCCAGGCCATGGGCACCGGAATCGGCACGTTGATGCCCACCATGCCGACCTTGATGCTGCGGGCAAACGCCCGGGCAATGCCGCCGTCACGGGTGAAGCAGGACACGCCGTTGCCGAACTCGTGAGCATTGATCAAGGCCACGGCGCTGGCGAAATCCGCCACGCGAACGATGCCCAGCACCGGGCCGAAGATCTCTTGCTGGTAGATGCTCATCTGGGCGGTGACCTGGTCGAACAGCGTCGCCCCGACAAAGAACCCCTGCTCGGCCCCCGGCACCTTGAAACCACGGCCGTCGACGATCAGGCGCGCGCCTTCGGCGACCCCGGCGTCGATGAAGCCTTCGACCTTGGCCTTGTGCTCGGCGGTCACCAGCGGCCCCATGTCGGTGCCGGGTTGCTGGCCGTTGCCGATCTTCAACTGATCGATGCGCGGCAACAGTTTGGCAATCAATTCATCGCCCACGTCCCCCACCGCCACGGCAATGGAAATCGCCATGCAGCGTTCACCGGCCGAGCCGTAGGCCGCGCCGATCAATGCGTCCGCCGCCTGGTCGAGGTCGGCGTCGGGCATGACGATCATGTGATTTTTCGCCCCGCCAAGCGCCTGCACGCGCTTGCCGTTCGCCGTGCCCTGCTGGTGGATGTACTCGGCAATCGGCGTGGAGCCGACGAAAGAAATCGCCTCGATGTGCGGGTGCTGCAACAGCGCATCTACCGCCACTTTGTCGCCCTGGACCACGTTGAACACACCGTCCGGCAACCCGGCCTCCGTCAACAGCCGAGCCATCAGCAAACTGGCGGACGGGTCACGCTCCGAAGGCTTGAGGATGAAACAGTTACCGGCGACCAGTGCCAGGGGAATCATCCACAGCGGCACCATCACCGGAAAATTGAACGGCGTGACTCCGGCACACACACCCAAGGGCTGGCGCAGGTTCCAGTTGTCGATGCCGCCGCCGATGTTGTCACTGAAATCGGTCTTGAGCAGGTTCGGCGCACCGCAGGCGTACTCGACGATCTCGATGCCGCGGGTGACTTCGCCATGGGCGTCGGACAGCACCTTGCCGTGCTCGCGACTGATGATCTGCGCCAGTTCGTCGTGATGGCGGTCGAGCAATTCCTTGAACTTGAACATCACCCGCGAACGGCGCAATGACGATTGCTCGGACCAGCCCGGGAATGCCGCCAGCGCCGAGGTCACCGCGGCCTCGACGGTGCCCGGTTCGGCCAGCGCCACCCGGGCCTGTATCGCGCCGGTGGCCGGGTTGAAGACGTTGCTGAACCGCACCGTGTCGCTGTCCTGCACTCGACCGTTGATGTAATGGCCTACTACCGGGGCATCGCTCATTGTTCTTGTTCTCCGTGCAAAGGGTGGAAATCAGAGATCAAGCAGCCAACTGTGCTGCGGATCGTTATGGAACTGCCAGACCCGCTTCGGGCCGGCCATGACGTTCAGGTAATACGACTCGTACCCGTAGGGCACGCTGACCGGGTGGTAACCCTTGGGCACCACCACCAGGTCGCTGTTTTCCACGGCCATGGCCTGGTCGATGCTGCGGTCGTCGGTATAGACCCGCTGGAACACGAAGCCCTGGGACGGGTTGACCTGGTGGTAATAGGTTTCTTCCAGGAAGCTCTGGTGCGGCAGGTCGTCGGTGTCGTGCTTGTGGGGTGGGTAGCTCGACGAATGCCCCGACGGCGTGCGCACTTCCACCACCAGCAGCGAGTGGGCCGGCTCACTGTCGGGCAGGATGTCACAGACATAGCGGGTGTTGGCGCCCTTGCCGCGCACGCTGCGCTTCATGCTGTCCGGGCGGATCAGCCGTGGACCGTAACTGTTTTGCGCAGAACCCGGCGCAGCACACACGGCAATCTGTACATCGCTCAGGGCGGTGACCTGGGCCTGGCTGCCGGGGGGCAGGTACGCGGCGTAGGGCGATTTATCCTCGAACACCGACTGGCGATCACCGAGGTTGTCCCAATCGAAGGCACCCTGCCCCGGTGCTTCACCCTTGAGACTGATGCGCCCGCTGAGCAAGACCAGGCACAGTTCCTTGTCGGCGGCAGCCACCGGGAGCTTTTCACCAAGGCTCAAGCGGTAGGCGGCAAACCCGACATACTCCAGTTCGCCGGCGGGTAGCTGGACCATGGTCTGGCCGCTTGGCTGGCTTTTGATCAACAGGCTCATGACGCAGTCCTCTCTTGCAGCAAGGCGCGCAGGGTGTCGTAGCCTTTCTTGGCGTAGGCATAACTCGGTGCCACGGCCGGATCCTGTTCGGCTTCGACCACCAGCCAGCCGTGATAGTCGGCGGCCAGCAGCACGTCCAGCAACGCGGCAAAGTCGATGTCACCATCACCCGGTACGGTGAAGGTGCCGTTGACGATGCAGTCGGGGAAACTCCAGAGGTTGTTGCGCGCCAGTTGCACCACAGGCTTGCGCACGTCCTTGAAATGCACATGGCAAATGCGCTCGATGTGCTTGCGTAACACCTGCAAGGGTTCGCCGCCGCCCATGTAACAGTGGCCCGAGTCAAACAGCAGGCCAACCTCACTGCCGGTCAGGGCCATCAGTTTGTCGATGTCCGAAGGCGATTCGACATAGGCGCCCATATGATGGTGATACGCCAGGCGCACACCCCGGGACAGGGTGAAGCGCGCCAGTTCGGTGAGTTTTTCGGCATAGTCTTGCCAGGCTTCGTCCGTGTGAAAACGCGGTCGCTCGATCAGTGGGATGCGCTGGCCTTGAATGGAATCGGCCACCTCGCCGTACACCAGCACCGTCGCACCGTTTTGCGCCAGCAATTCGACATGGCTGGCGATGGCATCGATTTCTTCGGCCGCCGAGCGCCGGGCCAGACGGCTGGAATACCAGCCGGAGACCAGCGCCAGGTCATAGGGCCGCAGCACATCGCCAACGCCCTTGGCATCCTTGGGAAATTTGCCGTTGAGCTCGAAACCTTCGTAACCGATTTCCTTGCCTTCGCTCAGCGCCGTACTCAACGGCGTCTCGCCACCCAACGATGGCAGATCGTCGTTGCTCCAGGAAATCGGGTTGATGCCAATTCGAATAGCGGGCATGGCTGCACCTTTTATTGTTTTTACCTAACCATTGAAGGCGGCGATGAACCCTGTGGGAGCGAGCCTGCTCGCGATAGCGGTGTGTCAGGCGACTTAATGTTGACTATCAGTCGGCTATCGCGAGCAGGCTCGCTCCCACAGGATCAGTGTTCACAGCTTTTAACTTCGCGCAGCACGCCACGCCTCAATCAACTCCACAAACCTACCCTGCACCTGCCGGATCAACGTTTCATCGTCGATTTCCCCGGCCAGCCAGGCACGACTCGGTTCCTGGAAGATTGTCCGTCCGACGGCAAATCCACGGCAGGTTGTGCTCTGGCTGGCCTGGCGGAAACCCTCGGCCAGCACGGCGGCCGGGGCGTTGAGGCCCAGCAGTACCACACCTCGGCAATAGGGATCACGCTGTTGAATCAGCTCATCAAGTTGCTTCCATTCGTCGGCCGTCTGGGCTTCGATTTTCCACCAGGCCGGAAAGATGCCCAGGTTGTAGAGGCGTTTGAGGGCGCGATACAGCACGTCCGGGTGCGGCGACGGATGATCCTTGGGTGGAATGACTTCCAGCAGCAGTTCATGGCCGCTGACCTGGGACGCCTGATACAGCGCCATGAGTTGCGCCTCCTGTTCCAGGCGCAGCAGCGGTTCGTCGTCGGGGTGAAATTGCACCAGGCACTTGATGATCTGTTCCTGTGGCCAGGCGATCAGGTTGCTGCCGATAGAGCGCCCATGTTCGAACGCCAGCGGCCGTGAACCCTGCACCTCCACTGGCCGGGCAACCCACCAGTCACGTCCAGTGGCGGCGTTCAGCGAGTCCTGGCCGAAACGTTGGTCGGCCAGCAGACCGACATCGGCCTCGATGCCCTGACGTTTCAGGTCGGCTTCGACCCGTTCCACGGCCTGGATGAACAGTTGCTTGAGTTCGCTGATAGCGCCCAGCTCACGCCCGCCTTTATGGGCCAGTTCCACCAGTTGCCAGCGATGATCGAAGGCAAAGATGAACAGTTGCTTCCACTGTTTGCGCGGCACGCTGACCTGATGCAGACGTTGCAATGCCGCGTCTCGATCCGGCCGGGTAATCGGCACCGGGCTATTGAACAGGTAGTCGAGTTCAGCCCGGGTCGGCATCGCTGGGGCACAGGCATGGCGCGACACCACCAGGCCACCGCAGGCATTGGCCAACTGGCAGCAGCGTTCATCGCTGGCGTCCTCCAGCCAACCGGCGAGAAAGCCCGACATGAACGCATCACCTGCACCTAATACATTCAGGACCTCGACCCGTACACCAGGATAAATCGCGCCGTCTTCAAGCCGGGCCGGGATGGCGCCATGAATCACCGTGCAACCTTGCGGGCCGAGCTTGACCACCAAGGTCGCCGCCGTCAGCGAGCGCACGGTACGCAACGCGCTCAGCAGATCTTCGCTGCCGCCGGCGATCAGGAATTCTTCTTCGGTGCCGACGATCAGGTCGAAACGCGGCAGGATGCTTTGCACATGCTGGCTGACTTTCTGGTCGGCGACGAAGCGGGTTTCCCCATCGGCCTTGCCCGCCAGGCCCCAGAGCACCGGACGATAGTCGATGTCCAACACGCGTTTGACGTTGTGTTTCTCGGCGTAATCCAACGCCTGGGTGCTGGCCTTGTAGACACTTTCGGTAGAGAAATGCGTGCCTGTGATCAGCAGCGCCTTGCTGGAGGCAATGAACGTTTCATTGATGTCCACGGCGCGCAGCGCCATGTCGGCGCAGTTTTCCCGGTAGAACACCAGGGGAAAGGTTTCCCGGTCCTTGATACCCAGCAGGACCATGGCCGTCAGGCGTTCAGGGTCGACCTTGATGCCGCTGACGTCGCAGCCTTCGCGGGCCAGGGACTCCACCAGGAAACGGCCCATATGATCGTCCCCTACCCGGCTCAGCATCGCCGACCTGAGCCCTAACCGCGCGGTGCCGAAGGCGATGTTGGCCGACGAGCCACCCAGGTATTTGGCGAAGCTTGCGACATCTTCCAGGCGCGCTCCGACTTGCTGCGCGTAGAGGTCGACGCCCAGGCGTCCCAGGCAGATCACATCCAATTGACGCCCACTGGCAAAACGAGTCTGGCCCATGCTGGCTCCTGTTATTTTTATCAGCCCGCGCTTGCCACCGAAACCGGCGCCAACGCTCTTGGTGGATGCAGACTAAAACGAGCAGCGGCCAATAATCAATAATTATTCTATAAATTTTTTACGTGGAATATTTTTTCCAATACGCTATCACTGAAGCGCGCCAGACGCGGTGCATCGTTTCAGCAGGTGTCGCAACGTTGTCTGCTCATGATTTTCCCCGCGCCTACGCTGTAGACTGCGATCAGCCAACCTATTGTCGAGGGCCGGCCCTTTTCCCGGGCCGCCCTATAAGAACAAGCCAGAAGGATTTTCTATGACCCGCCCCGATCTGCCGGCGCCGTCCGAGAGCGCGTCCGAACCCGCCCTTTCAAGCCCACCGATCAATGCCGAGCGCCTGCTGCAACTGATTACCGACGAGTATGAAAGCCTGCCGCGACAGCTCAAACGCATCGCCAGCTACATGAGCCAGCAAAGCGACCGGATCATGGTCGATCGCATCAGCGACATTGCGCGCGAATGCGAAGTGCATCCGTCGGCCATCGTGCGGTTTTCCCAGCGTTTCGGCTTCAGCGGGTTCAGCGAAATGCAGGCCTTGTTTCGCGAGGCCTATACCCACAAGACCACGCCGGTGCAGAACTACCAGCAGCGCATCCGCAGCATGATCGCCAACAAGTCGCAGAAAGCCAGCGGCGGCGACCTGGCGCGCGAATGCGTCAACGCCACCCTCTCGGGCATCGAGCGTCTGGGCCTGGAGCTGGACGATCAAGCCTTCGACAAAGCCGTAGACCTGGTGGTCAACGCCGACAACATCTATGTGGTCGGCGTGCGACGCTCGTTCGCGGTGGCCGATTACCTGGTCTATAACCTGCAACACACCAACAAGCGCATCCATCTGGTGTCCGGCCTGGGGGGCAGTTATCGCGAGCAAATGCGCAGCGTGCGGGCCAACGACCTGGTGATCGCGATCAGCTTTACGCCCTACGGCAAGGAAACCCAGCACTGCCTGCGCATTGCCCAGCATCATCAGGCCAAGACGCTGATCATCACCGACAGCAACCTGTCGCCCCTGGCCAAACGGGCCAATGCGGTACTGTTGGTGAACGAAGGCAGCTCTTTCGCCTTCCGCTCGTTGAGTGCCACGTTGTGCCTGTGCCAGGCGTTGTTCATCGCCGTGGCTTACCGACTGGAACTCAAGGTCGATGAAATCCATGAACAGGTCGGGTTCGAGGATTAACCCCGCAAGATTCTTCTGAAGGAGACGTCATGAAACTGATCGGCATGCTGGACTCGCCCTACGTGCGACGCGTCGCCATTTCCGCCAAGTGCCTGGGGGTTGCCCTGGAACACGAGTCCGTTTCGGTGTTCAGGCATTTCGAACAGTTCCAGCGCATCAACCCGGTGGTCAAGGCACCGACCCTGGTGCTCAACGATGGCAACGTGCTGATGGATTCCACATTGATCATCGACTACCTCGAAGCCTTGGCCGCGCCGGGCAAAAGCCTGATGCCGGTCGACAGTGGGCAACGGCTGCGCGCATTGCGCGTGATTGGCCTGGCCCTGGCGGCGTGCGAGAAGTCAGTGCAGATCTACTACGAACGCAACCTTCGGCCGACAGAAATCCAACACGCCCCCTGGGTCGAACGCGTGGAAGGCCAACTGGCGGCGGCCTATGACATGCTCGAACAGGAACTGGTGAAACAGCCCCTGGCCACCGATGGCACCCTCGATCAGGCGGGCATCACCGTGGCAGTGGCCTGGAGCTTCACCAACCTGGTGGTGCCGGATCAGGTGCAGGGAAAGTCATTTCCATCGATCAGCGCGTTTACCGCCTATGCCGAAGGGTTGGAGGCGTTCGCCAGCACGCCGATGGTATAGCGGACGAGCGCGGCTTGTGTGGGAGCGGGCTTGCTCGCGAAGACGGTGGCAGACTCAACATCATCGTCTCAGATAGACGCTATCGCGAGCAGGCTCGCTCCCACAGTTGGTTCCTGAGTGACCATCGGATGAGGCCCCCCCAGATCTATGTGGGAGCGAGCCTGCTCGCGATAGCGGTGGGTCAATCAACATCAATGGCACTGATCCGACGCCATCGCGAGCAGGCTCGCTCCCACAGCTTGGAGCCGGGGGACTGCAAAATTTGTGTTCGGCACAAAGAGTTGCTTCAAGTCAGCTCCATTTCCTTTGGCTTTACCACCGGCGCCACCTCGAAGCGATCCGCCAGGAACGGCGTGATGTCCAGCGGCAAGGGCTCGTTGTTCACCAGTTTGTCCAGCAGCACACCAGTGATGGCCGAGGTCAGGATGCCGGTGCGAAAGTGCCCACAGGCATTTAGGTACCCCTCCACGCCGCGCATCGGGCCCAGGATGGGCAACTCATCAGGTGAGCCGGGGCGCAAACCGGCCCAGGTGCGTTTCAGGTTGATGTCGGCCAACTGCGGTATGCAGCGCATCGCGCCCTGCACCAGCCCCTCGATTTCCGGGTAGGTGGTGGTCACGTCGAAACCCTTGTCCTCGGTGGTACTGCCGATGAGGATTTCGCCGTTGTCCTTTTGCGCGACATAGCAGTCGCTGGTGGTCAGGCACCCGTTGAGGATCTTCGGCATGCGTTCGGTCAGCAGGATTTGCCCCTTGACCGGCTTGACCGGGATTCGCACACCGGTGGCCTGCTCGCTCAGGTCCGCCGCCCACGCACCGGCGGCATTGATCAACGTCCGACACATGAACGTCCCGGCTTCGGCGGTTCTCACCCCCGTCACCCGCGCCCCGTCTCGAAGCACCTGCGCCACGTTGGTGTTGAAGAACATATCGACGCCGTTCTGCCGGGCACCCTCGGTGTAGGCATCGGCCAGCCGGAACGGGCTGACCTGATGGTCGCACAGAAACTCCAGCGCGCCCCGGGCCTCATGGCTGACATTCGGCTCGGCCTCGCGCAGGGCGGCCTGGTCGAGCCAGCGTACCTGATCGGCCAGGTGGGGAATGCAGGCGACGATGTGCTCGGCATACAAACGGTCTTCATCGTCGTAGATCACGAACTTGAGCCCGGTCTCCTCGAACTTGAAGTCCATGCCGTGGTTGTCCATCAGCTCGCGGTGCAGTCGGGGATACATCGCGTTGGACTGCAAGGCGAAATCGAAGAACGACTGGGGCAGGATGTGCGGCGTGCTGGCATCAACCGCCACGGCGGCACCCTGGGCCTGGCGCTTGCGGTTGGCCGACATCATCCGAAAGAAAATCACCCCGCAGCCCAGGCCCACGGATTCACCGATGGCCCACAGGCCGCCGGCCGAAGCGCGGGTGGCGTTGCCGGGGCGCTTGGCGTCGATCAAGGCGATCTTCAGATGCTTGCGTTTGGACAGTTGATAGGCACAGGACGCACCGATCACGCCCCCGCCGACGATAACGACATCATAGTGCTTGAGGTCTGGATGCTCAGTCATGCCGGAGGGCCTCCGTGCCGACGTTCTGAAAGGCTGAAAAGGGAATCGGGTCGATGGGGAAACGCGGCCGCAGCCAGCCAACGTCGGCACGCCCGGTGGCCTGGCGCAGGCGATCACTGCAATAGCCCACGCACATCCGTCCCTGACAGTCACCCATGCTCACGCGGGTGCGCATTTTCAGGCTGGCCATGTCTTGCACGCCCTGCTCCAGGGCGCGGTCGATGTCGGCGCGGGTCGCGTGTTCGCAGCGACAAATGACCGTATCGGCGGTCGGCAACGCGGTTTGTCCGGCACCGCGTTGCGTGTAGCGGTCCACGGCGGCGCGAAAGCGAATGATCCGGTCCAGTTGCGCTCGATACCGGTCGCGGTACTCCAGGGCAGTGGACGAATCCAGCAGGTCGGCCTGCATCAGGATCGACAGTGCGGCGATGCGCCCGCTCAACATGGCGGCTTCACCACCGCGAATCCCGCCCACGTCGCCGGCCAGGTGAATGTGCGCCTCGCTGCTTTGTTGCCAGGCATCGGACACCGCCCGCAAATAACCGTCATCGCTGAAGCCATGCTCCAGGCCCATCTGCTGGCTCAATTGGGTGCGCGGGATGAAACCATAGCCGACCGCCAGCGTCTGGGCCGGGACCTGTTCGGCTCGTTCGAGGTCGGGCTCCCAGGTACTGGAATACGGTGCAACGGTGACGATGTCCAGCTCGCCCTCGCCGTTGGCCTGAACCACTCCCCAGCCATAACGCACGGGGATGCGATGCAGTTTGAGATAAGCCAGCATGCTCAGGCCGTCGAGGAACAATTGTGGTTTGTTCAGCAATGCCAGGCTTTCTCTGGCGATCTTGCCGAAGGCACAAGCCTCATAGACGCCCGCCACGGCCACGCCCGAAGCGTGAAGTTGACAGGCCACCAGCGGCAGCAACGGGCCCGTACCGGCGATCACCACTGGCCCCGGCGGTTTGACCGCTCCGCTCTTGATCTGCAATTGCAGGCCACCGAGCAGCATCACCCCCGGCAGTGTCCAGCCAGGGAACGGCACGCTGCGCTCATGACAACCGGCCGCCAGCACCAGGTGGGAATAGCTGACCTCGCGCAGTTGTTCATCGGCGTTCAGCAGCATCAGCGCCTTGAACCCTTCGGCGCCGATGACGCGGTGGTTGAGTCGCACATCGATCAGCCCGGCGTAGCGCTGGAACTCACCGTGGAGTTTGTTCAGGGCTTCGCTGTAGCGCGGCCCGAGGTAATCCAGGCTCACCCCGTCGCGCAGCGGCCCGCGGTAGACCACGCCACCCAGGCGCGGCGCTTCTTCGAGCAGGGTGCAACGCACCCCGTGGGTGGCCAGCTCGATGGCCGCGGCCATACCCGCCGGCCCGCCGCCGACAATCACCGGATGGAGGTTCATGGTGCCTCCCTTTCGGCGATGCGATTGGCCCGGGTTTCGATTTGCATGCCGGGACGCACTTGGGTCTGGCAGGCGCGGCGCTTGTGGCGGCCGTCGATCTTGACCAGGCAACATTGGCACACGCCCATGCCACAGTATGCGCCACTGAGTTGGTCGTGATCGTTGCGTGCTACCTGGCGCTGGCCCAGGGCCTGAATGACGCTGAGGACGGTTTCACCTTGGGCCGCGCTGACGGACTGCCCATCAAGGTGCACCGTCATGTCGGCTTGCCGCAGCGGCTGGATATCAAATTTTCGGCGTAGAAGGTCTTGAGGTTGCATCATGTTGCTCTTCCTTGAAGGTTCAGTGAGGTCTCGGCTCCTTGCGGCACACCATCACCGGTTCGTGTCAGTGCCCATCAGCGACAGCGCGCCAAAGCAGGGCAACGGACGCAGCATGATGGTGCGCACTAAATTTATGTTAGGGATTATTTGTGACCAAGTGTTGATCCAGGCCAGTGAATACCGCTGTCGGCGTCCATGAACATTTTTTCAGAAAGCCGACAGCTATTTTTTGGCAGAATGCTGCGCAATGGCTTCAATTTCTCACCCGGTACCGCCCATGAACCGCATTTTGACCATCGAAGACGACGCCGTGACCGCCCGTGAAATCGTCGCCGAACTAACCCGCAATGGCCTGGATGTCGACTGGGTCGACAACGGCCGCGAGGGCCTGGAACGGGCGGTGAGCGGCGATTACGACCTGATCACCCTGGACCGCATGCTGCCCGAACTCGACGGGCTGGTGATCGTGACGACCTTGCGCACCATGGGCGTGGCCACGCCCATCCTAATGATCAGCGCCCTCTCCGATGTGGACGAGCGGGTACGCGGCCTGCGGGCCGGTGGCGACGATTATCTGACCAAGCCGTTCGCCACCGACGAGATGGCCGCCCGGGTCGAAGTCCTGCTACGACGCAACAACGGTGCCCGCGAGCCGGAAACCGCACTGCGGGTGGCCGACCTGGAACTCAACCTGATCAGCCGCGAAGCCAGCCGCAACGGGCAACTGCTCAGCCTGCTGCCCACCGAATACAAGCTGCTGGAGTTCCTGATGCGCAACAGCGGCCAGATCCTCTCGCGCATGATGATTTTCGAAGAGGTCTGGGGCTATCACTTCGATCCCGGCACCAACCTGATCGACGTCCATATCGGCCGCCTGCGCAAGAAAATCGACCCGCCGGGCCTGGAACCGCTGATTCGCACGGTACGAGGTTCCGGCTATGTCATTGCTGAACCCCGCTAAGGGCTGGCGCTCCTCCAGCAGTCGCCTGCTGGCGCTGTACAGTTCGCTGTTCGTGCTCTGGAGCGCGGTCCTGATGGGGGTGATGTATTACGAAGTGTTCGGTTACCTCGACAGCCTTGCCAAGCACTCCCTGATGCAGCGTCAGCACCTGTTCGCACGTATCCATGGCGATCAGTTGGAAGATGCTCTCATGGCCAGCCTGACCCTGGATGAACGCGGCGTCGACGCCTACGGCCTGTTCGATCCGCAATTGCGCCACTTGAGCGGACCGATCCGGCACGTCCCCCCCGATCTGCCCCTGGACGGCAATATTCATATGCTCGGCGGCTGCGTCGATTCCAGGGATCCAGGTATTCCTTCCGACAGTTGCGACGCGGTGGCGACCCGGACCCAGGACGGCCGCTGGTTGGTCCTGGCGCGGGACAACGGCTCGCTGTTCGCTGTCACGCGCATCATTCTGCACGCGTTGTTCTGGGGCGTGTCCCTGACCATTTTGCCGGGCATTGCCGGCTGGCATCTGTTGCGTCGGCGACCGTTGCAACGCATCCGCAAACTGCAGGCCAGTGCCGAGGCCATCGTGGCCGGTGACCTGACCCATCGCCTGCCGCTGTCGAGCCGTCGCGATGAGCTGGACATGCTGGCGGCAATCGTCAACGCCATGCTCGATCGTATCGAACGCTTGATGAACGAGGTCAAGGGCGTGTGCGACAACATCGCCCATGACCTGCGCACCCCGCTGACTCGCCTGCGCGCCCAGCTTTATCGCATCCAGCAGCAAGCCCCGGACGGCTCGTCCGAGGCGTTGCAGATGGATCAGGTGATTGCCGAGACTGACACCCTGATGGCGAGGTTTCGGGGCTTGTTGCGGATTTCCGAGCTGGAAGACCAGCAACGACGCTCAGGGTTCGTGCGCCTCGATCCGTTGCAGTTGTTGCAGGAACTGCACGATTTTTATCTGCCGCTGGCCGAGGAGCGGGAACTGACCTTCACCCTCCAAGTACCCGATGCCCTGCCCTTGCTCAACGGCGACCGGGCATTGCTGTTCGAGGCGGTGTCCAACCTGCTGAGCAACTCGATCAAATTCACCCCGCCGGGCGGTGAGGTGATCCTGCGTGGCGTTGATCAGGGCGACAGCAGCCGCATCGAAGTACTCGACTCCGGGCCCGGAATCCCCGAGGCGGAGCGCAAGGCTGTGTTTCGCCGCTTCTACCGCGCCGAGGGTAGCAGCCAGCAGAGCGGCTTTGGCCTGGGACTGTCGATCGTCGCGGCGATTGTCAACTTGCACGGGTTCACGCTGGAAGTGGGCAGCAGCGAGCAAGGCGGCGCTCGGCTGGCACTCGATTGCCGGGCGACGCTGCTGTAGGTAGCGGCTACCAAGTTCAGCGGAAATGTTCAGCGGATCACTCAGGCGGGGTCACTTCGATACAGCGGGGTATTTTCAAGCTCATACCGCAACTCATCGATCAGCTTTGCCAGGCTTTCTTCCGAGCGGACGCTGTCGACGCTCATGCCACTCACCACCAAATCCACCTCCCCGCTTTCGCGGTGATACAGGCGTACGGTAAGGGTTCCGTCGCCGTTGAGGCTGCATTCGCAGGCCAGTGGCTTGAAGCTTTCTTCGAGTCGGGCGCGCAGGGGGGCCAGTAAGGTCATCCGTTGCTCCTCAGCGCTGTAGCCGTGAGCGACCGGCGGGCAACTGCGGGCTCATAGGCCCGGCAAGCGTCCTGGCGATTGCACAATTGATTCGTTCACTGCTCATTGTGGCGTGTTCCTTGACTGTTTCGTGGGGGACGCGGCATTGCGCAGAGAATGCCGCACCCTCACAGCCTAAGGAGCCAACGGCGCGGGCAAAACCCGAATTTGCACCAGCACGCCCGGTGCATTTGCACTGGCCATCATGGTGCCTTCATTCGCCACTCGTTGGCGAACAGGCCGCGTTCGCGCGCCCAGACGATTGCCTCGCTGCGGCTGTGAACATCGAGTTTGGAGTACAGCGTCGCCACATGATTGCGCACGGTATTGGGGGCCAGCTTCAAGCGCGCGGCGATTTCCTTGTCGGCCAGGCCCTGGCAGATCAGCCCCAGCACATCACGCTCCCGGGCTGTGAGCTCGGTAAATGAAGTGCTGGGCAACTGGGCGTTGATGCTCTTCACATTGGCCAGTTTTTCGATCAGGGTCCGACTGAACCAGGAGGCATCTTTCATCACCTCTTCGATGGCCGCCACCAGCTCCAGCTCCGAGCGTTTGCGTTCGGTGATGTTCATCAACACCAGCAAATAACACGGCTTGTCCTGAATGACGACAGTATCGGCTGCCATCTCGCAGTCGATCTGTTCCCCACCTTTTTTGTGAACCTTGACGTCGACGCTGGACACGGTTGCGGTTTTTTCCAGCGTGGCAAACAGTGCGGCGCAGGCATCCGCGTCGAGAAAGCCGATTTCCTCCACGGTTTTGCCCAGCAGCTCTTCACTGGCATAACCGGTGGTCTGAAGAAAGGCTTCGTTGATCTCGAGCAGTTGCTGTTCGGCGCTGCACACCAGGGTTGGCACGGGCGTGAGACGGAACGATTTGGCAAAGCGCTCCTCGCTCTGGCGCAACGCCGTTTCGGCCTTGCGGCGCGGCTCCATGTCCATGAAGGAAAACAGCATGCAGTCTTCGTCATGCAGGTCATCCAGCGGCTGGCCCGCGACAATCACTTGCTTGCTGCCGCCCCCTGGCAATTTCAACTCAGCCTGCATTTGCGGAATGGTCGCGCCCTGCCCCAGGCGCTCGATGGCCAAGTCACGTTTCTCGGCGGCCTCGAGCACGTCCAGCTCATACACCGAACGCCCGATCACCTGCTCGCGGCTGTAGCCAGTCATTTCCAGAAAGCCCTGGTTGACCTTGATATAGCGCAAGTCACTGAGGCGGCAGATCACCGCCGGCGCCGGGTTGGCACCGAAGGTTCTTTCAAAACGCTGTTCGGCGCTGGCCCACTCGGTGGCATCGCTGAGAATCAGCACCAGCAATTCCGCCTCACCGCTGCGGTCGGTCAGCACCATGCTGCGAATCCGATGAACCCAGGTGCGGTCCGGATCAGCCTCGGGCGTGACCTCCACCAATACGTCGCTGAACTCATCGCCACGGGCGACCCGGGCAATGGGGTAGTTGTCCGCGGTCAGCGGGTGGTTGTTGCGATAACGCAAATTGAACCGCTGGGCGTATTCCTCGGCGTTGGCCCCCAGCTCCTTGAGGTCAGTGACCCCGTGCATGGTCAACGCCGCTTCGTTGGCCCAGGCGATGGTCTGATCGACTTCGATCAACATCACCCCGTCAGACAACCCGGCGATGATTTGCAGCAGTTGACGACGATTGGTATCGGTAGTCGGGACATCCTGGCTCATCGGGTCTCCATGTGGTCAGAGGAGCATGGAGATTACGACCATCCGCGGCGATGACACGTTCCCCTATAGGAACTGTCGAGTGCAACGAGGCTGCGATCTTTTAATCCTCAAGCTGCTTCAAGCCGCCATGCGTCCCTCGGCAATCGCCTGTGAGGCGGCGAGCATCGCTCGCAGCAGCACCGCACACCCGGCAGCCAGATCATCCGGGGCGGCGTTTTCGATTTCGTTGTGGCTGATGCCGCCTTCGCACGGCACGAAGATCATCCCGGCTGGCCCCAGTTCGGCGAGGAAGATCGCGTCGTGGCCTGCGCCGCTGACGATGTCCATGTGGGACAGGCCCAGCCCTTGGGCAGCACCGCGCACAGCTTCGACACAACCCTTGTCGAAGTACAGTGGCGGAAAGTCAGCCGTAGGGGTCAGTTCATACGTCAGGCCGTGTTGCTGGCAAGTGTCATCAATGACTTGCCTGACCTCGGCGATCATCGAATCCAGGCGTGCCGGCTCCAGGTGACGAAAATCCAGGGTCATGCGCACTTCGCCGGGGATGACATTGCGCGAACCGGGATAGGCTTGCAGGCAGCCAACCGTGCCGCAGGCATGGGGTTGATGGCCGAGGGCCGCGCGGTTGACGGCGCCGACGATGATCGAAGCACCGACCAAAGCGTCCTTGCGCAGGTGCATCGGGGTCGGGCCGGCGTGGGCTTCGACGCCCCGCAAGGTCAGATCGAACCACTTCTGCCCCAGTGCCCCCATCACCACACCGATGGTCTTGCGTTCGTCCTCCAGGATCGGCCCCTGCTCGATATGCGCCTCGAAATACGCCCCCACCGGATGCCCGCTGACCGGGCGTGGCCCGGCGTAGCCGATGGCATTGAGTGCCTGGCCGACGGTAATGCCCTCGGCGTCGGTCTTGGCCAGGGTTTCTTCGAGGGTGAACTTCTCGGCGAATACGCCGGAGCCCATCATGCACGGGGCGAAGCGCGAGCCTTCTTCGTTGGTCCAGACCACCACCTCCAACGGTGCTTCGGTCTCTATTTTCAAATCATTGAGGGTGCGCAGCACTTCCAGGCCGGACAGCACACCGAAGCATCCGTCGAACTTGCCACCGGTAGGCTGGGTGTCGATGTGGCTGCCGGTCATCACCGGTGGCAGGTTCGGATTGCGCCCCGGCCGACGGGCGAAAATATTGCCCACCGCGTCAATGCTGACGGTGCAGCCGGCCGCCTCGGTCCATTGCACGAACAAGTCCCGGGCCTGGCGGTCCAGATCGGTCAGGGCCAGCCTGCACACCCCACCCTTGACCGTGGCACCGAGCTGCGCCAGGTCCATGAGCGACTGCCACAAGCGGTCGCGATTGATGTGCTGTTGGGTGGACTGTAGAACGTCGACGGCTGCGTTCATGGGGGATCTCCAGTTTTTTCAGGCATTTTCTCGTTGTACTTGAGGCCGCTATCGCGAGCAGGCTCGCTCCCACAGGGGATCTGCTGTGCACACAGGCTTGCATTCCCCCCAATCCAGTGTGGGAGCGAGCCTGCTCGCGATGAGGCCCTCCTTTACACCGCAGTTTTAGCGATGGACGGGCTCGCCCGCATACTGCACAACCCGTAATAGATCACCCCGCCCAGTGCCGAGCCGGTGAACCAGCCGTAGCTGTAGAACCAGCTGAATGCGTCGCTGCCCAGCGACAGCAGCGTCAGCACCACGGGCACGCCAAAGGCGATGAAGCCGTTCCAGTTCCAGGCCGGGTAGACGTCGTCGCGGTACAGCCCGGCCAGGTCCAGTTGTTGTTTCTTGATCAGGAAATAGTCCACCACCATGATCCCGGCAATCGGCCCCAGCAGGCTCGAATAGCCCAGCAGCCAGTTGGAATAGACCGACTCAAGGCTGACCTCGGAAACGATCAGACCGAGTTTCTTCAGCAGTTCGTGGGCCATCAGCGCCAGCCCTACCAGCCCGGTCAGCATCACTGCCTTGGTACGGCCAATCAGTTTTGGCGCCAGGTTCTGAAAATCGTTGGTGGGTGAGACGATGTTGGCGGCGGTGTTGGTCGAGAGCGTGGCGATGATGATCAGCACCATGGCCAGCGCCACCCACAGCGGGCTCTGAATGTGTCCGATCAGGGTCACCGGGTCAGAGACGGTCACGCCCACCAGTTTCGCCGAGGCCGCCGTCATCACCACGCCGAGGGCGGCGAACAGGAACATGGTCAGCGGCAGGCCGATGATCTGCCCCACGATCTGGTCTTTCTGGCTCTTGGCATAACGGCTGAAGTCAGGAATATTCAACGACAGCGTGGCCCAGAAACCCACCATCGCTGTGAGCCCTGCCAGGAAATAACTGGTCACGCCGGCACCTTCGGGCCGCTTGGCCGGCTGCGCCATCAGTTCGGTCAGGGAGACGTTGGGCAACGCCCACATCAGCAGCCCGACTCCCACCAGCACCAGCAGCGGCGCGGACAGGGTTTCCAGCCATTTGATCGACTCGGCACCGCGCAGCACCACCCACAGATTCAGGACCCAGAACACCATGAAACCAATCACTTCGCCGGTGCCACCCAGGCTCTTCCAGCCCTCGAACACCGAGCCGAGAAACAGGTGAATCGCCAGCCCGCCGAACATCGTCTGGATTCCGAACCAGCCACACGCCACCAGTGCGCGGATCAGGCAGGGAACGTTGGAGCCGATGACGCCGAAGGACGAGCGCAACAGCACCGGGAACGGAATGCCGTATTTGGTCCCGGCAAAGGCGTTCAGGGTCAGGGGAATCAGCACGATGATGTTGGCGAACAGGATGGCCAGCAACGCTTCACCCACCGACAACCCGAAATAGGCCGTGAGCACGCCGCCCAGGGTGTAGGTCGGTACACAGATCGACATGCCGACCCATAACGCGGTGATGTGCCATTTATTCCAGGTTCGCTCATGCACCTGGGTTGGCGCGATGTCATGGTTGTAACGGGGGCTGTCGAGAACGTCGCTGCCGGCTTCAAGCTCGAATAACCCGTCGCGCTCGGTCACTGTTGATCTGGTCATGTCCGCTCCACTGTTTTCATTATTTTTGCTCATCGACTGGCGATGGCCGGAGTACTTGCATGTAAAGCGCGCGTTCTACCGGCGGCCCTGCCTGGCAGCGACAGCACTCAATAACTGTGCCGATTGCCTCGCCGGGTTGACCGGTTGAACGATATAACACTGACAACTTTATGATATTTAACGCTTTAATTTAATTTCATTGTCCGCTCGCACTGCGCGCCAGTGCCCTTGAGGCTAGATGACCTGCACGTTCTGTCGAGTCCGAGATTCAAAGTGGTGCACCCCACAATATTGCGAAGCGTCTAAACCGCACTTTAACGCCTTTCAAGCTGCTGATTTAGCATGATAAATCTCGCTCAAATAATGATCCTGTCAAGTGCGTCAAAATGGTGAGGCGGCTCACCATTTTGGTGATTTATAGATTAAATTGATATTTTTCAATTGGTTATACATTCAAACAACCCATTAAAAATAATCTTGCCGATTCGTAAAACTCCAGCTAGCTTCTAATCCTGACAGCCGTGACAGGATTAGAACTCTGCACGACTTCATCACTTCCCCATCATGATCTATACAACATAAAGAACCGGCATCAGTCGGTCATGCCTGCGAGGAACTCGGAATGTCTTTGTTGATCCGTGGCGCCACCGTAATAACCCATGATGAACGTTATCGCGCCGATGTGTTGTGTGCCGAGGGTGTGATCAAGGCCATTGGTGAAAACCTGGATGTGCCCGCCGATGTCGAGGTAATCGATGGCAGCGGCCAATACCTGATGCCGGGCGGCATCGACCCGCATACCCATATGCAGTTGCCGTTCATGGGCACCGTCGCCAGCGAAGATTTTTTCAGTGGCACGGCAGCAGGCCTGGCGGGAGGCACGACGTCGATCATCGACTTTGTCATTCCCAATCCCCAGCAATCGCTGATGGAAGCCTTCCACCAGTGGCGCGGCTGGGCGGAAAAAAGCGCCAGTGATTACGGTTTTCACGTGGCGATCACCTGGTGGAGTGAACAGGTTCGTGAAGAGATGGCCGAGCTCGTCAGCCATCACGGGGTAAACAGCTTCAAGCACTTCATGGCCTACAAGAACGCGATCATGGCGGCCGACGACACCTTGGTGGCAAGCTTCGAGCGCTGTCTGGAACTGGGCGCCGTGCCCACGGTGCATGCCGAGAACGGCGAGCTGGTTGATCACCTGCAGCGCAAGTTGCTGGCCCAGGGCATTACCGGCCCCGAAGCCCATCCGCTGTCGCGGCCCTCGCAAGTGGAAGGTGAAGCCGCGAGCCGGGCCATCCGTATTGCCCAGACCCTGGGCACGCCGCTGTACCTGGTGCATGTGTCGACCAAGGAAGCCCTGGATGAAATCACCTATGCCCGCAGCCAGGGCCAGCCGGTCTACGGTGAAGTACTGGCCGGGCATCTGCTGCTCGACGATAGCGTTTATCGCCACCCCGACTGGCAGACCGCCGCCGGTTACGTGATGAGCCCGCCCTTCCGCCCTCGCGGGCATCAGGAAGCGCTCTGGTATGGCTTGCAATCAGGCAACCTGCACACCACCGCCACCGACCATTGCTGTTTCTGCGCCGAACAGAAAGCCGCCGGCCGCGAAGACTTCAGCAAGATTCCCAACGGTACCGCCGGTATCGAAGACCGTATGGCGGTGCTGTGGGATGAAGGGGTCAACAGCGGCAAATTGTCGATGCATGATTTCGTCGCCCTCACCTCCACCAACACGGCGAAGATCTTCAACCTTTACCCGCGCAAAGGCGCCATTCGCGTCGGCGCCGACGCCGACCTGGTGCTCTGGGACCCGCAAGGCAGCCGCACGATTTCGGCCAAGACCCACCATCAACAGGTGGACTTCAACATCTTCGAAGGCAAAACCGTGCGCGGCGTGCCCAGCCACACCATCAGCCAGGGCCGGCTGGTCTGGGTCGATGGCGACCTGCGGGCCGAACGCGGAGCGGGACGCTACATCGAACGACCGGCTTACCCGGCGGTGTTCGATTTGTTGAGCAAGCGGGCGGAGTTGCACCGGCCGGTTGCAGTGAAACGCTGATAGCGGCCTACGGCCTATCGCGAGCAGGCTCGCTCCCACACTGGATTTTGAATGGATACAAAATCTGTGTGCACCGCAGATCCCTGTGGGAGCGAGCCTGCTCGCGATGAGGCCAGTCCGGACACAAAAAACACTGCCCACCAGAGGCAGCACCTCAAACACCGTGAGGCCAATTCCATGATCCAGCCCTTGAGTCACCTCCCCCATTCCCAGGAAGACCCGACCACCCTGGCTGCGCGCTTCAGCGACCTGGCGCCGCCGCTCAACCCACGACAGGCGCACCTGGAAGCATCCCGGTGCCTGTACTGCTACGACGCGCCGTGCGTGAACGCCTGTCCGAGCGAGATCGACATCCCTTCGTTCATCCGCAACATCCATCAGGACAACGTCCAGGGCGCGGCGCAGAAGATTCTCTCGGCCAATATCCTCGGCGGCAGTTGTGCCCGGGTCTGCCCCACGGAGATCCTTTGCCAGCAAGCCTGCGTGCGCAACAACGCTCAGGAGTGCGCGCCGGTACTGATCGGCCTGTTGCAACGCTACGCCGTGGACAACGCCCACTTCAGCGAACACCCGTTCAAACGCGCCGCCGCCACCGGCAAGCGCATTGCCGTGGTCGGCGCGGGTCCTGCGGGGTTGTCCTGCGCTCACCGCAGCGCGATGCACGGCCACGATGTGGTGGTGTTCGAGGCCCGGGAAAAGGCCGGTGGCCTCAACGAATACGGAATCGCCAAATACAAGCTGGTGGACGATTATGCCCAGCGCGAACTGGACTTTCTGCTGGGCATCGGCGGCATCGAAATCCGCCATGGGCAAAAGCTGGGCGAAAACCTCAGCTTGAGCGACTTGCATCAGCAATTCGACGCTGTGTTCCTCGGCCTCGGCCTGGCCGCCAGCAAACAACTGGGCCTGAGCGATGAACAGGCGCCGGGGCTGCTGGCCGCCACCGAGTACATCCGCGAACTGCGCCAGGCTGACGACCTTAGCCAGTTGCCGCTGGCCGATCGCTGCATCGTCCTCGGTGCCGGCAACACCGCCATCGACATGGCCGTGCAGATGGCCCGGCTCGGTGCCCGGGACGTCAGCCTGGTGTACCGGCGCGGCCTTGAGGACATGGGCGCCACCGGCCATGAGCAAGACATCGCCAAGGCCAATCAGGTGCGTCTGCTGACCTGGGCCCAACCGCAACAAGTGCTGCTGGACGAGGCCGGGAATGTGCGCGGCATGCGTTTCTCCCGCACCCACCTGGAGAACGGTCGGTTGGTCACCGGCGCCGACACCTTCGACCTGCCCGCTGACGGGATTTTCAAAGCCATTGGCCAGGCCTTCGATGACCACGCGCTGGCGGACCCGCTGGCCCGTGAACTCAAACGCCAGGATGGACGGATCCTGGTAGACGAGCATTTGCGCACCAGCATCGCCGGCGTGTATGCCGGCGGTGACTGCACCAGCCTGGACCAGGACCTGACGGTGCAGGCCGTGCAGCACGGCAAGCTTGCCGCCGAGGCGATCAACGCTCAACTCATGCTCAACGTGGAGGCTGCGTAAATGGCCGATCTGTCGATTGTCTTCGCCGGCATCAAAGCCCCCAATCCGTTCTGGCTGGCCTCCGCGCCGCCGACCGACAAGGCCTACAACGTGGTACGTGCCTTCGAGGCCGGTTGGGGTGGCGTGGTCTGGAAAACCCTTGGAGAGGATCCGGCGGCCGTGAACGTGTCGTCGCGTTACTCGGCCCACTTCGGCGCCAATCGCGAGGTGCTGGGCATCAATAATATTGAGCTGATCACCGACCGTTCGCTGGAGATCAACCTGCGGGAAATCACCCAGGTGAAAAAGGACTGGCCGGACCGGGCGCTGATCGTGTCGTTGATGGTGCCGTGCGTGGAAGAATCCTGGAAACGCATTCTGCCCCTGGTGGAGGCCACGGGTGCCGATGGTATCGAGCTGAACTTCGGCTGCCCCCACGGCATGCCCGAGCGGGGCATGGGCGCGGCCGTCGGCCAGGTGCCGGAGTACGTCGAGCAAGTCACGCGCTGGTGCAAGACCTATTGCTCGCTGCCGGTGATCGTCAAGCTGACGCCGAACATCACCGACATCCGCGTCGCTGCCCGGGCGGCCCATCGGGGCGGCGCCGATGCAGTGTCGTTGATCAACACCATCAACTCCATCACCAGCGTCGACCTGGACCGCATGGTCGCCCTGCCCATCGTCGGCAGCCAGAGCACCCACGGCGGCTACTGCGGCTCGGCGGTCAAGCCGATCGCGCTGAACATGGTCGCGGAAATCGCCCGCGACCCGCAGACCCAGGGCTTGCCGATCTGCGGCATCGGTGGCATCGGCAGTTGGCGCGACGCGGCGGAATTCATCGCCCTGGGCAGTGGCGCCGTGCAAGTGTGCACGGCGGCGATGCTCCACGGTTTTCGTATTGTCGAAGAGATGAAGGACGGTCTGTCACGCTGGATGGACGATCACGGCCACGCCAACCTGCAGGCATTTTCCGGTCGCGCGGTGGGCAACACCACCGACTGGAAGTACCTGGACATCAACTATCAAGTCATCGCGAAGATCGACCAAGCGGCCTGCATCGGTTGCGGTCGCTGCCACATCGCCTGTGAAGACACGTCCCACCAGGCCATCGCCAGCCTCAAGCAAGCGGACGGGACGCACAAATATGAAGTGATCGATGAAGAGTGCGTGGGCTGCAACCTCTGCCAGATCACCTGCCCGGTGCAGGACTGCATCGAGATGGTGACGGTGGAAACGGGCAAGCCGTTCCTGGATTGGAACCATGATCCGCGTAATCCCTATCATGTAGCGGTTTGAAGAAGCTGTGGCGTCTGGACTGACGCCATCGCGAGCAGGCTCGCTCCCACACTGGGTCGTGTCGTTCACAGATTTTGTGTACGCCAGAAATCCACTGTGGGAGCGAGCCTGCTCGCGATAGGGCCATCAGCCTCAACACAGATCTCAGGGCTCCAACCCAATCCCCCGCAAAATCACACTGGTCACCGTCTGCACTGCCCGCTCGAACTGCATGTCCGACAGCGGCTGATGGTCGTTGAGGATATTGATCTGGTGGTCGAAGTCGGCGTAGTGCTGGGTCGAGGCCCAGATCATGTAGAGCAGGCTTGACGGCTCCACGGGGAGGATGCGTTTGTCCTCCACCCACTGGCGGATTTTTGCCTCTTTCATCTTGGCCCAGTCATAGAGGCTGGCATCCAGCGCCTGGCCCAGGGTCGGGGCGCCGTGGATGATTTCGTTGGCCCAGACCTTCGAGCCGTAGGGCCGGCTACGGGAGTGGTTCATCTTGGCGCGGATGTAACTGCTGAGCACCACCCGCGGGTCATCGAACATCTCGAAGCACAAGGCATCCTGCTTCCAGACCTCCAACAGATCGAACAGCACGGCGCTGTACAGCTCGCTCTTGGTGCTGAAGTAATAATGCAGGTTGGATCGGGGCAGTTGCACCTCGGCAGCGATGTCGGCCATGGCGGTGCCGCCGAAGCCCTTTTCGGCAAAGACCTTTTCGGCGGCCAGCAGGATTTTCTCGACGTTACTGCGACGAATCTCGATCTTGTGATTGCCCATGAGGGCTCCCTGACGACAGCGTTGGTCAAGACTAGCATTCACCCACTGTCGAAAACACAGGTGTTAACCATGTCTCCCGATGATCGTTCCCACGCTCCTGCGTGGGAATGCCGCCAGGGACGCTCCGCGTTCCGCTTCTGGCAGTGACGCAGAGCGTCACGGGCGGCATTCCCACGCAGAGCGAGGGAACGATCAAACCGGCTGCGCTATGTCGACTGATGTGCTTCGACGTTATCCAGCACACGGTTCGCCAGCAATCCGCTCAATTCGATCAATTGCTGGATGCCCAGGGCGATGTGGCGCCTGGGACCTTCCAGGTCGAAGGCCAAGTCACTGACCATGGCATTGGCCGAGGCCAGGTTTTCGCTGAGGTTGGCGAGCAGGGTTTCGGTGTCGACGCCATTGGCGACGGTGAACAGTTGGCCGGGATCGGCCTCGGATTTGCTGGGTTTGGGCTTGAGGTAGTGGTCGAGGATGCGGTCGGCGGCTTTGTCGAACGCCTTGGAATTGGATGGATCTGTACCGGGTGGGTTGGGGGTTACTTTGAACATAGGTGAATCTCCAAATCGAAAAATGGAGCCATCACTCTCGCTACCAAACGAAGGGTGGCGGCCATACGCGGGTTGGTAGACCGGTGACTTGGAGAACCGGCGCGTCCGAAAACGCCCTGCGCATGACCGCCATAAAACAGATACCAAAACGGACTGTATGACAGGGGCTATGCGTCAAGTCAAAAGCCGGGCTACCAAACCCGATCACTGATTCAATCAGCGACCCGGAAACGATAGAACCCTGCCCCCCAGGCGCACAAGCCGGCGGATTCTGGCGCAGTTGTAGGCAACGGCGCAAGACAACGTAGCCCGACCCCGAACGATCCTACATCTGGATAAACACAAACCCGTTTGGACCCGGCATAGGGTTAAACAACACACCCTCGCCACAAGAGCCTTCTTGTTTGATCGTTCCCACGCTCCTGCGTGGGAATGTCGCCAGGGACGCTCCGCGTTCCGCTTCTGGAAGGTGACGCAGAGCGTCACTGGATGCATTCCCACGCCGAGCGTGGGAACGATCAAAAACACCGGCGCTGCTTGTGGGAAAGCTTCTGTGGCGAGGGAGCAAGAGCTCCCTTAAGACTTCCAATCGCCAGCATTCGACTAATGTCTTAGACCAGTCATCGCACAACCAAGCACCCTCCCCGCTACTCTCAAACCACGCTTCGACACGGCGCCACGGCCTGCAATCTTGAGCTCGGCCAGCGCCAGCCATTGAAACGTCTCATTTTGAGCACATCCGAGTTGGACAATTCCGATAATGGCCAGTTGACAACGAGGAGCAGCTTCCAAATAATCCACCTCATGTTGTACGACGACGTATGACAAATAAAAACAACAAAAAAGTAGGGAGCGTCATAGTGAGCACACGTGTCCGTTTTTCGCCCAACCACCGTCAAAATCGCCGTACCTTTCTCAACGCCAGCCCCGCCCTGGTCCTTCTCGGTTGCAGCAGCCTTGCCGCGTTCCTGCCAATGTCCGCCAGCGCCGAAGGCTTCGTCGATGACGCCAAGGTCAATCTCAACCTGCGCAACTTCTACATCAACCGCAACTTCACCAACCCGGCTAACGCCCAAGGCAAAGCCGAGGAATGGACCCAGAGTTTCATTCTCGACGCCAAGTCCGGCTTCACCCAGGGCACAGTCGGTTTCGGTGTAGACGTGCTGGGCATGTACTCGCTCAAGCTCGACGGTGGTCGCGGCACTGCCAATACCGCCTTGTTGCCGGTGCATGACGATGGCCGCCCGGCCGATGACTTTGGTCGCCTGGGTGTCGCACTCAAGGCCAAGGTGTCGAAAACCGAGTTGAAGGTGGGCGAATGGATGCCGGTGCTGCCAATCCTGCGCTCTGACGATGGCCGCTCCCTGCCGCAGACTTTCCGCGGTGGTCAGGTCACCTCCACCGAGATCAACGGCCTGAGCCTGTACGGCGGCCAGTTCCGCGCCAACAGCCCGCGTAACGACGCGAGCATGGAAGACATGTCGATGAACGGCCGCGGCGCGTTCACGTCCGACCGCTTCAATTTCGGCGGCGGCGAATACGCCTTCAACGACAAGCGCACTCAGGTCGGTGTCTGGTACGCGGAACTGTCGGACATCTACCAGCAAAAATATTTCAACCTGACCCACAGCCAGCCCATCGGTGACTGGACCCTGGGCGCCAACCTGGGCTACTTCATCGGCAAGGAAGAAGGCAGTGCCCTGGCGGGCGACCTGGACAACAAGACCGCCTTCGCCATGCTCTCGGCCAAATACGGTGGCAACACCTTCTACGTCGGCCTGCAAAAACTCAGCGGCGACGATGGCTGGATGCGCGTCAACGGTACCAGCGGCGGCACCCTGGCCAACGACAGCTACAACTCCAGCTACGACAACGCCCAGGAAAAATCCTGGCAAGTGCGCCACGACTTCAACTTTGCCGCCGTCGGCGTACCGGGCCTGACCCTGATGAACCGCTACATCAGCGGTGACAACGTACACACAGGCACCATCACCGACGGTAAGGAATGGGGTCGCGAAAGCGAACTGGCCTACACCGTACAAAGCGGTGCGTTGAAGAGCCTCAATGTGAAATGGCGTAATTCAACGATGCGTCGGGATTACAGCAACAACGAGTTCGATGAAAACCGCTTGATCGTCAGCTACCCGATCTCGCTTCTTTAAGCCGGGATCGGTCGCCATGGTCGCTTTTCAAAAGGGCCATGGCGACGCGACAGCCAAAGGCAGGGACGCCGTTGTAGAGCGATTCGTCGATCAAACGTTGACAAGGTAGCGGTAGGATAAGGATATTCCCTCTCGGTCGTACGACAACTTATAACAACTGATACCTCTCACCGTTTGCTCAGGTAATTTCATGACTACGACACACATTCGCCAACCCTTCAATCGTCTGCTGCTGACCGGTGCTGCCGGCGGCCTGGGCAAAGTCTTGCGTGAACGCCTCAAGCCTTTCGCCCGTCACATTCGCCTGTCGGACATCGCCAACATGGCCCCGGCCATTGATGAAAGTGAAGAAGTGGTGCCGTGCGACCTGTCTGATAAACAGGCGGTGCATCAACTGGTGGAAGGCGTCGATGCCATTTTGCATTTCGGCGGTGTTTCGGTAGAGCGTCCGTTCGAAGAAATCCTCGGCGCCAACATCAGCGGCGTGTTCCACATCTATGAAGCCGCCCGCAAGCATGGCGTCAAGCGCGTGATCTTCGCCAGTTCCAACCACGTCATCGGTTTCTACAAGCAGGACGAGGCCCTCGACGCCCTATCCCCTCGCCGTCCGGATGGCTACTACGGCTTGTCCAAGTCCTACGGCGAAGACATGGCCAGTTTTTACTTCGATCGCTACGGCATCGAAACCGTGAGCATCCGCATTGGCTCGTCGTTCCCCGAACCACAAAACCGCCGGATGATGAGCACCTGGCTGAGCTTCGACGACCTCACCCAACTGATCGAATGCTCGCTCTATACCCCGAAAGTCGGCCACACCGTGGTGTATGGCATGTCCGCCAACCGCGACGTCTGGTGGGACAACAGCCAGGCCGCGCACCTGGGCTACCAGCCCAAGGACAGCTCCGAAATCTTCCGTGACAAGGTCGAAGCGCAGCCGATGCCGGCCGCCGATGACCCGGCCAGGGTCTACCAGGGTGGCGCCTTTGTCGCAGCCGGCCCGTTCGACGACTGATTCGCCTGTTTTTCATGGGATACGAACGAACCAAGGAATCGCCATGCAAGCCGAATTGATTGTCGATGCACGCAACGCCGTCGGTGAGAGCCCAGTGTGGGTTCCCGAGGAGAACGCCCTGTACTGGGTGGACATTCCCAGCGGTGGGTTGCAGTGCTGGAATGCCGGAACCGGACAGCTCAAAGGCTGGGAAACCCCCGAAATGCTCGCCTGCATCGCCCGTCACCAGGACGGGGGTTGGATCGCCGGCATGGAGAGTGGTTTCTTTCGCCTGCACCCCTTTGATGACGGCAGCCTGGACAGCGAATTGTGCGCCAGTGTCGAGCACGCCCGCACCGACATGCGCCTCAACGATGGCCGTTGCGACCGCCAGGGCCGTTTCTGGGCCGGCAGCATGGTGCTGAACATGGGGGCCAACGCCGACCAGGGGCGGATGTACCGCTTCGATGGCGGACAGCGCGGGCCGGTCGAGGCACAACTGAGCGGGTTCATCGTGCCCAATGGCCTGGGTTTCAGCCCGGATGGGCGCACGATGTACCTCTCCGACTCACATCCGTTGATCCAGCAGATCTGGGCTTTCGACTACGACATCGACAGCGGCACGCCCTCCAACCGACGGCTGTTCGTCGACATGATGCCCCTGGCCGGACGCCCGGACGGCGCGGCGGTGGACGCAGAAGGTTGCTATTGGATCTGCGCCAACGATGCCGGCCTCATCCATCGTTTCACCCCGGATGGCCGACTGGATCGCTCTTTGGCGGTGCCGGTGAAGAAACCGACGATGTGCGCCTTTGGCGGCAGCCGTCTGGACACCCTGTTCGTCACCTCGATCCGCCCTGGCGACGACACTGATCCGCAGTCCCTGGCCGGGGGCGTGTTTGCCCTCAACCCCGGCGTCAAGGGCCTTGCTGAAACGGCTTTCGGAGGATCGAAACACGCCGCCAACTGACCTGCATTGCCGCTTCATTCGATAGATATAAAAACAACAACACTGGAGATTGACCATGAATTTCAAACGCACGCTTCTGATCGCAGCCCTCCCCCTGGCCTTCCTTGCGCAAGCGGCACAGGCTCTTGAGATCAAGTTTGCCGATATCCACCCCGATGGCTATCCAACCGTGGAAGCGGAAAAAATCCTTGGCAAGACGCTGGTCGAGGAAAGCAAAGGCCAAAAAGACCCGTTCACCTTCAAGATGTATTCCGGCGGTGTGTTGGGCTCGGAAAAAGAAGTCATCGAGCAGCTTCAGGTCGGTGCCGTCCAGATGGCCCGCGTCAGCCTGGGCATCGTTGGGCCGGTGGTGCCGGACGTAAACGTCTTCAACATGCCATTCGTGTTCCGTGACCAGGCACACATGCGCAAGATCATCGACGGTGAAATCGGCCAGGAAATCCTCGACAAGATCACCAACTCCGAATTCAACCTGGTGGCCCTGGCCTGGATGGACGGCGGTACTCGCAACCTCTACACCAAGAAACCCGTGCACAAGCCCGAAGACATGCATGGCATGAAAATTCGTGTCATGGGCAACCCGATGTTCATCGAGACCCTCAACGCCATGGGCGGTAACGGGATTGCCATGGACACCGGTGAAATCTTCAGTGCTCTGCAGACCGGCGTGATCGACGGTGCGGAAAACAACCCGCCGACCATGCTCGAGCACAACCACTACCAGAACGCCAAGTACTACAGCTTGACCGGCCACCTGATCCTGCCGGAGCCGGTGGTGATGTCCAAGTTCACCTGGGAAAAACTCACCCCCGAGCAGCAAGCCCTGGTGAAAAAAGCGGCCAAGCAATCCCAGCTGGACGAGCGCGAATTGTGGGACAAGAAGACTGCCGCCAGTGAAGAGAAACTCAAGGCCGCGGGCGTTGAGTTCATCACCGTCGACAAGAAACCCTTCTATGACGCCACCGCACCGATCCGGGCCAAATACGGTGCACCGTACGCCGACCTGATCAAGCGTATCGAAGCCGTTCAGTAACACCTCTCAATCTGTACTTGAAAAGGCCAGGTGCGCCCGATGTCACGGGCGCGCCCGGTTACGGTGGAACCCGATGAAGAATTTGCTGCTGCGCATCAACGACAAGATTTACATGACTTGCATCTGGGTCGCCGGCCTCTCTGTCCTGGCAATTGCTCTGATGATTCCCTGGGGCGTGTTCGCCCGCTACGTGCTGGGTACCGGCTCAAGCTGGCCGGAACCCACCGCGATTTTGCTGATGATCGTGTTCACGTTCATCGGCGCCGCCGCCAGTTACCGCGCTGGTGCGCACATGGCCGTGGACATGCTCACCAACCGCCTGCCCCCTCACTTGAAAACCGCGGCATCGGTGTTTTCCCAACTGCTGATGGCGGTGATCTGCATCTTCATGATCAGCGGCGGCACCAAACTCTGCCTGTCCACCTGGAACCAGTACATGAGCGCCCTGCCCACACTGCGGGTCGGCATCACGTACATGCCCATACCGGTCGGTGGTTTTCTGACCCTGATTTTTGTCCTGGAAAAACTCTTGCTCGGTGATCAGAGCAAGCGCCGGGTCGTGCAGTTCGACCTGGTCGAAGAAAGTGAAGGTGCCGCTTAATGGACGCTCTGATTCTGCTGGGCAGTTTTTTCCTGTTGATCCTGATCGGCATGCCGGTCGCCTACGCCCTGGGTGCCGCTGCGCTGATCGGCGCGTGGTGGATCGATATTCCATTCCAGGCCGTGATGATCCAGGTCGCGGGCGGGGTGAATAAATTTTCGTTGCTGGCCATTCCGTTCTTCGTCCTGGCCGGTGCAATCATGGCCGAGGGTGGTATGTCTCGCCGGCTGGTGGCCTTCGCCGGTGTGCTGGTGGGTTTCGTGCGCGGCGGTCTGTCACTGGTCAACCTCATGGCCTCGACGTTCTTCGGTGCCATTTCCGGATCCTCAGTGGCCGACACCGCCTCGGTGGGTTCGGTACTGATCCCGGAGATGGAACGCCGCGGCTACCCGCGGGAGTTCTCCACCGCAGTGACCGTCAGTGGTTCGGTACAAGCCCTGCTGACCCCGCCCAGCCATAACGCGGTGCTGTACTCCCTGGCAGCCGGCGGTACGGTTTCCATCGGTGCGCTGTTCATGGCCGGCATCGTGCCGGGCCTGCTGATGAACGCCTGCCTGATGGTGCTGTGCCTGATCTTCGCGAAGAAGCGCAACTACCCCAAGGGCGAAGTGATTCCCCTCAAGCAGGCGCTGAAAATCTGCCGGGAAGCCATGTGGGGCATGATGACCATGTTCATCATCCTCGGCGGCATCCTCTCGGGTGTTTTCACCGCCACCGAATCGGCCGCCATCGCTGTGCTCTGGGCATTCTTCGTGACCATGTGCATTTACCGCGACTACAAGTGGAGTGAGTTGCCGAAACTGATGCATCGCACGGTGCGTACCATCTCGATCGTGATGATCCTGATCGGCTTCGCCGCCAGCTTCGGCTACATCATGACGCTGATGCAGATCCCGGCGAAAATCACCACCCTGTTCCTGACTATCTCCGACAACCGCTACGTGATCCTGATGTGCATCAACGCGATGCTGCTGGTCCTGGGTACGGTGATGGACATGGCGCCGCTGATCCTGATCCTGACCCCGATCCTGATGCCGGTGATCATGGGCATCGGCGTGGACCCGGTGCAGTTCGGCATGATCATGCTGGTGAACCTGGGTATCGGGCTCATTACTCCGCCGGTGGGAGCAGTGCTGTTCGTCGGCTCCGCCATTGGCAAGGTCAGTATCGAAAGCACCGTCAAGGCCCTGCTGCCGTTCTACGGCGTGCTGTTCCTGGTGTTGCTGGCCGTGACCTACATTCCGGCGATCTCGCTGTGGTTGCCGCGTCTGGTGCTGTAAGAAACAACAACCATCCCCTTGTGGGAGCAAGGCTTGCCCGCGATGAAGATGACGCAGTCTCCCAGGAAACCGAGGAGCCTGCATCGCGAGCAAGCTTTGCTCCCACAAGTCCTCGCCACAGGGTTCGCACACAAAAATCCGGTTTTCCCCACAACCGTTTTTTCAACCTTGCTAAACAAGGTCACCATGACGCCTCCCCTTCTCCACCTCGAAGACGAACTGACCCGCCTCACCCTGGCCCCGCACCTGGGCGCCAGTCTCGTTGAATGGACATTGCGCAGCACTGGTGCTCCCCTGTTACGCCCGCCCGCGCCGCAAGCGCTGGAAAACGGCCTGCCGGGCAAACTCGGCTGCTTCCCGCTGATCCCATGGTCGAACCGGATCGCCCAGGGCGGTTTCGATTGCCCCGGCGGCTGGCTCGGTCTGGACGCCAACAGCCCCAACGACCCGTTCCCGATCCATGGCAGCGCCTGGCAACAACCGTGGCAAGTGATAGAGCAAAGCGCCCAGGAAGCCTTGTTGCAGCTCGACAGCCAACATCCATTCGCCTATTGCGCCAGCCTGCGGATTCGCTTGAGCGGCGGTCAGTTACAGATCGCGATGCACGTCACCCACCTGGCCGAACAGGCCGCGTGGCACGGGCTGGGTTTACACCCGTACTTCCCGCGCACTGCTGGCACACGCCTGCAAACCCGTGCGACCGAAGTCTGGATGTGCGATGAGAAAAAACTGCCAACCACATTGGGCAGCGTTCCTCGAATCTGGGACTTCCAACAACCCCGCTTGCTGCCGGACACACTGGTGGACAACGGCTTTGGCGGCTGGGACGGGCATTGCCTGATCCAGCAACCGGACCTGGGTTATGAGCTGGAATGCCGAGCCAGCGGCAGCGAATACTTCTTGCTGTACTGTCCCGTGGGCCTGGATTTCTTTTGCGTCGAACCGGTCAGCCATCCGGTCAATGCCCACCACCTGCCAGGGCGGCCAGGGTTGCGCTTGCTGGAGCAAGGGCAGTCAGTGACGCTGGGGTTTTCGATGCAGTGTCGACTCCTGTAACCCCTCCAGACAGGTTTCTCTCCCGCTCGGCTGGGCGTCAGGTCCCCAAGGTCAAACCGTTGGCCGGCAAAGGCAGCGCCGTTTTATATCGAACCTGCTTGAGCGCAAAGCTCGAACGGATATTCGCCACCCCCGGGACCTTGGTCAGAAAGTCCATCATGAAGCGCTCCAGCGACTGGATCGACGGCACCAGCACGCGGATCAGGTAATCCGGGTCGCCTGCCATCAGGTAGCACTCCATCACCTCCGGTCGGTCGGAGATCGCCTCTTCGAAGTGCTGCAACGCCTCCTCCACTTGTTTTTCCAGACTCACGTGGATGAACACGTTGACATGCAGGCCCAGCAGATCGGCATCCAGCAGCGTGACTTGCTCGCGTATCACCCCCAGCTCCTCCATGGCCCGGACCCGGTTGAAGCAAGGCGTGGGCGATAGATTGACCGACCGGGCAAGCTCGGCGTTGGTGATGCGGGCGTTTTCCTGAAGGCTGTTCAGAATGCCGATGTCGGTGCGATCCAATTTACGCATGAGACAAATAATCCTGTTTTTTATCGTTGTGCAGATTTTTTATCTGCAAATGATCTGAACAGCAACCCAACAGAGAAAAATATTCTTCTGCGTCGAGCCTATGATTGTTGTAGGACAATTTTCCTTACCCGGGAAAGTTCGTCAGCTAGCGCGCCCACTACAAGAAATTCACAAGATCGAGCGTAGAAAGCCATGAACCCAGCGTATGAACCGCTACGCCTGCACGTCCCCGAACCCTCGGGCCGTCCCGGCTGCCAGACCGACTTCTCCTACCTGCATCTGAGCGATGCCGGCACGGTGCGCAAACCCTCCATCGACGTTGAACCGTCCGACACGGCCGACCTGGCCCGCGGGCTGATTCGCGTGCTCGATGACCAGGGCAATGCCCACGGCCCATGGGCCGAAGACGTGCCTCTAGAGATCCTGCGCAAAGGCATGCGCGCCATGCTCAAGACGCGCATCTACGACAACCGCATGGTGGTCGCCCAGCGCCAGAAAAAAATGTCGTTCTACATGCAGAGCCTCGGCGAGGAAGCCATCGGCAGCGGCCAGGCCCTGGCGCTGAACATCGATGACATGTGCTTCCCCACCTATCGCCAGCAGAGCATCCTGATGGCCCGCGAGGTGCCGTTGGTGGGCATGATCTGCCAACTGCTGTCCAACGAGCGCGATCCGCTCAAGGGCCGGCAGTTGCCGATCATGTACTCGGTCAAGGACGCCGGTTTTTTCACCATCTCCGGCAACCTCGCCACGCAATTCATCCAGGGCGTGGGCTGGGGCATGGCCTCGGCGATCAAGGGCGACACCAAGATCGCCTCGGCCTGGATCGGTGACGGCGCCACCGCCGAATCGGACTTTCACACCGCCCTGACCTTCGCCCACGTCTACCGGGCGCCAGTGATCCTCAACGTGGTCAACAACCAGTGGGCGATCTCCACCTTCCAGGCCATTGCCGGCGGTGAAGCCACCACCTTCGCCGGACGCGGCGTCGGCTGCGGCATCGCTTCGCTGCGGGTGGATGGCAACGACTTCATGGCGGTCTACGCCGCTTCGCGCTGGGCCGCCGAACGCGCCCGCCGCAACCTCGGCCCGGCGCTGATCGAATGGGTGACCTACCGCGCCGGCCCGCACTCCACTTCCGATGATCCGTCCAAATACCGTCCCGCCGACGACTGGAGCCACTTCCCGCTGGGCGACCCGATTGCGCGCCTCAAGCAGCATCTGGTGAAAATCGGCCACTGGTCCGAAGAGGAACATGCCGCCGTCAGCGCCGAACTCGAAGCCGAGGTGATCGCCGCGCAGAAGGAAGCCGAGCAGTACGGCACCCTTGCTGGCGGGCAGATCCCAAGCGCCGCGACCATGTTCGAAGACGTCTACAAAGAGATGCCGGAGCACTTGAAGCGCCAGCGTCAGGAGTTGGGGATCTGACATGAACGATCACAACAACAATATCCAGCTGGACACCGCCATGACCACTACCACCATGACCATGATCCAGGCCCTGCGCTCGGCCATGGACGTGATGCTCGAGCGCGACGACAACGTCGTGGTGTTCGGCCAGGACGTGGGCTACTTCGGCGGCGTGTTCCGCTGCACCGAAGGCCTGCAGAATAAATACGGCACCTCGCGGGTGTTCGACGCGCCGATTTCCGAGAGCGGTATCGTCGGCGTGGCCGTGGGCATGGGCGCCTACGGGTTGCGGCCGGTGGCCGAGATCCAGTTCGCCGACTACGTCTACCCGGCCTCGGACCAGATCATTTCCGAAGCGGCGCGCCTGCGCTATCGCTCGGCCGGCGAGTTCACCGCGCCGATGACCCTGCGCATGCCCTGCGGCGGCGGCATCTATGGCGGCCAGACCCACAGCCAGAGCATCGAAGCGATGTTCACCCAGGTTTGCGGCTTGCGCACCGTCATGCCGTCGAACCCTTACGACGCCAAAGGCCTGCTGATCGCCTCCATCGAAAACGATGACCCGGTGATTTTCCTCGAACCCAAGCGCCTGTATAACGGCCCGTTCGACGGCCACCACGACCGCCCGGTAACCCCATGGTCGAAACATCCGTCGGCGCAGGTGCCGGACGGCTACTACACAGTGCCGCTGGATGTCGCCGCCATCACCCGCCCGGGCAAGGACGTGACCATCCTCACCTACGGCACCACGGTGTATGTGTCCCAGGCCGCCGCCGAAGAAACCGGCATCGACGCCGAAGTCATCGACCTGCGCAGCCTCTGGCCGCTGGACCTTGAGACCATCGTCAAATCCGTGAAAAAAACTGGCCGCTGTGTGGTCGTCCACGAAGCCACCCGCACCTGCGGTTTCGGCGCCGAGCTGGTGTCGTTGGTGCAAGAACACTGCTTCCACCACCTTGAAGCGCCCATCGAGCGTGTCACCGGTTGGGACACCCCCTACCCGCACGCGCAGGAATGGGCGTATTTCCCAGGGCCGTCCCGTGTGGGCGCGGCGTTGAAACGGGTCATGGAGGTCTGAATGGGCACGCACGTTATCAAGATGCCGGACATTGGCGAAGGCATCGCCGAAGTTGAACTGTCGGTGTGGCACGTCAAGGTTGGCGACATGGTGGTCGAAGACCAGGTGCTGGCCGATGTCATGACCGACAAGGCGATGGTGGACATTCCCTCGCCAGTACACGGTCGGGTGATCGCCCTGGGTGGCGAGCCCGGCGAAGTCATGGCGGTGGGCAGCGAACTGATCCGCATTGAAGTCGAAGGTGCCGGCAACCTCAAGGAGTCGGCGCAACCCGCCGTCGCGGCGCCAGCGCCGAAACCCGCGCCGGTGGCAACGCCTGAGCCGACGATAGAACAACCCGCTGCTGCGCCACGCCCCGCGCCGCAAGCGCCGGTGGCCCGCGATCCGGACGAGCGGCCGCTGGCCTCCCCGGCCGTACGCAAACACGCGCTGGACCTGGGCATTCAATTGCGCCTGGTCCAGGGCAGTGGCCCGGCCGGGCGTATCCTGCATGAAGACCTCGAGGCCTATCTGGCTCAGGGTCCAGCGACCCCGGCCAAAGGCGGCTCGGGTTATGCCGAACGCCACGACGAACAGCAGATCCCGGTGATCGGCATGCGCCGCAAGATCGCCCAGCGCATGCAGGAAGCGACCCAGCGCGCCGCGCATTTCAGCTACGTCGAGGAAATCGACGTCACCGCTTTGGAAGAGCTGCGGGTTCATCTGAACGAAAAACATGGCGCCAGTCGCGGCAAGCTGACCTTGCTGCCGTTCCTGGTCCGCGCCTTGGTCGTTGCCTTGCGGGACTTCCCGCAAATGAACGCCCGTTATGACGACGAGGCCCAGGTCATCCACCGTTCGGGCGCTGTGCATGTCGGCGTCGCCACCCAGAGCGATGTGGGCCTGATGGTGCCGGTGGTGCGTCACGCCGAAGCCCGTAGCTTGTGGGACAGCGCGGCAGAAATCTCGCGTCTGGCAACCGCGGCCCGCAATGGCAAAGCCAGCCGCGATGAGCTGTCCGGCTCGACCATCACCCTGACCAGCCTCGGTGCGTTGGGCGGCATCGTCAGCACCCCAGTGCTGAACCTGCCGGAAGTGGCGATCGTCGGCGTGAACAAGATTGTCGAACGGCCCATGGTGATCAAAGGCCAGATCGTGATCCGCAAGATGATGAACCTCTCCAGTTCCTTCGATCACCGAGTGGTCGACGGCATGGACGCGGCGCAATTCATCCAGGCCCTGCGCGGCCTGCTCGAACAGCCCGCCACGCTGTTTGTGGACTAATCATCAATGGAGCAGGCCATGCAAACTTTGAACACCACGCTGCTGATCATCGGCGGCGGCCCCGGTGGCTATGTGGCGGCGATTCGCGCCGGTCAGTTGGGCATCCCGACCATTCTGGTGGAGGGCCAGGCGTTGGGCGGAACTTGCCTGAACATCGGCTGCATCCCGTCCAAGGCGTTGATTCACGTCGCCGAGCAGTTCCATCAGACACGGCACCACAGCCAGGGCTCGGCCCTGGGTATCACGGTGTCGGCGCCAAGTCTGGACATCGGCAAGAGCGTGGAATGGAAGGACGGCATCGTCGATCGGCTGACCACCGGCGTCGCGACCCTGCTGAAAAAGCACAAGGTCCAGGTCATTCACGGCTGGGCCAACGTAGTCGATGGCAAAACCGTTGACGTCGGCGACACGCGCATCCAGTGCGAACACCTGCTGCTGGCTACCGGCTCGAAAAGCGTCGACCTGCCGATGCTGCCGATTGGCGGGCCGATCATTTCCTCCACCGAAGCCCTCGCCCCTGCCTCGGTGCCCAAGCATTTGGTGGTGGTCGGCGGCGGCTACATCGGCCTGGAGCTGGGTATCGCCTACCGCAAGCTCGGCGCCGAAGTCAGCATGGTCGAGGCCCAGGAACGGATCCTGCCAGCCTACGACGGCGAACTGACCCAACCGGTGCACGAGGCACTCAAGCAATTGGGCGTGAAGCTGTACCTCAAGCACAGCGTCGAAGGTTTCGATGCCCAGGCCAGCACGTTGCAAGTGCGCGATCCCGCTGGCGAGACGCTGAACCTGGAGACCGACCGGGTGCTGGTGGCCGTTGGTCGCAAACCTAACACCCAGGGCTGGAACCTCGAAGCGTTGGACTTGGCGATGAACGGTTCGGCGGTGAAAATCGACAACCGTTGCCAGACCAGCATGCGCAATGTCTGGGCCATCGGCGACCTGAGCGGCGAACCGATGCTCGCCCACCGGGCCATGGCCCAGGGCGAAATGGTTGCCGAGCTGATCGCGGGTCAGCATCGCGAGTTCAACCCGACGGCCATCGCGGCGGTGTGCTTCACCGATCCGGAACTGGTGGTGGTCGGCAAAACGCCGGACGAGGCCAAGGCTGCCGGGCTCGACTGCATCGTTTCCAGCTTCCCGTTCGCCGCCAATGGCCGGGCCATGACCCTGGAATCGAAAAGTGGCTTCGTGCGGGTCGTGGCACGGCGGGACAATCACCTGATCGTCGGTTGGCAAGCGGTCGGCGTTGGCGTCTCGGAGCTGTCCACCGCGTTCGGCCAGTCCCTGGAAATGGGCGCACGCCTGGAAGACATCGCCGGCACCATCCACGCCCACCCGACGCTGGGCGAGGCGGTGCAGGAAGCGGCGTTGCGAGCGTTGGGGCATGCGTTGCATCTGTAACAGTTGTGGGTGAATAACCTTGTGGCGAGGGGATTTATCCCCACTGGGTTGCGCAGCAACCCCAAAACCTGTCACCGCCGGGCGTCAGATATCTGAGCTAATGGGGCTGCTTCGCAGCCCAGCGGGGATAAATCCCCTCGCCACAGGCTGCGAAACAGCCCCGGAATGAAGTATTGTTGTGCCCATCCAAAAAACGTCAGAAGCCTTGAACCGTTTCGACGGTTGTTAAGAAATAGAGGGTGTCATGGGTAACGAGAGCATCAATTGGGACAAACTGGGCTTTGACTACATCAAGACCGACAAGCGCTACCTGTCGCACTGGCGCGATGGCGCCTGGGACGCCGGCACCCTGACCGACGACAACGTGCTGCACATCAGCGAGGGCTCCACCGCCCTGCACTACGGTCAGCAGTGTTTCGAAGGCCTGAAGGCCTATCGCTGCAAGGACGGTTCGATCAACCTGTTCCGCCCTGACCAGAACGCCGCCCGCATGCAGCGCAGCTGCGCGCGCCTGCTGATGCCGCAAGTCGAGACCGAGCAGTTCGTCGAAGCCTGCAAGCAAGTGGTCCGCGCCAACGAGCGCTTCATCCCGCCTTATGGCACTGGCGGCGCGCTGTACCTGCGCCCGTTCGTAATCGGCGTGGGTGACAACATCGGCGTGCGCACCGCCCCCGAGTTCATCTTCTCGATCTTCTGCATCCCGGTCGGCGCCTACTTCAAGGGCGGCCTGACCCCGCACAACTTCCTGATCTCCAGCTACGACCGTGCCGCCCCACAAGGCACTGGCGCGGCCAAGGTCGGTGGCAACTACGCCGCCAGCCTGATGCCCGGCTCCCAGGCCAAGAAGGCCAGTTTCGCCGACTGCATCTACCTGGACCCGATGACCCACTCGAAAATCGAGGAAGTCGGCTCGGCCAACTTCTTCGGCATCACCCATGACAACAAATTCGTCACCCCCAAATCCCCTTCGGTCCTGCCGGGCATCACCCGCCTGTCGCTGATCGAACTGGCCAAATCGCGCCTGGGCCTGGAAGTGATCGAAGGCGACGTGTTCATCGACAAACTGTCGGACTTCAAGGAAGCCGGCGCCTGCGGTACCGCTGCGGTCATCACTCCGATTGGCGGCATCAGCTACAAGGACAAGCTGCACGTGTTCCACAGCGAAACCGAAGTCGGCCCGATCACCCAGAAGCTCTACAAAGAGCTGACCGGCGTGCAGACCGGCGACGTGGAAGCGCCGGCTGGCTGGATCGTCAAGGTCTAAGCAGCGCTCATGTGGCGAGGGAGCTTGCTCCCTCGCCACATGAGTTTGTCTCCCTTACTCCCGCCGCAAAACCAGCCATCGCCCCCAACGCTGGCGAAACCATCCGTAACCGCTGACCAGCAGAATCCCACTCAATACCAAAGCCGCACCGACGATGAAGTTCGGCTCCAGCGGTTCATCCAATAACCAGACACCAAAACCGATGCCAAACAGCGGCGTCATGAACGACAGCACCCCCAACTGCGAAGCCAGGTAGCGGCGCAGCAGGGAAAACCAGATCAGAAAACTGGCGAAAGACACCAGCAACACTTGAAAGGCCAGGCTGGCCAGCAGTTGCGGTGTGGGGTTGATCGACGTTTGCCCCAGCACCACCGACATCCCTACCAGCAGCACCCCGGCGCCGACCAATTGGTACAGCAACGTCTGGCTGGCGGGCAGGTTCGTCAAGCGTGAACAACGCACTGTCACCGTCGTAGCCCCCCAGAGCGCACCGGCCAGCAGCCCCATGCCATCACCCAGTAACGAACTGCCGTTCGCCGCCCCCGTCCCTCCGCTGAACGCCACAACAATACCGCCGAATGCCACGGCGATACCCAGCCATTGCAGAGGTTTTAGACGTTCGCTCGGCAGTTTCCAGTGCAGGCCCAGAGCGGCGAACATCGGCGCGGTGTAGAGGAAAATCACCATGTGCGAAGCCGTCGTATGGCGCAGGCCTTCACCCACCATCACGAACTCCAGGGCAAACAACAGCCCCACCAACAGGCCGGGACGCCAACTGCCATCGGCCAGGGACAGGCGTTCACCGCGCGCCAGCACCAACAGCCAGACCAGTACCGCAGCGATGGCCGAGCGCACGCCCAGTTGCAGCATCGGCGCCATGTCGGCGGCGCTGGCCTTGATCGCGACTTGCTGGAAACCCCAGATGGCACAGAGGCCCGTCATCAGGGCACTGACCTGGCCATCCAGGGCGCGGCGGGTGGTCATGGGAAAGGTCCTTGGGCAGAAATGGATGAAAGGATTGTCTGCCTGACACCTTTGCTGGATATAGTGATTACCCGACAAGCCATCCCGGTAATCCGCCATTACGGTCGATATGCAGCCTCCAGCTCAACATCTGAAGATTCCTCCGTTCGACGCGGCCCTGCCCTCGCCGATTTTCTTTCGCAGCGCCTGCATGCCGGCCCACGCCACTTACCCTCGGCACCGGCATGCCTGGGGAGAGTTCGTCTACTCCTACAGTGGGGTGATGGAAATCGAGATCGCCCAGCACCATTACCTGGCACCACCGCAGTACGGCATCTGGTTACCGCCGGACATGGAACACGTTGGGTTCAATCGGCATGAAGCCTGTCATTGTTCGTTGTACCTGGCGGCCGAACTGTGCGCTGCGCTGCCGGCCGTACCTTGCGCGCTGACCTTGAGCCCGCTGATCCGCGCGTTGCTGGAAGAGCTGCGCAGCGACCCGCCGAGCCAACCTCAGACGCCCGAGCAGCAGCGCTTGTTGCAGGTGCTGGTGGACAAGCTGATCCAGGCGCCCCATGCCGGCAGTTACTTGCCCTCCTCGGATGATCCACTGCTGGGCCCCGTGTTGCGGACCCTTGAGGCGAATCCCAGCGACCCACGCTCCTTGCCGCAACTGGCCCGCGCCGCCAACACCACCGAACGCACACTGATGCGCCGGGCCCAGCGGGACCTGGGCATGTCACTGGTGGAATGGCGCCAGCGCCTGAAGGTCATCGAGGCCCTGGCCCTGCTCGAACGTGGCCAGAGCGTGGAAACCATCGGCCTGGACCTGGGCTACAGCAGCGCCTCGGCGTTCATCAGCATGTTTCGCAAAATGATGGGCACCACGCCGGATGAGTATCGGCGCAGGCACATGGCTGGATAATGAGGGTGGTTCGGGAATGGCTATCGCGAGCAGGCTCGCTCCCACAGGGCTTGTCGGTGGCCATCGATCATGTGTTCAGCGCAGGTCCACTGTGGGAGCGCGCTTGCTCGCGATGGCGGTGGATCAGCTTGCATGGATGTTGGATATGAAGGCCCCTTCGCGGGCAAGCCCGCTCCCACAGGGTTTGTCGGTGGCCATCGATCATGTGTTCAGCGCAATTCCACTGTGGGAGCGAGCCTGCTCGCGATGGCGGTGGATCAGCTTGCATGGATGCTGGATGTGAAGGCCCCGTCGCGGGCAAGCCCGCTCCCACAGGGTTTGTCGGTGGCCATCGATCATGTGTTCAGCGCAGGTCCACTGTGGGAGTGGGCTTGCTCGCGATGGCGGTGGATCAGCTTGCATGGATGCTGGATGTGAAGGCCCCTTCGCGGGCAAGCCCGCTCCCACAGGGTCTGTCGGTGGCCATCAATCATGCGTTCAGCGCAGGTCCACTGTGGGAGTGGGCTTGCTCGCGAAGGCGGTGGATCAGCTTGCATGGATGTTGGATGTGAAGGCCCCTTCGCGGGCAAGCCCGCTCCCACAGGGTTTGTCGGTGGCCATCGATCATGTGTTCAGCGCAGGTCCACTGTGGGAGCGAGCCTGCTCGCGATGGCGGTGAATCAGCTTGCATGGATGCTGGATGTGAAGGCCCCTTCGCGGGCAAGCTCGCTCCCACAGGATCTGTCGGTGGCCATCGATCATGTGTTCAGCGCAGGTCCACTGTGGGAGCGAGCCTGCTCGCGATGGCGGTGGATCAGCTTGCATGGATGTTGGATGTGAAGGCCCCTTCGCGGGCAAGCCCGCTCCCACAGGGTCTGTCGGTGGCCATCATGTGTTCAGCGCAATTCCACTGTGGGAGCGAGCCTGCTCGCGAAGGCGCCAGCAGGGCCGACATCCATCTCGACATCGACACCCAATCGCGCCGCCATTTCCTTGCGCCCACTGGTCGTCAACGCCAGCGCCCGGCTATCCAGGTCCTGAACCACCCATTTGCGCTTGATCGCCACTTGCAGCAACGCCGCGCCCAAGGCGCCCCCCAGGTGCGGACGGCGCATGCTCCAGTCCAGGCAGGGACAGGCAAATCGGCGTCGCTGACCGGCAAGCGCCTGGACATCAATGCCCAGCCCTTGGAACAGCGCCTCGCCGGAGTCACTCAGGCGATACCCTTTGCCTTCCACATCCACCAGCCATCCAGCTTCAAGCATCCGATCATGCATGCGCACCGCCAGCGTGCCGGCCATGTGGTCGTAGCAGGTGCGGGCGAATTGCAGGCGATCCGGGGTGCGCGCGGTGAAGGTCGGGGCGGCGTTCTGGCCGATCACCATCAACGCTTCCAGCGCCTGGGCAACCCGCTTATCCGCCAGGCTGTAATAGCGATGTCGGCCCTGGACGTACAAACGCACCAAGGCCAGTTCCTTGAGCTTCGCCAAATGGCTGCTGGCGGTAGAGGCACTGACATCGGCGATGCTCGCCAACTCCGTGCTGGTTCGGGCATGGCCGTCCATCAACGCGCACAGCATTCGGGTGCGGGCCGGTTCGGCAATGGCCGCGGCGACCTGGGACACCCCAAGGTCATGTTGCTCTGCATTCATATTTCGCCCCCCGACGAATCGAGCCATGGCAGGACTTCAGATAGTAGCAACGCTTTCAATCGTCGCGGGTCAGCACTTCCAGCAGCTCGATTTCGAAAATCAGATTGGCGCCCGGCTTGATGTGAGCACCCATGGACCGTTCACCATAGGCCAGATTCGCCGGCACCCACAGCTTGCGTTTGCCGCCGACCTTCATGCCCATCAGGCCGACGTCCCAGCCCTTGATCACTCGACCGGTGCCAATCACGCACTGAAAAGGTCTGCCTCGACTGTAGGACGAATCGAATTCGGTGCCGTCTTCCAGCGTGCCACGGTATTGGGTGGTGATCAGCGCGCCTTTGACTACGCTTTTGCCGTCGCCCTGCTCCAGGTCGATGATTTGCAGTTCTTCGTTCATGGGCTACTCCCGTGTGGTTCAGGCGCGGGTTTTCGCAGAAATCCGCGTGTCTGGCAAACTTTTGTGTGTTGGGTGCACAAGGGAACCGCAGCGGTCGCTTCGGTTCACATGGGTATCGACCCTGTATTTCAGATAAGGATGTTCTGATGATCGACTTTCGCCCGCTCCACGGCTTCATTCCTCCCTATATCCTCAACCGAATCATCGCCCACGGTTCCGAACATCAACGCTCCAGCGCCCTCGGCACCCTGACCCACGTACGCAATCTGCGGCACAACCCCGGTCCGCCGCACACCCCGCCCGCCGCCGCAGCGCTGCCCAGGCCCGGCAAGCCCGGCCAACCCCAGCGCAGCGTGCATGACGCACAGAACACCATGGAACTGCCCGGCCAGCCGGTACGCCTCGAAGGCCAGGCCGCCACTGGCGACCCGGCCGTGGACGAGGCCTACGATGCCCTCGGCGCCACCTACGATTTTTTCTGGAAAGTGCTGGGGCGCGACTCCATCGACAACAAAGGTTTCGCCCTGGTGGGTAGCGTGCATTACGGCCAGGACTACGAAAACGCCTTCTGGAACGGCGCGCAGATGGTGTTCGGCGACGGCGATGGCGAAATCTTCCAGCGTTTCACCCGCTCCCTCGACGTGGTGGCCCACGAGTTGGCCCATGGCGTGACCGAAAGCGAAGCCGGATTGATCTACGCCAACCAGTCTGGGGCGTTGAACGAGTCCATGTCCGATGTATTCGGGGTGCTGGTCAAGCAGTTCGTCCTCGAACAGACCGCCGACCAGGCCGACTGGCTGATCGGCGCCGACCTGCTCACTGACAAGATCAACGGTGACGGCCTGCGCAGCATGTCCAACCCCGGCACGGCCTACGATGACCCGCTGCTGGGCAAGGACCCGCAACCGGCGCACATGCGTGAATTCGTCATCACCCGCGAGGACAACGGCGGCGTGCACATCAATTCCGGCATTCCCAACCGCGCCTTCTATCTGGCGGCCACCACGCTGGGCGGATTTGCCTGGGAAAAGGCCGGCCGGATCTGGTATGAAACCTTGTGCGACAGAAGACTGGCCAACGACGCCTCCTTCAGCGACTTCGCCCGCTTGACCGTCGAGCACGCCCGCCAGCGCTTTGGCATCCGGGAAGTGCAAGCGGTGCAGAACGGCTGGGCTCAGGTAGGCGTCGATTTAACCGAGGAGCACTGATGAAACCCCTTCCAAACCTCGATGATCACGCCGTGGTGCGGCTGTCCCGCCAGGGCGGCGTGGCGGCGATGCCCGGCTTGACTCGCCCTCGGGAAATCGATTTCGCCCAGTGCGATCTCAACCAGCGCACGCGTATCTGTTCGGTACTGGAAGGGTGTCTGCCGCTGGACTCGGCGGCACCGGGGCGTGGCGACCAGCGTTTTTTCCGGATCGAGGTGCGCTATCGCGCCAACGACCAGGACGACGAAATGGTGCTGCAGGTGCCTGAAGACCAGGCACCCGGCGAGCTGGTTCGCCTGTGGGACAAAGGCGAAGTGAGCTCAAAGGACTAGCGTGTGGCGGGGGTGATTTTCAGAATGCGGCCGGAGGCAATCACTACCATCACGTATTTGTCATGGATCTGCACCCATTGCGCGCCTTCCTCGGGTGCTTCGAGCCCCTTCTCCTTCCAGTTTTTAATGGCCTTGTCCGAGCGCTGATATTCAGAAGGCGTCCGGTCGGCCTCCACCAACCGGCGACCATTGTTGGGTGAATGTTCCACCGCATCTCCGGTGGCCTCGACCGCTTGCGCCACAGGGCCAAGGGCTCCGAGACCGGCGATCAGGACCAGGCTGGCGATCAGGGTAGGCTTGCGCATAAAAACTCCAGTGATTTCGAGAATACTGAAATCTCCGACTTCAACGGCGGCGAATCATTCCTTTTACTGTAGCGACGAATCCGTCGCCGACTGTACGGGGCGGTGATGCCGACAACCGGCGTAGGCTGGCAAAAAAGCCATTTATAAAAACCGGGGCTCGCCATGCACATCGCCATTCTGACCTTCGACGGCTTCAACGAACTGGACTCACTGATTGCCTACGGCATGCTCAGCCGTATTTCCCTGATCGGCGATAAGGAGTGGCGCGTGAGCATCGCTTCACCTACCCCGCGCGTCACGTCCATGAATGGTTTGACCATCGACGCCCAGATCGACCTGGAGCAGGCCTGCAAGGCCGACGCCGTGTTGTTTGGCAGCGGCATGAAGACCCGGGAAGTGGCCGACAACCCGGCCATCATGAGCCGGCTGCGTCTGGACCCGACGCGCCAGTTGCTCGGTTCCCAATGCTCCGGCACATTCCTGCTGGCACGCCTGGGGCTGCTCGGCCAAGCACCGGCCTGCACCGACACCACCAGTAAACCATGGGTCGTGGCGGCGGGTGTCAACGTGGTCAACCAGGCGTTCCACGCCAATGGCAATATCGCCACCGCCGGTGGCTGTTTCTCCGCCCAGTACCTGTCGACCTGGGTGCTGGCGCGGCTCAAGGGCCTGGAGACCGCGCGGGAAGTGCTGCATTACTTTGCCCCGGTGGGCGAGAAAGAGGCCTATGTGGAACGGGGGTTGGGGCATATCCGCCAGTATGTGAGTGAAGTGGCGCAAGTCTGAGGCCGCGGGAAGAACAACGATGTCCCTGTGGCGATGGCTACACATTGGCAGCCACATCCCCTATAAAGTCCAACACACCTCACCGCACGGACCCCGCCATGAGCAACGCCACCACCTCATCCCCTGCCCTCAAGGAAATCTTCAACGCCACACGCCTTGAGCACATCGCCAGTGAAATGAGCGCGGTGTATCCGGCTTTCGATAGCCGGGCGTTCCTGGACATGGCCAATGACGGGCTGAGCGAGTTGTCGGTGATGCAACGCATGGCGCGAATCAGTGAGTGCCTGCATGCGGTACTGCCCTTGGAGTACGAGGCGTCGCTGGATGTGCTGCGAGACCTGGCGCCCCGACTCAACAGCATGTTTGTCAGCATGTTCCTGCCCCACTACGTGGCGTCCTACGGCCGGCACAGCTTCGACCTGTCCCTGGATGCGCTCAAGTATTTCACCCGGTTCGGCTCCTCGGAGTTCGCCGTGCGGCATTTCCTGCGCGATGACCTGGCGCGCACCCTCAAAGCCATGCACGACTGGGCGCACGACCCCAACGAACACGTCCGTCGCCTGGCCAGCGAAGGCAGTCGACCGCGCTTGCCCTGGTCGTTCCACCTGGAGCCGATCCAGGCCAACCCCGACCTCGCCGCCGCGATCCTTGAGGCCCTCAAGGCCGACAACAGTCTGTATGTACGCAAGTCCGTGGCCAATCATCTCAACGACATCACCAAGCAGCACCCTGACTGGGTGCTGGACCGGATCGAAGGCTGGCCCCTGCAAGATCGCCATACCGCATGGATCGCCCGCCATGCTTTGCGCAGCCTGATCAAACAAGGCAATTCGCGGGCACTGGCGGTTATCGGCGTCGGCGGCAAGGCGCACATCCAGGTGCTGGACTTACAGGTCACGCCGGCGGTGATTCGTCTCGGCGAACCGATTACCTTGTCGTTCAAGGTGCAATCAACCCTCGAGCAGAACCAGCGCCTGGTGATCGACTATGCCATCGACTACGTGAAAGCCTCGGGCGGCACCTCGGCCAAAGTCTTCAAGCTCAAGACCTTCGACCTGCCTGCCCTTGAGTGCGTCAGCCTCAGCCGTTCCCAGCATATTCGCGAACTGACCACCCGCCGACACTACGCGGGCCGGCATGCGGTGCATCTGCTGGTCAATGGCGAACGGCTGGGCAGCACGGCGTTCGACATCGTTCCCTGAGCGGCCGCTCAGGCCAGCACCAGCCGTTGTGCCTTGCGAATGTCCTGCAGGAAGCGCTCGGCCGGCAGCGGGTGGCCCAGCAGGTAACCCTGCAGCGAATCGCAACCCAATTGAGTCAGGAAATCCTGCTGCACGTCGGTCTCCACCCCTTCGGCAACAATCCGCAGCCCCAGGGCCTGGCCGAGGGCGACGATGGCCGAGACAATCGCCGCATCATCACTGTCGTGCTCCAGGTCGCGGACGAAACCGCGATCGATCTTCAGCTCGTTGGCCGGCAAACGCTTGAGGTACATCAGGCTTGAATAACCGGTGCCAAAGTCGTCGATGGACAAATCCACGCCCATGTCCGAGAGCTGCTGCAGCACGGTCATGCTTGCATCGGCATCGCTCATCGCCGTGGTTTCGGTGATTTCCAGGGTCAGGCTGTTGGCTGGCAGATGATGAATTTCCAGCGCCGTGGCGACGCTCTGCACCAAGCCCACGTGGCAGAACTGCAAGGCCGACAGGTTCACCGCGATGCGCCAGTCGGTGTAGCCGAGCACGTACCATTCGCGCATCTGGCGGCAGGCCTCGTTCAACACCCATTCCCCGATGGGAATGATCAGCCCGGTCTTTTCCGCAAGGTCGATGAAAGTATCGGGCATCAACAGGCCCTGGGTTGGATGCGTCCAGCGCAACAAGGCTTCGGCCCCCACCGGACGGCCGTTGGCAGCGTCGAACTTGGGCTGGTAATGGAGGCTGAACTGGCGTTGATCGACGGCGATGCGCAGGTCTTGCAGCAGTTGCAGTTGCTTGCGGGCGTTGCTGTTCATCGAGGCATCGAAAAAGCTGTAGCCATTCTTGCCGGCGCCCTTGGCGTGGTACATCGCCGCGTCGGCATTCATCAGCAGCTCTTCGGCGCTCTGGCCGTTGCCTGGATAAAGCGCGATGCCGACACTGGCGGATATCTGCAGGTCATGATCGGCCACCCGGAATGTGCGACCGATCAGCCCGACCTGACGGGCCGCCAGGCGCAACGCATCGTCAGGCTCGGCCAGTTGCACCAGCAGCACGAACTCATCACCGCCGATCCGCGCCAGGGTGTCCTGGCTGCGCAAGTCTTCCCGCAGGCGCAGGGCCACGTCGCGCAGCAACAGGTCGCCCATGTGATGGCCGAAAGCATCGTTGACCGGTTTGAAGCCATCCAGGTCGATGAACATCAAGGCGAAACAGCCGCCCTGCTCATGCACCCGATGCATGGCCTGACCGATACGATCGGCCAGCAGCACGCGGTTGGGCAATTCGGTGAGGGGGTCGTGCAGGGCCAGTTGCGTCAGCTCACGGTTGGCCAGAGTCAGCGATTGGGCCAGCTCTGCGGTCCGGGCCTCCAGGCGCGCATCGAGAATCGACGTGAGCAAGGCGATGGCCAGTACCGCCAACGTGGTGATCAGCACCAGATTGTCCAGACCCTTGCCACTCAAGCCGTCCAGAGCACCGCAAAAGCTGCCGTCGCTGAAGCGCGCTGCGGCCATGCCGGTGTAATGCATGCCGACAATGGCCAGGCCCATCACGACAGCAGCGCCGGCGCGGGCCAGACGTACATGGGGGATGTTCTGGCGCAAGCGAAAGGCGATCCACAACGCAGCCGCCGAAGCGCCGACCGCAATCACCAGCGAAGCCCCGAACAACGAGGGGTCATAATCAATACCCGGCTGCATCCGCAGCGCCGCCATGCCGGTGTAATGCATGGCGCTGATGCCGGCGCCCATGATCAACGCGCCGAAAGCCAGTTGCCACGCCGGCAATTGCGGTTGACTGACCAACCACAGGGCAAAACCGCAGGACAGGATGGCGATCAGCAGCGACAAGGCGGTGATCGATACATCGTAGCCAAGCTCCACCGGCAAGGTGAACGCCAGCATGCCGATAAAATGCATGGACCAGACCCCGACGCCCATTGCCAGGGAACCGCCGGCCATCCACCAATGCGCCGCGCGCCCCTGGGTGGTCGCGATGCGGCCGGTCATGTCCAGCGCAGTGTAGGAAGCCAGTACCGCAACAAACAGGGAAATTGAAACAAGGGCCGGGGAGTAACTGCCGATGAGCATGGTTTTTTCTCGTGACTGGAAAGCCGAACTGCTTCCATGCCCGGTTGAAAGGCGGCGATTGTACTCAATTGCGGTACGGGCGTACCGACCAAATATCAAAAAGCCATCAACCCTGGAATATTTGCGACGAAGGACATCTTGTCTCCGGATGACTGGAGGCACCTGCGTCACAGGCCGTTCGGCTAAGCTGTGGTGGGCCATTTTTCAGGAGACCCATCCATGACCGCCCCAACCACCGCGTTAGTGGTAATAGACGTTCAGAACGACTTCATCCCCGGAGGCCAATTGGCCGTACCGGGGGGTGACGAAATCGTGCCATTGATCAACCGCCTGGGTCGTTCATTCAGGCAGGTCATCCTCGCCCAGGACTGGCATCCGGCCGGGCACGCTTCGTTTGCCTCCAGCCATCCGGACAAGCAACCGTTCGACCTCATTCAACTGCCCTATGGCGAACAGAAACTGTGGCCCGACCACTGCATACAAGACACCCAAGGCGCCGCGCTGCACCCGGCCCTGGACCTGCCGCACGCGCAACTGATCATTCGCAAGGGCTGCAACCCGGACATCGACAGCTATTCGGCCTTCATGGAAGCCGACCGCCAGACACCCACCGGCCTGACGGGCTACCTCAAGGAGCGCGGCATCGACACGGTGTACATGGTGGGGCTGGCGCTGGATTTCTGCGTGATGTTCTCGGCGCTGGATGCCCGGGCGGCGGGGTTCAACGCGCTTGTGGTGCTCGACGCCTGTCGGGGCATTGATATCGACGGTTCGATGGAGGCGGCAATCCGGCGGATGCAGCAAGCGGGTGTGGCGCTGATTGAATCGAGCGCAATAAACGCCTGACCCCTCCCCCAGCCTCACCGCGTTGGCAACCACAAGCGCAATCGCGCCCCACCCAGCGGCGAAGCTTGCGCCGTCAGCGTACCGCCCTGGGCTTGCAGGGCGCGACGGCTGATGGCCAGTCCCAGGCCAAAACCGCCCGTGGCGCGATCGCGACTGCGGTCCAGGCGATAGAACGGTTCGAATACACGCTCGCGCTCGCTGTCAGGAATACCGATACCGTCGTCGTCGACCCAGATCTCGCAACCCTGGACGCCGACCAGCACGCCGACCTGGATCCGCTTTTCGCAATAACGCATGGCGTTGCGTAACAGATTCTGCAACGCCCGGGCCGTCAGGCGCGGGTCCAGCACGAAACGCTCCAGCGTGCCGTGCAGCAGCACATCGATCACCACATCCGGCGCCGCCAGGTCCTCGTCGACACTGCCCAGGATACTGTCGATGAACTCGTCCAGCGCCACCTCCACGCGTTCGGGCAGAAGCTCGGGGTTCTGCAGACGGCTGTAAGACAGCAGCTCCAGCACCAACTCATCCAGCTCGCGGATGTGTGCCACCAACCCTTGCAGCCGTTCGCGACTGGCCGGCGGCAGGTCATCGGACAGCGCCAGGGCCAGGCCGAAATCGAGGCGGGTCAATGGCGTGCGCAATTCATGGGATACCGCATTGAGCAGATCGCGCTGCTGGTTGAGCAAGCGCTCGATGTCGCCGGCCATTGTGTCGAACACGTGGGCCAGGCTGCCGATGTTCGAGCTGGAGCCAATCTGCGTACGTTCGCTCAAATGGCCTTTGCCGAAGCGTTCAGCCGTGCGTTTGAGCCGTTCCAGATCGCGCCAATGCGGCCGCAACCAAAGCAGCAGGCAAGCCAGCATCGTCGCACCGATCAACACGTTGATGCTCCAGTACAGCCAACTGACCTCGGTCGGGTCCGGGGGCACAATCATCTTGACCGCCGTGCGCTCATCCAGCGGCGCGGCCGCCAAGGTTCGCCAGGCCCATTCGCCCAGGCGCACCACGTTCTCGCCGCGCTTTAGACGCGCCTGCTCGTCAGTGCTGAAACCCTCATCCTCGATGGCCGCCAGTTCGATGCGCAGCGGCTCGAATTCCTTGTCCATCTGTGCCGCCAGTGCCGGCCACTGCTCGCTGGGCACGTTATGGAACTGCCGGACCATCAAGGTTTGCAGGCCACGGGAATAATCGAGGTTGTAGTTCAGGAAGCGCTCATGAAACAGCCGGACCACCAACTCCGGCATCAGATAGATCGCGGCGCTGTAGGACACGATGGTGACCAGGTAAAGGCGAATCAGCAGCTTCCACATCGACTCAGCATTCCCACTCGGAACGGCTGAACAGATAACCCTTGCCCCACACGGTCTTGATCTTGCGGGCTTCGCCGGCGTTGTCGTCGAACTTGCGCCGCAGCTTGGAGATCGCCACGTCCACCGAGCGGTCGGTGCCGTTGAACTCGATGCCGCGCAGACGCTGCAGAATCTGGTCGCGGCTCAGCACCTCGCCGCAATGCCGGGCCAGTACCACCAGCAGGTTGTATTCGCCGCTGGACAGCTCCACCGCTTGCCCGCGCCAGGTCACGGTGCGTTCGGACAGGTCGATGCACAGGTTGCCCATGAGAATGCGATCGTTGACCGTCTGCGGCTCGGTAAGGCTGCTGCGGCGCAACAAGGTCCGAACGCGTGCCAGCAGGACCCGGGGTTCACAGGGCTTGCTGACGTAGTCATCGGCGCCCATTTCCAGGCCCAACACCTGATCATGGCTGTCGTCCCGGGCGGTGAGCATCAGAATCGGCAGGGTCGCCGAATCGGCCCGCAACAAGCGGCAGACCTGCAAGCCGTCCAGCCCCGGCAGCATCAGATCGAGGATCACCAGGTCCGGCGGATCGACCCGCGCCCGTTCCCGCACATGATCGCCACGGCTGAGCACACTGACCCTGTAGCCGTTGCGCTCCAGGTAGCTGGCGATCAGTTCGGAGAGGGCGGTGTCGTCTTCCACCAGGAGGATGTTGGGCATGGTGTTTCCAGAGTGCTGGGGCGCCTGGCGGATCGCCTTCGCGAGCAAGCCCCTCCCACAATGTTCATGTAAACCTCTGTGGGAGCGGGCTTGCTCGCGAAGGCGACATAACAGGCACCAAGGAATCAAGCTGCCAAGGATATACGCCCTCACCCACCCACGAGCAAACCCCTTACACAATTTCACACAGCACCTACAAAGCTTTACCGATGCGCCCCCTTCCCCCCCTAGCATGCAACGTTCACTGTCGGAGAAGCACCATGCCAAAGAACTCCCTCGCCACTCCAGGGCACAAGCACATTTAAGAGTCAGCCCGCCTGAGAGCTACTCAAAAAATCATAAATAAAAGAGCTTGTAAACTGTCAGGAATGACAGTTTACAAGCCTTTGAAAAACGCGTTCTCTAGAGTTCATCCAGCATTAGGGTCAACACGGCCTTTGGACACCTTAGTTCTAGCAACGGAGACCGAATCCATGAATGCTGCCACTTATCAATTGAGCTTTGCCCCCGGCAACTATGTCACCGCGTCAGCTTTCTCCACCAATGGTAAAGACTTCCCCGAGTTTGTCGCCACCTCTCGGCTGATCGAAAAGAAAAAGGCAGGTATCTCTCAGGCGGACGTCGTGGTGATTACCGCCATTGATCGGGAAGAAAAAAAGACGAGGGCGACAATCACCTCCACTCGCGAGCTCATTATCAGCATTCCGGCAAATTTCGAGCCGGGTAGCTATGAGTTGAACACACGGGATGATGTGGGCTTCAGCCTCAAGGAGTTCACCACTATTTACGAAGGTATTTCCGGCAGCATTGAATTGGTACCGGCCTCGGAGGGGAACGTAAGGGGCAACTTCAATGTTGATCTAGAACTGCCGGGAACCAATGGACAAACCATGCTGCTCAAAGGCCAGTTCCAGGTGCTCAAAGCTTGATAGTTCGCTGCAACACCACGTAAAAAGGGAAGCCGAAGCTTCCCTTTTTTACATGACTCAGAATGAGTAGTGAGCGCCCAGATTGAAACCGATGTCCTTGGTGACATTGTCACCTTTGCTGGTATCGAGTTCGGCATGCACCTGCCAACGATCACTCAATGTCCATGAGGCTCCCGCCGCCACTTCGAACCGGGTACCGGACAAGTCGTTGTTGAACTTGTTGTTGTTGACTCGAACTTCGTTGTGCTTGGCGAACTCCTGGACCACCGCGGTGCGAATATGCGGTTGCAGTACGCTGCCATCGTCCAGGGTCATACCCCGTCCCAGTGTCACACCCACTTTGCCCAGCATGGATCGCGTGGTGTCGGCGTCCGCCTTCAAACCATTATCGAGGTTGAAATCCTTGCCCTGCACTGTCGCCATCTGCCACTGAGTAAACGGCTCCACATAGTAGCCATCCTTGATATCGATGTGTTTACCAAACTCCACCGACGCACTGGCCCCCAGGTTGTTGTAGCCGCCCTTGGTCCTGGTGCCATCGCTCATCGTCACCTTGGCGTCGTTACGGAAATGGTTGAGCTTGGCGACGGTATCCAGGTAGTAACCGCTATCACCCAGCCAAGTGCCGTACATACCCAGGGAGGTGCTGTCGATTTCGCCTGAGCTGCCACGGCTCAAATCGAGGTTCGACTTGCTGTAACCGGCGAATACACCCAGCAACACACGTTCGCCCGCGATCTGCACCGGGGTATCGACCCCCAGGGAGATGCCGTGTTGATTCTGACTGTAGCCGTTGCCGTAAGCGTTGGTGGTGACGCTGTATCGGTTACCGAACGAACGAATCCAGCCACCCGTCTGGCCGCCATTGACCCGCAGATCGCCCATCCGGGTGTTCAACAACGCCATCTCGCCATAGATCACTGTGGGCGCAGTACCGAAGATGGCCATGACCGAACGGGTCGGTGTGCTGATCACATCCTTATCAGGTTGCAGATACCAGTCATCTCCGTTCTTCACCAAGCGGTAGGTATAAGCGCCGACATCCACGCGATCATTGACCAGATCGTACTGGGCGCCTGAGGCGACACTCTGCACCACCTTGATCGAGTCATCATTGACCGGATCAAGACCGGTGCTGGCGACCAACAACTGATGATTGCCGGTAGCACTGCCCGTGATATTCAGCAGATCACTGATGCCCTGATTGAAGTCGGTGCCTATTTCGAACCTGCCATTACCCGCCAGATTGGCCACGTCCAGTTGGAAATATTGCTGATTGCTCCCCAGCCGAACGGTCCCGCCAGAGTTGAGCGTAAGATTGCTCACCGCCTGGCTGTCGGTCATCTGCCACAACGCCTGATTGCTGATGGCGAAATTGGATACGCCGCTCACCTGGCCGGTCAGGTTGGCGCCGTTATCCAAGGTCAGATTGGACACACTGTCAGCAGCGCCCATTACATCACCGACCATTACGCTGCGGTTGTTGATCGAGACATTGGCGACATCTTGCAAGTTGCCGGTGAGCGTAGAGGCGTTGTTGATCACCACATTCGAGGCGCCCAGCACGTTGCCCGTCATACTCGCCTGATTGTTGAGGGTCGCACTGGTGACGTTTTGCATATCACCGGTCAACGACGCCGCGTTTTGCAGGACGACGTTACCCGAACCACCCTCATCCACCACGATATTACCGGCCAAGGTACTGTTGTCGACGAGTAAATCAGCCGCGGCACCGGTACGCACTTCCAGCAACGTACCGTTCCCGCCGATCAGGGTTGAACCGTTGCGGACCTCGATGTTGGCCACACCTGGAATATTGGCCGGACTGTAGCCGACGACAATGGCCGAACCGCTTTGACCTTCTACCTGGGTACTGTCCAGCACGATCGACGACTGGATGACCGTTGACGCGTTGGCATCGGTGCCCACGATCAACCCGTTCAGGCCACCAGTGATCGTGCTGCCGCTGGCGGACAGCGCTCCCTCATGCAGACGTATCCCGAAACTGTTGGCGCCGGTGCCCTCCACCGTGGAGTCCTGAACGGTCAGGTCGCTGAAACGGTTGCCAGCGAGCCCTCCCACCAAGCCTCGGACCACACTGTTGTTACCCAGGGTGACCTGCGAGCCGCCAGCACTGTTGATATTACGTGCGGCTAATATGCCAATTCCCTGAGCACTGGTCACCGTGGAGTTATTCAACGTCGCACTGGCGTTGGTCAGCGCAATGCCCTGGGTCAGGCCATTCACTCCGTCAGGGGTGACCATGGAGTTGGTCAGGTTAACCGTGGCACCTGCAACGCCAGTGATGCCTAAGGTCGAGGCCCCCGAGCCTGTTAACGTGGCGCCGGTTTCAACGACCCAGGTTTCCACCGGGGTATTAACGTCGATAGCCTGACTTTGCCCAGCGGGAACAGTGCCAGCTTGGGCCAGCGATGGATTGATCAGCAGCGGCATGAACAACAAGGCCGACACGCTGGTAGCTGTCTTGCGATAGGAAAATACAGACTTAGACGACATATTAATGAGTCCTACAAGATGACATTCCTTCAGGAACGAATGTCCGACTCAATGAGCGCGAGCCGGAATAAAAAACGGTCGCCAGACTAGTGTTTATCTATTCATCGCTATGTAGGATAAATCCGCATATGCATACGACTTTTCCCATTTAAATGTGGGATCTCTACTTCTGAATCTACGGAATCTCGCTTCAACAGTTAAAGACGACAACAACTGTCGTCATTAACTGTTTGTATCTGCAGCGAGATCAAGTTGTAGTTGAAGCCACATCAAGGCGTCTCTGGACGCTCCACTTCGCAATACACGAGGCTGGAGTTCAGGAGGGACACGCGTAGGGTGGCCGCTGATTCGATACCATTGACCGTGTAAGCGATATGGGCATATCTAAAGGGAGGGCGTCCCCCTGCTCCTGGGCTCGGCAACTGGATCTCGCGTATTTTGGCGTAATCATCCAGCCTGAACTCCAGGTCGCCGGTCGGCGGCATGACCGCTGAATCCGTAATGCGAGTATTGGGAATGGCCGGCGCCCCCACTGCGTCGGTTTCGCGCCCTTCGAATACCAATGCCACCGTGGCACCCGATGGAATATTGGGGTCTCGCCGGATGCGGATTCGCAGATTGCGTGGCATATAGGGAGGCATGGGGCCATCAGGCACCGCCGGATGGTTGAGGCTCGGGCAATTGATCAAGGTCTCGATTCGTTCCGGCACCACCGAACCGTTTGCACCTCTGTATGCCGATTTGACAATTTGTGGGGCGGGCAAGTTGATGACGATAGCCGTTACATCAACTTTGGTCGTTGGCGTCTGTTTCATCACGTTGTCACTGCCGGGGTATTCGATGGTGATGTAGGCCTCACGGGCGTTGCCACCTGCCACCGTGCCGTTACCCTCAGTTCGAATCGTTTCCCAAGGTAATGTTGTTGTGACCGTCGTCGCCCCTACCAACACAGGAACTGGACCGCCAACCTGTTTGTCTTGGTAGTAGAACTTGACGATTTCACGGCCTGTGACGGGCCGATTGGTGTCAACCCAAACGGGCCAGTTCATGGCCGCGCCCAAACCTGCCTGATCCGGCCCCAGAGTGTTGGGAGCGGGGGGAGTGGTGCCTGCGCCTTGAACCACTACCGGAGCTATGTTGATGTTTTCCGGGTCCGGCAGATTGGGGTTTTCCGGTCCGGCATAGGAAAAGTCGAGGACCGCGAACTGCATGGGAGTCGAAACGGGATTGGGGGTAAGAGTTGCGCGTTCCAGTTCATACCAGTATTCGATCTCGGTTTCGTCGGTTTTATTTTCATCTCCGAAGAACGGAGCCAAGGTCGCGTAGTCCAGATCGAACGTCAATGTTGCAGTCGTGGGGGGAGTCGGGATGACCTGTTCGGGCAAAGCGGTTGGCCCGCTTTCGGTTGAATAGATATAGGGAATGATTCGATCACCACCAAGCGCGTGACGCGGAGGATCTATTTCCATAATCGCCCGGGTGCCGGGAGGCGCCACCGTCGAGAAAGTAATCGGCACGCCACCATCGGTGACCGGGATCCTTGGCACATCGAGAATCGGTGCCGGCGCCTTGACCCGATTGAAAAGAAAGGTGACTGGAGCGTGATTACTGATATTTCCCGGCAGGTCCGTAAGGTTGTAGGAATAATAATAGGTCCCGTCCTCCAACCCTTCCAAAAAAGTGCGGGGAATGTTGATGATCCCGGTAGCAGGCAAAGGGCCGCTAAACGCCGGCGTTTCTGCCTGCATCAAGTTGAAGGTCGTTGCTTTTGAAATGTAGAAAGTTACTTTATCGTCAAGTGCTTCGAACTTTGTATAGGCATTGGGGATAACGATGTTCAATCCGTTGGCATTGGCTGGGTCATTTAGCCAAGCGTCGTCAATGGTGGCGGAAACCGGGGTTATTGCTAGTGGGCGTGCCCCCTGTCCGTTCCCTGGACCTGGCTGCCGTTGGTAGGGCGCGGTCAAATCAACGAGGACGTCGGTAAATGGGCCGGAGGTGTCTATGTTACCGTCATCGTCTTCCAGAACAAACGCCATTTCGTACGCGGCGTAATCACCAGCGATATCGAATACATCGACCAGGCTATCGACCGGTACATCAAACTCTATCGGGAACGTCCAGACATCTCCTGCCTCATCAGCCCTTATTCTTTCTGCGACTATATAGGAGGGATCGTAAGGGTCGGGATCGGTGACTGCACCTTGTGGAAATAAATGAAGGGTTATCCTTGCCCCTCCTTTGACTTTATCGTCGATGTCCGCAAGCTCAACTTTGAGCCGTCGATCTGTCTTGAGCTGTTGATAGGTGAGCCGGCCATCCGCCAATTGACCGGCAATCACTGGAGATTCGGCAAATACACCACCACCTGACTTAACCTGTGTGTTCATGTTTGTAGACTCCATCGATGATTGATTCATTGAATTGCCAACTTCATGAAACGCTGAGGCGCCCTCGGTATCTGAACCCAACCCCGCCACGCTACCTGGGCCACAGGGACGCGCCTCGCCCGGGATGATTCGATCGATCTTTACCAACCCGGGTGGTGATTTTCCCAATGCGTTGCCGTTTCGATACAGCGTGTAACTGGCCAAAGCCGATGCATTGCGTTCCATCGGCTTTATGTACTGTTCATATTTATCGCTGCCCAATACGAAATCGAATCCCTGCGTGGACGTGGCCTCTTCCTGGGTCAATAACTTAGGCAAGCGCAGCGCTGTACCCGGGATCGGGCCTACACCATTGAGCGTGGTAAAACCCTCCCAATTCAGGACGCACTCATCATCCTTGGCGAACCGTCCTGGTTGAGCGGGAACATGAACGAATATGCTTTCCCATAACTTCGGCTGCGAAGAGCAATTGAGATAGCCCCATAACGTAGCGCTGGGAAAATCTGGTTCGGCCAGATTCACAGGAGTAGGCCGTTTGACAATGAACACTTGCGGGGAGGATGTATCCTCGTTTCCATCATCCCCCGTCGTCACCCGATAACGCAGGCGAATATCCCCCTCTATTTGAAGGTATTGCGGCGGCAATAGAACAAAATCCGGAAAGACCACCGGCACAGGAAAGAAGTTGCTGTAGAACCGTATTTCAATCGGGGAACCCGGCGGCACCACCCACACTTCCAGCAAGTCACTTTTACCGGTTGTCTGGGACGGAGCCTCCCACTCCGGAATGAATAGTTTCGCGCCCACGATGGAAGCTTCTGGCGGAAGCACGCTGTCTGCGCCGACCCCTTCAATACTCAAAGGTCTTGCCAGGACACCGATATTTCTTCCACTTTTACTTGACGAAGACATTCACAATTCTCCAAAGCCTGGATTGATCTGGCCTGGAGAAATTAGATGCGGATTTGCCGGTGACGCCTACTGTCAGATCTGACAGGTCTGACGGCCGTTCGTCGGACTGATCACCGTGGCCGCCTTTTGCCAGAGAAGACAATCAAGCTTGGGCTTGCTCCAGTGTTCCCGCCGCGCAACGGGTGATCCGATGGCAGGCCTCCTTGAGTTGTGGCTGGCCAACCACCAGGCCAATCCGTATATGCCCCGCCGCGCTCGCCCCGAACGCCTCGCCCGCCAGCACCGCCACACCAAAGCCGTCCAGCAGCCGCTCGGCAAATGCCTGGGCACCGAGGCCGGTCGGGCGTACGTCGACCATCACGAACATGCCGCCATCGGGCCGCACAGGCTTGAGACCGGGACAGCCATCAAGCATGGCGCACACCAGGTCCCGACGCTGGCGATACTCCTCGTGCATCTGCGCCACTTCAGGCAAGTCCTGCTCCAGTGCCACCTGGGCCGCCCGCTGGACGAAATCCGGCAGACCGAACAGCATGCACAACGACAGGTTGGCCAGATGTTCGGCGAGCGGTTCGGGACCGATCACCCAGCCGATGCGCCAACCGGTCATGGCGTGGGATTTGGACAGGCTGTTGATCGTCGCGGTGCGCTCGGCCATGCCCGGCAGGCTGGCCGGGCTGATGTGTTCGCCTTCGTACAGCAGGTCGCTGTAGACCTCATCGCTGATCAGCCACAGATCATGTTCGATGCACAACTGCGCCAATGCTTGCCAGGTGGACAGCGGCAGGCTGGCGCCGGATGGGTTGTTCGGGCTGTTGAGTAGCATCGCCCGGGTACGGGGAGTGATCAGCCGGGCGACGTCGGCCGGGTCAACCCGAAAAGCGTTTTCCGGGCGCACCGCCACCGGCAGCACTTTCGCTCCGCAGGCACCAAATACGGCTTCGTAGGTGACATACATCGGTTCGGCGATGATCACTTCATCACCGGGGTTGAGCAGACATTGCGCAACCGCATAGACCCCACACTGCGCCCCCGGCAACACGGTGACATGCTCGGCGCCTACCGGCTGGCCACAACGTTGGCGATGGCGCCGGGCAATGCTGGCACGCAGGGTGTGCAAGCCGCGCACGTCCGAATAATGCGTGTCTCCGGCGCGCAGGCTGGTCACAGCGGCGTCGATGATGGCGCGAGGGGTGTCGAAATCCGGGTCGCCCACCGATAACAGCAATACATCCATGCCCTGCTCACGCATGGCCAACGCCCGGTCGTGAATCTGCCACGCGGCGGCGCCGTCGCCGGTGATGCGGCGGGTCAAATCTGAAAAGCGCATGTACCACTCCTGTTTTGCGCGAAGTCCAGCCTCAACCCTATCTCAAATTCAACGCCGTGGGAGCAAAGCTTGCTCGCGATACGGGCGACTCGATTCCTGGGAGACCGCAACGCCTGTATCGCGGGCAAGCCTTGCTCCCACTGGTCTATCGGGCGGCCACTCGCCAAAGCCGGGCGATGTCCCGGGCTCGCTCAGTCAGCAGGCGTGGCGCGTCGCCACAGGCCTCCTGCAGGGTCATCGGCCCGCTGACCAGGGCAAAGGCTGCTTCGATGCCGTGCTCATACAGCGCCTGATAACCCTCCCCCAGCGTGCCGGCGATGACCACCACCGGTACGCCATGCTGGCGGGCGATGCGAGCCACGCCAAAGGGGGTCTTGCCACGCAAGGTCTGGGCGTCGAAACGGCCTTCGCCGGTGATCACCAGGTCAGCGCCGTTGATCGCCTCGGCCAGCCCGGTCAACTGGGCGACGACGTCCACGCCGGTGCGAAAGTGCGCGCCCAGAAACGCCTTGGCGGCGAACCCCAGCCCCCCGGCGGCGCCGCTGCCCGGTTCGTCGCGTACATCCTTGTTCAACGCCTGGGCACAGTGTTCAGCGAAATGCCCCAACGCCTGGTCCAGTTGCTGTACCTGCCCAGGGAATGCCCCTTTCTGCGGGCCGAAAATCGCTGAAGCGCCGTGAGGTCCGCACAACGGGTTATCGACATCGGCGGCAATCTCGAAACTGACCTGGGCCAAGCGCGGGTCCATCTTGCTCAAATCGATGCGGGCCAGGTCGGCCAAGGCCAGGCCTCCCGGTGGAAGCGGTCGGTTGTGTTCATCCAGCAGGGCCACGCCCAGGGCCTGCATCGCGCCGGCACCGCCGTCGTTGGTGGCGCTGCCGCCGATGGCCAGGATCACGCGCCCGGCGCCTTCGTCCAGGGCGGCGCAAATCAGCTCGCCGGTGCCATAGGTACTGCTGGAACAGGCATCACGTTGCCCAGGAGGTACCAGCTGCAAGCCGCTGGCCTCGGCCATTTCAATGATCGCGGTGCGGCTGTCGGGCAACCAGCCCCAACGCGCTTCGACGCTGCCCCCCAACGGACCTCTCACCCAACTGCACCGCCACTGCCCGTTGCAGGCCGCCAGCACCGACTCCACCGTGCCCTCCCCGCCGTCGGCCATCGGGCACTTGATCAACTGCGCATCCGGCCAGACCTGGGCCAGGCCTTGGGCGACAGCATCGGCCACGCCCTGGGCGCTCAGGCTGTCCTTGAACGAGTCGGGGGCGATGACTATTTTCATACTTATTCTCCGGTTCCAGTGCACGGCACGGCAGTTGAGCGCAATTGTTCAAGTTCACGCAATCGGGTTGCCATCAACCTCGTTGTCGAGGCTGATGGCCTCATCGCGAGCAGGCTCGCTCCCACAGGGATCCGGGCTAGCTGAAACCTGTGGCCCAGGCAGATCAGTGTGGGAGCGAGCCTGCTCGCGATAGCGGTCTGCCTGTCAAATCTCTATCGAGTGCGTGGGTTGTTGTCCGGAGTGTAAGGGGTCGAGCGTGGCCTGCGATCTTTTCGTTTGCCACGCCCGGTTGTTCTGGGGTTTGATTGGGCCTTTCCCATCGATAAAAGGACCTTGTCATGAGCTACCGCACGCTAGGCCATTCCGGGTTGCAAGTCTCGACATTGACTCTGGGCACCATGATGTTCGGCGAACAGACCAGCACCGAGGATTCGCTGCGGATCATCGACAAGGCCTGGGACCAGGGCATCAATTTCATCGACACCGCAGACGTCTACACCAACGGTCGTTCCGAAGAGATCGTCGGCGAGGCGATTGCCAGTCACCGTCATGAATGGGTGCTGGCCACCAAGGTCGGCTTCGGCCCACCAGATGGTGTCCCCAACCGCAGCGGTCTGAGTCGCAAGCACATTTTCAATGGCATCGAGGCCAGCCTGACGCGCCTGGGCACCGACTACCTGGACATCTATTACCTGCACCGCGAAGACCACAACACCCCACTTGAGGTCACGGTGTCGGCCATCGGTGACTTGATTCGTCAGGGCAAGATCCGCTACTGGGGCCTGTCGAACTACCGTGGCTGGCGTATCGCCGAGGTGATTCGAATCGCCGACCGCCTGGGCATCGACCGGCCGGTGATCAGCCAACCGCTGTACAACATCGTCAATCGCCAGGCCGAAACCGAGCAGATCACCGCCGCGCAGAACTATGGCCTCGGCGTGGTGCCTTTCAGCCCCCTCGCCCGCGGGGTGCTCAGTGGCAAGTACGCACCGGACGTGGCACCGGACGCCAACAGTCGCGCCGGTCGCCAGGACAAACGCATCCTGGAAACCGAATGGCGGGTCGAGTCCCTGCGCATCGCCCAACAGATCCAGCAATACACCCAGGAACGCGGCGTGGGCATTGTCGAGTTCGCCATTGCCTGGGTGCTGAACAACCGCGCCGTCACCTCGGCCATCGTCGGACCGCGCACCGAGGAACAATGGGATGGCTACACCAAGGCGCAGTCGGTGACGATCACAGCCGACGATGAAGCCTTCATCGATTCGCTGGTGACACCGGGGCATGCCTCGACGCCAGGCTTCAATGACGTGGGCCACTTCGTACCGGGGCGGGTGGCGCGTACGTCATAATTTCGTCGACTCCGACGAACACTGTGGGAGCATGGCTTGCCCGCGATGGCCGCGCTGCGGTTCAAGGCCTGAACCGCGTTATCGTTCATCGCGGGCAAGCCTTGCTCCCACAGGCCATGCGCCACAGATAAATTTTCCAGTCACAAGTCCGGGTGTCGATGATCGCCCTCATGAGAACCACTGTGTCCAAAGGCATTGTTCTATCGGTCTCGGCCTCTGTGCTGTTCGCCGTCATGTATTACTACACCTCCCTGCTCTCGCCGCTGACCGGCGTGGAAATCTTCGGTTGGCGCATGCTGCTGACGATGCCCTGCATGACGGTGTTCATGCTGGTGGCAAAGGAGTGGAACCTGGTAACGGCGCTCGGTCGGCGCCTGATCGCCGCGCCGCGCCTGTTGATCGGTGCCATGGCGTCTTCGGCGTTGATGGGCGCGCAGCTGTGGCTGTTCATGTGGGCACCCCTCAACGGCTACAGCCTGGACGTGTCGCTGGGGTATTTTTTGTTGCCGCTGTCGATGGTTCTGACCGGGCGCCTCGTCTATGGCGAGCGCCTGTCCTACCTGCAGAAAATCGCCGTGTTCTTCGCCACCCTCGGCGTGGTCAACGAGTTGTACCAGGTGGGTGGGTTTTCCTGGGCAACACTGTTGGTGGTGGTGGGTTATCCGATCTACTTCATCCTGCGCAAACGCCTGGGGACTGACAACCTGGGCGGGTTGTGGCTGGACATGACCCTGATGCTGCCGCTGGCGCTCTGGTTCGTACAAAGCGGGGAGCAGGGTTTCGCTGTTTTCGACCAGTACCCTTGGCTGTCGCTGCTGATCCCGTTGCTCGGGGTGATCAGTGCTTCGGCGCTGGTGGCCTACATCGTTGCCAGCCGGTTGCTGCCGTTCAGCCTGTTCGGGCTGTTGAGCTATGTCGAACCGGTGTTGCTGCTGGGCGTTGCCCTGCTGCTGGGAGAAAGCATCCAGGCCAGTGAATGGCTGACCTACATTCCCATCTGGCTGGCCGTCGCAGTGCTGGTGTTCGAAGGATTCAAGCATCTGATGCGCCAGCGACGCCGGACCTGAAACTTACACGGACCTTGTGGGAGCGAGCCTGCTCGCGATATCGGCGGCACATTCAACATTGATGTATCTGAAAGGTCGCGATCGCGAGCAGGCTCGCTCCCACATTGGGATCTGCTGGCCAATAAAAAACCCGTACGGCAGTTACGCCGCACGGGTTGTCTGTTGCCTCAGCTCTTACTCAGTAGCCAACACACCACGCCGCACCTGGTCACGCTCGATGGACTCGAACAACGCCTTGAAGTTGCCTTCGCCGAAGCCATCGTCGCCCTTGCGCTGGATGAATTCGAAGAACACCGGCCCCATCAGGGTTTCCGAGAAAATCTGCAACAGCAGACGCTTGTCGCCCTGTTCGGAAGCGCCGTCCAGCAAAATGCCCCGCGCTTGCAGTTCATCCACCGGCTCGCCGTGGTTCGGCAGGCGACCTTCGAGCATTTCGTAGTAGGTGTCCGGCGGCGCGGTCATGAAGCGCATGCCGATGCTTTTAAGCTGGTCCCAGGTTTTGATCAGGTCATCGGTCAGGAAGGCCACGTGCTGGATGCCTTCACCGTTGAACTGCATCAGAAACTCTTCGATCTGCCCGGCGCCCTTGGACGATTCCTCGTTCAGCGGGATGCGGATCATGCCATCCGGGGCGGTCATGGCCTTGGAGGTTAGGCCGGTGTATTCGCCCTTGATGTCGAAGTAACGGATCTCGCGGAAGTTGAACAGCTTCTCGTAGAAGCCGGCCCAGTAGGCCATGCGCCCGCGATACACGTTGTGGGTCAGGTGGTCGATGATTTTCAGGCCCGCGCCCACCGGGTTGCGGTCAACGCCTTCGAGGAACACGAAGTCGATGTCGTAGATGGAGCTGCCTTCACCAAAACGGTCGATCAGGTACAGCGGCGCGCCGCCGATGCCTTTGATTGCCGGCAGGTTCAGCTCCATCGGACCGGTTTCGATGTGAATCGGCTGGGCGCCGAGTTCCAGGGCGCGCTTGTAGGCCTGTTGCGAATCCTTGACCCGGAATGCCATGCCGCACACCGACGGCCCATGTTCGGCGGCGAAGTACGAGGCCACGCTGTGGGGCTCGTTGTTGAGGATCAGGTTGATCGCGCCCTGGCGATATAGATGCACGTCCTTGGAGCGGTGGCTGGCCACTTTGGTGAAGCCCATGATCTCGAAGATCGGCTCCAGGGTATTGGGTGTGGGGGATGCGAATTCGATGAATTCAAAGCCCATCAGGCCCATCGGGTTTTCGTATAGATCTGCCATGTTGGCGCCTCATCATGCTTATCAATTAACGGAGCGTTAGTTGCCGGCCATGCTGAGGGCACGCGGTGGCGCGCAGGAAATGCCGCGAACGGTGCGGGCGAGGAAATCGCCGTAGATCAGTTGAAACCCGAATATCTTCATTGTCGACCCAAGGCTCTTGCGGGCGAGGCTTCTGCTGCCAGAAGACGTTTATTCTTATATGCGTAACTCGATTCTACACAGCGTAACCATGTTTGTCCGCCTTCGGTATCAAATCGTCTTTTGCGGCGACCGCGCAAGGGGTTTGTTGCACAGGAAAATCCCCGTCAGGATCAGCCCCGCACCTACACCCATCAAGACGGTGAGCCGTTCGTCCAACAGCAGCGCCCCGAACAGCACAGCGGTCAACGGGTTGAGTGCGATGAACACGCCGGAACGGGTCGCGCCAATCCGACGGATGCCGTCGTACCAGGCAATATAAGCCAGCGCCGACCCCAGCACGCCCAAGTACAGCAGGCTCAGCCATTGCCCAATGTCCAGCCCGCACAATGCTTCAACGCGAACTTCGCCTGCGGCCGCGCAAGCTAGCCACAACATCAAGGTGCCCAGCAGAATCGACCAAGTCACGGTTTGCAAAGGCCCGAGGCTTTCATTCAGGTTTTTGGAAAACAAGGAATAGACGCCCCAGCCCAGCACGCAGCCAAAAATCAGCAGATCGCCCAGCCAGCCCTGCCCTGCACTCTGTAGCAAGGACGGATCGCGACTGACGATCACCAGCCCCGCCCCGCCGATACACAGCACGATGCCCGCAACTTTCGCCCGGCTCAGCCGTTCCTTGAACAGCCACCAGGACGCCAGCCCTATCACCGCCGGATTCAAGGCCACGATCAACGAGGCCCGCGACGCATTGATGTACTGCAAGCCATAGAAGAAACACAGGTTGTAGAAAAAGATCCCGAAGAACCCCAGCGCCGCCAATTGCAGCCCTTGTTTCAGGTTGGGCCTGGCCAGCGGGACCCCGGCCAGACCGAGAAACAGCAACAGCGCGAGACTGGCCAACAGAAACCGCAGGCTGGCGGCGAGCAGCGGGGTCAGGGCATCGGAAAGGATCCTGCCGGCAACGAAGGTGCCGCCCCAGATCATGGTGACCATGGCCAGTTTCAGGTAGACCAGCAGGTCCGAAGGGGTTGGAACGGATTGTTCGAGGGTTTTCATGGTTTCACCACATTGAAATAAAACGACTACCCGTGGCGAGGGAGCTTGCTCCCGCTGGGCTGCGAAGCGGCCCTTTTCTATGAGCGCTTCGCACTCAAGCGGGAGCAAGCTCCCTCGCCACAGGAAAGTGCGCTTGAGATACTCTATTATTCGCCTCATGCTTGATCATCGTAAAATGAGCATTCACTCATGACCCTCACCCAACTTGAGATCTTCTCCCAGGTCGCCGAGCTACGCGGTTTCACCGCCGCGGCGACGCGGTTGGGCATCAGCCAGTCAGCGGTGTCCCACGCCATCAAATCCCTGGAGCAGGAGTTGGGCGTGGAGCTGTTCAGACGTCATCAGACCCTCATCGAGCCCAGCGACATTGGCCGGCAGTTGCTGCTGCGCGCCCGGGCCATGCTCGGGCTGGCCAACACCTTGCGCCAGGAAGCCGCCGATGCACGGGGCATGCGCCGAGGCACCCTGCGCATCGGCTCGTTCGGTCCGACTTCGTCGATGAAGTTGTTGCCCGCCATCCTGCGACGTTACCGGGCTCTGCATCCGGGGATCGAAGTGCACATCGACGAAGGGCCGGACCGGCAAGTCATCCAGTGGCTGGATGAACGGCGGATCGACGTCGGTTTCGTGGTGCTGCCCGAAGACCGTTTCGACACGTTCGCGCTGATGCAAGACCAGATGGTCGCCGTGCTGCCCACCGCCCATCCCCTCGCCGCCCAAGCCAGCCTGAGTCTCAAGGACCTGTGCAACGACCCGTTCGTGCTTACCGAGGCCGGTTCTTCTGAACTGGTTTCGCGCCTGTTCAACGCAGGCCGGCTCACACCGAACGTGCGCTATCGTTGTTCGCAGCTGCTCAGCACCCTGGATGTCGTCAGCCGCGGCGAGGCCGTGACCCTGGTGTCCGAAGGTTCACTGCCGGGCGGCGACAACCCACGGTTCGTCACGCGGCCATTGTCGCCACAGGTTCCGCGTCAGATAGGCCTGGCGGTACTGGACAGCCGACAGGCCTCGCCCGCCACCCTGGCGTTTATCGAGCTGGCAAGGCAGTCAGTCTGATCACCGGCAACCGGATACACTATCGAAGCTGTTCCTCAAGCCCTCACAGGTTATGCAGATGCCATTGACCGCCACTCGTTTGCGCAAGCGGCCCCGTCGCAACCTGATCACGCTGCTCTGCGGCGTGCTGCCGATACTGTCAGGGCTGGGCATTCTGTACATGCAGGCGGAACGGACACTGGAGCAACAGAGCCGACAGACCAGCGAAGAGTTGATCGGGCAGATCGAACTGATGCTCGACAACACCGCCCTTGCGGCGCGCGAACTGCTGCCTCTGGCCGGCCAGCCCTGCGAAGCGGTGAAACTGGCCTTGCGCGAACAGGTGACGCGTCGCCCATTCGTCCGTTCGACCAACCTGGTGTGGGACAACATCCTCTATTGCAGTTCGCTGTTTGGCGCCTTCGAGGAAACGCTTGATCCGAACGCCTACCATCAGGGTACGTTGTGGCTCATGAACGGCAACCCGATCACCCCCGACACCGCGCTGCTGATCCACCGGCTCAATGAAGGGCGGCAAGGGGCATTGGCAACGCTGGACGGTTATCACCTGGCCAATGTCTTGCGTCTGATCGGCGGCGAAACCCGGTTGTTGCTGCAAGTCGGGCCAAACTGGCTGACCGCGGACGGGAAGGTCCGAGCAGCGCCCCTGCCCGCGCTGCCGGTCGCCCGCAGCAACCTGACCTCATCGCGCTATGCCTTCAATGTTGAAGCCGGCTTCGATGAGGGGGAAATCTGGCGCTACATGGCCCGTGAGTATCCGCCGCTGTTCAGCCTGCTGATCTTCTTCGGTGTCATCGCCGGAACGCTCGGCCATTGGCTGCAAAAACGCGCCTCATCCCCCAGCCATGAGCTGCAACGCGCGCTTGAAGCCGGGGAATTCGTGCCGTATCTGCAACCGGTCGTGCAGGGCGACAGCAAACGTTGGGCTGGGGTCGAAGTGCTGATGCGCTGGAACCATCCCAAGGAAGGCCTGGTGCGGCCGGACCTGTTCATTCCCTTTGCTGAACACAGCGGTTTGATCGTGCCGATGACCCGGGCATTGATGCAGCAAACGGTGCGCTTGCTATCGCCCTTGGTCCCGCAACTGGAAAGTCCCTTTCACGTCGGCATCAACATCACCGCTCGCCATTGTCAGAGTCTGGAACTGGTGCAAGATTGCCGCGAGTTCCTGGAGGCCTTCCCACCAGGGGTCATTACCTTGGTGCTGGAGCTGACCGAGCGCGAGCTGATTGAACCGACACCCACCACTCACCAGCTGTTCCAGCACCTGCGTGAACTGGGGGTGAAGATCGCAATCGACGACTTCGGCACCGGTCATTCCAGCCTGGGCTACTTGCGCCAGTTCAACGTGGACTTCCTGAAAATCGACCAGAGCTTTGTTGCCATGATTGGCGTCGATGCCCTGTCGCGGCACATCCTTGACAGCATCATCGAACTGTCGGGCAAGCTGGACTTGGGTATCGTTGCCGAGGGGGTCGAAACCGTTGAACAAAGCAACTATCTGGCCGCTCACGGGGTGAACTTTTTGCAGGGTTATCTATTTGGTCGCCCGATGAGTGGCGCGGATTTCATTGCGGCGGTGTCCGTCATTGAAAGCCCTGGTGCTACGTCCCTCCACGGACAACCACAGTCGGACTGATAAAATTCGCATCCCTTGTTACATAACGAAAAAGTTACGATTTACACCCGTGGGTTTCACTACTACAATTTTTTTACCTGTGGCTAATAGCAGGAGCGTCATTATCACCGAGTCGCTTCAAGGCACTTGGCTTATAGCTTTGTTTGCGGTTGGTATCAGCCAAATATTCTGATTGGAGTAACGATATTGTCCAGACTCGCTGAATTTCGTAAAGCAGAACAGGACCTTCAAGAGCGGCTCAAGCAGCTGGAAAAGCTGAAGAATGATGCCGGGCTCAAGAAAGAAATCGAATTCGAAGAGAAGCTCCAGGGACTGATGAAAACCTACGGCAAGAGCCTGCGCGACGTCATCGCGATTCTCGACCCGAACCCGGCCAAGGGGGGCCTGCCATCGACCAAGCCTGTCAAAACCCGCCGTGCGCGAGTGGTCAAGGTGTACCAGAACCCGCACACAGGTGAACTGATCGAAACCAAAGGCGGCAACCATCGAGGCCTGAAAGCCTGGAAAGAACAGTACGGTGCAAAAACCGTTGACGCCTGGTTGCGCAGCTGAGAAAGCTGGCCGAATGAAAAAAACCCTGAGCCTGCTCAGGGTTTTTTATGGGGCAGGATTTCTGGATTAAGTAGTTCTAATACCGAGGGCTTTATAGTTTCAGGCTATTTCGTACCGACTGTATTTCATCCTGGTTTTCTACAAACTCCTGAGCCTGCCCCGCATAGGACAGCACATTAGCCCTGCCCTCCTTTAGTGCAGCGACGAGTGTCTGAGATAACACGTGCCGACCGTTTTGCGTGATCGTGCAAGTGGTCTCCAGTGCGGCAACGTCGCCCAACATCGAAGAATGAATCTTATTACAGACACTTTGATAACCGCTCTGATAAAAGTCCTTTTGAATTGATTTGCGCATTTCCAGTAACACGCCTTGCAAGTTGACTTGATGACCCGGCTCGATGGGTGTCGTGGTCAGTTCCATGACCATCACCGCCGTGCCCGCTGAATCACTCTTTGTCGCCCGTTGCCGGGTCGTTCCCGGCGCTGCCGACGAGGTGCCAGCATCAGAGGGCAATGGTTCGATGACCCAGCCTGGGGGCCAGGCGACCTGCGGTTCGGCGGCCTGGACAGCGACATTTGCCATCGCGGCCAGCAGCAGGACAAACAGCGAAAGGAACGGTCGAATCATTGCATTGCACTCAAGGACGATTCGTAAAGTCTGAAGCCCGCCGCCCAGGCAAGCAATAGCCAGAGGCGTTTGGCGATGCCGCGCCCCTTGCGTATCATGGGTGCACCTGCAAGGAAGCCGTTTAGCGCAAGCCCAGGACCGTCGCAGCAAAGTTGCGATGCCGTTTGCCCCACTTATTTTCCGGAGGGCCCATGAGCCTGCACGAACTCAACACTTTCCCTGGCGTCACCGCCCAACCCGATACCGCCACGGCCAAATTCGTCTTCAACCACACCATGCTGCGGGTCAAGGACATCACCAAGTCCCTGGATTTCTACACCCGGGTGTTGGGTTTTTCCCTGGTGGAAAAACGCGATTTCCCGGAAGCCGAATTCAGCCTGTACTTCCTCGCCTTGGTGGACAAGAGCCAGATTCCGGCCGACGCTGCACAGCGCACCGAATGGATGAAATCCATCCCCGGCATCCTGGAGCTGACCCACAACCACGGCACCGAAAGCGACCCGGCGTTCGCCTACCACAACGGCAACACTGACCCACGCGGGTTCGGCCACATCTGCATCTCGGTCCCGGACATCGTGGCCGCTTGCGAGCGCTTCGAAGCGTTGGGCTGCGACTTCCAGAAGCGCCTGAACGACGGTCGCATGAAAAGCCTGGCATTCATCAAGGACCCGGATGGCTACTGGGTTGAAATCATCCAGCCTGCGCCGCTGTAAGCGCCATCGTAGGGTGTGTGGGCAATAAAAATCCCACAGCCCCCTGTGGGAGCGAGCCTGCTCGCGATAGCGGCAGCGCATTCAACATTGATGTACCAGACAGTCTGCTATCGCGAGCAGGCTCGCTCCCACACGGTAATGCGTGATCCAAAAAACAAAACCCCATGAGCACTGGGCCCATGGGGTTTTGTTTTTTTCGCTATCGGCTGTTTATGCCGGCGCGGAGGTACGGATCAGATGGTCAAAGGCGCTCAACGAAGCCTTGGCCCCCTCGCCTACGGCGATCACGATCTGCTTGTACGGAACAGTCGTCACGTCACCGGCGGCGAACACACCCGGGATCGAGGTTTCACCGCGGGCATCGACAATGATCTCGCCGCGTGGCGACAGCTCGACGGTGCCTTTGAGCCAATCGGTGTTAGGCAACAGACCGATCTGCACGAAGATCCCTTCCAGCGCCACGTCCCGTACTTCACCGCTTGGGCGGTCTTTGTAGCGCAAGCCATTGACCTTCTGGCCATCGCCCGTCACTTCGGTGGTCTGGGCGTTGGTGATCACGGTCACGTTCGGCAGGCTGTGCAGTTTGCGCTGCAATACCGCGTCGGCACGCAATTGCACGTCGAACTCCAACAAAGTGACGTGGGCCACGATACCGGCCAGATCAATGGCCGCTTCCACGCCGGAGTTACCGCCGCCGATCACCGCCACGCGTTTGCCTTTGAACAGCGGGCCGTCGCAGTGCGGGCAGTACGCCACGCCCTTGTTGCGGTATTGCTGCTCGCCCGGCACGTTCATTTCACGCCAGCGCGCACCGGTCGCCAGAATCACGGTCTTGGCCTTGAGGCTCGCACCACTGGCGAATTTGATTTCGTGCAGCGCGCCATCCTTGCCTGGTACCAATGCATCGGCGCGTTGCAGGTTCATGATGTCCACGTCGTACTGCTTGACGTGCTCTTCCAGGGCGACGGCCAATTTCGGCCCTTCGGTTTCCTGCACCGAGATGAAGTTCTCGATGGCCATGGTGTCGAGCACCTGACCGCCGAAGCGCTCAGCCGCGACACCGGTGCGGATGCCCTTGCGGGCCGCATAGATAGCCGCCGAAGCGCCGGCTGGGCCACCGCCCACCACCAGCACATCAAAAGCTTCCTTGGCGCTGATCTTCTCAGCCTGGCGCTCGATACCACTGGTGTCGATCTTGGCGAGGATTTCTTCCAGGCCCATGCGGCCCTGGCCAAAGTTCACGCCATTGAGATAAACACTCGGCACGGCCATGATCTGGCGTTCGTCGACCTCGGCCTGGAACAGCGCGCCGTCGATGGCGACGTGGCGGATGTTCGGGTTCAGCACCGCCATCAGGTTCAGGGCCTGGACCACGTCCGGGCAGTTCTGGCAGGACAGCGAGAAATAGGTCTCGAAGTTGAACTCGCCTTCAAGGGAGCGAATCTGTTCGATGACTTCGACACTGGCCTTGGAAGGATGACCGCCGACTTGCAGCAAGGCCAACACCAGCGAAGTGAATTCGTGGCCCATGGGGATACCGGCAAAACGCAGGCTGATATCGGCTCCTGGGCGATTCAACGAAAACGAAGGCTTGCGCGCATCGGTGCCGTTGTCGAGCAAGGTAATCTGGTCACACAGACTGGCAACGTCTTTGAGTAACGCGAGCATTTCCTGGGATTTCGCACCGTCGTCGAGGGAGGCGACGATCTCGATCGGCTGGGTGACCCGTTCCAGGTATGACTTCAACTGAGCTTTAAGATTGGCGTCCAACATACGGGCGATTTCCATTTTTTGAATTTCAGAAAAAACAACGCCCGAGCGAATCTCGCCCGGGCGTTTTTTGGGGCGAAGCGGCTTGCTTGATTAAGAGCGGATCGCCCTCGGATGACTCACAGACTTAGATCTTGCCGACCAGGTCCAGGGACGGAGCCAGAGTGGCCTCGCCTTCTTTCCACTTGGCTGGGCAGACTTCGCCCGGGTGAGCAGCAACGTACTGAGCAGCCTTGACCTTGCGCAGCAGCTCGGAAGCGTCACGGCCTACACCACCGTCGTTGATTTCAACGATCTTGATCTGACCTTCAGGGTTGATCACGAAAGTACCGCGGTCAGCCAGGCCAACTTCTTCGATCAGCACGTCGAAGTTGCGGGAGATGACGTGGGTCGGGTCACCGATCATGGTGTACTGGATCTTGCCAATGGCTGGCGAGGTGTTGTGCCAGGCAGCGTGAGCAAAGTGAGTGTCGGTGGAGACGCTGTAGATTTCGACACCCAGCTTCTTGAATTCAGCGTAGTTGTCGGCCAGGTCTTCCAGCTCGGTTGGGCAAACGAAGGTGAAGTCGGCCGGGTAGAAGAACACCACGGACCACTTGCCTTTCAGATCGGCATCCGAAACCTGGACGAATTCGCCGTTTTTGAAAGCGGTAGCGTTGAACGGTTTAACTTGGCTGTTGATGATAGGCATTGATGACTCTCCGTCAGGGGTTGAAAAGTTGATGACGTGAATCTTAACCACTCATCCCCCGGCAGGCTCATTGGCAAACCTGATGTGAATGATTGGTTTTGGCTATCAGCCGCTTAATAGATAGAAGAAAACCTAATATGGCGAGCGGGCTCGCTCGCCATAGGTGGGTCCCAAGGATCAGGACGCTACGGGAGTTCGCATCGTGACGAATTCCTCGGCGGCAGTCGGGTGTACGCCGATGGTCTCGTCGAAATCACGCTTGGTAGCGCCAGCCTTGAGCGCGATGGCAAGCCCCTGGACGATTTCCCCGGCATCCGGCCCGACCATGTGGCAGCCCAGCACTTTGTCCGTTTGGGCATCCACTACCAGCTTCATCAGCGTGCGCTCCTGGCAGTCGGTGAGGGTCAGTTTCATCGGGCGGAAGCGGCTTTCGAACACCTGGACTTCCTTCCCCTCCTCCCTGGCTTGCTCTTCAGTCAGGCCGACCGTGCCGATATTCGGCAGGCTGAACACAGCCGTGGGGATCATCCGGTAATCCACCAGACGATACTGCTCGGGCTTGAACAGCCGCCGCGCCACCGCCATGCCTTCAGCCAGGGCGACGGGGGTGAGTTGTACCCGACCGATCACATCACCAATGGCCAGGATCGACGGTTCAGCGGTCTCGTACTTTTCGTTGACCTTGACGAAGCCCTTCTCGTCCAGCGTGACACCGGTGTGTTCAAGGCCCAGATTGTCGAGCATCGGCCGCCGGCCGGTGGCGTAGAACACGCAATCGGTGGCCAGTATGCGACCATCCTTGAGCTCTACCTCCAGGCTGCCATCGGCCAGTTTTTCGATGCTTTTGATGTCCGCGTTGAATTGCAGATCCAGGCCGCGACGGCTCAGCTCTTCGGCCAGATGCTTGCGTACCGCGCCATCAAAGCCGCGCAGGAACAGCTCACCGCGATACAGCAACGAGGTCTGCGCGCCCATGCCATGGAAGATTCCGGCGAACTCCACGGCAATGTAGCCACCGCCCACCACGATGACGCGCTTGGGCAGTTCCTTGAGGAAAAACGCCTCGTTGGAGCTGATCGCGTGCTCACGGCCCGGAATGTCCGGTATCACCGGCCAGCCACCTGTGGCGATCATGATGTGTTCGGCGGTGTAGCGCTGGCCGTTGATCTCGACCTCATGGGGTCCGGTGAGCCTGGCGTGGCCCTCGTGCAACACCACGCCGCTGTTGACCAGCAGGTTGCGGTATATCCCGTTGAGGCGATTGATTTCCCGATCCTTGTTGGCGATCAGCGTGGCCCAGTCGAAACTCGCTTCTCCCGTCGTCCAGCCATAGGCCGACGCTTGCTCGAGGTCCTCGGCATAATGCGCACCGTAGACCAGCAGTTTCTTCGGCACACACCCCACGTTCACGCAGGTACCGCCCAGGTAGCGGCTCTCCGCCACGGCCACCTTGGCCCCGAAACCGGCCGCGAACCGCGCAGCCCGCACACCGCCGGAACCGGCGCCAATCACATACAAGTCAAAATCGTAGGCCATTTTCTCTCTCCTTCGGCAGGCCATCAGCATACCTGCTGTTTTCACGCGAGGCAGCGTTGCGATGGTTATGGGGGCGGGAAATGAAAAAGCCAGGCGAAATGGGTAACACCGATCAGTCGGGCCAAAACCTGTGGGAGCGAGCCTGCTCGCGATAGCGGCGGGTCAGCTTGTGGTGATGCTGGATGTGCCGGCGCCATCGCGAGCAAGCCCGCTCCCACAGGGATTTTGTTGGAGTGAGAGCATTATCCAGACAAAAAAACGCCCCGAACCAGTCGGGGCGTTTTTCAAGGTGCGGCGCAGGCGATCAGTACGCCTTACCCGTCTTGTAGAAGTTCTCGAAGCAGAAGTTGGTCGCGTCGATGTAGCCTTCGGCGCCACCGCAGTCGAAACGCTTGCCTTTGAATTTGTAGGCCATGACGCAGCCGTTCTGGGCCTGCTTCATCAGGGCGTCGGTGATCTGGATTTCACCGCCCTTGCCTGGCTCGGTCTGTTCGATCAGGTCGAAGATGTCCGGGGTCAGGATGTAGCGACCGATGATCGCCAGGTTCGACGGTGCATCTTCAGGCTTTGGTTTTTCAACCATGCTGTGGACGCGGTAGATGTCGTCGCGGATCATTTCGCCGGCGATTACGCCGTACTTGTTGGTTTCCTGCGGATCGACTTCCTGGATCGCCACGATGGAGCAGCGGAACTGCTTGTACAGCTTGACCATCTGGGTCAACACGCCGTCGCCTTCGAGGTTGACGCACAGGTCGTCCGCCAGGACCACGGCGAAAGGTTCGTCACCAATCAGTGGGCGACCGGTCAGGATCGCGTGGCCCAGGCCTTTCATTTCGGTCTGGCGGGTGTAGGAGAACGAACATTCGTCCAGCAGTTTGCGGATGCCGACCAGGTACTTCTCTTTGTCGGTGCCCTTGATCTGGTTTTCCAGCTCGTAGCTGATGTCGAAATGGTCTTCCAGGGCGCGCTTGCCGCGGCCAGTGACGATGGAGATTTCCGTCAAGCCCGCAGCAAGGGCTTCTTCGACGCCGTACTGGATCAGTGGCTTGTTCACCACCGGCAGCATTTCTTTGGGCATGGCTTTAGTCGCTGGCAGGAAGCGAGTACCGTAACCGGCTGCTGGGAACAAGCATTTCTTGATCATATAAGTCCTTGAAAAGGCGGTGTGTACGAGTTTCGGCGCAGTCTAATCAGGCCGCAGGCACCTTACAATGCCCAAGCTGGCCAACCGATGCCATCATAGAGAAATAAAAAATGGCGGATAGTTCAATCATCTTTCATTGCGAGGGCCAAGCGGTCTCACTGTACGCTCATGGGCGCTGTTTGCGAGCATTTGACGTATCATGGCGCTCTTGATCCCGCCAATGAGGCAGTTAGATGTCGGCAACAAAAAACGCAAACGGTTATTCGGTCAGCCAGGACAAAGACGGTCAGTGGTGGATCATCAACTACCACGGTGAACAGGTCGCCGGCCCCTTGCCCAGCAAAGCGATGGCGGTGGAAGTGGCCGCCGTGTTTCAGGACGAGCGCGCTGCCCCGGCAACCAAAGAGCGTGAAACGGCTCCAGCGCGCAGCCCCCGTCGTAAAAAGTAACGAGACAAGCCTCAAGTAAATGTCGCCTGGACATGGAACGGGGCTTTGTTTATCTGTACCGAAATGGCCATTCGCTATAACCTCGCGCCAGCCCCTTCCTTCTCGATGACGATTCCATGAAAAAATTTCTGGCGCTGTTTGCAGTCCTGGCCCTGGCAGGCTGTGCCACAGCCGAAAAAACCTACCTGAACACCGGCGAACAAGGCCTGACCATCGATTGCTCGGGCGAAGCGAACTCCTGGGCCACCTGTTATGAAAAGGCTGACGCCTCCTGCGCCGGCACCGGCTACCGCATCGTCGGTACCGATGGCACGCCGCAAGCCAAGGAAAGCGACAAGACCCTGGGTGTGGATGTCGGCAACTTCACCAGCCGCAGCGTCCTGGTGGTGTGTAAATAAACCCGTGGTCTGACTCTCAGATGTGGATCTCGGCGAACTTGATCCCCAGGCCGCGGATGATCTCGATCAGGTCATCGAGGCGGCTGAAGGATTCAACTTCGTCCTGGTCGTCCACCAGAAAAAAGCTGCGTCCTGCGCTTTTCTTGAAAAAGACGATCCACTCCCCCGGGGTCGCCGGGTTCTGAATCACATGGGTGGCGCAGATAAGACCTTCTGCATGGCGCTCACGCACCTGCTCGCGCTTCATCGACTGACTCCATAAATGACAATGCCGCCAACGTCGACCGTGGCGGCATTTTTTTGTCGAGAGCAGCAGTTTATCCGATGCCCGGCCTGCTCGTCAGGCCGAGTCCTGGCTCAACCGGAAATGCAGGCGTTGGCCGCGTCCTGCACATCACCCGGACGCACGGGCACGTTGGACAGGCTTTCGTGCAGCTTGATACTGCTGCCACTGGAGCGCTCGTCAATGTCGAACACCGCCGCCGGCAGCGTCGACAATTTGCCGGGGACGATCAAGCGCACGCCATTCTTGTGAGGTTCCATTTGCAGCGGACCCCGAGTGCTGGCCAGCTTGTCAGCGACGCACTGGGCATATTCCTGAGGTTTCTTTCCGGAGATGACATTCATGGTGGGCGGCGTCTGGTTGATGTCCGATACCGATGCACATCCACTCATGGCCAATGCCAACACCCACACACTGCGCTTCATATGATTCCTCCGATAAAGATCCTCCGACAATGCAAACGCTGCTTTTCTCCAGCATCCTGCGTCTTTTTTTGCGCATCCTGCGATAAATGAACAAAGCGTGGGGCGCAGGCCGGATATTAGCACCCGGTGCTGATAAACTGCGCAGCATTGACCTTGCTATCGTTTTGATTTGGTAGAAAAAGCCCTTCTGGAGGCGCCCATGAAATTCATACACCAGCGCGAACACCTCAACGAAGACGATATCGTCGTCATCGAATGCTCTCAAATGTGCAACATCCGCTTGATGAACGACGCCAACTTCCGCAGCTTCAAGAACGGCGGCCGGCACACCTATCACGGCGGCGCGTTCGACACGTTCCCGGCCAGGATCACCGCACCGAGCACCGGTTTCTGGAACATCACCATCGACACCGTCAACCGCCGTGCCATCAGCGTCACGCGCAAGCCGACCCTGACCCACAAAATCAAAATCATCCGGCGTTCCAGCTCGAAACTGAGCTGAGCATCGCCCTTCAAGACAGGCAAAACCGTGGCCCAGACAACCAAATACGTCATCAAGTACAAGCTCAACGGCGAACGCCGCTTCGAATTCGCGCAACTGGAAACCGGCACAAAGGAAGAAGCCATGGCAGCGCTGCAGGCGATCCATGGCCAGACCGATGATGTGATCAGCGACGTCAGGGTCAGTAAACCGTTGTAAAGGTTTCGTAGGCTCTTTGTGGCGAGGGGGCTTGCCCTGATTGGCGGCGCAGCAATCGTCAAGCCGGTGTACATCGCCTGCCGGAAGATTGCATCCTCCCCTTTGGACCGGCTGCGCCAACCAGCGCAAGCAAGCGCCCTCGCCACTAAGAATGCTTGCCTTATCTCAAATGTTGCACCGCAGGAAAATAAGACGATTTAAGTTGAAGAGTACTTCCCCCGGCTAAGTCTCTCACGATCCCATGGGTCTGATTCTCATGCCCGCGTCTCGCCCAATACCAAGAATTCGGCCAACCCAGTATCGAGGGTAAATCGCCTTCGTGCCGGTAGTTCCCAATGAAAGCATCATAGACAGCTTCCTCGAGTACCCCACCCTGCCCCCACATGACACTGACCAGAAGTGAGACTACCTGCACGCCCGAAACGGTAATGGTATAGGACGCAGTGATGCCGTCCCCGTCGGTGACAGTGATTTGCGCCTGGCCATTGCCCGCGGCACGCACATACCCCGTATCCGCGTCCACCACAGCCACTTGCGGGTTCGATGACGAGTATTTGTGGGGAGGAACCCCACCTACCGCGACACGCGTGTAACTCGCGTTGCTGGAGGGGATTGGATTGTTGGGCAATCGATGGTCCGCAATGACGTAGTTCTGCGTGGCCATGACATAGGCGTCCCCAAAACTCAGAGGGAACGCCACGGTCAGGTCTCTTGCCGACGACACCTGACCGCTACCGTAGAGCGCTTTCGCGGTGAAACTGTGCTCACCGATGGCCAGACCGATGACGGCGAAGTTCCAGATACCGTTGCTGCTGACGTGGGCAGAGCCTTTGAAATCCACAACGTCAAAAATATCCACTCCTTTATCGCCACTGGCGGTGCCGCTGAGCATGACGGCCGTTTCCACAGTGCTTGCGCCATGCGGAATTTCAACTTCTTTGCCGTCTTTCACTGAGGTAATTTCTGGCGGAGCAAGACGGTTCAGGTGAATATCCAGAAAATAAACTGACGACTGACTGGAGTTGCCCAATTGGTCGAGCACCCTGAACTCGACCTGTGCCCTGCGGTTGTCACCCGCTTCCTGGAATGTGTCGGTGAACAGTGTCCTCACCTCCGGGACCGGGGCGCCGTCGGCTATCTCCCATTCATCGGTCGCATCGCCCAGCAGAAACTGAATACGATCGTAGGGCCGCCGGTTGCTGTAGTCGAAACCGAACGTCACCCCTTGCGCCGCCCGCTCGGCGCTGACCCCTTCGTCGATTACATCGGCTGGAATCAGCAGTTCCAGGCCTTCCGGCGCAGGTTCACCCGGAGCACGCAGGTGATACAGAACGGTCAAGTCATCCGAGACCTCGTCGCCGCCGCTGGCGCGGGTCACTTTGTAGTACAGCCGGTTGACGCCATGACGCAACCGCCTGTGGGGTACATACAAGCGCATGCGCAGGCTTTCCTCCCCCGGCCGGACTGTATCGCCTGTCACGGGAGCGGGCTCGTCATTGAGATACAAGTCAGCCCGATCATCCGCTTCCAATGTCCAGGAATGACTCTGGGCCAATACCCATGGATCAATCAGACATTCAAGGCCCTTGGGCTGGTCGTCGTAAAGGCTTTTGGGGATACCCACCTGAGCAATGCCGGCCGGTCTCACCGGGGTGACCCAACCCATGATGATCACGGGGTACAACTTGAATAGTTCGTTCAATGTGCTGGATTGGATATCCATCATGCTCTCCTGGTGGGTGACAATCGCGAGCCTCTCGGGAACGTCGTTATCACACTCCAGGGCGGGGGAACTGGCTACTGTCAGATCTAACAGGTGTCGTGACGTTTGAGACAAATGGTTGGGTTGAGCTCGGTCAAGGGACATTGACCGCAAGCCCCGGAGTGCCGCAGACCTGAGCGCCTGCCAGACTGACCGCACTCTATTTGCCAGGTCTTCGATCATGCTCCCGAGCCTTCATGCGCCCTCGCTGGCCCAACACGTCAACACCCTTGACTGGCCCTCCCTGGAACAAGACCTCGACCAGGACGGCAGCGCAATCATCCGTAACCTGCTTACGGCCGAGCAATGCAGGATGCTCAGTGGCCTATACGCCGAACCCAACCTTTTCCGTTCGAAGGTGATCATGGCCCGCCACGGATTCGGGCGCGGGGAGTATCAGTATTTTCGCTATCCGCTGCCCGACGTCGTCCAGCAGTTGCGTCAATCCTTGTATCCGCGGTTGGTACCGCTGGCCAATCGCTGGAACGAATGCATGGGCCTTGAGGTGCGCTACCCCTCCGAGCATCCGGCTTTCATTGAACGCTGTCACACCGCCGGGCAACGGCGTCCTACGCCGTTGTTGCTGCAATACGGCCCGCAGGACTACAACTGCCTGCATCAGGACCTGTACGGCGAGCACGTATTCCCGCTGCAGGTGGCGATTCTGCTGTCGGAACCGGGCCAGGACTTTACCGGCGGCGAGTTCGTTCTCACGGAGCAGCGCCCGCGCATGCAGTCACGTGCGCAGGTTATCGATCTGAAACAGGGCGATGCGCTGGTATTTGCCGTGCATCAACGGCCGGTCAAAGGCGTTCGCGGTTATTATCGGGTGAACATGCGCCATGGCGTCAGCCGCGTGCACAGCGGTAGCCGGCATACACTTGGAATCATTTTTCATGATGCGCAGTGACGACACCCCTATCACGCTGGACCTGTTCGCCGACGAGACGCCGACGACACCCGGCCTGACCGAACAGATCGGCGAGCAAGCGTTTGTGTTGCGTGGTTTCGCCCTGCCCTGGCTCGAACGTTTGCTGCCGGCCCTGGAAGCGGTGTTGCTGGCCGCGCCGTTCCGGCAGATGGTCACGCCTGGCGGTTTTACCATGTCAGTGGCCTTGAGCAGTTGCGGCGCGCTGGGCTGGACCACCGACCGCACTGGCTATCGCTACACGGCCCATGACCCACAGACCGGCGCCCCCTGGCCCGACATGCCAGCGGTGTTCCGCGAACTGGCCCAGGCCGCCGCTCGACAGGCCCACTTCGAGCACTTCGAGCCCGACGCCTGCCTGATCAACCGTTACGTGCCCGGCGCGCGAATGTCGCTGCATCAGGACAAGAACGAACGCTGCCTCAGCGCCCCCATCGTCTCCATGTCCCTGGGCTTGCCGGCGGTGTTCCTGTTCGGCGGATTCGAGCGCAGCGACAAAAGTCTGCGCGTTCCACTGTTTCACGGCGACATCGTGATCTGGGGCGGCGTGGACCGGTTGCGTTATCACGGCGTGCTGCCGCTCAAGCAAGGCCAGCATCCGAAGCTGGGCGTCCAGCGGATCAACCTGACGTTCCGCACCGCCGGGTAACCGTGCAGAATTCAACCGCAAGACCCGGAGTGTTGCCATCTCACAGGCTCGCTACCTTAGCCAAAACGGGCCAATGGACATAACGACCATGAACAGCACTTCGAACACCCTCACCGCTGAACAGGATCCTCGCTGGGCCGCCGTGCTCGCCCGGGATCCGCGCGCCGACGGGCAATTCGTCTATGGCGTGAAAACCACCGGCATCTATTGCCATCCCAGCAGCCTGTCGCGCCTGCCCAATCCGCGTAACGTGGAATTTTTCGACACGCCGGAACAGGCCCAGGCGGCGGGGTATCGTCCCAGCAAGCGAGTGGCCAGGGACCAGACCCAGCTCGCCGCCCAACAAGCGGCCCGGGTCGCGGCCGCCTGCCGACAGATCGAGGCTGCCGAAGAACTGCCTGGGCTCAATGAACTGGCGCAAAGCGCAGGCTTGAGTCCCTTCCATTTCCACCGGGTGTTCAAGGCCGTCACCGGTCTGACACCCAAGGGTTATGCCGCCGCCCACCGCTCGCGCAAGGTGCGCGAACGCCTGAGCGATGGAGGATCGATCACCCAAGCGCTGTACGACGCCGGCTTCAATTCCAACAGCCGCTTTTATGAAGCCGCCGACAAGGTGCTGGGCATGAAACCCGCCGATTACCGCGCCGCCGGGCAGAACACCGACATTCGTTTCGCCGTCGGCCAATGTTCCCTCGGGGCAATTCTGGTGGCGCAAAGCGAACGCGGTGTGTGCGCGATCCTGCTGGGGGACGATCCGGACGCGCTGGTGCGGGATCTGCAAGACAAATTCCGCCGCGCCAACCTGATCGGTGCCGACCGCGAATTCGAGCAATTGATCGCCCAGGTGGTGGGCTTTATCGAGGCACCGGCCCTGGGCCTGGACCTGCCGCTGGACCTGCAAGGCACGGCGTTCCAGGAACGGGTCTGGCAGGCCCTGCGGGATATTCCGCCGGGCAGCACCGCCAGCTATGCCGAGATCGCCCAGCGCATCGGCATGCCTAAAGCCGTGCGCGCCGTGGCCCAGGCCTGCGGGGCCAACAGCCTGGCAGTGGCGATCCCTTGCCACCGGGTGGTGCGCAGCGACGGCAACCTGTCGGGCTATCGCTGGGGCGTGGAGCGTAAACGTCAGTTGCTGGCGCTGGAGCGCTCGTCCGCGGACTGAACGCCGATGTAGATCGCCACCGAGTCGGGGCCGCTGTAGACCTCGAAATCGGTGGTGAAGCGGCGCAGCGTCTGCGGGTTGTCCGCGAAATATGCCCAGATCAGGCCCCAGGTCTGGATCACGCAATCGGGCATCGGCCCCTTGGCCGAAAACATCAGGTAATCCCCGCCTTCGATGTCCACGGCGGCGTAGCCTGCGCTGGTCGCATCCACCTGCACCCCGGCCGTCACATCAAAGTAGCCGGTGGCGTCGGACTCATAGTTGGAATAGACCCCGTAGACAAACGATTCCGACTGCCTGGCGGGGATCTTGTCGAACAACCCTTCGCTGAAGAATTGCTGCCACATCGGGCCGATCCGTGCCATGTCAGGCTGCTGTTCGTCAGCGTTGCGCGTGTGTACCTGCAGGCCGGCCACGGTAAAGGGTTCGACTGCCTTGAGTTTGACGTCCATGGGTCAGGCTCCTTGAGAAATGAAGCGCGCATGGTAACCCGCTGGCCGTCGGGATCAAGTTGCCGCATCCGATTGAAAAACTCGACTGGCCCTGGCCGGGCCACACCTGCTAAAAACGCTGTTTTCCTCTGCCGTCGGAGACCTGTACATGAGCCAGTGGCCAGACACTCGCATTCTTGACCTGCTTGGCATCGAGCTACCCATCATCCAGGGGCCGATGGCCGGAGTGACGGGGCCGGCCATGGTGATCGCCGCCTGCAATGCCGGCGGGCTGGGTTCGATGCCGGCGGCGATGCTGGATGTCGAGCAATTGCGCCAAGCGCTGACGACGATCAGCGAACAGACCGACAAGCCGTTCAACGTGAATTTTTTCTGTCACCAGCCACCCGTGCTCGACGAGCCGCGCGCCGAGGCCTGGAAGCAGCACCTCAAGCCCTACTACGAAGAACTGGGCGCTGACTTCGACGCGCCGACGCCGGTGTCCAACCGCACGCCGTTCGATGATGCAGCCTGCCGGGTGCTGGAGCAGATGCGTCCTGCAGTGGTCAGCTTCCACTTCGGCCTGCCGGAGAAGTCCCTGCTGGATCGGGTGAAAGCCACCGGCGCTAAAGTCCTCTCGTCGGCCACCACCGTCGAGGAAGCCATCTGGCTGGAACAGCACGGTTGTGACGCGATCATCGCCATGGGCTATGAAGCCGGCGGCCATCGCGGGATGTTCCTCAGCGACGACCTCAACACCCAGGTCGGCCTGTTTGCCTTGCTGCCCCAGGTGGTGGATGCGGTGAGCGTGCCGGTGATCGCTGCGGGCGGTATTGGCGATGCGCGGGGTATTGTCGCGGCGTTTGCTCTGGGCGCATCGGCGGTGCAACTGGGCAGCGCCTATCTGTTCACCCCCGAGGCGAAGATCAGCGCGGCCCATCACCGGGCGCTGCGCACGGCCAAGGAAAGCCAAACCGCAGTCACCAACCTGTTCACCGGCCGCCCGGCCCGGGGCATCGTCAACCGGGTGATGCGCGAGATCGGGCCGATGAGTCCGATAGCGCCGGCATTCCCCCTGGCTGGCGGTGCGTTGCTGCCGTTGCGCGCCAAGGATGAAGCAGACTTCAGCAACCTGTGGGCCGGCCAGGCGTTCCCCATGGGTCGGGAGCTGTCGACCGCGGAGCTGACCCGACAACTGGCCCAGGAGGCCCTGGCCCAACTGAACGGCCGTGGGCGGTCCTGACGGTCGTCATCGTCTGTTGGAACGCCATCGCGAGCAGGCTCGCTCCCACAGGGGATCGGTGGTGAACACAACATCTGGGCACACCACTGGACCTGTGGGAGCGGGCTTGCTCGCGAAAGCGGTGGGTCAGCCAATAGAAATGTTGAATGTACCGCCGTCTTCGCGAGCAAGCCCGCTCCCACATGGGTTCTGGTGTGGCAGCAAGAGGTGTGTTCGCCACAGATCCCCTGTGGGAGCGAGCCTGCTCGCGATGGCGGCCGCCCTCTCACACCAACGTCCGCAAAATGCCGCGTTCCGTTTATCGGCCATTCGCTATATATTTCCGTATATAGCGAAACCGACCTTTCGGAGCCTTTATGTACCTCACCCGCTTCGCGCCGTTGCTGCTGACTACACTCTTTTGCGTTGGCGCCGTCCAGGCCGATGAGGTGCAGGTGGCCGTGGCGTCCAATTTCACCGCACCGGTCCAGGCCATCGCCGCCGGCTTCGAGAAAGACACTGGCCACAAGCTGGTGGCGGCCTATGGCGCGACCGGGCAGTTCTACACCCAGATCAAGAACGGCGCACCGTTCGAAGTCTTCCTCGCCGCCGACGACACCACCCCGGCCAGGCTCGAAAGCGAAGGCGACACCGTGAAGGGTTCGCGCTTCACCTATGCGGTCGGCACGCTGGCGCTGTGGTCGGCCAAGGACGGTTATGTCGACAGCCAGGGCCAGGTGCTCAAGGACAACGGCTTCCAGCACCTGTCCATCGCCAACCCGAAAACCGCGCCCTACGGTTTGGCCGCCACCCAGGTGCTGGACAAACTGGGGTTGTCCGGGCAAGTCAAAGGCAAGCTCGTCGAAGGCCAGAACATCACCCAGGCTTATCAGTTCGTTTCTACCGGCAACGCAGAACTCGGCTTCGTGGCCTTGTCCCAGGTGTACAAGGACGGCAAGGTGGCCAGCGGTTCGGCATGGATCGTCCCCGCCGAGCTGCATGACCCGATCAAACAAGACGCGGTGATCCTCAACAAAGGGCGAAACAACGCCGCCGCCTCGGCGTTCATGGATTACCTCAGAGGCCCGAAAGCCACCGCCATCATCCAAGCCTACGGTTATCAACGCTAAATGCCACTGACCAGTGCCGACTACGCCGCCATTTGGCTGACCCTGAAACTGGCCTCGCTGACCACAGTGATCCTGCTGCTGATCGGCACGCCCATCGCCCTGTGGCTGTCACGTACCCAGTCCTGGCTACGCGGGCCGGTGGGCGCGGTGGTGGCCCTGCCATTGGTGCTGCCACCCACGGTGATCGGCTTTTACCTGTTGCTCGCCCTGGGCCCCAACGGCTGGATCGGTCAATTCACCCAGGCCGTCGGGCTGGGCACCCTCACCTTCAGTTTCACCGGGCTGGTGATCGGCTCGGTGATCTACTCCATGCCGTTTGTGGTGCAGCCATTGCAGAACGCATTCTCCGCTATCGGCAGTCGTCCCCTGGAAGTGGCGGCCACTTTGCGGGCCGGTCCCTGGGATACGTTTTTCAGTGTCATCCTGCCCTTGGCCCGCCCCGGTTTCATCACTGCGGCAATCCTCGGCTTTGCCCACACCGTCGGCGAATTCGGCGTGGTGCTGATGATCGGCGGCAATATCCCCGAAAAGACCCGCGTGGTGTCGGTGCAGATCTACGACCATGTCGAAGCCCTGGAGTACGCCCAGGCTCATTGGCTGGCGGCGGCAATGCTGGTGTTTTCATTTCTTGTGCTGCTGGCGTTGTATTCCAGCCGCCGAACCCGGGCCGGCTGGAGCTGATCGATGATTCAAGCGCGTTTTCAGCTCGACCATGGAGACTTCTCCCTGGACCTGGATGTGCAACTGCCGGGCCGTGGCGTGACCGCGCTGTACGGCCAGTCCGGTTCCGGCAAGACCACCTGCCTGCGCTGCATCGCCGGGCTGGAACGGCCGACCCGGGGTTTCATCGAGGTCAACGGCGAAGTCTGGCAGGACAGCGAGCGCGGGGTGTTCGTGCCGCCCCATCAACGGGCGCTGGGGTACGTGTTCCAGGAGGCGAGCCTGTTCGCGCATCTGTCCGTGCAGGCCAATCTGGCGTTCGGCCTCAAGCGCATCGCGCCGGCGCAACGGCGGGTGGACATGGACCAGGCTACCGAACTGTTGGGCATCGGTCACTTGCTCGATCGACAGCCACACAACCTGTCCGGCGGTGAACGCCAGCGGGTCGGCATCGCCCGAGCCCTGTTGACCAGCCCGCGACTGCTGCTGATGGACGAGCCCCTGGCCGCCTTGGATACCCGGCGCAAGAACGAAATCCTGCCTTACCTGCAACGCCTGCACGATGAGCTGGACATCCCGGTGCTGTACGTCAGCCACTCGCAGGACGAAGTGGCGCGCCTGGCCGACCACATCGTGCTGCTGGAGGCCGGTCGCGTGCTGGCCAGCGGGCCGATCGGCGAAACACTGGCGCGGCTCGACCTGCCACTGGCGTTGGGCGATGACGCGGGCGTGGTGGTCCAGGGCAAGGTCAGCGGTTATGACGCTGCCTATCAACTGCTGTCCCTGACACTGCCCGACAGCCTCTTGAACGTGCGTGTCGCCCACACGCCACTGGCCATCGGACAGCCGTTGCGCTTCAAGGTCCAGGCCCGTGACGTCAGCCTCAGCCTGGCGAACGATGCCCAGACCAGCATCCTCAACCGTTTGCCAGTCACTGTGGTCAGCGAACTGGCCGCCGACAACGCCGCCCATGTGTTGATTCGGCTGGAGGCTGCTGGCACGCCGCTGTTGGCGCGCATCACCCGTTACTCCCGGGATCAGCTGAAGCTTCATCCGGGGCAGTTGCTGTGGGCGCAGATCAAGGCGGTGGCGGTGTTGGCGTAGGGTATCGCCCCAGACAAATCCCTTGTGGAAGCGGGCTTGCTCGCGATCGCGGTGGTTCAGTCAACATGGGTGTGAACTGATCTGACGCTATCGCGAGCAGGCTCGCTCCCACAGGTCCGGCGGTCCAACCCTGATTCGTGGGTGTTGCGGGCCACCTCAGAAACTTGGCACGACCGCAATGGGCTGCGGTCAATCGATCACAGGCCCCGGATTTGCTGCCAAGGATTCTTTCATGCCCGACACCCTGCCGCCGGATGCGCTGCCGGCCGATCTGCATTATGTCGATGACACCGCCCCTGGTATCTCCCGCAAAAAGTTGCGGGGCAAGTTCTGCTATTTCGATCCTCAGGGCCAGCGGATCACCGATGCGGCCGAAATCCAGCGCATCAACGCCTTGGCCGTACCGCCGGCCTACACCGATGTATGGATCTGCACCGACCCGCGCGGCCATCTCCAGGCCACCGGTCGGGACGCTCGTGGGCGTAAGCAGTACCGCTATCACCCGCGCTGGCGGGAAGTGCGCGATGCCGACAAATACTCCCGAATGCTGGAGTTCGGCCGTACCCTGCCGCGCTTGCGCAAACGCCTGGAGCAGATCCTGGCCACGCCCGGATTCAGCCGCGACAAGGTCATGGCCACGGTTATCACGTTGCTGGACATCACCCTGATCCGGGTCGGCAACACCCAGTATGCCCGGGACAACCGCTCCTACGGCCTGACCACCCTGCGCAGCAAGCATGTGGAGGTCAACGGCAGCGCAATTGCCTTCCAATTCCGTGGCAAGAGCGGCGTCGAACACCAGATCACCGTGAAAGACCGGCGTCTGGCGCGGATCATCAAGCGTTGCCAGGAGATTCCAGGGCAGAACCTGTTCCAGTACCTGGACGACAACGGCGAACGCCACTCCGTCAGCTCGTCCGATATCAACGCCTACCTCAAGAGCCTCACCGGCGCGGACTTCACCGCCAAGGACTACCGCACCTGGGCCGGCAGCGCGGCGGCTCTGGCGGGGCTGCGACTGCTGTGCTGGGAAACCGAGAGCGAGGCAAAAAAACACCTCGCCGAGATGGTCAGGCAGGTTGCCCGGCAACTGGGCAATACCCCCTCCGTCTGTCGTAAATGCTACATCCATCCCGCCGTGGTGGAGGGTTTCCTGCTGGGTTCGCTGAGGGAGCTGCCCAACCCCCGGGTCCGCAAAGGCCTCAGCGAGGAGGAAGCCGCGCTGGCGATGTTCCTGCAACGCATGGCCCAAACTGCCGAAGCGTGCTGAACCCGGCGAACCACACCTGCGCGAACGCCAACATCCGGCCTCAGACGAGGAACATCCGCGCACCTGCGAACTCCCAACTGTACGGCGCCACCGCTGCGCAGACCGTTCAACGGGAAGTCGACAGGAGTTTGAAATGTCCGAACACATTGTCCATTTTCATTGCCAGATCGATCAGGGAACGACCGAGCGCTTCCGGGACAACTGCCTGGATGCCATTGAAAAAGGCGCCGACTCACTGATGCTCAATCTCTCGACGATCGGTGGCAGTACCAACTTCGGCTTTACCCTCTACACCTTCATCAAATCCCTTCCGGTGCCGGTGCGTGCCGTGAATGCCGGCAATATCGAGTCCATGGGCATCATCATGTACTTGGCCGCCAGCGACCGCACCACCACGCCTCACTCGCGTTTTCTGATTCACCCGATGAACTGGTATTTCGGCCAGAAGTCGGTGGATCACTCGCGTTTGCGGGAATACCTATCCAGCCTGGACAACGACGTGGCGCGGTACGTGGAAATCTACGTCAAGGAAACCGCCGGCGCCGCCACTCAGTTGGACATTTTCAAATGTCTTTGCGCCGAAGAACGGGTCATCCCGGCCGAAAACTCTTTGGCCTTCGGCATCGCGCACCGGGTCGAGCAAGTGGTTTTCCCGGTGGATGCCAAGCATTGGAAAATCAGTGGTGGCGAGGACCAGTGACCCCGTGCGGTCAGTGCGTGCCGTTCGTCATCTGACGAAGCGTTTTCATTAAACTTTTGCCGGCCATTTCCTTTCACAAATTATGCGAGGCTCGTTGCTCGCGTAACCAAAATGAGGATGCTCGAAATGGCCAGTAGTGGAAACAAAAACCAAGGCAACTTCGCAAATGATCGGGAAAAAGCATCGGAAGCCGGCAAGAAAGGCGGCCATGCGTCGGGCGGTAACGTTGCAAGTGATCGTCAGAAAGGCACTGAGGCGGGCCGCAAAGGAACTGACCGCAACCAAGGCGCGGGCAGAAAATCGTAACCTGGAAAATCGCTGGGGCGCACGCCTGCTGCGCTCCGGCGCTTAATCTGTCATTGCCCTGAGGCGTCGATCAGCGTCCGCTATAAGCCTTTTTCACCATGTCGATCCAGATCGGGTCCAGCCGAGCTTGCTCGCTGTCGAGATTGAGCGCCTGCATCCTTGTCAGATGCTCATCAGCCTCTCGGGCGAGTGAGCCCTGGGCGCTGGAGTTGGCGTCCAGTTGATGCATCTGCGTCAATCCCAGATGATAAAACCGTAGCAGCTTCATGGCCGCCACGTCCTGGGCCTGCACACCGGCCTTCACCTGGTGCATCACATTGGTGATGCTCATCAGGCTGCGCTTGAGCTGCCAGCCGTACACCGCCGCGGCCATCCACGGCTGCGACCAGAAATACAGACGCATCAAGGCGACCATCACCAACACCGCGGCAATCACCCCGCCGAGATTGAAGCGAAAATTATCCCCCCCGGGTGTGCCGAACAGCATCACCGAAAGGCTGGACAACAGCATCGCCAGTGCCAGGAACGTCACGGCGACGATGAGGGTACTGCGTCGGGTCTGGCGTCGGTAGACTTCGGCGTCCCACGGCTTGAGCTCGAACATCGCGGTGCAATTTCCTTGTGCGGGGTAAAAAAAGTCCCGCATTATCGCCTGCCCGGTGGATTTAGCTATGCTGGAGCTCATTTTGTGTTGCAACCGACCCGAAGGATCCGGATCAAAGTCCATGGCGATACCGCAAGGATCGTGCGATCTTTCTGCGTGGACGTTTTTTTCAAGATGCCGTCGTTGTGAGTACGGCATCGTTTTCAAGGAAAGCTGAATGAATCAAAGACATGTAATCAACGCCTCGGTCAGCCCGAAGGGCAGCCTGGAGACTTTGTCCCAGCGTGAAGTCCAGCAACTGAGTGAGGCCGGTTCCGGCAGTATCTATACCCTCTTCCGCCAGTGCGCCCTGGCCATTCTCAACACCGGCGCCCATGTCGATAACGCCAAGACCATCCTGGAAGCCTACAAGGACTTCGAGATCCGTATTCACCAGCAAGACCGCGGCGTACGCCTGGAACTGCTGAACGCCCCGGCCGACGCCTTCGTCGATGGCGAGATGATCGCCAGCACCCGCGAGATGCTGTTCAGCGCCCTGCGCGACATCGTCTACACCGAGAACGAACTGGACAGCCAGCGCATCGACCTCAGCTCCTCCCAGGGCATCAGCGACTACGTCTTCCACCTGCTGCGCAACGCCCGCACATTGCGCCCTGGGGTGGAGCCAAAAATTGTCGTGTGCTGGGGCGGCCACTCGATCAACACCGAAGAATACAAATACACCAAGAAAGTCGGCCACGAACTGGGCCTGCGCAGCCTGGACATCTGCACCGGCTGCGGCCCGGGCGTGATGAAAGGCCCGATGAAAGGCGCCACCATCGCCCATGCCAAACAGCGCATCCACGGCGGCCGTTACCTGGGCCTGACGGAGCCCGGCATCATCGCCGCCGAAGCGCCGAACCCGATCGTCAATGAGCTGGTGATCCTGCCAGACATCGAGAAGCGCCTGGAAGCTTTCGTGCGCGTGGGCCACGGCATCATCATCTTCCCGGGCGGCGCCGGTACGGCGGAAGAGTTCCTCTACTTGCTGGGTATCCTGATGCACCCGGCCAACCAGGACCTGCCCTTCCCGGTCGTTCTTACCGGGCCCAAGAGCGCCGCGCCGTACCTTGATCAACTGCATGCCTTTGTCGGTGCGACCCTGGGCGAGGCTGCGCAGAAGCACTACCAGATCATCATCGACGACCCGGCCGAAGTGGCGCGGCAGATGACCCAAGGGCTCAAGGCGGTCAAACAGTTCCGCCGCGAACGCAACGACGCCTTCCACTTCAACTGGTTGCTGAAAATCGACGAAGGCTTCCAGCGTCCGTTCGACCCGACCCACGCCAACATGGCCAGCCTGGGCCTGAGGCGCGACCTGCCCGCCCACGAACTGGCCGCCAACTTGCGCCGAGCGTTCTCGGGGATCGTGGCCGGTAACGTCAAGGACAAGGGTATCCGCCTGATCGAAGAACACGGTCCATACGAGATCCACGGCGATGCCGCCATCATGGAACCCCTCGACCGGCTGCTCCAGGCCTTCGTCGCCCAGCACCGCATGAAACTGCCGGGCGGCGCGGCGTATGAACCGTGCTATCGCGTGGTGACCTGACCGGTTCAACGATCACCACAGATCCAACTGTAGGAGCGAGCCTGCTCGCGATGGCGGCGGGTCAGATTGCATCATTGCTGAATGTGCCGACGCTATCGCGAGCAGGCTGGCTCCCACAGGGGGTCTGCTGCGATCACAGCGTCGGGTTCAGTCGCATCCGTCCGGCCTCATCCACCTCAAGGCCAAGCCCACGGTAATCCTTGATCAGCGGATGGGGGGTGGCCACCGGATGCGTATGCGTCGCCGTCACCACCCACACATCCGCTCCCGCCGCCTCGCCGGCCTTGATACCCGCTTCGGCATCCTCGAACACCAGGCAGTCCTGGGCGGCGACTTGCAGGCGCTCCGCTGCCAGTCGATAACAGGCCGGATTGGGTTTGCCGTCGCTCACATCCTCGGCGGTGACCATCACCGCCGGACGTGGAACGCCGGCCGCTTCCATGCGCCGCAAGGCCAGCGCCATGGGCGCCGAGGTGACGATGGCCCATTGCAGGGGCGGTAGGCTGTTGAGCAATGCCGCAGCACCGGGCACCGGCACCACACCTTCCACGTCTTCGATTTCCTCGCGGGTAATCTGCTCGGCCTCGGCCAGGGCATCCACCCCTGGCAGGCGCTGGCGGGCAATGGTGTCGATGGCGCGCACGCCGTGGATGGTCGGCAGAAAGCTCGCCACCTCCACACCGTGACGAAGGGCCCAGCGCGTCCAGATCCGCTCGGCCGCGGCGATGGAATTGAGCAGCGTGCCGTCCATGTCGAAGAGGAAGGCGCGATAGGAAACACTGGAGGGCGGGCGGGCAGACATCGAAATCCTCGGTGATGGCGGTAGGAGAATGCCGGCCACTGTAACATCGCCAGGCACCGAATCCCTGTGGGAGCGAGCCTGCTCGCAATGGCGGTGGGTCAGCGCGCATCGATGCCGAATGTGCCGACGCTATCGCGAGCAGGCTCGCTCCCACAGGTTTTTTGTTGTGTCAGAAAGCGCAGAGCTACACCAACCGCTCAATCCGCTGATGCTGCCAGACCATCTTGTAGTACAGGGTCTGCAACACCAGCATGCTCAAGTAAGCCACCGGAAACGCCATCCATACCCCTTGCAGGCCGAACTGCGCGTCCAGCAGGTAGGCCACTGGCAGCTGAACGCCGACGATGCAGAAGATCGAAATCGCCACCGGCATCAGCACCGTGCCGCTGGCGCGCATGATGCCGCCGACCACCGCCTGGAAGCCGAAGACCAGCAGGCTCCAGAGCATGATGTGCAGCAGGTGTTCGGCCTGGATTCGCGCCGCCGGGTCGGTGATGAACAGTCCCAGCAGCCAGTGAGACAACAGATACCCCAAGACCACCAGCCCACCGGTGAGCCAGACGTTGATCAACAGCCCGGTGCGCAGGATCGGCCCCAGACGCTCCAGACGCCCGGCACCGATGGCCTGGGCGCCGAGGATCGAGGCGGTGATGGCAATCGACAACGCCGGGAACTGCACGTAATTGACGATCTGCGTCACCGCGCCATAGGCCGCCGTGGCCTGGGACCCGTGGCCATTGACCAGCGCCAGGATCACCAGCTCCGACAGTGAGATCACCACCATCTGCAACCCCGTGGGCAGGCCGATGCGCAGCACCTTGCCGAGGATGTCCATGTCCAGGCGCATCGCCGCGAACAACGCCCGGTCCGGCGCCAGGGCGTGCTCGCGACGGTTCAGGCGCCACGCGAGCATGACCATGGCCGACGCCGTACCCACCAGCCCCGCCAGCGCCGCGCTCTCGATGCCCATCTGCGGCAGCCCCAGCCAGCCGCGAATCAGCGCCGGCGTCAGCAGCAGCCCGACGCTGGTGGACACCAGCAAGGCCAGCATGGGCGACAGCGTATCGCTCACCCCGCGCAGCAACTGGGTAAACACCACGAACACCAGCAGTATCGGCAGGATCCACATCATCACCCGGGCATAGGACACCGCGTCCTCCAGCACATCGGCCGGCGTCCCCAGCCCCTGCAGCGCCTGGCGCGCGAACACAGTGCCGAGCACCGCCGCCACCAGCCCGATGATCGCCGCCAGCAATAACGTGGTGCCGGCAATCGCCTTCACCGTGCCGGTTTCCCCGGCGCCGTAAGCCTGCCCGATCAACACCCCCGCTCCCGCGCCCAGGCCAATCACCAGCGCGATAAAGAAAAACAGGATGGGAAACATGCCTGATACCGCCGCCAATGCCTGGGTGCCGAGCATCTGGCCGATGTAGATGCTATTGAGCGTGCCGGACATCGATTGCAGGAAATTGGACAGGACCATGGGGGCCAGGAACAGAAGGTAGATTTTCCAGAGAGGCTGGGTGGGCATGAGGGCTCGTGATGGCAGGTTCAAAATCCGATGCGGGGTAATTTAGCTTATTCCCGGATGGTGGTGAGGGAATCTGTGGGAGCAAGGCGCAAGGGGTTGTGGGCGACTCATCTGTTCGTCAGGGCGCCTCGACATTTCAGCGACTGCGTCTAATCTCAGATAGCACAGTGCCACTCACTGGGCAGGTCAACGCCCTCGGCCATGCAGGAATCGGACGACCGGTCTTAAAGTCCGGGGTGGGGTCGCAGATAACCAGTTATTCGTAAATAACCTGTTAGCAACACTGTTCAAGGACCGAACCATGACGTCGTATTCACACGGTCATTCCCATTCCCAAACTCCGCCGCGCATCCTTTGGTCCAGCTTGTTTGTGGCCCTGATCGCGAGCGTCGGCCTGTTGGTTCTCAACGGCCCAAGTACACAAAACCTGGGGTTGTGTGCCGTGCTCCTGGCCATTGGCGCCGGGGTCGGCGTGTGGGCTGCCCGCGCCCAGCACCAGCAGATCGACAAAGCCGTCGCCGCCGCCATTGCCCATCACGCGCTACACGCCGCCGACCACTTGAACCATAAGGCCAGCGCGCAACTCAACGAAGTCATCCTCGGTGCCATGCCGATCTGGGCCAAGCAGGTGGAAAGCTCCCGGCAGCAGACCGAAACCGCGATCGTCTCGCTGACCAATCGCTTCACCGGCATCTCTTCACGCCTGGAAGATACCGTGCAAGCTTCGCAACTGGCCGCCGGTGAGCTGGCCGGCAACAGCAGTGGCGGCGCCGTGCAGGTGCTGGCCCAAAGCGAAGGTGAGCTGGTCCAGGTCATCGACTCCCTGAAAGCCACCCAGGCCAGCCGCGATGAAACCCTGGCCCAGGTGCGCAACCTCACCGCCTACACCGGCGAGCTGCGGACCATGGCCGCCGATGTCGCGGCCATTGCCGCGCAAACCAACTTGCTGGCCCTCAACGCCGCCATCGAAGCCGCCCGTGCGGGCGAAGCCGGGCGCGGTTTTGCGGTGGTGGCCGACGCCGTGCGCAGCCTGTCGAGCAAGTCCAGCGAGACTGGCCAGCAGATGTCGGCCAAGGTCGACATCATCAATAGCGCCATCACTCAACTGGTCCAGGCCGCCTCCAGCGGCGCGGATCAGGACAGCCAGTCGGTCAGCGTCTCCGAGGACAGCATCCAGCGCGTGCTGGAACGCTTCAAGAGCGTCACCGGGCGGCTGGCCGAATCGGCCGACCTGCTGCAGCAGGAAAGCTTCGGTATTCGCGACGAGCTCACCGAAGTGCTGGTCAACCTGCAATTCCAGGATCGGGTCAGCCAGATTCTCAGCCACGTGCGCGACAACATCGAGGACCTGCATGTGCATATGCAGCAGGCCAGTCAGTCGCCCGACCAGGCCGTTTCCATCGATGCCCGCCAATGGCTGGCGCGCATGGAAACCACTTACGCCACCGAAGAACAACGCCGCAACCACCACGGCGAATCGGGCGCGCACCAGAATTCACAGGAAATAACCTTCTTCTAGGAGAGCCGTTCATGGCTAAAAGTGTATTGGTTGTCGACGACTCCGCGAGCGTCCGGCAGGTCGTCGGCATCGCGTTGAAAAGTGCCGGCTACGACGTGATCGAGGCCAGCGATGGCAAGGATGCACTGGGCAAGCTCAATGGCCAGAAGGTGCACCTGATCATCAGTGACGTGAACATGCCGAACATGGACGGCATCACCTTCGTCAAGGAGGTCAAGAAGCTGGCCAGCTACAAGTTCACGCCGATCATCATGCTCACCACCGAATCCCAGGAGTCGAAAAAACTCGAGGGCCAGGCGGCGGGTGCCAAGGCCTGGGTGGTCAAGCCGTTCCAGCCGGCGCAGATGCTGGCGGCGGTGTCCAAGCTGATTCTTCCTTGATTCGCGGAGAGTGAAATGCCCTTGCTGTACGAAACACAGGACGACACCGCGCAGGTGCAGATCGACGGCGAGCTGACGATCTACACCGCCGCCGACCTCGCCGCGCAGTTGCTGCCGCGCCTGGGGGCGACGCCGCGCATGGCGCTGGATCTGTCGCAGATTACGGAAATGGACGGCGCCGGCCTGCAACTGCTGATGATGGTCCAGCGCGAGGCTCCCAAGGCCGGTACCCGCCTGGAGATAACGGGCCACAGCAAGGCCGTCACGGAAACACTCGCCCTGTGCAACCTGGTTGTATAGAGACCTCGCAACACGTCGGACACGACAAAGGATATGAGCGTGAGCATCAATCTCGATCAGGCACAACAAACGTTCATCGTCGAGGCACGGGAACAGTTGCAGGCGATGGAAGAGTCCCTGCTGCAACTGGAAAGCGACCCGGGCGACGATGATGCTATCGGCGCGATCTTCCGGGCGGCCCATACGATCAAGGGCTCGGCCGGGCTGTTCGGCCTGGAACCCATCGTCAGTTTCACCCACATCGTCGAAGACGTGCTCGATCGGTTGCGCAATGGCAGCGTCGAAGTGGACGCCGGCCTGATCGCCGTGCTGCTCAAGTCCAGTGATCACATGCTGGAGCTGATCAATGTGGTGGCCAACCAGGGCGCGAAACTGGCGCCCCCGGCCCTGGCCCGGGAAATGGAGCTGTGCCAGATCCTTCAGGAATATCAGGCGCCCTCGCCTGCCGAAGCCCCGAAGCCCGCCGAAGCAAGCGACACACAAGCGCCCGCCGAAACGCGCCTCTGGCATATTGCCCTGCGTTTTGGCCCGGAGGTGTTCCGCAACGGCATGGACCCGCTGTCATTTCTGCGTTACCTGCAAACCCTCGGTGAGATCATCCACATCACCACGCTGACCGACGCAATGCCCTCGGCCGAAACCTGGGATGCCGAGTCCTGCTACCTGGGGTTCGACATTGAGTTCAGTTCGGCTGCCGGCCACGGGGCGATCAACGAAGTCTTCGATTTCGTGCGCGAAGATTGCCAGATCCAGATCGTCGCCATTGATGACCCCGTGCCGCAGACGAACACCGGGCTGGTTGCCACCACTCAAGAGCAGGCTGACCCCAACACGGCAATGGTCACCACCGGCGAACTGATGCCGGACCAGCGTTCGGCTGCGCGCATGCCCGCTCAGGTCACGCCCGACAAGCAACCGGCAACCAGCGACGGCAAGGCCAAGGACGGCGCCTATGTGCGGGTCAACGCCGACAAGCTCGACGAGTTGATCAACCTGGTGGGCGAGCTGGTCATCGCCAGCGCCGGCGCCAGCCTGCTGGCCCGCCACTGCAACGACGACTCGTTGCAAGAGTCAACTTCAACGGTGTCCGGGCTGGTGGAAGAGATTCTCGACGGCGCCTTGCGTCTGCGCATGATCCCCATTGGTGAAACCTTCAACCGGTTCCGCCGGGTGGTGCGCGATGTCAGCCAGGAACTGGGCAAGGACATCGACCTGATTATCAGCGGTGCGGAGACCGAGCTGGATAAAACCGTGGTGGAAAAAATCGGTGACCCGCTCATGCACCTGTTGCGCAACGCCATGGACCACGGCATCGAAACCGCTGAGGCGCGGCTGGCAGCGGGTAAACCGGCCAAAGGTCATCTGCACCTCAATGCCTATCACGACTCAGGCAGCATCGTGCTGGAAATCGCCGACGACGGCGCCGGCCTGAACCGTGACCGGATCCTGGAAAAAGCCCAGGAACGCGGCCTGGTTGCCCTTGGCGCCAGCCCCACCGACCAGGAAATCTACAACCTGATCTTCGAGCCGGGTTTCTCCACCGCCCAGGCCGTCACCAACCTTTCCGGGCGTGGCGTGGGCATGGATGTGGTCAAGCGCAACATTACCCTGCTGCGCGGCACTGTCGACCTGGACAGCCAACCGGGCCAGGGCACCGTGGTGCGCATCCGCCTGCCGCTGACGCTGGCGATCATCAATGGCTTTCTGGTGGGCATCGGCCAGTCCACGTACGTCATTCCCCTGGACATGGTTCAGGAATGCATCGAGCTGAGCGAGGACGACGGGGTTTGCAGCCGCGAACAAGGCTACCTCGACCTGCGCGGCGAAGTGCTGCCGCTGGTGTACCTGCGCGATCACTTCAACCACGAAGGCCCGGCCTCGCGCCGGCAGAACGTGGTGGTAGTGCGCTACGCCGAACTCAAGGCCGGGCTGGTGGTGGATGACCTGCTCGGTGAATTCCAGACCGTGATCAAACCCCTGGGCAAGTTGTTCGGCGCGCTGCGCGGCATCAGCGGCTCGACGATCCTGGGCAGCGGCGCTGTGGCGTTGATTCTCGACGTGCCGGCGCTGCTCACGCAGATCGCCCAAATAGACAACCGCTACACCTCGACTCAATCACAACAAGCCACTGCTCGCTGACGCTTTAGCAATTCCATGGAGAGGTACTTCCCAATGAAATGGTTCTACGATCTTAGAATCGCCACCAAACTGATCACCTCGTTTCTGGTGGTGCTCGCGTTGACCGCCGTCATGGGGGTGTTCTCGATTATCCAACTCAACGAGGTCAACGGCACAACCATCGAGATCCGCGAAAACTGGATGACTTCGATGCGCGCCGCCTCGGGCATGCGCTTCTACGCGGCGAACTATCGCCTCAAGGAAAATCGCCACATTTCCGCTGACTCCGAGCAGGAGCGCACGGCCATCGAAAAAGAAGCGGACGAAGCCAAGCAGGGTTTCGAAACGCGTCTGGCGACCTATGAAAAACTGCTGTCCAGTGCCGAAGATCGCCAGCTGTTCGACACTGCCCGCAGTGACTGGGCCGCGTACCTGGCCGTTAGCAAAGACCTGTTCGCACTGTCCCGACAAAATCTGCTCAACGAAGCCCAGACGTTGCTCAAGGGCGAATCCAAACGTCATTTCGACCTGGTGACCGCCGACCTGCAGAAACTGGTTGAGCTCAATGCCGCCGGGGCCGACGTGGCCAGCGCCCATGGTACGGAACTGTATGAGAATGCGCGTCTGTCGATCATCGCCGTGCTGGTTGCCGCCCTGCTGGTGGGCCTGGGCCTGGCACTGTTCATTTCCCGGATCATTTCCCGCCCCCTGAAACAGGCGGCCTTGGTTGCCGAGCAACTGGCCGAAGGCAACCTGAACGCGAAAATCGAAAGCGGCTCCAAGGACGAAACCGGCATGGTGCTCAACGCCATGCAAAACATGGTGGGCAAGCTGTCCCATATCATCGGTGAAGTGCGCAACGCCGCCGACAACCTGGCCAGCGCCTCCGAAGAAGTCAGCGCCACCGCGCAATCCATGAGCCAGGCCACCAGCGAGCAGGCGGCCAGCGTCGAAGAAACCAGCGCCTCCATCGAACAGATGAGCGCCAGCATCAACCAGAACACCGAGAACGCCAAGGTCACCGACGGCATGGCCAGCAAAGCCGCCAAGGAAGCCACCGACGGCGGTGAATCGGTGCAGCAGACCGTGGTGGCGATGAAGAAAATCGCCCAACGCATCAGCATCATCGACGACATCGCCTACCAGACCAACCTGCTGGCGCTCAACGCTGCAATCGAAGCGGCCCGCGCCGGTGAGCACGGCAAAGGCTTCGCGGTCGTCGCCGCCGAGGTGCGCAAACTGGCTGAACGCAGCCAGGTGGCGGCCCAGGAGATCGGCGAGCTGTCGTCCAGCAGCGTCGACATGGCCGAGAAGGCCGGGCATCTGCTCAACGAAATGGTCCCGTCCATCAACAAGACCTCGGACCTGGTGCAGGAAATCAGCGCCGCTTCCGAAGAACAGGCCGCCGGCGTGGCGCAGATCAACACAGCCATGACCCAGCTCAACCAGGTGACCCAGCAGAATGCTTCCAGCAGCGAAGAATTGGCCGCCACCGCAGAAGAGATGAGCAGCCAGGCCGAACAGCTGCAACAGGCCATGAGCTTCTTCACCTTGGACGCACCAGCCAAATCGGCCAGCCAGCCACTGAAGGTGGACAACACGCCAGGTCCGTCCAGTCGCAAGACAGCCCGTGCGCCCGCGGCGGTGATGCCCAAGGCATTTGCCTACAACATGGCCAGCGCGCCAGACGAATCCGAATTCACCCGGTTCTGACGGTCCGGCCCTACGGGCTTCGCTTAAAAGGAGAAAAGGCATGGGCGCCATCGCGACCACACGTCAAGCCGCCATCGCGGTTGAGGAAGAAGCGCAATACCTGACGTTTATGCTCGGCACGGAGATGTTTGCCATCGGCATCCTGTGCATCAAGGAAATCATCGAGTACGGCAACCTGACGGTGGTGCCGATGATGCCGGCCTTCGTACGCGGGGTGATCAACCTGCGCGGCGCGGTCGTGCCGGTGGTGGACCTGTCGGCCCGGTTCGGCCGACAGAACTCGGCGATCACCCGGCGTTCGTGCGTGGTGATCATCGAGGCCAACACCGAGGACGGCCCCGCCCAGGACATCGGCCTGCTGGTGGACACGGTGTCGGCGGTGCTGGAGATCCCGGCTTCGCAGATCGAACCGCCACCGAGTTTCGGGGCGAAGATCCGCGCCGATTTCATCAGCGGCATGGCCAAGGTCGACGGCAAGTTCGTGATCGTACTGGAGGTAGACCGAGTGCTGTCCATCGATGAAATGTCGCAGCTGGCCCAGGCCAGCCCTGCCGCGCTGGAAGCTGAAAACCAATGAACGCAGACACCTGCAAGGAACGCACTGTGAACTCATTGGCGCTCAATGACCGTGAGTTCAGCCAGTTTCAAGCCTGGCTGTATCAAGCCGCGGGCATCAACCTGTCACCGGCCAAGAAGGCCTTGGTGGCCGGGCGGTTGTTCAAGCGCCTCAAGCACTATGAGCTGGGCAGTTATGGCGAGTATTTCAAGCTGATCATGAGCGGCCAGCGCACCGAGGAATTGCAGGTGGCGCTGGACCTGCTCACCACCAACGAAACCTACTTTTTCCGCGAGCCCAAGCACTTCGATTTCCTGCGCGAACATGTGCTGCCCCATGCAACGCCGGGTAAAACCTTCCGCCTGTGGAGCGCCGCCAGTTCCTCGGGTGAAGAGCCCTACAGCCTGGCCATGACCCTGGCCGAAGGACTGGGCACCACACCTTGGGAAATCATCGGTTCAGACATCAGCAGCCAGGTACTGGCCAAGGCCCGTTCCGGACATTACCCCATGGAACGCGCCCGTACCCTGCCCCAACCGTTGCTGGTGAAATATTGCCTGAAGGGCACCGGCAGCCAGCAAGGCACATTCCTCATCGACCGGGCGTTGCGCAGCCGGGTCAACTTCATCCAGGTCAACCTCAACGACACCTTGCCGGAGCTGGGCGAGTTCGATGTCATTTTCCTGCGCAACGTCATGATCTATTTCGACCAACCCACCAAAAGCAAAGTGGTCGCCCGATTGCTCCCACGGCTCAAGTCCGGCGGGTATTTCATCGTGAGCCACTCCGAAAGCCTCAACGGCGTATCCGATGCGTTGAAACTGGTGGCACCTTCGATTTATCGCAAGCCATGAGCGCCGCGCTCAAGCAAATGCCCGAGGTGTATCTGGCGCCCGGCGAGTTTCGTTTCGCCACCAGCCCGACTCGCCTGCGCACCATTCTCGGCTCTTGCGTGGCCGTCACCCTGTGGCATCCGGAGCGCAAGATCGGCGGCATGTGCCATTACATGTTGCCCAGCCGGGCGCGCTGCTCCACGGCGCTGAACGGCATGTACGCCGACGAAGCCATCGAACTGTTCGTCCGCCAGGCAAAGGCCCATCGCACCGAACCCGAGGATTACCAACTCAAGCTGTTCGGCGGCGGCGAAATGTTCCCGGAGCTGCAACGCCAGGTGCCGTTCGGCGACGTGGCGCGGATGAACGTCAACGCAGCGCTGGAAATGGCCGCGCTGTACCGCCTGGACCTGATCGCCCAGGACATGGGCAGCACGGGCTACCGAAGCATCATCTTTGACCTGTGCAGCGGCGACGTGTGGGTCAGGCATCAACCGATAAGGACCCGGCATTAACCATGTCAAAAAAGATAAATGTACTGCTGGTGGATGACTCTGCCGTGGTTCGCCAGGTACTGCTGGCGATCCTCAGCGACACGCCGGACATCCATGTGATGGGTGCGGCGTCCGATCCGATTTTCGCCATGGACAAACTGGCCCGGGAGTGGCCCGACGTGATCGTGCTGGATGTGGAGATGCCGCGCATGGACGGCATCACCTTCCTGAAGAAAATCATGAGCGAGCGTCCCACGCCGGTGGTGATCTGCTCGTCCCTGACGCCCAGGGGCGCCGAAACCACCTTGCAAGCCATGGCCGCCGGCGCGGTGGAAATCATCACCAAGCCCACCAGCGGCTTGAAGAATTTCCTGCTGGAGTCGGCACCGGAGCTGATATCGGCCATTCGCGCCGCCGCCCAGGTCAACGTCAAAAACCTGGGCCGGCGCCCTGCCCCGGCGCCGCTGACCCCAGCCACCAAACTCACTGCCGATGCCATGCTGCCAGCCGCCAACGGCCATGCCATGGCCCAGACCACCGAACGCATCGTCGCCCTCGGCACGTCCACCGGCGGCACCCAGGCCCTGGAAGCGGTGCTGACCGCCTTGCCACGGGTGTGCCCAGGCATCGTCATCGTCCAGCACATGCCGGAAAAATTCACCGCCTCGTTTGCCGCCCGACTCAACAGCCTGTGCCAGATTGAAGTACGCGAAGCCCGCAACAACGACCGTATCCACCCGGGCCTGGCCCTCATCGCCCCAGGCGGCAAACACATGATGGTGACCCGCAGCGGCGCGTTCTATCACGTACAAGTGGTGGATGGCCCCCTGGTCAACCGCCACCGCCCATCGGTGGACGTGCTGTTTCGCTCAGTGGCCAAATTCGCCGGCCGCAACGCCACCGGCATCATCATGACCGGCATGGGCGACGACGGCGCCCGCGGCCTGAAAGAAATGCTCGACGCCGGCAGCAGCACCGTGGCCCAGGACGAAGCCAGCTGCGTGGTCTTCGGCATGCCCAAGGAAGCCATCAAACTCAACGCCGCGCAGCGGGTGATGGGGTTGCAGGAGATTGCGCAGGTGATTTTGCATCGGTAGGCGCTAAGGACTGCTCCCCCGATCCACACAGAACTCATTGTGGGAGCAAGGCTTGCCCGCGATGCAGGCGATACAATCTTTCAGCAACCGAGGCGCCTGCTTCGCGAGCAAGCTTTGCTCCCACAACGGGGATAAATCCCCTCGCCACAAAAAGCGACCGGGTTTGCTTCAGTATTCCGCTGAAGCATTCCTTTGCCACAGGGCCACCTTGTCTGCGGGCTTGTGTCTACACCGGCGAAATCGTCGCCAGCACGCCAATCAAAAGGGTCAGTGCCAAAAAACCACCCAAAAAAATCGCCATCTTCGTCATGAGCACTCCTGGAGCAGAAAACTGCGCTACACGGGCGGTTTGATAGGCAAACCGCGTGGCTATTCTGAGGTGGGAACTGGGTTGATTACAGCGGCAGCTTTAACAGAAAAATACGGATCAGACAGAACGCGTAGAACCGTGCCTCACGACCGTTGTGAAGTCAGCCGACGACTCTCGTTTTCGCCATTGCAACGGTTCGTCAAGCTGGAGTTGCCTTTCGCAACCCTCCGACGTCATTGCCTACAACCACTACAGAATCAGCTGGCATTTGCCCCCTTCACCGGCTCAAGATTCAACGCCAGCATGTTCATCAACACGATAACCGCCCCAACCACCACCATCACTGACGGGCGCTCGGCCAGCACCAAAGAAGCCATCAACATCGCGGTGGGCGGTATCAGGTAAAGCGCCATGGAGGCGCGGCTCACGTTGCTATGCGCCAGCACGTAAGCCCATGCGAGGTACGCCAGCGCGCTGGGAAAAATACCCAATATCAGCACCGCCAGATTCACCGAAACAGAAGCGTGTTGTGCGTCAATTAGCAGTCCCGGCGCGAAAATAAATAGCAGGACTGTGCCCGACCAGACGGTGTAGCAAACCATGGTCAATCCATCGTATCGATAGGCATGACGTTTCTGGAGAGAGAAATACAGACTCCAGGACAGCGCCGCCAGCAGGATCAAGAGTCCATGGGCGTTCATATCACCCAAGCCACGATCCCCCGCCACGACCACGGCAGCGCCAAACAAGCCGCACACTACGCACCCCCACTGCCAACCACTGACTCTGTCCTTGAAGAAAAAATGTGCGAGTAAAGCGCTGAACAAAGGCGTGGACTGGGCGAGCACACTGGCGGCCCCGGCACTGACACCACGCTGACCGTAATTGAGCGCAATGTGGTGCAAGCTCACAGCGAAGAAACCCAGCACCGCCAGCAATGGCAGGTCCCTGAGACGCGGCCGGGAAATACCCTTGACCATCGCGACCAGGGCCATGAACACCGAAGCGATGAGAAACCGCATCAGCGCCAAGTGACCCGGATCGTAAGCCTGCAAGCCAATGCGAATGCCAATCGGAGAATAGGCCCAGCAAAAAATCACGAACATCGTCGCGAGGATAATTCTCGCACCGGGTTTGCTGGAGGAACCGTCGAACGACACACAACGCGTTTCCATTTAGAAGTCCCTGCCCCATTGAGCGTCTGCCGATTTGCCTCGAAGTATCGAAACCACCTCACATCAGCACAAGTGACTTAAACTCAACCCACCATTCACTTTGGGTGAGCTATGGAACTGTCCCAACTGCGCATGCTCAAGACGGTCTGCGACACCGGCAGCATCGCCCGTGCCGCTGAAGTGCTGCACTGTGTGCCGTCCAACATCACCGCACGCCTCAAGTCCCTGGAGCGGGAGCTCGGCACGCCGTTGTTCTTCCGCGAAGGTCGCGGACTGCGAGTCAGCCCGGCGGGTGAAGTGTTTGTGGGGTACGCGACAAAAATACTGAACCTGACAGAAGAAGCCCGCCGCGCAATAGCCCCTGATAGCGCGCCGAGCGGCCCGTTGCGCATTGGCGCGATCGAGTCCAGCGCCACGGGGCGTCTGCCCCAGTTGCTGGCCAAATACCACGCGCAGTACCCGCAAGTATCCCTGGAACTGAGCACGGGCACCTGGGCTCAGCTGCTGGACGATGTCCAGCATCACCGGCTCGATGGCGTGATCGTAGCGGTGGACATGGAGCGACCTGGACTCAAGCGAGCCGTGATGTACCGCGAAGACCTGGTGCTCATCGCCTCCGAGTCCCACGGCCCACTGCGCAGCGCGGCAGATTTGCGAGGCAAAGCGATCTTCATGTGGCCCACGGGCTGTCCGTACCGCTTGGCGCTGGAGCAATGGCTGCTACGCCATGAGCAAACGCAGCCGATCATCAGCATCGCCAGCTACGGCGCCATCGTCGGCTGCGTCAGTGCAGGTGCAGGTGTCTCGCTGGTGCCCCGTGGGATCTATGAGCAATACCGCCAGGGGGCTGGTTGGACGGGGTATGAATTTCCCGAGCTGGCGGGGATCGATAACCTTTTTTATTGGCATGAAAACGCCGGTCGGCATCCTGCCAGAGAGGCGTTTTTGGCGATGCTGCAAACGGAGTTCGAGGGCTAGCTGCACCGCCCTCCCTGTGGCGAGGGGATTTATCCCCGCTGGACGTCTTGCACGCAACCGCTGATTACCGCATCCGTGTGGTGACTCAAGTACTGGAAAACATCGCGTTCCGATCCGAGATCGCCAGCGACACAGTGGTGCTTTCGGACTTGGCGCAACTTTTGGTAATTCCGTTGCGTGATGGGTGTGATTTGCTGGAAGTGATTGGTCGACGGCTTCAGGCGCAGGTTGAACATTGACAGCGTTTCGGGCGCTTAAAGCGCCCGTTTCTGCTTAGCTGGCCGATGAGTTCTGCACGGACTTCCCTCGTTGCATGCATTCGACCTTACCTGCCATTTACATCGGATTTGACCACCTATGATTGGCAGAGAATGGCCTTTGCTGCCCATCGCACGCCCTCACCGCACTGATGCCTGATAATCACCCAGAAGTACCGCAGCTTACTAAGCCGTTTCGCAAGAGCGAGCTCGCGGCAAATCACTGGACGAAGTTTCCGAGGGTGAAGTTGTAGCGAACTGAGTCGTTTCAGCTAGCCAACCCTCAGCGCGCCTCCCTGTTAGTCTTGCGCAGCAGTTCGTGGGCCATCTCGATGGCCTGCTCGCGTGAGGCGGCGAACAGCAGCGGGTAGCCCCAGACCTTGGCGAACAGGCCGGCGAATGCCTTGAATCCCAGGCGCTTTGCCGCGCTGGGTTCGACCATGATCAGGGCCAGAACCAGGCTGCGCAGTTGCGCCTTGTGCTTCTTCATCCACAGCGTGGTGCGTTTCTTTTCTTCTGGTGAGTGCTCATGGTCATCGCCGGGTGGCGTTTCGCTGAGCAGCACGAAGGGTTCGCCGCGCTGCAGGTTGGCTGCGAACTCGTCGAAGTCCTTCTGGGTATCGTGCCCGGGCTCGTGGGCGAAACTCATCCACACCAGCGGGAATTCAGCGCTATTCATCGGCATGGCGGGTTCCTTTGCGGTTGAGGTGACGCCAGCTGGCGGCGATGGCGAACACTCCGGGCAGGGTGATGAAGAATACCGCCGAGAAGGCGACGTACCAGCCGTCGCGCAGCCCGTCGGTGACTCCGCCCAGGGTATTGAGCACGACCAGCAGGCTGCCGAGGATCAGGACAGCCCACTGGGCCTTGCGGGTTTCGATCAGGGCGAGGAGCACCGTGACGATCCAGGAGCCATAGAAGGTAGGAAACACCCAAAGCATGCCGGGCTCGAAGGTAATCGCCGGGGCGGTGCCCTGTGCTCTCACAAAGTCGTTTACGTAGAAGAACAACTGGAAGGTCACGAAGAGCACTGCGCCAGCAGTAGTCGTCAACCAGAACAAGGTGACCTTGTTCGCATTGTGTATCGCCAATACGTGAACCGGGTTTTGGGTAGGCATGAGCACGTTCTCGATGTTCAAGGCGGTAGGGGCGCGAGTCGCCGGCAGCGATCCGCGTACTGCGGGCAATCAGTAGCGGTAGTCCAGCGTGGCCATCAGGTTGCGCGGGGCGCCATAGGTCACGGTGTCGAAGTCACCCTTCTGCAAGGCGTACTTCTTGTCGAATAGGTTGTTGACGTTGAGGCCCAGGTCGATGTTCTCGCTCAGGGCGTAACGCCCCATCACCGAGGTCAGGGCATAGGCGCTCTGTTCGCCGCCCAGCGTGCTGGTGCCAACGCCCGGCGCCTGGTAAAAGCGGCTCTGCCACTTCACGCCTGTGCCCAGGGTCAGCTTGTTCCACGCGCCAGGCAGCCGGTAGGTGGTGAAGAACTGGGCCGTGGTGCGCGGTAGCTGGGAGTTCAGGCGCTCGCCGTCGCCATCCTCGGCGGTGAAGTGGGCGATACCGGCGTAGATGTTCCAGCCAGTGGCCAGCTCGCCCTGCAGGTCGAACTCGATGCCGCGAGACTTGGTGCCGTCGGCGCCGGTATAGGCGTTGGCTCCGCCTGGGGTGAACGCGCCGGGGACCAGTTGCGCGGCGTTGTCCAGCTTGGTCTCGAACACCGCCACGGCAGCATTCAGGCGCCCGTCCAGATAGGCGGCCTTGAGGCCGACTTCCTTGGTCTTGCCCTTGGACGGCGTGAGCACGTTGCCGGTCGTGTCGCGGAAGTCGGTTTGCGGGTTGAAGATGCCCGTGTAGCTGACGTAAGCCGAGTAGGTACTGTCGATGTCGTAGACCAGTCCGACGTACGGGGTGAATTCGTTGTTTTTCTTGTAGTGCAGCGTGCTGCCGTTGGCGTCGTCGTCGACCTCGTAATAGTTCAGGCGCCCGCCGACGATGAGCTTCAGCGGATCGGCCAGGGAGAAGCGGGCCGCACTATAGATGCCGCTCTGCTTGACCTCGGTGCGGGTCGGGATATGCGGTATGGCATCAAAGTTGGGCCGTGGCGTGCCTGGGCTCAGGCTATGGATGTTGATCGGCGTAAAGCCTGCGAAGAACGGCGCTACATCGTCCTGACTGGCCTTGCGGCGTGAACTTGTCGCGCCGACCACCAGGTCGTGCTGGCGACCGAGCATTTCGAAGGGGCCGCTGGCCATCACGTCAAAGGTGTTCTGGCGACTGCGCCCCTCGGACGCCACTGCGAACGGGAAGGCGCCCAGCCCCGTGACGGGGTCAGGCCGGCCACCCAGGGAGACCAGTTCGGATTCGCTTTCGGTGCGGTACTGGTTGAACACGCCCTTGAGCGTCCAGCCGTTGTCGAAGCGGTGCTCGACTTCGGCAAAGGCGGTCTTGAGGGTGTTGTCGAAATGGCTCCAGTCCTGCCCATAGCTCTTGGAGCGGGAATAATCGATCTGCGAACCGTCGCTGTACCACAGCGGCAAGCCGCCCCAGGTGGCGCCCTTCGGCGTAATGTCCTGGTAGTCATAGCCCAGGCTCACCGTGGTATCGGCGGTCAGGTCGGCCTCGACGATGCCGTAGAACGCCTTGCGCTCGGGCTTGTAGCCGTCCAGGTAGGAGTTGCCGTCCTGATAGGTGCCTACCAGGCGCGCGCGGATGCGGCCGTCCTCGGTCAGCGGTGTGGAGACGTCGCCCATGCCGCGGTGGGTATCCCAGCTCCCGGCGCCGAGGGAGGCGGATGCGGCGAATTCAGGTGTCGGCCGTTTGCGCACCAGGTTGATGGAGGCTGAAGGGTTTCCGGTGCCGGTCAGCAGGGCCGAGCCGCCACGCACCACCTCGACACGGTCATAGAAGGCGGTGTCCAGGGCGCTGATGCCGCTGCCGTTGACGGCGTTGCCGATCACGGTGGGGATGCCGTCGTACTGCACGTTGTTAATCAGCAACCCCCGCGAATAGAAGCTGGTGCGCTCGCTGTCGGCCTGGCGCGCGGTGACACCGTTGGTGTTCTCCAGCACGCTCTGCACCGTGTTGAGTTGCTGGTCGTCCATGCGCTGGCGCGTGATCACGGTCACCGCCTGGGGCGTTTCCTTCAGCGTCATCGGCAGGCGCGTCGCCGCTGCCGTCTCGCCGGTGGTGTAGGAGCCGGTTCCCTCGGTGGTCGCGTTGTCCATTTGGCCTGTCACGCGGATTGCCGGCAGGGCCACTTCCTTCTGGGCTGAGTCTGCTGCCTTATTTTGCGGCTGCGCCGTCTCGGCGGCAAATGCGCCCGGCGCACTGAGCACAAGCGCTGCCGCAATCGCCGAGCCCAGCGCGCTGCAGGGCGCGTTTTTGAGGTGCCCGGCGAGCGGCGGGCAGACGACTGAATCGGCGCACAGAGCAAGAGACGAGCGAAACTTCCCTGTAATGGATGAAGTTTTCATTTAAGCAATACTCATTTGCATTTAGATGGCGCATTTAACAACAAAGGCAATGCGCCATGATGGTGAAATCAGGCCAGATTGTTATTCGATTCGGCCAATAATGATCACACCCTCCCGCTGGCCGTTTTGAGTAATAGTCATGGTTGATTACGGAATATGGTCGACTTGCCAGGCAGACTGACGAGGGGCAAACGGCCGGCGTGACATGCGGCGATGTCGCCGTTATGCGCGGTCGTCTTCATGGGCGAGCGACGTTGCAGGGTGTGTGGGGGGTGCTGAAGTCCGCGGCTTTTTAATAAAGCAGCGCAGGCTTGCGTCAGGACAGGCGGATTGGATCAGAGGGCGATCGGATCGGGGAGCATGATTCCGGGCGCAGCTGCCGTCACCGCGCTGCCGGTGCGATCCGAAAGGTAGCGAGCCGGCGGCTTGCCCACCGCCTTGCGAAACATCGTGACGAAGCCGCTGGCGTTTTCGTAGCCCAGTTCCAGCGCCACCGTTTGCACGCTGTCACCCTTGGTCAGCCTTTGCAGCGCCAGGATCACGTGCAGCTGCCGACGCCAGCGCCCGAAGCTCATGCCAATTTCCTGCAGCAGCAGGCGGCTCATGCTGCGCTCGCTCATACCTATGCGCGTCGCCCAGGCGGTCTTCGACGTCTTGTCAGCCGGCGTCGCCAGGATCATTTCCGCGAGGCGACGCAAGCGTGGGTCACGCGGCATGGGCAGGTGCAGGTCCTCCACCGGCGCCGCCACCAGCTCGTCGAGCAACACCGCCAGCAACCGTTCCTCCCGTCCGCCTGGGGCGTACAGCTCGGGAACGGCGGTCGCCTTGAGCAGCAACTCGCGCAGCAGCGGCGATACCGAAATTGTGCAGCAGGTGGTCGGCAGATCCGGCGCGGCATCCTGCTCGACGAACAGGCAGTAGCACTCCACTTCACCGGAACCCCAGGCCGAGTGGGGCAAGTCGCCGGGGATCCACAAGGCGCACTGCGGCGGCACGATCCAGACGCCTTCTTCGATTTCGCAGTTGAGGATGCCGCGAACCGAGTAGATCAACTGCGCCTTGCGGTGCTGATGCGTGGCATTTTCCCAGTCCTTGGCGACCAATGTGGCACTCAGAGCCACAACCGGCCGCGAGACGCTGTCGACGTCCATGGTGGAGGTCAGATCGGTAACGGCGATGCTCGACATGAGGTGTAGAGACTCGGATAGAAAAGGAGGCCTTGGCCTAGCTGGAAAGTATCACGAGCCGCTAGTGTAATGACATCCGGCCTTCCCTCCACGTCAGCAGATGTGGATTTCGTGCACATGCGCGATTTCCAGTCCGGTTTTGAGTACCTGTCGCACTCGAAAACGTTTTTACACAGCCTCGGCCGAAAACAGACGAAAGCCCACCCCATCCCCCGATCTACTCCACAACCCCATTAAAAACAACAGTCCCATCCCCCTCCTTCTTAACCGTCAACCTATTCCCCTCCACCACAACCTCAACCAACTCAGAACACCCAGCCACCTCCCGCTTCCCATCAACACGCTCGACCTTGGCATCAAAACTAAAAACATAAGTAGACGCCGGGCAAGCATTCCCACCCTCCCCCGTGGAAACAACCACCACATACCGGCTCGGCCCAAACGTATAAGCCTTTTCAATCGCCACATACCCGGTGTACTCAGCCTCCTCGACAATTGCCTCCATGACATTCACCACCCCAGCGCGCGTTTGATAATTCAGCGCGGTCCCCGTCCCTTGGGTCTGGGTCGTAAAAGGCCCGGCACGCTCGGCACTGACGGGCAAGGTTTCATAGGCAACGCCGGGGGGCGCTGGGGGCGCGATTTGAGTCGTGGCGGTGGGTTTTGCAACGAGGCTTTGCTGGGGTTCAGGAAGATCGCATAGGCCGTTTTTGCAAATGAAATCCCCTTGGCAATCGATATCTTCCGAGCACTGGTTGGTTTCTTCGAAGGTGCTCTGGTTGGCTTTGGCGTAGCCGACGACGGCCAGTGCAAGGAGGGTGCAGACGAACAGACGCTTCATCGGTGAAGTCCTTTTCTTGGATGGTGATCAGATGATAACTGCAAACCTTCCGGGTTTGTCTCTGGTCACTTTCGATTTTGCAGTGTCGGGTGGTCCAACTTTGCTTTGAATACTAGCCTTGTAAACGTGCGCACAAGGAAGTCGAGAAAACCATGACTGACCGCGATCAACTCCATCGAGATGGTTACGCTCTGCTCCGCCAAGCGATCCCAACCGAATGGCTGGAAGACCTGCGTGCCGCGTTCGATGCTGGTGTGAGGCCGTCGGACCAATGGCCCGTGCCGCGTGGCATGGACTGGCGTCATTCGCTGTTGGACGATGATGCGAAGGTTCAGGCTGTGTGTCGTCTGCCCCAGGTGCTGGCGGTCGCGGGGGAGTTGATCGAGGAGCGGTTCTTTCTGTCGCAGGTGGAGGGGCGCGAGCCTCTTGCCGGTGGCGGCCATCAACCGCTGCACCGCGACTTGTCGGCCCAACGGCCAGGCGACATTGCCATGGCCCTGGCTTTTTTTGACGACTATGGCCCTGAGAACGGTGCGACACGCATCGTCCCCGGCAGCCATCGCCCCGAGCCAAGCGAGCAGCCATTCGACTTCACCAACGAATCACGCTCCGTACAGCTTTCAGGTTGCGCCGGTGACATCCTGGTGTTCGATGTGGACTTGGTGCATGCGGGCAGCCTGAACTCGGTGGGCTCGCACCGTCGTTCGATTTTGATCAGTTATTTTTCGGAGCAGTTGTACGCTTCACACTTGGAAACCGTGGGCCTGCGTAATGTTCGTATGGCCACGAGTGAGCGGTTCGAGCCTTTGGATTTTGTCTTCGGTCTACGCTCGCCTAGGTAAAGATGCAATCATTTGCGCATGACACACCGCCAGAATTTCATCGGCCAGCGCCGAGTCGTCAGGACAGGCGCGCGATAGCATGATCGCGCCGACCGCGTGCGCCAGCAGGTCGATCATTTTCCCCCTCGCCTCACCCGGCGCCGCATCCGGCCCGGTCGGGTATTTTTCGCCGAGAGTTTGCAACATGCGCTCGATGCCTTCAGCGAATGCCGCCTTCAAATCGTCCGACTGACGTGCCGCGTCACCGCACAACGCTGCCATGGTGCAACCCGTGGCGCGCCCGTCGCGATGGTCCCGTGACACATACACATCAATGAAGTCCTTCACGCTCAATGCGTCGACGCCGATCAGTGACTGCTCAAGACTCTTCGCCGAGGCTTCGGCCATCAGGTCAGCCTTCGAACCGAAATGTTTGTAGAAACCGCCATGGGTGAAGCCGGCGGCGGCCATCAGGTCGGCCACGCCAACCCCGTCAAAACCGCGCTCGCGAAATACGACTGAGGCTGTTTCGACGATGTGTTCCCGATTTGCCTGGGCCTGGGCTTTGGTCACGCGCATGTTTCGATACCTCGTTACCGCTGGAAATTCATCGACTGATCATACATTGATGTTGATCATAATCAAAACCGTTGACAGTTTAGATTTCGATCATCATCATAATTTCCAACGATCTGACCAGTTACCAACGGACACGGAACAACCTCCCATGAGCGACCTGAATCTGTTTACCGCCTATACCTTGGCCCAGGCACTGGCTGATCGAGCCTGACTTTTTCTCATGCATCAATCCCAATCCATGTTTCTCACAAAGAGCTGACATCATGACTACTCGCCCTACCGTTCTCATCACTGGCGCGTCCACCGGCATTGGCGCGGTTTACGCTGAGCGTTTCGCCCAACGCGGACATGATCTGGTGTTGGTCGCCCGCGATCACTCGCGCCTGGAAACGCTGGCCGCGAAGTTGCGTGGCGAGCACAACGTCGCCGTTGAAGTGCTGCAGGCCGACCTGACTCAACTCACTGACCTGCACAGCGTCGAAGCGCGCCTGCGGGATGATGCGCGCATCGGCATCCTCGTCAACAATGCCGGCGCCGCACAGTCCGGCACCTTCATCGAGCAAAGCACCGACAGCGTTGCACAACTGGTAGCCCTCAACACCACCGCACTGGTGCGGCTCACCAGCGCCATCGCGCCGCGCTTGGCCAAAGCAGGTGAAGGCGCGATCATCAACATCGGCTCGGTGGTGGGTCTGGCGCCTGAGTTCGGCATGACGGTCTACGGTGCGACCAAGGCGTTCGTGCTGTTCCTGTCCCAAGGCTTGAGCCTGGAACTGTCGCCTCAGGGTGTCTATGTGCAAGCCGTACTGCCCGCAGCCACCCGCACGGAGATTTGGGATCGCGCCGGTATCGACATCAACACTTTGAGCGAAATCATGGAAGTGGGTGATCTGGTCGATGCCGCACTGGTGGGCTTCGACCGTCGCGAACCGGTGACCATTCCTCCGCTGCATGAAGGCGAGCGCTGGGATGCCCTGCAAACCGCGCGTCAGGGTCTTTTGTCGCAGATCAGGCAGTCCGCTGTGGCGCAGCGCTATTTGACTCAAGACTGACCCATGCCGACAGGTCGGCCTCGCCCCACTCTCATTCCCCCGACAAGAGCAGCTGCAACATGAAGGCATTTTTTATCGACCGCTACGGCAAGCAGAACGGAATGATTGGCGAAGTGCCCGACCCTGTGGTCGGTGTGCATGACGTTCTGGTTCAGGTGCATGCAACCAGCGTGAACCCGTTGGACTCGAAGATCAGAACGGGGGAATTCAAACTGATCCTGCCCTATACATTTCCATTGGTATTGGGCAATGACCTGGCCGGAGTGGTTGTTAGCACGGGTTCGGCGGTGAAGCGATTCAAGCCAGGCGACGAAGTCTATGCACGTCCTCCAGAGGCACGGATCGGGACGTTTGCTGAACTGCTCGCCGTGAACGAAAACGCGCTCGCGCTGAAACCCTCCAATCTCGACATGGCCGAAGCGGCTGCCATCCCCTTGGCGGGTTTGACGGCCTGGCAGGCGCTGGTTGAGACCGCCCAGCTGAAAAAAGGCCAGAAGGTGTTGATTCATGCTGGATCAGGCGGAGTCGGCACGTTTGCTATCCAGCTCGCCAAACACCTTGGCGCCTTCGTTGCGACCACCACCAGTACGGCGAATGTTCAATGGGTGAAAGCACTCGGGGCGGATGTGGTCATCGATTACAAACAGCAGGATTTTGCAAAGGAGTTGCGCGATTTCGACGTGGTGTTGAACAGCCTCGGCGCCGATGTACTGGAGAAATCGATCAAGGTGCTCAAGCCTGGTGGACAGCTCATTTCCCTTTCAGGGCCGCCGACCGTGCAATTTGCCCAAGAGCAAGGCCTGTCCTGGGGGCTGGGGCAAGTCATGCGCCTGCTGAGCAGCGGTATTCGCAGAAAAGCCCGCAGACATGGGGTGAGCTATGCGTTTTTGTTCATGCGAGCCAACGGGATACAACTGCAGAAAATCACCTCGCTTATCGAGGCTGGGGTCATCAAACCGGTCATCGATCGCTCCTTCCCTTTTGCATCGACCGCAGAGGCGTTGCGCTACGTCGAGCAGGGCAGATCAAAAGGCAAAGTCACCATAACAATCAAATAAGCGCGCGACAAAAGATGTCAGTAGATGATGTGCATACCGCCAAGTACCCGACTGCGGCGCCTGAACCAGAGGAGCCGCCAGCGCACGACAAGCCCATAGACGAGCAGTTGCCACCGGAACCCGCACGGGTAGAAAAGCCGATCATCTTTTGGCGTGGTTTGATGCTTGAGCAGTAACCGGGAAACGGTTCAAAAAGCAGGCGGTCGGCCAGGTCGGAGTTGCTCTGGGATACCAGACCTGGCTGCATTTACACCCCCATGCCTACTCCACCGCCTCAGCCACGCCCTGATCCTCCCCCAGAAATCCGCCACTCTGGTGATGCCACAACCGCGCATAGGTGCCGTTTTTCCCGAGCAATTCGGTGTGGGTGCCTTGTTCGATGATGCGTCCATCATCCATGACGATCAGCCTGTCCATCGCCGCAATCGTGGACAATCGATGGGCGATGGCGATCACGGTCTTGCCCTGCATCATTTCATCGAGGCTTTCCTGGATGGCGACTTCGACCTCTGAATCCAGGGCGCTGGTGGCCTCGTCAAGCAGCAGGATCGGGGCATTTTTGAGCATTACCCGGGCAATGGCGACGCGTTGACGCTGGCCGCCCGAAAGCTTGATACCCCGCTCGCCCACCAGGGTGTCGTAGCCGCTGTGGCCCTGCTTGTCGCTCAGTTGGCTGATGAACCCATCGGCTTGGGCACTGGCCGCGGCGCTGCGGATTTGCTCGTCGGTGGCATCGGGGCGTCCATAGGCGATGTTGTCGCGAATGGAGCGGTGCAGCAGCGAAGTGTCCTGAGTCACCATGCCGATGGCGCTGCGCAGACTGTCCTGGGTGACGTGCGCGATGTTCTGCCCGTCGATGCGAATCTCACCCTTGTCCACGTCGTAAAAGCGCAGCAGCAGGTTGATCAGCGTGGATTTACCGGCACCGGAGCGGCCCACCAGCCCGATCTTTTCGCCCGGGCGAATGCTCAGGCTCAGGCCATCGAGCACCTGGCGTTCGCCGTTGTAATTGAAGCTCACATTGTCGAAAGTCACCGCGCCGCCCGTGGTGACCAGCTCCCTGGCGTCCGGGGCATCCTGCACCTTGGGGCCGCAGGCCAGGGTCGCCATGCCATCCTGCACGGTGCCGATGCTCTCGAACAGCGAGGTCATTTGCCACATGATCCAGTGCGACATGCCATTGATGCGCAACGCCATGGCAATAATCGCCGCCACCGCACCCGCGCCCACTTGACCTTGGTGCCATAGCCATAGGGCATAACCGCCTGCCCCCATGATCAACCCGACCACCAATGCCTGATTGACGATCTCGAACTGGCTGACCAGGCGCATCTGGCGAAAGCCGGTCTGCTTGAAATCCTCCATGGCAGCGCGCGCGAAGTGGGCTTCACGTTTGGAATGGGAGAACAGCTTTACCGTGGTGATGTTGGTGTAGGCGTCTGAGATACGCCCGGTCATTGATGACCGCGCATGGGCCTGCTCCTGCCCTACTTTCTCAAGGCGGGGCACGAAGTAGCGCATGGCAAGACCGAACAACGCCACCCAGACAATGAACGGCAGCATCAGCTTCAAGTCAAAGCCGCCGGCCAGCGCGATGATCGCGATGAAGTACACCCCGATCCCCGGAGCGATCTCGATAATGGTGAATAACACCTCGCGCACCGACAGCGCCGTCTGCATCACCTTGGTGGTGACCCGGCCGGAGAACTCATCGGAGAAGAACGAAAGGCTTTGCCGCAGCATCAGCCGGTGAAAATCCCAGCGCAACCGCAACGGCAGGTTGATCGCCAATATCTGGTGCTGCACCATCGTGCGCATCGCTACCAGCCCAATGCTAGTCACCAGCACCACGCCGATGCCCCACAGCACGCGACTTTCCTGCCTGGCCGCATCGCCGCCTGCCTGCCAGATCGATAGCATGTCCACGACCTGCCCGAGAAAAGAAAACAGCCAGGCTTCGTAAATCGACACAGCGGCACTGAGCAGCGCGAGCGCGAGAATGTAACCGCGAGCGCCCCGCGTGCAGGCCCACAGGAACCGCGCCAGACCTTCAGGTGGCGGAGGTGCCTCGTCGGGCGGAAAAGGATCGAGCCGTTGTTCAAATGCGTGAAGCATGGTGATCTCCAAAACCATCTGGTAAAGAGATTCTGGCATTTAAAGGTTGCTTTGAGGGGTTTGGGTGGAGGAAAGGTTGTTCGCCCGGCACAAGGAGGGTGCACGGGAGCAGACGTTTCATGCCTCACAAGGAAACCGAGAACGCCATGATCGACCGCAAACAACTGCATCAGGACGGCTATGCCCTGTCCGCCAAGCGATCCCGGCCGAGTGGCTGGATGGCCTGCGTGCCGTGTTCGATGCCGGGGTGAAACCGTCGGACCAGTGGCCAGTGCCGCGTGGCTTGGACTGGCGTTACTCGATGCTGGACGACGATGCGAAGGTTCAGGCGGTATGTCGCCTACCACTGGTGCTGGCAGTGGTGGGGGAGCTGATCGGGGAGCGGTTCTTTCTCTCGCAGGTGGAGGGCCGCGAGCCTCTGATCGGTGGTCACCAACAACTGCACCACAACTTGTCGGCCCAACGGCCAGGCGACATCGCCATCGCCCTTATTGCCCGACGGGCCGCTCATACCGCCGCTGAATCCGCTCCACCTCGCCAGAGCGCCGCAACTGCTCCAAAGCCTTGCTCCACGCGGCCACCACCTCATCGTCAGAGTCAAGGCTGAAGGCGATGTACAGCGATGACCGATAGAGTTCGATGGGGATTTTGCGCAGTGTGCCCGGTGCGATATTCAACTGGCGGCTGTAGTAAGCCACCCCGGCGTCGGTATCACCTACGATGATCTTGGTGCGCCCGGCGAGCAGCATGCGGTAGAGCAGCTTGCTCTCGGTTGCACTTTTGTCCAGGTTGTTGAAGCCCAGCGACTGCAGCATCTGCGGCACCAGGCCGGCATGTCGCGTGGTGATCTGCGGGGCGTGCAGCAGTTGTTCCAGGGAGTTCACCGGCGGCGTACTGGCCAACTGATAGGCATGAATGGACTCTTCCACGATCGGCCCGACCCACTTGTACAACGGCTCGCGCTCCGCCGTGCGAAACAGCGAGAACATGATGGTCTTGCTTCGGGTCCTCAGTACCTGGGTGGCGCGCATGCTGGGCTGCAGCAGCACCTCGAAGTCATCCCCGGTCAGTGCCATGATGGCTCGCACGATTTCAGTGGTCATGCCGGTGAGCTGGTTGTTCTCCTGATAGTTGTACGGGGCCCATTCTTCGGTGACCACCTGATACGGCTCGGCCCTGGCAACGCCAGTACCGAGCAGCAGACAGAGCAGCGCTGCGACAGGTGTCGATTGTTTCACGGGTTCTCCTGATGGGCAGCCTGGTGTTTATGGGGGACCTGATAAGCATAGCCTTAAACACGCACCAAACAGTTGGTGCGCCCCCTTCAGCGGAGATAAATCCCCTCGCCACGGGCTCACCCAAGCGCGTCACTGCGCCCAGCCATTAGCCACAACGATGCGTCGTATAACCGAGGCAGGCGTTCCCCCCGCACCGCCGTCGACTTATCTTTGCTCCAGCGATCAATGAGGTTCGCGCTGCCCAGGATTCCTGCCATGCACACCCAATCCATTCTCCATCGCACAACATTGCTAGCTGCCCTTTTTCTCACGGCAGCGATCTACCCCCTGACTTCCACCGCAACGCCAATAGAAGCCTCGCGATCACACAAACCCCAGCTGCCGGGCGTCTATCGATTCCAAGTGGGTGAGGTACAGGTCAGCGCACTGAGCGACGGTACGCTACCGCTTAATCTTCACCCGCTGCTGCGGGGCATCAGCACCGGGCAAATAGACGCGCTGTTGCAGAAAGGCTTCGTCCGTAACCCGGTGGAAACCTCGATCAACGCCTACGTGATCGACACCGGTTCTCATCTGGTACTGGTGGATACAGGCGCCGGCGAACTGTTCGGCAATGTAGCCGGCAAACTGCCCCAGAGCCTGGCCGCCGCTGGCTATCGGCCAGAGCAGATCAGCGACATTCTGATCACCCACATTCACACCGATCATTCCGGCGGGCTGACGCGGGATGGGCAGATGCTATTCCCCAACGCGACCATTCACGTGGGTCAGGCCGATGTGGATTTCTTCCTGGATCCGGCCAACCTGAGCAGCGGACTCCAACCCAAGCACCTGGAAGAAGCGCGCAAGACGATTGGCCCCTACCTTGAGGCGGGCAAGGTCAAGACGTTCACCGCAAAGACCACCCTCCTCCCCGGCATCACCGCCATCCCGACACCGGGCCACACGCCGGGCCATAGCTTCTACAGGGTCGAGAGTCAGGGTCAAAGCCTCGATTTCTGGGGGGATATCCTGCACGTCGGCCTGATCCAGTTCGCCCGGCCCGAGGTGACCATCAGTTTTGACGTCAATCAGGACAACGCACGAGCCCAGCGGCTGCGTCAGTTCGAAACCTCAGCCGATGAAATGCGCCTGTCTGCGGTCGCGCATTTGCCCTTCCCCGGTATCGGCCATATTCGACGCGAAGCCGGAAAGTATGAGTGGGTGCCGGCCCAGTATCGCAATCGCGACTGAAACGCTTGATCTTGTGGGAGCGAGCTTGCTCGCGATGGCGGCGGCACATTCAACATCTTTGCTGACTGATACACCGCTTTCGCGAGCAGGCTCGCTCCCACAGGGGATCTGCGGTGAATGAAGATTCTGCGGCTGGCGCCGATCAAGGGTGGGAGCGAGCTTGCTCGCGATGGCGGCGGCACATTCAACATCTTTGCTGACTGATACACCGATTTCGCGAGCAAGCTCGCTCCCACAGGGGATCTGCGGTGAATGAAGATTCTGCGGCTGGCGGTGATCAAGGGTGGGAGCGAGCCTGCTCGCGATGGCGGCGGCACATTCCCCATCGGCGCTGACTGACACTCCGCTTTCGCGAGCAAGCTCGCTCCCACAGGGGATTTGCAGTGAATGAAGATTCTGCGGCTGGCGGCGATCAAGGGTGGGAGCGAGCTTGCTCGCGATGGCGGCGGCACATTCCCCATCGGCGCTGACTGACACTCCGCTTTCGCGAGCAAGCCCGCTCCCACAGGGGATTTGCGGTGAATGAGGATTCTGCGGCTGGCGGTGATCAAGGGTGGGAGCGAGCCTGCTCGCGATGGCGGCGGCACATTCCCCATCGGCGCTGACTGACACTCCGCTTTCGCGAGCAAGCTCGCTCCCACAGGGGATTTGCGACGAATGAAGATTCTGCGGCTGGCGGTGATCAAGGGTGGGAGCGAGCCTGCTCGCGATGGCGGCGGCACATTCCCCATCGGCGCTGACGGACACACCGCTTTCGCGAGCAAGCCCGCTCCCACAGGGGATTTGCGGTGAATGAAGATTCTGCGGCTGGCGGTGATCAAGGGTGGGAGCGAGCCTGCTCGCGATGGCGGAGGCACATTCAACATCTTTGCTGACTGATACACCGATTTCGCGAGCAAGCTCGCTCCCACAGGGGATCTGCGGTGAATGAAGATTCTGCGGCTGGCGGTGATCAAGGGTGGGAGCGAGCCTGCTCGCGATGGCGGCGGCACATTCCCCATCGGCGCTGACTGACACTCCGCTTTCGCGAGCAAGCTCGCTCCCACAGGGGATTTGCGACGAATGAAGATTCTGCGGCTGGCGGCGATCAAGGGTGGGAGCGAGCCTGCTCGCGATGGCGGCGGCACATTCAACATCTTTGCTGACTGACACTCCGCTTTCGCGAGCAGGCTCGCTCCCACAGGGGATTTGCGGTGAATGAAGATTCTGCGGCTGGCGGTGATCAAGGGTGGGAGCGAGCTTGCTCGCGAAGGCGGCGGCACATTCAACATCTTTGCTGACTGATACACCGCTTTCGCGAGCAGGCTCGCTCCCACCTGCGCAACGCTATACAAACCGGCACCTTGTTTGATTTCATGCCCGCACAGCAGCCTGTCTGATGGCGCTGATCGGGAGATGAAGATGAACTACACAGATTTCGACGGAGCGTTGCTGCTGGCACTCAAGGCGCTGCTGCAAGAGCGCAATGTCACACGTGCCGCTGCCCAGTTGGGCATCAGCCAACCGGCTCTGTCGGCACGGCTGGCGCGTCTGCGGGATATCCTGGCGGATCCGTTGTTCGTCCCGGCGGCGAACGGTCGTGGCGTGGTCCCCACACCCCGGGCGCAGGCACTGGAGCAAGAGTTGCTGCAAGTGCTCGAAGGGCTCAAACGCCTGGTCAGTCAACCGGAACGCTTCGATCCGGCCACCACGACCCGCACCTTCGTCATCGCCTTGTTCGAAACGCCGGCGGCCGTTCTGGCGCCGGATCTCTGCGCCCGTCTGAAGCATGAGGCAAAGCATGCAAAGCTGGCGTTCATCCATCCCCCACGCGACGTGTTCGAGCGTCTTGAGCAAGGCCAGATCGATCTTCTGATCACCGTGCCAGGCGCTCTTCGCGACGACCTCATGCAGCGACCTCTTTGGGAGGATGGCTTCCTGACCGCCCAGCGCAAGGGCCATCCTCGCGGCACGGGACCACTTGATCTCGAGACGTTTTGCGCCCTTGATCATGTGCTCGTGTCCTCGGAAGGCGGGCGTTTTGCCGGGGTGGTCGACGAGGCACTGGTGGAGATCAACCAGGTTCGCAACGTCGCCTTCTCCATTCAGAATTATGCACTGGCGCCGCTGCTCGTTGCGTCCACCGATACCCTGTGCACACTGCCCTCGCGCTTCCTCTGCCAGTACCGCGACCGGTTGGACCTGTTCGAACCACCCCTCGAGCTGACGGCGCTGCGCCTGGTGCTGGCCTGGCACCCGCGCAATAACAAGGATGCCGGCCATCAATGGCTGCGCCGCCAGGTCTATCTCAGCGCGGAACTGGAGCCCGCTTGAGTGCTCCAGCGTAGGGGGTCCATCCAAGCGCGCCGCAACCATCGGTTATGCGTATAGCAGCTATCGATAGCGCAGCGGTTCTCGGTAGCAGCCTCTCTCTCTAATCTGCCCACCAACGCGATCGACGGCGGTCGCGACAGGTCAAACCGACCCCTATGGAGAGAGACGATGAACACACTCAACCGCACCATGGCCATCGCGACGCTGGCACTGGCAACCCTCAGCGCAGAAGCTGCCTCCCCCGCCCAGACCGCTGCGAGCATGTCCGCCGTCGGCAGCATGATCCAGTCCGCCAGCTATATCACCACCCGGGATGGCGTGCAGCTGTACTACAAGGATTGGGGTCCACGGGATGGCCAGGTAGTCACCTTCAGTCACGGCTGGCCGCTGAACGCCGACAGCTGGGAAGCGCAGATGATGTTCCTCGCCTCGAAGGGTTATCGCGTCGTTGCCCACGACCGTCGCGGTCATGGCCGCTCCAGCCAGCCGTGGGAAGGCAACGATATGGATCACTACGCCGACGATCTGGCGGCGGTGATTGAAGCGTTGGACTTGAAGGATGTCACCCTGGTGGGGTTCTCGACGGGGGGCGGCGAAGTGGCTCGCTACATCGGTCGCCATGGTACAAGCCGGGTGAAGAAGGCCGTGCTGGTTTCCGCCGTCCCACCGCTGATGCTCAAGACCCAAACCAACCCCGGCGGTCTGCCCATCGAGGTGTTCGACGGGCTGCGCAAGGCGTCCCTGGAGAACCGCTCACAGCTTTACCTGGACATCGCCTCCGGTCCTTTCTTCGGTTTCAACCGCGAGGGTGCCAAGCCATCCCAAGGGCTGATCCAGTCGTTCTGGGTGCAGGGCATGCAGGCGGGCAGCAAGAACACCTATGAGTCGATCGCGGCGTTCTCGGCGACCGATTTTCGCGACGACCTGAAGAAGTTCGATGTGCCGACGCTGGTCGTTCATGGAGACGATGATCAGATTGTTCCCATTGATGCTTCCGGTCGGGCCTCGGCGGCGCTGATCAAGGGTGCACGTCTGATCGTCTACCCCGGCGCGCCGCATGGCCTGACCGATACGCACAAGGACCGGCTGAACCAGGATCTGCTGACGTTTCTTCAGGAATAAAACAGGACATCCACCGCATGACCTGTGTGGGAGCGAGCCTGCTCGCGATAGCGTCGGAACATTCACGACCCCGGCCAGGCGACCTAGCGCCATCGCGAGCAAGCTCGCTCCCACCTTTGTCCAGGGGCGCCCAGATTCTGCGCCCACTTTGCAGAGCCCTTCTCAGGAAGGGCTTTTGCGTTCTACGCCTCTCACGTCAAACGGCTTGTGGTCGGCACGCTTATCAATTCATGTGAACCTAGCCGTCCTGCAACCCTCGGATATTCAAGACGTACCAAGGGTGATCCACATGACAATCGAAGACACTTTATTACGTCAACGCAAGGTACTTGCCGAGTTCGGCGAGCTAGCCCTGGTTTCAGACGATTTTGAACACATCCTCGACGAGGCGTGTCGTCTGGTCGGCGAAGCACTGGAAACCCATTTGGCGAAGTTCATGTCGCTGGAAGACGACGGTGTCACTTTCCTGGTGCGCAACGGTGTGGGCTGGTTGCCGGGGGTCGTTGGCGAAGTCCGGGTTCAGGCACTGGAAGGCACCCCGGAACGGTATTCCCTGGACTCCGGCGGCGCCGTCATTTCCACGGACATTGCGACAGAAACACGCTTTCACTATCACGACTTCCAAACGCGCAACGGCGTCCAGGCGTTCGTCAATGTGCTGGTATACGGCGCCACCGAGACGCGGCCCTTCGGCATCTTCGAAGTCGACAGCCGCAGCCCCCGGCAGTTTAGCGAGAGCGACATCGACTTTCTGCGCGTCTACAGCAACCTGCTGGGTGCGGCGTTGAAACGCGCCAAAACCATGCAGGCCATGCGCCTGACTGAAGAAAAATTGCGGGAAAGCGAAAGACACTATCGAATCGCCGCGCAGCTTAATCCACTCTGGCCCTGGACGGCCGACAGCCATGGCGCGGTGACATCGCTGGATCAACGCTGGTATGAATACACCGCACGGTCGCCGGAACAGACACTGGGGCGCCAGTGGTTGAACGCAACGCACCCCGATGACCGCATATCATTTGCCCGGTTGTGGAATCAGTCGCTGGCGAGTTTGCAACCCTTCGACGCACAGATCCAGTTGCGAAAATCCACGGGGGAATATCGATGGTTCAGAATCCGCGCGTTTTGTAGCCTGGATCCCGAGGGACGATGCGAGCGCTGGTATGGCACCGTCGAAGACATCAACGAGCGGGTGCAGCTAGAGGCGGCGCTCAGGGACTGGAACGACCTGCTCGAAGACCGGATTGCAACCCGTACCCAGCAGCTTGAAGCCGAACAACAGGAGCGTGCGCTGGCCGAGTCGAAACTGCGGCAAAGTCAGAAGATGGAAGCGGTAGGCCAACTGACGGGGGGTATTGCCCACGACTTCAACAACCTGCTGGCTGGCATCAGTGGCAGCCTTGAGCTGATGCAACGGCACATCGACCGTCAACGCTACGACGAACTGTCTCGCTACAACTCCGTCGCCCTGACCTCAGCGACACGCGCAGCCGCACTGACCCAGCGCCTGCTGGCATTTTCCAGGCAGCAATCGCTAGAACCGGAAGTTCTCGAACCGCGCAAAGTGGTGGCCGGCCTGGAAGAAATGATCCGACGCTCCGTGGGCCCGAGCATTCATGTCGAATGCGCTTTCAGGGGGCATGATCCGATCAAATGCGACCCCAATGGACTGGAGAACGCCCTGCTCAATCTGGCCATCAACGCCCGGGATGCGATGCCCGGTGGCGGAACCTTGAAACTTGACGTGCAACGCTGCGTTATCGACGCGACATCTTCCAGCGAAAAAATGATGCCGCCGGGCCCATATGTGGCGATCTCGGTCACCGACTCGGGCACGGGGATCAGCGCCGACATCCTGTCTCGGGTATTCGATCCGTTCTTCACCACCAAGCGCATTGGCGAAGGATCCGGCCTGGGCCTGTCGATGATCTACGGGTTTGCCCAGCAATCCGGAGGGCAGGTGAAGATTCAGAGCAGCGTCGGCGTGGGCACGACCGTGACAATGTATTTTCCGGTTGTCAGCCAGTCCCCCATCAGGGTGAAAAGCGCGCATCTGGATGACACCGCACCCTTGCAGCCCGGCGCCAACGAAACCATTCTGGTGGTGGATGACGAAGCGGCGATTCGCCAGTTGGTCTCGGAATTCCTGACTGAAACCGGCTATCACGTCATCGATGCGCTGGACAGCGTCTCTGCCCTCAAGCAGGCCGATAAGACCGAGCATATCGATTTATTGCTGACAGATATCGGCCTGCCGGGAACCATGAATGGCATCAGCCTGGCGAATGAAATGAAGGCCAGATATCCCTCGCTGAAAGTGTTGTTCATCACCGGATTTGCCGAGGGGAAAAATCTGGTTTCGGTCGACACCACGACCCACGTACTGGCCAAACCTTTCAGCTTGACTGACCTGGGCCGACGGGTGAGTGCGTTGATTCACGCCAGTGAGGACAGCGCTGGATGACGGGGCCCCTTTTCCTTTGAATCAGTGCCGCAACAGTTTGCGCAACGGAATCTCGTCCTTGCGCACAGGCGACTTGATGACGATGTAGCTGAAGTATTTGGAGATGCCGATGTTCTTGTCCAGCAGGCTTTCCATCACATCCTGGTAATCCTGGATGCTGCGGGTCATGAAGCGCACCAGGTAATCGTAGCCACCGCTGATCAGGTGACACTCGAGCACTTCATCCACCAAGCGGATGTTGGATTCGAATTTGGCGAAGTCCTCGCGCTTATGGTCGCTCAAGGTGATTTCGGTGAAGACCGTCACCGAGTCGGTAATCTTGGCCAGGTTCAAATGGGCCTTGTAGCTGGAGATGTACCCCAACGACTCCAGCCGTTTGACCCGTTGCAGGCATGGGCTGGCGGACAAGCCAACGGCATCGGCCAGGCTGACGTTGGTCATGCGACCGTCTTTTTGAAGCTCTACCAGAATGCTGATGTCGATCCGGTCCAGTTTCGCTACACCTTCCATCACCTACCTCTGTCTGCCATTTGTAAGACAATCTTCTAACAAAATCAGCACCGTAAAGACAGCTGATGCTGAGCCACCAGATCGGCCATGCTGTTGATGCAATACTGGCCCGCGCACGGCTTGGGCGGGTTGTCGGGGTTGCGACAGATCAGGCAAACCGCCCCAACCTTGGCGGGACGGGCGCCAGGTCGGGTCACTTGAAGAATAGCCTGCGCATCGAGGTCGTTGGCCTTGAGCCAAACGGTATCGTGCAAAGGGTCACTGGCCAGTGAAATAAAATCCTCCGGCTCGATGCCCAGGCGCTCGCACAACGCGCCCCGGTCTTCTGCATCGCGGTCGCCCAACACGAGCAGGCGATAGAACTTGCGCAGATAGAGCATCGCCCCCGGCGCATCCTCGAACAACGTCCAGGCGGCGGCCGAGCGGGCGAAGCTCATGCCCTCCTCCCAACTGACCTTGAGTTTCCAGCGCTCAGCCAACTGACGGTGGGCGAAACACAGCAAACCGCTGAAGCCCAACTCGCCGAAGCGCGGATACAGCGCTTGCAGCACCTCATCGAACTCGGCCAGCACCTGGGTTTTTTCCGGCGATTCGCCGTGGTTTTCCAACAGCGGCTGCAGCGCCGTCCAGATGGCGGAGTCCCGATCCACCAGGACCTCATCGCAGTCGATCAACAATGCCCGATACTCAGTCAACCTCATGGGTAAAGCCTCCGCTGATGTCCCATCGATCCACGCTCCTTTGATTTGCATTGGCGCTTGCCCTGGCAAACGCCATGAACACCAGGCCTTCAGCCCATGACCCGTGCCAGCGCAGCGTCGAGAATCTGCAAGGCCTCATCGACCTGCGCCTCGCTGGTCACCAGAGGGGCAAGGAAGCGCAATACGTTGCGGTACACTCCGCACTTGATAACCAGCAATCCACCGGCCCGGGCTTCGTCGATCAAGCGCTGGTTGAGGTCGGCATCCGGGGTGCGCGCCAGGTCATCCTTGATCAGTTCGATCGCCAGCATGAAGCCGCTGCCACGCACGTCGCCAATGCGCGGGTAGCGGGTTTGCAGACGTAACAGCCCCTGACGCAGACGCTCGCCCAGGGCTTCGCCACGGGCCAACAGGTGTTCCTGCTCGTAAGCGTCAATCACCGCCAGCGCCGCCGCGCACGACAGCGCGTTACCGCCATAGGTGCCGCCCAGTCCACCAGGCAGCGGCGCATCCATGATTTCGGTCTTGCCGACCACACCCGACAGCGGCAAGCCGCCGGCGAGGCTTTTGGCGACGGTGACCAGGTCTGGCTGGATGCCGGCATGCTGGAAGCCGAACCATTTACCGGTGCGACCAAACCCGGTCTGGATCTCATCAAGAATCAGCACAATGCCGTGTTTTTCCGTCAGCGCGCGCAGGCCTTGGAGGAACTCGACGGGCGCCGAGAGGAAACCACCGTCGCCTTGCACCGGCTCGATGATGATTGCTGCGACCCGCTCAGGTGCCACTTGAGTCGCCAACAGTTCGTCCAGCGCCTGGAGCGCCATTTCGCTGGTGACACCCCGATAGGCATTCGGATAGGGCGTATGAAAGACCTCCGGCGCGAACGGCCCGAAATTCTGTTTATAAGGCTGGCTCATGCCGGTGAGCGTGGTACCCAGCAACGTCCGGCCATGGAAGCCGCCGCGAAAGGCGATCACCGCCGAGCGCTGAGTGTAGGCTCGGGCGATCTTCACCGCGTTTTCTACGGCTTCGGCGCCTGAGGTAAAGAACGCCGCCTTATAGGCTTGCTCACCCCCGATCATTTCGCACAGGCGCTTGGCCAAGTCCAGATAAGGCTGGTAGGCCACGACCTGGAAACAGGCATGGGTGACTTTTTGCAGTTGGGCTTGCACCGCCGCGACCACCTTGGGGTGATTGTGGCCGATGTTCAGCACACCGATGCCGCCGACGAAGTCCAGGTAGCGCTTGCCGTCCACGTCCCACAACTCCGTGCCCTGGGCCCGGTCGATCACCAGCGGATGGGCAGTGACCAGGCCACGTGGCACGAATTGATCGCGCTGACGGAGCAGACTTGGGGTTTCTTCGACTTTACTGTTCATGGCATTTCCCATCGTGAGCCTCGCAACCAGGAAGCGGCTGCGGTGTGTTCACAGGTTAAGCGTTCGACACGATTGTCTAAGCCGAACTTGGTCGTTGAGAAATTCGGATCGACTGTTTACACCCCGACAAACAGCAGAATCCTCCAAGGGCGCCTCGCACCATGGAATCTACCGGCAGAGGTGCCTTGCAACGCAGCCTCGTGCTGCTGCACAGGCCCTTTCGACAGATCCTGCTCTGACATTGAGGCATGCTTGATACTTCCCTTTTACATGCGAGAAATGCCCCATGGCCCTGCTGTATAAAGCTGACCCGGTCCGCGGCGAACAATGGCAGCGTCTGTTCGCCAAACATGCCCCGGATATCCAATGGCGTGCCTGGCCGGACATCGGCGATCCTCGGGATATTCGTTACCTGGCGGCCTGGCAGGCACCGGACGATATCGAAACCGTGTTGCCCAACCTAAAAGTGCTGTTCGCCTTGTCGGCGGGGGTCGATCAACTGGATCTGGGGCGCTTGCCGGCGACGCTGCCGGTGGTGCGATTGCTCGACCCCGGCATCAGTCAGGGCATGTGCGAATACGCCAGTTTCGCCGTACTCAGCTTGCACCGCGACATGGTGCGCTATCGCCAGCAACAGACCGAGCGGTGCTGGCAAGCACACCGGTTGGTGCCTGCGCAGCAGCGCCGGGTCGGGGTCATGGGCCTGGGGTTGCAGGCCCGTCACATACTCAACACCCTGAAGCCCTTTGGTTTCGCCTTGTCGGGCTGGGCGCGCAGTGAACATCACATTGATGGAGTGGAGTGCTTTGCCGGAACCGGGCAACTGCCGGCCTTCCTCAGCCAATGCGATATTGTGCTGTGTGTCTTGCCGCTGACCGAACAAACCAAGGGAATTCTCAACCGTCAGTTGTTCCAACACCTGCCCAGGGGCGCGGCCCTGGTCAACATGGGCCGCGGAGGGCATCTGGTAGAAGCGCATTTGCTTGAAGCGCTTGCCAGCGGCCAGCTGAGCGCGGCGGTGCTCGACGTACTGGAACAGGAACCGGCCGCGCCGGATCATCCGTTCTGGAACCATCGGCAAATAATACTGACGCCCCATATCGCAGCGATGACTCAACCCGAAAGTGCGTTTGGCGTGTTATTGGACAATATTCGCCGCCACCAACGGGGCGAAACGATGCTTGGCCTGGTGGACCGTGAGCGCAGCTACTGAACCGTGCGTGACGAGGTGCATCGAGCAAAAAACCATCCGGTATTTACTGCTGGCCCGGCCGCTGATTTGAGCAAGAAATGTGGCCGCAAGAGGCGTTGCAGAAGGAACCTGCCGAATCGTTTTGCGACCCTTGTCAGGCCTGCTTGCAGGTGAGATACAAGCATCACCCGCGGATAAATCCGACCGTTTACACCCTCTCTCAATGGTGATCTGCCATGTCCACTTCGAAACGCCCTGACTACGTCTATCGTGCCATGACCGCCACCGATGTCCCCTCGGCACACGCCTTATCCGTGCAGTTGAAATGGCCTCATCGTCTGGAGGACTGGGCGATGCTGCAGCGCGTCGCCCAAGGTTTTGTCGTTGAGGATCAGGGCCGTTTGATCGGCACTGCATTCACCTGTGCCCAGGGAGACTACGCCACCATCGGCCTGGTGATCGTCGATGACGAATACCAGGGCCAGGGGATCGGTCGCAAACTGATGGAACTGGCCATTGAAGCGTGCGGCTCGCGTACTGCCATCCTCAATGCGACGCTGGCCGGTGCCCCGCTGTATGCCAGCCAGGGATTCGTTGACTTTGGGCATATCCAGCAACATCAGGGCCTGGCTTTACCGCCTGTACCGCAGGGGTTGGCCGACGACGAACGCTGCCGCGCGCTGACCGAAGCCGATCACGCTCAAATGATCAGACTGGCCAATGCGGGAAGTGGCCTGGACCGTCAGGCCGTGCTCACCGATCTGTTCGATGTCGTTGAGCATGCAGTGGGTATTGAGCGGGACGGCCAGTTGTGCGCTTTCGCCCTGCTGCGCCCCTTCGGTCGTGGCCGTTGCATCGGTCCGGTCATCGCGCAGAACCCTGAACAGGCCCGGCATCTGATCGCCGTGTTGCTGGCACGGGTGCCGGATGCATTCGTTCGGATCGACATTCCTTCCGACACGGGGCTGGGCCCCTGGCTCGAAGAAGCGGGCCTCAAGCAGGTCGACACCGTCGCCCAGATGGCTCGTGGCACGCCCCCGCAAGCGACCGGCTCAGTGCGGCAGTTCGTGCTGGTGACCCAGGCCGTTGGCTGACAAATCCCATCGCTTATCCAGGTCTTTTTTGGAGAATCATGTTCATGCCCGAACCCACTGCAGTGCTGTTGGCGCATGCCGACGGCAGCCCCGCCTCAACCTCGTTCACCCCAGGCTCATTGGGGGCCAATGATCCGTTCGACAGGCTCATCGCTTATGCCGGGGCGGATGGCATCGCCGCTGGTGTCGTCCGGGCCAGCGGTCGGTTCAGTAGCGACCAGTATCCCTTCAGCGAAATGATCGTGGTGCATGCCGGAGGCGTTGAACTGCGCAGCCAGGCACAAACGCTGCGACTCAGCGCCGGTGAAAGTGCGGTGATCGCCCGTGGTACGGCGGTTGAGATCGACGCGCAACCCGAGTCTTTCTGGGCCTTCTGTGCCGATACCCAGCGCGTGAATGCCAGCGAGCCCGGGCTGACAGCACTCCCGACGCACACGATGCTCTCGCCTTCGGCGGCCCCCGACGACGCAATACTGCTCAGCCCACCCCCGCAATGTCGCTCGCACAATCTGTTTGTCGAAAAAGCGACCAACCTGCGCATTGGGATCTGGGACTCAACGCCGTACACCCGCCGGACCAGGCCTCACAAGCTGCATGAACTGATGCACCTGATCGAAGGCAGCGTCACCCTGCAGACAGCCGACGGAAACGACCTGACGGTCAACGCCGGCGATACCGTATTCGTCCCCCTGGATGCACCCTGCGCCTGGGACAGCAGCGTTTATGTACGCAAGGTCTACGTCGTCAAATAGCACCGCTATCGCGAGCAGGCTCGCTCCCACAGGGGATCTGCGGTGGATGTGAATCTTGCGGTCACCCCAAAAAAACTGTGGGAGCGAGCCTGCTCGCGATGGCGACGGCACTGTCAAAATCCCCGCTGACTGACACTCCGCTATCGCGAGCAAGCTCGCTCCCACAGGGGATCTGCGGTGGATGTGAATCTTGCGGCCACCCCGAAAAAACTGTGGGAGCGAGCCTGCTCGCGATGGCGACGGCACGGTCAAAAACCCCGGTGGCTGACACCCCGCTATCGCGAGCAAGCCCGCTCCAACAGGGGATCTGCGGTGGATGTGAATCCTGCGGTCACCCCAAAAAAACTGTGGGAGCGAGCCTGCTCGCGATGGCGACGGCACTGTCAAAATCCCCGCTGACTGACACTCCGCTATCGCGAGCAAGCCCGCTCCAACAGGGGATCTGCGGTGGATGTGAATCTTGCGGTCACCCCAAAAAAACTGTGGGAGCGAGCCTGCTCGCGATGGCGACGGCACGGTCAAAAACCCCGGTGGCTGACACCCCGCTATCGCGAGCAAGCCCGCTCCAACAGGGGATCTGCGGTGGATGTGAATCTTGCGGTCACCCCAAAAAAACTGTGGGAGCGAGCCTGCTCGCGATGGCCGCGGCACAGTCGAAATCCCCGGTGACTGACACTCCGCTATCGCGAGCAAGCTCGCTCCCACAGGGGATCTGCGGTGGATGTGAATCGTGCAGCCACCCCGAAAAAACTGTGGGAGCGAGCCTGCTCGCGATGGCGACGGCACTGTCAAAATCCCCGGTGACTGACCCTCCGCTATCGCGAGCAAGCTCGCTCCCACAGGGGATTTTGAGTTTTGCGATCGAACTCCAAAAAAAAGCCCGCAGTGTGAGCGGGCAAAAAGGTGTCACAGGTTAGTAAAGCGTCAAAGCGCCGCAACGATGGCCCTGCCGACATCCTGGGTCGAGCCCTGTCCGCCCAGGTCGGGGGTGATCGGCCCTTGGGCAATCACTTGTTCAATGGCCTTGAGAATCCCGTCATGGGCGGCGCGATAACGTTCATCACCATTGCCCAGGAAATCGAGCATCAACGCCCCTGACCAGATCATCGCAATCGGGTTGGCGATGTTCTGTCCATAAATATCCGGCGCCGAGCCATGCACCGGTTCGAACAACGACGGGAAGCGCCGCTGCGGATCGAGGTTGGCCGACGGCGCGATGCCGATGGTGCCGGCGCAGGCCGGGCCGAGGTCGGAGAGGATGTCGCCGAACAGGTTTGACGCCACCACCACATCAAAACGGTCCGGCTGCAGAACGAAACGCGCACACAGGATATCGATGTGCTGTTTGTCCCATTGCACATCCGGGTACTGCTCGGCCATCAACGCCGTGCGCTCGTCCCAATACGGCATGCTGATGGAGATCCCGTTGGACTTGGTCGCCGCGGTCAAGCGCTTGCGCGGTCGGGTCTGGGCCAGATCGAAGGCGAACTTGAGAATCCGATCGACGCCGCGCCGGGTGAACACCGACTCCTGGAGCACGAACTCATGCTCGGTGCCTTCAAACATCTTGCCGCCCACGGAGGAGTATTCGCCTTCGGTGTTCTCACGGATCACCACGAAATCGATATCCCCCGCTTCTCGCCCGGCCAAGGGGCACGGCACGCCCGGGAACAGTCGCACCGGGCGAATGTTCACGTACTGGTCGAAGTCGCGGCGGAACTTGAGCAGCGAGCCCCACAGGGAAATGTGATCCGGCACTTTGTCCGGCCAGCCCACGGCGCCGAAGTAGATCGCATCGAAGCCCTTGAGTTGCTCGAACCAGTCAGCGGGCATCATCTGCCCGTGTTCCAGGTAGTAGTCGCAGTGGGCCCAATCGAGCACTTCGATGCTCAACGACAACTGCCATTTTTTCGCGGCCTGCTCCAGTACCCGAAGCCCTTCAGGCAGGACTTCCTTGCCGATGCCATCGCCGGCGATGGCAGCGATTCGAAATGGTTTGCTCATCAATCGTGGCTCCCTGGTAGGTGTGCAAACAATGGACACATCACAGCCCACCGATGTGGAAGGCCTTGATTTCAAGGTATTCATCCAGGCCGTACTTGCTGCCTTCACGGCCCAGGCCCGACTGTTTGACACCACCGAAGGGCGCGACTTCCATGGAAATGAGTCCAGTGTTAAGACCGATCATGCCGAACTCCAGTCCCTCGCCGAACCGCCATGAGCGGCGCAGATCCTGGGTAAAGAAATAAGCCCCCAAGCCATACGGTGTGGCGTTAGCCAGCGCCAGCGCCTCTTCCTCGGTGGAAAAACGCATCAGCGGCGCAACCGGGCCAAACGTTTCCTCACTGGCCAGCAACATGCCAGCGTGGGCCTCGCCAAGCACCGTGGGCTGGACGAACTGGCTGTCACCCTCGGGAATGCCGCCACAGAGCAGACGCGCGCCCTGACTCAACGCATCATCGATATGCCGAGCGACTTTGCTCACCGCCGCCATGTTGATCAGCGGACCGATCATCACGTCGGCCTCCAGGCCATTGCCGACCTTGAGCTTGCCCACTTCTTGCACCAGGCGCTCGGCGAAGCGCTGGTAAATACCGTCCTGCACCAGGATGCGGTTGGCGCAGACGCAGGTCTGGCCAGCGTTGCGAAACTTGCTGAGCATGATCCCGGCCACGGCCTGCTCCAGGTCCGCGTCGTCAAACACAATGAACGGCGCGTTGCCGCCCAGCTCCAGGCTCAGGCGCTTGATGTGTTCGGCGCTCTGGCGCATCAGCAGGCGACCGACCGCCGTGGACCCGGTGAAGGAAATCTTGCGCACCGTCGGGTTGCCGGTCAGTTCTTCGCCGATGCCCGCCGGCATGCCGGTCACCACGTTGAACACTCCCGCCGGAATCCCGACCCGCTCGGCCAGCACCGCCAGGGCCAGGGCCGACAAAGGTGTCAGGTCCGACGGTTTGACGATCACCGGGCACCCCGCCGCCAAGGCTGGCGCGCATTTGCGGGTGATCATCGCGTTGGGGAAATTCCACGGAGTGATCGCCGCGCAGACACCCACTGGCTGCTTGAGGGTGAGCAGACGACGGTCGCCGCTGGGGGCCGGGATGGTTTCGCCATAAACCCGGCGAGCCTCTTCGGCAAACCATTTGGCGAAGCCGGCGCCGTAGCGAATTTCGCCTTTGGCTTCGTTCAGCGGCTTGCCCTGTTCAAACGTCATGATCAGCGCCAGATCGTCCAGGTTGTCGATCATGGCCTGATACCAACGCTCCAGCAGCACCGCGCGTTCCGCCGCCGGGCGCGCACGCCAGGCCGGCCAGGCACGCTCGGCGGCGTCGATGGCACGCCGGGTTTCCACCCCCTGCATGGCCGGCACCCGAGCGAGCACTTTGCTCGTGGCCGGGTTGATGACGTCGAGCGTGGCGGCGTCATCGGCACCGATCCACTGCCCGTCGACGTAGGCGAGTTCTGCTAAAAGGCTGGGGTCTTTCAATTGATTCTTGAGCATGATCGCGTCCTGTTCCGAGGTATTTCCAGTCTAGGGAGATGCCGCGGATGAGGATGCTGAAAGCGGGTTTTGGGCAGTGTTGGATGCTGAAGTTTCGAGGTGGGACGGCAGGCTCTACCGAAGCCCCAGGCTAAACACCGAAACCTGTGGGAGCAAAGCTTGCTCGCGATTGCGGTGGATCAGACACTGATCAAGACCATGTCATCGTTCATCGCGAGCAAGCTGTGCTCCCACACGAGTACTCCCACATTTTGTTCTGTGTATGGCTTAGATTTTCAAGGAGCCCAGCAACCCTTCCAGAAACCGCTCCCCCGCTTCCATCTGGCTGATTTCAATGAACTCGTCGGGCTTGTGCGCCTGCTCGATGGAGCCCGGGCCGCAGACCACCACCGGCACATCCAGGCGCTGCTTGAACAGCCCTCCCTCGGTGCCGAAGGAAACCTTGGCGGTGCCGGTGTCCGCTGCGGCGAAGTTCTTCAGAAAGCGCACCGCCTCAACGCTCGGATGAGTATCCAGCCCCGGATAGACGTTCAGGGTTTCGATCTCGATGTCCGCCACGCTGGAGAGTTTCCTGGCCTCGCGCACGATCACTTCGGCGTGCTCGCGCAGTTGCTCGAGGAACTGATCCAGATCGTCGGCCGGCAGGTTGCGCACTTCGAAATCCAGGGTGCACAGGTTTGGCACGATGTTCAACGCCTTGCCACCGACAATCTGCCCGACGTGCACGGTGCTGTAGGGCACGTCGTAATCGGCGTCCCGGGCGCCCTGCTCTTGCAGCTGCTGCTGGCTCTGGCGCAACGCGGCGATGAAGTCGCAGGCCACATGAATCGCATTGACCGAACGCGGCGCCAGGGACGAGTGCGCCTCCAGGCCACGGCAGTAAGTGCGATAAGAGCCTTTGCCCTTGTGCCCGAGCACGAACTGCATGTTGGTCGGCTCGCCGATCACGCACAAAAACGGCCGCACCGGTGCCAGGTGCAGCACGTCAAGCAAGCGGCGTACACCCACGCAACCGATTTCCTCGTCATGGGAGAGCGCCAGTTGCAGCGGTCGGTTCAGGGGATGGTCGGCGGCATCGAGCATGGCATCGATGGCCAAGGCGATGAACCCTTTCATGTCGCAACTGCCACGACCGTACACCCGCCCGTCCCGCACCGTCGCCTGGAACGCCGGAACGGTCCAGGCCTGCCCCGCCGCTGGCACCACGTCGGTATGTCCGGACAGCAGGATCCCCGGCAATTCCCGTGGGCCGGTACTGGCGAAAAGGTTGGCCTTCTTGCCGCTTTCATCCTTGACGATCAGCGACTCGATGCCCTTGCTCAGCAGCAGTTCGCGCACGTACTCGATCAGGGCCATGTTCGACTCTGAAGAGACCGTTTCAAACGCCAGCAGGCGTTCGAAAATAGCTAGCACGCGAGGTTTCATGAGGCTTTGCTCCGTTGCTCGGCAGTGGGGGCGAACCGGCGAATGGAGAACGGTTCGATCGAGGTGCTGGTACTGCCGGTGCTGATCAGCTCGGCCATGACGTCGCCAACCCCTGGCCCGAGCTGAAAGCCGTGGCCGCAGAAACCGAACGCATAATACAAGCCGTCCACGTTGCCGCTGGGGCCCATCACCGGCAGGGAATCGGGCAGATAACCTTCGATGCCGCTCCACACGCGAATGATGTTCAGGTTGCCGACGCCTGGGAGCAAGCGACGCATCTGGTCAAGCTGGTTGAGAATGCTGCGCGGCTCGACATAGGCCCGGCGGTTGAGCATGTCCGGCTTGCTGCGATAGCCGCCACCGATGACGATGTTGCCCCTGGGAATCTGCCGGAAATAGATCACTTCCTCAGGAATTTTGGTGTACACGCCGATCACCGTCGGCAAGGCATAAGGCACCGGTTCGGTGACGGCCATCTGTGGGCCGTTAGTGTCCAGCGGCACCGGCTCACCAAACTGCGCCGAGAGTTTCTGCCCCCAGGCACCCGCCGTAATCAGCAGTTGAGCGGCGCTGAACTGACGGCCATCGGTGGTTGTGACACTGAAATCACCATTGGCCTTCTGCACTTCAGCCACTTCTGTCCGCTCCTCGATGCGTGCGCCGAGTCGCCGCGCCGCCCTGGCAAACGCCGGGGCCGCCAGACGTGGGTTGGCGTGACCGTCGTGCGGCGCATAGGAGCCGCCCTTGACGTCTGGCCCGAGGAACGCAAAACGCTCGTGCAGCTCAGCGCCACGAAAGATCTTCAAGTCCAACTGCTCTGCCTCAGGGGCGTCGGCATAGGCTTGCAGTTCGGCGATCTCCTCTTCGCGATAACACACGCGCATATGCCCGCTGGCGATGAACTCCAGGTCGTCGTCGATCAGTTCCGGCAGGCGCTTCCACAGCGCCCAGGAACGATTCGCCAGTTCCAGCTGGCCAAGAAAACGCCCCTGGCGCCGCACGTTGCCGAAGTTCACGCCACTGGCGTACTGACCGATCTGGTCACGCTCCAGCAGGATCACCGACTGGCCCCGCTGACGCAGGAAAAATGCCGCCGCCGAGCCCATCAAACCACCGCCGACGATGACCACATCAGCTTTATTGACCGTCATGGCGTCACCTCCCGAGTGAGCATCGAAAGCGGTTTGACCGGCGCCTGTCCGCGTTGCCGGCCCACTTCCTGAACGTGGACACCGGCGGCTGCGGCAATGACCTCGGCCCCGGCCTGAGAGCAATAACGCCCTTGGCAGCGGCCCATGCCCACCCGACTGAAGGCCTTGGCCCGGTTGACTTCACAGGCGCCCTTTTCACTGACGGTACGGCGCAATTCGCCGGCGCTGATCATCTCGCAGCGGCAGACAATGGCCTCATCCGGCAAGGCTTTGGCTTGCGCGGCGGGCCAGGGAAACGCCTGGGCCAGACCGAGACGAAATTGATCCATGACGTTGAGCGCCTGACGCTGCGCGGCGACCTGCGCGACGTCCACCGGTTGCTGCAAATCGCTCAACAACGCCAGGGCGACCAGGCGCCCGGCATGCTCGGCGGCATCAGCACCACGGATCTTCGACCCATCTCCGGCGGCATAAACACCGCTGACCGAGGTCCGGCCGTCTTCGTCCGTGTCCAGCCACCATTGGCCTGAAGCCTCGTCAAAACGCAGAGCACAACCGGCCAGGTCGGCCAGCTGGGTTTCCGGGCGCAGGTGATAACCCAGCGCCACCGCGTCGCAATCCACGGTCAAGGTTTCACCGGCCGCCGTGCGTACCCGCACGCCACTGACGCCGGAAGTCGCCTCACCCAACACTTGCAACGGAGAGACACCCAGGTGCACCGGGATTTTCGCCCGATACAATTGAGCCAACAGCTTCATGCCGGTAAACAGCAATCCGGGGCGCGCCATGAGTTTGGGCAAGGCTTTGATGCGCAGGCCCAGCGGCGCGGTGTCCAGCACCGCCGCCACGTTGGCACCGGCCTTGAGGTATTGGCTGGCAACCAGATACAGCAGCGGCCCGCTGCCCATGAACACCACGCGGTGGCCGATGGACACCGCCTGGGCCTTCAAGGCTATCTGCGCCCCACCGAGGCTGTAGGTACCGCCCAACTGCCAGCCCTCGATCGGCATCAAGCGGTCAGTGGCGCCGGTGCAAAGAATCAATGCATCGTAATCCACCGTCGAATGCAGGCCCTGGCTGACGCAGCACAGTTGCCCGGGCGTAAGGTTCCACACCAGCGTGTCCGGACGATAGTCAATCTGTGGGCGCAAACGGTCGAAGCTTTCGTGCAAGTCCCGGGCTTTGTCCGCCTCGGTGCCGTAAAGCGTGGCGTAGTTGCGGGTGAAGCCTTCAGGCTGGCGCCGGTAGATCTGTCCGCCGTCACGACGATTTTCGTCGATCAGGATCGGCTTGAAGCCCGCCGCGACCAGGGTTTGGGCGCAACGGATGCCGGCCGGCCCGGCGCCGACAATGACGACTCGATGATTGCTCAGCCGCGCAGTGGCCATATCGCCTCCGGTTGCTTGGTGATGATGTCCAGCCCTTCGCGCACTTCATTGGAACAGGCACGCAGCCGTTCGCCGCTGCGGGTCCAGACCCAGCAATCCTGGCAGGCGCCCATCAGGCAGAAACCGGCCCGGCTGCCAGGATCGAACTCCGACTGGCGCAACGCCGGGCCCCGAGTCAGCAATGCGACCATGAGTGTGTCCCCCTGCAAGGCTTCGATGGGTTCGCCATCGACTTTCAAATGGACGACGGGCCGGCCCTGCTCGGCCAACCTCACGAAACGAGCGTTCATGCGTAGGCTCCCATGATCATGCTGTTGGCATCCTGTTGGCTCTTGAGCAGCTCGGCGCTGTCGTGATGGCAGAGGACTTCACTGCCACCGTCGATGATTCGCCGGGGTGGCGCGGTGTGGTTGCACAGGCCATCGACCCGCACCGGGCAGCGATTGAGGAACGTGCAGAGCGCCGGCTCAGTGGCCTTTGCTCCCAAAGCGGGCAGCGTGCCGCAGGTGGTGGTGCCACAGTTTTCCAGCCAGCCCTGGCGCAATTCCGGCACCGAATGGATCAGCAGGTCGGTGTAAGGATGAAAGGGTGGCTGGGCGAACGATTGCCGGGTGCCCTCTTGAACCTTGTGGCCGCTGTACATCACCACAATGTCGTCGCACAGCGCCCGCACCGTGGAGATGTCGTGACTGATGAACAGGTACGAAACCCCCAATTGCTGGCGCAGGTCGCGCAGCAGCTCGAGGATGGCCGCGCCGACCACCGTATCGAGTGCCGAGGTCACTTCATCGCACAGGATCAGATCCGGCTTGGCCGCCAGCGCCCGAGCCAGGTTGACCCGCTGTTTTTGCCCGCCTGAGAGTTCGCTCGGGCGGCGTTCGGCCAGGTCCCGAGGCAAACGCACCAGGTCCAGCAACTCGCCGATACGTTCACGTAGCGCCGCGCCCTTGAGGCCGAAATACATCTTCAGTGGCCGGCTCAGAATGTTGCTGACGCTGTGCATCGGGTTGAGCGCGGTGTCGGCGTTCTGGAAGACCATTTGGATGCGCCGGAATTGCTCGTCAGTGCGCTCGGACAGGCTGCCGCCCAAGGGTTGACCGTCAAACGTCAACCCGCCGAGGGCCGGGGTCAACAGCCCCGCCACCACCCGGGCCAGGGTTGATTTGCCCGAGCCCGATTCGCCGATCACACCGATGGCCTGGCCCCGGCGCACGGTCAGGTCGATGTCTTCCAGCACCCGGATCGACGGCATGCCCTGTTGATTCTTGTTGCCGTAGCCAGCGGTCAAGCCCTGGATAGTCAGCAGCGGCGCATCGCCAGCCACGCCGCAGGGCGGACGGATCGTCGTATCCGGCCGCGCCGCCGCCAGCAGGCTGCGGGTGTAGGCGTGCGCCGGGCCTTTGAGCAGTGGCGCGGTGGCGCTCTGCTCGAAGATCTGCCCGCCGTTGAGCACCACGATCTGATCGGCCATCTGCGCGACGACCGCCAGGTCGTGAGACACATAGACCGCCGTCGCGCCCCGCTCGCGCACAACGCGCTTGAAAGCGCGCAACACGTCGATCTGGGTGGTCACGTCCAGGGCTGTAGTCGGTTCATCGAGCACCACCAGCAGCGGATCGCTGATCAGCGCCATGGCCGCCATCACCCGTTGCAGTTGCCCACCGGACACCTGATGGGGATAGCGTTGGCCGATGCGCTCGGGATCGGGCAGCGCCAGGTCGCGGAACAGTTCGATGGCCTTGGCTTCCAGTACGGGCCGGCTGCCCAGGCCATGAATCAACGCCCCTTCCACCACCTGGTCGATGAGTTTTTTCGCCGGGTTGAACGCCGCGGCGGCGCTTTGGGCGATATAGGACACACGATTGCCGCGCAGACTTTGCAGCTCGCCTTCGCTCAACGCCAGCATGTCATGTTCGCCAATCTGCACCACGCCACCGGCCAGGCGACAGCCGCGCCGGGCATAGCCGAGCAACGCCAGGGCTATGGTGGTCTTGCCGGAACCGGACTCGCCGATCAGCGCCAGCACCTCACCTTTCTCCAGGGAGAAACTCACGCTCTTGACGATCTCCACCTCACTGCGCTCGCCGCAAGCGACTACCCGCAGGTTTTCGACTCGGATCAATTCGCTCATTTCAATGCCCCCCCGTACGTCGACTACGTCGCGAAGACAGGCGGTCGATAAACAGATTGACGCCAATGGTCAGGGTGCCGATGGCCAGGGCCGGAATCACGATGGCCGGCGCTCCCTGATTGAGCCCGCCAATGTTTTCGCGAACCAGCGAGCCCAGGTCGGCATCCGGTGGTTGCACACCCAGGCCGAGGAAGCTCATGCCGCTGAGCAGCAGCACGATGAAGCCGAAACGCAAGCCCAAGTCAGCCAGCACAGGGTTGAGCATGTTGGGCAGGATCTCCACGCAAGCGATGTACAATCGACGTTCGCCACGGGTGCGGGCCACTTGCACGTACTCCAGCGCCTCGATGTTCACCGCCATGCTGCGGGCAATACGGAACGCGCCCGGCGAGAAGCTCAGCACCGCCGTACACACCAGTAAAGTCACCGACGAGCCAAATGCCGAGACCATGATCAACGCCAGCATCTTGCTCGGGATCGAAATAAAGGCGTCCATCAGGCGACTGATCAGCTCATCCAGCCACTTGGGTGATACCACCGACAGCAGTGCGCAACTGGTCCCCAGCCCACTGGCCAGGACCGCAGCCACCAGCGCAAGGCCCACGGTGAACTGTGCGCCGACCAGCACCCGACTGAGCATGTCGCGGCCCAGGTAATCGGTGCCTAACGGATAAGCGACGCTGAGGCTGTCGAAAACATTGTCAGAGACCACTTCCCCCACCGGGTGCGGTGCCAGCCACGGACCGAAGATCGCCACCAGCAACCAGAAGACACACATCGCGGCGCCCACCAGTCCCAGCCAGGACGTGGCGTGAGCGTCTTTGCCCAACGCCAGAGCGACCGCCGCGGTCGGGGATTTCCCAATGAGATTGTTCATTGATTTCTCAGCCTCGGGTTGGAAAGGATCGCGCACAGATCAGCAATCAACACCAATGTCAGGTACGCGGTACAAAACAACATGGTGCAGGCCTGGACCAACGCCATATCACGGTTGGTCACGGCATCGACCATCAGGCTGGCAATGCCGGGATAGTTGAAAATTGTCTCGACGATCACCACCCCGCCCAGCAGGTAGGACAGACTCAAGGCGATGGCATTGGCGATAGGCCCGATGGCGTTGGGCAACGCATGACGCAGTACCACCCGCACCGGGCTCACACCTTTGAGACGGGCCATCTCCACGTAGGGGCTGTCGAGTTGATCGATCACCGCCGCCCGGGTCATGCGCGCCATTTGCGCGATGATCACGCAACACAGGGTCATGACCGGCAAGGCGTAGGTGCGCATGAATTGCCACGGTGAGGTGATCTCGCTGGAATAGGACAACGCCGAGAGCCAACCCAGGTTCACCGCGAAAATCAACACTGCCAGGGTGGCGACCAGAAACTCCGGTACCGCCACCATCATCAAGGTAAAAAAGCTGATGAAGCTGTCGACGCGACCACCACGCCCCATCGCCGAACCAATGCCCAGGGTCAGTGCCACTGGCACCGATACCAGCGCTGTGGCGGCCGCGAGCATCAGGGTGTTGGGCACCCGTCCGGCCATCAGTTCCGTGACCGGCACGGCGTTGGACACCGACACGCCCATGTCGCCGCTGAGCAGGCTCGTCAGCCAATGCAGGTAACGCAACACACCCGGCTGATCGAGGCCCATTTTCACCCTCAGGGCCGCCACCTGCTCCGGCGTGGCGAACTGTCCCAGGGCCTGTTGCGCCGCGTCTCCCGGCAACACCGCCGTGATGGCGAACACCACCATCGAGACGATCAACAACGTCACGATCGCGGCGCCCATGCGCCGGCCGATCAACCAAAGTGTGCTGCTATTCATCCGCCTGCCCTCCTGCCCTGTCACCCAGCCAATACCCGGCGTTCATCAGGCGTCCAGCCAGACTTGCTCGGAGAACATGTAGCCCATGAAACCGCCCAGCGGGTTGGTGCCATAGCCTTTGACGCGCTGATCGACACCGTCGATGTTGCTGATAAACACCGGGATGCCGATGCCGCAGTGGTCATGCACCAGGGTCTGCATGTCGGCGTACATCTTGCCGCGCTTGACCTCATCAGTTTCGCCGCGGGCCTGGACCAATAGCTGATCGAACTGCGGGTTCTTCCAGGCGGACTCATTCCACGGCGCCGTGGACTGGAAGAACTGCGAGAACAGCATGTCGGCGTTGGGCCGCGGGTTGATATTGCCGAAGCTGATCGGGTGCTTGGCCCAGTGGTTGGACCAGTAGCCATCGCTCGGCAGGCGGTTGACATTGAGCTTGAGCCCGGCCTCCTTGGCCGATTGCTGCAGCAACACGGCAACGTCCACCGAGCCGGTGGCAGCCGGCGAGCACATCACCGGCATGGTGATACTTTCCATGCCCGCCTTCTTCAGCAGGAAACGCGCTTTTTCCGGGTCATAGGTCCGCTGTGGCAGGTCAGCATTGAAGAACCGTGCGCCGGGGGCGATCGGATGATCGTTGCCGACCCTGGCGTAGCCACGGAAGATTGCCGACTTGATCTGTTCACGGTCCAACAGCAACTTCATCGCCTGAGTGAACTCCGGGCTCTGGCCCGGCATCTGGTCCTGACGAATGATCAAGTCAGTGTAGTTACCCGACGGCGAGTCCACGACCCGATGGCCAGCACTGTTCTTGATACGAGTGGTGGAACGCGGGTTGACCTCGTTGACAATCTGCACATCGCCCGATAGCAGCGCGTTGATCCGCGATGGCTCGTCGGGAATGCCGATGAACTCGATCTCGTCCAGATACGGCAGGCCGGGTTTCCAGTAATTGGTATTGCGCGCACCGATGGAACGCACTCCCGGCTTGAATTCCTTGACCTTGAACGGACCGGTACCGATGCCCTGGCTGAAATCGCTGGTGCCTTCAGGCACGATCAACAGATGGGAGATGGCCAGGACCGATGGCAGCTCGGCATTCGGGCCGCTCAGGCGTATCTGTACTTCATGGCTGCCGATGGCCTTGACCTCGGCGAACTGCGACGCCAGCGGCAAGACCTTGGATCCCGTGATCGGATCCTTGTGTCGCAACAGGGAAAACACCACGTCAGCGGCGGTCAGCCCCTTGCCATTGTGGAAAGTCACTTCCTTGCGCAGGGTAATCACCCAGAGCGTGGCGTCTGTCGTGTCGATGCGCTCGGCCAGTTCGAGTTGCGGCACCATGTGACTGTCGAAGCGCGTCAGGCCGTTGTAGAACATGTAATGACGCACGTAGTCGGTGGACGATGAGCCTTTGGCCGGGTCCAGGGTGTCGGCGGTGGAACTGGAGATGCCGGCGACGCGGATACGCCCGCCCGGCTTGCCTTTGCCCGGGCTTGCCGCTTCTTCGGCGAACAGCTTGCCGGCGGCGCCGAAGAGGCTGCCTGCACCTGCTGCGGCCACACCTGCCAACCCCAGCATCTGCAATGCATTGCGGCGAGACATGCCGCGATTGAGCCCTTCGAAAACACGCAGACTTTCTGTACCGGTGATCAACTGGTCTTCAATGCCATTTTTGTTGTCAGTCATGTCAGTTCTACCTTTCGGAAAATGATAGGGCTCGATTGCGCACGATTAACGCAACGTGGTTGAAACGCCAAACAACGCCATGAAACTCAGTGCAGGTAGTCCTGCAGGCGGTAATACGCGCCTACCAGCGGCAGGAACCAGGGTTTGCCGAAATGCCCGGGAATGGCCGGCCAATCCAGCTCGCGCCAAGGGTTGGCCTCGACCTCGCCGGCCATGACCTGGGCCATGACCTGCCCCATGTGCACCGACATCTGCACGCCGTGGCCGCTGTAGCCCATGGAGTGATACACCCCCCCATGCTGGCCGGCCCGGGGTAAACGGTCGGACGTCATGTCCACCAACCCGCCCCAGCAATAGTCGATCCTGACGTGGGCCAGCTGCGGGAACATCTGCACCATCGCCGCTTGCAGCACCTTGCCGCTCTTGGCGTCGGAAACGCTGTCAGACATGGCAAACCGCGCCCGACCGCCAAACAACAGCCGGTTGTCCGGCGTCAGGCGAAAGTAGTTACCGATCATGCGGCTGGTGACGTAGGAGCGACGCGCCGGCAGCAAGCTGTCGATCAGCGCCTGGGGCAACACTTCGGTGGCAATGACGAAGCTCCCCACCGGTACGATTCGCCGCCGGTACCAGCCCAATCCGCCTTGCTGACAGGTGCCGGTGGCCAGCAGGATCTGCGAGGCCTGCAGCGCGCCCTTGCTGGTGTTGACCTGATAGCCGCCTGTGTTCGCCTTCCAGTCCTTCACCGACACGCCCTGGAACACCAACGCCCCGTGACGGGCCGCCGCCTCGGCCAGGCCGACACCGAAGCGCCCGACATGCATCTGCACGCCGTTGCGCTGCAGCAGGCCACCGTGGAACTGGGCCGAATTGACCTCCGCCCGCACCGCTTGGGCAGACAGCAACTCGACGTCGGCATCGACTTCCTTGCGGATCAACTCACAGGTGCGCGCCAGTCCTTCGTAGTGCAACGCTTTGGCGGCCAGTTTGAGCTTGCCATGGCGAGTGAGATCGCAGGCAATCGCTTCCTGCTCCACCAGCGAAACCACACTCTGTACGGCGCTTTCATAGGCCAGGTAATAAGCCCGCGCTTTATCGGCGCCGAGGCTGGCGGTGAGTGACGCGTAGTCTTGGGCAACGCCGGTGTTGCACTGACCGCCATTGCGCCCCGACGCTTCGCCAATCACCCTGCCTGCTTCCAGCACCGCCACGCTGGCCCCCTTCAAGGCCAGGGCCCGGGCCGCCGCCAGACCGGTGAAACCACCACCGACAATGGCCACGTCTACCCGCCCGGGCAATCCGCCGAGCTGGGCACCGGTGAAGGCCGGTGCGGTATCGAGCCAATAAGACTCACTGCCCATGTCTAACCCCTTTTCACCTTGAAGAGTGCGCTCAACTCAGAGCCCGACCAGACCGGCCAAACCGCCGATGTCCGGGATTTGGTGGTAGCCATACACAGCGTTCGCCGGCTGCTCATGACCGCGGGCGACGAAGGCTTTGTTCTTGATCTTCATGTCGTGGGCCGACATCAGGTCGTAGCGAAAGCTGGACGAGACATGCAGCACATCCTCCGGCCCGCAGCCGAGGTTATCGAGCATGAATTCGAAGGCCGCCAGGCGCGGCTTGTAGGCCTGGGCCTGCTGGGCGGTAAAGACTTTATGGAAAGGCGCGCCAAGCTTGTCGACGTTGGACATGATCTGTTCGTCCATCGCGTTGGAAAAAATCACCAGGGGAATCTTGTCGGCGATTTTCGACAGACCCGCCGGTACATCGGCGTGAGGGCCCCACGTGGGCACGGCGTCGTAATAGAGCTGGCCTTCGCCCCGATATTCGACACCCCAGCGCTTGCAGACCCGCATCAGGGACGTCTTGATGATTTCATCATAGGGCCGCCACTCGCCCATCACCTGATCCAGACGATAAGCGGAGAAATCCTTGACGAACTGGTCCATCTGCCCGGCATCGACACGATCGGCGAACAGCTCGCGGGTCATGGTGCCCATTTGGAAGTTGGTCAACGTGCCGTAGCAGTCGAAGGTGATGTACTTGGGTCGAAGAAAGCTCATGAGTGCGGTCCTGGATTTGTTGTTGAAGGCAATGCCGAGGCAAACATTGATGCCGTTCGTGAAGCACCGGTACAACGCTGCATCACGTTTTTATTACAACACCATGAGACCGTGGATAAACGGTTAAAAATACCGGCCGCTTGGTACAAACCACCGTTTTGCAGGGCTCGCTCAGCAGACTTTGCGGGATGCTCCAGACACGGGCGTTGCACCCGTGTTTCTGTGGGTTTGCGGACAGTTATGGTGCGTCTGGCGACGCAGTGAAGGCCGCTTTGCGGCAGAATCTACGCCTGCAGCGGGCCGTTCCAGCATCCAGGTTGAACGGGCCGCCGCTATCGCGAGCAGGCTCGCTCCCACAGGGTTTTGATGGGGCAGCCACCTTTGTGTTTGCCACAGATTCATTGCCGGAGTGAGCCTGCTCGCGATGGCGTCAGGCTTTCAACTCAGCCTCAAGAAAACTCACCAACGCCTGCACCCGAGCGCTGCGAACTTTGCGCGACGGCACCAGCAGGTTGATCGATGCGCTGTCGAATTGCCAATCAGCGAGCACCCGGACCAGGTTGCCCTCGGCGATGGCTCTGCTGACATCCCATTGCGAGCGCAGCACCAGGCCCAGCCCCTCTTCGGCCCAGCGTCGGGCCACGCTGCCGTCGTTGCTCAGCAATGCTGGCTGGATGCGCAGGGTCTTGCGCTCCTGCTCATTGCGCAGATGCCACAGCGTGACGTCCTCATCGTTTTCGCGAATGCAAATACAGCGGTGCTCAGCCAGTTGCTCCGGTGAAGACGGCGTGCCGTGCCGCTCCAGGTAGGCGGGGCTGGCGCACAACCAGCGGGCATTGTGGCTCAGGGGCCGGGCGACCCACTGGCTGTCACTGAGGTTGCCGATGTGAATCACCGCATCACTGTCGTGACGATCAGGCCAGGGCGTTTCCCGTAGATCCAAGTGCAGGCACAACTGTGGGTGCAACCTGGCAAAACGCGCCAGCAACGGCGCGATGCGTTGCCGTCCATAGCCGAACGGCGCCGCCAGCCTGAGGGTGCCGGCCAGTTGATCGTCCGGCTGTTTGAACGATTCGGGAAGCGCCTCCAGTTGCTCCAGCAACAGCGCGCTCTGGCGGGAGAAGCGCTCGCCATCGGCGGTGAGGCTCAAGCGCCGAGCATCGCGGTTGGCCAGGGTCAGGCCGAGCAGTGTCTCCAGTTTGCGTAAGCGCATGGACAACGCAGGTGGCGAGACATTGAGGGCCCTGGCCGCTGCGCTCAACGACTCGGAGCGCGCCAGCGTCACGGCCATGCGCAGGTCTTCGATGCTAATCATTCAGTTCAACTTAATGATTGATGACGCAGCATTGAACCACGACTTCACGATCACTGAGTAGAGTCGCCCTGTCCCTATCCATCGAGTGCTGCTCATGACCGCCTCAATTCCGCTCCTTGATACCCCTGTCGCGCTCATCGATGTACCGCGCATGCAGCGCAACATCCAGCGCATGCAGCAACGCATGGACACCTTGGGTGTGCGTCTACGGCCCCACATCAAGACCAGTAAATGCCTGCCCGTGATTCAGGCGCAGATCGCCGCGGGCGCCAACGGTGTCACCGTGTCTACCTTGAAGGAGGCGCAACATTGTTTCGCAGCCGGCATCCAGGACATTTTCTACGCCGTGGCCATGGCGCCCGGCAAACTGGCCCAAGCCCTGACGCTCAGGCGCCAAGGCTGTCGCTTGAGCATCCTCACGGACAGCCTGACGGGGGCCCAGGCCATCGTCGATTTCGGCCAGCAGCACGATGAGCGGTTCGAGGTCTGGATCGAGATCGATTGCGACGGCCATCGGTCCGGCGTACGGGTCGAGGACGATTCACTCGTGGGCATCGCCCGGCTACTTGATGAAGGCGGCATGCAGCTTTGCGGCGTGATGACCCACGCCGGCTCCAGCTACGAACTCGATACGCCCGACGCGCTGCAAGCCTTGGCCGAACAGGAACGCAACCTCTGCGTCCGTGCAGCCCAACGCATTCGCGAGGCCGGGCTGGCCTGCCCTGAGGTGAGCATCGGCTCCACACCCACGGCGCTGTCGGCACAGAACCTGGAAGGCGTCACCGAAGTTCGCGCAGGCGTCTATGTATTCTTCGACCTGGTGATGCACAACGTCGGCGTCTGCCAGGCAGGCGAACTGGCGCTGAGCGTGCTGACCAGCGTCATCGGTCATCAACAGGAAAAAGGCTGGATCATCACCGATGCCGGCTGGATGGCCATGAGTCGTGACCGGGGTACGCAGCGCCAGTCACGGGACTTCGGCTATGGACAAGTGTGTAGCGAAACCGGCGACTGGATCGACGGCGCGCTGCTCACCAGCGCCAATCAGGAGCACGGCATCATCACCCTGACGAACGCCGAGCACGTGGATATCACCGCGCGGTTTCCCATCGGCAGCCGCCTGCGCATCCTGCCCAACCATGCTTGTGCCACTGGCGCACAGTTCCCTCATTACCTCGCCTGTGATGCCACGGGCCAAGTGCACAACTGGAGCCGTCTGCATGGCTGGTGAAATCGGGTTTATCCATACCATTCACGCCGCAGCGCCGCGTGGACATTACACCCAGGCGCTGTCGTACCAGGGCGTCCTGTATGTGTCCGGGCAATTGCCGGTACGCGCCGATGGCAGCCACAGCGTCGACCAGCCCTTCGAGGTCCAGGCCGCCATCGCCCTGGAAAACCTGCTGGCGATTCTCGACGCCGCTGGCCGGGGACCGAGGGATCTGGTGAAGGTGACGGTCTATGTCGCCGGCATCGAACACTGGCCGGCCTTCGACCGAATCTATGCCCGCTATCTGGGCGAGCACCGCCCCGCACGCGCCGTGGTGCCCGTCCCGGCGCTGCATCATGGCTACCTGATTGAAGTCCAAGCGCTAGCGCGCGACGCAAGCCATTCCTAAGGGAAGTGGATGCCCCTGTGGAGCGGGATCGAAAGCCAATGCCTGAATCGGCCAGCGTCGCCAGCACTGGCAAGCTTGTCTGAACCCAAGGGCTACGCCCTGAAACGGATGCCGCTACGTTTTTGCCAAGTTAGCGCGCCAGATACAGCAGATTCTCCTTTGCCAACGTCGAGAACGGCACAATTGATCAGGGCCGCTTTGTTAGTTTATTGAGCAGACACGGCATAGCGACCTGCAGCAGGCCATGCCATAAACGCTCTATGGGAGCCCGTTGGATGACAACCCGATCTTCGAACAGCTACACCCTTGATCCGCACACAACCAGACAGCTTTATATCAATGGTGACTGGTCGTCCCCGGCACATGCGGCCACCTTGCCGGTGATCAACCCGGCCACCGAAGAGGTTGTTGCCCAAGTCGCCCAAGGGTCGTGCGAGGATGTTGATCGGGCGGTCGCGGCGGCGCGGGCGGCCTTCCCCGGCTGGTCCTCGACTTCGCCAGCTTCGCGCGCGCTGGTGATCGGCAGAATCCATGAACTGATCCTTGAACGAAAGGAGGCGCTGGCCCAGGCGCTCTCTCTGGAAATGGGCGCGGCCATCGGTTTTGCCCGGGCGATGCAAGTGCCACTGGCGGCCGAGCACGTGCGCGTGGCCCGCGATGTGCTGTCCAGCTATTGTTTCCAGAAGGTCGAAGGCGGCACAGCCATTACCCGCGAACCCATCGGCGTCTGCGGTCTCATTACGCCGTGGAACTGGCCGCTGTATCAGATCACCGCAAAAGTCGCTCCGGCCATTGCGGCGGGTTGCACGGTCGTTCTCAAACCCAGCGAACTGTCGCCCCTGAGCGCCCTGCTCTTCGCGCAACTGGTGCATGACGCGGGCCTTCCTCCCGGTGTCTTCAACCTGGTGAACGGCAGCGGTGCCGAGGTCGGTGCGGCCATGGCGGCGCATCCCGATATCGACATGATCTCCATCACCGGCTCGAACCGCGCAGGCGCGTTGGTGGCCCAGGCGGCCGCCCCGACGGTGAAACGCGTGACCCAGGAGTTGGGCGGCAAGTCACCGAACGTGCTGCTGCCAGACGCTGACTTCGACAAAGCCGTGCCACCGGGGGTGATGTCGGCGTTTCGCAATGTCGGCCAGTCATGCAGCGCACCAACCCGCATGATCGTGCCAAGAAACAGGTTAGCGGAGGTCGAAGCCCTGGCTGCCGCCACCGCCAATGCGATCATCGTCGGTGATCCGCAATCGGAAGAAACCATCCTCGGTCCCATCGCCAATCAAGCCCAGTTCAAGCGCGTGCAGGCCATGATCGAAGTGGGCCTGAACGAGGGTGCAAAACTGCTGTGTGGTGGGCCAGGCCGCGTGCAGGGTTTTGCAAAAGGCTTCTACACGCGCCCCACTGTGTTCTCCGAGGTGGACAGCGCCATGCGCATCGCCCAGGAAGAAATCTTCGGCCCGGTGCTGTGCATCATCCCCTATGACACGGTGGATGAAGCGGTCGCCATCGCCAACGACACCGTCTATGGGCTAGGCGCTCACGTTCAGGGTCAGGACCTTGAACAGGCGCGCAGCGTTGCCTCGCGTATCCGCGCAGGGCAAGTGCTGTTGAACTATCCGGCGTGGAACCCGATGGCGCCGTTCGGTGGCTACAAGCGTTCCGGCAATGGCCGTGAGTATGGTCTCCATGGGTTTGAGGAGTACCTGGAGATCAAGGCGATTGTGGGCTTTGGCTAAGACCCGCTACCGCGCCTACTCCTCGGAGCGCCCCTTACCCTCACGATCATGCGGGTAGTGCCTGGTGAACGGAAACGCCGGCAACCAGGACTCACGGCGCACGGTCCAGCTTTCGTAGGTGGGCATCAGTTGATCCGGGGCATCCAGCGTTCCCAGGTTCACTTCCACCTCGTCGCCGCTACGGGCAAACACCGACGAGCCGCAGCGCGGGCAGAAGAAGCGCCCGGCGTAGTCCCGGGTTTCGCCCTCGATCGTCACGGCATCCTGGGGGAACACGGCGGAGGCGTAGAAGAGCGCCCCGTGATGCTTGCGGCAGTCGAGGCAGTGGCAAAGACCAACCCGGTACGGGCGCCCCGAGGCTTGGATGCGAACGTTGCCGCACAGGCAACCGCCGGTGAATTGGTCCATGGTACGTCTCCTCTGCAGTCATGTGGTCGGGTTTCATGACCCGGATCGGTCGAGAACAGGCGCATGCTGTGCCATCAACTCCACCACCCATTCAATGAACACCCGCAACTTGGCGCTGATGTGTCGGTTAGGAGGATAGGCCACGTAGAGCGGCATCGGGTCGAGGCGCCAGTCTTCGAACAGGCGCACCAACTCACCTCGCGCCTGGTGGGATCTGGACATGTACTCGGGTAGCCAGAGCACACCCAACCCCGCCAGGCCGGCCGCGAGGTAGGCGTTGCCATCATCGACGGCCAGTGCGTAGCGTCCTTTGATGTGCAAATGCTCGCCGTGGTTGTGCATGGCGTAAGGGAGCGGTTTGCCGGTGCGCGCCCAGAGGAAGCCGACGATGCGATGCTGGGAATCTTCCAGTTCTCGCGGATGCGCAGGCGTGCCCACGCGCTGCAGATAGCTCGGTGCGGCAAACACGCCAAGGGCCAGGTCGCCGACGCGCCGGGCGATCAGCGACTGATCCGTCAGCTCGCCGCCGCGCACCACGCAATCGACGTTTTCATCGAGCATGTCGACGATGCGGTCGCTTGCGCCCATGTCGATCTGAATGTCCGGGTATCGCGCGTAAAATTGCGGCAATGCCGGCATCAGGATCATGGTCGCCAACGGGCTTGGCACGTCCACTCGCAATCGCCCTCTGGGCAGTGCCTGAGCGCCGGACAGGCTGGTCTCGGCATCGTCCATGTCGGCCAGCAGGCGAATCACCCGCTCGTAATAAGCGGCGCCGTCAGCGGTGACGTTGACCTTGCGCGTGGTGCGGTTAAGCAACTTGACGCGCAGCCGGGCCTCCAGTTGCTGCACCAGTTGGGTCACGGTGGTCTTGCTCATGTGCAGTGTTTCGGCGGCCTTGGTAAAGCTGCCCGCCTCCACCACTCGAACGAATGCTTGCATCGCGTCGAAACGATCCATTGCTGCCCCGGGTGTTCGTCAGATTGTTTGGATTTTACAAACAGTGATCGCCAAGGTTGCTCGTTTATCGTCCGCGCACAAGCCCCTAGAGTGTTTTCAACATTGAATCCGACCCTTTGATGGAGGCACCCATGACACAGCGCGATGTAGTTTTCCCCGCCGGACGCCAGGCACTTTATGAGCGTAATCGCTATTCGCCGGCGATTCGTTCCAATGGCTTTTTGTTCGTATCGGGGCAAGTCGGCAGCACCGAAGACGGCTCGCCAGAGCCTGAACTGGAGGACCAGGTTCGGCGGGCGTTCAACAACCTGAAGGCGATTCTCGCCGCCGCCGATTGCACCTTTGATGATGTGGTTGACGTCACCGTGTTCATCGTCGACCCCGAATCGACATTCGAAACGATCTGGAAAGTGGTGCCCGAATTCTGGGGCAGCGCACCGCACCCGACGCTCACGGCGGTGGGGGTGACCTGGTTGTATGGTTTTCAGTTCGAGATCAAGGTGATTGCCAGGTTGCCTGAAACCGCCCAGGGGTGAGCTGACTGGCGGTGGGTCAGGTTGCGGCTGTTGAATGTCCCGCCGTCTTCGCGAGCAGGCTCGCTCCCACAGGGGATTGTGTTGACCCACCCATCGAGACCGACACAGATCCAATGTGGGAGCGAGCCTGCTCGCGATAGCGGACTGTCAGCCTGCGCCGCTCAACCTTTCAACGCTGCTTCGATGGCCGCGATGTCGATCTTTGTCATCTCCATCATGGCTTCGAACGCGCGCTTGGCCGCTGCCTGATCGGGATTGGCTATCGCGGCGGTCAGCACGCGCGGGGTGATCTGCCAGGACAGGCCCCACTTGTCCTTGCACCAGCCGCAGGCACTGGCCTGGCCGCCATTGCCGATAATCGCATCCCACAAGCGGTCCGTTTCGGCCTGGTCATCAGTCGCGACCTGGAACGAAAAAGCCTCGGTATGCTGGAACGCCGGGCCTCCGTTCAGCCCCAGGCAGGGAATGCCCATTACCGTGAACTCGACCGTCAGCACATCGCCCTGCTTGCCCATCGGGTAGTCACCGGGGGCGTGATGAACAGCCTGCACCGCACTGTCCGGGAACGTCGCGGCGTAGAACTGCGCAGCCTCCAGCGCAGCACCGTCGTACCAGAGACAAATCGTGTTTTTGTTATTCATCCGATCTCTCCGAGAGATAACTGGACGGTAAAGTCTAGCAGTCTCTGCGTCGACGCAAGGCTAGCGGACCAGTGGACTCATCCGCTCCCCATGACTGACCATCCAGCGAATCATGCTCGCCAGAGGCACCCGGTAATTCTGGATGTCGCACGCGCCAACCTGGTCATGGCTGTACAACTCCAGGTAACGGCTGAGCAGTAAATGTCGGCCATCCTCCGTCAACTGCAACTCGATCTCCCGGCAATGCAGAATGCCTTGCTCAAGGTTTTTCACTCGCCGGTGCAGAACCAATACAGGGTTACTCATCCACGGTCTCTCCCTCCGGGCAGGCGTCGTCCCCCGCCACCGCGCCCAACTTGCCCTGGGCGACAAAATCGGCGCGCCGCTGCGCTACCGCGTCACGAAGCGCCACGTAGTAATCCGGCCTGGCCCGCAACTTGTCCGTCAACGGGAGCGCCTCGGCACGACCATCAACAACCCCGCCTACGGTATTGATCGTGCCCAACGTATCGACCGTATCGCTGTTGCTGCCGAACGGATCGACCGCAGAACTCAGCAGTTTGCCGGTTGCGTCGCGCAGGCTGGACGTTCCCAGCAACGGCAGTTCGACGATCGGCCCGGGAGCGATGTTCCAGACGCCGAACGTCTGGCCGAAATCGGCCTTGTGGCGCTCAATACCCAGTTTGCCCGACACATCGATCAGCCCGACGATGCCTGCGGTGGTGTTGATGACGAAGCGACCCAGGGTGTTGACCGAGCGTTGAGCGTTGCCTTGCAGCAGATCGTTGATGAAGACCTTGGGCTCACCGAAGTTCGCCACGAAGTTATGCACCCCCGTCTGAACCACATCTGGAAGCTTGAGATAACCACGGGCAACCGGGGCCAGCGCATAGTCATCGACAGTCCGGTTGAAAGCGAAGATGCCCCGGTTGACGGGCTCTGCCGGATCATCGACGGTGTAGCTCGCACGTTCACAACTGCCAGGGGTTGCAGCGGGCGTGCTGGTGCAGCCGCTGGCGAATGCCACGAGTCCTACGACAACAGTGCAACGAACAAACAGCGGAGCGGGCTTGGTGATCGGCATACAAGGCTATCTCGGCGAGGAATTGGGGCGATACCGGTCAGTTTGGGAAGACACCGCCGTACACAGCTCTGGTGGCGAGGGTTGTGTTGGGTTGGCCGTCGTTTAACTGACTGACATCGGGTGATCCTGCCCCTGATTCTTTGCCTGAAGATTTCCACAACATTGCCCGTCGGCAACTTTATTACCGAGTTGAAATATATGACGCAGGCCCCGGATTGACCCTAGTATCCCCTTCTGTATTCATTGCCCTGCGTGCCCACTGTGAGCCATCTATTACTGGTGGACGACGACCTCGAAGTCCTCGCCCTCTTGCGCAAATTCCTCGAGCAACATGGCTATAGCGTCGAAGTGGCCGCCGACGGTGCCGCCCTGTGGCAGGCGGTGGCGCGTCGCTTGCCGGACCTGATCATCCTCGACGTCATGTTGCCGGGAGACAGTGGACTGGTGCTCTGCCAGCGACTGCGGGCCGAACATACGGTCGGCATCATCATGCTCACGGCCATGGGTGAGCTGAGTGATCGCGTCGTCGGTCTTGAGCTGGGGGCGGATGATTACCTGACCAAGCCGTTCGATGCGCGCGAGCTGCTGGCCCGGGTGCGCGCCGTGCTCAGGCGCACCGGCGAAGCCAGGGGCACATTGAACAACAACTCGCGCCTGATTCTGGAATTCGAAAATTGGCAGCTGGACGTCACCCGCCGCGAGTTGCGCTCACCGGACAAAGTCATGATCCCGTTGTCCACCGGCGAGTTTGAGTTGCTGCTGGTCTTTGCCGAACACCCGCGCCGGGTCCTCACTCGCCAGCAACTGCTGGACCTGGCCCGCGGCGAAACGTATGACGCCTTCGATCGCAGCATCGACGTCCAGGTCAGCCGGCTGCGCCGCAAGCTGGAGAGCGATATCACTGGCCCATCGATGATCCGCACCATTCGCAACAGCGGCTACCTTTTCAGCCCCCATGTGGTGAAGCGATGAAGCCCCGGCACTCAGCTTTCCATCGGCCACGCGATACGGTAGCCCGCTGGATTGCCCTGACCACCATGCTCGCCATGCTGACTTTACTGGCCCTGAACGAGCTGTTCGGCCTGTTGGCTGGGACCTGGGCGCGCCCTCCCCTGATGGAAACCGGCCTGATGGAGAAAGCCGCCGCCATCACTCGTATCATCGACTCGGTGGCGCCCGGACAACGGCCCGATATCGCCAGGGCGGCCAGCGACCAGGCGTTCGCCGCACAATGGTTACCCCGCCGTGAAGACGCACGAGTGCCGGTGATCGACGACCCACAGTTCAGTGAGGGGGCGACGTTCCTGCGCAAGCAACTGGGCAGGCCCGAGGCCAGGATAGAGGCCTTCGAGCCCGGCGATTGGCCCGCCGATCATCCAGACAGGCGCTACGCGGTCCTCATCCAATTGGCCGACGATTCCTGGGTGGAATTTTCCGTAGCCTCTCGCAGTTGGGGCCTGAAAGAGTGGATGCGCAACCTGATCATTATCGGGCTGATTCTTCTATCGACGTTTATCGTCGCCCTGATTGCTACACGGCATCTGGCAACACCGCTGGAACGCTTTGCCGAAGGCGCCAGGCGCTTTGGCGTGGACTTCCGGGCGCCGCCCATCCCGGTGGTCGGGCCTCACGAAATCCGTCAGGCGATCCTCGCGTTCAATGCCATGCAGGCCCAGCTGCAACACTTCGTCCAGGACCGCACGCAGATGCTCGCAGCCATCTCCCACGACCTGCGCGCACCCCTGACCCGCATGCGCCTGCGTGGAGAGTTCATCGACGACGCCGAACAGCAATCGAGGCTGTTCAGGGACGTGGATGAAATGCAGGCGATGGTCAATAGTGCGCTGGAATTCTTCCGCGACGAAGCTCGGCTCGAACACGCCACCGCGTTCGACCTGGCCGAACTGCTGCACACGGTCGTCGACGACTTCAAGGATGCCGGCACCGAGGTTTCATTCGAGGGCGCTCCTCGTTTCGTTTACATGGGCCGGCCCATCGGGATCAAGCGAGCGCTGGTCAACCTGATCGACAATGCGAGCAAATATGGCAGCGAGCCGGGCGTTCAGCTCAAGGCGTTCATGGACCGTGTCGAAATTCGCGTCCACGACCGCGGGCCTGGTATCGCCCCGCAGTTCCACGAGCAAGTCTTCGCGCCCTTCTTTCGCATCGAAGGCTCGCGCAACAAGAACACCGGCGGTGTCGGGCTGGGGCTGTCGGCAGCGCGGGCGACGGTGCTGGAGCATGGCGGGACGCTGACCCTCAGGAATCGGCGGGGCGGCGGTCTGGAGGTCAAGGTCTCGCTGCCGCTCAATTAACCCCGGCACCATACGCCGGCAAACAATGTTCTAAACAACACGCGCCTTCCTCGGTAGGATGTCCGGCCTTTTGACCAGGACCGGCCTCCCGGAATTGCCCTGATGATTCTGATCATTTACGCCCACCCTTACCCTGACCAGTCACGGGTCAACCAGCAAATGCTCCAGCGGGCATCCAGTCATCCGGACGTGGTCATACGGTCCCTCTACGATCTTTATCCGGACTTCGACATCGACGTCGAGGCCGAACAACGCGCCATCGAACAGTGCCAACTGCTCGTCCTCCAACACCCGATGTATTGGTACAGCATGCCGCCGCTGCTGAAATTGTGGATCGATAAAGTGTTCACCCATGGCTGGGCCTATGGCAGAGACGCCACAGCCCTCAAAGACAAGCCTCTGCTGTGGGCCGTCTCCACGGGTGGCAACCACGATCATTTCCAGATCGGCGCCTACCCGGGCTTCCAGGTGCTGGCCCAGCCCCTCCACGCAACGGCCATCTACTGCCACATGCGCTGGTTGGAGCCGGTCGTGGTACACGGCGCGTATGCGGGCGCGTCCGAAACCCTGGATGCACAAATCGAACACTACAGCGCACGCCTGGCCTCCTGGAAGGAAGATTGATATGGAGACTCACAGCCTGATTGAACTGCTTATCTACCTGGGTTCGGCAGTGTTGATCGTGCCGATTGCCGTCAGGTTGGGCCTGGGCCCGGTGTTGGGTTATCTGCTGGCCGGGTGCGTGATCGGCCCGTGGGGACTCAAGCTCGTTACTGACGTAAAGGCGATTCTGGAATTCGCCGAAATCGGCGTCGTCCTGATGCTGTTCGTCATCGGGCTCGAGCTCGATCCCAAGCGGCTCTGGGCGTTGCGCAGGATGGTGTTCGGTGGCGGTGCCTTGCAGATGCTCGCCTGTGGCGGGGCAATCGCGGTGTTCTGTGCGGCCCTGGGGCTGAATTGGACGGCCGCGCTGCTGGTCGGCCTGACCCTGAGCCTGTCCTCCACGGCCATCGCCATGCAAGCCATGAACGAGCGCAACCTGACGTCGACCGCCGTCGGGCGCAGCAGCTTCGCCGTCCTGCTGTTCCAGGACATCGCGGCCATTCCGCTGGTTGCCATGATTCCGTTGTTGGCGGCCCACGGCGACACGCCGTCCGGCACCGCTCTGGTGCTTTCGATTATCAAGATCGTCGTGGCCATCAGCGTCGTCGTGCTGTTGGGACGCTACGTGACACGCCCGCTGCTGCGCTTCGCCGCGCGCTCGGGTCTACGTGAGATCTTCAGCGCCGTGGCGCTGTTTCTGGTGTTCGGCTTCGGGTTTCTGCTGGAAGAGGCCGGCTTGTCGATGGCCATGGGCGCGTTCCTCGCCGGGGTGCTGCTGGCCAGTTCTGAATACCGCCATGCCCTGGAAAGCGACATCGAACCGTTCAAAGGCTTGCTGCTGGGGTTGTTTTTTATCGGCGTCGGCATGTCGATCGATTTCGGCACGCTGATCAATGCACCGCTGAAGGTCATGACCCTGACCCTGGGTTTCATTCTGATCAAATTGCTGGTGATCAAGGCCGTCAGCCGTTTGCTGAACGTCCCTTCCGGCCAACGCTCATGGCAAGCGGTGTTGCTCGGCCAGGGCAGCGAGTTCGCCTTCGTGGTGTTCGGCGCCGCCACGCTGGCCGGCATTCTGACCGACCAGTGGGGCAAGAGCCTGACGCTGGCGGTGGCCCTGTCCATGTGCCTGACGCCGTTGCTGATCCTGCTGCTGGATCGAATAGAGTCCGCCACCAAGAAAGACCGCCAGGAATCCGACCTCGTCGATCAGCAGAACCCACGGGTGATCATCGCCGGGTTCGGCCGCTTCGGACAGATCGCCGGGCGTCTCTTGATGTCCTGCGGCGTCGAGGTGGTGGTGTTGGATCATGACCCCGACAACATCGAGACGCTGCGCAAATTCGGCGTAAAAGTGTTCTACGGCGACGCCACTCGCCTCGATCTGCTCCACGCGGCCGGCGCCGGCCAGTCGGTGGTGCTGATCAATGCGATTGACGACCAGCAGGACAACCTGACGCTGACCCGACTGGCCCAGGAGCACTTCCCCGCGTTGAAACTGATCGTCCGTGCGCGGGACATGGGGCACCTGATCACCCTGCGGCAGATGGGCGTAGAGACCGCCGAGCGGGAAACCTTCGAGAGCGCGCTGGCATTGGGCCGAAATGCGCTGGTGCAGATGGGCGTCGGGGCTTACGAAGCGCGCGAGCGCGCGGATCAGTTCCGTCGTTTGAATCTGCAAATGCTGGAGGAAATCGTCGCCCAGCCGGAAGACGACCTCAAGTTCAGGCACGACGCCTACCAGCGCGCCAACGCGTTGCTCACCGAAATGTTCAACGAAGACCGTGCGCGCCCAGTCGACAGTTGGCCTGACCATCATCGAAACGAAACGGATGAAGCGCGCAGCTGATCCGTCCCCTTAACCCTTTCCTGAACAAGAGGCTTTCATGGCAAACCAAGACATCACGTTCATCCCCGACCCGGACGCGGACTCCATCTCTTCCGACGTCGCCGGCTTCGGCGGCCTGCTGGTTTCTACCCAGATCCCCACTCGCCCTGACGGCAGCCTGGAGCTGGGTGACATCACCTTGCAAAGCGAATGCACATTGCAGGCGCTCAAGACAGCCCTGGAAGGCGCCGGCAGCTCCATGGACCGGGTCTTGCACCTGACCATCTACCTCACCGACATGGCCGACCGCGCGGCCTTCAACGAGGTGTATCAGCGTTTCTTCGCCAAACCCTGGCCGGTACGCGCCGCAGTGGGCGTGGCGGCGCTGGCGGTTGAAGGAATGCGAGTGGAAGTGACTGCGATGGCGGCCAAAGGCTGAGGTTACGGCTGTTTTTGATCGTTCCCACGCTCTGCGTGGGAATGCATCCCGTGACGCTCTGCGTCACCTTCCAGAAGCGGAACGCGGAGCGTCCCTGGCGACGTTCCTACGCAGGAGCGTGGGAACGATCGATAATCCAAAGTGCCCTTATGGCGAGGGAGCTTGCTCCCGCTCGGCGGCGCAGCCGTCGCAAACTCAGGTTCTTGATGAGTTCAAACCCGCCGGACCTGTCCCAAATGTGCGATTTCCACGAAAACAGTCATTTGCGCACCTAGCCCAGGCCTCGGCGCCTGTCTAAAGTGCGGCGTTTTCCACCCTCGCGGGCGTATTTATGAATCTCTGGTTCCGACTGTTGCTCATGCTGTTTCGTCGTCCCTGGCGCAAGCCGACCGGCCCCCTGGATACCACCGTGGTGCGCATGCGGGTGTGGCCGTTGGACCTGGACCTCAACCGCCATGTCACCAACGGCCGCTATTTCACCCTGGCCGACGTAGGGCGTATGGATTACGTGCTGCGCAGCGGCGCCTACAAAGTGGCCTTGCGCAACCGGGCAGTGCCGATCGTGGGGGATGTGTGGGGTAAGTTCCGCCGGGAGCTGAAGCTGTTCGAAGCGTTCGAGGTGCACACCCGCCTGCTGGGCTGGGACGAGAAGTGGACCTTCATGGAACACCGCTTCCTGAGCCAGGGGCGCGTGGTGGGCGTGGTGATGATGCGCGGCCTGTTCCGTTCGGCCCAAGGCACGATTGCACCGGGAGAGTTTATTCGCGCACTGGGGTTGGCCGAACACTCACCGGCCATGCCCGAATGGATCAGCGCCTGGTCGCAAAGCTGCGATGACATGAGCCTTGGGCTTCGGGAGGAGGAAAGTGCTCGTACTGTTGACTAGCAGTGACTGGATCAGATCGATCCGCGCCAGCCGGCACTGCACATCCCTCCCCCACAACAGCGTGAGTCTTACTGAACGGTTTTCAGCTTGACCACATCACCGGACACCTTGGTGGTGTAACCGGTCAGGACCCAGGCCCAGAACCAGTCTTCCTGCACTTGGGTGTTGATCATGGCGTCGCCGCCCTTGGCCAGGATCGCGGCATTCTGAGCGCGCACGAAACGGTTGTTCTGGCGGATCGGGATCATGCCGAACAGCAGCAGGCCGGTGGCTTTCGCTTCACTGTGGCCGACCACGGTGTATTGGCTGCTGTCGTACTGCTTGGTTTTCATCGGGGTGCCGGTGCAACCCGCCAAGGCCAGGCCAACCAGTGCGCAGGCGACAATTTTGCTGAGGTGGTTCATTGAATACTCCATGAGAAAACGCCCGGGATCCATCTCTCGGACGGCGCGTACTCTAACCGATCAGCGTCAAATTGACATCACTGCGCTCAACCGGCCGCAAGGCTCAGCGCAGAGCCATTCGTCAGTTGCCTCTGCAGCTAAACAGGCCCCCGTCGATACCATGGACACTGTGCCACGGAAGGTAATCTTGCCCATTCCGGCTGATGAGTAATGGCCGGTTCCGTCGGAGCATTGACCATGATCGATTTGACTGTCTGGAACATCACCCTACCCGTGCAGACCCCGGCGCAAGTCGTGGCGACCAAGGCCATGCCGACGCTGCAGAACAAGTATTTCAACCGCTCCGGCGAGCGGATTGTCTTCTGGGCGCCGGTGACCGGCTCCCACACCGGTAAAAGTGACTACCCGCGCTCCGAATTGCGCGAAACCACCAAAGACGGCAAGTTGCGCAACTGGCGTTACAACAGCGGCGTCAATACCCTCAAAGGTACTTTGGCGGTGAACCAGGTCCCTTCCGAGGGCCGTGTAGTCGTGGCGCAGATCCACGCCAAGGATGCCCCTACGCCGCTGTTGAAACTGGTGTATCGCTACGCCAAGGGCACCGGCAACATCGATGTGGAATATCGGGTAAAACCCAAGGACAAGAAGAGCCCGGTGATCTATACCATGCCGAAAGTGGCACTGAACAAAACCTTCAGCTACTCCCTGCAAATGGACAAGCAAGGCAAGCTCACGGTGCTGATCAACAACGTTGGCAAGCAGGTGAAGCTGGACCGCGCCTGGCATGGCTACAACTTTTACTTCAAGGCCGGCGTCTACACCCTGGACAACGTCGGTTCTTCCAGCGAAGGCGGGAAAGTGACCTACACCAAACTGGACGTCAGCCATAAATGACTGACGTCCAGCCCCTCAGGCCTTTGAAGCGGCCACGACCGCCTGCCGGCCGTTGAAGGTAAACAGGAAGCAGACGAACACCAGCAGCGCAAAACCGGCTGGGAACAACCAGATGCTCTTCCACTCGTGGCCGCCGTCCACGGCATAGTGATCGGTCACCTGCCCCGCCACCCAGAAGCCGATCAGCATGCCCACGCCATAGGTCGCCAACGTAATCAGCCCCTGGGCCGAGCTGCGAAAACGCTCCGGCGCCTTGGCATCGGTGTAGATCTGCCCCGAGACAAAAAAGAAGTCATAGCAGATGCCGTGCAGGGCGATACCGGTGAAGAGCATGAACGCCAGGTCGCCGTTATTGCCGTAAGCGAACAGCACGTAACGCAGCGCCCAGGCCAGCATGCCGACCAGCAGCGCCAACTTGATGCCAAAGCGTTGGATGAACAGCGGCAACAGCAACATGAACAGCACTTCGGAGACTTGCCCGATGGCCATTTTTGCCGTGGGATTGGTCATGCCGGTTTCGGCCAGGAACGGGTTGGCGTTCTGGTAATAGAAGGCCAGGGGGATGCAGATCAGGATCGAGGCGATGAAGAACACCAGGTAGCTGCGATCCTTCAACAGGCCCAAGGCATCCAGGCCCAGCAGCTGTTTGACGTCACCTGCGCTCGCTTGCGCCTTGAGCGGTACGGTGGCCGGCAACGTGAAGCTGTAGAGCCCCAAGACCAGCGAGGCGATGCCGGCCATCAGGAAAGTATTGCGCAAGCCGCCCGCCGAGATCGCTTCGCGCGAATCCCAGGCAAACACAAAGCTGATCACCACGCCGGCGACGATCCAGCCGATCGTGCCCCACACCCGGATACGGGAGAACTCCAGCGCCGGGTCGCGCATCTGGCGGAACGCCACGGAATTGACCAGGGCCAGGGTCGGCATGTAGATCACCATGTACGCCAGCACGTACGGGTAGAACACGCTGAAATCCGCCGCCGCATACAGCTGATACAACAACACCGCGCCCAACAGGTGCAGCACCGCCAGGATGCGTTCGGCATTGAAGTAGCGGTCGGCGATCAGGCCGATCACGAAGGGGGCAATGATCGCTCCCCAGGACTGGGTGGAGAACGCCATGCCGATCTGCCCACCGCTGGCGCCCAGGGTGCTGGACAGAAAGGTCCCCAGGGTGACGAACCAGCCACCCCAGATAAAGAACTGCAGAAACATCATCACGCTCAAGCGTGCGTTCATCGTGGTCATGACAGTCACCGTTTTATTGTTGTTCTTGTGAAGAAAAATGCTCAGAAGCGCTGTTGTGGCGAGCCGCTGTGGGAGCAAGGCTGGCCCGCGATGGCCGCGCCGCGGTCTAACCGTTGAACCGCGTTGTCGTTCATCGCGGGCCAGCCTTGCTCCCACAATGAGTTTTCTCGCCATAGGGTTTTGGGTTGGGCCGGTTACCTCAACAGGCCCAACAACCGCCGGTTGGAATCTTCATCGGCCGTTACCCCGGCAAAATCGTCAAACGCCTTTCGGGTCTTGCTGATCATGTGTCGCTCAATGAACGCCGCGCCTTCTGCAGCACCCTGTTGTGAGTCCTTCAGGCAACACTCCCATTCCAACACCGCCCAGCCGCTGAAATCGTATTGAGTCAGTTTGCTGAAGATCGATTTGAAATCGATCTGGCCATCGCCCAGCGAACGGAACCGTCCAGGACGATCGACCCAACCCTGATAGCCGCCGTACACACCGGAACGGGCGTCGGGCCGGAACTCGGCGTCCTTGACGTGGAACATGCGGATGCGCTCGTGATAGCGATCGATGAAGCCCAGGTAGTCCATCTGCTGCAGGAGCAGATGGCTGGGGTCGTAGAGAATCGCTGCCCGAGGGTGATGATCGACGGCCTGCAAAAAGCGCTCGAACGAGGCGCCATCGTGCAGGTCCTCACCCGGATGGATCTCGTAGCACAGGTCCACGCCGGCTGCGTCGAAGCAGTCCAGAATGGGCAACCAGCGTCGGGCCAGTTCGGCAAATCCCTGCTCCACCAGGCCAGACGGGCGTTGCGGCCACGGGTACAGGTACGGCCACAACAGCGCACCGGAAAACGTCGCATGGGCGGTGAGGCCCAGTCGCTGGCTGGCGCGGGCGGCGAGCTTCAATTGCTCTATCGCCCATTCGGTCCGCGCCTGGGGCTGACCGCGCAGATGGGCCGGGGCGAAGTCGTCGAACAGTGCGTCGAACGCCGGATGCACCGCCACCAACTGGCCTTGCAGGTGCGTCGACAACTCACTGATCTGGACACCGGCCTGGGCACAAATGGCCTTGAGTTCGTCGCAGTAGTCCTGGCTCTCGGCGGCGCGGGCCAGGTCGATGTATTGCGTGCCCGACGTCGGCAGCTGGATGGCCTTGTAACCTTGTGCGGCCGCCCATTGAGCGATGTTCGCCAGGGTGTCGAACGGCGCGTCGGCGGACATGAACTGCGCCAGGAAAATACCTGGGCCACGCAGGCCTGTCGGTGTTTGGGCAATGGGATTCACGGCGGGGCTCTCCTGATTCATTGTGTGCAGGCCAGTGCGGTCCACTTGGTATCGCCGCGATGGTTGGCGATGGCCGCTTCGATAAAGGCCATGCCCCGCAGACCGGTTTCGATGCCGGGTACGCCGGGGGCGTCTGGCCCTGGCGCGGCGGCCCGTATGGCACGGGCAAAATCGCCATAGAGGTTGGCCATGGCTTCCAGATAACCTTCAGGATGCCCGGCCGGCAGCCGCATCCGTTGGCGGGCGGCCTCACACAGCCAGGGCTGGCCCACACCGGACCGCAAGACTCGCAGGGGTTGGTCGAGGGGACGATGGATCAGGCTGGCCGGTTCTTCCTGGCGCCATTCCAATCCACCCTTATCGCCATACAGACGGATTTTCAGCGGGTTCTCTTCACCTGCGCAGACCTGACTGGCAATCAGCACGCCGCTGGCACCACCGGCCATGCGCAACAGCATCGCCGCGTCGTCGTCCAGTTGCCGACCCGGGATGTGGGTGCCCAACGCCGCGCATATCTGTTCGATGGGTTGGTCGGCGACGAACTCCGCCAGGGAAAACGCATGGGTGCCGATGTCGCCAATGCAGCCACCCAACCCTGACTGTTGAGGATCGTCGCGCCAACCGGCCTGTTTGTTGCCTTGCCCGGCGACGTCCTGACTGAGCCAGCCCTGGGGGTATTCGACCAGCACTTTGCGCACCGCACCGATCACGCCGGTGCGCACCATCTCCCGAGCCTGCCAGACCATCGGATAACCCAGGTAGGTGTGAGCCAGGCCGTAGAGCCGGCCGCTGCTTTGAAGCACTTGCTTGAGGGCCAGCAACTCACGCAGGTTCATCGCGGCGGGCTTTTCACTGAACACATGAAAACCCGCCTGCAGCGCCTGGTTGGCGATGGGGGCGTGCAGATGATTGGGAGTGACGATGACCAGCAGTTCCATGCGCAAGTGGGCCGGCAGCGCCGCTTCGCTGTCGAGCATGCCTTGCCAATCGCTGTAGCAACGGGACGCGGCCAGCCCCAGGGCCGCGCCGGTCTGCTGATTGTTGTGCGCATCACGGCTGAACGCACCGCACACCAGTTCAAAACCACCGTCCAGACCCGCGGCCTGACGGTGGGCCTGGCCAATGAAAGCGCCCTCTCCACCGCCGACAAAGCCCATTCTTATTTTGGCTGCTACAGGATTCATCGCGACTCTCTTATGCTGGGACTGATGACAATGTAACCGGTTACATCATGGCGGAAATCTAGGCTCAGTTTTGCGGCATGTCAAACCCGTTGGCACATGCATGAGCATTTGTGCGACGCGCAACCTGCGGTAAGCTCCCCAACCGTGCCGGCATTCCTGGCGCCGAATCGAGGTGATTTTGTCCAATATCCGTGAAGTAGCCCGGCTGGCCGGAGTTTCGGTGGCCACGGTTTCCAGAACGCTGAAATCTCCCGAACGGGTGCTGCCCCAGACTCGCGACAAGGTTAACGCGGCGGTGGAACAGGCCGGTTATCGGCCCAACCTGATGGCCGTGCAGTTTCGCTCCCGGAGAACCGGCAACCTGGTGATTCTGGTCCCGACCATCGCCAACACCTTTTTCGCCCGGGTCATCAGCGGGGCCCAGCAGGCTGCGCAGGCGGCCGGTTATCGACTGCTGTTGTGCGACACCCAGGGTCAGGAAGAGATCGAGCGCGAATTTGCCGCCCTCGTCTACGCGCACCAAGCCGACGGGGTGATCCAGTTGCGCGCGAGCAACCCTTTCGAATCGCTTCCCGCGGGCGCCGAATCCTTGCCGCTGGTCAACGCCTGCGAAGTGGTCAAAGGCGCCCCCTACCCGACCATCAGCCTCGACAACCGGGCCGCCGCCCAGGCCATGACCGAACACCTGATCGGGCTCGGCCACCGGCGCATCGGCATCATCAAAGGGCCCCGAAGCAGTCCCCTGACCCTGGACCGCGTAGCCGGTTATCAGGATGCACTGCACCAAGCCGGTATCGCCGCAGACCCTGGCCTGATCTGTCACGGCGACTTCACGTTGAAGGCCGGTTACGACGGGGCCGGCGCGATGCTGGAGCTGGCCGAGCGCCCCAGCGCGCTGTTTTGTGAAAACGACGAGATGGCCATTGGCGCGCTCAAGCGCATCAAGCAAATGGGGTTGCGGGTGCCCGAGGACATTTCACTGGTGGGTTTTGATGACATTCCTTTCGCCGCCTACTGTGATCCGCCGCTGACCACTCTCTCACAACCTGCCGAAACCTTCGGCCAGCGGGCGGTGCAAATGCTGATCGCCCTGATCGAGAAAACACCGCTTGCCGAACGGCATGTCGTGCTGCCGTTCGAGTTGACCGTGCGCGGCAGCAGCGCTGCGCCAGGCCCGGCGTTTAACAAAGATGCTTGAAAAAAACGACGCCCGTCACCTTTTGATGCGCTATTGACTCGCCACCTGCCGGTCCGTTTCGACTACAGTGGCACTACTCTGCATAAAGCCATAACAAGACGGAGAGTTTCCCATGCGAGTCAACAAGCGCTTCACCCTTCTGGCCGCCGCGGCAGCACTGGTGGTCACGACCACAGCCCAGGCAGCACCGGTGTACATCAACATCCTGACGGGGGGCACCAGCGGGGTTTATTACCCGATCGGGGTCGGCCTGTCGCAGATTTACAGCAACGGGATCGAAGGCTCCAAGACGTCGGTACAGGCCACCAAGGCCTCGGTGGAAAACCTCAACCTGCTGCAGGCCGGTCGCGGTGAGCTGGCGCTGGCGCTGGGCGACTCGGTGGCGGACGCCAAGAACGGCGTGGAAGATGCCGGTTTCAAAGCCCCTCTGACCAAACTGCGGGCCATCGCCGGCGCCTACCCCAACTACATCCAGATCGTTGCCAGCCAGGAATCGGGGATCAAGACCCTGGCCGACCTCAAGGGTAAATCCATCTCCGTGGGGGCGGCCAAATCCGGTACCGAGCTCAACGCGCGGGCCATCCTCAAGGCCGCAGGGTTGAGCTACAGCGACATGAAGGTCCAGTACCTGCCGTTCGCCGAATCGGTAGACCTGATCAAGAACCGTCAACTGGATGCCACGCTCCAGTCCTCCGGGCTTGGGATGGCGGCCATTCGTGACCTGGCCTCGACCATGGCGCTCAACTACGTGTCGATCCCGGCAGACGTGGTGGCGAAGATCGGCAACCCGGCCTACCAGAGCGCAAATATCCCGGCCAATACCTACGACGGCCAGGCCGAAGCCGTGCCGACCGTGGCCATCACCAACATCCTGGTTACCCGCGCGGACGTCTCGGACGAGGTGGCCTATCAGATGACCAAGCTGATGTTCGATAACCTCACCCGCCTGGGCAACGCCCATTCGGCGGCCAAGGACATCAAGCTGGAAAATGCCGCGAAGAACCTGCCTATCCCGCTGCATCCCGGTGCCGAGCGCTACTACAAGGAAGTCGGCGCGCTGTAGACCGACCCGGTGCAGCGGCGATGATCGCCGTTGCACCCTCCTGGTTCGCACCTTCGATGTAGACAAGAGGCTTTCAGTTAATGAGTGAAATTCAGCACGGTCTTCCCTCCGACCCACGAGACTGGCCCAAGACGCTGTTCTACGTGGCCCTGCTGTTTTCTGTATTCCAGATCATCACCGCCGCCTTCTCCCCCATTTCCAGCCAGGTGCTGCGTGCCGTGCACGTGGGTTTCCTGTTGTGGGTGGTGTTCCTCAGTTACCCCGCCTATGGCGCAAGCCGCCCCTGGCAACCTCTGGCATGGCTGTTGTCCCTGGCCGGCGTGGCCACGGCGGTGTATCAGTGGGTGTTCGAAGCCGACCTGATCCAGCGTTCCGGTGACCTGACGTCCGCGGACCTCATCATCGGTATCGTTTTGATCGTGCTGGTGTTCGAAGCGGCCCGACGGGTGATGGGGATTGCCCTGCCGCTGATTTGCGGGCTGTTCCTGACCTATGGGCTGTTCGGTGAATACTTGCCAGGCGACCTGTCCCATCGCGGCTACGGCTTCGATCAGATCGTCAATCAGTTATCCTTCGGCACCGAAGGCCTGTATGGCACGCCCACCTACGTATCGGCCACCTACATTTTCCTGTTCATTCTGTTCGGTTCCTTTCTTGAAAAGGCCGGAATGATCAAGCTGTTCACCGATTTCGCCATGGGCCTGTTCGGCCACAAGCTCGGCGGCCCGGCCAAAGTGGCGGTTGCCTCCTCTGCCTTGATGGGCACCATTACCGGTTCGGGCATCGCCAACGTGGTGACCACCGGGCAATTCACCATCCCGCTGATGAAACGCTTCGGCTACAAGGCCGCGTTTGCCGGCGGCGTGGAAGCCACCTCGAGCATGGGCAGTCAGTTGATGCCGCCGATCATGGGCGCCGTGGCGTTCATCATGGCCGAGACCATCAACGTGCCATTTGTTGAAATCGCCAAAGCGGCGTTGATTCCCGCGTGCCTGTACTTCGGCTCGGTGTTCTGGATGGTTCACCTGGAAGCCAAGCGCTCCAACCTCAAGGGCTTGCCCAAAGACCAATGCCCCAGCGCGCTGGGCGCCGTCAAAGAGAACTGGTACCTGCTGATCCCACTCGCCGTGCTGATCTACCTGCTGTTCTCCGGTCGCACGCCGCTCTTTTCCGGCATGGTCGGACTGGCACTCACTGCCATCGTGATTCTCGGCTCGGCGATCATTTTGCGGGTGTCGAGCTTTGCAATGCGCTGCGCTTTCTGGATCGCCCTGGGCATCTTGTGCGTGGGCTTTTTCCAGTTAGGCATTGGCGTCATATTTGCGGTGATCGCAGTGTTGGTGGCGATCTGCTGGTTCATCAAAGGCGCACGGGAAACCCTGACGGTTTGCCTGCACGCACTGGTGGACGGCGCACGACATGCGGTGCCGGTGGGGATTGCCTGCGCCCTGGTAGGGATCATCATCGGCGTGGTGTCGTTGACCGGTGTGGCGTCAACCTTCGCCGGCTACATCCTGGCCATCGGCAAGGACAACCTGCTGCTGTCGCTGATCCTGACCATGCTCACCTGCCTGGTACTGGGCATGGGCATTCCGACCATTCCCAATTACATCATCACCAGTTCGATCGCCGCGCCCGCCCTGCTGGAACTGGGCGTGCCACTGATCGTGTCGCACATGTTCGTGTTCTATTTCGGCATCCTCGCCGACCTGACGCCGCCGGTCGCGCTGGCCTGCTTCGCCGCTGCGCCCATTGCCAGGGAAACGGGGCTGAAAATCAGCTTCTGGGCGGTGCGCATCGCCCTTGCCGGTTTCGTCATTCCATTCATGGCGGTCTATAACCCGGCGCTGATGCTCCAGGGCGACAGCCTATGGATGACTGCTTACATGCTGATCAAGACGATGCTGGCGGTCGGGCTGTGGGGCATGGCGTCCACCGGCTACCTGCAACAGAAAATGCCGATCTGGGAACGCCTGATGTGCTTTGCCGCCGGGGCTTTGCTGGTCGTGGCGCTGCCGCTGACCGATGAGATCGGCTTCGTGGTGGGGGCTCTGCTGATCTTTCAACACGTATGGCGCTCGCGGCGCACCGGACGGGCCTTGGCGTGATCGGTTTGTGCCTGGGCCTGGCCGGTGCGGTCTGGGCCCAACTTCCTGTCACGGATTTCACCCTGGCGTGGAATCACACCATCGAGAAAATCCGCTGGGAGGAAGATTACCGCGTGACTGAACAAGGCCTGGTTCTGGGCGAAGCCAGGGTCAAGGGCAACGGCGCCGGCATGGAAGTTCCGGACGGTGCCCGGTTGAAAAACGGCAGCTGGCACTATCAGCGCCAGTTGCCGCCCCTGCAACCGCTGAAACTGGGGCGAACACCCGAAGCGGGTGATTACCAGTTGTGCGTCGACGGGGCTTGCCAGCCGATGAGCCATTGGCTCGGACCGCCCAAGGCAAGTCAGCCAACGGTGGAATTGTGGAGTTGCGGATAACGATCTCCCCTGGTCCAAACAGAACTCTGTGGCGAGGTTTTTTTGTGGGAGCAAGCCTTGCTCCCACAACTGCCCCCCTCACCACAATCAAACCCAGGGTCTGAAGGTCAGTCACTCAGGCAAACGTCGCCCCACGGGTATTCACAAACAGTGCATACAACGAGTGGCTGCCGGCCATGAACAGGCGATTACCCTCCCGTCCGCCGAAGCAGACGTTAGGGCAACGCTCCGGCAGGGAGATGTGGCCGATAGCCTTGCCCTCGGGGTTGAACACTCGCACACCGTCGAGCTTTTCCAGGTCGGCCTTGGGATCGCCATTACCGCCCCACCCGCACCAGAGGTTGCCACTCTCGTCGCATTTGAGCCCATCGATGGCCGCGTAATCCAAGCCTTCGATGTGCTTGCGCCGTTCGCCCAGGGTGCCATCGTCCTTGACCGTGATCGCCCACACCAGGCGGTTTGGCTTGGCCCGGCCTTCGACCACGTAGAGGATCTTCTCGTCTGGCGAAAAGCACAGGCCGTTGGGCCCTGCCATGTCGTCGATCACTCGCGTGACCTTGCCGGTTTCACCGTCGATGCGATACACCGCGTGGGGCTGGGCAGGGGCGACTTTATGCCCTTCGTAGTTGTTGCCGGTCTGGAACGGTGGATCGGTGAACCAGACAGAACCGTCGCGCTTGCACACGATGTCGTTGGGCGAGTTGAAAGGCTTGCCCTCGAAACTGTCCGCCAGCACGGTGATGGTGCCGTTGTGCTCGGTGCGGGTGACGCGCCGGCCTTCAGTCGACGTGGTGGAGCCTTCGCAGACCAGCAAGCGCCCTTGGCGATCGCGGCACAGGCCGTTGGAAAAGTTGGAGTTCTCGCGGTAAACCGACAGGCTGTCGGTGACTTCATCCCAGCGCATGATGCGGTTGTTGGGAATGTCACTGACCAGCAAATAACGACCGTCGCCCACCCACACCGGCCCTTCCGCCCAGCGCAGGCCACTGGCGAGCTTTTCAACACTGGCGTTGAACAGCCGCAGGTCCATGAAGCTGGGGTCGAGGATCTTGATCAGTGGGTCAGGGTAGCGCTGGCTCAAGGGTTCTGCCTGAGTCAGCCCGGGCAGGTTGCCCAGGGTTGCGGCGGCGGCCGAAACCACCAAGGATTTTTTCAGGAATACCCGGCGGCCCTGATGGGCAGTCGTTGCAGGTTGCGAAGCATCCATCGTGCGTCTCCGTTAATTATTATTGGACGGCGACGACAGTTTTACTCCGTGATAGGACATCGTACAAGTATGCGCTCTGCCCTGCGCAAGAAAAAATTCAGTTGCCGTGGAGCGGGATCCGTACGGTGAAGGTGGTGCCCGATCTGGCCTTGGAATGAACCTCGATAGTGCCCTTATGGGCGGATACGATGGCGGACGCGATGTGCAGGCCCAGCCCGAGCCCAGCCGCAGAGCCATACTGCATGTCACCGCTGCGCAATTGCCGGACCATCGGGTTGAAGATGCTGGCAATGGCGTCCTTCTCGATAAGCTTGCCCTGGTTGTTGATGGCAATCACCGCCGTATCCTCTTCGGTACTCAACGAAACAGTAATCGGCGCACCCTCGCTGCCATGCTGGACGGCATTGCCAATCAGGTTGGCGAACACTTGCTCCATACGCGCCTGGTCAAACAGGCCTTCAAGGGCGCCCGTCGTTTCAAAGATGATTCTGCTTTCCGGATGATAGGCCCGCGCCTCTTCCACCATGCCCTCGCAGGCCGCTACCAGGTCACCGTTGAAGCGCTGCACCGGAATGCCCGCCCCCAGTTGGGTACGGGTAAAGTCCAGCAGATCGCCGACAATCTTGTTGGCCCGTTTGACGCTGGTGTAGATGCGCGAAGAGATCTTGGTGGCTTTGGCGGGCAAGTCGCCTGCCCGCAGCAGCACTTCGGAACTCAGCAGGATCGCGCCCAGGGGGCTGCGCAAGTCATGCCCCAGAATCCCGAGGAAGATATTGCGGCCCGCATCGACGGCGCCCGAATAGCTGACCACGGACTCCGCCAGGGCCTGGTCTACGGCCTCGTTGAAGCGGATCACGTCGGACACCACTTGCTCGTGGTCCAGTTGGGTCTGCGGCATCCAGAGCATCAGCACGCTGGTGCGCAGCGCCCGGTATTCCGAAACCATCTGCTCCACCGTAAACCCCGAGGACTGGCGAATGACCGCATGGGTTTCGGCTGCAGTTTCAGCCTCTGCCGCCGGCGCATCGCCTTGGGATTTGGCGATCTGCTCCTTGACGGTTTGCGAAGTGCGCAGGTCAGCGGCAATGGTGCGCAGCATCTGCTCGGCGTGATCGCGCAGAGCCACCGAATCCATGCCATGGGAGGCGGGTGTGATGGTTTTGGCGAAGTCTTCCCACGCCTGAAGAATCGGCTCGATATTGTCGAGGATGAAATCAGCCAGGCGCATGGGTTGCTCCGCACAAAGGGATTATCGAGGGTCAGTGACGCAACAACGCATGGGCTGCCGGCCTCGGTTCCATTGTTGTACAGCAAACCGAGGGGGCTTTGTGATTCATCGTGGCGCGCGCGCAGCTGGCGCCACACCGCGTAGGCGCTTGAATGAACAGCCTTGCGCCAAAATAGGGCACTTGTCTCTTGCAACGCTATACGGTACAAATCCCTTTTGATGTTGTACGACAACCTATAACTATATTAGCCGTTCCGAAGCGTCTTGCTTCGGCGGCCTCCCTTTGAGACCCCCTGCCATGACCCGCTCCACGGCTGTACCTGACACCCCCACTCCGCTCCCTCGGCACCTCGCCGTGCTGGTTCTGCTGTGCATGGGATGTGCCTTCGCCGGCAACCATGTCGCTGCCAGGGCAGCATTTGATGACGGTGCCGGGGTCTTGCTGGCGATCCTGCTGCGCTCGGGCGGCACCTTGCTGGTGCTGGCCGCAATGGTGCTCTGGCAACGCCAGAACCTGCGCCTGCCGCAGGGGGTCTGGCGCTGGCAATTGGCTCTGGGGCTGTTGATTGCCGCCCAGAGTCTGTGCCTGTATTCCGCCGTGGCTCGGGTGCCGGTCGCCCTGGCGCTGTTGGTGGGCAATGTCTTTCCGATCCTCTTGGCGTTGCTGACCTGGGCACTCGGCGGGCCACGTCCGACCGCGCGCACTGCCGCGTTGATGGGCATGATTCTGGTTGGCCTGGTGTTCGTGCTGGAAGTACCGGCCCGGCTGTCGTCGCAAGAAAGCGTCGGCCCGCAGTGGTTGCTCGGCGTGGGCCTGGCCTTCTGTGCCGCCTGCGTGTTCGCCTGCGCGCTATGGATCACCGATCACAAACTGTCCCAGGTGCGCGGTTCGGTCCGCAGCCTGCTGACCATTTTCATCGTGTTCAGCAGCGTCAACCTCGCCGGCCTGACCGGCGCCCTTCCCGGTGGCTTCGACCTGCCGGCCAGCAGCACCGGCTGGTTTGCCCTGGCGACCCTGGTGGTGCTCTATGGCACCGGGTTTATCGTGCTATTCATTTCCGTGCCCCGCCTGGACATGCCACGCAACGCCCCGGTGATGAACATCGAACCGCTGGCGACCCTGCTGATCGGCTGGCTGGTGCTGGACCAGATGCTCAACCCGGGCCAGGTGATTGGCGGCGCGATTGTGGTCACCGGCATCGTGTTGCTGACTTATCGCAAGGTCGAGCGCATCAAGGCGCCGGTTGCCGAGGCCGCCGGACGCAACTGAACTGAAGCATCCATCGTCGCTGTGTGGGAGCAAAAGCTGCTCCCACACACGCTTCAGGCCGGCCGACGCACCGCCCTCACCTTCGCGCTATTGCCACCGCCGCAAAAGAACCGCTCGCCGCCGTCTGACTCAAGACCCGACACGCCAATCCCCGGCGGCATGGTCACGCTTTCCAGCACTTCTGCGGTTTGCGGGTCAATGCGCCGCAGATCGCTTTCATCGTTTTCCCAGGTGCCGTGCCAGAGTTCGCCGTCGACCCAGGTCACGCCCGTGACGAAGCGGTTGGATTCGAGGGTGCGCAGGATCTTGCCAGTGGAGGGATCGATCTGGAGGATTTTGCGCGCCTTGTACTGGCCGACCCAGAGTGATCCTTCGGCCCAGGCCAGTCCTGAATCATCACCACTATTGGGCGCCGCAATGGTCGCCAGTACCTGGCCGTTGCGCGGGTCGATCTTGCGAATGGTGTCTCCGGCGATCTGGAACAGGTGTTCACCGTCAAAAGCCGTTCCGGCGTTTGCCGGAACGTCCAGCGAACGCAACGTCTGGCCGCTGGCCGGATCGAGGGCATGCAGCTTGTCGCCGGAAGCGAACCAGACGAGCTCGCCGTCATGACTGACACCATGCACGCAATCGACGCCGGGAAAAGGGCCGTATTCACGCAGGATCTGCGCATCTGAACGTTTCATCTTGCAAGCCTCCTCGTTGGGGTGTGACTGCATCCTAACCATCGGGCAGCAGCGCGGTGAGTAACAATACCGTCGTGAATCCGGGCAGCGGTGGCGCCAGCCAGCGACAGGCCCGCCCACGCCCGACCGACTGCACCTTGCCGGACGCGGCCAGCGTATCGAGGGCCCGTTGCACGGTGCGCTGGCTGGCATCCAGGGCCAGCGCCAGGGCGGAACTGGACCAGGATTGGCCATCGGCCAGCAACGCCAGCACTGCGGCGTGGGGCTCTTCTACAGGACGCGCTAGCACCACCACTTCGCCCTCCCTGCGCGGCACCAGGGCAAACCCACGCGGGGTCGCCGTCACCTCGGCCAGCGGGCGCAGCGCCACGCGCAAGCGTCCGACTTCAACACGCAGTCGGGCGCGATGGGAATCATCCGTCAGTTTCAAGCCAAAGGCCTGGGCAACGAGGGTTTCCCTGGACACATCGGCAGGCCAGGCTTGAGCCAATTGCCTGGCGAGGGTGAACAACACCGGGCGCCTGGCAAGAGAGATCCGCAGGCTCGCCCTGTTCACGCCATTGCGACATGCGTCCACCACCAACGCGTCGCTGGACAGGAGTGCTTCAACCTCCTCAAGGGTCAGCAAGCGCTCCTCGCCCCCTGCAATCAGACGCGCCGCCGGAGCCTGCAGGACGCCCCAGGCGCTTTCGACTTCGGCAGTCAGCGCGCCAATGCCGGCTTGTCGCGCAGCCTGGGTGGCACGTTCAAGTGCCGCCCGTACGGTTTTCGTTCGTAACCGCCGCATGGCGATGCCCGCCACCACCAGTTCGCAAGCGGCTCTGGACGGCGGTGGAAGACAGCCCGGGTCAAGGTCAACCAGCCTCGCCTCGGCCTCGTCGAGATGGCCTAGCAGCAGTAAGCGGCGGATTTCGATTGAGCGTGCGTGGGCGACGTTCGTCCGGTCGCCCTGGCGTTCAAGCACCGCCCGCGCAGCCTCCAGGCGCTTCACCGGCCAAGCCAGATCACGGGACGCCAGGGCGATCTCCCCTTCGGCCACCACGCACCGCGCCTGTGCCACGGCCTCCCGGGGCCCGAAGGCCCGAGCCGCCCGCCGCATCAGCACCCTGGCCCGCTCCAGCTCGCCCAACTGCGCCATGGCAATGCCGCGAAGCGCCAAGGCCGGCGCATCGTCACGCAGGGAAACGCGATTGAGCGCGGCCACCGGATCCCCCGCCGCCAGTGCTCGTGCTGCGGCGCTGATCAACGCATCCGATGCCATCGTCCGGTTTCCCTCGCCACAGGTTTGGGTGTCGCGGTCAGAGACGGATTTCCCCCGCCGGCAGCACATCGATCCGCGACACCGCGCTGCTCAGGCGTCCCAGCCGGTTGTTGTGGTTGGCAATGATCTGCTCGGCCGCCATGCTGCCGTTGTCCACGGTGGAATGGGCGTCCGCGGCCAGCACCACGTCGTAACCCAGGGCATGGGCCTGACGTACGGTGGCGTTGACGCAATAGTCGGTTTGCAACCCGCAGATCACCACGCGATCAATCATCCGCGCTTGCAGCAGCGACAGCAGATCGGTCTGGTAGAAGGCGTCCGGCGTGGTCTTGCGTACTCGCAGGTCATCCGGTGCGGTCAACAGGCCGTCGGCCAGTTGCCAGGCGCTGGAACCATAAGTCAGCGCCCCCTCCAGCTCTTCGTGCTGGATCAGGATCACCGGCAAGCCGACGGCCCTGGCCCTGGCGCTGAGCTCGTTGATTGTCCGGATCATGCGTGGGCTGTCGAAACACTCCTCTTGGCCGCTGCACAGCGCGCTCTGGACATCGATGATCAGCAATGCGGTGTTCATGACGTTCCTCTTCAAAACGTGTTGGATCCCGACAACAGATTAACAACCTGGCGATCATTCCCTGTCGCGGATCGCGTCAAAACACTAGGCAGTATGGCCCGGTTTGCGTAGTACGCCTGTTCGCCGTCGCTTGGGTGACGCAAAAGCCAGGTTTGGGATAGGCTCGTGCGGCTCATCCCCCACCGCACAAGGACATTGCCGATGACGCTACGAATCGAACGTACGGACACCCCCACCGCAGAAGACCGCGAGGCGATCCTCGTCCCGCTGCGCGCCTACAACACGGCCAAGACCGGCGGGACGGTGCCTGAGTTGGTCGCCTGGCTGGTGCGCGACGAACACAGCGGCGAAACCGTGGGCGGGCTCTACGGTCGAGTGTTCTTTCAATGGTTTTATATCGAGTTGCTGGTGGTGCCGGAACAGGCCCGTGGCCAGGGCACTGGTTCGACGTTGATGCAGATGGCCGAAGACTTTGCCCGAGAGAAAAACTGCGTGGGCATGTGGCTGGACACCTTCGACTTCCAGGCGCCCGCGTTCTACAGGCAACTGGGCTTCACGGAAATCGGCCAGATCGACGATTACCCGCCGGGCCACCAGCACTTCTTCTTCCAGAAGCGCCTGAGCCAGACCGAGTGAAATACAGGCTCTTGTGGACTTACTCGCGATAGCGGTGGGTCAACTGCGGTGATGTGGGCTGTGCCGGCCTCATCGCGAGCAGGCTCGCTCCCATATGGGTTGCGAGTGTTCACAGGATCTGCAAACGACACAAAAACCTGTGGGAGCGAGCCTGCTCGCGATAGCAGTGCAAGTGGTCTACAGACAAGTCGCCAACGCCGCCAACCGACGCTTGGCAACAAAGTCGTCATGCCGGGCGAAGTAGTTCAGCGCCGTGCCGGAAGCGCTGGTTTGCAGATCCACAAACGACTCGGCCGAGCGGGTGTACACGGTCATGCCACCCGTCTTGCCGGGTTGCAGATAGGCACCGGCATCGACGCCAAACACAGCTTCGTCCTGCCAGGAAAACTGCACACACTCGGCCACCACCTGCTGCGGTTTGTCCGAAGTCAATGTCTTATAGGGTGCTTGAGTACGGGCCTGGTTCATCGCCGAACCCGCGCAGCCAACCAGCAACGTTGCGGCCACGGCCACCATCAGCATTCGCATTGCGTTCACTCATAGAGAAAAAAACCGACTGTAGCACTGCGGCCTGGGCCTTCATGCTGCTTTACTGAAATTTATACGCGACACCGGGCGATGATTCGCGCAACCTGTCGCGCCATTGCCACTTGCCCGCGCGGAACAGCCCATGACACCCAATGCCGAGTTCTACAAACCCAGCACCGAATACGCTGACAAACTGATCAGCCAGATCGGCCAGACCCCGGCCTGGATCGCCAAGCGAATCGGTGTCACCGACAAGCGGATTCGCTACATCCTCGACGGCGAACGCACCGTCAAGGGCGAAACCACGCCGATACAGATGACCTACACCGAACAGTTCGCCCTCGAATGCCTGGCCGCTGCGGCCAAGGCCAGCAAGAAACAACCCCCGGCACCCAAGGAGTGACCATGGCGGCAACCGAACAGCAACACGAACGAGCGCTGGAAAAATTTCTCGATGCACGCCCCGACCTGCGCATCGAGCTGGACAACCTCAACCCGCTGTTGGCCCAGGCCAAGGGCGAGACCGCCGCGCAATATCGCGCCGAGCGCTTGCATGAAGCATTCGAAGCCGAGGCTGAGCACCAGGGCCTGTTCGCTTGGGAACTGACCCTGCAACTGACCGCCACCTCGCCCCAGGACTATGAAAACCAGCGCATGGAAGTCCACAAGGAGGTGGCGCAGATGGCGGGGATGGAGTGGGCGGAGTATTGCGAGTTGAATGGTCTCAAAAACCAAGGCTGAGCACTTCCTGTGGCAGTCGCCCCTTTCCTGGCAATCGCCCCCCCGTCCATAAAGCTTTATCATGGCCACAGTTTTGCTGATCGGGTCTGTCATGAAGTTTGCCATCGCGTTGTTTTCCGCCGCCCATGCGCCCTCCTCGCGCCGCGCCCTGTTGTTTGCCCAGGCCGCGCTGGCCGGTGGGCATGAAATCGTGCGGCTGTTCTTCTATCAGGATGGCGTCTATAACGCTGCCGACAGCCTCGTAACGCCCCAGGATGAACAAGATCTGCCCCGACAGTGGCGCGCCTTTGTCAGCGACAACCAGCTCGACGGCGTGGTTTGCATCGCAGCGGCGTTGCGCCGTGGCGTGCTGAACGATGAAGAGGCCCAGCGCTACCAGCGTTCGGCGGTCAGCGTCAGTGCGCCCTGGGCCTTGTCCGGCCTGGGCCAGTTGCATGATGCGATCCAGGACGCCGACCGCTTGATCTGTTTTGGAGGCGCGTAATGGCCAAATCCTTGTTACTCATCAGCCGCCAGGCTCCCTGGTCGGGGCCCGGGGCCCGGGAAGCGCTGGACATCGTGCTGGCCGGCGGCGCGTTCGACCTGCCCATCGGCCTGCTGTTCCTCGACGACGGCGTCTTTCAACTCGCCAACGGCCAGAACGCCAAGGCGCTCCAGCAAAAGGACCTGAGCGCGAATTTGCAGGCGTTGCCCATGTTTGGTGTCGAGGACCTGTACGTCTGTGCCGACAGTGCCGCCGAACGTGGCGTCGCAACCACTGCCCTGGCGCTGGACGAGCTGAAAATACTCAGCGCGCCGCAGATCGCCGCGCTCATTGATCGTTATGACCAGGTGATCACCCTCTGATGTCGACTTTGCATGTGTTGTCTCATTCCCCCTTCGGCGATAGCCGCTTCGCCAGCTGCCTGCGGGTACTGGGCGAGCAGGACGCACTGCTGCTGTGCGGCGACGCGACATACGCCTTGCGAGCCGCCACGGTGCCGTTTGCAGAACTGCAGCGCAGAGGCCTGAAGCTTTTCGTGCTTGGCGAAGACGCACAAGCCCGGGCCCTGGACATTCCGCAATGGGCCGAGGCCATCGACTACCCGGCGTTCGTCGCGCTGTCGCTCCACCATGACAAGGTCAACACCTGGTTATGAACGTGCTGAACGTGGGCCAACGCGCCATTGCGCTGGACAAGGACGGCTACCTGGCCGATCTCAATGACTGGTCGGCCGAAGTCGCCACAGCCCTGGCGGCCGCCGAAGACATCCAGTTGAGCCCCGAACACTGGGAAGTCCTCGAACTGCTGCGCGGCTTCTACGACGAATTCCAGCTCTCCCCCGCGACCCGGCCGCTGATCAAGTACACGGCGCTGAAACTGGGCACCGACAAGGGCAACAGCCTGCACCTGAACCGATTGTTCAAAGGCACCCCCGCCAAACTCGCCGCCAAGCTGGCGGGCCTGCCCAAACCGACGAACTGCTTATGACCGACTTCCCATCGCTGACCCTTGAAACCCCGGCCGAACATCCGTTCGCCCAATTCGTGCGCATCCTCGGCAAAGGCAAGCGCGGCGCCCGTGACCTGACCCGCGAAGAAGCGCGGCAAGCCATGGGCATGGTGCTGGACGAGCAGGTTGAGGACACCCAGCTCGGCGCCTTCCTGATGCTATTGCGGCACAAGGAAGAAAGCGCCGAAGAAATGGCCGGTTTCACCCAAGCCTTGCGTGAGCGCCTGCAGACCCCGGCGTTGCCGGTGGATCTGGACTGGCCGACCTACGCCGGCAAGAAGCGTCATTTACCGTGGTACCTGCTGGCGGCCAAATGCCTCGGGCAGAACGGTGTGCGGATTTTCATGCATGGCGGCGGCGCGCATACGGCGGGCCGGCTCTACACCGAGCAACTGCTTGGCTTCCTGAACATCCCTCTGTGCCGCGACTGGCAGCAGGTTGGCGCAGCGCTGGACGACGGTGGCCTGGCCTTCATGCCATTGGTGGACTGGGCACCGCAGATGCAACGGATGATCGACCTGCGCAACACCCTGGGCTTGCGTTCGCCGATCCATTCCCTGGCGCGGATCCTCAACCCTCTGGGCGCCCGTTGCGGACTGCAAAGCATTTTCCATCCGGGCTACCAGGCGGTCCACCGCGATGCCAGCGGTTTGCTGGGAGACACCACCATCGTGATCAAGGGCGACGGTGGCGAGATCGAGATCAACCCGGACGCCGACAGCCACCTGTATGGCACCCGCGACGGTGTGAGCTGGGATGAGGAATGGCCGCGACTGGCCGAACAGCGCCACGTCAAACCGCAAAGCCTCGACCCTGAGCACCTCAAAGCCATCTGGCGAGGCGATGTTGAAGACAGCTACCCGCAACTGGCGCTGATCGCCACCATGGCCCTGGCCTTGCGCGGCCTGGGTCTGGCTCGGGAAGACGCGTTAGAGCAAGCCCGCCAATACTGGGCCGCGCGGGATCGATCGATTTAACCGATCATCAACGCCCAACCTTTGCGCTTTTTGTTCGAACCTATGGGAATAGACTCCTCTCCAACGTTTATTGGTAGAGGAGATCGAGATGGGTTTGTTAGTCGAAGGTCGCTGGCAGGACCAGTGGTATGAAAGCAAGGACGGCACCTTCCAGCGTGAACAGGCGCAACGCCGCCATTGGATCACCGCCGACGGCAGCGCCGGCCCCACGGGCGACAGCGGGTTTGCCGCCGAGTCCGGGCGCTACCATTTGTATGTATCCCTGGCCTGCCCCTGGGCCCACCGGACGCTGATCTATCGCAAGCTCAAAGGCCTGCAAGACCTGATCGATGTCTCGGTGGTCAGCTACCTGATGCTGGAAAACGGCTGGACCTTCGACAAGCGCCATGGCTCCACTGGCGACAAACTCGATCACCTGGATTTCCTGCACCAGCGCTACACCGCCGATACGCCGCACTACACCGGTCGCGTCACCGTGCCAGCGCTGTGGGACAAACGGCAACAACGCATCGTCAACAACGAATCAGCGGAAATCATCCGCATGTTCAACAGCGCCTTCGACGGCTTGACCGGAAACGACCTGGACCTCTACCCCGAGCACCTGCGCAACGATATCGATGCATTGAACGAACGCATTTACCCGGCAGTGAACAATGGCGTGTACCGCGCCGGGTTCGCCACCACTCAGGCGGCCTACGAAGAAGCGTTCGATGGTTTGTTCACTGAGCTGGACCGCTTGGAAGCATTGCTGCAAACCCGACGCTACCTGGCCGGTGAATACCTGACCGAAGCCGATATCCGCCTGTTCACCACCATCATCCGCTTTGACGCGGTGTATTTCGGCCATTTCAAATGCAACCTGCGGCGCATTGCGGATTATCCGAACCTGTCGAACTGGTTGCGGGAGTTGTACCAGTGGCCGGGGATTGCCGAGACTGTGGACTTCACCCATATCCAGCGCCATTACTACGGCAGCCACAAGACCATCAACCCCAACGGAATCGTGCCCAAGGGGCCGGAGCAGGACTTCAGGGTTGCCCATGATCGGGAGCGGTTGAGTGGGAAAGGGATTTGGCGGGGGGTTGAGAACTGATCCAGGATCTTTGTTGATTCTGAAGGCCAATCGCGAGCAGGCTCGCTCCCATATGTGATCGTTGTTCAACCATGAATCTGCGGTTGTACACGATCACGGTGGGAGCGAGCCTGCTCGCGATTGGAGCGACACGGTCTGTCTAGACCTGCCCCTGAGCCCCTTCAAACCACGCCAGTTTCTCGCGCAGTTGCACCACTTCCCCAACGATCACCAGGGTCGGTGCATGAACCTCATGCTCAGCCACCAGTTTCGGCAAATCTGCCAAGGTGCCGGTAAACACCCGCTGGTTGGAGGTGGTGCCCTGCTGGATCAGCGCCGCCGGTGTGTCCGCCGCGCGACCGTGCTTGATCAACTCGTCGCAGATGATCGGCAGCCCCACCAACCCCATATAGAACACCAACGTCTGCGCCGGCGACACCAAGTCCGCCCACGGCAAGTCACTGGTGCCGTCCTTCAGATGACCGGTGATGAATCGCACCGACTGGGCATAATCGCGATGGGTCAGCGGGATCCCGGCGTAGGCCGCGCAGCCGCTGGCGGCGGTGATGCCCGGAACCACCTGGAACGGGATGCCATGGGCCGCCAATTCTTCGATTTCTTCACCGCCACGACCGAAGATGAACGGATCACCGCCCTTCAATCGCACCACCCGCTTGCCTTGCCGGGCCAGATCGACCAACTGCTGGTTGATCTGCTCCTGGGGCACCGCGTGCTCTGAGCGACGCTTGCCGACGTAGATCCGCTCGGCGTCACGCCGGCACAGCTCAAGGATCGCCGGAGCCACCAGACGGTCGTAAAGCACCACGTCCGCCTGCTGCATCAGGCGCAAGGCGCGGAAGGTCAGCAGGTCCGGATCACCAGGGCCTGCGCCCACCAGATAGACTTCACCCGGTGCATTCGGCGCCTGGCCTGCAATCTTTTCACGCAACAGGCGCTCGGCCTCGGCGCCCTGCCCGGCCAACTGCCGGTCAGCGATCGGCCCCTGGAACACCTCTTCCCAGAACGCCCGGCGTTGCTGCACATCCGGGAACAGCCCTTTGACCTGGCTGCGAAAACGCGCCGCCAGCCCGGCCAGTTGCCCGTAGGTCGAAGGAATCCAGGTTTCCAGCTTGGCCCGGATCAACCGCGCCAGCACCGGCGCATCGCCGCCGCTGGACACCGCGATCACCAGCGGCGAGCGGTCGACAATCGCCGGGAAGATCACGCTGCACAGGGCCGGTGCGTCCACCACGTTGACCGGCACGCAACGCTTGTGGGCGTCGGCCGACACCTGGGCGTTGAGCGATTCGTCGTCGGTGGCGGCGATGATCAGGCCACAGCCGTCCAGGTCCGCTTCCACGTAGCCACGCAGGATGCATTCACCGCCGCTGCCACTGACCAGTTCCCGCAACTGCGGTTCGATATCGGGTGCGACCACCCGCAACAACGCGCCGGCATCGGCCAACAGGCGAGACTTGCGCAAGGCAATCTCGCCGCCGCCGACCACCAGCACGCGACTGCCGCGCAGGTTGTGGAACAGTGGCAAATAGTCCATTTAGCCGATGACCTCGATGCCGCCCATGTAGGGCTTCAACACCTCGGGCACACGGATCGAACCGTCGGCCTGCTGGTAGTTTTCCAGGACCGCCACCAGGGTGCGGCCCACGGCCAGGCCGGAGCCATTGAGGGTGTGGACCAGTTCCGGCTTGCCGGTTTCCGGGTTGCGGAAACGCGCCTGCATGCGGCGGGCCTGGAAGTCGCCACAGTTGGAGCACGAAGAAATCTCGCGGTACTTGTCCTGGCTCGGGATCCAGACTTCCAGGTCGTAAGTCTTCACCGCACTGAAGCCCATGTCGCCAGTGCACAGCGCCAGGGTCCGATACGGCAGCTCCAGCAGTTGCAAGACTTTCTCGGCGTTGGCGGTCAGGCTTTCCAGCGCTTGCATGGACACCGAGGGCTCGACGATCTGCACCATCTCGACCTTGTCGAACTGATGCTGACGGATCATGCCCCGGGTGTCACGGCCCGATGCCCCGGCTTCACTGCGGAAACACGGTGTGTGGGCGACGAACTTGATGGGCAATTGCTTGGCGTCGACGATCTCGCCCGCGACGATGTTGGTCAGCGACACTTCGGCGGTAGGGATCAGGTACAGATCGGCCTCGCCTTCGCGGCTGATCTTGAACAGGTCTTCCTCGAACTTCGGCAACTGGCCAGTGCCCTGCAAGGCTGGCGCCTGAACCAGGTAAGGCGTGTAGGCTTCTTCGTAGCCGTGCTCGGTGACGTGCAGGTTGATCATGAACTGCGCCAGGGCGCGATGCAGACGGGCAATCGGCCCGCGCAACAAGGCAAAACGGGCGCCCGACAGCTTGGCGGCGGTTTCGAAATCGAGCCAGCCGAACTTCTCGCCCAGGGCGACGTGATCCTGCACCGGGAAATCGAAGACTTTGGGCGTGCCCCAACGGCGCACTTCGACGTTGCCGTCTTCATCTTCACCGACCGGGACCGATTCATGCGGCAGGTTGGGGATACCCAGCAGGATCGAATCCAGTTCGGTCTGGATCGCGTCCAGCTCGACCTTGCCGGCACTCAACTCACCCGCCATGCGCTCGACATCGGCCATCAGCGGTGCGATGTCTTCGCCGCGCTGCTTGGCCTGACCGATGGATTTGGAGCGCGCGTTACGTTCAGCCTGCAGGGCTTCGGTGCGGGTCTGGACGGTCTTGCGCTGTTCTTCCAGCGCTTCGATGCGCGCGACGTCCAGGGCGAAGCCACGGGATGCCAGGCGGTCCGCTACGTCCTGAAGGTTGCTACGTAACAGTTTGGAATCGAGCATGTCGGTCTCTCGTTATCAAAGTTTGGTCAGGGACAGGCCAGCCCAGGTGGCGAGCAGCCCGCCGAATACGCTGATAGCCGCGTAGCCCAGGGCCAGCGGCACCTGCCCGCTTTCCAGCAGGCGCACCGTATCCAGTGAAAAGGATGAAAAAGTCGTCAGGCCGCCAAGAAAGCCGACCAACAGCCCCGCGCGCACCTCGATGGGCACCTCGGGGCGAATCAAAAACAGACCGTATAGAACGCCGATCAGCAGACAGCCCACGATATTAACGGCCAGCGTGGCGGTATAGAAGTGCCGCGGCCAATTTGCGTTGACCCAATTGCCAGTCGCAAAGCGCAACAACGTGCCGGCAACGCCACCAGCGGAGACTGCGAGGATCAAGGGGATCAAGGTTTTCTCCGCTGCCTTGGACTCAGACGGTCCAGTTGTGCCAAATGATTGAGTTTCTCGCCGATCTTCAGTTCAAGGCCACGGGGCACCGGCTGATAGAACGGCTGGGGTTCGAGTTCTTCGGGAAAATAGTCTTCACCGGCGGCATAGGCGTCCGGTTCGTCGTGAGCGTAACGGTATTCATCGCCATAGCCCAATTGCTTCATCAGTTTGGTCGGCGCGTTGCGCAGGTGCAGCGGCACTTCCAGGGAGCCATGCTCGGTGGCGCTGCGCATCGCGGCCTTGAAGCCCATGTACACCGCATTGCTCTTTGGCGCGCAAGCCAGGTAGGTGATGGCCTGGGCCACGGCGAGTTCGCCTTCCGGGCTGCCGAGGCGCTCCTGCACATCCCAGGCGGCCAGGCACAGGCTCAGGGCGCGGGGATCGGCATTGCCGATGTCTTCGCTGGCCATGCGTACCACTCGACGCGCCAGGTACAGCGGATCGCAGCCGCCGTCGATCATGCGCGCAAACCAGTACAAGGCCGCGTCGGGGTTGGAGCCACGGATGGATTTGTGCAGCGCCGAAATCTGGTCGTAGAACGCCTCACCGCCCTTGTCGAAGCGTCTACGGGTATCGCCCAACAGGCTTTGCAGCAGTTCGACGCCAATCTCGCTGTTGTCTTCGGCCAGGTCCGAGGCGTTTTCCAGCAGGTTGAGCAAGCGCCGGCCATCGCCATCGGCGGCCGAAAACAGGATCTGGAAGCCTTCGTCGCTGAGGCTCAACTGGCGTTTGCCCAGGCCGCGTTCCTCGGTCAGCGCCCGGTGCACCAACTTGCGCATCGCCGCCTCGTCGAGGCTCTTGAGCACATAGACCCGCGCCCGGGACAGCAAGGCGTTATTGAGTTCGAACGAAGGGTTTTCGGTGGTCGCGCCAATGAAGATCAGCGTCCCGTCTTCGACGTAGGGCAGGAACGCGTCCTGCTGCGACTTGTTGAAACGGTGCACTTCATCGACAAACAGGATGGTGCGCTTGCCGTATTGCCCGGCCTGCTGCTTGGCGACTTCCACCGCCTGGCGGATTTCCTTGACCCCGGCCAGCACCGCCGAAACCGTTTCGAAATGGGCGTCCGAGACTTCCGCCAGCAGTCGCGCCAGAGTGGTCTTGCCCACGCCCGGCGGGCCCCAGAAAATCATCGAATGGAGCGCGCCCTGCTCCAGCGCTTCGCGCAGAGGCTTGCCGCGAGCGAGCACATGCTCCTGGCCGACGTACTCATCCAGGTTGGTCGCGCGCAGGCGGGCGGCCAATGGCTGGGCAATCGGGGCGCTTCGAAACAGGTCCATCACTACTTATGCAACCTCCGCTGGGTCCTGGTGCCGATCCTCTCTACCGGAGCAGATCTGTGGGAGCATCTGTGGGAGCAAGGCTTGCCCGCGATACAGACACCTCGGTGCGTCTGGTAGACCGAGGCGATGCAATCGCGGGCAAGCCTTGCTCCCACAAGCCTTGCTCCCACAGGCCATTTCCGACAGGGGCTTTATGTTTACTCCTGGATCACGTCCGCACCCTTGGGGATGTCGAACTTGAACTTGGACGCAGCGATCGGCTCGTTGGCCTTGACCCCGGTGAACAGGATATTGGTACGCTGACCGACACTGTCGATCAGTTGCATGTCGTTGACCAGACCGTTGCGAAAGGACAGGCGCAGGCTGTCGAACAGGCTGTCCCGGGTCTTGGGCTTGAGGGTGAAGTCAATCACGCCACCGGCCTCTTTGGAGCTGATGTCGAAACTCTGGCTGATCTTGGAAACATCGCCGGAGAGCAGCAACGCCGGGGTCTGGGTCAGGCGCTGGTCCAGGGTTTTGATGGTGACCTGTTCCAGGTCCGGGTCCCACAGCGAGACTTTCTTGCCATCGGACACCATCAATTGTTCAGCCGGTGCATCGGTGTGCCAGTAGAACAGGCCCGGACGCTGCAAGGCCATCTCACCGGCGGTTTCCTGCAACTGGGTACCACTGCCGTCGAGGGTCAGTTGGGAGAAGCGAGCGGTCAGGGTCTGGGAACGTTCCAGCAACTGGGTCAGGCGGGCCACGTCCTTTTCATCGGCATGGGCCGACAAGGTGGTCAGGGCCAGTACGGGCAACAGCAACATGCGAATCAGGCGCATGGGAGTCCTCTTGAAGTCGTGGGAGGTCGAGCGGCGTGTCGCCAGGCCGCTCAGGTCATTAATCGCGCATCGGGCCCGGCGCCAGTACTTCGCGCGAACCGTTGGTGTTCATCGCCGTCACGACCCCGGCCATTTCCATGGCCTCGATCATGCGTGCGGCACGGTTGTAGCCGATCTTGAGCTTGCGCTGAACGGCGGAAATTGAGGCCCGGCGGCTTTCCAGGACGAACTGCACCGCTTCGTCATAGAGCGCATCGGTTTCGGCATCGTCATCGCCACCACCACTGCTGCCCTCAAAGCCGCTGCCGGCCTCCTCGACACCGTTGAGGATGTCGTCGTTGTATTCAGGGGCGCCACGCAGTTTCCAGGCTTCAACGACCCGGTGCACTTCATCGTCGGACACGAACGCACCGTGCACACGAATCGGCAGGCTGGTGCCCGGCGGCATGTAGAGCATGTCACCGTGGCCCAGCAACTGCTCGGCGCCACCCTGGTCGATGATGGTCCGCGAGTCGATCTTGCTCGACACCTGGAACGCCATGCGGGTCGGAATGTTGGCCTTGATCAGGCCGGTGATCACGTCCACCGACGGCCGCTGCGTCGCGAGAATCAGGTGGATACCAGCGGCACGGGCCTTCTGGGCGATCCGGGCGATCAGTTCTTCGACCTTTTTGCCGACGATCATCATCATGTCGGCGAATTCGTCCACCACCACCACGATGGTCGGCAGCTTGTGCAGCAGCGGCGCTTCGTCGTGGATATTCTCGCGGTGGTACAGCGGGTCGCTCAACGGCGTACCGGCCTCTTCGGCCTCCTTGACCTTGGCATTGAAGCCCGACAGGTTACGCACGCCCATCTTTGCCATCAGCTTGTAGCGGCGCTCCATCTCGGCAACGCTCCAGCGCAGGGCGTTGGCGGCGTCCTTCATGTCGGTCACCACCGGGCACAGCAGGTGCGGAATGCCTTCATAGATCGACAGCTCGAGCATTTTCGGGTCGATCATGATCAGCTTGGCGTCTTCCGGGCCGGACTTGAACAGGATCGACAGGATCATCGCGTTCACACCCACCGACTTACCGGAACCGGTGGTACCGGCCACCAGCAGGTGCGGCATTTTCGCCAGGTCAGTGATGACCGGCTTGCCGCCGATGTCATGGCCCAGGGCCAGGGTGACCGGCGACTTGTGGTTGTCGTATTCAGGGGTGGAGAGCACTTCGGAGAAGCGCACGATCTGCCGGTCTTCGTTGGGAATCTCGATGCCCACGGTGGTCTTGCCGGGAATCACTTCCACTACCCGCACGCTGGTCACGGCCAGAGAACGTGCCAGGTCCTTGGCCAGGTTGGCGATACGGCTGACCTTCACGCCCGCGGCCGGCTGGATTTCGTAACGGGTAATCACCGGGCCCGGATGGATCGAATCCACCGAAACCTCGACGCCGAACTCCTTGAGCTTGATTTCCAGCAGGTGACCGACGGCCGCCAGGGATTCGGGGGAATAGTTGAGCTGTTTCTTTTCGGCCGGGTCCAGGATCGAGATCGGCGGCAAGGTGCCTTCCACTGCACTGTCGACGAACAGCGGCGCCTGTTTCTCTTTCTGCACGCGCTTGCTCTGCTCCGGCGCCTTGGCCGGAGCCATGGTGATGACCGGCGGCACCTGTTTCTCGCGCTCGGACATGTGCTTGCTCAGGGCCTGTTCACGTTCGATCAGGCGTTCCTTGACCTTGGCCTGCTCGCGCTTGTCCGTGACGGTCGGGGCCACCACGTCGTGGACGCGGTCATCCACCTCGCGCAGTTGCGCCACCAGTTGCTTGCGCTCGGTGCGCGCCGCCCACCAGCGATTCATCGCTCCCTGGATCAGCTCGATCAGGTCCAGGGTGATCTTGCCGGTGACATCCATCACCTTGAACCATGACAAATCGGTGAACACCGTCAGGCCGAACAGGAACAGGGCGATGAACAGCAGCGTACTGCCCTGGATGTTCAGGGCGTTTTTGGCCAGCTCGCCAAGACTTTCCCCCAGCGCACCGCCCGCTCCGGCCGGCAGGCCGGTGGGAGCGTGAAAATGGATATGGGCCAGCGCAGCGCCCGACAGCACCAGGAACACCAGGCCGATCAGGCGCCAGGAAAACAGCCAACCACTCCACTGCCAGGGCTCGTGGCGTTGACGGAAAATCTGATAGGCCTTGATCGCCAGCAAAAGCGGAAAGATGTAGGCGAAATAGCCCAGCACCATGAACAGGATGTCAGCGCTGTAGGAACCGGCCGGACCGCCGAAATTCTGCACATCGTCGATCTTGCTGTTGTGGCTCCAGCCCGGATCGTCCTTGCCATAGGTCAGCAAGGCCATCATCAGGAACAGGCACAAGGCGCCGATGGCGATCAACGCACCTTCCTTGAGCCGGTAGTGCAATTGCTGGCGCCAGAGCGGAACGACTGTTTTAGGTGCTGCGGTGGATTTCTTCAAAACGCTTCTTTTCCTGCGCCAAAGGCGCGTCCATCTGTTGAATGACTATAAAAAACTGCTCATCACGAGCAGGCAAAAAAGTGAATGTGCACAACCGGTACTACTTTTACCACTGTGACGTGCATCCAGAAAACCGCAGGTGTTGCCGAAGATTTTGATCTTTTGCCTCTCCTGCGTTCAAAACTCAAGCATTGTACGGGTTTGTCAGCCCCAAGGCATTGCCCGCACGATGGGCTACAGCATAGCCAAAAACCAGCTGTGTTGGCGTCAATTGGAGCATGCATTCTCTTTCGTGACAAAGGCTTATGAGGTGTTTTTATGAGCGAAGTGAAGCATTCACGCCTGATCATTCTCGGTTCCGGCCCTGCGGGATACAGCGCCGCTGTCTATGCCGCCCGTGCCAACCTCAAACCCGTTGTCATTACTGGCCTGCAGGCCGGTGGCCAGCTCACTACCACCGTCGAAGTCGACAACTGGCCCGGCGATGTCACGGACTTGACCGGTCCGGTGCTGATGGAACGCATGCAACGCCACGCCGAGCGCTTCGACACGCAGATCGTCTACGACCATATCCACACCGCCAAGTTGCAACAGCGCCCTTTCGAACTCATCGGCGACAGCGGCACCTACACCTGCGACGCGCTGATTATCGCCACTGGCGCTTCAGCCCAATACCTGGGCCTGGCCTCGGAGCAGACCTTCGCCGGCAGGGGCGTTTCCGCCTGTGCAACCTGCGACGGATTCTTTTACCGCAATCAGGTAGTGGCGGTGGTCGGTGGTGGCAATACGGCGGTTGAGGAGGCTTTGTACCTGTCCAACATCGCCCGCGAGGTACACCTGATTCACCGCCGGGACAAACTGCGCGCAGAGAAAATACTGCAGGACAAGCTGTTCGAAAAAGCCCGCCACGGCAATGTGAAACTGCACTGGAAGCAGAATCTGGATGAAGTGCTGGGTGACGCCAGCGGCGTCACCGGCGCGCGTCTGCGCCAAAGTGAGACCGGCCAGACCAGCACCTTGTCCCTGGCCGGCGTGTTTATCGCTATCGGCCATCAACCCAACACCGAGTTGTTCCAGGGCCAACTGACAATGCGCGACGGCTACCTGATCGTCCGCGGCGGCAGCGAGGGCAATGCCACTGCAACCGATATCGAAGGCGTGTTCGCCGCCGGCGACGTGGCCGATCACGTGTATCGACAGGCCATTACATCGGCCGGCGCCGGTTGCATGGCCGCACTCGACGCCGAGAAGTATCTCGATGACATTCCGGTGGTTTGACGGTTAACCTTTAGGCGGCCTCTTGTCTGCGCACAAGACCCGCCCTCCCCTTCTGCAAGCCCGGATGACCATGCTGACTTGGCTACAACGCAACACGTTCGATTTTCCGCCACTGGCCAAAGCCCTGAGCGACCCCAATGGCTTGCTGGCCGCCGGTGGCGACCTGTCCGCCGATCGGCTGATCCGGGCCTATCGCCACGGCTGTTTCCCGTGGTTCTCCGAAGGCCAGCCGATCTTGTGGTGGTCACCGGATCCACGCACCGTATTGTTTCCCGACGAACTGCATGTATCGCGCAGCCTGGGCAAGCTCCTGCGCAAGCAACGCTATGCCGTGACGTTCGACAAGGACTTTGCCGCTGTCATCGAGGCCTGCGCCGCGCCCCGGGACTATGCTGACGGCACCTGGATCACCGAGGCCATGCAAACCGCCTATCTGGAGCTGCATCGACGCGGTTTCGCCCATTCAGTGGAGGTATGGGACCAGGGTATATTGGTGGGCGGCCTGTATGGCCTGGCCATGGGGCAGCTGTTTTTTGGCGAGTCCATGTTCAGTCGGGCCGATAACGCCTCGAAATTCGGCTTCGCCACCCTGGTCCAACATCTCAAAGCGGCCGGTTTCGTGCTGATCGACTGCCAAATGCCCACCGAACACCTGCACAGCCTCGGCGCCCGGTCGATCCCAAGGGCTGAGTTTGCCGGCTACCTCAAGGCGCATCTGGACCAGCCCAACCACGCAACCTGGGTTTGCTGAGCGACAATGGCGCTCCTGGCTTACACTTAATCCAAAGCTTACTCCCGAGGGTTGATCATGACCGAGTTGGCGCGCTTGAAGTTCTATGCCACTCAACCCCACTCTTGCAGTTACCTGCCCGAGGAGCAGGCCACGACTCTGTTCCTCGACCCTAGCCAGCCCATGGATGTGCATGTCTACGCAGATCTGTCGGAGATGGGCTTCCGTCGCAGCGGCGATCATCTCTACCGGCCCCATTGCCAACATTGCAATGCGTGCGTTCCGGCGCGCATCCCCGTGGCTCAGTTTGTACCCAATCGCCAGCAGAAGCGGATTTTCAAGCGCAACGCCGACCTGCAGGTCCGGCCAGCCAAGCCGCAGTTCAGCGAGGAGTATTTCGATCTGTACCAGCGCTACATAGAGCAGCGCCACGCCGACGGCGACATGTACCCGCCCAGTCGTGATCAGTTTTCGACCTTTCTGGTCCGCGACCTGCCCTTTTCCCGCTTCTATGAGTTCCGCCTCGAAGGGCGACTGGTGGCCATCGCCGTCACAGACCTGCTGCCCAACGGGCTTTCGGCGGTGTACACCTTCTATGAGCCCGACGAAGAACGGCGCAGTCTGGGGCGTTTTGCCATCCTCTGGCAGATCAACGAAGCCCGGCGCCTCGGGCTGGAAGCGGTGTACTTGGGCTACTGGATCAAAAACTGCAAAAAAATGAATTACAAGACCCAATATCGCCCCATCGAATTGCTGATTAACCAGAGATGGGTCGTCCTCAGTTAGAACCCCTTGGCTTAAACCCCCTTTTTCGGGCACAATGCACGCCGCTTTTGCCTGGCGCAGTTGCACCGGGCCATTCACTGGATACCGAGGGCTTTACTGCATGTCGAAAGAAGACAGCTTCGAAATGGAAGGCACTGTCGTCGACACCCTGCCCAACACCATGTTTCGTGTGGAGTTGGAAAATGGGCACGTCGTAACCGCGCACATCTCCGGCAAGATGCGCAAGAACTACATTCGTATTCTTACCGGTGACAAAGTGCGCGTCGAGCTGACGCCCTATGACTTGAGCAAAGGGCGCATCACTTACCGCGCTCGCTAACAAGTCAATACAAAACGCCCGGCTGATGCCGGGCGTTTTTGTTTGTCCGCGCCAATAATCACCTCACAACCCTGTGGGAGCGAGCCTGCTCGCGATGAGGCCGGCGCATTCGACATTACAGCCAACTGACCCACCGCTTTCGCGAGCAAGCGCGCTCCCACAGGAAATTTGTGGCGGATACAAATCCTGCAGTTATCCAGACCCGGAGGGGCCAGGTGTTTCTGAAGTCAGCAAAAAGGCGCCTTTCGGCGCCTTTTGCTTTTCCTGCGTGTAACGATCAGGCCATTTCAGCCGTGGTTTCGAAGTCGAAGGTCAGCTCGCCGTCCTTGATGTCGATGTGGACCACACCGCCATGTTCGGCCAGTTCGCCAAAGAGGATCTCCTCCGCCAGTGGACGCTTGATCTTGTCCTGGATCAGGCGAGCCATCGGCCGTGCCCCCATCGTCACATCGTAACCACCGGCCGCCAACCAACTGCGGGCCGCATCGGTGACTTCCAGCAGCACACGCTTGTCTTCGAGCTGCGCCTGAAGTTCGGTAAGGAACTTGTCCACCACACTCTTGATGACCTCATGGCTGAGGCGACCAAACTGGATAATGGTGTCCAAGCGGTTGCGGAATTCAGGCGTGAAGCTCTTCTTGATCACTTCCATCGCATCGGACGAATGGTCCTGATGGGTGAAACCGATCGAAGCGCGAGCCGCGGTTTCGGCGCCGGCGTTGGTGGTCATGATGATGATCACATTGCGGAAATCCGCCTTGCGCCCGTTGTTGTCGGTCAGCGTACCGTGATCCATGACCTGCAGGAGCAGGTTGAAGACTTCCGGATGCGCCTTCTCGATTTCATCGAGCAAGAGCACGCAATGCGGCTGCTTGGTGATGGCCTCGGTCAGCAGGCCGCCCTGGTCGAAACCGACATATCCCGGAGGCGCACCAATCAGACGCGATACGGTGTGACGCTCCATGTACTCGGACATGTCGAAGCGAACCAGCTCGATCCCCATCGCCTTGGCCAATTGCCGTGCGGCCTCGGTCTTGCCGACACCGGTGGGACCTGCGAACAGGAAAGAACCCACTGGTTTGTCCGGCGACTTGAGTCCGGCGCGAGACAACTTGATGGCGGTGGACAGCGAATCGATGGCTGCATCCTGACCGAACACGGTCAGCTTCAGGTCACGCTCCAGATTACGCAGCAGCTCCTTGTCGGAACTGGTGACGTGCTTGGGCGGAATCCGCGCGATTTTCGCCACGATGTCTTCGACCTGTGGCACTTCGATGCGCTTGACGCGCTTCTCCACTGGCTGAAGCCGCTGATAGGCACCCGCCTCGTCGATAACATCAATGGCCTTGTCCGGCATATGCCGGTCATTGATATAGCGCGAGGCCAGCTCAGCAGCGGCGCGCAGGGCTTCATCGCTGTATTCGATATTGTGGTGCAGTTCGAAACGCCCCTTCAGCCCACGCAGGATACCGATGGTGTCTTCCACCGAAGGCTCCGACACATCGACTTTCTGGAAACGCCGGGCCAGGGCACGGTCTTTTTCGAAGATCCCGCGAAATTCCTGGAACGTGGTCGAACCGATGCAACGGATATCACCCGAAGACAGCAGCGGCTTGAGCAGGTTCGAGGCATCCATGACGCCACCGGACGCGGCACCGGCACCAATGATGGTGTGGATTTCGTCGATGAACAGGATCGCCTGCGGACGCTTTTTCAGCTCGCCCAGCAATGCCTTGAAGCGCTTCTCGAAATCACCGCGGTACTTGGTGCCCGCCAGCAAGGCCCCCAGATCGAGGGAATACACCACACTGTTGGCGAGCAGGTCCGGCACCTGGTTATCGACGATGCGCTTGGCCAGGCCTTCGGCGATCGCAGTCTTGCCCACGCCCGCCTCGCCCACCAGCAGCGGGTTGTTCTTGCGGCGTCGGGCCAGGATCTGCGCGACCCGCTCGACTTCCGCCTCACGTCCGACCAGTGGATCGATACGCCCCTGGCGCGCCAGTTCATTCAGATTGCTGGCGTAGGCGTCCAGCGGATTGCCCGAAGAAGAAGACTCACCGCCCTCGTCATCCTGCATATCCTGTTCACCTTCGGAGTGATCGCCGTGCCCAGGTACCTTGGAAATGCCATGGGCGATGTAATTGACGACATCGATGCGCGCAACACTCTGCTGCTTGAGCAGGAAAACCGCCTGGCTTTCCTGTTCGCTGAAGATGGCGACCAGCACGTTGGCGCCGGTCACTTCACGCTTACCCGAGCTCTGTACATGAAAGACAGCACGCTGCAGGACACGCTGGAAGCCCAGGGTTGGCTGGGTTTCGCGATCCTCGTCATGAACGGGGATCAATGGCGTGGTGGAGTCGATGAACTCCTGCAAATCATGCTTGAGTTTATCGAGGTTTGCGCCGCAGGCACGCAAAACGGTGGCGGCAGCCTCGTTATCCAATAGGGCCAGCAGCAGGTGCTCGACGGTCATGAATTCATGACGCTTCGAACGAGCCTCCTTGAAGGCAAGATTGAGGGTGACTTCGAGCTCGCGGTTTAACATAGCTTCACCTCATACCCAAGTGGTCGGCGTTAACCGTCCTTCTCGATTTCACAGAGTAGCGGATGCTGGCTTTCCCGGGCGTACTGGTTGACCTGCATGGCCTTCGTCTCGGCGATGTCGCGGGTAAACACTCCACATACTGCCCGTCCCTCTGTATGGACGGCCAGCATGACCTTGGTCGCCAGCTCGCGATTCAGGTTAAAAAACACCTCGAGCACTTCGACGACGAAATCCATCGGTGTGTAGTCATCGTTGAACAAAACCACCTTGTACATCGGTGGCGCCTGTAATGCAGGCTTTGCTTCCTGAACAGCAATGCCTGCGGAATCGTCGTCATGTAGATCCGGGCGATCCTGATTGAATGTTAGTCGAATCTGGCTGATTGCATGCATGGAAAGAAAGGTTCGTTTAGTTGGCAAATACAGTGATGGGGGCGCTTGTAGGCGATTTCAACCACGTTCGCCGGGTCACCTTGACTATCGGGAAAACGGTGTTACAACCAATAGAGCCCATCGTGGGTTAAAAAGGTCCGTGGAATCGATCCTGTTTTCCAAGATTAGCCTGCGGATGGATTGGATGATACTCCACTGACGGAGTGTGTTGCAGAGGGATATGGCCTATGTCGGTCGTCAAGATGAGTGGCAAAGTCAAATGGTTCAACAATGCCAAGGGCTACGGTTTCATTATCGCAAACGGCAGGGATGAAGACCTTTTCGCCCATTACTCGGCGATTCAGATGGATGGCTATAAAACCCTGAGAGCCGGACAACGCGTCACGTTCGAAGTCATCCAGGGGCCCAAGGGCCTGCACGCGGTCAATATTGCACCCGACACCGTCGAAGATACCTCTTGCGCTACCCCCGTCAATGCCATGACCACTGAAGCCCATTGATCGGCACAAGCCTCCCCTGACAACAACAATGCCCGACTCGATCACTCGAGCCGGGCATTTTTTTGCTGACTGCCGATCCGCTTACATGTGCGAGATCAGTGCATCACCGAAGGCCGAGGAAGACAACAGCGTAGCGCCGTCCATCAGGCGCTCGAAGTCATAGGTCACGGTCTTGGCGGAAATCGCGCCGTTGGTGCCCTTGATGATCAGGTCGGCCGCTTCGGTCCACCCCATGTGTCGCAGCATCATTTCCGCCGACAGGATCAGCGAACCCGGGTTGACCTGGTCCTTGCCGGCATACTTGGGTGCCGTGCCGTGGGTGGCTTCGAACATCGCCACGGTGTCGGACAGGTTGGCGCCCGGCGCAATACCAATGCCCCCCACTTCCGCCGCCAAGGCGTCGGAGAGGTAGTCGCCGTTGAGGTTCAGGGTCGCGATCACGTCGTATTCGGCCGGGCGCAGCAGGATTTGCTGGAGCATGGCATCGGCGATGGCGTCCTTGACGATGACGTTCTTGCCGGTTCTCGGGTTCTTGAACTGCATCCAAGGCCCACCGTCGAGCAGGGTCGCGCCGAATTCCTCGGCCGCCACTTCGTAGGCCCACTCCTTGAAGGCACCTTCGGTGAACTTCATGATGTTGCCTTTATGCACGATGGTCAGCGAATCGCGATCGTTATCCACTACATATTGCAAGGCCTTGCGGGCCAGACGCTGAGTGCCCTGCTTGGAAACCGGCTTGACGCCGATGCCGCAATTCTCGTCGAAACGGATCTTGGTAACGCCCATTTCTTCTTTCAGGAACTTGATGACCTTGGTGGCTTCGGGCGAACCGGCTTTCCACTCGATACCGGCGTAGATGTCTTCGGAGTTCTCACGGAAGATCGTCATGTCCACGTCGCCAGGCTTCTTGACCGGGCTTGGCACGCCTTCGAACCAGCGCACCGGACGCAGGCATACATACAAATCGAGCTGCTGGCGCAGGGCGACGTTCAGCGAGCGAATACCACCACCGACCGGCGTGGTCAGCGGGCCCTTGATGGAAACCACGTAGTCTTTGACCGCGTCCAGGGTTTCCTGGGGCAGCCAGGTGTCCTGGTCGTAAACCTGAGTTGCTTTCTCACCGGCGTAGACTTCCATCCAGGAAATCTTGCGCTTGCCGCCATAGGCCTTCTGAACCGCAGCGTCCACCACCTTGATCATGACCGGGCTGATATCGACGCCAATGCCGTCGCCTTCAATGAAGGGGATGATCGGGTTGTCGGGAACATTAAGAGAATGGTCTGCATTGACGGTGATTTTGTCACCGACGGCTGGAACCTGAATCTTTTGATACCCCATGCTGAACTCCATTGCTTGGATTGAACATCTGGCTGCGTTCGAGCGTACCCCAGTTGTATCGGCGCGCAAACCCTACGTTAGGCTCATCCGGGGAAAAGCGTTGCAGTTCGCGGTGTACCACCCTGAAAAACAAGGGAAAAGCGCCAAACGTGAGCATAGTCTGCTCCTCTAGCACTGCGACGTTTAGACCAATGGACGAGTACGCAAGTATATGAACCATCGGCAGATCGCCAGCTACCTATGTATAATGCCGCCGCTGACCACAGGGTCACGACGGCTGATGGCTCTATCACAAGACTTTCGGCCCGTTGAAAGCCGGACCGTTACCGCGGCCCGACCGCTTGACGCTCGACTGATGCACCCAACATCACCGCGAAGAAACCTCGACATTCGACTCACGGATGACTTTGAACGAACGCGCTTACCCGGCGCCCCTCGAGTTTCTGCGCATGCTTTAGCAAAGAAGAGAGTTAATCCGAATATGCCCACCCGCTCGAAGATCATCTACACCTTCACCGACGAAGCTCCCGCCCTCGCCACCTATTCGCTGCTGCCGATCGTCGAAGCCTTTACCGCCTCGGCCGACATCGCCGTGGAAACCCGCGATATCTCCCTTGCAGGGCGCATCCTGGCCAGCTTCCCCGAGCAACTGGGTGACAAAGCCGTCGCCGACCACCTCGCCGAACTGGGCGACCTGGCCGTGACGCCTGAAGCTAACATCATCAAGCTGCCGAACATCAGCGCCTCGGTGCCGCAACTGCAGGCCGCGATCAAGGAATTGCAGGCCCAGGGCTATGCACTGCCGGACTACCCGGAAACCGTGACCAGCGACGCCGAGAAAGACGCACGCGCCCGCTACGACAAGGTCAAGGGCAGCGCCGTGAACCCGGTCCTGCGTGAAGGCAACTCCGACCGCCGCGCACCGCTGTCGGTCAAGAACTACGCGCGCAAGCACCCGCACAAAATGGGCGCCTGGGCAGCCGACTCCAAGTCTCATGTGGCCCACATGAGCACCGGTGATTTCTACGGCAGCGAAAAAGCCGCCCTGATCGACGCCGCCGGCAGCGTGAAAATCGAGCTGATCGCTCAGGACGGCACTGCCACTGTCCTGAAAGAAAAAACCACCGTACAAGCCGGTGAGATCCTCGACTGCGCCGTGATGAGCAAGAACGCCCTGCGCGACTTCATCGCCGCTGAAATCGAAGACGCCAAGCAAAAAGGCGTCCTGCTGTCGGTCCACCTCAAGGCCACCATGATGAAGGTCTCCGACCCGATCATGTTCGGTCAGATCGTCGCCGAGTTCTACAAAGATGCCTTGGCCAAGCACGCACAAGTGCTGGAGCAGATCGGCTTCAACCTGAACAACGGCATCGGCGACCTGTACGCCCGCATCAAGGCCTTGCCGGCCGAGCAGCAGGCGCAGATCGAAGCCGACATCCAGGCGGTCTACGCGGCGCGCCCATCCCTGGCGATGGTCAACTCCGATAAAGGCATCACCAACCTGCACGTGCCGAGCGACGTCATCGTCGACGCCTCGATGCCGGCCATGATCCGTGACTCCGGCAAGATGTGGGGCACCGACGGCCAGTTGCACGACACCAAGGCCGTGATCCCGGATCGCTGCTACGCCACCATCTACCAGGCGGTGATCGAAGACTGCAAGCAACACGGCGCTTTCGATCCGACCACCATGGGCAGCGTGCCGAACGTCGGCCTGATGGCCAAGAAAGCCGAAGAGTACGGTTCCCACGACAAGACCTTCCAGATCAAGGCCGACGGCGTGGTCCGTGTTTCGGACAACACCGGTCGCACCCTGCTGGAGCAGAACGTCGAGGCGGGCGATATCTTCCGCATGTGCCAGACCAAGGACGCGCCGATCCAGGATTGGGTCAAGCTGGCCGTCAACCGTGCCCGCGCCAGCAGCACCCCGGCGATTTTCTGGCTGGACCCGATGCGCGCCCATGACGGCGTGGTGATCGAGAAGGTCCAGGCCTACCTGAAGAACCACGACACTGCCGGCCTGGACATCCGCATCATGTCGCCGGTCGACGCGATGAAATTCACCCTGGCCCGCACCCGCGAAGGCAAGGACACCATTTCGGTGACCGGCAACGTGCTGCGCGACTACCTGACCGACCTGTTCCCGATCATGGAACTGGGCACCAGCGCCAAGATGCTGTCCATCGTGCCGCTGATGAACGGCGGTGGCCTGTTCGAAACCGGCGCCGGCGGTTCGGCACCCAAGCACGTTCAGCAGTTGCTGGAAGAAAACTTCCTGCGCTGGGATTCCCTGGGCGAGTTCCTGGCCCTGGCCGCGTCCCTCGAACACCTGGGCGTGACCTACAACAACCCTAAAGCCCTGGTGCTGGCCAAGACCCTGGATCAGGCCACCGGTGAGTTCCTGGACCGCAACAAGTCGCCTTCGCGCAAGGTCGGCGGCATCGACAACCGCGGCAGCCACTTCTACCTGACCCTGTTCTGGGCCCAGGCATTGGCCGCGCAAAACGACGACGCAGCCCTCAAGGCCCAGTTCACTGCCCTGGCCAAGACACTGACCGACAACGAAGAAAAAATCGTTGCCGAGCTCAATGCCGTCCAAGGCAAACCGGTGGACATCGGCGGTTACTACTTCGCCAACCCGGAGCTGACCAGCAAGGCCATGCGCCCAAGCAACACCTTCAACGCGGCGATTGCTGCACTGGTGTAAGGTTGTAAAGGAACAACACAAACCCCGGCCCTGGTGCCGGGGTTTGTGTTTCCAGACACACCATATTCCCCTGACAACACAGTATTCCCCTGTGGTAGCGAGCTTGCTCGCGATAGCGATATAACATTCAACATTGATATTGACTGACCCACCGCTATCGCGAGCAGGCTCGCTCCCACAGTGGCCCGCATTCCAATCTGAGAAATAGAGGAAACCCCATGGACTGGAACCCCCACATCACCGTCGCCACCATCGTCGAAGACAACGGCCGTTTCCTGATGGTGGAAGAATCCAAGGGCGGACGAGCGGTGCTCAACCAGCCTGCAGGCCACCTGGACCCGAACGAAACCCTGATCGAAGCCGCCGTGCGCGAAACCCTGGAAGAAACCGGCTGGGACGTCGAACCTACCAGCGTGGTGGGCATTTACCTGTACACCGCCCCCAGCAATGGCGTGACCTACCAACGGGTCTGTTTCGCCGCCAAGGCCTTGAACCACCGCCCGGACTATCCACTGGATGATGGCATCCTGGGCGCCAAGTGGCTGACCCGCAACGAGTTGCTCGAACAGCGTGAACACTGGCGCAGCGAGCTGATCATCCGTTGCATCGACGATTATCTGGCTGGTCATCGCCACAGTCTGACGCTGATCCGTCCTTCTCTTTAGCCTTGCGCGTCCGGGCCTGATAGAATCGCGTCCTTTTTCAAGACACTCATTGAACTGCTATGCGTGATCCAGCCCCTTCTGACACCACCAACAAGCGCGTCATTGTCGGCATGTCCGGCGGCGTGGACTCTTCCGTTTCCGCCCTTCTGCTGATCGAGCAGGGTTATGAGGTGGAAGGCCTGTTCATGAAGAACTGGGAAGAAGACGACGGAACCGAATACTGCACCGCCATGGACGACCTGGCGGACGCCCAGGCCGTCTGCGACAGGATCGGCATCAAGCTGCACACCGCCAACTTCGCCGCCGAGTACTGGGACAACGTGTTCGAGCACTTCCTGGCCGAATACAAGGCCGGCCGTACGCCGAACCCGGACATCCTCTGCAACCGGGAAATCAAGTTCAAGGCGTTCCTCGACTACGCCATGATGCTCGGTGCTGACCTGATCGCTACCGGTCACTATGTGCGCCGCCGCGACATCGACGGCCGTACCGAACTGCTCAAGGGCCTGGACCCGAACAAGGACCAGAGCTACTTCCTGCACGCCGTCGGCGGCGAGCAGATCGCCAAGACCCTGTTCCCGGTGGGCGAGCTGGAAAAGCCGCAAGTGCGCGCGATCGCCGAAAAACACGCCCTGGCCACCGCCAAGAAGAAAGATTCCACCGGCATCTGCTTTATCGGCGAGCGGCGTTTCAGCGACTTCCTCAAGCAGTACCTGCCGGCCCAGCCAGGCGAAATCAAGACCACCGAAGGCGAAGTCATCGGCCGCCACCATGGCCTGATGTACCACACCATCGGCCAGCGCCAGGGCCTGGGCATCGGCGGGCTGAAGGACGCCGGTGAAGAGCCGTGGTACGTGCTGGTCAAGGACCTGGAGCACAACGAGCTGATCGTCGGCCAGGGCAACGACCATCCGTGGTTGTTCTCCCGCGCCCTGCTCGCCTCCGACATCTATTGGGTCAACCCGATCGACCTCAGCCAACCGCGCCGTCTGACGGCCAAGGTTCGCTACCGCCAGAGTGATCAGCCCTGCATGCTGGAAAAAACCACCACGGGCTATCGCGCGACGTTCGATGACCCACAACGAGCAGTCACACCCGGCCAGTCCGTGGTGTTCTACGACGGGGAAATCTGCCTGGGCGGCGGCGTGATCGAAGTCGCAGAGCCCTGGAGCAGCAAGGCATGAGCCCGACCCAGGAGCAACTGACGGCATTGGGCGGGGTGTTTCTCGCCGCCGTGCTGGTGGATCGGATCGCCAAGACCGGCCAGGCCACCGAAGCGGGCCTGAGCTGCATGCTCGGCAGCCTGCTGATTCGTGATCCCAAGGACACACTTGAAGTCTATGGCGGCGATGACCTGAACCTGCGCGAGGGTTATCGCGCACTGATCGGCGCCCTGGAGCGCGACCCCAGCACTCTGCAACGCGAGCCGCTGCGCTACGCCCTGTCGATGCTGGGCCTGGAGCGTCAATTGGCCAAGCGCGACGACCTGCTGGATACCATCGGCAATCGCCTGCCGCAGATTCAGTCCCAGGTTGAACACTTCGGTCCCGCCCACGAAAACGTCATCGCCGCTTGCGGTGCGCTGTACCAGGACACCCTGAGCACCTTGCGCCAGCGCATCCAGGTACACGGCGACATGCGCAATCTGCAACAACCGAGCAATGCCTCGAAGATCCGCGCCCTGTTACTGGCCGGAATTCGCTCGGCGCGGTTGTGGCGGCAGTTGGGTGGTCATCGCTGGCAGCTGGTGATCAGCCGACGCAAATTGCTGAAAGAGCTTTACCCGTTGATGCGCAACGAATAAGTCGCCTCAACCCGCTTTTTTTATATCGTTACGCGTAATACGCCGGTCAGTTGGCGACGGACCGGCGATTGTTTTCATGTATGATACGCGCCCCATTTCGTTGCCCGACTGTCCGAGAACACCCCATGCAGCTTTCTTCGCTCACTGCGGTTTCCCCTGTTGACGGCCGCTACGCCGGCAAAACCCAGGCCCTGCGCCCGATTTTCAGCGAGTACGGCCTGATCCGCGCTCGCGTCCTGGTTGAAGTGCGCTGGCTCCAGCGCCTTGCCGCTCACCCTGGCATTGCCGAAGTCCCGGCGTTTTCCGCGCAAGCCAACGCGGTGCTGAACGCCCTGGCTGAAAACTTTGTGCTGGAGCACGCCGAGCGCGTCAAAGAGATCGAGCGCACCACCAACCACGACGTCAAAGCCATTGAATACCTGCTCAAGGAGCAGGCGGCCAAGCTGCCGGAACTGGCCAACGTCAGCGAATTCATCCACTTTGCCTGCACCAGCGAGGACATCAACAACCTGTCCCACGCCCTGATGCTGCGCGAAGGCCGTGATGACGTGATGCTGCCGCTGATGCGCCAGACCGCCCAGGCCATCCGCGAGTTGGCAATCCGCTTCGCCGACGTACCGATGCTATCGCGCACCCATGGTCAACCGGCTTCGCCGACCACCCTGGGCAAGGAACTGGCGAACGTGGTGTACCGTCTGGAGCGCCAGATCGCCCAGGTCGCCGCCGTGCCACTGCTGGGCAAGATCAACGGCGCCGTGGGCAACTACAACGCGCACCTGTCGGCCTACCCGGACATCGACTGGGAAGCCAACGCCCGCGCCTTCATCGAAGACGAGCTGGGCCTGAGCTTCAACCCGTACACCACCCAGATCGAGCCGCACGACTACATCGCCGAGCTGTTCGATGCGATCGCGCGCTTCAACACCATCCTGATCGACTTCGACCGTGACATCTGGGGCTACATCTCCCTGGGTTATTTCAAGCAGCGCACCATCGCTGGCGAAATCGGTTCCTCGACCATGCCGCACAAGGTCAACCCGATCGACTTCGAAAACTCCGAAGGCAACCTGGGCATCGCCAACGCGCTGTTCCAACACCTGGCGAGCAAGCTGCCGATCTCCCGCTGGCAGCGCGACCTGACCGACTCTACCGTGCTGCGCAACCTGGGCGTGGGTTTTGCCCACAGCGTCATTGCCTATGAAGCCAGCCTCAAGGGCATCAGCAAGCTGGAACTCAACGAGCAGAAAATCGCCGCCGACCTGGATGCCTGCTGGGAAGTCCTGGCCGAGCCGATCCAGACCGTGATGCGTCGCTACAACATCGAAAACCCGTATGAAAAGCTCAAAGAACTGACCCGTGGCAAGGGCATCAGTCCTGAAGCGTTGCAGACTTTCATTGATGGCCTGGACATGCCTGCCGAGGCCCGCGCCGAGCTGAAAAAGCTCACGCCGGCCAACTACATCGGCAACGCAGCGGCACAAGCCAAGCGCATCTGATCCACCGTTTTGCCCTGAGACGCCCGGCCGCGCCGGGCGTTTTTATTCGCGTCTGAAAAGTATATTTTTTCAATAGGTTACACATGAATCCTGATATTCCTCTGCAACTCCTGGGCGGCATCACGGCACGGGAGTTCCTGCGCGATTACTGGCAGAAAAAACCACTGCTGATCCGCCAGGCGATTCCAGACTTCCAAAGCCCGATCGATGCCGACGAACTGGCCGGCCTGGCCCTGGAAGAAGAAGTCGAATCGCGCTTGGTCATCGAGCACGGCGAACGTCCTTGGGAATTGCGTCGCGGCCCGTTTGCCGAAGACGAATTCAGCAAACTGCCGGAGCGCGAGTGGACCCTGCTGGTGCAGGCTGTCGATCAATTCGTACCCGAAGTCAGCGAACTGCTGGAAAACTTCCGCTTCCTGCCAAGCTGGCGCATCGACGATGTGATGATCAGCTTCGCCGCCCCGGGTGGCAGCGTCGGCCCGCATTTCGACAACTACGATGTGTTCCTGCTGCAGGGCCATGGCCAGCGCAACTGGAAAATCGGCCAGATGTGCGACTCCGAGAGCCCGCTGCTGCAACACGCCGACCTGCGCATCCTCGCCGACTTCGAGGCCACCGACGAGTGGACCCTGGAACCGGGCGACATGCTTTACCTGCCGCCACGCCTGGCGCACTGCGGCGTGGCCGTGGATGACTGCATGACCTACTCGGTAGGCTTCCGCGCGCCGAGCGCCGCCGAAGTGCTGACCCACTTCACCGACTTCCTCAGCCAGTTCCTGCCGGACGAAGAACGCTACACCGACGCCGATGCGCGCCCGGTGGCCGACCCGCACCAGATCCAGCACGATGCCCTCGATCGCCTCAAGGGCCTGCTGGCCGAGCACATGAGCGACGAGCGCCTGCTGCTGACCTGGTTCGGCCAGTTCATGACCGAGCCGCGCTACCCGGAGCTGGTGGTAGGCCCGGAACTGGAAGAAGACGACCTGCTGGCCGGCCTGGAACAGGGCGCAGTGATCATCCGCAACCCAAGCGCCCGCCTGGCCTGGTCGGAAGTCGATGATGACCTGCTGCTGTTTGCCAGCGGCCAGAGCCGTTATCTGCCGGGCAAGCTGCGCGACCTGCTGAAAATGATCTGCGCCGCCGATGCCCTGCACAGCGAAAACCTCGGCCCGTGGCTGGCCGACGAAGACGGTCGCGGCCTGATCTGCGAGCTGGTCAAGCAAGGCAGCCTGGGGTTCGCTGATGAATAAAATCCACGTTCGTGTCGCAGACTGGCAAAAGGATAACGCCGAGATCCGGCGCATTCGTGAGACTGTGTTCATTGCCGAGCAATCCGTCCCGCCTGAACTGGAATGGGATGCCGATGACCAGAGCGCGGTGCATTTTCTGGCGTTTGAAGGCGACTTCCCCATCGGCACCGCGCGCCTGTTGACTGACGGCCATATCGGTCGCGTCTCGGTCCTCAAGGACTGGCGCGGCCTGAAGGTGGGTGACGCGCTGATGCACGCCGTGATCGCCGAAGCCGAGAAGCGCGGGCTCAAGCAGCAGATGCTCAGCGCCCAGGTGCATGCCACGCCGTTCTACGAGCGATTGGGCTTTGCGGTGGTCAGCGAGGAGTTCCTGGAAGCCGGAATTCCGCATGTGGACATGGTTCGCCATTCGGCCTGAAACCAAACCCTGTGGCGAGGGGATTTATCCCCGCTGGGCTGCTCCGCAGCCCCAAATCAATCACTGCGGTGTGTCAGGTTGATGTAATCGGCTTCATTGGGGCTGCTGCGCAGCCCAGCGGGGATAAATCCCCTCGCCACAAGAGCATCATGCAACCACAAAACGCCCCGCCATCCACCGATGCCGGGGCGTTTTGCCGTCTAACATTCAACTTGCCCCACCCCAGGCCGACAAACTGGCAATATCAAGCCTTTGTCTCGCGGAGAAATGGACATGTCCTTACGCACCCTGCTCGCCACCCTGCTGCTCGGCTGCAGCCTGTCGGTGATGGCCGCTACTGAAATCGTCCCGCTGAACTACCGAACCAGCGCCGACCTATTGCCGGTGGCGCAGAATTTCATCGGCAAGGACGGCCAGGTCAGCGCCTATGGCAACCAACTGATCGTTAATGCCGAGCCCGGAAAAATCGAAGAGCTCAAGGCATTTCTCGCCCAACTGGACACCGCCCCCAAGCGCCTGCTGATCACGGTCGACACCAACGAAAACAACTTGCAGGGCGACCAGGGCTATTCGATCAACGGCGCCGCTCCCAGCCAGACCCGCATCATCAACCGCAGCACCGCCAGCCGCGAAGGCGGCGTGCAGCAGGTACAAGCCAGCGAAGGCCAGCCGGCGCTGATTCAGGTCGGCCAGAGCGTGCCGTTCACCAGCACCCAGACCGACACCTACGGCCGCCTGCAAAGCCAGACCGAATACCGCAACGTCACCCAAGGCTTTTATGTCACGGCCAGCGTCACCGGCGAGACCGTTCATCTGAACATCAGTACCAACCGTGACCGTATGAGCCAGGAACGTCCCGATGTAGTGAACGTTCAAAGTACCGACACAACGGTCAGCGGCCGCTTGGGTGAATGGATCACCCTGGCAGGGGTCAATCGCCAGACTCAGGCCGATAAACAGGGGCTGAGCCGCAGCTACTCGACCCAAGGCCGGGACGACATGATTCTGCGGGTCAAGGTGGATACCCTGAACTGAAGCACCAAAAACTGACTGACGAGTCGTATTAGACCAAAGATGTAGTGCTATAAAAAAAGCACTACAAAACGTTTGACGAGCCAAAAAACCGAAGGCATGATGGCCTCGCTCCCGCTAATCAGGGGCCCTGGCAAGGGCCTTCGGGTCGACGCTTGCAACTACCCTGCGAGCCGATTCGTGTCTGTACCGCCCACAAGGTGTGTTTGACGAGGTTGCGACTGGAACGAAGTTGTCCCGAGGGACGGAAGCGTAACTAGGTAACCCGGCATCACTCTGAGTTCGTATAAAGGCCCACGACGCCCGAATGCGCCCGCAGTTCGCCTCTACCTGCTCACTTTCCCCTCGAGCCCATCGTTCATCCCGTCGCCTCCCCGCCTGAACCGACTTGACCGTCCAACCCCTGGTCGGCAGGAGCAGGAATTTTCCACCCCAGACCTATGCGACGAGGTTTATCTCCATGGCACTGACACGCGAACAGCAAATTGCAGCCCTTGAAAAAGATTGGGCTGAAAACCCGCGCTGGAAAGGCGTGAAGCGCAATTACTCCGCTGCTGACGTCGTCCGTCTGCGTGGCTCGGTTCAACCTGAGCACACTTTTGCGAAAATGGGCGCCGAGAAACTGTGGAACCTGGTCACCCAGGGCGCCAAGCCAGCCTTCCGTCCCGAGAAAGATTTCGTCAACTGCATGGGCGCCCTGACCGGCGGCCAGGCTGTACAGCAAGTCAAGGCCGGTATCCAGGCGATCTACCTGTCGGGCTGGCAAGTGGCTGCGGACAACAACTCCGCCGAGTCGATGTACCCGGACCAGTCGCTGTACCCGGTGGATTCGGTTCCAACCGTGGTCAAGCGCATCAACAACTCGTTCCGTCGTGCCGACCAGATCCAGTGGAAAGCCGGCAAGAACCCAGGCGACGAAGGCTACATCGACTACTTCGCGCCAATCGTGGCCGACGCTGAAGCCGGTTTCGGCGGTGTACTGAACGCCTACGAGCTGATGAAGAGCATGATCGAAGCAGGCGCCGCCGGCGTTCACTTCGAAGACCAACTGGCTTCGGTGAAGAAATGCGGCCACATGGGCGGCAAAGTATTGGTACCGACCCAGGAAGCCGTGCAGAAGCTCACCGCTGCCCGCCTGGCCGCCGACGTTGCCGGCGTACCGACCATCATCCTGGCCCGTACCGACGCCAACGCCGCTGACCTGCTGACTTCCGACTGCGACCCGTACGACCAGCCGTTCGTGACCGGCACCCGCACCCAGGAAGGCTTCTACAAGGTTCGCGCCGGTCTCGACCAGGCGATCGCCCGTGGCCTGGCCTACGCGCCGTACGCCGACCTGATCTGGTGCGAAACCGCCAAGCCGGACTTGGACGAGGCGCGTCGCTTCGCCGAAGCGATCAAGAAGGAATACCCGGACCAACTGCTGTCGTACAACTGCTCGCCTTCCTTCAACTGGAAGAAAAACCTGGACGACGCGACCATCGCCAAGTTCCAGCGCGAACTGTCCGCCATGGGCTACAAGCACCAGTTCATCACCCTGGCCGGCATTCACAACATGTGGCACAGCATGTTCAACCTGGCGCACGACTACGCCCGCAACGACATGACCGCCTACGTGAAGCTGCAAGAGCAGGAGTTCGCTGACGCCGCCAAGGGCTACACCTTCGTGGCTCACCAGCAGGAAGTGGGCACTGGCTACTTCGACGACATGACCACCGTGATCCAGGGCGGCACCTCCTCGGTAACCGCGCTGACCGGTTCCACCGAAGAAGAGCAGTTCCACTGATCCTCGGCATGCCTTGAGTCAACGGCCCTTGCGGACCGAATAAAAGCTAACCGCAAAGCCGACGTTCTGCAGCCCCGACTGGTTCGGGGCTTTTTTTCGCCGGTTTTCCAGCTTTCACCAACCGTTGATCGTCAAGGCCATGCGGTTTTTTGGTATGAGTGGGGATCGGAACGACCATTGCTGGAATTACCAGTTGGAGCATGGCCGCCAGCCCCCCCCTTTCACACCTTGAAGTGACTGACCAACTGCTGCAACTGGTTACCCAGGCGCGCCAATTCGATGCTGGAGGCTGCGGTTTCTTCGCTGGCTGAGGCGGTCTGTTCGGATACATCGCGCACGTTCAGGACACTGCGACTGATTTCCTCGGCCACCGAGCTTTGTTGCACCGCGGCGGCAGCAATCTGTTGGTTCATGGCCTGAATGCCAGAAACCGCCTGGGTGATGTTGCCCAGGGATGTGCCGGCCTTGCATGCCAATTCCACGCTGCTGTCGGTCAGTTCGCGGCTGCTCTGCATAATGCTCGATACCTGACGCGTGCCGCTCTGCAAGCCCGCCACCAGGCTCTCGATCTCTTCGGTGGAATGCTGGGTACGCTGGGCCAGCCCACGTACTTCGTCGGCGACCACGGCAAAACCGCGCCCGGCGTCACCCGCGCGAGCGGCCTCAATGGCGGCGTTAAGGGCCAGCAAGTTGGTCTGCTCAGCCACCGCCCTGATCACGTCCATGATCTTGCCGATGCGACCGCTTTCTTGCTCCAGCTCGTTCATGGCGTCGACTGAGCGCCCGACCTCGCTGGCCAAGCGCTCGATCTGAACGATGGCTTGCGCGACCACCTGGTCGCCAATACGGGCTTGTGCATCGGCCTCTGAAGCGGCTGCGCGAGCCTGTTCGGCATTACGCGCGACTTCATGCACGGTAACCGACATTTCGTGCATGGCGGTCGCCACCTGATCGGTCTCGATCTTCTGACTATTGACCCCGGCACTGGTCTGCTCAGTAACAGCCGATAGCTCTTCGGCGGCACTGGCGATTTGGGTGACACCATCGCGGATGCCACCGATCAGGTCGCGCAAGGTGCTGCCCATACGCTGAATACCCTGCTGCAAGACACCCAGCTCATCACGACGAGTCACGATCATGTGTTGCGTGAGGTCGCCTGCCGCAATGCGATCGACCACAGCCAATGTGTCTTGCAACGGCCGTGTAATCTGGCGGGTGATGATCAGGGCGGCGAAAATCCCCAACAACATCGCCAAGGCCGTACAGCTCAGCTGCAGAATGCGAGCCTGGGCGCTGTCTTCGTCACGGGACGCCAGTTGGCTGGCATACATTTCGTCAGACAGACGGGTGATGGTTTCACCCAAATCGGTGGTGTCCTGCACAGCCATGCCTATGGCCTGATTACTGGCCGTGAAGTCCTGTACCGAACGACGGTAAGCAATCAGCGCGGTTTCCAACTGCTTGATGGTGTCGGCATAGGTTGGGCCGAAAGCGCTGTTGAGCGCTTCGATGCTCTTGAACGCATTTTCGAGCTGGCGGGTGGCGGCTTGTTCGGTGGCGCTGTTGGGGTTGCCGGTATAGCCACGCACTTCATAACGCACCAGCGCCACGTCCTCTTTGGCCTTGAGAATGAGCTTGTAAAGGTCAAAGCGGCGCTCATCCGAGGCGGGCAGTGCTTCCACGTCAGCGATGACCCTGGCAATCAGCGCGGCGCCCTTGACCGCATTGACGCCCATTTCCTTGCGCATGGCTGCGTCATTGCGATAAGCCTCGCGCATCGTATTGAGTGCCACTTGATACTGCGTGCTGGCCTGCTCGATCAGAGCAAGTTTCTTCAGGTTTTCCGGTTTTCTCAGTTCTTTTGCGAGGCTTTTCTGCTGGGCGACAAACTGCTCCAGCGACGCCTGGATCAATGCACCCTTTTGTTCATCACCCCGGTCCAACTGGTACTGCAAGCGAGCTCTGCGCAGGTGATCAAGGCGGTTACCCAGTTCGGTAATGCTGGTCATTCGATCCGTGCGCTCGATCATTTTCCCCAGGCTGAACCAGCCGGTCGCGGCGAGAATAGCGGTCAGAAGCAGCACAACAGCAAAGCCCAAAGCCAGCTTGAGCATAACGCTCATATTCGCGATCCAAGAGTTCATGACTTTCCTTTGGTATCAGCCACGAACGATGAAAACTGACGCGGCTATCTAAGAAGGGGCCGAAAATCTAACCAGCATTGATATAGATGATTAGATGAATGAAGCATAAAGATAGCCATTTGATATCACCTCTTCAAGACCTTAAACCCAACCTCGTGCCGTTTTTTGCTCGCACGACGGTGGTCGCTTAAACACGAAATACCCTAGCCATAGGATCTGCGCGGGGCTAGCTGAGCGACATTGATCGGACGCCCACGGCTTTTTTGAGCCGTTTTTTTTCAAGCAATCTACTCTGTAGGAGCTAGCCTGCATCTGTGGGTGCCAAGCTTGCCCGTAATGAACGATTGCGCAGTCTGCCTCGGGACAGCGTTGCCGGCATCGCGAGCAAGCTTGGCTCCCACAGGAGCAGTCCCCATGCAGATCCAACCTTCACCGAGCCCGCCCCCCCAAAAAAACTGCGGCGCACGGTTAGAAAAATTGATCGAACGCAGTATTGGGCAGTCCGAAAAGGAGTAAAACGTCCGACGCTGACAATTGCAGTAGCGGCAATGTAAGGCTGCCCCTCGGACACAACACTAAGTGCGTAGCAGAAAGGCCGCCACAGATAATAATAATTATCATTTGAAAGTCATTATCATTGTTGCATTCCGCACGAAATATTATTGATCAACAGCCGGCCAACGCCCACGGGGCCGGGGCCGCAGGGTCCTGGAGGTACGCTATGTCCTTATTCCAATAAATAATTTCGCTATAGGAATTTTACTTGCCCGGTGTTTAGCCATAAAATCACCGCGATTGATTGCTGCGACATATCGTCACTGCGTTATTTCTTTTCAAGCTCAGAGACCTTTGCTCTCTGTTAAGGATTTCCAGCATGCCCGAAGCGACAGGACTCATGGCCCACAACTGGGGCTTTGCCATTTTCCTTCTGGGCGTTGTCGGCCTGTGTGCCTTCATGCTCGGCGTGTCGAGCCTGCTCGGGTCAAAAGCCTGGGGCCGCAGCAAAAATGAACCGTTCGAGTCCGGCATGCTGCCTACCGGTGGCGCCCGCTTGCGGCTCTCAGCCAAATTCTATCTGGTCGCGATGCTCTTCGTGATCTTCGATATCGAAGCCCTCTTTCTCTTTGCATGGTCTGTGTCCGTCCGCGAAAGCGGCTGGACCGGATTCGTCGAAGCTCTCGTTTTCATAGCAATTCTGTTGGCAGGTCTTGTCTACCTTTGGCGGGTGGGGGCTCTTGATTGGGCTCCGGAAGGTCGTCGTAAGCGGCAAGCGAAGCTGAAACAATGAGGCTTTGGCAATGCAATACAATCTCACCAGGATCGACCCCGATGCTCCTAACGAGCAGTATCCGATTGGCGAGCGGGAAACCGTTTCCGATCCGTTAGAAGATCAAGTCCACAAAAACATCTTCATGGGCAAGCTCGAAGACGTGCTGAACAACACGGTCAACTGGGGTCGCAAGAACTCCCTGTGGCCGTACAACTTCGGCCTTTCGTGCTGCTACGTGGAAATGACCACCGCCTTCACGGCGCCCCACGACATCGCGCGCTTTGGCGCCGAGGTGATCCGGGCATCGCCGCGCCAGGCGGATTTCATGGTTATTGCCGGGACCTGCTTCATCAAGATGGCGCCGATCATCCAGCGTCTCTACGAGCAAATGCTCGAACCGAAGTGGGTTATCTCCATGGGTTCGTGCGCCAACTCCGGTGGCATGTACGACATCTATTCCGTCGTTCAAGGGGTGGACAAGTTCCTGCCCGTGGACGTCTACGTGCCTGGCTGCCCGCCTCGCCCTGAAGCTTTCCTGCAAGGCTTGATGCTGTTGCAGGAGTCGATTGGCCAGGAGCGTCGCCCACTGTCCTGGGTCGTTGGTGATCAAGGCGTCTATCGCGCCGAGATGCCATCGCAAAAGGAACAGCGTCGCGAACAGCGTATCGCAGTCACCAACCTGCGCAGCCCCGACGAAGTCTGATCCAGCTCTGCTCTGCATAAGAAACGAGAACCTGGCTTCATTCTTTACGTTGACCGAAAGCGATAAATAACCATGACTACAGGCAGTGCTCTGTACATCCCGCCTTACAAGGCAGACGACCAGGATGTGGTCGTCGAACTGAACAACCGTTTTGGCCCCGAGGCGTTCACCGCCCAGCCGACCCGCACCGGCATGCCGGTGCTTTGGGTTGCCCGCGCCAAACTCGTCGAAGTCCTGACTTTCCTGCGCAACCTGCCCAAGCCGTACGTCATGCTCTATGACTTGCATGGCGTGGACGAGCGTCTGCGCACCAAGCGTCAAGGGCTGCCCGACGGCGTCGATTTCACCGTGTTCTATCACCTGATGTCGATCGAGCGTAATAGTGACGTGATGATCAAGGTCGCCTTGTCCGAGAGCGACCTCAGCGTGCCGACCGTGACCGGTATCTGGCCGAACGCCAACTGGTACGAACGTGAAGTGTGGGACATGTTCGGGATCGATTTCCCCGGCCACCCGCACCTGACGCGTATCATGATGCCGCCGACCTGGGAAGGTCACCCGCTGCGCAAGGACTTCCCGGCCCGCGCCACCGAGTTCGATCCGTTCAGCCTGTCCCTGGCCAAGCAACAGCTCGAGGAAGAAGCCGCGCGCTTCAAGCCGGAAGACTGGGGCATGAAACGCTCCGGGGCGAACGAGGACTACATGTTCCTCAACCTGGGCCCGAACCACCCTTCGGCCCACGGTGCATTCCGCATCATCCTGCAGCTGGACGGCGAAGAGATCGTCGACTGCGTCCCGGACATCGGTTACCACCACCGTGGCGCCGAGAAAATGGGCGAGCGCCAGTCCTGGCACAGCTACATTCCCTACACCGACCGCATCGATTACCTCGGCGGCGTGATGAACAACCTGCCGTACGTGCTTTCGGTCGAGAAACTGGCCGGGATCAAGGTGCCGGAAAAGGTCGACGTCATCCGCATCATGATGGCCGAGTTCTTCCGGATCACCAGCCACCTGCTGTTCCTGGGTACCTACATCCAGGACGTTGGCGCCATGACCCCGGTGTTCTTCACCTTCACCGACCGCCAGAAGGCCTACACGGTGATCGAAGCCATCACCGGTTTCCGCCTGCACCCGGCCTGGTACCGCATCGGTGGGGTTGCCCACGACCTGCCGCGGGGCTGGGAAAAGCTGGTCAAGGATTTCGTCGAATGGATGCCCAAGCGCCTGGACGAATACACCAAGGCCGCCTTGCAGAACAGCATCCTCAAGGGCCGTACCATCGGGGTCGCCGCCTACAACACCAAAGAGGCCCTGGAATGGGGTGTCACCGGTGCGGGCCTGCGTTCCACCGGTTGCGATTTCGACCTGCGCAAGGCGCGCCCTTACTCCGGCTACGAAAACTTCGAATTCGAAGTCCCGCTGGCAGTCAATGGTGATGCCTATGACCGCTGCATGGTTCGCGTCGAGGAGATGCGCCAGAGCATCAAGATCATCGACCAGTGCATGCGCAACATGCCGGAAGGCCCGTACAAGGCGGATCACCCGCTGACCACGCCGCCGCCCAAAGAGCGCACGCTGCAACACATCGAGACCCTGATCACGCACTTCCTGCAGGTTTCGTGGGGCCCGGTCATGCCGGCCAACGAGTCCTTCCAGATGATCGAAGCGACCAAGGGCATCAACAGTTATTACCTGACGAGCGACGGCGGCACCATGAGCTACCGCACCCGGATTCGCACCCCAAGCTTCCCACACCTGCAGCAGATCCCTTCGGTGATCAAAGGCAGCATGGTCGCGGATATGATTGCGTACCTGGGTAGTATCGATTTCGTTATGGCCGACGTGGACCGCTAAGCATGAATAGCACGCTTATCCAGACAGACCGTTTCGCCCTGAGCGAAACCGAGCGCTCGGCCATCGAGCACGAGCTGCATCACTACGAAGACCCGCGCGCGGCGTCGATCGAAGCCCTGAAGATCGTTCAGAAGGAGCGTGGCTGGGTGCCTGACGGCGCGCTCTACGCCATCGGCGAGATCCTCGGCATCCCGGCCAGCGACGTCGAAGGTGTTGCCACCTTCTATAGCCAGATCTTCCGCCAGCCAGTGGGTCGCCACATCATTCGCGTCTGCGACAGCATGGTCTGCTACATCGGCGGCCACGAGTCCGTGGTCGGCGAGATCCAGAACAAGCTGGGCATCGGCCTGGGCCAGACCACCGCAGACGGGCGCTTCACCCTGCTGCCGGTGTGCTGCCTGGGCAACTGCGACAAGGCCCCGGCGCTGATGATCGACGACGACACCTTCGGTGACGTCCAGCCTGACGGCGTCGCCAAACTGCTGGAGGGCTACGTATGACCCTGACTTCCTTCGGGCCCGCCAACCGCATCCAGCGTTCGGCCGAAACCCATCCCCTGACCTGGCGTCTGCGTGACGACGGCGAAGCGGTGTGGCTGGACGAATACCAGGCCAAGAATGGCTACGCCGCCGCGCGCAAGGCATTCACCGACATGGCCCAGGACGACATCGTCCAGACCGTCAAAGACTCCGGCCTCAAGGGTCGCGGCGGTGCCGGCTTCCCCACTGGCGTGAAGTGGGGCCTGATGCCCAAGGACGAGTCCATCAACATCCGCTACCTGCTGTGCAACGCGGATGAAATGGAGCCCAACACCTGGAAAGACCGCATGCTGATGGAGCAACTGCCCCATCTGCTGATCGAAGGCATGCTGATCAGTGCCCGTGCGTTGAAAACCTACCGTGGCTACATCTTCCTGCGCGGCGAATACACCACCGCCGCCAAGCACCTGAACCGTGCCGTGGAAGAAGCCAAGGCCGCTGGCCTCTTGGGCAAGAACATCCTGGGTTCGGGCTTTGATTTCGAGCTGTTCGTCCACACCGGTGCCGGGCGCTACATCTGCGGTGAAGAAACCGCACTGATCAACTCCCTGGAAGGCCGCCGCGCCAACCCGCGCTCCAAGCCGCCCTTCCCTGCCGCCGTCGGCGTGTGGGGCAAGCCGACCTGCGTGAACAACGTCGAGACCCTGTGCAACGTGCCGGCGATCATTGCCGACGGCGTCGACTGGTACAAATCCCTGGCCCGCGACGGCAGCGAAGACATGGGCACCAAGCTCATGGGCTTCTCCGGCAAGGTCAAGAACCCTGGCCTGTGGGAACTGCCATTCGGCGTAACCGGCCGCGAGCTGTTCGAAGACTACGCCGGCGGCATGCGCGACGGTTACAAGCTCAAGTGCTGGCAGCCCGGCGGCGCTGGCACCGGTTTCCTGTTGCCGGAACACCTGGACGCACAGATGTACGCCGGCGGCATCGCCAAAGTGGGCACCCGTATGGGTACCGGCCTGGCCATGGCGGTGGACGACAGCGTCAACATGGTTTCCCTGCTGCGCAACATGGAAGAATTCTTCTCCCGTGAATCGTGCGGTTTCTGCACCCCTTGCCGCGATGGCCTGCCGTGGAGCGTCAAGCTGCTGCGCGCCATTGAAAACGGCGAAGGCCAGGCCGGCGACATCGAGACCCTGCTGGGTCTGGTGGGTTTCCTCGGCCCGGGCAAGACCTTCTGTGCTCATGCACCGGGTGCCGTGGAGCCGTTGGGCAGCGCGATCAAATACTTCCGCTCTGAATTCGAGGCCGGCATCGCGCCAACGCGCGCAGGCGATCTCAATCAGGTGGTCACGCCGACCATGGTCGGCGCGTAACGACGCTTTAAAAGGCGAAGGGTCCGTGCCCTTCGCCTTTCGTCCGATGACGCCTTTGAAAGGCTGTTTGGATTCGGACGAATAACAAGATTCCATTAGCCACGCCCGCTGACACCGGGCCAACGAAGAACTTTGAACCATGGCCACTATCCACGTAGACGGCAAAGAGCTCGAAGTCGATGGCGCAGACAACCTGTTACAGGCATGTCTGTCCCTGGGCCTCGACATCCCTTATTTCTGCTGGCACCCCGCCCTTGGCAGCGTAGGCGCCTGTCGCCAATGCGCGGTCAAGCAGTACACCGACGAAAACGACAAGCGTGGTCGGATCGTCATGTCCTGCATGACCCCCGCCACCGACGGCAGCTGGATCTCCATCGACGACGAAGAAGCGAAAGTGTTTCGCGCCAGCGTCGTCGAATGGCTGATGACCAACCACCCTCACGACTGCCCGGTCTGTGAGGAAGGCGGCCACTGCCACCTGCAAGACATGACGGTGATGACCGGCCACAACGAGCGCCGTTATCGCTTCACCAAGCGCACCCACCAGAACCAGCAACTGGGCCCGTTCATCTCCCACGAGATGAACCGCTGCATCGCCTGCTACCGCTGCGTGCGTTTCTACAAGGACTACGCCGGCGGCACCGACCTGGGCGTGTTCGGCGCCCACGACAACGTGTACTTCGGTCGCGTTGAAGACGGCACCCTGGAAAGCGAGTTCTCCGGCAACCTCACCGAGGTCTGCCCGACCGGTGTGTTCACCGACAAGACTCACTCCGAGCGCTACAACCGCAAGTGGGACATGCAGTTCTCGCCGAGCATCTGCCATGGCTGCTCCAGCGGTTGCAACATCTCCCCGGGCGAACGCTACGGCGAACTGCGTCGCATCGAGAACCGCTTCAACGGTTCGGTGAACCAGTACTTCCTGTGCGACCGTGGCCGTTTCGGCTATGGCTACGTCAACCGCAAGGATCGTCCGCGCCAGCCATTGCTCGCCAACGGCGCCAAGCTGAGCCTGGACGAAGCGCTGGACAAGGCCGCCGAACTGCTGCGCGGGCGCAACATCGTCGGTATCGGTTCGCCACGGGCCAGCCTGGAAAGCAACTACGCCCTGCGTGAACTGGTCGGCGCCGGGCACTTCTACAGTGGCATCGAAGCCGGTGAGCTGGAGCGCATCCGCCTGGTGCTGCAAGTGCTCAAGGACAGCCCGCTGCCCGTGCCGACGATGCGTGACATCGAAGACCACGATGCGGTGTTCGTCCTGGGTGAAGACCTGACCCAGACCGCCGCGCGCATGGCCCTGGCCCTGCGCCAGTCGGTCAAGGGCAAGGCTGAAGACATGGCTGACGCCATGCGCGTGCAGCCATGGCTCGATGCCGCCGTTAAGAACATCGGCCAGCACGCGCTGAACCCGCTGTTCATTGCCAGCCTGGCTGAAACCAAGCTCGACGACGTCGCCGAAGAATGCGTCCACGCAGCACCGGATGACCTGGCGCGCATCGGTTTTGCCGTGGCCCACGCCCTGGACGCCAGTGCCCCGGCCGTCGAAGGTCTGGACAGCGAAGCGGCCGCCCTGGCCCAGCGTATCGCCGACGCCCTGCTCGCGGCCAAACGCCCACTGATCATCGCCGGCACCTCGTTGGGTTCCAAGGCACTGATCGAAGCCGCCGCCAACATCGCCAAGGCGTTGAAGCTGCGCGAGAAGAACGGTTCCATCAGCCTGATCGTGCCGGAAGCCAACAGCCTCGGCCTGGCCATGCTCGGTGGCGAGTCGCTGGACGCAGCCCTGCAAGCGGTGATCGACGGCAGCGCCGACGCCATCGTGGTGCTGGAAAACGACCTGTACACCCGCACCGACAAGGCCCGGGTGGACGCTGCCCTGAATGCCACGAAAGTGCTGATCGTTGCCGACCACCAGAAAACCGCCACCACCGACCGCGCCCACCTGGTGCTGCCGGCGGCGAGCTTCGCCGAAGGCGACGGTACGCTGGTCAGCCAGGAAGGTCGCGCCCAGCGCTTCTTCCAGGTGTTCGACCCGACTTACCTGGACGCCAGCATCCTGGTCCATGAAGGCTGGCGCTGGCTGCATGCCCTGCGCGCCACCTTGCTGAACCAGCCGATCGACTGGACGCAACTGGACCATGTCACCGCCGCCGTCGCTTCGAGCAGCCCGCAACTGGCTCGCATCGTCGATGCCGCGCCGTCGGCCGCGTTCCGCATCAAGGGCCTGAAGCTGGCCCGCGAACCGCTGCGCTACTCCGGTCGCACCGCGATGCGCGCCGACATCAGCGTCCACGAACCACGGACCTCCCAGGACAACGACACTGCGTTCTCGTTCTCCATGGAAGGTTACTCGGGCTCCGCCGAACCGCGCTCGCAAGTGCCGTTCGCCTGGTCGCCGGGCTGGAACTCGCCGCAAGCCTGGAACAAGTTCCAGGACGAAGTCGGCGGTCACCTGCGTGCCGGTGATCCGGGCACTCGCCTGATCGAAAGCCAGGGCGATGGCCTGAGCTGGTTCGCCAGCGTGCCGCGCGCCTTCAACCCGGCACCGGGCACCTGGCAGGTCGTACCGTTCCATCACCTGTTCGGCAGTGAAGAGAACTCTTCCAAAGCCGCTCCGGTCCAGGAACGCATCCCGGCCGCCTACGTGTCGCTGGCCAAGTCCGAAGCCGATCGCCTGGGCGTCAACGACGGTGCCCTGCTGAGCCTGAACGTCGCGGGCCAGACCTTGCGTCTGCCACTGCGCATCAATGAAGAACTGGGCGCCGGCCTGGTGGCCCTGCCGGCTGGCCTGGCGGGTATTCCACCGGCGATATTCGGCAAAACCGTCGACGGTCTGCAGGAGGCAGCGCAATGAGCTGGTTTACCCCTGAAGTGATCGACGTGATCCTGACGGTTCTCAAGGCCATCGTGATTCTGCTGGCCGTGGTGGTCTGCGGTGCGCTGCTGAGTTTCGTCGAACGTCGCCTGCTGGGCTGGTGGCAGGACCGTTACGGTCCGAACCGCGTCGGCCCGTTCGGCATGTTCCAGATCGCCGCCGACATGATCAAGATGTTCTTCAAGGAAGACTGGACGCCGCCGTTTGCCGACAAGGTGATCTTCACCCTGGCACCGGTCGTGGCCATGAGCGCCTTGCTGATCGCCTTCGCGATCATCCCGATCACCCCGACCTGGGGCGTGGCGGACCTGAACATCGGCCTGCTGTTCTTCTTCGCCATGGCGGGTCTGTCGGTGTATGCGGTGCTGTTCGCCGGCTGGTCGAGCAACAACAAGTTCGCCCTGCTGGGCAGCCTGCGGGCCTCGGCCCAGACCGTGTCCTACGAAGTGTTCATGGGCCTGGCGCTCATGGGCGTGGTGGTCCAGGCCGGCTCGTTCAACATGCGCGACATCGTCGAGTACCAGGCCCAGAACCTGTGGTTCATCATTCCGCAGTTCTTCGGTTTCTGTACCTTCTTCGTGGCCGGCGTGGCCGTGACTCACCGTCACCCCTTCGACCAACCGGAAGCGGAACAGGAACTGGCCGACGGTTATCACATCGAATATGCCGGCATGAAATGGGGCATGTTTTTCGTCGGTGAATACATCGGCATCATCCTGATCTCGGCGCTGCTGGTGACGTTGTTCTTCGGTGGCTGGCACGGTCCGTTCGGCATCCTGCCGCAACTGTCCTTCGTCTGGTTCGCCCTGAAGACCGCGTTCTTCATCATGCTGTTCGTCCTGCTGCGCGCCTCGATCCCGCGCCCGCGCTACGACCAGGTGATGGACTTCAGCTGGAAATTCTGCCTGCCGCTGACCCTGATCAATTTGCTGGTGACCGCTGCGATCGTGTTGATGAACACGCCTGCGGCCGCGGTTCAGTGAGGATTTGACCCATGTTCAAATATATTGGCGACATCGTTAAGGGTACCGGTACCCAACTGCGAAGCCTGGTCATGATCTTCGGCCATGGCTTTCGCAAGCGCGACACCCTGCAATACCCTGAAGAAGCGGTCTACCTGCCGCCGCGTTATCGCGGCCGCATCGTCCTGACCCGCGACCCCGACGGCGAAGAACGCTGCGTGGCCTGCAACCTGTGCGCCGTGGCGTGCCCGGTGGGCTGCATCTCGTTGCAGAAAGCCGAAACCGAAGACGGTCGCTGGTACCCGGACTTCTTCCGTATCAACTTCTCGCGCTGCATTTTCTGCGGCCTCTGCGAGGAAGCGTGCCCGACCACCGCGATCCAGCTCACGCCGGATTTCGAAATGGCCGAGTTCAAACGTCAGGACCTGGTGTACGAGAAAGAAGATCTGCTGATTTCCGGTCCCGGTAAAAACCCTGATTACAACTTCTATCGTGTTGCAGGTATGGCCATTGCCGGTAAGCCAAAAGGCGCCGCGCAAAATGAAGCCGAACCGATCAACGTGAAGAGCTTGCTGCCTTAAGGAAGAAAGATGGAATTCGCTTTCTATTTCGCATCGGGTATCGCGGTGGTCTCCACGCTTCGAGTGGTCACCAACACCAACCCTGTGCACGCCCTGCTCTACCTGATCATCTCGCTGATCGCCGTGGCCATGACCTTCTTCAGCCTCGGTGCGCCGTTTGCCGGTGCGCTGGAAGTGATCGCCTACGCCGGCGCCATCATGGTGCTGTTCGTGTTCGTGGTGATGATGCTGAACCTGGGCCCGGCCTCGGTGCAGCAAGAACGTTCCTGGCTCAAGCCGGGCATCTGGGCGGGGCCGGTGATTCTCGCCGCGCTGCTGCTGGGTGAACTGCTGTATGTACTGTTCGCTCACCAGAGCGGCCAGGCCATCGGCCACACCACCGTAGACGCCAAGGCCGTGGGCATCAGCCTGTTCGGTCCGTACCTGCTGGTGGTCGAACTCGCCTCGATGCTGCTGCTTGCCGCAGCCGTCACGGCGTTCCATTTGGGCCGTAACGAGGCGAAGGAGTAATCACATGCCTGCTATCCCTCTCGAGCATGGTCTGGCGGTTGCCGGCATCCTGTTCTGCCTCGGTCTGGTCGGCCTGATGGTCCGCCGCAACATTCTGTTCGTGCTGATGAGCCTAGAGGTCATGATGAATGCCTCCGCCCTGGCCTTCATCGTCGCGGGCGCTCGCTGGGCGCAGCCGGATGGACAAGTCATGTTCATCCTGGTGATCAGCCTGGCAGCCGCTGAGGCCAGTATCGGCCTGGCGATTCTGTTGCAGCTGTATCGCCGCTTCCACACTCTCGATATCGACGCTGCCAGCGAGATGCGCGGATGAACCTACTCTTTCTGACTTTCGTATTTCCCCTCATCGGTTTCCTGCTGCTGTCGTTCTCTCGTGGACGCTGGTCGGAAAACCTTTCGGCGCTGGTTGGCGTGGGGTCCATCGGCCTGTCTGCCATCGTCACGGCCTACGTGATCTGGCAGTTCAACGTCGCCCCGCCTGAAGGTGGCGCGTACGTGCAGGTGCTGTGGCAGTGGATGGCGGTGGAAGGCTTCACGCCGAACTTCGCCCTGTACCTGGATGGCCTGTCGGTGACCATGCTGGGCGTGGTGGTCGGCGTGGGTTTCCTGATCCACCTGTTCGCCTCCTGGTACATGCGCGGCGAAGCCGGTTACTCGCGCTTCTTCGCCTACACCAACCTGTTCATCGCCAGCATGCTGTTCCTGGTGCTCGGCGATAACCTGCTGTTCCTGTACTTCGGCTGGGAAGGCGTGGGCCTGTGCTCGTACCTGCTGATCGGTTTCTACTACAGCAACCGCAACAACGGTAACGCGGCGCTCAAGGCGTTCATCGTGACCCGGATCGGCGACGTGTTCATGGCCATCGGCCTGTTCATCCTGTTCCAGCAACTGGGCACCCTGAACATCCAGGAGCTGCTGGTACGTGCTCCGCAGCACTTCCAGGCCGGCGACTTCTGGATCGTCCTGGCGACCCTGATGCTGCTGGGCGGCGCTGTCGGTAAATCCGCGCAACTGCCGTTGCAGACCTGGCTGGCGGATGCGATGGCTGGCCCTACCCCGGTTTCGGCACTGATCCACGCCGCAACCATGGTGACCGCCGGTGTCTACCTGATCGCCCGTACCCACGGCCTGTTCGCCCTGGCGCCAGACATCCTGCACCTGGTCGGCATCGTCGGCGGCGTGACATTGGTGCTGGCCGGTTTCGCAGCCCTGGTCCAGACCGACATCAAGCGTATCCTCGCCTACTCGACCATGAGCCAGATCGGCTACATGTTCCTGGCCCTGGGCGTCGGCGCCTGGGAAGGCGCGATCTTCCACCTGATGACCCACGCCTTCTTCAAGGCGCTGCTGTTCCTTGCTTCCGGTGCGGTGATCGTTGCCTGCCACCACGAGCAGAACATCTTCAAGATGGGCGGCCTGTGGAAGAAACTGCCACTGGCCTACGCCAGCTTCATCGTCGGCGGCGCGGCCCTGGCGGCCCTGCCACTGGTCACCGCCGGTTTCTACTCCAAGGACGAGATCCTCTGGGAAGCGTTCGCCAGCGGTAACCAGGGTCTGCTCTATGCCGGCCTGGTGGGTGCGTTCATGACCTCGCTGTACACCTTCCGCCTGATCTTCATCGCGTTCCACGGTGAAGCCAAGACCGAAGCCCACGCTGGCCACGGCATTGCCCACTGGCTGCCACTGTCGGTGCTGATCGTGCTGTCGACCTTCGTCGGCGCAATGATCACGCCACCGCTGGCCGATGTACTGCCGCAAAGCGTCGGCCATGCCGGCGGCGACGCCAAGCACAGCCTGGAAATCGCTTCGGGCGCCATTGCCCTGGCCGGTATCCTGCTGGCCGCCCTGCTGTTCCTGGGCAAGCGTCGCTTCGTCACGGCGATCGCCAACAGCGGCATCGGGCGATTCCTTTCGGCCTGGTGGTTCGCTGCCTGGGGCTTCGACTGGATCTACGACAAACTGTTCGTCAAGCCATACCTTGCGATCAGCCACATTCTGCGCAAAGACCCGCTCGACCAGACCATTGGCCTGATCCCGCGCATGGCCAAGGGCGGCCACACTGCCCTGAGCCGTACCGAGACCGGTCAACTGCGTTGGTATGCGGCTTCCATGGCGGCTGGCGCCGTGCTGGTTATCGGCGCCATCGTGCTGGTAGCGGTCTGATATGAACCTTGCGAACTTGCGAAAGGAAACGAGCCCGTCATGATTCTGCCCTGGCTAATCCTGATCCCCTTCATCGGCGGCCTGCTGTGCTGGATGGCGGAGCGTTCAAGCTCCACCCTCCCGCGCTGGATTGCGCTGCTGACCATGTCCCTGGAACTCGCACTCGGCCTCTGGCTCTGGGCGACCGGCGACTATTCATTTGCTCCGGCCCCTGGCGCCGATCCGACCTGGGCGCTTGAGTTCAAGCACATCTGGATCGAACGCTTCGGTATCAGCGTGCATCTGGCTCTCGACGGCCTGTCGCTGCTGATGATCCTGCTGACCGGCCTGCTGGGTATCCTCTCGGTCCTGTGCTCCTGGAAAGAGATCCAGCGTCACGTCGGTTTCTTCCACCTGAACCTGATGTGGATCTTGGGCGGTGTTGTCGGCGTGTTCCTGGCGCTGGACCTGTTCATGTTCTTCTTCTTCTGGGAAATGATGCTGGTGCCGATGTACTTCCTCATCGCGCTCTGGGGTCACAGTTCTTCGGACGGCAAGAAAACCCGGATCTACGCGGCGACCAAGTTCTTCATCTTCACCCAGGCTTCCGGCCTGATCATGCTGGTGGCGATCCTTGGCCTGGTGCTGGTCAACTTCAACAACACCGGCGTGATTACCTTCAACTACGCCGACCTGTTGAAAGTGCAGATGTCGCGCACCACCGAGTACGTGCTGATGCTGGGCTTCTTCATTGCCTTCGCGGTGAAGCTGCCGGTGGTGCCGTTCCACTCCTGGCTGCCGGACGCCCACGCCCAGGCGCCGACCGCAGGTTCCGTGGACCTGGCCGGTATCCTGCTCAAAACCGCCGCCTACGGCCTGCTGCGTTTCGCCCTGCCGCTGTTTCCCAATGCCTCGGCCGAGTTCGCGCCGATTGCCATGACCCTGGGTCTGATCGGGATTTTCTACGGTGCGTTCCTGGCGTTCGCCCAGACCGACATCAAGCGCCTGATCGCCTTCTCCAGTGTTTCGCACATGGGCTTTGTGCTGATCGGGATCTACTCCGGCAGCCAGTTGGCCCTGCAAGGCGCGGTGATCCAGATGCTGGCCCACGGTCTGTCGGCTGCGGCACTGTTTATCCTCAGCGGCCAGTTGTACGAGCGTCTGCACACTCGGGACATGCGTGAAATGGGCGGTATCTGGTCGCGCATCGCTTACCTGCCGGCCATCAGTCTGTTCTTCGCCGCGGCGTCCCTGGGCCTGCCGGGCACCGGTAACTTCGTCGGCGAGTTCCTGATCCTGATCGGCTCGTTCGTCAGCGCTCCGTGGATCACCGCCATCGCCACCTCTGGCCTGGTGTTCGGTTCGGTCTACTCGCTGATCATGATCCACCGCGCCTACTTCGGCCCGACCAAGTCGGATGAAGTGCTGCGCGGCATGGACGGTCGCGAACTGATCATGGTGCTCGGCCTTGCGGTGCTGCTGGTTTACCTCGGCGTCTACCCGCAACCGTTCCTCGACACCTCTGCCGCCACGATGCATGGCGTGCAGCAGTGGCTCGGCACCGCCTTCTCTCAACTCGCTTCGGCCCGGTAAGAGCGCTATGGAATTCACGATTCAACACTTTATCGCGCTTGCGCCGCTGTTGATCACCAGCGCCACGATCATCGTGGTGATGCTGGCGATCGCCTGGCGGCGCAATCACTCACAGACCTTCCTGCTGTCGGTGGCGGGGCTGAACCTGGCCCTGCTGTCGATTTTGCCGGCCCTGAAAGTCGCGCCGCTGGCGGTCACCCCGCTGTTGCAGATCGACAGCTTCGCGTGCCTGTACATGGCGCTGATCCTGGTCGCCACCCTCGCCTGCGTCACCCTCGCCCACGCCTACCTCGGCGATGGCGGTACGGGTTACCCGGGCAACCGTGAAGAACTGTACCTGCTGATCCTGATGGCCGCCGCCGGTGGCCTGGTCCTGGTCAGCGCGCAGCACCTGGCCAGCCTGTTCATCGGTCTGGAGCTGCTGTCGGTGCCGGTCTACGGTCTGGTGGCCTATGCCTTCTTCAACAAGCGCTCCCTGGAAGCCGGCATCAAGTACATGGTGCTGTCGGCCGCCGGTTCCGCGTTCCTGTTGTTCGGCATGGCCCTGCTCTACGCCGAAGCCGGCACCCTGAGCTTCGTCGGCATCGGTCAGGCCCTGGCGGCCACCGGCCTGCCTAGCCCGATCGCGCAACTGGGCCTGGGCATGATGCTGATCGGCCTGGCGTTCAAGCTGTCGCTGGTGCCTTTCCACCTCTGGACCCCGGACGTCTACGAAGGCGCCCCGGCGCCGGTGGCGGCGTTCCTGGCCACCGCGTCGAAAGTCGCAGTGTTCGCGGTGATGGTGCGGTTGTTCCAGATCTCGCCAGTGGCCAGCAGCGGTGTGCTGAGTGACGTGCTGACCATCATTGCCATCGCGTCGATTCTGTTCGGTAACCTGCTGGCGCTGACCCAGAGCAACCTCAAGCGTCTGCTGGGTTACTCGTCCATCGCCCACTTCGGTTACCTGCTGATCGCGCTGATCGCCAGCAAGGGCCTGGCGGTGGAAGCCATCGGCGTGTACCTGGTCACCTACGTGATCACCAGCCTTGGCGCGTTCGGCGTGATCACCCTGATGTCCTCGCCGTACAACGGCCGTGACGCCGACGCCCTGTACGAATACCGCGGCCTGTTCTGGCGCCGTCCGTACCTGACCGCCGTGCTGACCGTGATGATGCTGTCCCTGGCCGGCATCCCGCTGACCGCAGGCTTCATCGGCAAGTTCTACATCATTGCCACCGGCGTCGAGGCTCACCAATGGTGGCTGGTCGGCTCCCTGGTGCTGGGCAGTGCCATCGGCGTGTTCTACTACCTGCGCGTGATGGTCACCCTGTACCTGATGGAACCGAACCTGCGTCGCCACGATGCCGAGTTGCACTGGGAACAGAAGGCAGGCGGCGTGATGCTGCTGGCTATCGCCGTACTGGCGTTCTTCCTCGGTGTGTACCCGCAGCCGTTGCTGACCCTGGTTCAGCAGGCCGGCCTGACGGGTTGATCACCCGAACGCTGTAGCATCAAAAAATGCCCGTATCGCTTGATACGGGCATTTTTTTTGGGCTGTAGAAGTCGCCTACCTCGGGCTATCCTGAGGCGCTTGAACATACGACTCCAAGAGGGAAAGGCTTTGGGCATGGACATCGATTGCGTGGTGGTGGGCGCGGGCGTGGTCGGGCTCGCCGTGGCTCGGGAACTGGCCCAGGCCGGTCACGAAGTGCTGTTGATCGAAGCCGGCGAAGCCATCGGCATGGGCACCAGCTCGCGCAATTCCGAAGTCATCCATGCCGGCATTTATTACCCTCCGGGGAGCCTCAAGGCGCAACTGTGCGTCGAAGGTCGCCAACAGTTGTACGCGTATTGCGCGAGTCATGGGGTCGCGACCCACAGGCTTGGCAAATTGATCGTTGCCAAGGATCAGTTTCAGGTGGAGGGTCTCAAGGCCTTGCTTGAGCGAGGATTGAAGAACGGTGTCGACGACCTGCGTCTGCTCGATCAGCAGCAGGCGCTGGAGCTGGAGCCCGCTCTGGCGTGCGTGGCCGCGCTGTATTCGCCTTCCACCGGTATCGTCGACGCGCACGCACTGATGCTGGCCTTGCAGGGGGATGCCGAAGCGGCTGGTGCCGACATCGTATTTCACACGCCCTTGCTGAGGGCACGGACCATCACCGGAGGTTTCATGCTGGAGCTGGGTGGTACGGCGCAGATGAGCGTGTCCTGCCGCCGACTGATCAACGCCGCCGGCCTCCAGGCGCCCGCCCTCGCCCGCCGTATCGAAGGCCTGACGCCGCACTCGGTGCCCCGCGATTATCTGTGCAAGGGCAACTACTTCAGCCTGACTGGACGCGCGCCTTTCCGGCATCTGATCTACCCCGCTCCGGAAGCTGCCGGCTTGGGCATTCACATGACCCTGGACCTGGCGGGCCAGGCCCGATTCGGCCCGGACACCGAGTGGCTCGAGCGCGAGGACTACCGCGTGGACCCGGCCCGCGCCGAGGCCTTCTACCCGGCGATTCGCAATTATTGGCCAGGCTTGCCGGACCATAGCCTGCAACCGGGCTACAGCGGCATCCGTCCGAAAATTTCCGGCCCCGATGAGCCGGCCCGGGACTTCCTCATCAGCAGCCCCGCCGAGCATCAGGTCCCGGGGCTGATCAATCTGTTCGGGATCGAATCGCCAGGCCTGACCTCCTGCCTGGCGCTCGCCGGGCGGGTGCGGCAACTGATCGTCTAGCGGTGGGGGCAGCGCAAAGTGCAATGCATTTTTCCATGCCCTCATGCAGGCTGCACGACCCGCAAAAAACAGACTCATATAACCTGTTGTTTTAAAACGAGTTTATATAAATCCTTGGCTGGCACGACTGATGCAATTTCCCTGTAACGCGGCGTTGGCGCTTGAAGCCGGCCCGCATCCGTGAATTGCCAGGAGCTACATATGAACGCCATCGACCTGTTGAAAGCCGACCATGAACGCGTCAAGGCCATCCTTGCCCAGCTGAGCGAATCAACCAGCCGAGGCATCAAGAAACGCACCGACCTATTGGCGAAGCTGGAAATGGAAATCTCCATTCATACCCGACTGGAAGAAGAAATTCTCTATCCGGCCTACAAGCAGGCCGGCGGCAAGGAGCAGGCCGAGATGTACTACGAGGCCAAGGAAGAGCACCGCACCGTCGACTCGCTGGTGCTGCCGGACCTGAAGAACACCGACCCGTCCACCCCAGAATTTGCCGGCCGGGTGAAAGTGGTCAAAGAGTTGCTTGAGCACCATATCGAAGAAGAGGAAACCGAGATGTTCCCTCAAGCCAAAAAACTGCTGGGCAAAGCGACGCTGGAGTCGTTGGGCGAGCAGATGGAAGCCATGAAGGCGCAGTACAAAAAAGAAATGAGCAGCTCCAGCCTGGCCGCCTGATCAGGCGCTGCCGATGCGTTCAGCCGTTTGCCACGGCTGAACGCAGCCGGGCAGCTCACTGCATCTGTTCTCGCAAGAACTCCACCAGCGCCTGCACCGGGCGTGAACTTTGCCGATGTTGCGGATAGACCGCCGACAGCGCCAAGGCCTCTGTCTCGAAGCCTTCGAGCACCTTGATCAATCGACCGTCCTTCAATGCCTCTCCGACAATGAACGTCGGCAGATACGTGATGCCCATGCCCGCGATAGCCGCGTCCCTGAGTAAATCGCCGTTATTGGCACGCATGCGTCCGGCGACCTCCAGGGTCAGCGGTTTGCTGCGTCCACCGAACCGCCATTGCACCTGACGGCTATGCCCATAGGGCAGGCAATCGTGATTGCGTAGGTCTTCGGGCCGTTCGGGCGTGCCGCGTTGCGCCAGGTAGGCGGGGCTGGCGCAGTACACTCGCTCGATGGTCGCGATACGCCGGGCGATCAACGTCGAATCCTCCAGCACGCCAATGCGCAGCGCGATGTCGTAGCCTTCCCCCAGCAGGTCAACCGAGCGATCACTCAAATCCACTTCGACACTCACCTCTTGGTGGCGCTGCAAGAACAGCGGTAACAGGCTGCCCAGGTGCGCGACCGCGAACGAAAGTGGTGCGCTAAGACGAATGGTGCCGCGAGGCTCGCTGGTCTGGCCGCTGATGCCCTGCTCCACCTGTTCGACTTCATTGAGCAGGCGCAGCGCTGCTTCGTAATAGCGCTGGCCCAGCGGTGTCACATCCAGCCGTCGTGTCGAGCGATTGAGCAAACGCACGCCCAGTCGTTGCTCCAGTTCCATGAGCTTGCGGCTGACGAACTGCTTGGACAGCCCGAGCTTTTCCGCCGCCGCGGTGAAACTGCCCGACTCCATGACCTGGGCAAAAATGCGCATTTCTTCGAAGGGATTCATTGTCATTCCAGGGTGGACAGTCGGGATGTTCTGGTGGGTATTGTGGATAGGGTGAGACAGGTTGCATAGAGGGTGAAGGTGTAGCCGTCATCGCGAGCAAGCTTTGCTCCCACAAGGATCTTGTGGTCACCCTGAATAAATGTGGGAGCGAGCCTGCTCGCGATGACGGCCGATCAGCTTGCCTAAAAGTGGATGCCATGCACAAAAACGCCCGCACAAGGCGGGCGTCATCCAGCAGCAACCACTCAGCTTACTTGGCGGTCAGCGCCGAATAGCTGTTCATCAGGTTGCGGTAGTTGGGAATACGCTGGGACAGCAGATTGCCCAGGCCTTCGATGTCGTTGCGCCAGTCGCGGTGCAGCTCACAGGCCACCGAGAACCAGTTCATCATCTGCGCGCCGGCAGCCGTCATGCGCACCCAGGCCGCCTGTTGCACGGTTTCGTTGAACGTGCCCGAAGCGTCGGTGACGACGAACACTTCGAAACCTTCGGCCAGCGCCGACAGCGTCGGGAATGCCACGCAGACGTCGGTTACCACGCCAGCGATGATCAGTTGCTTGCGACCGGTGGCCTTGATCGCCTTGACGAAGTCTTCATTGTCCCAGGCGTTGATCTGGCCTGGGCGCGGGATGTACGGCGCGTCCGGGAACATTTCCTTGAGCTCTGGCACGATCGGGCCGTTAGGGCCGTCTTCGAAGCTGGTGGTCAGGATGGTTGGCAGCCCGAAGAATTTCGCCAGGTCAGCCAGGGCCAGCACGTTGTTCTTGAACTCGTTGGGCGAGAAGTCCTGGACCAGGGAAATCAGACCCGTCTGGTGATCGACCAGCAGAACGACTGCGTCGTCCTTGTTCAGGCGATTGTAAGCGTAAGCAGGAACGTTGCTCATGGGATGACTCCTTTGGGATGGTTTGTGACAAAACCCTGTGGGAGCGAGCTTGCTCGCGATAGCGGAATGTCAGGCGGAGGCGATGTTGAATGTTCCGCCGCCATCGCGAGCAAGCTCGCTCCCACAGGGGAGAATCGGTGCGTTAGTCAGAAGGCAAAGCAGGAGCAGCCAAACGCGCCCCAGAAGCCCTGAAAATCGCTGACTGGAACGTTCGACAGCCGCGCCCGTTCATGGCTATGGGCGTGCACCGTGCACGGGCCGCTGCACTGGTGGACTTGCGCCTGCAACGGTGAAGTCGGACGCCAGTGGCCGGGCACCTTGACCACCGGCGACCAGTCCGGGAGTACCGGCACGCTGGCGGGGCCGAGTTTTTCGAAGTCGCCGGCGCCGTACACCACCTTGCCGTCGACCACTGTCAGCACCGACTCGATCCACTTGATGGCCTCTTCCTCGACGCTGAAGAAATCCGCGCTCAGTGCCGCCAGGTCCGCCAGTTGGCCGACCTTGATCTGGCCTTTCTTGCCCTGCTCCGAGGAGAACCAGGCGCTGCCATGGGTGAACAGTTCCAGCGCCGTCAGGCGCGGCAGGCCTTCTTCGTGCAACGAGAGGCCACCGACGGTGCGGCCGCTGACCATCCAGTACAGCGAGGTCCAGGGGTTGTAGCTCGACACCCGAGTAGCGTCGGTACCAGCCCCCACCGGCACGCCTTCGGCCAGCATGCGCTTGATCGGTGGCGTGGCCTCGGCGGCCTTGGCACCGTAGCGGTCGACGAAATATTCACCCTGGAAGGCCATGCGGTCCTGGATCGCGATACCGCCGCCCAGCGCTCGCACGCGTTCGATGTTCTTCGGTGTGATGGTCTCGGCGTGGTCGAAGAACCACGGCAGGCCGTTGAACGGAATGTCGCGGTTGACCTTCTCGAACACATCGAGCATGCGGCTGATGGATTCGTCATAGGTGGCATGCAGGCGGAACGGCCAGCGTTGCTCCACCAGGTGCCGAACCACCGGCTCCAGATCTTGCTCCATACCCGGTGGCAGGTCCGGACGCGGTTCGAGGAAGTCTTCAAAATCCGCTGCCGAAAACACCAACATCTCACCGGCGCCGTTGTGCCGCAGGAAGTCATCGCCCTGGTGCAACTTGACGCTGCCGGTCCAGTTCTTGAAGTCGGTGAGTTCTTCCTTGGGTTTCTGGGTGAACAGGTTGTAAGCGATGCGCACCGTCAACTGCTGCTCGCGCGCCAGTTGCTCGATCACCGCGTAATCATCCGGGTAATTCTGGAAGCCGCCGCCGGCATCGATGGCGCTGGTCAGGCCCAGGCGATTGAGTTCACGCATGAACTGGCGCGTGGAGTTGACCTGATACTCCAAAGGCAGCTTCGGCCCCTTGGCCAAAGTCGAGTAAAGGATCATTGCGTTGGGCCGCGCCACCAGCATGCCGGTGGGTTCGCCCTTGCTGTCGCGCACGATCTCGCCGCCCGGCGGGTTTGGCGTATCGCGGGTGTAGCCAGCCACTCGTAGCGCCGCGCGGTTGAGCAAGGCACGGTCATACAGGTGCAAGACGAATACCGGGGTGTCCGGGGCTGCCTGGTTGAGTTCTTCCAGAGTCGGCATGCGTTTTTCGGCAAACTGGAATTCGTTCCAGCCGCCCACCACCCGCACCCATTGCGGGGTCGGTGTGCGATCTGCCTGGTCCTTGAGCATGCGCAAGGCATCGGCCAGGGACGGCACCCCTTCCCAGCGCAGTTCCAGGTTGTAGTTCAGGCCACCACGGATCAGGTGCAAGTGCGAGTCATTGAGCCCGGGAATGACGGTGCGGCCCTTGAGATCGATAACCTGGGTGCCGCTGCCACGCAGGGCCATGGCCTCGGCGTCGGTCCCTACCGCGACGAAGCGCCCCTGGCTGATGGCGACCGCACTGGCGCGGGGTTTCTCACGGTCGACGGTATGGAACTGGCCATTGAATAGAATCAGATCGGCGTTCATCGGACTTCCTTTGGCGATAAATGTGCAGGTGAATCAATCGGTGGTGGCATTTAGAAGGGGGCTGCTCCGCAGCCAGCGGGGATAAATCCCCTCGCCACAAAATCCCCTCGCCACAACAGTGTTTGTCACAACAGCTCGGCGCTGCTTAGGGCTCCAGGTGTTCGTGGGTTTGAGAGGCTTCTAGCCACGGCGCGAACAGGCGGGTGGCCAGCGGCATGCACACGTACACCACCGACAGCACGATGGTCAGGGTGATCAGGAATGTGGCGACTACGTAGTTGGAAAGAAATGCGTGAAGTTGCAGCACAGGCCCCCAGATCAGCGGTACCAGCAAGGTGTGGGGCAAGATGACCAACAGCGTCACCACCGCCTGTTTCCAGCGTGGCGGAGGAATGGCGGCATCGGCCAGCGGGGCGAACCAGAACTCCTTGTGGGGGGCGACTTCGGTCTGGTCGCCATCGGCCAGCAGCGGCGCGGCTTCTTCCACCAGCTCGCGGCGCTGGGGCGAATCCAGCCAGCGTTGCATCGCCTCGGTGGAGCAGAAACGCAGCACGCAGGTAAACAGCGACAGCCCGCCCAGCTTGCCCCGCACCACATCCACACCCAAGTGCCCAGGCCACTGACCAGCCACCCGCACGGTGCGGCGCAACCAGGCCTCATAAGCCGCGTCCTGGCCGGACTTGATCCGATGCTTGATCACCAGGGTGACGATTTCGTCGAAGCCGGGTTTTGCAGGGCCGCTGGTGGATTCAACGGTTTGAGGTTCAGACATGACGTAGCACTCCAACAAAACGCGTGTTCATCGCCAGGCGCCCAGGCCCGGCAATCAACACGCTGGTAAATACAATCAGCAGCAGCCAGCCGAACTGCCCTTCTTCCAGGGTCCACTGCGGGTGTACCACCACAAGTGCGACGGCCAGCAGAAACAGGATGGGCACGCACGCCAGACGCACGAGGACCCCGGCCATGATCAACAGGGGGCAAAGCACTTCGGCGAAAATCGCCAGCATCAGGGTGGGCGCGGCGCCCAGATGAAACGGATCCTCGATGCGCGTCAGCTCAACGCTGTAATGCAACAGCTTGGGCAGCCCGTGGACCCACAGTAAAAACAGCCCACCGCTCAGGCGCAGAAACAGCAAACCCAGATCCTGCAGGGAACGTTCGTGCACATTGCTCATCGCTGTACTCCATCCAGATCCGCATAGGCGGTGGCCGGTAACGATTGAGACATGTGGGTGGCAATGCGCGAGCGCAGCCAGCGCTCGGCCGGATCGTTGTCATGCACACCGCTCCAAACCATCGACAACTCGGCGGCATTGATCTGGAACGGCGGATCCTCCGCGCGCAACGCGCAGCCTTCCACCAGCGCGCAGGCGGCGTAGTCAGGCACGGTGGCGATCAGTTCGGTGCCTGCCAGCAAGGCTCGCAGACCGCTGAACTGCGGCACCGCCAACACCACTTTGCGCGTTCGACCAATGCGGGCCAGGTCCAGGTCGATATTGCCGCTCAGGTCGCCCGAAAACGAAACCATGGCATGGGGCCGCGCGCAGTATTCGTCCAGGGTCAACGGCCCAGGGCGCTGGTCGCCGCGCAACACCTTGCAGGGAATGTCGCGCAATTTCTTGCGCTTGGCATTGGCCGGCAGGTCGGTGGTGTAACTCACGCCGACGCTGATTTCACCACTGGCCAGCAGCGACGACATCAGCAGAAAATTGGCCCGGCGCACCACCACAATGATGCCGGGTGCTTCTTCGCGCAGTTGACTGAGCAAGGGTGGAAACAGGCCGAATTCGGCATCGTCGGACAAACCGATGCGGAATACGTCGCAACTGGTGGATGGATCGAAAGCCTTGGCCCGGCTGACCGCGCCCGAGATCGTGTCCATGGCCGGCTGCAGTTCCTGCAGGATCGCCAGGGCCCGCGGCGTCGGCTCCATGCCGCGACCGTTGCGGATCAGCAGCGGATCGTCAAACAGATCCCGCAGCCGTCCCAGTGCAGCGCTTACCGCCGGCTGGCCCATGAACAGCTTTTCGGCGACACGGGTCAGGTTCTTCTCGAACATCAGCGCCTCGAAGATCACCAGCAGGTTCATGTCGAGGCGGCGTAAATCATTGCGGTTCATGGGTGTTGTTCCTGTTGAATACCGGTCCTGTGGGAGCGAGCCTGCTCGCGAATGTGGTAACACAGTCGACATAAGTGCCAGCTGACCCACCGCTTTCGCGAGCAGGCTCGCTCCCACAGGCTTGCGGCTTGGTCAACCCTGGATAAACGCCAGCAGGTCCGCGTTCAGGCGGTCCTTGTGGGTATCGGTCAGGCCATGCGGCGCGCCGGGGTAGATCAGCAACTGCGAGTTCTTGAGCAACTTGGCGGCGGCGATACCGGCGGTTTCGATGGGGACCACCTGATCATCATCGCCATGCACCACCAGGGTCGGCACATCGATATTGCGCAGATCTTCGGACAGATCCGTCTCCGAGAACGCCTTGATGCAGTCGTAGGTGTTCTTGTGACCGGCGAGCATGCCCTGCATCCAGAACCAGTCGATCATGCCCTGGGAGACCTTGGCGCCCGGCCGGTTGGCACCGAAGAACGAACTGGCCACATCTTTGTATAGCTGAGATCGGTCAGCCAGGGAGGCCTGGCGGAAACCGTCGAACACCTGCACGGGCAAGCCACCCGGGTTGGCCGGGGTCTTGAGCATCAACGGGGTCACCGCCGAAATCAGCCCGAGTTTGGCGACGCGGGCGGCACCATGACGACCCATGTAGCGGGCGACTTCGCCACCGCCGGTGGAGAAGCCCAGCAACACCGCTTCCTTGAGGTCCAACCGCTCGATCAGCTCGGCCAGGTCATCGGCATAGGTGTCCATGTCGTTGCCGTCCCAAGGCTGGCTGGAGCGCCCGTGCCCGCGGCGGTCATGGGCGATCACGCGGTAACCGTTGGACGCCAGGAACATCATCTGCGCCTCCCAACTGTCCGAGTTCAACGGCCAGCCGTGGCTGAAGACCACTGGTTGACCACTGCCCCAATCCTTGTAGTAAATCTCGGTGCCGTCGCGGGTGATGAAGGTGCTCATGACGTGACTCCTTGAGGTGGGTGGATTGCTCAATGGTCCGGTCAGAGGGGTCATTTGCGTGAGTTAAACGTTGTTAATTTTTTTGGAACCGGCGTGTTAAGCCGCGATGAAGACTGTTTTTTTTGTGGCGAGGGGATTTATCCCCGCTGGACTGCAAAGCAGTCCCGAGACTGACACCTGGGTGTGTCAGATTCATGGGGGGTTGGGCTTTTGGGGCCGCTTCGCGACCCAACGGGGATAAATCCCCTCGCCACCAGGTTCTAGCAACCAGAGGGTTGTGTGTTTGCCAGTGAGAAGGCCCTTCACCGTTGCGCTTGAAACAAAACCTGAGGAATATGCTCGGGAAAAGCCCCTGCACCGGGACCAGAACATTGAGAGCAACATGAGCCAATACCTCAACCTGCCTGTCGAACAGACGGTGCATTTCGGCCCTTACCGCGTCCATCCTCGCCAGCGGCTGGTGCTGGAGGCCGGGCAGCCGTTGCGCCTGGGACGCCGGGCAGTGGAGATCCTGCTGGTATTGCTCGAACACGCTGGAAACGTGGTGAGCAAGCACGAACTGATGGCCCGTGTCTGGCCCAAGAGCGTGGTGGAAGACACCAACCTGCGGGTGCACGTGGCGGCGCTGCGCAAGGCCCTGGGAGACGGCCAGTCCGGGCAGCGTTACATCATCACTGTGGCGCAGCGCGGTTACAGTTTCGTCGCACCGGTGTCCCTGGAGCCGGTCGAGCAACTGGCGCGCATCCCGCACCCTTCCCTGGCCCACAACCTGCCGCCGCGCCGCACCCGGCTGATCGGACGCCAGGGCCTGGTGGAAAACCTGGTGGCCCAGCTGCCGAGAAAACGTTTCATCACCCTGGTGGGGGCCGGCGGGATCGGCAAGACCACCGTCGCCTTGCGTGTCGCTGAGCGGTTGATCGGTCACTACCGCGACGGTGCCTACCTGCTGGACCTGGCGTCGCTCAACGATCCGTGCATGATTGCCCCAAACCTGTGTGCGCTGCTGGACCTGCCACTGCATGAAGGCGACCCGCTGGATGCCATCACCCGGCGACTCAAAGAGCGACACCTGCTGCTGGTCATCGATAACTGCGAGCACCTGATCGATGCCATCGCCCAGCTCAGTGAAACCCTGCTGCGCGGTGCGCCTCACTTGCACATCCTGGCCACCAGCCGCGAAGGTCTGCGGGCCGAAGGCGAGCACGTGCAGCATCTGGATTCCCTGGCGTTCCCCCCCCGGGAGATGCCCATCAAGGGGTATCCGGCCCTGGAGTTCCCGGCGCTGCAGTTGTTCGCCGAACGGGCAATGGCCAGTCATGACAGCTTCGAGCTGACGGATCAGGACATACCGCTGGTGGTCGACATCTGCCGTCGGCTGGACGGTATCCCCCTGGCCATCGAACTGGCCGCCGGTCAGATCGGGGTATTCGGACTGGAGGCACTTCACCGGCAACTGCAAGACAGCGTCGCCCTGCTCCACAACGACACCAACGTCGCCGCACCCCGCCAGCAAACCCTGCGGGCCACGCTGGACTGGAGTTTTGCGCTGCTTACCGACTGCGAGCAAACCTGCCTGCGACGGCTGGCGGTGTTCATGGGCAGCTTCAATCTGGCGTCGGCCGCAGCGGTGATCGTGGGTCAACATATCGCGCCGGACCAGGTGCTGATGTCGGTCAGCCAACTGGTCGCCAAATCGCTGCTCAACGTCGAGGTCGGCGATGAAGAGGTGCGTTATCGCCTGCTGGACACGACCCGCAGCTATGCCCTGGAAAAACTGACTGAAGCCGGGGAACTGGCTGCCAGCCACCAGCGTCACGCCGAGCGCTGCCTGACGCTGATGGAGCATGCCGAAAAAGACTGGGAAACGACCCCCACGCGGCAGTGGATCGCCCGCTACGCCCTCTATCGCGACGACATCCGTGCCGCGCTCGACCGGGGGCTGGGCCCGCAGGGATCGCATGCGGTAGCGATCAGCCTGACTGCCCGCACCCTGCCCCTCTGGCAGGAGTTGTCGCTGCTCAGGGAGCACGGGCTTTACGTGAGCAAGGCGCGGGCGTTATTGCGCCAAAGCCCCGTGCCGTGCCCACGACTGACCCTGGCCCTGGAACTGGCCCATGCCAGTTTCAATTACCATACCCAAGGCGGCACGCCTGCCACTGTCGAAGCCTTCACCACGGCCCGGGGCCTGGCGCAACAATGCCAGGACCTGGCTGGCGAGCTGCGAGCCGTGTCGGGGCTCATGACCGTCAACCTCAGCTGCGGCAACTACCAAGAGGCCTTGGAGCAAAGCCTGGATTTCGACCGACTGGGCATGCACGGCGACCCGACCCTGTCCTTGAGCACCCAACGCCTGCGGGTGCTGGCGCAGCATTTCACCGGCGACCAGACGGCCGCCCGGCGTGATGCCGAACAAGTGATCCAGCGCCTGGCCCAGAGCGGCCACCTCAGCCGTTTCTCCCACGGCTTCGGCGTGCAATACGATCAGAGCGTGGCGACACTGACCGTGCTGGCGCGCATTCTCTGGCTGCAAGGCTTTGCCGAAAAAGCCCGGCGCACCGCCGACCTTGCGCTGCAGATTGCCTTGCAGATCAACCACGGCATCTCGATCTGCTACACCCTGGCGCTGAGCGGTTGTGTGATTGCGCACTACAACGGCGATCATTCACGCGCCCGGGAAAGGCTCGAACTGTTGAAGCACCAGGCGAAAAAACATTCGGTCATGTTGTTCCATGACTGGGCCAGCCACTATGCCCGCGCTTTCGATGACGAAACCCTGGAAGCGAGTTCGACCCACGCCGGACTGATCCAGGACATCGTTGTCACCCTGCGCATCGATTGCGTCAACCAGGCACAGGTCGAGCGCGCCCGCAACGGTGCGGCAGGCTGGTGTTCGGCGGAGATCCTGCGGGCCGATGCCGAAGCCCTGCTGGCGCAAAACGACCCCACCCTTGAGCGCTGCGCCGAAGAGCAACTGCTGAGCGCCCTGACGGTGGCCCGGCGGCAAAATGCCTTGGCTTGGGAATTGCGCAGCGCCATGTCCCTGGCCCGGCTGTGGCAACGCCGGGGCATGGACCGTGCCGCCCAGGATCTGCTCGGGCCGGTCTATCGTCGTTTCAGCGAAGGGTTCGACACCCCCGACCTACAGCAAGCTGGCGCGCTCCTGCAAAAACTGGCCCGACGGCTGGGGCCTTGAACGACGCACCTCCCAAGCTTCTTGCAACGCGTGGCGCCGACTGAAAACAGCCCACTGACCACTGCGCCGCAATTTTTCCAGGGCATAGGCGCGCGTGGTGTGGAGCAAGTGGAACCGAACCCCGTCCACGCGCTGCTCGACCATGACCAGCGATTGGTTCGCCAGCCGTGACAGCAGACCAGGCAATTGCCCGGCTTCCAGCTCGGCACAACTGATGACGGCCAGCGCAGCCTTGAGCGTAAACGGCCCATCGAACACGGCCAGACGCTGGAACACCGCTTGCTCATCGTCACTCAAACGCTCGAAACTCCAATCCAGCATGGCCTCCAGGCTTCGATGGCGCGCCACAGCCGTGCGGCGCCCATGGTTCAAGAGTGACAGCCCACAATCCAACTGTTCCAAGACCCCCGCCACGCCCAACACACCCACCTGGGCCGCTGCCAGTTCCAGCGCCAGCGGTAACCCGTCCAGGCGTTGGCATATCTGGACAATCACCGCCAGCTCACGGTCATTGGGCTCGAAACCCTGCTGCCGGGCAGCGACCTGATCGATCAACAACTGCACGGCCGGACACGCCAATATCTGGTGCGCCGGCTCACCGGGCGAGGCCACTGTCAGCCCCGGCAATTGTACGACGCGCTCATCCGTCAGACTCAAGGGCTCGCGGCTGCTGAACAACAGCGAGACCTGCGGGGCCGATGCGCCCAACGCCCGGGCCAGGTCCCGGCAGGCGTCGAGCAGATGGTCGCCGCCATCGAGCACCAGCAAAACCCGCCAGGATTTCAGTTGCTGGCCCAAGGCGCCATGTCCCAGGCCCAGGGTGCGGGAAACCTGCCTCGTCACCTGCGACGGGTCGCTGATGGCGGACAGGTCCACAAACCAGGCACCGTGGTCAAAGTGTTCCAGCAACAGTTCGGCCACCCGCAGCACCACGGTGGTCTTGCCGACCCCACCCGGTCCGGTCACGGTGGTCAGGCGCTGACGGGGCACCTCGCTGAGCAACCGGCCCAGCACTTTGTCGCGACCGATCACCGGGCTCAGGCGCGCGGGCAGGTTGTGGCGCTCGATCGGCTGCTCGACGTCAGCATCCACGACCACGGGCGCGGCAAAGCAATAGCCCTGCCGGGGATGATTGAGGATGTAGCGCGCCCCCTGCGCCGCGTCACCGAAAGCCCGCCGCAGCGCCGCGATGTGCACGCGCAGGTTGATGTCTTCCACCACGCTGTCAGGCCAGACGCGCGCGATAAGCGCTTGCTTGCTGACGAAGTGACCGGCGTTCTCCAGCAACACTTGAAGAATGTCCAGGGCGCGACCGCCCAATACCAGGGGGTCGCCGTCACGCGTGACAAGTCGCTGCTGGCGATAAAAGCTAAACGGGCCGAAGCACACCGCCGGCTCGGTGTCGGGTCTGGCGAAACTGTTCATGGGCGATCCAGCGCCGGATAACCATCGCGGGCATGACACTACGGCGATCCGAACGCGTCTGCCCTGGCTCCTGCGCATCCTTTCCAGAGGGTTCGCGGTTATCTTGGCAGCCATCGCCCAGAGGACAATGCTGGCACAGGGCGCATCACGGACATTGCGGTGCCCTGGACGGACACCGACGGCTCAACTGAACTGCTGGCGGTATTGCACGGGGGTCAGGCCAAGCTTTTCGCTGAACAGCGAGCGCATGTGCCGCACACTGCCAAAGCCGCTGCGAAACGCCACGGTCTTGAGGGGCAAATCCGTGGATTCCAGCAACTGGCGGGCGCGGTCGATGCGCGCACCTTGCAGGAACTCCATGGGCGTCATCTTCACTTCGCGAACGAACATCCGGGCGAAATGGCGCGAACTCATGGCGGCGATCGCGGCCATGCGTTCGATGGTGAAGGGTTCCTCCAGGTGCTCCATCACATGATGCTGCACCCGGGTAATAGCAGACTCTTGAGCCGCCACCGCCGCCACCAGCGGGCTGAACTGCGCCTGGCCGCCCTGGCGCTTCATCACCACCAGCAACACCTTGGCCACATCCAGCGCGACTTTACGACCGTGGTCCTGAGCGACGATGGACAACGCCAGGTCGATGCCGGCGGTCACACCACCGGAGGTAAACAAGCGTCGATCCTGCAGGAAGATTTTGTCGGTCTCCACCCGTGCCTTGGGGAAACGCTGAATCAGGCGTTCGGTGTAGTGCCAATGGGTGGTGACGCGGTAGCCGTCAAGCAGCCCCGCCTCTCCCAGCACAAATACGCCGGTGCAAATGGAGCCGTAGCGCGTGGCCCGCGGCGCTGCCGCGCGCAACCAGGTATGCAATCCCGGATGCTGGTCGTTATAAGCGCCCGGGCCACCCGGCACCAGCAACACGTCATAGGCCGCCCAAGCCTGGTCGATGTGGATATCGGCCTGTACCGCCACGCCATTGGACGCTCGCAACGCGCCGCGCTCGGTTCCCAGGGTCAGCAATTGATAACGAAGATCGGGTTCAAGGTAACGATTGGCGATGGAAAACACTTCAAGAGGCCCGGCCATGTCGAGCAATAAAAAATCCGGGAACAGCACCATTGCAACGGTTTTCATCGAAAATACGCCAAAATATTCAGGACCTGCAGATGCCACTTGTGGGAGCGAGCCAGCTCACGATAGCGCACTGGCAACCAACAAAGGGCCAAGCTGAACCGGCTCTACGCACGCAGGTTCGCTCCCACAGGGTTGTGTAGCCTGCAAAACCAACATTATGTCGAAGCCACACGCCTGCGGGTAGGCACTGCTTATTGTCCACTTAGAACGGACAGTATTTCGTTTTCCACCTGCTTATTGAACAATTCAATAACCATTAACCTTCTTCTGAACCTGGCGAACGCCCAACGCCGCCGCCCATACACATCAGGAGAGCTACCATGCTGACCCTTCGCAAAGCTTCAGACCGCGGCATCGCCCGCCACGGTTGGCTGACCTCGTTCCATACCTTTTCCTTTGCCAGCTACCGCAACGTCAATGAACAAGGCTTCTCCGACCTGCTGGTCATCAACGACGACCGGGTCGCAGCGGCCAAGGGCTTCGGCCAGCATCCTCATCGGGACATGGAGATTTTTTCCTATGTACTTGAAGGCGCGCTGGAGCATAAGGACACCTTGGGTACCGGCTCCGTCATTCGCCCCGGTGATGTGCAACTGATGAGCGCCGGCAGCGGCGTGGCCCATAGCGAGTTCAACCACAGCGCCGAGGAGCTGGTGCACTTCCTGCAGATCTGGATCGTGCCCAACGTCAGTGGCGCCACACCGCGCTATCAACAGGAGCACTTCAGCGCCGAACAGAAACGGGGTCGCCTGCAATTGATCATTTCCCCGGACGGCGCCAACGGCTCGCTCCAGGTGCGCCAGGACGCACGGGTCTATGCCGGGCTGTTCGACGGCAAGGAAAACGCCACCCTGACATTGGCGCCTGATCGTTATGCCTACGTGCATGTAGCCCGCGGCAGTGTCGAGCTCAATGGGGTGCCGTTACAGGAAGGTGACGGTGTACGGGTGCGCGAGGAACAGCTGCTGACGTTGAGCAACGGTCAGGATGCCGAGGTCCTGGTGTTTGATCTGCGGCCACAGGAATTGCCGCAGATGCCATGAGGGCAGGTCCTGTTCGCGATAGCGGTTTCCCATCCAGCATTCTTGTTGAATGGAACACCTATATCGCGGGCAGGTTCTCCTTCCGCCGCTTCTCATTGCCCTCCGCCATACCAACCTCAGTAACTCCATTCATATAGGGCCGTAGGCTCAGTTTGAAATGTTTAATCAAAACATTGATGAGCCACATAACGATTAAACAAGTACCGAAGCGTTGCGACATATCATTTGGCCATCTTTCATGCTGCTCAGGGGTATATAGCGAAAGCATCTTTAGAAAATTAAACTGCATGAGCTGAGTGAAACAAATAGTGCGAAGCGACAGTTCTTTCCGACCGGTGGTGCACTGTCCTTATTAAAACTACAATATCGTCTTAACGTTACTGGCTATCGAAATGATTTCAATTGGCCATCAATTATCCTCACTCAGTTAATCATGGAAGAAGTATGAAAACGGTTATGTCTCTCGCTGTGCTTTCCGTTGCCTGCTACGCAACAGCAGACGTTCAAAAAATTCAATATGCCTACGACGATTCGAAGGCCGAATACTCCATCGTCTCGTTTACCGAGAGCGGTTCGACCCTCCAGGTTACCGTCCAAAGAGCGGGTCCCTACTTCACCAACTACACAAAACTGGCACTCGACTGCGTTGACCACAATGTTCGGCACATGGGCATGTACAACAGCCTCGAAAGGCTGGAAAAAGCTCAGTTCGACCCGATGCAGGAGCGCATCGTCGCAGGCTCGATCGCCGATGAAGTGCGCAAAGTACTTTGCCGCGGCACAAGCATGACCGCCTCACAGGCCGACGAAGTACCTGCCAAGGTAAAAGCTGACGATAAAATCTGATCTTAACGTCGCTAGCCTGCTATCCCCGAACGCCCTGTTTTCGCTCAAACGTTGAACGATAACTGCCGGGCGGAACGCCGAAGAAATCCCGAAAACGACGCTGAAAGTGCGGCGAGCTGACAAAGCCCGTCGCCACGGCGATTTCTGTGACGGATCGATTGGTCTGCTGGATAAGTTGGCGCGCACGGGTCAGGCGCAGTTCCAGGTAATAACGTGTCGGGGTTGCGCCGAGGAAACTGCAGAAGCGCCGTTCCAACTGCCGCTTGGAAATTTTCACGCATGCCGCCAGCTCATCGATGGTCAACGGCTCCTCGATGTTTTGCCACATCAACTCCAACGCCAGCTTGAGACTTTCTGGCAGCGTCGGATCGGTTTCGACGAAGACCGGCGGCAGATCCGACGCGTCGCCCGACTCATCACACCGCAGGATCTCCTCGATCGCCCCCACCAGCGCTTCGCCTCCCGTCTGGCGGATCAACTGAAGCATCATGCGCAGCGAGCTGTTGGCACCTGCGCAACTGACCCGCTGCCGGTCCACCACATAAGCGCGGCTGGAAACTTTCACATGGGGAAAAACCTCCGCCATCATGGCGCGACTTTCCGGGTGAACCGCGCACTCGAAACCATCGAGCAAACTGGCATCGGCGACGAAAAAAACGCCGTTCCACAACCCGCCCAGTATTGCCCCGGACGCGGCGTTGGCGCGCAGCTTGCGTCGCAGCAGCGGCATGCCCTGCAACTTCACGCGAAAGCCACCGGCGACGATCAGGACGTCCTGGTTTTCCGGCAACTGCGCCAACTCGATATCGGCAGAGATGACGATCCCCAGGTCACTGGTCACCTGACTCCCCGAGGCCCCAACCGTCAGCACCTCATACAGAGGCCTGTCGCTCATCAGGTTGGCCGTCACCAGCGCATCCACCGCACCGGTAAAGGACATCATCGAGAAGTTGTCCATCAATACGAACGCGACACGAACCGGAGCCTGGTCAGCACCTGAGGATCCGAGCGGCCGGTAAGCCATGTTTTTGTTTTTAAGTACGCTCTCGAATGCGCTTGGCATAGGGCCTCGTCAATACATGAAGGCATCAGGACTTGCATCACGCTCGCGCTTTAAGCAGCAGAGCAATTGGCACATCTTCCAGATTAACCACGACGGCTGCAATCGACTCGCGACACCGCAGGGTCATCGCCCCCTCCTCGACCTCAAGTACCGTCGATTCTGGTCGATATCGTGTAGGTACGCATGGGCGCTTCCCCCGTTCCAGAAACTCGCAACGCGCACCGCTACTGTTTCCTGTTTCCGCCGTTTCAACACCTATAAATATCCGCGGGAGAAGTCATGAATATCAAACAGAAGCTGACATGGGCGTTCGCGGCCATCGCCTGCCTGCCAGTTATCCTGGTGGCGGTGCTGGTCGTGTTGAACCTGCGCGACGCCGCACAAACCAACTTCCTGGACAGCAGCGGCCGTGAAATCCGCCAGATCGACAACGGCATGAAGCAGTTCTTCGATGGCATCAGCCAGAACGTCGAGTTCTTCGCCAAGGACCCACGGATTATCGCGGCCAAGGATCTGAAAAATTATTCCGGTGCCGACGCTGCACAAATTCCGCTGCCTGAGAACAACAAACAGCTGCTGGACATATTCGACAGATTCGCCAAAAGCCACCCGACCACCGCCTATCTTTCTCTGGGGCTGGCCGACGGCGGTTACGCCAGCTGGCCTGACGACCCCAAAATTTCCAATTACGACCCCCGCGTACGCCCCTGGTACAAGGCCGCCATCGCTTCGCCGGGCACCACCGTGCGCACAGACGCCTATTACTGGGCACCGGACGACGTGTCGCTGATCGGCATCGTCCATACGGTCTCCGACGCCGCCGGCAAGCTGGTGGGTGTGGTGGGCCTGGACGTGTCGCTCAAGCAACTGACCGAACTGGTCAAGAACATCAAGCTGGGCGACAGCGGTTACCTGATGCTGGTCGAAGCCAATGGCAACGTCCTGGTCGATCCCAGCGATGCCAAGCACAACTTCAAGCCCATGGCAGAAATTGGCCCCAACTATGCCGAACTGGCCAAAAGCGGTGATGGCGTGACTCAGATCGAGATCGATGGCGTGCCCTACATGGCCAACGTCGTCAGTTCCAAAGGCCTGGGCTGGCGCTTCATCGGTCTGATCAAACGCGACGAAGTCATGGCCGAAGCCGCGAGCCTGACCTGGTTGATCGCCATCATCGCCGCCGCGCTGGCAGTGGTGTTCGCCATCGTCGGCGCCAGTTTCGCCAGCGTGATCGTGCGACCGATTCGCGGTGTCGCCAATGGCCTGCAGGAAATCGCCGAAGGTGAAGGCGACCTCACCCGCAAGCTCTCGGTGCAAGGCAAGGACGAAACCGCCACTCTGGCCAGTTGGTTCAACCAGTTCCTGGGCATGATCGCCCAACTGGTGCAGCGCATCGGCAGCGCCTCCTCCGACCTGCAAAGCGCCGCCGCCGATACCAGCGAAGTGGCGCAAAACATGAACGAAGCCGCCGGACGTCAACGCCAGGCCGTTGAACTGGTAAGCACCGCGTTCAACGAAATGGTCGCCACCGCCAATGAGGTCGCCCGCTCTTGCAGCCAGGCGGCCTCCAGCGCGGACGAAGGTTATCGCGACGTGCACGACGGCCAGCATCACATCGGCGAAGCCACGGGCAGTGTGCTGAAATTGAGCGAGGATCTGCAAAAGTCGACCCAGACCATGCAGGCGCTGGAGCAGGACAGCAAGAACATCAACACCATCCTCGACACCATTCGCTCGATTGCCGAACAGACCAACCTGCTGGCCCTCAACGCCGCCATCGAGGCCGCGCGGGCCGGCGATCAAGGTCGTGGGTTCGCCGTGGTGGCCGATGAAGTCCGCGCCCTGGCCCGGCGTACCGCCGACTCCACCGGCGAGATCGACAGCCTGCTGGGCAACCTCGCGCGCCGGACCCAGGAAGTCACCCTGCAGATGCAAGGCAGTCTGCAGGGCTCCAAAACCAGCGTTGAACGCATCCAGCAGGCCCGCGACAGCTTCGACAAGATCCGTATCTCGGTGGACTCGATTCGCGACCAGAACACCCAGATCGCCACGGCGGCCGAGGAACAGCACCAGGTGGCCGAGGACATCAACCGGCACATCTCGCAAATCCATACCGATGCACAACTGGTGGAAGAATATGCCCACTCGGCGCAGACGGGCTCGGGGCGCTTGACGGATATTTCCGGGCAGCTCAAAGGATTGGTGGGGCGGTTCAAGTTCTAGTTGTAGAGCCTGAGACAGCCCCCCCCCAAATGTGGGAGCGAGCCTGATCGCGATGGCGGTGGGTCAGCTTGCATTGATGTTAAATGTGCTGACGCTATCGCGAGCAGGTTCGCTCCCACACTTGCTGTGTCACCGAGTCATTGCGGCCCTGTTGTCACCGATGCGGTTTGCCCGCCAAACATAGCCCAGGCGCTTGGCCAGCGGCATGACCCGAACAGCAGGATGCCCGACTCCTTCAGGGCCTCGTAGGCCGCTTCCAGCCGCCCCTCCGGTGAACCCCGCCAGCCTGCGTCCTGAGCCTTGCCACGTGCCTGACCGGTATCTCTGGCAGGCAAAGCCTCCATTAGCATTTGTCCTATCCTTGCATTAATCACCCACCCGGAGAGTCGAAATGCCCACCTGCGAATCCGCCCTCCTCCAAAGCTGGCACCACAACGCCCAATCCTGGATCGAAGCCATCCGCACCGGCCCCCTCGAAAGCCGTCTCAAGGTCACCAACCAGGCCATCATACTGGCGGTGCCAGGCCGCCAACCCGAGCGTGTGCTCGACCTGGGTTGCGGTGAGGGTTGGTTGTTGCGTGCCCTGACTGAACGAGGTATCGAGGCGGTCGGTGTGGATGGCGATGCGACGCTGGTTGAGTCCGCGCGGGCCGCCGGTTCTTCGCGGGTATATTTGGCCAGCTACGAAGAGCTGGCGCAGGCCAAGGTGGACATCGGCAGCGACTACAACGTGATCTGCGCCAACTTCGCTCTGCTGCATCAAGACATCGTCCCTTTACTCGCAGCCATGAACGCCCTGCTCGCCCCTGGCGGTACTCTGGTGATCCAGACGCTGCACCCGTGGGTCATGGCAGCGGACGACTACCAGGATGGTTGGCGGGAAGAGACTTTCACCGGCTTCAAGGGACAGTGGCAACCCATGCCGTGGTACTTGCGAACCTTATCCAGTTGGCTCAACGCACTGGACATGGCCGGCTTTCGGCTCGCCGGCCTACAGGAGCCACAGCACCCGCAAAGTGCGATGCCGCAGTCGCTACTGTTAGTAGCCGAGCGGCGAGACTAAGGGCGTTTGCTACGGGGCAGACTTTCAACGCACGCCGATCATCAATAAACCTCAACAACACAAAAAAACTGCCGATACCCAAGGTAAGACCCCAGTGACTGGGTTTCAGGATTGAACGGCGGACCAGGTAATGACAGAGATTTATCTGCTGATAGCACACGGCACGGATCAGGGCGAAGCGTACGTCCTGGGTTGGTTCGATGACAGGACCAAAGCCAGGGAAGTGGCCGAGCAGAAAGAATGGGAAGCCTACCGGGCGAGCCTGAAGGCGGAGCATCCATGGTCAACCCACAAGCCCCTGGCGCCGGACCAGACCGACTATCGGCGCTACTGGATCAAGACCGTTTCGAAGTTTGATCAGGTGCCTGTTCCGAGGTCTTGGGCGGTTCATTGATCACCGTGGGTGAAATTCAACGAAACGAGCGTTGTCGAGGGTGGTCTAGAAAATTAAGCCCATCCGATGAGAGCATCATTATGTTGAAATTTCTTGGCGGCACCGTAGGTATCATTTTCATAATCGGCCTGATCGTGGTCATCGCCCTGTTCAAGCTGGTCTTCTGACGGCGACAGTGTCGACCACAGGCCTGGGAACGCCGTTTCTCAAGGCGTGAAAAAAGCCCAATCTTTGCAGATTGGGCTGAACCGCTCCGGGAATTCGCTAACGGGCAAATGCATAATAGCTCTTTGCCATTTATTTCACCCACCCCGCTTTCAATCGGGTGGTGTATTCACTACATTGAGTGCAACTCTGCTCTGTTGACACGGACTGTCATGACTACCCTATCCTCGATCACTTCCGCCATTCCCCTCCAGACTCGCTCCGCTGTCGCGGCATCGCCTGCAACAGCGATAGACAGTGCTGATGTCTTCCCGGCTCGACCGTCGGCAATCGTCAGCCTGGGCAGCCCGGTGGTCGATGTTGAATCACAGACCTATTCCCGCCTCGGGCAACTGCCTGGCCAGGAGAATGTTCGTGTTTGGGAAAAGGAAGGTCAGGACGCTATCACCAACATCATGGGGACCAACCCCAGATCGCTGTCGATAGCCAACCGTTTTCACCGCCTGGGTGCGGTCTTGGTGGAGCAGTTCGCCAAGAATGGTTCGAGCATTTCCCAGTCAGTGCTCCATACCACCACGGACAGGGCTTACGACGTCGCCGGGATAAAATCCGAACAGACGCTACTGCACAATAAAGCCGACAACCTGATCAGTCTCAGCATCAAGACCGCCAGCGGCAAGACGGTCACCTTCAGCCTGACAAGCCAGGACGATGGTCTTGGCGTCCAGGCGACGGTGAATGGTGGCCCGCTGAGCGAGGAGGAACTCAAGGCGATTGGCGCTCTGAGCAGTGCCTTTCAGGCGGCTGTCGACGGGTTGACCGCCGAGCCACCCAAGCTCGACCTGAGCAAGCTGACGCAGTTTGACTCCAGCGTATTGGCATCCATTGACCTGAACGCCAAGCTTAAGGGCGTGGACGGTGAAGATCTGACCCTCGCCTTTAGCGCCGACAACCAACGCCGCACCACGCAAATGAGCGGTCCGGAGGGCAAACTGAACCTGAGCGTTGACCTGAAGAACAGCACAATCCTGGGCGATGCCAAGCAACAGGCCAACGCACTGAACAGCTACCTTGCCCAGTTTGACCGAGTGCAGGAGCGTGGCAACGCCAAGGCGGCCCTGATGGAGATGTTCAAGGATGCGTTCAGCGCCATGAACAGCCACTACCCAGAGGGCATTACCCTACCTGACCGATTGACCCGTAATGCGGCGGACAAAGGCCTATTGACCGGACTGGCAGACTTCGAGGCGTCCATCACTCAGACTAACAAGGCGTCCAACCCGATGCACCTGTCTGAACTCGATAGTTTTGCCTATACCCTCTCGCAAAAGACTGTCGTCGCGGGCTCCATCATGCGTGACCGCAAGATCGATCAAACCCAGCAATCGAGTCTATCGGCCAGCTTTCACAAAAGCCTGAAGGGCGGGAAAGCACCTGCGCTGGGCAAAGATTACGAATCGCAGAACTATCTCTACGTACAAGTGAATGACAAGGCCAGCAGCTCGGCCAGCCTCGCCTACAAGGATGGCCGACTGACCAAAGCCTCCGTCACGCAACACGCCAGCCAGGACACACGGACACAGAAGTACGTCACGGGCAAACTGATTGAAGAGACCGTGGTGCCGAAGGAAGCTTCAGCCAGCCGCAGTCACTTGGTATTGCTGGAGTACGCCGCCAAGGAGAGCAAGAAATCCAAGGATGCGCAGGAGCAATCCTTACTCAAGGAAGCGCTCGCTACCCTCCACAGTTCGGTGATGTTGCAGGAAAATCCTTTGGCGTTGATGCGTTGAACACAGTGCTTTGCGCTGGAACAACCGTGAGCCGGTTTGATTCGACCGTCGCAGTCATCTGCATTGCCTGCGGATGAGCCAGCATACACTCAGCGATCGCAGGCTCCAGCTCAACCCGCACTCGCCTTGTCAGAGCCCGAGCACCAAAGCGTGGGTCATGCTTTCGGCACAGCCAGTCGCTTGCCGCAACGTCCAGGACCAGCGTACGACGATGCTGACCGAGACGTTGGTTGAGTTTGTTCAGTTCGATCTGCAACAACGCTTCCAGCCATTGGGTTTCGATGCGCTGGAAAACCAGAATGCGATCAATACGGTTTAGAAATTCCGGTTCGAACCACGCGTGCAGCGCTTGTTCCAACATGGCCTGCTCACCTTGGGGGGCGATGCCGAGCCAGCGCCGCCAACCGCGTGAAAAACGTTCCCTGTAGGTGGTCGCTTGCTGGGCTCCAATGTTGCTGGTCATGAAGATCAGGCTATTGTGAAAATCCAGCGTTCGGCTACCGCCCGCCAAGGTCAGTTGGCCGTTCTCAAGAATGCCCAACAAGCTGCGCACCACTTCCTTGCTGGCCTTTTCCAGTTCATCGAACAGCACGATGCCTGGGCGACTGTAGGTACCTTGAATCAATTCGCTATTGAACAGACTGACGCCCTCTTTACTCCCCACATAACCAGGTGGCGCTCCGGTGAGCGCCGCCGAGTAATGCTCCTGGGCCAGGGTGTGCATGTCGATGCGACAAAAAGCATCGGAGCGACCGTGTATGGCCTGTGCCAGCAGACGGACGATTTCGGTCTTGCCGACACCGGTTGGCCCCATGAACAGGTTCACCGTCAACGGCCTCTCACGTTCACCAATATCGACCTTAACCACGTTTAGCAACGCCTCGACCGCGCTCATGGCTTGTTCTTGGCCGACAATTCGACTGCGCAACAACGCCATGACCTGAGCGGGATTGAAGACGAAGCGTGAGGTCAACAAATCTGCTGCCGGTGATGCGTTGGTCAGGCTAGGCTGTGGGTGGTTTGGGTCGATGCGATCATTCACGAAAGGCATGGTTTAGCCTGCGTGTTTTTCTTTACCGTCGTGGGGAATCTCTCCCACCGGGCAATGAGCCACGCCGACGGTGCGACGGGTAAGTTTTTCGACGTTTTCCTGAGCTTTCTGCGCATCCAGTACCCAGGTGCGGTAAAAGTCGAACGGGCAGTCAGCCACTCCCTTGTCGCCGTCCCCGGAGTTATAGACCCCGGTGTAACCGCGATGCAGCAGCTTGAACAAATGATTCTGTGATTGGTCGTTCGCTCGCGCATCGCGGATTTGCGAAACGGATAATTGTGCGTACTGAATGCCCATTTCCTCTTCACCGCATTCGCCCAGAGTGCGACCGTCGAAGCCAATGATCGCCGAGTGACCAAAGTAGGAGTAAACCCCATCGAAGCCGGCGGCATTGGCCACTGCCACATAACAATTATTGGCCCAGGCCATGCTTTTGGACATCATCACCTGCTGCTCTTTGGCCGGGTACATATAGCCCTGGCAGCGGACGATCAACTCCGCCCCTTTCATTGCACAGTCGCGCCAGATCTCCGGGTAGTTACCGTCATCACAAATGATCAAGCTGATCTGCAAGCCCTTCGGCCCCTCGCAGACATAGGTCCGATCACCCGGATACCAGCCTTCTATGGGGCACCAGGGAATGCACTTGCGATACTTCTGGACGATTTCGCCCTGGTTATTGATCAACACCAACGTGTTGTACGGGGCTTTGTGAGGGTGTTCCTCATGCCGCTCACCGGTCAGGGAAAACACCCCCCACGTGTCTGCCGCACGGCACGCGGCGGAAAAGATCGCAGTCTCTTCGCCTGGAATGCTGGCAGCAGTCGCCATCATCTCATCGTGGTCGTACATGATGCCCATGGTGCTGTATTCAGGAAACACCACCAGGTCCATGCCGGGGAGACCGCTTTTCATACCAGTGATGATGTCGGCAATCTTGCGGGCGTTTTCAATGACCTCGGCTTTTGTATGCAGCCGCGGCATTTTGTAATTGACGACCGCGACACCCACGGTATCCGGGCTGCTGGAAATATCACCATGACGCATGAAATTTACCTCTGTTAATGGCTGATCATCCAAGGTCTGGAGCCGGTTTTACTCTTGAGCCCCTGTGGATTGGCTTTGGTCGGGGCCAGCGGTTTGCTCGGTGCGCAACAACTGCACCCACTGGGGTGACGACGGTTCTGCTGGTACTCACCAAGGGTCTGCGGCGAGTGGGCACTTCGCTCGTTGGTCGCCATGGCCTGGCGTTGACTGCTCGACAACGTCGTCAGCGCCGGCGCAGACAACAGCAACGGCCCTCCTGGGCCCGCGCAAAACGGGCACTGGCACGGCTCGTGCCGTTGGGCTATAGGCCGCAACATTGTGAAACAGCCACAGGTTTGGCATTCGTACTCATAGGTCGGCATGGCGCTCTCCGGACATTGATCGGGCTCGGGCGTGTCTCACAGGTCCGGGGCGATCGGCAGATCGATACTGCCGTCGAGGTGTTTGATGGGGCCGTTGGCGTTGGGGTTGATGTCGAACTCGAAGATTTCGGTGGGTAACCAGAGGGTCGCGCAGGCGTTGGGGATGTCGACCACGCCGCTGATATGCCCTTGCACCGGCGCAGAGCCCAACAGTGCATAGCCCTGGGCGGGCGAATAACCAAACTTGGTCAAGTAGTTGATCGCATTCAGGCAGGCCTGGCGGTACGCGATATTGACGTCCAGGTAGTGCTGCTTGCCGGCTTCATCCACCGAGATACCTTCAAAGATCAGGTAGTTCTGGTAGGTCGGGATAATCGGGCTGGGTTTGAACACCGGGTTCTTGATTGCGTACTTGGCCATGCCGCCCTTGATCAGCTCGACTTTCATATGCACCCAGCCGGCCATCTCGATTGCGCCGCAAAAAGTGATCTCGCCGTCGCCCTGACTGAAGTGCAGGTCTCCCACCGACAACCCGGCGCCGTTGACGTAGACCGGGAAGAAAATCTTCGAGCCCCGGGACAGGTCCTTGATATCGCAGTTACCACCATGTTCACGCGGTGGCACGGTGCGTGCGCCGGTGGCCGCGGCATCATCCCGGGCCTGGCCTTTGAGCTTGCCCATGTGCGCGGTGGCGGCCAGCGGGGCGTTGGCCAAGGGCGGCACGCGGGTCGGGTTGGTATCGATCAGCTCCTGCTCACGGCGGTTCCAGTCGGCGAGCATTACCGGGTCGGGCAGGCAACCGATCAATCCGGGGTGGATCAGGCCGGCAAAGTTGACCCCGGGAATGTGCCGCGAGCTGGTGAACATGCCTTTGAAATCCCAGATGGCTTTCTGTGCGCTGGGAAAGTGATCCGTGAGGAATCCACCGCCGTTCTGCCGCGAGAAGAAACCGTTGAAGCCCCACATGGATTCGGCCTTGGCACCGATGTCCAACAGGTCGACCACCAGCAGATCCCCCGGCTCGGCGCCATGCACGCCCACTGGACCGGACAGGTAGTGCACGGTGGACAGGTCGACGTCACGCACATCCGAGGCGTCGTCGTTGTTCTTGATCGCGCCGGCGGTCCAGTCGTAAGTCTCAAGAATAAAGTCATCCCCTGGCTTGACCCAGCAAGCCATGGGAATGTCCGGATGCCAGCGGTTATGGATCTGTTCGTTCTCGGTGGCGGGCTGGTTGAGGTCGACTTTGATCAAGGTATCGGTCATGGCGAAGCTCCTGAACATTGGGGATGTACCGCGTTGGAACCAGTCTCGAATGGCGGCCCGAATCGGCCAATACGTTGGATGACGTACCCCTGCAGGAGCTGGCTTGCCAGCTGCAACAAAGGGGGCCGATAAACCATCGCGCCGCCCGGCCGCACCTACACAGAGAGGTAGCGACTGATGGTGGCTTCGTCGACCTTGTCCCGGGTCTCTTCAATCACGAAGCGGCCCTTCTCGATCACCAGGAAGCGGTCGGCGATTTCCAGGGTGAATGACAGCACCTGCTCGGAGACCACAATGGTCAGGTCGCGCAGGTTGCGGATCTCTTTCAAAGTGCGGGCGATGTCCTTGATGATCGACGGCTGGATGCCTTCGGTAGGTTCATCGAGCAACAACACCTTGGGATTGGTCGCCAGCGCCCGGGCAATGGCCAGTTGCTGCTGTTGCCCGCCCGAGAGATTGCCGCCCTTGCGCGAGCGCATGTCGTGAAGCACCGGAAACAACGCATATAGATCTTCGGGGACCTGACCGCGGGCCGATGCCGGCAGGCCGGTCTGAATATTTTCCAACACCGTCATGCTGGGGAAAATCATCCTCCCCTGGGGCACATAGGCGATGCCGAGTTCCACCCGCTCGTGGGTTTCCAGGTTCGAGACCTCCTGGCCATCGACGCTGACCTGCCCCCGCCACTGCGGAAGGATGCCCATCAAACTCTTGAACAGCGTGGTCTTGCCCATACCGTTGCGTCCCATCACGGCGACGATTTCGCGTTTGGCCACGGCCAGGTCAAGGTCGTGGAGGATCTGGCTCTGGCCGTAACCACAGGACAGCTTGTCTACGTTGAACATGCCTGCTTCCTCAATGGCCTAAATAGACTTCGATGACTTTCGGGTTGTTCTGCACCGACTCCATGCTGCCCTCGGCCAGGACCTTGCCCTGGTGCAGCACCGTGACCTTATGGGCGATGCTCTTGACGAACTCCATGTCGTGTTCGATCACCAGCACCGAGCGTCCCTGGCTGATGCGCTTGAGCAGTTCTGCGGTCTGGACGCGTTCGTTGACGCTCATCCCGGCGACGGGTTCATCGAGCATCAACAGGTCAGGGTTCTGCATCAGCAGCATGCCGATCTCCAGCCACTGCTTCTGACCGTGGGACAGCAGATCGGCCTGTTGCTGCAACAGCTCACCGAGAAAGATCTCCCGCGCCACCTCTTCAACCCGGGCAATCACTGCGGCACTGCGTTTGAAGAACAACGCGCCCAACACCTTGCGCCCCGCCGGGTAGGACATCTCCAGGTTCTCGAACACCGTGAGGTTTTCGTAGATCGACGGGTTCTGGAATTTGCGCCCGACACCGGCACGGACAATGTTGTACTCGCGCATCTTGGTCAGCTCCTGACCATCGAACTGAATGCTGCCGCTGGTGGCGCGGGTCTTGCCGCAGATCAGGTCGAGCACCGTGGTCTTGCCTGCGCCGTTGGGCCCGATTACCACCCGCACTTCATTGCGGTCGATGTACAGGTTGAGGTTGTCCACGGCCTTGAAACCGTCGAATGACACCGTCAGCCCCTCGATAACCAGCACCGGCTTGTTCATTTGAAAACCCACGGCGGTCATGGCTGCGTCTCCAGCGAAGGACGTTCAGGAGCCGAGGCTGGCGGCGCGGTGCGCGGCGCCTCTGGCAGGGGTTCGGCAACGGCTGCTTGCTGCGAGGGACGCCGCAATAGACGGCCAAGGGTCTGGCGGCCATGGCTGTCCCAGAGTCCGGCCAAGCCATTGGGGAAGTACATGACCACGGCAATGAACAGCCCGCCCATCAGGTACAGCCATAATTCGGGGAACGACTCGGAGAAATAGGTCTTGCCGTAGTTCACCAGTAAGGCCCCATACACCGCGCCGAGCAGCGACATGCGCCCGCCGACAGCGGCAAAGATCACCATCTCGATGGACGGCACGATGCCGACGAACGAAGGCGACATGAAGCCCACCTGCAAGGCGAACATGGCGCCGCCAATGGCCGAGAAGGCGGCGGCGATGCAGAACACGAAAATCTTGAAACTGGCTACGTCATAACCAGAGAAACGCACCCGTTCCTCTCTATCGCGCATCGCCATCAGCAGCCGCCCGAGCTTCGACGCGAGGACGAAACGGCCGATGAAAATGCAGCCGAACAACAAGGCCGCGTTGATGAAGTACAGCAGCAGCTTGGCGCTGTCGCTGCGCAGGTCCCAGCCGAGCAGAGTCTTGAGATCGGTGATGCCGTTGACCCCGCCGGTCAGGCCCTGCTGGCCGACGATCAGCACCGTGAGAATCAGCGCGATGGCCTGGCTGACGATAGAGAAATAAACATCCCCCACCCGCCGCTTGAACAGCGCCATGCCAATGATGAAGGCCAGCCCCACCGGCACCAGGATCACCGCTAGCAGAGTGAAGCTGAAACTGTGGAACGGCACCCAGAGCCACGGCAGTTCGGTGATCTGGTTCCAGTCCATGAAATCCGGAATGCCCGGCGTCGACTGGATTTTGGTGCTCTGCGGGTCGGAGGCTTCGAGCTTGAGAAACATCGCCATGCAGTAGCCGCCGACGCCGAAGAACACCCCTTGCCCGAGGCTGAGAATGCCGCCATAGCCCCAACACAACACCAGGCCGACAGCGACGAAGGCATAGGTCAGGTACTTGCCCACCATGTTCAGGCGAAAGGCATCCAGGGTCAGCGGGAAGACCACGAAGATCAGCAGCGCCAACAGGGCCACGCCCAACAGGTTCTGCTTGCCCGCCAGCATCTTGTCTAAAAGCTTCATTGGCTCGCCTCTACTTGCGCACTTTGATGGAGAACAACCCTTGAGGGCGCAACATCAGGATCAGAATCACCCCGGACAGGGTCAGCACCTTGGCCATCGAACCACTGAGGAAAAACTCCGAAATCGATTGGGTCTGGGCAATGACGAACGCCGACGCAATGGTGCCGAACAGGCTTTGTGCGCCGCCGAAGACCACCACCAGGAAGGTGTCGACGATGTACTGCGAGCCCGCGGTGGGACCGGTGGAGCCGATGGTGGTAAAGGCCGCGCCGGCCACCCCCGCGACACCACAACCGAGGGCAAAGGTCATTCGGTCGACCTTGCGCGTATTGATGCCCACGGCACGGCTCATCAGTCGGTTTTGCACCGTGGCCCGCACTTGCAGGCCCCAGCGTGAGCGGTAGAGCAAGAGAAAAATGGCCCCGGTGAGCAGCAGGGTCAGGGCCATCATGAACAGACCGTTGCGCGGGATCTCGATGGACTCAGTGAAGTTGAACGAACCCATCAGCCACTCCGGCGGCGTCGCGCTGACTTCACGGGCGCCGAACACCGAACGGAAGGTCTGCTGCATCACCAGGGACAGCCCCCAGGTCGCCAGCAATGTGTCCAGTGGACGCTTGTAGAGCCGACTGATCATCGCCCACTCCACCAGCCAGCCGATGGCCCCGGCCATCAGGAACGACAGGGCGATGGCGATGAAAAAATAATAGGGTTGAAACCACGGGGCGAAATGACTGGTCAGGCTCGAGCAGACATAGGTGGTGTAGGCGCCGATCGTGAGGAACTCGCCGTGGGCCATGTTGATGACCCCCATCTGGCCGAAAATGATCGCCAACCCCAATGCCATCAACAGCAGCACGCAGAACACGGACAAGCCGTTGAACCCCTGCATCGCCGCGATGGCACCAAATTCCGATAGCCATTCCATGATGATGGACTCCTGCTTGGAGGGAGGATGTGGAGAAACGATGGAGCTCCATCGCCGGCAAGCCAGCTCCTACAAAGTGTTGGAGTCGGCTTGCCGCGATAGGCCCAGACCTTACTGATAGCCTTTAGGAAACGGATTCGGTTCGATCAGATCGGACTCGTACACCACTTTGAACTGGCCATCGGGTTGCACTTCACCGATGCGGGTCTTGCTCCACAGGTGATGGTTTTCATGCACTTTGACGTAGCCTTCAGGCGCGGTTTTCAACTCGATGCCCGGTGAGGCTGCAACCACTTTGTCGATATCGAAGCTGCCGGCTTTTTCCACCGCAGCCTTCCACAACCATGGGCCCAGATACGCGGCCTGGGTCACGTCGCCGATCACCGAATCCTTGCCGTACTTGGCCTTGAAAGCGTCGACGAAGGCTTTGTTGTTGGGGTTGTCCAGGCTCTGGAAGTACTTCATCGAGGCGTAGAAGCCGGCCATGTTTTCGCCGCCGATGCCCAGCAATTCATCCTCGGTCACCGACAGGGTGAGCAAGGTCTGCTTGGCCGAATTGACGCCCGCCGCATTGAGTTGTTTGTAGAAGGCCACGTTGGAGCCACCCACCACGGCGGCGAACACAACGTCGGGCTTCTTCAGCTTGACTTTGTTGATCAGCGAGCCGAACTGGGTGTTGCCCAGCGGGTAGTAGTCTTCGCCGACCACGGTGCCGTGCAGCACGTTCTCAATGTGTTTGCGCGCAATCTTCATCGAGGTGCGTGGCCAGATATAGTCCGACCCCACCAGGTAGAAGGTTTTGGCGCCTTTGGTCTTGGCGATCCAGTCGAGGCTGGCAAGGATTTGCTGGGTGGCTTCCTGGCCGGTGTAGATCACGTTCTTCGACTGCTCCAGCCCCTCGTAGAAAGTCGGGTAGTAGAGCAGGCCGTTTTCTTTCTCGAAAATCGGCAGCACAGCCTTGCGCGAGGCCGAGGTCCAGCAACCGAACACCGTAGCCACCTTGTCGTTGACCAAAAGCTTCTTGGCCTTTTCGGCGAAGGTCGGCCAGTCGGAGGCGCCGTCTTCCTGGATCACCTTGATCTGCCGACCGAGGATGCCGCCTGAAGCGTTGATCTGCTCGATGGCCAGGCGTTCGGCCTGGATCGAGCCGGTCTCGGAAATCGCCATGGTGCCGGTGGCCGAGTGCAACTGGCCGACCGTGACTTCAGTGGCGGTCACCGCCAGGCCGGTGCTGTTGGCCTCGTCCGCCCATACACCCTGGCTGAACACACTGGCAGCCAATAACGACAGGGCCGCCGCCCCCAGCGCCAGGCGGCGCGGCAACAGGCCTTTAGTGCGGATCAATCGTGGTTCCATGCTGCTACTCCTCTGCGGTGACGCTGACAGCTCGCCGTGGGGCGGCCGGCAACGGTGGTGGCATCAGCATGGCGGCGCGGATCGGTGACGGGTATACGCAGCCTGACGTAAGCGCATACGTCATTTGACGTAGGGAAAAATGCACCAAGGCGGCGCAGGCTATCGCTCCAGGCCCCGCCTGAACGGCACTGCACGGACGCGCGCGCAGGCAACAGCTGGCGCGGCAAGACGGCGTGGTGCAGGGCATGAAAATTGCTCGGCTATCCGCCACGGGCACACCCGCCAGGCACGGAGCGCCTTGACCCCAGGAGTCTTTTGCCGTGCTTCCACCGGGCACCCAGCGCATCGCCAAGATCCGTCGCGACTACAACAGTTGGGTCGCCGACGAAACCATGGAAGACTACGCCCTGCGTTACACACCAAAGTCCTTTCGCAAGTGGTCGGAGCTGCGCATCGCCAACACCGCCCTGGGCGCGGTGTCGTTCCTGGCTCTGGAGGCGATTGGCGGGGTACTGGCCCTGAGCTACGGCTTCACCAACACCTTCTGGGCGATCCTCGCCGTGAGCCTGATCATCTTCCTCACCGGCCTGCCCGTCAGCTACTACGCCGCCCGCTACGGCGTCGATATGGACCTGTTGACCCGCGGTGCCGGCTTCGGCTACATCGGCTCGACCATTACCTCGCTGATCTACGCCAGCTTCACCTTTCTGTTCTTCGCCCTGGAAGCAGCGATCATGGCCCTGGCCTTGGAGCTGTACTTCCATATCCCATTGGCCTTTGCCTATGTGATCTGCTCCGTGCTGGTGATCCCCCTGGTGGCCTATGGGGTGACCCTGATCAGCCGCCTGCAACTCTGGACCCAGCCACTGTGGCTGGTGCTGCTGGTGCTGCCCTATCTGTTTGTGCTGCTGAAAAACCCCGAGGCCTTCAGCGACTGGACCAGTTTCCAGGGCCGTGATGCCAGCGGCGACTTCAATCTGCTGGCGTTTTGCGCAGCCTGTACAGTAGCCCTATCCCTGGTGACGCAGATCGGCGAACAGGTCGACTACCTGCGCTTCCTGCCGGAAAAAACCGCGGCCAACCGCAAGCGCTGGTGGGCCGCCCTGCTCTGCGCCGGCCCCGGCTGGATCCTGCCCGGCGCCCTGAAAATGTTCGCTGGCGCCTTCCTGGCGTTTCTCGCTCTGCAACACGAGATCCCCATCGAGCGCGCTACGGAACCTACCCAGATGTACCTGGTGGCCTTCGGTTATGTGTTCGCCTCGCCGGAATGGGCCCTGGCGGCCATGGTGCTGTTCGTCTTCGTCTCGCAGATGAAGATCAACCTGACCAACGCCTACGCCGGCTCCCTGGCTTGGTCGAACTTTTTCGCCCGGGTCACCCACAGTCACCCCGGCCGCGTAGTTTGGCTGGTGTTCAATGTGGCCATTGCCCTGATGCTGATGGAGTTGGGGGTATTCGACGTCATCGACCAGGTGCTCGGTCTCTACGCCAACATCGCCATCGCCTGGATCGGCTCGGTGGTCGCCGACCTGGTGATCAACAAACCCTTGGGGTTGTCACCGAAGTACATCGAGTTCAAGCGCGCTCACCTCTACGACATCAACCCGGTGGGCGTCGGCTCCATGCTGATCGCCTCGCTGCTGTCGGTCCTCGCCCACTTCGGTCTATTTGGTGCACTGGCCCAGGCCGCTCCGCCCTTCGTCGCCCTCGGCACCTCGCTGGTCATGACCCCGCTGCTGGCCTGGGCCACCCGTAGCCGCTATTACATCGCCCGCACCAGCGATCCGTTACTGCTGCAACCGGTAGCTGCGAGCACGCAGATCACCTGCGGCCTGTGCAGCAACCCATTCGAAACCGCCGACATGGCTTTCTGTCCGGCCTACAGCACGCCCATCTGCTCGCTTTGCTGTTCGCTGGACGCGCGTTGCGGCGATCGCTGCAAACCCCACGGGCGTCTGTCGGCGCAATTCGAAGCGCTGTTGCATTGGTTGTTGCCCAATGCCACTGTGCCACGCCTGCACACCCGGCTAGTCCATTACCTGGGCCTGCTGCTCGCGCTGATCCTGATGCTCAGCGGCGCTCTGGCGCTGATCTATGGCCAGGCCTCCCAGGGGCTGCCTCACTCGCCGCAAGCCCAGGCGACGCTGTACCAGGCATTTTTCCAGGCCTTCCTGACGCTCTCGGTACTGGCGGCCATCCTCGCCTGGTGGGTGGTTCTGACGCGGGAAAGCCGCCGCGTGGCCCAGGAAGAATCGGACCGCCAGACCCTGCTGTTGATGCAGGAAATCGAAGCCCACCGCTTGACCGACCAGGCCCTGCAAGATGCCAAGGAGGCTTCCGAGGCGGCCAACGCGGCCAAGAGTCGCTACGTCACCGGACTGTCCCACGAACTGCGTACGCCGTTGAACAGCATCCTCGGTTTTACCCAGATCCTGCAGCGCGATGCGGCCATGCCGGAGCAGCATCAGGATGCCCTGGCGACCATCCTGCGCAGCGGCTCTCACCTGCTGTCGCTGATCGACGGCCTGCTCGATGTGGCCAAGATCGAGGCCGGCAAATTGCGCCTGGAACCGACGGAAATCCCCTTCCCGGAACTGATCCACGATCTGGAGCTGATGTTCACCCCACAAGCCCGGGACAAAGGGTTGCGCTTTCGCCTGGAGCTGATCGGCAAGATACCGGCGGTAGTGCGGGGCGACGAAAAGCGCGTCCGGCAGATCCTCATTAACCTGTTGGGCAATGCGGTCAACTTCACCGACAGCGGCGAGGTCTGCCTGCGGGTCAGTTACATGCGCGAGACGGCAACCTTCGACATCATCGACACGGGTATCGGCATCGACCCCGAGCACATCGAGCGAATCTTCCAGCCTTTCGAGCGCGGTGATCTGATGCGCCAGGACAAGGGCGTTGGCCTGGGCCTGACCATTACCCGCATGCTCACCTCGCTGATGGGCGGCGAGTTGCAGGTCAAGAGTCAGCAGGACAAGGGCACCTGTTTCCAGGTGCGCCTGTTTCTCTCGCAAGTACGGGTGCCGCAAGCGGTAATCCATGTCGAACACGACATCATCGGCTACCAGGGGCCGCGGCGTCTGGTGCTGGTAGTGGACGACCATGTGGACCATCGCAAGGTCCTCAGCGGCATGCTTACGCCCCTGGGCTTTGAAGTGATCCAGGCCAGCAACGGCCAGGAAGCAATTCGCCAGGTCGCCCTGCGGGGGCCGGACCTGATCCTCATGGACCTGTCGATGCCGACGATGGATGGCTGGGAAACCAGCCGGCTGATCCGCCGCAATGCGTTGTCCACAGCACCGATCATCGTGATATCGGCCAATGCCTTTAACGACGAGCGCGAGCGCAGCCTGGCCAGTGCCTGCAACGACTACCTTGCCAAGCCGGTACACACCCCGGAGCTGCTCGAACGGATCCAGCAGCAACTCGACCTGCACTGGCTGCGCCGCGAAAAACCAGCCCCTGCGACATTCCCCGAACCGGGGGTATTGCCCTCACAGCCTGACCTCATCGCCCTCGGCGAACTCAGCGCCATTGGCTACGTACGCGGTCTGCACGAAAAACTTGACGCCATCCAGGCCGAGACGCCAGCCACCGCCCCTTTCATCAGTTCGCTACGCAAGCTGCTGAAAAACTTTCGCCTGGACGAAATCAACCGCGCCCTCAAGGAGGCAGAAGATGAATGTATTGACCACAGTCGCTGAACCCGGTGTCGTGCTGATTGTGGACGACACCCCGGACAACCTCGCCATGCTCTCCGACGCCCTCAACGATGCCGGCTACATGGTCCTGGTGGCCCTCGACGGGCTCAGCGCCCTGAACCGCATCGAACGCCGGCGTCCGGACCTGATCCTGCTGGATGCGATGATGCCGGGCCTGGACGGTTTCGAGACCTGCCGGCGGATCAAGGAGCAACCGGCCAACGCCGATATTCCGGTGCTGTTCATGACCGCGCTGACGGAAAGCAGGCATGTGGTCCAGGGCTTTGAAGTCGGTGGCAGCGACTACGTGACCAAGCCGATCCAGACCGACGAAGTGCTGGCACGGGTCGCCGCACACCTGCGCACCTCGCGCATCCTGCTGTCGGCCCGAGCGGCGTCACAGCCAGCCGCGCCGAGCCTGGACGACGAGCCGGCGCAGAGGGTGCTGTCGGCACGCTTTCAGCTCACCGGTCGGGAAGTCGAGGTTCTGCGCTGGGTGGCCTGCGGCAAGACCAACCGCGACATCGGCACCATTCTTGATCTGAGCCCACGCACCGTGAACAAACATCTGGAGCATGTGTATGTGAAGTTAGGTGTAGAAACGCGCACAGCAGCGACCTCCGTGGCCTTGTCGGCCATGACCGATTCTCGCAACAGTGTTTCAAGGTAAGCCGCGATAACCAGACGTATTGTTGGATCTATTCCCGGCTGCATCCGGCAATGGTCACAGTAGCGCCGCAGGGCTTCAGCATCGAAGCCCTTGTCAGCAAAAAAACAGCAACAGCGCCGAGCTCGGGCATCTGATCGAGGCTGCGAATACGGTATCCGCAGCCGAAGAAGTACCGCACCCCAAACTGGAACATAAACGACGAGAAAGGGCTTGGGGTCCGCGTTTGGGCTACGTTCGTGGCTGAGGACTCTCCCCGCGAACTGACCACCTTGATGACTCAAGCGCGAACACGGAACTCGACGCTATGGGCGGACGATCCAAGCAGCAGATCGCGTACCTGACCCTCAAAAAATGCGCCCGGCTGTATTGCCCTGACGTGATCTTGGGCGTGTACACACGCGACGAACTGGACGACGGCTATGCGCTTTCTGAAACAGACGTTACCCCGAGATCTACCAACTAAAAGCCAGCAGACGTGGGCGCCGCATCAGTTCCTCAGGGCGATACAGCCGACGCAACCACTGACCTATTCGAGCAGTTGAAAAAGATCGCTCAGGAACAGGGTATTGAGGGTTACGAAAAGGCCTGGAAGGCGCTGAAGCCTCAGCAGCGCGGCGCCATTGGCGTAACTCGTCACGGCGAACTGAAGACGATTGCACAGACCATTGATGCGGAGTTCACGACCGTCAACGAGAGCGCAGACGTTGATTCTGAAAGCGATCAGCAAGGAGGCACTCAATGAGCGCCGCCGTAGATCTTCAGCGCACGGAGCAGTGGCATCAGGACCGCAGCGGTCGCCTAACAGCAAGCAGGTTCAAGGATGTGATTGCTTGGGGTGATCGTGACAAGCATGGCAAACGCAAGCCGCTTGCAGCCCGCACCACCTACATGCGCGAGCTGGCCTTTGAGCGCCTGGCTAACAGGTCGAAGCATTCAGTCAGCAGCAAGTCGATGGCCTGGGGCACGGAAGTCGAGCAGTCGAGTCACGACTTTTACGAAATCCTGACCGGCAATACCGTCATCAAGTCCGGGTTTGTGGTTCACCCAAAATACGACTGGCTGGGCTGTTCGCCGGACGGTTTGATTGGCGATGACGGGGGCATTGAGTCGAAGTGCCCATTCAATGAGGCTGTCCACGTTCGCACCTGGCTCGAAGGAATGCCCGACGAACACAAGCCGCAGGTTCAGGGCTGCATGTTCGTCACAGGCCGGGAATGGTGGGATTTCCTGTCGTTCGATCCGCGCCAAGATGAAGACTGCCGCCTGTACATCGAAACCATTAAGCGCGATGACGAGTACATCGCGATGCTTCATCAAGAGCTGGTCCAGTTCAATCTGGAGCTTGGCAGGATGGTTGATGAAGTCGCAGACAAAGCAAGGGCGCAGGCCCATAGAATGGGAGCTTGAGCATGATTAGCAACCACCTCAACCTCGTCGAGCAGCACCGGCCAGATGCCGAGTCGATCGCAGAGCGAATCGCGCAGTACCTGGCCGCCGGCGGACAGATCGCCGAACTGCAAAGCCCGCCGCGTAACCCCATTCCGCCGCCCCGCTCAACGCGGATAGACCCTGAAACGGTCCTCAAGCGCAAACCGCGCAAGCTGACCCTGGCCGAGCGCCGCGCCCTACGCAAGATGGCGGACGCACTATGAAGTCGAAACGCAAACCCAACAACGGTTTCGCCCGGGCCGAGCGCAGTTGCCGGGCGTTGCTCAGGACTAATCACGTCGCAGTCGTGAACATCGACCCAAGCGGCTCCCAGATCATGGCGAACTGGAAGAGCTGTCGGCAAATCCGCAGTTTGGCGATCGCCAACGCCATTTTCGACTTCTCCTAGCACTGGACGATTTACATCGGCGCCATGTGTCGAGACGAGCGCGGCGCCGAGTACATCAAGTCGGTGGAGATATCGCCACAGGGCATTTACAAGGTCGAGCGCCTGACGGATGCCATCGAGCATTACTACCTGGAGCTGCGCGAAAGCCGCAACCCGAACCACCTGGTGGCGTCTGGCTGGATCGCCATCCCTGCGGAGGTATCGCTCGATGAGGCGCAGGCCGCGGAGCTGTTCCACGCCGCCGGTGCCTGGCATCAACTGAAGGTTGCAGCGTGAGACGTTTTCGCACCCAACAACGCAAACGACAGACCTGGCTGGACTTGCCGGCCAGCGGAATAACGGAGACCTGCCATGGCTGCAGCTCAGAAAGAACGGTCAGCAAAGACCGCGGCGAAGCGAAAGAGCCGCGGCGAAGAGGAAATCAGGCTGCATTGTATGGCTGGAACACGCCAGGCATTGGCTGAGCTGATGGCCTGGAGCGGCATCGAGGAACAGGGCGAGGCCATCACGCTGATGATTCATCATCTGCATGGACTTGGCCCGGGTGGATCTGCTCAGTTCCTTACCGCTCCGCGACACGAATACGAGATACCCGAAAACGTGTCGCGGAAATTGGAGTTGGCCTACAGACGCGAAGAACTGCGTATCAGTAAGGACGATTAAGCTTCTGGGTTCTTTTTTATCCAGAACAATGAATGGTCGGACTTGTATGTTCTGCTCCACGTCTCAGCACAGGAGTTGCACACAAGCGTCATTTCTATGTCGATTGCATCGCGCCCACCGGTAACTCGGAAGGTTCCAAGCCGATCTTCGTCATCATAGGAGCGGATCGATTGAGCACAGCACTCGTTTGGGAACATTACTTTCTCCGGGTACGTATGTGATGAAGTTGTGGCTATCGAATGTTTACGTCGATTTCTTGAATCAGCTCACCTTCTTCGAAGGGTTCAGCTTTGATAAAAACGACCTGAACATGCGGGTTCGACTTCTTGAATTTGTCTTCCAAGAAGCCTTGAGCCTCGCAAAATTCCAGAACCTGCAAATCATCGCCTCGCCTTTTGATTCTGTTGAAGGTCAGCCCGCCTTGAAACTCGAGAATGTCATCTGGATCAAGGTTCTGTAGCTGACGCTGCAAATCTCCAACAGTGAACGGGAAGTTGCTCATTTTCTCTCCTTGTGCCGGCCCATGCCGGTAAACCATAAAATATCATCCAAAACCAAATTGCCACCACCGGTCATAGAGTCGGGAGCCAGGCCGTCAGCTAAGCTTTATCTCTTTAACAAATTTAGATTCAATTACCGTTCCTAACACTGTTGTCAGCGTCAGGCAGTCCATTAAATCCTTGCGCGCTTTAACTACTTGATCATCAGCACTCGCTCGGTGCGCTTCAAAGTCGGCGCCGGCTAGACCCGTCTCCTCGTTTGCGATAAGTCGTGCATAATCGCGATTCATTTCGAGGCAGGTGTGTAAATTTTCTACTTGAAAGCAACTATCGTAGAACTCAAGCAGTTTCGCAGAAAGCGCCTCACTGACGTAGAGCGAGGATGACCGCAGAATCATCCCATACGGAGCTAACTCCTGCTGCTTCAAAAATAATCCGCGACCACTCAAGAGCCTTCGAACTTCGAAAAACGCCCGATGAAGTTCCTTCTGGTATTGATGAATGGCGATGCTATTAGCCCGCTTCGCCTGGGATACGGATCTCCACGAAAATACAGCAGCTGCTACAGATACAAAAAGCGCTAGACCTGCGATCACATTCGCCCATGTTGCTGCCTCCAAAGCCATCTCCTTGATCCATCTCCATGCCGGTCACCCGTGATACCCCAACCCAAACCAAATTGCCACCACCGGGCACGGAGGGTGGCGCCTGATCATCTACTGAGTCCGCCTACTCATGGCTTAAGCGTTAGGACAGTGGCGTGTGCCTCGCTGATCTCCTGGCAAGCCATCGTGACATATGGGTGTTCGACCTGGCGGTACGGGCTGTGCCCAATGATCAGCCCGTGCGCGTTACTCAATAATCCCTGAACGTCGCCCCCGGCCGCCTCCGCTGCTGCGATAACGGCAATAAGTGCCTGTTCCAGCGCGATTTCACGATCTGTCGCCATTGCTTCTCTCCTTGATCCGGCCTCATGCCGGGCCATCAACCAATAGCCCACAAACTCGAATCACGCCAACCGGCGAGGCCGGTGCGCACCTGGAAAACGCCATGACCATCGAGCACAACGTCATCAGCTACAGCGGCGGAAAGGACAGCACTGCCATGCTCCTGCTGGCAGTAGAGCAGGAGGTAGAGCACCTTCAGGCAGTCTTCGCAGACACCGGTAACGAGCACCCTTCAACATACGAGTACGTTCGCTATGTCGAGCAGTCTACCGGCGTGCCGATCCGCTGGATTCGCGCCGACTTCACGAAACAGATCGAAGGCCGTCGCCAGATGATGCGCAACGTGATCGCCGGAACGCACAAGAACCAGGGCCGGTATGAGTGGACGCCAGAGATTGCCGAACAGGCCCTTGGCTTGCTCTACACCACTGGGAATCCTTTCCTCGACATGTGTATGGTTCACGGCCGGTTTCCATCCACAAAGGTGGCGTTCTGTTCCAAAGAGCTCAAGCGAGACCAACTGACCAAACAAGTTCACCTTCCCCTGCTCGACGCAGGCGACGATGTCCGATCGTGGCAAGGGGTTAGAGCTGACGAAGGAGCGAAGCGGGCCCTGTTGTCCGCATCAGAGCACGTGCTGACGCGCAGCAGCGGAGCAGAACTTTGGAACTACCGCCCCATCCTTCCGTGGACGGCAGAAGATTGCTTCGAGATGCATCGAAAGCATGGGCTCAAATCGAACCCCCTGTATGAGCTGGGTATGCGTCGGGTCGGCTGTATGCCATGCATAAACGCCGGCAAGGACGAGCTTCTTGAAATAAGCAAACGCTTTCCTGAAGAGCTTGAGCGGCTTGCCAAGTGGGAGCAACTGATATCGAAGGTCAGCAAAACGAAGGTTGCGACCTTTTTCCCAGCTTCAGACCTTGGCGCGACATCAGCCGCAGACGCCGGGACACTATCCCACGGCATTCACGCCAGGGTCGAGTGGGCTACAACCTCTCGCGGGGGCCGTCAATATGACCTAATCCGGGTTGATCAAGAGGTTGAGCTTTGCAGCTCAATCTATGGATTGTGTGAGTGACTTCCGATGAGATTTGGGGGCTACTTCGGCAAGACTGGTTCAGGGGCCTGGCGCTGTTTAAATCCGGAAATATTTTCTGGAACGTGCCAATCCAGTGCCTCGACCCTAAAGGTGGAAACAAACAAAATCCCCCAACCCAATGCTAATACCAGCCCGACATATATAGGAAGTCGACTAGAAGAAAACCTAGCCAAGATCATAAAATTAGCCACCGGAGCCCACGGCCTACCTTTCCAGATGCTTTTTTTGATCTCGTCTTTGTTCGAGTTATCAAGAAATAAGTGAATTAAAACCTTCCTACGAAGTAACTGTTGGTCAACCTCCGGAGAAAGTTTTACATCAAACTTGTCATTCAAATATCTATACACTCTGTGACGCTTCAAAAGCTCAACCATGGACTCTTCTGACTTTCTGCAATTAATTTCCCAATGCTCCTGCCAATACTTCGCGCCAGCGGCCATTCCTGCCTGGAACAGCGAGACTAACAACCCAACCAAACATATAACGAAACTAACTATCGGCAGCTGCCCAGCAGACTGACATATTCCGGCGAAGAGAACCCCCTGAAAAATCATAAAGAAATTATTTCTCTGCACCAATTGAGAAATTTCAAAATTTCTCAAATCAATTGACAAACTGTAAATAGACTTCCATGCAGCCAGGTCATCTATAGCGGTTCGACAGGCCTGTTCGGCAATTCGCTTTCTAAACTCCGGAGAATTTAAATCCTTCTTCTTGAATTCGGACTTTGAAATTTCACTCTTATCTGTCATCTACCCGGCTCCATGTTTTTTACATGATGCCAGATAGACACTACGAAATCACAGGCTTCGGTGTCTTTCACTCGCAACCGTCGCCGAATCCGAGCAGATCATACCCAGCCCGTACGGATGATCACGTCGATCAGTCGAACCACGGCAGCGATCAGGTTTATCAGGTCAGTCAGTTTTTTCATTCGGCAGCACCTCGGCAATCCGTCAGCCATTCAACAGTGCGGTGACGGTAGTGCTCGATGGTCTGCTGTCCTGCCCGCGCGCTCCTCTTGTGGGATTTCCACTACTCCCCCACTCCACCGCCCGGGCATGCCCCGGCAAGGACTCCCAGTGAAACGAATCTACCTCAGCGGCCCCATGACCAACATGCTGGACCTGAACTTCCCCCTCTTCCACACCACTGCCGCCAGCCTGCGCGAGGCCGGCCACACCGTCATAAACCCCGCCGAACTCAACCCAGACCCGGGCACCTGGAGCGAATGCATGCGCCGGGACATCAAGGCGCTAATGGACTGCGACACCGTGGCCACCCTGCCCGGCTGGCAGGATTCCCGCGGCGCCAGCCTTGAAGTGCATATCGGCAAGGCGCTCGGCATGCGGGTTGTGAATGCCCATGATCTGGTATCGATCACAATAGCTAAAATCTAACCAACCAGCCTTTTTAACAAGACATTTGATTCTGAATATAACGTTCGGCTTTTGTTCCTGGCGGTGTTTACGCACCTTTCAGAAACCTCATACATTCCAGACAAGTCAGGATCACTTAGGACAAATCCGAGTCGTATAATGTTTTGAACTTCAATTTGCACCAACTCTTCCAAATCACGATGCGTGAAGCTAAACATCGAAATTTCTGACTGATCGAAATGCAGCAACATACCCTGCCAAGATTTATCGACTTTCGCACAATGGCCAAGCCAAACCTTCTGTGGCCTTTGTATCTTGTTGAATAGATCAGTTATTTCTACAGAAGCACTACTTTCGTGCAACTCAACAAACACTCTAAACAAAGCCATGACATAAACAGAAGCAGATTCTCCATCATCTAAAGTGCTTTGAAAATCTTTAAGCACCTTGAATTTCTCTGAATGCCGGAACTGACTTTGCCAGCTAGTCAACGCAGCAACTGCGACAATTGCTGTTGCAGCGGTGCCTGCAAAACTAAGCAACTCGAAAACACCGCGAATTTTGTTGGCAGATACTTCCGTAGACCCCACACCCAAGCCAAGCAAAATACCGAATACAACAAGCAGAAGACAGCCACCAAAAACGACTCGATCCATAAGCCAATCCTCTAGATAGGGCCGGGAATATACCCGGCAAGGTATCCCATGCCCATAGAAAACTACGCCGCCGAGCCTGAGTTTGACCTAGCCACTCCAGCAGGCGGTCGCGGCTACATCGCCAACCAGTTCAAGACAGCGCTTAAGCGTCACGACTACCGCCAGTACATCGCTGAGCGGCTGGCCGGCGACTTCGCGTGCACGCTGGCTCAGCACATCGAACGCATCACCGCCGAGCGTGACGCTCTGCAGCTGCGCCTGAACGCAGCGGATCAGCAGATTGATCAACTGGAGCGTGACGCGGCCCGGCTGGATGCGCTGGAATCGAATTGCTGGGATGTCCGCTTCGACAGCAGCCCTAACGGCGATGCCGGTGACAGCAGCATCAGCATCGAGATTGTCGGCCACTGGATGGATAAGCCGACCGAGTGCGTCATCGGCGAGAATTACAGCGAGAGCCTTCGCGCAGCCATTGACCAAGCGATGACAGCCCCGGCCTATCCGCCTGAGCGCCCAGAACATCCAGAAGCCACCAGTGATGATGACTGGCACATGAACCCCTGCAAGCAAGATCACCGCGACGTCGGCGCCGCCGGCGGCGTAGCGCACTGCTACACCTGCGACGAGAAGATCGAAGCAGCCACCACGCTAGAAGCGTTCGAGCGCTGGAACGAAACTCACCCAGCAGCGCAGCCATGAGGCGCTTCGTTCGCCGAAAGGCCGAGGCTTGGCTAATCCTGCTCGCCGCCTGGATCCTGATCGGCCGCAACGTCCACCGCGCGCCCGTGACGTCCCGCCGCGACAACAACGACATGTGGGCAATGGCTGAAAAACTCGAAGCCATCGCCCAGCGAATCAGCACCCAATACCGGTAGGCCAGTTCAGCGTCGAAGCTACGCGAAAACCCAGAGGCCTTTAACATTCAATCCGGCGAGAATCAGCGCCGTCAATAAGCCAGGTAGCCGCATCAACCCCATCATGATGAATAGGATGGGGTTCATCATGCCAACCATGAAAAGGACCAGTACAGCGATTTTTGGCTGGCTGGGATCAAATAGAACCTTTGTCATGATTCCGGCCCATATCGCCCAAAAGAAATACATCGTCACGCCATCTACTCGGAAGAACGCCCGCTTAAACGTCTGTCCGACCGTATCCGTTTCATTGAGCATCTGAGCCACCGCAATAACCGATTTTATAACGATAGTAGCCGTAGCTCCAAAAACCTCTAACCCCTCCCCCTTCAAAGTTAGCCGCTATAGCGGCAAAGGAATAATTAGGCTCTATCAAAGCTTTGTAGCATCCCAGGTACAAGTACCGGACGCTTTAGTTTGCGTGTAGGTTCCGGACAAAGTATTTGGTCCTGTTACCTGCCCATCCATCTACTGGGAGCCTGACCGGCCTGAAGGCGAAGGCTGGTTCTGCCTGACCATTCCGGGCCTGTGTGCTGGTGGGCACTACAGCGACGATTGCGGTGGGTGGGATCTGATCTGCTGGCGTGGCGCCGTGTCATCGGCGTTGAAGGGCAAGCGCGATCAGGCCTTTCTGATCGAACCTCACGACGCAATGGACGCGATGCCTAACAAGCGCCTGGTGGCGGACACGCTTGAAGCTGACGGGCAGTTCTGCACCCTCGGTGTTCTCCAGTGCGAAGCGCAGCATCGAAATGAGCGTCATCGATGCGCATTGCCGAGAAACAGTTTCGGGCGCTTTCAGAATAGCGCCAGCCATGGCCGCCGAGGTCGTATTTGAGAATGACGAGTGCGGCTGGAACGAAACCTCGGAGCAGCGATGGCAGCGGATGCGCAAATGGATAGGCAGCCATATCAAAGAGGTGACGCCATGATCCCCCCCTGCTTTACAGGGCCTGTCCCATCTAGAGGAGCCATGGCAAAAAAAAGCCCACCCTGACCAGCTGCGGCCACTCAGCATTTCTCTGAAACACCTGGCAGGGCGAACTACAGAACCTTATTCGAATGAGGCTTCCTCGTATATCAGCCATACCCTGATACAAGCCCCCACCAAAGCGATCTGACTACAAACCAAACCCTTACAACTCACAGCCTGCCGGTAAACAGCGGGCGGAGCTATGCCATGAACAAAGGAGACCTCGCGGATCGTATATGCGCAATCACCTACCCTTGCGGCATCCATAAAGACCTGATTCTGATCGCCAAGGGATCTGGCCTGGTGATCGTATACGGCGCCAGCGATTCGATGGGGTCCGGGAAGCGGCGGGTTGTTCAAGGGGTCGATAGAAGAGGAAATGCCGGGCTTCCACGAAGTGCGTGCACTGTCGCTGCACCTGTATCAGAAAGCCGGAAAGGATGGGCAGAAGATCGCCGGCCATGCCAGCGAGAGCATGACCAGAACTACCAGAAGGATCACGCGGATATCGTGTGGTGGGAAGCAATCCCCGACCTGAATATCAGCGAAATCACCGGTTAGTTTTGCGCATGTTTTGCGCGAGCACAAAAAAGCCGATCCATCTGATCGGCTTAACTGTCTGATTTTACTCAGGAATAATGGTCGGGACGGAGTGATTCGAACACTCGACCCCTAGCACCCCATGCTAGTGCGCTACCGGACTGCGCTACGCCCCGACTAGGCGTGAATCTTGTTCCGTCTCTCAACGGAACGCTCAGGAATATATCGCAAGCTTTTGAAAACTGGAAGATTTAAAAGCAGAAATTTATTTCTTGAGCACCACCAGCACATCTTCAAGCTCGGCGATCATCTGGCGGATCATCTGTTTGTACTGGGTTGTATCGTCTTTGGCCTCATCACCGGAGAGGCGCAAGCGCGCTCCGCCGATGGTGAACCCCTGGTCGTACAGCAGCGCGCGGATCTGCCGGATCATCAGCACGTCTTGTCGCTGATAATACCGGCGGTTACCGCGGCGCTTGACCGGGTTGAGTTGAGGAAACTCCTGCTCCCAATAGCGCAGCACATGCGGTTTTACCGCACACAGCTCGCTGACTTCACCAATGGTGAAGTAGCGTTTGCCTGGGATGACGGGTAGCTCGTCGTTATGACTTGGTTCCAGCATAAGCCTCAACTCGGGCCTTCAACTTCTGCCCTGGACGAAAGGTGACCACACGGCGAGCCGTGATCGGGATTTCTTCACCCGTTTTCGGATTGCGGCCAGGCCGCTGGCGTTTGTCCCGCAGGTCGAAATTGCCGAAACCGGACAATTTGACCTGTTCGTTGTCTTCCAGAGCGTGCCTGATTTCTTCGAAAAACAGTTCGACCAATTCTTTGGCCTCCCGTTTATTCAGGCCCAGCTCCTCATACAGACGTTCCGCCATCTCAGCTTTCGTCAGAGCCCCCATACGTCACTTCCTTAACGTGGCGTTCAACCTGTTTTCGAGCGAGGTGAGGATATTCTGCGTTGCGGTATTCACCTCATCGTCATTAAGAGTGCGCGATGGATGCTGCCAGGTCAAGCCGACTGCAAGGCTTTTTCTATGCGGATCAATGCCTTTACCCTGATACACGTCAAATAGCCTGAGGTCCGTGAGCCATTCGCCTGCATTTTCACGGATTACATCCAGTACAGCGCTGGATGCAACGTCGCGATCGGCCAGCAGCGCAAGGTCACGCCGCACTTCAGGAAAGCGCGATAACTCCTGGAATTTCGGCATTTTCCCCAGCGCCACTTCGCCCAGAACCAGCTCGAAAACAAACACAGGACGATCAAGCCCCAGGGTCTTGGACAGTTCAGGGTGAATCGCGCCGACATAGCCGACTTCACGCCCGTCACGCTCAATGCGTGCTGTCTGCCCCGGATGCAGCGCCGGATGCTTGCCCGGCACGAAGGTGAACACACCGAGCGCACCGGCGAAGCCCAACACCGCTTCCACGTCAGCCTTGACGTCGAAGAAGTCGACGACATCGCGACCTTGCGCCCAGCCTTCCGGCAAACGACTGCCGCAAACGACACCGGCCAGCATCGGCTCTTGCTTCAAGCCTTCCAACTGACCAACGAAACGCAGGCCGCTTTCGAACAGACGTACGCGGTCCTGTTGGCGGTTCAGGTTGTGCTGGAGCGACTTGACCAGGCCCGGCCACAGGGACGAGCGCATGGCGGCCATGTCGTTGGAAATCGGGTTGGCCAGCAACAGCGGCTCGACACCCGGATTGAACAGCTCGAACTGGCGTGGATCGATGAAGCTGTAGGTGATCGCTTCCTGATACCCACGAGCCACCAGCAGACGGCGCAGTTCCGGCAGGTCGCTACGGGCTTCGGCCTTGGCCTGTGGGGCCAGGCGCGCCTGCGGGTAGCGAACCGGCAAACGGTTGTAGCCGTACAGACGGGCCAGCTCTTCGATCAGGTCGACTTCCAGGCTGATATCGAAGCGATGGCTTGGCACTTCGACACGCCACTGCCCTGCCCCGTCGGCGCTGATGTTCAGGCCCAGGGCGCTGAGCAGGCGCTCGACTTCAGCCGGGTCCATTTCCATGCCGAGCATCTGCGTGATGCGCTGGGCACGCAGGGTGACCGGTGCGATTTGGGGCAGGTGCTGTTCGCTGACGGTTTCGATGATCGGGCCAGCTTCGCCGCCAGTGATTTCCAGCAGCAGGCCAGTGGCGCGCTCCATGGCTTCACGGGCCAGTTGCCAGTCCACGCCGCGCTCGTAACGGTGCGAGGCATCGGTATGCAGGCCATAGGAACGGGCCTTGCCAGCCACCGCAATCTGGTCGAAGAACGCACTTTCAAGGAACACATCACGGGTCGTGGCAGACACACCACTGTGCTCGCCGCCCATTACGCCGGCAATCGCCAGGGCACGGGAGTGGTCGGCAATGACCAGCGTATCGCTGCGCAGGGTCACTTCCTGGCCATCGAGCAGTACCAGCTTCTCGCCTTCCTCAGCCATGCGCACGCGGATGCCGCCGTTGATTTCGGCAAGGTCGAACGCGTGCAGCGGCTGACCCAGCTCCAGCATCACGTAGTTGGTGATGTCGACGGCAGCGTCGATGCTGCGCACGTCGGCGCGACGCAGGCGCTCGACCATCCACAGCGGGGTCGGCTTGGACAGGTCGACATTCCGGATAACGCGCCCCAGGTAACGTGGGCATGCCGCCGGCGCCAGCACTTCAACCGAGCGCACTTCATCATGCACCGCGGCAACGGTCGCGACCGCTGGACGTGCCACTGGGGCGGCATACAACGCACCCACTTCACGAGCCAGACCGGCCAGGGACAGGCAGTCGCCACGGTTCGGGGTCAGGTCGACCTCGATGCTCGCATCGTCCAGGCTCAGGTACTCACGGATGTCCTGGCCGACTGGTGCGTCAGCCGGAAGCTCCATCAGGCCATCGTTGCCTTCGCCAATCTGCAGTTCAGCCTGGGAGCACAACATGCCGTTGGACTCGACGCCACGCAGCTTGGCTTTCTTGATCTTGAAGTCGCCCGGCAGTTCGGCACCGATCATGGCGAACGGGATCTTCAGGCCCGGGCGCACATTTGGCGCGCCACAGACCACCTGGAAGGTTTCCGCGCCATTGCTGACCTGGCACACCCGCAGCTTGTCGGCGTCCGGGTGCTGCTCGGTGCTCAGCACCTCGCCCACCACCACACCACTGAATTCACCGGCGGCCGGCGTCACGCTATCGACCTCAAGACCGGCCATCGACAGACGAGCAACCAGCTCGTCCCGGCTTACCTGCGGGCTTACCCAGCCGCGCAGCCATTGTTCACTGAATTTCATCCTGCTCTCCTATTAGATTCGTTACGGGTCTGCGGCTTAGCGAAATTGCGCAAGGAACCGCAAGTCGTTGTCGAAGAACAGGCGCAAGTCATTTACACCGTAACGCAGCATGGCCAGACGCTCGACGCCCATGCCGAAAGCAAAACCCGAGAACTCTTCCGGATCGATCCCGGACATACGCAGCACGTTCGGGTGAACCATGCCGCAGCCCATGACCTCCAGCCAGCCGGTCTGCTTGCAGACGCGGCAGCCTTTACCGCTGCACATCACGCATTCCATATCGACTTCAGCGGATGGCTCGGTGAACGGGAAGTACGAAGGACGGAAACGCACCGCCAGTTCTTTCTCGAAGAACACCCGCAGGAACTCTTCGATAGTCCCTTTCAGGTCGGCGAAATTGATGTCGCGATCCACCAGCAGGCCTTCGACCTGGTGGAACATCGGCGAGTGGGTGATATCGGAGTCGCTACGGTACACACGGCCTGGGCAGACGATGCGGATCGGCGGCTGCTGCGATTCCATGGTGCGGACCTGTACCGGCGAGGTATGGGTGCGCAACAGCATGTTCGCGTTGAAATAGAAGGTGTCATGCATCGACCGGGCCGGGTGATGGCCTGGGATGTTGAGCGCCTCGAAATTGTGATAGTCGTCTTCGACCTCAGGGCCTTCGGCAATGCCGTAGCCGATGTGGGTGAAGAACTGCTCGATACGTTCCAGGGTCCGGGTAACCGGATGCAAACCACCGGAAGTCTGGCCGCGGCCAGGCAGGGTCACGTCGATGGATTCGGCGGCGAGCTTGGCAGCCAGATCCGCTTCCTCGAACAAGGCCTTGCGCGCATTAAGGACTTCTGTAACACGCTCCTTGGCAACGTTGATCAGCGCACCGACCTGCGGACGCTCTTCGGCCGGCAGGTTCCCCAGGGTCTTCATCACCTGAGTCAACTCGCCCTTCTTGCCAAGGTAGTGAACCCGGATTTGCTCCAGGGCATTGATATCTTCAGCGCTTTGCACAGCCTCTAGTGCTTGAGAGACCAGCGCGTCCAGGTTTTCCATGTACAGACTCCAGATACAAAATAGGGGAAGAGCTTGAAGGCTCTTCCCCTATTTATGACGTTTAACACCTGGCCCCACAGAGGTGAGGCCGGGTGACTGTCGGGGGTACTTAAGCCAAGGTGGCTTTAGCTTTCTCGACAATCGCAGCAAACGCCGCTTTTTCGTTCACTGCCAGATCAGCCAGAACCTTACGGTCGATCTCGATGGACGCTTTTTTCAGGCCGGCAATGAAACGGCTGTAGGACAGACCGTTAACACGAGCACCAGCGTTGATACGAGCGATCCACAGAGCGCGGAACTGACGTTTTTTCTGACGACGGTCACGGTAGGCGTATTGGCCTGCCTTGATTACCGCTTGCTTGGCAACACGGAATACGCGGGAACGCGCGCCGTAGTAGCCTTTAGCAAGTTTCAGAATTTTTTTGTGACGCTTACGGGCAATGACGCCACGCTTTACACGAGCCATGAGTTACTTCCTCTATTCTTGATCCAAAAATTAACGAAGGCGCAGCATGCGCTCGACTTTTGCCACGTCAGACGGATGCAGCAAGCTGCTACCGCGCAGTTGACGCTTACGCTTGGTCGACATTTTGGTCAGGATGTGGCTCTTGAAAGCGTGCTTGTGCTTGATACCGTTAGCAGTTTTCAGAAACCGCTTAGCAGCACCACTTTTAGTTTTCATCTTTGGCATGTTCGGATACTCCGCATTCAGTTGATAAACATAATCGCAAGGCCTGCCGTGCCCTGTTGATTACTTCTTCTTTTTCGGGGCGATGACCATGATCAGCTGGCGTCCTTCCATCTTAGGATGCTGTTCGACCGAACCGTACTCGAGCAGGTCTTGTTCAACCCGCTTGAGGAGTTCCATCCCCAGCTCCTGGTGGGCCATCTCACGGCCGCGGAATCGCAAGGATACCTTGGCCCTGTCCCCGTCACTCAGGAAACGTACCAGGTTGCGCAGTTTTACCTGGTAATCCCCTTCCTCCGTCCCTGGACGAAACTTGATTTCTTTTACCTGAATCTGCTTCTGGTTTTTCTTCGCCGCGGCAATCTGCTTCTTCTTTTCGAAGATCGACTTGCCGTAGTCCATCACCCGGCAAACCGGCGGGACTGCGTCTGCGGAAATTTCTACCAGATCAAGCTTGGCTTCTTCAGCAATACGAAGCGCTTCATCAATCGAGACGATGCCAATCTGCTCGCCGTCAGCGCCAATTAACCGAACCTCGCGTGCCGAGATATTCTCGTTGATCGGGGCTTTCGGTGCAGCTCGTTTATCTTGTCTCATTTCACGCTTAATAATAATTACTCCAAATCTGGGCGACCACGCCGGGAAACCGCTTGCGCGAGGAACTCAGCGAATTCGGCGACGGGCATCGAGCCCAGGTCAGCACCTTCACGAGTACGCACAGCGACAGTCTGCATCTCGACCTCCCGATCTCCAATAACCAAGAGAAAGGGAACCTTGAGCAAAGTATGCTCGCGGATTTTAAAGCCGATCTTTTCATTTCTCAAGTCGGACTTGGCACGAAATCCGCTTTGGTTGAGAGTTTTTTCGACCTCGGCGGCAAAATCTGCCTGTTTATCAGTGATATTCATGATCACTGCCTGGGTCGGCGCCAACCACGCGGGGAACGCGCCCTCGTAGTGTTCGATCAGAATCCCGACGAAGCGCTCGAACGAACCGAGGATCGCGCGGTGAAGCATGACCGGGTGCTTGCGGCTGTTGTCTTCGGACACGTATTCGGCGCCCAGACGGATCGGCAGGTTAAAATCGAGCTGCAGGGTACCACACTGCCACACGCGACCAAGGCAATCTTTCAGCGAGAACTCGATCTTCGGCCCGTAGAAAGCCCCTTCGCCCGGTTGCAGATCGTACGCAAGGCCTGCGCTATCGAGGGCAGCGGCCAGGGCTGCTTCGGCGCGATCCCACAACTCATCGGAACCAACGCGTTTTTCCGGACGAGTGGACAGCTTCATCTCGACTTCGGTAAAGCCGAAGTCCCGGTAGACGTCCATGGTCAGCTTGATGAAGGCAGCGGATTCGGCCTGCATCTGCTCTTCGGTGCAGAAGATATGCGCATCGTCCTGGGTGAAGGCACGCACGCGCATGATGCCGTGCAGCGCACCCGATGGCTCGTTACGGTGGCAGGCACCGAACTCAGCCAGGCGCATCGGCAGCTCGCGGTAGCTTTTCAGGCCCTGGTTGAACACCTGCACGTGGCAAGGGCAGTTCATCGGCTTGATGGCGTAGTCGCGGTTTTCCGACTGGGTAGTGAACATGTTGTCGGCGTAGTTGGCCCAGTGCCCGGATTTCTCCCACAGGCTACGGTCAACCACTTGCGGCGTCTTGATCTCCAGGTAGCCGTTTTCACGCTGGACCTGGCGCATGTACTGCTCGAGCACCTGGTACAGGGTCCAACCGTTCGGATGCCAGAACACCATGCCCGGGGATTCTTCCTGGGTGTGGAACAGGCCCAGGCGCTTGCCGATCTTGCGATGGTCACGCTTCTCGGCTTCCTCGATACGCTGGATGTAAGCCGCCAGTTGCTTCTTGTCGGCCCAGGCAGTGCCGTAGACGCGCTGCAACTGCTCGTTCTTCGCATCGCCACGCCAATAGGCGCCGGACAGCTTGGTCAGCTTGAAAGACTTCAGGAAGCGGGTGTTCGGCACATGCGGGCCACGGCACATGTCGACGTATTCTTCGTGGTAGTACAGGCCCATGGCCTGCTCGTCCGGCATGTCTTCCACCAGACGCAGCTTGTAATCCTCGCCACGCGCCTTGAACACTTCGATGACTTCGGCACGCGGGGTCACTTTCTTGATGACGTCGTAATCTTTCTCGATCAGCTGCTGCATGCGCTGTTCGATGGCCGCCATGTCTTCCGGCGTGAAAGGACGCTCAAAGGCGATGTCGTAATAGAAGCCTTCGTCGATGACTGGCCCGATGACCATCTTCGCGCTCGGATACAACTGCTTGACCGCATGGCCCACCAGGTGCGCGCAAGAGTGGCGAATGATCTCCAGCCCCTCTTCATCCTTTGGCGTGATGATTTGCAGCGTGGCGTCGCTGTCGATGACATCGCTGGCATCGACCAGTTTGCCGTTGACCTTGCCAGCCAGGGTGGCCTTGGCCAGGCCCGCGCCGATGGATGCTGCGACCTCGGCTACGGAAACCGGGTGATCGAATGAACGTTGACTGCCGTCGGGAAGAGTAATAGTTGGCATGGCGCCTCCTCTCCTAGTGGTGACCCCTACCAAAGGTCACGTGGGTTGGGATGAGCCAGTACAAGATCCAGTCCAGGCCATTCAATGACGAACGCCTGCCTTACAGCGGCAGGAGCCTTGCGGCCAACCGGGAAAACCGAACCAGAGTGACTGGGATTCAAATCAGGGTTAATCGAACATTTGCCGCAGCCGGGACCTGTTGTCCTCCGGAGCCTGAAAATACCCGAGCCCGGCATGCTAGCACAGATGAACGGTCATCGCCGCGCCCGGATTGAAGCGGACGTAAATCCACGGTTTTTATGCCAGAGTGCTGAACTGTACCGCCCGCTACGCCTCAGATAACAAGACATCGACCCGAAAGGAGCATCTTCGCATGCGTCTGAACACATTATTTGCAGTAGTCGCCCCCCTCGCCCTGCTGCTCCCGCTGACCGCCCACGCCGAATGGCCCAAGGGGGAGCGTGAAAAATACATGGCCCAATGCACCGAGGCGGCCACGCCACAGATCGGCGCGGCAGCGGCCAAATCCCATTGCGCCTGTGGCGCCGATGCGATCAAGTCCTACCCGGCAGCCGACATTCAAGCCTTGATGGACAATAAGGCGACCCCGCAGCTGCAGCAAAAAGCACTGGGGCAGATTGCAAAATGCAAGGCCGATAACAAGGCCAAAAAGTAAGAAAACAGATCTTTGCACAGAGCCGTGCATCGATAAAAAACGCTGATTTCGGGCCTTTTTGACCGATTTATTCAGGTTTTACAGCTTTTTTTATCGTCTTTACGTTCGGCTGAAAGCCTTTAAAACCGGGCCTTTCAGCCGGATCAGGCAGTAAAGAAAACACGACTGATTGGCAAACAGCGCGTGCGGGGGGCTCCCAAATCGAACATTTCGACTATGATACCCCGGTGTGCCCAGTTGGCCTGAGCAGCACAGTACACTGAAAATATATGTTTCTTGGAGATACACCATGTCTAATCGCCAAACCGGCACCGTTAAATGGTTCAACGATGAAAAAGGCTTCGGCTTCATCACTCCTACAGGTGGCGGTGACGACCTGTTCGTACACTTCAAAGCTATCGAAAGCGACGGTTTCAAAAGCCTGAAAGAAGGCCAGACCGTTTCCTTCGTGGCTGAGAAAGGCCAAAAGGGTATGCAAGCTGCACAGGTTCGCCCAGAGTAATTACTCGGCGAGCACAAAAAACCCCGTCCATGTGACGGGGTTTTTTATGGGCGATTGAAAAATCAATCAGCCGCAGTTCACCCGATTGATGATCAGATTGGCGTCAGTGTTGAGATTCAGGCGATCCGAGCGGTACTCAAGCGTCACCATATCGTTGGGCTTGAGGATCCGCGCATATTGCGCACCGGCGCGGGTGCGGGCTTGTTCCAGCAGTTGCGGCGAGGCCTTCTTGCCGATGGCGAACTCGGCAGCTGTTGCTTCGCAGCGGCTGTAGCCTGTTTCTGTTGCTACCGGATCAGGGGTCGATTCAGAGGTGCTGCTGCAACCGCTCAAGAGCGCGACGGCCAGCAAAGTACCCAATGACGCGAGCTTCCAAGGCATGAAGCCTCCTTTTGTTGATGATTAAACAGAGAGCGTGCGACAGCCCAAACGAAGCTTGGTTTCAAACCAAGGGCTATCATGGTGCCCTCATCAGGAAAACAGGCAGTTTGCCTGAGCCGACATCCCGCTTCAGGGGTGAATCGTGACTGAATATGAATCGCGCTCAGTAAACGTCGATGTAGTCAAAGGGCGGATTCGGCCAGTTGTCCTTCAACGCATTGTAGATCTGCATGACCCAGACCTCGTCACTGGCGGCGACCAGCCCGACGTAGCCTGAACCTTTTGCCCACGTTTCCAGCCGAAACGATAGCCCGTCGATGTCCACACCGCCCACCACGCCCGAAGACAAATAGGCGATACCCGCCTTGGTCACGCGCAGTTGGGTGTGCTCGTCATCACTGGCCGAAGCCAGCAACTGACGAACCGCGTCGAGGGTCAACCCGTCAGGAGCGTTCAAATCGATCTGCACGGCGGGGGCCTCTTCAGAAAGTCAAAAAGCAAGTGTCGCACAGCCCTTCCCTGATGCCTAAGTCGCAGTGCAAAACCCCAGGCAAAAATGGTTAACTCACCCTACAGACCTCCCAACTCGCGAGCCCGACCATGAGCACCGTCAGCATCGAAGCCACCATCAATGCCAAATGGTCGGAGGGCCACAGCTCCTATAGCCCTGGCAGCCCCGAAGAACTGGCAATCATCGGTATAGAACTGTTGGTCAAGGAGCTGGGAACGAAGGCGGCCCTGAACTTTATCCAGCAAGCGTTCGAACGATACCCCAGCAGCATTGAAGCGGTGGATTGAAACACACCCGCAAGCCCTGACCTGCGGGTGTTCGACAAGACCGATTACTTCAGACGCGCCAGGCGCTCGGTCAGCAGGTCAAAAAAGCCCTGAGCGTCGCCATCCTGCACCCAGTAGGCATTTTTGGGTGCCTTCAGGCCGTCGTACCAGTCAACGATGGTCTGGCCAAAGGTCGGGCCTTCCCGGCTGTCCACCACGACGTTGACCGAACGCCCGGTAAACAACTCTGGCTTGAGCAGGTAGGCAACCACCGTGGCATCGTGCACCGGCCCGCCCGTCATGCCGTAATGCTCCATATCACCTTTGACGTATTCGTTGAGAATGTCGCCGACGATCTTGCTGGCCTTGTTGTTCACGGCAGCGATCTGCTTCAGGCGTGCTTCGCTGGTGAGGATCTTGTGGGTCACATCCAGCGGCAGGTAAGTGAGCTTCACACCGCTCTTGAGCACCACTTCTGCGGCCTGTGGATCAGCGTACAGGTTGAACTCGGCCACCGGAGTGATGTTGCCGCCATTGAAGTGCGCACCGCCCATGATCACCACTTCCTTGATGCCCTGGACAATTTCGGGCTCCTGTATCAATGCCAGGGCCAGGTTGGTCTGCGGGCCAAGCATGGCAATGGTGATGCTATGGGGCTTGGCAGCCTTGAGGGTGTCGATCAGGTAGTTGACGGCGTTGCCCTTGGCCAGCCCCTTCTTCGGCTCATACACCTCGACACCCGACAGGCCTTCCTTGCCATGGATGTTTTCCGCGTAGATAGGCGTGCGCATCATCGGCTTCGGCGCACCGGCATACACCGGCACGTCTTCGCGCCCCGCCCATTCCCGGGCCAGACGAGCGTTGCGTGATGTCTTGTCCAGACGCACGTTGCCAGCGACGGTGGTCAACGCGCGGATATTCAGTTCTTCGGGGGAAGCCAGGGCAAACAACAGGGCAACCACATCGTCGGCCCCCGGATCAGTGTCGATGATCAGGTCGATTTTTTCCGCCGCCTGGGCGCTCGTAGCAGTGATCAGTGACAAAAGCAGCAGACTCCGGAACAGTTGACGCATTTTCTGAGCATAGCGGTGCATGGCGCATTCCTTGTGCAGGGTTGAGAAGGTTAGAACGTTACTCCGGCAATCAACACGATGTTGCAATACGGGGAGCATTCTCCCGTGCGAATAATCGCCCGAGCTTGCCTGCTGACCGCCTTGAATTGTTCATGGCTGACCAGCTCCCGCGCCCCCAGCGCGCCATCGGCATGCAGTGCCTCCAGTGTCGCCAGGGCCGCAGGTTGTTTATCGAAAATCTCTTCAGCGAGTACGTGGCTTTCCACCTGCATTTCGCTGAGCAGCACTTTCAGGGTGCTGACAAAATCCGGGATGCCGTGGGTCAGGGCCAGGTCGATCAACTCGACCTGTGGGGGCACCGGCAAACCCGCATCACCGATGACCACCTTGTCGCCGTGGCCAAGGGAAGCGATCAGTCGCGACAGCGCGATATTCAACAACGGCGTCTTTTTCATGATTTGAAAGCCTGTACTTCCAGCAAGGTGGGAATGGAGGGCTGCGCCCCCGCACGGGTGACCGACAACGCGGCGGCGACCTGACCAAAACGAATCGCCTCGACCTCGCTTTTGCCGTCAGCCAAGGCTGCGGCGAAGCCGCCGACAAAAGTGTCTCCGGCCGCCGTGGTGTCCACCGCCTTGACCAACGGCGCCGGGAAGTGCTGGAAACTCGCGCCGTTGGCGAACATCAGACCCTGGGCGCCCAGGGTCACGATCACCTTGCCAGCACCGGCGGCGAGCAATTGCGTCGCGGCCGCTTCGGCGGCTTCCAGAGAGTCCACCGCCAGCCCGCTCAGCACGGCGGCTTCGCTCTCATTGGGAATCAGATAGTCGATACAGGCGTACCAGTCGGCCGGCAAGGGCCGGGAGGCCGGCGCGGGGTTCAGGATGACGGTCTTGCCCAGTTCCCGACCGCGCTTGAGTGCATGCCCGACGGTCGCATCCGGCACCTCAAGCTGGCAGATAATGACGTCGGCGCTGCGCAGCACCTCATCGAACCGGTCCAGGACATCAGGGGTAAGCACGCCGTTGGCCCCGGCGACGATCACGATCGCATTCTGGCTGTTGTCGTCGACAACGATCAGCGCTACTCCGCTGGAGCCGGCCACCACACTGACCGGCTGGCAATCGATGCCTTCGGCCAGCAGCGCCCCGCGCAGTTCCTGGCCGTAGGCATCACTGCCCACGCAACCGACCATGGACACCTTCGCTCCCAGGCGCGCCGCGGCCACAGCCTGATTGGCGCCCTTCCCGCCCGGGATGGTGCAGAACGATTCACCAATCAGCGTTTCACCGCCCCTGGGCAGACGCGGTGCACGGGTCACCAGGTCCATGTTCAGGCTGCCTACTACCACTACTTTTGCTGGCATACGTCTTCACTCATCAATTCGGTTCAGCGGTATTGGGCGAATGTACCTGACAGCGGTGCAGTCGACTCTCGCAAGACAATGCTGGGTGTCACGATGCGCTGATCGGTGGCCAGCCCCGGCGTTGCGATCCGCCGCAACAGCACTTCAGCGGCCATCTCACCGAGCTGCAGGATCGACTGCCCCACCGTGGTCAGCGCCGGATAGACATAACGGCTCATCTGAATGTCATCGAAACCAATGACCGACAGTTCACTGGGCACGCGCACGTTGCGCTCGGCGGCGGCGCGCAGCACACCGATTCCGATCATGTCGTTGGCCGCAAAAATCGCACTGGGCGGCTGTTGTTCGAGTAGCCTGGCCGCCGCCTGATAACCCCCGGTGCTGGTGAAATCGCTTTCGAGCATGCGCTCGACGGGCAGATCGACCCCGGCTTCTTTCAGGGCGCGGCAGTAACCGGCCAGACGCATCTGCGCCACGCTGGTGTCCGCCGGGCCACCGATAAAGGCGATATCACGGTGGCCAAGCTCCAGCAGGTGCCGGGTGGCGAGGTAGGCGCCGTGCTCATGATCGATGCGCACCAGGTCCGCGTCGACACCGTCGAGCCCACGGTCGACGATGACCATGGGCGTACGCACGCTGGTCAGCCCCTGGGCGAGACCGGCATCGCCGCCGGCGGAAGCGACGATCAGACCGTCGATGCGTTTTTCCAGCAGCACCCGCAGATAACTGCGCTGCTTGTCCGGGTTGTCGTCGGAGTTGCACAGGATCACGCAGTAGCCGTTGCGCTCACAGTAATCCTCGATCCCCCGGGCCAGTTCGGCAAAGTAGGGATTGAGGCTGTTGGGCACCAGCAAGCCAATGGTTGCAGTGGTCTTGGCCTTGAGCGAGCGGGCCACCGCGCTGGGCACATAGTCGAGCTGCTCGATGGCGGCCTCGACCTTGCGCCGCACCTCTTCGCTGACCGGTCGCGTCTTGTTCACTACGTGGGAGACGGTCGTGTAGGAAATTCCCGCGAGCGCCGCCACATCCTTGATCGTCGCCATGGTTCAGGCCCGCCGACTGGCGCGCTGACTGCGGTAAGTGTCGAGCACCACCGCAACCACAATCACCGCGCCGGTAATGATGCGCTTGGTCGGTTCGGTGGCGCCAATCTGCGCCAGGCCCGCGGCCAGCACGGAGATGATCAGCACGCCAAAGAAGGTGCTGATGACCGAACCGCGCCCGCCCATCAGGCTCGTGCCGCCGATGACCACAGCAGCGATGACCTGCAGCTCGAGCCCCGAACCAGCGTTCGGGTCGGCCGCTTCCAGACGGGAAATCTGGAACAGCGCGGCCAGGCCGGCCAGCAACCCCATCAGGCTGAACACCAGGATCTTGTAAGGTTTTGGATTGATACCCGCCAGTCGCACGGCTTCTTCATTGGTGCCGATACCGATCAGATAACGGCCAAACACGGTGCGGGTCAGCACAGCCTGGGCGATGAAGATCACCAGCAAGGCAATGATGAAGGACGGTGAAATACCGAAGGCGATCGGATTGGATAGCCAAGCGAAGGAATCCCCGATGTAGGCCGTCCGCGAGCCGGTCATCTGGTAAGCCAGGCCTCGGGCCATTTCCAGCACGCCGAGGGAAACGATGAACGACGGGATCCGCCACGCCACGGTAATCGAACCGGTAACGGTGCCGGCCAGGGCCGCCACGGCCATGCCCAACAACGCCGCCGGCCAGACGCTCCAGCCCCAGCCCAACACCGCCACGCTCACCGTCGATGCGGCCAGGGCCAGCACCGACCCGACCGATAGATCGATACCGCCGATGATCAGGATGAAGGTCATGCCGACCGCCAGCACCATGAGGTCTGGGATCTGGTTGGCCAGGGTGCTGAAGGTGTCATACGAAAGAAAATGGCTGCTCAGGACCGAGAACAACGCGATCATCGCCAACAAGGCCCCGGCCAGTCCCAGGTAGGTGCCCAGGCCATAGAAGTTGCCACTCGGTTTGCCGACGGCCGATACGGTTTTCATGAGAAGTCCCTAGGCGCTGCTTCGTTGAGCAACGCATCACGTTTCTGATAGCCGGCGAATGCGGCGGCAAGCAAGTCATCCTGGGTCCAGCTGTCGCGCTCGAAGGTGTCAATCAGGCGGCCGGCGGACAGCACGCCGATCCGGTCACAGATCAGCATCAATTCCCGCAGGTCGCTGGACACCACAACCAACGCCTTGCCCTGGCGCGTCAGCTCACCGAGCAGCGCATAGATGTCGAATTTGGCGCCGACGTCGATGCCTCGGGTCGGCTCGTCGAACAGCAATACCGAGCAATCGCGTTCCAGCCAGCGACCGATCACCACCTTCTGTTGATTGCCGCCCGACAGTTCGGACACCAACTGTGTCGGACTGGAGCTGCGGATTCGCATGGCATCGATCTGTCGCTGCGCCAACGCGAACTCTTCGCTGCCATTGACGAAGCCGCCGCTGGAGATTTCCGGCATGTTGCCCAGGGCAATGTTGGCGGCGATGGATTGAGTCAGTAGCAGGCCTTCGCCCTTGCGGTCCTCGGTGATCAGCGCGATGCCGTGGGCCACCGCATCGGACGGCGAGCGAATGCTGACGACATTGGCCGGCGAACCCAGCGCCACCGTGCCGCTGTCGGCCGCATCGGCGCCGAAGATCAACCGCAGCAGCTCGGTGCGCCCTGCCCCGATCAACCCGGAAATACCGAATATCTCGCCGCTGTGCACCTCGAAGGACACATCGCGGACCTTGTCCGAACGGCTCAAGCCGTTGACGGTCAACGCCGGCGCGCCGATCTGGCGCGGGCCCAGGTCGATGTGCTCGCCCAGCTCCCGCCCGACCATCAGCGTCACCAGCTGCTCACTGTTGTAGTTGGCCATCGGCTCGACGCAGACCAGGTTGCCGTCGCGCAGTACCGCAATGCGCTGGGCCACCCGAGCCAGTTCTTCGAGGCGATGGGAAATATAAATGATCGACACGCCCCGCGCCTGCAGACGAGTGATCTGCTCGAAGAGCATCTCCACCTCACGAGCGGTCAGCATCGCAGTCGGCTCGTCGAGAATCAGCACATGGCAATCGCCGATCAGGTTGCGGGCGATTTCGACCATCTGTTGGTGACCGATGCCCAACTCACTGACCAGTGTGTCAGGGTCGATTGCATCGAGCCCCACCTGGGCCATGGCCTCGACCGCCGCTTTGCGCAGTTGCTTGCGACTGATCCAGCCGCCACGACTGGGCAGGTTGTGGAGGAACAGGTTTTCGGCCACGGAAAGTGTCGGCAGCAGGTTGAGCTCCTGCATGACCATGCGCACGCCCAGCTCTTCAGCCTGGGTACGACTACCGGGACGATAATCCTGTCCCTGGAATTGCATCTGCCCGGTGGTCGGCGTCACCAGCCCGCCGATGATCTTGGACAGGGTGCTCTTGCCGGCGCCATTTTCGCCGGTCAGCGCCAGCACTTCGCCGCGCATCAACGTCAGGTCGATGTCGCTCAGTACCGGTTGGGCATAGGTCTTGCCGATGCCGCTGACCGAAAGGACAGCGTTCGGGTCGCGAACGGACATAAAAAACTCTCCAATACGCTCGCCAGCAAGGGCGAGCGTCGTTGTGTCGCCAGGATAACTACTGGGTCACCAGCTCGACCGGAGTTTCGATAACGCCGTTAGTGCCGCTGTCGACGGCTTCGCCCTTGAGGATCTTCAGGGCCGTCTCGATGCCGAAAACAGCCTGTTTGGCGGCGAACTGGTCGGCAGTCGCCAGGACGCGACCGTCCTTGAGCATAGGCTTGATGGCGTTGATGTTGTCATAACCGACCACTTTTACCTTGCCCGCCTTGCCGGCAGCGCGGATGGCCGATACCGCGCCGACCGCCATGCTGTCGTTACCGGCCAGCAGTGCCTTGATGTTCGGGTATTCGCTGAGCATCGAGGCGGCAACCTGATTGCCCTTGTTGATTTCCCAGTCGCCCGATTGCAGGGAAACGACCTTGATCTGCGCCGCTTCCATTGCATCCTTGAAGCCGGCGGTACGTGCCTGGGCATTGGTGGTGGTGGACACGCCTTCAATGATGCCGACCTCATCACCAGCCTTGAGCTGCTTGGCCAGGTACTCACCCACCAGGCGCGCACCCTTGCGGTTGTCCGGGCCTACGAACGGCACAGTGATGTTTTTGCTTTTGACCACGTCCGGATCGAGCTGGTTGTCGATGTTGATCACGGTGATGCCGGCGTCGACGGCTTTCTTGATCACCGGCACCATGGCCTTGGAGTCGGCTGGTGCGATGATGAGGGCATCGACCTTGGACACGATCATCTGCTCGACAATGCGGATCTGGTTGGCGGTGTCGGTTTCATCCTTGATCCCGTTGGAGATCAGGTCGAAATCGGCGGAGTGTTCCTTCTGATAGGCCTTGGCGCCATCTTCCATGGTCAGGAAGAACTCGTTGGCCAGGGATTTCATGACCAGGGCAACCTTGGGTTTTTCCGGGGTCTGGGCAAATGCCGAAGAGAAAGGCAGCGCAGCGGATGCGGCCGCGAGCATGGCGACGGCGAGAAGGCGTCCAGCGAATGGCAACTTCATGGGTTCACTCCGATTTTATGATTATTTTGAGCAAAATCGTTGCACGGGAAGTCGTTCCACAGGCCGTCGCCAAGCATCAACGAAGGCTGCGCAAACGTTTGCGTGAAGGGAACTATGGTAAAGCTTCCGGGTTTTGTCAACGTGCGGATTTCACCGCAAGGCTGGGGATCAGACGGTCGTGTTGACCAGCGCACCCGAACCGGAGCCCTTGGCCAGCTCTGTGATCAGATGGCCAGTGACTTCCAGCAATGCACCGCTGGTGTCGGCAATCTGGCCTTGTATCGCCATGACCGCAGTGGTTTTGGCTTCGGGTGTCGGATAGACCTGCTTCTGCGCAGCAGACAACTGCTGTTGCTGTTCTCTGAGCTGCTGTTGCAGCTCTTGCATGCGTTTGAGCAACACCTGCACGGCAATGCTCTGGGTGCTCCCGCTCTTTTCGGTCTTGCCTTCGGACGCAGGGCTCATGCTCGTACGAACCTGGCCTGGCGCCTGCGTTTGACCAAGGGTCTCATCGGCTGCCTCAGCGCTCGCTTGGCTCAAGGCCTTGAGCGTGGCCGCGGACTGGCCGCCGATGGTGACGGCAGCTGCATTTGGAAAGCCGACGGAAAACGACATAACAAAACTCCATGGATAAGATTCCTACGAAGGCCATCGACTGCTTGAGCGGCTTCTTTAGCTTAATTTTTCCTACACCAAAACGGAAAAAGCGTTGTCAGAGGATTTTCTTGAATTTTAAGCAGTTGCGTAAATGCCTACGGTTAAATACTGTACGCACGTACAGCTCAATAAGGATAATCCTGTGGCAACGCCGTCCGCTGCAACTACCCCCTTAGATTCCTATACCCGCCTAGGCCTGCGGGTCTCGAAAATCATCAACTCCCCCACCGCACAAAAAGCCAAGGCGGCCCTGATCTTCCGGCTTCCCGAGGAGCCGGTGGATGAGTGGGAGCGCCTGCTGGAAGAAATCGACGAGAACGACAATGTGACCCTCGCCTATCGCGACGATGGCGGTGTGCAGGTGTTCTGGGTTGTGCCGAAGGAAGATTGAGCCTGATGAGTGTTCGTTGTTTTGCTTTATTGCTTGCGATTGTCGCCATGGGCGCGCAGGCCGATGCGCCCCGCACGTTCAGCGAGGCCAAGAAAGTCGCCTGGAAACTCTATGCCCCCCAATCCACCGAGTTCTACTGTGGCTGCAAATACTCAGGCAATCGCGTGAACCTGGCAGCCTGCGGTTATGTGCCGCGCAAAAACGCCAATCGCGCCGCGCGTATCGAGTGGGAGCATATCGTCCCGGCGTGGCAGATCGGGCATCAGCGTCAATGCTGGCAACAAGGCGGGCGGAAGAATTGCACCCGCCACGACCCGGTCTATCAACGGGCCGAGGCCGATCTTCATAACCTGGTGCCCAGCATCGGGGAAGTGAACGGCGACCGCAGCAACTTCAGCTTTGGCTGGCTGCCGGCGCAGACGGGCCAGTACGGCTCATGCCTGACCCAGGTGGATTTCAAGGCCAAGAAAGTCATGCCCCGCCCTTCCATCCGCGGAATGATCGCCCGGACGTATTTCTACATGAGCAAACAATACGGCCTGCGCCTTTCGAAACAGGACCGGCGCCTGTATGAAGCCTGGGACAAGACCTACCCGGTACAGAGCTGGGAGCGCCAGCGCAACCAGAGCGTGGCGTGCGTGATGGGGCGTGGCAACGAGTTCGTGGGCCCGGTGAATTTAAAGGCCTGCGGTTGATCTCGCATGGGTAAACAGCGCCAATCAACTGTGGGAGCTTGTTTGCTCACGATAGCGGCAGCGCCGTCAACGTCAACGTTGGCTGAGCCACTGCTATCGCGAGCAGGCTCGCTCCCACAGGTGTTGTGGCTTATCTGACTGTTCTATTCTGCGGGGTTTATTGAGCGCTTGGGTAATCCACCACCAGCGACTCGATGTTGCGCTTTTTCGCTCGAACCAGGGCGGCGTTCAATTGCTCCTGCTTCGCCTCTGCTTCAGCCTTTGAATTGAAAGGCCCGACCAGAACCCGGTCCTTGCCATTGTCTTTCACCACACTCGATACAAAACTGTGCTCGATGAGCCAGGCGGTCAGGTCGCTGACCGCTTGCGGGATTTCGCCCCGGACCTCGACGCCCCATTGCGGCGCAGCGGCGGCGCTCGGTGCAGTGGTTGCCGCCACCTTTGGCTTCGGTGTGTCGACGTTACGCCCTTCACCGCATCCTGCCAGCGCCAATACCGCGATTACCCAAGCCAATTTGCGCACAACGTTTTACCCCGGAAGACATGGAGTGGGGATTTTAACACTCAAGCCCGTCAATAACGCCGTAAACAGCGCTCAAAACACGAGAAACCTGCACGGCGTCTCTGTATAGTCGCACCCTGGGAATTAATGCTGCGTCTGCGCGTCAGAAAGAGGCACCCACATTGTGACACTTGGCACTAATCTATAAGCAGTACCGACATCTGCACTGCCTGAATCAGGTGCCCTATAAAGCAATCAAGGAGAACACCATGCTGATACTCACCCGCAAAGTCGGTGAAAGCATAAACATTGGTGACGACATCACGATCACCATTCTGGGCGTTAGCGGCCAACAAGTCCGTATCGGCATCAACGCTCCGAAAAACGTTGCGGTGCATCGCGAAGAGATTTATCAGCGCATTCAGGCGGGCCTTACCGCCCCTGACAAGCCGCAAACGCCCTGAGCCCTGTAGCAGTCCGTAGCCAGCCCTTCTGCATCGTCGCAAGGCTGGCTAAAGATTCATGCCGACTGTCCCTCATCATCCCCGCTTCATCTCGCCTTTGATTTTTTCGTTCATCCCGTCAAACCGATACTAATGACATGGCTCATAGCATGGCTGTCAGACGTTTCGTTTTAATGGCGATGAAGCAGGTATTCGTGACGGCTCAACCCAGCCCCACGCCGCGGGCCATTCCTGTGGCAGCGACCACCATCAGCACCAGCAACAAAGCTTCAATGTGACTGATCCGCGCAAACCGGCCGGCTTTCGAAGGATCGATCGCACGCCCTTTGCCCAGCGCCATCCGCCATTTGATCAGCGCGATCATCGGCGCGATTTCAAGCAACAGGATCAGCACGAACAACGTCATCTTCAGGTGAAACAGCGGTTGGTGCAGGTAATAGTCCGTGCCTTTTTCAAACCCACCAAAAGCACGCATCCCGCCGGTCACCAGCAGGACCACCGCCGATAGCCCCCACAGGTTGTCCGCCATCAAGACATTTCGAACCGCGTCCGTCCCGCCCGCCAGGCGTCGCAACGCCGTGCCCCGGGTAAGTACCGCCCAGAATGCCAGGGCGAAAGCCAGAAGATGAATTGCCGCAAGAGACCAATGAGCCAACATGGAAGATTCCTGTCAGAGGATGTCGAATCGACCTGACAGTACTAGCTCATAAAACAATGATTGCCAGGATAGGCATACAAAAAACTGTGGGAGCGAGCCTGCTCGCGATGGCGGTGTATCAGCCGACAACAATGTTGTCTGACACTCCGTCATCGCGAGCAGGCTCGCTCCCACAGGGGTATTGCGTAAGGACTCAGTCAGCCAAACGCCAGGTCGTCCCGCCCTTGCCGTCTTCCAGCACCACGCCCATGGCGGTGAGCTGGTCGCGGATGCGGTCGGATTCTGCCCAGTCCTTGTTGGCCCGCGCAGTCAGGCGCGCCTGGATCAACGCTTCGACCTCGGCGGCGTCCACGCGACCTTCGGCACCGGCCTGAAGGAAATCATCCGCCTCGAGCTGCAACACACCCAGGACGCCGGCCAGTTCTTTCAGACGCGCCGCCAGACCCGCCGCCGCGTTGAGATCAATCTCCCGCAGACGATTGATCTCGCGCACCATCTCGAACAGCACCGCGCAGGCTTCCGGCGTGCCGAAGTCGTCGTTCATCACTTCAGTGAAGCGCGCGACGAAGGCTTCGCCACCGGCGGCCGGGACCTTCGGCAGGCCCTTCAACGCATGGTAGAACCGCTCCAGGGCGCCCTTGGCGTCCTTGAGGTTGTCTTCCGAATAGTTGATGGCGCTGCGATAGTGACTGGACACCAGCAGGTAACGCACGACTTCCGGGTGGTACTTGTCGAGCACGTCGCGGATGGTGAAGAAGTTGTTCAAGGACTTGGACATCTTCTCGCCGTTGATCCGGATCATGCCGCAATGCATCCACGCATTGGCGTAGGTCTTGCCGGTGGCCGCTTCGCTCTGGGCGATTTCGTTTTCGTGGTGCGGGAATTCCAGGTCGCTGCCGCCGCCATGAATGTCGAAGGTCTCGCCCAGGCAGCAGGTCGACATCACCGAGCATTCGATGTGCCAGCCCGGACGCCCGGCGCCCCACGGCGACTCCCAGCTCGGCTCACCCGGCTTGGCGGCTTTCCACAGCACGAAGTCCAGCGGGTCCTGTTTCGACTCGTCGACTTCGATGCGCGCGCCGATGCGCAGGTCTTCGATTTTCTTGCGCGACAGCTTGCCGTAGCCCATGAACTTGGCGACGCGGTAATACACGTCGCCATTGCCCGGTGCGTAGGCATAACCCTTGTCGATCAAGGTCTGGATCATCGCCAGCATGCCTGGGATGTGGTCCGTGGCACGGGGTTCCAGGTCGGGCTTGAGGATATTGAGGCGCGCCTCATCCTCGTGCATGGCCTTGATCATGCGCTCGGTCAGCGCATCGTAAGGCTCGCCGTTTTCCCGGGCACGGTTGATGATCTTGTCTTCGATGTCGGTGATGTTGCGCACGTAGGTCAGGTCATAACCGCTGAAACGCAACCAGCGGGTTACCAGGTCGAAAGCGACCATGCTGCGACCATGGCCGATGTGGCAGTAGTCGTACACGGTCATCCCGCAGACGTACATGCGGACCTTGTTACCGTCCAGCGGCTTGAAGACTTCTTTGCTCTTGGTGAGCGTGTTGTAGATCGTAAGCACAGGGTTTCCCTTAAGACTTGATCACTGACCCCAGGAATCGCGCAAGGTCACGGTACGGTTGAACACCGGAGCACCGGGTTTCGAGTCCTTGATATCCGCGCAGAAGTAACCTTCGCGCTCGAACTGGAAACGGTCTTCCGGCTGTGCGTTGCCCAGCGAAGGCTCGGCACGACAACCAGTGAGTACTTGCAGGGAGTCAGGGTTGATGTTGTCCAGGAAGCTGGCGCTGTCCTCGGCCTTTTCAGGGTTCGGCGAACGGAACAGGCGATCGTACAAGCGCACTTCGCACTCGACGCTGGCAGCGGCCGGCACCCAGTGGATCACGCCCTTTACCTTGCGACCTTCCGGGTTCTTGCCCAGGGTCTCGGGATCGTACGAGCAATGCAGTTCGACGATGTTGCCGTCGGCGTCCTTGATCGCTTCGTCGGCGCGGATCACGTAGCTGCCGCGCAGGCGCACTTCACCGGCAGGCTCCAGGCGCTTATAGCCTTTTGGCGGCTCTTCCATGAAGTCTTCACGGTCGATGTAGATTTCCCGGGCGAACGGCAGGACGCGCACGCCCATGTCTTCTTTCGGGTGGCAAGGCAGTTCGAGGTTCTCGACTTTGTCTTGCGGGTAGTTGGTGATCACCACTTTCAACGGACGCAGCACGCACATGGCGCGTGGGGCGCTGTGGTCCAGGTCGTCGCGGATACTGAATTCCAGCATGCCGAAGTCCACCACGCCGTCGGAACGGTTGGTGCCGACCATCTCGCAGAAGTTGCGGATCGATTTTGGCGTGTAGCCACGACGACGGAAGCCCGACAGCGTCGACATGCGCGGGTCATCCCAGCCGTTGACGTGCTTTTCGTCCACCAGTTGCTTGAGCTTGCGCTTGCTGGTGATGGTGTAGTTCAGGTTCAGGCGGCTGAATTCGTACTGGCGCGGCTGAGCCGGCACCGGCAGGTGCTCCAGGAACCACTCGTACAAAGGACGATGGCTTTCGAATTCCAGGGTGCAGATCGAGTGGGTGATGCCTTCGATGGCGTCCGACTGACCGTGGGTGAAGTCATAGTTGGGGTAGATGCACCATTTGTCGCCGGTCTGGTGGTGATGGGCGTGACGGATGCGGTACATGATCGGGTCGCGCAGGTTCATGTTCGGCGAGGCCATGTCGATCTTCGCACGCAGCACCCGTGCGCCGTCCGGGAACTCGCCGCCGCGCATGCGGGCGAACAGGTCCAGGTTCTCCTCGACGCTGCGATCACGGAACGGGCTGTTCTTGCCCGGCTCGGTCAGGCTGCCACGGTATTCCTTGGCCTGCTCGGGGGTCAGGTCGCACACGTAGGCCTTGCCGGCCTTGATCAGCTCCACCGCCCAGTCGTGCAACTGGTCGAAATACTGCGAGGCATAGCGCACCTCACCGGCCCATTCAAAACCCAGCCATTTAACGTCGCTTTCGATCGCGTCGATGTACTCCTGGTCTTCCTTGGCCGGGTTGGTGTCGTCGAAACGCAAGTGCGTGACGCCGCCAAACTCCTGGGCCAGGCCGAAGTTCACGCAAATCGACTTGGCGTGACCGATGTGCAGGTAGCCGTTGGGCTCCGGCGGAAAACGGGTGACGATCTGCGTGTGCTTACCCGAATCCAGGTCCGCCTGGATGATCGGGCGCAGGAAATTGACCGGCACGGCCGGGCCGGTCTTGGAATTCGAGGTAGGGTCGACAGTGGGCTTGCTCATAGGATCCTTGAACGTACAAGTGCGCGGCCGGGTGCGGCCTGATAAATCAAAGCCCGTATCATAGCCGATGCTGTCAAGCACCTGACAGGCCAGGTCGGTAAACGATTGAATTTAATCGACGACCCGATGAAAAACAGCCTCGAAAAACCCGCTCGGCGCGCTAAACTGCCCAGCCTGGCCGATTACTGCCAGACCGGTTGCGGGCAGCAAAGCCCCGAAACCCACGAATTCCTTGAAAGAGTAGCGATCATGACTCAAGTCAAACTGACCACCAACCACGGCGACATCGTCCTGGAACTGAACGCCGAGAAAGCTCCGATCACCGTTGCCAACTTCGTTGAATACGTCAAGGCCGGCCACTACGAAAACACCGTTTTCCACCGTGTCATCGGCAACTTCATGATCCAGGGCGGCGGTTTCGAGCCAGGCATGAAAGAAAAGAAAGACAAGCGTCCAAGCATCCAGAACGAAGCCGACAACGGTCTGGCGAACGAGAAGTACAGCGTCGCCATGGCCCGCACCATGGAACCGCATTCGGCTTCCGCGCAGTTCTTCATCAACGTGGCCGACAACAGCTTCCTGAACCACAGCAGCAAGACCACCCAGGGCTGGGGTTACGCGGTGTTCGGCAAAGTGGTTGAAGGCACCGACGTGGTCGACAAGATCAAAGGCGTTTCCACCACGTCCAAGGCCGGCCACCAGGACGTGCCAGCAGAAGACGTGATCATCGAGAAAGCCGAGATCATTGAGTGATACTGCTGATTTCAGATTTGCATCTGGAAGAGGAGCGCCCGGACATTACCCGGGCGTTTCTGGATTTGATCGCCACACGCGCCCGCTCGGCGCAAGCGTTGTACATCCTGGGCGACTTTTTTGAAGCCTGGATCGGCGACGACGCCATGACGCCGTTCCAGCGTTCCATCTGCCAGGCCCTGCGCGAATTGAGCGACAGCGGCACGGCCATTTTCCTGATGCACGGCAATCGTGACTTCATGCTCGGGCAGGCCTTCTGCAAAGCGGCCGGCTGCACCCTGCTCAAGGACCCCAGTGTCGTGCAGTTCAACGGCGAGCCGGTGCTGCTGATGCACGGCGACAGCCTCTGCACCCGCGACGAAGGCTACATGAAGTTGCGGCGCTGGCTGCGCAACCCGGTCACGCTGTTCATCCTGCGTCACCTGCCGCTGGGCAGTCGCCAGAAACTGGCGCGCAAACTGCGCAGCGAAAGCCGTACGCAGACGCGAATGAAAGCCAATGACATCGTCGACGTCACGCCCGAAGAGATCCCGCGGATCATGCAGGAATACGGCGTGAAGACCCTGATCCACGGCCACACCCACCGCCCCGCCATCCACAAGCTGCAACTGGGCGAACACGCCGCCCGGCGCATTGTGCTGGGGGATTGGGACAAGCAAGGCTGGGCGTTGCAGGTGGATGAACAAGGGTTTGCCTTGGCGCCGTTTGGTTTTGGCAATGCGCAGTTGGCGCTGCCAAGCAACTGAAGAACGCAGATATCCCTTGTGGGAGCAAAGCTTGCTCGCGATGCAGGCGACACGGTTCCACTGCAAGACCGTGTCATCGTTCATCGCGAGCAAGCTTTGCTCCCACAGGCTCGCTCCCACATTGGATTGCATTTCACTTCTGAATCAATGCCCCGCCGACGCAGGCCCCGCCTTCGCCGCAAACGGCGGTTTCGCCAGCCACACCAGCACAATCAACCCCATGAACGCCCAACCCAGCAGCGTGAAGTAATCCACGGTGGAGAGCATGTACGCCTGGCTGTTGAGGATCTGGTCGAGCTGGGCATAAGCCGGTGTGCTCGCGCCACCGAGATGGTTAAGCGCCTCGCGGGTGGCCGGCTCATAGGTGCTGATGCTTTCACTCAGGTAGGCATGGTGCTGGTCGGCCCGGCGTATCCAGATCCAGGTGGTCAAGGACGCGGCGAAGCTGCCACCCAAGGTGCGCAGGAACGTCGCCAGTCCCGCACCATCCGCGATCTGGTGAGGTGGCAGGTCCGACATCAGGATGCTCAAGGTCGGCATGAAGAACAGCGCCACGCCGATCCCCATGAACAACTGCACTAGGGCGATGTGCTGGAAATCCACTTCGTTGGTGAACCCGGCGCGCATGAAGCAGCTCAGGCCGATGGCCAGAAACGCCAGCCCGGCCAGCAGGCGCAGGTCGAACTTGTGGGCGTATTTGCCGACGAAGGGCGACATCAATACCGGCAGGATGCCAATGGGTGCCACCGCCAGCCCGGCCCAGGTGGCGGTGTAGCCCATCTGGGTCTGCAACCACTGCGGCAGGATCAGGTTGATGCCGAAGAACCCGGCGTAGCCCCCCACCAGCACAATGGTGCCGATGCGAAAGTTGCGGTAGGCGAACAGCCGCAGATTGACCACCGGATGGCGGTCGGTCATTTCCCAGATCACAAACACCGCCAGGGCAATGACCGAGATCAGCGCACCGATAATGATGAAGTTCGACTCGAACCAATCCAGGTCGTTGCCTTTGTCGAGGATCACCTGCAGCGCACCGACACCGATGATCAGCGTGATCAACCCCACGTAATCCATTGGTTGGTGGCTGGTGACCACCGGCCGCGCCTTCAGTTGCTGGCGCACCACCATCACGGCGAAGATCCCGATGGGCACGTTGATGAAGAAGATCCACGGCCAGCTGTAGCTATCGGTGATCCAGCCGCCGAGGATCGGCCCGGCAATCGGCGCCACCACCGTGACCATCGCCAGCAACGCCAGGGCCATGCCGCGCCTGGCCGGCGGATACACGGCAATCAGCAAGGTCTGGGTCATGGGGTACAAAGGCCCGGCCACCAGCCCCTGAAGGACACGAAAGCCAATCAGCTCCGGCATCGAAGTCGAGATACCGCACAGAAACGAGGCGAGCACGAACAGCAGGGTCGCCCACAAAAACAGCTTCACCTCGCCAAACCGACGGCTGAGCCAGCCGGTCAGCGGCAGCGCGATGGCGTTGCTCACCGCGAACGAGGTGATCACCCAGGTGCCCTGCTCCGAACTGACACCCAGGTTGCCGGAAATGGTCGGCAAGGCGACGTTGGCAATGGTGGTGTCGAGCACTTGCATGAACGTCGCCAACGACAGCCCGATGGTGCTGAGCAACAGGCTGGGCGGCGTGAAGGACGCGTTATTGCTCATTGCGAAATCCTATGAAGCGAAGCGGACATGACAAAGTCGCGCAAAAGTCCCGGTTGAAATGGGGGACAAAACTGTGGGAGCGAGCCTGCTCGCGATGGCGGATTTTCAGTCGCCATCAACACGGGCTGATCCACCGCTATCGCGAGCAGGCTCGCTCCCACAGGTTCAGGTCATTACCCAAGTCGCCAGGCATGGCTACCTCAGCGCTGGGCGGTCTTGCTCGCCGCGGCACTGTTTTCGTGAATCAACCGGGTGATCATCGCGTCGGCGTCGACCAGTTGCCGGTCATAGACCTGGGTGCTGAAAGAGGCTTGTTTCGGTGGCTGCTGGGCCAGCACCGGACCACTCTGGTCGCGCAGGTTGACGTCGACCTGGGTCGACAGGCCGACCCGCAGCGGATGCTTGGCCAATTCCTGGGCGTTGATATGAATACGCACCGGCACCCGCTGCACGATCTTGATCCAGTTACCGGTGGCGTTCTGCGCTGGCAACAAGGCAAACGCGCTGCCGGTGCCCGCACCGAGACTGTCGACGGTGCCGCTGTACTTCACGTCGCTGCCATAGAGGTCGGTTTCGATGTCCACCGGCTGGCCGATGCGCATGTCCCGCAGCTGGGTTTCCTTGAAGTTGGCGTCAATCCATAACTGATCCAGTGGAATCACCGCCATCAGCGCCGTGCCCGGCTGCACCCGCTGGCCCAACTGCACCGTGCGCTTGGCGACGTATCCGGTGACCGGCGCGATCAAGGTGCTGCGGGCGTTGGTCAGGTAGGCCTGACGCAATTGCGCGGCGGCCGATTGCACGTCTGGATGGGAAGCCACCACGGTGTCATCCACCAAGGCACTGGAGGTCTTGAGTTGCTGTCTGGCGTTGGCCAACGCATTCTGCGCCGAGGTCAAATCGTCACGGGCGTGGGACAGTTCCTCCCGGGAAATCGCCCCACCGGCCGCCAGGTTCTTGCGTCGGTTGTAGTTCTCCTGGGCCTTCTGTACTTCGGCCTCCTGGGCTTTGACCTGAGCGCGCATGCCATCGACGTTGCTGTACAAGCCACGCACCTGGCGCACGGTACGGGCCAAGTTGGCCTGGGCACTTTGCAGCCCGACCTCGGCGTCGTTCGGGTCGAACTGCACCAGCACCTGGCCTTCACGCACCAGGTCACCGTCGTCGGCACCGATGCTCACCACGGTGCCGGTGACCTGCGGTGTGATTTCCACCACGTTGCCGTTCACATAGGCGTCGTCGGTGCTCTCGCTCCAGCGGCCATACAGTTCGTGCCAAGCCCAGACGCCCAGGCCACCCAGGACGACAATCAGTGCCAGCCCCAGCAGCATCAGCTTGCGCTTGCGCGGGTTGCTGCTGTCCTGGGCAGTTTCAGAGGGTTGGGTAGTTTCGGCAGTAGCCATGACAAGTACCTCGAATCAGTTGTGCGACGTGGTGGAGGCCGGCGCGGCCGAAGCCAGGGTGTCGGCCTCGAAGCCACCGCCCAGGGCCTGCATCAGTTGGATCGACAGGTCGATCTGCTCGGCATTCAGGTTCGCCAGTTGGCGCTGGGCCTGGAGCAATTGCTGCTCGATGCTCAGCACGTCCAGGTAATTTCCGATGCCGGAGCCATAGCGCTGGACCACGGTGTCGTAAGAGTTCTGCGCGATATCGGTAGCGTGTTGCTGCGCGGCGATCTGCCGTGCGATGTCGCGCAACTGGTTGATGGTGTCGCTGACATCTCCAAGGGCCTTGACCAGGCTCTTGTTGTACTGCGCCACCGCCATGTCGTAATCGGCATCCCTGGCATCCAGGTCCGCCCGCAGTCGCCCACCGTCGAAGATCGGCAGCGACACCGTCGGCGCTACGTTGAAGAAGCGGCTGGCCGAACCGAACATCGCGTCTCCCAACAATGACTGCACCCCCGCCGCCGCGCTCAGGTTGAGGTTGGGGTAGAACTGAGTCTTGCCGGCTTCAATGTCCTTGCCCGCCGCCTCGACTCGCCAACGACCGGCGACCAGATCCGGACGACGGCCCAGCAATTCGGCTGGCAGGTTCGACGGCAGGGCGACGGCGCTGGCTTGCAGCACGTGAGGGCGAGCAATTTCATTGCCGCGGTCCGGCCCCTTGCCCAACAGCACCGCCAAGGCGATTTTTGCGCTTTGCAGGCGTTTTTCTGCGTCGATCCGGCTCGCATCGGCGCTGGCTTCCAGGCTTTCGGTCTGCTGGAACTGATATTCGCTGTCGATCCCGGCGCTGAGGCGGCGCTTGCCCAGATCGAGCATTTGCCGGGTGCGCTTGAGATCCTCGGACGCCAGGTCATAAATGATATGGGCCTGCCCCAGATCGCTGTAGGCCCGGGCCACGTCAGCGGCGAGCGTCAGGCGAGCGGCCTGCCGGTCGATCTCGGCGGCGCGGGCCTCGCCCAGGGCCGCTTCCCAGGCCGCACGCTGGCCGCCCCAGAGGTCGAAGTTGTAATTGAAATCCACGCCCAGCGAACGCAGGGTGCTGTACGCCCCGCCCTGCCCTTGCGGGTCCTGGTCACGGGCCAGCCGCGAACGGCTGACACTGGCGCTGGCGTCCAGGGTCGGCATGCGCGCCGCATTGGCGGCGTAGGCAGCGGCACTGGCCTGATGCACCCGAGCGCTGGCGATCTGCATGTCCGGGCTGTCGCGCAACGCTTCGTGGATCAGACCGTCGAGTTGTGGATCGCCGAGGCTTTTCCACCAATCGCTTTTCGGCCAGGAAGCGGGTGACAGCGTGACGCCGTTGAGAGATTGCCCGGCCTTGAGGTTTTGAGCCTCAAGGCGGACGCCTTCGGTGTTCAGGCCGCTGTAACTGGCACAACCGGCCAGGCTCATGGCCAGCAACACCAGGCTGATGCGGGTACGCAAGGTTTTACGACTCATTTGTCCCCCAACCGCAACACGGTGATGGGATCACCGGCGGCGAGCAGAATTTTCTTGAGGATTTGTTCGAGGATTTGCAACTCCTCGCGGCTGATGGCGCCCGCCAACTGGTTCATGGCATCGGCGCCGATAACAGGCAGGCGATCGGCCAGGGCCTGGCCGGCTTCGGTCAGCACCAGTCGCACCTGCCGACGGTCATCCGCCGAGCGCTGGCGGATCAGAAAACCTTTCTGCTCCAGACGATCGACCATTCGCGTCATTGAGCCGCTGTCCAGGGACAGGTACCGACACAGCTCGACCGGCGTATCGATGCCGTGCTGGGCCATGATGATCAACACCTTGAACTGCGCGGCGGTGATGCCGACGGGTTCCATGTGGGTATCGATGATTCGGTCTTTGAGCAGCGCGGCACGACCGAGCAGCATGCCAAGGTGGCAATTGTGGAAATCGTCCGGGGTGAAATGTTTCATCTGACCACCTTTTACTGCCTAGGCAGTGAATGTATGTCGAGATGTTACTGCCTAGGCAGCAAATGTCAAACAAATAGTTAGCTTGCTATGCACAACCCGACAAACGCAGATAAAAAATGTGGGAGCGAGCCTGCTCGCGATAGCGTCGTGACAGTCAACATTGAGTCGGCTGATACATCGCTATCGCGAGCAGGCTCGCTCCCACAGGAGGTGGCGCGAAGGCTTAGAAATCGCGCTTGTAGAAGATATCCAGGGAGCTGGCGACGCCGCTGGCGGCTTCCAGGTACACCCGCTTGCTGAGTTTGTAGCGCAGGGCGATGGTGTTGGCCGGTTCGAACACGCCGACGCCGTAACGCAGGCTGAGTTTTTCCGTCAGATTGCCGCTGGCCACGACGCTGGTGGCATCGCCGCTGCCCTGGGTGTCGAGCTGGAAATCCTCGATGCCCAGATTGTTGGCGAGGCTGGTGGTCACCCCCGCACTGCCCATCAGCCCCAGGCCCAGTGCCGCCTGGGCGAGCATGTTGTTGTCCTCACCCGTGGTGCTCAGCGGCCGGCCGAGTACCAGATAAGACAACGCCTGCTCCTGGCTCATGGCCGGTTCAGAGAAGATTTGCGTGGTCGGCTGTTCGGCGCTGCCGCTCAAACGAATGCCGGCGATCACGTCGTCGGTCTGGCGAATCGCTTCGATATCCAGGTAAGGCTGGTCGATCGGCCCGGCGAACAACAGCCGCGCCCGACGCACCGTCAGCCGTTGCCCATAGGCCCGGTAGCGACCGTCGTTGAGCCAGAGTTCACCGCGAGTGTCCATGTTGTCGCCGATGTGCACCTGGCCTTGTACGTTGGCCGTCAGGCCGAAGCCCGAAAACGCGAGCTTTTCCTGGCCCACGATCACATCGATGTCCATCGCCATGGCCATCGGTGTCTTGCCCTCCTCGGTCTGGTGGCCAACGATCACCGTATCATCCGACACCTTGACGGTAGACGGCGGCAGTTCGCGCACGGTGATTTCGCCTTTGGGCACCAGGACCTTGCCGGCGATGGAAAGCCGCTCGCCCTGCAACGTGATGGTCAGGTCCGGCGCCACCTCCAGCACCGCGTAAGGCTCGACGGTGACCGGCAATTGCGAACCCTTGAGCGCCAGGTCCATGCTCAGGGCTTCGCCCCAGCCGATGTCCCCGGTCAGGCTGCCTCGGCCGCCCTTGCCACTTTTCCAGTCACCGTTGAGGCGCACCGTTTCACCGGCAATCGTTGCGCGCATCTGCAAGTCTTCGAGGCTGACCGGCAGTTCCGGGCCGGACACTTCGCCATCGCTGATCAACAGGTTGCCGTTGACCTGGGGCGCCAACAAACCACCCGACAGCGTGCCGCTGCCATTCAGGTGACCGGTGAGGGTTTCCACCATTGGCAGGAATGGCCGCGCCACGGACAAGTCCAGGCCGCTCAGGCGGAACGAGCCGCTCAGCGGTTTGCTGGCCGGCAACGGATTGATCTGCGCCTGGAGCATCAGTTCGCCCAGCTTGGCCCCAACGAAATTCAGGCTGGTGTCGATCCGTTTGGGCGTCAGGCGACTGTCGAGGGTCAAGGTCTGGTAGGGGAAGTCCAGCCATTGCTCAGCGTCGCGGTCCTTGTCCCGGATCCGCAAAGTGCCGCCGCTGGCGTCCACCAGAATGCGCCCGTTCGGGCCGCTGGCCGGCAGGTCCAGTTGCAGGTCGGCGTTGAGTCGGCCCTGCCAGGCAAAATCCTTGGGCATCCACTGGGCCAGGCTTTCGATGGGGAATTGCTTGAGGTGATAGCGCAGCTTCGGCTCCGGCATCAGGCGCTGATCCTCACCACACAGGCTGGCCTCGCCGGAACGCCAACAGTGGGCCCCCAGGTTGAGCGTGCCATTGGCCAGGCGCTCCAGCTTGGCCGGGGCTTGCAGACGCCAAGCCTGGCCGCCGGCCTGCACATTGCCAGTGCTGAGACGCCCGCGCCAGTTGCCTTGGTCGAGCACGCCATCGAGCGCCAGGGCCGTTTCCAGCTGTGGCCCTTGCAGGTCGAGGGTCAGTTTTTGCTGCCTGATGTCGCCCTGCCCGCTCACCGTCAGGACACCGAGCGACGTATCGCCCGCCCGAATGCCGCTGGCCTTGAGGTCAACCTTGCCGCGCTGCGCGCTGTCGAGGGTCGCATCCAGGTTCAGGCTTTGTAGGCGGTTGTCCTGCAACGCCAGTTGCGTGCCTTGCAGGTCGAGCTTGCCTTGGGGGGCCTTGAGTGTCCCGGCCACGTTGAGGCGACCGACCAACTGGCCGCGCAATTGCGGCCAGAGTTGGGCCAGGCGCGAGAGTTTGATATCGATCTGACCGCTGAGTTTTTCTTGCAGGCTGCCCGTGCCGTTGATGCGGTTGTCACCCAGGCGAATGTCCAGCGCGCTGAGGTTCCACTGCTCACCAACACCGTTGGCCTTGGCTTGGAACAGCGCCGGTTGGCCGCGCAACTTGCCCTTGAGGTCCAGGTCCGCATCAAGCTCCAGGCGGTCATTTTTCATCGAACCCTTGCTGCGCAACGGCCCGGCCAGGGTGCCGGGCAGCTCCCCCAGCCAGTACGCCGGGTTGATGGCCGACAGCTCCAGCGCTGTGTCCCAGGCGATGCCCTCGGCAAATTCAAGGTTCAGATGGCCTTCGGCCTTGCCCTGCCCGGCGGCGAGTTTGAGTTCCGGCAAATGGATCGTCGTCAGGTCGCCGCTGAATGGGCTGTCCAGGCTGAACGCTCCGGCGGGGCCGTCCAGCGCGGCCTGGAAATTACCCAGGTATTTGCCATCGGTATACGACACTTCACCGTTGAAACTGCGCAGCGTCACTTGTGGCTCGTCGATCAGCGGATAGAGGCGATGCCAAGGGAAGTCCAGCCAGGCGATTTTCGCCTCGGCGCTCAGACCTTCGCGCCAGTCCAACTGGCCGGTGAGCTTGAGGTATTGCTGATCACTGGCGTTAAGGTCCAGGCCGGCGATCTGCGCACCGTTGGCGTCCACCTTGCCTTGCAGCAGCAAGGCCACCGGGCCTTTTTCGGCGGGCAACGTTGCCTTGCCAAGCAACTGGTAGCCGCTGTTCAGATCGCCTTCGCCCGTCAGCTCCAATTGATTGAGCATCAGGGTATCCGGCAGATCGGCGGCGGCCCTGAAGCCGTCAGCGGTGATGCGTACCTTGGCCGGCAGGTTGTCCGCCAGCGGTTGCAGCTCACCGACCAATCGGCCTTGCAGATAGCCGCTGCTGTCGGCGTTGAGATTGAGGGTTTTGAGCAGGTTGCCATCGATGTTCAGGTCCAGCGTCCAAGGCGTGGAGCCTGGCGCCGGCAAGGTCAACCGGCCCTGGGCCTTCAGCGGCCAGTCGCCGCCGGGTTGCAGCAAACCGGACAGCTTCAGGCTCAGCTCGTCGCGCTGCAGCTGCACCGAGTCGATCTGCAGACCTTGGGCGGTCCAATGCGCGGCCAGTTGCAAGCCCTTGAGCTGTTCGCTGCCATTGAACAACAGGCTGCCGACCTGCACGTCGCCCAGTTCCAGGGCAAGCGGCAAGTTCAGGTCCGGCAAGGTGATCGGACCGCTGCTCGGCTCGTCAGTGGACGGAGGAAATTGCAGGCTGACCTTGTCGGCCTTGAGCTGATCGATGCACAGGGTCATGCGCGCCAGGCATAGCGGCGACCAGGCGAAGATCACCTGATCGAGTTCCACTCGGCTGCTGTCCTGCTGCCACAACAGGTGGTCGGCACTCCACTGGCCGCCCAACCGTCCCTGAAAATTATCCGTGCTCAAACCCGGCACAACGCCAAGCGCCCAACGACTGCCCCATTGCGTGCCGAGCACGATGCTCAGGGTCAGCACGACCACCAGCAGCAACGTGCCGAGCGCCAGCAGCGCTATTTTCAAACCACGATTCACAACTCGGGCCCCATGGAAAAGTGCAAGCGAATGCCGCCGTCGTCGTCCAGCGCATGGGCGAGGTCGAGGCGGATCGGCCCCACCGGCGACACCCAGCGCACACCGACGCCGACACCCGTCTTGAGGCTCGGCAGCTCAAGGCTGTTAAAGGAATTGCCTTGGTCGACGAAGGTCGCCACCCGCCATTTTTGCGCAATCGAATACTGATACTCGAGGCTGCCGGCGACCATGTAGCGACCACCGATGCGATCCCCTTCGGAGTTTTCCGGTGACAGGCTTTGATAATCGTAACCGCGCACACTCTGGTCGCCACCGGCGAAGAAGCGCAGGGATGGCGGGATGGATTTGTAGCCATTGGTGGCACTGCCACCGACCTGAGCCCGGGCCAGCAGACGATGCTTGTCGAACACGGTGGTCAGGCCCTTGACCATGGCCGTGCCATATAAAAGGTTGTTGTCCGAGCCAAGCCCTTCCTTGGCGACCTTGGTGTCGAATTGAATGCGATAGCCGTTGCGCGGATCGATGCGGTTGTCACTGCGCAGGTAGGAATAGCTCACGCCCGGCATCAGCAAGGTGCTCAGGCCCGAATCGTCGCCGAGCCGATATTCCTCGCGCTGCCACTTGAGCGACACCACCCGCTGCCAGCCACTGGGCAACTTGCTGTGCCATTCGGGGCCCACGGTCAGCAGCTTGCTGAGGCTATCGGTGCCGGACAGCTCTTCATATTGATAGCCACCGGCGTAGCGCATCTTGTCGGTCAACGGCGGGTCCAGGGGTACGTCGTACCACAGGCCAACGTTCTGCCGGGGCGCCGACACTTCGGCTTCCCAGCCATAACTGTGGCCCTGGGGATTGACCCAGTGGCGCGTCCAATTGGCCTTGGCCCGCGGGCCGACGTCGGTGGAGAACCCCAGGCCCAGGCCCATGGTGCGCGGCTTGCGGGTCTCGAGCTTGACCGCCACCGGGATCACGTTATCCGTGGCGGCGGTAGGTGCCGCGTCCACCCGCACGCCTTCGAAATATCCGCTCGATTGCAGGGCCTGGTTGAGTTCTGCGATGAGTTCCGAGTCGTACGCCTCGCCCGCCTTGAACGGCACCATGCGCTGCAACAACTCTTCATCAAAGGGCGTGTCACCCTCGAAACTCACCGGGCCCAGGGCGTAGCGCGGGCCGCTGTCGTAGACCAGCTCGATGTCGGCCACGCCGGCCTGGGGGTCCACCAACAGCTTCTGGCTGACAAATCGCCCGCTGAAAAACCCATAGCGCGAGGCCTGGTTCTGGATGATCCGTTTGGCGTCTTCATAGCGCCCATGATTAAGCACCGCGCCAGGTTTGAGCGCGGCGTTGTCCGGTACACGAAAAGCCTTGAGGGAAGCGGCCGGGCCATCGATGCGCACGGTGACATTGCGCAGGTGCACGGGCTCGCCAGGGTCGATGGTCAGGATCAGGCGCGGGGTCTTGCCGCCCTCGACCTCGCTGTCGATCTGCGGCTGGTAGTAACCCAGCGCCTGGGCGGCTTTGCGCGCCTGTTCCTCGGCACCACGACTGAAGCGCAACAAAGCCTCTTCGTCACGATCGCCCACGCCGCCGATATAGCCTTCTACGTTAGCCTTGAGCTGGTCGTTGGACGGCTTGACCCGTACAGCCAATTCACTTTGTGCCAGTGCCGCGCAGCTGAGGGACAGCAAGAGCGCACCACTGGTCATTCGTCCTGGGAAATTCATGGCGCGGATGCTATCACGAGCTTGGAAGCCTGATAGAGCCGGACATGTCTCAAAAGTTTCCCCGGATTACGCCGTCGCGCTCTGCAATACCTGCGGGTTGGCGTGAAAGAAGACATGTTCGCGGACGGGTCCTACCGCAATCTCGCCGATTTCCTCATAACCCTGACGTTTATAGAACTCCAGGTAACGTGGGTTGCCGGTGTCCAGCACCACGCCTTGGGAGTTCTCGTCCACCGCACACCAGTTATGCACCGCCGTCAGTAACTGTTCGCCGAAGTGTTGGCCTTGGAACTGTGGATGCACCCCCAGCAGTGGCAATACATGGACAGAATCCGACGGCAGGCAAGCCGTCACTGCGGCATGGTAGTCCAGGTAACGCCGGGTGCAGCGAAAGCCGGTGCTCAACACCATACGCAGGCGCCAGGCCCAGCTTTCAGTGATACCCAGGCGGCGCTGCGGGGGAGCAATCAGTGCGATGCCGATCAGGCGGTCGTTGACCAGCAAGCCGATGGCCGGCAGATCCTGGAGAAAATGCTGTTTGACCAACTCACGCACCGTGGCCCGTACCCGATGTTCATAACCGGGCCGCTCGGATTCGAACAGGAAGCTGAAGGTCGGTTCATGACGATAGGCCTGGTAGAGCAATGAACGTGCCTCGCGGGAATAACCGCTGTCGAGCATATGGATGTCGGCGATGGCGGTGGCGGTTTCTGGCATGACGGTCAATCTCCTGGGCGAGGCTCGGTGAGGCCCCGCTCTTATTGAGTACGAACCCGATTAGGCTCTGATCGTTCCTACATGCACAGGACATTAGCAGCGCATTTGTCCTACTGCCACGCTGGCCGTGCTCCTACATGTCAGCTAGCATCGCAGTTTTGCCAGGACAGCCGACCATGAAGATCGTCTCCTTCAACATCAACGGGCTGCGCGCCCGCCCCCATCAGCTGGCGGCGCTGATCGAGAAGCACCAGCCAGACGTGATCGGCCTGCAGGAAACCAAGGTCCACGACGAGCAGTTCCCCCTGGCCGAGGTGCAGGCCCTGGGTTATCACGTGCATTACCATGGGCAGAAGGGCCACTACGGCGTCGCCCTGCTCTCCCGCCAGGCTCCACTGACGTTGCACAAAGGCTTCGAGAGCGACGAGGAAGACGCCCAGCGGCGTTTCATCTGGGGCACCTTCGCCGATGCCAACGGCGTGCCGGTGACCATCATGAACGGTTACTTCCCCCAAGGCGAAAGCCGCGACCACCCGACCAAGTTCCCGGCCAAGGAGCGTTTCTACAACGACCTGCAGCAACTTCTGGAAAGCCGTTTCAGCAACGACCAGCCCGTAGTGGTGATGGGCGACGTGAACATTTCCCCGGAAGACAGCGACATCGGCATCGGCCCGGACAACATGAAACGCTGGCTGAAAACCGGCAAATGCAGCTTCCTGCCGGAAGAGCGCGAGTGGATGGCACGCCTGAAGAACTGGGGCCTGGTGGACAGCTTCCGGCACCTGAACCCGGACGTCACCGACCGCTTCAGCTGGTTCGACTACCGCAGCCGCGGTTTCGAAGACGAGCCCAAGCGTGGCCTGCGCATCGACCTGATCCTCACCTCCCATGGGCTGCTGCCACGGGTCAAGGATGCCGGGGTGGATTATGAACTGCGCGGCATGGAGAAACCTTCGGACCATGCGCCGATCTGGCTGCAGTTGAGCTAAATCCAGGGCATACACAAACCTTGCACAAGCCTGTGGGAGCTAAGCTTGCTCGCGATGAACGATGACACGGTCCCGCCGTTAAACCGAGTCGCCTGGATCGCGAGCAAGCTTTGCTCCCACAGAACGCAGCTTCTGACAAGTCGCACGCCTGTCACTTTTCAGTAACCTGACTGACTTAATCTTCCGGCACTTCCTCAGGTTCAGAAGGTGTCGGCATGCGGCTGCGCGTTGTTTTTTTCATGGGCCTCTGGCTGCCGCTTACGGCATGGGCCAGCGGCCTGCCGATTCCCGAACACGGCCCCGCGCTGCGCCTGCAAGGCTCGAACACCATCGGCGCCACGCTGGGGCCGGCGCTGGTCAAGGCGCTGATGGTGGATCAGGGGCTGCTCAAGGTCCGTACCGAAATCACCGACCGTGAGAACGAGCAGCGTATCGTCGGCCAGGCCGCCGATGGTCGGCGGGTGGAAATCGACATTGCCGCCCATGGTTCCAGCACCGGGTTTTCCGCCCTCAAGCACGCCAGCGCCGAACTGGCGGCCTCTTCGCGACCAATCAAGGACAGCGAGCTCAGGGAGCTGGCACATCTGGGGGACCTGAAAAATCCCAGCGCCGAACAGGTCATCGCCATCGATGGCCTGGCGATCATTCTTCATCCACAAAACCCGCTGCGCCAGCTCGACACCCGGCAACTGGCGAAGATATTCAGCGGCGAGGTAAACACCTGGGAATCGGTGGGCGGCGCCGGCGGCCCGATTCATCTCTACGCCAGGGATGAGCAATCCGGCACCTACGACACCTTCAAGGAACTGGTGCTCAACCGACAGGGAAAACGCCTGGCCCCTTCTGCCCAGCGCTTCGAATCCAGCGAACAGCTTTCCGACGCTGTCAGCCAGGACCGGCAAGGCATCGGTTTCATCGGTTTGCCCTACGTGCGCCAGGCCAAGGCGCTGGCGATTGTCGACGGCGACTCCCAGCCCATGATGCCGCTGACCCACCTGATCGCCACCGAAGACTACCCTTTGTCGCGCAGGCTGTTCTTTTACCTGCCACCGCAAGAAACCAACCCGTGGGCCGAGGCACTGGTTGAGTTCACCCAAAGCGAAAAGGGCCAGGCCATCGTCGCGGCCAACGGGTTCATCGCACAAACCGTCCAGGCCATGGCCGTCACCCCCAATGCGCTGATGCCTGAGGGTTATCAGGCCCTGAGCCGCCATGCCCAACGGCTGTCGGTCAACTTTCGCTTCGAAGAAGGCAGCGCCAGCCTCGACAACAAGGCCCAGCAGGACCTGGGGCGTGTGCTCGCCTATATAAAGCAGCACGACAAGCTCGACCGCCGAGTGACGCTGGTTGGGTTTGGCGACGCCAAGGACGACCCGGCACGCGCCGACCTTCTATCCCGGTTGCGGGCCATGGCAGTGCGGCGCGAATTGGTCAAACACGGTGTGGCGCTGCGCGAAGTACGCGGCTTCGGCGCCCTGATGCCGGTGGCGGCCAACAGCGAGGATGAAGGCCGGGTGAGGAATCGGCGGGTGGAGGTCTGGGTTTACTGACACCGAAAGGCCAAATGTTTATCCCGCCAGCCACGGCGTAGGACCTGACCGCCTCGCCTTGCGCCGTTGCCTACAACTACGCCAGAATCCGCCGGCTTGTGCGCCTTGGGGTCGGGCTTTATCGTTTTCCGGTCGCTGACGAATCAGCGATCGGGTTTGGTAGCCCGGTTTTCCTGGTGCACGTGCAACCTGACGCAGGGGATTTCTATGCCCTCTGTTTTATGGTGGTCATGCGCAGGGCGTCCTCGGACGCGCCGGGTTGCCAGGTAACCGGTCTACCAACCTTCGTATGGCCACCTCCCTTCGTTTGGTAGCGAAAGGGATGGCTCCAATTTCTTACCTGGAGTTTCATCTATGTTCAAACCAACACCTAATCCGCCAGACACCGATCCAACCACCCTCAACACCAAAGAATTCGACAAAGCCGCCGACCGCGCCCTCGACTTCTACCTCAAGCCCAAACCCACCAAGCCCGAGCCTGCTCCAAGCCAAGTCTTCACCGTCGTCAACGGCATCGACACCGAAGCCCTGCTCGCCAACCTCAGCGAAACCCTGGCCTCGGCCAATGCCATGGTCAGCGACCTGGCCTTCGATCTGGAAGGTTCCCGGCGCCACGTCGCCCTGGGCATTCAGCAACTGATCGAACTGAGCGGCTTGCTGGCGAACCGAGCGCTGGATAACGTCGACCCACGCTAGCCGCTACCACACACTCCCACTGTGAGAGCGGGCTTGCTCGCGAAGGCGGTGTGCCAGTCAGCACTTGATTGGCAGGCAGATCGCCTTCGTGAGCAACCCCGCTCCGATTACATCGCGAATTCATTTCCAACATAAGCAACTATTAAGTCCAGCAAGAGTTCTTCAGGCAGACCCGCTCCACGACAACACTTATCGCACTTGTTTACACATCACTTCTTGCCAACTTTTATTCCAAAATCCATAGTCCGGCGCCTCACACAAAACCAAGTACGAGCAGTTCGCCATGAAGTTCACCACTATCACCACCGCAGCCGCCATGCAAAAAATGAAGAATTTCATTATTGCCTGCCCTACGGAAAAACTGACTTATGCAAAAAAACGCTTTCAGCAGCTTGGATATCATTCCGCCTTGGAAATGTCTGACGAAGACATTCTCAGCGCATTAAAACCCAATGAACACAACATGCAGGCTTTTATTCAACAATACGAGGCCGTTAAAGACACCCCCCTTATCGATTTGCCCCTTGACACTCGACTTCTTAACTTGAGCAACAGTTTTATCAACACTGCCGTACCCCCGGCGATAGAGTTGATTCTCGCCACCCTTGACGAAAACACACCCTCACCAGCCTGCATCTCCCAGCACATCAGCACGCACATAGATGATCTGTTCAATGACCGGGAGCATCTGCGAAAAAAGCTCCGCTTGATATTGTCACTGATCCAGCAACCAATACTCCAATCAGAAATCATCTACACAGACCTGAACACTTTCCGTCATATTTACCAACCCATTACATCCCCTGACGCAACAGAGTCTGAAGAAACCTACGGCCTGGCCTTCCTGGATCTCATGGGAGTTGAATTATGCATCCTGATTAATCAGCCCTGCATTGAGTTGAACGCACGGCATACACCTAAGATTGCAGGATTCCAGAACGAGTTTTATCTATACACCCTACTGCATGAGCTGACGCATTTACTGATTGGATCGAATGACGACTCCTACAATACGCCCACCGAGGAAACAGAAGATATCAACCTCTATTCCACTGCCAACCTCAAACCACACGAAATCGACAACGCGGACAACTATTGCACCTTAATATTCATCACCCTCGCCCTTATGCATAAGCGGGGGTACCTGGACCTCACTCAATTCTAAGAAAAAATCAATCCGCTGCTCTGGTGCAATTGACTGAGCGAAGGTGCCTTTGCGCCGATAGGAACCGATGTCAGCCGCGCTACCTCCAGCGTGAAACGCTTGGTCCATCATCCTCAAAGATTGGGGAGTGCTTAAGCCTTGCGAAATTTTAGTGCGAGCCCAAAAACCTGCTACATTTTATTTTAGCACGCAGGCAATACGCCAGATGCTACTTATATATGAGCCTATATTTTCCGCTCATAGGCAACAGAGTTAAAGAGGGAATTCCGCAAAGAACTGATTGATGCCGCTGCCCGCTCGATGACAACAAACCTATCTACATGGAGTTCATAGATGATTCGTCAACCCTGCGCTGTAATCGGTAATCTTGCCGCCGCTGTTGTTGTTTTGCTAACCGCAACCAATGTAGTCCACGCAGAGGCGCCCCATAGCTTTACTATTAAAAACAATAGCAGAGACACAATAAGCATAACCAGCATGCATGGATATTGTATAAAATCAATAGATACACCGCAGCCTATTGCCCCGGGAGGAACCGCAACCGTGAACTGGGTCGACTCCAACAATAGCACTGAAATTGAATGGATGGCTGCGCACGGACCCCATAGTGCTCGCACTCGCGCCGTCCACCCCAACTCCAAGGGAATAGATGGATTTATGTGCGCTGACGCACAAAAATGGGTCGTTTTTCAAATGAGTAATTACGCGGGATCCTATGGAATGGTTCATCGCAAAATAAGCGGCGACTGGTATAACGGCCAATTTTGGGCTGTGTCCGCCGAGATAACCTCTGACGGAGGCTGGCAATGGATAGATTCGAACCAAGTTCCCGACTCTGGCGTTTCAGCCTCTTGCAGCCATATGAACACAGGATGCTTCGGGACATTTGGCGAAATGGTCAGCAATGGTAAGGACAGTTATAACTGGCCCCGCATTTATAAAACAGAGGACGGATATCAATTTCAATTCAACTAATCCTTCGCGATCAAAGACAGTTCACCATGCCGCTCCCTATTCGGCTTGGTGGTCTTGCCAGAAAATCCCCAGCTAGAACATAGCGCTATCCGTGCCAATGGTGCTGGGTATGTGGCGTTTTTGGCGGAAGAGGTTCGTATTCGCTGGCTGTAACGCCCATTCTTGCCTGCTTGCGTAAAAGCATAGCGGGCATTGAATGGCATGGTTTGGCGTACGATTTGCCCCATTTTTGCCCCCCGGGCCGATTAGAATCCGAGTTTTTGTCTGGCGGAGCATAATTACACCACTATGTGGGCGGGTTCTGCTTGGTGTTTAGAGATAATAAAGTCGGGGGGTTTATGCTTATGACTACCTGAATTTCTCGCTAAAACGCAAAAAATCAGAAGCGACTCAGAGCGAGATAGCGGATACCCCCAAAATCATTCACCTGGCCAGGTATCCAGCGTGGATGGAATACCAGTAGCAGGAGCGGATCCATACATAGTAGCGTTGCGCCTCTACGCCCCCAATCGGGTGAACGTGCAACGGAGCAGGCAAATGGATTTTGTAGAACGCTTGAACGCAATGTCAGCTAAGGTTAATCAGCTAGCGTCGACGATACAAACTGAGGAAGCAACAAAGACTGCTTTTGTCATGCCGTTCATTCATACCGTGCTGGGCTATGATGTGTTCGACCCATCCGAAGTCGTCCCCGAATACGTTTGCGATGTCGGCACGAAAAAAGGAGAAAAGATTGATTACGCGATCTTGAAAGACGGCCAAATCCAGATATTGATCGAAACAAAAAAAGTCGGCGAGCCGCTCAATATTAACCATGCGAGCCAACTTTTCCGATATTTCCATGTCACCACTGCCCGAATCTCCATCCTTACAAATGGAAGGTTCTATCGGTTCTACACTGATCTTGATGCACCAAACAAAATGGATGAGAAGCCATTTTTAGAAGTCGATCTGCTTAATATTGATGAGCACGTCATCCCTGAGCTTCAAAAGCTTACGAAATCCGCTTTCGATGTTGATTCAATCATCAATGCCGCAGGCGAACTGAAGTACGTGGGAAACATAAAAAAGGAAATAGCTAAGCAGTTCACCCAGCCTGATGATGATTTCGTTCGTTTCTTCGCATCGCGTGTCTACGAAGGGGTTATCACCCAAAAAATCCGAGATCAGTTCACTCAGCTCACCAGGAAAGCCGCTTCCCAGTTTCTCAGTGACCAGATCAACGACAGATTGAAGTCAGCGATGAGCAAAGCCACGTTTCCCACGCTCGCAGAATCGGTCGTCGCTGAAAATCAGGCTGAAGCCCAAGAGGAGCCTGAAGACCGCATTCTGACTACGATGGAGGAGTTGGAAGGTTTTCATATCATCAAAGCGATTGTCCGGACCGTCATAGACGCAAAGCGCATAGCTAGCAGAGACACGCAGAGCTACTTCGGCATCCTCCTAGACGACAACAACCGAAAACCTATCGCAAGACTTCACTTCAATCGTAGTCAAAAATATCTTGGGATTTTCGACAAAGACAAAGTCGAAACGCGCCATCCTATTAACTCGCTGGACGAGATCTATGAGTTTTCAGCCCCGCTGAAAGAGACGATCTCTTTTTACCAAGAAATCTAAGCAAGGATTTCCCAGTCTTTGTTCTGCAAGCCCAAGGGCTGGGATAACGCTTATTTTTGCGCGTTCATGACCTCTGTAGCTTGGGATTTGAAGGCCGTATTTTCGGGCTGTAAAGCCAGAACTCACGCTTGCGTAGTAAATGCATACTGGGCATTGAGTGGCGTGGTTTGGCGTGCGGTTTTCCCCAAGGCTCGGGACACATCCGCACGAGATAGACCGATGATGGATTGGACGGATTAATCGCAACGCCCACCGCCCTGCTTGCTTAGAACCGCTTTTTGAATCCCTCATGTAGCAAATTCTTAGCAATCGCGGCTTGGCTTCTTTGATTCGGGCGGTGCTGCTCGAATACACGTTTTTGGGGATCGGTACTCGGAAGACAGGTTAACAATTCACATCTGCCAGCCCAATCCGTGGCCGCCGAATTGCCTCTCTGTTGCCGCCCCCGCTATGATCGTTGGCTTATGCCACAAAAATGTCCCGTGGCGTTGAGGGAGGGAAAAACGATGGCATATTTGTGGGAACCAGTATGTGGATTGTATTCAAGCACGGCGTCGTTCTTTCCATGCCTAGGATGGCTGGAAAATTTTGGTAATTCGTCACTTTTCACAACTCTCTTTGGTGCATTGGCTGGAGCATATGCAGGTGCATGGGCTGCTCAGCGCATCGCAGCGAAAAGTAAACTCCAAGAAGAACTCCTTAGAGAGATTCGCAGCACCAATTCGGCATTATTGTTAGGTCAAGCAATTTTCAATATTGGCCTATCAAGCAAAGTACACAGTGCTCTACCACTCAAAACCGCTTACGAAGAAGAAGTTAAAATTTTTAAAGAGAATCCTGAGGATTTTATCGAGAAACTGAAAGGTCCAGTAAATCTGGAAAAGGTAACCTGCGTAACCATACCAATCAGCGCCTTACACACGCTCGTACTTACTGAAATCTCATCATCTGTAGGTGCCGTGCGGGCCCTTCTTCATCTGAAAATTGCTGTTGATAGCCACCTTGACGCTTTGGCAAATCGAAATGGCATTATTGAACTCTTCATCAATAAAACACTCCCCAAGGACCTCAAGTTCGAAGATATGTATTTTGGCGAGCCTCGCGACGGTGTAACGCACAGAGGATATGCCGACAGCATCAGGGATATATATACAACTGCAGATGACATTATTTTCTTCAGTAAAAAGCTATGTGAAAGCCTTCACCTACACGCCATGGAACTAAGAGACAGGTATCGAAGAGTCTCAAAAAACCGTGTGACAATTTCGAAGTTAGTAATCGACCCCAATATAGATCCTAGCCTGATACCCGGAGACGATTCATATTCAAAGTGGATTGCTGGCTATCAACCTACCCATACGAAAATCAAGGCGCCCTGGTGGCGTCCGTGGCGAAAGTAAGACTCTTTCCACCGTTGATTTCATTCAATGAATAGACTAAGAGTCTAATCTGGCAAGTAGTTCATCCATCATGTCTCTAAGCACATTACGAAGTGGCTGCTCGCCCTCGCCACCGAGCGTTTTTGCCCATTCGTTAATGTGAAGCTCGAAGCTAAATTTTTGCGTGCGAGGATCAGAATCAGCTTTTTTTGCCTTTTCCAAAGCTTCAACCAATCCAATTTTCCCCGCTTCCACCATACACATCAACCTTTCGAACTCATGCACGGTTAAAAAGTAAATATTATCCTCAGGAATAAACTCCTGCGCAGAATAACTGCTTCGTATTTTATCTAGCTCCTGCCTACCAACAACTTTTGCCAAGGTCATCCCATTGCCAACATAAAGCTCTTTGTATGTCACAGCTAGCAAATAGGTTGTATCTCGCTTACGAATCACTGGATGATTATCATTTAACAAAGCTAAGCGATGGGAAACTTCGTGCCCCTGCTGGAAAGCTTTGATAAGTGATGTTTGGGTTGCGCGACGCACATCTCCACGTTGCAACGCAACCATACCAGCCTGTGACATTTCAACACCTTTAGCATCTATTAGGACGTTTGCATTTCCGTCCACGGCCATAAAATCTACTAGCTTCCCTTCTCCTGCAAGAATTTTTTTTAGTTCTTTTTCATCAGCGACCTGCAATTTTGATTTGCCCAGCCAACTACCAACGTATCCTTCGAAAGCTTTGCCAAAAGGGTTATTAAATTTATTAAGATCATCGCGCTTGAGGAAGTCGTATATAAAGTACCCTAAAGAACGCTCAAGAACATGAGGGGAGACACACCAATATTCCGAACCAACATTAATAAGTGGAAAATTCAGAAAAAACGTCTGCTGCAAGAACTCATTAGGATGCCGGCAATCTTCGTCCTTCCCTACAACAGCTTGATGCAACTGCGAAACTTCAATAGAGATCAATCGTAAAAAAGCGTCTACCTCCACAGGTGAAAAAGAAGATGACAACTCAAAAAAAACGGTCCGCTTTAAAACCGGACCATCTCTATCGATAAGTGCAATTAGCGATAATGCTAAACGTAAAAAAATTTCTACTGAAAGGCCAGACACTTTTAAAAACCGGGTTTTGAAATAGTGATTTTTTGGAACCTTTGCAAATAGTATCTCTTGCCGAGCAACATCACTCATGCCGCTCTTTACTTGATGAAAAAATTGCTGATAGGCCAAAGCCCGCATGAATAGTCGAACATCAGCATACTCATTAGGCATACGCCCGCTATCCGTAAGATCATATATGCACTGCAACATTTCTTGCATTTCTTGCTGTGAAATATCCGGCCTTCTAATCGGATTATTTACAAGAGGATCTAGATACACCCACTTAATCAACAACAGAATTAACCAGGGGTGCTTAGACACCTGTCCAAACTTGCCCTTGGTAGGCGCATACAAATATTCAAGCGAGCAACGCAGTATGCTAAGAGCATTATAGCATCGAAGTTTTGACTGAATATTTTGAACCCTCTCTTCAAATTTCTTCATTTTTTCGCCCCCATTATCGCCCCTCAAATCATTACTCAACTTATATCTTAAATACTAATAATCATCTACAGTTAACAACCCATAGCTGATTCAGCATTGTTGTGTAGCTCTGGCTCATCATCTCCCGTCGCATCTCCCAATCCGGATTAACTCGCACACTGGCAGACCGCAGCATTCCCCTGCCCCATCGCCCGTTGATCTGATCCAACACTGCCATCAACTTTGTGGCATTAGCAGGCTGGGAGGTCGCAAACAGGTCGTCGGTGTACTCCCCCGGCTGACAGAGGTTCATCAACAGCACCTCAGCCTTGCTGTACTTGAAGCCTGGCCGGAACACCCGGTCGAGCGCGTCTACCGCTGCCTTGGTCAGCAGCCGCACATCGTCGGTGGGGTACGGCAGGTCAATCAACACGCCGTTGGCGTACTTCGCCTCCTCCGGGTTGAACATGCCGGTGCGGATACTGACGCGGATCTTCTTGCAAAGTGACTTCTGCGCCCTGAGCTTTTCCGAAGCCCGCATCATGTAGGTGGCTACCGCCTCCTTGATCGGTGCCAGCTCCGTGAGCCGCTTACCAAACATCCGACTACAGCAGATTTCCTGCTTCGGTGGGTCCGGTTCATCCAGCTCCAGGCACGGCGTGCCGGCCAGCTCCCGGGAGGTCTTCTCGATCACCACGCTGAACTTCTTGCGAAGCGTCCACGGGTCGGCCTTCGCCAGGTCCATCGCGGTCTTGATACCCATGGCGTCCAGGTGAAGCTTCATCTTGCGACCGATACCCCAGACCTCAGACACGTCGGTGTTGCGCAGCACCCAGTCGCGCTTGAACGGGTCGCAAATGTCGACCACGCCGCCCGTTTGCACCTGGAGCCGCTTGGCCGTGTGATTCGCCAGCTTCGCCAGGGTTTTGGTATGAGCGATCCCCACCCCGACCGGGATACCGGTGCAGCGCAACACATGGCTGCGAATCATGCGGCCGAGAGCATCCCGGCCGTCGATGCCGGTGAGATCCGCAAAGGCTTCGTCGATGCTGTAAACCTCGACAGCAGGCACCATTGATTCAATAAGGGTCATAACGCGCTCGCTCATATCGCCATAGAGCGCGTAGTTCGACGAGAACGGAACGATGCCGTGCTTCTGCAGCTTGTGCTTGATCTGGAAATACGGCTCGCCCATTTTCACGTAGGGCTTGGCATCGTAGCTGCGGGCGATCACACAGCCGTCGTTGTTACTCAGCACCACGATGGGCACGCGGGCCAGGTCCGGGCGAAACACTCTTTCGCAACTGGCGTAGAAGCTGTTGCAATCGATCAGGGCGAAAACTGGTTGGGCTTTAGACATGGCTGCGCACGCTGCAGGTGATGACGCCCCAAACGACCAGCTCGTCGCCCTCGAGCACGTACCTCGGTGGGTACTTTGGGTTCTCCGACAGGAGAATTACCTCCTTCCCACGAATGCAAAGGCGTTTGCATACGGGTTCGTTGTTTAGCAGCGCCACGACGATGTGGCCATGCGCAGGTTCCATCGCACGATCCACAACGGCTAGGTCCCCTTCAAAGATCCCAGCGCCCTGCATGCTCTCCCCGGCGATGGAAACCAGGTAGACATGCGGGGCGCGAATGTTCAGAACCTCATCCAATGAGATGTGCGCTTCGATGTGGTCCGCTGCCGGGGAAGGAAACCCGGCGGGTACTCGAAACGAACACAAAGGCAGCTTCAAGCCACCCGTAGCGATAGGGCCTAGAACTGAAAAGCTCATGACGCACGACTTCCAAAATACTGTACGAACATACAGTTAACTTTGTACAAGTTTCTTGGTCAATTTGTATAGGAAAAATCTGACAGGCGGGTCAGCCCATCCGCGGGAGATTCTTGCAGTACGGGGGATGGCGGGTTCATCGATTTAACTCTGGCCCAACCGATTGGCTCTCCATCCTCGCCATCCCATTCCTGTTAAACTGCGCTCCCATCGCATTTGTCACCTCAGATCCTCATGCCCTCACACACAGCATCACCGCAAGCCCTTTCCCGCCGCTTCAGCGTGGCCCCCATGATGGACTGGACTGACCCCCACTGCAGGTTCTTCCTACGCATCCTCTCCAAGCACGCCCTGCTCTACACCGAGATGGTCACCACTGGCGCGTTGCTCAACGGCGATCACGAGCGTTTCCTGCGCCACCACGAAGCCGAGCACCCCCTGGCGCTTCAACTCGGCGGCAGTGTCCCGGCCGACTTGGCCGCGTGCGCGCGGATGGCTCAGGAGCATGGCTATGACGAGGTCAATCTCAACGTCGGCTGCCCAAGCGATCGCGTGCAGAACAACATGATCGGTGCATGCCTGATGGGGCATCCTGAACTGGTGGCCGATTGTGTGAAGGCGATGCGTGATGCTGTGTCGATTCCGGTGACGGTCAAGCATCGGATCGGGATCAACGGGCGGGACAGTTACGAGCAGTTGTGTGAGTTCGTCGGGACGGTGCGTGACGCCGGTTGTACGAGTTTTACCGTGCATGCGCGGATTGCGATTCTGGAAGGGCTGTCGCCCAAGGAGAACCGTGAGATCCCGCCGCTGCGGTATGACGTGGCGGCACAGTTGAAGAAGGATTTCCCGGAGCTGGAGATTGTGCTCAACGGCGGGATCAAGACGCTGGAAGCCTGCCACGAGCATTTGCAGACATTCGACGGTGTGATGCTGGGACGCGAGGCGTATCACAACCCGTATCTGCTGGCCGAGGTGGATCAACAACTGTTTGGCAGCAGCGCGCCTGTCATCAGTCGGGCCGAGGCGTTGGCGCAGTTGCGGCCTTATATCGCCAAGCACCTGGACGCCGGCGGGGCGATGCATCACATCACTCGCCATGTACTGGGGCTGGGTACCGGGTTTCCTGGGGCGCGCCGTTTTCGGCAGTTGTTGTCGGTGGACATCCACAAAACCAAAGACCCGTTGGCGCTGCTGGATCAGGCGGCGGGCATGCTGGAAGGACGCTAACTGTCACTTGCTTTGAACCTGAGTCCTGTTTTGGCATCGTATCTACCGATACCCGCCCCGGCCTTTCAAACATCCGTTTTCAGGTTGTTGCCGCTGGGGCCATCGATCCCCCTTCACGCCCTTGAGTGGCTGCCGGCCCTCGGGTAATGTCAACAGACCCATAGGACAGAGCACGCTCATGACTTCCAAGCTGGAACAACTCAAACAATTCACTACCGTAGTGGCCGATACCGGCGACTTCGAAGCCATCGCCCGCGTTAAACCCGTGGATGCCACCACCAACCCTTCCCTGCTGCTCAAGGCCTCGGCCATTCAAGGCTACGCCGAGCTGCTGAACGCCTGTGTGGCCGATTGCAAGGGCGATGTAGGCCTGGCCAGCGACCGTTTTGGCGTGGCGGTCGGGCAAGAGATTCTCAAGGTGATTCCGGGGCGTATTTCCACTGAAGTGGATGCGCGTCTGTCGTTCGACACCGAGGCCATGCTGAAACGTGCGCATCGCCTGATCGACCTGTACGAAAAGGCCGGCGTTGGCCGCGATCGCGTGCTGATCAAGATCGCGTCCACCTGGGAAGGTATTCGCGCCGCCGAGCAGCTGGAGCGTGAAGGCATCCAGTGCAACCTGACGCTGCTGTTCTCCTTCGCCCAGGCTGCGGCTTGCGCCGATGCCGGCGTGTTCCTGATTTCGCCTTTTGTCGGCCGCATCTACGACTGGTACAAGAAGGCCAACGGCAACGACTACACCGGTGCCGATGATCCGGGCGTGCAGTCGGTGACGCGTATCTACAACTACTACAAGGCCAATGACTACAAGACCGTGGTCATGGGCGCAAGCTTCCGCAACCTCAACCAGATCGAGCAACTGGCCGGCTGCGACCGCTTGACGGTCAGCCCGGATCTGCTGGAGAAACTGGCCGCCGACGAGGGCAAGCTGGAACGCAAACTGGCGCCTGGACAAGCCGGCGAAGCGCGCTTGAGCCTCAATGAAGCGCAGTTCCGCTGGTTGTCCAACGAGGACGCCATGGCGACTGAGAAACTGGCTGAAGGCATTCGTCAGTTCGCCCGGGACCAGGAGAAGCTTGAGGCGTTGCTGCAAGCCAAGCTTTGAGGTGATTTCGAAGTAATAAAGAGGGCGAACCTGGGTGGGTTCGCCCTTTTTTATAGGCTTGGGAAGGTGGCGGCTGGCCGGGCGCCATCGCGAGCAGGCTCGCTCCCACAGGGGGCGCTGGGCAGATAAACATTGTGGGAGCGAGCTTGCTCGCGATGAGGCCCGCTCAGTCTACGCAAACCTATGAATCAGGGCCGCTCCAGCGCACTCACCAGGTCATGGAACGCTTCACGATTGGAGTCGTTCAGCCCCATGAGGATCTTATGGGCTTCCAGCACCTTGATCCGCACTTCCTCTTCCGATTGATCCTGATCGGGCAGATCGTCCAGGCACTCAGGGCATGGCACGGGATCGCCGACGATATTGAATACCTGGTCAAAGCCCATGGATTGCAGCAACCGGGTGATGTCGTTGTGGGTGGTGACCACGGTCGGCAGCAGGCCGACCTTTTGCCGCGACAGGATCGACAGCTTGGCCAGCAGGCCCAGAGTGGTACTGTCGATGCTGCGGGTTTCGGTCAGGTCGATCACGATGGCGTTGAAGTTCAACGCGGTGAAGATCCGCTCAATAGTCGCATCCAGCGCCGAACAGAGGGTCAGGCGCACTTCACCGACAAACTTCAGGACAAAGGTGCCGTCCTGCTCGGCGAACTGGATTCTACCGGTACTCATCAAAGATTCCTGCTCAACACTAACAGGGCGATATCATCCGGCATCTCCCCTAGCGTGGCTAATCCAAACACTTGACGCAAGCCTTCCAGGCTGCCGCCCGCTGCGCTTACCCGTTCAGGCAAGGCCGCTTCTTTCTCTTTGAGTGTAGGTTCTGACAAAAGGTCCAGAATGCCATCAGACATCAGCGTCAAACTGAAGGTCGGTGGCAGTTCCAGTACGTGGTCTTCGTAGGTGGCCTCGTTGAACAGGCCCACCGGCAAACCACGCCCTTCCAGGTAACGAACACTGTCAGGCGTATACAACACAGGCAACGGCAGATGACCGCCGATGCTATAGGTCAACAAACCCGTCTCCTCGTCGATGACCCCACCGACCATTGTCACGTGTTTGCCCAGCTTACAACTGATCAGGCCCCGGTTGATATGACCAAGGACTTCTGATGGCTTGAACTCAGGCAACGTGCCGTTGCGCTTGGATTCGAACAGCAGGCGCGTGGTCATGAACTTCAACAGTACCGTGACGAACGCTGACGAAGCGCCATGGCCGGAAACGTCCGCCAGATAGAACGCCACTCGACGTTCATCGACCCGGAAATAGTCGACGAAATCTCCCGACAGATACAAAGACGGGATGATCTGGTGGGCAAAACGGAAATCGTCGACGGTCCAGGGACTGACCGGCAACATGTTCATCTGCACCTGGCGGCCGGCGTTCTGGTCTTCCTGCAACAGGTTCAGGCTGGCTTCCAGCTCGCGGTTGGCGGTTTCCAGCTTTTCGCGATAACGCTGGTTCTCCACCAACAGGCGCGAACGGTCCAGGGCCCGGCGCACCGAGTGCTCGAGCACGGCCAAGTCTTCAAGGGGCTTGATCAGGTAATCGGCCGCGCCCAGGCGCAACGCCTCGACCGCGTCGTTCATCACGCCCGCACCCGAAACCACGATGACCGGGGTCTGCGAGGAAAGCTCGGTGACTTGGCGAATGAGTTCGAGTCCGCCCATCTGCGGCATGCGCAGGTCGCAGATGACCAGGTCGGGCTTGTCTTGCTCGAATACCTGAAGACCCTGTTGACCGTTGCTGGCCTGCAGGACGCTGAAACCACTGTCTTCCAAGTAGGCTGCGAGGCTGGCTCGCACCACTTCGTCATCATCGATTATCAGCAGCGTGGCACTGGTTTTTGGCATGTGGGCAAACGGCGCCAGAATTAGGTTGGCGTAGCGGGCTGGGCAACTGGGCCTGGCGCTCACTACTGGATTCGCTTTCTAGCCTCTCTGTCGTACCGGATGTAGGCCCTTGTCCTACACACAGTTACATCAGAGGTGCCCTTCTAAGGCGCAGACGGTACTCCCATCCGCGGGGCGTTTCAAGCTCATGCAGATAGCCGCTTGCCGTCTTGGTTTGTCAAAGTACAGAGAGTTATAAGAACCGAGCGAAGCGTAACTCAATGGAAGGTTCGATCCCTGCTTAAACAGTGCCTCAAAACAAAGAAGGCGGCCCTGAGGCCGCCTTCCTGGGGTTACCGGGCGAAATTAAAAATCATCTTCGACCTGGCCATCCTTGACCTTGAATTCACGGTTCTGCAGGAAGGCGTTGCGGATAAACACATACTTGTCGCCACTCACCAGTTTTTCGGCGGACAACAGGCTGGCGCGGGTATCGACGATGTTCAGGCCGTAGATCGAGTTACGCACCGAAACGTTGTCGATGTAACGATAAGGGGCCGTGTAGTCATCGACAAGCTTGGCCGGCGCGTCACGCAAGGTGCTTGGTCCCAACAACGGCAGCATCACGTACGGGCCACTGCCGACTCCCCAATAACCCAGGGTCTGGCCGAAATCTTCATCGCTGCGTTGCAGGCCCATATGGGTGCCCACATCGAAGAACCCCAACAGACCGAAGGTGGTGTTGAAGATCAACCGGGCCGTGTCGACGCCGGCTGCGGCCGGCTTGGCCTGCAGAACATTGTTGGCCAGATTGCCTACGTCGCCGATGTTGCGGAACATGTTGTGGATGCCGTCTTCGAGGAACTGCGGCGTCACGTACTGATAACCCTGGGCCAGCGGCTTGAGGGCGTAGGTATCAACGGTGTCGTTGAAGGTAAAGATCGGGCGGTTGATGCTTTCCCAAGGATCGTCTTCCGTTGCGGCCTGGGCGGCGAAGGGGACTAGCAGGACGCAGGCAGACAAACACAGCTGAGCTAGACAATGGCTCCAGCGCATAGGGAAAACTCCTTGGATTATTCAGGCAAGGGCGCCGAGCCCAGGCGGTAAGGGCGCTAGTATAAAGCGGAACGCTTGGATAGACAGCACTGAAAGAGAAGCTGCTCGTAGGATTTTTCCGCACCCGGCGCCTTCATTTCACTGTCATTGGACTGTCATTGAGGCACGTTAGGCTGCGGGATATTTCAAGGACGTTCCCATGCCCCGCGCCGAAACCCTGCCCCTGCCCGCACCCAGCCTGACCGCCGTACTGTTTGGCTTGAGCGGTTGTCTGGTGGATTTCGGGGCAAGGGCGCGACAGTCAGGCGCAGTGCCCACCGAGCATTCGCAGCCAACCCCCGGCGCCCTCGAAAGCCTGCGCCTTTTGCAGCTTCAGGAGATTCCCTGCGCCTGGCTCGACGAACTGCCACCTGCCATCATTCATAGCCTGGCTGCTTCGTTACCGGCGTGGATCAAATCGCCGCAACTTCCAGCAACAAATTATCCGTGGCCGGCCCCGCATGCCTGCTGGCAGGCCTTGATGGCGTTGAACGTCCAGCAATTGGACGGTTGCGTGCTGGTCAGCGGCGAGCCGCGCTTGTTGCAGTCGGGGCTCAATGCCGGCCTGTGGACCATCGGCCTGGCGTCCTGCGGCTCGCTGTGTGGCCTGGCGCCGAACGAATGGCAGCTCCTGAGCCAACAGGAACGAGAGACCAAGCGCGCCAAGGCCACCGTGCAGTTGTTCGGCCTGGGCGTGCATTCGGTGATCGATCACCTGGGTGAACTCGACACCTGCCTGGCGGATATCAGCCTGCGTCGGCTCAAAGGTGAAAAGCCCTGACCGAGATCATGCAGGGTGCACGAGGGTGGATTACTCTTAAAGCAAGCCACGGACTTTTGACGCACCGTCGCGGTCCATGGCTGTGCCTATCAATAAAGGGAGTACGCCAATGCCTGCCCGCGAATTGCAGAAACAACTTGATGAACTGCGCGAGCAATTGGAACAGAACCCGCCGCTTTCCGAACCGGAGCGCGAGAATCTGCATCAACTGATGATTCAGCTCGAAGCCGAGATCGAACTGGATAATTCGCTTCAGAATGCCGACCTGGTCGATGGTGTGAACCTGGCCGTCGAGCGCTTCGAACTGGATCACCCCACTATTGCCGGGACGTTACGCAACATCGTACAAGCCTTGGGCAACATGGGAATCTAAACCCGCCAGATGCAAAAAAGCCCCGCTATTGATAGCGGGGCTTTTCATTTTTCACGATATGAAATGCAATCCCCTGTGGGAGCGAGCCCGCTCGCGATAGGTGGCTCAGCCAACATCAATGCTGAATGTGCCTGACTCATCGCGAGCAGGCTCGCTCCCACAGGATTATTTATTGCCGGACCAGGCGATGGTTCGGCAGCTGCACCTCTTCGGTACTGCGATACGGGTTGATGTCCAGCCCACCCCGCCGCACATAGCGCGCATACACCGTCAATTTTTCCGGTTTGAGCAAGCGTTGCAGGTCGAGAAAGATCCGCTCCACGCACTGTTCGTGGAAATCCGAATGCTGGCGGAAGCTGACGATGTAGGCCAACAGGCTGGCAGGGTCCAGCGCCGCACCGCGATATTGCACCGCCACGCTTCCCCAGTCCGGCTGGCTCGTCACCGGGCAATTGGATTTGAGCAGATGGCTGTGCAGGCTTTGCTCCACGATGCGCGAATCATCGCAGCGCAGCAGCTCCGGGCGCGGATGCTCGTAGGAGTCGACGGTGATGTCCAAGTCATCGATGCACACGCCGGGTAATGCCACGACCCCTTCACTTTCCACGTCCTTGAGGCTGCGGATGCGCACGCCCACCGGTTTACCGGCGGCCGCCGACAGGTCCTGACGCAAGGTCGCTTCCAGGCTCGCGGTATCAGCGAATGGCGTCTGGTTCAGCGAGTTGAGGTACAGCTTGAAGGATTTGGATTCGATGATGTTCGGTGAATCCGCCGCGATTGCGAATTCACCAATGGCCACCACCGGTTTGCCAGACGGCAGCAGCCATGACAGCTCGAAACAGTTCCAGAAATCCACGCCCTTGTACGGCAGGGTCTCGGCCGTCAGGCCCAGTTCCGCCCATTTCGCGGTGCGCGGGATCGGAAACAGCAGTGACGGCGTGTACGTGGCGATGTATTCGCTGGATTTGCCCAGCGGCGAATGTTCGGCTGCGGGATGCATGACGGAAACCTGACTGAAGAATCAGCCAATTCTATCAGCCTTTGCCCCAGCCTTTGAGTGCTTACTGACTGACTGTCAGCTTGCCTTTCATCCCGGCCTGGTAGTGGCCGGGCACATTACAGGCGAACTCCAGCCGCATGGCCTTGTTGAAGGTCCAGGTCAGCTCGGCGGTTTTGCCCGGCTCCACCAGCACACTGTTGGGGTCTTCATGGCGCATGCCGGCCTCCCCGTGCCCCATGGAGTCATGGGCCATCCCTTGCTTCATTGCGGTCGGGGTCAGTTGTCCGCTCTGTTGCATCTTGAGCATTTCCTGCTGATGCTGGGCGTGCATCGCGGCATTGCCCAGGTTGAACTCATGCAGCAACTGACCTTTATTGATCAGCACGAACCGAACGGTCTCGCCAGCCTTGATATCAAGTGCACCGGGGTCGAAGGTCATGTCCCCCATCACCACATCGATGCTGCGACTGGCCTTGGCCGCCGAGGCAGGCTGGCCGAAATCAAAATGGCCCGGTGACGCCCACGTGGGCGTACTGAGCACCAGTGCAAAGGCGGTCAGGATCAAGCGGTTTGCCATTAACATGTCCATACTCCTGTCAGATTCAGCGTGTGAGAACTCTATCTCTGCACACCTGCCAATCGGCTTACGGCTCGATTACAACTTTGTCAGGTAGAGCCACGGCTACGTCCGACGCGGTATAACGCCCTCGTTCCAACAACGCCTTGAGCTGCCTATGAAACTGCTGATCGTCGAAGACCAAACCAAAACCGGCCAATACCTGCGCCAGGGCCTGACCGAAGCCGGGTTCAACGCCGACCTGGTGGCCGATGGCATTACCGGCCAGCAATTGGCCTTGAGCGGTGAATATGCCTTGCTGATCCTCGATGTGATGCTGCCCGGCCGCGATGGCTGGCAGATTTTGCAGGCCGTGCGCGGGGCCGGCCTGGATACGCCGGTGCTGTTTCTCACCGCGCGGGATGCGGTCCAGGATCGCGTGCATGGCCTGGAGTTGGGCGCCGACGATTACCTGGTCAAACCCTTTGCCTTTTCCGAACTGCTGGCGCGAGTCCGCAGCCTGTTGCGCCGTGGTAGTTCGACGCCCCAGGAAACCAGCTTGCGACTGGCGGACCTGCGCCTGGACCTGATCCGCCGCCGCGTCGAACGCAGCGGCCAGCGCATCGACCTCACGGCCAAGGAGTTCGCGTTGCTGGAAATGCTCCTGCGTCGCCAGGGCGAGGTCCTGCCCAAATCCCTGATTGCTTCCCAGGTCTGGGATATGAATTTCGACAGCGACACCAACGTCATCGAGGTCGCGATACGGCGCCTGCGAATCAAGATCGACGACGATTTCCCCAGCAAGCTGATCCACACCGTGCGGGGCATGGGGTATGTCCTTGAAGAGCGCAACCTGTGAGGGGGCGTTGGTCGCTGAGCAGCCGGCTGGCGCTGCTGTTCGCCGCCTGCACCGCCGTGGTCTCCCTGTTTGCCGGCGTGCTGTTCAGCCGTGGCAGCGAGGCGCACTTCATCGAGCTGGATCAGCAACTGCTCGAAGGCAAACTGATCGGCCTGCGTCGCGCCCTGCAGGGGCTTGATGCCGAGCAAACCCAAAACCGTCTGGCAGATGAACTCAGTCGCCAGGCCGACCTGGCCTTGCGCATCAAGGATAGCGATGGCGTGCGCTGGTACGACAGTTCGCTGCGGATTCCGGCTCAGTTGCCGGAGCGTCCCGGCCTGTCCACCCTCAGCGATGCCGACACTGACTACCGGGTATTGAATGCACCGCTGTACCCCGACCGCCCGGACTCGCCGCAACTGACGCTGCTGCTGGACATCACCCACCACCAGCATTTCCTGCAACGCATGCAGCGCCTGATCTGGCTGACGGTCGGCCTCTCGGCCCTGGCTACCGCCCTGCTCGGGGCCTGGGCCGCCCGGCGCGGCTTGCGACCGTTGCGGCGTATGGGGGCCATCGCCGGCAGCGTCTCGGCCCGCTCTCTCAATGCCCGACTGCCGGAAGAACACATGCCCGCCGAACTGGCGGAACTGGCCCACAGCATCAATGACATGCTCCGACGTCTCGATGATGCGTTTCAACGGCTCTCGGCGTTCTCTGCCGACATCGCCCATGAACTGCGCACCCCTTTATCGAACCTGCTGACCCACACCCAGGTCACCCTCACCCGCGAACGCTCGCTGGAGGATTATCGCGAAGCACTGCACAGCAATCTTGAAGAGCTGCAATGGATGGCGCAGTTGGTCAACGACATGCTCTATCTGGCCAAGGCTGACCACGGCTTGCTGGCACCCAGCCGCGAACCGCTGGAACTGGCTCAGGAAGTGGATCTGCTGCTGGAGTTTTTCGCCCCGCTGGCCGAAGACGCCCACGTCCGCTTGAGCCGTGAAGGCAACGGCCGCATCGACGGAGACCGCAGCATGTTGCGCCGGGCCCTGTCCAATTTGCTGGACAATGCTTTGCGCTTCACGCCTGACGGTGGCGAAGTACGGGTACATATTGTCGAGGGCGCTGGGCAGATGCATGTGAACGTGGAGAACAGCGGTGACGGGATTTCAGCGCATTTGCTGCCGCGTTTGTTCGACCGTTTCTATCGCGCCGACCCGGCCCGCCAGGAAGGCAGCAGTGAACACGCCGGGCTGGGGCTGGCCATCACCCGCTCCATCGTCCGCGCCCATGGCGGGCAGATCCGCTGCGAATCGGCCGATGGCTGGACGCGGTTTTTGATCGAGTTGCCGAAGGAAGATTAAGCCCAACGCAAACCCTGGTGGCGAGGGGATTTATCCCCGCTGGGCTGCGAAGCGGCCCTAAACCCTGGCACCTGGGTGTAGCAGGCAGGTTGAGTTGACTGTATTGGGGCTGCTTCGCAGCCCAGCGGGGATAAATCCCCTCGCCACAGAGAGTGTCGCCCTTGGCACAAGGTTTTGCGCTGATTCAGGAATAGCGCAACGCCTGTGCCGGCTCGACCTTCGCCGCACGCCAGGCCGGGTAAACCGTGGCGAGGAAGCTCAGGATGAACCCGGCCGAGCAGATCAGCACTACATCACCGCGTTGAAGCTCCGAAGGCAGGTTGCTGACGAAATACACGTCGGAACTGAAAATATGCTGGCCAGTGACCCTTTCCACCCAACCCACTAAATCACTGACGTTCAGTGCCGCAATCACCCCCAGCACGCCGCCAATCAGCGTGCCGACCACGCCAATCACCGTGCCCTGGACCATGAAAATCGCCATGATCTGCCGCGGCGTGGCGCCGATGGTGCGCAGGATCGCGATATCCGCGCCCTTATCGTTCACCACCATGATCAGGGTCGCGATGATGTTGAAGGCCGCCACCGCGACGATCATCAACAACAGCAGGCCGATCATGGTTTTTTCCATCTTCATGGCACTGAACAGGCTGCCCTGAGTGTGGGTCCAGTCGTCGGCCTTGTAGTCCGCGCCGAGGCCCGTGGCGATGTCGCCGGAAACTCGCGGCGCGGCGTACAGGTCCTTGACCGCCAGGCGCACACTTTGCACCTGCTTTGGCTGCCAATGTTGCATTTGCGCGGCGTCGGCCACGTGGATCAGCGCCATGGAGCCATCCAGTTCGGCGCCTACCTTGAACACGCCGACCACATTCAAGCGCTGCATCCGCGGGGTGATGCCGCCCGGCGCAGTGCTGATTTCCGGCACGATCAGGGTCAGTTTGTCCCCGACGTTCAAACGGAAGCGCCGAGCAGTGATTTCGCCGATCACCACGCCAAACTCGCCCGGTTTCAAGGCATCGAGACGCCCCTGGACAATATGCTGGGCGACAATGGACACCTTGCCCTCCTGGGCCGGGTCGATGCCGCTGATCTGGATCGGTTGCATCGCGCCTTTATGGCTGAGCATGCCTTCCATTTCAGTGAACGGCACGGCAGCGATCACCTCAGGATTTTTCAGCGCCGCGGCAGCCACCGGCTGCCAGTCGTCGATCGGCTTGACGCCGACGATGGTGGCGTGGGGCACCATGCCCAGGATGCGCGAGCTCATTTCGCGCTGGAAGCCATTCATCACCGACAGCACCACGATCATCGCCAGCACCCCCAGGGCGAGGCCGATCATCGAGGTCATGGAAATGAACGAAACAAAGCGATTGCGGCGCTTGGCGCGGGTATAGCGCGTGCCGATGAAGATCGATAACGGTCTGAACATTCGCGGGGCACCGTATGAAAATAAAAGACCCGGCGCTTGCAGCAAGCGCCGGGTTTCGGTCGGTCAAATGGGCGTCAGGCAACCTTCCTGCAAGTGCAGGACGCGGTCCATCTGCCGGGCCAGGTTCATGTCGTGGGTCACCACCAGGAACGCGGTACGCATTGAGGTACTGAGTTCCAGCATCAGGTCCTGAATGCCTTGGGCGGTGTGGGAGTCGAGGTTGCCGGTCGGCTCGTCGAGCATCACCAGCCCCGGCTTGTTGACCAGGGCCCGGGCAATCGCCACGCGCTGGCGCTCGCCACCGGACAACTCCGCCGGCTTGTGCTCCAGACGATGGCCCAACCCGACCCGCTCCAACAACGCCGTGGCCCGCTGGCGGGCTTCAGGGATCGCGGTGCGACCGATCAGCAGCGGCATGCAGACGTTCTCCAGCGCGGTGAACTCGGGCAGCAAATGGTGGAACTGGTAAACGAAGCCCAGGGAACGGTTACGCAGCAGGCCACGGGCCTTCTCGTTCAGCGCCGAGAGTTCTTCGCCGGCCAGCCAGACACTGCCGGCAGTCGGTGTATCGAGGCCGCCCAACAGATTGAGCAAGGTACTTTTGCCCGACCCGGACGTACCGACAATCGCCACACGCTCGCCCGGATGCAGCTCCAGCTGCAAGCCCGACAACACTACCACCGATTCCGGCCCCTCCTCGTAGGATTTGCCCAGGTTACGGCAGCTCAAGATTGCTTTTTCACTCATACCCGACTCACTCATAACGTAACGCCTCCGCAGGCTGGGTGCGCGCGGCACGCCAGGCTGGATACAGGGTGGCGAGGAAACTCAGGACCAACGCGGCGCCGCAGACCATCAACACATCGTCTGTCTGCAACTGCGACGGCAGGTAGTCGATGAAGTACACGTCGGCGTTGAGAAACTTGTGCCCGATCAGGCCTTCGAGAGCGGCAATCGCGGCGCTGACGTTCAGCGCGGCAAACATCCCGACCAAGGCGCCGACCACCGTACCGATCACGCCAATGACCGTGCCCTGGACCATGAAGATCCGCATGATCTGCCCCGGTGTAGCGCCAAGGGTGCGCAGGATGGCGATGTCGCCTTTCTTGTCATTCACCACCATCACCAGAGTGGAGATGATGTTGAACGCGGCAACGGCGACGATCAGCAGCAATAGCAGGCCGATCATGGCTTTTTCCATGCGGATCGCCTGGTACAGGTTGCCGTGGGTGCGGGTCCAGTCTCGGGCGTAGTAGCGGTCTTCGCCGAGCTGCTGGGCGATGGTCCACGCGACGCGCGGCGCCTGGAACAGATCATCGAACTTCAGCCGCAGGCCCTGGACCTGATCCGGCTTCCAGCGATGCAGGCGCGCCAGGTCCTGAAGGTTGGTGACGCCCAGGTAACCGTCCAGCTCGCCGGCGCCGACATGGAAGATGCCGACCACGGTAAAGCGCTTCATGCGCGGGAACATACCGCCCGGGGTCACGGTGACTTCCGGTGCCACGAAGGTCAGCTTGTCGCCGATGGCGGCGCCGAGCTTGGCAGCGGCCTTGTCACCGATGACGATGCCAAAGCTGCCCGGCGCCAGGTCGTCGAGTTTGCCCTGCTTCATGAAGTTGTCGATGATCGACACCTGCCGCTCAAGCCCAGGGTCAATGCCATTGAGCAAGACCTTGGAAACCTTGCCATTGTGGGTCAGCAGCCCCTGCATCTGGGTGAACGGCGCAACCGCCAGCACCTGCGGGTTCTGCTTGACCTTGGCGGCCAGGCTCGGCCAGTCGCTGATGGCTTCGCCGGTTTCGAGGGTGGCGTGGGGCACCATGCCCAGCACGCGAGTGCGCATCTCATGGTCGAACCCGTTCATCACCGACAGCACGACGATCATCACGACCACGCCAAGGGCCAGCCCGATGATTGAAGTCAGGGAAATGAACGATACGAAATGATTGCGACGTTTTGCACGGGTATAACGCGTGCCGATAAATACGAAGAGAGGTCTGAACATGTCGGGGCTTGTTCGGAGGGAAAAGGAACGTCCTTGTGGCGGGGGTCACAAACCAGCTTTACACTCAGACCACCGCCGCTACCATGGGTTCGCCATGTCGACATTAGATGAAGAAGATCGCCGCGAATACTACCGTATCGAGGACACGATCGCACTGGAAATTCGGCCCCTCTCCATTCCTGAAGCTGCTGGCCAGGAAGTGTTGCAGGATGCTTCTCCACTGTTCAATCTGCTCAGCGAATTGCACCTGAGCGAATTCGAATCGCAACACCTGCTGCGCCAGATCAGCGAGCGCGAGCGCAGCATCGCGGCTTACCTCAAGGCGATGAACAAACGCATCGACCTGCTCAGTCAGGTCATTGCCCTGACGGCGCTCGGCGAAATCGGCGAACCGCAGCCGGTGATCATTTCCGAGGGCGGCATCGACTTCCAATACCCCACCCCCATTGCCGTCGGCGCGCACCTGTCGATCAAGATGGTGCTGATGCCCCAGGCCCTGGGGCTGTTGCTCCGGGCCCGGGTCACTCATTGCGACCCCAAGGGCGACGGCTATGACGTGGGCACCGAGTTCGAACGCCCCACCGACGCCCAGCGCCAGTTGCTGGCCCGCTACATCCTGCAGAAACAGGCGCAAGAGCGACGCCTGGCGCGGGAACTGAACGAATCCGGCATCAATAAGGAAGAACCGTGACCCTCATTTATGGCCACCGTGGCGCCAAGGGCGAAGCGCCAGAAAATACCCTGACCGGTTTTCAGGAGTGCCTCAAGCACGGCGTGCGCCGATGCGAGCTGGACCTGCACCTTTCAATGGACGGCGAGTTGATGGTGATCCACGACCCGACCCTCAAGCGCACCACCGATCGCCGGGGCAAGGTGGTGGAGCATTCGGCCGCCGAGCTGGTGACCTACGATGCGCGCAAGGGTGGCCCGGGCTGGATCAAGCCGTGCCCGATCCCGCGCCTGGAGGAGCTGTTCGAAAAATGTGATTTCGAGCATTGGCAACTGGAGGTCAAGAGTGCCTCACGCACCCGCGCCGCCGCCACCGTGCTGGGGATCCGCGAAATGGCCCAGCGTTTCGGGTTGCTGGACAAAATCACCATCACCTCCAGCTCCCGGGAAGTGCTCAAGGCTGCCCTGGACCTGACCCCGGACATCTCCCGCGGGCTGGTGGCCGAATACGCCTGGCTCGACCCACTGAAGGTCGCCCAGAGTTACGGCTGCGAGATTCTGGCGCTCAACTGGACGCTGTGTACGCCGGAACGCCTGATCAAGGCCCAGCGTCAGGGGTTGCATGTATCAGTGTGGACCGTCAACGAACCCGCGCTGATGCGCAGGCTCGCCGACTTCGGCGTTGACAGCCTGATTACAGACTTTCCCGGTTTGGCCACTGCCACCCTCGAGAATTGCTGAAATCGGTCTCCCCGGCCGGCTCAGGCCACCGGCCGGAGCCGCTCAAAAAAGCCGGTTGAGCCCGTCATAGGCCGCTACCCGATAGGCTTCGGCCATGGTCGGGTAGTTGAAGGTCGTGTTGACGAAGTATTTCAGCGTGTTCAACTCGCCCGGCTGGTTCATGATCGCCTGGCCGATGTGAACGATCTCCGACGCCTGGTAACCGAAGCAGTGCACGCCCAGCACTTCCAGCGTCTCGCGGTGGAACAGGATCTTCAGCATGCCCTGCGGCTCTCCGGCGATCTGCGCCCGCGCCATGCTCTTGAAGAAGGCCTTGCCCACTTCATAGGGCACCTTGGCCTGGGTCAGCTCCTGCTCGTTCTTGCCGATCGAGCTGATCTCCGGAATGGTGTAGATGCCGGTCGGTACGTCGTTGACGAAGCGCCAGCTCCCGTTGTCGACAATGCTGCCGGCCGCTGAACGGCCCTGGTCATGGGCGGCGCTGGCCAGGCTCGGCCAACCGATCACGTCACCGGCACCGTAGATGTTCGTCACACAGGTGCGGTAGTTCTCGTCAACTTCGATCTGGCCACGGCTGTTGACCTTCACGCCGATGTTTTCCAGGCCCAGGGTGTCGGTGTTGCCGGTACGGCCGTTGCACCAGAGCAAGGCGTCGGCCTTGATTTTCTTGCCGGACTTGAGGTGCAGGATCACGCCGTTGTCCACGCCTTCGACGCGGTCGTAGTCCTCGTTGTGCCGCACGGTGATGTTGTTGTTGCTGAAGTGATAGCTCAGGGCCTGGGAGATTTCCGAGTCCAGGAAGCTCAGCAACTGGCCGCGGTTATCCACCAGTTCCACCAGCACACCCAAGCCGCTGAAGATCGAGGCGTATTCGCAACCGATCACCCCGGCGCCGTAGACAATCAGCTTACGCGGGGTGTGGCCCAGGCTCAGGATCGTGTCGCTATCGTAGATACGTGCGTGGTTGAAATCGATATCGGCCGGACGATACGGGCGCGAGCCGGTGGCGATGATGATGTGCTTGGCCACCAGCTTTTCGACCACGCCATTGCCGCAGACCACTTCAACGGTCTGCTCGTCGGCAAAGCTGCCGGTGCCGAAGAACACGTCGACCCGGTTGCGGGCGTAGTAACCGGTGCGCGAGGCGACTTGCTTGGAGATCACCTTCTCGGCGCTCTTGAGCACGTCCGGGAAGGAGAACCAGCGCGGCTCGCCGATGGCGCGGAACATCGGGTTGGTGTTGAACTGCATGATCTGCCGGACCGAGTGACGCAAGGCCTTGGACGGGATGGTGCCCAAGTGGGTGCAGTTGCCACCGACCTGCCGACGGCTGTCGACCATCGCGACCTTGCGCCCTGCCTTGGCGGCGTTCATTGCCGCGCCCTCTCCCGCCGGGCCGGAACCCAATACCACCACGTCGTAGTTGTAGACAGCCATGCGTACTCCTCAGAACAGGCCGCGGCGCCACATTTGGCACCACGGCTAAATCATGCCGGCCAGCGACATGAAGGAACAATTTGGGGCCGGTTCATGAGCCCGGCCACAGTCTATAGAAGCGTCAACGCCGCGCACATTACCCCTTGGTCGCGTCGTAGGCTAGGGGGCGTTCTCAATTAGTTTCCCCACCGCGTTGTGCCTTAAAGCGGGCCAGGCAAGGCGCAGGCCGCTGGGAATGGTGTTCCCTTTCCAAGGCCTGCAACGCAGCATGGCCCGCTTTAAGGCGCAACCCGGAGGGCCGGGCCTGCTGTTGTGCAGGGCTGCGTTGCTCGAAGCTTATTTGGAATGACCAAACCACGCTTCTCGCGCCTTGCCCTGCACAACCGCAGACCCGGCGCGGTGGGGAAACTAATTGAGAACGCCCCCTTTGCCTGCGCTATTTCGCCACAGGTGCGCTTTCAGCGCGCTGTCATCATTGGGTTTTTCCGCCAGTCATCCGTTCAAATGCTTCATTGGTGCGAACGATGAAACGGTCATTGTCCCGCAATACGAAAAATACCCCGATGCCATGCTTCTGGGCATAGTCCCAACCCCGTTCAGGACCGAGAATCAGCAACAGCGTCGATAGTCCATCGGCCATCAACGCCGAAGGATGAATCACCGTGACTGACGCGAGGTTGTGTAGGACCGGTGCACCGGTGCGCGCATCAAAGGTGTGGGAATAACGCCTGCCGCCCTGTTCGAAATATTTGCGGTAGTCGCCCGAGGTGGAAACCCCGTAGCCGTTGACCTCGATGACGCGCTCAGCCACCCGCCGGTCGTCCCGGGGTTCTTCCAGGGCGATACGCCAGGCGGCACCATCGGGTTTGCGTCCGGCGGCCTTGAGTTCGCCAGTGACCTCGGCCAGATAGCTGTCGATGCCCAAGGCCTTGAACCGGCTGGCGATCCGGTCGACGGCATAACCGGCGGCGATACTGTTGAAGTCGACTTCCACCGCGGCGTCTTTGCACAAGCGGTCGCCGTCGATGCGCAGATGAGCATGCCCGACGCGTTGGCGCACCTGGGCCAGGGCTTCTGCGGTCGGTACTTTCTCTGCTCGGGACTGGGGACCGAAGCCCCACAGGTTGAGCAGCGGCTCCACCGTCAGATCGAAAGAACCGTCGCTTTGGGAGGACAACTGCTCACCCACGCGGATCAACTCCAGGACAGGGCCAGGCATGATCTGGCAGCTATTGGCCGGCAACGCATTGAACCGTTCGATGTCCGAATCGCTGCGATAGGTCGAGAACTGTCGATCCACTTCGGCGAGGATGCTTTCCACCTCGGCCCGCACCGCTTTCGGTGCAGGCGCGGCGGAATGCCTGACGTACTGAATCGAATAGTGGCTGCCCATGGTCGGGCCGTCGAAGCGCTCCAGGGTGTCGCCGTTGCCGCAACCGGACAACACGCCGACCAGCACCACAAGCCCCATCCATCGTCCAGTTAACAAATCTTCATCCCCCCTCGAAACCGCGCCGGCCATTATGGGCTTCAGCGCCCTTCAGTCCAGATGCAAAAAACTGTGGGAGCGAGCCTGCTCGCGATAGCGTCGGATCAAACGACATTGATGTGACTGACACACCGCTATCGCGAGCGGGCTCGCTCCCACAGTGGGTGCAGCGCTTTCATACAAGATTGTCAGAGTGAGTACCTACCCATGCCTTCCAACACCAGCAACGGCAAGGCGATCTTTCGCGTTGTCAGCGGCAACTTCCTGGAGATGTTCGACTTCATGGTCTATGGCTTCTACGCCACGGCCATTGCCAAGACGTTCTTCCCGACCGACAGTGCTTTCGCCTCGCTGATGCTGTCCCTGGCCACATTTGGCGCCGGGTTCTTGATGCGCCCGTTGGGGGCGATTTTTCTCGGGGCCTACATCGACCGGCACGGCCGCCGCAAAGGCTTGATCATCACCTTGGCGATGATGGCCGCCGGCACCGTGCTGATCGCCTGTGTGCCGGGTTACACCACCCTCGGCGTGGCGGCACCGCTGCTGGTGCTGTTGGGGCGATTGTTGCAGGGCTTTTCCGCCGGGGTTGAGCTGGGTGGCGTGTCGGTGTATCTGGCAGAAATTTCCACGCCGGGGCGCAAGGGTTTCTTTGTTAGTTGGCAATCCGCCAGTCAACAGGCCGCCGTCGTGTTTGCCGGCCTGCTGGGCGTTGGCCTCAATCACTGGCTGAGTCCCCAGGAGATGGGCGAATGGGGCTGGCGCGTGCCGTTTCTGGTGGGTTGCATGATCGTGCCGGTGATATTCGTGATCCGTCGCTCCTTGGAAGAAACACCTGAATTCCAGGCGAGAAAACATCGCCCTACCCTGTCGCAAATCATCCGTTCCATCGGTCAGAACTTCGGCATCGTCCTGGCGGGCATGGCGCTGGTGGTGATGACCACGGTGTCGTTTTACTTGATCACGGCGTACACGCCGACCTTCGGTAAAGCCGAATTGAACCTGTCGGATCTGGATGCGTTGCTGGTGACGGTATGCATCGGGCTGTCGAACTTCTTCTGGCTGCCGGTGATGGGCGCATTTTCCGACAAGATCGGACGCAAGCCCTTGCTGCTGGGGGCGACTATCCTGGCGATCCTCACGGCATATCCGGCGCTGTCCTGGCTGGTGGCGAACCCCAGCTTCAGCCATTTGCTGATCGTGGAGTTGTGGTTGTCGTTCCTGTATGGATCGTACAACGGCGCCATGGTAGTCGCCTTGACGGAAATCATGCCGCTGGAAGTGCGCACCACCGGCTTCTCCCTGGCCTACAGCCTGGCAACAGCGACCTTCGGCGGGTTTACGCCAGCGGCCTGTACTTATCTGATTCATGTGCTGGGCAACAAGGCCGCGCCGGGGATCTGGCTTAGTGGCGCGGCGGTGTTGGGGCTGATTGCTACCTTGGTGTTGTTCAGGGGCAATCGCCATGAACTGCGGACTGCACAGGCCTTGGCGGCGAGCGGCGCCTGACAGATTGCTATCGCGAGCAGGCTCGCTCCCACAGGATTTACTCGGTCCAATGTGGGAGCGAGCCTGCTCGCGATGAGGCCAGCCCGGGCGACAGAAAACCCAGACAAAAAAACGCCCCGACAAGTCGGGGCGTTTTCATGTGCAGCTAAGGCTTAGCGCGGGAATGCTGGCGGGTTTACACCGGCCATGTCTTCCATCACGCGAACGACCTGGCAGCTATAACCGAACTCGTTGTCGTACCAGACGTACAGCACAACGCGGTTGTCCTGAACGATGGTCGCTTCAGCGTCGACCACGCCGGCATGGCGCGAGCCAACGAAGTCGGTGGACACCACTTCCTGGGAATTGACGAAATCGATCTGCTTGTGCAGGTCGGAGTGCAGCGCCATATAGCGCAGGTACTCGTTCATCTCTTCACGGGTGGCGGCTTTCTCAAGGTTCAGGTTGAGGATGGCCATCGACACGTTCGGCGTCGGTACACGGATCGCGTTGCCGGTCAGCTTGCCGGCCAGCTCAGGCAAAGCCTTGGCAGCAGCGGTGGCGGCACCGGTCTCGGTGATCACCATGTTCAGCGCGGCGCTGCGGCCACGACGGTCGCCTTTGTGGAAGTTGTCGATCAGGTTCTGGTCGTTGGTGTACGAGTGAACGGTTTCAACGTGACCGTTGATGATGCCGAACTTGTCGTTCACAGCCTTGAGCACCGGCACGATGGCGTTGGTGGTGCACGAAGCGGCGGAGACGATCTTGTCGTCAGCGGTGATTTCGTTGTGGTTGATGCCGTGAACGATGTTCTTGAGCTTGCCCTTGCCAGGTGCGGTCAGAACAACGCGGTCGACACCCGGGCATGCCAGGTGCTGGCCCAGGCCATCGGCGTCACGCCATACACCGGTGTTGTCCACCAGCAGTGCGTCCTTGATGCCGTACTGGGTGTAATCCACCTCGGTCGGGTTCTTCGCGTAGATCACCTGGATCAGGTTACCGTTGGCCGTGATGGTGTTGTTTTCTTCGTCGATGGTAATGGTGCCGTTGAACGAACCATGGACCGAATCGCGACGCAGCAGGCTGGCGCGCTTGGTCAGGTCGTTCTCCGCGCCTTTGCGCACCACGATGGCACGCAGGCGCAAACCATCGCCACCACCGGTTTTCTCGATCAGGATGCGCGCCAGCAGACGACCGATACGACCGAAGCCGTAGAGCACGACGTCGGTGCCTTTGCGTGCCGAAACGTTTTGCTGGCCAACCACATCAGCCATCTCTTCGCGAACGAACTGCTCGGCGCTACGGCCGTTGCCTTCGTTACGGAATTTGAACGCCAGCTTGCCCAGGTCCACCGAAGCCGCGCCGAGCTTGAGCTCGCTCATGGCCTTGAGCAGAGGGAATGTTTCGTGGACGGAGAGTTCGCTGTCGTCGGAAGAACGGTGGCGAGCAAAGCGGTGAGCCTTGAGAATCGCGATGACAGACTGGTTGATCAGGCTGCGGCCATAGATCGAGCTCACCACGTTGTTATTGCGGTAGAGCTGACCGATGAGAGGGATCATCGCTTCTGCGAGTGCTTCACGATCGATCCATTCACCAAGACACTGGTCGGGCTTCTGAGTCACGGGAACCTTCCACATGTAGGGGCTGAAAAAAGGGGCTACATTATGCCGCCGACTCTTCGGCGGAGCAATGCGCGCCTGTCGCACCGTGGTTTTCCTGTTCGCCAGGGTAGTCTGCGACTGACAGGCGCCCCCTTCCCCCGCTACAATTGCCGACTTTGTCGCAACGCTGGAGCTCAACCTTCCGTGCCCGTTCTGCGTCTCCCGCTTCTCCCTGCCGCGGCAGGTAAACAGCACTGGGGCAACCTGCCCGGTGCCGCCCTGAGCCTGGCCATTGCCGAGGCTGCCAGCGCTGCAAAGCGCTTTACCCTGCTGCTGACCGCCGACAGCCAAAGCGCCGAGCGGCTCGAACAGGAACTGAGTTTCTTCGCCCCGGATTTGCCTGTGCTGCATTTCCCGGACTGGGAAACCCTGCCCTACGATCTGTTTTCGCCCCACCAGGACATCATTTCCCAGCGAATCGCCAGCCTTTATCGATTGCCGGAGCTCAGTCATGGCGTTTTGGTAGTGCCGATCACCACGGCCCTACATCGTCTGGCACCGACCCAGTTTTTGCTCGGCAGCAGCCTGGTGCTGGACATCGGCCAGAAGCTCGACGTCGAGCAAATGCGCAGCCGTCTTGAAGCCAGTGGCTATCGTTGCGTCGACACGGTGTACGAGCACGGCGAGTTCGCGGTACGCGGCGCGCTGATCGATCTGTTCCCGATGGGCAGCAAGTTGCCTTACCGCATCGACCTGTTCGATGACGAAATCGAAACCCTGCGCACTTTCGACCCGGAAAACCAACGCTCCATCGACAAAGTACAGTCGGTGCGCCTGCTGCCGGCCAAGGAATTCCCGCTGCAAAAAGACGCCGTGACCCGCTTCAAGGCGCGCTTTCGCGAACGCTTCGATGTGGATTTCCGTCGCTGCCCGATCTTCCAGGACCTGAGCAGCGGGATCACTCCCGCCGGTATCGAGTACTACCTGCCGCTGTTTTTCGAAGAAACCTCCACCCTGTTCGATTACCTGCCCCAGGACACTCAGGTGTTTTCCCTGCCCGGCATCGAGCAGGCGGCGGAAAACTTCTGGAACGATGTGCGCAATCGCTACGAAGAGCGCCGCGTCGATCCTTCCCGTCCTTTATTGCCACCGGCCGAGCTGTTCCTGCCGGTGGAAGACTGCTTCGCCCGGCTCAAGAACTGGCCACGCGTGGTGGCAAGCCAGCAGGACGTGGAAACGGGCGTCGGCCGCGAACGCTTCCCGGCCAAGGCCTTGCCGGACCTGGCGATCGAAGCCAAGGCCACGCAGCCACTGGCGGCCCTGGCCGGTTTTCTCGACGGTTTCCCCGGCCGCGTGCTGTTCACCGCCGAATCCGCCGGTCGTCGTGAAGTGCTGCTGGAACTGCTTGAACGCCTGAAACTTAGGCCGAAAACCGTCGATAGCTGGCCAGACTTCGTCGCCGGCAAAGACCGCCTGGCGATTACTATCGCGCCGCTGAACGATGGCCTTGTCCTGGAAGACCCGGCCCTGGCGCTGGTGGCCGAAAGCCCATTGTTCGGCCAACGCGTCATGCAGCGTCGGCGTCGCGAGAAACGTGCCGACGCCGCCAACGACGCGGTCATCAAGAACCTCACCGAGCTGCGCGAAGGCGCGCCAGTGGTGCACATCGACCACGGCGTAGGCCGCTACCTGGGTCTGGCGACCCTGGAAATCGACAACCAGGCCGCCGAGTTCCTCACCCTTGAATACGCCGAAGGCGCCAAGCTCTACGTGCCGGTGGCTAACCTGCACCTGATCGCCCGCTACACCGGTAGCGACGACGCCCTGGCGCCGCTGCATCGGCTGGGTTCGGAAACCTGGCAGAAAGCCAAGCGCAAGGCCGCCGAACAGGTGCGCGACGTGGCCGCCGAGTTGCTGGACATCTATGCCCGTCGCGCCGCCCGCGAGGGCTACGCCTTCGCCGACCCGAAAGCCGACTACGAAACCTTCAGCGCCGGGTTCCCCTTCGAGGAAACCGTCGACCAGCAAACCACCATCGAGGCCGTGCGCGCTGACATGCTCGCGCCCAAACCGATGGACCGGCTGGTGTGCGGCGATGTCGGTTTCGGCAAGACCGAAGTGGCGATGCGCGCCGCATTCATTGCCGTGCACGGCGGCAAGCAGGTGGCAATCCTGGTGCCCACCACCCTGCTTGCCCAGCAGCACTACAACAGTTTCCGCGACCGCTTCGCCGACTGGCCGGTGACCGTGGAGGTGATGAGCCGCTTCAAGTCCACCAAGGAAGTGAACGCGGCGGTGGCCGATCTGGCCGAGGGCAAGATCGACATCGTCATCGGCACGCACAAACTGCTGCAGGACGATGTGAAGATCAAAAACCTGGGGCTGGTGATCATCGACGAAGAGCACCGCTTTGGCGTGCGCCAGAAAGAACAGCTCAAGGCCCTGCGCAGCGAGGTCGACATCCTGACCCTGACGGCCACGCCGATCCCGCGCACGCTGAACATGGCAGTGTCGGGCATGCGTGACCTGTCGATCATCGCCACGCCGCCGGCCCGTCGCCTGTCGGTGCGCACCTTCGTCATGGAGCAGAACAAAAGCACGATCAAGGAAGCCCTGCTGCGCGAGTTGCTGCGTGGCGGCCAGGTCTATTACCTGCACAACGACGTCAAGACCATCGAGAAATGCGCCGCCGATCTGGCCGAGCTGGTGCCGGAAGCGCGCATCGGCATCGGCCACGGGCAGATGCGCGAACGTGAACTCGAACAGGTGATGAGCGATTTCTACCACAAGCGCTTCAACGTGCTGATCGCCTCGACCATCATCGAGACCGGCATCGATGTGCCGAGCGCCAACACCATCATCATCGAGCGCGCCGACAAATTCGGCCTGGCCCAGTTGCACCAGTTGCGCGGTCGAGTCGGGCGCAGTCACCACCAGGCCTACGCCTACCTGTTGACACCACCGCGCCAGCAGATCACCCCGGACGCGGAAAAGCGCCTGGAAGCCATCGCCAACACCCAGGACCTGGGCGCCGGTTTCGTGCTGGCCACCAACGACCTGGAAATCCGCGGTGCAGGCGAGTTGCTGGGCGACGGCCAGAGCGGCCAGATCCAGGCGGTGGGCTTCACCCTGTACATGGAAATGCTCGAACGGGCGGTCAAGTCGATCCGCAAGGGTGAGCAACCGAACCTCGACCAACCGTTGGGCGGCGGGCCGGAAATCAATCTGCGGGTGCCGGCGCTGATCCCGGAAGACTACCTGCCGGATGTCCACGCACGGCTGATCCTCTACAAACGCATCGCCTCGGCCACTGACGAAGAAGGCCTCAAGGACCTGCAAGTGGAGATGATCGACCGCTTCGGTCTGCTGCCGGAGCCAACCAAGAATCTGGTGCGTACCACCTGGCTCAAGCTCAAGGCCGAGCAACTGGGCATCAAGAAAGTCGACGGCGGCCCCAATGGTGGTCGTATCGAGTTCGAAGCCCAGACGCCGGTCGATCCGCTGGTACTGATCAAGCTGATCCAGGGCCAGCCCAAACGCTACAAGTTTGAAGGTGCCACGATGTTCAAGTTCATGGTGCCCATGGAACGCCCGGAAGAGCGTTTCAATACCGTAGAAGCGCTGTTCGAGCGCCTCACTCCGACCCCTGCTTGAAGGACGCCCCATGCGCCTGTTTCGCTCACTGACCTTGTTGATGACCCTGGTCGCTCCCCTGGCGTTTGCCGATGACCTGTATCAGGTTGAAATGATCCTGATGCGCCAGAACGCCGAACCGGCGATTGTCAGCCGCGCCGCACCGGAGGACTGGGACGCGGGCGCGCAACGCCTGGACGCGAAGAGCCAGCGCACGCCTGCATTGGGTCACATCGTGGAAAAACTCAACGCCAGTGGTCAGTACACGGTGCTGATGCACAAAGCCTGGCAGCAGAACCTGGGCGAACAGGGCAGCCGAATCGCCGTCAGTGATGGCGCAGAACAGTTCGGCCAGTTTCCCATCGAAGGAACCCTGGAACTGAAACTGGGGCGGTTTACCGACGTGGACGCCGACTTCTGGATCAACCAGATCGACACCAATGGCCTGGTCACTTCCAGCGAACGCCTCAAACAGCAGAGCCATACCAAAAATGGCCAGTTGAATTTCCTCGACAACGGCCACCTCGGCCTGCTGATCAAAATCACCTCGCTGACTGCGCCTGCGCCACGGCAGGCGCCTGACGTCATTCCGGACTGATCGGCGCGCCTATGCCCTCGCCCCTGAGCAAACCCCTGGCACCCTCCTGGGTCAATCGATTCAAGGAACAGAGCCTGGAGCGCGGGCGCCGTTACGCGCTGGAAAACCGCGTCAGGATCGTCGAGGCCGGCGACAGCACCATCACCGCCAGTTGTGAAGGCTCTGGGGGTAACGTTTACCGCCAGACGATTCGCCTGAAAGAGTCAGCCAAAGGCACGTTGATTCTGCTTGAAGCCGCCTGTACCTGCCCGGTGCGCATCAACTGCAAGCACTGCGCGGCGGTGCTGCTGCAAGTCCAGGAAACCCTGGCCTACCCGGCCGCCGAGAAAGACGCGCAGTTGCTGGAGAAACTCCAGGCCGTGCTGGAAAACCGCAGCCCCAAGGCCCCGCCGCAAGTGCTGGTGGACAACGTCCAACCAATGCCGCGGCTGTGGCTGGCGAGCATCGAGTTCAGCGCTTTCGAGCCGCGCAATGGCAAGATGCAGCGCTACATCCAGCACCGCGCCGCCCTGTCTTTCAGCTACCTGGACGAATACGTCAGCGGCCAGCGCAACACTGACGTACTGATTCGCCAGGACACACAGACGCTGCGGATAAAACGCCAGACAGAAGTGGAGCAGTCCTACCGCGAACAGCTTCGAATCCTCGGCTTCAAAATCGCAACCCGACAAAGCAAGGCCCTGCCCGAAAGCGCCGGTGAACTGTACGAGATGGTCAACGACAGTGCGTGGCTGACGTTCACCCTCAACGATCTGCCGAAACTGCGCAGCCAGGGCTGGGAGTTGCAGATCGACGAGGATTTCGGTTTCGACCTGACGGCGGTGGACGAATGGTACGCCACGGTCGAAGAAACGCCGGAACGGGACTGGTTCGATCTGGAACTGGGGATCATCGTCAACGGTGAACGATTGAGCCTACTGCCGATTCTGCTGAACCTGATGCGTTCGCACATCGAGCTGTTCAACCCGGAACGCCTGGCCAGGCGCCGCGATGACGAACTCATTCTGGTCAACTTGCCCAACCGCCCGAACTCCGAGTTCGGACCGCAGCAAGTGGCCCTGCCCTATGGCCGGCTGAAACCGGTGCTGGCCACCCTGGGCGAGTTCTACCTGCAAGAACCGGGCACCACCAAACTGCGCTTGAACAGCGCGGATGCCCTGCGCCTGAACCCGCTGCAAGACATGCCCTTGCGCTGGGAAGGCGGCGAACACATTCGTGGCCTGGCCCAACGCCTGCGGGACATCAAGGACTTCACCAGTACCGCGCCAGAAGGCCTGAACGCCACGCTGCGGCCTTATCAGCTCGAAGGTTTGAGCTGGATGCAATCGCTCAGGCAGCTGGAAGTCGGCGGCATCCTCGCGGACGACATGGGCCTGGGCAAAACCCTGCAAACCCTGGCGCACATCCTCAGCGAAAAAAACGCCGGGCGCCTCGACCGCCCTTGCATGGTGGTCATGCCCACCAGCCTGATCCCCAACTGGCTCGACGAGGCCGCCCACTTCACCCCGCAACTCAAGGTATTGGCCTTGTACGGCGCCGGGCGCAAGAAGCACTTTGACCGGCTGAACGATTACGACCTGGTCCTCACCACCTATGCGCTATTGCCCAAAGATGTCGAGCGCCTGGCGGCGCAGCCGTTGCATGTGCTGATCCTCGATGAAGCCCAGTACATCAAGAACCCGAACAGCAAAGCCGCCGAGGCGGCCCGCGAACTCAACGCCCGCCAGCGGCTGTGCCTGTCCGGTACGCCGCTGGAAAACCACCTGGGTGAATTGTGGTCGTTGTTCCACTTCCTGCTGCCGGGATGGCTCGGGGACGTCAAGAGCTTCAACCGCGACTACCGCGTGCCGATTGAAAAGCGCGGCAGCGATGTGCGACTGCAGCACCTCAACGGTCGGATAAAACCTTTTCTGCTGCGCCGGACCAAGGAGCAAGTGGCGACAGAACTGCCACCCAAGACCGAGATCATTCATTGGGTCGAGCTCAGCGATGCCCAGCGGGATGTCTACGAAACCATGCGCCTGGCCATGGACAAGAAGGTACGCGACGAGATCACCCGCAAAGGCGTGGCTCGCAGCCAGATCATCATTCTCGAGGCGCTGCTCAAGCTGCGCCAAGTCTGTTGTGACCTGCGCCTGCTCAACGATGCCGCCCTGCCTGCCCGCGGCAGCACCTCGGGCAAGCTCGACAGCCTGATGGAGATGCTCGAAGAGCTGTTTGAAGAAGGTCGCCGGGTGCTGCTGTTTTCTCAGTTCACATCGATGCTGTCGCTGATCGAAGACGAACTGAAGAAACGCGGCGTCGATTACGCCATCCTGACCGGCCAGACCCGGGACCGACGTACGCCGGTCAAGGAATTCCAGAGCGGCAAGCGTCAGATCTTTCTGATCAGCCTGAAGGCCGGCGGCGTAGGCCTGAACCTCACCGAGGCGGACACGGTGATCCACTACGATCCATGGTGGAACCCCGCCACCGAAAACCAGGCGACCGACCGCGCCTATCGCATCGGCCAGGAGAAGCCGGTGTTCGTCTACAAGCTGATTGCCCGAGGCACGGTGGAAGAGAAGATTCAGCTACTACAGAAGGAAAAATCCGACCTCGCAGCCGGCGTATTGGACGGGCGCGTGGCCGGAGACTGGAAACTGCAAAGCGACGATATCGAGGCACTGTTCGCGCCATTGCCGGACAAGCTGGAAAAACGCTGATTCACAGCAATCCCTGTGGGAGCCGAGCCTGCTCGCGATAGCGGTGATTCAGATGTTGAAGATGTGGCTGTGCCGCCGTCATCGCGAGCAAGCTCGCTCCCACATGGTCCTGAGGTGAGCGCAGCATAGGTCTGCACCCCGAATCTCCTGTGGGAGCGAGCCTGCTCGCGATAGCGGTGGTTCAGTTGTTGGAGATCTTGGCTGTGCCGCCGTCATCGCGAGCAAGCTCGCTCCCACATTGCCCTGAGGTGAGCGCCGGATAGGTCTGCACCCCGAATCTCCTGTGGGAGCGAGCCTGCTCGCGATAGCGGTGATTCAGATGTTGAAGAGGTTGGCTGTGCCGCGGTCATCGCGAGCAGGCTCGCTCCCACATTGCCCTGAGGTGAGCGCAGCATAGGTCTGCACCCCGAATCTCCTGTGGGAGCGAGCCTGCTCGCGATAGCGGTGATTCAGTTGTTGGAGATCTTGGCTGTGCCGCCGTCATCGCGAGCAAGCTCGCTCCCACATTGCCCTGAGGTGAGCGCCGGATAGGTCTGCACCCCGAATCTCCTGTGGGAGCGAGCCTGCTCGCGATAGCGGTGATTCAGTTGTTGGAGATCTTGGCTGTGCCGCCGTCATCGCGAGCAAGCTCGCTCCCACATTGCCCTGAGGTGAGCGCTGGATAGGTCTGCACCCCGAATCTCCTGTGGGAGCGAGCCTGCTCGCGATAGCGGTGATTCAGTTGTTGGAGATCTTGGCTGTGCCGCCGTCATCGCGAGCAAGCTCGCTCCCACATGGTCCTGAGGTGAGCGCAGGATAGGTCTGCACCCCGAATCTCCTGTGGGAGCGAGCCTGCTCGCGATAGCGGTGGTTCAGTTGTCGGAGATGTTGGCTGTGCCGCCGTCATCGCGAGCAAGCTCGCTCCCACATTGCCCTGAGGTAAGCGCCGGATAGGTCTGCACCCCGAATCTCCTGTGGGAGCGAGCCTGCTCGCGATAGCGGTGATTCAGTTGTTGGAGATGTTGGCTGTGCCGCCGTCATCGCGAGCAGGCTCGCTCCCACATTGCCCTGAGGTGAGCGCTGGATAGGTCTGCACCCCGAATCTCCTGTGGGAGCGAGCTTGCTCGCGATAGCGGTGATTCAGATGTTGAAGAGGTTGGCTGTGCCGCCGTCATCGCGAGCAGGCTCGCTCCCACATTGCCCTGAGGTGAGCGCAGCATAGGTCTGCACCCCGAATCTCCTGTGGGAGCGAGCTTGCTCGCGATAGCGGTGGTTCAGTTGTTGGAGATGTTGGCTGTGCCGCCGTCATCACGAGCAGGCTCGCTCCCACATGGTCCTGAGGTAAGCGCCGGATGGGTCTGCACCCCGAATCTCCTGTGGGAGCGAGCCTGCTCGCGATAGCGGTGGTTCAGTTGTTGGAGATCTTGGCTGTGCCGCCGTCATCGCGAGCAGGCTCGCTCCCACATTGCCCTGAGGTGAGCGCAGCATAGGTCTGCACCCCGAATCTCCTGTGGGAGCGAGCTTGCTCGCGATAGCTGACTAACCGGTAGATACCTTGTCACTTTGAAAATCCCTCACCGGCGTGCGCCGATCCGTGGTGCTGCCGGTCAACAACGAATAGTCAAGGCTGCGCTTTTGCAGCTCCTCCTCAATCAAGGCCAGCATTGAGGTGAACTGGGAAAACAACAGAATCTTGCCCGAATAGCCCTTGCTGGCAGCAGGAAACCTTTGCGCCCGTTTTCACTGCCTGTTCCGCTAGCCAGCCATCAATACCCGCGCCAACGTCGACTTCACCTTCCCCATCCCATCATGCAGCGCCTGCTCGATTTCCGCCATGGTGATCACAGCCGTGGACTTGCCCGCCGCCGGATTCACCACCAGCGCCAGGCAGGCGTAATCAAGCTCCAGTTCACGGGCCAGCGCCGCTTCCGGCATGCCGGTCATGCCGACGATGTCGCAACCGTCGCGCTCCAGGCGGGCGATTTCGGCCACGGTTTCCAGGCGCGGGCCCTGGGTGCAGGCGTAGACGCCATGGCTGCTGTAGCCACAGCCTTCGGCGGCCAGGGCGGCGATCAGTTGCTGGCGCAGCGCCTCGCTGTAGGGGTAGCTGAAATCAATGTGGGTAACCGCCTCCAGGTCATCGGCAAAATAGGTGTGCTGACGGCCGCTGGTGTAATCGATCAATTGGTGAGGCACGCAGAAATGCCCGGTCCCCATCGCGGCGTGAATCCCGCCCACGGCGTTGACCGCCAGGATCGCCTCGGCGCCGGCCTGCTTCAGGGCCCAGAGATTGGCGCGATAGTTCACTTGATGAGGTGGAAAGCGATGAGGATGGCCGTGACGGGCCAGAAACAGCACTTCGCGCCCGGCGTAGTCACCGATCTGCACCTCGGCCGATGGCGCACCATAGGGCGTTTCTACTGCCAGGGACTGGCGAATGGTCAGACCTTCGAGTTGGGTCAGGCCAGTGCCGCCGATAATTGCGTAAACGGTCATGACAAATGTCCTTAATCGATCAGTTGGGCGGCTTTCAGCGCGCTGATTGCCGTCAGCCAGCGTGGGTCCTGGCGGTACTCGGTGGAGGCGAAGGCCTGCCCGCGCATGCGTGCGATGCGCGCCGATGGTTTGACCTTCAACCGCTGGGCGGCGCTCAAGGCCAGTTCGGCGGCGGCGCGGTCGTTGCACACCAGCCCCATGTCGCAACCGGCCGACAACGCCGCCTCGATACGACTGGCGGCATCACCCACCACATGAGCACCCGCCATCGACAGATCATCGCTGAAGATCACACCATCGAACTGCAATTCGCCACGCAGAATGTCCTGCAGCCAGCGCCGGGAAAAACCGGCCGGATTGGCATCGACCTGCGGATAAATGACATGGGCCGGCATGACGGCCGCCAGTTGCTTGCTCAGTTTGGCGAACGGAACGAGATCGTGGGCGCGGATCTGTTCAAGGCTGCGCTCATCGTTGGGAATGGCCACATGGGAATCGGCTTCGGCCCAGCCGTGGCCGGGGAAATGCTTGCCGGTGGCAGCCATACCGGCGGCGTTCATACCCCGAATGAAGGCACCTGCCAGCAGCGCTGCGCGCTCGGGGTCGCCTTCGAAGGCACGACTGCCGACCACCGCGCTACGTTGATGATCGAGGTCCAGCACCGGGGCAAAACTCAAATCGAGGCCGACCGCCAGCACTTCAGTGGCCATGATCCAGCCGCACTGCTCGGCCAGGTATTCGGCATTCGGGTTGTCGGCAATCGCCCGCATTGCCGGCAAACGCACAAACCCCTGGCGCAGGCGCTGCACACGCCCGCCTTCCTGATCGACCGCCAGCAGCAGGTCGGGGCGGATGGCGCGAATCGAGGCGCTCAGCTCGCGCACCTGGCGTGGATGCTCGATATTGCGAGCAAAAATGATCAGGCCACCCAGTTCGGGCTGGCGCAACAGGTGGCGATCTTCGGCCGTCAACCAGGTACCGGCGACGTCCACCATCAACGAGCCTTGCAGGCCAGCAGTCATAATATTTCCTTGATAACAATGAACCCGCACAGCGGCGCACGCACGACCGCGCCGCCGGGCTCCAGGCCCGGCAGGTCACGGTTATGCAATGAAATATAAAGCGGGTTCGAAACGAGAGTCGGCATGGGCCGCTAGCTTAGCGGATGTAGGCAGCCGCGCCCACCCGTGCACTCAGGCCTTGGCGAGCGCCGGGGTTGATTTGCTGCGCGGGCGCAACTGCGCGGCAGCCATGGCCTCATCGGTGACGCCACTTTCGGCGCGCATGCCAGCAGCCAGGAATGGCACCATCAGACGCATCACTTGCTCAATCGAGGTATTCACACCGAAATCGGTTTCAGCGATGGCCCGCAGCGCCTTGATGCCGGACATGCTGAAGGCAGCGGCGCCGAGCATGAAATGCACGCGCCAGAACAACTCGATCGGCGGAATGCGCGGCGCGGCCTCGTTGACCAGAAGCATATAGCGGCGGAAAACCTTGCCGTACATGTCTTCCAGATACCGCCGCAGGTGGCCTTGGCTCTGGCTGAATGCCAGGCCCAGCAAGCGCATGAAAATGGAAAGGTCGTTACCGCTGCGTGGCTGCACGACAAGGGCTTGCTCGACCAGGATCTCCAGCAGCTCTTCCAGGGTTGGCTTGACGTCAGGCTTGGCCTGACGCCGCTCCAGCTCACGATCCAGGCTGACACAGAAAGGCCCGAGGAAACGCGAGAACACGGCCTGGATCAGCGCTTTCTTCGAACCGAAGTGATAATTCACCGCCGCCAGGTTCACCCCGGCCTTGCTGGTGATCAGACGCAATGAGGTTTCAGCGAAACCTTTTTCCGCGAACAATTGCTCGGCAGCATCGAGAATGCGTTCTACGGTTTCCGACTGGGCCATGGCTACTCCGCCTGACAAACACTTGTTTGAAACATACGTTTCAGCCTTGGGGTTGTCAAGCCTGCCGGGACGTTTTGCGAACGCTCGGTCAGATATTTAACCACACCTGCGGCCCGCTGTAGCCCATGACGTTTTTGCGGCCCGACCGACCGTCCAGCGGCCTGTGCGAAAAGGAGGATTGCCAAGCCGCGCCCACTGTATATAATCCCAGTCACTGTATAAAAAGACAGAGCGATCAATATGCTAAAGCTGACGCCACGCCAAGCAGAGATTCTAGCCTTCATCAAACGCTGCCTCGAAGACAACGGCTACCCGCCGACCCGCGCGGAAATCGCCCAGGAACTGGGCTTCAAGTCGCCCAACGCGGCTGAAGAGCACCTCAAGGCGCTGGCTCGCAAGGGCGCTATCGAAATGACCCCGGGCGCGTCCCGTGGCATTCGCATCCCCGGTTTCGAGGCCAAGGCCGACGAAACCACCCTGCCGATCATCGGCCGGGTAGCGGCAGGTGCTCCGATCCTCGCCGAGCAGCATGTCGAGGAGTCCTGCAACATCAACCCATCGTTCTTCCATCCGCGAGCTGACTACCTTCTTCGCGTGCACGGCATGAGCATGAAGGACATCGGCATCTTCGACGGCGACCTTCTTGCGGTCCACACCACTCGCGAAGCCCGCAACGGCCAGATCGTGGTGGCGCGAATCGGTGATGAAGTAACCGTCAAGCGTTTCAAGCGCGACGGCAGCAAGGTCTGGCTGATTGCCGAGAACCCCGAGTTCGCCCCCATCGAAGTCAATCTTAAAGATCAGGATCTGGTCATCGAAGGCTTGAGTGTCGGCGTTATTCGCCGCTAAAGGAGGCTTTATGCAGTTCCCACACACACCACAACACACTCAACTTCCGCTGTTCGAGGCGTTCATGGCCCAACCGCTGGTTCCCGCCCTCAAAGAGGTGATCGAGTCACCTTGGGGCGCCGAGCCCGAGGCCTTCAGCGAACTGTCGTTACGTGGTGCCGCCGGGAACTGCCTGAACCTGCTGGCGCCGATCCTGCGCGAGCTGAGCCAGGACCAGGACGCTCGCTGGCTGACGCTGATCGCACCACCGGCCAGTGTCACCCAGGCCTGGCTGCGAGATGCGGGCCTGAACCGTGAGCGCATCCTGCTGCTACAGCCGCGAGGCACTCAAAGCGCCCAGCAACTGACCTGCGAAGCGTTGCGCCTGGGCCGCAGCCATACGGTGGTCAGTTGGCTCAATCCGTTGACCACGACCGCACGGCAACAGTTGATCAGCGCCGCGCGCACCGGGGACGCACAAAGCCTGAATATTCGATTGGGCTAAAAAACGCAGGGCTTCTCCAGGACAGAGAAGCCGGCCAGGAACACTATCGTCCAAAAAGCCGACAGGCGGGATCAATGAAGAACCCGCGGCCCCTCTTCCTTGTTGAATTCGCCTTCAACCAGACGACCTGCCATCTGCACGCCCACACTCAACATCGCCTTGGCGACTTCGACGTGCTGGCCTTGCAGGAAGGCCTTGGCGTCCTCGGAGAAGTTCAAGGTAACCAGAGAACCCTCGTCCTCGGCCCTGCGCAGCTCGATGCGGCCATCAGGAAGTTCGACAATTTCTAGAAAGGACGTTGGCATAAAAGTCTGTTCTCCACGAAAGGCGAGGATTATATAGTCATCGGCCAGGCTTCGCTCGGGATCTTGACCAAGCGTTATGGGCGAATATTACGGATCGGGGGAAAACTCAGCACTCGTTCAGCCCTTCGCGAAAGCGGATTGCCAAGCTCTTGAGGTTCTGGCGCCAGCTTTCCAGCTCCTCTCGGCTCAATGCCTGCTCGGGCTCTTCTTCGTCCAGATTGACCGCCATGATCAAAGGCTGGGTCACGTCGCCCTTAGGCTTGCGAGGAGCGCGGGGCGGCTCAAACAGTGCCGCGTGTGCCGCCAACAGTTGCGCCAGCCAGGTTTGCGGGTTGTGCGCCAGCTCGACCATTTCGGCCAGTTCCGGAATGGCGACGGTTTCCAACACCTCTTGTGTCAACAACAGTTCGGCCCGGGGCGCATTTGCCTGCGGCAGACGGTAGAAACCGGCAATTTCGTGGCAAAGCCCCAACAACGCGCCGTACAGATGAAACAGCGCTGATTCGCGCCCAGCCTGGGTCAGCGCGGGGGAATTCATCGCACGCCCATCCTCTGCCCTGGCGAGCGCTTCGAGCGACAGGCCGGCAAAATAAATTTTCTGATTGGTGCGGGTGTAGAGTTCGTGGGCCATGGCGGCATTCTCCCCAACGAAATAAAAGCTTCACGCAAGGGCGACAGTGTCGTGGAACAACCGAGGCCACTGCAAGGCAAAAACAAAAAGGCCGCATGAAAACCTACGAGTTGTCATGCGGCCTTTTGTTTACTTGAGGCTATTGGGACGGCTGCGCCCGAAATATCGGACTGGTCCAGCGGGAGCAAGCTCCCTCGCCACAGAGGCCCCGTACGCCACAAGAAAGCACTTTATCAATCAGCGCTTGTCTTCAACCTTCCATTTGCCGCCGTCGTAGTACGCCTTCCAGCCGGTTGGCTTGCCGTCGACTTCGGTCTGCACGTACTGCTCCTTGGTCTTGCGGCTGTAACGAATCACCGCCGGCCGACCCTCCGGATCCTTCTGCGGAGCTTCGCAGAGGAAATGGTACTTCGGATCGATTTCATCCTTGTGCGGCACGATCTCCAGCACCAGCGGCGCACGGGTCTCGCGGTTTTTCGGGAACTGGCTCGCCGCCAGGAACAGGCCGGACGCACCGTCGCGCAGGATGTAGGTGTCGTTGACCTTCTCGCACTTGAGTTCAGGCATCTTCACCGGGTCCATCTTCGGCGGCGCCGCGTCACCGCTCTTGAGCAGTTTGCGGGTGTTCTTGCAGGTCGGATTGGTGCAGCCGAAGAACTTGCCGAAACGGCCGGTCTTGAGCTGCATCTCACTGCCACACTTGTCGCACTCAAGGCTCGGACCTTCATAGCCCTTGATGCGATAGGTGCCCTCTTCGATCTCGTAACCGGCGCAATCGGGATTGTTACCGCAGATGTGCAGCTTGCGCTTCTCATCCAACAGGTAGGCATCCATCGCTGTGCTGCAGATCGGGCAGCGGTGCTTGCCGCGCAGCACCAGGGATTCCGATTCCCCCTCGTCGTCCGCGGCGATTTCGTCGCCCGGCACCAGGTTGACCGTCGCCTTGCAGCGCTCTTTGGGAGGCAGACTGTAGCCCGAGCAACCCAGGAACACGCCAGTCGAGGCGGTACGGATCTGCATCGGACGACCACACGTCAGGCATGGGATGTCGGTCATGACGGGCTGGTTGGCCCGCATGCCGTTCTCGGCACTTTCGGCTACTTCGAGTTTTTTCTTGAAATCGCCATAAAACTCGTCGAGGACGTTTTTCCAGTCCCGCTCACCCTGGGCCACATCGTCGAGGTTCTCTTCCATGCCGGCGGTGAAGCCGTAGTCCATCAGGTTGGAGAAACTCTCGGACAAACGTTCGGTAACGATGTCGCCCATCTTTTCCGAATAGAACCGACGGTTGTGCAGCGCCACGTAGCCGCGGTCCTGGATGGTGGAAATGATCGCTGCGTAGGTCGAAGGACGACCGATGCCACGCTTTTCCATTTCCTTGACCAGGCTGGCTTCCGAATAACGGGCCGGCGGCTTGGTGAAGTGCTGGGTCGGATCAAGCTTGATCAACTTCATCACATCGCCCTGGGCCATGTCTGGCAGGACGTCGTCGTCACCCGGCTTGGTGATTTGCGGCATGACGCGGGTGTAGCCGTCGAACTTCAGGATGCGGCCCTTGGCGCGCAGCTCGAAGTCGCCGGCACCGACGGTGACCGTGGTCGACAGGTATTGCGCCGGCAGCATCTGGCAGGCCAGGAACTGGCGCCAGATCAGCTCGTAGAGGCGCTCGGCATCGCGCTCCATGCCCGACAGCTTGCTTGGCTCGGTGTTGGCATCGGAGGGACGAATCGCTTCGTGAGCCTCTTGTGCGCCTTCCTTGCTGCTGTAGACGTTCGGCGTCTCCGGCAGGTATTTCTTGCCGAACTCGCTTTCTATATAAGTGCGCGCCATTGTCACGGCATCGGCCGAGAGGTTGGTCGAGTCGGTACGCATATACGTGATGTAGCCCGCTTCGTACAAACGCTGGGCCATCATCATGGTTTTCTTCACGCCGAAACCCAGGCGGTTACTCGCGGCCTGTTGCAACGTGGAGGTGATGAACGGTGCCGACGGCTTGCTGCTGGTCGGTTTGTCTTCACGCTTGACGATGCTGTAGCTGGAAGCCTTGAGCTTCTCCAGCGCAGCCATGGCCTGGGCTTCATTGAGCGGCTTGAAGGCTTCACCCTTCTCACGGGCCACGTCGAAGCGCACGGTGGCGCCCTTGGCGGTGCCGAGGTCGGCGTGGACTTCCCAGTATTCTTCAGGGATGAACGCACGGATCTCCCGCTCGCGCTCCACCACCAGCTTCACGGCGACCGACTGCACACGCCCGGCCGACAGGCCACGGGCGATCTTGGCCCACAGCAGCGGCGAAACCATGTAGCCCACCACGCGATCAAGGAAGCGCCGCGCCTGTTGGGCGTTGACCCGATCGATGTCCAGCTCGCCTGGCTGGGAGAAGGCCTCCTGGATGGCCTTCTTGGTGATTTCGTTGAACACCACGCGCTTGTAGCGGCTGTCATCCCCACCGATGGCTTCGCGCAGGTGCCAGGCAATGGCTTCCCCTTCGCGGTCCAAGTCCGTCGCCAGATAGATGGTGTCGGCATCCTTGGCGAGCCGACGCAGTTCTTCGATGACCTTTTCCTTGCCCGGGAGGATCTCGTACTTGGCTTTCCAGCCGTGTTCCGGATCAACCCCCATGCGCGAGACCAGCTGCTTGCGCGCCTTGTCCTTGGGCGACAGCGCCGGCGCTTCACCGGCAGCAGCCTTGCCGCGCTTGGCGGCTGGCTCCTTGCTGGCGCTAGCCGAACCGCTGGTGGGCAGGTCTCGGATATGGCCGATACTCGACTTCACCACGTATTGGTTGCCCAGATACTTGTTGATGGTCTTGGCCTTAGCCGGGGATTCCACAATGACCAGCGATTTGCCCATGGATCAGAAAATTCCTGAATTCTAAAAAGTGAAAGGCGGTTGGCGCCTGACGCGGCACCGCTATATATAGTGGCTGCAAGGTGAGGTCAAGCGCAGGGTTGCCCCGGTATCGGCCTCAAGGCTTGGAAAAAAGGCTCTCTTCGGCCTGCACCAAAGCAAAGCGTGGCACCTGCTCGCCGTCAACTTCGACAGACTCCTGGAACATGCTCAACGGTCGCACCCAAAAGCCGTAATCGCCATACAGGGCTTGATAGAAGACCACTTCTTCCTCGGTCTCGGAATGCCGCGCGATGCTGAATACGCGGTACTGCGGACCTTTGTAATGTTGGTAGAGCCCAGGTTGTATCGGCATGCTTCGGCCCTCGCTCAAATATTTTTTAAATAAAAACAAAATCTTTTTTTCTAAACCCGGAAAAACAAAAACCGGGGCACTTGGCCCCGGCTTCCATCGACGTAACGCTTAGACGCGTTCGAAGACAGTGGCGATGCCCTGGCCAAGGCCAATGCACATAGTGGACACCCCAAAGGTGCCGCCGTTCTGCTTCATGACGTTGAGCAGCGTGCCGGAGATACGCGCACCGGAGCAACCGAACGGGTGACCCAGGGCGATCGCGCCGCCGTGCAGGTTAACCTTCTCGTTCATCTTGTCGAGCACTTTCAGATCTTTCAGCACTGGCAGGGCCTGTGCGGCGAAAGCTTCGTTGAGCTCGAAGAAGTCGATATCGGAAATACTCAGACCCGCACGCTTCAAGGCTTTCTGCGTCGCCGGTACTGGACCATAGCCCATGATTGCTGGATCAACACCGGCCACGGCCATCGAACGAATCACCGCCATCGGCTGGATGCCCAGGTCCTGGGCACGCTGGGCCGACATCACGATCATGCACGAAGCACCGTCGGTGATCTGCGAAGAAGTACCGGCTGTCACGGTGCCGCCCTTTGGATTGAAGGCCGGCTTGAGGGCCGCCAGGCTTTCCAGGGTGGTTTCCGGACGAATGGTTTCGTCGTAGTCGAACAATTTCAGGAAACCGTTCTCGTCATAGCCCTGCATCGGGATGATTTCGTCCTTGAACTTGCCTTCCACGGTCGCCTTGTGGGCGAGCTGGTGGGAGCGCACGCCGAAGGCGTCCTGCTGTTCGCGGGTGATGCCGTGCATTTTGCCGAGCATTTCCGCGGTCAGGCCCATCATGCCCGAGGCTTTTGCCGCGTACAGCGACATGTGCGGGTTCGGATCGACGCCGTGCATCATGCTCACGTGGCCCATGTGCTCGACACCGCCGACGACGAACACATCACCGTTGCCGGTCATGATCGCCTGAGCAGCGGTATGCAGCGCGCTCATGGACGAACCGCACAGACGGCTGACAGTCTGTCCGGCCGCGGTGTGAGGGATCTGGGTCATCAGCGAAGCCATGCGGGCGATGTTCCAGCCCTGCTCCAGGGTCTGGTTCACACAGCCCCAGATCACGTCTTCGACTTCGTTGGGGTCGACCTTGACGTTACGTTCCAGCAGCTTGCTGATCAGGTGCGCCGACATGTCTTCGGCGCGGGTGTTGCGGTGCATGCCGCCCTTGGAGCGGCCCATCGGCGTACGACCGAAGTCGACAATCACGACGTCTCTAGGATTCAAGCTCATAAATGTTCTCTCGCTCTAGTCGTTGGGCGCTTAACCGAAGAAGCTCTGGCCGTTCTTGGCCATTTCACGCAGCTTCGCGGTCGGGTGGTACAGCGCGCCCAAATCAGCGTACTGGTCTGCCAGGGCAACGAACTCGGCCACACCGATCGAATCGATGTAGCGCAGCGCACCGCCACGGAATGGAGGGAAGCCGATACCGTAGACCAGACCCATGTCGGCTTCGGCGGCGGTTTCAACAATGCCGTCTTCCAGGCAACGCACGGTTTCAAGGCACAGCGGGATCATCATCCAGTTGATGATGTCCTCGTCGGTGACTTCGCGCTGCTCGTAGACGATCGGCTTGAGCACTTCCAGCACCGACGAGTCGGCCACTTTCTTCTGCTTGCCGCGCTTGTCGGTCTCGTAGGCGTAGAAGCCCTTGCCGTTCTTCTGGCCCAGGCGCTTGGCTTCGTAGAGCACGTCGACGGCCGACCGGCGGTCGTCTTTCATGCGGTCCGGGAACCCTTCAGCCATGACATCGCGACCATGGTGGCCGGTGTCGATGCCGACCACGTCCATCAGGTACGCAGGGCCCATTGGCCAGCCGAATTTTTCCATGATCTTGTCGATGCGCACAAAGTCCACACCGGCGCTGACCAGCTTGGCGAAACCGCCGAAGTACGGGAACAGAACGCGGTTGACCAAAAAGCCCGGGCAGTCGTTGACGACGATCGGGTTCTTGCCCATTTTCTTGGCGTAGGCCACGGTGGTGGCGATCGCTAGTTCGCTGGACTTCTCGCCACGGATCACTTCCACCAGCGGCATCATATGCACCGGGTTGAAGAAGTGCATGCCGACGAAGTTTTCCGGACGCTTGAGGGCCTTGGCCAGCAGCGAGATGGAAATGGTCGAGGTGTTCGAAGCGAGGATAGTGTCCTCTTTGACCTTGTCTTCGACTTCAGCCAGTACCGCCTGCTTGACCTTCGGGTTCTCGACAACGGCTTCGACCACCAGGTCGACATGGCCGAAATCGCCGTAGGACAGGGTCGGACGAATGCCGTTGAGCACTTCGGCCATCTTCGCCGCGGTCATGCGACCTTTATCGACGCGGCCAACCAGCAGCTTGGCCGCCTCGGCCAGGCCTTGCTCGATACCGTGCTCGTTGATGTCTTTCATCAGGATCGGCGTGCCTTTGGACGCCGACTGATAGGCGATACCGCCACCCATGATACCGGCGCCGAGTACGGCGGCCTGCTTCACGTCACGGGCGATTTCGTCGTAGGCCTTGGCCTTTTTCTTCAGTTCCTGGTCATTGAGGAACAGACCGATCAGGCTTTGTGCAGCCGAGGTCTTGGCCAGTTTGACGAAGCCGGCGGCTTCGACTTCCAGGGCCTTGTCGCGACCGAAGTTCGCGGCTTTCTGGATGGTCTTGATCGCTTCGACCGGCGCCGGGTAGTTCGGGCCTGCTTGACCTGCGACGAAACCCTTGGCGGTTTCGAAAGCCATCATTTGTTCGATGGCATTGAGCTTGAGCTTTTCAAGCTTCGGCTGGCGCTTGGCCTTGTAGTCGAACTCGCCACTGATGGCGCGCTTGATCGTTTCGAGGGCCGCTTCCTGGAGTTTGCCTGGCTCGACCACGGCATCCACGGCGCCGACTTTCAGTGCGTCTTCAGCACGGTTTTCCTTGCCGGCGGCAATCCACTCGATAGCGTTGTCGGCACCGATGAGGCGCGGCAGACGCACGGTACCGCCAAAGCCTGGGTAGATGCCCAGCTTGACTTCCGGCAGGCCGATCTTGGCCGTGCTGGACATGACGCGGTAATCCGCTGCCAGGCACATCTCAAGGCCGCCACCCAGGGCGATGCCATTGATGGCCGCGACGGTCGGTACGTTGAGGTCTTCGAAGTCGCTAAAAATACGGTTCGCTTCGAGGTTGCCAGCGATCAGTTCGGCATCGGGCAGCTTGAAGTTATCGACGAATTCGGTGATGTCGGCGCCGACGATGAAGACGTCCTTGCCGCTGCTGACGATCACACCCTTGATCGAAGCATCTGCCTTGATAGTGTCCACAGCCTGACGCAGTTCATTCAGGGTTAGACGGTTGAACTTGTTGACGGACTCACCCTTGAGATCGAACTTCAGTTCGACGATGCCACTTTCAAGAGCCTTAACCGTGATGGCTTTACCTTCGTAAATCATCAACTGATCTCCACGATATGGAAGCTGAACAGTACACGTTGAACGCTGACTGCTGGTTCGGCATTGACGTTTACCGCCGATGCTACGCCAATCCGCCAGGCACACCCGTCAACGCGATAGTCGGGGTTCTGTAGGAACGTTCGGAAAATACAAACGCTCAATTCATACGCCCGTTTGATTTGGGTACGCCACCTTCACGGAATTTCCGACAATTGTCAATCGCCCTAAACAGGGGCTTGAACGCGACTTCCCGGTCATTTGCGTACCGCACGGATCCGCAACACGGCGCTGCATGTACAGCCATTCATAGGATCAATAATTAGAAAAGTCGCCCTAATTCCAAGCGCGCTGGATTCAACCGACTACTCTGTCGGGAGCGCGACTGAAGATTTTGAGCAAAGGACGTTACGAACGAACGTCCGGATAGGCGTTTTGATTACCGGCCTGCCTGGCCAACCCGCCCGATGAGACTGTCGGGCTTTTTTATGCCTCAGGCCAGCGCCTTGAGCACCGCGCAAATATCCTGCAACACAGTGGCTTCGCCCTTCTCGCCCCAATACAAGGCGATCATTTGCCCGTCGGCCTCGATTTTGTAGACGTTGGGGGGCAATTTTTCGAAATGATTGAGCAACGACTCATCCTGGCAGACTTCGCGCCACTGATTGACCCATACGCCCGGCGCGGTTTGCCAGTAGGTCCAGATAGCCGGCTGCTTGCCCCGTCGGGGCCGATGGTACTGGGCGCAGGGGTTTGGCGCCTGCTGCCCGAGCCAGTGGGGCCACTCCTGCGGAGCCAGTTGCATGGCCAGGCCAAGGCGTCGCGCCTCCATGCGCAACGCCATGCGACCGCTCTGAACACGGGACGGGCGCAACCATGCCAGGGGGCTTAATACCACCAACAGGATTGACACCACTATCCAGACCGTCATATTCGTACTCCCCGAATTCTGATGAGCCATGACGATTGACCCACGTCGCCGTCGATGCGCTTGAAACCAGCCATACTTACCGTATCGCAATTCTCTGGAGTGCCTTCCATGTACTACGAACACGTCCTGGTCGCCGTCGACCTCACTGAAGAATGTGATCCCGTCGTCAAGCGTGCTCTGGCCCTTTGCGAAGGTCGAGACACCAAACTGTCGCTGGTTCACATCGTCGAACCCATGGCCATGGCCTTCGGTGGTGATGTGCCGATGGACCTTTCCCAGTTGCAACAACAACAATTCGATCAAGCCAAGGAACGCCTTGACCGGCTGATCGTGAAATACCCCGCCCTGAAAAAGGAATACAGCCACCTGACCTACGGCCAGCCGCGTCAGGAGATCCATCACCTGGCCAAGGAACAGGGTTGCGACCTGATCGTCGTGGGCAGCCATGGCCGTCATGGCCTGGCACTGCTGTTGGGCTCTACAGCCAACGACGTGCTGCATGGCGCGCCTTGCGATGTGCTCGCGGTGCATCTGGTCAAGCGCACATAAAACCTAAACCTGTGGGAGCGAGCTTGCTCGCGAAAGCGTCCTGACAGTCAACATTGAAGTCGACTGATACACCGCTATCGCGAGCAAGCTCGCTCCCACAGGGGAATAGCGTTTCAAATAAAAATCCCGGCGTTCATCTCTGAGCACCGGGATTCTTTACAACAGTGGATCAAGCGTCCAGTTCAGCCCAGCGCTCGACCAGTGCATCCAACTCGGCCTGCAACTGCTCCAGGTGCGCAATCACCTTGGCGGTTTCGGCGGCAGGTCGCTGGTAGAACCCGGTGTCGGCCATTTCGGCTTGCACCGCTGCGATCTGCTGTTCCTTCGCGTCGATATCACCCGGCAATGCTTCCAGCTCACGCTGCAACTTGTAGCTGAGCTTCTTCTTTGCCGGTGCCGCCGCCGGTGCCGCAGCAACCGGAGCAGGCTCGGCCTTGACCACCGCCGAATTCAGGTCGGCCTTGCCGGACTTGCTCTCAGTCACGCCCAGCAAGCGCGGCGAGCCGCCCTGGCGCAGCCAGTCCTGATAACCACCGACGTATTCACGCACCAGGCCTTCGCCTTCGAACACCAGGGTGCTGGTCACCACGTTGTCGAGGAATGCCCGGTCGTGGCTGACCATCAGCACAGTGCCATTGAAGGTCAGCAGCACCTCTTCCAGCAACTCGAGGGTTTCCACGTCCAGGTCGTTGGTCGGTTCGTCGAGCACCAGCAGGTTCGCCGGCTTGCTGAACAGTTTGGCCAGCAGCAGACGGGCACGCTCACCGCCGGACAACGCCTTGACCGGAGTACGGGCACGTTGAGGGCTGAACAGGAAGTCGCCCAGATAGCTCAACACATGGCGGCTCTGGCCATCGATGTCGATGAAATCGCGGCCTTCGGCAACGTTGTCGATGACGGTTTTTTCAAGGTCCAACTGATGGCGCAACTGGTCGAAGTAGGCGACGTCGATCTTCGTGCCCTCCTCCACCTTGCCATTGGTCGGTACCAGACCGCCGAGCATCAGCTTGAGCAAGGTGGTCTTGCCGGTGCCGTTGGCGCCCAGCAGACCAATGCGGTCACCACGCTGCAGCACCATGGAAAATTCCTTGATCAGGAACGGGCCGCCAGGGTGCGCAAAACTCACGTTCTCAAGAACCATCACCTGCTTGCCGGACTTGTCAGCGGTATCCAGCTGAATATTGGCCTTGCCGGTGCGCTCGCGACGCTCACTGCGTTCCATGCGCAGTGCCTTGAGCGCTCTTACACGGCCTTCGTTGCGGGTGCGACGGGCCTTGATACCCTGGCGAATCCAGACTTCTTCCTGGGCCAGCTTCTTGTCGAACAGCGCGTTTGCGGTTTCTTCCGCCGCCAGCGCCGCTTCCTTGTGCACCAGGAAGCTGGCGTAGTCGCCGTTCCAGTCGATCAGGCCACCGCGATCCAGTTCGAGGATACGGGTCGCCAGGTTTTGCAGGAAAGAACGGTCGTGCGTGATGAACAGCACCGCGCCCTGGAAATCCTTCAGGGCTTCTTCAAGCCAGGCGATGGCGCCGATGTCCAGATGGTTGGTGGGCTCGTCGAGCAGCAGCAGGTCCGGCTCGGACACCAGGGCCTGGGCCAACAACACCCGGCGACGCCAGCCACCGGACAGCTCGGCCAGGGTCTTGTCGGCCGGCAGTTGCAGACGGCTCAGGGTGCTGTCCACCAACTGCTGCAGGCGCCAGCCATCGCGGGCCTCGAGGTCGTGCTGCACATGCATCAACTTGTCCAGGTCGGCATCAGTGACGATGTTCTGGCTCAGGTGGTGATACTCGGCCAGCAGCGCGCCGACACCGTCCAGGCCTTCGGCGACCACGTCGAACACCGTCCGCTCGTCGGCCACCGGCAGTTCCTGGGGCAATTCGCCGATTTTCAGGCCTGGCGCGCGCCAGACCGAGCCGTCATCGGGCTTCTGATCGCCCTTGACCAGCTTCATCATGCTGGACTTGCCAGTGCCGTTGCGGCCGATGATGCACACCCGCTCACCACGGGCGATCTGCCAGGACACCTTGTCCAACAACGGCATAGCGCCGAAAGCAAGGGACACATCGCTGAATTTGAGCAGGGTCATGAGCTTCTCCAAAAACCGGGCGCGCATTCTACCTGAGATGAGGCCTCAGAAGTCCGCCAATTTCGCCCTCGAAGCACTCTGCATAACAAATGTTGCGAACTTGCGCGGATGACCCCGCAAAGCTTTCGCCCATTGCTGGCAAAAGGCTAAGCTACAGACAGTTACCCTGGGTCAAACCTTGGGCTTGTCATGTTTTTTTCTGCCCGGACGTATCATGCGCAGTCGCCTTTTCAGTGTTTTATCTTGCTTGTTTGTATGTGCCACTGCCGTTCAAACCGCCCAGGCGGTGGATATCTCCACCCAGCGTCAGTATTACGATGAAGCCAAGCGTGCCTTGGCCAAAGGTGATTCCGGCCCCTATTTTCGCTACAGCCAGGCCCTGCGTGACTATCCGCTGGAACCCTACCTGGCCTACGACGAACTGACCGCTCGCCTCAAGAGCGCCAGTAATGCCGAAATCGAGAAATTTCTCGCCGAACATGGCGACCTGCCCCAGGCCAACTGGATGAAGCTGCGCTGGTTGCGCTGGCTGGCCGACCGTGGCGATTGGGCGACCTTCGTCAAGTACTACGACCCCAAGCTCAACTTCACCGAACTGGACTGCCTCAACGCCCAGTATCAGCTCAGTCATGGCCTCAAGGCCGAAGGCTACGCCAACACCGAAAAGCTTTGGCTCACCGGCAAATCCCAACCGGCCGCGTGTGATGCGCTGTTCGGCCTGTGGGCGACCCAGGGTCAACTGACTGAACAGAAGCGCTGGGAGCGCGCCAAACTGGCCGCCCAGGCCCGCAATTATCCACTGGCTAAAAGCCTGATCAGCGGCCTGAGCACCCTCGCCCCTCGCGGCCAACTGCTGATAGACGTGGCGCAAAAACCGGAACTGCTCAATCAGCCATCGCGTTTCCGTCCGGCCGATGAGCCGATGGCCGATATCGTCAGCCTCGGCTTGCGGCGCCTGGCCCGTCAGGATCCAGAGAAAGCCATGGCGCTGTTGGACGGCTACGCCAGCACCATGCATTTTTCCAAGCCTGAGAAAGTCGCCATCGCCCGGGAAATTGGCCTGACCCTGGCCAAGCGTTTCGACAGTCGCGCCTTGGGCGTGATGACTAAATATGACCCGGAACTGCGCGACGATACCGTCTCGGAATGGCGCTTGCGCCTGCTGTTGCGCCTGGCCCGCTGGGACGACGCCTATGAGTTGACCCGCCGCCTGCCCGAGACGCTGGCCAGCACCAGTCGCTGGCGTTACTGGCAGGCCCGCAGCCTGGAGCTGGCGCAGCCTCAGAATCCCGAGGCGCTGACGCTTTACAAGCATCTGGCCCGTGAGCGGGACTTCTACGGTTTCCTGGCCGCCGATCGTTCTCAATCGCCCTATTCGCTCAACAACAAGCCGCTGGTGATGAGCCAGGCGCTGATCAATAAAGTGCGCAACACACCGGGTATTCGTCGGGCCCTGGAGTTTCATGCCCGGGGTCAGATCGTCGACGGTCGCCGCGAGTGGTATCACGTCACTCGCCACTTCAACCGGGACGAGATGGTCGCCCAGGCGAAACTGGCCTACGACCTGAAATGGTACTTCCCGGCGATCCGCACCATCAGCCAGGCCAAGTATTGGGACGACCTGGATATTCGCTTCCCAATGGCCTACCGCGACACCCTGGTGCGTGAAGCCAAGGTTCGCGGCCTGCATTCAAGCTGGGTGTTCGCCATCACTCGACAGGAAAGTGCCTTCATGGAAGATGCGCGCTCCGGTGTTGGCGCCAGCGGCCTGATGCAGTTGATGCCGGCCACCGCCAAGGAAACCGCGCGCAAGTTCAACATCCCGCTGGCCTCGCCCAAGCAAGTGCTGAACCCGGACAAGAACATCCAACTGGGCGCGGCGTACCTGAGCCAGGTTCACAGCCAGTTCAACGGCAACCGCGTCCTGGCCTCCGCCGCCTACAACGCCGGCCCTGGTCGGGTGCGCCAGTGGCTGCGCGGTGCCGACCACCTGAGCTTCGATGTCTGGGTCGAAAGCATCCCCTTCGACGAAACCCGGCAATACGTACAGAACGTGTTGTCGTACTCGGTGATCTACGGCCAGAAACTCAACTCGCCGCAACCGCTGGTGGACTGGCATGAGCGCTATTTTGATGATCAGTGAGTGGGCAGCAGCAAGCCATAGGCTTCAAGCGGCAAGTTGTTCCTGAAAAAATGCCCGCATCTTTCGATGCGGGCATTTTTTTGCTCGGTTGCAGACCCTGTGGGAGCGAGCCTGCTCGCGATAGCGGAGTGACAGTCGACCTCATGGTTACCTATCTGCCCCTATCCCGAGCAGGCTCGCTCCCACATTGGTTTCGGCTCAGCAGGCTCACGGAACAGAATCACCCTGCTGATTGAACTGCAACGCTGCCAATCGCGCATACAACGCGTTACTGGCCACCAGTTCCTGATGGGTGCCCACGGCGACTACTTTGCCCTGATCCATCACCGCGATCCGGTCGGCATTTTTCACCGTGGCCAGGCGGTGGGCGATGACCAGGGTGGTGCGATTTTTCATCAGGCTGGGCAGCGCTTGCTGGATCAAGTGTTCGCTTTGCGCGTCGAGGGCGCTGGTGGCTTCGTCCAATAGCAGGATCGGTGCGTCCACCAACAGCGCTCGGGCGATGGCCAGACGCTGGCGTTGACCGCCGGATAACCCCAGACCGCCGTCACCCAGGTGGGTCTGGTAACCCTCCGGCATTTTTTCGATGAAATCGTGGGCATGGGCGATCTGCGCGGCTTCGCGCACCTGCTCGGACGTCGCCTCGGGGTTGCCGTAGCGGATGTTCTCTTCAACCGTGCCGAAAAACAGCGCCGGGTTCTGCGAAACCAGGGCGAAATGGCGACGCAGGTCCAGTGGATCGAGCTGGGTCAGCGGCACATCATCGATGAGAATCCGCCCTTGCGTCGGGTCGTAGAAGCGCAGGAGCAAGTCATACACCGTGGATTTCCCGGCACCGGACGGCCCGACCAGGGCCAGGGTCTCGCCAGCCTGGACACTCAGGTCCAGGCCGTCGACCGCATAGCTGTCCGGCCGGGACGGATATGAGAAGCGCACGCCTTCGAGACGTAAATCACCCCGTACCCGCTCAGGCAGAGTCACCAGGCCAGAAACCGGCGGCTGGATGATGTTTTCCGAGCGCAGCAATTCGGCAATGCGCTCAGCCGCACCAGCCGCCCGCTGCAACTCGCCGATGACTTCGCTCAGGGTGCCGAAAGCGCTGCCGACGATCAGGCTGTAGAACACAAACGCCGCCAGCTCACCGCCGGAAATCCGCCCGGCGATCACGTCCATGCCCCCGACCCAGAGCATCACCCCCACCGCCCCCAGCACCAGCACGATCACCAGTGTGATCAGCCAGGCCCGCTGGGCGATGCGCTTGCGGGCGGTGTCGAAGGCCTGCTCCACGGTCACGGCAAAGCGCCGTTCATCCTGGACCTGATGGTTGTAGGCCTGCACGGTTTTGATCTGGCCGAGAGTCTCGGAGACGTAGCTGCCGACATCGGCAATGCGGTCCTGGCTCTGGCGCGACAGGCTGCGCACCCGCCGCCCGAATATCAGGATCGGCGCCAAGACCAACGGCAGCGCGATCACCACGATACTGGTGAGTTTGGGGTTGGTGATGAACAACAACACAATGCCGCCGACCACCATCAAGGCGTTGCGCAAGAATAGCGACAACGACGAGCCGATCACTGACTGCAACAAGGTCGTATCGGCGGTCAGGCGCGACTGGATTTCCGAGCTGCGGTTGTTTTCGTAAAAGCCCGGGTGCAGGTACACCAGATGGTTGAAGACCTGCCGGCGGATATCGGCTACCACTCGCTCGCCAATCCAGGACACCAGGTAGAAACGGGAAAAAGTGCCGATCGCCAATCCCACTACAAGCACCATGAACAGGCCAATGGACTGGTTGAGCAGGTGCGGGGAGCGCGTCATGAAGCCCTGGTCCACCAGCAACCGGATGCCTTGCCCCATGGACAAGGTGATTGCGGCGGTGACGATAAGGGCCAATAAGGCGCCAGCAACCTGCTTGCGATAAGGAGCAATGAAGCCACTGGCCAGGCGTATGGCACGGCGTTGTTGGGAAGAGAGCATCAGAAGCATCCGATAATGCAGCAGGAAATGGACCGCCCGGCGACACCGAAGCGCAGCGGAACTTGGTTGAATCAGAATGAGTCAGGTTAAATATGACCGTAGCGACTAGAGGCTAGATGTTATCGGTCTAAAGTCTGGCTGGAAACGCGACCGTGTTTCTGATTGAGTGGAGCTGTCGCCATGAACCTACAAGGAGTGTCATGGCTCGGTCACCTGGCGACACTAAAATAGGCACACAACCTGATGAGGAGACAGGCCATGTCCTTGCAACACAGCAGCGACGACAAGATTCAAGTGATCCGCACGCAACCGGACCAGTCTCTGGGCTGCTCGTTCATCGACGCCCAAGGGCGCGAAGTACCGATCACCGAAGACATGATCCAGAAAGCCTGCAGCGAGCTGGAAAAACGACTGGTCAAGCCTGCCGAACAAAAGTGATACAGCCCGTCTTCATTGAACCCGACCATGATGTCGGGTTTTTTATGCCCGCGCCTTTGCGGGCTCCTGTGACCTGGAGCAAGCTCCCTCGCCACAAAAGCGATCCACGATTAAAGGCTGGTGGCGCCCAGAGCGCTCAAGATCTGTTGCAACGCCGGCGACTGCCCCTCGATGCGAACCTTCAGGCTGTCGATCTCCCGACGCGGCGGATAATGCTTGCGCAGGGCATCGAAAGCGCTGCGTTGGTCGCTGACCGTTCCCACCAGGCTGCGACGAAAATCCGCGTCGTCACGACGTGGGTCATACACGCCACGGCACAACATCGCCAGCGCCCAGGCCGGATCAGTGTCAGCGTCCAGCGTGATGCCGCCCAGCCATGGCCGGGGCAGCAGATCGCTCAACCGGACCGCAACCGGTTGCTCGAGGAATGCGCACAAGGATTCGTAGATCTGCGCCGTACCACGCTGGCGACCATCGAGGCTGTAGCCGGCAATGTGCGGGGTGGCGATCACGCACAGGTCGGCCAGATCCGCATCCACGCTCGGCTCATGCTCCCAGACATCCAGCACCGCTTGCAGGTCTTCGCGCTCCAGCAGCACCTCGCGCAGCGCTGTGTTGTCGATCACCGGTCCACGGGCTGCGTTGATCAGCCAGGTACCGGGCTGGAGCCGGCGCAGGCGCTGCTCATCGAACAGGTGCCAGGTCGGTTGCGCGCCGTCGCGAGTCAACGGTGTGTGCAGGCTGATCACATCGCACTGCTCGATGATCTGTTCCAGACTCACGTAGTCGCCGCCTTCGGCAGCCTGACGGGGTGGATCGCAGACTTTCACCGTCCAACCCAGGCCCTTGAGCACCTCAACCAACCGCCCGCCCACCTGCCCGGCACCGACCACGCCAAAGGTGCGTTGCTTGAGGTCCGCGCCTTCGATTTCAGCCAGGGTCATCAGGCTGCCCAGCACGTAGTCCACCACGCCACGGGCGTTGCAACCCGGTGCGCTGGCCCAACGAATACCGGCCTCGGCGAAATAATCCAGATCCAGGTGATCGGTGCCGATGGTGCAGGTGCCGACGAACTTCACCTTGCTGCCTTCCAGCAGCGTGCGGTTGACCTGGGTGACGGAGCGCACCAGCAACACATCGGCCTGCTCGACCATTGTCCGGTCAATCCCCCGGCCCGGAACCCGGCGGATCTCGCCAAACCCTTGGAAAAACGCATCGAGCAGGGGAATATTTTCGTCGGCGACGATCAGCATGGCAGAGCTCCTTTGGCGGGATGGGCAGTGTAGGCGTTCCTCGAGTCGATGGGCCAGCCCATTACTTCAGTGATTGATGTTGTGGCGAGGGAGCAAGCTCCCTCGCCACAACAGCATTCGCATGGCTAAGCGAGCGATTACAAATCCACAACACAGGTTTTTTCCTGACCACTGCGTCAAGGCGTAGAATGCGCCGCCTCGCGCTTATTTTTTCGGACGTTTCGCCTGTGAATCCTGTGATCGACCACGCCACCACCCTCTCCCGCCCGGCCCGGGTTCGCCTGGAGCTCAAGACGCTCCTGGCCCTGGCATTGCCGATCATGGTGGCGCAGCTGGCGACCACTGCCATGGGCTTTGTCGACGCGGTGATGGCCGGCCGGGTCGGACCACGGGACCTGGCGGCGGTGGCACTGGGCAATTCGATCTGGGTGCCGGTGTTCCTGTTGATGACCGGCACACTGTTGGCCACCACGCCGAAAGTCGCCCAGCGCTTCGGCGCCGGCACGTTCGACGAGATTGGTCCGCTGGTGCGCCAGGCGTTGTGGCTGGCGCTGGTGGTGGGGTTGATTGCCACGCTGGCGCTGCTCGGCGCCGAACCGATCCTGCACATCATGAACGTGGACCCCGAACTGATCGGTCCTTGCATGGAGTACCTGCAAGGCATCGCCACCGGCCTGCCGGCGGTGGCGCTGTATCACGTGCTTCGCTGCTTCAGCGACGGCCTGGGCCGAACGCGACCGGCGATGGTCCTGGGTTTGTGCGGGCTGGCGCTGAACATCCCGCTCAATTACATCTTCATTTACGGGCATCTGGGCCTGCCCGCCATGGGCGGCGTCGGTTGCGGCTGGGCCACGGCCCTGGTGATGTGGTTCATGGCCCTGGGCATGGCCGGTTGGGCGCGCTGGGCGCCGGCCTACCAGTCGAGCCGGCTATTCAACCGCTTCGACTGGCCACAATGGACCGTCATCAAGCGCCTGCTGGGTATCGGCCTGCCGATTGGCATCGCGGTATTTGCCGAATCGAGCATTTTTGCAGTGATTGCCCTGCTGATCGGCAGCCTCGGCGCCACCGTGGTGGCCGGGCACCAGATCGCCCTGAACTTCAGCTCTCTGGTGTTCATGATTCCCTATTCGTTGGGCATGGCTGTGACGGTGCGGGTCGGCCAGGCCCTGGGCCGGCGCCAGCCGCGCGAAGCGCGCTTCGCCGCCGGAGTCGGCATGGGTACGGCGCTGGCGTATGCCTGCCTGTCGGCGAGCCTGATGTTCTGGCTGCGCGGGCCCATCGCGGCGATCTATACCGGCGATCCGGTGGTGATCGAAGTGGCGTCGATGTTGATCGTCTATGCGGCGTTGTTTCAGTTTTCCGACGCGATCCAGGTCACGGCGGCGGGCGCGTTGCGCGGCTACCAGGACACCCGGGTGACGATGATCCTGACGCTGTTCGCCTACTGGGGCATTGGCCTGCCCGTGGGTTACATCCTGGGCCTGACCGACTGGCTCGGCACCGCCAGCGGTCCGAGCGGGTTGTGGCAGGGCCTGATCGTGGGCTTGAGCTGCGCAGCGCTGATGCTGTCGATCCGCCTGACACGCAGCGCACGCAAGCAGATCCGCATCAGTCGTTCGGCGGACTAAGCGAGCTTCTTGCGGATCCAGTAGCGGTAGGTGCCATCGACCTCGTCCTGGGCCACCAGTTCGTGGTCGAGGAACACACAGAACTTGGGAATGTCGCGACGGGTCGAGGGGTCGGTGGCAATCACCTTCAACAGCCCGCCGGGCATCAGGTCGCGGATGTGCTGGTGCAGCATCATCACCGGCTCCGGGCAATTGAGGCCGGTGGCATCCAGCGTGCCGTCGACCGGCGTATCGTTCATTTCACTCATGTTCTACTCCTGAAACTGGCGGGCATTGTCGCGCAATGTCGGTGCAAGGTCACCTCTGGCTTAACACTGCCCCCTGTGGGAGCGAGCCTGCTCGCGATAGCGTCGGGCCACCCAACATCGATGTCCACTGATGCACCGATATCGCGAGCAGGCTCGCTCCCACAGGGATTTCATTGCCTTTCAAGCGCTAGCGGGACTTGGGCTTTTTGGCGTCCAGCCGCCGCAGATGGCACGTCACTTCCTCACGGTCGTGGTACAGCTGCTTGCAGCCGATCTCGACCTTGATGCCCCGGGCCTTGAAGCCGTCGGCGATACGTTCGAGCAGGCGCTTCACTTCGGCGTAACGCTGCTTCATCGGCAGCTTGAGGTTGACCACCGCCTCGCGGCAGTGCCCTTCGCCGATCCACTCTTCCAGCATCGCCGCATTACGCGCCGGCTTCTCGACGATGTCGCAGACCATCCAGTCCACCGGCTGCTTGGGCTTGAACGTAAAGCCGTCCGCCATCAGATGCTGCACCAGGCCAGTGTCCATCAGGCTTTCGGCCATCGGCCCGTTGTCGATGGCCGTCACCAGCATGCCGCGGTTGACCAGTTGCCAGGTCCAGCCGCCCGGCGCGGCGCCTAGGTCCACACCGGTCATGTCGCTGTGCAGGCGCTCGTCCCACTGATCCCGAGGAATAAAGTGGTGCCAGGCCTCTTCAAGCTTGAGGGTGGACCGGCTCGGCGCCTCCCGAGGAAATTTCAGGCGTGGAATGCCCATCGGCCACATGGCCGAATTATCGGCCTGCGCCAGGCCCAGGAAGACTTCGCGACCGCTCTTGAAGGTCAACAGCAGGCGTGGCTTGTACGGGTCATCCACCAGTTTGCCGGCGCCGGTCAGCGCCTTGCGCAGCGGCCCTTCGAATTTCTTGCAGAAGTTCGACAGCTCTTTACCGTCATTGGTGTCCACCACCTCCAGCCACAAGCTGCCGCAGGTCGGGAAGGCGCTCATGTGGGCCAGGATGACACTGATGCGGTCGGTTTCCGGCAGATCGATGAAGCTGCCACGCGCCCACTGGCGCGGAAAAATCAGCTCGGCGAAACGCTGGCCGCGCATCAGTCGCTCGGCGCCGTCGTCTTCGGTACAGACAAATTCGGCGCAGGCGCTGGCCGGCTTGGCCTTGGCGTAGCCGGCCACGTTCAGCCGTGCGGCGTGTTCGGCGATCTCGGAACAGACCTCGCCTTCGAAGCCTGGTCGGCAGTGCATGAAAAGCGTGTTCATTGAAACTCCGTAGCAAAGCCTGTCACGAAAACCGGCGCATGATAGCGGAGTTCGGAACCCCAAACCCGCTCGTAGAGTCCAGTGATTAGTCATACGCTCAAAACAGGGCTAGGTTAAAGGCTCTGTCCGTCCCGTCAGTCCGTAGCCGTGCGGACTCAAAGGAGTCATTTCAATGCCGTCCCTCGATAGCCTGAAAACCCTTAAAACGCTGCAAGTCGACGCCAGGATTTACCACTATTTCAGCCTGCCCGACGCTGCCCGAAGCCTGGGAGACCTGGACCGGTTGCCCATGTCCCTCAAAGTGCTGCTGGAGAACCTGCTGCGCTGGGAAGATGAAAAAACGGTCACCGGCACCGATCTCAAGGCCCTCGCCGGCTGGCTGAAGGAGCGTCGTTCCGACCGGGAAATTCAATACCGTCCTGCTCGGGTACTGATGCAAGACTTCACCGGCGTCCCGGCCGTGGTCGATCTGGCCGCCATGCGCGCCGCCATGGAAAAGGCCGGTGGCGATCCGCAGCGGATCAACCCGCTGTCACCCGTGGACCTGGTGATCGACCACTCGGTGATGGTGGACAATTTCGCCAGCAGCCAGGCGTTCGAACAGAACGTCGACATCGAAATGCAGCGCAACGGAGAGCGCTACGCCTTCCTGCGTTGGGGCCAGAGCGCCTTCGACAATTTTAGCGTGGTGCCGCCGGGCACCGGCATCTGCCACCAGGTCAACCTCGAATACCTGGGCCGCACCGTGTGGACCAAAGAGGAAGACGGACGGACCTATGCGTTCCCGGACACCTTGGTGGGCACCGATTCCCACACCACCATGATCAACGGCCTCGGTGTACTGGGCTGGGGCGTCGGCGGGATTGAGGCCGAAGCGGCCATGCTCGGCCAGCCGGTGTCGATGCTGATTCCAGAAGTCATCGGTTTCAAACTCATCGGCAAGCTGCGCGAAGGCATCACCGCCACCGACCTGGTGCTGACGGTCACCCAAATGCTGCGCAAGAAAGGTGTGGTGGGCAAATTCGTCGAGTTCTATGGCGACGGCCTTGCCGACCTGCCGCTGGCCGACCGCGCCACCATCGCCAACATGGCCCCGGAATACGGCGCCACCTGCGGTTTCTTCCCGGTGGACGACGTGACCCTGGACTACCTGCGCCTGTCCGGACGTCCGACCGAAACCGTGAAGCTGGTGGAAGCCTACTGCAAGGCTCAGGGCCTGTGGCGGCTGCCCGGCCAGGAACCGGTATTCACCGACACGCTGGAACTGGACATGGGGAGTGTCGAGGCCAGTCTCGCCGGGCCCAAGCGTCCTCAAGACCGGGTCTCACTGCCGAATGTCGGCCAGGCTTTCAGCGACTTCCTGGGCCTGAACGTCAAACCCACCAGCAAGGAAGAAGGCCGCCTGGAAAGCGAAGGCGGCGGTGGGGTCGCGGTAGGCAACGCCGATCAGGTGGGGGAAAGCGAATACGAGTTCGAGGGCCGGACCCATCGCCTGAAAAACGGCGCAGTGGTGATTGCGGCCATTACCTCTTGCACCAACACCTCCAACCCCAGCGTGATGATGGCCGCCGGGCTGCTGGCGAAAAAAGCCGTGGAGAAAGGCCTGACCCGTAAGCCGTGGGTCAAGAGTTCCCTGGCGCCAGGTTCGAAGGTGGTCACCGATTACTACAAGGCCGCCGGGCTGACCGAGTACCTGGACAAACTGGGTTTCGATCTGGTGGGTTACGGTTGCACGACCTGTATCGGCAACTCGGGGCCGTTGCCCGAGCCGATCGAAAAAGCCATCCAGAGCGCCGACCTGACGGTGGCCTCGGTGCTGTCGGGTAATCGTAACTTCGAAGGCCGCGTGCACCCGTTGGTAAAAACCAACTGGCTGGCGTCGCCGCCCCTGGTGGTCGCCTATGCCCTGGCCGGCACGGTGCGCATCGACATCAGCAGTGAACCGCTGGGCAACGACCGCGACGGCAACCCGGTGTACCTGCGCGATATCTGGCCCAGCAGCCAGGAAGTCGCCAACGCGGTGGCCCAGGTCAACACCAGCATGTTCCACAAGGAATACGCCGCCGTGTTTGCCGGTGATGAGCAATGGCAGGCTATCGAGGTGCCGCAAGCCGCGACTTACGTCTGGCAATCGGACTCAACCTACATCCAGCACCCGCCGTTCTTCGAGAACATCAGTGGGCCGCCACCGGCCATCAACAATGTCGAAGGCGCACGAATCCTGGCTTTGCTCGGCGACTCGGTGACCACCGACCACATCTCTCCGGCCGGCAATATCAAGACCGACAGCCCGGCCGGCCGTTATCTGCGCGAACAGGGCGTGGAGCCCCGGGACTTCAACTCCTACGGTTCAAGACGCGGCAACCATCAGGTCATGATGCGCGGCACCTTCGCCAATATCCGGATCCGCAACGAAATGCTCGGCGGCGAAGAAGGCGGCAATACGATCTACATCCCCAGTGGCGAGAAAATGCCGATCTACGACGCCGCCATGTCGTATCAGGCCATGGGCACGCCCCTGGTGGTGATCGCCGGACAGGAATATGGCACCGGCTCGAGTCGGGACTGGGCCGCCAAGGGCACCAATCTGTTGGGGGTCAAAGCGGTGATCGCCGAGAGCTTCGAGCGCATCCATCGCTCCAACCTGGTGGGCATGGGCGTGCTGCCGTTGCAGTTCAAGCTCGATCAGAATCGCAAGAGCCTGAACCTCACCGGCAAGGAAACCCTGGACATCCTGGGCCTGAGCGACGTCGAACTGACGCCACGCATGAACCTGCCACTGATCATCACCCGCGAGGACGGCCGCCAGGAGCGGATTGAAGTGTTGTGCCGGATCGACACCTTGAATGAAGTGGAATATTTCAAGGCTGGGGGGATTTTGCACTACGTCCTACGGCAATTGATTTCAGAATAAAAAGAAGCGTCTTACGAAAACACCGCCTGTTAATAGGCGGTGTTTTCGTATGGGTCTGCCTATAATCCCGCCGGTCCTGCCATCACCATCGCCACAAACGGTTCTTCAGTCTCAAAGGATGTGATATGCCTGCCCTGCCCTGGCCATACCTGGCCTTCCTTTCCATCGGCTATGCCTTGGCCCTGGCCTTCGGCCATCTGGCCTGGACTGCTGCGATCTCGGTCGCGCTGCTGCTGTTCGCCGGGTATGCGGTGCGCCAGCAGCAGACACCGGTCGGGCAGTTTCTCGGCCACGCCCTATTTGTGGTGATGGCCCTGGCGTTGGCCTTGCACTGGATGCCGGGTTTTTTCAATGGCCGGGCAATCGCGCCGCAACGTTTTACCGACGATGCCGTGCCGTTTGCCATGTACCTGAACCAGGACAAGCCACTGATCGGCTTCTGGTTACTGCTGGCGTGTCCCTGGATCGTCGGCAGGCGCTCGTTTCGCCTGTCGCTACAGGCCACGGCCCTGGGGCTGACCCTGAGCGCCGTGCTGGCGCTGGGCGGGGCGATGCTGCTGGGAATGATCCATTGGGCACCGAAGTGGCCGGAGTCGGCCTGGATATGGGTACTCAATAATCTTTTATTGGTGACGTTGGTGGAGGAAGCGCTGTTTCGTGGCTACATTCAGGGTGGCCTGAGCCGACGCTTCAAACATCTGAACTATGGCGACAATCTGGCATTGGTCCTGGCCTCGCTGCTGTTCGGCCTGGTGCATGCCGGGGCGGGATGGCAATGGGTGTTGCTGTCGGGCATGGCGGGGGTCGGTTATGGCCTGGCTTATCGCTTTGGTGGGCTGGGCGCGGCGATTGCCGCCCACTTTGGCCTCAATCTGCTTCATTTCGCCCTATTTACCTACCCGATGCTGGCGTGATACCGACCGGAAAAATAACTTCAATAAAAACCTGACGGCGCCGACAACCTTTCAAAGCCTTGCGGATCTACACACCATGCGTAACAACCAGCCCGTCACACAACGCGAAAGGACCTTCCCGGCCCAACAACGTCTGATTTCCACTACCGATGCCAAAGGTGTGATCACCTATTGCAACGACGCGTTCGTTGAAATCAGCGGGTTTTCCAAGGAGGAACTGATCCGCTCGCCCCACAACCTGGTACGCCATCCCGATGTGCCGTCGGCCGTGTTCGCCCATATGTGGAACACGCTCAAACAAGGCTTGCCATGGATGGGTATCGTCAAGAATCGCTGCAAGAGCGGTGACCATTACTGGGTCAACGCCTATGTCACCCCCGTGTTCGAAGGTAACCAGGTGATCGGCTACGAGTCGGTGCGGGTCAAGCCCAGCGCCGAGCAGATCAGCCGGGCCGAAGCGCTCTATCAACGCATCAATCAGGGCAAGCCGGCGATCCCGCGCAGCGACAAATGGTTGCCGATCCTGCAGGACTGGCTGCCGTTTATCCTGGTCAGCCAGTTGAGCTTCGTGGTTGGTGCGTTTCTCAATTCCTCCTGGGGCTTTGCCCTGGCTGCCGTGCTCTCGGTGCCCCTGGGCCTGATGGGCCTGCAATGGCAACAGCGCGGGATCAAGCGCCTGCTGCGTCTGGCCGAGCAAACCACCTCCGACCCGTTGATCGCCCGGATGTACACCGACAGCCGGGGCGTCCAGGCGCGCCTGGAGATGTCGATCCTCAGCCAGGAAGCTCGCCTGAAAACCTGCCTGACCCGGTTGCAGGACACTGCCGAACACCTCAACGAGCAGGCGCGGCAGTCGAACTCGCTGGCCCATAACAGCTCCAGTGGGCTGGAACGCCAACGAGTGGAGACCGAACAGGTGGCCACCGCCGTCAACGAGATGGCCGCGACGACCCAGGAAGTCGCCAGCCACGTGCAACGCACCGCCGACGCCACCCAGGAAGCCAATCGTCTGACCAGTCGTGGACGCGACATCGCCGGGGAAACCCGTGAAGCCATCGAACGTTTGTCGGTGGTGGTGGGCGAGACCGGGCAGACCGTGACCCAGCTGGCCAAGGACAGCGACGAGATTGGTGGCGTGGTGGACGTGATCAAAGGCATTGCCGACCAGACCAACCTGCTGGCCCTCAACGCCGCCATCGAAGCGGCCCGCGCCGGAGAGATGGGTCGCGGCTTTGCCGTGGTGGCGGACGAAGTGCGCCAACTGGCGCAACGTACCAGTGAATCCACCGGGCAGATCCACGCCCTGATCGCCAAGCTCCAGCAAACCGCCACCAATGCCGTGCAGACCATGGATGCCGGCCACCGCCAGGCTGAAGAAGGCGTGGCTCGGGTCATGGAGGCGGACGCGGCGCTGGTGGGCATCAGTGAAGCGGTGGCCAACATCACCGACATGACCACCCAGATCGCTGCCGCTACCGAAGAGCAGAGTTCGGTGGCCGAAGAGATCAGCCGCAACATCAGCAACATCTCGGAACTGGCCGACCAGACCTCGGGCCAGGCCCACAGCTCGGCGCTACTGAGCGAAGAACTGACCCGCACCGCCAATACGCAGTATTCGCTGGTGGAGCGGTTCAACCGCTGATAGAGGCCTGCCTCATGAAAAACCCGGACAGCGCAAGCTTCCGGGTTTTTTGTTGCCTGACAGGCCGCTATCGCGAGCAGGCTCGCTCCCACAGGGGGCCAAGGTTGCTCATTCAAAGGCATTCCAATTGTGGGAGCAGGCTTACTCCCTCAGGGGGTCAAGGTTGCTCATTCAAAGGCATTCCAATTGTGGGAGCAGGCTTACTCCCTCAGAGGGTCAAGGTTGCTCATTCAAAGGCATTCCAATTGTGGGAGCAGGCTTACTCCCTCAGAGGGTCAAGGTTGCTCATTCAAAGGCATTCCAATTGTGGGAGCAGGCTTACTCCCTCAGAGGGTCAAGGTTGCTCATTCAAAGGCATTCCAATTGTGGGAGCAGGCTTACTCCCTCAGAGGGTCAAGGTTGCTCATTCAAAGGCATTCCAATTGTGGGAGCAGGCTTACTCCCTCAGAGGGTCAAGGTTGCTCATTCAAAGGCATTCCAATTGTGGGAGCAGGCTTACTCCCTCAGAGGGTCAAGGTTGCTCATTCAAAGGCATTCCAATTGTGGGAGCAGGCTTACTCCCTCAGAGGGTCAAGGTTGCTCATTCAAAGGCATTCCAATTGTGGGAGCAGGCTTACTCCCTCAGAGGGTCAAGGTTGCTCATTCAAAGGCATTCCAATTGTGGGAGCAGGCTTACTCCCTCAGAGGGTCAAGGTTGCTCATTCAAAGGCATTCCAATTGTGGGAGCGAGCCTGCTCGCGATGAGGCCTTGATAGCCAGCAAGGAACCTACTGAAGAAACCCGGCCACCCTGCCCGCCGCCGCCTCCAAATGCTGCTCGTGACTAAACCCCGAGGCCTTCAGCGGTTTCAGATCATGATCCCCCGCCACCAGCCACATCACCTCGATACTCGGTGACAGCACGTAACCCTGCACCGCCTCGCGGTTACCCAAGGCATCGCGCTCGCCCTGGACGATCAAGGTCCGGGTCTTCAAGGCTGCCAAGTGCTCGACCCGCGGCTTCTCCGGTTTGCCCACCGCGTAGAAGGGATACCCCAGGCACACCAGGGCATCAGCTTTCAGCTCATCGGCCAGCAAACTCGCCATGCGCCCGCCCATGGACTTGCCGCCAATGGCCAACCGCCCAGCGACATAAGGCCGCACCGTGGCGTACACCTCACGCCAGCATTCCAGCAACTTGGGAGCCGGGTTCGGCGGACGTTTACCGCCGTCCAGGCGTCGTTGAGCCATGTAGGGAAACTCAAAACGCAACACGTTGATGCCATGCCCGGCAAGGCGCGCGGCCATTTCGTTCATGAACCCGCTGTCCATCGGCGCGCCGGCGCCATGGGCCAGGATCAGGGTCGGTGGCTCGGCGCTGACACCCGTTTGCGCCGCCGTCCATAGCCAACCGTGTTCGGCCACACATCGCGCCCATTGATCCCCGTCAATACTGGCCTTGTGCTGTTTGTCCATGCTTGCCTCGCTTTTAGTCTGCCTATAACTCCAGGCGAAGAATGCCGCGCTGCCTTGCGCAAGCGCTCACTTCGGCTGAACCGTGGATGGGGAACCATGAACACATCTATCAGTACCGCCTACAACTACAAGGTGGTCCGCCAATTCGCCATTATGACGGTGGTGTGGGGCATCGTCGGCATGGGGCTCGGGGTTTTTCTCGCGGCCCAATTGGTCTGGCCACAGCTCAACTTCGATTTGCCGTGGACCAGCTTCGGCCGCCTGCGCCCGTTGCATACCAACGCGGTGATCTTCGCCTTCGGCGGCTGCGCCCTGTTCGCCAGTTCGTTCTACTCGGTGCAACGCACCTGTCAGACACAGCTGTTCGCGCCGAAAATCGCCGCGTTCTGCTTCTGGGGCTGGCAATTGGTGATCCTGCTGGCGGCCATCAGCCTGCCGCTGGGCTACACCAGCTCCAAGGAATACGCCGAACTGGAATGGCCGATCGACATTCTGATCACCATCGTCTGGGTCGCCTACGCCATCGTGTTCTTCGGCACCGTGGCCAAGCGCAACACCAAACACATCTATGTCGGTAACTGGTTCTTCGGCGGGTTCATCCTGACCGTGGCGATCCTGCATATCGTCAACAACCTGGAATTGCCGGTGAGCTTCACCAAATCCTACTCGGTGTATGCCGGGGCCACCGATGCGATGGTGCAATGGTGGTACGGCCACAACGCCGTAGGCTTTTTCCTCACCGCCGGCTTTTTGGGGATGATGTACTACTTCGTGCCGAAGCAGGCCGAGCGTCCGGTGTACTCCTATCGGTTGTCCATCGTGCACTTCTGGGCGCTGATCACCCTGTACATCTGGGCCGGCCCGCACCACCTGCACTACACCGCACTGCCGGACTGGGCGCAGTCCCTGGGCATGGTGATGTCGCTGATCCTGCTAGCGCCAAGCTGGGGCGGCATGATCAACGGCATGATGACCCTGTCGGGTGCCTGGCATAAATTGCGCAGCGACCCGATCCTGCGGTTCCTGGTGGTGTCCCTGGCGTTCTACGGCATGTCGACCTTCGAAGGTCCGATGATGGCCATCAAGACCGTCAACGCCCTCTCCCACTACACCGACTGGACCATCGGTCACGTTCACGCCGGTGCCTTGGGCTGGGTGGCGATGATTTCCATCGGCGCGCTGTATCACATGATCCCGAAAGTCTTCGGCCGCCCCCAGATGCACAGCATCGGCCTGATCAACGCGCACTTCTGGCTCGCAACCATCGGCACCGTGCTGTACATCGCCTCGATGTGGGTCAACGGCATCGCCCAGGGCCTGATGTGGCGTGCGGTGAACGAGGACGGCACCCTGACCTACTCCTTCGTCGAAACCCTGGTGGCCAGCCACCCTGGCTTCATCGTACGGCTGGCGGGCGGGGCGATCTTCCTCCTCGGCATGCTGCTGATGGCCTACAACACCTGGCGCACCGTGCGGGCCTACCAGCCTGCCGAAGCCGCCGCTGCCGCGCAGATGGCTTGAGGAGTCCGCCATGAAACACGAAACAATCGAAAAAAACGTCGGCCTGCTGATGCTGCTGATGGTTCTGGCCGTGAGCATTGGCGGCCTGACCCAGATCGTGCCGCTGTTCTTCCAGGACGTGACCAACAAACCGGTGGACGGCATGAAGCCCTACACCGCCCTGCAACTGGAAGGTCGCGACATCTATATCCGCGAAGGCTGCGTCGGCTGCCATTCGCAGATGATCCGTCCGTTCCGCGCCGAGACCGAGCGCTACGGCCACTACTCGGTGGCCGGTGAAAGCGTCTGGGACCACCCGTTCCTGTGGGGCTCCAAGCGCACCGGGCCGGACCTGGCCCGGGTCGGCGCGCGCTACTCCGATGACTGGCATCGCGCCCACCTGTACAACCCGCGCAACGTCGTGCCTGAGTCGAAGATGCCGGCCTATCCGTGGCTGGTGACCCAAACGGTGGACAGCAGCCACACCGAAGGCAAGCTGCGCGCCATGCGCACCCTGGGCGTGCCGTACACCGACGACGACATCGCCGGCAGCGTGGCCTCGCTCAAGGACAAGACCGAGATGGACGCGCTGGTGGCCTACCTGCAAGTGCTCGGCACTGCCATCAAGAGCAAGAGGTGAGCCTATGTTTCTTGAAATGAGCACTGGAATGATCCGCGGCCTGGGCACGGTCGTGGTGTTCGTGGCCTTCATCGGCCTGACCCTGTGGGTATTCAGCAGCAAGCGCAACTCGGAGTTCGCCCAGGCGCGCCTGCTGCCATTCGCCGACGAGCCATCCGCCGACATCGCCAACCCCCAAGACCCTGCAACAAGGAGCACCCGGCCATGACCACCTTCTGGAGTACGTGGATCAGCGTACTGACCATCGGCAGCCTGATCGGTCTGACCTGGCTGCTGATCGGCACCCGCAAGGGCGAGACCAAGGGCAGCGTCGACCAGACCATGGGCCACAGCTTCGACGGCATCGAGGAGTACGACAACCCGCTGCCGCAGTGGTGGTTCCTGTTGTTCGCCGGCACTTTGGTGTTTTCCGTCGGCTACCTGGTTCTCTACCCGGGCCTGGGCAACTGGAAAGGCATCCTGCCCGGCTACGAAAATGGCTGGACCGGCGCCCATGAATGGGAAAAGGAAATGGCCAGGGCCGACGCCAAGTTCGGGCCGATCTTCGCCAAATTCGCCGCCATGCCGGTGGAAGAAGTCGCCAAGGACCCACAGGCCTTGAAGATGGGTGGCCGCTTGTTCGCCTCCAACTGCTCGGTCTGCCACGGCTCGGACGCCAAGGGTGCCTTCGGCTTCCCGAACCTGGCCGACAGCCACTGGCGCTGGGGCGGCAGTGCCGAAACCATCAAGGCCACCATCATGGGCGGTCGCATGGCCGCGATGCCGGCCTGGGGCGAAGTGCTGGGCGAAGCCGGCGTCAAGAACGTGGCCGCGTATGTGCGCCATGATCTGGCGGGCCTGCCGCTGCCGGCAGACAGCGGCGCCGACCTGCAAGCAGGCCAGCAAGCGTTCAACACCACTTGCGTTGCCTGCCACGGTGCCAACGGTAAAGGCACCGAAGCCATGGGCGCGCCAGACCTGACCTTGCCGGCCGGCTTCATCTACGGCACCAGCCTGGCGCAACTGCAACAGACCATCCGTCATGGCCGTCAGGGCCATATGCCGGCGCAGAATGAGCTGCTCGGCAATGACAAGGTGCAACTGCTCGCGGCTTACGTCTACAGCCTGTCCCACGCGGCGGGCGCCGAGCGTCTGCAAGCTGAACGCAAAAGCGAATAAATCCTGACCACGCGAACAGCCGCATCCATCTGGATGCGGCTGTTTCGTGCCCCTGCGCGACGCATTGTCGCACCCTCCCTTCGTCTTCCTTTCGGTTCCCCGGAATCAAGTCTAAGCTTGCCTCTGCGTGCGCTGGCGACTGCCGGTTTCAGGTCGACCCGACCCGATGCGTTCGACAATCGTTCGACAAAAAGGCCGCAAAGGCAGGTGAATACCGGCTGTTGCGACAGTTGCCTGGCATCACCCGAACGCTGTGCTCGAACACACCCCGTTACAACCGACCTGCCCCCCTCGCCTCTTTCCTTCGTTGCGACATTTTACCGAGGGCCAATTTTGTCCCTACTCAGCACATGGAAAGGCCGCAGAATCTGCTTTGGAAAGCATTGACCCAGGTCATGGCGCGTTGCAATGACCCCCCGCTTTCTCCATACTTGCGACCGATTTTTATCCTAATAAAACACCCAAACCGTGGAACCTTAGAATGAGCACAGCAATCAGTCCGACTGCTTATAACTATAAGGTAGTCCGCCAGTTCGCCATCATGACGGTGGTCTGGGGGATCCTTGGCATGGGGCTCGGTGTATTCATCGCCTCGCAACTGGTCTGGCCGGAGTTGAACTTCGATCTGCCATGGACGACGTTTGGACGCCTGCGCCCGCTGCACACCAACCTGGTGATCTTCGCCTTCGGTGGTTGTGCGTTGTTTGCCACTTCCTATTACGTCGTGCAGCGAACCTGCCAAACGCGACTGATTTCCGACAGCCTCGCCGCCTTCACCTTCTGGGGTTGGCAAGCGGTCATCGTCGGTGCGATCGTGACCTTGCCGATGGGTTTCACCACCACCAAGGAATACGCAGAGCTGGAATGGCCCCTGGCTATTCTGCTGGCCATCGTCTGGGTGACCTACGGTCTGGTGTTCTTCGGCACTATCGTCAAGCGCAAGACCAAGCACATCTATGTCGGTAACTGGTTCTACGGTGCCTTCATCGTCGTGACCGCCATGCTGCACATCGTCAACCACGCGTCCCTGCCGGTCAGCTTCTTCAAGTCCTACTCGGCCTACTCGGGCGCCACCGACGCGATGATCCAGTGGTGGTACGGCCACAACGCCGTGGGCTTCTTCCTGACCACCGGCTTCCTGGGGATGATGTATTACTTCGTGCCGAAACAGGCCGAGCGTCCGATCTATTCCTATCGCCTGTCCATCGTCCACTTCTGGGCGCTGATCACCCTGTACATCTGGGCCGGCCCGCACCACCTGCACTACACCGCGCTGCCGGACTGGGCACAGTCCCTGGGCATGGCGATGTCGATCATCCTGCTGGCTCCGAGCTGGGGCGGCATGATCAACGGCATGATGACCCTCTCGGGCGCCTGGCATAAGCTGCGCACCGACCCGATCCTGCGGTTCCTGGTGGTTTCCCTGGCGTTCTACGGCATGTCGACCTTCGAAGGCCCGATGATGGCCATCAAGACCGTCAACTCCCTGAGCCACTACACCGACTGGACCATCGGTCACGTACACGCCGGGGCCTTGGGCTGGGTTGCGATGATTTCCATCGGCGCGATCTACCACATGATCCCGAAACTGTTCGGTCGTGCGCAGATGCACAGCACCGGCCTGATCAACACTCACTTCTGGCTCGCCACCATCGGCACCGTGCTCTACATCGCCTCGATGTGGGTCAACGGCATCACCCAGGGCCTGATGTGGCGTGCAATCAACGACGACGGCACCCTGACCTACTCGTTCGTTGAAGCGCTGCAAGCCAGCCACCCTGGTTTCATCGTCCGTGCCCTGGGCGGCGCGTTCTTCGCCAGCGGCATGCTGTTCATGGCCTACAACGTGTATCGCACCGTTCGTGCCTCTGACCCGGCTGAAGCTGAAGCCGCCGCCAAGATCGCCGTAGTTGGAGCTCACTGATGAAGCACGAAACAGTAGAGAAGAATATTGGCCTGCTGGCCTTCTTCATGGTCATCGCCGTCAGCATCGGCGGCCTGACCCAGATCGTTCCGCTGTTTTTCCAGGACGTGACCAACAAGCCGGTCGAAGGCATGAAGCCGCGCACCGCTCTTGAACTGGAAGGTCGCGACGTCTACATCGCCAACGGCTGCGTCGGCTGCCACTCGCAGATGATCCGTCCGTTTCGCGCCGAAACCGAACGCTATGGCCACTACTCGGTTGCCGGTGAAAGCGTCTGGGACCACCCGTTCCTGTGGGGTTCCAAGCGTACCGGCCCGGACCTGGCCCGTGTGGGCGGTCGCTACTCCGACGACTGGCAGCGTGCGCACCTGTACAACCCGCGCAACGTAGTGCCTGAGTCGAAAATGCCGGCTTACCCGTTCCTCGTAGAAAACAAGCTCGACGGCAAAGACACCGCCAAGAAAATGGAAGTCTTGCGTACCCTGGGCGTGCCTTACACCGATGAAGACATCGCCGGTGCCAAGGATGCCGTGAAGGGCAAGACTGAAATGGACGCGCTGGTGGCCTATCTGCAAGGCCTGGGCACCATCATCAAAAGCAAACGGTGATTTAGATGGATATCGGGATGATTCGTGGCCTGGGCACCGTCGTCGTGATGGTGGCCTTTATCGGTCTGGCGTTGTGGGTGTTCAGCCCCAAGCGCAAGTCGGAGTTTGACGACGCGACCTTGCTGCCGTTCGCGGATGATCCCGAAGCCATCAAGCACGTCGAGCAAGCTTCTAGGAGTAACAAAGAATGACTACGTTCTGGAGTCTGTACGTCACAGTCCTCAGTCTGGGTACGATCTTCGCCCTGACCTGGCTGCTGCTGTCGACCCGTAAGGGCCAGCGCGCCGAACAAACGGACGAGACTGTTGGTCACTCGTTCGATGGCATCGAAGAGTACGACAACCCACTGCCTAAATGGTGGTTCATGTTGTTCGTGGGCACCATTGTCTTCGCCTTGGGTTATCTGGTGCTCTACCCGGGCCTGGGCAACTGGAAAGGCCTGCTGCCAGGGTATAACTATCTGGACACCGAAAAGCAGACCCCTTTCGCCAATGGCCAGACCGGCTGGACCGGCGTTCACGAGTGGGAAAAGGAAATGGCGCGTTCGGACGCCAAGTTCGGCCCGATCTTCGCCAAGTTCGCCTCCATGCCGATTGAAGAAGTCGCCAAAGACCCGCAAGCCCTGAAGATGGGTGGCCGCCTGTTCGCCTCCAACTGCTCGGTCTGCCACGGTTCCGACGCCAAGGGTGCCTACGGCTTCCCGAACCTGACCGACGCCGACTGGCGCTGGGGTGGTGAGCCGGAAACCATCAAGACCACCATCATGGGCGGTCGTCATGCCGTGATGCCGGGCTGGGCTGCCGTGGTTGGCGAGCAAGGTGTTGCCGACGTCTCCGCCTACGTGGTGACCAGTCTGCACGGCCGTAAACTGCCGGAAGGCGCCAAGGCCGACCCGGCCAACGGCCAGAAGCTGTTCGCAGCCAACTGCGTGGCCTGCCACGGTCCAGCCGGCAAGGGCACGCCTGCCATGGGCGCACCTGACCTGACGCACCCGGCCGGCTTCATCTACGGTTCGAGCTTCGCTCAGCTGCAGCAGACCATCCGTTACGGTCGCCAGGGCCAGATGCCTGCCCAGGCCGATCTGCAGGGTAACGACAAGGTCCACCTGCTGGCTGCGTACGTCTACAGCCTGTCTCATGGGGAACCGGCGCCAGCCGCCGATGCCCAGTAAGGCACACGCCTGATGTACCAAAGGCCCCGTCAACCCATGTTGGCGGGGCCTTTTTATTGGTGGGTATCCAGGAGCGAAGCTGTTTCACTTGCTCGCCTCCCACGCCAGTAGTAACGTGCCTACATTGTAGTTTATGAGGGCACTGCCATGTCCATCACGACCATTTCCAGCCGCGAATTCAACCACGACACAAGTGGTGCCAAAAAAGCCGCCCGCCAGGGGCCAGTCATCATCACTGACCGTGGCAAGCCGGCCCACGTACTGCTAAGCATTGAGCAGTACCAGAAACTGACCGGCATTGGCACCAGCATTGTCGAGTTGCTGGTCATGCCTGACGCGCCGGATATCGATTTCGATACCGAACGTGCCGTCATCACTCCCCGGCCAGTGGACCTGTCCTGATGTTTCTACTCGACACCAATGTCATTTCGGAACTGCGCAAGCCGCATGCAGATAAAAACGTACAGGCCTGGGCACGGAGCGTGTCCGCCCCCAACCTGTACGTCTCGGCAATCACCGTATTGGAGCTGGAAACTGGTGTAATGCGCTTCGAACGCAAGGATCCGGTGCAAGGCAGCCGCCTGCGCGCGTGGCTGGATAACCACGTCCTGCCCGCATTTTCCGGCAGGATCCTGGCGGTCGACCGCACCGTCGCGCTGCGCTGCGCTCGCCTGCATGTACCGGATCGCAACAATGAATGCGATGCACTGATTGCCGCCACGGCGCTGGTCCATGGCCTGACCGTGGTCACCCGCAATGTGAGTGATTTTCAAAGCAGCGGCGTGGCCTTGCTCAATCCATGGTCAAGCTAATATAACGTCGCGACGGACCATCAATTACCGCCAAGGAGATAGGCGCAATGGGCATCGAAACACTTCAGCGCGCAACGATGAGCCCCCAGCATGTCTGACGCGCTCTGGGCCGCTCGCCTGGGCGATGCACTGAACCACACCTCCATGATGGCCGACATTCTCGGCGGCGTGCTGGAAGTGGCGGCCAACATCGCCATCACCGCCCTGGCGACGGCAGCGGTGGTGGCCGCCACCGGCATCACCGTCGCCACGGGTGGCTTGGGTTGTTTCCTGCTCGGTGCGGTGGTGGGGGCGGTCGTGGGCATTGCCATGAGCAAGACCGGGGCCGACGAAGGCCTGAGCAATATCTGCGAAGGCATCGGCAACGCGCTCTTCCCGCCCACGGTGCAGGCCAACATCCTCACCGGCTCCAAGGACACCTTTACCAACAACATCCCCTCGGCCCGCGCCGCCGGAGCGGTTGTTTCCCATGTCGCGCCGGCCGGCACCGAACTGGACATGCCCGAGCCGGAAGAAGAAGCCGAGCCCAGTTACCTGGACATGGCCGGCAACTTCTTCTCGCAGATGTGGCGCCCCACCGTCGCCTCGCCCGCCCCCGGCACAGAGACTCGGCCGGAAGACCTGGTGATCTGCACCAAGCACCCACCGATGCCGCCGCAGTTCATGGCTGAAGGCTCGGACAAAGTCACCATCAATGGCCAGCCCGCCGTGCGCAGCGGCGACCGCAGCACCTGCGATGCGACGGTGGTCTCGGCCGGGTTGATTTCCCCGGACGTGACCATCGGCGGCGGCTCAGTGGTGGTGCGTGAGATTCGCAGCGGCAAGACCCCGGGCGTGGGGCTGGCGGTCACCGCGTTGCTGATGCTCAAGGGGGGCAAGGGCAAGTTCTTCAGCAAACTGCCGTGCATGCTGGCCGGTGGCGCGGCGTCGATGGCGGTCAGCAGCGCCATGGGCGCCGCGGCCAACGCCGCCATGGGTTCGTCGAACCCGGTGCATGCCGCCACCGGCGCCAAGGTGCTGGGCCGCGATGAAGAGCTGGACTTCGTTTTGCCCGGTGTTCTGCCAATCGACTGGCAACGCTTCTACAACAGCCGCGACGAGCGCCGCGAAGGTATGTTCGGTGCGGGCTGGAGCGTGGTCTACGAGGTGCAGGTGGAGATCCTGGCCCATCCCGAGGGCGGCGAGACCCTGCTCTACACCGACGAACAGGCCCGGCCCATCGACATGGGTTCGATCCCGTTGGGCGGCGCGGTGTTCAGTGCTGGCGAAGGCCTGGCCGTGCGACGTCATCTCAACGGGCAGTTGCTGATCGAAAGCGACGACGGTGTGTATCGCCTGTTCGAACCCACGCCGGGCCACACATCCCTGCTGCGCCTGAGCCAACTCGGTGACCGCAACGACAATCGCATCTTCCTCGACTACGACGCCGCCGGACGACTGATACGCCTGCGCGACACCTTCGATCTGGTGCAAGTCGAGCTGATCCGCGAGCGCGAACGCGTCACCCAGATAGAACGCCTCTACCCCGACCAACAGCGCGAAGTGCTGGTCAGCTACGCCTACGACACAGCGAACAACCTGAGCGAAGTACGCGACGCCACCGGCCAGGTGCAACGGCGTTTCAGCTACGACGCCGGCCAGCGAATGCTGGAACACCAACTGCCCACTGGGCTGCGTTGCTTCTACGAATGGGCCTTGGTCGAAGACCAGGAATGGCGCGTGGTCCGGCACTGGACCGACGAGGGCGACACCTACCAGTTCGACTATGACCTCAAGGCCGGTGTAACCCGCATTACCGACGGTTTGCAGCGCGTCAGCACGCGCCACTGGAACAGCCAACACCAGATCACCCGATACAGCGACAACCTCGGCCAGACCTGGCTGTTCGAGTGGAACGACGAACGCCAACTGCTCAGCGCCACCGACCCACAGGGCGGGCGCTATGAATACAGCTATGACGAGGCCGGTAACCTGATCGGCGAAACCGATCCGTTGGGCCGCAGTGATTCGACGTTATGGCTCGAGCACTGGGCGCTGCCGCTGGTGGACACCAATGCCGCCGGCCACAGCTGGAAATACCGCTACGATCAACGCGGCAACTGCACCGCCGAAACCGATCCCCTGGGCCACGTCACCCGCTACCGCTATGACGCCCACGGTCAGGTCATCGAAATCATCGACGCCACCGGCAAGCTTAAAAAGCTGCGCTGGAATCCGTTCGGGCAGTTGGTGGAGCACATCGATTGCTCGGGTTACCCGACACGGTTCAGCTACGACCAGCGCGGCTACCTGCAGACCATCACCGACGCCCTCGGCGAGCGCACCCAGTTCAGCTACGACGCCCAAGGCCGTTTGCTCAGCAGCCAATTGCCGGATGGCCGCACCGAACAGTACCAGCGCGACCTCGCCGGGCAGTTGACCGGCTACACCGACCCGGCCGGGCACACCACGCTCTACCAGCACAACCGTCGCGGTCAGGTCCGCCAACGCACCGACGCCCACGGCCGGCAGGTACAATTCGCGTACGACAGCTACGGGCGGCTGCAGGCGCTGACCAATGAGAATGGCGAGAGCTACCGGTTTGCCTGGGATGCGGGGGATCGGTTGGCCGAACAGCGCAACCTTGATGGCAGCGCCAAAGGCTACACGTACGACGTCCTCAACAACGTAAAACGAGTCGAAACCATCGCAGCGCCGCGAGGTGATCATCAGCCCAGTGAAAGGACCATTGTTCATCATCTCGAACGTGATGCCATTGGCCGGCTGACCACCCGAATCACACCTGATGGACAGTCCCGGTACAGCTATAGCCCGTTGAATCAGTTAATCGAAGCCACCGTCATCGCTAACGACGGCAACGAACAACGACTGGGCTTTGCTTATGACGCGCTGGGTTATCTGATTGAGGAGCAGAGTTCAGCGGGCGTTCTGAAGCATCACTACGACGAACTCGGCAACCTGATCCAGACCCACCTACCCGACGGCCGTTGGGTCAGCCGCCTGTACTATGGCAGTGGTCATCTGCACCAAATCAACCTCGACGGCCACGTCATCAGCGACTTCGAACGCGACCGGCTGCATCGAGAGGTGCTGCGCACCCAAGGCCAAATCAGCACACGGAGTGAATATGACCGTAGCGGGCGCTTACGCAGCCGCCAACGCCGGCATACCAGCCAGCCGTCGTTGATGCCTGCCGCAGATCAAACCCATTTTGAGTTTGATCCTGGCGACCACCTGGTGGCGCGCCTTGAACGGCAGCCAAAAGGTCAACAACGCCAATTGCTGCACTACGATGTGACCGGCCGCATCCTGGCAAGCCAGGGCACTCGACAAGGCCAGAATGAAACATTTTCCTTCGATGCCGCCGCCAATCTCCTCGACAGTTCACCTGGTACAGGTGGGCGGGTTACGCACAACCAACTCAAGCGCTATCAGGATAAGCACTATCGCTACGATGATTTTGGCCGAATGATTGAAAAGCGCAGTGGGCGACATGGCCTGCAGCGCTTCAGTTACGACTCGGATCACCGGCTGGTTGAAGTTCGAACCCAGAAATCCGACGGTGGAAACGTCGTCAGGATGCGCTACGACCCGTTGGGCCGAAGGATTGAGAAAACCGAACATGACGACAACGGGCGTCTCATCGCCCGCACGCGTTTCGACTGGGATGGCCTGCAATTACTCAAGGAACATAAAAATAGCCTGACCAGCCTGTACCTCTATATTGGCGACAGTCACGAGCCCTTGGCCCGGGTCGACGGCATCGGTGAACATCAACGCATCCGCTATTACCACAACGACCCCAATGGTCAGCCACAGGCCTTGACGGAAAGTGACGGCCATCCGCTATGGCACGCTCACTACCAGGTATGGGGCAATACCACTGATGAAGTCCGTGAGCCGTACTACATCGAAGAACAGAACCTGCGTTTTCAGGGGCAATACCTGGACCGGGAAACAGGCCTGCACTACAACACCTTCCGCTTCTATGATCCCGACATAGGCCGCTTTACCACGCCCGACCCCTTGGGCCTGGCCGCAAGCCTGAATCTTTATCGCTACGCACCGAATCCATTTACCTGGATCGACCCGCTGGGGCTTAAAGAGAATGAGATTATCCGGTACATGGGCGAGAGCGAAACCGTCTCGTCCAAGGCCGCCAACGGAGGCAAAGGCGGCTTGGTTCCGAATATCCGAGGAGAGAAAGCGGTCTGGGTCAACCAGGACAGTAACCCTGGATTCAACCCAGGCAATGAGAAGTATCGGGTAGTGGCCACCGTCAATAACGAAGGGGTCAGCATGCTCAATAACCACAAGGACATCTCTACCGTTGACTATAAAGAGACGGGCCTGAAAGATGGCGTGCTGTCCAAGACGAATGAGCCCAAGGCCAGAGGCATCGGTTTCCGATTATTGGATAAATTCAATAAAACCATTACGTCATTTCGTGTCGAGAAGAAAGGCCCGAACGGAAAATGGAAGACCTGCGGATAAAGCCAGATGGACATATTCGATCTTCTCTCATACAAGCTTGAAAATTTCCTGAACGTCCGGCCGTATCCGAAGGCGTTGGGTGCTGTTTTTTACAAAGAAGACGAGCCTTCGCTACTGAACGTCGTCGCGAAAAAACACAATGGCGCTCCCTTCAGCGTTAGCCGCTGGCGGGACTTGTTTTCCACCAGCGCTTTCGAAAAAGCCATGCTGAAGAACGGCTTCACGGAACCCGACTGCTACGCCCTCCTCCTGGTCCTGTCGCGCTTTGGCTACCTGCTTGAAATCGACAACCGTCAACGAACCAACAAGGAATATTTTATTTTCTTCTACCTGATCCAACTGATCAGCTTGAAGAACAGCACCCTGGATGCGGATGCGCGCCTCAGGAACTACATGCTTAGGTTCCTCCTCTTCGAATTGAGCATCGATGACGAGGCGTATCGTCGGTTCAGCATCGAGGGCAATCAGTTGATGATGGCGACCGATGGGCTGGGGTCCGTGGCTTTTCTGGATGTGATTGATGTGGTTTACAAAGCGATCAAGGCCGACAGCAGGAAAGAGCATCAACTGCTGAGTACGTTGAAAACGTTTCAAACAAGCACAGTCAGATTACTCAGCGAGCCCGACGATACCCATTACCGCTGCGCGATCAATGATCGTCACAGCGAGCTTATGTACCCCGACGTTTTTTTGCCCACCTATGCTCAGGACAGGCAAAAAATATTTGATGCTTTGATCGACGCGGTCAATCCGCTTCAGTCAACGGCAAACCTGTTCGTCTCCAATATGGTTGTGATGAATTACGCCTTTCACGTCCTGAAAGACAAGCCTCACGAAATTCTAAAACTGAAAAAACACGTCCGTGATGAAGCGCTGTTCGGCCAATTGCTGGAGGTGATCATCATGCGTCGGATGGCAGTCAACAAAGCTCTGTTCGAAAAAATTCCCACGGGGCACGATCTGTCCTTGATCAAGGATGAGCAAACCGCGTTCTACAACATTTTGTACCGCCGGTAGAAACTTGATGCATTTGTGCGCCTGACGCTTCTCTTTGCAGCGCACAAAAATAATCAGAGCCGGGATTCGGCTGTGCTCAAGAAAACCCTGGCGGCTAGATCAAATTGGGAAACAAGCAGTTCGATCTGGCGCTTGCGAACAAATGACCAGGCGCAGGTTAAGCGCAAATCCCCGTGGCGAGGGAACTTACCCCCGCTGGGCGGCGGAGCCGCCAAAAATAGTGGCACAAAACAATCAGGAGGGGCTGTCGAACGAGTCGGCAGGCCCTTGGTTTTTTCGCCAACGCCATGGAATGTCTATAGTCAATTGATCTGGGTCATGACTTGTTACATCCGCTACACCATTCTATGCAGAGTCCCAACGCGACCAAAGGTCGCACCCTTGAGCTAGACCTACAGGCGTATCATTGCACCACTGCAATACCCTTTCTGACCGTGGTCGGCACGTACTGATCCCGGCACTTTTCCACTGCCGTGGGATGCATTTTGATGAGTAACCAGATTCCGGTACATGACGTCACCCCGCCTGCCAAGGACGCGAACCAAAGCGTCGACCTGTATGCCTCTCGGGAAAAAATCTACACCCGTGCCTTCACCGGCCTGTTCCGCAACCTGCGGATGGTCGGCGGTGGCGTGTTGTTCCTGCTGTATTTCGGTACGGTCTGGCTGAACTGGGGCGGGCATCAGGCCGTCTGGTGGAACCTGCCCGAACGCAAATTCTTCATTTTCGGTGCGACCTTCTGGCCGCAGGACTTCATCCTCCTGTCCGGACTGCTGATCATTGCCGCCTTCGGCCTGTTTTTCATTACGGTCTATGCCGGGCGGGTCTGGTGCGGCTACACCTGTCCGCAAAGCGTGTGGACCTGGATTTTCATGTGGTGCGAGAAGGTCACCGAAGGCGACCGCAACCAACGCATCAAGCTCGACAAGGCGCCCATGAGCGGGAACAAGTTCCTGCGCAAGTTGGCCAAGCACAGCCTGTGGCTGCTGATCGGTTTTGTGACCGGCATGACCTTCGTCGGTTATTTCACGCCGATTCGCGAACTGGTGTTCGAATTCTTTACCGGCCAGGCCGATGGCTGGTCGTATTTCTGGGTCGGCTTCTTTACCCTCGCCACCTACGGCAACGCCGGCTGGCTGCGCGAGCAGGTGTGCATCTACATGTGCCCTTACGCCCGTTTCCAGAGCGTGATGTTCGACAAGGACACCCTGATCGTTTCCTACGACCCGCGTCGGGGCGAAAGCCGTGGCCCGCGCAAGAAGGGCGTTGACTACAAGGCCCTGGGCCTGGGGGACTGCATCGACTGCACCATGTGCGTCCAGGTCTGCCCCACCGGTATCGACATTCGCGATGGCCTGCAGATTGAATGTATCGGCTGCGCGGCGTGCATCGACGCCTGCGACAACATCATGGACAAGATGGATTATCCGCGCGGGCTGATCAGTTACACCACCGAACATAACCTCTCGGGGCAGAAAACCCATAAACTGCGCCCACGCCTGATCGGTTATGCCCTGGTGCTGCTGGCAATGATCAGCCTGCTGGTGACCGCGTTCTTCATGCGTTCGCTGGTCGGTTTCGACGTCAGCAAGGACCGCGTGCTGTACCGCGAGAACGCCGAAGGCCGGATCGAGAACGTCTACAGCCTCAAGATCATGAACAAGGACCAGCACGACCATACGTACGTGCTGGAGGCCTCCGGCCTGCCGGATCTCAAGCTCCAGGGACGCCGGGAAATCAAGGTCGCGGCCGGTGAGATCTTCACCCAGCCGGTAGAACTGTCCAGTGCACCGGACCAACTGCCGTCGAGCACCAACGAGGTGACGTTCATCCTCAAGGATGCCGATGACGACAGCGTTCATGTTGAAGCCAAGAGCCGGTTCATCGGCCCACAAATTCGTTGAGAGAACTGAACATGCCTGCAGCAACCGCCACCAGCCCCTGGTACAAGCATCTCTGGCCGTGGATCATCATTGCGATCCTGGCCTGCTCGGTGACGCTGAGTCTGACCATGGTGACCATCGCCGTGAACAACCCGGACAACCTGGTCAACGACAACTACTACGAAGCCGGCAAGGGCATCAACCGCTCCCTGGAGCGCGAACTGCTGGGCCAGACCCTGCAACTGCATGCCAACGTGCAACTGGATGACGTCACCGGCGAAGTGAACCTGCGCCTGAGCGGCGACAGCCGGCCCCAGACCCTGGAACTGAGCCTGATCTCGCCCACCCAGCCGGAGAAGGATCGCAAGATCGTCCTGACGCGCAACGACAGCGAGCCGGGACGGTATGTCGGTCAATTGACGGACAAGATCGAAGGCCGGCGCTTTGTCGAATTGCTGGGTGTGGAGAACGACAAGACCTGGCGCCTGTTCGAAGAAGAGCAGATCAACCATGACCAGGCCATCCTGCTCGGCGATGAACCGCTGCAAGGTGCTGAAGACCTGAAGAAATAGACGGCTGCGCTGCGCGCAATCGCGAGCAGGCTCGCTCCCACATTGAGGTGTCGTTAGGTTCAATTCACAACGACGCAGACCTGTGGGAGCGAGCCTGCTCGCGAAAAGGCCTTCAGATGCCAGAAAGTTTCGATATGTGAATACCTCATGACCACCCCACTGCCTTGCTACCACTGCGCCCTGCCCGTCCCCCCAGGCAGTCGCTTCACCGCCGTTGTCCTGGGTGAAACCCGTGAGCTGTGCTGCCCGGGCTGCCAGGCGGTGGCCGAGGCCATTGTCGCTGGTGGTTTGGAAAGCTATTACCAGCATCGCAGCGAAGCGTCGGCCAACCCCGAAACCCTGCCGGTCCAGTTGATCGATGAGCTGGCGCTGTACGACCGCCCGGACGTGCAGCAGTCGTTCGTGCGCCATGAAGGCGAGCTGGCCGAAACCACGCTGCTGATCGAAGGCATCAGTTGCGCCGCCTGCGGCTGGCTGATCGAAAAACAACTGCGCAGCCTGCCGGCCGTGGCCGAGGCGCGGCTGAACCTGTCCAATCACCGCCTGCACGTGAGCTGGGCCGACGCTCAATTGCCGCTGAGCACCTTGCTGGCCGAACTGCGCCAGATCGGCTACGTCGCCCATCCCTACCAGGCCGATCAGGCCAGCGAACAACTGGCCGCGCAAAACCGCCTGGCCCTGCGCCAATTGGGCGTAGCCGGTTTGCTCTGGTTCCAGGCGATGATGGCGACCATGGCCACCTGGCCGGAATTCAACATCGACCTGAGCCCGGAGATGCACACCATCCTGCGCTGGGTCGCGCTGTTCCTCACCACACCTATCGTGTTCTATAGCTGCGCGCCGTTCTTCAAGGGCGCGATGCGCGACCTGCGCACCCGACACCTGACCATGGACGTTTCGGTGTCCCTGGCCATTGGCGGTGCCTACGTGGCCGGGATCTGGACGTCCGTCACCGGGGTGGGCGAGCTGTATTTCGATGCCGTGGGCATGTTCGCGTTGTTCCTTCTGGCCGGTCGCTACCTGGAACGCCGTGCCCGGGAGCGCACCGCTGCCGCCACCGCACAACTGGTCAATCTGCTGCCGGCCTCGTGCCTGCGCCTGGAGGATAACGGCCAGAGCGAACGAATCCTGCTCAGCGAATTGCGCACCGGCGACCGGGTCCTGGTGCATCCCGGCGCGGTCCTGCCGGCCGACGGCAGAATCCTCGACGGCCAGTCCAGCGTGGACGAATCACTGCTGACCGGCGAATACCTGCCACAACCTCGCCAAGTGGGCGACACGGTGACGGCCGGCACCCTTAACGTGGAAGGCGCCTTGACGGTCCAGGTGTTGGCACTGGGGCAAGACACCCGGCTGTCGGCCATCGTCCGGTTGCTGGAACGAGCCCAGGCCGAGAAGCCGCGGCTGGCGGAAATCGCCGACCGCGCCGCGCAATGGTTCCTGCTGTTCTCCCTGGTCGCTGCGGCGGCCATCGGTGTGCTGTGGTGGCAACTGGATGCCTCTCGCGCCTTCTGGATTGTGCTGGCGATGCTGGTCGCCACCTGCCCTTGCGCACTGTCCCTGGCCACGCCAACCGCTCTTACCGCCGCCACCGGCACGCTGCACAAGCTTGGCCTGCTGCTGACTCGCGGCCATGTGCTGGAGGGCCTGAACCAGATCGACACGGTGATTTTCGACAAGACCGGCACTCTCACCGAAGGGCGTCTGGCGTTGCGCGCCATTCGAACGCTGACGGCCCTGGACAGTGATCAATGCCTGGGCCTGGCCGCGGCCCTGGAAAATCGCTCCGAACACCCCATCGCCCGTGCCTTTGGCCGCGCGCCACTGGCCGCCGAGCATGTGCAAAGCACCCCGGGGCTGGGTCTGGAAGGGCTGGTGGGTGACCAGCGCCTGCGCATCGGCCAACCCGGTTTTGTCTGCGAACTCAGTGGCGCAGCGGTGCCGGTGATGCCGGATGAGCCCGGACAATGGTTGCTGCTGGGTGATGACATCGGTCCGTTGGCCTGGTTCGTCCTCGACGACCGCTTGCGTACCGACGCCCCGGCATTGCTGGCCGCCTGCAAAGCGCGGGGCTGGCGCACACTGTTGCTGTCGGGCGACAGTTCGCCCATGGTTGCCAGTGTCGCCGCCGAACTGGGCATCGATGAGGCCCGCGGCGGTTTGCGCCCGGACGACAAACTGGCCGTGTTGCAACAGTTGCACCAGCAGGGCCGCAAGGTGCTGATGCTCGGCGACGGGGTGAACGACGTGCCGGTGCTGGCGGCGGCGGACATCAGTGTCGCCATGGGCTCGGCCACCGATCTTGCCAAGACCAGCGCCGATGCGGTGCTGCTGTCCAACCGTCTCGACGCCCTGATCCACGCCTTCAGCCTGGCCCGGCGCACGCGGCGGGTGATCATCGAGAACCTGGTGTGGGCGGCACTGTACAATGGCCTCATGTTGCCGTTCGCCGCCCTCGGCTGGATTACGCCGGTGTGGGCCGCGATCGGCATGTCCATCAGTTCGCTGACCGTGGTGTTGAATGCGCTGAGGCTGACTCGCCAGCCCAAGATGCAGGTTTTCGATGCCTCGCCCGATACCCGCCCGCTGCCGGCCTGAGCCGCGCGGGCATGGAGTTCCGACATGCCAGCTCTTTACGTGATGATCCCGGCCGCACTGCTGATCGTGGCCATTGCCGTCTACATCTTCTTCTGGGCCGTGGACAGCGGGCAGTACGACGACCTCGACGGTCCGGCCCACAGCATTCTGTTCGACGATCAGGACCCGAACCACAAGGCAGCGGTGGACGAAGCCAGCGGCGAGCCCCGCAAGCCGGACGACAAGGCCCCGCCCCATGCTTGATCTGGCGCCATTGTTGGTCTCGGCGCTCATCCTGGGTTTATTGGGCGGCGGCCATTGCCTGGGGATGTGCGGCGGCCTGATGGGCGCCCTGACCCTGGCAATCCCCAAGGAACAGCGCAGCCGGCGCTTTCGATTGCTGCTGGCCTACAACGTTGGGCGGATTCTGAGCTACGCCAGCGCAGGGTTGCTGATCGGCCTGGCTGGTTGGGCCGTGGCCAATAGTCCGGCGGCGATGGTCATGCGCGTGTTGGCCGGCCTGCTGTTGATCGCCATGGGCCTGTACCTGGCGGGCTGGTGGAGCGGCCTGACCCGCATCGAAGGCGTCGGTCGTGGCCTGTGGCGGCATATCCAGCCCGTCGCCAACCGCTTGCTGCCGGTGTCGAGCCTGCCCAGGGCCTTGCTGCTCGGCGCGCTCTGGGGCTGGCTGCCGTGCGGGTTGGTCTACAGCACCCTGCTCTGGTCGGCCAGCCAGGGCGATGCGCTGGACAGTGCGTTGCTGATGCTCGCCTTCGGCCTCGGCACCTGGCCGGTGTTGCTCGCCACCGGCATGGCCGCAGAACGCATCACCGCCCTGTTGCGCAAACGCAGCGTGCGCATGGCCGGCGGGCTGTTGGTGATTGTCTTTGGTATCTGGACCCTGCCAGGGCCGCATCAGCATTGGCTCATGGGGCATTGACCGAGTCGCCGCCATCGCGAGCAGGCTCGCTCGCACACTGGATCGCGGCTGACCCAAACCTCATGAACACCGCAAATCCCTGTGGGAGCGAGCCTGCTCGCGATTGGCCCTCGCCCAGACTCCACCCCCCGTTGACGCAAATCAAAACCGCCCCGCGCCCTCCCTCTTAAACTCTCGCCCATGCCAGCCTATCCGGGAAACGCCCGCATGCTCGACGCCATTCGTTGGGACTCAAACCTGATCCACCGTTACGACCTGGCGGGGCCCCGCTACACCTCGTATCCGACCGCGGCGCAATTCGGCAGCCAGGTGGGGACCTTCGACCTGCTCCACGCCCTGCGCGACAGCCGCAAAGCCTTGAGGCCACTGTCGTTGTATGTGCATGTGCCGTTCTGCGCGAACATTTGCTACTACTGCGCCTGCAACAAAGTCATCACCAAGGACCGTGGCCGCGCCCATGCCTATCTGCAACGCCTGGAACAGGAAATCCAGCTGATCGGCTGCCACCTCGACCCGGCCCAGCGCGTAGAACAGTTGCACCTGGGCGGCGGCACCCCGACGTTCCTCAACCATGACGAACTGCGCCAGTTGATGGCCAGGTTGCGCCAACACTTCAACCTGCTGGAGGACGATTCCGGCGACTACGGTATCGAAATCGATCCCCGGGAAGCCGACTGGTCCACCATGGGCCTGTTGCGGGAACTGGGTTTTAACCGCGTCAGCATCGGCCTGCAGGACCTTGACCCGGCCGTGCAGCGCGCCGTCAACCGCCTGCAAAGCCTGGAAGAAACCCGCGCGGTGATCGAAGCCGCCCGGACCTTGCAGTTCCGTTCGATCAACATCGACCTGATCTACGGGCTGCCCAAACAGACCCCGGAAAATTTCGCCCGCACGGTCCAGGAAGTCATCCAGCTGCAGCCGGACCGGCTTTCGGTGTTCAACTACGCCCACTTGCCGGAACGCTTCATGCCCCAACGCCGCATCAACAGCCAGGACCTGCCCAACCCGGCGCAGAAACTGGCGATGCTGCAAGGCACCATCGAACAACTGACCGCGGCGGGTTATCGCTATATCGGCATGGACCACTTCGCCCTGCCCGACGACGAACTGGCGATTGCCCAGGAAGACGCTACCCTGCAACGCAACTTCCAGGGCTATACCACCCATGGTCACTGCGACCTGATCGGCCTTGGCGTGTCAGCCATTAGCCAGATCGGCGATTTGTACTGCCAGAACAGCAGTGACCTGAACCATTACCAGAACACCCTGGCCGACGGTCAACTGGCGACCAGTCGCGGGCTGCTGTGCAATGCCGACGATCGGCTGCGGCGCGCGGTGATCCAGCAGTTGATCTGCCATTTCAATCTGCTATTCACCGACATCGAACAAACGTTCAACATCGATTTTCGCGGTTACTTCGCACCGTTGTGGCCACAACTGCAAGAGATGGCCGCGGACGGCCTGATCGAATTGGACAGCAGCCACATCAAGGTACTGCCCGCCGGGCGCCTGCTGGTGCGCTCGGTGTGCATGGTCTTTGATGCCTATCTGGAAGGACACAACCGACAGCGCTTCTCCCGAGTCATCTGAGCGCGACAATTTGACGATGAAAGCCCACTGGCCGGAGTACCTGCGCTGAGTTACCCTTACGGCTTATGTGTGTTTCCCACAAGGATTTAAGAAATGTCCGAGCCAGTCAAACTGCGCGCCCACAACCAGGCCCATTGCAAGGATTGCAGCCTGGCTCCGCTCTGCCTGCCACTTTCATTGAATCTGGAGGATATGGACGCGCTGGACGACATCGTTAAACGGGGCCGACCGTTGAAAAAAGGTGAATTCCTGTTTCGCCAGGGCGACACCTTCGATTCCGTCTATGCCGTGCGCTCGGGCGCCTTGAAAACCTTCAATCTGAGCGATGGCGGCGAAGAACAGCTCACCGGCTTCCACCTGCCCAGCGAGCTGGTGGGTCTGTCGGGCATGGACACCGAAACCCATCCGGTCTCGGCCCAGGCGCTGGAAACCACCTCTGTGTGCGAGATCCCCTTCGATCGCCTGGACGAACTGGCCTTGCAACTGCCGCAACTGCGTCGTCAGTTGATGCGGGTCATGAGCCGGGAGATCCGCGACGATCAGCAAATGATGCTGCTGCTCTCGAAGAAAACCGCCGACGAACGCATCGCCACGTTCCTGGTCAACCTCTCGGCACGTTTCCGCGCTCGCGGGTTTTCGGCCAACCAGTTCCGCCTGAGCATGTCGCGTAACGAAATCGGCAATTACCTGGGCTTGGCGGTGGAAACCGTATCCCGAGTATTCACCCGTTTCCAACAGAACGAGTTGATCGCCGCCGAAGGCAAGGAGATTCATATTCTCGACCCGATCCAGCTCTGCGCCCTGGCGGGTGGCTCGATCGACGGCTGATGAGCATGCGCGCGGCCCAGGTTCGCCTTGCCGCGCTATACTCCGGCGTTTGCAGCCTGCCAGGACACCTAGACGATGGTCTTCGACTCCTTCGATATCAAATCCCTGATCCGCCCCGTGATCGATTTCCCCAAGCCGGGCGTGATCTTTCGCGACATTACCCCACTGTTCCAGTCCCCCACCGCGTTGCGGCTGGTGATGGACAGCTTCGCCCATCGTTATGTCGAGGCCGAGTTCACCCACATCGGGGCGATGGATGCGCGAGGCTTCCTGATCGGCTCAATCCTGGCTTATCAGTTGAACAAGCCCTTGGTGCTTTTTCGCAAGCAAGGCAAGCTGCCGGCGGATGTGCTGGCCGAGGGTTACCAGACCGAATACGGCGAAGCCTTCCTTGAAGTTCACGCCGACAGCCTGTGCGAGGGTGATTCGGTGGTGATGTTCGATGACCTGATCGCCACCGGCGGCACGCTGATCGCCGCCGCCAACCTGATCCGCCGCATGGGCGCCAAGGTCCACGAGGCCGCGGCGATCATCGACCTGCCGGAGTTGCTTGGCTCGCAGCGCCTGGAAGACATGGGGATACCGACGTTCTGCCTGACGCAGTTTTCGTTGAGCGAAAGGTAACGCCCGTCAATAGCACACACACCCCATGTGGGAGCGAGCCTGCTCGCGATAGCGGCGTGTCAGCCAACATCGATGGCGACTGACACACCGCTATCGCGAGCAAGCTCGCTCCCACAGGGTTATTCGTGGCAGTTATAAAGCGATCGGTTTGCGCCCGGCAAACGAATGCGCCAGCGTCCCGCCGTCCACCAGTTCCAGCTCGCCGCCCAGCGGCACGCCATGAGCGATGCGTGAGGCGATCAGGCCCTTGTTGTTGAGCAATTGCGCGATGTAGTGGGCGGTGGCTTCGCCTTCGACCGTCGGGTTGGTGGCGAGGATGACTTCGGTGAAAGTCCCGGCCTCTTCGATCCGCGCCATCAGTTGCGGAATGCCGATGGCTTCCGGTCCCAGGCCGTCGAGCGGAGACAAATGCCCCTTGAGCACGAAATAACGGCCGCGAAAACCGGTCTGCTCCACGGCGTACACATCCATGGGTCCTTCCACGACGCATAGCAGGCTGTCGTCCCGACGCGGGTCGGCGCATTGCGGGCAGAGGTCGTCTTCAGTGAGGGTGCGGCATAAGCGGCAATGCCCTACCCCTTCCATGGCCTGGCTCAGGGCCAGAGCCAGACGCGAACCGCCGCTGCGATCACGCTCAAGCAATTGCAACGCCATGCGCTGGGCAGTTTTCTGACCCACACCCGGCAAAGTTCGCAGGGCGTCGATCAGTTGGCGAATCAAAGGGCTGAAGCTCATGGAGGAAATGTCCGACATAACAACGAGACGCGGTTTATACCCGCGCCTCCGATTAGCGTCAAATACTCAATCCTGCGCCACCCGCACCACCAGCTTTCCGAAGTTGCGCCCTTCCAGCAGGCCGATAAAGGCCTGTGGGGCATTCTCAAGGCCATCGACCACGTCTTCGCGGAACTTGACCTTGCCGTCACGCACCCAAGGCGCCATGGCGCTGATGAACTCCGGCTGACGACCACTGAAATCGTCGAACACGATAAACCCCTGGATCCGCACGCGCTTGGTCAGCAAGGTGCGCTGCAATTGCGGCAAGCGATCCGGGCCAGTGGGAGCTTCATGCTCGTTGTAGGACGCGATCAGGCCACAGAGGGGAATCCGCGCCTTGGGGTTGAGCAGCGGCACCACGGCGTCGAACACCTTGCCACCGACGTTTTCGTAATAGATGTCGATGCCCTTGTCGCAAGCCCGGGCCAGTGCCTCGGCAAAGTCATCGCGCTTGTGATCGACACAGGCGTCGAACCCCAACTCGTCGACCACGTACTTGCATTTCTCGGGGCCGCCGGCCACACCGACCACCCGCAGGCCCTTGATCTTCGCCACCTGGCCGACCACCGAGCCGACTGCGCCCGAGGCCGCCGCGACCACCAGGGTTTCCCCGGCCTTGGGCTGACCGATCTCCATCAAGCCCATGTACGCGGTCATGCCCGGCATGCCCAGCACACCCAGCGCCATCGACGGGCTGGGCAGCCCGGATGGGATCGGAATGACATTGCGGCCATCGCTGACAGTGTGGCTCTGCCACCCCGTAGCGCCCACTACCAGATCCCCCTCCTGAAACTTCGGATGCATAGAACGCTCGACCCGGCTGACAGCACCACCGGTCATCACCTCATCGATTTCCACCGGCGCGGCGTAGGAAGGTGCGTCGCTCATCCGTCCGCGCATGTAAGGGTCCAATGAGAGAAACAGCGTCTTGAGCAGGATCTGCCCCTCCTGCAGCTCCGGCAACGTCACCTGCTCCAGACGGAAGTTGTCCGGGGTGGGAGCACCTGTGGGGCGGGAGGCGAGGACGATGCGCTGGTGGGTGGTCGATGCTTGTGACATGGAAGCGTCTCCTTGATCGTTGAGTGGCACTTACAGGAAGCAGACCATTGCCGGCGGGGCGGCGTTCGATGTTTGTTCAGTGGGTACTGGTGGGAGCAAGGCTTGCCCGCGATGCAGACGCCTCGGTTCGTCGCAGCGGCGCGTCATCGTTCATCGCGGGCAAGCCTTGCTCCCACAGGTAAAGTTTCTAGCGCACTCGCCTTGTGACACAAACAAAAATGCCAGGCGCGATGCCTGGCATTGTATGTAGCCCATCCCGACCGGGATGGCGAGTCAGAACGGCAGTTTCATGCCCGGCGGCAGTTGCATGCCAGCGGTCATGCCGGACATTTTGTCCTGGCTGTTGGCTTCGATCTTGCGCACTGCGTCATTGACGGCGGCGGCGAACAGGGCTTCGAGCATTTCCTTGTCGTCTTCGCTCAGGCCTTCGACCACGCTCGGGTCGATGCTGACACGCTTGATGTCATGGCGACCGGTCATGACCACGGTCACCATGTCGCCGCCGGACTTGCCGGTGACTTCGGCGTTGGCCAGTTCTTCCTGCATCTTGGCCATTTTTTCCTGCATCTGCTGCGCCTGCTTCATCAGGCCGGCCATGCCACCTTTCATCATGGGAATCACCTCGAAAGTACTTGGATAAACACCGCGCCCGGCCCGTTCGGCCTGACGCTTTCAGTTATGAGCCCTGGGTCACCGGGGCCTCGACAGGTTCGATAGTATCGTGACGGACCACGGCACCGAACTGTTGCATCATTTGCTGGATGAACGGATCACCGTGGATCGACTCCTCGGCTTCGCGCTGACGGTCGGCACGGCGGCGGGACGCGGCCTGGGCCGGCGTCTCCTGCTCAGGCTTGATCAGCTCGATGCTCAGCGTCAGCGTGCGCTGGTGATACTGGTTCAGTGCATCGTTGAGACGGCGCTGCTGCGTGGCGTTGAACAGCGCGCTGTGGGCCGGGTCCAGGTGCAGCAGCCAGTGGTCGCCCTCCACGGAGATCAGCGTGCAGTTGGCGGCAATGCTGCCGGTCATGCCGGTAATCGGCAGTTTCGGGAACAGCTCCAGCCATTGCAGGGCCAGCCCGGTAGCCGGCATCGCCGCCGGTTCAGGCTCGGGCTCCGGGGCCGGCTCGGCGGCGTGCTCGCTGGCCAGTTCATCCAGATAGCTGTAGGCCGAATCCATGTCCGGCTCGATGTAATCCTCGTCCAGTGGCGGCTCATCATCCAGGTCCATGCCTGGCGTGGCGACATCAACGTCCGCCACCGTGGGCTCAGGCACCGGTGCAGCCACCCACTCGGGCGCGTCGGGTACCACGCTGTCGGGCGTGGGCATAGGCATCGGTGGCAACTCGGGTTGCTCGGCGACGGTTTCCAGCACCGGTTCCACGGCAGGCTGCTGGACGACCTGAGCCTCGACCGGGTCGTTCCAGGGCAGGTCGACCACTTCTTCAGCGACCGGCTGCGGCAACGCCTCGACGACAGGCTCGGGCTCGGGCTCAGGCGCTGCGACGACAGGCACCGGGGCCGGTTGCTCAACCGCTGCCGGGGCAGAGGCCACTGCCGGCGCAACGACGGGCGCGGCAGCCACTGGCTTGGCGGAATCAGCTGTGGCCTGGCTGATCCCCACTGGCTTTAGCGGTTGCCTCGGGGAGTTGTCCGTGTCGGCTGGCCGGAACGCGAGCATTCGCAGCAGCACCATTTCGAAACCACCGCGCGGATCCGGCGCCAGGGGTAGGTCGCGCCGACCGATCAGCCCCATCTGGTAGTAGAACTGCACGTCTTCGGCCGGCAGCGCCTGAGCCAATGCCAGCACCCGATCGCGGTCGCCATGACCGTTGTCGACCCCCTCGGGCAAGGCCTGGGCGATGGCGACACGGTGCAACACGTTGAGAATCTCCGAAAGCACGCCATTCCAGTCCGGCCCCTGCTCGGCCAGGTGACGCACCGCTTCGAGCAACGCCTTGGCGTCACCGTCGATCAGCGCATGCAACACGTCGTAGACCTGGCCGTGGTCGAGGGTGCCAAGCATGGCCCGCACATCGGCAGCCATGACCTTGCCTTCACCAAAGGCAATGGCCTGGTCGGTCAGGCTCATGGCGTCACGCATCGAACCATCGGCGGCGCGACCCAGCAGCCACAGCGCATCGTCTTCGAACGGTACGTTCTCGACACCCAACACGTGGGTCAGATGCTCGACCACCCGCTCCGGGGTCATGTTCTTAAGGGAGAACTGCAGGCAGCGGGACAAAATCGTTGCAGGAAGCTTCTGCGGGTCGGTGGTCGCCAGGATGAACTTGACGTAGGGCGGCGGCTCTTCGAGGGTCTTGAGCAGCGCATTGAAGGAATGGCTGGAAAGCATGTGCACTTCGTCGATCAGGTAGACCTTGAAGCGCCCACGGCTTGGCGCGTACTGCACGTTGTCGAGCAGTTCACGGGTGTCTTCGACCTTGGTGCGGCTGGCGGCGTCGATCTCGATCAGGTCGACGAAACGGCCTTCGTCGATTTCCCGGCATACCGAGCACTCGCCACACGGCGTCGAGGTAATACCGGTTTCACAATTCAGGCACTTGGCGATGATCCGCGCGATGGTCGTCTTGCCGACGCCGCGCGTGCCGGTGAACAGGTAGGCGTGATGCAGCCGCTGGCTGTCCAAGGCATTGATCAGGGCCTTGAGCACATGGGTCTGGCCGACCATTTCGCGGAACGAGCGCGGACGCCATTTGCGTGCAAGAACCTGATAACTCATCGAAAACCATCGCCACTGGAAAGCAGAAGCGGCTAATGCTAGCGGAGCAGGGGCGAAATTGCATCCGGTGTGCTCGTCTAATCTGTCTAAGCTTGGGTCAGGGGCCTGGTTGCCGACAGGATTTTGCACCATCAGGAGAGTTTATGCGTTCGGCCATGGGGGCTTTGCTGTTATTGGGTTCAGGGTGTTTTGCTGGCGAAATCCCGTTGCGTTTCGCCATTACCGACAGTTGGGCCATGCCCATGGTGCAGACTGAAGAAGGTCGCCCGATCCAGGGTATCATCCCCGACGTAATGACCCGCCTGGCGGCCCAGGTGGGGATGCCGGCGCAGTTTCATGTGCTGGCCCGCGCCCGGTTGGACAATGCCATGAACCACGGCGAAGTCGACGTACGGTGTTATGTCACCCCCGAGTGGGTAAAGGATACGGGTGGCAATTACCTGTGGAGCGTCCCGCTGTTTTTCCAGCGCGACGTGCTGGTGGGCACGGCCAGCTCCCCCAAGGTGGTGACGCCCGCCACCCTGCCCCACCAGCCGGTCGGAACCGTCCTCAGCTATACCTACCCGACCTTGCAGCCGTTATTCGACGGCGGGCATCTGCGACGTGACGATGCACGCAGCCAGGAACAAGTCCTGGCCAAGCTTCTGGCCGGGCGCTATCGCTACGCGGTGAGCAATCAATGGGCGCTGGACTGGTTCAATCAACGACATCCCCCAGACCGGCAACTGCGTGCCGTGGCGGTTCTCCAGGAGCGCGTGCTGGGCTGTTATGTGCGCGATGATCAAAACATTCCGGCCCAACGCATTCTGCGCACCTTATTGAAGATGAAAACGTCGGGGGAAATCGACGCGATCATCCAGTCCTACACCGGACATAAAGAGTCGCCGCAAGCCGGATCCGATTCGCCCTGAACGTCCGACTGATGCTGCCATTGCGGCGGCGAAATAAATCCTTTCACCCAGCCAGGCACCTGGTCGGGTGGCATGGGCCGGGCGATGAAATAGCCTTGGGCCACTTCGCAGCCCAGGCGCAGCAGCAATTGACCATGCTCCAGGCTGTCCAGCCCCTCCGCCACTACCTGGCGCCCAAACGCCCTGGCCAAACCGATGACCGCTTCGGTCAGCGCCAGATCATCGCGGTCATTGAGTATGTCGCGGACAAAGGTCTTGTCGATCTTGATGGTCTGCGTGCGCAGGTGTTTGAGGTCATTGAGCGAACAGTATCCCGTGCCGAAACCGCCCAGGGAAAACCCCACGCCCAAGGCCTGGCACGCCTGGAGACAGGCGCTGACGTGGGCAAGGTTTTCCACCGCCAAGGATTCAACGATCTGCAGATCCAGCATGCGCGGCGACACCGCCGGGTGCCGTTGCAGCACCTGCCGCAACCGCTCGACGAAATCTGCCCGCTGGAAATGCCGCGCCGAGATATTGATGCTCACCGGCCAGACTTGCCCCGCGTGCTGCCATTGCTGCAACTGAATCAGCACCTGCTCCATGACCCACTCACCGATCTCGACGATCAGGTCGGTTTCCTCCACCAGCGGCAGGAACTCCCGGGGCGGCACCAGGCCCCGTTGGGGGTGTTTCCAGCGCAGCAGCGCTTCGAGCCCCACCACCGTGCCATGGCGCATGTTGACCTTGGGCTGAAAATGCAGGCGCAATTCGTTGCCGGCCATGGCCTGCCGCACCCGCTCGACGGTCTGGTAAGTGGCCCGCACTTCCTGGTCCCGGGACACGTCGAACAAATGAAAGCGATTGCGGCCGCTCTGCTTGGCCACGTACATCGCCTGGTCGGCGTGGCGCAACAAGGTATCGGCGTCTTCGTTGTCACCGGGAAACAGGGTGACGCCAATGCTGGCGAAAACCTTGATGGCCTTGCCATCAATGGCATACGGCATGGAGACGGCAATCAGCACCCGGTTCAACGCGGCATGCAATTCCTCAAGCCCGCATACATGGCGCAGTACCAGCACAAACTCATCGCCGGCCAACCGCGCCACCACATCCTCCCCGCGCACGATGCTGCGCAGACGCCGGGCGACCTCCACCAGCAACTGGTCACCACTGGCATGGCCGTGGCCGTCGTTCACAGCCTTGAAGCCATCCAGGTCAAGCATGCACACCGCCAGGGGCAAGCTCTGCGCCCTGGAAAATTCCAGGGCCTGATCCAGCAGGTCGGACAGGTAGGTGCGGTTGGGCAACCCGGTCAACACGTCGTGACCGACCCGCCATTGCAGCGAATGCAACAACTGACGCTTCTCGCTGACATCAAAACGAATCGCCAGATAGCGCTCGATCTGACCGGTCGCATCGTCGATCACCGGCACCAGAGTGGTATCGACCCAATGCAGCGTACCGTCCTTGGCCCGGTTGCAGATCTCACCCTTCCAGACCTGCCCCAGGGCGATGGTGCGCCACATGGCGCTGAAGAACTCGTCCGGGTGCTGGCCGGAGTTGATCACGCGATGGTTAGCCCCCAACAGCTCATCGCGCGGGTAGCCAAAAAGCTTACAGAACTGGTCGTTGACGTAGGTAATGCGCCCGCTCAGATCGGTTTCAGAAAAAATCGCGGCGGCGTCAACGGCTCTGCGGTACTTCTTATCCATCGAAGCAGTCATCCATGAGTCAGGCTCATTTGTCGCGCGCGGTTGCACCGCCCCAGGACAGGCGAAAAATCAACTAGGCTCAAACACCTTGAGATACGCTGGAGCGCGGGCCGTGGCGGTGCTACCTGAAGGCGCCAAGCGTCGCCTTGTGTACAACAAGAAAACGCAAGGCTCGCCTTTTTCGCACATCCAGGCTTCTGAAGCAGGTCACCAAATGCCCGTGCCAAAGGCCGATTCTACGAAACACATCACATTTTGCAAAGCAAGGTGATGGATCATGCGGTTGCCTAATGCAAAAATCTATCGTTAAGTTCTTGATTCTAAATGGGAATTAAGCGATGCAAATTTCAAGTTTGGGTCCGGCCATCAGACGCTATCGCAAAGTAGCGGGGCTTACTCAGGCTGAACTTGGCGAAAAAACCGGTTTTGACCCCAAAACCATCAGCCGCTTCGAAACCGGCACCTACACCCCGAGCATGGAAGCCTTGGTCTTGCTTGCCGACAAACTGGATGTGCAGCTCAAAGCATTTTTTGCCGACATGGACGATGAGGACGAACAGCGAGCGTACCTGTTTGGTGTCATACACAGAGCCACCGCAAAGGATCTGGGGAAGCTGATTGCGGCGGTAGACCAGGCACTGTCGAAGCCTTGAAGCAGACATGAAAAAAGAGGAGTCCGGGCTGTCGGTGTGCGACGGATCGGGTTCCTCTTTGGCTTTTTTGCTTGTTCGCTGTCCGGCTCTATTGAAAGGCTACTGTCACAAATTCCGAAGTGTATCCATCCGATCATGCAAGACACGAATCACCGCAATCCCATAAGCCGTGATCCGAAAGTAAATCATGTGTCGTTCGACACTACGTCGGCGATAACCAGTTCGAACATGGTCACAGGCTGGAGCTATCTTAGGCTGCTGCACCAGTTCAGAAAACGCCGCAATGATGGTATCAACGTATCGATTGGCCTGCGCCACGCCCCATCGTTGGGCGGTATAGGTCCAGACAATTTCAAGATCACGCTCGGCGGCAGGTGTAAGGCGGTATTCAGCCATGCGCTGTCAGCATTCTCTTCTTGAACGCATCGGGATCGAATGGTTGAGGTTTTCCACTGGATTCACCCTCTTTCAGGGCGGACCGGATAGCCTCAAGTTCAGCGCTACGCTCCTGCTCGCGCCGAATCAGATCGCGAATGTATTCGCTATCATTGGTGTAGTGACCCGCTTCGATCTGAGCCTTGATCCAGCCGTCTTGTTGGTCGGTGACGGTGATGGTTTTTCGAACGGTACCCATGATGAGCCTCCGGGAAAATGATCGACTCACGCAAAATTATCATACTATTGGTGCGATATCGAGAATGAGCACTGCAAAGGCCCGTACGCAAATCCTTTGCCCCCTCCAGTCAAAAAGCCCCACTGCGCAGCAACGCACTGGAGCTCTTTGCTTTCCATCAGGCAGCAGAAAATATCGACCGGTAATCGATCAACAAACAAAGTAGATAAGAAAATTCGACAAACCTTGCGAACGAAGGCCTGGGCGTTATGGAGGCAACCCCACCAGCCACACCCCGGCACACAATGTTCCCGCTGTGGCTGCTTCCTTCCGGATCTGACCAGGTTCACGGGTAATCGTTGCGGGGGGACCGATGGGGTCACCATAACGACGCCCGCCTGACGGCGAGCCGCGCCATTGTACCTATCTGACGAGAAGTTACAACCGTTCGCGCCGGATTAAAAAACTGAAGATGTTCAAGCACTTGCCTGTGAGAACAAAGCTTGCTCCCACAAGTCGGCGGTTACAGCAGCACCTCGTCAGCCCGGCCGCCCTCCTCCTGAATCACCAGATGGATGAAATGCAGCTTGGTGATCACCGCGGCGGGTACGACGAACGGGTAGAAATCCGGTTGGCCCATGCTGCGCGACAGTTCGTTGAGCATGCCGGCCAGTTCGATCCAGGCGTTGACGAACGAAAGAAAGGCCACGCCCCCCGTATGTTCAGGGTCGAACAAGGTCTCGGGCGGGAACGGCTGGTAGTCGAAATCCATTTCCCCGGCGCTCATGCCAAAACCCAGGGCCGTGTCCACCGCGTCCATCATATGCAGGTAATGCGCCCAGGTTTCCGCCCAGTCTTCCCAAGGATGCATGGTGGCGTAGGCGCTGACGTAGTGGGTTTGCCAGTCCAGCGGCGCGCCTTGCTGATAGTGACGTTCCAGGGCATCGCAATAGCTGGCCCGCTCGTCACCAAACTGCTCGCGAAATGCATCGAGCCAATGGCTGTTGGCGATCAACCGGTCCCAGTAGTAGTGCCCCACCTCATGACGAAAGTGCCCGAGCAAAGTGCGATACGGCTCGCGCATCTGCTGGCGCACATGCTCGCGGTGGGCATCGTCGGCCTCTTTGATGTCAAGCGTGACCAACCCGCTGGCGTGGCCGGTGGTCGGAGGCGTGCCATCGAGGTCGACGCCGATGAAATCGAAGGCCAGCCCCTCACTTTCACTGACGGTTTTTGGGATGACAGGCAAACCGAGGGTGATCAATTGCGCCACCAGCCGCCGCTTGGCGGTTTCGACCTTGCACCAGCGTTCGGGGTTTTCCGGGATCGACAGGTCGGGAATGGTGCGATTCAAGCTGCAGGCGATGCACAAGGTGTCGTGCCCATTGGCCGGCAGCAGCCAATTGCAGGCCGCCGGCGTGTCGAGGTTGGCGCAACGGCGAAACAACCCGGCTTGTGGGTCGGCATCCAGGGTCCAGGTGCCAGGCTGCTCGCCGGGTTGCAGGGACGACAAACGGCTTTGCTCGGGCTGATAGCCCAACACCGCCTGGCAGGCCAGGCACTGGCTGTTGCGAAAAAACAGCGACTGGCCGCAGCGACACGGCCAGATCTTGCTGTTACGCGAGCGATCGCCCGTAAAGGGCGCGGCGATGCGTGAACTCAGTTGCTCGAAGAAGCGGTACATGGTGATCTCCGGGGGCCTGCAAGACTAGATCCCCTCCTGTGCGTGATCGTTCCCAGGAGCGTGCGAATCATCCGAAGATTGTGAGCATTGTGTAGGACGCTGCCGGGCCGGGCTACCCCGCCTTGCGCCATTGCCTACAACTGCGCCAGAATCCGCCGGCTTGTGCGCCTATGGGCCGGACTTTATCGTTTCCGGGTCGCTGACGAATCAGCGATCGGGTTTAGCGACCCGGATCATTCTAGGTGCATAAGCGGCCCATGCTTCGTTGCAGGTCTAACTGCAATGACGTTATGGCGGCTGTATGTGGGAGACCTTCGAGTCTGCCGGGTGCCTATGACCGGTTCGCTAACCTGCGTGCAGCCGCCACCATTTCTGTTTAGCGACAGGCCTTGGTGGCTCCATCCCATAGGAGCGTCACCATGTTCAAAGCAACCCCCAACCCACCGGACACCGATCCAACATCCCCGCACAAAACCGCCGCCGCTAAAAAACTCGACGAAGCCGCCGAGCGCGCCCTCGACTTCTACCTGAAGCCAAAACCGGAAACGCCGGAAGCTGATCCCGCACCCGCTCAGCTCTTCACCGTGATCAACGGCATCGACACCGAATGCCTGCTCGCCAACCTCAGTGAAACCCTGGCTTCAGCCGATGCCATGATCAGCGATCTGGCGTTCGAGCTGGAGGGTTCGCGGCGGCATGTTGCGCTGGGTATTCAGCAGTTGATCGAGCTGGGAGGGTTGCTGGCGAATCGGGCGCTGGATAACGTCGACCCGCGCTAGCCGACTCGCCACATAACCCTGTGGCGAGGGGATTTATCCCCGCTGGGCCGCGCAGCGGCCCCAATCCTGTCGACTCAATCAGCCAGACAGACCGAGATGGCAGATTTTAGGGCTGCTGCGCAGCCTAGCGGGGATAAATCCCCTCGCCACAATGGGTCCGAGTTTCCTGGCGACATGACTAAACCGTAATGCCGTGCTGACTCAAGAACGCCACAAACGCTTCTTCATCCAGCACCTTGAGCCCCAGCTCATTGGCCTTGGTCAGTTTCGACCCGGCCCCAGGCCCGGCGACGACGCAATGGGTTTTCGCCGACACGGAACCGGCCACCTTGGCCCCCAGGCTTTCCAGTTTGTCCTTGGCGACATCGCGACTCATCAACTCCAGCGATCCGGTCAGCACCCAGGTGTGCCCGGCTTCGGGCAAACCTTCGACGACTTTTTTCTCGCTCTGCCAGTGCATGCCGAAGGCCTGTAGTTGCTTCTCGGCGGCTTCGGCCTGTTGGCGGTTGGCGGCGATGGCGAAGAACTCGCGCACGGCGTTGGCCTGTTTTTCCGGCAGGGCCTGGCGCATGTCCAGCCAGTCGGCATTCATCACCGCTTCGAGCGAGCCGAACTTGTCCGCCAGTTTCTGTGCCCCGCCAGGCCCGACCGAAGGAATGTTCAGCTTGTCCAGGAAACCGCCCAGGGTGGTGCTGGCGGAGAACTCGGCGCCCAGTTCGCCCTGGTCCTGGATATCCAGGCCATGGCGCAGCAAGCCCTCGATCACCTGGCGGTTGTGCGAGTCTTCGAAGAAGCTGTGGATCTCGTGGGCCACTTCCAGGCCGACGTCCGGCAAGTACGTGAGCACTTGCGGCAAGGCCGCCTGCACACGCTCCAGTGAACCGAGGGAGCGGGCCAGGACCTTGGCGGTTTCCTCGCCCACGTCGGGGATGCCGAGGGCGTAGATGAAGCGCGCCAGGCTCGGCTTCTTGCTGTCGACGATGGCCGCCAACAGGTTCTTGCTCGACAGTTCGGCGAAGCCTTCCAAGTCGACCACTTGCTCGAAGGTCAGGGCATACAGATCGGCAGGCGAGCCCACCAGCCCTTCGTCCACCAACTGCTCGACACTCTTCTCGCCCAGGCCTTCGATGTCCATGGCCCGGCGCGACACGAAATGAATGATTGCCTGCTTGAGCTGCGCACCACAGGCCAGACGACCAACGCAGCGGTACACCGCGCCTTCGCTGATGGTTTCACGACCCTTGCTGCGCTTGACCAACTGCGTACGCTCCACATGGGAGCCACACACCGGGCACTGTTGCGGGATTTCAACGGGACGGGCGTTTTCCGGGCGACGCTCGGTGACCACTTGCACCACTTGCGGGATCACGTCACCGGCGCGGCGGATAATCACCGTGTCGCCGATCATCAGGCCCAGGCGCGCCACTTCGTCCATGTTGTGCAGCGTGGCGTTGGCTACGGTCACACCGGCTACCTTGACCGGCTTGAGTCGCGCCACGGGTGTCACGGCGCCGGTGCGGCCGACCTGGAACTCGACGTCCAACAGTTCGGTGAGTTCTTCGCTGGCCGGGAATTTATGGGCGATGGCCCAGCGCGGTTCCCGGGCGCGGAAACCCAGTTCGCGCTGGGAGGCGATGCTGTTGACCTTGAACACCACGCCATCGATTTCGTATGGCAGCGCGTTACGCCGCTCGCCGATGTCACGGTAGTAGTCCAGGCACTCGTCGATGCCGTGGGCCAGTTTCAGTTCGCGACTGATGGGCAAGCCCCAGGCCTTGAGCTGCTTGAGATTGCCGATGTGGGTGTCGGCAATGTCCGCCGTCACCTGGCCGATGCCGTAACAGCAGAATTCCAGCGGACGATTGGCGGTGATCTTCGAATCCAGCTGGCGCAGGCTGCCCGCGGCCGCGTTGCGCGGGTTGGCGAAGGTCTTACCGCCCGCCTCCAGTTGCGTGGCGTTGAGACGCTCGAAGCCGGCCTTGGACATGTATACCTCGCCGCGCACTTCCAGCACCGGCGGCCAGCCACTGCCCTGCAACTTGAGGGGGATGTTGCGCACCGTGCGCACGTTAACGCTGATGTCTTCGCCGGTGGTGCCGTCGCCGCGCGTGGCGCCGCGCACCAGCAGGCCGTCCTGGTACAGCAGGCTGACCGCCAGGCCGTCGAGCTTCGGCTCACAGCTGTACTCCACCGCCGCGCCACCGCCCAGCAAGTCGCCCATGGGCAGGTCGAGGCCTTCGGTCACCCGGCGGTCGAATTCACGCATGGTGGTTTCGTCGAAGGCATTGCCCAGGCTGAGCATCGGGATTTCGTGGCGGACCTGGCTGAAGGCCGACAGTGCAACACTGCCGACACGCTGGGTCGGGGAGTCGCTGGTCACCAGCTCCGGATGCTGCTCTTCCAGGGCCTTGAGCTCATGGAACAGGCGGTCGTACTCGGCGTCCGGGATGCTCGGTTCGTCGAGGACGTGGTAGCGGTAGTTGTGCTGATCCAGCTCGGTACGCAACTGTTGGATGCGGGTTTGGACGGCAGTCATGGATGTTCTCTCATAAAGCAAAAGAGCAGCCTAGGCTGCTCAATTTTTTGAAATCATCGGCAGTCGGACCTGAGCCCGCCGAACATACAACCTGTGGCGAGGGGATTTATCCCCGCTGGGCTGCGAAGCAGTCCCAAAGCTAACGACTCAACTAGCTGATAAGGCCAAGGCGCCAGGATTTAGGGCTGCTGCGCAGCCCAGCGGGGATAAATCCCCTCGCCACAAAAGCCCTTCAGCCAGAAAAATTCTGCCGACTTTAGCGCTTCTGGGTCAGCGCCCGGCGTTCGAATTCGACGATGCGCTGGCGGTAGTGTTCGATGGTCTGGGCGGTCAGCACGCTGCGCTGGTCGTCCTTCAGCTCACCGTTGAGTTCCTGGGACAGCTTGCGCGCCGCGGCCACCATCACGTCAAAGGCCTGCTTGGGATGACGCGGGCCGGGCAGGCCGAGGAAGAAGCTCACCGCCGGGGTGCTGAAATGGTCGATGTCGTCCAGGTCGAACACGCCTGGCTTGACCGCGTTGGCCATGGAGAACAGCACCTCGCCGTTGCCGGCCATGCTTTCATGGCGGTGGAAAATGTCCATCTCGCCAAAACGCAGGCCGCTCTCCAGGATGTTCTGCAACAGCGCCGGGCCCTTGAAGCCGGCCGGATCGCGGCAGATCACGCTGATCACCAGCACTTCCTCGGCCTGGGCCTGGTCCTTGTCGCCGCGCACGGGTTTGTTCTCGTCCGGGAAGTCGTCGTCGCGGCTGCTGAAGCTCGGGCCGCCGTCCAGGTCAAGATTGAGGTTCAGGTCGCCCTGGGACGGTTCGCTGTTGCGCTTGCCGCGCTTGGAACCCGTTTCCCGTGGCTCGCGCACTGGCGCGCTCATCGACGGCAGGTCATGCTCATCCAGTTGCGGCTCCTTATGGGTATCCAGCACCCGGGGCGGGCCCAACAGCTCGGCATTGCCATCGTCATCCGGCAGGTTCGACAGGCTGCGGTCGAGACGAAACTTGAGTTTCCCCTTGCCGCCGCGCATGCGGCGCCAGCCGTCGAAAAGAATACCGGCAATGACAATAATGCCGATGACGATCAGCCACTCGCGCAGACCGATTTCCATGTAATCCCGTGCCTCTATAAAAATGCTGAAAAATAAGGGGCTTAGCTATGTGCAAACCGCTTTAAAACGTGGCGCCAACTCTATGTTCTGAATGGCGTTTTGCCCACGCATACGAAAAATTGACATTAAACTAGCACGACCAAAGATAACTTTACACCGTCTGTCGCGTAGGCTTGCGCCATTCTGTGAATTGAACGACAAGCCCAAGGCTCAAAAAAATCCTACAGCATCCTAAATAGATGCCCTACAAGCAGTGTTTCACGCGTCCACCATCGCCATCGCCTCCTCCACATCCACGGCCACCAGACGCGAGCAACCCGGCTCATGCATGGTCACGCCCATCAACTGGTCGGCCATTTCCATGGCGATCTTGTTGTGGGTGATGTAGATGAACTGCACAGTCTCAGACATCTCTTTTACCAGCCGCGCATAACGCCCCACGTTGGCGTCGTCCAGCGGCGCGTCCACCTCATCGAGCATGCAGAACGGCGCCGGGTTCAATTTGAAAATGGCAAAAACCAGGGCCAATGCCGTCAGCGCTTTTTCACCCCCGGAGAGCAAATGGATGGTGCTGTTCTTCTTGCCCGGGGGACGCGCCATGATGGTCACCCCTGTATCGAGTAAATCTTCGCCCGTCAGTTCCAAGTAAGCGCTGCCGCCACCGAAAACTTTCGGGAAAAGTGCCTGCAAACCGCCGTTGATCTGATCAAAGGTATCCTTGAAGCGATTACGGGTTTCCTTGTCGATCTTGCGGATGACGTTTTCCAGGGTCTGCAACGCTTCCACCAGATCGTCGTTCTGGGCATCCAGATAGCGCTTGCGCTCGGACTGCTGCTGGTACTCGTCGATGGCCGCCAGGTTGATAGCGCCCAGACGCTGAATGCGCGCGGCGATGCGTTCCAGCTCTTCTTCGGCGTCTTTCTCGTTGGCCCCGGCCACCAACGTGGCGAGCACGCCGTCGAGGTCGTAGCCGTCTTCCAGCAATTGGTCCTGCAAGGCTTTGCGGCGCACCGTCAGGGCCTGCCATTCCATGCGTTGCTGTTCCATCTGGCTGCGGATCAGCTGGGATTGCTGTTCGGCCTGGCTACGACGCTTTTCGGCGTCGCGCAGTTCGCGGTCGGCATCTTCCAGGGCAATTTGCGCAGTCTTGAGTTCTTCATCAACGCTCATGCGCTTGTCGAGCAACTCTTCGAGTTTGAGGCGCAACTCTTCCAGCGGCGCTTCGCCCTCCTCCAGGTTCAGGCTCAATTGCTCGCGCTTTTCGGTCAGGCGTTCGGACTGCATTTCCAGACGCTCCAACGCCTGGCGCGTGGAATCGTACTGGGCCTTGAGCGAGCCCAGGCGCACCGCCAACTGATGGGCGTGATCCTTATGCTGGCGGGCATCCTGGCGCACCCGATCGAGGCGTTCGCGCAGACTGTCGCGCTGAGCCAGCAGCAACTCGCGCTGCTCGGTGTCCACGGCCATGGCATCGAGGGCTTCCTGCAGTTGCAGGCGCGCTTCACCGATCTGCTCATGCTCCAGCGCCCGTTGTTCGCCCAGCTCGGCGATTTCTTCCTCAAGGCGCGTGCGGCGCAAGGCCAGCTGTTCAACCTTGGCCTTGCCGGCGGACAGCTGCGCTTTGAGTTCGCCTTGCTGGCGTGCTTCGTCCTGCAACAGCCGACGCAAGTGTTCGCGACCATTTTCCTGCTGACGCTGTTGCGCCCGCAGATTCTGTAATTCGGTTTCCAGGGCTTCGACGCTCGCTTCGCGTTCTTCACGCTCAGCGCTCAGGCGCTGGATTTCCTGGCCCCGGGCAAGCATGCCGCTCTCGGCTTCGCTGGCCCGGCGCACCCGCAGGAAATGCCGACCGACCCAATAGCCGTCCCGGCTGATCAGGCTTTCCCCGGCCGCCAGTTGTCCGCGCAGGGCCAAGGCCTGTTCAAGGCTGTCCACCGGTTTCACCTGCCCCAACCAGGGAGACAGGTCGACCTGGGCCTCGACTTTATCCAGCAAGCTGCCCGGCATCCGCACGCCATCGCCAGGCGGGCTGAGCAGGCGCAGATCGCCCTGAGTGAAGCCCGACAGATCGAAACCTGCGAAGTCATCCACCAGCACCGCTTGCAGATCGGCGCCCAGCACGGTTTCCACCGCCAGCTCCCAACCGGCATCGACCTTCAGGCCTTCGGCCAGTCGCGGACGCTCGGCCAAATGCTGGTCGCGCAGCCATTCGGCAGCGCCGGTGCCGGGGTCCAGCGCCGCTTGCTGCAAGGCCTCCAGCGAAGCCAGACGGCCATTGAGGCGCTGCAATTCGCCCTGGGCCTGCTGCTGATTCTGCAGAGCCAGTTGCAAGGCCTGGCGCAGTTGCTCGAGCCGTTCGACCTGGGCATCTTCGCTGGCTTGCAAGTCTTCAAGGGTGGCTTCGCTGGCAGCCAGTTGTTCGCTCAGATCGACAATCGCCGCGTCTTCAGGGTCCGCCGCGAGCAAGGCGCGCTCTTCGGCCAAACGGCGCTGACGCTCGGCTAGGCGTTCCATGCTGGCTTCCAGTTGCTGGATGCGCGACTGCTGGACTTCGGCCTGACGCCGCGGCTCGGCAGAGCTCAGGTTGAAACTGTCCCACTGCTCTTGCCAGCCATGCATGCTCAGCTCGGCTTCTTCCAGGGCGGCGGCAGCCTCTTCGGCGGCGGCGCTGGTGAGTTCCTGCTCGGGCGTGAGCCGGTCCAGTTCTTCGCCCAGGGTCAGCAGCAACGTGCGGTCGTGGCCCAGGTGGGATTCGGTTTCCAGGCGCGCGCGCTCGGCCTCTTTCAAATCATCCTGCAGCTGGCGCAGCCGTTGCTGACCGTGCTGGATGCTCTGCTCGACCCGGGCGATGTCGCCACCCACCGAATAGAAGCGCCCTTGCACCAGGTTGAAGCGTTCGGACAGGTCGTGGTGGCCGTCACGCAGGCGCTCGATGGCGGCGTCGGCATTGCGCTGCTCGGCCACCAGGGCTTCGAAGCTGACTTCCTGATTGCCAATGATCGCCTCGCGCTGGCCGACCTGCTCGTTCAGCGCCTGCCAGCGCAGGGCCGAAAGCTGGGCCTTGAGCTGACGTTCTTCGCCTTTGTATTCCTGATATTTCTTGGCGGCTTCGGCCTGGCGGTGCAAGCGCTCGAGCTGGCGTTCGAGTTCTTCGCGCAGGTCGGTCAGGCGGGCCAGGTTTTCGTGGGTGCGACGGATGCGGTTTTCGGTCTCGCGGCGCCGCTCCTTGTACTTGGAAATGCCGGCGGCTTCTTCGATGAAGTTGCGCAGGTCTTCGGGCTTGGCCTCGATCAGCTTGGAGATCATGCCCTGCTCGATGATCGAATAGCTGCGCGGGCCGAGGCCGGTGCCGAGGAAAATATCGGTGATATCGCGACGTCGGCACTTGGCGCCGTTGAGGAAATAACTGTTCTGGCTGTCGCGGGTCACTTTGCGGCGAATGGAGATTTCCGCGTAGGCCGCGTACTCGCCAATCAGGGTGCCGTCGGAATTGTCGAACACCAGCTCGATGCTCGCCTGGCTCACCGGTTTGCGACTGGTGGAGCCGTTGAAGATGACGTCGGTCATCGACTCGCCGCGCAGGTTCTTGGCCGAGCTCTCGCCCATCACCCAGCGTACGGCGTCGATGATGTTCGACTTGCCGCAACCGTTGGGCCCGACCACCGCCGCCATGTTACTGGGGAAGTTCACCGTGGTCGGGTCGACGAAGGATTTGAACCCCGCCAGTTTGATGCATTTGAGCCGCACGTTCAGGCCGCCGTCAGGGCAGAAACCACCAGATCGCAACTGCGCTGGGCATAAGCCGTCAGCACGATGCGGATCTGCGGCAAATCACGGGCCAGCACGGCGGTCAGCAAGCGCTGGAACAGGTCGAGGAATTCGCTCATCTCGGCCTTGCGTTGTTCCAGGGCCAGGAAGTAGGCGCGGCTCATGGCCGGTTGCAGGTTCTCGACGGTTTCCTGCAAGTACGGGTTGTTGGCGAAGGGATACGCGGCGCGCATCACGCTGAAACTTTCATCGACGAAGGTGCGGATGTCCTGGCGCGCGAAGGCGTCCTGAAGACGCTGCTGGATCTCGATGAACGGCGCCATGTCGGCCTGTTCCTGCCAGCCATGAGCCACGGCATTGCCCAGCAGGATGTACAGCTCGCTCATCAGCGCACAGAGGCTGCGCACCTTGTGTTCGCTCAATTCGGTGACGTGTGCACCACGGCGCGGCAGGATCGCGATCAGATGCCGGCGCTCCAGTATCAGCAAAGCCTCACGGACCGAACCGCGACTCACGTTGAGCGCCAGCGTGACCTTCTGCTCCTGGATGCGCTCGCCCGGCTTCATTTCACCACGAATGATGCGCTCGGCCAGGTGATGGGCGATTTGCTCGGCGAGGCTGTCCGGGGCCTTGAACGTCATGGTTGTCCTTCAAACTCTTCGATTTGCACAAGCGGCGCAGTGTAGCGCACTCAATACGTCATGGCGCAGGGCCTGCAGCGGGTTTTTGGCACGATCCAAGCAAAAAAGTTTGAGCCCTCATCCTGAAACAGAATCTGTGGAAGAACCTGTGGGAGCCGAGCTTACTCGCGATAGCGGTCTGTCAGCATGCATCCATACTGAATGTACCGCCGTCATCGCGAGCAAGCTCGGCTCCCACAGGGTTCTACAGTGTCTATAGACCGTTGTTCATCGACCAAGCGGATTTTCTTGACCTTTAAGTCAGAAAATCGTTGACCGCAAAGTCAGACCTGCTAAATTCAGCCCAAGTCGATACAACAATAATGAGTCTGCGAGGCCTTCCGTGATCCAGTTTTTACTCAACCAGGAACTCCGTAGCGAGCACGCCCTGGACCCGAACCTGACCGTGCTCAACTATTTGCGCGAACACCTCGGCAAATCCGGCACCAAAGAAGGCTGCGCCAGCGGCGACTGTGGTGCGTGCACCGTGGTGGTGGGCGAGTTGCAGACCGACGAGGACGGCCGTGAACGCATTCGTTATCGCAGCCTCAATTCGTGCCTGACCTTCGTCTCGTCCCTGCACGGCAAGCAGTTGATCAGCGTCGAAGACCTCAAGCACCAGGGCCAGTTGCACAGCGTCCAACAGGCGATGGTCGATTGCCACGGTTCGCAATGCGGCTTCTGCACACCGGGCTTCGTGATGTCCCTGTTCGCCCTGCAAAAGAACAGCGAACAGCCCGACGCCCATAAGGCCCACGAAGCCTTGGCCGGCAATCTGTGCCGCTGCACCGGCTACCGGCCGATTCTGGCGGCCGCCGAGCAGGTCTGCTGCGCCAGGCAAGCGGACCAGTTCGACGCCCGCGAAGCCGAGACCATCACTCGCCTCAAAGCCATCGCACCGACTGACACGGGTGAACTCAACAGCGGCGACAAACGCTGCCTGGTGCCGTTGACCGTGGCCGACCTGGCCGATCTTTATGACGCGTATCCCCAGGCGCGCCTGCTGGCCGGTGGCACGGACCTGGCCCTGGAGGTCACCCAGTTCCATCGCACCCTGCCGGTGATGATCTACGTGGGCAACGTCGCTGAGCTCAAGCGTATCGAGCGTTTCGCCGATCGCCTGGAGATTGGCGCCGCCACCGCACTCTCCGACTGCTACGAAGCCTTGCAGGCTGAATACCCGGACTTCGGCGAACTGCTGCAGCGCTTCGCTTCGTTGCAGATCCGCAACCAGGGCACCTTGGGCGGCAACATCGGCAACGCCTCGCCGATTGGCGACTCGCCGCCCTTGCTGATCGCCCTCGGCGCGCAGATCGTCTTGTGCAAGGGCCAGACCCGTCGCACCCTGGCGCTGGAAGACTATTTCATCGATTACCGGGTGACCGCCCGCCAGGAAAGCGAATTCATCGAGAAGATCATCGTGCCCCGGGCCAGCGCCGAGCAGGCGTTCCGCGCCTATAAGGTCTCCAAGCGCCTGGACGATGACATTTCCGCCGTATGCGCGGCGTTCAACCTGCGTATCGAGCATGGCGTGGTCCAGGACGCCCGGATGGCCTTCGGTGGCATGGCCGCGACGCCCAAGCGCGCCAAGCATTGTGAAGCCGCGTTGATCGGTGCCGCGTGGAACGACAACACCGTCGAACGTGCCTGCGCCGCACTGGCCGAGGACTTCACACCGCTGTCGGACTTCCGCGCCAGCAAGGAATACCGCCTGCTCAGCGCCCGCAACCTGCTGCGCAAATACTTCATCGAACTGCAAACGCCGCACATCGAGACTCGGGTGACCGCTTATGTCTAACCATCACGCCGTAGAGAAGACTCAAGCCGAGCTGGCCGAACTGTTCGCCCGCGACCTGACCACCGGCGTGGGCCGCAGCGTCAAGCATGACAGCGCCGCCAAGCATGTATCCGGCGAAGCCCAGTACATCGACGATCGCCTGGAATTTCCGAACCAGTTGCACGTTTACGCCCGCCTGTCGGACCGCGCCCACGCCCGGATCTTGCGCATCGATACCGCGCCTTGCTACGCCTTCGAAGGCGTGCGCATCGCCATCACGCATGCAGACGTGCCGGGTCTCAAGGACATCGGCCCGCTGCTGCCCGGTGACCCGTTATTGGCCATCGATGACGTGCAGTTCGTCGGCCAACCGGTGCTGGCCGTTGCCGCCAGGGACCTGGAAACCGCGCGCAAGGCAGCGATGGCGGCCATCATCGAATACGAAGATCTGGAACCGGTGCTGGACGTGGTCGAGGCCCTGCGCAAGCGGCATTTCGTGCTGGATAGCCACACCCACCAGCGCGGAGATTCGGCGGCGGCACTGGCCAGCGCCGAGCACCGCATCCAGGGCTCGCTGCACATTGGCGGCCAGGAACACTTTTACCTGGAAACCCAGATTTCCTCGGTGATGCCCACCGAAGACGGCGGCATGATCGTCTACTGCTCCACACAGAACCCCACCGAAGTGCAGAAACTGGTGGCCGAAGTGCTGGACGTTTCGATGAACAAAGTCGTGGTGGACATGCGCCGCATGGGCGGCGGCTTTGGTGGCAAGGAAACCCAGGCCGCCAGCCCGGCGTGCCTGTGCGCGGTCATCGCCCACCTCACCGGCCAACCGACCAAGATGCGCCTGCCCCGGGTCGAAGACATGCTGATGACCGGCAAGCGCCACCCTTTCTACATCGAATACGACGTCGGTTTCGACAGCACCGGGCGTTTGCACGGTATTGCCCTGGAGCTGGCCGGCAACTGCGGTTGCTCGCCGGACCTGTCGGCCTCGATTGTCGACCGGGCGATGTTCCATGCCGACAACGCCTACTACCTGGGCGATGCAACCATCAACGGCCATCGTTGCAAGACCAATACCGCGTCGAACACCGCTTACCGTGGCTTCGGCGGGCCGCAAGGCATGGTCGCCATCGAAGAGGTGATGGACGCCATCGCCCGGCATCTGGGGCTGGATCCGCTGGCGGTGCGCAAGGCCAACTACTACGGCAAGACCGAGCGTAACGTCACCCACTACTACCAGACCGTCGAGCACAACATGCTCGAGGAGATGACCGCCGAACTCGAGCAAAGCAGCCAGTATGCCGAGCGCCGCGAAGCGATCCGCCGCTACAACGCCAATAGCCCGATCCTGAAAAAAGGCCTGGCGCTGACCCCGGTGAAATTTGGTATTTCCTTCACCGCCAGCTTCCTCAACCAGGCCGGGGCGCTGATTCATGTCTATACCGACGGCAGCATCCACCTGAACCATGGCGGTACGGAAATGGGCCAGGGCTTGAACACCAAAGTCGCGCAAGTGGTGGCCGAAGTGTTCCAGGTGGAAATGGACCGGGTACAGATCACCGCGACCAACACCGACAAGGTGCCGAACACCTCGCCCACCGCTGCCTCCAGCGGTGCCGACCTCAATGGCAAGGCTGCGCAGAATGCCGCCGAAACCATCAAGCAGCGCCTGGTGGAGTTCGCCGCGCGGCAGTACAAGGTCAGCGAAGAAGACGTGGCGTTCCACAACGGCCATGTGCGGGTGCGCGATCACATCCTGACGTTCGAGGCGCTGGTGCAGCAGGCGTATTTCGCCCAGGTCTCGCTGTCGAGCACCGGTTTCTACAAGACCCCGAAAATCTATTACGACCGCAGCCAGGCCCGGGGCCGGCCGTTCTACTACTACGCCTACGGCGCGGCGTGCGCCGAGGTGATCGTCGACACCCTAACCGGCGAATACAAGATGCTGCGCACCGACATCCTCCACGACGTCGGCGCCTCGCTGAACCCGGCCATCGACATCGGCCAGGTCGAGGGCGGTTTCATCCAGGGCATGGGCTGGCTGACCATGGAAGAGCTGGTATGGAACGACAAAGGCAAGCTACAGACCTGCGGCCCGGCCAGCTACAAGATTCCGGCGGTGGCCGACATGCCGTTGGATCTGCGGGTCAAGCTGGTGGAAAACCGCAAGAACCCGGAAGACACGGTGTTCCATTCCAAAGCCGTGGGCGAACCGCCGTTCATGCTCGGTATCGCCGCGTGGTGCGCCATCAAGGATGCCGTGGCGAGCCTGGGAAATTACCAGCACCAGCCGAAAATCGATGCACCCGCGACCCCGGAGCGGGTGTTGTGGGGGTGTGAGCAGATGCGTGGGTTGCGGGTGGCTAAGGTTAAGGAAGCCGAGCCCGAAGCCATTTGATGATCGTTCCCACGCTCTGCGTGGGAATGCAACCCCCGACGCTCTGCGTCGAAGTTTGAAGAGCGGACGCGGAGCGTCCAAAGATGCATTCCCACGCAGAGCGTGGGAACGATCAGTTGAGGTGAAATATGTACAACTGGATCAGCGCCCTCGCCGACCTGCAAGATCGCGGTGAACCCTGCGTGCTGGTGACGATCATCGAAGAGCTCGGCTCGACCCCGCGCAATGCCGGTTCGAAAATGGTGATCAGCGCCAGCCAGACGTTCGACACCATCGGTGGCGGCCACCTGGAATACAAGGCCATGGAGATCGCCCGGCAGATGCTCGCCAGCGGCCAGCAAAGCACCCATCTGGAGCGCTTCAGCCTCGGTGCCAGCCTGGGCCAGTGCTGCGGCGGCGTGACCGTGTTGCTGTTCGAACCCATGGGCCAGGTCCAGGCGCAGATCGCCGTATTCGGCGCCGGCCACGTCGGCCGCGCCCTGGTGCCGCTGCTGGCGAGCCTGCCCTGCAAGGTGCGCTGGATCGACTCCCGGGAAGCGGAGTTTCCTGAACACCTGCCCCACGGCGTGCGCAAGATCGTCAGCGAAGAGCCGCTGGATGAAATCGACGAACTGCCCGCCGGCAGCTACTGCATCGTCATGACCCACAACCATCAGCTCGACCTGGAACTGAGCGCCGCGATCCTCAAGCGCAACGACTTCGCTTACTTCGGCCTGATCGGTTCGAAAACCAAACGGGTCAAGTTCGAACATCGCCTGCGCGATCGCGGCTTCGACAGCAGCACCTTGCAGCGCATGCGCTGCCCGATGGGCATTGGCGACGTCAAAGGCAAGTTGCCTGTGGAAATCGCCATCTCCATCGCCGGTGAAATCATCGCCACCTATAACGCGGATTTCGGCCAGCACACCACGCGCGCCGAACCGATTGCCAAGCTGTTGCCGGCCTCGCGCCGCAGCCAGGCGAACCGTTGAACAATCGTTGAGAATTCCCATGCCCCTGACACGTAAAGCCTACCGCGCCGCCCTGCTCCACAGCCTCGCCGACCCTGCCGAAGTCGGCATTGAAGCGTCCTATGAATATTTTGAAGACGGCCTGCTGGTGGTGGAAAACGGCCAGATCAGCGCCATCGGCCACGCCAGCGAGTTGCTGCCGAGCCTGGCGGCCGACATCGAGATCACTCATTACCAGGACGCGCTGATCACGCCCGGCTTCATCGACACCCACATCCACCTGCCGCAGACCGGCATGGTCGGGGCTTACGGCGAGCAATTGCTGGACTGGCTCAACACCTACACCTTCCCCTGCGAAAGTCAGTTCGCCGACAAGGCTCATGCCGACGCCGTCGCCGATATTTTCGTCAAGGAACTGCTGCGCAACGGCACCACCACCGCGCTGGTGTTTGGCAGTGTGCACCCGCAATCGGTGAACGCGTTTTTCGAGGTGGCCGAGAAACTCGACCTGCGGATGATCGCCGGCAAAGTGATGATGGATCGCAACGCCCCGGACTACCTGATCGACACCGCCGAATCCAGCTACACCCAAAGCAAAGCGCTGATCGAGCGCTGGCATGGCAAGGGCCGCCTGCATTACGCCGTGACCCCGCGTTTTGCGCCGACCAGCACGCCGGAACAACTGGCCCTGGCGGGTCAGTTGCTGGGGGAATATCCCGACCTGTACATGCAGACTCACATCAGTGAGAACCTGCAGGAAGTGCAATGGGTCAAGGAACTGTTCCCCGAGCGCAAAGGTTATCTGGACGTCTACGACCACTACCAACTGCTCGGCGAACGCTCGGTGTTCGCCCACGGCGTGCACCTGTGTGACGACGAATGCGCGCGCCTGGCCGAGACCGGTTCGGCCATCGCGTTCTGCCCGACCTCGAACTTTTTCCTCGGCAGCGGCCTGTTCAACCTGCCAATGGCCGAGAAGCACAAAGTGAACGTGGGGTTGGGTACGGATGTGGGGGGCGGCACCAGTTTTTCGCTGCTGCAAACCCTGAACGAAGCCTACAAGGTGATGCAGTTGCAGGGCGCCCGCCTGAGCCCGTTCAAGTCGCTGTACCTGGCCACGCTTGGCGGCGCCCGGGCCTTGCGCCTGGAAGACCGGATCGGGACCTTGCAGCCGGGCAGCGATGCGGACTTTCTGGTGTTGGACTACAACGCCACGCCGCTGTTGAGCTATCGTCTCAAGCAGGCCCGGGACATTGCCGAGAAGTTGTTTGTGTTGATGACGCTGGGGGATGACCGGACGGTGGCGCAGACCTTTGCGGCGGGCCGGTTGGTGCATCAGCGCTAGATTTCTAGCGCCTGTCAGACTGCCAATCGCGAGCAGGCTCGCTCCCACAGTGGATTTGTGTCAATCACATAACCCTTGTGGGAGCGAGCCTGCTCGCGATGAAGGCAACTCGGTATGACTGATTCAACTCATCAAAGCTTGGCCGTCGACCGCCCTGGCTTCTTGCTCTGCAACAAATGCGAAAACACCGCATGCAAATCATCCGACGCGCTTTCTTCGTCGAGGTTGAGCTTGCTGTCGATGTGGTCCATGTGGTGCATCATCAGGTCCACCGCCAGGGTGGCATCGCGGGCCTCGATGGCGTCGATCAATTGGGTGTGTTCGTCGTAGGAACAGTGGGAGCGGTTGCCGCTTTCATACTGGGCGATGATCAGCGAGGTCTGCGATACCAGGCTGCGCTGGAAGCTGATCAGCGGGGCGTTCTTCGCCGCCTCGGCCAGCTTGAGGTGGAACTCGCCTGACAGGCGGATGCCGGCGCCACGGTCACCACGGGAAAAACTGTCGCGCTCGTCGCTGACCATCTGCCGCAGCTCGGCAAGCTGCTCGGCGGTGGCGTGCTGCACGGCCAGTTCGGTGATTGCCCGCTCCACCAGACGCCGGGCCATGAATACCTGGCGGGCCTCTTCAACACTCGGGCTGGCCACCACGGCGCCGCGATTGGGCCGCAACAGCACCACACCTTCATGGGCCAAGCGCGACAACGCGCGGCGAATGATGGTGCGACTGACCCCGAAAATCTCCCCCAACGCCTCTTCGCTCAACTTTGTACCGGGCGCCAGACGCTGTTCGAGGATGGCCTCGAAAATATGCGCATAGACAATATCGTCCTGGGTTCCGCTGCGGCCGGCTTTGCCTGCTCGCGGTTGTTTCTTGAGGGGCTGCAACTGTTCGTTCATGGGCACTCGAGTCGGAGAACTGCGGCGAATTGACCGTGACTGTAATACGCCTCAGCGGGTCGCTGACAAGTATCACGTAAATAATACGTCGATTGTACACAACCTCTGATGGCAACACGACTGTACGGCTGTTTACGGACGTGGCTGTATTGCAATCGGCAACGGGGTTGAGTTTAGGCTTAAACCCCGAACCTGTGGCCCCCGCCCTCCTGCAATTTATAACAAGGACCACCGCCCACCATGACCGAAGTCACGACCACGCCACTTCGTCCGTTGGCCGATACATCGCCATCGGCGATCGTCGCCGGTTTCATCGCCATGATGACCGGCTACACCAGTTCGCTGGTGTTGATGTTCCAGGCCGGACAGGCGGCAGGGCTGACCAGCGGGCAGATTTCTTCGTGGATCTGGGCGATTTCCATCGGCATGGCCGTGTGCTCCATTGGCCTGTCGTTGCGGTATCGCACACCGATCACCATCGCCTGGTCGACACCCGGCGCGGCGCTGCTGATCACCAGCCTGGGCGGGGTCAGTTATGGCGAGGCCATCGGCGCCTACATCACCTGCGCGGTGCTGGTAACGATCTGTGGCCTGACCGGCAGCTTCGAGCGCCTGGTCAAGCGCATTCCGGCCTCGCTGGCGGCGGCGTTGCTGGCGGGGATCCTGTTCAAGATCGGCAGCGAGATTTTCGTCGCCGCCCAGCATCGAACCGGTCTGGTGCTGGGGATGTTTTTCACCTACCTGATCGTCAAGCGCCTGTCGCCGCGCTACGCGGTGCTGGCGGCGTTACTGATCGGTACAGCTCTGTCAGGCTTGATGGGGCTGCTGGACTTCAGCAGCTTTACCCTGGAAGTGGCCACACCGGTATGGACCACGCCGCACTTCTCCCTGGCGGCCACCATCAGCATCGGCATTCCATTGTTCGTGGTGGCGATGACTTCGCAAAACATGCCTGGCATCGCGGTGCTGCGGGCCGACGGTTACAACGTACCGGCCTCGCCGCTGATCACCAGCACCGGCATCGCCTCGCTGCTGCTGGCACCGTTCGGCTCCCACGGCATTAACCTGGCGGCCATCAGTGCGGCCATCTGCACTGGGCCCCACGCCCATGAGGATCGTAACAAACGCTATACGGCAGCAGTCTGGTGCGGGGTTTTCTATGGGCTTGCCGGGGTGTTCGGCGCGACACTGGCGGCGTTGTTCGCGGCGCTGCCCAAGGAGTTGGTACTGTCCATCGCGGCGCTGGCGCTGTTCGGCTCAATCATCAATGGCTTGAGCATCGCCATGAGCGAAGCCCGGGAACGGGAGGCAGCACTGATCACCTTCATGGTCACGGCATCGGGGTTGACGCTGTTTTCCATCGGTTCGGCGTTCTGGGGGATTGTGGCGGGGGTGTTGACCTTAGTGATCCTGAACTGGCGTAACGCCTGAAGGCATCGCGAGCAGGCTCGCTCCCACAGAAGGATCTGTGTCGTTCACAACAATCCTGTGGGAGCGAGCCTGCTCGCGATGGCAGCCTGAAGGGCAACACCTACCCAACCGACAGGCACAAAAAAACCGGCACCCAAACGGGCTGCCGGTTTCAGACCATCAAGCGACCGGATTGATCGGCTTTTCCGGGTACCAGACGTCCATCAGCGGGCTGACTTCAACGCTGGTCAGCTCAGGACGCGCCTTGAGCCAGGCTTCAACGGCCGCACGCTGCTCTTCGGACACCGAGCCACGCTTCTGCAGGCAAACCAGACCGTAGTCGTCGCCGCCAACATAGCCCAGGCCATTGGCTTCCATGGCTTCTTTCAGGAAAGCGTCGAGGAAAGCGTCAACGGCCTCATCGGCCAGATCTTCTTTGAAATCCAGGTTCAGTTCGAAACCCAGCTCTTGAAATTCATCCACGCACAGTTTTTTGCGCAGACGCTGGGAACGGTTAGTCGCCATTGGAACAATCCTCATAAGTAATAACGGCCGGCACTCTACCAGTTTGGTGCACTGTTTGCCCGCCTGATCGGGTGTGTGGGCCTACCGTCGGTAAAAAATAGCGCCCCGAAGGGCTCAGGCACGGCACAAGCCGTTGCACCTTGGGGCATAATGCCGACACTTTCATGACGTTGAGGGCGTTCATTTTCATGTCCTCGTTTTTTCCCCCCTCGCCCGTAGGGTTTTATTTCAAATGATCAGATCTTTGCGTCCACTGCTTTTGGCCAGCCTTCTTCTTCCCCTGGCCCTGCCCGCATCCACCAGCGCCGCCACTATCAACACGGCCCTGACGCCCAATGTGCAAAAGGCCCTCAAGAACAGCAAGCTGCAAAACAACGCCTTGTCCCTGGTGATGATCCCGCTCAACGGCCCTGGCACCCCGACCCTGTACAACGCCGACGTCTCGGTGAACCCGGCCTCCACCATGAAGCTGGTGACCACCTATGCCGCCCTGGAGATGCTGGGGCCCAATCACCAGTGGAAAACCGAGTTCTACACCGACGGCACCCTCAGCGGCGGGATTCTCAACGGCAACCTGTACCTCAAGGGTGGCGGCGACCCCAAGCTGAACATGGAAAAACTCTGGCTGCTGATGCGCGACCTGCGGGCCAATGGCGTGCAACAGGTGACCGGGGACCTGGTGCTGGACCGTGGTTTCTTCATCAAACCGCAGTTGCCTGAATTCAACGACGACGGCAACGACAAGAACAAACCGTTCCTGGTCAAGCCCGACTCCTTGCTGGTCAACCTCAAGGCCCTGCGTTTTGTCGCCCGCAATGACGCCGGCCGGGTGCTGGTGTCGGTGGAGCCGCCGATTGCCAGCATTCGCATCGAAAACCAGGTCAAGGCACTCAACTCCAAGCAATGCACCGGTGGCGTGCGCTACAACCCGGTGCCCCAGGCAGACGGCAGCGTGACCGTGACCGTCGGCGGCCAGCTCGGTGACGGTTGCAGCTCCCAGACTTACCTGGCGCTGCTGGACCACCCCACCTACACCGCCGGAGCGGTGCGGGCGATCTGGAAGGAACTGGGCGGCAGCATTCAGGGCAAGGACCGCCTGGCGGCGACCCCGAGCAGCGCCAAGGTGCTGGCCCGGGCGTTCTCGCCGGACCTGGCGGAGATCATTCGCGACATCAACAAATACAGTAACAACACCATGGCCCAGCAATTATTCCTGAGCCTGGGCGCAGAGTTCCGCAACGAAGCCGACGGTGACGACGCCAAAGCGGCACAGCGGGTGGTACGCCAGTGGCTGGCCAGGAAAGGCATCACCGCGCCGCACCTGGTCATGGAAAACGGCTCCGGCCTGTCCCGCGCCGAAAGGGTGAGTGCCCGGGAAATGGCGGCAATGCTGCAAGCCGCGTGGCGCAGCCCGTACTCCGCCGAATTCATCAGTTCGATGCCCATCGCCGGCACCGACGGCACCATGCGCAAACGTCTCAAGACCACCGCCATGGCCGGCGAAGCGCACGTCAAGACCGGCACCCTGAACACCGTTCGCGCCATCGCGGGCTACAGCCGTGACATCAACGGCAACACCTGGGCCGTCGTGGCGATTCTCAACGATCCGCGGCCATGGGGCGCTTCGTCGGTGCTGGACCAGGTACTGCTGGACCTGTACCGCCAGCCGAAACTGCCGCAGACGGCTTCGGTGCTCTAAACCCGTACCAAATTGAATGTGGGAGCGAGTCTGCTCGCGATGCGTCAGCCAGTGAACAGCGATGTTGAATGGCACACCGTTATCGCGAGCAGGCTCGCTCCCACATCGATCACCGGCGCGAACGCCTACCCCAACTGCACCTCAACCCGATCCCGTCCGGCCTGCTTGGCCGCGTACACCCCCGAGTCGGCCCGCAGCAGCAGCGCATCCGCCCCCTCCCCGACCCGCCAGGTGGCGATACCGAAGCTGGCCGTGATGACACCCACGTCCTCGATCGGCGCGCTGCGCAGCCCTTCCCACAACCCTGTGGCCAAGGCCTGGGCACTTTCGCCGTCGGTGTCCGGGCATAACACCACGAACTCTTCACCGCCCAGCCGACAGAACACGTCGGTACGTCGCAGCCGCTGGGTGATGCGCTGGCAAACCGCCTGCAACACCCGATCGCCCACTGCATGACCATGCTGATCGTTGATGCGCTTGAAGTGATCGATGTCGAGCATGATGACCGCCAACTCGCCGGTGCCCCGCTCCACCCGCGCCATCTCCGTGGTCAGGCGCTCCTGGAAATAGCGCCGGTTGCGAATACCCGTCAGGGCGTCGGTCACTGACAAGGCTCGCAGTTCTTCTTCCACCCGCTTGAGATCGGAAATGTCGGAAATATAACCGTGCCACAACACCCCGCCGCCTGGCAGCTCCTCAGGCGTGGCCTCGCCGCGCACCCAACGCAACCCCCGCTGCGGCAGCTGCAGGCGATACTCCTCGCGCCATGGGCTCAGGGTGTCGGCCGAAGTGCGGATCGATCTGCGCACGCGCGCACTGTCCAGCGGATGGATGCGCGAGAAAATCGATTCGGCGTTGCGCACCAGTGTCTCGGGCTCCAGTTCATAGATATCGCGAATGCCATCACTGGCATAAATCACGCTGAAACGCCCATTGAAATCCATCTTGAACTGGTAGATGCCCCCAGGCACGTGGGCACTGAGCTTTTTCAGCAACAGGTCCCGGGCGGCCAAGGCCTCATGAACGCGCTTGCGTTCGGTGATGTCGATGCAGATCGCCAGATGCCCGACCCACAGCCCCTGATCATCGAGCATCGGTGTCGCCAGCATGTTCACGGTCAGATGGCTGCCATCGCGGCGCACCAGAGTCCATTCCCGGGCCTGCTGGCCACCCTGTTCGCCGCCCTCGACCAACATTGCGTGGCACGTGGGAATCGGTTTGCCATAACGCGCAGCAAGTTGTACGGCCCGGGCCTGGAGCTCGCGCGGCAAGTGAAGGCTTTCGAGGGTCATGCAGTGCAGAACCTCGCCGCTGTCGTAGCCAAGCATCTGCTCGGCGCCCGCATTGAACGTGGTGATCACCCCGCGAAGATCCGTGGCGATGATCGCAACCTGGGTCGCGGCATTCAGCACACCACGCAACTGACCATGAGTGCCCCGCAGTTCCTGCTCACGCTCGCGCAGCTCTCGGGTCCGCAGCTCGACCAACTGCAGGGCCCGCTGTCGCTGGCTGACCAGCACATACAGCAGCGCACTGAGGAGCAGGCTGAGCAAGCCCCCCAATACCACCAGGCTGGCCACCGAGGAAGGGTTGGTGGACAGGAACATGTGACTGGGCCGCAACTCTATCCGATAGTCACGATCGGCCAGGCGCAACAGGCGGGTCGCCGACAAGTCACTTTCGCCCGGTGGATCGAGTGACTCGAACAGCACTTCCTCCCGATCGTCCGTGGACAGGTCCATGACCCGCATCGAAAGGTTGTCCTGACCGGGCGCCGGCAGGCCATCACCCACCAGTTGGCGCATGCTGACGGCAGCCACGACGTAACCGAAAGGTTCCTTGGACCACGCCTTGGAGACCGGCGCGACCAGCAACACCCCGCGGGTGGCGGTGGCGGCCTCTCCCGCCAGGTCCAAAGGTTGCGATACCACTATGGTCTCCCGGTGGCGAGCGCGCTCAAGGGTGGCACGGCGCAAGGGATGGGCGAGCAGGTCCAAGCCCCGTGGAGCCTTGAAGGAAGGTTGATTCTGGAGGTACAACACCGGCACGTATTCGTCCCGTTCGGCGGCCAGACGCAAGCCACCGGAGTCGTCCGGCTCACGGATGGAAAACGTATCGCCCCCCTCGGTGCGGGCTTGTTGTTCGAACGATGATCGTTCGTCGCGCAGCACCCGAGGCGCCCAGGCGAACGCCTGAGTGCGCCGCAGCAACGCTTCGGCATAGCCATGGAATTCCCTCTCGGAAACCCCGGCCGAGTTGGCAAAGAAACGCCTCAGGCTGTCGAGACGTTGCTCCTGGTCCTGAAAACGTTCCTCGATGCGGCTAAAGCGTTCATCGGCTTGCAGTTCAAAGCGCTGGCGCAATTGCTGGTCAAACAGATTGGCCATCGCCCAGGTCAGCAAACCGGTCAGGAACGCACCGGCCAGCAGCACCAGCGAAGCCACCAGCCAGGCCGACACATCTTCGCTGATAAAACCCAGGATTCTGGGGCGTACCTGATGCAATGCCATAAATACAACTCAGAAAGGGGCAGGCAGTAGGTACTGCCCTGTCCACAGGCTTAAGTTATAGCTATTAGCCATCACTTTGACCAGCACAAAAACGCCTGAAAGCCTTGAGTTTCAAGGCTTCCATGGATCCAATCGGCTATAGGTCAGCGGGCCATGATTTTCCAGGCACGGTGAATCTTGCCATTGCGGGCAAAATCCGGATCGATGGTCTTGGCGGTGATTTCCTCCACCGCGTAACGCTCCGCCAGATTGTCCTCGAGCTGGAACTTGCGGAAGTTGTTGGAGAAGTACAGCACACCACCCGGCGCCAGGCGGGCCATGGCCAGGTCCAGCAGTTGGACGTGGTCGCGCTGCACGTCAAACACCCCTTCCATGCGCTTGGAATTGGAGAATGTCGGCGGATCGATGAAGATCAGGTCGTATTCGTCACGACTGGCTTCAAGCCAAGCCATCACGTCGCCCTGCTCCAGGCGATTCTTATCCGAAAAACCATTGAGCGACAGGTTGCGCCGCGCCCAGTCCAGGTAGGTTTTCGACAGGTCGACACTGGTGGTGCTGCGCGCACCGCCCTTGGCAGCGTGGACACTGGCGGTCGCGGTGTAGCAGAACAGATTGAGGAAGCGCTTGCCGGCCGCCTCTTTCTGGATCCGCAGGCGCATCGGCCGGTGGTCGAGAAACAGCCCAGTGTCCAGGTAGTCGGTGAGGTTGACCAGCAGCTTCACGCCGCCTTCGTTGACCTCGGTGAACTTGCCTTGGGTGCTCTGGCGCTCGTACTGCTTGGTGCCGCTCTGCCGCTCGCGACGCTTGATCACCACTCGGCTCTTGTCGACGTTCAGTGCCTGGGGAATCGCCGCCAGGGCGTCGAACAGCCGGGCCGAGGCCTTTTCCGGGTCGATGGATTTTGGCGCGACGTATTCCTGGACGTGAACCCAATCGTGGTACAGGTCGATGGCCATGGAGTATTCCGGCATGTCGGCATCGTAGACCCGGTAGCAGTCCACGCCTTCACGCTTGGCCCATTTACTCAGCAGCTTGAGGTTTTTTTGCAGGCGATTGGCGAACATCTGCCCGCCTTCGCTCAAACGGGCCTGCTCGACCACAGGAGCCGGAGCCGGAGCCGGCTTGATCGGGTTACCGTTCTTGTTGTACTGGCGCTCTTGCGGTACTTCCGGCGCCTGATCGTACTCAGCCAGCTCACGCTCGGCCTGGCGCTGTTCCGGGGTACGACGCTCGCCGGTGACGAACTGATCGGGCAGGACCTTGATCAGCAGCAATTTGCACGGCAAGGCGCCGTTCCAGAACGAATACTGCTTGTGACTGCGAATGCCCATGCGCTTGCCCAGGTCCGGCGCGCCGGTGAACACTGCGGCCTCCCAGTTCAGGCAGGCCTGGCGCAGGCGCTCGCCGAGGTTCTGATAGAGATAGAGCAAGCTGGCTTCGTCGCCCAGACGCTCGCCGTACGGCGGGTTGCAGATCACCAGGCCTTTCTGGTTCTGGTCCGGGCGGGGTTCGAACGTGGCGACTTCCCCCTGATAAATCTTGATCCACTCGCTCAGGCCCGCCCGCTCAACGTTGTTGCGGCCCGGCTGGATCAGCCGTGGGTCGGCTTCGTAGCCGCGAATCCACAATGGTGGCTTGGCCAGGCCGGCAGCGGCACGCTCGGTGGCTTCTTCGTGGAGCTTCTTCCACAACGCCGGCACATGGCCGAGCCAGGCGGTAAAACCCCACTGCTGGCGACGCAGGTTCGGCGCCATGTCGGCGGCGATCATGCCGGCTTCCACCAGGAAGGTACCGACGCCGCACATCGGGTCAGCCAACGCCCCGCCTTCAGCGGCAATACGCGGCCAGCCGGCACGGATCAGGATGGCCGCGGCGAGGTTTTCTTTCAGGGGCGCGGCGCCTTGCTGCAGGCGATAGCCGCGCTGGTGCAGGCTGTGGCCAGAAAGGTCCAGGGAAAGGATCGCTTCGCCGCGGTCCAGGCGCAGGTGGATGCGCAGGTCCGGGTTGAGCTTGTCGATGGATGGCCGCTCGCCTGTCGGGGTACGCAGCTTGTCGACAATGGCGTCCTTGACCTTCAAGGCGCCGAAGTGGGTGTTGTCGATACCCGAGCCGTGGCCGCTGAACTCCACCGCCAGGGTGCCATCGGCGAGCATGTGGTCTTGCCAATCCACATCCAGCACGCCGTGGTACAAGTCTTCGGCATCCTTCATCGGGAAGCGCTTGAGCACCAGCAATACGCGGTTGGCCAGGCGCGACCACAGGCACAGGCGATAAGCCGTTTCCATGTCGGCCATGCCGCGCACGGCCGAGGTGTGCTCACGCGCCTCTTCAAGGCCAAGCCCGACGGCTTCCTCGATCAGCAGGCCTTCAAGACCTTTGGGGCAAGTGAGGAAGAGTTCGAAACGATCGGACATGGGATTTCCAGAGCCTTTGGCTAAGTGGACCGGGCAACGCATTGCCGGGCCGGGTTCAATCAGGTGCTTTTCTCAAGAGCACCCGTGTGGCACGAAAGTGTGCCGTGCCGCCCTCGCCGCTCAGGTTAAAAGAGCTTAGAGGCGAGGGCAGATAAAAAATTCTGTGCAACAAATTGTGAAAACTCGACCCTTTCGTCGAATAGTACCCGAGTGCAACGGGGGGACATTCTCATTCGCCTGAGGGCTGCACCCTTCGATGCAGGGCCGATCATACAGGGGTCTTGCCTGAAAGCGGGTGACGAACATCATGTTACTTATCGCCCTAACATCTTTATTGTTACGTGCTTATGACAAAACGATCATTCCATCCATGTGACGCTTTGGTTAGAACTCAACACAGGTTGACGTCGCAACGGCGTCAACACCTCGGCTCGTCACGCCGGCAACGAGCCACCAACGGCAGAATGATTCTGCCCCGGCCTCAATAGAGGTCGACGCTAAGCAACAGTCAACAAGTGAGGGCAACACCCTATGAGAAGACTTAAGCGTGATCCGTTGGAAAGAGCATTTTTACGCGGTTACCAATATGGCGTTGGTGGTAAATCCCGTGAGCTTTGCCCCTTTACTCTACCGTCGGTACGTCAAGCCTGGATCAATGGCTGGCGAGAAGGACGCGGCGACAATTGGGACGGTATGACCGGCACTGCGGGTATCCATAGACTCAACGAACTTCACGCCGTCGGCTGACACAGGGCTTAACACTCAAGAACTCGACAATTTGATACTCACATCGATTTAACCACGCACGTCCCATCCGGACGGCGGGCTTCGGCCCAGGGGGCTCCTTCGAGGAGCCCTTTTTAATGCCTGGGTTTCATGAACACTGCAAAAAGCTGGGCTGTGAATACAGTTGTGGCGAGGGGATTTATCCCCGCTGGGCTGCGCAGCAGCCCCTCAGAGTGTCAGGTTTAACGAGTGAGCTGTTTGGGGCCGCTTCGCGCCCCAGCGGGGATAAATCCCCTCGCCACAGTTGAATCGCGTTGCACCTTGAGAATCAACGCAGTGCAGCAATCGCATCCACCGATTCCCGAATCAACGCCGGCCCCTTATAGATAAAGCCCGAATAAATCTGCACCAGGCTCGCGCCTGCGCTGATTTTTTCGGCAGCATGCTTGCCCTCGGTGATGCCACCCGCCGCGATGATCGGCAAGCGCCCCGCCAGTTCGGCGGCCAGCACTTTCACGGTATGGGTGCTCTTGTCCCGCACCGGCGCACCGGACAGCCCGCCCGCCTCGTCGGCGTGTTCCACCCCTTCGACGCCTTCGCGACCCAGCGTCGTGTTGGTGGCAATCACCGCGTCCATTCCGGTGTCGATCAGGGCCTGGGCCACCTGTGCGGTCTCTTCGTCGGTCATGTCCGGGGCGATCTTGATGGCCAGTGGCACATGCTTGCCATGGATCACCGCCAATTCGGCGCGACGTCGAGCCAGGTCAGCCAGCAGTTGCTTGAGCGAATCACCAAATTGCAGGCTGCGCAGCCCCGGAGTGTTCGGGGAACTGACGTTGACGGTCACATAACTGGCGTGGGCGTAGACCTTGTCCAGGCAGATCAGATAATCGTCAACCGCGCGCTCCACCGGTGTGTCGAAGTTCTTGCCGATGTTGATGCCCAGCACGCCCTTGTACTTGGCGGCAGCCACACGCCCCAGCAAATGGTCGACGCCCAGGTTGTTAAAGCCCATGCGGTTGATGATCGCCTCGGCTTGCGGCAGGCGGAAAATCCGTGGCTTGGGGTTGCCCGGCTGGGCACGCGGGGTAACGGTGCCGATTTCCACGAAACCGAACCCCAACTGGGCAAAACCGTCGATGGCCGCGCCATTCTTGTCCAGGCCCGCCGCCAGCCCGACCGGGTTGGGGAACTCAAGCCCCATCACATTCACCGGCAATTTAGCCGGCGCCTTGCACAGCAGACCATTGAGGCCCAAACGTCCACCCGCACCGATCAGGTCCAGGGACAGATCGTGGGAGGTTTCCGGGGAAAGTTTGAACAGCAGTTCACGGGCCAGGGTGTACATGGGCGGCTTGGACTCAGGCGACGAAATGAGGCGGCGATTATAGCCGGGCTACGACGACGCACGCGAGGCGCCTGCACAAAACAGCGGCGATGGCATATGCCTTGCACCACTTGCGTTCATCGGCACCCATGCCAACGACGGAATGAGTGCCACACTGTATTTGAAGGACAACGGCGTCGTCATCCGGCCTTGCAAACGTCCGGATACGGCGCCTTTTTTTGTGGAAAGGTGATGCGCGATGAATGAAGTTCCAGCCAACCCCCTGGCCTGGGTCAACGGCAGCGATGCCCCGGAAAAGAGCGCGATCAATCTTGGCTTCATGGCCTTGAGCGACTGCGCGCCGCTGGTGGTGGCCGCCACCCAGGGCTTTGCCCAGCCTTACGGGCTGACTTTGAACCTCAAGCGCCAAGCGTCCTGGGCCAACCTGCGGGACAAGCTGGTCAGTGGTGAAATCGATGCCGCCCACAGCCTGTATGGCCTGATCTACGCGGTGCACCTGGGCATCGGCGGGGTCGCGCCGACCGACATGGCGGTGTTGATGGGGCTGAACCAGAACGGCCAGAGCATCAACCTTTCCCATGGCTTGCAGGCCCAAGGCGTGACCAGTCCTGAGGCACTGGAACAGCATGTGCACCAAACTCGCCCGAAACTGACTTTCGCCCAGACCTTCCCCACTGGCACCCACGCCATGTGGCTCTATTACTGGCTCGCCGCTCAAGGCATCCATCCGCTGTCGGATGTCGACAGTGTGGTGGTACCGCCGCCGCAAATGATCGCCCACCTGCAGGCCGGACGGATCGACGGGTTCTGCGTGGGCGAGCCGTGGTGCGCCAGTGCGGTCAAACAGAACCTGGGCTTCACCCTGGCGACGACTCAAACCATCTGGCCCGATCACCCGGAAAAAGTCCTCGGCTGCACCCGTGCATTCGTCGAGCAATACCCCAATACCGCCCGCGCACTGGTGATGGCGATCCTGCAAGCCAGTCGCTTCATTGAGCAAAGCACCGAGAACCGCCGCAGCACCGCACAACTATTGAGTGCCCCCGAATACCTGGACGCACCGCTGGATTGCATCGAGCCGCGCCTGTTAGGGATTTACGCCGACGGGCTGGGCAACAGCTGGCAGGACCCTCACGCGATGCGTTTCCACGGCAACGGCGAAGTGAACCTGCCCTACCTGTCCGATGGCATGTGGTTCATGACCCAGTTCCGCCGCTGGGGCCTGTTGCGTGAAGACCCGGATTATCTGGCCGTGGCACAGCAAGTCCAGCAGCTCACGCTATACCGTCAAGCCTGCGCGGCACTGGACATCGCCGCCCCCCGCCAGGACATGCGCAGCAGCCAATTGATCGACGGCACCATCTGGGACGGCTCGGATCCGGCCGCTTATGCCAAAAGCTTCAAACTGCACGCTTTGAGCGATGCGGCTCCCCTCTTCGCCAGCCGCTGACAGGAGCCACGACCATGCTGCGTATCCTGCTGATCAACGACACCGCGAAAAAAGTCGGCCGTCTCAAAGCGGCCCTGATTGAGGCCGGGTTCGAAGTCATCGATGAATCCGGATTGACCATCGACCTGCCGGCACGCGTCGAAACAGTGCGTCCGGACGTGATCCTGATCGATACCGAGTCACCCGGACGCGATGTCATGGAGCAAGTGGTGCTGGTCAGCCGCGACCAGCCACGACCGATCGTCATGTTTACCGACGAGCACGACCCGGATGTAATGCGCCAGGCGATCAAATCGGGCGTGAGCGCCTACATCGTCGAAGGCATCCACGCCGCGCGCCTGCAACCGATCCTCGACGTGGCCATGGCCCGCTTCGAAAGCGACCAGGCCCTGCGCGCCCAGCTCCTGGCCCGGGACCAGCAACTGGCCGAACGCAAACGCATCGAACTGGCCAAGGGCATGCTGATGAAGATGAAAGAATGCAACGAAGAACAGGCCTACACCCTGATGCGCCGCCAGGCCATGAGTCGCCAGCAGAAGCTGATCCAGGTGGCCGAGCAGATCATTGCGATGAATGAGCTGCTCGGCTGAAAGCCTTGCAGCGCCTGGCCCGGCGCTATCGCGAGCAGGCTCGCTCCCACAGATCCTGTGGCCACTGGAACTCCAATGTGGGAGCAGGCCCGCTCCCACAGGTTTCATGGCCACTGAAGATCCACTGTGGGAGCGAGCCTGCTCGCGATAGGTCTCACACTGCTCCCCTGTTGGCACAGTTCTCGCTTTAGCAAAGCCACAGGTAACCAACGGCGGTTGCCCCACCTACGACAAAGACGTCGCACACCCTCCTCGCCCCCTGGCGATTCGGGTTGCGGCGTTTTTTTGTTTTGATCCCACAGTCCGGGGTCGGTGGTGCAGCCACAGGCGGCGCACTGCTTCAAGGCACTGACTCATTTCTCGAGACTTTTACAGCTGAGGTGCGCGATGAATTCAAGCTTCTGGAAATCCGGCCACACCCCGACACTGTTCGCGGCCTTCCTCTATTTCGACCTGAGTTTCATGGTCTGGTACCTGCTCGGTCCACTGGCGGTGCAGATCTCTGCCGACCTGCACCTGACCACCCAGCAACGCGGCCTGATGGTGGCTACGCCGATCCTGGCCGGTGCCGTACTGCGCTTGTTCATGGGCCTGCTGGCCGACCGGATTTCACCGAAAACCGCCGGTATGGTCGGTCAGGTGATTGTGATCGGTGCACTGTTCTGTGCCTGGAAACTGGGCATCCACAGCTACGAACAAGCCTTGCTGCTGGGGCTGTTCCTGGGCGTGGCCGGTGCGTCATTCGCCGTGGCCCTGCCGCTGGCCTCCCAGTGGTATCCGCCACAGCACCAGGGCAAGGCCATGGGCATTGCCGGCGCTGGTAACTCGGGCACCGTACTGGCTGCGCTGATCGCACCGGTAATGGCAGTGGCATTCGGCTGGAGCAACGTGTTCGGTTTCGCGCTGATCCCGCTGATCGTGACCCTGATCCTCTTTGCCTGGCTGGCCAAGAACGCTCCCGAGCGACCAAAAGCCAAATCCATGGGCGACTACCTCAAGGCCCTGGGCGACCGGGACAGCTGGTGGTTCATGTTCTTCTACAGTGTGACCTTCGGCGGCTTCATCGGCCTGGCCAGCGCACTGCCCGGCTACTTCAACGACCAGTACGGCCTGAGCCCGGTGACCGCCGGTTACTACACCGCCGCTTGCGTCTTCGGGGGCAGCCTGATGCGTCCACTGGGCGGCGCCCTGGCGGATCGTTTCGGTGGCATTCGCACCCTGTTGGGCATGTACACCGTGGCCGCTGTCTGCATCGCGGCAGTGGGCTTCAACCTGCCAAGCTCCTACGCGGCCCTGGCCTTGTTCGTCTGCACCATGCTCGGTTTGGGTGCGGGCAACGGCGCGGTATTCCAACTGGTGCCACAACGCTTCCGTCGCGAGATCGGCGTGATGACCGGATTGATCGGCATGGCCGGCGGCATCGGCGGTTTCGCCCTGGCGGCAGGCATGGGCGCGATCAAGCAAAGCACCGGCAGCTATCAACTGGCACTGTGGTTGTTCGCCAGCCTCGGCGTCCTGGCCTGGTTCGGCCTGTACGGCGTCAAGCGTCGCTGGAGGACCACCTGGGGTTCGGCCGCTGTCACCGCGGCTCGGGTATAAATAGCCTCCATGAGCCTGCAACTGAGTTTTGCCGAAGCCAGTGCCATTGGCCCTCGGGAAGAAAACCAGGACGCCCTGCGCCTGGTGACCCCGGCGCCGGCCCTGGCCGCGAGCAAGGGGTACCTGTTCGCCATCGCCGACGGTGTGAGCCAATGCGCCGATGGCGGGCTGGCCGCCCGTTCGACCTTGCAGGCCCTGGCCCTGGACTACTATTCCACGCCGCAAACCTGGGGTGTGGCCCAAGCGCTGGACCGGCTGTTACTGGCCCAGAATCGCTGGCTGCAAGCCAACGGGGGCGGGCAACCGCTGCTCACCACCGTCAGCGCGCTGGTCCTTCGGGGCCGGCGCTTCACCCTGGCCCACGTGGGCGATTGCCGGGTCTACCGCTGGCACGACAATCATCTGCAGCGGGTCAGTGAGGATCACGTCTGGGAACAACAGGGCATGCAGCACGTGCTCAAGCGTGCCCTGGGGCTGGATCAGCACCTGATCCTGGACTTCCTCGATGGCGAACTGCGCACCGACGAGACCTTCGTACTGCTCAGCGATGGCGTCTGGGCGGTTCTGGGGGACACGGCCATCGCCGGTATCCTTCGCGACCAGCCGGACCTGGACATTGCCGCGCAAACCCTGGTCAACGCTGCGCACCTGGCCGGCAGCCAGGACAACGCCAGCGCACTGCTGGTGCGGGTCGATGCGGTGGGCGAAGCGAGCATTGGCGATGCGCTGGCCCAGTTGCAGCAATGGCCCCTTCCCCCGGCATTGAAACCGGGGCAAGTGTTCGAGGGCTGGCAGATCGAAAACCTGCTCGGTCAGAGCCAGCAATCGCTGCTCTACCGCGTACACGATGGCCAGGGCCAACCATGGTTGCTGAAAACCTTGCCGGGGCATCTACGGGACGATACTCAGGCCGGGCAGTCGTTGCTGTCGGAAGAGTGGTTCCTCAGGCGGGTCGCCGGGAGGCAGTTTCCGGAAGTCCACGGCGTTGCCCAGCGTCAGCATTTGTACTACGTCATGCGGGAATATTCGGGCAAGACCCTGGCCGAGCTGTTCAACCAGGGCGGCCCGTTGCCTCTGCCCCAGTGGCAGGATCTGGCGCAGCGGCTGGTGCACGCGGTGGGCCTGTTGCATCGAAGACAGATCTTTCACCGCGATATCAAGCCGGAGAACCTGCACCTGGGCGAGGATGGGGAACTGCGCTTGCTGGATTTCGGCCTGGCGTACTGCCCGGGATTGTCCGAAGACCAGGCCAACGTGCTGCCCGGCACGCCCAGCTATATCGCCCCGGAAGCCTTCGGGGGTGCGCCGCCGACGGCGCAACAAGACTTGTATGCGGTCGGCGTGACTTTGTATTTCCTGCTCACCGGACACTATCCCTACGGCGAAATCGAGGCGTTCCAGCGACCGCGCTTTGGCATACCGGTCAGTGCCCATCGCTATCGACCGGACCTGGCCGAATGGCTTGGGCAAAGCCTGGAGCGTGCCGTGGCGGCGGATCCTGGGCAACGGTTTGAAACCGCCGAGGAATGGCTGTTACTGCTGGAACAGGGTGAACGGCGCAGCTTGAGCGTCAGGCCTCGGCCGCTACTGGAAAGGGAGCCGCTGAAGGTCTGGCGCACATTGGCGCTGGTGTCTTTGGTGGTGAATCTGGTGCTGCTGTATTTAGCGTTTCATGGCTGAAACCCAGTCGCGTCTATCGCGAGCAGGCTCGCTCCCACAGGTTTTGTGTCCATCGCAGATCCAATGTGGGAGCGAGCCTGCTCGCGATGGCGGCCTGATGGTCCCTGCAACTGCGCCTGCGGACGCTCCATTACCGGGCAACACGCTTTGATTCGGTGCAATAAATCCCGCTCCAATCCGCACAACCCGCCTCCCCTCCAATAAATCCGCGCCCTCAAGCCAGTTGGCACAACCACTGCATAACCTCTCTCACCATACATAAAGCAACGCCTCCAACGATGAGGGCGGTGCTTCCCGAGAGAACGGGACAAGGACAAAGGCGTCCTCGCTAGGCAACTAGCGGGACGCCTTTTTTTGTTTTCGTAAAAGTATCGAGCCAGTCCGAGCACCGTGATGAACCGGGCCTGAGCTTGTGGAGAACCCTGATGAAGAAACTCAAACTGGTGATGATCGGCAACGGCATGGCCGGGGTTCGAACCCTCGAAGAACTGCTCAAGCTGAGCAATGAGCTATACGACATCACGGTGTTCGGCGCCGAGCCTCATACCAACTACAACCGCATCCTGCTCTCGCCCGTGCTCGCCGGCGAGCAGACGTTTGAAGAGATCGTGCTCAACGACCTGAGCTGGTACCTGGACAACAACATCAAGCTGCTGCTCAACCGCAAGGTCGTGGAGATCGACCGAGTCAAGCGCCGGGTCATCGCCGAGGACGGCAGCGAAGCCGAATACGACCGTCTGCTGATCGCCACAGGCTCCACGCCATTCATCCTGCCGATTCCCGGCAACACCCTGGAGGGCGTCATTGGCTACCGCGACATCGCCGACACCCAGGCGATGATCAACACCGCCAAGACCCACAAACACGCCGTGGTGATCGGCGGCGGGTTGCTCGGCCTGGAAGCCGCCAACGGCTTGAAACTGCGGGGCATGGACGTGACAGTGGTGCACCTGGGTGAATGGCTACTGGAGCGGCAGCTGGACAAGACCAGCGGTCAGTTGCTGCAAACCGCCCTGGAAAATCGCGGGCTGAAATTCCGCCTGAGCGAACAAACGCAAGCCCTGCACGACGCCGGCAATGGCCGGGTCGGCTCGGTGCAATTCAAGAACGGTGACATCATCCCGGCCGATCTGGTGGTGATGGCCGCCGGTATCCGCCCCAATACCGAACTGGCGGAAAAGTCCGGCATCCCTTGCAACCGCGGGATTCTGGTCAACGACACGATGCAAACCTACGACCCGCGCATCTATGCCATCGGTGAATGCGCCAGCCACCGTGGAACCGCCTACGGCCTGGTGGCACCGCTGTTCGAGCAAGCCAAGGTCTGTGCCAACCACCTCGCGCAACTGGGCTTCGCCACCTACAAGGGGTCAGTGACCTCGACCAAACTCAAAGTCACCGGCATCGACCTGTTCTCCGCCGGGGACTTCATGGGCGGCGAAGGCACCGAGACCATCACCCTTTCCGACCCGATTGGTGGCGTCTACAAAAAACTGGTGATCAAGGATGACGTGCTGGTCGGCGCCTGTCTGTACGGCGATACGGCAGACGGTGGCTGGTATTTCCGTCAGATCCGTGAGAACCACACCATCAGCGAGATCCGCGATCACCTGATGTTTGGGGAAAACGCCCTGGGAGACGTAGGACACCAGGGCCAGGACAAAGCCATGAACATGGCCGACACCGCCGAAGTCTGCGGCTGCAACGGCGTGTGCAAGGGCACCATTGTCAAGGCGATCCAGGAGCATGGGCTGTTCAGCGTCGATGATGTGAAAAAACACACCAAGGCCGCCAGTTCCTGTGGCTCCTGCGCCGGTTTGGTGGAGCAGATCCTGATCAACACCGTGGGCGGCGCGGCGGACGTCAAACCGAAAAGCGAAAAAGCCATCTGCGGTTGCAGCGATCTCAACCACGGGCAGATTCGCCAGGCGATCCGCGACCAGCATCTGCTGACCATCGCTGCAACCATGAGCTACCTGAACTGGCGCACCCCAAACGGCTGCGCCACCTGCCGCCCGGCGCTCAACTACTACCTGATTTCCACCTGGCCCGGCGAAGCGCACGACGATCCGCAGTCGCGCCTGATCAACGAGCGTGCCCACGCCAACATCCAGAAAGATGGCACTTACTCCGTCGTCCCGCGGATGTGGGGTGGCGTGACCAATCCGTCTGAGTTGCGGCGCATTGCCGATGTGGCCGACAAATACAACGTGCCGATGGTCAAGGTCACCGGCGGCCAGCGTATCGACTTGCTAGGGATCAAAAAGCAGGATCTACCCGGAGTCTGGAAAGACCTGGACATGCCGTCCGGCCACGCTTATGGCAAATCCATCCGCACCGTAAAAACCTGCGTAGGCAGCGAATTCTGCCGTTTTGGCACGCAGAACTCCACCCAATTGGGAATCGAGCTGGAGCACGACCTCTTCAACATGTGGTCGCCCCACAAAGTGAAGCTGGCCGTTTCCGGTTGCCCCCGCAACTGCTCGGAAGCGGGCATCAAAGATGTCGGCATTATCGGCGTCGATTCCGGCTGGGAGATGTACATCGGCGGTAACGGCGGGATCAAGACTGAGGTCGCCGAATTCTTCGTCAAACTCAAGACCGCCGAAGAAGTGCGCGAATACAACGGCGCATTCCTGCAGTTGTACCGCGAAGAAGCCTTCTACCTCGAACGCACCGTGCACTACATGCAACGGGTCGGCATGGAGCACATCAAGAAAGCGGTACTTGAAGATCCGCAACGACGCAAAGCCTTGCATGACCGCCTGAAGTTCTCCCTGTCGTTGGAACAGGACCCATGGAAAGAACGCCTGGAACAGCCCCAGCTGAAGAAAGAGTTTGAAGTCATCACCGTGAAAAACCTGGAGGTACCGGCATGAACTGGCTGGATATCTGCGCACTGGAAGAGATCAACGCCCTGGGCTCGCGCATCATCAATGGCCCGAAAGGCGATATCGCGATTTTTCGTACCAGCGACGATGAGGTTTTCGCACTCGATGACCGCTGCCCGCACAAGGGTGGCCCGCTGTCCCAGGGGTTGATCTATGGCAAGCGCGTGGCCTGCCCGCTGCACAACTGGCAGATCGACCTGGAAACCGGCCAGGCCCAGGCCCCGGATGTGGGTTGCGCTCATCATCATGCGGCGCGGGTCGAAAACGGCCGGGTGATGCTGGCATTGCGGGAAGCAAGCTGATGAGCCGTCAAACCACCGCCTCGACCTGCTGTTATTGCGGGGTCGGTTGCGGCGTGCTGATCGAACATGACGACGAGCGTATCCTCGGCGTCAGTGGCGATCCCGCCCACCCGGCCAACTTCGGCAAACTGTGCAGCAAAGGTTCGACCCTGCACCTGACCGGCGACCTCGCCGCGCGCGCCTTGTATCCCGAACTGCGCCTGGGCAAGGGCCTGTCCCGCGCCCGCACAGATTGGGACAGCGCGCTGGATCACGCGGCCAGCATCTTCGCCGATACCATCGCCGAACACGGCCCCGACAGCGTGGCGTTCTACATCTCCGGGCAACTGCTGACCGAGGACTACTACGCCTTCAACAAACTCGCCCGGGCACTGGTGGGCACCAACAACATCGACAGCAATTCCCGGCTGTGCATGTCCTCGGCGGTGGTGGGTTACAAGCGCAGCCTCGGTGCCGACGCCCCGCCCTGCAGCTATGAAGACCTGGAGCTGAGCGACTGTGTGATGATTGTCGGCAGTAACATGGCCTACGCCCATCCGATCCTGTTTCGCCGCCTCGAGGACGCCAAGTCCCGCCGACCACAGATGAAAATCATCGTCATCGACCCACGGCGTACCGACACCTGCGACCTTGCCGACCTGCATCTGGCGATCCTGCCGGGCACCGATGTCGCCTTGTTCCATGGGATTTTGCACCTGTTGTTGTGGGAAGACTGGGTCGACCGCGGCTTCATCAAGGCCCACACCGAAGGCCTGGCGGACCTCAAGAACCTGGTGCGCGACTACACCCCGGCCATGGTCGCCCAGATCTGCGGCATCAGCGTCGAGCAACTGCACCAGTGCGCCGAATGGGTCGGCACGTCGCCCAGCTTCCTGTCGTTGTGGTGCATGGGCTTGAATCAGTCCACCGCCGGCAGTGCGAAGAACAGCGCGTTGATCAACCTGCACCTGGCCACCGGGCAAATCGGCCGGCCGGGCGCCGGGCCCTTCTCGCTGACCGGTCAGCCCAATGCCATGGGCGGTCGGGAAACCGGTAGCTTGTCGAACCTGCTGCCGGGTCATCGCGACGCCGCCAACGCCGAACATCGCGCCGAAGTCGCCCGCTACTGGGGTGTTGAGCAATTGCCCGCGACCACGGGTTTGAGCGCCATCGAACTGTTCGAACAGGTTCGCAGTGGCAAGATCAAGGCACTGTGGATTGCCTGCACCAACCCCGCGCAGTCGATGCCTGACCAGACGGCGGTCCGGGAAGCCCTGCAAGCTTGTCCATTCGTGGTGCTGCAAGAGGCCTTCCGGACCACCGAAACCGCCGCGTTTGCCGACCTGCTGCTGCCAGCGGCCAGTTGGGGCGAGAAAGAAGGGGCGGTGACCAATTCTGAACGGCGTATTTCCCACGTCCGCCGGGCGATTGCCGCACCGGGTGAGGCACGGCCGGACTGGGCAATTACCGTGGATTTCGCCCAACGCCTGGAGAAACGCCTGCGCCCGGGTCAACCCAGCCTGTTCGCCTTTGAAACCCCGGCCCAGTTGTTCGATGAATACAAACAACTGACCCGTGGCCGCGACCTGGACTTGTCCGGTATCAGCCATGCCCTGATCGATCAACTCGGTCCTCAGCAATGGCCCTTCCCGCAAGGCGCCAGCAGCGGAACACCGCGCCTGTATCTGGACGGGATTTTTCCTACCGACAATGGCCGCGCGCGGTTTGTCGCAGAACCGTATCGCGCCGCCAAAGAGTTGCGCGACGCCCGCTACCCATTGACCCTCAACACGGGTCGCCTGCGGGACCAATGGCATGGCATGAGCCGCACCGGCACCGCCGCGCAATTGTTCGGTCATGTGAACGAAGCCGTGCTCAGCCTGCACCCTGACGAACTGCTTCGCCATCGGCTGCAAGCCGGTGACCTGGTCAGCCTCAAGAGCCGTCGTGGCGCCGTGATCGTGGCGGTGGACAGCGACGACAGCGTGCGCCCCGGGCAGGCGTTTCTGCCCATGCACTGGGGCGATCGCTTTCTCAAGGGTGGGGTCAATACCCTGACTCAACCGGCCTTCGACCCCCTGTCAAAACAGCCGGAACTCAAACACAGCGGCGTGCGCCTGGAACCGGTGAACCTGCCCTGGCAGCTTTTCGCCCTGGTCGAAGGCGATGTTCAACAGCACTTGGAGACTTTGCGACCACTGTGTGAGGCGTTTGCCTACGTCAGCCTGAGCCTGACTGGGCGCGAACGTCCCGCGTTGCTGATTCGCGCGGCCAGCGCCGTCGCCCCCGAACCGCAGTTGCTGCAGGCGATCGACGAGCAATTGGGGCTGATCGAAGGGCCGGTGCTGGCCTATGACGACCCGCGTCGTTCCATCGGTAAACGGGTGCGAATCGAGAACGGTCGCATCACCGCCATTCGCCTGGCCGGCGAAACCCTGGCCCGCCACTGGCTGCAAAACCTCTGGCTGGAAGGCCGCGCCGATGAGCAATTGCGGCGCTGGCTGCTGGCGCCTTTGAGCGCCCCACCAGGCAATGCCGGCGCCGCCGTTGGCGGCAGCAAAACACTGTGCAACTGCATGAACGTCAGCCAGCGTGCGATCTGCGCCGGCATTGAACGTGGCCTGGACTTGCAGGGGCTGAAACAGGAACTGGGCTGCGGCACGCAATGCGGCTCCTGTGTACCGGAAATCAAACGCCTGCTGGTTGCCACCGCGCAACCGGTGGCCGCTGTCTCGTGAGGAAAACACTATGAACGCAAAAGTCTGGCTGGTGGGTGCAGGTCCTGGCGACCCTGAATTGCTGACCCTCAAAGCCGTGCGCGCCTTGGGCGAAGCCGACGTGGTGTTGATCGACGATCTGGTCAACGATGCGGTGCTGGAGCACTGCCCTGGCGCGCGGATCATCGCCGTCGGCAAGCGCGGCGGATGCCGTTCCACGCCACAGGCTTTTATCCATCGGCTGATGCTGCGTTATGCCCGTCAGGGCAAATGCGTGGTACGCCTCAAGGGCGGCGACCCGTGCATCTTCGGCCGGGGCGGCGAAGAGGCGCAGTGGCTGCGCGAGCATGGCGTCGAAGTGGAACTGGTCAATGGCATTACGGCCGGCCTCGCGGGTGCGACGCAATGTGATATTCCGCTGACGCTGCGTGGGATTGCCCGGGGCGTGACGCTGGTCACCGCCCACACCCAGGACGGTAGCAGCCTGAACTGGCAAGCCCTGGCACAAAGCGGGACCACCTTGGTGGTGTACATGGGGGTGGCGAAACTGAGCGAGATCCGCGAGCAACTGCTGGCCGGAGGCCTGGCGGCGGACACGCCGGTGGCGATGATTGAAAATGCCTCTCTGCCCCATCAGCGCGACTGTCGCAGTGACCTGACCTCGATGGAGGCCGATGCAGGCGCATTTCAACTCAAGAGCCCGGCGATCCTGGTGATTGGCGAGGTGGCCAGAGCTGCTGAGCTGGCAGGCGCGCAACCGGCCTGGGTCCAGGCTTCGGCGCTATAGCACAGACACCAGCAAACCTGTGGGAGCGAGCCTGCTCGCGATGGCGGTGGATCAGCAACATTGATGCTGACTGACACACCGCCATCGCGAGCAGGCTCGCTCCCACAGTTTTTTGTGTTTCTCCAGCCCCGCCCCTGATTTTCATAAATCGCAGGCAAAGAAAAGCCCGGCCTAAGCCGGGCTTTTCCAAAGCTGTGGGCTAATTACTTAGCTTCGGCTTCAACCTGCGCTTCTACGCGACGGTTAACAGCACGGCCAGCGTCAGTAGCGTTGTCGGCAACTGGGCGGGATTCGCCGTAGCCAACAGACTGAACGCGGGACGATTCAACACCGTACTGGTTGGTCAGGACTTGCTTAACGGCGTTTGCACGACGCTCGGACAGAGCCTGGTTGTAAGCGTCAGGACCGACGGAGTCAGTGTGACCTTCAACAGTAGTGGTGGTGGATGGGTACTGCTTCATGAAATCAGCCAGGTTCTTGATGTCGCCGTAGCTGTTATCTTTAACGACCGCCTTGTCGAAGTCGAACTTGACGTCCAGCTCAACACGTACGACTTCAGCAACAGCTGGGCAGCCATCAGCGTCAACGGTTACGTTGGCTGGGGTGTCAGGGCACTTGTCGACGTTGTCGCACACGCCATCGTTGTCGCTGTCGGAGCAGACTTCAGCCGGAGCTGGAACTGGAGCAGCAGCAGGCTTGGAGCCGCCACCGAAGTTCACACCGATACCGACGCTTGGAGCCCACTCGGTGTCGCCCTGGTCGATGTTGTACTGAGCTTCAACGCCGGCACGGGCGTAGAAGTTGTCAGTGAAGTACAGCTTGGCACCGCCGCCAACGTTGGCGAAGGTGGAGCCGTTGCGACCGCTACGGCCGTTCTGACCGATGCTCTGATCGGAGAAACCAGCCGATACGTAAGGACGCAGCATGTCGCCTGGGTTGTTGAAGTGGTACAGAGCGTCCAGAGCGGTGTTGGAGCCCTTGATGTTACGACCGTCTTCGGCACGTGCGTTGTGCACTTCGTCGTAGGCCAGACGCAGTTCTACGTCGTCGGTCAGGAAGTAACCAATCGAGCCGCCGAACAGGTTGCCGTTGTTCTTGAAGTCGCGAGCGCTGTCGAACATTTCTTTCTTGGCGAAGCCTTCGATTTCAACTGCGCCTTGGCCTTGTGCCAGAGCGCCGAACGAAGTGGCAGCAATCAAAGAACCAATGGCAAAGCCCAAGGTGTTTTTCAGTTTCATCCGTTAAATCCCCATCTGGTGATTGTAAAGCAGTCCCGCAAACCGGGGGACAACTCGGCGACAAGTCTATCAGAACTTGCCTACACGTAAGAGATATTTGCGCCGAACTAAGTTTCAGCAATACCCGCAAATTTCTCACGCAATTTATCAAGAGCGCGCTTGTAACGCATTTTTGTCGCGCTCAACCCCATGTGCATTATGTCTGCGATCTCTTGGAATTCCAGCTCTGCGACAAATCGTAGCACCAGAATTTCCCGGTCGATCGGGTTCACATGGACAAGCCAGCGATCCAGCCCACCCTTTTCCTCTGGTTTGGGCGCCTTTTCTTCAGACGCTTCCTCCAGAGGATCCAGGCTCAAAGCATCCATCAAGCGACGCTTTCGCCGTTCCTTGCGGTACTGCGTGATGCATTCGTTGTACGTGATGCTATAGAGCCATGTCTTGAACTTCGATTTCCCCTCGAAGTTCTTCAGGCCATACAGCACCTTCAACATCACCTCCTGACAGACATCGTCAGCATCACGATCGTTCCCCAGATAACGCGCACAAACGTTAAATAATGTTCTCTGGTAACGGCGCATCAATTCTTCGTAAGCACGCGTTACGTGGAAAAGTTCCGTATGCGCGCGCGCGACCAACTCCTCATCGGAGAGATCACGGGGGTCGTAGCGCGTGGATAGCGATTGGGGTTTGTTCAAAACAAGTCGGGCCGACAGTCTAGGTCAATGTGCGCCGCAGCCTGCGTTAACGGGCATTTTGCGGCGGCATACATTAGCAGGGTTTGCCGGGTTAGCGGCTACTCACATGCTGTTCCAGTAGGATCCGATTGGAGAGCGATACCAATTCACCCTCCTCGGTCAGCAATGTGGTCTTCACCGTGCCGATCTCTTCGATCTGGCCTTCGACCTCGCCAACACGCACTTGTTGCCCAACCTCATACAATTCACGCACATAGATTCCCGCAAGAATCTGGCCGGCGATTTCCCGGCTTCCCAACCCCATTGCCAGCGCAACCGCCAGACCAACGGTAATCAATACGATGACGATCACATGGTTGAGCAGGTCAGTCTTGACCTCCAACTGGCTGATCGCGACCGAAATACTGATGATGATCACCAGGCCCTGGGCAATTCGCCCCAAGCCCTGGGCGTAGTCAAGCCCGACACCTTCGGCCGCGCCGCGCACCAGCCCGTTGGCCAATTGCGCCAGCAGAACGCCCACCAGCAATACCAGCGCGGCACCGAAAACCTTCGGCAAATACAGCGCAAGCATATCGAGCGTAGCTGAAACTCGCTCAAGGCCCAGGGATTCAGCGGCAGAAACCAGGAAAATCAGCAGAACGAACCAGTAGACGATCTTGCCGACCAAGGTCGAGATCGGAACCTGAATGCCACCGCGCGACAGCAGCTTGGTCAGGCCGGTGCCGCCCATCAGGCGGTCGAGCCCCAATTTGGCGAGCAGTTTTGAAAGCAGGGTGTCCAGCAGCTTGGCCACCACGAACCCCAACAACAGCACCACCAGGGCGCCGAAGAGGTTGGGGATGAAATTAGCCACCTTGGTCCACAACGCGGTCATTGCCGTGACGAGGCTCTGGGTCCAGAGATCAAGTTCCATATTCAATCAGCCTTATCAGCGGTGCGAGTAACAGGTTTACGACGGGAAACCGGCGAAACGTGGGCCGACCCGTTATTCAGGGCGATCATCAGCGCGGGCAACCAGCGGCCCAGCAGGCTGAACAGATCGCCGGCGCCAACCTGGCGGTTGGCGGTTTTCAGTACACGTCCCAGGCATGCATCGTCGTCCCGGCTGGACGGCGAAGCCTTGAGCATGTCGCGCAAAGACTGTTCAAACGGATCGTGCATACGCACCTCTCGTGATGTCTGTGAAAGACGCGATCAAATTTCGGCAGGTCACATGGCGCCCCGTCAAACCCAGCGCAAACGGCGGAACAGCCACCACTGACCGAGGGCCACGCCGACCATCAACAGGCATGCAACCAGGAAGCCATAAGGGCTTTCGGAGAACGGAATACCGCCGACGTTGATGCCCAAAAGACCGGTGAGAAAACTCATCGGCAGAAAAATCCCGGTGATGATGCCGAAGCGGTACATGGTGCGATTCATACGCACCGACAGACGCCGGTCCTCGGCCTCCAGCACAAGCCCCACGCGCTCTCGGGTCAATTCCAGCTCTTCGAGGTAGCGGGTCAGGCTGTTGTTCAATTCATTCCAGTAATCGCCATCATCCTCGACAAACCACGGCAGTTTGAGCCGTGTCATCTGGCCGAAAATATCCCGCTGGGGGGCCAGGAACCGCTTCAGCCCGGCCGCCCTTCTGCGAATGTGCAAAATGGCATCATGCTCGGGGGTATACCGTTCGTCGGTATCAATCTTTTCTTCTTCGCTATCGACGATTTCCGAGAGCTGGGTGACCAGATCCTGCACCTTGTTGGTCAGGTACTGCGCCATATAAAGGATGAGTTCCGACGCAGTCCTTGGCCCCTCGCCCTCGGCCAGTTGCGTCAACAGTTCATCGGTGGCGCGCAACGGACGCAGGCGCAGGGAGATCACTCGCTGGGGGGACGCGAAGATCCGCACCGACACCATGTCCTCCGGTTCTGCGCCCGGATTGAGGTTGACGCCGCGCAGAAACAGCAGCAGTTCGGCGTTGGGCAGCGGCAACAGGCGCGGCCGGGTGTTCTCCTCCAGCAGCAGGTCGCAGTTGAATTCGCTCAGGCCACTGGACTTGCGCAGCCAGGTGTGGGTTTGCGGATGACTGCGATCCCAGTGCAGCCACAAGCTTTCGTGGGCCTGTAACTGCAAATCGTCGAGTTCTGTCCGGGCTATCGAACGCGCGCCACCATTACCGTCCAGCACCAGTGCATGCACCAGCCCCCATTGCGCGTTTTCTTCCTCGAACATCCTCATCCCTTATGGCTTTGACGCTTCATTCAGGCATTTTCAGCGGGCTGGGCGACACAATCACGCCGTTGTTGTCCGCATAGACATACTCGCCTGGACGAAACGTCACGCCGGCAAAGGTCACCGCGACATTGAGATCGCCGATGCCACGCTTGTCGGTTTTCATCGGATGGCTGGCCAGGGCCTGGACACCAAGGTCTGTCTGGGCAATGACGTCGACGTCGCGGATGCAACCGTAAATCACCAGCCCTTCCCAGCCGTTTTTCGCGGCTTTTTCGGCCAGCATGTCACCCAGCAATGCCCGGCGCAGTGAGCCGCCGCCATCGACCACCAACACTTTGCCGTTGCCCTTGAGTTCCACCTGCTCCTTGACCAGGGAGTTGTCCTCGAAGCACTTGATGGTCACGATTTCGCCGCCGAAGGAATCGCGGCCACCGAAATTGCTGAACATCGGCTCCAACACTTGCACCAACTCCGGGTAGGCGTCGCACAGGTCGGGCGTGAGGTAATGGTTCATTGAACAACTCCTGTAAAGGCTGGAACGTCAGGCTGAGTGAGCAACCGTTTGTGACCGGAACCGCGTATCGCGTCATATCTTAGCCGCAAGCCGACAAGAGCGAAATGCCCTTGTCAGAGCCTTCGCTTCAAACCGCTTCGGCCAGCCTGGATGGATCCGCCAGTAGCGGTGCATGCTGATCTGCCAGCCAACGCGCCACCAACGGCCAGACCTCAGCATGGGCCGCTTTGCTGACCAGCATCTCGACATGGCCGAAATCGTCGGTAAAGCCCTGCTCCCGGCCCAGGCAGACAAACTGCTTGTGCGCAGAGCCGACCTGCTCGAAGAGTTTGCGGCAAGCCCAGGTCGGATCCTGCTGGTCGCCGGCCGCGCTCACCGCCAGTACCGGCACCTGCACATCGGCCAGACCCGCCCACCAGTTCTTCTGCGCATCACCGAAACGCCCGAACAGGCCATACCAGCGCATGCTCTCCAGCGCCAGGCCGATGGGCTCGTCCTCCGGGCCGCGCTTGAGCCGCGAACCGGACAACTGGGCAAAACGCTTGAGAATGAAACGTCCGCTCCATTCCACCGGCGGGATCTTCAGCGGCCAATAAGTGCGGCTGACCTGGGTGCCAAAAAACGCCGCCGAAGCCACCGCCGGCTCGCCCAGATAGTGACCGCCCAACGCCGCCGCCAGGGTGATGCCGCCCAAAGAGTGGCCGATCCAGTGTGGCACCTGCCCGCTCTGCTCACGCACGAAGGCACCGATGGCCGGCAGGTCGTAACGAGCGTAATCGGCCACGCGGTTCTTGCGGTAGTCGTGATTGCGCTGGGACAGGCCATGACCGCGCATTTCGGGAATCCACACGTCAAAGCCCAGCCGCGCAAGATAGGCCCCCAGTCCCAGGCCCTTAGGCGAATACCAGAAGCGCCGGTTGGAAAAACTGCCGTGCAGCAGGATCACGGGAACGCCGCGAACCTCGCTGCCGTCGGCCATGCCCAGTCGGGTGACGGCCAGTTCAACGCTGTAGTCCGGGCTGTTGCCGGGCTTCAGACGATAGACGTCTTCGCTCAGATCACCACGCCGCTCGGCGCTGATCAGGGCGACAGGAAAAAGGTTGCTGCTGCTTTGCATAATGCTCTTGCACAAAAAAAGACGACTGTGGGAGCGAGCTTGCTCGCGATTGCGGTGGATCAGCAAAAATAATCTTGGCTGACACTCCGCTATCGCGAGCAAGCTCGCTCCCACAAAGGTTACCCGGCTTACATCACCGGTGAGGCCCCTTCACTCGATCAGACCGCAGCCTGACCTTCAGCCAGGAAGAACCAGGTCTCCAGTACGGAGTCGGGGTTCAACGAAACGCTTTCGATGCCCTGCTCCATCAGCCACTTGGCCAGGTCCGGGTGATCCGAAGGGCCCTGACCGCAGATGCCGATGTACTTGCCGGCCTTGTTGCAGGCGGCAATGGCATTGGCCAGCAGCTTCTTGACCGCCGGGTTCCGCTCGTCGAACAGGTGCGCGATGATGCCGGAGTCACGGTCCAGGCCCAGGGTCAGCTGGGTCAGGTCGTTGGAGCCGATGGAGAAACCGTCGAAGAATTCAAGGAATTCTTCAGCGAGGATCGCGTTGGACGGCAGCTCGCACATCATGATCACGCGCAGGCCGTTGTCACCACGGGCCAGGCCGTTTTCCGCCAACAGGTCGACAACCTGGCTCGCTTCGCCCAGGGTGCGCACGAACGGCACCATGATCTCGACGTTGGTCAGGCCCATCTCGTTGCGCACACGCTTGAGGGCGCGGCACTCGAGTTCGAAGCAGTCACGGAACGATTCGCTGATGTAACGCGAAGCGCCTCGGAAGCCCAGCATCGGGTTTTCTTCTTCCGGCTCGTAGAGCTTGCCGCCAATCAGGTTGGCGTATTCGTTGGACTTGAAGTCCGACAGGCGCACGATGACCTTTTTCGGCCAGAACGCAGCCGCCAGGGTGCTGATGCCCTCCACCAGTTTCTCGACGTAGAAACCGACCGGATCGTTGTAACCGGCAATGCGCTTGTCGACGCTGTCCTTGATCTCCGGCGGCAAGCCGTCGTAGTTCAGCAACGCCTTGGGGTGCACGCCAATCATGCGGTTGATGATGAATTCCAGGCGGGCCAGGCCCACACCCGCGTTCGGCAGTTGCGCGAAGTCGAAGGCGCGATCCGGGTTGCCGACGTTCATCATGATCTTGAACGGCAGGTCCGGCATGGCGTCCACGGAGTTCTTCTTGATGTCGAAGCCCAGTTCACCTTCGAAGATATAGCCGGTATCGCCTTCGGCGCAGGACACGGTGACGCCCTGGCCGTCCTTGAGCAACTGAGTGGCGTTGCCGCAACCGACCACAGCCGGAATGCCCAGTTCACGGGCGATGATCGCCGCGTGGCAGGTACGTCCGCCGCGGTTGGTGACGATGGCGCTGGCGCGTTTCATCACCGGTTCCCAATCCGGGTCGGTCATGTCGGAAACCAGCACATCGCCGGCCTGGACCTTATCCATCTCCGAGACGTCCTTGATGATCCGCACCTTGCCGGCGCCGATGCGCTGGCCGATGGCACGGCCTTCCACCAGCACGGTGCCGGTTTCCTTGAGCAGGTAACGCTCCATGACATTGGCCTGGGTACGGCTCTTCACGGTTTCCGGACGGGCCTGCACGATATACAGCTTGCCGTCGTCACCGTCCTTGGCCCATTCGATGTCCATCGGGCACTTGTAGTGCTTCTCGATGATCATCGCCTGCTTGGCCAGCTCGCTGACTTCGGCGTCGCTCAGGCAGAAGCGCGCGCGCTCGGCCTTGTCCACGTCGACGGTCTTGACCGAACGACCGGCCTTGGCTTCGTCGCCGTAAATCATTTTGATGGCCTTGCTGCCCAGGTTACGGCGCAGGATGGCCGGACGACCGGCTTCCAGTGTGCCTTTATGGACATAGAACTCATCCGGGTTCACCGCGCCTTGTACGACGGTTTCACCCAGGCCGTAGGCGCCAGTGATGAACACCACGTCACGGAAACCCGACTCGGTGTCGAGGGTGAACATTACCCCGGCGGTGCCGGTTTCGGAGCGGACCATGCGCTGAACACCGGCAGACAGGGCGACCAGTTTGTGGTCGAAGCCCTGATGCACACGGTAGGAAATGGCACGGTCATTGAAAAGGGAAGCGAAGACTTCCTTGGCGGCACGGATGACGTTTTCCACGCCACGGATATTCAGGAAGGTTTCCTGCTGGCCGGCGAAGGAGGCATCCGGCAGGTCTTCGGCGGTGGCCGAGGAGCGCACGGCGACGGCAACGTCGGGATTGCCTTCGGACAGTTTGGCGAAGGCGGTGCGAATTTCGGCGTTCAGCTTCTCGGGAAACTCGGCTTCCATGATCCATTGGCGGATCTGGGCGCCGGTCTTGGCCAAGGCGTTGACGTCATCGACGTCCAGGGCATCGAGCGCGTCGTGGATCTGTTTGTTCAGGCCGCTCAGTTCCAGAAAGTCACGATAAGCCTGAGCCGTCGTGGCGAAGCCACCTGGCACCGATACGCCGGCACCGGCGAGGTTACTGATCATCTCGCCCAGGGATGCGTTCTTGCCCCCCACATGCTCTACATCATGGACGCCGAGCTTATCGAGGGAAACTACGTACTCTACCAAGGTGATCTCTCCACTAACTGTGTTGGAAAAGCTCAAGGCACCGGTGGCTCCAGGGGAGCGAATACCGGCGATATGGCCTGGACCTGGAAAATAAGTGAGAATGCGGGCCACTGGCGGCCGGCAAATCGCGCCTATCATATCCAAGAATCGTCACTAGCTCACTAGGGCCCAAGGCGCAAATGAAACGATCTGCTTTCTTTATCTCCGACGGCACCGGCATTACAGCCGAAACACTGGGCCAAAGCCTGTTGGCGCAATTCGAAAACATTACCTTCGCCAAATTCATACGTCCGTACATCGACAGTGTCGACAAGGCGCGGGCCATGGTACAGCAAATCAATAAAGCCGCCGAAACCGACGGTTTCCGCCCGATTATCTTCGATACCATCGTCAATCAGGACATCCGTGAGATTCTCGCAACGTCCAATGGTTTCATGATCGACATTTTTTCCACCTTCCTGGCGCCTCTGGAGCAGGAGCTGAGCGAGCATTCGTCCTACTCGGTCGGCAAGTCCCATTCCATTGGTCATAACTCCAATTACATGGAACGCATCGAGGCGGTCAACTTCGCCCTGGACAACGATGATGGCGCCCGTACGCATTATTACGACAAGGCCGATTTGATCCTAGTGGGTGTGTCGCGCTGTGGTAAGACGCCGACGTGCCTGTACATGGCGATGCAATTTGGTATCCGCGCGGCCAACTATCCGCTGACCGAGGACGACATGGAGCGCCTGCAACTGCCCAGCGCCCTGCGCGCCCACCAGCACAAGCTGTTCGGCCTGACCATCGATCCGGATCGCCTCACCGCGATCCGCAACGAGCGCAAGCCCAACAGCCGCTATTCGAGCTACGCCCAGTGCGAATTCGAAGTACGCGAGGTAGAAAACCTGTTCCGGCGGGAGAACATTCCCCACATCAACTCCACGCATTTTTCCGTGGAAGAGATTTCGGCGAAGATCCTGGTGGAGAAAGGGGTGGAGCGGCGGTTCAAGTAACCCGCAACAACACAAAACCCTGTGGGAGCGAGCCTGCTCGCGATAGCGGAGTGCCAGCCAACATTAATGTCGCTGATCCACCGCTATCGCGAGCAGGCTCGCTCCCACAGGGGTTGAGGCGTCCTTACATGCTCTGCATTAATGGACTACCGCCACCTGCTCATCCATTTTCTTGCGCAGGCTCAAGGGACGCATGTCGGTCCAGACTTCTTCGATGTAGGCCAGGCAGTCCTTTTTGAAGCCGCTTTTGCCAACCGCACGCCAACCTTCGGGGATGGCTTTGTACTCAGGCCAGATCGAATACTGTTCTTCGTGGTTGACCACGACCTGAAAGACGATGTCCTCGCGGTCGAATACTGAAGTCATGGGTGTCTCTCCATCTTTGTTCGAGGTTCACTGCGGCGCATGCGCAGCCAGGGTATGAAAGGAACGTTTGGAGCCGGGTGAAAATCAGGCTTGGGCAACGGCAGCCTTCAAGGCGCGTCCGAAAATCTCGGCAACCCGGTCGATCTCCGTCGCTGTGATGGTCAGCGGCGGCAGGAAACGCACCACGCCGCCCTGCCGGCCACCCAACTCCAGGATCAACCCGCGTTTGAGGCATTCACGTTGCAACCGTGGCGCCAAGCGCGCATCTACCGGCGGGTGGCCCAAGGCATCCGGCATTCCGGCCGGGTCAACCAGTTCGACGCCAAGCATCAGCCCGCGTCCACGGATATCGCCCAGTTGCGCAAAATCCCGCTGCAGGACGTGCAGGTGTTCGCTCAAGCGATCGCCCATGGCGCTGGCGTGGGCCGGCAGGTTGTGTTCCACCAGATAGCGCATCACCGCGGAACCGGCAGCCATGGCCATTTGATTGCCACGGAAGGTCCCGGCATGGGCTCCCGGCAGCCAGGTATCGAGCCAGTCGCGATAAACCACCACCGCCAGCGGCAGGCTGCCGCCGATGGCCTTGGACAGCACCACCACATCTGGAATGATGCCGGCGTGTTCGAACGCGAACATTTTACCGGTGCGGCCAAAACCACTCTGGATCTCGTCGACAATCAACGCCACGCCCGCCTGCTCGGTGATGCGCCGCAACCCGCGCAACCAATCCAGATCGGCCGGTATGACCCCGCCCTCGCCCTGCACCACCTCTACGATCACCGCCGCCGGCAATTGCACGCCGGCCTCGGGGTCGGTCAGCAGGTTTTCCAGATAATGCAGATTGGCCTTCACCCCCGAGGCACCGCCCAAACCGAACGGACAGCGGTAATCGTAGGGGTAAGGCATGAATTGCACACCGTTACCGAGCAAGGCGCCCAAGGGTTTCTTCGGTCCCAGGCTGCCCATCAGGCTCAGCGCCCCCTGGCTCATGCCGTGATAACCGCCCTGAAACGACAACACGGTGCTGCGCCCGGTGGCCGTGCGCACCAGTTTGAGAGCAGCTTCCACCGCATCAGTGCCGGTGGGGCCGCAGAACTGGATCTTCGCCTCGGCGGCAAGGTCCGCCGGCAACAGGCCGAACAGGTCCTGAACGAAGCGATCCTTGACCGGCGTGGTCAGGTCCAGGGTATGCAAAGGCAACTCATCGCTCAGCACCTGCTGGATCGCCTCGATCACCACCGGATGGTTATGCCCCAGGGCCAGGGTGCCGGCCCCGGCCAGGCAGTCGATGAAAGTGCGACCCTCGACGTCCTCGACATACAAACCCCTGGCGCGCTTGAGGGCCAAGGGAATGCGCCGTGGATAGCTGCGGGCGTTGGACTCCTGCCGGCTCTGGCGGGCCAGCAGCGGCGACTCGTTGAATTGGTAGAGCGTCTCGGTCGGCGCGCAACTGACCCGCGCCGGCTGTGCTTCGATAAGACTATTGGCGACTGACATCTCTCGACCCCGCAATACACTGTAGTAGTGACCCAAATGGCACACCGGGCAGGTGCGCATCCGGTCGGGGCGCACGTGCAGGTTTCCTGTTGTGGAAACGCACCGGCGCGGCAAGGATTTACTCTGGAATCGAACTTTCCCCCGCAGGCTCGACCAGTGGCTTGTGCATGGCAATGGCGGTGACACCGCCGATGGCGAACGCCTCGGCGCTTTGCCTGAACCCCAGATGTCGATAGAACCCGTGGCTGCTGCGTGTGCTGTTGAGGGTCGCCTGGACGACCCCGCGACCGCGCAACCACGCCTCGATGTCCCGTACCAGCGCTCGCCCGGCACCGCGGCGAAACCATTCCGGTTGCACATAGCAGAACGCGATCCGGCCTGAAACCGAGGCCATGGCGGTGCCCACCAGCCGCCCCTGCAAACGCGCCAGAGTCAGGCGCAACCTTGGGTCGAGCAGTAAGGGTTGTAGGTGAGCGAGGGTGTTGTGGCGTATCCAGGCTGCCACGATGCGCGGGTCGTTACGGTGTTCGGCGGCACATCCTAGGCGGATGGAGCGTTCGGCGATCCGGCTGATGATGCCGGCATCGCTGGGGGTGGCGGTGCTGATTTCAATGAGTGGTTCCATGGCGCGGTGTTCCTCAGTCCTTGAGTCGAGCTGAGAAAAACATAGCCCCGGATGAGGTGGGTGCGCCAATGGCAGGTCGTTACAACGGATGTATGCAGCTCCCCGGTAGACCTGGGTTAACCCACCTGTACAGGCATCGTCAATTCAACCCGCAATCCGTCCGGACGGCTGTCGAAATGCAGACCGCAACCACAACGCTGGACGATGGCCTGGACAATCGCCAACCCCAGTCCGCAGCCGGTGCTCTGGCCATTGCGCCAGAAGCGCTGGGTCAGGTACTGGACATCGTCGGCGTCAATGCCGGGACCATGATCGCGAACCTGGAAGCGTACACGCTGGCCAATCATTTCCAGGCTCAATTGCACCTCGGTCCCGTCTGGCGTATGACGCAAGGCGTTGTCCAGCAGATTGCGCAAGGCGGCGATGGAAAGCACCGCCGGCATTTGCACCGGCGCGTCGGACACCCCGGGTGCCAAATGAAGCTTGATCCGCTGGGGAGCGCCGCCGGTCGCATCCTGGATCGCCAGTCGCGCCACTTGCTCGGCGTTGCACTGCACGCCATCGTCGAACGACAGGCTGCCCTCGACCCGGGCCAGCAGCAACAACTGTTCGAGGGTGCGGTGCAAGCGGTCGGCGCCCTCCTCGGCCCGGGCCAGGGACTGATCGCGGGCGACGCCTTCGGTCATGCGCGCCACTTGCAGGTGAGTCTTGATAGCCGTCAACGGGCTGCGCAGCTCATGGGCGGCATCGCCGGTCAGCCGGCGCTCGCGCTCAATGGTCTTGCCGATACGCTGGAACAGCTGGTTCTGGGTCTCCAGCAACGGCCGCAGCTCACTGGGCAGCGGATGGATCTGCAGAGGCTCCAGGGAGTCGGCATTGCGTCGCATCAATGCATCGCGCATGCGATTGAGCGGTGCCAGGCCCTGGCCGATGCCCAGCCATAACAGGCACAGGCAGCCCAGCAGCGCCACGCCGACCGGTACCGAGGCCGCCAACAGCACCGACATGTTCAAGGCTTCGCGTTCGATCTGGCGGTCGGCGGTGGTGATGCGCAAATCCCCTCGGGCCAGGGTGAAACTGCGCCAGGGCGCGCCGTCGATCATCTGGTCGTGAAAGCCCAGCTTCTCGGCTTCCAGGGTTTGGTCTGGGGTGCCATGGCTGCGGGCCAGGATCTCCCCCCGCAAGGAGCTGACCTGGCAAGCCATGCCCCCCGGAATGCTCACATGCTCGGTCCTCAGGTGCGTGCCTTCACCTTTGCTGGGCAATGGCGGCATCTGTTCCAGCAGCCCGGCGACCATCCGCGCCGAAGCCACCAGCCGCTGGTCAAGGGAAAACATCATCTGGTTGCGCAGATCACTGAGCATCCACGCCGCCGCCAGGGCCCAGATCAGGGCGAAGGCCGCGCCGAGGGTCAGACTCAGGCGCAATCGCAGGCTCATCACTTGGAGGACTCCCCGTCGTCGGCCGGCCCCAGCCGATAACCCAGCCCGCGGACCGTCTCGACAATGCCATTGCCGAGCTTGCGCCGCAGGTGATGGATATGGACGTTGAGGGCGTTGCTTTCCAGTTCGTCATTGAAACCGTAGACACTGTCCTTGAGTTGCTCGGTGGACAGGACCCGACCGCGACTGTGCAACAGCGCCTGCAACAGTGACTGCTCACGCCGGGAAAGGTCCACCGGCTGTCCGCCGAGGGTGGTTTCCCGGCTGCTGGGGTCGTAAGTCAGGCGACCGTGCTCGATCAGATTGACGCTGCGCCCCGCCACGCGCCGTAGCAAGGTGTGCAGGCGCGCCGCGAGCTCACGCAGATCGAAGGGTTTGAGCAGATAATCATCGGCACCGGCCTGCAAGCCGTCGACCCGGTCGGTCACCGAGTCCCGGGCGGTGAGGATCAGCACCGGTATTTCCAGACCTTGCTGGCGCAATTGGCGCAACAATTTAAGGCCGTCCTCGTCGGGCAGCCCCAGGTCCAGCACCATGACGTCGAACCGGGCCACGCCAACCATCGCCCGCGCCGCCGACGCCGTGGCGACGTGTTCGACGGTCAGGCCCTGGGCCGTGAGCCCGGCGACGATCCCGCTGGCGATCAACTCATCGTCTTCGCAGACCAGTACGTGCATGGTAAGCCCCGTGGAAAAAGGTACATTAGGCCGCCGGCCGATTAAGCCGACATTATGCGACGAGTACGGCAAACATGGGCGATCATTGCTACCTGCCGATCGTCGCCGGGTTAATCGACGGTTAATCGCCAGTCGCCATCGTGCATTCCACTTGCTTCGTTCTAAGGCTTTATCCATGCGTCGATTGTTTTTGCTGTGGCTGCTCCTGATCTCGGGCCTGGCCCAGGCCGCCAATCCGTTCGAGACCAAAACCGATTTCCTGCCGGTGGAAAAAGCCTTCGTGTTCACCTCCGAACGCCTGGACTCCGGTGAAACCCAGTTGTTCTGGCAGATTGCCGACGGCTACTACCTGTATCAGCAGCGACTCAAATTCGACGGTCTTGCCGAGGCGCAAAAACCGAAGTTGCCGGAGGGTGAAGCCCATAGCGACGAGTTTTTCGGCGATCAACAGGTTTATCGTCAGGCGCTGGAACTGAAAATCCCCGCCGGCGCCACCGGCAAAATCAAGGTCGGCTTCCAAGGCTGCGCCGACGCGGGCTTGTGCTATCCACCCCAGACCCAGGTGGTGGACCTGGGTGGCACTGCACCAGCGGTTGCCAATGGTGAGGCGCCGGACCAGGCCTTGGCCAGCGGCCTGCAGCAACGGGCCTTGGGCTGGAGCCTGCTGGTGTTCTTTGGCCTGGGCCTGTTGCTGGCGTTTACGCCGTGCTCGCTACCCATGCTGCCGATCCTGGCCGGGGTGGTGGTGGGCAGCGGCGCCAGCCCTCGGCGTGGATTGGCATTGGCCATCAGCTACGTGATCAGCATGGCCCTGGTGTATGCCGCCATGGGCGTAATCGCCGCGCTGCTGGGGGCCAACCTTCAGGCGCTGCTGCAGCAACCGTGGCTGCTGGGCACTTTCGCGGCGATATTCGTGGTGCTGGCGTTACCCATGTTCGGTTTCTTCGAATTGCAGTTGCCGGCCGCCCTGCGCGACCGCCTGGAAAGTGCCGGACGCCAGCGCCGCGGCGGCAGCCTGGTGGGCGCCGGCATTCTCGGAGCCTTGTCCGGCCTGTTGGTGGGCCCGTGCATGACTGCCCCGCTGGCCGGTGCGCTGCTGTACATCGCCCAAAGCGGCAATGCGTTGCACGGCGGGCTGATCCTGTTCGCCATGGGCGTGGGCATTGGCCTGCCGCTGTTGCTATTGGTGACCGTGGGCAATCGTTTCCTGCCCAAACCCGGCGCCTGGATGAATGTGCTCAAGGGCGTGTTCGGCTTTCTGTTCCTGGGCACCGCGATCCTCATGATCCGCCCGGTCATCGACGGCTCGCTGTGGATCGGCCTGTGGGGCACGTTGTTGTTGATTGCCGCCTATAGCGCCTGGCGGCAGACCGAAGGTTTCGGTCGCACAGCCTATGTATGCGGCAGCGCGTCGCTGCTGTTCGGTCTGTGGGGCAGCCTGCTGGTGATCGGCGCGGCGGGTGGCGGCGATGATTTCTTCCAGCCCCTGAAGGTCTATGCCGGCACCTCGGAAAGCTCGGCCGTTAGCGCCCATGATGCCTTTATCACGGTCAGCGAGCCTGCCGCCCTGCAGCGGGAACTGGATGCGGCCAAGGCCCAGGGCCAATGGGTCTTGCTGGACTACTACGCCGACTGGTGCGTGTCCTGCAAGATCATGGAAAAACAGGTGTTCGGCCGCACCGATGTGCTGGACGCCTTGAAAGACGTACGCCTGGTGCGTCTGGACGTCACCGCCGACAATGCCGCCAGTCGCGAACTGCTGGGCCGCTATCAAGTGCCGGGGCCACCGAGCCTGCTGTGGATTGGCGCCGACGGTCAAGAGCGGCGCAGCCAGCGGATCACCGGGGAAGTCAATGCCAAGGAATTCCTGGAGCACTGGAACATGACTCGGAACGCGCGCTGATGCTGACGTTTACCCTCGGCACCTTTGCCATTGCGCTTAACCATCTATTGCTGATCAGCGCGTTGGCACTGGCAACCCTGGTGGGCTGGCGAGTAGCCAAGCGCGGTGGCGAAAACCCGGAATCGGTGCTGTTCGTGCTGTTTTTGCTGGGGCTTCTGGCCGCACGGATCGGCTTCGTCGGCGCCTACTGGAACCATTACCAGGATGACCTGTGGCAGATCGTCGACCTGCGCGACGGCGGTTTTCTGGCCTGGCCGGGGATCGTCGCGCTGGTGATTGGCGCGTTGCTGTGGGGCCGGCACCGACCGGCCTTGCGCCGGCCGTTGGGTTTCGGCGTGGGCAGCGGTCTGTTGTTCTGGCTGGTGGCGACGATGTCATTGACGATCTATGAACAAGGCACCCGACTGCCGGAAATCAATCTGCGTAACGCCAACGGCGAGACGGTAAAACTCACCGATTACCAGGGCGGGCCCCTGGTGATCAACCTCTGGGCCACCTGGTGCCCACCCTGCCGGCGCGAAATGCCCGTGCTGGAAGAGGCCCAGCAGCAGCGCCCGGACCTGACGTTCCTGTTCGTCAACCAGGCCGAAAGCATGCAAAGCGTCAGCACTTATCTGGCCACCCAGGGCTTGAGCCTGGACAACGTGCTGTTTGATGGCAGCGGTCGCCTCGGTCAGGCCGTCGGTTCCATGGCACTGCCAACCACCTTGTTCTACAGCGCCGACGGCCGCCTGCTGGACAGTCACTTGGGCGAATTGTCAGAAGCGAGCCTGGCCCGCGCCCTGGAGAACTTCGAAACGCCGGATTCAACATCGGCTCCCCACTCCGCCACAAGGAAACCCTCATGCCCCGCCTCCGCCACTTGCTGACCCTGGCCGTCGCCGCCACGCTGTCGCAGGCACCGCTGCTGCACGCCGAAGAACTGCCCGCGGCCATCAAGAAAATCGAAGCCAAGGGCGCGAAAATCGTCGGCACGTTCGAGGCGCCGGACGGATTGCGCGGTTACGCGGCGCAATACCAGAACCGTGGGATGGCGCTGTACCTGACACCCGATGGCCAGCATGTCTTGCTGGGCAACCTGTACGACGCCGACGGCAAGGACCTGAGCGCCGAGCCGCTGCAAAAGCTGGTCTATGCCCCAATGGCCAAGGCCATCTGGGGGAAGATGGAAGCGAGCAACTGGATCGCCGACGGCAGCAAGGACGCGCCGCGCACCGTCTATCTGTTCAGTGACCCGAACTGCCCGTACTGCAACATGTTCTGGGAACAGGCACGGCCATGGGTCAAAGCCGGCAAGGTGCAGTTACGCCACATCATGGTGGGCATCATCCGTGAAGACAGCCCAGGAAAATCCGCCGCATTGCTGGCGGCCAAGGACCCTGAGCAGGCCTTGGAAACCCACGAGAAGGCCGGCAAGGGCAGCGCGCTCAAACCCCTCAAGAACATACCGCCGGCCATCCAGGCAAAACTGGACACCAACCTGCAGCTGATGGAAGAACTGGAACTGTCCGCCACCCCGGCGATTTTCTACCTGGATGACAAGGGCGAACTGCAACAGCAGCAAGGCGCACCGTCGCCGGACAAGCTGGTGAAGATTCTCGGGCAGAAGTGAGATCGACCTAGAGGGCCTCATCGCGAGCAGGCTCGCTCCCACAGGGGATGTGTGGCGACGACAAAATCAGCGTCAGGCACAGATCAAAATGTGGGAGCGAGCCTGCTCGCGATGGCGTCAGGTCAGCTGCGCAGAAACTCCAGCAAGGCTCGGGTCACGAATTCCGGGTTTTCCAGGTTGGAGATATGCCCCGCCTCTGGAATCAGCACATGCGGGCAGCCGATCAGCTCAGCCATTTCCAGCGCCTCGGACGGTGGTCGCGGTTTGTCCTGGTCGCCGCACATCACCAGCGTGCGCCCGGCGTCGAGCTCAGGCAGGCGCGGCAGGATGTCGTCCCGACCAAAAATGATCCGTCCCAACGGCACGACGCTGTCGCGCAGGCGGTCGGTCGGCAGTGCGGCCAGTGTGGTGCGAAACTGCTGGTAGAGCGCTGACTGCGGATCGATGCCCGGCCGGAAAAAGATCGGCACGACAATGTCCAGCAACGGCTCGGGGATGCTACCGCTGGCTTCGATCTTGTCGAACAGCGAAAAGTAATACTGGCGAGTCGGTTCAGGTTCGACCCCTACGTAAGTGTCCATCAACACCAACGCCTCAAGCCGCTTGGGCGCCATCAGCGCCAGCCGTGCGCCCCACATCCCGCCCACCGAAAGCCCCACCAGACTGAAGCAATCGACCTCCAGATGATCCATCAACGCCAGTGCCTGGCGAGCCAGATCGTCCAGGGATGTCATGCCCTCAGGCAAACGCCCGGACTGGCCGTGGCCCCAAAGGTCCAGGGCGATCACCCGGTAATGCCGGGACAGTGCCTCGATCTGCGGCGCCCACATGGTGTGATCCCACAGGTAGCTGCTGCCCAGCAGCACCACCGGGCCCTGGCCTTGGTCCAGGTAGTGAAGTGATTGCCCATCAAGGGTTGCAAAAGGCATTGATGACCTCCTTGTGTTGAATGGAGAAAAAGCCTTGGGAGACTGAGCCGTACGGGGCGAGGCGTCAACCGTGGGCTTTGCGGTGTTAGTAATGACGCCATCGCGAGCAGGCTCGCTCCCACCGGGGATTTGCGTCGATCACAAATCCATTGTGGGAGCGAGCCTGCTCGCGATGAGGCCTCTTATAGACGCCGCAGAACTACAATCCTTCCAATTGCGCCATCAAATCATTCAACCGATCCACCTTCTCCTCGGTGATTTCACTGGCCGCCAGCCCATCGATGTATTCGGCCAGTTCCTGCACCGTGCTGCACTCGAACATCGCCCGCAGCGGCACATTGCGTTGCAGGGCCTTTTGCACCCGCGAAGCGATTTGCGTCGCCAGCAACGAGTGGCCGCCCAGTTCGAAGAAATTGTCTCGCACCCCCACCCGCTCGACCTTGAGCACCTGGGCCCAGATGTCCGCCAGGGTCTGCTCCAGCTCATTGCCTGGCGCCTGGTAATCCTGGCTGTGCAACTGGCCGATTTCCAGGGCCGGCAAGGCGTTGCGGTCGAGTTTGCCGTTGGCGTTGAGGGGCAAGCGGTCAAGCCACAGCCAGTGCAGCGGTACCATGTACTCCGGCAGTTCGGCGCGCAGGCGCTGCTTGATGCGTTCCAGGCGTTCGGTCGGCTTCAATGCCGAATCGGCGGCGACCAGATAGCCCACCAGATGCTTGCCGTTGGCGCCTTCCTGTACCCCCACTGCCCCATCGCGGACCTCGGGCTGTTCATGCAGGCGCGCTTCGATTTCCCCCAGTTCGATGCGGTAACCACGAATCTTCACCTGATGATCGATGCGTCCAACGTACTCCAGCACGCCGTCGCGACGCCGCCGCGCCAGGTCGCCAGTGCGGTACAAGCGCTCCCCTGGCGCACCAAACGGGTTGGGCACAAACACTGGGGCAGTGCGCAATGGATCACTGACGTACCCGCGCCCTACCCCGGTGCCTGCCACGCACAACTCGCCCACCGCACCCAGCGGCACCAGGTCCAGCGCACCATCAAGCAAGTACAAACGGTTGTTGTCGGTGGGCGTACCAATCGGCAGGTAGCTGCCACGGGTCGAGGCCATGTCGACCCGGAAGAACGCCACGTCATCGGAGCATTCCGCCGGGCCATAGGCGTTTACCAGGCCAATGTCCGGGTAACGCAACAACCATTGATGGGCCAGCTCCGGCGGCATCGCTTCACCAGTGGGCAGCATCCAGCGCAGGCCGTCCAGGCCGATGCGGTCCTGGGCGAGCATGCCCTGGATCAGTGACGGCACGCTTTCCAGCACCGTGATGGCCTGGCGTTGCACATGCTCGAGCAGCCCTTGCGGGTCGTGGGCGATAACGTTGGGCACGATGTCCACCCGGGCGCCGAACAACGGCGCTGCGAGGAACTGCCAGACGGAAATGTCGAAACTCTGGGAGGCGGTCTGGGCGATCACGTCAGTCTCGCTCAAGGCCAGGTACGGCACCTTGCTGAGCTGGTTGTTGAGCATGCCGCGTTGTTCCACCATGACGCCTTTGGGCAACCCGGTGGAGCCCGAGGTGTAGATCACGTACGCCAGGTTGTCCGGGCCGCTGTAGATGCCAGGGTTTTGCTGCGAAACATCGCTGGCCTGGACGCTTTCCCACACCAGCAACTTCGGCCGCCCGGAACAGGCGGACTCGTCCAGCAGCGCCAGCGCCTGGGCATGACAGGCCTGGGTGCAGACCAGCAGCGGCGTGCGGCTCAGCTCAAGGATGCGGCTCAGACGCTGACTCGGCAGGCCTGGGTCCAGCGGCAGGTAACCGGCACCGGCCTTGAAGCTGCCGATGATCATGCCGAGCAGGTCCAGGTCGCGCTCGGCCAGCAACGCCACCGGTTGATCGAGGCCCACGCCCGACGCGATCAAGGCATGGCCGAGGCGGTTGCTCCGTGCATTCAACTCGGCATAGCTGTACGTCCTGTCCAGGCAGGTGGCGGCCACCCGTTGCGGATGGGCCGCGACCCGGGCCTCGAACAGCTCGACGTAACTTTGCTCCAACGCATAGGCACGCTCGCTCTGGTTGCAGCCTTCGATCAGGAAGTCCTGCTCCTGGGCGTCAATCAGCGGCAGCTCGGCCATGTCACCGTGAAAACCTTCCATCAGTGCCAGCAGCAAGCGCTTGAACTCACCCAGCAAGCCCTGGACAGTGGATTCATCGAAGTAACGCTGGTCGTAGGACAGATGCAACCCCAAGTCATCCCCCGGGTAGCAGACCGCCGTGAGCGGGAAGTTGGTGTGGGTGCGGCCCGAGTCAGAGGTGGCGTTGAGGCTTTGGGCGCGATCCAGCACCGAAACTTCCACCGGCGCGTTCTCAAACACGAACAGACTGTCAAACAACGGTTGGCCCTTGGGCAGTTCGCTGACTTCCTGGATGCTCACCAATGGCAGGTATTCGTACTCGCGCAGTTGCATGTTGCTGTCGAGCAACTCACTGAGCCATTGGCGCACACTGCAACGCTGATGATCGTCGGGCATCCGCACGCGCAAGGCGATGCTGTTGATGAACAGGCCGACGGTGCGTTGCATTTGCGGCAGTTCCACCGGGCGTCCAGCCACGGTGACGCCGAACAGCACGTCCCGATCGCCGCTCACCCGCCGCAGCACCAGCGCCCACGCGGCCTGAGCGAAGGTGTTGACCGTCAGTTGATGAGCCTGGGCCAGTTCGCGCAACCGGGCACCGTCGTGGACATCGAGGCGGGTGTAGCAATCGCCGACAATCATGCCGCCGCTGTCACCGGCGTGTTCACGCAGCAACGGCCGGTCGGTGGGGATCGGCGTGGTCCGTTCGAAACCTTGCAGGTTGCGCGTCCACCATTGCCGCGCCTCGGCCAGACTCTGGTGTTGTAACCAGCCGATGTAATCGCGATAACGCGGCGGCTCGGCCAGTCGCGGTTCGCGGTGTTCGCCAAGGGCGGTGTAGATCTCGAAGAAATCCTCCATCAGCAACGAACGGCACCAGGCATCGATCAGGATGTGGTGGTTGCTCATCATGAACCAGTAACGCGCCGCGCCAACCCGGATCAGGCGCAAGTGGAACGGGGCCTGGTTCAACAGATCGAAACCGGCCTCGCGCTCGTGCTTGAGCAACGCCTGGAGTTTGGCGTCCTGCTGATCCTCGGGCACTTCACACCAGTCCAGATAATCCACTGGCGTGCTGCCAGGCTTGTGGATGATTTGCAGCATTTCTTCGCCGACATTCCAGCAGAACGACGCGCGCAAGGCTTCATGACGAGCGATCACGGCTTGCCAGGCTTGAGCGAAACGTTGCCGATCCAGTTCGCTGTTGATGCGGTAGCGGTCCTGCATGTAGTACAGGCCCGTGCCTGGCTCCAGCAATGTGTGCAGCAGCATGCCCTCCTGCATCGGCGTCAGCGGGTAGACATCTTCGATCTGCGCGGCCGGCACCGGCAGGCTGTCGAGTTGGGCCTGGGTCAGTTTCGCCAGGGGGAAGTCCGAGGGCGTCAGGCCGCCCGCCGCGTCCGTCAGGCAATGTTCGATCAGGCCCTGCAGCTCATCGAGGTAGGCATCGGCCAGCGCAGCGATGGCCTGGCGGTCGTGCCGCTCAGCGCTGAACGTCCAGCGCAGCACCAGCTCGCCGCCGCTGACCTGACTGTCGACACTCAGCTCGTTGGGCAGCGGCGCATCGGGGTCGTGGATCGCCCCCAACGCAGCGTCCAGCGGCTGGAACAGCGCGTCGTGGCCCAGGGTCTGATCGAGCTGCCCCAGGTAGTTGAAGGTGATCGCCGCGTGCGGCAGGCCGGCCATCGCCTGGCGCGTCGCGGCGTCAGCCAGGTAGCGCAACACGCCGTAACCGAGGCCCTTGTGAGGCACCGCGCGCAGTTGTTCCTTGATGGCCTTGATCGAGGTGCCGAAGTCGTCACCCGCCGGGCTCAGGCGCAATGGATAAACGCTGGTGAACCAACCCACCGTACGGGTCAGGTCGATGTCATCGAACAGCGCCTCACGGCCGTGCCCTTCGAGCTGGATCAGCGCCGATTCGTGGCCGCTCCAGCGACACAGCACCCGGGCCAGGGCGGTGAGCAGCAGGTCGTTGACCTGGGTGCGGTAGGCCCGCGGTGCCTGTTGCAACAGTTGCCCGGTGCGCTCGGCGTCCAGGCGCACGCTGACGGTTTCGGCGTGACGTTCCTCAAGCCCGCCGTCAGGATGGGCGCAGGGCAGCGCCACATCCGGGCCGCTCAACCGCGCTTGCCACCAACCCAGTTCCTCGCGCAGCGACTCGCTGCCGGCGTAGGCCTGCAAGCGTGCGGCCCAATCCCGGAACGGGCTGGTCTTGGCCGGCAGGTCTGCGGTTTGCCCGGCACTGATCTGGCGGTAGAGCGTTTGCAGGTCATCCATCAATACCCGCCACGACACACCATCAACGACCAGGTGATGGATCACGATCAGCAGACGTTGGCGGCCATCGGGCAACTGCGCCAACACCGCGCGCAGCAAAGGCCCGCTCGACAGATTCAGGCTGCGCTGCGTCTGGGCAAACACCGTTTCACAGGCCTGCTCACTCTCCACGTCCACCTGCCGCAACAGCGCCGCTTCGGACAATGGTCGGTGCTCGGCGCGCCAATGCCCGGCCATTTCGGCAAAGCCCAGGCGCAACGCATCGTGCTGTTGGAAAACGCTGCGCAATGCCTGTTCCAGCACGGAGGGTTGCAGGGTAATGGCCGGCTCCAGCAACAACGCCTGGTTCCAGTGGTGACGGTTGGCAATCCTGCTATCGAAGAACCAATGCTGGATCGGCGTCAGCGCCGACTCACCGGCGAGCAGCCCCTGCTCAGCGCTCACTGACTGACTGTGGCTGGCAACACAGGCCAGGGCCTGCACGGTCTGGTGCTGGAACAGGTCGCGGGGCGTGAAGTGAATGCCCTGTTGCCGGGCACGGCTGACGACCTGGATGGACAGGATCGAGTCGCCGCCCAGTTCGAAGAAGTTGTCGTTCAGGCCGACCTGCTTCACGTTCAGTACGTCGCACCAGATCGCCGCCAGGGCCTGCTCCAGGGCACTGCTCGGTGCCAGGTAATGTTGGCGATTGAGCTCAGGATCCGGCATTGGCAAGGCACGCCGGTCGAGCTTGCCATTGGCGGTCAGCGGCATGCTCGCCAGCAGGATCAGGTGGGTGGGCACCATGTAGTCCGGCAGTTGAGCCTTGAGGTGATTTTTCAGCGCTTCGCGCAGGGCCGCTTGTTGCTCGGTTTCCTGTTCAACGACGTCGGTCACCAGGTAGCCGGCCAGTTGCTTACCGCCTGGCATATCGAGCGCCAATACCACTGCCTCGCGCACGGCGTCATGTTCCAGCAGGCGGCTTTCGATTTCCCCCAGTTCGATGCGGAAACCGCGGATCTTCACCTGATGGTCGATCCGTCCCAAATACTCCACCTGACCATCGACGCGCTGGCGCACCAGGTCACCGGTGCGGTACAGCCGTCCGCCATCGGCGGCAAACGGATCGGCGACGAAGCGTTCGGCGGTCATGCCCGGACGCTGGTGATAGCCCTGGGCCAATCCCGCGCCGCCGACGTACAACTCCCCGGTGGCGCCTTGGGGCACCAGGGCCATGTCGGCATCGAGGATATAGGCCACCCGCGCGCCGATCACGCTGCCAATCGGCACACTCGCCGCGCCCTCTTCCAGTTGCTCAGGGGCCAGGCTCGCCAGTGGCATGACCACGGTTTCGGTCGGGCCATAGGCGTTGAAGAACAGGCTCGGCTTGAACGCCGCCCGGATGCGTTGCAAATGCTCGCCGGTCAGGGCTTCGCCACCGGTGATGCACATGCGCACCGGCAGGGTTTGTCCCTGGGTCGCCAGCCATTGCGCCAACTGGCTGCCGTAGCTGGGGGTGAAGCCGAGGATGTTGATGCGTTGTTCGCGAATCAGCCCGCAGATCTGTTCGGCGTCCCACTGCCCTTGTGCGCGCAGCACCACCTGGGCACCGCTGAGCAGCGGCACCAGCAGGCGCTCGGTGGCGGCGTCGAAGTTGATGGAATAGAAATGCAGCTCGCAATCGTCCGGGCGCATGCCAAAACGCTGGATCACCGCCTGGCAGTGCATGGCGATTTCACCGTGGGACACCACCACGCCCTTGGGCTTGCCAGTGGAACCTGAGGTGTAGATCAGGTAGGCCTGATGCTGCGGCAGGTTGATCAGCGGCGGTGCCTGGTCCGGGTAGCCGGCCAGGGCCGGGCTATCGTCCTCCAGGCACCAGCCCTCTACACCGGCCGGCAATGGGCCCAAGGCCTGGAACATCGCCCGGTCGCTGAGCAGCAGACCGAGGCCACTGTCTTGGATCATGTAATGCAAACGATCCAGCGGATATTCCGGGTCCAGCGGCACGTAGGCGCCGCCGGCCTTGAGGATCGCCAACAGGCCAACGACCATCTCCAGCGACCGTTCCAGGGCCAGGCCCACCCGCACCTGCGGCCCGACGCCGCGCTCGCGCAGCATCCAGGCCAGGCGGTTGGCACGGCGTTCGAGTTCGGCGTAAGTCAGGGTCTGCCCAGCAAAGGTCAGGGCCGGTGCGTCGGGGCGCGCCAGGGCCTGTTCGCTGAACAGTTGATGGATGCATTGATCCAGGCGGTGTTCGCCGGGTTCGACGCCGAGGCTGTCGAGCATCTGTTGCTGCTCGCGGGCATCGAGCAACGACAATTCGCTTAGCCGCTGGGTTGGATCGGCCAGCAGTGCCTCCAGCAGATTGCGCCAGTGTCCGGCCATGCGGGCGATGCGCGGTTCGTCGAACAGGTCGGTGCTGTAGGTCAGGCAGCAACCCAGGCGATGGTCCAGGTCGGTGACTTCCAGATTCAGGTCGAACTTGGTGGCCCGGGCGTCGTTGGCCAGGTATTCGACGCTCATCCCGGCCAGCGTGCGGCTCTGCTGGAACTCCCAGCGCTGCACGTTGCACATCACCTGGAACAGCGGGTTGTACGCGGCACTGCGCGGTGGTTGCAGGGCTTCGACCAGATGATCGAACGGCAAATCCTGATGGGACTGGCCTTCGATCACCGTCTGACGCACCTGCTCGAACAACTCAGCCACCGACATTTGCCCGTCGAGCCGGCAGCGCAGCACCTGGGTATTGAGGAACGCACCGATCAGCCCTTCGCTTTCCGGACGGATGCGGTTGGCCACCGGCGCGCCGATGCGCAGGTCGGTCTGGCCGCTGTAGCGATAAAGCAGCACGGCCAGGGCGGCGGTCATGGTCATGAACAGGGTCAAGCCCTGTTGCGCGTTGAAGGCGCGGACTCGGGAGGCGAGATCATCACTGAGGTCGAATCGGAACAATTCACCGCGATGGCTTTGCACCAGCGGACGCGGACGGTCGCCCGGCAATTCGAGCAACGGCTGTTCGCGACCCAGTTGTGTGGTCCAGTAGTCCAGTTGCCGTTGACGCTCGCCAGACTCCAGCCACTGGCGCTGCCAGACGCTGTAGTCCAGGTACTGCACCGGCAAGGGTTCCAGTGGCGATTCACGGTCGTCGATAAAGGCTTCGTACAGCGCACTCAGTTCCCGGGCAAAAATATCCATTGCCCAGCCTTCGGTGACGATGTGGTGCAGGGTCAGCACCAGGTAATGTTCCTGCTCGGCGGTCTTGACCAGACAGACCCGCAGCAATGGCCCGGTTTCCAGGTCGAAGGGTTTGTGGGCTTCGCTGTCGGCCAGTTGCTGCACCCGCTGTTGGCGAATATCGACGGCCAACGTCGAGAAATCTTGCCAGTCCATGCGCAGGCCGGTGTTGGCGTGCACCTGTTGCCGGGGCACGCCATCGACGCTGGGGAAAGTGGTGCGCAGGGTTTCATGGCGCAGGACCAACGCCTGCAACGCCGCCTCGAAACGCCCGACATCCAGCACCCCGCGCAACCGCGCCATGCCGCCGACGTTGTAGGCCGGGCTGTCGGGCTCCATTTGCCAGAGGAACCACATGCGCTGCTGGGAATAAGACAACGGCACCGGTTGGCTGCGATCGACCTTCTCGATCGGCGGTTGCCGGTTGGTCTGGCCGCTGGCCTTTATCAAGCGCACCTGTTCGGCGAACGCACCCAACTCGCTGGCCTCGAACAAGGTGCGCAACGGCAGCTCGATATCGCAGGCCTGGCGGGTGCGGGAAATGATCTGGGTCGCCAGCAGCGAATGACCGCCCAGTGCAAAAAAGTCGTCCCGCAGACCGATGCGGTCGAGCCCCAGCACGTCGCGCCAAATGCCAGCGACCTGCTGCTCGAGGGCACTGACCGGCTCGACGTGTTCACGTACTTGCCAGTGCGGTTCGGGCAAGGCACGACGGTCGAGTTTGCCGCTGGGGCTCAGGGGCATGGCGTCCAGGCGCAGCAATTGCGCGGGCACCATGTAGTCCGGCAGTTCGGCGGCCAGGGCGGCGTTGAGTCGGGCGTTTTGGAGGTCCTGATCTTGCCCGACATCGCAAGCGGTGTAATAGCCGATCAGTTGCGGGCCGGCCGAGGTCTCGCGTACCAGCACCGCCACTTGGGCCACGCCGTCCTGGGCCAGCAGCCGCGCTTCGATTTCCTGTGGTTCGACCCTGAAGCCGCGCAGCTTGACCTGTTGGTCGAGACGGCCAAGGTATTCGATCACGCCATCGGCGCTCCAGCGCACCCGGTCACCGCTGCGATACAGCCGCGTGCCCGCCACGCCCAGCGGGTCGGCGATAAAGCGCTCGGCGCTCAAACCCGGACGTCCGAGGTAACCCCGCGCCAGCCCCAGGCCGCCGATACACAATTCACCCGGCACACCGGCGGGCACGGGATTGAGTTCACTGTCGAGCACGCGGCAAACCACATTGCCCAGCGGTCGGCCGATGGGCGAGCGCTCGCCGTCGGCGACGCTGCAATGCCAGTGGGTGACGTTGATGGCGGTTTCGGTCGGGCCATAACGGTTGTGCAATTGCGCTGACGGCAGCTGCGCCAGCACGCGGTTGCGCAGTTCGGCCGGCAAGGCCTCACCGCCACAGAAGACCCGGCGCAGGCTGGTGCAGCGGGCACTCAGGGGCTCGTCGATAAACAGGCTGAGCAGCGGCGGCACGAAGTGCAGCGTGGTCACGCCAAATTGTTGGACCAACTGCGCGATGCGGTGCGGGTCACGGTGTTCGCCAGGGCCGGCCAGCACCAGTTGGCAACCGGTGATCAGCGGCCAGAAACACTCCCACACCGACACGTCGAAACTGATCGGCGCCTTTTGCATCAACACATCGGTTTCGTCCAGCCCGTAAGTGTCGTGCATCCATTGCAGTCGCTCAGCCAGGGCGGCATGGGTGTTGCCGACGCCTTTGGGTTGGCCGGTGGAGCCGGACGTGTAAATCACGTAGGCCAGATGATCGCCATCCAGGTGCAAGCCCGGCGGGTTGCTCGGCCATTGCTCCAGGTGCAAGGCATCCATGGCGATGACGCTGACGCCCTCGCAGAGGGGCAAGCGTTCAAGCAATGCAGTTTGCGTCAGCAGCAGATCGACGCCGCTGTCCTTGAGCATGTAGGCCAGACGCTCGGCCGGGTAATCGGCATCCAGCGGCACGTAGGCGCCGCCGGCCTTGAGGATCGCCAGGACACCGATGAGCAACTGCGGCGAACGCTCGGCGGCAATCGCCACGCACACGTCCGGACCGACGCCTTTGTCGCGCAGGTAATGGGCCAGGCGATTGGCCTGGGTGTGCAGATCGGCGTAATCCAGGCAGCCATCGTCCCACAGCAGCGCAGTGCGTTGCGGCGTGCGCCGGGCCTGCTCGTTCAACAGCTCCGGTAGCCATTGGCCGGCCGGCGCGCACGGGGCCGCGCCCCACTGCTGCTGTTGGGTGTATTCATCGGCGCTCAATAACGGCACATCGCCGATGGCCTGCTGCGGATCGGCACAGACCGCGTGCAACAGGTTGCAGTAATGCATCGCCAACCGCGCGATGGTCGGAGCCTCGAACAGCTCGTCGGCGTAGTCGAACGACAGCGTCAGCCGGCCGTTGCGATCTTCTTCGCTGTGCAGTTGCAGGTCGAACTTGGCTTCGCGGCTGTGCCACGGCAACTCCTCGGCCAACAGCCCCGGCAAACGACGCAAGGCGCTCAGGTCTCGCTGTTGATGGTTGAACATCACCTGGAACAGACCTTGCTCGCGCGCCTGGGGGAACGCTTCGAGCAGTTGTTCGAACGGCAGGTCCTGATGGGCCTGGGCACCGAGCGTGGCCTCCCGGGCCTGGGCCAACAGCGCGGCAAACGGCTGGCGTGAATCGACCTGCCCGCGCAGCACCTGGGTATTGATGAAAAAGCCGATCAGCCCCTGGGTCTCCAGGCGTGGACGGTTGGCGTTGGGCACGCCGATGCGGATGTCGGACTGGCCGGTGTAACGCTGTAACAGCGCCTGGAAGGCCGCCAGCAACAGCATGAACGGGGTTGCATCGTGGGCCTGGGCCACTTGGCGCAAGGCATCGCCGAGGCCTTTGTCCAGGCGCAGGCTATGGCGGGCGGCGCTGCGCTGGCGTTGCGCACTGCGGGGATGGTCCGTGCTCAGGGCGAGGGTCGGATGTTCGTCGCCCAGTTGCTGTTTCCAGTACGTCAGTTGCCGCTCGGCCTCCCCTTGAGCCAACCACTGGCGCTGCCAACTGCCGTAGTCGGCGTACTGCAACGGCAACGGCGCCAGCGCGGCGACCTGCCCCTGGCATGCAGCAGCGTATAACCGGGAAAACTCATCGATCAGTACGCTCATCGACCAGCCGTCGGCGATGATGTGGTGTAGCGTGACCAACAATTGGTGGTCCCCCTCATCAAGACGCAACAAGGTGACCCGCCACAGTGGGCCCTTCTGCAAATCGAACAGCAGCGCCGCTTCATCGTCACGCATCTGCCGCGCCTGGACTTCGCGCTGGTCGGCGGGCAGGTCGCTAAGGTCGATCACGCGCAGCTTGAACTCACCGGCCGGATCGACCTGTTGCAGAGCGACACCCTCGCGCTCCAGAAATCGTGTGCGCAGGGCTTCGTGGCGTTCGAGCAGTTGCTGGAAACTGGCCCTTAGTGCGTCTTCGTCCAACTCACCGCGCAGGTGCAAGCCGCCGGGGATGGTGTAGGCGCTGCTCGTCGGATCCAGTTGCCAGGTGATCCACAACCGATTCTGGGCAAGGGATTGCGGCAACGCTTCGTGGCGCGGTAACGGGCTGATCACGCCTTGGGCCTCGCCCCCTGCCTGTTGCTGATTCGCCACCGCTGCCGTGAACGCTGCGAGGGTCGGCGCTTCGAACAACAAGCGCAGATTCACCGCCAGCCCCAGCCTTTCTTGCAGCCGCGCGACCACTTGAGTGGCGGCGATGGAGTTACCGCCCAACAGGAAGAAATGATCGTCGCCATGGACGTGTTCAATCTGCAACTGTTCGCACCAGACCTGGCCGATCAATGTTTGCAACGGCGATGACGAGCGAGCGTCAGGGCTTGCTTCAACCGCGACTGAGGGGAACAGCGCATAACTGTCAAGACTGCCGTCGGCCAATCGGGTCCGACAGGCCGAGCGTTGCAACTTGCCGCTGGAGGTCTTGGGCAACGCGCCCGGATTGAGCAACACCACCACACTCGGCGCTTGCTGACAGGCTTCGGCCACCGCCTGGCGAATGGCTTTGATCAACGCTTCGGGTGGCAGGATCTTCTGCACGCTGCGGCTGATTTCCGCCGCGATGCCGATGCCTTCCTCGCCGCCATCGTCGACCGCGAACGCCGCCACCCGGCCCTTGCGCACGACGTCCACTTCCCGCTCGATGGTTTGCTCGATGTCCTGGGGATAGAGGTTATGACCGCGCACGATCAACAGATCCTTCAGGCGGCCGGTAATGAACAGCTCACCCTCACGCAGGAAACCCAAGTCGCCGGTGCGCAGCCAGGTGCGGCCATCGTACTGGACGAATGTCTTGGCGCTGGCCTCAGGGTTTCGCCAGTAGCCATGCGCAATGCTCGGCCCGCAGGCCCAGACTTCGCCGACCCGGTTGTCGGTCAGCGGCTGCAAGGTGTTGGGCTCGACGATCAGCACCGCATGCCCGGGCTGGCTCACGCCGCAACTCATCACCGTACTGCCCTGCCCTGGCTCGGCACGGTGGTGCGCCAGTGCCGTGTCGTCCATTTGCAACGACGGGATGCCTTGACTGCGCGGTGTGCCCGCGACGAACAAGGTCGCTTCGGCCAGGCCATAGGACGCCATGAAACTGTCCGGTGTGAAGCCGCACGGCGCGAATTTCTCGGCAAAGCGTTCCAGGCTGTCGAGACGGATCGGCTCGGAGCCTGAATAAGCCACGCGCCAGCCGCTCAGGTCGAGGCGCTTGAGCGCCGACTCACTGACCCGCTCGCTGCATAGCCGATAGGCGAAGTCCGGGCCGCCGCTGATGGTGCCGCCGTATTCGCTGATCGCTTCCAGCCAGCGCAACGGCCGGGCCAAGAAGTACGCGGGCGACATCAGCACACAGGGCACACCGCTGAAAACCGGCTGCAGCAGACCGCCGATCAGGCCCATGTCGTGGTACAGCGGTAGCCAACTGACGATCACGTCGTCAGGGTTCAGATCGATGCCGAAGCCGTGGCGGATCAATAATTCGTTGGCCACCAGGTTGCCATGGCTGACCTGCACCCCCTTGGGCAATGCGGTGGAGCCGGAGGTGTATTGCAGGAAAGCGATGTCATGGTCCTGCAGATTCGGTTGCAGCCATTGCCCGGCGCGGGCCGGATCAAGGGTATCGACGCACAGCACCGGCGGAGCCGACTCGATGGCTTGCAGCGGCTCGCGTAGATCGCTGCGGGTGAGCAATAGACGCGGCTCGGCATCGGCAATGATCGACAGCAGGCGTTCCTGGTGGTGGCGACGGGCGGACTCCGGCGGATAGGCCGGCACCGCGATCACACCCGCGTACAGACAGCCAAAAAACGCCGCGACGTAGTCCGGGCCACTGGGAAACAGCAAAACCGCACGGTCACCAAACGCCGCTTCGGCCTGCAAGGCGGCGGCGATGGTCCGGGCACGCAGGTCCAGGTCGCGATAACTCAGTACAACACTTTGCTCCGGAACGTCGGCAAGGAAGCGCAAGGCCACACGGTCCGGCGACAACGCGGCGCGGCGCTGAAGGGCATGAGCCAGGGTGCTGGGGAGTTCGAACGCGTCGGTCATGAGGTTTCCTGCCTGAAATTCGGCTTGCTAGTGGTATCTGGTGGCCTGCGGAATGCGGTTCGGCATCGGGACTGCCGCCCGAAACCTTCATCCCTGAGAACGGATACCGCCGGCAAATAATTAGTCAGCGGCCTCTTGATCCAGACCCGCCGGAAAGCAGAACACCGCGGCAACGGGTCGCAGTTCTCACGCTGGACTTCTCAGCATCAATAATTCTTCTTCTCAATTGACAATCATTATCATTCAGCCTAATTTGTCGCTCGATATGCAGGACGAGTCGGACAGATCCCTCGTCCTGCTAACTTTTTGCAACAAGGTGAATTCCATGACGGAACAAGTATCCACAAGCAGGTGCGACTCACCGTTACTTCAGGCATTCGTGGATAACCGGATGATCCTGGTCAAGATCGCAGCACGAATCACCGGTTGCCGGTCCCGGGCAGAAGACGTGGTGCAGGATGCGTTTTTCCGGCTGCAATCGGCGCCCCAGATCACCTCGTCCTTCAAGGCTCAGCTCAGTTACCTGTTTCAGATCGTGCGCAACCTGGCGATCGACCATTACCGCAAGCAGGCGCTGGAACAGAAATACTCGGGGCCGGAAGAGGAAGGGTTGAATGTGGTGATCCAGGGGGCTTCGCCAGAAACGTCACACATCAATTTCTCGACGCTGGAGCACATCGCCGACGCGCTCACCGAACTGCCCAGCCGCACCCGCTATGCCTTCGAGATGTACCGCCTGCACGGTGTGCCACAGAAGGATATCGCCAAGGAGCTGGGGGTCTCGCCGACCCTGGTGAACTTCATGATCCGCGACGCCCTGGTGCATTGCCGCAAGGTGTCGGGAGTGCGTGGGGATACCTTTGCCCGGCGGTGATTTTGCACTGATTTTTCGGGCCTTATCGCGAGCAGGCTCGCTCCCACAATGGATCTGCGCACTCACAAAGTCTGTGCTGTGCGCAATCCCTGTGGGAGCGAGCCTGCTCGCGATGGGGCTCTAGGGGCTTACAACCTCACATCAACCCACACCGATCAAAAAACCGCTCACGCCCCAGAATCATCAGCGCCGCGCGCTTGTGGGGGAAATCGAATTCCTTTTCACAGTGGAAACACTGGTTGTGCAGATGACCGATCATCCGGGCGTTGTCGGCTCGAGGTTCGGCCACCACCCGCTCGGTGCGCGGGTCGTCGAGAAACAGGTAATGCACCAGCGCCGACAGCCAGCTCGCCACCTTGTGCGGGCCGCGGTGTTGCTCCTCGCCCACCAACATGTGAATGCCGCGATCATAATTGTGCACGTCATAGAACGGCGCGATCCGATCCTCCTTGGCCCAATAGGCTTCGAAGTAGGCGAAAGGCTGGTCGTCGAAACAACCGATCAAGGTCAGCACCCGGGGATCGCGCTGCAGTGTGCTCAGATACTCGCGATGTTGTTCCAGGCTGCCCTCCTCCTGCCAGAAACTCGCCACCCGAGGACTGTTCTGCCAGCGGTTGAAGCGCGTCAGGTCCTGTTCGATTTCCAGGGTGCGCAAGGACACCCAGGCTCCCAGGCGCGCATCGAAGCGCCGATACACCTCACCTCGCGGCTTCGTGGGCCGGCGCGGATGACGCTTGCCATCGGTGATGATCATCTGTTGCGGATAGCTGCCGTTGAACGACTCCCCCAGCCAGGGTTGCGGCAGTTGCCAGAACATCGTGCGCTCGCAGATGTATTCGTCGGCACACTCGCCGGGCGTCAGCAGTCCGCTGAGCAAGGCTTCACCGGGACGCTCGGACAGATGCCAGGTCAGGCGCCGGCATTCAGGATCGCGGGCGAACAGCCAATAGCAGGCCGCCCAAAGCGCCGGGCCTACGGGCCGATCGTTGATTTCCTGCAAATGCACATGCAGCTCGGTACCACGCTCCAGGCGCAGCCGGATCAGCGGCGCGCCCTCAAGCATCAGGCTCAGGTGGCGTTCGGTTTCATCGGCGCCGAGACGGCGACCGCCGGGTAAAGGCAGCGTCGTCGGGTGCTTGAGATTGGACATGGGCGGGGCTCACGTAGTCGTCGGTAGTCAACGTGTGACGTGAGCCAGGCAGGGAAATTTAGTGCCCCGTTCAATGATCGTGCGCTGGCACCAGCTGTATCTGGTAGGGCTTGAAAATCGCCAGCATCTGCCCGTCGTCCCGCAGCTTTTGCAGCAGTCGCTCGAACGCTTCGCCAGAGATCGGCGCCTGGGGGCGGATCAGCGCGTAATGGTGGTAAATCTGATCGATACGTTCGGATATCAGCAATTGAGGGTCGACGTCAGGATTGCGCAGCACGTAGTCGATGAGGTACGAACGGGTGACCAGCGCAATGTCCGCACGCCCGCGCAAGACCATCAGCAGGTTGCTGTCATGGGAATACGTCAGCGTGGCGTTGTATTGGCCGGTCAGGAACTTGGGGTCGGCGTTGAATTCGGCAAAGGCGTAGTGGTAGCCGCTGAAGAGCGCCAGGCGCTTGCCCCTCAGATCAGAGAAATAGTCTTGCTGACGATCCGGTTGACGCTGGGCAACGAAGATTTCCGCATCTTCCAGACCCATGTCTACCGCAGTATGAGGCACATCCTTCCAGCCCCAGTCCGGGTTCTCGAAAATGGCCATGTCGACCCGGCCCTGCTTGAAATCATTGAAGCGGCGCGGAATCGACGTCGGAACCAGCACGAATTGATAGTCGCTTTGGGACCGGTTCAAGGCCTCGACCAACTGCGGCAGCAAACCGGTATCCGCGCCAGTTTCGGGGCGTATCGTGTAGGGCGGAAAATGCGCTGCGCCAATCCGGACCAGTTGCGCAGCCGTGGCCGGCAACGCGAACACCGCAATAAACGCAGCCAGCAAGACGCGCGAGGCTATCCCCATCGTTGAAAACGTCAAGACAGCTCACTCCCCAGAAAGTTAATCATCAGTGAATCCAACCAGGCATCTCAATGCACATTACGCAGGGCACGCAAGGCGACCACTCAGCGGCATTGCTGCCTCTTTTTATTTTTCTTCAAGCACCAGAATCAAGGCTTGCTCGGCCAACTCATCAAGACTCAGGCTGCCCTCGGCGCGAAACCAGGTGGTGGTCCAGGACAGGGCGCCGGTCAGGAAACGACGGGTGATGAACACGTCGCCCCGAATATACCCCGCGTCCTTGGCCTGCCCAAGAACCTCAAGCCACAGGGCCTCATAAATATCACGCAAAGCCAGCACCTGTCTTTGACCTTGCTCAGACAACGAACGCCATTCGTAGACCAGGACCGCCATCGCCTCGCCGCTGCCGCCCATGATCGATTGCAACTCGCAGCGAATCAGCGCCAGGACCCGCTCGCGCACACTATCGGCCTCGGCCAGCGCCGCGCGCATCAACGCCGTGTTGTAGCGAATGGTCTCTTCCATCACCGCCCGCAGGATCTCGTCCTTGCTTTTGAAGTGATGAAAGATACTGCCCGACTGGATGCCCACCGCGCTCGCCAGGTCGCGCACCGTGGTGCGCTCGAACCCTTTGTTGCGAAACAGATGGGCGGCGGTCTGGAGCAGTTTGCCGCGAGCGCTGTCAGGATCGGTCAGTTGCCCGTTATCGACCAGCTCACGCATCACGTTCAGGGCTTTTTGCTCATCCACCCATTCTCTCCTACAGTCGATCGATCAACGTCGGGCCACGCTTGCGGAACCGACGAGGTGGCGCGGGCAATTTAAGCTGGCCGGGGCACCCAAGCAAGCGCTTGGATCGAAGAACCGGCGGTCGTTTACAAACCAAGCGCTTGCTTGGTAGTCTCGGGCGACGTCGGCCGGAGGGAGCACCATGCCAAAAACGATACGTATCGGTTGTGCCAGCGCCTTCTGGGGCGACACCTGTACCGCTGCGGCGCAACTGGTCGAAGGCGCCGAACTGGACTACCTGGTGTTCGATTACCTGGCCGAGGTCACGATGTCGATCATGGCCGGGGCGCGCATGAAAGACCCTCGGGGCGGCTATGCCACGGACTTCATCGAAGTGCTCTCACCGCTGCTTGCTCGTTTGCATGAACGCAAGATCCGCGTCATCAGCAATGCCGGCGGGGTCAACCCCCAGGCCTGCGCCGCCGCTCTGCAAGCGGCCTGCGACAAGGCCGGCGTGCCCTTGAAGATCGCGGTGCTGCTGGGAGACGACCTGCAACCACGATTCGAACAGCTCGCCAGCCAGGGCATTGTCGAGATGTTCAGCGGCGCGCCCCTGCCGGCGGTGTGCGTGTCCACCAACGCTTACCTGGGTGCCCCCGGCATTGTCGAGGCCTTGCGTCTGGGAGCCGACATCGTGATCACTGGCCGAGTGGTGGACAGCGCCGTGGTCAGCGCGGCCCTGGTGCATGAGTTTGGCTGGGCCTGGCACGACTACGACAAACTGGCCCAGGCCGCATTGGCCGGACACCTCATTGAGTGCGGGGCTCAATGCACGGGCGGTAATTTCACCGACTGGCGGGAAGTACCGGATTACGAGCACATCGGTTTTCCCATCGTTGAAGTCAGCGCCGACGGCCAATTCATCGTCACCAAGGCCGAAGGCACCGGCGGGCTGGTCACGCCGCTGACGGTCGGGGAACAACTGCTCTATGAAATCGGCGATCCCCAAGGCTACCTCTTGCCGGACGTGATCTGCGACTTCAGCCAGGTCAGGTTGATCCAGCAAGGCAAACACGCGGTGCGCGTCCAAGGCGCCAAGGGCTTGCCGCCCACCGATCAATACAAGGTCTGCGCCACCTGGGCCGACGGTTTTCGCTGCACCGCCCTGTGCCTGATCGCCGGCATCGATGCGGTGGCCAAGGCCGAACGGGTCAGCCAGGCGATCATCGCCAGGACTTCGCAGCTGTTCAGTTCGCGCGGCTGGGCGCCCTACAGCGAGGTGAACATCGAGCTTCTGGGCAGCGAAGCCACTTACGGCCAGCACGGCAGGCGCCAGGACAGCCGTGAAGTGGTGATCAAACTGGCGGTGCGCCACCCCGACAAACAGCCGCTGGTGCTGTTTTCCAGGGAAATCGCCCAGGCCGCCACCGGCATGGTGCCGGGGCTGACCGGCCTGATGGGCGGTCGCCCGACGGTGTATCCGTTGATTCGCCTGTTCTCGTTCCTGATCGACAAATCCGCTTGCCGGCTCGACATTGAACTCGACGGGCAGAGTCATCCTTGCCTGCTGCCCGCCGTTGAAGCGCTGCAAACCCGCGACTTGCCGGTCGCTCCCGACCCGCCCAAACCCCAGGGCCGGGCTGATGCCAGCGTGCCGTTGGTCAAACTGGCGGTGGCGCGCTCCGGCGACAAGGGCAACCACAGCAACATCGGTGTGCTCGCCCGCGCCCCCGAATACTTGCCGTGGATCGCCGAGGCGCTGACGCCCCAAGTGTTGGTTGACTGGATGAGCCACGTGCTCGACCCACTGCTGGGGCGCGTCGAGCGCTGGTATCTGCCGGGCACCCACAGCCTGAACTTCGTGCTGGAAAATGCCCTTGGCGGCGGTGGTGTCGCCAGCCTGCGCATCGACCCGCAGGGCAAGGCGTTCGCTCAGCAGTTGCTGGAGATCCAGATACCGGTGCCACAGAGCATCGCCGATCAGGTCAATTAAAGGACGATCGCCATGGCGTTCGGTTCGAGCACAAGGAACACCCATGCCAGTCATCGAATCGCACCTTGACCCACACAGCGCCGACTTCGCCCGCAACCACGCGGCCATGTTGGCTGGCGTCGCACACCTGCGTCAGATCGAACAGGCGGTGCTGGAGAAAGCCGCCCAGGCCCAGGCCAGGTTCGAGCAACGCGGCCAACTGCTGCCACGCGAGCGTCTGAACCTGCTGCTGGACCCCGGCGCGCCGTTCCTGGAACTGGCGAGCCTGGCCGGCTACAAACTCCATGACGACAAGGACGGCAGCCAGGCCGGTGGTGGTTTGATCGCGGGGATCGGCTACGTCTCCGGCGTTCAGGTCTTGGTGGTGGCGAACAACAGCGCGATCAAGGGCGGGACCATCTCCCCCAGCGGCTTGAACAAGACCCTGCGTCTGCAACAGATCGCCATGGAGAACAAACTGCCGGTCATCACCCTGGCCGAAAGCGGCGGCGCCAACCTCAATTATGCCGCGCAGATTTTTGTCGAAGGAGCACGCAGCTTCGCCAATCAGGCGCGGATGTCCGCCATGGGCTTGCCGCAGATTACTGTGGTGCATGGTTCGGCCACGGCGGGCGGGGCCTACCAGCCGGGGCTCTCGGATTACGTAGTAGTGGTGCGCGACAAAGCACGGCTGTTTCTGGCCGGCCCTCCGTTGCTCAAGGCCGCCACTGGCGAAGTCGCCACGGAAGAAGAACTGGGCGGTGCGCAAATGCATGCGCAGGTGGCCGGCACCGCTGAATACCTGGCCGAGAATGACGCCGATGGCATACGCCTGGCCCGGGAGATCGTCAGCCTGTTGCCCTGGAACGAGCAACGGCCGACACCGCCTGAACGCACCTGGAAAGAGCCACTCTACCCGGCCGATGAGTTGCTGGGGTTGATCCCCGACGACCCGAAAAAGCCCTATGACGTGCGGGAAATCGTCGCCCGCATCGCCGATGGTTCGGACTTCCTGGAATTCAAAAGCGAGTTCGATCAACAGACGATTTGTGGCCACCTGCGCATTCGTGGTCATGCCTGTGGCCTGATCGGCAACAACGGCCCGATCACGCCCAAGGGCGCGAGCAAGGCCGCGCAGTTCATCCAGCTGTGCGACCAGAGCCGCATACCGCTGCTGTTCCTGCACAACACCACCGGCTTCATGGTCGGCACCGAGTCGGAACAACAAGGGGTGATCAAGCATGGGGCGAAGATGATCCAGGCCGTGGCCAACGCCCGAGTGCCGAAGCTGACGGTTGTGGTGGGCGGCTCCTACGGCGCCGGCAACTACGCCATGTGCGGCCGAGGGCTGGACCCACGCTTCATCTTCGCCTGGCCCAACAGCCACACGGCGGTGATGGGTGGAGCCCAGGCCGGCAAGGTTTTGCGCATCGTCACGCAGGCGACGCAGATCAAGAATGGCCTCACCCCCGACCCGAAGATGCTGGACCTGCTCGAACACACCACCGCGCAGACACTCGACAGCCAGTCCACTGCGCTATACGGCAGCGCCAACCTGTGGGATGACGGGCTCATCGACCCGCGCGACACCCGCACGTTGCTAGGCTACCTGCTGGACATCTGCCACGCGGCTGAGCTTCGCCCGCTGCAACCCAACAGTTTCGGTGTGGCCCGTTTCTGAACGTGTGAAGGACTTTTGATCGCTGCTCACAGGAGAACAATAAAATGATCTTCACCCAGGAACACGCAGCTCTGCGGCGCACCGTTCGCCAGTTTGTCGACCAGCAGATAAACCCCTATGTCGACGAATGGGAGAAGGCTGGACGGTTTCCCATCCACGAGGTTTTCCGCAAGGCCGGTGAACTGGGGTTGCTGGGTATATCCAAGCCGGAGCAGTTCGGCGGCATGGGCCTGGACTACAGCTATTCGATCGTCGCCGCCGAGGAGTTCGGCACCATTCATTGTGGCGGCGTGCCGATGTCCATCGGCGTGCAGACCGACATGTGCACCCCGGCCCTGGCGCGTTTCGGCTCCGATGAGCTGCGTGAAGCATTCTTGCGCCCGGCCATCAGCGGTGAGCAGGTCGGTTGCATCGGCGTCTCGGAAGTCGGCGCCGGCTCTGATGTCGCCGGGCTCAAGACCACGGCCCGCAAGGATGGCGATGACTACGTCATCAACGGCAGCAAGATGTGGATCACCAATTCACCGAGTGCCGATTTCATGTGCCTGCTGGCCAACACTTCGGACGACAAGCCCCACATCAACAAATCACTGATCATGGTGCCGATGAACAGCCCGGGTATCAGCCTCGGCGGGCACCTGGACAAGCTCGGCATGCGCAGTTCGGAAACCGCCCAGGTGTTCTTTGACGACGTACGGGTGCCGCAACGCAATCGCGTTGGCCAGGAAGGTGCCGGGTTCATGATGCAGATGTTGCAGTTCCAGGAGGAACGCCTGTTCGGCGCGGCGAACATGCTCAAGGGGCTGGAGCACTGCATCGACAGCACCATCGAGTACTGCAAGGAGCGCAAGACCTTCGGCACCGCCCTGATCGACAACCAGGTCATCCACTTTCGCCTGGCGGAACTGGCCAGCGAGATCGAATGCCTGCGGGCGCTGGTCTACCAGGCCACCGAGCAGTACATCAACGGCCAGGATGTGACGCGGCTGGCGTCCATGGCCAAGCTCAAGGCCGGGCGCCTGGCCCGGGAAGTCACCGACAGTTGCCTGCAATACTGGGGCGGCATGGGTTTCATGTGGGACAACCCGGTGGCGCGGGCGTATCGCGACGTGCGACTGGTGTCCATCGGCGCCGGTGCGGACGAGATCATGCTGGGCATCATCTGCAAACTCATGGGCATTTTGCCGGGCAAGAAAAAATGACTGTGTTCACCCTCCCTTGTGGGAGCGAGCCTGCTCGCGATGAGGCCCTGACAGCCACCGAAAAACCCAGGAATGACCACCATGCCCGCCTTCAGCAAGATCCTCATCGCCAACCGCGGTGAAATCGCCTGCCGGATCCAGCGCACCGCCCAGGCCCTGGGCTATCGCACCGTGGCGGTGTTCAGCGAGGCCGACGCCGACGCGCTGCACGTGCGCATCGCCGATGAAGCAGTACTCATCGGCGCAGCACCGGTGCCGCAGTCCTACCTCAATCAGCCGGCCATCCTCGACGCGGCCCGGCGTACTGGCGCCGACGCCATCCACCCCGGCTACGGTTTTCTCTCGGAAAACGCCGGGTTCGCCAGAGCCTGCGAAGAGGCCGGTATCGTGTTCATTGGCCCCAGCCCCGACGCCATCGACCTGATGGGCAGCAAACGTCGCTCGAAAATCGCCATGATCGCCGCCGGCGTACCGTGCATCGCCGGTTACGAAGGCACCGATCAGGACGACGACACCTTGTGCCGTGAAGCCGAACGCATCGGCTATCCGTTGATGATCAAGGCCAGTGCTGGCGGTGGAGGCCGAGGCATGCGCCTGGTTTGGCGGGCTGAAGACCTGCTGGAACAGTTACACACCGCGCGCTCCGAGGCGTTGCATGGTTTTGGCAACGATGAGTTGATCCTCGAACAGGCCTTGATCAATCCACGGCATGTGGAAATCCAGATTTTCGCTGACCACCACGGCAATCTGCTCCATTTGGGCGAAAGGGATTGCTCGATCCAGCGACGCCACCAGAAAATCATTGAAGAAGCGCCCTGCCCGGTCATGACCGCCGATCTGCGCCAGGCCATGGGTGACGCCGCGCTCAAGGCTGGCCGTGCGGTCAATTATGTGGGTGCCGGGACCGTGGAGTTTTTGCTCGCCCCGGACGGCGGTTTTTACTTTCTGGAGATGAACACGCGCTTGCAGGTCGAACATCCGGTCACCGAGCTGATCACCGGACTGGACCTGGTGGCCTGGCAACTGGATGTGGCCGCCGGCCTGCCACTGCCCCTGCGCCAGGACCAGGTCCAGTTCAGTGGTCACGCCATGGAGGTGCGGTTGTATGCCGAAGACCCGGCTGCGAACTTTCTGCCGCAAACCGGCCATTTACTCAGTTGGGAACCCCCTATCCGCGACGGTGTACGAATCGACCATGGTTTGCTTGAAGGCCAGACCATCAGCCCGTTCTACGACCCGATGCTGGGCAAAGTCATCGCCCACGGCGCTACCCGTGAAGAGGCCCGACGCAAATTGCTGCGAGCCGTGGAGGACTGCGTGCTCCTGGGTGTACAGGCCAATCAACGCTTGCTGGCGGGGTTGCTGGCTCATCCACAATTCATTGATGGAGATTTCGGCACCGATTTCATCCACCAACACTTCGCCGATCATCCTGCCTTGCAGGCCCCCGCCCCCTCGGCTGAGCAGCTCGCCATCGCCGCAGCCTTGTTCTATCAGGCCATGCATGCACGTCATGCGCCCGGCCTGGGAGGATGGAGCAACAATAGCGGCGCGGTGCGGCGCTATCGCATTGGCCTGGGCGAGCGCGACTGGACCCTGACCCTGACCGCCGGAACCGGCGGCACGCTGCATATCCGGATAGCCGAGCGAGTGATCGAGTTGAAGTTGCTCGAGTCTGATCAGTGCGGCGCAACGCTGATGATCGACGGCATTCGCCAACGCCAGGCCTGGCACCTCGATGGTAACGACCTGTGGCTGTTCACTCGCCCAGGCGGCCTGCATTTGCAGGATCGGACCCAGGCCCCCGTCGCCGCCAGGGCCAGCGTCAGCGATGGCACCCTCAAGGCGCCGATGGACGGCGCTATCGTCGAAGTGCTGGTCAGCGAAGGGGCGGAAGTACGCCAGGGACAGCTACTGATGGTGCTCGAAGCGATGAAAATGGAGCACCCACTCAAGGCAGGTATTGATGGAGTGGTCAGGACCTTACACGTCAAGCCAGGCGATCAGGTGAAAAACCGCCAGTTATTATTGCAGGTTGAAACAGCGCACTAGGCGGATGCGCAGGGTTTGACTACGCTCAAACCCATCAGCACGCCGATACCGGGAACCTTGCGATGCCTCACTGGCTGGTGATTGATCTGGAGGCCACCACCGATGAAGGTGGCTGGCCGGTAACCGAAATGGAAATTATCGAAATCGGCGCCACGCTGGTGAATCGGGATGGCCGCGAGCTGGACCACTTCCAGCGGTTCGTAAAGCCGTTGAGGCGCCCGTTGCTCACACCTTTCTGTCGCGAGCTGACCCATATCACCCAGGCCAATATCGACAGCGCCGCGCCTTTGACCGAGGTCTGGCCGGCGTTCGAACGCTGGCTGGCGCAGTACCACGCGAACCTGGAGAGCTGGGTCAGTTGGGGCGATTACGACCGCAAGCAATTGCTTCAGGAATGGCAGCATCAGCGGTTGCACAGTTTTCTCGGCCAAGTGCCGCACATGAACCTCAAGCAGCGCTTCGCCAAAGCCCGCCGGCTGGAGCGCCCCCTGGGGCTCAACGGGGCGCTGCAACTGGCCGGCCTGCAATTCTGCGGTCAACAACACCGGGCCCTGGAAGATGCGCGCAATACAGCGCGGTTATTACCCCTGGTACTCCCAGGCTGAACGCGAGCCAAGACTGCGGCGCGGCAGATGACGAACGTTGAAGCCTTGTGCATACTGGCCGGCCTTTTCCAGCCCCTTTTTTCGAGGAATCGCCCATGTTTAAAGTCAACGAGTACTTCGACGGCACCGTCAAGTCGATCGCTTTCGGCACTGCCGAAGGCCCTGCGACCATCGGCGTCATGGCTGCGGGCGAATACGAATTCGGCACGGCCCAGCGGGAAATCATGCACGTCGTCTCCGGCGCCCTGACCGTGAAACTGCCCGACAGCACCGACTGGGAAATCTTCGAGGCCGGCAGCCAGTTCAATGTACCGGCCAATAGCAAGTTCCAGCTCAAGGTCGCCGTCGACACCGCCTACCTGTGTGAATACCGCGGCTAAGCCTGTGGCGAGGGGCGGTGCGACGTTTCGCTAAATCCCCTCGCCACAAAAGCCCCGGCGTGGTATCGGGTAATGAAAAATGCCCGTGTCCAGTGGACACGGGCATTGTTTTTTCAAAAGCGGTGTTTATTCGAGCACTTCAACCGGCATACCCACTTCAAGCCAACCATTGCTGTCATTGACCAGGTTCTGGCCGAACATCGCACCGTCCGGTGTCGAACGATACTGCTGCAGCGTGGCGAAGGGTTCGCGGTCAGGGTCGCGTTCGCCGGTTTGCGGGTCGACCGTGGTCATGATGCAGCGTGAGCAGGGCTTGACCAGCCGGAACTCCACATCGCCGATACGAATGCGCTTCCAGCCATCCTCGGCAAATGCCTCACTGCCCTCGATAACCAGGTTGGGACGAAAGCGCAGCATCTCCAAAGGGCGGCCGACCCGATCGGACACGTCCTGCAAAGAGGCCTGGCCGATCAGCAGCAAGGGGAAACCGTCCGCGAACGCCACCTTGTCGTCATCCTTGCCGTAACCGGCGGCGGTGGTGCGCGCCAGTTCCACCGGAACGTGAACCAGCCGGGTGGGCTTGCCGATGAACTCGCTGACCCAGGCCGCCGCCTCGTCACCGGCATCCGGTACGCGCAAGGTGTCGCGCCAGATGATCACACCGCGCCGTTGCTCTTCGTCAACAGGTGGCAGGGGCACATCCAGGGTGGCAAAACCTGGCGCACTGAGCGTCAGACCGCCGGCCTCATTCCACAATGCCGAGAGCTGGCTCATCTGGGTCACCGCCCGCTGGGTCAGGAAGCGCCCGGTGCCCTCGTCCACCAGCATCCAGCGCCGGTCACCGTCCAGGCCCAGCTTGTCCAGGCCTATGCCTTGCAGGAGCTGGCCTTTGCCGGACTTCAACGGATAACGATACAGCGCGCTCAGCCGCAACATGGTCGACTTCCCCGGTGACGAAAAAACGCCACCTTATACGAGCCGGCCATTGAAGCAAACCATGATCAGCCTCAGTCGAGCATCAGTCGCTGGCGCACCACATCAACCAGCTTGTCCGGCTGGAACTTGGAGAGGAAGTTGTCGCAGCCGACCTTCTTGACCATTGAATCGTTGAAGCTGCCGGACAGCGAGGTGTGCAGCACCACGTAGAGCCCGCGCAAACGTGGGTCGTTGCGGATCTCGGTAGTCAGGCGATAGCCGTCCATTTCCGGCATTTCCGCGTCGGTGAAAATCATCAGTAATTTGTCGGTCATCACTTCGCCAGTATCGGCCCAGGCCTTGAGCATGTTCAGGGCTTTCAAACCGTCGCTGGCAACGTGCATCTTCACACCCAACTGACCCAGCGTATCGCGCAGTTGAGAGAGCGCGACATTGGAGTCGTCCACCAGCAGCACTTCGCGTCCACGGGCGCGCTCCAGTACCGGATCTTCGAGCTTGTCCCGGGAAACCTTGGCGTTGTAAGGCACGATTTCGGCCAGGACCTTTTCCACGTCGATGATTTCCACCAACTGGTCGTCAACCTTGCTGATCGCCGTCAGGTAGTGCTCACGCCCAGCGCTGGTCGGGGGCGGCAAGATGGCTTCCCAGTTCATATTGACGATGCGGTCCACGCCGCCCACCAGGAACGCCTGAACCGAACGGTTGTATTCAGTGACGATAATGGTGCTGTTAGCTCCCGGCACCAGCGGACGCATACCGATGGCCTGGGACAGGTCGATCACCGGCAATGTCTGGCCCCTCAGATTGACTACACCGCACACAAACGGATGGCGCTGCGGCATCAACGTCAGCTTCGGCAACTGCAGCACTTCCTGGACCTTGAACACGTTAATGGCGAACAACTGCCGCCCTGCCAGGCGAAACATGAGAATTTCCAGGCGATTCTCACCCACCAGTTGGGTTCGTTGATCTACTGTGTCGAGAATGCCGGCCATCTATGACTCCTAGGCTTGTTCGGATGAATCCATGAAGGAGATATCGGCCGTGCAGACGGGATCTTGACCCCTGTATAAAATCTCGCGCAGGGCATTGATGTCACATTAGCATCATGCTTTACTTGCTTCACGGATTTCATCCCCCAGCTCTGCCGCTGCGCGACCTCAGTTTGCGCACAAAGTTCCCCCGCCTAGGGGTTTCCCCTAGGGACAATCAGGTCCAACCTGATATTCCCGCTATCCAATAGCCATTAATGTGACGCCATTCTCATTGCTGAACGGAGTCAGGCTTTTGTGCGCGACCGCAGGACACCGGACTTCCAGCCATTTGGCCGATCCCGCCAGTGCAATCGTTTGCGCGCATGCCTTTGTCTACGGGCGAAAGAGTGCCTGCGGGTCTTCGTTAGTTGCCGGCCGAGAAGTCCAGCCGTTCGCCACACGCGATTTTCTTGCGTCTGACATGATGTTGTGGAGATAAGCATGCCGAACGATCGTAAAAACTGGAATCAGCGCCTTCCCGAATTTCTGATCGAGGCCGAAACGCTTTTGGCCAAGTCAGAGGAATGCCTGACCCATCTGCAGCTGATCAACGACGACAGGGACGCCATTGATTGCATGCTCAGCACCTTGCTGAAGCTGGCAAACAAGGCCGACGCCCTGGCGCTGGAAGCCATTTCAGAATTTTCGCTGCATATCCATGGCTTGCTCAGCAACGCGCAGAGTCACGTTGAATTGCATGAGCAGGCGCTGGGCGCGCTGAAGGATTGCTTCACCCTGATGGCCTGGCAACTGGAACTGGTCGATCACACCACCGGCCAGCTCAGCCTGGACAGCAGCGAACAGACCTCGTTGATCGAAGCCTTTGCCTTCCAGGTAGGCCAGAGTCCTGGCCAGACATTGCCTGCTTCGCGCCCCCTGGGTTTGGTGCCCTACTCACAAAAGCAGGCCTGAGGCCGATGAGTGCGGTTCGACCCGATGCGGCTGACACTTGGCACTTTCACGCCACCATGCTGAACGCGACCAACGAAATATGAAGTGGTACTATCTCCCGCGTCAGAGGCTTCAAGATAGTGGCATTAAGCCGCCAACTGAGGCCATCTTCGACCTGAAACGTTTATCCGTCCCGGCCTGTCAGATACGCTGACCAGCCTGCCCGCAGCGAACATTCATTGGCTCCATCCGTCATGTACGCCAGCCTCAAGTCAATCATCACCTGGCCACCCTCCCGAGAAAATGCCCGCCGTTTCACGCTGTTGTTGTGCATCTGCTCGACCCTTGGCAGCCTGCTGGCCTATCTGTTCGCCTCGACCGTCCCGTTGAGTTTGCTGGTGCTCAATAGCGCAGCCATGACCTGTGTCTGGATCCAGCATCGCCTGTCACACAAATCCATCAAGTTCCAGCCCCAGGAATTGGCCGATCGGTTGCTTGAGGTCCAGGAAAACGAGCGTCACCGGCTCAGCCGTGAATTGCACGACGATATCGGCCAGTTGCTGACCGCGGCCAAACTGCAAAGCGAATGGCTCAAGCGCCGTATTCCGGAAGAACTGCACGGCCAGTGCACGATCCTCTGCGAGACGCTGGACGAAACGCTCAATAAGGTTCGCGACGTATCAGCCATTCTCAACCCAAGACAACTGACCAGCCTGGGACTTGAAGCCAGCCTGCGCGCGCACCTGCTCAAGACGCTGGCTAATACGCCGCTGAAATGGAGCCTGGACTGCCAACAACGCATGACCGGCATCCCTGAGGAAATGACGGTCGCCGCGTTTCGAATCACCCAGGAAGCCGTGACCAATATTTTGCGCCATGCCCAGGCGAAAAACCTGCTGGTGCGCCTGCAACGCTTGCCCGAAGGCCTGACCCTGTTGATCAGTGACGATGGCAAGGGATTCGTCCCGGCCTCCCACCCCGCTCACGAAGGACAACGCGGCATGGCCGGCATGTCGGAGCGGGTTGAACAACTGGGCGGCACCTTGAAGGTCATCAGCGAGGCCGGCAAAGGTACCCATATTGAGGCAAGCTTTCCCTGGACACCTCGCGCCCTGGAACGGGCCAGCAAGAATAAGGTTCTCCATTGATTTGTAATTTGCTTCTGATAGATGACCACTCGCTGATCAGGGCCGGTGTGCGCGCCCTGGTCATGGATCTGCCCGGATATGCCGTGATCGGCGAAGCCAGTGACGGGACGCAATTGCTGGAACTGGTTGAACGGCTGGTTCCAGATATCGTCTTGCTGGATATCTCCATGAAAGACACCTGCGGCCTGGACGCGCTGCAACAGCTCAAGCGCGTGCGTCCCCAGAGCAAAGTGCTGATTCTGTCGATGCACACCGATCCGGCGTTAATCATGCAGGCGCTGGAATCCGGAGCCCATGGCTATCTGCTCAAGGACACCACCGCCACCGAGCTGGAACACGCGCTGGAAGCGCTGCGCAACAACGAACGCTACCTGAGCCCTGCCATTGCCCACACCGTGATCAACCAGGCACTGACCCGTACCCAGAAACCGCAACCCGATCCTGGCCAAGCTCATAATCTGACCGCCCGCCAGTTGGAGATCCTGCGGCTGATCGTGCGTGGCAAGTCCACCCGGGAAATCGCTAACGGCCTGAGCTTGAGCATCAAGACCATAGAAACCCACCGGGCGCAAATCATGAAACGCCTGCAGATCCATGATGTGGCCGGGCTGGTGCTGTTCGCCGTGCGCGAGCAGATCATCAGCCTGGACGATTAAGCGCCACCGAGGTACTCAGCAAAGGCGAATCGGCGGGCAGGTGAACACGCAGCGCTTTGGCCTGCACAGTGAAACGCAAACTGTCGACCTGCAACGGTTCGCCATCAAGATTGATATCCAGGCCTTGAGCGACCTTGATTTCCACCCATGGCAGGCGTGCGCGCACGAACATGTTGTCGATCCCCAGGCCACCGGCCAGCAAATCCTTCAGGGTACTGACCACCTCCTGAGGCGCCGGCAGGACACTGATGTCCAGCAATCCATCATCGACCAGCGCCTCAGGGCACAGTACATGCCCCCCTCCGGCCTGCCGGCCATTGCCGATGCCCAGCGCCAGCAAATCGCCCTGCCAGTGGAAATCCGGGCCCTGCAGCTCACCGTAGGCCGCACTCAGTTCACTGAAACGTGATAAACCGGTGAACAAATAGGCGGCGCCACCCAAGACCTTTTTCAAGTCCTCGGAGGTGTTCGCCGTCACTTGGCTGCCAAAACCGCCCGTGGCCATATTCAGGAAGATCTGACCGCCCACTTCGCCCAAATCGATAGCCTGGGGCGTCACATCCAGCAGATCCAGGGCCTGCTCCGGCTCCAGCGGGATACCGGCGGCACGGGCAAAGTCATTGGCCGTACCCAGCGGCAGCAATACCAGGCTCACCTCACTCGATTTACGCACGATCGCCTCGGCGATATCACGCAAGGTCCCGTCCCCACCGCCGGCGATCAGCGTCGTGTAACCGGCATCCAGCGCCTCATCGACACAGCGTCGGGCATCGCCGGCCTCCCACGTCACTCGGACCGCAAGGTCCCAGCCCTGCTTGCGCTTGAGCATCACTGCGGCGCGAACCTCATCGTTGAGCGCTTGCTTGCCATGCAAAATCAACAGCGCCTTGCCTTTGCTCATTGTTATCTCCGTCATGGGAAGGTTCAGAGAATGGGACCACTCACACGGCCGAAAAAGCCCGGACCGATTCAAATTAAATAAAAGACTGCGCCGCGCGCCCATGGGGAAAACCGGCGGACAGCCCCCGCCGCCCACTTCTCGACTCGAAGAATTTTCTTACAAGAACTGGCGAATCAGCTCAATTGACCCGTCAAGGGTATTGAGACACTTTGGTGCTCTGTTGTGCTGGATCGTTTAAATGCTCATTACACAAGGATGTCTTAACCCATGGATGGATACATCACGGCCCGCAGGGGCCGGAACAGTGGTTCGAACAGTTATGGCCAAGGGGATGAAGCGCCCCATGCATAACCATAAATACAAGCTGTCGCCCCGGCAGCTCGCATCATTTGGAAGCGAACAGGCCAACGTTCAAAACGAATGCAAAAGTTGCAGTAATCCCGCAGGAGGAATTGATTTGGAACCGCGCGTCGTTGAACTGGAAACCCACCTTAAATACATCCGTAAAGACATGGATGAAATCCGAACCGATGTGAAGGTCATCCGCCACAGGCTCGCCTATTCAGCAGGCGCAGCAGCGGTGGTCTTTGGCCTGCTGGGCTGGATTGCGAACAGTCGATTCGATCAACTGGTCATGCTGCTCTCGCGATAAAGCCGATGGGCATGAAAAGCCCGAGCACTCGACTCGGGCCGGATACTCCCACTGCCGCAGCGCTAGCCCAGGACCTCGCTCAAGGGAATAAAACCCACTTCGTCGCCTTCGACCAGGGTTCGCCCCTCAAGCACCTCAACCAGTCCTTCAGCCCAGGCCGCGCTGCGCAGCACACCGGAGCTTTGATTGCGGTAGATGATCGCCCGACCGTTCTCGAGGCGACCTCGCAAGTATTCTCGTCGACCGCCTGCCTTCGGCCAGTCGAAGCCAGCCGGTACCTTGAACTTGAGCGGCGTTACCGCCTGAACACCCTGGCGGCGTAACAAGTAAGGCCGGGCTAACAATGCGAACGTCACCAAGGTCGAGGCAGGGTTTCCGGGCAGGCCGATCACAGGCACACCACGAAAATGCCCGAACGTCAGCGGTTTCCCAGGCTTGATGGCAAGCTTCCAGAGCGCGAGTTCACCCTCTTCGCGCAAGGCGGTCCCCAGGAAGTCAGCCTCCCCCACCGATACGCCGCCAGTGGACAGGATCAGATCGACATCCGACAACTGCCCCAGACGCTGGCGGGTGGCGGGCAAGTCGTCGGGCAGAATACCTGCGTCGACCACCTCACAACCCAGCTGCTGCAACCAGCCACAGAGCAGTACGCGATTGCTGTTATAGATCTGGCCAGGGCCCAGCGCCTGACCTGGCTCTACCAGTTCGTCACCGGTGGAGAGCACTGCAACACGCACCTTGCGCACCACCTCCAGCGACGCGCAGCCAAGAGACGCCGCCAGCCCCAGTTCAATCGGCCCCAGGCGAGTACCGCAGGAAAGAACCGTTTCTCCGACAGTTGTCTCCTGCCCCTGCGGGCGGATGTTTTGCCCGCTCACCATGGGCTCGGTAAAGCGTACGCGCAGGTCATCTTCAACCACGGCGTTTTCCTGCATCTCGACGCAGTCAGCGCCGGCAGGGACAGGCGCTCCGGTGAAGATCCGTGCACAGGTTCCTGCAGCCAGCGGCTCCGGGGCCTGGCCGGCGAAAATTCGCTGACTGACCACCAGCGGCTCACCTGTGCAGTCAGCCAGCCGCAACGCGTAGCCGTCCATGGCGCTGTTGGGCCATGGCGGCAAATCAAGGGTCGATACCAGATCTTCTGCAAGCACCCGGCCTTGCGCCGCGGCCAAAGGCAAACGTTCACGCTGGACAATCGGCGTAGCCGCCGCCATCTCGAGCAAACGCTCCAACGCCACCTCCACGGCCATCAAGGCACCGGCCTTTCCCGGTTTACCCACGGGATTCACAAGGCGCTGCCTGTTTCAGATGGGCCACGAAGTTACACGGACGATGCCGCGCATCCAGTTGCTCGGCCAGTATCCCGTCCCAGCCAGTACGCACCGCGTTGGTTGAGCCAGGCAGGCAACAAACCAGCGTGCCATTGGCCAGACCTGCCAGCGCCCGAGACTGGACGGTGGAAGTGCCGATGTCCGCCACCGATATTTGGCGAAACAGTTCACCGAAGCCGTCGACCTGTTTGTCCAGCAGGCACGCGACGGCTTCCGGAGTGCTGTCGCGCCCCGTGAAACCGGTGCCGCCAGTAATCAGCACCACTTGCACCACGTCCTCGGCGATCCAGTTCGCGACTTGCGCGCGGATCTTGTACAAATCATCTTTGAGCAGAACCCGCGCCGCCAGGTTGTGACCGGCCGCCGTGAGCCGATCGACAAAGACCTGCCCCGACGTATCGGTTTCAAGGGTGCGGGTATCACTGACTGTCAGCACCGCGATATTGAGCGGCACGAAAGGTACATCAGCCTTGGCTTTCATAGGCTCGTCCAGTTGTAGAGGAAACAGCCCGGTGTTATATCACAGCGCTTCATTTTTTCGCCCGTGCGGAGACACACCATGACCTCGAATACTTCCCCGCCATCATGCTCCATCCTGCTGCTGGCGGGGGGGCGCGGACAACGCATGGGCGGGCAGGACAAGGGCCTGTTGCAGTGGCAGGGCGAACCGTTGATCGCCCATCTGCATCGACAGACGCGCGCACTGAGCGACGACCTGATTATCTCCTGCAACCGCAATCCGGAACGCTATGCGCTGTATGCCGATCAATTGGTGCATGACGATGAAGGGGGCTTCCCCGGTCCGTTGGCAGGTATCCGGGCGGGCCTCAAGGTGGCACGATACCCTTCTCTGCTGGTGCTGCCGTGTGATGTACCGCAGATCGACTCCAGCCTGCTCGACAGCATGCTCAGCGAGGCGAGCCAGCATCCCGACAAGCCACTGATGGTACGTCATGGTGAACATTGGGAACCGTTGCTGTGCGTCATTCCTGTGGCGCTGGCCCCGGCTTTCGAACAGGCCTGGAGCGAAGGCGAACGCAGCCCGGGCCGCATCATGCGGGCGTTGCATGCGACTGCACTGCAATGCCCTGCCAACGATATTCGCCTGGCAAATCTGAACACGCCTGAACTGCTCAGCGGCCACAAAGGTGTGTCAGATTGACACTAGCCAGGAACTTGCGCGCGCTGTATACGTCTGAAGGTCAGTAACTTGAAGAATCCTATTTCGGAGAAACACCATGACTCAACGGACCCTCGCCACTTTCATGCTCGCACTGGGCCTCGCCACTCTCGCCGGGTGCGCATCGCCAACAGTGATTACCTTGAATGACGGTCGCGAAATCCAGGCCGTCGACACCCCCGAGTACGACGAAGACACCGGCTTCTACGAATTCGAGCAACTGGACGGTAAAGAGACTCGCGTGAACAAGGATCAGGTTCGTACCGTTAAAGACCTGTAACCTTCAACGCCACAGCCAGCTACAAAAAAGCCCGCGATACTTGCGGGCTTTTTGATGCCTGTTCGAAAGTCAGCTCCGATCACCACTGCAAGCTGATATCGCTTTGAAAAGCACGTTCCTGGCCGGTGACAGGATCGATAAAACTCAACCCCTGGGCCAGCAGCTTGAGCGGGTTGGCGTAATCGTCCTCCACGTCCCGCAGCACGTCCGGGTAGAACGGATCGTTACAGATAGCCGCCCCGAGGGCATTCATATGCACTCGCAACTGGTGCTTCTTGCCCGTGACCGGAGACAGACCGTAGCGCCACAACTCGCCGTTCTTTTCCAGGACTTCGATGGCCGTTTCGGTATTGGGCTCGCCCGGCCCTTCCTGCATCCGGAAGAACGGCTCGCCATCGATCATTCGGCTCTTATGCACCCGAGGAAAGGTCATCTGAGGTAACGCAGGGGCTATGGCCTGGTAGCGTTTCTCGATTTTGCGCGTTGGAAACAGCGACTGATAAGCCGAACGGGTCTGCGGGTTGGCTGAAAACAGCACCAGCCCCGCCGTATGCCGGTCGATACGGTGCAAGGGCACCAGATGGGGATTGTCCAGACGTCGGATCAGACGTCGCAACAGGGTCTGCTCGACATACTCGCCCGCTGGAGTGACAGGCAGAAAATGCGGCTTGTCTGCTACCACCAGATGTTCGTCGGCATACAGAATCGATTCCACGACCGGGATCGGCTTCTCGTCAGGCACCTCACGAAAGTAGTGGATGCGCAGGCCTTCCCGGTACGGCAGGTCGACAGCAATGGCCCTGCCCTCGCCGTCCAATACCCGCCCCCGGATGATCCGGTCCAGCCACTGCTCGCGACTGATGGTGCTGAAATGCTCGCACAGGCACTCCAGCACCGTCTGCCAGGAGCCGGGCGGAAGATACAAGGTGCTGGCCTGATGGTAAGCGGCGCAAAACGATGACCGGGACATTGAAAACTCTAATCTTTTGGCAGGGCGGCATTATCCGCCAGCCGCGCATGTCAGCCCAGCAATGATTGCTTCACGCTGGAATCGACGTCGTCTTTGCTGCCGCATCAGTGAACTCTTTCAACCAGCGCAGCACTTCCACCGCCTCCCAGCGACCCGGATCGTACAATGCATACAACAGGCCCTGGTAACCCACCACATCCAGTTGCTTGTGGTAGCCGGCACGCTGGAACAATGCTTCGATCTCGGCGAAGCAGGTGTTGAAATGCAGTTTGTTGAAGGGCGTCTTGCCTTCGGTTACCAGCCCGTCCAGGCGCAACTCCTGGACCGCCTCGCGCACAACGTCCACGGACATCCTGTTCACGCTGTTCTTCAGTTGTTCGACATTGACCAAGGGACGCACTCCAGATAGCTGTATGTGCATACAGTAACCGAAGAAGGGGATTTTCGCCAATGGCAGTGCCCGGACGCGACGTATGGCAGGCTTCAACTCAGGAAAGCGGCGACCTGATCAGCATCGTCAAAAGGCCAATCCAGTTCCGCGCCCGTATCGATCCGGCGCAGGACCGGGATTCGCAGCCCATAACGCTCGGACAAAACCTCGCTCTCGGCGATATCCACCAGCTCCACCAACAATCCATGCTCGACGAAAGACATCAATACACCTTCGGCAACTTCACAAAGATGACAACCCAGGGTGCCGAACAACTGGCATTCAGGAGGCATGGCAGGTAGACCCACTAAAGAGAGACGGTCATTCTAGGCCCACCCTGCAAAACCGTCGAGCCGGGTAGAAAATCTGACAGTGCTTCGGTAAAACGCTGTGCAAATCATTGAGCGCCAATACTTTTCCGGCAATGCCCGGCGCTTATTTTCCTTCTACGCTGTGTGGCGCAAACCTTGAAACGGAGTACCCCTTGTTTGCCAATCTGCTGATCATTCTTGCCTCGTCCCTGGTGGTCATCGCCCTGTTCAGGCGACTGCGCCTGCCGCCGGTACTGGGTTATCTCTGTGTCGGTCTGGCGGTCGGCCCCACCGCCCTGGACTGGGTGAACGACAGCGAGGAACTGCCAGACCTGGCCGAGCTCGGGGTGGTTTTCCTGTTGTTCTCGCTGGGGCTGGAGTTCTCCCTGGCGAAGATGATCGAACTGCGCAGGGTCGTGTTCGGCCTTGGCAGCCTGCAGGTGCTGTGCTCAGGGATACTGCTGGGCAGTCTGCTGCTGCTCTTCGGCGCCCCGCCTGTCGCGGCCATGCTGCTCGGCGCCGGGCTGGCCTTGTCCTCCACCGCTATTGTCAGCAAGGAGCTGACCAGCCTGGGGGAAATATTCAGCAGCCATGGCCAGAACGCAATCGGTGTGCTGCTGTTCCAGGATGTCGTCGCGGTGTTGCTGTTGACCCTCGTCCCCGTGTTCGCCGGCAGCAGCGAGCAACCATGGTACTGGGCGTTGCCCCTGACCCTGGGCAAGACCCTGGTGCTGTTCGGCGGTTTACTGCTGGCCAGTCGTCTACTGCTGCCACGGCTGTTCCATGAAGTGGCCGAATCCCGGTCCGCTGAGCTGTTCGTGCTGCTGGCCCTGGTGATCGTATTGCTGACAGCGTGGCTGACCCATCTGCTGGGTCTGTCACCGGCGCTTGGGGCGTTTCTGGCAGGCATGTTGTTGGGGGAAAGCCATTACCGACATCAGATCGAGGCAGACATACGGCCGTTCCGCGACATTCTGCTGGGGCTGTTTTTCGTCAGCATCGGCATGCTGATCGATCTGCAGTTGTTTGTGGAGGACGGCTTGCTGATCCTCGGGTTGACCCTGGGATTGATGCTTATCAAAGGCTGCGTGGTCGCAGTGCTGGTGAAATGGCAAGGGGACGACGGCGAAACCTCCTGGCGCAGTGGCCTGGCCCTGGCCCAGGGCGGCGAATTCTGTTTTGCCCTGATGGCACTGATGCAGCAGAACCGCCTCATGCCCGCCGACATCAGCGGCCTGCTGCTGGCAGCGACCTTCTGCTCGATGCTGCTGACGCCACTGCTGTTGCGTGCCGCGCCGCGCATTGCTGCCCGCCTGCACCGCAAACCCAACGAAGAGGCACAGCTGGACCAGATAAGCGCACTCAATGCCGATTTGTCGGGTCATGTGGTCATTTGCGGGTATGGTCGCGTCGGCCAGTCAATCGGCAGGTTTCTGCGCAGGGAACGCCAGGCGTTTGTGGCCCTGGACGACGATCCAGTCATCATTCAGGAAGCCAGCGTCGGGGAAAGCTGCGTGCACTATGGAGATTCACGCCGGGGCGACCTGCTGGCCGCCGTCGGACTGAGTCGCGCCAAGCTGCTGGTGATCGCCGTGGACAAAACCGACATCGCCATCAGCGTGCTCAAGGAAGCCCGCCGGCTCAATCCCCAGGTGCCGATTCTGGTGCGTACCCGCGATGACAGCCAATTGGCGGAGTTGCAGGCTGCCGGGGCCAGCGAAGTGGTCCCGGAGCTGCTGGAGTCAAGCCTGATGCTGGCCTCCCACGCCCTGATCATGCTCGGGCTGCCGAACCAGCAGGTCCAGCAGCATGTGGATCAGGTCCGCCACGACCGCTATCGCTTGCTACACGGTTTTTATCCTGGGAATCAGGACAAAGAGCCTTAGGATCAGTCCTGACTGACCGCGCCGATCTTGTGGATCGAAAGGTCGGCGCCGTAGTACTCCTGCTCCTGAGTCAGCCGCAGTCCCACCACAGCCTTGATCGCACCATAGACCGCGAACCCGCCGCACAGGGCAACGACAACGCCCAGCGTGGTGCCGATCAGTTGGCTGATCAAACTGACTCCGCCCAGGCCGCCCAGAGCGCTCTGGCCGAAGATCCCGCAAGCAATGCCGCCCCAGACACCACACAACCCGTGGAGCGGCCAGACACCGAGCACATCGTCGATCTTCCACTTGCCCTGGGCCGCGGTGAAAAACCAGACAAACAAGGCACCGGCAATAGCGCCGGTCACGAGTGCGCCGATCGGGTGCATCAGGTCCGAACCGGCACAGACCGCTACCAGCCCGGCCAACGGACCGTTGTGCAGAAAGCCGGGGTCATTGCGTCCGACGACCAACGCCGCCACGGTCCCGCCGACCATGGCCATCAATGAATTGATCGCCACCAACCCGCTCACCGCCGGCAGCGTCTGGGCGCTCATCACGTTGAAGCCGAACCAGCCGACAATCAGGATCCACGAACCCAAGGCCAGGAAAGGAATACTCGATGGCGCGAACGCCACCAGACGACCGTCGCGGTAACGGCCGTTACGCGGCCCCAGCAAGAGCACGGCCGCCAGCGCCAGCCATCCGCCCATGGCATGCACGACCACCGAACCGGCAAAATCATGGAAGCCAGCGCCGAACTGGGCTTGCAACCAGGCCTGCAGGCCGAAATTGCCATTCCAGACCACGCCTTCGAAGAATGGATACACAAACGCGACGATCAACACCGTGGCACACAACTGAGGGGCAAATCGGGCACGCTCGGCAATACCGCCGGAAATGATCGCCGGGATCGCGGCGGCGAACGTCAACAGGAAGAAGAACTTCACCAGGCTGTAACCATGATCGACGTTGAGCACCGCAGCAGGTTGCAGGAAGGTCACGCCGTAGGAAACCCAGTAGCCCACGAAGAAATAGGCCAGGGTGGAGACGGCGAAATCACTGAGAATTTTCGACAGTGCATTGACCTGGTTCTTCTGTCGGACAGTTCCCACTTCAAGGAACGCGAAACCGGCGTGCATCGCCAGAACCATGACCGCACCGAGCAAAATGAACAGCGTGTTGGAGCTGTGGACCAGAGTGTCCACAGCGCTTTGCATATTTTCCATGGTTGGCAGACCTGAAAAGTTGAAAAAAGCACCAAACCGGTTCGCCCGCCCAGACGACGCACCAAGTCGAGACATCTCATCTGACTACCGAAAAACCGATGAACCGAATGAGTGCACAAAAAATCGACAATGCGGTGTTGCGCTTGGAGTGCTTCGCGGATTTTGTTTTTCTGGGTTAAGGTTTTGCGGGCTGACGCCCAGCTTCAGCGCACAGGCGCAGGGGGACGCACCAGTACATGGCAAAACCCTGAGCAAAAGTTGTACCAGCCAGTTTCACTGAACCTTCCGGTATGGCTCATACTCGAACGCTTCAGACGTCACTTACGGAGATTCCCCCATGGCCAGAACCCAGGCAAAGACTGCTCAAGAAATCCTGATGGAAGATTTTCAGACGCTGGTCAGCGACACCGAACGGCTGTTGGATCACACCGCGACACTGGCTGGCGACCAGGCCGATGAGCTGCGCAGTCAGATCCATGAAACCCTTCTGCGCGCCCGCGAGACCCTGAAGTTGACCGAAGACTCGGTGCGTGAGCGCGGCCAGGCGGCGGTGATCGCCACCGAGGAATACGTTCAGGCCAATCCTTGGCAATCCGTCGGCATCGCAGCCGGCGTGGGCTTTCTGATCGGCCTGCTGGCGACACGGCGCTAATGATGGGCATTGACGAATCCGGCTCGTCCGAAGCGGGCACCCAACCTACAGCACGCCGCCTGGGCGCCGCGTTCCTTGGCTTGCTGCACAGTCATGTCGAATTGTTCGGCATCGAATTGCAGGAACAGAAAGCACGCACAGTCAGCCTGCTGTTGTTCGCCGGGCTGGCGCTGGTATTTGCGTTGTTGCTACTGGTGGGGCTGTCGGCGCTGGTACTGATCCTGGTATGGGATACCTATCGTCTGGCGGGGATTATTGGCTTGTGCCTGTTTTATCTGCTGGCAGCGCTGTTCTGCGGACTGCGACTCAAGGCAGCGATCTATGACGAGTCCTCCCCTTTCCATGCCACTTTGGAAGAATTGGCCAACGACCGGGAGCGCCTGTTGCCATGAGCCTGCCTGATATTCCTCAAGCCCGGACCCGCCAGGAAATGCGCAAGGCGCTGGTACGTCTGCGCATGGAAATGCACCGACAGGAAATCCGCCAGGAAACCCGTCAACTGTTGCAACCTCTGCAGCGGGTGCGCGGTTTCACGCAGAGTTGGCACGAGGGCTTCGGCATCAAGCACGCCCCGCTCTGGGGCGTGGCGGCGGTGTCCTTGCTCGGTTTTCTCACCGGCAAACGGACCCGTAGCGGCCGCACCAGCAGCCTGACGGGACTGATCCGGCTGGCAACGACCCTGCTGCCGCTCATCAAGCTGGCCAAAAGTGTGCGCAAACCCTGACGCAGCAATAGCCTATAGGCCTTGCGAGGTGCCCCGCGAACCGCGAAGCTAGGACATCGACCTTATCAAACGGAGCAACCAGCCTTGGATTGGCACACCCTGCTGACTCGCGAGCGCCTCGGAAAAACGCTGCATAGCCCGGAAGAGTTGGGCCGCAGCCCGTTCCACAAAGATCATGACCGCATCATTTTTTCCGGCGCGTTCCGGCGCCTGGGACGCAAGACCCAGGTGCATCCGGTCTCCAGCAACGACCACATCCACACACGCCTGACCCATTCGCTGGAAGTCAGTTGCGTCGGACGCTCCCTGGGCATGCGCGTGGGAGAAACCATCCGCAGCGCCCTGCCTGAGTGGTGCGAGCCAAGTGACCTGGGCATGGTGGTGCAATCGGCCTGCCTGGCCCATGACATCGGCAACCCGCCATTCGGTCATTCCGGTGAAGACGCCATCCGCTATTGGTTCCAGCAGGCCGCCGGCCGCGGTTGGCTCGACGCCATGACCGAGGCCGAGCGCAACGACTTTCTCAATTTCGAAGGCAACGCCCAGGGGTTCCGGGTGCTCACCCAGCTTGAATATCACCAGTTCGACGGTGGTACGCGGTTGACCTATGCCACCCTCGGTACTTACCTCAAATACCCATGGACCGCCCGTCACGCGGATTCCCTGGGCTACAAGAAGCACAAGTTCGGTTGCTACCAGAGCGAACTGCCGTTGCTGGAACAGATCGCCCACAAGCTCGGCCTGCCTCAGCTCGAAGACCAGCGCTGGGCACGGCATCCGCTCGTTTACCTGATGGAAGCCGCCGATGACATCTGCTACGCGCTGATCGACCTGGAAGACGGCGTGGAAATGGAGCTGCTGGAATACCCGCAAGTGGAGTCGCTGCTTCTGGACCTGGTGGGCGACGATCTCCCGGACACTTACCGTCAACTTGGACCACTGGACTCGCGAAGACGCAAACTGGCGATCCTGCGGGGCAAGGCCATCGAACATCTGACCAACGCCGCAGCCAGGGCTTTCGTCGAGCAGCAGCAAGCATTGCTGGCCGGTACGCTGCCAGGGGACCTGGTGGAACACATGCATGGCCCAGCCAAACGTTGCGTATTGAATGCCAAGGACATGGCGCGCAAGAAAATCTTCCAGGACAAGCGCAAGACCCTGCATGAGATCGGCGCCTACACCACGCTGGAAATCCTGCTCAACGGATTTTGCGGCGCCGCCCTGGAGCAACATGGCGGTCGCACGCCTTCGTTCAAGAATCGGCGAATTCTCGACCTGCTGGGTAACAACGCGCCCGATCCGAACGGTTCGTTGCATGGTGCATTCTTGCGGATGATCGATTTTATCGCCGGGATGACTGACAGCTACGCCAGCGAAATGGCTCAGGAGATGACGGGCCGTACTCGCCAATGAGAGGGCGTCGGCGGCAAGCCTGGATGCGAAGGCACAGTCATTGAGGTTTGGCAGGCCCGCCCCTCGGGGCGGGGTAAACGGCAATGAAGCGTCGTATTCGTTTCTGAAAAGTCGATGGCCTGCCATTTAATACTGAATAAAACCCTTGCTCTATTTGTTTGTATAAACAACATCCTGAAAGAAATCTCCCCTTCAAAACGGGCAACAATTCCCCTTCCTAGTTCATTCACCTACTAAAAACCCAATCACATCGTAGTACCCCGCCTCTTTTTTTGTAGGAAACTTCTGAAATTGAATATGTATGCCTGTCTCCTCATACGACCCCGGCATTAACTGGGCTAAGGTGCGCGCTTTATTAAGCTCGTAGGGACTTTATTCATGAACTCCGTTTTCATTGTCGACGACCACCCGGTCATCCGCCTCGCCGTTCGCATGCTCCTGGAGCATGAGGGCTATAAAGTCGTAGGGGAAACTGACAACGGTGTGGATGCGATGCAAATGGTGCGCGAATGCATGCCGGACCTGGTCATTCTGGACATCAGCATCCCCAGGCTTGACGGGCTGGAAATTCTCTCACGGTTCAACGCCATGACCACGCCCCTTAAAACATTGGTGCTCACCGCTCAGTCCCCAACGCTTTTCGGTATCCGGTGCATGCAATCCGGTGCCTCGGGATACGTTTGTAAACAGGAAGACCTCAGCGAACTGGTCAGTGCAATCAAGGCCGTGTTGTCCGGTTATAACTATTTCCCCAGCCAGGCACTGAATCCGGTCCGCCAGGATGATCCTCGCAGCATAGAGCTGGACCTGTTCAAAAGTGTCAATGACCGAGAGTTGATGGTGCTGCAACTTTTTGCTCAGGGCCGTACCAATAAGGAAATAGCCAAAGGTATGTTTCTCAGTAATAAGACCGTCAGCACTTACAAAAAAAGATTGATGCAAAAACTCAAGGTCAAGTCCCTGGTAGAACTGATTGAAATGGCGAAGCGCAACGCGCTGGTGTGAGAAAAGACCGGATGCTCAAATGCATAAGTAGATGCCTCCTGCTATTAAGCGCGGGGTTATATGCGCACGTCCTCATGGCGACGCCGGGCACGCCCGAGCACTACACGCTTTTGGGTCGTTCGACGGCGGCTCATGTCGAGGTCCTGCTGGATGACGCTCACCGTAGCCTGTTACAGGACCGGCAGGAATTGGTACTGGGAACGTCTGCCCCTGATTATCCGCCCTTCGATCTGTCCACCAGCGGGCAAGACTACGAGGGCATGACTGCCGACTACGCCGGCGTCATCGCCAGGGCGATCGGTCTGCCCATGCGGGTTTTGCGTTTCGCTTCCCGGGACGAGGCCATTGCTGCCCTCAAGAATGGAAAAATCGACCTGCTCGGCACCGCCAATGGTTTCGAAGCTCGCACCCCCGGCATTGTGCTATCGACCCCTTATGCAGTGGACCAGCCCGTTCTCGTCACCCGGACGAATGAAAGCCGTTCCCTGACCGAAGATCTCCAGGGATTGCGGCTGAGCATGGTTTATCACTACCTGCCGCTGCGGGAAATCGAAAAGCTTTACCCCAAGGCAATCATCAGCACCTACCCCTCCTACCAGAACGCCATAAACGCCGTCGCTTTCGGCCAGGCGGATGTCTTTCTCGGCGATACCATTTCCACCCACTACATGATCAGCAAGGGTTACCTGAGCAACATCCGCATGGCCAGCTTCGGCAAGCATGAGTCCTATGGATTCGGTTTCGCGGTTCGAAGTCACGATACCCGGCTGCTGGAGGCCATCAATGCCACGCTGAACCAGATTTCCATCACCGAGCAAGCGGCCATTTCCAAACGCTGGAGCGCTGGCAGCGACTTGTATCTCACGGAACACAAGATACAACTGACCGCCCGGGAGCAACGCTGGCTGGCACGGCACCCGGTGGTGCGAGTCGTGGTCAACGAAACCGCGGCGCCCTTCACTTTTTTCGACTCCGATGGTGACTTTCGCGGCATCAGTGCCGACCTGCTGGAGCTGATCCGGTTGCGCACCGGCATCCGCCTGGAGATCCAGCGCACTCAGAATGACAGCGAAATGATTGCCGCGGTCCTGAACGGTCAGGCCGACATGATTGCAGCGCTTTTGCCGAGCAGCGCGCGGCAGCAACAGTTGAAGTTCAGCCGCCCCTACGTCGACAGCTCATTCGTCCTGCTGACCCGCAAGCAAGCCGACACCCCGGCAACCCTCGACCAGTTCGGCGACCGAAGCCTGGCCATCACTCAAGGCAATCCGGTCATTGAATGGCTACGCAGCCAGTATCCGGACATCAAGATCATCGAAACCGACGACCCTCTCCATGCCGTTGAAATGCTCGCCAAGGGCCAGATCGATGGCAGCGTGAACTCTCTGGTCATGGCCAACTACTTCATCTCGTCGCACTCGTTGCGAGACACCTTGCAAATCAGCAGCACCGTAGGAACCCGCCAGGCCATGTTCTCGTTGGCCACTGCCAAAGACGCCGTGGAGCTGAACTCCATTCTCGACAAAGCCCTCACCAGCATCGACCCGGACGAACTGGGCGTGATCAATAATCGTTGGCGAGGTTACGTGTCGGCATCGGAACACGTGTGGCGCACCTATAACCGCCTGTTTTTTCAGATCGTCGCCGGCGTCGGCCTCTTGTTGCTGCTGTCGCTGGCATGGAATGCCTACATGCAGCGCCAGATCAGGCAACGTCAACGGGCGGAGCTGGCCCTCAATGACCAGCTTGAGTTCATGCACTCGCTGCTCAACGGCACCCCTCACCCGATCTACGTCAGAGATCGCAACGGTTTCCTGCAAAGTTGCAATGACAGTTACTTGCAGACGTTCAACGTGAAACGCGAAGAAGTCATCGGCAAGAACGTCATGCCTGGGTCCATGAGCAATGCTTTCGAAGCGCAGGAGTACCAGGCGGACTATCAGCGGGTCATGGCCGAAGGCACTCCGCTGGTCCTGGATCGCCCGTTACATATCGGGGCTGACAAGCTGACCATCTACCATTGGATTCTCCCCTATCGCAACTCAAACGCCGAAGTACAGGGCATCATTGGCGGCTGGATCGACATCAGCGAACGACGCCAACTGTTCGACGAACTGCGAGCAGCCAAGGAGCGGGCCGATAATGCGAACCGCGCCAAAAGCACGTTCCTGGCGACCATGAGCCATGAGATCCGCACCCCCATGAACGCGGTGATCGGCATGCTGGAGCTGGCTTTGAAACATGCCGACAAGGGCCATCTGGACCGTTCGACCATAGAAGTGGCGTATGAATCGGCTTCCGGCATGCTCGAGCTGATCGGCGACATCCTGGACATTGCACGGATCGAGTCAGGTCACCTGAGCCTGGCGCCCGAGCGGGTCAATCTCAGGGCCTTGCTGCAATCGGTCATACGGGTTTTCGAAGGCATTGCCCGACAAAAGAACCTGGCATTGTCGCTGCTATTCGACCCGGCCGAAGGCAACCCGGACGTCCTGATAGACCCCTTGCGATTCAAACAGGTGCTCTCGAACCTGATCAGCAATGCCCTCAAATTTACCGAACAGGGTCAAGTTCAAATCAAGGTCCAACTGTCTCCGACCGCCCCGGATGACACCCTGCACATGCAACTGGAGGTCAGCGACAGCGGCATCGGCATCAGTGCGGCAGACCTGCAACGTCTGTTCGAGCCGTTTTCCCAGGTTGACAACACCGGCCGGATGGCGCGAACGGGCGCAGGACTTGGCCTGGTGATCAGTCGCAACCTGTGTCAGATGATGGGCGGCAGTCTGCACATGAGCAGTGAGCCGGGCGTCGGCACCCGGGTCCAGATTTCACTGCAACTGACTACCCTGCCGACCACCACGGTTTGCGTGCCCCCGGAACCTGTCGTTGAAACGGCCACGGCCGCCTTGAGCGTCCTGGTCGTGGATGACCATCCGGCCAATCGCTTGTTGATGTCGCAACAACTGGAGTACCTGGGTCATCACCATCAGGTCGCCCATGATGGCGCACAAGGACTCAAAGCCTGGCATGAAGGGGATTTCGACCTGGTCATCGCCGATTGCAACATGCCCATCATGAGTGGCTACGAACTGGCCAGTTCGATTCGTCGCCATGAGTGCGAACGCGAACTGCCGCGCTGCACCATCCTGGGGTTTACCGCCAACGCACAACCGGAGGAAAAACAACGCTGCCGGGACGCCGGAATGGACGACTGCCTGTTCAAACCGATCAGCCTGAGCGCCCTGAGCCAATGGATGAAAACAGTCAGATCCACCAGCCGGCCCAAGGCTTTCAATGTGCAAAGCCTGCAGACCTTGACCGGTGGCAACCCCTTGTCCATCCGGCGCCTGTTGGAAGAACTGCTCAGCAGCAATCGCTCGGACCGCCGGGAGTTGCTCGATATTGCCCGCAGTGGGGACCGACAGGCACTGACCGAGGCCGCGCACAAAATAAAAGGCGTCGCCCGAATCGTGCAGGCGACCTCGTTGATACAAAGATGTGAGGCGCTGGAACACGCCTGCCACCAGGCACAGGGTGCGCAACCCATTGGCGAATGTACCGAGGCGCTCGACCAGGCCATGACCGAACTGGAGCGCGCCCTGGAAACAGAGATCGCCAAGGCAAAATAATCCAGCGTTTACTATGCTGATCGCTCAGCAGTGCGCACCAGGGGCGTTCTCGATTGGTTTCCCCCGGCGCGGCAGGGAATGAGTTGGGAACGCCCATCAACACTTGGAGTGACTGCAATGCCCAGCGCACCGCGTCCGCAACAACGCCGGTTCCCCTTGCACGTACACATCAGCGTGATGTTTACGTTGCTCCTGCTGCTGACCGGTGTGGTGCTAGGCATTTTCAACTATCACCAAACCACACAAATCATCCTGTCCAGCAGTGAAAAACTGTTCAACCGCATCGAGCAGGACGTACGCCTGGATTTGTATGACACCTATGAACCCATCCGCCACCTGTTGGGCCTGCTAGCCGATTACCCGGCGACACGTGAACCCAGGATCGCTCAGCGCCTGGCCCTGCTCGCCCCCTTCAGCCAGGCGCTGCGGGACAACCCGAACCTGGCGTCGCTGTACCTGGGCGACAGCAATGGCGACTTCCTGATGGTCCGTCCCTTGCGTACCGAAGCCCTGAAGACCGCGCTGAAAGCACCGGCCAACGCGGCCTACCAGGTCTGGACCGTGGATAGGACAGCTACCCCCGGCCAGGTTCGTGCCCAGTCGCTGTTCTACGACCAGAGCCTGACGCTCGTCAGCCGTCAGGACATTGCCGACGAATCCTACGATCCACGCAACCGAGGCTGGTTTCGCAGCGCGCTGGGAAGCGCCGAGCAAATCACCACCGAACCCTACGTATTCTTCTCCACCCAAAACCTGGGCACCACCCTCGCCCGGCGCAGTGGCGAACAGGCGGTCATCGCTGCCGACCTGACCCTGGCGTCCCTGTCCCAGACCCTGGCCAAGCACAGGGTGACCGCCGGCACCGAAATTGTGCTGCTCGACCCCCAGGGCAATACAGTCGCCTACCCCGACAGTCATCGGCTGATCACCGACATCCAGTCGGCACGCCTGATCAAGGCACGCGACCTCAGCCCGGCCATCGCCGCCGCACTCGACGACAACACCGACACCCCACGCCTGGAGGCTGGTGGACGCCAATGGATCGTTTCGCGCAGCCACATGCAGGAAGGCGGGCCGCAGGGCCTGGAACTGGCGTTGCTGGTCCCTGAGGATGAGTTGCTGGCCGATGCCTATCGCATGCGCTGGCAAGGCGCGCTGATTACCCTCGCCACTCTGCTCCTGTGCCTGCCCCTGGGCTGGTTGACCTCCAGGATTCTGGTCAAGCCCCTGCGCGCACTGGTGCAGGAGGCGGACGCCATCCGCAGCTTCGATTTCAACTACCCGGTGTCCCGTCGCTCCCCCGTGCTGGAGGTCGATCAGTTGGGCGTCTCGATGGCGCGAATGAAAGAGACCCTGGCAAGCTTCTTCGAAATCACCGCCAGTCTGCGCGCCGAAACCCGCTTTGCCCCGTTGCTGGAGCGGGTGCTGTTCGAAACAGTGAAAATCGGCCAGGCCCAGGCCGGCCTGATTTACCTGCGCGAGAACGATGACGATCAGGTCAGGCCCTATGGGTTGGTCATCGATGGAAGGCCTCGGGACCTTGCTGCCTTCGGCTTGCAAGGTCATGCGCTCAAGGCACAGGACAGCCCGCCATGGCTGCAGCAACTGGACGCCTCGGACAACCTCGTCACCTCGTTGGGCTTCGAGCAGGTCGGCGACCTCAAGAGTGTCCTGCTGGCACTGGATGCGCCACGGGTTCACCTGATCGGCATCCGCCTGCGCAATCGTCACCAGGAAACCGTCGGGGTTCTGGTGTTGCTGATAACCGACAGCGGCACCGAAGCCGACCTGGAAAAACTGCAGCCAGACCGCATCGCCTTCCTGCAGGCCGTGTCCGGCGCCGCCACCGTGAGCATTGAAGGCCAGCGCCTGCAAGCCCGGCAAAAACAACTGCTCGATTCGTTCATTCAACTGCTGGCTGGGGCGATCGATGCCAAGAGTCCTTACACCGGCGGTCATTGCCAGCGGGTGCCAGCCCTGACGCTGATGCTCGCCCAGGCCGCCGCTGCCAGCCAGGCGTCGGCATTCCAGGCCTACCGTCCCACGGAAGATGAGTGGGAAGCGCTGCACATCGCCGCCTGGCTGCACGATTGCGGCAAGGTCACCACCCCCGAATACGTGGTCGACAAAGCCACCAAACTGGAAACCCTGAACGACCGGATCCACGAGATCCGCACGCGCTTCGAGGTGCTCAAGCGCGACGCCTGGGTCGATTATTGGCAGGCCCTGGCAACGGGTGGCGAGCCGTCATCCCTGGCCCAGCGACGCGACGCCACACTGGCCAGCCTCGATGACGACTTTGCTTTCGTCGCCCGCTGCAACCTCGGCTCCGAGGCCATGGCCGACGCCGACCTGCAACGTTTGCAAGATATCGCCCAACGCCCCTGGACCCGGACCCTGGATGACCGCCTGGGGGTTTCCTGGGAAGAGAACCGGCGCCAGGCACGCACGCCCAAGCCTGCGCTTCCAGTCACTGAACGGTTGTTGGCGGACAAGCCCGAGCACCTGCTGGAGCGGCACGAAGCCGAGCTGATCCCGACAGACAACCCGTGGGGGTTCCAGCTCGACGTGCCGCCCTGGAAGTACAACCGCGGCGAGCTTTACAACCTCAGCATCAAACGAGGCACGCTGACGCGTGAAGAGCGTTACGTCATCAACCATCACATGGTGCAAACAATCCTGATGCTCAGCCAGTTACCCTTTCCCAGCCATTTGGGCAACGTGGCGGAGATCGCTGGCGGGCATCACGAGAAGATGGACGGCACGGGATATCCCAAGCGGCTCAAACGCGAGGAGATGAGCCTGCCGGCACGCATGATGGCGATTGCGGACATTTTCGAAGCACTGACGGCTGCCGATCGTCCTTACAAGAAGGCCAAGAAACTGAGTGAAGCCCTGGGCATCATGGCCATCATGTGCCGTGACGCCCACATCGATCCAGAGCTGTTCGGGCTGTTCATCGATGAAAAGATCTACCTGAGCTACGCCAACCAGTTTCTCGATCCGCGCCAGATCGATGAGGTCGACCCGGACAGCCTGTTGGACAAGGCCGGACTGAAGGCATGAAAGCCGCCGTTGTAGGCGCTGCCGAGCCGAACGCGGTCCGAGCTATGGCCAACTGCTACGGCAAGCGGGTCAGCAGTCTGTCAGGCGCAGGAAGATATCGGCCAGTTGCTCGATACCGGCCCGGTCATGCTCGGTAAAACGTGCCAGTTTCGGACTGTCCAGGTCGAGCACGCCGATCAGGCGCCCGCCCTTGACCAGCGGCACCACCAGTTCGCTGTTCGACGCGCTGTCGCAGGCGATATGCCCGGCAAAGGCATGGACGTCTTCAACACGCTGAGTCTGGCGGGTCGCCGCCGCTGTCCCGCACACACCACGGCCAAAGGGAATTCGCACGCAGGCGATCTGCCCCTGGAATGGGCCCAGCACCAGTTCTTCGTTGCGATTGAGGTAAAAGCCGGCCCAGTTCAAGTCGTCCAGCTGACTGAACAGAAAGGCCGAAAACTGCGCGGCATTGGCGATGAAATCACGCTCATCGGCCAGCAAGGACTCAAGCTGTGCCGCTAACAAGCCATAGCCGTCGAGACCTTCGCCGGTGCCTTTCAAATCGATCATGCCTTATTCTCCAGAAGTTTGAGGCCCACCCAATATCGGGCAAACTGATAAGCGCAACGTCCGTTGCGGTTGCCGCGCCCGGTGGCCCAACGCACTGCCTGCACATCCAGCGCTTCATCACGCTGCCAGGCCAGCCCGGCCTTGGCCGCCAGCTCGCCGATCCAGTGCTCCACCACGTTGAGGAAATGCTCCTGGGTAAACGGATAAAACGACAGCCACAACCCGAAACGGTCAGACAGGGCGATCTTGTCCTCCACGGCCTCGCTGGGGTGAAGCTCGCCATCGACCCGCTTCCAGTTCTCGTTGTCGCTTTCCTTTTCCGGCACCAGGTGACGGCGGTTGGAGGTGGCGTACAACAGCACGTTGTCCGGCGCCTGTTCCAGAGACCCGTCCAACACGCTTTTAAGAACGCGGTAATCGCCCTCCCCGGACTCGAACGACAGGTCATCGCAGAACAGCACAAAGCGCTGCGGCAGCTTTGCGATTTGTTCGACCACCCGCGGCAGATCGGCCAGGTGATCGCGCTCGATCTCGATCAACCGCAAGCCATGCTGGGCATGTTCGGCCAGCAACGCGCGCACCAGAGACGACTTGCCAGTGCCACGCGAGCCCCACAGCAACGCATGGTTGGCCGGCATGCCATCGATGAACTGGCGGGTGTTGCGACCCAGCTGTTCAACCTGACGATCCACGCCAATCAGGTCCGACAGGCGCATGTCGAGGCTGACTTCAAGCGGCAGCAGGTAACCACTGCGCCCGTCGCGCTGCCAACGGGCCGCCAGCGTTCGGGTCCAATCGATAGCCGGCCGTGGAGCAGGCAACAAGGGCTCTATGCGAGCCAGCACCGCATCGGCACGCTCAAGAAAAGCATTCAATCGAGAGTCCATGTCTTCTCCTCGGACAGGTTCACAGTGATGATGGCGCTACAGCGACGAAACGCCGTACCCAATGGCGGGTCTATCCCACACAACATAAACCGGCTGCATCGGTATTCAGAGATGATCAGCTATGCTTGAGCGGCGAAGGGAAACGTAAGTGGTTCATCATTCCATGGACATCAGATTCACCCAACGGCTGTCCTACAAGCAGGCCCGGCTGACCGTTCTGGTGGGTTTCGTGCTGGGTACTTTGCTCAGCCTGATGCAGATCGGCATCGATTATGCCAGCGAAGACGCGTCGATCAACCGTGAAATCCTGTCGCTGCTGGAAATCAGCCACAACCCGGCATCGCGTATCGCCTATAACATCGATGCCGAACTCGCCCAGGAGCTGTCCTTGGGCCTGTTGCGCTCACCGGCCATCATCGGTGCCCAACTGATCGATAACAACAACACCGTGCTGGCCAGCGTCAAACGCCCCGAACTGCAGAGCAGTTACCGGTTCATCAGCGACTTTCTCTTCGGTGCCCAGCGCCAGTTCGAAGACCGCCTCTATCTGGACCACCTGCCGGCCGAGTCCCTGGGCGTGCTGCGGCTGGAGGTCGACACCTATGCTTTCGGCAGCCGGTTCCTGCGCCGGGCCGAAGTGACGCTGCTCAACGGTTTCGCCCGCAGCCTGATCCTGACCGGTCTGCTGCTGGCGTTGTTTTATGTGATGCTGACCAAGCCGCTGGTTCGGGTGATCCGCGAACTGAGCAGCCGCGATCCCAGCAGCGGCGAGCAGAGTCGTCTGGAATGCCCCTCCGGCCACCAGCAGGACGAGATCGGTGTACTGGTCTCGGTGGCCAACCAGCAGTTCGAAAATATCGCCACCGAGATCCAGCAACGGCGCACGGCCGAAAATCGCCTCACCGATTACCTGGCGCAGTTGGAAAACATTGTCTCGGCCCGTACCGCCGAACTCAAAGCCATCAATGCCCGCCTCAGCCAGTCCAACGAGGAGTTGGAAGTGGCCCGGCGCACCGCCCTGGATATGGCCGAAGCCCGCTCCGTCTTTCTGGCCAACATGAGCCATGAGATCCGCACGCCGCTCAACGGTCTGTTGGGAATGATCGCGCTGTCACTGGATGGCCCCCTGACGGCCGAACAACAGCAACAGCTATCGATCGCCCATGACTCGGGCAAGGTGCTGGTTGAACTGCTCAACGATATCCTTGATCTGTCGAAATTCGACGCCGGTCAACTGGAACTCGAACGCATCCCGTTCGACCTTGGCTCGCTGGTCGAAGACACCGCCAACCTGCTTTCCCAGAACGCAGCTCCCAGCGTCGAGCTGGCCTGCCTGATCGACCCGGCGCTTCCAGCACAGGTCCTGGGTGACCCTACCCGGGTGCGCCAGATCGTCAGCAACCTGCTGTCCAATGCGCTGAAATTCACTCGCTTCGGCCGGGTCGACGTACGTTTGAGTCCACATGAAGACGGCGTGCGAATCGAGATCTGTGACACCGGCATCGGCATCCCCCAGGAAGCCCAAGCACGAATTCTCCAGCCGTTCACCCAGGCCGGTGTTGGCATTACCCGCCAATTCGGTGGCACCGGGCTGGGCCTGGCGCTGACCTACAACCTCTGTGAAGCCATGCAAGGCCAGTTGACGATCACCTCCGAGGCCGGTTTCGGCAGCCAGTTCTGCGCTGACCTGCCCCTGCCCTGCCATACCCCGGCGACGCCCGTCGAGCCCTTGCGCGGCAATATTGTGGCCATCACCGACCGCAGCAGCGGCCTGGCCGAATTGCTCAACATGCTATTGCCCGGCTGGGGGCTGGACTATGAAAGACGTTCGGTGGATGACGGATTGCTGGGCCTCAAGCCTGATGTCCTGATTACCGACTGCCCGGAATGCCTGTTCAATATGCGTCCCACTTTCGACGCGCCCATCCTGCTGGTCACCGCATATGGCAGTTTTCTGCCCAGCGAAGAAGCCGCCGCCCTCGCGCCCTTGTTACAGCAGGCCCGGCCCCTGGCGCGCCATGCCCTCTATCAGATCCTGCGTCGCGCCTTGCAAAGCGACGCCACCACCATCAATGACGCTCAGATCGAAACCCTGGCGCCGTCCAAACGCGGGCGGGTGTTGCTGGTGGAAGACAATCCGGTCAACCAACTGGTGGCCAAGGGCATGCTGGTGAAGCTCGGTTGCGAAGTCATCGTCGCGGCCCATGGCGCCGAAGCCCTGGACCTGCTCGAACAGAGGGATTTCAATTTGGTCCTGATGGATTGCAACATGCCAGTCATGGACGGTTACGAAGCCAGTCGCCAGATCCGTCGCAGCGGGCGCTGGCCGGATCTGCCGATTGTCGCACTGACAGCCAACGCCATGCCTGAGGAACGTGAGCGATGCCGGGCCGCCGGCATGAACGATTACCTGTCCAAGCCGTTTCGGCGCGAAGAGCTGGCGGCGTTGCTGGACCAGTGGGTGCCGCTTACGTCAGCGCTTTGATCTGCCCCAACAGATGATCGAGACCGTCTCGCAACTCTCCCAGGCGGTCCAGGTCAAGCCCGCTGTCGCATAACAGGCGGGCCTTGAGCGGACCGACCTGCTCACGCAATTCCCAGCCGGTTTGCGTAAGGCTCAGATGCACCTCCCGCTCATCGCGGGCCGAACGCTGGCGCTGAACCAGGCTCAGTTGTTCCAGGCGCTTGAGCAACGGCGTCAGCGTGCCCGAATCCAGCAGTAGCCGTTCGCCCAGCGCCTTGACCGTGGGTTGTTCCGGCGCATTTACCTGCCACTCCCACAGCACCAGCATCGCCAGGTATTGCGGATAAGTCAGGCCGAGCTGATCGAGCATGGGCTTGTAGCCGCGAATGACCGCCCGCGACGCGGCGTACAGTTTGAAGCACAACTGGCTGTCGAGTTTCAGCGCATCGACTGACAGATCATTCATTTGAGTAAGGCTTCGATCTCACCGGTCAGGTCCTGGGGTTTGGTGGTCGGCGCAAACCGCTTGACCACCTGGCCGTCCTTGCCGATCAAGAACTTGGTGAAATTCCACTTGATGCCCTTGGACCCCAGTACGCCGGGCGCCCGCTGCTTGAGCTGGACAAACAGCGGATGGGCATTGGCGCCGTTGACCTCGATTTTCTTGAACAGCGGAAAACTCACACCAAAGTTCAACTCGCAGAACTCGGAAATCGCCCCCTCGTTGCCCGGCTCCTGCTTGCCAAATTGATTGCAGGGAAAGCCCAGCACCACCAGGCCCTGGTCCTTGTAGGTCTGCCACAACGCCTCAAGCCCCTTGTACTGGGGACTGAAGCCGCACTGGCTGGCAGTATTGACCACCAGCACAGCCTTGCCGGCGAAATCGGCGAGGGTCTTTTGCTCCCCCTTGATCGTGGTGCACGGGATGCTCAGCAGGTTGTCGCTCATGGCAAGGCTCCAGATGGGAAGAAGAGGACACTGAAGATAGCGAGCAATTAAATTGCATGCAATTTAATTATCCAAAAATACCCGCATCACAGATTGTGGGAGCCAGGCTTGCCCGCGATGAAGGCGACACGGTCTTTCAGAGATCGAGGTGCCTTCATCGCGAGCAAGCTTTGCTCCCACAGAGTTACCCTCGGGGCACCAGATCCAGGCACACCGAATTGATGCAATAACGCAAGCCCGTGGGTGGCGGGCCGTCAGGGAAGACGTGGCCCAGGTGCGCGTCACATTTGGCGCAGACCACTTCGGTGCGGATCATGCCGTGGCTGACATCGCGCACTTCCACCACTGCGCTGCCTTCGATCGGCGCGTAGAAACTGGGCCAGCCGCAACCGGAATCGAATTTGGTCTGCGAATCGAACAATGGCTCGTTGCAGCAGATGCAGTGGTACACACCATCAGTCTTGGTGTCGTTGTATTTACCGGAGAATGGCCGTTCGGTGCCCTTTAGCCGACAGACGTTGTACTGCTCCGGGTCAAGCATGGCGCGCCATTCTTCAAGGGTTTTCTGCAACTTTTCCATCGTCCTACCTCGGCAATTGAAAAAGCCCGATCCGACGCTTTTCCGCAGATCGGGCGGCACGTATGATTGCGCCTCGTCAGACGCCAGTCTGGCAGTCACGTCATGCGCATTCAAACGGATTGTCACGCATGTACCGCGTCAAGCCTGGGCACAGACGCAGGATCCCCAGTACGGTAGTTCACTCGCCGCCTGGATCGTTCATTTTCGGGAACACATCGCCATGCAGGTCAGCAAATCGAACAAGCTCGCCAACGTCTGCTACGACATTCGCGGCCCGGTGCTCAAGCACGCCAAACGCCTGGAAGAGGAAGGCCATCGCATCCTCAAGCTGAACATCGGCAACCCGGCACCCTTTGGTTTCGAAGCGCCCGATGAAATCCTCCAGGACGTTATCCGCAACCTGCCGACCGCCCAGGGCTACAGCGACTCCAAGGGCCTGTTCAGCGCCCGCAAGGCCGTGATGCAGTACTACCAGCAGAAACAGGTCGAAGGTGTCGGCATCGAAGACATCTACCTGGGCAACGGCGTGTCCGAACTGATCGTGATGTCGATGCAGGCCTTGCTCAACAACGGCGATGAGGTGCTGGTGCCGGCCCCGGACTACCCATTGTGGACCGCCGCCGTGAGCCTGTCGGGCGGCAACCCGGTGCATTACCTGTGCGATGAACAGGCCAACTGGTTTCCCGACCTGGCGGACATCAAGGCCAAGATCACCCCGAACACCAAGGCACTGGTGATCATCAACCCGAACAACCCCACTGGCGCGGTGTACTCCAGGGAGGTCCTGCTGGGCATGCTGGAACTGGCTCGCCAGCATAACCTGGTGGTGTTTTCCGACGAGATCTACGACAAGATCCTGTACGACGATGCCGTGCACGTCTGCACCGCGTCACTGGCGCCGGACCTGTTGTGCCTGACCTTCAACGGCCTGTCCAAATCCTATCGGGTGGCGGGTTTCCGCTCCGGCTGGATCGTTATTTCCGGTCCCAAGCATCACGCCCAGAGCTACATCGAAGGCATCGACATGCTGGCCAATATGCGCCTGTGTGCCAACGTACCGAGCCAACACGCGATCCAGACGGCGCTGGGTGGCTACCAGAGCATCAACGACCTGGTCCTGCCCCAGGGCCGGTTGCTGGAGCAACGCAACCGTACCTGGGAATTGCTCAACGACATTCCTGGTGTCAGTTGCGTCAAGCCAATGGGTGCGTTGTACGCCTTTCCGCGGATCGACCCGAAGGTCTGCCCGATCCACAACGATGAAAAATTCGTCCTCGACCTCCTGCTGTCCGAAAAGCTGCTGGTGGTCCAGGGCACGGCGTTCAACTGGCCATGGCCGGATCACTTCCGCGTCGTGACCCTGCCTCGGGTCGACGACCTGGACCAGGCCATTGGCCGGATCGGCAACTTCCTCAAGTCCTACCGCCAGTAATCCAGGTGGCGTGCGAGGGGACGACTCGCACGCTGTTTGATTCAGCAACACATCCGTTTCGCCCGTTGCGGCAGGCCTTCTACACTGAAGGCGCGGCAGACGGTGCGCGGCGCGACTCAACGTTCACGGGGTACGGGCGCTCCTTTTCTTTTCCGCGGTCACTTTCAGAAAAGTCTTTCAAACATTTGCGACGCGTGTAGGACACAGTTTGAAATAGTCGGCGTGTTGAATAGCCTGCGGCGGCACCTTATATACCCCGCATAACGCTACATCTTTAGCATGAGGAGATTTCCACAACCATGATGCGCATCCTGCTGTTTTTGGCCACTAACCTGGCGGTCGTGCTGATTGCCAGCATCACCCTGAGCCTTTTTGGCTTCAACGGGTTCATGGCGGCCAACGGGGTTGACCTCAACCTCAGTCAGCTGCTGATCTTCTGTGCGGTGTTCGGTTTCGCCGGTTCCCTGTTCTCGCTGTTCATCTCCAAGTGGATGGCGAAGATGAGCACCAGCACCCAGATCATCACTCAGCCGCGCACTCGCCACGAACAATGGCTGCTGCAAACCGTCGAGCAGCTGTCACGCGAAGCCGGCATCAAGATGCCGGAAGTGGGCATCTTCCCAGCCTACGAGGCCAACGCCTTCGCCACCGGTTGGAACAAGAACGACGCGCTGGTCGCCGTCAGCCAGGGCTTGCTCGAGCGGTTTTCGCCGGATGAAGTCAAGGCTGTGCTGGCCCATGAGATCGGTCACGTCGCCAACGGCGACATGGTGACGCTGGCGCTGATCCAGGGCGTCGTGAACACCTTCGTCATGTTCTTTGCCCGCATCATCGGCAACTTCGTCGACAAGGTGATCTTCAAGAATGAAGAAGGCCAGGGCATCGCCTACTACGTGGCGACCATTTTCGCCGAGTTGGTATTGGGCATCCTCGCCAGCGCCATCGTCATGTGGTTCTCGCGCAAACGTGAGTTCCGCGCAGATGATGCCGGCGCACGCCTGGCTGGCACCAGCGCCATGATCGGCGCCCTGCAACGCCTGCGTGCCGAGCAAGGTTTGCCGGTACACATGCCCGACACCCTCAATGCCTTTGGCATCAACGGTGGCATCAAGCAAGGCCTGGCTCGCATGTTCATGAGTCACCCGCCACTGGAAGAGCGTATCGACGCACTGCGTCGTCGCGGCTGACAGGTTCAAGCTTCAAGAAAAAGCCCGCAGCGATGCGGGCTTTTTTTCTGCCTGATTTATGAGTTGCCGGGTCTGACCCCATCGCGAGCAGGCTCGCTCCCACAAGGGGCTTCAGCGAGTGCCAATTCATAGTTCGCAACGGATCAACTGTGGGAGCGAGCCTGCTCGCGACAAGGCCAGCGGGCACGCCACATCAACGACTGGAAACCCGATACACCCGCTCATCCAGCCTTTTGACCCCAGCCTGCAAGAACTTCCAGCTTTCCCCCAGCACATCCTGCTCCTGCAATACCTCCAGCCGCCAGACCTCGCCCAGCAGCCTCTGCACTTCGCCATCCCCTACGGAAAACGGCGGGCCAGGCATTTCATCCTGTGAGTAATCCAGAGTAATGAGCAATCCGACACACTGCGGCAGAATCTTCTGCAGATGAGCCGCATACCGCTCCCGCATCGGCCCAGGCAGGGCGATCAATGCAGCGCGATCGTACAGCGCCGTGCAATCGCTCACATCCTCCGGGCTCAGGGCAAAGAAATCACCGCAGCGGATTTCAATGTCAGCGGCACGGAACACCTTGAATGCGCCCTCTTCACTCACGCTCGGCTCAAGCTGATGCTCAAGGAAGAAATCCGCGGCGGCTTTTTCCGACAGCTCCACCCCCAGTACCGAATACCCCTGTTGGGCAAGCCACAAGAGGTCGAGCGTCTTCCCGCATAGGGGCACCAGCACCCGACTGCCCTGCTCAACCCCCAGTTGCGACCAGAAACGTTGCAGATAGGGATTCACCTCTGGCAGATGAAAACCGATCTGATTCGTTGACCAGCGCTTGTGCCAAAACTCAGGCTCCATCACTCACTCCAGAAAAACCGATTAAAACGGGCTAAAACTTATATTAGATTTAGATCATAGACCTGACAGAAGATGGCGACATCTTAACGCTCAGGAGTCCGTTCATGCTGCCCAGCCTGTTTATCTCCCATGGCTCACCGATGCTGGCCCTGGAACCCGGCGACAGCGGCCCGGCACTGGCTCGCCTCGCCGCGCAACTGCCCACACCCAAAGCCATCGTCATCGTGTCCGCGCACTGGGAAAGCAGTGAACTACTGGTCAGCGCCAATCCGCATCCACGGACCTGGCACGACTTCGGCGGCTTCCCGCCGGCTCTGTACGAGGTGCAATATCCGGCGCCGGGCGATCCACAATTGGCGGGGCAAGTGGCGGCCCTGCTCAACGCCGCACACCTGCCGGCACGCCTGGACACAGAGCGACCCTGCGATCATGGCGTGTGGGTGCCGTTGTCCTTGATGTACCCCAAGGCCGAGATTGCCGTCGTGCAGATCTCCCTGCCCAGCCGACAAGGGCCGGCCCTGCAAACCCAGGTCGGCCGGGCCTTGGCGAGCCTGCGCCAGCAAGGCGTGTTGCTGATCGGCTCAGGCAGCATCACCCATAACCTGCGCGACCTGGACTGGAACGCCGGCCCCGAAAGCATTGAGCCCTGGGCCAAGGCTTTTCGTGACTGGATGGTGGAGAAATTGGCAGAGGACGACGAAGCCGCGCTGCATGATTACCGTCGCCAGGCACCCCACGCCGTGCGCAGCCATCCCAGTGACGAGCACTTGTTGCCGTTGTATTTTGCCCGGGGTGCGGGAGGTGAATTCAGCGTTGCCCATCAGGGGTTCACCCTGGGCGCTTTGGGGATGGACATCTATCGGTTTGACTGATGAACCGAGTCGCGTTCAATCGCGAGCAGGCTCGCTCCCACATTTGACTGCATTTACCTGTGCCACTGTGGGAGCGAGCCTGCTCGCGATGGGCTCGCCCTGAAAAGACACCCAGCTTCAGGCAAAAAAAATCCCCGAACCAGTCGGGGATTTTTTATGTTCGATCAATCAGCCCGAGAGCGGATCAATCTTCGCGATAGCGACGCAGTTTAAGCTGCTTGCCGGCGACACGAGTGTCCTTCAGTTTGGTCAGCAACTTCTCCAGACCATCTTCCGGCAGCTCTACCAGGCTGAAGCTGTCACGTACCTGGATGCGACCGATGGCCTCACGAGCCAGACCGCCTTCGTTGAGGATGGCGCCCAGCAGGTTCTTGGCCGCGATGCCGTCACGGGCACCCAGCGCAGTACGGCAGCGCGCACGGCCTTCGGCCAGCGGGATCGGCGCACGACGCTCGCGATCACCACGGTCCGGACGATCACCGCTACGCTCTGGACGATCGCCACGCGGTGCGTTGTTCGGCACCAGTGGACGTTCTTTCTCGATCGCAGCGAGGGTCAGCGCCTGGCCATTGGTGGCCTTGCGCAGCAGAGCAGCGGCCAGGGCACGTGGGGTGCAACCGATGTCGGCGGTCAGGCGATCGAGCAGATCACCGTGGGTCGATTCGGCGTCAGCCACCAGTGGCGACAGGCTGTTGGTGAGCTTCTTGATGCGGGCATCGAGAACTGCCTGGGCGTCCGGCAGGCGAACCTCGGCGACCTTCTGACCGGTTACACGCTCGATCACTTGCAGCATGCGGCGCTCACGCGGGGTGACCAGCAGCAGTGCACGACCTTCGCGACCGGCACGGCCGGTACGGCCGATACGGTGAACGTAGGATTCCGGATCGTACGGCATGTCCACGTTGAACACGTGGGTGATGCGCGGAACGTCCAGGCCACGGGCGGCAACGTCAGTGGCCACAACGATGTCCAGACGGCCATCCTTGAGGGAGTCGATCACACGCTCACGCTGGTTCTGGGCAATGTCACCGTTCAGCGCAGCGGCTTTGTAGCCTTTGGCTTCCAGGGCGCTGGCCAGGTCCAGGGTCGCTTGCTTGGTACGTACGAACATGATCAGGGCGTCGAAATCCTCGACTTCCAGCAGGCTCAGTACGGCCGAGGTCTTCTGGTCGGCGTGAACCAACAGGTGAGCCTGTTCGATCGCGGTGACGGTCTGGGTCTTGGTCTGGATCTTTACGTGTTGCGGGTCGCGCAGGTGGCGCTCGGCAATGGCGCGGATCGACTGCGGCAGAGTGGCCGAGAACAATACAGTCTGACGGGTCGCTGGCAGGGCCTTGAAGATGACTTCCAGGTCATCCATGAAACCCAGCTTGAGCATTTCGTCGGCTTCATCGAGAACCAGGTGGTTCACGGTGGCCAGGACTTTTTCGTCACGACGCAGGTGGTCGCACAGACGGCCCGGAGTGGCGACAACAATCTGCGCGCCGTTACGGATGGCTTTGAGTTGCGGGCCCATTGGAGCGCCGCCGTAAACAGCCACAACGGTTACACCAGGCATCTGCTTGGAGTAGGTTTCAAAAGCGGTTGCTACTTGCAGCGCCAACTCACGAGTTGGCGCCAGGATCAGGGCTTGCGGTTCGCGCTTAGCAGGATCGATGCGATGCAGGATCGGCAGGGCGAACGCGGCGGTTTTACCCGTACCGGTTTGCGCCTGACCAATCATGTCGTGACCGGCCATGATGATCGGGATCGATTGCTGCTGAATAGCCGAAGGTTCTTCGTAACCGGTCGCAATGACGGCTGCAAGAATGTTCGGATTAAGATTAAAAGCGACGAAGCCGCCGGTTTCCTGGGTCATGGGTCTGCCTCTAAGTGCATCCGCAAAGACCCATGCTCCAAAGCTGCGCATGCCGTGTTGAGACTCAAGAGTCGCCCTGGCTGCTTTGTCGGCGGGGATTTGCGAAAACGAATGAATGAAAAAGAACGTCGTGGAAGCATCCGTTGTGCGGACATGCAACCGAAGCTGGCTTCGGGGAATTGCGCTACCTTGACGCGGCCCGGCTAAAGGCCGGCGCGCACTATACCGGAAATCGCCCGAAAAGGGAGATTTTTTATTGCCAAACCCGGTTATGGGACTGGCTGTCATGGGCGTCGGGACAGCCGGCTTAAACGATTTACCTTCCGACAGCTTGCCTATCAAGTCGCCGGACGAATGGCCTTGATCAACGACTGCAACGAATAACCCAGCCGCGGCGCCAGCCCTTCGGCCCGGGCGACCAGTCCTTGCATGTCCAGTTCCTGGTCCAGATCCGCCGGCACGATCAGGATGACATTGCCTTCTTTAACCGGCAGCTCCCAGTAATGCCGGTGGTACAAGCCGCGCAGCAGCGCCGCGCCCAATGGCTTGCCGTCGTCGGTGGCCCATTGGTTGATCACCAGCCAGCCGCCGGGGTTGAGGCGTTTCTGGCAGTTCTCCAGAAAACCCCAGGCCAGGTGCCCGACGCCAGGGCCGACGTCGGTATAGAGGTCGACAAAGATCAAATCCGCAGGCTCGGCGGTTTCAAGCAGCTCCAGGGCATCGCCGACGCGGATGTACAGCCGCGGATCGTCGTCCAGCCCCAGGTATTGGATGGCCAGGCGCGGCACATCGGGGCGCAGTTCGATGGCTTCGACATCTTCCAGCGGCAGAAACTTGAGGCAAGCCTGGGTCAGCGTCCCGGCGCCCAGCCCAAGAAACAGCGCGCTTTCCGGCTGCTCGTGGCACAACGCGCCAATCAACATGGCGCGGGTGTAATCATATTCGAGCCAGCTCGGGTCGGCCGTGAACACGCAGCTCTGTTCGATGGCATCGCCAAATTCCAGAAAACGGTAGTCCGCCACTTCGAGAACCCGGATAACACCGAACTCGTCATGCACTTCGGCGAGCAAATGCTCGACGCGCTCCTCTGTCATTTCATCTCCTGTGGCTGCGCTGACCCTGAACATAACCGGGGCAAAAGCGCGATTGTCCGCGAAGCGACGCAAACAGGTCACGCACTAATTTGCTGATAACATGGCAGCCCGAGCGTAAACCACCTAGAGATCATGATGAGCCAACCCTGGAGCCCTGACAGCTGGCGCGCCCTGCCGATCCAGCAGCAACCCCAATACCCCGACGCGGCGCATTTGCTGCAGGTCGAGCAGACCCTGGCCAGTTATCCGCCGCTGGTGTTTGCCGGTGAAGCCCGGGAGTTGCGCCGTCAGTTCGCCGAAGTCACCCAAGGCCGGGCCTTCCTGCTGCAGGGCGGCGACTGCGCCGAGAGCTTTGCCGAGTTCTCGGCGGCGAAGATCCGCGACACCTTCAAGGTGTTGCTGCAAATGGCCATCGTCATGACCTTCGCCGCCGGTTGCCCGGTGGTCAAGGTCGGTCGTATGGCCGGACAGTTCGCCAAACCGCGCTCGGCCAACGATGAGACGATTGGCGGGGTAACCCTGCCGGCCTATCGCGGCGACATCGTCAACGGCATCGGCTTCGACGAAAAAAGCCGCGTACCGGACCCGGAGCGGCTGCTGCAGTCCTACCATCAGTCCACCGCCACCTTGAACCTGCTAAGGGCCTTCGCCCAGGGCGGATTCGCCGATCTGCATCAGGTGCACAAGTGGAACCTGGACTTCATCGCCAACTCGGCCCTGGCTGAGAAGTACAGCCACCTGGCCGACCGTATCGACGAAACCCTGGCCTTCATGCGCGCCTGCGGCATGGACAGCTCGCCGCAATTGCGCGAAACCAGCTTCTTCACCGCCCACGAAGCGCTGCTGCTCAATTACGAAGAAGCTTTCGTGCGCCGCGACAGCCTGACCAACGACTACTACGACTGCTCGGCCCACATGCTGTGGATCGGTGACCGCACCCGTCAGTTGGACGGTGCCCATGTCGAATTCCTGCGCGGGGTGAACAACCCGATCGGCGTCAAGGTCGGCCCGAGCATGAACCCCGACGACTTGATCCGTCTGATCGACGTGCTCAATCCGGACAATGATCCGGGGCGGCTTAACCTGATCGCGCGAATGGGCGCGAACAAGGTCGGCGATCACCTGCCGCAGCTATTGCGCGCCGTGCAACGAGAAGGCAAGCAGGTGCTGTGGAGTTCGGACCCGATGCACGGCAACACCATCAAGGCCAGTAGCGGTTACAAGACCCGGGACTTCGCGCAAATCCTCGGGGAAGTGAAACAGTTCTTCCAGGTTCACGAAGCCGAGGGCACCTATGCCGGCGGCATCCACATCGAAATGACCGGGCAGAACGTCACCGAGTGCATTGGCGGCGCGCGGCCGATCACCGAGGACGGGCTGTCGGACCGTTACCACACTCATTGCGATCCGCGGATGAATGCCGATCAGTCGCTGGAACTGGCGTTTTTGATTGCCGAGACGTTGAAGCAGGTGAGGCGGTGAGTCAGTAAGTCATTCGCCGTTTGTTGGATTGCTATCGCGAGCAGGCTCGCTCCCACATTGACCGCGGCGTTCACAAATCCTGTGTTCACCAAAGGTCAACTGTGGGAGCGAGCCTGCTCGCGATGAGGCCAATTCAGTCACCCCCCACCTCAGCCAACGCCCCCGCCAGCCGAACCCCACCCGCCCGAGCGCAATTGAGCTGGACCCGCGCCAACCCCAGCCAGTCGGCCAAGCGTCGCAGGCTCACCGCCAAAGCCTGCATCCCCTCCTCGTCCAGCCCCGGTTCCTCCTCGTGCACGGCATGCACCGCCAATCGACCCAAAGCCCGCTCCGCCCGCAGATCCACCCGCGCGGCGATACGTTCGTTGTGCAGGAATGGCAGCACGTAGTAGCCATATACACGCTTGTGAGCTGGGGTATAAATCTCCAGCCGATAACGGAAATCGAACAGCCGCTCGGTACGGCTACGCTCCCAGACCAATGAATCGAAGGGCGACAACAACGCACTGGCCGCCACCTTGCGGGGAATCTTCGCGGTGGGTCGGCACCAGGCCGGTTGCTTCCAGCCTTGCACCTGGCAGCGCACCAGTTCACCGGCCTCCTCCAGTTCGGCCAGTCGTCCACGGCTATCGGCCGGATCGAGTCGAAAATAGTCGCGCAAATCTTTCTCGGTGCCCACACCCAAGGCTTGGGCGGCATGCAGCAGCAAGGCGCGCTGGGCCTGGGGCTCGTCAGGCAGCGGTTGTTGCAGGACCGAGGACGGAAACACGCGTTCCGGCAAGTCGTAAAGCCGCTCGAAGCCCCGCCGCCCCGCCACCGTCACTTCACCCGCCGCGAACAGCCATTCCAGCGCATGCTTCTCGGCGCTCCAGTCCCACCAGGGGCCGGCCTTTTCCTGGCGCGTGGACAAGCTGCCCGCCCCCACCGCACCTTGCTCGCGGACCGAAGCCAGTACGCGGCGAATGACATCCTGACGCTCCTGACCGAACTGCGCCAACTGTCGATAAATGCCCTCACCGCGGGACGCACGCTCCATGCGCCAGCGCATCAGCGGATACATCGCCAGCGGCAGCAATGAGGCTTCATGACCCCAGTATTCGAACAGCGTACGACGTCGACCCTGGCTCCAGGCTGCCTGGTCGAGCAAATCAGAGGTGTAGTGACCGAGACGGGAAAACAGCGGAAGGTAGTGCGAACGCACCAATGCATTGACCGAATCAATCTGCAGGACGCCGAGGCGCTCAATCAGGCGGTTAAGGCGCGCCGGTTGCACCGAAGCTGACGTCGGCCGCCCGTCGAATCCTTGGGCGGCCAGCGCCAGACGCCGGGCCTGTTTGAGGGTAAAGGACAGAGTCGCGGGCATGAAGATCTCCTTGTCTGCTCGCAACCTACCTCACCATTAAGCGGTTTGTGTAGGGAAGGATCGCTCATTTGTGCATCGGGTCATCCCAGAATGGCCGAACCACTTCCTTTTCGACGTCGGCACGGCTGACGCCGATGTCCTTGAGCGCCTCATCGCTCATTCCGGCAAGCAGTTCACGTTCGTGGTGCAATTCGTACCAGCGGCTAAACTTGTGCAGCAGAGCGCTGATGGAAAAGCCATGGGATGAGAGTTTTTCTATCAGTAGATAACCTTTTTGACCTTTCATCGTGATGTCCTCCGTTGGGGATGGCTCAAGTCTCACGCTAACGCTAAGATCAATCCAACGAATGTTTCTTATGCAATACATCTCGGAGATTGATCAATTGTCGAGTTACCCGAGCATCGATACGGAAGTGCTGCGTACCTTTGTCGCCATCGCTGACCAGGGCGGTTTCACCCGTGCCGGTGAGTTGGTCAATCGCACCCAGTCCGCCGTCAGCATGCAGATGAAGCGACTGGAAGAAGATGTATTGCAGCGGCGGCTGTTCGAGCGTGACGGGCGCCAGGTCAAGCTGACCGCCGAAGGCCAGGTGTTGCTCGGCTACGCCCGGCGGATCCTCAAGCTGCACAGCGAAGTGTTCAACACCCTGCGTGAGCCGCACATGGTCGGCACGGTGCGCATCGGCACCCCGGACGATTATGTGATGCGTTTTTTGCCGGGGATCCTGCAGCGCTTCGCCCAGTTCTATCCCTTGATCGAAATTGAAGTGCACTGCGAGTCGTCCAAGCAGTTGCTGCTGCGCCAGGATCTGGACCTGTCCATCGTCACCCGCAAACCGGGGGACGAAATCGGCCAGTTATTGCGCAAGGAGCGCTTTGTCTGGGCCGAAGCGGCATGCTTCAACGTCCACGAACAAACACCGTTGCCGCTGGCGATGTTCAACAGTGATTGCTTCTGCCGGCAATGGGCCTGCAATGCACTGGATGCCATGGGCCGCGATTATCGCGTGGCGTACAACAGCTCGAGCCTGTCGGCGCTCATGGCAGTGGTTGGCGCGGGCCTGGCGATCACCGCGCAACTGGAAAGCCTGCTGACCCCGGACATGCGCGTGCTGGGCGAGGCGGAAAACCTGCCGCAGTTGCCCGAAGCGAGCATCATGCTGATCCGCAACCTGCATAATCCGTCGCCGATCACCGAGTGCCTGGCCGAGCACATCGTCGAAGGTTTCAAACTTTAAAGGCGAGCAAGATCGCGCACAGCACCAGGAAACCGCAGAACAGCCCGCGCAGCAGCCGCTCCGGCATGGCGTGGGCGACTTTTACCCCCCAACTGATACTGAGCAGGCCACCAGCGGCCAGCGGCAGGCCGATCCACCAGTCCACTTGGTGATGCACCGCATACGTGGCGAGGGTCACACCAGTACTGGGCAAGGCCAACGAGAGAGACAATCCCTGGGCGACCACCTGACTGGTACCGAACAGGCTGGTCAGGAACGGCGTCGCGACGACCGCCCCGCCGACACCGAACAATCCGCCCATGGTCCCCGACGCCGCCCCCAACACGGCGAGCCACGGCCAGCCATAACGCATCTGCGCCGAAGCCGGGGGGCTGGCGGCGAACATGCGAATCAGGTTGTAGGCCGCCAGCACGATCAGGAAGGCCACGAAGCCGATTCGCATGCTTTGCGCGTCGATACCCACCGCCCAGATCGAGCCAAGCCAGGCAAAGCAAAAACCCATGGAGGCCAGTGGCAGTACATGACGCATTTCAATGCGATTGCGCTGGTGGTAGCGCCACAAGGCGAGCATCACGTTTGGCACGACCATCACCAGGGCCGTGCCCTGGGCGATCTGCTGATCGAGGCCGAACAACAGGCCCAGCACCGGAATGGCGATCAACCCGCCACCAATCCCGAACAATCCCCCCAAAGTGCCCAATGCGGCACCGAACGCCAGATACATCACACCTTCGATCACAGCCGATTCCCCCTTGATCAGGGCGCTTATCCTACGCAGTCGGCACTCGCGGGGGAACGCAACTTCCGATCAGAACGTCAGAATTATCTGGCGCATTAAAGGTTCGCCCGCTAGATTCGTAGCGATCATTGATTGAAGGTTCTGCCATGAGCACCCAACGCGACACCTCCGACCCCTGCGAAGCCCTGTTGCTCGACAACCAGGTGTGCTTCGCCCTGCACTCCACGTCGCTGCTGATGACCAAAGTCTACAAGCCGCTGCTGCAAGCCCTGGGCCTGACTTATCCGCAGTACCTGGCGATGATGGTGCTGTGGGAAAAGGACGGCCTGACTGTCGGGGAAATCAGCAACCGCCTGCTCACCGATCCGGGTTCACTGACCCCGTTGCTCAAGCGCCTGGAGGCCGAGGGCTTGCTGAGCCGCACCCGCAGTCGTGAGGATGAACGCGTGGTCATCGTCGAGCTCACCGAACAGGGACGCGCCCTGCAGGAAAAGGCCCTCAACATTCCCCAGTGCATTCTCGGCGCCAGTGGCCAGACCCTGGAGCAATTGAAGAAGCTGCAGCATGACCTGCAAGAGCTGCGCGGGAATTTGCAAGACAGCCTCTGAAACGCAGCCTGTCCAGCAGCACCGTCAACTGCCCCAACGCTATCGCGAGCAGGCTCGCTCCCACATTTTGATCTTTGGTGGACGCACTTTTTGTGTTCAACACAGATCGTTGTGGGAGCGAGCCTGCTCGCGATGGCACCAGTCCGATCACCTCCTGCCCCCTCTCTTAAAAAAAAATTTTCAGCTGATGAAACCGCTCTAACTCAAGGGATCTACGCCGTTTGAACGAGCGAAATTCAATTCCCCTTAAAAATTTATCTTGCGCGCAAAATATTAGCGCTATACATTTGCCTCACACCTAATTAGCGCACAAACATTTAGCGCTGCAACAGCAACCAAAACCGAGGCTCTCACCATGCAAACGCTCTACACCGCAATCGCAACTTCCACCGGTGGCCGTGATGGTCGTGCAATCTCCAGCGACAACATCCTGGACGTCAAACTCGCCACCCCCAAAGAACTCGGCGGTGCAGGCGGCGCGGCAACCAACCCGGAACAACTGTTCGCTGCCGGCTACTCGGCCTGCTTCATCGGTGCCCTGAAATTCGTCGCAAGCCAAAGCAAGCGCAAGATTGCGGATGACGCCTCGATCACCGCCCATGTCGGTATCGGCCAGATTCCCGGTGGTTTCGGCCTCGACATCGACCTGCACATCAGCTTGCCCGGTCTGGACCTGGCCGATGCACAGAGCCTGGTGGACGCAGCTCACCAAGTCTGCCCGTACTCCAACGCCACTCGTGGCAACGTCGATGTGCGCCTGCACGTCACCGTTTAACCAACGCCTTCCAGCCTGCACTTAAGGAGATGCACATGAACACCTTCAGCAAAGCCTTGACCGGCACCCTTCTGGCACTGAGCGTCGGCAGCGCGTTCGCCGACGGCATCGTGGAACACAACACCCAGGCGTTTCTCGACGCGCTGAATGCCGGCACCGGCAAGCCATTGGAGCAACTGTCGCCCAAGGACGCCCGCGCGGTACTGGTCGGCGCCCAGGCCGGGGTGAAACTGAGCTTGCCCAAGGCCGACGTCAGCGAGAAAACTATTGAGGTCGATGGCCAGCCGATCAGCCTGACCATCGTCCGGCCGGCCGGCGTCAAGGGTGAACTGCCGGTGTTCATGTTCTTCCACGGCGGTGGTTGGGTATTGGGGGATTTCCCAACCCACGAACGGCTGGTTCGGGATCTGGTGGCCGGATCAGGTGCCGTCGCAGTGTTCGTCAACTACACGCCTTCGCCGGAAGCGCATTACCCGGTAGCGATCAATCAGGCCTACGCCGCGACGAAATGGGTGGCCGAGCATGGCAAGCAAATCAATGTCGACGGCAAGCGCCTGGCCGTGGTGGGCAACAGCGTCGGCGGCAACATGGCAGCGGTCGTGGCGTTGATGGCCAAGGACAAAGGTACCCCGGCGATCAAATTCCAGGCCTTGTTGTGGCCGGTGACCGATGCCAGCTTCGAGACGGCGTCCTACAACCAATTCGCCGAGGGACACTTCCTCAGTAAAAACATGATGAAGTGGTTCTGGGACAACTACACCACCGATGCCGGGCAACGCAGCGAGATCTATGCCTCTCCGTTACGCGCCAGCACCGCGCAACTCAAGGGCCTGCCGCCCGCGCTGGTACAGACCGCGGAGGCCGACGTGTTGCGCGATGAGGGTGAAGCCTACGCCCGTAAACTGGACGCGGCTGGCGTGCCGGTCACGGCGGTGCGCTACAACGGCATGATTCACGATTATGGTTTGCTCAATGTGGTGAGCCAGGTGCCAGCGGTGCGTTCGGCGATGTTGCAGGTATCCCAAGAACTGAAACAACATCTGAAGTGACTGGTGGCGCAACCCTGTGGGAGCAAGGCTTGCCCGCGATGAACACAGCGCGGAACCGAGGCGTCTGGATCGCGAGCAAGCTTTGCTCTCACAAGGCAGGATTAAATCCCCTCGTCACCGTCTCCATCCTGCCCTCTGTCTGAACATGATCCGCAGGCATGAAAAAGCCCGACTCAATGGTCGGGCTTTTTCATACACAAGACTTCGCTTATTTAGCGCGGCCTTTGTAGGAACCGCCTTCGCGGGTATCGATCTCGATCATGTCGCCGATTTCGATGAAGTCAGCAACCGACAGCTCGGTACCGTTCTTCAGTTTGGCAGGCTTCATTACCTTGCCGGAAGTGTCACCGCGAGCGGAACCTTCGGTGTAGTCAACCTGACGCACGATGGTGGTCGGCAGTTCTACGGAGACCAGACGCTCTTCGAAGAACACGGCTTCGCAGACGTCGGTCATGCCTTCTTCGATGAACGGCAGAACGCTTTCGATGTCTTCGGCGTTCAGCTCGTACATGGTGTAGTCAGTGGTGTCCATGAACGTGTAGGTGTCGCCGCTGATGAAGGACAGGGTCGCTTCTTTGCGGTCGAGGATCACGTCGTCCAGTTTGTCATCGGCGCTGTAGACGATCTCGGTTTTGTAACCGGTCAGCAGGTTCTTCAGCTTGGTCTTCATGATCGCGCTGTTACGACCCGACTTGGTGAACTCAGCTTTCTGAACCAGCCAAGGATCGTTTTCGAGACGGATCACGGTCCCGGGTTTCAGTTCTTTACCAGTTTTCATTGCGAATATCCGAATTTGGATGGGATTTACAAAAATCTAGGCCGCGTATCATATCCAATTTACATAAAACTTCACCAGCGCTGCGGCAAGATCGGGTCGCGAGGCCTGTTCCAGACACCATGCCTGGGCATGATCAAGCAGTTCCTGCTGCTGTTGATCGACCATTTTCCAGTGTTCGGCCATGTCCTGGCCAGCATTCCAGGATCGCCAGAGACCGCTGATCGCTTTTTCAGCCGGCTCCGAAAGGCCGTGGGTGTACAGCCGGAGGAATGCCTCGAGTTTTTCCAGGTGGACGTCTTCTTCCTGCTGGTAGATATGCCAAAGCAGCGGCCGACCCGCCCATTGGGCGCGCACGAAGGAGTCTTCACCCCGCACGGCGTTGAAATCGCAGCACCATAGCAGTTGATCGTACTGATCCTGGCGGACGAACGGCAGCACCTGCACCGTCAGGGCACCACGTTGTTGTACCGCACCGGCCTTCAGGCCATCGATGCCCAGCCAACGCTGGACATCGCCGAGCACCCGACCTTCGGGGATCAATACATGAGAGGCCTGGGTATCGGTCGCCATGGCATCGAACCAACTGGCAAGCCCGGCGTTTTCGTAGGCAAACAGCGAGATCAGACGCGAGCCCGGCGTCCGATGGACGCCCAACGCCTCCAGGAAAATCCGTTGCGCCTGGGCATCCTGCTGAAACTGCCGACGCCGCTCCAGCAGGCCGGCTTCACGCAGCAGCCCGCCCGTGCCCTCGCGGAAGCCCGGAAAAAAGAAATATTTCTGCACGTGCTTGTATTTGACCGAGGGTAATCCGTGGCACCCGATCACCCAATCTTCCGCACTCAGGTAATCGAGGTTCATCCACAACGGCGTGGTCTGCCGCTCGGCCATCGCATCCATGTAGGCGCTCGGCAACTGGCAGGCAAACGCGGCGATGACTACATCGGCGGCGTCGGTGGACGGCCAGACCTCAGGCCAATGGCAGACTTGCACACCCTGCTGCCATTGCTCGCACAGCGTGATGTCGATTTGCGGACACAGTCGTTCAAAGGCCCGCAGGTCATCGACCCATAGCCGCACCGCACATTGATGCTCGGCCACCAATTGCCGAGCCAGGCGCCAAGTGACGCCGATGTCGCCAAAGTTATCGACGACGGTGCAAAAAATATCCCAGCGCACGGTCATTCCCGAATCCCTGTGGCAAAGGCCTGATTGTCCCGCATTAAACCGATGATGCAGAAGAGCCGACGGCGATTAATCTTCATGCGACAATCGCCGCCTATCACGTGTTCATTGCCAGGAAGCAGCCATGTCCGATCACCCGCCAGCGCCACGCCTTACAGCCCTGCAATTGACCGTCAGCATTGCCCTGGGCCTGTGGCTGGGGTTTCTCGCCATCGTATTGACCGGTTGGCTGCTGTCCAGATTCCTGTTCAACGAACAACTGGCGCCAGTGGCCGCGGCCGTGCAGCAACTGGGGCAACCGCCAGCGATGCAACCGACCCCGGAGCCGCCAACCCCCATGTTCGAGCAGTACCAGCAAAATTTGCAACGAAACGAACAACGACAAGCCCTGGATCAAGCCCGCAGCGATCCTCGCAACCTGTCCAACCCCAAGTGTCAGTTCTGGTTGCAACAGGACCAGAACGCGCCCAGTGAAAAGAGCCGGGCCAACGTTTTGCAGTTTTGCGATTGATCATGAACAAACAGATCGTCCACCAACTGATTCTCGACAAACTCAGGATTGACCTGGGTATCGCCGAGCGCGCCGCGCAGACGGCCTACGAAACCGCGACCCACGAGGAAAACATCGCCGAGAACAAATACGACACCCTGGGTCTTGAAGCGTCTTACCTCGCTGCCGGGCAAGCCAGGCGTGTCGAAGAAATCCGCCAGGCCCTCGCCCTCTGCCAGAACCTGATACTCCGGCCCTACGACGAACAGCGCGGCATTCAGATTGGCACCCTGATCGGGCTGGCGGATGAAGATGACCGCCAGCAATGGTTGTTTCTGGGACCGGATGCCGCGGGCTTGAAAGTGTCGCTGGTGGGCCAGCCGATCACCGTCATCACCCCTCGCTCGCCGCTGGGACGAAGCCTGCTGGGCAAGTTCGAAGGGGATGAAGTAGAGATCGTCGTCGCAGGCGCCCGGCAACAGTTCGCTGTCACCGAGGCGATCTAGCACTCACTGTTCAGTGCACCGGTAATTCCACACCGTCGAACAGCTCTTCGAGTTCCTGCTTGTTGTGGCACTGGATGGCCTTGGCCATGACTTCCCGGGTCAGGTGTGGGGCGAACTTTTCGATGAAGTCGCACATGAAACCACGCAGGAAGGTGCCACGCCGGAAACCGATCTTGGTCACGCTGGACTCGAACAACTCGCTGGCATCCAGCACCACCAGATCGCCGTCCAGCTTGGTATCGACGGCCATTTTCGCCACGATGCCCACGCCCAGACCAAGGCGGACATAGGTCTTGATGACGTCGGCGTCGGCGGCGGTGAACACCACTTTCGGGGTCAGGCCGCGATGGCTGAAGGCTTCGTCGAGTTTCGAACGGCCGGTAAAACCGAATACGTAAGTCACGATGGGGTATTCGGCCAAGGCTTCAAGCGTCAACTTTGGCAGCTTGGTCAGCGGATGGCCCTGAGGCACAACCACGCAGCGGTTCCAGCGGTAGCACGGCATCATCACCAGATCGCCGAACAGTTCCAGAGCCTCGGTGGCGATGGCGAAATCCACGGTACCGTCCGCCGCCATTTCGGCGATCTGCATCGGCGAGCCCTGGTGCATATGCAAGGCCACGTCCGGGTATTGCTTGATGAAGTTGCTGATCACCGGAGGCAGTGCATAACGGGCCTGGGTGTGGGTGGTGGCAATCGACAGCGTGCCTTTTTTCTCGTTGGAAAATTCCTGGGCAATCTGCTTGATGCTTTCGACCTTGCGCAGGATCTCTCCGGCCGTGGTGATGATGCGCTCACCGGCCGGGGTCACGCGGGTCAGGTGCTTGCCGCTGCGGGCGAAAACTTCGACACCCAGCTCATCCTCCAACAGGCGGATCTGCTTGCTGATGCCGGGTTGCGACGTGTAGAGGCTTTGGGCAGTAGCGGAAACGTTGAGGTCGTGGTGCGCCACTTCCCAGATGTAGCGCAGTTGTTGAAGCTTCATATGTATCCCTCAAAGCAGTTGGACGCCACGGGCATCAGCGACGGTATATAACTATATGAATGGTTGCATCAATTAATCTAGAACTTTTTATAAAAAAGCCACTACTTTGCCTCAAGCCTCCCCCTGACGTCGCCGCTGCACCAACGGCACCAGGTAGACCGGTACCCGGGATAACTGCAATACCCGCGCAGCGGTCCTGCCCAGCGGCGTTTCACCGCTGGCCCCTTGGCAGTGACTGCCTACGATCAGCAAATCCACAGAGAGTTTCGCAGCCTGATCGAGAATGACCTGGGATGGATCGCCCTGGAAAACCCGCACCGACTTGATCAGCTTCAAGTCCTGCTGCCCCTCGCCCAACTCTTCGCGAAAGCTGTCGAGCACCCGCTGCTCAATGTTGGCCATCACCGTATTCAGACCCTGGCGATGAAATTCGTTCAGCGCTTGCTCATCGAGATAACTTTGCAACACCGACTCCGCGAACAGCCCCATTGGCTCTACCGCGTGCACCACATACAACTCGGCTTCGAACGTCCGTGCCAACGCCAAGGCATGCTGCATCACATAAGGGGCGTAAAGTCCCAGGTCTGTGGCGTACAGCATCGAACGAATCATGTGACCTCCTCGCGTGCCAGAATGGCGGAGATGGATTCAGCTTAGCAGCGCCTTGAGGAGTACGACGTCCAGCGTAACGCCCTAAACAACGGGCAGTCAGAGCTTCACTTCATTGCTGATGCCGTGAGGCACATGCCCCGTGGCGACCACCTCGCGAGCCAGTTCGCAGTGGCCGGTCTGGTCGTCGAAAAAGACGTCGGCGGCGAAGGCTTCGAGAAATGCCGATTTGGTCAGGCCACCGAGAAACAGCGACTCATCCAGACGAATGTCCCATTCGCGCAACGTCCGGATGACGCGCTCGTGGGCCGGTGCCGAACGGGCAGTGACCAGCGCCGTGCGAATCGGGCAGGCGTCTTCGGGGAACTCGCGTTGCAGTGCATTGAGTGCCGCCAGAAACCCCTTGAACGGCCCGCCTCGCAGCGGCTCACGAGCCGCTTGCCGTTCGCTGGCCTGGAATGCAGCCAGGCCGCCGCTCTGATAGACACGCTCGGATTCGTCGGAAAACAGCACCGCATCGCCGTCGAAAGCGATACGCAGTTCCTCGCTGGCGGCGCGGCTGGCGCCACCCGACAGAATGGTCGCAGCGGCGAATCCGGCGTCCAGGGCACTGCGCACATCTTCAGCGTGGGTGGACAGAAACAGATCACAGCCGAACGCCTTCAGATAGGGGTAAGGACTGCGGCCGCCGACGAACGCCGCGCGGGAAATCGCCAGCCCGTAATGATGAATCGAGTTGAACACCCGCAGGCCGGTGTCGGCGCTGTTGCGCGAAACCAGAACTACCTCGACTCGCGCACGCCCCAGATGCTCGTTGAGATTCAGCAGCTTTTGTACGAGAGCGAAGGCGTCGCCGGGTTCGAGGACTTCGTCCTCATGCTCAATCTGATATTGCCGGTAAGCCTCGACGCCGCCCGACAGATACACCTTATGGCTGTCACTCAGATCGAACAGCGCCCGCGAGGAAATCGCCAGCACCAGTTTGTCGTCGATGTTGTTTGCCATGTCGCTCCCCCTTTCGCCTGATCAGCGGTTTCGTCGGTCCATAAATGCCAACGCCTGATACAAGGCTTCGATTTTCGGCAGCTCACAACCGGCTTTTTTCGCCGCCGCCAATGGTCGGCTGTAAATAGCCTCCAGCTCCAGCGCGCGCTGGTGGGAATAATCGTGATACATACTCGGCCAGTAGTCGGGCATCTTTTCGGTCATCGCAAACAGATACTCGGCATAGCCCGGCGCAATCTGGTGACCGCAAGCCTGAGCACCCCGCACCACCTCCCCCATCAGGGCCTGGATCAAGCCTCGGCTGTCACTGTCGGCCATCAACGGCGTGGTACTGGCACCCAACAGAACCGAAAGACCGTTGTAGGGCACGTTCCACACCAGTTTCTGCCAGCGCGCCTGCCGCAGGTCGGGCATGGCCTGGGAATCCAGGCCGGCGGCACGGAACAGCCCGGCCCCCTGCTCGACAATCGCCATGCGTTGCGCCTGATCGTGGCAAGGACCGCTGTGGTAACCGAGGTTGACTGCACCGAGGGCCTGGTGGGCAATGACGCCAGGACCGACCCGATGCACACAGATCAGGCACAGGCCGCCCAGCAGATGCAGCGAATCGGGCAGCAACGGTCGGAGGTCGTCCTCAACATCCAGGCCATTTTGCAGCAACAGGACTTTTGCACCCTGAGCGGCAGCTTGAATGATGGCCGGGGCCAGGTCGGCATTGCTGGTGGTCTTGGCACCGACCAGTAGCCAGTCGCAGGGCGGCATGTCCGCCGCCGAACGATACGCCTGGACCGGGTTGAGCGTCAGGGCGCCGTGAACCGCGCTGTCGACTCGCAAGCCGCCCTCGGCCACCGCCCCAAATTCGCTGCGCAGTAAAAAATGCACGTCAAAACCGGCGCGAGCCAGCATCACGCCATAGAACCCACCGATCGCACCGGTGCCGATCATCCCGATCCGCGGTTTAACGCCTGCCTGCATCATTGCCACTCCTCAGCTAACAGTCCCTGCGCATCATTACATAGGTGCGGGCCAACGTGGCGAGACAGCCGGGTTCCGCCGGGCCGGTTCACGTTCGGGCGCAGCAGGTCCTTTTGTGAAGGCTGCGCCGTCAAGCGCGAGCAAGCTCCCCCGCCGCAATTAACCCGTCCCTGCCCATTGTCGAGCAACCTCGTAACGCGCTAAGGTTCCGCTCCCCGACGCGCTTAAATCCGCTGTGCACCGCCGCGCGGGGATCGCTGGCGGCCGGCACCCGTGACCTGACGAGTAACACGATGGCTGATTTACCGATCAATGACCTTAACGTCGCCTCCAACGAGACCCTCATCACGCCTGACCAGCTCAAGCGCGATATCCCCCTGAGCGACGCTGCACTGCGCACCGTGACCAAGGGCCGGGAAGTCATTCGCAACATTCTCGACGGCACCGACCATCGCCTGTTCGTGGTCATCGGGCCCTGCTCGATCCATGACATCAAGGCCGCCCACGAATATGCCGAGCGCCTGAAAGTGCTGGCGGCGGAAGTTTCCGACACCCTGTACCTGGTAATGCGGGTGTATTTCGAAAAGCCGCGCACCACCGTCGGCTGGAAAGGCCTGATCAACGACCCGTACCTGGACGACTCCTTCAAGATCCAGGATGGCCTGCACATCGGTCGCCAATTGCTGCTGGATCTGGCCGAAATGGGCCTGCCCACCGCCACCGAAGCCCTGGACCCGATCTCCCCGCAATACTTGCAGGACCTGATCAGTTGGTCGGCCATCGGTGCGCGGACCACCGAATCCCAGACTCACCGTGAAATGGCCTCCGGCTTGTCCTCGGCCGTGGGTTTCAAGAATGGCACCGACGGCGGCCTCACCGTGGCGATCAACGCCTTGCAGTCGGTTTCCAGCCCTCACCGCTTCCTGGGCATCAACCAGGAGGGTGGCGTCTCGATCGTCACCACCAAGGGCAACGCTTATGGTCACGTGGTGCTGCGCGGTGGCAACGGCAAACCGAACTACGATTCGGTCAGCGTCGCGCTGTGTGAGCAGGCACTGAACAAGGCCAAGATCAAGCCGAACATCATGGTCGACTGCAGCCACGCCAACTCCAACAAGGATCCGGCGCTGCAACCGCTGGTGATGGAGAACGTGGCCAACCAGATTCTGGAAGGCAACCAGTCGATCATCGGCCTGATGGTCGAAAGCCATTTGAATTGGGGCTGCCAGGCGATCCCCAAGGATCTGGCGGACTTGCAGTACGGTGTGTCCATCACCGATGCCTGCATCGACTGGAGCGCAACCGAGAACACCCTACGCAGCATGCATGCCAAGCTCAAGGACGTGTTGCCTAAACGTCAGCGTGGCTAAAAGGATCGCAGCCTCGTGGCACTCGACGGCGCCTAGGCCGGCTATGTGTAGGCGAAGGCTGCGACCTTTGCTCTTTTCAAGGCTAAAAAAAACGCCGGGCTTTTCAGCCCGGCGTTTTTATTGGGGAATCCGTAAGGTCAGAGCTTGGCCGCGTGACGCTGGTGACGCTCCATGTAGCGCTCCACGTAGGAGCAGGACGGGATCACCGTGTAGCCCATTTCGTCGGCGTATTGCAGCGCCCTTTCGGTCAGCGCCGCCGCAATGCCGCGTCCGCGCAAGGCGTTGGGCACGAAGGTGCGATAGATATCCAGGGTCTGTTTGCCCAGGTCCATATAAGTCAGATAGGCACGATGACCGTCCACATTGGTCTCGAACTGATGACCAGCCTGGTCATGGTGGATGGACAACGCCTCGCTCATCACTACTCCTCGCGGGTCTGAATGCTGACCCCTACCTTACCGATGTTTTTCCGGCGAAGGAACATCTACGCCACCCCGTGCCTGTCTGGTCACCGAGCGCCAACACCCACCGCTCAACCCCGAGCACGTCGTGAATAGTAGGCACCAATGACGCAAATGCTCAAGGCACGCCCGTCAATGGGGGTAAAACCCGGTCGGGTTTATCGATTGAGCGCCACCGTCACGCGCTAGTCGGCCAAGGCGCAATAGCTGAACATCGCCAGTTGTTGAGTCGTGAGACGAGCGCCGGTTATTAAAGTCACCGCCAACACCAATAAAGATAGCCGCCCCCCTGAGCAAAAAACGCTCAAAAGTGTAGACGAATCAATAAACAACGACGTTAACGGCTTAAGGAAAGTTCTCCCGCGCACGGAACTTTTGCTCAATGACGCGCTCAAGCCAGGTGCCGGAGGCTGCATATTTTTTAAACAACACCCCAAAAAGTTGCTCGAAAAAGAATCACCGCCTACAATTTTTTTGCTTCTTGCGCGACGTCAGTTTACTTACTACAAGTAATGGGTAGTATGTACGCCGGCTAACTCCTCGCTGTGAGGAGACAGTCACTTAATAGAAAGTCCTTGAAGGGGAACACGATGAACAACGTTCTGAAATTCTCTGCTCTGGCCCTGGCCGCAGTTCTGGCTACCGGTTGCAGCAGCGCATCGAAAGAAACCGAAGCACGTCTGACTGCTACCGAAGACGCAGCAGCTCGCGCCCAAGCTCGTGCAGACGAAGCTTACCGTAAAGCTGATGAAGCTCTGGCTGCTGCTCAAAAAGCACAACAGACTGCTGACGAAGCTAACGAGCGTGCTCTGCGCATGCTGGAAAAAGCTAGCCGCAAGTAATAGTCCTCCGGGATTGTTATCGAGCCGACCCATTTTTTGGGTCGGCTTTTTTATTGCCCGGCGTTTCCCCAGGCGATAAAAAACCCACCGACATCGCGAAACGCCGGCGGGTCTCTATTGCAGGTTTTACTGTTGCAGATCGATCGGCGCGCTGGAGACCATCGGTGCCGACGTATTCGGAACGGCGATCTCGACCGGCAGGCCGTCTTCGGCCGCCACCACATCACGCACAACATCCCAGTCCATGCGTAGGTTGCTGGTGATGTCCTCACGCTTGAGCATCGTGTTGATCACCGCGGTGTGCTTGTCCACCACCGATGGGTTGCCGTTGTCGTCCAGCGGCGTGTGGGCCTCCAGATAAACCTTCCCGCCGCTCACACCCAGCTTGTAGGGATCGTTGATGATCCGTACCGAGGTGCCCACCGGCACCATGCCGGCCATCTGCAGTACGTTGTTGTTGAACATGCGGAAGCAGCCGTGGCTGGTGCGCATGCCGATGCCGAACTTCTTGTTCGAACCGTGGATCAGGTAACCCGGGGTGCCCAGGGTGAACTTGAACGGACCCAAGGGATTATCGGGACCGGCCGGCACCACGTTCGGCAACGGATCGCCGTCGGCGGCATGCTCAGCCTTGATCGAGGCCGGCGGAGTCCAGGTCGGATTCGGGGTCTTGGCAATGATGCTGGTGTGGGCAATCGGCGATCCCCAACCTTCACGGCCAATGCCCAGCGGGAAGGTGTAGACCACATTCCGGCCCTTGGGGAAGTAGTAGAGACGGTACTCGGCGAGGTTGATCACGATGCCTTCGCGCGGGCCAGGCGGCAGGATGAAACGGGTCGGCAGCACGACCTCGGTGCCCGCACCCGGCAACCAGGGATCGACGCCCGGGTTGGCAGCGACCATCTCGGTGTAGCCCAGGTCGTAGGTAGTGCCCAGGTCGGCGAAGGTGTCTTCGTATTTGGCCTTGATGACCTGCACCTGGCCAACAATGTCTTCGCCTGGCGGTGGCAGAGGCAGCTCCAGGGCGGCAACGGGACCAGCCATGCACAGGGCGGCAAGAGACAGGCAGCGGGTGACGGCAGGCAAGCGCAGCAACATCCGGGAAATCCTTTGCAGGTCGAACAGAGGGTATGAAGACTGTGATTGTACACCGCCCCCCGTTATTTCGGGGAGGGCGACAATGAGGCGTCCGATGCCTAGCATGTCTGGTGACTGAAATAAAAACCTGTGGGGGCGAGCCTGCTCGCGATAGCGGCGGCACATCCAACATCAATGCAAGCAGGCCCACCGCCATCGCGAGCAGGCTCGCTCCCACAAGGGGCATGCCGGGGATCTGGGGAATTACAATTCGAACCGCAGTTCCGGCCAGATCGGCGAGGTGCCGCGCTTCTGGGACTCCAGGATCGCCCGGCACAATGAACACAGGCGATGGTCCTGGAATATCTTGCGGTCAACAGCCGACCAGCGCGGCTGGGCCGGCAGCAGGCTGCCGCACAGGGTCCGGTCGGCCGAGCCACCGAGTTCCAGTTGCCGGGTCACCAGATGCACCCGCACTTCCTGGCAGGCGAACAGGTCCAGCTGTTCGTCAGGCTCGATCAGTTGGTAGGCAAACAGGGACCAGGCGGGACGCGGCATCGGGGGCTCCAAATCGGGGGCGCCACATTAGCCGAAAGACCGCCTGTAGAAAAGCTTCACAGCAGCGGTTTTAGCGTCGGCCAGACATTTTCCAGCAACTTGCCCTGGGCCGCGACGGACGGGTGCAAGCCATCGCCCTGCATCATCCCCGGAACACCACCAACGTCCTGAAGGAAAAACGGCACCAGCGGCACGTTTTTCTCCTCGGCCAGGGTGCTGTAGACCCGGGCAAAGGCATCGGTGTAGCGCTGCCCATAATTGGGCGGCAACTGCATGCCCAGCAGCAGTACCTTGGCACCGCTGGCGCGGGAGCTGTCGATCATCGCTGCAAGGTTTTGTTGCAATTGCGTTGGCGGCTGTCCACGCAAGCCATCGTTGCCACCCAGTTCCAGGATCACCAGGTCCGGCTTATGGGCTGCAAGCAGCGCCGGCAGCCGCGCCTGGCCGCCTGCACTGGTGTCACCACTGATAGAAGCATTGACCACTTTGTCGTCGAAACCTTCGGCCTTGAGCCGTTGTTCGAGCAAGGATACCCAACCTTGCCGGGTATCCAGGCCGAAAGCGGCGCTGATACTATCGCCAACGATCAGGACTGTACCCGCCGCTGCGTTCTGGGCCATGCACATCAGGGCCAGGCCGGCACTCAAAAACCACACACGCATCGGATTCTCCATGGGCTCAAGCATTCTCACCGCGAAGGACCTTAGCAAAGTGGTTCCCAGCGCGGAAGGTGAACTGACTATCCTGCACGAACTCAGCCTGGAACTGAACAAGGGCGACAGCCTGGCCATTGTCGGCGCATCCGGTTCCGGCAAATCCACCCTCCTGGGCCTGCTGGCCGGCCTCGACCTGCCCAGCAGCGGTGAAGTGACCCTCGCAGGTCAAGCCCTCAGCGTTCTGGATGAAGACCAGCGGGCCCGGATCCGCGCCGAGCATGTCGGCTTTGTCTTCCAGTCGTTCCAGTTGCTCGACAGCCTCAATGCGCTGGAAAACGTCATGCTGCCATTGGAGCTTGATGGTCGCCAGGATGCCCGCGAACGCGCTACGGAATTGCTGCAGCGGGTCGGCCTGGGCCAGCGTCTGACCCATTCGCCCCGCCAGCTCTCCGGCGGCGAGCAGCAACGCGTGGCGATTGCCCGTGCCTTTGCGGCCGAGCCGGACGTGCTGTTTGCCGACGAACCCACTGGCAACCTCGACAGCCACACCGGTGAGCGCATCAGCGATCTTCTGTTCGAGTTGAACAAGGAAAGCGGCACGACCCTGGTGCTGGTCACCCATGACGAACGCCTGGCCCATCGTTGCCGGCGCCTGATTCGACTTGAAGCCGGCCAGATGGTCGCCCCCCTGGAGCCTTGATGGCACGCTTGCCGCTGTTGCGTCTGTTCAGTCTCGCTGTCCGCCAATTGCTGCGCGACGCCCGCGCCGGCGAACTGCGGGTGTTGTTCTTCGCCCTGCTGGTGGCGGTGGCGGCGAGTACCGCCATCGGCTACTTCGGAGCCCGTCTCAACGGCGCGATGATGATGCGCGCCACCGAATTCCTTGGCGCCGACCTGCTGCTCGAAGGCAGCTCGCCTGCCCGTCCCGAACAGATTCGCGGCGGCACCGATCTGGGCCTCGAACATGCCCGGGTGGTGGAGTTTTCCAGCGTCGTGGCCACCGACAATGGCATTCAGCTCTCCAGCGTCAAGGCCGTCGATGACATCTACCCCCTGCGCGGCGAACTGAAAAGCGCTCCTGCCCCGTTCGCCCCGGAAGAAACCGGCGGGCGACCGAACCCTGGCGAGGCCTGGGTTGAAGCACGGCTGCTGACGGCACTGGACCTGAAAATAGGCGACAGCATCGACGTCGGCAACCAGCCCCTGCGCCTGAGCCGTGTGTTGACCTACGAACCGGATCGCGCCGGCAATTTCTATAGCCTCACGCCCCGGGTCATGATCAACCTCAAGGACCTGGACGCTACCGGCGTCGTGCAGCCCGGCAGCCGCGTCAGTTATCGCGACCTGTGGCGCGGCCCGGCACCAGCGCTGCAAACCTACCGCGACCTGATCAAGCCGGGCCTGGAGCCCAATCAGCGGCTGCAGGATGCACGCGATGGCAACCGGCAGATCGGTGGCGCCCTGGGCAAGGCCGAACGGTATCTGAACATGGCCAGCCTGGTGGCGGTGCTGCTGTCCGGCGTCGCCGTCGCCCTCTCGGCCAACCGCTTTGCCACCCGACGCTTTGATGCCAGCGCACTGCTGCGTTGCCTGGGGTTGTCACGCCGGGAAACCATGGTGCTGTTCAGCCTGCAATTGACCGTGCTGGGCCTGCTGGCCAGCCTCAGCGGTGCGCTGCTTGGCTGGGTCGCCCAACTGGGTCTGTTTGCACTGCTGCATGACCTGTTACCCACGACCGTCCCGCCGGGTGGCCTGCTGCCGGCCATTGCCGGAATCGGCACCGGAATGGTGGCGTTGGCCGGCTTCGCCCTGCCCCCTCTGGCCGCGCTGGGACGGGTACCCCCCTTGCGCGTTTTACGCCGGGACATGCTGCCGATTCCTTCCAGCACCTGGGTGGTCTATGGGGCCGCCCTGGGTGCCCTTGGCCTGATCATGTGGCGCTTGAGCCTGGACCTGGTCCTGACGTTCGCCCTGCTCGGCGGTGGCGTCATCGCAGCACTGGTGCTCGGCGGCCTGCTGTTGCTGCTGCTCCAAAGCTTGCGCAGGATGCTGGCCCGCGCCTCGTTACCCTGGCGGCTCGGCCTGGGCCAGTTGCTGCGCCACCCCTTGGCGGCGGCCGGCCAGGCGTTGGCATTCGGCTTGATTCTGTTGTCCATGGCGCTGATCGCCCTCTTGCGCGGCGAGCTGCTGGACACTTGGCAAAACCAGTTGCCGAAAAACGCCCCGAACTATTTCGCCCTGAATATCTTGCCCAACGACAAGCAGGCCTTCACCGACAAGCTGCTAGCGTTGTCGGCGCAATCGGCGCCGCTCTACCCCGTGGTACCGGGACGCCTGATCAGTATCAACGGCGAGCCGGCCAAGGAGTTTGTCACCAAGGACTCGGCTGGTGACCGGGCCCTGCAGCGCGACCTGAGCCTTACCTGGGCTGCGGACCTGCCGGCGGGCAACGTCGTCACGGCCGGGACCTGGTGGCCGCAGCAACCGCCGGACGATATTCCGGGCGTTTCGGTAGAAGGCAAGGTGGCCGAGAACCTCAAGATCCAGCTGGGGGACCGTCTGGTTTTCAACGTGGGCGGCGTCAATCGTGAGGCGAAGGTCACCAGCTTGCGAGAAATCAACTGGGACAACTTTCAGCCTAACTTTTTCATGATCTTCCAACCCGGCACGCTGAAGGATCTACCGGCCACCTATCTGACCAGCTTCTATCTGGCGGCAGGCCACGACCAGCAGATTGTCGACCTGTCCAGGGCCTTCCCGGCGGTGACGATCCTGCAAGTCGAAGCCCTGCTCGAGCAGTTGCGCAGCATCCTGGCCCAGGTCACCCTGGCCGTGGAATATGTGTTGCTGTTTGTACTGGCTGCGGGAATGGCCGTGCTGTTCTCCGGCCTGCAAGCCACCCTCGATGAACGGATCCACCAGGGTGCGCTGCTCCGCGCCCTGGGTGCCGAACGAGCCCTGTTGGTCAAGGCCCGGCGCATCGAGTTCGGGCTGTTGGGTGCGGTCAGTGGCTTGCTCGCGGCCTTGGGTTCGGAACTGGTGAGCCTGGTGCTTTATCGTTACGCGTTCGACCTGCCCTGGCATCCGCATCCATGGCTGCTGGTACTGCCTTTGGTGGGAGCGTTATTGATCGGGGCTGCCGGTGTGTTCGGTACGCGTCGAGCCCTCAATGCCAGCCCGCTGACAGTCTTGCGCGAGGGTTGATAGACTCCCGGCTTCGCCACCACAAGAAGTTGCCATGAGCCGTTATCGCCCACCCCGCACCGCCGGCACCGCGTTGATCACCCCTGAGGGCGAGGCGCGGATGCGCGCTGAATTTCATGAACTGTGGCATGTGCGCCGCCCTCAGGTGACCCAAGCGGTCAGCGAGGCGGCGGCCCAGGGGGATCGTTCGGAAAACGCCGAATACACCTATGGCAAGAAAATGCTGCGGGAAATCGACAGCCGCGTGCGTTTCCTCACCAAGCGCCTGGAAGCCCTCAAGGTGGTCAGTGAAAAACCCAGTGACCCGAACAAAGTGTATTTCGGCGCTTGGGTCACGGTTGAAGATGAGGACGGCAAAGAGTCTCGCTATCGCATCGTCGGCCCCGACGAACTGGACCTGAAAAAGAACCTCATCAGCATCGACTCGCCCTTGGCGCGGGCGTTGATCGGCAAAGCGCTGGATGCTGAGATCAAGGTTCAGACACCCGCAGGTGAACAACTTTTATATGTCACTCACATTGAATACATATAAAGCTTCACCGGCCCAAGGCCCGAAAAACCCAGTCATCTCAGCTCACCTCAGCGGCGGGTAATCAGCCCCTGTCGGGCCACGCGGGTCAATTGCCGGATCATTTCGCTGGCGTGCGCCGCACTGGGGGACTGGATAACGGCCAGATCGAAACTGTCATCGGCAAAACGCGCCAGAGACTCACCGTCTTCGACAAACTGGATAAGGAACGCCGCCGGCCCGTGGTTGCGTCGCGGCCAGCCGTCGAGATAGCGCAATAGCGTAGGCTGGTGAGTACCGCCCAGAAGGATTTTTGGATTGCGTTGCAGAAGGTTCGCCGTGATCGGCGCAAGACGTACAAGGGGGCTGGATGCGTTCATCGTGTCGTGTCTCTGCCTCAAAAGTCTGCATGGCAGGTGAGAGGCAACACCGAACCAGCGCTTTAGCGGTATTTCGAAGCCCCGTGTAACCGGCTTCTATCGGTGACTGAATGAGTCACCTGGCGCCCCGCAAGTAGCTGTTTAAATCGGCGCATGAGCGGCATCCTAGAGAAGCTGACCGGCCAGTGTCAAGAATCTGCGCGCACAAAAAAGGCCCGTTCCAGACGGGCCTTCAATGATTCAGGTATGCAATCAGCGGGCGATGGCCTGGTCGACCGACAACTTGCCAGCACCTTCGATCAGCACCGCGACGCTGCCTGCCAGCAAAGCCAGGGCAAACTCATAACCGTTGTTGGCCATGAACAGACCGTTGCCAATGTGCACGGAGAAAATCGCCACCAGCGACAGGAAGGCCAGTCCCAGCGCCGCTGGACGGGCCAGCAGACCGATGATCAAGGCCAGCCCGGCGAAAAACTCGGTGCCGCCGGCCAGTGTCGCCATCAGATAACCTGGGGTCAGACCAATGCTTTCCATCCACTGCGCCGTCCCCGTCAGGCCGTAGCCACCGAACAGACCGAAGAGTTTCTGGGAGCCGTGGGCGGCGAAGATGATCCCGACAACGATGCGCAGGACAGTCAGGCCATAGCCAGCGCGAGTAAACAGAACTTTGTTGATGAAAGTGCTCATTAGGTTCATTCCTTGGGATAAGTGGGTTGGCCGCTATATTAATCAACAAAATGCATGATAAAAGCGGAAAAAATCCGTGATACCAATCAGTTTACTCGATCATTTACGCACAACAACCTTTTGTTCCCTGGGTTCCAGCGACTCCCGTTCACGATCAAATGCCAGATAGTATTTGTTCACACTATTAACGTAGCTTACTGCGCCCATTCCCACCTGCTCCATGGCGATGCGTTCGACCTGGAAGAACCACTGATTGGGATTGAGTCCCCGCCGCCTGGCCTCGGCCCGCATGCCTTGGACACGCTCAGGCCCCATGTTGTAGGCGGCCAGGACGAAGGCCATTCGCTCGCGCTCATTGAGCTTGGGGCTGGCGAAAAACTTTCGGCGTATCAAGGCCAGGTACTTGGCGCCAGCCTGCACGTTGGCGTCCAGGTTCTGGATGTTGCGCACCCCGACCCTCTGGGCTGCTGAAGGGGTAATCTGCATAAGACCCGTAGGGCCGCTGCCACTGCGGGCATTGGGTTGCAGGGAAGACTCCTTGAACGCCAGTGCCGCCAGGTTCAGCCAATCCATGCCTTGGGCCGTAGCATGTTTTTGCAACACCGGGCGCAGTTTCTCAAGACGCTGGCGATTGGCACGGGCCAGCGGATAGTGAACCCGGTACAAGCGGCGATAGATGCGCAGAAACGCCGCGTCCTGATTGGAAGGCGCCTTATAAGTCGTCAGGAAGCGGTCGATGCTCGCTCGCAGCATGGCGGCGTCACGACGGACAAACCAATACTCGTCAGCCGGCTCGCCAATGAGCACCTGCCGGTCGAAACGCAGCTTGGGCAGGATCTTGCTCCAGCGTTCGGCAATGGGCTGCTCGACGATGGTCAGATGGAAAATCCCGGCCTGAACCATTTCCAGCACATCTTCCACCGCCAGGGTCGGGTCGACCCACTCGATCTTCACCGGCGGTAATTTACGCAGTGCCAGCTTCTGGTTGATCTGACTCAGGGCTTCCCCTGCGGCGCTACCGTTGGGCAGGGCCAGGGTCTTGCCCGACAGTTGCTCTACGCGGGTGTAGCGCCGCTGGCCCTTGGCTCCCACCAGAAGCAACGGCACGTCGGTGCGAATCGGATTGCTGGCGCTGACCGCAAGGCCAGCCAGGGGCTCGAGCAACTCGCCGGGCGCGACCAGATCGCCTTCTCCGCGCTGCAAGGCGCCCAGCAGTTGGTCCTTGGCCTTGGGAATGATCTTGAGGGTGATTTTCTGGTCATCCCGAGCGTGGCCGTTGAGGTATTGCTCGAAGGCACGTAAGCGATGATATTCGACGCCAATGGGTTGCCCCTTGACTTCGCCAGAGCTGTTGCGGCTCTGGTTGACCAAAACTTTCAGCACCCGGCTGCTGCGGATTTGCGCAAGGTCGCGCACCGTAGTCGGCGCTACCACCTGTACCGGGCCGGGCAGCCGCGCCTCGGCCGGCATCGGCAGCAACAGCGAACAACACAGCAGCAACAACACTTGGGGACGTGTCATCCACTCTCCGAAAGGATACCGCGGCCCGCAGCCTTGAAATATCGAAGCTGGGGTCGACAGAAACAGAGCACCTGGGGCGCTGAAAAGTGCGAAAGACTGGCACAGTGCTGGCGTTTATACCAACCCGACCGGTCTGGCGGCCTCAACAGACAGCCTCAACTCGTTGTAGTTCTTGGCTTTTCTTATAAATCTACAGCTCTGATATGCTTTGCGGCCTTTGGGTCGAGGTAGCACCATGCAACTCATCGATATCGGCGTCAACCTGACCAACCCCAGTTTTGCCGACAAACATGAGGCCGTGCTTGAGCGCGCCTATGCAGCCGGTGTCTGCCAACTGGTCTTGACCGGTACCAGCGTCGACGGCAGCGAACAGGCGTTTGAGCTGTGCCAGCGCCTCGATGACACCGGGGAGCGGCTGTTTTCCACCGCCGGTGTTCACCCCCATAGCGCCAGCGACTGGACCGCCGATAGCGCCAGGCACCTCAAAGACCTGCTGAAACAAGACCGCGTTCGCGCAGTGGGTGAATGCGGGCTGGATTTCAACCGGGACTTCTCCCCGCGCCCGCAGCAGGAAAAAGTCCTGGAAGAACACCTCGCCCTGGCGGTGGAGTTGCAATTGCCGGTCTTTCTTCACGAACGTGATGCCGATCAGCGACTGCTGGAAATCCTGCGGGATTTTCGCGACCAATTGCCCGCAGCGGTGGTGCACTGCTTTACCGGTGAGAAAAAGGCCCTGTTCAGCTATCTCGACCTGGACTTGCATATAGGCATCACAGGCTGGATCTGCGACGAGCGCCGGGGCACCCATCTGCATCCATTGGTACGGGAAATTCCTCGCACTCGCTTGATGCTTGAAAGCGATGCACCGTACCTGTTGCCTCGCACACTGCGCCCCAAACCCAAGAATGGTCGTAACGAACCGGCCTACCTGACGGAAACGTTGCGCGAAGTCGCCTTGCACCGGGGCGAAAGCCAGGAAGACCTCGCTGCCCATAGCACCGCCTGTGCCCGCGCGTTTTTTGGCTTGCCCACCCTCTCCTGACCCAATGAAAACCTGTTGGAGCGAGCCTGCTCGCGATAGCAGTGGATCAGCTTGCCCATAGGCCGACTGATACACCGTTATCGCAAGCAGGCTCGCTCCCACAGGGGATAGGCGTTGTCTGTTGACCCATATCAACACCCCGCACCTTGGATAGCGGCACAATAATGGCACCTTGCCAAAACTGTTTCCGCTATCAGAGAAGACCTTCCATGGGTGCCTGGCTTAGCAATATCTCACTGAAGTACAAATTCTGGGCGGTCAATGCGGTCGCCTTTGTCACAACCTTGCTGCTCGTACTCTACGCGGTGCAGCTTGAACAACAAGCGCGCAACCATGCGGCCCAGGCAAACGCCCAGGCCCAGGCACGCTTGCTCAGTGCCTGGCCTGCCGGGCAGCCATTGCCCAAGGCCGATCACCTGCTGGCATTCCAGCGCGGCCAAATTCCCACATTGAACGATCAATCATTGCCTTCAATAGCAGAGGCCAACGGCTGGGTAGCACTCTCGGCCAGCCCCCTGTTGGGCGACAACCCACTGCTGGGCGCCGAAGTAATCCGTGGCGGTGACGGCCAACAGTTGGCCGTGCTGGCCCAAGGCGCAAGCCTGAGCCAGGTTTTCAGGGAACGCTTCAGCCAATACGCCGTGGCGGTGTTCGTGTTGATGCTGGCCATGCTGGGCGCATCGCAGCTGCTAATCCGGTTTCTGCTCAGCCAGCTCAACACCCTGAAGGATGTGATGCTGCACGTGGAAAAAACCGGTGACCTGTCCGCCCGCGTCCCCTTGGCCTGCAAGGACGAAGTGGGCCAGATGGCGGCGGCGTTCAATGCCATGCAAGCCGGATATCAACGTGTGGTTGACACCGTTGCCAGCACTGCTCGGCAACTGGACAGCGGTGCAGCACGCCTGGCATCGAGCATGAACGATGTTCGCCACGGCATGCTCGGCCAGCAAAGCGAAACCGATCAGGCGGCGACGGCGATCAACGAGATGTCCGCTACGGTTTATCACATCGCCCAACATGCCGGCGCCACCCGCGACCTGTCGAAAAGCGCCGATACCTTGGCCGGCAATGGCCGCGAAGTAGTCAGCCGGGTGCAACAGTCGATCACCGGGCTCTCCCGCGGCGTGCAGCAGACCGCCGAAATGATCCAGCGCCTGGCCGAGGACAGCCAGAAGATCAACAGCGTGGTCAGCGTGATCCACAGCATCGCCGAACAGACCAATCTACTGGCGCTCAACGCGGCCATTGAGGCGGCGCGAGCCGGGGAAATGGGTCGAGGGTTTGCAGTGGTGGCCGACGAAGTACGCAACCTGGCCAAGCGGGTACAGACCTCCACGGATGAAATCACCGCCATGGTGTCGGCCTTGCAGGCGGGAACCCGGGACGCGGTGGATTTCATGCAGGAAAGCTCCTACAAGGCCGACGATTGCGTGCAACAGGCCCGGGAAGCCGGTGAGGCTCTGGAGCAAATCACCGGGGCGGTGGCGCAGATGCGCGAGAGCAACACCCAGATCGCCGTGGCGGCCGAGCAGCAAAGCCAGGTTGCCGAGGAAATGAACCGGGCGGTCGTGAGTATTCGTGACGTGACTGAAAACACCGTGCGCCAGACGGTGGACTCGGCCACCACCAGCCATGAGCTGGCGACGTTGGCCGGTGAGTTGAACAAGGCGATCGGGCAGCTCAGGCTCTAGGGCCCCGCTGCCAATTGACCTGGCCTGGGGGTTATCTGTGGGAGCAAGGCTTGCCCGCGATGAAGACAATATGGCCTCCCTGGGGAACGAGGCGCCTGCATCGCGGGCAAGCCTTGCTCCCACAACGGTGAAAGGCTATGGCCACCTATCACGTCGATAGCCAACCGCGATTCGTCGCGCTGCCCGGCCGGGCTTACGCTTGGGTTATTCGGTTTATCGAACTCAAGGATCAGCATCATGGGCAAACGTCACCCCCACTTCCCGGCCTGGCAATGGCGCACCTGCCTTGACCATCATGGTCACCCGAGCAATCCGGTGTTGCACCAGATTGCCGTGCCGCTGTTCATCGTCGCGTTTTTGCTGATGGTATCGGGGGTGTTCAGCCTCAGCCTGGCCAATGTCGCCATCGGCTCCCTCGGCATGATTGCCGCACTCGTGTTGCAGTGCCACGGTCATGAAGAGCCTTAGGCGAAAACTGTCACTGTCTGCCGGCTCAGGGCGATCAAGCGACCATCCGCGCTCCAGAACCTGGCGGCGACATGGCCGTAACCGTCCTGAGCATGCTCGATCTCGGCCAGGTATTTACACCAGTCCAGTGTCGTGAGTTCCAGCAGTGGCTGGACGAACTCAATGGTCCAGGTGAGCGTACTGCCCGGTGCCATTTGATTGAGATGGGGTAGCAACGCCGGAGGCCAGGCATCGACCAATGCCAGGATGTGCCCCTCGTTCAGCGGCTCCTCTTTGACATCACCACGCAAGCGCACCCAGCCCCCCATGCTGCGGGATTTGTTGCCCGTAAACGGCAGGCCACCAACACTCCAGCACAGCGCCAGGTGACGCATGAATTCCGGCGTAGCGCCCTTGATGTAGGGCAGCTCCTGGCATTGCTCCACGCTTTTGAACTCAGGCGCGGGGTCGGCCTGGACCGCCACCACGGAAGAGCGCGAGGCGCCGAAGCTGCCTTGTACCACGGTCACTACCTGACCGTTCTGTACCGCTCGCCCCAATACCTGGCTGACCGCCTTGCCTTCACGCAATACGTCGACTTCGAAACTGACGGGTACGTCGGCCTCTACCGGCCCGACGAAGGTGATCGCCAGCGAACGCACCGGGCGATCCGCCGGAACCCGCGCACGCATCGCTTCATATTGCAGCGCCGCCACCAGCCCGCCAAAACTGGCGCGTCCCTGACCCCATTCAGGCGCGATGATCACGCAGTCAGGCTGACGGCGCACGGCATCGATCAAATCGGAAAAGCGCATGACAACCTCGAAAACATGGGAAAAAGATGCAGGAATCTTAACCAGCCCAGACGGGTGGCACAGCGCTCATTCTGGCCAAAGAGACTGACAGATAGGCCGCGGCATCCCAACCCCGCCAATCTACTGTGGGAGCGAGCCTGCTCGCGATAGCGGTGAGTCAGCTTGAATAACTGGTGACTGACGCGGCGCTATCGCGAGCAGGCTCGCTCCCATAAGGGAATATCTGCAGGGCTCAGGATTTTTTGAAGCAACTGGCAACGAGTTTATCGAGCACTTTATCGGACTTGGCCTCGGCCTTTTCCATGGTGCTGAGCCAGACCGGCACGCAGGATTGCAAGTCACTTTCCTGCTTGGCCCTGGCCAGCCATTGCCAGCAATCGTGCCAGTCCCCCAAGGCGCCTTGGGCGGACTTGAGCCGTGGCATGGCCGCTTCGGGTAGGCGGTCAAGTTCGGGGTAGGCTTCGATGGCATAGCGCACACGCTTGATCAGCAGCCGCAAACGGTGGCGATCATGGGCCGGATCGCCCAAGGCTTCGCCGAGTTTCTTCCATTGTTTGTCCAGGCGCTTTTCGATGCGTTTGCGCAGACCTTTAAGCAGGTCCTGACGTTGCGCCGCGCGAATGAAGCGCGGGAAAGCATCGAGCACCATCAGCAATTGGGCCAGCTCCGGGCTGCCGGCAACGGCGGGATAAGCATCGGCCATTTGCACCTGGCGCCGCCGCGCGGCTTCGATCTTGCCGTGCTGCTCAAGGTAGGCGGCCAGCACTTCCCGGTCACGCAGGGGCGTGGTCAGCGCGCCGACCGCCGAGGCCGCCGTTTCCAGCTGCTCGACACCGGGCAAACCGCGCAACGGACGAAGCAAGCTGCGCAAACGGCGAACCGTGGTCCGCAGGTCATGCAGGGCTTCACTGTCGGTATGGGCATTGAGGCGGGCCTGACAGGCCAGCAGCCGGACTTCCAGGCCCAGTATCCGGGCCACCAGCCGATCAATCATGGGGACGTACTCCGTACGTAGCGTTGAGCGTCAAGCGGCAAGCTTCAAGTGAGGAGCAGAGTGCTCCCTTAACTTGTAGCTTGCCGCTGACAGCTTGTCGCTGCTATTAACGCCCTGCGCGGGATTCGCGGATGTAGAAACGGGCCTTCTCGGCCTTTTTGGTGCACCCCTCAAACGCTTCGAACTGCTGCTGGGTCTTGGCGCCGGTCAACAACGACAGGGCCTTGGAATAACTCACGGTGCCGGCAAAACCTTCGGCCTTGGCCAGGTCCAGTTCGCGCCAGGCGCTGTCGAGCTGGCTGCCGCAGCTATCGCGGTAAGCGGTCTTGCCGGCACAACCGGCCAGAGCCAAAACCATCAAGGATGCCACCAGGGGCAGACAAATCCGGGCTTTCATCAATTACACCTCAAGTCAGGTCAACAGTCGTGCAAGTAAGACGGTCCAGCCCGCAAAAAGTGCCAATGCCCGACCGCGTAAATACAAGTGTGGGCGAGCATACGCAAATGCCGGCACGGCGTATCAAAAAACGACACCTGCGCCACAACGATTGAGCCCAGCCGTCGATAAGTGCATTGTTAAAGTCTGTTTTACAAGAGGCCGGGTCATGACAAAACGTGTCGCATTGGTACTGGGATCGGGTGGCGCCCGGGGCTACGCCCATATCGGGGTGATCGAAGAAATCGAACGACGTGGCTACGACATCGCTTGCATCGCCGGCTGCTCCATGGGTGCCGTGGTGGGCGGAATCTATGCCGCGGGCAAGCTCGACGATTATCGTAACTGGATTGAAAGCCTGGATTACCTGGATGTGCTGCGACTGGTGGACGTCAGCTTTCGCCTGGGGGCGATTCGCGGCGAGAAAGTCTTCGGGCAAATTCGCAAGATCGTCGGCGAACTCAATATCGAAGACCTGCGTATTCCCTACACTGCCGTGGCCACCGACCTGACCAATCAGCAGGAAATCTGGTTCCAGGAAGGTTGCCTGCATCAGGCAATGCGCGCCTCGGCGGCGATTCCCAGCCTGTTCACCCCCGTGATGCAAGGCAACCGCATGCTGGTGGATGGCGGCCTGCTCAATCCGTTACCCATCGTGCCGGTGGTGTCGAGCCATTGCGACCTGATCATCGCGGTCAACCTCAACGCCACCAACCAGAAACAGTACCGACTGCCGGTCATCCAGCGCCCGGCAGCGTTCAAGCGTCGCTTCGACACCCTCGTCAGTTCCCTGGGCTCGCGTCTACCGTTCCGTCGCAAGCAAGCCGAGCAGTTGCTGCTGCTGGAACAGGAGGCGCTAAAAGCTGAAGCCGCCGAGATCAATCCATGGCTGGAATCCGCCGAGCCCGAGGGCCAACAACCGGCCGCCGCGCCGGAATCCGAAGGTGCGCCGAAATCGGCGACCGGTTCGTTCATCATCGACAACGTTGGCCCGGCCTCGCTGCTGGATCTGATCAACCAGAGTTTCGAGGTGATGCAGACGTCCCTGGCCCAATACAAAATCGCCGGGTATCCACCGGATGTGCTGATCAACGTGCCGAAACGGGTGTGCCGGTTTTTCGAGTTCTACAAGGCGCCGGAGCTGATCGCCCTGGGGCGGGAGATTGCCAGCGATACGCTGGATCGCTATGAGAATGAGCAGAACTGATAGAGCGCTCGTGGCGGTGAGGGCCTCTTCGCGAGCAGGCTCGCTCCCACACTCAAGAACATCACAACGCCTGTGGGAGCGAGCCTGCTCGCGATGACGGCAGCTCAGCCAACATCAAACTCAAAGTCCACCCTCCCCCAACAACCGATACCCAACCCCCGCCTCGGTCGCAATGAACCGGGGCCGGGTCGGGTCGTCCGCCAGTTTTTGCCGCAGATGACCGACCACGATCCGCAGGTAATGGGTGTCTTCGGTGTGGGTCGGGCCCCAAATGTCCTTGAGCAATTGCTGCTGGGTAATGACCCGCCCGGGATGGCGCGCCAATTGCGCCAGCACGGCGTATTCCTTGCGGGTCAGGGCCACTTCGGTGCCATCGAGCAGGACCCGGCGATAAGCCAGGTCCACCGTCAGCGGACCAAACGTCAGCGCCGCTTCCCGCGCCTCGCCTGCCGGGGCCTGACGCAACAAGGCACGAATGCGCGCCAGAAACTCCTGGATGCCGAACGGCTTGGTGACGTAATCATTGGCGCCGTTGTCCAGTGCCTCGACTTTCTGCGCTTCGCTGGCCCGCACCGAGAGCACCAGCACCGGCACCGTGGACCATTGGCGAAACTCGCGCAGTACCTGCTGGCCGTCCATGTCCGGCAGGCCCAGGTCGAGCACCAGCAGATCGGGCTTGTTCAGCGCCGCCTGGGCCAGGCCTTCGGCGCCGGTGCCGGCTTCGAGCACCTTGTAGCCTTGGGAAGTCAGGCTGATGCGCAGGAATTTGCGAATCTGCGGTTCGTCATCGATGACCAAAAGGGTCGCGGTCTGGCTCATGAGGTCCGTTCAATGCAATCAGGTGGAAAGAGAGTAACCCAGCGCCGCTCAGGCTTCATCGTCCAGGCCCGGTTGTGTCTGTAATGGCAGGTGCAGGGTGATGCAGGTACCGCGTCCGTCCAGGCCGGTGTCCACGCTGATCCGCCCGCCATGGGCACCGACCATGCCCTGACAGATCGCCAGCCCCAGCCCCGTGCCCTGCCCGCCGCGATCCCCGCGCGCAGCGGTATAGAACATGTCGAAGATTTTCTCGCGCTCTTCTTCAGGGATCCCGGGCCCCTCGTCGGCCACGGCGAAAAAAACTTCGCTGTCCGTCGCCCCTGCGCTGAGCAGCAATCGCCCGTGAGTCGGTGAAAATCGTGCGGCGTTCTCCAGCACGTTCACCAAGGCCTGTTCGATCAACGCCGCGTGAACATACAACAACGGCAACTCGGCCGGCACTTCGATGCCCACCGTCAACGGTGCCAGCACCGCCCGCAACCGGTTCAACGCGCTGCCGACAATATCGGCCGGCGACACCCAGTCCCGCGCCAGCTTCAGAGCCCCATGGCCGAGACGAGTCATGTCCAGCAAGTTCTGGATGTAGCGATCCAGGCGCTCAGCTTCATCACGGGTGCCTTCCAGCAGTTCGCGGCGATCGGCCAGCGGGATCGCCTCTCCCAACGCCAACAGGCTGTCGATACTGCCGCGCATGGAGGTCAGCGGCGTGCGCAAATCGTGGGACACCGACGCCAACAACGCACTGCGCAGTTGCTCGGTTTCGCCGTGCAGGCGCGCTGCTTCCAGATCCTGGGCCAGTTGCGCCCGCGCCAGGGCCTGCGCCAGTGGCTGACTGAGAGCTGCCAGCAGACGACGCCGCTGGCCGCTCAACGGCTTGCCTTCTTTCGGGCAAACGCCCAGCAACGCCAGCGGGCCCTCCTCTGTCGACAACGGCCACCACCACCAGCGCCCGGACGGCAGTGTCCCGGTGCCGGCGCCGGCCGGTTGGTCGTGTTGCCAAGCCCAATCGGCGGCCGCGCGCTCAGCTTCAGTGAAGGTCAATGGTTCAGCTGTCTCAACCTTCCAGCCGTCCTGGCCGTCACGGTTGAGCAGGCACAGTTGCAGGTCGTGCCAGCCGTTGAGGTGTTGCGCGGCGGCGCTGATCACCGCCTGGCGGTCGGTCGCGGCGGTGAGTTTGCGGGACAGATCAAGCAGCTCGCCGGTTTCCTGCTGGGTCTCGCGCAGCGCCTGCAACTGTCGTCGCTGGCGGGCCGCAAGGTTGCCGGTCAGGGCCGCCATGAGCAAGAAGAACACCAGGGTGAGTACATCTTCTTCACGCTGGATGGTGAAGGAAAAATTCGGTGGGATGAACAGAAAGTCATAGGCCAGGAACGACAGCGCCGCGCAGGCCAGCGCAGGGCCGAGGCTGCTGCGAACCGCCACCAGCAACACCGCCATCAGAAACACCAGGGAGATATTAGGCAAGGGAAGAAGCCCGGAGACCCCCCAAGCCAGCGCACTGGCCGCCGCCGTCGCCAACAGCGCCAGCACGTAGTCGAAACCAGCCAGGGCGGCGTTTGAACGCTCACGGGCCGCAGGGGGCTGTTCATCGCGATCCAGTACGTTGATTTCCAGCCCCCTGGCATCGCGCAGCAAACGCGCAGCCAAGCCACCACCGAACAGCCGCCGGCGCAGACGCCTCCTGGACTGTCCCACCAGCACCAGCGTAGCGCGACGTTCGGTGGCGTGCTGGATCAAGGTCCTGGCGACTTCACCGGCCCGTAGCAGCACCACTTCCCCACCCAGGCGTTCGGCAAGTTGCTGGGCATTTTGCAGGCGCTGGCGCGATGGCTCGTCCCGCGTGCTGCCGTTGTCCACATGCACCAGGCTCCAGGGAAGATGCCGACGCTGGGCGACGCGGCTGGCGTGGCGTACCAGACGTTCGGCCTGGGCATCACCGTCAACCCCCACCAATAATCGTCCCCGCACCGCCGGAGCCGCCTGGCCCAGTTGGCGATAGCCCTGGGCAAGATCGTTGTCCACCTGTGCAGCGGCAGTTTGCATGGCCAGCTCACGCAATGCGGTGAGGTTGGTCTGGCTGAAAAATGCATCGATCGCAGCGCGCGCCTGTTCCGGCACATAAACCTTGCCATCGCGCAGGCGCTCCAGCAGCTCGCGCGGTGGCAGGTCGATCAACAGCAGTTCATCGGCCTCCTGCAGGACCCAGTCGGGCAGCGTCTCTCGAACTTGCACGCCGGTGATACCGCGCACCTGATCGTTGAGACTTTCCAGGTGCTGGACATTGACGGTGGTGTAGACATCGATGCCGGCGGCCAGCAACTCCTGAATGTCTTGCCAGCGTTTGGCATGTCGGCTGCCGGGCGCGTTGCTGTGGGCCAGTTCGTCCACCAGCACCAAGGCCGGTCGAGCCGCGAGCAGACCATCAAGGTCCATTTCCTCGAGCATCACACCGCGATACTCCGAACGCACCAGCGGCTGCTGCACCAGACCACCGAGCAGCGCTTCAGTCTCACTGCGGCCGTGAGTCTCCACGACGCCGGCAACCACCCTGACACCTTGGCGCAGTTGCGTGTGGGCCGCCTGCAGCATGGCGTAGGTCTTGCCGACACCCGGCGACGCACCCAGGAAGACCTTGAGCCGGCCCCGGTCATTGCGGGGCAGCTTGGCTAACAGTGCATCGGCGCGGCCGGAGTCGCTCATGTGTTCGGGTTCTCTTTCAGATGTTGATCAAACGCCCTGTGGGAGCAAAGCTTTGCTCCCACAGGTGCCACTCCCACAGGTGCCACTCCCACAGGGGTCTACAGTTTTTCCAGCGCCAGGTTCAAGGCCAGCACATTTACCACCGGCGGCCCCACCAGCGGTTGTTCGATGTGAGCGTCGAGCAGTTGCTGCACGGACGATACCGGCAGATTGCGTGCGGCGGCGACACGCGCCAGTTGATAGGCAATCGCTGCTGGTGGCAAGTGGGGATCCAGTCCGCTGCCCGAGGTGGTCAGCAGCGCCAACGGCACTGGGCCTTGACCCGGCACTTGCAAGGCCTGGGCGTCACCGATCACCCGTGCGGCCAGGGCCGGATTGCTCGGGGAAAAGTTGCTGGCGCCGCTGGCTACCGTGGCGAAAGCACCCGCCGATGGACGTGGATGGAACCAGGCATCGCCCTGGAAATCCTGGGCGATCAACAGAGAGCCGCGGACCTTGCCGTCGGCATCAACGATCAGGCTGCCGTTGGCCTGGGCGGGAAACGCGACTTGCGCCACGCCCGTAACCAGCAAGGGGTACGCAACGCCGGTGATCAGGGTCATCAGAAGCAATAGGCTCAAGGCCGGGCGTATCAGAGTGAACATCCAGAAATCCTCGAATTGAATGAAAAATTACCTGTGGGAACCACTTTGTGGGAGCAACGCTTGCTCGCGATGCGGTCACCTCGGTCTGAACCAACACCGCGTCATCGTTCATCGCGGGCAAGCCTTGCTCCCACAAGGTGAAGGCGAGCGTCGGTTATCCGCTCAAACCAACCCCAACGCCGTCAGCAACATGTCGATCGCCTTGATCCCCACGAACGGCACCACGATCCCACCCAGGCCATAGATCAGCAGATTGCGCCGCAGCAGCGCCGCCGCGCTGGCGGCCTGCACCCGCACGCCACGCAACGCCAACGGGATCAGCACCACGATGATCAAGGCGTTGAACACAATGGCCGACAGAATCGCGCTTTGCGGGCTGCTCAGGTGCATCACGTTCAGCACACCCAGTTGTGGATAGATCGAGGCAAATAGCGCCGGCAGGATAGCGAAGTACTTGGCGATGTCGTTGGCGATGGAAAACGTCGTCAAGGCCCCACGGGTCACCAGCAGTTCCTTGCCGATTTGCACCACGTCCAGCAACTTGGTCGGATCGCTGTCCAGATCGACCATGTTGGCCGCCTCTCGCGCCGCCTGTGTGCCGTCGTTCATCGCCATGCCGACGTCAGCCTGGGCCAGGGCCGGCGCATCGTTGGCACCGTCACCACACATCGCCACCAGACGACCGTCATTCTGCTCATGACGGATGCGCGCCAGTTTTTTCTCCGGTGTGGCCTCGGCCAGCACGTCATCGACGCCGGCCTCGGCAGCAATGGCGGCGGCGGTCAGTGGGTTGTCGCCGGTGACCATCACCGTGCGAATCCCCAACTTGCGCAGCTCGGCAAAGCGCTCACGGATACCGGGCTTGACCACGTCCTTCAGATGAATCGCCCCCAGCAGCTTGCCGTCAACGCACACCAGCAAGGGGGTACCGCCGCTCTGGGCGATCTTGTCCACCTCCCGTGCCAATGCAGGTGGCAGTTCGCTTTTCGACAGGCCGATAAAACTCAGCAACGAATCCACGGCCCCTTTGCGGTACACCCGGCCCTGGTAATCGACACCGGACAAGCGGGTTTCAGCACTGAACGGCACAGCGGTCAGCAGTTCGGCGCCAGGCTCGGGTTGCGAGTGCAAACCCCGCAGGTACTCGACGATGGACTTGCCCTCCGCCGTGTCGTCGGCCAACGAAGCGAATAACGCGCCTTCAGTCAGTTCCTTGACGCTCACACCGGGCGCGGCGTGAACCGCGGCACAACGACGATTGCCGAAGGTGATGGTGCCGGTCTTGTCCAGCATCAGCACATGCACGTCCCCCGCCGCTTCCACGGCGCGGCCGGACTTGGCGATCACGTTCAGGCGTACCAGTCGATCCATCCCGGCGATGCCGATGGCCGACAACAGCCCGCCGATGGTGGTGGGAATCAACGTCACCAGCAGCGCCACCAGAAACACCAGCGGCAAATTACCGTTGGCGAAATGCGCGAACGGCTGCAGCGTCACCACCACCAGCAGGAAGATCAGCGTCAAGCCGATCAGCAGAATATCCAACGCCACTTCGTTGGGCGTCTTCTGCCGCTTGGCGCCTTCGACGAGGGCGATCATACGGTCCAGGGTGGATTCACCGGGGTTACTGGTGACGCGCACCAGCAGCCAGTCGGAGACCAGGCGCGTGTTGCCGGTGACGGCTGAACGGTCGCCGCCGGACTCGCGGATGACCGGGGCCGATTCGCCAGTAATCGCCGCCTCGTTCACTGCGGCGATGCCTTCGATCACTTCACCATCGCCAGGAATCATCTCCCCCGCCTCGACGCGTACCACGTCGCCTTTTCGCAGGCGGGTGGCGGCTATCACCTCAAAGCCGTTGGCCGTCTGGCGACGTGCGCTGAGGCCTTCGCTACCGGCCTTGAGACTGTCTGCCCGAGCCTTGCCACGACCTTCGGCCAGGGCTTCGGCAAAGTTGGCGAACAGCACCGTGAACCATAGCCACAGGGCAATTTGCGCGGCAACAAAAGTCGGTACGCTGCTGTCCGGAACGAAACACAACACCGTGGTGAGAATTGCGGTCAGCTCCACCACCAGCATCACCGGGGCGCGGTGCAACTGGCGCGGATCGAGCTTGACGAAAGCTTGCACCAGCGCTGGCCGCCACAAGGCCGAAATCGCGGTTTTCGGTTGCTCCGACGCCTTGGCGACGACGGTTTTGCTCATTGGCATATTCATCATCAGATCCTCAGAAACCCAGGCTCAGGTGTTCGGCAATCGGCCCCAGGGCCAGGGTCGGCAGGAAGGTCAGGCCGCCCACCAACAAAATGGTCACGGTGAGTAGGGTCACGAACAGCGGGCCGTGGGTCGGGAAGCTGTTCGGGCCGATCGGCGCGGTTTTCTTCAGCGCCAGGCTACCGGCCAAGGCCAGCACCGGCAGGATGTAGCCAAAACGACCGATCAACATGCCCAGGCCCAGCATCAGATTGTGAAAGGGTGTGTTGGCACCAAAGCCGGCGAAGGCCGAGCCGTTGTTCGCACCCGCCGAGGTGTAGGCATACAACAACTGGCTGAAACCATGGGCGCCAGGGTTGCTCACCGCTGCAGCAGGTCCGGGCAGGCTCGCAGCAATGGCCCCCAGCCCCAACACGCTCACCGGCATGACCAACAGGGTTATCACCAGCAGTTGCACTTCCCTGGCAGCGAGCTTTTTGCCCAGGTATTCCGGGGTACGGCCAATCATCAATCCAGCCAGGAACACCGCGATCAGCACGTTCAGCAGCATCCCGTAGAGCCCCGCGCCGACGCCGCCAAAAATGACTTCGCCGACCATCATGTTCACCAGCGAGACCATGCCGCTCAGAGGATTGAGGCTGTCATGCATGCCATTGACCGAGCCATTGGATGCCGCCGTGGTGGTGACGGACCACAGCACCGTGGCCGTGGTGCCAAAGCGCGCCTCCTTGCCCTCCAGTGGCGCGGTCTGCTCCACCGAAGCGTTATACAGCGCCGGATTGGGTTGGGATTCGGCCCACAACGAGGTGGCGCCGCCGATCAGAAACAGTACGAGCATGCAGGCGATGATCGCCCGACTCTGGCGCAGGTCCTTGACGTAATGGCCGAAGGTGAACACCAGCGCGGCGGGAATCAGGATGATCGAGGCGACTTCGAACAGGTTGCTCCAGGCCGTCGGGTTCTCGAAGGGGTGTGCCGAATTGACGCCGAAGAAACCACCACCGTTGGTGCCCAGTTGCTTGATCGCGATCTGGCTGGCGGCCGGGCCCAATGGAATCACTTGATCCGCGCCTTGCATCGTCAACCCATGCACATAGTGCGCGAAGGTTTGCGGCACGCCCTGCCACACCAGGAACAGGGCCAGCAACAGGCACAGCGGTAACAGCCCGTAGAGGGTGGCGCGGGTCATGTCGACCCAGAAGTTACCCAGCGTTGCAGCGGATTTGCGCCCAATTCCGCGACACAGCGCCACCAGCACGGCCAGGCCGGTAGCAGCGCTGACAAAGTTCTGCACAGCCAGGCCAAGCATCTGGCTCAGGTAGCTCAACGACGCTTCACCACTGTAGGACTGCCAATTGGTATTGGTGGTGAAACTCACCGCCGTATTGAATGCCTGGGTCCATTCCATACCCGGCACTTTTTCGGGGTTGAGTGGCAAATGTCCCTGTAACAACAGAATCGCGAACAACAGCGAAAAGCCGGCCAGGTTGAAAGCGAGCAAGGCCAGGGTGTATTTCTGCCAGCTCTGCTCAACGGTGTGATCGACGCCGGCCAAGCGATAGCAACCACGCTCCACCGGGCCAAGAACAGGTGAAAGCCAAGTGCGCTGGCCTTCCATCACCCGGTAGTAGAAACGCCCCAGAAACGGTGCAGGGATCAGCACCAGCGCAAAGAAGGCGAGGATCAGCCCGTAGTCATAACCGTGCATAGCCACTCCTAGTTCCGATCCGCGCGCAGCAGCGCAATCAGTAGATAAATGAACAGCGCCGCTGCCAGCAGCAGCGACACCCCGTCCAGAAGGCTCATGGGATTTCTCCGTCGTACGGCGTCATGCCGTGTGTGGAGTGATTGTCGGCAGGGAGGGCGTAAAGGAACGAGATCGAGAGAGGGGGCGAGGGATAAAGAATGTGTAAAAAAGGGGTTGGTGATTGGCTGGGTGGGCCTCATCGCGAGCAGGCTCGCTCCCACATTTGATCTGTTGTGAATAGAGAATTTGCCTCCACTGAAGATCCCCTGTGGGAGCGAGCCTGCTCGCGATGAGGCCCGCCCTGGCGCTGACGCTCCGAACTGGAGCACAAAATCGAGCCATCAGGCAGCGAACATCCCCGATACGACACAATTTCACCCATTACGACCACAACTGCCACACTGGCACGCCCACTGCACTGCCCCACCCCAGCGCTTTTGCTATGGATCGAGGGGGAGCCACCGATGAACACACAACTCAAACCCACCCTGGGCACCCTGCATTTATGGGGCATTGCCGTCGGGCTGGTGATCTCCGGCGAGTACTTCGGCTGGAGCTACGGCTGGGGCGTTGCCGGAACGCTGGGCTTTCTGGTGACATCATTCATGGTCGCGGCCATGTACACCTGCTTCATTTTCAGCTTCACCGAGCTGACCACCGCCATCCCCCACGCTGGCGGACCGTTCGCCTACAGCCGCCGGGCCTTCGGAGAGAAAGGTGGGTTAATCGCCGGCCTGGCGACGCTGATCGAATTCGTCTTCGCCCCACCGGCCATCGCTCTGGCCATCGGTGCCTACCTGAACGTGCAATTCCCGGCCCTGGACCCGAAACACGCAGCGGTCGGTGCCTATATCGTGTTCATGGGCCTGAACATCCTCGGGGTGAAACTGGCGGCGACCTTCGAACTGATCGTCTGCGTGCTGGCGGTGGCCGAACTGCTGGTGTTCATGGGCGTAGTCGCCCCGGCGTTCAGCTTCAGCAGCTTCGCCTTGAACGGCTGGGCCGGTTCCGATGTGTTCGGCGCGCCGGCCATCGCCGGGATGTTCGCCGCAATCCCCTTCGCCATCTGGTTTTTCCTGGCCATCGAGGGCGCGGCCATGGCCGCCGAAGAAGCCAAGGACCCGAAACGCACAATTCCCAAGGCCTACATCAGCGGCATCCTGACCCTGGTGTTCCTGGCCATGGGCGTGATGTTCTTCGCCGGTGGCGTAGGCGACTGGCGCACCCTGTCCAACATCAACGACCCGCTGCCCCAAGCCATGAAAACCGTAGTCGGCGAAAGCTCCGGCTGGTTGCACATGCTGGTGTGGATCGGCCTGTTCGGCCTGGTGGCAAGCTTCCACGGCATCATCCTCGGCTACTCGCGCCAGTTCTTCGCCCTCGCCCGCGCCGGCTACCTGCCCGCCTCCCTCGCCAAACTCTCACGTTTCCAGACCCCGCACCGGGCCATCATCGCCGGCGGCCTGATCGGCATCGCGGCGATCTACAGCGACGGCCTGATCAACCTCGGCGGCATGACCCTGACCGCCGCCATGATCACCATGGCGGTGTTCGGCGCGATCGTCATGTACATCATGAGCATGCTCAGCCTGTTCAAACTGCGTAAAACCGAACCCAACCTGGAACGCACCTTCCGCGCGCCGGGCTATCCGATCATCCCGGGTATCGCCCTGGTACTGGCAGTGGTGTGCCTGGTAGCGATGGCCTGGTTCAATGCCCTGATCGGGCTGATCTTCCTCGGTTTCATGGCGGTAGGCTTCCTGTACTTTGTGCTGACCGCACAACTGCGCGCCGATGCCCCGGCCGATGCGATGCTCACCGGGCTTTGAGGTGAACCCGGCACAACGGGCGTAATATGGAACCACTGCGAACAACCTTCGCTCATAAGTGGTAGGTGCGGTGGACAGGCGAAACGTTCGTCGTCCATCGCCCCCTCAAGGAGAACCCTATGCCCTGGTACGCCTGGTTAATTCTGATTGTTGCAATCGGCTCGATCGTGGGTGGCTTGATGATGCTGCGCGACACCGCCCACAAGGTCGAACTGACGGATGAACAACGCAAGCGTGTTGCCGAGCGCAATGCCGAGATGGATGCGAAGGAGGCCAAGGATCGTTGATTGCGGCCCTGCCCAACACTTTGGCGGTGAGTTTGTGGCGAGGGGATTTATCCCCTCGCCACAACGGCCTGCACATAGACGGCCAACGCCGCGCTACTTCTCCCAATCAGCCTTGGCAATCTGCAAGCCATGCAGCCCCTTGTACGCCGCCCTCTCAGACTGGCTCCAGCCCGACAGCAATGAATCCTCCAATCGATAGATCTCCACCCCCAACGGACGACAGACACTGAGGGGATCCTGCGCATCCGGCCCCCACATCGCGAGCGACAGATCGCCGCCGGGGCAAGTGGCAAGGCACACAGCAAATCGATCTCGGCAAAAAACTCCAAATAATCGCCCTTCTTCGCCGGACAGGCCTTCATGAAGTACATGTCGTCATGATTGAGCCCAGTACACTGGAAAATATTCAGCACATCGTGCACATCGAACTCGGTCAGCCCATGGGGTAATACCGCACGGGTCAGGTTCGAGTGGCAGTGATGGTGAAAATCCTCGCCGGTCAGCATCCTGTTCACGTACGGATCACAGCGCGTCCCCAGCAGGTCGTGCAATCGTCCACCATGCTCGTCGATGCCATAATCGGCCAGACTGTCATCGGTAATGGTCACCAATGGACGCAAGAATGGCAGGTTCGACCACAACCGATCATGAGTGCTGACATGAGCGCCCTGCAGCTGACGCGTGCGCGCAGCCCACAGGCGTTCCCGTGGATCGTGGGCATTCCACACGTTGAAGTCCCCCACCTGCGGGCCCACCGGAGTCGTAACGCGGAACACATGCCCGGCGGGTACGTGCCAAGCGCGGCCGGTACGGATGGGGACCTCGAACTGTTCGATCAGGGTGCGCTTGTCCTGCTGGGTTCGGATGCGGTCGTAGAAGGGTTTGTCCACTTGCAGGGCCGAGCCTTTGCTGACTTGGTAGGCGGCTGGGTAGTTTTTATGCATGGGGTGGGTCCTTGATCTGAGGTGGTTGGCGGGGACGAAGCTCCAAAAGGCGGATGGTCGAACCTAGACCAAGACGCATCCGATCATCGTTTTAAGTGGCATTGAGCCAAAATGCAAAAAGGCCAGTCATATTTCGACCGGCCTCTTTCACCATCACACCTCAGTTCACTTCCAGCTTGTCACGATTCCTGTCGAGAATCGCCTTGCCAATCCCCTTGACCTCCAGCAACTCCTCTACTGAAGAGAAGGCTCCATTACTCTCGCGATACGCAACAATCGCATCAGCCTTGGCCTTGCCTATCCCCGCCAGCTCGCGTTGCAGCGTAGCGGTGTCCGCCACGTTCAGATCCACCTTGACGCCTTGCGGTTTAGCCGACAGTTCCAGTGCCTGCGGCGCCGCCGTCGTCTCGGGCTTGACCGCGGGCGCAGCGATAACAGCTATAGAGGCGCTGGTCAGAAGGGCAAAAACCAGAGAGTAGAAATAGCCTGTACGCATAAGTGACGCTCCATGACATCGTTAAGAGAGAAGCAGCTTTTCCGAAGCTGCTTCTCAAACTTAGGCGATGATGGGGGGCTGTCAAAAGTGTGTACGTTACAGCGTGTGTAACAATCAGGGTTCCAGTCGGCGTTGCTGGTAGATCCAGTCGACAATCTCACCGTCTGGGGCGTAGCCACTAACGGTATCGCGCAGCAACTGACGGACTCTCGCGTAATCATCGTGTTCGATTGCAGCCAGCAGCTCCGTCAGCCGGGCCTTGAGCACATCCCAAGGCAGGTGATCTTCGAGCGCACTCATAATCATCGGATGCGGGGTCGCGACAACGTTATCGCCAATCAGCAACTCCTCGTAAAGCTTCTCGCCAGGACGCAGACCTGTGAACTCGACTGAAATGTCGCCATGAGGGTTCTTTTCCGAACGAACACTCAAGCCAGACAGGTGAATCATCTTCTCCGCCAGCTCGACAATCTTCACCGGCTCGCCCATGTCCAGTACAAACACATCCCCACCCAAGCCCATGGAGCCAGCCTGAATCACCAACTGTGCGGCCTCGGGAATGGTCATGAAATAACGCGTGATCTTGGGATGTGTAACGGTTAATGGGCCGCCGGACTTGATCTGCTTATGGAACAGCGGAATCACCGACCCTGACGAGCCCAGCACATTGCCGAACCGGACCATGGTGAAGCGAGTTTTATTAACACGCGAGACATTGGCCTTATCGCCGAACAGCACTGGCGCCAGTTCACGGCTCAGGGCTTGCAAGGTCAGTTCTGCGAGGCGCTTGGTGCTGCCCATCACGTTGGTGGGGCGCACGGCTTTGTCGGTGGAAATCAATACAAAATTCGAGACGCCCGCTTGCAACGCAGCTTGCGCGGTGTTCAACGTCCCGATCACGTTGTTCAAGACACCTTCGGCAATATTGTGCTCAACCATGGGCACATGCTTATAAGCGGCGGCGTGATAGACCGTGTCGACATTCCAGGTTTTCATCACGTCCAGCAACTTGTGCTGATCGCGCACCGAACCCAGGATAGGCAGCAAGCGGACAGACAACGATTCCCGAGCGATTCGCGGCTCAAGTTCAGACAGAATACTGTAGAGATTGAACTCACTATGCTCGAATAGCAGCAGCGTAGTGGGCTTGAGGGCTACGATTTGCCGACAAAGCTCAGAACCGATTGAACCTCCCGCCCCCGTCACCAAAACCGACTGTCCGGCGATGCAATGCTCAAGCAAGTCAGCTTGTGCAGGCACAGGATCGCGCCCAAGAAGATCCGCAATATCCACTTCCTGGATGTCGTCGACCTTGACCCGGCCACTCGCTAGATCCATGAAACCGGGAACACTGCGCACATGCAGCGGAAAACCTTCCAGCAACGTCAATATTTCACGCCGACGACCTCGTGACGAAGACGGGATCGCCAGCAAAATCTCTTGCGCACCGGTCGCATCGATCATCTTTTGAATATGCTTGGGTTGGTAGACCTGCAGGCCGGCGATCACCCGGTCTGCGATACTGCGATCATCATCGATGAACGCTACAGGACGCATCACCCGCCCCATGCGCAATGCAGCGACAAGTTGATTACCGGCGGCACCAGCACCGTAAATAGCGACTTTGGGTAAGCCGTCGTCACGGTTGGTGAAGGGTACATGCTGGGCTGCGGTGAACCAGTCACCGAGGAAATATTGCCGCATCATCAGGCGCATCCCGCCAATCATGATCAGGCTGAGCCACCAATAGTTGAAGATGATGGAGCGTGGCACCACATTTTTATGGTTGCTGTACCAATATACCAAGAGAGCCAAAAGCAAGGCAGATAGACTGACTGCCTTGCAGATAGTGATCAGCGCGTCATTGCCGAAATAACGCATGACAGCGCGGTACATGCCAAAGCGGATGAAAATCGGGATAGCGACCAGCGGAGCAGATGCGAAAAGCCAAAGATGCGTTTCGATCGGGCTCGCCAAGGCGTCGATACCGAGTCGAACGACGAATGCCAGCCATAGGGCCGCCCAAACCAAAAGCACGTCTGTGGCTACCTGGATTGCGCGTTTGTGGCGTCTCGGTAAGCCTAACAAAGCCGATCTTATTTTATCCATAACCCCTTCACGCACCTTGGCCTGCTCCTTAAACAAAATCCGCTTCCATTGTACGTTTCCTCCACGTCAAACACTCGACAAAAGCACCACTAAAGGGGACCTGCCTCATCTCCAAAATGAGATGAGCGCGTCTCAGGCCCTCCAGCGTGAAATCTGAGGGCCATTATTACCAGAGGAACATACGCCAGAATCAGACCCAACGCACCATCAAGATCCCAGAACACCACACATGCAGCGATAGGCAACAGCCATAGCAGGTTAATCGCGACCACTGCCAATGTCACTGGTAAGTGACGTCTGTATTGACGTGAAGCAAATTGGTAAGCGTGGCTACGATGGGCCTCATATACCTTCTCACCGCGTAACGCACGTCGTATCAACGTAACAGTGGCATCGACAATAAAAACGCCAAGTAAAATCAGCCAAACCCAAAAAAATTCGGATGAAACCCAAGCTGCTTGTAACGAGATCAAACCCAGAGTGATCCCTAAAAAACCACTTCCGCCATCGCCCATAAAAATTCGCGCTGGAGGAAAATTCCAGTAAAGAAACCCCGATACAGCCATAACAAGTACTAGAGGCACAACGATCAAGCTGTCAAAGCCAGCAGCCCAATAAAGAACACAAGCGCAGAGACAACTACAAATAGCTTCGACACTTGCAATGCCATCGATACCGTCCATGAAGTTATAAAGATTTAGCATCCAGACCAGATAAAAGACAGTGAGGATATGTCCTCCCCAGCCAAAATCCATCACAAAACCAAATACCTCCAAAGGTGGCAGCCCGCCCAACCAAAAAAGAGCCCATATGGAACCCGCAAAATGTCCAAATAGCCTCCAGCGGACGGAAAGGTGTCGATGATCATCGAAAAAACCGATTAATGCAATTCCGCCTCCTGCGCCGAACATAGCCCATGCGAACGGCCAAGCTAGTAAACTGTCCAACACCAGTATAATCATAGCGAACAAAAAACTAAGTACGATCGCAATGCCGCCACCACGTGGAATCACGCTGGTATGCGAACTGCGTGCATTAGGTATATCTAAAATTCTTTGACGAATGGCATAGCAACGCAACAACCAAGTAAGTACTACAGACAAGCCTATTGTCAATATCAGAACAAATAAGAGCTCCATAACCAGCACACCTTGGCAAACCGTTCAAATTCGTCTTAGGCAGCCCTTAAAACACTCCAAAAATAGCAACCTATAATGTCATCATCTATTCATCAAGCAATACAGTCCCTAGCCGTGAGATGCCTGTTTCATAACATCGCTCAAAACATCACATGTCTTGGTTATTTCATCATCTGTTAAGGTCGGATGCACAAGGAACATCAAGCTTGTTTCGCCTAACTCCTTAGCTGTTGGCAAAAAGCTGGACGGACGCCAATTTGTTCCATCAAACGCCTTCTCTAAATAAACCTCGGAGCATGATCCTGAAAAAACAGGAACACCTTGAGCGGAGATCTCTTGTAAAATGCGATCACGGTCCCAGCCAGCCGCAAGCTGATCCAGCCTCAAGAATACGTAACATTTATATGCAGCATGGATACTCTCGGAGGAAATCATTGGAACGCGCAAACTATCTATTTTCTGAGCGCAGGCCCAAATGCGATTGGCATTACTCAGGCGTCTTTCGTGCCATTCAGCCATACGTCGTAACTGTATGCGTCCAATGACCCCCTGAACCTCAAGCATCCTCCAGTTGGTACCGAAGCTATCATGCAGCCAACGAAAACCAGTTGCATGTTTACGCTCGTAAACTGCCTCCCAGCTTTTTCCATGATCTTTGTAAGACCACATTCTTGACCATAAAGCGTGGTCGTTTGTCGTCACCATGCCACCCTCTCCACCAGTGGTCATGATTTTGTCCTGACAAAAGGACCACGCTCCGATATGCCCAATAGACCCAACCGGGCGTCCTTTGTAACGGGCACCATGCGCCTGGGCGCAATCTTCGATTACCTTCAAACCGTGCTTAGCCGCAAGCCCCATAATCGGATCCATATCACAGGGCCACCCAGCCAAATGGACACAAATCAGAGCCCGTGTCCGAGGGGTCAGCACCGCCTCAATAGAGTCGGCAGTAATGTTTTGCGAATTACGGTCAACATCAGCAAACACTGGTATCGCGCCAGCATTGACAATGCAAGAAACAGAAGCGAGAAAAGTACGAGAAGTTACAATGACCTCATCGCCAGCACCGATATCTAACGCTAATAATGCCAAATCCAAAGCGACGGTACCATTGGTAACAGCAACGGCATAACGGGTGTCAGTCCAGGCGGCAAACTCCTTCTCAAATTCTCGACATTCAGTACCGGTCCAATAATTTACCTTATTGGAAAGAATGACATCACGGACTGCATCACCTTCTTCTTCGGTGAAAGATGGCCAGGGAGCAAAAGGAGAGTTAAGCATTCTAAATCCATTCTATTAGCATTCTAAGAAAACCGCCAGTTACTTCGCGGCCACATGTCTTAAATAACAAACCCTAGCAACAATGAGAAACCAACAAAAACAGACAGCCTTTATCCAATATTTTTTATATATCTTGCAGGATTACCGAAAAAAAGCTCGGACTCCGGAATATTTTTCGTCAAAACACTTCCCATCCCTAACATCGAACCAGCACCAAGATCAAGCCCCTGACGAATACATGAGCCAGTGCCTATTTCTGCTAACGAATCAATATGCACGTTGCCCGAAATAGCAACCTTAGGCGCCAATGTAACAAAATCTCTAATAACGACCTCATGCGCAACAGAACAACTTGGATTAATTACTACATGAGCACCTATATTAATTTCAACAGTACAGGTCGTCCCAGCGCAAATCAAACTACCTTCCCCCACAGAAACCTGAGTGAAATCGACAACAGCACTAGGATCAACCAACGTAGCGAAATTTGGCACGCCATACTGAAGCATCTTATCTCGAATTCTCATACGAATTCTAGGGTTTCCAATCGCGATTATGAACTCACACTCGCTATAGGCCTTCCAATCACTTACAGTTCCCAGTACGGTGGCATTACAAAACTCCGCGCCGAGCAGATTGGGATTATCGTCGAGAAAACCGCGTACGTGAACTCCTAAACGCGCGGCCAGCCAATGTACCTCTTTGCCTAGACCACCAAATCCTATGACAATCAAACTTTTGGCTGGTACCACTTCGACCTCCTACAGCACAATGAAACACATTACCGGCATACAAAAATCATTTCGTGCCAGTAAATTTAGACATAGAGGCTTCGCCCGCCTCATTTATATCATCACGAAGAGCAACTTTTTTGATTGTAAGAAACACAATCCTCACATCTAGCCAAAACGATTGATTATCAACATACCAAGTATCCAGCTCAAACTTTTTCTCCCAACTTAAAGAATTCCTCCCATTAACTTGAGCCCACCCCGTGACACCAGGACGAACCAAATGACGCCTATATTGTTCAGGAGTATAAAGAGATAAGTACTCCATTAATAATGGTCTGGGGCCTACCAAACTCATATCACCCTTTAAAACATTCCACAATTCCGGTAACTCGTCCAAACTACTAGAGCGCAGGAAACTGCCAAATGGTGTCATGCGTTCGGCGTCTGGCAATTGATTGCCTACAGCATCCACAGCATCGCGCATGGTACGGAACTTGATCATCTCGAATGGTTCACCATTCACGCCGGGACGCACCTGACGGAACAACACAGGAGTACCAAGCTTGCGGCGAACCAGCCATGCAACGACAGCAATGACTGGGGCTAACAGTAAAAGACCGAAAAAAGAGGCGACGATATCGGTAAGACGCTTGATCATCACTTTACCCCCTCCAACCAATCGACAAAGCGACTCGCCAGAAGCTCGCGGTCAAATTCTCGCTCAGCCAACTCACGGCTCCGTTTGCCCATTTCCTTTGCTTCCGCCCTATCATTCGCAGCCTGCTCCAGCGCATCGGCAAAAGCGTGTCGATTTTCTGGTTCAACTGAATAGCCGCACAGGTTGTCGCGGATCATCTCGGCTAACCAGCCGGGGTAATTGTTCAGTACCGGCAAACCAGCCGCAATATAGTCGAAGAACTTGTTCGGTGAGGTACCAACGTAGAAAGCAGGCACATTTGCCAATACCTGTAACCCAACATCCGTACTTGCCATCAGACCAGCAAGCCGAGACTTGTTAACTGGCTCGTGGAATACAACACAATCTAACGCCTCATGCTGCGCCCGTGCCTGCAGAGCTGGTTTGAGCTTTCCCTGGCCGATCAAAAGCAACTTGATATTGTCACGTCCACGCTGTTTCAGTTCCGCTGCTGCATCGAGCACCGCATCCAGACCATTGGCCACGCCATGGGTACCCGCAAAGACAGCCAGCAGATCGTCCGGTTTTATCTGCTCGGGGCGCCAGGGTTCGACGTCGCCAGCAAAAATATCGAGATCGCAGCCATTGGGGATCAGAGCAATCCGCTCGGGCGGGACCCCACGTTTAGCGATGCCCGCAACTATCCCGGGGGACAAGCCAATCAACCTATGCGCCGACCGATAGCTCATCCATTCCAGTATCGACATGGCACCCAACACTAGAGGATTGCGGATCACCCCCATAGCCTTGGGCAATTCCGGCCACAGATCACGCACCTCGAATACAAACGGTTTAGCCCTTAACCAACGAGCGAAAATTCCGGGAATACCCGCCGTCAATGGTGTAGTAGTTGCAAATACTAGATCGTAGCGCTCAGTCAGCGCCAAACCGACACTGCGCAGAGCAAACTTGGCGAAGGTCACAACTCTCTTTGCTAAGCCATCACTATTTGCATACGCCAGATCGAACTCAATAATGTTGATACCTTCGACTGTTCCGCGTCGTTTACCACCAATAAAAGGCAGACTCAGACCTGTCTCCCCGCCACTATAACTCCCGCACACCATCGTCACTTCATGACCACGCGCAAGTAAACGGCGAGCCATTTCATAAGAGCGGGTGCCGACCGCACCTTTCGGGGTTGAAAAGTGTTGATGAAAGTACAGAATTCTCATAGGATCCAGCGATACTCCGTAATTAACGATCCCGGCTGATGGACTTCAACTTCCAATACCGGTACTTGTTCTTTGTCCAGATAATAACGCGACTCCCCCTCCTCTGCCAGCGATAGGTATTGAAGCCGCCAATGGCGGCGTGTGCTGACCATTGCAAGAGTTGGAGCCCTCCACTCGGCTCACCGGATTCGAGCCACCAGCGAAATATAGCCTTCTTGACGAATCCCCGACATTATCGATCACCCTAAACGCTCTTCCACCAGGCGGACACTGCGCTGATGACAGGCTTACGCCCACATTGGTAGTCAACGATAAAGATTGTCATACCACCCAAGAAAATAGCTTTATCCGTTAGTCTCATCAAAAATCGATACGACTGCTGAGTCCATATCCAAAGCATTACTATTTATTTGATACAGGTTCATACCCGAAGAACTCTTTCTCGTACAACCCAGAACGAAAGAATGGAAAAGATAAAAAATGAAATCCAGGTTGCTATAGCAGCCCCTACACCACCCCAAAAAGGAATCAAAGCAAAATTCGCAACAATCCCGCTAACCGCACCAGCAAAAGATAATTTCGCGACAACACCTGTAAGATCATAGGCACTCAGCACGGGTACAAATATCTGATACCCCACACGAGCCATAAATGCAGACAGCACAATAATCGCCGTTACCCAAAAAAGGTAATCAAAAGAAAAAAATGAATTCTTATAGACAAAAACAAAGCCAGCCCCAGACAGCAAAAGTAAAGACAGTAAGTTAGCAACTCCAAAAACAAGCAAGGTCTTAGGATACAGATCAGTCTTAAAATCACCGATTCTTCTGACGACTAGCGGCGCCCACAATAAGGAAAAACTATCAATGAGCATTCCCGCAGCCGACCCAATAAGATAGGCTTTACCATACTTACCAAGCTCCTCCACAGTTACAAAGGCACTCAAAATATATCGATCACCAACATTATTGAGCAAGGCCATCAACTGAACCATCACCAACGGAAATAAATACAGCACAACCTCCTTCTCACCCAAGGATGACTGCGACTTATTAAACAACTTTGAACGAAGATGAAAGACCGAAACAGAAACGACCAACAGCAAAGAGGAACAAAGGACAACCAAATATACCGCTACAGCTGAAAATTCGAACTCCATCAACAGAAAGGCAGTCAACGAAAGAAAAACCAGAAGGGGCCTTCCCAGCTCAGCGAAAGCATAACCAGAAAAGTTATTTGAACACCTATATATTGCATTAAAACTAGCAATATGTGCTGCCAAAAAGCCAGAAACGGGAAGCAACGCAAACCAAACGAAATATTTGTGATCTATAAACACAAAGTACAACAGCAACCCAGATAAAACAGAAATAACAAAAAGCAGTAAATAGATCCGTTTTAATGCCTTATAAATGGCAGAAATTCCTTCGCTATAAAAATACCTGACATACGCCGCAGAAGAGTTAAACCCCATCAAAGCAACTGAAGTAACGAACAGAGCTTGAGCAAGTGAGAAATAGCCGAACTCGGTGTTACTCACAGAGAAGGCAACCATATAACTTACCAAAAGGGTAAGTCCTTTTGACATTAACAAGACCGATGAGTAACTAAACACTAAGCCAAAATTTTTATAGATAGCAGGCATCTTGTTTCATCTTAAAATAATGGTCCTGATCACGAAATCGAATAACTTCGGCTGGATTACCGCCCGCAATGGCTAAATCAGGTATTGACTTTGAAACCACCGAGCCGGCTTGAATAATTGCTCCCTCCCCAATTCGCACGCCTGGCAGAACCATTACCCCCATACCAAGCCACACATTATCACCGATAACGACATCTTTCACTATAACCGTTTTGTCATAGGGGATAGACTCGCCGTTATAGTTATGACTCTGAGTCAGTATCTTCAACCCCACACCCGAGTGAAAGTTATTCCCAATATAAACCTTACCACCCCCATATGTTCTAGCCCCATTAAAATTGGCGTTAGTTCCCAAAATCAACTTCGCTCCGAATTTACAGAAGCCGTTTATCTTAGGGCGTCCTGCTGGCGCATTAAAGTTACGCCCCGATGCCAGATAATAAAAACCAGAAAGAGTCTTCTTAATCACGCGCTTAAACATTAATCACCTTTGATCCCCGGGCAACTTCATCAACATTAATTTTTGGGGACTTCGATCTTAATAGATAGAACATCAACCCAAAAAAGACTACATCATTAAACACCAGCCCCCAAAGCAACCCATATTGAAACACCGAATAGATCAATATGGGTAACGCTGCCAGCATTCGCCCTCGTAACACCAGAAGATAATAGCCCGAAAAAAACACAAGCGAGATGAAGATACCGTTCGACACCAAAAACTCAAGATACGAACTATGAGCATGATATAGACCATCATTAATCTCTAGCCAAACTTTTTGCGCAGCGTTACCGAAAAATGGACTTTGATCCAGAACATTAAAAAACTCATAAAAAATAAAATCCCGGCCAGACAAATCCAGCTCACCCCTGCCACGCGTAAGATTATCAACTATAGTGGATAGGTAGAACGCGCCCACCGCACAACCCACCACACATCCGGAAAGCACAACCCTCCAATTAGTCACGTAATAGAAAATAAGGCTAATCGCCGCAGCAACAATGGCAGTCCTATTGAACGACGTAATAAACCCGACAGAAAGTACCACCGAACAAACTAGAAAAACCCGCCGAGACAACTCAGACTTTATTGCCATCAGAATAACAAAGCCAACCAAGACCTTGAACGCATAAACACTGGAGTTCATACTCAAACCGAAAACCCGATTATAGTAGAGCAACTCAGTGTCACCTATTTGAGTCAGCCCTTTCGACTCAACCGAAAAAAACGAATGAACCCCAACAATATATTCAGCAAAACCTACAGCTATTTCAAAAAAAACCAGCAGAAGCACCACTATCAAATCGTGCCTGCGAAATGCCATGCCCACGAATAAAGAAATCAGTATTAGCACTACATAGGGGAAAGCACCTAATATTGACTTTTCAAAATTACCAATCAAAGGCTCCATAAAAACAAATACAGCAACTGACAGAAACGCTGACAACAGCAACAGCATCATTCCGATCTTATGCCCCACCTTCAAATAACTCAAACTCCTCCCATAGCGAGTCAAAAACAATCTATAGAGGACAATCGGGAGGAGCAATAGATTAACGACTGGAGAAAAAAACACAATCGTCGAAAGAAAAGTGAGCAAGCCAAGCATTTAGAGGCCTATAGATAATTTTACTGTTAACGCAAGAAGCCTACGCCACCATACAACACGACATAAATTTTATTGCAAATAACTATGAAACATAATCTATCACGATAGATTTATGTTTTTCAAAAGACTCCATTATCAGATCATGATGCACAAACATTTGCGTCTTCAATGTACTCGGAATCATGGCAACGGCCCTTGAGTCAGGAAACAGGCTCGCCAGCGTGAAAAGTGCCGTAGAGTTAACTGAATATATTTTCTGCGGACGCCACTTATTCCGTAACATGAAGTACTCCACAGCCACATTCGCATGTAATAACTGGAGACCTTTTACTTCCTTCACAGCCTCCAGACACTCTAAACTTTCAGTGCGATGCGGGATATAATGCACAATTGACCCAGGCGCCCCCCTTACTGCAGCCTCTAGAACTCTAATATAGGCAGCCATATCCATAGCACCGATATCAACCAACTTCTGCCCTATAAAGAAAACAGAATAATCTTCATTTTCCTTGCAATCATATTCACCGGCAATTGAATCAAACCGGTTCACCTCACAATTAACATAATTCTTTCTATTCAAATCAAATATGCTAAATACTGAATATTTCCCTCCTCGCTCACTTATTATTCTATCAGCCAATAAAGTCGCCACACCATCGTCCAAAAGGACTATTTCTTTTTTTGAACAATAGAAGAAAGCACCTTTTGGAAGCCAGAAAAAAAACTACCTAGAACAACCTTATCATAACGATGAAAACCGCTAAACCAGAAGCTTAAGACCGATAAAATATAATCCGCCTTATTGCCAGGCCTAACCAAGAATTCCTTCTTTACTTGAAGTTTTAAATCCCTGACCATAGCGTTCATCTGCTGGTCATTACTGCCGACACCGCTATTCCTTATATATAAAGAAATATTAGCTGGATTTTTACGCAAATACTCATAAGCGCATAAGAGTTGAAATGGCGTTTCTACTAGAATCAACACCTTATCGTTCATTTATTTAAACTCAGAAATTATAAAATATCGCTTATGCATCTCTTAGCCCTTCCAGAACAACAGGACTGTTAGCAGAAACATCAGACATTACTTTCTTACCAAGCACATAGCCTAAATACTTCGGAGCAGCACCATATCCTGGCCGCACACTTCGCACTGCATCTTCAGTAATCACATCGCCAGCCTTCAAATTTTTCACAAAATAAAGAGATCGGCGGAATTTTGCGTTACTTTGCTCGCTGGACTTGCGACCATAATCCACTCTTCCTAGCGCAGCCCACGCGGTCTTACTGTCACGACAAAGCGCAGTGAGTTCAGCGGGCTCTAGAGAAAAACTATCATCAGCCCCTCCACCGTTGCGGTCTAGGGTGAAGTGCTTTTCAATCACACAGGCGCCCAGAGCAACACTTGTAATAGCGGTAGTATTATCAAGCGTGTGATCAGACAATCCCGTAACCAAGCCGAAGCGCTGGATCATGTCGGGAATAGTCCGTAAGTTGTAGTCTGCTGCTGGGGCAGGATAACCACTCACACAATGCAATATAGCCAACTCCTTGCATCCTCCGTCGCGCGCAGCCACTATCGCTTCCTGAATCTCTTCCGCATCGGCCATACCGGTAGAGATGATCATCGGTTTACCAGTGCTGGCGACATATTTGATCAGAGCCAGATCAATGGCCTCGAAGGAGGCGATCTTGTAGGCTGGAGCTCCGAGGCTTTCCAGCAGGTCAACAGCGGTGTTGTCGAATGGCGAACTGAAGATGGTGATACCTAATTTACGCGCATGCTCGAACAGCGGGGCATGCCAGTCCCAAGGCATATGGGCTTCCTGGTAAAGCTGATAGAGACTTTTACCGTCCCACAATCCACCGTGGATCTGAAACTCTTCCGAATCGCAATTCAAGGTAATGGTATCGGCAGTGTAGGTCTGGAGCTTGATGGCGTCGGCGCCCGCCTTTTTTGCTTCTTCGATTATCTTCAGTGCCGTTTCCAGCTTGCCATTATGGTTAGCGGAAAGTTCGGCAATTATGTAAGGCGGCGCATCGAGAGCGATGCGCCGACCGGCAATGCTGATACTTGGGATAGTTGCCATACGGTTATCTCTCAGAGGTTCGATTGCCATTCAGAGGCAAGTAGGCCAAAGCACACAACATCGTGATAGCTCTGGCCGTCAAAGTGTTGCTCACGCAGAACTCCTTCCTGCTGGAAGCCAAGTCTCTGATGAAACTTGATGGACCGCGTATTGAAGCACAGCGCCTGGCCACAGAGCTTGTGCAAGGCTAGATGAGTGAAAGCATGTTGCAATACTGCATACCCCAGTAGACGGCCTGTTCCTTTCGGCGCGTCAGGAGCAACATAGAAACCCCAGTCAGCCACACCACCGGGAGCAATTTGATGAAGGTTTATGAAGCCAAGAGGCACCGCATTACTTTCAAATATCAGCAGGTGGCGGCTGGAGTCTTGGGATGTCCGCTCGAACCAGCGTGAATGCTCGATGAGGCTAATCTGGTGCTGAGTGTACATGTAGCGGCGCACTTCTTCGTGGTTACGCCAAGCAAGTACCCGCTCGAGATCCTTGTTTGTCATCGGGCGTACTCGTTGCGGAGCCGATGCTGTTACGGTCACTTCAAGACTCCAGATGCTGGATTACAGTAGACATCCCATTGCCGTCTGCAACGCGCTGCGCAGCTTGGCTCATGGAAGCCCGAAGGGCTGACGATGAAACCAGTGAAGCCAGTGCCTGAGGGAGGTGCGCCGTGATCAACCGTGGTTCCTGCACGACATGGACCGCGCCCGCTTGTTCCAGACCTTGTGCGACCTGTTGTTGATTGGCGGCAAGAACCACCAGCACCGTCGGAAGTCCTAGACAACAGCGCTCCCAAGACGTCGAGCCGGCGGCGCCAATCGCCAAGTCGCTATCGGCCATCAACTGTGCCATATCGTCGACGTTTACGCGAACGTCGACAGCCCATGGCATTTGCTCAGCCAGCTGACGAACCTCAGCTAGCCAAGGCGCGGTTGCCCCCATCACCACAGTGATGCAGCAATTGGCGGGCAGTTCGCTGGACAGGAGGGCATGCAGTACCTGCCCGGTCGCATTGTCCTTGTCGACACCGCCCATGGTGATTAGCAGGTGCCTTAGCTGCATATTTACCCGCCGAGCCAGACTGTAGGCTCGCAGTGCGGAAAACTCGGGACGTAGCAGGGCGTATCGCGAGCCGCAGAGGAGCGTGCATGTAGCTGGCACCCACGGAGCATAGTCTGCTGGATTACGACCGAAGGTCTGGTCCAATAGCAGGTGGCCTTGATGGGGCCGATCGGCTAGGTCATCAATCACCATCAACTTGTGGTAGTACCGCTTGAGTGCAACTTCCCAGCGAGCATCGAGGGCGTAGTGATCGACGACTAGCCAATCGGTGTTCAGCTCGCCAAGGATGACAGCACACTCGGCGACATCCTGCTCCTGAGTGGTGCCGAGCCAATCAGTGTGGGGCAATTCCTGCCCACCACCAGCTTCACTGGTCACGAGCAAGCTTGCTTTTTGCGGTTCACTGAAAGGTAAGCCATGGACTAAATAGCCCTTGCTACGAATGAACTCAATCAGATTGCCGGGGTGCTCGCGACAGATAAACCGGCACTCTGTACCCCGGGTACTGAGAGCATCGGCCAGGGACAGACAGCGCATGACATGGCCGGTACCGATCTGTTGCGAGGCGTCGGCGCGGAAGACAACCTTCATAGCTGATTTGTACCCTGTTGCGCCTGCATAGCTTTGAACAGCCACTCAGCTCGCATCCAGTCCTCCGGCGTATCGATATCTTGCACACGATGGCGCGGCAAGAGGACGGGTGCCGAGCCGGGATTGAAAATCATTTTGCCTTGCAGCCAAGCGCTGGCGCGACCCCAATAAAACTGGCCTGCATCATGGAAGGCTTCCTCCAGATCCTGCGAGCGGGTATTGAAATATTCGGGATTGAACATCTCGACTCTACCCTGCTCGGTGAGGCGAAGGGCCCGCTGGATCGGGAAGGCGTAGGTGGTCACCGAAAAGGCATAGTCGCTACCTGTCTCTTCGAGGATCTGCAACCCTCTTTGAATGTCATCAACTCGGACAAAAGGGGCCGTCGCATACAAGCAGCAGACTTGTTCAACCGCCTGCCCTCGGGCGTTGAACCACTCGATGACATGCCGAATCACCGGGAGAGTGCCGGTGTAATCGTCGGACAGCTCGGATGGACGCGTGAATGGTACGCTGGCGCCATACTGGCGAGCGACGTCGGCGATCTCCGCATCGTCGGTGGAGACGATGACCTGATCGAAGCAGCCACTTTGCAGCGCCGCCTCAATGGACCAAACGATCATCGGTTTGCCACAAAACGGTTTGATGTTCTTGCGCGGGATGCGTTTGCTGCCCCCTCGTGCAGGGATGACTGCCAGTCTCATTCGTTGAGCACCTCACGCAGAGCGGCAATAACCGTGTCCTGCTGTTCTTCGCTCATAGTCTGGAACATCGGCAGGCTAATAGCTTCGCTGTAATAGCTTTCTGCCGAGGGATAGTTGCCGACCTCGAATCCCATACGTTGGTAGTAAGGTTGGGTATGCACAGGGATGTAGTGCAGGTTGACCCCAATACCCAGCTCCCGCAGGGAATCGAATACTTGGCGATGACTCTTTTGGAGCTTGCCCAATTGCAGGCGGATGACATACAGGTGCAGCCCCGAGTAGCTGTCCGGATGCTGCCAGGGCGTGATGACCGGTAACTCAGCCAGCAACTCGTCGTAACGGCGAGCTAACTGGTGACGACTCGCCACGTACTGATCCAAACGTGTCATCTGACTGACACCCAAAGCAGCCTGCAACTCGGTCATGCGGTAATTGAAGCCGAGGTCGACCTGCTGGTAGTACCAGGGGCCGTCGGCCTCGTGGGTCATCAGTGCCGGATCGCGGGTGATGCCGTGACTACGCAACAAGGCCATCTTGCTGGCCAGTTCGGCATCATTGGTCAGCGCCATGCCGCCTTCGGCGGTGGTGATTATCTTCACCGGGTGGAAGCTGAACACGGTGATATCGCTGTAGCGGCAGTTGCCAATGAATTCGCCTTGGTATCTGCCGCCGATAGCATGGGAGGCATCCTCTATCACTTTGAATCCATAGCGCCGGGCCAGCGTATGAATGGCTTGCATATCGCAGGGTTGCCCGCACAGATGCACGGGCACCACGACCTTGGGCAGCTTGCCTTCATGCTTGGCACGCTCCAACTTACGCTCAAGGGCTTGCGGGCAGAGGTTATAGGTTTGCGGATCGATATCGACGAAGTCTATCTCCGCTCCGCAGTACAAACCACAGTTGGCCGAGGCGACGAAAGTGATCGGGGTGGTCCACAAGCGGTCGCCGGGACCAAGCCCAAGCGCCAAGCAGGCGATATGCAGCGCCGAGGTGGCGCTGTTCACAGCCAACGCATGACTAACGCCGACATGCTGCGCCACACTCTGCTCGAAACGCGGCACCATGGGGCCCTGAGTCAGGAAGTCAGATTTCAATACTTCCAGAACCGCATCGATATCGGTCTGGGTGATGTCCTGGCGACCGTAAGGGATCATGGATCAGATGCTCCCTATCTTTTCGCGGTTCGTATCAATCCAGACCTGCAACTCCTCGTCGCTCATCCACTCGGCATTATTGTCGCTGGAATAGACAAAGCCATCAGGGACTTTTGTGCCATCCTTGATACGCTTGGCGCATGTCGACCAGTTATTGATGACCGGCAGGATTTTGTAATGCTCGGGGTAGTCATAGGTGTAGTACGAGTCCTCTGCGCTGATCATCTGCTCATGCAGCTTTTCACCGGGACGAATGCCGATGATTTCCTGCCGGGCTTCGGGCGCGACCACACGTGCCAAATCCGTGACCTTCATGGACGGAATCTTTTTCACATATATCTCGCCGCCCTCCATATCTTCGAAAGCGTGCCAAACCAGTTCAACACCTTCTTCGAGGGAAATCATAAAGCGGGTCATGCGGTCGTCGGTAATAGGCAGCACTCCCTTGTCCTTGATTGACATGAAGAACGGAATCACCGAACCACGCGAGCCCATTACATTACCGTAGCGGACGACGGCAAAACGGGTGTCATGCCCACCGGCATAGGAGTTGCCAGAGACGAACAGCTTGTCCGAAGCCAGCTTGGTCGCACCGTACAAATTGATCGGGCTGCTGGCCTTGTCCGTGGACAGTGCGACCACGCGCTTGACGCCTTTGTCGATACAGGCATCGATCAAGTTCATGGCGCCATTGATGTTGGTCTTGACGCACTCGAACGGGTTGTACTCGGCGGTCGGCACGATTTTGGTGGCGGCAGCATGCACGACGTAGTCGACACCATCCAGGGCACGGTAGAGACGGTCCTTGTCACGTACATCGCCAATGAAAAAACGCACGCGGGGGTCACCCTCGAATTTCTTCGCCATGTCCCACTGCTTCATCTCATCACGGGAGAAAATGATGATTTTCTTCGGATTATACTTAGCCAGGGTCATTGGTACGAAAGTGTTGCCGAAGGAGCCAGTTCCGCCAGTGACGAGAATTGTTTGGTTAGTGAACATTTGATCAATCCCGCTTAAGTTAAACTTTTAAATAAGTTCTATTGGGTAGATTTACATCTCGACACCCATGAACAATTTACCAATCAAGAGATCCAGACACCCCTGGTGTCAATGATCTTATGGTCCCGAAGCGCAGCCACAGGAATACTTCTAAACACCTTGTGATCGACCAACAACACCAATACATCAGATTCGGCAAGTGCTTGATCAATACTTTTCAGGACTAATTTTTTACCCGCCAGCTTAATCGGCAGCGCTTCAATGTTTGGTTCAACCGCCAATACACAACCGGGGTGGGCTGCGGCAATCTTCTGGGAAATTGCCAAAGCGGGGCTTTCACGCAGATCATCGATATCAGGCTTAAAAGCCAGGCCAAAACAGGCAATAGTCACATCCAAAGCAGTCCTCTCTGGATTCTGCTGTAAGAATTCAGCTACGGCCAATTTCACTTTATCCTCAACCCAGTACGGCTTGCTGTCGTTAACCTCGCGGGCAGCGCGGATGAGCCTTGCTTCTTCTGGAGTGCTACTAACGATAAACCAAGGATCCACAGCAATGCAGTGTCCACCTACCCCGGGACCAGGCTGCAAGATGCTCACCCGCGGATGACGGTTAGCTAGGCGGATTAGCTCCCAGACGTTGATGTCCAGCTTGTCGCAAATAATCGATAACTCATTGGCGAAGGCGATATTCACGTCGCGAAAGCTATTTTCGGTGAGCTTGCACATTTCTGCTGTGCGTGCGTTGGTAATGACGCACTCACCTTCTACGAAAGTTTTATAAAGCTTGACCGCTGCCTCGGAGCATTTGGCTGTCATGCCGCCAATCACTCGATCATTCTGCACAAGCTCTCTCAAGACATGGCCTGGCAAGACCCGTTCCGGGCAGTGCGCTACGCGAATGTCTGAGTCTTCCCCATGAGTCTGCGGAAAACTCAGATCGGGGCGGGACGCAGCCAGCCAGGCTGCCATCTGTTCAGTCGCGCCCACCGGGGAGGTAGACTCTAGAATCACCAAGTCACCCTTCTTCAGAACTGGCGCAATAGACTTACTCGCTGATTCTATATATGAGAGATCCGGTTCGTGATCGCCCTTAAACGGAGTTGGTACCGCAATTAAAAACGCATCCGCTGGCTCTGCCTGTGTCGTAGCACGCAGATAACCTTCAGTGACCGCAGCATGCACAACCATATCTAGATCGGGTTCGACGATATGAATCTCCCCCCGGTTGATGGTATCCACCGCCTGCTGATTGACATCAACACCAATCACTTTCTTCTTGCGGGATGCAAATACTGCAGCGGTAGGTAGACCGATATAGCCGAGACCTATGACTGAAATGGTTTGGAAAAGCATCGTGCGTCCTTGAATATTCTTAAATAAATATGTTTGCATTAGAGTCAGACTATTGCGAGCGAACTCGCTCTACAACCGCTAATGTGTGATGCAAGCTCAGAATGTTTGGCACAAGGCGTCAATGATTCGACCACAAGCATGGCCATCACCATAGGGGTTATGGGCATAACTCATGGCGCGGTATGCGTCTTGATCAGTTAGCAACCGATTCAGCTCGCCAACTATGTTGCTGGTATACGTACCCACCAGTTTAACGGTACCTGCATCTACGGCTTCGGGACGCTCAGTGGTATCGCGCATGACCAACACTGGTTTACCCAACGACGGGGCTTCCTCTTGGATGCCACCCGAGTCGGTCAGGATGATGTGCGCGCGGCTCATCAAGGAGACGAAGGGCAGATAGTCCAACGGCTCGATCAAATGGACATTACTGATACCATTGAGCAGACGATTGACCGGCTCACGCACATTGGGATTAAGGTGAACCGGGTAAACGATATCAACATCAGGTTGTTGCTGGGCAACTTCCATCAGTGCCTGGCAAATACGCTCGAAGCCATCACCGAAACTTTCACGGCGATGCCCGGTAACCAGGATCAGTTTGCGAGCAGGATCCAGGAATGCCGAAGGCGCAGATGCTATGGCGTTCAGCTCTTCATCATGGTCGAGGCGCTTAACAACATCCAGTAGTGCATCGATCACAGTATTGCCCGTGACGATGATTTTCGCGGGGGCAACGCCCTCTCGCAGCAAGTTGGCCTGGGAGGTTTCAGTGGGAGCGAAATGAAGATTCGCCAAAGCGCCAGTCAGTTTGCGGTTGGCTTCTTCGGGCCAGGGGGAATAAATATTACCTGTCCGCAAGCCCGCTTCTACGTGTGCGACCGGGATTTGCTGGTAATAAGCCGCCAGAGTGGTAGCAAAAGTTGTAGCCGTATCGCCATGAACCAATACGACGTCTGGCTTGAACTCAGCGAAAACCGTTTTCATACCCTGAAGAATCGAAGTCGTTACATCTGTCAGATCTTGTCCGGGCTTCATGATATTCAGGTCAAAATCTGGCTCGATGGCAAACAAACCCAAAACTTGATCAAGCATTTCTCGGTGCTGGCCAGTCACGCATACTTTGGACTCGAAGCGCTCGTCAGCAGCCAAAGCCAAAGCCAAGGGTGCCATTTTGATTGCTTCGGGGCGGGTACCAAATACACATAGAGTTTTCATCTAGTAAATTTCCTTGGCCTGAATATACGACGGGCCTTTTTAAGCTCAAAAACCACAGCCTTAACTCGGAAGTTATCAAGCTTTTTTAAGCGACGATTTGTTCGATTTTTCCCAGCTGCTCTGTTACGAGAGCAACGTCAACACCAAGGCTATTAACGACGCAGTTGAATTCATCACTAAGGATGTTCCGTCATACGCTCCACCCCCCATTTGCGACAACGACTTGCCCCGGCTGCTTATTCGTTCGGCTACCAGCGCCTTAGGACAAGAGCTCTAGACACGCAAAGAATCGCGCCCGGACGGCCCTACGGACAGATGTAAATAACGCATTGCCTGTAGGCTCCCACGAAACAATGACGGCCAGCTCCCGCCCAAAACTAAACCTGCAAAAATAAAAATATCGCCCTAGGGACCGAAAACAGCCCTAACCTTCCTGAGCGTGTTGAGGTTTGATCTGCACCAGACACGCTACCGCCCCAGGATTTACCGTTGGTTCCCTGAGAACGTCGCAGGCTTTAAATTTTACTGGCACAGCCAGGGTGTAGCTTTGACCTCGGCCGAGCCGAGGCTGATTCAATTCTTGATTATGCTCACCAACGGCATGCTGATCTTTTGCTGGCGGTTGAGCATATTAAGCAGCAGTATTACGCGCTGCTCGCCATCCATTGCTACGAAGATGGCGTCCAGCTCTGCAAAGCCGCCCTGGGTAATGCGTACGCTATCCCCTGCCGCGAGTGCCGGTTTAGTAGCTGTTGCCGTGCGTTGCCGCAAATGCGTAATCAGGCGGTCATCAAGCCGTAGCGGAATGCCGCCGAAGCCCACTATACGGTTGACCCCGCGAGTCGAGCGCAGGGGAGCCCAGTTTGCATCGGCAGCCAGCTGAATGAATAGATATCCAGGGAACAGCGATTCGGCGACGATTAGCCGACGGCTTCGCACTATCCGCTCGCAGCTGTGTTGCGGCCGATAGCAAGTGTAACCCTGGCGTAGCAGGTTCTCTTCCGCACGCTCATCCTGGCGAGGCTTGCAGTGCACGAGGTACCAGGCCGGGGCCATATCTGCAATGCTTATGGGATTCTCAGAGCTTACATTCATAGGGTGACAAGCAAATCGGCGCGATATTTGCGCACCGACAGTTTACTCCTGTGTGCAGCTGGCTCGAATAGGCCGGTTGCGGGATTCGTTTTAGCCTAGCCAACGGTTTGGAGTGGATAGGGAGGACTTTTGTTGTTGAAACCACATCCATCTGCGTTACCAGGTGCCGGTTAAGTGGCGACCCGTTTGAAGTCATTTTAACCCCTTTGAGGGGAACGTCTCTCCCGCGGGAGCCAACTGCCGGCGCTCCGCTGTGGTCGCAAAGCTGGTGATAGCCCCAAAGCAGCCAAGACAAACCCTCTCCAGATTCGTACAGTCTAACATCGTTGGTGCCACTGGGAATTAGTAGCTCCGGTTGAGTTGCGCCGTAGCCCACGGTACCAGACATGCGGGCCGTTCGATCCAGGCTTGTCCGCATTGCCGGCCTTATCCCCACGAGAGACAGCGCTTTTTCGCTCCCCCGCAAGACGTAAGGTTTCTGCTGTTGATGAGGCCCTAAAAAACGGGACTCCTGAATCGCAAAACTAGAGAGAGCCCTTACCTCTTAGTAATACCTATATCTTCTAAAATAGAATCGATTTTTAAAGGCTGCCGCTCATCCAGCCAAAGATTGAGCATTGTCCAAAAACACAACCTATTATAGTGTATATAATAATTAGGGTTTGAGGCGGCACCATTGATAAAGTCAGTCAGCCATTTCGCCGTCTGGGACATAGCCGTAGACGCTCTCACGAAGCAAATGACGAACCAGCGCATAGGCATCACGCTCAACGGCGGCTAGCAACTCCGTCAATCTTTCCTCATGCAAATCCCCGCCAATATATCTTCATAAGTGCGCACAGCTATAGAATGCTGAGTTACGACTATGTAGCAACCATTAAAGACAGAGCTCCATCCATACTCAAGAAGACAACATCTACAGCCAACCCAGGTTGATTTAAGCGCCCGTGAAGGGTACGGAGAAATTTCAACCGAATTTTCGCAAAGCGAACTGATAGGCGCGATAGCAATGGACCGGATTCATTTTATCGCACCAAAATAGCCAGCCAATTAACTTTACCACTGCATCAACTATAAAAAACATCAAGTAAAATTAGCTGTAACAAGCAGCTTAAATGCAGCCAAGGCCATCTCCTGCGACAGCAGCCGTAGCTTTACGCCAACAGACCCACTTCTGCGTGTGCATGAAAATTCGCACACTAGTAGAGGATATCTACCACCACTATTGCGAATACCTACAACGCCTTGACCAGTGTTTAAAATTACCCAACAAATACTCAGACCAACTCCAAAGAGACGAACACCTTGGAAGTTGGCAAAAACGTTAAATAGCCTCCCACCATCAAAAAACCAAATTTGATGAAGAAAGGCTATTCAGGTCACACCGCAGCTATGCTTCCCACATTTAAAATTTCAATATTCACTGAGATTTATGGAACGGCGCTCAGCCTCTCCCAGCCTTTCCACCCCATCGACCATCTTGATTGCGGAAAAATACAAAGTAAACCAATGCCATAAATACACCCAACACAAGCCCAGCAAAAAAACCAAACCCGACGATCAAGCTTTTCCTGGGTTTTATCGGACTCTCCGGCACCTCAACACTACCATCCTGCCGATAAACCGAAATTCTTTCAGGATCAACATTCAACTTACGATAAAAACCGTACTGCATCTGAAGCGGCCGTAAATCAGTGATAAATGCATCATCAGAAGACCTGGACTCCAGCGCATTGATTTCCGCTGCCAATGCTTTGCTACCCCGCTGGTAATCCATTTTATCGCCGGTCTCTACCGTGATATCCACCGCTGCAGAAGAGTTGATTATCGGCGAGGTCAAACCGATCGTTTCAGCGATCTTCAACGCCTCCCGCAGCTGCTGAATGCGGTCCTCGCGAACTCGCTGGGCAGTCTCGCGCAAGCTCACAATTTGCTGCTCAAGGTTACGCGCATTTACCGACGCCTCGGTGGTCACGTTCTTGACCAGCTCCGACTCAGCAGCTTCGCTGGCGTGTTGGACGTAGATCTTTGCCCATTCGGTGGCCCGGACAGGGTCTCCACCTTGAACGGTCACCGAAAAGCGATCTGGCGTATCTTTTCCCGGCCCCTTGATCACCAGCTCCCGGGAAAAGCGCGCGTACAAACGGTCGAGAGCGCCCTGTCGTTGAGACTCTTCAAGGGAAGGAAGATAAACCTCATCGAAAAATTTCCGACGAAGGGATTCACCTTGGAGGTTTCTGGCAAAAACGTCATAAACATACTTGATCGAATAAGGTTCCAGCTCAGTGCTTTTCCCACGACCAAAATTCAGCTCGGCTATATCATTCTGCGTTGGCGGCATGATGAAAAGCTTGGACTCATAGACCGGCTTACTGAGAAGCGCATACGCAGCCGCACCTACCGTGACTAAAAGAGTCACACCAATGATCAGCCATTTTTGGGACCAAAGCCCCTGAGTAAGGGCGATAAGGTCAATCTCATCAGAGCGATGGGTTTCGACTTGATTATTTTGCATCTGAGGCCTCGTGTCCTTTTTTTGACATAGCGCCCGCACACAAACTGGACGCGCTAAAAGGCAGAACGATCAGCCCCTCGGCGGATACCGCAGTAAACTGAGTTAAATTAAACACGATCAAAACGCACCCAAAAGCCAGAAAAAAGTTGCAGACAGTGATCCTTTTACACAAAGACTTCCGGGCTCACACATCCATTATTTAAACCGCCGGCGCAGGCCCATGAACCATGCGAGTAGCGGGCCCAACATCATACCAGCGAGAAATGCCAACAGCACGAAAACCGAAACAGGAACCTGCGGCGTCGACCAGCCCAAGAACAACAATGCGACAGAGTGGGTATTTTCAAGCACAAACAGAACGATGACTGCAGCCACTAGCAACGCGAGCAAGACGAGGGCAAAACGTTTAAAGCGGTGCATGAAATTCCCCTTGCATAAACGCCTCCTTACAGGTCATCCCCCTCCTCCTCATTGACGCGATCCCTGAGTTCCTTGCCCGGCTTGAAATGCGGAACAAATTTACCGTCCAGGCTCACGGATTGGCCGGTTTTGGGATTGCGACCGACACGCGGCGCACGGTAATGGAGAGAGAAGCTGCCGAAGCCACGGATCTCGATGCGGTCTCCGGTCGCCAGGCACTGGGACATTTGCTCAAGCATGGTCTTGATGGCCAGCTCCACATCTTTAGATGAGAGTAGCCCTTGATGGGTGACAATTCGTTCGATCAACTCCGACTTCGTCATATTTTTCCCTTCTTTTTCAAGCAGCTAGGAAAATCGCTTGAAAAGGTTTTAGCATGACCGGAAGAATTTGAACAGCCCAAGTCTTGACATATCTTCATCCTGTCGTATTTGCCCCGCTTCTGCACAAGCCTTGCACTTGAGCGCATTCAACGACAAATGACCAACATCGTGCGGGTCAGGTAGCCTGCCGGATTGAAGCCTAATGGATACTGATCTTCATCCTTGGCATCATCGGAGCGAGTGATGACTTTGTACCCTGCGCCCTTGCACTCCTTCGCAGCGCGCTTGTGGCATTTTTCCCAGCCCGATCCCAGGCCGGAACAATCGACCTCGATGCCACTGACGCCACGCACCGCGTGGGTCTTGGCACTTGTGGTGCAACCTGCCAAGGCCAATACCGCGAATACCGCGAATACCAGGATGAGCCTGTTCATTCGTCTCCTTAAATAGCCAGCACCCGACTGGGTGGTGTCTGACCTGACGCTATCGCGAGCAGGCTCCCCCCACATTGGCCCGGGGAGACCAGGGCATCCACAGTCTAACCTTGAACAGGTGATTGATCTGCTTAAAGAAAGAGACAGTTAGGTTGCAGGATTGGTTTCACTGCCGAGTCAGACAGAGGAGCCAACTTACAAACAGGCCAGTTTTCCCGAATCACGCCCACAAAAAAGGGCGACCGAAGTCGCCCTTTTTTATGGTCTGACAGAACTCAGTTCTGCTTTTCCATCTGTGCACGCAGCAGGTCGCCCAGAGTGGTAGGACCAGCAGCAATGTCAGAGGTAGCTGGCTTGTCGCGCAGGCTCTGGATTGCTTCTTTCTCTTCAGCATCGTCTTTCGACTTGATGGAGAGCTGGATTACGCGGCTCTTGCGGTCAACGCTGATGATCTTGGCTTCTACTTCTTCGCCTTCTTTCAGAACGTTGCGCGCGTCTTCAACGCGGTCACGGCTGATTTCAGAGGCTTTCAGAGTCGCTTCGATATCGTCGGCCAGGGTGATGATGGCGCCTTTAGCGTCAACTTCTTTCACGATGCCCTTAACGATTGCGCCTTTATCGTTCTCTTGAACGTACTCGGAGAACGGATCGCTTTCCAGTTGCTTGATGCCCAGGGAGATGCGCTCGCGCTCTGGGTCAACCGACAGGATAACGGTGTCCAGCTCGTCGCCCTTCTTGAAGCGGCGTACGGCTTCTTCGCCCACTTCGTTCCAGGAGATGTCGGACAGGTGAACCAGACCGTCGATGCCGCCGTCCAGACCAATGAAGATACCGAAATCGGTGATCGACTTGATGGTGCCGGAGATTTTATCGCCCTTGTTGAACTGGCCAGAGAAATCTTCCCATGGGTTAGATTTGCACTGCTTGATGCCCAGGGAGATACGACGACGCTCTTCGTCGATGTCCAGAACCATAACTTCCACTTCGTCGCCGACTTGTACGACTTTCGAAGGGTGGATGTTCTTGTTGGTCCAGTCCATTTCGGAAACGTGTACCAGACCTTCAACGCCTTCTTCCAGCTCAGCGAAGCAGCCGTAGTCGGTGAGGTTGGTAACACGAGCGGTGACGCGGGTGCTTTCTGGGTAACGGGCTTTGATAGCAACCCATGGATCTTCACCCAGTTGCTTGAGGCCCAGGGAAACACGATTGCGCTCGCGATCGTACTTCAGAACCTTGACATCGATCTCGTCGCCAACGTTGACGATTTCCGAAGGATGCTTGATACGCTTCCAGGCCATGTCGGTGATGTGCAGCAGGCCATCGACGCCACCCAGATCGACGAATGCGCCGTAATCGGTGAGGTTCTTGACGATACCTTTGACCTGCTGGCCTTCCTGCAGCGATTCCAGCAGAGCTTCACGCTCGGCGGAGTTCTCGGCTTCCAGGACACTGCGACGGGAAACGACAACGTTGTTGCGCTTCTGGTCCAGCTTGATGACCTTGAATTCCAGCTCTTTGCCTTCCAGGTGCGTGGTGTCGCGCACTGGACGGACGTCAACCAGGGAACCTGGCAGGAACGCACGGATGCCGTTAACGTCGACAGTGAAGCCGCCTTTAACCTTACCGTTGATAACGCCCTTGACCACTTCCTCAGCTGCGAAAGCCGCTTCCAGAACGATCCAGCATTCAGCGCGCTTGGCTTTTTCACGGGACAGCTTGGTTTCACCGAAGCCATCTTCAACCGAGTCCAGCGCAACGTGAACTTCGTCACCGACGTTGATGTTCAGTTCGCCAGCGTCGTTGTAGAACTGCTCAAGCGGGATGAGTGCTTCAGACTTCAGACCAGCGTGAACGGTTACCCAGCGAGCTTGGTAATCGATATCAACGATAACACCGGTGATGATGGAGCCTGCCTGAAGGTTCAGGGTTTTCAGGCTTTCTTCAAAGAGTTCCGCAAAGCTTTCGCTCATTTTAATTCCTGTTGATTAGGGCGAAGAATACGCCCGCCTCCACACCCCAGACGGTGTGGGTTAGTTTCATATAAAAGAAGCACCGCAGGACTATGACTGGTCCCCTGCGGAGCTTCCTGGTCACCCGGCGATATCGCGGATGGCGATTTCGCTCATGATGCGTTGCAACACCTGATCGATGGACAACTCCGTGGAATCCAGCTGTATCGCGTCAGCCGCCGGCTTGAGCGGGGCTACTGCGCGCTGGGTGTCACGCTCGTCGCGTGCACGGATCTCATCTAGCAGACTCGACAGACTAACATCCTCGCCTTTGCCCTTCAACTGCAAATATCGGCGACGAGCCCTCTCCTCGGCACTGGCGGTGAGGAAAATCTTCAGCGGGGCATCGGGAAACACCACGGTCCCCATGTCGCGCCCATCGGCCACCAATCCGGGCGGCTCCTGGAAAGCGCGCTGGCGCTGTAGCAACGCCTCGCGCACCGCCGGCAGCGCGGCGACCTGGGAGGCCCCGGCCCCGACGCTTTCGGTACGAATGACATTGCTGACTTCGTCACCCTCCAGAATGATGCGCTGCAGCTGACCGTCGGTCGCCGCGATGAACTGCACGTCCAGATGCGCAGCCAGGGCCTTGAGCAGCTCTTCGTTGGTCAGATCGACGCCATGATTGGCCGCGGCGAACGCCAGCAGACGATACAAGGCGCCCGAATCAAGCAGGTTCCAGCCCAATTGTTTGGCCAGTATTCCGGCGATGGTGCCCTTGCCCGAACCGCTTGGGCCATCGATGGTGATAACCGGTGCCTTGATGTTCACGACTGTGCCTCTTGTGCTACTCGAATACCGACCTGGGCACACAGCGCCAGGAAGTTCGGGAACGACGTCGCGACGTTGGCGCAATCATGGATGCGGATCGGCGCACTGGCGCGCAAAGACGCAACACTGAAGGCCATGGCGATACGGTGATCACCGTGACCATGGACTTCGCCACCGCCGATCTGGCCGCCGTCGATAATGATGCCGTCCGGCGTCGGCTGGCATTTCACGCCCAACGCGATCAGGCCGTCAGCCATCACCTGGATACGATCCGACTCCTTGACCCGAAGTTCTTCAGCGCCGGTCAGCACGGTGCGCCCTTCGGCACAGGCCGCCGCCACGAACAACACCGGGAATTCGTCGATGGCCAGTGGCACCAGCGCTTCGGGAATCTCGATACCCTTGAGTTTAGCTGCTCGTACGCGCAGGTCTGCAACCGGCTCGCCGCCCACTTCACGCTGGTTTTCCAGGGTGATGTCAGCGCCCATCAGGCGCAGGATGTCGATCACACCGGTACGGGTCGGGTTGATGCCCACATGCTCAAGCACCAGCTCGGAGCCTTCGGCAATCGAGGCGGCCACAAGGAAGAACGCCGAGGACGAGATATCGCCCGGCACCTCAATGTGGGTCGCGGTCAGTTTGCTGCCGGACTCGACGGAGGCCGTGGCACCGTTGACCGTGACCGGGTAGCCGAAGCCGCGCAGCATGCGCTCGGTGTGGTCGCGGGTCGGGGCCGGCTCGGTGACAGTGGTCTTGCCTTCGGCATAGAGACCGGCCAACAGCAGGCAGGATTTCACCTGGGCGCTGGCCATCGGCATGGTGTAGGTCAGGCCCTTGAGCTTGTTGCCACCGCGAATGGTCATTGGCGGACGACCTTCGGCCGCCGTCTCGATCACCGCACCCATTTCCCGCAGGGGGTTGGCCACGCGATTCATCGGCCGCTTGGACAGCGAAGCGTCACCGGTCAGGGTGCTGTCGAAGTCCTGGGCGGCCAGCAGGCCGGACAGCAGGCGCATCGACGTGCCGGAGTTGCCCAGGTAGATCGGCCCCGGAGCCGGCTTGAGGCCGTGCAGGCCGACACCATGAATGGTCACGCGACCGTGATGCGGGCCTTCGATGACCACGCCCATGTCGCGGAACGCTTGCAGCGTCGCCAGGGCGTCTTCACCTTCGAGAAAGCCTTCCACTTCGGTCACGCCTTCAGCCAGGGAGCCGAGCATGATCGAACGATGGGAAATCGATTTATCGCCCGGTACACGAATACGCCCACTCAGGGAGCCACCAGGTTGTGCCAGGAAAATCAGATCGTTGGAGTTCATAGCGTCCACATAGGCCCGACGGGCCAGGATTTTACTGAAATGCTCGCGGGCCACCCTGGCGCGTGTGAAAACGCCCAGCAATTGGTGCCCGTCCCCTGCATCGACCGCGTCGCGCAAGGCGTCGAGGTCGCTGCGAAATGTATCGAGTGTGCGCAGGACAGCTTCGCGGTTGGCGAGGAAGATGTCGTGCCACATGACCGGGTCGCTACCGGCGATTCTCGTGAAATCGCGGAAACCGCCGGCAGCGTAACGGAAGATCTCAAGATTTTCATTGCGTTTGGCCAATGAATCCACCAGACCGAACGCCAACAGGTGTGGCAAATGGCTGGTGGCGGCCAATACTTCATCGTGGCGCTCGACCTGCATGTGCTCGACGTCCGCACCCAGCTCGCGCCACAGGCGATCCACCACTGCCAGCGCAGCCGGATCGGTCTGGTCCAGTGGCGTCAATATCACTTTGTGACGACGAAACAGTTCGGCGTTGGAGGCTTCCACCCCGCTCTGCTCGGAACCGGCAATCGGATGACCGGGCACAAAGCGCGCCGGCATCCCGCCGAAGGCTTCGGTGGCCGCCCGCACGACATTGCCCTTGGCACTGCCGACGTCCGTGAGAATCGCCTGCCCCAGGTCCATGGTCGCCAGGCGTGCCAGCAGCTTCTCCATGGCCAGGATCGGCACAGCCAACTGGATCACGTCCGCACCCTGGCAAGCAATCGCCAGGTCGTCCTCACAGCGATCCACCACTCCCAGTTCCACCGCCAGCCGACGCGACTGCGGGTCCAGATCGACACCCACCACTTCACGACACAGACCGCTTTCGCGCAGGCCTTTGGCGAAAGAGCCGCCGATCAATCCCAGACCGACCACCACCAGGCGACCGATCATAGGTGCAGCAGATTGCAGTGAAGTGACATCAACCACGAGCCAGAACCTTGCTCAACGCCTCGAGAAAGCGGCTGTTTTCCGCTGGCAGGCCAATGGTGACGCGCAGGTGGTTCGGCATGCCGTAGTTGGCCACCGGACGCACGATCACACCCTCGCGCAGCAAGCCCTGGAACACCGGGGCAGCGACACGGCCCAGGTCGACGCAGATGAAGTTGCCTTTCGATGGAATCCAGCTCAGGCCCAACTCACGGAACCCGGCTTCCAACTGCTGCATGCCAGCCTCGTTCAGGCGGCGACTTTCGGCCAGGTAGGCGTCGTCCCCGAGCGCAGCACAGGCAGCGGCCAGGGCAAAGCTGTTGACGTTGAACGGCTGACGCACGCGGTTGAGCACATCGGCCACCACGGCGGTGGACAGGCCGTAACCAACCCGCAGCGATGCCAGGCCATAGGCCTTGGAGAACGTGCGCGAGACCAGCAGGTTCGGGTAGGCGGCGAGAAAATCCAGGCCATCGGGCAAATCGCTGCCTTCGGCGTATTCGATGTAGGCCTCATCCAGCACCACCAGCACGTGCTCGGGCACGTCCTGCAGGAAGTCGTCCAACGCCTGGGCATCGAACCAGGTGCCGGTCGGGTTGTTTGGGTTGGCGATGAAGACGACCCGCGTGTTGGCGTCAATGGCCGCCAGCATGGCGGGCAGGTCGTGCCCCCAATCCTTGGCCGGCACCACATGGGCGTCGGCGCCGACAGCCTGGGTGGCGATCGGGTAGACCGCAAACGCATGCTCGCTGAACACGGCGTTGAGGCCCGGCGCCAGATAGGCACGCGCCACCAGCTCGAGAATGTCATTGGAACCGTTGCCCAGGGTGACCTGGCTCAACTCCACGCCACAGCGCTCGGCCAGCAGGCTCTTGAGGGCGAAACCGTTGCCGTCGGGATAACGGGTCAGCTCGGCCAGCTCGTCCCGGATCGCCTCCAGCGCCTTGGGGCTCGCCCCCAAAGGGTTTTCGTTGCTTGCCAGCTTGACGATGCTGGCCGGGTCCAGATCCAGCTCACGGGCCAATTCGTCCACCGGCTTGCCTGGAACGTAAGGCGAGAGTTGTTGCACGCCTGGCTGAGCCAGAGCGAGGAAGTTGCCACTCATTAGCTATCCGCCCTTAAAGAACTGCTTTGGGGTAGGAACCCAGCACCTTGAGTGCCACTGCTTCCTGACTGATTTTTTCCAGCACACCTTTTACCAGTGGATCGCGGTGGTGGCCGACAAAATCGATGAAAAACACGTAGGTCCATTTACCGCTGCGCGACGGACGGGTCTCGATCCGTGTCAGATCGATGCCATTGTCATGGAACGGCACCAGCAGCTCATGGAGCGCGCCGGGCTTGTTGCTCATGGAGACGATGATCGACGTCTTGTCGTCGCCGGTCGGCGGCACTTCCTGGCTGCCAATCATCAGGAATCGCGTGGAGTTGTCCGGGCGATCCTCGATTTTTTCCGCCAGGCGGGTCAGGCCGTAGAGGCCGGCCGCCATGTCGCCGGCAATCGCCGCCGAGTTCCATTCACCCTTGACCCGCTTGGCCGCCTCGGCGTTGCTGGAGACCGCCACGCGCTCGACATTCGGGTAATGGGCATCCAGCCACTTGCGGCACTGGGCCAGGGACTGGGCGTGGGAGTAGATTCGGCTGATGCTGTCGGTCTTGGTGTTCTCCCCCACCAGCAGGTGATGGTGGATGCGCAGCTCGACTTCGCCGCAGATCACCATGTCGTGCTCAAGGAAACTGTCCAGCGTGTGGTTGACCGCGCCTTCGGTGGAGTTTTCCACCGGCACCACGCCGAAGTTCACCGCGCCCGCCGCCACTTCACGGAAGACTTCGTCGATGGCCGCCATCGGCTTGCTGATCACGGCGTGGCCGAAATGCTTCATGGCGGCCGCCTGGGTGAAGGTGCCTTCAGGGCCCAGGTAAGCGACTTTCAGAGGCTGCTCGAGGGCCAGGCACGAAGACATGATCTCGCGGAACAACCGCGCCATTTCTTCGTTGCCCAGAGGCCCCTTGTTGCGCTCCATGACACGCTTGAGTACCTGCGCTTCACGCTCCGGGCGATAGAACACCGGCACTTCGCCTTCGGCCAGGGAGGCCATTTTCACCCGCGCCACTTCCTGGGCGCAGCGCGCGCGCTCGCTGATCAGCTCCAGGACCTTTTCGTCCAGGGCATCGATGCGCAGGCGCAGCGCCTTGAGTTCTTGCTCAGACATCAACCATGTTCCTTCTCGAACTCTGCCATGTAGGAAATCAACGCATTGACCGCGTTGATATCGACGGCGTTGTAGATGGAAGCGCGCATGCCGCCGACCGAACGGTGACCCTTGAGGTTCAGCAGCCCGCGCTCGTCAGCACCGGCCAGGAACGGCTTATCGAGACGATCGTCGGCCAGGCGGAACGGTACGTTCATCCACGAACGATCGGTCTTGTTGATCGGGTTGCTGTAGAGGCCGCTGGCGTCAATGAAGTCATAGAGCGTGCGCTGCTTCACTTCGTTGAGCTTGCCGATGGCCTCGACACCGCCCTGTTCTTTCAGCCACTCGAATACCAGGCCGGACAGGTACCAGGCCAGGGTCGGCGGGGTGTTGTACATCGAGCCATTGTCGGCGGCGACCTTGTAGTTGAGCATGGTCGGGCACAAGGAACGGGCGCGTCCCAGCAGGTCTTCGCGAATGATGCTGACCAGGATGCCGCTGGGACCGATGTTCTTCTGGGCGCCGGCGTAGATCATGCCGAAACGGGAGATATCCACAGGGCGCGACAGGATGTCCGAAGACATGTCAGCCACCAATGGCACGTCGCCGGTTTCCGGAATCCAGTTGAATTCCAGGCCGCCGATGGTTTCGTTCGGCGCGTAATGAACGTAGGCCGCATCCTTGGACAGGTTCCACTCGTTCTGGCCGGGAATGGCGAAATAGTCGTAGGGCTTGGCCGTGGCCGCGACATTGACGTGGCCGTAGCGCGAGGCTTCTTCGATGGCTTTCTGCGACCAGATCCCGGTGTCGATGTAGTCGGCCTTACCGCTTTCGGGCAGCAGGTTCAGCGGGATCTGGGCAAACTGCTGGCTGGCGCCGCCCTGCAGGAACAGCACCTTGTAGTTGGAGGGGATGTTCAGCAGATCACGCAAGTCCTGCTCGGCCTTGGTGGCAATGGACACGAACTCATCGCTGCGATGGCTCATTTCCATGACGGACAGGCCCTTGCCATGCCAGTCGAGAAGTTCACCTTGGGCACGCTTCAGGACCGCTTCAGGAAGCGCCGCCGGGCCGGCACAGAAGTTATAGGCTCTCTTGCTCACATCCAATCTCGCTCTGATCTGGTGGTCACATCAATCTTCAATCAACACATGACCCAAATGTGGGAGCGAGCCTGCTCGCGATAGCGATGTAACAGTCAGCATCCATGTTGAATGTCAGTCCGTCATCGCGAGCAGGCTCGCTCCCACAGTTGCGCGTCATGTGCAGTGTCGCAAATTTTCAAACGGGACAAACAACAAGGGGGCGAATCTTCATCCGCCCCCTGCATGTCCGCTTAGTCCTGCGGTTCTTCTTCGTCTGCAGCAGCGTCGAGCGGTTGGTCGCCGGTCATGTCGTCAACGTCGGTAGCAAGAGTGCCGTCGAACGCCACGCCCTCCTCGCCTTCCAGCTCCTCGCCTTCGACTTCCGATGGCTCCTGCACGCGCTCAAGCCCGACCAGCGTTTCGTCGCTGGCCAGCTTGATCAGCGTCACACCCTGGGTGTTACGACCCAGGCTCGACACTTCGGCCACCCGCGTGCGCACCAAGGTGCCCTGGTCGGAGATCAACATGATCTCCTCGCCATCGAGCACCTGGACAGCGCCGACCAGACGACCGTTACGGTCGTTGCTGACCATGGCGATCACGCCCTGGCCGCCACGCTTGTACTCAGGGAATTCGCTGATGGCCGTGCGCTTGCCATAACCACGCGCCGAAGCGGTGAGGATCTGGCTGCCTTCTTCGGGGATCAGCATGGAAATCAGCTTCTGGCCTTCCGGCAGGCGCATGCCGCGCACACCGCGGGCGGTACGGCCCATGGCGCGAACGTCGGATTCCTTGAAACGAGTAACCTTGCCGCCGTCGGAGAACAGCATGACCTCACGCTCACCGTCGGTGATGGCAGCGGAAATCAGCACGTCACCTTCGTCCAGCTCCAGGGCGATCAGGCCGACACTGCGCTGACGACTGAAGGATTCCAGCGGAGTCTTCTTCACGGTGCCCTTGGCGGTGGCCATGAAGATGTAGTGACCTTCGGTGTATTCCTCCACTGGCAGCATGGTAGTGATGTACTCATCGCTATCGAGCGGCAGCAGGTTGACCAGCGGACGACCACGGGCGGCACGAGACGCTTCGGGGATTTCGTAGGTCTTGAGCCAGTACACCTTGCCCTTGCTGGAGAACAGCAACAGCGTGGTGTGGCTGTTGGCAACCAGCAGGTGAGCGATGTAGTCCTCGTCCTTGACGCCTGTGGCCGACTTGCCTTTGCCGCCGCGACGCTGGGCCTGGTAGGCGGCCAACGGCTGGGTCTTGGCGTAGCCGCCGTGGGAAATGGTCACCACGCGCTCTTCTTCCGGGATCATGTCACCCAGGGTCAGGTCCAGGCGCGCATCGAGAATCTCGGTGCGGCGCACGTCGCCGTATTCGGCGCGGATCACTTCCAATTCTTCCCGGATCACTTCCATCAGGCGCGTGGCGCTGTTGAGGATGCGGATCAGCTCGCCGATCTGGTTGAGGATTTCCTGGTATTCAGCCAGCAGCTTCTCGTGTTCCAGGCCGGTCAGGCGGTGCAGACGCAGTTCCAGGATGGCTTGCGCCTGTTCCGGGGACAGGAAGTACTTGCCGTCGCGCAGGCCGTATTGCGGGTCGAGATTTTCCGGACGGCACGAGTCGGCGCCGGCACGCTCGACCATCGCCACTACTGCGGTGGATTCCCAAGGCGTGCTGATCAGCGCTTCCTTGGCTTCCGACGGCGTTGGCGAGGCCTTGATCAGGGCGATGACCGGGTCGATGTTCGACAGGGCAACGGCCTGGCCTTCGAGGATATGACCACGCTCGCGGGCCTTGCGCAGCTCGAACACGGTGCGGCGGGTGACCACTTCGCGACGGTGACGCACGAAGGCTTCCAGCAGATCCTTGAGGTTCAGGATCCGCGGACGGCCGTCGATCAGCGCCACGATGTTGATGCCGAACACCGCTTGCAGCTGGGTCTGGGCATAGAGGTTGTTGAGGATCACCTCGGGCACTTCGCCGCGACGCAGTTCGATCACGACGCGCATGCCGTCCTTGTCGGACTCGTCCCGCAGCTCGGTGATGCCTTCAAGCTTCTTCTCTTTCACCAGCTCGGCGATCTTCTCGATCAGACGGGCCTTGTTCAGCTGGTATGGGAGTTCGGTGATGACGATCTGCTGGCGACCACCGACCTTGTCGATGTCTTCGATGGTCGAGCGGGCGCGCATGTAAATGCGGCCGCGACCGGTGCGGTAGGCTTCGATGATGCCGGCGCGACCGTTGATGATCGCAGCGGTCGGGAAGTCAGGACCGGGGATGTACTGCATCAGCTCATCGACCGTCAGCTCGGGATTGTCGATGAGGGCCAGGCAACCGTCGATGACTTCACCTAGGTTGTGCGGCGGGATGTTAGTCGCCATGCCCACGGCGATACCGCTGGAGCCGTTGACCAGCAGGTTCGGGATACGGGTCGGCATGACCGCCGGGATCATTTCGGTGCCGTCGTAGTTCGGCACCCAGTCCACGGTTTCCTTATGCAGGTCGGCCAGCAGTTCGTGGGCCAGCTTGGTCATGCGCACTTCGGTATATCGCATGGCCGCGGCGTTGTCGCCGTCCACGGAACCAAAGTTGCCCTGGCCGTCTACCAGCAAGTAGCGCAGGGAGAATGGCTGGGCCATCCGGACGATGGTGTCGTACACGGCGGTGTCACCGTGGGGGTGATACTTACCGATCACGTCACCGACGACACGGGCTGATTTCTTGTACGGCTTGTTGAAGTCGTTGCCCAGCTCGCTCATCGCGAACAGCACGCGCCGGTGCACGGGCTTCAAGCCATCGCGCGCATCCGGCAGCGCCCGCCCGACGATTACGCTCATTGCGTAGTCGAGGTAGGACTGTTTCAGCTCGTCTTCGATATTGACCGGGAGGATTTCTTTGGCCAGTTCGCCCATGAGAAGCCTGATTCCTTTTTCTGGTGAAACCTCGTCACATCCAGATGGGACGAACGAAGCTCGCCGCTGCAGAACAAGTGCCATGCAGCGACTTACGACAAATCAACGAGTTATGCCATGGATCTGCGCAGTAAAGGCCACCTCGTGAGGCAGCCCTGGAAACCGCCGGATGTTATCACAAGAGCCGCCACGCACCTATCCCCCTGATGCGCATGGAGCATAGTTAGTTGACCGGTGACAGGCTGATATGGGACGAGAGGGGCTTAGAGGCTTGCCGAAAGCAGATTTGAGGTTCAATTCAGGCTCATTTGCTGACTTTCAAGGCCTCATCGCGAGCGGGCTCGCTCCCACGGGGGATCTGTGTATGCCGAAGATTCCGGCCACAACACCGATCCAATGTGGGAGCGAGCCCGCTCGCGATAGCGGCAGACCCGCCACTCAAAGCCTTCAGTGCAACCGCTTGCGACACATCAACTGCGCCATCTTCGCCGTATCCGGGCGCTCGACGATGCCTTTCTCGGTGACAATGGCGTCGATCAGGTCCGCCGGGGTGACGTCGAACACCGGGTTGAAGGCATCCACCTCCGCCCCGACCCGCTTGCCGCCAACCTCCAGCAGTTCGCGCCCGTCGCGCTCTTCAATCGGAATGTCTTCGCCGCTGGCCAGGTTCATGTCGATGGTCGAACTCGGCGCCACCACCATGAAGCGCACGCCATGGTGCATGGCGCAGACCGCCAGTTGATAGGTGCCGATCTTGTTCGCCACGTCGCCATTGGCCGTGATGCGGTCGGCGCCGACGATGACCCAGGTCACGCCCTTGGTCTTCATGATGTGGGCGGCGGCGGAATCGGCATTGAGGGTCACCGGGATGCCTTCATTGGCCAACTCCCACGCGGTGAGGCGCGAGCCTTGCAGCCACGGACGGGTTTCGTCGGCGTAGACGCGCTCGACCATGCCCTCGAGGAACGCCCCCCGGATCACGCCAAGGGCCGTGCCAAAGCCGCCGGTGGCCAGGGCGCCGGTATTGCAATGGGTCAGGATGGCCTGGGCGTTGCCCTGATGCTTGCGGATCAGGTCGACACCCAACTGAGCCATGGTCAGGTTGGCTTCGCGGTCGCTTTCATGGATGGCGATGGCTTCGGCCTCAAGGGCAGCCAGCGGTTCGGCATGCTCTTTCAAGCGCCCCAGCCGGTCGCGCATCCGGTCAAGCGCCCAAAACAGGTTCACCGCTGTCGGCCGCGAGTTGGCCAGCAGGGCAAAATCAGCTTCCAGCGCCGCCTGCCAGTCCCCGCCCTCGGCCACCCGCGCCCGCGCTGCCAGCACCACGCCATAGGCCGCACTGATGCCGATGGCCGGCGCGCCCCGCACCACCATCGAGCGAATGGCCTCGGCCACGCCGGCCGCCGAGGTATAGGCGATCCAGGTTTCCTCGAACGGCAAAATACGCTGATCCAACAGATAGAGGGCGCCATCACGCCAATCGATGGCCTTCACCTTCTCCGCAGCCAACAGTCGATCGCGCATCCCACACCCCGCACTCATGAACAAAAGCCGCCGATTATAGCGATCCCTCCGCGAAGACGCTCGGGTATACTTCGCCATCCTTTATACGCCATGGAACCGTTCCACGATGCCCAAGCCTGCCGTTGCGCTCGACTTATTACTGCTGCCGACCTGGTTGGTGCCTGTCGAACCCGCCGGTGTCGTGCTCAAGGATCATGGCCTGGGCATCCGCGACGGCTGCATTGTGTTCATCGGTCCACGGGCAGAAGCCCTGAAGTGTGACTCAGCCCAGGTCCGCGAACTGCCGGGCATGCTCCTGAGCCCCGGATTGATCAACGCCCACGGCCATGCGGCGATGACCCTGTTCCGCGGGCTGGCCGACGACCTGCCCTTGATGACCTGGCTTGAACAACACATCTGGCCGGCCGAGGGCAAATGGGTCGACGAAGATTTTGTTCGCGACGGCACTGACCTGGCGATCGCCGAGCAGCTCAAGGGCGGCATCACGTGTTTCTCGGACATGTATTTCTACCCCAAGGTTGCCAGCGAGCGTGTGCACAACAGCGGTATCCGCGCACAAATCGCCATTCCGATCCTCGATTTTCCGATCCCCGGTGCCGCCAGCGCCGACGATGCCATTCGTCAGGGCATCGAATTGTTTGGCGACCTCAAGCATCATCCACGGATCAAAGTGGCATTCGGCCCCCATGCGCCCTACACCGTCGGCGACGAGAACCTGGAAAAAATCCGGGTGATCGCCGAAGAACTGGACGCGGCCATTCATATGCATGTTCACGAAACCGCCTTCGAAGTACAGCAGGCTGTGGATAACACCGGTGAGCGCCCCATGGCCCGGCTGGGGCGCCTGGGCCTGCTGGGGCCACGCTTTCAGGCGGTGCACATGACTCAGGTCAGCGATGAAGACCAGGCGTTGCTGGTAGAAAGCAACTGTAGCGTGATCCACTGCCCGGAATCGAACATGAAGCTGGCCAGCGGGTTCTGCCCGGTGGAGCGCTTGTGGCAGGCCGGGGTCAATGTCGCGGTCGGCACTGACGGGGCGGCGAGCAACAACGATCTGGACCTGTTGGGCGAGACGCGTACCGCCGCATTGCTGGCCAAGGCCGTCGCCGGTTCGGCCACGGCCCTGGACGCCCACCGGGCGTTGCGCATGGCCACGCTCAATGGCGCCCGGGCGCTGGGCATCGAAGCGACGGTCGGCTCGCTGGAAGTCGGCAAGGCCGCCGACCTGGTGGCCTTTGACTTGTCGGGACTGGCCCAACAGCCGGTCTATGACCCGGTGTCGCAACTGATCTACGCCACCGGTCGCGACTGCGTGAAACATCTGTGGGTGGCCGGCAAGCCCTTGCTTGAGGACGGCCGCCTGACCCGCCTGGACGAATCGCAGCTCAGTGCCACGGCACAGGCATGGGGTCGTCGCATCAGCGGCCACAACGAATAACCAGGCCCCTTGAGCCACGGCTCGGGCCCTACGATTTTTCAAGTTTTTCGAGGATCTGCACATGAGCAACGTCGACCACGCTGAAATCGCCAAATTCGAAGCCCTGGCCCATCGCTGGTGGGACCGTGAAAGCGAATTCAAACCGCTGCACGATATCAACCCGCTGCGGGTCAACTGGATTGACGAGCGAGTCAGCCTGGCTGGCAAGAAGGTGCTCGATGTCGGCTGCGGCGGCGGCATCCTCAGCGAAGCCATGGCCCAGCGCGGAGCGACGGTGATGGGCATCGACATGGGCGAAGCACCGCTGGCGGTTGCGCAACTGCATCAACTGGAATCCGGCGTCAGCGTGGAATACCGGCAGACCACCGCCGAAGCCCTGGCCGAGGAAATGCCCGAGCAGTTCGATGTGGTCACTTGCCTGGAAATGCTTGAACACGTACCGGATCCATCATCGGTCATCCGCGCGTGCTTTCGCATGGTCAAGCCCGGTGGCCAGGTGTTCTTCTCCACCATCAACCGCAATCCGAAGGCCTACCTGTTCGCCATCATCGGCGCCGAATACATCATGAAGCTGTTGCCACGTGGCACTCACGACTTCAAGAAATTCATCCGGCCTTCGGAGCTGGGGGCCTGGAGCCGCATGGCCGGGCTGACCGTCAAGGACATCATCGGCCTGACGTACAACCCGCTGACCAAGCACTACAAGCTGGCCGCCGACGTTGATGTCAACTACATGATCCAGACCTTGCGCGAGGAGTAAGTCGATGCGTCTCAAAGCGGTTCTCTTCGACATGGACGGCACGCTGCTCGACACCGCGCCGGACTTCATCGCCATCTGCCAGGCCATGCGTGCCGACCGTGGCCTGCCACCGATGAACACGCAGCATATTCGCGACGAAATTTCCGGCGGCGCCCGGGCGATGGTCGCGGTGACCTTCTCCATGGACCCGGAGTCGCCGGGTTTCGAGGAACTGCGCCAGGAATTCCTCGACCGCTACCTCAAGGGCTGCGCGGTGCACAGCCACCTGTTTGACGGCATGGCCCAGGTGCTGGCCGACATTGAGGCCGCCAACCTGATCTGGGGGGTGGTCACCAACAAACCAGTGCGCTTTGCCGAGCCGATCATGCAGCAGCTAGGCCTGGCCGAACGCTCGAAAGTGCTGATCTGCCCCGACCATGTAAAGAACAGCAAGCCGGACCCCGAACCGCTGACCCTGGCGTGCAAGATGCTCGACCTGGATCCGGCCAGCGTATTGTTCGTGGGCGACGACCTGCGGGACATCGAGTCTGGCCGCAGCGCCGGCACCAGGACCTGCGCGGTGACCTACGGCTACATTCACCCGGACGACAACCCGAACCATTGGGGCGCAGATGTGGTGATCGATCACCCCTCGGCGCTGCGTGAAGTGCTGGATAACGCGCTGTGCAGTTGCTGAGCTGACCGTACTCACTGTTGTCGATGCTTTTGTGGCGAGGGGATTTATCCCCGCTGAGGCGCGAAGCGCCTCCTACAGCATCAGGCCAAGCTGCAAAAACTTGGGGCTGCTTCGCAGCCCAGCGGGGATAAATCCCCTCGCCACAGATCAATCCCTTCGCCACACGTGCGCATCACCACGCATTTGTTCTGTTTCGTGAGGTTTTTTTATGTTTGAGTATTCCGCCCGCCCCGACCTGCTCAATGGCCGGGTCATCCTGGTCACCGGCGCTGGTCGCGGCATCGGCGCCGCAGCCGCCAAGACCTATGCCGCCCACGGCGCTACTGTATTGCTGCTGGGCAAGACCGAAGCCAACCTGACCCAGGTCTACGATGAAATCGAAGCGGCCGGGCATCCACAGCCGGTGGTAATCCCGTTCAACCTCGAAACCGCCCTGCCCCATCAGTACGATGAACTGGCGGCGATGATTGAAACCGAATTCGGCCATCTGGACGGCCTGCTGCACAACGCCTCGATCATCGGCCCGCGTACGCCGCTGGAGCAGTTGTCCGGCGAGAACTTCATGCGGGTGATGCAGGTGAACGTCAACGCCATGTTCATGCTCACCAGCACCTTGCTGCCGCTGCTCAAGCTGTCCAAGGACGCGTCCGTGGTGTTCACCTCCAGCAGCGTCGGGCGTAAGGGACGGGCTTACTGGGGGGCTTATGGTGTCTCCAAGTTTGCCACCGAGGGGCTGATGCAAACCCTGGCCGACGAAGTCGAGACCGTCGCACCCATGCGCGCCAACAGCATCAACCCCGGCGCCACCCGCACCAGCATGCGCGCCCAGGCCTATCCGGGGGAAAACCCGCTCAACAACCCTACGCCTGAAGAAATCATGCCGGTCTACCTGTACCTCATGGGGCCGGATAGCACAGGCGTCAACGGTCAGGCGTTCAACGCCCAATAATTGTTCACCTTCGCGTCGCGTCGGTTTACCGTCGCGACGTCCCTGCGCCCGATACGTAGCCAGGCGAACCGCCAAGTCCATGTCGCCCCATGCCGACGACGCGCTCGCCGTTTGTAGTCAATACATTGATTTACAATCGGTTTTTATTCTACTGAACCGAATGGCACGACTTTCGCTCTAAAGATCCTCAAACACGCCATGTTCGGCGGGTAATGGATGTTGAGATGAGACTTATGCCTGCCAGGTAAAGCGGACTAAACTCAAATCAGATGTCCTACGGGACTGAAGGACCAGTACGACGCGCCGCCCAAAGCCGCCTCACCCAACCTGTCAGGACAGATTTGCTTAGGGGCTCACGCCATATGAAAACGCCAACCCAGATCAACGCGATTGATTTCGACAGCGCCAAACTGCAGCGCCTGGGCTTTGGCCAGCCGTCACCGCTGGTGGCACGCTCTGTCAATCTTTCGCAGTTGCGTCAGCAGCTGAGCCAGCAATTGCAGACCAGCCTGGAGCCGCAACGGATCCTGGGGCTGTTTTTTCGTGAGGTTCAGCGGCTGGTGCCGCTGGACGCGCTGATCTACCGCCACAGCCCCAGCGATCTGCGCCTGGAGCTGGGGCAACGCGGACATCACACCCTCACCTACAACCTCAGCCATGAAAGCGAGTATTTGGGCGAGCTGGTGTTTCGCCGCAACCAGCGCTTCACCGAGACCGAACAAGCCGATCTTGAGTCTGTGTTGTCAACGCTGCTGTTTCCGTTGCGCAATGCTCTGCTCTACCGCGCCGCGACCCAAAGTGCCCTGCGTGACCCACTGACCGGCACCGGCAACCGCATCGCCATGGACCAGACGCTGATCCGTGAAATTGATATGGCCAAGCGTCATTTGCAACCGCTGTCACTGTTGATGCTGGACATTGATCATTTCAAGCGCGTCAACGACAGTCATGGGCACGGTATCGGCGATGAGGTGTTGAAGGGCGTAGCCGAGGCCATCAAGAATCAGCTGCGCAATGTGGACATGGTGTTCAGGTTCGGCGGCGAAGAATTCCTGATTCTGCTCTCGAACACCAGCCGGGACGCCGCGGCCTTGGTCGGAGAACGACTGCGTCATGCCGCCCAGGCGCAGGATTATTTTGCCGCAGGTACGCGGATCGAACTGACGGTGAGCCTGGGTTGCGCGACGTTGCTGCCGGGTGAGTCAGTCGAAAGCCTGCTGCGCAGGGCCGACAACGCGTTGTACGTGGCCAAGCGCGAGGGCCGCAACCGGCTGGCGATGGCGGGTTGAAAACCAGCAATGACAGATTCTGTGAACACCGTCGAAAAATGTGGGAGCGAGCCTGCTCGCGATGGCGATCAGGCAATCAACCTCCCCGTTGACTGTCCTGACCCCTTCGCGAGCACGCTCGCTCCCACCTGGGTTGGCTATCGGGTATCAGCTCCCGGCCAACGCCAGGCGCTCACGGGTCGATGAGGTTTTCCCCACCGATTCCGATTGCTCCAGTTGCATGCAGCGCTCCAGGAAGAGGTACATGTAGTCGTAGCTCTTGCAGACAGCCTGGCGCAGTTCGATCTGCAAGGCCTTGCTCGGGTTCATGCCCGCCAGGGTGCAGATGATTTCCAGGGCTTCCCAGGGATGGGCATCATCGTACTGGGCGTGCATCTTCAGCCACTTCATGGCTCGCTTGCGGTCTTCCTCGGCGAAAGCCGCCGCGTAGATACCACTGGAACACACCAGTGCCGACCACTCCCCGGTTGCCCCCTCGATGGCATAGTTGGTCGCGGCGATGGCCACGATCAGCGAGTCAGAAGAACTCGTATGCCAGCACCAGTGGCTCAGCGCATGGAGTTCGGGTGGCACTTGCTGCGCTTGCAGATCTTCCAGGGTCACGCCATGGGCGGCGCTCCAGTTGACCCAGTAATCGGCATGGTTGAGTTCGACACGAATGTTGCGCATCAGCCAGCGACGCGCCATGTCCTCGCCGGGATGGCGGGCAAAGCGTGTCTTGGTGAGGTTCTGTGCCATGTATAAGGCGAACTGTTCAACGACCGGCCAACCACCAATAAGGTAGTGGCGCATGGTCTTGGCACTGAGCTTGTTATCGCGCATGCGTTGATACAGCTCGTGTTCGACAACCCGGCGCTTGCTCTCGCTGCAATCGGTAATGAGCTGTTGTGCCCATTTCGGATAGCTTGTGGCGTCCATGAGCGGGCCTGTTCGGTTGAATGTGTCGATCACTGTCGGGCTCCTTTTGATTGTGATTTTTTCCGGATCAACAAGAGGTTCAGCGGAACGTGCCGGGGGCCTTGAATAACAGCGGCTGCGGCCGGGCCGGCCTGCATTGCAACGTATCACAGGTAAACAACTGCGGGCGTTCAATCACATACCCTTGAGCGTAGTCCACCCCAATCTCCAGCAACGCCTGCTCGATCTGGGTAGTTTCAACAAACTCGGCAATCGTGCGCTTACCCATGACGTGGCCGATGTGATTGATCACCTCGACCATTGCACGGTTAATCGGGTCGTCCAGCATATCCTTTACGAAACTCCCGTCGATCTTCAGGAAGTCTACAGGTAAATGTTTCAGGTAAGCGAATGAAGACATTCCGGCACAAAAGTCATCGAGCGAAAAGTAACAACCCAAGCTCTTGAGTTCATTGATAAAGCGGATGGCGCTGCCCAAATTCGAAATAGCACTGGTCTCGGTTATTTCAAAACAAATCATTTCTGGTGGAATCGAGTAGGCCGCGAACTGTTTACGCAGGAAATCAAGGAATGCCTGATCTCCGATAGTTGTGCCTGACAGATTAATCGCACACATGGCCATCGGTCCCTGTCGCGAATCGTTCAGGCACTGGCGGATGATCTTGAAGACGTTTTCCACCACCCAGCGATCCAGGGAAGTCATCAAGCCATAGCGTTCTGCCGCGGGAATGAAACTGTCCGGCAGAATCATCCTTCCGGCTTCATCATGCAGGCGCAACAGGATCTCGATATGCCCACCGCCATGGTCGCCCGGACCCAGCGCGGCAATTTCCTGGGCATAAAGACAGAAGCGATTCTCCTCCAGGGCCATGTGCAAGCGCTGGACCCAAGCCATCTCGCCAAAGCGCAGGGACAGCTCCGAGTCGTCGGCGTGATAGACCTGGACGCGATTGCGGCCCTTTTCCTTGGCCATGTAACAGGCCATATCGGCGGCACGCAGGGACGCCTCCAGCGTCGTCGGGCTTTGAGCGATATGCACCAGACCGATGCTCACGGTGGTCACGAATGGCCGGCCCTTCCAGACAAAATGCAGGTTCTGTACGGTCTGGCGCAGCCCTTCGGCGATCTTTTCCGCGGCCTCCGGCGAGCAGTTCTCCAGCAAGATACCGAACTCATCGCCCCCCAGTCGGGCCAGGGTGTCGTTTTCCCGCAGCCCCGATTGCAACAGTGCGCATATATGCCGCAACAGTTCGTCACCCGCCGCATGACCACAGGTGTCATTGACCAGCTTGAATTGGTCCAGGTCGAGGAACATCAATGCATGGCGCCCCACCTGGCGCGTCAGATTGTGCAGGGCTTGCTCAAGGCGATATTCAAATTCCCGGCGATTGGCCAGGCCGGTCAGCGCATCATGGGTGGCTTGCCACGACAGGTTGGCGATGTATTGGCGTTCCTGGGTCATGTCGTGCAACACCAGCACCGCTCCGCTGACCTTGCCGGCATGGCGGATCGGCGCACCTACGAGCGTGACGGACACAGTGCTGCCATCCAGACGCTGGATCAGTTTGGAATGCTCGCTGCCACCACCGAGCCGGCCGCTGAGAATATGCTCGATCAGGGTCAGCCCTTCACTCTGGGCGTTGTCATCGAGCAAATTGAACAGGGCGGCCAGAGGCAATCCCGTGGCGTGCTCGGCCTTCCAGTGAGTCATCGCTTCGGCGGCGGGATTCATGTAGGCGATTGCCCCGTCCACATCAGTGGTGATCACGCCGTCGCCAATGGACTGCAAGGTGATCTGCGCCCGCTCCTTTTCCAGTTGCAGGGCATTGGCGAAGACCTGCCGCTGGGCCAGCAGTTTATGCGTGCGCAACAGCGCCAGCACGATCAACCCCAGTGCGGTGGCGAAGTTGGTCACCAGCAACAGGCGCAGGATGAAGCGCGACCCCTCCCCCAGCGCATCGCTGAAAGCTTTGGCTGCCGGGGTGACGGAATCGTTGATGGCAAAGATTTTCGCCTTCCAGCCGCGAATATCGGCCTCAGAAGCCTGACCTGCGGTAATCCGGCTGTGCATCTGGCGGGCGACGTCATCCAGTTCAATCAGGTAGCCGTCGCCCACCGTCCAGAGATCGATAGCCTCTTCCAGGTAACTGAAGTGTCGAAAATTCAGGTAGAGCCAGATCAGACTGGACACGTCGTCCGGGTGGTTGCCGCCCTTGAGGATTCCCGCCCGTGCAGCCTCCAGATCCGGCGGCTGACGGTCCAGGGCCACCCGTAGCTCATGCCCACCCTCAGGTACGGCGATAGCCCGCTGGTACTTCTGAAAGATTGTTTCGTCACGACTGTCGGCATAAAGATTGAGGTAGTAAATGGCGTCTTTCTGACCCTTGGACCAAAGGCTTTCTCCCGCCACGTAGCCGCGCACCGCAGACAACACGTAAAGACTGACACCCCCCAACAATGCCTGAAACAGGACGACGGCGATAAAAGGCCAGACGATGCCCAACAACCGGGGGGTTCCGAGAGTCCGCGCTTGAGTCATGAGATCCCTTGCATAGGCGTAGGCGATCAGCATTCAGACCGCTCATTCCCGCAAGACTAGGAGGCGTAGCAGCTCCCCGCAAGAGGCCGGACACTATTTGACACCCCATGCCCCTGGATGCCTGAGACAACAGCGGTGATAAAGCCCTGGTAATTGCCAAACGCCGTTACAACTTTCCTGCACCCCATACATATCTACCACCCCGGGTTTGCCTGGACTGTTTTGATACGGAACTTCTCTAGACCTTGCACTTTATCGAGGCGCGTAGAGAAACGTTCGTTAATCACCAGGAAACCTCCATATGCAATCTACCGCCGCCCCCGGCCTTTCAACGAGTCTGAGCCCGACACCCTCTTATGCCGAGAAACATCAGGGTTTGCTGGGCGATTACGAGGCCATGCTATCGCTCGTTCGAAACCATCAGATACCGCTGCAGACGTTGGCCGACAGCCTGATCAAGCCCAGGCTTTGTTCACCCATGGCGTTGGAAAATGAAACCGGACAACGAGCACTGCACACGCTCATCCAGGATAAAAACTATCAGGCGCTGTGCAAAACGCTAAGCGCCCCTCATTACCACTTGATCGTCACTTTAAAAGACGGCAAAGCCCTCTACGAGACACTGTCAAGGAACAGAGAAACCACCATTCAGATTCCACTGAACAACGACCCCTCTTGGAACGGGCTGCGTGCAAAGATTGAAAAAACTGCTCGACTATTAGGCGGGCAAATTCGTTTCGACGGCCAAGTAACATTTGCACGAATGACCTGGTTTTACGGTATTACCCCATGCAATCGGCAAAACACCGAGCAACGCCACGCCACGATGAATGCGCTGGAAGAGAAACGCGCTCACCACACGCTGGGGCTTGGACATGGAATAAACATCGACGCCCTGAGCCCCCACACTGAGAACCTGATCACTGACACAGTGCGTCAATTCCTGCCTACGCCGCACACCCCATTGCTGGCCTACCTCGGCGCTTCGGATATCGACACATTGACGACGACGCAAATCCGGGCGAAGCCTTCGGCGTATCTGGAGGCTATTCTGCAATCGACGAACGCCCGGAAACTGGCAACCAGGTTATTGCAAGTGCTGGGCTGGTTTGGCGGCAGACCCGGTGAGGACACGGCTGCAGGGATATGCACCAAGCTGCTCGCCCACGCCATTCGTCTTTGGCTTGAAAAGGAGCAAAACGAGAGCCCGGACAGTATCGCCGGTTACCCGTGGCAACGTTCGTCCAACTGGGGGAAAAGCTATGGGCAGATTCGGGCCGAGTTCGAGGCGCATCTGCTGTCTTCAAAACGCGCCGCGTCAGTGAACGAATCCATTCTGCTCGCGCGTCTTTATCAATCCTTGTTCCCGCCGCACTTCCAGATTCACGATATACCGTCGCAACTGCCTTACCGAAGCTCCACCGTCTGGGTAAATTTTGCTCATGGTGTGGGTCTTGCTGACGCGATCGACCCGACGCTGCTGCAAAGACTGAGTTTCCAGCAACTGGTCGACTTCCCTGGCCAATACGCCAGTGAAGCCACGGCTGATGACCTGAAACTGGTCACCCTGACCAGATTGAAACCCATGCTGGAATGGGCCGTGACAAACGGCCTGGTTGCCCATAAGGCCGACGAGCACTACACCCTGCAGGACATACAGACTGCTGCAGAAAAGCTCGACTTCACCATCGATAGCTTGACCCGGGCGGTCAACTGGCTGGATAGCCGCCCCCCCGAGAGGCTGAACATCGCCCGGCTTAAAATGGCGAAGCTCTTCGCAGACGGCCGGTTCGTGACGGATGGCAGGAAGCTGGTGAAGGAGGCCAGCACTTATGCCGCCCCCGTGACTCGGCTCAGCGGCCCCATCGCAAAACTCGCCCCCCAAACCTACACATTCACGGATGTGTATGCAGCCGGCCAACTCACTGAGCATAAATGGTTCGTCACCCGGCCCGATGGAAAAGTCATCACCGATGTCTGGTTCAAGATCGACCACGATACGACCCTACAGACTAACTTTGCCGGGCCCGGCTTTAGCGCTATTGCCCAGCAGGACAGGAAGCTCCCCGATATCGAGCAAACGTTCAAAACCCATTTCGACATCTACCTCAGCTTCATCAGAAGTTCCTATCGCACGTTGATCACCCACCTGCTCGCATCCCTACCCCTGGCTGATCGCCAAGCCCTGGAGTACGGCGTGACAAAGGTCTACACCCTCAGAAAAGAAACCACGGGCATTGAAGCAAACAATGAATCCGAAGATAAGACGCTGCCCCTGCGCGCGCGTAATGGCTTCATCCTGGAAACGACGAGCCAGCGCAAAACCTCGTACTACGAACTGCTCCCGCGGGCTGGGGTGATCCGCCCACGACCGGATATTCAGCCACACCATATTGGCGCAGAGCGCAAAATCGAAAAGTGGAGAATCAGCCGCGGCTCGGCAGTGAGTGTGGATGTTCTTCGCCATAAAACCCTTCCGTTCGATTGGGATGCCCACGTAAAAGGCACCCTCCCCGGCGCTCACAAAGAATGCCAAGCCATCCTGGACCCACTTGGCGGCACGTTCGGCGAATCGAACAATAGCGACGCCAACCACACTCTACCGCGGACATTGGAGTCGAAAGTCACCCTGGACCTGGCCCGGTACATTTGCGAGAAGCTGCTTTTCGTTGACGAAAAACAGCTCTACGACAGTTGTTATGGCGAAACCGAATTCGACCGTCAAAAGGCCAGGCGTGAAAAAAACCTGGAAATCCTCAAAATGTTTGTGCCCTTCTGGGGCAGTATCGAAGACTTGGCTTCGGGGGACCGTGATCGCCTGGTGAGTGGAGCCTTTGGCCTGTTCACAGATTTTGTTGCATTCGCCCGACCCATGGGCAAGTTTGCGTCAGGCTCGCTGAAGTTGGTCAGCGCCGCGGGCAAGTTGAGCATTGGCAAAGCACTGCCCGCCTTTGCAACGCTGACAGGTAGTTTGCTCAACGCCACCCTGAACCCGCTCGACGGCATTGCGTCCTTGCTACGGGCAGGCAGCCAGAGCGTGTACAGGTTCAGTAAAAAGGGCTATCTGAGTCTCAAGACGTTGTCCGGGCGCGCCGGCCAATACGATTTCGTCCAAGGCATGGCCCAAGCCACGGACCCGGGCCGCTGGCGTCCACTGACAATGAATGACCAGTTGAGCACTGTGCGCGGAGTTGACGATGTTCCTGTGCGCAACACCACAGCCACAGGCAGCGCCGATTACCGTTTGATTGACCCTTTATCGTCCAGGCCTTACGGCCCTGGGCTGGGTGCTGACGTGTCACCGGGCCGCTCCCACTTCAACACACGGGCGCAAACCGACACCGAGACCCTCGTTGAGTTACCGGAAAATGCCCGGGTACTAGAAGTGCTTGAAGCCGATGGCAGCCGCCTCTTCTATGTGGATGGCGTGCCCTATCGTTTGAAGGCCGGAACCCTGCGTCGCATCAGCCACCCGGATGACAGTCCACCCTTCAGGAAACTGGCGTGCCGTGTTCGTCGTGCGCCGGATGAGGTGTGCAAAACCAGGTATGTAGTGCAAGACAAACCTGCCGAGCGCCCACCCGCGGGCGAGTTCAGCACTGAGTTAAGCTGGGCGCCCTGGTTTGGTGACGCAACGTTCTATCCCTCCACGCCCAAGCATCCCAACGATCGCGCCCTGCTCGCCTTCGAAGGGAAAATCTATGAACTCAAGGACGGCAAGCTCAACACCTACAAAGGCAAACCGCAATGGATCGGTCTCTCCAGCAGAGTCCCCATCCCCAGAGAAACCATTACGGCGACCCTGGAATTTCAAACCGGTCTGTACGGTGGCATCAAAGTAACCGGTTCGGCAGAAAAAATTGACGATATCCATCAAACCGGCGCGCTCATCATTCCCTCGATCGATGAGCAGTTCACGTACATATTCACCCGCTTGAACACGGATGATTATTACATGACCAGATTGCTCTCCACTGAGAGTGTCGAGGCTGCTCTGAGCCTGAAAAGGCTTGGCCCAAGCGACCTGACGCCCGGCTCTTTGGGAGAAGAGCTGCAACGGGTTTATATCGGTTCGTTGAACGCCAACAACGCCGCGCGAATCTACGGCAGAGACCAGGTCGAACGGGCACTGGACAAGATCGATGAAATTTCGATACCCATTGGCGCACCGAGCCATCCACCCTCCAATATGAAGTGGTTGAAAGTCAGTACCTACCCCGCCGAGGCGGTGTTATTCGATCGTCGCACCAGAATGATTGTCTCTGATTTGCCTAACGGAGCAGCCGTGTGGCAACCCACCACGCAAGCGCCCGAAGCCATACAAAAATCAACCGCAAGCATCTTCAACGCGCTTTTTACATCGCCGTCCATTGCCGGCCCGTCTCAATCCACCACCCGAGCGGTGACCATCAATGACGCCATGCGAGAACTGCAAAAAACCCTTCCGACCAAAAATCAAAAGAACATAGCTTTTGCCCACGTCATCACGGCATCCGGAAACAACGAAATATATGTCAGTGTTTCCGGAATCGAGGACTACACCCAGCACCTGCCGCTGTTCAAATCCCACAGTGGCTATACGCAAGTCAACGTCAAAGAGGCCACTTACTTCAATGTTGATGGCATCAGGAACGCGATTGACCCTGCCTCCCTCACTCTGAGCGCCGATGGAAAATTGCTCGCTATCCCTCATCTGATGGATGCTCCGGGCACCTCGGACAGGCTCAGTCGAGTGACCTCTGCGGACAGTGAAAGCAAACTGATTGCCTACATCAGCGAAAAGTATCCAAACCCTGAAGACATCAAGTCGATCACGCTTGCCACCACCCTGCCTCCTTGCGAATCCTGCGCGATTGTCATGAAGGAGTTCGGTCATGAGCGCGGAGCCGCTGCGTTGAACGTCATCTGGGGACAGCGCCGTAAGCGTCCGGCAACTGAAATGAGCTCTTCAACCGAATCCGATTGATCCCTGGCGATCAATGCTGCTGCAGATGCCCGTAGAGCTTGGCGTATAAACCACCGTCAGCAATCAGTTGCTGATGGTCGCCATCCTCGGCGATTTGTCCGCCGTCGAACACCAGCACGCGGTCGGCCTGCTTCACGGCCGACAACCGGTGCGCGATGATCAAGGTGGTCCGGTTGCTCAAGAACCGCGCCAGCGCCTGGTGCAGGTTGTACTCGGTGGCGGCGTCCAGCGCCGACGTCGCCTCGTCGAGGATCACCACCTTGGGCTCGGCCAGCACCATCCGGGCAATGGCCAGGCGCTGGCGTTGCCCGCCGGACAGACGCACGCCGGAACGGCCGACGATGCTGTCCAGACCGTTGGGCAAACTTATGATCGTCTGGTGCAGTTGGGCGATTTCCAGTGCCTGCCAGCAGGCCTCGTCCGTGCGCTCGCGGCCCATGGTCAGGTTGGCCCGTACCGTGTCGTTGAACAGCGCGGGATGCTGCAGGACCACGGCAACATTGTCGCGCACGGTTTCCAGGCCGATTTCCTGCTGAGTCGAACCGCCGAAACGGATGGTCCCGGCCAGCGGCGTGTACAGCCCCAACAGCAACTGGACCAAGGTACTTTTGCCACCCCCGCTGGCCCCGACAATCGCGACTTTCTCACCGGGGGCAATCGACAGGTTCATCTGGTTCAGCACCAGTTCGTCGCCGTAGCCGAAACTCAGCCCCTGAACTTCGATACCCACGGTGGCACGCCCCTGGAACGGGTTAACACTGCCGGTGTATTGCGGTTCGTCGGCACGGGCCAACAACTCGTTGATCCGCGACAATGCGCCCCCGGCGGCATAAAACGCGTACTGCAGATTGAGCAGTTGCTCCACCGGTCCGATCATGAACCACAGGTAGCTGAACACCGCCAGCATCTGGCCGATGGAGAGGTCGGAGAACAGTACGGTGAGCATCGCCGCTGCGCGGAAAATATCGATACCAAACTGAAACAGCAAACCGCTGGCGCGGTTCGAGGCATCGGTTTTCCACTGTGAACTCACTGCGTAATCACGGACCTCCCTGGCCCGTGTCCCCAATCGACCCAGGAAATAACCCTGGCGGTTACCGGCACGCACCTCCTGGATGGCATCCAGGGTTTCGGTCAGGGCCTGGGTGAAGCGCGAGGTGCTGTCATTCTCCAGCTTCTTGAGGTGCTTGACCCGTTTGCCCAACTGGACCGTGGCGTAGATCACTAACGGGTTGAACAACAGGATCAGCAGCGCCAGTTGCCAGTGCATCCACACCAGAATGCCGGCAGTGCCCACCAGTGTCAGCATCGCCACCAGGAAACGACTGAGGGTTTCGCCGACGAATTTGTCCAGGGTGTCCAGGTCGGTGACCAGGTGTGTGGTCACGGTACCGCTGCCCAGGCTTTCGTACTCGCCCAGGGAAATACGTTTGAGCCGTTCGATCAATCGGACGCGAATGCGATAGACGATGTCCTTGGCCAGCCTGGCGAACAATCGCGCCTGCAGCACGTTGAACAGCAAAGCGCCGCATCGCAGGACCAGGGTCACCACCAGCATCAGGCCAATATAACCGGCCGCGCTTTGCCAGCCGCTGGGCAACGCATGGTTCATGACCTTCAATGCCGCGTCGCCCTGGCCCAGCAGCACTTCGTCCACTAAAAGCGGCAGCAGCAGCGGGATCGGTACGCTGCACAGCGTCGCCAGCACGGCCACGCCGTTGGCGATCCACAGGGCTTTCTTGTGTTTAAGGGCCAGACGGCGGATTTCTGCCCAGCTCAAGCGGTCGACGCGCTGCCCAGGGGATGCGTCATCCGCCCGGTCAGGCACAGGCCGCGCGCTCCAGCCAGCGGCCCAACAGCGGAGACAACTGGCTCAGGGGCTGGTAGCCGTTGGTAAGCAAGGCCAATTGACCGTCACGCTCGGCCAGCAGCGTAGGAAAACCCGCGATGCCAAGATCCTGCACCCAGGTGAAATCCGCGGCAGTGGCCGCATGTTGCTCGGCGCGGTCAAAGGCTGCGGCGAACTCGATGCGTGGCAGTCCAGCCTGTTCGGCCAGTTCCACCAGGACGCTGGCGTGGGTCACATCACGACCCTCGACATAAAACGCCTGCTGGATCAGCTTCAACAGTTTCCAGGCCAGGTCCGGCGCCAGGCCACGGGCCGTCACCAGTGCCCGGCAGGCCGGTTCGGTGTCATAGACAAAACCGTCCGGCAGCGCCCCTTCAAGCTTGAACGTCTGGCCGGTGGCCTGGGTGACGGCCTGCCAATGCTCGAGGATGTAGCGTCGGGTGGTCGGCTCCAGGGCCGAACCGCTGCCGGTGCGCAAACCGCCCACCACCAGGTGCAGTTCTACCCCGGCGGCCTGCGCCTGCTCGACCAGTGCCTCGGCAACCGGCGCAAAACCCCAGCACCAGGAACACATCGGGTCCATCACATAGAGCAGGCGTGGCGCCATGGTTCAAGCCTCGGAAGGTGATTGCTTATAGTTGTAGCCGATCGGATGCGGCATGTTGCGGGCCTTGGCCAGTTCGATCTGCTTTTGCCGGTCGATGGCGCTGCGCCGGGTCTTCTCGCTCAGCTTGTCCCAGCAATGCGGGCAACTGATGCCTGGCACGTAGTGCTCCGAAGCACGGTCCTCTACGCTCACCGGTGTACGACAGGCATGACACTGATCGTAGTCGCCTTCGCTAAGGTCATGGCGAACGGTCACGCGGTTATCGAACACGAAGCAGTCGCCGCGCCATTTGGTTTCTTCCTGAGGCACCTCTTCGAGGTACTTCAGGATGCCGCCCTTGAGGTGATAGACCTCGTCGAAACCCTGGCCGAGCATGTAGCTGGAAGCTTTTTCGCAGCGAATGCCACCGGTGCAGAACATCGCGACTTTCTTGTGCCTGGCCGGGTCGAAGTTGGCTTTGATGTACTCGGGGAACTCGCGAAAGCTGGTGGTCTTGGGGTCGATCGCGCCTTCAAAGGTGCCGATGGACACTTCGTAGTCGTTGCGCGTGTCGATCAGCAAGACTTCCGGATCGCTGATCAGTGCGTTCCAGTCCTGCGGTTCGACATAAGTGCCAACCTGTTTGTTGGGATCCACGCCTTCGACGCCGAGGGTGACGATTTCCTTCTTGAGCTTGACCTTGGTGCGATAGAACGGCTGCTCATCGCAGTACGACTCCTTGTGGTCGATGTCGATCATGCGCGGGTCGTTCTTGAGCCAGGCCAGCAATCCGTCGATGCCTTCGCGAGTGCCGGAAACGGTGCCGTTGATGCCTTCTTCGGCGATCAGCAGCGTGCCTTTGATGCCGTTGTCGAGCATGGCCTTGAGCAATGGCTCACGCAGCTCGACGTAATCTTCAAGGGTGACGAACTTATACAGTGCCGCCACGACAATGGATGGTGTCATGGGTATTTCTCCAGGTGGCTACCCTCGCAAAGGGTGAACCGGATGCGAAAAAAAACGCGCCCCGTGAGGCGCGTTGCGGATTCTAACAAAAAACAGAGGGGTTGCAGGAGTGCAGCGACAACAGCCACAACAGCAGTCATTCTCTGCAGATCAGTGCTTGCTGCCACCGGCACAAGTCGGCGAAGCCGGGGCTGTATCGATCTGCGCCCATTCCTCGGGGGTATAGGTGTGCAGCGCCAACGCATGGAACTCACCCATCAGCTCGCCCAGCGTGCCGTAGACCTTCTGATGACGCTTGACGCGATTGAGCCCCTCGAACTGGTGGCTGACCACCACGGCCTTGAAGTGGGTCTGTAACCCACGGCTGTGCATGTGGCTTTCATCCAGCACTTGCAGGTGCTCGGGCTGCAACAGCCCGAGCGTCGATTCGATGCGTTGTTGCATGCTCATACCGGGCTCCGCTTACGGCTTTTTCTTGGCAGGGGCGGCTTTGGGCTCAAGCTCGGCGGTCATGTCTGCCAGCAGCTTGTTGACCACCGGCACCGCGCTTTCCAGCTTGGCTTGGGTCAACTGGGCCGATTGCTGGGTCAGCTGGGGCATTTTTTCCAGGACTTTCTTGCCCAGAGGCGAACGGTAGAAGGACACCAGTTCCTTGAGCTCCGGCTCGCTGAAGTTGGAGGTGTAAAGCTTGACCATGTCCGGCTTGAGCTTCTTCCAGCCGATGGCCTGGTCCAGCGCGGCGTTGGCCTTGGCCTGGTAGGTTTCGAGGGTGGCTTTTTTCGACTCGGGAGCCTTGGTCTGTTCAAAGCGCTGGGCAAACATCTGCTGCACTTGCATGTACACCGGGGTACCCAGTTTGTCGGCGTGCGCCAGGGTCAGGAACTCTTCGGCACTGGCGTTGTGGCTGGCGGTATCGGCAAAAACAGGACTGCTGGCACACACCAGAGCAACTGCGGTACAGATGGCACGAAGACGGGTCATCGAGTTTCCTTTTCTACAGGCGAGGTAAAACCCCAAGGGCGATCATTCTGCGCCTAATAAACACCGAGCCTCAACCCCATTGCTCTACGCGTCCGATTGACGGGCCGAAACGATCGAAAAATGATTGAGGGAACCCGTGTCGCCCTTCAGGGCCTAAACTGCGCATTCAGACCTACAGGAGTTTGACCCGATGAGCCGTATCGAAACCGACAGCCTTGGCCAGGTTGAAGTCCCGGATGAAGCCTACTGGGGCGCCCAGACGCAGCGCTCCATGATCAACTTTGCCATTGGCAACGAACGCATGCCGCTGTCGGTGCTGCACGCCCTGGCGCTGATCAAGAAAGCCGCCGCGCGGGTCAATGACCGCAATGGCGACTTGCCTGCCGACATCGCGCGCCTGATCGAACAGGCCGCCGACGAAGTCCTGGCCGGCCAGCATGACGACCAATTCCCCCTGGTGGTCTGGCAGACCGGCAGCGGAACCCAAAGCAACATGAACGTCAACGAAGTGATCGCCGGGCGCGCCAACGAGCTGGCGGGCAATCCCCGCGGCGGCAAGAGCCCGGTGCACCCGAACGATCACGTCAACCGCTCCCAGAGCTCCAACGACTGCTTCCCCACCGCCATGCACATCGCCGCCATCCAGGCGGTCCATCAGCAATTGCTGCCGGCGATCGCCGAGTTGTCCGGCGCACTGGCGGAACTGGCGGCGCGCCACATGAAACTGGTCAAGACCGGCCGCACCCACATGATGGACGCCACGCCGATCACCTTCGGCCAAGAACTGTCAGCCTTCATCGCTCAACTCGATTACGCCGAACGGGCGATCCGTGCGGCACTGCCGGCGGTTTGCGAACTTGCCCAGGGCGGCACGGCAGTGGGCACCGGACTCAACTCGCCCCACGGCTTCGGCGAGGCGATCGCCGCTGAACTGGCGGCGCTGTCCGGCCTGCCCTTCGTCACCGCGCCAAACAAGTTCGCGGCGTTGGCCGGCCATGAGCCCCTGACCACGTTGTCCGGCGCGCTGAAAACCCTGGCCGTGACCCTGATGAAGATTGCCAATGACCTGCGCCTGCTGGGCTCCGGGCCACGGGCCGGGTTCGCCGAAGTGAAGTTGCCAGCCAATGAACCGGGCAGCTCCATCATGCCCGGCAAGGTCAACCCGACCCAGTGCGAGGCCTTGTCGATGCTGGCCTGCCAGGTCATGGGCAACGACGTGACCATCGGTTTCGCCGCCAGCCAGGGTCATTTGCAATTGAACGTGTTCAAGCCGGTGATCATTCACAACCTGTTGCAGTCGATCCGTCTGCTGGCCGATGGCTGCAGCAATTTCCAGCAGCACTGCATCGCCGGGCTCGAACCGGATGCCGAGCAGATGGCGGCGCATCTGGAACGTGGCTTGATGCTGGTCACCGCCCTGAACACACACATCGGCTATGACAAATCCGCCGAAATCGCCAAGAAAGCCTACGGCGAAGGGCTGACCCTGCGCGAAGCGGCCTTGCAGTTGGGGTATCTGACCGACGAAGAGTTCGATGCCTGGGTGCGGCCGGAGAATATGCTGGAGGCCGGAAGCCAGGGCTGAGATGTGTGCTTGGTTGGACGCAAAGCGTGCGCTCAACACAACCCACCTGTGGGAGCGAGCCTGCTCGCGATGAGGCCGCTCGGCTCGACATTATCGACGACCAGACCGCTATCGCGAGCAGGCTCGCTCCCACAAAAGAGCGGTTCTTTTTGTGGTCGCGGTCATCGCCCGACAGCCAGTCGCTCACGCCGGGCCCTGAGCCCGGCAATCAGCGACGGCCCGAGGGCAACCAATGCCGATCCCAACACCACCAGCACCGCCCCGCCATACCCCAACAGATTGATCTGCTCGGCGTGCACGTAGTCAGGCCACCACCAAGCTGCCAACGCCACCGCGGCGAAGGTCACCAACGGCGTGATCGCCAGGGTCGCGCTGACCCGCGACGCTTCCCAGTGAGCCAGGGCCTCGGCAAAGGCGCCGTAGGCAATCAGGGTATTGAGGCAGCAAGCAAGCAGTAGCCAGCCTTGCAGCGGACTCAGTTGCAGTGCCTCCAGCGGATGCACCCAGGGCGTGAGCAGCAGCGCGCAGAACAGGTAGATCACCATCATCACCTGCAACGAATTCCACACCGTCAGCAGTTGCTTCTGGCCCAGGGCATAGAAGGTCCAGACCGTCGACGCCAGCAACACCATCAAGACCCCGGCGGTGTAGTCGCTCAGGGACGTCAGCAGCTCGCCGAGGCGCTGGTTGAAAAACAGCGTGAAGCCGATCAACAACACCAGCAGGCCGATGCCCTGCCCCACGCTGAAACGCTCCTTGAACACAAACAGGCTGGCCACCAGCAACATGATCGGCCCCATCTGCACCACCAGTTGCGCGGTGCCGGGGCTCAAGCGATTGAGGCCCATCAGGTACAGCACGTAGTTGCCGACCAGCCCCAACACCGCCATCGCCACCAGCCAGCCGCCCCGGGGGCCCAACACCTTGCGACTGGGCAAACGGCCAGTGGCCGTCAGGTAGATGAACAGCAAGCCACCGGACACCAGCAAGCGAAACCAGGTCACGGTGACCGGATCCATCACCTGCAGCACTTGCTTGAGCTTGATCGGCAGGATGCCCCACAGCAGGGCGGTCAGCAGGGCAAGGAACAGGCCGTAGACCCAGCGACCGGACGATATGTGCATGCAACCCTCGCAGCTCAAGACAAAGAGCCCCCATTCTAGGCGCGGATCGCTTCAGGACACAGGGACAGTTAGGCCGTGGACGTCCATGGGACTGTACGGGTCGTTGCCGTCGATCGCCTGGCCAGGCGCAAACCAAGGACTGCGCATAAGCTCAAATGACATTGCCCCCGCTGCCTTTGGAGACCGCCATGTTTGGCAAACGCGCCCAGGATCCCGCCCCTACGACGATTTTTCGCAGCGACCGGATCTGCCGGGTAAACGGCGAGTTTTATTTCAATACCCGAGAAGGCACGCAGGAAGGCCCGTTCGCCAGCCGCGAGGCGGCAGAACGGGAGATAAAAACGTATATCGCGCGGATGCAGCAACTGACCCAGGTTGCCAGCTAGCGCAGCTGACGCAGCCCCCCCTTGTGGCGAGGGGATTTATCCCCGCTGGGCTGCAAAGCAGCCCCAAAGCAAACCACTCTGTCAGCCTGATATACCTCGGTTGTAGATTTTAGGGTTGCTGCGCAACCCAGCGGGGATAAATCCCCTCGCCACAAATAATCATCTCGCTAACTGTCAGCGCCCGGTTATCTCACCGCCTCAAACAACCCCGTCGCCCCCATCCCGCCGCCCACGCACATGGTCACGATGCCGTAGCGCAGGCTGCGCCGTTGCAGCTCGCGCACCAGATGGCCGACCTGGCGCGAACCGGTCATGCCGAACGGGTGACCGATGGAAATCGAACCGCCGTTGACGTTGTACTTCTCGTTATCGATTTCCAGCCGGTTACGACTGTAGAGACACTGGGATGCGAAGGCTTCGTTGAGTTCCCACAAGTCGATATCATCGATATGCAAGCCCTTGGCCTTGAGCAGTTTGGGCACCGAAAACACCGGACCGATGCCCATTTCGTCCGGCGCGCAACCGGCCACGGTAAAGCCACGGAAAAACGCCTTGGGCTTGAGCCCCAGGGCCAGGGCTTTTTCCAGGCTCATCACCAGGGTCATCGAAGCCCCGTCGGACAACTGTGATGAGTTGCCCGCTGTCACCGAGCCGTCTTCGGCGAACACCGGCTTCAAGCCCGCCAGACTTTCATAGGTGGTGTCGGGGCGGTTGCAATCGTCGCGATCAACCACGCCGTCGAGAATCTGCACCGCACCGGTGTTCTTGTCCTCGACCTTGTACTTGACCGCCATCGGCATGATCTCGTCGTCGAACAGCCCGGCCGCCTGGGCCTGGGCAGTGCGCTGCTGGCTCTGTAAGGCGTAGCGGTCCTGTTCTTCACGGCTGACCTGATAACGGCGGGCGACGATCTCGGCGGTCTGGCCCATGGGGAAATAAATCCCCGGCACTTGCTCCTTGAGCAGCGGGTTGATCAGGTGATCGGTATTGACGCTTTTCATTGTCAGGCTGATGGATTCCACGCCACCGGCAACAATGATCTCGCTGCAACCGGAGGCGATCTGGTTGGCGGCGATGGCGATGGCTTGCAGGCCCGAGGAGCAGAAGCGGTTGAGGGTCATGCCGGCGGTGCCGATGCCCAATTGCGAAAGCACCGCCACGTTACGGCCGATGTTATAGCCCTGGGCGCCCTCGTTCGAACCGGCGCCGACGATGCAGTCCTCGACGCTGGCCGGATCGATCCCGTTGCGCGCCAACAATGCATCGACACAATGGGCCGCCATGTCGTCCGGACGGGTCATGTTGAACTTGCCGCGAAAAGACTTGGCCAGGCCGGTCCGCACGCTGTCGACGATCACCACTTCACGCATGGCTGTACCTCAATTGTTATTGTCGGTTAGGAGTCAATTGAGCATAAATCCACTGCATAACCGACCGCGACGATCATTCACCCCGCGTATGCGTTCCCATCGCCCACTATTTGCCCTTGCTCGCCTTGCGAGCCTGCTTTGCTGAGCGCTCGAAGGCCTCCTCCAACGCTTCATTAAGCGTGCGCAACACCTTGACCCGCGCCCAGCGCTTGTCGTTGGCCTCCACCAGGGTCCAAGGAGAAATCTCGGTGCTGGTGCGGTCGACCATGTCGCACACCGCTGCCCGGTAGGCATCCCATTTGTCACGGTTGCGCCAGTCGTCCTCGGTGATCTTGAAGCGCTTGAAAGGAATTTCCTCGCGTTCCTGGAAGCGCTCCAGTTGAGTCTCCTTGTCGATGGCCAGCCAGAACTTGACGACCACGACTCCGGCGTCGGCAATCTGCTCCTCGAAATCGTTGATCTCGCCGTAAGCCCGCAGCCAGTCGGCCTTGCTGCAAAAACCTTCGACCCGCTCCACCAGCACCCGGCCGTACCAGGAGCGATCGAACACGGTGAACTTGCCCCGCGCCGGGATATGCCGCCAGAACCGCCACATGTAGGGATGGGCGCGCTCTTCCTCGGTGGGTGCGGCAATCGGTACGATGCTGTACTGGCGCGGGTCGAGTGCTGCCGCGACCCTCCGGATCGCCCCCCCCTTGCCCGCCGCATCGTTGCCTTCAAACACGGCCACCAGGGCATGGCGGCGCATGCGTTTATCGCGCAACAGGCCGGAAAAACGCGCCTGCTCGGCGATCAGTTGCTCTTCGTAATCGGCCTTGTCCAGACGCAGGGTCATGTCCAGGCTGTCCAGCAGCGTGACCTGGTCGTCCAGCGGCGGCAGTGGCGCCACATTGACCTTTTCCGCTTTGATCCTCGAGCGGTGCAAGGCTTGGCGCATCCCGTCAAGCAGGATCCGTCCGACCGTAAGGCTTCGATAATAACTGTCCATGCCTTCGATCACATGCCACGGGGCGTAGTCTCGACTGGTGCGGCGCAGGACCCGCTCACCGTATTTGACGAACTTGTCGTAGGTCTGGGACTGCTGCCAGTCCAGCGGGCTGATGCGCCAGCTGTGCAGCGGGTCGTCCTTGAGCCCCTTGAGCCGGGCTTTCATCTGTTTCTTGGACAGGTGAAACCAGAACTTGAAGATCAGTGCGCCTTCATCGCAGAGCATTTTCTCCAACCGTTCAGCGCCATTGATGGCCTGGTCGAGCCGTGGATCCTTGATCTGGCCATGAACGCGCCCCTGCAGCATCTGGCTGTACCAGTTGCCAAAAAAAATCCCCATGCGTCCCTTGGCCGGCAGCATCCGCCAATAACGCCAGGCCGGTGGCCGCGCCAGCTCCTCGTCGGTCTGCTGGTCGAAGGTACGCACTTCGATCAGCCGCGGGTCCATCCACTCATTGAGCAATTTCACCGTTTCGCCCTTGCCGGCGCCTTCGATGCCGTTGATCAGCACGATGACCGGAAAACGGCTCTGCTGGTGTAGCTCGTACTGGGCTTCGAGCAACGCTTCACGCAGTGCCGGGACTTCGGCGTCATAGGTGTCTTTATCGACGGCGTGACCGATTTCAGCGGATTCGAACATGGACAGCTCCTTCCAGGGAATGGGGCAAGACTAGCGGATTGGACGCGGGCCGGTGCAGCAGATTCCATCCAGACGAACGCTGTATTGCGATGGGTCAAGCAAGCCCATACCGATCGGTTAGAATGGCCTCCCAGTTTTGACCGAGCCTGCCATGACACCCGTACAGCACCACGCCCAACTCGACTGGGACGATCAGGGTCGCCCGCGCTCGCGGGTGTTCGACGATGTGTATTTTTCCGATCAGTCGGGCCTGGAAGAAACCCGCTATGTGTTCCTTGAACAGAACAACCTGACCGAGCGTTTTGCCGCGCTGCCGGACGACGGGCGGCTGGTGATCGGCGAGACCGGGTTTGGCACCGGGCTGAATTTTCTCTGCGCCTGGCAGTTGTTCGAGCAGTGCGCACCGGCCGGGGCGCGGCTGCATTTTGTCAGTGTCGAGAAATTCCCCTTGAGCCCCCCCGACCTGCGCCGGGCGCTGGATTTGTGGCCGCAACTCAAGCTTCAGGCGGATCAATTGCTTGCGCAGTACGTCGCCATCCATCAGGGCTTCCAGCGCCTGACGCTGGGAGACGGCCGGGTGACCCTGACCTTGTTGATCGGCGACGCCCTGGAGCAATTACCGCAGCTGGATGCGCAAATCGATGCCTGGTTCCTGGACGGTTTCGCGCCGGCGAAAAATCCCGAGATGTGGACCGCCGAGCTGTTTGCCGAACTGGCGCGCTTGGCTGCCCCCGGCGCGACCCTCAGCACCTTCACCAGCACCGGCTGGGTGCGACGGTTGTTGAACGCGGCAGGCTTCAAGATGAAGCGTACGCCGGGCATCGGCCATAAATGGGAAATCCTTCGCGGGGTGTTTCTCGGCTGGCCGCAACTGACACCCGCACCGCCCCCAGTAAAACCCTGGTACACCCGCCCCACGGCGCACAGCGGCGAGCGGCGAGCCCTGGTGATCGGTGGCGGCCTGGCCGGTTGCGCCAGCGCGTCCAGCCTCGCGGCCCGTGGCTGGCAGGTGACGCTGCTGGAACGGCATGCCGGGTTGGCCGAAGAAGCGTCCGGCAACCCGCAGGGCGTGTTGTATCTCAAGCTTTCGGCCCATGGTACGGCGCTGTCGCAGATGATCCTCAGCGGTTTCGGTTACACCCGGCGCCTGCTCGAACATCTGCAGCGAGGTGTGGACTGGGACGGCTGTGGTGTCTTGCAACTGGCCTTCAGCGCCAAGGAAGCCGAGCGCCAGGCGCAATTGTCCGAGGCCTTTGCCGAAGATTTGCTACACCTCCTGAATCAGTCCCAGGCCGAGGCGCAGTCCGGTATCGGCCTGGCCTGTGGCGGTCTGTTTTACCCGCAAGGCGGTTGGGTCCATCCGCCCGCGCTGTGCCGCTGGCAGGCATCCGCCCCCAAAATTGAGGTACAAGCCCACCATGAAGTCCTCGAGTTGCGCCGCATCGACGGCCAATGGCAGGCCTGGGATGGTGAACGTTGCCTGGCCAGCGCACCGGTAGTGATCCTCGCCAGCGCCGCCGAGATCAAACGCTTCGATGCGGCCGCCGACTTGCCCCTCAAGCGCATTCGCGGGCAAATCACCCGCCTGTCGCAAACCGCCCACAGCCAGGCACTGCGCACGGTGGTCTGCGCTGAAGGCTACGTGGCTCCGGCACGGTTGGGCGAGCACACCCTGGGGGCCAGTTTCGATTTCAAGAACGACGACCTGACCCCTACCGCCGCCGAGCACGCCGGCAACCTGCAGATGCTGGAGCAAATCTCCGCTGATCTGGTGGAACGCCTGGACGCCAGCACCCTGGACCCGGCACACCTCCAGGGCCGCGCGGCGTTCCGTTGCACCAGTCCGGACTATCTGCCGATTGTCGGCCCGTTGGCCGAGAGTCAGGCCTTCACCCAGGCATACTCGGCGCTGAGCAAGGACGCCCGCCAAGTTCCGGACTGCCCATGCCCCTGGCTCGATGGCTTGTACATCAACAGCGGCCACGGCTCCCGGGGCCTGATCACCGCGCCATTGTCGGGCGAGTTGATTGCCGCCTGGCTGGACAACGAACCTTTGCCCCTGCCCCGAAGCGTGGCCGAGGCCTGTCATCCGAACCGGTTTGCGTTGCGGGCGCTGGTTCGGGGCAAGGCCTAATGCAGATTGCCGGTATGCCACAAAAACCTGTGGGAGCGAGCCTGCTCGCGATTGCGCCAGATCATCTGGCATCCAAGTGACTGGCACACCGCGATCGCGAGCAGGCTCGCTCCCACAGGTTGGTGTTTGCCGTGGTTTTTCAGCCGCCCGAGCGCCCCTACTTCAGCTGCTTATAACGCATTGATCTAAAACTCACACCAATCCCACCGGTCAGTTTCAAAGTACCCGCCATTTTGGCGTATGGTGTTTGACCCTCCCCAACGGAAAAACCGGTAAGGACTTATGTGCGGATTAGCTGGAGAGTTACGTTTCGATCAACAACCTGCGGACCTTGCGGCCGTAGAGCGAATCACCCATCACCTGGCTCCTCGCGGCCCCGACGCGTGGGGTTTCCACAGTCAGGGCCCCATTGCCCTGGGCCATCGGCGCCTGAAAATCATGGACTTGTCCGACGGTTCGGCCCAGCCGATGATCGACAATCAACTGGGCCTGTCCCTGGCCTTCAACGGCGCGATCTACAACTACCCTGAATTGCGCGCCGAGCTGGAAGGCCTGGGCTACGCCTTCTATTCCGGTGGCGACACCGAAGTGCTGCTCAAGGGCTACCACGCCTGGGGCGAAGCACTGTTGCCCAAGCTCAACGGCATGTTCGCCTTCGCCATCTGGGAACGCGACGCCAAGCGGCTGTTCATCGCCCGCGACCGCCTCGGTGTCAAACCGCTGTACCTGTCGCGCACCGGCCAGCGCCTGCGCTTTGCCTCGGCGTTGCCGGCGCTGCTCAAGGGCGGCGACATCAGTCCGATGCTCGACCCGGTGGCGCTGAACCATTACCTGAATTTTCATGCCGTGGTCCCGGCGCCTCGCACCCTGCTGGCCGGCGTTGAAAAGCTGCCGCCTGCCACCTGGATGCGGGTCGAAGCCGACGGCACCACCGAGCAGAAAACCTGGTGGACCCTGCCCTACGGACCACGGGCCGACGAACAGCACCTGAATCTGCAAGACTGGATCGACCGCGTGCTCGACAGCACCCGTGAAGCGGTCGCCATTCGTCAGCGTGCCGCCGTGGATGTCGGCGTGCTGCTTTCCGGCGGCGTGGACTCCAGCATGCTGGTGGGCCTGCTGCGGGAGGTCGGTGTGGAAAACCTTTCCACATTCTCCATCGGCTTCCAGGATGCCGGTGGCGAGCGCGGTGACGAGTTCCAGTATTCGGACCTGATCGCCAAGCACTACGGCACTCATCACCACCAGTTACGCATCGACGAAAAAGAAATCATCGAGCAACTGCCGGCGGCGTTTCGCGCCATGAGCGAGCCGATGGTCAGTCATGACTGCATCGCCTTCTACCTGCTGTCGCGGGAAGTGTCCAAGCATTGCAAAGTGGTGCAAAGCGGCCAGGGCGCCGATGAACTGTTCGCCGGTTACCATTGGTATCCACAAGTGGACGGCGCCAGTGACCCATACGCGGCCTATCGCGCCGCATTCTTTGATCGCAGCTACGAAGAATATGCCGCTACCGTGCAGCCCAAATGGCTGACGGCCAATGACGCGGCCGGTGATTTCGTCAAGGAACACTTCGCCCAACCGGGCGCCGACGCAGCGGTGGACAAGGCCCTGCGTCTGGACAGCACGGTGATGTTGGTGGACGACCCGGTCAAGCGCGTCGACAACATGACCATGGCCTGGGGCCTGGAAGCGCGCACGCCATTCCTGGATTACCGACTGGTGGAACTCTCGGCACGGGTCCCGGCGAAATTCAAGCTGCCCGACGGCGGCAAACAGGTCCTGAAGGAAGCCGCTCGACGGGTGATCCCTGGCGAGGTCATCGACCGTAAAAAAGGCTATTTCCCTGTACCCGGTCTCAAGCATCTGGAAGGCAACACTTTGGCCTGGGTCCGCGAACTGCTGCTGGATCCGAGCCAGGATCGCGGCCTGTTCAACCCGGCGATGCTTGATCGACTGCTGACCGACCCCAACGGCCAGCTCACCCCGTTGCGTGGCTCAAGGCTGTGGCAACTGGCGGCGCTGAACCTGTGGCTCAGCGAGCAAGGAATCTGATCGATGAAACCCCACAATCAACGCCTGCTGCGGGGCCAGGCGCCCTCCTACGAACGCCTGCAGGCGCGACTGGCCGAAGACGGCAGCGAACTGGGCGCCGACCCGATCGCGGTGCACTGCGGCTGGGGCCGATTGCTGATCGGCCACACCTTCCCGGACCCGGCAAGCCTGGCGCAAGAGCTGCTCAATGAGCAATCGGGTGAGCGCGACATTGCCTTGTACGTCGCCGCCCCCCAGCAAATACTCGGGCTGGAGCCGGCGCAGCTGTTTCTCGACCCATCCGACACCTTGCGCCTGTGGTTCAGCGACTATCGCCAGGCCACCCGGGTATTTCGCGGTTTCCGGATACGCCGGGCCCAGAGCGACGCCGACTGGCAGGCGATCAACCTGCTGTATCAGGCCCGGGGCATGTTGCCCATCGATCCGCAACGACTCACACCGCGCCATGAAGGCGGGCCGGTCTACTGGCTGGCCGAAGATGATGACACCGGCGCGGTGATCGGCAGCGTCATGGGCCTGAATCACCAGAAAGCCTTCAACGACCCGGAAAACGGCAGCAGCCTCTGGTGCCTGGCCGTGGATCCGCAGTGTTCGCGGCCCGGTGTCGGTGAGGTCCTGGTGCGCCACCTCATCGAGCACTTCATGAGCCGGGGCCTGAGTTACCTGGACCTTTCGGTGCTGCACGACAATCGCCTGGCGAAAAGTCTCTACGCCAAGCTCGGGTTCCGCAATCTTTCGACGTTCGCCATCAAACGCAAGAACTGCATCAATCAGCCGTTGTTCCTGGGGCCGGGCCCCGAGGCGCAGTTCAATCCTTATGCGCGCATCATTGTCGAAGAGGCTCACCGCCGGGGCATCGAAGTCCAGGTGGACGACGCCGAAGGTGGATTGTTTACCCTGGTCCACGGCAGCCGCCGGATCAGGTGCCGTGAATCCCTCAGCGACCTGACCAGCGCCATCAGCATGACCCTGTGCCAGAACAAAAGCCTGACCCACAAGGTGCTGAAAAACGCCGGCTTGAACTTGCCGGCCCAACAGTTGGCTGGCAACGCCGATGACAACCTGGCCTTTCTCGATGAGCACGAACGGGTAGTGGTCAAGCCTCTGGACGGTGAACAGGGCCAGGGTGTAGCGGTGGATCTGCGCACGATTGAAGAGGTGCAGAGCGCGATTGAAACGGCCCGCCAGTTTGACAGCCGGGTGCTGCTGGAAAGCTTCCACGAAGGCCTGGACCTGCGCGTCCTGGTGATTGGCTTTGAAGTGGTGGCAGCGGCGATCCGGCGGCCGGCGGAGGTGATCGGCGACGGTCGGCACACCATCGGCGCGCTGATCGAAGCCCAAAGCCGCCGCCGACAAGCGGCCACGGGGGGTGAAAGCAAGATTCCCATGGACGCCGAGACCCAACGCACATTGAGCGCGGCAGGTTATGACTACGACAGTGTGCTGCCCGCTGGCAAACACCTGTTCGTACGGCGTACGGCGAACCTTCATACCGGCGGGGTGCTGGAAGATGTCACGGGCATCCTCCATCCGACCCTGAGCGAAGCTGCGGTACGCGCCGCGCGGGCCCTGGATATTCCCATGGTTGGCCTCGACCTGTTAGTGCCGGCGGCCGATCAGCCCGAATACGTGTTCATCGAAGCCAACGAACGCGCCGGCCTGGCCAACCACGAACCGCAACCCACTGCCGAACGCTTTGTGGATTTGTTGTTTCCCCATAGTCAGGCGGTGGCCCAATAGAGGTGTAGTGCCTGGGCGGGCCTCATCGCGAGCAGGCTCGCTCCCACCCGGTGGTATGCACCGCCGCAGAAACCTTGTGGGAGCGAACCTGTTCGCGATGGCGGCTTGAAGGACACCAACCTTTCATAGGTCAGACACATTCCCTTCCTCATCGAAACCATCGATGCGCTCAACTCATCAGGAGTTTCCATGATCAGCAAAATTCCCGAACCGGATCTCGAATACCTGCAAAAGGTCCTGCTGGAAATGCTCGCCATTCCCAGCCCCACCGGCTTCACCGACACCATCGTGCGCTATGTCGCTGAGCGGCTCGAAGAGTTGGGTATCGAGTTTGAAATGACCCGGCGCGGCACGATCCGCGCCACCCTCAAGGGCCGCAAGAGCAGCCCCGATCGGGCCGTGTCGGCTCACCTGGACACCATCGGCGCCTCGGTGCGCGCCATCAAGGACAACGGGCGCCTGACCCTGGCTCCGGTGGGTTGCTGGTCCAGCCGCTTTGCCGAGGGCAGTCGCGTCAGCCTGTTTACGGACACGGGGGTGATCCGAGGCAGCGTACTGCCGCTGATGGCGTCCGGGCATGCATTCAACACCGCCGTGGACGAAATGCCCATCAGTTGGGATCACGTCGAACTGCGCCTGGACGCCTACTGCACCACCCGCGCCGATTGCGAAACACTGGGGGTGGGCATTGGCGACTATGTGGCGTTCGATCCTTTGCCGGAGTTCACCGAGAGTGGCCATATCAGTGCTCGGCACCTGGACGATAAAGCCGGGGTCGCGGCGCTGCTGGCGGCGCTCAAGGCGATTGTCGACAGTGGCGAAGAACTGCTGATCGACTGCCACCCGCTGTTTACGATTACCGAAGAAACCGGCAGCGGCGCGGCGGCTGCACTGCCTTGGGATGTCAGCGAGTTCGTCGGCATCGACATCGCGCCGGTCGCACCGGGCCAGCACTCGAGCGAACACGCAGTGAGCGTGGCGATGCAGGATTCCGGGGGACCCTATGACTATCACCTGTCACGGCACTTGCTGAAGCTGGCCAGGGAAAACGAACTGCCGGCGCGCCGCGACCTGTTCCGTTATTACTTCAGCGATGCCCATTCCGCCGTCACCGCCGGCCACGATATCCGCACCGCCCTGCTGGCCTTCGGCTGCGACGCCACCCATGGCTACGAACGCACCCACATCGACAGCCTGGCCGCCCTGAGCCGTCTGCTGGGCGCCTACATCCTCAGCCCACCGGTATTCGCCAGCGACGCCCAACCGGCCCAGGGTTCGCTGGACCGCTTCAGCCATCAACTCGAACACGATGCGCAGATGGAAAGCGATACCCGGGTGCCGTCGGTGGATAGTTTGATTGGGCAGCGGTCGGATAACTGAGCACAGTTCCAGAATCTCAGTGCCCGTCATGACGCCATCGCGAGCAGGCTCGCTCCCACAAGGAGACCTTCGTTGAGCATAAAGTTCGTGCCCGACGCAGGCCCACTGTGGGAGCGAGCCTGCTCGCGATAGCGCCGCAGCAGACACCGCAATCCCCAAGCCAGGCTAGCCGCAAAAGCCCTTTGGTCGTAGCATCGCGACATTGTCTAGCCGAGGTACCCCATGCTGATCCCTTACGACCAACTCGAAGTCGACACGCTCACTCGCCTGATCGAAGATTTCGTGACCCGCGACGGCACCGACAATGGCGATGACACGCCGCTGGAGACCCGCGTATTGCGGGTCCGGCAAGCCTTGACCAAAGGCCAGGCGATGATCGTCTTCGACCCGGAAAGCGAACAGTGCCAGTTGATGCTCAAGCACGACGTGCCCAAGCATCTATTCGACTGAGCAGACCTTGCGACTGGCCAGGGCCCTTTTTTTCTGAATCTTTTCGTATATCTCGGAGCGATGAACGTCGATGTGCCGTGGCGCTTCCACGCCAAAACGAACAGTGGTGCCGTTGACCGAGAGCACTCGGACGGAAATATCATCACCGATGGAAATCAGTTCACCCACAGCGCGGCTAAGTACGAGCATGGTTCTTGTCCTTAAGAATATCTGGAACTTGACCATGCCCGCCCCGCCTGAGGTTCTCAAGACACCTTCAAGAATTCAGTAACGCCCTACAAGCAACACTCTGGCAACTGAAGGAAACGTCCTGCAAAACCCTGTCAGCTAGCGGACTTATTCAAGAGGCGGAAATCCGCGGACCGAACAGAATCACACTCGCCCCCAACACGCAGAGCGCCACCCCCACCCAGTCGGAAGTCAGCGGCCGCGCTCGCTCCACCACGGCCAGCCAGCCGATCGAGGCGATGATATAGATACCGCCATAAGCGGCGTAGGCACGACCGGCGTAGGTCGCTTCGATGCGGGTCAGCAACAGGGCGAACAGCGTAAGACTCAACAGGGCCGGCACAATCCACCAGGCGCTCTTGCCCTGGCGTAGCCACATCCAGAACGCGTAACAGCCGGCGATTTCAAACAGCGCGGCGAGAAAGAACCAAAAATAGTTGAGCATGTGAGCGTCCATCAGGAGGGCCGAATGCGGCCATCCTGAGGACGCCGGACACTCAGGTCAACTCGGGTTCTGTCGAGCCTTGGCGCGCATCTTGTCGGCCATGACGGTCATTTCGTCGTACAGCAATTGCGGATTCTTCTGCTTGATGGCCCAGGCCATGCGCCCTTGCTCGTGGGGCAGGATCATGAACTGGCCCTGGGCGACCTGTTCATAGATGTAATCGGCAATCTCGGCAGCGCTGATCGGCGAGCTTTCCAGCAGCTTGCCAACCTGGGCTTTCATTGCCGGCGTCGGGCCGCGGAAGGAGTCCAGCAGGTTGGTCTGGAAAAACGACGGGCACACCACATGCACACCGATTTCCTGCTGTGCCAGCTCGATCAACAGGCTTTCCGACAGCGCCACCACACCAGCCTTGGCCACGTTGTAGTTGCTCATGGCCGGGCCTTGCATCAGGGCGGCCATGGAGGCGATGTTGATGATCTTGCCGTGGCTTTTTTCCAGCAACGGCAAGAACGCCTTGCAACCCTTGACCACGCCCATCAGGTTGATTGCGATCTGCCAGTCCCAATCCTCCAAGGACAGTTCACTGAAGAACCCACCCGAGGCCACACCGGCATTGTTGACGATGATGTCGATGCCACCGAGCTTCTCTTCGCAGGCCTGGGCAAACGCCGTCAGTTGGCTGTAGTCGCGCACGTCGCAGCGCTGGACAAAACCGTCGCCGCCAGCGTCACGCACCAACCTGAGGGTTTCCTGAAGGCCCGGCTCACTGACATCCGACAAGGCCAGGCGCCAGCCTTCGCGGGCCCAGCGCAGCGCGATTTCGCGACCCAGGCCAGAACCGGCACCGGTAATCATCATGCGATTTTGCATAGGAAACAGCCTTGTTGTTCCGGGAGAGATGCGCCGAGTGTAGCGAAGGACCCCGCCGCACCCACGCTCCATCAGAGTGCTGAATGGCGAGGGCAAACCTTAATAGGTTTTGAGGGGAACAACCCAGTGGAACCGCCTGTGGGAGCAAAGCTTGCTCGCGATCGGCGCGACGCAGTTCTGGAAGATGGTGTCGTTTGCAGCGCGAGCCCGCTTTGCTCCCGAAGACGGGTTCTTTCACGCCTCAAAAAGACTTTGAATTTTTTACAGGACGTTACGGTCGTACTTATTAAGCCGCCCGGATTTAACGCATGCGTGCTGGTAGTTGAAAGTTGCATCACTCCAGAACTGACCAATAAGGAAATCAACAATGGGCACAATACTCATCATTATCCTGATCCTCCTGCTGATCGGTGGCCTGCCGGTCTTCCCGCACTCTAGAAGTTGGGGTTACGGTCCGTCCGGAATCATCGGTGTCGTACTGGTAGTGCTGTTGATCCTGCTATTACTGGGCAAGATATGAACCACTAAGTGACAAAAAAAGAGGCCCGTTAAGGCCTCTTTTTTATGGGCGGAACTTCTCAGTCCGGAACACCTTGTGTCACGCCGGCGGTGTTATCCAGCAGGCTCTTGGTAGCGGTTTGCAGAAACGCCTCCAGCTTGAGTTTCATTTCGAGAGCCTGCGGCGCGTCGGAGATGACATCCGCGCGTGGCTGGGCACCCAGTTGGTAGCGGTACAGCTTCGGCGCCATTTCCTTTTCCCTTGGCAGTACCAGAATCTTGTCGTCGCGGATAATCGCCGTGGTCTGATCACTGCCCGACGGTTTGATCACGCCAAATCCACTGTCGCCTGGCGGCAGGTTCAACAGATCGCGGCCCCAGCACTGGTTACGCACTTGCCCGCCGATCCGGCCCATGATGGTCGGGACGATATCGACCTGTGTGCCCACGGTGTGGTTGCGCTGGCCGAACTTTTCCTGGATACCCGGGCCGATCAACAGCATCGGTACGTTGAAACGGCCCAAGTCCATTTCGGTAATCTGGCGCTCGTTACCAAAGCCGTGGTCTCCGACGATGACAAACAGCGTCTCCTTGAAATAAGGCTCCTTGCGGGCCTTTTCGAAGAACTGACCCAGGGCCCAATCGGAATAGCGCATGGCAGTCAGGTGCGCATTCAGGCTGCCACGGTCAGTGACCGGTTCCACCGGCAACGGTGTCGGCAGCGCATACGGCGTGTGGTTGGACAGGGTCTGCAGCAACGCATAGAACGGTTTGCCGTTTTCCCGTGCCTTGAGTTCGATCAGGCTGCGGTCGAACATATCCTGGTCGGACACGCCCCAGGTGGGGTCGGAGAACACCGGGTTCACATAATCATTGCGCCCGATGAACGTGGTCATACCCTGGCCGCTGAAGAAACCCGACTGGTTGTCCCAGGCGAAATCACCGTTGTAGACATACACGTCGTCGTAGTTGCGGGCACTGAGCAGTTGCGGCAGCCCCGAAAACTTGTGGCTGCCTTCAGGTGTCTGCATCAGGTACTCGAAGCCCGGCAGGTTCGGGAAGCAGGCCATGGTGGCGAACATGCCCTGATGGGTGTGGGTACCATTGGAGAAGAAGCGGTCAAACAGCAGACCTTCCTTGGACAGTTTGTCCAGATAAGGCGTGATATTGCCCGGCGCGCCCAAGGCACCTACCGAGTGCCCCGCCATGCTTTCCATGAGAATCACTACCACGTTCTTGATCGGCAAAGTCTTGTCGGCCGGTGGCGTGTAGTCGCGACGTACGGCGGCGGTGTCTGCATCGACCAGTTTGTCGTCGGGCATCACCAGCATGTCCCGCACCGTCTGCTGGGCCAGCGGTTGCTCGAGGGTGGCTTTCCAGATGTTGTCGCGGTGTTCGGACATCCGGCTCTTGGCCGCGGCCACCAGTGACAACGTGCCATTAAGGCCCAACTGGTTGGCAAAGTTCGAATCGGTGGTGTAGACGTCACCCCAGCGCAGCGGCGGCCCCTGGCGCAAGGTACCCCGGGCGGCGCCCACGGCCACGACCAAGCAGACCATGAACACCGCGACACGCCCGTACCACGGAGCCACCTGGCGTGTGCCAATGGTGCCGCCACTGAACGGCCCGCGCGGTCGAGTCGCGCGGTCGGCGCCCTTGAACGCCATCGTGAGGATCAGCGTGCCCACGGCCCACGCCAACAGGTAGCGCACCACCGGGAACCCATACCAGAGCATGCTCATCACGGTTTTCGGGTCTTCCTGCACATACTGGAAGACCAGGCCGTTGAGACGCTGGTGAAACTCGCGGTAGAAGTCCATCTCCATCAGACCGAGGAACAGCGCGATGCTGGCGGTCACGGTCAGCCAGAAACGAAAAAAACCACGAGCCGCCATGGCCCGCGCGCTGAACAAGGCCAGCAGCAGCGGAATACACAGATAGACCACCAGACGCAGGTCAAAACGCAGACCGTTGACGAACGCCTCGACGAAGGTCGAGGCCGGGGTGTCGAGGATCATTTCGCGGTTGTAGACCAGTAGCGCAACGCGCAACAGGCTGAACATGATCATCATCACCAAGGCACAGAGCAACGTGTAGGCCAGGTGAGATTTGACGGTCGGTTGCAGCAGGCGATGCGTGGTGCGTTGCTGACTCAGGGCGTCCGGGATTGCCATGTCGTGTAAGGACCTAATGGGGTTGAGGGCGAATAGAACAACGGCGCGTCCTATGCCGACCATCACCCGGATCCCTGGGTCTGCGCGAGTGCGCGAGCGTTGAATGAATGGCTGAGCATCGCCATTCATTCACCGACGGCAACAGGCGCCGGGATTGTCCGCAAGGTCCTGTGAAAATTTTGTTCAATAACTATTAGCAAACACAAAAAACTCCGGATTGCCCGATGAGTCTGTGTCGAACCTCTCTGTGGTCAGGGGATATAACCCCCGCCACAGCTTGTGAGTCCTGATCAGTCGTTGCTTGGCTTGTTGATCGCCTGCAAGACGTACTGCGGCATGGCGAACGCGCCGATGTGAACTTCAGGGTTGTAGTAGCGGGTAACAATGCCGCTGCCAATGAAGCGCTCACGCAGGGTCTCGCGGGTCAGCTTGCGATAGGCAGTATCCGTCGAGCCCCAGGCGAAAGTCATGGCGCCGCCAATGTAGGTCGGCACGGCGGCCTGGTAGAAATGCCAGTCGGCAAACAGGCCACGCAGACGCCCGGCAGTGGTTTGTACTTCGCCCAGTTGCATGAACGGCGTGCCGTTCTGGGTCACCAGAATGCCGCCTTCGTTCAGGCAGCGATGACAGGCCTGGTAGAAGTTTTCCGAAAACAGCACTTCACCCGGGCCGATCGGGTCGGTGGAGTCGGAGATGATGACGTCGAACTTCTCCTGGGTGGTGGAGACGAAACGCATGCCGTCATCGATCACCAGGTTCAGGCGCGGGTCGTCGTAGGCGCCCTTGGAGTGGTTGGGCAGGAACGCCTTGCACATGTCCACCACGGTGCCGTCGATTTCCACCATGGTGATGTGCTCAACGCCCAGGTGCTTGGTCACTTCACGCAACATGCCGCCGTCGCCACCGCCGATGATCAACACGCGTTTGGCCGCGCCGTGGGCGAGGATCGGTACGTGGGTCAGCATTTCGTGGTAGATGAATTCATCGGCTTCGGTGGTCTGGATCACGCCATCCAGCGCCATCACCCGGCCCATGCGCGGGTTCTCGAAAATCACCAGGTGCTGGTGCTCGGTGCGCACTTCGTGCAGCAGCTTGTCCATCCGAAAACGCTGGCCGTAGCCTTCGTAGAGGGTTTCCAGGTAGTCGCCGGTCGGGGTAGTCGTCATGGTCAGGTGCTCCGATAAATACGCGGTTGGCCGGTGAAGGCTCGCAAAGGCGCGCATTCTACGACGCCGGGCATGACAGGTCGAACCTTGAACTCATCACCGGCCAAACTGCGTAGCAGCTGTCGAGCCCAGCCGGGGCGAGCCGGTTCGCCACAGGCTGGTCTCTCTTAGTGGAATTGACGCCCCAACCCCGCCGGAACGCCTTCGATGGTGGTTTCTTCCCACGGCCCGTTCGGGCTGATGGAGCGGCTCCAGCCGTTGCTCCAGCGGTAATAGGTGCGCTGGCGATAGAAGGTGTTGGTGTGATTGTCCAGCACATAGACCCCAAGTTTGGCGTCCCAGTGGCTATTGCCGCCGGGTGGTGGGGCGAAGCTGGCGGAAGTACGAGGCAACGGCTTGGCCGGTGTGTTCGGTGTGACGGGCTTGCTTGGGGCGGTCGACGGCCCCGGCTTGGTGGCCGGGCCTGAAGACGGGATGGGAGGCAGCGGCGCCGACGGCTGCGGCGGACGCTGGACCGCACAAGCACTCAGGCCCAGGACGAGCGTGAGCAGGGTGATACGAGCGATGGCGGTCATGGTGCGAATTCCTGTTATTTATCCGGGCTGTCGATAGTCAGTTGTTGCTGCGCCGTGGTGCTGCTCGCCAGAGGCTTGCTGCGGCCGATCCATTCACCGGCGGTCGGTTGACCGGCCCGGGAAATGCGCGCCACCAGTTGGACTTCAGGGAAGTTCGACAGTTTCAGTTGCGGCATCATGGCGTCCGCGTCGCCCAGCTCCACGGTAACAGGCAGGTCAGCGACGGTCAGGCGCTTGGCCGCCAGCGGCGCCGGCGGGCCGGAAGCGGCGCGGGCAAAGATGAACACGCTGTCGCCCGGCTGCACCTTGGCCTTGAGCGCTGGCGCCAGCTCGACGCGCACCTTGAGCAATGCCGCAGCCTTGCTCACTGGCGCTTGGGCGACCTTGCCGCCGCTGGCCTCAAGCTTCTCGGTGGCGCGGTTGATACCGCCCTGCAGCGCCTCACGGGACTTGTCGCCTTCCGGCAGTTGCGCGAGCAGGCGGCCCCAATAATCAATGGCTTGCTGATAGCGCTCGCCTTCGAACGCGGCGATTCCCAGCAGGCCCAGGCTGGTGACTTCCTTGGGATCGAGCTTGAGCGCTTCGTCGGTCAGGGCCTGGACCTTGTCCGACCATTTCTTGCCATCGGCGAAATACTGCGCCTGAGCCCATTGCCCGAGCAGCTCGGGTTGCCGGCCGGCCACCACCACGGTGCGCTCGAAGATCTTCGCCGCATCCGCCGGTCGGTCCTGGGCCATGTAGGTGCGACCGAGGAAATACAAGCCCTCGGCGTTATCCGGTTGCGCGGCCACTGCGCGCTCCAGGCGCAGGGTCATTTCTTCCATCGACTGCGGTGCCTGGGCGAACTCACGGGTCAGCTCGACCTTGTCGCTGGCGCCGAAATGCAGATACAACCCCAGGCCCAACACCGGCACCAGCACGGCGGCGAGTAACGGCAACGGTTTCCCCAAGCGAGACTCGCGCGGCGCATCGGCGCCTTCGGTGTCGGCGAGCAGTTCACGCGCGGCTTCGGCGCGGCCGGTGTCCAGTTGCGCGGCGTTCAGCACGCCCTCTTCCTGCTCGGCCTGCAACTCGGCGACACGCTCCTGGTACAGCGCCACGTTGAGCGCGGTACGGTCCTCCTCGCGCTGGGCGCGGCGACCGCGCAATACAGGGATCAACAGAAAACTCAGGGCAATCAGGAGAAGCAGACCTGCGGCGAGCCAGAAATCAATCATGCTTGGTTTTATCCAACAGTTGGTCGAGGCGCTGGCGCTCTTCGACAGAAAGCGTGTCCGGGGCAGCCGTGCGCTGGACCCGGCGGCGGCGCACAATCACCGCGATGACAACGAAACCACCGAACAACAGCCCGGCGGGGCCAAACCAGAGCAGCGCGGTCTTGGAGGTCAAGGCCGGGTTGTAGCGCACGAACTCCCCATAGCGGTCCACCATGAAATCGATGATCTGCTGGTTGTCCTTGCCTTCGCCGAGCATGCGGAAAATTTCCTTGCGCAGGTCGGCGGCAATCGGTGCGTTGGAATCGGCGATGTCCTGGTTCTGACACTTGGGGCAGCGCAGCTCCTTGGTCAATTCACGAAACCGCTCGCGCTCGCCCTCGTTGGCGAATTCATAGGTATCGATGGCAGCGTGGGCAACGCCCGCCAGGCTCACCCCGAGGATGAGGGCTGCTAACCAGCGCTTCATGGCTTGGCCTCGTCGACCAGCGCCTGATACTTGGCGGCCAGCTTCTCGCGCCAGACCTGTTCGTCGATCACGCCGACGAACTTGTCGCGGATGACACCCTTGGCGTCGATGAAAAAGGTTTCCGGCGCCCCGTAGACGCCCAGGTTCAGGCCCAGGGAGCCCTCTTCATCGCGGATATCCAGTTGATACGGGTTGTGGAATTCGGCCAACCACTTCAAGGCATCGGCGTTGACGTCCTTGTAATTGACGCCGTAGATCACCACGCCATTCTGGGCCAGTTTGTTCAATACCGGATGTTCAACCCGGCAGGAAATGCACCAGGTGCCCCAGACATTGACCAGTGCCGGTTTACCCAGCAGGTCCGCCCGCGTCAGTGTCTTGTCGCCCTGCACCGACGGCAGGGAAAACTCAGGGAACGGCTTGCCGATCATCGCCGAGGGCAATTCGGCCGGGTTCAGGTAGAGCCCCCGGTACAAAAACACCGCCATCAACAAAAACAGCGCCAGCGGCAACAGCATCAACCAACGTTTCATGCAGGGGCTCCCGTCATGCCCAGGGTTTCACGCACCCGGGTTTTTACCTTGACCCGATAACGACGATCCAAGGCCGCCAGCACGCCACCCAGGCCGGTCAGCAAGCCGCCGAACCAGATCCAGCGCACGAACGGCTTGACGTGGACCCGCACCGCCCACGCGCCATCGCCCAGGGACTCACCCAGCGCTACGTAGAGGTCGCGGGTGAAACCGGCATCGATCCCGGCTTCGGTCATCACCGAATTCTGCACGGTATAGAGGCGCTTTTCCGGATGCAGCACGGTCACTTCCTGGCCGTCGCGGAGCACCCGCACGGTGCCTTTGTCGGAAGTGAAGTTCGGGCCTTCGTAATGTTTGGCACCCTCGAAGACAAACTGATAGCCACCCAGATCCATGGACTCTCCGGGCGCCAGGCGCAGGTCGCGCTCGGCGCTGTTCTGGCTGGACAGCACCACGCCCAAGGCGCAGACCGCGATACCCAGGTGGGCGAGCTGCATGCCCCAGTAGCTGCGGGTCAGGGTTGGCAGGCCCTTGATCAAGCCCTTGTGGCGGGTCTTGTCGAAGATATCCCTGACCCCGGCCAGCAATACCCAGGCCGCCAGCACGAAGGTCGCCAGCACCGCCCAGTTGAAATCGCCATACGCGATCCCGGCGATGACGGCCAGGGCAGCAGTGCCCAGCAGCACGGGCGTCAGCATGCCCATCAGCCATTTGACCGGTGTGTCTTTCCAGCGCACCAGCATGCCGACAGCCATCACCACCATCAGGATCGCCATCAGCGGAATGAACAAGGCATTGAAGTACGGCGGGCCGACCGACAGCTTGGCGCCGGTCAGCGCGTCGAGCACCAACGGGTACAACGTGCCCAGCAGGATCATCGACGCGGCAACCACCAGTACCAGGTTGTTGCCCAGCAGCAGGGTTTCCCGGGACCAGAGGTTGAAGCCGACCTGGCTTTTCACCACCGGCGCGCGCACAGCGAACAGCGTCAGCGAGCCGCCGACCACGAACAGCAGGAACATCAGGATGAACACGCCACGCTCAGGGTCAGAGGCAAAGGCATGCACCGAAGTCAGTACGCCGGAACGCACCAGGAAGGTTCCCAGCAGGCTCAGGGAGAATGCGGCGATGGCCAGCAGCACCGTCCAGCTCTTGAACACGCCGCGTTTTTCCGTGACGGCCAAGGAGTGGATCAGCGCGGTGCCCACCAGCCAGGGCATGAAGGAGGCGTTTTCCACCGGGTCCCAGAACCACCAGCCACCCCAGCCCAGTTCGTAGTAGGCCCACCACGAACCCAGGGTGATGCCAATGCCCAGGAAGGCCCAGGCGACAATGGTCCAGGGACGCGACCAGCGCGCCCAGGCGGCATCGAGACGACCGCCCAGCAACGCGGCAATGGCGAAGGCGAAGGCCACGGAGAATCCAACGTAGCCCATGTAGAGCATCGGCGGGTGAACGATCAGGCCGATGTCCTGCAGCAACGGGTTGAGGTCGCGACCGTCCATCGGCACCTGGGGCAGGATGCGCTCGAACGGATTGGAGGTAACGATCAGGAATAACAGGAAACCGATGCTGATCATCCCCATCACCGCCAGCACCCGGGCCAGCATTACCTGGGGCAACTGCCGGGAGAACACCGAGACCGCGAAGGTCCAGCCGGCGAGGATCAACGCCCAGAGCAACAGAGACCCTTCATGGGCGCCCCACACCGCGCTGAACTTGTAGTACCAAGGCAAGGCGCTGTTGGAGTTACCGGCAACGTAGGCCACGGAGAAATCATCAGCCATGAACGCGTAGGTCAGGCAACCAAAGGCGAACAACATGAAGGCGAACTGCCCCCAAGCCGCCGGCTGGGCCAGGCTCATCCACAAACGATCGCCACGCCAGGCACCGAGTAAAGGCACCACCGCCTGAACGATGGAGAAACACAAGGCCAGGATCATCGCCAGGTGACCCAGCTCGGGAATAAACAGACCGGTCATCGATCAACCCTCCTTCACGGGAGCGGGCGCCGACTGGCCGCTGTCTTTCAAAGCCTTGGTCACTTCCGGCGGCATGTATTTTTCGTCGTGCTTGGCCAGGACTTCATCGGCCACCACCACGCCTTCGGCATTGAGCTTACCCAGGGCGACAATGCCCTGCCCTTCGCGAAACAGGTCCGGCAGGATGCCACGATAGGTGATGGTCACGGTCTTGTTGAAATCGGTGACGTTGAATTTCACGTCCAGCGAATCCCCGGAACGCACCAGAGACCCCTCCTCCACCATGCCGCCGGCACGAATGCGCGTGTCCTTGGGTGCTTCGCCGTTGGCAATCTGGGTCGGGGTGTAAAACAGGTTGATGTTCTGTTGCAAGGCGCTCAGGGCCAAGCCGACTGCGGCACCGACCCCCACCAGGATGGCAAGAATGATGACAAGACGTTTTTTGCGCAGCGGATTCACTGACCATTCTCCCGGCGCAGACGACGCGCCTCTTGTTGCAGATACCGCTTGCGGGCCAGGATCGGCGCCGCCACGTTGAGGGCCAGCACCGCCAGGCAGATGCCATAGGCGGACCAGACATACAGGCCGTGATGGCCCATGGCGAGAAAATCGCCGAATGATGCAAAACTCATCGAGCGGCCTCCAGGCTGTTCTGTACTTCGGCCTTCACCCAACTGGCCCGGGACTCGCGCTTGAGCACTTCCAGGCGCATGCGCAGCAGCAGCACCGCGCCGAAGAAACAGTAGAAACCCAGCACGGTGAGCAACAGCGGCAGCCACATTTGCACAGGCATCGCCGGTTTTTCGGTGAGGGTGAAGGTCGCGCCCTGGTGCAGGGTGTTCCACCAGTCCACCGAGTACTTGATGATCGGGATGTTGATCACGCCGACAATCGCCAGTACCGCGCAGGCCTTGGCGGCGCTGTCACGATTGCTGATGGCGTTGCCCAGCGCAATAAGACCGAAGTACAGAAACAGCAGGATCAGCATCGACGTCAGTCGGGCATCCCAGACCCACCATGAGCCCCAGGTCGGCTTGCCCCAGATCGCCCCGGTGACCAGCGCTACGGCGGTCATCCAGGCACCGATCGGCGCGGCGCATTGCAGGGCCACGTCCGCCAGTTTCATCTTCCACACCAGCCCGACCACGCCACACACCGCCAGCATCACGTAGATGGACTGGGCCAACAGCGCCGTGGGAACGTGAATGTAGATGATGCGAAAGCTGTTGCCCTGCTGGTAGTCCGGCGGTGCGAAGGCCAGGCCCCAGACCACGCCGATGCCGATCAGCAGCAGTGCGGCGATGCTCAACCAGGGCAGCAGTTTGCCGCTGATGCCGTAGAACCACTTGGGTGAGCCGAGCTTATGAAACCAGGTCCAGTTCATTGCTGTTTCCATCACGGTTGCGACTCGTCATTACGAGTCGCCAGGTCTGCCTTTACTTCAAAAGAAGTGGTCAGTTCTTGACCAGGCCTCATTATTATTCGCCGACGCTGATTTTCAGGCCAGCGGCTATTGCAAAGGGTGTCAGGGTTATCGCCAGGGCGGTCAGGCTCCCAAGCCACAGCAGATAACCGGTTGCCGGCATGCCTTGCAGCGCGGCTTGCAAGGCGCCACTGCCGAGGATCAACACCGGGATATACAGCGGCAGGATCAGCAGCGCCAGCAACAGGCCGCCGCGCTTCAACCCCACCGTCAATGCCGCGCCGACTGCGCCGAGCAGGCTCAACACCGGCGTGCCCAGCAACAGCGATACCAACAATACCGGCATGCAGGCAGCGGGCAAGCCCAGCATCATTGCCAGCAGAGGCGAGAGCAGCACCAGCGCCAGGCCGGAAAAAACCCAGTGTGCCAGTACCTTGGCCAAAACCAGAAGGGCCAGGGGGTGCGACGAAAGGACCCACTGTTCCAGGGATCCGTCCTCGAAATCACTGCGGAAAAGCCCGTCCAGCGAGAGCAGGACCGATAAAAGGGCCGCCACCCAGACCAGCCCCGGCGACAAGGTTTGCAACAATTGAGTCCCGGGACCGACCGCCAGCGGGAACAGTGCGATGACAATCGCGAAGAACACCAGCGGATTGGCCAGTTCGGCCGGACGGCGGAACAACAGGCGCGCCTCGCGGGCAAGCAGCAGGCCAAACACACTCATACAGCCCAGTTCCCAAGATCGATGTTGCGATAACCGGATGGCATCCGCGCCAATGTGTGGTGAGTGGTCAACAGCACCATGCCGCCCCTCTCGCAGTGCCCGGCCAGGTGCTCCTCGAGTTGCGCCACGCCCTGCTTGTCCAGGGCGGTGAACGGCTCGTCGAGAATCCACAGCGGCGGGCTGTCGAGATATAACCGGGCCAGGGCCACGCGGCGCTGCTGGCCGGCGGACAGGGTGTGGCACGGCACGTCTTCGAAGCCGCGCAGGCCCACCGTCGCCAGCGCCTGCCAGATCGCCTCGCGCCCGGCCGGTCGATGCAGCGCACAGAGCCAACTGAGGTTTTCTTCAGGCGTCAGCAAATCCTTGATGCCAGCGGCATGGCCGATCCAGAGCAGATTGCGGGCCAGTTCGCTGCGCTGGCTGTGCAACGGCTGGCCATTGAGCAGCACTTGGCCGGCGGTCGGCTGCATCAACCCGGCCAACAGGCGCAACAGGCTGGTCTTGCCACTGCCGTTGGGACCGCTGATCTGCACCATATCGCCAGGCGAGAGTCTCAATTGGAGATTCTCGAAAAGCAGCCGCAAATCTCGCTCACAGGCGAGGCCAACGGTTTGCAGGAGAGGACTGGTCAAGGGATAGCGGGCCTTATACGGTTCAAGTCGGCAATGCAGCGGCCGTTAAAGAGGTGCAGCATAGATGCTTTGGCGGCCGGTTCCACAGAGCTGCGTCAAACAATTGCAAGGTTTTCGCCACTCCCTGAAAGACCGGCGGCATTATACATGTCATGCCCCAGGGGGCGTGCTCAATTAGTTTCCCAAGGTAAGACCGCAGATGACAGGCGACATGAACATCCCGCCGTTGCCTCAGGCCTCGGCAACAACCCGTATGCCGGCGGTCACGGGCGAGCTGCTCAAATTGCTGACGCCGGTCGAAGGCCTGATCGGTGCGGGCCAGACCGCCAAGGCCGAGGTGTTGTCGCTCAAGCAGGCGGAACAGACCTTCCAGCTGTTGCTCAAGGTCACCCTGGAGAGCGGTCGCCAAACCACCGTGCAAGCCACCAGCACCCAGCCATTGCCCCAAGGCACCAGCCTGGCCGTGACTCAGCCGTCTGCCAGCAACCTGGCGATTACCGTGCAGCAGGCCATCGCCTCGAGCGTCGCCACCCTGACCCGTATCGACACGGCACAGATGCCGGTCGGCACGCTGCTGCAAGGCAAGGTACTGACCAGCCAGGCGTTGCCGCAGTTGCCGGGGCAACCCGCGGTGTACCGGTCGCTGGTGAGCCTGCTCAACACCGCCCAGGCCGGCAGTACCCTGGACATCGACAGCCCGCAACCGCTGCGCATCGGCACGCTATTGAGCGCTCAGGTACAAGACGCCCAAACCTTGAAATTTGTCCCCTTGAGCAACCGCCAGGAACAACTGGCGGTGAGCCAGCAACTGGTCACGCAGATGAGCCGCCAGGGCTCGTTGGACAGCCTGGTCACCGCGCTGCAAAACACCGCGCTGCAAAAGCTTCCGGCCAGCGACGACCCTGGCGTCGAGTTGCGCGCTGCGGTGACACGCCTGTTGGCGGGCCTGCCCGACATCCAGCAACTGAGCACACCCAAGGGCCTGGCCCAGGCCATGGCCGCCAGCGGCGCGTTCCTGGAAAGCAAACTGCTGGCCGGGCAAGTACCGAGCCTGGCGCCAGACATGAAGGGCGATCTGCTGAAACTGATCGCCCAACTGACCCCGGCCCTGCCCGCCTCAACCAACCTCGCCGCCATCATCGCCGCCAACACCTTGGCCCAGGTGCTGCCCAGCTTCGTGCGTAACGCCCTCGGCACCCTCGGCCAGGTCAGCGTCAAGCCGCAACCCACCAGTTTCCCCCTGCCCTCGCGCCTGTTGAAAGGCCAGGACGATGAAGGCGACCTGGAACAGTTGTTGCGTCTGGCCGCCGCCGCCGTGTCGCGCCTGCAAAGCCATCAATTGTCGAGCCTGGAACAGACGGGCCTGACCGACGACGGTCGGCTGATGAGCACCTGGCAGTTGGAAATCCCCATGCGCAACCTGCAGGACATCGTGCCGCTGCAGGTCAAGTTCCAGCGCGAGGAAACCCCGCCCCGGGAGGAGTCACCGGAACGCCGTGAAGAACGCGAGCCGAAACAGCAGCTCTGGCGGGTCGAGCTGGCGTTCGACATGGAGCCACTGGGGCCGCTGCAGATTCAGGCCCAGTTGCTCAGCGGCAGCCTGTCGAGCCAGCTATGGGCAGAGCGGCCGTACACCGCCAGCCTGATCGAAAACAATCTGACCGCGCTGCGTGAACGCCTGGTGACCTGCGGCCTGAACGTTGGCGACCTGGATTGCCACCTCGGCACCCCGCCCCAAGGCCCCAAGACGCGACTGGAACAACGCTGGGTGGACGAAACCGCATGACAACCGACACCGCACCACGCCAGGCCATCGCCCTCAAGTACGACGGCCTCCACGCCCCGACCCTCACCGCCAAGGGCGACGAAGCCCTGGCCGAGGAAATCCTGCGGATCGCCCGCGAAAGCGAAGTGCCGATCTATGAAAACGCTGAATTGGTGAAGCTGTTGGCGCGGATGGAACTGGGCGACAGCATCCCGGAAGAGTTGTATCGCACCATTGCCGAAATCATTGCCTTTGCCTGGAACTTGAAAGGCAAATTCCCCCAGGGCTATGACCCGAACGCGCCAAGTGTCGAGAAGGATGTGACCGATCGCGGCGACGATTATTGATCACTGCGATGCTGTTCCTGTGGCGAGGGGATTTATCCCCGCTGGGTTGCGTAGCAACCCCAAAAAAAGCGACTCATTTTCTCTGACTCGCCGGATCGCCCAGATTCAGGACCGCTTCGCGATCCAGCGGGGATAAATCCCCTCGCCACAAAAGCGCACCCCAAAAAAAATCGCAGCCTTCAGCAACGCCTACAGGGGAATGTGAACCCTGTAGACGCTGCCAAAGGCTGCGATCTCTTGATCTTTCTTGCAGCTTGCCGCTTGAAACTATCAGCCGCCCTTATGCAACTTGCTCATCAACTCCGCCTCGGCCTGGGTCAGGCCGCAGGCTTGGGTCAGTTCGTCGACGCTGGCGCCCATGCCCACCAGGCGAGCGGCCTGGGCGAAGGACAGGCTGGAGGGGTCGCGCTGCTCCAACTGGGCCAGTTTGTCCGGCAACGGAGCGACCACGGCGCGTAGCTCGTGCAGGGCTTCGCCCATGCGCACGGTGCCGTTCTGGTAATCGTCGACGCGTTTGGCCAGGTCGCGGATGCGTTGATCACGCAACGCATCGCCCTGGGCCTGCTGAGCGGCGATCTGCCGCTGGCCGCGTATGTACGCGACAAACATCGCCAGCGTGCCTGCCCAGAAAAGGAACAGGACAATGACTGCTACCTCAAGAATCAAATCAGATACTCTCCAGTTCCGACCATTCCTCTTCGCTCATCATCTTCTCCAGCTCGACCAGGATCAGCAACTCGTTGTTCTTGTTGCACACGCCCTGGATGAACTTGGCCGACTCTTCGTTACCGACGTTCGGCGCGGTTTCGATTTCCGACTGACGCAAGTAAACCACTTCAGCGACGCTGTCGACGAGGATGCCGACCACTTGCTTGTCGGCCTCGATGATCACGATACGGGTGTTGTCGTTGACCTCGGTGGAGTTCAAGCCAAACCGCTGGCGAGTGTCGATCACCGTGACCACGTTACCGCGCAGGTTGATGATGCCCAGCACGTAGCTTGGCGCACCGGGTACCGGGGCGATCTCGGTATAGCGCAGCACTTCCTGAACGCGCATCACGTTGATGCCGTAGGTTTCGTTATCGAGCTTGAAGGTCACCCATTGCAAAATCGGATCTTCGGAACCCTTGAGAGACGACGCCTTATCATTCATACCCTGACCCCTCGAAAAACCGCCTGTGGCGGTGTGTGTTCTGCCCCGTGACGTGGTGCGCCACGGGTTGTCTTATTTCGGTTTCTGAACCGGCTTGGCGCCGCCCAGGTGTTTTGCCCCGCCACTGGCGATCAATTCGGCCAGCTCGGAAACGTCCAGCAAGGCGCACATGTGCTCGATCACCGTACCGGCCAGCCATGGCCGTTGGCCTCGATGGCTGCGCCACTTGATCTCGTTCGGGTCCAGGCGCAGCGAGCGACTGACCTGATGCACCGCCAAACCCCATTCATACCCTTGCACCGAAATCACGTATTGCAGGCCCTGGCGAAAATCATCGCGATAACGGTCCGGCATCACCCAGCGCGCGGTATCCAGCACCTTCAGGTTGCCGGCCTGGCTCGGCAGGATCCCCAGGAACCATTCCGGCTGACCGAACAACGGCGTCAGTTCCTGCCCGGCCAGGGAATATATCGATCCCAGGCATACCAGCGGCACCGCCAGGGTCAACCCGGCCACATCGAACAACAAACACTCGAACGGCTCGGCGGCCCAGGCCGGACGGTCGTCGGTCGGCACCGGCGGCGGTGGGCTGCTCGGTGGCAGATGAACTTCCACCACCGGCGTCACCAGGCCCTGCAGCAACGGTGCAACGGTCGAGACCGGCGCCAGGATCGGCGCAGGCGCTTGCATCACTGCCACCTGAGGCTTGATGAACGGAGCCTCGACTGCCGCGGCAATCACTGTTTTGTGTGCATCACGGGCCTGCTCTTCGAGCACGGCCGCCTGAAATTCATCCAGTCCACCTTCGGCTTCGACGGTCTCGGGCAACGCCTCGATCACGCTCGGTTGCGGTGGCAGTTCTTCGGTTGCTTCCTGCAGCAGCCCATCCAGATAAGACTGCAGGGCCAGTTGCGGACGCGAGGTTGTCTTTATCGGGCGGCTCATGAGAACAGTGCGCCACTTGAAAAGGTTATCGGCATGTATGCGCCTGGACTTGAGCGCTCACAAGCGAGTGCAATGCCTTTGGTAAGCCTCGTCACCTTAAGCCACCTGCTGCGAAACGAGCTGCTGGGCCAGCAGGTGCTTGAGCAGCGCCCGGTAGGCCAGCACGCCGCGGCTCTTGCCATCGAATTGCGAAGGGGTCACACCGGCACGGCTGGCGTCACGCAAACGCGTGTCGACCGGAATGTAGCCTTGCCAGATGTCATCCGGGTACATGTCCCGCAGCACGCGCAGGGTGCCCAGGGACGCCTGGGTCCGACGATCAAACAGGGTCGGCACGATGTTGAAGGCCAACGATTGCTTGCGTGAGCGGTTGATCATCGCCAGGGTATTGACCATGCGCTCCAGGCCCTTGACTGCCAGATGCTCGGTCTGCACCGGGATAACCAATTGCTGGCTGGCCGCCAAGGCGTTGACCATCAGCACGCCAAGCAGCGGCGGGCTGTCGATGATCGCGTAATCGAAGTCCTGCCACAGTTGCGCCAGACTCTTGGCGATCACCAAGCCCAGACCGCTTTGTCCCGGCGACTGCCGTTCCAGGGTCGCCAGGGCGGTGCTGGATGGCAGCAGGGAAATCCGCTCATCGCTGGTGGACAGCAGCAACTGCCCCGGCAAGCCTTCGGGCACACCGCCCTTGTGCAGGAACAGGTCGTAGTTGCTGTGCTCCAGACTGTCGGGATCGTAACCAAAGTAGCTGGTCATCGAGCCGTGGGGGTCCAGATCGACCATGACCACGCGCTTGCCCGCCTCGGCCAGCAATCCGGCTAAAGCGATGGAAGATGTGGTTTTACCCACACCACCTTTTTGATTGGCGACTGCCCAGACTCTCATTCGGATTGTTCCTCCCGGTCGATAAAGGCTCGACCGAGAAATAGCTCGGTTATAAAGCGGGTGACGGAGAATTGACGGCGCTCTGTCTTCCCGGCGACTTGGGCTGGGTCGGTGCAGTTTGTGTGCCAGCACGCTTCAATGCCGCATCCGGTGTTGCATGGGCCGTACCGGTCCCGGTCAGGCTGCGGCGCACCTCAAGGTTGCGCGACACCACCAACACCACTCGCCGGTTGCGCGCCCTCCCCTCGGCGGTGGCATTGTTGGCCACCGGCTGGAATTCACCATAGCCCACCGACGCCAGCCGGCCGGGGTTTACGCCCTGCATCGCGAGCATGCGCACGATGCTCGCCGAACGCGCCGAGGACAGTTCCCAGTTGGTCGGGTACTGCGCAGTGCGAATCGGCTGATCGTCTGTGAAGCCTTCTACGTGGATCGGGTTGTCGAAAGGCCTGAGGATCGCGGCCACTTTATCGATGATGTTGAATGCCATGTCGCTGGGCATGGCATCGCCGCTGCCAAACAACAGGCTGGAATTGAGTTCGATCTCAACCCACAACTCGTTGCCGCGCACGGTCATCTGATTGGAGCTGATCAGATCACCAAACGCCGCGCTGATGTCATCGGCAATGCTTTTCAACGGATCGCTGCCGCCAGCGATACCGGCATCGACCTGCTCGGAGTCCCTGACCAGCGGTTTGGCCGGCGTGGTGGTCTTGGGCCGCTCATCACCAATGGGGATGGGCTTGAGGGCGCGGTCGGAGTCGGTAAACACGCCGATCAGCGCCTCGGAAATAACCTTGTACTTGCCTTCGTTGACCGACGAGATCGAATACATGACCACGAAAAAAGCGAACAGCAGCGTGATGAAGTCGGCGTAAGAGACGAGCCAGCGTTCATGGTTGACGTGTTCTTCACGATGCCTGCGACGTGCCATTTTCCATGTCTCCCATCAGTCCATGAAGCCCTGAAGCTTCAACTCAATGGAACGCGGGTTTTCACCTTCGGCGATCGACAGGATCCCTTCCAGCAACATTTCGCGATAACGCGACTGGCGCAACGCAATGGATTTGAGCTTGGCGGCGATCGGCAGCAGCACCAGGTTGGCACTGGCCACACCATAAATGGTCGCGACGAAAGCCACGGCGATACCACTGCCCAGTTGCGACGGATCGGCCAGGTTGCCCATCACGTGGATCAGGCCCATCACCGCACCGATGATGCCGATGGTCGGCGCATAGCCACCCATGCTTTCAAAGACTTTGGCCGCTTCGATGTCACGGCTTTCCTGGGTGTAGAAATCCACTTCCAGGATGCTGCGGATGGCTTCCGGCTCAGCGCCGTCCACCAACAGTTGCAGGCCTTTGCGCGAATAGTTGTCGGGTTCGGCGTCGGCCACCCCTTCCAGGCCCAGCAAACCTTCCTTGCGGGCGGTCAGACTCCAGTTCACCACGCGGTCGATGCCACCGGCCAGGTCGACACGTGGCGGGAACAGAATCCAGATGAGCACCTGCATGGCGCGCTTGAAGGCGCTCATGGGCGACTGCAACAGCGCCGCGCCCACGGTGCCGCCGATCACGATCAACGCCGCCGGGCCGTTGGCCAAGGCCCCCAGGTGACCGCCTTCCAGGTAATTGCCACCAATAATGGCGACGAACGCCATGATGATGCCGATCAGGCTGAGCACATCCATTACAGGCACGCCTCGACCAGATGTCTACCGATGTCGTCCAGCCCGTACACCGCGTCGGCCAGATCCGCTTTGACAATCGCCATCGGCATGCCATAGATCACGCAACTGGCTTCATCCTGGGCCCAAATGGCGCTGCCGCCCTGCTTGAGCAGGCGCGCGCCTTCGCGACCGTCGGCGCCCATGCCGGTGAGCACCACCGCCAGAACTTTGTCGCCGTAGGATTTAGCGGCGGAGCCGAAAGTGATGTCCACGCACGGTTTGTAATTGAGCCGCTCATCGCCGGGCAGGATTTTCACCGCGCCGCGACCATCGATCATCATCTGCTTGCCGCCTGGCGCCAACAGCGCCAGGCCCGGACGCAGGATGTCGCCATCCTCGGCCTCCTTGACGCTGATACGACACAGCTTGTCCAGACGCTCGGCGAACGCCTTGGTGAAGGCCGCGGGCATATGCTGGATCAGCACGATCGGCGCCGGAAAGTTGGCCGGCAACTGGGTCAGGACCCGCTGCAACGCCACCGGGCCGCCGGTGGACGTACCAATAGCGACCAGTTTGTAGGCTTTGCGCTTGGGGGCCGGCGACGATGACGTACTGGCGGGCGCGGAACGAGCTGGCGCTGGGGCCGGGGCACTGCGCGCTGGGGCCGGATTGAAGCTGCCCGATGAAGCCGGGGCTGGTGCAGGCGCTGGCGCAGGTATGCTATAGGCACCGACACGCCGGTTGCTGCGGGAAATACTGTGGACCTTCTCGCACAGCAACTGCCGAACCTTGTCGGGGTTGCGCGAAATGTCTTCGAAATTTTTCGGCAGGAAATCCACCGCCCCGGCGTCCAGCGCATCGAGGGTCACCCGGGCGCCTTCATGGGTCAGGGAGGAGAACATCAATACTGGGGTCGGGCAGCGCTGCATGATATGCCGCACCGCCGTGATGCCATCCATCATCGGCATCTCGTAGTCCATGGTGATCACGTCCGGCTTGAGCGCCAGCGCCTGATCGATTGCCTCTTTGCCGTTGGTCGCCGTACCGACGACCTGAATACTCGGGTCCGCCGAGAGAATTTCCGAGACGCGGCGGCGGAAAAACCCCGAATCGTCCACCACCAGGACTTTAACTACCATAAACACTCCGTTAGACGAGACGCGGCTGCGGGCCGCGCCCCTCCAGAATCAAATACGCCGTGCGGCGTAACGCTTGAGCATGCTTGGCACATCGAGAATCAACGCGATGCGACCGTCGCCGGTGATGGTGGCGCCGGACATGCCCGGGGTGCCCTGGAGCATCTTGCCTAGCGGCTTGATGACCACTTCTTCCTGGCCCACCAACTGATCGACGACGAAGCCGATCCGCTGGGTGCCCACCGAAAGGATCACCACATGGCCTTCACCCTGCTCGACATGAGCGGCGGAGCTGACCAGCCAGCGCTTGAGGTAGAACAGCGGCAGTGCCTTGTCCCGCACGATCACCACTTCCTGGCCGTCCACCACGTTGGTGCGCGACAGGTCGAGGTGGAAGATTTCGTTGACATTGACCAGCGGGAAGGCGAATGCCTGGTTGCCCAGCATCACCATCAGGGTCGGCATGATCGCCAGGGTCAGCGGGACCTTGATGACGATTTTCGAGCCCTGGCCCTTGGTCGAGTAGATGTTGATCGAACCGTTGAGCTGGGAAATCTTGGTTTTCACCACATCCATGCCCACGCCACGGCCCGACACGTCGGAAATCTCGGTCTTGGTCGAGAACCCCGGGGCGAAGATCAGGTTGTAGCACTCGGTGTCGCTCAGGCGGTCGGCGGCATCCTTGTCCATCACACCGCGCTTCACCGCGATGGAGCGCAGTACGTTCGGGTCCATGCCTTTGCCGTCGTCGGAGATCGACAGCAGGATGTGGTCGCCTTCTTGCTCGGCGGCCAATACCACCTTGCCGCTGCGGGGCTTGCCTGACTCTTCGCGCTCTTGCGGCGACTCGATACCGTGGTCGACCGCGTTGCGCACCAAGTGGACCAGTGGATCGGCCAGAGCCTCGACCAGGTTCTTGTCCAGGTCGGTCTCTTCGCCCACCAGTTCCAGGTTGATTTCTTTCTTGAGCTGGCGTGCCAGGTCGCGAACCAGGCGCGGGAAGCGCCCGAAGACTTTCTTGATCGGCTGCATCCGGGTCTTCATGACCGCCGTCTGCAAGTCAGCCGTGACCACGTCCAGGTTCGACACGGCCTTGGCCATGGCTTCGTCCTGGCTGTTGAGGCCCAGGCGCACCAGGCGGTTACGCACCAGCACCAGTTCGCCGACCATGTTCATGATCTCGTCCAGGCGAGCGGTGTCGACCCGTACAGTGGTCTCGGCTTCGCTGGCCGGCTTTTCCGCCGGCGCGGCCGCCGGTGCGCGGGCTGGCGCCGGGGCGGCGGCAGCAGGCTTGGGTGTCTCAGCCTTCGGTTCCGGTGCCTTGGCGGCGGGTTTGGCCGCGGCCTTCTCCGCTGGCGCAGCCGCTGTGGCAGTGGCGGCAGGCGCAGTGGCTGTTGAGGCGGTGCCGACTTCGCTGAACTTGCCCTTGCCGTGCAGTTCGTCGAGCAGTGATTCGAATTCGTGATCGCTGATCAGGTCGCTGCCCGCTGCGGCGGCGGCAGGCTTGGCTGGGGTCGGCGCGGAGGCGATAGCCGAATCCAGTGCGTCCACGGCGAAGTTACCCTTGCCGTGCAACTGATCGAGCAAAGCCTCGAACTCATCGTCGGTGATATCGGAGTTGTCGCCCGCCGCTTTCGGGGCGGCCGGAGCACTCGGGGGGGCGACGGCATCCACGGCGAACTGGCCCTTGCCGTGAAGCTGATCGAGCAGCGACTCGAACTCGGCGTCGGTGATTTCATCGCTGGCGGCGGCATCGGCGGCCGGCGCAGCAGGCGCTGCCGGAGCCTGGGCTTGAGCCTTGACGGCGTTCAGCGAGTCCAGCAGTTGTTCGAATTCGTTATCGGTGATGTCGCCTGATTCCTCGGCGACCGGTTCCTCAACCACTGGCGCGGCTACCGGTGCAGCTTCGTCAGCCGACTGCGGCTCGGCCAGGCGCGACAGCGCGGCGAGCAGCTCAGGCGTAGCAGCGGTGATCGGTGAGCGCTCGCGCACTTCACTGAACATGCTGTTGACCGCATCCAGCGCTTCGAGCACCACGTCCATCAATTCCGAGTCAACGCGACGCTCACCCTTGCGCAGGATGTCGAACACGTTTTCGGCAATGTGACAGCACTCCACCAGCTCATTGAGCTGGAGGAAGCCGGCGCCTCCTTTTACAGTGTGGAAACCGCGAAAAATTGCATTGAGCAGATCCGCATCATCAGGTCGGCTTTCCAGCTCGACCAGCTGTTCGGACAGTTGCTCTAGAATCTCGCCGGCCTCAACCAGGAAATCCTGAAGGATCTCTTCATCGGCGCCGAAGCTCATTAATGGGTGCTCCTAGAGGTCTAAAACCTAAAATCCAAGGCTGGACAGCAAATCGTCCACATCGTCCTGACCGGACACAACGTCTTCTCTTTTATCGGCATGAATTTGCGGACCTTCACCCTGAGAGAGATGTTTTTGTGGATCTTTTTCAGCGAGCATCGCTTCACGGTCGTGTTCGATGCCTGCAAAGCGGTCTACCTGGCTGGCCATCAACACCAGTTTGAGCAGGTTGCTTTCCACTTCGGTGACCAGTTGGGTCACCCGCTTGATCACCTGGCCGGTCAGGTCTTGATAGTCCTGAGCCAGCAGAATGTCGTTGAGGTTGCTCGCCACGGCGCGGTTCTCGGCGCTACTGCGCGTCAGGAAACCGTCGACCCGACGGGCCAGCTCGCGAAACTCTTCAGCCCCGACTTCGCGCCGCATGAAGCGACCCCAGTCGGTGCTCAAGGCCTGGGCTTCATCGCTCAGGCCATTGACCAGCGGCGTTGCGTTCTCCACCAGGTCCATGGTGCGGTTGGCCGCGGCCTCGGTCAGCTTGACCACATAACCCAGACGCTCGGTCGCGTCGGTGATCTGCGAGACCTCCTCGGCCTGCGGCATGTTCGGATCGATCTGAAAATTGACAATCGCGCTGTGCAGTTCACGCGTGAGCTTGCCCACTTCCTGATACAGACCGCGGTCACGGGTCTGGTTGAGCTCATGGATCATTTGAACCGCATCGCCAAAGCGGCCTTTCTCAAGGCTGTCGACCAGTTCGCGGGCATGTTTTTTCAGGGTCGATTCGAAATCACCCATTGAAGATTCGTTATCCATAGCTCCCCCGTGGCGCCGTTAACCGATGCGTTCGAAGATTTTTTCGATCTTCTCTTTCAACGCCTGGGCCGTGAAGGGTTTGACCACGTAGCCGTTCACACCGGCCTGGGCCGCTTCGATGATCTGCTCGCGCTTGGCTTCGGCAGTGACCATCAGCACCGGAAGGTGCTTGAGTTTTTCGTCGGCGCGCACATGGCGCAGCAAGTCGATACCGGTCATGCCGGGCATGTTCCAGTCAGTCACCAGAAAGTCGATGCTTCCGCTGTTGAGAACCGGAATGGCAGTGGTGCCATCGTCGGCCTCGACCGTGTTGGTGAACCCAAGGTCACGCAACAGGTTTTTTATGATCCGCCGCATCGTTGAGAAGTCATCAACGATGAGGATTTTCATGTTCTTGTCCAATTCGACCTCCAAGCAGTCTTAAACGCGCCCAGCACCTGAACGCGCCATTTCAATCAATCCGGCACAACACTCGACAACGGTCTGGAGGACAACAGAGAAAGACTGGCTCAGCACATGCCAGGCCAGCCTCGTTCGCAGTGTCCCCACACTGCTGTCAGCGCGCTCGCCACTCCCCCAAACGCCCCCGCAAACGGGCCGCGCACTGGCTGTGTAACTGGCTGACCCGCGATTCGCTGACACCCAGGACCTCACCGATTTCCTTGAGGTTCAGCTCTTCGTCGTAGTACAGCGCCAAGACCAGTCGCTCACGCTCCGGCAAATTGGCAATCGCATCCGCCAGCGCGCTCTGGAAACGCTCATCTTCCAGGTCACGCGATGGCTCCATGTGAGCACTCGCGCCGTCCTCGTGCAGCCCTTCGTGTTCGCCGTCCTGCAGCAGGTCGTCGAAACTGAACAGGCGACTGCCCAAGGTATCGTTCAAAATCCCGTAATAATCATCGAGACTCAATTGGAGTTCGGCCGCAACCTCGTGATCTTTAGCGTCACGCCCGGTTTTAGCTTCAATGGCGCGAATGGCGTCACTGACCATGCGGGTATTGCGATGCACCGAACGCGGCGCCCAATCACCCTTACGGACTTCATCGAGCATCGCCCCGCGAATGCGAATACCGGCATAGGTCTCGAAACTGGCGCCCTTGCTCGCGTCGTATTTGTTCGACACTTCGAGCAGGCCGATCATGCCCGCCTGGATCAGGTCTTCAACCTGGACACTGGCCGGCAACCGCGCCAGCAAGTGATAGGCGATACGCTTGACCAGAGGCGCGTATCGCTCAATCAATTCGTACTGGGCGTCCCGTGCCGATTTCTTGTAGAGATGGTTGTAACCGCTGGCTGTCATAACACGGGCCCTGCTGTTTGTTGCACGAGACGCTCGACGAAAAACTCCAGATGCCCGCGAGGGTTGGCTGGCAGTGGCCAGGTATCAACCTTCTGGGCAATAGCCTTGAACGCCAGTGCGCATTTGGAACGGGGAAAGGCTTCATAAACCGCACGTTGCTTCTGGACGGCCTTGCGTACGCTTTCGTCGTAGGGCACAGCGCCGACGTATTGTAGGGCGACGTCCAGGAAACGATCCGTGACCTTTGTCAACTTGGCGAACAGGTTGCGACCTTCCTGCGGGCTCTGGGCCATGTTGGCCAGGACGCGGAAGCGGTTCATGCCGTAGTCACGGTTCAATAACTTGATCAGGGCATAGGCGTCGGTGATGGACGTCGGTTCGTCGCAGACCACCAGCAAGACTTCCTGGGCAGCGCGTACGAAACTGACGACCGAATCACCGATACCGGCAGCGGTGTCGATCACCAGCACATCGAGGTTGTCACCGATGTCGCTGAAGGCCTGGATCAGGCCGGCGTGTTGAGCCGGGGTCAGGTGAACCATGCTCTGGGTGCCCGAGGCAGCCGGCACGATGCGAATCCCGCCCGGCCCTTGCAGCAGCACGTCGCGCAGTTCGCAGCGGCCCTCTATCACGTCCGCCAGCGTGCGCTTGGGCGTGAGCCCCAGCAGCACGTCGACGTTCGCCAGGCCCAGGTCGGCGTCCAGCAGCATGACCCGTCGGCCAAGCTCTGCCAGAGCCAGGGACAAGTTCACTGACACGTTAGTCTTGCCGACGCCACCTTTGCCGCCGGTCACCGCGATCACCTGTACGGGATGCATGCTGCCCATGTTCGTTCTTTACCTTGTCTTACTTAGACGGAGGCCACATTACTGGCTGCGCGCTCGCATGAAGGAACAATGCATGGCAGACCATCGATGTAGGTACAAAAAATATTCATGATTACCTCAGCCGACCTGCTTGGTCGGGCTGTGGTAGATATCAGCGAACATATCAGCCATGGCTTCTTCGCTGGGTTCTTCCTGCATTTGCACACTCACGGCACGACTGACCAGTTGATGACGGCGCGGCAGATGCAAATCATCCGGGATCCGCGGCCCGTCGGTCAGGTAGGCCACCGGTAAATCATGACCGATCGCCAGGCTCAACACCTCGCCCAGGCTTGCCGTTTCGTCCAGCTTAGTCAGGATGCAGCCGGCCAGCCCGCAGCGTTTGTAGCTGTGGTATGCGGCGGTTAGAACCTGTTTCTGGCTGGTGGTTGCCAACACGAGATAATTTTTTGACCGGATCCCACGCCCGGCCAGGCTTTCAAGCTGCATGCGCAGGGCCGGATCGCTGGCTTGCAGGCCGGCGGTATCGATCAGCACGACGCGCTTGCGCAGCAGCGGTTCCAGCGCCTGGGCCAGGGACTGGCCCGGATCCACATGGGTCACCGACACATTGAGGATCCGGCCCAAGGTCTTGAGTTGTTCCTGGGCACCGATACGGAAACTGTCCATGCTCACCAGGGCGATGCTCTGGGCGCCGTACTTGAGTACATAACGCGCCGCGAGCTTGGCCAGGGTGGTGGTCTTGCCCATGCCGGCCGGGCCGACCATGGCAATGACGCCACCTTCTTCGAGAGGCTCGACTTCCGGTGTGGCGATCATCCGCGCCAGGTGCGCCAGCAACATGCGCCAGGCCTGACGAGGTTCTTCGATATCGTTGATCAGCGCCAGCAGGTCGCGGGACAACGGACCGGACAGGCCGATGCGTTGCAGGCGACGCCACAGGTTTGCCTGGGCCGGACGGTTGCCTTGCAACTGGTTCCAGGCCAGGGAGCCGAGCTGAACTTCCATCAGTTCACGCAGGCTGTTGAGTTCGAAGCGCATCGAGTCCAGGGCGCGCGGGTCGACGCCACCGCCTGAGGCAGCCTGAACCGGCGCCGGACGACGCGGCTCGGCCTTGGCCTGCTCGACCAGTGGCTCAGCAGCGGTCAACGGCAATCCAGCGGTCAGAGGCTGGCCGGCGAACAATTGACGATTGGTGCCCGCGCTGGCTTCGCCGTCACTGCTGCGCAAGCTCAATTCGGCCTGGGCACTGGCGATGCGCGACTGGGTCTTGCGCAGCTCATCCTCGAGTTCCATGTTGGGAACACGTGGGGCCAGCGCCGACAATTTGTAATCCAGAGCCGCCGTCAGCTCGACACCGCCGGCGATCCGACGGTTGCCGATGATGGCGGCTTCAGCGCCCAGCTCGTCACGAACCAGCTTCATGGCCTGACGCATATCGGCGGCGAAAAAACGCTTCACTTGCATAAACCACTACCTCAGCCGTTGGGCCCTACTGTCGCAACGATGGTCACTTGCTTGTTGTCCGGTATTTCCTGGTACGCCAGCACATGCAGCCCCGGGACCGCGAGGCGCCCGAATCGCGAAAGCATCGCGCGAATCGGACCGGCCACCAGCAGGATCACCGGTTGGCCTTGCATCTCCTGCCGCTGGGCTGCATCGATCAGCGAACGCTGCAGCTTCTCGGCCATGCTTGGCTCCAGCAGAACGCCCTCTTCCGAGCCTTGTCCTGCCTTCTGCAGACTATTGAGCAATATCTGTTCCAACCTTGGCTCCAACGTGATCACAGGCAGCTCCGACTCAGTGCCTACAATGCTTTGGACGATTGCACGGGATACGCCAACCCGCACCGCAGCCACCAGAGCGGCGGTATCTTGACTCTTGGAAGCGTTGTTGGCGATAGCCTCGGCAATGCTGCGAATGTCGCGCACCGGCACCTGCTCAGCCAACAGCGCTTGCAACACCTTGAGCAATTGCGACAACGAAACCACGCCAGGCACCAGCTCTTCGGCCAGCTTCGGCGAGCCTTTGGCCAGCACTTGCAGCAATTGCTGGACTTCTTCGTGACCGATCAGCTCGCTGGAGTGCTTGTACAGAATCTGGTTCAAGTGGGTCGCGACCACGGTACTGGCGTCCACCACGGTATAGCCAAGGGACTGGGCCTGGGCCCGCTGGCTGATTTCGATCCATACCGCTTCCAGGCCAAAAGCCGGATCCTTGGCGGTAATGCCGTTGAGCGAACCGTAGACCTGTCCCGGGTTGATCGCCAGTTCACGGTCCGGGTAAATCTCGGCTTCGGCCAGGATCACCCCCATCAGCGTCAAGCGATAGGCACTTGGCGCCAGATCGAGGTTGTCACGAATATGTACGGTGGGCATCAGAAAGCCCAGGTCCTGGGACAGCTTCTTGCGCACACCCTTGATCCGCGCGAGCAATTGACCACCCTGATTGCGGTCCACCAAGGGGATCAGACGGTAACCGACTTCCAGGCCGATCATGTCGATCGGCGTCACGTCGTCCCAGCCCAGCTCCTTGGTTTCCATGGCACGAGCCGGCGACGGCAACAGTTCCTGCTGACGCTTGACCTCCTGCAGAGCCTGAACCTTTTGTACGTTCTGTTTCTTCCAGAACAGGTAGGCGCCACCCGCCGCCAATGCGGCCATGCTCAGAAACGAGAAATGGGGCATCCCGGGGACCAGGCCCATCACGGCCATCAGTCCGGCTGCAACGGCCAACGCCTTGGGCGATGCAAACATCTGCCGGCCGATCTGCTTACCCATGTCTTCGGAGCCGGACGCACGGGTCACCATGATCGCGGCAGCTGTGGATAACAACAGTGATGGCAATTGCGCCACCAAACCGTCACCAATGGTTAACAGCGCGTAAACCTTGCCGGCATCACCGAATGTCATGCCATGCTGGAAGATACCGACAGCCATACCGCCGATCAGGTTGATGAAGAGGATCAGCAGGCCGGCGATGGCATCGCCGCGCACGAATTTGCTGGCACCGTCCATGGAGCCATAGAACTCGGCTTCCTGGGCCACTTCCAGACGACGGGCCTTGGCCTGGCCCTGATCGATCAGGCCAGCGTTGAGATCGGCGTCGATTGCCATTTGCTTGCCGGGCATTGCATCGAGGGTGAAACGCGCACTCACCTCGGAAATCCGTCCGGCACCCTTGGTCACCACGACAAAGTTGATGATCATCAAAATGGCGAAGACGACGATACCCACCACGTAGTTTCCGCCGATCACCACTTCACCGAAGGCCTGGATCACCTTACCGGCAGCGGCGTGGCCTTCATGCCCGTGGATCATCACCACCCGGGTGGACGCCACGTTGAGCGCCAGGCGCATCAGCGTCGCCACCAGCAGAATGGTCGGGAACACCGCGAAATCCAGTGGCCGCAATGCGTACACACACACCAGCAGTACAACGATGGACAAAGCAATGTTGAACGTGAAGAACACGTCCAGCAGAAACGGTGGCACCGGCAGCATCATCATGGCGAGCATGACCAGCAGCAACAACGGCACGCCCAGATTACCCCGGCTGAGGTCGGCTACGTTGTTGCGCGCGGTGTTGAATAACTGAGAGCGATCCACCAATAATCCCCGTTCCTGTGAAGCAAACTTTTGACGCCCGAAACGGGCGCAGACGGGGTATTGCAAGAAGCCTTCCAACTTTTGTCAGAGGCTGAAATAGAGGCGCTAGCCAAGGCGCTGAATGCAATCGAGGCTCGCTCCCACTGGTTCTGCATCCGAGCGCAATCAGCACAGGCCCGAGTCAGGAGTCGCGGCGCAAATCCGGTGGAATCGGCAAATCCTTGAGAGGCTCGGGGCGCTTGCCCTTGCCGGCGCGGTGTTGACGGATCTGATAGACGTAGGCCAACACCTGGGCCACGGCCAGGTACAGGCCTCCGGGGATTTCCTGGTCGAGTTCGGTGGAGTAGTAAATCGATCGCGCCAACGCGGGGGACTCGAGCAGCATCACTTCGTTGGCTACGGCAATCTCGCGGATTTTCAGCGCCAGGAAATCACTGCCCTTGGCCAGCAACACCGGAGCATTGCCTTTATCGGGGTCGTACTTGAGTGCCACGGCGTAGTGAGTCGGGTTGGTGATGACCACGTCGGCATCCGGGATCGCCGCCATCATCCGGCGCTGGGACACTTCACGCTGCAACTGGCGAATCCGTTGCTTGACCTCCGGCTTGCCCTCCTGGTCCTTATGCTCGTCGCGGATCTCCTGCTTGGTCATCATCAGCTTCTGCTTGCTCTGATACAGCTGGATCGGCACGTCGATGGCGGCGATCAGAATCAAGCCGCAAGCCATCCACAAGGTACTCCAGCCCACCAGCTGCACGCTGTGGATAATGGCCTGCTCCAAGGGTTCATGGGCGATGCGCAGCAAGTCGTCGATATCGGCCTGCAGTACCGTCAGGGCGACAAACAGGATCAGGAAAAACTTCCCAAGCGCCTTGAGCAACTCCATCAGCGCCGTGCTGGAAAACATTCGCTTGAGGCCGTTGGCCGGGTTCATCCGACTGAACTTGGGCGCCAGGCTCTTACCGGCAAACAGCCAGCCCCCCAGGGAAATCGGGCCAATAATGGCCGCCAACAGCAGAAAGATCAGGATCGGTTGCACGGCCAGGATCGCGATCTTGCCGGAGTGCAGCAGGTATTGCCCCATGGCACCGGGACTGAGCAGTACCTCGCGGGGCAAGGAAAAATTCAGGCGCATGATTTCCAGCAGATCCAGGGCCAGCCCGCCGCCATAAATCAACAGACCGCCCGCCCCGGCCAACATCACCGCCAGGGTATTGAGCTCCTTGGAGCGCGCAATCTCGCCCTTGTCCCGAGACTCCTTCTTGCGCTTCTCCGTGGGGTCTTCTGTCTTGTCCTGCCCACTCTCGCTTTCGGCCATGGTTCAGCGCGCCTGTGCCATGTCGCGTAACAGCTGCAGGGCCTGGGTCGCCAGCGGCTGGTACTGATTGAGAATATCCCCCAGGCTGATCCAGAAAATCACCAGGCCCAGCACCAGGGTCAACGGAAAACCGATGGAGAAAATGTTCAACTGCGGCGCCGCCCGGGTCATCACGCCAAAGGCAATATTGACCACCAGCAACGCGGTAATCGCGGGCAATACCAACACCATCGCCGCCCCTAGAACCCAGCCAAGCTTGCCGGCGATGTCCCAGAAATGATTGACCAGCATCGCGCTGCCCACCGGCAATGTGGTGAAGCTCTCGGTCAACACCTCAAACACCACCAGGTGCCCGTTCATGGCCAGAAACAGCAGGGTCACCAGCATCGTCAGGAACTGCCCGATCACTGCGCTGTTCACACCGTTGGTGGGGTCGACCATGGAGGCGAACGCCATGCCCATCTGGATCGAAATGATTTGCCCGGCCACCACAAACGCCTGGAAAAACAGCTGCAGCGAAAAGCCCATCAAGACGCCAATCAGAATCTGCTCGGCCACCAGCATCAATGCACTGAGGTCCAGAGCGTTGACCGGCGGCATAGGTGGCAACCCTGGTGCGATGACCACCGTAATCGCCAGAGCGAAATACAGCCGTACGCGGGTTGGCACAAGGGTAGTGCCAAACACCGGCATGCTCATCAGCACCGCGGTGACACGAAACAGCGGCAGGATAAATGACGCCACCCAGGTACTGATCTGGGTATCCGTCAGTTCGAGCATCGACATCAGGTCAGCCGATCAACTGCGGAATACTGCCGTAAAGCTGCAGGATGTATTCCATGAAAGTTTGCACCAGCCAGGGACCGGCGACGATCAACGTCACCAGCATTACCAGCAGACGCGGCAGGAAGCTGAGGGTCTGTTCGTTGATCTGGGTCGCGGCCTGGAACATCGCCACCAGCAAGCCCACCAGCAGGCTGGGTATCACCAGCACAGCGACCATCATGGTCGTCAGCCAGAGCGCTTCGCGGAACAGGTCTACCGCTACTTCAGGCGTCATATTCTTGCTACCCGCACAAATGGCCTAAACACCGCCGAAACTGCCCGCCAGGGTGCCGATGATCAGGGCCCAGCCGTCCACGAGCACGAACAGCATGATCTTGAACGGCAGGGAAATGATCAATGGCGACAGCATCATCATACCCATGGCCATGAGCACACTGGCGACCACCAGGTCGATGATCAGGAACGGGATGAAAATCATGAAACCAATCTGGAACGCGGTCTTGAGCTCGGACGTCACGAACGCCGGCACCAGGATGGTCAGCGGCGCTTGATCCGGGCTGGCAATGTCAGTGCGCTTGGACAGGCGCATGAACAGTTCCAGGTCGCTGGTGCGGGTCTGGGCCAGCATGAAATCCTTGATCGGCACTTCAGCCTTGGCCACCGCGTCCTGGGCGGTGATGGTTTCCGCCAGATAGGGCTGCAGCGCATCCTGGTTCACCCGGTCGAAGACCGGTGCCATGATGAACATCGTCAAGAACAGCGCCATGCCGGTAAGAATCTGATTCGACGGCGTCTGCTGCAAGCCCAGGGCCTGGCGCAGGATCGAAAAGACGATAATGATCCGAGTGAAACTGGTCATCAGCATGACGAACGCCGGGATGAAACTCAGCGCGGTCATGATCAGCAGGATCTGCAGGCTGACCGAATACTCCTGAGCTCCTTCGGCGTTGGTGCCCAAGGTAATTGCCGGGATCGACAGTGGATCGGCGGCAAGCACCAACGGCGCGGCCAGCATCAGGACCACCGCCAACAGAATGCGCAATGGCATTACTTTTTATCCTTCTGATCTTTACCCAACAGTTCCATGAGACGCTGGGCAAACTCGGGGGTGGCCTGGTCGGTGGCAGGCACCTGCACCGGCTCCTTGAGAACATGCAATGCAGTAATGGTGCCCGGGCTCAGCCCCAGCAGAATCTGCTCGTTGCCAACCTGAACCAGCACCAGCCGGTCCCGCGGGCCAAGCGCGCGGGAACCGACGATGTCGATGACCTGCCCCTTGCCGGCTGGCCCCGCCTGCTGCACGCGCCGCAGCAACCAGGCCAGGAAGAAGATCAACCCCAGCACCAGCAGCAGACCGAGCACCAATTGCGCCAGTTGCCCGGCGATCCCGCTACCCGCCGCCGGCGCAGCCGCTACGGTGGCTACCGGTTCGGCCGCCAACACGCTGAATGGCAGCATCAAGGCTGCGGCGAAAAAACCTTTCACTCAGCGCAACTTCTTGATGCGTTCGCTCGGGCTGATCACGTCCGTCAGGCGAATGCCGAACTTCTCGTTGACCACCACTACCTCGCCATGGGCGATCAGCGTGCCGTTGACCAGTACATCCAACGGCTCGCCAGCCAGGCGATCCAGCTCGATCACCGAGCCCTGGTTAAGCTGCAGCAGATTGCGGATGTTGATGTCGGTGCTGCCCACTTCCATGGAAATCGACACCGGGATGTCGAGAATCACGTCCAGGTTCGGCCCGTCCAGCGTCACCTGTTCGTTGCTTCTGGGCACGCTGCCAAACTCTTCCATCGGCAGGCGGTTGGAGGCATGAGCGCCAGTGTCGGCCGCCAGCAAAGCGTCAATGTCGGCCTGCCCGGCGTCGCCGGTTTCTTCCAGGGCCGCAGCCCACTCGTCGGCCAGCGCCTGGTCATCCTGGGTGTTCATATCGTCAGCCATCATTTGTCCTCGGCGGGCAAAAATTCAGTTAAAAACGTAAGGATTCGACACCGCTCAGCGGCGTTCGATCGGCTCGATCACCTGCAACGCCAGGTTGCCTTTGTGAGAGCCCATCTTGACCTTGAAGGCCGGTACACCGTTGGCGCGCATGATCATGTCTTCAGGCATCTCGACAGGAATAATGTCCCCCGGCTGCATATGCAGGATGTCCCGCAGGCGCAGCTGACGCCGGGCAACCGTCGCGCCGATCGGCACGTCGACATCCAGCACATCCTGACGCAAAGCATTGATCCAGCGCTCATCCTGATCGTCGAGATCCGACTGGAAGCCGGCGTCGAGCATTTCCCGTACCGGCTCGATCATCGAGTACGGCATGGTCACGTGCAGATCGCCACCACCGCCATCGAGCTCGATGTGGAAGGTCGAAACCACAATGGCTTCGCTCGGGCCGACGATGTTGGCCATGGCCGGGTTCACTTCCGAGTTGATGTATTCGAAGTTCACTTCCATGATCGCCTGCCAGGCCTCCTTCAGATCGACAAAGGCCTGCTCCAGCACCATGCGCACTACCCGCAGCTCGGTCGGGGTGAATTCACGCCCTTCGATCTTGGCGTGACGACCGTCACCGCCGAAGAAGTTGTCCACCAGCTTGAACACCAGTTTGGCGTCAAGGATGAACAGCGCTGTGCCGCGCAACGGCTTGATCTTCACCAGGTTGAGGCTGGTGGGTACATACAGCGAGTGCACGTATTCACCGAACTTCATCACCTGCACGCCACCGACGGCCACATCGGCCGAACGGCGCAGCATGTTGAACATGCTGATGCGGGTGTATCGGGCGAAACGCTCGTTGATCATTTCCAGGGTCGGCATCCGTCCGCGAACGATGCGATCCTGGCTGGTCAGGTCGTAGCTTTTGACGCTGCCCGGCTCAGCAGCGTTTTCGGTCTGCACCAGGCCATCGTCGACACCATGCAACAGCGCGTCGATTTCATCCTGGGACAACAGGTCCTGCACGGCCATGTCGGGTTCCTACTGCAATACGAAGTTAGTGAAGAGCAACTGTTCGATCACCACTTTGCCGAGCTCTTTCTGAGCCACTTCCTGCACGCTGGCCGTGGCTTTCTGACGCAGCATTTCCTGGCCGACGGGCGTGGCCAGGGTGTCGAAATTCTGTCCGGAAAAGAGCATCACCAGGTTATTGCGGATCAGTGGCATGTGCACCCGCAGCGCTTCCAGATCAGCCTGGTTGCGGCCCAACAGGGTGATACTGACCTGCATGTAGCGTTGGCGGCCGTTCTGGGTGTAGTTGGCCACGAAAGCGGGCGCCATCGGCTCGAAAATCGCCGGCTGCTTGCCCACCGGCGCGGCCTCGACCGCCACGGCCGGCTTGCTTTGAGCGTTGTGCATGAAATACCAGGTCGCCCCCACAGAGACCCCAATGGCCAGGAGCAAGCCCACCACGATCAAGATGATCAGCTTGATTTTGCCCTTGGTTGCCGGGTCCTTTACAGCTGCTGCTTCGCTCTTCGCCATGCCAATAATCCGTCACTAATCGGGGTTTTCACTGTTGCACGGCAAGGCAGGAGCAAGTGTTATGCCAGAAGTGTCGGGGCACAAGGATCACGATTGGGATGCAATCTGCAGAACGCCATAAAACCAATGTGGGAGCGAGCCTGCTCGCGATAGCGGAGTGTCAGTCACCCATTTTGGGACTGATTCACCTCTATCGCGAGCAGGCTCGCTCCCACATTGGGGGCATCTTGGGGTCAGGCGTAGAAATCGACCGCGCTGGTGCCGATCACGCTGGTGGCAGTGGCTGCTACTTCAGCAATGCTGGCTGGCAGGTCTTCCTCTACCGAATCCACCCGACCGCCGGACGATGTTGTGCGCCCAGCCTGGGCCTGTTGCTGCGCTTGCTGTTCCTGCCCTTGGGAGCCACGGGATTGGTCGGACACGCTGACGTCGACCTGGCCCATGCCCTGCTGGGCAAAACTGTCGCGCAGGCGATGCATCTGACCTTCGAGCGCTTCGCGAACGCCGGAATGAGCGCTCATGAACGTCACTTGGGTCTGCTGATCCGGAACCATGTTCACCCGAATATCCAGACGACCGAGTTCGGCCGGCTGCAACTGGATATCGGCCGCCTTGAGGTTGACACTCGACAGGTACATCACCCGGTTGACCACTTCTTCGGTCCAGCCGCTCTGATTCATGGCGATAGGCTGGTTGACCGGTATCGCATTGGCGGTTTTTGGCGTGGCGGCCTGGGTTAGCGCTGCCAGACGGTTGGCGAAGTCATCCACGCGAGTATCGCTGGAGGCGGCGGTCAGATCCTTGAGACCTTCATTGATCAAACCGCCAAATGCTTTTTCACTGCCCTGGCTGCCGGGGCCGGTACTGCTCTGATCAGCCTGGACGGTGAGCATGCTTGCCATGCCGGCGGCAAAGGTTTGGGCCGATGTCGGCTCACCGTCAACCGATGCAGGGGCAGGTGTCTTGGACTGCGCGTGGCTGGCAGCGGAAACATGGCCGCTCTGCTCCATCGCCAGGCGCAAGGCAGGCAATGCATCAAGCGGATCGGCCGCCGGATCGAATTCAGGATCGACCACAGCCGAAGTCTGGGCTGCTGCGGCCAATGGAGCAACCGGCGCCGCCACCGCAGCCGCGACTTGAGGCACCGTCGTGGCCACCACGGGGGCGGGTTCTGCCTCGGTTGCGACAACCGTTGCGATCATATCCGGCAGCAGCGCGGGGTCCACAGCCGGATCGCCAGAAGCAACTTCCGCCACTGGGGTTTCAGTCGTGTCGGCACCGTCATCACTGGCCACCTTGTCATCGGCCGTTGACGGCTTGTCGGCGGGCAAGGATTTGCCGCTATCGGCAACCGTCGTCTCGGAGGCGGCAGCCGTTTCGTTGCCATCGTCTTTTTTGACGGTGTTATCAGAAGCCTGGTCGCGCACCTGTTTAACCGATGGCTCGGGGGCGGTCGACGACTTCGCGGGGGCCTGGCGGGCGAAGACCTGGGCGAAGCTGGAGGCTTTATTCCCGAACTCAGGGGCCGCTGCCGGTGAATTGACGGCGGCCTGAGGCTTGGCCTGCGGGGTGGCCTGAAGCAGTGTATTGGGCGTTACGGGCATAAAAAGGTCTCCGCTGCACTGGAATCATAGGTACAGTCGAGAGAGGACAATGCAAGGGACGGGCCAACCTATTGGCAATGCTCGAATCTCAGCAGTGGAACCCTTCACGCTCTTCCCTGCAAAGCTTGCGGACATGGGCGAATTCACTGTCGATTTCGCTGACCAGCTTTTCAATCCCGCTCAACGACGGCTGTTTGGCACGTTGCTCCAGTTCGCCACACAGTTCTGCCAGGCGGATGGCGCCCATGTTGCTGCTGCTGCCCTTGAAACTGTGGGCCGTGGCACTGAGCTTTTCCGCATCCCGCGCCTCATGCAGCACACGCAGGCGTGCTTCGGAATCGTTAAGAAAGGTATCCAGCAACTCCAGATACCCGTCCTCCATGACTTCCTTCAACGTACTCAGTACGTCGCGGTCCAGATGAATCTCACTCACTTGTTCGCTCCCTGATCAAGAATGGCGCCGATTATGCCAGAGCCTCCCAGAAAAACTCCACGCGCGCACTACGACCATCGTCGGACCAGCAGGCCTGATGGCTCAACTGACGCACCAGGCTCACGCCGCGCCCCGACAACCGGTTACTGTCCGCAGGTCGTGCCAACACCCGGGCGACATCGAAGCCCTGGCCACTGTCTTCGACTTCAATGACCAGACGACCACCGTCACCGTGAGGCGTGACGTGCACATGAACCCGGACGTGACCGCTGTTCAATTCATCCAGGCGCTGGTTGCGCTCGCTGTAGTAACGGGCGAAACCCGACGCGTCGCGCTTGAGACTCGAATCGAGCCCCAATACGCCATGGTCCAGCGCATTGGAGTAGAGCTCCGACAGCACGCTGTAAAGAGCGCCACTCTGAGCCCTGAGCCCATGAACCTCAAGCAACAGCTGCAACAGGTACGGCATCGGGTTGAACCGCCTGAGCGTCTGCGCGCGAAACTCGAAACTCATCGACCAGTCCAGGGGACTGGACTGGCCGCTATCGGAATAGACCGGCGGTGGCGGGTTGAGTTGCGTCGGCGCGACCAAGCGCACCTCGACCATGCTGAAGTCGTCCCGCGGCTCGCCGCGAAAGTCCCGCAAGGCTTGCTGGATGTCTTCGAAAAGACAGTCGGGCTCACGATTGGCCGAAAAGACCTGTTGCAAACGCTCCACGCCAAACAGCTGCTCATTGTCGTCAGCGGTGTCGATCACGCCATCGGACAGCAGGAATACCCGGTCACCCAGCGACATGGGGTGTACTTCAGTGCGGTCATCGAACAACTGGGGAGTGAGCACGCCCAGCGGCAGGTGCCGCGCCGGCAATGGCGTGCGCACACCGCTGAGGCTGTCATGCAGGTAACCATCGGGCATGCCGCCGTTCCAGACTTCCACCGTGCAGCGCTGGAAACTCAGGCATAACAGGGTCGCGCAACAGAACATGTCCACCGGCAGGATGCGCTTGAGCTTGGCATTCATCTCCCGCAGGATCTGCGCCAGGCCATAACCTTTGGCGGTCATGCCGTAGAACACCTCTGCCAGCGGCATCGCGCCGACAGCGGCCGGCAAACCGTGTCCGGTGAAATCCCCCAGCAGGATGTGCATATCGCCCGCCGGGTTGAATGCGGCCAGCAGCAGATCGCCGTTGAACAGGGCGTAAGGGGATTGCAGGTAACGGATGTTCGGTGCGCTCAGACAGCCGGAATGGGCGATCTTGTCGAACACGGCCTTGGCCACGCGCTGCTCGTTGAGCAGGTAGTCATGGTGCCGGGATATCTGGTCACGCTGTTCCACGACAGTGGCCTGCAACCGACGCAAGCGGTCCATGGCCTTGATCTTGGCGGCCAGGATGACCTGGTTATACGGCTTGGCCAGAAAATCGTCCCCCCCGGCTTCCAGACATCGGGCCAAGGCTTCGCTTTCGGTCAACGAGGTGAGAAAGATGATCGGAACCAACTGCTCCCCAGCCAGTTGCTTGATCTTTTGCGCCGCCTCGAAACCATCCATCACCGGCATCATCGCATCCATCAGCACCAGGTGCGGACGCTGCTGGATATAGATGTCCACCGCTTCGGCACCGTCAGCCGCAGTGAGCACGTGATGGCCCTGATGACGGACAATAGTCGACAGCAGCAGTCGGTCAGCGGCACTGTCTTCGGCAATCAGGACCGTCAGCGGTTCGAGGTCGGACAACATGGCTGCCGGTCAAGCTTTTCCGGGATGAAGTTTGTCCTGGAGATGGCCTGCCTGTGGCTTGTCTTTTTCTCCCGAGCTGTCTTTCCCTGCTTCTTCTTTCGGATAGATATCGAACAGCTTGTCGAAGTTGGAGATCGCGAGGATTTTCTTGACGTCACTGTTGCTGTTCACGATCCGGATATCCGAATCTTCGCCGCCGGCATGATCGCGTAGCAGCAGGAGCATGCCCAAGGCGGAACTGTCGAGATAAGTGGCTTCTTTCAAGTCCACCACAATGGATTCGGGCTTTTTGTTGAGCCGCTCGTAAGACTCGCGAAACTCCTGATGCCGCCCAAAATCGAAACGACCCTTGATCGAGATCGTCAGCTTTTGCCCATCGGGGGATACTTCGGTAACGACTGACATGTTCGGCTTCCTTGTCATGGACATACGTGTACAAGGTTTAGCACCTGGTAGAAGTCTGAGCAAGGTTTGGAACACTTCCCTCTCAAAATCCCGGCCCGATGATCAATACGGATCCTGACGCGGCAGACGCTGGGACAATTCATCCAGCAGTTTTTGCTCCCGCCTGTCCTCCAATCGCCGCGCTTCGTCGATATAACGCTGTACGAGTTTGCGCAGCCCTTCGACCCGGGCGAAAGCCTCCTGCCAACTCTGGCGAGCCTTTTCCAGGTTGTTCTGGTGCCAGACCAGACTCTGGCGCTGCTGGTCAATGGCGGTGCCCAATTGCGCAAGAAAGCCCTGGTAACCCAGCAACCATTGGCCGGAAACCCCATGGCTGCCACGGGCGATCCACTGCTCCTGGTATTCGAGACGGAAGTTTTCCAGGTCCGCCAGTTTGCTTTCGGCGACGGCCACCTGCCCCTGGAAATATGCCAGACGCTGGACGGCGGTTTTTTCGGCTTTTTCCGCCATCTCCACCACGGGCGCCAGACGCGCCGCACGACTCGTGGCCATGGCCGGTTATCCGCCGGCGACCGGAGTGAAGATGCTCTGCAGGTGCGCCTCGCTGGCGCCCATGCCGATGTTGTCGTTCAGGCTCTGGCGCAGATAGACCGCCATTGCCGGATAGAGATTGATGGCGGTATCGGTCTCACGATCACCGCCGGGCACGTAGGCACCGACGCTGATCAGATCGCGGCTTTGCTGATAGCGCGACCAGTATTGCTTGAACTGTTGGGCACGCTTGAGGTGCTCGGCGCTGATGACCGACGGCATGACCCGACTAATGGACGCCTCGATGTCGATGGCCGGATAGTGCCCTTCTTCGGCCAGACGCCGGGACAACACGATGTGACCGTCGAGCACGCCACGGGCCGAGTCGGCAATGGGATCCTGCTGATCGTCGCCTTCGGACAGCACGGTATAGAACGCCGTGATCGAACCGCCGCCCTTTTCCGCATTACCGGCGCGCTCAACCAGCTTGGGCAACTTGGCGAATACCGAGGGTGGATAGCCCTTGGTGGCCGGCGGTTCGCCGATGGCCAGGGCGATTTCCCGCTGGGCCTGGGCGAAACGGGTCAACGAGTCCATCAGCAGCAGGACATTCTTACCCTTGTCGCGGAAATACTCGGCGATTCGCGTGCAGTACATGGCGGCCCGCAGGCGCATCAACGGTGCATCATCGGCTGGCGAAGCCACGACCACTGATCGCTTGAGGCCCTCTTCGCCGAGGATGTGCTCGATGAACTCCTTCACCTCGCGGCCCCGTTCGCCGATCAGCCCGACCACGATAATGTCCGCCTCGGTGAATCGGGTCATCATGCCCAGCAGCACACTCTTGCCCACCCCCGTACCGGCAAACAGGCCCAGACGCTGACCGCGCCCGACCGTCAACAAACCGTTGATGCAACGAATGCCCACGTCCAGCGGCACGCTGATGGGGTCGCGCTTGAGGGGGTTGATCGTCGGGCCGTCCATCGGCACCCAATCCTCGGCCTTCATGCCGCCCTTGCCGTCCAGGGCACGCCCGGCGCCGTCCAGCACCCGTCCGAGCATGCTCATGCCCATGGGCAGCCGACCGGTGTCAGCCAAAGGCACAACCCGCGCGCCAGGTGCGATGCCGGCTACGCTGCCCACCGGCATCAGAAAGACCTTGCTGCCGGAGAAGCCCATGACTTCGGCTTCGACCTGGACCGGGTGATAACTGTCGTCGTTGATCACCATGCAGCGACTGCCCATGGCGGCACGCAGGCCCTCGGCTTCGAGGGTCAGGCCAACCATGCGCAGCAAGCGACCTTCCAGGATCGGCTGCCCGGCCAGCTCGGTGGCCTCGGCGTAGCTGCCCAGGCGCTTGCCGAAGCTGGTTCGCTCAAGGCGCATCGCGGCCGTCCAGTTCAGGGGGACTGAGTTCAAGAGCATCCGACTCTGCGGCGTCTGGATCAATAGAGGTGTCAACCTGGGGCTCGTCCGGCAATTCCAGGCTCAGGTCGGCAGCAGCCGGGTGCAGTGCCTGTTCGTGCAACTGGTCGAAGAGCTTGGCCATGATCTGGCTGATGCGGGTTTCGATGGTCGCATCAATGCGGCTGTGCTCGGTTTCCACACGGCAACCGCCCGGCAGCAGGGATTCGTCCTCGACGATGCGCCAGGTTTCTTCATGACGCTCACGCAGCGCCTTGACCAGTTCGAAATCCTGAGGATTGATGTACAGCCGCACATTGCCCACGCCCAACGGCAAAAGCTTGAGGGCTTCGCGCATGACGTGTTCGATCTGGCTCGAATCAATGGCCAGTTCCCGCTGGATCACTTGTCGAGTGATGTGCTGCACCAGCCCGACCAGGGACTTCTCGATCTGAGTGTCCTGCTCGGCGATGGGCTCGAACAGGTTGAGCATCAGCGATTCCAGCGCGCGGAGCTTGGCTGTCAGCGCTACGTCGGCTTCCTGGCGAACCTTGAGCGTGGTGCTATGGAAACCTTCTTTTTCACCAATGGCGAAGCCTTCGTTGTAGGCCTCCTGACGAATGCTTTCGACTTCTTCGAGGGTCAGTGGCTGGACTTCTTCCAGCGGCACCTCCTCCATTTCCGGCAGTTCTTCCTCGGGCTCAGGCTCAGGCTCGGGCACGTGGGGATCGAAGCTGGGCAGCGACCAGACGTCAAAACCACCGACGTCCCGAGCGCGGATCAGGTCGCTGGGTAAACCATCACTCTTGGCAGACATAACGACCTTAGATCATCTCTTCGCCGCCCTTGCCACCGAGCACGATCTCTCCGGCTTCGGCCATACGGCGGGCGATGGTGAGGATTTCCTTTTGTGCGGTTTCCACGTCGCTGACACGTACCGGGCCCTTGGCCTCGAGATCGTCGCGCAACAGTTCGGCCGCCCGTTTGGACATGTTCTTGAAGATCTTTTCCTTGACGCCTTCGTCCGACCCCTTGAGGGCCAGTACCAGGACGTCGGAGGACACTTCGCGCAACAGCGCCTGAATGCCGCGATCGTCGACATCGGACAGGTTGTTGAACACGAACATGAGGTCTTCGATCTGACCGGACAGGTCTTCGTCGAACTCGCGGATCGAGTCCATGAGCTGGCCTTCGATCGAACTGTCGAGGAAGTTCATGATGTCCGCCGCGCGCTTGATGCCACCCAGAGTGGTGCGCGAGGCATTGGAGTTACCCGAGAACTGCTTCTCGAGAATCTGGTTCAATTCTTTCAGGGCCGCCGGCTGCACGGTATTGAGCGACGATACCCGCAGGATGATGTCCAGGCGCACCTTATGATCGAAGTTGCCCAGCACTTCACCGGCCTGGTCCGGGTCGAGGTAAGCCACCACGATCGCCTGGATCTGCGGGTGCTCGTAACGAATCACGTCAGCCACCGCGCGCGGCTCCATCCACTTGAGGCTGTCCAGGCCGCTGGTATTGCCGCCCAGCAGAATCCGGTCGATCAGGCCATTGGCCTTGTCCTCGCCCAGGGCCTGGGTGAGCATTTTGCGCACGTAGTCGTCAGATCCGACGCCCAGGCTGGTCTGGTCGCCGACGATGTCGACGAACTCGCTCATCACCTGTTCGACCTGCTCACGGTGCACGTTGCCCATCTGCGCCATGGCCACGCCCACGCGCTGGACCTCCTTGGGCCCCATGTGACGCAACACTTGGGCGGCGTCGGTCGACCCCAGGGACAGCAGCAAAATCGCGGCTTTGTCGACCCGGGACAATTTGGCAACAGCGGCTCGATTATCACTCATCTGCGTTAATCCACTCTTTCACGACCTGGGCCACACGACCCGGATCTTCTGCCACCAGACTCTTGATAGCGTTCAACTGAGCGTCATAGCCTTCACTCGGACTTGGCAGCAGAATGCTCTGCGGCCCACCGAGGCTGACGCGATCATTGGCCAATTCGCCATCCAGGCCGCCCATGCCTCCCAGCTCTACATCACCCAAGCCAGCCAACTGCTTGTTCTTGCCGCCACCGGTAATGTTGTTGAGCACCGGACGCAGCACGCCGAACACCAGGATCAGGATGAACAGCACACCCAATACTTGCTTGACCACATCCCAGAACCAGGGTTGCGAATAAAATGGAATGTCGGCGATTTCTTCGCCGCGCTCCTGGGAGAACGGCACGTTGATCACGCTCACGCTGTCGCCACGGCTGGCGTCGAAACCGACCGCGTCCTGCACCAGGCGAGTGAACCGCGCCAGTTCGTCGGCACTCCACGGCGCACGGCTGGTTTCGCCATTGGCCGGGTTGATCTTGACCTGATCATCCACCACCACCGCGACCGACAGGCGATTCAAACGGCCCTGTTGCTGCTTGGTGTGGCTGATGGAGCGGTCGAGCTCGAAGTTCTTGGTCGATTGTTGGCGCTTGTCGGCCGGGTATGGCGCCAGCATCGGCTGACCGGTGGCCGGGTCCATGATCTGTTGGCCGTTGGCGTCGATCAGCGGCTGGCCCGGTTGCACCATGCCAGCGGCCGCAGTGGCACCACCGGTGGTCTGGGGCGCGCTGGCCGGCGACGGCGGTTGGTTGCTAAGCGCACCAGGCACGCCTTGCGGGCCATTGCTGGCGGTGCGTTGCTCGTTCACTGACTGTTCGCTGCGCAACGCCGGTTGATCAGGGTTGAACTGTTCGGACGTCGATTCGACGGAGCTGAAATCCACATCGGCCGACACCTCGGCCTTGTAGCGGTCGTTACCCAGGATCGGTTGCAGGATGTTGTGCACCCGCTGAGTCAGCATGCCTTCCATGCGACGGCTGTAGTCGAATTGTTTGCCGGCCATGGTCAGAGCAGAGTTCTCCGCCTGATCGGACAACAGGTTGCCCTTCTGGTCGACCACGGTGATCTGGGACTTGCTCAACTCGGGAACACTGGTAGCCACCAGATTGACGATGGCCACGACCTGGCTGGGCTCCAAAGAGCGACCGGAATACAGTTCAACCAGTACCGAGGCGCTTGGCTTGCGCTCATCGCGCACAAACACCGAGCTTTTTGGAATCGCCAGGTGCACACGGGCACCCTTGACGTTGTTCAGACTGGCAATGGTGCGCGCCAATTCGCCTTCAAGGCCGCGACGATAACGGGTCGCCTCCATGAACTGGCTGGTACCCAGGCCCTGGTCCTTGTCGAGGATCTCGAAACCGATATTGCCATCGGTGGGCGTTACGCCAGCAGCGGCGAGCTTGAGGCGCGCGCGCGCCACGTCGTCGGCCTTGACCAGCAAGGCGCCGGAATTGGGTTCGACGGTATAAGGAATGTCGGCGGCAGCCAGGGTTTCCATGACTTGCTTGGCGTCCATGCCCTCCAGACTGCCGTACAAAGGACGGTAGTCTGGCTGCTGGGACCACAGCACCACGGCAAACCCGATCGCCACGCTGGCAGCCAGGCCGACCAACAGGCCCACCTGACGCAGCATGGTCATCTCGGAGAGGTTTTCCAGGAAGGACAGACCGAACAGCGGCGGTTTGCCGTCGGGCGGAGTGGCCTTGGCCGGAACGTTATCAGCGACTGCTTCTGCCATGACTCAATAATTTCCTTAGACCGGCATCTGCATGATGTCTTGGTAGGCTTGAACCAGCTTGTTACGAACCTGGGTCAACGCCTGAAACGAGACACTGGCTTTCTGCGAAGAGATCATCACGTCCGTCAGATCGACGCCACTTTTGCCAATCTCGAAAGCACTGGCCAACTGACTCGATGCCTGCTGGGTATCGTTCACTTTATTGACGGCTTGACCGAGCATGTCGGAAAAACTGCTGGCGCCCACTTCCGGGACCGCGACCGACTTAGGCTGTGCCATGGCGTCCATTTGCATGGCCCGCATGTCCAGCATCAACCGATTAAATTCAATACCTTGGCTCATGGTCTACTCTCTCTGGCGGCCCGCATTTTTTTGACACTTACTCAGCGGGTACACAGGTATTAGCAACAAGGGTGCCAGCTCCGTGACCGTAAAAAACAAATGCATGTGGGAGCGGGCTTGCTCGCGAAGGCGGTGGTTCAGTCAATGCAACCGCGACTGGTAAATCGCTTTCGCGAGCAAGCCCGCTCCCACAAGGGATATTCGGTGCACATCACTCAACTGGCGAACAGGTAGGCCTCGACGTCCATGCCGGCGTCACGCATTTGCGCCAGCTTGTAGCGCAGGGTACGCGGGCTGATCCCCAAGCGCTCGGCCGCTTCCTTGCGACGCCCGCGCTCGGCGCGCAGGGTGTCGATGATCATCTGGAATTCGCGACGACGCAGGTCGTCTCCCAAAGCACCGGCCGATTCGCCCTCCACTTCCGCCGGAGGGGCGAACGCCGGGACCGCTGACACGGCCGGCAATGGCGCGCAGGCCACCGGACCGCTCAGGCAAAAATCTTCCGGCTGGATCAGACCGCCCTGCTGCAGAATCAATGCCCGCTGAATCGCGTTATCCAGCTCCCGTACGTTGCCAGGCCAAGGGTAGGCGATCAGAAACGCCTGGGCCTCGGGGGACAGCCTGGCTGCCGCATGCTTCATTTTATTGACGTGTTTGGTCAGCAGACGCTCGGCCAGCGGCAGGATATCGGCGGTGCGCTCGCGCAACGGTCTCCAGGCCAGCGGAAATACTGACAGGCGGTAGTAAAGGTCTTCGCGAAAACGCCCGGCCGCCACTTCGCCAGCCAGGTCGCGGTTGGTGGTCGCCACCACGCGGATGTCCAGGCTGATAGGCTTGCGCGCACCCACCCGCTCCACTTCCCGCTCCTGCAACACGCGCAACAGCTTGGCTTGCAGGCCAAGGGGCATTTCGGAAATTTCATCGAGCAGAATGGTGCCACCGTCAGCCTGCTCGAACTTGCCGGCCTGGGCCGAGATGGCGCCAGTAAACGAGCCCTTCTCGTGACCGAACAGCGTCGCCTCCAACATATTGTCGGGAATCGCCGCACAGTTAATGGCAATGAACGGTTCGCTGGCACGCCGGGATTGCTGGTGAATGTAGCGCGCCAGCACCTCCTTGCCGGTGCCGGATTCGCCGGAAATCAAAACAGTGGAGTCGCTGCGAGCCACCCGCGCGGCCAACGCCAGCAACTGCGCACTGGCCGGTTCGATCGCGACCGGGCCTTCACCCTCGACGGCAGGGCTGCCCAAGGCATGGCGGGCCACCAGATCCAACAGCGCCTTGGGCTCGAACGGCTTGACCAGATAATCCGCAGCCCCTTGGCGCATGGCATCCACGGCGCGCTCGACGGCACCGTGGGCAGTCATCAGCAGGACCGGCAATTGAGGTTGGCGGGCGCGCAACAGACCAAGCAGCTGGTGCCCATCCATGCCCGGCATGTTGACGTCACTGACCACCAGGCCGAAGGTCTCTTGAGCCACGGCCAGCAAAGCATCTTCCGCCGAACCGACGGCGGTGTAATCGTGCCCGGCCAGCACCAGGGTATCGGCCAGCGCCTCACGCAGGGCCCGGTCATCCTCAACCAGTAACACCTTGATCGCCATGACCTTCACTCCACTCCCGGCGTACTGGAAAACAATGGCAAAAGCACCAGTGCACAGGTGCCACGCCCCAGACGCGAGCGCAGTTGCAATTCTCCCTGATGGGCACGCGCCACTGCCTTGACTACGGTCAGGCCCAAGCCCGTGCCTGTGGTCTTGGTGGTAAAAAAGGGTTCGCCCAAACGCGCCAGCACCGCTGGCTCGATGCCGCTACCACTGTCACTGACACACAAGCGCAAGGTGTTGCCCCGTGTGTACAAGTGCACTTTGAGCCGGACGTCGCCGCCGCTGGCCTGGACCGCGTTTTCGATCAGGTTCAACACTGCGCCCACCAGGGTGTCGCGATTACACAACACCTCGCCATCATGGCTGTCGCATTGCCAGCGAATTGGCAGGTCCTGCACGTGAGTCAATGCGGCGGCTTGCAAGGATTGCAGCAAGACCTTGGGGGTGACGCGATCGGTCAATGGCAACTCGCCACGAGCGAACACCAGCATGTCGCGCACCTGATGCTCCAGCTCGTGCAGCCGCTCTTTCAGGCGCCCGGCGAAGCGTTGCTGGGTTTCCACCGGCAGTTGCTGCTCGGTCAGATGACTGGCGTACAGCAAAGCGGCCGACAGCGGCGTACGAATCTGATGAGCCAGCGAGGCCACCATCCGCCCCAGGGAAGACAGACGCTCGTGGCGGGCCAGTTGATCTTGCAGATGACGGGTTTCAGTCAGGTCATTGAGCAACACGAGCTGCCCAGGCTCGGCGTCCAGCGAACGAGTGGAGATGGACAGGCGCCGACCGTCCTTGAGCGACACTTCATGGCCGTCGTCTTCACGCGGGGCGAAGCAGCGGGCGATGACGTGCCGCCACAACTCGCCCTCCAATGGCAGGCCAAGCAGCTCGCAGGCCGCCGGATTGGCTTCGCGCACGCGCCCATGGGCATCGATGACGATAACGCCACCGGGCAACAGGTCGAGGAGATTTTGCAGCCGATTAGCCAGCCGTTCCTTTTCCGCCAGCTCCTGCATGCGCTGGGCACTGACCACTGCCAGCTCGCCCTTGAGCTCAGTGACGCGAGCTTCGAGCAGGCTGTAGGAATCGGTCAACCGGCTGGACATCTGGTCGAACAGCGAAAAGGCCTGCTCAAGTCCAACCCGGCTTGCCTGCTCGGCGGACGGCATGATCCCCGGCTCGGGGACAGGTGAGATCTGGGCGGCTTGGGTCATCGTGCTCTCTCGCTTGGCTGACCGTCAGTTAAACGGAACGTTGCGAGGGATGTAGCAATACCCGTGCCGAAAAAAAACCGCCTGAAAAATCAGGCGGTTGGAAAACAGGCGTCAATCATCCGCCTGTTCATCTCCTTCGCGACGGCTCATGCCGTACTTGCGCATCTTCTCCACCAGGGTGGTACGACGGATGCGCAGGCGTTCGGCGGCGCGGGCCACGATACCGTTGGCATCGTCCAGGGCCTGCTGGATAAGGCCTTGTTCCAGGCCTCCCAGATAATCCTTGAGGTCAAGGCCTTCTGGTGGCAGCAAGGCATTGGCGGTGAAGTCGGGCGTATGGCCGTTGATCGCCACGCGCTCTTCCAGATCGCTGCGCAGGCTATCGACCATTTGCTCGTCTTCATCGTCGACATAACGGAATTTCTTCGGCAACTCGACCACGCCGATCACACCGTAGGGATGCATGATCGCCATGCGCTCGACCAGATTGGCCAGCTCACGGACGTTACCCGGCCAACCGTGGCGGCACAGGGACATGATTGCCGCCGAGTTGAAACGGATCGAGCCGCGCTTCTCGTGCTCCATGCGCGAAATCAGTTCGTTCATCAGCAGCGGGATGTCTTCGACCCGCTCACGCAGCGGTGCCATTTCAATCGGGAAAACATTGAGGCGGTAATAGAGGTCTTCGCGGAAACTGCCCACCTCGATCATGCTCTCGAGGTTCTTGTGGGTCGCGGCGATGATTCGTACATCGACGCTCTGGGTCTTGTTGCTGCCCACGCGCTCGAAGGTACGTTCCTGCAAGACTCGCAGCAACTTGACCTGCATCGGCAACGGCATATCACCGATTTCATCGAGAAACAGCGTGCCGCCGTTGGCCAGCTCGAACCGCCCGGCCCGGCTGGTGATGGCGCCGGTGAAGGCTCCCTTCTCGTGTCCGAACAGTTCGCTCTCGAGCAACTCGGCCGGGATCGCACCGCAGTTGACCGGCACGAACGGCGCTTCGCGACGCTTGGAATGGTAGTGCAGGTTACGCGCAACCACTTCCTTGCCGGTGCCCGACTCACCCAGGATCAACACGCTGGCGTCGGTATCGGCGACCTGCTGCATCATCTGGCGCACATGCTGGATCGCCCGACTGGTGCCAACAAGACTACGGAAAAGGTTGGGCTCGCGATGCCGGCCGCGCTCGCGCGCCTGGTCGTACATCTCGCGATAAACCTGGGCGCGGTGCAGCGAATCGAGCAACTTGCTGTAGCTGGGTGGCATTTCCAACGTGGAAAGCACCCGGCGGCGCTGGTCCTCAGGCAAGTCAACGGAAGAATTTTCGCCCATTAACAAAACCGGAAGGAACTCATCCCAGGTTGAGAGTGTCTTTAGCAAGCCCAAAAGCGTTGCGGGTGCATTTACGGTTCCGATCAGAACGCAAATGACCTCACGACTGGACGACAAAGAGCCGACGGCCTGCTGCCAGTCATGGCTTCCGCAGGGTAAATTTTCTTCACCAAGAAAATTTAGGATCACCGCCAAATCGCGGCGGCGGACGCTATCGTCATCGATCAGGAGAATTTTGGTTTCACGCCACATGCAATAGCAACTTCCCTAGTCAACTCAATGCCCGGAATTTGGGGGCAAGCTAGACGCTTGCAGACTTGTCATGCCTGTAGACGCCTGAAATCTGTAAACAGCCACTAGTTAAGTCAAAAAACCGTGCACAGTCAAATTTATGGCGCACTTTGTTCGGATTAACTGAGCGTTAACCGAACAGATGGTAAACCTTTGCCGCGTTCTGCGCTTGATGGATCTGCGACATCTCGTCGACAATCGCCTGACGCTCGCCAGTGGCCGCCTCCAGCAGCTGCCGATAGACCCCCAGCAACTCCTCAAGATTGCTCCGCAACGCCGCCTCGTCTACCTCAGGCTCGCTCAGAACGTCTTCCATGCAGGAACGGCAAGCCAGGTCCAATTGACCGATTGCCTCCCAGTTGCGCTCGGCCAGGGCACCGACCAGGGCATCACGGGTTTGTTCGATTCGCTGCAAGACAAGACTCATGAGCGTGCTCCTTAGAATTGCGGACCCGGTACGGCGATGGCATCCCAACCTTCCTTGACCGTGCTCAGCAGATCGGCGACTTCGTCGAGGATCTTCGGATCAGTCTTGGCGTTGGCTTCGGCCAGGCGCTTCATCATGTAGGTATAGAGGCTATCCAGCTCGGTGACCGACTCGGCCTGGTTTTCCAGGTCCAGGCCTTCACGCAAACCGCCAATGATGCCGATGGCCTTACTGATCAGTACGCCTTTATTGGCGATATCCTTGCGCTCCATCGCACCCTTGGCCTGGGCAATGCGGTCCAGCCCGCCCTCCATCAGCATCTGCACCAGACGATGGGGACTTGCTTCGGAGGTTTGCGCCTGGGCGCCAATCTTCTGGTATTGGCGAAGGGCTAACATCGGATTCATGTTCTACCTCATCAAAAAAAACTTCGGTTCGTATAAACAGCGTATCGACGCCGCGTCAAAAAACTTTAGATCGAAAAAGCCGAAAGCCCGGAGCGTCCTGAGACGCTACCGGGCTTTTGTGTATCGACCAGAATCAGCTGTTTTTCTGCTGTGCCGTCATGGCTTCGAACATCGAGGTGATGTTACTGGCAGTGGCTTTCAGCCTGCCCACCAGGGTATCCATGTCGTTGTACTTTTTGGTCAGCACCGCGGTGAGGGTTTCGATTCGGCGATCAAGGGCCAACTGATCTTCGCTCAGTTTCGCCTTGAGAACTTCCAGGTTCTTGGATCGAGCCGTCAGGATGTTATCCACAGGCTTGCCATTGGAGTCCTTCTTACTGGTCTCCGTGTAGGGATTGAGTGCATTCTGCATGCGCTCGATCAGACCATTTTCCCCAGTGAACAGGGTCTGGATTTCTCCACCCAACTGCCTTTCGTTCACGGCAGTTGCGAACTTCGTACTGTTAAAATCCAGGGCACCAGTCGTCTGGTTGGTGGTAATCCCCAACTGCGACAACACGGTCAGCTTATCGCCAGCACCGGTTTCGGACAAAGGCGCGCGAATAGCCGCCAAAAGCGAGCGAGGCAATGAGTCACCGGTCAATGCTGCCGGAACCGAGTTACCTTCGGCATCTGTCGATGGCTTGGTCAGGGAAGTCACGGCCTTCGCAATAGCGTTATAAGCATCGACAAATTTCTGAATCGAAGCTTTCAGACCGTCGGTGTTGGCAGCAACGGTGACGGTCGTCGGGCCGGTACCGGCAACGACTAACGTCATGCTCAAGCCTGAGACCACGTTATCCAGCTTGTTGGTCGGACTGGTCATCGCCAGGCCGTCGACGTTGAACTTGGCATCCTGTGCGAACACCAGAGAACCTGAAGAAGTCGCGGTGGGGGGTGTAGCCATCGCTACAGAGCCGTCAGCCGCAAGACTGGCAATGCCGCTGAGAGAAATATCGTTGCCCGCACCAGTTTTAGTCGAGCCCACCACAAGACGTGAACCAAAACTGTCGGTCACGATGTTGGCGGCCAGACCGCTGGAGGAGTATTTGCTGTTGATAGCGTCCCGAACCGACTGCAGCGTCGAATCAGCAGGAATATCAAGGGTGTAATCCGTACCGCCCTGGCTAATGGTCAGCGTACCGGTCTCCACCGCACTGGAAGCGCCACCGGCGAAAGCAGCCGTGGCAACTTTTGAGGAGGTTGCCAGCTGAGTGACGTTGACCGAGTAGATACCACTTACCGCCGAGTTCCCGGCTGTCACCGTCAGCGCACTGGTATTGGCCGAAGTAGCGGAAACACCGGTGAATTGAGGCGTGGTCGTGCTGCCCAGGCTTTCAAGCGCGGACTGGAAGGTAGCCAACAGCGATTTCAGGGTGCCGATCCCCGAAATATTGGCGGTATTGGTCTTGGTGGCGCGGTCAATCTGACCTTGCTTGGCTGCTTTGTCAGAATCCACCAATGCCTTCACGATAGCACCGGTATCAAGGCCAGAGCCTAAACCCAAGCCAGGTAGAATTGGACTTGCCATGTGGGACTCCCTTCAGTGTGCCGCCGGTCTTTTGACCTTTAAAACGTCAAAAGAACCAAACAACAAAATTCGTGCCAGCTGTCAGGCTTGTGCGCTGAACAACAGGCTGCTTGCATCATTCAAACTGTTCGCCAGCTTGAGCACTTCTTCATTAGGGATCTGGCGAATCACTTCACCGGAGCCGCTGGCAATCACTTTGACGACCACTTTGCCTGAAGGCTCATCGATTGAGAACTCCAGATTGCGCTTGACCGACTGAACAAAGGTTTCGATCTCCTGAACCGCTCTCTTCAGTTTTTCCTGCTCGGCCTCAGCGTCTTTTGGCTCATCCTTGACCGGTACCACGGTGGCAGCATCGGCTCGAGGCTTCTCCACTGGCTTGTCGGCAAATGTCGTCGCCGGCTTCGCAGCTGGATAAGACAAGTTCAGCTTCACGCTCATATCCATGTCCATCACCTCTTGAACGGAAAAAGCGAGAGAGTACGCAAGCGCACTCCCCCGCTAAAACTCATCCGACTATTACTGAAGCAGCTTCAGTACAGCGGATGGCAGTTGGTTGGCCTGGGCCAGAACCGAAGTGGAAGCCTGTTGCAGAGTCTGCTGCTTGGTCAGCTGGGCAGTTTCAGCAGCGAAGTCGGTGTCTTGTACACGACCCAGTGCAGCAGCGGCGTTTTCGTTGATGTTCTGCAGGTTGGAGATGGTGCTGGTCAGACGGTTCTGGGCAGCACCGAGGTCCGCACGGCTGGCGTTGATGGTCGCCAGAGCAGCGTCGATCGCGTCGATTGCAGCTGCAGTGTTGGTTTCAGCCTCAGCACTATCAGCAGCACTGATCGCGATGGCAGCAGAGTCAACGCTCAGGGTCGCAGCGTCGAAGCTGTCGCTCAGGGTCAGAGTGATCTGGTTGGTAGCACCGGTGTTGGAGCCGACCTGGAAGGTCATGGTGCCAGCGGAACCGTCGATCAGGTTCTTGCCGTTCAGGTTGGTCGAATCAGCGATACGGGTCAGTTCGTCCGACATCTGAGCAAATTCTTTGTTCAGAGCATCACGGTCTGCAGTGCCGTTGTTGTCGTTTCGAGCCTGGACAGCCAGTTCACGCATACGTTGCAGAATGTTGGTGGATTCCTGCAGAGCGCCTTCAGCGGTCTGAGCGATGGAGATACCATCGTTGGCGTTTTTGATCGCAACAGTCTGACCGCGGATTTGCGAGGTCATACGAGTAGAGATCTGCAGGCCGGCGGCGTCGTCTTTGGCGCTGTTGATTTTCAGGCCGGAAGACAGACGGGTCATCGAAGTGGACAGAGCATCGGAAGCCTTGTTCAGGTTCTTCTGAACGTTCAACGATGTGACGTTAGTGTTTACTGTTAAAGCCATGACGAATTCCTCGTTGGTTGGGTACTGCGGCTTCCGGCCCTGGCAACCGCCGGGTGTGGCCTAGAGAACCTTCGTAATAGTTATCGTCGTAATCGGAACTTGCTTTAGCTGTTTTTTCAAATAATTTGCCATCAGGGTGCCACCCCTCGTAAATCAAGGACTTGGCAGCGCTCAGAAGGTAAAAAAATGACGTCAGGGAATTGCCGGAGCCGCTATTCGTCCAGACAGCGGTCCTAGCGGAGGGGAAAAAGACTTAAACCGCCTGACCAGCGGTCAATAGGTCAACCAGCTCGTACTCAAGATAATCCGCCAGCGAAAGCCAGTTCTGAGCCTGCTGATCGTTGAACATCAAGCCAAGCAAACCGCCCCACGATGACTGGACATCGCCTGGCATAAGCTCGACAAAAGGCTGGGCCGCCTCGACCACTGCAACCATCGCCAGCCCCGCCTCGACATCGCGGCCAAGACGAAACAGCCGAGCACATCCGCGTGCGTCTTCGATGACCACCTCAAGGCTGCTCATCGCACAAACTCTGGATGAAAAGCAGTGCCCACGATCATCGCTCCATCTCGACTGCTGTTATAAAAGCGCACCTGAGGGTGCCTGGCGACAAATCGCTCCAGCTCACACAAATAGCTACGGAAGTTGAGCTGAGTCTTGATGCGCTGGCCATGGCCATCAAGCACCCAATGCCTGGATGCGTCCAACTGTGGTCCCAAATCGCCGTCGTCCCAACCCGCATGGGTCTTGTCATGGGGAAAAGCGAAATCGGCTCCGAACAAAGTGACCTGCGCCGCGCCCATCCTGACGGCCAGGTCCACGGCCGGATGAATCACGCTGCCACCTACGTACAGCTCGCCCCGAGGCAGTTGCTGGCGCATTTGATGATAGACAGGGCTGGCGGAATAACCGGCATAACGGCGGCCCTGCCAGGCTTCAATCACCGATGGATCCGCCATTGGCAGGTAAACCAGGGCAATGTCGCCGGTGTCTTCGGGCGGAAGGTGGCGCGCCGAAATGCGTTGATCAATGCTGACCACGATATCCGGTCGGATGCCCTGGGTGATCAAGGGCCGATAGGCCGTATCGACACAGATCAATAGCGGCCGCTGGGCTTGGCTATTCAAGCCGCGAAGTCTCTCGAAATGTTGCTCAAGGCTGGGACCGGTGGCAACGACGAACGCCTCACGCCCCTTGAACGCGCCGAACAGCTCGGCAACATCGCGGTCGTCTCGCACGAGATTGAATGTCGATTGCAACCGCTGGACGATCTCGGGGGCTTGGGAATCGAACTCCCGATTAGTGAAGTCCAGATGAATTTCGCTGATCAGGCGATCACGAATCTTGGCACTGTAATCATCGGCCAGTACCAGCTCGGCGGGGAGCGCGAAGAATGGCAATTGGATTTCCGCCAGATCGCCCGAGTAGAGCAACACCACCCTGGGATCGGCAAGCCATGGCATCTGATCCAGTACCTGCAGTACCAGGGAAAACACCGCGCCGTTGAGAACATGAACATACAACCGCTCGAGCCCTGCCCGCTCCAGCAAGCGGTTTTGCAGGTCGCCCAACCCGGTGCCGTAGACATGCACTATGGTGGCATCCTGCGGCAGGCTGGCAGCTTGCAGATCAGCTTCGGCGAGACGGTCATGCCGGCTGGTCAGTTGGATGCCGTTGATGCTCAGGGTCGAACCCAGGCCCTCCACCAGATCGGCCTGCAACTCACCGGCATTCTCCAGCAGCAGCCGCTGGGCCACGGCCGGCCAGCGTTGCTCGATCACCTGGAAATTGCGCTCAAAGAACTCGCTCATGGCGTCTCGCTTTTCCATCAGGCAAAAAAATAGCGTTCAAGGTTACACCTTGGACGCTATTTTTTGTGCTCGGGCATTAACGGCTCAAGGACGATAAATGATCGCCGACCCCCAGGACAGGCCCACGCCAAAACCACTTAACGCCACGCGTTTCCAGTCGGAATCGAGCACGTGCTTTTCCAGCAGCAATGGAATGCTCGACGACACGGTGTTCCCGGTCTCGACCATATCCTTGATGAACTTCTCCGGCTCGCCTTCGAAACGCCGCGCCACCGCATCGACAATCGCCGCACTGCCCTGGTGAATGCAGAACGCATCGATGTCGCTGGCCTGCAGATCGGACTCGGCGAGCAACTCATGCAAATGAGCCGGAACCTTGATCAAGGCGAAATTGAACACTTGGCGACCGTTCATGAAGAACACCCCGTCGCTGACCTTCAGGTGCGGCGCACCGGAACCGTCGGTGCCGAACTTGGCCTTGCCCAGGTGCCACGGTGCATCCTCGCCCATCCAGGTAGCGGTAGCGGCGTCACCAAACAACATCGTGGTGTTGCGATCTTCCGGATCAACGATTTTCGAATACGGGTCCGCCGTTATCAGCAGGCCATTCTTCAGGCCGGCGGCTTCCATGAAGCCCTTGATGGCGTAGATGCCATAGACATAACCCGAGCAGCCCAGGGAGATATCAAACGCTGCGACAGTGGTCGGCAAACCCAGCTTGTCCTGAACGATGGCCGCCGTGTGAGGCAAGCCTTCTTCGTCGCCGTTCTGGGTAACGACGATCAGTACATCGACAGATTCACGTTTCAGGCCGGGATTGTTGGCAAACAGCGCATTGGCCGCTTCTACACACAGGTCCGAGGTTTCCTGCCCGTCATCCTTGCGCGGCAAGAAGGCGGAACCGATCTTGCCCAGGATGAACTCTTCATCCTTGTCGAACTTCGCACCTTGTGCGTAATTATCCACGCCGGCTACAGGAACGTAGCTCGCAATGCCTTTTATGCCAATCATTACGGCTTCCCAATTAAAAACAGCCCAATACCACCGCTCGCAAGGATTCGAGGGGCGCCGACAAACGGGAAGTGTAAAGGGCTATCACTGGGCCTGATAAGGGCCAGGCGCCATCTTCCCGGTCAATACAATACAGTGAAGATGCGCGTTATGACTCACAGGTCACGCGATTTTACTGATTAAGCCTTTTGAAAAGGCCTAATCAGCAACAACGGATTTAGTAACAGACCCTATGCAAGCAACCGCGACCAATCGACAGCCGTAGCGGTGCCCAGCGCAAAGCCGGTGCCGGTCAAGGCCAGGTTGGGGTTACGGGCCGGGTCGTGTTCAAAGCGCGCCCGCCATTTGTCCTGCAGAGCGCCGGCAGCCTGTGGCGCTTGGGCGAATGTGCCGGGGTGCAGCATCTGGGCCTGAGGGGTCCAGACGGTGAGATAACCCGCATCGGCCGCTTTCAGGCACAGATCGACATCGGCAAACGCCTCAGCGAAGTGGCCCTCGTCCAGGCCGTCCACGGCTTCGAACAGCTCCTTGCGGATCATCAGGCAAGCGCCCGACACCGCCGAGTAGCTCTGCTCCACCTGATGACCGTTGAGGTAGCCCTTGGCGTCCTTGCGTTCGCCAACAAACACCGAGCCCACCTGGCCGTCGGGCTTAAGCACCAGCCCGGCCTGGGTGGTGACACCGCGGTTGTCCATCTGTTTGCTGCCGATGACCCCCACTTCAGGCCGCTGGGCCTGGTTGAGCAGACTGTCGAGCCAGTTGGAGTTGACCACTTGCACCTGAGCAGACAGCAGCACCAGATAGTCACCTTTGGCCTGGCCGCTGGCCCAGTTGTACAACGCCGAAGTGCTCAAGCGGCGGTCGCTGCGCAGGATGCTAATCCGGTCGCCCTTGCCTTCCAGGCTATCCAGCCACTGGATCAGGTCTTCGGATTGGCTGTGGTTGTCGGCAATCACGATTTCATGACGATGGTAGCGGGTACGCTGCAGCACGCTGACCAACGCCTGTTGGATGTGTTCGAAGTTGTCGCGGCTCTCAAGGATGATCGACACCAGTGGCCGTTCGGCGTGCTGGTAATCGATCTGGTAGGTCAGCGGCTGGGCCGAAGTGACCTGGGCGCGATAGCCCCGGGCAGTCAAGTGACGGGTCAACACCTGACGCTCTTGAGGGTTTTCTTCCTGCGTCGGGGCGTTGCAGATCAACAACGGCTCGGCCAGATGCGCCAGGCCGCTGAGCCCTTCGTCCTCGATCAGGCGCAACAGCAGGTCCAGTTCCAGGGCCTGGGTGTATTGCGCGGTAAAGCCACGGGCCTGGGTCAGCACCTCACGGCGAATCAGCCAGTGCCGCGCCATCAACGAAGGCACCGATTGCAACAGATCGAGGTTGACCCCCGGACGGAATACGTCGGTGAGGCCGCCATCGGCCTTGCGCTGGATTTCATCCATGGCCACCGCGCGCACGCCCTCGGCACCGATCAGTTCGAGACTGGCGCGCAGCAGGCCGCTTTGGGTGAACTGGTCACCGGCTTCGGCCAGCAACAGCCAGTCGGCGGTGGATTGCCCGACGATCTGATTGATGCGCTCGACGTAATTGGTGGTGCTGACTTTGACGAAGTGCACGGTGTCACGCGCGGTGGTGGTCGCCGGCAAGTCACCCGTGGTGAACACCACGACGTTGAATGCTTTGCAATGGCCGTTGACCAGGCTGTCGAAGGTAGCCTGCAACTTGAACATGTCAGCGTCCAGATCCAGCAACAGGATGCCAAACCGCGGCCCGCCCTGATGCTCGGCCAGGTGGGCGGCGATGGACTTGAGTTGCTGTTCATCGGGGTTACGTGCTTCAAGCCAGCTCAACAAGCGACCGGAGTGCATGTTCTCCAGTAACCGGCGATCCTGCTGCCCCGGCACCGAGTCCAGACGCTCGAGCCAGGCCTGCAACTTCACCGATTCTTCAGGCTCGTCGCTGTTCTTCAACGACTCGGCCAGGCGCTTGACCACGGTACGATTGAACGCGTACAGGCCTTGGGCCTCCCACAAACGACTGCGCAATGTGCGCTCGTCGTCATTGGGTTGCACCTGCATCAATTCGTGCTGGCGCAGCAGGATGCCTTCCAGTTGCTGAAGCTGAAGGCGACCGGCCGGCATTGCATGCAGCAGGAATTCAAACTGGGTCAGCAGATCGAAAACCCTCTGATTATAAAATGGCATTTCAACAAACTGCTGTGGGCCAAACGAACGTATCGGCTCGCCCCCTGCTTCCAGCCAGGCGGAACGAATGATCTGTGTACCTTTGAGTGAGCGCCCCTGCTGCAAGCAGTCAGCCATGGCTGCAAAACTGTCCAAAGCAATCTGTTTGATACGCTCCGGAGCCTGCTGGGTAAGCTGGGTAGGCACGGATGCGAGAAACTCGGCGAACTGTTCCCGCTCGGCAACGCTTTTGGCGTCCTTGTAGCTAAGCACGGTCAACACATTGGTGTTGTGTTCGGAACCGCCGTAGTTGAGTTCGCGCACGGCGAACGGAATCGGCAGGATCCGCGCCTTGGCGCACGCCAGCAAGTAAAAGGTATGACCGATTTCCTGCCATTCGAAACTGGTGCCTGGCGGCAGCATGCCGTACCACTGCTGCAGCAGGTCGGTGCGGGTCACGGCGTAGAACGGCGGAAGGAACTGATCCATGAAACGGATCACACGGTCCTCGGCCAGTTCGCTGTTGTAGTCCTCATGCACCTTGCGATCACGACGGAAGTAGCAGACTTCCGTGGCGCAGGACAAATACATGATCCCGTAGCCATGGCACAGGCCATAGTCAGGGTTGGCTTCGAGGAACTCCACCGATTCGGTCAAGGCATCGTGCAGCAGGAAATCGTCATCGGCGGCGAACACCATGTAGGGCGTCGTGACCTGATTGACGCCGTACACCAGCTTGTCTTGCAGCCCCTTGTAAGTGAACTGAGGCAAGTGCCGGTAATCGACCGAGGGAAAATCCCGGGCAATTTGCTCATCGCGCTCGACCGATGAGTCAAGCACCAGCACCGAACACGGATAGCCGCTGTAGTAATGCAATGTCCGGCGCAGGAACGCACTGCGGTTGTGGGAAATCACCACCACTGTGAACCGCTCGTTCAGCGGTGCCACGTTGCTTTGAGCATTGTTTCGAACCTGCATATTTCCTGTCCCCACAACCTGCCAGACGCCAATGATTTGATACGGATGAATTAACGAACCCGGCGCAGATAGCCATCCGGTGCAACGGTGATCAGCAGCTTGTTCTGCAACTGCCGGTCAATTTCGAAATCGCCATTTTCCTCGAGGTATTTCCACACCGCGGTTTTCGGGTTGTCGCCCGGGCCCCATGGACGATCCGGGAAAAAGTCCGCCGGCATGTCCTCGACCACGGTGTCCATCACCACGCAATAGCTGCCTACCGAAACCAGCGGCGCGTACAGACGCAGTTCTTCGAGCACATGGTCGTGGGTGTGGTTGGAATCGAGCACCAGGATGACTTTCTTGCCTTTGGCCGCTGCATGGACCTGCTCGGCGATGGCCGGATCGATGCTCGAACCCTCGATCATCGAGATGCGTTTGCTCATCGGGTGGCTCTCGATGGCTTCACGGTTATGGGGGCGGATATCCAGGTCGATGCCCAGCACTTCACCGTGGCCTTGCAGCTCCAGCAACGAGGCGTAATAGATGATCGAACCACCGTGGGCGATGCCGCACTCGATGATCAGGTCAGGCTTGATCTGCCAGATCAGTTCCTGCATGGCCATCATGTCCTGCGGCAACTGGATGATGGGGCGGCCCATCCAGGAAAAATGGTAGCTGTACTTGTGACGGGCCGATTCGTTGAAGAACTCTTTGGCCAGGCCAACGAGTTTCTGGTCTTGGCCTTGACCGGCGATTTCGGTCTGGCATTGGGCTTCGAAGGCTTTATGGATCGTGTTGTCGGTCATGTTCGAATCTCGTGGTTATTGGAACGAAGCACTGTCAACGGCGTGGTAGACGTAACGCCCACCGGTCATCCGCTTGATCTCTTCAAGGTAATTGGAATTCATCACAAACACGTGCGCCCCTTCAGGCAAGGTATCCATCGCCTCATCCGGTGAGCAGACACGCGCGCCACTCAAGGGTAGATACCGTCCCTGCTTGGCCGGGTTGATATCCACCACGCAGTCCACCGCCACACCAGCGCGTTGCAGGAACAGCGAATAGATCACACCTTTGGACGAAGCCCCCCAGATCGCCGAGCCCTGCTGCGGCGCAGCCTGGATAATCTGCACCGCGCGCCCGAGACTGGCAGTGAAGCCGTCCGGCAACGCGAGTTCCGCCGCGGGTTCTTCCGGCGTCAGGCGCAACGTAGCCAGGTCAGCCACGATGTACAGGTACTGGCCGCCGAACAGATGTCCGGCTTCATGCACCGTGCCGAACATTCGGCGCAGGTCATCGAGGCGGAAATAATTGACATGCTCGTAGAACAGGTCGAACCAGGCGCGATGCTCCAGGATCCAGTCCAGGCATGGCACTTCGATGTAGATCTGGCCGCCCTGATTGGCCGCTGCGATTTCGGTGAGAAAGCTCAGCGGGTCCTGGATGTGCTCAAGCACATGACGAAGCACCACCGCGTCGGCCGACAGGCCCAGGTCACGAGTGAACGGGGCCTTGATCACATCGGCGTTATCGCCCTCGTAGGCCGGGTCGATGCCCGTGATGGCGTAGCCACGCTGCTTGAGCAGTTCCAGGAAATAGCCCTTGCCACAACCGACCTCGATCAGCTCCTGAGCGCTGAAGTGCCGGGCAATGATGCCTTCTACCTCAGACAGATGCCGCTGGAACTGCGCCGAGTGGGCCTGTTCGTTCTGATAATCACTGTCGTAGCTGAGCTTGTCGGCATCGAATGCCTGGTTGAAGACCAACCCGCTCACTTCGTCCTGGACGAGTACCATATCGGCACATGCCGAGGCTTTGGCCGACTGCTCATCGGCAAAGGTCCGGTTTTGCAAAACCGGAAGACCGGTGGCCCGGTACAGCTCACGCGTCATGTGCGGCTCCCAATAAGTTTTGCAAACGGTCAGCCACGCCCCAGAACGCCATGGGTTCGTGAGTCGGGTAAGGATAATGGCCCAGGTTCAGGCGAAGGGCGGCACCACGCTCGCGCAGGTGTGCTTCCACCAGCGCGCGCACTGACACCGGTTCGCCGCTGGAACAATTGACCACGCCATTGAAACGGCGCCGCAGCAGCAGGCCAGCCAAATGGGCGGCCGCAGTCTCGATCGGCAGGTAATCGCGCAACTGCTCCCCCCCGGACATATCGAATACCGCTGCTTGCGCATCGATGGCCCGGTCCAGCGCCGCCAGCAGGCTGTTGGGGTTCTGGCCAGCGCCATGCAGGTAGAACAAGCGGGCCCACTGCAAGGTAAAGGGATGCTCGCGTTGCAGGTGTTCGAGAAACAGGCGCAAGGTGTTTTTCGCCAATCCGTAAGGATTGGCCGGTTGCGGCGCAGTCTGCTCGTCGAGCGGCCCGCTTTGCAGGCCGTATTCGAAACAGGTGCCAGTGACCAGCACTTGGGAAATGCCTGCCTCGACGGCCTTTTTGATGAAGCGATAATCAGCCATCAAGTTGTGTTCGAAATGAAACAGTGCCTGGTAATTCGGCAACCCAGGCCAGGCCAGGTGCGCCAACGCATCGACCCCTTCGACCAGCGCCGCGACGTCCAGCGCCTCGTCGTGGACATCAGCCGCCACGAACTCGACCTGGTCGAACCAAGGCAATGCTCTCGCCGGTTCGACCCGACGAGCAACAGCCCTTACCTCACAGCCACGCGCTAGCAACGCCTGGACCAGATGACGGCCGACGAACCCTGTAGCGCCAGTCACCAGGACCTTCATAGCACCGTCAACTCAGGCACGGCTATCACGAACTGCCCACCCCATTGACGAACCTCGGCCAACTGCTGGCTGACTTCGCTCAACAGGTTCCAGGGCAGGACGAGGACGTAATCGGGTTTCTCCCGCGCGATACGCTCGGGCGATACGACCGGGATTCGGCTGCCCGGCAAGTACTTGCCCTGTTTGTGCGGATTGGCATCGGCTACCCATGCCAGCAGGTCGGGTTTGACCCCGGCATAGTTGAGCAACGTATTACCTTTGGCGGCCGCGCCATAACCGACCACATGCTTGCCATCAGCCTTGGCCTGCAACAGGAAGCGCAGCAAACCATGCTTGATGGCCTCAGCGGCCGGCGCCAGGGTGGCGTAATACGCAGAGGTTTTCACGCCAGCGGACAGCTCAGCCTGCAATTGCTGTTGCACCGTGGCCAGCACCGGACGACGCTCGCCATCGGAGCGCTGGACGAACACCCGCAGCGAGCCGCCGTGGGTCGACAGTTGGCTGACATCGAATACTTCCAGCCCGTTGCGCTCGCACAGTGTTTGTACGGCCGTCAGCGACAGGTAGGAAAAATGTTCGTGATACAGGGTGTCGAACTGCTGCCCGGCCATCAGCGTGAGCAATTGCGGAAACTCAAACGTCGCGACGCCCGTCGGCTTCAGCAGCGTGGCGAAACCGGCGAGGAAATCATTGATGTCCGGCACATGGGCGAGCACGTTATTGGCCGCCATCAGGTCGGCTGCCCAACCCTCACCCACAAGTTGCGACGCGGTATCGCGGCCAAAGAACAGCTCGCGAATTTCCAGACCTTTTTCACGAGCCGCCTCGGCGGTGCTGCGGGTCGGCTCGACGCCCAGGCACGCAATGCCGCGCTTGGCCACGTACTGCAACAGGTAACCGTCGTTGGCGGCAATCTCCACCACGCGGCTGTCCGGGGTCAAATCGAAGCGTTCGACCATCTCGGCCACATAGTGCTCGGCATGGGCCAGCCAGGTACTGGAGAACGAACTGAAATAGGCGTAGTCGGCATCGAACAGACTGTCGGCGCGGGTGTAATCCTCGGTCTGTACCAGCCAGCACTGCTGGCATACCGCAACCTTGAGCGGCACCCACTGCTCGGCCTGCTCCAGTTGGTCAGCCCGCACGTATGCGTTGGACGGCGGCGACGTGCCAAGGTCAATCAGTGGCAACACCAGGGCAGTCCCGCAACCTCGGCAATTCATACACGCACTCCAGCGAAATGCTCGTCGAGCAAGGGATGGCTGCTGTCCCGCATCGACAGATTATTGACAGGCAGCGGCCAGGCAATCGCCAGCCGCGGATCATTGACCGATACGCCACCCTCATGCTCCGGGGCGTAATCGGCACTGTGCAGATACAGGAGCTCGGCATCGTCGGTCAGGGTCTGGAACCCATGGGCAAACCCGGCCGGGATCAACAGGCTGCGGCCGTCACCCGCCGTTAAATGTTCGGCATGCCAGTGCAGGAAAGTGTCGGAATCGGGGCGCAAATCCACCGCCACATCCCAGACCCCACCGCGCAGGCAAGTGATCAATTTGGCCTCCGGTTGCGCCGCGCTCTGGTAATGCAGACCCCGTACGCTACCTCGCTCACGGGTGCAGGAATGGTTGATCTGACGGATATGAAACGGTTGGCCGAACGCGCTCAGACTGCCCTCGCAGAACAGCCGGGCAAAATGCCCGCGCTGGTCTTCGAAGCGTTTGTGCTGGACGCTGAACAGCCCGGCAAGAGGCAATGCCTTTAACAAAAACTCGCTCACAACGCGCCTCGGTACAGATTCAATTGGCCGAGGGTGACCTGACGCATGTCATCGCCGTTTTGCCACGCCAAATGCCAATCGAGGGTCTGGGCAAGGCACTGCTGCAACGACCAGCGCGGTTGCCAACCCAGCAACTGACGGGCACGGCTGCTGTCCAGGCGCAGCAGGCCGGCTTCATGCAAATCACTCGGTTCGATCCGTAGGCCCGGCGCCAGCGGCCAGCGTTCGGCGAGCAACTGGACGACTTCGCCGACGCTGCACATGTCGGCCTCGCCGGGGCCAAAGTTCCAGGCACCGGCAAACTCCGGGCCTTGCTCATAGAGCCGCGCGGCCAATTGCAGGTAACCGGCCAGCGGCTCCAGGGCGTGCTGCCAGGGGCGTACGGCCTGGGGATAACGCAGCGTCACCGGTTCGTCCGCCGACCAGGCCTTGAGCACGTCTGGAATCAGCCGTTCAGGGGCAAAATCACCGCCGCCCAGTACGTTTCCAGCCCGGGCCGTAGCCAGGGCCAGGCCGTGTTCGGCGTAACGATCGGCGGAGAAAAACGAGGCGGCATAAGACTGCGCCAGCAACTCGCAGCAGGCCTTACTGCTGCTGTAAGGATCGTGGCCACCCAGGGCTTCGTTTTCGCGGTAGGGCCACAGCCATTCCTGATTGGCGTAGACCTTATCGGTAGTGACCAGGACACAGGCTCGCACGCCGCCGAGCTGGCGGACCGCTTCGAGCAGGTTCAGGGTGCCCATGACGTTACTGGAATACGTGCCCAGCGGATCGCGATAACCCTCGCGTACCAATGGTTGAGCCGCCAGGTGCAGGACGATCTGCGGCTGCACGTCGGCGAGCACTTCCAGCAACGCGCCGAGGTCGCGCAAATCACCGCGCCGATCATCGATGCCCTCGCCTACCCGTGCCAGCTCGAACAAGCTGGGCTCGGTGGCCGGATCCAGGGAAAAACCGCTGACCCGAGCGCCCAGGCTTTGCAGCCACAGCGCCAGCCAACTGCCCTTGAAACCGGTGTGGCCGGTGACCAGCACCCGCTTGCCGCGCCAGAACTCCGGGCTCAACCCCATTGTTTCCATGGGGCCTCCCCGCTTTGCCACAGGGCCTCAAGATGATTTTTATCGCGCAGGGTGTCCATCGGGTGCCAGAAACCGTCGTGCTGGAACGCCTGCAGTTGCTGTTCCGTTGCCAACGCTGCCAGCGGCTCGGCCTCCCAGGAAGTCTGGTCGTCAGCGATATAGGGCAGGACCTTCGGCGAGAGGACAAAAAAACCACCGTTGATCCAGCCACCGTCACCCCGAGGTTTTTCGGTGAAACCCAGGACGCTATCGCCGTCGCGCTCCAGCGCACCGTAACGTCCAGGAGGCTGGACTGCCGTCACCGTGGCGAGCTTGCCGTGCGCCAGGTGAAAATCCACCAGCGCACCGATGTTGAGGTCTGAGACGCCGTCGCCATAGGTAAAGCAAAACGCCTCTTCGTTTTCCAGATAACGCGCCGCCCGCCGCAGCCGGCCGCCGGTCATGGTGTCTTCACCGGTGTCGATCAAGGTCACGCGCCACGGCTCGCTGTAGTTCTGGTGAACGTCCATGCGGTTGTTGCACATGTCGAACGTGACATCGGAGGTGTGCAGGAAGTAGTTGGCGAAGAAGTCCTTGATGGCGTAGCCCTTGTAGCCCAGGCAAATGACGAAGTCGTGGATTCCATGGGCGGAATACTGCTTCATGATGTGCCAAAGAATTGGCTTGCCACCGATCTCGATCATCGGCTTGGGCTTGAGGTGCGACTCCTCGCTGATCCGCGTGCCGAGACCACCTGCCAAGATAACTGCCTTCATCGTCTCCCCTCTTGTCCATCACCGGGCTCGGCCAAGCGTTGTTTCGCTTTGCGGGCGCGGGGATTACACCTTCGATGCCGATCCGGGCGCCGCGGAATGCCGCAAGCGCTCGTTTTATGGCGATATGAGGGGGGCTTGCAGGAAACGCGCCAGCTCGCCGGAGGGGATTTGAATCAAAACAGGGTTGAATACTGATCTTAGTGGCGAGGGAATTTTATCCCCTCGCCACAGGCCTTCCGGCCCAAACAGCTCATGCTCAGTCCGGCAACCAGCCCCACAACCAATGCTGCAAGTTGTCGCCGCTGAGCATGAAATCACGAAGCACCGCTTCGCGCAGTTCATCGCCCATGCGGTAGCTGGCGTCAGGGTCGGCCAGGTGCATGCGGATTGCCGCGATCCATTCCTCGGTACTGTTGCTGCGCACCTTGGTACACGGCAGGAAGCCGTCGTAGGCCTTGGTGTCGGTGCAGATAACCGGATAGCCGCAGGCGCCGTATTCCAGCAAGCGCAGGTTGCTCTTGCAGTCATTGAAGATATGGAATTCCAGCGGGGCCAAGGCCAGGTCCAGGTTCAGGCTGGCCAATTTGGAAGGATAAGTGCTCAAGGCAACCGACCGGTGGAATTCATGGATGTACGGCCGCAGCGCATCCGGACACATACCAAAGAAGACCCACTCCACCTCGCCTGCCAGTTCGCGAACCACGTCCGCAATGATCTCCAGGTCGCCGCTGTGACTTGTCCCACCTCCCCAACCCACTCGGGGCTTGGAGGACGTACCGCGGCGACTGGTCAACCGACTCCATGGCTTGGGCGGCAGCATGTTGGGCACGATACGGATCTCATGGTGCATGCTGGACAACGCATCAGCGAGCGACGGCGTCGTCACCACCACGCGATCACACAATCCGATCCCTTCGCGCAGCATCTGCTCGATATTGACCGGCTTGTTGCGCGCATGAGTGTTTTTCTTGGGCGCATTGACGACGTAATCGTCAAGCTCGAAGATCCGCAGGGCATTGGAATACTTCTTCATCCTCAGGATATCGCCGGCGGCACCTTCACTGTAGCGCCCCTGCAAGACGATCGTATCCGGCGACAAGCGCTCGACTTCAACGGTCGAAGGCGATTCGTAGGCGACTCGGGCAATCACCCGTCCCGCAGCCTCCAGTTCGGCCAACGGAGCCGTGACACGATAATGGCCGACCGCGGTGGCGTTGACCGGCAAGCCAAGCACCAATGGCAACGCACGGGTGCAGAACGGATTCCAGTTGTTGCGCAGCGAAGGCTCCAGGCTGAAGCTTGATGCCCCCAGGCTCAGCGCAGGATTGTAGGCAGGATCCCGGGCAATCTGCGGCAACCATCTACGAGAGAAGATTTCGTGTTCGCGCTCCATCAACGTGGTTTCGTCCGGCCGGACAACGCTCGATTGAGGGTCGATTTTCATCACGGTGGCGTAAGGCGTCCAAACCACCAGATAGCCGTGCTGGCCAGCGCGCAAGCACAGGTCGGCATCGCTGAGACCGAGGGTAAAGGACGCTTCGTCCAGGTAGCCGAGCTCATCGAAAACCTGCTTGCGCACCATCAGGCAGTCGCTGCTGACCGAACTCCAGTTCTGGGTGGTGTGCAAACGTTGCATATAGCCCCGGGAAGCCGCTGGCTCACCGTAAAACGGCGTCCCCACCGGCCCGGCCAACCCGAGAATCTGCCCGCCGCCAACAAGGGCGCCTTGAGGGCTGAGGATCCTGGCACCTACCACCGCGACCTCAGGTCGCTGGGCATGATTGATCATCTCATCCAGCCAATCATTATCGCGGACGATCGTGTGCGCACTGAGCAGCAGCAAGTATTCACCACTGGCTTGGCTGGCGGCAAAATTACGCACAGCGGCGTCATTGGCCTCGCCGACATGACGCAGTACCCGCAGCATGCTCGCCCCCAACTGCGCCATGCTCGCCAGCCAGTCGAGCATAGCCGGATCCTGAACGCCGCTGTCCACGATCAGGATTTCATAATGGGTATAGGCAGTACGCTCGATCAGGCTTTCGGTGCAGTGTTGCAACGCCGCAAGCGAGTCGCCGGTACGCACGATAATCGACACCAGCGGACGTGCACCGTGTCGATAGTTGATGCGATTGATCAACGGCATCGTATCCGGTGAGATCTTGTGTTCGATGCCGATACGATCCAGATGCGCGCCAACCAACCGGGCATTGCCTTCGATGACCTCGGGCAGCGACAACCATTGGGCGAAGCTCAGGGCCGACTCGACTTGGATTTCCGGAATGTGTTCGATGGTCTGAGGGCCGGCCTCTTCCACCAGGCGCCAGAGCAGATCGTGGGGCGCCAGTTCGCCCTGGGTCGGCTCGAAGCCGCCCGCGGTCATGAACCGCTCACGCTCGAAAGCCAGGGTCCGACCGACATAGGGATAGGCGCGCATCAGGTCCAGATTGAAGTCCGGCTTGAATACCGGCTCGAAGGACTCCCCGTCCACCAACGCACCTTCATCACTGTAGACGCAAAGAATGCCCTGCCTCCCGGCCACGCGCTCGGCCAGGATCAGCAATGCCGAATCGCGCAAGACGTCGCCCGCTCGCAGCAGGTAAAACCAGTGCGCGCCTTCCAGCTGTGGAACGATGGCATTGAGCTGACGCGGCCAATCGGCCTGATAAGGCAACTGCAGCACTCGCTCGTCGACCTCGCAATGCGCATCGGAAAGCACCACCACGGCCTGGGCGCGATACAGCTGGCCCTTGATGCTACGCAACGTCGCCGCAAGCGACGTCGCATCACCGAGGGCGTCGATGATCACAGGCACGATGTTCGGCTGAAACGGCCAGCTATCGATGCGCGCGGGCATGACACGCCGCTCAACCTCGCTGAACTGGCGGACGCTCAGCCATTCGCGGTAAAAGTCGGCGTAGCTCTCACTTTGCGCCCCTACCCGACCATTGACGACGGTATTGCGGTTGCCCAGCACGCGGGTTACGCAGAGTTCCTGCCAGGCATGAGGCTGGTCAGTGATTTTGTTCAAATCGATGCAGCGCACCCAACCCGAGGCCGGAGCCGCTTCGCCGCTGCGCGCAACAAGCATCTGCGCCAGCCACCCCCCTTCTGCCTTCGCGGCCTTGAGCATTTCCGGAGTCTTGCTCAAACGCTCCGGGTACAGCCGCTCGACACTCAACACGGTATTCAAGGCAATCAAGTTGCCACGACGCATCAGGCAGACGAACAAAGCAAAGTCGAGCAAAGCGACAAAACCGGCACCGTCCTGAAGGAGCGCCGGCAGCAATTCCAGCACATCGGCGCGGCGCATCAGCGTCGAACTGAAATTGCCAACAAAGTTGGTCAGCGTGCTCTCGAAAATCGCCAGCATGTCATCGCCCTTGAGCAGAGCATCGTTCGGCGAGAAGCGGCAATTGTCCACACGAGGCGGCAAGATGAAGTTACCGGCGTCACACAACAACCGAAGCGCGAACACAACGCTGACGTCAGCATGATCCATCAACGCCTGGGCCTGCATCGCAATGCTCGGCGCAAACAGCCGATCATCGTCGCACAGCACTTTGATGAACTCGCCCCTGGCCTCTTCGACACAACGCAACAGGTTGCCCTGAAGCCCCAGTCGCTGCGGATTTCGCAGATAGCGGATCGGATGGGACGGCTCAGTGAAGGAATCGACTATCCGGCGAATTTCATCGCCAGGCGAATCGTCGCAAACAACGATTTCGATCTGCTCGTAAGTCTGGGCCAGGGCACTGAGCAGTGCCTGATCGAAGAACCGGGGGTTGTACGCAGGAATGACAATACTGACGAGGGGCAATGGTTTCACGGCGAAAACTCTCGAGCGGCGGGCCCCGACCTTTTCAGGCCGGAGCCCCGGAACCGCTTAAAAAAGACGGTTGGCGGCTCGGTCGATACCGGCTCAGATCTTGTTGAACAGGCCCAGTTGGGTGATCTTGCTGAAAGCCAGTTGCGAGGCTTGCAGCATGGTCTGTTGCAACGTCAAGCGGGTCATCACTTCGGCCGGATCGGAATCGCGGATCGACGATTGGGTCTGGCTATTGGCCAACAACAGGCTCTGGTTCGTGTCGCTTTGGGTTTCCAGAGCCTGACCACGCCCACCTACCGAACTCAAGGCGCTGGACAACTGATCGGTGCCGCTGGCCAGGTTGCCAATACCGGAGGCCAGCGAAGCCTGCAGCTTTTGCAGCGCAATCGGATCGTTGTTGGTTGGCGTGCTCAACGCGGTTTTCAGTTGGTTCACGGTGTCCAGAATGTTCTGGGTCTCGTGAGTATTGACCGCGATGCTGAACTGATCGTCCGCACCGGGCGTACCGTCCAGGGTGAAGCTCACGCCCGAGGCGGTGGCCACGTTGCCGGCCAGGGTGCCGCTGGACACCGGCTGGCTGTTGGCGGTCAACGGCGCGGCGTACAGGTCGAAGTCGGTGGCGCTGGTGAACTTCAATACGGCCGAACCGGTAGGGAAACTGGCGTGATACGCCACCGGGTCGGTGATCTCGCTGCCCGTGACCTGGACGGTGGTCGGGTTGCCCGGGCTGCGGGTCGCGGCAAAGGTGTCCGGCTTGGCGGCCAGGGTGAAGGTATGGCCCGGCAACACGGTATTGGCATCATCACCGGTTTGCAGATTGATGTTCAGGGTCAGTTCCAGACCACGGAACTGCACCGCCTGACCTTTTTTGCTGCTGGGATCAAAAGCGCCGCCCTGGCTGGCTTCGGCGGTGACGTCGTTGCCGCCGGAGTCGGTGATTCTCAGCTGCGTGCCGCTGGTGAATTCAACGGTATAGGGTTCGCCGCTGCGGAATTTGCTGTTGTAGCTGACACTGGACGAGACCTGACCGTTGGACAGCACCACGCGACCATCGTCCACCGCCGGCGCGGTCATGGTGACCTGGCTGCGGCTGGTGTTGACGGCCTGCTGGAACACTTCCCAGCCGGTGCTGTTGGTGGCCATCGACATGGTATCGCCGACAGGCAGGTCGAGGGTCACCTGGTCACCGTTGTAACTGTAGCTGCCATCGTTGTTGCGGGTGAACGGGATGGTGTCGCCCTTGGAACCGGCAAAAATGTACTTGCCGTTTTCGTCCTTGCTGTTCATCAGGCTGAGCAACTGCTCTTCGATCTGCGCCAGCTCCGAGGCGTTGGCCTGGCGGTCGGCGTCGGTGTAGCCAGCGTTGCCGGCACCGACGGCCAATTCCTTGGCGCGCTGCAGCACGTTGCCAATGCTGGTCATCACCGCTTCAGTGGTGCCCAGCGTCGCCTTGATGGTGTTGGCGTTGGTTTCGTACTGAGCCAGCATCGAGGCCTGTGTGCCCAGTTGCAGCAGACGTGAAGCCCCTACCGGGTCATCGGCAGCGGTATTGACGCGCACCAGGCTGCTGGCCTCTTCGCTGGTCTTGACCACATTGGCGAAGTTTTTCTGATAGTTCGCAGCCGTGGATTCGTAAAACTGGGCGGTAGAAATTCGCATGGGCTACGACTCCTTAAAGACTGTTGATCAATGTGCTGAAGATTTCCTGCGCAGCCTTGATGATCTGCGAAGATGCGGTGTAGTACTGCTGATACTTGACCAGGTTGCCGGTTTCTTCGTCCAGGTCCACGCCCGACAGCGAATCGCGAGCGCCCTTGGCGTTATCCAGGATCGCGCCGGTGGCTGCGCTGTCGAGCTTGCCCTGGGCGGCCTTGGAACCTACGCCCTCCACCAGCTTGCCGTAGGCATCGTTCAACGAAATGCCCTTGCTGGCGGAACCGGTGTCCACGGTCTTGGCAGTCTGCAAACCGGCCAGGACAGTGCCGTTACGGTTATCCAGGCTGCCGGCCTGGCTGACGCTCACATCGATCGCGGCACCGTTGGACGGCGCGCCAGCAATCGACATGTCGAAGGTGACGGTACGCTGCACCGGAGGTGCCGAGGAATCCATGATCGGGTTGCCGCTGGCATCCTTGAGTGGAACGCTCAGGCTCAAGGTATTGCTCTGGCCGGGCTTGATCGTGCCATTGCTGATCTCGACACCCGTGGCATCGAGCAACTGGTAAGCCTGGCTGGTACCGTCGGCGGACGTCGCGCCGAAGACCACCTTGACTGGCATCGAGGTCTTGATGCCGTTCTGGATGATGGTGGTGGTGGCTTCGTCGTAGATGTCCAACTGCGACGTCATGGTCGGCTGGCCGCTGGCCGGAATGGTCAGCGTACCGCTGCCGCCCGGCACGATGGCTGCGCCCAGCGGCGCGGCAATCGCCAACCGCTTGGAGTCGGTCATCTCGGTCTTGATACTGGTCGCCGCGTTGCGGGTCGGGGTGATCTTGAACGAATCGCCAACGGCAGCGGTGCCATTGGCGAAGGTCATCGAAAAGCCGTCGATCACCGGCGGCGGCGTCGTCGCGGTATTGAACGAACCCATCGAAGTGCCGTCAGGCAGGCGCTGGACCGTGTAGTCGGTGGCGCTGGTGAACTTCACCTTGTAATCATTGGTGGTCAGCGCGCCGGTGTCTTCGATGGCCACGTTGAAGTTGCCGGAACCGGCGCTATTGTTCAACGCGGCAATACTGCGCTGACTCATCTGCGCGGCACTGTTGATGTTGGTGAACAGGTTGGAACCGAAGGCGCCGTTCTTGTCGATGCCCGAGGCCTGGATCGCGTTCATCTGGTCGGCGACCACCAGGGCCACGCGGCCCAGTTCATTCATGGCCGGGTCAAGCACAGTGCTGCGATAGCGCATCAGGCCGCCGATCTCGCCGCCGGTAAGTACCTGGGTGAGGTCCATGACACTGGAACCGCTATTGAGCTGGATCCCCAGGCGGCCCGGATCGTTCTTGTCCGGCACGGTTTCCAGGGTGTTGACCGTATTGCCCATCACCAACGGCTGGCCGGAACCCAAGTAGATGTCCAGGCTGCTGCCGTTCTCCACGATCTGAGTGCCGGTGAAGGCCGAGAGCTGGAGAATGGTCTGGTTGCGGGCGTCGAGCAGGTCGTTGGGAGCACCGCCGGAGTTGGAGACTTCGGCGATTTTCTTGTTCAACTGAGCGACGGTGGTAGCCAGTTTGTTGACCTGATCGACCATGCTCGACAGGTTGCCGTTGATGTTCTGATTCTGCTCCGTCAATTGGCTGGCGACCGAATTGAAACGATTGCTCAAGGCTTGCGCATCGCTGAGCAGCAACTGACGGGACGCATCATCGCCCGGCTTGGCGTTGACGTTCTGCACCGAGGCGAAGAACTTGGTCAGCGCGCCATTGAGGCCCGTGCCGCTGTCCGACAGCAAGGCATCGAGCGGGGTGATCTGCCCTTGATACGCGGCCGCATCGCTGTTGAGCGAGGTCGTGGTCTTCAACTGCGCTTCAAGGTAGGCGTTATAGACCCGGCGCACATCGGCCAGGGTGGTGCCGGAGCCGATGAAGACGTTGCCGTATTGATTGGACGCCTTGGTGGTCTGCACGGTCTGCTGACGCGAATAACCGGCGGTATCAACGTTGGCAATGTTATTACCCGTGGTCACCAATGAGGTCTGACTTGCGGACAGACCCGACATCCCGATGTTGAGCAAACTCATGGTTCAGACCTTATAAAGTCGTAGTGGCGCCAGCCGAAGCGTAGTTTTGGTAACTGGTCATCTGCCGGGCTATATTCGAAATCTTGCTGGCGTAGTTCGGGTCGGTGGCGTAACCGGCCTTCTGCAACTCACGCACAAACTGTTCCGGGTTATCGGCCGACTTCAGCACATCTTGATAGCGACTGTTGCTTTGCAGCAGATTGACCAGGTCATGGAAGCTGTCGCGATACGAAGCGTAGGAACGGAACTGGGCCGTCTCCTTGACCATCTCGCCATTGCGGAATTCGCTGGTGATCGCCCGCGCCGAATCGCCCGTCCAGTTCTTGCTGGCCTTGATACCGAACAGGTTGTGGCTGCTGCTGCCATCAGGCTGACGCATGACCGACTTGCCCCAGCCGGTTTCCAGGGCCGCCTGGGCCACCAGGTAACGAGGGTCCACGCCGATACGGTCCGCGGCTTCCTTGGCCATTGGCAGCATGGCATCGACGAACTCGTCAGCATCGCGGAAGGCCTTGCGGGCTGGCGCCAGGGGTGGCTGCGCCACGGCACGCCCGTACACCTGCATGGACTCGCTCGGCTCTGACGCCTTGAGCGCGGCCAGCCAGTCGCCATTGGCCAGTTCGCCGGTGGCAGGCTTGACGGCGGTGATGGCACGATCCGGCAAAATATTCTGCGCCTTGACGTCAGGCGCGACGGCAGCCGAAGGCACCAACCCGGCAAGCAGCCGATCGGCCAGTTTGGGCGGCAAGGCCAGGCGGCGCTGGTTGAGCAATTCCATGTCGTTGCGGTGAACGCCCTCGCCCACCCCTTGCGGCGCACTCACGGCCCGCGAAGCCCACAGCGGACGCTGGCCGTTGGAGCGCGACAATGGCCCGTCGGGCAACGTGCCGGCGGCAATGGGCGTCGGCACCGGGGCCTTGACGGCCTCGTCCAACGCTTGCTCCTGCTTGCCGGCCGACAGCGTTGCCGCCTCGCCTGACACCAGGGGTTTGTTCTTGGACATCTGGCGCAGCAGCACGTCGGCCAGGCCGATACCACCGCCCTCGCGAGACATGGAAACGGCCAACTGCTGGTCGTACATTTCCTGGTACTGCTTGGCTTCAGCGGTATTGAGCGGATTGTCCTTGCCCATCGACTCGGTCGCCGCACGCATGGACTTGAGCATTTCACCGATGAACAGCGACTCGAATTCCTGCGCCACTTTGCGCAGGTTGCCGTCACTGTTCTTGTCGCCGACCTTGAGCTGGTTCAGGCGATTGAGGTCCGAGTAGGAACCCGAATCCCCGCTGATCAAAGCGCCCTTGCGCATATCCATGGCTCGTTCCTTAAATCACGATCAGGTCGGCTTGCAACGCGCCGGCCTGCTTCAAGGCTTCGAGAATCGCCATCAAGTCGCCCGGCGCCGCGCCGACCTGGTTCACCGCCCGGACAATTTCATCCAGGGTAGTGCCCGGTCCGAACTTGAACATCGGCTTGGCTTCCTGCTCGGCATTGACCCGCGAACGGGGCACCACGGCGGTCTGGCCGTTGGACAAGGGTCCAGGCTGGCTGACGATCGGGTCTTCGGTAATGGTCACGGTCAGGCTGCCGTGGGTCACCGCGGCGGGTGAAACCTTGACGTTCTGGCCGATCACAATGGTGCCGGTGCGCGAGTTGATGATGACTTTCGCAACCGCCTGGCCCGGATCGACTTCGAGGTTCTCCAGGATCGACAAATAGTCGACCCGCTGACTCGGATCCAGAGGCGCGGTGACGCGCACCGAGCCGCCGTCGATGGCCTGTGCCACGCCAGGGCCGAGCATGTCATTGATCTTGTCAACGATGCGCTTGGCGGTCGTGAAGTCGTAACGGTTGAGGTTCAGAGTCAGGCTGTTGCCCTGGTTGAAACCGCTCGGCACCGCACGTTCCACCGACGCACCACCAGGAATGCGGCCAGCCGACGGAACGTTGACGGTGATCTTGGAACCGTCACGGCCTTCGGCGTCAAAGCCACCCACCACCAGGTTGCCCTGGGCGACGGCGTAGACGTTGCCGTCGATACCCTTGAGCGGCGTCAACAACAGGGTGCCGCCGCGCAGGCTCTTGGAGTTACCGATGGACGAAACAGTGATATCCACCTGCTGCCCGGGCTTGGCGAACGCCGGCAGGTCGGCACTGACCGACACCGCCGCCACGTTCTTCAACTGCACGTTGCCCGAACCCGCCGGCACCTTGATGCCGAACTGCGACAACATGTTGTTGAAGGTTTGCAGGGTGAACGGGGTCTGGGTGGTCTGGTCGCCCGTGCCATTGAGACCCACGACCAGGCCATAGCCGATCAACTGGTTGGAGCGCACGCCGGAAATGCTGGCGATGTCCTTCAGACGCTCGGCTTGAGCGGTGAAGGCCGCCGACATCAGCAGTGCCCCCATCAACAGCTGCTTGAGATTCAACCGCTTAAGATTCAACTGGGCCACCTAGAAAGGGAACTTCGGGCTGAGGAAGAAACGGTCGAACCAGCCTGGCTGACTCGCATCGGCAAAAGCACCGGTGCCCGAGTAGGTAATACGTGCATCGGCTACACGGGTCGACGAGACGGTGTTGTCGGTAGCGATATCATCGGCGCGAACCATGCCGGCGATGCGCACCAGCTCGTCACCGGTGTTGAGGGTCAGCCACTTCTCGCCCCGCACAACGATGATGCCATTGGGCAACACATCGGCGACGGTCACGGTGATCGAGCCGGTCAGGCTGTTGCTCTGTCCGGACTTGCTGTCGCCCTTGGTGGCCCGGTCGGAGCCATAACCGGCGTTGAGGCTCAGGTCCCCGCCACCGATGGGATTGTTGGTGGTCAGGCTGGAGCCGAACAACGACGTCAGGCCAACGCTGGTCTCGCTGGTCTTGTCGATCTGCGAGTTGGCGTTCTTGCTGGCCTGGGTCCGTTCGTTCAGGGTGATGGTGATGATGTCCCCAACCCGGAAAGCCTTACGGTCGCTATACAGGTTCTGCTCGAAGCCAGCCTGGTAGATCGAACCGTTGTTGGCAGCGGCCGGCAACGGCGTGCGCGGCAACACCGGAGCGTAGTACGGGTCATTGGCCTTGGGCGTTGGCGCGACACAGCCCGCGAGCGCAGTAACTCCACTCAGTGCCAGAACAGATACGAAGCGATTCATGACCCTACCTCTTGGTGTTGCAGGTGGCCTCAGGCCGCCCTATAGACGTGATTACAGATTCTGCGTAACGAACGAGAGCATCTGGTCGGCGGTGGAGATCACCTTGGAGTTCATCTCGTAGGCGCGCTGGGTGGTGATCATGTTGACCATCTCCTCCACGGTGCTCACGTTGGACGTTTCCAGGGTGTTCTGCAGCGTGGTACCGAAGCCGTTCAGGCCTGGCGTGCCGACTTGTGGCGCGCCGCTGGCCGCGGTTTCCAGGAACAGGTTGTTACCCACCGCTTGCAGGCCGGCCGGGTTGATGAAGTCGGCAGTCTGCAGGTTGCCGATCACCTGCGAAGCAGGGTTGCCCGCCACAGTGATGGACACGGTGCCGTCGCGGCCCACGGTGAACGTTTGGGCGTCGTTCGGGATGATGATCGCCGGTTCCAGGGCGAAACCGCTGGCGTTGACGATCTGGCCATTGGAATCGAGGTGGAACGTACCGTCACGGGTGTAGGACGTGGTGCCATCGGGCTGCAGGATCTGGAAGAAACCGCGACCGTCGATGGCCATGTCCAGCGGCTGCTCGGTGGTTTGCAGGCTACCGGCGGTGAAGTTTTTCTGGGTGCCGACGATGCGCACACCGGTACCCACTTGCAGGCCCGACGGCAATTCGCTGTCTTGGGTCGATTGGGCGCCTGGCTGGCGTTTGACCTGGTACAGCAGGTCCTGGAACTCGGCGCGATCACGCTTGAAACCCGTGGTCGACACGTTCGCCAGGTTGTTGGAAATAGTAGAAAGGTTGGTGTCCTGGGCGGACAGACCTGTTTTGGCAACCCAAAGAGCCGGAAGCATTCGATTCTCCTCGTACGCCTGTTTTTCGGCGCGACGCTGTAATTAATGATTAGATCTGCAAGACCCGAGCCATGGCTTCGTCGCCTTCTTTGGCGGTGTTCATCATCTTGACGTGAAGCTCGAACTGCTTGGCCAGGGCCAGCACCGAAGTCATCTCGTCCACGGCATTGACGTTGCTCGCTTCCTGGAAACCCGACACCAGTTGCACGTTGGCATCAATGACAGCCGGCTGGCCGTCCTTGGTGCGGATGGTGCCGTCCAGGCCCTTGGTCATGTTGCGAAGATCCGGGTTGACCAGCTTGATGCGGTCGACTTCAGCCATCACGCGCGGGCCTTCACCCATGGCGCGGATACTGATGGTGCCGTCCTGGCCGATTTCGATTTTCTGCTCTGGCGGCACGGCGATCGGACCACCGTTGCCCATCACCGGCATACCGTTGCCGGCCCGCAGCACGCCCAGGGCGTCAACGTTGAGGCTGCCGGTGCGCACGTAGCTTTCACCGCCTTCAGGGTTCTGCACAGCCATCCAGCCCGGCCCGCTGACTGCCACGTCGAGGTCGCGGCCGGTTTCCACCAGCGCGCCAGGGGTGAAGTCAGTGGCTGGACGCTCGGACATGGCAAATGCCCGCGCCGGAAAGCTGTCGCCAAACACCGGCATCGAACGAGCCTGCTCCAGGTCTTTCTGAAAACCGTTGGTGGAGATGTTCGCCAGGTTGTTGGCATGGGCCCGCTGCGCCAGTGCGTTCTGGCTGGCGCCGGTCATTGCCACATAAAGGTACTTGTCCACTGTCGTTCCTCTGCATGCCGGACGTTTGCCGTCCACTGCTGTACTGCTGAGCACTAAGCAATTTGCAGACCAACTTTTTTCTGGCGCCGTCGAGCCGCACAAACAAAGGGCTTCAGGGTTATTGAAGGGATTTGGGGAAATGTATCGAAGACGAAAAACCGGCGGTGTCATGCCGTTTGGTGGCAACGCTTGACCTTCTGGCAACGGCTACTGCCGTCATCGCGAGCAGGCTCGCTCCCACCATGGATCTTGGGTGCTCGCAGGATTTTGAACACTCGATACCCTGTGGGAGCGAACCTGCTCGCGATAGAAGTCCCACCAAACACAACAGGTAAGCAACTATTATGAGCCGGCCTTACCCACCTCATACTCACGCAACTTATTGGCAATGGTCGTATGGGAAACCCCCAGCCGCTTGCCCAGTTGCCGGCTGCTGGGGTGTTCGGAATACAGCCGCTCAAGCACGGCTTTCTCGAATCGCCCGACGATGTCGTCCAGCCCGCCCTCCAGGGAAAAGTCCCCCAGGGGCTGACGCACGCCGTAGTCCGGCAGACGGATATGCTCGGCTTTCACCGTTGCGCCATCACACAGGGAGACAGCCTGGAACAGCACGTTTTCCAGCTGCCGAACGTTGCCTGGCCAGTGGTAGTGGCTGAGACGGTCCATCGCCGCCGGGGCCAGTTTCGGTAGCGCACAGCCAATCTGCCGACTGGCCTGGTCAAGAAAATGCTCCACCAGCGGCATCAAGCCATCGAGGCATTCGCGCAGAGGCGGGATGTGCAGCGAAAGGACGTTCAAACGGTGGTACAGATCCTGACGAAATTCCCCTCGGGCGCAGAGCTCGGACAAATCCACCTGGGTCGCACAGATCACCCTGACATCCAGGTACACCTCTTCATCGCTGCCTACACGACGGAAGCAACCGTCCTGCAAAAAGCGCAGCAATTTCACTTGCAGGCGCGGGCTCATTTCCCCTACCCCGTCGAGGAACAACGTGCCTCCGGCGGTCAGCTCGAGCAACCCGAGCTTGCCTTCGGCCCGGGCCCCCTCGAAAGCACCCGGGCCGTAGCCGAACAGTTCGGTCTCGGCCATGGACTCGGGCAACCCCGCACAGTTGAGTGCCATCAACGGTGACTGCCCGCGCGGACTCGCCAGGTGACAGGCGCGAGCCAGCAACTCTTTGCCAGTGCCGGTTTCGCCTTCTATCAACAGCGGCGCATCCAGTGGCGCCATGCGCCGGGCTTCCCGGACGACCGCCGCCATCACCTTCGAACTCTGGAAAATGCTGTCGAAGCCGCGCAATTCCTGCTTGCGCACGTTATAAATGCGCTCGCCCACCCGGTCCGCCCGATGCAACGTCAGCACCGCACCGGCCATGGCCTCGCTGTCGTCGTGCTCCGATTGCAGTGGCGCGATGTCCGCCAGAAACACATCGCCCCTGACCTTTACCCGCAAGCCGTTGATGCGTGACTGATTGGCGCGCACCAGCTCCGGCAGGTCAAAATCCTCGGCGTACCGGGACAGTGGGATCCCCGGCACTTCATCCACCCGCACCCCGAGCAACTGCGCCGCCGCCCGGTTGGCGGCGACGATGGAACCGCCCATGTCGATGGACAGCACCGGAAACTCCAGGGCGCCGAGTAGCGCGTTGAGTTCCATGTGCCGACGTTCACTGGGCATCAACCCCACCCGTTTGACGCCGAAGACCCCGGCAATGCCTTCGAACTTCGGGCGAAGCGCCTGAAACTGGATGTTGATCAGATTCGGGCAGTGCAGATAAATCGCATTGCCGTGCTCACCGCCCACTTCCCCGCGGGCGACGTTGATACCGTACTCCACCAGCAGGTTGAGAATGTCCCGCAGGATGCCGATGCGGTTCTGGCAATGGACTTTGATGCGCATGAAAAGGCCCGATATCGATGTGTATGCAAGCATGGGAGAGCGGGCTGCTTGGCAGCCCAGCGGGAGCAAGCTCCCTCGCCACAAGTTTTTTTCTGCGTGGCAGCGCAAATAAACGTCAAGATTATGTGACAGTTGTAGGCCATTTCCCAGTCGAAAAACCCGACAATAGCGAAGAACAGCTGGAGCCGTAACGAAAACTTTACGAAACCACACCTTTATCGCGATACCCACTCTTGCCTGCCTGCTGCACACATCCCTGCTTCGGGTTATCTCTTATGCATCGCTGGACATAACAACAAACAAGCCGTCCCCCAGAGGGAAATCAGCAGGAGAGCAGCATGAAGCAGACGCAATACGTGGCCCGCGAGCCCGATGCGCAAGGTTTTATTCACTACACCGCCGAAGAACACGCGGTGTGGAACACGCTGATCACCCGCCAGCTCAAAGTCATCGAAGGCCGTGCGTGCCAGGAGTACCTGGACGGTATCGACAAGCTGGGCCTGCCCCACGACCGTATTCCGCAATTGGGTGAAATCAACAAGGTGTTGGGTGAAACCACCGGCTGGCAAGTGGCCCGGGTACCAGCGCTGATCCCCTTCCAGACCTTTTTTGAATTGCTCGCCAGCAAGCAGTTTCCCGTCGCGACGTTTATTCGTACCCGCGAAGAACTGGATTACCTGCAAGAGCCGGACATTTTCCACGAGATATTTGGCCACTGCCCGCTGCTGACCAACCCCTGGTTTGCAGAATTTACCCACACCTACGGCAAACTCGGCCTACAGGCTTCCAAGGAAGAACGCGTCTACCTGGCGCGCTTGTACTGGATGACCATTGAGTTCGGCCTGGTGCAAACCCCGCAAGGCCGACGCATCTACGGTGGCGGCATCCTGTCTTCGCCCAAGGAAACTGTTTACTGCCTGTCGGACGAGCCGGAGCATCAAGCCTTCGATCCGCTGGAAGCCATGCGCACGCCGTATCGCATCGACATCCTGCAGCCGGTGTATTTCGTGCTCCCCGAGCTCAAGCGCCTGTTCGACCTGGCCCACGAAGACATCATGGGCATGGTCAAGCGTGGTCGCGAACTGGGCCTGCACGCTCCGAAATTTCCGCCAAAAGCTGCGTGAACCGCGTCTTTTAATCTCAATTGAGTCTGTTGCACAACGCGGCTTTGCTTTAGCGTGAGTGCATCGACGTTTTTCAAATATTCGATCCGGGAACACACCATGAACACTCTGAACCAAGCCCATTGCGAAGCCTGCCGCGCCGACGCGCCACAAGTCAGCGACGAAGAACTGCCGGTACTGATCAAGCAGATCCCGGACTGGAACATCGAAGTGCGCGACGGCGTGATGCAGCTGGAAAAAGTCTTCCTGTTCAAGAATTTCAAGCACGCCCTGGCCTTCACCAACGCCGTTGGGGAAATCTCCGAGGCCGAAGGTCATCACCCGGGTCTGCTCACCGAATGGGGCAAAGTCACCGTGACCTGGTGGAGCCACTCCATCAAGGGCTTGCACCGCAACGACTTCATCATGGCCGCCCGCACCGATGACGTGGCCAAGACCGCCGAGGGCCGCAAGTAATGCATTTCGATGCCATCGGCCGGGTGCCCGGCGATCCGATCCTCGGCCTGATGGAGGCTTACGCGGCGGACAGCAATCCGGGCAAGTTCGACCTGGGCGTGGGCGTCTATAAAGACGCCCAAGGCCTGACGCCGATTCTTGCGGCAGTCAAACAGGCCGAGCAGCGCCTGGTGGACCGCCAGAGCACCAAGACCTACATCGGCGGTCATGGCGACGCCGCGTTCGGCCAGTTGATCAATGAACTGGTGCTGGGCGCCGACTCGACGCTGATCAAGGACAAACGCGCCGGTGCGACCCAGACGCCGGGCGGCACCGGCGCCCTGCGCCTGAGTGCCGACTTCATTGCCCAATGCCTGCCGGGCCGCGGCGTGTGGTTGAGCAACCCGACCTGGCCGATCCACGAAACCATCTTCGCCGCCGCCGGGGTCAAGGCCAGTCATTATCCCTACGTGGGCACCGACAATCGCCTGGATTTCGAAGCGATGCTGGCGACCCTGAGCCAGGCACCCAAGGGCGATGTGGTGTTGCTGCATGCCTGCTGCCATAACCCCACCGGCTTCGACTTGACCCAGGAACAATGGCGCCAGGTGCTGGAAGTGATGCGCAGCCGCAACCTGCTGCCGTTGATCGACTTCGCTTATCAAGGTTTCGGCGATGGGCTGGAGCAGGACGCCTGGGCCGTCCGGCTGTTTGCCCAGGCACTGCCTGAAGTTCTGATCACCAGTTCCTGTTCGAAGAACTTCGGCCTGTACCGCGACCGCACCGGTGCGCTGATCGTCTGCGCTGGCGATGCCGAAAAACTGGTGGATATCCGCAGCCAACTGGCGAACATCGCTCGCAACCTGTGGTCGACGCCGCCGGATCATGGCGCGGCGGTAGTGGCGACGATCCTGGGCAACCCGGACCTCAAAAGCCTGTGGGCCGACGAAGTGCAGACCATGCGCCTGCGCATTGCGCAGTTGCGCAGCGGCCTGCTGGAAGCGCTCGAACCCCACGGGTTGCGTGAGCGCTTCGCCCATATCGGCGTGCAACGGGGAATGTTTTCCTACACCGGCCTGACGCCGGAACAGGTCAGGCTCCTGCGCGAACGCCACAGCGTGTACATGGTCGGCACAGGCCGGGCCAACGTGGCAGGCATCGACGCCACGCGCCTGGATTTGCTGGCTGAGGCTATTGCTGACGTGTGCAAGTAACCAGCCTTTGAATAGCTGAACACATCCCCTTGTGGCGAGGGGATTTATCCCCGCTGGGCTGCGCAGCAGCCCTTAAATCCGTCACCTCGGAGAGTCAGGTTGCCTTGTATCGAAGGTTTTGGGGCTGCTACGCAGCCCAACGGGGATTTATCCCCTCACCACAGATAAGTCCTTTTCACCACAGAAGCTGCGCCAGACGCTAGACCTGCGGGCCCGTCCACTCCCGGACAAACTGCCCGACGTCTTCCTTCGGCGCCGTGCGTGCTTCTTTCTGCGGTGTGCCCAGGTAGAGAAAACCGATCACCTCTTCACCGTCCTCAAGACCAAGCCCCTTGGCGACATGAGGTGAATACGCCAGCTCACCCGTACGCCAGACTCCGCCCACCCCTTGGGCGTAAGCCGCCAACAGGATTGCGTGGGCTGCGCAGGCGGCCGCCAGCATTTGTTCGGACTTGGGGATTTTGAAATGGTCCTGCAACCGTGCAATCACCACCACGACCAGCGGTGCGCGCAGCGGGCCGTTGAGCGCCTTCTCCACGACGGCTTCGGCTACCAGCGGATCATTGAACCGCGCCGCTTCGGCCAGGAGCTCGCCCATGCGATGACGCGCCTGCCCTTCGACCGTCAGAAATCGCCATGGCCGCAACTGGCCATGATCCGGAGCCCGCATCGCCGCGGCGAACATGACCTCGCGCTGTTCGGCGGTAGGCGCCGGGTCCACCAGGCGCGGGACGGAAACACGGTTGAGCAAAGCGTCGAGAGCCTGCATCGGCCACCTCCTGAAAAAATGTCCAGCTATTCTAGTGGCTTGTACGGCGAGTTCGTTAGCTCAAATTCCGCAACCAGAAGTCCATTGCGCAGGCCACTGGCCTCACGCGCCACCGGGTGCCGGTTTACATGCCGCTTGTCGCGGGTAGAATGACGCCCTTCCCTTTCAGCCCGAGCGGACTTCATGGCGTTGCCGACCCTACGGATCATTGGTTTCATCATCGGCATCTTCCTGATCACCCTGGCGATCTTCATGGTCGTGCCCATGGCCACCTTGCTGATCTTCGAGCGCACCAACGACCTGCCGTCGTTCCTCTGGTCGAGCATGATCACTTTTGTCGCCGGCCTGGCCCTGGTCCTTCCCGGCCGCCCGGAGCACGTGCATCTGCGGCCCAGGGACATGTACCTGCTGACCGTCAGCAGTTGGCTGGTGGTGTGTATCTTTGCCGCGTTGCCCTTCCTGCTGACCCAGCACATCAGCTACACCGACTCGTTCTTCGAAAGCATGTCCGGGATCACCGCCACCGGCGCCACGGTCCTGAGCGGCCTGGATAACATGTCCCCCGGCATCCTGATGTGGCGGTCGTTGTTGCACTGGCTCGGCGGGATCGGCTTCATTGCGATGGCGGTGGCGATCCTGCCGCTGTTGCGCATCGGTGGTATGCGGCTGTTCCAGACCGAATCCTCCGACCGCTCGGAGAAAGTCATGCCTCGCTCCCACATGGTGGCGCGGCTGATCGTGGCGTCCTATGTGGGCATCACCATTCTCGGCACCCTCGCACTGTGGTGGGCAGGGATGAGCCTGTTCGATGCCATCAACCATGCGATGTCGGCGATCTCCACCGGCGGGTTCTCGACGTCGGACAAATCCCTGGCCAAATGGACCGAACCGGCGGTGCATTGGGTCACTATCGTCATCATGATCCTCGGCAGCCTGCCGTTTGCCTTGTACGTCTCGACACTGCGGGGCAATCGCCGGGCGCTGATCAAGGACCAACAGGTCCAAGGCCTGCTGGCGGTGCTGCTGGTGACCTGGGTGGTACTGGGCACCTGGTATTGGGCGACAACCGACCTGCACTGGCTGGAGGCCCTGCGGCACGTGGCGTTGAACGTGACGTCGATCGTCACCACCACAGGCTTCGCGCTGGGAGACTACAGCCTGTGGGGCAATTTCTCGCTGATGTTGTTCTTCTACCTGGGTTTCGTCGGCGGCTGTTCCGGTTCGACGGCCGGCGGGATCAAGATCTTCCGCTTCCAGGTTGCCTACATCCTGCTCAGGGCCAACCTCAAGCAATTGATCCACCCGCGCGCGGTGATCAAGCAGAAATACAACGGCCACCGCCTCGACGAAGAAATCGTACGCTCGATTCTCACCTTCTCGTTCTTCTTCGCCATCACCATCTGCGTGATCGCCCTGCTGCTCTCGCTATTGGGCGTGGAATGGATGACCGCCCTGACCGGCGCGGCCAGCACCGTGTCCGGCGTCGGCCCGGGACTGGGAGAGACCATCGGCCCGGCCGGCAACTTTGCGCCGCTGCCGGATGCGGCCAAGTGGATTCTGTCGGCTGGCATGCTGCTGGGCCGACTGGAGATCATCACCGTGTTCGTGCTGTGTATCCCGGCGTTCTGGCGTCACTGACCGGCCTGGCCGTTTGACCGCGCCCGGTATTCGCCGGGCGTCGTGTCGAACCAGCGTCGAAAGGCCCGGAAAAAATTGCTCGGGTCGGCGAAGCCCAGCAGATAGGCGATTTCCAACAGGGTCAGGGCCGGCTGCGCCAGATACTGTTCGGCCAGTTCGCGGCGGGTGTCATCGAGCAGGCTCTGGAAAGTGGTGCCCTCTTCCTGCAAGCGTCGCTGCAAGGTGCGCTGGGACAGGTGCAGCGTCTGCGCCACCACGTCACGCTTAGGCTCGCCCCGTGGCAGCAGCCGGCACAACACTTGCCGGGTCTGGTGGGTCACGCGGCTTTCGGAAAAACGCGCCAGGTATTCACCGGCAAACCGGTCGTGGAGCTGCGCCATGGCCTCGTTGGCGGTGGGTAACGGTGCTTCCATGTCACTACGTTCGAAGATCAACGCGTCGTAAGGTGCGCCGAACATCAGTGGCGCGGGAAACGCCTGTTGATAAGGCGCCAGATCAACCGGTTCGGCGCCCTGGAACAGCACCTTCATCGGGTGCAAGGTGCGTCCGGTCAACCAGTTGCACATGGCCAGTGCACAGGCCAGGGAAGCCTCGGCACTCTGGCGGGTGGGCGGGAGATGGTCGCCATGCACTGTCAGAACCAACCCGTAGCCCCCCTCCATCTGACGAAAGCTCAGGTCGGCGCTTTCAGCGATGATCCGCTGATAACGCACGAGCCGCTGGAAACCCTCGACCAGCGTGCGGCTGGACATCAAGGCATACCCGACCACGTGAAACGACGCCGGGCGCACCACTTTACCCATGTTCAAAGCGATGGCCGGGTTGCCCGACAACTCCACGGCGCGTTGCCAGAGTCGGGTCATCGAATCCTGGGGGAAACGTGCATCTGGATCTTCCAGCGCGTCATAGTCCAGCCCCAGCTGTTTGAACAGCATCCGACAATCCAGGCCGTCCATTTCCAGTGCCTTGACAATCCCCATCGCCCAGCTTGAAGAAGTCGTTCGTTCGCTCATGACGTTTTACTTGCATGACGAGCCGCAGGGTACGGCTGGATTTGCGAAGGATACTAAAGTGGCGCCCATTGTCACTGGTCGTTGCAAGTGATCGCTCTAGACTTCAATCAAACCGTTGGTCGCCCAGAACCAACAGAACAATAACCACAGAGCCCGCAGTCGTGGAAAACACCAGACGCTTCAATACGTTCGCTGAGTTCTATCCCTATTACCTCAGCGAACACAGCAACAGCACCTGCCGGCGCTTGCACTTTATCGGCACCTCTCTGGTCATCCTGATTGTTGCCCTGGCTCTGATCGTCGGCAACGGCTGGTGGCTGATCGTCTTGCCCATTGCCGGCTACGGCTTTGCCTGGGTCGGGCATTTCTTCTTTGAAAAGAACCGTCCCGCCACGTTCCAGCACCCGTTCTACAGCCTGCTCGGCGATTTCGTCATGTACCGCGACATACTGCGGGGCAAAGTTGCGTTCTAGCCACTCTCAAAGGACTGCCCATGAACTCCCACGCGCGCTTTACCCACATGAAGGACGGTACTGAGGAAGACTGGGCAATCATCGCTGCCGACTTCAGCGCCTATGCCCGGCAATTACCGGGTCGAATCCTGACCCATTTGAAGTTGCTGGACGGCGACTTCGGCGGTTTTCCGGTGGATCGCCTGACCCATTCCCTGCAAACCGCCACCCGCGCCTATCGTGACGGACGGGACGAGGAATATGTGATCTGCGCCTTGCTTCACGACATCGGCGACACCTTGGGCAGCTACAACCACCCGGACATTGCCGCCGCCATCCTCAAGCCGTTCGTCAGCGCCGAAAACCTGTGGATGGTGGAGAAACACGGGATATTCCAGGGCTATTACTTCTTCCATCACCTGGGCATGGACCGGCACCTGCGCGAGCAATTCAAAGCGCATCCCCAATACCAGGCGACCATTGATTTCTGCGCCCGATACGACGCCGCGGCGTTCGATGCCGAGTACGACACCCTGCCGTTGAGTTTCTTCGAGCCAATGCTGGAAAGGCTGTTTGCCGCACCGAAGCAGTCGATCTACAAGGCGGCGATGGCTGAACAGGCTCAAGCCTGACTGATTGCTGGGATCGCTATGCGGTCCATCGCGGGCAAGCCTGCTCCCACAGCTGGTGCTTGCTCTCGCAGGCTGTGAATACCTGTGGGAGCAAGGCTTGCCCGCGATGGCGTCAGATCGGCTCACGCCGGTTCGGTGACTTTCAACTCAGCCCGGATCAACGCCTCCCGCGCCTGGGCATCGGCCAACCGATACAACTCGATCGAGCCGTCCCAATGCTCGATCAGCGCCGTGCACGACTCGACCCAATCGCCACAATTGAGATACTCCACCTCGCCCACCCTGCGCATCTCGGCATGGTGGATGTGTCCGCACACCACACCGTGCAGTTCACGCTTCACACATTCATGGGCGATGGCTTCTTCGAAGTCGCTGATGAAGCTGACCGCCGTCTTGACCTTGTGCTTGAGGTACGCCGACAACGACCAGTAACCGTAGCCATAACGGGCCCGCCAATGGTTGAGCCAGCGGTTCAGGGTCAGGGTGAACTCGTAGGCCGAATCGCCAAGGAATGCCAGCCAACGGTGGTACCGGGTGATGACATCGAACTGATCGCCATGGATCACCAGCAAATGCCGGCCGTCCGCGGTGACGTGCACCGCTTCGTCCACCAATTGGATATTGCCCAGGATCAGCTTCGAATATCGCCGCAGAAATTCGTCATGGTTACCGGTGACGTAGATCACCTCGGTGCCGCGCTTGCTCATGGTCAGCAAGCGGCGAATGACGTTGGTGTGAGCCTGTGGCCAGTACATGCCGCCGCGCAGCTTCCAGCCGTCGATGATGTCACCCACCAGGTAGATCTTGTCGGTATGGTAGCCCTTGAGAAACTGCGACAAATGCTCGGCCTGGCAGTCCCGGGTGCCCAGGTGCACATCGGAAATCCATAAGGTGCGAACACGCTGTTTGCGGCTGGGTCTGGCGAGCTCGGCGCTGGTCATGGGCAACCCTCTGATCGTTTTAGCCACTGTGCCTCCCTGCGGTTAATACCCCATGACAAATACAAGTCCGTTACATGACAGCGCGAAGCAGCGTGGCCTCGGTGTATGCTGACGGCCTGCCCCGGGAGACCGCGATGAGACCGACCCTGACGCTACGCCATTACAGCCACGACCTGATTGTCCACAGCCACGACCACGCCCAACTGGTGTTCGGGTTGTCCGGGCTGTTGGATTTCGAGGTCGAAGGTTGTGGCAGCCAGGTCGTGCAGCAGAGTTTCGTGGTGATACCCGCCGGTGCCCATCACGCCTGCGGCAGCCCCCGTGGCAGCCGTTGCCTGGTGCTGGATGTGACGAGCGATGACTGGATCGGGCAAGCCTTGGGTGATCACGCCGACGCCAGCCGCCGATTGCTCGACAATGCCGCGCGCAGGCCCCTGGATGCGGGGCAAAGCCAGTTGGTCAGTTGGCTGGCGGGCAGCCCGGTGGACGACCCGGTGATCGCCCAACAAGGGGCCGTGCTGCTCCTGGCCAGCCTCAATGGCACTGGCCAGGACATCGTCGGCGGCCGGCGCCTGCCCTATGCGGCGCTCAACGCCCACATTGACCAGTACGCCGCCTATCCGCTGCAAGTGGCGGACCTGGCCCAGGTCGCCGGGCTCTCCAGTGCCCGCTTGCATGCACGCTTCGTCGCCGAATGCGGGCAAACCCCGATGGACTACATCCGCAGTCGCCGTCTACACAAGGCGGTGGACCTGCTGCGTGATTCGCAACTGCCCATCGGTGAAATCGCCCACCGGGTCGGTTATAGCTCGCAAAGCGCCTTTGCCGCCGCAGTGCTGCGCGAATTCGGCGCCTCACCGGGCAAGCTGCGGCGCCAGCGCTAGCTTCGCGCTAAAAAACGCGAGGATCGCGACAGACATGAACGGCCGGTAGCGGGTTCAATACCCAGACGCTCAACCGTTGGACAAGGATCGCAATGACTCCCCGTACCGCCCTCGGCGCCCTGCACATCGGCGCACTCATGTTTGGCCTGACCGGTGTGTTCGGCAAACTCGCCGCCGCCTCGCCAGCGGTCATCGTGTTCGGCCGTGCCGTATTCGCCGTGCTGGCCCTGGCGTTTTTTGCCCGTTTCGCCAGCAGCACCCGCTGGCACAAGCTCCACGCACAGGACCTTCGACGCCTGCTGCTGGGCGGCCTATTGCTCGCCGGACACTGGGTGAGCTTCTTCATATCGGTCAAAGTCGCCGGTGTGGCAATCGCCACGTTGGGCTTTACCAGCTTCCCGGCCTTCACGGTGCTGCTCGAAGGATTGATTTTCCGCGAGCGGATCCGTGCCAATGAAATCCTGTTGGTGGCAATGGTAAGCATCGGCCTGGTGCTGGTCACACCGCACTTCGACCTGGCCAGCGGCGCCACCACCGGCCTGCTGTGGGCCGTGCTTTCGGGGTTGCTGTTCTCGCTGCTTTCTCTGGTCAACCGCGCCGGTTCCACACGGGTGCCGCCGGTACAGGCCGCTTTGTGCCAAAACCTGGTGGTCGGCTTTTGCCTGTTGCCAATGGCAGCGCCGCAACTGATTGACGTGCGCCCTGTCGACTGGCTGTGGATCGCCCTGCTGGGGGTGTTCTGCACCGGCCTGGCCCATAGCCTGTTTGTCGCCAGCCTGGCGGTGATCAAGGCCCGCACGGCGGCGGTGGTGTTTGCCATGGAACCGGTCTACGGCATCACCATCGCCTGGTTGCTATTCGATGAAAACCCGACGTTGCGCATGCTGCTGGGTGGCGCGCTGATCATCGTCGCGATCGTGATGTCGAGCCAACTCAGTGGCGGCACAAAGAAACCGGGTGAAGCGCCCAAGCCGCGTCTCACTGAACCCGGTCGTTGTGGCCCAGGTCCCGTTCCGGGTCGATCCGGTCGCGGACCCGCTGCTTGAGAACCTTGGCCTCGGGAAAACCACCATCGGCCTTGCGTTCCCAGATCTGCGTGCCGTCGCAACTGATATGAAACACCCCACCGGTGCCCGGCACCAACGACACCTTGCCCAAGTCGTCGCTAAACGTGCTGAGCAGTTCCTGAGCCAGCCAGGCGGCGCGCAGCAGCCACTGACATTGGGTGCAATAGGTGATGACGACTTCCGGCTTGTGCTCGGTCATTGCGGGTGAACTCCTGGGGGCAAAGGCATCGCTATAATACCTGCCTTTGATTGCCCGCCCCGAGATTGACGATGCGCCGCCTGCTGCCTTGCCTGCTTCTGCTACTGCTGCCCCTGCTCGGCCATGCCAACGAGCCCGCCGTCGAGGCGCCGCGTCCGAAAATCGGCCTGGTACTGTCCGGCGGCGCCGCCCGGGGCCTGGCCCACATCGGGGTGCTCAAGGCCCTGGAGGAGCAAGGCATCCAGATCGACGCTATCGCGGGCACCAGCATGGGCGCAGTGATCGGTGGACTGTATGCCTCAGGTTACAAAATCGACGAGTTGGAAAAACTCGCCCTGGGCATCGACTGGCAACAGGCCCTGTCCGACGCTCCGCCGCGCAAGGACGTACCGTTCCGGCGCAAGCAGGACGATCGGGACTTTCTGGTGAAACAGAAACTCAGCTTTCGTGATGACGGCAGCCTCGGCCTGCCCTTGGGCGTTATCCAGGGGCAGAACCTGGCCCTGCTGCTTGAAAGCCTGCTGGCCCACGCCAGCGACACCCGGGACTTCGACAAACTGCCAATCCCTTTCCGCGCCGTGGCGACCGACATCGCCAGTGGCGAGAAGGTGGTGTTTCGCAAGGGCCACCTGCCCAAGGTCATCCGCGCCAGCATGTCGATCCCGGCGGTATTCGCGCCGGTGGAACTGGACGGCCGGTTGCTGGTGGATGGCGGCATGACCGACAACATCCCGCTGGATGTGGCCCGGGAAATGGGCGTGGACAGGGCCATCGTGGTGGACATCGGCACCCCGCTGAGCACCCGCAAGCAATTGGTCACCGTGATCGACGTCCTGAACCAGTCGACCACCCTGATGACCCGGCGCAACTCAGAAGAACAATTGGCAACGCTCAGAGAAGACGATGTGCTGATCCAGCCGGCGCTGGCGAGCTTCGGCGCCACAGACTTCGGCCGCGCCCAGGAAATGATCGACGCCGGTTACCGTGCCACCCAAATACTCGAGGCCCGCCTGGCGCACCTGCGCCCCACGGAGCCGGCCGACCCCGAGCTCATGGCGGCGCGTACCCCAAGCGAGCGCACGCCGGTCATCACCGCCATTCGCGTGGAGAACGACTCCAAAGTCGGTGACGACGTGATTCGCTATTACGTTCGCCAGCAAGTCGGCGAGCCGCTGGACCTGGGTCGTTTGCAGACCGACATGGGCACGTTGTACGGGCTGGATTACTTCGAGCAGGTGCAATACCGCGTAGTGCACAAGGCCCCGGACCATACGCTGGTCATCAGTGCCCGGGGCAAACGCACCGGCACCGATTACCTGCGGCTGGGGTTGAGCCTGTCGGACGACATGCGCGGCGACAGCGCTTTCAACCTCGGCGCCAGCTATCGGGTCAATGGCATCAATCGCCTGGGCGCCGAGTGGCTGACCCGGGCACAGATTGGCGACAAGCAGGAGCTGTACAGCGAGTTCTACCAGCCGCTGGATGTCGGCTCGCGCTACTTCATCGCACCCTACGGGCAATTCGAATCCCGCAACGTCGAGTCCATCCTGGACAACGACCCGGTGGCCCAGTACCGCGTCGAACGTTATGGCTTTGGCCTGAACCTGGGCCGGCAGATTGGCAACAGCGGCGAAATCCGTTTCGGTGTCGGCCAAGCCTGGGGCGAGGCAGATGTACGCATTGGCGATCACGACCAGCCCAGCGAAAGTTTCAATGAAGGCTTCTACGACCTGAAGTATTCATTCGACTCCTTCGACAATGTGTACTTCCCCCATGAAGGCGAAGACATCGGCCTGACCTGGCGCCAGTATGAGCCGGGATTGGGTTCCGACCAGCGTTACCGCCAATGGGAACTCAATCTGGACAAGGCGCTGAGCCACGGCCCGGACACCTTCATCCTCGGTGGGCGTTACGGGCGTACCCTGGACACCGCTGAAGTGGTGACTTCAAGCTTTGTACTCGGTGGTGCGCGGCAACTGTCGGGCTTTCGCCAAGACGGCATCTCCGGGCAGAACATAAGCCTGATGCGCGCTGTGTATTACCGAAGGCTCACACCGCGAGCCTACCTGCCGCTGGATTTCCCGCTGTACATCGGCGGCTCCCTGGAACGCGGCCGGGCGTGGAACAACGACAATGAGTTCGACAGCGGCTACATCAATGCCGCCAGTATTTTCCTGGGGTTTGATACGCCGTTGGGGCCACTGAATTTCAGCTATGGGTTTAACGATGATGATGAGCGGGCGGTGTATCTGAATCTGGGGCAGACGTTTTGATGGCCCTGTATCCGCAGCAGCCCCCACATTGGTTTCGTGTCGTTCGCGGGCTTGGCGTTCACCGCAAATCCCCTGTGGGAGCGAGCCTGCTCGCGAAGGGGCCGGCAGGCTCACTAATAAAGGACTTCAGCGAATCCCCGCCAGGAGCACGCGCGCGGTTTGCCTGAGAGGTTCGTTGCCCTCTTCGAGCAACTCTTCCAGCAGTGCGACGGCGGTTTTCAGATCGCCATCGTCAATGCAGTTCTGCGCCTGCTCCAGCTTGTCGGAGTGTTCCGGTACCTGAGGCTCTTGGTGGACAGGCTCGAGGACCATCGGCTCCAGTTCCAGCGACTGCTCTTCATCGGCAAACCCGTCGAGAAATGCATCGTCCAGCGATTCGGTTTCCGAAGGTGCGCTCCACTGCAGGTCCGGCGCGTCGAAACTCGAAAGCGACAAGTCCCCAAAGCCTTCGGGCGCAACAGGTGTTTTTTCAGTGGTGCTGTGCTGCGGCTCGGCAAGGTCCCAACTGGTTTCCATGGACAGCGCATCCAGATCGAGTTCGAACTCGTCACTGGACGCAGGAGCGACGTCAGTCAGCGGCGGCTGAGGTTCTGTGACCATGGGCGCGGCCACCGCGGCGACCTTCGGATAACGCCCGCGGATTTCTTCGAGTGTGCTGACGTCAATGCCCTGCGCCAACAAATGATGTTCCTGGGCCTGGAAACCGATGGTATCGCCCTGCTTGCCCAGCACTTCCAGCAACTTGAGGCCCAGGTCGGTGCGCGCGGGCTCTGTCAGCAGCGCGGCGCGCAGCAATCCCGCCGCTTCGGTGAAACGACCGTAGGTCAGGTAAATCCCGACCCCTTCCAGCACGTCCCCCAAAGGTGCATCACCGTTACTGAACGACGTGGCGGCCTCAGGTTGTTCCGTGTCGGCGGTCGAAGCGTAGGTTTGGGTGTCGTCTTCCAGCATCGGTTCAGGACGCTCGGGCAGAGGCTCCATTTCCGCCTGTTCTTGCTGCCGTCGACGAAGAAACAGCAATAACCCGAGCAACCCCAACAGCCCCACCAGCGCCGTTATCCACAACCAGTTAATGCCCTCCTCTGGTTCCGGGACCGGTTCTGTGACGGGTTGTGCTTGATCTGGCGGCGCGGGTGATGCGGCTGGCACCGACTCCGGCTGCGCAGATTCGGCAGGGGCTGGCGCGAGCTCGGCCAGTTGTGTCTGCAACTCGCTGATCTGCTGGCGCTGACTCGCGATTTCTTCGTCCTGGGATTGGAGCAGCGCCTGCAGTTGCTCGATGGTTTTTTGTTGCTGCTCGTTTTGCAGCACGCTGGCGGCCAGTTGCTCGTCGGACACGGCGGAGGCCGGGGCGGCAGCCGTTTCTGTCGCTGATGGCAGCACCGCAGAATCGGGCAGCAATAAACGCTGGCCCACGGAAAGCCGGTCACTGCCGGGGTTCAGGGCCTGGATGCCCTGCATCAGCTCATTGACCGAAGCATTGCTGCCGGCGTCATGCAGGCGTTTGGCGATGGACCAGGGGTTGTCTCCCTGCACGACGGTATAGCGCTTGCCTTGAGTAGCCGCAGGCGGCTTGACCGCAGGCGTTGCCTGGGCCGCGGCGGAAGGCTCGTCCCGCGCCGGTACGATACCCGGCGTGCCCGGTGGGTCGATCAGCACGGTGTATTCGCGCAGCAGACGCCCGTTGGGTTGATTGAGCTGCACCAGGAAATTGAGGAAGGGTTCCTCCACCGGTTTGCTGGAGGTCACCCGAATGTAGCCGCGCTCGCCGCGCAGCACTGGCGTGAAGCGCAAGCTATTGAGATAGAACACCCGCTCCACGCCGGCACGGCTGAAATCGTCCGCGCTCGCCAGGCTGGCCGACAAATCGCTTTCACTTACCCCGGTCACATCGACCAGGGCGATATCGGCACGCAACGGCTGATTCAGGGCGGAATGGAGGGTGATCTCCCCAAGCCCCAGCGCCGATGCCAAAGCCGAATACCCCATGGCTGCCACGACTACCAACACGTTGAGCCAACTGCGCAACGTGAACTGCAAACTTACAAGCATGGGCATCCCTTTTGATTACCAGACTGAGCGCCTAAGTACTGGTTATAGTTCGCGAACCGCCGAATCTCAAAAGTCTGATGCCTGGGATATGCCTCAGGATTTTTCCAGATTGGCCAGAATCGTGCCATGGACCCGCATGCACACGCGCATGTCGGCTTCATCGACCCCCTCGAACAACTCGCGGCGCAGTTGCGTGGCAATGGTTTCGATCTGTTCGATCAGCGGCAGCGCCGGTGCACAAAGCACAATTTTCTTGGCACGACGATCCTCGGCCACGGCCTGACGCTGCACCAGGCCCTGAGCTTCCAGGCTGTCAAGCAACCGGGCCAGGGTCGGGCCTTCGACAGCGACACTCTGGGCCAGTTCGCGCTGGGTCGGCGCCTGTTCGAAACGGGCCAGGTGCAACAGCACCAGCCAGCGGGCCTGAGACAGACCCAACCCGGCCAGGCGACGATCCAGCTCGGCACGCCAGCCTCGAGACATTTGCGCCAACTGCATGCCAAAACGGTGTTGATCGGTTAACGGCATAAAAAAACTCATCAGATCTGAAATAGAGAAAAACTAATTATTAGTCAGCTAAGCATGAGCTTCGGATTCAGGCAAGGTTTACCCTGTAGTGAATCGTTAAAGGAAGGTAACTCACTGATCAGACTTCAAATTCCGACTGCAACGCAGCCCTGACACAATACAGGACTCCTTCCGGAACCCGACCGACAAACAGTGCTGCAACTTCCGACACCGCTGGCAACTCGCCTTCGCCGTCCAGAAACGCATCCTGCACCTCGCCCATCAACTCCTCGGGTAAATCCAACGCCTGCTCCAAAGACAACTGCTGCTTGCCGATGGCCTCGGCCAGCATCGTATAAACGTTCTTTTCCGAGCATTGCAGTTGTCCGGCAATCTGCAACGGGGTCATGCCGGCGCGGGCCAGGGTGATCAATTCGTGACGAACATCGGCCACCGCTTTCGGCGCCTCGACCTCGCCGCCCAGCACTTGGAGGAAGGCTTCGCCGTAACGCTCCAGCTTGCGCGCGCCCACGCCACTGACCCGGGCCATTTCCGCCAGGGAGGTGGGTTGGCTGCGGAGCATTTCCAGCAGCGTCGAGTCGGGGAAGATCACATACGGCGGCACGCCATGCTCTTCGGCCAGCTTGCGACGCAAGGCGCGCAAGGCTTCCCACTGGTCGCGCTCTTCGCCGCGCACCAGTTGGCTGGCCTGGCTCTTGCTGTTCTTGATCGCCGTTGCCGGCTTGAGATCACGGCGCAGTTCAAGGGAGACCTCGCCTTTGAGCAACGGCCGGCAACTCGCACTCAGGCGCAGGCCGCCGTAGCCTTCCAGGTCGATATCGGCCAGCCCGCGGGCCACGAGCTGGCGGAACAATGAACGCCACTCACTTTCCGTGCGTGCCTTGCCCACACCGAACACCGAAAGATGCTGGTGGCCAAAGCTGCGCACCTTTTCGTTGTCCTTGCCCAGCAGCACGTCCACCAGATGCCCCACGCCATAGCGCTGGCCGGTGCGATAAATCGCCGACAACGCCTGGCGGGCCGGCTCGGTGGCGTCCCAGGTTTCCACGCCGTCGACGCAGTTATCGCAATGTCCGCAAGGCTGGGGCATGTCTTCATCGAAATAAGCCAGCAAGGTCTGGCGCCGGCAGCGGGTCTCTTCGCACAGCGAAAGCATGGCGTCGAGCTTATGCTGCTCAAGACGCTTGTGGCGCTCGTCGCCCTCGGAGTTCTGCAGCATCTGCTTGAGCATCACCACGTCTTGCAGGCCGTAGGCCATCCACGCGTCCGCCGGCAAACCATCACGGCCGGCGCGCCCGGTTTCCTGGTAATACGCCTCGAGGGATTTGGGCAGGTCCAAGTGCGCGACGAAACGCACGTTGGGCTTGTCGATGCCCATGCCAAACGCCACGGTGGCCACCATGATCAGGCCTTCCTCATTGAGGAAGCGCTTCTGATGGTAGGCCCGCAGGTCATTGGGCAGGCCGGCGTGATACGGCAATGCCGGAAAGCCTTGTTCGCAGAGAAACGCCGCCACTTCATCGACCTTTTTGCGCGACAGGCAATAAACGATGCCGGCATCGCTGCGCCGCTCGGCAATAAACGCCAGCAACTGCTTGCGCGGCTGCTCCTTGGGCACGATGCGGTAGAAAATGTTGGGTCGGTCGAAGCTGGAAAGGAAGCGCTCGGCGTTCTGCAAGTGCAGACGTTCGACGATTTCTTCGCGGGTGCGTTTGTCGGCGGTGGCGGTCAGGGCGATGCGTGGCACGTCGGGAAACAGTTCGGCCAGTTGCCCCAGTTGCAGGTACTCGCGACGGAAGTCGTGGCCCCATTGGGACACACAGTGGGCTTCGTCGATGGCAAACAGAGAGATTTCCAGGCTCTGCAGGAACGCCAGCATGCGCGGCTGCACCAGGCGTTCCGGGGCCAGGTAGAGCATTTTTATTTCACCGCGCTTGATTCGCGCCGCCAGGTCCCGTTGCTGCTCGGCGCTGAGGGTCGAGTTCAGCGAAGCGGCTGCAACCCCCAGCTCTTCAAGGGTCGCGACCTGGTCGTCCATCAACGCAATCAGCGGCGAGACCACTACCGCCAGGCCGTTGCGCAACAGCGCCGGCACCTGGAAGCACAACGATTTGCCGCCGCCGGTGGGCATCAGCACCAGAGCATCGCCACCGCTGGCCACGCGCTCAATAATGGCACCCTGACGGCCACGAAAACTGTCGTAGCCGAAGATGTCCTTGAGGACGCGTTGAGCCTGTTCGAGCATAAAAACTCCAAAAATCACCGAAACATCCCTGCAAGGCTGGTTCAGAATCAAAAACACTGCACCGGCAAATCGTAAGTGCGCGTTTCGAAACGCCGGGACGCCGCAGGGCATCACAAAACGCGGCAGTATACCCGAGGGTTTCGTTGTAAAGGGTGATGCTGACAAGAGGTGTCGGGTTTCGTTGTAAAGGGTGATGCTGACAAGAGGTGTCGGGGGTCTTCCGGTTGCCATCAGTCCCTGTGGGAGCGAGCCTGCTCGCGATGACATCGGCCCATTCAACATCAATGCAAGCTGCTCCACCGCTATCGCGAGCAGGCTCGCTCCCACATTTGATCTGTGGGCGAGCGCAAATTTGTGTCCACCCCGGGCATTGGAGAGGCAAATACACCACGCGGCTGGCCTGGGCGCTCAAGAAGGCCTAGAATTCCCGCATTGTTTATTCCCCAAGGTAGCCTGTAATGTCCTTCGCTGAGCAACTGACCCGCCTGCAAGTCTTCCTCGACGCCGATGAGCTGCACGAAGAGGCGCTGGATTACGTGGCCGCTCACGGCTACCTGACCGCCCTGTCCATCTGCTCCGAACAGGTGCCGGAGCGTGAGTGGATCGACGCGCTGTTCGCCGAAGAGCCGCATTACGCCGACGATGCCGAGCGTGAGGTCATCGAAACCACGCTGGTGTTGCTCAAGGCCCACATCGCCCGTCAGTTGGCTTCCGACGAAGAATTCGAATTGCCATGCGAGCTGGACCTGGGCGATGACCCGGACGATTCGGAACTGCGTGGCTGGTGCATCGGTTTCATGGAAGGCGTGTTCCTGCGCGAAGCCGCCTGGTTCGAAACCGCCGAGGAAGAAGTCAGCGAAATGCTGCTGCCGATCATGGTCGGTTCCGGTCTGTTCGACGAGCAACCGGAGTTTTCCGACATCGCCGCCGACGCGAACCTGATGGACGACATGATCGTGCAGATCCCTGAAGCCCTCACCGCCCTGTACCTACTGTGCAACGCCCCGGACGAGAAACCGGCGATCCTCAAGCCGCGCCACCACTGAGCCACCGGGTGCCCGCGCCCATCGGTAACCGCTCGCTGATCCTGCGCTACGTTCTGCTGGCCATTGGCTGGTTGAGCGTGGTGCTGGGGGTCATCGGGATCTTCATTCCCGTATTGCCCACTACCCCTTTCCTGCTACTGGCCGCGGCCTGCTTCGCCCGCAGCTCGCCACGCTTCTATCGCTGGCTGGTGGGCCATCCGCGGCTCGGGCCCTGGATCGCTGACTACCTCAGCGGCAACGGCATCCCGCTCAAGGGCAAGGTCTACGCCATCGGGCTGATGTGGGTGAGCATCCTGTTGTCCTGCTACCTAGTGCCCCTGCCGTGGGCGCGGGCATTCATGCTGACCAGTGCGGTGCTGGTGACGGTTTATATCCTCAAGCAAAAAACCCTGCATAAGCCCTGAAGTCGGCGCGAAGCTCCCTCGCCACAGGAGTATGGATGTCCTTCACCCGAAAAGCGTGCATCCCCTCAAAAACACAAAACCCGCCATATCCTATTTGAACATGACGGGTTTTGTTGTTTCAGTTCACCTCACACGGTGTCCACCTTCAACGAGTGATCATTCAACATTCCGTTGATGATGGTCGCCGTATCCGCGCCGGCGATCATGCCGTCCACGCCCGGTGTGACGCCGTAGTAGCTGGCGAGGTTGACGCCGGCCAGATCGATGGTCTGGTTCGGCGCGGCGCCGGCCGTGGAGCTGACGTCGATGCTGGTCATGACCGACGCACCACTGCCGGTGACGCTGAAGTGCAGGTAATCGTCCAGGGACGCGCTGCTGCCGTTTCCCCCCAGCAACAGTTGCGACAGGTCAAGTTTGTCGAGGCCTGGGGTGAAGTCCGTGACCAGGTCATGGCCGCTGTTGCCCACCTGCCATTGGAAGGTATCAGCGCCGCTGCCTCCGGTCAGGGTGTTGTTGCCCAGGCCGCCGATCAACACGTCATCGCCACCACCGCCATTGAGCACGTCGTCGCCCAGGCCGCCGTTGATGCGGTTGCTGGCACTATCGCCGGTGAGGGTGTCGTTGAAGTTCGAGCCGACCAGGTTTTCGATGCCCGCCAGGGTGTCGATGCCGGCGCCCACGGTGTTTTGCGCGGCTAACAGACCCAGGTTCACCGTAACCCCGGCACTGGCGTGGGCGTAGCTGGCGGTGTCGTTGCCGGTGCCACCGTCGAGCAGGTCGTTGCCGGCGCCGCTGTAGAGCAAGTCGTTGCCCGCCTCGCCATGCAAGACGTTGTTGCCCGAACCGGCGCTGAGTATGTCGTTGCCGTCACCCGCGCTGAGGATGTTGTCCCCCTCGCCGGCGATCAGCACGTCGTCTCCGGTCGTGCCCGTCAGGGTGTGGCCTGCCTGATAGCTGATGCCGACCGCTGCGCTGTCGCTGCCACCGTGATTGTCGCTGGCGGTGTAGCTGCCATGGTAATCCGGCGTGCTGTCCTGGGCGCCGGCGTAGTTGACGGTCAAGGTCAGTTGGTAGTTTTCCGCGCCGTTGGGGTTGCCACCACTGCCATTGGCGATGTTGGTGACGTGGATCTGGTAGTTGCCATCGGCCGCCGCGGTGAACGAGGCACCGTCGGTGATCGCAATGAAAGGCCCGCCGTTGAGGGAGTACTCCAGGGCGATCCGTCCGGCCGCCAGGTTGTGGTCCAGGGTGAGGGTTTCCCCCTGCTTGAGGCTGATGTTGAGCCGGTCTTCATCGTTGGTGTTGTGGTTGGACACCATCCCCAGCGCACCGCTGACCACCAGCACCGCGGTCATGGTCGCGGCATTGGCGACAAAAGCGCCGCGGTTGAGGTTGATCGACTGCACGTTGTTACCGGTGAAGCTGACCGTGCCGGTACTGCCGGTGAAGTCTGCGCCCCTGGCAACCCAGCCGGTGTTGAAGCCGGTGGGCGACGCCGTGAGCGGGTCGCCGTTGGCGTCGCTGTCGTTGCCCAGCAGCATTTCTCCCGGGATCACGATGTTGCCCGACAGGACGTTGGTGATGATGTTGTCGTCGACTGCCACGGGCGGGCTGTTGGGGAGAACCTTAACCACCAGGCTGGAACTGGCCAGGTCGCCGTCGTTGTCGCTGACAGTGAAGCCGATGGTCTCGGTGATCAATGCGCTGGTGGCGGTCTGGGAGGTGTAGCTGTACTCGCCGGTGTCGAGATTCACCACCAGCGTGCCGTCGTGGTCGGTGGCGATACTCAGCGTGTTGTTGGCGGTGTTGAAGGTGCCATGGTTGGCCCCGCCGCTGGCGGTCAGCGCACCCTGTCCGGCGTTGGCGGCCGGATCGTAGCTGTAGGTGGTGCCATCGACCACCAGGCTTTTGACAAACCCGCCGTCGGCGCCGAACGAGCCGCCCTCGCCCAGCAGGCTGCCAGTGACGGGCACACCCTGCACGGTGCCGGAGAGCACCGAGTTGAGCTGGTTCAGGTCGGTGACCAGCACCGCGTCGGTGTCGGTGTGGGTGCTGCCGTCGTAGGCCAGCGGGTCGAGGTGAGTGTCACTGACCCCGCCGCCCAGGCCGATGGCGTAGTTCTTGATGCCGTTGGCGTCGAGGAATGCTTTCCACGCCGCTTCGTCCGCCGCATCAATCCCCTGGCCCGTCGTGGGCTTGCCGTCGGAGAAGAAGTAGCCAATGTTCTGTGCTCCGGTCAGTTGCCCCGAGGTGACAAACGCGGTCTTGGCCGCCGCTACCGCCGCATCGTAGTTGGTCCCACCGCCCGCTGACAGGCCGGAGAGGAGCGACTTGGCGGTCGCCACGTCCACCCATACGGAAGTCTGGTCGGTGGCGCTGCTGCTGAAGGTCACGAGCTGGACTTTCACATCCCCCAGATCGTCGTATTTATCGAGCAAGGCACTGATGGCCTGTTTCGCCAGGTCCAGCCGCGAGAGCCCCGGTACACCCGAGGGGTCGGCCATGCTCCCGGACACATCGAGCACGATCAACAGGTTCGAGTCGATCTCCACCGCCGTCACCGAACGCTCGGACGCGACGGCCATGGGCACGTCGTCGACGATGCTCACCACCAGGTTGCCGGTGACACTGTTGCCCAAGGCGTCCGTGGCCTGGTAGGTGAAGCTTTCGCTCAATACATTCGGGCCGTCGTTGGCGTTGGGCGCCGTCGTGGCGGGCGAAGTCAGCGTGTAGGTGTACGAGCCATCGGGGTTGAGCAACAACTGGCCGTAGGCGCCGGTGGCGTTGCCCACCAGACTGAACGTCAGCGCACCACTGGCACCAGTCACCGAACCGACCAGGCTACCGCTGGCGGTTTCGCTGGTGGCGCTCGGCTCGCTGCCGGTGACGGTACCGGGGGCCAGGTCCTGGCCGTCCTGATTCAGGTCCAGGGCTTTTTCGTAGACGGTAATGTCCTGATCGGTTTCAGCGACGAGGCAACTGTTGTAGACATCGATGGTGATGGTGGTGGTGCTTTCATCGCCGTCGGCATCGCGCACGGTGTAGGTGAATACGTCAGTGGCCCCCGGCGCGCCGACGGCGTCCGGGTTGCTGTGGTAGACCGCGTTGCCATTGGCGTCCAGCGTGAGATAGCCGTAGGTGCCGTTGATCTGGGTGTTGAGGCCACCTGTTGCAGGGGTTGAAGTGTCGTTGCCGGCACGTACGCCGATCACTGCGCCACCGTCGGCGCCGAGCACGTCGTTGTCCAGCACATTGCCATTGACCGTGCCGCCCTCCACCACCGAAGCCAAATCGGCATGGGCGTTGGGCACGTCGTCAACGATGTTGATAACGATGGTGCTGGTGACGGTATTGCCCAGTGAATCGGTGGCTTGATAGGTAAAGCTTTCGCTCAGGACATTCGGACCATCGTTGGCCGAAGGTGCGGTGGTGGCTGGCGAGGTCAGGGTGTAGGTGTACGAACCGTCGGGGTTGAGCAGCAGTTGCCCATAGGCACCGGTGGCGTTGCCTACCAGGGCGAAGGTGACGGCGCCGATTGCACCTGTGACCGAGCCGACCAGGCTACCGCTGGCCGTTTCAGTGGTAGCGTTCGGTGCGCTGCCGGTGACGGTGCCGGGAGCCAGGTCCTGACCGTCCTGATTCAGGTCCAGGGCTTTTTCGTAGACGGTGATGTCCTGATCGGTTTCAGCGACGAGGCAGCTGTGGTAGACATCGATGGTGATGGTGGTGGTGCTTTCATCGCCGTCGGCATCGCGCACGGTGTAGGTGAATACGTCAGTGGCACCGGGTGCACTGACGGTGTTCGGGTTGCTGTGGTAAACGGCGTTGCCATTGGCGTCCAGCGTGAGATAGCCGTAGGTGCCGTTGATCTGGGTGTTGAGGCCGCCTGTTGCAGGGGTTGAAGTGTCGTTGCCGGCACGTACGCCGATCACTGCGCCACCGTCGGCGCCGAGCACGTCGTTGTCCAGCACATTGCCATTGACCGTGCCGCCCTCCACTACCGAAGCCAAATCGGCATGGGCGTTGGGTACGTCGTCAACGATGTTGATAACGATGGTGCTGGTGACGGTATTGCCCAGCGAATCGGTGGCTTGATAGGTAAAGCTTTCACTCAGGACATTCGGACCATCGTTGGCCGAAGGTGCGGTGGTGGCTGGCGAGGTCAGGGTGTAGGTGTAGGAACCGTCCGGGTTGAGCAGCAACTGGCCGTAGGCACCGGTGGCGTTGCCTACCAGGGCGAAGGTGACGGCGCCGATTGCACCTGTGACCGAGCCGACCAGGCTACCGCTGGCCGTTTCAGTGGTAGCGTTCGGCGCGCTGCCGGTGACGGTACCGGGAGCCAGGTCCTGACCGTCCTGATTCAGGTCCAGGGCTTTTTCGTAGACGGTGATGTCCTGATCGGTTTCAGCGACGAGGCAGCTGTGGTAGACATCGATGGTGATGGTGGTGGTGCTTTCATCGCCGTCGGCATCGCGCACGGTGTAGGTGAATACGTCGGTGGCACCGGGTGCACTGACGGTGTTCGGGTTGCTGTGGTAAACGGCGTTGCCATTGGCGTCCAGCGTGAGATAGCCGTAGGTGCCGTTGATCTGGGTGTTGAGGCCGCCAACCGCCGAGGTTGAGGTGTCGCTGCCAGCACGCACACCGATCACCGCGCCGCTTGCGGCGGGTCCATCGGCACCGCCCACATCGTTGTTCAGGACGTTGCCGCTGACCGTCCCGCCTTCGTCCACCGAGGCGGAATCAGCATGGGCGGTGGGCAAATCATCAACAATATTCACATCCAGGTTGCCGGTGGCCGTGGTGCCGTTGTCGTCGGTGACCACGACGGCAAATTGCTCGCTAAGGCTGTTGGCACCGCTGGCGTTTGCGTGGGTTTCGTTGTCCAGCAAGGTGTAGCTGTAACTCACCACACCCGTGGCGGCGTTGAAGCCGGTGATGGTCAGCGTGTTGCCCAAGGCCGTAGTGATGGATTGTGGGAAACCGGCCGCAACACCGCCCGTGACGACATTGATGCCACCTACGCTCAGGGTCTGTACACCGTCCAGCGCGGTGATGGTGAAGGTGCCGCTTTGGGTCAGCGCTGGAGCGTCCGGGCTGGTGCCGTCGCTGAGGTTTTTCTCCTGAAGGTTCAGCTCACCGCCTTCGGTGTCCAAGCCTTCGATGATCACCGGGTCGTCGTTGTTGTGTACCTGTAGCACCAGGTTGGCGGTGCTCGTATCGCCGTCGGCGTCGGTCAGGGTGTAGGTGAAGGTTTCGCTACCGCTGCCGCCGCCGTGCAGGCCTTTGAAGTCGGCGTCGGCGGTGTTGAGCGTGTAGGTGTAGGAACCGTCAGCGTTGAGAACCAGCGTACCGTAAGTGCCAGTGAAGGTACCGGGCGTAACCGGGCCGGACGCCACACGATCCGCGCCTTCGGTGTCATTGGTCAGCACGCTGCCCGTCAGGGTCAGGTTGGTTTCCGAGGCGGTGCCGGCGTTGCTGTCGTCCACGGCTTGAGGCACATCATCAACGATATTCACGTCCAGATTGCCAGTGGCCGTGGTGCCGTTGTCGTCGGTGACCACAACGGCAAATTGCTCGCTAAGGCTGTTGGCGCCGTTGGCGTTTGCGTGGGCTTCGTTGTCCAGCAAGGTGTAGCTGTAACTCACCACGCCCGTGACGGCGTTGAAGCCGGTGATGGTCAGTGTGTTGCCCAAGGCCGTGGTGATGGACTGTGGGAAACCGGCCGCAACACCGCCCGTGACGACATTGATGCCGCCCACGCTCAGGGTCTGTACACCGTCCAGCGCGGTGATGGTGAAGGTGCCGCTTTGGGTCAGCGCTGGAGCGTCCGGGCTGGTGCCGTCGCTGAGGTTTTTCTCCTGAAGGCTCAGCTCACCGCCTTCGGTGTCCAAACCTTCGATGATCACCGGGTCGTCGTTGTTGTGCACCTGCAACACCAGATTGGCGGTGCTGGTATCGCCGTCGGCGTCAGTCAGGGTGTAGGTGAAGGTTTCAGTGCCACTTCCGCCGCCGTGCAACGCCACGAATTGCGGGTCGCTGGTGTTGAGGGTGTAGGTGTACGTGCCGTTGGGGTTCAGCACCAGGGTGCCGTAGGTGCCGGTGAACGTGCCGCCAATGATCGGCCCGCTGTCAGGACCGGTGGGGATGCGGTCGGCACCTTGGTGGTCGTTGGGCAAGACGTTGCCGGTGAGCGTGACAAGACTTTCCGATGCGGTGCTGGCGTGGCTGTCGTCAATCGCCTGGGGTACGTCGTCGGTGATGTTGACGTCCAGGGTCCCCGTAGCTGTATCGCCATCGCTGTCGACGGCCACGACGGGGAACTGCTCGCTGATGGTATTGGCCCCGCCCCCGGCGGGATGGCTTTCATTGTCCGTCAGGGTATAGCTGTAGCTGACCACACCGGTCGCGGGGTTGTAACCGGTGATGGTCAACGTGTTGCCCAGCGCCGAGGTGATGGATTGGGGAAAACCTGCGGGCACGCCACCGGTGATCACGGCGATTCCACCGATACTCAGGCTGCTCAGCCCATCGGGCGCGGAAATGGTGAAACTGCCGCTTTGCACCAGCGCGCCAGGATTGCTGGCGGAACCGTCAGACAGGTTCGCCTCATTGGCGGTCAATTCACCGCCATCCACGGTCAAGCCATCAAGGGTAACGGGGTTGTCCGGGGTTTCAGGGTCTACCGGTGGCACGATTGCATCGTCGTCGCCGTCATCCGGATCACCGGCCAGACGCAGGTCTGGAAACTCGGGTATCCCGTTGAACCCGGCGGTGGGAAAACCGATCTGCGGATCGACCTCCCCGCCGACCTCTTCCAGCAACACAAAACTGTGCCCGCCACCCACGCCCCCCGGATTACCGCCCTCGGCGCCTGCAGCCGTCGCCTCGCCGGTCTGGGTCGGGTCAGCGCCGGCGGCGATGGCTTGTTGCAGTTTTTGCACATCGGTCAGTTGCGCATCACTGGGGGTGGTGGCCTCAGGCGTATCGCTAGCAGAGGCCTGGTTGGCGAGCAATTGCGGGCTGAGCGTCAGGTCACTTCCGCGGCCCAGGGTCAACTCCTTGCCGTTTTGCAACTGCACAGCCACCGCCCCTTCGGCCCCGGTGATCAGGTGCTCACCGGCATAGAGCCGATCACCTTCAACCAGAGGTCGCCGCAGACCGCCGACGGCTTCTGCGAAAACCTGTCCTACCACCTTGCTGACGGTACCGATGAGCGCTGCCATGTGCATTCCTCCGTTGCCAACCGCAGTCGGCACCTGTCTGGGTGAAGAATTGGTGCTCGGGTTGGCAGCCAGGGAATCTGGAAAATCTGCCAGCTTTCGGGGACGTAAAAGGCGCTAGCTATTCGCCACAATGACAAAAAACCGTCACTTAAAATCGCCTTTCAAGTCGTCCTTTTCGGCACCTCTTCACATCGCTTCAAAATGATTATGGAACTTTATTGACGCCCAAAATCCGTCAGGACCCGCAGATTCAAAGGCTTTCGCTTTGAACAATGTGCCGCTTTTTTCCAAGCACATAAGTTTTTTTTGGCATAAGTCTTATGAGAAATTCTTCTTAGGTTTTGCGCAGGATGTTCTTAGCTGTGTTGTTACAAGCTTGAAACGGTTTTGATCTTAAATACGTCAATATTTTGGCGACAGCGAAGCACAACAGACCTTAGGAGATGCACCCCATGCGCGTTCTTTCCCCCCTCTGCAGCGCGGTTTTGCTGGCCATGGCCTGCTCTTCTTCAGCGCAGGCCATGTCGTTGACCGAAGCGATCCAGAGCACCATTGCTACTCACCCGGAACTGGCGCAACGGGTCGATAGCCGTCTGTCGGCCAATGAAGACGTCAAGGTCGCCAGAGGGGGGTTCTTCCCGTCGGTGGACCTTAATGCCGGCTACGGGCGCGGCTACAGTGACAACACCAACACCCGGGCGCTGGGCAATCACCACACCAATATCCTGACTTACACCCAGTCGGAGCTGCGCCTGCGGCAGATGCTGTTTGACGGGTTCAACACCGCCAATGAAGTGGAACGCACCAAAGGCGTGGTCAATTCCCGGGCCTACTACGCCCAAGGCACCGCCCAGGACCTGGCGCTGCGCACCATCGAGGTTTACCTGGAAGTGCTCAAGCGTCGCGAGCTGGTGACCCTGGCCAAGAACAACCTGCAAGCTCACCTGCGCGTCAACGACCAGATCGGCCTGCGCACCGAGCGTGGCGTGGGCAGTACGGCCGACTCCGATCAGTCCAATGCTCGCCGGGCCCTGGCGGAAAACAACTACGACACCGCCCAGGTCGATCTGGCCGACGCCGAGGCTAACTTCTACAGCGTGGTCGGACGCATGCCCGATGAGCTGGAAACACCGCCCTCGACCAAAGGCGAGATGCCCGCTGACCTGCGCCAAGCCCAGCAAAGCATGGTGGATAACAACCCGTACCTGAAATCGGCCCAGGCCGACGTACAGTCCGCCGAAAGCCAGTATGAAGTGGCCAAGTCGCCGTTCTATCCGCGGTTCGACGCCGAGGCGGCGGTGGGCGCCAATAACAACCTCGGCGGCGAAGAAGGCCACGACAACAACTGGCGGGTCGGCGTGGTGATGAACTACAACCTGTTCCGCGGCGGCAGCGACAAGGCGCGGTTGGCGTCCAATGCCCACCAGATCAACCAGGCCATGGACATCCGCAACAACGCCCTGCGCCAGCTCAACGAAGACACCCGCCTGGCCTGGAACGCGATGCTCAACGCCCGCAAGCAGACCCCCACCGCCCGGGAATATGCCGAAACCACTTCCCGTGTACGCGCCGCCTATCAGGATCAGTTCGGTCTCGGCCAGCGGACCCTGCTCGATGTGCTCGATAGCGAAAACGAGCTGTACAACGCCAACCGTCGCTACACCGAAGTGCGCTACACCGAGGAATACTCGATGTATCGGGTATTGGCGAACATGGGCCAGCTGTTGAGCAAACAGCGCGTGGTGCTGCCGGCCGACGCGGTCGCTCAAACAGAAGTCAAAAACGAAGCGCGGCTGCCCGAACTGAAGTAGCCCCCCAAAAAAATGGGAGCGATCAATGTGACCAGCATGGAACCCGCAACCCTCAGCACCGATCCGCGGCTGAATGTCGATGATCCCTTGCTTGACGGTCTGTTGATCCTCTGCAAACTCCATGGCGCGACAGTCAGCCGCGCCAGCCTTGGCGCCGGGCTTCCAATGGCGCACCAACGTCTGAGCCTGGACCTGCTGCCGCGCGCAGCGGCCCGGGCCGGTTTGCAGGCGCGCTTGCTGCGCCGAGAGCTGGCCGATATTTCGCCACTCAACCTGCCGGTGATGCTGATTCTGGCCGGTGGTCGTTGCGCCGTGTTGCGGCGCTGGAGCGAGGACGGCCAGGCGCTGATCCTGCCCAGCGAAGCCGATGGCGGCGAGCAGTGGGTCAGCCGCGACGAACTGAGCGCCGTCTACAGCGGCCAGGCTTTGTTCGCCCGGCCGCGCCATGAACTCGAAGACCTGCGCGCGCCCTTGGTTCCACGGGTCGAGGCCTGGTTTCGTGACACCTTGAAACTGTCGCGCTGGCTGTACAGCGACGCGATCCTGGCAAGTTTGCTGATCAACCTGCTGGGGCTGATGGTGCCGTTGTTCGTCATGCAGACCTACGACCGCGTGGTGCCGAACCAGGCCACATCGACGTTGTGGGTGCTGGCCGTGGGGCTGTTGATCGGCACGGGTTTCGAACTGGTTTTGCGCGTGGTGCGCGCCCATCTGCTGGACACCGCCGGCAAGAAAACCGACGTGATCCTCTCCGCGACCCTGTTCGAACGCATCACCGGCATGGCGATGAAGGCCAAACCGGTGACCATCGGCGGGTTCGCCCAAAGCATCCATGACTTCCAGGGTCTGCGCGAATTCCTGACCGCTGTCACCCTCACCAGCCTGATCGACCTGCCCTTCGCCGTGCTGATGCTGGTGGTGATCGGGTTGCTGGGTGGCTGGCTGGTGGTGATTCCGGTGGTGGCTTTTCCGCTCACCATTATTTTCGCCATGATCATCCAGGCACGCCTGCGTGACACCGTGCAAAAAAGCCTGGCCCTGGGCGCCCAGCGCCAGGCATTGCTGATTGAAACCCTCGGCGGCCTGGAAACCCTCAAGGCTTGCAGCGCCGAAAGCGAGCGCCAGCATCAATGGGAAAGCACCCACGGCGCCCTCACCCGCCTGGACAGCCACGCCCGCAGCCTCTCGGCGCTGGCCACCAACGGTACGCTGTTCCTGCAACAACTGGCCGGCATGGCGACCATCGTCGCCGGGGTCTACAGCATCATCGCCGGTAACCTCAGCGTCGGCGCGCTGGTGGCGACCTACATGCTCGGCAGCCGGGTGCTGGCGCCGCTGGGGCAGATCGCCGGGCTGATCACCCGCTACCAGCAGGCCCAACTGACCATGCGCAGCACCGATGCGCTGATGGCGCTGCCCCAGGAGCGCGATGCCAAACAACGGCCGCTGGATCGCACCCAATTGCAGGGTGCGCTGGACGTCAGCGGCGTGACCTTCCATTACAACGGCCAGAACGCCCCGGCGCTGGCGAATGTGAGCTTCAGCCTCAAGCCCGGCGAACGGGTCGGGATTATCGGTCGCAGTGGCTCGGGCAAGAGCACCCTGGCGCGCCTGGTGATGGGGTTTTATGAGCCCCAGGAAGGCCAGTTGCTGCTCGATGGGCTCGACCTTCGGCAACTGGACGTGGCGGATCTGCGCCAGCAGATCGGCTATGTCGCCCATGACCTGCCGCTGCTGGCCGGCAGCCTGCGGGACAACCTCACCCTCGGCGCCCGCTACATCAGCGATGCACGCATGCTGGAAGTGGCGGAACTGACCGGCGTTACCGAACTGGCCCGCCAGCATCCCCAGGGCTTCGACCGCCCGGTGGGCGAGCGCGGGCAGTTGCTCTCCGGTGGGCAACGCCAGGCCGTGCTACTGGCCCGAGCCCTGTTGCTCGACCCGCCGATCCTGCTGCTGGACGAACCCACCAGCGCCATGGACAACAGCAGCGAAGACGTGTTGCGGCAAAAGCTCCATACCCATGTGCAGGGCAAAACGGTGCTGCTGGTGACCCACCGCACGTCGATGCTCAGCCTGGTGGATCGGCTGGTGGTGCTGGACAGCGGCCGGATTGTGGCCGATGGGCCGAAGGAAGCGGTGATCGATGCACTGCGTAAAGGACGGGTGGGGTCTGCGGCGGTATAGAAACAACACCGCAACCTGTGGGAGCAAGGCTTGCCCGCGATACAGGCGCCTCGGTTCCAGTGAGACCGCATTAGCTTCATCGCGGGCAAGCCTTGCTCCCACAGATAACCCCCTCAAGCCACAGGTATGTGTTCGGCTTTATTTTTTCTAACTGACGGGTATCGCCCATGTCTGCTCAAACACCCGATTCAGCGGCCCGAAGCTACTTCGGCAGTTTCAGCAAAAGCGCCGAAAGCGAGTTCATGCCGGAAACCGCCGGTGCCGCGCTGCAGGACTCACCCCGTCGCTCGCGGGTCACGGTATGGCTGGCGGCCGGACTGATCATCACCGCGTTGGTGTGGGCCAAACTGGCAGTCTTGCAGGAAGTCACCACCGGTGAAGGCAAGGCCATTCCTTCGAGCAAGATTCAGGTAATCCAGAACCTGGAGGGCGGCATCGTCACCGAGATTTTCGTGCGCGAAGGGCAGATGGTGAACAAGGGCGACACCCTGCTACGCCTGGACGACACACGGTTTCTGTCGAACAAGGGCGAAAGCGAGGCCGACCGTTATGCTCTGACCGCCCAGGTCGAACGCTTGTCGGCCGAAGCCGAAGGCCGACCTTTCGAACTGTCCGCTGAAGTCATCAGCAAGGCCCCGCAAGTGGCCGAGGACGAACGCTCGCTGTATGAACAACGACAGCGGCGCCTGGCCAGCGAACAGCGGACGCTGTCCGAACAACTGCGCCAGAAAACCCAGGAGCTGGCGGAGTTTCGCTCCAAGCAGGGCCAGTTCAGTTCCAGCCTGGCCTTGCTGCAAGAAGAGATGAACATGTCGGCACCACTGGTGCGCACCGGGGCGGTGTCGCCGGTGGAAATCCTGCGGCTCAAACGCAGCGCAGTGGAAATCCGTGGTTCGCTCAACGCCACCACCCTGGCGATTCCTCGGGCCGAATCGGCGATCAACGAGATCAAGAGCAAGATCGACGAATCAGAACAGTCCTTTCGCTCCGAAGCGGCCAAGGAACTCAATGAGAAACGCACGGAGTTGTCAAAAATCACCGCTTCGAGCATTGCCATCGACGACCGCGTGACCCGCACCACCGTGGTCTCGCCGGTACATGGGGTGATCAAGCAGCTCAAGGTCAACACCATCGGCGGCGTAGTGCAGCCGGGCAGCGACATGGCAGAAATCGTGCCGCTGGAAGACAACCTACTGATCGAAGCCAAGGTCCGCCCCCAGGACGTGGCCTTCCTGCATCCGGGCCAGAAAGCCATGGTCAAGTTCAGTGCCTATGACTACACGATCTACGGCGGGATGAGCGCCAGGCTCGAACTGATCGGCGCCGACACCATCACCGATGACAAGGGCAACAGCTTCTACCTGATCCAGGTGCGCACAGATAAAAATCACTTGGGCGGCGATGCCAAACCGTTGTTGATCATTCCTGGGATGGTGGCGACGGTGGACATCATTACCGGGGAGAAAAGTGTCCTGGATTACCTGCTCAAGCCGGTGTTGAAGGCGCGGACTGAGGCGATGCGTGAGCGGTAGACCTTGAGCTGAGACTTTGGTTGATTGTGCTGCCGCTATCGCGAGCAGGCTTGCTCCCACATTGGATCTGTGGTGTTAGCAGATTTTTGCATGCACTGGAGATCAACTGTGGGAGCGAGCCTGCTCGCGATGAGGCCAGCAAAGGCACCACTCATTTCTCGGCATGATTACGCCGAAAAACCTCCTCCCCCATCGCCGCTATCTGCCCCTCGATCAACGCTTCGAACGGCCTCAGCAACGGCTCAAAACAGGTCGGTGCCTCAAGGGTTTGCAGCGCCTGGACAACCGCCTCCACCGTCGACAACGCCCCTGGCCCTGGCGCCTTGCGCAAGCGGTATCGAGACACACTGCCCGCGGCCAGTGTCACCCTCGGCAGCGCCGCCAACAGAGGGTTGAGGTGCAGCAACTTGCGCGCCTTGCGCCAGGTGCCGTCCGGGACGACCAGTAGTAGCGGATCCTCAGACGGAGCATAAGCATGCATGGGCTGCGCCTCTTCGCCGGGAAACAAAAGCCGCGCCTGATAACCCGGTTGATTGAGCAACCCAGGCAAATCCTCGAACACCTCGCCCACGATCAACTCGGCATTATTGAGCCCCAACGCCGCCAGCCGCGCGGTGTTCAGGGCATGGTTCACCTCGCTGGGATGCTGCAACAACAGCACCCGGGTGCGACTGTCGAGGCTGGGGATCAGCGGGCACAGGCAATGACTTTGCGGCCTGTGGCAGCGCGGACAATGAATTCTGGACATGACGGCACCTCAGGCCTGGTTGAGCTGCGCCTTGAGCAGATCGCGAAAAGTCTGGATCAGCGGCTCACGGCTGCGGCCACGGCGTACGATCATCGAAAACGGTGCCTGATAACCAAAAGTGGCCGGCAGCAACACGCGCAAATCGCCCTTGTCCACCCAGGCCTGAGCGTAGTGTTCGGGCAGATAGCCGACGTAGGCGCCGGACAATACCAGGATCAACTGCGCCTCCATGCTCTCCACCGTCGCCGCGCTGTGCTTGAAGCCGTGGCGGGCCAGTTCGGCCTGGCTCCAGTAACCGCGCCCGACCATGCGCTGCTGGGTGATGAGTTGCTCGGGGATACGCCGCTCGTTGAACAGCGGGTGACGGTTGCTGCAATACAACCAGTGCTGCTCACGGTACAGCGGCATGTAGACCAGGCCGCTCATACGCGTGGAAAACGCGCCGATGGCCAGGTCCAGGCGGTTGTCCTGCACGCCCAGTTGCAGTTCGTACGGGCTCATGACCGACAGGTGCAGGTGGACTGCCGGATGCTCCTGGCTGTAGGCGCCGATGGCTTCGGCGAACGGCAGGGCTTTGTCGCTGACGGTGGAATCGATCACCCCCAGGTTCAGCGTGCCGCGCAACTCGCCTTTCAGCGCGGCGGCGTATTGCTCGAACCCTTCAAGCTCGCCCAACAGACGCAGGGTCTCCTGGTGGAACAACTCGCCCTTGCTGGTCAGGCTGAACCCGCCCCGCCCACGATGACACAACACCAGGCCCAGGGCCGATTCGAGCTGGCTCATGTAGGTGCTGATGGCCGACGTGGAAAGGTTGAGCTCATGCTGGGCATTGGCGAACCCCTGGTGCCGCACGACGCTGACGAAAATGCGCAACAGTTTCAGGTCGGGTAGAGCGTTGGCCATGGGGTCTCTCCATACAGGCGGGTCACTGCACACTTTGTGGCAAGGGGGTTTATCTGTGGGAGCAAGGCTTGCCCGCGATGAAGTCAACGCGGTTTCCCCCTTGGAACCGAGGCGCCTATGTCGCGAGCAAGCTTTGCTCCCACAGCTTTGCTTGCACAGCTTGCAAGCATGGTGTTGCCCCCAGAGATCAATCGCGAGTCTATCGCTCCATCCCGAATTAGTTTAGAAAAATCTGAACTAAGTATTTGCCCCCAGCGATTCTTCCACTCCCAGGCTTTTCGCAGAATCGGCCCCTGATAAATAAAACAACGATGAGGCCCTACCCGTGGACAAGATTCTTCACCAACCACTGGGCGGCAACGAAATGCCGCGCTTCGGCGGCATCGCCACCATGATGCGACTCCCCCATTTACAAACCGCTGCCGGCCTGGACGCTGCTTTCGTCGGCGTGCCGCTGGACATCGGCACCTCCCTGCGCGCCGGCACCCGTTTCGGGCCCCGCGAGATCCGCGCTGAATCGGTAATGATCCGTCCCTACAACATGGCCACCGGTGCCGCGCCGTTCGACTCGTTGTCGGTGGCCGATATCGGTGATGTGCCGATCAACACCTTCAACCTGCTGGACGCCGTGCGGATCATCGAAGAGTCGTACCACAAGATTCTGGAACACAACGTCATTCCCCTGACCCTGGGCGGCGATCACACCATCACCCTGCCGATCCTGCGGGCGATCCACAAGAAACACGGCAAGGTCGGCCTGGTGCACATCGACGCCCATGCCGATGTGAACGATCACATGTTCGGGGAGAAAATCGCCCACGGCACCACCTTCCGCCGCGCGGTGGAAGAAGGCCTGCTCGATTGCGACCGCGTGGTGCAGATCGGCCTGCGGGCCCAGGGCTACACCGCCGATGACTTCAACTGGAGCCGCAACCAGGGTTTCCGCGTAGTCCAGGCCGAAGAGTGCTGGCACAAATCCCTCGCCCCACTGATGGCCGAAGTCCGCGAGAAGGTCGGCGGCGGCCCGGTGTACCTGAGCTTCGATATCGACGGCATCGACCCGGCATGGGCCCCTGGCACCGGCACCCCGGAAATCGGTGGCCTGACCACCATCCAGGCCATCGAAATCGTGCGTGGCTGCCAGGGCCTGGACCTGGTCGGTTGCGATCTGGTAGAAGTCTCGCCGCCTTACGACACCACCGGCAACACCTCGCTGCTGGGCGCCAACCTGCTGTACGAGATGCTCTGCGTACTGCCCGGTGTGGTCCATCGCTGAGGCGCGGTCATGAACGATCAGGCTCAAGTGCTCAAGGCCGCCGCTGAACTGGTGTCGGCCTTCGCCCGCAATGACCGTGACGCCTACTTCGGCGCCTTCACACCCGACGCGAGTTTCGTGTTCTACACCCTCGAACAACCTCTGCTGTCTCGCGATGCCTACCAAGCGTTGTGGGACCGCTGGCGGTCCGAGGATGGCTTCGAGGTGCTGTCGTGTACCTCGAGCAACGCCTTCGTCAGCCTGCAAGGGGACGTGGCGATTTTCATCCATGACGTGGCCACCGAGTTGCGCATGCAAGGGGAGCGACACTTTAGCCAGGAGCGCGAAACCATTCTGTTCCGCAAGCAGGAAGGACGCACACAAGAACAACAGGGCCTATGGCTGGCCTGCCATGAACATTTGTCCGCTATGCCGGAAGGGCTGCCACCCCCTTAGCCAAACAGACGACGCTCGCACACGATGGGCGCGCCTTTATGATCGGAGCAGATCATGCATAACAATAACGACAAAAGCCTTACGCAAATCGAAACCAACGGGGTCGAGCAGATCCCGGACCATGAACGAACCGCTGGCCCGACGGATCTGTTTCGACTGATCTTCGGCGGTGCCAACACCTTCGCCACCGCCGTGCTCGGCAGTTTCCCGGTGCTGTTCGGCCTCTCGTTCCAGGCCGGGGTCTGGGCGATTGTGCTGGGGGTGGTGCTCGGTTCGATCATCTTCGCGCCCATGGGCCTGTTCGGCCCGCTCAACGGCACCAACAACGCGGTGTCCTCCGGGGCACATTTCGGCGTACACGGGCGGATCGTCGGCTCGTTCCTGTCGCTGCTGACGGCCATCGCGTTCTTCTCCCTGTCGGTGTGGAGTTCGGGAGATGCGTTGATCGGTGGCGCCAAGCGTTTGATCGGTGTGCCGGAAACCGACCTGAGCCTGGGCCTGGCCTACGGCCTGTTCGCCTTGCTGGTATTGACGGTGTGCATCTACGGCTTTCGCTTCATGTTGTGGGTCAACCGCATCGCCGTGTGGGCCGCCAGCCTGCTGTTTCTGCTGGGCATCGTCGCCTTCGCGCCGGCCTTCGACAGCCAGTTCGCCGGCACCGTCGGCCTCGGCCAGCCGGGCTTCTGGGCGGCGTTCATCGGCGCGGCACTGGTCGCCATGAGCAACCCGATTTCCTTCGGCGCGTTCCTGGGTGACTGGTCGCGTTACATCCCGCGCAACACGCCCAAGCGACGCATCATGCTGGCGGTGATCGCCGCTCAACTGGCGACGCTGATCCCGTTCCTGTTCGGCCTTGCCACGGCCACCATCGTGGCGATCAAGGCACCGGACTACATCGCAGCCAATAACTATGTGGGCGGCCTGCTGGCGGTTTCGCCGGGCTGGTTCTTCCTGCCGGTGTGCCTGATCGCGGTGATCGGCGGCATGTCCACCGGCACCACGTCGCTGTATGGCACCGGGCTGGACATGTCCAGCGTGTTCCCACGGGTGCTGTCACGGGTCAAGGCCACGCTGCTGATCGGCGTGCTGTCGATTGCCTTCATCTTCATCGGGCGCTTCGCCGCGAACCTGGTGCAGAGCGTATCGACCTTCGCCGTGCTGATCATCACCTGCACCACACCATGGATGGTGATCATGATCATCGGCCTGCTGGTACGCCGCGGCTTCTACTGCCCGGATGATCTGCAAGTGTTCACCCGTGGCGAAACCGGCGGGCGCTACTGGTTCAGCCACGGCTGGAACTGGCGCGGCCTGGGGGCCTGGATTCCCAGCGCGCTGGTGGGGCTGTGCTTCGTCAACCTGCCTGGGCAGTTCGTCGGACCGCTGGGCGAACTGGCCGGTGGCATCGACATCGGCCTGCCGGTGACCCTGGGCCTGGCCTCGGTGATTTACCTGGTGCTGCTTGGGTTGTTTCCCGAGCCGGCGGCGGTGTATGGGCCGGATGATCCGCGTAGCAAGGGTTCGGTCTCACCGAGCGCTGAACCTGTGGCGAGGGGATTTATCCCCGCTGGAGCGCGCAGCGCTCCCAAACCCTGACATATCAGTGTGCCCGACAGATTGAGTTGACTGCCATGGGGCGGCTGCGCAGCCCAACGGGGATAAATCCCCTCGCCACAACGGCAACGCTCGACTCCATCTGTCCATGGCGCCATCTCGACCTAACTATAAAAAAGACAATCGGAGACACGCCATCATGGCTTTGGATTTAATCGTCGTTCTCATCTATGCCACCGGCATGATTGCCCTGGGTTGGTACGGCATGCGCCGCGCCAAGACTCGTGACGACTACCTGGTCGCCGGGCGCAACCTCGGCCCGGGCTTTTACCTGGGTACCATGGCCGCCACCGTTCTGGGCGGCGCCTCCACCATCGGCACCGTGCGGCTGGGCTACGTCCACGGGATTTCCGGGTTCTGGCTGTGCGGCGCCATCGGCCTGGGCATCGTCGGCCTGAGCCTGTTCCTCGCCAAACCGTTGCTCAAACTCAAGATCTACACCGTGACCCAAGTGCTGGAGCGCCGCTACAACCCCGCCGCGCGCCACGCCAGTGCACTGATCATGCTGGTCTATGCGTTGATGATCGGCGCCACCTCGACCATCGCCATCGGCACGGTGATGCAGGTGTTGTTCGGCCTGCCGTTCTGGGTGTCGATCCTGGTGGGCGGCGGCGTCGTCGTACTGTATTCCACCATCGGCGGCATGTGGTCGCTGACTCTCACCGACATCGTGCAATTCTTGATCATGACCGTCGGCCTGGTGTTCCTGCTGATGCCGATGTCCATCAGCGATGCGGGCGGCTGGGACGCGATGGTGGCGGCCTTGCCGGCCAGCTACTTCGATTTCACCGCGATTGGCTGGGACACCATCCTCACCTACTTCCTGATCTACTTCTTCGGCATCTTCATTGGCCAGGACATCTGGCAGCGGGTGTTCACCGCCCGTAGCGAAGGCGTGGCGAAAGTGGCCGGTACCGCCGCAGGCCTGTACTGCGTGCTGTATGGCCTGGCCGGGGCCTTGATCGGCATGGCGGCCAAGGTATTGCTGCCGGACCTGGAAAACGTCAACAACGCCTTTGCCAGCGTCGTCCAGACCAGCCTGCCCAACGGCATTCGCGGGTTGGTGATCGCCGCCGCCCTGGCGGCCTTGATGTCCACCGCCGCGGCCGGCCTGCTGGCAGCCTCCACCACTGTGGTCCAGGACCTGCTGCCGCGTCTGCGCCAGGGTAGTGAAAGCGGCAATGGCGACGTTCATGAAAACCGCATCGCGACCCTGCTGCTGGGTGTGGTGGTGTTGGGCATCGCCCTGGTGGTGAGCGATGTGATCAGTGCCCTGACCCTGGCCTACAACCTGTTGGTGGGCGGCATGCTGATTCCGCTGATCGGCGCCATCTACTGGAAACGCGCAACCACGGCCGGCGCGATCACCAGCATGTCGCTGGGCTTTTTGACCGCGCTGTTCTTCATGATCAAGGACGGCCTGGACGCCAATACGCCGATCTACTACAGCCTGAGCGTGGCGCTGGTGAGTTTCGTGGTGGTGAGTCTGTTGTCGCCTCGGTCGAAGGTGGTGGCCAAGGCGGTCTGAAAGCAGTTTCTTCGAGGGTGTGGCGTCGGTGGCCACACCTTTTTTTTGCCCTTGTATCGCTCAGTTCCAGACGATGAAAACCCTGTGGGAGCGAGCCTGCTCGCGATAGCGGTGTATCAGCCAATATCAATGGTGGCTGATCCGCCGCTATCGCGAGCAGGCTCGCTCCCACAGAGATTTTCCTTCAAAAACAAAAAAGATCGCAGTCTCAGGCTGTTTCAACTGAAACAGCCTGAGACTGCGATCTCTCCGATATTCGCGGTGTCTTTACCGACGGCGCGGCTGGCGGCGGCGCTGCTCGTCATCGGTGCGGATAGGGATCGGTTGCATGGGCGGCTCGATCAGGCCGAGCGCGACACCCAAGTCATGAAGCCAGTTCTGGATTTTCTCTTTCATCGTGGTGCCCCCTTCAGGGTGGTACGAGCGGCAAAATTCTGTGGCCCCTTCGCACTGATAATAGTCCGAAGTCCTACGCAATGCTCGTCACACATTGCAATGATCTGTTACTGAATCCATCAAAATCCAACGCTAGGCGCTCAAGCTGATCGTTCCACCATCAGCGGCGCCCGCGGCCAGGCCTGTTGCTGCAGTTCAATCCAGGCGGTGAGATTGGCCCCCACCATCCCTTTGCGCCACATCAGCCAAGTCGTGGCATTGGCAAACGGCTCGGCCAACGGATGCATCCTCACACGCTCGCGGCCCGGCAGGCTGGCGAGCATCGACTCGGACATCAGCGCCACCCCGGAGCCGGCAATCACACAGGCCAGCATCCCCTGATAAGACTCAATCTCCATCGCCCGGCCCATGGCCGCATGGTCATGGGCAAACCAGGCTTCCAGACGCATGCGGTAGGAACAGCCCTGGCGAAAGGTGAATACCGAGCGGCCCTGAACATCCAGCGCACTGCGCACTGGCGGGTGATCGGCCTCGGTGATCAGCACCAGCCGCTCGTCGCACAACGGCACCCCGTCCAACCCCGCCAGCTCCAGCGGGCCGTCCACCAGCGCCGCGTCAAGGCGCCCGGTGAGCAAGCCTTCGAGCAGTTCACCGCTGGGCGCCGACTGCACCTGCAAGTTCACCGCCGGGTACGTGCGGTGATAACCGGCCAGCAGGTCCGGCAAATGAATCGCCGCCGTGCTGTACATCGTACCCAACACAAAATCCCCGGCCGGTTGCCCGCCCTGCACGGCAGCATGAGCTTCGTCGTGCAGAGCAAAAAGCTTGATCGCATAGTCCAGCAGGACTTTTCCCGCTGGCGATAGCTGCAAACGCTGACGCTCGCGCAGGAAAAGATCTACGCCCAGTTGCTCCTCAAGCTGCTTGAGCCGGGTCGAGAGGTTCGACGGCACCCGATGCAGCCGCTCGGCAGCGCGGGTAATGGAGCCTTCCTCGGCCACGGCCTGGAAAATCCGCAATTGGCTGAACTCCACGACATTCTCCAAAAATGAACAAGTTACTCACTATTATTCATTTTTAATGAAAGTCAATCAGTCCTAGCCTGACGGTCATTCGCCTCAACGCTGGAGACCCGCCATGTCACCTCTGATTCGCCTGCTCGGCAGTTTCATCGCCCTGATGATGGCCATGGGCATTGGCCGCTTCGCCTTAACGCCGCAGTTACCTCATTTAATCGGCGAAGGTCAGATCGACTTGACCGCCGCTGGTCTGATTGCCGCGGCCAACTACCTGGGTTACTTCCTCGGCGCGCTGGACGCCATGTTCGCCCGCCGTCCGGAACAGGTGCGGCGGCGTTTGATCGGGGGCTTGTGGCTGTGCGTGCTGCTGACCCTGGCTTCGTTCTGGGCCTGGGGCTTCTGGCCACACTTGGTACTGCGCTTTGGTACCGGAGTGGCAAGCGCCTGGGTGTTGGTGATGATCACCGCCCTGAGCCAACCGCTGGCCGCTGCCGCGGGACGGCCACGGCTCGGCGCGCTGGTGTTTGCCGGCCCTGGGTTGGGGATTTTTCTGACCGGTTTGCTCGCCTTGGGCTCGAACCTGCTCGGCCAGACCTCTGCGACCCTGTGGCTGGTGTATGCCGGCGTGGCATTGGCGATGCTGCTGGTGATTCTGCCCATTCTGCCGCAACCCGCCGCAGCCGCGACCGCTACAGCGCCCGTCAGCGCCTCGCCGAACCGTGGCATCGCTCGACTTGGCGTGGTGTATGCCCTGTACGGCTTGGGCTACATCATTCCCGCCACCTTCCTGTCGCAGATGGCCTCGGCGCAGTTCCACGGGCAATGGCAAGCAGACCTGTTCTGGCCCTGCTTCGGTCTGGCCGCCGCCACTGGCGTGTTGCTGGTCAGCTTGCGTCGTCCCAACCCGAACACCACCGGTCGCTGGCTGATCGGTACACTCTGGCTGCAAGCCGCCGGAGTATTCGCCTGCCTGTTGGGCAGCGGGCCGGGGCTGGCGCTGGGCGTAATCCTGTGTGGAGCACCATTCCTGGCCTGCATGCAACTGGTAATGCTGCGCTCCCGGGAGCTGGCACCCCACGCCACCCAGCGCAACGCGGGCCTGTTGACCGCCTGCTTTGCCTTGGGCCAGCTCAGCGGGCCATTGCTGGCGGCGTCGAGCAGCCACTTCAGCGGTGGCTTGCAACCGGCGCTGATCATTGCCGGCAGTGGCCTGCTGCTGGCCGGCGGGCTATTACTGCGGCCCGCCAGCCGGGGTACGGTGAGCCCTTGCGCCCAGACCGCCCTGCGTTAATCAGGCCTGGCCGAGCGATGGGCTCAGGTGCACGGTCGAGTCACGCCGTGCCAAGGCGAAATACAACACCCCGCCCAGGAAGCAACCGGTGAACCAGGCGAAATTGGCCATCGGTTGCAACATCGGCGTGAAGGTAATCGCCACGCCCATCAACGTCGCCGGCACCAGCGCCTTGACCGCCGTCCAGTTGATGCCGCCGCTGTAGTAATAGCGCCCGCTGGGCCCGTCATTGAACAGCGCGTCGACGTCGATCTGCTGCTTTTTGATCAGGTAGTAATCCACCAGCAGAATCCCGAACAGCGGACCGATGAACGCTGCCAGCACGTCCAGGGTGTAGTGGATCACTTCGGGGTTGTTGAACAGGTTCCACGGTGTGATGAATATCGATGCAATGGCGGCAATCATGCCGCCGGCACGCCAGCTGATCTTGCTGGGGGCGACGTTGGCGAAGTCGAACGCCGGGGATACAAAATTGGCGACAATATTGATGCCGATGGTGGCAGTCACAAAGGCAAAGGCGCCCAGCAACACCGCCACGTCGTTGTCGATACGCGCCACGGTGGCGATCGGGTCATGGAGCATTTCGCCGAACACCGGCAACGTCCCGGAAACAATCACCACGGTCACCAGGGAAAACGCCAGGAAATTCACCGGCAGCCCCCAGAAATTGCCACGGCGCACGTCAGACATGCTCCGGCAGTAGCGACTGAAATCACCAAAATTGAGGGTCGGCCCGGAGAAGTACGACACCACCAACGCCGTCGCGACGATCACCTGACCGAACGCTTGCCAGCCGGACAAGGACTTCTCCGCCAGGGTGAAATTGATGTTGCTCCAGCCGGCTTTCCATACGATCCAACCCGCCAACAGGAACATCACGGCGTACACCACCGGCCCGGCCCAGTCGATAAAGCGACGGATCGACTCCATACCGGCCCAGAACACCAGCGCCTGGACGAACCACAAGCTGAGGAAACCGAACCAGCCCAAGTAGGACAAACCGGCAAATTGCGGTGAGGCATAGACTTCCATGGAAGGAAAAAACCGCAGCACCACAATGATCAGCGCGCTGGAAGCCAGGTACGTCTGAATGCCGTACCACGCCACCGCGATCAAGCCGCGGATCACCGCAGGAATATTCGCCCCGAATACCCCAAACGCCAGGCGACAGATCACCGGATACGGCACCGCCGCTTGCTGGCTCGGCTTGGCAACCAGGTTGGCGATTAACTGCACGATGCAGATGCCGCAGAGCAACGCAATCAACACCTGCCAACTCGCCAGCCCCAGCGCGAACAGGCTGGCAGCGAACACATAACCGCCGACGCTGTGCACATCACTCATCCAAAACGCGAAAATGTTGTACCAGTTCCATTTCTGCGGCAGCGGACCCAGGTCTTCGTTATAGAGACGAGGGCTGTAGCCGTTGGGCAGTTGCTCGGACATTGCGAGGCTCCTTTTGAGGACCGCCGTGCCCCCGTATCAACCTGCTCACCATACTGCGCACGGGAGCCGGCATGGTTTGTATACGGGTTGCTACGCAGAATGCGTGCCAGAGGTGGGGAATATGAGACAAACTGCGGTGTGTGGCGGGGACTAAAGCCGGGCAGGAGCAGGCACGCGCCCACGAACAGGGCGCGGGTGCATGCTAAAGGTGCAGGGTTTTGTATACAGAGGAGAGCCGAACATCGCTCCTGTGGCCAGGAGATTTTGAGGAACGGCGCACCGCTGTGGGAGCAAAGCTTGCTCGCGAAACAGGCGCCTCGGTATCAGAAAGACCGCATCGTCTCCATCGCGGGCAAGCCTTGCTCCCACAGCGGCCTCCCCTGGCCACATGAATCCTTATTTGCCGTGGCTCGACTGAAGATCAGCTCAACTCAATCCGATCAGCATGAATGACAATTTGCCCATTCTTGTAGAGCGCACCAATGGCTTTCTTGAAGTTGCCCTTGCTGACACCAAACAGGCTGCTGATCAGCACCGGGTCGCTCTTGTCGCTGACCGGCAGCGTGCCGTTGTTTTCGCGCAACTTGGCGAGGATCTTGGCATTGAGGCTGGTCGCCGCTTCCTGACCCACCGGTTGCAAACTCAAGCTGATCTTGCCGTCCGGGCGGATTTCCTTGATGAAACCTTTTTCCTGCTTGCCGGCGCGCATGAACTTGAAGATTTCGTTCTTGTGAATCAGGCCCCAGTGCTTGTTATTGATGATCGCCTTGAAGCCCATGTCGGTGGCTTCCGCGACCAGCAAATCGACTTCCTGACCCGGCGTGTAGTTGGCCGGGGTCTTGTCCAGATAACGGTCCAGACGCGCCGTGGCGGTGATGCGGCGGGTGTGCTTGTCGAGGTAGACGTGCACCACGCAATATTCGCCGGCGGTCATCTGGCGCTTTTCTTCGGAATACGGCAGCAGCAAGTCCTTGGGCAGGCCCCAGTCCAGGAATACACCGATGCTGTTGACTTCAACCACTTTCAGGCTGGCAAACTCTCCGACCTGAACCTTGGGTTTTTCCGTGGTAGCGATCAGTTTGTCGTCGCTGTCCAGATAAATAAAAACATTGAGCCAGTCTTCATCTTCGCTGGGAATATCCTTGGGGATATAACGATTGGGCAGCAGAATTTCGCCGTCCGCACCGCCGTCCAGATATAAACCGAAGTGAGTGTGTTTAACCACTTGCAAACTGTTGTAGCGCCCGACTAAAGCCATTTCCAATACCCTCATTGCGTGGGCGGCATTCTACCCGGTTTTGCGGCGTGATTCGTGGCCTCTGGCGCGGGCGGCCGGAAGGGCCTTGTGCAGCCGTTGATTTCCCTGGGTTTTCCTCGCGTATGCGGCCATTCGTCAGGCAGACAACGGCCCTCCAGGCCGTTTCGGCCAGCCGTTTTTAAGTTATACAGTCCAGAGGGTTGCTATTTAAAACAGTGGCTTAGGGCAATAATGACGGCATAAACCACGCCTTATTCCAGCGCCCGGCGTGATAATTGAGGGAGTATATTTGCCAAGCAATTGTCAAGTATTTCCTGTACGATGCCTGGCCCAATTAATTATTTACAGGTTAATGGCCGTCATGCGCGTAAAAGCATCCAACAGCAAAGCAAAGCCCGCTCCAGCCGTGGAAACCAGCGAGTCTATCAACGACCAGATCGCTGCATTCCTCAAGTCCGGCGGTGAAATCCAGCAAATTGCCAAGGGCGTCAGCGGCCAGACATTCGGCCCGTCCAAGCAGATCAGCCTGGGCAAAAAGTAACCCGCGCGTCACCTGGTCCCAAAGCGCTTTGAGCTTCGAAGCGCTTGGACTGGAACCTCCCCGCTTACCCTCATCCTGCAAAAATCGACGAACGGCCCTCGCTGCCGTGCATTCGCCGGTATGCTTGCACCTCTCTAGCTCAAGTGTTTCAGCTTGATGACCGTTCTGCTCCTCGCTATCCATGGAGTGAAGCATGCGCATCCCCATTATCGCCCTGACGCTCAGCCTGCTGGCCTGCCCTCTCGCCCATGGGCAGGTGTTTCAGGGCGAGCTCGGCGACTTCGACCTCAAACTCGGCACCACGCCCAGCCGCAGCATGGCCCAGGGCCTGGTCACGCCGTCGAGCACCGGCTCGTTTCATGGCGGCCTGGACCTGAGCCACGACAGCGGCTGGTACGTGGGCCAGTGGTCGCCCAGCGTTGGCCTGAGCCCATCGAGCAATCTTGAAATCGATTCCTACATGGGCTTCAAACAGCCCTTCGACCAGACCCTGGGTTACGAAATCGGCCTGATCCACTACAGCTACCCCACCCTCGACACGCTCGACAGCCAGGAATTCTTCGGTGGCCTGACCGTACTGGGCAGCCGTTTCGGCGCGGCCTTCAGCAACGACCCGGATAAACAGAACAGCACCTTGTTTGCCGACCTGGGCGGCAACGTGCCGTTTGGTATTGGCCTGAGCGCCAAATACACCACCCACCAGTACAACTCACCCGTGTCGGTGGAGGACGGTTATGTAGGCAGTTTCAGTGACTGGTCGTTGAAAATTTCCCGCCCCTGGAGAGGCATCGACCTGGACCTGATCTACAGCGACTCCAGCCTGAGCGGCAGCCGTTGCTCGGCGTACTCCGGTCACAACAGCGAATGCGACGGCCTGCTGACCCTCAAGATGGCCCACCCTTTTTACTAAGCGTTACTTATTCGATCGGCTGAACTGCCGCGCACCTGCCATGCTCAAACAAGACAGTTACGCCTTCGCAACCCATGCCTTCGCAAGGACTCGCTCATGTCGCGCTGGTTCACCCGCATAGCCCTGCTCATGGCCCTGCTGCTCACCGTCACCGCCTGCAGCCGCGTGGGCCTGGCCTACCGCAACCTCGACCTGATCATCCCCTGGACGCTCAACGACTATCTGGACATCAATGGCGAGCAAAAGGACTGGTTCAACGACCGTCTCAATGAACACTTGAACTGGCATTGCACCACACAACTGCCCGGCTACCTTGACTGGCTGGACCGCTTGAAGAACATGGTGCAAACCAACCAGGTGACCGACCAGGCCCTGCAACAGCGTACCCGGGAAGCCAAGGCCGCCATCGCCGAAACCGCCCGGGAAATCACCCCGTCTGCCATCGAGTTATTGCAGGGGTTGAACGACGATCAGGTCGCGGACATGGACGCCGCGTTCGTCAAAGACCAACGCAAACGCCAGCAGCAATACCTCAAGCCGACGTTGCAGCAGCAAATCCAGGAGCGCAGCGAACGCATGGAGAAACGCCTGAACGACTGGCTCGGCCCGCTCAGCGAAGCCCAGCGCCAACGCGTGCAGGCCTGGTCCCGCGCCTTGGGCGATCAAAACCAGCAATGGATCGCCAACCGCGCGCACTGGCAAAACCAGTTCAGCGAAGCTGTGGCCCAACGCCACAGCCCCGATTTCCCCAAGCGCATCGAGCAACTGCTGGTCGACCGCGAAAGCCTCTGGACCCCCGCCTACCGCCAGGCCTTCGACAAAACCGAAGCCCAGGCCCGCAGCCTGCTGGTGGACGTGATGGCCGACAGCACCCCGACGCAACGCGAACACTTGCTGAGGAAGATCGACCGGGTGAAAAAGGATTTCAGTGATTTGAAGTGCCTGAAGGCAGCACGCTCATAAAACCACTGAGATGCATGTGGGAGATCGAATGTGGGAGCGAGCTTGCTCGCGATAGCGGCAGAACAGGCAACACACCTGTTGATGTCAGACCGCTATCGCGAGCAAGCTCGCTCCCACAGGGCTCAGTGCAGGCCTGTCAGGCAATCTGCGCCTTCGAAGCCACCTCATCAAAAGTAAACTCATCCAGCGCATCTTCCTGCTCATCCAGCACCTGGCGCGGATGATCATTGCCCGGGATGCTGCTGTCGATCAGGCTCAACAACCGCGAGCCACGGGGCGTCAGCACAAAGTTCTCGCCGTTACCGCCCTCTTCCTCCGGCCGAGGCTCGATATAGTTACGCTCCAACAGCAGCTTTTCGTACTCCCCGGCGACCGCTTTCAGATGATCGAGGTTCTCGATCGGCTCGCCTGCGGCTGCCTTCTCTGCCGCGTACTGCTCCGCATAAGGCCGAGGGGTAAAGCTGTGGCCGGCGCCGTTTTGCACTTCGTGCAACAACCGTTCGATCAAGTCCCAGTTATAAGTCGTCATCCTGGTCCATCCTCCAAAGAGTGAGATGCCTACTTAAAGTGTGACCCAGGCGCTGCGCTGCCGTTCAGCCGGGCTTACCGGTGGGCTATTGCCCAAGCCGACCAACGGCCTGTCGAATTCCCCCCGGGCCAAACGACCACTGACAGAAGTGCCGAATCAGCGGCTCTGCCACGCAGGAGAATTCACCATGAACGTAGAAAATCATGCCGTCGTCTCACGGGAAGAATGGCTCGCCGCCCGTCGCCAGCACCTGATCCACGAAAAAGCCTTCACCCGCGAACGCGACAAACTCAGCGCAGAACGCCGCGCCCTGCCCTGGGTAAAAATCGAAAAACCCTACCGTTTCCAGGGCCCCAACGGCGAACTGAGCCTGGCCGACCTGTTCGGCGGCCGCAGCCAACTGATCATCTACCACTTCATGTTCGGCCCCGGCTGGACAGAAGGCTGTGATGGCTGCTCATTCCTGTCCGACCACATCGACGGCGCCAACCAACACCTGGCCCACCACGACGTCGCCGTGGTCGCCGTCTCCCGCGCGCCGTTCGCCGAGTTCCAGCCGTTCAAACGTCGCATGGGCTGGGCCTTCGACTGGGTCTCGTCAGAAGGCTGCGACTTCAACTACGACTTCGGCGTCAGCTTCAAGGCCGAAGACGTCGCCGCTGGAAAAACCTCCTACAACTACGAAAAATCCGACACCACCGAAGGCGAACTCCCAGGCCTGAGCGTCTTCTATCGCAACGAAGCCGGCGACATCTTCCACACCTACTCCACCTACGCCCGCGGCCTCGACATCCTGGTCGGCACCTACAACTACCTCGATCTCACGCCCAAGGGCCGCAACGAAGACGAAATCATGGACTGGGTGCGGCATCACGATAAATACGAAGAGGCCGAGCCCCACGGCTGCTGCCATAGCTGATGCGCCAACCCGCGCAAGTCGAGCGCGAACCCTGTGGCGAGGGAGCTTGCTCCCGCTCGACTGCGCAGCAGTCGCCTGCGTTGCCTCAGCCAAAGCCGACAACTGCCAGGCCAAAGGTCCTACATGAAGCTCGGAAAGCGGTGTCTCGTGGCTCAAGAGTGGATCGCTCTATAGTCCTTCGTCACCCAAAAAAGGCGACCGGGTTTGGCGACCCGACCTACAGAGAGACTCAATCAACTTTCGAGGCTCTGACTATGACCAGATACATGTCCATCACCGGAATTGACTGCACCCCGGCCACCCTGCTCATCGACACCGAAGCCCCGCTCGATGTCCTCTTCGAAACCGCCGACTACCGCATCCGCACCGTGACCCAACTGCTGGAAAATATCGCGTTCCGTTCGGATATCAGCTCCGATACGGTGGTGCTTTCAGACTTTTGCAAGATGTTGACGATAGCGTTGCGTGATGGGTGTGATGTGATGGACGTGATTGGGAGGCGGTTGCGGGCGCAGGCTGCTGAATAACGAAAACGGGCGACCTTTGGGTCGCCCGTTTTTCACATACGCGGAGAGCAAAATGATCGAGACCTCTACAGAATTTGACCCCGCAGAATATCTCAGCACACCAGAGGCCATTGCGGAGTTCATGAGAGATGCCCGGAGTTGGCTTTTAGCCTTGACTTGAGACCGGCTAATGGGTGTCCCCTTTTTCCGCGCACGCGCCAAGGGAATGACCGAACTGTCCAGGGGATGAATCACACGAAAGCGGGCTTTCCTATCTGCAAAAAATCAACATGCTGGCGAATAACCCCGCAGATCGGGATCTCTTGGGTACAAACAAAATTTTACATCTAAAATCTACACAGGTATGTGGTCTACCCCTGAAGAACCGTAGACCAAGGTTAGCCTTTTTTAATTTCTTTCAGATATATCAGCTAGTTATCCGCCAAGTAAGCGCCATTTAAATCCACCCCCTTTTTTCTCTTTTTATCTCAGCACTCAATCATACTTTTCAGAAAGCTCAGACCAAACTCATCACGCAAGACATATACACTTTCATATTGAAATGAGAGCACAAACTTAAAGTCGAACTCTTTCGAAAAATTCTCAAGAAACATTTTGATATCTTCCGAGCACTCCGCCAGCATCTCAATGGAACAGTGAAATGCTCCTCGCACTCCTACCTTCCAATCCACTAACACACCATCTGTAGCAACATCATCACTCGGAAAAACATACCGAAAAACAAAATAACAATTTGAATAACGAAAATTACCAATCAAATGCTTAGCATCGACTGAGCAATCCCCCATACTACAGAGAACCAAGGACAGCTCATCAAACGAAACTCCCTCTTCTATTTCAAGGCTCATCATAATCGTCATTTCAGCACCTCAACCACTCTAAATTCATTGTTCTTCATCAAATACAATCTCTTCAAACCTTCAACGGGTCGTGAGGCGAGCGCCGTCTCTATCTGACCAAAAGTCAGTGGTGTATCAGCTAAATTAACAACAATACTACTAGCCTGTTTTTGGACCTTTTCAGTCACTGTCATCAATACTGAAATAGGACTATTTGTTATTGGCGAAAACACATCCGCCAAGTCACCATTAATTCGCAAATCTGGATTTGGGCCCTTTCGCCCTGTATTTGCTAACTGTTCAACATCATACCCTGCTTGAGCAAGCTTTTTGGCCGCCTCATTCTGACGTTCAATAGATCGAACCATATCCGGAGAAGCATTTTTGGGCGGGATTTCTGCGTCCCCCCTCAAGGAGCCGACTTTAGGCAACCCACTTACTGCAGCCTCTGAGTCAGTGACAGCACTTGAAGGATTGCTATTCTTACCTATTGACGCCCCCGTACGAGTGGCCTTGGCCTCCGTGAACTTATCCAAAGCCGCCTGAACCCTAGGCGAAATCCCTCCTTCGCCAGCACCAGCACCACGCGCGCCGCCGGAGGTCGGTATGACAAGCGCAGCCACACTTGTTGCGTTTTCCCACGTGTCAGTAACCTTCGCCAAGTTCGTCAGGTCGTTCAACGCACGCTCAGTCAGGGTGTCCTTGTATTGCGTACAAGTCGCCGTCGTGCAATTGAGGTCATTCAGTGCGGTCAGCCCGCCCTGGATCGAGGTCAGCAAGGATTTCGCAAATGCACCACTAACGGCCTTCTCCGACCAATCGGTGATTTGGTCACTGATCTCTTGGTACTTGCCCCCATCCCATGTGTTCTTCTGACAAGTCTCGCTGCTACCACAGGCATTCATGTCCCCGACAAAGTCACTCATGTCATGGTGGTTGAGGTTGTTGTACTGGGTCGCATTGCCGGCCACATACGAGCCGGTCTGCAGACTATTCGCATCGTCTCCAGCCACGGCGGCAGCGGCCACCACGCCTAACAGTTGCGAAGACATCAGCATCAGGTGGTCGCGGTTCTGCGGATTCATCTGGGCCGACATCCGCCGCAACTGGTTAGCAAACGTCTCGTTCACACCTGCCGCCATCGCACCCACAGCGAAATCGCTGCCCGATGCTTCGGCGATCATGCCGCCTACCAATGCATGGAGGGCAATCTTCTCCGGACTGCCGGTCTTCAGCCCGAGGTTACCTACCTGGTCAAAAGAATAAGCCGCCAAGGTGTTGTAGACCGCCGACTGCAGGATGCCCGCTAACGTAACGTCCCGACCGAAAGCTTTGGCGATCGCAGCAGCGGATGCGTTGTTGATCAGTTGCTGACCCGCAAAATGGCTGACGGCTTCGATCGAACTTAGGTCAATGACCGTCTTGCCATTGACCTGTTTGGTCATGGTCATATCGCCCAGGTAGTTCTCGGCGACACCGGCCGTGATGGCCGCGATGGCGGCGTTGGTAAGGCCGTCTTTGCTGGCTACCGCTTTCAACCCGGCACCCAGGTCGCCCTTGTTGTTGATGGTCGCAACCGTGCCGGTGGTTGCCAGGCTGGCCGCGCCTGCCAGAGTTGCACTGCTCAGGCCGGCGCCAGCAGGACCGAGCAGCACCGTCATCAGAATGGCGATTATCATCTGCGCAGCCGGACCCAGGCCCGAGTTCGCGTACTTGAAGCTGGTGTGGATCTCCTGCACTTGCCGCCAGTCAACACCACCCTGCTCATCAAGCTCCTTGAGCCAAGCCAGTTTCGGATCGGCCTTGACCATGGCATCGATGGACTCACTGACCGTCTGCTTGTTGACCTGCAGCACGTCCGCATGAATCTTGCCAACCGCGTTGATGACCAAGTCGCCTTGAGCAGTCAGTTCACTCTGACGAACCGTCTCATCCGTGCGGCCGCTGCCCTTCATGCTGAACCACGCAGCGCTGGACTTGCTTTTCTCGTGACTTTCCTGATGCAGATCCTTCACAGCCTCGAAGGTGATGTCGCCACCGCTGTCCACGATCAGATCATTACCGCTGTCGAGCTTGGCCGCCTGGTATCGCTGATCACCTCCGCTCTCCAGAATCAGGTCGCCGCCCGTGGTGATCGCGCTGCCGACATGACGCACGTCAGTCACTTCGTCACGCTTGGTCTTCTTTTTCCCCCAACTGCCCTTACTCTTTTTCTGGTAAAGCGAGTAGTCGCTGTCGGTCTCGGCTATCAGTTCGAGCTGGTCGCCGGCGTAGAGATAAGCCTCGTCACCCGCACTGACGCGACTGGAGATCAGGCGAAGATCCTCACCCGCGGTCATAGAAACATCACCGCCGGCACTCACCTGAGTGCCGACTTGACGGACATGATCCTCCTGGCGGGTCACCTTTTTGCTCTTGGAGTAGGAGTGTTCCTCATCGGCAGCCGAAGACAGGGTCATGTTGTTGACCGCGTCAATGGCAATATTACGCTTGGCCTCCAAGTTGCTGCCGATGGCGGCGAAGTCACGGCCGGCGCCCATGTCCAGGTCACGACCAGCGGTGATCTGCGAGCCGGACTGCTTGATGGACTCGCTGCGGTTGCGCGTACCGTTTTGATAACTGTAGGTCTGTTCGGCAGAACCTATCAGCAGGTCACGCCCGGTGCGGATCTCCAGATCGCGGCCGGCTAGCATTACGCCACCGATATTGAGCATGTCGCGCCCGACGCCGGCGATCAGATCGTTGGACGCTTCGATGCGGGCGGCGCTGTCCAGCTTGCCTTCAACGACGTAACCGCCCTGCTGCAGGGTCTGGGTACGTTCATTTACCACATCCCCCAGCAGACTGTTCAGGCTGACATCACGTCCGTTGATGATGCCTCCGGCACCGTTGAACAGGGTGTTGCCTGCCAGCAAGTCGACGCGACCGCCGGCTTGGATCAAACCACTGTTGACCAAGTCTTGGCCGGCGCTGGCCGACAGATTGTTCTTGGCTCGCAGGGTTCCGCTATTCTCCAGGTTCTGACCGGCTATCAGGTTCACATCCTGGCCTTCGATCAACGCGCCGGTCGGGGCCAGGCGGTCGTTGGCGTGGGCCAGGTAGAGCACCGGCACCAGTACCTTCTCGCCCATGACTTCGTGCTCTTCAAGCCAGACAATATCGTGGGTCAAGGCTGCCACTTGAGAGGCGGTCAGGGTAACGCCCACCGACAGCCCCAGTTGCTGCTTGCTGGCGATGGCGTTGTCCATCAGATACCGGTAAAGCGCCTCGTCAGATGTCTGGCCATCAATAAAGCGTTTACCGGTACGAGCCGTCACCGCCTGCTGGATCATCTGCTGCTCGAAGAATCCATCGCCCAAGCGTTTCCAGCTGGCGTCCGAGTCATACCCCAGCTTGTCCAGAAGATAATCCGAGCTCGTGAATTGCTTGAGATCGGTCAATGCTGGGTCGGTCTCGACCAGATACTTATGCGGCTGCGGTCCGCGGCTGTTGACTGGAAGGCCCTGCACTCGAGCAATGCTCTGCGGATTGACCACGGTAACCGTGCTGGAGACGCCCTGTGCTGCTGCAGGAAGCACCTCCGGCAGCACCGCTGAGGCGCCAGGCTGGAAGATCGGCCTACTGCCGCCGCTCAGTTGGATTGGACTGCCGGTCTGCTCCAAAGGCTGCTGACGCTGGGCGAGGCCGATGCTGGCACCGCCCAGGGTCCAACTGGCTGGCGACGGTGCGGCGCTAGTGGCATTGGCCTGGCTCGCAGCTTGAGCGCTCAGACGGAACAAACCGCTACCGCCCGTGGGCAAGACGAAGCCTGGCAAGTCCAGCGGGTTGACCTGACGCTGGGCCAGGTCTGGCGGTAACTGCGCATTGATGCGCGCGGTATTGGGATTGACCCGACTGCCGGCCTGAGTGTTTGCCGCGCTCAGGGCTTGGCTGGAATAACCGGTGTTCTGGCGCGTAACGCCGTTGCCCAGCGTCTGGCTGGCGGTAATGTTAACCGCGCCGCCGGCCTGAATGACGGCATTGGCAGCCACGCCTGTGTTGGTTTGCGTCTCGCGTGTATCGATCAGCGTATAACCCAGGATTTTGCTAGGTACCGCATAGCCCGAGTTAGGCCGATAGTTCGGGTTGGCGATGCCGGTGTCCTGTTTCCCTCGATCCACCGGTGTTATGTAACTGCCGTCGGGGTCATACCATTCTTGCTGGTAGACGTACTGGGTCTTTGAGTTGTATTTGGCGTATTCGGCAATTGCCCCGCCCTCACGCGTCAGGCTGTCCCAAACGGAGCTTCGCTCGCTGTCGTTGGGATTGCGGAACTGCCGGGTGCGCAGCACGCTCTCGGTGGACGCCCCCTCGTTGTTGAAGTTATCCGCGTGGATGTCGATCGACGACGCGGCGCTGACAGTACTGTGCTTGTTCTCAAAAAGTGACGACTGCACTTTCAGCGCAGCGCCAGCATTTATTGATGCCGCTGCGGAGTCCGCCTGCACTGAACGCACAATTTCTTCGGTCAGGTAATAGAAGAAGTCGTAGTGCCGTCCCTTACAGTTGAGACACTGATAAGTGATGGTGCCGGAAACCAACTGTTCACTGACGGAGAACGCATCCTTGCGGTTGCTGACCGTACTGGCGTACAACCCCATCGCCCCACCGCTCTGCAAAGTGGCCGATACGTTGTCGATGCGGTTGGCGCGGTTGAGCGCTGCATCGCCAGCCACCAGCAGGCCTCCCAGGCTATACACCGTAGCGAAGCGGTTGGTGAAGTCGCCGACCAGCAGGCGCATGTCGCCGCCGCTGGAAATCAAACTTTGATTACCTGCATCCGCGCCTTCGTTGCGCAGCACCTGGCTGACCAAGTCAAGCTTGCCAGCACTGCCAATCGTGCCGCTGTTGTTCAGATTGGCAGCATTGAGGGTCAGGTCCCGGGCCGAGGTGATGCGTCCTTGGTTGAGCAACGTACCACTGGCCCTGACCTGCACATCGCTCGCACCGGCGATGCGTCCAGCGCCTAATACCTGTACACCTGCGCCGCTCAGGCCGAGATTGCCGACGCTGGTGGCGTGGCCGCTCCCCGCGTATAACCCGGTCAGGGCAACATCCAGTGTGCCGTTACTGGCGATAAGACCGTTGTTGGTCCAATTGCCTCCACGCCCCACTAAGCTGTCGGTCGCCAGCAGTTGGCCGCTGCCCGTCAGCGTCAGTTGACCGACGTCGATGTTCAGCCGCGCGGCCTGGACCACGCTGCTGTTAGTCCAGTTGGCGGCGCTCAGGGTCAGGCCGCCGAGAGTAACAATGTCACCACCGGCACTGCCCAGGTTGGCCAAGTCAATCTGGAAATCCCCCTTACCGCCATGCAGCAGGCGGCCGCCAGTGTTGAGGAAGTTGCCGGCCTGTAAGACCAAGTCCTGGTTGGCGACTTCCATCACGCCATTGCGGTTGTCCAACGCGCCCGTCACTTGCAGGCGAGTGCTGCCGCCGCTGGCCAGAGTCCGCAACTGGCCGCCCTGATTGTTTAGGCTGGCCGCGCTCAAGCCGATGCGGGTGTCGCTTTCGAGGACGCCACCGACGTTGCTCAGAGCTCCCCCCAGGGTGAAATCCAAGGTCTGACCGGCCACTTGCCCACCCGCGCCGTTATCCAAGTCGGCAGCACTGATGCTCACCTGGCCTTGGGCGTAAAGACCACCCCCGCGGTTGTTCAAGTCGGCGGTGTTGATGAGGACATCGCCGGTTTGGGCCGCGATACGGCCACCGTTGTTGTTCAGGCCGGCCAAGGCGCGGATGTTCAGGCTCTGCGCCTGGATCACACCGCCCTTGTTGTTCACATCGAAGCCGTTGCGCAACACGCCCACGGTGCGCGCTTCAAGGGCGCCCTTGAGCGCGGCAAGGGTGCCGCCGCGGTTGTCGATGTTGGCCGCGGTGAGGCTGACATCGCCGGTCTGGGCGATGAGTTTGCCGCCTTGGTTATCGAGATCACCGCTCAGTTCAAGCTTCAGGCCGGTCTGGCCTTGCATCTCGCCCTTGCCGTTGACCAGGCTCGCAGCTTTCAGGTTGACGTCGGCTGTCTGGCTGTAGATCAGGCCGTTGGTATGGTTCTGCACGGCGCCAGTGGCGGTGATTGCCAGGGCGTTTTTGGCGGCGACGGTGCCGGTGTTGCTGTTGTCCAGGGAGCCGGTGGTCAGGGTCATTTGATCCTGGCTGGCGATTTGGCCGCCCTGGTTGTTGATCGCCGTCGCGCCCTTAACGGTCAGCGGGCCGGCGCTGGCGAGTTTGGCGCCGCTGTTATCGAGGGCACCGTTGAGGTTCAGGTTGACCGCAGCGTTACCGATCAGGTTGCCTTGGCGGTTATCCAGTTCGTTGGCGTTAAGGGTCAGTGCTTGTTGAGCGTTGATGGCACCACTGGCGTTGTCCAGGGCCGTGGTCTTGATGATCAGGCCCGCGCCGCTGTCGATCAGACCACCCTGGCCATTGTCGAGGGCGCCGCTGAGGATAAGGTCTTGCGCGCCGCCGCTGCTGAGAATGCCTTGGGTGTTGTCCACCGAAACGGCTGTCACACCGAGACTGCCCTGGCTGACCAGCGCACCGCCATTGCCGTTGAGCAGGTTGCCCAGCAGCGTCAGGTTCACGTTACCGTTGCGGCTGGAAAGCGTGCCGTTGTTGCGGTTGTCCAGGCTGGTGCCGTTGACCAGCAACCCTTGCCACCCGGAGATCAAGCCGTTCTGGTTGACCAGGGTTTTGCCGTCAAGACTCAGGTTCTGGCTGCTGATCAGCTTGCCGCCGCTGTTGTCCAGCGTCCGGCCGCGCAGGTTGAAACTTTGGCTGCTGGAGATTTCGCCGCCCTGGTTGTTCAGGTCGCGCAGGGCGTTGAAGGTCAGCGGGCCTTTGGCGGTGATCAAACCATTGCGATTGTTCAGGTCGCCGTTGCCCAGGTTCAGGGTGACGGCTTTTTCGCCCAACAGGCGACCGCCGTCTTGGGTCAGCGATGCGAGGGTCAGGCTGATGTCGCCCTTGGCCGACACTTCACCGCCGTCGCTGGAATCCAGGGACTCGGCACCGAGGGTAAGGTCGCCTTGGGCATTGATCAGGCCATCGGCGCTGTTGTTCAGGGCCATGGCGTTGAGGACCAAGGCACCGCCTGCCAGCACGCTACCGCCCTGGTTGTTCAGATCACCGCTGTTGAGCGTGAGCAGTTGCGCGGCGCTGATCAGGCCTTGCGCCTGGTTATCCAGTTGCTGATCGACGGTCAGGTCGAGGTTGCCGCGACTGGTGAGGGTGCCGCCGTTGTTGGTCAGGCTTTGCGCTGTGGCATCCAGGGTCGCCGCGCCGATCAGGCCTTTGACGTTGTTCAACGCCTGGGCGATGCGCAGGGTCAGGCCCTGGCTGCTGAGCAACCGGCCACTGTCGTTGTTGAGATTATTGGCCGCCAAGGTAAAGGCTTCGGCGCTGGAGATTTCACCGCCCTGGTTGTTCACGCCGTTGAGGTTTTTCAGCAACAGCACGCCGGGGGCGTTGATCAAACCGCTCTGGTTGTTGAGCTGGCCATTGTTCAGGTCCAGGCTCAGCGAGGTGGTGCTGAACAGCTTGCCGCCCTGCTGATCCAGACCGGACACCGACGCGGTCAACGCGCCTTGGCTGCCGATGCTCCCGCCATCCTGGTTGGTGACTTGGCCAGCCACGAGGTTCAGCGTGCTGCCGCTGTTGAGGCGACCGCTCTGGCTGTTATCGAACGCGCCAGTGGTGACGCTCACCGTGCCTTTGCCGCTGATGTTGCCCTGCTGACGGTTGTCCAGCGCCGCGCTGCTGAGCAGCAGCGCGCCGTCGGTGACCAGTTCGCCGCCCTGGTTGTCGAGACGCCCCAGGCTTTTCACGGTGAGGTCGGCGGCGCTGGACAGGCTGCCGCCGGTGTTGGTCAGGTTGGCGGCGCTGACATTCAGCGTGCCTTCGCTGCTGAGTTGGCCTTGGGTGTTGAGCAGATCGCGGCTCAGGTTGATGCGCTGGTTCTGCTGGCTGATCAGGTAGCCGCCGCTGTTGTCGAGGGAGCCGCCATCCAGCTCGAGTCCAGCCTTGGCGCTGAGCAGGCCTTTGGTGCGGTTGAGCAGTTTATCCACGGTCAGCTTCAGCGCCTGGCCGGCGAATACCTGGCCGCCATCGCTGTTGTCGAGGTTCTGGCTGATCAGGGTGACGTCTGCGTTGCTCGACAGCTCACCGCCACGGTTGTCGAGGTCGTCGACATCGAGATCCAGCGCTTTTGTCGCGCCGATCAAACCGGCCTGACGGTTGTCGAGACTGGTTGCCTTGAGCGTCAAGGCATCGGTGCTGATCAACGTGCCTTGGCGGTTATCCAGCGAGGTGACGGTGGCCTCAAGCCCGGTCTTGCCGGCGATGCTCCCGGCGCGGTTGTCCAGGCGATCCGCGACCAACAGCAGAGCTCCGTCGGCGATCAATGAGCCGCGCTGGTTGTCGAGCAGGGTGTCGACCGTCAGGTCGAGTTGATCGCGGCTGCTGATCAGGCCATCGCTGTTGTTCAGGCTGTTGCTGCGACTGTCCACGGACGCCGCCGAGATGACGCCCCGGGCGTTGTTGAGGAGCTGGGCGGTTCTGAGCACCAGGCCTTGATTGCTCAGCAATTTGCCGCCGCTGTTATCGAGGTTCTGCGCCGCCAGGGTGAAGGCTTGCTGGCTGGAAATCTCACCGTTCTGGTTGTTGACGTCCTTGAGGTTGTTCAGCAGCAATGCACCCGAGGCGTTGATCAGGCCGCCCTGGTTGTTCAACTGGCCCTGGTTCATGTCCAGGCTCAGGCTGGTGTTGCTGAACAGTTCGCCGTCCTGCTGATCCAGGCCCGTAACGCTGGCATCCAGCGTTTTCGCACTGGCGATGCGGCCAGCGGCGTTATTCACCTGGCCGGCCTTTAGCTGCAGCGTATCGCCGCTGATCACGCTGCCCGAAGCGTTGAGCAGTTGCCCAGCCAAGTTCAGGTTCAGCCCTTGTTGGGCAGAAAGCGATCCCTGGCGGTTGTCCAGCGACCCGGCGCTCAATTGCGCGTTTTTGCTCGCAGTGAGACGCCCGCTGTGGTTGTTTATCTGGCCGCTGGCATTGATGTCCAGGGACTGCCCCGCCGCCACCAGACCCGCAACGTTATCCAGCGAGGCAACACGCAACGTGACGCTGCTCAAGCTGCCAAGCTCACCGTCGTGGTTATTCAACTGCCCAATATTGGCCGTCAAGTTGCCGTTGCTGCTAACCACGCCTTGAGTGTTGAGAAGCTTGTCGGCCGTCACGCTCAACGCACCACTACTCAACACCCGCCCCTTGCTCTGGTTATCCAACGTCCCGGCTTTTACCGTGCCGGTTTGCCCCGCACTCAAGGTCCCGCCCTGGTTGTTCAACGTCTGCGCAACATTGGTCGTCAGATTACGGCTGGCAACGATGCTCTTGCCGTTGTTGCTCAGAGTTTGCGCAGTAACGCTCACATCCCCCGCCGCATTGCGCGAGTTATCAGCATTGACCCCGGCCTCAATGATGCCGTTGTTGCTCAACTGCCCACCGGCATTCAGGGTGATGGAGTTGCGCGCCGCGAGGGTTTTCTGGTTGGTCAGGTTGCCCTGGGTGTGCGCGTTCAACGTGGTGCCGGCGTAGACCGGACCACGGGCGTCGAGGCTGGCAGCCTTGACCTTGACAGCGCCGCTGGCCGAGGTGTCGACCATGCTGAGATGCCCATTGGCATCGAGCTGAATATCACCACCACTGGCAATCAATTTACCGTCCAACTTCACGCCGACGCCGGCCTCGGTACCCACCAACTTGATCGCCCCGGCGTACATCCCGCCCAGCGCCGAGGAGTCGATAGCCAGTTCCGGCTTAGCACTGCCGTCATCAGCGCGGGCGGTGGCGCTCAAGGTGTCGGCGTTGACGTCATTGCGTCCGGCAATAATCGTCAGGTTTTTCGCCTGGATCTCGGCGTTGATCTTGGCGCTGCGGGTGATGATTTCGAAGTGGTCGACGTTGTTGGCGTTGAGGCCTGCGCCTTCGATGGCGACGCTGCCTTTATCCACCTGATAACGATCCAGCCGACCGTTTTCCACCACCGGTTTACCGGTGCTCAAGGTCACTTTCGGGCTGTTGATAAAACCGCAGCCATTACAGGTAATGCCGTACGGGTTGGCGACGATGACGTGGGCCGATTGCCCCGCCACTTCGGTGTAGCCACGTAACTGGCTGGGGTTGCCGCCGTTGACTTCGTTGAGGATGGTCTTGGCCGCCGTGCCATTGAGGTTCGGGTTGCCGAGGATGATCCCGCCCAACTGGGTGGACTGGGTGCGGGCGGTGGCGTTGTTGAGGATTACGCCGTTGCTGCCGACGTTGTAATCCTTGAACTGGTTGTGGGACAGGCCGCTACCGTTGGGCTTGGCGATGTTGACGATGGGCACGCCGTTGCCGGCCCGGTCCAGGCCTGTGCCCGGCGCGCTGACCACGATGCCGTCAGCCTGGGCCCACAGCGGTTGCCAGAACATAACGTTGGCCAACAGGAACGCCAGGCCGCGTTTGGGCATGCCCCAGAAGTGCTCGCGGGTTTGCAAGGCAGCAGAAGGCTGGCAGGCCAGAAAGGCGTGTTGGCGGTCGTCCATGATCGAGTCTCGTTGCAGCAGGAATTAGAGGAATACATCCACGCGGAAGTAGATCGGCGCTTCGCGCTCGGTCAGGGCATCCGGGCGTTCCAGGGAATGGGCGAAGGTGACGCTGGCGCTCAGGTGCTGGCCGCGGGCGAACAACTCCAGAGAATTGCTCGACATGCGCCCGTGCTGGTCGTCGTTGTAGCGGCCGCCACGAATCACGCCTTGGTCGTAACCGAGGCTGGTGCCGTATTCAGCGAACACCGGGCGCAACCACTCCAGCGTCACCGGGCGGCTCCAGCGCAGGTCGTTGCGCCAATAACCACCGCTGTCGCCGGACAGCGACTGGTCCTTGTAGCCACGAATCGACGATTGCCCGCCCAGGCTCATGCGCTGGGGGCTGAACAGCACGTCCTCGCTGCGCTGGCCGGTCATCAGGCTGCTGAAACTGAACGATTCGCCCCACAACTTGAACGGTTGCAGGTAACTGACGGTGGCGGTGTATTTGCGATAACGGGCGTCGGCCTGGCCGGGACCCGGATCGTGATCGCCCTGGGCATCGAAAGCGCCGATGCCTTGCTGCACACCCAGGTCCAGGTTGACGAAAGCACTGCCGACCCGTCGGCCATGGTTGATGCCGAACTGCCCTTCACTCAGGCGATTGCTGCTGACGTCCAGTTTGCTGTCTTCAATGAAGTTATTGGTGCGCAGGTAGGCCAGGCCGGTGTTGAGAGACGTCTTGCTCAGGGCGTCGCGGTGAATCACCCGTTCGACTCGCAACTGATGGTTCTGGCTGTCGCCGGTCTGCTTGAAGTTGAAACCGTTGGCCGGGATCTGCGAGCGGTACTCGCTCCGACTGTAGGTGTAACTGACGCTCCACCAGCCAAAAGGCAAGTTGTAATAGAGCATGGCGTTGTTGGAGGTGTGTTGGTGGTCGGTCATCGCATCGTGACCACCGCGCAACATCAACTGGTCGGCCAAGCCCAGCGGGCTGTCCCACTCAAAGCTGGTGCCCCACTGCTGCTCGCCGGTGCTGCGCTGGCCGTCGTTGCTACGCGACAGCCCGGCACGCCAGGGCTTTTGTACTTCGTTGGTGACGCGCACTTCACTGCCACCGACGTTCTGGCCGGGGGTCAACTCCATCTTCGCCTGATTCGATGGCAGGCGATTGAGCTGATCGACCATCTGCTCGATCTCTCTCAGGTTGACCAACTCGCCGGTCTTGCCAGGAAAGGCCATCGCCAATTCACGGTCCGAGAGCTTGCTGTTCTCGGCGCCCTTCAAGCCTTCAAGCCGTCCTTCCACCACCAGCACGCTTAAATGCCCACCGGACAAATCCTGCTGCGGTAAATAGGCCCGGCTGGTGACCAGGCCTTTTTCGATGTAGTGATCGGTGATGACTTTGAGCAGCTCATTGAGCTGCGTCACGCCCAGGCATTGGCCGATGTAAGGTTTGAGCAACCGCTCGCGCTCACTGGCCGAAAGACTGTCGGCACCTTTGAGTTCAATGGTCTTGATGGGGAAACATCGGGCATCGGCAGGCGCTGTTGGCTGGGCCGGTTTCTCCGCCTTGCCGGGTAAGTCCTTGAGCTCTTCCAGACGTTGACGCTGCTCTTCGAGCAAGCGGTTCTGACGCTCGCGGATAAGGTCGGTTTCGCCGGGGGTGGGGGCAGCGTGAGCAAGGGGAAGCGGAGAAAGGCACAGCAAAGCTACGCACAACCTCGCCCAAAGTAAGGGGGAGGACATGTTAGATCCCTCTAGCAAAAACGATATCAAAATAGTGGCGCGATACTAATTAGCCATCATTTTGGCGTCAACTATTTGTTTGATCCGCGGGACTATTACCGAAACCATTCATCTGAAATAAGACGCCTTCCCCACGGAAGTACGAAAGGTCCGATGCGGAACCGGAGACTTCCTGCGAGACGGACAGAAACAATCGCGGGCGTACCTCGCAACCTCCAGCCAATGAACTTTCCACCCTCGCGTGGCCTCAACCCCTTATCAGCCCAACAAGGAATACGAGGCCCTGCCATGAACACCCTCCTCAAACTCACCCTCGCCGCCACCCTCACCTGCGCCCTGCCCGCCTGGGCCACTTGCACGCCCGAGCAAGCCACCGCCAAGCGTGAACAATTGGCCAAGGAAGTGACCAGGCTCACCGAACAGAACCCGGACAAGGCTAAGGAAATGAATAAGGAACTGCAGGCCATGGACCTGGAGACCGCCAGCAAGGACGTGCCGGATAAGTGCCAGTTGATTGATGAGCGTCTTCAAGAGCTCAAGAATGCGGAGAAGAAAGCGGGGTGATGCCCGAAGCAGGGCACAGCTTGCTTTTGTGGCGAGGGAGCTTGCTCCCGCTGGGTGCGAAGCGCCCCCTGAAATCGAAGCGTCAACTCGTTAGATGATTGTAAATTCCACTTTGTTGGGGCTGCTGCGCAGCCCAGCGGGAGCAAGCTCCCTCGCCACGGGTTTTGCGTCAGATTCAGTTATCCATAAAAAACCGGACTCAAGGTCCGGTTTTTTGTGCAGCACTACCGCCGTTTCACTCAGCCGCTGGCGCTTCAGGCTTGCGGCGCTTGAGTGGGGCCATGCCGTCCTTGCTGACCAGCGACAAAGCGTCGGTCTTCGGGCGGTTGGCGATCTTGCGCTTGGTCGGGGCCTTGGCGCCGGTTTTCTTCTTGTCGCCCTTGGCGTCGACCTTTTTCTTCTTCACGCCAACGGCCTTGCCCGAGGCCTTGACCTTTTTCGGTCCGCCGTAGGTGCCTTTGACTTCCTTGATGGTGCGGCGCTCGAAGCTCTGCTTGAGGTAGCGCTCGACGCTCGACATCAGGTTCCAGTCGCCATGGCAGATCAGCGAAATCGCCAGGCCATCGTTGCCGGCGCGTCCGGTACGACCGATACGGTGCACGTATTCGTCGCCGCTGCGGGGCATGTCGAAGTTGATGACCATGTCCAGGCCTTCCACGTCCAGGCCGCGGGCGGCGACGTCGGTGGCGACGAGGATTTTCACGCCGCCCTGCTTGAGGCGGTCGATGGCCAGCTTGCGGTCTTTCTGGTCTTTCTCGCCGTGCAGCACGAACGCCTTGTATTCCTGGGCCACCAGGCGACCGTAGATGCGGTCGGCCATGGCGCGGGTGTTAGTGAACACGATGGCTTTTTCGTAGGTTTCGTTGGCCAGCAGCCAGTTCACGATCTGTTCTTTGTGCTGGTTGTGGTCAGCGGTGATGATCTGCTGACGGGTCGTGGAGTTCAGCTGGCTGACCGCGTTGAGCTGCAAGTGCTCAGGGTTGTTCAGCACCTTGGCGATCATTTCCCGCAGGCCCGAACCGCCGGTGGTGGCGGAGAACAGCATGGTCTGCTGGCGGTTGGTGCATTCGTCCACCAGGCGCTGCACGTCTTCGGCAAAACCCATGTCGAGCATGCGGTCGGCTTCGTCCAGCACCAGCACTTCGACTTCCTTGAGGTCGAGGTTGCCGGCGTTCAGTTGCTCGATCATCCGCCCTGGCGTGCCGATCAGGATGTCCGGTACTTTGCGCAACATGGCGGCCTGGACCTTGAAGTCTTCGCCACCGGTGATCAGGCCAGACTTGATGAAGGTGAACTGCGAGAAGCGTTCCACTTCCTTGAGCGTTTGCTGGGCCAGTTCACGGGTCGGCAGCAGGATCAGGGTCTTGATGCTGACACGAACCTTGGCCGGGCCGATCAGGCGGTTGAGGATCGGCAACACGAACGCCGCGGTCTTGCCGCTGCCGGTCTGCGCCGTCACCCGCAGATCACGCCCCTGGAGCGCGAGCGGAATAGCCGCTGCCTGCACCGGCGTTGGCTCGACAAATTTAAGCTCGGCCACGGCTTTGAGCAGGCGTTCGTGCAGGGCGAATTGGGAAAACACGGGTGCTACCTCGAAGAAATGCAAAAAAACAGCTGCATAGGGTAACGGTTTCGAGCGCGAAGGCCGAGTTTCTTTATACGAACGGCGCTAATCAGTGGCTTTTTTGTGAGCCGACTCGTCATCAAGGGTCACTTAACCTGGCTTAAATGCTCTAATCGCACCGTCGCGTCTTTATAGAAGAACCGTTTCGTCCATGGACATCAAACAGCTCTGGGTCAACATTCAAGACCTTTGGGGTGCTCTCGATAAGCATCCCCTCCTGCATTCCAGCCTTGCACTGATACTGCTGCTGGTGATTGCCCTGGTGCTGGGGCGCGTGGCGCGTTACCTGATCCTGCACGGTGCCAAGTTGCTGGGTCGCCAGCCGGCCCTGCACTGGGTCAACGACCTGCGCCAGAACAAGGTTTTCCATCGCCTGGCGCAGATGACGCCCTCGCTGGTCATCCAGTTCGGCCTGCACCTGGTGCCGGAACTGAGCAAGACCAGCATGATTTTCCTGGGCAATGTTGCCCTGGCTTTCACCATCCTGTTCATGGTGCTGGCCATCAGCGCCCTGCTCAGCGCCCTTCTGGATGTCTACGCCCGCACCGAACACGCCCGCACCCGCTCGATCAAAGGCTACGTGCAACTGACCAAGATGGTGCTGTATGTGTTTGGCGCGATCATCATTGTTGCCACCCTGATCGACCGCTCGCCGCTATTGCTATTGTCGGGTTTGGGGGCCATGTCGGCGGTGATTCTGTTGGTCTACAAGGACACCTTGCTGTCGTTCGTCGCCAGCGTGCAGTTGACCAGCAACGACATGCTGCGGGTCGGTGACTGGATCGAGATGCCTCAGGTGGGGGCCGACGGTGATGTGGTGGACATCACGCTGCACACGGTCAAGGTGCAGAACTTCGACAAGACCATCGTCTCGATCCCCACCTGGCGCCTGATGTCCGAGTCGTTCAAGAACTGGCGCGGCATGCAGCAATCCGGCGGGCGGCGGATCAAGCGCAGCCTGTTCATCGACGCCGGCGGCGTGCGTTTTTTGCAGGACGAGGAAGAACAGCGCCTGACCCAGGTTCATCTGCTGACCGATTACATCAGCCGCAAACAGGCCGAACTCAAGGCCTGGAACGAAGCCCAGGGCAACGTCGCGGCGATGTCGGCCAACCGCCGGCGCATGACCAACCTGGGCACCTTCCGCGCCTACGCCTTGGCGTATCTGAAAAGCCACCCGGACATCCAGCCAAACATGACCTGCATGGTCCGCCAGATGCAGACCACGGCCCAGGGCATCCCGCTGGAAATCTACTGCTTCACCCGCACCACTGCGTGGGCCGACTATGAGCGTATCCAGGGGGATATTTTCGATTACCTGCTGGCGGTAATGCCGGAGTTCGGGTTGAGCTTGTACCAACAGCCGAGCGGCACGGATTTGCGGGCGGGGTTGTTGGCCATCAAACCGGACGTCAAGGCAGTCGAACGCTTGGAAAACTGAACGCTACGATCGGCAGATCGAACATGAATCGAATCAGCCAAAATACCGCTATGCCTTTAGTGGATTTCACTACGAGCGCGGACATATCTCGTCTATTTCCAAGTATTTCCAACCTTTAGCATCTTGCCTTCATTCATTGAGCGAAGGCGCTACGACATGTTATGGACGACAAAACTCACCCGTGAGTCTGCCTACGATGGATCGAATGCAGAAGCTGAGGCACTCGCCCTCTATGCTCAGGCCGATGCGTTCGCCCAGCCCAGCAGTTTTTATACCAGCAGCCCGTATCGGCGCCCCTCGCGACCTCAAGACATCAATGACTCGCTGCTCACCGAGAGCCTGAAAATCAATCAACTTTCCAGCAGCCACCATTTGTTGGTGCAACGGTTGTTGCTGAACATCTACGAGCAGGACTTGGTTTTCCTCCCCAAGCCGCCCATGGCGTTCAACCTGAAGGAGTTCAAGGACTTCTATGAGCCGCAACACGTGGCGTTCGGTAAAAAAATCCGTCCCGTGCTGGAGAACTATGTCTACGGCTGGCTCAAGGAAGAGGTCCATATCAACGGCCCTTGGGAACTCGAATCGTTCCTGGCGCATACCGATAAAGTGTTGGAAGACGTAGCACAATCCGAACCCAAGCTCTTCGAAGTCCTCACACACAGCCGTGATCCACAACGGGCGGCCAAGTTTTTCATGACTCAGTGCGCGAGTGGCTATCTCAGTAAAGCATCAGTCATGGCGCGCAAAGTGTTGGGCAACTGCAATGTGGACACCACCAGATTATTCAAGATCCTGATCGACGAGTACGGTTATGGCGTGGAAAAAAATGACACCATTTTTTTAGAAAATATGCTTAAGGAAATGAGCATGTCGCATCGCGTCCATCACTACTGGCAGTTCTATACCGCCAGCTCGCTGTCGCTGACCAACTACTTCCATTACGTTTCAGCCAACCATGGCGAGTTGTTCCGCTACATCGGTGCCATGTATTACACCGAAGCGACATTGGCCTTAACGACCAAACATCAGTCGCGCGCGATCCGGACCATCTTCAACAACACCGTGTCCACCGAATACTTCGATGAACATTCCCACATCGACGTTCATCACGGACGCATGGCCCTGAAGCGCCTGATCATCCCGATGATCGAACAGTTCGGCAACAAGATCATTCCGGACCTTATCCGCGGCTTCGAAGAATTCAAATTGCTCCAGGATATCGCCGACGAAGAGCTCTATGCCCACATCAAGTGGCACGACGAACTGGACGAACATCGCGCCCGCGCGGCAGAACTTCATGGCCAACGCAACGTGGACATGCGCATCACCGAGTCGGAAAACGAACTCTCGGTGCTGCACACCCATTCCAACGACGAGTTGTTCTGGGTCGAGTCAGGCGAGCTGGACTTTGTCCTGAGTCCTGAATTGTCAGTCCGACTGAAGGCTGGCGAGGGCGTCGTGATTCCCAAGGGGATGATTCATGGCACTTGCGTCACCAGCAAAACCTGCACCTACACCGTTACGGCAATCTGAGTAACCCAGCCCATGAAAGCCATCAGCCTGAATCTGACCCACGTCAATTACGTCGCTGTGGACGAGAAAACCTATTTTCTCAAGCGCCATCCTCATTCCACACAGCTGTTGCCCACCAGTTGCCCCCATCGAGGCGGTCCGTTGCACATGGGCGAAGTCACGCAGGACGGGCAAAGCGTGATCTGCCCTTGGCACGACAACGCTTACAAACTTTGCAACCTGGAAAAGAAATCCCTGCCAACGGTGCGTGTGCGGAACGTAATCAGCACCGTGGTCAGCGATAACAACCGGTGCGTGCCGCTGTTCAAACTTTCTCGCCATGACTGAGTAAAGCGTATGACTAATAAATCAACCCTGGGAGCGTTCTACTCGATCGTTACCCTCTTCACCGGCCTGGATATGGCGATCGTCATCGCCATGGTCTGGTTCGGCCTGGAAACCACCGGGTCGACATTCCTGGTGGGTGCGACCTTGTGTGTGGCGACAGTGGTGCCTTATCTGTGCGAACAGTTCATCGGTAAGTTTTTTACCGTCGAACTGAGCATGCGTCGATTGCTCTACATTCGACTCACGGCATTTGGAGCCATTCTGGGATTGTCCCTTACCGACGCCGCGCTGCTGCCAATCGGCTTTTTAAGTATCGCGTTCGTGGTGGGGGTTACCGACTACTTCACCATCAGTACCCTGGAGTCAAAAAACACCAAGCTGGTGCTGGCGGGCCTGACCAACAGCGACACGTCTGCACGCCTGATGCAAACCTCCATCCAGATAGGTGCCTTCGGCGGCGCGCTGCTCGGGGGGGTGATCGTGGATATCTTCTCGGTCAATCAGACCCTGCAGATCATCAGCCTGGCGGCTATCGTGTCGCTGGGAGCAACGTTGCTGGTAGCCGCAACCCCGACATCCGACGATCCGGTACAGGCGCCTGACACCAGTGCGATTCTCGCCCGGCATCTGCCAGCCAATCTTTACATCCTGATCATCGTCCTGAGCATGATCGGCTTCCACATCGGCGCGTTCAACAGCCTGGTGCCCATCGTCTTCCAGAAGCTCAATGAGTGGAACGCCACCTTGTTTGGTGTCGCCAGTGGCTTGGCCGGCCTGGGTGCTTTCAGCGCCGCCGTGTTGCCACGGATCAAGCTCAACAGTTACAGCGCCATGTTGATGGTGGTCCTGGCCGATGTCGCGATCGTCTATTTCCAGAACCTCTACGTGATGATGGCCGCAGCGTTCCTGCTGGGTTTTTGCATCAACAGCCTGAGGATCCAGCTGCGTAAAACGCTGATCGAGTCTGCGCCCAATGCGCGGATTGCCGATGTCATCGCAGCCAAGAGCTCGCTTTACTACCTGCTGGTCAGCGGCTCGGCGCCCATGATCCTGACGTTCTTCACCACTTCAGGCTTTTTGGGAATCGAAGGCGCGCGCCTTCTGATGATCGCGTCGGCCGCACTGTTGGGATGTGCCGTGCTGGTCTGGAATCTCAGCCCCGGGGTCTCGCCCGCGGTCACCGCTGAATAGGAGTGGATGATTTGAAAACCGTACTGATTGTTGATCCTTTCTCCACCGGCAAGCTCTACGCGCCAGTGCTCAATGCCCAAGGCGTACGTTGTGTTGCTGTTATTTCCACCGGCGAGTTGCCCCTGCACTTCACCAGTGACTTGGTGAAGGAAAACTTCGAGGCGATTTACTACTGGGACGATAAACCGCTGGAGGCTTTAAAGACCCTGTCCGTGACGGCAGTCATCGCTGGGTGCGAAACAGCGATCTATCTCACGGACTACCTGACAGAAGCCCTCGGCCTCACGGGTAACAGTCGCGCAACCAGCGACCTTCGTCGCAACAAGTTCGCCATGCAGAAAGCGCTGAAGGAACACGGTTTACGCCACATTCCTTCAGACATCTTGAGTTCACCCACGCACATTGCGGATTTTGTGGCCACACTGGATCCGACCCTCAAATACGTGATCAAGCCTTTGAACTCAGCGGCTACCGAAGGTGTGGTGTTCGCCGAAGGCAAGGAAGCGGTACAGGCTGCACTGGATGGCGCGGCATGGAATAAAAAAAATGACTTGGGTGAGATCAACCTTGGCTTCATCGTCCAGCCGTTCATATCGGGGCCGGAGTACGTGGTCGATATGGTCGCGTTCGAGGGCACGTTCGTCGTTGCTTCCGTGTGCAAGTACACCAAGGTCAATAAAAACGGCAGCCGGTTTGTCTATGAAAGCCTGGACACCCTCGATCCGCGCTCACCCGATGTGCAACCACTGATCGACTACGCGCGCCAGGCAGCCGCCGCATTGAGCATCAGGATTGGCCCCATCCACATGGAAATCATCTGGTCCGATGCAGGCCCAGTGATGATTGAGGCGGGAGGTCGCCTGCACGGAGGGATTGCGCCGCAACTCTTTCAGCAGGTCTACCAGCCTGATTTGCTTTCGTTGTCCGTTGACTGCTACCTGGGACGCTCGCCGACCCCGGCCGAAGAAGTCAGCCAAATCAGCCGGGGAAGAATCGGTTTCTTCTGCTCCCACGAAAAGCGCACCTTCAACACACCTTCTTCGACGGTGCTGCACAGTGTTGCCCAGGATGTTGCCTATTGCGGCCACAAATATTTCATCAGCCCCGGCGATACCACACCGGTAACGATCGACTTTGCCACCTGCCCCGGCTTGTTCTGGCTCCATCATCCTGAGGTCAACCAACTGGATGCCAGCACCGAAAGCATACGCAATAAACTATGGTGTTAATGTGATGAAGCCCCGTTTAATCATCCAGAAATCCGCCAGTGACCTGGGCATCAACAATGCCTGCGCGGCGGTGATCAGCAACGTTACCGTTTCCGATGACCAAAGTTTCATGGGCGTGCTGCAAAGCAACCTGAATCACGTTGCTTCCCACTTGAACAGCCTCATCTCGAACAGTGTGTATGAAGGGTTTTCCAGACAGCTCAAAAAGCTCGGCTATGAAAATACCGTCAGCGCCAATGAGAAACTGCTCAGGCGATTCATCTCCAAAGGCGCCCAGCCCATCAACAATATTGTCGACGCCTATAACGCCGTTGCGATTCGCCACGGCGTCAGTATCGGCGTGCACACCTACCATCACCAGGAAGACATTCATGTATTCCGTTCGGAACAACCCAGGAACTTCCGACCGCTGTTTGCCAAGAAAGACATCACCATACCCACCGGCGATCTCGTCTATAGCTGCGGTGATGTCCCCTTGGCAAGCATTGGCAAGGTAGACGCCGATGCCCATGATTTTCGTCTGACCCAGGATTCGTCGAATCTGCTGGTTGTCGTACTGGGGCACGACGAGACGCCTGGGGCGTTCAATCGGTCAATCATTGAAGAGTTGATAGACATGCTTCGTCAGAAAATGCCGAGCCTGAATCATTACTTCCTTGAGACGGTGGTCGACCGGTAACCCCGCGGAGGCATGAACAAGGATTGAGCAGCCTGCCAGCCACTGCTCAATCCTCCTCAGCGCCAGGCCTTGAGGACCGGGTTAACCACCACTTCATTGACATGCTCAATCTTCAGGAAACTGTCCTTGAGCACCATCAGCGCCTCAAAGTTTTTGTATTTGACTTCGAGCATCATGTCCACATCGCCAAACAGCGAATAGGCGTGAATCACTTCGCGGTAGTGATAGATCTTCGGAAACACCAGATGGCAACTGTTGCCGTCAAGTCGCAGCATCAGAAACGCCGACTGTTGGGCTTCTTCGTCCTGCGCGACGTTGATGGTGAAGCCCAGGATCACACCCTTTTCAATCAGTTTTTGAACACGCGACTCTACCGCCGTACGGGACTTGTGCACTTGCCTGGCAAGCTGCGCCAGGCTAACTCTGGAATCATCCTTCAAGGCCGCAATAATCAGCTCATCAACCTTGTCCACTTCGCAGCTCCCTATGTTTCTGTTGCGTAGGCATTACCGCTCGCGCCGATGCCGCTGACGATCACGCCGCGGAGTTTACGCCAGGCGCCGGTTTTATACCCAACCGACTGATCCACACCGCCGCTAATATCACCGACCCGCCCAACAGCAACCGCCCCAGTTCCTCGTGCTGGTTCCAGATCAGCAGGTTGACCAGCAACCCCACCGGCACATGCAGGTTGTTCATCACCGCCAGCGTGCCGCCGTTGACCATGCACGCGCCTTTGTTCCACCAGTAAAGCCCCAAAGCGGTGGAGACCAGGCCGAGGAATATCAGTACGCCCCATTGCAGCGGTGCTTCTGGCCAGAAATCCGCCTTGCCGAACATCAGGAAGGCCGGCAACGCCACCGCCAGTGCGCCGAGGTAGAAGTAGCCGAAACGCCGGTAGTGCGGCAGGTCGCTGGGATGGCGAGCGACGAGATGTTTGTACAGCACCTGCCCGGCCGCATAGGTGAAGTTGGCCAGTTGCAGCAGCAAAAAGCCCATGAAGAAATCCGGGTTGATCCGGTCGTAACGAATCACCGCCGCGCCAGCCACCGCCACCAGCGCCGCGATCAAGGCCCAGGGATTGAAGCGACGATTGAGCGCGTCTTCGATCAGGGTCACGTGCAGCGGCGTCAGGATGGTGAAAAGCAGGACCTCGGGCACCGTCAGCACACGAAAGCTCAAGTACAGGCACACGTAGGTCACGCCGAACTGCAAGGCGCCGATCAACAGCATGCCGCGCATGAACGACGGTTCCACCTGACGCCAGCGGGTCAGCGGAATGAACACCAGCCCCGCCAGCACAACCCGCACCAGCACCGCGAAGTAACTGTCGACATGCCCGGCCAGGTATTCGCCAATCAGACTGAAGGAAAACGCCTGAATCAGCGTGACAAAAAGTAGATAGCCCATACGCCCCTCGTTTCGGATGGCGGCGAAGATAGCGGTTTTTGCCGGTTGTCGCTAACTGCAGTAGCCAGCCCAGGCACTGAACCCTGTGGGAGCGAGCCTGCTCGCGATGGTGGAGTGTCAGGTGATTTCTCTTACACAGTCACACTGCAATCGCGAGCAGGCTTGCTCCCACAGGGTTGTGAGGCTGGCCTGGAATTGCAGGCAAAAAAAAGCCCGATCTCGCTAAAGCGTTCAATCGGGCGACTGCACTCAGGAGCAACAAGTGCCAAGGGAGGTTCGATGCGCAAAACAGCTTGAAGGGAGCGCCAGGCCACTAGACCACCTGGCGATTACCTGAGGATTAACGGATCAGGCGACCTGGGACAACTTGGCGTTGGCCTGATTCAAGCCCTTCTCCTGGAAATCACCGCCCAGGTTCATGCCCTCGGCATGGATGAAGGTCACGTCGTGGATGCCGATGAAGGCCATGACCTGACGCAGGTAGGGTTCCTGGTGGTCGGAGCTGGCGCCGGCATGAATGCCGCCGCGAGCGGTCAGGACGAAGGCACGTTTACCGGTCAGCAGGCCCTGGGGACCGGTGGGGGTGTACTTGAAGGTCACACCAGCACGCAGTACGTGGTCCAGCCAGGCTTTCAAGGTACTCGGGATGGCGAAGTTGTACATCGGCGCGGCCATCACCAGCACGTCAGCGGCCAGCAACTCATCGGTCAACTGGTTGGAGCGTTCCAGGGAAGCGTTTTCGATGTCGTTGCGCTGCTCGACGGGCTTCATCCAGCCCCCCAGCAGATTGGCGTCCAGGTGCGGTACCGGATGGATGGCCAGGTCACGAACACTGATTTCATCGGCCGGGTGCGCAGCTTTCCATTGGTTGATGAAGGTCTGGGTCAGTTGACGGGACACCGAGTCTTGCTGGCGGGCACTGCTTTCGATGATCAGAACGCGGGACATGGGATGTAGCCTCCATCGGAGAATGTTGTCAGTCGATGGAGTGAAGCTTAAACATGGTTACATCGATCAAAAAGCGCAAATAATTGCTGCAAAACATCGATAAATTCGTTTATAAGCGGAGCAAGGATTGGCTCGCTCCTGTGTCACCGACTTATTTCGGCTGGCAGGTCAGTGTGATGCGCAGCTTGATGATGTTGCGGTTGAACTTGGCGGTAGCGTTCTTGAACTTGCCGGCGGCGACTTCGATCTTGCGGGTGCGTGGCGCTTCAGGGCCGTTGCGAAATACCACGGTGCAGGCCGCGTCGGTGCCGCCGTAGTTGTTGACCTGAATGGAGCCAATGTCGGCGTCGGTGTCATAGGCGGTGTAGTCGATGCTCAGGCCGTTGAGGTGTTTCTCCACATCGATCGGGTACGCGAACGCAGTCAGCGGCAACAGGGCCAGCACCACACAACAGATTTTTTTCATTAGGCAGTCTCCACCAAGGGACCGCCAGCTTAGGACAAGAGGAGCTCAATATGAAAGCGCCCCGCGTGACCCTGGATCAATGGCGAACCTTGCAAGCGGTGGTCGACCACGGCGGCTTCGCCCAGGCCGCCGAGGTGCTGCACCGCTCCCAGTCGTCGGTGAGTTACACCGTGGCCCGCATGCAGGACCAGCTCGGCGTGCCGTTGCTGCGTATCGATGGGCGCAAGGCCGTGTTGACCGAAGCCGGCGGCGTATTGCTGCGTCGTTCCCGTCAATTGGTGAAACAGGCCAGCCAACTGGAAGACCTGGCCCATCACATGGAGCAAGGCTGGGAAGCGGAAGTGCGGCTGGTGGTCGATGCCGCCTATCCCAACGCCCGCCTCGTACGCGCCTTGACCGCGTTCATGCCGCAAAGCCGTGGCTGTCGCGTGCGCTTGCGCGAAGAAGTGCTATCGGGTGTCGAGGAAGTGCTGCTCGAAGGCGTGGCGGACCTGGCCATCAGCGGCTTCAGCATTCCCGGTTATCTGGGCGCCGAACTGAGCGATGTTGAATTCGTCGCGGTGGCCCATCCCGAACACGCCCTGCATCGCCTCAACCGCGAACTGAACTTCCAGGACCTGGAAAGCCAATTGCAGGTGGTGATCCGCGACTCCGGTCGCCAGCAACCCCGCGACGTCGGGTGGCTGGGGGCCGAGCAACGCTGGACCGTCGGCAGCCTGGCCACCGCCGCGACGTTCGTCGGCAGCGGCCTGGGCTTCGCCTGGCTGCCACGGCACATGATCGAGCGGGAACTCAAGGAGGGCTTGCTCAAGCGTCTACCCTTGGAACAAGGCGGCAGCCGTAACTCCACCTTCTATCTTTTTTCCAACAAGGAAAAACCCTTGGGCCCGGCCACGCAAATCCTCATCGAACTGCTGCGCACCTTCGACACCGCGCCGCTGGATGCGCCGTTCGCCGCCCCTGAACAAGCCTGACAAGGATTTTGCCAATGGCCTATTTCGCCCACGAAGATTGCAACCTGCACTACGAGGAATACGGCCACGGCGCGCCCTTGATCCTGGTCCACGGGCTGGGCTCGAGCACCCGCGACTGGGAAAAACAGATCCCGGTATTGTCCGCCCACTACCGTTTGATCGTGGTGGACGTGCGCGGCCATGGACGCTCCGACAAACCTCGCGGGCCTTACAGCATCGAAGGTTTCAGCGCCGACCTTATCGCCCTGATCGAACACCTGGACCTGGGCCCGGTGCACTTGGTGGGCTGGTCCATGGGCGGCATGATTTGTTTTCAACTGGCCGTGGATGAGCCCGGGCGGGTCAGGAGCCTGTGCATCGTCAACAGCGCGCCGCAAGTCAAAGTCCGCACGCCTGATGACTGCTGGCAATGGTTCAAGCGCTGGAGCCTGATGCGCCTTCTGAGCCTTGAAACCATTGGCAAGGCCCTGGGCGCCAAGTTGTTCCCCAAACCGCAACAGACCGAGTTACGCCTGGAAATGGCCCGGCGCTGGGCAAAAAACGACAAACGTGCTTATCTCGCCAGCTTCGATGCCATTGTGGGTTGGGGGGTTCAGGAACGACTGTCGCAGGTGGCCTGTCCAACCCTCGTCATTTGCGCCGACCACGACTACACCCCCGTGGCCTTGAAAGAGGCCTATGTGAAACTGCTGCCCGATGCCCGGCTGGTGGTCATTGCCAACTCACGGCACGCGACCCCGCTGGATCAACCCGAACGCTTCAACCAAACCCTGCTCGAATTTTTGACCGCAATCGACTCAACTACTCAGGATCACTGAACCCATGCTGAAAAAAATCGCCCTCGCCGCCGGCTCCGTCCTGTTTGCCGCCAACCTGATGGCCGCGCAGCCGACCAAGGCGCCCCACGTATTGCTGGACACCACCAACGGTCAGATCGAAATCGAGCTGGATCCGGTCAAGGCGCCGATCAGTACCAAGAACTTCCTTGAGTACGTGGACAGCGGCTTCTACAACAACACGATTTTCCACCGCGTGATCCCGGGCTTCATGGCCCAGGGCGGCGGTTTCACCCAACAGATGCAACAGAAAGACACCAAGGCACCGATCAAGAACGAAGCCAGCAATGGCCTGCATAACGTTCGTGGCACCTTGTCGATGGCGCGTACTTCCAACCCGAACTCGGCCACCAGCCAGTTCTTCATCAACGTGGCCGACAATGCGTTCCTCGACCCGGGCCGTGACGCCGGTTACGCAGTGTTCGCCAAAGTGGTCAAGGGCATGGACGTGGTGGACATCATCGTCAACTCCCAGACCACCACCAAACAAGGCATGCAAAACGTGCCGATCGATCCTGTGATCATCAAGTCGGCCAAGCGCATCGACTAAACAGCACAGGGCAAGCCTGAGCGGCGGCGGCGATCCCGCGCCGCTCACAGGAAAAAAGGAGAGCCCGGCCCGGGCTATGTACCCATGGTTTATCGCCGTTTCGAAACACTGATCGACATTTTCCGCGACGCCCCGACCTCGGCACCACCGAACCGCGTCCTGCCCTTCTACACCTATTATCTGAAACAAGTCTGGCCCAGCTTCGCCGTGCTGCTGGTGGTGGGCCTGATCGGCGCACTGATCGAGGTGGCGCTGTTCAGCTACCTGAGCCGCATCATCGACCTGACCCAGGGCACGCCGAACGTGGACTTCTTCAAGCTCCACGGCCTGGAGCTGGCGTGGATGGCGGTGGTGGCGCTGGTTTTCCGGCCGATCTTCGTGGCCTTGCATGACCTGCTGGTGCACCAGACCTTGAGCCCCGGCATGACCAGCCTGATCCGCTGGCAAAACCATAGCTACGTGCTCAAGCAGAGCCTGAACTTTTTCCAGAACGACTTCGCCGGACGCATCGCCCAGCGCATCATGCAGACCGGCAACTCCTTGCGCGACTCAGCGGTGCAGGCCGTGGACGCGCTGTGGCACGTGCTGATCTACGCCATCAGCTCACTGGTGCTGTTTGCCGAAGCCGACTGGCGCCTGATGATCCCGCTGCTGATCTGGATCGCCGCCTACATCGGTGCACTCTGCTACTTCGTGCCGCGGGTCAAGGAGCGCTCCGTCGTATCGTCCGATGCCCGCTCCAAACTCATGGGCCGGATCGTCGACGGCTACACCAACATCACCACGCTGAAGCTGTTCGCCCACACCAACTTCGAACAGCAATACGCCCGCGAAGCCATCCAGGAGCAGACCGAGAAAGCCCAATTGGCCGGCCGCGTGGTCACCAGCATGGACGTGGTCATCACCAGCATGAACGGGCTGCTGATTGTCGGCACCACGGCGCTGGCCCTGTGGCTCTGGACCCAGTCGCTGATCAGCGTGGGCGCGATTGCCCTGGCGACCGGGTTGGTGATCCGTATCGTCAACATGTCCGGCTGGATCATGTGGGTGGTCAACGGCATCTTCGAAAACATCGGCATGGTCCAGGACGGTTTGCAGACCATCGCCCAGCCCGTCAGCGTTACCGACCGCGATCAGGCCAAGCCTTTGGCGGTGGCCCGTGGCGAAGTGCGCTTCGAGCATGTGGATTTCCACTATGGCAAGAAAAGCGGGGTGATCGGCGACTTGAACCTGGTGATCAAGCCGGGGGAAAAGATCGGCCTGATCGGCCCGTCCGGTGCGGGCAAATCCACGCTGGTGAACCTGCTGCTGCGTCTGTATGACGTGCAAGGCGGACGCATTCTGATCGACGGGCAGGACATCGCAGAAGTGGGCCAGGAAAGCCTGCGCGAGCGCATCGGCATGATCACCCAGGACACGTCGCTGCTGCACCGTTCCATTCGCGATAACCTGCTCTACGGCAAACCCGACGCCACCGATGCGCAACTCTGGGCGGCGGTGCACAAGGCCCGGGCCGATGAGTTCATCCCACTGCTGTCGGACGCTGAAGGCCGCAGCGGTTTCGATGCCCATGTGGGTGAACGCGGGGTGAAGCTGTCCGGCGGCCAGCGTCAACGTATTGCCATCGCACGGGTGCTGCTCAAGGATGCGCCGATCCTGATCATGGACGAAGCGACGTCAGCACTGGACTCGGAAGTCGAAGCGGCGATCCAGGAAAGCCTCGAGACCCTGATGCAAGGCAAGACCGTGATCGCCATCGCCCACCGCCTCTCCACCATCGCGCGAATGGACCGGCTGGTGGTGCTGGAAAACGGCCGCATCGCCGAGACCGGCAGCCATGCCGAACTGCTGGCCCATGGCGGGTTGTATGCGCGGCTGTGGCAGCATCAGACGGGTGGGTTTGTGGGGATTGATTGAACCGGGTTGGCTTCTACAGACAGGAGGCGTGGGAGTCGTGTGGGAGCAAGGCTTGCCCGCGATGAAGATGACGCGGTCTCCCGGATGGCCCGAGGCGCCTGCCTCGCGAGCAAGCTTTGCTCCCACAGCCCAGCGCCCGAGCGCCATTCTGAAAAATTCTGTCCAGGATCCATTTAGCCCACACCGCAACCGCATACTCCCCACCGTCCAAGGCCGAAACCGCCACAGTCCATGACTCTGGCGGTTTTTTAATGCCGCTGGATTTGTCGCAACGTTCTGCTGTACTCAGCCCAGGTTCTGGAGATGAACCTGTCGTAACTCTGCTGGATGCATAACCGATTATCACGACTGTTCTATCAAGGATGCTTATGTCTTTACTCAAACGATCAACGACTGAGTTGTTGGGTACGTTCTGGCTGGTGTTGGGCGGCTGTGGCAGCGCTGTATTGGCCGCTTCCGGGATTGGCGTGCTGGGGGTTGCCCTGGCATTCGGCCTGACGGTGTTGACCATGGCGTTCGCCATCGGCCATATCTCGGGTTGCCACCTGAACCCGGCCGTCTCGGTGGGCTTGTACGTGGGCGGGCGGTTTCCGGCCAAGGAACTGCCTGCCTACATCATTGCCCAGGTCATTGGTGGGGTGCTCGCCGCCGCATTGATCTACTTCATCGCCAGCGGCAAGGAAGGCTTCGACCTGGCCGCTTCCGGCCTGGCAGCGAACGGTTACGGCGAACATTCGCCCGGTCAGTACTCCATGGTGGCCGGCTTTGTGACTGAGCTGGTCATGACGGCAATGTTCATCCTGATCATCCTCGGCGCCACCGACAAACGTGCGCCAGCCGGCCTGGCACCGATTGCCATCGGCCTGGCCCTGACGCTCATCCACCTGATCTCGATTCCGGTCACCAACACCTCCGTCAACCCGGCCCGCAGTACCGGTCCGGCACTGATCGTCGGCGGTTGGGCCATCGAACAATTGTGGCTGTTCTGGGTGGCACCGCTGCTGGGCGCCATCGTTGGCGGTGTTGCTTACCGCTGGCTGGGCAAGGAAAACAGCTGAGTCACGCCGGCAAAGATCAGCACTGTCGATAAGGCAGTGCGGTCTTCGCCTCTTCGGCATACGCCAACACGCCCTCCTGCTCCCGGACCAGAAAGTCTGCAACCGCCGCCTTCAGGCCAGGATGGCGCAAGTAGTGCCAGGAACGGGTGATCACCGGCTCGAAACCACGAATCAGTTTGTGCTCGCCCTGGGCACCGGCATCGAAACGCTGCAAGCCGTGGGCAATGGCGTAATCCATGCCCTGATAAAAACAGGTCTCGAAGTGCAAACGGTCGAATTCCGCCAGGCAACCCCAGTAACGCCCATAAAAACTGTCACCGCCCACCAGGCTGAACGCCATCGCCACCGGCCGTGAACCTTGCTTGGCCAACACCACGCGAATGGCCTCGGGCATGCGCTCGGCCAGCAGACTGAAAAACGTCCGGGTCAGGTACGGCGCTTGCCGACGCACCGCGTAAGTATTGGCGTAACAGGCGTAGACAAAATCCCACTGGGCCTGGTCCAGTTGATGACCTTCCAGCCATTGGAAATCGATGCCCTGCCCCGCCACTTGCTCACGTTCCTTGCGCATCTGCTTGCGTTTGCGGGAACTGAGCGCGTCGAGAAAATCCTGAAAGTCCCGATAACCGCGATTGCGCCAGTGGTACTGGCAACCAATCCGCTGCAGCCAGCCCTCCTGCCCGGCCAGCGCTGCGTCGGTAAAGGCATCGGTGAAGTTGATGTGGGCACTGGAGAGCGATTCGATTTCCAGATAACCCGGCAGGCTGGCAAGCAACTCCAACCCGTCTTCCCCACTTGCCGCCAGCAGTCGTGGGCCACTGACCGGGCTGAACGGCACCGCCGTCAACAGCTTGGGGTAATAGTCGATCCCGGCCCGGGCGCAGGCGTCGGCCCAGGCATGGTCGAACACGTACTCGCCGTAGGAATGCCACTTGCGATAACTGGGCAGAGCCGCCAGCACACGCCCGTCTTCAATATGCAGCAGATGCTCGGCCTGCCAGCCTGATTGCGGGCCCAGGCTGCCACTGTCTTGCAGGGCCGTGAGGAAAACGTGGCGCAGGAAAGGTTGATTGGCGGGCACCAGCGCGTCCCACTCTTGCGGCGCGATGGCGGACAGGCTGTCCAGAACGTGTAGCGGCATGCGGCTCCCCGATATCCAGAATGCGGATGGGGCGAGTATCGCCGATCCTGAGCGGACGGACGTAAAAAAAACCCCGCCAGAGGCGGGGTTCAAAGGAGCTATAACGGATGAAACATGAAGCGTTGAATCAAATCAGCACGACTTAGAACACGTACTGGGCGCGCATGACAAAACCGTCACCATCGTCGTCGCCGTTGGCATTGGTCACGTTGTCGGCCTTGGCCTTGACGTAGGCAGCGGAGATTTTCACCGCTTCGTTGGCGTACCAGTTCACACCCAGGTTGTGCACCTTGGCTTCGGCATCGCCCACGTCACGGGTCGCGGAGGCAGTGGTGATGTTGTCGTCTTCGACGGTCATGCTGTCGTAGCGATAGAACACTTCCCAGGCGCCGATGGACTTGTTGGCGGGCTTGATCGCGTCGAACTTGCCGATCTTATAGCCGCGGGATTCACCGGTGAGGGTGTAGGCACCCTGGACGTAGAAGCCGTGGCCTTTGATGTCTTCGAAGGCATCGCTGTCAGCCTTGGTTTTACGCGAGATGTACTCACCCTGGATCGACGCAGGACCCATGGCGAAAGCGGCTTCCAGGCCGAACGCCGTGTCGGTGTCGTACGAACCGGCCGGCGAGTTGTTCGCGCCACCCAGCAACGGACGGTTGCCGTTAGGGCCGGCATCGTTGCCACCCAGCGTTTCGACGCCACGCATGCCCAGGCGGGAACGATAACGTGCATCGAATACGGTGTCGGAGACGTCACGGGAGGCGACGTTCACACCGAAGTGCAGAACGTTGCCGGAGTCGTGCATCGGCGCGAATACGAAGCGACCGTTGACCTGCTTGACGCTGTCGCCGTCGGTGTCGTTGTTGTCCTTGGCGAATACGCCAGCGGAGGCATAGAACGAATCGGCGAAGGTGCTGGACGCTTGCAGACCCAGACCGTTCTGGTGGCCGTTGGCCCAGTCGATCAGATCATAAGCAGCGTTACGCTCCGGCGCGGTCACCCACTTGGAACTGGTGGCTTTTTCCAGGCCGAAATCCGGGTCGAAACGACCGAATTTGATCGAGACCGGCTTGAAGCCGTTGTAGGCCATGGACGCTTCGTCAAAGTAACCGTCGTCTGAACTGCCGGCGTTATGCGAGAAGTCGTAGCTGATGGTGTAGGCCCAATCCGTGTACAGCACGCCGGACAGTTCTAGGAAAGCACGACGAAAGTAAGCGGCATCAGCCGATTTACCATTATCGGTGTAGAGACCGTCGAACTGGCTGTAGTCAGCCTGCAAACGACCGCCAAGCTTGAAGCTGAACTCTTTGTCGGTGGTAGCGACCTCAAGGCCGCCCTTGGTTTTGACCACGATATCGGCGCCATCGGTGGTGACGGTGCCGGCGAAAGCCTGGGCGGTTACTGCCATTGCCAGTGCGCTGGCGGCAACACCTGCGAAGTGCTTACGGATCATCGAAGAATTCCCCTGTTGGTAGTCTATGCCGTTAGAAAACACGCGGAACTGAGCCCGCTGGTGTTGGAGGGGATCTTGGCGATGGGTTGTGTCAGCGCAGTTGCTGTCAGATAAAGATTTTATGACAGGGGAACTTTTTACTTCGAAAGGGAATAACTGCTGCACCAATACCAGTGGGAGCGAGCCTGCTCGAGATAGCGGTCAATCAGCCGGCATTGATGTCGAATGAAACAATGCCATCGCGAGCAGGCTCGCTCCCACAGGGGCGTAGGGGTGTCTGGGACTCAGCGAATATTTTTACGGCGCTCGGCCGCGAGTTTTTCAGCCAACTGATCCAGATTGGGAACCGGCGATTCAGGCAGCTTTCTGAGCGTGGCCTGCATCAGGCGCATCTGGCGAATGAAACGCCGGCACGTGGCACAGAACATCAGATGATGGCGCATCATCAGGCGCTCACGAAAACTCAGTTGGCCGTCGAGAAAATCGCTGGAGCGCGCCACTTGTTCCTTGCAGGTCAGCATTCGCCGGTTTCCTCGAAATGTTCTACGGTCGCAAAGACCTTCAGCCGTGCCCGATGCAACAGCACACGTACGTTGGAGAGCGAGATGTCCAGAAGATTACAGATGTCTTCCAGTTCCAGGCCCTGACGTTCGCGCAGGGTCAAGACACTGCTTTGCAGTTGCGACAGACTGAGCAGCGTGTGCTCGAGGCATTCGCGCAGCTCACTCATCGTGAGCAGCGCCTCCGGTGTGTCCTGATGCCAGGCGAACGGTGCTAGCAGCCAATGGCCATCCGCGGCGAAACGATCATCGCCCAGGATGCCGTGGGGCGACGGCAGATCATCGAGCAACACCTCCCGACGGTTCTGCTTGTAGCGGCCCTTGGCGGCGTTGGCGGTGATGGTCAGCAGCCAGGTCTTGAGACTGGAGCGGCCCTGGAAGCCATTGAGGTTGCGCACCACTGACAACCAGGCGTCCTGCACCACTTCATCGGCATGCCGACTGCCCACGATGGCGTAGGCCACGGCGCGCATCGGGCTCTGGTAGGTGCTGACCAGCTCTTTGAAGGCCTGCTGCTCACCGGCCAGGAGGCGTTGGAGCAGTTGTGTGTCGTCGGTGACGGTCATTCAACGCCCATTGCTGAATAGATCGCGGCTGTGGCGAGGGGGCTGATGTGGGAGCAAGGCTTGCCCGCGATGCGGTCCTTCATAAACCGCGCTGCCTGTTTCGTGAGCAAGCTTTGCTCCCACATGACCTTGCTCCCACAAAAAATTCGTCGCCGCCAGAGGATCAATGCTTACGCAGAATCACGCTGCCAATCGAATAGCCGGCGCCGAACGAGCTGAGTACGGCAACCGAACCGCTGGGCAAATCATCCTGGTAGGAGTGGAACGCAATCACCGAACCCGCCGAGCTGGTGTTGGCGTAGCGGTCGAGGATCACCGGCGCTTCTTCTTCGGTGGCTTCGCGACCCAGCAGCTTGCGCACGATCAGGTGGTTCATGCTCAGGTTGGCCTGGTGCAGCCAGAAACGCTTCACTTCACCGACGCTCAGCTGATTTTCTTCCAGGTGCACGCCAATCAGTTCGGCCACCATCGGGCAGACATCGCGGAAGACTTTACGACCTTCCTGGACAAACAACTTGTCACGGCTGCCGATCCCCTCTTCCCCGGCGCGGTTGAGGAAGCCGAAGTTGTTGCGGATGTTGTTGGAGAATTTGGTGAGCAGCTTGGTGCTGACCACGTCGAACTGATACGGCGAGGTCGCCAGGTCCGCCCGTTCGATGATCACCGCGGTGGCCGCGTCGCCGAAGATGAAGTGGCTGTCGCGGTCGCGGAAATTCAGGTGGCCGGTGCACACCTCAGGGTTGACCATCAGGATCGCCCGGGCCTGGCCCAGTTGTACGCTGTTGGCCGCGGCCTGGATGCCGAACGTCGCCGAGGAACAGGCCACGTTGATGTCGTAACCAAAACCTTCGATGCCCAGCGCTTCCTGGACTTCAATGGCGATGGCCGGGTACGGACGCTGCAGGTTGGAACAGGCGACGATCACACCATCGATGTCGGCGGCGGTGCGGCCGGCGCGTTCCAGCGCCTGTTTCGCCGCGCCGACAGCCATTTCACACAGCACCGACCACTCGTCGTTGGAGCGCTCGGGCAGGCGCGGGGTCATGCGTTGCGGGTCGAGGATGCCATCCTTGTCCATGACAAAGCGGCTCTTGATGCCAGAAGCTTTTTCGATGAACGCCGCGCTGGATTCGGTCAACGCCTCGACTTCTCCCCGCTCGATGGCTTGGGCATTGTCGGCGTTGAATTGCGCGACGTAGGTATTGAAAGACTGCACCAGCTCTTCATTGGAGATGCTGTTGGCCGGGGTGTACAGGCCGGTGCCGCTGATGACGACGTTATGCATGGTCGTGTCTCTGATCTGTTCAGGCAGAAAGCGTTGGCACCGACGTACCAACACACAAGGGGTCTTTTCCCATCCAGGGGAAGCAGACCTGGCAGCGCTTTATTCCGATCCGCCCGTGATCATCGACGCTAAAAACCACGGGACCGGCATTTATAGGCGCGAAGTTTGCCATAAACGCTGGCGTTTGGCCCATTCTCAGTGAATTACAAAACCAAACCCTGTGGGAGCGAGCCTGCTCGCGATAGCGCTGGATCAGCCAGCATCAATGTTGACTGACCCACCGCTATCGCGAGCAGGCTCGCTCCCACAGGTCTTGCGCCGGGGTCAGGGCTCCACCTGCCCCCACTGCTTGCTCAAGCGCTTATCCGAAATCGGCACCTTGGTGCCCAGTTGCTGGGCGAACAGCGACACCCGGTACTCCTCCAGCCACCAGCGGTACAGCTCCAGTTGCGGGTCGCGCTTGCCTTCCTGGGCGTGTTTGCTGGCGCGGGTCTGGTACTGGACCCAGAGGTTCGACAGTTCACCGCTCCAGACCCGGTCCTTCTGCACCTGGCTGCCGAGTTTCTCCAAGCGCTGCTCGATGGCCTTGAGGTAGCGTGGCAGCTCCTTGAGCCACTGATGCGGGGTTTCGCGCACAAATCCCGGGTACACCAGATGGCTGAGTTGCTGCTTGATGTCGTTCAGGGCCACGGCCTGGGCCAGGTCGATCTTGCCCTTGAAGCGTTTTTGCAGGCCGTGCCAGAGTTTGAGGATCTCCAGGGTCAGCTTCGCCAGGCGTTCGGCGTGTTCGGTCCAGCCGCCGCGTTTGCGCTCGGCCAGGGATGCCAGTGCGGCGCCATCACGGGGCAGGCTCGCCTCGCCTTCCAGCACGCAACTGTCGAGACTGACCAGCAGGATGTCTTCCACCAGGCTGTCGATGCGTCCCAGTTCGCGGTACAGCAGGCCCAGTTCCGTCAACCCGGGCAATTTGCCGCGCAGGAACTTGGCCGATTCTGCCAATTGCTGCATCAGCAACCGCTGCAAGGCGCGACGGTGCTGGAACTCGGCTTCAGCCGGGGTCGGGAAGCGGCCTTCCTTGACCACACCGCCCTCTTCCACCAGCGCCGGGTACACCGTCATCGACAGCCCGGCGATCTTCTGTTGGGTTTTCTCGGCCACCGGGGCGAAGATTTTCGCTTCCACCGGCGCCTGGCTTTTCGCCGTCTGCGGCACGGCCAAGGCGGCCTGGCTGGCTTCGGCAAAGCGTGCCGTCAACTCGGCCAGGTCGCGGCCTTCACCGAGAAACTTGCCCTGGCCATCGACGATTTCCAGATTCATGCGCAGATGGCTTTCCACCTGCTGCGCAGCTTCCGCCCAGGCTTCGTCGCTGACCCGCGCGCCGGTCATGCGCAGCAGTTCGCGGCCCAGGGATTGCGGCAACGAACCCTCAGCAAAGGTGATGCGTTGCAGCGCGGCCTTGACGAAATCCGGCACGGGCACGAAGTTTTTGCGCAGGGCCTTGGGCAGGTTGCGCACCAGGGCGATGCACTTGGCTTCGATCATCCCGGGCACCAGCCATTCCAGACGCTCCGGCGGCAACATGGGCAGCAGCGGTGCCGGCACGCGCAAGGTCACGCCGTCGCGGGGATGGTTGGGTTCGAAATGGTAGCTCAGCGGCAAGGTCAGCTCACCGACGCGCAACGTGTCGGGGTAGTACGCGGCAGTGACTTCACTGGCCTCGCGGGCCAGCACGTCTTCTTCGCGCATGATCAGCAGTTGCGGGTCTTTCTGGCTGTTGATCCGGTACCAGCTGTCGAAGGTCGCGGTCTGGTGGATCTCGGCCGGCAAGCGCGCATCGTAGAAGACGAACAGGGTTTCCTCGTCCGCCAGGATGTCGCGACGGCGGGCCTTGGCTTCCAGTTCGTCGAGTTGCTCCAGCAGTTGGGTATTGGCACTCAGGCACTTGGCCCGGGACTGGATCTCGCCGCGCACCAGCGCCTCGCGGATGAACAGTTCCCGCGACACCACCGGGTCCACCGGCCCGTAATGCACCGGCCGGCGACCGACCACGATCAGCCCGAACAGGGTGATCTGCTCATACGCCACCACCTGCCCGCGCTTTTTCTCCCAATGGGGTTCGAAGTGGTTTTTCTTGATCAGGTGCCCGGCCAGCGGTTCGATCCAGTCCGGTTCGATCTTGGCCACCATGCGCGCGTAGAGCTTGGTGGTTTCCACCAGTTCGGCGGTCATCAGCCATTGCGGACGCTTCTTGCCCAAGCCTGACGAGGGGTGAACCCAGAACCGTCGTTGGCGGGCACCGAGGTAGTCGCCGTCTTCGGTTTTCTGACCGATCTGGCTCAGCAGGCCGGAAAGTACCGCCTTGTGCAGTTTCGGGAAATCAGCCGGCTCTTTATTGAGGCTCAACTGCATGTCGCGACAGATCAAGCTCAACTGGCGATGGGAATCGCGCCACTCGCGCAGGCGCAGGTAGTTGAGGAAATTCTTGCGGCACCAGTTGCGCAGCGGGCTGGCGGTCAGGGCCTGGCGCTGCTCTTCGAAACCGCGCCACAGATTGACCAGCCCGGCGAAGTCCGAGTCGGGGTCTTTCCACTGGGCGTGGGCCTGGTCAGCCGCCTGCTGACGCTCCGGTGGACGCTCGCGCGGGTCCTGGATCGACATGGCGCTGGCGACGATCAGCACTTCCTGCAAGCTGCCCAGTTTCGCCGCTTCCAGCAGCATACGGCCCATGCGCGGGTCCACCGGCAAGCGCGCCAACTGGCGGCCCAGCGGGGTCAACTGACTGTTGCGGTCCACCGCCGACAGCTCTTGCAGCAAGTTGAAGCCGTCGCTGATGGCCTTGCCGTCCGGCGGTTCGATGAACGGGAAATCGGTAATCTCCCCCAGGCGCAGGTGCAACATCTGCAGGATGACCGCCGCCAGGTTGGTGCGCAGGATCTCGGGGTCGGTGAATTCCGGCCGGCCGAGGAAATCCTCCTCGCTGTACAACCGCACGCAGATCCCCGGCTCGACCCGCCCGCAGCGGCCCTTGCGCTGATTGGCGCTGGCCTGGGAAATGGCTTCGATGGGCAGGCGCTGGACCTTAGCGCGATAGCTGTAGCGACTGATGCGCGCGGTGCCGCTGTCAATCACGTAGCGGATGCCCGGCACGGTCAGCGACGTTTCAGCGACGTTGGTCGCCAGCACCACGCGACGGCCAGGGTGGGACTGGAAGATCCGCTGCTGTTCGGCCGGTGACAATCGCGCATACAACGGCAGGATTTCGGTGTGCTTGAGCTGGGCCTTGCGCAGCATTTCCGCCGCGTCGCGAATCTCCCGCTCGCCCGGCAGGAACACCAGCACATCACCGGGGCTGCGGCGTTCGCTACGCTCATAGGCGGCGATTTCATCGAGGGTGGCGAGGATCGCCTGGTCGACGGTCAAGTCATCCTCGACGCGGTTGCCCTCCTCGTCCTGCTCCAGGGTCAACGGGCGATACCAGGTGTCCACCGGGAAGGTGCGACCCGAGACTTCCACGATCGGCGCGTCATCGAAGTGCTTGGAAAAACGCTCCAGGTCGATGGTCGCCGAGGTGATGATGACTTTAAGGTCCGGGCGACGCGGCAGCAGGGTCTTGAGGTAGCCGAGCAAAAAATCGATGTTCAGGCTGCGCTCGTGGGCTTCGTCGACGATGATCGTGTCGTAGCGCTCCAGGTAACGGTCGTTCTGGGTCTCGGCCAGCAGGATACCGTCGGTCATCAACTTGATCAGGGTGTTGGCGTCGCTCTGGTCTTCGAACCGCACCTGGTAACCCACCAGCGCCCCCAGCGGCGTGGCCAGCTCCTCGGCGACACGGCTCGCCACGCTACGCGCGGCGATCCGACGCGGCTGGGTATGGCCGATCAAACCGTGCTGGCCGCGACCGATTTCCAGGCAGATTTTCGGCAGTTGCGTGGTTTTGCCCGAGCCGGTTTCGCCAGCGATGATCAGCACCTGGTGCTTGAGCAGCGCGTCCTTGATTTCGTCGCGCTTGGCGGCGATCGGCAAGCTGTCGTCGTAACGAATGACCGGCAGGCTGGCCTTGCGCGCCAACACCTGATCACACGACGCCTGCATGCGCGTCACCCACTGGGCCAGCTTGGCCTCGTCGGGTTTCTTGCGCAGCTCGAGCAACTGACGCCGCAACCGGTGACGGTCGGCGAGCATGGCGTGGTCGAGGTTTTTCAGCAGTTTGTCGATAGCGGGGGCTTGGTCAGTCATCAGGTACGCAAGGGTCGTCGGTTTGTGCAGGGGGCCGATTGTCGCAGATTTGCGCAGGCTGCGCCGACCCATGGCAGCCTGCCCGCTGTTCCCTTGTGGGAGCGAGCCTGCTCGCGATAGCGGTGTGTCAGTCGACATTAATGCTGGCTGATCCATCGCTATCGCGAGCAGGCTCGCTCCCACAGAGGTTTTGCGCTGACTTCGGGGTTATTCGCTGTCCAGATCTTTACGCCGATAGGGGAACACGTCGATCACCTTGCCCGCCCGAATCGCCTCTTGCAGGCCCTTCCAGTAATCGGCGTTGTACAACTCGCCGTGCAGTTGATCGAACAGTTTGCGTTGCCCCGCGTCGGCGAACAGGAAAGGTGGGAACTCTTCGGGAAAAACGTCCAGCGGCCCGATGGAATACCACGGCTCGGAGGCCATTTCGTCTTCCGGGGTCCGCGGCTGGGGAATGTGACGGAAGTTGGCTTCGGTGAGAAAGCAGATTTCGTCGTAGTCGTAGAACACCACGCGGCCGTGGCGGGTCACGCCGAAGTTCTTGAGCAGCATGTCGCCGGGGAAGATGTTGGCCGCCGCCAGTTGCTTGATCGCCAGGCCGTAGTCTTCCAGCGCCTCGCGCACCTGGTCCTGGTTGGCGTTTTCCAGGTAGAGGTTCAGTGGCGTCATGCGCCGTTCGGTCCAGCAGTGACGAATCAATACCGTGTCGCCTTCCACCGACACCGTGGACGGCGCCACGTCCAGCAGTTCCTCCAGGCACGCCGGTTCGAACTTGCTCAGGGGAAAGCGGAAATCGGCGAATTCCTGGGTATCGGCCATGCGCCCGACCCGGTCGACGCTTTTCACCAGCCGGTACTTTTCGATCACGGTCGCGCGGTCGACGTTCTTCGACGGCGAGAAACGATCCTTGATGATCTTGAATACGGTGTTGAAGCCCGGCAGGGTGAATACGCTCATGACCATGCCACGTACACCAGGGGCCATGATGAACTGGTCGTCGGTATTCGCCAGATGGTTGATCAGCGCCCGGTAGAACTCGGATTTGCCGTGTTTGTAGAAACCGATGGAGGTGTACAGCTCGGCGATGTGCTTGCCCGGCAGGATGCGCTTGAGAAAGCCGATGAATTCCGCCGGGACCGGCACGTCCACCATGAAGTAAGAACGGGTGAACGAGAAAATGATCGACACCTGCGCCTCGTCGGTAATCAGCGCATCGATCTGGATGCCCCGGCCTTCGCGGTGCAGCAGCGGGATCACCAACGGCCATTGGTCGTCCTGCGTATAGATCCGGCCCACCAGGTAGGCGCCCTTGTTGCGATAGAGCACCGACGAAAACAATTCCACCGTCAGTTGCGGGTCCTTGCAGACCCAGTCGGGCAGGTTCTCCCGCAATTGGGCTTCAAGGCGCTGCAAATCGCCCGGCAAGTCGGCGTAATCCTCGCTGAAACGGTAATCGGCGAAAATCGCCGCCAGCATCCGGTCCAGCTGGCCCTCAGGTTTGTAGGTACGAGTCTGGGCGGCTCGGGCGCGGCGCAGGCTGGGCCGGGTGGTATGGATGAACATGGTGCCGTCGCTGATCAGGTCATGGCTGAACAGCCCGCAGAAGATCGAGTTGTACCAGGTCTCGGACAGCTCATCGTCGAAACGCAGGTCGATCAGGCTGATGTAGGCGCTTTTGACCAGCGGCCAGCAACTGACGTCCATCAGGGCCTCGGCTGCGAAAGCCTTGCGCAAGCGGGCGACGGTTTCGAAGACCTTTTCTTCATACAAGTTGATCCGCGCCGCAGACGCCTCTTGTGCCTCCTGCCAACGGGCCTGCTCGAACCGGGCGCGGGCGCCATCGGTGATCTGCCGGAAATGCTCACGGTAATCGTCAAAGCCTTCGAGGATCGAACGGGCGATATCGGCGGCGGGCCATGGCTGCGGCATAGGGTAAACCTCGGCGGGTCATGCTTGTTATTGGCGACTGAGCTTAGAGGCCAATCGCGCGGCAACGCAACCATTGCCATCGGTCTTGAGCGAGGCGACACTTGCGACCCGATCAAGGAAGGAATGTGCTGTGAACCCCGTTGATATCCTGCGTTTGCTGTCATTGGCCGCCATCTGGGGAGCCAGTTTCCTGTTCATGCGCATAATCGCCCCTGTCATTGGCACAATCCCCACTGCATTTTTTCGCGTGTCCATCGCTTTTGTCGGCTTGCTGGTGATCCTGGCGTTGATGCGTATCGACTGGAATTTTCGCGGCAAGCTGAAAATCGTGATGGTGCTGGGCCTGATCAACTCGGGCATTCCGGCGACGTTTTATTCGCTGGCGGCCCAGGTGCTGCCGGCCGGTTACTCGGCAATCTTCAACGCCACCACACCCTTGATGGGGGTGTTGATCGGCGCGCTGTTCTTCAGCGAAAAACTCACCATGACCAAGGTCAGCGGTGTGTTCCTGGGATTGTTCGGCGTCGGCATCCTGACCGGCGCGGGGCCGGTGGCCTTCGACCTGCAATTGCTGATGGGCGCCCTCGCCTGCCTGCTCGCCACCACCTGCTACGGTTTCGCCGGGTTCCTTGCCCGCCGCTGGCTTGATCATCAAGGCGGGCTGGACAGCCGTCTCGCGGCCCTGGGCAGCATGTTCGGCGCCACGGTGTTGCTGTTGCCATTGTTTGGCTACAGCGTCATCAGTCACCCTCCGGCCAGCTGGGGTGGCTGGAGCGTCTGGCTGTCGCTGCTGGGGTTGGGCCTGGTGTGTACAGCGCTGGCGTACATTCTTTATTTCCGCCTGCTCAGTTCCATTGGCCCGGTCAAATCCATGACCGTGACCTTCCTGATCCCGCCGTTTGGCGTGTTATGGGGGGCGTTGCTGCTGGATGAGCCGTTGGGGATGGCGCACCTGTATGGCGGGGTGCTGATTGCGGCGGCGCTGTGGCTGGTATTGAAACCAGCGGCGAGCGCGACCAAGGAGCCGCTCCCAGGCCAGCGCAACTGAATACCCCCCACCCTTGTGGCGAGGGGATTTATCCCCGCTGGGTTGCGAAGCGACCCCATAACTGACACCTCGAGGTGACTGAGCTGTTCTGGGGACTGCTGCGCAGTCCAACGGGGAAAAATCCCCTCGCCACAATAACCTTCGCTCACCAGTCGCTGGGGGGCACGATTACTGCTGAGTCTCCTGCTCGGTGAACAGATCACTGAACAACATGCTCGACAGGTAGCGCTCACCCGAATCCGGCAGGATCACGACAATGGTCTTGCCTTGCATTTCCGGCTTTTCCGCCAGGCGCACGGCTACAGCCATCGCCGCGCCACAGGAAATGCCGCACAGGATTCCCTCCTCCTGCATCAGGCGCAGGGCCATGGCCTTCGACTCCTCATCCGTAACCCGCTCGACCTGATCGACGATCGACAGATCGAGGTTTTTCGGCACGAAACCGGCACCGATCCCCTGGATCTTGTGGGGGCTGGGCTTGATCTCGTCCCCCGCCATCGCCTGGGTGATCACCGGCGAAACCACAGGCTCCACCGCCACCGACAGAATCGGTTTGCCGCAGGTGTTCTTGATGTATCGCGAAACCCCGGTAATGGTCCCGCCGGTGCCGACGCCCGCCACCAGCACATCCACAGCGCCGTCGGTGTCGTTCCAGATCTCCGGGCCGGTGGTTTTTTCATGAATGGCCGGGTTGGCCGGGTTATCGAACTGCTGCGGCATGAAGTATTTGGCGGGGTCGCTGGCGAGGATTTCGGCCGCTTTCTCGATGGCACCCTTCATGCCCTTGGCCGGATCGGTGAGCACCAGCTCCGCGCCCAAGGCCTTGAGTACCTTGCGCCGCTCGATGCTCATGGAGGCCGGCATGGTCAACATCAGCTTATAGCCGCGGGCGGCGGCCACGAACGCCAGACCGATCCCGGTGTTGCCGGAAGTCGGCTCGACGATGGTCATGCCGGACTTGAGCTTGCCCGAGCTTTCGGCGTCCCAGATCATGCTGGCGCCGATCCGGCACTTGACCGAGTAACCTGGGTTGCGCCCTTCGATCTTGGCCAGGATGGTCACGCCACGCGGGGCAATGCGATTGATCTGCACCAGTGGCGTATTGCCGATGGAATGGGCGTTGTCAGCGAATATGCGGCTCATGACTGGGTCCTTAATGCAGCGGGGATTTAGCGCTTAAAGGTATGCCTGTTGCCCATGGGCGTCCAGTTGCACCGAACGTTCCAGTTGTTACAACAGTCAATGTTTTAACAACGCGGGAGACTGACTGAAATGAAGCGTCGATACAGCTGGCCACTGTGGACTTTCGCCGCCATCGTTGCGGTGCTGGTGGCCCTGCATTTCACCTTACCGTTCCTGGTGCGCGACTACCTGAACGACAAACTGGCCGACATGGGTGACTACCGCGGCCAGGTGACCGATGTGGACCTGGCGCTCTGGCGCGGGGCCTACCGGATCAACGGCCTGGAGATCGTCAAGGTCGACGGCAAGGTTCCCGTGCCATTTGTCGAGGCGCCACTGATCGACCTGTCGGTCAGCTGGCATTCGCTGTGGTACGACCATGCGGTGGTGGCCGAGGCGGAGTTCGTCCGTCCCGAAGTGAATTTCGTCGACGGCGGAGCCGACCGGCAGAACTCCCAGACCGGTCGGGGCACCAACTGGCGCGAGCAACTGAGCAAGTTGCTGCCCATTACCTTCAACGAAGTGCGGATCCGGGATGGCAAGGTGACATTTCGCAACTTCAACTCCAAGCCGCCCGTTAACCTGCGGGCTACCGACGTCAATGCCAGCTTCTATAACCTGACCAACGTGGTCGACACCGAAGGCAAGCGCGACGCTCGTTTCGAGGGCAAGGCCCTGGTGGCCGAACATGCGCCGCTGGAGGTGCAGGCGACCTTCGACCCGTTGAGCGACTTCGAGGATTTCGACTTCCGCTTGCGCGCCAGGGACATCGAACTCAAGCGCCTCAACGATTTCGCCGCGGCCTATGGCAAATTCGATTTCAATGCCGGCCATGGCGATCTGGTGGTGGAGGCAGAAGCCGAGAACGCCCAGCTCAGCGGCTACATCAAACCGCTATTGCGCGACGTTGACGTGTTCGACTGGCAGCAGGATGTGGAAAACGAAAAAAAGAACATCTTCCGTTCGGTCTGGGAGGCCTTGGTGGGCGCGGGAGAAACGGCCCTGAAAAACCAGCGCAAGAACCAGTTTGCCACCCGGGTGGAGCTCAGCGGCAATGTCCATCAGCAGGACATCAGCGCCTTCGAAGCCTTCCTCCAGATCCTGCGCAACGGTTTCGTCCAGGCCTTCAATGCCCGGTATGAGCAGCCGCCGCCGTCGGCCGACTGAGTCAACATGTGACGCTCCATTCAGAGACTGAATACAGCGTCTGCGTTCACAGTCGGCGGGGCACCGCGTTATAGTCGGGCACGACATTTATTTCGCGCGCCCCGCCTCGTCAGGCCGGCGTCACGTTCGAGGAAATTACAGATGAAGTTCGAAGGCACCAGCGCCTACGTGGCCACCGATGACCTGAAGCTGGCCGTCAACGCCGCCATCACCCTGGAGCGTCCCTTGCTGGTCAAGGGCGAACCGGGCACCGGCAAGACCATGCTGGCCGAACAACTGGCTGAATCCTTCGGCGCGCGCCTGATCACCTGGCACATCAAGTCCACCACCAAGGCCCATCAAGGCCTCTACGAGTACGATGCGGTCAGCCGCCTGCGGGACTCGCAGTTGGGCGTGGACAAGGTGCACGACGTGCGCAACTACCTGAAGAAGGGCAAGCTCTGGGAAGCGTTCGAGTCCGAAGAGCGGGTGATTCTGCTGATCGACGAGATCGACAAGGCCGACATTGAATTCCCCAACGACCTGCTGCAAGAACTCGACAAGATGGAGTTCTACGTCTACGAGACCGATGAAACCATCAAGGCCAAACAGCGGCCGATCATCATCATTACCTCCAACAACGAAAAGGAACTGCCGGACGCCTTCCTGCGCCGCTGCTTCTTCCACTACATCGCCTTCCCCGACCGCGTCACCCTGCAGAAAATCGTCGACGTGCATTACCCGGATATCAAGAAAGACCTGGTCAGCGAAGCGCTGGACGTGTTCTTCGACGTGCGCAAGGTGCCGGGCCTGAAGAAAAAACCTTCCACCTCCGAACTGGTGGACTGGCTCAAGCTGCTGATGGCCGACAACATCGGCGAAGCGGTGCTGCGCGAGCGCGACCCAACCAAGGCCATTCCGCCCCTGGCCGGTGCCCTGGTCAAGAACGAACAGGACGTGCAACTGCTCGAGCGCCTGGCGTTCATGAGCCGCCGTGGCACCCGCTGAACCCTCTTCGTTTCAACAAGAGCGAGGGCGATTGCCATGCTGCTTAACCTGTTCAATGAAATGCGCGCCGCCAAGGTGCCGGTGTCGGTGCGTGAACTGCTGGACCTGATCAACGCCCTGAAACAGCGGGTGATCTTCGCCGACATGGACGAGTTCTATTACCTGTCCCGGGCGATCCTGGTGAAGGATGAACGGCATTTCGATAAATTCGACCGGGCGTTCGCCGCCTACTTCAATGGCCTGGAGAAACTCGATGATCATCTCCAGGCGCTGATTCCCGAAGACTGGCTGCGCAAGGAGTTCGAGCGCTCGCTGACCGACGAAGAGCGGGCGCAGATCCAGTCCCTGGGCGGCCTGGACAAGCTGATCGAGGAATTCAAGAAACGCCTGGAAGAACAGAAGGAGCGCCATGCCGGCGGCAACAAATGGATCGGCACCGGCGGCACCAGCCCGTTCGGCTCCGGCGGCTTCAACCCCGAAGGCATCCGCGTCGGTGACGCCGGCAAGCGCCAGGGCAAAGCTGTAAAGGTCTGGGACCAGCGCGAGTACAAGAATCTGGATGACCAGGTGGAACTGGGCACTCGTAATATCAAGATCGCCCTGCGCCGCCTACGCAAGTTTGCCCGCCAGGGGGCCGCCGAAGAACTGGACATCGATGGCACTATCGACCACACCGCCCGGGACGCCGGCCTTCTGAATATCCAGATGCGCCCGGAGCGACGCAACACCGTCAAGTTGCTGTTGCTGTTCGACATCGGCGGCTCGATGGATGCACACGTAAAAATCTGCGAAGAACTGTTCTCGGCCTGCAAGACCGAATTCAAGCACCTGGAGTATTTCTACTTCCACAACTTCGTCTATGAATCAGTGTGGAAAAACAACCTGCGTCGCACCTCGGAACGCACCTCGACCCAGGACTTGCTGCACAAGTACGGCGCCGATTACAAAGTGATCTTCATCGGCGATGCCGCCATGGCCCCGTATGAAATCACCCAGGCCGGCGGCAGCGTCGAGCACTGGAACGAAGAACCGGGGTATGTCTGGATGCAGCGCTTCATGGAGAAGTACAAGAAACTCATCTGGATCAATCCATACCCGAAGGACACCTGGGGCTACACCGCGTCGACCAACATCGTGCGCGAACTGGTGGAGGACCGCATGTTCCCGCTGACCTTGCGAGGGCTGGAAGAAGGGATGCGGTTTCTTTCCAAGTAAGATTTTTTCCGCCCTTTAGGGCCTCATCGCGAGCAGGCTCGCTCCCGCAGGGTCTCGAGTCCAATGTGGGAGCGAGCCTGCTCGCGATGCTTTCAGCCTCCGAGCGATGTTACAGCCCGCGCAAATCGCGCTCTTCAATCGGTCGGCTCTGGCGCAGACGCCTGCCGCCCAGCACCACCCAGTCGATCAGGCGGAACAGGCACTCCAGGCCAAACGACAGCAACATGGCACCACTGAGGCCCCAGATCATCGCTTCGGGGGTCAGGAGAATCTGGTAGCTGTAGCCGTTCCAGGTTTCCTTGCGAATTTCCGGGTCAGCGGCCAGTGCCACTTGCAGCAAACGGATGTACCACGGCCCCTGCATTGCCTGGAATTGCTTGTCCAACGCCTGCTGACGGACGAGCAAGGTGTTCAGGCTGTCAGCATCACTGCGAAAGATCGGGTCTTCGCTGGCACGGTAGTGAGCCACCAGCGCTTGCATGTCGCCCTTGAAAAACTGGTTGGCGGTGCCCTGGAAGCCTTTCAGTCCTGTCTGCGCTTCGATCAGGTGCGCCTCGACCCGCTTGGCGTAATCGCTGATGAAACCGGGCACCTGCACCCCCACCAACAGGCCTACCGCGAACAACACCAGCCGTAGATAACTGAGCAACATAATCGTGAAGTCCTTATTCGGTCTGGCCATGGCTGACGCATTCGCCGCGCCGCCACAGGCTCCATTGGCCCGGTTCGTAGCGGGTCCAGGTTTCGTTTTCAGTCAAGGGTTCGGTGGCAATTACCGTGACCACGTCATTGGGCGTGGTTTCGGCGTGGAAATCCACGATCACGTCCACATCCTTGAGCCGCGCCGGGCCGAACGGCGCGCGACGGGTGATCTGGACCAGTTTGGTCGAGCAAAAGCAGAACAGCCAGTCACCATCGCTGAGCATGCAATTGAACACGCCCTTGCTGCGGTATTCGGTGCAGGCCTGGATCAACGACGGCAACAGTTGCTCCACCTCCACCGGTTCCGGGAACGCCTGGCGCACGCGATTGAGCAAATCGCAGAACGCCGCCTCGCTGTCGGTATCGCCCACCGGACGATAGAAGCTTGCGCCCGGCTGGAAATCGGCGAGTTGGCCATTGTGAGCGAAGCACCAGTTGCGGCCCCACAACTCACGTACGAACGGGTGGGTGTTGGACAGGCAGACCTTGCCGACATTGGCCTGGCGAATGTGCCCGATCACCACTTCGCTCTTGATGGGATAGCGCTGCACCAGGTTCGCCACTTCCGACTCGCTGCTGGCGGCAGGGTCCTGGAACAGGCGCAGGCCACGACCTTCATAGAAGGCAATGCCCCAGCCGTCCCGGTGCGGTCCGGTCTTGCCGCCACGCTGCATCAGCCCGGTGAAGCTGAACACGATATCGGTCGGCACGTTGGCGCTCATGCCCAGTAACTCACACATGCTCGGACCCTCGCTTCAATGGGACAAGCCTGGCTACAGCCGCGGTTCGATGCGCGAACGCTGAGGGTTGCTCGGTACTGGCGGGCGACCGTAACGGTCATCACCCGCCACACCGAACGGCTGCTCATCCTGTAGTTCATCGGCCGCGGCGGCGGCTTTGGCGGCAGCGGCTTTTTCCTTGCGAGCGCTGGCTGCACGCTCGATGGGGAAGCGGATCAGCACGAAGATCAAATAAAGACCAAAGACGATCATGCCGTACATGAACAGATCGGACACCGCACGCCAGGCGTTGTTGCCGACCTTGAACAGCATGTCCAGGGCAACGATGGCCAGGGCCGGAGCAACCTGTTCCTTCACGGGGTCGACGATAGTGGGGCTGAACAGCAACACCGCCATCAACAGGCGCAGGGGCTCGCGCAACCAGCGCCAGATCCAGCGGGTCATGCGCATCCATACCAGCAGGCAGCCCAGGGCGGCGAAGGCATAGAGGCCCCAGGCGATCAGATAGTCGTTCTCGGTCATGGTGTCCATGGCAAGGCAGGCAAATAGGCGCTTATAGTAACGGCTTTTCGCTCGTCAGGCTGCCCCGGCGTCTGTCGAGTGGTCTGTGCCGCAGTATCTGTCGGTTAATTTCTGCCGCCGCAGGTGGCTGACCGAACTAACCACACCGGCCATCAGTCCCTATTTCGTACAACGTTCGAGAGCCTTTCATGCCCCTATCTGCCCACGTTTGCAACGCCCCGATTGCCCGCAGGGACCCCGGTGTTGATCCCTACGCCTGGCTGCAGGAGCGCGACACCGACGCCGTGCTCGACTACCTCAAGGCTGAAAACAGCTATCAGGACGCGCAACTGGCTGACCAGGCCGAACTGCGCGAAACCCTGTTCCAGGAAATCAAGGGCCGGATCCTGGAGACGGATCTGTCCCTGCCTTCGCCTTGGGGTCCGTACCTGTATTACACCCGCACCACGGCCGGGGACGAATACCCACGTCACTACCGCTGCCCGCGTCCGGTGGACGACAGCCTGACGGTGGATGAAAGCCGCGAGCAATTGTTGCTGGACCCTAACGTGCTGGCTGGCGGCGGGTTCTTTTCCCTGGGTGCCTTCAGCATCAGCCCCGACCACCAGCGTCTGGCTTACAGCCTGGACACCACTGGCGACGAGATTTACACCCTGTTCGTCAAAGAGCTGGCCAATGACAAAGTCAGTGAACTGTCCTTTGAGGATTGCGACGGCAGCATGACCTGGGCCAATGACAGCCTGACGCTGTTCTTTGGTGAGCTGGATGACACCCATCGCCCGTACAAACTGTGGCGCTATCGCCTGGACGGAACGGCGGCCGAAGAAGTGTTCCATGAGCCGGACGGGCGTTTTTTCCTGCATTGCTACCGTTCGAGCTCGGAAAAACAGCTGATCCTGTCCCTGGGCAGCAAAACCACCAGTGAAGTATGGGTCCTGGACGCCGCACAGCCAGACCAGCCTTTCACCTGCCTGGCGCCACGGGTGGAAGACCATGAATACGACGTCGACCATGGTTTGCTCGACGGTCAGTGGAGCTGGTTGATCCGCAGTAACCGCGACGGGATCAACTTCGCGCTGTACCAGGCTGCCGACACGGGCCTGGCGCCGACCGAGGCCGACTGGCAGAACCTGATCCCCCACAGCGACACGGTGATGATCGACGGCCTGAGCCTGAACGCCGGCGCCATGACCCTGAGCCTGCGTGAAGGCGGCTTGCCCATCATCGAAGTTCACCCACAGGGTTTGCCGGCGTATCGGGTGCAACTGCCGGACGCGGCCTACAGCCTGCATGTGCAGAACAGCCTGGAGTTCGTCAGCCCCCGCATTCGCTTGCGCTACGAGGCGCTGAACCGTCCGGCACAGATTCGCCAGCTGGACCTGGCCAGCGGCGAACAGGTCGTACTCAAGCAAACCCCGGTCCTGGGTCCATTCGATGCCGATGACTACGTGAGCCAGCGGCTGTGGGCGACCGCACCGGACGGCACGCAGGTGCCCATCAGCCTGGTGGTCAAGCGCCAGGCCCTCGGCCAGCCGGTGCCGCTGTACCTGTATGGCTACGGCGCCTATGGCGAGAGCCTCGATCCGTGGTTTTCCCATGGGCGGCTGAGCCTGCTCGATCGCGGCGTGGCGTTTGCCATTGCCCATGTGCGTGGTGGCGGTGAGCTGGGGGAAGCCTGGTATCGCGCCGGCAAGCAGGAGCACAAACACAACACCTTCAGCGACTTCATCGCCTGCGCCGAGCATTTGATCGCCAATGGCGTCACCCGCGCCGATCAACTGGCGATCAGCGGCGGCAGTGCCGGTGGCTTGTTGATCGGTGCGGTGCTCAATCAACGCCCGGATCTGTTCAAGGTGGCGATTGCCGAAGTGCCGTTCGTCGATGTGCTTAACACCATGCTCGACCCGGACTTGCCGCTGACCGTCACCGAATACGACGAGTGGGGTAATCCCGAGGAGCCCGCCGTCTATGATCGGATCAGGGCCTATGCCCCGTACGAAAACGTAAGCGCCCAGGCGTATCCGGCGCTGCTGGTGATCGCCGGTTACAACGACAGCCGCGTGCAGTATTGGGAAGCAGCCAAATGGGTGGCGAAATTGCGCGCCACCAAGACCGATGACAACCCCTTGCTGCTCAAGACCGAGCTGGGCGCCGGCCACGGCGGAATGAGCGGGCGCTACCAGGGGTTACGTGACGTAGCCCTCGAATATGCATTTGTTTTGAAGGTTTTGGGGTTGGTCTGAGGAACTCCGTGGGATGGCCGGGTCTTAGCTCCATGCGCAGGGCTCTGATACCACCACCCAATGTGGGAGCAAGCCTTGCTCCCACAAAGGAATCGCCTTACATCCAAACCCTTGCAACCGCCCCAGACACAAGAAAAAGACCGTGACGACATGTCAGAACCGACCTTACTGAACAACGAAATCCGCGACTGGCTGATGGACTGCGGCCTGTTCGACCAGTTGCAGCCTGTCGACTTCGCCGCGGCGTCGGGCTACTTCAGCATCAGCGCCATTGCCCAAGGGGAAGCGATTTTCCGCGAGGGCGATGCCGGCAGCTTCATGTGCATCATCCATTCAGGGCAAGTGGCCGTGCAGAAAACCGGCCCCGACGGTCAACCCGTCACCATCGCCACGCTGCGCAGCGGCCGGGCATTCGGGGAAATGGCGGTGCTGGACGGAGAACGGCGCTCGGCCAGTTGCATCGCCGCCAGTGATTGCCAATTGCTGAACCTGGGCAAGGATTCCCTGGAAAAAATGCTCAACGATGCACCGAAGATCGCCGCCAAGATCATCCGCGCCCTCGCCGTTTCCCTGTCCAAACGCCTGCGCATGGCCGATGGGCAGTTGCTGTCGCAGCAGGTCTGACTCGCTCTATCAGTTGAAACACAGAACCTGTGGGAGCAAAGCTTGCTCGCGATAGCGGTGTTGCATATGCCGACGTCATCGCGAGCAAGCTTTGCTCCCACAGAGTTCACCGCAATGCCCGCCCCCCCCCAGGGCTTTGCCATTCAGTTATTTCACCGACTGGCTTCAGACCTACCCCCCCGGCGACTTGGCCTTCGGTGGTTTCGGCTCCATGCCCGGTATCGGCTGGTCCTTGGGCGGCTTGGGCATTTCGATTGGCGGCAGCAACGGCGGTCCGCTTCCGGGGCTGGGCGTGGGTACGCCGCTGGGCGTGACCGGCGGGTATGGCATCGGTGTGGGGGTGCCGGGCGAACCGGGAATGCTCGGTGGGCTCACCGGAATCGTGGGCTGCTGGGCCTGCACCCAACTTATCGAGAGCGCTGCCAGGGCAATGGCCGTTAGAATGGTGCGCTTCATCAATGGCTCCGTGGCGATTGTCTGTCTTCAGGCTAGTCCTTACCGCGCCGCTTTGCCCTTCCTTTGCATGAGACATCCATGAAACGTTTCGTTCTACTGGACACCACCCCCATCCCTGACAATGGCGGCGCCCTGTGCCTGTTCGAGTACGGCGACGACTTCGTCATCAAGATCCAGGGCGGTGACGGTGGGCAGTTGATGAATACGCGCATGCACGGCTCCGAAGACGCCCTGGCCGAGATTCCTTGCCGCAAGGTTGCCGGCCGTCCCGGCTCGCGCGTACTGATCGGTGGCCTCGGCATGGGGTTCACGCTGGCCTCGGCCCTCAAGCACCTGGGCAAAAATGCCGAAGTGGTGGTGGCCGAACTGGTGCCCGGCGTGGTGGAGTGGAACCGTGGCCCTTTGGGCGAAAAGGCCGGTCGCCCACTGTCGGACCCGCGTACCGTGATCCGCATGGAAGATGTGGCCAAGGTGCTGCAAGCCGAACCCCAGGGCTTCGACGCCATCATGCTGGACGTCGACAACGGCCCCGAAGGCCTGACGCAGAAAGCCAACAGCTGGCTGTATTCAGCCGGCGGCCTGGCCGCCTGCGCCAAGGCCCTGCGGTCCAAGGGTGTGCTGGCAGTATGGTCAGCCAGCGCCGACCGGCAGTTTTCCGACAAGCTGAAAAAGGCCGGCTTCAAGGCCGAAGAGGTGCAAGTCTTCGCCCACGGCAACAAAGGCACCCGCCACACCATCTGGATTGCCGAGAAGCTCAAGGGCTGAGCTAAACTCTGTTCAACCGTCATCAGTCTTTTTTACAAAGGTGAACCCATGAGTTCGTCAACGCCACCGTCCAACACCGCCAAGCTGGATCGCATCCTCGCCGATGCCCAGCGTGACCGGGAAATGGGTTACCGCGACAAAGCCCTGAAAATGTACCCCCACGTCTGTGGCCGCTGCGCCCGTGAGTTTTCCGGCAAGCGCCTGAGTGAACTGACCGTTCACCACCGCGACCACAACCACGACAACAACCCGCAGGACGGTTCCAACTGGGAACTGCTGTGCCTGTACTGCCACGACAACGAACACTCGCGTTACACCGACCAGCAATATTTCGGCGACGGCTCCCTGAGCACCCCGAAAATCGCCAAGGCGACCCACAACCCGTTCGCCGCACTGGCCGGGTTGATGAAAAAGGACGAGTAGCCAGCCATTTGTGGCGAGAGGATTTATGTGGGAGCAAGGCTTGCCCGCGATGAAGCCGATGCGGTCTTTCAGAAACCGAGCCGGCTGTTTCGCGAGCAAGCTTTGCTCCCACAGGATTTTGCGAACAACACGAATCCACTGTGGGAGCGAGCCTGCTCGCGATGGCAATCAAACGATCACCATCAATCTACAAGCTGCCCCCCTCTTCCAATCCCCGTATAATCGCGCCTTTTCCCCAAAGGCACCCCGCCCGTGGCCAACAAACGCTACAGCTGCATCGGTCTGTTCAACCCCAAGTCTCCGGAAAACGTCGGTTCGGTCATGCGCGCCGCCGGCTGCTACGGCGTGGCATCGGTGTTCTACACCGGCAAACGCTATGAGCGCGCCGCGGACTTCGTCACTGACACCAAGAAAGTCCACTACGACATCCCGTTGATCGGCATCGATGACCTGAAAAAAATCCTGCCCCTGGGCTGTGTGCCAGTGGCCGTGGAACTGGTCGACGGTGCTCGTCCCTTGCCCGAATACACTCACCCGGACCGGGCGCTGTATATCTTCGGCCCGGAAGATGGCTCGCTGGATAAAGACATCCGTGACTGGTGCGAAGACGTGGTGTACATCCCCACCACCGGTTGCATGAACCTGGCGGCCACGGTCAATGTCGTGTTGTACGACCGCATGGCCAAAGGCAATAACACCCGTTCGGGGCCGCAATTCCGCTGATCGGTGCGCAATTGGATTGAACAAGGGAATCGCTCGGGCAGTCAGTTTTATACCAACCCCACACCGGAGACAGATCATGAGCGATAACAACCCGTTCGAGCCGATTGAGACCACCCCTTTCCAATCTCATCCGCCGCAAAACGTGCATGGCTGGGAACGCATTGGCTCATTGGCCGGCGGAGTCCTGATGATGGGCAAGGGCTTGCGCCGTGGAGGCGTGATCGGTTTGGCCCAACTGGCGATCGGCGGCATGGCCCTGGCGCGCGGCATCACCGGGCACTGCTCGGCCAAGACGTTGCTGGAAAAGAATCGTCAGAACCTGCACCACGCCCGTGCCCGCATCGAGCAGGCCGGTGATGAGCTGAGCCGCATGAAAGCCAGCGCCGAGGCCGCGACCAGCACGGCTACAGTGACGGGGAATGATTCGTTGAGTTCGCCGAAGGTTGGGCTTTGATTTTACTGGCTGATGGCCCCATCGCGGGCAAGCCTTGCTCCCACATTTTGAGTGTAACGCTGGTCAATGTGGGAGCGAGCCTGCTCGCGATAGCGGTATTACTGAAGTAACCGAGTATCCAGCACAGTAGAACTCTCCCCCAGAACGCTCTCGCTGAGCTGGACAAACTCCTGGGTATCAACCGTCTCCAGACGCATGGCGGCGTGCAGCACGTCATCGAGCGAGCGCTTGTTGCGGGTTTTCAAACGAATCTCGCGGTCCAGCTCCTGCAACAGCAACACCGCCTTGGCCACCGTCGCCGGGCGGACCTGCTCGCCACGCAAGGTGCTGACGCCTTTGCTGTCCCGAGCCAACCGGTCGTTCAGGCTCTGGTAGCGCTCATCACTCATGCCGCCAGCCCGACGCAGCAATTCGATGGCGTAATACTCGGCCAGCCCTTCGCTGATCCAGTCACTGCGCTCACGATCGTTGACCCGCGCCAGCATCTGCACCAACTCGCGCAACATCGGGCTATTGCCGCGTTCGCTGACCAGCGGCGGACGACTGTGCAGATAAATCGATTCATGCCCGGCCTGGGCGCCACGCCACATCGGGTCTGACGCGCCGATGATCAGCAGCTTGCCGGGATGACGCGGCACCAACGCCTGCACTTGCGGCCAGACGAACGTCAGCAGCGTCAGCACATCCATCCGGCGCATGCCCTGGCCTTGGGGTGAGGCCACCGTCACCTCGGTCTCTCCCAGGCGTGTGCGCCGGCTGCCGAGTTTGCCGGCGAGCATCCAGCCGGTGGGACGATCGAACAGCCGCGCGGGGTTGTCGATGCGAAAGCGTTGCTTGCCGATGCGCGGCCAGGCCGTTTCGATGCTTTTCCAGCCGTCGGGCAGTTCAAATTGCAAACGTGACACCAGCTCAGTGCCATCCTGCTGATCCAACTTGGCCGGCGGCACAAGATCGTCGCCGCGCAGAAGCCCCCATCCCGGGGTCATACGGGTTTCAAACGTACCGTTCTTGCGAGTATTACTGATGCGCACGCGATAGCTCAGGCTCGCCTTGTCGGCACTGGGACGCCAAACGCCGCGTGTGTCCTTGCCCGGGATGAGCTGCCATTGACCGTCGGCCTTGAAGTGGCTGTAGCGGCTGCCATCGCCGAGGTCGAAGTCCAGGCTGCGCACTGCCGAACCCCGCGCCAGGGTCAGGCGCACTTCGGCCTGATCGCTTTGCGGCAACAGGTGCACGTGATAATCCAGATCGACTTTCTGCGCCGCCCACAGCGGCCCGCACACCGCCCACAGCCCGGCTGCGAGCATCCTTTTCAATCCTGCTGCCATGGGTTCTCCCTGATGGTGCGATGCCCGGCATTCAGCCGGCGCGAAAAATCAGATGATCTTCCCAATCGTCCTCGGGCACGCTGCCTTCGGCCAGCATGCGCCCGGATTGGGAAATGCGTTCGTGGTGCACGGCATCGCGATCGCCACAGACCAGGTGGTGCCATAACGGCAGATCCTTGCCCTCACTGACCAGGCGATAACCGCAGGTCGGTGGCAACCATTTGAACTCATCGGCCTTGCCCGGTGTGAGCTGGATGCAATCGGGAACAAAGTCGCGGCGCCGGGAATAGTCGGTGCACTGGCAGGTTTTCAAGTCCAGCAATTTGCAAGCGATGCGCGTGTAGTAGACGCTGTTGTCGTCTTCGTCTTCGAGTTTTTGCAGGCAGCACAGGCCACAGCCGTCACACAGCGATTCCCATTCCTGCGCATCAAGCTGATCGAGGGTTTTACGTATCCAGAACGGTTCGACTTTGGCGGCCATGGCTCAAGCAATCAGCATCAGATGGTGAAAAGGCCGTCAGTCTAGTGCCGGGGCCTCTTCAGGCCAAGCATGGGCGACTGTCGGTAGGGCGTTGTGTTGGCGAAGTCCGTAAATGGATTGGCCGAGAACACCGATGGGGTGACCGCTGAAGATCACTGTGGGAGCGAGCCTGCTCGCGATAGCGCCGGATCAGCCAGCATTGATGCCGACTGGCAAACCGCTATCGCGAGCAGGCTCGCTCCCACAAGTTGATTGGCTCGGTCTAATATCCCCGATCGAAATCCACTTCCCCGCGCAAGGTTTCGCCGGCCTGGTAGGCCCGCAGGTTTTCCAGGAACAACTGCACCATCATCGCCGGCGACGTCGGTGCCGAGCTATGGCCGGTCAGCAGCAGGCCCCAGGCCGTCCAGAAAGGATGCCGCTGTGGCAACGGCTCCTGGCGGCAAACGTCAATGACCGCGCCGGCCAGATGCCCTTCCTTCAAGGCTTGCACCAGATCGGCATCGACCACGGCCACGCCGCGTCCGACATTGATGAACAGCCCGGTGGGCTTGAATTGCCTGAACAGCGTCGCGTCGTATATATCGTGGGTGTCCGGCGTGTTGGGCAGCAGGTTGATCACATAATCCACCTCCCCCACCATGCGCGGCAGATCCTTCAGCGCCCCGACCTCGATGAACGGCGCCAGCTCCCTGGCTTCGCTGGCAATGCCATACAGCTGCACACCAAACGGCAGCAGGAACTGCGCTACCCGCTGGCCGATATCGCCGGTCCCGACGATCAGTGCCTTGCGCCCGGCCAGACTCTGGCCCTGACGGTTGTCCCACTTGCGCTCGACCTGGCTGACCAGCCGCGCCAGCACCTCGCGCTCATGACCGAGCATATAGGTAAGGACGTACTCGGCCATCACCTGGCCGAAAATGCCCACCGCACGGGTCAGGCGATAATCACGCGTCAAGCCCTCGGCCAGCAGCGGCGTGATGCCCGCCCAGGTCGATTGCAGCCACTGGGGCTGATGGCCTTGACGCAACAGGGTGGCCAGCAGATCGGGCTGGCCCAGCCAGACCGGGCAGTCGGCGGCCAGTCGCGACAGTTCGGCGGAGTCGCCACTGGTCAGGACTTGGATATCGGGTGCAGCCTGTCGCAGAAGCTGGGCGTACACCGCGTGATCGTGTTCGGCAATCAGAACGCGCATGGATCAAACCTTTCAAAAACTATGCAGACGACCGCCGACAGAGTGTCGCTCCATCCTTGCGGCCATCGCCAATAAACCATTCCAGTGTTTCAAGAGGCCCGGGAAAGGTGCCTCGGGGTACCGTCAGACCGGGTCGTTGCGTCGCAGCAACTCTTCCGGCAGATGCTCGATGTATTCGTCTTCAGCCGGTGGCATCTGCAAGTGATAACCCTGGGTATCGAGGTTTTCCAGCACCAGGTTGATGTCTTCCCGCGACAGCTTGCGCTCGGGGCTCAGCACCAGGTCAAAGGCATGGATCGCCTTGCCAAAGGCAGCCATCAAGGGCTCGGGCACACGCTCCAGGGCATCGCTTTTGAGCACATACAGGTACATCTCGTTTTTCTTCGAGCTTCGGTAGATCGAGCAGATACGTTTCAAGGCTGTTCTCCGGCGGTGGCCAGGCTGTCGAGCAGCGCCTGGCCCATCAATTCGCGGCGCCAGCCACGCAGCGAATCGGGCAATTGGTAAGGGCCCTCGGGAAAGCCGCTCTTGATCAGCGCCTCGAGGGTTTTCTTGCGCAGCATCAGTTCAGGGGCGATTCCCAGGCGCTCGGCCTCAGCCTGCCCCAGTGCCCGCAGACGCTTGACCAGCGCCGAAGCCTCGATGGGCAAGGGTTCGGCCACGGCTGGCGGCCACTGCTCGGGCGGTACGCTGCCGGCGCGTTTGATCAGCTCCAGCAGGAACTCGCCGTCCTGGCGCACGGTACGCGGGTGCATGTCTTCGATTTTCGCCAGCGCACCGAGGTTATCCGGCTGAGTGCGGGCCAGGGGCCACAGCGAATGCTCGCGAATGACCCGGTTACGCGGCAGGTCACGAGCCCGCGCTTCCCGCTCGCGCCAGGCGCATAGCTCGCGCAGCACGGCCAGTTGGGCACGGGAAAGTTTCCAGGCTAGCTTGGCCTCGCGATAAACCTCATAGGGGTCGACTTCGCGACGCAGGTTGGCCACCAGCTCGGCGCCATCCTCCAGGACCCAGGCGTATTTTTCGTCAGAAAGCTTCGGGCGTAGCTGTACGAAAACTTCCGCCAGATGCACTGCATCTTCAGCGGCGTAGCTGATCTGCGTTTCCGACAGGGGTCTTTGCAACCAATCAGAGCGGGTTTCGCCCTTGGGCAAGTCGATGCCCAACACGTCCTGTACCAGCCGGGAATAACCCATGGAAAAACCCAGGTTCAGGTAGGCGGCGGCCAATTGAGTGTCGAACAGCGGCGCAGGCAGGCTGCCGGTCAAGCGCAGCAGCACTTCAAGGTCTTCGCTGCAGGCGTGCAGCACCTTGAGCACTGCCGGGTTTTCCAGCAACGCGGCCAGGGGCTTCCAGTTGTCGATGGTCAAGGGGTCGATCAGATAGGCACGCTCGCCGTCGCCGATCTGCAACAAACCGGCAATGGGATAAAACGTGTCGACCCGCATGAATTCAGTGTCGAGGGCGACGAATGGCAACTGCTGCCATTGGGCGCAAAACTGACCGAGGCTATCGTTGTCGCGAATCCAGTGAATATCGATGGCCACACGGCTCTCCCTTGAAGAATGGCGCGCAGTATATATCGCCGTCAGCGATTGCGAGCATCCATAGAGCGGGAGCCTGAGAGAAATCGCCTGCGCGAAGGCAAGAATAGTCCTACATCGGGAATTAACCGGCCTTGCACAACGCATAAACCCGCGTCAGCGCAAACCCGGGCAGAAAATCCTGGTACCACAGCAGGGTGAAACCGGCCTGGCGGAACTCGGCTTCAACTTCAGCCTTGTCCGCCAGGCCGCGGTGCGGCGCAGGTCCGATGTTGAGGCCACCTTCAATTTGCACCGACACAATCACCGTGTCACGGCTGACCCGATGAAATTCGCGCAACAGCGCCAGCCGATGCTCACTGGCCTTGACGTGCCGAAACAGTTGCAGACACAAAATACAGTCCACAGCGTTAGCCGACAGGCCGAGGGTGAATGCCGAACTGGGAAAGGTCGTGACCCGCTCCAGCAACGCGCCGCCATGGTGGGTGCGGGCGTGATCGAGCATGTCTGGCGAGGGGTCCGCCGCCAGGATCACCCGGTTGGCATGTTCGGCCAGCACCGGCCAGAACCGGCCCGCGCCACAGGTCACATCCAGCACCAGCCCCGGTTCACCGGCGGCTTTCAAGGCATTGCGGACCAATTGCTCGTCACGCCAGAACGCCAGGCGCAGTCGCCTGGGCGCCGCTTGACGGCAAATGCGCGCGTGTTCCCGGTCATGATGCCTGGCGAACTCGATCTCTACGGGGGATGGGGGTTGCCCAGACATACCAACCGCTCTTGGGAAAGATGAATAGGAACAGGCTAACCACCCGTACGTGAAAAAAAAGTCGAGGCGCTCACTGCCGGGCCAATACCCCGTCAATGACCGCGCCACGGCAACCGGCAAACAGGTCCAGGTCCCGGTTGTAGACCCTGCTGTTGACTTCCAGCAGCCCGAGCATCGAATGAAACAGATTGTCCTGGCTCAAGGGCTTGTCCCGGCTCAGTTGCAGGCAATGGGTGTCGACGGAGAAGGACTTCTGATAGCTGTCGGAAAACCAGGCCAGCATCGCCACGTGTTTCTGTTGTTCCGGGGCGAGCATGTAGGGCGTGCCATGGAGAAACAGGTTGTACTCGCCCAGGGACTCGCCGTGGTCGGACAGGTACAGCATCGCTGTGTCGACCTTGTCCTGATTGGCCCGCAGCAGGTCGATCAGGGTCGATAACACATGGTCGGTGTACACCAGCGTGTTGTCGTAGCCGTTGACGATGCTCTGGCGGCTGCAATTGTTCAGCGCATTGCTTTGGCACACTGGGGTGAAATGTTCGTATTGCTTGGGATAGCGCTTGAAATACTCCGGCCCGTGACTGCCCATTTGGTGGAGCACCAGTACGGTGTCCTTGTCGAGGGTGTCGATGAAATGCTGCAGGCCCTGGAGCAGAATTTCGTCGCGACACTCACTGTTGGCGCACAGGGCCGGGTCCTTGAGATTGCTGACATCCTGCACAGTGACCCGGTCGCAAGTGCCTTTGCAGCCCGACTGATTGTCACGCCAGATCACCTCCAGCCCGGCGCGCTTGAGCACATCGAGCAGGCCTTCTTCGTTCCTGGCCTTGCTGGCGTCGTAGTTCTTGCGGCCCATGTTGGAAAACATACACGGCACCGATACCGCGGTTTCCGTACCGCAGGAGTGCACATCAGTGAAGGCGATCAGGCCGGCTTCTTGATTGAGTTGCGGCGTGGTATCGCGGTTATAGCCCAGAATGCCGAAGTTCTCGGCACGGGCGCTCTCCCCCACCACCAGTACGGTCAGGGACTTGCGGGCATGGGTTTGCCAGACCGGATTACGACTCGCATCCTCACCCAAGGTGATGAAGGGCTGTTTGGCCGACGCGACCTGTTCACGCAAGTACCCGATCGACGCACCGATGTAGTTGCTCGGTACCACCATCAAATGCAATTCATGATGATTGCGAAACAATGAAGACAACCCTTGGTAATTGGCCAGGGCGACCATGCCGATCACCGCCGCCGACACTCCGCTCACCACTAACTTGCTTAACAATTCTTTGGGCCAGCGGCGATAGCTGATCGGTGTTTTAAATAACAACCAGGACGGCAACACGCCTAACAAACCGAGGTAGGCAAACAACTTTAACGACAGTAAATCACGCACCTCTGTGGCATTGGTTTCAGCAAAGTTACGAAACATGCCGGCATCGATCAGCACGCCATACTGAGCCATGAAATACGCCACACCGGCGCTGATCAGAAAAAGCAATATCAGCACAGGCTTGAGCAGCCCACGGAACGCTACCATTGTCAGCATCAGGTTGAAGGCGAACAACACCAGCACCGCAAACGCCACGCCGATCAGCACGCCCCCGCCGTCACCTGCCGTAATGGTATGCAGGTGCTGCCAGAGCACAACGTTGAAGCCCACTAATAAAAAGACACTGGCGACCAGCGTCACCCACTCGGGGCGCACGGGTTTAATGGTCAGCATGAGGTTTTAAAGTTTCCTGGAAGTTGCGCTATGGAAAGCAAATACCGCAGGAAAGTTTGAAAAACTACTGTGCTACGGCAACACAAACTTTAGGCAGGTCACTATCAATTTTTCGTGAAAAAGTTGCCATTAAATAATTTTTCAAGTAGCAAGCCGCACGTCCGATCCGACGTGCAGCTTGTGGCTCAGTTCAAGCCTGATGGATGTACCAACGCCAGTCCTGCTCTCCGACCTCGCCCATGAACTGACGGTATTCGGCGCGTTTGACCGCCAGGTACACCCTGAGGAACTCATCGCCGAAGGCTTGCCTGGCCCAGGTCGAGGCTTCAAGCGTGCGCAAGGTGGTGAGCCAGTCGGTGGGCAGCAATTCGCTCGCCTGGGCATAGCCGTTGCCCGCCACTGGCGCACCGGGATCGCACTGTTCACGAATGCCGCGATGGATGCCGGCCAGTATCGCTGCGGCGGCCAGGTACGGGTTGGCGTCGGCACCACAAATACGATGTTCGATATGCCGCGAAAATGCCGGCCCGCCCGGTATCCTCAGGCTCACTGTGCGATTGTCCACCCCCCAGGTTGCTGCCAGCGGCGCGTAGCTGTTGCTCTGGAAGCGCCGATAGGAATTGGCATTCGGACAGAACATCAGCAGTGAGTCGAGCAACGTGTCGAGCATCCCGCCCACCGCATGACGCAGCAGCGGCGTGCCATCGGCGGCTTCGCTGGCAAACAGGTTATGGCCCTCGCTATCCGCCAGGCTGACGTGCATGTGCATGCCCGAACCTGCCAGTTCCGCGAAAGGCTTGGCCATGAAACACGCCTGCATGCCGTGTTTATGCGCCACGCCTTTGACCAGACGTTTGTAGCGCACCGCCTCATCCATGGCCTGCAAGGCATCGGTGCGGTGTTCGAGGGTGATTTCCACCTGGCCCGGCGCGTATTCGGAAATGGCCGTTCGGGCCGGGATCCCCTGCGACTTGCAGGCGGAATAGAGGTCCGCCAGGAACGGTTCGATCTGTTCCAGCTCGCGCAAGCCATAGACCTGCGTGGCACCGGGTCGGCCGCCATCAGCGTCCCGCGCCGGTTGCGGCCGGCCCTGGCTGTCGCGCTGCGCGTCCAACAGATAGAACTCCAGCTCCGCCGCCATCACCGGGTAATAGCCATCGGCCTGCAAAGCGTCGATCACTTGACTGAGCAAATAACGCGGATCGGCGATGGTCGCGGGCATGCCTTCCTGAGGATGCATGCTGACCTGCACTGCCGCAGTGGGGATCAGCCGCCAGGGCATTCGCTGCAAGCTGCCGCTGATGGGATAAGCCCGGCAATCGATGTCGCCAACATCCCACACCAGCCCGGAGTTTTCCACGTCGTCGCCATTGATGGTCAACCCGAGAATGGTACTGGGCAAGGGCCGCCCACTTTCGTAAAGCGCCAGCAACTCATCCCGGTGCAGCAGTTTGCCCCGAGGCACACCGTTGCTGTCGAGAATAAACAGCTCGAACAGCTCAATATCCGGATTTTGCTCCAGGAACGCCTGGGCTTGATGCAGGGGGGCAAAAGAGAGGTGGGCAGAACTCATGAGAACGCTCGTATTTTCATGTCGGACGGGCGACAAAGCACCGTCAGCCTGTGCTCGCGATCAACGAACACTGTTTAGGATCAACAGGAAATACAAGTATCTGGAGGACGGGCGTGGCGACAATGCCAGAGTGCCCAAAAAGCCAGTTCAGAGGGCAGCGCACACAGCGTGGGAGAGACCCCGGACATAAACCTGCCCACCGGCCCCATTGCGGCGAATGAAGGGTATTGGATTGCAGCGGGCCAACCGTCCATAAAAGACATCACAGGAAACACACTTTGGCAGAGTCCCACGTCACCAAAGCCGGTTAAACCTTGATTTGATGGAGCTTGGATCGCAATGAGCTAAACAATCGGCCAGAGAATCGAATGCTGAACGATCCGTCGTGTTCATTACATTATCTGTCCCACTCGCGACCGTGAAACCGCTCGCCTGGCATTCTCCTGGGACGATCGTTCCGTTAGGATCAAAGGTCTGGTTTGCGCAAGATCCGCGCAAGGAGCACAGAGAGAGACAGAACGGATGCTGAACAGTAACTCCCTCAGAAAACTCGATATGCAAGACCTCATGGTGTTTAACGCTGTGTACGAGCAAAGCAGCGTCACCGGTGTATCCGAGGCGTTGTGTGTCAGCCAGTCAACGGTCAGCTACTGCCTCAAGAAACTGCGGACCTGTTTCGACGACGAGTTGTTCATCAACACCCGCACTGGCATGCGCCCCACTTATAAAGCCGAGGGCATGTACAAGCATGTGCGCGCCATCTTGCAGAGTATCAACCTGTGCCATGCCGGTGCGGCCACGGTTGATCCCACCCGGCAAACCATCAAGCGCCTGAAGGCTTGTCGGGATTCACCTTGAAACGCCGTGCAGCCAGGCCGCTGATAGCACCTGGCTGCGCGAGCGGATCGTCAAGACCCGAAGCACCTGACCCTCAGGCGCCGACGACAGCCTTGGCATAGGGGCCTCGGTCGATGTCGAGGATTTCCACGCACAGTTGCACGGAAACGTCAGCCGGCCATTCGCCCACCTCCTGGATCACCTCCAACAGTTTTTCGGCCAGCTGCTTCTTGACCTCTGGCGAACGGCCGCTCAACAAGGCCAGCTTCACGTGCACGAAACCGCGCTTTTCAAAAAGGGTGCCCACCAGGAAATTCTCGATTTTCACAGCCCGGCTTTTGATGTCCGACTCGGCAGCGAACTGACCGGAGGCCACCAGCGTATTATTCAGACGCAGCAGTACGACACCCTCGTCAAACTTGGGCAGGTTGGCGGTGTACTCCATGTGCAGGTGAGGCATGTGTTCGACTCCTGTTCGAAAATATGACGATGTGGTTTCAGCCGTCGCAACCATACCTCGACTTTACTTGGCTGACGCAGGTTTTTGTTTCGCGCAGCGGAATTTGCACCGCGCCGGCGCGCTCACGCATGAACGCTTCCAGCCGTATCAGCGTTTCGAAAAACAGCCTCAAATTGTGCATTCAGCGCTGCGCAAAAAACCTTGAAGCACACGATAAAGACGTCCGGCTTAATTCACCGTCAGAGACTTCAGCCCCAACGCCATGACTCGCTCGTCGCTCCCCAACCCCAGCGCCTTGGGACTGACCGCGTCGGGTAGATGAAACTGCACACGCACCTGCCCATCTGCGGCAATCGCTTCGCGGATGGCCGGGCTCAATGACAGCTCCAGGGTGTTCTCCTGCATGCGGGTCAGTTGCGTCGACAGGGCCGCAACGCCATTGATCGAGACCTCGATTCTCTGCCTGGTATGCAGGGGCTGTACGAACGCCGCAGCTTCGATCGAGAGGGCGCGGGCCTCAGGGGGTACACGCAATACAAGCTCTGCCTGAGCACCTTCCGACCAGGTGCCCCAATCTTCGACGCGCCCCCAGCCGCTGACCAACATCGCGTTTATTCGGTTGAACACCTGGCGCTCACCTGGCTTGACCTGCACGTCCAGCGTCTCCTGCGCTATCGGTGGGCATTGGGTACAGGTCTTCCATCCCGGCGCCAGCACCACGAGGCCATCAAGACGGGTCAGCAGATCGGTCTGGCGATTAACGGTTTTGATCGCTTCGAGCGCGGTGCGGCTGTCGAGAATGTAGAGGGAATCCGCCTCATACTGACCGGTGGCGAGCATTTGGCCAGCGTGCCGTTGAGCGTGTTCGATCTCCCGAGTGCCCATCCGTCCCAAGTACACGCTATCGGTTTCCAGACCATGGTTCTGGGCGTATTGGCTGATCAACAGCCAGTTTTCCGGCTGATTCTGCGGCAACAACGACCGGACCTTGGCGTAGTGATTTGCCGCGCTGGCCCAAAACGGGTCGGCCAGGGGCGTCGGCCAGCTCGAGGCGGTCGGCATCATCCGGCTCTTGCGCAGGCCTGCCCACCCGCTGCGGGTATCCAGAACCTGCACCACCAGGGCGACAGCCAGCAGACACACCGCAGCTCGTGGCTTATTGCCTCGGACCACCAAAAAGATCAGCGTAAACACGAGAATGTAGAACACCGGCCAGAACATCCTACCGGCCGCACGAAAGACGTTCGCCAACTGCTCGATGGTTTTCGGCAACCAGTAATGCACATCCAGCATGCCAATACCGAGCTTGTTGGTCAGTGAAAAAAGCGTCAGCCCGATCAGCGCCAACAGCAATAGAGGTCTGCGACGCACGGCCTCCGCCAGGCCGGTGTTGCCTTGCAGCAGTGCCACGCCGGCGCAGATCGCCAGCATCAGCACCCCCAAACCCAGGTAATTGAAACCCTCGTAGTCCCCGGGTCCTTGGGGCATGTCGCGCAATACGTATGACCAGCCACTGGGGTTCACCACCGACAAGAGATTCAGACGATACAAGCCAAAACCACCCGCCACGGTCCCGCCGCCCACACTGAAATAACCCGCTTGCCAGCAGCAGAATGCGACCAACAGAAACAGACCGGCCAGCTCAATCAAGGCATTGCGCCGGGGTAACCGACCCTTGATGGCTTTGCTGGCCAGATCAGCCAGCCAGATCAATGCCACCATCGCCAACAGATAGGCATGCACCAGCGCCGTCGCGGCCAAGAGCACGCCCCAGGCCAGGCGTCGCTTTTGCAGACCGGGCCGCAACGCCAGGTACAGCGCCGCCAGGATCAGGAAATGCCCGGACAAGGAAAGATGCCCTCCCATGCGCAGAAACATCGGGGGCGAAAACACGAACAACCCGGCCCCCAACAACCTGATCCAGACCGAAGGCGTCAGCAGCCCCACCAGCTTCCAGGCAAACCAGGCCTGCAGGACAAAACACGCCAGCAGCCACAGCCCGAAATACTGGAACGTCTCGGGAAGCCAAGCATTGAAGGGCTTGAATATGAACGCCAGCAGCGGGTTGGAATCGGAAAAAATGATCCCGTTGGCCAACTCCAAGCCATAGGAAGGGTTCATGCCCAACGGAAAGGTCCAGGGCGAATCACGGAAAAACGCCCATCCCAGATAATGAGTCGCCGCATCGCCCTCCCCCAGCCAGGCGATATTCGTCGGGTTCAACACCCGAGGGCCGATGACCATCAGAAACGCCAGCACGCCCAGCAATACGGGCAACAGGGAAACCAGATAACGCTCGCCACGAACGGTCATCGATACGTCCAGAAATTATGCAAGATGAAGGTAAACACCGGGATGATCAGCGCCACGGCAGCAATGCCCGCCAGGTAATTCAGGCCCGCGCTCTGCGCCACCCAGGCCACCAGCATCGCCAGCCAGAATCCGCCGATCGACACCACCACGAAACGGCCGAGCGTGCGGCCATGCAATCGGCTGGAGAAACTCCAGAGCGTGTTGATCAGGTAAGACACCACGGTTGCCACCACAAACGCAAAACCGTTGGCCAACGGCGGGCTGGCCAGGATCAGGTGCACAAACAACACGGCAGCCAACACATGCACAGCGGTCACGAACAAGCCCGTCATGGCGAACCGCAGCCCACGTCGCAGCAACGGCGACCGCGTCCAGATCATGGTTTTTGTGCCAGACAGAACACCGTCAGGCCGGCCACGCGATTGGCGCCCATAAACGCAAGCTCCAGGCTGCACAGCGACTTCAACCCGCCATTGACCAGCGGATGATGCCGAGTGAGCGAGCTGGCCGGCGCGCCGGACGTGTTGCGTTGCAACAGGCGCACGGCGGCGGCGATCGGAAACACCAGGCCGAAATAGTAAGCGCTTTTGTGCACCTGCAAACCCGCCTGGGCCACGACCCCCTCCAGTTGCCCGAGGGTGTAACGGCGTTTGTGTTCCAAAAACACATCATGCCCGCTCCAGAGAAACTGGAACGCCGGCACGGTGATCAGGAAGCGGGTGCCAGAGGGCACCTTGTCGACATAAGCCTTGAGCAGGCCCATGTCATCGTCCACGTGTTCCAACACATCCATCAACAACACCAGATCCGCGTCCAGCGCGTCGATGGCGCGCCGGTAGTGGACGGGTTTGCCGGCGGTGCTGGCATCGGAGTCGGCCGGGTAACTGATGTCCACGCACCAGGCCCGGGCCGTCTCGGTATGGGACAACAAGTGATGGGAAAAAAAGCCCGATCCGGCCCCCACATCCAGCAGTGTTTTGGCCGATGTGCCTTTGAGCATGTGGAGCATGGCGCGCGCCTTGGAACGATAGTACCAATGCTGCCCGATATCGGGCCCCAGGATGTCGGTTTCCTTGAGATCCATTGTCAGTCCTTGGCGTCATAGATGCGCCGCACCAGAAAAACCGGTCGGCGTTTGGATTCGATATAGGTCCGGCCCAGGTATTCACCCAGTACGCCGATGCCGATCAGTTGCAACCCGCCCAGGAACGTGACGGCCACCATCAGGGAGGCGTAGCCTGGCAGATCGACCCCGGAAATCAGCGTCCGTAGCACAATGAACACCGCAAACGAAAAGGACACCAGCGAGACGCTAAGCCCCAGGTAGGTCCAGATACGCAGCGGTTCGGTGCTGAAACTGGTGATGCCCTCCAGGGCAAAGTTCCACAGGCGCCAGCCGTTGAATTTGCTTTCACCGGCCGCACGCTCGGGCCTGACGTAATCCACGACGGTGGTTCGAAATCCTACCCAGGCAAACAAGCCCTTCATGAAGCGTCGGGACTCGGGCAGGCTCTGCAGCGCATCGACCACACAACGATCCATCAGCCGAAAATCACCGACATTTTCCGGTAGCTTGTGGTCGGCGATTTTATTGTGCAGCCGATAGAACCCGTTGGCGGAAACCTGTTTGGCCCAAGAGTCGGAGTCACGGTTTATGCGATGGCCCAGTACCACCTCGGCACCGTTGCGCCAGTGGGCGATCATTTGCAGGATCACCTCGGGCGGGTCCTGCAGATCGACGTCGATCGGCACCACCGCCTGGCCACGAGCCGCTTGCAGACCGGCACTCAGCGCCGCTTCCTTGCCGAAATTGCGGCTCAGGTCGACGATCCGGATGCGCGGGTCCGTCCGCTGTTTTTCCAGCAACAACACCAATGTTTCGTCGACACTGCCGTCATTGACGAACACCAGCTCCAGGGTCACCAGCGGCTCGTTCGCAAAAACCCGATCGACTCTGGCGATAAACAAATCTATGGACTGGACTTCGTTGAAAACTGGAATGACAAGCGAAAGCGCTAGACATCCTTGCAGATCCGCTCCTGGATATTCAGTCACTTGATGGCTCTTTTTCTTATAGGTTTTTCCAGTCCCATCGGGCTCCCAGCCCCCGGGTTCCCCGGACCGGACGTCAATGACAAACGTCTGAATCGGAATGTATTAAGCAGGACCGCACAAGGCAACGCAAGAACGAAACCGGAACTTTATCCAGCCCCGCGCTCCCAAGATGACCTGTTTCCTGAAAAGGGTCGCCGGAGCAAATCCGAATCCATATCGGCAATATTTGATAACGAATGGAAACGAATTTCCCATAGCCAAAACTATCAGCTTGGCTAGGCTTGGAGCGACATGTGCAAAGCATGTCTTGAATGAATTAATCGCAGGGAGCGAACCGATGTATTTTGAGATCTACAGGCAGACCCGAGGCACCCAGAGCACTGGAAAAGGCCAATGGCGGTGGCGCTTGAGAGCCGGCAACCACGAAACGATCGCCAGCGGCGAATCCTATGTGAACAAGGCTGACTGCCTTCACGTCATCGGGCTGATCAAGAGTGCCCAGGGTGAGACACCCGTGAAAGAAATCTGAAACAGCGACGCACTGTACGACCAGTAAGCCGCCCTGCGTAACGAGCAGCTTTCTGCGTTCCGAAGAATCCGGATCTCGCTTTTTCCTGCGCCAAGGCATATCAGACAGGTATCGTGTGCAGACAAAAGCGAGAGGCCGGTCTAAATGACTCAATCAAATCGTGATCGCGACTGGCTGGTGCGGGCTCCTGAATCGCGGAAAATGGAACGCATCGAAGCCTATTTCAGTGGCCATGGCTACACCACCCACCGGCATGACACCTACGCCATCGGCGTCACGCTTTGCGGTGTTCAGAGCTTCAACTACCGCCATAGCAAACGCCATAGCCAGCCCGGCGGAACCATCGTCCTGCACCCGGACGAAGTTCACGATGGCGAAGCAGGCACGAGCGACGGCTTTCGCTACCGGATGTTCTATGTAGAGCCCTCCGTGATCCAGCAAGTGCTGGGCGGCAAACCCTTGCCCTTCATCGAAGGGGGGTTGTCGAACGATCCTCACCTCAATGTGGCTACGCGCAGATTATTGCGCTGCATGGATCATCCACTCGATCCGCTGGAAGAGGAGGACGGCATCTACGATGTGGCCCAGGCACTGGACAGCGCAGCGGGTAACCGGCGTGGGCGGCGATTGATCGACTACTCGGCGGCAGAGCGCGCACGACTGTTCATTCATGATGCCCTTGACCAGCCCATCAGTCTGGATGATCTGGTCCAGGCCAGTGGCCGGGATCGATGGAGCCTGTCCCGGGACTTTCGCGCTCTGTACGGCACCAGCCCCTATCGGTATATCAACCAGCGACGCCTGAATAAAGCCCGTCGTCTGGTTATCCAGGGCATGCCATTAAGTGAAGCGGCCCTGGCGTGCGGTTTTTTCGATCAGAGCCACATGACCCGGTTACATAGCCAGGCTTTCGGCATTTCACCAGCACGCTGGCTGAAGATGCTGCGCTGACTTCGGGTGCCGGGCCCCACAAAAGCTGCACAATCATCCAATACCTGCTCAGGCTCAGGCAGTAAGGTCGCGCTCACCCCCTTCACAAGACGAGCATTCCCCATGAGCACTCACTACTCCCCCATCAATTTCGCTCAGAAATACACACTCTTCCAGGAACAGTGGGCCCCGAAAGTCGTGGCCGAAATGAACGACTACCAGTTCAAGATCGTCCGGCTCGAAGGTGACTTCGTCTGGCATACCCACGCCGATACCGATGAAACCTTCATCGTGCTGGAAGGCGAGCTTCGCATTGACTTTCGCGACGGCGCGGTGACGATTGGCCCAGGCGAGATGTACGTGGTGAAAAAAGGTGTTGAGCACAAGCCCAGCGCCGCACTGGAAGTGAAATTGCTGTTGATCGAACCTCGCGGTGTCATTAACACGGGCGATGAAACCAATGAGCGAACAGCGGTGAATGATGTCTGGATCTGACGTAGCGCCGTGACGTAACCGATGCCAGGAGGTCAATCGTACTCAGCCTCCTGATGATCGCCCAACAGGCGCCGCTGGCGAGGTGTCGCGGCAGCCAGTACAGCGGGGTTGAATTGCCAGTACAGATAAGGCGAGAACTTCTGCGCGATCATCCGCCGGCCATAGTGAACCTGCAGCATATAACGTGAACGGTCGACGCTGCGGTTCTCGCTGCCGGCATGCCACAACTCGCTACGCAGCACCAGCACATCACCCGCTCGACACAACACCGGTTGCGCGACGCGCCCTTGCCATTGCGTTTCGCCCGCCACGGGCGCCCGCCCCGCCCGATGACTGCCGGGAATGACGCGGGTCGGGCTCAGGTCGGCATTGATGTCATCAAGGTAAAACTGTGCGGTGAAAATCTGCATCGGCAACTCGAAAGCTGGATCGGCCAGAAGCTGTGCTGGCAATGCCATCGCCAGGTAATCCAGGTGCAACGGGACGCCGACAAAACCGGGGTGGCAACGCCAGGCAGTCTGCCCAATGATGTGGCAATCATCCCCCAGAGCCGCCTCGGCCAGCTCGATCACCCCTTCCATATCGAGAAACGGCAACCAGAACGGATCACGATTGAACACGCACTTGTAGTGATCGATCACGCCGCTGTAGTCCCAGTGCTGAGGCTTGAGGCGATCGATTGCAAGGCGCAGATCGGTGATTTGCGCGGTGCTCAACACCGCGGGCATCAGGACGAAACCGTCCTGATGCAGGGCTCGCAAGCGCTCGCTGGTGAGCGCCGCCAAGGCTGGGAGAGTGCTCACCATCGCACCTGGGCTCAGGTGCGGAAACGGCCGGTCAACTCCGCCAATGTCCTCGACAGCCCGGAAAGCTGCTGGCTGGCATGCATGCTCTGGGCAGAGTTCTGCGCCGCTTCGTTGGACAGGTCGCGGATGTCGGAGATGTTGCGGGCGATTTCCTCAGTGACACTGCTCTGCTCTTCGCAAGCGTTGGCGATCTGCGCGGCCATATCGTTGATCCGCTGTATGGAACCGCCCGTGCCGCTGAGCACCTGATCGACACTCGCCGCCCGCTCGACGCTGTCACGGGCCTTGGTGCTACCAACGTGCATTGCTTGCACGGCCTTGGCGACACCCGACTGCAAGCGCTCGATACGAACCTGGATATCCTTGGTCGAGTCCTGGGTCCGCGCCGCCAGCGCCCTGACTTCGTCAGCCACGACGGCAAAACCGCGGCCTTGTTCGCCGGCCCGCGCAGCCTCGATAGCGGCGTTCAGCGCAAGCAGGTTGGTCTGTTCAGCGATGCCACGGATCACCTCGAGGACCGCGCCGATACTGGAGGTTTCCTGGGCCAAGGCTTCGATAGTTCCCGACGCGCTTTCCACTTCCTGGGCCAGTTGGCGGATCGATTCGATGGTGCTGCTGACAACGTCGGCGCCATCACGGGACTGACTGGTAGCCTGTTGTGCAGCATCCGAGGCATTCAGCGCGTTGTGGGCGACTTCATGCACGGCGGCGCTCATCTGGGTCGCGGCGGTGCTGACCTGATCGAGTGCCGCATGCTCGCTGCTGATCAGTTGGTCATTGGTCGCGGCCATGCTGGCCATGGCGCGTGCCGCGGCATCGACCTCTCCGGTCACCCGGCCCACCTCGGCGATCAGCGGCTGCAGTTTGTCGAGAAAGCGGTTGAATGCGCTGCCGAGCTGGCCCAGCTCGTCAGCCGAACGAACCTCAAGACGCGCCTTCAAATCACCGCCACCCTCTGCAATCTGCTCGACGCGGCTGAGCAAACGACGCATGGGGCGTAGCACGACCATTGGCAAGGCAACAACGACCAGAATGCAGCCAAGCAGACCGATCAACAGAATGCCGCCCTGATGCACCCCCACTTCCTCGCCATTTTCTATCGCCGCGTCTCCCTCGCGGTGGGACGCCTGGTCTTCCAGCTCGCCAAGCTTGTCGATGGGATCACGCATGGCCTCGAACAGGCGTTCGCTGTCACCAAAACTCAGTTTGCTGGCCGCCTCCATATCCCCCACGGACAGCTCCATTACCCGTCGCGAAACCTGCTTCCACTTTACAAAAGCGTCATTGAACTGACTGACCAACGCCTGTGCCTCGGCACCGGGCTGCATCGCGGCATATTGCTGCACGCGATCATAAGCCTGCTTCGCATTCTCCTCATGACTGGCGCTCAGCGCTGTCAGATGCTCGTCCGCATGACCATCGAGCAGACTACGCTCGGCAACAAAAGCCTGGTAAAGATCGCGATCGGCATTGAGCAGCAAGCTGATGGCCGGCAAGTAACGCTTGGTCAGCTGTGTGCTGGACGCCGTCACCTGGTCGATGCCTCGCATGCCCGACCACCCCATCAACACCAACAACAGCGCCAGAAAAGCAATCGGCAGGGTAATTTTCCAGCGAAAGCCCAGGTCGGCAAAGAACCGCATCATGGGGGGCACTCCTTCTATGGGGGTTAGCTTTCTTATCGGCAGGCATGCCTTGAGCTATAGACCATTAGTCTGATTGACACAAAGGAGGGGATTGTTTTAGAGGGCAGGCGAAGACGTTTTTGATCGTCTTGACCGAGGCCAGGGTTTCGGTTGAGGTTAGTGAAAACACCGTCGCCCTGTCCTGCAACGTCCGACACCGGAACGGTTAGAGTTTTTTAATTGCCGGAAAAATGTCCCCGCCGTGCCGGGTTACTTCGGCAGGATTCGGATCATTCAGCGAGAAGGCCAAGGCGTAGGGGCCGGGCGCTCCATCCGATGTCCAGTACAAAGACTCGGGCCAGCTCAATGCCCGCGCCACAAGCCCTTCGGATAGGAAATAGATTCCCCAGAATCTCTTCATTTGGGCCAGATCAAGGTGCAGCTCAGGGTTGGGCCGCACAGCTGAGAAGTTTGGGTCCCACCACATGTTGTCGATACGCTCCACCAGTCGGACACCCGAAAATGTAAGCACGTAGAAGGCCGTCCGACCACTTGCATCGGTAGCGATTATCCGTGCCGACCCATTTCCCGCAGCCCGCACAAGACCCGACTCCGAGTCTACGAGGGCAACCTCCTCGTTCGAGGATGCGTATTGATAAGGAGGTACGCCCCCCGTAGCCGTACGCGTATAAGTTGCAGTTGCGTCATCCGGAGGCATCCTGGGTGGTCGTCCACGCACGATAAAATAATTCGATGCCGTTTGACTGTGGTCCTGTCCGAAACTCAGCGGCTCCAGCACTGTGAAGGTGTAGGCGAGTGACTCCGGGTTGCTGCCGTAGACCGCCTTGGCGATGAAGCTGTGCTCACCGACGGCCAGACCGATGACGGCGAAACTCCAGATACCATTGCCCTCGACGTGGGCAGAGCCTTTGAAATCCGCACCGTCAAAAATATCCACTCGTTGATCGCCACTGGCGGTGCCGCTGAGCACGACCGAGGTCGCCACAGTGCTTGTGCCATGCGGAATTTCAACCTCTTTGTCGTCTTTCACTGAGGTGATTTCTGGCGGAGCAAGTCGGTTCAGATGAATATCCAGAAAGTACACTGACGACTGACTGGAGTTGCCCAACTGGTCAAAAACCCTAAACTCGACCTGCGCCCTGCGGTTGTCACCCGCTTCCTGGAATTTGTCGGTAAACAGTGTCCTCACCTCCGGGACCGGGGCGTCGTCGGCTATCTCCCATTCATCGGTCGCATCGCCCACCAGAAATCGAATACGGTCGTAGCGCCGCCGGTAGCTGTAGTCGAAACCGAACGTCACGCCTTGCGCTGCTCGCTCGGCGCTGACACCCGCAGTGACAACATCGGAAGGGATCATCAGGTCCAGGCTATCGGGTGCGGGTTCGCCTGGAGCCCGTCGGTGGTACAAAACATTCATATCATTCGATGTTCCGCCACCACCACTGGGACGGGTCACTTTGTAGTACAACCGATTGACGCCTTGAACCAACCGTCCATGAGGCAAGTAAAGGCGCAGACGTTTGTTTTCTTCCCTGATGATATCGCCAGCCGAAGGAGTCGCGTCGTCATTTACATACAGGTCGACCTGGTCGTCAATCTCCAATGTCCCGCCGCGACGCGGGATCTCGAACCATGGGTCGACCAGACATTCAAGGCCCAGAGCCTGATCGTCGTAAATCCTTTTGGGGATACCTCCGTTCGCAAGATTGGCTGGCTTCACTGGGGTCACCCAGCCAGGGATGATCACGGGGATCAATTTGAAAAGCTCATTTAACTCAGAGGACTGAATATCCATCATGTTCTCCTGGCAGGTGGCGGGGCGTGGATCTCTGGGCGACGCCGTTATCACACTCCAGGCAGGAGAACCTGGCTACTGTCAGAACTAACAGGTGCGGGGAGATTTACGACAAATGGCGGGTTGAGGGGAGAGCCCTTGCGCGCCACAAATTCTCATTGCGAAGGGACCTTTTCCTGAAGAGCCCCAGTGCCGGAAAATCTTTACCAGGGAAGAATGTTTCGCGTGGACCGACGATGGCCGGCGCCGGTTCGCCAGCAGTTTGTCCAACGATGCCCTGAATAAAAACCTGAAAACGAAAAAGCCCCTGAAATGTTCAACCATTTCAGGGGCTTAGTCGTATTCAATAATGGCGGAGAGATAGGGACTCACCATACGTAGCCACGAAGCCCAACAAACATTGTATTTACTGGCTTTCCCGGTGATTTTACGTAGAATCTTTACGTAGAATCCAATGAAGAAACGACCATGCCGAAGGCCAACAATCTTGAACTCCAAGGCGGCACCTACCACGTTAGGATGGATATCCCTAAGGACGTGCGAGAGGCTTTCGGCGGTCGTCGTATCCTATCGTTGTCGCTTAAAACCGGTTCACGAGAAGAGGCAATGTTCCGGCGCTTACCCATCCTGCATGCATGGAAGAGCCAGATAAAGGCAGCACGTGAAGGAAAAGCACTCCCAGACGGTTGGCAGGATAATGTCTCAGCGGCGATTGATCAGGTTGACCAATGGACGCAACAAGCCAAACGGGCAAGGATTGGTGAAGACGTACCAGCGATGCCAGCACCTGATGCAGAAGACGTCTCAAAAGCGATGGGAAACCCCAAACTGGTTGCTGCGCTAACAAGCCTCATTCAACGTCGTCGTGGCGAACCCATGGGAATGGTCAAACTAGAAGATGACCTAGCAGCCCTCGGGAAACAGTTCATAGAAAAGAAGATTTCTAGCGCTCACCGACTCACGACTGAGCAGGGCCAGGAACTGGAAGCGCTGGTAAAAGATCCTGCCAGCTACAAAGCTCGCTCACCGATCACCAAGACCCGGCTCGCTGCTTTCCGCATCTACAGGCTTGAACATCACGTCGCGCTCAAGACGGTGAATCAACAGGAGGCGAAGCTGCTGAGTCTATCGGAACATCTGCTAGCCACGGGCACCAAACTCGACTTTGATTCTGTGAGCACTTGGCTACAAGGCATGAAGCTCAGTAGCAAGACCAAACAGCAATACCTGCTTGCTGGTAGTCAGTTTTGGCAATGGGCAATGACGCATGAGCCTCAGTGGCGACAGACCTTCAAAGGGCATGTAAACCCATTCGAGAAACACACGCTGCCTACGCTCAGAGGCAAGGCCAAACTTGACGCAAAACGGAAAGCTTTCAGCGTCGAAGAGATCGGCACCCTGCACATAGCAGCGAAGAAACAAGGTCTGGATACATTGGCAGACCTGATCCTACTGGGCGGGTATACCGGGGCTCGGATCGAGGAACTGTGTCAGCTTCGCAAGGAGCACCTGATTACCGTCGATGGGGTGAAGATGTTCGATATCGTGGATTCGAAAACAGTGGCAGGCATTCGACAGGTGCCGGTGCATCCCAAGCTGACAGCGCTGGTGGAGCGACTCTGCAAATCATCTATAGACGGCTATCTGGTGCCTACCGACAGCAACAACAAATATGGGATTCGGTCGGATGCATTGAGCAAGGCGTTTGGCAGATTGAAGACCGCGATGGGGTTTGATCGTACCCGCGTGTTTCACAGTATCAGGGCGACGGTCATAACCTCACTGGTACGCGCAGACATAGCAGACAGGCTGATCAAGGAGCTAGTAGGCCACGAAACCGGTACGGTGACGTTCGATGTTTATTCGGATGGATCATCACCAAAGCAGAAGCTCAAAGCTATATCGAAGCTTCCCGCCATCCCGACAAGATCCTGAAGAGGAACCCCACCGCACTAGACAATATCCATTTTCACAATGGAGTCAAAGTCTGATTGAATGCATTGACAAATGTCACATGACCAACACTATTTATCTGCCACCATTTAAAAATAGCTACGCCGATGCTTAGGCAGCCAAACAATAGAGGCCATACATTATCAGTGAACCATGTCAGCCCCACCACCCCCTTCAAAAAGGCATACACAACAGCCGCCCGGTACAATACCAAACCTGGAGTTGCCTCATAGCTACTAGCACCATACGAGTTAACTATCTCCCCATTCTTATCAAATTTTTTGTACATACTAAAATTAACCTTGGAACGGTATGGATAGGAATAATCCCATGGACCAGTAGGCCCAAACTCCCTGCCCCTTTCATGCTCTAACTCATCTCGATAAGATAGAACGCCGCTCAGTTGAAGGTTGACCAACTCCCCTTCATTTTTTTCGATACCTTCACTAGCAGCCTTTCTGAATGCTGCGCGCTTATGGACAATTGAGCATATCTTAATCAGTGCAGCATCTAACGCCTCATGCATATTTTCGTCAAAGCGCAGCCCCCTTTTTGGTAGCCTCTGAAGAAATCTAAGCCATAAGTAAATATTGACTAGCGCGATAACAAGCCACACATGCCGGATATTTTCTTTAAGATATATCTCATTGCCCATCAACTTAAACTGCGTTAGATCGGCACCAAAGAACCACAGCAGTACAACAACCAGTGAATAGCCAACGAGAAAACCCCGAGCCTTGTTGAAATCTGGCGAATCCGTATCACCCATACCGCACCTCATCAGTCTGAGCTGACATGATAGCAAGGTGCCCAGACGTCCGCCTGACGTGTCTCGCCTGCCCCCGCCAAGGCTGTACAAAAAAACAGCATTTTATTGATAATTGTATGAAGTGACTAATTGATTGACTGCCAGGGCGATGACACCACCTTGAGCTGGAGCTATCCAGGCGCGACGAATCTCTAAAGCAGCGTTGCGGCCTACAGCCATCATGGCAAGACATAAGCGCTCTTGTCGGGGGTCAAACCTCCTCCCTCTATATAGAAGAATCCCTGCACCACCTCACAGATATCCCCAAGGCCACTCAACGAGCATCGAAACCAGAAAAACAGATTGGATCCAGGTGGATCGCGGCTTCCAGAGCACCTTCCTGCTATAGACGTAAATTACGCACAGGTTTATCCACAATTTATCGATGAAGCTACCGGCAAAAACACACTATGTTGTAGGTTTTCTGAATCACTAGCCCCTAGATGTAGTTTTTTCAACGGATTCTAGCGCCCATTTCTCGCTAACTAGCGGCATTCGCGATTTTTCAGACGTGGTTGAAACACTATTTCAGAGGGCCTCTTGAGGGCCTCTTAAGGGCCTCAGGGAGCGAAAAAACGTTAATAACGGTCCGCAGGGAGGGGAAATGGAAGAAAACAGCCTGAGATACCCCAGAGAGGCTTGCAGGGGCATACAGGAGCCAGTATGATGGCCCCACAAACGCAAAAACCCCAACTTAATGGGGTCTTAGCTGAAGATGTCTACGAGCAGGCACGTTTCTGTCGGGAAAACGTCACGTACCTGCTCGCATCCTCCGACGCATGCGTTTGAGCACGGTTCAAGAGAAGGACGCCATTAAAGCCAATAGACCGCTGTTGAGTCAACTGGTGAATGATCGGTGGTCGTTTCTGGACACGTGCGACTAAACCTCAAACGTTATAGGAACGACTCAGATGCAAAATTTTGAACGCAACACCGCAGGCAAGAAAACCATCCCCGTCCGTCAGTATCGCCGGTTCCGTTTCGGCGAATGGGAGGATGTGTGTCACCACCACCGTAGCCCACCACGCTAACGGTTAGCGACAAGCCACCAAGCTTTCGCTGATTTGGTGGTTCTCCCCGCGATATCTCCGAAACCCTGGCCACGCCAAAATTTACTGAGCACTCTTGCTCAGCTTCTGAGTTTCTGTCTGGAAAATAAGGTGGCTCAGCCTTGCCAGCGCTGCTTAGCGGCGCGAGAGCACCCTCCTTCCAATCTCTATAAATGTAGAAATAACCTGACGCCCTGTAGCCCTCTCGGAGGCTTTGGTAGGTGTGCAACTGTAAAGAAGATGGCAAACCACAAAGACAACGAAGCCCGCTCAAGGCGGGCTGATGAAGGGCTACACGCCAACTTCAAACCTTGTTCCAATGCCTCTTGACGGTGGGCAAGCTCACCTTGAGTTCGGCTGCTGCCTGAGCCTGTGTCATGCCTTTAGCCTTGAGCTTCTGAACTGCGACTGTGGTGTCTGTTGCCACTGGACGACCACCTTTCTTGTCCGACCGTGCAAGGCCCTCTCTAGTGCGCTCCTTGATTCGATCACGCTCAAAGGCTGCAACTGCTGCAAGAACGGTTAGCTGTAGCTTCCCGGCTGCGCTGGTGAGGTCTACCCCATCAAGATCGAGGCTACGAACATGAATACCGTCAGTGGCGAGCTTAGAGACCGTGGCAAGTACGTCCTGCACGTCGCGGCCTAAGCGATCCAGCTTCAGCACCACAAGCGTATCCCCTGCTTCCATGCGCTCAGCCATCTTGCTGAATTGGGGACGCTGAAGGGCGGGTACACCGCCACTGATTTGTTCAGAGAACCAGCGAGTGGGCTTGATATCGAAACCCTTTGAGGTGAGGGCCACCAGTTGGTTGTCAGTGTTCTGTTCGGTCGTACTGACACGACCGTATCCGAATAGACGGCTCATTTACTCACCCTCCCAGGTATCCCTCACGCTGCTCGTGGGGTATCAACAATGGAGGGATCATATTGCCAAGGTATCAATAACCTGTAAACCCGCACTTGATGACACCGGTACGGGTATCGGACAGGCGGTATCGTTTAACGGTCGTTTGTTGATGCCTATGGGAAAGGGTCAGGAATGTGGTGCAACAGGGTCATTCCAGCGGGACTGACGCTAACCCCGGTGTACACGTACCCAACATCACCAGCTTTGAGGAGAGGAGTAGTCAGCCCCAAACGAGCTGCACTCTCGTAAACAGGGATGTCAGCGCCTGTGATGTCGGACATGCCCTGATCGATCCTGTGTAGCAACTCCTTCAAGCGTACCGTTCCGTATTCACTCACCTTGAATCTCCCGATTATCCCGACGTGGGCGAAACCAAAGTGAAGGCACCAGCTCAGCGCCTGTCAATGCCGTAGTTTTGCAGAAATCGGTGATTCCGCCTCAAAACTGCCGTTTTGGTACAGAAACCTCAATGAGAGACGCTCTCATCGAATCGAGCTTGATTCAGTTTCAGCCCAAGGCCCCGGAAACACTCATACATAGCCATACCCCATCTAAACGTAAACTCTAATAGACTAGATTGCATACAGGGTTTTCACCGGGTTTAACCACGGTTATTTGGAGATATGAAGAGAACTTCACCGAGGCATGAAACTTATTTGTCACCAACTTGTTGAGCCTTGTAGGAATGTCCTTTGCAATGGCGCAGAATCACCGCAATGAATGACACAAGAAACCTCTTTCACCTTGGCACTGAGGGTGGCCTCGTAGACCTCCATGTAAGCGTACGTCTTAGCCTCAGCGGCATTCCCACTAACGGCAAACACTTTCGTCTTCGTCGATCCGACTTCGAGGCAGTCCCTCCACCCACAGCGCTCAAGAGCTTCATCGAAGACCTTACGGGCTTCACTACTAGTGTTCTGTTTCAAGTCGAACGAAAGCAGCACGTGAGTTGACATATCAATTATCTCTTGGTTGATGCGGGAGACTTGGAGTAAACGCTATACCTACTTTGAATTATCTGCAAATTTATTTTCAAGCGATGTATTTGATATAGTTACTATTAACGACCTACGAGCGTTAGCTATGATTAAAAACCGTTATAGTTACCTTGATATAATTATTACTTCCGAACTCGAATAATGATTATCTTGGCAGTGGAGACTACCTGCCACGCCCAGGTTTTACATGCAAGCGGCCTTTGGATTTTCATCCGCCAGCCCCCCCCAAACCCTTGTCCTACCGCATTCGTAGACTAGTTGAACGAGGTTTCGAACCCACCCACAACCTTCACAGTTCTACCTGTAGAAGCCGGGTTGTCGCCGATCTGAGCAGCGAACGTCACGAGCCTGATTCTTGCTGTATCAGCAGCTCTTTCCAAGGCGGTGATAATACGTCGTTGGATGGACGGCCTTACAAATGTGTCATCGAAACGCTTCTGCCAAACAGTATCTACGTCAGCGAGCTTCACCCAGCCATCAACCTCAAGCACGGCATAAAAATTGGTGCGCTGTTCGTCATCAGCATTCACAAGATCAAGCGATAGCATGCAATGCGTCATGGTCACGTCCCCTATGTATTGGTTGACTAGCGAGATAAACCTATTCTGAAACGACACGGTGAAGCGGCGCCCAATAAGCCGCTATCGAGGCGGCGCAGAGCGATCCCCAGCAACGGCTACAACCCTTGGCGCTTGACGGCGATATCACGAATTGTTTGAACATTCTGGTGGATTGCAGAGATGGCAAACCAAATACCAGAGCCCAGACAGCCAACAGCAAAGCCTCCCAACGCACCTACGTATTCATAGTTCCCACGTGTAGCAACGTAGCCGAACACCGTAGCAAAGATGATCCCCAACCAAGCGATGATGTCTACAACGGTGATAACAACGTTTTTCAAGTCCATGGCCGATTTCCATATGCTGTTCTAGGTGAGATGAAGACTAGCACCGGGCCACCATTGAGCTAGGCCCATGGCAATGAATCATTCCCATACGTCGTCGCATGGCTCAGTAAAAGCACCGGGATAGTGTCTTGCTCACCTATCGAATCCAGCTCAGCAGCGAAGCTGACAGGAGCTTGCAGGGTTGCTTCGCTTCCCTCGCCGGTTGCGAGAGCCTTTGCGGGACGATGCACCCTGAACACGATTGGCTTGTATGGCGGGATACGCTCACCATTGTCCATTGTGCTTGTATGGCGCTCTACGAACTCGGTTAGCACGTCACGGATGGCATCAACAGGCTTGCCGTGGAGCACGTCAAACACTGCCTGTAACTCTTCCTCGTTGAGCGTGGTTCTACTCATGTGTAGCGCTGTAAAGGGACTCACACGTTTGCAAATCACGTCCAGCACTTCGGTTAGTTCTGGTCGGTGCTGAGCATGGCGCTCAAGCTCCTGGGACAACACTTCGAATGGAGTAAGCATCGTTGTCTTGATCTGGAAGTCACTCCCCTCCTTTCCCTCAAGCTCGGCCTTGAGCGCTGAGAGAGCCTTGCCTGACATGCTATCGAGAGCATCTAGGTGGGTGCGTTGTTCTGGCACGGTTGGGTCTAAGTGGTCGTGTAGCCAGCTCAGCACCTTGTGACGCTGGGTTGGCTGGATCTTGGCAACCTTCACAGCCTCAGCCACTACGTCAGCACCTAGGAAGGCGATGATGCGTTGCACGGTTTGCTTACGTGGGGCGCCCTTCTCTACTGAGTGTTTCGATACCAAAGCATTGCGATTGATGCTCAGCCCGTGGCCGTAGTGGGTAGTAGCGTGAGTGCGGTTGAGCTTCACTGGCACCACTACCAAGTTGGGAGCGTGGTAGAGACCAATGGTGTTATCACCTTGCACGGGGTGAATGTGGCTGATTTCGTAGTCCTTGGTCTCTCCGTAACGGTTGGCTTTCAGCTTGAGCTTGTACACGTCACATAGGGCCACCAGTGATTGCACGATGTGGCCTGTGAGGATCTGGAGGGTTCCGGCACGCTCACATTCGTAGGCTAGGTGATAGAAAAATGCTGAATTGGTGGCACGGTCTGTACGGGATACTCGGCGTTTCTTCTTGGTAGCTTCTTTCTGGCACTGAGTGGTGCAGTAGGTCTTTACGGCGCTTGTAGTTCTGAATTGCTTACTGCAATGAGCACATCTTGGACGGCGTACTGCCTTAGTCTTCTTCGGTGTGGCGGATGTTGTCATTGATGACTCCTTCATGGATCGTCGGTTGTTGTGATTCATAGAAATGGTGAGTGGTGCGGCATGTGCCAGAACAGAAAGGCATTGGCTTCGCCACGGTGAACACTCGTCCGCAATGGCGGCATGTACATACTTTCATCGGTGATTTCCTTTGTTAATGGGATCATGTTGTGTGCTTGCATCGCTCCGCTCGCGGAGTTACGCACACAAAGTTGAGTCACTTAAATTGGCTACACCCCTTATAGAACAAGGCCTGGGGGCGTTTTGTATCTTGCAGATACTGCTACTAGAGCAGTGGTTACTTTTTGGCAACACTGACGAATATAGAACGTTGCCAGGCAGATAGACAAAAGGCCGCAAGCGGCCTTAGAGTCTCGCTAAGGAGTTATATGGGTTTCATTTATTCAACCTCCTTCTGCAACGCTGCTGCTGAGCGTAGAGTTCTATCCCAGTTTTCTCGAAAACGCTCTTCCGTCAGCTTATCAACTTCATCGGGTGTCATTCCGCGTGCGTCGATTTGGATGTCAATCTTCACGTCATTGTGGGTCGAATTGTCTACGTTATTAGCGCTACCTTTACCGGATGAGGTATGGCTCAAATCACCCGGCCCTAACCAAGCTGGCAACACTGGTTGACTATCACGCTGTCTAGCCGCTGCACCATCTAGAATATCGGTCGTTGTATATTCTTGATATGGGCGGAAACTGCGCAGCTTCCCATCCGCCAAGTTTTCCATCCCAGCGCTAAACTTTGACAAATCTAACGGGGGAAATTGCAAACCAGCAATGTTCATCTCCAACGCTTCGGTTTTGTTAGCTTCGCCGTCGCGGTAATCCTGCACGCTAAATAGCCAGTTCCAAAACTTGCCAATAGGTCCGCCTTGATGCTGGGTATCGCCATTAACAGCGCTGTAGTCGCCCACTCCCACCATCTTCGTATCGACGGCGATGTCATTGGTAGACATGCGATCCTGAATCTGCTGCTGCTCTGATTTCTCGCTGCCATCAGCATTGCGATTAGCGGCGAGACGGAGCAACGAAGCGGCAAGATGAGCCAGTCCAATATCAAACTGCACCATGGTTGCCTTGAAAGGCTTCATTGCCTCTGTTAGTGCCATTTCCGCCTTGATCCGTTCATTGATCGCACCAATCAATTCCGGGTTCTGGTCTAGGCCCTGCTGTTGCAAGAACTTCTGATTGGCTAGTCGAGTGGTATTTGCATCGATGCTGCCACTCTGACGCTCAATCGCAGCGGCGTTTTCCTTGACGAACAGCTCAATACCTTTCGTAAAGTCGATTGCTTTCAGGTTGCCTTCCGTGGTGCTTTCACGGAAATCACGCTCAAGGTTGTTGCCTTTGTATTTGTTGCGTTCTGCCCATGCACGACGAATCGGCTCAATCAACAGCGGTGCGCTTTCTGAGAAGGTGTTGAGGTCTTCCCGGTCGCCCTGTGATTTGCTGGCAATTTGCTGGAGTTGCAAATTCGCACGGCGCTGTTCCTCGGCTGTCATGCCAGCCCCACGAAAGGCTGCTTGGCGTGTTTCATATGTGCCGGTGGCTTGGGAAAGGCCGCGACCACGGGCCATCTCCGCCATCAGGAACGTTCTGTAGGCCTTGGCAGATTCAAGGCTTGCCTCTGAGCCGTATTTGGCATTGATCCGTAGCCACTCCGATTTGGCAAACTCCGCGTTTGCTGGGTTCTTACCCCCCGCTTGAGACAATACGTTTTCAAGTTGCTGACTCTCAGACACTCGGGCTTGTGTAGCTGTAAGACGGTCACCAAGAGCGCCGACAGCTCCCACGATTGCAGCTAGGCCAGCGGTGACACCACCCAAGGCAAGAGCACCAGTGCCCAATCCCATGAAACCGGTGGATATCTTTGGCTCAGCCTGTTTTGCTGCCCATGCGGCTTGGCGGATTTGGGCCCACGAAAACCGCTCTGCTCTCTGGGCATGACTCACATCAAGACGTTGAGCACGAAGCTTTGCCGCGTGTTGGGATGCAGCGAATTTTTCTGCTGCACGATGGCCCCTAGCTCTGGCTTGCTGCAAGGCGAGTTCGGCCCTCTGGGTAGCCGTCATTGCTTGAAGCTGCCTCTGCTGAAGGATGGCAGTCTTCTTCTGTTGCTGGGCCAATAGTGATTCCCAACGGGCTTGGCGGGCCTTGTGTTGTTCAAGCGTCTGGGCCTGTTTTAAGGCAAGGCCTTGAGCCTTCAAGCGTTCGCCCTCTGCCTTTGCTGCTTTAGCATCTAGAACGGCCTGAGCGATCTTGTCACGGAGGGCTTGGCTTTGAATCGCTGCACCTTCTTTCTGGCGAAGGTTGATCAGCTTTTGTCCCTGTAGCTCAGCAGTGAACGTTGCCCGGCGTGTACGTTGAACCGCCTGCTCAAGCTTTAGTTCCCGGTCGAGGTTGTCTCTTACAGTCTTGGCTAACTTCGCTTGTCCGGCGCTATCAACCTTGATGCCTAGCTTCGCTCCAAGCTTCTTCTGCAAGGCGTCCGCTTGCTTGCCGAGCTGAGTCATTTGTCTTTCGGCAGTTCGCATCATTACTGTGAAACGTTGCAAACCACTTGGGTCTACGTTGAATTTAAGAAGACCAACTAGCTTGGCAATGATCTCTTCGTTCATCGGCTGCCCCCTTCACGATGACTCATACGACGAGCGTAAAGGGTATCGACAATAGCTTTGAACGCTTTAACGCCCCAGCCGTGATATACAACTTCCACACCGGATAGATAGCGTGTGTGAGACTGGATGTACTCACCGAGGAAGCTCAGCGCGTTACGGCTGCCCTGTACAGTGATAATGGTTGTATCGCCATCCACGGCAAACCAATGGTGAGTGAAGTCGCTTCCATTACGGCGTTTGACGTATGCATGGGCAAGGCCTAGGAAAGCTGAAACGCTTGCGGGGTGTGTAACTCTGTATACAGCGTAATAGTCGATTGACCCATTTTGCAGGGTTTGATTCTGTACCGCAGTTTGTGTCATTTTTTTCCTTTGTTCTTCTTAGCCATTTCAAGTAGTTTGCGATTACGCAACTCCACTTCAATCATCTCCGCAAGCTCCTCTGCACTCATATCAGACGCTTTAGCAGCTTCCTTATGCACTGGTAGCACTTCAGTCATATTGCCACCCACAACGGACTCCAGAGGCTCTAGCAACTTAGGATTAGTAGGGTCATAACGCTGGAGCAATAAGTATTCGGTTGGCGTTATCATTCTACGTTCCCCTCTGAATTCAAACGGCCTGATTTAATAAGCTCTGCACGAAGGCTAGCTCTTGAAGCAGCGAGCTCATCACGAACTTCTTGTTCACGACTCAACCGTTGCTGCTCTTCAGCCTTCAGGCGGTCTCGCTCATCTTTCGCAAGAGTCAGCTGAACTTGACGATCTCCTTCCGCACTCAACGCTGCTTCAAGTTCGGCCTCGAAATCTGATCTAATTTGCTTGCACAATTTAGCGAGATCCCGCTCTTGTTCACGCTCAGGCTTTCTTAGGTAAATACTAATGAAAGTTGCTTGAGGGCTTTCGATAAGCATTGCAGTTGGCAGCCCCTCCATTGGGTCAAGAGGCTGCCACTGAGCTGCACGGTGCTGGTGATAAACTTCGAGTGCTTCTACCAGAGTGGCAGGAGTAAATTCGACGATTGCACCGGGGATGTTAGCGTAGGGCTTATCGATTCGTGATTCGTAGAAGCCTTTTTCATTTTGGCAGCGTGATCGGTATTCCGTTTCGGAAAAGACAAACTGCATTGGTACTTCTGTCGTTGCTTGTGTTGGTTTGTTACTCATGGTGTGTACCTCTTCTGTTTTTGTAATGGATAGCGTTGTTTGTTGACGCTGTTGAGCGCGGTAGTGTTGCTTCGAGCATTTGTCGCTACATGCCTGCTTTGATGCTCTCTTGGTTTCCATAGGTGATCCACAGACCACGCAAGGACGTACAACCGTTAAAGCCATTTGGCCTCCGATATCAAAATGAAAGTGTCCGATTAATTTTGTTCAGGTGAAAATCAGCCGGAACGATGTCCGGCTAAGTGAATGCACGAGTCATTCTAAGTGTTACATGAGTTGTATCGCGAATTTGGTTCGAGGGGAAAATCTAAAAACCCCTCTACAGTGTTCGGCCCACTTCACTGTCGGAGTGCTATTGGCTGCCTTTGCGTGCAGTCTGGCCGGATGTGACAGGGATCAACCACCGCCCCTGTCGGGCGATCCTTGAGGCATTGCAGCCTTGGTCTGGCAAGTAGCGGCCATCGCCTTGCTTAAACGACGGAGAGGCTGTGGGGAGCCTCGGCCACAGCAAAACCAACCTCAGCGGACTGGGTCGGTATTAGTGTTAGGAATATGGGGTGTAACTGATGTTGCGGAGGGGCGTTGCGAGTAAAGAAAAGAAACTCTCTACCTTGTGTACTAAGAATATCACAGATTCCGTAAAAGTCAACAGATATTTTCAAATGTCAAGTGAAATCGTTCACTATTGGCTTAATCGACGTACTGAATGGCATGATCACCTTGCTCAAGCACGCCTCACGGCTTGGCTGGCACCGATTGCATTGAGGGGTGGCAACATTACCAGCGAGGTCATGACACGGGAAACGCGCTATAGAAGCGCTCAAGGGGTCTGTAGCGGCAGTTATTTTACGTAGAATATCTACGTAGAATTCTGAAATGAAAAAAGCCCCGAGACCTTGATCTACGGGGCTTTTCTATGTATGGCGGAGAGATAGGGATTTGAACCCTAGGTACTGTCGCCAGTACAACGGATTTCGAATCCGTCCCGTTCGGCCACTCCGGCATCTCTCCAGTGGCGCGCATCATACCAGCACATTCGCCGGAAGCGAACCCCCGGGCGAAATTTTTTCCGTGCTATCAGATGCTTGCGTCGTTTACAGCGGTACGCCCAGACGCTGGGCAACTTCTTCGTAGGCTTCGATGACATCACCCAGACCCTGACGGAAGCGGTCCTTGTCCATCTTTTTCTTGGTGTCCTTGTCCCAGAGGCGGCAGCCGTCCGGGCTGAATTCGTCACCCAGGACGATGGAGCCATCGCTGAACACACCGAACTCAAGCTTGAAGTCCACCAGCAGCAGGCCGGCGTCGTCGAACAGCTTGGTCAGCACCTCGTTGACCTTGAGGGACAACTCCTTCATGCGCGCCAGTTGCTCGGCGGTGCCCCAACCGAACGCCACAACGTGGGATTCATTGATGAACGGGTCGCCCTTGGCGTCGTCCTTCAGAAACAGCTCGAAGGTATATGGGTTGAGCTTCATGCCCTCTTCCACGCCCAGGCGCTTGACCAGGCTGCCGGCGGCGTAGTTACGCACGACGCATTCGACCGGGATCATGTCCAGCTTCTTGACCAGGCATTCGTTGTCGCCCAGCAACTTGTCGAACTGGGTCGGCACACCAGCAGCTTCGAGCTTCTGCATGATGAAGGCGTTGAACTTGTTGTTCACCATGCCCTTGCGGTCCAGTTGTTCGATGCGCTTGCCGTCGAACGCCGAGGTGTCGTTGCGAAACAGCAGGATCAAGCGGTCTGCGTCGTCGGTCTTGTAAACCGATTTGGCTTTGCCGCGGTAGAGTTCTTCACGTTTTTCCATGATGGGCTCCGCTTGCTAAGTAGATGGGCTAGGCGATATGTCGCCAGTCGAGCCCTGAATCTTGATCGGCCAGTTGCAGCCAGTCCGGGTCGCACCCTAGGGTGTCGACGAAACATTGCCGGGCCAGCTGCGGCAGGTTGTTCTTGCTGCTCAGATGGGCCAGGACCAGGTGTTGCAGGCCTTGCCAGCCCAACTCGGCCACCAGGAACGCCGCCTGGTGGTTGTTCAAATGTCCGTGTTCCCCGCCTACCCGCTGCTTGAGAAAGTACGGGTAGTACCCGCGCGCCAGCATGTCACGGCAGTGGTTGGACTCGATCATCAATGCATCGAGATCCCGGTAGCTGTCCATCACCCTGTCGCAATACGAGCCCAGGTCGGTCAGCAACCCAAAGCGCCGCTCACCGTCGCTGAACACATACTGCGTTGGCTCCCGGGCGTCGTGCGCCACGCTGACCACACTGACTTCCAGAGCACCAATGCGCAGTTGCTCGCCACCGGCGACGAAGCCAGCAGGTTCGATGGGCTTACGCAGCCCCTCCAGTGTTCCACGGCTCAGGTACACCGGCAGATTGTAGCGCCGAGACAGCAAACCCACGCCATGCACGTGGTCGGCATGTTCGTGGGTTACGAGTATCGCGCTCAATTGCGCCGGGTGCACCCCCAGGCGCAACAGGCGTTTCTCGGTTTCTCGCAAAGAGAAACCACAATCGACCAGCACATACGTGCCGGCGCTGGCTATCAGCGTGCCGTTCCCTTGGCTACCGCTGCCGAGAACGGCAAAACGCATCGGATCAGCCCAGGTTGTCCTGAATCACGCTCAATACCTTGCGGGCCACATCGGTCGGCGCCACGGTGTTGATGTTTTTCTCGACGGTCACCTGAACGTTGTCACCCACCTTGCTCAGGCGAACCTGATAACGCTCGGCACGGGCTTCAATTTCTTCCTTGTCCGGCGCGCTGCCGAACAGACCGCTGAAGAAGCCAGGCTTCTCATCTTTCTTCTCGGCCTTTTCGGCGAGGTTGATGTAGTACAGGCCCAGGCTGCGGTTGATGTCTTCAACCCGCCACTCACCTTGTTCCAGCGCACGACCTACGCTCGACCAGGCGCGATCCAGGTCGGAGCCGACGTTGAGCACCGGGTTGCCGCTGCCGTCTTCGCTCAGGCTGACGCGGCTCGGGACGTCGAAGTCCCGGGATGCAAGCATCGAAACCGAACCGCCCTGTTCTGCGGTACGGCTCATGCTGGCGAGCATGTCGTCCACCAGCGCAGCGTCCAGGCCGGTGTTGACCGAACGGTTGGTGAAGGCCACATCAGCGGTGCTACCGGCAGGGCGTTCAGCGCTGACCACGTAGATTTCACTGGTGTTGCGCTGCACGCCCGGCTCGATGCGAACCCGCACGCGGCTTTCGCTGTCGGCACCGACACCGGCGGCGCTCAGGCGCTTGGCCATGGCGGCGGACAGCTCATCGGCACGTTGCCAGGTCGTGGTGAATTCGCCCGTTTGCGGGCGCTGCTCGTCCAGGCGGAAACCGTTGTCCTGGAAGAACTGGATCGCCACGGGCCAGACTTCGGCCGGTGGATGCTGGGCCATGACCCAGCTTGAATCGCCACTCTTCTGCAGGGTGTAGTCGCTGGCATCGGCCATGGCCGACAGCGGCTGCGGACGGGGGACGATGTATTCACCCTTGACGCTGTCGTCGGCCACATTACGCGGGATCGGCAACAGCGGATCCAGACGTTTGGCGACATTGACATCGGGAGGCAGTTGCATCGGTGCAGTCTGTTGCGCTTCCAGGTAATCGCTACCACGGTCGCGGAAGTAACCTTCCGGGCCCCAGACCCATCCGCAGCCACTGGTGCTGGAGATAATCAAGGCAAGTGCGGAAAGTCCGGCCATTCGCTTCATGCGTTGTACTTCCTCAATTAAACCAGGACGCCCGACTGGCGCATGGCCTGCCGAAGCGGTTCGTGACAGGCTTCGCTCAGCCAGGTGAGCGGCAGGCGGATGCCTTGATGCATCAGGCCCATTTCAACCAAAGCCCACTTCACCGGAATCGGGTTGGCTTCGATGAACAGATCCTTGTGCAACGGCATCAGTTTTTCGTTGATTGCCCGCGCGGTCTCGGCGTCGCCCTTGAGCGCAGCCTCGCACAGGTCGGCCATTTCGCGCGGAGCGACGTTGGCGGTGACGGAGATATTGCCCTTGCCACCCAGCAGGATCAGCTCGACCGCGGTCGGATCATCGCCGGACAGCACGATGAAGTCATCACTCACGCCAGCGAGGATGGCCTTGGCGCGGTCCAGGTCGCCGGTGGCTTCCTTGATACCGATGATGTTCGGCACGGTGGAGAGGCGAATCACGGTCTCGGCCTGCATGTCGCAGGAGGTGCGGCCGGGAACGTTGTAGAGGATCTGCGGGATGTCGACCGCTTCGGCAATGTGCTTGAAGTGCTGGTACAAGCCTTCCTGGGTTGGCTTGTTGTAGTACGGCACGACCAGCAGGCACGCGTCGGCACCGGCTTCCTTGGCGTTGCGGGTCAGCTCGACGGCTTCGCGGGTCGAATTGGCGCCGGTACCGGCGATCACCGGAATCTTCCCGGCTACCTGCTTGACTACGGCACGGATGACTTCGATGTGCTCGTTGACATCGAGGGTTGCCGATTCGCCAGTGGTACCGACGGCGACAATGGCATGGGTGCCGTTTTCAAGGTGGAAGTCCACGAGTTTGCTGAGGCTGGCCCAGTCAAGACGCCCTTGTGCATCCATGGGTGTGACCAGTGCCACCATACTGCCCGCAATCATGAAACCGCTCCTGCCGGAAAAAGAGAGCGGTAATGGTACTGGCGCCAAGATGCTTGTACAAGCGAACTACCATTCCCCTTGGCGATGGTTTTCGCTACCCTTCAGGCTTTGATCGGTACCGATAAGCTCATACGCCGGTTCCCAGCCTCCGTTATTCGTCGCCACAAGCCCCATTCCTGCGTTTGTCCTGCCGCATTCCCGCCGTCCCGGAATGCAGCGCAACCCCAGGCACAGGGCTTGAGTCGTTCGTTTATCCCGGTCTGTCGCCGTGCCGAGCTGCAAAAGTGCCGACCGCTCATCGCTTTAGGAATGCTGCATGTCCACCCCCACAGTCCGCGAACAATTCCTTGTTATCAGTGCCCTTGGCGCCAACCCCATGGAGCTGACTAACGTCCTGTGCCGCGCCAGCCATGAAAATCGCTGCGCCGTCGTAACTTCACGCCTGACCCGTCATGGCGAATGCAGTGCGCTCGTGCTTGAGATTTCCGGCAGCTGGGACGCCCTGGCCCGCCTGGAAGCGAGCCTGCCGGTGCTGGCCAAGAAACACGCCTTCACCGTCAACGTGGTGCGCAGCGCCGCCCTGGAGAACCGCCCCCAGGCCCTGCCCTACGTGGCGTATGTGAGTTCGGCCTATCGCCCGGACATCATCAACGAGCTGTGCCAGTTCTTCATGGACCACCATGTCGAGCTGGAAAACCTGACCTGCGACACCTACCAGGCCCCGCAGACAGGCGGCACCATGCTCAATGCCACGTTCACCGTGACACTGCCGGCCGGCACCCAGATCAGTTGGCTGCGCGATCAGTTCCTGGATTTCGCCGACGCGATGAACCTCGATGCCCTGATCGAACCGTGGCGCCCCCAAAACCCAATGTAAGGAAGCGTTCATGGCCGTTGCCATCGACCAACCGGTTACCGATTTCCAGGCGCCCGCCACCAGCGGGCACACCGTCAGCCTCGCGGCCCTTAAAGGCAAGCAGGTGGTGATTTACTTCTATCCCAAGGACAGCACCCCGGGGTGTACCACCGAAGGCCAGGGTTTTCGTGACCAGTACGCCCAGTTCCAGGCTGCCAACACCGAAGTGTTCGGCGTATCGCGCGATAGCCTCAAGTCCCACGAGAACTTCAAGTGCAAGCAGGAGTTTCCGTTCGAGCTGATCAGCGACAAGGACGAGGCCGTCTGCCAGCTGTTCGACGTGATCAAGTTGAAAAAACTCTACGGCAAGGAATACCTGGGCGTTGATCGCAGTACGTTCCTGATCGACAAAGATGGCGTGCTACGCCAGGAATGGCGCGGCGTGAAGGTGCCCGGGCATGTGGATGCGGTGTTGGCGGCGGCGCAGGCTCTGAACAAGGCCTGAAGTTTTTTCTGTCTGTCCTGACGCTATCGCGAGCAAGCTCGCTCCCACACTGGATTTTCGGCGTTAACAAATCCCCTGTGGGAGCGAGCCTGCTCGCGATGAGGCCACCCGCCTCGCCGGATAAGTAGCGGCTGCTACAGCAACGGCGCCACCACCGGCTCACGGCTCGGCCACGCATCCAGCACAGCCTTGAACAGTGTTGCCAGGGGAATGGCAAAGAACACGCCCCAAAACCCCCACAGCCCGCCAAACAGCAATACCGCGCAGATGATCACCACCGGATGCAGGTTCACCGCCTCGGAGAACAGCAGCGGCACCAGCACGTTGCCATCAAGCGCCTGGATGATCCCGTAGACGGCCATCAGATAAATGAACTGATCGCTCCATCCCCATTGGAACAGCGCGATCAACGCCACGGGCACGGTCACCACCACGGTCCCGACATACGGCACCACCACCGAAATGCCCACCAGCAGCGCCAGCAATGCCGCGTAATTGAGCCCCAGGGCCACGAAGCCGATGTAGGTCACGCCGCCGCAGATGAAAATCTCGATGACTTTTCCGCGAATGTAGTTGGCGATCTGGCGATTCATTTCCTGGGCCACCCGGGTGATCAGCGCCCGCTCGCGAGGCAGATAGCCACGGACCCAGCGCCCGATCATTTCCCGATCCTTGAGAAAGAAAAACACCAGGATCGGCACCAGCACCAGGTAGATCATGATGTTCACCAGAAGCGGCAGGCTGGACAAAGAAAACGTCAGCGCCCACTGGCCGAACTTGCCGATCTGGCCGCGCACCACCTCTATGGCCTGCAGTACCTGTTCATCGGACACCAGATGCGGATAGCGCTCCGGCAACAGCAACAACAGCGACTGCCATTTGACGAGCATCCCGGGCAATTCGTTGAACAAGGTCACCAACTGATGCCAGAGCAGCGGCATGATCACGATGACGAACACCACCAACAACCCCATGAACAGGGCGAACACCAGCCCTACCGCCATGGCGCCAGGCAGCCGCATCCGTTCCAGTGTCATGACCAGCCCCTGCATCAGGTACGCCAGCACCATACCTGCCAGCACTGGCGCGAGCATGCCGCCCAGCGTGAGGACTGCCGTGAAGGCCAGGAACAGCAACACTGCCAGCACCACCGCCTCTTCGTCGGAGAAGTAGCGCTGGATCCAGTCGCGTAACACTTTGAACATTAAAAATCCTTAAGGGCCGCTGTTGATTTTCAGGCTTTCTTCAGCCAGTAACGGTAGACGCCGTTGTCGTCTTCTTCACGCAGCAGCGTATGACCGGCCAGTCGGGCAAAGGTGCGAAAATCGCGCTGGGAGCCCGCATCCGTTGCGGTCACCTTGAGCACGGCGCCGCTGGCCAGGCGATTGAGTTCCAGCTTGGCCTTGAGCAGTGGTAACGGACAATTCAGGCCGCTGGCGTCCAGTTCGGCATCGGGGGCTACAGCATCGGTCATCGGTTCACTCCGCAGCAGGTCGTTGAGCGACTTAGAATATCTGGTCCCGGGCCTGGTGTCCGGCTACAGTAGGGTCTTTGTCGACTAAGGCTTCGTGCATGACATTTCTGCGCCCCACCCTGCTGACGCTCGCTTGCCTGCTTGCCTCACCGGGCTTCGCCGACGACCTGCCGTCACTTGGCGACGCCAGTTCTGCCATCGTCTCGCCGCAACAGGAGCACCAGTTGGGTCGCGCCTGGCTGGCCTTGCTGCGCAGTCAGGTCTCACAGCTCAACGATCCACAGCTCAAGGACTACGTCGAGTCCAGCGTTTACAAACTGGTGGAGACCAGCCAGGTCAACGACCGACGCCTGGAATTCATCCTGATCAACAGCCCGCAGCTCAACGCTTTCGCCGCACCCGGCGGAATCGTCGGGGTCAACGGTGGACTGTTCCTCAATGCGCAGACCGAAGGTGAATACGCCTCGGTCATGGCCCACGAACTGGCGCACTTGTCACAACGCCACTTTGCCCGGGGCGTCGAAGCTCAACAACGCATGCAGGTGCCGATGATGGCAGCGCTGCTGGCCGGCATTGTGATCGCCGCCGCCGGTGGGGGTGACGCCGGGATCGCGGCCATTGCCGGCACCCAGGCAGCAGCCATCCAGGAACAACGACGTTTCTCTCGCCAGAACGAACAGGAAGCCGACCGCATCGGCATCCAGAACCTGGAAAAGGCCGGCTATGATCCGCGGTCCATGCCGACCATGTTCGAACGGCTGATGCGCCAGTACCGTTTCGACGCCAGGCCCCCTGAATTCCTGCTGACTCACCCGGTGACTGAATCTCGAATCGCCGACACCCGCAACCGCGCCGAACAGGCAAGGCCAGGTGGCATCGAGGACAGCATGCGTTATCAATTGATTCGTGCACGGGTCAAGTTGATCTACGAAGAAACTCCGGGGCTGGGCGCCAAGCGTTTCCGGGCGCAGCTGGATGAAAATCCGAAGAACGACGTGGCCCGCTATGGCTTGGCGATCGCGCAGATCAAGGGTGGCCAGCTGAATGAGGCCCGGGAAAACCTCAAGCAGCTACTGGCCAAATCGCCCAACGAGATCATCTATAACCTGGCCCAGGTCGATCTGGATATCACCAGCAACAAGCTGCCAGACGCTCAGGCTCGCGTCGACCGGATGCTGACCCAGTACCCGGGCAACTATCCGCTGAATCAGGTGCGCGTCGACTTGCTGCTCAAGCAGAACCGCCCCGCCGACGCCGAGAAGGCTCTGGAGAACCTGCTCAAGACTCGTCCGGACGATCCGGATGTCTGGTACATGGTGGCAGAGACCCGCGGACTGTCGGGCAACATCATCGGCCTGCACCAGGCCCGCGCCGAATACTTCGCCCTGGTGGGCGACTACCGGCAGGCCATCCAGCAACTGGACTTCGCCAAACGGCGCGCCGGCAGCAATTTCCCGCTGTCGTCACGCATCGACGCCAGGCAGCGCGAGCTCATGGAGCAGGAGCGCATGGTCAAGGACATGATGGGCTGAGTCTTTTCGGATACAAAAAAACCGCCTCTTTCGAGGCGGTTTTTTTTGGGGACAGCTAAGCGATCACTCGGCCAGCTTGAAGGTAATGAAACTCGCACGGCCCTGACGCAGAACCCGCATCGAGACCGAACGATTCTTCGGCAACGCCTTGGCGATGTCGGTGAACTCCTTGGCCGAACCGATTGCCTGGTTGTTCAGGTGAGTGATGATGTCGCCTGGTTGCAGGCCGATCATGGCCGCAGGCCCCTCCTGCACCTCCTTGATCACTACACCACCTTGCAGCTCCAGGGTCCGTTTTTGCTCTGGCGTAAGCTCCGCCACAGCCACGCCCAGACGATTGCTGCTACGTTCCACGCCTGACTTGGCCAGCGAGTCCAGCTCCTTGCCTTCCTCAGGGATGGCGCCGACGGTCAATTCGACGTTTGTGCGCTTGCCTTCGCGAATCACTTCCAGATTAGCCTTGGAACCGGCCTTGAGGGCACCTACCAGATGTGGCAAGTCAGCGGACATGACGATCGGCTGGCCATTCATGCTCAGGATCACGTCGCCCACTTGCAGGCCACCCTTGGCAGCCGGCCCCCCCTCCTGAATCTGCGCCACCAGCGCACCGGCTGGTTTCTCCAGGCCGAACGACTCGGCCAGGTCCTTGTTCACTTCCTGAATGACCACGCCCAACCAGCCGCGGCTGACCTTGCCTTCGGTTTTCAGCTGATTGGACACGTCCATGGCAACGTCGATCGGAATCGCGAAGGACACGCCCATGAAGCCGCCCGAACGGGTATATATCTGGGAGTTGATCCCCACGACTTCACCGTCGAGGTTGAACAGCGGCCCACCGGAGTTGCCTGGGTTGATCGGCACGTCGGTCTGGATGAACGGCACGTAGTTTTCGTTTGGCAGGCTGCGACCGATGGCGCTGACGATGCCCTGGGTTACGGTATGATCGAAGCCAAACGGCGAACCGATGGCCACGACCCACTGGCCGGCTTTCAGGTTCTGGGATTTGCCCAGCTTGAGCACGGGCAGATCTTTCCCTTCGATCTTCAGCAACGCCACGTCAGAACGCGGGTCAGTGCCGATCAGCTTGGCCTTGAGCTCACTGCGGTCTGCCAGGCGCACCAGGATCTCGTCGGCATCGGCAATCACGTGGTTATTGGTCAGGATGTAACCGTCGGGCGAAATAATGAAACCCGAGCCCAGGGACTGCGCTTCACGCTGACGACCACCGCCAGGCGAACGCGGTTGCGGCATCCCGCGCTCGAAGAACTCGCGCAACATCGGCGGCAAACCTTCCAGGTCCGGCATCTGCTGATCCATCACCCTGCGTTCCGGCAGTTTCTGGGTGGTACTGATGTTCACCACCGCAGGCGAGGCTTGCTCGACCAGCTCAGTGAAGTCAGGCAATTCGACCGCCATAGCGGGAACGGCCTGACCGAGCACAAGCACAGTGGCAAAGATGGAAAGATAGGTTTTCAAGCGTGGTATCGACATACGGCTCCCGTTACGACGAGCGTGGTTAAGCGATATGGAGCAAGAAATACCAGGGGAAGATACGCCGGTATTTTTGTTCCGCAAACAGGCAAGGCCAGAGCCGAGCGGCTCTGACCTATAGAAAAAAAATTGAAGTTTTGCAAATGAAAATACTGACAGAAAGTTTCGGCATTTCGATCAAGTCCCGACGCTGTAAGCCTCTTGCCCAATCGAACCACCCTGGCAGCTATTGAGTCGCCGTGGCATCGGAACGCATGGAGAGCGCGATCCGTTCCGCTGTGCCGATGGGAATTTCGCCGACCACCGTGACCATCATTTCGCCCTGGGGCGTCGTGAGTCGACGCGAAACAGCTGCTGTCGGGCCGAGCTGCGTACGCGTGTCGGTGACAGTCGCGCCGTTCAACGGTTCCAGAAACACCGAGAAACGAGCCAAGCCATCATCGTACATCAGGCTATTGACCTGAACGTTGGTTTCCGGATCCTTTCTCATCGCACTGCTGGTCAGTTCGAAGCCCGGTGGAAGCCAGTCCGAACGCCATGCAGTTTTCGCCATGGCGCTTTTAGCTGGGGTCTGCGCTACTACCTTGCATTCGGCAGTGGTTTGCAGATCAGCGTCGGACGGTGCCGTGATATTCAAACGTGTGAACTGAAAACGCTCCAGCAACTGGCCCTTGTCATTGAGCAACAGAGACTTGAGCGGCAGGCCGGTCTCTCGGTCCAGATGCAGTTCGAAACCATAACGATGCTGGTCCTTGGGTGTCAGCGCCACAATCACTGCCGGGCGCCCGGCCACGCGCGACTTGCCAATGACGGCAAGATCATACCAATTCTTGAGTTTTTGCGGATCGAGCGCACGTGCCGTGCCTTCAGGCGTATTCCCCACCCCAGCAATCAAGGAGCCGCTTACGCATTGAGTACGTCCATCAATGCGCAGGACTTCCTGTGCCGACCCATCGAGCTGGAGTAGCCGCTCGCGGACTTTGCCATCCTGGACACGATGCCAGATGCTATGGGTAGAAAAACTACCATTACGCTCGTAAACGAAAGTGCCCTGGAAGCTTTGCTGTTGCTCGGCTTGACTCAAACGATTAAGCCAGTCCTGAGCCTCACCGGCATAAGCTGGGATAACGCACCAGCCACCCAGCAGAAGCGAAAAAAGAGGTATGGCGCGCATGGTCCTCCTTAGCGGTTTTCCAGACTGGCTGCACGGGCGTAAGGCAGTGCGCTTTCAGTACCTTTCAGGGCTGCTTCCTGGGCATGCTGACGCAGGTAGTTGGGCAGACGCTGATCATGCCAGCCTGGCTGGCCTTGCAGCACACCATTGGCCATTGGACCGGCGACTTCCGAGCTTTCGCTATAACCGGCCAACACTGCCGGGCCCTTGACCTGTGGAGCGGCCAAGCCAGGCTGATTGGACTGCTGGGCCATTTGCACACCGGCGATCTCATCCTGGTTGTAGAGGCGAACCCCGGCCAGCACGGCCACCGTAACCGAAGCGGCAACCGCAAGACGACCCAGGCTGCGCCAAGGGCTGCGGGAGGCTTTGGCCGGAACAGCTTCATCAGCCAGAGCAGCAGACACAGCCGCAGCGATGTCCAGACGCGGAAGCAGCAGGTCCTTGTGCATGACAGCCCGGGCAATCTGGTAACGAGCCCAGGTCTCACGGGTTTCAACATCGTCGAAGGCATTGAGTACCCGACGCAATTCCAATTCGTCCGCTTCGTTATCCATCACTGCGGACAGCGATTCCTGCAGGGCTTCACGACTCATGGCGTTCCTCTCTTGGCTGTCGCCGCTGTCTCAGTTTTCCTGCAACAAAGGTTGCAGGGCTTTATCGATGGCCTCCCGAGCGCGGAAAATCCGGGAGCGCACGGTACCCACCGGACACTGCATGACGCTGGCAATGTCCTCGTAACTCAGACCGTCGAATTCACGTAAAGTTAGAGCCGTACGCAAATCTTCGGGCAGTTGCTGGATGGTCCGATGGACAGTGCCTTCGATCTCATCCCGCAGCAACGCTCGTTCCGGTGATTCAAGATCCTTGAGGCCGTGATCGCCATCATAGAACTCTGCATCTTCAGAACTCACATCGCTATCCGGCGGCCGGCGGCCGCGTGAAACCAGATAGTTTTTCGCCGTGTTAATGGCGATGCGGTAAAGCCACGTGTAAAACGCGCTGTCTCCGCGAAAATTACCAAGCGCACGGTAAGCCTTGATGAAGGCTTCCTGAGCAACATCCTGGGCTTCATGGGTGTCGTGCACAAAACGCACGATCAACCCGAGAATTTTGTGCTGGTATTTCAGCACTAGCAGATCGAAAGCTCGCTTGTCGCCGCGTTGAACGCGCTCGACCAGTTGCTGATCCTCTTCCTGGGTTAGCATGAACACTCCTCGATAAGCTCGAAGGAGGCTTGCATTACTAATCGACCGGGCTTGCAACCATAGACTCGGGCTTTTCGCAAAAGTTCTCCCCTCCAAGCAAGTTTCCGGCGCGCTCTGATCCGGCACGCACGAAAAACGCAGCACGAGATTCCCCGGCTGCGCGAATAATCTGTCGCCGGGCCTGTCGGCAAAGATTCAAATCCTAATCTTGCACCAACCCGACGCTGTTCCCTTTTGCAGACAACCGTCTATTGAACCCAGTCGCTCGGCAAAAGTTCCAACTATTTATAGCCTTGTGTGTGGAACATCGAGCAACCCTGACGAGATAAACAGCCTTTCATCCTCGAAACGGTCGCCTTGTCGCCCATCCACCAAAATCGTGATCCGACGAAGCGTCACGGTTGTGTCATTCTGGTTTCACATTGCCATGAATACGCCGCTATTGTGCCGATCCCCCTCTCTATATACTAGTGGGCTGCATGGCTGCCTGACCCCATTGAAACGGATGTCTTGCGCCAACCCCGACCCGGGTCGTTTTGAGCGGAAACCTTTCGAATGAGCCAACAGTTCCAACACGATGTTCTGGTAATCGGCAGCGGCGCCGCCGGATTGAGCCTGGCGTTGACACTGCCTGAGCATCTGCGCATCGCAGTCCTGAGCAAAGGCGACCTGGCCAACGGTTCGACATTCTGGGCCCAGGGTGGCGTCGCGGCCGTGCTGGATGACACCGACACTATTGAATCGCATGTCGATGACACCCTCAATGCCGGGGGCGGCCTGTGCAATCCAGAAGCCGTGCGTTTCACCGTCGAGCACAGCAGGGAAGCCATACAGTGGCTGATCGACCAGGGCGTCCCCTTCACGCGTGACGAGCAATCCGGTACCGAAGACGGTGGTTTCGAGTTTCACCTGACCCGCGAGGGCGGTCACAGCCATCGGCGCATCATTCACGCTGCCGATGCCACCGGTGCGGCGATTTTCAAGACGTTGCTGGCCCAAGCCCGCCAGCGGCCCAATATCGAGCTTCTGGAGCAACGCGTCGCGGTCGATCTGATTACCGAAAAACGCTTGGGCCTAGACGGTGATCGGTGCCTGGGTGCCTACGTGCTCAACCGTGGCACCGGGGAGGTCGACACCTACGGCGCCCGCTTCGTGATCCTGGCCTCCGGCGGTGCCGCGAAAGTCTACCTTTACACCAGCAACCCCGACGGCGCATGCGGGGACGGCATTGCCATGGCCTGGCGTTCAGGCTGCCGGGTGGCGAACCTGGAGTTCAATCAGTTCCACCCCACATGCCTCTACCATCCGTTGGCCAAGAGCTTCCTGATCACCGAGGCCCTGCGCGGCGAAGGTGCTCACCTGAAACTTCCTAACGGCGAGCGCTTCATGCAGCGCTTCGATTCCCGTGCCGAACTGGCGCCCCGGGATATCGTCGCCCGGGCCATCGACCACGAAATGAAGCGCCTGGGCATCGACTGCGTCTACCTGGACATCAGCCACAAGCCCGAAGCATTCATCAAGAGCCATTTCCCCACGGTGTACGAGCGTTGCCTGGAGTTTTCCATCGACATCACCAAGCAACCGATTCCGGTGGTGCCAGCGGCGCATTACACCTGCGGAGGGGTGATGGTCGACCAACAGGGGCGCACTGACGTACCGGGCCTGTATGCCATTGGCGAAACCAGCTTCACCGGCCTGCACGGCGCCAACCGCATGGCCAGCAACTCGTTGCTGGAATGTTTCGTCTACGCCCGCTCGGCGGCAGCGGACATTCTTGAGCAATTGCCGCAGATCGCCGCCCCATCCGCCCTGCCCTCGTGGGACGCCAGCCAAGTCACCGACTCAGACGAAGATGTGATCATCGCTCACAACTGGGACGAACTGCGGCGCTTCATGTGGGACTACGTTGGCATCGTGCGCACCAACAAACGCCTGCAGAGGGCGCAGCATCGGGTGCGGCTGTTGCTGGATGAAATCGATGAGTTCTACAGCAACTACAAGGTCAGCCGCGACCTGATCGAGTTGCGCAACCTGGCCCAGGTCGCTGAACTGATGATTCGTTCAGCCATGGAACGCAAGGAAAGCCGCGGGCTGCACTACACGCTCGACTACCCGGGCCTGCTGCCCGAAGCGTTGGACACTATCCTGGTGCCGCCCACCTACGCCGGCTGAACTTGAGCCGAACCCGCAGGCGCCGATGCAGATCCGGCGCCAGCGCATCGCGGGGCACACACAGCGAGCGGACCCGCCACTCCCCCCGCAGGCGAAAACGCAGCACGATAATCATCGGCAACGCCAGGCTGTCAGGGCGCAATTGCACCGCCTGCCAGCCAGATGCCCTGTTCCACAGCTGCCAGCCATCGGCGTCACGACGCAACCGGCAAAAAGCCTGATGGTGGGTCAACAATAGATGCCGCGGTAGCGTCCAGGCACCATGGGCCAGGCACAGCAGCACGCCGAGGCTGATTAACCAGAACGGGACGGACAACAGCAACAACGAACCCAAGGCAAAGGCCTGGGCCAGGAGATAGGCCGCCAGCAGTTGCCCGGAAGCCTGCCAGCGGCATTCAAAGCGATTACTTGGGCTGGACACGGTCCAGAATCATCCGAACCATGCGCTGCAGCTCCGGGTCTTCGGATTCGCTGCGTTCCATGAACCAGCCGAACATGTCCTGATCCTCGCACTCGAGCAGACGCACGTAGCACGCACGATCGACGTCGTTAAGGTGGGGATAAACTTCTTTCACGAACGGCACCAGCAACACGTCAAGCTCAAGCATGCCGCGGCGGCTGTGCCAGTAAAGGCGATTCAGTTCAACATCTTCGACCATGGAGCGCTCCTCAAATAGAGCGCAAGTATACAGGCCCCGCCGCGATGGAACAGACGGCTCGGGTCAGGCACCACCGATCCTTTGTGAACTACCCATTTCAAGGGCGCCCCCTTATGATGTCCACCAGACTTTTTACCCTGCGATGACCCATGGCTGATTCCGCTTTTTTCTGCACCCTGTCCCACGAAGGCGTTCTCGCGGTCCGCGGCGTGGACGCTGGCAAATTCCTGCAAGGCCAATTGACCTGCAACCTCAACTACCTGAGCGACAGCCGGGCCAGCCTCGGTGCCCGCTGTACCCAGAAGGGCCGGATGCAATCGAGTTTCCGCATCCTGCTCGAAGGCGATGGTGTATTGATGGCAATGGCCAGCGAATTGCTCGAACCGCAACTGGCGGACCTGAAAAAGTATGCCGTGTTCTCCAAATCCAGACTGACCGATGAAAGCACCGCCTGGGCTCGCTTCGGCCTGGAGAACGCCGACACGGCGCTCGCAGCCTTGGGCCTTGAGCTGCCGGCCGAGACCGACAGCGTCGTTCGTCATGATGGCCTGATTGCCATTCGCGTCTCTCCGAACCGCGCCGAACTTTGGGCGCCCGCCGAACAGGCCGACCCGCTGTCAGCCCGGCTGCGCGAACAGTTGACCGAGGGCGAGCTGAACCAGTGGCTGCTGGGTCAGATCCGCGCCGGGATCGGCCAGGTCATGCCGGCTACCCGCGAACTGTTCATTCCGCAGATGCTCAATCTGCAAGCCGTTGGCGGCGTGAGCTTCAAGAAAGGTTGCTACACCGGCCAGGAAATCGTCGCCCGCATGCAGTACCTGGGCAAACTCAAGCGGCGCCTGTATCGGCTGCAAATGGATGCCGGTGAACTGCCCGAGCCTGGCACCCCCTTATTTTCACCCACGCACGGCAGTTCTATCGGTGAAGTGGTGATGGCCGCTCACGCCGAACGAAACATTGAACTGCTGGCGGTGGTACAGGCCGAAGCTGCAGAAGATGACAATTTGCACCTCGGCGCGCTGGAAGGCCCGGGCATGCAATTGCTCGACCTGCCTTACGAACTGGACCGCGACCGCGAAATCCAGCGCTGATCGCAGCATTTTGTCGTAATACCCTAGAGAAACGAAATGAGCGATTTGGCGGATAAGGTCCAACGGGATTTGGTGGAGGCCATCGATAACGATGACCTGGTTCTGCCAACATTACCGGAAGTGGCCCTGCAGATTCGCCGGGCCGCCGAAGACCCGGAAATCAGCGTCAGCAACCTGAGCAAGGTGATTGGTCGTGACACGGCGCTTTCGGCGCGCCTGATAAAAGTGGTCAACAGCCCACTGCTGCGTGCGACCCAGGAAGTCACTGACCTGCACACAGCCATCACCCGGCTGGGAGTCAACTACAGCAGCAACCTGGCCATCGGCCTGGTCATGGAGCAGATTTTCCATGCCCGTTCCGAAGTGGTGGAACAGAAGATGCGCGAAGTCTGGCGTAAAAGCCTGGAAATCGCCGGTGTCTGCTATGCGTTGTGCCGGATCTATACGCAACTCAAACCCGATCAGGCCGCGCTGGGTGGGCTGGTGCATCAGATCGGCGTACTGCCGATTCTCACCTACGCCGAAGACAACAATGAATTGCTGTCTGACCCGGTCAGTCTCAATCACGTCATCGAGACGATTCACCCGGTGCTGGGAGACAAGTTGCTCAGTGTTTGGGAGTTTCCAGAAAGACTGGTGAAGCTGCCGGGGCTGTATCTGGACTTCACCCGAGATTCGAAACAACTCGATTACGTCGACCTGGTGCAGGTAGCTGCGTTGTATTGCTACAAGGACTCCGACCACCCCCTGGGCAGGATCGATGCCTTCGGGGTACCGGCCTTCAATAAGCTGGGCATCGACCCGGAAAACAAAGCCCGGTGCGCGGAGATCGAAGAAGCGCGGTCGATGTTTTATTAAGCAACCAGGCTCAAGCCCCCGAACTTGAGCTCAGGCACTGAACCTGTGGCGAGGGGATTTATCCCCGCTGGGGCGCGAAGCGGCCCTTGGCGTTCTGTCTGATACACCTAAATCGCCAGTTTGGGGCTGCTTCGCAGCCCAGCGGGGATAAATCCCCTCGCCACAATAGAGCTCGGCTCTGGATCAATCTGAACCGGGGATAAAGCTCACCCTAACTTTCAAACCACCCTCCTGCCCATCATGCAGCGTGATTTGCGCCAGGTGCGCACGGCAGATTTCACCGACGATAGCCAACCCCAGACCCGAACCGGCCACTTGCTGATTGCGTCGATAGAAGCGCTCGAACACGCGGTCTCGCTCATGCGGCGGGATGCCCGGCCCGTCGTCCTCGACCTCAAGCACCGCAGGCGCTGTGACCCGCAGGATCACATTGCCGCCCGATGGGGTATGGGCCAGGGCGTTGTCCACCAGGTTGCTCAACAACTCGTTCAACAAGGTCGGCTCACCTCGCAGCCATACCGGTTCGTCGGCTTCCAAAGCCAACGCCACGCCACGGGCATGGGCCAACGGGGCCATGGCCATACCCAGCTCCCGTGCCAATTGGCTGAGATCAAGCAACTGCGCGCCGCCCTCGGCGATGGCCCGGGCACCATTTTCGACACGCGCCAGGGACAGCAACTGATTCGCCAGATGGGTCAACCGATCCGTGCCTTGGGCCGCGGTTTCCAGGGTTTCACGCCAGATTGCCGGCTCGCTGGCGCGTAGCCCCAGCTCAAGCCGGGCCTTCAGCGCAGCCAAAGGCGTGCGCAGTTCATGGGCGGCGTCGGCGATGAATTGCGCCTGACGTTCGAATTGCCCACGAAGACGCTCGGTGAAATGGTTGAGGGCCCGCACCAGTGGCCAGAGTTCATGCTGGACCTCCACCAGGGGCAATGGCCGCAAATCATCCGGCTGACGTTCCTCCACCGCCGTGCGCAAGCGCTCCAGGGGGCGCAAGGCGGCACTGACGGCGAACCACACCATCAGCAGCGCACCCACCGCCAGCATACCCAGGCGCAACAGTGTGTCGGCCATCAAGCCGCGGGCCATGCTGATCCGCGCCTCTTCGGTTTCCGCCACGCGAATCTCCGCCATGCCATTCATGTTCGGTTCACTCACCGCCTTGAGCAGGCTCACCACCCGCACATCCTGCCCCTGATAGCTGGCGTTATAAAAGCGCGCCAGGGCCGGGTAATCGTCGGTACGCGGCGTACCGGGCGGGGGACCTGGGAGGTTTTCGTAGCCGGAAATCAGCTTCTGGTGGATGTCATTGACCTGGTAGTAAATACGCCCGGCGCTGTCGTAGGCAAAGGTATCCAGGGCCACGTAAGGCACATCCGCGCTGAGGCTGCCGTCGCGTTGCGACAGGCCGGCGGCGATGGTCCGGGCCGAGGCCAGCAGCGTGCGGTCGTAGGCCGTGTCCGCAGCTTCGCGACCGTTCCAATAGGCACTCAGACCACTGGCGAGCATCAGTACCACCAACAGCAGTGCCAGGTTCCAGAGCAGTCGCCAACGTAAACTGTCGGGCTTATGCATCGCGGGTTTCCAGCAGGTAGCCCAGGCCACGGAATGTCACGATCGCCACGGCATGGCCGTCGAGTTTCTTGCGCAGGCGGTGGACGTAGATTTCGATGGCATCGGGGCTGGCCTCTTCGTCCAGGCCGAACACCTGAGCCGCAAGCTGCTCCTTGCTCATCACCCGCCCTGGCCGAGCGATCAACGCCTCCAGCACGGCCTGCTCGCGGGAAGTCAGGGTCAGCAATTCGTCGTCGAGGGTGAAGCGGCGGGTGTCCAGGTCATAAATCAACCCACCACAGCGCTGCTGGCGTTCGCCCCCCAATACGCTACGGCGCAACAGTGCCTTGACCCGAGCCTCCAGCTCCGTGAGCTCGAACGGCTTGGCCAGGTAATCGTCAGCGCCCAGGTTCAGACCATGGACCCGGTCCTTGACGTCGCTACGGGCAGTCAGCATCAACACCGGCAAGGTCTTGCCGCGGGCCCGCAGCCGGGCCAGCACCTCGAAACCGTCCATGCGTGGCAGCCCTACATCGAGAATCGCGACCGCGTACTCCTCGCTGCTCAAGGCCAGGTCGGCCGCCACCCCGTCGTGCAGCACATCCACGGTCAAACCGGTGCTCTTGAGCGCCTGGGCTACACTTTCGGCCAGCTGGAGATGGTCTTCGACGAGCAGGACACGCATTGGGTTTCACCTCGATTCAGGGATGGTCGGCACCATTCTGTGGCGCGGAGTTTACAGCCGCATCCACCTCTGTGAAGCCAAAAACATCGTGAAAGCTTTTGAAAGGTTAGCGAAAGGTTGGCCGGTTACAGTCCTCCAACGGCAAGTTTCGACTGCCGGTCGCGAGGCACCTCGCGAACGAAAAACGCCCCGAAGCGTTTTCGCCAAATAAGAACAATAGAGCGGAGTATTCACCATGCTGTCCATACAGCCCCAGGCCCCGACGCCTGCTCGCCCTTCCCGCCTCAACCAGATCGCCTTCACTTGCGCCGCCGCTTTCGCCGGTCTTGCACCGTCGTCTCTGTGCGTCTACGCCACGTGACCTATCGCTCCTGATGGCCCGCTGTCGATTCCCGAAGGGTCCGACAACGGCAAATGTGCAACACACAACAACAACTCCTGTGGAGACAAAAATGAACCTATCACTGCGTAAAGTAGCCCTGGCCGCTGGTTGCCTGATGTTCGCCGGGCAGTTGCTCGCCGAACCCAAGCGTCCGGAATGCATCGCCCCGGCCGCGCCTGGCGGCGGTTTTGACCTGACGTGCAAATTGGCCCAAAGCGCCCTGGTGAACGAAAAACTGCTGACCAAACCGATGCGTGTGACCTACATGCCCGGCGGCGTCGGTGCAGTGGCCTACAACGCAGTGGTCGCTCAGCGCCCGGCCGACGCCGGCACGCTGGTGGCCTGGTCCAGTGGCTCGCTGCTGAACCTGGCCCAAGGCAAATTCGGGCGTTTCGACGAAAACGCCGTTCGCTGGTTGGCAGCCGTTGGCACCAGCTATGGCGCCATCGCGGTCAAGAGCGATTCGCCCTACAAGAACCTCGATGATCTGGTACAGGCACTGAAGAAAGATCCAGGCTCCGTGGTCATCGGTTCCGGCGGCACCGTGGGCAGCCAGGACTGGATGCAAACCGCGCTGATCGCCAAGGCCGCCGGTATCGACCCGCGCAAACTGCGCTACGTGGCGCTCGAAGGCGGTGGCGAGATCGCAACGGCCCTGCTGGGCGGCCATATTCAGGTAGGCAGTACGGACATCTCCGACTCCATGCCACACATCCAGAGCGGCGACATGCGCCTGCTGGCGGTGTTCGCCGAGAAGCGCCTGGATGAGCCGGAAATGAAAGACATCCCGACCGCCCGTGAACAAGGCTACGAGATCGTCTGGCCAGTGGTTCGTGGCTTCTACCTCGGGCCGAAGGTCAGTGATGAAGACTACGCCTGGTGGAAAAATGCATTCGACAAGCTGCTGGCTTCCGAAGACTTCGCCAAGCTGCGTGACCAGCGCGAACTGTTTCCGTTCGCCATGACCGGTCCGGAACTGGACACCTACGTGAAGAAGCAAGTGGCCGACTACAAGATGCTGGCCAAAGAGTTTGGCCTGGTCCAGTAATCGCCTCTGTTCTCGCGGCGGCGCCTGCATCACTGCGGCGCCGCCCAGGAGTTAGTCATGCTCATCCAACGTATTTTCGCTTCAGTGCTGCTGCTGGTTTGCGTCGGCCTCGCGCTGATGGCCTGGCCCTACCAGGCAGCCTTTTCCTACGAACCGGTCGGGCCGCGCGCCTTCCCCTTGCTGATGATCGGGCTGCTGAGCCTGGCCCTGCTTTATATGGTGTTTCGTCCGACGCCCATCGTGCACAGCGACGAAGATCCGCAACTGGATCGCGAGACCCTGCAGAAAATCGGCATCTGCGTAGTGCTGCTGCTGATATTCGCCGGGACCTTCGAACCCCTGGGTTTCATCCTCGCCAGCATTGTGGTCGGGGTTCCGATGGCGCGCCTGTATGGCGGTCGTTGGGTGCCGAGCGTGGTGATCATCAGCCTGATGGCCATCGGTCTCTATCTGTTGTTCGACAAGCTGATGGACGTGCCGCTGCCCCTGGGCCTGCTCGACGTCCTGGAGAATTGATATGGATACCCTGAATTATCTCGGCCAGGGTTTTGGCGTTGCACTGACCCCCTACAACCTCGTTACCGCCCTGAGCGGCACCCTGATCGGCACCGTGGTCGGCCTGCTGCCGGGCCTGGGCCCGATCAATGGCGTGGCGTTGCTGATCCCGATTGCATTCGCCCTCGGTCTGCCACCGGAGTCGGCCCTGATCCTGCTGGCGGCCGTATACCTGGGTTGCGAATACGGCGGGCGAATCAGCTCGATCCTGCTCAACATCCCGGGTGAAGCCTCCACCGTCATGACCACCCTGGACGGTTACCCGATGGCCCGCAAAGGCATGGCCGGCGTCGCCCTTTCGCTGTCGGCGTGGAGTTCGTTCCTCGGTGCATTCATTGCCACTTGCGGGATGGTGCTGTTCGCCCCGCTGCTGGCCAAATGGGCGATTGCCTTCGGACCGGCGGAATACTTCGTCCTGATGGTGTTCGCCATTGTCTGTCTCGGCGGCATGGCCGGAGACCGCCCGCTCAAGACCTTCATCGCGGCGCTGATCGGGCTGTTCCTGTCCTGCGTCGGGATTGACGCCAACAGCGGCGTCTACCGTTTCACCGGGGACAATATCCATTTGACCGACGGCATCCAGTTCGTCGTGCTGGTGCTGGGCCTGTTCTCCATCAGTGAAATTCTATTGCTGCTGGAAAAGACCCATCGCGGCCAGGAAGCGGTGAAAGCCACCGGACGGATGATGTTCAACGTCAAGGAAGCGGCGTCGGTGTTCTGGGTGAACATGCGATGCGGCGTGCTTGGCTTCATCATGGGCGTGTTGCCAGGTGCCGGTGCGACGCTGGCCAGTGCCGTGGCGTACATGACGGAAAAACGCATCGCCGGTGCAAGCGGTACGTTCGGCCAAGGTGACAAGCGTGGCCTCGCCGCCCCGGAAACCGCCATCGGCGGCGCCGCCTGCGGTGCGTTGGTGCCGATGCTGACCCTGGGTGTTCCGGGGTCCGGTACCACGGCGGTGATGATCGGCGCGCTGTCGCTGTACAACATCACCCCGGGTCCGCTGCTGTTCCAGCAACAACCTGACATCGTCTGGGGCCTGATCGCCTCGTTGTTCGTCGCCAACATCATGCTGGTGATCCTCAACATCCCGATGATCCGCGTCTTCACCCGTATCCTGGCGGTGCCGAACTGGGCATTGGTACCGGTCATCGCGATCATCACCGGGATCGGCGTCTACGCGGTGCACGCCACCACGTTCGACCTGTTCCTGATGATCGGCATCGGCATCTTCGGTTACATCCTGCGCAAGCTGGACTTCCCGTTGTCGCCGGTCCTGTTGGGCTTCATCCTCGGTGGCCTGATGGAACAGAACCTGCGTCGTGCGCTGTCGATTTCCAACGGTGCGCTGGAAATCCTCTGGTCGAGCCCGATCACCCTGGGTTGCTGGGTATTGACCGTTATCATGCTGCTGATGCCATTGCTGCGGATCTGGCGCCGTCGCTCGGCTCAACGTCGCGCCCTGGCCAATGTCTAAAGCTACACTCAGACAATGGTGGGGAACACCGCTGGTCGGTCTGGCCGGCGGTTATCTGGCCAGCCTGATCGGCTGGCCTTTGCCCTGGATGGTTGGCTCGTTGCTGGCGATCATCCTGGTGCGCTGCCTCACACCGTGGCAACTGATGGAAATCCCTGGCGGCCGTAAATGCGGCCAGTGGGTGGTCGGCATCGGTATCGGCCTGCACTTCACCCCGGTGGTGATGGAGCAGGTGCTGAGCCATTTTGGCCTGATCTTCTTCGGCGCGCTGATCACCAGCGTGTCCAGCGTGGTGAGTGTGTGGCTGATGCGCCGCACTGGCGAAGACCGCGCCACCGCTTTTTTCTCCAGCATGCCGGGCGGTTCCGGCGAGATGGTCAACCTCGGTGCCCGCAATGGCGCCGACCTGAGCCGCGTCGCTGCCGGCCAGAGCCTGCGGGTACTGGTGGTGGTGCTGTGCGTACCGGCCGCTTTCAAATACTTGCTCGGCGAAGGCGCCCCGGTGCAGCACGCTGCCACGGTGGACTGGCTGTGGCTGGCGCTGCTGTTCCCGGCGGGCGCCCTGCTCGCCTGGGGCTGGGAGCGTTTGCGCCAACCCAACCCGTGGCTGTTCGGACCGTTGCTGGTGAGTGCGGCGGTGAGCATCGGCTGGGATCTGCACATCGGCCTGCCCGACGGTGGCAGCCAGATCGGCCAGTGGCTGATCGGCAGCGGATTGGGTTGTCATTTCAACCGGCAGTTCTTCCGCCGCGCGCCGTCGTTCATGGGACGTACGCTGATCGGCACGGTGTTGACGATGCTGATCGCAACCCTCGCGGCTCTGGGCCTGAGCACGCTGACCCACCTGGACTTGCGGTCACTGACCTTGGGCATGATGCCCGGCGGTATTGCGGAAATGAGCCTGACGGCGGAGACGCTGCAACTGTCGGTACCGCTGGTGACGGCGTTGCAGGTGATGCGACTGCTGTTTGTGCTGTTTCTGGCGGAGCCGTTGTTCAGGTATTGGATTCGCAAGCCGGGTTCGGTCTGATCGTCCGCGGCGCCTTCATCGCGAGCAGGCTCGCTCCCACAGGATATTGCGGCGTACACAAATCAGTGTGGGAGCGAGCCTGCTCGCGATGGGGCCTGCCCGGCCAACGCTTTAAACCGGCGGCAACCGCCAATCAATCGGCGCTTCGCCCTGTTGCTCAAGAAACTTGTTGGCCCGACTGAAATGCCCGCACCCCAGGAAACCGCGGTAAGCCGACAGCGGCGACGGGTGGACGGAGGTCAGCACCAAGTGTTTGGTGGCATCAATCAGCTTCTGCTTGCCTTGGGCATGAGCGCCCCACAGTAGAAAGACCAAATGCGGCTGGTGCTCACTGACCACTTCAATGACCCGATCAGTAAAGTGCTGCCATCCCTTGCCCGCGTGGGAATTGGCATTGGCACGCTCCACGGTCATGGTGGTGTTGAGCAGCAACACCCCCTGGTCGGCCCAACTTTGCAGGTAGCCGTGATTCGGGATGTCGATATTCAGGTCGCGCTTCAATTCCTTGTAGATGTTCACCAGCGAGGGCGGCGCCGGCACGCCCGGCTGCACCGAAAAGCACAAGCCATGAGCCTGGCCTGGGCCGTGGTAAGGGTCCTGGCCGAGGATCACGACCTTGACCTTGTCCAGCGGCGTGGAGTTGAGGGCATTGAAAATCAACGATGCCGGTGGGTAAATTTCCTTGCCGGCGGCGTACTCCCGACGCAGAAATTCACGCAACTCTGCCATATAGGGCTGGTCGAACTCGGCACGCAGGGCTTGCTTCCAGCTCGGTTCGAGTTTGATACGGTCGTCAGCAGTCATGGTTGCACCCGGTAAAAACAATGGGCGCACCCTAGGAAAGCCTACATGGCTTGTCAATTGATCTGACGCAGAACCGGCACTTTCCTACGCAGCGGTCATACTGATCATTCAAATTTCTGATCGAGGTCACGATGAATCTGCACTTCGAAGAACTCACTGGCATCAATGGCGCCCGTATCGGCATCGCCACCCTGGATGCTGAAAAATCCTTGAATGCCCTCTCCTTGCCGATGATCAACGCCCTGCGCGATCGTCTCGACGCCTGGGCCAGAGAACCGCAAATCGTCTGTGTATTGTTGCGTGGCAACGGCGCCAAGGCGTTTTGCGCCGGCGGCGAAGTGCGCAGCCTGGTAGAGGCCTGCCGCGCTCAACCAGGTGAAGTACCGCCCTTGGCGGCGCAATTTTTTGCCGCGGAGTACCGACTGGACTTCAACCTGCACACTTTTCCCAAGCCCTTGGTGTGCTGGGGCCATGGCTACGTGCTTGGCGGCGGCATGGGGTTGTTGCAAGGCGCGAATATTCGGATCGTCACACCGAGCACGCGCCTGGCGATGCCGGAAATCAGCATCGGCCTGTACCCGGATGTCGGCGCCAGTTGGTTCCTGTCGCGGCTGCCCGGCAAGCTTGGCCTGTTCCTGGGCCTGACGGGCGCCCATATGAATGCCCGGGACGCCATTGACCTGGGTCTGGCCGACCGTTTTCTGTTGGATGAACAACAGGACGATCTGATCGAAGGCCTGCTGCAACTCAATTGGCAGGAACAGACGCCCATGCAGCTCAACAGCTTGCTCAAGGCCTTGCAACAGGAAGCCGTCGCCCAATTACCCGAGGCGCAATGGCTACCGCGCCGGCAGAAAATCGACGAATGGCTGGATGTCAGCGATGTGCGCTGCGCCTGGAAAACCCTCAGCCTGCTGGTGGACCATTCAGACCCATTGATCGCCCGGGCGGCCAAGACCATGACCGAAGGCTGCCCGCTGACTGCTCATCTGGTCTGGGAACAGATCGCCCGAGCCCGGCATTTGTCATTGGCAAGTGTGTTGCGCATGGAGTACACCTTGAGCCTCAACTGCTGCCGACACCCTGAATTCAGCGAGGGCGTGCGGGCGCGGCTGATCGACAAAGACCACAAGCCCCGCTGGCACTGGCCGGACATCAACCATGTCCCCGCAGCAGCGGTCGAGGCGCATTTTCACAAGGCCTGGGAAGGGCGGCATCCGCTGGCGGATTTGTCTAACGAGTAAAGAACCTGGGTGGCACACCCGTGAGAGTGACATTCTGTGAGAGCGACATTCTGTGAGAGCAAAGCTTGCTCGCGATAGCGGTATGCCAGTCGCCGCGAAGCTAACTGATCCCCTGTCATCGCGAGCAAGCTTTGCTCCCACAAGCGTTATCCCATCGGGTTTGTTACAGGCACAAAAAAGCGGCGCTCAATGCGCCGCTTTTTGCTGCCGATGAATCAGCGGTGGTTACGCCGTCCATCATGATCACCGCGTCCCCGATGATCACGTCCGCCTCGACCACGACGGTCGTCATTCCAGCCGCCCCGGTTATGGCCGTCCCAGCCGCCCCGGTGTGGATGAGACCGGTATGCCGTGCGCGGTGGCGAGTAGTAGCGCGGGCCATGTTGGTAGTAGCGCGGCGCCGAGTAATAGCGCGGTGCCGGTTGGTAATACCGCGGTGCGTAATAGCCGCGCGGTGCCGAGTAGTAGCTCCCGCCACCGTAATAGACCGGCGCCGGTGAGGTGTAGACCTCGGAACGGTAGTAGCTTGAGCCTCCGTCGTAAGGAACACATGCCGAAAGTGTCAAACCCAGAAACGCAATGAGCAGAAGTCGTCGATACATGGCGGCCTCCTGGACCGCTAATGAGCCACATCAGCGACGCTGGCGGGCGGCAGTCATCTATTGGGTGACTGACGATTAATCTGACAGCGAAATCCGAATCTGGTGCGCCCCGGCAATAAGTTGAAACATGTGCTCCGTGCCTCATCCCGGTGCGATAAAGCACCACAACCATGCACAAACCCACTGGCGACGCCGCGCTGTTCTCCCCCCCACCCGCTTTGGACCGGGCCTTTACGCTACTTGGCACGGCTCTCGCTTTAACAAACTCCGTGCAGGAGTCATCACAGGTTCGCGGCACCACAATTTGCAATGGCTGACTAGGGTTCCGGCTCGCCTCTGGCGAGTGGCTGGTCCGAGAGTTGGCGACCTCCAGTTGAGGTTACACGGCGGGACAAAAGCCCGGGAGACAAGCCACCGTTCGCGGTGCCGCGTTGCTCCTGTCCGCCCTTGATCAACTGGAGAACCACCATGCTCAAGCTTCGTCTTTGCGCCCTGCTCCTCGCTACGTTCTCGGCCCTCGTAAGCCCCTCGTCCCCTGCCGCGCAAAAAGACCATTTCAGCGTCTGCTGGACCATTTACGCCGGATGGATGCCCTGGGAGTACGCCGGCAGCCAAGGCATTGTCGATAAATGGGCGAAAAAATACGGCATCACCATCGATGTCGTGCAGCTCAACGACTACGTCGAATCCATCAACCAATACACCGCCGGTCAGTTCGATGGCTGCACCATGACCAACATGGACGCCTTGACCATTCCCGCCGCCGGCGGCGTGGACAGCACCGCGCTGATCGTCAGCGATTTTTCCAATGGCAATGACGGCATTGTGCTCAAGGGTGACGGCAAGAAAGTCGCCGACCTCAAGGGCATGGACGTCAATCTGGTGGAGTTGTCGGTCTCCCATTACCTGCTGGCCCGCGCCCTGGACTCGGTCGGTCTCACCGAGAAAGACCTCAAAGTCGTCAACACCTCCGATGCCGATATCTCCGCGGCCTTCAATACCGACCAGGTCAAGGCCGTCACCACCTGGAACCCGATGCTCTCGGACATCAAGGCCCAGCCCGGCGTGAGCGAGGTGTTCAATTCCAGCCAGATCCCTGGGGAGATCATGGACATGATGGTGGTCAACACCCAGACCCTGCAGGACAACCCGGCCCTGGGCAAAGCGTTGACCGGTGCCTGGTTTGAAGTGGTGGCGCTGATGGATGCAAAAAACGCCGCCAGCAAGACCGCACTCGAACACATGGCCAAAGCCTCGGGCACCGATCTGGCCGGATTCCAGTCGCAACTGGACACCACCAAGCTGTTCGCCACGCCCAAGGAGGCCTTGAGCTTCGCCACCAGCGAGCAACTGCCCGCCACCATGCGCAAGGTCGCCGAGTTTTCGTTCCAGCACGGTTTGCTCGGCGAAGGCGCCAAGGACACCAACGCAGTCGGCATGACGTTTGCCAATGGCGTGACCAGCGGCGACAAGGCCAACCTCAAGCTGCGCTTTGACCCGACCTACGTGCAACTGGCCGCCGACGCCAAGCTGTAAACCGGAGGAGCTGGCATGCGCCTGATCAACCGCTATCCGGATCGCCCCAGCCGCCTGTTGTTGGTGATCCTGCCCTTCGCGCTGGTGCTGTTCGCCTACTTTATGGGCTCGGCCGAACGGTTGACGGACAACCCCAACGACAAGCTGCTGCCCAGCGCAGTGCAGATGGCCGATGCAGTCAAACGCCTGGCCTTCACCGCTGACGTGCGCAGTGGCGATTACCTGCTCTGGCAAGACACCGCATCGAGCCTGCGCAGACTGGCAATCGGCCTGGGCATCAGCGCCTTGGCCGGCCTGTGCCTGGGCATCGCCGCCGGCACGCTGCCGCTGTTCGGCGCGCCGCTCTCGCCGTTGCTCACCGTGCTGTCGATGGTGCCTCCCTTGGCGATCCTGCCCATTCTGTTCATCGTCTTCGGTCTGGGAGAATTGTCGAAAGTGATGCTGATCGTCATTGGCATCACCCCGTGTCTGGCCCGGGACCTGGAACAGCGCGCCCGGGAAATTCCGGTCGAGCTGCTGATCAAGGCCCAGACCCTCGGCGCTTCGACCTGGACCTTGATGCTGCGGGTGGTGCTGCCGCAATTGCTGCCACGCCTGTTGATTTCCCTGCGGCTGATGCTCGGTTCGGCCTGGCTGTTTCTGATCGCCGCCGAAGCCATCGCCTCCACCGATGGGCTGGGCTATCGGATTTTCCTGGTGCGCCGGTACCTGGCGATGGATGTGATCTTGCCGTACGTGGTGTGGATCACCTTGCTCGCCTGGCTGATGGACTGGGGTCTCAAGCACCTGACCCGGCGAGCGTTCCCCTGGTATGAGGGGGCGAAGGCATGAGTTTCATCAAGGTCAATAACGTCTGGCAGCAGTACGCCGATCAGGTGGTGCTCGAACGCTTGAACCTGAGCGTCGCCGAAGGCGAGTTCTGCACGCTGGTGGGGGCGTCGGGTTGTGGCAAATCAACCTTTCTGCGGCTGCTCTTGGGCCAGGAGCGCGCCAGTCGCGGGCAGATTCTGCTGGACGGTGAGCCTCTGGCTGGTGAGCCGGATGCCAGCCGTGGCGTGGTGTTCCAGCGTTACTCAGTGTTCCCGCACCTGACGGTGCTGAACAACGTTGCCCTGGGCCTGGAACTGCCGCGCTCGCCGCTGCTGGGACGCCTGTTCGGCAGCGCCAAACGCCAGGCCCGTGAAGAGGCCGCGCATCTGCTGAACAAGGTCGGCCTCGGCCATGCACTGGACAAATACCCGGCGCAGTTGTCCGGGGGCATGCAACAGCGGCTGGCCATCGCCCAGGCGCTGATCATGAAACCCCGTGTCCTGTTGCTGGACGAACCCTTCGGCGCACTCGATCCCGGCATTCGCAAAGACATGCACGCCCTGTTGCTGGAGCTGTGGCGCGAAACCCGCTTGACGGTGTTCATGGTCACCCATGACCTGTCCGAAGGATTCAGCCTCGGCACACGCCTGCTGGTGTTCGACAAGGTTCGCGTCGATCCCCATGCCCCCGGCGCCTATGGCGCGCGCATCACCTATGACATTCCACTGAACAGCGACCGCCGCACCGCCCGTGCCGCCGTCGACGCCCTGCCCGCCGAACTGGCCGGCGCATTGCGTATCGCTTGAAAGGAGTTTTCCCATGACCGATTCGACCCAATTGTTTCCTCCCTTCGCCGAAGAGCTGCTGCCCGGTGGCGGCCACCGCTCCTTCGTGCTCAAGCGCGGTCAACTGCTGCGCCTGACCGATCTGCGCGGCGGAGCCAACGTGAGCCTGACGCTGCTCAATGCCAATGAGAAAACCGAGCGCCTGAACCTGCCCGACAGCCTCAAATGCCAACACACCGCCAAACTCACCACCGGCCATTGCCTGTACTCGGACATGGGCCGGGTGCTAGCGGCGATCACCGCCGACACGTGCGGCTGGAGCGATAGCCTAGGCGGTGTGCTCTGCGCCGAGGAAGTGGCTGAAAAATACGGCCAGGGCCGCTATCAGGAACTGCGTAACGGGTTCTTTCGCAACGGCACCGACAACCTGTTGGTGGAGCTGGGCAAATGGGGGTTGGGCCTGTCCGACCTGCTGATGACCCTCAACCTGTTCAGCCGGGTCGATGTCGATGAGGCCGGCAACTTTCACTTCGTTGAAGGCAACGCCAAGGCCGGCGATTACATCGAACTCTACGCACCGATGGACACCCTGGTGGTGCTGACTGCGCTGCAACACCCGATGGACCCGAACCCGCAATACGCCCCGCAACCGCTCAAGCTCAGCTGGATGAACGCCGAGCCCAGCGTGGCCGAGCACTGCCGCAACTCGCGCCCGGAAAACCAGCGCGGCTTCATCAATACCGACCGCCTGTTCGCCTGAGGATCGCTGCCATGTCACTTGCCATCGCCACCCTGCAAAAGCAGCCCGACGCCGCTATCTACCGCGCCACCATTCCCGCCGGGGAACCCTGGCTGGTGGAGGTCAAGGCCGGCCAGACCCTGCGCATCCTCGACCTGGAAGGCAACCAGGCGGTCGATACGCTGTTCTACAGCCTGGCCAATCCCAAGGAACGCTACGACGTGCAGCGCACCCTGCGCCGGCAGAACAGCGTGTACCTGAGCACCGGCAGCGTGCTGTATTCCAACCTCGGCCAGCCCATGCTGACCATCGTTGAAGACACCTGCGGGCGCCACGACACCCTCGGTGGCGCCTGCGCCCAGGAAAGCAACACCGTGCGCTACGCCCTGGAAAAACGCTACATGCACAGCTGCCGCGACAACTACCTGCGGGCCTGCGCCCACGACGGTCGTCTGGGCAAGGGCGACATCGGACCGAACATCAACTTCTTCATGAACGTGCCGGTCACCGCCGACGGCGGCCTGACGTTCGAGGATGGGATTTCGGCGCCCGGCAAATACGTCGACCTGCGGGCCGAGATGGACGTGATCGTCCTGATCTCCAACTGCCCGCAACTGAACAACCCGTGCAACGCCTACAACCCCACGCCAGCGGAGCTTTTGATATGGAACTGAAACTCACCCGCCTGCGCCGCTGGCTGTTTGCGTTGTGCCAGAGCCGGTCGGGGCAGTGCATCAAATAACGCCCTGATCCCCTGTGGGAGCGAGCTTGCTCGCGATAGCGATCTGTCAGGTACATCAAGGTTGGATGAGCCGCCGCTATCGCGAGCAAGCTCGCTCCCACAGGGTCTAGCGGTGTTATTTAAGGAAGGTTTCGCTCACGGGGACGACCCCGTCGGCCATCGAAAACTGCGGGACGGCCCGCATCCCAGTTCAGGCTGACATTCATGCCTGAGGGGGTTACGCCATGTTCAAAAAAATCCTCATCGCCAACCGTGGCGCCATCGCCTGCCGGATCCTGCGGACCCTGCGCGAGCTGAAGGTCGAAGGCGTCGCGGTGTATTCCCAGGCCGATGCGGCCAGCTTGCATATCCTGCAGGCCGACGAAGCCCACTGCCTGGGCGAAGGTGCGGCAGCGGGTACGTATCTGGCGGTGGACAAGCTGCTGGCAATCGCCAAAAGCAGCGGCGCGACGGCGATCCATCCCGGCTACGGCTTTCTCTCGGAAAACGCCGCCTTCGCGCAGGCCTGCGAGGCCGCCGGCATCGCTTTCATCGGCCCGACGCCAGAGCAACTGCGTGTATTCGGCCTCAAGCACACCGCCCGCGACCTGGCTCGCCGGCACGGCGTGCCACTGCTCGAAGGCAGCGAACTGCTCGACAGCCTCGACGCCGCGCTACTGGCCGCCAACCAGGTCGGCTATCCGGTCATGCTCAAAAGCACCGCCGGGGGCGGTGGCATCGGCATGCGTGTCTGTCGCGATGCCGCCGAGTTGAGCGAGTCATTCGAAGCGGTCAAGCGCTTGGGCCAGAACAACTTCAGCGATGCCGGCGTGTTCATCGAGAAGTACATCGAGCGGGCTCGACATCTTGAGGTTCAGGTATTCGGCGATGGCCAGGGCCAGGTGATCGCACTGGGCGTGCGCGACTGCTCGGTGCAGCGGCGCAACCAGAAAGTCATCGAAGAAACCCCTGCGCCCAACTTGCCCGAAGGTATGGCCGAGGAGCTCTGCGCAGCAGCGATTCAACTAGCCCAGGCGGTCAACTACCGCAGCGCCGGCACCGTGGAGTTCGTGTTCGACAGTGACGCCGGGCGCTTTTACTTTCTGGAAGTGAACACCCGCCTGCAAGTGGAGCACGGCGTCACCGAACAAGTGTGGAACATCGACCTGGTGCGCTGGATGGTGCAACTGGCCGCCGGGGACCTGCCGCCCCTGAGCGAGTTGAGCCAGGGGTTGCGAGCCCAGGGCCATGCGATTCAGGCGCGCGTGTATGCCGAGGATCCAGGCCGGGACTTCCAGCCGAGCCCGGGGCTACTGACCGCTGTGCAATGGCCGCCAGCCGAAGGCAGACAACTGCGCATCGACACCTGGGTCGAGGCCGGTTGCCAGATTCCGCCCTACTTCGACCCGATGATCGCCAAAGTCATTCGTTGGGCGCCGACCCGTGAGCAGGCACGCCTGGGCTTGCATCAAGCGCTGAATGGAAGCCTGTTGTACGGCGTGGAAACCAACCGCGACTACCTGCAACAGATTCTCCTCGATTCACCCTTTGCCAGCGGCCAGCCCTGGACTCGCTGCCTTGAGGCGCTGGTCTATCGCGCCCACACTTTTGAAGTGCTCAGCCCCGGCACCCAGACCAGCATTCAGGACTACCCCGGCCGACTCGGCTATTGGGCGGTGGGTGTTCCGCCATCGGGACCGATGGACAGCCGCTCGCTGTGCCTGGGCAATCGCCTGCTGGGCAATGAAGAAGGCGCCGCGGCGCTGGAAATCACCATGAGCGGGCCGTTGCTGCGTTTCAACTGCGCTGCCAGGGTGGCCGTGACCGGCGCGGTCATTGCACTGACCCTCGATGACGAAGCTGTGCCGATGAACACTGCGCTGTCGATTCCTGCCGGTTCCACGTTGGCGATCGGCACCATCGCCGGCGCCGGGGCGCGCAGTTACTTGTGCCTGCAAGGCGGCGTGCAAGTGCCGGATTACCTGGGCAGTAAAAGCACCTTCACCCTCGGCCAGTTCGGCGGCCATGGGGGGCGGGCCTTGTGTACCGGCGACGTGTTGCACCTGGCGCCCCTGGATGAGCGCGCGACCGTGGCGCACACGAGCGAGCCCACTCTGGAGCTGCCCGACGTGCGCCAGGTCCGCGTGATTTACGGCCCCCATGGCGCGCCGGAATACTTCACCGAGCGCTACATCCACACCTTCTTCGACACGGCCTGGGAAGTGCATTTCAACTCCAGCCGAACCGGCGTTCGCCTGATCGGGCCGAAACCCGAATGGGTACGCGCCGACGGCGGCGAGGCCGGACTGCACCCCTCCAACATCCATGACAACCCGTATGCCATCGGCGCCGTGGACTTCACCGGCGACATGCCCGTCATCCTCGGTCCCGACGGCCCGAGCCTGGGTGGTTTCGTCTGCCCGGTGACGGTGATCGAGGCGGATCTTTGGCAACTGGGGCAACTGAAGGCCGGGGACAGGGTGCGGTTTGTGCCGGTGGACCTGAAGACCGCCCGCTCTCTGACCTTGGAATGGAATCAATGTGGGAGCGAGCCTGCTCGCGATGAAGTGGATGCGGAGTCTGATCTGGCCCCATCGCGAGCAGGCTCGCTCCCACAGGGGTTTGGGTCGCCTGTGGTGTTGGATATCGGTCAGGACGATACCCGCCTGGTGGCGAGATTGGCCGGCGACACGCACCTGCTGCTGGAGATAGGCGCTCCCGAACTGGATCTGGTGCTGCGTTTTCGCGCCCATGCCTTGATGCAGGCGCTGGAGCACAAACAGTTGCCCGGCGTAATCGACCTCACGCCGGGTATTCGTTCGTTGCAAGTGCATTACCAACCCGAACAACTGCCGCTGGCCGAACTACTGCAGATCCTCAGCGGTGAATGGGACGCGGTGTGCGCCGCGCAGGATCTGCAGGTGCCGTCACGCATCGTGCATCTGCCGCTGTCCTGGGACGATCCGGCCTGCCAGCTGGCCATCGAAAAATACATGACCACTGTGCGCAAGGACGCGCCCTGGTGCCCGAGCAACCTGGAGTTCATCCGCCGTATCAACGACCTGCCCAACCTCGACGCAGTGCAACGCACGGTGTTCGACGCCAGCTACCTGGTGATGGGCCTTGGGGATGTCTACCTCGGCGCGCCGGTCGCCACGCCACTGGACCCTCGGCATCGGCTGGTGACCACCAAATACAATCCGGCCCGCACCTGGACTGCGGAAAACTCGGTGGGCATCGGCGGTGCGTACATGTGTGTGTACGGCATGGAAGGCCCAGGTGGATATCAGTTCGTCGGGCGCACGTTGCAGATGTGGAATCGTTATCGCGAGGTCGCCGCATTCGACGGCAAACCCTGGCTGTTGCGGTTCTTCGACCAGATCCGCTTCTACCCGGTCAGCGCCGATGAACTGCTGCGCATCCGCCGGGACTTCCCGCTGGGCCGTTTCGACCTGAACATCGAACACGGTCAGCTCAACCTTGCTGATTACCAGCGCTTCCTGGCGCAGGAGGCGGACAGCATCGCCGCGTTCCGGGCGCAGCAACAAGGCGCCTTCAATGCCGAGCGCGAGCGGTGGATCGCCAGTGGCCAGGCGCACTTCGACAGCGAAGAACCGGCACCCGCGCCCAGCGAAGATTCACTGCTGAGCGAAGATCAACTCAGTGTCGATAGCCACATCGCTGGCAATCTCTGGCAGGTCCAGGTGCAGGTGGATGCTCGGGTCAGCGCGGGTGACGTACTGGTGATTCTGGAGTCGATGAAGATGGAGATCCCACTCCTCGCCCCCGTGTCCGGAGTGGTGCGCCAGATTCGTGTACAGCCCGGCTCGGCGGTGCGCGCCGGACAACGTGTGGTGGTGCTGGAACGTGACTGAACTCAATCAAAGGATTAATGCCATGACCCCATCTTTACGCCTGGACGATCTGCGCGACGCCTACCGCAGCGGTGAACTTACACCCCGTAATCTACTGTTGAGCCTGCGGGAAAAAGCCGCGGCGCTGAACCCGGACTACCACCTGTTCATCCACCTGCTGACGCCCGAGGAGCTGGAACCTTACCTCGTCGCGCTGGAGGGCCAGGATCTGGAAAACCTGCCGCTGTATGGCGTGCCGTTCGCGATCAAGGACAACATCGACCTGGCAGGTATTCCCACCACAGCCGCCTGTCCGGCGTTCAGCTACGTGCCGCAACGTTCGGCCACCCTTGTCGAGCAGCTACTGGCCTTGGGCGCGATTCCTCTGGGCAAGACCAATCTCGACCAGTTCGCCACCGGGCTCAACGGCACCCGCTCGCCTTACGGTGCCTGTCGCAATAGCGTGCTGCCCGACTATCCGGCCGGCGGTTCAAGTGCCGGCTCATCACTGGCGGTGGCCCTGGGTGTGGCAAGTTTTGCCCTGGGCACCGATACCGCTGGTTCGGGTCGGGTGCCGGCGGCGCTGAACAATCTGCTGGGTTTGAAGGCCACCAAGGGATTGATCTCCACGGCGGGGGTGGTGCCGGCCTGTCGCACGCTGGACTGCGTCACGACCTTCACCGCAACGGCGCGGGAAGCCAGCCAGTTACTGGCGCTGACAGCCCGTCTCGACCCACGCGATGAGTACAGCCGCCGCAACCCGCTGTGGAACGACGGCTCAGCATTCGGCGCGCCACGCAGCTTTCGCTTCGGTGTGCCTCGTCGGCAAGACCTGGCTTTTTTCGGCTGCCACGAAGGTCCACAACTGTTTCAAGCGGCCATCGAGCGCCTCAAGGGCCTGGGCGGCGAAGCGGTGGAACTGGATCTGTCCCCGTTTCTGGAGGCCGCCCGGCTCCTTTATGAAGGGCCCTGGGTGGCTGAGCGCTACAGCGTTGCCGGGGAGTTGATGGAGCGCGAGCCCGACGCCGTACTGCCAGTTATCCGCGCCGTATTGGCGAAAGCGCCTACCGTGGATGGCGTACAAACCTTCCGTGCCCAGTACCGTTTGCAAGTGCTCAAAGCCCAATGCGATCGCACCATGGAAACGCTCGATTGCGTACTCACCCCGACCATCGGCCGCCCGGTGACCCTCGCCGAGCTGGCCGCCGAACCGGTGCTGCGCAACTCGGAGCTGGGTTATTACACCAACTTCATGAACCTGCTGGACTACGCTGCCGTCGCTGTTCCCAGCGCATTCATGGCTAACGGCTTGCCTTGGGGCGTGACGCTGTTCGGTCGGGCCTTCACCGATCAATACCTGTTAAGCGTCGCCGACGCCTTGCAGCGCCAGCAAGCGCCGGCCGTGCCGGCGCCGGCCAACCCGGCTCGCCATGACCGGGCGCGGCTGGTGGTGTGCGGGGCGCATCTGGACGGTTTGGCGCTGAACTGGCAGCTCCAGCAACGCGGAGCCCGTCTGATCGAGGCCACCCACAGCTCAGCCGATTACCGTCTCTACGCACTGGCCGGTGGCCCGCCTCTGCGCCCCGGCATGCTGCGGGTCAGTGAAGACGGCGTGGCCATCGAGGTGGAGGTTTGGGAATTGCCGAGCAGCGAACTCGGTTCGTTCCTGACCGGCATCCCCGCGCCGCTTGGGCTGGGCAAGGTACAACTGGCCGACGGCCGCTGGGAAAGCGGATTCATTTGTGAGCCGTATGGTTTGACGGGCGCGCAGGACATCAGCCATTTGGGGGGATGGCGGGCTTATTTAGATAGTCTGAAAAAGTTGTGATTGTGTGGCGAGGGAGCTTGCTCCCGCTCGGCTGCGAAGCAGACGCTTTTGCGGCCGCTGCACTTCGGTAAATCCCTCGCCACCCTTTACAAACCTGCAAATCCGAGCACCTTTTCCTACAAGGCCACTAAACTGATTTCATTGGGTCTGCGCCAAGGAAATCGCCATGTCGCTCCGTTCGCCGTTGTATTCCCAGCGCAAGCCGCTCCTGCTCGTGGCGGGGCTGCTAGGTGCAGGCTTTCTGATCATTTCATTGTTGGGCTACCACGCTGCCAACACTTCGGTACGGGACCACACGCTCAGGACGCTGTACCTGAACCTGCTGATCGGCCTGATCGTGACGCTGGCGGTGTTGGCAATCCTTTATCAATTGATCAGCAGCTACCAACGCCGCATCGACGCCCAGGCCACCCTCGACAGCCTGACGGAACTTCCCAACCGCCGTGGCTTCGACCTGTTGGCGGTACAAGCCCTGCACGAAGCCCAACGTGAACCCCAACCCCTGGCGGCGCTGCTGCTGGAACTGGACGAGTTCAAGCGACTGGACTCCACCCATGGTCACATCGCCAGCGACCAGTTGTTGACCGGGTTCGCTCGCGACTTGACCGACAGCCTGCGGCATTCGGACATCGTGTGCCGCTGGAGTGGCGAGACGTTTATTGTGCTGCTCAAGGACACCGACGGGCAGAACGGTCTGAAGATCGCTGAGAAAATTCGTCAACGGATCGAACAACAACGTTATTTCTGCAGTGGCAAAGAGCTGCGGGTCACCGTCAGCATCGGCCTCACCACCTTGCAGGACGAAGATACCTTGCACAGCTTGCTGTCGCGGACCGATCATGCGCTGCAACGCGCCCGGCAAACCGGGAACAACCGAACCTGTGTACAGATGCCTCACTCCAGCTATGAATAAACCTGACCTGTGCCCGGCCTGTGGCGCCAGCAATGACTGCACCCTGGCCGACCCGCGAACCGCCGACCGCGCCTGCTGGTGTTACGGCGTGAGCATCGACCCGGCCGTGCTTGAAGCATTGCCGGCCGAGCTGCGCGATCAGTCCTGCCTGTGCCCACGTTGCGCCCAGGTCGAAACCCAGTTGCGGGCCAAGCCGCAGCCGATCGCGTAAGATGCCCGCCCTTCGCTCTCTTGCCTGACCTGCCCCATGCGCCTTGACCGCTTCCTCAGTAATCTGCCGCGTTTCAATCGCCAACAAGTCCGGTTATTGTTGGTGGAACGCCGAGTGCGGATCGACGGGCAGATCATCAGCGACCCTCATGCACAGGTGCGCGAATTCAGCCGGGTCGAAGTCGATGAACAGGTGCTGCAAGCCGGTCGCCCACCCCGATATTTCATGCTGCACAAACCGCCCGGTTGCGTCAGCGCCACCCGCGACCCGCAACACCCCACCGTGCTGGACCTGCTGGATGAGCCAGACAAGGACGACCTGCACATCGCCGGGCGGCTGGACTTCAACACCACCGGGCTGATGCTGATCACCAATGACGGCAGTTGGTCACGGCGCCTGACCCAACCGCAGACCAAACTGCCCAAGGTCTATTACGTCGAGACCGAGCAACTCATCACCGCCGAATACGCCGTTACCTTCGCGCGCGGGCTGTACTTCGCTTTCGAAAACCTCACCACCCAGCCTGCGGAACTGCTCCTGCTGGGGCCAAGATCGGCGCGACTGAGCATCGTTGAAGGCCGCTATCACCAGGTCAAACGCATGTTCGGCCACTTCGACAACAAGGTGTTGCGCCTGCACCGTGAACGCATGGGACCGCTGCTGCTGGACGCCGAGCTTGAGCCAGGCCAATACCGCGCCCTGAGCCCTGAAGAGATCCAGCTGATCTGATCGTATGACCGCTCGGCAGAAGTGTCGGACAATTGTCAAACAACACTTGCGCGACGGCCGGTCCACTGCTTGAATCAAACCGTCGGCCGAAATGTGACCGATGAGTCACCACATACTTCCAAGAAACTTTTTGCCGGCCGGAGCCTCCTCGGGTTCCTTCTTAACTCCGGCAAACTGCCCGCCATAACAATACCCGTCGACCGGCTTTCGTGGATCGACATGGGCCTTATCTTTCAGGCGTATGCCTACCTGTCACATTGCTCGTGCAATCTCATTGCGCGCATACCCGCTTGCCAGGAGTCTTATGACATGAGGCCAGAAATCGCTGTGCTGGATATACAGGGTCAGTATCGGGTTTACACGGAGTTCTATCGCGCAGACGCCGCGCAAAAGACCATCATCCTGGTCAACGGCTCGATGGCCACCACCGCGTCGTTTGCACAGACCGCCAAAAACCTCTACCCGCAATTCAACGTCGTGCTGTACGACCAACCCTATGCGGGCAAGTCCAAGCCCCACAACCGCCATGAAAAGATGCTGACCAAAGAGATCGAAGGCCAGATCCTCCTGGAGTTGATCGATCACTTTGCCGCAGAGCATGTGCTGTCTTTTTCCTGGGGCGGCGCCGCCACCCTCACCGCCTTGGCCCAGCGTCCACGGCGCATCGAAAAAGCGGTGATCAGCTCGTTCTCCCCAGTGCTCAATGCACCGATGCGCGACTACCTGGAACGCGGCGTGGATTACCTGGGCAGCCTGGACGGTGACCGCGTGGGACATCTGGTCAACAGCACCATCGGCAAACACTTGCCGCCGCTGTTCAAGCGCTTCAACTATCGCCACGTCAGCAGCCTGGCCGAGCACGAATATGGGCAGATGCATTTCCACATCAACGACGTGCTCCACAGCGACCGGTTGTGCTACGTCAACGCGGCGAAAAAAATCAACGTGCCGGTGCTGTTCCTGAACGGCGAATGGGACGAATACACCTCGGCCACCGATGCCAAGGTTTTCGCCGACCACGTGCAACACAGCACCTTCAGCACGCTGCAAGCCACGGGGCATTTCCTGGACATGGAACACAAAGCCGCCTGCCGCGACAGCCGTGATGCCCTGCTGGGTTTCCTCAAGCAGCCCCACCAAGAAAGCCGACCGCGCTACAACTACGTGCAGGACTACCATGCCCTGGCTATGTGAAACCGAGTCCTCGCGAGCAAGCCCCGCTCTGCCCCAACAGACACGGGGCTTGCCCGCGAACGACCGCTCTGGTTTGAGGTTTGCGTAGACGCGTCACCGCTGCGCCCGTAAAGAAAAACTTCAAATCCGCGCCCACATCTGGTACAAAGTCAGCCGCTCTGAGCGGGTGTCGTATAATGGCATTACTCCAGCTTCCCAAGCTGATAACGAGGGTTCGATTCCCTTCACCCGCTCCAATCGAATTCTGATCTCACGTCGCGTGGTTTTGGCGGGGGATATGAAAAAACCGGCTCTTGGTGGCCGGTTTTTTTATGGCTGATGTTTGATACTTTTGTGGGCAAGCTGAGCTTTTACGGCGACTGTGGTATGGAGCGCGGGGCGAGGCGTAGGCTGAGATTGCCAGAATAGGGCTTCTGCGGTGCTCGGCCCAGCTTGGCACACGTCTCCAGATAATCAGTTACCGCCTCCTCAAACGCCGCTCGAAGCTCGGTGACAGATTCGCCGTGAAACCCGACGACATCCTTAATACCAGCGATGTGGCCTACAAAGTCCACGGAACGAATGCAAGCCACTGAGCTGAAAGTTTTTTCCCTCGCTCCACTCCATACAACGAAAACGATGCCCCACCCCCACCCTCGACGTCATCGAGAAAGCACCCGATTGCAAGCCGAATACACCTTGAGCCGGCTACCGCCACGGCATCGCCGAAAAAGGGCATCTCAGCGATAGAGCCTCAAACATGCTTAGCAACAAAAGCGACGATAACAAACACGGTCAGAGCGAACGCAGCACCAATGCTGAACGGCAACCACGTAACGCGGAATTTGGTCGGGGTGGGGCGCCTCATTTCTTCAGCTAAAGCCTCCACCTCACGATGTAATTGCTCGATGCTTGATTGACTACTTCGATGTGTGGACATGTCTTTTTCTCCTCCGAGGTCGCGGGGCCCCTGCTGAGTCAGTGAAACGTTTCTAGCAATCCTGAGCCGTTTGATCTTGACGCATTGTCGCGAACTAGTACTCAGATCTTAATCCAAACACCCGTAAAGGCGACAATGGCGGTCACTACCCCAGCCCCTACTGCGTACGGGTACCAGAAGGCTTCGTGCTTCAGCTTCGTTTCTTCGGCCGTAAGCTTACGCGTCTCAGCCAACAATTTTCGGGTTTCGACCAGTAGCTTATCGAGCTCTAAATTATCGCGGTCGTCCTGGAGCATTGGGTCATCCTTGTAGAGTCTCAGCCGCCCTGAGCGTCGCTATCTGCCGGCGAAGCCAGCAAAATCTGTCGGGCGTCAGTCGCTCATTACCTATAGTCCGTCTGCGGAGCACTATTTCCGATCTACGCAGTTGTGGATAGCGGATGATTCCCGCTTGGCTGTAGGCAAAATCAATGTTGTGAGGGCGCAGGCGCCCTCACAACGTACCTGGCGACTACCCAGGTAACTGGTGGTTATCCAGTACGCGATTCACCGCTAACTCACTCAACATAATCACCTGTTGCAGCACCATCATCGTGTTGCGCTGCGAGCCTTCCATTGCGCCGGCGATATCACTGGCCATATCGCTGGCCGACGCCAGCGATTCGCAGGCATGGACAAGCAGCGTTTCGTCATCCACCGTTGGGTCGATGAGGAAGATGTTGCCGGACTTGCGGGGCGGTATCTGCGTTTTCGGCGCCCCGGGGTTGAGGTAGAAGTTGAGTGCGCGGTCTGCCGCCTCTTTTAGCTTCTTAGGATCGAGAGTGGCGTCGTAGGGTACCGGATCGATGTCCGGGGGATTGGGGGTAACCTTGAACATATGTCTAATTCCAGAGTTGGGGCCGCAACCGTTCTCTACTAAAAGAAGGGTGGCGGCTGTGCGCAGGTTAGTAGACCGGTGGAATTAGCAATGCCGGCGCGCCCAAGGGCGCCCTGCGCACAACCACCATCAAGTGCAGGAATAGAAAGACCTGACTGAATGGTGCTCATGCACCTTACTAACACCATCCGGGCTACTAAACCCGACCACTGATGGGCAGTGGCAGGTAAACGATAGGGCCCAGGGGCACAGCGCACAAGCCAGCGGATTCTGACGCACGCGTAAGTAAGGACGCAAGGTGTCGTAGCCTTTAGGACGTAACGCCGGGTGTCTTTAAACATTCGCCTTGGGATATGTTTATGCGCAATAAACATCGAGCGTTTCGTTGATGTTTTTTGGGACTGAATCGCCGGCAGCACTGGACTTATCCCTCCTCAAACGACTGCTTTTGGCCGATTTCAGCCTGTCGCGAAGGGCAGAAACCGGCCAATACAGGAGTTTCGAACGAGCCTATGAAATTGGGGGCGATTTACAGCTCTCCGTGGCCCGATGCCTACATGCTGACTGTTTCGTTGGTGTTAGGATGGGCGCAGCGGCATTCTTCATCGTATCTATGGAGGGGCAATGGCCTCGAAACTTTTCAAACATCAAGACTCCATTACACTGGCGTTTTCGTTACTTGCAATTGTTATTTCTGGCTTGAGTTTTTATTATTCAGTTAGAGAGGTTGATTCTGTAGTTGTTAGAGCGGTCAGTTTTGCAGAGTCGAGCGCAGCGAAGGTTGGTACCGATGTAGAACTTGTATTCTCAAACGGTGGAAATTTACCTTATCTTATTAGCAAGATAGAAATTAAAACCTACCATGGGGTTACTGATGGAGGGTATTTTCCATCCCTATTGGATGAAAGGTTTGCCGAGGTGCCTTTTGTATTAGATAAAGGCGCAATGAAAATGTTGAGGTTGACTGTGCCCCTGACTGAATCGTTACTCGACGGCAATAGAACCATCCCTGTTCATCTCGTTGCAAAAATTACAGCTGTAGATGTGCATGGTCAGCTCCGCAAAGTTGAAGCTTGGTATGGATCATTCTGTTTGGAATCTGAAACTATAACCCAAGACATTATTAGGAGGGACATGGTTTCCATAAGTGATAGCAGAATTGGTTCTTCGCCGGATTTTAATACTGATCCTTGTATTGAGGTTTCACGAACCACTAGAATAAAAGCGAATCGCCACTAGTTTCGGAGACTGTCAGAATGACTGCTTTTGGCCGAAAGCCGTCGGTCGCCAACGGCAGCAATCGGCCAAAAGCAGTCATTCAATGCGCTACGCCACATCAGCAATACGCAAACCGCGTTTGGTGACTTGTTTGACTGCTTCGATCTTGGATTCTTCGGGGTGACGCTGGTTTCTGATAGCACCTCCTGATGGGTCTAATTGTGAGGCTTGGAGATGTCTACAAAACTAGGGGCGATTCATTTCTACCGTGAAAACCAGGGCCGACTTTTTCAACAGAATCGACCGAAAGCTGCCGCTCCCAACGGGTCGCCTTTTGTCCGAAGCTGTCCCTTTAAACCATTCCATTGAATAGAGGATGGACCATCACATCTTTGTCTTGATGGCGCGAATGGCTGCCATGTAAGCACTGTTACCGATTCCGACCTGACCCCAGACCTCGCGATTTTCTCCTCCTTGACGGTCATATTGTTCATCCGCATCCCATAGCGTCAGGATTTGGTTAGGAAATAGGTATTCATATGGTGAGAATTCATGCGGACCGGAATTGTCCGAAGCAGCCATCAGCGAAAACACGTCGATGGCAGAGTGCCTGAAGACATCGATGCCCTTGAAGACGAACGTGACGTTCGGGTTTCCGGAGACACCAATGAAGCTGACTTCATCGTTTGGTCCGTGGGAAACCTGCATGCAGGACTCGCAAAAATAATCGACGCTGTCCTGGGAATGCTCGAGTGGGAACCCAATGGCGGCCATTGTTTGCCTCGCTACAGTGCGTGCTACGCCAAGACGCACAGGACCAATAGCTTCGAGCGGTAAAATTTCAAAAGCAGGCATTTCCTGGGCTCCATAAGGTGAGAGGCTAACCAACAGCTCCGCTGGGGAGGGGGCGGGAGTTTTGCGGTACATTGTCCGAGAGTGGGCAACTCGGTACGCTGTCGACCTTATCTGATATGGAAATTCTTAACATGGATGCGCACGCTCTGATCGCCAGAAATTTCGTCGGGTGCGAAGCATACGAAGACGCCTCGTTCATCGGACGGTTACACGAAGCAGGACTCTGGGATCGTGACGAATACTGGCTACTGGAGTGGGCACTTTATCAAATCGCAACAGAGGCAAGCTTCAGTCAGGCGCTCTCACATAGGGTGTTCGAGATCTTCAGCTACAGCTTTCTGTTATTCGGGTGCCACTTTGATCGGAAGGATCTCTTCAAGATCCGAAACCTAAAAAGAAAGCAGGTCTATGATTTTCGCGAGAGATTCCAGATGGTTTTTGAGGGCTTCTTTGCTGGGAAAATGCCGAAACCGGCTCGCTTTGACGAACCCAATCCGTGGCTCGTAGGAGGCCGGTGATTCTGACCGGACGGGATAATGGCCGCTGATGTCAATCAACCGTTCCTCGGCTAACTACAGCATCTGAGGCAAGTTATTCCTAGCGAGAGTTAGGCGACGAGCTGCATCGACGGCAGCTTTCGGCCATTTCCTACCGGTCATAACAGTCAGCAATCAACCAAACGCGTACCTATAGGCTCCGAGAGTCTTTGAACCTCTCCAGGGAAGCAGGAATTACTCAATTTCTGCCAATCAACATTCCAACCTCAGCAACACCCTCTCCCCCACTGAAACACCTTGCAACCCTTGCGCGATTGAGAATTCCCCCACGCCTCTCTAAATTTTTTCCCACAACGCCGGGCCCCTCTGACAGCGAATCGCTGCCATGTCGGAGTTGCAGTTTGTACAACTTCGACACTGAGAGGAGGGGCTTATGACTGCCCTGGAACCGTTCTTTTTTGCCGAGTTTCTCGGCACCGCTACTTGGTTGTGGCTCGTTTTTATCAGCATCGTTATCAGCCTGTTGGTCTTCGACCTCGGGGTGCTACACCGTGAGCATCGAGAAATCGGCGTTCGTGAAAGCCTGCTGCTGTCTGCTGGCTATATCACGGCCAGCTTGCTGTTTGGGCTCTGGGTCTGGCAGGTCAAGGGCGGTGATGCCGGGATGGATTTCTACACAGGCTTTCTGATCGAGAAATCGTTGTCGATGGACAACGTATTTCTTATGGCGATGATCTTCAGCTTTCTCTCAATCCCGCGTAAGTATCAGCACGAGGTGCTGTTCTGGGGCATTCTCGGTGTGATAGTGCTGCGCGCGATCATGATTGGCCTAGGTGCGGCGCTGATCGCCGAGTTCAGCTGGATTCTCTATGTGTTCGGCATCTTCCTGCTGTTGACCGGGGCCAAGATGCTGATCAGCAAGATCGATGACCATCCCGACCTTAGTGAAAACCTGCTGGTGAAGTTCCTGCGCAAGCACATGCGGGTGACCGATCGCTTGCATGAAGGGCGCTTCTTCGTCCGTCAGGCGGATGCCAGTGGGAAGTCCGTGCTCTGGGCGACGCCGTTGTTCCTGGCCCTGGTGCTGATTGAATGTGCCGACTTGGTGTTCGCTGTGGACAGCGTGCCGGCGATCTTTGCCATTACCCAGGATCCCTTCATCGTCTACACCTCTAACATCTTCGCCATCCTTGGCCTGCGTGCGTTGTATTTCGCTCTGGCGGCGATGATTCACCGCTTCGCCTATCTCAAGTACGCCCTGGCGCTTGTGCTGGTGTTTATCGGCGGCAAGATCTTCCTGGTCGGCATCATCGGCAAGATTGCGCCGGTGATTTCCCTGAGCGTGACCCTGGCTTTGCTGCTGGGCGGTGTGCTGCTATCGCTTTGGAAAACCCGCGACCAGGCCTCTGCTCGCTCGCAGGTTTAGATCCAAACAGGCGGCGGCCGCTACACGAAAACAATATTTTCGCCTGCCATCGGGGGCCATAGGCCGATGTCGTTGAATGGGTGAGGGGCAGCCGAAAGTGAGCCGCCCCTCGTCACTTAAACGCGATGTACTGTTGTGTAGGCGCGTTGGTGAATAGTCCGCCCCCCTTCGATGCGTTCTCGAATGCAGACGCGAATTGGTAGAGTCCGATATCGTTCATCTGCACGACCTTGCTTTCATTCGCCGATCCGTGGAGCGAGTGAAAGACAATGCCTCGAACGGGAATCCCCCCTGGGTTGATTAATGCGTTGAGGATTTTTACAGGTAAATCCGTCTTCGTTTCAGGCCCTATGTACGATGCGTTTTTGCTTGCCATATTGATAAGGCACCAGAACAACCATTTGGGTGACATTTGCTGGCCGGTGCTGGGATGACCCAGTGTCGCGTTGACGCTTCCTTTCGCTTCAACAATCAGGTACTCAATTACGTTGCCTGTGCGCATGTCCCGTTTGACCCAAATCTGGTCTATTCCATTGGGGCGCATCCCGTTTGCGGACTTCCCCATTTTCATCTGGTAGTCCGTGCCATACGCGGTGATCAGGAGTTTGCTTGCTGCATATTCCCCGCGGGCCGACGTTATAGACTGCGGGGTCTTCAGATCTCCACGAAGGTTCGTGTAGTGGGTGCTCAAGCGATTTCCAGATTTGACATCGTTTCTTTTGAACCGGTCCCAGCCGAGGCTGTGATCCTCCCCCCGAAGCCAGGTGTTCACCGCTTCCCTGGTCGTGGCGTCGAGCCTGGAAACGGCGTCGTAGTGATCCCACGCTTCTTTTGCCTGCCGACGCACGATCCCTTGCTGCCGTATATCCTCGAATGCCAGCAACATCTGCGCACGATGCGTCCGAATCCACTGCACATGCTGATTAGTTGAGTCGAACAGCGGATGACTATGGGCGCTACCTTGGGTATGACGCGCATCCCGCCTCAGTGCCTGTGAGATTTCAGTTTGGCCCTGCATGTCGAGTAGAACGAGTTGGTCGGCGCTGGAATTGCTCGGAAGGACGGTGTGACGGTTCACAATCTGGCTGATCAGGCTACTCTCGGGTGGATCCAGCAACTTTCGTATGCCTATCGTTCCAAGGGCTGTGTAAGGGTATTGCTGGCTCGATAAAAGCGTCAGGTTATTCGTGGTCAGATCCAGCGTAGGTTGGTCGCCCAGATAAAGATCTACTTTCAGACCGCCAGGCCGCCCCGCTTCCAGGTTGTTCAAGATGCGTTGATTCAACTGGTCGTTGGTGTCGGTATAACTTGTCAGCTGGTTCATATCAGGCGCCGTCCGTTGGCAAGGGTAAAGGCCGGATACAGAGCCGCAGTGAACGGTCGTTTACGGTCACTATCACTACGCGGGGCTTGATAGCAGCATAGAACACTGTGTCTGGAGTGTGAGTCTGAATTCAAAACCGGTGTAACGGGCGCTCAGGGGCATTCAGGGGGAATACGCGGATGCCTGCAAGAAGCCGCCTGCGCAAGCGGCATGACGCGAAATGGGCCGGCCACACATCGCCAACATGCGCAGGGTGCTGGATCCTATTGTTTGCACGGTTCCGGTCAGTCGAAAAACCATCACCGTGCTCAATCAGAACCTTCAGTACCGTAGCGCCAGACTGAAGGCTATCCGCTCGGCCCTTAAAGGCCGTGAGTCACTACGCCAAAAGGTACTGTGATGGATGATAATCAGAGTCAAGGCTCACCAGTCCAGATGGTCAAGTGAGATGCAATGCCCCACTCGCGTCAGCCCTCCGCTAACAAGCAGAAAATGGGTGGACGCACGTGGCAATTCTCTCTAGATTCGTCCCCATCGAAGCGACTGACCAGATGAGATTGAGCGCTTCCCAGCGACGAAAGTCGTAACCGCGCAAGGCGGTTCGTAAGTGGTGTCTGGATCTGCTTTACCGAATACGAAAAAAGACGCCTGCGGCGTCTTTTTTCGTTTCTGTCTCTAACGCTTGGTCGATGTCGGCTGCCGCATGTGGATCTTACCGCACAGCAATATAAAGCCCATCCTGCCCAGTAATCGAGGCGGTTTGTCGGTTTGATGATAAGCGCTTTCAACGACAAGGTTCAGGTCCTGAGGCTTATTCTTGGCAGCCCGACGTATCTCAATAAACACGTGATAAGGTCCGTTCGGGTCTACGATCGTCATTGAGTACGCCCAATTGCGAAAATATCAACCGCCCCCCGGCAAATGCCCCAACGGCAGGGCCCCGGGAGTCTTCACCGTATGAATAGCAAAATTACTCCGGATGTCACTCACCCCCGGCAACTTCAGCAGCCGGCCAGTGAGAAAACGGTCGTAGGCCCGCAAGTCCGGCACCACCACTTGCAACAGAAAGTCCGATTCGCCTGAGACCAGAAACGCTGAAATCACCTCCGGCAACGCCGTGACCGCTTGGCGAAACGCTTCGGCCTGTTCGTCGTTGTGCCGTTCAACCTTGACGCCGACAAAGATCGTCAACCCAAGTCCTACTTCATCACGGTCGAGGATGGCTTGGTAACCGCGAATGACGCCGGCTTCTTCCAGCATCCGCACGCGGCGCAGGCATGGCGACGCGGACAGGCCGATTTCCTCCGCCAGTTGCACGTTGCTCAAGCGGCCGTCGCGTTGCAGCGCGGCGAGGATTTTGCGATCGAAGGCGTCCAGTTTCATGGATTGGTAGTTTCCGATTGAACTTCACGATTACTTGGCAGGTTATGCCAATTTCATAAGCTTTAGAAGCTGACTTCGCAACCACCTGCCCTGCCCCTCAGCCATAGACTGGCATTACCGAAATCGTCGATGCAGGGGGTGTGGTGTGGCAGAGCTCTGGTTGTTTTTGATGGCGTTAGTGGTGGTGTATCTGTTGCCTGGGCCGGACATGATCCTGCTTCTGCAAACCGGCGCTCGTCAGGGTAAGGGCGCGGCGCTGGTGACTGCGGTAGGCCTGGGGATCGCTCGGGGGTGTCATGTCGCGCTGGCAGCGTTGGGGCTTTCGGCGTTGTTCAAGACCGCGCCCTGGACCTTTGACGTGGTGCGCATGGCCGGTGCCGCTTATTTGTTATGGATTGGTTTTCAATGCCTGCGGACTTCGCTGTTGCCAAGCTTTGAAGGGGCCGGCGTTGAGCCAGGAAGACGGCAGTGGCACCCGGCGATTCGGCGCGGGTTGTTGACCAACCTGCTCAATCCCAAGGCGCTGCTGTTTTGCTCGGTGCTTTTGCCACAGTTCATCGACCCACAGGGCGGGCCAGTGCTTGGGCAATTTGCAACCCTCGGCGTGGTGTTGGTCAGCGTCGGCTTATTGTTTGATAGCGCCTATGCGCTGGTGGGCGTGGCGCTCGGTCGCTGGCTCCAGCGTTCTCCTTCGGCCCAGCGCCTGCAGCAGTGGCTATTTGGGAGTCTTTTGATTGGGTTTGCGGTGCGACTGAGCTTTGTGCAGCAGTCGTAGTGCTTTTGGACAGGCTGATTGGAGGAGAACGAAGCAATCGGAGTCGAAAATCCGACCGACTTTTGGTGGTTATAGTGTTGATCATCAAAATCAAGTAGGTATAGTAACCACCAAGCACACCACACAGAGGTGATGTGAATAGCCGAATTGCCAGTTGCCCTGCCCTCCCGGAGAACGATTGACATGCTTTACCCGATTGCAATTTCCATGGGCGATGAGAAGCACGCCTGGGGTGTTGAAGTACCGGATATTCCGGGTTGTTTTTCTGCTGGCGATGACCTGGACGATGCCATGGCGATGGCCCGCGAGGCGATTGAAGGGCACTTCGAGATTCTGGCTGAGGACGGCTCGCCGATTCCATCGGCCAATTCAGTCACCTTGCATGCGGCCAATGCGAAATACGCAGGTTGCACCTGGGCGCTGGTGGATATTGATGTGACCAAATATCTGGGCAAGGCGCAGAAGCTCAACATCACCTTGCCTGGTTATCTGCTGAACCGTATTGACGAGTACGTGCTGCACCATCCTGAAGAAAAAAGCCGTTCCGGGTTTCTGGCCTCGGCGGCGCTGAAGGTGTTGCAGCAAGGACGTTGAAAACCAACCTGCCCTAAACCTCTGCCCTAAACCCTTGTGGGAGCGAGCCTGCTCGCGATGGCGCCCTATCAGTCAAACCCTACTGATCTGCCCATCGCGAGCAGGCTCGCTCCCACAATTTTTTTGCAATAAGCCGGTTATTTTTTCTCCGAACCGGACTCCTGCATCTGCACCGACGACTTGGTGCCATCGGTGTTGTCCTTGGTCTCGTTGTCAGAGTTGTCGAAGCAGCCCTGCAGGGCGAACAGGCAACAGGTGAGGAAAAAGGTGCGCGTGAGATTCATGGTGTACTCCGATTGAGGGCTTTAAGCAGTGACCTCTGAATACGGTGAATGGTTGCGATGACCTTGCAGCTCGCTGAACTTCAGGCTGCGCGGCAAATGTAAGTAGAATTTTCATCGCTTCATTGCTGTCACACCAGACAGGTAAGTCCCAGAAGGAAACGCAGCAATGAACTTCGCAAAAATCGCACAAAAACTGGCCCTGTGGGCAGGCAGTCCCAAGACGTTTTTGGGGGCGCTGGTGTTGTTGGTGCTCTGGGCAGTCAGCGGGCCGTTTTTCCAGTTCAACGATACCTGGCAACTGATCATCAACACCTCGACCACGATCATCACATTCCTGATGGTGTTCCTGATTCAGAACACACAGAACCGCGATACCGACATCTTGCATCTGAAGGTCGACGAATTGATCAGGGCGAACAAAAATGCGCACGATGCAATGCTTGGGCTGGAGTCGCTGGACCTCAAGCAGTTGGAGGCGATGAGAAGGCACTACCAGGCCATGGGTGAGAAGGAGGCCAAGAACCTCGGTGCCGAGCAAGGCCTGGAGCCAAAAAACAAGATCGATCTGAATCAGTGCTGAGACTGGCGCGCGAGCAGCCTTCGCCACTCGCGCGGCCAAGCGTGAAGTCAGGGCAGCGGATTACCGCCCGTCACGCCAAACACTTCCCCGGTGATGTAGCTCGACTCCTGTGACGCCAGCAGCACATAGAGCGGTGCACACTCGGCCGGTTGGCCTGGGCGCTTCATCGGAACTTGAGAACCAAAGGTGGGGATTTTCTCCTGGGGTTGTCCGCCGCTGGGTTGCAGCACGGTCCAGATCGGCCCCGGTGCCACGGCATTGACCCGTATCCCCTTGCTGATCACTTGCCCCGCCAGCGCCTTGGTGAATGCGACGATGGCCGCTTTGGTGGTGGCGTAGTCCAACAGGGTGGCGGACGGATCGTAGGATTGGATCGACGCGGTGTTGATAACCGTCGCCCCCGCCGGCATCAGCGGTACTGCGGCCTTGCAGATCCAGAACATCGCATAGATGTTGGTTTTCATGGTGTCATCGAATTGCGCGGTGGTGATATCGGCAATGTCTTTCTGTGCTTCCTGTTTACCCGCGACATTCACCAGGATATCCAGGCCACCCAGTTGCTCATGGGCGCTTTTCACCAGTTGGACGCAAAATTGCTCATCCTTCAGATCGCCCGGGATTGCAATCGCCTTGCGACCTTCGGCCTCAATCAGCTCGATGACTTGCCGTGCATCCCGCTCTTCGCTGGGCAGATAGTTGATCGCTACATCAGCGCCTTCCCGAGCGTAGGCAATGGCGGCGGCGCGACCGATGCCCGAGTCGCCACCGGTCACCAAAGCCTTGCGCCCTTCCAGACGCCCGAAACCCTGGTAACTTTTTTCACCGTGATCGGGCTTGGGCACCATGTCCTGATCGATACCCGGTGGCGACTGCGGCTGGTCGGGGAAAGGGGGACGGGGATATTGGGTCAAAGGGTTCTGCATCGCGTATTGGTTGGGTTCTCGGCGTGTGGACATCGAGCTTCTCCTTTTCGGCGGGCAAGGTGAGCCGGGACGCAAGCGCCCTGGCCCTGAATGTTAAACGTGCGGCGAATCAGCGACTGGCCTGGAGCGCCCGGGCCATTTCGAGGTGGGTCTGCAACTTAGGCAGGGTTTCGTCGGCGAACGCCTTGATTTCCGGCACTTCCGTGGTCTTGGCCTGTTCCTGGATCTGCGCAATGGCTTCCTCGGTAGCCTTGACCTGGCTGGCGGCATAGGCAGCCTCGAACGACTCGCCTTCCGGCACTTGCGGCATCAGCGTCTTGGCCTTGTCTGCAACTTCTTCCCGTGGCGCGACAGGCAGGTCGAGTTTCTTCGCAATCTTGGCCAGATGCTGGTTGGCGGTGGTGCGGTCGTTGATCACCATGATGGTGTAATCCTTGACTTCCCTGGACTCGGCCTTGCCGTGGGCCATGCGGCTGGCCTCGATGTCGGCCATGCCTTTGGCCGAAGCATCGTTGATAAACTCGGCAGGCGATTGTGCCCAGGCACTGTTAACCCCCAGGCCCATCAGCACGACGAGACTGGTGCTACGTAAAAAGGTGGCCATCCGGCTCATGGTCACGCCCTCCTCTAAAAAGTTGCGGCAGATTTCTCGCCGCTGAATCAGAACCACCTGTAACGATGTGGACAAACGTCTGTCCCGAATACGGCCGATACCGGCTTCAACGGGTGCCTCTCGACGACGATGAAGTGGGTGGTTCTCCCACATGTGCGACCCGATCCAGACGCCTTCGTTCGATCCAGGGCAATGTTTCCGGCGAGCGGGCCCCACCTGATATTCGAAAGGGTCGCGAACTGAAAGGTTTGAAAATTCGTTGCGTGCCACGACGAACGGTGGCCCGTAGTCAAATATCGAACGCCTTGTGATTCTGGCGTTTAGCGGCGTACATCGCCTCATCGGCGTGGCGGAACAGTGCGACATCTTCCAGGCCATGCTCGGGGAAACAGGCCACTCCGATGCTCGGCTCGATACTCAGGCAATGCCCGTCCAGGCGCAGCGGCTGGGTCAGTGCATGACGGATCTTTTCCTGCACATGGTGGGCATCTTCCAAGGCCTGGACACTATGGAGCAGGACAACGAACTCATCGCCGCCAATGCGCGCCACCGTATCGGTGTCGCGCACACAGCCCTGGAGCCGGCTGGCCACCGCCTGCAACAACATGTCGCCCACCGCGTGGCCGTAGGTATCGTTGATCTGCTTGAAGCGATCCAGGTCGATATACAGCAGCGCCATGCGCCCAGACGCCGTCCGGGCGGTGGCCAGTGCGGCCTTGAAGCGTTCGCGCAGCAATTCGCGGTTTGGCACCTGGGTCAACTGATCGTACTGAGCCATGCGCTGCAACCGGGCGTGCAATTGCTGGCGCTCGATGGCGATGGTGAGCTGCGCACAGACGTATTGCAGCAACTCCTTGTCTTGCTCGGTGTAGCGCTGATTGTCTTGCGTGCTCTTGACGATCAACGCACCGATCGTGCCGTTTTGCGAGATCAGCGGTACACCCAGCCAGCAGGGAGCGTTCGGTTGCGCCACAAGGTCGCAGAACCCCGATGGCAACTGACTGCAACCGGGGGTCAGCAGGATTGGCTGGCCGCTGCGAATCACTTCGGCGCACAGGCGCTTGGTGACTGAGCCCGGCCCATCGGGCTGTCGTTCCAGGTCATCGACGTGATAGGCAAAGTTCAACTGCTCGCACTGCTCGTCATACAGCGCCACCGAAAAATTCAGCGCCGGCAGCCACTCGCCAATGATCAGGTGGATGCGCTTGAACAACGCCAGCAGGTCCGCAGCCGCATGGGCGGCCTCGGAAATCGCATACAACGCCGCCTGCCGAGACTCGGCCTGCTTGCGTTCGGTGATATCCCGGGCCACGGCGATCCGCAACTGGTCCGCCGGCGACCAGCGCGCCGACCACAAGATATGCACCACCCGACCGTCCTTGTGCAGGTAGCGGTTCTCGAAATTGAGCTTGGGTTCGCCGTCCATGATCTCCCGCGCCGCATCAAGAGTCCGCTGGCGGTCGGCAGGATGCACCAGGTCGATCATCGGCTGGCCGATCAGCTCCTGCGGGGTGTAACCGAAAATGCGTTCACAAGCGGCGCTGACAAACACGAAACGCCCCTGGCCGTCGACGGCACACACGGCGTCCAGCAAAAGATCCATGTAACTGGCCAGCGGCGCACGATTGCGAGTGTCCATGGGGCTGGTGGTCTTCCGATAATGCATCGTTGAAAAAAGCCTTGCCTGCGCAGCCGGCACGTCAGCCCTGCGCCTTGCTGGCCAACAACCGATTCGCGCCAACAATACCCATGAGGATAGCGTAGGCCAACGGGCCGCCCAAAAAACTGATTGTTATCAGCAATGGCAATATCGACCCATGCAGCAGCTCGGCACGGCTGCACAGGCGAGGCGAAGAATCAGGGAGCCGTAAAAAACTCCATGGCGGCGTAAGGCGCCTGTCGACAGGCCTGCAGGCGGGACGTCAGATCTCCCACATGGATTTCGAGTTTGTGCCCGTCCGGGTCGAGAAAGTAAAACGAGTCCCCTTCGCTGCGGTTGTCGCGCCACGTCACCACCTGGGCCGCATTGAGCCGCGCCACCAGCACCGGGAAGTCCTCGGCACGGATACTGAATGCGTAATGGGTGTAGTCCGCCGCAGCCCCCTTTTTGCGCAACGGGTCAACAGACAGGCACAGCCATAGTCCGGGCAGCGACAAATAGGCCCCTTTGTCCCATCTGGCCTCAAGACGAAGCTGCAATAGCTCGCTATAAAAAACCACACTGGGGTCCAGCTCGGTGACGGCAAGTGTCAGATGATTGAAGCCTGAGAGCATCGACAAGCAACCTTTGGAAAAGAAACGGATGGGTCAAGTGCAGCAGACTCAAGGGTGAAAGCATCGCTTTGCCCAGCTCCGACAGCGCAAATGGATTCCCCGCCCAGCCCCTTAGGCAAGATCCTACACAGAAGTCTCCGGTAACACTCAAACACGCCGGAAACGGCCGATTCAAAGCCCTGCATAACGATCTGTAAAGTCTGGAAACACACAGATATCGAAACCACCCACGGACAGCACCACTCAACCAAGGAATGTAACCGCACCATGAACCAGACTGCACAGCCAACCCATCGCTACACCAACTACCGTAAGGTCATTTCCCTGGCGGACCAGGACTGGCAGAGCGCCGAAGTCGGAAAAATCTCAGGGCTGAATGTCGAGGTCAAGACACCCAATGTCCTGGTCGACCAGTACGGCCGAACCTTTCACCATTTCTGTACCACGTCCTATCTGGGCCTGGATCACCACCCGGCGTTGCTGGACGGGGCCATGACGGCCCTGTGGGAAACCGGGACCTTGCGCGTCGCCAATTCGAAAAACCGCTGCAAACTGGCGATCTTGGACCGATACGAAACCCAATTGTCGGAGTTGTTTGGCGCCAGTTGTCTCAGCGCCCTGTCATGCAGCGCAGCGAGCGCCGGGATCCTGCCGTTGCTGGCCAGCGGCGTGCTCACCGACAATCGACCGCCGGTCATGGTGTTTGACAAACATGCCCATTACTCGATGAACCACGTCAAGGCTGCCTGCGCCGATGAAACCCAAGTCATCACCGGGCCCCACAACGACATGGACTTTCTCGAGGACGTGTGCAAACGACAGCGCAACGTGGCGTATGTGGCCGATGGGGCCTACAGCATGGGCGGGGTGACGGATATGGACAGCCTGTTGTACCTCAAACAGCGCTATGGCCTGTTTCTCTATCTGGATGACTCCCACGCGCTGTCCGCCGTAGGGCAATGCGGAGCGGGCCTGGTCCGGTCACGCTTGCACGCCGTGGACGAGCGCACGCTGATTGTCGCCTCGCTGGCCAAATCATTCGGGGCCAGTGGCGGCCTGGCGATGTTTGGCAGTGAACGGCAAAAAACACTGGTGCAGCGCTACGGCGGGCCGAGCAATTGGTCCCAGAGCCTGAACGCGGCGGCCATTGGCGCCGGCATTGCCTCGATCCGCCTGCATCGCAGTCGAGAATTCAGCGCCTTGCAGGAGCGTTTGCAGGCTAATATCCGCCTCTTCGACAGCCTCATCCGCACCGAGCAGCTCGGCAATGCCATGGCGATCCGCCTGGTGACATGCGGTGAAGCAACCCTGGCCAACAGCCTGGCGGTCGAACTGGCCGACCTGGGGTATTTCACTTCAGCGGTCTTTTTCCCCGTAGTGCCGCAAAACAAGGCCGCAATCCGCATCACCCTGCGCGCCGACATGGAGACGAACGTGATTCGCTCGTTCTGCGAACGGATCACCGATCTGCTGCTGGCACACGGGCGTGACATCCGTCCTTGAACGAGCGCCTTGATGAAGAACCGTACGACCCTGATCATCACCTGCACCACCGTCTTCCTGGCACAACTGGGCATGAGCATCTACTTGCCGGCCCTGCCCGACATTGCTCGGGATCTGGGGGCCGATGCGTCCCAGGTTTCCTGGGGCTTGTCGGTTTACCTGATCGGCATGGCGCTGCCAATGTTGCTGTGGGGCAGCGTGAGCCAGCGTCTGGGACGCAAACCGGTGTTGCTGGCGGCATTGGGGTTGTACGGCCTGAGTAACCTGGCGTTACCGCTGGGTACGACAGTCGAGGCGTTCCTGACGCTCAGGTTGATTCAGGGCATCGGCGCCAGCGGTATCTCGGTGATGGCCAGGGTATTGATCCGTGACAGTTTCAGCGGCGATCTGCTGGCCAAGGCCCTGTCATGGATCTCGATAGCCTTCGTGATTGCCCTTGGCATTGGCCAGTATCTGGGCTCCTTGATCCAGGTTGCCTTCGGCTGGGAAGCGATCTTCTACGGGTTGGGTGCGGTCAGCCTGGCCATGGCGGTGGCAGTGTCCCGGGTCGGTTTCCCAGTGCTGACAGAAAGCAGCCACGGGCAATCAGCGTGGCGCGTCTACGGCAGAATTCTCCGATACCGAGGTTTTTTACTGCCGGCATTGGCTGGTGGCCTGGGTTACGGCGTGATCGTCGCGTTCAACACCGCCGCGCCACTGATCCTGCAGGAAAGCTTTCATTGGTCAGCGATTGAGTACGGCCTGCTGGGCTGGCCGATCAGTGCGGCGTACCTGTTCGGCGCGCTGGCGGTAAACGGCTTTGTGCTGCGCACCGGTCAGCGACGGCTGATGAGCTGGGGCATTGCGCTGGTGCTGGGTGGCAGCGCAACCATGCTGCTGGGGAGCGTCGCGCTGAGCAGTGTTGCGCTGCTGTTCTGGTTGCCGTACTGCTTCGCGGTGTTCGGCCAATCGTTGAATTACCCCATCAGCCTGTCCCTGGCCAATGAGGGTTCACCGGTGGCCGGTGCTTATGCCATGGCGTTGAGCGGTTTCCTGCATCAACTGATGGCATCGGCGATCGGCGCCATGGCCAGCCTGTTGTTGAGTCAACAGGCCTGGCCGCTGGCGGCATTGTGCACGCTGCTGGCGGTGGCAGCGATGCTGTGCGTGCGGTTCATGCCGCCACGGGTCGCTTAAAAGGCGCTGCGGAAAATCTCCTCGATCTGCCGTTGATCCCCCGCCCGTGGGTTGGTCAGACCACAAGCATCTTTCAATGCGTTGGTGGCCAGTACCGGCACGTCGTTGAGGCGTACGCCCAACTCACGCAGGCCGGCCGGAATGTCCACGTCCCGGGCCAGGCTGCGGATCGCCTCAATGGCCACCCGCGCGCCCTCCTCCGGGCTGAGTCCGCGCGTATCGGCGCCCATGGCATGGGCCACGTCGGTCAGCCGAGCGGCACATACCGAGGCGTTGAAACTCTGCACATGGGGCAACAGCACGGCATTACACACGCCGTGGGGCAAGTCATAAAAACCGCCCAGTTGATGGGCCATCGCATGCACAAAACCCAGCGAGGCATTATTGAATGCCATCCCCGCGAGAAACTGCGCGTAGGCCATGTTCTCCCGCGCCGTCAGATCGTTGCCGTCGCGCACGGCCTGACGCAGATTGTTGCTGATCAACGTGACTGCTTTCAGCGCGCAGGCATCGGTGATCGGATTGGCGGCAGTGGATACGTAAGCTTCGATCGCATGGGTCAACGCATCCATGCCGGTGGCAGCCGTCAGCCCCTTGGGCATCGCCACCATCAACGCCGGATCGTTGACCGACATGAGCGGCGTCACGTTGCGGTCGACAATCGCCATTTTCACGTGGCGCGTCTCGTCGGTGATGATGCAAAAACGGGTCATCTCGCTGGCAGTACCTGCCGTGGTGTTGATGGCGATCAGTGGCAACTGCGGTTTACTCGAGCGGTCAACGCCCTCGTAGTCACGAATTTCCCCGCCGTTGGTGGCACACAAGGCGATGCCCTTGGCGCAATCGTGGGGCGAGCCACCACCCAGCGACACCACGAAATCGCATTGGCTCTCCTTCAGCAACCCCAGCCCACGCTCGACATTGGCGATGCTGGGATTGGGTTTGGCACCGTCGAAAATCACCGAGTCGATGTCCTGTTGCGCCAGCAGGTCGGCCACCTTGCTGGCGACGCCGGCCTTGGCCAACCCTGTGTCAGTGACGATCAGGGCCTTGCGAAAGCCGTAGTTACGGATGGCGGTCATGGCCTCGTCGAGGCAACCCAGCCCCATGACGTTCACGGCGGGAATGAAAAAGGTGCTGCTCATGGGAGATGCTCCTGGAAGAGGCCGGGATTGGCAGGGCTACCAGAATGACCGACTGGTCACAGCGCATCTTGATCTGGCTCAAGACTGGGTCGTGATAAAGTCGCGCCCTGCCTTAACCACGTTTTGAGATAACTTTCGCAATGACCGACTTCCAGCAATACGACGCCCAGCTCGAAGACTGGGATGCCTTGCGCGCCAGCACCGCTTTCAGCGGCTTGCTGCTGGGTAACGGCGCCAGCCGCGCCGTTTGGGACGATTTCGGCTACGACTCGCTGTTCGAAAACGCTCGCACAGTCGAAGAAAAACCCTTGAGCCCGTCGGAAATGAGTGTGTTCGACGCGATGCAGACACGCAGTTTCGAACAGGTACTCGGTGCGCTGAAAACCACCAGCCGGGTCAACAAGGCCCTGGCCGTCAGTTCCGCTGCACCGCGCAACCGCTACTACGCAATCAAGGAAGCACTGATCAACACCGTGCACGCGGTGCATATCCCGTGGCGACTGGTCGCACCCTCGACCCTGGCGACGCTCAATCAGGAGCTGGGCCGCTATCGCACGGTGTTCACCACCAACTACGATCTGCTCAACTACTGGGCGATCCAGCATGCGCCCGAGACTGTCACCGACCTGTTCCTGGGCAACGATCACAGCTTTGATCTGAGCCAGGCAGACACGGACAAACCACGTCTGCTGTACCTGCACGGTGGCCTGCATCTGGTACGCAACCAGGACGGCACGGCACGCAAGCTGACCGCCACCGAAGGCACGCTGCTGGGCAGTTTCGCCATCAACAATACGATCAAGACTCTTGACGACGTGCCGCTGTTCGTCAATGAAGGCCCGAGCCAGGACAAGCTCAAGACCATCCGCAGCTCTGATTACCTATCGTTCTGCTACGACCAGTTGCTGCACCACGGCGACAACCTGTGCCTGTTCGGCCATGCCTTGGGCGAACAGGACAGTCACATCGTCCATGCCCTGCGCCAGGCCGCGCCGAAAACCGTGGCGATCTCGATCTACCCCCGCAGCCAGGCATTCATCCAGCACCAGAAGCGCCATTACGCCAAGGTGTTCCAGGGGTTGGCGGTTGAACTGCGGTTCTTCGATGCCAAGACGCATCCGCTGGGCAACCCGAAGCTGTCGGTGCCGGTGGAGGTTTAGAGCCAGGACAGGCACGGCCCCGTAGCTTGTGGGGAAGGGATTTATCGGTGGGAGCAAAGCTTGCTCCCACATTGCCCCTCGGCTTTTGGCGTCCTGTCAAAGCGCCGCCAGCGTCTTGTCCTTGATCACCGTCGTCGGTCCGTTGGCCATGACGCTGGCAATGCCCTTGTCCCGGGCGGCGTCAGAGGAATAGCTTTCGCTGCTGCCGATCACTTCGTGATTGCCAGCCTTGAGGTTGAAGTAAGGATGGCCGTCCTTGGTGCTCTTGAGTTCATAACGTTCAGCCAGTGGGCTGTTCTTCTGCACCGAAGCGATGCCACCGTCGGCACCGCTGCGGGTCGTGTACAGCTCGCTGGTCAAAATCGTTTCGGCGTTCGCCGCCTTGAGCACAAACTTAAACTGGCCGTTGCTGCTTTTGCTGACTTCGTACCATCCGGACATGTTCTTTCTCCTGGGCGGTTGAGGCATCCCCAAGAGTAAAGACCCGCTGCGCTTGTTCTGCCAGTGCCTTACAAGGTGATGGCCGTGCCCAGCAACGTCAGGAACCCCGCCAGCCAGTTCGGATGTGCCGGCCAGGCGGGCGCGGTCGCCAGATTGCCTTGAACGTGGCCTTCGGTGACCGCGCACTCGATAAAGGTCCCTCCCGCCAGACGCACCTCCGGGGCACAGGCGGGATAGGCGCTGCATTCGCGCCCTTCCAGGATACCCGCCGCTGCCAGCAATTGCGCACCGTGGCATACCGCTGCAATCGGCTTGCCCGCCTGGTCAAATTCACGCACCAGTTGCAGGACTTTCTCATTCAGGCGCAGATATTCCGGCGCACGTCCGCCCGGCACCAGCAACGCATCGTAATCAGCGGCCTCGACACCGACGAAATCATGATTCAGCGCGAACAGATGCCCCGGTTTTTCGCTGTAGGTCTGGTCGCCCTCGAAGTCGTGGATCGCCGTGCGCACGGTCTGCCCGGCGCTTTTGTCCGGGCACACGGCATGAACGGTGTGGCCGATCATCTGCAAGGCCTGGAATGGCACCATGACTTCATAGTCTTCGACGTAATCGCCGACCAGCATGAGGATTTTCTTTGCGGCCATGGGGTGGACTCCTTGAAAAATGCGTAGAGGGTGAACGCATTAAAGGTAGACCGGTACGTCGGTAGATGAGGGATAAGCGGCGATTACCTGACGGGCTGCACATCGCTGGATGCTGAATGCAACGTGTGGGAGCGAGCCTGCTCGCGATTCAGGCGACGCGGTTTTTCAGGTGCACCGCGTCATCGTTCAATCGCGAGCAGGCTCGCTCCCACAGGGTAATGTGTCAGTCACTCAGGCGAGGTAACCGTCAGCCCGCAGCAGGGTTTCGAGGCAGTGCTCGGTGATGTGGTAGAACGCCTTGAGTTCCTGGATCTTCGCCAGCAGCTCTGCCGGGTCCACCGGTTCGGCGCGTTTGACCGCCAGGATCATCTTGTTCTTGTTGGTGTGGTCCAGGGAAATGAACTCGAACACCTTGGTTTCGTAGCCGCATGCCTCCAGAAACAGCGCCCGCAGACTGTCAGTGACCATTTCTGCCTGCTGGCCCAGGTGCAGGCCATATTGCAGCATCGGCTTGAGCAACGCCGGACTCTGGATTTGCAAGCGGATCTGCTTGTGGCAGCACGGCGAGCACATGATGATCGAAGCGCCCGAGCGAATGCCCATGTGGATCGCGTAATCGGTGGCGATATCACAGGCATGCAAGGCAATCATCACATCCACCGCGGCCGGCGCCACGCTGCGCACATCGCCGTGCTGGAAGCTCAGGCCCGGGTGCTCCAGCCGCGCGGCAGCTTCGTTGCACAGCTTGACCATGTCCTCTCGCAGTTCGACGCCGGTCACGATCCCTTCAGCCTGCAAGGTGTTGCGCAGGTAGTCATGGATGGCGAACGTCAGATAACCCTTGCCCGAGCCAAAGTCCGACACCCGCACCGGCTGATCCAGGGCCAGCGGCGAAGATGTCAGCGCATGGCTGAAGACTTCGATGAACTTGTTGATCTGCTTCCACTTGCGCGACATCGCCGGGATCAGCTCGTGCTTATGGTTGGTCACGCCCAAATCCGCCAGGAACGGGCGGTTCAGGTCGAGGAAGCGGTTTTTCTCGCGATTGTGCTCGGCCGATGGCACTTCTCGCAGCTGCTGGGGCTTGCTCTTGAACAGCGAGCTTTTGCCCTTTTTGCTGTATTCCAGCTGCGCTTCGTCGGTGACAGCCAGCAGGTGCGCGTTCTTGAACGACATCGGCAACAACGCGGCGATGGTCGCCACGCCTTCGGCCAGCGGGAAATTCTTGGTGATGTCGCGGGTTTTGTAGCGGTAAACGAAGGACAGGCATGGCTGATCCTTGACCGTCAACTGCTTGATGATCAGCCGTTGCAGGTCCGCTTCGTCACCGACGTACTTGGCCAGCACCAGTTTGATGAAGGCGTTCTGCTCAAGGCTGCTTTGCAGCAGCTCGATGAACTGGGCGTGGTGATCCGGCGCAGGACGGGCGGGGGTAGCGGTGACAGACATGGAAAAAGCGGCCTCGGGGCGGGCGGATCGGGAATGGCGGTTATTTTAGGGGGGATGGGCAGTGAGGGCACGGAAAAGTTCGTGTGGCGAGCAGTATCCCCTGTGGGGGCAAAGCTTTGCTCCCACAGGCTTGTGCTGGCAGAAATTTTTTCAGCCCAGCACCACCAGCCGATTCGGCAATTCATTGCGCGCGTGAGTCACGGGTACATGCTCCTTGAGCAATTCGCCGCAGGCCTCGATGCAGGTGACAAAACCCTGCAACGTCTGTCCTTGGCGGACCTGCTGGGTGAAGGTGGCGACAATGGCCTCCCAGCGCGTGTTGTCGAGACGCTTGGAAATGCCTTCGTCCACCAGGATTTCCACATACCGCTCGGCCTCGCAAACAAAAATCAACATTCCTGTGCCGCCGACGGTGTGGTGCAGGTTCTGCTCGAGAAACTGCCGGCGCGCCAGATTGGAGGCGCGCCAGTGGCGCACGGAACGGGGGATCAGGTGAGTGGTGATTGCAGGAATGCGAAACACCAGGCACAGCACGATAAACAGGACCCACTGCACCAGCAGCAGACTGTGCATGTTCAGCCAGCCCGTGAGGTAATGCACCATGCCGGGCACCACCAAGGCCAGCAGGCTGGCCCACAGCAGCGGGATGTAGGCGTAGTCGTCGGCGCGGGCAGCAAGCACGGTGACCAGCTCGGCATCGGTATCGCGCTCCACCCGGGCGATGGCCTCGGCGACCTTGCGTTGTTCGTGTTCAGTCAGTAATGCCATGGTTAAAAGTGCCTGCTCATTATTATTGTCACCAGCCGCCCGACGAACCGCCGCCCCCGAAACTGCCCCCACCACCACTGAAGCCGCCGCCACCACTGCCGCCAAAACCGCCGCCACCGCCATAGCCGCCCCCGGAACCACCGCGTCCGGCCGGCAGGATACCGAGCATCTGGCACACGAACACCGTTACGATGAACAGCAGCACCAACAACACGAACAGCCCCGGATGGCGCCCGACGAAATCGCCCTCCTCCTGGCCGTCGGCACCGTACACCGCAGCCGGCTCATCCAGCGCATTGCCGCCCAGCACCATCAGCATCGCCGCTACGCCGTCGCTGATACCTTTGTTGAAATTGCCGGACTTGAACGCCGGAGTGATCACCTGGTTGATAATCACCGAACTCTGGGCGTCAGTCAGGCGGTCTTCCAGGCCATAGCCCACTTCGATCCGCAGTTTACGGTCATCCCGGGCCACGATCAGTAGCGCGCCGTTGTTTTTATCCTTCTGCCCGATGCCCCAGTGACGCCCCAGTTGATAACCAAAGTCTTCGATGCTGCTGCCTTGCAGGTCCGCCAGCGTGACCACGACCACCTGTTCACCGGTGGCCTGTTCATGGGCCTTGAGCTGTGCATCCAGTTGCGTGCGCACCGAGGGTTCCAGCATCTGGGCAGTGTCCACCACCCGCCCGGTCAGTGCCGGAAAACTCAACTCGGCCTGGGCCGTGATGGCAAAGACCCAGAGCAACAGCACCAGGCCAAATTTCAACACTCGCATCGTAACTCCTGTGTGGGAGCGAGCTGGTGTGGGAGCTGAGCTTGCTCGCGATGAAGGCACCTCGGTCTTTCTAATGACCGCGTTATCGTTCATCGCGAGCAAGCTTTGCTCCCACAGGCTCGCTCCCACAGTTTTTTCAGAATTTCACTTCAGGGGCTTTTTCGGCGTTGGGGCTGGTGGCTTCGAAGGTTTCGCGGATCGGCAGATCGCTGTACAGCACGCTGTGCCACAAGCGACCGGGGAAGGTGCGGATTTCGGTGTTGTATTTCTGCACCGCCAGGATGAAGTCGCGACGAGCCACGGCGATGCGGTTCTCGGTGCCTTCGAGTTGTGATTGCAAGGCCAGGAAGTTCTGGTTGGCCTTGAGGTCCGGATAACGCTCGACCACCACCATCAGCCGGCTCAACGCACCACTCAACTGGTCCTGGGCCTGCTGGAACTGCTTGAGTTTTTCCGGGTTGTCCAGGGTGCCGGCATCGACCTGGATGGACGTGGCCTTGGCCCGCGCCTCGACCACCGCCGTCAGGGTTTCCTGTTCGTGCTGCGCATAGCCCTTGACGGTTTCCACCAGGTTGGGGATCAGGTCGGCTCGGCGCTGGTACTGGTTCTGCACCTGTCCCCAGGCGGCCTTGGCCTGTTCGTCCAGGGTTGGAATATTGTTGATGCCGCAACCGGCCAGCAGCGTGGTGAACAGCATCAGCGCCAGTATTGGCAGGTGGCGAAGGTGATCGAGTCGTAGATTCATCGGTTGAAACTCCCCTATACAGTCCATTGAAGAAAACACAGCCACCTATCTCACCAGCGTCTGGGGCATAATCTGCCGCCGCCACGGGATTGAATCGGGTCGATGGGCTAAAAGATGCCCGGTGCGAAACTAAGTTCATCCGCGTGCGTTCGAAAACAGTGCTGCTCTTATTCAGACAATACTCGAACAACAATAGCCGCTCCTCACATTTTGCTGACCGGCGAGTCCTGATTACCGCCCTTAGGCTTGCGAGAAACCATTCATGAAGAAGCTGTGTTTGCTGGGCCTGTTCGTCACACTGGCCAGTCAATCCGTATTAGCCGACAACCTGCCAACCCCGATAGAGAACAAGAATGCCTTCATCAGCAACCTGATGAAGCAGATGACCCTCGAGGAAAAGATCGGCCAGTTGCGCCTGATCAGCATCGGCCCCGAGATGCCTCGGGAGATGATTCGCAAGGAAATCGCCGCTGGCAACATCGGAGGAACGTTCAACTCCATCACCCGGGCTGAAAACCGCCCGATGCAGGACGCGGCCATGCGCAGCCGGCTGAAGATCCCGATGTTCTTCGCCTATGACGTGATCCACGGCCATCGCACGATTTTCCCGATCCCCCTGGCCCTGGCCTCCAGCTGGGACATGGACGCCATCTACCGCTCCGGCCGCGTCGCTGCCCAGGAAGCGGCGGCCGACAGCCTGGACATCACCTTCGCGCCGATGGTGGATATTTCCCGCGACCCCCGCTGGGGCCGGACCTCCGAGGGCTTTGGTGAGGACACCTACCTGGTGTCGCGCATCGCCGGGGTGATGGTCAAAGCGTTCCAGGGCAGTGGCGCCAACGCGGCCGACAGCATCATGGCCAGCGTCAAGCACTTCGCCCTGTACGGCGCGGTGGAAGGTGGCCGGGACTACAACATCGTGGACATGAGCCCGGTGAAAATGTACCAGGACTACCTGCCACCCTACCGCGCCGCCATCGATGCGGGTGCCGGGGGGGTGATGGTCGCGCTGAACTCCATCAACGGCGTGCCCGCCACCGCCAACACCTGGCTGATGCACGATCTGTTACGCAAGGAATGGGGGTTCAAGGGCCTGGCGGTGAGTGACCACGGCGCCATCTTCGAACTGATCAAGCATGGCGTGGCCCGGGACGGTCGCGAAGCGGCGAAGCTGGCGATCAAGGCCGGCATCGACATGAGCATGAACGACTCGCTGTACGGCAAGGAGCTGCCTGGACTGCTCAAGGCCGGTGAAATCGAGCAGAGCGACATCGACAATGCGGTGCGCGAAGTCCTCGCCGCCAAATACGACATGGGCCTGTTCAAGGATCCGTACCTGCGCATCGGCAAGGCCGAGGACGACCCGGCCGACACCTACGCTGAAAGCCGCCTGCACCGCGACGATGCCCGTGACGTGGCCCGCCGCAGCCTGGTCCTGCTGGAAAACCGCAACCAGACCCTGCCCCTGAACAAAAGCGCAAAAATCGCCCTGGTCGGACCGCTCGCCAAGGCTCCGATCGACATGATGGGCAGTTGGGCCGCTGCCGGGCGCCCTGCGCAATCGGTGACCTTGTTCGACGGCATGACCCGCGCACTGGGCGCAGAATCGAAACTGATCTACGCCCGTGGCGCCAACATCACCGGCGACAAGAAGGTGCTCGACTACCTGAACTTCCTCAACTTCGACGCCCCGGAAGTGGTGGATGACCCGCGCCCTGCCCAAGTGCTGATCGACGAAGCCGTGAAGGCCGCCAAGCAAGCCGATGTGGTGGTGGCCGCCGTGGGTGAGTCGCGCGGCATGTCCCACGAATCCTCGAGCCGGACGGAACTGAGCATCCCCGCCAGCCAGCGCGAGCTGATCAAGGCCCTGAAGGCTACCGGCAAACCACTGGTGCTGGTGCTGATGAACGGCCGCCCGCTGGCGCTGGTGGATGAAAAGCAACAGGCCGATGCGATCCTGGAAACCTGGTTCAGCGGCACCGAAGGCGGCAACGCCATCGCCGACGTGTTGTTCGGCGACTACAACCCGTCGGGCAAACTGCCGATCTCCTTCCCGCGCTCGGTAGGACAGATTCCGACCTACTACAACCATCTGAGCATTGGTCGACCGTTCACGCCGGGCAAGCCGGGCAACTACACCTCGCAATACTTCGATGACACCACTGGCCCGCTCTACCCGTTCGGCTACGGCCTGAGCTACACCGAATTCAGCCTGACGGACATGGCCCTGTCGTCCACCACGCTGAACAAGACCGGCAAGCTCGATGCCAGCGTGACCCTGGAAAACACCGGCGAGCGTGACGGCGAAACCGTGGTGCAGCTCTATATCCAGGATGTGACCGGCTCGATCATCCGCCCAGTGAAGGAGCTGAAGAACTTCCGCAAGGTGATGCTCAAGGCCGGCGAGAAGAAAGTCATTCACTTCACCATCACCGAAGACGACTTGAAGTTCTACAACGCCCAGCTCAAATACGCCGCTGAACCGGGCAAGTTCAACGTCCAGATCGGCCTGGATTCCCAGGATGTGAAGCAACAGAGTTTCGAGTTGCTCTGATTCATCAAGAGCGCAAATAACCGTGGGAGCGAGCCTGCTCGCGATGAAGGCCTACCAGTCACCGCATCATTGACTGTCAGGCCGCCATCGCGAGCAGGCTCGCTCCCACATTGTTTTTGCTGAACCTTAACCCCGCCGCCCCAGCACATTCACCACCAACCGATCCACCAACCCCCACACCCGTTGCTTGACCCGTTTCCACAGTGGCCGGCGCTTCCAGGCGTCGAGACTGACCTCCAGGCTCTGGGCGAAGTCACGCTCGAAACTCGCCGCCACTGCCGTGCTGAGTGCGGAGTCGAGGGCTTCGAGGTTGGCTTCCAGATTGAAGCGCAGGTTCCAGTGATCGAAATTACAGGAGCCGATGCTGACCCAGTCGTCCACCAGCACCATCTTCAGGTGCAGGAAACACGGCTGGTATTCGAAGATTTTCACCCCAGCCTTGAGCAGACGCGGGTAATAACGGTGCCCGGCGTAGCGCACGGACGGGTGATCGGTGCGCGGGCCGGTGAGCAGCAGGCGCACATCGATGCCCCGGGCGGCAGCCTTGCGCAAGGAGCGACGCACGTTCCAGGTCGGCAAAAAGTACGGGGTCGCCATCCAGATCCGCTTCTGGCCGCTGTTCAGGGCCCGGGACAACGATTGCAGGATGTCGCGATTCTGGCGGGCATCGGCATAAGCCACCCGCCCCATGCCCTCCCCCATCGGCGGAACCCGGGGCAAGCGCGGCAAGCCGAAGTTGGAAGCCGGTTTCCAGGCGCGGCGATGGCGGTTGGCGAGCCATTGGCGGTCAAACAGCAACTGCCAGTCGAGCACCAAGGGGCCGACGATTTCCACCATGACCTCGTGCCACTCGCAGCGGTCATCCAGCGGGCTCCAGAACTCATCGGTGACCCCGGTGCCGCCAACCACCGCCAGGCGCTGGTCCACCAACAGCAGCTTGCGGTGGTCCCGATATAAATTCCGTACCCAGCGGCGCCAACTCAGGCGATTGTAAAAACGCAGCTCCACGCCCGCCTCGATCAGGCGGTGACGCAGGTCCTGGGTGAACGCCAGGCTGCCGTAGTCATCGAACAGGCAACGCACGCGAACACCGCGCTCGGCAGCTTGGACGAGTGCCTGAACCATCGCCTCGGCGCAAGTTCCCGCCTCCACCAGGTACAGCTCCAGCTCGACCTGTTCCTGGGCGCGGGCGATTTCCACCAGCATGCGCGGGAAAAACTGCGGGCCATCGATCAACAGCTCGAAGCGATTGCCCTCGCGCCACGGAAATACCGGGCCGCTCATGTCAGCGCGCCGTGAAAATCAGCACCGCATTCACCGGCACTGCGAGGCTGATGGCCGACAACCCGGCCTGTTTGCGCAACTTCTCCAATCCCGGCGCCAGATCGAAATCCGCCGCATTGAGCACCACCGGCTCCAGGGTCACGACCTGGAACCGTCGTTCATCCAGGCGCGTTGCCAGCAGTTCGGCCTGATACACATGTTGCTTGCCGTGCAGGTCCACGGTCAGCGGCAAGCGCAGTTCCAGTTGAGCACCGTTGGCCAGGTCCTGAATCGGTAACAGGTCGAGCTGCGCAGTAATGGCGGCGTCGGCAAATTGCTTGATCTCAAACAATTCGGCGCGCATGCGCTCGTCACGCAGGGGAATGCCACTGTTGACCGACTCCAGCTCCACTTCCAGCCGGACCATCCCCTTGGGCTGGACCTGACCATGAAGCACCAGGAAACGCTGGACCTCGGAAACGTTGCCATTTTTGCTGCTGATAAACGACAGCCGCGACGATTCGCCGTCCAGATACCAATTGGCCTGGACCGGCAGCGCGGCGCAGGCCAGCAGCAAGGTCGCGACAGCGTGAGAAAAAGACCGCTTGAACATACACACTCGGAGGGCAGATAAACCTGTGGCGAACCTTAACCGGGCCGAGGGCACTTGCAAACCTTCTGTTTCAATCCTCTGCGGGAATACACAGGTCCGGTCACGGCTCCAACCGACAGCCCTGCCGCTCCCCCAGCCATCGTGCGCTATTGCTTCGCCCCAGCCCGGCGACGGTGATGCGTTTCGCTTCAGGCGTTTCGAGAAAATCGCTGATGGGCACCGACTGCTTTACATAGCCACGGCAATAGTCAGCCGGTTGCTCCATCACGTAGCGACACGAGCAATATTCCTTGGCGGTGTAGGCGCTGATGATGTCGGGGAAGGCCCGCAGCGCCACCCGCTCGAGCCAGATCCAGCCGAGCAGGGCCACAACAAGTAACGACATCAGCGTGAGCAGCGGTCTGCGTCTCATGGCTGCACCGTCCCGGCGAACGCCGCCATGGCTCGCTTGAGCAACTCGTTGTGGCGGTAGCTGCCGTCGCGGTCATCAGCGTAGCGCACGATCACCAACCGGGCGCTGGGGATCACGTACAACGCCTGCCCCCAATGGCCCAGCGCGGCAAACGTATCCGGCGGTGCATCGGGCCACGGGTGGATGGCCGGGTCGGCCGCGCGGTTGAGCCACCAATGCCCACCGGGCACCGCTTCATCCTGGCCGGCCCGGAAGCGGGCGAAGGGCTCGCGATTGAACGCCACCCAGGCTTGCGGGATCAGTTGCCGCTCGCCCCAGCGTCCCTCGCGTTGCATCAACAGCCCCACACGCGCCAGGTCCCGCGCCGTAAGGTAGGCGTAGGAGGACCCGACAAACGTGCCGGCGGCGTCGGTTTCCCAGGTGGCGTGGCGGATACCCAGCGGCTCGAACAGGGCCGTCCAGGGGTAATCGGGATACCGCGCCGGGCCGACGATATTTTTCAATGCCGCGGCCAGCAGGTTGCTGTCACCGCTGGAGTAACGAAACACCTGCCCCGGCGGCCTGTCGCGTTCATGCTGCGCAGTGAACGCCGCCATGTCATAACGCCCACGGGTATAAAGCATCGCCACCACCGAGGACTTGAGCGGTGCGTATTCGTAATCTTCCTGCCAATCCAGCCCCGAGGCCCAATGGAACAGATCGGCCAAGGTCATGTCCGGATGCTTGCTCAACGCCGGGTAATACCTGGCGGCAGGATCCTGCAGACTGAACAGCTTTTGCCCATAGGCCACGCCAAACACCGTCGCCATCAGGCTTTTGCTGATCGACCAGGTCAGGTGCGCAGTGTCGGCACGGGTGGGCCCGGCATAACGCTCGTAGACCAGCCGCCCGTCCAGGATCACCAGCAGCGCATCGGTACGGATGCCCTGGCGAGAGGCATCGTCGCGGGGTGGGAAGGCGTATTGCTCCAGGGCTTCGATGGCCAGCCCGGTGGGGGTCGGGCCACTTGGCCATTGCTCACCGGGCCAGTCTTCAGCCTGGGCGTACAGGTTGAGCAACAGCAGCGGGATCAGGAACCAGCCTTTGGACATGCTCGGGGCTCGCAGGATTGAACCTTCTGAGCCTATTCAGACTTGATGACAATTTGGGTATGGGTGGCATCTCCCTGTGGGAGCGAGCCTGCTCGCGATAGCGCTGGCTCAGCAGCATTGATGTCAACTGACACTCCGCTATCGCGAGCAGGCTCGCTCCCACAAAGGGTTATCCCAACGCCTTGGCCAACCGCTTGGCCCGCGCACCCGCCGCCATGTCCATCACGGCTTTATCTCGCGTCCACATCTCGCGCCACACCGCCGGGCCGGCGGCCAGGGCGTCGTTCAGTTCTTCATCGAGCCCGCTGAACTGAGCGAACAACCCACCCAGCAGCACATGCCCGGCCGCGCTGGACGGGTTGTGACGACTCACTTCAGCGCAACCGGCCAGCAATCCCAGCAGACGCAGCTGCAGGGCTTGGGGCCAAGCGCACTCCTGCCCCACGCCATACAGCCAGGCGGCCATGGCACTGAGCACATAAAGGTCTTCCAAGGTGCGGAACGGTTTGACGTAGGCGTCCCAACCGTCCCCGGCCAACAACTCGCACAGCGCGCCATCCAACAGCACCCGGCCATGGCTGATGTCTGGCATCAGGGCGATGGCCGGGAGTTTTTCCAGGGTCACCCCCGGCTCTCCGGGATAAACCACCGCAAGATTCAACCGCGGCGGCTCGCCGGCTGCTTCGCTGCGGGCGGCAATCAGCAGCCACTCGGCCGCATCGCCCGCAGTAACGAAATCCTTGCGCCCGTTCAATCGCAGGTCGGTGATGCGAGTCTGCATGTCCGCCGGGCGCAGGCTGCGCTGCTCCGTGGCGCACAAGGCGCCCAGGCTCTGGGGCGCGCTCGGCCAAAGCACCCGCAGCGCCGCCTGATACCCCACCAGAAAAGCCAACCCCGGCGTTGCCATCAATCGCGCCCCCATGACGGCCAGTTCGAACGGCGTAACCGGCCCCAGGCGTTGCAGCAAGGCCGCATAACCCTCAGCCAGGTCCGGATGGGCGGGCAACCGTTCGCCGCGTTCGATCAGGTTTTGCCAGGGCATGGGAGGCTCCTCAATGGGCTGTCATATAAGCATCACCAAAGCTTCATGGCGATGACACCGGGGCTACATAGCCTGACTTTGCACAACATGGCTGCATAAAGAAAGTCGATCGGCTGCAACTGAACAGCCCGCACGGAGATTCGCTATGACTCAGATCGCCCGCATCAGCGACACTGGCAATGAACGCCGCCTGCAAGCCGAACGCCTGATTGGCGCCAAGGCTTTGCAAGAAGCCCAGGCCCTGCGCTTCAACGTCTTCAGCGGCGAATTCAACGCCAAGCTCAAAGGCGCGGAAATGGGTCTGGACATGGATGACTATGATGTTCACTGCGCCCACATCGGCGTACGCGACCTGAATACCGGCCGACTCGTGGCGACGACACGCCTGCTCGATCACCACGCTGCCAGCAGCCTGGGCCGGTTCTACAGTGAAGAAGAGTTCAACCTTCACGGCCTGGTCCATCTCAAGGGCCCGATCCTGGAAATCGGCCGCACCTGCGTCGACCCGGCCTACCGCAACGGTGGCACCATCGCTGTATTGTGGGGCGAACTGGCCGAGGTGCTGAACGAGGGCGGCTACAGCTACCTGATGGGATGCGCGAGCATTCCAATGCAGGACGGCGGCGTCCAGGCCCAAGCGATCATGCAGCGTCTGCGCGAACGTTATCTGTGCACCGAACACCTGCGGGCGGTGCCGAAAAAACCGTTGCCGGCCCTGGACGTACCGTCCAACGTCATCGCCGAAATGCCGCCTCTGCTCAAGGCTTACATGCGCCTGGGCGCGAAGATTTGCGGTGAGCCGTGCTGGGATGAGGATTTCCAGGTGGCCGACGTGTTCATCCTGCTCAAGCGTGACGAACTCTGCCCACGCTACGCCCGCCACTTCAAGGCAGCGGTGTGATGAGTCGGTTGCGGGTGTACGCGCGAATCGCGCGAGTGTTGCTGGTGGTGACGCTGGGCCTGAGCATGGCCAGCGTATTCGGGCTGTTCGAACGGTTGGGTGTGGCCAACTCCATGGTGCGCCGCCAGCGCTGGTCGCGTTTTTTCATGGCGCGCCTGAGCAATGCCCTGCCCTTCTGCGTGACGGTGCACGGGCAAATGCCGCAACAGCCCATGCTGTGGGTCAGCAACCATGTGTCCTGGACCGATATCCCACTGCTGGGCATGCTCACGCCCATGTCCTTCCTGTCCAAAGCCGAAGTACGCACCTGGCCAGTGGCCGGATGGTTGGCGGCCAAGGCTGGCAGCCTGTTTATCCGACGCGGCTCGGGCGACAGCCAGTTGATCCGCAAGCAAATGAGCCGACACCTGGAACAGGCCCATCCGCTGCTGATGTTTCCCGAAGGCACCACCACCGATGGCCGCTCCCTGCGCACTTTCCACGGGCGTTTATTGTCGGCGGCCATCGATGCGGACGTGGCGCTGCAACCGGTGGCGATCCGCTACCTGCGCAACGGTGAACCGGACTCGCTGGCGCCGTTCGTTGGCGATGATGATTTGCTGTCGCACCTGATGCGCCTGTTCGCCAATGACCGGGGCGAGGTGCACATCCATCTGCTGGAACCGATTGCCTGCCACGGCCAGGAGCGAGCTGCCCTGGCCTTCCAGGCGCAACAGGCGGTGCATAAGGCATTGTTTGGCGAAATCCCACAGAAGCAGCAAGTGCCGATGCGGCCTGCGATCGCGGCCTGATCCGGCGGCCCTATGCAGAGCCCTTGTGGGAGCGAGCCTGCTCGCGATAGCGGTCAGTCAGTTGGTTCTTGACTGCCAGGCCTTCATCGCGAGCAGGCTCGCTCACACATTTGAACTTCAGTGACGGCAAGAACCGGCTCCAACATCACCCCTGCCGTGTTGTCTGGCTCAACGCAAAATCCTGCAACTGCGGGTAGAACAGCTGAAAGTCTTCGCTCAACGGTTCATAGAGCCTGATCAATTCTTCCATGGCCCCGGCCAGCTCCTCCGGCCGGGACAGGCGTCGGGAAATCCCCCGCAATACTTGCCCAAGCACATCGAATTCTCGATAAGACCCCAGCCAGTCATCCGCCGCCATGTAAGGCGCGATTTGCGCCAGACGCCCAGGCAACTGCGGCTCGGCGGCGAGCACTCGGTAGACCTGGGAGGTGAAATCCATCAACGGCCCTTCGCCATACAGCGCCCAGTCCCGGGCCAGGCAATGATCAAAAAACACGTCGAGCACAATTCCGGCATAGCGCCGCCGTACGGTGGAAAAGCGCGACAAAGCGATATCCACCACGGGGTGGCGATCGGTGTACATGTCGATGCGTCGATGCAGGGCAATCGCCGCTTCGATCTGCGGATCGTACAGGCCTTGCAACGGCCCTTTGACGAAGTCGCCGTAGAGGCTGCCGAGCAGTCGTTCCCGGCCGGGGCCGCCGAGGTGCAGGTGTGCGAGATAGTTCATGGCGCGAAGCTTAGCACCGCCGCGCCAATATCGTTATAACCCGATATAGCGATTTATTCGGTTTTCAGATCAAATCCATATTGGTGTATCGCGAAATAACGATTTAAAGTTCGCCCCATCGCGATATAGCGTTTTACTCATTCCGAGCAACCAACCATGCCCCTCGACCTCGACGAAATAATAAAAGCCCTGGCACACCCAGTACGGCGAGACATCCTCAACTGGCTCAAAGACCCCAAGGTCCAGTTCCCCGAACAGTTGCACAACCACGAATTCGGCATTTGCGCCGGGCAGATCGACCAGCGTTGCGGCCTGTCGCAGTCCACGGTGTCCGCCCATCTGGCGGTGTTGCAACGGGCGGGGCTGATCACCAGCCAGAAGGTCGGTCAATGGCATTTCTTCAAACGCAACGAGGACGTGATCCAGCAGTTCCTCAAGCAAATGAGCCAAGAGCTCTGACCCGACAAGGATCCACCATGCCCCTCTCACTTCTCATCCTGGCCCTGAGCGCCTTCGCCATCGGCACCACCGAGTTCGTCATCATGGGCCTGTTGCCTGAGGTGGCGGCCGACCTGGGTGTATCGATTCCCGGCGCCGGCTGGCTGGTGACCGGCTACGCCCTGGGCGTGGCCATCGGGGCACCGTTCATGGCCCTGGCCACCGCACGGTTGCCGCGCAAGGCCGCCCTGGTCGCGCTGATGGGGATCTTCATCGTCGGCAACCTGCTCTGCGCCATCGCCAGTGATTACAACGTGCTGATGTTCGCCAGGGTCGTCACCGCCCTGTGCCATGGCGCGTTCTTCGGCATCGGTTCGGTGGTGGCCGCCGGCCTGGTGGCACCCAACAAGCGCGCCTCGGCCGTAGCCCTGATGTTCACCGGCCTGACCCTGGCCAACGTACTCGGCGTACCGCTGGGCACCGCGCTGGGTCAGGAAGCCGGCTGGCGCTCGACCTTCTGGGCCGTGACCGTCATCGGCGTGATTGCACTGATCGGCCTGATCCGCTTTCTGCCGGCCAAGCGCGATGAAGAAAAACTCGACATGCGCTCGGAACTCGTCGCCCTCAAGGGCGCAGGCCTGTGGCTGTCCCTGAGCATGACCGCGCTGTTCTCCGCCTCGGTGTTCACCCTGTTCACTTACGTCGCCCCGCTGCTGGGAGAAGTCACTGGCGTATCGCCCCGCGGCGTGACCTGGACCCTGGTGCTGATCGGCCTGGGCCTGACTCTGGGCAATATCATCGGCGGCAAGCTGGCGGACAAGAGCCTGGCGAACACGTTGATGGGGGTTTTCACCACCATGGCTGTGGTGTCCACCGTATTGAGCTGGACCAGCGTCGCGCTGATCCCCACTGAAATCACCCTGTTCCTCTGGGCCACCGCCTGCTTCGCCGCCGTGCCGGCCCTGCAAGTCAACGTGGTGACCTTCGGCAAAGACGCGCCAAACCTGGTTTCCACCCTGAACATCGGCGCCTTCAACATCGGCAACGCCTTGGGCGCCTGGGTCGGCGGCAGTGTCATCGACCACGGCCTGGGCCTGACCAGCGTGCCCCTGGCCGCCGGTGCGCTGGCCGTGCTGGCGCTGCTGGTCACCCTGATCACTTTCCGCCAGGGCGGCAATGCCGACCTGGCCCCTGCCACTCACTGACTTTTAACCCTTAACTTTCGAGGTTGTAATTGATGACGACTATTTTCGATCCAATCAAACTCGGCGACATCGAGCTGAAGAACCGCATCATCATGGCGCCGCTCACCCGCTGCCGTGCCGACGCCGGCCGTGTGCCCAACGCGCTGATGGCCGAGTACTACGTGCAGCGTGCCTCCGCTGGCCTGATCCTCAGCGAAGCCACCTCTGTCACGCCCATGGGCGTGGGCTACCCCGATACCCCCGGCATCTGGTCCAACGACCAGGTGCGCGGCTGGAGCAACGTGACCAAGGCTATCCACGGCGCCGGCGGCAAGATTTTCCTGCAACTGTGGCACGTGGGCCGGATCTCCCATCCGTCTTACCTGAACGGCGAATTGCCGGTGGCGCCCAGCGCCATCCAGCCCAAGGGCCATGTAAGTCTGGTGCGTCCGCTGGCCGACTACCCGACGCCACGCGCGCTGGAAACCGAGGAAATCGCCGATATCATTGAGGCTTACCGCGTAGGCGCCGAGAACGCCAAGGCCGCCGGTTTCGACGGCGTGGAAATCCATGGCGCCAACGGCTACCTGCTCGACCAGTTCCTGCAAAGCAGCACCAACCAGCGCACCGACAACTATGGCGGCTCCCTGGAAAACCGTGCCCGCCTGCTGCTGGAAGTGACCGACGCTGCCATTGAAGTCTGGGGCGCCGGCCGGGTTGGCGTGCACCTGGCACCACGCGCCGACTCCCATGACATGGGCGACGAGAACCGCCTGGAAACCTTCAGCTATGTGGCCCGCGAGTTGGGCAAGCGTGGCATCGCCTTTATCTGCTCCCGTGAAAAGGAAGGCGAAGACAGCATCGGCCCGCAGCTCAAGCAAGCTTTCGGTGGCCCGTACATTGCCAACGAACGTTTCACCAAGGACAGCGCCAACGCCTGGCTGGCCGAGGGCAAAGCGGATGCCGTTGCCTTTGGTGTGCCGTTCATTGCCAACCCGGACCTACCGGCGCGCTTGAAAGCTGACGCACCGCTGAACGAGCCGCATCCGGAAACGTTCTATGGGAAAGGCCCGGTGGGTTACATCGATTACCCCGTGATGTAAATAAAAAACCGGCCTTACCAAAAGCCCCGACTCGCAAGAGCCGGGGCTTTTTTACATCTGTTGACGGCTGACGCAATCAAACTCCGCAGAAATCGAAACATCAAATAACAACACCACACTTACTCACTATGGATTAACACACCGGACAGCGTTAATAATAAGCCCGAACAACAACCCACTCAACCAATGGATTTAACCGACATCTATCAAACTTAATAAGCAACTTCAATTCTTGTAAAAAACAACACTAAACCGAGTAACTTCAATTACGCGCCATTATCTTACGCAGGCTTTAGCGCGCCTCGTAATACATGAGAGACACATTACAATGAACATGATGAAAAACTTAATCCTCGCTCTGCTACTGGGACCGGCAGCCGTCGCCACCAGCCTGGCCAACACCGGCATCACCGTGGAGCTGGTAAACAAAACTTCTCACGCCTTGGAAATGACCAACATTTTAAGTGAGCAACCCACGCCCCCGGACATGTCCTTGAGCGCTTATGATGTCCCCGCCAAAACAACCCGCGAATTCTATTTCGCCCATAACAGGAAATTCACTTATCCCGCTGCTGGCTGGCAACCGACGCTGAGAAAAATCAAACCGATTGAATTAGTTCTCTCCTATCAAATGAGCACCTTCAACTTCGGCTGCCAAATGCAAACCCGCTTTGAAGCCCCCATCGGTTTTGGCGTCCTGGAATCCAGTTACAGGCCAAACAGGAAAAGCAAAACTGCGTATACCGGCAATGGTGAATACACCTGCCGCTCGGAAATCTTCCAGAAGATGCTCGAACCCCCTTTCAACTATTCCGTGCGCCTCATTGTTGAATAAACCAGAGGGTCGGTAACAGGCCGGCACGACAAGTACAGGCGCCTCAATGGCGCCGGTACATCAACACGCCATAATCCTCCTGCACAATAGCGACTCGCGAGCGATCAACGTGTCTGCAGTTCGTCTATAAATGACTCTGCCGGGATCAAGGCCCGGCGGGGTCCTCGCCGTTCAGCTATTGACACAAACCGATGAAATTGAGCATTTTGTTTTATTTGCGCAGGTTGGGGCTCAGGTGCAGCATATCCAGCCCGATCTCCACCCAGCGCTCGGCCTCACCCGCCAGTGCGAAGCTGTCGGGAGCCAGTAGCCACTGGTACAAAATGCCGTCGATGTAGGCATGTATGGCGACCGCTGCCCTTTCGGGATCCAGATCGTCCGGCAACTGGCCACGCTTCATCGCATTGCGCAACGACAACGCGATACGCACGTTGCAATCGAGACTGACCTGGCGCCGCTGCTGGCGCAAATCGCACATTTCATCGGTGAATTCGCACTTATGAAACAAAATCTCATTAATGCGTCGGGTTTTCGGGTCCAGGGCCACCTGTTGGAACAACCGCACCAGCAGCTTGCGAACACAACCCAGGGGGTCAAGCTCCTCTTCACTTTCACTGGCGCGGGCCAGATCGTCGAGCGGCTCGTGCAACGTATCGAGCATGGCCTGGAGCAGGTCCGCCTTATTGCTGAAATGCCAGTAGATGGCACCGCGCGTTACACCGGCCAGCGTCGCGATGTCAGCCAGTGTCGTGCGGGCCACACCGCGCTCGAAAAAGGCTTTTTCGGCCGCTTCGAGTATCTGGCTGCGAGTCTCCAGAGCTTCCTCTTTGGTACGACGGACCATGGCAGTAAACACCTCAATCAGGATGCGTAAGCAATGCGTAAGGATCAACTGAACAAAATGTGAGGCGGCGTTCTTCACAACGCTTCTGCGACCTGCGCAGGCCTTTTGTCAGGCTTTTGTAAATACCGATGGTACGCAATTTGGGTGTTTACAAACAACCGTGTACGTAAGTATATTTCTTAGCATCCTACTAATTGTTTATCTCGCTCTTTTTCACCTTCCACTTTCTTGTGCGCCTCTTACGCGCCTGGACCCGAGGATTTCCATGCAATTCAAGCCAGCTGTTACCGCTCTGGTTACCGCCATCGCCCTGGCATCGCTGCTCAGCGGATGTAAAAAGGAAGAGGCGGCACCTGCCGCACCGGCTCCTCAGGTCGGCGTCGTAACCCTCAAGACCCAGCCGTTCACCCTGACGTCGGAGCTTCCCGGTCGCACCAGCGCGTTCCGCATCGCGGAAGTTCGCCCGCAAGTCAACGGCATCATCCTCAAGCGTCTGTTCAAGGAAGGTGCCGACGTCAAGGCTGGCCAGCAGCTGTATCAGATTGACCCGGCCATGTACGAAGCGACCCTCAAAAGCGCCGAAGCAAACCTGCGCTCAACCAAGTCCATTTCCGATCGCTATAAACAATTGGTGGACGAACAGGCCGTCAGCCGCCAGGAATACGACACCGCCTTGGCCAACCGCCTGGAGTCGGAAGCCAATCTGCAGACCGCCCAGATCAATGTGCGCTACACCAAGGTCTACGCACCGATTTCCGGTCGCATCGGTCGCTCCTCGGTGACAGAGGGTGCGCTGGTCAGCAACGGCCAGGCCGATGCCCTGGCAACCATTCAGCAACTGGACCCGATTTACGTCGACGTGACGCAGAGTTCCGTGGAACTGCTGCAACTGCGCCGTGAACTGGAAAGCGGCCGCCTGCAGAAGGCTGGCGACAACGCCGCCATGGTCAAACTGACCCTGGAAGACGGCAGCCAATATGCCCATGAGGGCAAGCTGGAGTTCTCCGAAGTGTCGGTCGACCAGACCACCGGTTCGGTAACCCTGCGCGCGGTGTTCCCTAACCCTGACCACACCCTGCTGCCGGGCATGTTCGTCCACGCGCAATTGCAGGCCGGGGTCAACAGCGCGGCGATTCTCGCGCCGCAGCAAGGCGTGACCCGCGACCTCAAAGGCATGCCGACCGCCCTGGTGGTGGGCCCGGACAACAAGGTCGAGCTGCGCCAGCTCAAGGCCAGCCGTACCGTCGGTAGCCAGTGGCTGATCGAAGACGGGCTCAAGGCTGGCGATCGTTTGATCACCGAAGGGTTGCAGTACGTACGGCCAGGGGTGGAAGTCAAAGCCACTGAGGCCACCAACGTTGGCGCAAAGAACCCGGCCCCCGCACAGGCAGCTGACAAAGCCGCCGGCGGCAAAGGGGAGTAAACCATGTCGAAATTTTTTATCGACCGTCCGATTTTCGCCTGGGTTATCGCCCTGGTGATCATGTTGGTCGGGGCCCTGTCGATCCTCAAATTGCCGATCAACCAATACCCCAGCATCGCGCCGCCGGCCATTGCGATCCAGGTCACCTACCCGGGCGCATCCGCGCAGACCGTGCAGGACACCGTGGTGCAGGTCATCGAGCAACAGCTCAACGGCATCGATAACCTGCGTTATGTCTCCTCGGAAAGTAACTCCGACGGCAGCATGACCATCACGGCGACCTTCGAACAAGGCACCAACTCCGATACCGCCCAGGTCCAGGTCCAGAACAAGTTGAACCTGGCCACCCCGCTGCTGCCGCAAGAAGTGCAGCAACAGGGCATCCGCGTGACCAAGTCAGTGAGAAACTTCCTGATGGTGATCGGCGTGGTGTCGCGCGACGGCAGCATGACCCGGGAAGACCTGTCCAACTACATCGTGTCCAACATGCAGGACCCGATCTCGCGCACAGCCGGTGTCGGTGACTTCCAGGTCTTCGGTGCCCAGTACGCAATGCGAATCTGGCTCGACCCGGCCAAGCTGAATAACTACAGCCTGACCCCGGTAGATGTGACCAACGCCATTTCCGCGCAGAACGTCCAGATCGCGTCCGGCCAACTCGGCGGCTTGCCTGCCCTGCCCGGTCAGCAACTGAACGCCACCATTATTGGCAAGACCCGCCTGCAGACCGCCGAACAGTTCAAGGCCATCTTGCTCAAGGTCAATCCGGATGGCTCGCAAGTGCGCGTCGGCGACGTGGCAGATGTCGCCCTGGGCGGCGAGAGCTACAGCATCAATGCCCAGTTCAACGGTGCCCCGGCCTCCGGTCTGGCAGTGAGACTGGCCACCGGTGCCAACGCCCTCGACACGGCCAAGGCCCTGCGCCAGACCGTCGAAGATCTCAAGCCGTTCTTCCCGCAAGGCCTGGAAGTGGTGTTCCCCTACGACACCACACCGGTGGTGAGCGAGTCGATCAAGGGTGTGGTTGAAACTCTGATCGAAGCGGTTGCCCTGGTGTTCCTGGTGATGTTCCTGTTCCTGCAGAACTTCCGCGCCACCATCATCACCACGATGACGGTGCCGGTGGTATTGCTCGGCACTTTCGGGATCCTCGCGGCATTCGGCTTCAGCATCAACACCCTGACCATGTTCGGCATGGTGCTGGCCATCGGTTTGCTGGTGGACGATGCCATCGTCGTGGTGGAGAACGTCGAACGGGTCATGAGTGAAGAAGGCCTGTCACCCAAGGAAGCCACCAAGAAATCCATGGGCCAGATCCAGGGCGCCCTGGTGGGTATCGCTCTGGTGCTCTCGGCGGTACTGCTGCCGATGGCGTTTTTTGGCGGCTCCACCGGCGTGATCTACAAGCAGTTCTCCATCACCATCGTCTCGGCCATGGCCCTGTCGGTACTGGTGGCCCTGATTTTCACTCCGGCCCTGTGCGCCACCATGCTCAAGCCCATTCCCAAGGGTGAGCACGGCACGCCGAAACGCGGCTTCTTCGGCTGGTTCAACCGCACCTTCGACCGCGGCGTCAGAAGCTACGAGCGCGGCGTGGGCAACATGCTCAAGCACAAGGCGCCGTACCTGCTGGCCTATGTGATCATCGTGGTTGGCATGGTCTGGCTGTTCACCCGCATCCCGACGGCGTTCCTGCCGGAAGAAGACCAGGGCGTGCTGTTTGCCCAGGTACAGACCCCGGCCGGTTCCAGCGCCGAACGGACCCAGGTGGTGGTGGACAACATGCGCGAGTTCCTGCTGCGTCCAAGCAAGGATGGCGGTGAAGGCGATGGCGTGGCCTCGGTGTTCACCGTGACCGGCTTCAACTTCGCTGGTCGTGGCCAGAGCTCCGGCCTGGCGTTCATCATGCTCAAGCCGTGGGAAGAGCGTGACGCTGAGAACACCGTGTTCAAAATCGCTGGCCGCGCCCAGCAACACTTCTTCACCTTCCGCGACGCAATGGTGTTTGCCTTCGCTCCGCCGGCGGTGATGGAACTGGGTAACGCCACCGGTTTCGACGTGTTCCTGCAGGACCGCGCCGGCATCGGCCATGAGAAGCTGATGGAAGCCCGTAACCAGTTCCTGGGCATGGCTTCCCAGAGCAAGATTCTCTCCCAGGTGCGTCCGAACGGCCTGAATGACGAGCCGCAGTACCAGTTGGAAATCGATGACGAGAAGGCCAGCGCCCTGGGCATCACCCTCTCGGACATCAACAACACCCTGTCGGTTGCCCTGGGCAGTAGCTACGTGAACGACTTCATCGACCGTGGTCGGGTGAAGCGGGTGTACGTCCAAGGTCAGCCGAATGCACGCATGAGCCCCGAAGACCTGCAGAAGTGGTATGTGCGCAACAGCGCCGGGACTATGGTGCCGTTCAGCGCATTCGCCAAGGGCGAGTGGGTCTACGGCTCGCCGAAACTGGCCCGTTACAACGGCGTGGAAGCGATGGAAATTCTGGGGTCGCCGGCCCCGGGTTACTCCACCGGTGAAGCCATGGCCGAAGTCGAGGCCATCGCCCAGAAACTGCCGGCCGGCGTCGGTATTTCCTGGACGGGTCTGTCCTACGAGGAACGTCTTTCCGGCTCCCAGGCGCCTGCGTTGTACGCCTTGTCGCTGCTGATGGTATTCCTCTGCCTGGCTGCGCTGTATGAAAGCTGGTCGATTCCGATCGCGGTCATGCTCGTGGTACCACTGGGGATCATCGGTGCCTTGATGGCGACCAGCCTGCGCGGCCTGTCCAACGACGTGTACTTCCAGGTGGGCTTGTTGACGACCATCGGTCTGGCGGCGAAAAACGCTATTCTGATCGTGGAATTCGCCAAGGAACTCCACGAACAGGGCCGCACGCTGGTGGAAGCCGCCATTGAAGCCTGTAGGATGCGTCTAAGGCCGATCATCATGACGTCCCTGGCGTTCGTTCTCGGCGTGGTGCCGTTGGCGATTTCCACCGGCGCAGGTTCAGGCAGCCAGCACGCCATCGGCACCGGTGTGATCGGCGGTATGTTGACCGCCACCATCCTGGCGATTTTCTGGGTGCCATTGTTCTTCGTGACTGTGTCGTCGATAGGCCGTCGCAAAAATATCGACCAGGACGACACTCCTGAAACTTCTAAAGAGGCTGGCCAATGAGCAAGTCGCTCCTCTCTCTGACCATCGCCGCCGTCGTGCTCAGCGGCTGCTCGCTGATCCCCGATTATCAGCGGCCCGAAGCACCGGTCGCCACGCAGTACCCGCAAGGTCCGGCCTACGAGCCGGCCAAGGCGGCCAGCCAGGCCGCCGCCGAACAGGGCTGGAAACAGTTTTTCCATGACCCGGCCTTGCAACAGCTGATCCAGGTTGCCCTGGAAAACAACCGCGACCTGCGCGTCGCGGCGCTGAATATCGATGCTTACGCCGCGCAATACCGCATCCAGCGGGCGGACCTGTTCCCGGCGGTCTCGGCCACCGGTTCCGGCAGCCGTCAGCGAGTACCGGCACGGGCGTCGCAAACCGGTGAGGCAGCCATCAGCAGCTCCTACTCCGCGACCCTGGGCATCAGTGCTTATGAACTGGACTTGTTTGGCCGGGTGCGCAGCCTGAGCGAGCAAGCGTTGCAAAGCTACTTCGCCACCGAAGAGGCCCGTCGCAGTACCCAGATCAGCCTGGTGGCCAGCGTTGCCAACGCCTACCTGACCTGGCAGGCCGACAAGGAACTGCTCAAGCTGACCCAGGAAACCCTGGGCACCTACGAGCAAAGCCTCAAGCTGACCTCCCGCAGCGCCGAAGTCGGCGTGGCCTCGGCCCTGGACCTGAGCCAGGCACGCACGGCGGTGGAAAACGCCCGCGTACAACTGGCGCGCTATACCCGCCAGGTGGCTCAGGATGAAAACAGCCTGACCCTGCTGCTGGGCACTGGTCTGCCGTCCAACCTGAGCACCCAACCGCTGAGCGATGACCTGCTCAGCGAAGTGCCGGCGGGGTTGCCGTCAGACCTGTTGCAACGTCGCCCGGACATCCTCCAGGCCGAACGCAACCTGCTGGCCGCCAACGCCAACATCGGCGCCGCACGGGCCGCGTTCTTCCCCAGCATCAGCCTGACGGCCAACGCCGGCACCCTGAGCCCGGACCTGTCCGGCCTGTTCAAGGGCGGTTCGGGCACCTGGACCTTCGCCCCGCAAATCAACCTGCCGATCTTCAACGCCGGCAGCCTGCGGGCAAGCCTGGATTACGCCAAAATCCAGAAAGACATCAACGTCGCCAATTACGAGAAGTCGATTCAGACCGCGTTTCAGGAAGTCTCCGACGGCCTGGCCGCACGCCGGACCTACAATGAACAGTTGCAGGCCCAGACCGCCTTCGTCGCCGCCAACCAGGACTACTACAGCCTGGCCGAGCGTCGCTATCGCATCGGTGTCGACAGCAACCTGACCTTCCTCGACGCCCAACGTCAGTTGTTCAGCGCCCAACAATCGCTGATCACCGACCGCCTGGCGCAACTGACCAGCGAGGTCAATCTGTACAAGGCGTTGGGCGGTGGTTGGAATGCCGAACCCGGCAAGAACGAACCGGTGGCGGAGAAAGCACCGCCGCTGAAATTGTTCTGACTTGATGCCTGAACGCTGAAACACGAAGCCCACCGAAAGGTGGGCTTTTTGTTTGTGCACGCTGTGTGGGAGCAAGGCTTGCCCGCGATGACGGCCTGACAGTCGGCCAGGGTTTTGTTGATTGCGTACATATCCGTTTCTGCGGTAACGGCCACTTAGGGTTCCGCCCTTACGGCGGGTCACTTTCGAAAATCCGGAAGCCGGCCCAGGCGAAAGTAAGCAAAACGCTTCTGCCCCACCACTCGGTGCCTCGCCTAGGCTCGGCATGCCCGCACTCCGGCATTGCTCCGTGGGCCCGCCGCGAAGGGCCATCCATGGCCCAGCGCGGCTACCTCGGCATCCATGCCGAGGTGCCCACTGCGCAATGCCTGCGTTCGGCCAGCGTGGTTAACGGGGCGCCCGAGATCAACGTCCACCGCGAGGCGGCCTGATAGCCGACCTGATTTTTGGTGATCGCGTTCCTCCTGTGGGAGCGAGCTTGCTCGCGAAGAGGCCAGCACATCCAACATCGCCGCAAACTGACCCTACGCTATCGCGAGCAGGCTCGCTCCCACATAGGTTTGCGGGTGTTCACAACATTCGCACACGATACAAAAACCTGTGGGAGCGAGCTTGTTCGCGATGACGCCAGCACATCCAACACCACCGCAAACTGTCCCTCCGCCATCGCGAGCAAGCTCGCTCCCACAGTTGGATCGGGGTATGGCCGGAGAGACAGGTCGGCTGTCAGACCGCCTTCGCGAGCGGGCTCGCTCTCACAATGGGATCGGCGTACGACCGGGAGAGCCAGGTCGGCTACTAGGCCGCCTCGCGGTGGACGTTGATCTCGGGCGCCCCGTTAACCACGCTGGCCGAACGCAGGCATTGCGCAGTGGGCATCCCGGCATGGATGCCGGGATAGCCGCGCTGGGCCATGGATGGCCCTTCGCGGCGGGCCCACGGAGCAATGCCGGAGTGAGGGCACACCGAGCCTAAGCGAGGTGCCGAGTGGTGGGGCAAGAGCGCTTTGGTTACTTTCGCCTGGGCCGGCTTCCGGATTTTCGAAAGTGACCCGCCGTAAGGGCGGAACCCTAAGTCGCCGTTACCGCGAAAATGGATATGTACTCAGTCAAAAACATCCTGGCCGACTGTAGGCCGCCATCGCGATCAGGCTCACTCCCACAAAGATCCAATCAGTTTTTGCCGTTCGATAATCGCCCAAAACCCGCAAACGACAATTGAACCGATCCCAGCCGGCCCTTCACCATCCCTGGCACAAAACCAATAACAACAGGTTCGATGCCATGCCCATAGACCCCGCCTCATCCGGCTGATCCTTCGATCGCCTTACCGTCCAGCTCCACCGTGCCGACTGCAACCCAAGGTTGCGGCAGCGACCCGCTTTGCCCACAAAAACTAGAGACATGCCCATGAAACCTACACAGCATTTATTCCCCAGTCTTATCGCTATCGCCCTGTCTGGTGCCACCCTGCCCGTCCTGGCCACAGAGTCGGGTTTTGTCGAGGACGCCAAGGTCAATCTCAACCTGCGCAACTTCTACATCAACCGCAATTTCACCAACCCGGCTAACGCCCAAGGCAAAGCCGAGGAATGGACCCAGAGTTTCATTCTCGACGCCAAGTCCGGCTTCACTCAGGGCACAGTGGGTTTCGGTATGGACGTGCTGGGCATGTACTCGCTCAAGCTCGACGGTGGTCGCGGCACCGCCAATACCGGATTGTTGCCGGTTCATGACGGGGGCCACCCGGCCGATGACTTCGGTCGCCTGGGTGTCGCACTCAAAGCCAAGGTGTCGAAAACTGAGCTGAAAGTGGGCGAATGGATGCCGGTGCTGCCAATCCTGCGCTCTGACGATGGCCGCTCCCTGCCGCAGACTTTCCGCGGTGGTCAGGTCACCTCCACCGAGATCAACGGCCTGAGCCTGTACGGCGGCCAGTTCCGCGCCAACAGCCCGCGTAACGACGCGAGCATGGAAGACATGTCGATGAACGGCCGCGGTGCGTTCACGTCCGACCGCTTCAATTTCGGCGGCGGCGAATACGCTTTCAACGACAAGCGCACTCAGGTCGGCGTCTGGTACGCGGAACTGTCGGACATCTACCAGCAAAAATATTTCAACCTGACCCACAGCCAGCCCATCGGTGACTGGACCCTGGGCGCCAACCTGGGCTACTTCATCGGCAAGGAAGAAGGCAGTGCCCTGGCGGGCGACCTGGACAACAAGACCGCGTTCGCCATGCTCTCGGCCAAATACGGTGGCAACACCTTCTACGTCGGCCTGCAAAAACTCAGCGGCGACGATGGCTGGATGCGCGTCAACGGCACCAGCGGCGGCACCCTGGCCAACGACAGCTACAACTCCAGCTACGACAACGCCCAGGAAAAATCCTGGCAAGTGCGCCACGACTTCAACTTCGCCGCCGTCGGCGTACCGGGCCTGACCCTGATGAACCGCTACATCAGCGGTGACAACGTACACACAGGCACCATCACCGACGGTAAGGAATGGGGTCGCGAAAGCGAACTGGCCTACACCGTACAGAGCGGTGCGTTGAAGAGCCTCAATGTGAAATGGCGTAATTCGACGATGCGTCGGGATTACAGCACCAATGAGTTCGATGAGAACCGGCTGATCGTCAGCTATCCGATCAGCTTGTTGTAAAAGCCAAACATAAGTGGAGGCTGTACCGGCGTCATCGCGAGCAGGCTCGCTCCCACAGGGGGATCAGCGTTGAGCATAAAATTTGTGCTCACTGAAGATCCAGTGTGGGAGCGAGCCTGCTCGCGATGGCGTCATCACATTCAACATCGATGCAAGCTGACCCACCGCTTTCGCGAGCAGGCTCGCTCCCACAGGGGGATCAGTGTCGAGCATAAAATTTGTGTTCACTGAAGATCCAGTGTGGGAGCGAGCCTGCTCGCGATGGCGTCATCACATTCAACATCGATGCAAGCTGACCCACCGCTTTCGCGAGCAAGCCCGCTCCCACAGGGGATCAGCGTCGAGCATAAAATTTGTACTCACTGAAGATCCAGTGTGGGAGCGAGCCTGCTCGCGATGGCGTCATCACATTCAACATCATCGCCAACTGACCCACCGCTTTCGCGAGCAAGCTTTGCTCCCCCAGTCTTGACTTCCACAGGGATTGGCGGTGGATCTCAAGCCCGTGATTCGACGCCCAGTTCATCCCACACCGACTCGGCCAGGTGGAAGGTGGCGTTGGCCGCGGGGATGCCGCAATAGATAGCACTCTGCATGATCACTTCCTTGATCTCGCTGCGGCTCACACCATTATTGGCAGCAGCGCGCAGGTGCAGTTTGAGTTCTTCGCTGCGGTTCATGCCGATCAGCATGGCGATGGTGATCAGGCTGCGGGTGTGGCGCGGCAGGCCGGGGCGGGTCCATATGTCGCCCCAGGCATGACGAGTGATCATCTCCTGGAATTCGCTGTTGAACTCAGTCAAGGCATTCAGGCTGCGGTCGACGTGGGCATCGCCCAGCACCGCGCGGCGTACTTGCATGCCTTCGTCGTAACGTTGTTTCTCGTCCACAGAATACTCCCTCAAGAACGACTGGAATCCAGCAGGAAAGCCAGCACCCGTTCGCTGAACGCAGCGCCGGCCTGGACGTTGGACAGATGCGCGGCATGGAATTCGGCGTATTCGGCGCCGTTGACCCGCTCCTGGATAAAGTGCCCGCCCGACGGTGGGGTCACGGCATCTTCGGTGCCGGCGACCACCAACAGCGGCACGCGAATCGAGGACAACTGCTCGCGGAAATCGGCATCGCGCACCGCCGCGCAGTTAGCCGCGTAGCCCTGGGGCGAAGTGGCAGCAAGCATGTCGGTGATTCTCCTGACCTTCTCTGGATGAGCCTGGGCAAAGTCCGGCGTGAACCAACGAGCAATCGAGGCATCCCGTAGCGCGACCATCGCCGCCTTGCCATCACGCAGTACGGTTTCGATCCGCGGGTCCCATACGGATGGGTCGCCGATCTTGGCGGCGGTGTTGCACACCACCAGTTTGTGCAGCCGCTCACCGGCATTGATCCCCAGCCATTGGCCGATCAATCCGCCCATGGACAACCCACAGAAATGCACCTTGTCGATGTTCAGCTGATCGAGCATCGCCAGCACGTCGCGGCCCAGTTGGTCGATGCTGTACGGCCCTTCAGTCACCAAGGATTGACCGTGCCCGCGCGTGTCAAAACGCAACACGCCAAAGTGTTCACTGAAGGCGGCGATCTGCTCGTCCCACATGTGCAGGTCGGTGCCCAGGGAGTTGGAGAGCACCAGCACCGGGCCATCCTGCGGTCCATCGAAACAATAGTTCAGTTCGCCTTCGGCGAGTTTGACGAATCCCACAACAGTCTCCTTTCAGGCGTTCAAGGCAAGGTGTTCAGCCACCGCGCGCGCGACCCAGGTCTGGGCCTGGCCGAGGTAGTGGGCGGGGTCGAGCAAATGATCCAGCTCAGCGGCAGACAACTGCGCAGTGACTTGGGGCTCGTCCCCCAACACGTCCCGCAAATGACGTTGTTCAGCCACGGCGCGTTTGCAACATTGCTCCAACAGATGATGCGCAGTGTCGCGTCCGACCCGCTGGGCCAGGACGATGCTCACCGCCTCGGCCAGCACCAGCCCTTGGGTCAGTTCCAGATTGCGAGCCATGCGCGCCGCGTCCACTTCCAGACCTTCGGCCAGCAGCCGCGCCTGTTGCAGGGCGCCGGACACCAGGCAGCAGATCTCCGGCAAGGTTTCCCATTCGGCGTGCCACAGGCCCAGGCTGCGTTCGTGCTCCTGGGGCATGGCGCTGAACAGCGTCGACAACAGGCCAGGGACTCGGGTCGCCGCACCGATCAGCACCGCCGCGCCCACCGGGTTACGTTTGTGCGGCATGGTGGACGAACCGCCCTTGCCCGGCGCCGAGGGTTCGAACGCTTCACCGGCCTCGGTCTGCATCAACAAGCTGATGTCGCGGCCCAGTTTGCCCAGGCTGCCGGCGATCAACCCCAGTACCGAACCGAACTCAACCAGGCGATCGCGTTGGGTGTGCCACGGCTGCTCCGGCAAGCTCAGTTGCAGCTCGGCGGCCAGGGCTTCGGCGATGGGCAAGGCCTGCTCACCCAGTGCGGCGAGCGTTCCTGAGGCACCACCGAACTGCAACACCAGCAAGCGCGGCTTGAGTTCATTCAGGCGCTGGCGGCTACGGGTGATGGCTCCCAGCCAACCGGCGATTTTCATGCCCAGGGTCACCGGTGTTGCGTGTTGCAACCAAGTGCGCCCGGCCAATGGCGTGGCGGCGTAGCGTTCGGCTTGGCGGGCGAGAATCGTGGCCAGTTGCGCCAGTTCGCCTTCGATCAAACCCAGTGCCTGGCGCAGTTGCAGCACCAACCCACTGTCCATCACGTCCTGACTGGTAGCCCCCAGGTGCACGTAGCGCTCAGCCTCGGCGTCTTGCGCGGCAATGCGCTTGCCAAGGGCCTTGACCAGTGGAATCGCCGAATTACCCGCCGTGGCAATCGCCTCGCTCAACGCCGAAAAATCGTACAACTGCGCGTCACAGGCCTTCTCGATCGGAGCCACTGCACTGACAGGGATCAAGCCCACCTTCGCTTCAGCCCGGGCCAGCGCCGCCTCGACATCGAGCATGGCCTGCACCCGGCCCGCATCACAAAACACCTCGCGCATGTGGCGGGTGGTGAAGTAGGCATCAAAGAGCTGATTACCCGGTCGTTCGCTCATAAAAAGTCCTTGGGTGTGCAGGTCTGCCGGCCTGACGCGGTTGGGTCAAAAGCTGCGACGTAAATACGTGGGTTGTCGCACATCCTATTCATCACCCCCGCAGGCCAACCCTACCCCTTCGGGTGGAACAGGGTCATCAGTATTTTGTACGACCCACGCCCCACCGTTGTTGCGGGGCTGGGCCAAGAGCCTTCGCCACACGGGTTTCAATCAGTAGTCGAAGAACACCGTCTCGGCATCCGTCCCCTGCAAAACCACGTTCCACTGATACACGCCCGAAGCATCGGGCTTGCTCACGATAGTGGCGCGACGTTCCTCGGGCACGCAGGCCAGCAGCGGGTCGGTTTCGTTGGCCTGCTCACCATCGAAGTAGATTCGCGTCAGCAAATGCTTGACCAGACCGCGGGCGAACACCAGCACGACAAGATGCGGCGCCTGGGTCGTGCCGCCAAGGCCCGGCACGGAGCCCGGCTTGATGGTGGTGAAACGAAAACGCCCTTCGGCATCCACCGGCACCCGGCCAAAGCCTTCGAAATTCGGGTCCAGGGGCTTGTCCTGGTCGTCTTCCGGGTGTGCGTATTTGCCGGCGGCGTTGGCCTGCCAGACTTCCAGCATCGCGTCATTGACGAATTCGCCGTTGCCGTCGATCACCTGCCCGGTGATCGCCACGCGCTGGCCGAGGGTTTGGGCGACAGTCAGGTCTTCGCGGTTCAGCCAGGTCAGGCCGATGTGGTAGTAAGGACCAACGGTGTGGGAGGTGGTGGCAGTGAGCGTCATCTTATTTCTCCATCGGCGTGGCATCGCGGCCGCGCAATACGATGTCCCAGCGATAACCGAGGGCGTAGTGAGGAATGGTTTTTTCCAGGTCGAAACGGGCGATCAGACGTTCCTTGGCGCTGGTGTCCGGCACGCAGTTGTAGATCGGATCGTAGGCCAGGAGTGGGTCGCCGGGGAAATACATCTGCGTCACCAGGCGCGTCAGGATGCTCGGGCCGAACAGTGAGAAATGGATGTGCGCCGGGCGCCAGGCATTGTGATGGTTGCCCCACGGGTAGGCGCCGGGCTTGATGGTCTGGAACTGGTACCAGCCATCGGCGTCGGTGACGGTGCGACCGGTGCCGGTGAAGTTCGGGTCCAGCGGTGCGTCGTGCAGGTCGCGGTCATGGTTGTAACGACCGGCGGCGTTGGCCTGCCAGATCTCCACCAGGATGCCAGGGACGGGTTGGCCATGCTCATCCAGCACGCGCCCGTGAATGATGATTCGCTCCCCCAGTGGCTCGCCGGCATGCTGGGCAGTCAGGTCGTTGTCCTTCTCCTGCAGGCGATCGGCACCTACGGTCGGACCGGTAATTTCCGACAGCGAATGGGGCAGGTACACCAACGGCTTTGAAGGCGAGCGCAGGTTGGTGGACTGGTACGGCGGGTGCAGGTACTCCGGTTGGGTGCCCGCTTGGGGGCGACGATAACCAGGCTTGTCAGTCATGAAGCATTCCTCGGTTTCTTATTAGTGGAACGACGTGTCAGACGCGTTCGATTGCCAACGCCAGACCCTGGCCGACGCCGACACACATGGTCGCCAGGCCTTTCTTGCCACCGGTCTTTTCCAGATGATGCAGCGCCGTCAGCACCAGCCGTGCTCCGCTCATACCCAGCGGATGGCCGAGGGCGATGGCGCCGCCATTGGGGTTCACCTGCGGCGCGTCGTCCGCCAGCCCCAGATCGCGCAGCACCGCCAGGCCCTGGCTGGCGAAGGCTTCGTTGAGTTCGATCACATCAAAGTCTGCGACCGCCAGGCCCAGGCGCTCAGTGAGTTTGCGCACCGCGGGCACCGGGCCGATGCCCATCACCCGTGGGGCCACGCCGGCACTGGCCATGCCCAACACTTTACCCCGAGGCGTCAGCCCGTGTTTTTTCACCGCTTCGGCCGAAGCCAGGATCATAGCCGCCGCGCCATCATTCACGCCCGAGGCGTTGCCGGCCGTGACGGTTTTGTCTGGACCGTTGACCGGTTTGAGTTTGCTCAAGGTCTCCAGCGTGGTGTCGGCGCGAGGATGCTCGTCCTGCTCGACCACGGTTTCGCCTTTCTTGTGGGCTACGCGCACCGGGACGATTTCCTCGGCGAAATACCCTGCGGCCTGGGCTGCCGCCGTGCGCTGCTGACTGCGCAGGGCGAAAGCATCCTGGTCAGCGCGGGACACTGCGTAATCATCGGCCACGTTATCGGCGGTCTGGGGCATCGCGTCCACACCGTACTGGTTTTTCATCAACGGGTTGATGAAGCGCCAGCCGATGGTGGTGTCTTCCAGTTTCATGTTGCGGGAGAACGCGGCATCGGCCTTGCCCATCACGAACGGTGCGCGGGACATCGACTCCACGCCGCCGGCGATGGCCAATTCCATTTCGCCGCTGGCGATGGCGCGGAACGCCGTGCCGACGGCGTCCATGCCCGAGGCGCAGAGGCGGTTTAGGGTTACGCCGGGAATGCTCTGCGGCAGGCCAGCCAGCAGCAGCGCCATGCGCGCCACGTTGCGGTTGTCTTCCCCGGCCTGGTTGGCGCAACCGAGAAACACTTCGTCCACGGCAGTCCAGTCCACCGATGGGTTGCGTTCCATCAGCGCCTTGATCGGCACCGCGGCCAGGTCATCGGCGCGCACCGCGGCCAAACCGCCCCCGAAGCGACCGATGGGGGTTCGAATCGCATCACAGATATAAACGTCGCGCATCACGCTTCTCCCGGTGCCTGGCCGTGGGCCGCGGCAGTGCGAGCTTCCAGGTCGCGCAGTGCGCGCAGCTCTGTTTCGGTCGGCTCGGCGGTGGTTTGCACCTGGTCGGCAAAACGAATCGCCCAACCGGTGGCGGCAACGACTTGCTCGCGGGTCACGCCGGGGTGCAGCGCAGTGACCACGAACTCATGGCTGCCGGCTTCCGGCTCCATGATGCACAAGTCGGTGATGATACCGACCGGACCTGCGCCCGGCAGGCCCAGGCGTTTACGCGAATCCCCGCCCTCACCGTGACCGACCGAGGTGATGAAATCCAGCTTGTCGACGAACGAGCGCGCCGACTGCTTGAGGATGATCAGCACGCTCTTGGCCGAACCGGCGATTTCCGGTGCACCACCGGCGCCCGGCAAGCGGACTTTCGGTTGATGGTAGTCGCCCACCACCGTGGTGTTGATGTTGCCGAACCGGTCGACCTGAGCTGCACCGAGAAAGCCGACGTCGATGCGTCCGCCCTGCAGCCAGTAGCGAAAAATCTCACCGGTCGGCACGACAGTGTCCGCGGTTTCAGCCAGCTCACCATCACCGATGGACAGTGGCAATACGCTGGGTTTGGCCCCGATCGGACCGGACTCGTAGATCAGAACGACATCCGGCGACGAAGTCAGCCGCGCCAGGTTGGCTGCCTTCGATGGCAGGCCGATGCCCACGAAGCACACAGCGTTGTTCTGCAATCGACGGGCTGCGGCGACGGTCATCATTTCATTGGTGGAGTACGTCATTATTTCACCTGCGAAGTGGCAGCCAGTCGGGCCTGGAATTCACTGAAATCTTTCGTTGCGTGGATGTATTCATTGATCCATGCGGTAAAGGTCTCACGGTCCCGGGCGATGGGATCCCACGCCTGATAGAAACGGTTGTCACGTTCGGTGTAGCCGTGCGCGTAGGAAGGATGAGCACCGCCCGGTACATGGCACACCGCGCTCAGCGCCCAGGTCGGCAGCACGCAGGCGTTCATCGGTGCGTTGAGGTCATCGACGATTTCTTCCACGGTGACGATGCAGCGCTTGGCGGCCAGGGCGGCTTCTTTCTGCACGCCGAGAATGCCCCACAACAGGACGTTGCCCTTGCGGTCGGCTTTTTGAGCGTGGATCACTGTAATGTCCGGGCGCACGGATGGCACGGCGGCCAGCACTTCCCCGGTGAAGGGGCAGGTCACGGTTTTGATCAACGGATTGACCTTTGGCAGGTCGGAGCCGGCGTAGGCCCGCAGCACCGCGAATGGCAGGCCCGAGGCCCCGGCGACGTAGGCATTGGCCAGGTCGGCGTGGCTGTGCTCTTCGATCTCCAGCGGCTGCGGCCATTGTTTTTCCACAGCATCGCGCAGCCGGTGCAGGGAGCCCACCCCAGGATTGCCGCCCCAGGAGAAAATCAGCTTGCGAGCACAACCGGCGCCGATCAACTGGTCGTAGATCAGGTCGGGTGTCATCCGCACCAGGGTCAGGTCTTTCTTGCCCTGGCGAATGATTTCATGACCCGCCGCCGTCGGAATCAGGTGAGTGAAGCCTTCGAGCGCGACGGTATCGCCGTCATTGACGAATTGCTTCACTGCGTCGTGCAGCGAAAGGATTTCAGCCATGGGGCAGGCTCCCGTTTTTCAGTAGACCAAGATGAAGAAAAAGGCGCGAGGTTAGGCGCCGGAGTGACTGAAGATTAAGCTCGGGGTGACAGCCAAACAATCCGATAATCGACTGAGTGTTCGTTTATCGAACAGATTGTTGTTTGGCTATCTATTTCCCAGACACCCTGATCCTGTGGGAAGCGAGCCTGCTCGCGATTGAGGTGGGTCAGTCAAGACTTATGCAAGTTGACCCACCGCTATCGCGAGCAGGCTCGCTCCCACCGGTCTGTCGCAAGGTTCAGATCATTGGCTCACGTCGCATCCGCATGACTGACCATGCCCTTGATCACCACCGCCGCAGTCGCCAGGGCCGCTGGAATGACCAGGGCGGTCAGGACCTGTTCGAAGTTCCAGCCCAGGCCCAACAATGTCGCGCCCATCCAGGCGCCGAGGATCGCGCCGAACCGGCCGATACCCAGCATCCACGAGACACCGGTGGCCCGGCCTTGGGTCGGATAGAACCGCGCCGCCAGCGACGGCATCGCCGATTGCGCGCCGTTGACGCACATGCCGGCCACCAGCACCAACGTGGCAAGCAAGGTAATGTTGCCCAGACTCTGCCCTACCGCGTAGGCGAATATCCCGGCCATCAAGTAGAAAATGCCGATGACTTTGTGCGGATTGAACCGATCCATCGCCCAACCCACCCCAACCGCGCTCAATACGCCGCCGAACTGGAACAACGCCCCGATAAACGCCGCCTGCTCCATGCTCGCGCCGCTGTCGCGCATCAGCGTCGGCAACCAACTGGTCAGCAGGTAAACAATTACCAGCCCCATGAAATAGGTCAGCCACAACAAGAGCGTCCCGGCGCTGTAGGTGCCGGAGAAAATCACCGCCAGCACGTTGCGGGCTTTAACGATTTTTTGTTCCGGCACACTGAAACTCGCCGCCTGGGCGACGGTGTGCGGATCGATCGGGGCCAGGGTCCTGCGCACCTTGTCCGTGCCGCGATTGCGCACCACCAGATAACGTGCCGACTCCGGCAACCAGAACACCAGCACCACCGCCAGGATCAACGGCAGGATCCCGCCGATCAGCAGCAGACTGTGCCAACCGAACGCCGGTATCAACTTGGCCGAGATAAACCCGCCACCGGCCATTCCCAGGTTGAAGCCGCAGAACATGCTGGTCACCAGCAACGACTTTTTACGCTCCGGGGTGTATTCCGACAGCAAGGTAGTGGCGTTCGGCATACCGGCGCCCAACCCCAGGCCGGTCAGAAAGCGCAGCACCAGCAATTGATCGATGTTGGTGCTGTAAGCCGATGCCAGGCTGAACGCGCCGAACAGCACGACCGCGCCTACCAGCACAACTTTTCGGCCGAAACGGTCTGCCAACGGACCGGAGCCGAGAGCACCGAAGACCATGCCGATCAGCGCCGCACTCATGACCGGACCGAGGCTGGCCCGATCAATGCCCCAGTCCTGGGAGAGCGCCGGAGCGATGAAGCCCATGGCCGCAGTGTCGAGCCCGTCGAGAAAAACAATCAGAAAGCACAGAATCACTACCCGCCATTGATAGCGCGAGATGGGTTGAGCGTTGATGAAGGACTGCACGTCGAGGCAATTGCCTACGGAGGTCTGGGGTTGGTTCATCTTGTTTTTATTCCACGCAAGAAAACGCAGGCGAACAGAGGCCCGGCAAATAAACCGCAAGGCTGCAAAAAAGGTGTTGGTTAGCGGGCGATCCGGGACAGACAGGTCGGTCGATCGTCAAGGTGAAGGCCGAGGAAGGTATACATGGCAGGTGTGCCTCTCATTATTATTGGGCCGCCATCCATCGGTCGAGCCAGGCTCGATCACGTCGGATGACGCTGCCGCGACATTAATGATCCGAGGCAAATACCGTCAATTCGTCAGAGGCGACTCTGTGCGTTTATCGAACAGCTTAAGTGAACAGTTGCGCGCTCAAGTCGCGGCTGGCTCCCAACAGCCCCGGCAGGAAGCGCTGTTCCAGTTCATTGCGGCTGACCCGCCCGGCATGGGTACTGACATTCAGCGCCGCCACCACCTGGCCGGAGGCGTCGTAGACTGGCACGGCAATCGAGCGCAGCCCCTGCTCCAGTTCCTGATCGACGATGCACCATCCCTGCCGCCGCACCTCTTGCAAACACTCCAGCAAAGCCTGGGGAGTGTGCAGGGTCCGGCTGGTCTTGGCCTGCAGGTCGGCATGGTCGAGGTAATCACGCAGGGAAGCGTCGTCCAGTGCCGCCAGAAGAATCCTGCCCATCGAGGTGCAATAGGCCGGCAGACGTCCACCGACGGACAGGTCCACGGATATCAGCCGCTGGGTGGTGGCCGAACGGGCGATATAAAGAATGTCGTCGCCTTCAAGCGTCGCCATATTACAGGCCTCATGCAGCTGTTCGCTCATGCGATCCAGATACGGCTGCGCGGACACGGCCAGAGGCGTCGATGACAGATAGGCATGGCCCAGGGTCAATACTTTGGGCAGCAGCGAATAGGTTCGTCCGTCGGTGGTGGCGTAGCCGAGTTTGATCAAGGTATGCAAGCAACGTCTGACGGCGGCGCGGGGAATTTCCGTGCGGTGGCTGATCTGAGCGATGGTCAAGTGCCGCTTGCGCTCCTGGAACGCCTGGACCACGGCCAACCCTCGGGCCAGGGACGTCATGAAGTCCGGGTCACCGGTCAGGGCCTGGATGCGCTTGGCCGGCGAAGCAACGATGGGTGGCGCTACAGAAGCAAAGGCGTTGCGCAATTGGTCGTTCATATCTGGTCCTTCCCGGGGAATGGCGGCTATTACAAGCGGCTGCCCGCTGAGCAGACAAGGGCTGGCTGTCAGCACCGTTCGATTATCGAACCATCAACCGATAATCGCAATCAAGGCACCCTACCCCCCTCTTGCTTCTGTGTGAAGGGTTGATAAATAAGTAAGACGACACGAGTATTGAACGTAGTTCGCGCCAGCAGAGTGGATAGCGACATTGTCTGGCATTGCCTGAAACCTAATTGCCACAAGTTGCACATACAAATATTGATTCACACAACAACAGATTCTTTTAACTTTTCCCGATAGTGTTCTTCGGGCAGCCCGCTATAATGCACCACAGTGACGGTGCGGCAATCGACCGCTCCCGTCCGCAGGCATTGCAGGTTTCTATCCTGCGTGGTGCCGGCAGCCGGTGCCCGAAGCACCCGGATGGCGCTTCCCCGTATCGGCGGTATACGAAACTCCTGATGCTACGTCAGCTGTCAGCTCTGGTGCCGTGGCCGTCTGCATGTCTACATGCAGTGCGTATCACCAGATCCAATTCAATCCATTAGGTAATACTGTGACGAAAGACGAACTGCGCGCGGAACTTGAGCGCCAGGAACAACGTTACAAGGAAGTTTACGGCGGGGAAATCACCACCTACGCCGCGCAACCTGAACCGGAACGCAAACCCTGGCGTAAACGCGCCACCGTTCAGGACCAGGCCTTTACCCAGGAACTTCAGAAAATGGAACAGGAACTCAAAGCGGAAGAGCGGTAATGCTCAGCGCTTGATGTTCTTGTGAAGCGGTATCCGGCCGACACCCTGGCCGGCCCCGTACCGGACGCCCGCCATGAGCGGGCCGCCATTTCCCCGACAACGGTCGAGGAATGGCCTTGGCTTACCTTCTTTTCGGATTTTTCGCACAACCGCTTAAGGCTCTTGCAACGACGAGCGGCCCCTTGCCTGGCGCGTTTTCCGTTCCCGAATCAATGGCTTGCGCAACCCGCTAAAAGCCAGGGTTCGAAGGGGTGCCTGCAAATTATTTCGTTGAAGAATGTTACCGATGAGCAGGCAATGCATCGATTACCGAGGTTTTCTGGCATAATCGCGCCCCCTTACGACCGGGTCAGAAAACCTTCATGATCGATTTATTTAGCGGACTGGATGCTTGGGTGCTTGTGAGCCTCTTGCTCGCCCTGGCCTTTGTCCTCGCCTTCGAGTTCATCAACGGCTTTCATGACACCGCAAACGCGGTGGCCACTGTTATCTACACCAAAGCCATGCCGCCTCATCTGGCGGTGTTCTTTTCCGGTGTGTTCAACTTCCTCGGCGTGCTGCTGGGCGGTGTGGGCGTGGCGTATGCCATCGTTCACCTGCTGCCGGTAGAGCTGCTGATCAATGTGAACACCGGACACGGGCTGGCCATGGTGTTTTCGCTGCTCGCAGCGGCCATCACCTGGAACCTGGGCACCTGGTATTTCGGTATCCCAGCCTCCAGCTCCCACACGCTGATTGGTTCGATCCTCGGCGTGGGCCTGGCCAACGCGCTGATCAACGATATCCCGTTGGCCGACGGAGTGAACTGGCAAAAGGCAATCGATATCGGTGCCTCCCTGGTGTTCTCGCCCATGGCGGGCTTCCTGATTGCCGCACTGGTATTGATCAGTCTGAAGTGGTGGCGTCCGCTGTCGAAGATGCACAAGACGCCGGAACAGCGCCGCAAGATCGATGACAAGAAACACCCCCCGTTCTGGAATCGCCTGGTGCTGGTCATTTCAGCCATGGCCGTCAGCTTCGTCCACGGCTCCAACGATGGCCAGAAAGGCATCGGCCTGATCATGCTGGTGCTGATCGGTATCGTACCGGCGCAGTTCGTGCTTGACCTGAACAGCACCACCTACCAGATCGAACGTACCCGCGACGCGACGTTGCACCTGAGCCAGTTCTACCAGCGCAACAGCGAATCGCTGGGTGAATATCTGGCGCTGGGCAAAAGCGTGAAGGGCGATCTGCCAGAGAAATTCCGCTGCAACCCGCAGCAGACCGAGCCCACCATTGCGGCGCTGCTCGATACCCTCAAAGGCGTGGCGGATTACCAATCGCTGCCGTCGGAAAGCCGCATCGAGGTTCGCCGCTACCTGCTCTGCCTGGATGACACGGCGAAGAAGGTTGGCAAGCTGCCAGGCCTGGCAGCTCGGGAAAAAGACGACCTGAACAAGCTGCGCAAGGACCTGACCGCCACCACCGAATACGCCCCGTTCTGGGTGATTCTGGCAGTCGCCCTGGCCCTGGGCCTGGGCACCATGGTCGGCTGGAAGCGTGTGGTGCTGACCATCGGTGAGAAGATCGGCAAGCAAGGCATGACCTACGCTCAAGGTATGTCGGCGCAAATCACCACGGCGTGCATGATCGGTGCGGCGAACATCTTCAGCCTGCCGGTTTCCACCACCCACGTACTGTCGTCCGGCGTGGCGGGCACCATGGTCGCCAACAAAAGCGGTCTGCAAGGTGGCACGGTACGGACCATCCTGCTGGCCTGGGTACTGACCCTGCCGGCGACAGTGGCCCTCTCGGCGGCGCTGTTCTGGCTGGCGTCCAAGGCCATCGGCAGCTGATATCAGCGGCTAATAAAAAAGGTGCGGTCCTGGCGGATCGCACCTTTTTTTATGCCCGGACACCTGACTACTGTGGGAGCGAGCTTGCTCGCGATGGCGCCGGGTCAGTCAACACATGTATCTACAGACATACCGCTATCGCGAGCAAGCTCGCTCCCACAATGGGCTTGTGTGGAACAGGGGAAATCCGCTCAAAAAAAAGGGCGACCGAAGTCGCCCAAAATGCCTTGCGTGCTCGTTGTAGCTGGAAAGACCTACGGCTTTTTGCGCTTGTGTGCATCTTTCCAGATGAATAATCCGAAGCCGGCGAAAAACACGAACATGAGGCCGACGGTCAACACTCCGGCAAACACCACATTATCGAAAAACATGACTGGCCTCCTGGTCTTGCCCCTGTTGCGATGGGTGCAAGTTAACCAATCAGGCCTGGATGAAAATTGACCGGGGTCAATAACGCTCGCGACGCGGCGAAAAGGAAGGGAAATAACTGATCTGTATCAATGGATAGAGAGGGGAGTCAGCGCTTTTTGGGTTTTTTCTTCGGTTTTTTCTGGGCTTTGCCCAATGGCATGGCTTGCTCAAAAGCCTGGCGGACTTCGTTAAGGCGTTTTTCGTTGAGGTCGTGAACGCGCTTGGCGCGCTCAGCACTGAGGTCGATCAGTTTGTCGTCTTGGCTCATGGCGTGTCGGCATCGTACGGTGAACTGCGGATGCTCTCATGATGAAGGCTGTCGAGCGGGTTGACCAGCCTGCATGCGTCGACAAAAGCCTGGATCAGACCTGGATATCGACCCACAAGCCCTGACGCTCTTCCCCTTCCACCAACGGCACCACTGGCACGGTGTTGTCGGCGTTCAGTTCAGTGCCCGGTACGGCCAGGTGCGCTTCGGGATCTTCGTCGGCTTCGCGGCGGCGCTTGTTGCGTTCCTGCTGGCGCTGTTGCTCCTCGCGCAGCAACAGAGCAGCCTCCTCAGGGTCGCGATTTTTCAGGTCGATGGTGCTTTCGTTGGAGCTTTGCTGCACCGGGACCACGGGCGGTATGTCCGGCCGCTGGCGGACCGGATCCTGTTGAGCGGTGATGGGTACGGCGCTCAAAGGGAGCATGGGTGGCAACATAAAGGTCTCCTGTCTTCAGGTTGTCGGCTGAGCGAGGAACAGCTTGAACCGCTGGTCTGAAACTTGTGACCCGGTTGGCATTATCACAATAGGCCGGGCCGAGCTTGTTTGATCACTCAGCACACTTAAGTTCCGCACCGCCGGTAAGTAATCAATGCCCATGGCGACCCGATGTCTACGTAAATCCTTTGGTCTGAGGGATCATTCCGTTAAGATAACCGGCTTTTTCAAGGCGGGAGTCAGGCAGCATGGCGCAGCAGTATCAACCGGGGCAACGCTGGATCAGTGACAGCGAAGCCGAGCTGGGTTTAGGCACCGTTCTGGCACAGGACGGCCGCTTGTTGACCGTGCTCTATCCGGCCACTGGCGACACTCGCCAGTACGCGCTACGGAATGCGCCCCTCACCCGCGTGCGGTTTTCGCCGGGCGATGTGATCACTCACTTCGAAGGCTGGAAAATGACCGTGCGCGAAGTCGACGATGTCGACGGGCTGCTGGTCTACCACGGCCTCAATGGGCAGAACGAGGTTGTCACTCTGCCGGAAACCCAGCTGTCGAACTTTATCCAGTTCCGCTTGGCCAGTGACCGTCTGTTCGCCGGCCAGATTGACCCACTGGCATGGTTTTCCCTGCGCTACCACACCCTGGAACACACCAGCCGCCAGTTGCAGTCGCCGCTCTGGGGCCTGGGTGGCGTACGTGCCCAGCCCATCGCCCACCAATTGCACATCGCCCGTGAAGTGGCCGACCGCATCGCGCCACGGGTATTGCTGGCAGACGAAGTGGGCCTGGGCAAGACCATCGAAGCCGGCCTGATCATCCACCGCCAACTGCTCTCCGGCCGCGCCAGCCGCGTGCTGATCCTGGTACCGGAAAACCTTCAGCATCAGTGGCTGGTGGAAATGCGACGGCGTTTCAACCTGCAGGTCGCCTTGTTCGACGAAGAACGCTTCATCGAAAGCGATGCCAGCAACCCGTTCGAAGACACCCAACTGGCCCTGGTGGCGCTGGAGTGGCTGGTGGACGATGAGAAGGCCCAGGACGCGCTGTTTGCCGCCGGCTGGGACCTGATGGTGGTCGACGAAGCCCATCACCTGGTCTGGCACGAAGATCAGGTCAGCCCGCATTACGCTCTGGTCGAACAGCTTGCCGAAACGATTCCCGGCGTACTGCTGCTGACCGCGACCCCGGAACAGCTGGGCCAGGACAGCCACTTCGCCCGCCTGCGCCTGCTGGACCCGAACCGCTTCCATGACCTCAAGGCCTTCCGCGCCGAGAGCGAGAATTATCGCCCGGTGGCCGAGGCCGTGCAGGAGCTGCTGGACAAGGGCCGTCTCTCACCCGAGGCGCACAAGACCATTCACGGCTTCCTGGGTAACGAGGGCGAAGCGCTGCTGACCGCCGTCAATGATGGCGATGTAGAAGCCAGCGCCCGCCTGGTCCGCGAACTGCTGGACCGCCACGGCACCGGCCGCGTGCTGTTTCGCAATACGCGCGCCGCCGTACAGGGTTTCCCGGAGCGCAAACTGCACGCCTACCCGCTGCCGTGCCCGGACGAATACCTCGAGCTGCCGTTGGGTGATCACGCCGAGCTGTACCCGGAAGTCAGCTTCCAGGCTCAGCCGGACGCCAACGAAGAACAGCGCTGGTGGCGTTTCGACCCACGGGTCGAGTGGCTGATCGACACCCTGAAGATGCTCAAGCGCACCAAAGTGCTGGTGATCTGCGCCCACGCCGAAACCGCCATGGACCTGGAAGATGCCCTGCGCGTACGTTCCGGCATCCCGGCCACGGTGTTCCACGAAGGCATGAACATCCTGGAGCGCGACCGCGCGGCGGCTTATTTCGCCGACGAAGAGTTCGGCGCCCAGGTGCTGATCTGCTCGGAAATCGGCAGCGAAGGCCGCAACTTCCAGTTCGCCCACCATTTGGTGCTGTTCGACCTGCCCTCGCACCCGGACCTGCTGGAACAGCGTATTGGCCGTCTGGACCGGATCGGCCAGAAACACACCATCGAGCTGCATGCGCCGTACCTGGAAACCAGCCCGCAAGCGCGGCTGTTCCAGTGGTATCACGAGGCCCTGAACGCGTTTCTCAATACCTGCCCGACCGGCAACGCCTTGCAGCATCAGTTCGGCCCGCGCCTGCTGCCATTGCTGGAAGAAGCCGATGACGGCCAGTGGCAAGCCTTGATCGACGAAGCCCGCGCCGAACGCGAACGCTTGGAGGCCGAGCTGCACACCGGTCGCGACCGTCTGCTGGAGCTCAACTCCGGCGGCGCGGGTGAAGGCGATGCGCTGGTAGAGGCCATTCTCGAACAAGACGACCAGTTCGCCCTGCCGATCTACATGGAAACCCTGTTCGATGCGTTCGGCATCGACAGCGAGGACCATTCGGACAACGCGCTGATCCTCAAGCCGAGCGAAAAAATGCTCGACGCCAGCTTCCCGCTGGGCGACGACGAAGGCGTGACCATCACCTACGACCGCAACCAGGCGCTGTCTCGCGAAGACATGCAGTTCATTACCTGGGAGCACCCGATGGTGCAAGGCGGCATGGACCTGGTGCTGTCCGGCTCCATGGGCAATACCGCCGTAGCGCTGATCAAGAACAAGGCTCTCAAGCCCGGCACCGTGTTGCTGGAACTGCTCTATGTCAGTGAGGTGGTTGCCCCGCGCTCACTGCAACTGGGCCGTTACTTGCCGCCGGCCGCCCTGCGCTGCCTGCTGGACGCCAATGGCAACGACCTCGCCGCCCGAGTCTCGTTCGAGACTTTGAACGATCAGTTGGAAAGCGTGCCTCGGGCCAGCGCCAACAAGTTCATCCAGGCCCAGCGTGACCAGCTCTCGCCACGGATCAACGCCGGTGAAGAGAAGATCGCCCCGCGTCACGCCGAACGCGTGGCCGAAGCCCAGCGTCGCCTGGCAGCCGATACCGACGAAGAACTGGCGCGCCTGACTGCCCTGCAAGCGGTCAACCCGACGGTACGCGACAGCGAACTGGTGGCTCTGCGCCAACAGCGTGAGCAAGGTCTGGCGATGCTTGAGAAGGCGGCGCTGCGCCTGGAGGCCATACGGGTGTTGGTGGCGGGCTGAATTGCCGCCGTTACTCAACAAAAGGCCCGCAGCGATGCGGGCCTTTTTTTGTGCATTGTCTCGTCCTGAATAAGGTTTACACCTTCTGACCTATCCTCAGGAGGAACCAATGGATTCAGGAAGAAGGCGTAGTCAGCGTGATTACACGCTGGGCTTTAAATTGGCGGTTGTCGATCAGGTTGAAAAGGGCGAACTGAGTTATAAAGAGGCTCAACGGCGTTATGGGATTCAGGGCCGGTCGACTGTGTTGGTATGGTTACGCAAGCATGGGCGGCAGGACTGGAGCCAAGGCGCCTCCATTCGTGCCCAGAGGAACCGACCGATGGCCGAGCCAAATTTGCCGCTGACACCAGAGCAGCGAATCAAGGAGCTGGAAGAAAAGCTGGCCCTTGCCAACCAGAAAGCCCAATTTTTTGAAGCTGTCGTTGACGTGCTGAAAAACGATTACGGTGTTTCTGTCGTAAAAAAGCGATCCGGCAAGTCCTCAGCCAAGGGCAAATCGAAGGCCTGAGTGTCACCAGGGCTTGCCAGTTTCTGGGCATCTCACGGCAGGCGTATTACAAGCGCAATCGAGCTTACGACGCGCAAACTAGCCATGCGCAAAAGGTGCTGGGATTTGTGCTGGAGGCACGCCTTGAAATGCCTCGGTTGGGCACCCGTAAGCTGCATGGGCTAATGCAAGCCGAACCTGAACTAACGCAAACGGTAGGCCGAGATCGATTGTTCGATATTCTGCGAGACCATCGACAACTGGTCCCACGCAAACGCGCTTATCACAAGACTACCGACAGTCATCATCGCTTCCGTCGACATCCGAATCGGCTCAAGCCCGGCCCTGACCAAGTCACTGCCACCGGCCCGGAACAGGTGTGGGTGGCGGATATAACCTATTTACCGACCGAGCAAAGCGTCGCTTACGTAAGTCTGGTCACTGATGCGTTCTCGCGCAAAATAGTCGGCCATCATGTGCATGAAAGCCTGCATACCGAGTCAGTCATCCGGGCGATGACGAAAGCTCTTCGACACCGAAGAACCAATCAGCCACTGGTACATCACTCCGATCGGGGCTCGCAATACTGCTCTGATCTCTACCAAAAGCTGCACGCCAAGCATGGCGTCAGGTGTTCGATGACGGATGGCTACGACTGCTACCAGAATGCCCTAGCGGAACGAGTGAATGGGATTCTGAAAACAGAATTTCTTTTACACCGTCCCAAAGACCTCGCCCAAGCCAAGCGCATGGTTGAGGAATCGATAGAAATCTATAACCGTAAGCGACCTCATTTGGCCCTGAAATACAAAACGCCCGATGCGGTGCATCGGGCGTTTTGAGACTGAAACAGGTGTAAACCTATTTCAGGACTAGACACATTTGTCTGGTCCTACTTGCCGATCAGCGCAAGGATCGGCAAGCCCACCGGTTTGCAGCGGCTGAACACTTTGCAGGCGCACGACTCACAATGTGGGAGCGAGCCTGCTCGCGATGGCGGTGGCACATCAGCCATTGATGCAAACTGACTGACCCACCGCTCGCGACTACAGCTTCGTCACTGAGCCCGGCTGCCAAGTTGCTGCTGCAGGTTGCGGATCTGCGCTTGCAGCGTGTTGATATTGCGGGTGACCTGGCCGCGGAAGGCGTCGAACTCGGCGGTGTTGTTGCCCCCGTTGTCCTGCTGGCTCTTGAGCACGATCACGTCCTGCTCCAGACGCTCGATGGCAGAGTTGGAAGTGGCGCGTTTCAGGGCGGTGATGTCGGCACCGATGCTCTTGAGCCGGGCATCGAGAGCACCATCCTCGCCCTGGTTTTTCAGGGCGGAAACTTCAGCCGCCAGCGCCTTGACCTGGTCCTGGAGTTCCTTGTTGGAAGCTTGCAACTGAGTGCTGGCGTTCTGCTGCTCAGTGGTCTGGGCAATGATCTGGGCCAGCTCCTTGTCCAGGTCGGCGGACGGACCGAACGCGACCATCTGTTGTTTGTACTGCTCCTGCAGCTTGCTTTCGAATTGCTTGCCCTGCTCCTGGAGCTTGCCTTCCAGCTGTTTGATCTGCAACTTCAAGGCTTCACTGTCACTCATGACATTGGACTGACCGGCTACCACCTTGCCGGAAATGTCCTGCAAGCGTCCCGCCGCATCTTCACTGATACGGGCGAAACTTTCCTGGGTGGCCACCAGTTGCTGTTCCATCAAGGAAATCTGCTGGAAGCTCCACCACGCCAGGAAGGCAAGCGCACACAACAGCGCACCGACCAGTGCCCACAGTGGCCCGGTACTGGCCCCCTTGACCTTGGCCGCCGCAACGGGTGCCGGGCGCGCTTGCACGTGGGGCGGGCGTTCGCGCTCAGGCAGAAAGTCATCGTCATCGGGAATGTCGGCCCGCATCCGCAAGCTCGGTATATCATCGAAGTCGTCGTTGGAATCGTTACGCATGGGCATTGGGTTCAACCTTTGGGAAACCGGTGTTGGCTTGATGCAGCGAGTATAACCCCCTCGCCCGCCGCACCGATTGACCCCGAACCTGGCACTCGGTTCATGACGGGGCGATCAGCGGGCATCCTGGGCTTTCCACCAGGCGCAGAACTCATCAAGAGCGGTCCACAGGCTGACCTGTGGATCGTAATCCAGATAATGCCGGGCCCGGCTGATGTCCAGGGTGAAATTCTTGTTCATGACCTGCATGCCCAGGCGCGACAACGTCGGTTCGGGACGGCCCGGCCATAACGTGCAAAAACCTTCATTCAGGGCGGCAACGCTGTAGGCCAGCCCGTAGGAACGATAACGCCGGACCTGTGGGACTTCCATCTGTCGCATCACATAATTGACCACATCCCACAACGGCACCGGTGTGCCGTTACTGATGTTGTAAGCCTTGCCAAGGGCCGATTCGCCGGCCAAAAGACTGCTGAGCAGCGCTTCGTTGAGATTCTGCACGCTGGTGAAATCCACCTTGTTCAACCCGTTGCCGACAATGGCCAAGCGGCCCTTGCGTTGCATTTTCAACAGCCGGGGGAAAATGCTCATGTCGCCGGCGCCGGTGACAAAGCGCGGGCGCAGAGCCAGTACTTCGAGACCGAACTCCTGGGCCCCGAAGACTTTCTGTTCAGCCAGGTATTTGGTGGCGGCGTAGGGATGTTTGAAGCGTTTGGGCACCTGTTCTTCGGTCAGGTCCAGATGGTCCCGGCCGTCGAAGTAAATAGACGGTGATGACAGATGAACCAGACGCCGGACCTTCTGCTTGAGGCAGGCCTCGACAATATTTTCCGTGACCTGGACGTTGCCCTGGTGAAAATCCTGATAGCGGCCCCAAAGCCCCACGGAACCGGCGCAATGCACGACGCTGTCAACATCAAGGCACAGGTCGCGAGCCAGCAACGGGTCACTCAGATCCCCCTGAATGAACTGCGCCCCGCGACGCACCAGGTGCTCAACGCTCTCGGCCCGGCGACCGTTGACCCGTACATCCAGGCCCTGCTCCAGAGCGAAACGCGCAAAGCGCCCGCCAATGAAGCCACTTGCGCCGGTAACCAGAATTTTCATGAAGACTCCTAAAATCAGATTCGAGCTTCAAGCTACAAGCTTCAAGCCAATCGCTTTCAACTTACCGCTTGGAGCTTGCTGCTTGCCGCCTTGATCAATCGTTCAGTCAACAAACCCAGTAACTGCCCACCATTGCGCCAATGATGCCAGTACAACGGCACATCAATCGGTTTATCTGCCAGCAATTCCACCAACTCGCCCCGCTCCAGTTGCTCACGCATTTGCAACTCAGGCACCAGTCCCCAGCCAAGCCCCGCTTCGGCGAGCCGAATGAAACCTTCGGACGACGGGCAGAGATGATGTTCGAAACCGCCTTCGACCCCCAGGGAAGCAAGGTAGCGATGCTGCAGGAAATCATCCGGGCCGAACACCAGCGCCGGCGTGCGCGCCAGTTGATCGGCGCGCACCCCATCGGGGAAATGCCTGGCGATGAACGCCGGGCTGGCCAACGCCCGGTAGCGCATGGCCCCCAACAACACACTACGGGCACCAGCCACCGGACGTTCACTGGCGCAGACGCACGCCGCCACCTCACCAGCACGCATGCGTTTGAGGCCGACGGTCTGGTCTTCCACCACCAAGTCGAGCAACAGATGATGTTCGGCGCAGAAATCTCCAACGGCCACCGCCCACCAAGTGGCCAGGCTGTCGGCATTCAAGGCGATCCGCAGGCGCTCAGGCAGCCCCTCCTCATCCAGCGCTGGCACCAGGCTTTGCAGGTCGCGCTCCAACAGCCGCACCTGCTGCACATGGTTGAGCAAGCGGCGACCGATTTCGGTCGGTGCCGGCGGCGTGACGCGCACCAGCACCGGCTGGCCGACCCGCGCCTCCAGCAGTTTGATCCGCTGGGAAATCGCCGACTGCGACAAACCCAGCACTTGGGCGGCACGCTCGAATCCGGCCTGCTCGACAACCGCCGCCAGAGCGGAAAGCAATTTGTAATCGAACATCAGTTTTCCTAATGAGCAATCAGCAATATTGGTTTTTCTTATACCGCTTTGCACCAGAGAATGACACCCGCATTCATACCTACTCGGGGAGTAATTTATGTGGCAAAGCTACATGAACGGACTACTGGTGGCCCTCGGGCTGATCATGGCCATCGGCGCTCAGAACGCCTTCGTGCTGGCGCAAAGCCTGCGCCGCGAACATCACTTGCCGGTCGCCGCCCTGTGTGTAACTTGCGATGCGTTGCTGGTGGCCGCCGGGGTGTTCGGGCTGGCGACACTGCTGGCCCAAAGCCCGTTGCTGCTTTCAATAGCCCGCTGGGGCGGCGCCGGGTTCCTGCTCTGGTATGGCAGCCTGGCGTTGCGTCGGGCCTGTTCGAAACAAAGCCTGCAACAAGATGAAAAACAGGTCGTGCGCTCGTTACGGGCGGTGCTGCTCAGTGCGTTGGCGGTGACCCTGCTCAACCCCCACGTCTATCTCGACACCGTGTTGCTGATCGGTTCCCTCGGGGCCCAGCAAAGCGTGCCTGGCGCCTATGTCGTGGGAGCGGCCAGTGCCTCGTTGCTGTGGTTCTTCACACTGGCAATCGGTGCGGCATGGCTGGCACCGTGGCTGGCCCGGCCGAGTACCTGGCGGATACTGGATGTGCTGGTGGCAACGATGATGTTCAGCGTGGCCATACAGTTGATCGTCTCTGGCTGATTATTCCAAACCGCTCTGGAACCTCTATCCCACACAGTTGTTGCGTGGTTATGCCGTTCCCCCGGTGCTATGATCCGACTCCTGCGCCGCAATGAGTACAAACTCCCCGGCGCTAGTCTGGCCGCCCGTGATCGGCCTTGCGCTCACCGCAACTGACCTGATTAGGAGAATCACCATGGCTTTCGAATTGCCGCCGCTGCCTTATCCACACGATGCACTGCAGCCGCACATCTCCAAAGAGACTCTGGAATTCCACCACGACAAGCACCACAACACCTACGTCGTGAACCTGAACAACCTGGTACCTGGCACCGAGTTCGAAGGCAAGACCCTGGAAGAAATCGTCAAGACTTCCTCGGGCGGTATCTTCAACAACGCCGCTCAGGTCTGGAACCACACCTTCTACTGGAACTGCCTGGCGCCAAACGCCGGTGGTCAACCTACCGGCGCGCTGGCCGACGCCATCAACAGTGCGTTCGGCTCGTTCGATAAGTTCAAGGAAGAATTCACCAAGACTTCCGTCGGCACCTTCGGTTCCGGTTGGGGCTGGCTGGTGAAAAAGGCTGACGGTTCCCTGGCCCTGGCCAGCACCATCGGCGCCGGCAACCCGCTGACCAGCGGCGACACCCCGCTGCTGACCTGCGACGTTTGGGAACACGCCTACTACATCGACTACCGCAACCTTCGTCCGAAATACGTCGAAGCGTTCTGGAACCTGGTCAACTGGAAGTTCGTGGCCGAGCAGTTCGAAGGCAAGACCTTCACCGCTTGATCCGTAATGCCAGACAAAAGAACCCGGCGCTTTGCCGGGTTTTTTTTAGCTGGCACAAAGCCCTCGGATCTTGTCCGGCCCCCTACCTCGTGTCTGAAATCCAACAAAAATCAAACCCAGGCCTCAAGTTGGGGGCCCTTCCATCCGACACAATGGTCGTAGAGCAATAACTCTGGAAACACCGTATAACGGCCAGGTTTCAGGCGAAGACCCTTGTGTTTGATTGTCCCTTTGACTGACATCACAGGATTGCCAATACTCATGGCAACTTGACGCTACTCGCACGGAACAAGGAACCCCCTCTTTGAAGCTGGAACTCAAGAACAGCTTGTCTGTGAAGTTGCTCCGGGTCGTGCTCCTTTCGGCATTGATCGTCGGCGTGGTATTGAGCTGCGCCCAGATCGTTTTCGATGCCTACAAAACCGACCATGCCGTCGCCAGCGATGCCCAACGAATTCTTGATATGTTCCGCGACCCTTCGACCCAGGCCGTCTATAGCCTTGACCGGGAGATGGGCATGCAAGTGATCGAGGGGTTGTTTCAGGACCAAGCGGTGCGCATGGCTTCTATCGGTCACCCTCACGAGACCATGCTCGCCGAAAAAACCCGGCCTTTGCAGCACTCTGGAAGTCGCTGGCTGACCGACCTGATCCTTGGCAAGGAACGCACATTCACCACGCAACTGGTGGGTCGCGGGCCTTACAGTGAATATTACGGTGACCTGAGTATTACTCTCGACACCGCCACCTACGGCCAGAGTTTCATCGTCAACTCTGTGATCATTTTTATATCGGGCATGTTGCGAGCCCTGGCGATGGGCCTGGTGTTGTACCTGGTCTATCACTGGCTGCTGACCAAACCACTGTCGCGGATCATCGAACACCTGACCGAAATCAACCCCGACCGGCCGAGTGAACACAAGATCCCGCAGCTACGCGGCCACGAACAAAATGAGTTGGGGCTCTGGATCAACACCGCCAACCAATTGCTCGCCTCCATCGAGCGCAATACACACCTGCGCCACGAGGCGGAAAACAGCCTGCTGCGCATGGCCCAATATGACTTCCTTACCGGCCTGCCCAATCGTCAACAGCTTCAACAGCAACTGGACAAGATCCTGGTGGATGCCGGGCGCTTGCAACGCCGGGTGGCCGTACTGTGTGTGGGGCTGGATGACTTCAAGGGCATCAACGAACAGTTCAGCTATCAAACCGGCGACCAGTTGCTGCTGGCCCTGGCAGATAGGCTGCGAGCCCACAGCGGACGCCTTGGCGCGCTGGCGCGACTGGGGGGCGACCAGTTCGCCCTGGTCCAGGCCGATATCGAACAACCTTACGAAGCCGCCGAGTTGGCCCAGAGCATCCTCGATGACCTGGAGGCGCCGTTCATCCTCGATGATCAGCAAATCCGCCTACGGGCGACCATTGGCATCACCCTCTTTCCCGAGGACGGGGACAGCACCGAGAAGCTATTGCAGAAAGCCGAGCAGACCATGACCCTGGCCAAGGCCCGCTCGCGCAATCGCTACCAGTTCTACATCGCCAGCGTCGACAGTGAAATGCGCCGCCGGCGCGAACTGGAAAAAGACCTGCGCGAGGCTCTGCTCCTCGAGCAGTTCAGCCTGGTGTACCAGCCGCAGGTCAGCTATCGCGACCTGCGAGTGGTGGGTACCGAGGCGCTGATTCGCTGGCATCACCCCGAACACGGCCTCGTGCCGCCGGACCTGTTCATTCCCTTGGCCGAACAGAACGGCACCATTATCGCCATCGGTGAATGGGTCCTGGATCAGGCTTGCAAACAGTTGCGCGAATGGCATGACCAAGGCTTCGTTGACCTGCGCATGGCGGTCAACCTGTCCACCGTACAATTGCACCATGCCGAACTGCCGCGGGTGGTGAACAACTTGCTGCAGATGTACCGCCTGCCGCCGCGCAGCCTGGAGCTGGAGGTCACGGAAACCGGCCTGATGGAAGACATCACGACAGCCGCCCAGCATTTGCTCAGCCTGCGCCGCTCCGGCGCGCTGATTGCCATCGATGACTTCGGGACCGGTTATTCGTCCCTGAGTTATCTCAAGAGCCTGCCGCTGGACAAGATCAAGATCGACAAGAGCTTCGTCCAGGACCTGCTCGATGACGAGGATGACGCGACCATCGTCCGGGCCATCATCCAGTTGGGCAAGAGCCTGGGGATGCAGGTAATCGCCGAGGGGGTGGAGACGGTCGAGCAGGAAGCCTACATCATCTCCGAGGGCTGCCATGAAGGTCAGGGGTACTACTACAGCAAACCGCTGCCGGCACGGGAGTTGGGCATCTATCTCAAGCAGGCGCAGCGCAGCAAAGTCTCCATCATCTGATTCTTTCTCCCTGGGTGGTCATGCTTCTGCAGGCGCTGGCGAAGCCTGCGCTCTTTGGTTTGTTCACTTGAGCTTCAAGTGTCTGGGGGAAGATCGCAGCCTCGCTTAGCTCGGCGGCGCCTACGGAAGGCTGCCCGCGCCGCATCACAAATAAGAAATATTTACAGCTACAACCCTTTACACATAATGCAAATCTTTCGCATTATGTCGCAGCTTTGCGCACCTCGCGCCTGTCCCATCCATCACCGAAGCAGGATGTTCGCCATGATTCGTATGCCTCTGGCTACCGCCAGTTTGCTGGCCATCGCTATTTCCCTCGCCGGTTGCGGCGAAGGCAAAGACAAGGCCGCCGCGCCGCAAGCGCCCACGCCTGCAGCCAGCACCGCCGCCCCAGCCGCAGCCGGCAAAATCGACGAAGCCGCTGCCAAGGCCGTTGTCGCGCACTACGCCGACATCGTCCATGCGGTCTACAGCGATGCCGAATCCACCGCGAAAACCCTGCAAACCGCGATCGATGCGTTCCTGGCCAAACCGAACGACGAGACCCTCAACGCCGCCAAGGCCGCCTGGGTCGCTGCGCGCGTCCCTTACCTGCAAAGCGAAGTGTTCCGCTTCGGCAACACCATCATCGACGACTGGGAAGGCCAATTGAACGCCTGGCCGCTGGATGAAGGCCTGATCGACTACGTCGACACCTCCTACGCGCACGCATTGGGTAACCCGGGCGCCACCGCCAATATCATCGCCAATACCGAGGTCCAGGTAGGCGAAGACAAGGTCGACGTGAAAGACATCACCCCGGAGAAACTCGCCAGCCTGAACGAGCTGGGCGGTTCCGAGGCCAACGTCGCCACCGGCTACCACGCCATCGAATTTTTGCTGTGGGGCCAAGACCTCAACGGCACCGGCCCTGGTGCCGGCAAGCGTCCGGCCTCCGATTACCTGGAAGGTGCCGGGGCTACTGGCGGTCACAACGACCGTCGTCGCGCCTACCTCAAGGCCGTGACCCAACTGCTGGTCAGCGATCTGGAAGAAATGGTCGGCAACTGGAAGCCAAACGTGGCTGACAACTACCGCGCCACCCTGGAAGCCGAGCCTGCCGAAACCGGCCTGCGCAAGATGCTGTTCGGCATGGGCAGCCTGTCCCTGGGTGAACTGGCGGGCGAACGCATGAAGGTGTCCCTGGAAGCCAACTCGCCAGAAGACGAGCAGGACTGCTTCAGCGACAACACCCACAACTCGCACTTCTACGACGCCAAAGGCGTACGCAACGTTTACCTGGGCGAATACACCCGCGTCGACGGCACCAAGATGACCGGCGCCAGCCTGTCGTCCCTGGTGGCCAAGGCTGACCCGGCCGCTGACAACGCCCTCAAGGCCGACCTGGCCGACACCGAAGCCAAGATCCAGGTCATGGTCGATCACGCCAACAAGGGTGAGCACTACGACCAACTGATCGCTGCGGGCAACACCGCTGGCAACCAGGTCGTGCGCGACGCCATTGCCGCACTGGTCAAGCAAACCGGCGCGATCGAACAGGCCGCGGGCAAACTGGGCATCAGCGACCTGAACCCGGACAGCGCTGATCACGAGTTCTGATCAAGGCTGGTTGACTGACGGGTTATGCCCGTCAGCCAAGCCATAAAACCCTGTGGGAGCGAGCCTGCTCGCGATAGCGATGTTTCAGCCAACAGCAATGTGACTGACATGACGCTATCGCGAGCAGGCTCGCTCCCACAGTGGTTTCAGCTGTTCATAAATACGATGCACACCACAACGCCCGCTCCCACAGGATTTCATCGCTTGTGGTGATCACCGCAACCCCGCAAGCCGCCCCTCGATAAACCGCCTCTCCGGCAATTGCTGAGTCAATTCAAGCGCGCGTCGATATGCCGCCCTCGCCTCCTCCACGCGTCCCAACTGCCGGCAGAGTTCTGCCCGCGCCGAGTGGGCCAGGTGATAATCGAGCAACTCGCCCCGGTCCAGAATCGCGTCGATCCGCTGCAAGCCCGCTTGCGGTCCATCGCGTTTGGCCAGGGCCGCGGCGCGGTTGAGTTCGATCACCGGTGAAGGCACCGCACGCAGCAACACGTCATAGAGGCCGACGATCTGCGGCCAGTCGGTCTCCTGCGCCGTGGGGGCTTCGGCATGCACTGCCGCAATCGCAGCTTGCAGGCAATAAGGCCCGAACCTTCGGGTATTGAGCGCGGCTTCCACCAGGGCGCAGCCTTCGGCGATCATGTCGGCGTCCCACAAGGACCGGTCCTGCTCATCCAGCAGGATCAGTTCACCGCCGGGAGAAGTTCGTGCTCGCCGCCGCGACTCGTGCAGCAGCATCAACGCCAACAGCCCCATGACCTCGGCTTCAGGCAACAGCTCCATCAACAGGCGGGCCAGGCGGATGGCTTCGCGGGTCAAATCTTCACGCGTCACCTCAGCCCCCATCGAGGCCGAATAGCCTTCGTTGAATACCAGGTAGATCACTCGCAACACACTGTCCAGCCGCTCGGGCAGTTCCGAGCGGGACGGCACCTGATAGGGGATCTTCGCATCGCGAATTTTTGCCTTGGCCCGCACGATGCGCTGGGCGATGGCCGCCGGGGCGGCGAGAAAAGCCCGGGCGATCTCTTCGGTGGTCAGGTCGCACACTTCCCGCAACGTCAGCGGCACCTGGGCATCAGCGGCCAGGGCCGGGTGGCAACAGGTGAAGATCAGCCGCAGGCGATCGTCTTCCACGTCCTCATCACTCCAGTCGCTCTGCTCCAGTTCTTCGAGCTGGGCAATCAGCATCGGCCGGCTCGCCGCGAAGCGAGCGCGCCGGCGCAAACTGTCGATGGCCTTGAAGCGCCCGGCCGATACCAGCCAGGCCCGAGGATTGTCCGGCACACCGTCGCGCTGCCAGCGCTCGACCGCGATGAAGAAGGCCTCGTGCAAGGCCTCTTCAGCAAGGTCGAAATCCCCCAGCAGGCGAATCAGCGTCGCCAGGATGCGCCGCGAGTCTTGCCGATAAACCTGCTCGACCCGTGCACTGACTTCTTCGGCCGACATCAGTCGGGCATGCCCTGGGTCACCAGCGCTTCGAGCCGATCCAGGCTCTGGCCCCAGCCGTCATGAAAGCCCATGGCTTCGTGGGCCTGGCGGTCTTCTTCGTTCCAGTGCAGGGCGCGGGCGGTGTAAAGGGTTTTATCGCCCATCTCCTCAAGCAACACTTCGCCGGTCATGAAGGCTTTGCCGGAGGGGATCCAGCCGGGCACAAACGCATCGGTGAAGACCAGCCGCTGCGGGGCGACGATTTCCAGGAACACGCCCATGGTCGGATATTCACTGCCGTCCGGGGCACGCATCAGGGTGCGAAACTGACCACCGACCCACAGCTCCATTTCGCACTCCGGCGTAGTCATGCCGTGGGGTCCCCACCATTGGACAAGCAGCGCCGGCTCGGTCCAGGCGCGGAAAATCTTCTGGCGCGAGGCGTCGATCACTCGGCTGATGGATAACTCGAACGCGGCAGGTTTGAGGTTCATGAATGAAATCCTGTTTGTGATTGTTGTTCAGGGATTCAGTTGACGTACCGGTCGGACCTCGACGCAGCCGACCCGGGCCGCCGGAATGTTGCCGGCGACCTGGAGGGCTTCGTTCAGGTCCTTGGCGTCGATCAGGTAGAAGCCCGCCAGTTGCTCCTTGGTTTCGGCAAACGGACCGTCCGTGATCGACAACTTGCCGCCGCGCATGCGCACCGTGGTAGCGGTCTGCACCGACTCCAGGGCCTCGGCGGCAATCATACGACCGCTGCCCTGGATCGACTCGGCGTAGGCCATGCATTCAGCGTCCTGCGGGCTGTCGGGTGAGTTGTGCAGCGCATGCTCGTTGCTATAGACCAGGCATAAGTACTTCATGGAAAGCTCCGTGATCGAACTGATCAACTATGGACCGCAGAAAAGCGCTCAGCGAAAAAACCGACGATCAGGGCTGCAGGTCGAACATCACCGTACCGGCCATCGGATCAAACGGCGCGGACCAGTGTTCGTGGACAATCTTCCATTGCCCGGCCACCCGTTGATAGCAGGCGGTCGTGCGCATCCAGCAAGCCTGCTCCTCACCTTTGTCGTTGGTACCGCCGCAATAGGCCAGCCAGTGAGCGAAGGCGATCGTGTCGGCCGAGGTAATCTCGACTTGATGGAAGTCGAACTTGTGCGGTCCGGGGCACATCTCCATGCACGCCTGCCAATGGGCCCGGTAAGCGACCTTGCCCTTGAATTGCAGGGCCTGGATGGCATCGAACGAAACGATGTTGTCGTCATAGAGCGCCATGACTTTTTCAACATTTTTTTCCATGACAGCCTGGCGATAAGTCTCGATCAAGGCCTTGATTTCGGTTTCGGTGGTTTGGGTATTCATGGTGATTCTCCGCAGGTTTTTGTTGAAGACACCCTTTGTCGTTTAGAGAAACTGCGAATCGACAACCCAAACAAAAATAATTCAAAGAAAAAATTCGCTAGAATCCCAGGCCCATTCTGTCGGCAAACAACGGATGCTTTTGTGACCGCTCAGCTCGTACCCTACGAAGACCTCACCGAGCTGCAGCGCACGCAGGTCGAAGCCATCGAAATCCACCCCGAACAGATCAAGTTCGCCGGCGATATCCACGGCGCACTGCACACGCTGTTGTCCAGGCCCGGCCCTGGCGTCAAAGGGTTTGCGTTGCTGGCTGGCGAGGTGCCAGTGGCGTTCCTGTTACTCAAGCGCCCGCCAGTACTGCCCGCCTGGGCCAACGAACACAGCGCCACCCTGCACGCCCTGCAAGTCGATTATCGGGCCCAGGGCAAGGGTTACGGCAAGGCCTGCCTGCAAGCGCTTCCTGCCGCGGCTCAGGCGGCATGGCCGCAAATCAGGGGACTGGAGCTTTCGGTCGACGCCGACAACGTCTCGGCCATCGGCCTGTACACCCGGTTGGGCTGGGTCGACAGTGGCGAAGCGTACAAGGGCCGCATCGGTTATGAGCGGCGGATGGGGCTGGTGTTTTGACCAGGACATAACCTGTCTGTGAGCGCGAGCCTGCTCGCGATTGTGGTGGGCCAGCTTGCATGAATGTTGGATGTGGCACCGCTATCGCGAGCAGGCTCGCTCCCACCGGTTTGCATTGCCGAGAGGATGGCAATCAGCTCGGTTTGAGAGGAATCCAGATTTCCAGAGAGCCTTCGCCGGTCCTGGGGTTGAAGTCTTCGCTGTAGCGTTCGAACTCCGGGGCCTCGGCAGCTGTGTGGCCGGATCGCGGCAGCCACTCTTTCCAGATGTAGTGGAACGTCTGCGGCAGGGCTTTCAATGGGCCTTTGTGTTCGAACACTGCGTAGTGCGCAGGCTGTATTTCGATCCAGCGCAACTGTTCAGGCAAGTCATCGAGCCGGCTGACTTCCACGCCGGCAATGTATTCAAACCCACCCTTCCCGTCCGGGTTGCAACACACGCCATAGGTGACCTCATCTTTCTGCCCTGGCACTTTACCGAGCCAGGGCAAAAACTTTTCCCAGAGCAGCGGGATATCCTCGGCGGTGTCCGGGGTAAAACAGCCACCAAAACCGGCGATTATCTGAAAACGTCCGTGTTCGAAGCGTGGTTCGGCTGCGTTATCGGGTTCGTGCTTTTCCATGCGTCAACACTCCAGAAACGTGAGGTCGGGTGTTGCAGTATAGAAGCCTGATGAAGATTGCCAGGCCCGTTTCGCTTATCCGAGTCCAGGCACAACGGCCGGCGCCACTTTCCCGATAAACTCGTTGTAGCCAGAAACAATCACGTACACCGCGAAATAGCAGAAGATGGCGGCCGATGCCCAATAGCAATAGCGCAACAGTTTATCCCCCAGCAGCCTGCCGCCCTGGGTTGCTGCCAGGCACAGGCCTGCACACCAGAGAAGTCCGGCACAGAGAAATCCACTCAGGAACAGCGCCGAGCTGAGGATCGTTCCGCCGCCCGAGCGAGCGATCAATGTGCCGCCCACCGCCGCGAACCAGAGAATGGCACTGGGCGACGACATCGCCAGGAAAATCCCGCGAAAAAACTCCTGCCCGGATGAATGACTCCGCACCTCGCCAGCCTCGGCCAACGCCGCATGGTGATAGATCGCCGAATGAATCATCTTCGCTGCGAAATACAGCAGCACCACCGAGCCGCCGATCCACAGCACCCAGCGCACCGTTTCGTATTGCAGCAGCACCGTCATGCCGGCCAAGGCCAGGACCGCGTAGACCAGGTCCCCCACACATGTGCCCAGGCCCAGGGCGAAACCTTGGAAATAGCCACGTTGCATGGCCAGGGTAATCATCGCGATATTGGCCACGCCAATGTCCAGGCACAAAGAAAGGCTCAGCAGGAAACCGCTGGAAAATTCCATCATTCAGTCCATTCGTTTTTTGAACAGGGCGAGTCGTGCAGTGCGCAGGTGTTACTGAAAGTCCCCTGAGCGGATCGACAGTGTCGTCGAAAATAGTTGCGCGCCGCTACTGGACAATTGGCCATCAGCCCCTTTATCTTGCGCCGCAGGCCACCGCAGTGGCCAACGTCGCTCGGACGGTTCCGGGCGCTCACGTATCTCGAGGCAATAATGGCCAACCAAGGTTCGCCGCGCCGCTTTGCGCGCATCGATCGACTCCCCCCGTATGTATTCAATATCACTGCCGAGCTGAAGATGGCTGCGCGTCGGCGCGGCGAAGACATCATTGACTTGAGCATGGGTAACCCCGACGGCGCCACACCGCCACATATCGTGGAAAAGCTGGTCACCGTCGCCCAGCGTGAAGACACCCACGGTTACTCCACCTCCAAAGGCATACCGCGCCTGCGCCGCGCCATTTCGCGCTGGTACAAGGACCGCTACGAGGTGGACATCGACCCGGAAACCGAAGCCATCGTCACCATCGGTTCCAAAGAAGGCCTGGCGCATCTGATGCTGGCGACCCTGGACCAGGGCGACACCGTGCTGGTGCCCAATCCCAGCTATCCGATCCACATCTACGGCGCAGTGATCGCCGGCGCCCAGGTGCGTTCGGTGCCACTGGTGCCGGGGGTGGATTTCTTCGACGAGCTGGAGCGCGCCATTCGCGGCTCGATTCCCAAGCCGAAAATGATGATCCTGGGCTTTCCGTCCAACCCTACCGCGCAATGCGTGGAGCTGGATTTCTTCGAACGGGTCATCGCCTTGGCCAAACAGTACGACGTGCTGGTGATCCACGACCTGGCCTACGCCGATATCGTCTACGACGGCTGGAAAGCCCCGTCGATCATGCAGGTGCCGGGTGCAAAAGACATCGCCGTGGAATTCTTCACCCTGTCCAAAAGCTACAACATGGCTGGCTGGCGTATCGGCTTCATGGTGGGCAACCCGGAACTGGTCAACGCCCTGGCGCGGATCAAGAGCTACCACGACTACGGCACCTTCACACCGCTGCAAGTGGCGGCCATCGCCGCGCTTGAAGGCGATCAGCAGTGCGTGCGTGATATCGCCGAACAGTACCGCCAGCGCCGCAATGTGCTGGTCAAGGGCCTGCATGAACTGGGCTGGATGGTGGAAAACCCCAAGGCGTCGATGTACGTCTGGGCCAAGATCCCCGAGGCTTATGCACACTTGGGTTCGCTGGAGTTTGCCAAGAAACTGTTGGCCGAAGCCAAGGTCTGCGTCTCGCCGGGGGTGGGGTTCGGTGAATATGGCGATGATCACGTGCGCTTTGCACTGATCGAAAACCAGGACCGGATTCGCCAGGCCGTTCGCGGCATTCGCGGGATGTTTCGGGCGGATGGGTTGGTAAGCAAACCGAACGCCTGATACCAAAATCAATGTGGGAGTTTGCTCCCACTCTGGATCTTCAGATCACCAGAAGCCAATGTGGGAGCGAGCCTGCTCGCGATAGCGGCATGACAGTCGACTTCGTTGCTGACGGTCAGTGCGCTATCGCGAGCAGGCTCGCTCCCACAATGGGTGATGCGTCGTCGCTTAGATCACCAGCGACAGCAACAGGATGAAGATCAGCGCTACCACGGACAGGATGGTTTCCATCGCGGTCCAGGTCTTGAAGGTTTCGGCCACGGTCATGTTGAAGTACTGCTTGACCAGCCAGAAGCCGGCATCGTTAACGTGAGACAGGATCAGCGAACCGGCACCGGTCGCCAGGACCAGCAGCTCACGGTTCACACCCGGAATCATCCCGACCACCGGTACCACGATCCCGGCACCCGTAATGGTTGCCACGGTCGCCGAGCCTGTGGCGATGCGAATCACCGCCGCCACCAGCCAGGCCAACAGGATCGGTGAAATCTGCGCACTCACCGCCATGTGACCGATCACATCACCCACACCGCTGGTGACCAGCATCTGCTTGAAGCCACCGCCTGCACCGATGATCAGAATGATCGCCGCAGTCGGTGCCAGACTCGCGTCCAGCCACTTGAGTATCTGGCTCGAACCGATGCCCTGCTTGTAGCCGAAGGTGTACAGCGACAGCAGTAATGCCAACAGAAGTGCAGAAATCGGATGCCCGATCAGGTCCATGAACGTGCGGAAGAAATTGCCTTCAGGCAACACCACATCGGCAAAGGTCTTGAGCAGCATCAGGAACACCGGCGAGAGCACGGTGATCAGCGTGATGTTGAAGCTCGGCAGATCGGCAGCATCGGTCTCACGTGCCAGTTGGTCCACCAGCTCCTGATTCGGATGGCCGGGGATATGCTTGGCAATGAATGTACCGAAAATCGGCCCGGCAATAATGGCCGTCGGCAGCGCCACGATCAGGCCATAGAGAATGGTTTTACCGATGTCGGCACCGAATACGCCAATCGCCAGCAGCGGGCCCGGGTGCGGTGGCACCAGGCCGTGGACCGCGGAAAGACCGGCCAGCAGCGGGATACCGATCTTGATGATCGAGACACCGGTGCGACGCGCCACGATGAACACCAGCGGGATCAGCAGCACGAAACCGATTTCGAAGAACAGCGGAATGCCCACCAGGAAGGCGGCGAACATCATGGCCCACTGCACTTTATCCTTGCCGAAGGCGCGGATCAGGGTTTGGGCGATCTGATCGGCCCCGCCCGATTCGGCCATCATTTTACCGAGCATCGTACCCAACGCCAGAATGATGCCGACAAAGCCCAGCACGCCACCGAAGCCGTCCTGGAACGCCTTGATGATGGTGCCGATCGGCATGCCCGAGGTCAGGCCCAGAAAAGCGGCCGCGATGGTCAGTGCAATGAACGGGTGGAGTTTGAACTTGGTGATAAGGACGATAAGTCCGATCACCGTAACCACTGCATCAAGCAGCAGAAACGTCTCGTGGGACATGCCGAACATGGGAGGTGTCTCCTGATTTGTTGTTGTTATTGAAGCGGTTATTTGTAAGCCGTCGGGACAGCGCTATCTTTCTGACGCAAATTTTTTGCAACTCAACTGGCCAGCTTCAAACCGTGATCCACCCACCAGACATAAGCCTGATGAGCCAGTTCATCGACGCTGTGGCTGGATGCATCCAGAGCCAGGGTCAGGGGCTCGCCAACAGGGGATTGAAGGGTGGCAAACTGGCTGTCGATCAGGGTCGACGGCATGAAATGCCCCGGACGATGGGACACGCGGTCGGCGGCCACTTCAGGGGTCAACTCAAGAAATACGAAGCCCAGGCCCGGCAAGGCACTGCGCAGACGCTCGCGATAACTGTGCTTGAGGGCCGAACAGGTCAGCACCGGACGCTCGCCCATCGCATCGACACGGCGCAACTCGTCGCACAGGCTGTCAAGCCAGCCGGCACGGTCGTCGTCGTTCAAGGGGATACCGGCGCTCATCTTCTGGATGTTGGCCGCAGGGTGGAAAGTGTCGCCTTCAATGGCGGTGGCGCCGCTCAACTGGCACAGGGCCTGGCTGACGCAAGTCTTGCCGCAACCGGCAACGCCCATGATGACCAGGGCGGTGATGGGATTATTCATGTAACACCTCAGCGCGCAGACAGCGCTACCTTTGCAAGTTGTGACACCAGAGCAAAAGCAGAAGTTGCCGACGCCTTCTTGTCATTTTTGTGGTTGCAGCATGTTCGTTCACAACGCTAACGGTCAGGGCTCAGGCAAACCCCGCTCACGCATTTGCAGCCGCGTCGAGACAGCGCTACCTTAGTGCCTTGATTTTTGTTTGGCAAGCCGCCCTGATGACCGTCACTAAAAACGATAAGAATACCCGCACCACCGGTCGCCCCACGCTCAACGAAGTCGCACGCCTGGCCGGTGTCAGTCCTATCACCGCCTCCCGTGCCCTGCGCGGCGTCAGCACCGTTGCCGAAAGCCTGGTGGAAAAAGTCCGCCAGGCCGCCCGCGACCTGAACTACGTGGTCAACCCCGCCGCCCGCGCCCTGGCTTCGGCCCAGAGCCATTCGGTGGTGGTGCTGGTGCCGTCGTTGTCCAACCTGTTGTTCATCGACACCCTGGAAGCCATTCATCGTGTGCTCAGGCCCAAGGGCTTCGAAGTGGTGATCGGCAACTATCACTATTCCCGGGACGAAGAAGAAGACCTGCTGCGCAACTACATGGCCTATCAGCCACGCGGTCTGTTGCTGACCGGCTTCGACCGTACCGAAAGCGCCCGGCGCATGATCGAGGCCAGCAACATTCCCTGCGTGTACATGATGGAACTGGACCCCGGTGCGGGCCTTAACTGCGTCGGCTTTTCGCAACTCAAGGCCGGCGAGACGGCGGCCGAGCACTTGATCTCCCGGGGTCGCAAGCGCCTGGCCTATGTCGGCGCACAACTGGACCAGCGCACGTTGCTGCGTGGCGAAGGTTTTCGCCGTGCTTTGCAGAAAGCCGGCCTGTACGACCCGGATCTGGAACTGCTGACCCCACGGCCATCCTCGGTGGGCCTGGGCGGCGAACTGTTCCTGCAGTTACTCGCCAGCCATCCGGACGTCGATGCAATCTTCTTCGGCAACGACGACCTGGCCCACGGCGCGCTGTTCGAAGCCCTGCGCTGTGGCATCAAGATTCCCGAACAGGTTGCGGTCCTGGGCTTCAACGATTTGCCCGCCTCGGCCCACATGGTGCCGCGCCTGAGCAGCATCAGCACGCCACGGGAAGCCATCGGCCAGCGCGCCGCCGAACAGATGCTCACGTTGATGGCCGGCAACCGCATCGCTCAGCCGGTGGTGGACATGGGATTTGAACTCAAGGTTCGCGAAAGCACCTGAGCCCGACGGTCATGTGCGGTCGATCCATGCCGTCCGACGGCAAGGATTGGCCGCCATGATCGCCGGCATACGCTACACAGGCCTTTGGATCCAGGGCTCGCGACGGCGGCATGGGATTTGCTCCTGCACATGGCTCAGCCATAACCGCAGGTATCCATCATGTTGGTCAGTGCACAACAGCAAACGATGATTTTGCTGCCCAAGCGTCCGGGCGAGGATCCCACCGCAGAAGCCGCCAGCGGCCTGCAAAGCGCCGCGCTGCAGGCATTGCGCGATAACGTCCAGGCTCAGGCCAGCCAGGGCAGCACGCAGGTGCAGGCTTCGATCGCGCGACAAGCCACACAGCAGGTCAATGCCGCCACCGCCATCAGCGACAAGGTTGATGAAGCGTTTGCCAAGACCCGGGTTCAGTTGCAGACCGTTGCTTCATCAGCCTCCGATGAGGCCAAGACACAGGGCAGCTCTGCTCTGGACGCATTCAAGGACTACATGAGCAAGACGCCTGAAGAGCGTCTGCGCGACAGCATTCTTGAAGAGATGGGCATCACCCAGGAGGAGTTCGAGGCGATGCCGCCCGAGAAGCAATTGGCGGTCAGTCAGGAGATTGCCCAGCGCATGCAGGACAAGACGGCGATGGCGCAGGTCGAGAAGGACCAGGAAAGTCGCACCTCCGGCAAAGACCCGGCTACGGACATGTTCCTCGCCTCGCTTTGATAGGCTGCGGGGGTCAGCGGGCCGATGGCCGGGATGCATCCCTGGCCCATCGCCCGCTGGCGTCGATTCAATGACCGAACAGATTCACCTTCTTGGCCTTTTTGTCGGCGCGCTTTTCATCGGCGGTCTTCGCCGGTTTTTTCTTTGCCGCTTTTTTTGAATCCATGCCTTTGGCCATGATACGTACTCCACTCATACGGGATGTGAAGTCAGGTATACACCTATCGCCGCCGACATGTTCTTTTATAATCACCCTCCCCTTCACCGCCCCTGACTTTGCCATGTCCCAGATCCACTACACGCGGCTCGATGAACCCTTGTGGCCGCTGATGAACAAGTTTTATCGCGCCCACCAATCTTCAATGAAAGCGGTGCGTGAAGCGCAGTTGTGGGTGGCGCGGCAGGATGAAATCATCGCGGCCCTGTGCTTGCGAGCGGTATCGGGTGGGCATTGGCTGACGGGGTTGTTTGTCGACCCGGCGTATCGCATGCAGGGGATCGCGGCGCGCTTGATCGACGAAGCGGTGAAAGGCGTGGAAGGACCGGTCTGGTTGTTCTGCCATCCTGATTTGCGCGGCTTTTATGAGCGGCAGGGGTTCAGCTTCGACCCCGTGCTGCCTTATGCGATGGCCGAGCGCCTGAGTCGCTATGCGCGCAGCAAGCCGATGATTGCGATGGGGATGGAACCTAAAACACAATCCTGAAGCGCATCACAATCCAATGTGGGAGCGAGCCTGCTCGCTATAGCGGCGTGTCAGTCAACAGCTTCATAGCTGACTCACCGCTATAGCGAGCAGGCTCGCTCCCACAGAGGGTTTGCGTAGGCTAGTCGTCCGCCGCCGGGTCCAGGTCCGGAAACATGACCTCGGTAAAGCCGAACTTACTGAAATCGGTGATGCGCGAGGGGTACAGCCGCCCGATCAGGTGGTCGCACTCATGCTGCACTACCCGCGCATGAAAGCCCGAGGCCGTGCGCACAATGGCTTCGCCTTTGGGGTCAAAGCCTTCGTAGCGAATGTGTTGATAGCGATCGACCGCACCGCGCAGGCCCGGCACCGACAAGCAGCCCTCGAACCCCTCCTCCATCAGTGGGCCCAATGGCGTAATCAGCGGGTTGATCAGGATCGTCTGGGGCACCGCCTCGGCGTCCGGGTAACGCTCGCTGTGCTCGAAGCCAAAGATCACCAGTTGCAGGTCGACACCGATCTGCGGCGCGGCCAGGCCGACGCCGCCCACACTTTCCATGGTCTGGAACATGTCGTCGATCAACTGCCACAACTCTGGGCTGTCGAACATTTCCGGCGGCACCGGCGGGGCAATACGCAGTAGGCGTTCGTCGCCCATTTTCAGGATTTCACGAATCATGGTCAGGTTTCGTCAGTGTGGGGGTGAGGAATGGAATGGTCACGGCCCAGGCCCGACACATGCTGTTTTTCGTGCTCGCCCGGGCTCTTTTCACCACGGTCCTTGCCCTCGGCGGACATGTGCTCGATCACCGCGTTCATCTCCGCACCGAGCAACAGCACCGCCGAAGAAATGTAGAAGTACAGCAACAGCACGATGATCGCGCCGATACTGCCATACATGGCGTTGTAGTTGGCGAAGGTCTTGACGTAAAACGCAAAGCCCAGGGACGCGATGATCCACACCACCACCGCCAGCACCGACCCCGGTGTAATAAAGCGAAACTCCTGTTTGACGTCAGGCATCACGTAATAGATCAACGCCACAGCCACCATCAGCAAAAACACGATCACCGGCCAGCGCACGATGGTCCAGAGTGTGACGATGAACTCCTCCAGCCCGACCTGGGCCGCGATCCAGCCCATCACCTGCGGCCCGAGCACCATCAGCGCCGCGGCGGCCAACAACATGCCGGCGATGCCGATGGTGTAGAAAATCGACAGCGGGAAGCGCTTCCAGATCGGACGGCCCTCTACCACATCGTAGGCGGCGTTCATCGCACTCATCATCAACCGGACACCGGCCGAGGCAGTCCACAACGCAATGACGATACCCACCGACAACAACCCCCCCTTGGATTGCTGAAGCTGGTCGATCACCGGGTTGACCTGCTCCAGGGCCTGGGGTGGCAACACCAGCTCCGATTGCAGGCGCAGCCAGGAGAAGAAGTCCGGCAAATGCAGGAAACCGATCAGTGCGATCAGGAACAGAATGAAGGGGAACAGCGAAAACAGCATCTGGTAGGCCAATGCCGAGGCGTAGGTCGACATCTCGTCGTCGAGAAACTCGGTCACGGTACGCATCATCACACGATGCAAGGGTAAGCCTTTCAAGGCCGGGAACATCATGTGCGTCTCCTTTCGCCGCAAAAAAGGAAGGTCGCCTGGCGACTCTCGGGGTTGCTATCCAAGACAAAAGTAACCTGTTTGGCGACTTTGGAACAATTTCCCCGGTGCAAGTTCGAGCAGACATGACAACGGCCACCCGCGGATGGCCGTTCCAATCGGTTATTCAACAGGCCGGTTATGCCTCGTCAACGCCTTTCTTGACTGCGTCCTTGGCCTTGCCCACGTTTTGCTGAACCTCACCTTTTTTCTCCTGGACCACGCCCTCAGCGCGCATGCGGTCATTGTCGGTGGCCTTGCCGACGCCTTGCTTGATGTTGCCGACGGCTTCGTTGGCAACGCCCTTCACTTTATCGCTCGTGCTACCCATGATGTCTCTCCTGTGAACAACTGTACGAAAAGTCATTACATAAGGGTTGACCGAGGCCGTTTGCGGGGAGTTTCATTTTTTCAGCAGCGCATTTCATCGTCAGATGCAGGTTGAGCTTTATGTTTGCCGATCCACCCCCGAGAATGCCCCACGTATTCAGGCTGCGACCTGAAGCTCCAATCTCGTAGGAACGTTATGAAACTCGATAAAAAGCAGGCCATCGCCCGCAGAAACCAGGAATTGGGCGGCGCCGTACTGGGCGTCAATAACTGCCACTTCAGCGAATTGAACCGCAACCGCAACATCTTCTGGTTCGATATCCCGGTGGCACGCCTGGCCATCGGTCAGTACGAATGGATCCACCTGCTGCTGCACACGCCGGCCACCGATGAGCTGCTGCACCTGAAGGTACCGACCGTGTTCCTGCGCGAAAAAATGGAAGGCCTGGAAGTACGCAACCAGGGCAAGCGCAAGGCGGCCCTGAGCCTGGAGCTGAGCGCCGACAAGGATTCGTACCTGCAGGACATGCGCCCGGGTGGCACCAACCTGGATTTTGCCCAGTTTCGGTTGTAACCAATCCGTATAAGCTGCCGGGCTTCCTGTGGCGAGGGGATTTATCCCCGCTGGACTATGAAGCAGCCCCACGCTTTCATGAGCCACACCAATCTGTCATACAAGACGCAGGGGGGTTGCTGCGCAACCCAGCGGGGATAAATCCCCTCGCCACAGATTTTTGGGGCCTGCCAGGGCAATACCAAACAAAAAGCCCCGCACTGGCGGGGCTTTTTGTTGGCAGCGGTTTTACTTCTTCAGACCCAACTTCTTCAGTTCTTCATCACGCAACTCGCGTCGCAGGATCTTGCCCACGTTGGTGGTCGGCAGCGCGTCGCGGAATTCCACCGCCTTGGGCACTTTGTAGCCCGTGACGTTGGCGCGCATGTGTTCCATCACCTGCTCTTTGGTCAGCGTGACACCCGGGCGGGGCACAATGAAAATCTTGATTGCCTCGCCGGATTTTTCGTCCGGTACACCGATGGCCGCGCACTGCAGGACGCCCGGCAGGGTCGCCAGCACGTCTTCCAGCTCGTTGGGGTATACGTTGAAACCGGAGATCAGGATCATGTCTTTCTTGCGATCGACGATGCGCATGTAGCCGTCCGGCTGGATCAGCGCGATATCGCCGGTCTTGAGCCAGCCTTCGCTGTCGAGGATCTCGTCGGTGGCGTCCTGGCGCTGCCAGTAGCCCTTCATGACCTGTGGACCTTTCACACACAGTTCACCGATTTCGCCCAATGGCAGTTCTTCGCCGGCGTCATTGATAATCTTGCACAGCGTCGACGGCACCGGAATGCCGATGGTGCCAATCTGGATTTTCTGGATCGGATTGACCGTGGCGACCGGACTGGTTTCGGTCATGCCGTAACCTTCGCAGATCGGGCAGCCGGTAACCTCTTTCCAGCGCTCGGCCGCCGCCAGTTGCAGGGCCATGCCACCGGACAACGTCACCTTCATTGCCGAGAAATCCAGGTTGCGGAAGGCTTCGTTGTTGCACAGGGCCACGAACAACGTGTTGAGGCCGACAAAACCGCTGAACTTCCACTTCGACAGTTCCTTGACCATCGCCGGGAGGTCGCGCGGGTTGCTGATCAGGATATTGTGGTTGCCGATCAGCATCATCGCCATGCAATGGAAGGTGAAAGCGTAGATGTGATACAGCGGCAGCGGTGTGATCAGGACCTCGCAACCTTCGTTGAGGTTGGACCCCATCAGTGCCTTGCACTGCAACATGTTCGCCACCAGGTTGCGATGGGTCAGCATCGCGCCCTTGGCCACGCCAGTGGTGCCGCCGGTGTACTGCAACACGGCCACGTCGTCACTGGTGGGGTTGGCTTCGGTCACTGGCTGGCCGTGGCCCTTGCTCAGCACATCGTTGAACTTGATGGCCTTGGGCAAGTGATAAGCGGGGACCATCTTCTTGACGTACTTGATCACGCTGTTGATCAGCAGACGCTTGAGTGGCGGCAGCAAATCGGCAACTTCGGTGACGATCACATGCTTGACGCCCGTCTTGGGCACCACAGCCTCGGCCAGGTGCGCCATGTTCGCCAGGCACACCAGCGCCTTGGCGCCGGAGTCGTTGAACTGGTGTTCCATTTCCCGCGCGGTGTACAGCGGGTTGGTGTTGACCACGATCAGGCCGGCGCGAATCGCACCGAACACGGCAACCGGGTACTGGAGAACGTTGGGCAGTTGCACGGCGATTCGATCGCCAGGCTGCAAGTCGGTATGCTGTTGCAGATACGCAGCAAAGGCACCGGACAATTCATACAGTTCCCCGTAGGTAATTGTCTTGCCCAGGTTGCTGAATGCCGGCTTGTCGGCGAAGCGTTGGCAGGACTGCTTCAACACCGCCTGAATATTCGGATACTCGTCTGGATTGATGTCGGCAGCAATCCCAGCTGGGTACTTATCCTTCCAAAAGTCTTCGATCATGGAAGCCCACTCCTCAGCAACGCGAATTCTCACCGCATTTGATGCGATTATTATTGGTGTGTGTTTATTGGTGAATCTGGCCTAATTCAACGCCGAGAAGTCACAAAAGCGCGCCGAGAGTAGCAGCTTTGCCAAGGGTCGCCTAGAGCCAAAAGTGGCCCCCACAGTCATAAATATGACTCAAGAATATGCAGTGGTCATTTTTAGAGTAAAAATACTAAGCGCTGGTTAATCACTGCGAATACATAAAAACCGTGGGAGCGAGCCTGCTCGCGATGGCGGCGCCTCAGTCGACATCTCTGTCACTGATACACCGCCATCGCGAGCAGGCTCGCTCCCACAGGGTTTATTCCAAAGGATGGCCGGCCTCAGGCGATATCCCGCAACTCCCGCCGCAATATCTTGCCCACTGGCGTCATCGGCAACGACTCTCGCAGCACGATGTGCTTGGGTATCTTGTAGCCGGTGAAGTTCTCCTTGCAGTAAGCCTTGAGCTCTTCAAGGCTGACGCCCGTCTCGCGTGGCACCACGAACAGTTTCACCGCCTCCCCCGAACGTTCGTCCGGCACACCGATCACCGCGCAGTTGGCAACTTTCGGATGGGCCATCACCACGTCTTCGATTTCGTTGGGGTATACGTTGAAACCCGAGACGATGATCATGTCTTTCTTGCGATCGACGATGCGCACGAAACCGTCCGGGTCGATCACCGCGATGTCACCGGATTTGAACCAGCCTTCGCTGTCCAGCACCTCGGCGGTGGCTTCGGGTTTGTTCCAGTAGCCTTTCATGATTTGCGGGCCCTTGATGCACAACTCACCGCGCTCGCCCAGTGGCTGTTCGGCGCCGTCGTCGCTGACCACTTTCATGAGCGTGCCCGGCACCGGCAGCCCCACCGTGCCCAGCCGGGACTTGGTGCCATAAGGGTTGGTGCAGGCCACCGGCGAGGTTTCGGTCAGGCCATAGCCTTCGGTGATCCGGCAGCCGGTGAGCTGTTCCCAACGCTCGGCGGTGGCCTTGACCAGCGCAGTGCCACCGGAGTTGGTGAGCTTGAGGCTGGAGAAATCCAGGGTCTTGAAATCCGGATGGTCCATCAACGCCACGAACAGCGTGTTGAGCCCCAGCAGCGCCGAAAAACGCCAGTTCTTCAGCTCCTTGATAAAGCCACCGATGTCCCGCGGGTTGGTGATCAGCACGTTGTGGTTACCGGTGACCATCATGCACATGCAATTCGCCGTGAAGGCATAGATGTGGTACAGCGGCAGCGGCGCGATCATCACCTCCTGGCCTTCGCGCAGCAACGGTTGGCCGTCGTCGCCGAACTGGCCCAGGCATGCCCGGGCCTGCTGCATGTTCGCTACCAGGTTGCCATGGGTCAGCATCGCCCCCTTGGCAAGGCCGGTGGTGCCGCCGGTGTATTGCAGCACCGCGATGTCCTCGAGGCTGACTTTCAGCGGTTTGATGCCATGGCCCCGCCCCAGGCGCAACGTGCTCTTGAAGGAAACGGCCTGGGGCAGCGAATAGTCAGGGACCATCTTCTTGACCTTGCTCACCAGCGTATTGACCAGCCAGCCCTTGGCAGTGGGCATCAGGTCGCCCATCTTCGCCTCGATGAGATACTGCAGATCGGTGTCAGGCAGCACCTCCTGGACTTTCTGTCCGAACAGGTTCATGTACACCAGTGCCCGGGCGCCGGAGTCCTTGAACTGGTGGCGCATTTCCCGCGGGGTGTACAACGGGTTGGTGTTGACCACGATCAGCCCGGCGCGCAAGGCACCGAACACGGCGATGGGGTATTGCAGGACATTGGGCATCTGCACCGCGATACGATCGCCAGGCGCCAGGTCGGTATGGGCTTGCAGGTAGCCGGCGAAGGCAGCGCTGTAGCGCTCGAGTTCGGCATAGGTCAGGGTAACCCCCATGTTGCTGAACGCCGGACGGTCGGCGAATTTCTTGCAGGAACGCTCGAACACCTCGATCACCGATTTGTAGGCCCCCACGTCAATGTCCAGGGGCACGCCGGCCGGGCGTTTGTCATTCCAGAAATCAGGCTGCATTGTTTTTATCCTCTTTACCTGAACGTGTCCGGGCCGCTTCTGTGGCTCTTGCACAGGCGGTGCTCTTGGGACACTAGCAGCTATGGCCAATCAGGCAAATATGGCAACCTGCTTCATAGATTGTGTGAATCTACCTGCCACGACGTAACGTAACGTGACTTGATCAGGCGAGACGCAACGGATGCGCTATACAATGCAGCGACGCTGTGTTTGCCCTTGTGTATGCCCGTGAGTAAAGGAATGACCATGATCCACCAAACGTTCATGCTCACCGCCACCGACCACACCCGCCTGTTCGTCAATCAGTGGCTGCCTGAAACCGCCCCTGAAGCGGTGATCATGCTGGCCCACGGCATGGCCGAACACAGCGGCCGCTACGCGCGTCTGGCCCGGGCGCTGTGCGATGCAGGCTACGGTGTCTACGCGCCGGACCTGCGCGGCCATGGCAAAACCGGCGAAGCAGCGACGCTCGGCCATTTTGCCGACGAGGATGGCTGGGCCAAGGTGGTCGGCGACCTGGCCAGCCTCAATCAACACATCGGCCAGCAACACCCCGATGTTCCCATCGTGTTGCTGGGTCACAGCATGGGCAGCTACATCGCCCAGGGTTACCTGTTACATCACAGCGCCAGTCTGCACGGGGCGATTCTCAGCGGTTCGAATTTCCAGCCCGTGGCGCTCTATCGTGCCGCGCGCCTGATCGCCTGTTTCGAGCGCATGCGCCAGGGCCCAAAGGGCCGCAGCGCCCTGATCGAGTGGCTGTCCTTCGGCAGTTTCAATAAGAAATTCAAACCCACGCGTACCCCCTTCGACTGGCTCAGCCGCGACCCGGCCGAGGTCGACAAGTACCGCCTCGACCCGCTGTGCGGCTTTCGTTGCACCAATCAGTTGTGGGTCGACCTGCTCGGCGGGTTGCAGCAGATCAGCAAAGCGTCCAATCTCGCCCAGATCGATCCGGGCCTGCCCCTGTTGGTGATCGGCGGTGAATGTGATCCGGTGAGTGAAGGCAAACGTCTCAAGGATCTGGCCGACGCCCTGCGCGGCGCCGGCAGCCAGCACTTGCAATTGACGATTTACCCGCAAGCCCGGCACGAACTGTTCAATGAAACCAACCGCGATGAAGTGACGGCCGACGTGCTGGCCTGGATTGCCCAGGCCCTGAGTCACAAGCGACCGCCACGCAGCGAATAGGTTTGCAGCGTTTTCCTTTACTCGTCACAGGATTTGATAGATGACCCAGGTTACCAACATCCCCTACGAAGCCCTCGAAGTCGGCCAGACCGCCAGCTACAGCAAGACCGTCGAAGAGCGCGACATCCAGCTGTTCGCCGCCATGTCGGGTGATCACAACCCGGTGCACCTGGATGCCGAATTCGCTGCGGCGAGCATGTTCAAGGAGCGCATCGCCCATGGCATGTTCAGCGGTGCGCTGATCAGCGCGGCGGTGGCCTGCGAGCTGCCTGGGCCGGGCACCATCTATATCGGCCAGCAGATGAGCTTCCAGAAGCCGGTGAAGATTGGCGACACCCTGACCGTGCGCTTGGAGATCCTTGAGAAACTGCCGAAATTTCGCGTACGCATTGCCACTCGCGTGTTCAATCAGCGCGACGAGCTGGTGGTGGACGGCGAAGCGGAAATCCTCGCGCCACGCAAGCAGCAGACCGTGACCTTGCCGACGCTGCCGGCGATTACTGTCGGTTGATTACCACTATCTAAAGTGAATGACCTGTGGCGAGGGGATTTATCCCCGCTGGGCTGCGAAGCAGCCCCCTGCACTCGGGCAGACACACCTCAGAGGTCTTGAGATATTGGGGCCGCTTCGCGCCCCAGCGGGGATAAATCCCCTCGCCACAAAGTTATTGCAAGTCTTCACGCACCTGCACGCTCGCCGTCATCCCCGCGCTCAGGTTTACCCCTTCAGGCACCTTGTCCAGCTTGATCCGCACCGGAATCCGCTGGGCCAGGCGCACCCAATTGAAGGTCGGCTCGACCTCCGCCAGCAACTGCGCATCGGGATTGGTATTGCGGTCGGTAATGCCGCGGCTGATGCTTTCGACGTGGCCTTGCAGGGCATGACCGGCGCTCATCAACCAGACCTTGACCGGATCGCCCACGCGGATCCTGGGCAGTTTGGTTTCTTCGAAATAGGCCTGCACATAAAACGTTGAATCGTCGATCAGCGCCATGACCGGTTGTCCGGCATTCACGTAGTTGCCCTCGGCCAGGCGCAGGTTGGTGATATGGCCGCCCCGTGGGGCCAGGACCTGGCTGCGGGCCAGGTTGAGTTCGGCGACCTTGGCCTCGGCCTGGGCCTCGCGCAGTTCGCCCCGGGCGATGCCGGCGTTGATCTGGGCGTTTTCCCGCAACTCGGCGCTGATAGCCTGGGGCCCCAGAGCGGCGCGTCGACTGGCTTCGTGTTCACGCAAACTCAGTTGCTGCTGCCGGGTCTGGACCACCGCCCGAGCTTTCTCCAGCGCGGCCTCGAAACGTTCGCGGTCGATGCTCAGCAATACATCGCCGGCCTTGACCTGCTGGTTATCCACCGCCTTGAGCTCGCGCACCCAACCTGACACGTCGGGGGCGATCACCACCACGTCGGCGCGAATCCGCGCATCCCGGGTCCAGGGCGTGAGCATGTAGTACTGCCACAGATGAAACCCGGCGAAGATCGCCACGGCCACCACGCTCAGCGTGACGGCAACACGTACGGAAGTACGCATGTTCAACTCCTTATAGCGGTCCGAGGACCACGGTAATAACAGTCAGGACACAGACATACAGGGCGCAGTCGAACAAGGCTTCATGCCAGATCCAGCGCCCGGCCGGCACGAGGCTGAGCAACAGGCGAAGCCCACCGGTCACCAGCAAGGCCAGCACCACATAAATCAAGAACGGGCTGAGCAATACCCCGCCTATCGACCACTCACGCAAGCCCATGGCTCTGCTCCCGTTGTTCAGGTTCGTGCTGACGGCACCAGGCGCGCCAGCTGTTCTGCAATTGCACCACCGCACCCTGGGCCAGTTTCAGCGCATCGCCGGGCGGTTGCGTCGACAACACCTTCAGGAACTCGTCGCTCGCCGGGCCGAGTGCTTCGGCCTGATCAACTGCCGGGCCGCGCTCAAGCACCTGCTCCAGCGCATCGAAGTAACGGCGCTGGGCCCGGTTGTCGGGCATTTGGGCGACGGCCAGACTCAAACGCAGGTGCAGCAACTCGTCACCCATGTCCAGGCCAAGCAATCCGTCATCCCAACGGCTACGCGCCGGCACCGGCAGTTCGGGATAATGCCGCGCCAGTTGCAACAGCCGATCAGCCATGCGTCCGCCGAACCAGCTCTCGGCGCCCCGCAGGCTACGGCGCGTCAACCGCACCAGATCATCCAGCGTGGCGGCCAGCAGGCGCCGGCTATGCCAGGCCGGATCGCGCAGAATCAGCAGGTTGAAGGCCAACACCGCCGCACCCACACCGATCATCATCGCTTGAGCATTGTTGAAGAACGCCGCCACGTCATATTTCATGGCGTTGAGCGGCGATATCAGCACCACGAAATGCAGACAGAACGAGGTGGCCGTGGCGAAAATCTGCGGCTTGGCCATACCCAGCGCTCCCAGGAACAGCGGCACGCCCATGGCCATGCACAACATCGCAAAACTGCTCCACTGCGGCAGCAAAATCTCACCGATGACAAACGCCGTCGGCACCGCCAACAGAATTCCCCGAAGAAAACTCATGCCGATCTGCGCGCCGTTTTCGCGACTGGCGAACAGACTGCACACCACGCAGGTGAGCACCAGCGCGCCTGAGGCGGCGGGCCAGGCAGTCGCCAGCCAGAAACAGGCGACCACCAGAAACGCCAGGGCGCTACGCGCACCAAAGACCATGGCCAGGGGCAGGTCACGATGGGGCGCCAGGGTGCGCGGCGGATCCACCGCCTCCCTGCCCTCTTGCACCGCCTTCAAGGCTGCGCAGGCAGCCAGGGCGGTATCGAGCAACAAGGCGAAGCGGGCCAGGCAATAACTTTGCGCCGGGCTGATCAGTGGATCGTGGGATGCATCCAGCACCCGTGGTCGCAAGGCTTGCAGGGTCGCGCTGTCGGCGTCGAGGGCTTGTTGCACCTCGCTCATCCACGGCTTGAGGGCCTCGGCTTCCTCAGGATCGAGTTGTTTCCATTGCCGCCGAACCGAGCGGGAGATGCGCAGCAGCATCAACAGTTTCTGGCTCAGAGCGCTGATGGCCCGAGCCCGTTGCCGACCCAGGCTGCCTTCGAACCAGGCGTGTTCACGCTGGGCGTCCACGGCGACGATCTTGCCGAGGATTTCCAGCAGTCCTTTACGGGCCTGGGCGTCGCCCGTCAGGGTGGCACGGGCCGCCTGCATGCCGCTCTGCCAGGCGACACGGGCCTGATCGGCCAATTGCCGCTCGACCCGCAACGGCCAGAGCAACGCGCTGGCCGCCGTGGCGCAGACAATGCCCAGACTGATCTCCGTACAGCGCGCCACGGCCTGATCGAACACCCCCAGCGGATGGGAAATGGCCGGCAAGGCAATGATTGCCACTGTGTAACCGGCCAGCACGAACGAATAGGACCAGGCGCTGCGCAGCAGTGTGGAGCAAGCCGTGCACAAGCCCAGCCACACGGCCAGCGCCAGTAGGAACAACCACGGTGCCTGAGCAAACAGCCCCATGAACACCACCGACATGACGGTGCCTACCAGTGTGCCGACCAATCGCGCCAAGCCTTTCTGCACCACCATCCCGGACAGCGGTTGCGCCACGATGATCGCGGTCATCAACGCCCATGAAGGCTGCTCCAGGCCCCAGCGCAAGGCCAGCCAAAGCGCCAAGCCACCACCAAGCACGGTCTTGACGGCGAATTGCACAGCGAGGCGGTCGGGAGCGAACAGGGCCTGGAAAGTAATGGGCACGCGAAAAACTCTTATGGGGACGCAGTAACGATAGATGCAATAAAGGGTGATGGAGGGTGCAATTATTAGCTGGCTATCTATTTGAGTCCAGAGCCACCGTTACATGATCTGCATAAAAAAACGCCAGACAGGCTGGCGTTTTTTTGTACAGCGCGCTTGTTTAGCTGGCGCGCGCCTGGTTACGCAGGGCTTTTACCTGGTCATGGTTGCGCTGCACGCCATGGTACTGACGCTCAACCAGATCGCGAATACCAACCAGGTTGTGCTTGCTGATTTTCTCCATGGCTTCTTTGTAAGCCTTAAGGGCATGGTCTTCACCGCGCTCGGCTTCGTTGAGCACTGCTTCTTCGTCCTTGCCAGTGAACATGGATTTCACGTCCACCCAACGGCGATGCATATCACCGGCAACGCTGGTGGAAGTTTCCGGATCGCCACCCAGGGCCCGTACGGCAGCTTGCAGCTCAGCCGCGGCGGCAGCGCAGTCTGCGGCGCGCTGGACGAACAAATCCTTGAGTTGTGGATGCTTGATGTCTTCAGCGCAAGTCTTGAAACCTTCCTGACCATCTTTGCTGGTCTCGATCAGGTCGTTCAGGACGGAGATGGATTCTTTGTTGATGTCGGTCATTTTTCAATTCCTTTGCTTGGTGAATAAAAAACCTACAAGGAATATTGCATCGGTCGTGCCAGCCGCAATCACAAATAAAAACATTAAAAATCAATAAGTTAATCAATCGCTCGATAACTGTATCCGTGTTCTTTGCATGATCTGTCATTTGGCCTGCATGCAGAATGCCTGTATTTTCCAGGCTGACTGAATCAAGACCCCTGCCATGAACCCGGAAAAGCTCGAACTGCTGGTGACACGCCAGATGCCCTTCGGCAAATACAAAGGCCGAATCCTGGCCGACCTGCCCGGGCAGTACCTGAACTGGTTCGCTCGCGAGGGTTTTCCTCACGGGGAACTGGGCGGTTTGCTGGCGCTGATGCAGGAGATCGACCACAACGGTCTGTCGGATCTGCTTGACCCCCTGCGTGCCAAACACGGCAAACCCAAGCCCCAACATTGATTGAGCCACGCCATGCCCGAGAACACCCTGCGCGCCCACGATGAAGCTTTCTGGGAAACTTTTGTGGGTCGCTACGATGTCGACCCCAATGGGCCGCTCAATCTGGAAAACGGCTACTTCGGCCGCATGTCCCGGACCGTGGTCGAGGAGTACCAACGCAATATTGAGTTCGTCAATCGCGGTAACTCGGTGTACGTGCGCCAGCATTTCGACCGGGACCATGGCGAAGCGATTCGCCAGCAAGTGGCGCAACTGATCCACGCGTCCCCCGCTAGCGTAGCGCTGGCCAACAGTGCCGGAGACGCCCTGCAAACGCTGATTCGCAACTACAACGGTCTCAAGCCTGGCGATCAGGTGCTGATCTGTGATCTGGAATACGCGTCGGTCAAAAGCGCAATGCGCTGGCTGGCCCGGCAGCGTGGCGTAGAGGTGATTGAACTCGTCCACCCGCACCCCGCCAGTTTCGAAAGCCTGGTGGGCACTTATCGCCAAGCGTTCATTCGTTACCCGCGCCTCAAGCTGATGGCGCTGACCTACGTCAACCACCTCACTGGGCTGGTGATGCCGGTCCAGGCCATTGCCGAAACCGCCCGTGAGTTTGGCGTCGATATCATTCTCGACGGTGCCCACGCCCTGGGCCAGATCGATTTCGATCTGAAGAAGCTCGGTATCGAATTCGCCGGGTTCAACCTGCAGAAGTGGATCGGCGGGCCGCTGGCCCTGGGCTTTTTATACATCGCACCGCAACGGCTGGCCGACATCGACCCGGACATGGACGAAGATCATTATCCAGCCGCAGACGTGCGCTCGCGAACGCCCCACAGCACCCCCAATATCCCGGCTTTGCTCACCCTGCCATTGGTCCTGGAGGAGCACCACTCATTGGGTGGCGCATCGGCCAAGGGCGTGCGGCTCAGTTATCTGCGCGACCTGTGGGTGAACGCCGTGCGTGATGTACCGGGGATCGAAATCATGACGCCGGACGATCCGCGCCTGTACTGTGGCATCACGTCGATGCGCTTCAGCGCCCAGCCCGATCAACAGGCGATGGCCGATCGACTGCTCAATGACTACGGGATCTTCACCGTGGTGCGCAACACCAGTGTCGGGCCGTGTATTCGCATTACCCCAGGGTTGATCACCTTGGCGAAGGATATCGAGCGGTTGACTGCGGCGCTGATTAACCTGAGCCGAATGTAGTTGTGGCGAGGGGATTTATCCCCGCAGGGCGGCGCAGCAGCCCAGCAAGGAGGACTTAACTTATCTGACGCACCGAGATGTCAGGTTTCGGGGCCGCTGCGCGCCCCAGCGGGGATAAATCCCCTCGCCACAAATCCAGCGTTCATCCAGCGCGGTACGATAAAACCCAGGCAAAAAAAACGGCGCGCCGACCAAGCGCACCGTAAAACCGTAGAACACCCAACGAAGGTTCGGTAAGACAATCAGTCCAGCAGCGCCAGCGCCTCGGCGGTGCACTCCTGGATGCGGGCCCAGTCGCCGTTCTTGATCCACTCGGGATCAAGCATCCAGCTACCGCCCACGCACATCACGTTTTTCAACGCCATGTAGCTCTTGATATTGGCCGGGCTTACGCCGCCGGTCGGGCAGAATTTCACTTCGCCGAACGGGCCGCCCAGGGCCTTGATGGCCGCGACACCGCCGCTGACTTCCGCCGGGAACAGTTTGAAGCGGCGATAACCCAGGCCGTAGCCTTCCATGATGCCGGAGGCGTTGCTGATGCCCGGCAGCAACGGGATCGGGCTGTCGACGCTGGCTTCCAGCAGATCACGGGTGATGCCTGGGGTGACGATGAACTGCGAACCGGCAGCCTCGGCAGCGGCCAGCATATGGCGGTCCAGCACCGTACCGGCCCCGGTCACCAGTTCCGGACGTTGCTCGCGCAGCACCTGGATGGCCTTGAGGCCGTATTGGGAACGCAAGGTCACTTCCAGCGCCGTCAGGCCGCCGGCGGCCAGGGCATCGGCCAGCGGCAGGATGTCCTGCTCACGGGCGATGGTGATCACCGGCAGGATCCGCGCCTTGGCGCAGAGGCTGTCGATCAGGGTAACTTTGTCCGCCATGGAAACGGTCGGGGATGGGTTTGTCATAGCGGCTGATCCTTGGTTCATGGGCACCAGTAAATCTCTAACGTAGGTTGCAAAAACGCGCGGATCGGCATTTCGGCGACATTGTCACCGGCCACCGCAGCGTTCAGGGTGGTCAATTTCGACTGACCGGAAATCGACAGCACTTTGTGTTTCGCCGAGGCCAGCAAAGCGCGACTCATGGTCAGGCGCTGGTGCGGCACGGTGGGCGCCAGCATCGGCCAGCAGCGGCGAGCACCATTGGCATCCAAGGCTTGAGCCAGGTTCGGACTGTCGGGGAACAGCGAGGCGGTGTGCCCGTCATCGCCCATGCCCAATATCAGTACGTCGATGGGCGGCAGCTCGGCCAGCAAACGATCGGCCTGCTCGGCTGCGGCTTCCAGGTCGACGCTGGCGCTGTAGAGGCTCAGGAACTGGGCCTTCGCCGCCGCACCTTGGAGCAGGTAACGCTTGAGCAGACCGGCGTTGCTGTCAGCGTGCTCAACCGGCACCCAGCGCTCATCGGCCAGGCTCACCACCACGCTCGACCAGTCCAGCGCCTGTTTGGCCAGGCTCTGGAAAAACGCCACGGGGCTGCGACCACCGGAGACCACCAGGGTCGCCGTGCCGCGCGCCTCGATGGCCTCGCGTAATTGCTCGGCCACCTTCAACGCCAAGCCCTCGGCCAGCAGCACCGGGGTTTTGAATTCGTGGGCGCTGACGCCCTGCGGTAGTTTCACTTCAGATATCGCCATACCATGACCTCCCGTCCCGCGTGATCAGTGCAATGGAGCTCATTGGCCCCCAGGACCCGGCCGCATACGGCTTGGGCGCATCGCCGGATTTCTTCCATCCGGCAATCAACTGGTCACACCACGTCCACGCGGCTTCAATTTCATCTTTACGGACAAACAGGTTCTGATTGCCGTTCATGACTTCCAGCAACAACCGCTCGTAGGCATCGGGAATCCGCGCGCTGCGATAGGTGTCGGAAAAGTTGAGTTGCAACGGACCGCTGCGCAATTGCATGCCCTTGTCCAGGCCTTGCTCCTTGGTCATCACTCGCAAGGAAATCCCTTCGTCCGGCTGCAGGCGGATGATCAGTTTGTTGCTGATCTGCAAGCGCTGCTCGGGGGCGAAGATGTAGTGGGACGGTTCCTTGAAGTGAATGACGATCTGCGACAGTTTCTGCGGCATACGCTTGCCGGTGCGCAGGTAAAACGGAACCCCGGCCCAGCGCCAGTTGCGAATGTCGGCGCGCAGGGCCACGAAGGTTTCGGTATCGCTCTGGGTGTTGGAGTTGGGCTCTTCCAGGTAACCCGGCACCGACTTGCCCTCGCTGTGGCCGGCGATGTACTGGCCGCGCACCACCTGAGTGGTCAGGCCTTCCGGGCTGATGGGGGCCAGGGCCTTGAGCACTTTGACCTTCTCGTCACGGATGCTGTCGGCGGACAGGTCGGCCGGCGGGTCCATGGCAATCAGGCAGAGCAACTGCAACAGGTGATTCTGGATCATGTCGCGCAGTTGGCCGGCTTTGTCGAAATAGCCCCAGCGGCCTTCGATGCCGACCTTCTCGGCGACGGTGATTTCCACATGGGAAATGTAATTCTGGTTCCACTGGGTTTCGAACAGGCTGTTGGCGAACCGCAGGGCGATCAGGTTCTGGACCGTCTCTTTACCCAGGTAGTGGTCGATACGGTAGGTGCGGTTTTCCGGGAAGAACTGCGCCACGGCGTCGTTGACCTTGCGCGACGATTCCAGGTCCGAGCCGATGGGTTTTTCCAGCACGACGCGGGTGTTTTCGCACAAGCCGACCTTCGCCAGGTTCTCGCAGATCGCTCCATACACCGCCGCTGGGGTGGCAAAATAGGCAATGACTTGCTGGGCTGAACCGGCCTGCTCGGCCAGGGCGACATAGTCCTCGGCCTTGAGGAAATCCACGTGCAGATAAGTCAGGCGCCCCAGGAAGCGTTCAACCACGGTCTCGTTCAGATCCTTGTCGCCCACGTAACGGCGCAACTCCGCGGCGATGAACGCCAGGTGTTGCTGTTCGCTACCCGGCTCCCGGGCCAGGGCAATGATCCGCGTGTCCTCGTGCAACAGGTCCGCGCCATCGAGCTGATAAAGGGCAGGAAACAGCTTGCGCAAGGCCAGGTCGCCCAACGCGCCGAACAAGGCGAAGGTGCACGGTTCAACCGTAATCGAATGCATGATGTTTGTTCTTTTATCAAGTTAAGCTACAAATACCTTTTTTCAAGGCATCACTCAAGGAAAAATGTAGTAATAACCACAACATTTTTCGAAAATACCGATTCCGAGTGGTGGTACACCGGAGCCATCAGTAGGATAGGCCACCGCAAAGGGTCGTATCAAAGACCCGTCTTTCTAGGAATCTTGTATGGACCGCGTGCGAAATTTACTGGAACAGATCCAGAGTCGCCTTGAAGACCTGAACAAGGCAGAACGCAAAGTGGCCGAAGTGATCCTGCTCAACCCACAGCAGGCCACCCGCTTCAGCATCGCCGCCCTCGCCCAGGCCGCTTCGGTCAGCGAACCCACCGTCAACCGCTTCTGCCGCTCATTCGGCGTCAGCGGCTACCCGGAACTCAAGCTGCAACTGGCCCAAAGCCTGGCCAGCGGCGCCGCTTACGTCAGTCGCGCAGTGGAGGCCGATGACAACCCGGAAGCCTACACCCGGAAAATCTTTGGCAGTGCCATTGCCTCATTGGACAGCGCCTGCCAGGCCCTTGATCCCAATTTGATCAGTCGTGCCGTGGATCTGCTGATCCAGGCCCGGCAGATTCACTTCTTCGGCCTCGGCGCCTCGGCACCGGTGGCGCTGGATGCCCAACACAAGTTCTTCCGCTTCAACCTGGCGGTGACCGCCCACGCCGATGTGCTGATGCAGCGGATGATCGCGTCAGTGGCCCACACGGGCGAGCTGTTCGTGATCATTTCCTACACCGGCCGTACCCGCGAGCTGGTGGAAGTCGCGCGCATCGCCCGGGAGAACGGCGCATCGGTACTGGGGCTGACCGCCGAAGGCTCGCCCCTGGCCAAGGCCAGCACCCTGAGCCTGAATATCCCGCTGCCCGAAGACACCGACATCTACATGCCGATGACCTCGCGGATCATCCAGCTCACTGTGCTGGACGTGCTCGCCACCGGCATGACCTTGCGCCGCGGTGTGGACTTCCAGCCGCATCTGCGCAAGATCAAGGAAAGCCTCAATGCCAGCCGGTATCCGGTGGGGGATGAGTTCAACTGAACTGGCTTGGGTAATTGAGCGCCTGACAGGCCGTCATCGCGAGCAGGCTCGCTCCCACAGTGGATCTTTATTGACCGCAGATCCATTGTGGGAGCGAGCCTGCTCGCGATGGGGCCAACAGCTGCCCCCCTTGATCAAGCCCCCACCCGCGCCTGCAAACTCAAATGCGCCCGCTCCCCCGGCGCCAGGCACAGGCTGTCAGTGCCACCGCTGGCCGCTTCGACGCAGACGAACTCCGACACCTCATCCCAGCTCACCCCCAGCAAAGGCCGGGCACCGGGATGCCACACCACGGTATCGGCACTGGCGCCGGTGTCGATGCACAGCTCACGCTGCCAGGCGTGGTCTTTAAGCTGCAGTTCACCCTCATGCTGGAACACCCGCTGACAACCGCCCTCGACCCGCAAATCGCCTTCCTGCTGGCAGGCTGCACGGTTCAACTGGTCGTAGCCCAGCGCGCCTTCAAGCCCAGACAGCGCTATCTCACCCACGTCACCAATACGCCAATAGGCGTGCAGAGCCTGGCTCAATTGGCACGGCAGGCTGTCTTGATGCTCGGTGCTCAAGCGTAATTCCATGCGTTCGCCCAGATCGGCGTACAGATCGACCTGCCAGTCGCACAACTGGAGCTGCCAGTGCAGGTGCACACCGTATTCATCGCTGCGGCTGTCGAGCAGTTTCCAGTCGATCAACCGTGCCCAGCCATGGGACGGCCAGGCATTTTCGCTGGGATGACGGCCATACCACGGCCAGCACACCGGCACACCGCCGCGGATCGCACCGACTTGTGGCCACCTGGCCGCACACCACAACCAGGGTTTCTGCCCCCGCGGCTGAAAGTGCAATAGCTGCGCGCCCTGGCGACTGAACACCGCCTGGCACAGAGGATGATCGATCACCAACACATCACGTTGCTGATAGCGCTCCCACGCAAACACCGGGCGCTCGCGCAAGGATCTGAAAAAGCGTTGTAGCGGATGCTCATGCATGAGCTGCGGTCCTGGAAATCATTGAACTGGATTGATGCGACAGCTTTTTGTGGCGAGGGGATTTATCCCCGCAGGCCTGTAGGCCTCACAAAAAAAAGCGGACAGCCTTGGCCATCCGCAAATATGCGCACATAGAGAGGAGCTTATCGCAACAGCGTTAGAACACCGACTGAATTTTCAGACCGGCGACCAGCGCGTCGTCGACTTCATTCACACCACCCGGATGAGTGATGTATTGCAGGTTAGGGCGTACGGTCAGCCAGTTGGTCACGTGGAAACCGTAGTTGATTTCGTAGTTGTATTCGGTGCCACGCAATGGCGAGAACAACGGATCGTCGTAGTCGCTGACACCATTGGCCGCGTTGACCAGCTCGGCGTTTTTCTTCACATCTTCGTTGACATGGATGCGGGAAAAACCAATCCCGACGTCATCTTTAGGACGCGCATTGAACGGCCCCTTGTACACGAACATCAGCGACTGGTAGTTGTCGACGACGTTGGTTTCCTTGTCATGGAAGGTGGCGTTGGCCGCAATGTTCAGACCGCGCGATGCATCACCGTTGTGGGTGGTGAGCTGTTGCTGCACCACGAACCAGTAGCCATCCTTGCTGCTGTGGCTGCGGTACGCGTTACCGGTTGTCGCGGCATCCTGGCCATTGTCGTCTTCGCGCACGTCATCAGCCTTGGCCGTACTTTTGTAGTAACCGATACGATATTCGCCTGGCAGGCCATTGAGCTTGGGCGACCAGACCAACTCGACAGGAATGAGCGTGCCCTTGGTGCCACTGCCGCTGAGCTTGTAGCGGTTTCCGTTTTCCAGCTGCGAAGGGTTCTGGTTGTAAGCACCGATCTGCGCATAGAGTTCGGGCGTGAGGTTGTACTTGACGCGAATCGCCGCCTGCATGATCGGCCAATTGTACCAGATGCCGGTTGCCCAGTTACCCGCTTGCGAACCGCAGAACGCCAGGTTCTGGAACTCGCACGGGAAACTGTTGAAATCTTCACCGACCCCGTAATAACCGGCTTTGACATCCAGCTTACTGTCGAAATACTGCTGCTTGATCCACAACTGCGTCAGACGGGTGGTTTGCCCACGGCCCCAGACTTCCTGGGAAGAGCTGAGGGTGCCGGCACGGGGATCACCGATACGGTCGTTGGAGATGTTGCGACCGTCACGGCGAGTGAATTGAATCTTGGCCGTGGTATCACCCCAACCTGCCAGTTTCTCCAGGTCGAGGGCTACACCCAAGCCAAACTGCTGGGACCAACGCGCAGTCTTGTCATCGTTGTAACCGCCGTCGAGATTGGCCCCCATCTCACCGACGAAATCAGCCTTGATATCGATACCTTGCTCGATCAGCCTGGTCCGCTCGCCACCCCAGTCGCCCGTCATCCACTGCGAATCGGCGCTGAAAGCCTCGGCCGCGTGCGCACTACCGGCCAGCATCATCGCCGCAACAGCGGACAATTGGCAGACACGCCGGGCGTTGTTGTTCTTCTTCATCCCTACATCCTCGTCTTTATTGTTATTAACTGTTTTTATCTAACGCGGTTTACAACGATTGCGGCGAATGGTCCCCCACTCACCGCATACTCCCTGGTGGGAGAGAGCTTGTTTGGGAGCAAAGCCCCCTCCCCCATTTGTTCTTCATCGGCCTTTGAACTGCGCTACGTTTGCGGTCCGGGCATCTGTCTGCACTTGGCCGGCCACGCCCAGGCGTTCGCCGGACTTGGCGTCGAACAGCAGCACTTTCGAAGGATCGAATTGCAGCGTCAGGGTCTCCCCCACCTGCGGCGCCACGTCCGGCGCCAGGCGGCAGCAGACCTTGGTGTCGTTCAGGTTGACGAACACCAGCGTGTCCGGTCCGGTGGGTTCGGTGACCTGGACTTCGGCGCGAATGGTCGGCAAACCATTGGGCTCGTTGCCCGCCAGCATGATCTGTTCCGGGCGCAGGCCGAGGATCACTTCACGGTCTTCCAGACCCGCATCCTGCATGCCCATCGGCAGCTCACAACGAGCCTGGCCGCTGTCGAGCAAGGCCAGCAGACGGCCGTCCTTGCGTTGCAGGCGCAGGGGGATGAAGTTCATCGGTGGCGAACCGATGAAGCTCGCCACGAACAGGTTGGCCGGGTTGGTGTAGATGTCTTTCGGCGTGCCGAACTGCTGGATGATGCCGTCCTTCATCACCGCCACTTTGTCGCCCAGGGTCATGGCTTCGATCTGGTCGTGGGTGACGTAGACCGTGGTGGTCTTCAGGCGCTGGTGCATCAGTTTCATTTCGGTGCGCATCTCGACCCGCAGCTTGGCGTCGAGGTTGGACAGCGGTTCGTCGAACAGGTAGATCTTCGGCCGCCGCGCCAGCGCCCGGCCCATGGCCACGCGCTGTTGCTGGCCGCCGGAAAGCTGGCCGGGCTTGCGGTTGAGCAGGTGTTCGATCTGCAACAGCTTGGCCACGCGGGTGACTTCTTCGTCGATGGCCGGCTGGCTCATCTTGCGAATCTTCAGACCGAACTCGATGTTCTCCCGCACGCTCATGGTCGGGTACAGCGCGTAGGACTGGAACACCATGGCGATGTCGCGATCCTTCGGACTCATGCCGCTGACATCCTGGTCACCGATCATGATCGCGCCGCCGGTAATGGTTTCAAGGCCGGCGATGCAGTTCATCAGCGTCGACTTGCCGCAGCCCGAAGGGCCGACGAGGATCAGGAACTCACCGTCCTTGATCGACAACTCGATGTTCTTCAGGGTGTCCGGCAGGCCGGCACCATAGGTCTTGTTTACATTGCGAAGTTCGAGCGTTGCCATGATTACCCCTTGACTGCGCCGGCCGTCAGACCGCGCACGAAATACTTGCCTGCCACTACATAGACCAGCAGGGTCGGCAGCCCGGCGATCATCGCCGCCGCCATATCAACGTTGTATTCCTTGGCCCCGGTACTGGTGTTGACCAAGTTGTTCAGCGCCACCGTGATGGGCTGCGAATCGCCGCTGGAGAACACCACGCCAAACAGGAAGTCGTTCCAGATCTGGGTGAACTGCCAGATCAGGCAGACCATGATGATCGGGGTGGACATCGGCAGGATGATCCGCCGGAAGATGGTGAAGAAACCCGCACCGTCCAGTCGCGCCGCTTTCACCAGCGCATCGGGAATGCTCACGTAGTAGTTACGGAAAAACAGCGTGGTGAACGCCAGGCCGTAGACCACATGTATGAACACCAGCCCCGTGGTGGTACTGGCCAGGCCCATCTTGCCGAGCGTGAACGAAGCCGGCAGCAGGACGGTCTGGAACGGCAGGAAGCAGCCGAACAGCAGCAGGCCGAAGAACAACTGCGAACCGCGAAAGCGCCACATCGACAACACGTAGCCGTTCAATGCACCGATCGCGGTGGAGATCAGCACCGCCGGGACGGTGATCTTGATCGAGTTCCAGAAATACCCGTCAACCGTGGCCCAGGCCTTGACCCAGCCGATGCCGGTGACCACGGTCGGCCAGCTCAGCAGGTTGCCGGTGCTGATGTCTTCCGGGGTCTTGAAGCTGGTCAACAGCATGACTACCAGCGGCACCAGGTAAAGCAATACGGCAAGGATCAGTACCGCGTAGATCGCGATGCGACTCAGGCTGATGGAAGGTTTCGCAGCGAGACTAGTCATGACGCTTGGTCCTCAGCTCGGAGTACAGGTAAGGCACGATGATTGCGAGAATCGCACCGAGCATCAGAATCGCACTGGCCGAGCCCATGCCCATCTGGCCGCGACTGAATGTGAAGGAGTACATGAACATGGCAGGCAGGTCAGAGGAGTAACCCGGGCCGCCGGCTGTCATCGCCGCCACCAGGTCAAAGCTCTTGATCGCGATGTGCGCCAGGATCATTACGGCGCTGAAGAACACCGGACGCAGGCTCGGCAGCACCACTTTCCAGTAGATGCGCGGCATGCTCGCGCCATCGATCTGCGCAGCCCGGATGATCGATTGATCCACCCCACGCAGGCCGGCCAGGAACATCGCCATGATGAAACCCGAGGCCTGCCACACTGCGGCGATCACCAGGCAATACACCACACGGTCCGGGTCGATCAGCCAGTCCAGGCGAAAACCTTCCCAGCCCCAGTCACGCAACAATTTATCCAGGCCCATGCCCGGGTTGAGCAACCACTTCCAGGCCGTACCGGTGACGATCATCGAGAGCGCCATCGGATACAGGTAAATGGTGCGGATGAAACCTTCACGACGAATGCGCTGGTCAAGAAACACCGCCAGCAGCACGCCGATCACCAGGGTGATGCCGATGAACATGCCGCCAAAGAGCGCCAGGTTCTTGCTCGCCACCCACCAGCGGTCGTTGTCCCACAGCCGCGCGTATTGCGCCAGGCCCGCCCACTTGTAGTTCGGCAGAAAGGTCGAGGTGGTGAACGACAGAACAAACGTCCACAAGATATAACCGTAGAAGCCCACCAGAACGATGAACATGCTCGGCGCCAGCACCAGTTTTGGGAGCCAGCGCTGCAATGCATCGAACGGCGAGGCCTTGCTGAACACAGCAACAGAACTCATGGGAAGATCCAGTACTTGAGAAAAAGACTACTCGCATCCCTTGTGGGAGCGGGCTTGTGTGGGAGCTGAGCTTGCTCGCGATGAAAGCGCTACGGTCTTTCGAATGACCGCGTTATCGTTCATCGCGAGCAAGCTTTGCTCCCACAGGCTCGCTCCCACAGGGGGTCGCGGTGCTAACGGTTACTTGGCAGACTGAACCGCTGCGCCAAGCTTCTTGGCGGCGTCGGCTGGGTCGGCTTTCGGGTCGTTGATGAAGTTGGTCACCACGTCAAAGAACGCGCCCTGTACTGCCAACGTGGTCGCCATGTTGTGCGCCATGCTCGGCTGCAGGCCGCCGGACTTGGCGTCCGCCAGGAAGTCCTTGGCAGCGGTCTGGGCGCAGGAATCGAAACCGTACTTGGCCATGTCGGCCAGCATGTCGTTGCGCACCGGGATCGAACCCTTGTTGATGCTGAAGACTTTCTGGAAGTTCTCACCCAGCACGACCTTGGCGATGTCCTTCTGACCGGCCGCGGTGCCTTCGTCTTTCTGCTTGAACACCGCCAGGGAGTCGATGTTGTAGGTGAAGGCCTTGTCGGTCCCCGGGAAAGCTACGCACTCGTAGTCCTTGCCGGCGACTTTCTTCGCGGCGGTCCATTCGCTCTTGGCCCAGTCACCCATGATCTGCATGCCGGCCTTGCCGTTGATGACCTTGGCCGCTTCCAGGTTCCAGTCCTGCCCCTTGCCGTCCACGTCCATGTAGGTCGCGACTTTCTTGAGCTCGGTCAACGCCTTGACCATGTCCGGACCGGTCAGGGCTTTGTTGTCCAGATCGACCAGGGCTTTCTTGTAGCCATCGACGCCCATGACCGAGAGCACCACGGCTTCGAACACCGTGCTGTCCTGCCAAGGCTGGCCGCCGTGGGCCAGCGCAATGAAGCCTGCTGCCTTGAGCTTGTCGCCGGCGGCGTAGAATTCTTCGAGGGTGGTGGGGTTTTTGGTGATGCCGGCTTTCTTGAAGACTTCCGGGTTGATCCACAGCCAGTTGACGCGGTGGATGTTCACCGGCACGGCAACGTAGTCACCTTCGTACTTCACGGTATCGGAGACTTTCTTGTCGAGCAGGCTGTCCCACTTCTCTTCTTTGGCAACGTCTTTCAGGACGTCGGTGTCGAGCAGTCCGGTAGACGCCCACTCCTGGATGTCCGGGCCTTTGATCTGGGCCACACCCGGTGGGTTACCGGCCACGGCACGACTCTTGAGCACGGTCATGGCAGTTGAGCCGCCACCACCGGCAACAGCGCCATCCTTCCAGGTAAAGCCGTCTTTCTCTACCTGGGCCTTGAGCACATCGACCGCGGCTTTTTCGCCACCGGACGTCCACCAGTGAACGACTTCCACGCTGCCTTTGGATTCGGCGGCAAGGGCGCTGACAGGGAATGCTGCGACGGGAAGCAGGGAAGCAAGAGAAATGACAGTAGCGAGGCGAGAAATCGCATTCATCTAGAAGTACCTTTCTTGTTGTTATGCATGCAAGTCTGGTGCTTGCGCTGCATGGATTCTAAACAGGGGAAATCCCTTCGCAGGTAACGAAGGGACGCGTAAATGTCACGGCATGGTTACACAGGCGCGGGACTGGAGAGTTTCGCCAACGCCGTCGCCATGCTGGGGGCGAGGGGCAAACGCGGGATCAGCACGGCCTGCCAGGCGTGATACAGGTCCGGCTTGCCCGGCCAGATGTCGGCGCTGGGGCGGTTTTGCGGATCGAGCTCGTGGTACCAGCTGCCGTTGCAACGGTCGATGAAATGTTTGTCACAGAACTCCCAGAACCGCCGGTACCAGGCTTCGTATTGCGCCTCGTCGGTGCGTTTGAGCAAGGCACTGGCGGCGGCCGCTGCTTCGGCATGCACCCAATGCAGGCGATGGCGAACTACCGCGCGATTGTCCCAGTCCAGGGTGTAGACAAGGCCTGGGGCGCCGTCGACCTCCCAACCGTGGCGGCAGTTCTGGTCAAAAAGTTTCTGCGCATCCTGGGCCAGCCAGCCCGGGGTCAACATGCCAATCTGCACCCGTGCAGCCTCAAGGTGCAACAGCAGCCGCGCCCATTCGAAACCATGGCCGGGCGTGGTGCCGTAAGGGCGAAAACCGTCGGCGGGGTTGTCGTGGTTGTACTCGCGCAGCGGCTGCCAGTGACGATCGAAATGCTCCACCACCAGGTAGTCATTGGCGGCGGCGTGGCCGTGGATTACCCGCTCAACGATACGCAGCGCGCGGACCAGCCAGCGGGGCTCGTCCGTGGCATCGGCCAGGGCCAGGAAGGCTTCGGTGGCGTGCATGTTGCTGTTGGCGCCGCGATAGGCTTCTTCGTCGCTCCAGTCGCGGTTGAAGGACTCGCGCAGGGCGCCCTCCTCTTCGCTCCAGAAGTGCGTATCGATCACCCGCACGGCTTCATCCAGCAACGCCTGGGCGCCAGGACGTTGGGCCACCACCGCGGAACTGGCCGCCAAGGCGACAAATGCGTGCAGGTAGGCGGCCTTGCCGGTGTCGTTTTCATGGGGTTGCGCCGTGGCGAACCAGCCGCCGTGCTCGGCGTCCCGCAGAGGGCCGCTGAGGGCCTGGACACCGTGGTCCACCAGCTCGGAGAACCCCGGCAGCCCCTGGATATGGGCCATGGCGAAGCTATGGGTCATGCGTGCGGTGTTCATGGTTTCAGCCCGGGCATCGTCCGGCAGGCGACCCTGCTCGTCCAGGTTGCCAAAGCCGTCCGGCAGCTTCGAAGCCTTGGCGAACGCCAGCAGACGCAAGCCTTCGGCGGCAAGCCATTGCTGGTGGGCAGGCGCATTCAGCCAACTGCTGAAGGTCGGTTGGAAGGTGTCCATGGGAGTACCTTTTTTTGTTGTTTTGACGCAGGGAGTCTAAACAAGGGATGGCGGGTGGCAGGTAACGAAAGGGGCGAGTTATGTCACCGACTTGTGACATTACTTGGGCGATGCGCTGAAGCTGACGGCGTCATCGCGAGCAGGCTCGCTCCCACATTGGCGCCAGGGAATAAACAATTTTTGTGGTCACCACCGAGCCCTGTGGGAGCGAGCCTGCTCGCGATCAACGAGAACGCGGTCCGACTAATCCACACTGCGAGGCAACTGCAATGTCACCCGCAACCCACCCTCGCGCAGGTTCTGCAGGCTGACTTCGCCGCCATGGCTATGGGCGATGTTGCGGGCGATGCCCAGGCCCAGGCCATAGCCCTGCTGCTGCCCGGCCAGGCGAAAGTGCGGTTCGAAGACTTGCTCCAGACGTTGCTCCGGCACACCTGGCCCCTCGTCGTCGACGTGCAGGATGAACGCGGTGTCATCGTCATCGATGTGCAGGTGGGCGTTTTGCCCGTACTTCAGCGCATTGTCGATCAGGTTACCGATGCAGCGCTTGAGGGCCAGCGGCTTGCCGGGATACGGCGCCAACGCGCGGCCATCCTGGGTTACCCGGCCATTGCCGTTGGGCGCCAGGTACGGTTCGACCAGGCAATCGAGCACATGGTTGAGGTCCACCGGCTCGATGTTTTCGTGAATGTCGGTGTCCTTGACGCATTGCAACGCACCTTTGACCAATAACTCCAGCTCGTCCAGGTCGCGGCCGAACTTGGCCTGCAGGTTTTCGTCCTCCAGCAGTTCGACCCGCAAGCGCAGCCGCGTGATCGGCGTGCGCAAGTCATGGGAAATCGCGCTGAACAATTGGCTGCGTTCGGTCAGGTAACGGCTGATGCGTTCACGCATGGCATTGAATGCCCTGCCCACTTCCACCACTTCGCTGCCGCCGCCTTCAGCTACCGGTTCCACTTCGGCGCCCAGGGACATGTCGCGTGCCGCGCGGGCCAGGCGTTTGAGGGGCCGGCTCTGCCAATGCACCAGCAAACCGATGAACAGCAACAACAGGCTGCTGGTCAGCACGATAAAGCCAACCTGCTGCGTCGGCAGGCTCTGCTCTTCAAGACTGGTGTAGGGCTCTGGGAGCAGCGAAGCGATGTACAGCCATTCGCCCGGCGCCATCTGGATTTGCGTGACCAGCACCGGCGGGTTCACCGGTTCCAGGGTCAAGGCGTAGTGGGCCCAGGAGCGCGGCAATTCATCAAGCTTCAGGCCGCCGTTGAAAATCCGCAGGTCTTCGGGGCTGACAAACTTCACCGAGATGTCGGCGCTGTTGCCCAGGGATTTTCGCAGTACGTCATCCACCGCCTTGAGCACCGCCAGCTTGCGCGGCGTAACCGGCAGCACGTCCATGCCCAGGGGTTTGTCGTTGAGCGTGACGACAAACCGCGTGCCGCCCATGCTGCGCAATTGATCCAGCACCAATGGCCGGTAAGCCACCGGCAACGAGCGCAGATAGCTGACACTGGCGGTCATCGAATGGGCCAGGCTACGGGCGCTGGTGACCAGGCCTTCGAGCTGGGTGGCGCGCAGTTGCGAGACCCAGATCAGGCTGGACAAGGTCTGGGCGAACAGCACCACCAGCAGGGTCAGCAGCAGCATTCTTCCAAGCAACGAACGCGGCACCGGCACCCGGCGGGCTATTTTCTTGATCCAATCAATGACCATTGCTGGCAATCACACTGGCCGCCAGTTGATAACCACTGCCGCGCACCGTGCGGATCAACCGTGGTGGCTTGTCGGTGTCACGCAGGCGCTGGCGCAGACGACTGACCGCCATGTCGACGATTCGGTCCAGGGGCATCAACTCCCGACCGCGAGTGGCGTTGCCAATGGTGTCGCGGTCGAGGATTTCCTGGGGATGGTCAAGAAACAGCTTGAGCAAGGCGAAATCGGCGCCGGAGAGGATCACTTCTTCGCCGTCGGTGTGGAACAGTCGATGGCTGACCATGTCCAGCCGCCACTCGTCGAAGGCCAACACTTCGCCGCCGGAGCGTTCCTGGCCAAACTGCGCACGACGCAACAGCGCCTTGATGCGCGCCTGGAGTTCACGCGGACTGAAAGGTTTGCCCAGATAATCATCGGCCCCCAGCTCAAGGCCGATAACCCGGTCGGCCTCGTCGGAACTGGCCGTGAGCATGATGATTGGTACGTGGGCCTGGCGCGGGTGCTGGCGAACCCAGCGGCAAAGGCTGAAGCCGTCCTCGTCGGGCAACATCACGTCGAGGATCACCAGATCGCTGGCTGCTTCGTTAAGTGCCTGGCGAAACCCGGCGCCATCAGGGGTAGTACGTACCTGAAAACCCGCGCGACTGAGGTAAGTGTCCAGCAGTTCGCGAATCTCCTGGTCGTCGTCGACCAACAAAATCGATTTGTTCACTGAACTCACGGGGCCTCGTCCTTGTTGTTTGGGTTGGGGCGATTATGCCTGATGGATGAGGACTACAAACACACTACAAAACCCCTGTGGGAGCGAGCTTGCTCGCGATAGCGGTGTATCAGTCAACATCAATGGCGACTGACACTCCGTCATCGCGAGCAAGCTCGCTCCCACAGGGGATCACATTTCAAACTGGAGTCGATTGCTCCAACGCCACACCCGCGCCCATCAGCCCGGAATACGGCGCCGTCACCAGCCAGACTGGAATACCCTTGAAATAATCGCTCATGCAGCCCTTGTCGGCGAAGCAACGGGCGAAACCACTTTCAAGGAAAAAATCGGCGAATCGCGGGACCACCCCGCCGACGATGTATACACCGCCACGCCCACCCACCGTCAGCACATTGTTACCGGCCACCCGCCCCAGCCAGCGGCAGAATTGCTCGAGCACTTCCAGGGCAATGGGGTCTCCGGCCAGGCCGGCGGCGGTGATGGATTCGGGCGTGTCGAGCACCGGCGTATGGCCATCCACCGCGCAGATGGCGCGGTACACCCGAGGTAACCCGCTGCCGCTCAGGGCGGTTTCGGCACTGACATGACCGATCTCGTTGTAGATGTGCTGCCACAGCTGGGTTTCCCGCGGGCTGCTCATGGGCAGGTCGACATGGCCACCCTCCCCCGGCAATGCCGCAAAACGACCGCCGCCCAAATCCAGCAACGTGCCCACACCCAGCCCGGTGCCAGGACCGATCACCACCGCCGGACGCAACGGCTCCGGCGTGCCCTCGCAGACAACCCGGTATTCATCGGGACGCAAGCACGTCATGCCCAGGGCCATGGCCGAAAAGTCATTGACCAGCAGCAGCTTCTCGACCTCAAGGGTCTTGCAAAAGGCCAGATTGCTCAGGCGCCAGTGATTGTTGGTGAAGCGAAACTCATCGCCGCTGACCGGCCCCGCCACGGACAGGCAAACCGAACCGATCGAACCCGGCTTCAGGCCTACGCCGCTCAGGTAAACCTTGATGGCATCTTCGGGGCAGGCGTAATCCGCGGTCGCCAGCACCTGGATATTTTCCAGGTTGTGGTTCTTCCACAAGGCGAACCGGGCGTTGGTCCCACCGATGTCACCGACCAAAGCCAGTTTCAATTAAGCGTCTCCAGGGCAGAAGTGAAGGCGCTGGCGCCCTGCTCTGCCGAGCTGAATGCCATGCGCATGAAACCAAACAGCTCGCGACCGGTGCCAATGTTGTTGCCCAACAAGCCCTTGGCCGGTGTGCGTGCGGCGAATTCCTCGGCGTCCACCTTCAACTCCAAGGTGCCTTTGACGCCATCGACGCGGATGATATCGCCCTCCTGCACGCGGGCCAATGCGCCGCCAACGTAGGCTTCGGGGCTGACGTGGATAGCCGCCGGAATTTTCCCCGACGCGCCGGACATGCGTCCGTCCGTCACCAACGCCACTTTGAAACCGCGATCCTGCAATACGCCGAGGAACGGTGTCATCTTGTGCAGCTCCGGCATGCCATTGGAGCGCGGGCCCTGGAAGCGCATCACCGCGACAAAATCTTTCTCCAGCAGGCCGGCCTTGAACGCATCGGCCAGGTCCTGTTGATCCTGAAAGACCATGGCCGGGGCTTCGACGACCTGGTTTTCCAGGGCCACCGCCGAGACTTTCATCACGCCGCGCCCCAGGTTGCCTTCCATCACCCGCAACCCGCCCTCGGCCGAGAACGCGCGGGCCACCGGGCGCAGGATGTTTTCATCGAGGCTTTCGATCGGGCCTTCGCGCCATACCAGTTCGCCGTCTTCGAGAAACGGTTCCTGGGTGTAGCGGCTCAGGCCGTGACCCAGCACGGTGTTGACGTTTTCGTGGAGCAAGCCGGCTTCCAGCAATTCGCGGATCAGGAACGACATGCCGCCCGCCGCCTGGAAGTGGTTGATGTCGGCCTTGCCGTTCGGATAGACGTGACTCAGGGTCGGCACCACCTCGGAGAGGTCGGCCATGTCCTGCCAGGTCAGCTGGATGCCTGCGGCCATGGCAATGGCTGGCATGTGCAAGGTGTGATTGGTGGAACCGCCGGTGGCGTGCAGCGCGACAACGGAATTGACCAGCGACCGCTCGTCGACGATTTCGCCGATGGGCATGAAGTTGCCGCTCTGCTTGGTCAGGCGCGTGACCTGGAACGCCGCTTCGCGAGTCAGCGCATCACGCAACGGCGTGTTCGGATTGACGAACGAGGCACCCGGCAAGTGCAGGCCCATTACCTCCATCAACAACTGGTTGGTGTTGGCCGTGCCGTAGAAGGTGCAGGTGCCGGGGCTGTGGTAGGACTTCATCTCCGACTCCAGCAGCTCTTCGCGGGTGGCCTTGCCCTCGGCATAGCGCTGACGCACGTCGGCTTTCTGCTTGTTGGAAATGCCTGAGACCATGGGCCCGCCTGGCACGAAAATCGTCGGCAAATGACCGAAACGCAGCGCGCCCATCATCAGGCCTGGCACGATCTTGTCGCAGATGCCGAGCATCAGTGCGCCGTCGAACATGTTGTGGGACAACGCCACCGCCGTCGACAGTGCGATCACTTCGCGGCTCGGCAGGCTCAGTTCCATCCCCGCCTCACCTTGGGTCACGCCATCGCACATGGCCGGCGTGCCACCGGCAAACTGGCCGACCGAGCCGATCTCGCGCAAGGCTTTCTTGATCTGTTCCGGGAAGGTTTCGTAGGGCTGGTGGGCCGAGAGCATGTCGTTGTAGGAAGACACGATGGCGATGTTGGCGGCGTTCATCATCCGCAGGTGATGCTTGTCTTCGGTGCCGCAACCGGCCACGCCGTGGGCGAAGTTGGCGCATTGCAACTTACCGCGCATCGGACCGTCGCTGGCTGCACCGCGGATCAATGCAAGGTAAGCCTGACGCGTGGCGCGGCTGCGGGCGATAAGCCGTTCGGTGACCTCAAGTACGCGGGGATGCATGTGTAGAACTCCAGGCTAACGGGTGTGGCGACCTGATTGTCTATGCTGGTCAAAACCCCGCCACGCATTGGGCGACAGCGGATTTCTTGACCATTCGGACCAGTTGATTCAGGTCACTCGTTGTAGATAAAACAAAATATTGCCACTAAAAAGGCTTGTTTTCTATTTTTATGCGAATAATCTTGTAATTCCAACAACAAATCGACGGCGGCGCAGTTAATGACTCTTCGAATCGCAATCAATGGTTTTGGCCGCATCGGCCGCAACGTCCTCCGTGCACTGTATACCCAAGGTTATCGTCGCGACTTGCAGATCGTCGCCATCAACGACCTGGGCGACAGCGCAATCAATGCTCATCTGCTCAAGTTCGACACGGTTCACGGCACCTTCGATGCCGAGGTGCAGCACGATCACGAAAGCCTGACGGTCAATGGTGACCGTATCTCGGTCAGCGCCATCCGCAACCCGGCCGAACTGCCCTGGGCCGCCGAAAAAATCGACGTCGTGTTCGAATGCACCGGTTTGTTCACCGACCGCGCCAAGGCCGCCGCCCATATCAGCGCCGGCGCCCGCAAGGTGATCATTTCGGCCCCGGCCAAGGGTGCCGACGCCACCGTGGTGTACGGCGTGAACCACGATATTTTGCGCCAGTCCCACCAGATCATCTCCAACGCTTCGTGCACCACCAACTGCCTGGCCCCGGTGGCCCAGGTGCTGCACCGCGAACTGGGCATCGAAAGCGGCCTGATGACCACGATCCATGCCTACACCAATGATCAGAACCTGACCGACGTCTACCACAGCGACCCATACCGCGCCCGTTCGGCCACACAGAATATGATCCCGAGCAAGACCGGCGCCGCCGAGGCCGTGGGCCTGGTGCTGCCGGAACTGGCGGGCAAGCTGACCGGTATGGCCGTGCGCGTGCCGGTGATCAACGTGTCGCTGGTGGATTTGACCGTGCAGCTCAAGCGTGAAGCGTCGGCCGAAGAAGTCAACGAACTGCTGCGCCAGGCCAGCCAGCATTCGAAGATTCTCGGCTACAACACCCTGCCGCTGGTCTCCAGCGATTTCAACCACAACCCGCTGTCGTCGATCTTCGACGCCAACCACACCAAGGCCAGCGGCAAGCTGCTCAAGGTACTGGCCTGGTATGACAACGAATGGGGCTTCTCCAACCGCATGCTGGATAACTGCCTGGCGTTGTGTAACGCCGAGTAACTCACCGCGCAGCCGGTAATGTGGGAGCAAGCTTTGCTCCCACAGGTTTGCTTCCACAGGCCTGCTTCCCAGGCTTGCTCCCCACATGGAATCGGGGTGGTGAAATGAGGGCTTGACCCATCAACTAGATGATAAGCATTATCATCTAGTCAAATCGAATCGGGCCCTACCGTGAGTCAATCGCGCTTTCATCACGTCTTCCTTGCCCAGCGCACGCCACTGCTGCGCACCCTCCAGCGCATGGTCAACAACCCCAGCACCGCCGAAGACCTGCTTCAGGAAACCTACCTGCGTGTCACTCGCGCCTTGGGCGAGCGCACGGTCGAGCACCTCGAACCCTTCGTTTTCCAGACCGCCCGCAACCTGGCGCTGGACCACTTGCGTGCGCGGCGTATTCAGTCCCGGACCCTGCTGGACGACGTGCCGCAGGAAGTTGTCCACAACGTGGTCGCCCCCCAAAGCAGCGCCGAAGACGCGGCCCATGCCGAGCAGATGCTCGAACGCCTCAATCTCCGCCTGCAAGCGCTGAGCCCGCGACAGCAGCAGATTTTTATCCTCAGCCGGCTGCACGGTCACAGTTACCAGGACATCGCTAAACGGCTGGACGTGTCGCTGAGCACCGTGCAGAAGGAACTGAAGCTGATCATGGCGATCTGTGTGGGCGTGGCCGAACGCCTTGGTGGCGACTGAACCTGTAAGGATTTTCTCTAAGAGGCCGTCGCCGATTGCGCTGGCCTGCGACCCTGCTAGGCTTGGTCGCTGACGCTAAATAGCCGTGCAAAAGACACTGCGAGGAACCACCGTGACAGACAAACAACGTGCCCCTGAGCACGCTGCGGCGCAGGACACCGCCCATGCCATGGAACAGGCGCTGGACTGGCTCATTCTGCTGGATAACCCCAGCGAGGAGCAGACCCGGCAGTTCCAGGCCTGGCTGGCGGCCGATCCGCGCCATGGTCAGGCATTCAAGCGGGCCCAGGCGATCTGGAACGGCCCGCAAGTGATGCAAAGCGCCCGGCAACTCAAAGGCCGCCCCCAAGCCAGTGCACTGTCACGCTTGCGCGCCCATTGGAAACCCTTGGCCACCGCTGCCGTGCTGTTTCTGGGCCTGTTCAACTTCAGCGACCTGCCCCTGCGTCTGCAGGCCGATCACCTGACCGTGGTCGGTGAACGCCAGCGCCTGCAACTGGAGGATGGCTCCAAGGTCCTGCTCAACACCGACTCGGCCTTTTCCAGCACGTTCAACGACCAACGGCACATAGCTCGGTTGTACAAAGGCGAGGCGTTTTTCGAAGTCCCGGACACACGCACCCTGCCTCTGCAAATCGACGCCGGGCCGGTCATCGCCAGCGTCAGCAACACCACCTTCGCGGTGCGCTACCTCGATGGCGTGACGCAAGTGCAGGTGCAGCGCGGTGATGTGGATTTGCGGGCCACGCGTTATGACGCCCATGTCAGGCTGTCGGCCGGGGAAAGCATCCGCATCGGCCCCAACGGCTTCGACCGCCCTGCCCGGATGGATGCCAGCACCGATCTGGCGTGGGTCCAGGGACGACTGGTGTTCGAGAATCGACCGCTGAACCAGGTACTGGCCGAGCTGCGACGCTACTACCCTGGCTGGATCATCAACAACAACGAACAGTTGGCCCAGGTCGCAGTGACCGGCAATTATCGCCTCGACCAGCCGCTGGACGTGGTCCGTTCTCTGGCCCACATCACCTCTGCGCGCCTCCAGGAATTCCCGGCGCTGGTGATCCTGAACTAAATGAGAATTATTTTTACTCGATAGGCTTCGCTGGTTCGTCTCGTTATAGCCAATGCAATTGATTCGCATCCAGCGACATCATCTGCACCTATAACAGATGCGACACGGAGCGCTATCGATGTCCTCTCGCCTTACCCGCCGGTCCCTTGCCCCTGCGTGCACGCTGTCATTGCTGACCGCCGCCATCCTGATCGCCGGCACCGCGCCGACCGCCCTCGCCGCCACCACCGTGCAGCCGCCTGCGCGCAATCTTGGTGATTACACTTTTGCCATTGCCCAGCAACCGCTGGTCTCGGCACTGAATGCGTTCACCGCCGTCACGGGCTGGCAGGTCGGCTTGCCCGCAGAACTGGCCGAAGGCGTCGCGTCGCCTGGCGTCAACGGCTCGCTGCCAGCGGAAAAAGCCCTGGAGCGCCTGTTGGTGGGGACCAACCTGAGCTACCGCAAACTGGGCAACACCAGCATTGTTCTGCAAAAGCACAGCACCAGCAGCGTACTGAACCTGCAGCAGGTGACGATCAGCGCCACCCGCCAGGAACAGGACATCGTCAGCGTACCCAGCAGCGTCAGCGTCCACGACCGGCAGGAACTGGACCGCAACAACGTCAACACCCTCAAGGATCTGGTGCGCTATGAACCCGGCGTTTTAGTGGGTGGGGCAGGCCAGCGCGGCGGCATCAGCGGCTACAACATTCGCGGAATCGACGGCAACCGGGTGCTGACGCAGGTCGACGGTGTGGAAATTCCCGGGGGTTTCTTCAACGGCCCGTACGCCAAGATCCAGCGCAATTACGTGGACCCGGAAATCGTCAAGCGCGTGGAGATCCTCCGCGGCCCGGCCTCGGTGCTGTACGGCAGCAATGCCATCGGCGGCGCTGTCAGCTATTTCACCCTTGATCCGGACGACATCATCAAACCGGGTAACGACGTCGGCGCCCGCCTGAAGACCGGCTACAGCTCCGCCGACGAAAGCTGGCTCAAATCCGCCACCCTCGCAGGTCGCAGTGGGCCGTTCGACGGCCTGTTGCATTACAGCCAGCGCGACGGTCATGAAACCCAATCCTACGGCAATAACAACGGCACCGGCCTGGACCGCACCGCGGCCAACCCTGAGGACGTGCGCACCCACAATGTGCTGGCCAAGCTCGGCTGGAACTACAACGATGATTCGCGCCTGGGCCTGGTCTACGAGAAGTACAAGGATGACCGGGACACCGATCTGAGAAGTGCCTATGGCGGCCCCTACTCCGACGGCCAGCCGGCAATTCCTGACTTTGTATTGCCCGGCGGCATGTATCAGTGGCGCACCGGTAACGACACCATCAGCCGCGAACGCTTCGGCCTGGAGCACAGCTTCGCCCTCGACAGCCTGCTCGCCGACCACGTGAAGTGGAGCCTGAACCACCAGATCGCCAAGACCGACCAGAGCACCGCCGAGTTTTACTTCCCCATCACCCGCCAGGTGCTACGCACACGAGAGACCCTCTACGAAGAAAAACAGTGGGTTCTCGACGCCCAGTTGGACAAGGCCTTCAGCCTCGCCGACACCGATCACGCGCTGACCTACGGCACCACGATCAAGCAGCAGAAAGTCACCGGTTCGCGCAGTGGCAATGGCGTCTGTCTGGCCGTCGGCGTGGGTTGCTCAGCCGTCGGTGCCATCAGCACCCGGGACGTGCTGGAAAAAGCCAGCGACTTCCCGGACCCGACCATCAACACCTACAGCCTGTTCGCCCAGGATCAGATCCGTTGGAACCGATGGACTTTCACGCCGGCCCTGCGTTACGACTACACGCGGCTCAAGCCGCACCTGACCGAGGCATTCCTCAACACCGTGGACCCCACCAGCGGCGGTCAAGTCAGCGACAAGAACAAGACCTGGCATCGCGTCTCGCCCAAATTCGGCCTGACCTACGCCCTGAGCGACCAGTACACCTGGTACGGCCAGTACGCCGAAGGCTTCCGCACGCCAACCGCCAAGGCGCTGTATGGTCGCTTTGACAATCCCGGCGCCGGCTACAGCGTGGAACCCAACCCCGATCTGGAACCGGAAAAAAGCAAAAGCTATGAGACTGGCCTGCGGGGCCGTTTCGACTCCGGTTCGTTCGATGTGGCGGTGTTCTACAACAAGTATCGCGACTTCATCAACGAAGATGCGATCACGCCCGGGGCCGATGCGCTGACCTTCCAGAGCAACAACATCAAGCACGCCACCATCAAGGGCGCCGAGGTCAAGGGACGCCTGAACCTGGATCTGTTCGGCGCACCGCAAGGCCTGTACACCCAAGGCTCGGTGGCCTATGCCTACGGTCGCAATAACGACACAGGCGAGCCGATCAACAGCGTCAACCCGCTCACCGGCGTGTTCGGCCTGGGTTACGAGCAGGACCGGTTCGGCACGTTGCTCAACTGGACCCTGGTCAAGAAAAAAGACCGCGTCGACGACAGCAACTTCAACTCGCCCGATGGCGTCAGCAGCCAGTTCAAGACCCCGGGCTTCGGCATCCTCGACCTGACCGGTTTCTACAAGGTGACCCACGACGTCACCGTCAGCGGTGGTCTCTACAACCTCACCGACAAGAAGTACTGGCTGTGGGATGACGTGCGTGGCTACGACAGCGTTGGCGAAGCAGCGGTGCTGAGCCCCGCCAACCTCGACCGTCTGACCCAGCCCGGGCGTAATTTCGCGGTCAATCTGATCTGGGATATCTGACTCGGTTGCCAGGCAAAACAAATACCTGTGGCGAGGAGCGTCATGTGGGAGCAAGGCTTGCCCGCGATGAAGGTGATGCGGTCTTCCAGGAATCGAGGCGCCTGTTCGCGAGCAAGCTTTGCTCCCACAGCCTCTCGCCACAATGTGCTCATTCGAAGGAGTTTTTCATGACTACCCAACACCCCGTTTTACGCTCCCAACGCTTGAACCAGATCACCCACGAGCCCCACAGCAGGCTCGATGCACTGGTCAAGGCCCACGCCCCGTTCGAAACCAAGGCCAACTTCGCCCGCTTCGTCGTGGCCCAGTACCTGTTCCAATCGGAACTGGTGGCGCTGTACAACGACGCCGAACTGTCCAGCCTGATCCCCGACCTGCCGGCCCGTTGCCGGGCAGAAGCGGCCAAGGCAGATCTTGCGGACCTGGACACCGACGTCCCCGCGCCAGTAGCCGGCGCGGTAAAAAATCCGACCCAGGCCGAGGCCCTGGGTTGGCTGTTTGTCTCCGAAGGCTCCAAGCTCGGTGCTGCATTTTTGATCAAGCGCGCCGTCGGCCTGGGCCTGAGCGAAACCTTCGGCGCTCGGCACCTGGCAGAACCTGCCGGCGGTCGTGCTGAAGGCTGGAAAACCTTCATCCGCACCCTCGACGGCCTGGCCTTCACTGAACAGCAGGAAGCCGAAGCGGACAAAGGCGCGCTGGATGCCTTCAATCGGTTTACGGTGTTGCTCGAGCACGCCTATGAAGCTGAACTGGCCTGAAATTCACCACCACTGCCTGTGGGGGCGAGCCTGCTCGCGATTGCGGTGTGTCAGCCTCCAATGATGGCGCCTGGCACACAGCTATCGCGAGCAGGCTCGCTCCCACAAGGAAATGCGTAGGCCTGAAAGAAGTTCATGAACTGTCCAGCCTCGAAAACCGCCCAACTACTCTTCGCCCTGCTCGCCTACACCAGCCTGGCCATCGGCCTGGTCGCCATCGTCGTGCCCGGCCTGCCGACCACCGAGTTCATCCTGTTGGCAGCCTGGGCCGCCACCCGCAGTTCACCGCGACTGAGCGCCTGGCTGGAAAGTCACCGGCTGTTCGGGCCGATGCTGCACAACTGGCGCAACGGCAAGGTCATCCCGCGCCGGACCAAGGTCGGTGCCACCGCCAGCATGCTGTTCTGCGCCGGGCTGATGCTGGTGATGCTCGACCACGGCTGGCCGGTGTATCTGGCCTTGGCCGGCATGGTCCTGGGTAACCTGTGGATCTGGTTCCGCCCGGAACAAGTGCGGGAGCTTGCTCCCGCTGGGCCGCAAAGCGGCCCCCAACGCGATTTTGAACTATGATCGCCCTCTCGTTCCGGAGGGCTTTCGATGTCAGATCTGCTCACGTCCATGCAAGCCGCGCTTGGTTTGCCCACGACCCCGATCACCTTCACCGGCGTCGGTGCCCTGCCGTCGGCGTTCGCCGTCACGGAGCTGGCCTGCGCCAGTATTGCCGCAGCCGGCCAAGCCGCCGCCGAGCTCATCCACCAGCAAACCGGCCGTCTGCCGGCCCTGGAGGTCGACCGACGGCTGGCGTCGTTCTGGTTCTCCACCTCCCTGCGCCCCATCGGCTGGAGCGTACCGCCGATGTGGGATCCGGTAGCCGGCGACTACCCAACCACCGACGGCTGGATTCGCCTGCACACCAATGCGCCGCATCATCGCCTTGCCGCGGAAAAAGTCCTCGGCACCTGCACCGACCGCGCCGACATGGCGGCCAGGGTGGCTCGCTGGAACAAGGCCGAGCTGGAGCAGGCGGTGGTCGAGGCGGGCGGTTGCGCCGCCGAGATGCGTTCATGGCAAGCGTGGCAAACCCACCCTCAAGGCTTGGCAGTCAATGCCGAGCCGCTGGTGCACCTGAGTGAAACGACTGGAGAGCAGCGCAAGCCCTGGCTCGGCTCCGTGACCCAGCCACTGGCGGGCCTCAAGGTACTGGACCTGACCCGCGTCCTGGCAGGCCCCATCGCCAGCCGGTTCCTCGCAGGCCTGGGAGCCGACGTGCTGCGCATCGACCCACCGAGCTGGAACGAGCCCGGCGTGGTGCCGGAAGTCACCCTCGGCAAACGCTGCGCCCGCCTGGATTTGCACCGAGCTGAAGATCGCGTGGCTTTCGAGGCTCTGCTCAAGGACACCGACATCCTCCTGCATGGCTACCGCGCCGACGCCCTGGAACGTTTGGGCTACGGTGCCGAACAACGCCAGCGAATCGCCCCTGGTCTGATCGATGTCAGCCTCAACGCCTACGGCTGGAGCGGCCCCTGGCAGAACCGGCGCGGCTTCGACAGCCTGGTGCAAATGAGCAGCGGCATCGCCGAAGCCGGCATGGGCTGGAAACACACAGACAAGCCAACCCCGCTGCCGGTGCAGGCCCTGGACCACGGCACCGGATACCTGATGGCCGCCAGCGCGATTGTGTTGCTGTCCCGACGATTGATGAGCGGCCAGGGCGGCTCGGCACGCTTGTCACTGGCGCGCACGGCGAAGCTGTTGATCGAACGTGGCGCGGGGGATCCGACCTCATTGCGGGCCGAGGCCGAGGATGATCAGGGACTGGTGGTCGAACAGACGCCGTGGGGACCGGCCCATCGCCTGCAGGTGCCCTTGAAAATCACCGGAACACCACTGCAATGGACCTTGCCGGCGGCGGAGTTGGGCGCGCATCGGGCCCGGTGGTGACGACCGTCCGTTGTGGCGAGGGGATTTATGTGGGAGCAAGACTTGCTCCCACATAAATCCCTCAACGCCCCCAAAAAGCTGACCTTCGCCTCAAAGCGCCAAAAACCCACTGTACAACCCATAAGCCGCCATGCCCGCCCCGGCCATCACACAGGCAAAGACCCCCTTCTCAACGTGAGTGAACAAGGGCTGCCCCTGCTCTCGCTTGGCCTGGGCGAACAGGATCACCCCGGGCGCATACAACAGCGCCGACAACAGCAGGTATTTCACGCCACCGGCATACAACAACCACACCGCGTAGCACAGGGCAACGCCACCGATGCACAGGTCTTTCATGCGCCGAGCCGAGGCCTGTTCATAGGTTTCCCCACGGGCGCACAGCAGCACCGCATAGGCCGCCGACCACAGATACGGCACCAGAATCATCGACGAGGCGAGATAGATCAGGCTGGTGTAGGTACCGGCGGAAAACAGCGTGATCAACAAAAACAGCTGGATCATGCCATTGGTCAGCCACAGCGCATTGACCGGCGCATGGTTGGCGTTTTCCCTGGTCAGGAATGCCGGCATGGTCTTGTCCCGGGCGGTGGCGTAAAGAATTTCCGCGCACAACAACGCCCAGGACAGCAGCGCGCCGAGCAGTGACACCGCCAGTCCCACACTGATCAGCAACGCGCCCCACGGCCCGACGATATGCTCCAGGACGCCGGCCAAGGATGGGTTCTGCAACTGCGCCAGTTCAGGCTGGCTCATGACCCCCAGGGACAGCACATTCACCAGCACCAGCAACGCCAACACCCCGAGGAATCCGATCACTGTCGCACGCCCTACGTCCGCGCGTTTTTCTGCCCGCGCCGAATACACACTGGCGCCTTCGATACCGATGAACACGAACACCGTGACCAGCATCATGTGCCGCACCTGGTCCATCACACTGCCCAGGTCCGGGCTCAGTGTGCCCCAGATATCGCGGGTGAAAATCTCGGCCTCGAAGGCCACCCCGGCCATTACAACGAACATCAACAGAGGCACGATCTTGGCCACGGTGGTCACCAGGTTGATGAACGCCGCTTCTCTGATGCCCCGCAGCACCAGGAAATGCACCGCCCACAGCAGCAACGATGCACAGCCGATGGCCACCGGCGTATTGCCTTGGCCGAACACCGGGAAGAAATAGCCCAAGGTACTGAACAGCAGCACGAAGTAACCGACGTTGCCCATCCAGGCGCTGATCCAGTACCCCCAGGCGGACGAAAAACCCATGTAGTCACCGAACCCGGCCTTGGCATAGGCATACACGCCCGAGTCCAGTTCCGGCTTGCGATTGGCCAGGGTCTGGAACACAAAGGCCAGGGTCAGCATGCCGACGGCGGTAATGGCCCAGCCAATGAGCACCGCTCCGACATCCGCCCGAGCCGCCATGTTTTGCGGCAGGGAAAAGATCCCTCCACCGATCATCGACCCCACCACCAATGCGATCAGGGCGCCGAGGGGTAACTTTTCGATGGGCTGCGGCATGTTCTCTCACTATTTAAATAAGTAAATAAAGCGACATAACGTTTTTGAATAACGCCATCCACGAAAATTCCAAATACTTATGGACCGACCATTGTCCAATGGCATCAATTAAAAAGTCCATGTGGCAAGATTATTTTTGTCATGTCAGCAGCCTACAAAATAGTTGCGACTCATTGAAAATCAACTAGCGTGAATAATCCCGAGGGAAGGAAACTTTATATTCCCCTGCCGAACGCCCCATAGAGTGGGCCTTTCGCACAACTACAGACGCCTACGGACGCCGTTAACGCCTTCATTAACAATGGAATGTTGTCATGCACTGATCCAGATCAGCTATTCAACTTTCAAATCGACTTAGTCTGTTGATTCTCTTCTCCTGCGCTGGAGTCTCGCAAATGTCTGATACCCCCGCAAAACTTCGATTGGGTGCACTGGTCGCCCTGGTCGTCGGTTCGATGATCGGCGGCGGAATCTTTTCCTTGCCGCAAAATATGGCGGCCAGTGCCGATGTCGGCGCCGTGCTCATCGGCTGGGCCATTACCGCCGTCGGCATGCTGACCCTGGCTTTCGTATTCCAGACCCTGGCCAACCGTAAACCCGATCTGGACGGCGGTGTATATGCCTATGCCAAGGCCGGGTTCGGTGACTACATGGGCTTCTCGTCGGCCTGGGGTTACTGGATCAGCGCCTGGCTGGGCAACGTCGGTTACTTCGTGCTGTTGTTCAGCACCCTGGGCTACTTCTTCCCGGTGTTTGGCGAGGGTAATACCGTCGCGGCGGTGATCGGTGCATCAGTGCTGCTCTGGGCGGTGCATTGGCTGGTCCTGCGGGGCATCAGAGAAGCGGCGTTCATCAACTTGGTGACCACCATCGCCAAGGTGGTGCCGCTGTTGCTGTTCGTGCTGATCGCGGTGTTCGCCTTCAGGCTCGATATCTTCACCGCCGATATCTGGGGCTTGAAGAACCCGGACCTGGGCAGCGTGATGAATCAGGTGCGCAACATGATGCTGGTCACCGTGTGGGTGTTCATCGGCATTGAAGGGGCAAGCATATTTTCCGCCCGTGCCGAGAAACGCACAGACGTAGGCAAGGCGACCGTGATCGGTTTCATCACCGTGCTGCTGTTCCTGGTACTGGTGAACGTGCTGTCCCTGGGCATCATGACCCAGCCTGAACTTGCAAAGTTGCAGAACCCGTCCATGGCCGCCGTGCTGGAGCACGTCGTCGGCCATTGGGGCGCGGTACTGATCAGCGTCGGCCTGATCATCTCGCTGCTCGGTGCCCTGCTGTCCTGGGTGCTGCTGTGCGCCGAGATCATGTTCGCCGCGGCCAAGGACCACACCATGCCCGAGTTCCTGCGCCGGGAGAACGCCAACCACGTACCGGCCAACGCCCTGTGGCTGACCAATGCGATGGTCCAGCTGTTCCTGATCATCACTTTGTTCTCGGCCAGCACTTACCTGTCACTGATCTACCTCGCCACCTCGATGATCCTGGTGCCCTACCTGTGGTCGGCGGCTTACGCCGTGCTGTTGGCGGTACGCGGCGAGACCTACGAAAACGCCCTGGCCGACCGCCGCAAGGATCTGACCGTGGCGGCTATCGCCCTGATCTACGCGGTGTGGCTGCTGTATGCCGGCGGGATCAAATACCTGCTGCTCTCAGCCCTGCTCTACGCCCCCGGCGCGATCCTGTTCGCCAAGGCCAAGCGCGAGCTGGGCAAACCGATTTTCACCTCTGTCGAGAAGCTGATTTTCGCCGCAGTGATCGCAGGCGCCCTGGTGGCCGCCTATGGGCTCTACGACGGCTTCCTGACCTTGTAGCTGGCTGATTGTCTTAACTGGAGGATTTGTAATGACCACGGAAAAAGTGAAATACGGCGTTCATTCCGAAGCCGGTAAATTACGTAAAGTCATGGTGTGTTCCCCAGGCCTGGCCCATCAGCGGCTGACCCCGAACAACTGCGACGAGCTGCTTTTCGACGACGTGATCTGGGTCAACCAGGCCAAGCGCGATCATTTCGATTTCGTCACCAAGATGCGCGAGCGTGACATCGACGTGCTGGAAATGCACAACCTGCTGACCGACATCGTCGCCATCCCCGAAGCCCTGGACTGGATCCTGCAGCGCAAGATCACCGCCAACTCGGTGGGCCTGGGCCTGGTGAATGAAGTCGGTTCCTGGCTGCGCAGCCTGGAGCCACGCCATATCGCCGAATTCCTGATCGGCGGCGTCTCGGCCGATGACCTGCCGGACAGCTTCGGCGGCAAAACCATCCAGATGTTCCGCGACTTTCTCGGGCACTCAAGTTTCATCCTGCCGCCGCTGCCCAACACCCAGTTCACCCGCGACACCACTTGCTGGATCTACGGCGGCGTGACCCTGAACCCGATGTACTGGCCGGCACGCCGCCAGGAAACCCTGCTGGCGAGCGCCATCTACAAGTTCCACCCGGAGTTCACCCAGGCTGACTTCCAGATCTGGTACGGCGACCCGGACCAGGATCACGGCAACGCGACCCTCGAAGGCGGCGACGTGATGCCCATTGGCAACGGCGTCGTGCTGATTGGCATGGGCGAACGCTCGTCGCGCCAGGCCATCGGTCAACTGGCGCTGAACCTGTTCAAGCACAAGGCCGTGGAACGGGTGATCGTCGCCGGCTTGCCGAAATCCCGCGCCGCCATGCACCTGGACACCGTGTTCAGCTTCTGCGATCGCGACCTGGTGACGGTTTTCCCGGAAGTGGTGAGCCAGATCGTCGCCTTCTCCCTGCGCCCAGACGAGAGCAAGCCCGGCGGCATCGATATACGTCGCGAAGAAGGCAGCTTCCTCGACACCGTCGCCACGGCCCTCAAGCTGCCGGCGCTGCGGGTGGTGGAAACCGGCGGCAACAGCTTTGCCGCCGAACGCGAACAATGGGACGACGGCAATAACGTGGTGGCCCTGGAACCGGGCGTGGTGATCGGCTACGACCGCAACACCTACACCAACACCCTGCTGCGCAAGGCCGGGGTGGAAGTCATTACCATCAGCGCCAGCGAACTGGGCCGCGGCCGGGGCGGTGGTCACTGCATGACCTGCCCGATCATTCGCGACCCGATCGACTACTGACCTTTGAGCCTGGGCCGGTATTTACCCAATACCGGCCCAGGGGATAACCGAAACCCAAGGAGATCCAAATCATGGCTTTCAACATGCGCAACCGCAGCCTGCTGAGCTTGATGCACCACACCAACCGCGAACTGCACTATCTGCTGGACCTGTCCCGCGACCTCAAGCGTGCCAAGTACACCGGCACCGAACAACCGCACCTCAAGGGCAAGAACATCGCGCTGATCTTCGAGAAAACCTCGACCCGCACCCGCTGCGCCTTCGAAGTCGCGGCCCATGACCAGGGTGCCCACGTCACCTACATCGACCCGGTGTCGTCGCAGATCGGCCACAAGGAAAGCATGAAAGACACCGCCCGGGTGCTGGGACGGATGTTCGACGCCATCGAGTATCGCGGCTTCGAGCAGGAGATCGTCGAGGAGCTGGCCAAATTCGCCGGCGTGCCGGTGTTCAACGGCCTGACCGCTGAATTCCACCCCACTCAAATGATCGCCGACACCCTGACCATGCGCGAGCACAGCGACAAGCCGCTGCACGACATCAGTTACGCCTACTTGGGCGATGCCCGCTATAACATGGGCAATTCGCTGCTGATGATCGGCGCCAAACTGGGCATGGACGTACGCATCGGTGCGCCAAAGGCCCTGTGGCCGCACCAGGATTTCATCGACCAGTGCCAGGCCTTCGCCGCCGAAAGCGGCGCACGCATCACCATCACCGAGGACCCGAAGGAAGCCGTCAAGGGTGTGGACTTCATCCACACTGACATCTGGGTCTCCATGGGCGAGCCGGTGGAAGCCTGGGACGAGCGCATCGAGCAACTGCTGCCCTACCAGGTCAACGCGCAAATGATGAAGGCCTCGGGCAACCCGCGGGTGAAATTCATGCACTGCCTGCCGGCGTTCCATAACAGCGAAACCAAGGTCGGCAAGGACATCGCCGCGCGCTATCCGAACCTGGCCAATGGCGTGGAAGTGACCGAGGAGGTGTTCGAATCCCCGGCCAACATCGCCTTCGAGCAAGCAGAAAACCGCATGCATACCATCAAGGCGATCCTGGTGTCGGCGCTGGCGGATATCTAGAACCTCAGGCAACTCGCGCGTTCTGGAGCAGAACTGTGGGAGCAAGGCTTGCCCGCGATGCAGACACCTGGGTGTAGCTGATGGACCAGGCGATGCCATCGCGGGCAAGCCATGCTCCCACAGGCCAGCTCCCACAAGGGGGCCGAGTCGTCCATTATTTCTCTGTCAGAGGACAGCATTATGCGCATCGTCGTAGCCCTGGGCGGCAACGCCCTTCTGCGTCGGGGTGAACCCATGACCGCCGACAATCAACGCAGCAACATCCGCACGGCGACCGAACAGATCGCCAAAATCCACCCCGGCAACGAGCTGGTCATCGCCCACGGCAATGGCCCCCAGGTCGGCCTGTTGTCGCTGCAGGCCGCGGCCTACACCTCGGTCTCGCCGTATCCGCTGGACGTGCTCGGCGCCGAGACCGAGGGCATGATCGGTTACATCATCGAACAGGAACTGGGCAACCTGCTGGACTTCGAAGTGCCGTTCGCCACGTTGTTGACCCAGGTCGAAGTGGACGCCAACGACCCAGGCTTCCAGAACCCCACCAAGCCCATTGGCCCGGTCTACACAAAGGCTGAGGCGGAAAAACTCGCGGCTGAAAAAGGCTGGTCCATCGCCCCGGATGGTGACAAGTTCCGCCGCGTGGTCGCCAGCCCTCGCCCCAAGCGCATCTTCGAAATCCGCCCGATCAAGTGGCTGCTGGAAAAAGGCAGCATCGTGATCTGCGCTGGCGGGGGTGGTATCCCGACGATGTACGACGCCGACGGCAAGCTACGGGGCGTGGAAGCGGTGATCGACAAAGACTTGTGCTCGGCGCTGCTGGCTGAACAACTGGAAAGCGATCTGTTGGTGATTGCCACCGATGTCAACGCCGCGTTCGTCGATTTCGGCAAGCCGACCCAGAAAGCCATTGCCCAGGCCCACCCCGATGAAATGGACAAGCTGGGGTTCGCCGCCGGTTCCATGGGGCCGAAAGTCCAGGCCGCCTGCGAATTTGCCCGCAACACTGGCAAGGTCGCGGTGATCGGCTCACTCTCGGACATCGAAGCGATCGTCCAAGGCACCGCCGGCACCCGCATCAGCACGGCCCAACTTGGCATCGCTTATCGATAACAGGAAACTTGCGGGGCAGATTCACGGTCTGCCCTACACCCACGCCTTCGAAGGAGAGTCGTTTATGGCCATGTTCGAACCCGGTCACCTGCACATGGAACGCCATGCACTGAACAAGGATGATTTCAGCTATAACCTGTGCATCGACTATAAGGTCGACCAGAACAAAAAAGAGGGCACGGGCATGTCGTTCCGGGTGCATGGCACCGTTGAAGACAAGCCCGTGGACGAAGAATTTTTCCTGGCCAAGGACCAAGCCTTCGACTTCGCCCGCCATGCCACGCGCATCGCCCAGAAATACGGCCTGCCCAAGACCGCCAGCATCGGCTCGATGCACAAGTACTACGACGAGATGTTCGAAGACGTGCGCAAGCAACTGGACGTCAAGCCGGGCGACCCGATGAAGCCTGAACACCTGGAGTAACCTGGTTCAAAGCCCCCAATTCCCTGTGGGAGCGAGTCTGCTCGCGATAGCGGTGCAACAGTCAACATCAATGGGGGCTGACCCACCGCATTCGCGAGCAAGCCCGCTCCCCACAAAGGGTTATCAGCGTCCTGAATATCGGTTACATCAAACCACTGACTGGCTGGCAACCCGCTACGGCTGACCTATGCTGAAAGTAGTACCCCCGGGTATTCGTTCAAAGGTCATCGCCATGAACATTAAAACAAGAAGACGCCTCGCCATTTTTATCACCTGCACCGCCACGCTTGCGCTGTATGGCACGGCGGCCTATCGGGTCGAACAGACCAGGCAGTTGCCGCGTGAATACGCCAGTTGCAACTTCGAACGCTGCATTCCTCACACCGCGACCCTGAACGCCTTGCGCTGAGGCGTGTTCAGTCGTCCGGTTGATCGGTCTTGAGCCGGTCCCGGAATGCCTTGGGAGAGATGCCAACTCGCCGGCGAAACAACCGGGTGAAATTGGTCGGGTCGGAAAAGCCGAGCATTTCAGAGATCTCGTAGATCGTCATGCCGGTGTACGTCAGCAGCCGTTTGGCCTCCAGCAGTTGGCGCTCATGCATGATCTGCAGGGCCGGCTGCCCCGCCAGTTCCCGACAGGTGCCGTTGAGGTGCGACACGGAGATGCCCAGACGATGGGCCAGGTCTTCGACCTTGACATGCTGGCGATAGGTTTCTTCCACCAACTGAATGAACCCGTTGAGGTACTCCCGCGCGCGTTGTGGGCGCTGGGCCTGCGTACGCCGCTGCATCACCTGACGACTGACCCAGACCATGATCACGCTGACCAAGGCATGCATCAGCATTTCCCGGGCCGGCTGATGCCCACCGTATTCAGCCTGCAGGGCGCTGAACAGGCTATTGAGGTACTCGGCATCTTCCAGGGCCGGGTAGCTTTCGGCCTGGGCCAGCACGTTGACCGAATGACCCAGCTGCGCTTGCAGGTGCGTCACCAGCGGTGCGGCCAGGGTCACCACGTAACCCTGCACATCCTCGGAAAAACGGAAGCCATGCACCGACAACGGCGGCAGGATCTGCACCGCCGGCTCGTCGAGCTGTGTGCGCTGGCCTTCGATTTCCAGCTCCGCCTGGCCCTTGAAGACAAACAACAACTGACAGAGATCGGCGTGCCGATGGGGTTTGATCTCCCATTGGTGCTCTCGGCTGCGCTTGGAAATGGTTTCACAGTGCAGCAGGTCCGGGGTCGGCCAATCCTGGCTCTCGCCGTAGAGCTTGAATACCGGGATTGAAGGCAGGTCTGTTTTTTTCATCACGAGGATCGGCCTGGGTTGCGGGCGATAATCGCACCGATTGGTAGAAAGTACAGGTATCGGCTCAGTTTTCCCCTTCAATTGACAGGTCCGCAAGCGAAAAATGCAAGCACCCCAATCAACACCGACCCTGGTCAGGTGCTTCGTGCGAGTCATAACAACAATGAAAACCCTCAAGACCCAAGTTGCCATTATCGGTGCCGGCCCTTCTGGGCTGCTGCTCGGCCAGTTGTTGCACAACGCTGGAATTGACACGGTGATCCTCGAACGCCAGACCCCGGACTATGTGCTGAGCCGCATCCGCGCCGGTGTGCTGGAGCAAGGCATGGCCCAACTGCTGCGCCAGGCCGGCGTCGGCCAGCGCATGGACGCCGAGGGACTGCCCCATGACGGCTTTGAGCTGGCGCTCAACGGCCGTCGGGTGCACATCGACCTGAAGGGGCTGACTGGCGGTAAAAACGTCATGATCTACGGCCAGACTGAAGTCACCCGCGACCTGATGGCCGCCCGAGAAGCCGCCGGCGCCCGCACGCTTTATCAGGTCGGCAATGCCCAGCCCCACGACATGCAAACCGAGAGCCCCTTCGTGACCTTCGAGCACCAAGGGCAAACCTGGCGCCTGGACTGCGATTACATTGCCGGTTGTGACGGTTTCCATGGTGTGGCGCGCCAGTCGATCCCCGCGGAAAAACTCAAGGTTTTCGAGCGGGTCTACCCGTTTGGCTGGCTCGGCATCCTGGCCGACACCCCACCGGTTCACGAGGAGTTGGTCTACGCCCGTCACGAACGTGGTTTTGCCCTGTGCAGCATGCGTTCCAAGACGCGCACCCGTTATTACCTGCAAGTGCCCGCCGAGGAGCAAGTGGCCGATTGGCCGGACGAGCGCTTCTGGTCTGAACTGAAAAACCGCCTGCCAGCCGACCTGGCCCAAGCCCTGGTGACAGGTCCCTCCATCGAGAAAAGCATCGCGCCGCTGCGCAGCTTCGTGGTCGAGCCAATGCAGTATGGACGGATGTTCCTGGTGGGGGACGCGGCCCACATCGTTCCGCCCACCGGCGCCAAGGGGCTGAACCTGGCCGCCAGCGACGTCAGCACGCTGTTCAACATTCTGCTCAAGGTCTATCGCGACGGCCGTACGGACTTGCTGGAAAAGTATTCCGCCATTTGCCTGCGGCGGGTGTGGAAAGCCGAGCGTTTCTCCTGGTGGATGACGTCCATGCTGCACCGCTTCGACGACGACGCCTTCAACCAGCGCATCAGCGAAGCGGAGCTGGAATATTTCGTCGACTCCGAGGCGGGTCGAAAAACCATCGCGGAAAACTACGTCGGACTTCCTTACGAGGCTATCGAATAGCCGGCTATCGACTTAAACTGCGGGCTCAGTCCTATTCGCCCCCCAGGCGTGATGCCCGCAGGTTCTGCCTTGACTCAACTCCATACCTCCCACGCCCCACAGCCTGCCATCCGTAGTGTGCTGGTGGCCCTGATGCTGGCGATTTTTCTCGGCGCACTGGATCAAACCATCGTTGCCGTCTCGATGCCGGCCATTTCCGCCCAATTGGGTGATGTCGGCCTGCTGGCCTGGGTGATTTCCGGCTACATGGTCGCCATGACCGTGGCGGTGCCGATCTACGGCAAGCTCGGTGACCTCTACGGTCGGCGGCCGTTGATGCTGTTCGGCATGGGGCTGTTCACCCTCGCCTCACTGTTCTGCGGGCTGGCGCAAAACATGGAGCAACTGGTGCTGGCGCGCATTTTCCAGGGCATCGGCGCCGGCGGGATGATCTCGGTGAGCCAGGCGATCATCGGCGACATCGTGCCGCCCCGCGAACGTGGCCGTTATCAGGGCTATTTCAGCAGCATGTATGCGCTGGCCAGTGTGGCGGGGCCGGTATTGGGCGGCTACATGACCGAGTACCTGTCGTGGCGCTGGGTGTTCCTGATCAACCTGCCCTTGGGCCTGGGGGCCTGGCTGATTGCCCGGCGCACCCTCGTCGGGTTGCCGGTGCCGCACCGTAAGCCAATCATCGATTACCTGGGCACCGTGCTGTTGATCATCGGCCTGACCGCGCTGCTGCTGGGCATCACCGAGGTTGGCCAGGGCCACGCCTGGCACAGCAGAGAGGTACTGGGGCTGCTGGGTTGCGCCGTGGTGGCATTGTCAGTGTTCATCTGGCAGGAGCGCCGGGCTCGGGAACCGTTGTTACCGATGCACCTGTTCGTCAACCGCAACGCCGTGTTGTGCTGGTGCACGGTGTTTTTCACAAGTTTCCAGGCGATTTCCCTGACCGTGCTGGTGCCGTTGCGCTATCAGAGCGTGACCGGGGCTGGCGCCGACAGCGCAGCGTTGCACTTGTTGCCGCTGGCGATGGGGTTGCCCATAGGTGCTTATTTCGCCGGACGCCGTACCTCGATCACTGGCCACTACCAACCGATGATCCTCAGCGGCGCCCTGCTCTTCCCGTTTGCGATCCTCGGCATGGCCTTCACCCCGCCCGACGCGTTCTGGCTCAGCAGCCTGTTCATGCTGCTCAGCGGTATCGCTTCCGGCATGCAGTTCCCGACTTCGCTGGTGGGGTCGCAAAACTCGGTGCAACAGCAGGACATCGGGGTCGCCACCAGCACCACCAATCTGTTCCGCTCCCTCGGCGGCGCCGTGGGCGTGGCGCTGATGTCGGCGTTGCTGCTGGCTTTGCTGCAGGACTCAAGCGTTGCCCAACTCGCCGGTTCGTCGCCGTTGGGTGAAGGGCATTCCGGCAATGTTTTGCTGGATGGCTTGAACGCTGCCCCCGGCGAAGCACAACACGCCTTGCGTCAGCAATTGCAGACGACGTTCCGGCATTTGTTGCTGATCAGCGCCGCGGTGTCGTTGTTGGGGCTGGCGGCGGCAGTGGCGATGCCCAATCGCGTGTTGCGTGGGCGGGATGACAAGGCGCGCTAGTCAGAATGCACAAATAACCTGTGGTGGGAGATCTGTGGGAGCAAAGCTTGCTCGCGAAACAGGCGCCTCGGTTTTCTGAACGACCGCATCGCCTTCATCGCGGGCAAGCCTTGCTCCCACACAAGCCTTGCTCCCGCAGATGCTATCAAGCCGGCGCCACTACTCCCTCCAGCGGCGCCACCGCGCTCATCCCATCCTTCATCCGCTTGGCATCGCGCACGAAACAGCGCGACGCCAGGAACAGGAACACCATGGTCAGGAACAGCGCCACCGGAATCAGGAACATCGCGTCATGCAAGCCAATGGCCTTGAACGCCTCGGTCATCTGCGAGGCGCCGGTCGCGGCCATGGCCGCATGGGCAAAGTAGTCAGACAAGCCACCTACCACCACCGGCCCCATGCCTCCGCCCAACAGATACAACCCGGCAAAGAACAACGCCATCGCCGTGGCCCGCAGACGCGGTTCGACTACGTCCTGGATCGCCGTGTACACGCACGTATAAAAGGTATAGGCAAACAACCAGCCGACACTGAACACCGCAACGAACACACCAATTTCAATCCGTCCGGCATACAACGCCCAAGCGGTGGTGGCCGTGGAGATCACCAGGCTGAACGCGGCGAATAGCAGGCGTCCGTTGGGCACCCGTTGATGAATCTTGTCGGCAATCCAGCCGCCCAGGGTCAAGCCGAACAGCCCGGTCACGCCCACCATGATCCCGGTGGCAACCGCCGCGTCGTGCAGCGGCATCAGGAAATAGCGCTGTAACATGGGTACCAGGAACGAGTTGCAGGCATAGGTGGCGAAGTTGAAACACAGCCCCGCCAACACCAGCCACAGAAAAGTAGGAATCGCCAGCACCCGACGGATTGGCTTGTCGATTTTTTCCTGGGAGATCTGCACCGCTTCCGCCGCGCCGCGCTTGGGCTCCTTGATGAAAAACATGAACACCGCCAGCACCAACCCCGGCACCGCCGCGATAAAGAACGGCGCGCGCCAGCTGTCGAAGGCCTTGACCATCGCCCCGATGGTGAAGAACGCCAGCAGCAGACCGATCGGCAGGCCGAGCATGAAGATGCCCATGGCCCGCGCCCGACGGTGGGCCGGAAACAGGTCGCCGATCAGCGAGTTGGCCGCTGGCGCGTAACTGGCTTCGCCGATCCCCACGCCCATGCGTACCACCAGAAACGCCCAGAAACTGCCCACCAAGCCATTGACCGCCGTCAGCCCGCTCCAGGTCGCCAGGCCCCAGCCCATCAACTTGCTGCGCGAACCGGTATCGGCCATGCGCCCCAGCGGCAGCCCGGCGATGGCGTAAACGATGGTGAAGGCGGTGCCGATGATGCCGATCTGGAAGTCGCTGAGGCTCCACTCCATACGGATCGGCTCGATGATGATCGCCGGGATGGTGCGGTCAAAGAAGTTGAACAGGTTGGCCAGGAACAGCAGGAACAGAATGCGCCAGGCATTCGCCGCTTGGGTCGAGTTCTGCATGGGTCCGTCTCTTTATTGTTATGGGGCACGGCGAGGCATCCGAACCCGGAGTCTGCAATCTAGACAGCGGCGCGCAGGCTGTCTCCAATCATTCGCATGACTGATACCCGGCCATGGCGGGCGGCGTGTTTAGTGACTATGGTCAATTCCCTGAAGCAATTGACATCATTTTGCCTTATTTCGACTAAAGATCGCCTTCTGATGGCCGATTCAACCTATCAGGAAAGATTTTCCCGAGCGCTGCTCAGGCTGCCCCCCCTGAACGCTTGGGCCGACCTTCGCGCCGTCAAGGACGCGAGCTCCCATCCGCGATGGTTTGATGACAGTGGTCATCGAACCGACCAGTTCAGGCATATGGCGCACAATGACCTCTAAAAAAACAGCCACTGCAGTATCCGATCTTACGTTGAGCCCGGCCGCCAACGGTCCTGAAACCCCGAAGCCGCCGAGGCGCTCACGTTCCCTGTCGACTCAGCAGTATCTGTATTTCACCGAAACCAACACCGACCGCATCCTCGACAACCTCGACGGCCTGCGTGACAGCGTGTTCCCGCGCCCGCCGCACCTGGTGGACGACGAAAGCGAACGCGATCAGCAGGAGTTCCCGTCCGTATGCCTGATCGGCCTGGGTCGCTGTGGCTCCAACATCGCCCTGGACGTAGCCGAGCTGGTGTACAACGCCCGCAAGTTCTACCTCAACGAGTTCAATGCCGAAGACAAGGGCTACAGCGACAAGGGTTACAGCCCGGCGCAGTGGATCCGCAACAATTTGCGCCTGGGCACCAGCAAGGTGAGCAAGCCGGTGTTTTTGGTCGAGCCGTTGGTGATGCTCGGCGACCTGGACAAGGACATCGCCGGACGCATCCGTTTTTCGCGCAAAGGCGAAAAAAGCGGCTTTTTGCGCGACTACAGCAAAATGAAAATCATGGACCTGTCGGAAGTCCATGCCGGCGGCGCCGGTAACGCGCCGATCCTGGGCCAGTACCTGGCCAAGATCATCCTGAACAAGGACACCCAGCGTTTCTCCAGCCCCGACTGGAAAATGATCCACTCGTACCTGATCGACAGCTGCGGCATCAAGGCCAACCAGTCGCGCCTGTACTTCTCGATCTTCAGTGCCGGTGGCGGTACCGGTTCGGGCATGGCCTCGGAGTTCGGCCTGGCTCAGCAGTACTCGTACATGAACAAGACGTTCGACACCAAGCCGATGGACGAACACGACAGCAAGAGCGGTCATTCCTTCGTCTTCGAGCCGATCTTCACCAGCGGCATTTGCGTACTGCCGAATATTTCCGATCACCGCAGCGAAATGTCCGAGGCGCTGCACATCAACGCCGGACGCCTGCTGTGCAAGTACCTGTCGGAAGAATGGGATTTCTCGTACAACTTCGCCAACGAAGACAGCAGCGAAGCCAGCGTGATGGGCCGCATCCGCCCCTGGAACGCGATGATGCTGATCTCCAACGACATCATGCGCTACGCCGAAGAGAGCGATGACGGCAACATCCAGAACATCGATGTCAATGCCATGGAGAAGCACGCCAACCAGTACATCTCCCAGCAGATCTTCAACATCCTGACCGCCCAGGCGGTGACCACCGACTACGACCAGAACTACTTCCGTCGTGCCGGCATCGACATTGGCGAAACCATTCGCCTGGACGCCAACGACCTGTTCATGAGCCTGGCCGGCCCGGTGGCGATTGCCTACGCCGAGTCCGTCGTTCCGGAAACCCCAGCGCCCAGCGGCGACAAGTTCAAGGTGTTCGAGAAGGAGCCGCCGCGCCTGAACATCGACGACCTGTTCTTCCGCTCCATCGACCTGCCGCACTTCAACAAAGTCACCCAGGCCATCGAAGGCATCAGCCTGTTGCCGATCGAATCCAAGCGCTACCGCGCCTCGCTGGAGCAGTACAAGAATTCCGGCTACGACGCCGCGGCCCTGCATGACCTGCACTTCTTCAAGAACTGCTCGTCGGTGGTGTCGATCGTCTCGTTGCCCAAGGACTACAAGCTGTCCTACATGGACCTGAACCGGCTCAAGACCCACCTCAACAGCCTGTTCCCCAACACCACCCTCAAGCGTTACGCGCTGGTGATCGGTGCCTCGGCCAACCTGTCGCTGACCACCCTGATCGCCAAGAGCCCCTGCCTGTCGGATGACTTCCTGACCCTGATCGTGGCGTTCATCAAGCGCTGTTTTGCCCGCACCCCGTATCGCTTCGATGACACCCTGGACAACTCGATCCTGGACTTCATCATCAACGAAGACTTCGACGAAGAGCGCATCGACGATCTGCTCAACGAGTTCGAAAACCCGGCGAAGATCCTCGACACCAACTGGTACGCGATCAAGCCGATGTACGAGAAGAAATACCGCGAGCTGATCAGCGACAAAGACAAGTTTGTCTCGATCAATGACATCCGCCTGTCCCGCGACTGCGTGAAAAAGGCGATCAAGTATTTGCGTGAGATCTACCGTCACCGCATCGGCAAGACCAAGGTTATTTCCCTGAATAACCATACGGGCAAGACTTATTGAGGCAGGCGCAGGACCGCGTCGCGCCAATCGCGAGCAGGCTCGCTCCCACATTAATCGCGTTCTTTCTGAGAAACGCGGTTCACTGTGGGAGCGAGCCTGCTCGCGATTGGCGGCCTTACCACAACACAAAATCAACATTCAGAAACAATTAAGCAGCCCAACGGCTGCCCAATAAACTGTTCCCGTTACGTATACGTCACCCTCCGCTGTGGCGTTTCACCACGGCAGGATGCCATCACGCTACTCACCTACACACTTTTACTCCGCAGAAAATACGAACCAACTTGGTGCAGACATCAAACCGATGCCCTTTCCTGGACCATAATCCACGGTGAAACCACCACCGCCCATAGCTGCGGATCGCGTTCGAAAAAGTCCAGCGCCCGCGTTTCAGACAGCTTGGCCACCTGGTCGGCAGCCAGCCAGGCGGCGACTTTGGTACCTTCGTCCTGGGCAACGGCCTCGGCCGCGGCGATCAGATCCAGGGCCGGGTCGACCCACAATAGGGCACCCTTGGCAAAGAACGGCTCCAGCTCCTTCCAGGTGATGGATGCGGTTTCACCAAGCAGTTTGGCATAGAGGGTGCTAGGTTCTTGATTCATGGGAGCTGTCCGGAAAAGAAATCGGCGCGAATGATAACGTCGGTGGTCTGGCAGAAAAACCCGGTAGCAATTGGAGTACCGATTGGAAAGCGCAGGAAAGCCAGGGATTGCCGATTTGTCCGGACGAACCCCGCCGCCATTCTGTCTTTTTCTTTCAATTAAGCGACACCCTCAGGTTTTGCCCCCAAGCGCCAGCTTCCCTTGCCAACAATCGGCGCTCTACACTGTACCGGTACAGTTGCCGGGGGCATTTTCCGCGAGGATATCGAAGATATCTGACCCGGTTCTGCTGCTTCGGCGCCAGGACTATAAAAACTACAACAGCATGAGTGGAGCACTATGACTAAGGCTACTAAGCAGATTTCCAAACTGTTTGCCGCTATGGTTCTGGCCGGGGTTGCCAGCCATTCGTTCGCCGCCGACACCATCAAGATCGGCATCGCCGGCCCAAAGACCGGCCCCGTAGCCCAATACGGCGACATGCAATTCAGTGGCTCCAAAATGGCCATCGAGCAGATCAACGCCAAGGGCGGCGTCAACGGCAAGCAACTGGTTGCCGTTGAATACGATGACGCCTGTGATCCAAAACAAGCGGTCGCGGTGGCGAACAAAGTCGTCAACGACGGCGTCAAGTTCGTGGTCGGCCACCTGTGCTCCAGCTCCACCCAACCGGCTTCGGACATCTATGAAGACGAAGGCGTGATCATGATCACGCCAGCCGCTACCAGCCCGGACATCACCGCTCGCGGCTACAAGATGATCTTCCGCACCATCGGCCTGGACAGCGCCCAGGGCCCTGCCGCCGGTAACTACATTGCCGACCACGTCAAGCCGAAAGTCGTTGCGGTCCTGCACGACAAGCAGCAATACGGCGAAGGTATCGCCAGTGCCGTGAAAACGACCCTTGAGAAGAAAGGCGTGAAAGTCGCCGTGTTCGAAGGCGTGAACGCCGGCGACAAAGACTTCTCCTCGATGATCGCCAAGCTTAAGCAAGCCAACGTCGACTTCGTCTACTACGGCGGCTACCACCCGGAGCTGGGCCTGATCCTGCGTCAATCCCAGGAAAAAGGCCTGAACGCCAAGTTCATGGGTCCGGAAGGCGTGGGTAACGACTCGATCTCGCAGATCGCCAAGGAAGCTTCCGAAGGTTTGCTGGTGACCCTGCCGAAATCCTTCGACCAGGATCCGGCCAACATCGCCCTGGCTGACGCGTTCAAAGCCAAGAAGGAAGACCCGAGCGGTCCGTTCGTGTTCCCGTCCTACTCGGCCGTTCAAGTGATTGCCCAGGCCATCACCGAAACCAAGAGCGAAGACCCGGAAAAAGTGGCTGAAGCCATCCACGCCGGTACTTTCAAGACTCCGACCGGTGACCTGAGCTTCGACGACAAGGGCGACCTGAAGGACTTCAAGTTTGTGGTTTACCAGTGGCATTTCGGCAAACCTAAAACCGAAGCTTCGCCTCAGTAAGGCCTGGCCTGACTGACTGCCAATAAAGCCCACGGCGTGCCGTGGGCTTTGTTTTAAATGTATTGGGCCGCGCTGGCGTGATCCGCCAGTCTCCCCACCTGAAAATCTCAAAACCGTCATCAGCGGTTCGCTGGCAAACCTCGTGCTCGAAGTGGATGCAGATCCACGGGGCCGGGCGGGAAAATGACTCCACCAGTGAAATGCGTATCAGGTTTTTAGGAGCGCTGTAATGCCTGACATCTATCACTTCTTCCAACAGCTGGTTAACGGCCTGACCGTTGGCAGCACGTATGCCCTGATCGCCATCGGCTATACGATGGTTTACGGCATCATTGGAATGATCAACTTCGCCCACGGCGAGGTGTACATGATCGGCTCCTACGTGGCGTTCATCGCCATCGCCGGGCTGGCCATGATGGGACTCGACAGTGTCCCGCTGTTAATGACCGCGGCGTTCATCGCGAGCATCGTGGTGACCAGTTCCTATGGCTACAGCATCGAACGGATCGCCTACCGCCCCTTGCGCGGCAGCAACCGTCTGATCCCGCTGATTTCGGCCATCGGCATGTCGATCTTCCTGCAGAACACCGTTCTGCTGTCGCAAGACTCCAAGGACAAATCCATTCCCAACCTGATTCCGGGTAACTTTACCTTCGGACCAGGGGGGGCACAGGAAGTGCTGATTTCCTACATGCAAATCGTTGTGTTCGTGGTGACCCTGGTCGCCATGCTCGGCCTGACGCTGTTCATCTCCCGTTCCCGCCTGGGCCGCGCCTGCCGTGCCTGCGCCGAGGACATCAAGATGGCCAACCTGCTGGGCATCAACACCAACAACATCATTGCCCTGACCTTCGTCATCGGCGCGGCCCTGGCGGCCATCGCCGCCGTGCTGCTGAGCATGCAATACGGTGTGATCAACCCCAACGCCGGTTTCCTCGTGGGCCTGAAGGCCTTCACCGCCGCGGTACTGGGCGGCATCGGCAGCATCCCCGGAGCCATGCTCGGCGGGCTGGTGCTGGGCGTGGCGGAAGCCTTTGGTGCCGACATCTTCGGCGATCAATACAAGGACGTCGTGGCGTTCGGCTTGTTGGTTCTGGTGCTGCTGTTCCGGCCGACCGGCATCCTGGGCCGTCCGGAGGTTGAGAAGGTATGACTAAACATCTTAAATCGGCGCTCTTCAGCGCGCTGTTGGTCTGGGCGGTCGCGTACCCGGTACTCGGCCTGAAACTGACCATCGTGGGCATCGATCTTGAAGTGCACGGCACCAGCCCCGCCATCCTGGCGACCATCGCCGCGTGTTCGGTGCTGATGTTCCTGCGGGTGCTGTTCAGCACGCAGATCAGCGCCGCCTGGAAGGCCTCGCCCGGCCTGCCGATAGTCCCGGCCAAGGCCAGCAACTTCCTGACCCTGCCGACTACCCAGCGCTGGATCATCCTGGCCCTGATCGTCATCGCGTTGGTCTGGCCGTTTTTCGGCTCTCGCGGTGCGGTGGACATCGCCACCCTGATCCTGATCTACGTGATGCTGGGCCTGGGCCTGAACATCGTGGTAGGGCTGGCCGGTCTGCTGGACCTGGGTTACGTCGGCTTCTATGCCGTCGGCGCCTACAGCTACGCGCTGCTGTCCCATTACTTCGGCTTGAGCTTCTGGATCTGCCTGCCAATTGCCGGGATGATGGCCGCCACCTTCGGTTTCCTGCTGGGTTTCCCGGTGCTGCGCTTGCGCGGTGACTACCTGGCAATCGTGACCCTGGGTTTCGGCGAGATCATCCGTCTGTTCCTGCGCAACCTGACCGACATCACCGGCGGCCCGAACGGCATCAGCAATATCGAGAAGCCGACGTTCTTCGGCCTGACCTTCGAACGCAAAGCCGCCGAAGGTCTGCAGACCTTCCACGAGTACTTCGGACTGCCCTACAACTCGATCAACAAGGTGATTTTCCTCTACCTGGTTGCGCTGTTGCTGGCCCTGGCTGCGCTGTTCGTCATCAACCGCCTGCTGCGCATGCCTATCGGCCGTGCGTGGGAAGCGCTGCGTGAAGACGAGATCGCCTGCCGTGCCCTGGGTCTGAACCCGACCGTGATCAAGCTTTCGGCTTTCACCCTCGGTGCCGCCTTCGCCGGTTTCGCCGGTAGCTTCTTTGCTGCCCGTCAGGGCCTGGTGACGCCGGAATCCTTCACCTTCATCGAGTCGGCGATCATCCTCGCCATCGTGGTGCTGGGTGGGATGGGCTCGCAGCTGGGTGTGATCCTGGCGGCAATCGTGATGATCCTGTTGCCTGAAATGATGCGTGAATTCAGCGAATACCGCATGTTGATGTTCGGCGCCTTGATGGTGCTGATGATGATCTGGCGTCCTCAAGGTCTGCTGCCTATGCAACGCCCGCACATGGAGCTGCGCAAATGAGCCGCGAGATCCTGAAAGTCGAAAACTTGAGCATGCGCTTCGGCGGCTTGCTGGCGGTCAATGGCGTGGCCCTGACCGTGAAAGAGAAACAGGTCGTTGCATTGATCGGGCCGAACGGCGCGGGCAAGACCACCGTGTTCAACTGCCTGACCGGCTTCTATCAGCCTACCGGCGGCACCATCCTGCTGGACGGCGAGCCGATCCAGGGCCTGCCTGGTCACCACATCGCCCGCAAGGGTGTGGTGCGCACCTTCCAGAACGTGCGGCTGTTCAAGGACATGACGGCGGTCGAGAACCTGTTGATCGCCCAGCATCGTCACCTGAACACCAACTTCTTTGCCGGTCTGTTCAAGACCCCGGCGTTCCGCAAGAGCGAACGCGAGGCCATGGAGTTCGCCGAGTACTGGCTGGAGAAGGTCAATCTCAAGGAGTTCGCCAACCGTACCGCCGGCACCCTGGCCTACGGCCAGCAACGGCGCCTGGAAATCGCCCGCTGCATGATGACCCGCCCGCGGATCCTCATGCTCGACGAACCGGCCGCCGGCCTGAACCCGAAGGAAACCGAAGACCTCAAAGCGCTGATCGGCGTGCTGCGCGAGGAGCACGATGTCACCGTGTTGCTGATCGAGCACGACATGAAGCTGGTCATGAGCATTTCCGACCATATCGTCGTGATCAACCAGGGCACGCCGCTGGCCGACGGTTCGCCGGAACAGATCCGCGACAATCCTGAAGTGATCAAAGCCTACCTGGGGGAAGCGTAAATGCTGCAGTTCGAAAACGTTTCCACCTTCTATGGCAAGATCCAGGCCCTGCACAGCGTCAACGTCGAAGTCCGCCAGGGCGAAATCGTGACGCTGATCGGTGCCAACGGTGCCGGCAAATCCACCCTGCTGATGACGCTCTGCGGTTCGCCCCAGGCCCACAGTGGCAGCATCCGCTACATGGGTGAGGAACTGGTGGGCCAGGACTCTTCGCAGATCATGCGCAAGAGCATCGCCGTGGTGCCGGAGGGCCGTCGGGTATTTGCCCGACTGACCGTGGAAGAAAACCTCGCCATGGGCGGTTTTTTCACCGAAAAGGGTGATTTTCAGGAGCAGATGGACAAGGTGCTGCACCTTTTCCCCCGCCTGAAAGAACGCTTTAGCCAGCGCGGCGGCACCATGTCCGGCGGCGAACAGCAAATGCTCGCCATCGGCCGTGCGCTGATGAGCAAGCCCAAGTTGTTGCTGCTCGACGAACCGTCCCTGGGCCTGGCGCCGATCATCATCCAGCAGATCTTCGACATCATCGAACAACTGCGCAAGGATGGCGTGACGGTATTCCTGGTGGAGCAGAACGCCAACCAGGCGCTGAAAATCGCTGACCGGGCGTACGTGCTGGAGAACGGCCGCGTGGTGATGCAAGGCACGGGTGAAGCGCTGTTGACCGACCCGAAAGTACGCGAGGCGTATCTGGGCGGTTGAGTCTGTTGCTGCATGAGAAAACGGCCTTCGGGCCGTTTTTTTGCCCAGTTCTCAGGTGAATGCTGTTGTGGCGAGGGGATTTATCCCCGCTGGGCTGCGAAGCAGCCCCTAAGGCAGGCAACTCAATCTTCCTGACTCACTGTGGAGCTGGTTTTAGGACTGCTTCGCAGCCCAACGGGGCGGTGCGACGTTTCGCTAAATCCCCTCGCCACAATGGATTTCGAAACAAACAAAAAAAATCGAGAACCTGCTGTAACGCATTCCTCCACCCCCTCTCTAGTTCAACAGACCGGCGCTAACGCCGGTTCATTTCCTGAAACTGGAGAATCATCATGACTGCTTCGACCCGCACCCTGTCCGCCGCCGCCCTGGCCCTGGCACTTGGCTCTGCCTTGAGCATGACAGGCGTCTCGACTGTCCATGCCGCCGACGACACCATGGAAAAATGCTTCGGTGTCGCCCTCAAAGGCAAGAACGACTGCGCCGCCGGCGCTGGCACCACCTGTGCCGGCACCGCGAAAATGGACTATCAGGCCAACGCCTGGAAATCGGTCCCCAAGGGCACCTGCACCACCCTCAAAAGCGAAACCTCGCCCACCGGCTTCGGCCAGCTTGAAGCCTATAAAGCCAAGTCCTGATCGCACCGCCTGAGGCCTGCCGCCATGTCGAACACCGCTTCCCTCGCCTTCGATACCCGGCTACCGCCGCGGGCGGGGCTGGGGCTCAAGACCGAGCATTTTCGTGAAGTGCTCCAGACCCGACCGGATCTGGGTTTCTTCGAAGTGCACGCGGAAAACTACATGGTGGCCGGCGGGCCGTTTCATCACTTCCTGGGGCGGATACGCGAACAGTATCCGCTGTCACTGCACGGCGTCGGCCTGTCGATCGGTGGAGAGGGGCCGCTGGATGTTGCGCATTTGCAGCGCCTGGCCACACTGATCGAACGCTATCAGCCCCAGTCTTTTTCCGAACACCTGGCCTGGTCCAGCCATGGCCCGGTGTTTCTCAACGATCTGCTGCCCCTGGCCTACGATGAAACGACGCTCAGGCGCGTCTGCGAACACGTCGATCAGGTCCAGTCCAGCCTCAAATGCACACTGCTGCTGGAAAACCCGGCCACTTATCTGGCGTTCGAGGACTCGACCCTCGACGAGCCTGACTTCATCAGTGAAGTCATCCGTCGCACCGGCTGCGGACTGCTGCTGGATGTGAACAACGTCTACGTTTCGTGCATCAACCATTGCCGTGATCCCCAGGCTTACCTCGACGCACTGCCCCTGCAGGCCACCGGCGAAATTCATCTGGCCGGGTTTGCCGAAGACTCCGACAGCCTGGGCGAGCGTTTGCTGATCGATGACCACGGTGCGCCAATCGATAACGAGGTCTGGCGCTTGTATCGCACGGTACTGGCGCGGACCGGGCCAGTCGCCACGCTGATCGAGCGCGACAACCGCATCCCGGCGTTGGCAGTGCTGTTGGCCGAAGCCGGTCAGGCCGACCAACTATTAAACGCCGCCAGGGTCCAGCCATGAGCCGCTACAGCGAATTCGCCGCCGCCCTGCTCGACCCGCGCAAAGCTTGTCCGCAGGGTTTGACCTGCGCCACCGGCGCCGATCCAGAGAGCCGGTTCGCGGTGTATCGCAACAACGTGCTCAGCTCATTGATCAACGCCCTGGCCGACAACTATCCGGTGGTGGCACAACTGGTGGGCGAGGAGTTCTTCGGCGCGATGGCCGGAATGTACGCCCAGTGCGCCGCACCGCGAAGCCCAGTCATGAGTGACTACGGTGCTGACTTTGCCGGGTTCATCGAACATTTCGAACCCGCCGCCAGCGTGCCGTATCTGGCGGATGTCGCCCGACTGGAGCGCCTGCAGGTGCAAGCCTGGCACGCCGCCGACGCCCGGCCCATGGATGCAGAACAGGTCATGCAAGTGCTGTCATCGCCGGCATCCCATGATCATCTGAGGGTCGGTCTTCACCCGTCACTGCACCTGTTGCAATCGCCCTTCGCCGTGGTGGCGATCTGGGCCGCCCATCAGCAAGAGCCCGTCATGCCGGTCGACCCCTTCACGCCGCAATGCGCCCTGGTGCTGCGCAACAATCTGGACGTGGAGGTGTTTGCGATCAGTCCCAGCGCCCATGATTTCATCAAGGACCTGCTGCAAGGTTGTTTCCTGGGCGCGGCCATTGATGCTGCAACCAGGCGCGACAGCGATCTGGAACTGGAGCACACCCTGGCGCAGCTCATCAGCCATCAAGCCGTCACCCATCTGTTAGCCGAGCAGGTATTGCCATGAACGCCCTGATCACTCGCTCCATTGAATGGCTGGATAAAATCCCTCACAGCCTGATCGCCTTCGTTGGGCGCTTTTGCATCGCGGCGGTGTTCTGGAAATCCGGCCAGACCAAAATCGAAGGCCTGGCCATAGACCTGATCGACGGCACCTTCCAGCTCGGCCTGCCGCGACTGGCCGATTCGACCATTCCCCTGTTCAAAAGCGAATACGCCTTGCCGCTGTTGTCGCCAGAACTGGCAGCGCATCTGGCGGCAGCGGCCGAGCATGTGTTCCCGACCCTGATCCTGTTTGGCCTGGCGACACGCTTCTCGGCCCTGGCCCTGCTGGGCATGACCTTGACCATTCAACTGTTCGTCTACCCCGACGCCTATCCGACCCATGGCACCTGGGCGGCGGTACTGCTTTATCTGATGGCGCGCGGGCCGGGCAAGCTGTCGCTCGACCACCTGATCGCCAGGCACTACGCTCGCTGATCAAGATCGGGACTCCTGTGGGAGCGAGCCTGCTCGCGATAGCAGTGTCAGCTTCAGCACAATTGTTGCCTGACCCACCGCTATCGCGAGCAGGCTCGCTCCCACAAGGTTCGTGTGATGCCTTGCTATCGCTGAAGCCGATCCAGCGCCTCGCCACTGCGCTTGAACCAGTCGATCAGATAATCGGCCAGCACCTGGGTGCGCTTGGGCAAGCCGCCCTGGTACGGGTGCACGAGGTACATCGGCATGCGACGGGTCTGAAAATCCCTGAGTAACCAGCGCAAACGTCCGTCAGCCAATTCCTCATGCAACAGATAGGACGGCAACCGGGCGATCCCGGCGTTGGCCAGGGCGGCTTTTTTCAGCAGGCTGTAGTGATTGCTGGCGAACGGTCCCGATACCCGCACCCGCAACAATTCGTGTTGCTGGTGATAGAGCCATTCTTCGCGGCCGCTGTAATGACTGTTGAGCAGGCAACGATGTTCGACCAGGCCCTGGGGCGTCAGGGGTTCGCCGTAGTGTTCGAGGTAGGCCGGGCTGGCGCAGGTCAGCTCATGCCAGGCCAGCAGCGGACGCGCCACCAGGCGCTCATCGAGGGTAGCGTCGGAGCGGATCGCCAGGTCGAAACCATCACGGGACAGATCCCGGTAGCCATTGTTGAGTTCCAGTTCAATCTGCACGTCGGGGTAGCGCTGGGCGAACTCCGTCAGCAAACCCTCAAAGAAGGTTTCGCCCAACGACACCGGAACCGTCATACGCACCGGCCCGGAAATGTCATCCTTCAGGCGAGCCAGGGCCTGACGCGCCCTTTGCACCTGCACCAACAACGCCTGGGCCTGGGGCAATAACGCCGCCCCCGCTGCCGTGAGACTCAAGCGTCGCGTGGTGCGCTGTAGCAACACCACCGAAAACCGACTCTCCAGCAGGCTGATGCGCTTGGACAACTGGCCCTTGCTGCAGCCCAATTGCTGGGCCGCCAGGGTGAAACTACCGGCCTCGATCAACACGGCGAACGCCGCCAGGTCGTCCATTTCGCTCATCGGATTGTTTCCAATTGAAAACCAAAGGTTGCCTATTACCACGATTATCAAGAGAAAGAACCTCTCTAGACTGCAATCTCATCCAGCCCATTGAGGAACAGCTAATGAAAATCCTGTTGATCGGCGCCAGCGGCACCATCGGTTCGGCCATTGATAAAGAACTGTCGCCGCGTCACGAGATTGTCCGCATCGGCCGTCACAGCGGCGACCTGCACGTGGATATCAGTGACAGCTCTTCGATCCGTGCCCTGTTCGAGAAAACCGGTCGCTTCGATGCACTGGTCTGCGCCGCGGGCAACGTCACCTTTGCGCCCTTGGACGAGATGACGCAGGACAGCTTCGCCCTGGGTTTGAAAGACAAACTGATGGGCCAGGTCAACCTGCTGCTGATCGGCCGCGAATTCGCCAATGACGGTGCGTCCTTCACCTTCACCACTGGCGTGCTCAGCCACGATCCGATCAGAAGCGGTGCGTCGGCGGCGCTGGTCAACGGTGCCCTGGACAGTTTCGTGCGTGCCGCGGCAATCGAATTGCCCCGGGGCTTGCGGGTCAACTCGGTGAGTCCGAACGTGCTGCTCGAAGCCATGGACAACTATGCCCCGTACTTCCGTGGCTATAAGCCGGTACCAGCCGCCGATGTCGCATTGGCCTACGCCAAGAGTGTCGAAGGCCTGCAGACTGGCCAGACCTTTCACGTCGGTTGACCTCTTGTGATGCAGGATCAGTCTGCGTAACGTGGCGGCACTTGTCTGGAGACTCAATGATGCGTGCCGCCCGTTCCCTGCTGTTTGTCGCCCTCCTGCCGCTTTTCGCCGGCTGCCAGTTGCTCGACGCTCCACCCCAGAGCGTTTCCCATGCCGGCCAGATGCGCATGCAGGGCGAACTTACGGCGGCCGATGGCAAGCTGGTGTTCCAGCCCTGCCAGGAGCAGCGTCGCTACATCGTCAACGACAGCGGCGGCACCAGCGTACTGCAACAGGCCGCCAGCCTGGCCGATGATCAGGGCAGACTGTTTGCCGATGTGCGCGGCCATATCGTCACCAGCGCAGCGGCCGGTACCGACAGCCAGTTGAATCTTGAGCAGCTGTATCGCCTGGAGCGTTCGGGCAGCGCTTGCGACGACGCCGACTTCAAGCGGCTGCTCCTGCGCGCCACCGGCCATGGCCCCGAGTGGAATCTGAACGCCAGCGGCAAAGGCCTGGTGCTCGAACGTGAGGGCCAGCCGCCTCTGGCAGTGCCTTTCGTTGAAGAACAACTGGGCGATGGCCGCTTCAATCTCGGCACCGAAGCCAACGGCCAGAAGGTCGAGCTTTGGGTCACTCCCCAGCGCTGCGTCGACAGCGTGACCGGCAGCGTGCAGCACATGAGTGCCGAGCTGCGGGTCAACGGTCAGGTCCAGCGCGGATGCGCTTACTTCGGCGGTGCGCGTAACGACTGATTCGAAGTTTTTTGGCTTATAATCGCCGGCTCACGCCCTGGCGCAGTTGTGCGTCCCGCGAACCGGATCCTGTCATGTTACGAATCACCGAACTCAAGCTGCCGATCGACCATCCCGAAGAAGACCTGCGCCCAGCCATCGTGCAGCGCCTGGGCATCGCCAGCGATGACCTGCTCGACTTCACCCTGTTCAAACGCAGCTACGACGCGCGTAAGAAGTCCTCCGAACTGTGCTTCATCTACACCATCGACCTGACGGTGCGCGATGAAGCCGGCTTGCTGCGCAAGTTCGCCGATGACCGTAACGTCAACCAGGCGCCGGATGTCAGTTATAAAGTGGTGGGCCAGGCACCGGCTGACCTGAGCGAACGGCCGATCGTGGTCGGCTTCGGCCCGTGTGGGATCTTCGCCGCCATGTTGCTGGCACAGATGGGCTTCAAACCGATCATCCTCGAGCGCGGCCCCGAAGTGCGGCAGCGCACCAAGGACACCTGGGGCCTGTGGCGCAAAAGCGTGCTCAACCCCGAATCCAACGTGCAGTTCGGCGAAGGCGGTGCGGGGACGTTCTCCGACGGCAAGCTCTACAGCCAGATCAAGGATCCCAAGTTCCTGGGTCGCAAAGTCCTGCACGAATTCGTCAAGGCCGGCGCGCCGGAAGAAATCCTCTACGTCAGCAAGCCGCACATCGGTACGTTCCGTCTGACAGGCGTCGTGGAAAACATGCGTGAGCAGATTCGCGCCCTGGGCGGCGAAGTTCGCTTCCAGCAGCGGGTCACGGATGTGTTGATCGAGGACGGCCAGTTGGTCGGTGTTGAACTGGCCAGTGGCGAACGTATTCATTCAAAACATGTGATTCTGGCCCTGGGCCACAGCGCCCGGGACACGTTCCGCATGCTCCACGGCCGCGGCGTGTACATGGAAGCCAAGCCGTTCTCGGTGGGTTTCCGCATCGAACACCCGCAATCGCTGATCGACAGCGCGCGCCTGGGCAAATATGCCGGCCACCCGAAGCTTGGCGCCGCCGATTACAAACTGGTGCACCACGCCAAGAACGGTCGCTCGGTGTACAGCTTCTGCATGTGCCCGGGCGGCACCGTAGTGGCGGCCACCTCCGAGCCGAACCGCGTCGTGACCAACGGCATGAGCCAGTATTCACGTAACGAGCGCAACGCCAACTCCGGCATCGTGGTGGGCATTACGCCTGAAGTGGATTACCCGGGCGGCCCCTTGGCGGGCATCGAATTGCAGGAGCGTCTGGAATCCCACGCTTTCGTGCTCGGTGGCAGCAACTACGAAGCCCCGGCACAACTGGTGGGCGATTTCATTGCCGGCAAACCGTCTACGGCGCTGGGCAGCGTCGAGCCGTCCTACAAACCGGGAGTGTCTTTGGGCGACCTGGCCTTGGCCCTGCCCGACTTCGCCATCGAAGCCATCCGTGAAGCCCTGCCGGCGTTCGAAAAGCAGATTCGCGGCTACTCGCTGCATGACGCCGTGCTGACCGGCATTGAAACCCGCACCTCGTCGCCGCTGCGCATCACCCGCGACGAAACGTTGCAAAGCCTGAACGTCAAGGGCTTGTTCCCGGCTGGTGAAGGCGCCGGCTACGCGGGCGGGATTCTCTCGGCGGGCGTGGACGGAATCCGGATTGCCGAGGCGGTGGCGCGGGATATCCTGGGCCTCAAGGCCTGACCCCTACCCACTGCGGGAGAAGCTTTGTGGGAGCTGGGCTTGCCCGCGATGCAGGCAGCTCGGTCTATCAGGTGAACCGAGGTGATGCTATCGCGGGCAAGCCCAGCTCCCACACAAGCTCGCTGCCACAAGGAAATTCAGTGTTTTCCAGTGTTCAGATATTGGCTCGGAGCACACTTTCCGGCAGCGCCTCACCCCGCTCCACACTCGCCGCCACGGCGTCCATCAATCCACTCAGCTCATAGCCCTGGGCCTTGAGCCACGCCGGATCGTAATAGGTCGTGGCATAGCGCTCACCGCCGTCACACAAGATTGCCACGATCGAGCCCGTCTCACCTGCTTGCACCATCTGCCTGGCGGCGATCAGCGCGCCGATCAGGTTGGTGCCGCTGGATCCGCCGACCCGTCGGCCCAATCGCTGGGCCAGGTAGTGCATGGCCGCCAGCGACAGGGCATCCGGCACTTTGACCATCGCATCGATCACCTTGGGCAAAAACGACGCTTCGACCCTTGGCCGGCCGATACCTTCGATCCGCGAACCACAATCCAGGCGCAGGCTCGCATCGCCGCTGCGGTAATAGTCGAAAAACACCGAACGCTCGGCGTCGGCACACAGCACACGGGTACAGTGCTGGCGGTAGCGTACGTAACGACCCAGGGTCGCGGTGGTGCCGCCGGTGCCGGGGCTGGAAATCAGCCAGCTCGGCTCCGGATGCCGCTCGAAACGCATCTGCTGGAAGATCGATTCGGCAATGTTGTTATTGGCGCGCCAGTCCGTGGCGCGCTCGGCGTAGGTGAACTGGTCGATGAAGTGGCCGTCATGCTCACGGGCCAAACGCTCGGACTCGGCGTAGATCTGCGTAGGATCGTCCACCAGGTGACTCTGGCCACCATAGAAGGCGATCTGTGCGATTTTTTCCCGGGAGGTGGTCGCCGGCATCACCGCAATAAAGGGCAAGCCCAAAAGCCTCGCGAAGTAAGCCTCGGAAATAGCCGTCGATCCGCTTGAAGCCTCGATCACCGGGGCGCCAGGCTTGAGCCAGCCATTACACAGCGCGTAGAGAAACAGCGAGCGGGCGAGTCGATGCTTGAGGCTGCCGGTGGGGTGGCTGGACTCATCCTTGAAGTACAACTCGATACCCGGCAGCCCTGGCAGCGCCAGTGGAATCAGATGGGTGTCGGCGCTGCGCTGGAAGTCAGCCTCGATGATACGGATCGCTTCACGCGCCCACTGGCGGTGGTCATTCATGATGTCTTCTCACTGGATCAATGCGACGCGAGGAACCTGACGTACAGGCAGGCACGACTTGTCTCGGAAAAACCAGTCGCAAGCTTAGGAAAAAACCGACATCGCGCACAGGTACAGCTAAGGTCCAATATGGCCTGTCACTGCCTGACCACGCGTTGCATGCGTTGTAACGACATATAACAAAAAAGAATATAACTTTTGTTTTAACAACTAACAGTACCGGTTAGGGTGGACCATCTTTTTGATTTGATCCATGGAGAGCAACCGTGCCTCTACGTAATACTTTGACCCGTTTCCTTCAGTTGGAAGCTGCCAGCGGCCTGCTATTGATCGCCGCCGCCGTGCTGGCCCTGATACTCAATAACTCACCGCTGTCGTGGCTCTATACGGACTTTCTGGACACCCCTGTGGTGGCCCAGATCGGGGCGCTGAAAATCGCCAAACCGGCGTTGTTGTGGATCAACGACGGCCTGATGGCCATGTTCTTTCTGCTCATCGGCCTCGAAGTCAAACGTGAGGTTCTCGACGGGCAGCTGTCGAAACCCTCGCAGATCGTCTTGCCGGGTGCGGCAGCGATCGGTGGCATGGTCGTCCCCGCCCTGATCTACTGGTTCCTCAACCGCGACAATCCGGCCGCCCTCGCAGGCTGGGCGATTCCAACGGCCACCGACATCGCCTTCGCCCTTGGCGTGCTGGCCCTACTGGGCAAACGGGTACCCGTGTCGCTCAAGCTGTTTTTGATGACCCTGGCGATCATCGACGACCTGGGCGCCATTATCATCATTGCCATCTTCTACTCGGGCGCCCTGTCGACCTTGTCACTGGTATTGGCAGCCGCCTGCATCGCCGCGCTGGTGGCGATGAACCGCGCGGGAGTGGTCAAGCTCGGCCCCTACATGGTTGTCGGCCTGATTCTCTGGGTCTGCGTACTCAAGAGCGGTGTCCATGCCACCCTGGCCGGTGTGACCCTGGCGTTCTGCATTCCGCTGCGCACAAAAAATGCCGAGACCTCGCCGCTGCTGACCCTGGAACATGCCCTGCACCCCTGGGTGGCCTATGGCATCCTGCCGCTCTTCGCCTTCGCCAACGCCGGCTTGTCCCTGAGCGGCGTCACCGTCGAGAGCTTCACCCATCACGTGCCGATGGGCATCGCCATCGGCCTGTTGCTGGGCAAGACCGTCGGCGTTTTCGGCCTGACCTGGCTGGCGGTCAAGATCGGTATCGCCAGCCTGCCCGCCGGCGCCAACTGGGGGCAGATACTGGGCGTGGCAATCCTGTGCGGCATCGGCTTCACCATGAGCCTGTTCGTCGGCTCCCTGGCGTTCGCGCCCGGTACCAGTGAGTATGCCGGTATGGACCGGATGGGTATTCTCACTGGCTCGATCCTGGCGGCGTTGCTGGGTTATGCGGTGACAGCGGCGGCTAGTCGTAAGCAGACAGCATTTAAAGCCAACTAAAATTACCTGATCGGGGTGATGTTTGTTGTGTGTTTATTGGTGTGTATTGGTGTGCACATCCGTTTCTTCGGTGACGGCCACTGGCGGTTCCGCCCTTACGGCGGGTCACTTTTGAACAGCGCAAAAGTAACCAAAACGCTTCTGCCCCACCACTCGGCACCTCGCTTAGGCTCGGTGTACCCTCACTCCGGCATTGCTCCGTGGGCCCGCCGCGAAGGGCCATCCATGGCCCAGCGCGGCTATCCCGGCATCCATGCCGGGATGCCCACTCCACAATGCCTGCGTTCGGCCAGCGTGGTTAACGGGGCGTCCGAGATCAACATCCTCCGCGAGGCGGCCTGACAGCCGGCCTGATTCTTGGTGGGACCGCGTTTCTCCTGTGGGAGCGGGCTTGCTCACGAAAGCGGTATCACAGTCGATGATGATGTTGGGTGTGTTGGCCTTTTCGCGAACAAGCCCGCTCCCTCAGTGGTTCTGTGTTGGATATAAATTTGTGCTCACTGAAAGATCGAATGTGGGAGCGAGCCTGCTCGCGATGACGGCAGCCAATTCAATCGCTATGTAACTGAACTATCGCAGGGCTGAAAAGGCGGCTACACAGTTGACGAAGAGGTTGCATGTGTCGACCTCTTCGCGAGCAGGCTCGCTCCCACAGGAAAAACGCGATCATCAGAAAACCAGGCCGGCTGTCAGGCCGCCTCGCGGTGGACGTTGATCTTGGACGCCCCGTTAACCACGCTGGCTGAACGAAGGTATTGCGCAGTGGGCAACCCGGCATGGATGCCGGGTTAGCCGCGCTGGGCCATGGATGGCCCTTCGCGGCGGCCCACGGAGCAATGCCTTCGTTCAGGCACACCGAGCCTAAGCGAGGTGCCGAGTGGTGGGGCAGAAGCGTTTTGCTTACTTTTGCGCTCTTCAAAAGTGAGCCGCTGTAAGAGCGGAACCATAAGCAGCCATTACCGAAGAAACGGATATACACGCCGCGCGCCCCCCGAAACGAAGCCATAAAAAAAATCGCGCCTCCCCGTTCAGGAAAAAGCGCGATTTTCTCTTAGCGATTCCAGCTTAGTGCGATACGCGGCTCGTACCATCCACAGTGGAAATACGAACCCGCTCACCCACACGGAACACTTCGTTTTCCTGAACCTGCTGCACATAGGCGCGCATGCTGCCGTCGTCTTCACGAACGGTGATTTCCACACCCTGGGTACGGGTCAGGCCTTCTTCGGTCGCGGAGCCGATCAGGCCGCCGGCCACGGCGCCGATCACGGCAGCAACGATACTGCCACGGCCACCGCCGATGGCGCTGCCACCCACACCACCTACCACCGCACCCGCCGCGCCGCCGATCGGGGTCTTGGTGCCTTCGATCTTGACCGGACGCAAGGCTTCAATGGTCCCCATGCGAATCGTCTGCACGCGACGCGCTTCGTCACGGGAATAGGAGTCACCGGTCAGGCTCGACTGACAGCCAGTGAGCAACATCGCCATCGTGGAAAAGGAAGCAACCAGCAAAACAGACTTACGCATAGCATCAAACTCCAAAAGACAGGTATTCATTAAACTCCGCAGCTTGACGCCTGTCACGGCCTCGCCGGGATAAAATTGTTTTCATTCAGGTGGGATACAGACTCGCCCGAAAAATTCACCCAAACAGTAGCGCCAATTTCCGCTATCCGCGTCACTGGCCTGAGGATTTCTCATGGATTATTTCATCATAGCCGCTACCACCGTCGCCGGTTTGTACTTTCATTGGTGGCTGTACGTGCGGATCAAACGCTGGATGGACCGCGATCTGGCGCTGTCTTTGGCGGGGCAGGATGAGCTGAAAAAAACTTACATGCTGCAACAATTGGCCCACGCCCAGAAGCAAGGGATCAAGCGGCGCGACCTGCCGCAATGGCTTCAGGCCGCGGCGGCAGGGTATACCCAGGGCTAAGGCGCCAGACGCTCGCGGATCCAGCTCGCCTCTTGCAGGCGGTAGTTGAGGCGATCATGCAGACGGCTGGCCCGTCCCTGCCAGAATTCGATACGCTCGGGCAGCAGACGATAGCCCCCCCAATGCTCCGGGCAGTGAGGCTGGCTGTCACTGAAGCGTTGTTCGGTGGCCTTGAGCAAGTCTTCCAGCTCACCTCGACCCGCAATCACCCGGCTTTGAGGTGAAGCCCAGGCCCCGAGGCGACTGCCCAATGGCCGTACCTGATAATAGGCGTCCGACTCTTGCGCCGTGACCTTCTGCACCTTGCCTTCGATACGCACCTGACGCTCCAGCGTCGGCCAGAAAAATGTCATGGCCGCGAACGGGTTCGCGGCCAGTTGCTGACCCTTGGCGCTCTCGTAGTTGGTGAAGAACGTGAAGCCTTGGGCATCAAGCCCCTTGAGCAGCAGGATCCGGCAGTGCGGGCGCCCATCGGCATCCACGGTCGCCAAGGTCATGGCGTTGGCCTCCACCGGCGCCTGTTCGGTTTTCACCGCGTCGGCGAACCACTGGTGGAACAGCGCGAACGGCTCGGCCGGGGCCTGCGCCTCGGTCAGGCCATCGCGGGTGTAGTCGCGGCGCATATCAGCCAGCGTCTGGGTCATGGCGCGTTCCTTGTAGTTAGCCCATCACTGCTTGGATGCATCGGCAGCCGCGACTTTCTTGGCATCGGTAGCGGCTTTGGTCGGTTGCGGCTTCTTCGCCACCGGCGCTTTCTTGGCCGGGGCTTTTTTGGCAGGAGCCTTGGCGACAGCCTTCTTGGCCGGCGCTTTTTTGCTGGCAACAGCCTTGGACTTGTTAGCCGCCGGCGCGGGCGCTGGCGCCAAAGCCGCAGGTTTCACGTCCTGGACCGCCACCAACCTTACTGGTGCCGGGGCCGGCATGTTGTACTTGCTCAGCAGCGCAACCATGGTGTTTTGCGGCGTGACCAGCAGCTCGACACGACGATTCAAAGCGCGACCTTCAACGCTGTCATTGGCGGCACGGGGCGCAACCGAACCCATGCCACGCAGCATCAGGCGATCACGCTGCAAGCCGCTGAGACGGAAAATCGCCGCCACGGATTGGGCGCGTTCCTGGCTGAGCTTCAGGTTGACCGGCGCGGCGCCCGACGTGTCGGCGTGGCCGAGGATCAGCACGGCTGTTTTCGGATCAGCTTCCAGAATTTTCGCAACGCGGGTGAACGGGCCGAGGCTCACCGGCAGCAGCATGGCCGGACGATCCGGGTTGAAGGAGCCGTCCACCGGTGCGGTGACCACCAGCACGTCGTCGCGGCGTTCAAGTTCGAGCTTGCTGTCCTTGATGGCCGTGCGCAATTTTGGCTCGTAGTCGTCGAGCCAAGCCTGGGTGACTTTCGGATCCGGCATCGGCACCGTCTTGGCGGTTTCCTGATCTTTACCGCCGAATGGCCACCACCACTTGCCGTTGCTTTCAGCTTCAGCCTTGGCAACGGTAACCGGCGTCTTGACTTCAGGTTTGGCGTCGACTTTTTTGGCGACGCCGTCGGTGGCGTCATCGGAAGAAAACGGCCACCACCAGTGAGTGGCACCCTCGGCCTTGGCTTGTGGCGCGACGGCAGCCGGTTTCAGCGGCGCCGCTGACGTCGGTTCTTTGGCCGCGACCTTGTCGGAGGCGCCGAACGGCCACCAGCCACTGCCGCCCTCGGCATCATTTTGTGGGGTTTGTGCGCAACCGGTGATAGCGAAGCACAGCGCCAGAGCGAAAGATTTATTCAATGACATTGGATATCCACAAAATGATGTAAAGAAAAAACAAAGGCCATGTTCGGGCCGCATAAACAGACGGTTGGAAACTGAAAGGAACACGAGGTTCCTGTGCCCGCCGCCTTCGCTAACGTTTTATAGACAAGTGGCAAGTACCCGCGCAAGGTTCTGCGCCCGCGGATCCATCAAAACGTATGGCCCGAGGGTGTTTGTCACAAAGCCAAAAGCCACATCGTGCTCCGGGTCGGCAAAACCGATGGAGCCCCCTGCCCCAGGATGACCGAATGCCCGAGGGCCGAGACCGTAGGTCGCGTTCGGTACATCCGGCTGATCGAGCATGCAACCCAGGCCGAAACGGGTCTGGGTCAACAATGTCTTGTCCTCGCCGAAGCTGTGCTGGCGAGTCAGTTCGTCGAGCATTTCTCCCTCCAGCAGGCTGCCGTCCAGCAGGCCGGTATAAAACCCGGCCAGGCTGCGGGCGTTACCATGGCCGTTGGCCGCCGGTTGTTCCATGCGCCGCCACTCTGGCTTATTGGTGCTGGTCATGATCGAGGGCGGGTTAGTAAAGGCCCGGGTAGTCATGGCCGTGGGTTCGCGCATCGTTACTTGTAAAAGGCGCTGGGCCGCCGCATCCCCCACATTGCCTTTGCCGCGAGCGATGTGGGCCACGCGATGAAACTCTTCATCAGCCAAGCCGACGTGAAAATCCAGGCCCAACGGCTTGGCAATACGGGCCACGATGGATGCCCCCGGCCCACGACCGTCAGCCCTGCGCAGCAGTTCGCCGACCAGCCAGCCATAAGTGATCGCCGCGTAGCCGTGACCGTCTCCCGGCGTCCACCAGGGCGCTTCAGCGGCCAGAGCATCGACCATGGTCTGCCAGTTATAAAGTGCTTCGGGCGCCAGCAATTCACGTAACGCCGGCAACCCGGCCTGGTGGCAAAGCAACTGACGGAGCGTGACGGCTTGCTTGCCGGCTGCCGCGAACTCAGGCCAGTAGCGGGCGACAGGGGCGTCCAGCTGCAGCTTGCCTTCGGCCACCAGTTGCAGGGCGGTGACGGCGGTGAACGTCTTGGTGCAGGAAAACAGATTGGCGATGGTGTCGCTGTGCCAGGCTTCACTGCCATCCTTGTCGGCCGTGCCGGCCCACAGATCGATGACCGTGCGGCCACCAACCTGAATGCACAACGCCGCGCCGCGCTCCTGAGGATCGTCGAACAGCGCGGCGAAGGCTTCACGCACCGCCTCGAATTGAAGCTCATAATGGCCTTGAATCTGCACCCGCAACTCCCTTGAAACAAACACTTTTTTGAAGTGGTCTGCATTGTTTCAGCCATTGAGGTTTTTGGGAACCGCCGCAAGACGGCTGACCGGACTGACACAGCCCGTTTCGCTAAATCCCCTCGCCACAGAGACCTCCTCAGTCAAAAATCACCGGGAGGCTAGGATATCTCCCGCCGAAACGGTGGCAGGGCGTTGAGGATCGCCTTGCCGTAGCGCTGGGTCACCAGTCGGCGGTCGAGCAAGGTGATGGTGCCGCGGTCTTCTTCGGTGCGCAGCAATCGACCACAGGCCTGGACCAGTTTCAGCGAGGCGTCCGGCACGGAGATCTCCATGAACGGGTTACCACCGCGGGCCTCGATCCATTCGGCCAACGCGGCTTCCACCGGGTCGTCCGGAACCGAAAACGGGATCTTGGCGATCACCACATGCTCACAGTAGGCACCGGGCAAATCCACGCCTTCGGCAAAACTCGCCAGGCCGAACAGCACGCTGGAATCGCCGCCATCGACCCGCGCTTTGTGCTTGTTCAGGGTTTCCTGCTTGGACAGGTTGCCTTGGATGAACACTTGCTTGCGCCAGTCGCGGTCGAGGCCGTCGAACACGTCCTGCATCTGTTTGCGCGAGGAAAACAGCACCAGGGTGCCCCGCGAGCCTTCCACCAGTTCCGGCAGGTCGCGAATAATCGCCGCGGTGTGGGCGGCGGCATCCCGCGGATCAGCCTTGAGGTCCGGGACCCGCAGCACGCCGGCGTCGGCATGATGGAAGGGGCTCGGAACCACGGCGGTCACGGCTTTTTTCGGCAGGCCGGCGCGCATGCGGAAACGGTCGAACGTGCCCAGGGCGGTCAGCGTGGCGGAAGTCACCAGCGCGCCGTAGGCGACATTCCACAGGTTGCGACGCAGCATTTCCGCCGCCAGGATCGGGCTGGCATTGACCTCGATGTCGAACAGCGAGCCGCTTTCGGCCAGGGTCAACCAACGCGCCATCGGCGGGTTGTCTTCCGGGTCTTCAGTCGTGAACGCGGTCCACAACTCCCAGTTACCCTGGGAGCGGGACAGCAGACTGCCGAACAACGGGTACCACTCCTCGGCCTGGTTGCTGGCGATACCGATATTGACCTCGCCATCCATGCCTTCCTTGAGCAGGTCGGTCAGACGGGTGAACAGGTCGGTCAGGCGGGCAAAGCCTTTCTTGAGCTCGATGCCCATCTCGCGCATGTGCTCGGGTATGACGCCGCCGACAAAGCGATGGCGAGGTCGATCACGACCCTCGACGTCTTCGCCGGGCTTGAAATCCGCCACTTGTTCGCAGGCACTGAACATGAACTGCTGGTTCGTCTTGATTTCACGGGCCAGCTCGGGCACCTGCTCGATGAACTTACCCAGGTCACCCGGCAGCGGGTGTTGGGCCAACAGCTTGGTGAGGTTCTTGGCGGTGGTTTCCAGCCAGTCAGCGGTGGAGCGCAGCCGGGTGTAATGGGCGAAATGGCCGATGGCCTTGTCCGGCAGGTGGTGACCTTCGTCGAACACATAGATCGTGTCACGCGGATCCGGCAGCACCGCGCCACCGCCCAGGGCCAGGTCGGCCAGGACCATGTCGTGGTTGGTGACAATGACGTCGACCTTGCCCATGCCTTCGCGGGCCTTGTAAAAGGCGCACTGGCCGAAGTTCGGGCAATGACGGTTGGTGCACTGGCTGTGATCGGTAGTCAGGCGTGACCAGTCGGCGTCTTCCAGGGCGGTGGACCAGCTGTCGCGGTCGCCGTCCCATTTATTGCCGGCCAGTTTTTCGATCATGCTGGTAAACAGCTTCTGGCTGGCCTCATCGACTTCGATCTTGAAGCCTTCTTCCTCGAACAACTGGGCCGTGGCGGTCTGCGCCTGGCCTTCCTGGAGCAACATGTCGAGCTTGGACAGGCACATGTAGCGCCCACGGCCCTTGGCCAGGGCGAAGCTGAAATTCAGCCCGCTGTTGCGCATCAGGTCAGGCAGGTCCTTGAAAACGATCTGCTCCTGCAAGGCGATCGTGGCCGTGGCGATCACCAGGCGTTTGCCGGCGGCCTTGGCGGTGGGGATTGCCGCCAGGCTGTAGGCCACGGTCTTGCCGGTGCCGGTGCCGGCCTCCACCGCCACGACGGCAGGCTCGCCACTGCGCCGGCCTTCGTCGTCGGTGTCGATGTCACCCAGGACTTTTGCCACTTCGGCAATCATCAGGCGCTGGCCATATCGCGGCTTGAGGCTCTTGGCTTCGAGAAAACGCGAATAGGCGCCCTGGATCGTGGTTTTGAGTTCGGTGCTGATCATGAATGGTCGGGCGCTAAAAACGCTGGATAAATTTTCAGTGGTTCGGATCGGCGGCTATCATACCCCGCTAATCAATCCTGCGCAGAACGGAGTAACTCAATGACACTCTTTGCCCTCGTCTACACCCTGCATTTACTGGCGGCCCTGGTCTGGGTCGGCGGTATGTTCTTCGCCTGGATGATCCTGCGCCCCGCCGCAATCGCGGCCCTTGAGGGGCCGGCCCGGCTCAAATTATGGACAGAAGTGTTTCAGCGTTTTTTCGTTTGGGTCTGGGTCGCAGTGGTGCTTTTGCCGATCAGCGGCGTGGGCCTGATCCACATGCGCTTTGCCGGCTTCGAGACCGCGCCACGTTATGTGCAGATCATGATCGGCTTGTATGTGGTGATGACGGCGCTGTTTATCCGCATCCAGGGATTGCAATTGCCGGCCCTGCGCAAGGCCGTAGCAGCCCAGGACTGGCCGACGGGCGCGGCGGTACTGGGGAAAATCCGGCAGTTGGTGGGGATTAATCTGTTGATCGGGTTGCTGGTGGTGGCGATTGGCGCGGCGCGGCCGATGTTCTGAACTTAGCGTATCCCCTGGTGGGAGCGAGCCTGCTCGCGATAACGGTGGGTCAGTCACATCTAGGTTGACTGATACCCTGCCAACGCGAGCAGGCTCGCTCCCACAGGTCTCGAGCCCAGTCCTCTTAGAATCGCTGCACCGTCACCGCCCCCGCTGCTCCGGCTGGTCCTGGCTGGCCATCGGCACCAGGGCGACCGCTTTTGCCACCGTCGACGGTATAGACGAAGCACCCCTTGGCCTTGCCGCCAGCGCCGGGTTTACCTCCGGCTCCAGCGGCGCCGCCCGCGCCACCCTCCACCGTAACCTTGATCTGCTCATCGGGATAATCACGGGGCAGTTCGAGACGCACCTGCGCACCCGCCGCACCCGGCTGGCCATCGCTGCCATTGCTGCCGTCGGCACCGCGACCGGCTGCCCCCCACGTACAACCCGGCGCCTGGCCGTTGGCGCCGTCGAGGCCCACGTAACCTGGCGCACCGGTTCCACCGCGGGCATCCACCGACAACAATGGCGCATTCAAGGCATTGAAGCGCAGATTGAGATCACGCCCCGGTCGTGCCGCTTTGGTATAGGTTCCGGGCGCGCCCCGAGCCGTGATCTGACTGCCGTCGGCCAGTTCCCCCTCGGCAACTTTTATCTGCAGTGTCTGTTGCCCAGGCACGATGGCGATCCGTGCTTCGCGCCCCAGGTGCAGTTGGCCAATGGTCAACTCAGTGACGTTGGCAGGCACCAGCAACGTGCCGTAATCGGCCACCTCCAGCCGTTCCAGTGTCAGGGCGCTGGTGGTATTGGGCAGGCGCATCAAGGAATGGGTTTCGACCTGGATCACTTGGGCACTGGCCCAGGGGCACACGAGTGCGACAAGCAGACACAATTTACGCATGGGAAGCCTCGGCGGCGATCGGGAGGGTTTGCAGGTGGAAGATGCCGAACAGCAGCACTCGCAGGCGATCACGGCCTGAAGCCGGCCGGCCGCGCAAGCTGGCTCGAAACAACACCAGTTCCAGCAAATGGATCGCCAGCAACATCGCTGCGCCAAAATTGACCAGCAGATGCAGCGGATGAACGAACGGCATGACCAGGTTGACCAGCACCACCAGCCAGAACAGCAGGGTCAACAAGCGCCCCAGCGCCCATAACAGCTTCATACATCCCCCCGGTAAGTATTATTCTTTGCACGCACAGTAACGGCTTGCGCGCAGAATAAGCCAGAGGCCAGGGCAAATTTAATCTGACGCAAACCTCGACTCGTCGGGTCGCCCCACTGGCGACCCGACGGCTCTGGCACGCGGCTCAGCGCTGGACATGCAACTCAACCCGACGATTCTGCGCCCGCCCCTCATCGGTCTCGTTGTCAGCCACCGGCTCGCTTTCACCCTTGCCTTCACTGGTGAGCTTGTCCGGTGAAAGCCCCTGGGTAAGCAGATATTCCACCACGCTGCTTGCCCGACGCTCGGACAACCCCTGGTTGTAGGCGTCAGTGCCGACGCTGTCGGTGTGCCCCACCACGCGAATACTGGCGACATTGGCATGACTCAATTTGCTCATCAGCCCATCGAGTTGGCTTCGCGCGTCTTGAGTGAGATCGGATTTATCGAAGTCGAACAGCACCTTGCCGGCATCGTTGAGGGTGATCACTTCAGTGGCCGGTGCCTGAGGTTCAACCGGCGGAGCGCTGACCGGGTATTGCGGCAACGGGCAACCATGATGTTCAACCGGGGTATTGGCCGGCGTGTCGGGACAACGGTCACGGCGGTCGAACACGCCGTCATCGTCCTCGTCGCCATCCTGGGCGTAGCAGATCAGGCCGCCGGTCAACAGCCCCAGCGCAGCACCGCCCGCCGCCCAACCGCTGCTTTCGAGGGCCCCCAGGCCGCCGCCAACCAGACCGCCGATCAAGCTACAGACTGGCCAGGTGCGTTGATTAAGCGGTGCGCCGCCATCGCTGTGAGTGGCACAACCTGACAATAGACTGCCCGCCAGCAGTACCGGTAAGGCGGCCCTGAGTAGAACGTTCATGGTGAATGCTCCTGTGTTACCGGCCCATACCGGTCACACAGGAGTAAAGACCCGCATCCGCGACTGTACAAGCCGCGGATGACGGGGGCTTCAGCGATTTATCTTGATCTCCGTGCGGCGGTTCATGGCCCGACCATCGGCGGTGCTGTTGTCCGCCACCGGCTGGCTCTCACCGGCCCCCTCCACCGAAACGAAGCTGGAACGGGGCACGCCGCTCTCAACCAGGTATTGCACCACCGCGTTGGCCCGTTGTTCAGACAGGCGCTGGTTATAGGCATCGCTGCCGACGCTGTCGGTGTGGCCGGTGACGCGCAGTTGCGCGGTGGACGTTTCCTGTTTGAGTCGGGTTGCAATCGTGCTCAGGACCTCCTTGTCTGCCGCCGTCAGCGTGGCCTTGTCGAATTCGAAATGCACGTCACGGATCACAATGGTTTCTTCCTGGACCACCACGACTTCTTCAACCATCGGCGCCGGTGCCGGTGGCGGGCAGCCGTCGGCATCGACTTGCACGCCCTTAGGCGTGCCCGGGCATTTGTCGCGGCTGTCCGGCACGCCATCGCCATCCTCATCGCCGTCGCCATGCACCCAGCAATAAGCCGCCGCCATGGTGCCGACAAACAATGCACCACCGCCGGCCCAGGAGGTGCTTTCGATGGCGCCCAATCCAGCGCCCGTCACACCGCCAACCGCCGCGCAGGTCGGCCAATCGGTTTTCTGCAAACCTGCGCAACCAGTCAACACACCGGTCAGCAGAACCAAGGGTAACGCTGTGCGAACTATGCTCATTGGGTTTTCTCCTTGAGGGATCGGCTTTGCGCCGATTCAGGGGAGTAAAGACCCGACTCCGCATCCGCGCCAGCATCACGCTATCGCGGTTTTTGCCCCCTATTTGCCGTAGATCGATACGTTTAAGCACAAACCGCTCTAGGCCATGGGGTCCGCGCAGGCTATCGTGGCGGCTCTGACAGAGGAACTTCGATGACCGTTGCCATTTCTTCCCGTACGCCCCAGCAAGCCCTGGCTGCCGTGCTGGACCGTTATGCCCCGAAAAAACTGCTGTTGATCGGGGCCAGCAGCTTCCCTGCCCTTGAGGCGTTCCAGCAAGCGCATCCTGATACTGAAGTGGTCCACGCCGCCCCTGGCGCCCTTGCGGCGGACGTGGCGGCGCGACGTTTTGACCTGGCCCTGGCGCTTGATTGCCTGGAGCATTTGCCCAAACGTGACGGTCTGAACCTGTTGGGTGGCATCCGCAATCTCAACGCCAGCCGTATCGCCGTGCTGGCGGACCTCAATGCCTGCGGCTGGCAAGAAACTGATTTCTTTTCCCTGGCCCTGCAGGCCAGTGAGCGATTCCAGCGCGAGGAGCAGGTGCTGACCCTGTTTACCTACGATCTGCTTGAATACAAACAAGTCCCTGACTGGCTCAACTCACGCTTTTGGGCCAACCCGGAAAACTTTGGAAAATACTGGTGGTAGCCGTGAACACAAGCATGCACACAACCATTTGCCCGTGCGGCAGTGGCAACCCACTGGACGCCTGCTGCGGCCATTACCACGATGGTCACCCGGCGCCCTGCGCCGAAGCCTTGATGCGTTCGCGTTATAGTGCCTACGTGCTGGGATTGGTGGACTATCTGGTGGCCACGACCTTGCCCGCCCAGCAGGACGGCCTGGATCGCCAATCCATCAGCGAGTGGAGCGCCAAAAGCACATGGCTCGGACTGGAGGTGGAAAGCAGCGAAGTATTCGGTGGCCAACCCGAACACGCCTTTGTCACCTTCACCGCGCGCTGGCACGACGGCCAGGGGGAACACAGCCACCGCGAACAGTCATCCTTCGTACAGAACGGCGCACGCTGGTACTTCATCGACCCGACAGTGCCAGTCAAGACCGGACGCAACGACACCTGCCCGTGCGGCAGTGGGCACAAATTCAAGAAGTGCTGCGCAGGCTACTTTAATCGCTGATATCGGAATCGTCCGACACTGCTGCGCTCGCCAGCAGGCTAGACTGGGATAAACCAGAGGCACGGACATGACCCTTTCATCACATCTGCTGCGCATCACCTGCCTGCTGCTGTTCATCGGGCTCGGCAGTTGTGCGTCCTGGCGAGGTGATGAGGCCCCTGAACCGCAGGTGCATCTGACCAAGGTCGAGGTGGTACGGGCGCGGCTGGTGGAGCAGAAGTTCACGCTGCACTTTCGTGTGGACAACCCCGACGACAATGATTTGACCGTGCGCGGCATAACCTACCGCATTCATCTGGGCGACCTGTTGCTGACCGAAGGAGAGCACGAGCACTGGTTCACGGTGCGTCCCGGGCATAGCCGCTACTTCAGGGTTCCGATCCGCACCAACCTGTGGCCGCAAGTGCGCAAGCTGGTGAAAATGCTCGAAAAACCTCGCCAGCAGATCCCCTATCGCCTGGAAGGTGAGCTGGAAACCGGTTTATTCATCGCCCACTACGTGCACCTGAGGCGCAATGGCGTGATAATCGCCGCCGATTTTATTGCGGAGTAACCCCGATGACCCAGCAACCCCACGTCCATGGCCCTGACTGCAACCACGATCATGACCATCACCACGATCATGATCACGGACATGTCCATGGCCCCAACTGTGGCCACGCCCACCAGGAACCCGTGCGCAACACCCTGAAGGATGTCGGCCGCAACGACCCTTGCCCATGCGGCAATGGCAAGAAATTCAAGAAGTGCCACGGCGCTTGATGATCCGGGCGAAGATAATCTTCGCCTATTGAATCGTCCTCGCGAGCAGGCTCGCTCCCACAGGGGCCTGCGGCGAACACAAAATCTGGATTCACTACTGAGCCCTGTGGGAGCCTGCTCGCGATGGGGCGTTTGAGGCTAATCCATACCGGCTGGGGCAACCCCACACACTCGGTTTCAACCCGCCGCAAGAATCTCCTTCACGCTGACCACTGTCGCATACTCGCCATGCAAGTTGCCCAGCGACATGGCATGGACCTCGCCAGCCGAACGGGCATGGCCAAAATAGTCAGCCTTGTCGAAGGTAAAACACGCGTCTTCGGCCACCCAAGTGTCGAATCCCAGATTGCCGGCCGTACGCGCCGTGGACTCCACTGAGTTGTTCGTCGCCACGCCCACGATCACCAATTGCTCAATCCCCGCTTCCCGCAAGTCTGTCTCCAGGCGCGTGTCGCAGAACGCATCCGGCACCTGCTTTTGAACCAGCCTTTCCCCGGCTAACGGCTCGAACCGCTCCTGAACCTCCACGCCCGATTGCCCGGGCCAGAATACTGAGTCCGGCGAGCGGGACAGGTGGTGGACATGAATCACCGGCCGTGCCGATTGTCGCCAGAAATCGAGCAACTGGAGCATGCGCAGCTCCGCATCGGGGTTGTTGCGAGGGCCTAGCCTGGGGTGAAGGATGCCTTTTTGTTGATCGATAAGAATCAACGCTGCGTTTTTCTGTAACTCCATGCCGGTTTTCTCGTGTTCGGTCATTGAATTTTCCACACTTGAGCATCACCTCTTCCTACAGGCAAGCCTTTCGGCAATCAGGACGACCTCCCGCCGTCATGTGTTGTCCATCCATCACGCTGTCTTATCTGGAGCCCTCCATGATCGACCTGTATTACTGGACCACGCCCAACGGCCATAAAATCTCGTTGTTCCTTGAAGAAGCCGGCATGCCCTACAAGGTGCACCCGATCAACATCGGCCAGGCAGAGCAGTTCAAGCCCGATTTCCTGAAAATCGCCCCCAACAACCGCATTCCGGCGATCATCGACCACAAACCCGCCGATGGTGGCGAGCCGATTTCGCTGTTCGAGTCGGGCGCGATCCTGCTGTACCTGGCGGAAAAAACCGGCCAGTTCATTCCAGAGAATTTGCGCGGACGGCAAGAAGTGTTGCAGTGGCTGTTCTGGCAGATGGGCGGCCTGGGGCCGATGGCCGGGCAGAATCATCACTTCAGCCGGTTCGCCCCGGAAAAAATCCCCTACGCGATCAAACGCTATGTCGACGAAACCGCTCGTCTGTATGGTGTGCTGGATCGCCGCCTGGCGGACCGTGAATTTGTAGCGGGCAACGAGTACAGCATTGCCGACATGGCGATTTATCCCTGGACCGTTTCACACCAATGGCAAAGCCAGCGGCTGGAAGACTTCCCGAACGTGCAGCGCTGGTTCAATCGCATCAAGGAGCGCCCGGCCACTGCCAAGGCCTATGCCCTGGTAGACAAGGTCAACCCGCCCAAGCCCTGAGCCCTCCTGATACACCCAAAACCCTGCTGTGGATAAGCCTCACAGCAGGCTTTCATCGCCAAATCAACAAATAACCCCTGCCCCCGCTTGCGCGCCCTCCTCCTGCTCACTAACGTAGCGCCTTTATCGGTGTCCCCCCCTCCCGCAGGAGCTTTGCCATGGCCTCGCCAGCCTCTATTTTTCCCTTCCCCCGGCTCGGCGTTGCCGCCGCAGTGGCCAGTGTGCTCGGTCTGAGCGGTTGCCAGACCTGGAACGCCCAGGACACGGTTCCTCCGACGTCCGGCGTGCAACCGCTCAAGGGGCTGGCGCAGAACGTCTCGGTTCGACGCAATGCCATGGGCATGCCACTGATCGAGAGCAACAATTTCCATGACGCCCTGTTCAGCCTCGGCTACGTCCATGCCAGCGACCGCATCAGCCAGATGGTGACCATGCGCCTGCTGGCTCAGGGTCGTCTGGCAGAAATGTCCGGCGCCGAACGACTGGACGTCGATCGCTACATGCGTGCGGTCAACCTGAAGAAAAGCGCCGACGAGCTGTACAAAGCCTCCTCGCCGCGGCTCAAACGCTTCTTCGAAGTCTATGCCCGCGGCGTCAACGCGTACCTGTTCCGCTATCGCGACAAGTTGCCGCCGGACCTGGCCGCCAACGGCTACAAACCCGAATACTGGAAACCGCAAGATTCGGCGCTGATGTTTTGCCTGCTCAATTTCAGCCAATCGGCCAACCTGCCGGAAGAAATCGCCGCCTTGGTGCTGGCCCAGACGGTCACCCAGGACAAACTGGCCTGGCTGAGCCCCTCGTACCCGGATGAACAACTGCCGATGGCCGAGGCCGATAAGCTCCAGGGCCTGCGGCTCAGCGGTCAGGTCCCGGGCCTCAACGAAGTCAGCAAGGCCAGCGCTAAGTTGTCCGAACTGAATTTGCTGAATATTGCTTCCTCCAGCAACTGGGCCATCGCCCCGCAGCGCAGCCGCAACGGCAAGAGTCTGCTGGCCAGCGACAGCCATGGCCCATTGAGCGTGCCGTCACTGTGGGTTCCCGTGCAGATTCGTGCGCCCAAGTATCAGGCCGCCGGGGTTTCCGTGGCGGGCATCCCGATGATTCTGGCGGGGTTCAACGGCAAAGTGGCCTGGAGCATGAGCAGCGTGTTGGGCGACAACCAGGACCTGTTCCTGGAAAAAATCCGACGCCAGGGCAATGGTCTGTCCTACGAGGTCAACGGCAAATGGCAGCCGGTGATGGTCCGCAACGAGACCTACTTCATCAAAGGCCAGCGACCGATTCGCGAAGCGGTGAATGAGACCCGCCACGGCCCGCTGCTCAACAGTGTCCAGGGCTCGGCCATGGCCAACGGTCTTGGCCTGGCCTTGCAGACGCCGAGCTTTAGCGACGACAAAACCCTGGACGCGTTCTTCGACTTGTCCCGAGCGCAGAATGTCGAGAAAGCCTCCGATGCCAGCCGTGAAATCCGCGCCATCGCGGTGAACATGATCTTTGCCGACGCCAGCCACATTGGTTGGCAAGTTACCGGGCGCTATCCGAACCGCCGCGAAGGTGAAGGCCTGTTGCCATCGCCCGGTTGGGAAGGTCGCTACGATTGGGATGGCTACGCCGACCCGATGCTGCACCCCTACGATCAGGATCCGGCCCAGGGCTGGCTCGGCGCCGCCAACCAGCGAGTCATTCCCGACGGCTACGGCATGCAGTTGTCCAATTCCTGGGGCGCACCGGAGCGCGGCGAGCGTATGGCCGAGCTGGCCGGGGCCGGCAAGCACGACAGCCGCAGCCTGACTGCCATGCAATATGACCAGACCACGACCTTTGCCGCCAAGCTCAAGAAAGTCTTCGAAGCCCCGGGCATGGCCCAACCGCTCAAGCAGGCGATCGACGCGCTACCAGTGGCGGACCGGGCCAAGGCTCGCGAGGCCTATACCCGGCTAATGGCTTTCGATGGCCGGCTCAGCCCAGGCTCCGCCGACGCGGCGATTTATGAACTGTTTCTGCAGGAAAGCATGAAGCAGATCTTCCTCGACGAACTGGGTCCGGACAGCAGCCCGGCGTGGAAAGCGCTGCTCGCCAACGGTCAGTTGTCCTACTCGGCCCAGGCCGATCACTTGCTCGGTCGCGAAGACAGCCCGTTCTGGGATGACGTGCGCACACCGCAGAAGGAAGACAAATCCGTGATCCTGGCCCGCAGCCTGGCAGCGGCCATCACTGCTGGCGACAGCCAGTTGGGCGGTGACCACAAGGCTTGGCAGTGGGGCAAGCTGCATCGCTACGAATGGAAGAACAGCAGCGGCCAAATCGTCCGCGGCCCCCTGCCCGCCGGCGGCGATGCCTCCACGCTCAACAGCTCGGCATTCGTCTGGGGCGAGAGTTTCAACACCACCCAGGCGCCGGCCATGCGGTTCATCGTCGACTTCGGCCAGCCCGAGCCGTTGATGATCCAGGGCGGCACCGGCCAGTCTGGCAACCCCGCCAGCCCGAACTACGTCAATGGCATTGATCCGTGGATCAAGGGGAACTATCAGAATCTGCCATTGCAGCCGCAGAACTTTGAGCGGGCGTACGGCAAGGCGCGCTTGACCCTGGTGCCCGGTAAATAAGCTGTCCGGTGTGGCGAGGGAATTTATCCCCGCTGGGCTAAACCCCCTCGCCACATTTGTCCGCCCTGCCACCTGATCCTGCCGCACCAAACCCGATAGAACTTCTCCTCCCGCCCCCGCCTCTACCAGACAAGCCCATCTTCCCGGTGAATGCATGGATCTTGTCATTGCCCGCCCCGAAGGCCTGTACTGCCCGCCCGGAGATTTCTACATCGACCCCTGGCGTCCGGTGGAACGTTCGGTCATCACCCACGCCCACGGCGATCACGCCCGTGGTGGCAACCAACACTACCTGGCAGCGGCCCCCGGCGAAGGCATTTTGCGTTCGCGATTGGGCCAGGACATCAACCTGCAAACCCTGGCCTACGGCGAGCGCTTGCTGCACCACGGCGTGAGCTTGAGTTTTCATCCTGCCGGCCACGTGCTGGGTTCGGCCCAGGTGCGCCTGGAATATAAAGGCGAGGTCTGGGTGGCGTCCGGGGACTACAAGGTCGAACCCGACGGCACCTGCGCGCCGTTCGAACCGGTGAAGTGTCATACGTTCATTACCGAATCCACCTTCGGCCTGCCGATCTATCGCTGGCAGCCTCAAGCGCAGGTCTTCGACGAAATCAATCAGTGGTGGCGCGGCAACATTGCCGTCGGCCGGGCCAGCGTGCTGTTCTGCTATTCCTTTGGCAAAGCCCAGCGGATTCTCCACGGAATTGACGCGAGCCTGGGTCCGATCCTGGCCCACGGTGCGGTAGAACCCCTGAACCGGGTCTATCGCGAGGCCGGGATCCGTTTGCCAGCGACGATCTATGCCGGCGACATCAAAAAGAACGACCCAATCATGAACCAGGCGCTGATCATCGCTCCCCCCTCTGCCGGTGGGAGCACCTGGATGCGCCGTTTCGGTGACTACAGCGACGCCTTCGCCAGCGGCTGGATGCGCCTGCGGGGCACCCGTCGGCGACGCGGCGTGGATCGCGGCTTTGTGCTGTCCGACCACGCCGATTGGCCCGGCTTGCTCTGGGCCATCGAACAGACCGGCGCCGAGCGGGTGATGGTCACCCACGGTTCAGTGGGCGTACTGGTGCGCCATTTGTGCGAGCAAGGCCTGGATGCCCAAGGCTTCAGCACCGAATACGGTGACGATGAAGAAGACTCAGGCAGCGCCACCGACGAGGACGCGTCATGAAAGCCTTCGCCCAGTTGTATGCCGAACTGGACGCCACCACCTCCAGCAATGCCAAGCTCGCCGCCATGCAGGATTACTTCACCAAGGCCCCGCCCCAGGACGCAGCGTGGGCCGTGTATTTCCTGTCTGGAGGGCGCCCGCGACAACTGGTACCGGTCAAGACCTTGAGGGAACTGGCGGTGCAGATATCCGGGTTGTCGCTGTGGCTGTTCGAAGAAAGCTATCAAGCCGTGGGTGATCTGGCTGAAACCATCTCACTGGTCCTGCCAGAATCACCTCAGCGTTCCGACGAAGGCCTGTCGCTGTGGATCGAAGAGAAACTCCTGCCGCTGCGCGGTGAATCGCCTGAGGTGCTGGCGATGCGGTTGCCGGCGTTGTGGGCGCAACTCGACCGAGCCAGCCTGATGCTGTGCATCAAACTCATCACCGGCAGTTTCCGCGTGGGCGTGTCCAAGTTGCTGGTCACACGCGCGCTGGCGGCCATGGCCGGGCTGGACAGCAAACGGGTCGCCCAGCGGCTGGTGGGGTATACCGACCTGTCCCATCGTCCGACCGCTGCAGGCTACCTCAAGCTCATCGCTGCCGAATCCGCTGATGAGCACGCCCAGCGCGGCGGCCAGCCTTATCCGTTCTTCCTGGCTCATGCGTTATCGCAAGCGGTGGAGCAATTCGACACGACGCTGGGACCGGCCAGTGACTGGCAGGTGGAATGGAAGTGGGACGGAATCCGCGCCCAGGTGGTCAAGCGCGATGGCCATTTGTGGGTCTGGTCCCGGGGCGAAGAGCTGGTCACCGAGCGCTTCCCCGAATTGCACAGCCTGGCGCAGGCGTTGCCCGACGGCACGGTGATCGACGGCGAAATCGTGGTATGGAAAGCCGCGCCGCCATCCACCGCGGATGCCTTCGATCCGGATACGCCGCTGGAACCGAGGGTGCAGCCCTTTGCCCTGCTGCAACAACGCATCGGCCGCAAAACCCTGGGCAAGAAAGTCCTCGAAGACGCCCCCGTGGTGGTGATGGCCTACGACCTGCTGGAATGGCAAGGCGAGGACTGGCGCAGTCGTGTGCAGACCGAGCGCCGCGAACAACTGCAGACCCTGATTGCCCACTGCCGCAGCGCGGTGCTGTTGCCCTCCCCGATCATCACCGGCAAAGATTGGTTCGACCTCGCCCGGCAGCGCGAAGCGTCCCGCAGCCTCGGCGTCGAAGGCATGATGCTCAAGGCCCGCGACGCGCTGTACGGCGTTGGCCGGACCAAGGACATGGGCGTGTGGTGGAAGTGGAAAATCGACCCGTTCAGTGTCGACGCGGTACTGATCTATGCGCAACGCGGGCATGGCCGCCGCGCCAGCTTGTACAGCGACTACACCTTCGCCGTCTGGGACAACCCGCCGGGCAGCCGTGAACGAACACTGGTGCCGTTCGCCAAGGCGTATTCGGGACTGACCGATGACCAAATGCGTCAGGTCGACAGCATCGTGCGCAAGACCACCGTGGAGAAGTTCGGCCCGGTGAGCAGCGTCACGCCGACCCTGGTTTTTGAGCTGGGCTTCGAGGGCATTGCATTATCCAAGCGCCACAAGAGCGGGATCGCTGTGCGCTTCCCGCGGATGCTGCGCTGGCGCCAGGACAAAAGCGTCGAGGAGGCTGACACGCTGGCGACGCTTCAGGATCTGTTGAAAGGTTGACCGTTCTCCTCCGAACAGGGCCAGCGTCGGCCCGTGTCATGACGCCCTCCACATCAAGGCGAAAATACTTTCACCCGGTACTTCAAAACGTATGCGTCCATCCCTGCACTGGACAGGGGCATCGCGCTGGCGGCTATCAGGACCGAAAAGGGCGAGGGATGGGCAGGCAGTGCCTGCGCCCTGCAGGCTGATCCGTTGCAGACGGTCGCCCTTGTTTACCCCCAGCACGCTGCGTTCGTTGCCGCGGGCCATCGCCAGGGCATCGACCTCGAACGCGCTGTTGTCCATACGCAGAACCTGATCGAGCCAGTGCGACTGGATGAATTGCTGCGCCAAGCCTACCGGTTTGAGCTCGAAGCGATCGGGTCCTGGCAGGCGGATCATGCCTTTGAGGTGGTGCGGATCGTCAGCGGCCTGAAACCAATTGAGCACGTCGAGCAAACCATCCTGGGCTGAGTTGATCGCAACCGAGGCCCACCAGAGCGATGCGAAGTGGGTCTCCTGTTCGTAGGGGCTCACGCTTGAGCCACTGGAGATATTGGTCTGGTCCAGCAACAACGCCTTGCGTGGCCGGCCATCGGCTTGCAGGCCGACGACTTCGGCGGCCCGGCGCACGGAGTCGCGGTAGACCCGCGTGGCCAGCAGGTCGCGAATCATCCACTCGTGCCAGGCCAAGGCATCGATTTGTGCCGCCGATTCGTCGAGCATCCGCCGAGCCCAGTCGATGCCACGGTGCTGGGCGCCTCGTCGCGTAAACGGGCCGTTGACGAAACGCGAGCTGGCGGGCATGGCGATGCGCACGCCGGCCTCCCGCGCCCCCGGGTAGTCGAGCACCTGACGATACATGGCGTCGAAGAAGTGCTTGTACGTCGCATAGTCGGGATAGTTGTAATTGGGTTCGTCGGCAAACGAGAGGTAGTGCGTGCCGCTACCCAGGGCTACGGTGGCCGCCAGCCAGGCGTTCAGGCCGGCGTTGCTCTGGCTGTTGGCCTTCAGGTCGGCCTTACGCCCAGTGGCGGCCAGCAAGGTGATGTTCGTATCAATGCCACCGCGTTCCAGATAAAAACGTCTGAAGGCATCTTCGTAATGGGGGTCAGCGGCCATGATGTCGACGGCGCTGTAAAAGCTGCCCGCACGGGGCTTGAGCGCGTCGAGCGCGCTGTAGCTTGCCGGCGGTGGAAGCAGGTAGGGCAAGGCCAAGCCCAGGCGCGGCGTGGGGCCCAGCATGTCGGGGTGCAGGGCCAGCTCGGTGCGGCCGCTGTCCTGCCGCAGCGGCTGCAGGTGCTGCGGGCGCTGGGCGAACAGGTTGGCGGTGCCGTCCAGCCAGAAGGCCGCTTTGCCTCTACCTTGCAGGCGCAAGCGCCAGTCTTGATCCCTATCGCTGACGGGTAAGGCAACCTGGTCGAACTTCGGGTACTCCTGGTAGGGCTTGAGCCTCAGTTCGACTGTTTTGCCATCGCCCAGGCGCTCGGCATTCAGAGCCCTGACGCCGCCGAAATACTTGCCTGCCAAGGTCGCCTGCTCGCCACCGCGGACCTTGAAATACAACTCGACGTTGGCGGCGGTCTCGACGCTGAAGTGCACTTTCGTCGGCGCGAACAGGGCGACGGTCTTGTCGTCGTGCTCGAAGCGATAGCGCCTGAAGCTATAGCCCGGGACTTCGACACGGTAACTGGCGGCGCTGGCGGGCAATGCCCAGTCTTGTTTGCCGCTCCCTTCGCTGGCGGGAATAAAACGCTCGTCGCGCAGTTGCCCCTGGCCGTCGAGCAAGTAGATGCGTTCTTCATTAGCGTCGGTTTGCCAGGCCGGCACCCAACTGACGCGCAAGGTGTCGTCGCGCCCTGCCTGCAAATAGAGGCTGCCGTCACGCACATCGCCCCAGCGCATTGGCGCGGCCTGGGCCAGGCTGCTGAACGCCAGCGTTAATATCACGGCGATGCGTTTCATAATGTCCTTTCACCATCTAACTGAGGCGCATTGGCGCTCTGCCATCATCGCTCTATACAGTAGTCGCTGTGTAACATGCGTGAGAAAAATAGTGTGGATCGTCGATGAACGGTATTTAAAAATATGTATTCAGGTGGCGCTTTATGCGCCTCTAAAAAAACTATGGATGCCCCGCCCACTAGCAGTTTTTCTGACGCCGTAATTGCGTCATCAGGGCATTTATCACGACAAGAAAAAACCGACTTGCTCTTTTAAAGAGCAATGCTAACGTGACATCAGAGCCCACTATTTATTTAAGTGTTTTCAACCGTCCAGATCCTGCGCCAGGCCCTTCATGCAACAGTGACGGGGATACCCTCATTCAGGGAGTGGGCAGCACCCTCCCCGGGGTGCTGCCCCAATGACGTGGCGACCGGAGTGAAACCCAAGACGTGCCAATCGTACAAGCAAGGGAGCCTGACATGCGCGCAGAGCAGCGGTTTCATTCACTGGACAGTTTCAGGGGGTTGATGGCCATTTCAGTAATGCTCTATCACTTGCGCGTCAGCGGTAGTTTTACCGAATGGTTGTTATTCCGTCACGCTGAAGTATTTGTATCTTTCTTTTTTGTATTGAGTGGCTTTGTATTGACGCACGCCTATGGCAGCTCGATAACGTTCAACTTTAGAAAGTTCTTCATATCACGAACCTTCCGCTTGCTTCCCTTGCACCTCTTTATGTTGGGCGTCTTTATACTGTTAGAGTGCGGTCGATATTGGGCTGCGCAAAAAGGCATGGACTTCAACAATGCGCCATTCTCAGGAAAGTTCGCCCCTTCTGAAATCCTGCCGAATGCACTGCTGTTGCAATCCTGGACGCATTTGACTAACCCACTGTCATTCAACTATCCGTCCTGGAGCATCAGTATCGAGTATTACACCTACATGATCTTCGCCCTGATCGTGTGTATCGCTTTCGGCATCAGGACGTGGGTATGGGGGACGGTGGTGCTCGTGGCCTTGGCGCTGATGTATGCCGGTAATACCTTCTTCACCATCGAGTCGCTGCGCGGCCTCGCTTACTTTTTCACTGGCTGTCTGGCTTACGCCGTGTACCTGAGGCTCCCCCAGCCCAGCCGGGCCCAGACCTGGTTATTGAGCACGCTTGAAGTGGCGGCAGTGACAGTGGCGCTGATTTTCGTGATCAACGATTTTGCAGGCAAGCAGTTGTGGGCCAGCCCGTTGTTCGGTGTCATCGTTGTGATATTCGCCTTTGATCGTGGCGCCGTGTCGCGGCTGTTGGCGGGCCGTGGCTTCGGTTTTCTCGGCAAGTTGTCTTATTCCATCTACCTGACCCACGCGGCCGTTCTGTTTTGCGTAGTGTCGGCATTCATGGTGGCGAAGAAAATCGTTGGCGTTGACATTGCACCGGTGATCGACGGGACTCGCTACCTGGACCTCGGTAATGTACTGCTCAACAACCTCATCGCTTTGCTGGTAGCGGGATCGGTAGTCCTGGTGTCGATGTTCACCTACCGATATGTCGAAATGACCGGGCAATCCCTTGGTCGAGCGCTTAGCAGCCCACCCTCGCACAGCGGTCCGGTATTGAGACCTGATACCGAGGCCTGAAAAAACAGCAGAGTCCGCGCCATCCTGGTGCATCTTTTAAAGCCTGCTCATCCCCGCGCACCATCACGTCCCGCTGGCTGCCGCCAAAGTTTTTAAAACGCTTGTTCGGCACTCTGGTTCGGAAATTGCTACCTTTATGCCGTCATACCGTTCTCGCCTTCACCGGTAACAATACTTACGCGCCACAAGCGCTCATATTGGTTTTAGGGATTGAATAATGAAAAAAGCACTGCTGACCCTTTCTGCACTGGCGTTGTGCATGGCCGCCGGCGTCGCCACGGCCAAGGAATACAAGGAACTGCGTTTTGGTGTCGACCCGTCCTATGCCCCGTTTGAATCCAAGGCCGCCGACGGTAGCCTGGTAGGTTTCGATATCGACCTGGGCAATGCAATCTGCGAAGAATTGAAGGTCAAGTGCCGCTGGGTCGAAAGCGATTTCGACGGCATGATCCCTGGCCTGAAGGCCAATAAGTTCGACGGCGTGATCTCGTCCATGACCGTGACCCCGGCCCGGGAAAAAGTCATCGACTTCTCCAATGAACTGTTCTCCGGCCCGACCTCGTATGTGTTCAAGAAGGGTTCCGGCCTGAGCGAAGATGTCGCGTCCCTCAAAGGCAAGACCGTCGGTTACGAGCAAGGCACCATCCAGGAAACCTATGCCAAAACCGTACTGGACAAGGCTGGGGTCAAGACCCAGGCCTACCAGAACCAGGACCAGGTTTATGCCGATCTGACCTCCGGCCGCCTCGATGCGTCGATCCAGGACATGCTGCAGGCTGAACTGGGCTTCTTGAAATCGCCAAAAGGTGGTGACTATGAAGTCAGCAAACCCGTGGACAGCGAACTGCTGCCTTCCAAGACCGCCATCGGTATCAAGAAAGGTAACAAAGAGCTGAAGGCTCTTTTGGATAAAGGTATCAAAGCGTTACACGAAGACGGCAAGTACGCCGAGATCCAGAAGAAACACTTTGGCGATCTGAATCTGTACAGCGGCAAATAATGCGCAGCGCCCATCCGGCCTCGGATGGGCGCTTTTTTTCTGCCAAAGGCCTCTTCCATGTTCGAACAACTCCTACAAAATCTGGGGCTCAGCGCCTTCAGCCTGCAGGGCTTCGGCCCGCTGCTGATGCAGGGCACCTGGATGACCATCAAGCTGGCGGTCCTGTCTTTGTTACTGAGCGTTTTGCTCGGCCTGTTGGGGGCCAGCGCCAAGCTGTCCAGCGTCAAACTGCTGCGTATCCCGGCCCAGCTCTACACCACGCTGATTCGCGGCGTGCCGGACCTAGTGCTGATGCTGCTGATCTTCTACAGCCTGCAAACCTGGCTGACCTCTTTTACCGACTTCATGGAATGGGAATACATCGAGATCAACCCATTCGGCGCCGGGGTCATCACCCTGGGCTTCATTTATGGCGCGTACTTCACCGAGACCTTTCGCGGGGCGATTCTCGCGGTGCCCCGGGGTCAGGTCGAAGCCGCCACGGCGTATGGCCTCAAGCGTGGCCAGCGTTTTCGGTTCGTGGTGTTTCCGCAAATGATGCGCTTTGCCCTGCCGGGCATCGGCAATAACTGGATGGTGATGCTCAAGGCCACCGCGCTGGTGTCGATCATCGGCCTGGCCGATTTGGTCAAGGCCGCCCAGGATGCCGGCAAAAGCACCTACCAACTGTTTTACTTCCTCGTGCTCGCGGCGCTGATCTATCTGCTGATCACCAGCGCGTCCAATGTCGTGCTGCGCTGGCTTGAACGCCGTTACGCCGCCGGTGCACGGGAGGCGGTGCGATGATCGAACTTCTTCAGGAATACTGGCGACCGTTCCTCTACAGCGACGGCAATCACATCACTGGCCTGGCCATGACGATGTGGCTGCTCAGCGCCTCGCTGCTGATCGGCTTCGTGATCTCAATCCCGCTGTCCATCGCCCGGGTCTCCCCCAAAGTCTACGTACGCTGGCCAGTGCAGTTCTACACGTACCTGTTCCGCGGCACGCCGCTCTACATACAGCTATTGATCTGCTACACCGGCATCTACAGCCTCGAAGCCGTGCGCGCCCAGCCCCTGCTCGACAGCTTCTTTCGCGATGCGATGAACTGCACGATCCTGGCCTTCGCCCTGAACACCTGCGCCTACACCACGGAAATCTTCGCCGGGGCGATTCGCAGCATGAACCATGGCGAAGTCGAAGCGGCCAAGGCTTATGGCTTGACGGGCTGGAAGCTGTACGCGTACGTGATCATGCCGTCGGCGTTGCGACGTTCGCTGCCGTACTACAGCAACGAAGTCATCCTGATGTTGCACTCGACGACCGTGGCGTTCACCGCTACCGTTCCAGACGTGCTCAAAGTCGCCCGGGACGCCAACTCGGCCACCTTCCTGACCTTCCAGTCGTTCGGTATCGCCGCGTTGATCTACCTGACCGTGACCTTTGCACTGGTGGGCCTTTTCCGCCTCGCCGAACGCCGCTGGCTGGCCTTTCTCGGGCCGACTCACTAGGGCTTCTGTTCCAGGACATACACGCAAATGCGCCACCAGATTCATGACCTGCTGGCCCCACTGCCGGGGACCGCACGCAAGATCCACAGTTTTCACTTCGGCCCGGAAGAAGCCGTCGGCAAAATCTACATCCAGTCGTCCCTGCACGCTGATGAGTTGCCCGGCATGCTGGTGGCCTGGCACCTCAAGCAGCGTCTGGCCGAGCTTGAGGCATCCGGTCACCTGCGGCACGAAATCGTGCTGGTGCCCGTGGCCAACCCCATCGGCCTGGAACAAGTGCTGATGGACGTGCCGCTGGGCCGCTACGAAATGGAGAGCGGGCAGAATTTCAACCGCCGGTTCGTCGACCTCAGCGAAGAGATCGGCAACCAGATCGAAGGCCAGCTCACGGATGATCCACAGCACAACCTGATGCTGATCCGCGAACACCTGCGCGACGCCCTCGCCCGCCAGACCGCCAGCACGCAATTGCAATCCCAGCGCCTGGTTCTGCAACGGCTGGCCTGCGACGCTGACATGGTGCTGGACCTGCATTGTGATTTCGAAGCGGTCGCTCATCTCTACACCACCCCCGAAGCCTGGCCCCAGGTCGAGCCGCTGGCCCGCTACATCGGCGCCGAAGCGAGCCTGCTGGCAACGGATTCGGGCGGTCAGTCGTTCGATGAATGCTTCACCCTGCTCTGGTGGCAACTCAAGGAGCGCTTCGGCGAACAATTCGAGATTCCCCTGGGCAGTTTTTCGGTCACCGTCGAACTGCGCGGCCAGGGCGACGTCACCCACGACCTGGCGAGTCTCGACTGCCAGGCCCTGATCGAATACCTGATCCGCTTCGGTGCCATTGACGGCGAACCGATGCCCTTGCCCGATCTGCCCTACCCGGCTACGCCGCTGGCCGGCGTGGAGCCGGTGGCGACACCGGTCGGCGGCCTGCTGGTCTACAGCGCCGTGCCCGGGGAGTACCTGGAGGCGGGGCAACTGGTGGCGCAAATCATCGACCCCATCAACGACACCGTCACCCCCGTTCATTGCTGCAATGCCGGGCTGCTGTACGCCCGCTCGCTGCGTCGCATGGCCACTGCCGGCATGGTGATCGCCCATGTCGCCGGCGCCGAAGCCTACCGCAGCGGCTACCTACTTTCGCCTTGAGGATGCATGCCCCATGTACAAACTGACCATCGAAGGCCTGCATAAGAGCTATGGCGAACATCAGGTGCTCAAAGGCGTTTCGCTCAAGGCCAGGACCGGCGACGTGATCAGCCTGATCGGCGCCAGCGGCTCGGGCAAAAGTACCTTTTTGCGCTGCATCAACTTTCTGGAACAACCTAACGACGGCGCAATGAGCCTGGACGGCCAGGCGATCCGCATGATCAACGACCGCCACGGCATGCGCGTGGCCGACGAAAAGGAACTGCAGCGCCTGCGCACCCGCCTGGCCATGGTTTTCCAGCACTTCAACCTGTGGAGCCACATGAGCGTACTGGAAAACATCACCATGGCGCCGCGCCGGGTGTTGGGCGTCAGTCAGCAGGAAGCCGAAGACCGTGCCCGTCGTTATCTCGACAAGGTCGGCCTGCCGGCGCGAGTGGCCGAGCAGTACCCGGCGTTCCTCTCCGGTGGTCAGCAACAGCGCGTGGCCATCGCCCGCGCCCTGGCGATGGAGCCGGAGGTGATGCTGTTCGACGAACCCACCTCGGCCCTTGACCCGGAGTTGGTGGGAGAAGTCTTGAAGGTGATTCAGGGCCTGGCCGAAGAAGGCCGGACCATGATCATGGTGACCCACGAAATGAGCTTCGCTCGCAAGGTGTCTGATCAGGTGCTGTTTCTGCACCAGGGCCTGGTGGAAGAAGAAGGCGCGCCGGAAGACGTGCTGGGCAATCCCAAAAGCGAGCGGCTCCAGCAGTTTCTCAGTGGCAACCTGAAATAAACCCGACAAACCTGAAAGACTGCTTTTGTGGCGAGGGAGCTTACTCCCTCGCCACAAAAGCGCCCTCGCCACGATTTTCTTCATTAAACCTTTCATCCCTCACCGCGGTCACTGAAAGAGGACTTTCAGGGCGCACGCGGCGGGTATGGCGACATCCAACAACTACGCAAACCAGTGGTTCAGCGCCCGCGGCTGGAAGCCGTTCGCCTTTCAAAAACAAGTGTGGGCTGCCGTCAAACGCGGCGAATCCGGGCTGTTGCACGCCAACACCGGGGCCGGCAAGACCTACGCCGTGTGGTTCGCGGCGCTCAACCGGTTCGCCCGCTCGGCGCCACCGCCGGATAAACCCCGTAAACGCAAACCAGTGACCGAACCGCTGACAGTCCTGTGGATCACGCCGATGCGCGCGCTGGCCGCCGATACAGGCAAAGCCCTCGAGGCACCACTGGCAGAGCTGCAGATTCCATGGAGCGTCGGCCTGCGCACCGGCGACACCAGCGCCAGCGAACGCGCCCGCCAGGGTCGGCGTCTGCCCACCGCGCTGATCACCACGCCCGAAAGCCTGACCCTGATGCTCGCCCGTGCCGATGCGCAAACGGCTACCTCGACGCTGCGCATGGTCGTGGTGGATGAATGGCACGAGTTGCTCGGCAACAAACGGGGGGTGCAGTTGCAATTGGCATTGGCGCGCTTGCGGCGCTGGCATCCCCAACTCATCGTCTGGGGTGTGTCCGCCACCTTGGGTAACCAGGCCCACGCCGAACAGGTATTAATCCCGCAAGGCAATGGCATCAGCGTGCAGGGGGCCAACGGCAAGGCGCTACGGGTCGATACGCTGCTCCCCCCGGCCCTCGAACGTTTTCCGTGGGCCGGCCACATCGGCCTGAAGATGCTGCCCCAGGTCATTGCTGAAATAGACGCCAGCAGCAGTTGCCTGGTTTTCACCAACACCCGGGCGCAATCGGAAATCTGGTATCAGGCCATTCTCCAAGCCAGGCCGGACTGGGCCGGGCTGATCGCGCTGCATCACAGTTCATTGTCCCGGGAAACTCGCGACTGGGTAGAGCAGGCCCTCAAGGAAGGGCAGCTCAAGGCGGTGGTCTGCACCTCCAGCCTGGATCTGGGGGTGGACTTCTTGCCAGTCGAACGGGTCCTGCAAATTGGCTCGGCCAAAGGCGTGGCGCGGCTGATGCAACGCGCCGGGCGTTCTGGTCATGCGCCGGGGCGGACCTCGCGGGTCACGCTGGTGCCGACCCACAGCCTGGAGCTGATCGAAGCCGCCGCCGCACAAGACGCCGTGGCTCAGCGGCGCATCGAACCCCGGGAATCGCCCCATAAGCCGCTGGATGTATTGGTCCAGCATCTGGTCAGCATGGCCCTGGGCGGCGGTTTCATGCCTGACGAGCTGTTTGAGGAAGTGCGCGGCGCCTGGGCCTATCGGGACCTCAACGAAGCCGAATGGGCCTGGGCCCTGGCCTTCGTGCGCCATGGTGGGCTGTCATTGACCGCCTATCCCGACTACCGGCGGGTCGAGCCGGACGAACACGGCGTGTGGCGAGTCCCCGATGCGCGACTGGCCCGACGACATCGCATGAGCATCGGCACCATCGTCAGCGACGCCAGCCTGCAATTGAAGTTCTGGAGCAAAGGCGGTGGCGGCAAGACCTTGGGCAGCGTGGAAGAAGGCTTCATCGCTCGCTTGCGGCCTGGAGATGGTTTTCTGTTTGCCGGACGCTTGCTGGAATTGGTCCGCGTCGAAGACATGACCGCCTACGTGCGACGCAGCCAGGCCAAAAAAGCCGCCGTGCCGCGCTGGAACGGTGGGCGGATGCCGCTTTCCAGCGAGCTGGCCGGCGCCGTCGTGGCCCGTCTGAGCGAGGCCGCCACAGGCCGCTTCGAGGGCCCGGAGATGAGCACCGTGCAGCCCTTGTTATCGATTCAACAACGCTGGTCCGGTTTACCCACGCAAGAAACATTGTTGGCCGAGCGCCTCAAATCCCGCGAGGGCTGGCATCTGTTTCTGTATCCCTTTGCCGGGCGCCAGGTTCATCTGGGGTTGGCGAGCCTGCTGGCCTGGCGCGTCAGCCAACAACAGCCGGTGACGTTTTCCATCGCGGTGAACGATTACGGCCTGGAACTGCTCAGTGCCACGACACTGGACTGGACGCAGCACCTGGGGCCGGAACTCCTGAGCGTCGACAACCTGCTGGGCGATGTGCTGGCGAGCCTGAACGCCGGAGAGCTGGCGCTTCGACGCTTTCGCGAAATCGCCCGGATCGCCGGACTGGTATTTGCCGGCTATCCCGGCGCACCCAAAAGCACCCGCCAAGTCCAGGCGTCCAGCGGGTTGTTCTTTCAGGTGTTCAAGCAATACGACGCCGACAACCTCTTGCTGGCCCAGGCCGGGGAAGAAGTCCTGCGTGAAGAATTGGATATACGCCGACTGGAGCAGACCTTGGAACGCCTCAATACCTTGAAGCTCGACCTGCATGCCATTAAACGGCCCACCCCACTGGGATTCCCCTTGCTGGTGGAGCGATTCAGGGAAAGCATGAGTTCGGAGAAGCTCGCCGATCGCATCCGGCGGATGGTCAGCGAACTGGAAACGACCGCTGATCGTGGTGACGCCTGATGCCGGCGCCCTATCCCGTCAGCCTGGCCGGCGAAGAACTCTGGTTATTGCCGGAAAAAGCCCTGTACTGGCCTGCCCAGCAAACCCTGATGGTCGCCGATGTGCATTTCGGCAAGGCCGCTGCTTATCGCAGCCTAGGCCAACCGGTGCCCCATGGCACGACGGCCAGCAACATCGCCGTGCTGGACGGGCTACTGGCGAGCCTGCCATGTCGCCAACTGATCTTCCTAGGCGACTTTCTCCACGGTCCAGGTTCCCATGCCCCAGGCACCTTGAAGGCCCTTTGTAGCTGGCGTGAACGACATCAGCACCTGGCCATGACGCTGATTCGCGGCAATCACGACAAACGTGCCGGCGACCCGCCGCCAGCGCTGAACATCCGGGTCGTGCCGGAGCCTTTGTTGCTCGGACCTTTCGCCGTACAACATGAGCCCGATCCGCATCCCAGCCGCCACGTCCTGGCGGGCCATGTCCATCCCGTCTACCACCTGAGCGGCAAAGGACGGCAACGGCTGCGCCTGGCCTGCTTCCGGCTCGCCAGCGACATCAGCCTGCTACCGGCCTTTGGCGCATTCACAGGGGGTCATCGGGTCGAACAGGACAATGACTGCAGGATCTTTGTCATTGGGGATAACGAAATATGGCCCGTCAGTTGAAGCACACGTGCTTTCCACTGACGGGCCATTTTGCGATCAGGCAACAGGCGCAGGAGGCGGCTCATCCGGCAGGGTGGGTTCACCGGGTTCGCTGGGTTCGAGGGGCTGTTCGTTGGGGGTATCGGGATCAGGCTGGCCTGGAATACCGCCCGCCGCTTCGGCAGGGTGGGCCAGCAATGACCAAGCCATGACACCGATCTGATTGGGCTCAAGCTTTGCCAGTTCGGCACTGATTCGCGGATCGATCTTCATAGAGCAACTCCTGGGCGAAGGCCCGCTGCGCTGAGGCAAAAAAACGGGCAGTACACCCCATAGAGTGCCTGCCCGCCCAGGAATTCAAACTGTTCGTCAGAATCAGGTACGCGGCAGCGTTACGCCGCGCTGGCCCTGATATTTACCACCACGATCCTTGTAGGACACTTCACATTCCTCATCGGACTCAAGGAACAGCATCTGCGCCACACCCTCGTTGGCATAGATTTTTGCCGGCAAGGTCGTGGTGTTGGAGAACTCCAGGGTCACATGGCCTTCCCACTCAGGCTCCAGCGGCGTGACGTTGACGATGATGCCGCAGCGCGCGTACGTGCTTTTACCCAGGCAGATGGTCAGCACGTTGCGCGGGATACGGAAATACTCGACGGTGCGCGCCAGGGCAAATGAGTTCGGTGGAATGATGCAGACGTCGCTCTTGACGTCGACGAAGCTCTTCTCGTCGAAGTTCTTCGGGTCCACGGTCGCCGAGTTGATGTTGGTGAACACCTTGAACTCATCGGCGCAGCGCACATCGTAGCCGTAGCTGGAGACGCCGAAGGAAATCAGCCGATCGGCGCCTTCGCCACGCATCTGGCGCTCGACGAAAGGCTCGATCATGCCGTGCTCTTGCGCCATGCGGCGAATCCACTTGTCCGATTTGATGCTCATGGCGGTTTCCTGAAATAGCGAGGTGGAAAAAATACGTCCGGCATCTTACCGGGGCGCGAGGCCGGGTTCAAAGTGCGGGACGTAAATCTCGCCGATCCACCTTGATTTCCTGGTCCTGACGGCAATACCGCTGGCCGTCAGTCACCAAAACCGAGAAACCTTCGCAAAGACCATTGGCACATTCAGGAAAAAGGGTTAAGGTGACGTCACTGTGTTGCTTGTGTCACTGAGAATCTCTACACGATATGTTGAATTTCGATCCAACCATCTACAAGAATTTTTCCTGCTCTTTGCACTCAGTCTCGGCCAGGGTTCTTCCTGAGTCGCAGTTATCTTTGTTCAAGGAGTTACACCATGTCTAATCGCCAAACTGGTACCGTTAAGTGGTTCAACGATGAAAAAGGCTTCGGCTTCATCACTCCACAATCCGGTGACGACCTGTTTGTTCACTTCAAAGCAATCCAATCCGACGGCTTCAAAAGCCTGAAAGAAGGCCAACAGGTTTCTTTCATCGCTACCCGCGGTCAGAAAGGCATGCAAGCTGAAGAAGTTCAAGTTATCTAACTTGTCCTTGCTTTAGTAAAAAGCCCCGCCCTCAAAAGCGGGGCTTTTTTGTGCCTGTGTGTTTTTGCCCACGCACAAAAAAAATGTGGGAGCGAGCCTGCTCGCGATAGCGGCGTGTCAGTCAACGTTGATGTTGCTGATCCGCCGCTATCGCGAGCAGGCTCGCTCCCACACGGGTTGGTTGCTAGACCGGGATTACCAGGTCACGCCAAACCCTGCGGTGTAGCGCGTCTTGCTCAAGTCGCTGTCTTCGGTGCCTTCAATGACATCTTTCTCGGCCTTGAGGTTGAGCGAAGCCCAGTCGGTAACTTTGTAGCGCAGCCCCACCTCGGCGTCGTAGGCATATTCGGCAACACTGGACAGCGGCTTGCCGACTTCGCCATTGGTGAAGAACTCGACGCGCTTGCCAATCAGGTAGCGGTTGTAGTCCCACTTCATGGCGATGGAATAGAAGTTGTCGGTGCCACCGTCGCGGTATTCGTAATCGGTGCGGTTGAACAGCGAACCCAACGAGAAAGCACCCAGCTCGTCATCCCAGAACTGGTAGCCCGGACCGGTACCCACCACGCGCTGGCGAGCCAGCTCTTCGACTTTGTCGCGCTTGTAATTCAGGCGCCCTTGCCAGAACCATTTTTCCGTCAGGAAGCGGTCGAGGGAATACTCCAACCTCCAGTTGTCGGTGGAAACCACGTCATCCTGGAACTCACGGTTGTATTCGCCTTCGGCGGTATGCCGCCATCTGCCGTGGCGTGCCGAGGTCTTGAAATCGATGTCGTAGTCATCGGTATCGTTTTCCGCGCGCTGATAATCCAGTGCGGCGTCGATATTGCCCTTCCACACCAGATCCTCGACCACCGGTTTGGGTTTGAGGATTTGCTGGATACTGGCCAGCTCGACGGTTTTGGGTCCGTCGCCGTTGGCCAGGGTCACCTTGCCGTCCTCGGCAGCCTGCAGCGCCTTGGCTTTTTCGCCGGTGTAGGCATCCTGCTTGACCAGCAATTGCTGGTCGCTCTCAAGAGTCTTGACCTGTTTCCAGTCGATGGGAATCGCGCCGGCGTAATCGGTCTGGATCAGCAACTTGCCGCCATCGAAAACGGTGATCTTGCCGCTGAGCTTGTCGCCGTTCTTCAACCAAACGGTATCGGCAAGCAATGGCATGGAGGCGCTGGTGACAGCTAGGCATAGCAGGGTTCTAGACAACATAAGCGTATAAAGAGCTCAAGTTTGCGGTAAAAAGGCGGCATTATCCCCCGGGACGACACCTTAGCAAGGACTGACCGAAGTATTTGTAATGAGTTCATTTCTCAACCAACCTTGCGGGATTTAATCTACAAACGGCAATACGCCCTTGCCCAGGACACCTGAACGTGACTGATGCTCCCGCGGCCCCAGAGAACGCCGCCCAGATCCGCCGCACCACCCTGTACCTGACCCTGGCACAAGTGCCGGCCGGCAAGGTCGTGACCTATGGTCAGCTAGCCGAGATGGCCGGTCTGGGCCGAGCGGCGCGCTGGGTAGGGCGTACCCTCAGTCAGTTGCCGAACGACACAAAGCTGCCATGGCATCGAGTATTGGCTGCCGGCGGTCGGATCAGCCTGCCGGCCGGCAGCGCCTCAGGGGATGAACAACGCGCGCGCCTGCGCACGGAAGGGGTGAGTGTCCTGAATAATCGTGTTGATATTCAGCGCCATGGCTGGCGCCCGGTAGAGCACAGCGGTTAGAGTGCGCGCTTTGTTTTCGCAATTTTTGAGGCAGACTCCAGCCCATGCCCCGTAAAACCTGGCGCGCCGCCCTCGCCGCCTATGCCAGTCCCTCGACGCTCGTGCTGTTGCTGCTTGGCTTCGCCGCCGGCCTGCCCTACATGCTGGTGTTTTCCACGCTTTCGGTCTGGTTGCGCGAAGCTGGCGTGGCCCGCGAGACTATTGGCTACGCGAGCCTCATCGGCCTGGCCTATGCCTTTAAATGGGTCTGGTCGCCCCTGCTCGACCAATGGCGCCTGCCGCTGCTGGGCAAACTCGGCCGTCGGCGTTCATGGTTGGTGCTCTCCCAGGCCCTGGTGATCCTCGGCCTGATCGGCATGGGCTTCTGCGACCCGCAAAAGCACCTGTCATGGTTGATCGCCATCGCCGTGATCGTGGCTTTCGCGTCGGCCACCCAGGACATTGCCGTCGATGCCTATCGCCTGGAGATCGCCGACGACACCCGCCAGGCGGCCCTCGCCGCCAGCTACATGTCCGGGTACCGGATCGCGGCATTGCTGGCCACCGCGGGCGCACTGTTCTTTGCCGAAGGGTTCGGCTCCACCGGTTTCAGTTATAAGCACTCGGCCTGGGCAGGCACCTATCTATTGTTCGGCGCGCTGATGGTCCCTGCTCTGCTCACCTCGCTATTCATGCGCGAACCGCCGGTACCGCTACGCACCCAGTTGCAGGCCGGTCGCTATAGCTTCGTCCACCAGTTGGCCTCGGTGTTCGTACTCATCGTGCTGCTGGTGTCGGTACCGGCGATGTTCACCCAGCTCTATAACACCGACTTTGCCAGTGTCCTGTTCGAAGGCGTCAGCCTTCTGGACCTGCTGCTCGAAGACCGTGCCTTCCTGCGGGCCATTCTCTATATCACCCTGACAGCCCTGTGCCTTTCGGCCATGGGGCGCCGCGGGCTGGCGCCGGTGCTGACACCGGTCAACGATTTCATCCTGCGTTACCGCTGGCAGGCCCTGTTGCTGCTTGGGCTGATTGCCACCTACCGGATGTCCGACACGGTCATGGGCGTCATGGCCAACGTGTTCTACATCGACCAAGGCTTCACCAAGGACCAGATCGCCAGCGTCAGCAAGATTTTCGGGCTGATCATGACGCTCGTCGGCGCCGGCATGGGCGGCTTGTTGATCGTGCGTTTCGGTATCCTGCCGATCCTGTTTATCGGCGGCGTTGCCTCCGCCGGCACCAATATCCTGTTTTTGATGCTCGCCGACATGGGCGCCAACCTGCAGATGCTGGTTGTCACCATCTCCCTGGACAACTTCAGCTCCGGCCTGGCCACTTCGGCGTTCGTCGCCTACTTGTCGAGCCTGACCAACCTGAAGTTCTCGGCCACCCAATACGCCCTGCTCAGCTCGATCATGCTGTTGCTGCCGCGCTTGATCGGCGGTTACTCAGGGGTGATGGTGGAGAAATTCGGCTATCACGACTTCTTCCTGATCACCGCCTTGCTGGGGGTTCCGACCCTGTTACTGATTGCCTTGCACTGGTATCAGGAAAACCGCCGCCAGGGTTCAGGCTCGGCTTCGGAGCCGGAACCGACACCCACGCGACCTGCGCAAGAATCGTAGGAAACTTCCAGCAAGCGCCGGCGAAACCGGCGCTCATGCCTGGCGACCGGCCACGCGCCTGTACGCCAGGGCATCTCGCCCGTACAATGCTCCGTCACTTCTCGTCATCAGCAACCGACAACGGCCAACCATGCGCACCAGTCAATTTTTGCTCGCCACACAGAAAGAAACGCCTTCCGACGCCGTCGTGATCAGCCACCAGCTGATGCTGCGCGCCGGCATGATCCGCAAACTCGCCTCGGGCCTGTACACCTGGCTGCCGATGGGTCTGCGTGTGATGCGCAAGGTAGAAGCCATCGTTCGCGAAGAAATGAACGCCGCCGGCTCTCTGGAAGTGTTGATGCCGGGCACCCAGCCGGCCGAGCTGTGGCAGGAATCGGGGCGCTGGGAAGAGTACGGCCCTGAGTTGCTGCGCATCAAAGACCGTCACGGTCGTGACTTCTGCGCAGGCCCGACTCACGAAGAAGTGATCACCGACCTGATGCGCAACGAGTTGAGCAGCTACAAGCAACTGCCTATCAACCTGTATCAGATCCAGACCAAATTCCGTGATGAAATCCGTCCACGCTTCGGCCTGATGCGCGGCCGCGAATTCATCATGAAGGACGCCTACTCGTTCCACACCGACCTGGCCTCGCTGCAAGTCACCTACGATCGCATGCACCAGGCGTATTGCAACGTATTCACCCGCCTGGGCCTGAAATTCCGTCCGGTTGAAGCCGACAACGGTTCCATCGGTGGCGCCGGCTCCCACGAGTTCCACGTACTGGCCGAGTCCGGCGAAGACGACATCGTATTCAGCAACGGCTCCGACTACGCCGCCAACATCGAGAAAGCCGAGGCCGTGCCACGGGAAACCTCCCGCCCTGCACCGACCGAAGAACTGCGCCTGGTGGACACGCCAAACGCCAAGACCATCGCTCAACTGGTGGAAGGCTACAACCTGCCGATCGAACGCACCATCAAGACCCTGATCGTGCGCGCCGAAGAAGAAGGCAAGCTGATCGCCCTGATCATCCGCGGCGATCACGAGCTGAACGAAATCAAGGCCGGCAACCAGCCTGGCGTTGCCAGCCCCCTGGTCATGGCCACCGACGCCGAACTGCGCGACGCCATCGGCGCCGGTGCCGGCTCCCTCGGCCCGTTGAACCTGCCGCTGCCGATCATCATCGACCGCTCGGTGGAGCTGATGAGCGATTTCGCCATCGGCGCCAACATCGATGACAAGCACTACTTCGGCGTGAACTGGGAGCGCGACCTGCCGGTTCCGGCCGTGGCCGACCTGCGCAACGTTGTGGCCGGCGATCCGAGCCCGGACGGCAAAGGCGTCCTGGAAATCAAGCGCGGCATTGAAGTCGGGCACATCTTCCAGCTGGGCAACAAGTACAGCAAAGCCATGAAGTGCGAAGTGCTGGGCGAGAATGGCAAGCCGGTGACCCTGGAAATGGGCTGCTACGGCATCGGCGTATCCCGCGTGGTCGCCGCGGCCATCGAGCAGAACAACGACGAGAAAGGGATCATCTGGAGCGACGCCCTGGCGCCATTCCAGATTGCCCTGGTGCCGCTGCGCTACGAGACCGAACTGGTTCGCGAAGCCACCGACAAGCTCTACGCCGAACTGACGGCGGCCGGCTTCGAAGTGCTGCTGGACGACCGCGATAAAAAAACCAGCCCCGGCATCAAGTTCGCAGACATGGAACTGATCGGCATCCCGCATCGGATCGTCGTCAGTGACCGCAGCCTGGCCGAAGGCAACCTGGAATACAAAAGTCGCACCGAGGCCGAGCCGCAAGCGCTGCCGGTCGCTGACGTGCTGTCGTTCCTCCAGGCCCGTATCCGCCGCTGACACCAGATAGAGACGTCATGTTCAAGCGAAACACCTTAGGCCTCGGGGGCGCCGCGCTGTGCGGCGCCCTGCTGGTCAGCGGCTGTGCCAACCAAATGTCGCAACGCAGCGAGCACGAAGAGCGGGTCGAGCGCAAACTGCTCGACCATAGCCTGCATATCGAAGTGGGCGAGCCCAAAGTACTCGAACTGCCTCAACGTCGGGTGCGGATCAATGAGCAGAAGACCTTCGAAGTCACCGAATTCGAAGTCACCCGCCATTATGATCGCTATACGCCGTATCAGCCCTGGCGCGAAGTTTACGAAATTCCGCTGGGCGCGGTGGCAGTGGTGGCGGGTGTCGGCGCCAATGTGGTCAATGTGTTCGCTCTTGGCAACCTCCCAGAGAGCGCGACTCGAGACTGGATCAGCTACGGCTTCGCCGGGCTCAATCCATTCATGAACGTGCCGTCCCATGGCCGCGCCCAGCAGAACCTGGCCGGAATCGACGAAGTGCAACGCGACAAACGCGTCGAACACACGAGCCTGCCCTGGAGCGAACGCCCGGTACAGGTCAAGGCTGCCCGGCAAACCTTCGAACTGAGCACCGACCGCAATGGCGTGTTGCGTTTGAATCTGCTGGAAAGCCCGTTCGCCGAGCATGATCTGAGCCACTTCGGCAAGTTGCAGATCAGCGTGACGGACGCCCTGGACGAGGTACACACCGACTCGTCCCTGAGCATCAGCAGCACGTTGCGCGGCAAGCTGGTGGAAGCCCATGGGTTGATCTACGACGATCTGGAAGATGACGAGGTGAGCCAGTGGGTTCATCGGGTCAAGCGGCTGTCGGAGCTGGGGCTTGAAGAAGAGGCCAGCGAGCTGGAACAGAGCCTGATCGAACTGACCCGCAATGATCCGGAGTTACAGACCGAATTCCTCAAAGCCCTGACCAAGGATGGCGGGCGCCTGGTGGCGGATCCAGGAGCGAACTAGCAGCAAAACCTTGTGGCGAGGGAGCTTGCTCCCGCTGGGGCGCGCAGCGGCCCTCAAGCCTGCCACCTCGGTGTGCCAGACAAGTTGAATCAACTGTTTCTGGGGCTGCTGCGCAGCCCAGCGGGAGCAAGCTCCCTCGCCACAAGAGCCGGCAAAGCCTTCATGTAAGTGGCAGCCTCACCGCTCAAACAATTCCAACTGCTCAAACCCGCCTCGCAGATCCTCCAGCCGTACCCCTATCCCCAACAAACGCACCGGCTTGCCGCCGCGGTTGAATGCCTGGGTCAATAGCAACTGGTAACTGCCCAGATCGCGCCCTGCCCCGGCCTGCTCCAGGGTGGTCTGGGTGAAGTCATGGAATTTCACTTTGACGAACGGCTTGCCCGGTCGATAACTACTGTCGATCCGGGCGATGCGCCCACTCAGGGACTGCATCAGCTCCGGCAGTTTATCGAGGCAGCTTGTCAGATCAGGCAGATCGACGTCGTAGGTGTTTTCCACACTGATGGACTGTCTACGGCTGTCATTGTGCACCAGACGCTCATCAATCCCACGAGCCAGGCTCCAGAGGCGCTCACCGAAACTGCCGAATTCGCGCACCAGCGCCAGCTTGTCCCATTGACGCAACTGCAGGCAATCGACAATGCCGAGCCTGTTCAGTTTGTCGGCGGTCACTTTACCCACCCCATGCAGCTTGCTCACCGGAAGGGCCGAAACGAAGTCTTCGACCTGATCCGGGGTGATGACGAACAAGCCGTTGGGCTTTTTCCAATCGCTGGCGATCTTGGCCAGAAACTTGTTGGGGGCGACGCCGGCGGACACCGTGATGTGCAGTTGATTGGAAACCCGCCGACGAATGTCCTGGGCGATGCGGGTGGCACTCCCACCGAAATGGGCACTGGCGGAGACATCCAGGTAGGCCTCATCCAGGGACAGCGGCTCGATCAAGTCAGTGTAATCGCTGAAGATCGTATGAATTTCCTTCGACGCCTCCCGATAGGCGTCCATCCGCGGCTTGACGATGGTCAAGTCGGGGCAGAGCTTCAAGGCGTGCCCGGATGACATGGCCGAGCGCACACCGTAGGCCCGAGCCTCGTAGTTACAAGTCGCGATGACCCCGCGCCGGTCCGCCGAACCACCGACCGCCAGGGGTTTGCCGGCCAGCCGCGGGTCATCGCGCATCTCGATAGCGGCGTAGAAGCAGTCACAGTCGACGTGGATGATTTTGCGTTGCGTCATAAGAGAAGCGGATGTGCGACAAGTCGGGACGCCAGTATCGCACCGACAACTGTATATAGCACCAGTAGTTGAAAAGATCCTTCACTGCGGCTGGAAAAAGCCTACGTGAATTTATTTCTTCAATCGCAGCGAAGCGTCCAATAGAGCGCCAGCCCTTGCCAGGCTTGCGTCACAGCGCTGTCACAATGCCCAGGACTTAGGCTAAGCAATTGAAGCTGAACAGATTTTCCTGGCGCCAGGGTTGACAGCCAGCCGATCCTCTGTAGAATGCCGCCACACAGACGCGGGATGGAGCAGTCTGGTAGCTCGTCGGGCTCATAACCCGAAGGTCGTCGGTTCAAATCCGGCTCCCGCAACCAAACATCAAGAAAGGCTACTCGAAAGAGTGGCCTTTTTTGTGGCCGTTTGTTTTTGAGCAAGGCGCCGTGAAGAGAAGACCTGCGAACCTCGCCCAACCCCACGGCGACGCAATGCAGACTGCCTGCTTGTAGGACAATTTCCTTTTGATTTCTTGTGTTTAGCTCGGTTGGCGACGAATTGGCCGTTTATTTGACCTCACCACCTTTTAACGGTTGACACTCAGGCGTTCGCCTGTAGAATGCCGCCACACAGACGCGGGATGGAGCAGTCTGGTAGCTCGTCGGGCTCATAACCCGAAGGTCGTCGGTTCAAATCCGGCTCCCGCAACCAAACATCAAAAAAGGCTACTCGAAAGAGTGGCCTTTTTTGTGCCTGTCGAAAAAAGCTTTCATGACAAATATTTTGTAATTATTTTTTTCGGCAGGGATTGGTAACTGAGCGGGTTGCCCCCATCCTGTCGCGCATAGTTCAAGAGGTGATTGATGCGCGCTCACTCGTCTGCCCCACAAGACCCTGTTACTGCGGTACAACCGATCAAGGCCGGGCGCTTGCGCTGGCTGGAGCGTATCAGCCAGTACCGTCAGCCTATCGGCCTCGCCGTCACGCTGTTGCTGTTCGCCCTTGCATTGATTGCCTGTCGCCACCTGCTGAGCGAGCTCGATCTGTACGCTCTGCACGACTCGATCATGCAGGTGCCGCGCTCAGCCCTGCTCGGCGCAGTCGCCGCGACGGTCGTCGGATTCGTCATCTTGCTGGGCTATGAATGGTCCGCCAGCCGTTATGCCGGTGTGAAATTGCCCGCGAAAACGCTGATCCTGGGCGGATTCAGCGCTTTTGCCATCGGCAACGCCATCGGGCTCTCGTTATTGTCGGGGGGCTCGGTTCGCTACCGGCTGTATGCCCGCCATGGCCTGGGCGCGACAGATGTCGCCCACATGACCCTGTTCGCCAGCCTGTCCCTGGGCTGTGCACTGCCGCCGCTGGCAGCCCTGGCAACCCTCAGTGATCTGCCCGCCGCTTCCGCCGCCCTGCACTTGCCGGCCACCTGGCTGGGAGCGATCTGCGTGGCGGTGCTGCTGCTCACCTGTGCGCTGGCTATCGGCATCTACCGTCGGCGCCTGCCAGAACAGCCCTATCGGGACAGCCTGCTGATCAAGGCCGGGCGCCGCACCCTGCGCCTGCCGGGCCGACGCTTGACGCTCCTGCAACTGATCATCACCACGCTGGATGTCGCGGCGGCCGCCACGGTGCTGTACTTGTTGTTGCCCGAAACACCACCGTTCGGCGCATTCCTGCTGGTGTACCTGTTGGCGCTGGCAGCCGGCGTACTCAGTCATGTACCAGGCGGGGTCGGGGTGTTCGAAGCGATCCTGCTGGCGGCCTTCGCCGACAAACTGGGGGCTGCGCCTTTGGCCGCCGCCCTGCTTTTGTATCGCTTGATCTATGTCCTGCTGCCGATGCTGGTGGCCTGTGTGTTGTTGCTGATCAATGAGGCGCAACGGCTGTTCCAGGCCCGCCAGTCCCTGCGGGTAGCGTCGGGCCTGGCGGCGCCGATCCTGGCGGTGCTGGTGTTCCTCTCGGGCGTGGTGCTGCTGTTTTCCGGCGTGACCCCGGAAATCGATACTCGCCTGGAGCACATTGGTTTCCTGATCCCTCATCGGCTGGTGGACGCCTCGCACCTGGGCGCCAGCCTTGTGGGCGTGTTGTGCCTGTTGCTCGCCCAGGGTCTGCGCCGTCGCTTGTCTGCTGCCTGGATGCTGACCACCGTTTTACTGTTGGTGGGCGCCCTGCTCTCACTGCTCAAGGGCTTCGATTGGGAAGAGGCCACGCTGCTGACGCTGACGGCCAGCTTGTTGGCGGTGTTCCGGCGTTCGTTTTATCGTCCGAGTCGCCTGACCGAGTTGCCATTTTCGCCGCTGTTTCTGATTGCCAGCCTATGCGTGCTCGGCGCGTCAATCTGGCTGCTGCTGTTTGCATACCAGGACGTGCCCTACAGCCATGAACTGTGGTGGCAATTCACCCTCGATGCCGACGCACCTCGTGGTCTGCGCTCACTGCTGGGCGCGGCGGTGCTGCTGGTGGTGGTGTCCCTTACCTGGCTGCTGCGTACCGCCCGCCCGGTGATCCAGCTGCCGGCGGCAGAAGAACTGGAGCGAGCCAAAAAGATTCTCATGGCCTCTTCACAACCCGACGGCGGCCTGGCCCTGACCGGTGACAAGGCATTGCTGTTTCATCCCAACGACGAAGCATTTCTGATGTATGCCCGCCGTGGCCGCAGTCTGGTGGCATTGTACGACCCGATCGGCCCTACCCAGCAACGCGCAGAAATGATCTGGCAGTTCCGCGACCTGTGCGATATCCATCATGCGCGCCCGGTGTTCTATCAGGTTCGCGCCGAGAACCTGCCGTATTACATGGACATCGGACTGACCGCGATCAAGCTGGGTGAAGAAGCACGGGTCGACCTCAAGCATTTCGATCTCGAAGCCAAGGGCAAAGAGATGAAGGACTTGCGCTACACCTGGAACCGCGGTACCCGGGACGGCCTGTCGCTGGAGATCCACGAACCGGGCCAGGCGCCGATGGATGAGCTGAAGGTCATTTCCGACGCCTGGCTGACCGGCAAGAACGTGCGGGAAAAAGGCTTTTCACTTGGCCGCTTCAGCGATGACTACCTCAAGCATTTCCGCATCGCAGTGATTCGTTTCGAAGGCCGCCCGGTGGCGTTCGCCAATCTGCTGGAGACGCACAGCCATGAATTGGCCAGCCTCGACCTGATGCGCGCCCATCCCGACGCCCCGAAACTGACCATGGAATTCATGATGGTCGGGCTGATTCAGCATTACAAAGCCCATGACTATGCCCGCTTCAGCCTCGGAATGGTCCCCCTGTCGGGCCTGCAACCGCGACGCGGCGCACCGCTGACCCAGCGTCTGGGTTCGATGGTGTTCCGCCGTGGCGAACAGCTCTACAACTTCCAGGGCCTGCGCCGTTTCAAAGATAAATTCCAGCCTGACTGGGAACCTCGTTACATGGCCGTGCCCGCCGGACTCGATCCGCTGGTAGCTCTGGCCGATACCGCCGCCCTGATTGCAGGCGGCCTGACTGGATTGGTGAAACGCTGATGATGCAACGCTCCTGGCGATACGTAGTGGCCACCCTGTTGGTGGTGGCGGTGATTCTCGGTGGCGGTTACTGGTACTGGAACCGCCCTGCCCCGCAACCGACCCTTGAACAGCTGACGCCGGTCGACGGTGCCCCCATGACCCGGATCATTCCCGGCACCCCGCCCCGCGCCCAAGTGCTGGTGGCGGTCAACGAAGAGCAGAAACTCAGCGACACGCAATTGCTGACCCTCAGCCGCAGCGGCTCGGCGCAAATCGTCCAGGTGATCCTGCCCAAGGACTGCATGCTGCAAGGCCGTGCCCTGCAGGCCGGCCTGAAGCAGCTCCAGGGGCCAGCAACGCTGGTCAGTGGTATCGGCCCCGGAGCCGTGCTGGCCTGGCGCTGGCTGGCGGAGCAGAAGAACGACAAGGCCCAGGCCGTTTCGGTGGACCTGGCCCTGGAAAAACCCGGCTGCACCCACCTGCTGCCTAAAAGCGCGGCCCACGGCCACTGGCTGGTGGCCTGGAATGACAACCCCGACGACACCAGCGCCGGTTTCGTACGGGATCAACCGAACGCTGAAACCAGCATCAGCAACTACGACATCAACCTGCCACAGGTGCTGAACAACGAACTGCACAAGATCCTGGTAGGCACCGACCAGGGCGGCCTGAGCATTCCCGTAGTGGAAGTGCCGGCCAGCCAGGCCCGGGACACCGTGACCCTGTTTCTCTCCGGAGACGGCGGCTGGCGGGACCTGGATCGGGACGTGGCCGAAGAAATGGCCAAGATCGGTTACCCGGTCGTCGGCATCGACACCCTGCGCTACTACTGGCAGCACAAGAGTCCGGAACAAAGCGCCCAGGACCTCACCGAACTGATGCAGCACTACCGTCAGGTCTGGGGCACCAAGCGCTTCATCCTGACCGGATATTCCTTCGGCGCCGACGTACTGCCCGCAATCTACAATCGCCTTCCGGCCAGCGAACAGCAAGGGGTCGACGCAATCATCCTGCTGGCCTTCGCGCGCACCGGCAGCTTCGAGATCGAAGTCGAAGGCTGGCTCGGCAATGCCGGCACCGAAGCCGCCACGGGCCCGGAAATGGCCAAGCTGCCCGCCGACAAAGTGGTGTGCATCTACGGCGTAGAAGAAGCGGCTGAAAGTGGCTGTACCGACAAGACCGCGGTGGGCGAAGCCATCCAGCTGCCTGGTGGCCATCATTTCGACGAGAACTATCCGGCGCTGGCCAAGCGCCTGGTGGACGAAATCAACAAGCGCCAGAACAAGAACGCCGAACAGTGAACTGAGGCTGGTTTTTTGTGAACCCTGCGAACCTAATGTGGCGAGGGGATTTATCCCCGCTCAAGTGCGAAGCACTCGCACAGGTCATGAACCCAGGAAAATCCAGAGGGTTGCTTCGCAACCCAACGGGGATAAATCCCCTCGCCACAAATTGTTGTCCACTCAACCCCACGCCCACCAAAAAGCCCCCGCTGCCACAAGGCAACGGGGGCTTTTTTGTTTGGGCTGTCTCGTCCTGAATAAGGTTTACACCTTCTGACCTATCCTCAGGAGGAACCAATGGATTCAGGAAGAAGGCGTAGTCAGCGTGATTACACGCTGGGCTTTAAATTGGCGGTTGTCGATCAGGTTGAAAAGGGCGAACTGAGTTATAAAGAGGCTCAACGGCGTTATGGGATTCAGGGCCGGTCGACTGTGTTGGTATGGTTACGCAAGCATGGGCGGCAGGACTGGAGCCAAGGCGCCTCCATTCGTGCCCAGAGGAACCGACCGATGGCCGAGCCAAATTTGCCGCTGACACCAGAGCAGCGAATCAAGGAGCTGGAAGAAAAGCTGGCCCTTGCCAACCAGAAAGCCCAATTTTTTGAAGCTGTCGTTGACGTGCTGAAAAACGATTACGGTGTTTCTGTCGTAAAAAAGCGATCCGGCAAGTCCTCAGCCAAGGGCAAATCGAAGGCCTGAGTGTCACCAGGGCTTGCCAGTTTCTGGGCATCTCACGGCAGGCGTATTACAAGCGCAATCGAGCTTACGACGCGCAAACTAGCCATGCGCAAAAGGTGCTGGGATTTGTGCTGGAGGCACGCCTTGAAATGCCTCGGTTGGGCACCCGTAAGCTGCATGGGCTAATGCAAGCCGAACCTGAACTAACGCAAACGGTAGGCCGAGATCGATTGTTCGATATTCTGCGAGACCATCGACAACTGGTCCCACGCAAACGCGCTTATCACAAGACTACCGACAGTCATCATCGCTTCCGTCGACATCCGAATCGGCTCAAGCCCGGCCCTGACCAAGTCACTGCCACCGGCCCGGAACAGGTGTGGGTGGCGGATATAACCTATTTACCGACCGAGCAAAGCGTCGCTTACGTAAGTCTGGTCACTGATGCGTTCTCGCGCAAAATAGTCGGCCATCATGTGCATGAAAGCCTGCATACCGAGTCAGTCATCCGGGCGATGACGAAAGCTCTTCGACACCGAAGAACCAATCAGCCACTGGTACATCACTCCGATCGGGGCTCGCAATACTGCTCTGATCTCTACCAAAAGCTGCACGCCAAGCATGGCGTCAGGTGTTCGATGACGGATGGCTACGACTGCTACCAGAATGCCCTAGCGGAACGAGTGAATGGGATTCTGAAAACAGAATTTCTTTTACACCGTCCCAAAGACCTCGCCCAAGCCAAGCGCATGGTTGAGGAATCGATAGAAATCTATAACCGTAAGCGACCTCATTTGGCCCTGAAATACAAAACGCCCGATGCGGTGCATCGGGCGTTTTGAGACTGAAACAGGTGTAAACCTATTTCAGGACTAGACAGGCTACATTTCCACCTGGGTCCCCAGTTCAATCACCCGGTTCAGCGGCAAATTGAAAAAGCGCAAATTGCCGTTGGCGTTTTTCAGCATGAAGGCGAATAGCACTTCGCGCCAACGGGCCATGCTTTCGAGCTTGGAAGCGATGACCGTCTCGCGGCTGAGGAAATAGGTGGTGCGCATCGGGCTGAAGTCCAGCTCATCCAGATGACACAGCCTGAGCGCCTGTGGCACGTCCGGTTCGTCAGTGAAACCAAAGTGCAGGATCACCCGGAAGAAACCTTCGCCGTAGGAATCCACCTCGAAGCGCCGTTGCGGCGGCACCCGGGGGATGTCTTCGTACACCACCGTCAACAGCACCACTTGCTCGTGCAGCACCTGGTTGTGCAACAGGTTATGGAGCAGCGCGTGAGGCACGGCATCCGGGCGAGCAGTGAGGAAAACCGCCGTGCCCTTGACCCGATGGGGAGGTTCGACACGGATGCTGCTGATAAATACCGGCAACGGCAGAGCGCCTTCATCCAACCGATCTACCAACAGTTCCTTCCCGCGCTTCCACGTGGTCATCAGAATGAACAACACGATCCCCGCCAACACCGGAAATGCGCCACCCTGCAGGATTTTCGGGACATTGGCGGCAAAGAACAGGCCGTCCACCAATAGAAAACCGACCAGCAACGGCACCGTCAGCAGAGGTGGCCATTTCCACAGCAGCAACGCCACCGCCGACACCAGGATGCTGGTGATCAGCATGGTGCCGGTCACTGCCACGCCATAGGCAGAGGCCAACGCGCCGGACGACTCGAAGCCAAGCACCAGCAGGATCACGCCAACCATCAACGCCCAGTTCACCGCGCCGATGTAGATTTGCCCTTGTTCGGCGCTGGAGGTGTGCTGGATGTACATGCGCGGGATATAGCCGAGCTGGATGGCTTGGCGTGTGAGGGAAAACGCGCCGGAAATCACCGCTTGGGATGCGATCACCGTGGCGAAGGTCGAGAGCACCACCAGCGGCACCAGCGCCCAGCCTGGGGCCAACAGATAAAACGGGTTACGAGCGGCCTCCGGGTTCTCCAACAGCAAGGCGCCCTGACCGAAATAGTTGAGCACCAGTCCTGGCAACACCAGGACGAACCAGGCCCGGGCAATCGGTTTGCGGCCGAAATGCCCCATGTCCGCATACAAGGCTTCGGCGCCGGTCAAGGCCAGTACCACGGCCCCCAGGATCGCAACGCCAACCCCCGGATGCACCATGAAAAAGCGCACGCCCCAGGCCGGGTTCAACGCCTCGAGCACCTGTGGATGCTGGACAATGCCATGAATGCCCAGGCCGCCAAGGACCACGAACCACAGCACCATGACCGGCCCGAACAATTTACCGATCCGATCGGTCCCGTGTTTCTGAATCAGGAAAAGTGCCACCAGAATCACCAGCGCCATCGGCACAACCCAGTGATCCAGCCCATCAAAGGCCACTTCCAGACCCTCCACGGCCGACAATACGGAAATGGCCGGGGTGATCATGCTGTCACCGTAAAACAACGAGGCGCCAATCAGCCCGAGAATCACCAGCACCGAACGCAACCGGGGATAAGGGGTGGACGCCCGCCGGGCCAGCGCGGTCAACGACATGATGCCGCCTTCGCCCTGGTTGTCGGCGCGCAGGATAAACAACACGTATTTGATCGAGACGACCCAGACCAGCGACCAGAAGATCAGCGCCAGAATCCCGAACACTCCGTCATGGTTGACCTGCACACCATATTGACCGGAAAACACTTCCTTGATGGTGTACAAGGGACTGGTGCCGATGTCGCCATAGACCACCCCCGCGGCGGCCACCAACATTCCCACGGGCCTGGCCGCTGCATGCCCGGTACCCGACACCTGACTCTCTGCCTGCTCCATCCAACACTCCCACTACCTGATCCGCGCTGCTGGAAAGAAGCACCCTGATTGACCTTGCGCCCAGGCCACCTTACTTCCTGTTACAGACAAATGATTGACTGTAGAGATTCAGTTGCGCTGGACGGCGCGAAGCATAGCGCAGCACTCGTCGTTTTTCCCCGTATAAAGCTGGTCAAGCGCTTCCAGCACCGCTAGAATTGCGCACTTTTTGATCAGAGGCGCGTCAAGCGTCCTGTCTCCACAAGAGACGATCTCCCCTACACCGAGGTTAGACATGTCCACCACTACCGCGCCGGCCAACCCCAAGGTTGGCTTCGTATCCCTGGGTTGCCCGAAGGCTCTGGTCGACTCCGAGCGCATCCTGACCCAGCTGCGCATGGAAGGTTATGACGTCGTATCCACGTACCAGGACGCCGACGTGGTAGTGGTCAACACCTGCGGCTTCATCGATTCGGCCAAGGCCGAGTCCCTGGAAGTGATCGGCGAAGCCATCAAGGAAAACGGCAAGGTCATCGTGACCGGCTGCATGGGCGTGGAAGAAGGCAATATTCGCGACGTGCACCCCAGCGTGCTGGCCGTGACCGGTCCGCAGCAGTACGAGCAGGTCGTCAATGCCGTGCACGACGTAGTGCCGCCCCGCCAGGACCACAACCCGCTGATCGACTTGGTGCCGCCGCAAGGCATCAAGCTGACCCCGCGCCACTACGCTTACCTGAAGATTTCCGAAGGCTGCAACCACAGTTGCAGCTTCTGCATCATCCCCTCGATGCGCGGCAAACTGGTGAGCCGCCCGGTGGGTGATGTGCTCGACGAGGCCCAGCGCCTGGTCAAGGCCGGCGTCAAGGAGCTGCTGGTGATCTCCCAGGACACCAGCGCTTATGGCGTCGACGTGAAATACCGCACTGGCTTCTGGAACGGCGCGCCGGTGAAAACCCGCATGACCGAACTGTGCGAAGCCCTCAGCACCCTCGGCGTGTGGGTCCGCCTGCATTACGTCTACCCGTATCCGCATGTCGATGAACTGATCCCGCTGATGGCCGCCGGCAAGATCCTGCCGTACCTGGACATCCCGTTCCAGCACGCCAGCCCGAAAGTCCTCAAGGCCATGAAGCGCCCTGCTTTCGAAGACAAGACCCTGGCCCGCATCAAGAACTGGCGCCAGATCTGCCCGGACCTGATCATCCGCTCGACCTTCATCGTCGGCTTCCCTGGCGAAACCGAGGAGGACTTCCAGTACCTGCTGGATTGGCTGACCGAAGCCCAGCTCGACCGCGTCGGTTGCTTCCAGTATTCGCCCGTTGAAGGCGCACCGGCCAACGACCTGGACCTGGATGTGGTGCCGGACGAGGTCAAGCAGGACCGTTGGGAGCGTTTCATGGCGCACCAGCAGGCCATCAGCTCGGCGCGCCTGCAAATGCGCATCGGCCGTGAAATCGAAGTACTGGTGGATGAAGTGGACGAGCAAGGCGCCGTGGGCCGCTGCTTCTTCGACGCCCCGGAAATCGATGGCAACGTATTCATCGACAACGGCAGCAATCTCAAGCCGGGCGACAAGGTCTGGTGCAAGGTGACCGACGCTGACGAATACGATCTGTGGGCTGAACAGATCGGTTGAGCTGCTGCTTCACAGACTCAATGTGATACCTGTGGGAGCCGAGCTCCCACAGGTTCTTTCACAGGCCGAAAAATTGAAGAGCCTCGCTATCCTCACAAGATGCGAGGCTTTTTTGCAGCTATCGTATGGAGATATCCAGCACAAGGAGCAGGCGGGCATGCGTCAGCATTCGGTCATCCACACACCGAAATCCAGCGACTATCAGGAACTGACCCGGGTCTGGGAGGCCTCGGTACGCGCCACCCACGATTTTCTGCCGGACAGCTACATCGAACTGTTGAAGAACCTGGTGCTCACCCGTTACCTGGACGCGGTCATGCTCATCTGCACCCGGGACACTCGCCAGCGCATTACCGGTTTCGCCGGCGTCGCAGCCGGCAAGATCGAGATGCTTTTCATCGACCCGCAACACCGTGGCCAGGGCCTGGGCAAACAGTTGTTGCGTTATGCCATGGAGCACATGAACGCCGATCAGCTGGATGTCAACGAACAGAACCCGCAAGCCTTGGGTTTTTACCTCAAGCAAGGCTTCGAAGTGGTCGGCCGTTCGGCAAAGGACGGCATGAACCAGCCGTACCCGTTGCTGCACATGCGCTACAAACAGCCCGACCTGAAGGTCCAACGCGGCTAAAAGGCAAATGGACCCGCGATTAACCGGCGCCAGGCAGGTACAATGCCCACCCTCTTTTTGTTACGGCCCTGTCATGACTGACCCGATTCGTCTCTCCAAACGCCTCATCGAACTCGTCGGCTGTTCCCGTCGGGAGGCTGAGCTGTTCATCGAGGGCGGCTGGGTCACCGTGGACGGCGAAGTGATCGACGAACCGCAGTTCAAGGTCACTACCCAGAAAGTCGAACTCGACCCCGAGGCCAAGGCCACCGCGCCAGAGCCGATCACCCTCCTGTTGAACGCCCCGGCGGGCATGGATGCAGACACGGCGATGGCGTCCCTTGGACCACAGACCCTGAGCGAAGAACACCGCTTCGGCAAACGCCCCCTCAAGGGCCACTTTCTGCGCCTGACCGCCAGTGCCGACCTGCAGGCCAACGCCAGTGGGTTGCTGGTGTTCACCCAGGACTGGAAGATTCTGCGCAAGCTCACCGCCGACGCCGCCAAGATCGAGCAGGAGTACGTGGTGGAAGTCGAAGGCGAAATGGTCGCCCATGGCCTCAATCGCCTGAACCATGGCCTGACCTACAAAGGCAAGGAGCTGCCGGCGGTCAAGGCCAGTTGGCAGAACGAGAACCGCTTGCGCTTTGCCATGAAGAACCCGCAACCGGGGGCGATCGCGCTGTTTTGCCAGGCGGTCGGCCTCAAGGTGGTGGCCATTCGACGCATCCGCATTGGCGGTGTGTCCATCGGTAAGGTGCCCCTGGGCCAGTGGCGTTACCTGTCCACCAAAGAGAAGTTCTAGTTTCTTTTTCCGGCGCCGCACCGAGCTGCGGTGCCCACTGCCGATTGATCAGGATTGCACACATGGTTCACAACGACGTACTTCGCAGCGTGCGCTACATGCTCGACATCAGCGACAAAAAAGTCATCGAGATCATCAAGCTGGGTGGCCTGGAAGTGCCCATGGCGGATCTGGTGGGTTACCTCAAGAAAGACGAGGAAGAAGGCTTCGTGTTCTGCCCTGACGAAGTCATGGCGCATTTTCTCGACGGCCTGGTGATCTTCAAGCGCGGCAAGGACGAAAGCCGTCCACCGCAGCCAATCGAAGTGCCGGTCACCAACAACATCATCCTCAAGAAGCTGCGGGTGGCCTTCGAACTGAAGGAAGACGATATGCACGCCATCCTCAAGGCCGCGGAGTTCCCGGTATCCAAACCGGAACTGAGCGCATTGTTCCGCAAGTTCGGTCACACCAACTACCGCCCGTGCGGTGACCAGTTACTGCGCAACTTCCTCAAGGGTCTGACGCTGCGCGTTCGCGGCTGATTTCCCGCCGAACCATGACCTACAACGTCTCCCCCATCGGCTACGTCCGCTCCTGCTTCAAGGAGAAGTTCGCCATTCCCCGTCAACCGCAACTGGCCCCGGCCGCGCGCGGTGTGCTGGAGTTGGTGGCGCCATTCGATCAGGGCGATGCGGTGCAGGGCCTGGAGCAGGTCAGCCATGTCTGGCTGCTGTTCCTGTTCCACCAGGCCCTGGAAGACAAGCCACGGCTGAAAGTGCGCCCGCCGCGTCTGGGCGGCAATAAGTCCATGGGGGTGTTCGCCACTCGTGCCACCCATCGCCCCAACGGCATCGGCCAGTCGGTGGTGAAACTGGAGCGGGTCGAAGCCGGGCGCCTGTGGATCTCGGGCATCGACTTGCTGGACGGCACCCCAGTGCTGGATATCAAACCCTACGTGCCCTACGCAGACATCATCGGCTCGGCGCACAACAACATCGCCAGCGCAGCGCCTGAGCTGATTGCGGTGCGATGGGCCAGCTCTGCCCTGCATCAGGCCCGCGACCACGCCAAGCGCCTGGAAGAACCCCTGGTGGAGCTGATCGAACAGTGCCTGGCCCAAGACCCACGTCCGGCGTACCAGATTCCTACGCCCGAACGGGAATATGGTGCACAGTTCTGGGATCTGGATGTGCGTTGGCATTATCCGCAGCCCGGGGTGATCAAGGTGCTGGAAGTGATTCCGGCGAAATCGTAACCGCCAGAAACGAAAAAGCCCGCGCTGCCTTCTTCAGGTAGCGCGGGCTTTTTCATGGGTAACTGCAGACCGGGTTGCGGCTATCGCGAGCAGGCTCGCTCCCACCTTTGAACTTCAGTGGCCACAAGATTTGTGTTCCCACATATTCCATTGTGGGAGCGAGCCTGCTCGCGATGGCGATCGATCAACCACCGCATAAACCGAGGGTTACTTCTCTACAAACGCCCGCTCGATCAGGTAATCACCCGGCTCACGCATGCGCGGCGAAACAGTCAGGCCGAAACTGTTGAGCACTTCGCTGGTCTCGTCGAGCATGCTCGGGCTGCCGCACAGCATGGCGCGGTCGTCCTGCGGGTTGATCGGCGGCAGGCCGATGTCGCGAAACAGCTTGCCGCTGCGCATCAGGTCGGTCAGGCGGCCTTCGTTCTCGAACGGTTCGCGAGTAACGGTCGGGTAGTAGATCAGTTTGTCACGCAGCGCTTCGCCAAAGAATTCGTTCTGCGGCAGGTGTTCGGTAATGAACTCGCGGTAGGCCACTTCATTGACGTAACGTACGCCGTGGCACAGGATCACTTTTTCGAAACGCTCGTAGGTTTCCGGATCCTGGATCACGCTCATGAATGGCGCCAACCCGGTGCCAGTGCTGAGCAGGTACAAATGCTTGCCAGGCTTGAGATCGTCCAGCACCAGGGTGCCGGTGGGCTTCTTGCTGATGATGATCTCGTCGCCTTCCTTCAGATGCTGCAACTGGGAAGTCAACGGGCCGTCAGGCACCTTGATGCTGAAAAATTCGAGATGCTCTTCCCAGTTCGGACTGGCGATCGAGTAAGCGCGCATAAGCGGGCGGCCGTTGGGCTGCTGCAGGCCGATCATCACGAACTGACCGTTCTCGAAGCGCAGGCCCGGATCACGGGTGCACTTGAAGCTGAACAGAGTGTCGTTCCAGTGATGAACACTGAGGACACGCTCGTGGTTCATGTTGCTCATGTACGGGGACTCCTGGGAATGATGCCTGCGTCGTTAATTTGCGCAATTGCATCGCATTCTAATGGCGGCGACAATATCTGTTAAATGAATTATTAAGATAAGGGTTATCGGTTATATCGATATGCGATTTACTCTACGTCAACTTCAAGTCTTCGTCGCCGTCGCCCAGCAAGAGAGCGTGTCCCGTGCCGCGGGCCTGCTCAATCTTTCGCAGTCGGCGGCCAGCACCTCCATCACCGAACTGGAGCGCCAGTCCAGCTGCCAATTGTTCGACCGCGCCGGCAAACGCCTGAGTCTCAATGCCTTGGGCAAACAACTGCTGCCCCAGGCGGTGGCGCTGCTGGACCAATCCAAGGAGATCGAAGACCTGCTCAACGGCAAGTCCGGTTTCGGCTCACTGGCGGTCGGCGCCACCCTGACCATCGGCAATTACCTGGCGACCTTGCTGATCGGCAGTTTCATGCAGCGTCATCCGGAAAGCCAGGTGAAGCTGCATGTGCAAAACACTGCCAATATCGTGCACCAGGTTGCTCACTATGAAATTGATCTGGGTCTAATCGAAGGCGACTGCAGCCATCCGGACATCGAGGTCCAGAGCTGGGTCGAGGATGAACTGGTGGTGTTTTGCGCCCCTCAACATCCGCTGGCCAAACGCGGCCAGGCGACCATGGAGGAACTGACCCATGAGGCGTGGATTCTGCGGGAGCAAGGTTCCGGCACCCGCCTGACCTTCGACCAGGCCATGCGTCACCATCGCAGTGCGCTGAACGTACGTCTGGAACTGGAACACACCGAAGCCATCAAGCGAGCCGTGGAATCAGGCCTGGGGATTGGCTGCATTTCACGCCTGGCCCTGCGTGACGCCTTCCGGCGCGGCAGTCTCGTAGCCGTGGAAACCCCGGACATGGACCTGGCCCGGCAGTTTTATTTCATCTGGCACAAACAAAAATACCAGACGTCGGCCATGCGCGAATTCCTCGAGCTGTGCCGGGCATTCACCGCTGGCGTGCAGCGCAGCGACGAAATCGTCCTGCCCCCCATTGCCTGAGCGCCGGGGCACTAGAGCAAAATCAGGCCCCACACCAAGGCAATCATGCTCAAAGCAACGAACTGAGCGGCACTGCCCATGTCCTTGGCATTTTTCGACAACGGGTGCAGCTCCAGGGAAATGCGGTCGATGGCCGCCTCCACCGCCGAGTTGAGCAACTCCACGATCAATGCCAGCAGGCAGACCGCAATCAGTAGCGCCTGCTCGACACGGCTGACATTCAGGAAGAACGACAACGGAATCAGGATGACGTCGAGCAAGACCAACTGACGAAACGCGGCTTCACCGACGAAGGCCGCGCGCAGGCCGTCCAGAGAATAGCCGGAGGCGTTGAGGATGCGTTTCAGGCCGGTTTGGCCTTTAAAAGGCGACATAAGTGGGCAACTGATCAAAAGGGGTGGAGAAGCTAATTCAAACCCGGTCAAAAAAGCGTGAACAAAACGCTACGATTGCGGTGAAATAGACTCAAGTTGCTGCAGCAGCAAGGCCGCCTGGGTCCGGGTGCGCACATTCAGTTTACGAAAGATTGCAGTGACATGGGCCTTGATGGTGGCTTCGGACACGTTCAACTCATAGGCAATCTGCTTGTTCAGCAGGCCTTCACACACCATGGTCAACACGCGGAACTGCTGCGGAGTGAGGCTGGCCAGCCCTTCGCTGGCGGCCTTGGCTTCGTCGGACACGCTCACAGCTTCGAATGCCTGGGGAGGCCAGGACACATCGCCATCCAGGACCGCCTTGACGGCTACCTGGATCATCTCAAGGGAACTGGATTTAGGAATGAAACCACTGGCGCCGAACTCCCGGGCCTTGACCATCACCGAAGCTTCTTCCTGGGCTGAAACCATCACCACGGGAATTTGCGGGTATTGGCCGCGCAGCAAGACCAGCCCGGAAAAACCATAGGCGCCCGGCATGTTCAGATCCAGCAGCACAAGATCCCAATCGGCCTTTTCAGTCAGCCGGGCCTCCAGTTCCGCAATACTGGCCACTTCCGTGAGTCGGACATCGGGGCCCAGCCCCATGGTCACCGCCTGATGTAACGCGCTGCGAAAGAGCGGATGGTCATCGGCTATCAGGATTTCGTATGTGGCCATTTTTCAAATGATCCTGTTTTTAATGGCAGGCCCGATGCACTCACGCCTCGCCCAAGCAACTCAAGACACCGACATGCCGCGGCATCAAAGGGGTACGTTCAACGCCAACACGTAAAAACACGGCGTTTCAAACCTTGGCCGTACCCTAATCGGCGCCAAGCATGCCCAGCGAAACCGGGGTGGTCAAGCAGCACGGCCGCTACCGTGTTCAGTATGGGCCACTATTAAGCCAACACTGGCTGCGCCGTACGAATAAAGGGCTGCAACTCAGCGTGGGCCGCAGTGGACACATCCACCTCCTGCTGTCGTTTGGCACCCAGGTAATGCTGGCTGAACACATCGAAATAGGCATCCAGGGCCGAGGCAGCGTCACTGTCCCCAGCCAGTTCCAGACACAACGCCGCCACTTCGGCGGTGCACAGATGCTCGCTGCGAGTCGAGCGGCGCAAGCGGTAGCGCGACAGCCTGTCGGGCAACAGGCTCAGAATCGGCAAACGGTCGAAATACGGGCTTTTACGGAAAATCTTGCGCGCCTCGGTCCAGGTCGCATCCAGCAGAATGAACAACGGACGCTTGCCCTGATCGAGGTTGACGGTATGTGTGACCCGCGATGGTTCGACATACTCACCGGGAAACACCAGATATGGCTGCCATTGCGGGTCGTTGAGCAGCGCCAGCAGTTGTTCGTCGACGTCGGTGCGTGACCAGATGAACGCGTGATTGTCGCGCACTACGTCAGCAATCAGCCAACCCGTGTTGCTCGGCTTGAACACTTCCTTGTTGGTCATGATCAGGCAGACACCCGAACGAGCCTCGACGCTCGGACGCCAGGCGCACAGGCAATGGCTCTCGATCACCCGGCAGGCGCTGCAACGGGGCGCGCGCCAGCCACGGGCCTGAATCGGCTTGATACCTTCATCGATGCGCAGGTCGCGCAGACGGGCTACGGCGTTAGGGGCATGGTTCATCGCAGGCGACGCCGACAGGCAGGGAAAATCGACACGAACAAGACTCGGCAGGATAAAGGCCGGCAGTCTACCAGAGCGCGCAAACCTGTACCGTCCACCCGGCCTACCCTATAATTCGCCACCACTGAACGCACAGCCATGTGACCGGTCGAACCACCAGTCACTGAACCAGGAGAGTTTCATGCTGCGCCTTATCGTCCCCACCGTTGCCGTGCTACTGGCGACGTCCGTCACCGCACAGGCCGCTTCGCTGAAAGAACTCGAACTGAACAAGATGCTGCGCAATGTAGCCGCGCAAAGCAGCGCCGGCACGCCCCGGGCAATCAACGAGGACATTCTCGACCAGGGCTACACCGTAGAAGGCACTGAGCTGATCAATCATCTGAGCGTGCAAAGCAGCCACGCCCAGAAAATGCGGGCCGACCCCAAGGCCGTCTATTTCCAGCTGGGTGCCACCGTGTGTACCAACCCAGGCTTGCGCAAATTGATGGCCCAGGGCGCGACCATGCGCTACGAGTTCACCGAAGTTAAGACCAATCGCCCCATTGCGACTGAGCGCTTCCAGGAATCCGACTGCCCGAAACCGGCCAAGACCAAAAAATAATCAACCCGAACTGGCGCGCCGCTGCTCATCGTCGGCGCGCAGTTCCGCCACCAGCGCCTGCAGGTAGCGCGAGCGCCATGCTCGGCCTTCCAACCGGCGACAGCACTCCTCCTCGAGGCTTACCCGATTAGCATGAGCCGCTTCCAACAGCGTCAGGTACAACTGCTTGTCGAGCTCCAAAGTTACTCTGGTCATCAGTCCCGCCTCCATGCCCGATCCACTTCAATCCATCGCGCAGCGTCCAGTCCTGGACGCGCCATAGCATTGAATGCTTGCTAATCAGTTAATCAGAGCGGCGCGCACCTAGTTGGCAATCTGACGAGCGGCATGACATTTGAGCGGTTGCCAACGATGTTTTTTGAGCGCCATGATCAAGACAGCGAAGATCCGCGCGAGGGACTAGATTCAAAAGTATCTCTTTGCTTCAGGCAGAACGAGGCTGCCCTACCGACACCTTTGCGCGTGACAGTTCTTTCATACAAGGGAAACGCAGAACCCGCAGGATGGCTTGGTCGCCTGTCGCACGCCGCGTCGAACCAGGTCGAACGTCCAGGCACGGTCCTGGGCTGACAACGACACACGGAGTGTCGTGGCCCTGACGAATCTCTCGTTCGGGCTGGGGTTTTGCCAAGAAGGAGAAGCTGAATGCCTTACAAACCGAATGACTTGCTGAGTCGTCATTTTGAGAACCATGGACACGACCTCACCCGCAAGGTCGAAGAGCAACTCAACCTGGTCTCCCCCAACAGCCCGAACCTCCCCATCTACCGAGACATGATCCTGACCGTCCTGCGCATGGCCCAGGAAGATCACAACCGCTGGAATGCCAAGATCACGCTGCAGGCCTTGCGAGAACTGGAGCACGCTTTTCGCACGCTCGAACAATTCAAGGGCCGACGCAAGGTCACGGTCTTCGGTTCGGCCCGAACGCCCATCGAACATCCGCTGTACGGCCTGGCCCGGGAACTGGGGGCGGAGTTGGCACGCTCGGACATGATGGTCATCACTGGCGCCGGCGGTGGCATCATGGCGGCCGCCCATGAAGGCGCTGGCCGGGACCACAGCCTGGGTTTCAACATCACCTTGCCTTTCGAACAGCATGCGAATCCGACCGTTGACGGCACGCAGAATCTGCTGCCGTTCCACTTCTTCTTCACCCGTAAGCTGTTCTTCGTCAAAGAGGCCGACGCGCTGGTGCTCTGCCCGGGCGGTTTCGGCACCCTCGATGAAGCGTTGGAAGTCCTGACGTTGGTGCAAACCGGTAAAAGCCCGCTGGTGCCGGTGGTGCTGCTGGACGTGCCGGGGGGCAAGTTCTGGCAAGGCGCCCTGCACTTCATCCGTGAGCAACTGGAAGAAAACCGCTACATCCTGCCCACCGATATGAAGTTGATGCGCCTGGTGTACAGCGCTCAAGAGGCAGTAGAGGAGATCAATCAGTTTTACAGCAACTTCCACTCCAGCCGCTGGCTCAAACATCAATTCGTGATCCGTATGAATCACAAGCTGAACGAGCAGGCCCTTGGGCATTTGCAGGCGGAGTTTGCCGACCTGTGCCTCAACGATTGTTTTCATCAACACGCCTACGCCGGCGAGGAACACGACGAGGCCCGTTTCAGCCATCTGACCCGACTGGCCTTTACCTTCAATGCCCGCGATCACGGTCGTTTGAGGGAACTGGTGGATTACATCAACCTGTCGGAAAACTGGGCCCAGCCCACCACCAAGGTCCAACCCCTCACCTGGGAGCCGATCAAGGTGACCTGAGTCCATAAAAAAACGGCCCGCTATCAAAATAGCGGGCCGTTGTTGTTTAGTCGTCCATGCCGCGACCGCTGAATAAACGGTTGATCATTTCCATGGAATATCCTCGATATGCCAGGAAACGTCCTTGCTTGGCTCGCTCCCTAGCATCGATGGGCAGATGCCCTGAGAACTTTCGACGCCAGGTGTCCGTCAGTTGCGCCTGCCAATCGATACCGCTTTCGCGCAAGGCCAGTTCGATATCCGGACGCTGCAAGCCACGCTGACCGAGTTCCTCACGAATTCGCAAGGGGCCGTATCCAGAGCGAGCGCGATAAGAGACAAAGCTCTCAAGGTAACGAGACTCCGACAACAAGCCCTCTTCCGTCAAACGGTCGAGGGCCGTGTCGATCAACTCATCTGGAGCGCCGCGCTGACGCAGCTTACGCGTCAGCTCGACTCGACCGTGCTCGCGCCTGGCGAGCAGGTCCATCGCGGTTCGCCGCACCGCGACGAGGTTATCGAGTACGACGGTCATCGAATCGATCAGATGTCAGCGTCAGCCAGGTCGTCTGCAGTCTCGCGGTTAGCCACCGACTTGACGTCCGCAACTGGGCTCAGAAGCTTGTCACGCAGTTGCTTCTCGAGGGTTGCTGCAATTTCCGGGTTATCCGCCAGGAACTTGGCCGAGTTGGCCTTGCCCTGACCGATCTTGGTGCCGTTGTAGGCATACCAGGCGCCGGATTTTTCGACGAAACCGTGCAACACACCCAGGTCGATCATCTCGCCATTAAGGTAGATACCCTTGCCGTAAAGAATCTGGAACTCCGCCTGACGGAACGGCGAAGCGACCTTGTTCTTCACAACCTTGACGCGGGTTTCGCTGCCGACAACCTCGTCGCCTTCTTTCACGGCGCCAGTGCGGCGGATATCCAGACGAACCGAAGCGTAGAACTTCAGCGCGTTACCACCGGTGGTGGTTTCCGGGCTGCCGAACATCACGCCGATCTTCATGCGGATCTGGTTGATGAAGATCACCAGGCAGTTGGCGTTCTTGATGTTACCGGTGATCTTGCGCAGGGCCTGGGACATCAGACGAGCCTGGAGGCCCACATGCATGTCGCCCATTTCACCTTCGATTTCCGCTTTTGGTACCAGTGCAGCCACGGAGTCGACGATGATCACGTCAACGGCATTGGAACGCACCAGCATGTCGGTGATTTCCAGGGCCTGTTCACCGGTGTCCGGCTGGGAAACCAGCAGGTCATCGACGTTAACGCCCAACTTGCCGGCATATTCCGGGTCCAGGGCGTGTTCGGCATCGACGAAGGCGCAGGTCGCACCGGCTTTTTGAGCCTGGGCGATCACGGACAGGGTCAGCGTGGTTTTACCGGAAGATTCAGGACCATAGATTTCAACGATACGGCCTTTTGGCAGGCCGCCGATGCCAAGCGCAATGTCCAGGCCCAGGGAGCCGGTGGAGATGGAAGGAATAGCCTGACGGTCCTGATCGCCCATACGCATTACGGCACCCTTGCCGAATTGACGTTCGATCTGACCCAAGGCCGCAGCCAAGGCTTTCTTCTTGTTGTCGTCCATTAAAGTCCTCACGTAATCAATAAGGCCTGACGGCCAACACCTGTATAAGTAGCCAGTATTATTCCACAGCGATTACAGATCGCCTACCCCTGATTTGAGATTTCTACAGCGGCATGTTGCAACAGCCCCTCTAGCGCGGCCTTCACCGTTTGTCGGCGGACCTCGTCGCGGTTACCCGGGAAGAATCGCTGCTCACTGATGACCGTCTCGCCAACGCCCCAGGCCAGCCATACAGTGCCCACTGGTTTGTTCGGCGTACCACCATCGGGGCCGGCCACGCCGCTGACCGCCACGGCAAAACGCGCCAGGCTTTTTTGCTGCGCGCCCCGCACCATTGCCTCGACCACCTCGCGACTGACCGCCCCCACCGTTGCGAACAGCTCGGCCGGCACACCCAGCTGCTGAGTCTTCTGGCGGTTGGAATAGGTGACATAACCCGCCTCGAACCACGCCGAACTCCCGGGAATGCGGGTAATCGCCTCGGCAATCCCGCCTCCAGTACAGGATTCGGCCGTGCTCACATGGGCATTGACCCGCTGCAGGCGTCGGCCCAGCTCAGCGGCCAATTCGGTAATGTCGTCCATGATGCTCTCCTGATTCGATGCAAGGGCCCTACCGTACACGAGCATTCCAGGCTTGCAAGGCTCGCCGGATCAGCGCCCCAATGCCCTGACGTACGCCTGACAGGCCTGCAGAGCGATCAATCCGCGATCCCCTTCGTCGGTGATGGCGATAATTCGTTGAGCATGCGCCGGGTCAAGTCGGGCGCGTGGGGGGCCATGATCCACGCCGCCGGCGCTGGCGGTGGCAGGCACTGCACAACCGGCGGCAACATCGTCGGCGTCGAGGAGGACTGACAGCCGGACATCGGCAGTAGCAAGACGATCGCGCAAGCGATCCTGATCACGTTGGGCATCGCTCAAGGCTCGGTAATGGGATTGTTCGCTGGCGGAGAGTTGTTGTTCCAGGGCTAGGCGCTTGTCTTGCTCGGCCTTCTGTTGAATCGCTGCTGCCTGGGTGATTTGATTCAGCGTCTGCGCCTGGACCTGGGCCGCTTGCGCCAGTTTCCGGTCATAACGCCACGCCTGGACTTGCCAGGCCAACACCGCCGGGCCGCCGGCCACCAACGCCAGCAACACAGCGACGCCAAGGGTGCGGGAAGAAAATGGCATCAGGTCGAAGGCTGACATAACACCGCCCTCGCCCGCGCCCAGAGTTGCAGACGATCCTGCAAGCCATTCAAACCGCCGTTGATACGGCGGGTGATGGTGTTGAACTGATCACGGTCGGCCAGTTCGTTCAAACCGTTCTGATTCCAGAACCAGGCGGCAGACTCAGCCGCCCATTGCGGTTGCTCCAGCAGTTGCGGCAATGCCAACAGTCGTTCATCGCCGAACAAACCCAGGCTGCAACGCCGATAATTGTCACGCCCGGTAATCTGAATCAGGCCGCGACCACGATATTGCTGACCGTCACCGTCGGCCTGGGGCGTATTGCCCAAGCGAACGGCCAACGATCCCGTGTCGTACCTGCTGAGATATTGCTCACTGCCAAGTTCGCGCACGTAGCGCAATTGCCCTGATTCATGGCCAATCTGGGCCAGAAACGCGGCCATGCGTTTGGGTGTGTCGACACGATGGCGCGACATCGCGGTGTTTAGCGCGGAAACAAAAACGCCCGCTTGGGCGCGGGCGTTGGGCATGATGTTGATGAGTTGCTGTTGGGTAACTTCCATAGATCAGTTCATCGAAGGCGTTATTGAAGTTGCTCGGCCAGCCAGGGTGGCGCGACCGGACGATATTCAGCAGTAGGGAAAAGCTCATGCTGTGGCCATTCCCTGAGGGCCCGTCGGTACGTCTGCAGTTGTGTGTATTGCGTCTGGTCCAGTGTGGTGCCGCTACCGTCGTCCATTTCATCGCGATCCCGCGCGACGAGACGGTCCGTTGCCGATAGCTGGGCATTGCGCCACGCATACTCGTTTTCAGCAGCTTGGCCTGACGTCAGAGGAGGTGGATCTACGAGGACGGGATAACCATTGTCAGGATTGACTGCAATTTTCTTGGGCGACATAGCCAGCTGCTGAAGCAACGACAGCCAATAGGCCCTGGGGACTTCGATGACATCTTCTGGGATATCCGAAGTATTGATACCCGGGACATAAGCGCCGCAGGTACTTGGACTGAACAACACAGTGAATTCGTTCACTCAATACCCCTTCGCAAAATAATATACACCCCACCCGGCCATCGCCTGTCCATCCATATTGCGAACCCGGAAACGACAGCCCTGTTTAGTACCGCTTCCTCCAACGAGAATAACCACCGCACCATCACCGCCGACATGGTTGGCTACAACAGAAGCAAAAGCGGTTGGAAATGAAATAGGAAAAGTGACGAACACATCGCCGTTAGCATCGGTCGTGCCGGCTCCCCATTGGTCGATAATCCCACTGGCGTATTTTTGATAACCCGGATTACCGAGATGACCTGAAAACAACGAGGTGTACTTCAGCACAATGGTGCCGCCGATCAGCCGCCATTGGTTGTCGAGTTTGACGAACTCCGCCGTTTCACCCCGCCCCAGATCGATTGGCCCCAAGGCGGCACTTGACGAACCTATCGTATCGGCAGCCGAGGCCGTCGATATGGTGACCACGCCGACACCAACGTTAATAAGTGTCAGCGTCGCCCCATGCATGATCCCGGTAGTGCCAGGCAGCGTGACGCTGATCGGCGTAGCACTGGCAAAACTGACGGCTCCGCCGATGTGCGCCAGTGTCAACGCGGTATTGGTTGCGTACGCAGCAAAGCCGGAATACTGCAGCCCGCTACGTCTCACGAACTCCGTGGTGGCTACTGACCCGTCACTGTCAAACTGCGCGGCGGTGGTAAATAACCCGTTGCCACGCAACGCCGTCAAAAGTTGATTGCTCAGTTGTTCCGAGGGTGTCAGCCCGGCGGCTTGAATGACATTGAGCATCTCCTGCGTGACGCCATTGCCCCAACTGGCGGGGATCAAAGACCCCGGCGTCCCCGTCAAGGGATCCTCATCCACAAACCTGCCATTCACTAAACCCGCACTGGGCACACTTCTTGGATAGTCCACGTTGTCCTCCCTTGATATTCAAACAGCCAAAAAACAGGCAATAGAAAACTGCGCCTGTTGATTCGCCCAACAGAGCCCGAAAAAAATTGAGAAGGTTTAAGCGGTTTGGTCCGTGCCGCTTTAAGCCGCAGACTCAGGCACGACCGGCCAGTTGATGTCGGTTGGAAAACCGGTTTGGTGCTGGATACGGTTCAACTCGACGCAGTAGAGCTTCCACTCCATCAGGGCCAGTTGTTCCTGGTCGTTGGCATCGCCGATGTCTTCGGCGTATTGAAGCGGTGCTATACGCAAAACCGCCTCACGAAGAAATGTATCGCGCTTGGCCAGAACTTGAACCTTGGTATCGTTCAACTGAGATTCGCCATCGAACTGCCAGGCATTATTAGTCCAGATATAGTAATCGCCAGGCCATGGTTCAGCTGTAAAAGCTTCCGGCAACTCTCCAAGCTCACTCCAAATCTGTTGCCCTCCATCGTCCTTGCGATACACCACCCCGCGACAGTCAACTACCTCTCTAGGAACGTTATTCACCAGCGCCCACGTACGCCCGTTCTCAGATGAGGGTAGTTCAAAGGAAAGCTCAATGGCATTACTGGGAAGTTGAACACCAATACCTGGCGTCACGGAAAACTCTACGGGGCCTGACAAGACACCCGCTCTGTCAAATAGATAATAAAACACAAAGCACCTCAAATAAGTTTTATACGCGCTGGATAGGCTATGTTGCGCGGACGAGATTTAAAGGAATAGAGCAATGTATTGGCCGGATCCATCTGGTAAGTGGTCCCGGTGGGAAAAATGGGGCCACCGTTTACTAAATCTCCTATGATTTTAATTTCCTCACGGGTATTAGCACCGAATCCGGTAAGGCTATCGGACCATCTTGATCCAACCGCACCCGCGCCTTGGGCTCCTAATGCATGGGAATGAACAGTGCCAGGTTGAAAGGTACCCATTGTCCGCCCAACGTCTACCGAACGCCCTTCGTCCAAAACTCTTAAGAACTCCCCTCGCCCTTCAGGGCCGCGAAAGGTTAGCGCTCCATCACCAGTGGTCCATCTGCCTTCATTGCCTTCCCTAGTGGCTTCGATGCCAAGCATTCCGGACTGCTGGGCGTGATCCCAGAGCCAAGGCCATTCAGCACGCTTCATGATCGTGCCATTTAGCGCACCGTAGCCTCCCGGGCTCAGTTGGATGGTCGTCTCAAAAAAGGGGCGACCCAAGGGAGTGTTATCAAACCTCCCTACGGGCCACCAGCTCCCAGCACCGTCACTGCGCAAATGCCACCAGTCACCGCCGCCCATCAACACCAGAAATGGATAGCCAGCGACCGAAAGATGAGTATGAAATCTTATTCGATCGGTACCGGCAGTCTGAACCACAAGGCGATTACCGCTGTTATCAAGACGTCGAACGATGACGTCCCGCACACCCAACCCTGCATTCGCCGAAGGCAAACTAACAGTAGAAACACCAGCACTAGCATCAATCAGCACCAGCCCCAGCTCGTCGGCTGTCAGCGCTTTAGAAGCCGTTAACCGCGTCACCACCGAACGCATCGGGCTGCTACGCCCGAGAATAGCCTGCAACGCCTTGATCAACTGGCCGGTGTCCGCTTCAGACGGTGTGATGCCAGCGGCGGAGATCACGCCCAAAATCTCCTGTGTAACGCTGTTACCCCACACGGCGGGAATCAAAGATCCCGGCGTGCCTTCAACGGGATTTTCATCCACAAACCGACCGTTCACCAGCCCGACGCTGGGAACGCTTTTTGGATAGTCCATCTCTCTACTCCTTAGTCATAATTGATATGCACCCGCGTATGCGCCGGCGCACTACGATGAATCAGGCACTCGAGCGCCGATCCCGGATTGACGCCGAAACGCTCCCCCCAATAGCTGGCGCCAAAACGTCGGCCGAGCAGCAGGCGGCCTCCGGTGTTGAGGGTCCACATGAATTGCGCCTGCCAAGTGCCGAAGTGCGCTTCGCCGAAGCGGGCGCGGCCCATACGAGGGGCCTTGAGCTCGGTGATGGTGGCGTTGGGATAGCCCTGGCTCTTGGCGATTTCCACGTAATAAGCGATGGCCTGACTGCCCACCGCCAACAACCGCCGACGCACCGCCAACCGGCGATCGTCATACAGCGGTGTAGCGCCGAGGCACGGGTCGGGCAGGTTCATCACCCGCTCCCAATCCGGCACCAGCTCACTCACCCCCGCCGGGTCCATTTCGTGGAGCAGGTCGGCGGCGCGGGCGTCGAGACGCGCCAATTCCTGGGCGATGCCTTCGAGCACCTCTTCCAGTTCCGGCACACGCTCCGGGTCCCACGCCGGGCCGCTGGGCAGCAGGCTGCGCAGTTGGGCCTGGTACTGCTCGGCGGTTCTTATTCCAGCCATACGCAGCCTCCGAAGGTCAGCAACTGATTGCTGGCAGCGACCACGTCAGCGATGGGTGCGGTGAGTTTGTGGTCGGTTTCGCCGGTGGCGCTGCTGATGGCTTCGGCGATGTGGGTCAGCAACAGGGTTTCGCCGAGGCCAGCTTCGCGGTTATGCAGGTCGCGCAGTTGCGCTTCGATGGCGGCGCGCACGGCGCTGGTGTCCGGGGTAATGCGCAGCCGGTAGGTCACCGGCACCTGGGTTGGCGCCAGCACATGCACCTCGGCGGTGACCGGGCGCAGCGGCTCGATATAGGCCCGGACTTCTTCCAGTTGTTCGGCGTTGGGAATCGGCAGTGGATCGTCGTCACGCATGACGAACACGCCAACGGTGCCGGGCCCCAGGTAACTGCCACGACACCAGGCGCGGGTGATGCCAGGGCATTCCAGGGCCCAGGTTTCATAGTCCTGCGCGGAACCGCCGTGGGGAATGATGCGGTAGGAGCGGATCACCCTGGCTCGCAGGGATTCGAGGCTTTCCCGGGCGAGACCGCCGGTCAGCCCGGGCGCGAGCACGGTGAAGCTGTTGCCGATCCCAAGGATCGGCTGCACCGGCGTCAACACCAGGCCGGCATCGGCATTCCCCAGGCTACCGGCGTCCAACGCGGCGACAGTGGTGCTGTTCAGGCCATTGCTGGTGGTGCGGGCGCTGGTCACTTTGTAGGTGCGCCCATCGCTGGATTGCAGCAGCGTGTCGACATCCAGCACCGCACCAGTGGTGGCGGTGAAACTGACACTGCCGCTGGCCACCTGGGCCGCTTTGCGCGCCTGGTTCAGGCGCAGGGCGGCGATGCGCTCCAGGGTGGATTCGTCGGCCTTGTCCGGGAGGATCTGCTCAGCGATCCAATCCAGGTAGCCATACAGGCCATAGGCGGCGCCACCCAGGGTGCGGGCCAACACTTGGGCATCGGACTGGCGCAGCGAATCGCTGGCCAGGTCGCTTTGGGCGCGCTTGATCAGCACCGGCAGCGAAGGGGTTTCAAAAGGCATAGGTCACCTGCCAACTGTTATCGGGGTTGATGTCCAGGCGCTCGCCGTCGGCCAGGGTCAAAACCGTGCGCAGATTCAGGCGCTGGGCGTCGAGGCGTTCGCTGATGATGTCGATGGCGCTGCAATGGCCGTCGTCGATCAGCCATTGCAAGGCTTCGCGGGCATAGAATTCGGCGTCGAGCTGGGTCTGCCGGGTCAGCTTGACCCGGCGCAACAGCCACAGCCGCGAACCGATGCGGTCGTCGGCGACGGTGGGAAAAGTGTCGCCCCACCAGCCGAAACGTTGCTCGTCATCCACGGCATCGTCGTCAGCGGCGCGGCGCCAGGTGAACAGGCTGATCAGCACCGAGCGGGTCAGCGCGGCGTGCAGGTTCTGGCTGATGAACATCATTGGCCTCCCGCCGGCACGCCGGTCTGGCCGTTACCGGCCTGCACGCCGACGTGCACATGCTTGATCTGGCTGATGCCGCCGGCGATCTGGTCGCCCTGGGAAACGAGCTTGCCGGTGTGGTTGATGACCGGGCTGTCGATATTCACCGCGCTGCTGGCGCGGATGTTCAAGGTCGCGGTGTCGATGTCGATGACCCGACCGCGCTTGAAGTGGATCTTGTCGCCTTCATCGGTGTAGATCGCCACTTCGCCAGGGGCCAGGGCCTTGAGGCGGAAACGACGGTCGGCGACCACCAGCACCACGGCATGGGAACGGTCACCGCCCAGGAACGTGGCGATGCCCTCGGCACCCGCCAACGGGTTGCTGGTGAAGCCGTAGGGTTCGAAGTGCTCCATGTCGTCGTTCACTTCACCGGCGGTGAGGCGCATTTGCAGCGATTGCAACTTGGTGGCCGAATTGGCGAGCACGACAGTGCCGCGCGCCAGGAGTCGGGTCAGTAGGCTCATTGAGGTTTCCTTCGGAATCGGAAGTTTGAAAGCGGTGTTTATTGGCCATAACTTCGGTTGGCTGTACCGACGCCATCGCGAGCAGGCTCGCTCCCACAGGGGGATCTGTGCCGAACACACAACTTGTATCCACTGGAGATCCCTTGTGGGAGCGAGCCTGCTCGCGATGGCCTGGGCTCATTCAACATTGAGGCAAGCTGACCCACCGCTTTCGCGAGCAAGCCCGCTCTCACAAGGAGTTTTGCGTTGGGCTCAGGTTTTGGGCGGCACCGGGTTCGCGTCGAACGTATGGGGCGGGGCGACTTGCAGGGTGGTGACGGAGCCTTGGGCGGACAGTGAATACGTCACTTTGGAGATCAGCATGTCGCCGTCAAACCCCAGCACCGGGTCGATCACTCGCACCAGAGTGTTATGTCGCCACAAATCACCATTGGCCTGACGCCAGCCCTGCACGCGGTAGGTCGTGGTCAGGGCCTTGCCAGTGCGGATGGCGCTTTCCCAATCGGCCCGTTGCTGGGCCAGCTCGAAGGTCAATTGCGCGCTTTCGCTGATCACCGTGACCCGCTTGCGCTTGAAGCCCAGGTCGGTCGCGGTGCCGCAGACTTCGCTCACCGCCGCCCCGCTCTGCTGGTCATTGCCTTTGTGCTGGCCGATGACCCGGTATTCGGAGAACACCTGGCTGTAGTCCATCGGTGCATTGCCCGAGAGAATGTTTTTCCCCAGTTCCAGCACATCACTGGCTCGCCCGCCACTCCCGGGTTTGGCCAGCAACACGCGGCCTTCGGCATCGTCAGTGGAAAACACCCGGAACAACGTCAGCAGACGGTCGATGGATTGAAAGACCGTTTCCCCCGGCACGATGCTGTGTTCGCTCAACCGAGCGGTTTCAGGGATCTCACTGATCACTCCCACGCCATATTGCGAGGCCAGGGCCTGGACGATGCTCAGCACCGTTTGCCCGCGCCATTGGCTCGGGCGATTGATCGCCGCGCAGTCCACCAAGTCCTGGGTCCTGGAACCACCCTCGATGCTCAGGCTGATCTGGCGCCCGTCATAACTGACCGGGGCTTTGAACACGTAGCCGCTGAGCACCAGGTCGGCACCGATGCGCACCTGACATTCATCCCCAGGTCGAATCGGCACCGACTGAGTCTGCCCCGGCCATTGCCAGGTGATGTCGAGTTTGAAGGTGCGGAACTGCCGCTCCAGGTCCGCACTGATTTCCACGCTTTTCCAGCCGCCGTAATCCAGCCCGCCGACGGTGAGCGAGACAGCGTTGTCGAGCTCGTTCATGGTTTATTCCCCCGAGACTTTCAGGTCGTTGGGCGGCAGGAAACCAGGGTGAGCCACGCCATTGCGCTGGGTCACTTCGGTGACCCGGGTAGCATCGGCAAATTGCTGATACGCCACCACCAACGCCGGCAGGCTTTGCTTGAACGACAGGTTGATCAGCCTTACGCCCGACGACGCTACCGCCGTCAGGTGCGCGGCCATCTGCTGACGCAAATTGTTCATTGCCTGGTAGTGATCCGGATCGGCCTTGAGCGAGGCTTGCCAGATGGCCTCGTTGAGGGCATCGCGCAGGGCCAGCACATCGTCGGCCACCGGCACGTCACGACGCTGGACCGGCTGCACCGCCTGCTGCGCCACCGATGGGGTGGCGCCCAACTTGACCGCCGGTGCGGCCACCGGCATCGCCGCAATCCATTGCGCGGCCTGCACCAACAGCGTGTCCTGCACCAGATCGGCCACGGCCTGGGCCGCCGCCGTGGTGTCCTTGCCAGTGGTGAGTTTGGGGGCGTCCGCCTTGCGAATCGCCTCGACCTGTTGCGACACGCTGGCAATCACGCCGCGATAGCCGTCACGGGCAAAGTCCTTCAATTCCCGGATGTCCCCCAGCAACCCTTTGAACTCGGCCGCCACTTCCTTGGGCAGCTCCTTCACCGCCTTGACCAGATCGCTGAGTTGCCGATAAGTCTCGATCAACGGTTTGAGTTCCTGCTCGATGACGCCGTAGACATCCTTGAGGCTGTTGCGCAGGTCAGCGATGCCGATCCGCGCGGCCTTGATCAGCGTCATCGCGTCTTCGAAGCGCCGCACCGCCGCCCCCAGGAAACTGTCAGCCGACACCAGCAACAGTTTCTGGCTGTTGATCGCGGCCGACGGGAATTGCAGCGGTTGGTCGGGATAGAACTTCAGGGCAAAGGTCACCAGGCCACCGTCCTGACGGGTGTGGGTCATGTCGCATTCACCGACCTTGACCTGCAAGCGCCCCAACCACGGATGCACCAGTTCGCCGCTGCCCTGCTCCAGGGCCTTGAGCAACTTGTCGCGTTGCTCCAGGCAATCGGGGCCGACGATGAACGCGGTCAGCTCATGAATCTTCGCTTGCTGACCGAGACCTTCGAAGAACGGCTGGTCACGCTGGGGATATTCATGCAACTGACCCTTGTGGCCGACCGGGGTTTTCGCCTGATCGACCCAGAACCCGACACCACGAAACGACGCCGGCAACAAACGATCACGCCAGCTCATTGGAACCTCCTGTGGAAAGTGAGCGATAGCCGATGCGCGAACTCACCGCCAGGGCCGGTTGATTGGTCTGTGGTGGATCGGCGCGCAAACCGGCCGGCGCGTTTTCGAAGCGCACGGTCAGGCCGCCTTCGAGCTGCGTGCGATTGTTGGCGGCGCTTTGTTGCACCAGGGCGCTGGAGGTTTGCGGCAATGCGCCTGGCGTCAATGAGGTTTTCATCGGCAGGTTGCCGGACGCCGGCGCAAGACTGGAAGACAGGCCCGCTGGCGGCTCACTGGCCCCACCAAAAAACGCCGGCGCCAGCTCGCCCTTGCCTTCGGCATTGGTCTGGCGCTGCGCCTCGGTCAACCCTTCGACCTTGCCGGTGAACGAGGTGATGATTTCGCCGAAGCCGCCGTTGAAGAACGCCTTGATCGGTGCAATCACGCCCTGCAGTTCGTCCCACCACTGGCTGAACCATTCACCCACCGGCCCCCACTGTCGGGTCAGGCCCTCAATGGGCGACCAGTCGAACAAACCGCTGAACACCGCCAGCATGATCGACACCTGATTGCGAATGCCTTCCCAGATCCCGGCGAAGACTTCCCCGATCGTGCCCCAGTTGGCCATGATCAGCCCCAGCGGCGTCCAGTCGAACAGACCTTTCAGCGCGTCCATTACCGGCACAGTCAACGCCTTGAGCAGATCCCAGATCGCTGCGAACAACCCGCTCAGGGGAGCCCAGTTGCTGACGATCAAACCCAACGGTGACCAGGCGAACAGCGTCTGCATGAAACCGATGACCGGCGTTGCGGCCGCCACGATGACATTCCAGAGCGCGCCAAAGAAGCTGCTGATCGGGCCCCAGTTGCTGATCACCAGCCCCATCGGGGTGAAGGCGAACATCGTCTTGAAGAACTCGACCATCGGCATGACGATCGGCGCTAGCTTCTGCCAAAGCCCGGCGAAGAACGCCGAGATTGGTGTCCAATGGGCGATGATCATTCCGGCCGCCAAGGCGATGCCCATGGCAATCAAGCCGATGGGGTTCATCTTCAAGGCCAGGTTGACCACTTCCAGCGCCTGGCTCGCACCACTGACCGCCGTTTGAATCGCATTGAACGCCACGACGCCAGTCGCCAGGCCCTGCACCAATTGCGGGTTATCCTGCAGCACCTGGGCCACACCCGTGACCATCGGCTGCAAGCTGGCTGCCGCCGCGTTGACCGCCGGCCCCAGGGCCGAACCGAACTGTACCGACACATTGCTGATGGAAGTCTTCAATCCATCCAGGCTTTGTGCCGCCACACGCGGCGCCTCAGGTGCCTTCAAGCTGCTGGCCGCCGCGTTCGCCGCGCCCACTTCACCTTTGAAAGCCTCTGCTGACGTGAGCCCCTCCATGAACGGTTTGGCCAGGCCGCCCTCGGGGAGCAGAGCGGAAATATCCAGGCTGCCAAGGCCCGTGGCATCGAGGTTCTGCTTGAAGCTGGCGACCTTCGCTCGAAGACTGGCAAGCTTGGGCGACAGCTCATCGATGCCGGTCAGCAGCACTGCTTTTTTCTCTACCTTTTGTGTCTCTGCCATCACTGCACCTGCTGCATCGCATTGATCCGTTGCGCGTGCTCCAGGGACTCGCGGAGCACATCCAGTGGCCTGGCCATCATCTGTTCGGGGTCAACCTTCCAGAACCAGGCCAGGTCATAGGCGGCTGCGATCAGGTCGCCGATGGCTGCGACGCCGCACTCATGAAAAAACTCGCGACGGCCCAGCTCAATGCGTTGAGGTCAGCCAGGTCCAACTGGTTGACCGACGACGGCGGGATGCCGGCGCAGACCGCGATGTATTTGGCCGCGACGTCCATGTCCAGGCTCACCTCCTCGCTCTTGTCGATCTTGTACGGCAGCGCCTTGATCGCACGGACCTCCTGCACCGTCGGACGGCGCAGGGTCAGTTCGCTCAGCGGCTCGCCGTGGGCCTCAATGGCCACGCGCAGCGTCACGACATCGCTCATTGCCAGGTCCCCTTGATGCCTTCGAATTTCAGTTCGATGGTGGCGTCGTCGCCCTTGGACACCGGCTCTTCCACCAGGTAGGCGCCGGCCAGTACGTAAACCTTGCCGTTGTTGAATTCGCAGGTGACGGTCATGTCGGTGCCAGCGACCAGTTGCTTGAGCGGGAAGTCCGCGGTGTGCAGCGCCGTCACCTTGAAGGACGGGGCAATGTCGGTTTCCTTGTAGAAACCCGGTACGACGGTTTCGCGTTTGGTGAACATCAGTGGCGCTTCGCAGCCGCCGTTGATGGTCAGTTGAGCGCCGTCCACTTTGACGTAGCAGGTGCCCGCAATCAGTTGACCCATGGTGTTTCTCCCTTCAAATAAAAAGCCCACACGAGGTGGGCGCAGTTCATACGTTCAAACGCGACTTTCAGGCGGCGTCGTCGTATTGCAGACGGAACTGGTTGAGCAGTGCGAACACCCGCAAACCATTGATGTAGTCCGGCGGGAACAGCACATTGACCCGGCTCGGGTCCTGACTGTCACGCTCGACAACCAGGTGCTCGGCGAACAGCTCGGCGTTTTCCACGTGGCCTTCCAGCTCCAGCTTGGCGTACTGGGCGATCAACTCGCCGCGAATGGTGCTCGGCGTCACGATGGGCTGGCCGGCGCCGAAACGGGTGCCGTCGGCAGCCAGTTTGTGGCGCCCATATTTGCTGGTGATCACACTTTGCAGGCGACGCACGATGAACGCCGACTGGTGCATGGTTTCGCTGTCCAGGTAGGAATTGTCAGCCTGGCCAAAAGCGTTCTTCTGATAGGTGGTGATCGAACGCTGGATGCGCACGTAGCCACCTTCGTAGTACGCCGTGGCGATACCGTAGTTGAGCAGCGACTGACGCTCGGTCAGGGTGAAACGTTCGCTGGCCGGCGCCGGATCCAGGCCTGGCAGACTGCCGCTCTGGGTCGGACGGCTGGCGTCGGCGGAAATGAACACCGCAGTACGGGCGGCCAATGCAGCGGCCTGGACCCAGAACGGTTGCGGCACACCCAATTCCAGGGCCTGGATAGTCATGTGCTGGTCGTTGCGCGCCTGACCGGCCGCCACCAGGGTGCCGATGGTGCCGCGCTTGGCGCTGTAGACATGGCCGAACAACTGCTTGGCCCAGGACCAGCGACCAGTGCTGTCGTCCATGACCGCTTGCCAGGTGTTGAGGCTTGCCACGTCGGACCACGGCATCGCGATGAATTCGAACGGCTCGTCACCCAGCGCCGCGACGGCGGCCGTCTGGTCCGGCACACCGGCCCCACCGGTCATTGCCGTGATGGCGGTGGTCAGGCCGGCCGGGGTGTCTTCGCCATTACTCTTGCCCAGGCGATTGAATTGCAGGCTGATGTCGTTACCGCTGTCGCCGGTCCATTTGGCGCTCAGGGTCACAACACCCTCGGCAGCCGCAGCAATCACCGGCAGATCGGCCGCCGCGTTGATCTTCAAGGCCAGCGCAGTGGCGGCTTGAGCGGCCGTCGCTCCATTGACGATAGCCGCTTGAACACGCACGCCACCCACATACAGATTGAGCATGCCGCTTTGAGTGGCGGCGCCGGTCAGGGTCAGCACGCCCTGGGCAATGGCACCTTCGACGTTGTGCAGCGGCAGGCACCAGATCTCGCCCAGCGGGTCGGTCTTGCGCCAGGTTTCGTACATCGAGGCAAGCATCGAACCTTGACCGCCGATGTTTTTGGCCAGCGCAACGCTGGACACCAGCACCAGTTTACCGACCTCGGCCGGGGCCACGTTGTCGTTGACCTGAGCCACGATCAACCGGCGCATGGCCGACGACGCGCTATTGGCCGCCGAGTTGTCCATTTCGGCGTAGAACAGCGGAACACGAATGTCCGCGGGAATGTTGCTGAATCCGATCGCCATTATTTGGCTCCCTGTGGTTTTGCCGCTTTCACGGTTTTGGTAGTGATATCGCCATCGGCCAGACGTCGACGCCACCAGGCGCTGTCCGGTACTTCACGGCCCTCGAGGGGCAACAGATCGCCCGCTTCCGGGTCCGGTACGGCACGGCCCGGGGCCGGCAGCACGGTGATGCGTTTGCTCATGGGGTTACGTCTCCAGAGAAGGTCAGTTCCACGCGCCCATCAGGGCCGGGACGTTTCAGGTTGGGGTCCGCCGGGTCGATGGCATCGACCCGCACGGTGGCCCCGGTAAAGGACGACAAGCCGTCCAGTTCACGCTCGTGCCAGCTTTCGGCAGGCTGGCTCGCCAGATTGCGGCCCAGCTGGAACTCGGCGAAAAAGTGCAGCCGGTACAACACGCGGCTGCTGTTGATGGAAACCAGTTCGCTGCCGTCGTACTCGATGCCGGTGTAGTCACCACCGGGCTTGAACCCCACCAGCGCCCGCCATAGTTCGGCGCGCAGGTCGTGCAGCAGATCCAGCGCTTTTGTCGCATCGGTGGCGTCGAGCACCAGTACGGTGTCGAAACGGTCACGCACCGCTTGCAGCGTGGCGTTCTGGGCGGCGTTCTTGCTGGCAACGTCGGCGCTTGGCAGGACATAGGCGCAGGGGGGTTGCAACGGCATGTCGGCTTGCAACGTGGCGAGGTCAAACCCTGCTGCCACGCGATTGCCGAGCGCAGGACATTGCTCACGCAGTTGCGTGAGGATCGGAGTGATCTTCATGGAGGTGCTCCAGTTGTATGGAAGGCGCAGTCAGAACTGTGGGAGCGAGTCTGCTCGCGATGGCGGTGTGTCAGGCAACATCAATGCTGGCTATGACGGCCTCATCGCGAGCAGGCTCGCTCCCACAGGGGAGTGGTGTTTAGGCCCCGGCATCCAGGCAGGTTGCATCAATCCTGCTGCGATAGCTTTTTTCCCGATCGCCGCTGGCGGTGACTTTGTCGATCGACCAGCGCCCGCGCATGAAGTCCGGCCAGGAGGCGTCCAGCAGCACGATGCCTTCGGCGCACAAGCCTGGATTGCCGGGGCATTCGATCGCCACCTTGAGTGCTTCGCGCATCATCCGGCGTACCTCGCCTTCACCGGCGGCGCGAGCATCGTTGGCGCTTTGAAAGCGCTGGCGAAGGGTCTTGAACGGCGCGATGCCGCTCTCCTCGACGCGCATTTTCCCTGCCGCCGCATCCCACCAACTGGCCTTGCAGCCCTGGTATTTCGCCCGGGCGGTGTCATCCAGGACGGCGGAGATAAAGGCGTTGTCGCCCGGGCGGTTATTCGTCGTCACCGACAGTTTTGTCTCGGGCAGGACTTTGCCCGACAAAGACTTCGCCTGCCCCCGGCGCGCCAGCACATACAGCTCGTTGACCGGCTTGGCGACGGCGTCATAACGGTGAGCCAGTCGCGTCAGAAAACCCATGTCGGTTTCGTTGGACTGATCGATGTGCTCGATTTTTATCAGCGCCAGGTCCGGCGCCACACGCGGGGAAAACCCGTGTCTGGAGGTCAACTGACGAAACAGCGCGCCCAGGGTCGTCGGACCATGACTGACGGATCGCCGTTGCTTGAAACCGGTCTGATCGGCCGCACTGAACGGCGCCGCCGTCGCGACAAGCGTCAGGCGCAGGGGAAACAGCGTCGGCGTGCGCCGGGTCACGACGAACTCACCTTTATCCACCAGCCCCGACTCCAGATAACCGACCCGCAGGCCGATTTTCCCGCCCAGGCTGGGCAATCCTTCAAGCCCTTCCAGGCTGATGGTGAGCGTCAGTTGATCGGACTCAATCCCCGCCGCGTCGATGTGCGTCCAACTGAGCAAGCGTTCGTTGAGCAGCGCCGCGTTCGCACCGTAGATTTCCACCGCTGGCGTGAAACCCAGTGACATATTGCCTCCTTAATCCCAGGCCGAAACCGGTGTGGGTGCGACGGGCTGTAGATCCACTTCCGGCAGGACAATCCATACACCCGCCGGCAATACCGGCCCCCACTCGGCCAGCTTCGGATTGAGTCGCCAGAGCGCCTCTTCGGCGGCATCGTCACAACGCTCAAGCTCGCGGTACAGCAACAGATTCACCGAATCACCGGCGATACTTCGAACCCTACGCATTGGCGAACTCCGTCAATTCAATCACCCAGCCGACCACCATCGCGGTGCCGTCATCAATGATCTCGGTCTGGGTTTCCGACACCTTGTTGATCTGCCATAGGCCCCAGTTGCGGCCGATGCCGTCAACCAACGGCACCGGAGCGCGTCGGGCCTGTAATGCACGCAGCTCATCGAGTCGGTCCATGGCAGTGGCGTACATCGACTTGCCGGTGATCGTCAGCGCTTGCAGCCCTTGACCGACCTGACTGGATTTGGGTTTGCTGGTGAGGATGTCGATGCTTTTCCAACCGCCATCCGAGGTGCGGACCAAGGAGTGGTAGGCGAAGTTTCTGGACAGACCGAAAATGAAACTGCCCAGTGCCATTTGCTGACGCATCACGTACCTCCGTCAGTCAGCGCCGCATCACTGCGCATGGCGAGTGAGTTGGGCATGGTTGTCAGGCCGAACTGGCCCGAGAGCTGTTGCACAACCAGGTTGGCCAACTGACTGGCACTGGCCTGGTCCTGGCCGTTGATGTAGATGTTTGCGGTCATGGTGTTCTGATGAGTGCTTGTCGGGGTGCTGGTCAGGTCTTTGCTGACCTGCTCTGGAGCGGCGAGTCTGTCGGTGGGTGCGACGAGTTTTTCGCCCAGAGACGCCCCGGCATCGCTCCCCAACCAACCGCCCAGCAGTCCGCCGATCAGCCCACCAATGGCAGTGCCGATCACCGGAACGACGCTGCCCAAAGCGGCACCGGCCGCGGAACCTGCGGCAGCGCCTGCCCAGCCGCCACCTGCGGCTCCCAGGCCTGCGCCCATCATCCGTTTGTCGCCGGTGAGCACTCCCTCGGCTACATCAGCGACGGCGCCGACGACTTTCAACGGGCCGGGCGCCTTGCGAGTCATCGAGCGCAATGAGGCCGTTGGCGCGAGTGAAAAACGCCCTGCGCCTCCCTGTGAGCCTCGTGGCCTTCTCGTGGATTCGGGACGCTGGTTGGCATTGCTTGTATCCAGCTTGCCCACACGAGGATTTCTGAGATCTTCGGAGATCACCTCACCCAATCGGCCGGGAAGGTGCGGGGCGGCCCTACCCAGCACTCGCTTGGCCACCTGACTGGACATTTCATCCACTACGGCCTTGAGCAGCACACCCACCAGCGGTTTGATCGCTGCGGCAACAAGCACAATTGCAGCGGTGGCTTTAGGTGAGGATTCAGCCAATTCACTCATGCCATCGGCCAGCGAACCCAGCCACTGGGACGAGGTATCCGCCGAAGGCATCAGGGCATTTCCCGTAGCCACCGACAAACGCTCGCTACGGGCGTTGAGGATGTTCAGCTGGCCTTGTTGGGTTTTCGACAGCGCCAACGCGTCCTGCCGCACCGAGCCGTCGTTGCCCAATTGCGACGTGGCATATTGGCCTGGGTCTTTCACCTGCAAGAAGGCTGCGTTCACATCAGGCAGTTTCTGCGCCATGCGCAGCACCGCCTCATCGCCATTGCCGAAGAGCGTGCCGGCAAGGGCCGAGCGCTTGTCGGCCGGTTGCGCGTTCAAGGCCGCCAGCACCGTCATCACCGTGCCAGACGCCGTGTCCTTGTCACGCAAGCCGCTCGCCACCGCCGTGGGCGCCAGACCCAGCTGTTTCCAGGCCGTTTGCTCGGTGGCGGAGGCCTGGTCACCCTTGCCCAGGGCCGTCGTGAAACTATCCAGCGCCACCCCGGCTTCAGCTTGTTGGGTACCGGTATTGAGCAATGCCGCCGTCAACGCGGCGGCTTGTGCAGGGGCCAGGCCCGCCGTCGTCGCAGCGGCACCTTCACGCTGCAAGACCGCACCGATCTCAGCCGCTTTCGCACCGTTGGGTAATTTGCCCAATTGGTTAGCGGCATCCGCCAGGTCAAAGGCTTGCGCGCCGCTGAGCTTCATGGAGATGCGCCAGTCGGCCAGCATTTCGGCGGCCTTCATGGCCGGCATCTCGAACGCCGCCGCGGTGACGCCAGCATCCGAGGCGAAGTTCGACAGGACCAACTGTCGCTCCGAGGCATCGTGCACATCGCTACCGATGCCTTTCCTGGCCGCCAGGCTTTGCATCCTCACCACTTCAACCGCCGTGGTGCCCCCGCCCGCCACCAGCGGTGCGGTGGCGATCTGCGGGGTTGACTCAGCCACCTGTTGAATCTGGCGCGGTCCGAATTGGCTGGCCTTTTTCAGATCGGCCATGGCCGAATCCATCGCTATCGCAGGTTTGAGCAGCGCCGGTGGTTCGATACCGCCACCCGACTTCCCCTTGGGCTCACTGGCTGACTCACCCTTGGCGCCGGCGCCCATCGTTTGGGAGAACAATCGTTGCGCCGACAGTTTCACGGTCAGCGACTCGATCGCCGTGGTCAGCAACCCGAGTTTGAGCCCGAGTTTGTCCAGCACCCGATCGAGGCTCAGCAGCTGATCCCCGGCGAACGCACCTTGCGCTGCCACACCACTCGTGAGGCTGGTATTACCGAACGCCAGCCCGCTCTCATTGAAGGCTGCGTATTTGAGCGAATATTTATCGTCCGCCATCCGGCCCTACTCCTTTTTCACGCCAAGGCGAGTCATCGCGATGTCGTAACGACGTAATGCCTTGCCGACGTCCCACTCCAGAATTTCCGCTTCACTTACCGGGTAAATGAGCGGCACCACATCGAGGATCACTTCGATGTCGCGCTCCGAAAGAAGTCCGCCGGTTTGTTTAAAAAATCGTCGATGCGTACCTGAAGCTGTGTCCAGTCGGGCACGGTCAGCAGGTCCAGATCGGGAATCATCAGGCCGGTGCAATGGGCGGTGATGAACTCGGCGCGTTCCTTGGCCGTCTTCAGTTTTTTCATCGCCTTGGTCGCTCGCAGCACGGGCATTTCCAGGGTCAGCGAGGTCAGGCTGCGGCCAGCGACGTTGAGCGTTTGGAGCAGTTGTACCTGGTCGGGGTCGACTGCTGCGCCATCCGTCGATTCCAGAAAGTGGGACGTCGGGCGAGTGGACATTTCGTGCACGTATTGCGCGATGCTCACGTAGTCCGGGCGCTTGAGCTGATCCAGCTCCTTGACCGACAGGCCGGTGGCCAATTTGGCCAGCTCGAAAAACTGATCGTCCTCATCGTCGCCGGCACGGGCCAGGGCATCTTTCTGTGCGGCGTAGTGCAGCGGCTTGAGCTGAAGCTGCTCGATTTGCGCCCCGTCATCACCGGTGATCGGCGACAGCAAGACGTGAACAGGAGGTGTCCAGGACATGAAGTGAATTCCTTGGTCAATCATGGGAAGTTGCGCGGTGCCGGTCAGTGGAGGACGCAACCTGTGGGAGCGAGCCTGCTCGCGATGACGGCGGTACACCCAGCATCAAGGTGTCTGACACACCGCTATCGCGAGCAGGCTCGCTCCCACCGGATTGCGTTCAGTTGCCAGGCATTTGCTTAGGGCAACAACACCGCACGACGGGCGTCGCCGAGGATGTCGACGCCGTTGAGCACGAACTTCTGGGTGCGCACGTCGATGTCGATCACCGGGACACCATTTTCGAGACGGTTGTAGGTACGGCAGGCCAGCTCAAGTGTCGTGGTGGGTTTGTCGCCCATCTTCAGCTTGGCCTCTTCCAGGGATTTGAGCTTGCCGCCGACGGTGTGGTAGGTGAACCAAGTGTTGCCATCCTGATCCTGACCGGCTTCACGCACGTTCAGCAGAATGTCGTCGCCCAACTGCACACCCAGGGCGAGCATGATTTCCGGCCCGGCCCCTTGCAGTACGAGGGTAGCGTTCAGCACCTTGCCGCTCTTGGCCATTTCTTCGGCAATGAAGCGTCCACCGACCATCGCCTCCATGTCGAATTCGATCTTCGGCGGGCTGAACTCTTCCACCGTCGCCGACAACGGCAGGCCTTGCAGGGTGGCCGCGATGGCCTGTCTTACGCGGTTGGTAAACATTAGAGAACGTCCTCCAGGAACTGCTCGATGATTTCATCGCGGGCATTGAGTTGATAAATCATGTGTTCGTTCGGCGCGTAGCGGCCGTAGTCGATGACCACGTACCAGGTGCCGTTCTTGTACTTCTCGACGCTGTTCAATTCCGGGTGCAGGTACACGCTGCCGCCGGGGATGGTTTCGTCGGCGACCAGGGTTTGCAGCCAGTCGTTGATGCGCTTGACCTCCTGGTCCATGAAAGATTTGGTCAGGTTCTTGGCCATGGCCTTTTGGCCGGCTTTCACCAGCTTGCGGCTGATGGCATCTTCAAGGCCGACGTAGCTGATGAACTTGCCAGTGACGGAGCGGTTACCCAGCAGCGAGAAGCCGCCGAGAATGGTCCGGGCGTAGTAGCAAACGCCGTAGCGGTTGAGCAGATCACCTTCGGTGGAGGTGTCGAGGATGTTGTATTCCACGGTGCGCGACACGTCTTCGGCGTAGGTCACCTGGTTGCCCGGGCTCTCCCATTGCTTGACCTTGGCCAGCGCGGCGATGGCCAGGCTCGACGGCGCCAGGAAGACATTTTTCTTCGCCGCTTTCGAGTACACCGCTGGCATGTTGTGCACCACCAGGCAACGGTCGAAACCGAGGTCCGCGCCACCCAGTTCCTGGCTGTAGGTCACTTGATCAGCAACTGCCGCGTCCTTGCCGTCGAGCACCACGCGCGCCTTGATACGCTTGCCGAACGAGGCGAACTCGCTCGCCACCGCCTTGGTGCCGGTGAAGCCTGGCGCGCCGATGATGGTCAGGTCTTCAGCGACCCCACTGAGCGCCGCCAGACCGAGTTTGCGCCCGGTCTCGGGCTCGATGCCGCCAATCACGTTGTTCTGCGTATCGGCCGGTGTGGCGCCCTCTTCGACGATGACCACGTAGACCGGCACCTTGACCACTTTGAGGATCTGGTAAACCGCCTGAAACAGCGTCCCCGCCTCAGCACCGGTCGGGTCCAACTGGGCCTGAGTGGTGAAGCTGTTGATGCGAAATGGGGTGTTTTTCGGAATCAGCAGATTGGCATTCGGCGCGGTGCCGACCAGCCCGATGACGTTGTCACCCAGGCCACCCATGGCCTCGGGAGATTCAGTGGCATTGACGGTGATGCCGTTGTGCTCGAAGTTCAAAACCTCAGCCATGGTTATTCAGCCTTTTTGGTGGTGGCCTTTTTGGCCGGGGTGGATGCAGAAGCCGGTTCGACGGCTTCGGTTTTTTTCAGCTCCAGGCGACCAGCGCTGCGCAAGGCGTTGGCCTCGACGTCGAGCAGGTCGAGTTCCTGGCCGACACTCGACCAATGGCCGCCGCCGGTGGGAAATGGGAGGAGCACGGTGTAGGTTTGGCGTAGTGCCATTTGGGGTTCTCCAGATACGAAAAAGCCCCGTGTGTGCGGGGCTGTTGTCAGGTTTGTGATGTTGCGGAAAAGAAAACGCCCCGTCGGTGCGGGGCGTTTTATTGGGGTTGGTCAGCGAGCCAAGGGGGTGCAATCGGCCGCGACTCCAACAAAGGAAAGTCAGACGCTTGCGGCCAGTCCCGAAGCGTCTGGCGGTAGGAGAGCAACTCGGAAAATTGCTCTGCATTCAACGTAGGCACCATTCCTAACTCCTGTTCTTCACGGTGACGTGCGACCAACCATTCAGTGCTTCGAATTTCAGAATCGCGCCAGCTACGCTCGAAGGCAATCATTTGATCAGGCGCTATCACCCGGTCAAAGGCCTGGGGCCAACCATTGACGACCCTTATTTCTTTGCCTTGATCAATCTCATCTCTCAAGGCTTGGTACGCCCCCTGAGAAAGCTCTACACACTCCTTCCCGACCGCATCGCCATAAGGCTCTCCGGGATAAAAGCCGCCTGTTTCTGCGCAAAAAAATACAGTCATGATCAATATCCCCAATATTCCCAGGTTCCACTGGTGTTAGTTAGCGCCAACGTGGAGTTGTTGTTAACACAGACGACAACTGTGGTTTTTGAAGACCCGTTCGGGCGCGGCTGTGCACTGCACAAGCCTTGACTATGAACTGACGCCGAGGCAGAAAGAAGACCATTCGGGAAAGCTTTGGGCAAGGTAATTACTAGCCCGACGTACGCACCGCTTGCAATAGAGGGCGCGTTAAAAGTTCCCCATTGACGGATCAGCCCGCTCGGAAAGTCTTGACTGCCACTAGGCCCGATACTAGTGGAAAACATCCCCGAGTACTTATTAAGTACGGTCCCCGAAACCACCCTCCATCCACCGACATGGGAAACCAATATGATGCTTTCGAAAACATCAATAGGGACTACGGAGAGAACAGATAATCCGATAGATATCAGGTCGTCCGCAAAGGCTCGTAAATTGAAACTTCCTGCACCTGCGGAAATAATGATTGACTGGCCTGATGTTGTCGTTGACAACTTTGGCAACGTGACATCTAAACCAGCTAACCCAGCGGATCCGATAATTAGACATCCTGTATCGTTTACCGTCAGCGCTGTTGATGATGTAATGATCTTGACGCCCGAATAGTTTCCAATTAGGGAGTTAATGGCTGTCGAATCTGCAATCTGGGCGGAACCTGATGCCCACCATCCACTGGTGCCGTCAGTAGTAAGATCCAGCGTGGAACCCGCGGGCATAACCATCGTAGTTTTAATGAGACTGCCCGACTTAATATTGTCTGAGCCTGGGCAAAGAATGGTTACTACACCCGTCCCCCGGTTTCGAAGACTTACTGTTCCGCCTGCACCGCCGCTGTTGGCAGCAGGTAGAGTGATGTTAAACGTCCCAAGGCAGGACACCATAGAACCGAACGCCGTAGAAGCTACCAGCGTCGTATTGGATGTTGCGTTAAGGAATCCTCGATAGTTCCCTTTTGCGCGCTCTACAAATTCGGTAGTGGCCAGCAACTTGCTGCTATCGAAAATCGATGGTGTGTTTGCCGTAGGGTCTACCAGAGCTGGAGAGTTAATCGGCGCAAACCCTTGAGTGATGTTCTGAAACGCCAACGCCGTAGTACCCAGAACAATCCCACCATCTGTTATTAACTGCCAGATCGTATTGGCAAGCGTCGTGCCCTCCTCCACCGAGACAATCAATCCTGAAGTAACCTCGGCGTTCGCATCAGCATCCTTTGCCCGAACCCAAGCGCTGTTCGCGGCAACGTAGATACCGTTGTCTTTCGCCAAGGTCTGTGATTTAACAAGCACCCGATTCCCGGCAACCACGGCAATACCATCAATCGCCTGCGCACCACTCAAAACAATATTGGTCGTCGTCGCCACCCGCACCGACTGCTTCCTGTCGAGCTTGGCCAGCTCATCAGCGACGTAGCTGGCAACCCAGGCCCGCGTCGCCTTGACCACCGTGTCATCAATCAGCAGCGTCACCAACTCAGCATTACTGGTCTCGAAAATCGACCGGATATAAAACTCTTTCCCCGAACCCGACGTCGCCAACACCGGCTTGAACGACTCCGGATATTTGACGATCGCATACAGAATCCCGGTATCGGTCCAGATCCCGGCCTCACGTACATACCAGCCGCCCACGTCGGGCGGGATGGTGACTTCAGCGAGCAACCAGCTCGGGTTTTTCTCATCCTGGAACAGCGCATTGAGTGGCCCGCGCCACACTTCGCGTTTGAGCGCCGTGGCAGTTGCGGCCGGGTTGTAAACTTCGCCGCCGCCGTCACCGACAGAAATCTGCGACAGCTTGATCGGTGTGCCCGCCGCCTTGCAGGCGGTTTCGTAGGCGATCCCCGCATCGGTGAGCAGGGTGTAATAGTCGGCCATTTAGGACCCCTGTGGATAAATAGTGGAGGTTTCGACGGTGTAGAGCGCGGCGGCCTTGAAGGCCTGGCCCGAGGCTTCAAGCCCTTCGATGACAATCGGATAAACCGTGGTCAGCTCGCCGCAAAGAGTGGCGGCGCCGATGACGTGACGGCCGAACGCACTCAAGCCGACAGAGACCGTCAAGGTGTCGCGCTCGCTTTTGGCATCGGCCAGACGGCGGTCGAGACGGGCGTCGATGGCTTCGCTGTAGGGCTGTTCGGTAAACGCCCTGACAGAAAAGCTGTAGGGTGGGCCGGGGGGCGTTTGCTCATGCCAGGCGCGCACCTCAGGCATCAGTTGCAAACCCTTGGCGGCGTTTTCCAGCGCCTTTCGCGTCCCGGCTTGCCGTGCGGTGGGCCAGGCCACTTCAACCGTCAGGCGCTTTTCAGCTTCGGGCGCTGAGGAACTCCATTCACTGACCCCGCGATCCGCCGCGAGATAGGGCAGGAACGCCAAAGGCGTGGCTGCCGGATTCATCAACTCGGGAAACGGCGGATCGATACGCTCCAGCAGCCGGGCGAAACCCAGATCGAGCGCCCTTTCCAGCGGCGAGCTGTTGGCTGGCAGCAGGCTTGGGCGAGGTGTGTCGTCACTCATAACGTATCCACCTCGACCTCGACACCCGTGCAGTACGGGGCTTGAAAAGCCGTTGTCACAATCGGCTCGAGCGGTTCGAGAATCTGCAGCTGAACCGCCCCCGCGCTGTGCAGCGTGTAGTCGATCCAACTCGGGTCCACCCGGCCCTCCAAGTGATGACAGGCCTCGGCGTACGCCTGCAGCTGCTGTTGTGCCGCAACCTGGGTCAAGCCCGAATCCGGGCCGGCATTGATCTTCGCCACGACGCGGATTTTGTAGGGTTTGATTTGCGCAGCCTGAACGATGATGTGATCCGTCTCCGGTCGCACATCAGGACGAGCGAAGTGCTGACGAACACCCTCAAGGAGTGTCTCGGACGGTGTGCCATCTCCCTCCCGGGACAGCACCGTGACCGTGACTTCGCCCGGCGCGGTGCGGCGTCCATTGCCGTCCTTGACCTGCGCCGCATAGCCATCCGGGTTGAAGGTGTAGGTAACCGTCACGACACCGGCCGAGGCGTTTTCCACCTTCACGACGGGCCGTTCACCCAAGGTAAAAATCTCCCGCCGATACTGCATGCGCGAGCCGGCCGCCGGGGCATGGGGCGCCAGGTAATAGCGCAAGCGGGCGTCATCATCGCTCTCGTAAACCGGAGGGATGGGCGGGAATGCTGCCGGGTCGCCAGGATCGAGCAGCTGGCGTTCGAGACCCATGTCCGCGAGGCGCGCATCGAGGTTGGTCCCCGTGGCCCACCACGCCAGCATCTGCTTGATGCGGGCGTTGTATTTGCGTTCGTGGGTTTGCAGGCGGACGCAGAATGCCTCGAGGGCCAAGGTCAGCAATTCGCTTTCGTTTTCCAAGCTGCCCACAAGCTTGGCCGCACTCTCGGGAGAGCGAGCGCCGACGTACTCGACCACAAAGGTTTTGAATTCGGCGAGCAGATCCTCGAACGCTTCGACAGTGACGATTGCCGGTTCGGCCAACTGGTTCTGGCCGGGTATCAACATGCTCATGTCACCACCTCGAAAGTCTGTTTGCGGTTTTTCCAGGTGCCGGCGAAGCGCAACAACAAACCGGCACCCTGTCGGCTGGCGACAATGACCTGCGGCTCGAAGTCTCCAATGCCGTTGTCCGGGTTGTAGAACGCTTGGGCCGCGTGGCTCTGGGCAAGGATCAGCAGGTCATCGCCGAGGTTCTGCCCTAGCAACTGCGTGAGGGCGCAGCCATACAGAGGGCGCTTCTGGCGAGTGCCCAGTGGCGTGGTCAATGCACGGGTGGCGCGCTGCACGAACTGCAGCCAGTCGTCGACCGTGGCGCCGGTATTTCGATCGATTCCAATCATGAGGAAATCTCTTATGCGGTACTGATGACGCGCCCCTGGTGATCCACTACCGGGCCGCTCAGGTGCACACCGGACGCGTCGAGCCGTATGCCGACGGCGCCCAGTTGCAGTTCGATGGCCTGCGGCGTCATCGCCAGCCTCGCCGGGCCAATGCTTAAGTCGATGGACTCACGGGAACCGGTGAATGCCGTCGGGCCGTTTTGCCAGTGCAGGACATGGCTGGCGTGGTCGTAGCCGTTTTCCGTGCCGTCCTGATACAGGCGTCGGGTCAGTGATGCCTGTGTGGACACGGGCGGGAATTGACCGCCATTGAGGCCGAACAACGCAACCGACTGCCCACCGCCCTCGCCGCCGCCATGGTTCAGCAGCAGGCACTGCTCGCCCACGGAGGGAATCCGCGACTCGCTCTGTTCGCCAGCACTGGGATTGAAAAAACGGATCGCGGGGGTCAGCAATTCGCCATGGCTGACCTTGCAGGTGTTGCTGGCCGCGTCGACTTCCTGGCAAACGCCGATGCGACAAAAACTGTCGGCGCGCCGATGCAGGTCTTCCAGCTCGGTTTCCATCTCGGCCAGACGCTCGATGAGCGGCCCCAGATGCATCCGTAATAGCGCATCAAACATGGGTCAGCCCTCAAGTGCGGTGTATTGAGCCGGGTCATCGATGTTCGAGACTTCCCAGATCCGGGCAAATTTCGGGATGCCCAACGGGTCCTCCAGCAGCGTCGGGCCGAGGTAGAGGGTTTGGGTAAATGAAAGGGTCCAGGCGGTGTACGCCCGAGCTTCGTGGGTGAACGTGGATGCAAGGCCATCGATCTCCGTGGGCAGATCACATTGATCGCCCGACAGCCCCCAGCGGTTATCCACCACCAGATGTTTCAGCTCACCGGCCAGATCGCACGCCTCCCATCCCGCAACGGCCATGACCACTTGCAGGGAAACCGTCAGGACATGGGCGATACGTCCGTCGTTGGCGCGGTTGCCTGACGCATCACGTTCGAGGGCAATCAGCACCCAGGGTTGGTCGTCGGTGCCATCGAACTCCTGGGGGCTGCCGATTTTCAAAGTGGGATAAGTGGCGCGTAGCGTCTGGGCAATGGCAGAGAACAACTGCGACGGTTTTTCGATGATGGCAGGCATTGATCGCCTCCTTTTGTAGAGCAACGCGCAGATCAGCAATGTCGATTTAACGTTGGTCGGGCGGAAGGTCTCGCGGTGGCACTTCGCAGACGCCAATCCGCTTGGCAACCCATCGTTCATAAAGTCCGATGGCCACATCGGCACCGGCCATGGCAGTCAGGCAACCCAGGGCGCAAGCACTCCAGATCGACATGCCGAGGGCATACAACAGCATGGTTGCCGAGACCCCGCAGACCACGCAGGCACCAGAGCGCAGAACCACGCGGCGCAGCAACGGCCAGCCACGGGCGCCCTCCTTGTCGGCGCGCCACATCTCGCCGGACACCCCACCCACCAAGGCGAGCACAATGACCAGCCAGATCGGCATGTCCAGCAACGCTTGTTGCTCGTTTGTCATGTCACGCCTCCTGGGGGTGATGGATGAGTGTTTGGAAGACAATGCAAAAAACCCGGCACTGAACCGAGCTTTTCAAACAGACACTCCGTTCAGGGCAGCTCTGGCCAAACAATGCTCAGTGGAAAACCGGGTTGTTTGTTGACCTGAGTGAAGGCGATGCAATACTCCTTGAAGGCAATCAAGTAAGCCTGCTCGGCAGCACTAGCGACGCCCAGATCGACTTTGAATTGCAATCCCGAAGACGCCACGCGGGTCATGATGCTGTCGAGCCGCCTGGCTTTTTCATTACGCATCTGCTCTGCAAGAGCAGTCTGTGGCCAAGGGAAACCGGAGTTAAACGACCAGACCCCATCAGTGTTGACTGCGATGTAGTCATAATCGACCTCCGCGCTGGAACTGCCGGTAACGTCAATCCAAAGTTGGTCTGCTGGGAATTCCTCAGAGATCGGATTGACGGTTTCGTAGATGTTGTCGACTTTACCGTCCACAACCCGTGCGTATTTTTTCATGCTCATATCCTTATTTATTGCCGGCTCTGCGGCGTTCTTCGATCTGCCTGCTTCAGGTAGGCATTCCAAAAAGCCCGGCAACTGACCGGGCTTTTCAGTAATGCGGTCCTTCGCCTTCCCTGGCCGATGGCCAGAAGGAAGTTGATCTTTCGGCGCGACTGGCGCGGTACGGATCCATTCAAATTGTTTTTCCGACCGCGGTCCCTGCCCGCCGGATAACTGCTTCTGGTGCTTTACGCTGCACACCCGGGTCAGTTGCCAACCCTCTGAACCGTTAAGGCCGGTTCATCGCTGCCTGTTGGTGGAACTAAAGAGCTTCGTTGCCAGCCGCTTTGTCGAGCGGCTTGGACACAGAATATGCATGGATGCATATACAGTCAATGCGTAAATGCATTTATTTATGCGCATAGAATGCATAGGCGCATAAAGCCCAGCAAACACAGGGGTCAGGGGATTTTCACAGGCGTAAAAAAACCCGCACGATGGCGGGTTTTATCTGACAGCGGAGGGGTTAACGGGCGTACATGCCCCACCAGAAGACGTGGCCGAGGATGACGATTTGCTCATCCTGCATGTCCTGGAAGGTGTAGTCCTCATCCGGATGCTCGTCGCGGTTGAAGCTGCGCAGACGGATGCCGGTGGGCAAACGATAAAGCTGCTTTACCCGCAGTTGACCGTTGTGGTTGATGGCATAGAGATCGCCGTCGACGATGTCGCCGATCCCGCACTTGCCTGCGTTCACCCCGACCGTTGCGCCATCGCGCAGCACCGGCAACATGCTGTTGCCGCGTACCGTCACGCATTTGGCCTGATCGAACTGCACGCCGTTATGACGCAGGCTGCGCTTGCCAAAGCGCAGGCTTGAGCGCTCGCTCTCCTCGATGACGAATCTTCCTGATCCAGCAGCCAATTCAACCTCACGCAGAAAAGGGACCGACACCTCGTCTTCTTCGACGGGAGTGTCGTCATCCCACAGGCTTATGTCCTTGAGTTCGGAATGCGGCTCGTCGCGGCGCGGATGGCCGGCAGACGCAATGTCCGCGCGCCCGCGCAACTGATCGGTACTCACGGCAAAGTATTCGGCGATCTTCGAGATGTGTTTATCCGAAGGGTCGACAATCTTGCCGCTGAGAATCCGCGACAGGGTTGACTGAGGCACGCCGGTACGACGGTGAAGCTCCGTGGGGGAGATCCCGTGCTGATCGAGCAGTGCCCTTAATACGGTAGAAACGTTGCGTTTTTGCATAACGCGCATGATGCGGGTTCTTTTTGCAGAAGACAAATGCTGTTTTGCATAAGTGTGCATATCGATGGTGAAGTGTTTCCGTCCAACATCAATGCAAGCTGACCCAGCGCTATCGCGAGCAGGCTCGCTCCCACAGGGGATTTGGGGTGTATGCGAGGTCTGTGAACGACTCGGTAAAACTGTGGGAGCGAGCCTGCTCGCGAAGACCACAGCACATTCAACATCAATGCAAGCTGATCCACCGCTTTCGCTAGCAGGCTCGCTCCCACAGGGGATTTGGGGTGTATGCGAGGTCCGTGAACGACTCGGTAAAACTGTGGGAGCGAGCCTGCTCGCGATGACGGCGGCACATTCAACACCGATGCAGGCGGCCCTAACGCGCTGGGCTGGTGTCAGCTATTGTCGGCACTTGGAAAAAACCCCTACAACCTCTTGGGAAACCGCCCGATCTGCCTCCTTCAAATTTGCGAGGCCGGGCTACGTCGCCTTGCGCCTCTGCCTACAACTGCGCCAGAATCCGCCGGCTTGTCCACCTTGGATCCAATTAGTACTTTTGATCCCGTCACTGCCCATCAGTGATCGGGTTTAGTCGCTCGGTATTCCAAGGTGCTCATTGCTCCATTCAGTCAGGTATCCCCATTCCTGCACTTGATGGTGGCTGTGCGCAGGGCGCCCTCGGGCGCGCCGGTTCCTTGGATCCCCGGTCGACTAACCTGCGTACAGCTGCCCCCCCCTCGTTTAGTCGCGAGTGAGTGGTGGCTCAACTTCAAGGATCCATAGAATGCCGAAGAACACACCGAATCCCCCAGACAATCACACCTCCCGCCCCCAGTCGGCCAACGCCAAGAAACTCGACGAAGCCGCCACCCGCGCTCTGGACTACTACCTCAAGCCGCCAGCCGACAAAGAAACATCCGACACACTCGATACCCTTTACGTCATCGCTCCGAACATCGACGCCGAGTGCCTGCTCGCCAACCTCAGCGAAACCCTGGCCTCGGCCAACGCCATGGTCAGTGATCTGGCATTCGACCTGAAGGGCTCGCGGCGGCATATCGCGCTAGGGGTCCAGCAGATGATCGAACTGGGGCAGTTGCTGGCGAATCGGGCGCTGGATGTGGTTGAGCCGAGGTAGGCATTCATGATGCAAGCCGAGACCTAAGAGAAGCCCGAGTAATCACTGTGGGAGCGAGCTTGCTCGCGATAGCTGTAGTCCAGTTACAACTAAGTTGTATTGGCAGCCGTCATCGCGAGCAGGCTCGCTCCCACAATTGGATCGGAGTACGACCGGGAGAACCATGCCGGCTGTCAGGCCGCCTCGCGAGCAAGCTTTGCTCCCACAGATATGATGGGTGTACGACCGGAAGAACCAGGCCGGCTGTCAGGCCGCCTCGCGAGCAAGCTTTGCTCCCACAGATATGATGGATGTACGACCGGAAGAACCAGGCCGGCTGTCAGGCCGCCTCGCGAGCAAGCTTTGCTCCCACAGATATGATGGATGTACGACCGGAAGAACCAGGTCGGCTATCAGGCCGCCTCGCGGTGGACGTTGATCTCGGCGCCCCGTTAACCACGATGGCCGAACGCAGGTATTGCGTAGTGGGTATCCCGGCATGGATGCCGGGATAGCCGCGCTGGACCATGGATGGTCCTTCGCGGCGGGCCCACGGAGCAATGCCGGAGTGAGGGCACACCGAGCCTAGGCGAGGTGCCAAGTGGTGGGGCAAAAGCGTTTTGCTTACTTTTGCGCTTCTCAAAAGTGAGCCGCCGTAAGGGCGGAACCATAAGCAGCCGTTACCGCAGCAACGGATATACACCCAATCCCCGATACACCCAACCCCAAAAACCACTCACATATGGGTCGCACCAGACCGCCCATGTTAACCTTGCGCCCATCGCGGAAAAGCCGGGCCAATGCCCCTCCTTTTGCCCCACACCTTTCAACGAGCCTCCCTGACACCCATGAATACAGCCGTAAACGACCTCTCCAGCCACACGCCAATGATGCAGCAATACTGGCGCCTGAAGAATCAGCACCCCGATCAGCTGATGTTCTACCGCATGGGCGACTTCTACGAGATCTTCTACGAGGACGCGAAGAAAGCCGCCAAGCTATTGGACATCACCCTGACGGCGCGTGGGCAATCGGCGGGCATGGCGATTCCGATGTGTGGGATTCCTTACCACGCGGCGGAAGGTTACCTGGCGAAGCTGGTCAAGCTGGGCGAGTCGGTGGTGATCTGCGAGCAGGTCGGCGACCCGGCTACCAGCAAAGGGCCGGTGGAACGCCAAGTGGTGCGGATCATCACGCCGGGCACGGTCAGTGATGAAGCCTTGCTGGATGAACGCCGGGACAACCTGATCGCCGCCGTGCTGGGCGATGAGCGCCTGTTCGGCCTGGCGGTGCTGGACATCACCAGCGGCAATTTCTCGGTGCTAGAGATCAAGGGCTGGGAAAACCTGCTGGCGGAGCTGGAGCGGGTCAATCCGGTGGAGTTGCTGATCCCGGATGACTGGCCCAAAGACCTGCCGGCGGAAAAACGCCGTGGCGTTCGGCGCCGGGCGCCGTGGGACTTTGAGCGCGACTCGGCGCTGAAAAGTCTCTGCCAGCAGTTCTCCACTCAGGACCTTAAAGGCTTCGGTTGCGAAAACCTGACCCTGGCCATTGGCGCGGCCGGCTGCCTGCTGGCCTACGCCAAGGAAACCCAGCGCACCGCCCTGCCCCACTTGCGCAGCCTGCGTCATGAGCGCCTGGATGACACCGTGGTGCTGGACGGCGCGAGCCGACGCAACCTGGAGCTGGACACCAACCTGGCCGGCGGGCGCGACAACACCCTGCAATCGGTGGTCGATCGCTGCCAGACCGCCATGGGCAGCCGTCTGCTGACCCGTTGGCTGAACCGTCCGCTGCGAGACCTGACGGTGCTGCTGGCGCGTCAGAGCTCCATTACCTGCCTGCTGGATCGTTATCGCTTCGAGCAGTTGCAACCGCAGCTCAAGGAAATCGGGGACATCGAGCGGATCCTGGCGCGTATCGGCCTGCGCAACGCCCGCCCCCGTGACCTGGCGCGCCTGCGCGATGCCCTCGGCGCCCTGCCCGAGCTTCAGGTGGCGATGACCGACCTGGAAGCGCCGCACCTGCAACAACTGGCGCGCACCACCAGCACTTACCCGGAGCTGGCTGCGCTGCTGGAAAAGGCCATTATCGACAACCCGCCAGCGGTGATCCGTGACGGCGGTGTGCTGAAAACCGGCTACGACGCCGAACTCGACGAACTGCAATCGCTGAGCGAGAACGCCGGGCAGTTCCTGATCGACCTCGAAGCCCGGGAAAAAGCCCGTACCGGCCTTGCCAATCTCAAGGTCGGTTACAACCGTATCCACGGTTACTTCATCGAATTGCCGAGCAAACAGGCCGAACAGGCGCCGGCTGACTACATTCGTCGCCAGACGCTAAAAGGCGCCGAGCGTTTCATCACCCCGGAACTCAAGGCGTTCGAAGACAAGGCGTTGTCGGCCAAGAGCCGTGCCCTGGCCCGGGAAAAGATGCTCTATGAGGCGCTGCTCGAAGACTTGATCAGCCAACTGCCACCGCTGCAGGACACCGCCGGCGCCCTGGCGGAGCTTGACGTGCTGAGCAACCTGGCTGAACGCGCGCTGAACCTGGACCTCAACTGCCCGCGGTTTGTCAGCGAGCCGTGCATGCGCATCACCCAGGGTCGTCACCCGGTGGTCGAACAGGTATTGACCACGCCGTTCGTGGCCAACGACCTGAGCCTGGATGACAACACCCGCATGCTGGTGATCACCGGTCCGAACATGGGCGGTAAATCCACCTACATGCGTCAGACCGCCTTGATCGTGCTGCTGGCCCACATTGGCAGTTTCGTGCCGGCAGCCAGTTGCGAATTGTCCCTGGTGGACCGGATCTTTACCCGCATCGGTTCCAGCGATGACCTGGCCGGCGGGCGTTCGACCTTCATGGTGGAAATGAGCGAAACCGCGAACATCCTGCACAACGCCACCGAACGCAGCCTGGTGCTGATGGACGAGGTCGGACGCGGCACCAGCACCTTCGACGGCCTGTCCCTGGCTTGGGCAGCGGCCGAACGGCTGGCGCACCTGCGGGCGTACACCCTGTTTGCCACCCACTATTTCGAACTCACCGTACTGCCGGAAAGCCAGCCGCTGGTGGCTAACGTGCATCTCAATGCCACCGAGCACAACGAGCGCATCGTGTTCCTGCACCATGTGCTGCCCGGCCCGGCCAGCCAGAGCTACGGCCTGGCGGTGGCGCAACTGGCCGGCGTCCCCAGCGAAGTGATCAGCCGTGCGCGCGAGCATCTGAGCCGTCTGGAAACCACCAGCCTGCCCCACGAAACACCGCGCCCGAGCAAAGGCAAACCGGCGGCTCCGCAGCAGAGCGACCTGTTCGCCAGCCTGCCGCATCCGGTGCTTGATGAACTGGCCAAAGTGGATCTGGACGACCTGACGCCACGGCGGGCACTTGAATTGCTTTATTCATTGAAGACACGGATCTAACGCACTGGCGTTCAAGCTGGTAGAATCTCGCGCGGTTTGGGATGCTGCGGACTATTAGCCTGGTCCGCAGACTATCGCTCCCGAACCTGGCGAGCCCACCGTGAAGGGGTTCCGCTGCCGCCGCCTGAGGAGAGAATTAGAAATGACCTTCGTCGTCACCGACAACTGCATCAAGTGCAAGTACACCGACTGCGTAGAAGTCTGTCCGGTGGACTGCTTTTACGAAGGGCCGAACTTCCTGGTCATTCACCCGGACGAGTGCATCGATTGCGCCCTGTGTGAACCGGAATGCCCGGCGAATGCCATCTTCTCGGAAGACGAAGTGCCGGCCGGCATGGAGAACTTCATCGAGCTGAACGCTGAACTGGCGGACATCTGGCCAAACATCACCGAAAAGAAAGACGAGTTGCCAGACGCCAAAGAGTGGGATGGCAAACCAGACAAGCTCAAAGACCTCGAACGCTGATATCACCCTGCGCTCGTTGAAAAAGGCCCCTTGCGGGCCTTTTTGTTTTCTCGGATTCAATAAATCGCAGGCAAAAAAAGGGGCGGTTTGACCCGCCCACATTTTTTCCCTAATCCCTTTGATCCTTTTCATCGTCCTGATGAATCGCATCCTGCGATGTCCTTCCTTCCCCATCGTCCGTGACAGGTGTGTCTGTCCGTCGACACAGGACTGATATTAGTATTTTCCCCAGCGAGTGCAATTGGCCAAACGCCGTCGCCGTGCCTCGTCACAGGACTGAAATACATAAAAATATAGCTATATATCAACAACATACGAAAAATACGACGGCCTTTATAGTCGTCTATCCCTTCGACGGGAAACCAAACGCTTACGCAACACTAGGCAAAAGCTTACACGCCAAGCCGGCAAACAGAGTAAGCGCTGCAACAGCCGCCAAAAAAACGAAAAAGCCCCGAACCAGTCGGGGCTTTTCTTATTACGCGTGCGTTCCCGTTATTGGAACAACGACTCGCTCGACAGGCCGTTCTTCTCCAGGATCTCCCGAAGACGTTTGAGGCCTTCGACCTGAATCTGCCTGACCCGCTCACGGGTCAGCCCAATTTCCAGGCCCACATCTTCAAGGGTGCTGCTTTCATGACCGCGCAAGCCGAAGCGGCGAATCACCACTTCCCGTTGCTTGTCCGTGAGCTCCGAGAGCCACTGGTCGATGCTCTGGGACAAGTCATCGTCCTGGAGCAGTTCGCACGGGTCGGTAGGTCGGTCATCGGTGAGCGTGTCCAGCAGGGTCTTATCCGAGTCCGGCCCCAGCGAGACATCAACCGAAGAAACCCGCTCGTTGAGCCCAAGCATGCGCTTGACCTCGCCCACCGGTTTCTCCAGCAGGTTGGCGATCTCTTCGGGTGAGGGTTCGTGGTCGAGCTTTTGGGTGAGTTCACGGGCAGCCCGCAGGTAGACGTTCAGCTCCTTGACCACATGGATCGGCAACCGGATGGTCCGGGTCTGATTCATGATCGCCCGCTCGATGGTCTGGCGAATCCACCAGGTCGCGTAGGTCGAGAAACGGAAGCCTCGCTCGGGGTCGAATTTCTCGACAGCGCGAATCAGCCCCAAGTTACCCTCTTCGATCAGGTCCAGCAGCGATAGGCCACGATTGACGTAGCGTCGGGCGATCTTCACCACCAGGCGCAGGTTGCTTTCAATCATGCGTTTTCGCCCGGCCGGGTCGCCACTTTGCGACAGACGCGCAAAATGAACTTCTTCCTCGGGGGAGAGCAGCGGCGAGAAGCCGATTTCGTTGAGGTACAGCTGAGTGGCGTCCAGCGCCCGTGTGTAGTCGATGTACTTATGTTGTTTAAGCGAAGCGGAGTGTCTGGATTTGGCACGAACGGAAGGTGGAGTCGCCCCTTCATCATTCGACATCGAATCCATAGCGATGCCGGTCTCCATAAGGAGAACCTCATCGTCGATGTCAAACTCCGGCACTTCTTTACTGAGAGCCATTGTTATAGTCCTTTGGTGAGTTCGACCTCAAGCTCAAGCGACGCCTTTATCCTTGGCAACGCTGGAGCCTGTTCCCTCTACGTGACGGAACAGGCTGACAATCAAATCAACGACGTGGCAGGAATTGCAGCGGATCGACTGGCTTACCTTGTCGGCGAATCTCAAAATGCAGTTTCACCCGGTCCGTTCCCGTTGATCCCATTTCGGCAATTTTTTGCCCGACCTTGACCTGCTGCCCCTCCCGAACCAACAGCCTGCGGTTGTGACCGTAGGCACTGACGTAGGTATCGCTGTGTTTGATGATCACGAGTTCGCCGTAGCCCCTTAAACCACTCCCGGCGTACACAACCGTGCCATCAGACGCGGCTAAAACAGGCTGTCCCAAATCCCCGGCGATATCAATTCCTTTATTCAAACTACCGTTTGAAGAGAATTTTCCAATAAGAACGCCATTAGAAGGCCATCCCCAGCCGCTCGGGCTGGGGCCTGGCGCGGGGGTAGGAGCAGGTGTCGGTTTGCTCGCGACGGACGGTACTGTTGCCGTTGCGGCACCGACCGGACGTTGAATCACCGTGGTTCTACTCGACGACGAAGCCGTCGAACCGGACTGAGTCACCACCGCGGTAGGCGTTGAACCACTGCGCCCATCAAAGCGAATTCTCTGACCCGGATGAATCGTATAAGGCGCAGGAATGTTGTTTCGCGCTGCGAGGGCTTTGTAGTCCCAGCCATAGCGAAAAGCGATGGAAAACAGCGTATCACCGCGACGGACTACATACTGACCGGTCGTTACTGTAGGACGTTGAGGCGTTGCGTTGGTGCGATCGACAACCCGGACGTTACCCGACGGGGTACTGGAGCAACCGACCAGCAAGGTACTCAAGACAAGGCCAGTCACCAGGCGCTGAAAGCTCGTGATACCCATACGCTGCGCAATGACTGTGAGACTCACCCGCCGCTCCCTTTGTGGTGGTTGAAAAATTGGAAACTGCCTGTGCAGGCAACGGTATTACAAATACAGCTGGCCGCAACCCCACCTCTATTAATGAAGCGCGAGGCGCTGCCGCACACGTTTGCTGGACGCCGTTGCAATCCGTTTAACCAATCAACGGTTAATTGATCAGCGCCGGTGTAAGACACAACCCACGCCACGGAATTCAGCGTCTGTTTATAAATGCTCAGGCCAATGGCCCGTTAAGCAACGGAACAAACCGAACCGCCCCCAGCACGTGACGTGAAAAACCCTGTTCTTCGCGCACGATCAGCATCAACTGCTGGACTTCACCAGCCCCCACCGGAATGACCAGCCGGCCGCCGGGGGCCAGTTGATCCAGCAAGGCCTGGGGCACATCAGTGGCAACGGCGGTCACGATGATGCCGTTATAAGGTGCCAGGGCCGGCCAGCCTTCCCAGCCATCACCCCAGCGAAACACCACATTGCGCAGGTTCAGTTCCACCAGGCGTTCCTTGGCGCGATCCTGCAGCACCTTGATCCGCTCCACGGAAAATACCCGCTCCACCAGCTGCGACAACACCGCCGTCTGGTAACCCGAACCGGTGCCAATCTCCAGCACCTTGTCCAGCGGGCCCGCCTCCAGCAGCAACTCGCTCATGCGGGCCACCATATAAGGCTGGGAAATGGTCTGGTTGTGGCCGATCGGCAATGCGGTGTCTTCGTAGGCGCGATGGGCCAAGGCTTCATCGACGAACAAATGCCGTGGGGTACGGCGAATCACTTCCAGCACCTGGGCGTTGGAAAGGCCTTCTTCATACAGCCGTTGAATCAGGCGCTCCCGGGTACGCTGGGAGGTCATGCCGATTCCGCGGCGCAGTATATCGTCTTGCTCGCGAGCCATCAGCGCAGCCCCTCCAGCCAGCCATCGAGCGTTCGAAAAGCATCGTTGAAGGTCCGATCCAGCTGCAACGGCGTTATCGAGACATAGCCTTGCATCACTGCATGAAAATCGGTGCCCGGCCCGCCATCCTCGGCATCACCGGCGGCGGCGATCCAGTAACCGGCCTTGCCCCGGGGATCGACCACCTGCATGGGCTTGGCCGCGCGGGCACGATGACCCAGGCGAGTGAGCTGGATGCCTCGGATGTGATCCAGTGGCAGGTTCGGAATGTTCACGTTCAGCACCGTGCGCGGTGGCAGGTCCAGCTCGCCATGGGCCTCGACCAACTTGCGAGCGAAGTAGGCGGCGGTAGGCAGATTATCGACTTGCCGCGAAACAAACGAAAAGGCAAACGACGGATGCCCGAGGAAACGGCCCTCAAGGGCGGCGGCCACGGTGCCGGAATAAAGCACGTCATCCCCCAGGTTGGCCCCCAGGTTGATGCCCGAAACCACCATGTCCGGCTCGCGCTCCAGCAAGCCGTTGAGGCCCAGGTGCACGCAGTCGGTGGGGGTGCCGTTGAGGCTGATGAAACCATTATCCAGATAGCACGGGTGCAATGGTCGGTCGAGCGTCAGCGAACTGCTGGCGCCGCTTTTGTCCTGGTCCGGGGCGATGACCACACATTCGGCAAAATCCGCCAGCGCAGCATAAAGCGCGGCAAGGCCGGGTGCTGTCACCCCGTCGTCGTTAGAAATCAGAATACGCATGGGCTGTCCGTCTGCCCCACCGGCACCAGATCGACGAGTTCGCGCACCAAGACAGTGGCGAAACATCCGGCCGGCAGGACGAATTCCAGTTGCAGAATGTCAGGCGAGGGATAATGCCACGACAGGCCGCCAATGGGCAGTCGCAGGATGCGACGTTCGTGACTCATTCCCGCGTTTATCAACCAGTCGCGCAGATCGGCCTCCGCCTCGGCGATGGCCTGCTCCAGATCATGGACCGCGCCGGCGGCAGGCGAAGGTCCCTCGCCCCACTGCGGCCCGGTGGGGTGCAGGTCGAGAATCGCTAGGCGTGGGTCACTGCACTCGGCCTCGCCGGCGGGGAAAAAACTGCGGCTGTCGGTGAAGGCCAGCAAGTCGCCCACCTGCGCGTGCTGCCAGGTGCCATCGGCCACCCGAGCCGCCAACACCCGGTTGAAGAGAAAACTGCGGGCGGTGGACAACAGCCGCGAACGCACATTGCGCTGTTCCGGCAAAGCCTTGCGCGCCGCCCAGGCGCGGGCATCGACGAGGTTACCGCCGTCATGCCCGAAGCGCTGGGCGCCGAAATAATTGGGAATGCCCAGACGGGCGATCTGTTGCAGACGCGCATCGATCGCCGCTGGATCGCCCTTGAACTGGGTCAGGCGCAAAGTAAAGCCATTGGCCGAGTGCGCGCCGCGTTGCAGCTTGCGTTTATGGCGACCGGTCTTGAGGATCTTCAGCGTTTCGTTTTCCGCCGCCGACAGGTCCGGGTCGGCCTTGCCCGGCAACTGGACGCTGAACCACTGGCGGGTCAGCGCCTGGCGGTCCTTGAGACCGGCATAACTAACGGTGCGCAACGATACGCCGGCGGCCTTGGCAATTCGCCGAGCAGCCTCTTCAGTGTTCAAACCGCGTTTTTCAACCCAGATCCATAAGTGCTCGCCTTCGCCCGTGAGCGGGATGTCGAGCACTTCGTCGACCTGAAAATCTTCAGCAGTGGCCTTGAGTACTGCGCTGCCCAGCGACTCGCCGTAGGCACGGGGGCCTAATAGTTCCAGTTCGGTCATGGGCGCAGCAACAAGGCAACGCTATGAACGGCAATGCCTTCTTCGCGACCGACGAAACCAAGTTTCTCGGTGGTGGTGGCTTTCACGTTGACCTGGTCCAGCTCAACTTGCAGGTCCTCGGCAATCAACCGACGCATCGTTTCGATGTGTGGCGCCATTTTTGGCGCCTGGGCGACGATGGTGTTATCGACATTGCCGACTTTCCAGCCCTTGGCGTGGATCAGCGAGACCACATGGCGCAGCAGCACCCGGCTGTCGGCGCCCTTGAACTGCGGGTCGGTGTCGGGGAAATGTTTGCCAATATCCCCCAGCGCGGCCGCGCCAAGCAAGGCGTCGCTCAAGGCGTGCAGCAGGACGTCACCGTCAGAATGCGCGAGCAGCCCGAAGCTGTGTGCAATACGCACGCCGCCCAGAGTAATGAAGTCGCCTTCAGCGAAACGGTGAACATCGTAGCCGTGGCCAATACGCATAAAAAAACGCCCCGATTTTTGTCAGGGCGTGATTCTACCTGCATTCAGCGTGGGGAGCGCCCTCAATTAGCTCCCTCGCCAAGGGGAAACAGACTAAGAGCCCCCTAAAGCGTGGGCATGATGTTGCAAGTGTTCCTCAATGAAGCTGGCGATGAAGAAGTAGCTGTGGTCGTAGCCCGGTTGCAGGCGCAGCTCCAACGGATGACCGGCAGCCTTGGCCGCTTGCTGCAAGGCTTCGGGCTTGAGCTGGTTGGCCAGGAAATCATCGCGATCGCCCTGATCCACCAGCAACGGCAGCTTTTCGCCAGCTTCGGCGATCAATGCACAGGCATCCCACTCACGCCACTTCGAGCGGTCTTCCCCCAGATAACGAGAAAACGCCTTCTGGCCCCACGGGCAATCCATCGGATTGTTGATCGGCGAAAATGCCGACACCGAGCGGTAACGCCCTGGGTTACGCAAAGCGCAGACCAGCGCGCCGTGGCCACCCATGGAGTGACCACTGATGCCGCGCTTATCCGAGGCCGGGAAATGCGCTTCGACCAAGGCCGGCAATTCCTGCACCACGTAGTCATGCATCCGATAGTGCCGCGCCCACGGTTCCTGCGTGGCGTTCAGATAAAACCCCGCACCCAGGCCAAAGTCCCAGGCACCGTCCGGATCGCCCGGCACGTCGGCGCCGCGCGGGCTGGTGTCCGGCGCGACAATAATCAGGCCCAGTTCGGCAGCCATGCGCTGGGCGCCGGCCTTTTGCATGAAGTTCTCGTCGGTGCAGGTCAATCCGGACAACCAATACACCACAGGCAACTTGCCGCCCTGCTCGGCCTGGGGCGGCAGGTACACGGCAAACACCATGTCACAACCAAGCACTTCGGAACGATGCCGGTAACGCTTGTGCCAGCCGCCGAAGCTTTTCTGGCAGGAAATGTTTTCAAGACTCATGACCGACCTCAGAAATGAATAACGGTACGGATGCTCTTGCCTTCATGCATCAGGTCGAACGCCTTGTTGATATCTTCCAGGCCCATGGTGTGGGTGATGAAGGTATCCAGCGGAATCTCGCCCTTCTCGGCCATTTCCACGTAGCTTGGCAATTCGCTGCGCCCGCGCACACCGCCAAACGCCGAACCGCGCCAGACGCGCCCGGTCACCAACTGGAACGGACGGGTGGCGATTTCCTGGCCGGCCCCGGCCACACCGATGATCACCGACTCGCCCCAGCCCTTGTGGCAGCATTCCAACGCGGCACGCATCAGTTGCACATTGCCGATGCACTCGAAGGAAAAGTCCACGCCGCCGTCCGTCATGTCGACGATGACTTCCTGGATCGGACGGTCGAAATCCTTCGGGTTGACGCAATCGGTGGCACCCAGTTGCTTGGCGATTTCGAACTTGGCCGGGTTGATGTCGATGGCAATGATGCGCGATGCCTTGGCTTTCACCGCACCAATCACCGCCGACAGGCCAATGCCGCCCAGGCCGAAGATCGCCACGGTGTCACCCGGCTTGACCTTGGCGGTGTTGAGGACCGCGCCGATACCGGTGGTGACGCCGCAACCCAGCAGGCAGACTTTTTCCAGCGGCGCTTCTTTGGGGATTTTCGCCACGGAAATTTCTGGCAATACGGTGTATTCGGAGAACGTCGAGGTCCCCATGTAGTGGAAAATCGTCTCACCCTTGTAGGAAAAGCGCGAGGTGCCATCTGGCATCAGGCCTTTGCCTTGGGTGGCGCGAATCGCCTGACACAGGTTGGTCTTGCCCGACTTACAGAATTTGCACTGGCCGCACTCCGGCGTATACAGCGGAATGACGTGATCGCCCACCGCAACCGACGTCACGCCTTCGCCGATAGCTTCGACGATGGCGCCACCTTCATGGCCGAGGATCGACGGGAAGATCCCTTCCGGGTCGGCGCCCGACAAGGTGTAGGCATCGGTGTGGCAGACACCCGAGGCCACCACGCGCAGCAACACTTCGCCCGCCTTGGGCATGGCGACGTCGACTTCAACGATTTCCAGGGGTTTCTTGGCCTCGAAGGCAACGGCCGCGCGTGACTTGATCATGGGGAGTCTCCAGCAAATAAAAACAAGACAGGGAGTGTAATCCCTCACCAGACGATGAATAATCCAACCAAAAGCAAAACATTATTGCTGCACAGGGATAATCATTCATGTCCGATAACCGCTGGGAGGGCATTGACGAATTCGTCGCCGTGGCCGAATGCAGCCAATTCACCGCCGCCGCCGAACGCCTGGGCGTTTCGTCTTCCCACATCAGTCGACAAATCGTACGGCTTGAAGAGCGTCTGCAGACACGACTGCTGTATCGCAGTACCCGCCGGGTCACCCTGACCGAGGCCGGCCAGACGTTCTTGCAGCATTGCCAGCGCCTGCAGGACGGACGCGAAGAAGCACTGCGGGCGGTGGGCGACCTCACCAGCGAACCCAAGGGCATGTTGCGCATGACCTGTGCCGTGGCCTACGGCGAGCGGTTCATTGTGCCGCTGGTGACACGGTTCATGACGCTTTATCCGCAATTGCGGGTGGACATCGAACTGAGCAACCGCCCCCTCGATCTGGTTCACGAAGGCCTGGACCTGGCGATTCGCCTGGGCCGCTTGCAGGACTCACGCCTGGTTGCCACGCGCCTGGCGCCACGGCGCATGTACCTGTGCGCATCGGCGTCCTACCTGGAGCGCTACGGTCGCCCCCATAGCTTGTCGGAATTGAGCCGCCACAACTGCCTGATCGGTAGCTCCGACCTCTGGCAACTGGAGCAGAACGGGCGGGAATTTTCCCAACGAGTGCAGGGAAACTGGCGTTGTAACAGCGGGCAGGCGGTGCTGGATGCGGCTTTGCAAGGGGTGGGATTGTGTCAGTTGCCGGATTATTACGTGTTGGAGCATTTGCACAGCGGGGCGTTGATATCGCTGTTAGAGGCTCACCAGCCGCCGAATACAGCGGTGTGGGCGTTGTATCCGCAGCAACGGCATTTGTCGCCGAAGGTGCGCAAGTTGGTGGATTACTTGAAGGAGGGGTTGGCGCAGCGGCCGGAGTATCGGGGGTAACACTGGTCTTTATGTTATCTGAGCGATTGCTATCGCGAGCAGGCTCGCTCCCACACTGGATCTTCAGCGGCTACAAATTTTTGTGTACAGCCAAAGCCCCTTGTGGGAGCGAGCCTGCTCGCGATGGCGATTCCACTTAATGGCGATTCGCCCAACGCTGGCGCAACCACTCCAGATCTTCAGGGCGTGTGACCTTGAGGTTATCGGCCCGCCCTTCGATCAGGCGTGGCGCCTGCCCTGCCCATTCCATGGCGGACGCTTCATCGGTAATCACGGCATCGGCCACCAGGCTGTCAGCCAGGGCCCGGTGCAAGGCACCGAGATGAAACATTTGCGGTGTGTAGGCTTGCCAGATGACGCTGCGGTCAACAGTTTCCACTACACGGCCGTGCTTATCGACTCGCTTGAGGGTGTCACGCGCCGGCACGGCCAGGAGACCGCCGACCGGATCATTCGCCAGTTCCCTGAGCAATGTGTCCAGATCGTCCCGGGCCAGGTTGGGCCGGGCGGCGTCGTGCACCAAGACCCAGTCGTGATCATCGGCACCCTGTCCGTGAAGATGCAGCAAGGCATTGAGCACCGAATCCGAACGTTGTTCGCCACCGTCCACGCGCTGGATGCGTGTATCGCTGGCACAGGCCAGGGTCGGCCAATAAGGGTCATCGTGTGCAACACTGACCACCACGCCTTTTACGGTCGGATGATCGAGGAAACAGCCAAGGCTGTGTTCGAGAATTGTGCGTCCGCCCAGTTGCAGGTATTGCTTGGGACGGTCCGCAGCCATACGGGCTCCAACGCCCGCGGCAGGAATCACGGCCCAGAAGGCCGGCAAACGGATGCTCATTGGGCCAACTGGTAGAGGGTTTCGCCCTCTTTAACCATGCCCAGTTCATGGCGAGCCCGCTCTTCAACGGTCTCCATGCCTTTTTTCAGTTCACTGACTTCGGCGTCCATCACCCGGTTACGCTCCAGCAACGCCTCGTTTTCGGCATGCTGTTCAGCAATCTGCTGAGTCAGGTCCGCCACTTGCGCCAGACTGCCATTACCCACCCAAAGGCGGTACTGCAGGCCAGCCAGCAACAGGAGCAAGACAAGAAACAACCAATTGGGACTGCGCATCGAATCTCAGGTATCCAGTGAAAAAGACAGCCATGCCACACTTTGAAGCGTCTGATAGCACGAAGCCTGGAAAAACCAGGCTTGTGCTTGATAAGGCATCAGATTAGAGGCAAAACCGCCGCTATTGCGACTTTTTTGACATCATCCGGTGTCTTTTTACCATCTACCGCTTAACCGCGAAACTCGGCACGACCGTTGTACTTGGCCTTGCCGTTCAACTGCTCTTCAATACGCAGCAGTTGGTTGTACTTGGAGACGCGATCGGAACGGCACAGCGAACCGGTCTTGATCTGGCCCGCCGCAGTGCCCACGGCCAGGTCGGCAATGGTCGAATCTTCGGTTTCGCCGGAGCGGTGGGAGATCACGGCAGTGTAGCCGGCGGCCTTGGCCATCTGGATGGCTTCCAGGGTTTCGGTCAGGGTACCGATCTGGTTGAACTTGATCAGGATCGAGTTGGCGATCTTCTTGTCGATGCCTTCTTTCAGGATCTTGGTGTTGGTGACGAACAGGTCGTCGCCTACCAGCTGGGTTTTTTCGCCGATCTTGTCGGTGAGGATTTTCCAGCCGGCCCAGTCGGACTCGTCCAGGCCATCTTCGATGGAGATGATCGGGTAGCGCTCGGTCAGGCCCTTGAGGTAGTCGGCAAAACCTTCGGCGGTGAACACCTGGCCTTCACCGGACAGGTTGTACTTGCCGTCTTCGAAGAACTCACTGGCCGCGCAGTCCAGGGCCAGGGTCACGTCGGTGCCCAATTTGTAACCGGCGTTGGCCACGGCTTCGGAGATCACTTTCAGTGCGTCTTCGTTGGACGCCAGGTTCGGTGCGAAACCGCCTTCGTCGCCAACGGCGGTGCTCAGGCCACGGGCCTTCAGCACAGCCTTGAGGTGATGGAAAATCTCGGTGCCCATGCGCAGGCCTTCGGAGAAGGACTTGGCGCCCACTGGCTGGACCATGAATTCCTGGATGTCGACGTTGTTATCGGCGTGCTCGCCACCGTTGATGATGTTCATCATCGGCACCGGCATCGAGTAGACACCCGGGGTACCGTTGAGGTTGGCGATGTGTGCGTACAGCGGCAGGTCCTGGTCCTGGGCGGCAGCCTTGGCAGCGGCCAGGGACACGGCGAGGATCGCGTTGGCGCCCAGGGTGGCTTTGTTTTCGGTACCGTCGAGCTTGATCATCGCGTGATCGAGGGCTTTCTGGTCGGCAGGATCCTTGCCCAGCAACAGGTCACGGATCGGACCGTTGATGTTGGCGACGGCTTTGAGCACGCCCTTGCCCAGGTAACGGCTCTTGTCGCCATCACGCAGCTCCAGCGCTTCGCGCGAGCCAGTGGAAGCACCGGACGGCGCGCAGGCGCTGCCGATGATACCGTTGTCGAGAAGCACGTCCGCTTCAACAGTGGGGTTGCCACGGGAGTCGAGAACTTCACGACCTTTGATGTCGACGATTTTTGCCATTGTTGTAAACACTCCAAAGTTGACGAAACGCTGTAACAGTAAGGCTTGCCGACGACGGTCCCGAAGGACGTCATCGCTGGCAAGCCATGCTCCCACAAAAGCAGTGCGGCCAGCGGGCCAGAGCGATAATCGAGCGGTACTTTACCGGAGAAAACCGCGTTACGCGGTTTCTATCGTCGGAAAACTCTTGACCAGTTCGTCCAACGCCTTGAGCTGAGACAAGAAGGGTTCCAGCTTGTTCAAGCGCAAGGCACAAGGGCCGTCACACTTGGCATTGTCCGGGTCCGGGTGGGCCTCGAGGAACAGACCTGCCAGGGACTGGCTCATGCCGGCCTTGGCCAGGTCGGTGACCTGGGCGCGACGCCCCCCTGCGGAATCGGAACGACCACCGGGCATTTGCAGCGCGTGGGTCACGTCGAAGAACACCGGGTATTCGAACTGCTTCATGATGCCGAAACCAAGCATGTCCACCACCAGGTTGTTGTAGCCGAAGCTCGAACCACGCTCGCAGAGGATCAACTGGTCATTGCCGGCCTCTTCGCACTTGCTCAGGATGTGCTTCATTTCCTGGGGCGCGAGGAACTGGGCTTTCTTGATGTTGATCACCGCACCGGTCTTGGCCATCGCGACCACCAGGTCGGTCTGGCGCGACAGGAAGGCCGGCAGCTGGATGATGTCGCAGACCTCAGCGACCACTGCGGCCTGGGCAGGCTCGTGGACGTCGGTGATGATCGGCACGCCGAAGGCTTGCTTGATGTCCTGGAAGATGCGCATGCCCTCTTCCAGGCCCGGGCCACGGTAAGAGGTCACGGACGAGCGATTGGCCTTGTCGAAACTGGCCTTGAAGACATAAGGGATGCCCAGCTTCTGGGTGACCTTCACGTACTCCTCGCAGACCTGCATCGCCATGTCGCGGCTTTCCAGTACGTTCATGCCGCCGAACAGCACCATGGGCTTGTCGTTGGCAATCTCGATGTCGCCGACGCGAATGATCTTCTGGGCCATCGTTTTATGCCTTCTTCTGGTGTTGAGCCAAAGCGGCTTTCACGAAACCACTGAACAGCGGGTGGCCGTCCCGAGGCGTCGAGGTGAACTCGGGGTGGAACTGGCAAGCAACGAACCATGGATGATCCGGGGCTTCGACCACCTCCACCAGCGCGCCGTCACCGGAACGACCGGAGATTTTCAGGCCGGCCTCGATCAGTTGCGGCAGCAGGTTGTTGTTCACTTCGTAGCGATGGCGGTGACGCTCGACGATCACGTCCTTGGCGTAGCAATCGTGCACCTTGGAGCCGGCTTCAAGCAGGCATTCCTGGGCACCGAGACGCATGGTGCCGCCCAAGTCGGAGGCTTCGGTGCGTACTTCCACGGCGCCGGTGGCATCTTCCCACTCGGTGATTAGGCCCACGACCGGGTGACCGCTGGCGCGATCGAATTCGGTGGAGTTGGCGTCCTTCCAGCCCATCACGTTACGGGCGAACTCAATGACCGCCACTTGCATGCCCAGGCAGATGCCCAGGTAAGGCACCTTGTTTTCGCGAGCGTATTGAACAGCGGTGATCTTGCCTTCCACGCCCCGCAGGCCAAAGCCGCCCGGCACGAGGATCGCATCGGCGCCTTCGAGCAGACCGGTGCCCTGGTTCTCGATGTCTTCAGAGTCGATATAGCGCAGGTTGACCTTGGTACGGTTGCTGATACCGGCGTGACTCATCGCCTCGATCAGCGACTTGTAGGCATCCAGCAGCTCCATGTACTTGCCGACCATGGCGATGGTGACTTCGTGTTCCGGGTTGAGCTTGGCATCGACCACCGCTTCCCATTCGGACAGGTCGGCGCTGGCGCACTGCAGGCCGAAACGCTCGACGACGAAATCGTCCAGGCCCTGGGAGTGCAGGATGCCCGGGATCTTGTAGATGGTGTCAGCGTCTTCCAGGCCGATCACCGCACGCTCTTCAACGTTGGTGAACTGGGCGATCTTGCGCCGCGAAGAGATATCGATCGGATGATCGGAGCGGCAGATCAGTACATCCGGCTGCAGGCCGATGGAACGCAGTTCCTTGACCGAGTGCTGGGTGGGCTTGGTCTTGGTTTCGCCAGCGGTAGCGATGTACGGAACCAGGGTCAGGTGCATCAGCATCGCGCGCTTGGCACCGATTTCGAAACGCAACTGGCGGATGGCTTCGAGGAACGGCTGGGACTCGATGTCACCCACCGTGCCGCCGATTTCGACCATCGCCACGTCGGCGTCGCCGGCACCCTTGATGATGCGGCGCTTGATTTCGTCGGTGATGTGCGGGATGACCTGGATGGTCGCCCCCAGGTAATCACCACGGCGCTCTTTGCGCAGCACGTGCTCGTAGACACGGCCGGTGGTGAAGTTGTTGTTCTGGGTCATGGTCGTGCGGATGAACCGCTCGTAGTGGCCCAGGTCCAGGTCGGTCTCGGCGCCGTCGTGGGTGACGAACACTTCACCGTGCTGGAACGGGCTCATGGTGCCCGGGTCGACGTTGATGTACGGGTCCAGCTTGAGCATGGTGACCTTAAGTCCCCGCGCCTCCAGGATGGCCGCCAATGAAGCCGAGGCAATGCCTTTCCCCAATGAAGAAACAACACCGCCCGTGACGAATATGTAGCGCGTCATGAAAAACCCTAGAAGTCTGCGTTAAAGCGGTCCGAGCCGCCGGGGAAAGCGAAGGAAGGCCGAAGCCCCCGATCACCTGCATTAATCACAGTGCACCTTTCAAAAAAACCGCCGCGTTGGGACAGACCGGAAGTGAAATCACCGGTACGTTGCTCGCTACACATTTTTTGGAATCGCCCAGCAAAGACTGCTTGGTAATCGGCAACTCCTGCAATTCAGGCGAATCCACAGAAGTTGTATCAAGAAGGGAGCGTAGTCTACCGGAAAGCCCCTTTCAGCTCAAACCCAGATCTTGGTTTCATGGCTGCCAGATCAGTTGCCAGTTGCCATCAATGCCGCTGTCGAGTCCTGGTAAGCCAGCCACTGCCAGCAATTGCTCGTCCCGATACAGCAGCGGCAATCGACCGCGCGCAAACGCCGGCACGCCTCTTTCGTTGAGCAAACGCTTGAGGTCCCGGTGACCACGACCAGGCAACATCATGGCTTCACCTCCCTGACGATAGCGGACGCAGAGCGGTTCGTCGGGCATTTTACCGTCGAGGGTCACCGTGCCGTTGTCTGGCAGGGTCAATGCTTGAGCAGTCAGCGTCCATTCTACGGGGCCTGCGGCCGGTCGCAGCCAGCGGTCGGATAACCACCAGACGCGTCCGCCGGTGCGGTGCAGTTCGCCACCGGCCAGCCGCCAGATCGGCCGGGCGTCGTCCGCTGCATCGCGCAACGAGTCCCAGCCAGACCAATGATCACTGTTGGGCAGCGTTGTCATCGACGCCAGCCAATGACTCAACGCATTACGCTGACGGGCCGGCGACAAGGCTCGCAACGGGGCCAACTCAAGCGACCGCAACCCAAGCCAGTCGAACGCGCTGGGCGTGATGGCTCGGTGCAGATCGATTCGCGCCAGGTCATCCAGCAAGCCTTGGGCCTCACTCAGGTGCGCAGCGCTGCGGGCGAAGGTCGTCGAGGCTTGGGACCACTGCTCGGTCAATACCGGGAAAACTCGCTGGCGCAGGAAATTGCGCGCGTACCGGTGATCGTCGTTGGAAGGGTCTTCGATCCAGTTCAAGCCCTGTTGCGTCGCGTAGGCTTCCAGCTCCGCCCGGGACACATCGAGCAAGGGTCGCAGCAAGTACCCCTGGCCCAGAGGACGCTGCCGAGGCATCGCCGACAAGCCCCTCACCCCTGCCCCACGCAACAAACGAAACAACAGGGTTTCAGCCTGATCGTCGCGATGTTGACCGGTGAGTAGCACTTCATTGCTGTGGAGCAGCGCCACGAAGGCAGCATAGCGCGCCTCCCGGGCGGCACGCTCGACGCTGGCACCGGCCGGGACTTGCACGTTCACTACTTCCAGCGGCACCCCAAGGGCCTTGCAGACCGAGCGACAATGGTCCGGCCATGCATCGGCCACAGCCTGAAGGCCATGATGGACGTGGACAGCACGTAACGGTGGCAGGGCTTCATTTTTGGAGAGAGACGCGAGCAGGTGCAGCAGGACGGTGGAATCGAGGCCACCGGAGAAGGCGATGCGCCAGGTGACGGCGTTGCGCCAGGGGGATAGCTGTGTGAGGAGCCGGGTTGGCAGGTCAATCGTGGGCTGATTCATAGGAACTGGCCTTCACACAAATCAGATGTGGGAGCGAGCTTGCTCGCGATGGCGGTGTATCAGTCAACTTATCTGTTGAATGTTAACCCGTCATCGCGAGCAAGCTCGCTCCCACACAGAGGTACCGCGCTTGAATCAGAGACCGTAGCTCATCAACCGCTCGTAGCGACGGGCCAGCAGCGCTTCGTTGTCGAATTTCTTCAGCATCGACAGTTGCGAACTCAGCTCGGCACGAATCAGCGCCGCAGCCGCGGCCGGATCACGATGAGCGCCGCCTACAGGCTCGCTGATCACTTTATCCACGATACCCAGGCCTTTGAGACGCTCAGCGGTGATGCCCATGGCTTCGGCGGCATCCGGCGCCTTCTCGGCGGTTTTCCACAGGATCGAGGCGCAGCCTTCCGGCGAGATCACCGCGTAGGTGGAGTATTGCAGCATGTTCAGCTGATCGCAGACACCAATGGCCAGCGCACCGCCGGAACCACCTTCGCCGATCACGGTGGCGATGATCGGGGTTTTCAGTCGCGCCATTACGCGCAAGTTCCAGGCGATCGCTTCGCTCTGGTTGCGCTCTTCGGCGTCGATGCCCGGATAAGCGCCCGGCGTGTCGATGAAGGTCAGGATCGGCATCTTGAAGCGCTCGGCCATTTCCATCAGGCGGCACGCCTTGCGATAGCCTTCCGGACGCGGCATGCCGAAGTTGCGGCGCACCTTTTCGCGGACTTCGCGGCCTTTCTGATGGCCGATGACCATCACTGGCTGGTCGTCCAGACGGGCGACGCCACCCACGATCGCGGCGTCGTCGGAGAAATGCCGATCGCCGTGCAGCTCATCGAACTCAGTGAAGATGTGCTCGATATAGTCCAGGGTGTAGGGACGACGCGGATGACGCGCCAGGCGGGCGATCTGCCAGCTGGTCAGCTTGCCAAAGATGTCTTCGGTCAGCGTGCGGCTTTTGTCCTGCAGACGAGAGATTTCATCGCCGATATTCAGCGAATTGTCATTACCGACCAAGCGCAACTCTTCGATCTTGGCTTGCAGGTCGGCGATCGGCTGTTCGAAATCTAGAAAATTCGGGTTCATAGGCGTCCGTCTTGGGTCGACGTCCAAGAGAGCTTGGGCCGGCCGGTTGTCTATTCGCGCCCTACCTTAAGGGAGAGGCGCGTTCAGGTCGAGATTAAAAATTCGGGTCGAGATCAGGGCCGCTCCAAGGTTCAGGAGTGGCACCTGGCCGTCAACGGTATTGGAGGAAGACGTTGTCTTTGCCGAACTGGTCACGCAAGGCTTGAATCAACGCATCCGCCGGATCGATCCGCCAGCCTTCGCCGAACTGCAGCACAGCCTTGGCGTCGGGGCGCACGTACTCCATGGTAATCGGGCAAGCACCGCGATGGCGCTTGAACAATTCCCCCAGCCAGCGTAGCTGATCGCCCTTGAGATCCTGGGTCTGCAATTTCAGGCGCAGGCTCTCGGCCAGGTTGGTCCGGGCATCTTCCATGCTCATCACCCGTTTGACCCGCAGCCGCAGGCCACCGGAAAAATCGTCGTTGCTGACTTCGCCTTCCACCACAACCATCGCGTCAGTCTGCAACAGCGACTGGGCCGAATGGAACGCATCGGCAAACAACGACGCCTCGATGCGCCCGGAGCGGTCGTCGAGGGTGATGAAGCCCATCTTGTCGCCCTTTTTGTTTTTCATTACCCGCAGGGCGATGATCATACCGGCGACGGTCTGCGTGTCACGCGCCGGCTTCAGATCAATGATGCGCTGGCGGGCGAACCGGCGGATCTCGCCTTCGTACTCGTCGATCGGGTGACCCGTGAGGTACAGGCCCAAGGTGTCTTTCTCACCCTTGAGACGCTCCTTGAGCGTCAGCTCCTTGGCCTTGCGGTGATTGCCGTAGACATCGGCATCTTCCTCGACAAACAACCCGCCAAACAGGTCGGCGTGACCACTGTCATGGGTCCGGGCGGTTTGCTCGGCGGCCTTGATCGCTTCTTCCATGGCCGCCAGCAGCACCGCGCGGTTGCGGTCGATATTGGCCTGGTAGGCCTTGGGTTCATCCTGGAAGTACGGGCCCAGACGGTCCAATGCACCGCTGCGGATCAAACCGTCGAGGGTACGTTTGTTGATGCGTTTGAGATCGACCCGGGCGCAAAAATCGAACAGGTCCTTGAACGGTCCGTCCTGACGGGCTTCGGTGATGGCTTCCACCGGTCCTTCACCCACGCCCTTGATCGCCCCCAGTCCATAAATGATGCGGCCTTCGTCGTTCACCGTGAACTTGAACTCCGAAGCGTTCACGTCCGGCGCGTCGAGGCGCAACTTCATGGTCCGCACTTCTTCGATCAAGGTCACGACCTTGTCGGTGTTGTGCATATCCGCCGACAGTACCGCGGCCATGAATGGCGCCGGGTAGTGGGCCTTCAGCCACGCGGTCTGGTACGACACCAGACCATAGGCGGCCGAGTGGGATTTGTTGAAGCCGTAACCGGCGAATTTTTCCACCAGGTCGAAGATGTTACCGGCCAGGTCCGCATCAATGCCGTTGTTCGCACAACCCTCGATGAAACCGCCGCGCTGCTTGGCCATCTCCTCGGGCTTTTTCTTACCCATCGCCCGACGCAGCATGTCCGCGCCGCCGAGGGTGTAACCGGCCATTACCTGGGCAATCTGCATCACCTGTTCCTGGTACAGGATGATGCCGTAGGTCGGTGCCAGGACCGGCTTGAGGCCGTCGTACTGATAATCCGGGTGCGGGTACGCCAGCTCGGCGCGACCGTGCTTACGGTTGATAAAGTCATCCACCATGCCCGATTGCAGCGGGCCCGGACGGAACAGGGCCACCAGTGCGATCAGGTCTTCGAGGCAGTCGGGCTTGAGCTTTTTGATCAGCTCCTTCATACCCCGGGATTCAAGCTGGAACACCGCCGTGGTTTCGGCTTTTTGCAGCAGGCTGTAGGTCGGCTTGTCATCCAGCGGGATGAAGGCGATGTCCAGCGGCTCTTCGCCGACCTTGGCCCGGTCACGGTTGATGGTTTTCAGCGCCCAGTCGATGATCGTCAGGGTCCGCAGGCCAAGGAAGTCGAACTTCACCAGGCCCGCCGCCTCGACGTCATCCTTGTCGAACTGGGTCACCAGGCCGTCGCCCTCTTCATCGCAATAGATCGGCGAGAAGTCAGTCAGCTTGGTCGGCGCGATCACCACGCCCCCGGCGTGCTTGCCGACGTTACGCACCACGCCTTCAAGCTTGCGGGCCATCTCCCAGATTTCCGCGGCTTCTTCATCGACCTTGATGAAGTCCCGCAGGATTTCTTCCTGCTCGTAGGCTTTTTCCAGGGTCATGCCGACTTCGAACGGGATCATCTTCGACAGACGATCCGCCAAACCGTAGGACTTGCCCTGCACCCGCGCCACGTCACGCACCACAGCCTTGGCGGCCATGGAACCGAAGGTGATGATCTGGCTCACCGCGTTGCGGCCGTATTTCTCGGCCACGTAATCAATCACCCGGTCGCGACCGTCCATGCAGAAGTCGACGTCGAAGTCGGGCATGGACACCCGTTCCGGGTTGAGGAAACGTTCGAACAGCAGGTCATATTCCAGCGGGTCGAGGTCGGTGATCTTCTGCACGTAAGCCACCAGGGAGCCTGCACCCGACCCCCGGCCTGGCCCCACCGGCACGCCGTTGCTCTTGGCCCACTGGATAAAGTCCATCACGATCAGGAAGTAACCGGGGAAGCCCATCTGGATGATGATATCCAGCTCGAAATTCAACCGGTCGACATAGACCTGGCGCTTGGCCTCGTAATCTTCGGTGGTGTCCTTGGGCAAGAGAACGCTGAGGCGCTCCTCCAGGCCATCGAAGGATACCTTGCGGAAATACTCGTCGATGGTCATGCCATCGGGGATCGGGAAGTTGGGCAGGAAGTGCTTGCCCAGCTTCACTTCGATGTTGCAGCGCTTGGCAATCTCGACGGTGTTTTCCAGCGCCTCGGGCAGGTCGCTGAACAACTCGGCCATTTCCTCGGCGCTTTTGAGGTACTGCTGATCGCTGTAGTTTTTCGGACGACGCGGATCATCGAGCGCCCGGCCCTCACCGATGCAGACGCGGGTTTCGTGAGCCTCGAAATCTTCCTGCTTGATGAAGCGCACGTCGTTGGTCGCCACCAGCGGCGCGCCGATCCGGTCGGCCAGGGCCACGGCGGCATGCAGGTGTTCTTCGTCGTTGGGGCGATTGGTGCGTTGCACTTCAATGTAGAAGCGGTCCGGGAACACCGCCATCCAATCGCGGGCCAGTACTTCGGCTTCTTCTGGATTGCCACTGAGCAGGGCCAGGCCGATTTCACCTTCCTTGGCCGCCGACAGCATGATCAAACCTTCATTGGCCTCAGCTACCCATTCGCGCTCGATGATGATCGAGCCGTTGCGCTGGCCATCGATAAAACCGCGGGAGATCAACTCGGTGAGGTTGCGGTAACCCACGGCGTTCATCACCAGCAGGCTGATGCGGCTCAGCGGCGCGTCCGGGTCTTTGTTCGACAGCCATAGGTCGGCCCCGCAGATCGGCTTGATCCCGGCGCCCATGGCATTTTTGTAGAACTTGACCAGCGAACACATGTTGTTCTGATCGGTGACCGCCACAGCAGGCATGTTCATGCCCACCAGGGTCTTGACCAGTGGCTTGATCCGCACCAGGCCATCGACCAGGGAGTATTCAGTGTGCAGGCGTAGATGAACGAATGAAGCCGGCATAGTGATCCTGCGTTAAGTCATGAAAACAACAAGGCCCGGATTGTACCGAGCCTTGGGTAAAACATCAGCATGATTGCCTTGCCACAAAAGCCTGCATCAAGAGACCGCAGTCTGATGACTTACGATCAAACCCTCACGGGCTTCATAAGCCAGTCGCACCGGCGCGAACGAGCGCCGATGGATCGGCGTTGGCCCAAGGCGCGCCAGCGCTTCCAGATGAACGGGTGTCGGGTAGCCCTTGTGGCCGCCGATGCCGTAGCCCGGGTAAATCAATTCAAAGGCGCTCATTTCCCGATCACGGCTAACCTTGGCCAGAATCGATGCCGCCGCAATGGCCGGCACCTTGCCGTCCCCCTGAACGACTGCTTCGGCGCGCATAGACAGCTTCGGGCACCGATTGCCATCGATCATCGCCAGTTTCGGGGTGATGTGCAGGCCTTCCACGGCACGCTGCATCGCAAGCATGGTGGCGTGCAGGATATTCAGCTCGTCGATCTCTTCCACTTCAGCCCGGGCAATGCACCAGCTCAGGGCTTTCTCACAGATTTCGTCGTAGAGCTTTTCGCGACGGGCTTCGGTGAGCTTCTTGGAGTCGTTGAGGCCCAGAATGGGCCGGTTTGGATCGAGAATCACCGCTGCCGTCACCACTGCGCCGCACAACGGACCACGACCGACCTCATCAACACCGGCCACCAGTTCTTCAACTTCAGCCACCAGATTGAAGTCCAGGCCCATCTGCAATTTCACGTTACTCATGGTTTGGCGCCGATCAGGGTCAATACTGCGTCGGCGGCCTGGTTGGAGGCATCGCGGCGCAAGGTACGGTGAATGTCATCAAAGCCCCGGGTCTGCTCCTGGCCACCGTCGATCAAGGGCGACAGCTTACGGGCCAGCGCATCGGCGGTTGCCTCGTCCTGCAGCAATTCAGGCACCAGCAAGCGCTGGGCCAACAGATTGGGCAAGGAGATGTAGGGGCTCTTGACCATGCGTTTGAGGATCCAGAACGTCAACGGCGCCAGACGATAGGCGACCACCATCGGGCGTTTGTACAGCAACGCCTCAAGGGTAGCAGTGCCAGACGCAATCAACACGGCGTCACACGCAGCCAGTGCGAGATGAGAGCGGCCATCGAGCAATGTGACAGGCAGATCGCGCCCGGCCAGCAGCGCTTCAAGCTGAGCCCGTCGCTGCGGGCTGGCACAGGGCAGAACAAAACGCACGCCGGGACGCATCGCTCGCAGACGCTCGGCGGCGTCGAAGAACAAGCCTCCCAGGCGACTGACCTCGCCGCCACGGCTACCGGGCATCAAGGCCACCAGCGGGCCGTCGGGCAGGCCCAACGTCTGACGCGCCGCGTCACGATCCGCTTGCAGGGGAATGGTATCGGCCAGGGTATGGCCGACAAACCGTACCGGCACGCCCTTCTCTTCGTAGAATCGGGCTTCGAACGGCAGCAGCGTGAGCATCAGGTCGCAGCCTTCGCGGATTTTCAACACGCGCTTCTGCCGCCAGGCCCAGACCGAGGGGCTGACGTAGTGCACCGTCTTGATACCGGCCTGACGCAACTTGAGTTCGATATTGAGAGTGAAATCCGGCGCATCGATGCCGATGAACACATCCGGTCTTTCGTCGATCAGGGTCGCGATCAGCTTCTTGCGGCGAGCCAGCAGTTCGCGCAGACGTCCGAGCACCTCAACCAGCCCCATCACCGACAGGCGTTCCATGGGGAAATATGACGCCAGCCCTTCGGCCTGCATCAAGGGGCCACCGACACCGATGAACTCCACTGCTGGGTGCTGCGCCTTGAGCGCGCGCATCAGACCGGCACCCAGAATGTCACCGGAAGCCTCTCCCGCCACCAGTGCTATACGCAAGTTAGCCATGGTTAGCGAGTGATGCCGCGAGTCGAGGACTGGATGGAGTCACGGAATATCGCAACTTCCGGGAACTGCGCCGAAGCCTCGGCCAGCTCGACAAGGGCCTGTTCGACGGTCAACCCCTGGCGGTACACAACCTTGTAGGCGCGCCGCAATGCCGTGATCGCCTCTTCGCTGAAACCACGACGGCGCATGCCTTCGAAATTCATACTGCGGGCTTCGGCCGGGTTACCGAACACAGTGACATAGGCCGGTACGTCCTTGCCGATGGCGGTGCCCATGCCCGAGAAGCTGTGGGCGCCGATATGACAATATTGATGGACCAAGGTGAAACCGGACAGGATCGCCCAGTCGTCCACATGCACGTGGCCAGCCAACGCGGTGTTGTTGACCAGGATGCAATGGTTGCCAATGACGCTGTCATGACCGATATGGGCGTAGGCCATGATCAGGTTATGGTTGCCCAGAGTCGTTTCGGAACGATCCTGAACGGTGCCACGGTGAATCGTCACGCCTTCGCGGATCACGTTGTGATCGCCAATGACCAGCCGGGTTTCTTCACCTTTGTACTTGAGATCGGGCGTGTCCTCGCCTACCGAAGAAAACTGGTAGATGCGGTTGTGCCGACCGATCCGGGTCGGACCCTTGAGAATTACATGGGGCCCGATCACCGTACCCTCGCCGATTTCCACACCTGGGCCGATGATCGACCATGGGCCGACCTCGACATCGGCGGCCAGGACTGCCGCCGGATCGATGATTGCGCGAGGGTCAATCAAACTCATAGTTTGCGTTCCGCACAGATGATTTCAGCGGAGCAGACTGGCTTGCCGTCGACCGAAGCCTGGCATTCGAACTTCCAGATCTGGCGCTTGCAACTGATGAATGTGGCTTCGAGGATCAACTGATCGCCCGGGGTGACCGGCTGGCGAAAACGCAGCTTGTCGGAGCCCACGAAGTAGTAAAGCGTGCCGTCGGCAGGCTTCACGTCGAGCATTTTGAAACCAAGGATCCCGGCAGCCTGAGCCATTGCCTCGATGATCAGCACGCCGGGCATGATTGGATGCGCGGGAAAGTGACCATTGAAGAACGGTTCGTTGATGCTGACATTCTTGTAGGCGCGAATCCGCTTGCCTTCAACGTCAAGTTCCACCACCCGGTCCACCAGCAGGAACGGGTAACGGTGAGGCAGGTATTCGCGAATCTCGTTGATGTCCATCATTTCGGGGGGAAGCCTATGTAAAGATTGGAAGCGCACGATCGACGCGCGCCCCTCTAGCAAATCAAGGAGGCAGTCTAGCGGCTGTGCACACTTGATATGGAAATGGTATCAGCCATCTGATGAAGCATTACCGTCAGGGGTCACGTCCCCTACACGCTTTTCCAACTGACGCAAACGCCGCGCGATGTCATCGAGCTGGCGGATTCGGGCCGCGCTCTTGCGCCATTCGGCCGCCGGTTGCATCGCCGTGCCGGAAGAATAAGCACCCGGCTCGGTGATCGAATGGGTCACCATGGTCATTCCGGTGAGGAATACGTTGTCACAAATATCAATGTGCCCCACCAGCCCCACACCGCCGGCGAGCATGCAATGCTTGCCGATCCGGGTGCTGCCGGAAATGCCTACGCAGGCGGCCATGGCGGTGTGATCACCGACCTGGACGTTGTGGGCGATCTGAATCTGGTTGTCGAGCTTGACGCCATTGCCGATGACCGTATCAGACAGGGCACCCCGGTCGATCGCGGTGTTGACACCGATTTCCACGTCATCACCGATGGTCACGCCGCCGATCTGGGCGATCTTTTGCCAGATCCCCTTCTCCTTGGCAAAACCGAAACCTTCACCGCCCAGTACCGCACCCGACTGGATCACCACCCGCTTTCCGATACGCACGTCGTGATACAACGTGACCCGGGGAGCAAGCCAGCCACCCTCACCGATCTCGCAGCGCGCACCGATGAAGCAATGGGCGCCCAGCGTGACGCCCGGGCCTACCCGGGCGGCGCTTTCAATGACGACAAAAGGACCGATGCTGGCCGTGGGATCAACCACCGCATCCGCCGCGATGACCGCGCTGGGATGAATGCCGGGGGCCGACTTGGGTTTGGGGTCGAACAGGTGGGAAATCCGCGCATACGCCAGGTAGGGATCCGGTACGATCAGCGCATCGCCCGCGAACCCGTCAGCATCGGCAGGCTTGAGCAACAGCGCTGCGGCCCGGCTGTCGGCCAGGTATTTGCGATATTGAGGATTTGCCAGGAAGCTCAACTGAGCTGGGCCAGCCTCTTGCAAAGTGGCTAGCCCAGTGATGACCTTCTCCGGGTCGCCACGCAGGGTGGCGCCGAGGAACTCAGCCAGTTGGCCGAGCTTGATAGTCGCTGTCATGGATTACTTCAGCTGATTCATGCGCTCGATAACCTGGCGCGTGATGTCGTACTGGGGTTTGACGTCAATCACTGCACCACGCTCGAACACCAGGTCAAAACCACCTTTCTTGATGACTTCTTCCACCGCCCGATCGAGCTTTGGCTTGAGCTGCTTGAGCATCTCGCGGTCGGCAACGGCTTTCGCTTCGTTCAGCTCCTTGGACTGGAACTGGAAGTCACGGGCCTTTTGCTTGAACTCAAGCTCCAGACGCTCACGCTCGCCCTGGGCCATTTTGTCGCCACCGGAAACCAGACGATCCTGGATACCCTTGGCGCTGCTCTCCAGGCTCTTGAGCTTGGTCAGCTGCGGGCCGAACTTCTTCTCGGCATCCACGGCGTATTTCTTCGCCGCGTCGGATTCCAGCAGGGCCATCTGATAGTTCAGTACGGCAATCTTCATGTCGGCAAAAGCCGGACCTGCGACCATCAAGGTCGCCAGGAGAACCAATTGAGTCAACTTACGCACGATGTACTCCTACAAAATCCATTGTCGTTATCTTGGGTCAGACGCTTAGAACGTCTGGCCGAGGGAGAATTGGAACACTTGGGTTTCAGCGTCATCCGGTTTCTTGATCGGCATCGCCAGGGCGAAGCTCAAAGGACCGAGCGCGGTGACCCAGGTCACACCCACGCCCACGGAACTTGCCATGTTGCTCAGGCTGATGTCGTTGCACTTGGTATTGGACCTGGTGCCGTCGGCGTTGGTGGTGTCCTCGCACGAAGAGTCGAATACGTTACCCACGTCCCAGAATACCGAGGTACGCAAGGAGCGCTGATCCTTGACGAACGGCATCGGGAACAACAGCTCGACACCGCCCTGGATCAGGACATTACCACCGAACGGCAGCGGATCCTGGTCCGGATCACGTATGGTTCCCGGGTTGGTGCCCCGGCTCGGCGTACTGCGCGGACCAAGAGTGCTGTCCTTGAAGCCACGGACCGAGTTGAAACCGCCGGCATAGTAGTTCTCGTAGAACGGCAAGCCGTCGGTGGAACCATAACCGTCGCCATAACCCAGCTCAGTGTGCAGGCGCATGGTGTAATTATCAGACAGCGGCTGGAACAGTTGGCCACGATAGTCGAGCTTGAAGAACGAGAGGTCGCTGCCAGGGGTGGTAGTTTCCAATACCAGGCTCTGGGAACGACCACGGGTCGCCAGCACACCTTTGTTCAGGGTCGATTCGGACCAACCGACAGACGCCTTGAAGTTCAGGTACTTGTCGCCTTCCTTTTCAACGAAGTCAAAAATCTCGTCAACGGTATAACGCCCGGTGCTGATCTCGTCCTGCTGGGCGGTGAGACCGAACGTCAGACGCGAAGTCTCGCTGATTGGATAACCCACGTTGACGCCTGCACCCAGGCTGTCCACGGCATAGCTGGAGATGTCGGAGTCGAGCTCGTCATAGTCAGTGGTGCGATAGAAGGCGTTGTAGCCCAGGCTCACACCGTCTGCAGTCCAGTAGGGGTCGACAAAACCGAAGTTGTAGCGGGTCTGGTATTCGCTGCGGGTCAAGCCAACGCTGACCCGGTTACCGGTACCCAGGAAGTTGTTCTGGGTGATCGAACCACCGAGGATCAGGCCGGCGCTCTGGGCGAAACCGACGCTGGCGGTGATCGAGCCGGACGCCTGCTCTTCAACGCTGTAGTTCACATCGACCTGGTCATCGACGCCCGGTACTGCCGGCGTCTCGACGTTGACTTCCTTGAAGAAGCCCAGGCGCTCCAGACGGGTCTTGGACTGGTCGATCAGGTAGGTCGACGCCCAGCCACCTTCCATCTGGCGCATTTCACGGCGCAGCACTTCGTCTTCGGACTTGGTGTTGCCACGGAAGTTGATGCGGTTGACGTAGGCGCGCTTGCCCGGATCCACGGCGAAGGTGATGTCGACGGTATGGTCTTCATCGTGCGGTTGCGGCACGCCGTTGACGTTGGCGAAGGTGTAGCCCTCGTTACCCAGACGACGGGTGATCAGTTCGGAAGTGGTGGTCATCAGCTTGCGCGAGAACACCTGCCCCTTCTGCACCAGCAGCAACGAGGTGACCTGGTCTTCCGGCACCTTCAGGTCGCCGCTGAGCTTGACGTCACGAACGGTGTACTTGTCGCCTTCGTTGACGTTCACGGTGATGTAGACGTGCTTCTTGTCCGGGGTGATGGACACCTGGGTCGAAGCGATGTCCATGTTGATGTAGCCGCGGTCCAGGTAGTAGGAACGCAGACGTTCCAGGTCACCGGAGAGCTTTTCACGGGCGTACTTGTCGTCGTTCTTGAAGAACGACAGCCAGTTGGTGGTCTTGAGTTCGAACAGGTCGATCAGGTCTTCATCAGGGAAAACGGTGTTGCCCACCACGTTGATGTGCTGGATCGCCGCCACGGTGCCTTCATTGATGTTGACCTTCAGGCCTACGCGGTTGCGCGGCTGCGGCACCACTTCGGTGTCGACGGTGGCCGAGTAACGGCCCTGGGCAACGTACTGGCGTTGCAGCTCGTTACGAACACCTTCGAGGGTGGCGCGCTGGAAGATCTCGCCTTCGGCCAGGCCGGACTGTTTGAGGCCCTTCATCAGGTCTTCAGTGGAGATCGCCTTGTTGCCTTCGATCTCGATACTGGCAACCGATGGACGCTCAACTACCGTGATGACCAGTACATTGCCATCACGACCCAGCTGGATATCCTGAAAGAAGCCGGTTTTGAACAGCGCGCGAGTGGATTCCACCAGACGCCGATCATCCGCCTGCTCGCCGACGTTTAACGGCAAGGCACCAAAGACACTACCCGCGGAGACCCGCTGGAGGCCATTGACGCGAATATCAGAGATAGTGAAGGACTCGGCGTGAACTTCGGCGATCATCAATACGGTGAGAACCGCAGTTAGCAGCAGACGTTTCATGAAGTCCTTTCTTATTCCAACTGGCAATAAACAAACTGCCGCAAAATGCGGCAGATTCGCAATTCAGCGAAGCGTTACAGACGACCCAGATCGTTGACCAAGGCAAGCAACATTACCCCGACCACCAAGCTGATACCGATCTGTATCCCCCAACCTTGCACCCTATCCGACAAGGGACGACCACGCGCCCACTCGATCAGATAAAACAACAAATGCCCCCCATCCAGTACCGGAATGGGCAGCAAATTCAGAACCCCCAGGCTAATACTCAGATAAGCAAGGAAATTCAGGAAATCAGCGACGCCCGACTGGGCAGAAGCGCCCGCCACTTTAGCAATGGTTATCGGTCCACTCAAGTTTTTTACCGAGAGCTCGCCGAACAACATTTTCTTGAGCGAATCGAGGGTCAGGATGCTCATGGTCCAGGTACGACGCGCGCCCTCGCCAATCGCCGCCAAAGGGCCGAAACTGACCTCGCGGATCATTTCCGGCGGCCAGTCGACAGCCTTGACGCCGGCACCCAGATAGCCGGTCGGCGCCTTGCTCTCGCCACGGGCGCCCAGGGTTACCGGGACGTCGATCGGCGCACCATCGCGCTCGACGCGCAGCACTATCTTGCTATCCGGACGTACACGAACCGAATCGACCACCTGCTGCCAGTCACTGACCGGCAGGCCATCGAGCGCCAGCAGCCGATCACCGGTCTTCAGGCCTGCAGCCTGGGCCGGGCCTTTCGGGTCGAGTTCGGCGAGTATCGGCGGCAAGGCCGGACGCCATGGCTTGATCCCCAGGGAACGGATCGGATCCGGCTCGTCGGCGCCCTTGAGCCAGTTGTCCAGGATCAGTTCGCGAGGCGAATCCACCGTGGAACCCTGCTCGCGCACCATCAATTGCAACGAACCGCTCTCACCCAGGCGACGCACCAGTTGCAGGTTGACCGCCGCCCAGCCCGATGTCGGCTCCCCATCGATGGCAACGATTTCCTGCCCGACACCCAGCCCGGCACGGGCGGCGACGCTGCCGGCCTCCACCCCACCGATGACCGGACGCACCTGCTCGCTGCCCAGCATGGCCAGGGCCCAGAAAAAAACCATGGCCAGCAAAAAGTTGGCTATCGGCCCCGCCGCCACGATGGCAATACGCTGACGGACGGTCTTGCGATTGAAGGATTGGTCGACCTGATCGGCCGGCACTTCACCTTCGCGCTCGTCGAGCATCTTCACGTAGCCGCCCAGCGGAATGGCTGCCACAACGAATTCGGTGCCCTTTTTGTCATGCCAGCGCAGCAGCGGCATGCCGAAACCGACGGAAAAACGCAGAACCTTGACGCCACAGCGCCGCGCGACCCAGAAATGACCGAATTCGTGAAAAGTGACCAACACCCCCAATGCAACCAGGGTGCCGACAATCATATAGAGCGCGCTCATCTGTTTTCTCCGCAATCCTGCCCAGGACAACCCTGGCTAACGTACCGCAGCCTCAACGCCCGTGGCGCTTCAACCATTGGCCCGCCAGCTCACGAGCCCTGGCGTCCGCCGTGAATACCGCATCGAGGTCATCGAGCGAAACCACAGCCTCGAGGTTCAAGACCTCCTCGATGATACTCGCGATCTCGAGGTAACGGACACGTCCGTCGAGAAACGCTGCAACCGCCACTTCATTGGCAGCATTGAGCATGGCCGGAGCACTGTTGCCTGCCTCAGCCGCTTGTCGCGCCAGACGCAGGCATGGAAAGCGCTGCTCATCAGGCGCCTGGAAATCCAGGCGGGCAATGGCGAACAGGTCCAGCGGCGCCACGCCCGAATCAATCCGCGCAGGCCAGGCCAGCGCATTGGCGATCGGAGTACGCATGTCCGGGTTGCCCAATTGAGCCAGCACCGAACCGTCTATGTAATCCACCAGGGAGTGAATCACGCTCTGCGGGTGAATCACCACTTCCACCTGGGACGGCTTGGCATCGAACAACCAGCAGGCCTCGATCAGTTCCAGGCCCTTGTTCATCATGCTGGCCGAATCCACGGAAATCTTGCGCCCCATGGACCAGTTCGGGTGAGCACAAGCCTGCTCGGGTGAAACATGCACCAACTCTTCCAGCGGAGTCTGCCGGAACGGACCGCCGGAAGCCGTCAGTAAAATCCGCCGGACCCCCACTGCGCCCAGGCCGCGGGAAAAGTCCTGCGGCATGCATTGAAAAATCGCATTGTGCTCGCTGTCGATGGGCAGCAGCACCGAACCGCTTTTGCGCACGGCCTGCATGAACAGCGCGCCGGACATGACCAGTGCTTCTTTATTGGCCAGCAGGATTTTTTTGCCTGCCTCTACCGCCGCCAGCGTTGGACGCAAACCCGCCGCGCCGACAATCGCCGCCATCACCGCGTCGACTTCAGGATCGGAGGCGACCTGACACAACCCTTCCTCCCCCACCAGGACACGGGTAGGCAAGCCCGCCGCGCGCAAGTCGTCCTGCAAGGCGCGGGCAACGCCAGCCTCAGGCACCACGGCGAAACGCGGGGTATGGCGTATGCACAGCGCCAGCAGCTCACTCAAGCGAGTAAAACCACTGAGGGCAAATGCCTGATAGCGCTCCGGGTGACGGCCGATGACATCAAGCGTACTCAGGCCGATCGAACCGGTAGCACCCAGGACGGTAATTTGTTGAGGGCGACTCACGATGCCGCCATCCATAGCAGCACGGCAAAGATCGGAATCGCAGCGGTCAGGCTGTCGATGCGATCCAGCACGCCACCATGGCCGGGCAGCAGATTACTGCTGTCCTTGATGCCGGACTGACGCTTGAACATGCTTTCGGTCAGGTCGCCGACCACCGATACAAATACGATGAGAGCAGCCCCAAACAGGCCCATCAGCAACTGCCCGGCACTCCACTCCCGCACGACGCCGACCACCGCTGTGATCACCAGGCTCAAGGCCAGGCCTCCATAGACCCCTTCCCAGCTCTTGCCGGGACTGACCTTGGGAGCAAGCTTGCGCTTGCCAAACGCCCGTCCGGAGAAATAGGCACCGACATCCGCCCCCCAGACCAACACCATCACAGCCATGATCTGCCAGTTGCCCAACGGGCCTTGCTTGATCCAGATCAGCCCTTGCCAGGCCGGCAGCAGGATAAGCAGGCCAATCACCAGCTTCGCGGCAGCACCTGCCCAATGATGCGTGGTGCGCGGATAGGTCAACACCAGGAAGGTCGCCGTGGCCCACCACAATACCGCTGCCCCCAGAACCCAGGGCGCGATACCCGGCACCAGGTACATGACGAACAGCATCGCCGCCACGGCCACGGCATAGGCCACGCGCGCAGACTGCGCCGGGAAGCCCGCCAAGCGCGCCCACTCCCATGCCCCCAAGGTCACGACCAATCCGATGAACAGCGCAAAACTGGCACCTTCAAGCAGGAAAAATCCACCCAGGGCGATGGGCAACAGGATCAGAGCGGTGATGATTCGTTGTTTAAGCATTAAACCCGGGCTCCAGCTTCGATCTGCTCGCTCGTTTTACCGAAACGACGCTGACGGGAAGCGAAATCGGCCAGCGCCGTGCGCATGGCTTCGTGTTTGAAGTCCGGCCAGAACAGGTCGGAGAAATACAGCTCGGCGTAAGCCAGCTGCCAGAGCAGGAAGTTACTGATGCGATGCTCGCCACCGGTACGAATGCACAGGTCCGGCAACGGCAAGTCGCCAGTGGCCAGACAGGTCTGCAGCAGCTCAGGCGTGATGTCTTCCGGCCGCAGATGCCCGGCCTGGACCTCCCGCGCCAGCCGCTGGGCTGCCTGGGCGATGTCCCATTGGCCGCCATAGTTGGCGGCAATCTGCAGGACGAACCGATTGGCACCCGCCGTGGCGGCCTCGGCTTCGCGCATCGCAGCCTGCAACTCGGGATGAAAGCGCGAGCGGTCACCAATGATGCGCAGGCTGATGCTGTTGTCGTTGAGGCGCTTGGCCTCACGCCGCAGAGCCTTGAGGAACAGATCCATCAAGGCGCTGACTTCATCGGCCGGACGCTGCCAGTTCTCGCTGGAGAAGGCGAACAGGGTCAGCACCTCGACCCCGGCCTCGGCACACACCTCGATGACCGCGCGAACTGCATCGACCCCCGCCTTGTGCCCGGCCACGCCAGGCATAAAGCGCTTCTTGGCCCAGCGATTATTGCCATCCATGATGATCGCCACGTGACGCGGAATCGCAAACGGCACGGCCTGTTTGGTCTTTTCCATGAAAACGAGACCCTTATACGGCCATCAGGTCTTTTTCTTTCTGCGCCAAATCCGCATCGATCTTAGCCACGTACTTCTTGGTCAGATCATCAATCTCGCCAGCGGCGCGACGCTCTTCGTCTTCACTGATTTCCTTTTCCTTGACCAGATCCTTGAGCTGGCTGTTGGCATCACGACGGATGTTGCGCACGGCAACGCGAGCGTCTTCAGCCACATCACGGGCCTGCTTGGTGAAGCCCTTACGGGTTTCCTCGGTCAGGGCAGGCATGGAAATCAGCAGCAACTCACCCAGGTTGGTCGGGTTCAGGTTCAGGCCGGCACTGCCGATGGCCTTGTCGACCGCGCCCAGCATGTTGCGCTCAAAGGCAACGACTTGCAGGGTCCGGGCATCCTTGACGGTGATGTTGGCCACTTGCTTGATCGGCGTATCAGCGCCGTAGTACGGCACCATCACGCCTTCGAGAATGCTTGGGTGCGCCTGGCCGGTACGAATGCGACCGAAGTTGTGTGCCAGCGATTCCACGGATTTCTGCATGCGCTCTTGAGCGTCTTTCTTGATTTCGTTGATCATTGTTGTACTTCCTCGATCAGTGTTCCTTCGGCGCCGCCATGCACGATATTCAGCAGGGCGCCGGGCTTGTTCATGTTAAAGACGCGCAGCGGCATCTTGTGGTCGCGGCACAGACAGATAGCCGTCAGGTCCATGACACCCAGCTTGCGATCCAGTACTTCATCGTAGGTCAGATGATCGAACTTCTCGGCATGCGGATCTTTGAACGGGTCAGCGGTATAGACGCCATCGACCTTGGTTGCCTTGAGCACGACATCGGCATCGATCTCGATCGCTCGCAAGCAGGCGGCCGAATCCGTGGTGAAGAACGGATTGCCGGTGCCGGCGGCAAAAATCACCACTTCCTTGGCATTGAGGTGGCGCATGGCTTTGCGGCGGTCGTAGTGATCGGTCACGCCGACCATGGAAATGGCCGACATTACGATGGCCGAGATATTGGCACGCTCCAGCGCATCGCGCATAGCCAGGGCGTTCATCACAGTGGCCAGCATGCCCATGTGGTCGCCCGTAACCCGATCCATGCCGGCCGCGCTCAGCGCTGCGCCGCGGAACAGGTTGCCGCCGCCGATGACCAGGCCGACCTGAACGCCAATTCCGACCAACTGGCCGACTTCCAGCGCCATGCGATCCAGCACTTTCGGATCGATCCCGAACTCTTCCGAGCCCATCAGGGCCTCGCCGCTAAGCTTGAGTAGAATGCGTTTATAGCGAGCCTGATAACCACTGCCCTGCTGAGCCATTGCGAATCTCTCCTGCGGCGTATTTTCGAAAATTCTTTCAGGCTGTTTGCAGCCTGCGTTCACTCTAGCTTGACGCTGACACAGCGCCATCGAAACACGGCTTTGTAAGCCAGTTCCGACAGGAAACCAATAAAAATCGGCATCCCATCCAAAAAGAGGCTGCGCGCGTAAGCGGGCAGCCTCTTCAGGGCGACAGTTAAAAAAACCGTCTTATTGCTTGGAAGCAGCCGCTACCTGAGCAGCAACTTCGTCAGCGAAGTTGTCGACTGGCTTCTCGATGCCTTCACCTACCGCAAAGCGAGTGAAGGAAACGATTTCAGCGCCGCCTTTCTTGGCCAGGGCACCCACGGTGATTTCCGGGTCCTTGACGAAAGCTTGCTCAACCAGGCTGGCTTCAGCCAGGAACTTGCTGATGCGGCCGCCGATCATTTTTTCAACGATTTCAGCTGGCTTGCCTTTCATCTTGTCTTCGTTGAGGCTCATGAACACGGCTTTTTCGCGTTCGATGGCTTCAGCGGAAACTTGCGATGGCAGCAGGAACTCAGGGTTGCTGGCCGCTACGTGCATGGCGATGTCCTTGGCCAGTTCAACGGAACCGCCCTTGAGGACAACTGCAACACCGATCTTGTTACCGTGCAGGTAAGTACCGACCACGTCACCTTCAACGCGAGCCAGACGACGGATGTTGACGTTCTCGCCGGTCTTGCCGACCAGAACCAGACGATCAGCTTCACGAGCTTCGATCAGCGGAGCGACATCAGTCAGTTTGTCAGCAAAGGCTTTTTCGACGCTGGCAGCGACGAATGCCTTGAAGTCATCCTGCAGAGCCAGGAAGTCGGTCTGGGAGTTGACTTCCAGCAGAACGGCGACCTTGCCGTCGTCCTTGATGGCGATGGCGCCTTCAGCGGCGACGTTGCCGGCTTTCTTGGCAGCCTTGATGGCGCCCGAAGCACGCATGTCATCAATGGCTTTCTCGATGTCGCCGCCAGCCTTGGTCAAGGCCTTCTTGCAGTCCATCATGCCTTCGCCGGTACGCTCGCGCAGTTCTTTGACCAACGCTGCAGTAATCTCTGCCATTTCAAAATCCTCTTGGATAGGTTTTCAACCATTCCACCCGATTGAACGGGCGTGCAATTCTTCCCGAGCCACCCTTGTTAGCCGCTGCACGTTACAGATGCTGTAGCTGCGCTGCTGACAAATGGTTTTCGAGGTGGCAAAAAGGGGGCCAAGCCCCCTTTTTGCTTACTGAGTCAACGCCAGGGCGTCAATTACTCAGCGGCTGCTGCCGGAGCTTCTTCAGCGAAGACTTCGGTGCCGCCATTAACATTGTTGCGACCACGGATAACAGCGTCAGCCATCGAACCCATGTACAGCTGGATGGCGCGGATGGCGTCATCGTTGCCTGGGATGATGTAGTCAACGCCTTCCGGGCTGCTGTTGGTATCGACAACGCCGATGACCGGGATACCCAGCTTGTTGGCTTCGGTGATCGCGATGCGCTCGTGGTCAACGTCGATCACGAACAGTGCGTCAGGCAGACCGCCCATGTCCTTGATACCGCCCAGGGAGCGGTCCAGCTTCTCAAGATCGCGAGTGCGCATCAGCGCTTCTTTCTTGGTCAGCTTGGCGAAAGTACCGTCTTCGGACTGCACTTCAAGGTCACGCAGACGCTTGATGGAAGCGCGAATGGTCTTGAAGTTGGTCAGCATGCCGCCCAACCAGCGGTGATCGACGTACGGCGAACCGCAACGTGCTGCTTCTTCAGCAACGATCTTGCCAGCGGAACGCTTGGTGCCGACGAACAGAATCTTGTTTTTGCCCTGGGCCAGGCGCTCTACGAAGGTCAGTGCTTCGTTGAACATCGGCAGGGTTTTTTCAAGGTTGATGATGTGGATCTTGTTACGCGCGCCGAAAATGTACTTACCCATTTTCGGGTTCCAGTAACGGGTCTGGTGACCGAAGTGCACACCGGCCTTCAGCATATCGCGCATGTTGACTTGGGACATGATAGTTCCTTGATAAGTCGGGTTTGGCCTCCACGTATCCCAATGACCAACCAGCGGCCTATATAAGCCGAAGGCACCCAGGTCATCGTGTCGACACGTGTGTGGATTTAAGCTTGCGGGGTCATCCCCGGAAAGCGGCGCATTTTATACCACAGCAAGGGCGAAAACGGAACACGGATTCTGAAAACCCCTGTGGAAGGGGTTTTATCCCCTCGCCACAGAGTTCCATCCAGGCGATAGGGTTCATTGCGCTGATCGTCTGTTAGAATCGCCTCTTTCAGGGCCGCGCTGCTCATCATCCGCCGCCTATTTCGTTTTGAACAGCGCCGCCGGGCGCAGAGAGAGCCTGTATGACCGTCACCCTCAAGACCCCCGAGGACATCGCAAAAATGCGTGTCGCCGGCAAACTCGCCGCCGACGTGCTGGAAATGATTGCCGAACACGTCAAGCCGGGCGTTACCACCGAAGAACTGGACCGGATCTGCCACGACTACATCGTCAACGAGCAGAAAGCCATTCCTGCCCCGCTCAACTATAAAGGCTTCCCCAAGTCGATCTGCACCTCGATCAACCACGTGGTCTGCCACGGCATCCCCAACGAAAAGCCGTTGAAGGATGGCGACACCCTGAACATCGACGTTACCGTCATCAAGGATGGTTACCACGGTGACACCAGCCGCATGTTCCATGTCGGCAACGTGCCGGAATGGGCCCAGCGCCTGTCGAAAGTCACCCAGGAATGCATGTACATGGCCATCGAACTGGTGAAACCGGGCTGCCGCCTGGGAGACATCGGTGAAGTGATCCAGAAACACGCGCAGAAGAACGGCTTTTCGGTGGTGCGCGAATTCTGCGGCCACGGTATCGGCAAAGTGTTCCATGAAGAACCGCAGATCCTGCACTACGGCCGTGCCGGCACCGGCATGGAGCTGCAAGCGGGCATGACCTTCACCATCGAGCCAATGATCAACCAGGGTCGCGCCGACACCAAGGTACTGGGCGACGGCTGGACCGCCATCACCAAGGACCGCAAGCTGTCGGCCCAGTGGGAACATACCTTGCTGGTTACCGAGACTGGGTACGAGATCTTCACCCTGCGCAGCGATGACACCATCGCTCGCGTTTCCGCCTGATCCACAACCCAGCTATAGATAGAAAGAAAGGAAAGCCATTCGATGCCGCAGGTGGATCCCGAACTCTTCGACCGCGGCCAGTTCCAGGCTGAACTGGCCCTGAAGGCAAGCCCCATATCGGCCTTCAAGAAGGCGATCCGCCAGGCTCATGAAGTGCTCGACCAGCGCTTTCGCAGTGGCCGGGATATTCGCCGGCTGATCGAAGACCGTGCCTGGTTCGTCGATAACATCCTGCAAAAGGCCTGGGAGCAGTTCAACTGGAGCGAAGATGCCGACATTGCCCTGGTGGCGGTGGGCGGCTATGGGCGCGGTGAGCTGCACCCTTACTCCGACATCGATCTGCTGATCCTGCTGGACAGCGCCGACCATGAAGTTTTCCGCGACTCCATCGAGCGTTTCCTGACACTGCTGTGGGACATCGGCCTGGAAGTCGGTCAGAGCGTGCGCTCGGTGCAGGAATGCGCCGACGAGGCCCGCGCCGACCTGACGGTGATCACCAACCTGATGGAAAGCCGCACCATCGCCGGTCCCGAGCGCCTTCGCCAGCGTATGCTCGAAGTCACCAGCACCGCGCACATGTGGCCCAGCAAGGACTTTTTCCTGGCCAAGCACGCCGAACAAAAGGCCCGCCACCACAAGTACAACGACACCGAATACAACCTGGAACCCAACGTCAAAGGCTCCCCTGGCGGATTGCGGGACATCCAGACCATCCTGTGGGTTGCCCGTCGCCAGTACGGCACCCTGAACCTGCGCGCCCTGGCTGGCGAAGGCTTCCTGGTGGAAAGCGAAAATGCCCTGCTGGCCTCGTCCCAGGAATTCCTGTGGAAAGTGCGATACGCCTTGCACATGCTTGCCGGGCGCTCCGAAGACCGCTTGCTGTTCGATCACCAGCGCTCCATCGCGGGCTTGCTGGGTTTCGAGGGCCAGGATGCCAAGCAGTCCATCGAAAACTTCATGCAGCAGTACTACCGGGTGGTGATGAGCATCGCCCAGCTCAGCGAACTGATCATCCAGCACTTCGAAGAGGTCATCCTCGCCCCCGAAGACGAAGAACCGCCGCAGCCGATCAACTCACGCTTCCAGCTCCACGATGGTTACATCGAAGCGCGCAACGCCAATGTATTCCGCCGTACGCCGTTCGCCATGCTGGAGATTTTCGTGCTCATGGCCCAGCAGCCGGAAATCAAGGGGGTGCGCGCCGACACCATTCGCCTGCTGCGGGAAAACCGTCACCTGATCGATGACGACTTCCGCCACGATATCCGCAACACCAGCCTGTTCATCGAGCTGTTCAAGTGCAGGATCGGGGTGCATCGCAACCTGCGGCGGATGAACCGCTACGGCATTCTGGGGCGCTACCTGCCGGAGTTCGGTTTCATCGTCGGTCAAATGCAGCACGACCTGTTCCACATCTATACGGTCGATGCCCACACGCTGAACCTGATCAAGCACCTGCGGAAGTTGCAATACACCCAGGTATCGGAAAAATTCCCGCTGGCCAGCAAGCTCATGGGCAAGCTGCCCAAGCCCGAACTGATCTACATGGCGGGGCTTTACCACGATATCGGCAAGGGTCGCCAGGGCGACCACTCCGAGATCGGCGCGGTGGATGCCGAGGCGTTCTGCCAGCGCCATCAACTGCCGGTATGGGACAGCCGGCTGATCGTCTGGCTGGTGCAGAATCACCTGGTGATGTCGACCACCGCCCAGCGCAAGGACCTGTCCGACCCGCAAGTGATCCACGACTTCGCCCAGATCGTCGGTGATGAAACACGTCTGGATTACCTCTACGTGCTGACCGTGGCCGATATCAATGCCACCAACCCGAGCCTGTGGAACTCCTGGCGCGCCAGCCTGTTGCGCCAGCTCTACACCGAGACCAAGCGTGCCCTGCGCCGCGGCCTGGAAAACCCGGTGGACCGCGAAGAGCAGATCCGTCGCACCCAGACTGCCGCCCTGGACATCCTGGTGCGCGGCGGCACCGATCCGGACGACGTCGAACAGCTCTGGTCGCAGTTGGGCGATGACTATTTCCTGCGCCACACTGCCGGCGACGTCGCCTGGCACAGCGACGCGATTTTGCAGCAACCGGCCGATGGCGGGCCGTTGGTGCTGATCAAGGAAACCACCCAGCGCGAGTTCGAGGGCGGCACGCAGATTTTCATCTACGCCCCAGACCAGCACGACTTCTTCGCCGTGACTGTGGCGGCGATGGACCAGCTCAACCTCAACATTCACGACGCCCGGGTCATTACCTCCAGCAGCCAGTTCACCCTCGACACCTACATTGTGCTCGACACCGATGGCGATTCGATTGGCGACAACCCGACGCGGGTCAAACAGATCCGCGACGGTCTCACCGAGGCCCTGCGCAACCCGGCGGATTACCCGACCATCATCCAGCGCCGGGTCCCGCGCCAGCTCAAGCACTTCGCCTTCGCTCCCCAGGTAACGATCCACAACGACGCCCAGCGTCAGGTCACGGTGCTGGAGCTCAGCGCCCCGGACCGCCCTGGCCTGCTGGCGCGGGTCGGGCATATATTCCTGGAGTTCGACCTGTCGTTGCAGAACGCCAAGATCGCCACCTTGGGCGAACGGGTGGAAGACGTGTTCTTCATCACTGACGCGCATAACCAGCCGCTGTCCGATCCGCAGCTGTGCAGCCGCTTGCAGGACGCGATTGTCCGGCAGTTGAGCGTCAACCAGGAACCTGATGCTCACCTGACACGGATCAGCATCTGAACGAACAAATTTCCCCCTGTGGGAGCGAGCCTGCTCGCGATGACGGCAGAACATCCAGCACAGATGTTTCCTGACATACCGCTATCGCGAGCAGGCTCGCTCCCACATTGAAAGAGGCCCCCGATGAACAACGCTCTGAACCAGTTGCAGCCCTACCCGTTCGAAAAGCTCCGCGCCCTGCTGGGCAGCGTCACGCCCAACCCGGACAAACGCCCGATCGCGCTGTCCATCGGCGAGCCCAAGCACCGCTCGCCAAGCTTTGTGGCTGAAGCCCTGGCCAGCAATCTGGAAAAAATGGCCGTGTACCCGACCACCCTCGGCATCCCGGAATTGCGTGAAGCTATCGCGGGCTGGTGCGAACGCCGCTTCAACGTGCCGAGCGGCTGGCTGGACCCGGCGCGCCACGTGCTGCCGGTCAATGGCACCCGTGAAGCGCTGTTTGCCTTCACCCAGACCGTGGTCAACCGTGGCGACGACGCCCTGGTGGTCAGCCCGAATCCGTTCTATCAGATCTATGAAGGCGCCGCGTTCCTGGCCGGAGCCAAGCCACACTACCTGCCGTGCCTGGACGACAACGGCTTCAATCCGGATTTCGATGCGGTCTCGCCGGACATCTGGAAACGCTGCCAGATCCTGTTCCTGTGCTCACCGGGCAACCCGACCGGTGCGCTGATCCCGGTGGATGTGCTGAAGAGGCTCATTGCCCTGGCCGACGAGCACGACTTCGTGATTGCCGCGGACGAGTGCTACAGCGAGTTGTACTTCGACGAACAGACCCCGCCACCAGGGCTGCTCAGCGCCTGCGTCGAGCTCGGCCGCCAGGATTTCAAGCGCTGCGTGGTGTTCCACAGCCTGTCCAAACGCTCCAACCTGCCAGGCCTGCGCTCCGGTTTCGTGGCCGGCGATGCGGACATCCTCAAGGGCTTCTTGCTGTATCGCACCTACCACGGCTGCGCGATGCCGGTTCAGACCCAACTGGCGAGCATCGCCGCATGGAACGACGAAGTGCACGTACGGGCCAACCGCGCGCTGTACCGGGAAAAGTTCGACGCGGTACTGGAAATCCTCAGCCCGGTACTGGACGTGCAACGCCCCGACGGTAGCTTCTACCTGTGGCCGAACGTAGCGGGCGATGATGCGGCGTTCTGCCGTGACCTGTTCGAACAGGAACACGTGACCGTGGTACCGGGCTCGTACCTGTCCCGCGAAGTGGATGGCGTCAACCCAGGCGCCGGACGCGTGCGCATGGCCTTGGTCGCGCCATTGGCTGAATGTGTGGAAGCGGCGGAGCGGATTCGCGCGTTCATTCAGCGTCGGGGTTGATGGCTGCACCAGGACTTGAGCGAACTGCTGTTGTGGCGAGGGGATTTATCCCCGCTGGGCTGCGCAGCAGCCCCAAGCAGTGCTCTGACACACCGCAGTCTTGGGGCCCTGTACAAATTCTCGGTGACTCCCGGGTTGCGCAATGCACCTATTTCGGTACACTCCATTCATGGTTGATATCGCCCCCAAACTGGACACTGGGCTATGGGAGGTCAGGATTGACCTTGGAGATACCATCGCCCGCGTTCTTTTCACTGTGGTGGGCTTTGACATGGTTCTACTCCACGCTTTCATAAAGAAAAGTCAAAAAACGCCAACCACCGACATGGCAACCGCCAAGCAGCGCAAAGCAAGACTATGAGGCACAGCAAATGAACAAGCACATCGGATCTGATTTTGACGACTTCCTCGCCGAGCAAGGTATCGCCGAAGAAGTTTCCGCAGCTGCGCTCAAGCGCGTTATTGCCTGGCAGATTGCCGAAGCAATGAAACTTCAGAAAGTGACCAAAAAGGGCCTTGCACAGCGGATGCACACCAGTCGCACTGCTGTTGATCGTGCGTTGGATCAGAACGATGCAGGAATGACGCTGGCAACGCTTGCCAGCGCAGCGCGTGCGTTGGGTCAGAGAGTGGAAGTGCGGCTGGTTCCTGAGCAGGAAGAGGCTCACGCATAAGCGCTGTTGTGGCGAGGGAGCTTGCTCCCGCTGGGCTGCGTAGCAGCCCCAAGCAGTCAACTCAATCTGCCTGATGTATTCCGTTTGATCGTTCCCACGCTCTGCGTGGGAATGCATCCCGTGACGCTCTGCGTCACATCCCCGAATTGGAACGCGGAGCGTCCCTGGCGGCATTCCCACGCAGAGCGTGGGAACGATCCATATCGATACCGGATCCTGTGGGAGCAAAGCTTGCTCGCGATGAGGACGGCACTATTACATCAAGCCCGAAGCTCTACCCGATCCAGGCACTTGTTCGCCAACAACATCCCCAACTCAATCATCTGGGCCACTCCCAATGCTACATGTCGTCGCGAGCCGTCCTGATCGAAGGCAAGGTCATTGAGCATTGCATTGGCCGAAGCCAGGGTTTCGCTGAGATTGGCCAGCAACACTTCGGTGTCGATACCGTCAGCCACAGTGAATAGCTGTACTGAGGGCTTGGGTTCTGACTCGCTGTCGTCAGGTTTGAGATAGTGATCCAGCACACGATCAGCGGCTTCTTGCAGTTTTTCGGGTGCGTAATCGCCGTAGGGGAAAGTGGATGCGGGCTTTGGTGCGTTTTGAGTCTCTTTGTTGTCCATCAAAATTGCTCCCTAGAGCTGAAGTATGTAAAGCCCCGCGCTTGGATAGCGCAGAAGCCCGTGCTCCTAGAGGTTTTGTTCGGATTCTCACGTCCGGTCGCTGAATTGGCAGCGACACCCAGAGGCTAGAGCCCTCGCTTCCGACGGACAACCTTAAAAACTTGTCGGAAACTTCGGCGTGTCTGACAGACCACGGTCTGTCTGCTCAGACAAGAAAAGACATAAAACGTACCGCGAACGCCAAGCCACTGATTTCGCTTACTTTGTACACCGAAAGATCTCATTCAACCCTGTTACGAGGGTTCAAGCTGGCTTGAATTCGCTATCCCCTGTAGCCATAATCCTCCCCGTCACCAGCGAAAGCTGGCAGGAGTCTGGGTCCCTCTCGAGGTTGACCCAGCGGCGCAGAAAGGGCGAAGCAAGCTCAACTGCGTGTCGATTGAAGCCGCCTTCGGGCGGCTTTGCTTTTTTATGAGGATAAGGAATGCCTCTTTATTACCATCCCAAGCAAGGCGATGTTCTTCTTTGCGACTTCACGCGGGGCTTTGTTGCGCCTGAAATGCTGAAGATCCGCAAGGTGGTGGTGATCTCTCCTACTGCCACACACAGTCGCAAGCTCTGCACTGTGGTGCCGATTTCCTCCACAACTCCACAAACTCAGCAGGACTGGCACCACCTGCTCCGCACCAACCCCCTCCAGTCCGATGGCTACAAAGAGCTGTGGGTGAAGTGCGACATGATTTATACCGTGAGTTTTGAACGTCTGGACAAGCTGCATAAAAAGACTCGATCCAAGGGCCGAGAGTACTTCGTTCCTCGCCTGGGCTCTGAAGACATGCAAGGCGTGATCGCCGGTGTGAAGGCCTACCTTCCGCTCTAACCCCAACCGTTATTTACCCAACCCCAAATTCGCCTCCGCCAGATCCAACTCCCCCAGCACCTCTCGCAGCACATCATCCCCAATCTGGTGATGACGGCTGAGGCGATACAACTCCAGCCGCTGCGCCCGATAGGCCTTCAAGCGCAGCCGGCGTTCCAGCAGGTCCATCTCAAACGCCAGCGCCTGGGCTTCGGCGGAGTCGTTGAACACCTCCAACTGATGGCGATATTCAGACATCAACCGCGCCTTGACCTCGGTCGCCAGCGCCGCTTGGGTCGCGTCGGGCGCGCTGGCAGCCTCGCTCGTTTCGTCCACTTCCAATGCATGGATCGCCGCTTCAGCAGTTTTGCGCCAGGCATCGCGCACTTCGTGGCGGCGCTTGTCATCGGGGCTTTTCTCGATACCTCGCAGCAGCAATGGCAGGGCGATGCAGGCGGCGATCAATGACAGCAGAATCACCCCGGCGGCAATGAAGATCAGCAAGTCTCGCTCGGGAAACGGCTCACCCGCCGCCAACAGCATCGGCACCGACAGCACGCCCGCCAGTGTCACCGCTCCGCGCACCCCGCCGAAGGTCAGCAACCAGCAGGAGCGCGCAGTCGGCACGAGCGTCAGCTCGCCCTTGCCACGCCAGCGGCGCAATAGCCCGGACAGGCGCCAGGTGCTTTGCACCCAGACAAACCGCAGCACCAGCAACACCAGGAAAATCGCCACCACGTCCAGGCAGCGGTAGAACAGCGTCGGCCACAATGTGGTTTCGTGGCTGGTCACCGCCTTGGCGATGTCCGGCAATTGCAGGCCCAGCAGCAGGAAGATCAAGCCGTTGAAGGCGAACTCCAGCAGTGACCAGACGCTGCGGTTGAGCAACCGCGTGCCGGTCTGGCGCGGCAGCAGGTCGAGCCAGCTCTGCATCATGCCGGCCGCCACTGCCGAGAGAATCCCCGAAGCGCCCAAACGTTCAGCCAGCACATAGGCCGCGAATGGCAACAGCAACATGAACACTACGTGGGTGGCCGGGTCGTCCCAGCCGCGCCCGATCATCAAGGCCCGCATACGGCCCACCAGCCAACTCAAGGCCACGCCGACCAGCAGTCCACCGATCGCCACCAGCACGAAGGCCAGGCTCGCGTTGGCCAGGGAAAACACCCCGGTGATGGCCGCCGCCAGGGCGAACTTGAAGGTGACCAGACCCGAGGCGTCGTTCATCAGCGCTTCGCCCTGGAGCATGTGCATCAGGGGGGCGGGCAAGCGGTCGCGAGCAATCGCCGACACCGCCACCGCGTCGGTCGGCGACAGGACCGCCGCCAGGGCAAACGCCACCGGTAGCGGGATGCTCGGCAGCAGCCAGTGAATGAAATAACCGGCGCCCACCACCGTAAACAGCACCAGCCCCACCGCCAGTGTCAGGATCGGCCCGCGCAGGCGCCAGAATTCGCGCTTGGGCATACGCCAGCCGTCGGAGAACAGCAGCGGTGGCAGGAATAAAAACAGGAACAACTCCGGATTGAGCGTTACATGCAAACCCAGGGATGGCCAGGCCAGCAACGCCCCTGCGCCGATCTGCACCAAGGGCAACGGCAGCGGAATCAACCGTCCGATCAGCCGTGAAACACCCACCAGCGTCAACAGAATCAGCACGGTATAAGCGCTTTGCATAACGAGTTTCCATTTACAGCGACACACATCCGGCAACAGCTTGCCGTTGAAGTGCCATATTAACCGCCTAGCATTAACTTGGCCGCTACACCTATGTCGCAGTCAGCCCTGTGGAATGAGCCTGTGGGAGCAAAGCTTGCTCGCGATGAACGATGGCGCAGTCTTGCAGTTGAACCGTGTCGCCTGTATCGCGAGCAAGCTTTGCTCCCACAGACTCGCCCACAGGTTTGGGTGCATGCCGATCTGGCGTCGCGAAACCGTCCGGTCATGGCATAATCCTTGACCTTTTATTTCCAGCACCTGCAAAGGGGGCAATTCCTTGACCGATTCAAGTAAAACGTTGCACCTTTTCGGTATCAAAGCCTGTGACACGATGAAAAAGGCGCGCACCTGGCTCGATGAACACGCTGTGCACTACGACTTTCACGATTACAAGACCGCCGGCATCGACCGTGAGCACCTGACCCAATGGTGCAACGAGCATGGCTGGCAAGTGGTGTTGAACCGTGCCGGTACGACCTTTCGCAAACTCGACGACGAACGCAAAGCCGATCTCGACCAGACGAAAGCCATCGAACTGATGCTCGGCCAACCCTCGATGATCAAGCGCCCGGTGCTTGATCTCGGTGACCGAACCCTGATTGGCTTCAAGCCAGATATTTATGCGGCAGAGATCAAGTAAGCCTGCCCAGTCCATTTTGTAGAGGTAATTTCATGTCCAATACTCTGTTCAGCCTGGCCTTCGGTGTCGGCACGCAAAACCGTCAAGGTAGCTGGCTGGAAGTGTTCTACGCCCAACCGTTGCTCAACCCTTCGGCCGAGATCGTCAAGGCCATCGCGCCGATTCTGGGCTATAGCGAAGGCAACCAGGCCATCACCTTCACCACCGCACAGGCTTCGCAACTGGCTGACGCGCTCAAGGGCGTCGATGCCGCGCAAGCCGCGCTGCTGACCCGTCTGGCCGAGAGCCACAAGCCGCTGGTCGCCACTCTGCTGGCTGAAGACGCCCCACTGAGCTCCACGCCCGAGGCCTACCTCAAGCTGCATCTGTTGTCGCACCGTCTGGTCAAGCCTCACGGCCTGAACCTGACCGGTATTTTCCCGCTGCTGCCGAACGTGGCCTGGACCAGCCAGGGCGCAATCGACCTGGGCGAACTGGCCGAGCACCAGCTCGAAGCCCGTCTGCGCGGCGAGCTGCTGGAAGTGTTCTCGGTGGACAAGTTCCCGAAAATGACTGACTACGTGGTCCCGGCCGGCGTGCGTATCGCCGATGCCGCACGGATCCGCCTGGGCGCCTACGTGGGCGAAGGCACCACAGTGATGCACGAAGGTTTCGTCAACTTCAACGCCGGCACCGAAGGGCCGGGCATGATCGAAGGCCGTGTATCGGCTGGCGTATTCGTTGGCAAGGGGTCTGACCTGGGCGGCGGTTGCTCGACCATGGGCACCCTGTCGGGCGGCGGCAACATCGTGATCAAGGTCGGTGAAGGCTGCCTGATCGGTGCCAACGCCGGCATCGGCATTCCGCTGGGCGACCGCAACACCGTGGAGTCGGGCCTGTACGTGACCGCCGGCACCAAGGTGGCGCTGCTGGACGAGAACAACCAACTGGTCAAGGTGGTCAAGGCCCGCGAGCTGGCCGGCCAGCCCGATCTGCTGTTCCGCCGCAACTCCGAGACCGGCGCGGTGGAATGCAAAACCCATAAATCGGCCATCGAACTGAACGAAGCACTGCACGCCCACAACTAAGCCGCTTCACACCATCACCTGTGGGAGCAAGCTTGCTCCCACAGGGTCCGGCGTAACTCCAGCAGGGCCCGAAAGCATGTTGATTCCCTCTCCCTGGCGCGCCGATTTCCCGGCCATCGCCGCCTTGCAACGGCAAGGCCAGACCTACCTGGACAATGCCGCCACCACGCAAAAACCCCAAGCCCTGCTGGACGCCCTGGCGCATTACTACGCCAATGGCGCGGCCAACGTGCACCGCGCACAGCATCTGCCGGGCGCCCATGCGACCCAGGCATTCGAAGACAGCCGACTCAAAGTGTCGCAATGGCTCAATGCCGGGGATTGCGGGCAAATCGTCTTCACCCATGGCGCCACTTCGGCGCTGAATCTTCTGGCCTATGGGCTGGAACATCTTTTCAATCCGGGCGATGAAATCGTCATCAGTGCCCTGGAACACCACGCCAACCTGCTGCCGTGGCAACAACTGGCCGAGCGTCGTGCGCTGACGCTGGTGGTGTTGCCGCTGGGTGCCGACGGGGTGATCGATATCAGCGCCGCCGCCGAACTGATCGGCCCACGTACGCGCCTGCTGGCGGTGAGCCAGCTGTCCAACGTGCTGGGCACCTGGCAGCCCTTGCCAGCGCTATTGGCCCTGGCCAAGGTCCAAGGCGCGCTGACGGTGATCGATGGCGCCCAGGGTGTGGTTCATGGCCGTCACGATGTGGAGGCACTGGGCTGCGACTTTTATGTATTTTCCAGCCACAAGCTCTATGGCCCCGAAGGACTGGGCGTGTTGTTCGGCCGCACCGAAGCGCTTCATCAACTGCGTCATTGGCAGTTCGGCGGCGAGATGGTGCAACAGGCCGACTACCACAGCGCCACGTTCCGTCCGGCGCCACTGGGCTTCGAAGCCGGCACGCCGCCGATTGCCAGTGTGATCGGCCTGGGCGCGACCCTCGACTACCTGTCCGGCCTCGACCCGCAGGCAGTCAGCGACCATGAAACTGCATTGCATGACTACCTGCTCCACGGGCTGCTGGCGCGCAATGGCGTCCGCCTGGTGGGCAATCCGAGCCTGGCCCTGGTCAGCTTCGTGGTCGAAGGCGTGCACAACGCCGACCTGGCCCACTTGCTGACCGAACAAGGCATTGCTGTACGCGCCGGGCATCACTGCGCCATGCCGCTGTTCAAACATCTGAAGCTGTCGGGGGCGATTCGCGTGTCGCTGGCGCTGTACAACGACTCCGCCGATATCGAACGCTTCTTCGAAGCCCTGGACCAGGCCTTGGAGCTACTGCGATGAGCCTGCCGTTCGAGGCCGCCGAGGCGCTGCAGATTTTCCAGGACGCATCGAGCTGGGAGCAACGCGCCCGGCTGCTGATGAAATGGGGCGAGCGCCTGCCGCCCTTGAGCGATGCGGATAAGTGCGACGCCAATCTGGTCCATGGTTGTGAAAGTCAGGTGTGGTTGGTGGGACGGCTGCAGGACGGACATTGGCAGTTTGCCGCCAGCAGCGATGCGCGGTTGATTCGTGGGCTGGTGGCGTTGCTGCTGGCGCGGGTCAACGGCTTGTCGGCTGACGAGTTGCAACAGGTGGATTTGCCGGATTGGTTCAATCAGTTGGGATTGTCGCGGCAGTTGTCGCCTTCGCGCAGCAATGGTTTGAATGCGGTGTTGAAGCGGATGCTTGAGTTGACTGAATGATCGCCATCGCGAGCAGGCTCGCTCCCACAGGGGATCCGTGTCGTACACAAAACTTGTGTTCCATGAGATCCAATGTGGGAGCGAGCCTGCTCGCGATGAGGCCATCAGCCCCAGTGCTCAAACCTGAGGCTTAACCCGGTCCGCAGGCCGCCGCACACCCGCCACAATCTTATCCACAGCCTTGGTCGCCGCGACCATGCCGAATGTCGCGGTCACCATCATCACCGCGCCAAACCCGCCAGCACAGTCGAGCTTGACGCCGTCGCCGACAAAGCTCTTCTGCAAGCAGATGCTGCCGTCAGGTTTGGGGTAGCGCAATTGTTCGGTCGAGAACACACAAGGCACGCTGTAGTGACGGGTCACGGTACGGGAAAATCCGTAGTCGCGGCGCAGGGTGGAACGCACTTTCGAGGCCAGCGGGTCGTTGAACGTGCGGTTCAAGTCGCACACCTGGATCAACGTCGGGTCGATCTGCCCACCCGCGCCGCCGGTGGTGATGATCTGGATCTTGCGGCGTTTGCACCAGGCGATCAGCGCCGCCTTGGCGTTGACGCTGTCGATGCAGTCGATCACGCAGTCAATGTTCGGCGTGATGTATTCGGCCATGGTGTCGCGGGTGACGAAATCCGCCACGGCATGCACCGTGCAGTCGGGGTTGATGCCGCGCAGGCGCTCGGCCATCACCTCGACCTTGGGTTTGCCGACGGTGCTGTCCAGGGCGTGCAGTTGGCGGTTGGCATTGCTGACGCAGACATCATCCAGGTCGAACAGCGAAATCTCGCCCACGCCGCAACGGGCGATGGCTTCCGCCGCCCAGGAACCAACGCCGCCCACCCCGACAATCGCCACATGGGCCGCCCGCAGGCGCTCCAGGCCTTCGATGCCATACAAACGGGCGATACCGGCAAACCGTGGATCTTCTGTACTCATGACCATTACCCCAAAAACCGGCGCGCATTATAGGGCTTTGCTGCGGCAATTCGAGCCGGTCGCGAAATGAATCCGACCAATTTCCCTTGTGGGAGCGAGCTTGCTCGCGATAGCGGTGTGTCAGTCAATATTGATGCGGCTGATCCGACGCCATCGCGAGCAAGCTCGCTCCCACAGGTTTCGTGGTCCAACTGACCAGCACCAGGGGCCCACCGGGGTCGTTTTGCTATAAGATAACCGCCATTTTGTAAGCCTCGACCGAATACAATCCAACGGTCGAACTCAGGACCTGTGGGAGCAGGCTTGCTCGCGAAGGCGTCATCACTGACGCTAAAAGCTTCGCGAGCAAGCCTGCTCCCACATGGACTGTGATCTCCTTTCCAGCTTTCGGAGTTTTCCATGACGGCCCACGCCGACCTCTCGCCGACCCTGCAACTCGCCTGCGACCTGATCCGCCGTCCGTCCGTGACGCCGGTGGATGCCGATTGCCAGAAACTGATGATGCAGCGCCTGGGCAGCGCGGGCTTTACGCTCGAACCGATGCGCATCGAGGATGTGGATAACTTCTGGGCCAGCCATGGCAAGCATGACGGCCCGGTGCTGTGTTTCGCCGGGCACACCGACGTGGTGCCGACCGGTCCGGTGCAAGCCTGGCAGCTCGACCCGTTCGATGCGGTCATCGATGAACACGGCATGCTCTGTGGCCGTGGCGCGGCAGACATGAAAGGCAGCCTGGCGGCTATGGTGGTGGCAGCGGAACGGTTTGTCGCCGACTACCCGGACCACAAAGGCTCGATCACCTTTCTGATCACCAGCGACGAAGAAGGCCCGGCCCACCACGGCACCAAGGCCGTGGTCGAGCGCCTCAAGGCCCGCCAGGAACGCCTGGACTGGTGCATCGTCGGCGAGCCGTCGAGCACCACCCTGGTGGGTGACGTGGTCAAGAACGGCCGCCGCGGCTCCCTCGGCGCCAAACTGACGGTGCGCGGCAAGCAAGGCCACGTGGCCTATCCGCACCTGGCGAAGAACCCCATCCATCTGGCCGCGCCGGCCCTGGCAGAGTTGGCCGCCGAGCATTGGGACCACGGCAACGACTTCTTCCCGCCCACCAGTTTCCAGATTTCCAACCTCAACGCCGGCACTGGCGCGACCAACGTGATCCCCGGCGACCTGGTGGCGGTGTTCAACTTCCGCTTCTCTACCGAGTCCACCGTCGAAGGCTTGCAAAAACGCGTCGCCGATATCCTCGACAAGCATCAACTGGACTGGCACATCGATTGGGCGTTGTCGGGCCTGCCATTCCTCACCGAACCAGGCGCGTTGCTGGATGCCGTGTCTTCGAGCATCAAGGATGTCACCGGTCGCGAGACAAAAGCCTCCACCAGCGGTGGCACCTCCGATGGCCGCTTCATCGCCACCATGGGCACCCAAGTGGTGGAACTGGGGCCGGTCAACGCGACCATCCACCAGGTCAACGAGCGCGTGCTGGCGGCCGACCTCGACGTGCTGACCGAGATCTACTACAAGACGCTGATCAAGTTGCTCGCCTGATGCTCGCCTGCCCGATCTGCAGTGAACCGCTGAACGCGGTGGACAACGGCGTGGTATGCCCGGCCGGCCATCGCTTCGACCGCGCGCGGCAGGGTTACCTGAACCTGCTGCCAGTGCAGCACAAGAACAGCCGCGATCCCGGCGACAACCAGGCGATGGTCGAAGCCCGCCGCGACTTCCTCAACGCCGGGCATTACGCCCCTGTCGCCCGGCGCCTGGCCGAACTGGCCGCCGAGCGCGCGCCCGGTCGCTGGCTGGACATTGGCTGTGGCGAGGGTTACTACACCGCGCAGATCGCGCAAGCCTTGCCGGATGCCGATGGCTACGCCCTGGACATCTCCCGCGAGGCGGTCAAACGCGCCTGCAAACGCGATCCACGGCTGACCTGGTTGATCGCCAGCATGGCCCGCGTACCGCTGGCGGACGGCTGCTGCCAGTTTCTGGCCAGCGTGTTCAGCCCGCTGGACTGGCAGGAGGCCAAACGCCTGCTCAGCCCCGGTGGCGGCCTGATGAAGGTCGGCCCGACCAGCGGCCACCTGATGGAATTGCGCGAGCGACTGTACGACGAAGTGCGCCAGTACACGGATGACAAACACCTGGCCCTGGTGCCGTCGGGCATGGTGCTCGATCACAGCGAAACCCTCGAGTTCAAGCTCACACTCATAAGTGGCCAGGACCGCGCCAACCTGTTGGCGATGACGCCCCACGGCTGGCGCGCCAGTGCCGAACGCCGCGCCAGCGTGATCGAGCAGGCCGAGCCGTTCGAGGTCACCGTGTCGATGCGCTACGATTATTTCGTTCTTCAATAACTTTTAATTCCCGGCCTCGGGCAACCGCCAGAGGCCAGTTAAATCCGCGAATGGATTTTTCAAGACCGCAGCGAGGACATCCATGCGCCAACCCGATATCGAGATTTACCTCAAAGACGCCGACGTCGATCACAAGGCCATTGCCGCGTGGCTCGGCCAGGCCCTGGGCCCGTGCAGCGACTGGGTCCAGAAAGGCCAGACCTACAAGTGCAAGGCCGGCGATATCCCGGTGACCTGGCTACCCAAGGCTGTGGGTAAATGGAACAGCCTGTACCTGGAAAGCGACCAGACCCCGTGGGAAGACGACATCGCCTGCGCCCGTGCAGCCTTTGCCGCGCTGAACGTCGAAGTGCGCTGCGCACCTGGGTCGTGGGTGGAGGAAGAAGGTGAAGAGTCGGCGGATCGCTGGATTCGCATCAGCGCCGATGGGGAAGAAGAGATTACCTGGAAGACGGCGTGACTATCTGAGGGCCACCCTCGCGATGCCCGCCGCAGATACAAAGGTAAAAGCACAACCCATGTGGGAGCGAGCCTGCTCGCGATAGCGGTAGATCAGCCAGATTAGAAGTGACTGACACACCGCTATCGCGAGCAGGCTCGCTCCCACAAGGGGTTTTGTGTCGCCAGTGAATGCGGGTTACAACCCCACCACATCCTCAGCCTGCAAGCCCTTCTGCCCTTCCACCACCGCGTACTCGACCTGCTGGCCTTCAGTCAGAGAACGATGGCCTTCGCCACGGATCGCGCGGTAATGCACGAATACATCCGCCCCGCCTTCACGCTGGATGAAGCCGTAGCCTTTGGCGTCGTTGAACCACTTCACATTGCCGGTTTCGCGTGCTGCCATGATTGCTCACTCCCATTTTTATTTTTAAGTCGGCCTTTCGATAGAAAGCCGTACGATCTTCGCCGCCGTCCGGCCGTCCACGAGGAAGGCAGAGGCAGTCAGCCGCCCGAGTATATGACAGACGTAAAAACTCTCAACTGACTTTACTTCGGCGCTTTTTTGCCGATTTTCGACGAATCCGGCACACTAGCCGCCGCTTTATCTTATCCACTCATGCAGAAGCCGTATGACCCGTTCCCCGTTCCGCCGTCTTGTGTTTGGCACCCTGCGCCGACTGTTGTACCTCTGGGTTCGCTCCGAGACGATCAATCAGTCGTCCTTCACCCTCAACCTCGACCGCAGTCGTCCGGTGTTCTACGTCCTGCAAAACCCTTCGCTCACCGACCTGGCGGTGCTCGACACCGAGTGCACCAAGGCTGGCCTGCCCCGCCCGGTACTGCCGGTGTCCGTGGGCAACCTGTTGGAACCGGCGGCGTTTTTCTACCTGACCCCGGAGCCGGACTGGCTCGGCCGGCAGGACAAACGCGGCGCGCCGCCGACCCTGACGCGACTGGTCAATGCCCTGACCCACAACGCCGCCGAAGACGCACAGATCATCCCGGTCAGCGTGTTCTGGGGGCAGTCGCCCGACAGCGAATCCAGCCCGTGGAAACTGTTGTTCGCCGACAGTTGGGCCGTCACTGGCCGGCTGCGGCGCTTGCTGAGCATCATGATCCTGGGGCGCAAGACCCGCGTGCAGTTTTCCGCGCCGATCCATTTGCGCGAACTGATCGAGCACGACAAGGGCCACGAACGCACCGTGCGCATGGCCCAGCGGATCCTGCGGATACATTTTCGCAACTTGAAAGCGGCGGTCATTGGCCCGGACATTTCCCACCGACGCAACCTGGTCAAGGGGCTGCTGAACCAGCCTCTGGTCAAACAGGCGATTGCCGACGAGGCCGAGCGGGAAAAAATCACCCCGGAAAAAGCCAAGGCCCAGGCGCTGCGTTACGGCAACGAAATCGCCTCGGACTACACCTACACCGCGATCCGTTTCCTGGAAGTGGTGCTGAGCTGGTTCTGGAACAAGATCTACGACGGCATCAAGGTCAACCACATCGAAGGCGTGCAGAAGGTCGCTCAGGGCCACGAAGTCATCTACGTGCCGTGCCACCGCAGCCATATCGACTACCTGCTGCTGTCGTACCTGCTGTTTCGCAACGGCCTGACCCCGCCGCACATCGCCGCCGGCATCAACCTCAACATGCCGGTGATCGGCGGCCTGCTGCGTCGGGGCGGGGCGTTTTTCATGCGTCGTACCTTCAAGGGCAACCCGCTCTATACCGCGGTGTTCAACGAGTACCTGCACACACTGTTCACCAAAGGCTTTCCGGTGGAGTATTTCGTCGAGGGCGGTCGCTCGCGCACCGGACGCATGCTGCAACCCAAGACCGGCATGCTCGCCATCACCTTGCGCAGCTTCCTGCGCTCATCGCGCATGCCCATCGTGTTCGTGCCGGTCTACATCGGCTATGAGCGCGTCCTGGAAGGCCGCACCTACCTGGGTGAACTGCGTGGGGCGAGCAAGAAGAAAGAATCGATCTTCGACATTTTCAAGGTCATCGGCGCCCTCAAGCAGCGCTTCGGCCAAGTAGCGGTGAACTTCGGTGAGCCGATCAAACTGGCGGAGTTTCTCGACGGCGAACAGCCGGGTTGGCGCCAACAGGAGCTGGGCCCGCAATTCAAACCGGCCTGGCTCAACGCAACCACCCACCGCCTCGGCGAGCGGGTGGCCCGGCACCTGAACGAAGCGGCGGCCATCAACCCGGTCAACCTGGTCGCCCTGGCGCTGCTGTCCACTAGCCGCCTGGCCCTGGACGACCGTGCCATGGCCCGGGTGCTGGACCTGTACCTGGCGTTGTTGCGCAAAGTGCCGTACTCGCCTCACACCACCTTGCCCGAGGGCGATGGTCGAGCGCTGATCGAGCACGTCAAAGGCATGGACCTGCTGTCGGAACAGAGCGATGCCCTGGGCAAGATTCTGTATCTGGACGAGCAGAATGCCGTCCTGATGACCTACTACCGCAACAACGTGCTGCACATCTTCGCCCTGCCGGCGTTGCTGGCGAGTTTCTTCCAAAGCACTTCGCGCATGAGCCGCGAACAGATCCTGCGCTACACCCGCGCCTTGTACCCCTATCTGCAATCGGAATTGTTCATTCGCTGGTCACTGGAAGAACTGGACGCCGTGGTCGACCAATGGCTCGAAGCGTTCGTCGAACAAGGGCTGCTGCGTTTCGAAAAAGACCTGTATCTGCGCCCGGCCCCGAGCTCACGGCATTTCGTGCTGCTGACCCTGTTGTCCAAGAGCATCGCGCAGACCTTGCAGCGCTTCTACATGACCGTCTCCCTGCTGCTCAACAGCGGCCAGAACAGCATCAGCGCCGAAGAACTGGAAGACCTCTGCACGGTCATGGCCCAGCGCCTGTCGATCCTGCACGGCTTGAACGCACCGGAATTCTTCGACAAGAGCCTGTTCCGGCATTTCATCCAGACAATGCTGGACCTGGACGTACTGCGCCGGGACGAAGCGGGCAAGCTAAGCTATCACGAGCTGCTGGGTGAACTGGCCGAAGGTGCGGCCAAGCGGGTCCTGCCGGCGGAGATCCGTTTGTCGATCCGTCAGGTGGCGTTGCATCGCAGTGAAGATGCGGCAGATCAGGTCATCCCGCTGGTTGCGGACTGACCCCACAGGCGCCAGGTTCTCTCTGGCGCCCTCAATATGGAAATGCCCCCAATGAAAAAGCTTCTTCTCGTCGCCGTTGCCACGTTACTCAGTGCCTGCTCCAGCGCACCGCTGGCGAGCAAAAACAGTCTCGACGGTGAAGTGTTCTACCTGCAGCGCATCGCCCTGCCGCCTACCGCTGTCTTAAGCGTGAGCCTGCAGGATGTGTCCCTGGCCGACGCCCCCGCGGTGGTGCTTGATGAACAGAGCGGTCCGGTCAAGGGCCAGGTCCCGCTGCCGTTTCACCTCAGCTATGATCCGGCCCAGGTCAAACCCGGCCATCGCTATGCCGTGAGCGCGCGCATTGAAGTGGACGGCCAGTTGATGTTCATCACCACCGAACAACACACCGTGCAGCTCGATGGCAAAGATCCACAGCCGCTGAAGATCCGCGTCAACGCCGCCCGCTGATTTCTCTTTCTAATTTTTTCAAGGAAGCTGCCATGCTCCGCTCTACGCTCCGTTTCACCAGCCTGTGCGCCGGCCTGTTGTTCTGCGCCAACACCATGGCCCTGTCCCTGGCCGACCTCTCGCAGAAGGACGCCACCGGCGGCCTCAAGGACGCACTGACCCAGGGCGCCCAAGTAGCCGTCAAGCAGTTGGGCACACCCGGTGGCTTCAGCAACAACCCCGAGGTGAAGATCGAACTGCCGGGCAAGCTCGGTAAAGTCGCCAGCAAGATGAAAGCCTTTGGCATGGGCGATCAGGTCGAACAACTGGAAGCCAGCATGAACCAGGCCGCTGAAGCCGCTGTGGTCCAGGCCCAGCCGATCCTGGTCAATGCCGTGAAGAACATGAGTGTGAGCGATGCCAAGGGGATCCTGAGCGGCGGCAACGATTCCGCCACGCAGTACCTGAACAAGAGCAGCCGCGAGCAGATCCGCGCCAAGTTCCTGCCCATTGTCAAGCAAGCCACCGACAAGGTTGGCCTGGCGCAGAAATACAACACGTTCGCAGGCCAAGCGGCGACCTTCGGCGTGCTGGACGCCAAAAGCGCCAACATCGAAAACTACGTGACCGAACAAGCGCTGGACGGTTTGTTCGAGATGATCGGCAAACAGGAAGCCACCATCCGCCAGAACCCTGCGGCGGCGGCGAGCAGTTTGGCCAAGAAGGTGTTTGGTACGCTCTGAGATTCAGCGCAAAAACACTGTGGGAGCGAGCCTGCTCGCGATAGCGGTATCAGCCATAACATCTGTGTTGACTGATACTCCGCCATCGCGAGCAGGCTCGCTCCCACATTTGATCTTCAGTGCTATCAGGATCGTGTCAGGTCTTCTTGACCCTGAACCACGCCGCATACAACGCCGGCAGGAACAACAGCGTCAACGCCGTCGCCACGATCAGCCCGCCCATGATCGCCACCGCCATCGGGCCAAAGAACAGGCTACGTGACAGCGGAATCATCGCCAGCACCGCCGCCAGCGCGGTGAGCACAATCGGGCGAAACCGTCGCACAGTGGCTTCGATGATCGCCTGCCACGGGGCGAGCCCCGCCTTGATGTCCTGTTCGATCTGGTCCACCAGAATCACCGAGTTGCGCATGATCATCCCCGACAAGGCGATGGTGCCCAACATGGCAACGAAACCGAACGGCTGGCGGAACACCAGCAGGAACAGCGTGACACCGATCAGCCCCAGGGGCGCGGTGAGAAACACCATGGCCGTGCGGGAAAAACTGCGCAGTTGCAGCATCAGCAACGTCAGCACCACGACGATGAACAGCGGCACGCCGGCGTTCACCGATTGCTGGCCACGGGCGGCATCCTCTACCGTACCGCCCACTTCCAGCAGATAACCGTCCGGCAGCTCGGCACGAATCGGGGCCAGGGTCGGGAAGATCTGCTGCACCAGGGTCGCCGGTTGTTCCTTGCCATAGATATCAGCCCGCACGGTCACACTTGGCAGGCGATTGCGGTGCCAGATAACGCCTTCTTCGAAGCCGTATTCCAGCGTCGCGATCTGTGACAGCGCAACGCTTGTGCCATTGTCGGTCGGCACCGCCAGGCTCGGCAGCAGCGACAATTCGGTGCGCTCATGCACCGTGCCGCGCAGCAGAATCTCGATCAGTTCGTTGTCTTCCCGGTATTGGCTGACGCTGGAGCCGGTGAGGGAACTGCGCAAAAAGCTCGACAGGTTAGCCGTACTCACGCCCAACGCTCGGGCGCGGTCCTGATCGACGTTCAGGTACACCACCTTGCTCGGCTCTTCCCAATCCAGATGCACGTTGGCCACGTAGGGATTCTCACGAACCTTGGTCGCCACTTTCCGCGCCAGGGCCCGGACTTGTTCGATGTGCTCACCGGTCACGCGAAACTGCACCGGATAACCCACTGGCGGGCCATTTTCCAGGCGCGTGACCCGCGAGCGCAGGGCCGGGAACTGCTCGTTCAACGTGGTGATCAACCAGCTGCGCAGGGGCTCGCGGTCTTCGATGGTCTTGGCCAGCACCACGAACTGGGCGAAGCTGGGTGCCGGCAGTTGTTGATCCAGCGGCAGGTAGAAGCGCGGTGAACCGGTGCCGACATAAGCCACGTAGTTGTCGATGCCCGCGTGGTCCTTGAGCAGCGCTTCAAGGCGCTTGACCTGCTCGGCGGTGTTGCTCAGGGACGCGCCTTCGGCCAGCTTCAGGTCGACCATCAGCTCAAGTCGCCCCGAGGCCGGGAAGAACTGTTGTGGCACGAAACGGAACAGCGCCACCGAGCCCACAAATAACAGCACGGTCAGCACGATGACGGTTTTGCGCCGCCGCACGCACCACTCCACCAAGCGCCGGACACGCTGGTAGAACGGCGTGCCGTAGGGGTCGAACTGGCCATCAGCGGTGCCGTGTTTGGCGGCATGAATTTTCGCCAGGTCCGGCAACAGTTTCTCCCCCAGGTACGGCACGAACACCACCGCGGCCACCCAGGAGGCCAGCAGCGCCAGGGTGACGACCTGGAAAATCGAACGGGTGTACTCACCGGTGCCTGACTGCGCCGTGGCGATCGGCAGGAAACCCGCAGCGGTGATCAGCGTACCGGTGAGCATCGGGAATGCGGTGCTGGTCCAGGCATAGCTGGCGGCCTTGATCCGGTCGAAGCCCTGCTCCATTTTGATCGCCATCATCTCGACCGCGATGATCGCGTCATCCACCAGCAGACCCAACGCCAACACCAGCGCGCCAAGGGAAATCTTGTGCAGGCCGATGCCCAGGTAATACATCGCGGCGAAGGTCATCGCCAGCACCAGCGGAATCGCCAGGGCGACCACCATCCCGGTCCGCAGCCCGAGGGAGAAGAAGCTCACCAGCAACACGATCGTCAGGGCCTCCACCAGCACCTGGACGAACTCGCCAACACCGGTTTTCACCGCCGCCGGCTGGTCCGAGACCTTACGCAATTGCATGCCGGCCGGCAGGTTGTTCTGGATACGGGCAAACTCCGCCTCCAGGGCCTTGCCCAGAATCAGAATGTCGCCGCCGTCCTTCATCGCCACGGCCAGACCAATGGCATCTTCGGCCATGAAGCGCATGCGCGGGGCTGGCGGATCGTTGAAACCGCGATGAACATCGGCGACATCGCCGATACGGAACGTGCGATCAGCGACACGAATGGGAAAGTCGCGGATCTCTTCTACTGTCTGAAAATTTCCCGATACCCGTAGTTGGACCCGCTCGCTGCCGGTTTCGAAAAAACCTGCGGTCGATATTGCGTTCTGCTCTTCCAACGCCTGCTGGACTGCCGCCAGCGGCACGCCGAGGGTCGCCAGCTTCACGTTCGACAGTTCGATCCAGATTTTCTCGTCCTGCAAACCCAGCAGTTCGACCTTGCCCACATCCTTGACCCGTTGCAGTTGGATCTGGATGCGATCGGCGTAATCCTTGAGCACGCCGTAGTCAAAACCATCACCGGTCAGCGCATAGATATTGCCGAAGGTGGTGCCAAACTCATCGTTGAAAAACGGCCCCTGGATGCCCGGCGGCAAGGTGTGACGGATGTCACTGACCTTCTTGCGGATCTGGTACCACAACTCGGGAATCTGCGCCGAATGCAGGGAATCGCGAGCCATGAAAGTCACCTGGGATTCGCCCGGGCGGGAGAACGAGACGATTCTTTCGTAATCGCCGGTTTCCATCAGTTTCTTTTCGATGCGTTCGGTGACCTGGCGAGAAACCTCCTCGGCCGTAGCCCCCGGCCAGTTGGTGCGAATAACCATGGCCTTGAAGGTAAACGGCGGGTCTTCGCTCTGGCCGAGCTTGGTGTAGGAAAGCGCGCCGACGATTGCCAGCAACAACATCAGGAACAGGACGATCTGGCGGTTACGCAGCGCCCATTCGGAAAGATTGAAGCCCATCGGGGATTACTCCTTGGCCGCCAGATTGACCACGCGGTTGGAGCGATCCACCGGCCGCACCTGCTGGCCGTCGAGGAGCACGTGCACACCGGCTGCGACGACCCAGTCATTGGGGCTCAGCCCTTCAAGCACCGGAACGTTTTTTTCGCCAAACGGGCCGACGCGCACCGGGACTTTTTTCAGGGTGTTATTGCCGTTGACTACCCACACGTAAGTGGCGCCGTTCTCGGCGGTGAGTGCCGACAGCGGCACCGACAGCGACACCTGGTCGCCGGTCTGGATAAACACTCGGGCACTCTGACCCAACTCAGCCGGAACACTGCCGGCGGTGAAGGCAACGCGAGCGGCGAAGGTGCGGGATCTGGGATCGGCGGCTGGCGACAGTTCGCGGATGCGTCCGCTGAAACGCTGATCGGGCTGGCTCCATAACTCCACCGAGACCGGCTGACCAATCTTGAACCGGCCAAAGCCCTGCTCCGGCAGGCTGATCAGCACTTCACGCTCGCCGTCAGTGGCGAGGGTGAAGACCGTTTGACCGGCCGACACCACCTGCCCTACCTCCACGGAACGCCGGGCAACCACGCCATCCTGAGGCGCACGCAGCACCGAGTAACTGGCCTGGTTGCTGGCGACATCGAATTCAGCCTTGATCTGCTTGAGCCGCGCGGCACCGGAGCGGTAGAGGTTTTCTGCGTTGTCGTACTGGGAGCGGCTGACCATCTGCCGCTCCATCAAGGTTTTGTAGCGATCACGTTCAGCGCGCACCAGGTTCAGGTTGGCTTCGGCGGCGGCGACTTGGGCACGGGTGGCTTCCAGCTGCAGGCGCACGTCCTGGGGATCGAGCTCGGCCAGGGGCTGGTTGGCCTTGACTCGCTGGCCCTCTTCGACCAGTCGTCGGCTTACTTTGCCGCCGATGCGAAAGGCCAGGTCTGGCTCGAATCGCGCCCTGACTTCACCCGGATAACTTTCCATCGCCTGGCCCGAAGGCTCTGGCTGCACCACCATGGCGGGGCGCACGGCAAGGGACACGGGTTCGTCCTGACCACACGCAGACAATAAAAAAACCAGGCTCACTGGCAGGGCGAGGGGCAAGGCATAGCGGAACATGGCGAGTGACCTTTCGCTAATGGTGCTTGGAATAATTATACTGACGAGTATGTTATTAATAGCAAACTCACCAGTCCAGTATTAAAAGCGAATAATGTCGAACAATCTTTCACCTCCCAACGGCCCAGGCCGTCCGAAGGATCTGGCCAAGCGCCAGGCCATTCTCGACGCGGCAAAAAAACTCTTCGTCAGCCTGGGGTATGCCAACACCAGCATGGACGCGGTCGCCACCGAGGCCGGTGTGTCGAAGCTGACGGTCTACAGCCACTTCAACGACAAGGAAACGCTGTTTTCCGCTGCCGTGGTGGCCAAGTGTGAAGAGCAAGTGCCGCCGCTTTTCTTCGAATGGCCTGACGGCGTGCCGATCGAACATGTGTTGCTGAACATTGCCCGTGGTTTTCACCAACTGATCAACAGCGACGAATCGGTGAACCTGCATCGGTTGATCATGGCCTTGGGCAGTCAGGACCCGCAGCTGTCGACGATCTTCTTCGAAGCAGGCCCGCAACGGATGCTCTCAGGCATGGAAAGGCTGCTGAACAAGGTCAACCAGAGCGGCGCCCTGAGCATCGACAAACCGCGCAATGCGGCGGAACACTTCTTCTGCCTCATCAAGGGTGCGGCGAATTTCCGCTTGCTGTATGGCTGCGGCGCACCGCTGGAAGCCGCAGCGGCCGAGGCTCATGTCGAGGAAGTGGTGGGGTTGTTTATGCGCGCTTATCGGCCGCAGATCATCTGATAGATTCTCGCCGACTGGGCGGGCCTCATCGCGAGCAGGCTCGCTCCCACAGGGTAAGGTGTAGTTAACACAACACACATCTGTGGGAGCGAGCCTGCTCGCGATGGAGGCGACGCGGTCTCAGGCCTTGAGCGCCTTCTTGGGATAGATGTCGTAGCGGCTGGATTTACCCTCAAGCCCGTGGCTGGGTTTTGGCCCTTCGATGCACGGTGCCTTGCGCGGACGCTTGACCACGACGCGGTGAGTCGCCAGGGCCAGGGCCGCGGCCAACAACGCCGGAGCGTCCAGGTCGTCGCCCACCAGCGGCCGGAACAGGCGCATTTCCTTCTTCACCAGGGCCGTTTTCTCACGATGAGGGAACATCGGGTCCAGGTAGATCACCTGGGGCGGCTCGCCTTGCCAGTTGCGCATCACCTCGATGGAATTGCCCTTGAGCAACCGCATGCGGGCGACGATCGGCGCCACGTCGAAGTCCTCCGCGCCTCGGGCCAGGCCATCCTCGAGCAATGCGCCGATCAGCGGCTGGCGCTCGATCAGGCTCATTTCACAGCCCAGGCTGGCCAGCACAAACGCATCCTTGCCCAACCCGGCCGTGGCATCCAGCACACGCGGACGTACGCCCTGGGCCACACCGACGGCTTTGGCGATCATCTGGCCGCTACCGCCGCCGTACAAGCGGCGATGGGCCGCGCCGCCTTCGACGAAGTCCACCCGCACCGGTCCCGGCGCATCCGGCCCCAGTTGCTGCAATTGCAACCCCTGCTCACCGACCTGCAAGGCAAACTCGCCATCGTCCACCTGCAACGGCAGGTCAAGGCGCTGTGCCCAGTGCTCGGCCTGCGGCTGGAAGGCCGGGGCCAGGGCCTCAACATGGATGCGGCAGGCCGCGGGTTGATCACTCATGGAAGTTGTTCATTCTTGGAAACATGCTCAAAAAATTAAGGATCGGCAAAAACGGCCGATAACAACGGTGAACGGCATTTTGCCAGAGCTGAGCGTCGACCGAGAAAAATGTCAGACATTCAATCCACATCGATAGGCGTCATCTCCCCTTACGGCGATTACAGCCTGCGCAACACCCAAGCCCTGAGCGGCGTCAGTCACCTGTGGCAGGATTTTTTTGCCCGGGCCCTGGCCGATCAACTGGGTGATAACGCACCGGCGCCTGGCAGCTACCAGCCAGTTGCCCTCGATGCGGCTGTTGAACCGACCCTCGGCGCCGAATTGCTCGAGCACATTGTCAGCCAGCGCAACTGCCAAGTGACAGAAACCCAAGTCAAACCGCCTGAGCCGCTGTTCCTGCCAATCGCTGAATTTGAACTCGACCTGCTGGACAAACCCTTCCCGCCGTTCCCGCCGGAAGAAATCGCCACCCAGCAAAAACAGCAGACCTTCGAAAGCAACTGGGTTCGCCCTCTGGTGCTTGCCGCCGGCCAACCGCTGCCAGAACCGGGACCTGCGCCTCAGCCACGTCCACTGCACCTGCCGATTGCCGAATTCGAACTGGACCTGCTGGACAAGCCGTTCCCGCCGTTCCCGGAAGAGGAACTGGTGGCACAGCAGAAGCAACTGGACTTCGATACCCGCTGGGCACGCCCGATCGTGTTGCAGAACCTGCGCATCGCCGCCTGAATCAACGGCAAATCCACCACGGCCCGACATCCAGATGAAAATGGTTGCGGTGCGCCGCGTTGTAATCCGGACTCAAGACCACATTGAACACGTCACAGGCACCGTCGCGCACCTGGCGCAGGAATTGGGCGTGGGTGTTGTCCTTCGGCCAGTCCTTGAGCACGTTCACGCGACGGCCGTCCGCCAGGCGAAACCCGGCGATATCCAGCGCACTGGCCGTGGCATGCTGGCTGCGCGCCCCGCTCTCCCGACCGTACATATTGCGACAGGCGAAACTGCCCAGATGATCGACCTGCACCACTTCCTGCCCATAGGTCGCCAGCGCCGCCGGCTGCAGCGCGTGACGTTCAAACAAGGCGAACGCCACCGCCAGCGGGCAACTGGCCAGGAAGCTGCTGCTCAACGCCACCTCGCCGCCCTGCACCCTCAGCACATTGCTCAGCGGGCAACTGGCCTGGGGACTGCTGTCGGCCTGGCGGGTGGCCCGCAGCCCCGAGGTCGCGAGCGCCTGGTCGCATAACTGCGGATCGTTGCGCAGGGCCATGAGTTTGTAACGGGTCAGCAGGTTCGGCGGCGCATTGACGTCCAGGGGCGCCCAGGGATTCCATTGTGGCGGCACCGACAGCCAACCGCGCCATACCCCCAGCACTGCGACGCCAACAACCAGCACCAATAGCGTAAAACCTTTCAAAACCCGCACGACAATGCCTCGGGCCTCAACCCTTGAATAATTGGTTGGCCTGGTTGAAGGGCATCGAACGACGGGTGAAGGTGAACGAGCCCTGTTCGCGGATTTCCTCGGCGGCGCGGAAAAACTCGCCATACGCCGCCAGGGCCAGCGCGGACCCGACACTGATGCGCTTGACGCCCATCTCGCTCAGCTGCGCAACCGTCAGGTCCAGCGCCCCGGACATCAACACATTCACCGGTTTCGGCGCCAGCGCCCGGACCACCGCCAGCACCTGCTCGGCCGAGCGCAAGCCTGGGGCATAGAGCACGTCGGCACCGGCATCGGCGAACGCCTTCAGGCGGGCAATGGTGTCATCCAGGTCGGGCTTGCCGTGCAGAAAATTCTCCGCCCGGGCGGTCAGCACAAAGGGATACGGCAGACTGCGCACCGCGTCAGCCGCAGCTTTAACCCGCGCCACGGCATGCTCGAAGCCATAGATCGGGCTGTCTTCGCGCCCTGTGGCATCTTCGATCGAGCCACCCACCGCGCCGGCCTGCGCCGCGCGGATCAGGCTGCTGGCGCACGCCTCGGGGGCATCGGCGAAGCCGTTCTCCAGATCGACCGCCACTGGCAAGTCAGTGGCCGCCACAATCGCCCGGACATTGGCCAGGGTGTCATCCAGCCCCGCGGCACCATCGGGCCGTCCCAAGGAAAAAGCGTAACCGGCACTGGTGGTGGCCAGGGCCTCGAAGCCGAGACTGGCAAGCATCTTTGCCGAACCGGCGTCCCACGGGTTGGGAATGACGAACGCGCCTTCGCGTTCATGCAAGGCTTTGAAGGCCTGGGCTCGACGGGTTTGCGCATCCATGGAAATCACTCCTGGGCAGAGAAATTTTGCCTCAGAGCAAACCCAGTTGCTCGGCGGCGGGCTCTCTGTATAGCTCAGGCAGGGCCGGCAAGCCAGGCAAACGGCTCATCAATCGGCGATGAAAGTGTTGCGCGAGTTTGGCCGCCAGCACGTTGTCGGCGGTGTGCAGAAAGATATAAGGCGTGCGCCCCTCTTCGATCCACCCGGCGATTTTTTCCACCCAGGGGGTCAGGAACGGTTCGTTGGCCTCCAGCACTGGATGGCCGATGAAACGCACCTGCGGGCAGTCGGTGAACGCGGTCGGCCGGGGCGGTACGCGCGGTTTCTTCGATTGAGCATGGAGCACGGCAGGATCGGTCGAGGTGCAACTGAACAATGCCCGGGGATCCAGACAGATGCGTTCTACCCCGCGATCAAGGAGCAGGCGGTTGAGCTGTCGTTCTGCATCGCCCTTGGCAAAGAAGTCACCGTGACGGACCTCCACGGCCAAGGGTCGCTCAAAGGCATCGATGAAGCCCGCCAGCTCCGGCAAGCGATTCGGGGTAAAGGCCTTGGATAGCTGCAACCAGAACGGTGAAACCCGTTCGCCCAGGGGGCTGAGCAATTGCACGAAGGTTTCGATGGCCGTCAGGTGCTCACGCAAATCGCCATTGTGGCTGATGTCACCGGGCAACTTGGCGGTGAAGCGAAACTGCTCGGGCATGGTCTGCGCCCAGCGCTGAACGATGGCCGCAGAGGGGCTGGCGTAGAAGGTCGTATTGCCTTCCACGGCATTGAACACTTGAGAATAGAGGTTCAGGAAATCGGAGCTTTTGGCGTCTTGCGGATAAAGATAATCGCGCCAGGCGTTTTCGCTCCAGGACGGGCAGCCCAGGTAGTAAGGCAACCCCATCAGATGTAGAGGTCGAGTCCCAGCACTTCCATATCCCAGTCAACGAAACCGGCAGTGCTCAGGTAGCTGGCCAGGGCCGCGGATACACTGCGGCTCATGGCGCGGTGATACAGCATGTCTTGCTGACGGGCCGGAAGATTGCTCAGGCGTTGCGCCGAGGCTTTGGCAGCGCGAGCGGCCAACTGCTCTTCGGACGGAAATTCCAGTTCGCCATCGATGTCATCGAAGGACTCATCCGCAGCAACTTTGCCTGCACGAGGCCTGCGTTTGATGGGGTAGGACTGGGATGAAACGCCGTCTATACGCATAACAGAATGCTCGGTATCAATGATGGCAATTTAGCGGCACTTTCACAGCCGCGCAAATGCGCAAGTGATAACTAGAGCACATAAAGTCAAAAAGGTTTAAAACCGGCTCGAAAAAATGACGACTGGTAATATTGGGTGTGACTTTTGGGGGAGCAAATGACTTTGTAGGAGCAAGGCTTGCCCGCGATGAAGATGACGCGGTCCGCCGGAGAACCGGGGCCCCCGTATCGCGAGCAAGCTTTGCTCTCACAACGCCTGGGTCTACCGTTCGGATTTGGGTGTTGCAACCTTGTCCCGTAAGTACACCGGTTGTGCATCGTCGGCCGGAATGGCTTCGCCGCGCTCCCAGGCGAAGCGGGCCAGGGTCAGCAGGTCTTCGGCATGGGGCAGCATCGAGGCGTCCTGGCCGCTGAGGGGGACGGCAATCCGCTCGCCGTAGCCCCAACCGGTACCGGCGCCGAACCAGTCGCCGCTGGCGTTGGCAGGCAACGCCGCCGCTTCGGGGGGGAGCACCGCTTCGGCGCCCACCAGGCGCATCTCACCCTCGGACTCGCGGTAGCAGCCCCAATACACCTCATCCATGCGCGCATCGATGGCCGCCGCGACTTGGCTGACGCCCTGTTCACGCAAGGCGCGCTGGGCGAGTACCGCCAGGTTGGACACCGGCAACACCGGCCGCTCCAGGGCAAACGCCAGGCCCTGCACCACGCCGACGGCAATGCGCACGCCAGTGAACGCTCCCGGCCCACGACCAAAGGCAATCGCATCCACCGCCTGCAAGGTGGTCCCTGCATCGCTGAGCAATTGCTGGATCATCGGCAGCAGCTTCTGGGCGTGCAAGCGCGGGATCACCTCGTAATGGCTCGTGACCTTGCCGTCGTGCAGCAAGGCAACGGAGCAAGCTTCAGTCGCGGTATCCAGGGCCAGCAAGGTGCTCATCGGTGTGTCCGTAAATCAGATGGGGAAAAGTGCGCCAGTATAAACAACTACGGCCCGCAAGCGGGCCGTTGTTATTTGCTGCACAGCAGACTTTTCAGCTCAGTGCTTCAAGCACCTTGCCGGTGATCGCTTCAACCGAACCAACGCCCGCGATGTAGCTGTACTTGGGCTTGCCCTGGGTCTTGGCGGACAGCTTCTGGTAGAACTCCACCAGCGGCTTGGTCTGGGAATGGTAGACCGACAGGCGATGGCGCACGGTTTCTTCGGTGTCGTCCTTGCGCTGCACCAGTGCTTCACCGGTGATGTCGTCCTTGCCGGCGAGTTTCGGCGGGTTATAGACGGTGTGGTAGACACGGCCGGACGGCTCATGGACACGACGACCGGCAATGCGTTGAACGATCTCCTCGTCGTCGACGGCGATTTCGACAACGTGATCCAGCTCCACGCCAGCCGTAACCAAGGCTTCGGCCTGCGGAATGGTGCGCGGGAAACCGTCGAACAGGAAGCCGTTGGCGCAATCGGCTTGAGCGATGCGATCCTGGACCAGCGCGATGATCAGGTCATCCGACACCAGGCCGCCGGCATCCATGATGCTCTTGGCCTTGACGCCCAGCTCGGTGCCGGCCTTGACCGCGGCACGCAGCATGTCGCCAGTGGAGATTTGCGGGATACCGAATTTTTCGGTGATGAACTTTGCCTGAGTACCTTTACCGGCCCCGGGAGCTCCCAGCAGAATGACGCGCATCGATGTGCTCCTCAATTTTTTTATGTAAACGCTCGGATTCGCCTCGTGGGGCCAATCTCGGAAAACAGGATCGTGACCGCCCAAACGGCCAAAGGCTGATCAAGATACACAGCAGGCCCGACCCACACAAGCCGCCGAAAGTCGAAGGAACCCGCGCCTGACGCGCCCTTGGGAGGAGGTGGCGATCGTCGCAACCGGACAACAAACTGTCGCCCGACCGACCTCCTCCCTGCCCACCCGGCCTCCGCCCGGGGGATACCGGGCGGGCCGTTTCGGTACGCCGCTTAACCTTAGCCGGTGTTACGCAAACCGGCGGCAATCCCCGCCACAGACACCAGAAGCGCCTGTTCCACGGGGCTGCCCTGGGCAACGTCCTGCTGCCGCGAACGGGCAAGCAGTTCAGCCTGCAACAGGTGCAACGGGTCGAGGTAGGTGTTGCGCAGGCGAATGAATTCCAGGGTGTCAGGGCTATGTGCCAGTAGCTGCGACTGACCGGTCAACCCCAGGACCACCGCGCACGCCTGCGACAATAGGTCGCGTAAATGCTCGCCCAACGGTAGCAACCCAGGTTCGACCAAACGCTCATCGTAGGAGCGCGCGATGTCCGCGTCGGCCTTGGCCAGCACCATCTCCAGCATGTCGATGCGGGTGCGGAAAAACGGCCATTGCTCGCGCATCTGCCCCAGCAACTCGCCCTCGCCGCGCTCCAGCGCCTTGCCCAGGGCGGTCTCCCAACCGAGCCAGGCCGGCAGCATCAGGCGCGTCTGGGTCCAGCCGAAGATCCACGGGATCGCCCGCAGGCTTTCGATGCCTCCGGCCCGGCGCTTGGCCGGCCGGCTGCCCAGCGGCAGACGGCCCAGTTCCTGCTCCGGTGTGGACTGGCGGAAATACTCGACGAATTGCGGATTTTCCCGCACCACGGCGCGGTAAGCCTTGACCCCGTCGGCCGCCAGTTCATCCATCAGATGACGCCACTGAGGAGTGGGCGGAGGCGGTGGCAGCAGCGTCGCTTCCAGCACGGCGGCGAGGTACAGATTGAGATTCTGTTCGGCGATGTCCGGCAGGCCAAATTTGAAACGAATCATTTCACCCTGCTCAGTGGTACGGAACCGCCCGGCCACCGAACCCGGCGGTTGCGACAGAATCGCCGCGTGAGCCGGACCGCCGCCACGCCCCACAGTGCCTCCGCGGCCATGGAACAACAGCAGTTCGACTTGCTGTTCGCGACAAATGTCCACCAGCCGTTCCTGGGCTCGATACTGTGCCCAGGCCGCCGCTGTCGTGCCGGCATCCTTGGCCGAATCGGAATAGCCGATCATCACCTCCTGAGGCCCTTGCAGCCGCGAGCGATAGCCCGGCAGCAGCAACAATTGCTCGATCACCGGCCCGGCGTTGTCCAGGTCGGCCAGGGTCTCGAACAGCGGCACCACCCGCATGGGTCGCAACACGCCGGCCTCTTTCAACAAGAGCTGCACCGCGAGCACATCGGAAGCGGCGCCCGCCATCGAGATCACGTACGAGCCCAGGGACGCCGCCGGCGCCGCCGCCACTTCCCGGCACGTGGCCAGGACTTCCGCCGTATCGGCCGACGGTTTGAAATGAGCGGGCAAAAGCGGACGCCGGTTGTTCAGCTCCTCCAGCAGAAAGCTGATGCGCTGCTCCTCGCTCCAGTCCTCATAGCGGCCCAGGCCCAGGTAGTCAGTGATTTCAGTCATGGCTGCGCTGTGGCGCGTGGAGTCCTGGCGCACATCGAGGCGCACCAGGAACAACCCGAACGTCACCGCCCGGCGCAAGCAGTCGAGCAGCGGCCCGTCGGCGATCACGCCCATGCCGCACTCGTGCAGGGACTGGTAGCAAAGCTCCAGCGGGTCCAGCAGTTCGCGGTTGTTCTGCAACACATCGGCAGAGGCTGGGGTAGTGACTTTCAGGGACGCGTGCGCCCAATTGCGCGTGGCGCGCAGGCGTTCACGCAATTGCTTGAGCACGGCACGGTAGGGTTCAGCGCTATCACCGGCCTGGGCGCGCAAAGCCTCGCTGGCTTTTTGCATGGACAGCTCAGCCGCTAGGTGGTCAACGTCGCGCAGGTACAGATCCGCCGCCATCCACCGCGCCAGCAACAGCACTTCGCGGGTTACCGCAGCGGTGACATTGGGGTTGCCATCCCGGTCGCCGCCCATCCACGAGGCAAAGCGGATCGGTGCAGCCTCCAGCGGCAGGCGCAAGCCGGTGGCGGCATGCAGGGCCTGATCGGCCTTGCGCAGGTAATTGGGAATGGCTTGCCACAGCGAATGTTCGATCACCGCAAAGCCCCACTTGGCCTCGTCCACCGGGGTCGGCCGGGTGCGGCGTATTTCTTCGGTGTGCCAGGCTTCGGCGATCAGCCGTTGCAGACGCTCGTGGATTTGCGCACGTTCGGCGCTGGTGAGATCGCGGTGGTCCTGGGCCGCCAGTTGCGCGGCGATGGCATCGTATTTCTGGATCAGCGTGCGCCGGGCCACTTCCGTGGGGTGGGCGGTGAGCACCAGCTCGATTTCCAGCCGTCCCAATTGCCGCGCCAGGGACTCGGCGCCATGGCCCTCGGCCCGCAATCGAGCAAGCAGTTCGGGCAACACCCGCGCCTCGAACGGTGCCGGTTTGGACTCTTCGCGTCGGTGGATAAGTTGATACTGCTCGGCGATGTTGGCCAGGTTGAGGAACTGATTGAACGCCCGCGCCACCGGCAGCAGTTCGTCCTCGCCCAACTGATTGAGGCTGGCGCTCAGTTCGGCGTCCATGGAGCCGCGTCGATCGGCCTTGGCACCCTTGCGGATCTGCTCGATCTTGTCGAGAAACCTGTCCCCGTACTGTTCGCGGATGGTGTTGCCCAGCAGCTCGCCGAGCAGGTGAACATCCTCGCGCAAGCGTGCATCGATATCGGTCATCAGCAGTTCTCCAGCAAAAGGTCCGGACAGCTCTTGGGTTAGACGTTTTACAGAGAGTGCCGACGCAAGACGTTTATGACAAGCGACGAGGGGACATTAAACCTTGTCGGACAAAGCTAGTCTTAACAGTAAGCCACACAACGGCTTGTCACTCTGCGCGCCTGCCATCCGCGGGCTATTGAGGCCATCATGAAAATCCGTGAGCTCGCCCAACACTGGGAAGAAAACGCCAAGGGTTGCCTGACCCAGACCGGCTACACTATTCACCTGGACGTGGAGGCCGCCGCACGACTGGCGGCGATCTGCGAGATGTACCCCAAGCGCCAACCCGAGGAACTTCTCGGCGAATTGATCGGGGCGGCGCTGGAAGAACTGGAAGCCAGCTTCCCTTACATCAAGGGCTCGCAAGTGGTGGCCACCGATGAAGAGGGTGACCCGCTCTACGAAGACGTCGGCCCGACCCCGCGTTTTCTCGCTCTGTCGCGGCGTCATCTGCATCAACTCTCCTCGCAGAACGACAAGTCCAAGCACTAATTTTCTTTAGGAGCGGGGCTGCGATCTTTCCCAGACGACAGATCAAAAGATCGTCCGAACGCAGCCCCAGCCTTCGCCAGTTCCTACATGCGCTCCCCACAAAAACGCACGCCTCCTACGCCGGGAATACCGCTACGCGCCTTGAAAGTTCAGCTTTTCTGGCGCTGACCAATCAGTCAGCAAAACTTTTGGCGATTGGCCATCCTCGCTGAACTTTTGAAAAACGCCTCAGGTCACACCGAGTAACCATACTGGAACGGTCGTTTAAATAAACGCGCCCCGGCGCCAGCGCCGAAACAGACGTCCCGGCTTCGGTCCCAGCATGGATCTGTAGTTTTTTCAGGAGTTTTCCAATGGAGTTGAAGCCTATGAATACCTGCACTGCCAAACCCTCATCCACTGGCCTGCGCGGCCTGAAGTTGGCTGCCCTGGCTATCGGTAGCAGCTTCATCCTCGCCGGTTGCGCCGGCAACCCGCCCTCGGAGCAGTACGCGGTGACCCAATCGGCGGTCAACAGCGCCGTCAGCGCCGGCGGTACCGAATTCGCCGCCGTGGAAATGAAGTCGGCCCAGGACAAGCTCAAGCAGGCCGAGATCGCGATGCACGACAAGAACTACGAAGAAGCTAAGCGTCTGGCCGAACAGGCCGAGTGGGACGCCCGCGTCGCTGAGCGCAAGGCCCAGGCCGCCAAGGCCGAACAGGCTCTCAAGGACTCCCAGAAAGGGGTTCAGGAACTGCGTCAGGAAGGCATGAACAAGCTTCAGTAAGCCGTTCACGCCGCGACGTACTTCTCATTGATAAAAGGACGACAGACTATGATGCACAAACATTTGATGATCCCCGCCCTGCTGGCCGCCTGCGTCTCGCTGGCCGCGTGTTCCACAGATCCGAACGCTAATCTGGAACAGGCCCGTACCAACTACAACGGTCTGCAGGCTGACCCGGCGGCGACCAAGGTTGCAGCTCTGGAAACCAAGGACGCCGCCGACTTCCTGGCCAAAGCCGACAAGGCTTACATGGACAAGGAAGATGAAGCCAAGGTCGACCAGTTGGCCTATCTGACCAACCAGCGCGTGGAGGTGGCCAAGCAGACCATCGCCCTGCGCACCGCTGAAGCCGAGCTGAAAAACGCCGGTGATGAACGCGCCCGCGCACTGCTCGAGGCCCGTAACGCGCAGATCAAGCAACTGCAAGACAGCCTCAACGCCAAGCAAACCGAACGCGGCACGCTGGTGACCTTCGGTGACGTGCTGTTCGCCACCAACAAGTCCGAGCTGCGCTCCAGCGGCCTGGTCAACGTGAATAAACTGGCCCAGTTCCTCCAGGAAAACCCCGACCGTAAGGTGATCATCGAAGGCTACACCGACAGCACCGGTTCGGACTCCTACAACCAGTCGCTGTCCGAGCGCCGCGCCGCTTCCGTACAACGCGAGCTGGTAAAAATGGGCGTAAACCAATCCCGCATCGTGACCCAAGGTTACGGCAAGGAATTCCCGGTGGCGGACAACACCAGCGTCTCGGGCCGTGCCATGAACCGTCGGGTCGAGGTGACCATCTCCAACGACAACCAGCCAGTCGCCCCGCGCTCGACCATGAGCGCCAACTGATCGGCTGACTGCAACTGGAAAGCCCCGCCTGACGTGATCAGGCGGGGCTTTTTTATCGGCCAACACATTTCCCTGTGGGAGCGAGCCTGCTCGCGATAGCGGTGGGTCAGTCAATGCAGTTGCGACTGGTCCACCGCTATCGCGAGCAGGCTCGCTCCCACAGGGGAATTATGGCTGGGTTATGGCTCGAGCTTCTGCGGCGTCTCCTGCCCCATGCAGCGCACCGCACGCTTCTTCTCATTGATCAGCACGCCGGTCAGGCCTTTCTGTTCGGTGTCGAACAGCACCAGCACACCATCGATGCACTGGGCGACCTGGGGGGCAGGCTCCAGGGCGACTTTGTAGTCTTCGCCCGGCACGGTCTTGAGCATGGTGAACTCGTTGAGCAGCAACGCATCCTCGGGTTTGGCGAAGTGCAGGTAGCCGTAGTACCAGAGCACCGCGACGGTGCCGAGGATGCTGCAGATACCGGTGATGATCAGGGGGATGGCGTTACGTTCTTCGCTCATTGCGGGCTCTCTGAAGATTCAACGGATGATTTCGGATAATTCGGGATCTCGCCCAGGCGGCGCAGGCCGTCGAAGTGCCAGGGGTCGTCGAGATAGCGCAGCATCACCGTTCGCCAGACCGGGTCGGCGAATGTCTGCACATGCCCACCGCGAGTCAGTTGCAGGACCCGGGGCGGCGGCGCAGCTTGATACAGACGGATGCCGTTGGAAAGAGGCACGATCGGGTCATCGAGGCTGTGGTAGATCAATTTCGGTACGCCCTTCAATTGCGCCACCGAACCGATTGCACTGTCACCGTCGGGCACCAGCCAGGACAGCGGCACCTGCAATGCCCAGGTCAGCCATGAAGTACTCAGGGCAAAACGCCCTACGTCGCGATAACTGGCGGGCACGCCATCGAGCACCAGGGCCTTGAGTTGCGGCTGACGCTCGGGATGATCGGCCAGGTAATGCACCGCCAGCGCGCCGCCCAGGCTCTGGCCGAGCAGCACCAGAGGCTTGCCTTGAACCTGTGGCGCCTGGTCGAGCCATTTGAACGCCGCGTCGATGTCCTGATAGATCGCCGGCAGGCTCGGCTCGCCTTCGGACCGGCCGTAACCGCGGTAATCCACCATCAATACCTGGTAACCCTGCTCGGGTAACCACCAACTCCCCCCCAGATGCCAGGCCAGGTTGCCGCCGTTACCGTGCAAGTGCAGTACCGTGCCCTTGACCTCCACCCCTTGTTTGACCGGCAGCCACCAGCCGTGGAGCCTGACACCGTCGGCGGTGGTCAGGGTGACGTCGCGGTAGTCGAGCTTGGCCCGTTCCGGGGTAAAGGGCAGGCCGCGTTCGGGGTAGAACAGCAGGGAACTGCAACCGCTCAGGGTCAGCAGCAGGCATAAGATGCCGAGGGTTCGCATCCGGTGAAACCTCGCAAAAAATAAATGAAACACCGTCCCCTGTGGGAGCGAGCCTGCTCGCGATTGCGGTAGAACGGTCAACATCAATGTTGACTGGAACATCGCAATCGCGAGCAGGCTCGCTCCCACATTTTCAACCACATTGTATTCAGAGGATATTGGAATAATCCGCTTCGATCCGGTCCAGGCTCAGGTGGTTGAGGAAGTTGGAGAAACACATCCAGGCCGACAGCGCGTTCATGTCGCGGAACTGTTCCGGCAGGTATTTGGGCGGCACGACCAAGCCTTCGTCCACGAGTTGGCGCATCGTGCGCATGTCTTCAAGGGTGGTTTTACCGCAGAACAGCAGCGGCACCTGCTCCAGCTTGCCTTTGCGTACGGCCAGCTGAATGTAGTTGTAAACCATGATGAAGCCCTTGAGGTAGGACAAGTCTTTGGTGAATGGCAGACCGGTTGGCACCGAACCACGGAAAACCCGGCTGGCGTTGCCGTAGCTTTCGCCCATCTCAAAGCCCTGCTCACGGAAGAACTCGTATATCTGCAGAAAGTCCGCCCCCTCCTCCACCATGTGAATGGCCCGGGTGCGATTGGTCAGCTTGCGCAGACGACTTGGGTAAGAGGCGAAGGTGATGATCTCCATCAGGATCGCCAGGCCTTCCTGGGTCACCGTGGACGAGGGTGGCCCCTTGGACAGGAAGGTGCAGATCGGCTGATTCAGGCCATTGAGGGTGGTGCCGACGTGCACCAGACCTTCATGGACTTCCAGGGCCCGAACGTCACGGTCGTTGAACATCGCATCGGTGCGAATCTTGATGTAATCGGCGCCAGCCGCCGCATCGGCCACGATCCCGTCGGACTCGAACACCCGGATGGTTTCCTCGGCCTCACCAAAAACCCGGTTGAGCCGATGCTGCAGCAGGCTGACAGCGTCCTGGGCGGTCAAAATCTTCGGCTCGTCCTTCAGGTCGCCACGGCCATCAATGTTGTTCAGGTAATCGGACAGCATCAAGCCCAGGTCAGCCAGGGTCGGGTCGCCGGCATGGAACGCATCGGAGGCGGCGCCGTACAACTCCTGGGAGATCAGCCCGAAATCCTCGGTGCCGCGTGCTTCGAGCATGCGCACCACCATGCGGTATTCCTTGCACATGCGACGCATGATCTGGCCGACCGGGTTGAACTGCCCGAGCTGACGGGTGATGTCACGTTCGATGTTCTGGAATTCGAGCTTCACTTTGCTGGAATCGAACGACAGGGGCCGGTTGAGGTAATAGTCGCGGTCCACGGCGGGCATTTCCTTGCCCTTGGCCTTGAGGAAACCCTTGCGGATGCTTTCGTCCCACTTTACTGCGTCGAGAATGCGAATCGGCGTTTGCGCCAGCACAATGCGATCGGACAAGGTGCGTATCGTCTGCTGGTAATCGTCCACCCGGAACTCCTGTGAAAAAACGTCCGCTTGTTGCAATTATTGGGATTTGACCAGCCGCTGGTAGCGCACGGCCTCCGAGAACACATCGGAGTTGGCCGGGTCGTCGAGGTAACGGAAAACCGTCCCCATGTCGCTGTCCACCAGCACGCCGTCACCTTCTTCGCTCTGGTTCGGCTGGCCACTGAGGATCTTCTGGCTGATGGCCTGGTTGATCTGATCCATATCCAGGTTGTAGATCACCAGTTCCTGCTTGTCGGTCAGTTCAAAACCGGCGATCACGAAATGCCCTCCAAAGCGGGCCGGCACCTTGGCCGACAGATACCAGCGGCTGCCGTGACGGGAGACGGTCACCGGGATGGCTTCGCGCTCCAGAGGCCTGGCCCTGAAGTAGGTGACGGCTTGATAACGGCGCGGGCCCACTTCGACCAACTCCAGATTGAGCGGCTCGCCCCAGGCGTTGGTACTGGTCCAGTGGCCGACCAGCCCTTGGGGCGCGGCTTCGCTGTCGGGCAACGGCGCCTTGAAGGACACCAGGCAGCCACTGAGCAGCAGCAACGACACGGCCATTACAACGGCACGCCAGGCTTTCATTTGAACTCCCTATGGCATACGGCGCCTAGTCTTTGTGAGGAGCCTTTGTGGCGAGGGAGCTTGCTCCCGCTTGAGTGCGCAGCGCTCACAAAAGGGGCCGCTACGCAGCCCAGCGGGAGCAAGCTCCCTCGCCACATGTGGTGCTCCTGAAAAACTAAACCGACGCCAATACCAGATGCATGTAGCGGGTCAGGATGCCGAGCATTTCTTCTGCCGCTACCGGCTCGGCGCCATTGAGCAAGCCTTGATATTCCATCCGTCCGATAATCGCCGTCAACACTTTGGCATCCTGCTGGGGTTCACGCGAGCCCAAAACCTGGAAAAACTGACAAGTGCCGTGCAACAGGATCTGCTGGTGAGAGCGCACCAGCTCCGCCAGGCGCGGGTTGAGCAGCGCTTCCTGACGAAAAGCCTGTTCCGCCATCAGGTATTCGCGCCGGCTGTGCAATTGATGCTGCACGTAGTCGGCGGTCATCCGGGCGATGTCGTCCGCCAGCTGCGAGCGGGATTCGGCGCTGCCGTCTCCGTAGGCAACCATCTCCCGCAGCAGGCCTTCATTGTTGGTCCACAACTTGGCCATGAACGCCGCGCTGCGCTCCACGTACTGGGCGAAGGTATCGGTCAACAGGTCATCGATGTCCTTGAAATAATAAGTCGTGGCCGACAGCGGCACACCCGCTTCGGCGGCCACGGCGCGGTGGCGTACCGCCCGCACACCATCACGCACCACAATGCGCATGGCCGCATCGAGAATCTCCTGGCGACGCTGTTCACTGCCCTGCCGGCTGGCCTTGCGACCCTGGTACTGAACACTTTCAGCGACAGCAGTGGCGACGCCCGCCGCACCTTCTGGAGCCATTACACGATTCACGACAGGTCTTTCCTCGCTATTTCAAAATTAACCAATTGATACGTTTGTACCAGACAGGCAATAAAAAGCCGCCTGTTCGAGGCGGCTTTTTAATTGAAACACTTACGCTTGGGGCCGCATGTGCGGGAAAAGAATGACATCCCGGATCGACGGTGAGTTGGTCAGCAACATCACCAGGCGATCGATGCCGATGCCTTCGCCGGCCGTCGGCGGCATGCCGTACTCAAGGGCGCGAACGAAGTCGGCATCGTAGTGCATGGCCTCGTCGTCGCCGGCGTCCTTGTCGGCCACCTGGGCCATGAAACGCTCTGCCTGATCTTCTGCGTCGTTGAGCTCGGAGTAGGCGTTGGCGATTTCGCGACCACCAATGAACAGCTCGAAACGGTCGGTCACGCTTGGGTTCTCGTCATTGCGACGGGCCAGCGGCGACACTTCGAACGGGTACTGGGTGATGAAATGCGGCTGCTCCAGCTTGTGCTCGACCAACTCTTCGAAAATCATCACTTGCAGCTTGCCCAGACCCTCGAAGCCGAGCACCTTGGCGCCGGCCTTCTTGGCGATGGCGCGGGCCTTTTCGATGTCCTGCAGGTCGGCCGCGGTGATGTCCGGGTTGTACTTGAGGATCGAGTCGAACACCGACAGGCGCACGAACGGTTCGCCGAAATGGAACACCTTGTCGCCGTACGGCACGTCGGTGGTCCCGAGCACCAGCTGCGCCAGTTCGCGGAACAGCTCCTCGGTCAGGTCCATGTTGTCTTCGTAGTCGGCGTAGGCCTGGTAGAACTCGAGCATGGTGAACTCGGGGTTGTGCCGGGTCGAAACGCCTTCGTTACGGAAGTTGCGGTTGATCTCGAAGACTTTCTCGAAGCCACCCACCACCAGGCGCTTGAGGTACAGCTCCGGCGCGATACGCAGGAACATTTCCATGTCCAGAGCGTTGTGGTGGGTTTCGAACGGCTTGGCCGCCGCACCGCCGGGGATGGTCTGCAGCATCGGCGTTTCGACTTCAAGGAAGTCACGCTTCATCAGGAAGCTGCGGATGTGGGCGATGACCTGCGAGCGCACGCGGAAGGTCTGGCGCACGTCTTCGTTGACGATCAGGTCGACGTAACGCTGACGATAGCGTTGCTCAGTGTCGGTCAGGCCGTGGTGCTTGTCCGGCAGTGGGCGCAGGGACTTGGTCAGCAGGCGCACGCTGGTCATTTCGACGTACAGGTCGCCCTTGCCGGAACGGGCCAGGGTGCCTTCGGCGGCAATGATGTCGCCCAGGTCCCAGGTCTTGACGGCGGCCAGGGTTTCTTCCGGCAGGGTCTTGCGGTTGACGTAGACCTGGATGCGCCCGGTCATGTCCTGGATCACCATGAACGAACCACGGTTGAGCATGATACGACCGGCCACCTTGACTGGAATCGCCGCCTCGGCCAGCTCTTCCTTGGTCTTGTCCGCATACTGCTTCTGCAAGACGTCGCAGTAGGCGTCGCGGCGGAAGTCGTTGGGGAAGGCCTGGCCCTTGGCGCGCTCGGCAGCAAGCTTTTCCTTGCGCAGGGCGATCAGGGAGTTTTCTTCCTGTTGCAGGGCTTGCGGGTCGAGTTCTAGGTCGCTCATGTCTTTAAAGATTCCATCACAGGTTCGTTGCCCCCGGCCCCGGGCCGGAGTTTGCGGCCAGGCCTCGCTCCTGGGTGGAAGCGCGCCTGCCCGCCGCATGGGTGTCGCGTTACAGCCCTTGTTTGAGGCTGGCGATCAGGTATTCGTCGATGTCGCCATCGAGCACCTTGTCACAGTCGCTGCGTTCGATGCTGGTGCGCAGGTCCTTGATGCGCGAGGCGTCAAGTACATACGAACGGATCTGGTGACCCCAGCCGATGTCCGACTTGGTGTCTTCCAGGGCCTGGGACGCCGCGTTGCGCTTCTGCACTTCCTGCTCGTACAAACGGGCCCGCAGCATTTTCATCGCGGTGTCTTTGTTCGCGTGCTGGGAGCGTTCGTTCTGGCAACTGACCACGGTGTTGGTCGGTACGTGGGTAATCCGTACGGCCGAGTCGGTGGTGTTAACGTGCTGGCCACCGGCCCCGGAGGAACGGTAGGTGTCAATGCGCAGGTCCGACGGGTTGATGTCGATTTCGATGTTGTCATCGATTTCCGGCGAAACGAACACCGCCGAGAACGACGTGTGACGACGGTTACCGGAGTCAAACGGGCTTTTGCGCACCAGGCGATGCACGCCGATCTCGGTGCGCAGCCAGCCAAAGGCGTATTCGCCCTTGATGTGCACGGTGGCACCCTTGATTCCGGCGACCTCACCGGCCGACAGCTCCATGATGGTCGCGTCGAAGCCGCGTTTGTCGGCCCAGCGCAGGTACATGCGCAGCAGGATGTTGGCCCAGTCCTGGGCTTCGGTGCCGCCGGAACCGGCCTGGATGTCCAGGTAGGCGTTGTTGGCATCCATCTCGCCACTGAACATGCGCCGGAATTCCAGCTTGGCCAACGCCTCCTCGAGGCGTGTCAGCTCGGCGACGACATCGCCGACGGCACCTTCATCGTTTTCTTCGACAGCCATGTCCAACAGGTCGCGGCAGTCGGCCAGGCCGCTGGACATTTCATCCAGGGTCTCGACGATCTGCGCCAGCGCAGCGCGCTCGCGGCCCAGTTCCTGGGCGTACGACGGGTTGTTCCAGACATTCGGATCTTCAAGCTCGCGATTGACTTCGGTCAGACGCTCATGCTTTTGATCGTAGTCAAAGATACCCCCGAATAGTTTCGGAGCGCTCGGACAGGTCCTTGATGGTGTTCAGGATCGGGTTGATTTCCATGGCGGGCAGCACTCGTTGGCGAACTTTTGAAAGCCGGCGAGTATAACGTAATCAAGCGCCAGCGGCAGCCCGCCTGGCGGCTTTAGGGACACCAATTCTTGTGGCGAGGGAGCTTGCTCCCGCTGGGCTGCGCAGCAGCCCTAAAAAACACAGCTCAGTCAACCTGACTCACCGAGCTATCTGGTTTCGGGGCCGCTACGCGCCCCAGCGGGAGCAAGCTCCCTCGCCACAAGAACTCTCCAGCCGGCCGGACGCACTACTCGATACCCACCCGATTACGCCCATTGTGCTTGGCCGTGTACAGCCCTTTGTCCGCCGCCGAAATCAGCTGGCGGCAATCGCCACCTTGCTGTGGCGTGAAGGTCGAGACGCCAACGCTGACAGTCAGGTTCGCCCCCTCATGAGGCGTGATGTGGGGGATGTTCAGGGCAACGACGCTCTGGCGCAGCTTTTCGGCCATCAACCGCGCGCCGCCAGCCGAGGTGCCGGGCAGTACCAGGGCGAACTCCTCGCCGCCGTAACGGGCCGGCAGGTCGGACGGACGACTGCACGCATCACGGATCGCCGTGGCGACCTTGCGCAGGGCTTCGTCCCCCTCCAGGTGGCCGAAATTGTCGTTGAAGGACTTGAAGTAATCCACGTCGATCATCAACAGCGAGAGCTGGGACTGGTCCCGCAGCGCCCTTCTCCACTCCAGCTCCAGGTATTCATCGAAGTGCCGGCGGTTGGACAGCCCGGTCAGACCGTCGGAATTCATCAGCCGTTGCAGCACCAGATTGGTGTCGAGCAGTTGCTGCTGGCTGACCCGCAGGGCGCGATAGGCCGCATCGCGTTGCAGCAGCATCATGTAGGACCGCGAGTGGTAGCGAATGCGCGCCACCAGTTCGATGTTGTCCGGCAACTTGACCAGGTAATCGTTGGCCCCGGCGGCGAACGCCGCGCTTTTGACCAGCGGGTCCTCCTTGGTGGACAGGACAATGATCGGAATATCCCGGGTCGCCGGATGGTTACGGTATTCGCGCACCAGGCTCAAGCCATCAAGACCGGGCATCACCAGGTCCTGGAGGATCACCGTTGGCTTGATGCGGACCGCATGGGCGATGGCCTGGTGTGGGTCGGCGCAGAAGTGAACGTCGATGTTCTCTTCATTGGCCAGCCCGCGCCGCACCGCCTCGCCGATCATCGCCTGGTCGTCGACGAGCAAGACCATGGCCGCGTTCTCGTCACGCTTGAAATCGTCGAGCTGTAAATCACTCATGGGAACTCACCTGAATACGGCTGGTGGACAAGGCTGCCGGGGTTCTTCATTGGGTAAAAATCTCCACTAACCGTGGCGCTATATGGTCCAGCGCAAGAATCTGCGCAGCCGCGTCGATGGCCGCGGCCGCTTTGGGCATGCCGTACACCGCGCTGCTCTGCTGGTCCTGGGCGATGGTCAGATAGCCCTGCTGGCGCATGAGTTTAAGCCCTTGGGCACCGTCGCGGCCCATGCCAGTGAGCAAAACGCCCACCGCGTCACCGCTCCAGAAGTGGGCGACGCTCTCGAAAAAGACGTCGATGGACGGCCGGTAGATCTCGTTGACCGGCTCGGCGGTGTAGGCCAGGGTGCCATTTTTCAATAGGCGCAGATGGTGGTTGGTGCCGGCCAGCAGCACCGTACCGCTTTGCGGCGGCTCGCCGTGCCGGGCCAGGCGCACCTGGTGGCCTGACGCACTGCTCAGCCATTGGGCCATGCCCGCAGCAAACACCTCGTCCACATGCTGGACCAGCACAATGGCCGGGGCGAAATGTCGGGGCAGGCCCTTGAGCAGGATCTCCAGCGCGGCCGGCCCACCCGCCGACGACCCGATGGCAACCAGGCTATTGCGTGACACCGACATCCGCTGCGCAGCCGGTGCAGCGCGCTCACGGTGATTGCGCTCACCGATCAGCCAGCCGATGTTGGTGATCTTGCGCAGCAGCGGTGCCGCCGCATCCGCGGGGTTGCCCACCCCCAAGGTAGGGGTATCAACCACATCCAGCGCGCCATACCCCATGGCTTCGAACACCCGGTGAACGTTCTGCTGGCTGTCACCGGTGACAATCACAATGGCGCACGGGGTTTCGGCCATGATCCGCCGGGTCGCCTCCACGCCATCCATGATGGGCATGAGCAGGTCCATCAGAATCAGGTCCGGGGTGTATTCGGCGCAACGCTGAACCGCCTCGGCACCGTTGGCGGCCACCCAGACCAATTGGTGCGCCGGCTCGAAAGCCAGGGCACGGCGCAGGGCTTCGACCGCCAGGGGCATGTCATTGACGATGGCGATCTTCAAGCGCGTGCTCCTCCGATCAATTCGACGACGGCATCGAGCAAGGCGTCGTCATGGAAACTGGCCTTGGCTAGATAATAGTCAGCGCCGGCATCCAGGCCACGGCGACGATCTTCTTCACGATCCTTGTAAGACACCACCATCACCGGCAGCGACTGCAGACGGTTATCGCGCCGCAACAGCGACACCAACTCGATGCCGTCCATGCGCGGCATGTCGATGTCGGTGATCAGCAGGTCGAAATCCTCCGCTCGCAGCGCGTTCCAGCCGTCCATGCCGTCCACGGCCACCGCCACGTCATAACCACGATTGAGCAACAGCTTGCGTTGCAGCTCGCGCACGGTCAGGGAGTCGTCCACCACCAGGATCCGCTTGCGCGGTGTCTGCGTCTGGTTCTGGCGGGCGATGCGTTCCAGGCGCCCGGTGTCGAGCAACTTGTCCACCGAGCGCAGCAGGTCTTCGACATCGACGATCAGCACCACCGAACCATCGTCCAGCAAGGCCCCGGCGGAGATGTCCTGGATCTTGCCCAGGCGTTCGTCCAGGGGCAGGACCACCAGCGTGCGCTCACCGATGAACCGTTCGACCGCCACGCCGTAGATGGCCTCGCGCTCACGGATCACCACGACCTTGAGCGCCTGGCTGCTGTTCTGTGATGCCGGACGATTGAGCAACTGACTGGCGGCGACCAGCCCGACATGCCGCCCTTCGTGCCAGAAGTGCTGGCGCCCTTCGACCTGCACAATGTCCTCAGGAGCGAGATCGCACATGCGCTCGATGTGAGCCAGGGGAAAGGCGTAGGCTTCCCCGCCGACTTCCACCACCAGGCTGCGCACCACTGAGAGCGTCAGCGGCACCTCAAGATGGAAGCGGCTGCCCTCGCCCGCTGTCTGCTCCAGCACCACCGCGCCGCGCAACTGCCGGACCATATGCTGGACGGCGTCCAGGCCGACGCCGCGCCCGGACACCTCAGTGACGGTGTCGCGCAGGCTGAAGCCGGGCAGGAACAGGAACGTCAGCAGTTCCTCTTCGCTCAAATTGGCTGCGGTCTGCTCAGGGGAAAGCCCTCGTTCGACGACGCTGCGCCGCACCCGTTCCAGGTCCACACCGGCGCCGTCGTCCGCCAGTTCCAGCACCAGCAGGCCAGCCTGATGGGAGGCGCGCAAGCGGATCAGGCCTTCGGCGGGCTTGCCGGCCAGCACCCGTTGCTCCGGAGATTCGATGCCATGGTCTACGGCGTTGCGCAGCAGATGGGTCAGCGGCGCTTCGAGTCTTTCCAGCACGTCGCGGTCGACCTGGGTTTTATCACCCTCAATCTCCAGGCGCACCTGCTTGCCCAGGCTGCGCCCCAGGTCACGGACCATCCGGGCCTGGCCGGAGAGCACATCGGCAAACGGTCGCATGCGACAGGCCAGCGCCGTGTCGTACAACACCTGTGCTCGCTGACCGGCCTGCCAGGCGAACTCGTCCATCTCCGCGGTTTTCTGCGCCAGCAATTGCTGGGTTTCGGCCAGCAAACGGCGGGCGTCGTTGAGCGCTTCCTCGGCCTGCAAACTCAACGCATGTTCCTTGAGGTGCACATTCAGCTCTTCCAAGGCCCGCAAGCCGTTGCTCTGTTGGCGCTTGAGCCGCTGCATCGTCGCCAGCCAGGGCTTGAGGCGCTGGGTTTCCACCAAGGATTTACTGGACAGGTCCAACAGGCTATTGAGGCGCTCGGCGGTGACCCGCAAGACCCGCTCGCCCCCTTCGGTGACCCGCTTCCCCTTGGGCAGCGGTTCCGTTGCCGCGAGCGGTTCTGCCTCGGCCGGCTCAACGCGAAAAGCCTCCGCTTGCATCTCGATTCGCGGCGACACGACAGGCGCTTGCGCAGCGGCAGGATCGAGCAGTTGCCCCATCAACGCCACATACGCATCGACGTCCTGGGCTCCGACGCTGTTGCCTGGCGTGGCAATTCGCGTCAACAGGTCGGTGCCTTGCAGCAAGGCGTCGATGTGCTCGGCGCGCAGGACCAGGCGACGCTCCTGGGCGCTGACCAGGCAATCCTCCATGACATGCGCCACGCTGACCCCGGCGTTCACGCCAACGATCCGCGCCGCGCCCTTGAGGGAATGGGCCGCGCGCATGCACGATTCAAGATAATCGGCCTGGGTCGGGTCGCGTTCCAGGGCCAGCAGGCCGGCGCTGAGCACCTGAGTCTGGGCTTCGGCTTCCAGGCTGAACAACTCCAGCAACGAGGCGTCACGCATTTGATCAGGGGTCATGACAGGCTCCGGGTCATGGCGGACAACAATTGTTCTTCGTCCAGCCAGCGCAGGCTGCGGCCCTTGAACTTCAATACGCCACGGGTGTACTTGGCCGCCGATTGCGAGGCCGCGCCCAGGACGCGCTCATCAATGGCGTGAATGCCGTCCACCTCGTCCACCGGCACCACTACCGGACCGCCCTGGGCCGCGACGATCAACATGCGCGGCATGACCCGCGCGCCGGCCACCACTGCCCCGCCGGGTTCCAGGTCCAACAGTTCCACCAGCGACAGGCAGGCCACCAAGGCCCCGCGCACATTCGCCACGCCCAACAAGGCCCGCGAGCGCTGGTGGGGCAGCGAGTGAATCGGCTGCAACGGCGCCACTTCCACCAGACTGCGGGTGGTCAGGCCCAGCCACTCTTCGCCCAGTCGGAACATCAACAGCGATCGTGTGACGATATCGGTGTCCAGCGGCGCGTGGGCCAGATCCCGGTCGTCGTGCTGCAAGGTGTAGCGATCGAGCAAACGGGTGGCAGCCGCCGAATACACCGCGCAGTTGCGGCAGTGAATATGCTCGGCCAGCAACGGACAGGATTTATCGCCATGCACCCCGATGCGATTCCAGCAATCGTCGATGGCCTGGGCATCGTCATGGGTCAGGTTGTCATTAGCCGAACCACTCATTGTTTACGCTCACTGTCAGCCATGCGCCCGCTGCGAGCGGCGCGGTCCTGCAATCGACGGGCACCGGCCGCGTCTCCCTGGGAAGCCAGCAACGCCGCCAGATGCACCAGGGCCTCGGCGTGTTGCGGTTCAAGATAGAGCGCCTTGCGATAAAAACCCTGGGCCTCAAGCGCGCTACCGGCCATGTCACTGAGCAGCCCCAGCCAGTAGAACACTTGGGCCGCCGGCGCATGATTGCGCAGGTACTGCTGGCAGGCCGCACGGGCTTCGGCGCTTTTGCCAGCATTGGCCAGCGCCGCGATATTGGCCAGTAAGGTAGTGGCGTCGCTGTTTTTCGGCTCAGTGATCGGGGTCACGCTGGCTGCGAACGGCCGAGGCCGGACCACCGGTGGAATGACTCGAGGCGCGACCTGGCCAAGCGGCAGCGGGGCCGGCAGTGGCGTCGACATCAAGGCGGGCACTGGCTGTGGCTGCGGGGCACCTTGGCGACTGAAAGCAAACGACTGGGCAATCCCGATTGAACGCATGCCCAACCGCCCCAGCAAACTGCCCTCGGCGGGGCCGATAAACAGCACGCCGTCCTGGTGGGTCAGGCGCTTGAGCACCTCGAACACCTGCTGCTGGGTCGGCTGGTCGAAATAGATCAGCAGATTGCGGCAGAACACAAAATCGTAAGGGGCCTCGTTCACCAGCAAGGTCGGATCCAGCAGGTTGCCCACTTGCAGACGCACCTGTTCACTCACCCGCTCGCTGAGGCGATACCCCTCTGCCTCGGCGCTGAAATATCGCTCGCGAAAGCCGAGGTCGGCGCCACGGAACGAGTTCCTGCCGTAAAGCGCTTGCCTGGCACGTTCTATCGACAGCGGACTGACGTCCAGCGCGTCCACCTTGAACTGATGCGGTCCCAGGCCCGCGTCGAGCAAGGCCATGGCAATGGAGTAAGGCTCTTCGCCAGTGGAGCAGGGCAAGCTGAGGATGCGCAGCGCACGCAGGTGCTTGATCTCGGCCAGGCGCTTGATGGCCAGCCTGGCGAGGGTGGCGAAGGACTCGGGATAACGGAAGAACCAGGTCTCCGGGACAATCACCGCTTCGATCAGCGCCTGTTGCTCCTGGGCAGAATGTTGCAGGCATTGCCAGTACTCATCTGCCGTACGCCCAGGCACGGCAATGATGCGCTGGCGCACGGCCCGCTCGATGATGGCGGTGCCGACGGAGGTGACATCCAGGCCGATGCGCACCTTGAGAAAATCGAAAAACCGCTGGTCGCTGTTCATGCCCGTCCCTCGAGGTCATCGAAGTTCAAGGGCGGCGTGGGAAACAGCACGGCACGGACCGACTCGTCGAGCAGGTCATTGACCCGCACCCATTGCAACAGGCCTTGCGCGTCTTCGCGCACCGGGCCCAGATACGGCGCCTGTGGGTTATCCAAGCCATAAGGTCGGAAATCCGCCGGATCGCAACGCAAGGTGTCGGTGGCCTGTTCCAGAATCAGCCCCAGAACCTGCCCCGCCTGCTGCGCGTCGGGTCGGTAATGCACCAGCACCAGTCTCGTACTGGTACGCGTCTGGGCGCTCTGACCGAAGGTCAGCGTGCACAGATCGATCACGGGCACCACCGCGCCGCGCCAGGCAAACACCCCCGCCACCCAGGACGGTGCCTGGGCAATCGGTTTGAGGGGCAAGCGCGGCAGCACTTCCACCACATCGATGGCTTGCAGGGCGTAGCGTTCGTTGCCGATGCAAAACACCAGGAACAACGACTGACGGGCCGCCGACACGGCGCCACGTCTGGCCTCGAACTCGCTCATCAGACTTTGAAACGCGAGACGCCACTGCGCAGCCCCACGGCCACCTGGCTCAGTTCATCGATGGCAGAACTGGCCTGGCGCAGGGACTCCACCGTCTGACTGCTGGCATCGCCCAATTGCACCAGGGCATGGTTGATCTGCTCGGCGCCGGTGGCCTGGGCCTGCATACCTTCATTGACCATCAACACCCGCGGCGCCAGCGCCTGTACCTGATGGATGATCTGCGACAGTTGCTCGCCGACCTGCTGCACCTCGGCCATGCCACGGCGCACTTCTTCGGAAAACTTGTCCATGCCCATCACTCCAGCGGATACGGCGGACTGGATCTCGCGCACCATCTGCTCGATGTCGTAGGTCGCCACGGCTGTCTGATCCGCCAGGCGCCGAACCTCAGTGGCGACCACGGCAAAACCGCGGCCATACTCTCCCGCCTTCTCGGCCTCGATGGCGGCATTGAGGGACAACAGGTTGGTCTGGTCGGCCACCTTGACGATGGTCACCACCACCTGGTTGATGTTGCCGGCCTTCTCGTTGAGGATCGCCAGCTTCGCGTTCACCAGATCCGCCGCGCCCATCACCGAGTGCATGGTTTCTTCCATGCGTGCCAGGCCTTGCTGGCCGGAACCGGCCGCCACCGAGGCCTGGTCGGCGGCGCTGGAAACTTCGGTCATGGTGCGCACCAGATCCCGGGACGTGGCGGCAATTTCCCGAGAGGTCGCGCCGATCTCCGTAGTGGTAGCGGCGGTTTCGGTGGCCGTGGCCTGTTGCTCGCGGGAGGTGGCGGCGATCTCGGTGACCGAGGTGGTGACCTGCACCGAAGAGCGCTGGGCCTGGGACACCAGCGATGTCAGCTCGGCCATCATGTCGTTGAAGCCGGTTTCCACCGCACCGAACTCGTCTTTACGCGCAAGGTTCAGGCGCCCGCTCAGGTCGCCGCTGCGCATGATGCCGAGGATTTCCACAATGCGGTTCATCGGCGCCATGATCGCGCGCATCAACAACAGGCCACAAAGCATGGCAATGAGCACCGCCACGAGAAACGACAGCCCCATGGCAACTTCAGCGGCGGTTACCGACTGACTGATGGTCAGGGCGGCTTTTTCCGCCAGCTCCCGGTTGCGTTCGATGATCTGGTTCAAATGCCCGCGACCGTCGAGCCATGCCGGCGTCAGCTCTTTCTCCAGCGCCAGCTGTGCCCCTTCGAAATCCTTGCGTTCATACAGGTCCAGAACCTTCGCCAGGGCCTTGTTGAAGTCCTGATGATTGACCTCGAATTCATCGAAGGAGACTTGATCGGCAGGGTCCTGGATCAGCTTTTGATAGTGCTGGATTTTCTCGCGCAGATGCTGCTCGTAGCCCTGGTAGAGGGCCTTGTCCTCGGCAGTGATTTCCCGCTGGCCCGAGAGGCCGACGATCTGCTGGGTCTTGACGTAGCTGTCGACCCAGCCACCGCGAATCATGGAACTGTAATACACCCCCGGCACCGCGTAGACGCGTACTTTTTCTTCGCTGGCCTCGATCCTCAATAACCGCGAATACGTGACGACCACCATCAGCAGCATGATGGCGATGATCACCGCAAAACTCGCCAGGATGCGTTGGCGCAACGTCCAGTTCTTCACAGTACAACCTCGGGCATTTTGAAATGCTGGGGAGTATAGCCGAGGGCGACGTTGCGGCTGTATGGCGGTGAGGAAGGAGTTTGGTGATTCGCTCAGCTGTTCAAACAGCTCAAGCCAGGCATCAATGTGGCAGTCGATGCAAAAGTTCTATGGGAGCGAACCTGCTCGCGATTGCGATGCATCAGTCAATAATAGTGTCGACTGACATACCGCTATCGCGAGCAGGCTCGCTCCCACAAGAGGTGATGTTTACCCAAGGGTCAGGCCTGACTCAAAGAGACGCCTGACGTACCTGCTTCTCCAGCTCAGTCTTCAACCCCGGCTCCAGTTTGAGCTGGCGCGCCAGTTCATCGAGGTAGGATTTCTCCATGAAGTTTTCCTCATCCACCAGCATCACACTGGCGATGTACATCTCGGCGGCCATTTCCGGCGTGCTGGCGGCCCGGGCGACGTCGGCGGGGTCCAGGGGTTTGTTGAGCTCGGCGTGCAGCCAGTGTTGCAGCTCCTGATCGTTGTCGAGCTTGGTGAACTCGCCTTCGATCAACTGCTTTTCACGCTCGTCGACATGGCCATCGGCCTTGGCCGCCGCCACCAGGGCCGTGAGGATCGCCTGGCTGTGCTGCTCGACCTGGGCCGGGGGAAGACGATCCAGCGTCTGCGGTTCAGTTTTCGGCGCACTGCCCTGCTGGGCTTGCCAATTGCCATAGGCCTTGTAGGCGATCACGCCCAATGCCGCCAGACCACCATAGGTCAGGGCCTTGCCGCCAAACTGGCGAGCCTTCTTGTTGCCCAGCAACAGGCCCATGGCTCCGGCGGCCAGCGCCCCGCCACCCGCGCCAGAGAGCATCCCGCCCAAATTGCCAGCACCACCGCCGAGCAAACCGCCCAGGCCGCCGGATGACTTGCCTTGGGAGCCGCCAGCCTTGTTCTGCAACATTTCCTGACCGGACTTGAGAAGCTGATCGAGCAATCCACGGGTGTTCATTTGCTGCCTCCACGCATTCGGGTAACCGGATCATTAAGGCAATCAGCCTAGTTCGAAAGTGCCCGAGTCTGTCGGTGAGAGTGCTTCGAGATGTTGCTTGCCAATTTTCCTGTGGCTGCGGCGAACCCGATAAAACGATATAGACTCGAATCAACTGAAAAACCGCAGCAAAAACAGCTTTGACGAGGGCTTGGACATGCAAACCAAACTGCTGATCAATGGTCACCTGGTGAACGGCGACGGGCCCGGCCAGGCCGTGTTCAACCCCGCGCTGGGCCGGGTGCTGGTGGAAATCAACGAAGCCAGCGAAGCTCAGGTCGATGCCGCCGTGCGCGCGGCCGACAGTGCCTTCCAAAGCTGGTCCCAGGTATCGCCCAAGGACCGCTCCCTGCTCCTGCTCAAGCTGGCCGACACCATCGAAGCCCACGGCGAAGAACTGGCCAGGCTCGAATCGGACAATTGCGGCAAACCTTTGAACGCCGTGCTGAACGACGAGATCCCGGCAATTGCCGACGTGTTCCGTTTCTTTGCCGGCGCCAGCCGTTGCATGAGCGGCTCGGCGGGTGGCGAATACCTGCCGGGGCACACGTCGATGATCCGCCGCGATCCGGTGGGCGTGATCGCCTCCATCGCGCCGTGGAATTACCCGTTGATGATGGTCGCCTGGAAAATCGCCCCAGCCCTGGCCGCCGGTAACACCGTAGTGCTCAAACCCTCGGAGCAGACCCCACTGACGGCGTTGCGGCTGGCGGAACTGGCGTCGGAAATTTTCCCCGCGGGTGTACTCAACGTGCTGTTCGGTCGTGGTCAGACGGTCGGGCAACCGTTGGTCACTCACGCAAAGGTGCGCATGGTTTCGCTGACCGGCTCCATCGCCACAGGCGCGAACATCATTTCCAGCACCGCCGACAGCGTCAAACGCACCCACATGGAACTGGGCGGCAAGGCCCCGGTGATCATTTTCGACGATGCCGACATTGACGCAGCCGTGGAAGGCATCCGCACCTTCGGTTTCTACAATGCCGGCCAGGACTGCACCGCTGCCTGCCGCATTTACGCCCAACAAGGCATCTACGACAGGTTCGTCGAGAAACTCGGTGCGGCGGTGGCCAGCATCAAATACGGCCTGCAAACCGCCCCGGACACCGAGATGGGGCCGCTGATCACTGCCCAGCACCGCGACCGCGTGGCCGGCTTTGTCGAACGGGCCATCGCCCAGTCGCATATTCGCCTGATTACCGGTGGCAAGGCCGTGGACGGCAACGGATTCTTCTTTGAACCAACGGTATTGGCCGACGCCCAGCAGGACGACGAAATCGTGCGCCGCGAGGTTTTTGGGCCGGTGGTGTCCGTCACACCGTTCATCGACGAAGCGCAGGTGCTGGCCTGGGCCAACGACTCGGACTACGGCCTGGCGTCTTCAGTCTGGACCGCTGACATCGGCCGCGCCCATCGCTTGGCGGCACGCCTGCAATATGGCTGCACCTGGGTGAACACCCACTTCATGCTCGTCAGCGAAATGCCCCATGGCGGTCAGAAACGTTCCGGTTATGGCAAGGACATGTCGATGTATGGACTGGAGGACTACACAGTAGTGCGGCATGTGATGTTCAAGCATTGAACCAAAGAACGACTACCACGGCCGGACGGCAGAGTCTGGTCGTGGCGGTTCAAGTGTCATGACGGCACTACCAACGCCACTGAGGGAAAATAACTTCGGTAGCGTTTGGCATCACGAGTGAGCAAAGGCAGGCCATTCACAGCCGCATGGGCACCGATAAAAAAATCGGCCAGCACGTTATTTTTTCCGCCTCCTACTGGCTGATGTGAAACCAGAAAGATGGATAAAGGCGCAATCCGAGCTCTCTACGAGCTGATCCGCACTCATTCAAAACCTCGAAACACTGCGCATCGCATCCATCAGGCAACGCATGGCGATCCGGTCGTTTTCCGACAGTTCGCGATAGCGTTCCACCAGTCTTAGTTCGTCCATGCTGAGCGGCCGGGTCCGGCGCGCGCTCGTCAAGCATGGAAGGATCCCCAGCAATTGGGTGATGCCCTGTATTTTTGTCATTGAGCCTTGTCCTTCTGTACGTCGAATTGACCGATAGCACCTGCTGAATCCGCGGGTTCAACCTCTATCACGCTAAAGGATAGGGAGGATTCACACCGTGAACAGGGAGTTTTAGAGTAATTAGTCAAAAAATGCAGAGTTACCCGTTAAAAAAGGAAATATCTGTAAGGAAATTTAACTAAACCACGCTTTCCTCTCTCTCCCGTGCCACGTATCCCCTATGATTTTGCGCCTCGGTGAACCGATCCAGCTCTCAGGTATCTGTTCTAACGTCCGTCGCGTTTGGCCAAAGGCATGTCCGAACTTCTTTACCAGTCTCTGTTGCCAGGAAAGGCTCGGGATTGTTTCCAGAAAGGTTGTATTTATGCACCGCAGGAATCTGCTCAAGGCGTCCATGGCTTTCGCTGCCTACACCGGGCTTTCGGCCTCAGGGCTTATGGCCGCACGCGCCTGGGCTGCTGACCGGACCGCCGACGGCGAGGCCCGTCCTTTCGATTTCAATGGGTTGAAAGAACAGGCCCGGGAACTGGCCAAGAGCCGTTACGTCGACACCAAGCAAGTTTTGCCGCCGACACTGGCGATGATGTCCCCGCTGCAATTCAACGCCATCCGCTACGACGCCAACCACTCGCTGTGGAAGGAGCTGGACGGTCAACTGGACGTGCAGTTTTTCCACGTCGGCATGGGCTTCAAGCAACCGGTGCGCATGTACAGTGTCGATGCCAAGACCCGCATGGCCCGTGAAGTGCACTTCCGCCCGGAGTTGTTCAACTATGAGAAAACCACGGTCAACACTTCGCAGTTGACCGGAGACCTGGGCTTCTCAGGGTTCAGGGTGTTCAAGGCGCCGGAGCTGGACCGGCACGATATCGTTTCGTTTCTGGGGGCCAGTTATTTCCGCGCCGTGGACAACACCGGCCAGTACGGATTGTCGGCCCGGGGCCTGGCCATCGACACTTACGCCAAGAAGCGTGAGGAATTCCCGGACTTCACCAAGTTCTGGTTCGAAATCCCGGACAAGAACAGTACCCGTTTCGTGGTCTACGCCCTGCTCGACTCGCCCAGCGCCACCGGCGCCTATCGTTTTGACATCGATTGTCAGCCCACCCGCGTCGTGATGGAAATCGATGCGCACATCAATGCCCGTACCGCCATCGAGCAATTGGGCATCGCGCCGATGACCAGTATGTTCAGCTGTGGCACCGTTGAGCGGCGCATGTGCGACACCATCCACCCGCAAATTCACGACTCCGACCGGCTGGCGATGTGGCGCGGCAATGGCGAGTGGGTTTGTCGCCCGCTGAACAACCCCGCCACCCTGCAGTTCAACGCCTTCGCCGACAACAACCCCAAAGGCTTCGGCCTGGTGCAGACCGATCACGACTTCGCCAGCTACCAGGACACCGTGGACTGGTACAGCAAGCGCCCGAGCCTGTGGGTCGAACCGACAACGGCCTGGGGCGAAGGCTCGGTCGATCTGCTGGAAATTCCTACGACCGGTGAAACCCTGGACAACATCGTCGCATTCTGGACGCCGAAGAAGCCGGTCGCTGCCGGTGAATCGCTGAACTACGGCTACAAGCTCTATTGGAGCGCCTTGCCACCGGTGAGCACCGAGCTGGCCCAGGTCAACGCGACCCGTTCAGGCATGGGCGGCTTCATCGAAGGCTGGGCACCGGGCGAGCACTACCCCACCGTCTGGGTCCGACGTTTTGCCGTGGACTTCAACGGCGGCGGCCTCGACCAGCTCCCCCCTGGCACCGGTATCGAACCGGTAGTGACCTGCTCCCACGGCGAGGTGAAGGACTTCAACGTGCTGGTGCTCGATGCGATCAAGGGTTACCGCATCACCTTCGACTGGTACCCGACCGACGACCGCGTGGACCCGGTGGAGATGCGCCTGTTCCTGCGCACCAATGACCGGACCTTGAGCGAGACCTGGCTGTACCAGTACTTCCCGCCGGCGCCGGATAAGCGTAGATACCCTTGATCCTTGCGCGTCAGGGATGACGCCATCGCGAGCAGGCTCGCTCCCACAGGGTGGGGTGTGGATCACAAATTCTGTGAATAACACCAATCCACTGTGGGAGCGAGCCTGCTCGCGATGAGGCACGTACAGACGCCGTACCATCCAGCCCAATAAACAAAAGCCCCGGCCAAAACGACCGGGGCTTTTTGTTTCAAGCTAACCCTTAATCGCGCAAATCCGACTCATGAATCGGCTGGTCCCGATGCGTGGCTCTCTGATACTGCGCTGGCCACGTGGCCTTGCGGCCCCCCAGGTCATCATCGGCATGCAACGCCCAGTACGGATCACGCAACAGTTCGCGGGCCAGGAAAATGATGTCGGCCTGGCAGGTCCGCAAGATGTGCTCGGCCTGGGCCGGTTCGGTAATCATGCCGACAGTGCCGGTGGCGATTTCCGACTCCTTGCGCACCCGTTCGGCAAAGCGCGTCTGATACCCCGGACCGGTGGGAATTTCCGCATTCACAGCGGTGCCGCCCGATGACACATCGATCAGGTCCACCCCCAGCGCCCTGAATCGCCGCGCCAGCTCCACGGTTTCATCCGGGTTCCAGCCATCCTCGACCCAGTCGGTGGCCGATACGCGCACGAACACCGGCAATTCCTCAGGCCATACCGCCCGGACCGCTTCGGTCACTTGCAGCACCAGCCGGATGCGATTCTCGAACGAGCCGCCGTATTGATCGCGCCGCTGATTGCTCAAGGGAGACAGGAATTGATGCAGCAGATAACCGTGGGCTGCATGGACTTCCACGACTTTGAACCCGGCCGTCAGGCTACGTTTGGCCGCCTCCACGAACGCCTGGATGACACCGGCAATCTGCCCCTCGTCCAGTTGGATCGGCTGGGTGTGCTGCGGATCGAAGGCAATCGGCGACGGGCCGACCGGAACCCAGCCGCCCTCCTCCGGTTTTACGCTGCCATGCTTACCGAGCCAGGGTCGCCAGGTGCTGGCCTTGCGTCCGGCGTGGGCCAGTTGAATGCCGGGCACGGCCCCTTGAGCGGTGATGAAGCGGGTGATGCGTTGCAGGGGGCCGATCTGTTCATCGTTCCACAACCCCAGGTCCTGATCAGTAATGCGGCCGTCGGCAGTGACGGCAGTGGCTTCGGTGAACACCAGGCCGGCACCGCCCACGGCGCGGCTGCCGAGGTGTACCAGGTGCCAGTCATTGGCCAGGCCATCGGCGCTCGAGTACTGGCACATCGGCGACACCGCGATGCGATTGGGCAGGGTCAATTGGCGAAGGGTATAGGGTTCCAGCAGCAGACTCATGGGGCACCTCTCGAATCAGTGGGCAGGCTCCAGGGTTCTGTTTGAAAAGTCGACGAGTGACAAAAGGTGCAACACCCGCCCCCGCGGGCAAAGAAATCCGACAAGACGTCACAAGGGCTATCAAGCAGTGCTTAGAGCCTAGTCGACAACCTGGGAGGCGGGAGGGTTCAGAACTTAAAAATCGACGGTGTGACGCAATGGTGTACCCCTGTGGCGAGGGAGCTTGCTCCCGCTGGGCTGCGAAGCAGCCCCGGCATTGCAGCCATCACATCGCAAGGGGACGCTGGCGCGTCCAGCGGGAGCAAGCTCCCTCGCCACAGAGTACGAACGCAAGATGGCGGCGTGTCTACCGCGGTTCGATATGGGCAATCATCAACTGCACCGTTTCCTGGCCGCGAAACTCGTTGAGGTCGAGTTTGTAGGCCAGTTCCACCCAGCGCACAGTGGGGTTTGGCCAGATATCGCGGTCGATGCCGAAGGCGATACCGTCCAGTTTCACCGAGCCGCATTCGCTTTTGAGGACGACCTTGAGGTGCCGTTCGCCCACCACGCGCTGCTCGACCAACTGGAACACACCGTGAAACATCGGCTCCGGGAAATGCTGCCCCCAGGGCCCGGCGTGACGCAGCGCCCGAGCCAGCTCCAGGTGAAACTCTTCCACCGCCAGGGTGCCGTCCGACAACAGGCGCCCGGTCAGGTCTTCTTCGCGCAATTGCCGGCGGACTTCAGCGTCGAACGCCTCGGCGAACAGTGGAAAATTCTCTTGCGCCAACGTCAGGCCCGCCGCCATGGCGTGGCCGCCATACTTGCTGATCAGCGTTGGATGTTGCGCCGCCACCACACTCAGGGCATCACGAATATGAAAACCCGGCACCGAGCGCCCCGAGCCCTTGAGCAGGCCGTCTCCGGCATCGGCAAAAGCAATGGTTGGGCGGAAATACCGCTCCTTCATCCGCGAGGCGAGGATCCCGATAACGCCCTGGTGCCACTGAGGATCGAACAGACATAGACCGAACGGCATGGACTCCACCGGCAAGTCCTTGAGCTGGGCCAGCGCTTCACGCTGCATGCCCTGTTCGATGGATTTGCGATCCTGGTTCATGCCGTCCAGTTGCGCCGCCATCTCCCGCGCCAAGGCCGGATCGTCAGTGAGCAGGCATTCGATGCCCAGGCTCATGTCGTCCAGACGCCCGGCTGCGTTCAGGCGCGGGCCGAGGATAAACCCGAGGTCCGTGGAAGTGATACGAGAATGATCGCGCCTGGCCACTTCCAGGATCGCCTTGATGCCGGGTCGGGCGCGCCCTGCACGAATGCGTTCCAGGCCCTGATGCACCAGGATCCGGTTGTTGGCGTCCAGAGGCACCACATCCGCCACGCTGCCCAGTGCCACCAGATCCAGCAGTTCGCCGATGTTTGGCTGGGGGCTGCTGGCATACCGGCCCAGGCTGCGCAGACGCGCCCGCAAGGCCATCAGCACATAAAAGATCACACCGACACCGGCCAATGCCTTGCTCGGGAACTCACAGCCCGGCTGGTTCGGGTTGACGATGGCATCCGCCACCGGCAGTTCGAGGCCCGGCAAATGGTGGTCGGTAACCAGCACTTTGAGCCCCGCCGCTTTCGCCGCTGCCACACCTTCGACGCTGGAAATGCCGTTGTCCACGGTGATCAGCAACTGCGGCTCACGGGTCAGGGCGACCTCGACAATTTCCGGGGTCAGTCCGTAGCCATACTCGAAGCGATTGGGTACCAGATAATCGACATGGGCCGCACCGAGCAAACGCAGGCCCAACATGCCCACCGTGCTGGCTGTCGCCCCGTCGGCATCGAAGTCGCCGACGATCAGGATGCGCTGGCGCTGCTCCAGCGCCACCACCAACAGATCCACGGCCGCGTCGATACCCTTGAGTTGCTGATAAGGAATCAAGCGCGCCAGGCTCTTGTCCAGTTCAGCCTCGGACTGCACGCCACGGGCCGCATACAGGCGCGTCAACAGGGGTGGCAGGTCACCGAGGAATGGCAGGGTGTCGGGTAGCTGGCGGGGTTCTATGCGCATGGGGTGACAAAGTTTTCTCTGGAAATCGTGAAGGTTGTGGCAAGGAAAGCTTGGGTGGGAGCGGGCTTGCTCGCGAAAGCGGCGGCACATTCAACATCAATGCAAACTGATCTGCCGCCTTCGCGAGCAAGCCCGCTCCCACAAGGGCTCACTCAATACCGGGTCAATGGCTCAGCCGCGCTCACCCAGCAACCATTGCAATTGGACTTCATGCTGGCCGCGATCATCGGTCACGAAAATCGTCCCCTCGCTGATCATCACATCCCACTTGATCACGCGGGGCATATCCTTAGCGAGCGTCTCCAGCACTTCCTGGGGCACGGCGGCGATGTTGACGTTCTTGAGGTTCTTTACCGCCGGGATCACCTTGCCTTCCCAGACTCGCAGGCTGCCGTAGGCCAGCAGGCTGGTGCGTTCAGTGCGTCGCGAGCACCAGGTCAGGCGGTCGGCGTCGGGTTGGCCCACTTCGATCCAGTGCAGCACACGGTCATCCAGGCTTTTTTCCCACAGCGCAGGTTCATCGACATCCGACAGACCTCGGCCAAATGCCAGCAGCTCGTTGTACCAGAAAGCGTAGGCCAACAGGCGCACGGTCATGCGTTCTTCGGTTTCCGAAGGATGACGGGCGATGGTCTGCTTCACGTTCTCGTACACACTGCGGTCGAGGTCGGTGAGGTTCAGTTCAAACTTATAGGTCGTGGACGGCTGGGCCATGAACGGGCTTCTTGATACGAGGAAAGGCGGCAAGTCTAACCGATGAGGAGGGCATTCCACGAATTGCCGACCATCAACCTGCGGCGACTGACGCCGGCCTATGATAAAACGCTCTTTCGTTCTGCCTTTGTTCTACAGGATCCGTCATGTCGCTTACTGCCAAACCCCTTGCGGGCGTCAAAGTCATCGAACTCGGCACCTTGATCGCCGGACCTTTTGCCTCGCGGATCTGCGGTGAATTCGGTGCCGAGGTGATCAAGGTCGAATCGCCCGATGGCGGCGACCCGTTACGTAAATGGCGCAAGCTGTATGAAGGCACGTCCTTGTGGTGGTTCGTCCAGGCGCGGAACAAGAAATCCCTGACCCTGAACCTCAAGCACCCTGAAGGTCTGGCGATTCTGAAAAAGCTGATCGGCGAAGCCGACATCCTGATCGAGAACTTTCGCCCCGGCGTGTTGGAAAAGCTCGGCCTGGGCTGGGATGTATTGCATGCGCTGAACCCGAAGCTGGTCATGGTGCGGCTCTCGGGCTTCGGTCAGACCGGGCCGATGAAAGATCAGCCCGGGTTTGGCGCAGTGGGCGAGTCCATGGGCGGCCTGCGTTACATCACCGGGTTCGAAGACCGGCCACCGGTGCGCACCGGCATATCCATCGGCGATTCGATTGCCGCCCTCTGGGGCGTGATTGGCGCACTGATGGCGCTGCGTCATCGCGAGGTCAACGGCGGAACCGGGCAAGTGGTGGATGTGGCGCTGTACGAGGCGATTTTCGCCATGATGGAAAGCATGGTGCCGGAGTTCGATGTGTTCGGTTTCATCCGTGAGCGCACCGGCAACATCATGCCCGGCATCACCCCGTCGTCGATCCACACCAGTGCCGATGGCAAGCACGTGCAGATTGGCGCCAACGGCGACGCGATCTTCAAGCGCTTCATGCAGGTCATCGGCCGTGAGGATCTGGCCAATGACCCACAACTGGCCAGCAATGACGGGCGCGACAGCCGCCGCGATGAGCTTTACGGGGTCATCGATCGCTGGGTCAATTCACTCCCGCTCGATACCGTTATCGAGCATTTGAACCAGGCGGGAGTGCCGGCCAGCCGGATTTTCAGCGCCGAAGATATGTTCAGCGATCCACAGTTCCTGGCCCGGGAAATGTTTCTCCAGGCCAAGCTGCCGGACGGCAAGGCGTTCAAGATGCCGGGCATCGTACCGAAACTCTCCGACACACCGGGCACCTCTGAATGGGTGGGACCGACGCTGGGTGAGCACAATGCCCAAGTGCTAGGCGAGCTTGGCTATGATGCACAGCAGATCGCCCAACTGCGCATCGACGGCGCCATTTGATGCCGTGAACGAAAGTCTGTGGCCACTGAAGATCAACTGTGGGAGCGAGCCTGCTCGCGATAGCGTCGGTTCAGTCGACTTGATATTGACTGACACACCGCAATCGCGAGCAGGCTCGCTCCCACAAGGGTTCGGCATCGCTCAGCGCCAGAGCACGCTAAAACCTTAAACGCCGGGCAAAAAGAAACCCCGAGAAGTGGGGAGACAACTCGGGGTTAAACGCGACCATTCAGGTCCGTACAACAAGCGACAAGCACCGGAGCACAATGCTTGATCTTGCTGGTAAAGGGTCTGACTCATCAGGACGTAGGAAGGTTCCCACGAAATAGTGTTCAATTTGGGAGAGCCATCACCTTGTCACGTGCCAGATTACGCAGCGCCGCGATCACACAGGGCTCAAGCCGGCCCTCGGCAATCAGCACGTCGCGGTGCAGGCCATCGACCACGTCCGTCAGTTGGCGTCTGTCGGTCAATTGCGCTTGGTTGAACATACGTTCGACCATGATGGCCCCGGAGGCATTCTTCAGCGTTACCAGACACTCGCCCCTGGCGCCAGAGGGAGTCAGCGTCACCTGATACGGGCTCAAAGCCTCACCCAGCAATAGGCTGATACTTTCCATTCGCTCACCCTTCAATAGTCCGAAAACAACTGCGTATTCACAGTAAATGACCGTGGGCCGCAGCAGAAAGTTCGTTCGCATACCGAGCCGGTACACCTCGACGTCGTTCAACCGAGCATGCGCGTCCAATATGACAGGCAAACAACAGCTACCGCTTGAAGAAATTTCCTCACGAGCAGCCTGCATCAAGCCAGCAATGGCTCAGCGCGGTTCCACCGGCGCCCGACATCGATCCAGCCTCCCAGCAAACCGCGCAACTGCCCATCGGCCCCATAAAAAGGCACCGACCAATGATAGATTTTGCGTAATCCACTCCTGAACATCAGTTGACGATCGACGAACCGGGACTGGCCGGTTCGCAGTTGTTCCATGACCTCTCCATGCAGCAGCTCGGCAGTCGCCGGCGGGAACACCGCGGAATCCGTCAGCCGGGTCCCCCGCAACTTTTCAAAGCGCGTCGCGAACTGCTCTTCGTAACTCTTGTTGCACATGATCAGGCGCCCTTCCAGGTCACGAATGAAGATCGGATCGGGAATGGCATCCATCAAGGCCCTCTGGAGCATCAACTGATCATTGAGGACAGCCTCGGCCTTGAGGCGCTGGTCGATTTGTATCTGCAGGCGGCGGTTCCAGAGCAGGGACAGCAGAGCGAACAACACGACCACCGTCACACACCAATAACCCCAGCGGGAAATCCGCAACCAGACCGATGGCGCCTGGCCAGGGGCGATACCGGCCATCCATTTGGAACGCAGCGCCCGCATTTCTTCGGCCGGAAAAGCTTCCAGCGCCTTGTTCAGAATACTCAGCAATGGGAGCAGATCCTGACGTACAGCCAGATAGTCCGGTTCCCACTTGCCCTCCAGACTTCTTCCTACACGCAATTGTCCCGCCGGATAAAGGTGCACCCCGGTTTCGTTTTCAATGGTGGCGTGGGCCTCCCGGCTCTCCACCAGGGCCCTCGCTTCCCCGTAAGTCTTGACCGTGCGCAACTCGATGGCCGGGTAGTCGCGCCGGATCTGCGCCTCCAATGCATGCCGTGCCGGCAATGCCAGGATCTTGCCATTGAGCTGCTCCAGCGAATCGGGGACGGACTCCCCGTCGCGCCCGACGAATACCCAGCCGGAACCGCCAAAGGCGTGGCTGAAGCTCAGAAAATCCCTGCGTTCGTCGTTCATCGCCAGCGTGGTCGTCATGTCGGCCTCTGCGTTTTCCAGCATCGCCAGCAATTGTTCAGGGGAGAACGACTCCCGATGCACAAACTCAAGGCCTGTCATGCGCGCAATACGCTGGAGAATGTCGTTGTTCAGGCCGTTCCACTGCCCATGCTCATTCTTGAACAGGTACAACGGAAACTGCATCGAGGCCACGATGACCTGCGGGTTTTGCTCGATCCATTTCAATTCCTGCGGATCCAGCACCAACCGTTCGCCGGGGCCGAACGGTGGCGTTTCGTAGGTCGCCAACTGTGCGGCGTCCACCCCCAGTGCCCAAAACACCAGGACCAGGCCCATCATCCAGCCCAGGGCTGGTTTGCGTCTGATAAAAAACAACATCTGCATATCCTTCGAGATTACTCGCCCGTCCCTCCAAGGGCGAAAACCCGATCAGTTTGGCATGCAGAAACAAGAAAGCCCGTCAGGAGACGGGCTTCAAAATGTGACAGGTTTCAGCGCTCAGAGAGGCTTGCCGCGGTTGCCATGCTGACTGACAAAGGCCTGCACGGCTTTCAAGTCATTAGGCAACACGGTGCAACGCTCATCTCGCTCAAACAAATCAGAAAGATGTGCGGGTAGTTCGAGCGCTTTTCCTACACCGGCCTTCTCCACCGCTTCCGGAAACTTGACCGGATGAGCAGTGCCCAGGATCACCATCGGAATGTCCAGACTGCGACGGCACTCACGAGCGGCTCTCACACCGATGGCCGTATGTGGATCGAGCAATTCACCGCTCTGCTCGAACACCTCGGCAATGGTCTCGCAGGTTTGCGCATCATCCACCGCCAGGGAGTCAAACAGCTTGCGCGCTTCGGTCCAGCGCTCAGGCTCGACGCTGAAACCACCGCCCTGCCGGAAGCTGTCCATCAGGCCGGCAATTGCCGCGCCATTGCGACCGTGCAGGTCGAACAGCAAGCGCTCGAAGTTCGACGACACCATGATGTCCATGGACGGCGACAGCGTAGCGTGCAGGGTTTCCTTGACGTACTGGTTGCCGCTCATGAAGCGGTGCAGGATGTCGTTGCGGTTGGTGGCGACGATCAACTGGTTGATCGGCAGCCCCATGTTGCGCGCCAGATAACCGGCAAAGATATCGCCGAAGTTACCCGTAGGCACCGAGAACGATACCGAACGGGCCGGGCCGCCCAGTTGCAGGGCCGCGTGGAAGTAATAAACGATCTGGGCCATGATCCGCGCCCAGTTGATCGAGTTCACTGCGACCAGCCGCGTACCTTTGAGGAAGCTCTGGTCGGCAAAACTGGCCTTGACCATTTCCTGGCAGTCATCGAAGTTGCCTTCGATGGCGATGTTATGGATGTTATCGCCGAAAATCGTCGTCATCTGCCGACGCTGCACTTCCGAGACACGGTTGTGCGGGTGCAGGATGAAGATGTCGACGTTCTCGCAATGCTTGCAGCCTTCGATGGCGGCCGAACCGGTATCGCCGGAAGTGGCACCGACAATCACGACACGCTCGCCACGCTTTTGCAGCACGTAGTCCAGCAGACGACCGAGCAATTGCAGGGCGAAGTCCTTGAAAGCCAGGGTCGGGCCGTGGAACAGCTCCATCACCCATTCGTTACCGTTGAGCTGACGCAACGGCGCGATGGCGTTGTGGGAAAAGACGCCATAGGTCTCTTCCAGGATTTTCTTGAAGTCGGCGTCCGGGATGCTGCCGGTGACAAACGGGCGCATGACCCGGAAGGCCAGTTCGTGATACGGCAAGCCGGCCCAGGAGGCGATCTCTTCCTGGGTGAAACGCGGCAGGTTTTCCGGCACATAGAGGCCGCCGTCCGTGGCCAGGCCGGCCAGCAGGACATCTTCGAAATTCAGGGCCGGTGCCTGGCCGCGGGTGCTGATATAGCGCATAGGGGCAAACCTTTGGTTTGAGCTGCAAGCTACGAGCTGAAAGCTACAAGTAAAGCGGGGTTGCTTTTAACTTGTAGCGTGCAGCTCGTCGCTTGTAGCTGCTTCAGTTCAAGTGTTCGACGCGGATACGGACCACCGGCCCGACGACGCCCTGGAGAGCCTCCAACGCGGTGATCGCGTCGTTGATGCGCTGCTCGACCACTCGGTGGGTCAGCAGGATCATCGGCACCAGGCCATCGTGTTCCTCGACTTCCTTCTGCATGATCGACTCGATGTTGATGCCGCGCTCCGAAAGGATGCTCGCCACCTGAGCCAGTACCCCTGGGTGGTCCTTGGCCTGGATACGCAGGTAGTAGGCACTTTCGCATGCTTCGATCGGAAGAATCGGATGATCCGACAGCGAGTCCGGCTGGAAAGCCAGGTGCGGCACACGGTTCTCCGGGTCGGAGGTCATCGCACGCACCACATCCACCAGGTCGGCCACCACCGAGGAAGCGGTCGGTTCCATGCCGGCGCCAGCGCCGTAGAACAGCGTGGAGCCCGCGGCGTCGCCGTTGACCATCACAGCGTTCATCACGCCGTTGACGTTGGCGATCAGGCGATCGGCCGGGATCAAGGTCGGGTGCACGCGCAACTCAATGCCACTGGCCGTGCTACGGGCTACGCCCAGGTGCTTGATGCGGTAGCCCAAGGCTTCAGCGTAGTTCACGTCAGCGGTGGTCAGCTTGGTGATGCCTTCGGTGTAGGCCTTGTCGAATTGCAGCGGAATACCAAAGGCGATAGACGCCAGGATCGTCAGCTTGTGCGCCGCGTCGATGCCTTCCACGTCAAAGGTCGGATCGGCTTCTGCGTAACCCAGGGCCTGGGCCTCGGCGAGCACGTCTTCGAAGGTGCGACCCTTTTCGCGCATCTCGGTGAGAATGAAGTTCCCGGTGCCGTTGATGATCCCGGCGACCCAGTTGATGCGGTTGGCCGAAAGGCCTTCACGAATCGCCTTGATCACCGGAATGCCACCGGCCACGGCGGCTTCGAACGCAACGATCACGCCCTTTTCCCGCGCCTTGGCGAAAATCTCATTACCGTGAACAGCGATAAGCGCCTTGTTCGCGGTGACCACATGCTTGCCATTCTCGATGGCCTTGAGTACCAGCTCGCGGGCAACGGTATAGCCGCCCATCAGCTCTATGACGATGTCGATCTCAGGGTTCGTGGCCACTTCGAAGACATCGTTGGTAATCGCAATACCGGTCGTCTGGAACTGAGGCTTTGGCGTGCGCATGGCAATTTGTGCCACTTCGATTCCACGCCCGGCACGACGAGCAATTTCCTCGGCGTTGCGCTGAAGTACGTTGAAGGTGCCGCCACCGACGGTACCTAACCCACAGATGCCTACTTTGACCGGATTCACTCTTGACTCCCCATGAAACGGCCGACGCAAGGTCGGCCGTGAAATACAGCCGCGCAGCAACGCGACTTTGTGTTTAACGGCCCGACGAAGGTTTTCGCCGAGCCGTGATCTTCATAAACGCACTGCCCATGATCATTTGGCACCAAGGGCCAGTTTGGCGACTTGTGGCGCCGGCTGGTAGCCCGGAATCACCTGGCCGTCCGCCAAAACGATGGCCGGCGTACCGTTCACACCGATGGACTGACCGAGGGCGAACTGCTTGGAAACCGGGTTTTCGCACTTGGCGGCCTTGATTTCCTTGCCATCGACCATCTTGTCCATGGCCGCTTTTTTGTCCTTGGAGCACCAGACCGCCTGCAACTGCTCATCACCCGGTGAACCCAGGCCCTGGCGCGGAAACGCCACATAGCGCACTTCGATGCCGCGCTTGTTCAGCTCCGGCACTTCGGCGTGCAGCTTGTGGCAATACGGGCAGGTGGTGTCGGTGAAAACGGTGATGTGGGACTTGGTTTCGCCGACCGCCGGGTAAACCACGGTTTCGGCAACAGGAATACCGTTGATCAGCTTGGAAATGCCCTGGCGCTCGGTCTTCTCGGTGAGGTTGACCGGCTTGCCACCCTTGAGCTCGAACAGGTTGCCCTGGACGATGTACTGACCGTCGGCGCTGGCGTAGAGCACGCGGCTGCCCTGGAGCTTGACTTCATACAGGCCGGACATGGGGCTGGCGGTGATGGTTTCGATCGGCACCTCCATCTGAAGGTTTTCCAGGCTCTTGCGGATAGCCTTGTCGGCCGCGTCGTCGGCGATGGCAACAGTACTGGCCAACGCAATGGCGGCGGCGGTGAACATCTGGATCAAACGCATGGGAGCTCCTGAGACGGACAAATGGGACGGGGAACGCCGACCGGCAGATTCGGGTTCCAACCGCCCACTGTGCAAACCGGCAAAGCCTACCACATAAGGCCCGCATGGCCGAATGCCGGTGATACAAGGCATATAGATGCCTTTTTTCTGTGTGCTGGCGTGGGTTCACATATCTGGCGCTCACCACAACTCCCTGTGGGAGCGAGCCTGCTCGCGATAGCGGTGGGTCAGCTTGCATTGATTTTGAATGCGCCACCGTCATCGCGAGCAGGCTCGCTCCCACATGGGCTATCGGGTACTCATCAATCCAGGGATCTTCATTCAGCCTCGGGGGTGATGCTTGGCGTGCAGATCCTGCAACCGCGCCCGAGCCACATGGGTGTAGATCTGAGTGGTGGACAGGTCGCTGTGGCCCAGCAGCATCTGCACCACACGCAAGTCGGCGCCGTGGTTGAGCAGGTGCGTGGCGAAGGCATGGCGCAAGGTGTGTGGGGACAGTGACTTGCCGATCCCGGCCACCTTGGCCTGGTGCTTGATACGGTGCCAGAAGGTCTGGCGAGTCATCTGCTCGCCGCGCAGGCTGGGAAACAGCACGTCACTGGAACGCCCGCCCAGCAGTTCATGACGCGCATCGCGCATGTAGCGCTCGACCCAGACGATTGCCTCTTCGCCCATCGGCACCAGACGCTCCTTGCTGCCTTTGCCCATCACCCGCAGCACGCCTTGACGCAGGTTGACCTGCTCCAGCGTGAGACTGATCAGCTCGGTGACCCGCAGGCCGCACGCGTACAAAACCTCCAGCATGGCCCGGTCGCGCTGACCGATGGCCTCGCTGAGATCCGGCGCCGCCAGCAGCGCCTCTACATCAGCTTCAGACAGGGACTTGGGTAACGGTCGCCCCAGCTGCGGCATCTCCACGCGCAAGGTCGGATCCACCGCAATCAGCTTTTCCCGCAGTAAATAACGATAAAACCCACGCAAACCCGAGAGAAAACGTGCGGTCGAGCGCGGCTTGTAGTTCTGCTCCAGACGCCACGCCAGGTGATCGAGGATCAACTCTCGCCCGGCATTGGCCAGCTCCAGGCCTTGTTCCTGCAACCAGCCATTGAACAGCGCCAAGTCGCTGCGATAGGCATCGCGGGTGTTGTCGGACAGCCCCTTCTCCAGCCACAGGGCGTCGAGAAACTGGTCTATCAGCGGGTGATCAATGGCTGGCATAAAAACTCATGAGGGATGCGTGCGTACGCGGCATCGAAATGGAAATGATGAGATGCAGGGTGCTCAAAGACCAAATCGCAGGCAACAAAAAAGCAGCCCGCAGGCTGCTTTTTTTGCATCGGAAGCTGGACTTAAGCCAGTTTTTCCTTGATGCGAGCTGCTTTACCGGACAGGTCACGCAGGTAGTACAGCTTGGCTTTACGTACGTCACCGCGACGCTTGACAGCCATGCTGTCGATTTGCGGGCTGTAGGTCTGGAAAGTACGCTCTACGCCAACACCGTTGGAGATTTTACGAACGGTGAATGCACTGTTTACGCCGCGGTTACGCTTGGCGATAACAACGCCTTCGAACGCTTGCAGACGCGAACGGTCGCCTTCCTTCACTTTCACCTGAACGACAATGGTGTCGCCCGGGGCAAAGGTAGGGATTTCTTTGGTCATCTGCTCTGCTTCGAGTGCAAGAATGATTTTGTTAGTCATGCTGTGCTCCTAAGGCAAGTCGTCGGACTTACCATCGATACGTTGTGAACTATCGTCCCGCTCGCGGATATATTCCTCGAGCAGCTTCTTCTCTTCTCCAGAAAGCGAGCGGCTTTCCAGAAGATCGGCGCGTCGTTCATAGGTCCGACCAAGGGACTGCTGTAAACGCCAACGCCGGATGTGCGCGTGGTTGCCACTTAGCAACACGTCGGGAACACGCTGATCCGCATACACCTCCGGTCGGGTGTAGTGCGGGCAATCCAGCAGACCATCCGTAAAGGAATCTTCCTCGGCGGAATCTGCATGCCCTAAAGCTCCAGGCAGCAGTCGTGTAACCGCATCGATCAGGACCATCGCCGGCAGCTCGCCGCCAGACAGTACATAGTCGCCAATCGACCACTCTTCATCGACATGAGCTTCAATAAAACGCTCGTCAATGCCTTCATAACGGCCGGCAATCAGGATCAATGCATCCGAATTTGCCAGCTCGCGTACCGCCGACTGAGTCAGCTGACGGCCTTGGGGCGACAGGTAAATCACCTTCGCGCCCTCCCCGGCTGCGGTTCTGGCCTGAACCAGAGCGTCTTCCAGGGGCTTGATCTTCATCACCATGCCCGGACCACCGCCAAACGGGCGATCGTCCACAGTGTGATGCCGATCCGTGGTGTAGTCCCGCGGATTCCAACAGGTAAGCTGCAACAGCTCCTGTTTCACCGCGCGGCTGGTTATGCCGTACTCGCTGATGGCGGAAAACATCTCGGGAAACAACGTGATGACTTCAACGCGCAAATTAGCCACGTTTAGAAATCCGCATCCCATTCCACCTTCATCTCGCCTGCTGCAAGGTCGACGGCCAACACGCATTGCTCGGTATAGGGCAACAGGCGTTCGCGATCATCCAGGCTGCCGACGCAAGGCTTGACCACCATGACATCGTTCGAACCGGTCTCGAGCAGGTGATCGATTTTCCCGAGCAATTGCCCGAGGTGGTCGATGACCTTCAGACCCACCAGCTGGTACCAGTAGTACTCGCCGTCGGTCAGTTCAGGGAACAGGTTGCGTGGCACGCAGATCTCAAAACCGGCCAGAAGACGCGCTTCTTCACGATCATCGAGATCCTTGAGCTTTGCGACCAGGAACTTGTCGTTCCCACGTCCGCTGACCAGCTCAACCTGTTTCACGCTACCTTCGCGCTTGAGCGTCCAGGTTTTGTAGTCCAACAGGTTTTTGATCGGATCAGTAAAGGAATACACCTTCACTTCGCCGCGAACGCCATGAACAGAATAGATTTTGCCGACAACGATCAAATCATCAGCATCTTTTGGCGTCGCGTTCATATTGCTCAGGCCGCAGCCTTAGCCGATTCCTTCAACAACTGAGCAACACGCTCAGAAGGTTGTGCACCAACGCTCAGCCAGTAGGCTACGCGCTCTTGGTTCACGGACAGACGAACTTCCTGACCACGGGCAACAGGGTTGAAGAAACCAACCTGCTCCTTGTGGGAACCGTCACGCGGGTTGCGGCTGTCGGTTACGGTCAGGTGGTAAAACGGGCGCTTTTTGGAGCCGCCAAGGGCAAGACGGATTGTTAGCATGTGAACATCGTTCCTGTAGTCGGTGCTGCAAATCTAAATGCACAGCGGGCATAGGTGCCCGAAAGGCCGCATATTCTAAGGAATATCCGGACTTTTGCAAATGTCTTTTTCCGGCGCCTGGCGCCATGCGATCAAGATTTGCCATAGAGCCGTCATGAAAAACGGCAGGTCAGCTCCCGTGCAGCACGGGTTTGCTGGAGATCCCCGCATCCGTGCGGGGCAACGCCGGCATGACAGCCGGCGCAGATTCTTTACATTTTCGGCATGCCGCCGCCGGGCAACATACCGCCCATGCCGCGCATCATCTTGGCCATCCCGCCCTTGGCGGAGAATTTCTTCATCATCTTCTGCATCTGCTTGTGCTGCTTGATCAAGCGACCGATGTCCTGCACCTGGGTACCGGACCCCATGGCGATGCGGCGTTTGCGCGAACCGCTGATCAGCTCAGGGTCGCGGCGCTCGGCCGGGGTCATGGAGTTGATGATGGCTTCCATCTGCTTGAACTGCTTTTCAGCCGCGCCCTGGGCATTGCCCATCTGCGCCAGGTTCACGCCACCGATGCTCGGCAGTTTGTCCATGAGGCCGCCGAGGCCACCCATGTTCTTCATTTGTTGCAGCTGATCGCGGAAGTCTTCGAGGTCGAAGCCCTTGCCCTTCTTCAGCTTCTTGGCCAGTTTGTCGGCCTTGTCCTTGTCGAGGGTCTGCTCGGCCTGCTCGATCAGGCTGAGCACATCGCCCATGCCGAGGATCCGCGAGGCAATACGCTCGGGGTGGAACGGCTCGAGCGCTTCGCTCTTCTCGCCCATACCGATGAACTTGATCGGCTTGCCAGTGATGGCACGGACCGACAGCGCGGCACCGCCACGGGCATCACCGTCGACCTTGGTCAGGATCACGCCGGTCAGCGGCAGCGCATCACCGAACGCCTTGGCGGTGTTGGCCGCGTCCTGGCCGGTCATGGCATCGACCACGAACAGGGTTTCCACCGGGTTGATCGCGGCATGCAACGCCTTGATCTCGCCCATCATCTCTTCGTCGATGTGCAGGCGACCGGCGGTATCGACGATGACCACGTCGATGAATTTCAGTTTTGCTTCTTTAATAGCCGCCTGGGCGATGTCCACCGGCTTCTGGCTCAGGTCGGACGGGAAGAACGTCACGCCGATGTCGTTGGCCAGGGTTTCGAGCTGTTTGATCGCCGCCGGGCGATAGATGTCCGCGGACACCACCATCACCGACTTCTTCTTGCGCTCTTTAAGGAAGCGCGCCAGCTTGCCGGCCGTGGTGGTCTTGCCCGCGCCCTGCAGGCCGGCCATCAGCACCACCGCTGGCGGCACGGCGCTCAGGTTCAGGTCTTCGTTGGCGGCGCCCATCAGGCTTTCGAGTTCGGCCTGGACGATCTTCACGAACGCCTGGCCCGGCGTCAGGCTGCGCGACACCTCGGCGCCGACGGCGCGTTCCTTGACCGAATTGACGAAGTCCTTGACCACCGGCAGGGCGACGTCGGCTTCGAGCAACGCCATGCGCACTTCGCGCAGGGTGTCTTTGATGTTGTCCTCGGTCAGCTTCGCCTTGCCGGTGACATGGCGCAGCGTCTGCGAGAGACGGTCGGTTAGGTTTTCAAACATGCGCGATCCTTTCAGGCCCAGATAAGACCGGGATAATGGCGGCCCAGACCGTAAAAAATGTGCTCGGCGAGCCTGCGGCGTGGGCAGGTCGCGGATTATAGCGAAGACTGCGCCCGGCGCACACCTCGCCGTCAGTTGCGCTGGTCTTTCGTGCGATGGGGATTCTATGCCAAACTCAGCGCCTTTCGGGCCTGCCTAACAGGATTTATGCTCCCCTTGTCACCCAGTTTGCTTGCCTCCCTCGCCGCCGCTTGTCTTTATGCCGCTGCGACCCTCTATCAAGGCTCCCGCCTGGCCACCGGCGCCAAGGCGAACAAACGCCTGCTGGTCATGCTTGGCGTGCTGGCGGTGCTCGGCCACGCGGCCAGCCTTTATACCCACCTGATGACGCCCATTGGCCTGGGCCTGGACTTCTTCAACGCCGCCAGCCTCATTGCCGTGGCCGTGATCGCCCTGACGCTGCTGGCCTGTTCACGCATCCCGGTGGAAAACCTGCTGGTGCTGCTTTTCCCGCTGGGCCTGGCCACGGTGCTGCTGGCGCAATTCGCGCCGTCAGGCACGGTACAGATCATCGATGAAGAACCGGGCATCCTGGCCCACATCCTGCTCTCGATCCTCGCTTACGGCCTGTTCACCATCGCGGTGTTCCAGGCCTTGCTGCTGCTGGTGCAGGATCACCAGCTCAAGCACAAGCACCCTTCCGGGCTGATCCGCAACTTCCCGCCCTTGCAGACCATGGAAAGCCTGTTGTTCGGCTTCCTCTGGGCCGGCTGGACGCTGCTGTCGCTGTCGCTGATCTCTGGCTGGCTGTTCGTCGAAAACCTGTTCGCCCAGCACCTGGTGCACAAAACACTGCTGGCGTGCCTGGCGTGGGTGGTGTTCAGCGTACTGCTGTGGGGCCGAAATCGGCTGGGCTGGCGCGGCCATAAAGCCATTCGCTGGACCCTGGCCGGTTTCTGCCTGCTGATGCTGGCGTACTTCGGCAGCAAGCTGGTTCGTGAATACATTCTGCATGTCTGACGGACGCCTCTGATGGATATGTTGCCCGTGGGCCCGCTGTTCGCTGTACTGGTCGTGCTGATCCTCTGGTCCGCCCTGTTCACGGCCATCGAAGCCGCCCAGCAGCATTTGCTGGCCCAACGCAAGGCTTCGCGCGCCGGTGACAAACCGCTGGCGAAGCTGAGTTTCCCCCGGGACAGTCTGATTCTGTGCAATACCCTCTGCCGCGCCCTCGCGGTGGTGATCGGAACGCTGCTGGCGATTTTTACCTGGCTGCAACACGGCGCCTGGGTAGCGTGGCTCGGTACCAGTGCGGCCTTGCTGGTCTTTGCCGATTACCTGCCGCGCACCCTGGCCACCCGCCATCCCGACGCGGTACTGGCGTTGGGTAACGCCTTGCTTGGCGTACCGTTGAAGATTCTTTATCCATTTGCCTGGCTGTTGAATGGCATCAGTCAATTGCTGCTGCGTCCGTTTGCCCGCCAGGCAAGCGTGGTACAGCAAAACGACGATGAAATGCCCACACCCGCGCGCAACGATCACGAACCCGAACACAACAGCGGTCGGCCGCATCCGGTTTCCGGCATCCATGCCCTGGACAACATTACCGTCAACGATATTCTCGTGCCCCGCAGTGAGGTCGATGGCATTAACCTCGACGACCCCATCGGCGACATCATTGAACAGTTGCGCCTGAACCGCCGCACTCGCCTGCCGGTGTTTCACAGCGACATCAACCAGGTCGAAGCGGTGCTCAACACCCGCCAGATCCGCCACCTGCTCAAGGATGCGAGCCTGACTCAGGAAGCACTGCTGGCTGCCTGCCACGAACCCTACTTCGTTCCCGAAAGCACGCCGCTGCAGCTGCAATTGCTGAATTTCCACAAGCAGCAACGGCGCCTGGGCATGGTGGTGGACGAATATGGCGAAGTGCTGGGCATTGTCACCCTGGAAGACATCCTTGAAGAAATCGTCGGGGAGTTCGAAAGCGAGCACAGCCTCGACAACCCCCACGTCCATCCCCAGTCTGATGGACGCCTCATGATCGATGGCGCCGCGTCGATCCGCGAACTGAACAGGACCCTGGGCTGGCACCTGCCTTGCGAAGGCCCCAAGACCCTCAACGGCCTGGTGACCGAAGCACTGGAGACCATTCCCGAAAGCCCGGTCTGCCTGAAGATCGGCCGCTATCGGCTGGAAATCATCGAAACCGTGGATAACCGCGTCAGCCAGGTGCTGGTGTGGCACAACAGTTCGGTGCCGCTGGCGTCCTAAGCCCTCGCCACAGGGTTGTGCGCAAGCGCCGCTATTGTGTACGGGCTCTCTTGTTGAATCGTTAGCCCCCTTCCTATACTCAACCCGCTTATCCAGCGCGCGCCAGCGAGCCGAGGGAGTTCGACCATAATAATTAGCTCCAACGGAGCACATGACTGTCAGGGATAACCGCATGACAACGACCACTTGCAACGAAGCTGTGTCTGCCCCGCCGACGAACTCCGCCACCCGCGTGGCGACCGCAAGCTTCATCGGCACGGCCATCGAGTTCTATGACTTCTACGTCTACGCCACGGCTGCGGCCCTGGTGATCGGGCCGGTGTTCTTCCCGCAAACCTCAGGCACGGCACAGATGCTCTCGTCCTTCCTGACGTTCGGCATCGCATTCCTCGCTCGCCCGCTGGGTTCGGCGCTGTTCGGCCACTTCGGCGACCGGATCGGGCGCAAGTCCACGCTGGTGGCGTCCCTGCTGCTGATGGGTGTGTGTACCACGCTGATCGGCGTACTGCCCGGTTACGCCAGTATTGGCGCCTGGGCGCCGATCCTGTTGTGCGTGCTGCGTTTTGGCCAGGGGTTGGGCCTGGGCGGTGAATGGGGTGGCGCAGCGTTGCTCGCCACTGAGAACGCGCCCAAGGGCAAACGCGCTTGGTTCGGTATGTTTCCCCAACTGGGGCCCTCGATCGGCTTTCTGGCGGCCAACGGGTTGTTCCTGACCCTGGCCATGACCCTGGACGACGAGCAGTTCCGTTCCTGGGGCTGGCGGATCCCGTTCCTGCTCAGTGCGGTGCTGGTGATCGTCGGCCTTTATGTGCGCCTCAAGCTTCATGAAACACCCGTCTTCGCCGATGCCATGGCCCGCCAGGAACGGGTGAAAGTTCCGCTGGTCGAGCTGTTCAGCCAGTACTGGGCGCCGACGTTGCTGGGTGCCGCGGCGATGGTGGTGTGTTATGCGCTGTTCTACATCTCGACCGTGTTTTCCCTGAGCTACGGTGTGTCCACCCTCGGCTACAGCCGCGAAACCTTCCTCGGCCTGCTGTGCTTTGCGGTGCTGTTCATGGCCGCCGCGACGCCGCTGTCGGCCTGGGCCAGCGACCGCTACGGCCGCAAACCGATATTGCTTATCGGGGGCGTACTGGCAATTGCCTCGGGCTTCCTCATGGAGCCCTTGCTGACCCAGGGCACAACCTTGGGCGTGGCGCTGTTCCTGTGCATCGAGCTGTTTCTGATGGGCGTGACCTTCGCCCCCATGGGCGCCTTGCTACCAGAACTGTTTCCCACCCATGTGCGCTATACCGGCGCCTCGGCCGCCTACAACCTGGGCGGCATCGTCGGCGCTTCGGCCGCCCCGTTCTTTGCCCAGAAACTGGTGGCAATGGGCGGTTTGAGCTACGTCGGTGGTTATGTCTCGGGGGCCGCGGTGCTCAGCGTGATCGCGGTACTGTGCCTGAAAGAGACGCGCCATAACGATTTGAACAGGGTCGCCTGAACCCTCGGTGCGGGCCCGGCGACAGGCCCGCACCGAACCTGTCACAAGGCTGAATGCCTTGCAATGAAATAACAGCTAACAATCGCCCACCATTGAAACCACCCCTCACCTGCCCCATCTAAGACCCATACTCCATTGCGCAGGTGCCCCATGAGCGACCAGCACTCTACTGAAGCCACGAACGATTACGCCGACTCCGAACACATCGAACACACCTCCTCCGGCACCGGCCTGGCCCTGCCCGGCCAAAACCTGCCGGACAAGGTCTACATCATTCCAATCCACAATCGCCCGTTCTTCCCGGCCCAAGTGCTGCCGGTCATTGTCAATGAGGAACCTTGGGCTGAAACCCTCGAATTAGTCGCCAAATCCGAACACCATTCCCTGGCGCTGTTTTTCATGGACACGCCCCAGGAAGATCCGCGCCACTTCGACACCTCAGCGCTGCCGCTGTATGGCACGCTGGTCAAGGTGCACCACGCCAGTCGCGAAGGCGGCAAACTGCAGTTCGTTGCCCAGGGTCTGACCCGCGTGCGCATCCGCACCTGGCTCAAGCACCATCGCCCACCGTACCTGGTGGAAGTCGAATACCCGCACCAGCCAAGCGAGCCGACCGACGAGGTCAAGGCCTATGGCATGGCGTTGATCAATGCGATCAAGGAGCTGCTTCCACTCAATCCGCTGTACAGCGAAGAGCTGAAGAATTACCTCAACCGCTTCAGCCCCAACGACCCGTCGCCGCTGACTGACTTTGCCGCCGCACTCACCTCGGCCACCGGCAGTGAGTTGCAGGAAGTGCTCGATTGCGTCCCCATGCTCAAGCGCATGGAAAAAGTGCTGCCGATGCTGCGCAAGGAAGTTGAAGTCGCGCGGCTGCAGAAGGAGATTTCTGCCGAGGTCAACAACAAGATTGGCGAGCATCAGCGCGAATTCTTCCTCAAGGAACAGTTGAAGGTCATCCAGCAGGAGCTGGGGCTGACCAAGGACGATCGCAGCGCCGATATCGAACAATTCGAGCAGCGGCTGGAGGGCAAGGACTTGCCGGCCCAGGCGCAAAAGCGCATCGAAGAGGAAATGAACAAGCTCTCGATCCTGGAAACCGGCTCGCCGGAATACGCCGTCACCCGCAATTACCTCGATTGGGCGACGTCGGTGCCGTGGGGCGTGTATGGCCAGGACAAGCTCGACCTCAAGCACGCGCGCAAGGTGCTCGACCAGCACCATGCCGGGCTGGGGGACATCAAGGACCGCATCCTCGAGTTTCTCGCCGTGGGTGCCTATAAAGGCGAAATCAGCGGCTCCATCGTGCTGCTGGTGGGGCCGCCGGGGGTGGGCAAGACCAGTGTTGGCAAGTCCATCGCCGAAACCCTGGGTCGGCCGTTCTACCGTTTCAGCGTCGGCGGCATGCGCGATGAAGCCGAAATCAAGGGCCATCGGCGCACCTACATCGGTGCTCAACCGGGCAAGCTGGTGCAGGCGCTTAAAGATGTCGAAGTGATGAACCCGGTGATCATGCTCGACGAGATCGACAAGATGGGTCAGAGCTACCAGGGCGATCCGGCCTCGGCCTTGCTGGAAACCCTCGACCCGGAGCAGAACGTCGAATTCCTCGATCACTACCTGGACCTGCGCCTGGACCTGTCGAAAGTGCTCTTCGTGTGCACCGCCAACACCCTGGACTCGATCCCTGGCCCGCTGCTAGACCGGATGGAAGTGATTCGCCTGTCGGGCTATATCACCGAAGAAAAGGTCGCCATCGCCAAGCGCCATTTGTGGCCCAAACAACTGGCCAAGGCCGGCGTGTCCAAAGGCAGCCTGAATATCACCGACAGCGCCCTCAAGGCCCTGATCGACGGTTATGCCCGTGAAGCCGGGGTGCGGCAGTTGGAGAAACAGCTGGGCAAACTGGTGCGCAAGGCGGTGATGAAACTGATCGACGACCCGAACGCCGTGATCAAGCTCGGGCCCAAGGACCTTGAGGCATCGCTGGGCAAGCCGGTGTTCCGCAACGAGCAAGTGCTGTCCGGCATCGGTGTGATTACCGGCCTGGCCTGGACCAGCATGGGCGGCGCGACTCTGCCGATCGAAGCGACGCGCATCCACACGCTCAATCGCGGCTTCAAGCTCACCGGGCAACTGGGGGAGGTGATGAAAGAGTCAGCGGAAATCGCCCACAGCTACGTCAGCTCGCATTTGAAGCAGTTTGGCGGCGATCCGAAGTTCTTCGACGAAGCCTTCGTTCACTTGCACGTACCGGAAGGCGCCACCCCCAAGGACGGTCCGAGTGCCGGGGTGACCATGGCCAGCGCCTTGCTGTCCCTGGCTCGCAACCAGGCGCCGAAAAAAGGCGTGGCCATGACCGGCGAACTGACCCTCACCGGGCACGTGCTGCCCATTGGTGGGGTGCGCGAGAAAGTGATCGCGGCGCGACGGCAGAAAATCAATGAGCTGATCCTGCCGGAAGCCAACCGGGGCAACTTCGAAGAACTGCCGGACTACCTCAAGGAAGGCGTCACCGTGCACTTCGCCAAGCGGTTTGCCGATGTGGTCAAGGTGTTGTTCTGATAGTCCTGTAGCGCTTGTGCGGGCCTCATCGCGAGCAGGCTCGCTCCCACAGTGGCTTTGTGTTGTTCACAACATGTGTGATCCACACCAAACCCTTGTGGGAGCGAGCCTGCTCGCGATAAGGCCATGAGATCCAACACATGCCCCGCTGACACACCCAGTAGCATCTTCGGTTATGCTCGCCGTTCGTCGTGAATGCCGGAGCCCTTATGTCCCTCACCCGCCTGCTCGTCCCTTTCAGCCTCGCCCTGCTGAGTGCCTGCGCCACGCAACCGAAACACAACGTGACCGTGGAAAAACTGAGCCAGTGCCCGGTGCAGCTCACTAACGGCCAGAACCTGATCCTGAATTTGCCCAGCAACCCCAGCACCGGTTATCGCTGGGCGGTCCAGGATTCGGCTGGCGGCGTGCTGAAGGCCTTGGGGCCTGAGGTTTACCGCAACCCGGAAGACGCCGGCATCGTCGGCGCGGCCGGGGTATCAACCTGGCGTTTCCAGGCATTTGCTGCCGGAACCGGTCGCTTGCGCCTGACTTATCAACAGCCCTGGGCACCTGAAGTGCCGCCGGTGGAAACCTTCGACTGCGCCATTTCGGTGAATTGACCATGGGTTGGCTGATCCTTGCATTGATGGGCGCGGCCACCTATGTGTACGGGCTCACTGTGCATGCCACCCTGCTGTGCCTGCTGGTCAAGCCGATGCCGGTGCTGGCCCTGCTCGGCTGGCTGCACGATGCGCCACCCAGCGAATATCGACGCTGGATCAGCCTGGGCCTGATTTTCTCGCTGGTGGGCGATGTGCTGCTGGCTTGGCCCGGGGATCTGTTCGTGTTCGGCCTTGGCGCGTTTCTGCTGGCGCACCTGGCCTATCTGAAAGCCTACCTCAGCGACTGTCGCCGTCCGGCGTTGCTATCGCTGGCCCTGGCATTGGGGCTTGGCGCAACGCTGCTGGGGATTCTGATATCGAGCGGTCTGGGGCCTTTGCTCGTCCCGGTGATTGTCTATGGCCTGGCCATCAGCGCCATGCTCTGGCGTGCGCTGGCGCGATTGGGTACTGCAGTCCCCGAGCGCTCGGCCTGGCTGGCCGCTGCCGGGGCTCTGGCGTTTGTGTTTTCCGACAGCGTCATTGGCATAAACCGGTTCGTGGCGCCCTTTCATGCCGCGCCTTACCTGATCATCATCAGTTATTGGCTGGGCCAGTGGGGCATTGCGGCGTCGGCCTTCACTCAAAAAAACCACTGAACCAGAGAGCAAGCCCGGCGCTCACAAAGGCTCGCTCCCAGAGGTTTTTTGGTTAAAATGCCGGCCTTTTCACCACCCATGCCGCTGGAACTGCCGTGAGCAAAGAACCCGATCGTCTATTCGCCCAGCCCCTGGCCCAGGTGCCTGACTTCGCCTTTAACGAGGACGTGGTGCGGGTGTTTCCGGACATGATCAAGCGTTCGGTGCCGGGTTACCCGACCATCGTCGAGAACCTGGGCGTGCTCGCCGCGCAATTTGCCCAGCCGGGCAGCGTCCTCTACGACCTGGGCTCGTCCCTGGGCGCGGTGACCCAGGCCCTGCGCCGCCATGTGCGCACCGACGGTTGCCGGGTGATTGCGGTGGATAACTCGGCGGCCATGGTCGAGCGCTGCCGCGAGTACCTTAACGGCCAGGACTCGATGTTCCAGGAGTTGCTGCCGGTTGAAGTGATCGAAGGCGACATCCTCGCCCTGACGTTCCAGCCGGCCTCGGTGGTAGCGCTGAACTTCACCCTGCAATTCATCGCGCCGGATCAGCGTACCGCCTTGTTGAGCCGCATCCGCCAGTCCCTGCTGCCCGGCGGTGCGTTGATCCTCTCGGAGAAGCTGCGCTTTAACGATGAACAAGAGCACGCGCTGCTCAACGACCTGCATGTGGCGTTCAAGCGCGCCAACGGCTACAGCGAGCTGGAAATCGCCCAGAAGCGCAGCGCCATCGAAAACGTCATGAAGCCCGACAGTCTCGAAGAACACCGCGAACGCCTGCTGGCGGCCGGTTTCTCGAAAGTCGTGCCGTGGTTCCAGTGTCTTAATTTTGCCTCGTTGATTGCCCTGCCATGATTGATCTGTCTCCCCTGGCCCGCCATCTGGCCGGCACACCTCTGGCCGATTGGGCCGCGACGCTGCAAACGCAACTGGACAGCAAAATGGAAAAGGGTCATGGCGACCTGGAGCGCTGGCAGAGCGCCCTCGATGCCTTGCCAGTGCTGCAACCGACCCGGATTGACCTGCTGAACGGCCTGACCCTCGACACCGATTGCAGCGACGAAACCCGAGCACAAATGCGTACGGCGCTGATGGGCCTGTCGCCATGGCGCAAAGGGCCTTTCGACCTGTTTGGCGTGCACGTTGACACCGAATGGCGTTCGGACTGGAAGTGGTCGCGGGTCGCCCCGCACCTGGACCTGGTGGGCAAGCGCATCCTCGATGTGGGCTGCGGCAACGGTTATTACATGTGGCGGATGCTCGGTGCCGGTGCCGACACGGTGATCGGCGTCGACCCCAACTGGCTGTTCTTCTGCCAGTTCCAGGCGGTGCAGCGCTACCTCTCGCAGCCCAACGCCTGGCACCTGCCTTTCCCATTCGAGGCGCTGCCGCCGGAGCTGGAAGGCTTCGACACAGTGTTTTCCATGGGCGTGTTCTACCATCGCCGCTCGCCGATCGAGCATTTGCTGGCGCTCAAGGATTGCCTGGTCAAGGGCGGAGAGCTGGTATTGGAAACATTGGTGATCGAGGGCGACGAACATCAGGTGCTGGTCCCCGAGGACCGTTACGCACAGATGCGCAACGTGTGGTTCCTGCCCTCGGTACCGGCCCTGGAACGCTGGCTGCGCCGCGCCGGGTTCAGCGATGTGCGCTGTGTGGACGTGAGCTTGACCACCGTGGAAGAACAGCGCAGCACCGAGTGGATGAAGTATCAGTCGCTTAGCGACTTTCTCGATACCGCCGACCACAGCAAAACCATCGAAGGACTGCCGGCGCCAATGCGGGCGGTGATTGTGGCGCGGAAATAAATCGCCCTGGTACCACAACCCCCCTCTGTGGGAGCGGGCTTGCTCGCGAAGGCGGCAGCACATTCAACATGAATGCAAGGCTCAGCTCCCACAGGGATTGTGGTGAACGCAGGATCTGTGGACACCCGGGACCCCATGTGGGAGCTGAGCTTGCTCGCGATGGCGGCGGACCATTCAACATCTATGTGACTGACACGCCGCTTTCGCGAGCAAGCCCGCTCCCACAGGGTACAGCGTCAGTCTTGGGATTTGGCTCTGCGGGCCTTGAAGAACTCGCTCAACACCGCACTGCACTCTTCAGCCAACACCCCGCCCTCGAACATCACCCGGTGATTCAGAAACCCCTGGCTGAAAAATTGCCCCTGGCTCTGCACAATGCCGGCCTTGGGCTCCAGGGCGCCGTAGACGACCCGGTCGATGCGCGAGTGAACGATGAGGCCGGCGCACATGCTGCACGGCTCCAGCGTCACATAGAGGGTGCTGCCGGGCAGGCGATAGTTGCTCACGGCCTGGGCGGCGGCGCGGATGGCGACCATTTCCGCATGGGCGCTGGGGTCGTGGCCGCTGATCGGGCAGTTGAAGCCGCGGCCGATGATCTCACCGTCCTGCACCAGCACCGCGCCCACCGGCACTTCACCCAAAGCCGCGCCTTGTGCGGCGAGGCTCAGGGCTTCGCGCATGAAATCCTGGTCACGGCTGCGGTCGATGATTTTGGCGGGGCGAATCTGGCGCATCACGCCACCTCGATGGCGGCCATCAGGCCGGTTTCCATGTGGTCGATCACATGGCAATGGAACATCCACACGCCTGGGTTATCCGCCACCAGCGCCACCTGCGCCCGCTCGTTCTTGCCCAGCAGATAGGTGTCGGTGAAATACGGGATGACCTTGTGCCGGTTGGATGCAATCACCTTGAAGCTCATGCCGTGCAAATGGATCGGATGCTGGTACTGAGTCATGTTCTTCAATTCGAAAATATAGCTCTGGCCTTTTTTCAACGTGGCGATTGGCCGGTCGGCGCAGGTCTTGTCGGTGATGTCCCAGGCCTTGCCGTTGATCTGCCACAAACTCGGTGGTTTGCCGTTGTCGACATTGACCGACACCGAACCGACCCACTCGAAATTGAAGTTGAGTTTCTCGGCATTGGCCAGGTCCGGCTCGGCCACCGGGTTAGGTGGCAGCGCGGGCGGCCACTGGGCCGGCGCCTCGTTGTTGGGCACGGAGCGCAAAGTGCCCAGCCGCACCGGACCATTGCGCAATGACAACTCCTCCCCGGCCGCCGGCGCCTTGATCGCCAGACAAATGCGCATGCCCGGACCCAGCCAGTATTCCTTGCCCAGCGGGCGCGGCGCGACAGGGTTACCGTCCAGGGCGTAGATCTGCGCCTCGACGCCAGGAATGTTGATGCGGTAGGTCAGGGTATTGTCCAGGTTCAGCAAGCGTACCCGAGTGATCTGCCCGGCCGGCAGATCAATCACCGGCAGCGGCACGCCGTTGATAGTCGACAGACGCCCGGCCGTCCCTCCACGCGCCGCTTCACGGGGAATGCTGAAGGCGACGAACTCGCCTTGCTCATCCACATGCCAGTTCTTGAGGCTGAGGGTTTGTTCGTATTTGAAGCCGGTGGGCTCACGCTCCTCGACAATCAAAGGCCCAACGAGCCCGCGACCGAGCTCCTCGCTGCTGTTGACGTGGGGGTGATACCAATAGCTGCCGGCGTCCGGCACGCGGAATTTGTAATCGAAGTATTCACCCGGCAGCACCGGCAATTGCGAGACATACGGCACGCCGTCCATCTCCAGCGGCAGCCGGATACCGTGCCAGTGAATGGTGGTCGCAACCGGCAGGTGATTAATGAAGCGCACCCGCAACCATTCGCCCTGACGCACCCGCAATTCAGTACCCGGTGCCGACGGACCAAAAGCCCAGGCCTGGGTCTTGTGCCCGGCCACCAGCTCCACGTCCAGGGGCGCGGCGATCAATTCATAGTCGTGACCGGCCTCGGCATCGGCCATCTTGCCCAACCAATACCGCGACGCGCCCCCCGCCCCTACGCCCACGACAACAAGACCGGCCAGGCCACCGAGTATTTGGCGACGGGTAAAGGACATGAAGCGACCACCTCTTGAATCTGCGGCGGACCCTGGGGCCCGCAAAAGGCGAATACGATACACCTGCAATTGAGAAATATTAAGTGAAGGATTGTCGCGCCACCCGGTCGAGCCATGATCGTCAGATGCGACAAGGGCGCCTAATGGCGCCCCAAGCGGTTCAGACGGTCACCCAACCAAAGCTTCCAACTCTCTGGCAGCCAAGCCAGGTAACCGCCGCCCCTCTTTCGCAACGTTGACCTGCAAAGCCACCTGCGCCAGATCCAACACGTGCTTGGGAAGTGAATAGCTGCCCTTGGCCTGCAGCCAGGTCAGGATGTCTGCCAAGTGCCAGATAGACGAACTCCCTTCGTGCACAGGCGTCGGGAAGCTGCCAGGATGAGCCAACATCAGCTTGCGCATGTTCTGTCGAGATACGCCTACGATTTCGGCTACGTCGGTCAGCCCGACCCAATCAGGAGCAACCTCGATCAGTTTGGCCGACGGCACCGCGCGGCGGACATCGCCCAGGGCGCTAAGCACGGCCTTGATCGCATCCGCAGCCTCCCGAGTGAACTCAAGCGCCAGCCGCCCCGGTTGCCCAATGCCTACCAGAGCGTCGTCGCAGCCAGCCTCACCCAGCCGCTCGACCAGTTCATCCGCGGGACAGTCATCACCAGCGAGCTGATATTTCAAGGTAAAGGTGTATTCCATTTCCTAGTCCTCAGCACCGTCATCAGCTTCGCGCCAATTACGATGCGCAGTGCAATTGTCCACAACGCGCCGCAATGCTCGCGCGTGATTGCCAGGGTTCTTTGGCGTGCTCCATATCGACGTAATGCAGAACTCACCGCAGCGGCAGTCCTCATCGTTATAAGGACAATAAGCCGCCCCCAGGCGTGACTACCGCCAACTACTACACGCCAGCCCTGCGCTTCGGCATGCCTAAGCACTTCTTCGACCTCTTTCTTCGGGTGCGAGGGACGACTTATCCGTGATCTCCAGTATTCGCATGGCCCACTAGGTTGTCAATCGACAACCTTGGCCCGCTCTTCAATAGCTGCGATACCCGCAGGCCATACCGCCCGATGATAAGCGCCTCTCGGCCCCCGCTGAGACGGTAATCGTAGCGAAACGTGACGGGAAAACCGCTTGACAGAAGCTTTCCTCAGGAGACCCGCAGATGAGAAATAGTAAGGCCAGTCAAAATGAAAAAACCCTGGAGAGGTTATCCACAGGGTTTTCCTGTACACATCGATACGGTGGTCATTCGTGCAGCATGCGCAGATAAGAGACTCTTCGCGCATCTGCTGCGTTGAATCAGCAACTTGGGGATCGAAATCGGATCTATAAATGGCAGCGCTTCGAACTGGGATAGGCTGGTCGCCACATCCTGCCATCGCTGCCCTAACTTAACCAAGAACTACACTGCCAATGCCGACTTCAATGCCGATGCTGCCAATTGCCAAGGTGTGTTACGACAGATGATGAGTAGATACTTTTCCTGTCGTGGGACATTGGCCGGCTTCTATAAAGCCTGGATGGTGATGGTCAGCGCGCTTCTCATCGCCTGCCAATCGCCGCGCGAGGCACTGCAACAACTGGCTGAAGAGCACGGGCGACAATGGGAGGTCTTGCCAGGCCACGCCTTCCCCCTCCTCATACTTGCGCCGCACACTGGGGAAAAGATGACTCGCCTGCGTGTCTACCTGGAAGGCGATGGCCATTCCTGGGCGACGGCCACTCAACCCAGCCTGGATCCGAGCCCGCACAATCTGTTAGTGCCACGACTGGCGGTCGATGATCCGACACCGAACGCGTACCTGGCACGCCCCTGCCAGTTCGTCATGGCCGCAGCCTGTCATTCAGCACTCTGGACCAATCGCCGCTTTTCTCAGGAAGTGGTCACCCGTCTCAGCCAGGCGCTGGACCAACTGAAACAGCGATATGGCAATAGGGAGTTCGAACTGGTGGGGTATTCAGGTGGAGCCGCTCTCGCATTATTGTTAGCGGCACAGCGCAATGATGTTACTCAGGTGCAAACCCTTGCTGGCAATCTCAGTCCACGTCTGTGGGCGACGATGAAAGGACTGTCGCCACTCGACGGTTCACTGGATCCGCTGGACTATCGTAGTCGACTCGCCTTATTGCCCCAGCGTCATCTCATCGGAGAAGCAGACCTGATTGTTCCAGGTCGTTTAGCTGATAGGTACCAACAGGCGCTGGGCTCGCCCCTTTCCCAATACGTCCATGTACCAGGAGCCAGCCATGATAGGGGGTGGGAAGCGACATGGAGCCGGTGGGCCAAAATTCCATTGGCACATGAGAATCCTGAGATTAAGGGTGGGCACGTCCGTTTAAAAACATCCGAACACTATTCCCCCTAGTGCCTGACCCGGGCGTGACCACAACGGTGACCTTAAGTTCCGCTTATTGCTGAATAACCCTATAAAGCCTCAAAAAATAACTGTAACGTCGCATTTTTTAGCTTTTTCTTCGTCATTTATTCTTTTTATGGTGATTTGCCCTACAAGCATCGTGTAAATTTCACCGCGCTTGAATCAGCACTTCACTGACAAGCTGGCAGGGAAGCCTAAAACAGACGCTGACGCGCAGGTTGTTCTCTGTCAGTTTCTACCCTGTAAGGATACTGTCTTGAACATCTCCCACCTGCGCCGCTCGTTGTTGGCGCTGTCCATCGCGGCTGCCACTGCCACGGTCCATGCCGCACCCGCACCCGACTTCAACCACGACCTGAGCACAGGGGCATACAGCAGCTCCGGTGACGTTTTCAATAACGCCACCTTCACCGGGACGTCGCAAAACGCTGGCGTAGAGCTGACCGACGTGACCCTGGCGGGCAACCTGGTCAACCAGGGCAACATCAACCTGACGGCCGCGAACCCCAGCGACATCCCGGCCGGCATCGCCATGACCCTCAATTCCAACGTCGCTGGCGATCTGGTAAATCATGGCGACATTACGGTGAGCGGCAATGGCGCCATGGGGCTGGACCTGTATCTGGCGAATATCGCTGGCGAAGTGAACAACAACGGCAACATCACTGTGACTGGCGAAGATGCCAACGGCATGATGATCACCTCGACCCAGGCGAACATCAATAACTCGGGCACTATCACCGCTCGTGGCATCGACTCTGCGGGTATCGAGATCGAGAACGCTCGCTTTACCGGTCAGATGACAGGCGCTCCCTTCAAGAGCGATATCAACAACAGCGGGACTATCTCCGCCGATGGAGTCGGTATCCATTTTCGCAGTCTCGACACCTCCGGCGGTTTCGACATCCTCACCATCAGGCAGACAGGTGGCCTGATCGAAGGCGGCACCGCAGCAATTCTGGCGGACGACAATGCCTCCCCTTCGTATTTCTACTGGCAAGGTGGTCAGGTCAAGGGTGACCTGCTGGGCCTGAGTGGTGTGCTGGTGCAAGGGGACGCGATGTTCGATGGCTCGACCATCCGCGCCGGTTTCGTCGATATCGACGGGGGCCGCCTGACTCTGCTTCGCCCGCAGACTACGATTGTGGGCGACCTCGACATGGACAGCGAGACTGCGCGTTTGCGCCTGCTGCTGGATAACAACACACTGCCCAACACGCCGATCCTGAAAGTCACCGGCAATACCTACTTCTCTCCTGGCAGCCAGATCGAACTGCAGGCTCGCTCCGACGACTTCCGCACGTCGGGCACCCGCTACACCCTCATCAACTCTGGCACTTGGGAAGACCCGCAGAACCTGTCCGTGGTTTCCTCCTCGGCGTTGCTTGAGGTGAGGAACTTCGGCATTGAAGGTCAGGACGTGAAAGCACTGGTTGCCACCCGCAGTGATGAGGCGATCACGCAAGACCTGCTGGGTGCCCGTGGTTCGAGCAACGCGGTGAACGCCATCAATCCGTTCAAGAACACGGTCATGGGCCAGTTGGACGAAAGTGACCCGGTATTCCAGCGTTTCGCCAACGCCGCCACCAGTGAAGATCTGGCCGAACTTGCCGAAACCCTGACCCCGGACGTCAGCCGCGGGGCGATCAACGCCGCCACCAACAGCCAGAACCTGGTCGCAAGTGCCATCAACCGCCGCGCCAGCAAAGCGCGTAGCGGTCTGTCCTCCGGTGACGTCCTGGCAGAACAAGGCGTATGGCTGCAAGCGCTGTCCAGCGATGCCAACCAGGACAGCCGCCACGGTATCGACGGCTACGACGCCAACACCAACGGCATCGCCGTGGGTGCCGACGGCAAGCTCAACGCCGATACCACCATGGGCCTGGCTTACAGCTACCTGACCAGCGACGTTAAATCCGACCTGGGCCACAAAACCGACGTCAGCGGCCATGCACTGACCTTGTACGGCAACTGGACCCATGACAACTTCTTTGTCGACACCTCGCTGATGTATGGCTGGAACGACAACGAGTCCAAACGCTACATCGCCGGTACCCGCGCCAAGGCCGACTACGACAGTGAGATCTTCGGCGTCAACGCACTGGCAGGCTACACTTTCCAGCTCGACAAGCAGTGGCTGCTGGAACCACAGATCGGTGCGCGTTATGCCAACGTGTCGATTGATTCGTACCGTGAAAAAGGTAGCTCAGCCGCCCTCAACGTCGGCAGCCAGCGTTATGAAATCGGCGAAATGGGCCTGGGCGCTCGTCTGGCGGCCGCTTTTGACGTAGGTGTGGGCAGCCTGGAACCGGAAGCCAAGCTGATGGCCTGGCACGATTTCATCGGCGACAAGGCCGGCACCACCTCCACCTTCGTACTCGGTGGTACCCCCTTCACCACCACAGGCGCGACACCGGCGCGCGACAGCTACGAGCTGGGACTGGGCGCGAACTACCGCGTGGGCGCGTGGAGCGTGGGAGGGACGTACAACTACCTGACCAGCAGTGGTTTCGACGCCGACACCTTCACTGCGAACGTGCGTTACGACTTCTGATCAACGTGTTCGTCTGAAACAACAAAACCCGCCAATGCGGGTTTTGTTGTTTGAGGCTGATGGTAAAGCCCGTAGCGTCTGGCGATGTCACCTGCCTGACTGAATATCACCCAGGTCGCAATTCTGTTTCGACCTGGGGCTCTCTAGTTTTTTACTTATAAAACAGAGAGCTGTGGATCAACCTTATTCCCACTCAATCGTCGCCGGCGGCTTGCTCGACACGTCATACGTCACGCGGGAGATGCCTTCGATTTCGTTGATGATCCGCCCGGAAACGGTTTCCAGCAGCTCGTACGGCAGGTGCGCCCAGCGAGCGGTCATGAAGTCGATGGTTTCCACGGCGCGCAGGGCCACGACCCAGGCGTAGCGACGGCCATCGCCGACCACGCCAACCGATTTCACCGGCTGGAACACCACGAACGCCTGGCTGACCTTGTGGTACCAGTCGGCCTTGCGCAGTTCTTCGATGAAGATATGGTCGGCGCGACGCAGCAGGTCGGCGTATTCCTTCTTCACTTCACCAAGGATCCGCACGCCCAGGCCCGGGCCTGGGAATGGGTGGCGGTAGACCATGTCGTACGGCAGGCCCAGTTCCAGGCCGAGGCGACGCACTTCATCCTTGAACAACTCGCGCAGCGGCTCGACCAGCTTGAGGTTCATTTCCTCTGGCAGGCCACCGACGTTGTGGTGGGACTTGATCACGTGGGCCTTGCCGCTCTTGGCGCCGGCCGACTCGATCACGTCGGGGTAGATGGTGCCTTGGGCCAGGTACTTGATGTTGTCCAGCTTGCAGGATTCGGCATCGAATACGTCGATGAAGGTGCGACCGATGATCTTGCGCTTCTTCTCCGGGTCGGACTCGCCGGCCAGGTTGTTCAGGAACTGCTCTTCGGCGTTGGCGCGGATCACCTTGACGCCCATGTTCTCGGCGAACATGGCCATCACTTGCTCGCCTTCGTGCAGGCGCAGCAGGCCGTTGTCGACGAAGACGCAGGTCAACTGGTCGCCGATGGCCTTGTGCAGCAACGCGGCAACCACCGAGGAGTCCACGCCGCCGGACAAGCCGAGCAGTACGTTGTCGGTGCCGACCTGGGCGCGAACCTGAGCGATGGCGTCTTCAGCGATTTTCGATGGTGTCCACAGGGCTTCGCACTCGCAGATATCGAGGATGAAGCGCGACAGGATGCGACCGCCTTGCTTGGTATGGGTCACTTCCGGGTGGAACTGCACGCCGTAGTAACGGCGATCATCGTTGAACATGCCGGCAATCGGGCAGCTCGGGGTGCTGGCCAGGATGTGGAAGTCTTCCGGCATCCTGGTGACCTTGTCACCGTGGCTCATCCACACGTCGAGACCGAACAGGCCGTCGGCGTCGATGTGGTCTTCGATGCCATCCAGCAGGCGGCTCTTGCCGACCACGTCGACGCGGGCATAACCGAACTCACGCAGGTCGGAGCCTTCTACCTTGCCGCCCAGCTGTTCAGCCATGGTCTGCATGCCGTAGCAGATGCCGAAGACCGGCACGCCCAGGTCGAACACCGCTTGCGGGCAACGCGGGCTGTCGGCTTCGTGCACAGACTCGGGGCCGCCGGCGAGGATGACGCCTTTAGGCGCGAATTCGCGAATCGCTTCGTCATCCATGTCGAACGGATGCAATTCGCAGTACACGCCGATTTCACGCACGCGGCGGGCGATCAGCTGGGTGTACTGGGAACCGAAGTCGAGGATCAGGATGCGGTGAGCGTGAATGTCGAGGGCCATGACTCATTCTCATGTAGTGAATCAGAAACAACTCGGGGCTGAATGAACAGCCCCGGTGATTAACGTTTTGCTGAAGGCCTTAACCTACGCGGTAGTTCGGCGCTTCCTTGGTGATCTGTACGTCGTGGACATGGGACTCGGCCATGCCGGCGCCGGTGATGCGCACGAACTCCGGCTTGGTGCGCATCTCTTCGATGTTGGCGCTGCCGGTGTAACCCATGGAAGAACGCAGGCCGCCCATCAGTTGATGGATGATGGCGCTCAGGGTGCCTTTGTACGGCACACGACCTTCGATGCCTTCGGGCACCAGCTTCTCGGCACCCGCAGAGGAGTCCTGGAAGTAACGGTCGGAAGAGCCTTGGGCCTGGGACATGGCACCCAGCGAGCCCATGCCGCGGTAAGCCTTGTAGCTGCGGCCCTGGAACAGTTCGATCTCGCCTGGCGCTTCTTCAGTACCGGCAAACATCGAACCCATCATCACGCAGGAGGCCCCGGCGACGATGGCCTTGGACAGGTCACCTGAGAAGCGGATGCCGCCGTCGGCGATCAACGGTACGCCAGTGCCTTCAAGGGCTGCGGCGACGTTGGCGATAGCGCTGATCTGCGGCACGCCGACACCGGCAACGATGCGGGTGGTGCAGATCGAGCCTGGGCCGATACCGACCTTGACCGCGTCGGCGCCAGCTTCGGCCAGGGCCTTGGCGGCAGCGCCGGTGGCAATGTTGCCGCCGATCACCTGCACTTCAGGGAAGTTCTGCTTGACCCAGCGAACGCGGTCGATCACGCCTTTGGAGTGACCGTGGGCGGTGTCGACCACCACCACGTCGACGCCGGCATTGACCAGGGCCGCGACGCGGTCGCCAGTGTCCTTGCCGGTGCCGACTGCAGCGCCTACGCGCAGACGACCCTGGTCGTCCTTGCTGGCCAGCGGATAAGCCTTGGCTTTTTCGATGTCATTGACGGTCATCATGCCCTTGAGGGCGAACTTGTCGTCGACGATCAGCACGCGCTCGATGCGGTGCTTGTGCAGCAACTCGCGAACTTCGTCCTTGCCGATGCCTTCCTTGACCGTGACCAGACGCTCTTTAGGCGTCATCACCTGACGGACGGTGGCGTCCAGGCGGTTCTCGAAACGCACGTCGCGGGAGGTGACGATGCCGACCAGGTCGCCATCGTGCAGCACCGGAACGCCGGAGATGTTGTGCATGCGGGTCAGTTCGAACAGATCACGAACCGTGGCGTCAGCCTCGATGGTGATCGGGTCCTTGACCACGCCAGCCTCGAACCGCTTGACCTTGCGCACTTCGGCGGCCTGCTGTTCGATGGTCATGTTCTTGTGGATGATACCGATACCGCCTTCCTGGGCCATGGCAATGGCCAGACGGGCTTCGGTCACGGTGTCCATGGCGGCGGAAACCAACGGGATATTCAGTTCGATGCCACGGGTAAGACGGGTTTTGAGACTGACTTCGTTAGGCAGTACCTCGGAATAACCGGGCACTAGGAGAATGTCGTCGAAGGTCAGAGCTTCTTGGCTGATACGCAGCATCGCGGGGGCTCCCGAGCGGGAAAATGGAAGCGCGCCATTATATACATGCACCCCCTCTGGCTCAATGTAAAACTCTGTCTATTATTGCCGGGGTGATTGAAGGGGCTAAACACTGCCCGATTGCTACACATTCCCTTGTGGGAGCGAGCCTGCTCGCGATAGCGGTGTATCGGTCAACACCGTGCCAACTGACCCGACGCCAATCGCGAGCAGGCTCGCTCCCACAGGGGGGGAATCGCTCTCTTACAACTCCACCTTCACCCAACTCACCGGCTGATCCAGCCAGTCGGCAAACTCGTCGATAAAGTCCTGCTTGAACCCCGCCTCCAGCCAGTTATTGAAAATGAAACCCAAATTCGAGAAGCCACACGGTTGCAGGAACAGAAACCCGTTGATGTCATCTTCATGCCCACACTCCGGGCAGGTGAAGTTGTCGGTGCGTGCCGGCATCCAGTCTTCCAGGCTTTCGAACAGCGCCTCGCCGATTTCCTTGCGGCATTCGGCGCAGCCCGCTTCCTCGAGAAAGCCTTTGGCCGGGGTATAGATGCAGCGCTTGGTGATGATTTCCAGGCCATTGACCGGTTCGCCAAACGGCAAGGCCTCAGGGTGCATGACCACCTCGCGGGCGCCGGGGGCGATGGCGTGGGCCATGCGATTGCCGGTACGCCCGCAGGTGGTCAGTTGTTCTTCGACGATATTCTTGCGCATCAGCCAGCGCACAACCGCCCGGGCCCGAGGCTCGTGGACCGGCAAGGAGGAAATTTTCGGGACGATGATGCTTTGCGAATTCATGGGACATCCTGCGGCGAATCTACGGGTGGCGACGAGCAAGCCCGCGCCCACCTTGAACCTATGGGCAATGGTGCATTGTACCGCGCCAATTCCCGGAAGGTTTTTCGGTGAACATGGAGATTGAGCCGCGAATGCCCTTATCATGCTGCCCATGATTAAAGATCCCTTTGCCCGACTGGGCCTGGACCGCGAGGTCCTGACTGTCAGCCAGCTCAACGGCCGTGCGCGGGTGCTGCTTGAAGATGTGTTCAGCAACATCTGGGTCGAGGGCGAAATTTCCAACCTTGCCCGCCCTGCCTCCGGCCATGTGTATTTCACCCTCAAGGACAGCGGCGCCCAGGTGCGTTGCGCACTCTTCCGGCAAAATGCCGCGCGGGTGCGTCAAGCCCTCAAAGACGGACTGGCGGTGAAAGTACGCGGCAAGGTCTCACTGTTCGAGGGGCGCGGCGACTATCAGCTGATTCTCGACACCGTGGAACCGGCCGGCGATGGCGCCCTGCGCCTGGCCTTCGATGCGCTCAAGGAAAAGCTCAGCGCCGAAGGCCTGTTCAGCGCCGAGCGCAAGGTGCCGCTGCCGGCCCATCCGCAACGCATCGGCATCATCAGTTCGCCCACCGGCGCGGTGATCCGCGACATCATCAGCGTGTTCCGCCGCCGTGCGCCGCAGATTTCCCTGACGCTGATCCCCACCGCCGTACAGGGCCGCGAAGCCACCGCGCAAATCGTCCGCGCGCTGAAACTGGCGGATGCCCGGGGGTTCGATGCGCTGATCCTGGCCCGAGGCGGCGGCTCACTGGAAGACTTGTGGTGCTTCAACGAAGAAGCCGTGGCCCGGGCGGTGGACGCCTGCGTCACGCCGATCGTCAGCGCCGTCGGCCATGAAACCGACGTGTCCATCAGCGATTTCGTCGCTGACGTGCGCGCCCCGACCCCGTCCGCCGCTGCCGAACTGCTGGCCCCCGATGCCGGCGACCTGGTGCGCCGGGTCGAAAGCCTGCACCGGCGGCTGGTGATGCGCATGCGCGACCGCCTGATGCGCGATCAACTGCGCCTTGAAGGCCTGACCCGACGCCTGCGCCACCCCGGTGAGCGCCTGCGCCAGCAAGCCCAGCGCCTCGACGACCTGGACATGCGCATGCGCCGGGCCTTCGAGCGCAGCCTCAATACCCGCCGCGAACGCCTGATCCGCCTGGAAACCCGCCTGGCCGCGCAACATCCGGGGCGGCACCTGGCACTGCTGCGCCAACGCCTGGACAGCCTCGCCGCGCGCCTGCCCCGGGCCATGCGCGAGGGCCTGAAGGCGCGACGCCTGCAACTGCAAAACCAGATGCAGACGCTGCACATCGTCAGCCCCCTGGCGACCCTCGGCCGCGGCTACAGTATTTTGCTCGACGAACGCGGCCAGGCGATCCGCAACGCCGCGCAGACCCAAACCGGCCAGCGCCTGACCGCGCGGCTCGGTGAAGGCGAACTGCTGGTGCGGGTCGAAGACAATCACCTGACGCCGGTCACCCTTTCTCTATTGGATTGATTCATGCCGCGATATCTCGCCCCATTGCTCTTGCTGTGCCTGACCTTCAACGCCAACGCCGACAGTTACATCACCCGCCTGCTGAACAAACCGGTGCCCGGCGGCGTGGCCGTGGTGGACCTGGGCAGCGCGGCCCAGGCGCCAAAAGCCAGTTACCAGGGCAAACCGGTGCTGGTGGTCAAGGAAAAGGACAACTGGCTGGCGATTGTCGGCATCCCGCTGACGGTCAAGCCCGGCACCCAGCAGATCAGCAGTGGCGGCAGCACCCAGCCGTTCGTGGTCGGCTATAAAAAGTACCCCGAGCAACACATCACCCTGAAGAACAAGCGTCAGGTCAATCCGAACCCGGCGGACCTCAAACGCATCAACGCCGAACTGGCCGTGCAACTGAAGGCCTATCGCAGCTTCAGCCCGAACATCCCCAGCAACCTGCTGCTGGACAAGCCGGTCAATGGTCCGATGTCGAGCAAGTTCGGCGTGCGGCGCTTCTTCAACGGCGAAGAACGCAACCCCCACGCCGGCCTGGACTTCGCCGTGCCCGCCGGCACACCCATCAAGACTCCGGCCGCTGGCAAGGTGATCCTCACCGGCAATTACTTCTTCAATGGCAACACCGTGTTCGTCGATCACGGCCAGGGTTTCATCAGCATGTTCTGCCACATGTCGAAGGTCGACGTGAAGGTCGGCCAGCAACTCAAGCGCGGCACAGTCGTCGGCAAAGTCGGCTCCACGGGCCGGGCAACTGGCCCGCACATGCACTGGAATATCAGCCTGAACGATGCACGGGTGGATCCGGCGATTTTTATCGGGGCATTCCAGCCCTGAGTTTTTGCGGTGAAGCTGCCGGCCTGATCGCGAGCAGGCTCGCTCCCACACTTGGATCTCTTGTGAACACAACATTTGTGACCAACAGAAAATCCCTGTGGGAGCGAGCCTGCTCGCGATGACGGCCGCTGCATCACCACCATCCAGCGAATTGCCAAGCTCAAAACATCGACGCAATTTCCAAGATCAACACTTCGAAACTGCGCGATTAAATCGCGCAAACCCGCCTAAAAACAGAACTTATCTCAATTTTTCCCGACTGCTTGCGATCCGCCCTCCGCGCGGTTAGGGTTGAAGGCATGAAAACCTCTCACACCCTCATTCAGCTTCGCCAGCACCGCAGCCTGTGCCTCGTCAGCGCACGACTGCCGGGCTGAATCGCGGCACCTCGTTCCGGCTGTAAAGCCACCCCGTTCGAACCACCGGCAGGCCGCCTTTTCCCGGCCACGACAATAAAAGGATTCTGCGATGAGCATGCTCAAAGACCCGTCTTCCAAGTACCGCGCCTTCCCGACCATCAACCTGCCGGATCGCACCTGGCCGTCGAAGACCATCACCGCCGCGCCGATCTGGTGCAGCTCCGACCTGCGTGACGGCAATCAGTCGCTGATCGAGCCGATGGACGCCGCCAAGAAGCTGCGTTTCTGGAAAACCCTGGTCGCCGTGGGTGTGAAGGAAATCGAAGCGTCGTTCCCGGCGGCTTCGCAGACCGACTTCGACTTCGTGCGTACCCTCATCGAAGAAGGCCACATCCCGGACGACACCACCATCCAGGTGCTGACCCAGGCCCGTGAAGACCTGATCGCCCGCACGTTCGAATCCCTGCGCGGCGCGAAAAAAGCCATCGTCCACCTGTACAACGCCACCAGCCCTTCGTTCCGCCGCATCGTGTTCAACCAGGACAAGGAAGGCGTGAAGGAAATCGCGGTGAATGCGGCCAAGCTGTTCGTCAAATACGCCGCGCAGCAGCCAGAAACCCAATGGCAGTTCGAATACTCGCCAGAAACCTTCAGCGCCACCGAGCTGGAATTCGCCAAGGAAGTCTGCGACGCAGTGATCGAGGTCTGGAACCCGACGCCTGAGCGCAAGGTCATCCTCAACCTGCCGGCCACCGTGGAAGTCGCGACTCCGAACGTCTACGCCGACCAGATCGAGTGGTTCGGTCGCAACATCACCCGTCGCGACAGCGTGCTCATCAGCCTGCACACCCATAACGACCGTGGCACCGGCGTAGCCGCCACCGAACTGGGCCTGATGGCCGGCGCCGACCGTGTCGAAGGCTGCCTGTTCGGCAACGGCGAACGCACCGGTAACGTCGACCTGGTGACCGTCGCGCTGAACCTCTACACCCAGGGCATCAACCCTGAGCTGGATTTCTCCGACATCGACGGCGTGCGCAAAGTGGTCGAAGAGTGCAACCAGATCCCGGTGCACCCGCGTCATCCGTACGTGGGCGACCTCGTTCACACCGCGTTCTCCGGCTCGCACCAGGATGCCATTCGCAAAGGTTTTGCCCAGCAGAAACCGGACACCCTGTGGGAAGTGCCGTACCTGCCGATCGACCCGGCCGACATCGGCCGCAGCTACGAGGCGGTGATCCGGGTCAACAGCCAGTCGGGCAAGGGCGGTATCGCCTACCTGCTGGAGCAGGAATACGGCATCAGCCTGCCGCGTCGCATGCAGATCGAGTTCAGTCAGGTGGTTCAGCGCGAAACCGATCGCCTGGGCCTGGAAATGACCGCCCAGCAGATCCATGCCCTGCTCCACAGCGAATACCTGCAAGCCAACACCCCGTACGCGCTGGTCAGCCATCGTCTGCAGGAAGAAAACGGCAACAGCGCCGTGGAAGTCGAAGTGGCCAGCAAGGGCCAGGGCGAAACCAACCTGCACTGGCGCGGCAAGGGCAACGGCGCGCTGGAAGCGCTGGTGGCCGGGCTGCCGATTCCGGTGGAGATCATGGACTACAACGAACACGCCATCGGCGCCGGCACCAACGCCAAGGCTGCGGCGTACATCGAGCTGCGGGTCAACGGTGAGCGTGCGGTGCACGGCGTGGGCATCGACGAAAACATCACCACCGCCAGCTTCAAGGCCCTGTTCAGCGCGCTGAACCGCTCCCTGAGCCAGCCGGAAGCCAAAGCGGCCTGATGGTTTAGCTGAAATGCAAAAAGGCCCTGGGGTGTGAACCCTGGGGCCTTTTTGTTTGGCTGATGACTTGGGTGACTGTTCCGGCCTCATCGCGAGCAGGCTCGCTCCCACAGGGAATCTGAGGTGGGCACAGGATTTTGAACCCGCTGAAGATCAGTGTGGGAGCGAGCCTGCTCGCGATGGCGGCCTGTCAGGCAATACAAGTCTCAGGCATGGGTATCAATCGAAATAGTCATCGCCTGCAGCAAAGCGGCCTGCAAGGTCTGCAATGTGGCCTGGGTCGCCATGATCTGAGTCTGGATCGCCATGGCTTCCTGGGCTTTCTGCTCCTGGTTGGCCTGGCTTTTCTGCACGCGAGCCAACTGGGCTTGCTGCTCGGCCAGCAGTTTTTCAGTTTGCTCTATCTGTTTTTTCAGCTGCTCGATGACATCGCCGCTGCCGCTGGCTGGAGCACCGCCGATGTTCGCGCCACTGGTGTCAACTTTCAACTGGCGGTCTTTGTCTTCGCTGGCGTCAGTCGATACCGCAGGGCTGACTGCTGCTTCGTCTTCCGCACCCTTGATGGAAACCTTGGGTGCAGAGAGAGGGTATGGATTTACCGTGATTGCGCTGATGCTGGTCATAAGGGACTTCTCCTTGGCTGCCCCGGTTATCGGCAAACACCAGCGCTTCTGAAGGGCTGAAACGTTTCAATCAGATGAATTCAAAACGATCGGCATCCAGGTTCGCCGGAAAGCGTGCGCGGTAAGCCGCCAGCTCCGCCGCACTCAGACACACAGTGAATACCCCGTCGGCCTCACCGGTGCTGAGCAGGGTTTCGCCCTGGAAGTCCAGCACCTGACTGTCACCGGTATAGGCAAAGCCCTTGCCGTCGTGGCCGATGCGGTTTACCGCGGCCACGTAGCACAGGTTCTCGATTGCTCGGGCCGGCAGCAGACGGTTCCAATGCTGGCGCCGCGCGCCGGGCCAGTTGGCGGTGTACAGCAACAGGTCGGTGTCCTCGGCGTCGCGGCTCCACACCGGGAAACGCAGGTCATAGCAAATCAGCGGGCGGATCCGCCAGCCGTTGAGTTCGAACAGCACCTGGCGCTCGCCCGGCGTGTAGTGATTATGCTCACCGGCCATGCGGAACAGATGACGCTTGTCGTAATGCAGCACTTCGCCGTCCGGTCGTGCCCAGAGCAGACGATTGCGATGGCTGCCGTCGGCGGCCTGGATAATCACACTGCCGGTGATCACCGCTCCGAGCTTCGCAGCCTGAGCCTGGAGCCACTTGTGCGAAGGACCGTTTTCCGGCTCAGCCAGGGTCTCGGACTCCATGGAAAAACCCGTGGTGAACATTTCCGGCAGGATAATCAGGTCCGCCCCGCGCGCCTGCGCAAGCAAGCCCTCGAAATGTTCCAGATTGGCCTGGCGATCGTGCCAGGCCAGGGTGGTCTGGATCAGCGCAACATTGAGATTGGGCAAGGTACTCAGATCACGCATAGTTTTTCCGCCGCTTCGCGCAGCGTCTCCTCGCGTTTGGCAAAGCACAGGCGCACCAGGCGCTGGCCTTCGGGTGGGTTCTGGTAGAACACCGAGACAGGGATCGTCGCCACGCCGTGCTCACGGGTCATCCAGACTGCCATGTCGACGTCATTGAGGTCCGGGCGGATCTGCGAGTAATCCACCAGCTGGAAATAGGTGCCGGGTACTCGCTTGAAACTGAAGCGCGAGGGGGCCAGCAAATCGCAGAACAGGTCACGCTTGGCCTGGTAGAAGTCCGGCAGTTCTTCGACGTGCTCCGGGTGATCGGCCATGTAGTCGGCCAGGGCGTACTGCAACGGCGTCACGCCGCAGAAGCTGACGTACTGATGCACCTTGCGCAGTTCCGCCGTCAGGGCGGGTGGCGCCACCACATAGCCGGTTTTCCAGCCGGTGACGTGGTAGGTCTTACCGAAGGAACTGACCACAAAGGCCCGCCGGTACAGTTCTTCATGGGCCAGGACACTGGCGTGGGCGACGCCGTCGAACACCAGGTGTTCGTAGACTTCGTCACTGATCAGGTAAATATCGCGGTCACGAATCAGCGCCGCCAACTGGTCGAGTTCGGCGCGGCTGATCAGCGCGCCACTGGGATTGTGCGGCGTGTTGAGAATGATCATGCGCGTACGCGGGCTCAGGGCTTCAGCGAGCTTCTGGAAATCGATGGCGAAATCATCCAGGCCCAATTGCACATGCACACAACGGCCACCGGCCAACTCGACGGCGGGCTCATAGCTGTCGTAGCAAGGGTCGAACACGATCACTTCGTCGCCGCTGTGAACCACTGCCGCGATGGCGCAGAAAATCGCCTGGGTCGCACCGGGGGTCACTGTCACTTCCTGGTCGGCATCGACGGTGACGCCATAGCTGCGGGCGATCTTCGCCGCGATCTGCTGGCGCAGCGCCGGCAAACCGGTCATGGGCGAGTATTGGTTATGCCCTTGGGCGACATGCCGGCCGACTGTATCGCGCAGGGCCTGCGGACCATCGAAATCGGGAAACCCCTGGGACAGATTGAGCGCGCCGGTCTGCGCGGCGAGCTGGGACATCTGGGTGAAGATAGTGATGCCGACATTCGGCAACTTGCTGGTGATCATTGGGGGTTCCCTGCGTCTACACCCGGCTCTGGTGCGGCGCGGGAGAGGTCGAGGATAGCCCAATCGCCGGGCATGAAAAAGGGTGCCACCAAGGGCACCCTTCTTACGCTGACACAACTCATACCCTGTGGGAGCGAGCTTGCTCGCGATGGCGGTGGATCAGCATGCATCCCTGTTGATGTACTGCCGCTATCGCGAGCAAGCTCGCTCCCACAGTGGAACTGCGGTGACTATCGATCAGCGTTTATCACGACGCTTCTTGTCAGCCTTCTTATGGTGCGACATCAAGCGGCGCTTCTTGTTGACCTGACGGTCGGTGAGCGTGTTCTTGTTGCCTTCGTACGGGTTCTCGCCGCCCTTGAACTCGATGCGGATCGGCGTGCCGACCAGCTTCAGGACGCGGCGATAAGTGTTTTCCAGATACCGGACGTACGACTTGGGCACCTTCTCGATCTGGTTACCGTGAATCACGATGATCGGCGGGTTGGCGCCACCCAGGTGAGCGTAACGCAGCTTGATCCGGCGGTTGTTGACCATCGGTGGCGCGTGCTCGCCGACGGCGTCTTCGAGGATCTGGGTCAGACGGTTGGTCGGCCAGCGGGTGACCGCCGACTTGAACGAGTTCTGCACCGACGCGTAGAGGTTGCCCACGCCCGTACCGTGCAAGGCCGAAATGAAGTGGATGTCGGCGAAGTCAACGAAGAACAGGCGACGCTGCAGTTCAACCTTGACGAAATCCCGTTCGCTAGGTGTCATGCCGTCCCACTTGTTGATCGCGATGACCAACGCACGGCCGGCTTCCAGGGCGAAGCCCAGCAGGTTCAGGTCGTGATCGACCACGCCTTCGCGGGCGTCCATCACGAAGATCACCACGTTGGCGTCTTTGATCGCCTGCAGGGTTTTGACCACGGAGAACTTTTCGACTTCTTCGTGGATCTTGCCGCGCTTGCGCACACCGGCAGTGTCGATCAGCGTGTACTTCTCTTCGTTACGCTCGAACGGGATGTAGATACTGTCGCGGGTGGTGCCGGGCTGGTCGTATACGATGACCCGGTCTTCGCCGAGCATGCGGTTGACCAGCGTCGACTTGCCAACGTTAGGGCGGCCGATGATGGCGATCTTGATCCCGTCTTTTTCGCTAGGGCCAGGAATGCGCTTGGCTTCCTCGCCTTCGGCAACGATTTCTTCTTCACCGTCTTCCGGTTCGTCTTCGTCGTCTTTGGGGAAATCAGCCAGGGCGATTTCCAGCATCTGGGTGATGCCACGACCGTGGGCGCCGGCGATCGGGATCGCCTGGCCCATGCCCAACGGCGCGAATTCAGCGCGAGCCATGTCCGGGTCGATGTTGTCGACCTTGTTGGCCACCACGTAGGAACGCTTGTTACGTTTGCGCAGATGCTCGGCGATCATCTGGTCGGCGGCGGTAAAACCGGCCTTGGCGTCTACCAGGAACAGCACCACATCCGCTTCTTCGATGGCGAGCAGCGACTGCTCGGCCATTTTTTCGTCCATGCCGTGTTCATCACCGGAGATGCCACCGGTGTCGACCAGAATATAGGTACGCCCTTGCCACTTGGCCTCACCGTATTGGCGATCACGGGTCAGACCGGACAAGTCGCCGACAATGGCGTCGCGAGTCCTGGTCAGGCGGTTGAACAAGGTGGACTTGCCGACGTTCGGTCGGCCCACCAGGGCGATTACGGGAACCATGCGGCTCTCCACTTCGTTATTTCAGAAAATACAAAAGCCGCTGCGAGGCAGCGGCTGGTGCTCGGGGGCCATCCTGTGGGAGCGAGCCTGCTCGCGAAAGCGTTGGATCAGTCGACATCCATGCCACTGGACCACCGCATTCGCGAGCAGGCTCGCGCCCACAAAAATGAAGCCGCTTGGGATTAACCCAAGCATAGTCTTACTTGATGGTCAGGGCTTCCAGTTTGCCGCTGTTGCCATACACATAAATCATGTTGCCCACCACCAGCGGACGGGCACGCAGGCCGTCGCTGTCGATGCGCTCACGGCCGACGAAACGACCGTCCACCTGGCTGAGCAGGTGCAGGTAACCTTCCAGGTCACCGACTGCAACGTAGCTGGAGAACACTTCCGGGGCCGACAGTTGACGACGGGCCAGGGAGTCGTTGCTCCACAATGCGGTGGTGGAACGCTCGTCGACGCCTTCAACCGTGCCCGAGGACAGGCTCACGTAGACGCTGCCCAAACCCTCGGCGACACCGGCGTAGCTGGACGCATCGCGCTGCCACAGCGGGCGACCGCTTTCCAGGTCCAGCGCCGCAACGCGTCCCTGGTAGCTGGCAACGTACAGCGTACTGCCAGACAACAGCAGGCCGCCGTCGATGTCGACCACGCGCTCCAGTTCCGAACGGCCCTGCGGGATGGCCACGCGCTGTTCCCAGACCGGCACGCCGTTGGAAATATCCAGGGCCACCACTTTACCGGTCGACAACCCGGCCACCGCGAGGCGGTTGGTGACGATCGGCGCACTGGTGCCGCGCAGGGTCAGTACCGCCGGGGTGCTGTCGTACAACCAGCGCTGCTCGCCAGTGGCGGCATCCAGACCGATCAGGCTGTCATCCTGGGTCTGTACCACGACCACGTCACCGTTGGTGGCCGGCGGTGCGAGGACTTCACTGGTCACGCGAGCGCGCCATTTCTCTTCACCGCTGCTGGCGTCCAGGGCCACGATTTCGCCCTTGAGCGTGCCGATCATGACCAACCCGTAACCCACGCCAACGGCGCCGGAAACGGGCAGTTCGAGATCCTGCTCCCACTTGACGTCGCCATTGGTGCGATCCATCGCCATCACCACGCCAGTGACGTCGGAGGCATAGATAGTGTCGCCATCGATGGCTGGCACCAGCATGTTGTAGGTTTCACCCTGGCCGTCACCGATGGAGCGACTCCATTGCTTCTGCAGCACGACTTCTTCTTTGAAGTCGGTCAGTTCGGCCGGTGGCAGTTCTTTCTTGCTGTTGCTGCTGCAACCCGCGGCCAGAATGGCCAGAGCCAGCAATGCTGCATGTTTCCAACGGATCACGTCACGCATCCCCTTTGGCCAGGTCGTCCAGCTTGATTTGCAGGCCACCGACCGCGGCTTCATCCGACAGCGCAGCCTTGGCTTTTTGGTAGGCCGCATGGGCCTCATCAGCACGACCAAGCTGTACCAGCAGGTCGCCCTTGAGTTCTTCGCGGGTCGCCAGGAACGCCTTGTCGGCATCACCGTCGAGCAGCTTCAACGCCTCTTCGGCCTTGTTCTGCGCCGCCAGCACCTGCGCCAGGCGCTGACGCGCCACTTCGCCCAGGGTCGGGTTGACCGGCTTGTCGACAATGGCCTTCAGCTCGGTGGCGGCGTCGTCCAGCTTGCCGGTGTCTACCGCGACCTTGGCCACGAACAGACGGCCATATTGCGCGTAGGCCGTGCCGCCGAATTCGTTGTCGAGCTTGCCGGCCAACTCCGCCACGCGGGCAGCGTCAGGCTTGCCGTCCGGGGTCAGGGTGGTTTCCAGCAACTGCTGATAGAGCATCGAAGCGCCTTGCGCCTGGTTGCTCTGGTATTTCTGCCAGGCCTGCCAGCCGAACACGATGACCAGCGCCAACAGGCCGCCAGTGACCAGCGGCTTGCCGTTGCGCGTCCACCAGTCCTTCAAATCCGCCAGCTGTTCATCTTCGGTACTCGACACCCCAATACTCCTTAATCGCTAAATCGGCTGTTTGACAGCTTCAACCCTGCACGACGCAGGTGGCCAGGTGTGCGGCAAGCGCATCCCAGGCAATGCTTTGTTGTTCGCCCTGGCCACGCAGGGGTTTGAAACCTACCACTTGCTGGGCCAATTCGTCGTCACCGAGAATCAGTGCATACAGCGCACCACTCTTGTCGGCCTTCTTGAACTGGCTCTTGAAGCTGCCGCCGCCGGCGTTGATCTGCAGGCGCAGGTTGGGCAACTGGTCGCGGACCCGCTCGCTCAGCGCCAGGGCCGCCAGTTCGGCTGCTTCGCCGAAGGCGCACAGGTAGACGTCGACCTGACGGGCGATTTCCTGCGGGATCTTGTCCAGCGTCTCAAGCATCAACACCAGACGTTCGATGCCCATGGCAAAACCCACGCCCGAGGTCGGCTTTCCGCCCATCTGTTCCACCAGCCCGTCGTAACGGCCGCCGGCACACACAGTACCCTGGGCACCCAACTTGTCGGTGACCCATTCAAAGACGGTCTTACTGTAGTAATCCAGGCCGCGGACCAGCTTCGGGTTGATGACATAGGGAATACCGACGGCATCCAGGCGCGCCTTCAGCCCCTCGAAGTGCGCACGGGATTCATCGTCGAGGTAGTCAGCCATTTTCGGCGCATCGACCAGGATCGCCTGCGTGTCGGCGTTCTTGGTATCCAACACCCGCAGCGGATTGGTCTTGAGGCGGCGCTGACTGTCTTCGTCCAGCTTGTCCAGGTGAGCGGACAGGAACTCCACCAGCGCTTCGCGGTAGCGCCCACGGGACTCGCTGGTGCCCAGGCTGTTGAGTTCGAGCTTGACCGCATCACGAATGCCCAGCTCGCCCCACAGGCGCCAGGTCAATACGATCAGCTCGGCGTCGATGTCCGGACCGTCGAGGTTGAATACCTCCAGGCCTATCTGGTGGAACTGGCGATAACGACCTTTCTGCGGACGCTCGTGGCGAAACATCGGGCCGATGTACCAGAGTTTCTGCACCTGGCCACCACCGGTAATGCCGTGCTCGAGCACTGCACGCACGCACGCCGCCGTACCTTCGGGGCGCAGGGTCAGCGAATCGCCGTTGCGGTCTTCAAAGGTGTACATCTCTTTTTCGACGATGTCGGTCACTTCGCCGATGGAACGCTTGAACAGTTCGGTGAACTCGACGATCGGCATGCGGATCTGCCGGTAACCGTAGTTATCCAGCAAACGCGCCACGGTGCCCTCGAAATAGCGCCACAGGGGCGTCTGCTCGGGCAGGATGTCGTTCATGCCACGAATGGCTTGCAGGGACTTGCTCACAGGTAATCCTTAAATTCGTTCGACTCAACCACGCGCGATTACAGCAGCGTCGGCCTCGACCTTTTCGGCCGCTTTCTGGCGGATCAGTCGTTCCAGTTCATCCACCAGATTGTCATTCGTCAGTTTCTGCGACGGCTTGCCGTCGATGTAAATCAGGTTCGGTGTACCGCCGGTGAGGCCGATATGGGCTTCCTTGGCTTCACCTGGCCCGTTGACCACGCAACCAATCACCGCGACATCCAGCGGCACCAGCAGGTCTTCCAGGCGCCCTTCCAGCTCGTTCATGGTCTTGACCACATCGAAGTTCTGCCGCGAGCAGCTTGGGCAGGCAATGAAGTTGATGCCACGGGAACGCAGGTGCAGGGACTTGAGAATGTCGTAGCCGACTTTCACTTCCTCCACCGGATCGGCCGCCAACGAGATGCGGATGGTATCGCCAATTCCTTCGGCGAGCAGCATACCGAGGCCGACGGCGGATTTCACCGTGCCCGAACGCAACCCACCGGCCTCGGTGATGCCCAGGTGCAGCGGCTGGACGATTTCCTTGGCCAGCAAGCGATAGGCTTCGACGGCCATGAACACGTCGGAAGCCTTCACGCTGACCTTGAAGTCCTGGAAGTTCAGGCGTTCCAGGTGCTCGACATGGCGCAGGGCCGACTCCACCAGCGCAGCCGGGGTCGGTTCGCCGTATTTCTTTTGCAGGTCTTTTTCCAGGGAACCGGCGTTGACGCCGATGCGGATCGGAATACCACGGTCGCGGGCAGCATCCACCACCGCACGCACGCGGTCTTCGCGACCGATGTTGCCCGGGTTGATGCGCAGGCAGTCCACACCCAGCTCGGCCACGCGCAGGGCGATGCGGTAGTCGAAGTGAATGTCGGCCACCAGCGGCACTTTGACCAACTGCTTGATTTTGCCGAACGCCTCGGCGGCGTCCATGTCCGGCACGGAAACCCGCACGATGTCGACACCGGCGGCTTCCAGTCGGTTGATCTGCGCAACGGTGGCGGCCACGTCGTTGGTGTCGCTGTTGGTCATGCTTTGCACAGCGATGGGCGCATCGCCGCCAACAGGAACGTTGCCGACCCAGATCTTTCGCGATTCGCGACGTTTGATTGGAGATTCGCCGTGCATGACTTATTGACCCAACTTCAGGCGAGCGGTCTCGCCACTGGTGAACGGAGCCACGTCGACCGGTTGGCCGTTGTAGCTGACCTGCGCGCCACGGGCATAACCCAGGCGCACGGCAAACGGCGGCGTGCCGTTGACGGAAGTGCTGTCGCCCTTGCGCTTGAGGCCACTGAACAGCACCTTGCCGGTGCCATCGGTGATCTGCGTCCAGCAGTCGGCGGTAAATTGAATCTGTACCTGGCCTTGACCGGCTGCGGGAGCGACGGGCGCTACCGCAGTGGTGGAGGCTGTCGGAGTTGCTGGCGCTGCGGCGGGCGCAGCCGGAGTCTCGACGACAGGGGCTGGCGTGCTCGGTACAGCCGGCGCTTGAGTAGCCGACGCATTGGCGGTCGGGGCTGGCGTGGCGGGTGCAGCAGGCGCGTCTGCCGGAGCGGCCGGCACACTCGGTTCAGCACCGACGGCCGGATCTGCGCCATCCTGCCCCTGAGGCAACACCAGGTTGGTCTCCCCTGCGCTCTGGCCTTCCACCACAGCCTGATCTTCCGGCTCGTCCAGCGGATGTATGCGGGTGGTGCCGTCGGCGCCTTCGACCTCGACGTGCTCAGGGTTCATGGCGATGGGATCCTTGGCGCGCAAGGCGGCCTGGTCCTGCCACCAGAGGAAACCGCCACCAATCACCGCGATCAACAGCAACAAACTGACGATTCGCAAAATGGTGTGGGAAACGCGAACCGGCTCTTCGATGCGGCCCAGGCTGTGCACGCTGCTGCCCTGGGCGTCGGAACCGGTGTATTGATCGAATTGCTGGACCAGTTCGGTCTGGTCCATGCCGAGCAATTTGGCGTAGGCACGGATGTAGCCCCGAGCGAAAGTATGCCCAGGCAATTTATCGAACGCGCCGGCTTCCAGGTTGCCCAGGGAAGCCACGGTGAGATTGAGCTTGAGGGCCACCTCTGCCAGCGACCAACCATTGCTTTCGCGAGCTTGGCGCAGGGTCTCACCGGGATTTACGCGAGTCGCTGCTACAACTTCAGGATGCGCCGCTTTCATCATTGCTCCGACAGGTATTGCTGATATTCCGGCGTACCGGGATAGAGTCTTTTTAGTTGCAGGCCAAAACTGGCGGCCTTGTCACGATCTTCGAACACGTGGGCCAGCCGAACACCGAGCAATAGACTACGTGCATTTTGCTCGCTCAGCAGGCTAAAACGTTCGTAATAATCGCGCGCGGGCACATAATGCCTGTCTTCGTAAGACAACTCAGCCATTTCCAGCAATGCCCGTGGCTGCTGGCGGTTGAGCCGCAGCGCTTTTTCAAGCTGCTGGCGAGCCAGATCACGCTGGCCGAGTTTCGAGGCCGTCATGCCCAGGTTTTCAAACACCCGCGAACGCTCGGGGTAAAGGGTATCGGCGGTCGCCTGCTCGAAGCGCTCGTAGGCCTCTTTGTAACGCTTCTGCTCGAAAAGGAAGCTGCCGTAGTTGTTCAGGATCCGCGCATCCTGCGGCACGGCGGAGAGCGCCTTGCGAAAATGCGCGTCGGCCAGTTCAGGTTCCATCTCGGCCTGGAATACCAACGCCAGGGCCGCGTTGGCATCAGCATCTGAATCGTCCAGCTCCAGGGCTTTCTTGAGCGGCACCTTGGCCCGCTCGGTCATGCCCTGTTGCAGATAGCCTATGCCCAATTGCACATAGGCTTCACGCGCCTCGTCGCGCCCCTTGCTGGTTTTCATGGGGTTGTAGTCACCCGACAGAACACAACCGGCGCAAAGACCGGCCAACAGCAACAGCAGCGCGAAGCGCAGGGACATAGAGTTCCTCTCTTAGTGACTGTTCGCAGCGTTTTGCGCAACATCGTCGGCGGCGTTCAACTCACGCACGGCAATGTAGCGTTCACTGCGACGGGTGCGATCCAGCACCTGTCCTACCAATTGGCCACACGCGGCATCGATGTCTTCGCCGCGGGTGGTACGCACGGTGACGTTGAAGCCCGCGTGATGAAGCTGGTCCTGGAAGCGACGAATCGCGTTGTTGCTCGGACGCTCGTAACCGGAATGCGGGAACGGGTTGAACGGGATCAGGTTGATCTTGCAAGGGATGTTCTTGAGCAGCTCGATCATCTCGACCGCGTGTTCAACCTTGTCGTTCACGTCCTTGAGCAGCGTGTACTCGATGGTCAGCACGCGTTTTTCGCCCAGGGACGACATGTAGCGCTGACACGATTCCAGCAGCATCTTAAGCGGATATTTCTTGTTGATCGGCACCAATTGGTTACGCAATGCGTCATTGGGTGCGTGCAGCGACAACGCCAGGGAGACGTCGATGTGCTTGGCCAGCTCATCGATCATCGGCACCACGCCGGAGGTGGACAGGGTCACTCGGCGCTTGGAGATGCCATAACCCAGATCATCCATCATCAGGTGCATGGCAGCGATGACGTTGTCGAAGTTCAGCAGCGGCTCACCCATGCCCATCATCACCACGTTGGTGATGGCACGGTCGACGGTCGCCGGGACGCTGCCAAAGGATTTGTTGGCAATCCACACCTGGCCGATCACTTCGGCGGCGGTGAGGTTGCTATTGAAGCCTTGCTTGCCGGTGGAGCAGAAACTGCAATCCAGGGCACAGCCTGCCTGGGACGAAACGCACAAGGTGCCGCGTTTGCCCTGGGGAATGTAGACGGTCTCGACGCAGCTACCGGACGCCACGCGCACCACCCACTTACGGGTGCCGTCGCTGGAGATGTCCTCGCTGACCACTTCCGGACCGCGAATTTCAGCAACGGCCTTGAGCTTTTCGCGCAGGGCCTTGCTGACATTCGTCATGGCGTCGAAGTCGTCGACGCCAAAGTGGTGAATCCATTTCATCACCTGGCCGGCACGGAAACGCTTCTCCCCGATCGAGTCGAAGAATTTCTCCATTTCCGGCTGGGTCAGGCCCAACAGGTTGGTTTTGCCGTTCGATGTAGTCATGGATTCACCTTCACTCAAAAGCCTGGGCTTAGCGAGTGGTTACTTCAGTAGCGGAGAAAAAGTAAGCGATTTCGCGAGCAGCAGCGGCTTCGGAGTCCGAACCGTGAACGGCGTTGGCGTCGATCGACTCAGCGAAGTCAGCACGGATGGTGCCGGCAGCAGCTTCTTTAGGGTTGGTGGCGCCCATCAGCTCACGGTTGCGAGCAATGGCGTTTTCGCCTTCCAGCACCTGAACGACAACCGGACCGGAAGTCATGAAGGCAACCAGCTCACCGAAGAAGCCGCGCTCGCTGTGCTCAGCGTAGAAGCCTTCGGCTTCGGCTTTGGACAGTTGCTTCATTTTCGAAGCTACAACGCGCAGGCCAGCGTCTTCGAAGCGGGTAACGATCTTGCCGATCACGTTTTTAGCAACGGCGTCAGGCTTGATGATGGAGAAAGTACGTTGAACAGCCATGGTGTAACTCCAGAAACGGTAATTTGCGAAAAATTAAACCCGCGAATTATACGCGGGTTCAGGGGTATTGCCTAACCTGCCAGGTGGATCAGTCGATTTCATCGATCCAGAGCTGTTGGACGGCCTCCAACACCTTCTCGCCACAACGGCCAGAGGTATTGTCAAAATCGGGAAGCTCCATGATCCAGCGCTGCAGATCGACAAAATTCACAGTCAACGGATTCACGTCCGGCTTGGCTTCGGCCAGTTCTTCTGCGATGCGTTGTACATCATTCCAACCATAGCTCATGACAGTGTCACCATCAGTGCGGCGCTTCGGCCGCATGGTTAAGCGAATATTTCGGAATTTCGACGGTCAGGTCTTCGGTGCCGACAATGGCTTGGCAGCCCAGACGCGATTGGGCTTCCAGGCCCCAGGCCTTATCGAGGAAATCTTCTTCCAACTCGTCCGCTTCTTCCAGCGAATCGAAGCCCTCGCGAATAATGCAATGGCAAGTCGTGCACGCACAGACGCCGCCACAGGCACTTTCCATCTCGATATGGTGCTCATGGGCCAGCTCGAGAATGGAAATTCCGGGCTCACACTCCACGACCATGCCCTCGGGACAGAACTTCTCGTGGGGCAGAAAAATCACCTGCGGCATCAGTTATTCCTCAATTTCATTCAGGTTGCGCCCCGCCAGGGCGGCTTTGACCGTCGAGTCCAGGCGGCGGGCAGCAAAGGCATCGGTGACTTGCGACAGACGCTTGGTCTGCTGCTCGATGGCATAACCATCGGTGCCTTTGATCAATTCAGACAATTCCTGCATTTGCAGCTCGATCACCATGCGTTCCTCGGCGTCCAGCAGACGGTCACCATCGGCCTCAAGAGCAGCCTGCACGGCTTCGACCAGACGCTGGCCGTCGACCTGCTGCTCGCGCAATACCCGGGCGACCTTGTCGTCGCTGGCATGCTGGAACGAATCCTTGAGCATTTTGGCGATTTCGCCGTCGGTCAGACCGTAGGACGGCTTGACCTGGATGCTCGCCTCGACGCCCGAACCCAGCTCGCGGGCGGAAACATTGAGCAAACCGTCGGCGTCGACCTGGAAGGTCACGCGAATCTTCGCCGCACCGGCCACCATCGCCGGGATGCCGCGCAATTCGAAGCGAGCCAAGGAACGGCAGTCGCTGATCAGTTCACGCTCGCCTTGCAGCACATGAATCATCATGGCCGACTGGCCGTCTTTGTAAGTGGTGAAGTCCTGGGCGCGGGCAACGGGGATGGTGGTGTTGCGCGGAATCACCTTCTCCATCAGGCCGCCCATGGTTTCCAGCCCCAGGGACAATGGAATCACGTCGAGCAACAGCAGCTCGCCGCCGTCGCGCTTGTTGCCGGCCAGTGTATCGGCCTGGATCGCGGCGCCGATGGCAACCACCTGGTCCGGGTCGATTTCAGTCAGCGGCTGGCGGCCAAAGGCCTCGGCAACGGCTTCGCGAACCCGAGGCACACGGGTCGAACCACCAACCATGACCACGGCCTTGACGTCTTCGAGCTCCACGCCGGAATCACGCACGGCGCGGCGGCAAGCCTTGAGGCTGCGGGCGACCATGGGCTCGATCAGCGCATCAAAGGCCTCACGGCTCAGTGCAGCCTTCCAGTCGCCGTACGCCACTTCGACACTTGCAGCGTCGGTCAGGGCTTCCTTGGCGGCGCAGGCCGTTTGCAGCAGGTGACGTTGCGCGCCCGGATCAAGGTCGGCGGACAGGCCCGCTTGCTCGATGATCCAGCCGGCGATGGCGTGATCGAAGTCATCGCCGCCCAGGGCGCTGTCGCCGCCGGTGGCCAGGACTTCGAATACACCGCCGGTCAGGCGCAGAATGGAAATATCAAAGGTGCCGCCGCCCAAGTCGTAGATAGCGACGAGGCCTTCGGCGTGCTGGTCCAGACCGTAGGCCACCGCAGCGGCGGTCGGCTCGTTGAGCAGGCGCAGCACGTTCAGACCGGCCAGCTTGGCCGCGTCCTTGGTGGCTTGACGCTGAGCGTCGTCGAAATAGGCCGGGACAGTGATGACCGCACCGACCAATTCGCCGCCCAATGCCGCTTCGGCGCGCTGGCGCAGCACCTTGAGAATGTCAGCGGAAACTTCCACCGGGCTTTTCGGGCCCTGCACCGTTTCAATGAACGGCATGTGGGATTCGCCGTCGACGAAACGGTACGGCAGCTGATCACCCAATTGCTTGACGTCGGACAGACCACGCCCCATCAGGCGCTTGACCGACACAATGGTATTGAACGGATCGGTCGCGGCGGCCAGCTTGGCTGACTCGCCCACTTCCACATGATCGGCGTGATAGCGCACGGCAGACGGCAGGATCACTTGCCCCTGCTCATCGGCCAGCGGTTCGGAAAGACCGCTGCGCAACGCAGCGACCAGGGAATTGGTAGTACCCAAGTCAATTCCCACAGCCAGGCGACGCTGGTGCGGTTGTGGACTTTGGCCGGGTTCGGCGATCTGCAGTAGGGCCATCGTAATCAGGACTTATCTGTAATCAGGCGTGCGACCGGAGCGGCACTGGGTTAATCGTCGAGGCGCTCTTCGAGCTGGCGCACTTCGTAGGTGAGCTTGTCGAGGAACTGCATGCGCCGCATCAGGCGTTCGGCCTGTTCGCGTTGCGCGGCATCGTCCCAACAGGCTGCGAAGCTTTCATTCAAGGTGTGCTGGGCGTCCTTCAAGCGGCGCTTGAACACCGCGACACCGGCCAGATCGGCGCTGTCCTGCAGATCTTCGAGTTCTTCGCGCCACTGCATCTGCTGCAACAGAAACTCGGGATCATGCACGGTGACTTCCAGAGGCAACTCATGACCACTGATGGCCAGCAGATAACGCGCGCGCTTGGCCGGGTTCTTGAGCGTCTGGTAAGCGTCGTTGAGGTTCGCCGACTGTTCCAGCGCGCGCCGCTGCTCTGCCTCCGAGGCATCAGCGAAGCGGTCGGGATGGACACCGCGGGCCAGTTCCAGATAACGAGCGGACAACTGCTCGAGATCCAGGGAAAAGCCCGGCTGCAACTGGAACAAAGCAAAATGACAAGGAGTACCCACAAGCCGCCTCAGATGTTGAAGCTTTCGCCGCAGCCACATTCACCGCGCACGTTGGGGTTGTTGAACTTGAAGCCTTCGTTCAACCCTTCCTTGACGAAATCCAGCTCAGTGCCGTCCAGGTACGTCAGGCTTTTCGGGTCGATGATCACTTTCTGACCATGACTCTCGAACACCTGATCGTCTTCGCCCACTTCGTCGACGAATTCGAGCACGTAGGCAAGACCAGAGCAGCCCGTGGTGCGAACACCCAGGCGGATACCCTCGCCCTTGCCGCGCCCCTCAAGAGAGCGCTGCACATGCTTAGCTGCCGCTTCTGTCATCTGGATAGCCATGAAAACTCCTTACCTGTGCGCGGATCAGATCAAGCCTTTCTTCTGCTTGTAATCGCGAACGGCAGCCTTGATGGCGTCCTCGGCGAGTACCGAGCAGTGGATCTTCACTGGCGGCAGGGCCAGTTCTTCGGCCAGCTGAGTGTTCTTGATGGTTTCAGCCTCATCAAGGGTCTTGCCCTTCATCCACTCGGTGGCCAGGGAGCTGGACGCAATGGCCGAACCGCAGCCGTAGGTCTTGAACTTGGCGTCTTCGATGATGCCTTGCTCGTTGACCTTGATCTGCAGACGCATGACGTCGCCGCACGCTGGGGCGCCGACCATGCCGGTGCCAACATCAGGATCCTGCGCGTCCATCTTGCCGACGTTGCGCGGGTTTTCGTAGTGGTCGATGACCTTTTCGCTATATGCCATTTGCTTCAATCCTCATCAGTGAGCCGCTCTGGTGGCGACTTCTTCAGTGCGCCGCCCACTCGATTTTCGAGATGTCGACGCCGTCTTTGTACATGTCCCACAGCGGCGACAGAGCGCGCAGCTTGGTAACGGCCTCGCAGACTTTCTGCGCGGCGTAATCGATTTCTTCTTCGGTGGTGAAGCGGCCGAAGGTGAAGCGGATCGAGCTGTGAGCCAGTTCGTCGTTGCGGCCCAGGGCGCGCAGTACGTACGAAGGCTCGAGGGACGCCGAGGTGCATGCCGAACCGGACGACACGGCCAGATCCTTGAGCGCCATGATCAGCGACTCGCCTTCAACGTAGTTGAAGCTCAGGTTCAGGTTGTGCGGTACGCGGGCGATCATGCTGCCGTTGACGTAAAGCTCCTCGAGGTGCTCGACCTGCTTGAAGAAGCGGTCGCTCAGGGCCTTGATGCGTACGTTCTCGGCGGCCATGTCTTCCTTGGCCACACGGAAGGCTTCGCCCATGCCGACGATCTGGTGGGTCGCCAGGGTGCCGGAACGCATGCCACGCTCGTGACCGCCGCCGTGCATGGTCGCTTCAAGGCGAACACGCGGCTTGCGGCTCACGTACAGCGCGCCGATGCCTTTAGGGCCGTAGGTCTTGTGGGCAGAGAACGACATCAGGTCGACTTTGAGCTTCGACAGGTCGATGTCGACCTTGCCGGTGGACTGCGCGCCGTCGACGTGGAACAGGACGCCCTTGGAGCGAGTCAGCTCGCCGATGGCTTCGATGTCGTTGACGGTGCCGATTTCGTTGTTCACATGCATGATCGAAACCAGGATGGTGTCGTCGCGCAGTGCGGCTTCCACCATGGCCGGGGTGATGATGCCGTCTTCACCCGGCTCGATGTAGGTGACTTCGAAGCCTTCACGCTCCAGTTGGCGCATGGTGTCCAGGACAGCCTTGTGCTCGATCTTGGAGGTGATCAGGTGCTTGCCCTTGGTGTGATAGAAGTGCGCGACACCCTTGATTGCCAGGTTGTCGGACTCAGTAGCACCAGAGGTCCAGACGATTTCACGCGGGTCGGCATTGACCAGGTCAGCGACCTGGCGGCGGGCGTTTTCGACCGACTCTTCGGCTTTCCAGCCGAACACGTGGGAGCGGGACGCCGGGTTACCGAAGTTTCCGTCGACCAGCAGGCATTCACTCATCTTTTGCGCGACACGCGGATCAACCGGGGTGGTCGCAGAGTAATCAAGGTAAATCGGCAATTTCATGGACTTTCTCCTAAATCAGGCTGGCTGGCGTTCCGCTTGCTCTGCGGCGGTCATTCGACGGCGGACGCTTCAATCTTGTCCAGGTGCGGCGTCTTGCCATTGCAACGACGCTGGTCCTGACGCTGGGCTACTTCCTGCACCTCACGACGAGTTACAAGGTCAGCCAAGCTGATACCGCTAAGAAATTCGTGGATCTGCAGGCTCAAGTCACACCACAAGTGGTGGGTCAGGCAAGTATCGCCGCCATGGCAGTCGCCAAGGCCCTGGCATTTGGTCGCATCGACCGATTCGTTCACCGCGTCGATCACCTGGGCAACCTGGATGCCCTGCATGTCGCGTGACAGCTGATAACCGCCGCCGGGGCCGCGCACACTGGAAACCAGGTTACTGCGGCGCAGCTTGGCGAACAGCTGTTCAAGGTAAGACAGGGAAATGCCCTGGCGCTCGGAGATATCGGCCAGGGACACCGGCCCGTGCTGCGCATGCAATGCCAAATCCAGCATCGCGGTCACGGCGTATCGGCCTTTTGTAGTCAGTCGCATGGACAATTACCACGGAGTTCGGAATGGGGCGAGTATGCAATTCCCGAGTATTTAAGTCAAGTATAAGACCTAGTGCTTTACTCAGGTTTACCCGCAAAAGAGCGCGCGCATCATAGCAAAGGCTGGCCAGTGGCGACCAGCGATACCGCGTTATCGTTCATCGCGAGCAAGCTCGCTCCCACAGGGGTCTTGGGTGGCTGCACAATTTGTGTACACCACAGATCCAATGTGGGAGCGAGCCTGCTCGCGAAGGGGCCTACAGGATTTCAGCTGGCCTGACTCTGATCCTTATCCTTCACACACGCAAAATCTTCCTCGCGCAGTTCAGGCAGGTCCTTGGCGCAGTAATTACTGCCCAGATCCTTCAGGGCGCCGCACATCCCCTCCAGGCGCCCATCGACGGCCTGCAGGTGATCGAGCAGTTGATTGATGGCACGGGCGACCGGGTCGGGCATGTCTTCGCCAACACCGTAGGCATCGAAGCCGATCTTCTCGGCCATGGCCTTGCGGCGGGCGTCCTGCTCGTCATCGGACTTGACGATGATCCGCCCCGGAATGCCCACCACGGTTGCACCGGCCGGCACAGCCTTGGTCACCACCGCATTGGAGCCGACTTTCGCCCCCGCACCCACGGTGAATGGCCCGAGCACCTTGGCGCCGGCACCGACCACCACGCCGTCTTCCAGCGTCGGGTGGCGCTTGCCTTTGTTCCAGCTGGTGCCGCCGAGGGTCACGCCCTGGTAGAGCGTCACGTCATCGCCGATCTCGGCGGTTTCACCAATGACAATGCCCATGCCGTGGTCGATGAAGAACCGCCGACCGACCTTGGCGCCCGGGTGGATCTCGATCCCGGTCAACCAGCGTCCGAAGTTGGAGACGACCCGTGCCAGCCACTTCCAGCCCATGCCCCACAAGGCAGCCGCCAGGCGATGGATCCAGATGGCGTGCATGCCCGGGTAGCAGGTCAGCACTTCAAAGGCATTGCGCGCCGCCGGGTCACGATGGAAAACGCTTTGGATATCTTCACGCAAACGATCGAACATCTTTATTCCTTCCGCTTAATCAGCTCGCCACGGGCCGCTTTCTGGGTTTCCGTGAGGATGCCGCGCAATATATTCATCTCCGCCCGGCTGACCGAGCTTCGTCCGTACAACCGACGCAGGCGCGCCATCAAGTGCCGGGGCTTGTCCGGGTCAAGAAACTCGATGTCCACCAGGGTCTGCTCCAGGTGCTCATAGAGCCGCTCCAGCTCGTCCATGGTCGCCAGTGTCTCACTGCGCGGCGACGTGGCCTCGAATTTTTCCACCTTGCTGGGCTTGCCTTCGGCTGCCAGCCAGGCCATGCGCACTTCATAACTCAACACCTGCACCGCCGCCCCGAGGTTCAGGGAACTGAACTGTGGGTCGGAAGGGATATGCACGTGAAAGTGACATCGCTGCAGCTCTTCGTTGGTCAGGCCGGAATCTTCACGGCCAAACACGAGGGCGATCTCAGCGCCCTGCCCGGCTTCCTCGACCACTTTGGTTCCGCATTCGCGGGGGTCGAGCAGCGGCCAGGGGATACGGCGGTCACGGGCGCTGGTGCCGAGCACCAGGTTGCAGCCCACCAAGGCGTCTTCCAGGGTGGCGACCACTTGGGCGGCTGCCAGGATGTCACCGGCACCGGAAGCCCGGGCATCGGCTTCGTGATGGGGAAACGAGCGTGGCTCGACCAGCACCAGCCGCGACAGGCCCATGTTCTTCATGGCCCGCGCAGCCCCGCCGATATTTCCCGGATGGCTGGTATTGACCAGGACGACACGAATGTTCTGCAACAAGGGAGGCGCTCTCGAACACGATAAAGGGAGCAAATCTTACCTAAGCACCTACCGTTAAGCTATGAAAGCGAACACCAACCTTCTCCTGGGAAAACTTTCTGATAGAATGCGCGGCTTTCTTTAACAACCTTAGGTGACACATCCATGCAGCCCATGCTGAATATCGCGCTGCGCGCCGCCCGCAGCGCCAGTGAACTGATCTTCCGCTCCATCGAGCGCCTGGATACCATCAAGGTCGATGAAAAAGACGCCAAGGACTACGTGTCCGAGGTTGATCGCGCCGCCGAACAGAAAATCGTCGACGCACTGCGCAAGGCTTACCCGAACCACTCGATCCTGGGTGAAGAGACCGGCATGCACGCCGGCACTGGCATCGAAGGTGAAGAGTACCTGTGGATCATCGATCCGCTGGACGGCACCACCAACTTCCTGCGCGGCATCCCTCATTTCGCTGTCAGCATCGCCTGCAAATACCGTGGTCGCCTGGAACACGCCGTCGTGCTGGACCCGGTTCGCCAGGAAGAATTCACCGCCAGCCGTGGCCGTGGCGCCCAGTTGAACGGTCGTCGCCTGCGCGTCAGCGGTCGCACCAGCCTGGACGGCGCCCTGCTGGGTACCGGCTTCCCGTTCCGCGACGACCAGATGGACAACCTGGACAACTACCTGGGCATGTTCCGCGCCCTGGTCGGCCAGACCGCCGGCATCCGCCGCGCTGGCGCCGCGAGCCTGGACCTGGCATATGTCGCCGCCGGCCGTTTCGATGCATTCTGGGAGTCGGGCCTGTCCGAATGGGACATGGCAGCAGGCGCCCTGCTGATCCAGGAAGCCGGTGGTTTGGTGAGCGACTTCACCGGCGGCCACGACTTCCTTGAAAAAGGCCACATCGTTGCCGGCAACACCAAATGCTTCAAGGCCGTACTCACCGCCATCCAGCCGCACCTGCCGGCTTCGTTGAAGCGCTAAGCAGCTCGGCTACAGAAAAAGCACCCTTCGGGGTGCTTTTTTTATGCCTGTGTCTCGTCCTGAATAAGGTTTACACCTTCTGACCTATCCTCAGGAGGAACCAATGGATTCAGGAAGAAGGCGTAGTCAGCGTGATTACACGCTGGGCTTTAAATTGGCGGTTGTCGATCAGGTTGAAAAGGGCGAACTGAGTTATAAAGAGGCTCAACGGCGTTATGGGATTCAGGGCCGGTCGACTGTGTTGGTATGGTTACGCAAGCATGGGCGGCAGGACTGGAGCCAAGGCGCCTCCATTCGTGCCCAGAGGAACCGACCGATGGCCGAGCCAAATTTGCCGCTGACACCAGAGCAGCGAATCAAGGAGCTGGAAGAAAAGCTGGCCCTTGCCAACCAGAAAGCCCAATTTTTTGAAGCTGTCGTTGACGTGCTGAAAAACGATTACGGTGTTTCTGTCGTAAAAAAGCGATCCGGCAAGTCCTCAGCCAAGGGCAAATCGAAGGCCTGAGTGTCACCAGGGCTTGCCAGTTTCTGGGCATCTCACGGCAGGCGTATTACAAGCGCAATCGAGCTTACGACGCGCAAACTAGCCATGCGCAAAAGGTGCTGGGATTTGTGCTGGAGGCACGCCTTGAAATGCCTCGGTTGGGCACCCGTAAGCTGCATGGGCTAATGCAAGCCGAACCTGAACTAACGCAAACGGTAGGCCGAGATCGATTGTTCGATATTCTGCGAGACCATCGACAACTGGTCCCACGCAAACGCGCTTATCACAAGACTACCGACAGTCATCATCGCTTCCGTCGACATCCGAATCGGCTCAAGCCCGGCCCTGACCAAGTCACTGCCACCGGCCCGGAACAGGTGTGGGTGGCGGATATAACCTATTTACCGACCGAGCAAAGCGTCGCTTACGTAAGTCTGGTCACTGATGCGTTCTCGCGCAAAATAGTCGGCCATCATGTGCATGAAAGCCTGCATACCGAGTCAGTCATCCGGGCGATGACGAAAGCTCTTCGACACCGAAGAACCAATCAGCCACTGGTACATCACTCCGATCGGGGCTCGCAATACTGCTCTGATCTCTACCAAAAGCTGCACGCCAAGCATGGCGTCAGGTGTTCGATGACGGATGGCTACGACTGCTACCAGAATGCCCTAGCGGAACGAGTGAATGGGATTCTGAAAACAGAATTTCTTTTACACCGTCCCAAAGACCTCGCCCAAGCCAAGCGCATGGTTGAGGAATCGATAGAAATCTATAACCGTAAGCGACCTCATTTGGCCCTGAAATACAAAACGCCCGATGCGGTGCATCGGGCGTTTTGAGACTGAAACAGGTGTAAACCTATTTCAGGACTAGACACTGCCTCACACCACTCACTGATCGTTCCCACGCTCTGCGTGGGAATGCATCCGGTGACGCTCTGCGTCACCTCTAGAAGCGGAACGCGGAGCGTCCCTGGCGGCATTCCCACGCAGAGCGTGGGAACGATCAACATTCACACCGCTATCGCGAGCAGGCTCGCTCCCACAGGGGATGGGTGGTGGGCCATAAAATCCGGGCGTAAAAAAAGCACCCCGAAGGGTGCTTCTTCATAACCGCTGGATCACTGAGCCGGTTCGTTCTGACCCAGGATCAGTTGGCCTTCCTTGTTCACCGGGATCTGGTTGCCCGGGTCGCGGTCCATGCGGACTTTGCCTTCCTTGCCGTCGAGCATGTAGCGAACGTCATAACCTACAACCTTGTCGCTGATGTCGTTGACCGTGTTGCAGCGAGTTTGGGTGGTGGTGTAGGTGTCGCGCTCCTGCATGCCTTCCTGAATCTTGTTACCGGCATAACCGCCGCCGGCCGCACCCGCCACGGTGGCGATTTTCTTGCCGGTGCCGCCGCCGATCTGGTTACCCAACAGGCCACCGGCCACTGCGCCCAATACGGTACCGGCGATCTGGTGTTGATCCTGGACCGGCTTCTGCCGGGTCACGGTGACGTCCTTGCACACTTCACGGGGGGTCTTGATTTGTGTTTTAACCGGGTCCACGGCCAATACTTGCGCATACTCAGGGCCGCTTTTGACCAAGCTGTAGGTGGCTACCGCACCACCGGCAGTCACACCGACAGCACCCAATACCGCACCAACCAGCATCGATTTGTTCACTTGAACCTCCTGACCATCACATGCGGATTTATCCGCGCTTCTCCCAGCCTTGGAGCACAAAAAAAGGCGCGAGTTCAACTCGCGCCTTTCAGGCCGTGACGAGCGGAGACCAAACCTTACGGTCGGTCGTCCACTTCCGTATCCGTGGCCACCGGAGGAATCAGATCCTCGGTGCTCAGGTTCAGCCAGATCAGCACCACGTTGGCGATGTAGATCGACGAGTAAGTACCCGCCAATACACCAATGAACAGCGCAATGGAGAAGCCGAACAGGTTGTCGCCACCGAAAATCAGCAGCGCGCCGATCGCCAGCAACGTGGAGATCGACGTCGCCATGGTCCGCAGCAGGGTCTGGGTGGTCGAGATGTTGATGTTCTCGATCAGCGTCGCCTTGCGCAGCACACGGAAGTTTTCACGCACCCGGTCGAACACCACGATGGTGTCGTTGAGCGAGTAACCGATGATCGCCAGCACCGCCGCCAACACCGTCAAATCGAAGGTGATCTGGAAGAACGACAGGATGCCCACAGTCACGATCACGTCGTGGATCAGCGAGACAATCGCGCCCACCGCGAACTTCCACTGAAAGCGGAAAGCCAGGTACAGCAGGATCCCGCCCAGCGCCATCAGCATGCCGAGGCCGCCCTGGTCGCGCAGCTCTTCACCCACTTGCGGGCCGACATACTCGACACGCTTGACCTGCGCCGGGTTGTCGCCGCCGGCCTTCTGCAAGGCCTCGGCCACTTGCTGACCCAGTTGCGGGTCTTCACCCGGCATCCGCACCAGCAGGTCGGTGGTCGCGCCAAAGCTCTGCACCACAGCGTCGGTGTAACCCGAGGTCATCAGTTGCTCGCGCACCTTGGTGACATCGGCCGGACGCTCGTAGGTCAGCTCGATCAGCGTACCGCCGGTGAAGTCCAGGCCGTAGTTCAGGCCCTTGCTGAACCAGCTGAACAACGCCAGCAAGGTCAGCAATACAGTGACGCCGAACGCAACGTTGCGAACGCCCATGAAGTTGATTGTACGTAACATGGCAGCCCCTTAAATCCACAACTTCTTGAAGTCACGGCCACCATAAATCAGGTTGACCATTGCACGGGTCACCAGAATGGCTGTGAACATCGAGGTAAAGATCCCGAGGGACATGGTCACTGCGAAGCCCTTCACCGGGCCGGTGCCCATGGCGAAGAGAATCCCGCCCACCAGCAAGGTGGTCAGGTTGGCATCGATAATCGCAGTAAATGCCCGGCCGAAGCCTTCGTTGATTGCCCGCTGGACCGACATGCCCGCGGCGATCTCTTCACGAATACGCGAGAAGATCAGCACGTTGGCGTCCACCGCCATACCCATGGTCAACACGATACCGGCAATACCCGGCAGGGTCAGCGTAGCCCCCAGCAGCGACATCAGCGCCAGCAGCAGCACCATGTTCACCGCCAGCGCAACCGTGGCGATCAGGCCGAAGAAGCGGTAGATGGCGATGATGAACAGCGAGACAAACAGCATGCCCCACAGCGACGCATCGACACCCTTGGCAATGTTGTCGGCACCCAGGCTCGGGCCAATGGTGCGCTCTTCAGCGAAGTACATCGGCGCAGCCAGACCACCGGCACGCAGCAGCAGGGCCAGTTCCGAGGATTCACCCTGGCCGTTGAGGCCGGTGATGCGGAACTGGCTGCCCAGTGGCGACTGGATGGTCGCCAGGCTGATGATCTTTTTCTCTTCCTTGAACGTCTGGACCGGTACGTCTTTCTCGACGCCGTTGACCACTTGCTTGGTGTAAGTGGTGGTCGGCTTCTGCTCGATGAAGATCACCGCCATGCTGCGACCGACGTTGCTGCGCGTGGCGCGGCTCATCAGTTCGCCGCCGTGGCCGTCCAGGCGAATGTTCACCTGTGGGCGACCCTGCTCGTCGAAGCCCGCCTGGGCGTCGGTCACCTGGTCACCGGTGATGATCAGGCCGCGCTCGATCTGCGCCGCCGGACGACCGCCTTCACGGAACTCGAAGCTCTCGGTAGTGGCGCGGGAAGCACCCGGTTCGGCCGCGAGACGGAATTCCAGGTTGGCGGTCTTGCCGAGGATACGCTTGGCTTCAGCAGTGTCCTGCACGCCCGGCAGCTCAACCACGATGCGGTTGGCGCCCTGGCGCTGCACGATCGGCTCGGCCACACCCAGCTCGTTGACCCGGTTACGCACCGTGGTCAAGTTCTGCTTGATGGAGTATTCGCGGATTTCCGCCAGCTTGGCCGGGGTCATCGCCAGACGCAGCACCGGCTGACCATTGAGGTCGGCTGGCACAATGTCGAAATCGTTGAAGTTCTTGCGGATCAGCGCACGGGCCTTCTCGCGTACATCTTCGTCAGTGAAACCCAGCTGAATGGCACCGTCGAGCTGCGGCAGGCTGCGATAGCGCAAACGCTCTTTACGCAACAGGCTCTTGACGTCGCCTTCGTAGACTTTCAAGCGTGCATCCAGCGCCTTGTCCATGTCCACTTCCAGCAGGAAGTGCACACCACCGGACAAGTCCAGCCCCAGCTTCATCGGATGCGCGCCGAGGTTGCGCAGCCATTGCGGGGTGGTCTGGGCCAGGTTCAGGGCCACGACATAGTCGTCACCGAGGGCCTTGCGCACCACGTCCTTGGCCGGCAGCTGGTCTTCAGCCTTGAGCAGACGCAACAAACCGCCCTTGCCGCCTTCGGCAATGGTCGCGGCCTTCACGTCGATACCGGAGGCCTTGAGCGCAGCGCTCGCACGGTCCAGATCGGCCTGAGTGACCTGCAAGGCAGTGCTTGCGCCACTGACCTGAATGGCCGGGTCATCAGGATAAAGATTGGGAGCGGAATAAATCAGACCGACCGCCAGCACCGCCAGGATCAGTAAATATTTCCACAGAGGGTATTTGTTCAGCATCACGCCGCCCGCTTATGACGCGGGGCGCCTTGCGCGCCCCGTCGATTGAATAGAAGTTGTTACTTAGATCGCTTTCAGCGTGCCTTTTGGCAGCGTGGCCGCGATGGCGCCCTTCTGGAATTTCATTTCAACGGTGTCGGACACTTCCAGTACCACGAAGTCATCGGCCACTTTGGTGATCTTGCCAGCGATGCCGCCGGTGGTGACCACTTCATCGCCCTTTTGCAGGCTGCTGAGCAGGTTCTTCTGCTCTTTGGCACGCTTGGCCTGTGGACGCCAGATCATCAGGTAGAAGATGACCAGAAAGCCAACCAGGAAAATCCACTCGAAACCGCCACCCATTGGCGCTGCTGCAGGGGCAGCGGCATCAGCCATGGCATTAGAGATAAAAAAGCTCATTTAGCACTCCAGTTGCAAGTATTGAATCTTAGGATCGGAAAACTCAGTCCAAGGGCGGAACAGGCAACCCGCGCTTGGCATAGAAGGCATCGACAAAGGCGGCCAATGTACCCTGTTGAATAGCCTCGCGCAAACCAGCCATAAGCACCTGGTAATGGCGCAAATTGTGGATGGTATTCAACATGCTACCCAGCATTTCGCCGCACTTGTCCAAATGGTGCAGATAAGCACGGGAGAAGTTCTGGCAGGTGTAGCAATCGCAGGTCGGATCCAGCGGCGATTCATCATGGCGATGGAACGCGTTACGGATCTTCAGCACGCCTGTATCAATGAACAGATGCCCATTGCGGGCATTACGGGTTGGCATCACGCAATCGAACATGTCCACACCGCGGCGCACACCCTCAACCAGATCTTCCGGTTTGCCAACGCCCATAAGGTAACGAGGTTTGTCAGCCGGCATCTGACCCGGCAGGTAATCGAGCACCTTGATCATTTCATGCTTGGGTTCGCCCACCGACAGACCGCCGATGGCCAGGCCGTCGAAGCCGATCTTGTCGAGGCCTTCGAGCGAGCGCATGCGCAAATCCTGGTGCATACCGCCCTGGACAATACCGAACAGCGCCGCCGTGTTCTCGCCATGGGCGTTCTTGGAGCGCTGGGCCCAGCGCAACGACAGCTCCATGGACACCCGCGCCACATCTTCATCGGCCGGGTACGGCGTGCATTCGTCGAAGATCATCACGATGTCCGAGCCCAGGTCGCGCTGGACCTGCATCGACTCTTCCGGCCCCATGAACACCTTGGCGCCATCCACCGGAGAAGCGAAGGTCACACCCTCCTCCTTGATCTTGCGCATCGCCCCCAGGCTGAACACCTGGAAACCGCCGGAGTCGGTCAGAATCGGACCTTTCCACTGCATGAAATCGTGCAAGTCACCGTGGGCCTTGATCACTTCCATGCCCGGGCGCAGCCACAGGTGGAAAGTGTTGCCGAGGATGATCTCCGCGCCCGTGGCCACAATATCCCGTGGCAGCATGCCCTTGACCGTGCCGTAAGTGCCCACCGGCATGAACGCGGGGGTTTCCACCGTACCGCGGGGGAAGGTCAGACGACCGCGACGAGCCTTGCCATCGGTAGCAAGCAACTCGAAGGACATGCGACAGGTGCGACTCATACTGTTTCCTCGGGTCCGCGTGGCGCGGGGTTACGGGTGATGAACATCGCATCACCGTAGCTGAAAAAGCGGTATCCATGCTCGACGGCGGCCTTGTAGGCGGCCATGGCTTCGGGATAACCGGCGAACGCCGAAACCAGCATCAACAGCGTGGATTCGGGCAAATGAAAATTGGTGACCAGGGCATCGACCACATGAAACGGCCGGCCCGGGTAGATAAAGATGTCAGTGTCGCCACTGAACGGCTTGAGCACGCCATCGCGCGCAGCGCTTTCCAGCGACCGCACACTGGTGGTCCCCACCGCCACCACCCGCCCACCGCGAGCGCGGCAGGCCGCCACGGCATCGACCACTTCCTGGCTCACTTCGAGCCATTCGTTATGCATGTGGTGATCTTCGATACGCTCCACCCGCACCGGCTGGAACGTGCCGGCACCGACGTGCAGCGTCACAAACGCCGTCTCCACGCCCTTGGCGGCAATCGCCTCCAGCAACGGCTGATCAAAATGCAGCCCCGCCGTCGGCGCCGCCACCGCCCCCAAGCGCTCGGCGTACACGGTCTGATAACGCTCGCGGTCCGAACCTTCGTCCGGGCGGTCTATATAAGGAGGCAACGGCATGTGGCCGACACGGTCGAGCAGCGGCAACACCTCTTCGGCAAATTCCAGCTCGAACAACGCATCATGCCGCGCCACCATCACCGCCTCACCGCCGCCGTCGATCAAAATCGACGAACCCGGCTTGGGCGACTTGCTCGACCGCACATGGGCCAGCACACGGTGACTGTCCAGCACCCGCTCCACCAGAATCTCCAGCTTGCCGCCGGAGGCCTTCTGGCCAAACAAACGCGCCGGAATCACCCGGGTATTGTTGAACACCATCAAATCGCCCGGGCGCAAATGCTCAAGCAAATCAGTGAATTGACGGTGAGCCATGGCACCGCTGACCCCGTCCAGGGTCAACAGTCGACTGGCGCGACGCTCGGCCAGAGGGTGGCGAGCGATCAGCGAATCAGGGAGTTCGAAGGTAAAGTCAGCAACACGCATGATGGGGTTCGTCTAGCAGGGCCGGAAAGTCTAGCGGAATTATCAAAAATTCACCATGAAACGTGATTGACCAACGGTAGGCACCTCTCTATACTTCGCCGCCATTGAGCCCTGATGGCGGAATTGGTAGACGCGGCGGATTCAAAATCCGTTTTCGAAAGGAGTGGGAGTTCGAGTCTCCCTCGGGGCACCATCTTAAAGAAAGACCTTGAAATTCAAGGTCTTTTTTTTCGCCTGCAGGAAAGTGTTTTTTCGCGGCGAACGCAGATCCCAACCAATCCCCCACCCGCTTTTGTGGTGGGGGGATAAATCACCGCTCCCCTTTGTGGCGAGGGGATTTATCCCCGCTGGGCGGCGACGCGGCCCCAGAATACCCAACCCCATGGTGAGGAAGAACCAGTGGCGAGGGAGCTTGCTCCCGCTTGAGCGCAAAGCGCTCACAAAAATGTCACCGCCCCCACCGATGCTCCGAGTTGCCACTGCAAAGGCATAACCCATCAACCCAGCTCCACCCCACCCTCCTCACCCAGTCACTAAGGATTTCACCCCATGGAATTGCTGCTGGAAACGGTCGCTCTTTACTCCCTCAAACTGGCTTATGAGACGGAAGGCCACAGCCCGATTTTGCGGGATGATCCGTTGATGGGGGGTTGTGATCGGGAGGTTTTTGGGTTGTTGGTGCGGCGGGGGGATCTGGTTGGGATTCAGGGCGAAATCGGTCGATGCCTGGATTTAGCTTTGGGGGCGATTGGTGGGGTGGATACGGTGCTGGGCCGAGAGCTGCATCGTCTGGCTGCGGATTTCAGGGCAGTGCAGAAAATGGACGACCTTTACGCTCCGCTCATCGCGCTTAACGGTTATGTGAAAGATATCCTATAAACCGGAGCGCTCGTTCCCACGCTCCGCGTGGTAACGCATCCCGCAACGCTCTGCGTTGCAGACTAAACAGGCAGAACACACTCCTACGCAGGTAATCCATGGACGACATCATCGCAGCGATAGGCAGTTGGCTAACCGAAACCCATGAAGCAAAGCGGCGGATGGTGAGCAACCTGGAAACGCTCTTCTGGATCGCTTTCGGGATTGCCAGCGTGATCGCCGCGAAGGATCACGCTGCGAAACGTAAGGCGCTGATGACGCGAACGGAGCAGGCCTTGCCGGAGAAGGATCTCGTCGCGACGTCGTTTAGTGACGAAGAAGGTCGTGCGGTTAAATATGTTGGCACCCTGCGGCGGGTTGAGGGCGGGTATACCGTTGGACTGACTCGGGAGGCTAATGGGGAGCGCACCGAGTCGTGTAGCGAGGTGATGCCCTCGTTGGAGAGGGTTGCGGCTTATCTTACTAGCTGTACGTCGTTTGTTTTGTCGGATTTCAAAGGCTGAAAATGTCGCGGTTGTGGCTTCATTACCGTGTGGTCAGCGACGAGATTCGTGCCCCGATAATCGCATTTGGGTACATTTAGGAAAAATAAAGCATCTCTAAACCTACCATTTAACGATCTCCCTTTTCGAAATATGCCGCCTGCGGTGGGCCAAGGGTATCAACACCGCCAGTTTGAGTCTTGAGATTGGCAGGATGCCCAGAGTAGAATAACGACACCATATAGACATCAGAAGGAATTGAATTCTACATCTTAATAATTACACATCCAATATATTATTTAGCTCAGCAATCAAGACCTGCGAGCGCCGATAAACAACCTACCATACAAGACGTAAAAATCGAACTAAACTCAACATGATTCTCGAGAGCCCCTTGAACAAAAAATATTACCTTAACAATCTATTAATTTCCCTCAGCCTACTCGCACTGGGCCTAACCGTTTGGTTTTACAACGAGCCGTTATACGAAGCGGTAAACCTTAGCTATCTAGCTATATCTTTCTGCAGTGCTTTACTTTTTCCTTTTTCCCGAAAGTTTATTGAAGACACATGTTTACGCTTTACCAGCCGTGAGTTTTGGACAACTGGACTATTGACTGAGAGCCCCGGAAAGAACGGACTCTACGTCATCTTTTTTTTCATATGCATGGCTACAGCAATACCTTTGGGCTGTGTTTTTTTAATATATCTCGGGATGAAGAGAGCGGCCTAAATAGACCACCCTCATTTCTGCTATCAGACCCGTCGCGGCTGCGCCGGCAAATAGGGTTTTAACTTTCAATACCGTCCTGTTCCAGCCACCAGCCCCATAACCTTTTTTGGTTTCGACAAGCAGATCCATGGCGTCAATAGCTTTCCCCACGCACCCAAAAGCCTTACCAAAAATATTTAGATTCTTTGCCAGCTCGCCCCTGTCTAACGACTCAAGAGCGTTAGCAATTGCCGTTCGATCAGCGACATTGAATTTTTTGTTCGGATTATCTTTTGTACTGATCGAACGCTCGCAAAGCGTCATCAGCTCTTCGAAGTAATTTGCAAGATCGCTAGCCGACGAGCTTATTCTGGATATCGCACGCTATCGGGCCCATCCCGAATGCCATGCAATCACTTTTTTCGTTTATGACCCTCGCGGCCTTGTTAAAAACCCTGTGGCATTGCAAACGGAGTTATCGGAAATTGCAGGCGAGTTACCTGTAAGCCTGATCGTTTCGCCTAGCCATTAGGAGAGGGCAGCTTGTGGAGACTGCCCTAAATGCTCAAATACACAGGTACGACGTCACCGCTCGCTCAAGCATGTCCACCAGCTCAGGATCCATGAAGCGATAGTCATCGGGAATATCCAGAACATGCAGCCGCTTGTGTTCAAGCAACCGAGCGTACTCTGCCCGTAGACGATGCTCGTGCTTGCGCTCCATTACAAAAATGACATCGGCCCAACGGATATCCGCTGGCCCGATAGGTTTGCGTGCATTGGGGCTAGTGCCTGCCGAACGAGCGTCGAAACCGGGACGCCGATGCCAGATCGCCTCTCCGGTTGGACTACGCCATTGGTTACGACTGCAAACGAACAGGAGATTGGTCACTCTTGATCCAACAGTTGGCGAGTGGTGCGGATGGGATAATTCATACCGAGCTGACGCGCCCGGTGCAGCTTGTCGGCACGGGTGTACATCTGCTTCCAGTTCTTTACTGGCTTGAAGTCCTGTGGACTAATCGCTTCGCGTCCACCGTGTTTACGGGATTGCGTGCGTCTCCAGCTACGGGTTCTTTCCATGGTCATTTCCTCGTGAGTACCGGGTTCAGCAGCCGCGGTAATACGAGGTGGCAAGATGGTAAGCGTGAATCGAGTTTGTGGCTAGTGTGGGCGGTGTTGGACAGCTGCGGTTAGGGTTCGTAGTAGCTATCGATTCGAAATGCCGGGGTCAGGAGAAATACATCTGCCCCTAATTCCACTCGATTCCTCCTGCTGGATGAAATCGGCATGTGCGACCCGCGCATCATCGGTGAAACGGTGTACATGCTGGGCAATGGCACCGGTAAGGCTCGCGCCAATGATCGAGGACAAGCGGGCCGACAGGTACAGGAGTGGCGCTTGCTGTTTCTTTCGACGGGCGAGAAGACGTTGGCGCAGCACATGGCCGAGGCTAACAAGGAGCTGAAAGCCGGCATGGAAGTGCGCATGTTGGCCGTGCCAGCGGACGCCAGTAAAGGCCTCGGCATGTTCGATGTGTTGAGTGGTTTCGACGACGCAGCGGCCCTCTCTGACGCGCTCAAGGCTCGGGTAGCCAAATACTACGGCACGCCACTCACCGCGTTCCTGGCGGCCCTTTGCGAGCCCGGCAAGATGCAAGATGCATGGATGGTCAAACATCCTCCGCCGTACTCTGGAAGGCTTTGTTTCCAAAGCGCTCCCCGCTTCGGCCAGTGGGCAGGCACACCGAGCCGCCGCACGCTTTGGGCTGGCCGCCGCTGCCGGAGAGCTGGCGACCGCTCTCGGCATTACCGGCTGGCCCGACGGCACCGCGACCACAGCGGCACGTGTGTGCCTGAGCGCGTGGCTGAATGAGCGTGGCGGTGCCGGAAACCTTGAAGGCGATGCGATTTTGGCCCGTCTGCGCCAGATCATCGAGCGCTTTGGTGAAAGCCGCTTCACCCGCTGGGAAACCGCCGCCGCGAAGATCGATGAGCACGGGCCCCGCACCATTGACCGGCTGGGCTTTCGCAAAACCCTGGAGCACGGCATGGGCGACACCATGCACACCACCCACACCTACTACGTGCTGCCCGAAGCATGGCGATCCGAGATCTTTCGGGGCATGAACATCAACGCTGTAAACAAAGAACTGCTGCACCGGGGCGTGCTGGAACCTGGTAGCGACGGCAAGGCATCGAGTTTGGTCCGGTTGCCCGGTTTAGGCCCGCAACGCTGCTACATCGTGAAGACGATACAGGGAACGGATGAGAGCGAGGCTCGGGCTGCCTGACGGCCTCCCTATTGATCGAGGTAGCGCCGGCTCATTCCCGGCCTCGCCAGCCGCTCAACCCAACCCAATCGAATTACACAGAGACGAAACAATGAACGACATCCAAAAACTGAAAGACCGCCGTGAACAACTGACCTCCGAAGTGGAACGCATGCGAGCCGAACTCTTGCACTATGAGACCGCTCTAGCCGCCCCCGAGTCTATCCAGCGAGGCCGGGAGCGGGACGTGCAGGATCAGTACGCCGAGCGGAAAAGAAAATGTGATTCGCTGGACTTTGAAATCAATCAGTTAAATCAAAAAACTCTTCGACGCGAAAACATCGCCAATCACGAAACACTGATGGCGGGCTACCGCAACGCCATGGCGACGTGGAAAGCCGACGAGAACGAGCTCAACGAAAAGCGGCAGAGTGTCAGCACCCGTCTGAATGAAATCCGTCAGCAAGCCGCAGACGAAATGGCGAAGGCACGTCAGGCAGAGACAGAAGCGGCGACTGCCTACGCTCAGGCCGTCGCGTGGGGCGACACCGAGGGCGAGAAGACCGCTAACGCTGACGCTCAAAAAGCCGCCAAAAACCTCGCGACGGTAGCCGAACAAAACCGTCGTCAACAGCTGATGATCAGCGCTCTCGAACAAGAGCTGTCCACCATCGATCAGCACATCGCTGAAGCGCAGCAAGAACACCAAAAAATCGAGAACAAGGCGCTGCACCTCGCCAACGCGGTGCTTGAAGAGAAGTGGAATGAGGCGGCTCAGGCTTTGCTTGATGTGGGCGGACAACTTTGCGCGGCGCGTCGGATGATCGACCGGGATCCTGTTGCGCTGCTCAAGCTCAACGTTCCAGAGCAAGGGGAAAATTTTAGCAGTTGGGCCTGGAATGATTTGTCGGAGCGCTCAGTGCGGTACAACGTGCAGGACGTGCTGGCTTTGTAACGACCTGCCCCACCTGAAACAGCCTACGCGTGTGGGCTGTTTAAACAATGCCCAAGGATCAGCACTATGAACACTGCCATGCAGAACAGCCCCAGTCATACCGAAACGCTGAAGGCAAGGAAAACCCATCTGAGCAGCCTGCTCAAGCTCATGGGCTCTCGCTGGGGCAAAAGCACAGCGATACAGAACCTCACCGCAAACGCGATCAAGGCAGAGCTGAGCCTCATTGATCAGAAACTAAAGCGCCGGAGTTAACGCACGTGGAAGCCTAGCCGGCTTCCGCTGCCTGTTCTATAGGGAATTGGTTGGGCCGACAGGTTTAACTGCTCAGTTCCACCCTCACATTTAAAAGGGCAGCTTTCGGCCCAAAAAGCCGTCGTTCATAGTTCAGATCACTCTGCGCTAACGCGGTACCCGAGTTCGACGCTAAAGAAGAAAACGTCAATTTATGCGCTTTCATGTCGCAGATCATGGATTCGTCACACCGAATTTTGCGCCAGTCACCAAAGGCGAGAAGGATTGGCGTTGAGATTTTCACGGCAAAATTTGCCTGTACAAAAAAAACAAATGGGCAGGTATTTATTCTTAGATAAATGCCTGCCCATCGCTCAAAAATGATCTTCAATGTATGCTATCGCCTGCCTTATACCGAGCAACTCTGTTTGAGGGCCTACCCTTACATAAAATAGCTCATCATACTGACTTTGTCCCGCGAATTTCCACTTCAGGAATACGGGACGATTACTGGGAAGGCAGCTCACAGAAAACACAAACTTATTATCCACCTCTATTACACCCGCCCTGACAAACTCTGAAAATTCCGAACCAATCGCCCCCCTGAAAACATTCCAAAAGTGAAGTTGAAATTTATCATTATCGGGAAACAAATCACCATCAATACCCAACAGTTCTCCTTCATCGTTAACCCCGACCAGCAACGTGCCACCTGAAGAATTGCAAAAGCCGGTTATTGTTTTAAGCACTGAAAACTCCATCTCACGATCTTTATTACCGGTCCGAAGGTTTATTCTTAAGGTCGATTTAAATTCAACAACATCTGTTTCGCCGCCCTTAATCATAGATAACAAACTTGCGAGCCGTTGTGATTTATTATCTAGGGCACGCTTCAGTTGCTGTGGAAGTTCAGTTATCAAATTCTCTTTTGTGACATAATCGACAGCCCCTAATCGGAGCGCCTTGATTGTTTCAGCTTGACTGCCCTCACCAGAGACAACAATTGAAGGGAGGTTGCATTTCAACTCATTAATTTTTTGCAGAAGCCACAATCCCCCCCAGCGGCCTGGAGGCATGGCCAAGTCGATAAGCACAAGATCATAAACTTTATTTTGTATCTTGAGCAGTGCATCTTCGCCATCATTGGTAAATTCAAAATTTACTTCATTAAGTCCCAAAATTTGCACTATGCTAGCAATTAATTCCTGCTGATCGTCAGCCCAGAGAATATTTATCATAAATGATTCCCACCGCTCTGCTATTAATTTATTTGCATTGAAGGGATCCAGACCTTAACAGTGGCCCCCACATTTTCACCATTTGAAAAAGCTATGCTCCCTCCTAGTTCCTTTACAGTTAACATTACTGCCATAAGACCTATGCCATGACCAGTTTTTTTAGATGTTTTCAGTGGAACACCATTCTCTAGCGAAACTAGTTGCTCCTCTTTAAATCCAGGACCTGCATCAGATATAACGAACTCTATACCTTCTAACGTTTCATCTATAATGTAAGAGATATAGACGCTCCCGCCACCACCCATCGCCTCTATAGAGTTTTTAACAAGATTACTTATTAGCGCCCGCAGGCGAAATTCGTCTGTGCATATCTCAATTTTCGAGTCACAAGGTAAAAAAATCAAACTAACCGAACTCGGCACCCATGACCACAACTCGCTGATTAATGCCTTAATGAATACATTTACTTGTACGGGAGCGATCGTTGCTGAACCAGTTTCCTTGGATAGATTCTTTACAATATTTAGTGCGGCTTTAGCTTTATCTAAGTGGCCGCTAGCGTCGGCAGCAAGCAAGTACCGCTCTCGCCCTGTGCTTTTATTTTTTGCGTACTCAGAGGTAAAATAATAACCCAATATACTATTTTTTACATCGTGCAATATAGAAGCTATTTGGTCATTTGCAGCCGCCTCATAAGGCTCCTTAAAATAATATTGCCACCAAAGCTCTAAGGAAATTTTTCTAGCGACGCTTGTTGCAAGCGAACTTATAAATATCTTAATAGAATCTTCAAATGTAACTGTTTTTGTTATACCAAGTATAATTTTCAAATCATACAACGCTGGTGACACAAGCACAGATTCTAGCTCATTTCTTGCAAGGCCTTTAATGGCTATACATAGTTCGTCATGCTCAATATCAAGTTCAACATTGATCGCATCATCCTTGGCATCTACAACTTTGAAAATATCGAGTAGACACAAGTGGGCCCCATCGACCTCAAAAACTTCAGCAAGGGGATCAGCCTGACATATTATATTTGCTTCACCTCGCCTGAGAAGTTTGAATTCTTCAACAATTTCTCCGACACTGGTAATGGCTATATCTCCGCCTTTCAATCGTGTAATGGTCGCTTCAGAAATTAAATTTTTAAAAGCAATACTACTTCGTATGTCGTGCGACTCTTGAAGAGGATCCGCTTCAGATAACTCCAACTCAAGATCATCAATAGTTTTAGACAAGCTACTTTTTTTGTTTGAGACCAAATTCCTGCCAGCATGGCCGTAATATTTTATAAGACCAGCTTTATTTACATCATCCTCTAGATCAACAAACTTGCTCATCAGGTCAATGAAGCGTTCGAAACCTGTAAAGTACATATCTCTAACAAGATTCACGCCTAGAAAATTCTTATTCATGAGTTTTGAAACTCTCAGTGATCCACTTTTATCTCCCGCATTCCTTGCCAAACTAATGGAATGTTTGAAAATCCACCTTATATAATTATCCTGACCAAACTCAAATACAGGAGCAGCTTCATTAAGTAGAACCGCATCAAATATGTTTTTGTTTTTTCGAGCGAGCTCCGACTCTAATACAACGTTTGGCTCCCCGTCGTTGCGTTTAGAAAGCTGTGTGTCCCCTCGGATATTTAATACACAATCAAGGTAGTCTGACTCAATCGTGATATTTGGTGTTGCGCTCCGCTGTTGATCGCGAAATAACACATCAGTTTTAAATCTAGTTTTCAAACCAAGAGCCTGGCATTTTTCTTGGAATACTGACTTTACCGGAACGACCTCATCGCGAGACAAATTCATATTTTTAGGCTTGGTCTCAAAGTGCTCTAAAAATATCGGCACATCATTAATTAAGACTTTAGCAGACTCTAACCTTCTTCCTTCAATCAAGAAGATCACACCAAATAATGCCTGAACAAATTCGCACTTAGTTGCTTGGGTTAAATTTTTCTCTCCGGCACCTAACAAAAGCACATCACGCGTCAGCAACTCTTCATAAATCTCACTAATACTACGCTCGTTGACTAGCACCCTGACTACTTCTCGAATTCCTCCAGCTTTTGAAAGATCATCCAAGCTGAGAGTTCTGATAACCGTATCGAATGCTATCCATTCAATGACGCTGGCTCCTAAAAAGGCCAAAATAGTATTGTTTTTACCAAGGATGGAATTTCCCCTTGCCAACCTGTAGCTTCGATGAGTTAGAGCAAGGCCAACTAGAGGGGCAGACCAGACGGGCAGCTTCAGCTTTTCTACAATTAAATCAACTCTACGAGAATTGGTCGGTGGTGGCATCAACTTAGTTTCTAAAATATAATCAACTTGTTTTTTTGCATTCACTGACTTCTTTTTGCGTTGCACTCGTATGGAGTGCTTTTCAATAAAGAGTTCTGCTGCTTGGAGCTCCGCTAACCGCTTAGAGGGCCCCGCACCTTCACACCGTGCATTTAGAGCTTCCACCTTGACCTTGAAAGTCCGTGAGTGCGCAGGACCTACTTCCTCAAGTACAATATAATTGGGCAACTCCCTTCCAACACTTTGACAATATTCTTGTAGTTTCGTCTTGCTATCTTTTTCCGGAACTATGTCTATTGACTCTAGCGATAATAGCTTATCGATAAATTCGTCATATAGTCTTGCATAGCCGAAACTGTATTGAATCGATCCGATTAGTTGATTGGTAAGGGAATTATTAACTTCTACCGAATTTTTTTCGTGTGAAGCAGTCCCGCGACCAAATCTTCCTTTGCCGGTGAACTTAATTTTTTTACCTAGCTGCTCGTAAACGCAAACTTTTATTTTTCTTTCTGCTAAAGAACAAGCACCGGAGGTTTTCTCAGCTATATCCACGGCTCGGCAAGCTGAGTATAAATTTATTACGGATTTCCCAAGCGACTCCCATGCATCAATTATTCGATCGTCGAGATTGTATTCTTTTAGTTTTTCCGAGGCGTACTTCCTAGCCGATTTATGATGGAGTGCGGCCAACATAAAATTATTCTGTTCAATTTCTGCAGCCAGCCTTCTGATGTCATCCATGCCTATTCTAACCCTCGTAATAAATGCTATCGGAGACCTTTTATTTAATTCTGAGAGGGTCCTTAGTCACAGTCTAAGCAATGAGTTGTGGTCGGTACAGTTTTTCCTCTGAATTAGGGCCAATGAGTTACCCTTCCAAGCCAATGCAGCACTAATGCACGGTAGAGTGCAAAAAATCACGTCGTAAGGATGTTAGGGATGGACCGAACCTCTAATCTCGACGTAATTTTCTATGCACAATCGTCCGCTTTTGGCCAGAAGCAGTCGGTTGCTACCTAGCCTTGTAGGCAGGCTTTACGAATTTGGATAAGCAAATCAGATATAGGAAGACGGTGTTGTGCCTCATCGTCGAAGACTATACGACTCTGGTCAGCCTCAGACTTACACCTTGCGGAGACCCGATGAAGAAGGAAGCAAATGGCATCGAGTTTGTCTTCCGGTCTTTCAACCGCAGCACATCGCTTTTGCCATTGCTGGATCGCCTCAGTGGTCAAACCATGTAGTTCCGCGACACTTGAAAATCTGTCGTTGACTATAGCGAGCACGTTGCGTTCAGTTTGGACTCGTGAAAAGAAGGAGCCAAAGCGGTCAGGAGAAGGAGTTCTCACGTGCAACCTCAATTATGTTCTGTGTCCATGTGTATGCTGACTGAATACCCTCCACTAGTTTTTCAATAGCGATAGGAGGTGCAGGTAATCCGCGTTGTGACGCATGGCGTGCGTTAATAAGTGTTTGGTAGAAATATTTGCTGCACGGCGGCGCTAGCTGAAGTCGCGCCGACACGTCAAACGGTGCAAATCGGCTAAAGCAAGGCAGCCCTAGGACGGACGGGCTCAATGACATACCAACATTGCGAAGAGCAACATAAGCAATACCCGCTTCGTATACTGGAGATTTACTGCCAAGTAGTACGGATTGCAGCGCAGACTTGAGTAAATCGCTAAAGTTTATCGCGTCGACTAAACCTCCAGTGTAAGGTGCTGGGGATGGGAAGGTGTGCAGATAGTCTTGACGATTTTCCCACCCTGGTATCGGACGAGCCTCTAGATGCAGATGCCAAGCGAATAAGTGGCCTTCTTTGAACATGCGCTCTAAGTGGCCACACGAATACTCCGCGAAGGTGCAATGCATGGACATCGCGGAGGAAACCTGCTCCCTGGCATCAGCCTGTAACCGGCTGTCGAGCACTTTGTCGTAAACCAATAGCACGTCGGTGTCGCTCATACGGTCTTGGTCACCACGCGCAACCGAACCGAAAAGGTACGCTTTAAAATAATTCATTTTTTACCCTATCTTCTGGCTATGTATTTATACAGCACAGGTATAGCTAAACCTATAGATACATAGCGCAAGGTCACCGCGAGTACAGATGTGATAGGGCTGGCTGAAACCTCCGAAGCACTTACACTTGGGAGATCAACATACAGTGACGACAGAAAATACAAGCTCTTAAAATACTGGTTAAATAACGCACCAATAGATACGGCCTCCATGTCTGCGACTTGACCTGCAGCGTGAAAAGAACTAAATACAATCAGAAAAAAATAGTCGACAATGCTAGCCGAAATAGTGACTCTCCATGCCCCCAAACGTATCGTTCTGCTAAAAGGCGAAGGTGGTGAAACCGCGCGGCTAACCGCTGGCGCATGGAGTATTTTTGATAATAGCCAGTACCTGCGTTTGCGATGCCACGCCAATGTTCAATCTCCGTGCGAGCCTCATGGTATACGACATCTGCTTCCCACTTCGTATCGCCGACGCTGTGAGCATTTGCTCTTAAGTTATGCAGCATTTCCCAGCGTACGTTCGGATAGCCTGGAAGGTTAGCGAGAAGTTGCGGCACTGGTAATATGCAACGATGAAAATCAACATAACTAAAGTCGCAGTTCTCAAAAGTCGCCGAGCGAAAAATCGATTCGCGAATGCGTGCGCCGATGAATTTACAGTTGATAAAATTCGCCTTATGGAAGTAGCCACGCACAATGATGCTATAAGAGAACGTACAGTCACTATAAGTGACTTCCTTACCCTCGATGTCGCTTAAGTAGCGCCCAGAAAAGTCTAGACGCGATAGGGTTCGTGCCGAGCCGGCACCGAGATCATCCCGGGTTATGAGGCTTTCCATGAATACGCCGTAAGTAATAGGTCTGAGGTATCACTGCTGGCTCAATATAGCAGTGCTTTAAGCAGTTCTCATGGCAAAATTGACACTCCCTACGTGAAGCACATGGGGGGTAGGATAATAACTGAGCGGGCGGAGTCTACATCCTAGCCAAAATTACGAAGGCGACCGTCTGAATCTACTGATTTCCGCCGGTCGCGACCGACAGCAAAGGGAGGTATCGCTCCGTCACTAATGTGTATGAACGTCATACCTAACTGCCAATCGTTGCTGATGGCAGTGACAGTTCGACGAGAGCTTCTTTCCTGTTTATGGATCTACTTGAGACCTCGGAAGCGTTACACCAGTAGGCTTAGTAACATCCCTAAAACTCATGGCTAAACACAGTGTTACGCCGATAATATCCAATGAATACAGTCATTTATCGACAACCGTTACACCCGTAACGTTCGTAACACTGCTTTCAGAAGGATGCGTATTCCCCCGCACCCCGGAAGCATCAATGCCACCAGCGAACGTCAGTAGCAGTTCCAAATTTTGCCGGGGACCCTGAGATTTCTTTAGGACACGGGGTCGGAAACCCGCGTGATCGTGTTAGCGAAGAAGTGCACAGCTTAGTGAACAGGTGAACCTGGTGAACTGATGGTTCACCTGTGCATTTGCCCTGTCGCTTGGTGGCTCGCCGGGGACCCTGGGCATTTCGAATGGGTACGGGGCAAAGAACCCGCAGCATCTTGTTAGCGACTGAGTTTTCTACGTCGGTTGACAGGTTGACGTGGTTGACAGCATCCCCAAGGTTGACCGGGTTCAACCGTTCGCTATCAACAACACAATGGCTAACCTTTAACGTTGCGGTAACGATCCCCTTTTTTCGTCAGGATCCTTTCAATTTCAACGTTGAAATTTCAGTAAGCTGCAATCTCTGTCGCTACCAAGATCCCGCGGGTTTCCGACCCCGTGTCCTTCTAAATTCGTCAGGGGCCCCCGGCGTTTTTTCAATCAGAAGACCGAGTCGGGCTAGCGACGAACGCTTTGATTTGGGTATGGTGCCATCCCGTTAAAGTCTGCAGGGAAGCACTGATGTTCTGGAAGAAAGACAAATCAATCCGTGTCGAATTGGTCACGCCCATCACGCTCGTCACCGCTCCTTCTTTAGGCGCACAGAGCCCAGTGGTATCCGAGCAAGTACCTGGCGTTAAAAAACTCGAAACCAACGTCGATTTGGCGTTCAAGCTCATCAACTACGCGGCACTTGGCCTCCAAGCGGCACTTGTGGTGTATGGCTACTCTTTGTTGGTTGGCTACTACAACAGCTTCGGAATCGATACCAACGAGATTGCATTGAGTACGCCTAGCCTGCTTCTATTCGGCTACATCAGCTTGTTTTCCGGCGCCTTGGAAGCCGCGAATTACGTCCCCATCATCGGCCCAGGCATTCTAGCGTTTTGCTTCATTTTGGTAGCGGGCGCGTTCATCCGGGCCGTGGTAAAGAACGCGAAACGAGACACAAAAATTGTTCTAGCCTGCTGGGTTGGATTTCTTTTGTTCATAGCCTTTTTCACGCCGGCTATCGGTGTTCAACAGGGCATAAAAATGGGTAAAGCTGACACTAAGGGGTTTACTCAGCAGGAACTTATCAAGGGGTTGGACAAGCAGCACGCGTTGACAACCGACAAGGGCGTGAAGCTTACAGGCACCCTCATTTTGGCTGATGGCAAGAATACTTTCTTACTGGTAGACAAAACCGTATACAAGATGGAAAACAGAAGTGGCCGCGTGCTGAGAGAAACGCTGCTGACTTCGAAGCCGGGGTTACCTCAATAATGCCTAGCGAGCACTCAATTAGCCCATACAAAAACGCAGATGGGAGTCAGCCCTAAGGGGCTGATTGAGCATGGTGAAGGCAGCGTGTATCCCTCCTTAATCCTGGATATCGCGAGCAGTCACTGAGACCAATATTTACAAGGCTCTACGAGGCGAGTTCAATCGACGCCAGCAACAGTCCGAATGGATATCGTGAGCTACGATCTTCAGTGATGCTGACCTGTCGGTTAGCCCCTCTGTGAAGGACATCCCTATGGACATGGTTCGTGTGAACTCAAGAGCGATCGCAGCGGTAGGTTACGATCCAGCGACCAACCGCATGAAGATTACCTTTAAGCAGGGGAAGACATACGACTTTTGCCGTGTGCCATTGAACGTCTATCAAGGGCTCCTCAACGCAGTGTCCAAAGGTGGTTACTTCGACAAAGTCATAAAGGATCGCTATCAATGCTGAAACGGGGCCGAGCTAAACGTGCCAGGGTTCACAATGAAGAATGATCGAGGGTTTGCATGGAGTCGCCGAAACTCTTCATACTCCCCCCAGCAATGGCGAGCATGTATCCCTACATGTATCCCTAGAAAGCAAACCTCTCTGGAGGCCTTGAGTTTACTGGAACACTACAGTCTCCCTCGGGCACAAAAAAAGGTCTTGCTGGGCAAGACCTTTTTTCATCCGAGCCGCACGCAGCATTGCAGCCCTACCTCACCTCAACAATATCCAACGCCCGATTAGCCAACAGCTCACTCACCTCAATCACCTGCAAAATCCCCAACGCAACACGCCGCCTTGACCCATCCAGATCAAACGCCAAATCACTAATCATCGCGTTCGCCGAAGCAAGGTTCTCACTCAGATTCGCCAGCAAACACTCAGAATCAACCCCCGGATCAATCCGTAAAATGGAGTCGGACTTGTCAGTCGTTTCTTTCTCAGACTTGGGCTTCAGATAAAAATCTAACGCTCGCGTGGCAGCGTCATCGATTTTCTTGTTGCGGGCGGACTGGGCGCGGGAGGTGGGTTCGTCTGCCGCAGGGGGATTCGGAGTAACTTTTGCCATCGTCTTGCTTCCTGTAGTTGGAGCCACCACCCGCTCGCGACTAAACGATGGGAGGCAGCTGTACGCAGGTTAGTCGACCGGGGAAACAAGAAACCGGCGCGTCCGAGGACGCCCTGCGCACAGCCACCATCGAGTGCAGGATGGGAATCCTGACTGGATGACGCCTTGCACAACCTGTTTCACCTTGGGCGACTAAACCCGATCACTGATGAGCAGTGACAGGTCCCAAACTACCGACGCAACCCAAGGCGAACAAGCCGGCGGATTCTGGCGTAGTTGTAGGCAAAGGCGCAAGGCGAGGTCGGCTGGCGAGTTGCGGGCGCCCAATGACTGACAGCCCGATCTGACGCTTCAGATTGTTCCGAGTCTCAATATTCAACCCTACCGGTATTGAGGAAACCAGAACAACCACTTCAAGAAACCTCCTACATCACGTCCCTCTCTTCCCGCGTTAGCGTCTGTCCTGCATTTTTCCGGACGAGACTCACTACGTGGCGGCAAGCAAAAACGACATCCCCCAGGTCCGAAACCCGCCCAGCGGCGATGGGCATCACGTCACTTATCGGGACATGACCGCCAGCGAACTGGCCGAGCGCGAAACCCGGCAGCGGGCTTATGAAGCCATGCTTGCCCGGCAAGCTGCCCATGAACAAGCGCGCTGGGCCGCGGTGGATAGCAAGCCTTTGTCCACCGCTACCGGATGCGTGTTTGCCAAGAGCTGCAAGCTCCCCAACGGCATCATCGATTACAGCAACCCCAGCGGCTACGTGCCGGCAGATCTGGTCAAGCAGTACGGCGATCTCATGTGGCTCGGCGGCCGGAGCGCCGACCCGTTCGGCACGATCCCTCTCAAGCAGATCGGCGCAGGCACGGTGCCCGTTACCTTGGGCAGGCTCGCGCTGGGCGGTTCGGCAACTTCCACGGCTGCGGCTGCCGGCGGCACCGTCGGCGCAGCGCTGCTGACCGGCATCGTCGCCCTGCTCTGGCCGTCCAATCTGGGTGACAGCGCGCTCTACAGCGAAGAGCAGTTACGCAACCTCAAACAGGCCCGCAGCCGCATGCGCTTGAGCATCGAGCAGCAGGCCGATGGCAGCCTCAAGGGCTACGGCTTTTACACCGGCCAGAACAGCGATTGGGAAATGGTCGACGTTGTTCAGTTCACCCCGCGAGCCGATCAGTTCATCGCCGACCTGGGGGATGGCATCGAACTGATCTGGACGCCGGTTACCAACCCGTCCGACACCCTTGGCATTCCCGCTCTGGAAGCGGCGCCTCAGGCACCACCTATTTGGATCTATCCGCCGACGCCGGTGGCCGACAGCATCATCGTCGACCCGATCTATCCGCCGGAGTACAGGGATTTCATTCTGGTGTTTCCGGCGGATTCGGGGGTTCGGCCGGTTTATGTGGTTTTGAGTGTTCCGGGGGATCATAAGTACTACCCTGCTCCATCGTCACTTCCGGCGTTTCCAGACGCAACGTCTGCCCCATTAAAAACTGCTGTGCGTGGAGGAGGTAAAAAACGCCGACGATGGAAAGATCGCTCAGGAAAAATTTATGAATGGGACTCACAGCATGGCACCGTAGAGCTGTACACAAAACAAGGTAAACACCTTGGTGAGTTCGATTCTGAAACGGGTGAACAAACAAAACCCGCAAACCCATCAAGGAGGGTAGAAAAATGAAACACGTTATTGAAATTTTCGACACAACGTCCGAAGAGTTGTTGCAGAGCGTGGAAATTCCACAGTCGTATTCAGCACAACTCGCTGAGCTGATGGGCTGGACACAACCTGACGACCCATATGATGGCTATGATCTTTCACCGGAGCAGATAGAAACATTAGAGAAATGGACCCATACCACATTGAATGGCGACAACCGCATCATTCAAATCGTCTGTCTTGAATAAAGCCAAGGAGTACTCTGGCGGCTTCGCCCAACACTTCTAACTCACTCCACATCTGCCTGCCGCGTACAGACCCATCCGTGCATCAATCCCGCCTGAAAGAACTGCACAGGAGCGTCAAACCCGGCGGCCTTGATAAGGCTCGCGACCTGTTGCGCAGGCAGGATCGCAACATCTCTGGCGTAAGCAATACGCGCTCGCTCCAGCACTTCTGGCTGAAGACCATCGGAGGACATCAAAGTCATCCAACTGCGTAACAGCACCTCATAGGCAGGCGATTCGGTATCAGAGGCGAGGTCGGCGTTCGCCAATATTCCGTGGGGTTTAAGGCGCTGGGCTATTTCGCGAAAGAACCTGGTGCGGGCATCTTCTTCCAACAAAAATTGGGAGACCAGCAAGCAGGTAGCCGCGTCGTAGCTGGCCTCGGCGACGAGCGTATCCAGGTAGCCTTCGTGAAAATGGCAGCGCGATAGAAAGCCATGCTGAACGGCCCTCTGACGACAGACATCAAGCATAGCGCCCGAAGGGTCGACAGCAGTGAAATGCCAGCCGGGGAAGCGCTCCGCCAGATGGGCAAGTTCCGCCCCCGTGCCAACGCCGACGCAGAGTATCCGAGCATTTTCCGGCAGGCCGGCGAACTGAGATTCGAGCAGCAAATAGAGGGCGGCGCGAATCGGCGCCATCCTTTCCCATTGCTTGTCGTAGCTGACAGCTTGCTGGTCGAACAATATCTTGAGGTCTTCACTGCGCATAGGGCACCTTGTGTCGTGATAGACGCATCGCGTAACCGCGGTACTGCTTTCAGTATCCCAGACCTGTCAAGCCCCACACCTTTGCGGCCGCCATGCTGTGGATCAGCACTTCCCAGGACCCCAGTCGAGCATTGATATTAGGATTATCTCAGCAGGTTGCGAGGGGGGACTCAACCCGATCACTGACCTCGGCCTATTCTGACGCTGTCCCCTCTCCCACAGGCAGGCCCCATGATCCACTGCAAACGAGCCTACGAAGCAGCCAGCACCGAGGACGGCGTACGGGTTCTGGTGGACCGTCTATGGCCGCGTAATTGTCGCAAGGACGAACTCCCCATCGCGCAGTGGCTGCCGGAGGTGGCGCCTTCTCATGAGCTGCGCAAGGCGTTCAAAGCGGGGGCGGTTTCGTTTGAGCAGTTCAAGGTGGCCTATCGCAAGGAGTTGGCTGCACGGCCGGAGGGGTGGTGGCGGTTGGTGGATGTTGCGCGGGGCGGCAATCTCACTCTGGTATATGCCGCCAAGTCCACGGTCGAGAACAATGCCGTGGTGTTGGCTGAATGGTTGGAGGATGAGGTGGAGAAGCAGGCGGAGGGGAGTTCGCCGGTTTGTTATTTGGGTGGGGAGTTCTGATGGGCGGCAGGATGGTTTTGGGGCCGCTGCGCAGCCCAGCGGGAGCAAGCTCCCTCGCCACGGTGGTAGTTATTCTTTTCAGGCGGTGTGCGGCTAAGATGGCGCGCAGGCGAGTTCACAAGGAAGGCTGGCGTGATGCAATCCCGTTTTGATCCCTTGGTTCATATCGATTGGAAAACACCGGGCGCTGAATTGCTTGGGCTGCTGCAGCATTACTATCCCGACATCGGTGTATTTTCCGGGCCGGAATTCGAGGCGCTGTTGGATGAGCTTTCCAACGAAATGGCCGAGGTCTGTTTCGAGGCGTTGGCACCTGTGCTGGCGCGTCACGGCTTTGACCTGTGGAACCTGGACGCCGGCGGTGATGATTACCGACCGGTGATTGTCCCAGCCGATCAACGCGAGGCTTTTGCACAACACTGGCAAGGCCAAAGCGCAGAACCGAGGTTCACGCCGAGGCTGATCGAACCGCAAAAGCCTGCCGCCCCCGACCGTAAATCCAGCAAGCCCAAGCGCAGCAAGTTGAACTGGCTACAGGACGTCCACGACTATCCCGGCCCCACTTACGTGCATGACTACAACTACCGCAACGGCTGGGCCGCCATCACCGAGCAGGACGAAGACCAGTGGCTGTGTTTTCTGATCGATTACAACCCATGGCCGCCCTCGGAGCAGGACATGCTCGAACACCGCACCGATGGGGTGGACGGCGCAGACTTGCAGCTCATCGATGCCAACACCCAGCGCAGCCTGTGGAAGCGCCGGGTGAAAAGCGGCGCTTACAGCTCGGATGACCGCTACCAATATGAGATTCGCGAGGGCGATGACATCCAGGGTTTCGGACCTGTCGGGATGCAATGGTCGGAGTTTGAAGATCCCTGTGTCGTGGTCGATTCAGAGATATTCGAACGTCAGCGTATTTACGAACCCGAGCATTTGACGCGGATCTGGCGGATCACGGCGGACTCCAGCGAGGTCATTTTCGAGTACGCGGATGAACTGACGATCCTGCCCATCGGCCCGCGCCGCTTGCTGTTCATGCAGCACAACGGCCCGCGGTGTTGGGTCTGGAATCAAGACCCGCCGCACCAGGCCATTGCCGCCAAGCCGATGCCGGCTGACGCCTATAAATTGCGGGCGGCGACCGCGTACCTGGGCGGTGACGAGGTCCTGCTGTTCAGCGAAGGCGAGCGGCAGAACCTTGAGCACTCGGGCTATCAGGAGACGGTGCTGCTGGCGTGGCGCTTCAACTTCGTGACCGGCGCTACGACGAAGGCGCTGTTGGACGGCTTTGGCAGTGAGCTGCGCCAGGACACCCGCCTGCTGGTTACGCAGCCAAAGCAGGTCATCACGTTGCGCACGTTTCATGGGCAACTGCATGTTGCCCGGGGGCATGGGGATTGGTGGGTGTGGAATTACCGGACGAATACGTTTGGCACGCAGACCTTGGCGTGGTTTTGGAATCAGCGCAGCCATGAGGTGTTGAAGCTGTCGTCCAAGGATATTGCGCGGGTCAAGCCGGAGATTCGTTACCTGGCGGCGCAGGATCGGTATCTGGCGTTTGAGGCGGAGTTTGTGGCGCGGTTGCCGGGGTTTGCGCAGATGGTTGAGGCTAAGGGGTGTGAGGTTTTGGTCTTTGAGTGAGGCGGATTTGCTGCGTGCGGGGAACAAGAAAGGGCTCCTGAGAGCCCTTTCCAGTTGAGGTTACTCTATAACTGGATACCACGTTGCATAGTTATCGCTAAAGTCCTCCAGCAGGGGAAACTCCTCATTGCGGGGGCCTTTCACCACAGCCTTTTTTCGCTCAAACGCTTCTTTCATGTGCTCTTTGCAGAGCTCAGCGGAGATGTAACACAGCCCGTGCCAGCGATGGCGCCATGCGATTAACTGACGGTCCGTTTCTACGATAAAGACGGTTTTATCAAGCGACTTGCGCAGACGGGGAGCCGACTCGCCATGCAACGACCTGGGAACCCTGACTTCCTGCCCAAATTTGTCCCAGCCAGCCCATTGGCTATAGAACCTTAGCCGGGTGTCGTTGTTGACCGAGAGGAATTCATAGTAAGCGACGTTTGGCTTGGGCTGAGCCACCTCGCAATATCGGCGCATCAGCGTGGTGGAGATATTGCCGATCAGGTCTTCGGGGAGACGCTCAACGACCTTACGCAAGTGATGGAAATTATTGAAACCGAACTCTTTGCTGATGTGGGTCAATCGCTGGCAATACGTGTATTCGCCAATGACAGACACGCGGGCCAACTCTTTGAGGTCGTCGATACACTCAGCAGCACTTGAACGGGACATAGCTCACTCCTTTAGCCAAATCGAAGACGTACTTCGACTAGCATGCTGCTTGCAGTGGCTAAATAAGTGGGTAAGTTCACTTAGATTTTTCGTATTTCCCATCGCAGCAGGGAGGCTACTTGTGCCTGCCCGTATAAAAACACAGGGACGCCTGCGGCGTAAACCACCTGGTGAAAACCTGTGGCGAGGGAGCTTGCTCCCGCTCGGCTGCGCAGCAGTCGCAAACCTGCAGATGCCGTTTTTCCTGGTACATCGCGTTGAATGGCTTTGGGGCTGCTGCGCAGCCCAACGGGAGCAAGCTCCCTCGCCACAGGTTTGCTTAAATGCACAGCACGCCGCGAAACCCTCGCGCCGCGTAATACGACTGCACACCATTGTGATAAACGAACACCCGTTCATAACGATAGTCACCGAATAGCGCACCGCCGAGGGCGCGAAGTTCAGGGGGTGTTGCCAGCCAACTGGACGTTTTGGCATCAAACTCGCCAAGCTGCTGCAAGGCTCGGTACTGGTCTTCAGTCAGCAAGGCGATGCCCATTTCTTCGGCCACTTCTACCGCACTGCCTTTGGGTTTGTTCTCCTTGCGTGCGTCCAGGGCGGCGCGGTCGTAGCAGAGGCTTCGGCGACCGGTCGGGCTTTCTTTGGCGCAATCGCAGAAGGTGATGAGACCGGTCTCTTTGTTCTGGTCGATGACGTCGGGTTCGCCGCCGGTGGTTTCCATTGCCTGGAGTGACTTCAGGGCGTTAGGGTTGCTTTCCAGCTTGGCCTGAACGTCGGTCCAGAGGATGCCTGGATGGCGATGTGGGTTCTGGTCGAAGCGGGTTTTCAGGGTTTGGAGGAGGTCTGATCTTTTCATGGTTTTGGGTCCGTTGCTGGTCGGTTCCAAATTCTGGCAGAACCAGCGTAGCAACCCATTGAAGCATGAGGTCACGAACCATGATGCGCAGCGACGCTCAACCCGATCTTCTCCTGCACTTGCGTCCGGTCAACCTCGACCAGGACAGCGACGTTTGCGTGCGTTTCTTTGAGGACATGCTGTTCTGCTCGTTTGGATCCGCACAACAGCTTAACGGCCCCGATGGCGTGCCGCGTTACCTTCAATCCCTCCAAGAAAAAGCAGCCGAGCTTCCTGGTAGCATTGTCCATGCCTGGGATGAAACACAGATCGTGGGCCAGATAGAAATGTCGCTGCTTAAGGCAGAACCTGCAGTGGGTTACATCCACTTTTTCTACCTCGTCCCTGAGTGGCGATCACGCGGTGCCGGGAAATTGCTGCTGGCCTACGCCACCGACTTTTTTACAGGGCTGGGGTGCGAACGGATGAGGTTGTCTGTGAGCGAAACGAACCAAAGGGCGGCGCGGTTTTATAGCCACCATGGTTGGATTGATATCGGGGCCAGGCAAGATAAGCCGGAACTGCGTTTGCGGTTGATGGAAAAAGCCATTGGCCTCATGCAGGTATGATCAAGGCTATTCATCTGGGTCGTTTCCAAACCTTGCCCAGTTGATAAAAACCAATACCCCCCCTACCAGGAGCAAAAAGGATGACGTCTCTCGACCGTGCAGTGCTTGAAGATCTAGCCCCCAATGGAGTGCTGCGTGCCGCAATCAATTTCGGTAACCCCGTGTTGGCTCAACAGGGTCCGGACGGTTCCCCCCAAGGGGTGTCGGTAGCTTTGGCCAAGGCACTGGCCCAGGAACTGGGTGCCCAGTTGGAGATGGTCACTTTCGATGCCGCCGGCAAAGTGTTTGCAGCGCTGGATCAGGATGTGTGGGACGTCGCGTTCCTGGCCATTGAGCCTGTGCGCGAAGAGCAGATTGCGTTCAGCGAACCTTACGTCATTATCGAAGGGACTTATCTGGTGGCAGCTGATTCGGGCTATCAGCACGTCCAGGATCTCGACCAGCCGGGACTAAAACTCGCCGTTGGCCAAGGCGCTGCGTACGACCTTTTTCTTTCTCGCACGTTGGAACATGCACAACTCGAACGCGCTGCGACCTCTGCGGCTGCGGTAGACCTGTACATCGAAAAATCCCTGGATGCGGCAGCCGGTGTGAGGCAGCCGCTGGAGAAAGTGGCGGCTAACAACCCGGCATACCGCGTGCTCGCCGGTGCTTTCACTTCCATCAGGCAAGCCATGGCGGTTCCAAGGGCCCATGAAGCCGGCGCGGCCTACGTCAGGGCTTTCATTGAGCGAAAGAAAGCGGACGGTTTCGTGCGTGCGGCGTTGATCGACAGCGGCCAAGCGGACGTGACTGTTGCGCCTTTAGCCTGAGAAAAACGTCGCGCAGCCCGCTGATTCGCGGCAGGCGGGGTCCATTCGTGGGGCGACATCCCAGCGTTGTCCGCTATGGTGAAGTAACCCCTTGGCCCTGCCACTACTGAACACAGGAGGCCCGTATGAGGAACTTCACGATCCAACACATCGACCACATCGTCCTGCGCGTAAAAGACATCGAGCGCAGTCTCGATTTCTATACGTCGGTGCTTGGTTGCGAGCTGAAGAAGCGCCGGGACGATCTTGGAATGATTCACCTCAGCACCGGTGTTTCGATGATTGATCTGGTTGCTGTCGACGGGCCGCTGGGTCGCGAGGGTGGGCCGGCGGCTGGCAAGCAAGGGCACAACGTCGACCACCTCTGCCTGCGCATCGAACCGTTTGATGAACAAGCCCTCATCGCTCATTTGGCCTCAGCCGGTCTGAGTGTTGAGAAAGCGCAGATGCGCTATGGCGCGGAGGGTAAGGGTTGGTCGATCTACTGCTTCGATCCGGATGGCAATCAGATTGAGTTGAAGGGGCCCGCGCTGGAGACCTGAGCTTCATGGTCTGTCTGGGCCAGTAATGTTGAATATGCCGCCGTCATCGCGAGCAAGCTCGCTCCCACAGGGGATGTGGGGCGGGCACAAAATCCGTGAACACCACCAACCAAAACTGTGGGGGCGAGCCTGCTCGCGATAGCGGTCTGCCTGAAACGGTGATGTTGGATGGGCCACCGTCATCGCGAGCAGGCTCGCTCCCACAGGGGATGTGGGGCGGGCACAAAATCCGTGAACACCACCAATCAAAACTGTGGGAGCGAGCTTGCTCGCGATAGCGGTCTGTCTGAACCGGTGATGTTGGATGGGCCGCCGTCTTCGCGAGCAGGCTCGCTCCCACAGGGGATCTGTAGCGGGCACAAAATTCGTGAACACACCGATCAAAACTGTGGGAGCGAGCTTGCTCGCGATGGCGGTCTGTCTGAAACGGTGATGTTGGATGGGCCACCGTCATCGCGAGCAGGCTCGCTCCCACAGGGGATCTGTGGCGGGCACAAAATTCGTGAACACACCGATCAAAACTGTGGGAGCGAGCTTGCTCGCGATGGCGGTCTGTCTGAAACGGTGATGTTGGATGGGCCACCGTCATCGCGAGCAGGCTCGCTCCCACAGGGGGATGTGTGACGGGCACAAAATCCGTGAACACCACCAAAAAACTGTGGGAGCGAGCTTGCTCGCGATAGCGGTCTGTCTGAAACGGTGATGTTGGATGGGCCGCCGTCTTCGCGAGCAAGCTCGCTCCCACAGGGGATGTGGGGCGGGCACAAAATTCGTGAACACCACCAATCAAAACTGTGGGAGCGAGCCTGCTCGCGATAGCGGTCTGCCTGAAACGGTGATGTTGGATGGACCATCGTCATCGCGAGCAGGCTCGCTCCCACAGGGGATCTGTGGCGGGCACAAAATCTGTGAACACCACCAAAAAACTGTGGGAGCGAGCTTGCTCGCGATAGCGGTCTGCCTGAACCGGTGATGTTGGATGGGCCGCCATCTTCGCGAGCAAGCTCGCTCCCACAGGGGGATGTGTGACGGGCACAAAATTCGTGAACACCACCAATCAAAACTGTGGGAGCGAGCCTGCTCGCGATAGCGGTCTGCCTGAACCGGTGGTGCTGAATGGGCCGCCGTCATCGCGAGCAGGCTCGCTCCCACAGGGGATGTGTGGCGGGCTTTCGCTTATAGCGTTCCAATACAAAATCCGTATTCACTTACTTCCATCAGGTCTTGGCTACTGTCAGATATGACAGTGGTCCTCACTGCGGCTCACTTCTAACCTGATCCAGCCTCGCAAGTACGCGAAGCCAATCTTCGATGACCCGCAAGGAGTTCATGATGAACACAAGATACTGTGCCACTAAACCGACCCTGCTGGCTCTTTCCCTATTATTGAGCGGCATGACTTTTCAAGCTTTCGCGGCAGGACGCGAGCCTTGCAGCGCGGACAAGGTCGCGCAAGCCAAGGAGTTGAAACCAGGAGGGATGGGTGAAACGGCTCTGTCCGAAGAAGAGTACGTATCGCAACTGAACCTGGAAGCGGTCAGGGTCACTGGAGTAGTCATGACCAAGGACTTGAGAAATGATCGTCTCACTGTGGTTACCGACAACTCCAGCAGCAAAATAGTGACCGACATGTACTGCAAATGAACGGTCCCGAAGGACTCGCCACATGCCCCTCATTGAAGTGGTATGTGGCCGTCCCTGCGCTTGAACGCTCAACGTAACAGGCGCCACTTCACCCCCCGAGTTTTCGTATTCACTCAGGGTCCACTGACATCAGGCCAAAAGATGCCTGGAGATCAGCTTCGATATTTCGACGATGCCTGTCTTGCCGGTGAATTCGAACTTCACCTTGCCCAGGGATGAAAAGTAAATCTCCAGTTCCGAATCCAGGTCGAAGGTGCCGGAGGTTTCTACCGAGTAGGCGACGATGTTTTTATAAGGCAGAGAGGTGAAGTCTTTTTTGCTGCCGGTGATGCCTTGCACGTTCACCGCGATGATGCGTTTGTTGGTGAAGACTACGCCGTCGCGCATGGACTTATAGGCGTCGATGACCTGTTCGCCATCCAGCAGCAGGGCTGTTACGCGTTCGGCATACTCATCGTTCTGCTTGAGCTTGAAGAAGCCTTTGTTGTTGAAATCGATCATCCGTAAATCCTTGTGGGGTTGAAAAGCGTTCCAGGCTTCCTGGGCCCATATCGAGACGGGCGCGGGGATTCTCGCGCAGCCAGGAGTAACATCACAAGGCCATGACCGAGCATTTCGCCGTCTCACCGGGCTAAATCCTCCGACACCCGATGCGTGGCCAGCGAACAGGCCAGTAGCCATTATTTCGCTTTTATGGTTTCCTGACCCCCGTTACGGTTGCAGGCTGAAACCTTTCGCCCTGTTTCGGTCCCGATGGTTGTCGCCCCAGCCCTGGAAGGCTCTAACGCACCCTTTTGAGGCGTTAGCCAATACCCGCGATTTTTCCCGCACTGACCGTCACAATCCCCCGGCAAACTGTTTTTCTGCCTAGACTTGCAACTGTCCCGCCGTGCGCTGCGTTTTGAATGAGCCCGCACGATAAATACAAAAACAAAAGAGGAAACCCCACAATGTTCAAACCTATCTGGAAAGCGCTCGCCTGTACGCTGGCACTCAGTGCGTTGAGCACGGCCATGGCGGCGGATCCTGTCGTCATCAAGTTCTCCCACGTAGTAGCCGAACAAACGCCCAAGGGCCAGGGCGCACTGATGTTCAAGAAGCTCGTGGAAGAGCGTCTGCCAGGCAAAGTGAAGGTCGAGGTGTACCCCAACTCCTCGCTGTTCGGCGATGGCAAGGAAATGGAAGCCCTGCTGCTGGGCGACGTGCAGATGATTGCGCCGTCGCTGGCCAAGTTCGAGCACTACACCAAGTCCGTGCAGTTGTTCGACCTGCCGTTTCTGTTCGATGACATCTCCGCTGTGGACCGCTTCCAGTTGAGCCCTGAAGGCCAGAAGCTGCTCAAGTCCATGGAAAGCAAGAACATCACCGGCCTGGCCTATTGGCACAACGGCATGAAGCAGTTGTCGGCGAACAAGCCACTGCGTGAACCCAAGGATGCCCGTGGCCTGAAGTTCCGCGTGCAGGCCTCGGCCGTGCTGGAAGAGCAGTTCAAGGCGGTGAACGCCAACCCGCGCAAAATGAGTTTCGCCGAGGTCTACCAAGGCCTGCAGACTGGCGTGGTCAACGGTGCGGAAAACCCGTACTCGAACATCTACAGCCAGAAAATGCATGAAGTACAGAAGTACATCACCGAGTCCAACCACGGTGTACTCGACTACATGCTGATCACCAACACCAAGTTCTGGAACGGCCTGCAACCTGACATCCGTACCGAACTGGACAAGATTCTGGTTGAAGTCACCACCCACGTGAACAACGAGGCGGCGCAACTGAACCAGAAAGACAAGCAGCGCATCCTGGACGCCAAGACCACCGAAATCATCACCCTCACGCCTGAAGAGCGCGGCGAGTGGCGCGACAAGATGAAGCCGGTGTGGAAGAAGTTTGAAGGTGACATCGGTGCTGATCTGATCAAAGCCGCCGAAGCCTCCAACAAGGCTCAGTAATGGGTTGGCCGGTGCTGCCGCCCTGGCAGCGCCGGCCGGTCGTCCCCCCTGCAGGAGATGTCATCCATGAACGCCCTTCGGCGCATCTGGGAACACTTCGAGGAAGGCTTCATTGCCTTTCTTCTGGCCGCCATGACGCTGGTTACTTTCGTCTATGTGGTGCTCAACAACCTCTACACCGTTTTTTACAGCCTCGGTGACAACTGGCCAGCCGCCAGTGAGCCGGCGTTCGCCATTGGTGACAGCATCATGGGCATGGCCCAGGCCATGACCTGGAGCAGCTCGCTGACCAAGGCCCTGTTTGGCTGGCTGATCTTTTTCGGGTTGTCCTACGGCGTGCGCACGGCCGGGCATATCGGCGTGGATGCGCTGGTGAAACTGGCGAGCAAACCGGTACAACGCTTTATCGGCGTGATCGCTTGCCTGTGCTGCCTGACTTACGCCGGGCTGCTGGCCGTCGCCAGTTACGAGTGGATCAATACCCTGATGATCGCGCAGATCGGCGCAGAGGACCTGGGCCACTTCGGCATCATGCAATGGCACATCGGCCTGATCGTGCCGGTGGGTTTTGCGTTGGTGTTTATCCGTTTCGCGGAAATTCTCGTGCGCATCCTGATGAATCGTCAGACCGGCCTGGGCCTGGCCGATGAAGCGGCCGAAGCCATCAAATTGACTGAACACGAGGAAGACAAGCCATGACCATTGCCTTCCTGTTCGTGGCGCTGTTCGTGCTGATGTTTATCGGCGTGCCCATCGCCATTTCGTTGGGGCTGGCCGGTTCGCTGACCATCATTTTCTTCAGCCCGGACTCAGTGCGCTCCCTGGCGATCAAGCTGTTCGAAACCTCTGAGCACTACACACTGCTGGCGATTCCGTTCTTCCTGCTGGCCGGTGCGTTCATGACCACCGGTGGCGTGGCGCGACGTCTGATCGACTTTGCCAACGCCTGCGTCGGGCATATCCGTGGCGGTCTGGCGATTGCGGCGGTACTGGCGTGCATGCTGTTTGCCGCGTTGTCGGGTTCAAGCCCTGCGACGGTGGCGGCGGTCGGTTCCATCGCCATTGCCGGTATGGTGCGCTCGGGTTATCCACAGGCGTTCGGCGCCGGCATCGTCTGCAACGCCGGCACCTTGGGCATCCTGATTCCGCCGTCGATCGTGATGGTGGTGTACGCCGCCGCGACCGAAACCTCGGTGGGCAAGCTGTTCATGGCCGGGGTGATCCCGGGCCTGCTGCTGGGTTTATCGTTGATGGTGGCGATCTATATCGTCGCTGTGAAGAAAAACCTGCCGGCCCTGCCTCGGGCAACGTTGCGCGAATGGCTGTCCACGGCGCGCAAGGCCCTCTGGGGTCTGCTGCTGATGGTGATCATCCTCGGCGGGATTTATTCCGGGATGTTCACACCCACCGAAGCGGCTGCGGTGGCGGCGGTGTATTCGGCCTTCATCGCACTGTTCGTCTACAAGGACCTCACGTTCCGTGAGACGCCCAAAGTGCTGCTCGAATCGGCCAAGCTGAGCATCATGCTGATGTTCATCATTGCCAACGCCATGCTCTTCGCCCATGTGCTGACCACCGAGCAACTGCCGCAGCAAATCACCGCTTGGGTGATCGATGCCGGGCTGACGCCGGTGACCTTCCTGCTGGTGGTGAACATCGTGCTGTTGATTGCCGGTGCGTTCATGGAGCCTTCGGCGATCATCCTGATCCTGGCGCCGATCCTGTTCCCTATCGCCATGCAACTGGGCATCGACCCAATCCACCTGGGCATCATCATGGTGGTGAACCTGGAGATCGGCCTGATCACGCCTCCGGTGGGGCTGAACCTGTTCGTCACCTCGGCGGTGACCGGCATGTCGCTGCCCGCCACCATCCGCGCAGCTATGCCATGGCTGATGATCCTGCTGGCGTTCCTGATGCTGATTACCTATGTGCCATGGATCTCGCTGGCCTTGCCGAACTGGTTGGGGATGAGCTAGCCCCGACTCAAGACAGGCGCAGCGGCGAGGGCATTTGTTCCCTCGCCACTGCGCTGTCGGGCTAAGCCTGCGTGTCGCACCGTCGACCAATAAAAGGGAAGCCTCACCATGCTAAAACCTCTTTGCAAAGCGCTCGTCTGTACCTTGAGTTTCAGCCTGCTGGGCTCAGCCATGGCGGCTGAACCGATCGTGATCAAGTTTTCCCATGTCGTGGCCGAGCAAACGCCCAAGGGCCAGGGCGCGTTGATGTTCAAGAAACTGGCGGATGAACGATTGCCAGGCCGGGTGAAGGTCGAGGTGTATCCCAACTCCACGTTGTTTGGCGATGACAAGGAGATGGAAGCGCTGCTGCTGGGTGACGTGCAGATCATTGCGCGCTCGCTGGCCAAGTTCGATCAGTACACCCGATCCGTGCAGTTGTTCGACTTGCCGTTTCTGTTCAACGACATTGCCGCGGTGGACCGCTTCCAGCAGAGCCCGGAAGGCCAGAAACTGCTCAAGTCCATGGAAAGCAAGAACGTCACTGGCCTGGCCTATTGGCACAACGGCATGAAGCAGTTGTCGGCCAACAAACCACTGCGTGTACCCGAGGATGCCCGTGGCTTGAAGTTCCGGGTGCAGAGTTCGGCCGTGCTGGAAGAACAATTCAAGGCCGTGAGCGCCATCCCCCAACCGATGATTTTCTCTGTGGTGTACCAGGGCCTGCGCACCGGTTTGGTCAACGGCACGGAGAACACCTACTCAAACTTCTACAACCAGAAACAGCATCAAGTGCAGAAGTACATCACCGAATCCAACCACGGCATTCTCGACTACATGCTGATCGCCTCGTCCGACTTCTGGAACGGCCTGCCGCCGGATATCCGCACCGAACTGGACAAGATCGTGGTCGAGGCCACCGCCTATGCAAACAGTGAGGCGGACCGACTGAACCAGCAGGACAAGCAGTTCATCCTCGACGCCGGGACCACCGAGATCATCAGCCTCACCCCCCAGCAGCGCAACGCCTGGCGCGAGAAGATGAAACCGGTGTGGGCAAAGTTTGAAAAAGAGATTGGGCCGGATTTGATTAAAGCCGCTGAAGCTTCCAATCAGGCGCAGTGAGGCAGCAAAGCCCAGTGCAGCCTGTGGCGAGGGAGCTTGCTCCCTCGCCACAAGAGCTGGAGCACGTCGCCTTTTCACCGAGTCCCAGTTCTCCAGCGCATTGCGTTATGATCCCCGCCTCCATCGGAGCCAGAGCTTTACCCGCGAATGTTGCCGTCCTCATCTGACATCTCCCCTGCCCTGCCCCCTGTCCTGGTCGGCCCGCTGCTGCGGCGACTGGAGCCCACACGGCTGGTGATGTGGCTGGTGGGTACACGCCCCCTCACGTTGACGCTGCGTGTGGACGGTGTGGGCGATCTCACCCTGGATGCCCCGCGCTGCACCGTAGTGCCGGTGGGGCAGCAGGCTTTTGTGCACCTGATCGATGTACGACTCGACACCGCCCTGCCCCAGGACGTGGTGATTGACTACGACCTGCTGGTGGACGGCGCGCCCATTGCCGAATGGGCGCCCCATCTGTTGTATGGCCAGGCGCAGTGCCCGAACTTCGTCCTGCATTCGCGTATCGATCAACTGGTCCATGGTTCCTGCCGCAAACCCCACTATCCGACCCACGACGGCTTGCTCTGCGTCGACCGGCTGTTGGCGCAAGCCCCACAGCAGCGTCCGGCGTTGTTGATGATGAGCGGCGATCAGGTCTATGCCGATGACGTCGCCGGGCCCATGCTGCGGGCGATTCATGCGTTGATCGAGCGGCTGGGGCTGTTCGAGGAATGCCTGGACGGCGCGGTGGTTGAAGACAGCGCCAAGCTCTATGAACACCCGGCCAGCTACTACCACCGCGCCGATTTATTACCGGCGCTGGAAAGCAATGAAACCCTGCGCGAGCGTTTTTTCGGCGGGGCCCGCAAGCCGATATTCACCAGCAGCAGCGCCGACAATCATCTGGTGACCTTCGCTGAAGTGATGGCGATGTATTTGCTGGTGTGGTCACCCGTGCCGTGGACCCTGATCGACCCGCAACCGCCGGAACTGACCGCCGAGCGGCGCCAGCGCTATGCGCTGGAACAGCAGCGCATCGAGGGTTTCAAGACCGGTCTTGGGGGCGCGGCGCGGGTGTTTGCACACCTGTCGTGCCTGATGATTTTCGACGATCACGACATCACCGATGACTGGAATCTATCCGCGCAGTGGGAAGAAACGGCCTACGGCCACCCGTTCTCCAAGCGCATCATCGGCAACGCACTGATCGCCTACATGCTCTGCCAGGGCTGGGGCAACAACCCCGACGCGTTTGATGAGGTGATCCAGCAAACCCTGGCCCTGAGCGACACCGCCCGGGACCGCTACCTGGACAGCGGCCCACAGGACAAACTGATCGACACGCTGCTGGGTTTCCAGCAATGGCACTACGTGTTGCCGACCACCCCGGCCCTGGTGGTGCTCGACACCCGCACCCGCCGCTGGCGCAGCGAGCGCAACCTCAAGCAGCCTTCGGGACTGCTCGATTGGGAAGCCCTGAGCGAACTTCAGCAGGAACTGCTGGATCATCCCTCGGCGATTATCGTTTCACCGGCGCCGATCTTCGGTGTGAAGCTGATCGAAACCGTGCAACGGGTGTTCAGTTGGTGCGGTTATCCGCTGCTGGTGGACGCGGAAAACTGGATGGCCCATCGCGGCGCGGCGCAAGTGATCCTGAACATTTTCCGGCACTCGCGCACGCCCGGTAATTACGTGGTGCTGTCCGGGGATGTGCATTATTCCTTCGTCTATGAGGTGCTGATCCCACACCGTAAGGGCGGCCCGCGCATCTGGCAGATCACCAGCAGCGGCATCAAGAATGAGTTCCCGCCGGCGCTGCTGGAATGGTTCGATCGCCTGAACCGTTGGCTCTACTCTCCCCGCTCGCCCCTGAACTGGTTCACCAAGCGCCGCAGCATGCGCATCATTCCTCACACCCCCGAACACGCCGAGGCGGGAGAGCGGTTGTGGAACTCGGCGGGGATCGGGCAGGTGTTCTTCAATGAACAGGGGCAGCCGACGCAGATATTCCAGCACAACGCCAACGGCCAACCGCCGACGCGCATGCTGGCGCCGCAAGAGCCTTCGGCCTGAACCGAGTGAGTCCTATGTGGGAGCGAGCCTGCTCGCGATAGCGCAGGCCCATCCAACATCCTTGCAAGCTGACCTTCCGCTATCGCGAGCAGGCTCGCTCCCACAAGGGATTTGCAGTGTTATGGGCTTGCGGCCAAATGAAATAACTCAAAACACCAACTGCAGCGTCTGCTGACCTTCCAGGCTCAGCAGGAACTGTTTGGCCGCAAGGCCGCCCGCAAAGCCGGTAAGGCTGCCAGAGGTGCCGATGACGCGGTGGCAGGGGGCGATGATGGAGATGGGGTTGCGGCCGTTGGCGGCACCTACCGCCCGCACCGCCGTGGGCTGGCCGATCTGGATGGCGATGTCGCGGTAGCTGCGGGTTTCACCGAACGGAATGGTCAGCAGCGCCTGCCAGACCCGGACCTGAAAGTCGGTGCCGGCAAAGTCCAGCGCCAGGTCGAAACGGCGGCGCTGGCCGGCGAAATACTCCATGAGCTGGTGCTCGGTTTCCTTGAGGACCGGATGCTGGCTGTCCTCTTCCAAAGGCCCCAGGCGCACGCGGTTGAGACGCTCGTTTTCCCAGAGGATGGCCGCCAGTTTTGTATCCCGGGCGACGAGGATCAGTTGGCCCACGGGGGATGGGATGGTTTTGTACAGGGGTAACATCAAGCATTCCTTATCGCTGGCCAACTGCTTGGCACAAGTAACCAGTCCTAGCCCAACAACCCCAGCACCTTCGCCCGCGCCACGGCCTGGGTGCGGCGCTCCACGCCGAGTTTGCTGTTGATGTGGCTGGCGTGGGTCTTGACCGTGTGCAGTGAGATGAACAACTGCTCGCTGATTTCCTGGTTCGAACAGCCCTGGGCAATCAATTGCAGCACCGCCCGCTCGCGACTGCTGAGGGTTTCAACGGGGGCCGGTGAATCGGCAGCCACCGTCGACGGCAAGCGCTCAAGCAGGTTCTGGCGCAAGGGACTGAGGGGTGCGCGCAACAATTGCTCGCGCAGCCACTCCCGATGTTCGCCCAGCAACCATTCGAACGGCTGCAGCACACCGCCAGCGGCGGCTTCGAGGGCTTGGGCCAGGGTACTGCGGGCTTCGGGTTCGCGGCCGACGCTCAGCAGCAAGGCGACCTTCTGGTTGAGCGCCATCACACTGAGCATCTGCCGGCCGGTTTGCTGGCCGTGTTCAAGCAAGGCATTGAGCCGTCCTTCGGCCAACATGGGCTGGCCGCGGATGGACTCCAGCACCGCCTGTTGCAATTCGACGTGCAGCGGCAGTTGCGGGTGGAATTCCGGCGGCGCGGCGGCCCGCTCACCGGTGTAGGTCTGCCCCAGCCGCGCCAGCCAGGCTTCGGCCAGGTCCGTACGCCCCTGGGCCAGCCAGAGTTCGCATTTGACCAGGGTGATCATCGCCAGGTAATAAATCGGCGGAACGTCCCAGATATGCATCAGGCGCTCGGCTTCGGCCAGTTCGGCAAAGGCCCGGGCGAATTCACGAGCGTGGCCTTCAACCCGCGCGATCACGCAGTGGCCGATCAACACGCTGATGTCGCGGCACGCCCGCGCTTCGGTAAGACCGGCCTGCAACCGCGCCAAGCCGGCCTGGGGCTGCATGCGCAAGGTCAGCAGGAACCCTTCGTACAGAATCAATCGCGCCCGCACGGCATACAGCCGTTGCGGCGAGAGTGCGTGCAGGCGTTGCAGGCCCTGGCGCACTTCATCGAGCGCCCGCAGGATCTCCCCTCGCGCTTGCAACACCCGGGCGCGGTCGTAATGGGCCAGGGCCTCGAACAACGGGTTACCGACGCGCTGCGCCAGCTCCAGGGAGTCACGGTTCAAGGCCCGGGCGCGCCACAGGTCACCGTCGGCAATCGCCAGGTTCGACAGCGTGGACAGGCACATCAGACGTTGGCCATAGCGCTTTTGCGGCAGGCTCTCCAGGGCTTCGGTGCAGTAACGCACAGTGGCCTCGCGATCCCCACGGCCACGGGCAATGATTCCGCTCAGGGCCAGCCATTGGGCAAGCATGGATTTTTGCGCAGTGGCCGAAGGCGCCGGCAGGAACCGGCTCAGGTGGGCGGCCAGTTCTTCAGCGGCGTCCAACTGGCAGGCCAGCCCCAGCGCCCAGCTGTACAGCACGATCAAGCGCGGCGTGCTGATGAGCAGGCTGTCGGGCAAGTCCATTTTCCAGCGCAGCAACATGCCGACGTTCTGCTCGGCCAGCAATTGCTCCTCCGAGAGGTTCTGCACCAGGTTCGCCGCCACATCCAGGTGCCCGGCCCGCAGCGCCTGTTCCACGGCCTCGTCGATCAGGCCCTGGGCATTGAACCAGCGGCAGGCCCGCAGGTGCAGGGTCGCAGCCGGCACCATGGCCGGAGCACTGGGACGGCTGCGCAGCAAATCGGAAAACAGATGGTGGTAACGGTACCAGTGGCCATGCTCGTCCAGCGGCACCAGGAACACCTGGTGCGCCGCCAGATACTCCAGGATTTCGGCGCTGTCATGGGCTTCGCGCACGGCATCACACAGTTCGCTGCAGAAACGTTCCTGGGACGCGGTGTCGTAGAGAAACGCCTGCACTTCGGCGGGCAGACAGTCGATGACTTCCTCAAGCAGGTAATCGCGAATCAGCCCTTCGCCGCCATACAGAGCCTGGGGCATCCGGCCCTCAGTCCCGGCCTCGGAAGCGGCCAGCAACCAGAAACGCAGCCCGGCCACCCAGCCTTCGCTGCGCTGGATCAGGCTCTCCAGGGCTTCCCCGCGCAACGAACTGCTGTGGTGCTGCAGCAGGGTCAGGGCTTCTTCATGGGTCAGACGCAAGTCCTGCTCGTTCAGTTCGAGCAATTGGCGTGACAGACGCAGGCGCGCCAGATGCCAGTCCGGGCGCTGCCGACTGGTGACCAGCACCAGCAAACCTTCGGGCAGGTGATTAAGGAAAAATTGCAGGCAACGGTCCAGCACCGGGCTTTGGGCCAGGTGGTAGTCGTCGAGCACCAGCAGCAAGGGTGTATCCGGCGACAGATGCGCGGACAGTTCATCCAGCAGGCCGTCGAGCCATTCTTCGAAGGCGAAAGGTTGGTGGCGCTGGCGCATTTTCAGCAGCCCCAACGCCCGACCTCCCAACTGCGGGAAGAACGCCTGGAGCCCTTCGAGCAGCCGTTCCAGAAAGCGTCCCGGGTCGTTGTCCCGGGCACTGAGCCCCAGCCAGAGGCTTTGCCAATAGGCCGGCAGGCTCTGGCAGAACTCCACCGCCAGTGAGCTTTTGCCGAACCCCGCCGGTGCGCTCACCAACAGCAACCGCCCTCCAAGCCCCGCACTCAAGCGCTCGCACAACCGCGGCCGCACGACATGGCCGTCAGGCAAGGGCGGGCGGTAGAAGCGCCCGTCCTGGACCGCGACGGCGGTGCGGGCAGAACCCGGGAGTGAAGACAGATCAGTCATGGCCGGCTCTTGTTGAAATGCGGGTGGCGGCGTTGCAGATGTCCGCAGACTAGCGGTAAACGAGGAGGTATTGAAGGGAGTTGCTACAAATGGCTACAAAAAGGCTACAAGCCGACCGATTCGAAAAACTCAGGCAGCCACCGCTCTTGTCGCGGGGGAGTTTTGATCATTCCCACGCAGGAGCGAGGGAACGCTAGAGCTTTTTGGGGCTGCTTCGCAGCCCAGCGGGGATAAATCCCCTCGCCACAGGGGGTTTGTGTTGGGCAAAAAAACGCCCCGAACCAGTCGGGGCGTTTTTTCGAGGATGCGGCCTCGGGTGAAGCTGTTTAGCGGATACCCTCCTGGCGCAATGCGTTGGGAGTGAACTCGGCGGTGCTGGCGGTGAAGCCGAAGTCGTAGGCCGATTTCTCTTCGTTCTTCATGCCCAGCGCCAGATAGCGGCCGGACTGCAGGTCGTAGAGGGTTTCCAGGGCGTACCACGGCACTTGCTTGTCGTAGTAGTTCTCGGCATGGGCCTCGGCAACGCGCCACAGTTGGCCACGACCGTCGTAATGGTCGATCACCGCGGCTTGCCAGGTGTCTTCGTCGATGTAGAAGTCACGCTTGGCGTAGATGTGGCGTTGGCCTTCCTTCAGGGTCGCGGTCACATGCCAGACCCGACGCAGCTCGTAGCGAGCCAGGTCCTGGTTGATATGGCCGGCCTTGATGATGTCGGCGTACTTGAGCTGAGGCGAATCGATCTTGTAGCTGTTGGAGGCAATGTACAGTTCTTTCTTGCCCACCAGTTTCCAGTCGTAGCGATCCGGCGCACCGTTGTACATGTCCAGGTTGTCGGAGGTACGCAGGCCGTCGGCAGCGGTGCCCGGGCCGTCATAGGAGACCTGTGGCGCACGGCGCACACGGCGCTGGCCGGCGTTGTAGACCCACGCAGAACGCGGTTCCTTCACCTGGTCGAGGGTTTCGTGCACCAGCAGTACACCACCGGCCAGACGCGCCGGCGCGGTGACTTGCTGCTTGAAGTAGAACAGGATGTTGCCAGGGTTGGCCGGATCGAAATCCTTCATCTTGTCGCGGAACACGAACTGGTCCCTGAAGTACACCAGGCTGTAGGAGCCGTTGGGCTGCGGCGTGGCCTGGGTCACCAGGCGGGTCACGCTGCCGCCGCGATAGCGAGTGATGTGGTTCCAGATCACTTCCACACCGCTCTGGGGAATCGGGAACGGCACAGCCGTCTCGAAGTTCTCCAGACCGTTACCGCCGGACACCAGCTTGGTGTTCACCGCGTTTTTCTTGATGGAGGCATACACGTCATCCGGCACGGTGGCGCCGCGATGGGATGGGTAGACCGGCATCTTGAAGGATTCCGGGTAACGCTTGAACATCGCGTACTGGCCCGGCGCGAGCTTGTCTTTGTACTGGTCGACGTTCTGCGCAGTGATGGTGAACAGCGGCTTTTCACTGGCGTACGGGTCGGAAAGGAAACCCTTGCTGTCCACGCTGCCGGCGTTCTTGGCCATGGGTTTCCAGGCCGGGATCGAACCGTCGGCATTGCCGGCCATTTCGGCGCCCATCGGCGTCAGGCTTTTGCCCAGTTTGTCGGCCTCGGCGGCAGGCACAGCCGCCATGACGCTGGCGGCCAGCAGGGATAGCCCCAAAACACCGACCTGCAACAGACTCTTTGTTATTTTCATAGTGTGTCGTCCTGAAATACTGTGCTTAGAAGGTCACGCCGACGCTGAGCGCCAGGAAATCGCGATCGTCCACGGTGCTGAAGTCGCCACCAAAGAAGTTGGTGTAGGCCAGGCTCGCGTTGTAGGTGTTCTGGTACTCGGCATCCAGTCCGAGGCTGACAGCTTTGCGGCCTTCTTCAAAGTTGGCGCCCGGGCCTGGCGAGTAGCCTTTGACGTCATGGGACCAGGCCACGTTGGGCTTGAGGTTCACACCGGCGAACACGTCCGGGTATTCCCAGATGGCGCGGGCACGGTAGCCCCAGGAAGTGGAGGTGGTGAAGCCGTCGTTGTTGCAGTTGCTGTTCACATCGGCACTGGTCTGGCCACCACCGGCCGCAGTCGAGCCATTGAGCAGGTTACAGAAACCGTTGGGCAGTTCGCCCGGACCAAACACCGGGTCACGGCCGTAACGAGCGTCGGACCTGCTTTCCAGGCCGCCCACGTAGGTCACGCCGACTTCGCCCACCAGGGTCAGACGGCTGGCGCCCATGACCTGATCCAGGAAGTGGGTGAACGTGGTCTGGAACTGAGTGATTTCCTTACGGTTATAGCCATGCAGGTCCTGACCCGGCGAGCCAGGGAGGATCGAAGCATTGCCAAGACCGGGAAGCGGGGTCACACCGGCGAAAAGAATGTCCGTGGTGCTCAGTTGCACCGGGGCGTTCGGACGGTAGCTCAGTTCACCGCTCCACGCCGTACCGGTAGGCAAGGTGGTGGAGAAACTCAAACCGTAGAGACGGATATCTTCAGGGTACTCGATGAAATAGTTCGAGTTACCCGCCACCAGCAGAGGCGACAGCGCGGCGAACGCAGGCGGCAGTCCTGCTGCCAGGTCAAAGACGGACTGTGGAGCACCGGTGGCACTGAAAATCGGCGCACGGCTGTGGTAGTTCATGAAGTAGGCACCAAACTCGGTGTCCAGCGGCTCGAACATGTACTTGAACGACACGCCCCACTGGCCACTGTCACGAGCATCACGATCCGGACCGCGACGCACCAGCACGCCTTCTTCGTTGACGTTGACGCCAAGCGCCTCCGCTGGGCCCAGGGCGGCCGCCGGGAGCGTAGAGCGTTTGTTCAGCACTCGCAGGTTGTCGGTGCAACCATCGGCAACCACGTCCGGCTGCGAGAAGAACGTACCGCAGTTGTCCACCACGGTCTGGTCCCACTCCAACTGGTAGAACGCCTCGGCCGACAGGTTGTCGGTCAGGCTCTGGGACACATAGAACATGTTGACCGGAATCAGGCCTTCCTTGACCTCGGCACCAGGACGACGGAACGCCGACACGTCGACCGGGTTGATCGAGTTGATCCCGCCCTGGATGAAGGTACTTTCACCCCAGCTGACCACCTGTTTACCCAGACGAACCGAACCCGGCTGATCGCCAATGGCGTAGTTGTGGTAGATGAAGGCATCGAGGATCTGCCCGCCGGAAGACTGGGCGCCTTCCTTGCGGTTAGTGTCGCTGATGTCCTTGTACAGGCGATGTTCGTCCTTGAGTTCGAAGTCGTACCAGTACTTGCCGCGCACAAACACGCCGGTATCGCCGTACTTGAGTTCCAGATCGTGGATACCCTTGAAGATCTTCGAAAAGGTTTCCCCGCGCTTGAAGTTCAGGTGACCGTCGTCGGAGGTCTGGGACAGGCCCTTGCCGCCGTTGTTGACGCCGATCAGGTCCCTGTTGGCCTTGGCCGTGGACCAGCTTGCGCCGACCGACAGGGACGAGTCGAACTGGCCCTCGATTTCACCGATGTTGAAACTGACGCCGAATGCTGGCCCGGCGAGCGAAGAGGCGAGACTGACCGCCAGAGGCAGTTTTGCCCGGCGCCAGAACGTGTTTGCTGAGGTCATCGACGCTACTCCATGTGCTTTTATTTTTATGGCAGTCAGTATTTTCCAAGAACACTTTCAACGGCTGGGAATGGCAACGTTCCACCCCGTTCAAAGTCGCATCGCCCGTTTAGTGCGTGCGCCCCGTTCTTGAAAATCCTTAAACGGACTATAGCCAGCAGGTAGTACGGCTTGATCCCTCTAAAGTGTGATTTGCAGCCCGCGACCACTCTGGAACAGTCCTTTCGCCAGGCCGACAGATGTCGGCACGGCAAGGATGGCTGAAATTTTCGGTTTGACAAGGCAAGCGCTTGCTTGGTGGGGCTGCCGTGCCCTTTCGGGCACGGCAAAAACGTTTAAAGCGTCGACAGGAAGGTGCTGTTATTGCTCTGCCATTCGGTGACGTCGATGCGGATACGCTTCTTGTCGAGCTTGCCGACGCTGGTCTTGGGAATTTCCGTAACAAGGGCGATCTGGCTCGGGATCGCCCACTTGCTCAGGTGCCCCAATTCGACGAACGGCTTGAGATGTTCCTTGAGCTCGCGAGCCCCGATCTGATGCCCTTCGCGGATGACCAGCAAGGCAAATGGGCGCTCGCCCCACTGCGGATCGGGAATCCCCACCACTGCTACTTCGCGTACCGCCACGTGACGGCTGATGAGGTCTTCCAGGTCCAGGGACGAGATCCATTCACCGCCAGTCTTGATCACGTCCTTGATGCGGTCGCGAATATCGATCACGCCCATGCTGTCCAGCGTGGCGACATCGCCGGTGTGCAGCCAGCCGCCGGCCCAGAGCTCGGCGCCCTTCTGCGGCTCGTTGAAATAACCCTCGGTGAGCCACGGTGCGCGCAGCACCAGCTCGCCCTGGGTCTCGCCGTCAGCGGGCAGGAAATGCCCCTCGGCGTCGACAATCGCCGCTTCCACCAATGGCCCTGGTACGCCGGCCTTGATCCGGTAGGTGATGCGTTCGTCTTCGCTGCCGGCCATCAATTCGTCGTTGAGGTGGGCGCAGGACACCAGCGGGCCGGTTTCCGACATGCCATAGGCGGCGGTGAGCTGGATGCCCCTGGCCTTGGCCGCTTCATACAGGCTGCGGTTCAGGGCGCTGCCGCCGATGACGATTTTCCAGCCAGCGAAATCGGTGTCCTGGGCGCCCTTGGCATTGAGGACCATTTGCAGAATGGTCGGCACGCAGTGGGAAAAGGTGACTTTCTCCTTGCGCCACAACTGGACCAGGAATTCGGGGTCATAACGGCCGGGGTAGACCTGCTTGAGCCCGAGCATGGTCGCCACGTACGGCAGGCCCCAGGCATGGACATGGAACATCGGCGTAATCGGCATGTACACGTCGTTGGTGCCCAGCAACCGCACACTGTCGATGGCGCCCATGATGGTCGACACGCCCATGGTGTGCAGCACCAGTTGCCGATGGGTGAAATACACGCCCTTGGGGTTGCCGGTGGTGCCGGTAGTATAGAACGTGGTGGCGACCGAGTTTTCGTCGAAGTCCTGGAAATCGTAGGCGGGGCTGGCGGCGGCGAGCAGTTGTTCGTATTCGCCCACCAGGTTCGGCAGGTCGGCGGTTTTTTCAGGCAGGTCGGTCAGCAGGAGGGTTTTTTCTACGGTCGTCAGGTGTCCGGCAATCGCCTGGTACAAACCGACGAACTCGCTGTTGACCAGCACGAAGCGGTCTTCAGCGTGATTCATGGTGTAGAGGATCTGTTCCGGTGACAGGCGCACGTTGATGGTGTGGATCACCGCGCCGATCATCGGGATCGCAAACATGCATTCCAGGTAGCGATGGCTGTCCCAGTCCATCACCGCCACGGTATCACCGGCCTTGACCCCGGCCTCGGTCAGCACATTGGCCAGCCGCGCGACGCGTTCGATCAGGGTCGGATAGCTGTAGCGCAACTGGTCGCGGTAAATGATCTCGCGGGTTTTCTCGTAACGCGCACCGGACATCAGCAGCCGCTTGATCAGCAGCGGGTATTGATAAGCGCCTTCGGCTGGAGGAATAACGCGAGTCTGCAACATAAGAGTCCCTTTTCTGACTGCACGGTCTTGGCTGGAAGTGAGCACTGTAGAGCGCCGGTACGCGGATCAAATCAGCCAAAGGAATGATTTGATCCGCCCGCAAATACTAGCCTTGAGCCACTTAAGCGCACGTTTTGCACGCATTATGTTGGTTAAACCTTGTCAGAGCTGGATCCAGCAGCGAGCATAGGTGTCAACGTTGTTACAAAAGCCTGTAGGGAAGTACTCTCGCAGGCTCACCCGATACCACCCGCCTTTTGCAGAGAACAATGAGCACCGACCTGACTTCTTCCCCGGCCATCGCGCCACAGAGTGAGCCGCTCGTGTCGATCGTGGCCCCTTGCTACAACGCCGAGAAATACCTGGAAGAAGCGATCCACAGCATCTTTGCCCAGGATTATCCGAACGTTGAGGTCATCGTGGTCGATGACGGTTCCACCGACAATAGCCTCGCCATGCTCCGGCAGTTGCAACAGACCTACAACTTCCAGCTGTACTCCCAGGAAAATCAGGGTGTCAGCGCGGCGCTCAATCACGGGCTGAAATACGCCAAGGGCGTTTACATCTCGACCCCGGACCTTGACGACATCATGTTGCCCCACTCGGTCGGGCTCCGTGCCCGATACCTGGACGAGCATCCGCAGGTCGGTTGTGTCGGCGCGCTGATCATCTACATGGACAGCGAAGGCCACACCATCAAGGCGCAACAACGCGACCACATCCAGGTGCATACCTTCGACGACCTTCTACGCAGCGCTGCGGTAATCGGCGCGCCAACAGCGCTGTATCGCATGAGCGCACTTCGCGACGCCGGGTTTTATGATCCGCTGCTGCGGGTCCAGGATTTCCAGATCACTTTGCGGATCGCCCACAAGGGTTATGAAATTCATGAATTGCCGGTTTGTGTGACGCGCTATCGACGCCACCCCAATAACCTGTCGAGAAAGTACCGGTTGATGCTCAAGGCCGACCTGCAGGCTATCGAGCCCTATCGGGCCCACCCCGCCTACGGTGCGGCTCGTACGGTGCTGGTCCACAAAGCGCTGAAGTACGCGGTGGTCGAAGACCGCAAAGAAGCCTGGCGGCTGCTGCGCAGCATCCCGTGGCGCCACCTGAACGCAACCAGCCTGAAACGCTTCAAGCGACTGGTCTTGCGACGCCCGACAGCGAGGGCGCGACCTTGAATTTTTTGAAAAAGCTCAAAGAGCGCAAAGTACGCAAGCATCTCAAGCGCCTGGAGAAACTCGAGAGAGCGCCGGAAAAAATCCGTTTGCGCTATCCGAAATACCAGATTGGGGTGGGCACGTATGGCATTCCCGAAGTCATGGAGTTCGGCGACGACACGATCCTCAAAGTCGGGTCTTATACGTCGATCGCTCAAGGCGTGAAAATCCTGCTGGGTGGCGGGCATCGCACCGACTGGGTCAGCACCTTTCCGTTCCCGCTGATGATCGAACAGGCCCAGGGTATCGCCGGCTGCAACCCGACCAAGGGCGATGTGGTGATTGGCAGCGACTGCTGGATCTGCGCCGAAGCGATGATTCTGTCCGGTGTGACCATTGGTCATGGCGCCGTGGTCGCAGCCGGCGCCGTGGTGACGCGCGATGTCGAGCCATACGCCATCGTCGGCGGCAACCCATGCAGATTCATTCGCTGGCGCTTTGAGGAACCGGTGCGTCAAGCCTTGCTTGAGTCATCCTGGTGGGACTGGCCGATGGAAGAGGTCAAAGCGGTGTCGCCACTGCTGTGCAGTGACAACATCGACGCCTTTCTGGAGTACGTTCGTCAACGCCACTGACCGTCCCCTCCCTGGTGTGGGGACGATCAGAAGTAGGATCAAACGATCAACGCATCTCGGTAAACGCCAATTTGACGCCAATGGCAACGAGTACCGCGCCCATGGTCCGGTCGAACCAGTGGCCCATGCGGGCAAACCCGGCGCGCACGCGCTGCTGGCTGAACAGCATGGCCACCAAACAGAACCACACTGCCGTCGCCGCCGCCAGGTAAACGCCGTAACCGGCCTGGATTGCCAGGGGGGTATGAGGGTTGATGACCACGGTGAACAGCGACAGAAAAAACAGCGTCGCCTTGGGGTTCAGGCCGTTGGTGACGAAGCCCGAGGTGAACGCGCCACGGGCGGTACGTTCGCCGGCCTCTTTGTGCAGGTTGTCCGCCGTCGGCTTGACCGGTTGCGCCCGCAGCGCCTTGAAGCCGATGTATAGCAGGTAGGCGGCAGCGGCCCATTTCAGCGCGTTGAACAGCACGATCGATTGCGACACGATCAGGCCAATGCCCAGCAGCGAATACCCCACATGCAGGAAAATCGCCGTGCCCACGCCCAGCGCAGTCCAGGTTCCGGCGCGGCGACCATGGGTCACGCTCTCGCGCACCACCACGGCAAAATCCGGCCCGGGGCTGGCCACGGCCAACAGGTGGATCAGGGCGACGGTGAGGAATTCGGTGAGGTACATGGGGACTCCTTGGCTAGCTCAATCTCAAGACAAACATCAACTGTGAGTGAGGGGCTGTGTGGGAGCAAAGCTTGCTCCCACACACATCTGATAGGCTCGCCACATTACGCCTTCGATTCCTGCGATAAAAGGTACAGCTGATGACGAACAACGGCCGCGCAGTTTTCCTCGATCACCCGTCCCTGGACCTGGGCGATCTGGACCTGGGACCACTGCGCAACTGCTTCAGTGAACTGCAACTGTTCGCCCGCACGAGCCGGGATGAAGTGAGCGAGCGGCTCAAGGGCGCCACGGTGGCGATCACCAACAAGGTCGTGATCGATGCGACCGCCATGGCCGCCAACCCCGAGCTGAAGCTGATCCTGATCAGCGCCACCGGCACCAATAACGTCGACCTGGACGCCGCGCGCCAACACGGCATCACAGTGTGCAACTGTCAGGGCTACGGCACGCCGTCGGTGGCCCAGCACACGATCATGCTGCTCTTGAATCTGGCGACGCGCCTGGGTGATTACCAAAAAGCAGTCGGCGCAGGTCGGTGGCAGCAGGCTTCGCAGTTTTGCCTGCTGGACTATCCCATTGTCGAACTGGAAGGCAAAACCCTCGGGCTGTTGGGTCATGGTGAACTGGGCAGCGCCGTCGGACGACTGGCCGAGGCCTTTGGCATGCGCGTGCTGTTGGGGCAGATCCCCGGACGCCCTGCCCGCCCCGACCGCTTGCCTCTGGATCAACTGTTGCCGCAGATCGATGCCCTGACCTTGCACTGTCCTCTCAACGAACACACGCGCAACTTCATCGGTGCCCGGCAACTGGCGCAGCTCAAACCCGGCGCCTTTGTGCTCAACACCGCCCGCGGCGGCCTGATCGACGAACAGGCCCTGGCCGATGCCTTGCGCAGCGGCCATTTGGGCGGCGCGGCCACCGATGTGCTGAGCGTGGAGCCACCGACCCAGGGCAATCCGCTGCTGGCCGCCGACATTCCGCGGTTGATCGTCACGCCCCATAACGCCTGGGGCAGCCGCGAGGCGCGGCAACGGATCGTTGGCCAACTGACGGAAAACGCCCAAGGTTTTTTCAGCGGTACAGCGCGGCGAGTCGTCAGTTGATAAACTGCCGCACTTTTTTTCAAGGAGCAGACCATGGATCCGCGCAGTGAAGTACTGCTTCGTCAGGCCGAGTTATTTCAGGGTTCGGTCCTGCTGGCCGGCCTGCCCGCCGACGATCTGCTCGGTCGCTTGCCCCAAGCCCATGGCTGGTGCTGGCACGCCGGTGATCAGGCCGCGCTGGATGCCCGTTTCCCCGAGCGCAGCGACTTTGGCGTGAACGTGCCGGCCCGTGAGTTCGAGACCGCCGTGGTGTTCCTGCCCAAGGCCAAGGACCTGACCGACTACATCCTCAACGCCGTGGCCTCGCGCCTGGCCGGTCGCGAGGTGTATCTGGTGGGGGAAAAGCGCAGCGGCATCGAAGGCGCGTCCAAGCAGCTCAATGCCTTCGGCAAGCCGCGCAAGCTCGACAGCGCGCGCCATTGTCAGCTTTGGCAGGTCACCGTGGCCGACGTCCCCGAGGCCAAGCCTTTGGAAAGCCTGGCCCAGACCTACGAGCTGCCCCTGGCCGAAGGCGCGCTGAAGGTCATCAGCCTGCCGGGGGTGTTCAGCCACGGTCGCCTGGATCGCGGCAGTGCGCTGTTGCTGGAACACCTGGATAAACTGCCCAGCGGCCACCTGCTGGACTTCGGTTGTGGCGCCGGGGTGCTGGGGGCAGTGGTCAAGCGTCGCTATCCGCACAACACCGTCACGCTGCTGGACGTGGATGCGTTCGCCGCCGCCAGCAGCCGCCTGACCCTGGCCGCCAATGGTCTGGAGGCCGAGGTGCTGACCGGCGACGGTATCGACGCCGCGCCCATGGGATTAAGTGCGATTCTGAGCAACCCGCCGTTCCATGTCGGCGTGCACACCGACTATCACGCCACGGAAAATCTGCTGCGAAAAGCAGCGAAACATCTGAAAAACGGCGGCGAACTGCGCTTGGTGGCGAACAGTTTCCTCAAGTATCAGCCGCTGATCGAAGAGCATCTGGGCGTGTGCGCGATCAAGGCCGAAGGCCAGGGTTTTCGCATCTACCGGGCCAAGCGCGGCTGAAGCAAATTTAAGAAACAGCACTTGCCCAATCGGATTTGCCTAGGCAGAATCCGCTCCGTCCTAGGGGAGTAGTCTCCCGCGAGCGCCATGCTCGCCCGGCATACGTCAACATACTTGGTCAGCAGACCATGGCGTATGCGGCCCAAGCGTCCACGCAGATGGTCGCTGGGTTTGACAAGACCTATGACACGCACACCTTACCCGGGGCGGGAAGGCTGTACGTGTCATAGCCGTGTCGACCCGCCCCTCTAGGAATCACCTGATGCTGGACTCTTTCCTCGTACCTACCGCTATCGTTGCGCTGGCCGAAATCGGCGACAAGACGCAACTGCTCGCGCTTATTCTCGCGGCTCGCTTTCGCAAACCCTGGCCTATCATTGCCGGCATCGTTGCCGCGACCTTGGCCAACCATGCGGCAGCCGGCGCGGTGGGAGCCTGGGTCGGTAGTATTTTCTCGGACGCGGTCCTGCACTGGATCCTGGCGGTGAGCTTTGCCGCCACGGCGCTGTGGACGTTGGTGCCGGACAAACTGGACGATGACGAAGCCAGTACGGCCCGCAAGTTCGGGCCTTTCCTGACCACGCTGATCGCGTTCTTCCTGGCGGAAATCGGCGACAAGACCCAGATCGCCACCGTGATGCTCGCCGCGCAGTACCCGGAACTGTGGCTGGTGATCATCGGCACCACCGTGGGCATGCTGATTGCCAACGTGCCGGTGGTCCTGGCGGGCAATTTCGCCGCCGAGAAGCTGCCCCTGACACTGATCCGCCGCCTGGCCGCCTCGGCGTTCTTGGTCCTGGCGATCGTGGCGGTGTACAAGGCGATGCAGAGCAGTGGGTGGGTTTGATCGGGTAGGTGAGTAATACCGCGTTATCGTTCATCGCGAGCAGGCTCGCTCCCACACTGGCTGCGGGTGTTCACAAGAATATCGAACACGGCCAATCTCTTGTGGGAGCGAGCCTGCCCGCGATGAACGATGACGCGGTCTGATTGAAGTCTGCGTCGCCTCTGTCGCGAGCAAGCTTTGCTCCCACAACGATGGTTACTTTCTGGCCTGCTGATACAGCGGCATCACCTTCGGAATCGCCGCCTGCAACGAAGCGATCCGGCTGCTGGAGGACGGGTGGGTGCTCATGAATTCCGGCGGCGCGCCTTCCGAAGCCTTGGCCATCTTGTTCCACAACGTGATCGCGGCATTCGGGTCGTAGCCGGCGCGAGCGGCCAGTTCCAGGCCGATCAGGTCGGCTTCGTTCTCATTGCCGCGACTGTTGGGCAGGGTCATGCCGTAGTTGGCCACGGTATCGGCCAACGCCAGGCTGTCCTGGCCCAGACCGAACAATGCACCGGCGCCCTGCTTGGCCATTTCGATGCCGTAGGCCTTGGACATCGCTTCGCGGCCGTGCTCGCGCAAGGCGTGAGCGATTTCGTGGCCGATGATCGCGGCGATTTCATCGTCAGTGAGCTTGAGCTTGTTGATCAAGCCGGTATAGAAAATGATTTTGCCGCCGGGGCCGCAACTGGCGTTGAGCTCATCGCTCTTGATCAGGTTCACTTCCCAGTTCCATTGCGCCGAATCCGGGCGGAACACAGGTGCCTGAGCGATCAGCCGACTGGAGATGGCCTGGACGCGCTTGGCATCGCTACTCGTCTTGTCCAATACACCCTTGGCGCTCGCTTCGCCCATGGTCTTTTGGTAGGACTGGGCATACATCTGATTGACCTGGTCGGTGGACAGCATGCTGAACATGTATTGCTTGCGCTCCACGCCCACGGCTCCGCCGCTGGTAGTGTTGACCGACTGGCAACCGGCAAGCAGCAAGCCCACACTCAGTGCACTCACCATCAATATCTTGTTCATGTAAGAAGCTCCCTGGAAACGTGGGCGTATCCTAGGCGCTGATTTGTATCGGCGCCAGATACATAGCGTGGGATTACAGTTTTTTCAGACAGACCCTACTCCAGTCCATTTACGACACCCACAAAGCCAAAACAGTCATCCGACGAACAGCGCCTCATGCTGGGCCAAAGAATCGCCGATACAGGCTTCAGACGTCATTCCCGCGTCCGGAGCCTTTATGAAATTCAAATCGATCCAGTTTTCCGTGGCCGCTCTGGCCGGCGCCATCATCCTCAGTGTGGTCGGTGCCCTGGTGCTGTACGCGCTGTTTGCCGGCGCCCGCACCCAGGACATGGTGCAACAGCGGACCAAGGCGCAGTTCGAGCATCTGATCGAACAACGCCTCGACGCGCTCGCCCGCACCCAGGCCAGCCTGATCCAGCGAGAACTGGAGGCACCGCTGTTGCTTGCCCGGGGCCTGGCGACCACCAATGCCTTGATGGGCATGAACGGCCCGGACGGCAACGCACAACTGAAGGTGCCCCGCGAGCAGATGATCAGCCTGCTGCGCGAAACCGTGGTGCGCAACCCGAAGATTCTCGGCGCCTACATCGCCTGGGAACCGAACGCCATTGACCACGACGACGCCAATTACGTGAACAGCCCGGTGCTGGGCATGGAAACCGACGGGCGCTTCCTGCCGTGGTGGTTTCGCAACCAGGACGGCACCCTGGGCCTGGAAAAGCTCGCCGATGTGACGGACCAGAAACTGCTGTCCACCGGTATTCGCGCCAGTGAGTACTACCTGTGCTCCCGGGACAGCAAGAAAGCCTGCGTGATCGACCCGGCGCCTTATCGCGTTGGCAACACCATGACCATGCTCGCCTCGTTCATCGAGCCGATCATGGTCGATGGCAAGTTCCAGGGCATCGTCGGCGCCGACCTGTCGGTGAACTTCATCCAGGACATGCTCGTCGCTGCCGACCGTGACCTGTATGAGGGCGCCGGGGAAATGGCGTTGCTCTCCAGCAACAACCGCTTGGTGGCCTTCACGAAGGACCCGTCCAAACTGGGAGAAAAGGCCAGCGACCTGCTGGACGCCAATGAACTGGACAACCTGTCCAAGCTCAGCGTCGGCCAGGTACGTTACGACGTCGATGAAGCCCATGGGCACATCGAGGTGTACATGCCGTTCGGCATCGGTGAAACCCAAGCCCGTTGGACGCTGATGCTGCAACTGCCACTGGATGCGGTGATGGCCGAACTGCAAGCGTTGCAAAAAGACCTGGATGCGCAACGCCAGACCGACATCTTCGGCATGGCCATGGTGGGCCTGGTGATTGCCGGCATCGGCCTGCTGGTGATCTGGCTGGTGGCCCACGGCATCGCCCGTCCCCTCAAGCAAATGGTGGCGATGCTCGATGACATCGCCCAGGGCGAAGGCGACCTGACCCGTCGCCTGGTGAGCGACCGCGCGGATGAACTGGGTGCGATCGCCAAGGGCTTCAATACCTTCCTGAGCAAGTTGCAAGGGATGATCACCCAGGTCGTCACCTCGGTGCAGAGCGTCAGCGATTCCTCGGAGCACACTGCCGACATCGCCATCCGCACCAACCAGGGCGTGCACAAGCAAATGGTGGAGATCGATCAGGTCGCCACCGCCGTGCACGAGATGACCGCCACCGCCCAGGACGTGGCCCGCAACGCGACCCAGGCCGCCCAAGCCGCTGGTCACGCAGACCAGGCTGCCAGCCAGGGCATGCAGATCGTGCGGGACACTTCCACCTCCATCGGCGCCCTGGCCGTGGAAATCGGCAAGGCCGTGGGCGTGGTGCAGGCTCTGGCCAAGGACAGCGAGAACATCAACGCGATTCTCACCGCCATCCGCGGGATCGCCGAACAGACCAACCTGCTGGCTCTCAACGCGGCCATCGAAGCGGCTCGCGCCGGTGAACAAGGGCGTGGATTTGCGGTGGTGGCCGATGAGGTGCGCAACCTGGCGCAGAAAACGCAGCAGGCCACTGAAGAAATCCAGACGATGATCCAACAGTTGCAACAAGGCACCCGGGATGTGGTGCGGGTGATGGAAGACAGCCAGCACCGCACCGATGAAAGCGTGCAACACGCAGCGAAAGCGGCCCAGGCCCTGGAGACCATCACCCAGGCGGTGTCGGTGATCAACGACATGAACACCCAGATCGCCAGCGCCGCCGAGGAACAAAGCGCGGTGGCCGATGACATCAACCGTAACGTGATCAACATCGGGCAAGTGGCAAATGAAGTGGCGGGCGGCGCGGACGAATCCAGCGCGGCCAGTGCGGATCTGACCAAACTGGCGGAGCAGCAACGGCGGTTGATCAATCAGTTCAAGGTTTGATCCTCGGGCCCCATCGCGAGCAGGCTCGCTCCCACAAAGGGTTGGTGGCGAACACTATCTCTAATGTGGGAGCGAGCCTGCTCGCGATGGGGCCAGCACAGGCGCCTCAACACTCAAGCCGGAGTCAGGCACTCCGGCCCGTTGAGCTTCGGATCATTGACCATGTTGGCCAGTACCCGCTCGCGCAGTGCCGCCGGTTCACTGGCCAGCAAGCCTTGCAATACATGCAAGGGCGTCTCGGGATCGAGCCACAGACGCTGGCCCTCTTCATCCAGGATCAACGGCCGACGCTGCCCTGCCGCCGGCTGGGTGATGACTGCGGTGCTCAGCCACACCTGTTCCTGCACGGGATAGGCTTCCCAGATCGCGGCGAAAAACAACGAAGAGCCCTCACCCGGCGTCAACCAGTAAGGGCGTTTGCGCGTGCCACCGCGCCATTCATAGAAGCCGTTGGCCGGTAGCAGGCAACGGCGCAGGCGCAGAGCCTCACGAAACATCGGCTGCTCGGCCACGGTTTCGGCACGGGCGTGGGCCGGGGTACGGGACAGGTCGGTCAGCCAGGGCGGCGTGAGGCCCCAGCGGGCCCGGGCCAGTTCGCGCTGCCCCTCAGCGCCGGCGCGCAGCATCAGCACCGAATCGTTGGGCGAAATATTCCACTGGGCCTTCTGGTCGGCAGGGAAGCCGGGCAAGGCCGCAAAGGCGGGGTTCCAGCGAAACAGGGCATAACGTCCACACATGGGGCAACACGACTCTTGATCAAACGGTCGCCAGCCTAACAGACCAATGTGCCGGGGTAACTGTCCGGCTCATCGCCGGGCAATGGCAGCGCGGCATTGTAGGCGGCGATCAGCTCCCGGGCGTATTGCGCCTGGTCGTCCTCCACCGCCAGTCCCAGCAGGCCATACATCGGCAACTCGCCGGCGCCGCCCACCAGGTCACGGCCCACCAGGTGGGCGGTGATGCCTTCGCTGGCGAGCATGCCCTGGAGCAGTTCGCCTTCCATCAGGTTTTCCAGCTCGTAGATTCGCTGCATGGACGTCCCCCATCATTCGTTTTCACTGAAGACTTCCAGATGCCACTCTTCATCGTGGACCTGCAGGACAAATGTTATCGGTCGGCAACAGACCTGACAGTCCTCGATATAGGTCTGATCACCGCCGGACAGGTCCACCAGCGTTTCCACTTCCTCACCACAATACGGACATTCATACGGAGCGGTTTCCAGCATCGCGGTCTCCCAGGTGACTTGTGCGTATAATCGCCGGTCTATTTGCAGGGCTATTTTTGTCTGGCGGATCTTCCAGGCCGTGCCCTGTCGGTTTTTCGATCGAACCTTTACTTACCCTAGCCGTTTCCTACAAGAGAGCATGATGGGCGAATTCGATGCCATCCGACCTTACGACGACAGCGAAGTCCCAGCGGTGCTGGCACGGCTGCTCGGCGACAAGGCGTTTCTAGATATCCTCACCCACTTCCGCTTCCCACGCCTGGCCGGGGCTTTCGGCTGGATGCTCAAGCCTCTTATAGCGCAAAGGTTGCGTCGTGAGTTCGCCGGCGTGACATCGGTCGCCACTTTGCAGGACAAAGTGGAGTTCTATGTCGACCACACGATCGAGCGTGCCACCGATGGCGTGACCTACACCGGGGTGGAGCAATTCAAATCCGGTAGCGCGTACCTGTTCATCGCCAACCACCGCGACATCGTGATGGACCCGGCCTTCGTCAACTACGCCGTGTACCACGCCGGCTTGCCGACGCCACGCATCGCCATCGGCGACAACCTGCTGCAGAAGCCCTTTGTCAGCGATCTGATGCGTCTGAACAAAAGCTTCATCGTGCACCGCTCCATCACCGGACGGCGGGAAAAAATGGCCGCGTACCAGTTGCTCTCGGCCTATATCAATCACTCGATCCGCAACGACTGCGCCTCGATCTGGATTGCCCAGGCCGAGGGTCGGGCCAAGGACGGTGACGACCGCACCGAATCGGCGATCCTCAAGATGTTCCACATGAGCCGCAAGGACGAACCCTTCGGCGAGGTCATCCAGTCGCTGAACCTCACGCCGGTGTCCATCAGCTACGAATACGACCCGTGCGACCAGGCCAAGGCCCGCGAGCTGTACATCCGCGCCACCACCGGCACCTACACCAAGGCACCGGGCGAAGACGACGTGAGCATCGCCAAGGGCATTACCGGCTACAAGGGGCGGGTCCACGTGAACTTCGCCGCGCCGATCACCGAGCTGTTCGAGGACACCAAGCAACTGGCCCAGGAAATGGACCGGCAGATTCTCGGCGGCTACCGCCTGTTCCCGGTGCATTACCTGGCTTACGCCCAATGGGCCGACGCCGACCCGCAGTTGCAGGTTCCGACAGCGGCCGAGGTGTTTGGCGCCGATGAACTGGCCAAGGCCCAGGAAGAATGGCAGCGCCGGCTGGACGCTTGCCCGCCGGAGCACCGCCCATTCCTGGTGCTGCAATACGCGACACCGGTGCGTAATCAGTATCGGGTCAAGGCGGGATTGGCGCTTTAAGCGACGCCTGTCAAAAAGATCGCAGCCTTCGCCAGCGCCTACATGAATCGATTGTTCATCTTGTAGGCGCTGGCGAAGGCTGCGATCTTTTTTTATCCATCAGAACTGTGTGCTGACCCACGACACCAGCAGTGCCAGGCCCAGGCAGGCAAAGCCGAAACGGTAGAAAAACCGGTTCATGCGCTGGGTCGCCAGGTCCAGCAAGGCTTCGAATCGCTCGTCGCCGTCGCTCTTGCGCGCCTCAAGGCAGGCCCGCGCCCGTTGTTCGCGGCGGCGCGTGGCATGCAGCACCCAACCGCCCGGGCAGGCAAACAACAATGCGAGCAGGTTGATCAGTTTGGCGGGGTGAGCAGCGAACAACGAAAACAAATGCAGCGACATCACAAACCTCAAGCAATAAACGGACAGGACGCGCCCGGGACCTACGAACGGCGTGAATTCTACCGAAAGCGCCCTCGCCTACTGCACTTTTTCCGACCAATAACGATCAGTTGGGGCGATGGCGCGCAGACTTTGTGGCGAGGGGATTTATCCCCGCTCGAGTGCGCAGCGCTCGCAAACGCTTAAGCAAGGCAGACGTCCCAGGGGCCGCTTCGCGACCCAGCGGGGATAAATCCCCTCGCCACAGGTTCAATCCGGCTAATTCCAGGCGTCACGGTTTCGTCATCTGAATAGGCCACCCTGTCGCCCTTCAAACCTGCCCGGAACCCACCATGCTCCACGCCGAAAACCAGGATCGTCTCTATCTCATCAGCCCGAGCGACGAACAACAGAACCTCGTCGGCAGCCTGTCCTTCAACGTACAGGATCGGCATTGGCTGGTGTATTGCGCCCTTGGCGGCCATCAACACGCCGACCTTCCGGAGACCGATCTGCTGACTGGGATCAGCGTGCTGGAGCTGTATTCCCAGGCTGCATGAAGGTTTCTTGCTTGCAAAAAAACTGTGGGAGCGAGCCTGCTCGCGATAGCGGAGTGTCAGTCACCTCAATGTTGACTGATCCGCCATCGCGAGCAGGCTCGCTCCCACAGGGGTTACGGAACGTCCTACTTACTCAGCCAGCACCTGACCAATGGTCGGGTCCTTGAACAGGCGTGTCAGGGCGTCGCTCAACACGTCGCTGACCAGCTTGGTGTTGGTGTCCTGGTTAGGCGCCATGCCGAAGCGCTGGTCCAGCGAGGCACCGTAACGACCGCTGTAACGACGATTGGCGTTCTGCACCTCGGAGCGGAAGGTCGCACCGATGGTGGCTTCGGTCACATACATGCCTTCCTTGGGCGACTGGTACTTCAACTCGGCCAGGGTGACGGTCAGTTGCGGTGCATTCATCGCGTTGGCGGTAGGGGTGAAGCCCAGCAAACGTACCGCCGCTTCGGCCTGGGCCTGCAGCTTGGGCAAAATCTGCGCGCCCTGCACCGTGATCACACTGGTTTCCGGGTACAGCCCGCCGCGGGTGCCGAGGGTCGGCGACGGACGACCGTCCACCACCCGTACCACCACCGGCTGGCCGCGACCCACGGGCGCCAGCTGGGCATTGAGCTTGGGCTCCGGGTTAAGTTGTTGCGGGCTGTGGGCGCAGCCGACGAGGGCCAGACTGGTCACAGCGATCAAACCGAACAACAGGCGTTGCAACATGCTCTTCTCTCCAGATCGGGCACAAACAGGCCCGCAGTATAGCGGTGCGCCATGGCGGTGAACTAGCGCTGCACGATGAATACTCAAATGTCTGACACCCCATGGGAAAACCGGTTCGTGTCATGCCATTGTCATGATCCTTACACCGGCATGTCATGGCCTCCTGTCAGCCTTGGCACAAGCTCCCCGACACGGTGTCCGACCATGCGTTTTCTCATTTCCCTGTTCACCCCGCGCCCACAGCACCGCTGCTTCGCCCTGCTGGACCGCAACGGCCGTTGCCAGGCATTCAAGCAATGCAACCTGCAGCCCATGGGTGAAGGTTGGGTGGAAATCGAAGAGATTCGCTTGAACTGGCTGCACCAGCCATTGCCCGCCAGCGCCCGCGTGCAAACCCTTGGCGCTCGCCCACGCAACCGTCAACTGTTGGCCGTCTGACCGGATGGCTAATAAAAGTCATTAAACACGACCATTTCCCTGCGTTTCTTCGATACAATCTGCCCCCGATTATAAGGACGTCTCCTGATCGGGCCTCGCAACACCGCTAATGCGCTTGTATTGGCACCCCGCACCGCCCACAGAGAGCCGCCCACACAGATCGAGTGAAGCTGGCGCGCTTGCTGTTCTTCAAGCAAATCACCACTTTTCGCGAATCTGCAGAGCTGTCATTACGCTCGGTCACTGAGCTGTCTGCCCGTTTTGCCTGTCATGTATTACATGGGGGCAAACCAAACCGGGCGCGGTGCCAGGCTGGGACAGCCCTTTTTTGAGGTTCACGTCTTCAAAAGAGCGTGAAAAAACGGGTTTTCACAACTTCACGAGAGTGTGGCGAGCAAATGAATAGTTTTGCGTCTGAACAAGCACCATTAGCGTCTGAAACAGCCCAACGACACAGGACCGCCTATCGTTCAAGAACCGGCGCCTGAAGCCTGTCCGCTACGGATTTGGTTGCACGAACGGATGTCTCGGCCATAAGTCGAATTGCCTGCCCGGCGCTTAAATGAGTTCATGGGACTCTGAGGCCAGGCTGCATGCATCCGCAGTAGTTGCGAAAAATTGCGAAGATTCGGACATGGCGATCCTGGCCATGGATACCTGGGGCGCAACTGACCTGCCCCGCCACTCCTGGCCGCCATGCCGACAATTTGGTGCTGCAGATTTTGGAGACGCGTTAAATGGCGCATAACGAAGCAGTCGATGTAGTTCTGGTAGGAGCCGGCATCATGAGTGCCACCCTGGCCGTGCTGCTCAAGGAACTCGACCCCGCGATCTCGCTGGAAGTCGTCGAGTTGATGGATTCCGGTGCCGCGGAGAGTTCCAACCCGTGGAACAACGCCGGCACCGGCCACGCCGGGCTGTGTGAGCTGAACTACACGCCCCAGGCGGCCGATGGCAGTGTCGACATCAAGAAAGCCGTGCACATCAACACCCAGTTCGAGGTGTCGAAGCAGTTCTGGACGTACCTGACCAAAAAAGGCACGTTCGGCTCATCCAAATCCTTCATTGCCCCCGTCCCGCACCTGAGCTTCGTGCAGGGTGAAAAAGGCGTGTCGTTCCTGAAAAAGCGCTTTGAACTGATGCGCCAGCATCACGCCTTCGCTGACATGGAATATACCGAGGACAAGGCCGTGATGGCCGAGTGGATGCCGCTGATGATGCCGGGCCGGCCAGCTGACGAAGTCATCGCCGCCACCCGCGTCATGAACGGCACCGACGTCAACTTCGGCGCCCTGACCAACCAGTTGCTCAAGCACCTGACCAGCGCCCCGGACACCCAGGTCAAGTATTGCAAGCGCGTCACCGGCCTCAAGCGCAACGGCGCGGGCTGGACCGTCAGCATCAAGGACGTCAATTCCGGCAGCAGCCGTGACGTCGATGCCAAGTTTGTCTTCCTGGGCGCCGGTGGTGCGGCATTGCCGCTGCTGCAAGCGTCGGGCATCGAAGAAAGCAAAGGCTTCGGTGGCTTCCCGGTCAGCGGCCAGTGGCTGCGTTGCGACAACCCGGAAGTGGTCAAGCATCACCAGGCCAAGGTCTACAGCCAGGCCGCCGTGGGCTCGCCACCGATGTCCGTGCCGCACCTGGACACCCGCGTGGTCGATGGCAAGAAATCCCTGCTGTTCGGGCCATACGCCGGTTTCACCACCAAGTTCCTCAAGCATGGTTCGCTGATGGACCTGCCACTGTCGGTACGTGCCGGCAACATCGGCCCGATGCTGGCCGTGGCCCGGGACAACATGGACCTGACCAAGTACCTGATCAGCGAAGTGATGCAGTCCATGGAGCAGCGCCTGGAATCCCTGCGTCGCTTCTATCCCGAGGCGAAAGCCGAGGACTGGCGCCTGGAAGTGGCCGGCCAACGGGTTCAGATCATCAAGAAGGACCCGAAGAAAGGCGGTGTCCTGCAGTTCGGCACCGAACTGGTAGCGGCCAAGGACGGCACCCTCGCCGCCTTGCTCGGCGCCTCGCCCGGTGCTTCAGTGACCGTCTCGATCATGCTGGACCTGATCGAGCGCTGCTTCCCGGACAAAGCCAAGGGAGAATGGGCGAGCAAACTCGCTGAGATCTTCCCGGCGCGGGAAAAGGTGCTGGAAACCGACGCAGCGCTGTATCGCAAGGTCAATGCGCAGAACAACGTCGCCCTGGAACTGGTTGAAGAAAGCAGCGAGACACCCAGCTTCGCTTGATTCTGCCGGATAAAAAAACGCCCCGTTCTTTCTGAGAGCGGGGCGTTTTTTTATGGGAGAAGCTGTCATGGCGAGGGGGCTTGCTCCCGCCGGCCTGCGAAGCAGGCCGCCAAGTAATCAGCCACGAGCCTTGTTGATCAACTCGATGTATTCCTCGGCATTGCGCTGGTCCTGGATCAGCGCCACGAAATCGTTGCCATGCTCATCCTTGCCATTGAGGTCGTAGCCGGCCTCGACGAAAAACGTCAGAAAGCGCTCGAAGTCGTCGACCCGCAGGCCACGGTAGGCCTTGATCAGTTTGTGCAGCGACGGCGAAGTGGCATCGACCGGATCGAAATTGAGGAACAGCTTGATCTGCTCATCGCCAATCTCGTCACCAATCACTTGTTTCTTGTCTTTACGCATTGCCGGGCTCCAGCTCGCACAGTTCACGGGGGCGGGCAGTTTACCCCCGGCAGGCCTCGGGGCTCAACGCGGGCGTACAGCGCCGGTGTGCAGGTCGGCCCAGATATGGCCGTTGGCGTAGCTGAGGAACTGCACGTACACCGTGTCGTTGCGCAGCAGATCGATCACCACTTGATACTGGGCCTGTGGATAAGACAGGGTCAGGGTCTTGCTCGCCTCGTCGAAGGCAGGCTTTTTCAGGCTTTTGCTTTCGCCATCGAAGTTCAGGATCACCTGGTTGAGGGTGGCGCCTTTGTTCAGGGGTTTACCTTTGAGGCGCACCAGCAACGGCGATGTAACCGGTATCGGTTGCTGGTTGGACTGACGCTGATTGCCCAGCACCACCGAATACTCGGTGACCTGAAGCAATTGCTGGTGTTCGGGTTGTTCCTGACGTACCGCCAGATCGTCGGGGGGCAGAAATTGACTGTGCATCGGCGCGCCAACGGCCGCCCACGACAGGCTGGACATCAGCAGCAGAGCGGCGCAGCGACGGGTCAGTACACTCATGACAGGCTCCAGGATCTTGGCCCGGCACTCTAGCATGAGCCCAGGCGGTAAAAATAACGATCCAGGTCAATACATCCGCGCCACGAGCACGGCATACTCAAGGAGCCATCAGCCCTCGCATCACATGATGCCCCTCGCCACTGGTTAGGTGTTTGCCGGGTATTTGGTATTTGCCCCGCTCATTTCGTGGAGTGCCCATGTCCTTCTCCGCCCCACCGATATTCGCCGCTTGGCGCCAAACCTGGCGCGCCGGTTACACCCTTGAACGCCTGCGCGGCGATCTGGTGGCCGGGCTGACCGTCGGCATCATTGCCATCCCCTTGGCCATGGCCCTGGCAATCGCCGTGGGCGTGCCGCCGCAGCATGGCTTGTACACGGTGCTGGTAGCCGCCCCCCTGATCGCCCTCACCGGCGGCTCGCGCTTCAACGTGAGCGGGCCGACAGCGGCGTTCGTGGTGATCCTGCTGCCCATTACCCAGCAATACGGCCTGGGCGGCCTGCTGCTGTGCACGATGCTGGCGGGCATGATCTTGATAGCGCTGGGCCTGATGCGGGCCGGGCGGCTGATCCAGTACATTCCTTATCCGGTCGTTCTCGGTTTTACCGCTGGGATCGGCGTGGTCATTGCCACCCTGCAACTCAAAGACCTGTTGGGCCTGACCACTGTCGGCAACGCCGAGCATTACATCGAGCAATTGGGCGCCTTGATCACGGCGCTGCCCAGCGCCCGGCTCGGCGACGGCCTTATCGGCCTCATCTGCCTGGCGGTATTGATTGTCTGGCCGCGCTGGGTGCCGCGTGTTCCGGGACATCTGGTCGCCCTGTTGGTGGGTGCGCTGTTGGGGCTGGCGCTGGAAAGCGGCGGCTGGCAAATCGCGACATTGGGCGAACGTTTCAGCTACGTGGTCGACGGCATCAGTTACCCCGGCATCCCGCCATTTTTGCCGAGTTTCGACTGGCCTTGGAATCTCCCGGACAATCAGGGCCGCTCCTTGGAACTGTCCTACGATCTGATCCGCCAATTGCTCGGGCCTGCCTTTGCCATCGCCATGCTCGGTGCCATTGAGTCGCTGTTGTGCGCGGTGGTGGCCGACGGCATGACCGGCAGTAAACACGACCCCAACGCCGAACTGATCGGCCAGGGCCTGGGCAATCTGGTGGCGCCACTGTTCGGCGGCATCACTGCCACGGCGGCGATTGCCCGCAGCGCCACCAATGTGCGCAGCGGCGCGTTTTCGCCATTGGCCGCGATCATTCACAGCCTAGTGGTGCTGGGGGCGATTGTGCTGCTGGCGCCGTTGTTCAGCTATCTGCCCATGGCAGCGCTGGCGGCATTGCTGGTGATGGTGGCCTGGAACATGAGCGAAGCCGGACACGTGCTGCACACCTTGCGTATCGCCCCACGCAGTGATGTGCTGGTGCTACTGACCTGCCTGAGCCTGACCGTACTGTTCGACATGGTCCTGGCCGTCGCCGTCGGCCTGCTGCTGGCCGCCGGGCTGTTCATCAAACGCATGAGCGAGCTGACGGACACCGCCGAACTGCCGCGCCATTTTCATCAGGCCCTGCTGGAGATGCCCGAGCACGTCCGCTGCTACGCCATTCGCGGACCGCTGTTTTTCGGCGCGGCAGAAAAGGCCCTGGATGTGCTGCGCAAATTCGATCCGGGGATTCGGGTGATGGTGGTGGAAATGAGCGCCGTGCCGATGCTGGACATGACTGCGCTGGCGGCTTTTGAAAGTATCCTCAAGGACTACCGCAAGCAGGGCATCGGCCTGATTCTGGTGGCAACCGCGCCACGGGTACGCCTGAAGTTGCGCCGCGCCGGCATCCATCGCGAGCAGCGCCAACTGGCGTATGTGCAGACCCTGGAGCAGGCACGGGCCAAAAGCGAAAAATGGCTCGCCGGTAGCGCTGCACACTCGAGCCCGGCCTGATTGATCTGTTGCCACACAGCTTTTTGTGGCGAGGGAGCTTGCTCCCGCTTGGGTGCGTAGCATCCACCTGCAATTGGGGCTGCTGCGCAGCCCAGCGGGAGCAAGCTCCCTCGCCACAGAAGCACCGCTCAGTCGAACTGAGCGCGCATCCAGGCCTGGTACTGCGCCACCCCCGCCTCGCCTTCGCGGGGCGCCCAGGGGGCCAGTTCGCCATCGCCCACCGGGCGGTAGGGCCCGGCCTTGCACTCGAACATCAGGCTGTCGGCTTCCAGCACCACTAAACCGTGGTACACGCCCGCCGGCAGGTCGACACCGAGGCAATCGCCACCGGCCTGCAGGATACGCTTGTCCACCACCATCCCGGTTTCATCAAAGATCAACACACCGAGCCGGCCCTTGAGCACCAGCAGGGTTTCAGCCTTGTCGGCGCTCAGGTGGCGATGCGGCGGGACGTAAGTGGACGGCTGCAAGCCAACCGCCATGCGATGGCAAGGCTCGTCCATCTGATGAAAATTGTGGTGTTGGCGCCCGCGAGGACTGGCCGTGGCTTTCTCGGCCAGTTCGTTGAACAGCGCTTGATCCAGAAAGCCCGGCCGGTTCATCGATTACATTCCTTTGACGGCGAAAATACCGTTGGCATTGCGCCAGTAACCTTTGTAGTCCATGCCGTAGCCGAAGATGTAGCGGTCAATGCACGGCAGGCCGACGAAATCGGCTTTCAGGTCCGGACGGGCCTTGCGGTCATGGTCCTTGTCGATCAGCACGGCGGTGTGCACGGCGCGGGCACCGGCGTGTTTGCAGAAGTCGATGATGGCGCCCAGGGTGTGACCTTCGTCGAGGATGTCGTCGATGATCAGCACGTCACGGTCGATGAACGACACTTCCGGCTTGGCTTTCCAGAACAGGTCGCCACCGCTGGTTTCGTTGCGGTAACGGGTGGCGTGCAGATAGGACGCTTCCAGCGGGAAGTTCAGGTAGGTCAGCAGTTTGCCGGAGAAAATCAGCCCACCGTTCATGACGCAGAACACCACCGGGTTGGAATCGGCCAACTGGTCGTTGATTTGCGCGCCGACACGGGCGATGGCCGCTTCGACTTCGGCTTCGGTGTACAGGCAGTCAGCCTCTCGCATGATTTGACGGATATGCTCGAGATCAGCGGACATGGCGCTCTCCAGGGGAGGTTGGGGGAGGGACGGGTTCGGAAAAGCGGGCAAAGGTACGCATCCCGCCCGGCCAGATCAAGCGTTTGTGGACTAACGTTCTGTATTGTCTATAGGACAACACCCTCGGATAGATTAATCTAGGCCGGTTTTTTTGCCCGCCGCCGGAGCTTTCCCCATGCCCATCCTCGAGATCCGCCACCCGCTGATCAGACATAAACTCGGCCTGATGCGCCGCGCCGACATTAGCACGAAGAACTTCCGCGAACTTGCCCAGGAAGTCGGTGCACTGCTCACCTATGAAGCCACCAAGGACCTGCCGCTGGAGTCCTATGAAATCGACGGTTGGGCCGGTACGGTCCAGGTGGAAAAAATCGCCGGCAAGAAAATCACCGTGGTGCCGATCCTGCGTGCCGGCATCGGCATGCTCGAAGGCGTGCTGAGCCTGATCCCGGGCGCCAAAGTCAGCGCCGTGGGTGTGGCCCGCAACGAGCAGACCCTGCAGGCGCACACCTACCTGGAAAAACTGGTGCCGGAAATCGACGAGCGCCTGGCAATGATCATCGATCCGATGCTCGCCACCGGCAGCTCCATGGTCGCCACCATCGACCTGCTGAAAAAAGCCGGTTGCCGTGACATCCGCGCCATGGTGCTGGTGGCGGCCCCCGAAGGCATCAAGGCCGTGGAAGACGCTCACCCCGACGTCACCATCTACACCGCTTCCATCGACCAGAAACTCAACGAACATGGCTACATCATCCCGGGCCTGGGCGATGCCGGCGACAAGATCTTCGGCACCAAGCAGAAGGACGCTTGAGCATGCAGGATGAGTTCAACGATCCGCTCTGGCGCCAGGTATTGTCTGGCGCGCAGATGCTGTTCGTCGCCTTCGGCGCGCTGGTACTGATGCCGCTGATCACCGGGCTGGACCCGAACGTAGCGCTGTTCACCGCAGGCCTGGGAACAATCCTGTTCCAGATCGTCACCGGGCGTCAGGTGCCGGTGTTCCTGGCATCGAGCTTTGCCTTCATCACCCCGATCATTCTCGCCAAGGGCCAGTTCGGCCTGGCCGCGACCATGGGCGGGGTGATGGCGGCCGGTTTCGTCTACACCTTCCTGGGCCTGGCGGTGAAGGTCAAGGGCACCGGATTTATCGACCGCTTGCTGCCGCCGGTGGTGATTGGGCCGGTGATCATTTCCATCGGCCTGGCCATGGCACCGATTGCCGCCAACATGGCCATGGGCAAGGCCGGCGACGGTACCGAGCTGATTGCCTACCAGACGGCGATGCTGATCTCGATGCCGGCGCTGCTCACCACCCTGATCGTCGCGGTGTTCGGTAAAGGCATTTTCCGCCTGGTGCCGATCATTTCCGGCGTGCTGGTGGGCTTTGCCATGGCGTTTTATTTTGGGGTGGTGGACACCGCCAAAATCGCCGCCGCGCCGTGGTTCGCCCTGCCGAACTTCACCGCGCCGGAGTTCAACTGGCAAGCGATCCTGTTCATCGTGCCGGTGGCTTTGGCGCCAGCCATCGAGCACATCGGTGGGGTCATCGCCGTGGGCAGCGTGACCGGTCGCGACTACCTGAAAAAACCCGGCCTGCACCGCACCCTGCTCGGCGATGGCATCGCCACCACGGCAGCCGGCCTGTTCGGCGGCCCGCCCAACACCACCTACGCCGAAGTCACTGGCGCGGTGATGCTGACCAAAAACTACAATCCGAAAATCATGACCTGGGCGGCGATCTTCGCCATCAGCCTGGCGTTCATCGGCAAGTTCGGCGCGCTGCTGCAAAGCATCCCAGTGCCGGTAATGGGCGGAATCCTGTGCCTGTTGTTCGGCTCGATCGCGGCGGTGGGCATGAACACGCTGATCCGCCACAAGATCGACCTGAGCGAAGCGCGCAACCTGGTGATCGTTTCGGTGACGCTGGTGTTTGGTATCGGCGGTGTGCTGGTAGGCACCGGCACCGGCCCGGACGACTTCGGCCTCAAAGGCATCGCGCTGTGCGCGGTGGTGGCGATCGCCCTGAACCTGATCCTGCCGGGCAATGACGGCTGGAAGCAGAAGAAGGCGGATGAGCCGCTGATCTGACTCAAGCTTGAAGTTTTGCGCTGCCAGTCAGATAGCTATCGCGAGCAGGCTCGCTCCCACATCAGCGGATCTTTGAACACTCGAGATCCATTGTGGGAGCGAGCCTGCTCACGATTGGGCCCTTGAATTTTACAAAGCGATCGGTGCCCGCTCGCACAGGGTGCTCAACGCCTGCGCCCATTGCACATCATCATTGAGACACGGCACCAGCACCAACTCCTCCCCGCCCGCCTCACGAAATTGCTCGCGCCCGCGATCACCGATTTCTTCCAGGGTTTCGATGCAGTCGGCCACGAACGCCGGGCACATCACCAGCACCTTCTTCACGCCACTTTTAGCCAGTTCATCCAGGCGCGCCTCGGTGTAGGGTTCGATCCACTTGGCGCGCCCCAGCCGCGACTGGAACGACACCGACCATTGGCCATCCTTGAGCCCCATGCGCTGGGCGAACAGGTCGGCGGTGCGAATGCATTGCGCGCGGTAACACGTAGCCATGACCTCAGGCGGCGCATTTTTGCAGCAGTCGGCGTCCTTGAAGCAATGGAAACCCGTGGGGTCGAGCTTGGTCAGGTGCCGCTCGGGCAAACCATGGAAGCTCAACAGCAGGTGGTCGTAATCCTGCATCAGATACGGCTTGGCGCTGGCAACCAGGGCGTCGAGGTATTCCGGCTGATCGTAGAACGGCTGGAGAATCGAGAACTGCACATCGAGCTTCTTCTCGCGCACCACCCGCTTGGCTTCTTCGATCACCGTGGTGACTGTGCTGTCGGCAAATTGCGGATACAACGGCGCCAGCGTGATCTTCTTGTGGCCCTGGCTTGTCAGGCGCACCAGGGTCGACTCAATGGACGGCTCGCCATAACGCATCGCCAACTCAACCGGCCCCTGGGTCCATTGCGCAGTCATGGCTTGTTGCAAGCGACGGCTGAGCACCACCAGCGGCGAGCCCTCGTCCCACCAGATCGACGCATAGGCATGGGCCGATTGCTCGGGGCGCTTGATCAGGATCAGCGACACCAGCAAGCGCCGCACCGGCCACGGCAGGTCGATGACGTAGGGATCCATCAAAAACTGATTGAGGTAGCGGCGCACATCGGCCACCGAAGTAGAAGCAGGCGAACCCAGATTCACCAGAAGCAACGCGTGATCGGTCATGCAACGTCCTATTTCAAAGGCGGTCCGACAAATCGTCGAGAGCCGCATGCAAATCAGTGAACCGGAAAGTGAAACCCGCAGCCTGCAATCGGGCCGGCGTTGCGCGCTGGCCGCCCAGCAACAGCAATGACAATTCTCCCAATGCGACCTTCAGCGCCAGTTCCGGCATCGGCACCACGGCCGGCCGATGCAGCACGTGCCCCAGGGCCTTGGCAAAATCGCGGTTGCGCACCGGGTTCGGCGCGCAGGCATTATAAGGACCGCTGGCCTCATCGCGGTGCAGAAGAAAATCAATCAGAGCGATTTGATCGGCAATGTGAATCCACGGCATCCACTGCCGGCCATTGCCAATACGCCCGCCCAACCCCAGTTTGAACGGCAGCAGCAGCCGCGACAAAAAGCCGCCCTCGGCCGACAGGACCAGACCGGTGCGAACCAGTACCACCCGTATGCCCATGGCCTCGGCGCGCTGCGCGGTTTCCTCCCAGGCGATGCACAACTGGCTGGCGAAGTCCTCGCTCACCGGTCCCGAGTCCTCGGTCAGCTCACGCTCGCCGCCGTCGCCGTACCACCCCACCGCGGAACCGGAAATCAATACCCCGGGTTTGTGTTCGCTACGCTCCAGCCAAGCCAACAACGCTTCTGTCAGGGTGATGCGACTGCTCCACAACAACTTCTTGCGTTTATGGCTCCAGGGTCGATCCGCAATCGGTGCCCCCGCGAGGTTGACCACCGCATCCACGGGCTCGGCAATCTCCTCGAGCCGGGCGACACCCCGCACTTGCGCGCCGCAGATCTTCGCCACGTCTTCGGGGCGACGACTCCACACCGTCAAGCGATGGCCCTGCGCCAACCAGTGGCGGCAGAGCTGACGTCCGATCAAACCAGTACCGCCGGTCAGCAATATGTGCATGAAGTGTTCCTCGCATCGCGTTTTACCCAGCCCATTAGTCTATTTTTATAAGCAGGGATTTTTCGTATCAGGCAGGGTCTGTGTTTAACAATAGGTCACCCTGTCAAAACGCGAACGGTAAAACTTATACCAAAAACCCTAATTGTACAGGTTTAAACGACGGCGTAGTCTGTACAGAAAGGTAAACGAGGCCCTCATGACTGTACCTATCGCAATCATCGGCACCGGCATCGCCGGACTTTCAGCCGCCCAGGCCCTGACGGAGGCCGGGCATGTCGTTCAACTCTTCGATAAAAGCCATGGCAGTGGCGGACGCATGTCCAGCAAGCGCAGTGATGCCGGCGCACTGGACATGGGCGCGCAGTATTTCACTGCCCGCGATCGCCGCTTCGTGATGGAAGTCCAGCGTTGGCAAGCCCAGGGCTGGGCGGCGGAATGGACACCTCAGCTTTATCATTTCAAGGATGGGCAACTGAGCCCGTCGCCGGATGAGCAGACCCGCTGGGTCGGCACCCCGCGCATGAGCGCCATCACCCGTGCCCTGCTTGGCGAGTTGCAGGTGCAGTTCTCCTGCCGCATCACCGAGGTGTACCGCGGTCAGGAGCATTGGCACTTGCAGGACGCGGAAGGCTTCACCCACGGCCCCTTCGGCCAGGTGGTGATTGCTACGCCCGCGCCCCAGGCCACGGCATTGCTGGCGGCCGTGCCAAAGCTGGCCGCAGTGGCGGCGGGCGTGAAGATGGACCCCACCTGGGCCGTGGCCCTGGCCTTCGAAACACCGCTGGATACCTCCATGGAAGGCTGCTTCGTCCAGGACAGCCCCCTCGACTGGCTGGCTCGCAACCGCAGCAAACCGGGGCGCGACAGCACGCTCGACACCTGGGTGCTGCACGCCACCAGCGACTGGAGTCGCCAACATATCGACATGGCCAAGGAAGCGGTGATCGAACACCTGCACGGCGCGTTCGCCGAGCTGCTGCACAGTGCCATGCCTGCGCCCAGCTTCAGCGTGGCCCATCGCTGGCTTTACGCGCGCCCCGCCGGCAACCATGAATGGGGCGCCTTGGCCGATGCCGACCTGGGTATGTATGTCTGTGGCGACTGGTGCCTGTCCGGTCGTGTCGAAGGTGCTTGGCTAAGCGGTCAGGAAGCCGCACGCCGTCTGCACGCCAGCCTGCAATAGAACGCGCCAGCCTACGTCACCCGCTGCTGTCGAAACAGGCAGCAGCCTGTCTGCGCAAAAACCACATCGCCCCCACATGCAAAAGCGGTTGACTTGTGCGCATTCGGATCTATGATGAAAATATTGTACACAAATGTTATTTTGTACAAGATTTGAAATCAGAGGTCGCCCATGCCCCATGATGCCGTCGTCAAACCGAAAATCGCTATCAGCGCCTGCCTGATGGGCGCTGAAGTTCGCTTCAATGGCGGACACAAGCAATCGCAGCTATGCAGCCGCACCTTGGTTGATTACTTCGACTTCGTGCCGGTCTGCCCTGAAGTCGCCATTGGCCTGGGCATCCCCCGCGAGCCGATCCGGCTGGTGGGTAATCCCGAACGGCCTGACGCGGTTGGTACGGTCAGGCACGACCTCAATGTAACCCGGCCATTGGCCGCTTACGGAGAGCAGATGGCCGAGGAACTGGATGACATCTGCGGCTACATCTTCATGCAGAAGTCGCCGTCCTGCGGACTGGAGCGGGTCAAGGTCTACGATCACAACAGCGTGCCACAGGACGGCGGCGGACGCGGCATCTATGCCCAGGCGTTTTGCGAGCGCCACCCCGACTTGCCGGTGGAGGAAGACGGTCGCCTGAACGACCCGGTGCTGCGGGAAAATTTCCTGACCCGGGTATTTGCCTACGCGGCCTGGCAACCGCTGCGCCGCAAAGGCCTGACACGCCGCGACCTGATCCACTTTCACTCGCGCTACAAATATCTGTTGATGGCCCATAACCCTGTGCAATACAAGGCCTTGGGCAATCTGTTGGGCAACATGGGCAAGGCCGATCCTGACGAGCTGGGCGCACGCTACTTCAGCGCCTTGATGGCTGCTTTGAAGAAATGCGCCACCCGCCGCACTCACACCAATGTGCTGCAACACCTGAGCGGTTACCTCAAACGCGCCATCAACGCCGAAGACAAGCAGGAAGTACAACACCTCATCGGGCAATACCGCCTCGGCATCGTACCCCTGGTAGTTCCGCTGACCTTGCTCAAGCATCACTTGCGCCTGCATCCCGATCCCTATCTGGCGCAGCAGGTCTACCTGCAACCACACCCGGAAAACCTCAGTCTGCGAAATGCCATTTGATGAAAAGCGAACCTGATTCCAGCGCCAGCGAAGACCTGGGGGCCGACTTCGCCAAAGCCCTGGCGCAGGGCTGGCTGCCCATACGCGAAGTCGCCCGCCAAACCGGGGTCAATGCCGTCACCCTGAGAGCCTGGGAGCGCCGTTATGGCCTGATCGTGCCGCACCGCACCCCCAAGGGTCACCGACTGTTCAATGCCGATCATGTGCAACGTATCTTGAGCATCCTCACCTGGATCGATCGGGGGGTGGCGGTGAGCAAGATAAAACCGCTGCTCGACACACCGCAGCCGCCCAGTGAACCGTTGGAAAACGACTGGCAGCGTCAGCGCCACGCCCTGATGCTGGCGGTCACGCAACTGGCCGAGCGTCAGGTCGATGATCTGGTCAACCAGGCTATGGCGCTTTATCCGCCCTGGACGGTGTGCGAGCAGTTGTTGCTGCCTTTGCTGGCCGAACTGCAATTGCGCTGGCAAGGCCAGTTCGGTGCGCAGTTGGAGCGGGTGTTTCTGTACTCCTGGCTGCGCAGCAAATTCGGCAGTCGGATCTACCACAACAATCGTCAGTTGCGCGGTGCGCCATTGCTGCTGGTCAACCATTCGGACCTGCCCCTGGAACCCCAATTGTGGCTTAGCGCCTGGCTGGCCAGCAGCGCCGATTGCCCCGTGGAAGTGTTCGATGGGCCGATACCCGCAGGCGAACTGGCCTTGGCCGTCGAACGCCTCAAAGCCCGTGGAGTGCTGCTGTACTCCAGCAACGCGCTGAACCTGTCCCAACTGCCCAAGCTGATCAGTGGAGTGGATTGCCCGATCATCATCGCCGGCCCGGCCGCATCGATCCATCACGCCCGGTTATCCACAGGCATTTCGACCGACAACCTTACGTGGGCCGAAGATCCGTTATCGGCTTACCGCGAACTGAGTCGCAGAGCACTTATTTGAATGAAAAAACCCACGCAACTGATCTGGCTGCGCAGCGACCTGCGCCTGCACGACAACACCGCCCTCGCCACCGCAGCAGCCCGGGGACCTTGTGTGGCGGTGTACCTGCCGAGCCCGGAACAATGGCGCGCGCATGACGATGCACCGTGCAAGATCGACTTTTGGCTGCGTAACCTCGCCTCGTTGAGCACTGCCCTGGAGGCGTTGAACATCCCGCTGCTGATCCGCCACGCTGCACGCTGGGATCAGGCACCGCAGATTCTGCTCTCGCTGTGCCACGAACTGGCAATCGACGCCGTCCATGTCAATGAAGAATACGGCTTGAACGAAACCCACCGAGATGCCGAAGTTGCCCGAACGTTGCAGGTCCAGGGCATCGAATTTCACAGCCACCTCGACCAGTTGCTGTTCAAGCCCGGCAGTGTGCTGACCAAAACCGGCACCTATTTCCAGGTGTTCAGCCAGTTCCGCAAGGTCTGTTACAGCCGCCTGCACTTTTCGCTGCCGAGCCTGATCGCCAAACCGGCCCGGCAGGCACCCACCGGCATTGTCAGCGACCCGGTGCCCACGCAAGTCGAAGGCTTCTCGCCTGCGAGTGAAACGCTGCGCGCCCTCTGGCCAGCCGGTGAAAACGAAGCCCAGCGGCGTCTGGACACCTTCGCTGAGCAACACCTCGATTATTACCAGAGCGAACGGGACTTCCCCGCCAGGCCAGGCACCAGCCAGCTCTCGGCGTACCTGGTGGCGGGTGTGATCTCGCCGCGCCAATGCCTGCATGCGGCGCTGCAGGCCAACCAGGGTGAATTCGAAAGCGGAAATGTCGGTGTTGTGACATGGATCAATGAATTGCTCTGGCGTGAGTTCTATAAACACATTCTAGTGGGCTATCCACGTGTGTCTCGCCATCGCGCGTTCCGTCCGGAAACCGAAGCGCTGGCCTGGCGCAACGCCCCCGAAGAGCTGGAGGCTTGGAAACAGGCACGCACTGGCTTGCCGATCATCGACGCGGCCATGCGCCAGTTGCTGGAAACCGGGTGGATGCACAACCGTTTGCGGATGGTGGTGGCGATGTTTCTGACCAAGAACCTGCTGATCGACTGGCGTGAGGGTGAGCGCTTTTTCATGCAACACCTGATCGACGGCGACCTGGCCGCCAACAACGGCGGCTGGCAGTGGAGCGCCTCGACCGGGACGGATGCGGCGCCCTGGTTCCGGATCTTCAACCCCTTGAGTCAATCGGAGAAATTCGACCGTGAAGGATTGTTCATCAAACGCTGGTTACCTGAACTGAACGATCTCGATAAGCAACAGGTCCATAATCCAAACATGCAGGGCCGATTGTTTGGCGTGACGGATTATCCTCCGGCGATTGTCGACCTGAGTCAGTCCCGGGCTCGTGCATTGCAGGCGTTCAGAAACCTGCCAACTCGATAAGTGTAAAACCAAGAAATCGGGCGATCAGCGAACAGAAAAACACGGACCGTAAGATGCAATTTCAACCCTGCGGCCATACAGTCTTATACCAAACTCGTGCACTCTGCTCGGCGAAGGAAGTATGGAATGGGTCTAGAAACTCGTAAGCGATATTGGCTGACCGGCGCGGGCAACGGAATCGGCGTTTCGTTGGCCGAAGCGATACTCAAAACCGGCGCACACCTGGCCGTTAGCTCGCGCTCGTCGCGCTCGAGTGAAGACCTTTCGGCACGTTATCCGGGACAAGTACTGGCGGTGCCCGGCAACTTGACCGACAGCCAGACCGTACGCGAGATCGGCGAACAGATTGCCCGGCAGTGGGGCTCGCTGGACACCGTGATTCTCAATGCAGGAACCGCCGAATACATCGACGGCCAACCCGCCGACCCTTTGATCATCGAACACATTGTGCGCAGCAATCTGATAGCGGCCAGCTTCTGCATTCACACTGCCCTGCCATTGCTGCGTGCAGGCAACCGGTCCCATCTGGTGGGCATCGCCAGCCCGGCGACTTACCTGCCACCGTCATATAGCGAGGCCGACGGCAAAGGCATGCGTTTTCTGTTTGAGTCGGCTCGCGTCGAACTGGTGGCCGAGGGCATCGACGTGACGCTGGTTCATCCGGGCTTCGACAGCCCTTCGCTCAGCCTCGACGACTGTTTTCCGGCCCCAGTCCAGTGGACGGCCGAAACGGCGGCACATCACGTGCTGACACAACTGGCCGAGCGCCCCCATGAAGTGGCGCTCCCCGTTTCGTCCATGACCGTACTCTGGCCGCTACCTTCATCGACCGAATCGATGCTCACTGACGTCAACTCAGATAAAGCGGGGAATGGGTGCCCGATCAAGGGCCAACCCTGAGGGGCGCGGTTGCCTTACACTGCGCGCCATGAAAACCATCCCTGTCCATCAGATCCCCCAGCCTGCCGTCACTTGTTCGACGTGCGCGGCGTGCTGTTGCCAACTGGAAGTGATGCTGATCACTGACACTGGCGTGCCCGAACGCTTTATCGACACGGACGAATGGGGTGGAGAAGTGATGTTGCGGCTCGACGATGGTTGGTGCGCGGCGCTGGATCGCGACAGCATGAGGTGCACGATCTACGAAAAACGCCCGCTGATCTGCCGCGAGTTCGAGATGGGCGCGCCGGAATGTATTGAAGAACGCAAAGGGATTGCGACTGCGTATCGGTAGCCCGTGGGAGCGAGCCTGCTCGCGATAGCGGTAGACCAGTCAATATGAGGTTGTCTGATACTTCGCTATCGCGAGCAGGCTCGCTCCCACGGGTTTGGGTTACAGCGGCATCGTGTAGTGCAGCGCGTAACTTTCGACACCGTCGTTGGTCGACTTGATGCCGGCGTTGGAGTAATGAGTGGCGCGAATACCCACTTCATGTCCACCGTTGAAGCGCAGGCCGAAACCAATGCGGTCCTCGAACTGAAAAGCCGTACCGAGCTGGTTGTTTTCCACTTGGGTATTTTCAAACAACGCAACACCGATACCCGCCTCGATGTAGGGTTTTACGTTTTGACCGGCAAACTCATACACAAAGACAGGCGAGAACGACAGGCTGTGATTGCTGGAGGCCTCATCCCCTTCCCAATACGTGTAAGCGCCGCTCCAATAGCCGGTCAGGCGACCTACATCACTCTGCAACCAGCTCTTGTCCCAATCGAACTGCATACCCAAGCGGTAAGTCATGGTCGACTCGCCGGTCTGGCCCACCCCAAACTCCACACCTGCCGCTTGTGCGGAGTAAGTGTGCCCCAACAATGCAGCCGCAAGTGCGGCCAAGCAGAATAAACGCTTCATTAGAAACATCCTTTTCCGAACAGACTTAGTTAGTTTTGTTACAAACAGACAAAGCTATAGAAATCCGCGTTAAAACAGAAGTTCAGCCTGATTTAGGTATTTTTCAGGTTTTTTTTACAGACTGAAGCTTCGCACAACGCCGGACGAATTCCATAGCGTTGGTAGGATTTTTCTTAAATGTATCGGATCTGCGCTACTCCAGAATCGCGTTTCGCTGGCGGGACCGGCGGCCAGGAGGCCGCGTTCAGCGAGCAGGCGTTGAAGTTGCCGGGCAACGGCGGCCCCCGTGTCGATCAGGCTGATGTGCGCGGGGACCATGTGCTTGAGCAATGGCTTGAGGAAGGGATAGTGCGTGCAACCCAGGATCAGCGTGTCGCAGCCGGCGGCCAGCAACGGTTCGACATAGCCCTGCAGCAATTGACGCAAAGCCGGGCTCTGGAGATCGCCTGCTTCGATCAGCTCTACCAGCCCGGGGCATGGCTGGGTGATCACCTGCACATCGGTGGCGAACCGATCAAGTAACGCGGCGAATTTGGCGCTTTGTAATGTGCCAGTGGTTGCCAGCACACCGACAATGCCACTTCGAGTGGCAGCCGCCGCCGGTTTGACCGCCGGCTCCATGCCGACAATGGGCCAGTGGGGATAATCACGACGCAAATCGGCGACCCCGGCAACCGTCGCGGTATTGCAAGCCACCACCAGCGCCTTGGCGCCCTGGTGATGGAGAAAGTTGGCGATGATTGCACAGCGCTGCCGGATGAATTCCGGGGTTTTCTCGCCGTAGGGAATATGCCCGCAGTCTGCAACGTAGAGCAGTGACTCATTGGGCAACAGCCGACGGATCTCCCCCAGCACCGACAGCCCGCCGACACCCGAGTCGAACACACCGACCGGCGCTTCACTCATGCTGGCTGCCACCGCAGACGCTGCACCCCGGATCACGCTTGACCCTCAGCTCACGAAAACGACTGCCCAAGGCATCGATCAACAGCAGGCGTCCCACCAGTGGCTCGCCGAAGCCGGCCAACAGTTTCAAGGCTTCAAGGGCTTGCAGACTGCCTACCAACCCCACCAGCGGCCCGAGCACACCGGCTTCGCTGCAGGTCAACTCGGCTTCACTGCCGTGGCCGTAGAGGCAGTGATAGCAGGGGCTTTCCGGGCGGCGTGGATCAAACACCGACAACTGCCCTTCCAGACGAATCGCCGCACCGCTGACCAGCGGTTTGCCTGCTGCGACACACGCCGCATTCACCGCTTCGCGGGTGGAGAAATTGTCGGAACAGTCCAGCACCACATCCACCGCCGCGACGGCAGCAGACAGGCTGTCTTCGTCCATGGCCTGTGGGTGAGGCACCAGGCTGATTTCAGGGTTGAGCGCCGTCAGGCGACGCATCGCCGAATCGACCTTGCTCAGGCCCACACTGTCGGTGTCGTGGATGATCTGGCGTTGCAGGTTGGTCAGGTCGACCGTGTCAAAATCCGCCAGGTGCAACTCACCGACGCCAGCAGCGGCCAGGTACAACGCCACCGGAGCGCCGAGTCCGCCGAGGCCGACGATCAATACGCGGCTGTGCTTGAGTCGCAGTTGCCCGTCGATGTCGACGTGCTGCAACAGAATCTGCCGGCTATAGCGCAACAGCTCCTGATCGTTCAGCACGGCAGGCGCCCCAGGCTGATGCGCTCATGCCCGCCCAGGTCCTTGCGACTGTGGACTTCAGTAAACCCTTGGGTTTGCAGAAGATCACGCACCGCGTCAGCCTGATCGTAACCGTGCTCGAGCATCAACCAGCCACCCGCTCCAAGATGATCGGGGGCCTGGGCGATGATTGTGCGCAAATCATCAAGTCCGTCGTGCCCTGCCACCAGGGCACTGGCCGGCTCGAACCGCACGTCGCCCTCCGCCAAGTGAGGATCGGTGGCAGCTATATAAGGTGGGTTGCTGATGATCAGCTCAAAACGCTCACCGTCCAAAGCGCTGAACCAGTGGCTGCTCAGCACCGTGACGTTGCGCAGGTCCAGGCGCTGGCGATTGCGTTCGGCCAGGGCCACCGCCTCCAGCACACGGTCGACCGCGGTGACTGTCCAGGCCGGGCGCTCGCTGGCCAATGCCAGGGCAATCGCGCCGCTGCCGGTGCCCAGATCCAGAACCCTCGCCGGTGCGGCCGGCAGCAAGGCCAGCGCGGTTTCCACCAGCAGTTCGGTGTCGGGACGCGGAATCAAGGTGTGGGGCGCCACTTCCAGGTCCAGGTTCCAGAAGCCTTGCTGCCCGAGGATATAAGCCACTGGCTCGCCAGAACGACGGCGGCGCAGGTATTCAGAGAACAACAACGCCGCTTCGCTTGGCACGATTCGCTCGGGCCAGGTGTGCAGGAAGCTGCGGGGCTTGCCCAGTGCCGCGGCCAGCAGCAATTCGGCATCCAGTCGGGACGTGGGCGAATCCGGCAGCTCGGCGGCGCGTAACAAACTGGCGATGATGGTCATATGTTCACCTGTGCTTACTCGCCAATCGCGGCCAACTGGTCGGCCTGGTATTCGGCCAGCAACGGTTCGATTACTGCGTCGACGCCGCCGGCGAGAATTTCGTCGAGCGAATACAACGTCAGGTTGACTCGATGGTCGGTGACCCGCCCCTGGGCAAAGTTGTAGGTACGAATCCGCTCCGAGCGATCTCCAGAGCCCACCAACAGCTTGCGTTCGCTGGCGATGGCGTTGGCCGCAGCACTGGTCTGTTGATCGTTGAGCTTGGCCGACAACCACGACATGGCACGCGCACGGTTCTTGTGCTGGGAACGCTCCTCCTGGCACTCGACCACAATGCCCGAAGGCAGGTGAGTGATACGGATCGCCGAATCGGTCTTGTTGACGTGCTGACCGCCCGCCCCCGAGGAGCGGTAGGTGTCGACCCGCAGGTCCGCCGGGTTGATCTCGATGGCTTCCTGCTCGTCCGGCTCGGGCAAAACCGCCACGGTACAGGCCGAAGTGTGGATACGCCCCTGGGATTCGGTGGCCGGGACACGCTGCACGCGGTGGGCGCCGGATTCGAATTTCAGCTTGCCGTAGACGTTGTCACCTTCGACCCGGGCGATGACCTCTTTATAGCCACCGTGTTCGCCTTCGTTCTCCGAGAGGATCTCCACCCGCCAGCCGCGACGCTCGGCGTAACGCGAATACATGCGGAACAGGTCCCCGGAGAATATCGCCGCTTCGTCGCCGCCGGTGCCGGCACGGATCTCGAGAAACACATTGCGACCGTCATTCGGATCCTTGGGCAACAACATGCGTTGCAGGTTGCTTTCAAGCTCGAGCAACTGCTCCTTGGCTTCACGGACTTCCTCGACCGCCATTTCGCGCATGTCCGGATCGCTGTCCTTGAGCAACGCCTGGGCGCCTTCAAGGTCGCCCTGCACTTTGAGCAACTGTTTATAGGTGGCGACGATCGGCTCGACTTCGGCGTATTCCTTGGAATACGTGCGAAACTTGTTCTGGTCGGAAATGACTTCACCATCGCCCAGCAGGGCGGTCAGTTCCTCGAAACGGTCCTGGAGAATGTCCAGCTTATTGAGCAGTGACGCTTTCATTGCGATTTTTTATCCGAAAAACTATCCGGTGAACCCTCACCGAGGGCAAAGAGTTCCTGGGCCATGGCCAACGCATCGAGGCGGCCTTCGGCGGTCAGCTTCTTGAGCTGGACACTGGGCGCGTGAAGCAATTTATTGGTCAGGCCGCGAGCCAGTTGCACCAGCACCTCTTCGGCGCTGCCACCGTTGGCCAGCAGGCGCTGGGCCTTTTGCAGCTCTTCGTCGCGCAGGCGTTCGCTCTGCTGACGATAAGCCTTGAGCACATCCACCGCCGCCAGCTCGCGCAGGCGGACCATGAAGTCCTCGGCGCCAATGGTGATCATTTCTTCGGCCGCCTGGGCCGCCCCTTGCCGGCTCTTGAGGTTCTCGGCGACCACTTCGTGCAGGTCGTCGACGCTGTACAGATAAACGTCGTCGAGCTCGCCCACTTCCGGCTCGATGTCCCGGGGAACGGCAATATCCACCATGAAAATCGGCTTGTGCTTGCGCAGTTTCAGGGCGCTTTCCACCGCGCCTTTGCCCAGGATCGGCAACTGGCTGGCGGTGGAGCTGATGACGATGTCACTGTGCACCAGCTCGGCCGGGATGTCCGACAGCAGCACAGCATGGGCGCCGAACTGCTCGGCCAGGGTACTGGCGCGCTCCAGGGTACGGTTGGCAACCACGATACGCTTGACCCCCAGGTCGTGCAGATGGCGCGCGACCAGGGTGATGGTCTCCCCCGCGCCGATCAGCAGCGCCTGGCTGCGTTGCAGATCGCTGAAAATCTGTTTCGCCAGGCTGACCGCGGCAAATGCCACGGACACCGGGTTTTCGCCGATGGCCGTGTCGGTGCGCACCTGTTTGGCGGCATTGAACGTGGCCTGGAACAAGCGCCCCAGCAGAGGCCCGACCGTGCCGGCCTCACGGGCCACGGCATAGGCCGACTTCATCTGGCCGAGAATCTGCGGTTCGCCCAGCACCAGCGAATCGAGCCCGGAGGCAACTCGCATCATGTGACGAACGGCCGCATCGTCTTCATGCACATAGGCACTGGCGCGCAGCTCTTCAAGACTCAGATCGTGATATTCGGCCAGCCAGCGCAGCACGGTATCGGCCGAAATGTGATCCTGCTCTATATAAAGCTCGCTGCGATTGCAGGTGGAGAGGATGGCAGCCTCGCGGCTCTCGGTGAGTCGGCAAAGCTGCTGCAGGGCCTCAACCAGTTGCTCAGGCGTAAAGGCCACGCGCTCGCGGACGTCTACGGAAGCAGTCTTGTGGTTAATACCAAGTGCAAGGAAGGCCATTCAAGGTCGCTGATAGTGACGTGAAGCCGGCAATTGTCCTACTTCGCCAGATTCAGAACAACCACTCGATATCTATCGCCCTGCCCCGTGCCGTAAATCGACGGGCCGGTTATGTTTGACCGAAGGCTGTGTCATGATGATCCGACCGCAGGTTAGTCGTCCTTTTCCTATATGAATAGATCTTCCGCGTTGCTCCTCGCTTTTGCCTTGCTCGGCGGCTGTCAGTCCATGGCTCCCGTGTCGACAGACGGTACGCCGCCGGTCGAAGACAGCACCCAGGCCCCTGAAAAGCCCAAGGTCTATAGCTCATTCAGCGAAGAAACCATTTTCAGCCTGTTGAGCGCCGAACTGGCAGGCCAGCGCAATCGCTTCGACATTGCGCTGGACAACTACGTCACCCAGGCCATCAACACACAGGACCCGGGCATCTCCGAGCGGGCGTTTCGCATTGCCGAATACCTGGGTGCCGACCAGCCCGCCCTGGATACCGCACTGATCTGGGCCAAAAACGCCCCGCAAGACCTCGAAGCGCAACGCGCCGCCGCCGTGCAACTGGCCCGGGCCGGACGCTACGACGACTCCATGGTGTATATGGAGAAAGTCCTGCTGGGCAAGGGCGACACCCATTTCGACTTCCTTGCGCTATCAGCAGCCGATACCGACCAGGAAACCCGCGACGGCCTGACTAAAAGCTTCGACCGACTGCTGCAGCGCCATCCCGATAACGGTCAGCTGATTTTCGGCAAGGCCCTGCTGCTGCAACAGGATGGTGACATCCAGGGCGCCCTTTCCCTGCTGGAAGACAACCCGCCGCAAGCGGGCGAAGTGGCGCCGATTCTGCTGCGCGCTCGCTTGCTGCAAGGCGCGAACCGCGGCGACGAAGCCCTGCCGTTGCTGGAAAAAGGCATCAGGCAATACCCGGACGACAAGCGCCTGCGTCTCACCTACGCGCGCATGCTGGTGGAAAACGACCGCATGGACGACGCCAAGGTGGAGTTTTCCAGCCTGGTCCAGCAGTACCCTGAAGACGATGAATTGCGCTATTCCCTGGCGTTGGTCTGCCTGGAAGCCAAAGCGTGGGAAGAAGCCAAGGGTCACCTGGAAGACCTGATTGCGCGGGGAACGCATGTCGACTCCGCCCACTTGAACCTGGGCCGCATCGCGGAAGAGCGCAACGATCCCGAGAGTGCACTGCTCGAGTACGCCCAGGTCGGCCCAGGCAACGATTATCTGCCGGCCCAGTTGCGCCAGGCCGATATCCTGATGAGCAACGGCAAAACGGCCGAGGCCCAGAGTCGCCTCGCCGTGCAGCGGGACACCCAGCCGGACTACGGCATCCAGTTGTATCTGATCGAGGCTGAAACCCTGTCGGCCAATAATCAGGGCGAGAAAGCCTGGACTGTGCTCGATCGGGCGTTGAAGCAGTACCCGGACGACCTGAACCTGTTGTATACCCGCGCCATGCTGGCGGAGAAACGCAATGACCTGGCGCAGATGGAGAAAGACCTGCGCCTGATCATCCAGCGCGACCCCGACAATGCAATGGCCCTCAATGCCCTGGGCTACACCTTGTCCGATCGCACCACCCGATACGCCGAAGCCAAGGTGCTGATCGAACAGGCCCACCAGCTCAACCCGGAAGACCCGGCGGTGCTCGACAGTCTTGGCTGGGTGCATTTCCGCCTGGGCAACCTCGACGAGGCCGAACGCCTGCTGCGCCAGGCCCTGGAGCGCTTTCCCGACCAAGAAGTCGCCGCGCACCTGGGCGAAGTCCTGTGGGCCAACGGCAAACAGCGCGAAGCCCGGCAGATCTGGAGCAAGTTCCTCAAGGAACAGCCCGACAGCCCCATCCTGCGCAGCACCATCAAACGCCTGACCGGATCAGAGACCCTTTAAAATTATGCTTTTGCGCCACTTCATCGTTTTCAGCTTTATCGCCCTGCTCGCCGGTTGCGCCGGCTTCGGCGCCCGAGAATCCGTCCAGGGCCACGGCAACACGGCCCAATGGCGAGAGCACAAGGAACAACTGAGCGGTCTCGACGGCTGGCAGATCGATGGCAAGATCGGCATACGCGCACCGAAAGACTCGGGCAGCGGCACACTGTTCTGGCTGCAACGCCAGGACTACTACGACATTCGCCTGTCCGGTCCGCTGGGTCGTGGCGCGGCGCGCCTGACCGGCCGACCAGGCCAGGTTTCGCTGGAAGTGGCCAATCAGGGTCGCTACGAATCACCCTCGCCGGAAGCCTTGCTGGAAGAACAACTGGGCTGGAAGCTGCCCGTATCCCACCTGACCTGGTGGGTTCGCGGCCTGCCGGCACCGGACAGCAAAAGCCGCCTGACCCTCGATGCCGACAGTCGCCTGTCCAACCTGGAGCAGGACGACTGGCAGATCGAATACTTGAGCTACGCCGAGCAAAACGGTTACTGGTTGCCCGAGCGCATCAAACTGCACGGCAGCAACCTGGACGTCACGCTGGTGATCAAGCAATGGCAGCCGCGCAAGCTGGGGCAATGACATGACCGCTGCGCGCCTGACCCTGCCCTCCCCGGCCAAGCTCAACCTGATGTTGCACATCCTGGGCCGTCGCCCGGACGGCTATCACGAGTTGCAGACGATTTTTCAGTTTCTCGACTACGGCGATGAAATCACCTTTGCCGTGCGTGACGACGGCGTGATTCACCTGCACACCGAATTCGAAGGCGTTCCTCACGACAGCAACCTGATCGTCAAAGCCGCGAAAAAACTTCAGGAGCAATCCGGGTGTTCGCTGGGCATTGATATCTGGATCGAAAAAATCCTGCCCATGGGCGGCGGCATCGGCGGCGGCAGCTCAAACGCGGCAACGACTTTGCTGGGGCTCAACCACCTGTGGCAGCTGGGTTGGGACGCTGATCGCCTGGCCGCATTGGGCCTGACGCTGGGCGCCGACGTGCCGGTTTTCGTACGGGGCCACGCGGCTTTTGCCGAGGGCGTCGGGGAAAAACTCACACCGGTAGAGCCCGAGGAACCTTGGTACTTGGTACTGGTGCCGCAAGTATCTGTAAGTACAGCAGAAATTTTTTCAGATCCACTGTTGACACGTAACTCTCCTCCCATTAAAGTGCGCCCCGTTCCCAAGGGAAACAGTCGAAATGACTGCTTACCGGTGGTAGCAAGGCGTTATCCAGATGTTCGTAACGCTTTGAATTTGTTAGGTAAATTTACCGAAGCAAAACTCACCGGAACTGGAAGTTGTGTGTTTGGGGGCTTCCCAAGCAAAGCTGAAGCTGATAAAGTCTCGGCCCTTCTGACAGAGACCCTTACAGGGTTTGTAGCAAAAGGAAGCAACGTTTCGATGTTGCATCGCAAGCTGCAAAGTCTGCTCTAACGGAATCGAGTGCTGGGCACTCGAAGCAACAGATACAGGGGCGTCGCCAAGCGGTAAGGCAGCAGGTTTTGATCCTGCCATGCGTTGGTTCGAATCCAGCCGCCCCTGCCATTTTCCTATACTCATCCAGGTATACCCTCAGCCTTCAGGTACTGCGCGTGTCCAAGATGATGGTCTTTACGGGGAACGCTAACCCCGATCTGGCTCGGCGTGTTGTACGTCAGCTGCATATCCCTCTCGGTGACATTTCTGTCGGTAAGTTCTCCGACGGCGAAATCACTGCCGAGATCAATGAAAACGTTCGCGGTAAAGACGTCTTCATTATTCAGCCGACTTGCGCTCCGACCAACGATAACCTGATGGAACTCGTCGTGATGGCTGATGCCTTCCGCCGCTCCTCGGCTACTCGTATTACTGCTGTTATTCCTTACTTTGGTTATGCCCGTCAGGATCGCCGTCCGCGTTCCGCACGTGTGGCAATCAGCGCGAAAGTCGTGGCTGACATGCTTACCGTAGTCGGCATCGATCGTGTGCTCACGGTCGATCTGCATGCTGACCAGATTCAAGGCTTCTTCGATATTCCCGTGGATAACATCTACGGCTCCCCGGTTCTGGTGGATGACATTGAAGATCAGCGCTTCGAAAACCTGATGATCGTGTCCCCGGACATTGGCGGCGTCGTGCGTGCACGGGCCGTTGCCAAATCCCTGGGCGTTGATCTGGGTATCATCGACAAACGCCGTGAGAAAGCCAATCACTCCGAAGTGATGCATATCATCGGCGACGTCGAAGGGCGTACCTGTATTCTGGTCGACGACATGGTCGATACCGCCGGCACCCTGTGCCACGCGGCCAAGGCCCTGAAAGAGCATGGCGCTGCCAAGGTCTTTGCCTACTGCACACACCCTGTGCTGTCGGGTCGAGCGATCGAAAACATTGAAAATTCCGTGCTGGACGAGCTGGTGGTCACTAACACCATCCCGCTGTCCGCTGCAGCACAAGCCTGTGCGCGTATCCGCCAACTGGATATCGCACCGGTTGTTGCCGAGGCGGTTCGCCGCATCAGCAATGAAGAATCGATCAGTGCGATGTTCCGTTAAGGGCCCTGCCCTTTCCCTTACATCTCGTTGACGAAAAGCGCCCCGCCCCGACATTACCTGCCGGGGCGGGGCTTTTTTGCCCATATCGCCTTTAGCGCTGGTCGCAAGCGCTGGGGTGAATGTGGTTACTTTGGAGATACAACATGAACGAATTTACCCTGAATGCTGAAGTGCGTTCCGACCTGGGGAAAGGTGCGAGCCGCCGCCTGCGTCGTCTCGCAAGCCTGGTTCCAGCTGTAGTCTACGGTGGCGACAAAGCCCCTGAGTCCATCAGCATGCTGGCCAAAGAAGTTGCCAAACTGCTCGAAAACGAAGCGGCCTACAGCCACATCATCGAGCTGAACGTTGGCGGCACCAAGCAAAACGTCGTGATCAAAGCCCTGCAGCGTCACCCGGCCAAAGGCCACGTGATGCACGCTGACTTCGTACGCGTTGTTGCCGGTCAGAAGCTGACTGCTGTTGTTCCAGTGCACTTCATCAACGAAGCTGCTCCGGTCAAGAAAGGCGGCGAAATCTCGCACGTAACTTCCGAGCTGGAAGTTTCCTGCCTGCCGAAAGACCTGCCTGAATTCATCGAAGTCGACCTGGCTGACGCCGAAATCGGCACGATCATTCACCTGTCCGACCTCAAGGCCCCTAAAGGCGTTGAGTTTGTTGCCCTGGCGCACGGCGATGACAAGGCTGTTGCCAACGTCCACGCTCCACGTGTTGCTCCAGAAGCGACTGAAGAAGAAGCTGCAGAGTAATTTCACTCTGTCGCCGGAGTGACCGGAAACATCGCGGACTGGAACGTAGCGAGACAGCGGGCGAGAACGCGAAGTTTACTTAACGGTAGATCCGCCATTTTCGTCCCACTGTCGCAACACCGTTTGAGCGCGACGTTGTTATCCACACTCCAGGAAGGGCCCCTATCGTGACTGCCATTAAACTGATCGTTGGCCTGGGAAATCCAGGCGCTGAATACGAACAGACCCGGCATAACGCAGGGGCCCTTTTTGTTGAGCGCATCGCGCACGCACAAGGCGTCAGCCTGGCGGCCGATCGCAAATATTTCGGCCTGACCGGGCGTTTCTCACACCAGGGTCAGGATGTTCGTCTGTTGATTCCCACCACCTACATGAACCGCAGCGGCCAGGCCGTGGCGGCATTGGCCGGTTTCTTTCGCATCAAACCTGAAGAAATCCTGGTGGCCCACGACGAACTCGACCTGCCTCCGGGCGTCGCCAAGCTCAAGCAGGGCGGCGGCCATGGCGGTCACAACGGGTTGCGCGACATCATCGCGCAACTGGGTAATCAGAATACCTTTCACCGCCTGCGGCTCGGCATCGGCCACCCGGGCGTTGCCAGCATGGTTTCAAATTTTGTCCTGGGTCGTGCGCCTCGCGCCGAACAGGAAAAACTCGATGCCAGCATCGACTTTGCCCTCGGCGTGCTGCCGGATATCCTCGCCGGTGAATGGAACCGCGCGATGAAAAACCTGCACAGCCAGAAGGCCTGACTCTACTCCGAGGGGAAACACCATGGGATTCAATTGCGGCATCGTCGGCCTGCCTAACGTCGGCAAGTCCACCCTGTTCAACGCCCTGACCAAGTCCGGTATCGCGGCCGAAAACTTCCCCTTCTGCACCATCGAGCCTAACAGCGGCATCGTGCCGATGCCCGACCCACGCCTGGAAGCGCTGGCGGCCATCGTCAATCCCAAGCGCATCCTGCCGACCACCATGGAATTCGTCGACATCGCCGGTCTCGTCGCCGGTGCCTCGAAAGGTGAAGGCCTGGGTAACAAGTTCCTGGCCAACATTCGTGAAACCGATGCAATCGCCCACGTGGTGCGCTGCTTTGAAGATGAGAACGTCATTCACGTCTCCAACAGCGTCGACCCCAAGCGTGACATCGAGATCATTGACCTTGAGCTGATCTTCGCCGACCTCGACAGCTGCGAGAAGCAACTGCAGAAAGTCGCTCGCAACGCCAAGGGTGGCGACAAGGACGCAGTGGTCCAGAAGGGCCTGCTGGAGCAGTTGATCGCCCACTTCACCGAAGGCAAGCCCGCGCGCAGCCTGATGAAGAACATGAGCACCGATGAGAAGCTGGTGATCAAGGGCTTCCACCTGCTGACAACCAAGCCGGTCATGTACATCGCCAACGTCGCTGAAGACGGTTTCGAGAACAACCCGCACCTGGACGTGGTCCGGGCCATTGCCGAAGAAGAAGGCGCCATGGTCGTTCCGGTCTGCAACAAGATCGAAGCGGAAATCGCCGAGCTGGACGATGGTGAAGAGAAAGACATGTTCCTCGAGGCCCTGGGCCTGGAAGAGCCCGGCCTGAACCGCGTGATCCGCGCCGGTTACGAAATGCTCCACCTGCAGACTTACTTCACTGCCGGTGTCGAAGAGGTCCGCGCCTGGACCGTACGCGTCGGCGCCACTGCCCCGCAAGCCGCTGGCGTGATCCACACCGACTTCGAAAAAGGCTTCATCCGCGCCGAAGTCATCGCCTACGCAGACTTCATCCAGTACAAAGGTGAAGCCGGCGCCAAGGAAGCTGGTAAATGGCGCCTGGAAGGCAAGGAATACATCGTCAAGGATGGCGACGTGATGCACTTCCGCTTCAACGTTTAAGAGAGCCCGTGGAATCCCACGGACTTCCCTGGACGAAAAAATCCCCGTAATCATGACTGATACGGGGATTTTTTTCGTCTTGGGATTTCCACCGGTGACAGAGACTCGCCATACGCTTCAAACAAACGAGGCCGCGGATGCGGCCCCGATTATTCCACGTTAGCTTTTACGCAACAGCACCCTCGTCACCCGACGCTCTTCAACCTCGACAACGGTCATGCTCCACTCTTGCCAATCGAGTTTGTCTCCGATGATCGGCAAGCGGTCCAGCAAGCTCATGACCAACCCGGCGAGCGTCTGATAGTCATCCGTCGCTTTTGCCTGGAAGCCGATGTGTTCGCGCACCTGGCTGAGATTCAGCGCGCCGCTGACCAGAAATCCGTCATCCTGGGCCACGATGTTCGGACCCTCTATTTCACTGGCATCGGGCAGTTCACCGGCGATGGATTCGAGAATATCGGTCATGGTGAGAAGACCAATGAAATCACCGAACTCGTTCACCACGAAGGCGATGTGGGTCGACTCTTTGCGCATCTGTTCCAGCGCGTTGAGAATCGTGAAGTTGTCCAGCAGGTTGATGGCCTTGCGAGCCATGGCTTCCAGATTCGGCTCGTTGCCCGCCAACAGTTCCTTGAGCAACTCCTTCTTGTGGATGAACCCCAGAGGCTCATCCACACGGCCGTCGCGGATCAACGGCAACCTGGAATACGACGAGTGCATCAGCCTGGTGCGGATCTCGTCTGGGGAATCGGCCAGGTCGAGGTGGTCGATTTCCGCCCGATGAGTCATGACACTGCGTATTGGGCGCTCCGCCAACTGCAACACACCACTGATCATGACCCGCTCACGTCGGTGGAAGACCTGTTCGGCTTCGTCGCCTGACAGCATGTCAGCGATCTCTTCACCGACTTCATCAGCCCCCAACTTGTGTCCACCCAGCAAACGCATGACGGCATGGGCAGTGCGTTCGCGCATAGGGCGATGCCCTTGCATGCTCTTCTTGCGACGAGAGCGAGCCAACTGGTTGAACAGTTCGATCAGGATCGAAAAACCGATCGCGGCATAGAGGTAGCCTTTCGGAATGTGGAAGCCCAGGCCCTCAGCCGTGAGGCTGAAGCCGATCATCATCAGAAAGCCCAGACAGAGCATGATGACGGTTGGGTGGCTGTTGACGAACTGGGTCAGGGGCTTACTTGCGATGATCATCAGGCCGATGGAGAAAATCACCGCGATCATCATGACCGACAGATGTTCCACCATGCCCACGGCCGTGATCACGGCGTCCAGGGAGAAGACCGCGTCCAGCACCACAATCTGCGCAACGATAGGCCAGAACATCGCATAGGCGGCGTTACCTGTACGCTCGGTGACATGCCCCTCAAGTCGTTCATGCAACTCCATGGTGGCCTTGAACAACAGGAATACACCACCGAACAGCATGATCAGGTCCCGGCCCGAGAACGTCTTGTCGAAGACCTCGAACAACGGCTCGGTCAGGGTCACCATCCAGGAGATGCTGGCCAGCAGGCCAAGGCGCATCAACAATGCCAGCGACAGGCCAATGATCCGGGCACGATCGCGCTGCTCCGGCGGCAGCTTGTCAGCCAGGATGGCAATAAACACAAGGTTATCAATGCCGAGCACCAGCTCCAGCACGATCAGGGTCAGCAGGCCAAGCCATGCCGTCGGATCAGCAATCCATTCCATAAGGGTTATTCAACCTCTCGTAGAGTCGGGGCGAAAGGTGCCAGGGAAAGAAGCTTTATCGAGCGGATAGAGCAAGGCATGACTTGGGAGGCGACACCGTTGGTCTCACTGGGAGAAATCGATGAGAAGCCTACGGATGGGATTTGGATGTCCAGCGATCCAGAAAAACCGGATAAACGCTGGGTAACGCAGAGCGGACTTGTAGAGGGCGCGGATTGAAAAAAACGACTGGGAGGCTCCAGAAGGGTGTTCATATAGACCTGAAAATAATTGGGGAGGTGATCCTATAATGTTTCCGAACGCGTCATACGCATCGAATTATTACAGAATCTGACATCCCCGCACGCGGCGGCAGATGGGACGACTGCGCAGCTTCATGGATTTGCCAACGGCAACCTCACCACGAACTCGCTCCCCTTGCCATCCCCCTCACTCTTGCCGACCACTGTGCCACCGTGGCTTTCGACCAACTCGCGCACCACCGTCAAACCAATGCCCAGGCCAACGCCGTTGAAGCCGATGGCGTGAACATCCTGCACAAAGGGTTCAAAAATAAACGGCAGCGCCTTGGCCGAAATACCTATGCCGGTATCACGGATGCTGACCTTCAAGACACTCCCTTCGACGGTAACCGACAATTCGACGGTGCCGCCCACAGGGGTGTATTTGACCGCATTACCCAGCAGGTTGCCGAGAATCTGAGCAAGCCGTACCGGATCGCCGTACACCAGCAGGGCACACTCGGGCAGTGTGGTGCTGAACAGCAAATTGCCGCTGACCATGGCCGGTTTACAGATATCGATGGCCTCGCGAACGATCTGCACCATATCGACAATCTGGCAATCGAGGCGAAACTTGCCGGTGCTGACGCGGGAGACATCGAGCAAGTCCTCCACTAATCGAGACATGTGCCGGACCTGACCTTCGATCAGCTTCTGCATGCGCGGCAACTCCTCACTCGGCACCCGCACCAGTCGGCCGGCAATCATGCTGATGGGCGTCAGCGGATGACGCAGTTCGTGGGCAACCAAAGCGAGAACGCTACGCTGGCGCTCCAGCGCCCGTTCGGCCGCGTCTTGCAGATGCTGCGCGCTGAGGGCGGCAATGACCAATTGCTCATTGGCCTCGCGCATCTGCCGATACAGTTGTTGTTCTGCCTGCGTGGAAGGTGGCTTTTCAGCCTCGGACTGGGCCGACAGGATCGCCAGGACCAGTTGCTGATTGGCCTCGATCAGTTGCTCGACATGTTGCTTGTCGGCAAGTTGGGTGTTGGCGTCGTTCAGCTCCTTGCGCAGCGCGGCCAGCACCGCACGCGCCTCGACAGTTTTCTGGCCGAGCAGGAACAGCTCGCGAGCGGCCATCGCCTTCGCCTGCTCATTCCCGCCATTGGCCTCATTCATGATGATGCCTCATCCAGTACCTTTGCCAGACATCTGCCGGGTAGGCCGGCCTCCGAGCAAACCTTCCTGATCCGGCAACATGTCACCGATCTGCAAACCGCTATCGTCAATGCTGTAAAGGCGTAACTCATCGGAGTGAGCGCTGGCCCGCACCTTGACCACGGCCATGATGCGCAATAAACGGCTTTGCACTTCAATGTAGCGCTGAACGATGATTGCATCGGTGAGAAAAGCCGTGCCGTAAGGACTGAATCGCAGATCCGTGTAGCGATCCTCCAACTCCGAGGTCAGCAATACACTGACACCGGCGCTGGTCAACGCGGTGACCATGCGCGACAGCGACTCGCGAAAGTCTTCGCGAAAGGTCGGCGCCAGGGCCAGTTCGAACCCCGACAGCGAGTCAATCACCACCCGCGTGGCGTTCAGGCGAGCAATCTCGCTCAACAGCAACTGCACGATCTCGTCGATGGACAGATCTGGAGCACGGCTATCCACCAGCCCGACTTTGCCGCTTTTAATCAAGTTTGAGAGGGTGGCGTTCTGGGAGTGATTCGGGCGCTGCTCGAACACGGCGATCACGCCGTTTTCACCGTTTCGCGCGCCTTCAGCGAGAAACGATGCCGCGAGAATGCTTTTTCCAGAACCCGACGGGCCAGCAACCAACAGGGAGTAACCGCGCGGCAGGCCACCACCGAGCATTTCGTCGAGCTGTGGCACACCCATTCCCAAGCGTTTGATGGGGAACTCCAGCGGAGCTTCGATCGGATTGTAGGGCGCAGGGGCAAATACCTTGATTCCCGATGGGGCGATACGGAAAGTGTGCAGACCCGGCAGCGTTGGCTGGCCACGCATCTTCATGATTTCCATCTTGCGCACCATGGAATTGCGCTGAACGCTCTGGCGCAGCCAGATCAGTCCGTCGGCCACGGTGAAAATCGGGTTGGTATCGGTTTCGGTAAAGTACTCACCAATCAGGAAAGTCGTGGCCTGCCAAGTGGTCATCAACATGCCCAGTTGCTGGACGAACTGCGGCAAGTTGTTATTCGGGTTGTCCTGGGTCTGGCTGGCCAGCACCACCGAGCGGAACGAGTCAACGAACACCAGTGCCGGGGAGTGCGCCTCCACCTCGCTGACAATGCGCCGCAGCACTTCGTCCAGATCCCCAGCCAGGGTGTCGTCAGCCAGGTTGACGTAGCGGATCGAATGATTGATCGCGTCGCTGTCGAAGAAATCGAACTGCTGCTGATAGCGCAGCATCTTCAGTGGTGGCTCACCCAGCACGGTAAAAAACAGCGCCGGACGTGCGGGGGTCGCCAGGGCAAACATCATCTGGTGCGCGAGGGTGGTCTTACCGCAACCGGGTGGGCCGGCGATCAGATTGAACGAAAACTCCGGCAATCCTCCGCCCAAGACCTCGTCCAGTCCTGGCACGCCGGTGGCCAAGCGGTTGATAGTCACTTTGCTGCTCATGGCGAATTTTCCTGCGAAGGGGTGTCGCTCAAAGAAGAATCCCACACGTCACGAAGCAAACGTGCGGTAAGCGAGGGTCCGATCAGCGTGGTCAGCAACTCATAGAAAGTGGTCAGCAACATTTCACCGAAAAACCGCGCATCGGCTTCGCTTTGCTCAACAAGCACTGAATTCAGGGCGGTCAGAACCATGCCGGACGGCACCTTGTTGCAGGTGCTGGTCAGGCGCGGATGAGCGGAGCCACACAGATGCAGGCTACGGCGATACAACGCGATAACCCCTTGCTGACCAATGACGGGCGTCAGGGTCGCCTCTATATCCTGCAAGATGGAAACGATCGCGTGGGCGGTCTTTGCAATGTCAGCGTTGGGGCCAACGCGGTGCGCCAGAGAAGCTACGATCTGACGGCTCTCTTCGCTTAGCGTGGACATGGCTAACTGGTATCCGATGGGCGAGTATCGATAGTACACCCTCAAGGGCGTTACCGAGACCCTATTGGATAACGCAATGCAATTGCGCTCATTCAAGAACTGGATTGAACTGTGGCGAGGGAGCTTGGTCCCTCGCACAATAAATCTTGAGTCACGCGTGGCCAGAAAACCCACTACCCCCTTTTGACTTTGAAGCGCCCCAGCACGCGCTGCATCAAAGATGCTCGCTCCGAAAGATCCTTGGCCGCCACCGCGCACTCTTGTGAGTTGGACTGGTTTTTCTGCGTCACTTCATCGATCTGCTCCAACCCGATGCTGGCCTGTTGCAGGCCTGAGGCTTGCTCGCTGGAAGCTTGATAGATCAATGAAACCAGGTTGGAAACAGCACTGGTTCCGCTGACGATGTTTTTCAGCGATTCGGCGGTCCGGCCCGCGATGATCATGCCGCGTTGCGTTTTGCTCGAGGAGTCGGCAATCAATGCAGCCGTCTGCTGGGCGGCCTCGGCGCTGCGGGCGGCCAGGCTACGCACCTCATCCGCCACCACAGCAAAACCACGCCCCAGCTCACCTGCCCTGGCGGCTTCGATAGCCGCGTTCAACGCCAACAGGTTGGTTTGCGCGGCGATGTTGTCGATGGTGGTGATGATCGCGGTAATGTCTTTGCCCGAATTGTCGATTTCGGCCATGGCGGCAATCAGCTCACTCATCAATTTGTCGCTTTCCCCGGCATCGGCCCGTGATGCCTGGGACTGCTCATCGGCCTTTTTGGCATTGGCGGCGTTGTCCCGGGTCTGTGCGGCCATTTGTGTCATCACCGCGCTGATTTCAGTGATGGACGACGCGGAATTGGACGCCCCATCGGACAATGACTGGCTCAGGTCGGTAACCTGCGCCGAGCTGCCGGTGATCTGGGTGGCGCTGGCCTGAACTTCGCCAATCAGTTGGTTCAGATTACCCACCATCTTCTCCAGTGACCTGCCAAGGGTATCGTGGGGCGAAGACAACCGGACCTCCAGGTCCAGATCACCTTCGCTAATGCGCTCGGCCACCCTGACCTGCCGTTGCAGGCTTTCAGACATATCGTTGAGCGCGACAGACAACTGGCCCACTTCGTCCTCGGTTTTTTGCACCAGGCGACGCGAGAAATCCCCCAGGCTGATGTTGGCTGCCAAGGCGGCGGCTTCGCGAATCGGCCCAACGATTTTTGCGGCGGCAAACCACAGGGCGACCAGCGCCAACAGCGAAACGCCCAGGCCAACCGACACCTGCCAGATGCTGTTGCTGATACTGCGCGCCTGTAGCTCCTGCTCCAGGGCAATGGCCTGAGTCATGACCACTGCCTTTGGCAGGCGAATCAGCACCGCCCAGGGTTTACCTGTGCGCCCCAGCTCAATGGGCATCAGCACTTCGATATGCTGGGTGTGCGGATTGAGCAGACCGTCACCACGACCACTCTGGATATCGCGCAGCACTTTCTCCCAAGAGTCAGGCAACAAGGCCTTGATGGGCTGGCCAATCAGGTCGGTACGCTGACTGTCCGCGACTACCAGCCCCTGGTTACTCAGAATCGACACCGTGCCCTTGCCACCGTAGAGATCGGCCGACATCTGCTCGCTGAGTTTCTGGATAAAGTCGATATCGAAGTCAGCGCCGACCACGCCGTAGAACTTGCCATCGGATACGATCGGCACCGACAAAGTGGTCAGCCATACGTTTTTGCCCTGAACCACATAAGGAATGGGGTCCAGCACGCTTTCCTTCAGAGTGTCGCGTGGGCCGCTGTACCAACCCCCTTTGGGTACACCGTTCGGGTGGCGATCCGGGGAGTCATACTCGACCAATGGCTGTACTGCCACATGTCCGCCAGCGCTGCGCGTCCAGTAAGGCGTGAAGCGCCCGGTCAACGGATTACTGCCGTCCTGTGCGTTGCGCAACACAAGATCCTGACCATCCAACGCGTCCGGTTCCCAGCAGGAGTAAGTGCCATTGAAGTCCGGGTTATCTTTTAGAACACTGAGCAATACCGTGTTGATCTGCTCACGTCCCAACGCCAAAGGGCTCTGCGAAGCCTTGCTGGAGGCAAAGGTATTGGCCATGGTGCGGGCCGCATCCAGAGCATTTTGCAACTTGGCCTGAATGGCATTGGCACGGGACTCGGCCAGGTTCTGAATTTCCCGGATCGTTGATTTTTCAACCAGCGCCGAGACTTCGGTCGCCACGTATTGTTCATTAGCCCTGGCGGTAAAGAGCCCGTAAATAACCAGGCTAATTGATGAAACAAACAGACATACGCCTGCCGTGACACAAATGCGTGCCTGCAACGACTTGAACTTCATATCATCCCCTGCCTGATTATTTTTATTGCCAACGTTTAAGACGACAGCCTCAAACTTGTGCACAACACGGCAAATAACAATCGCTCACGGCTGTTTACGCTGTCCACGAGGCAATCGCCTTGAACGGACGCGGCGATACAGCTGCTTTATAAGTATTTGTGGCAGGTAGGGGCGTGAGTCACCTCACCCGAGAGGTGAAGGTATTCAGATCAAGAGCCGAAGGCCTTATGTCCGAAGACAATAAGAGCGGCGGGTGGAAAGAATGTGGAAAGCTGCTTTCCGGTCACCCCAGCGGACTCCCTTGAAGATTGCCGCTGCGTCCATTCAATCCATCAACCACAGCAGCAAATTAACATGGCCGACCTTTATACAAAATCAAACTTAAGACTTATACAAAACGGTACTTTAGTAGCGACTCCAAGCAACTAATCAAATCGCTCTGGTTGGCGGGTATTTTTTCAACGCTTTGCAATTCAGTTGTTTGCAAGGCCCGGCGGGGCCCACTCGCCTCCGCCGGTTGAGTACACGTCAGTTTTTTCTGCTTCTGGGCAGAAAAATCGCCAGGGCTCCAAACAACGGCAAAAACGAGCACAACCAATACACATACTCGATGCCGCGGATGTCGGCCAGATGCCCCAGCAGCGCGGCGCCAATCCCGCCGAAGCCAAACATCAAGCCAAAGAACACGCCGGCAATCATGCCGACGTTACCCGGCACCAGTTCCTGGGCATACACCACGATGGCCGAGAATGCCGAAGCCAGGATGAAGCCGATGACCACGCTGAGAATGCTGGTCCACAGCAGATCAACGTAAGGCAGGATCAGCGTGAACGGTGCCACGCCAAGGATCGAGAACCAGATCACCGCCTTACGTCCGATCCTGTCGCCTATCGGACCGCCAAAGAAGGTCCCCGCCGCCACAGCGCCGAGGAACAGGAACAGATACAACTGCGACGACGCCACCGACAGGTCGAACTTCTCGATCAGGTAGAAGGTGAAGTAGCTGGTGAAACTGGCCATGTAGAAATACTTGGAGAACACCAGCAAACCCAGCACCGCCAATGCACTCAAGACCCGGCCCCTGGACAGACCATGAGTAGCCGCCTGGCCTTGCTTGAGCTTGAACAGGTTGAGGTGATTGGCGTACCAGCGGCTGATGCGGTACAGCACGAACAGCGCAAACAGTGCGAACAGGCCGAACCAGGCCACATTACCTTGCCCGTAAGGAACGATGATCGCCGCCGCCAGCAACGGGCCGAAAGCAGAGCCGGCGTTACCGCCGACCTGGAACGTCGACTGCGCCAACCCATAACGCCCGCCCGACGCCAGGCGTGCGACTCGCGAGGCTTCAGGGTGAAAGGTCGAGGAGCCAATACCGATCAGACCGGCGGCCAGCAGGATCATGGCAAAACTGCCAACCATGGACATCATCACGATCCCGATCAGCGTGCAGACCGTACCGGCCGGCAGCAGCCAGGGCTTGGGGTGCCGGTCCGTGTGATAACCCACCCAGGGCTGCAGCAGCGATGCCGTCAACTGGAAGGTCAGCGTAATCAAGCCAACCTGGGTGAAGGTCAGCCCATAACTGGCCTTGAGCATCGGGTAAATAGACGGCAGTACCGCCTGGATCAGGTCGTTGATCAAATGCGCCAACGCCACGGCACCGATGATGCGCATGACCAAAGGGCTGCTTTGAGGTGTGGCAGGGATAGACGCGGTATCGACCTGGGTATCGCTGATAGCCATGGGAGTTTCCATACGGGGTTTGCACAGGAAGCGGATTCATCAATGTGCCATTTTTCGGTGCAGCAAGGCTATCCCCTTAGCTTGCTATCGACTTGAAATATTGTCAGCGAGCTCGGTAATAGCGCAAAGCCATGGTCTGAATCTTGCCTTGTTAACGGTCTACAACGCGGCCCCTTACAAAGGGGACCGAGAATGGGAAGTTTCGCTACAGAGCCAGCCTACAGAGCGGGCCTGGACAAACTTTCGAGGCCTTTTAAAAGGGCACCTGTTTCGGCACTGTGTCGAAACGCACAAAAATAGTGCAAAGGTGTTCAGGGGAGTATGGGCATGCAGGCTTTTCTATCACCGGGAATCAGGTTGCTGGGGCGTTTCGGCTTTGCCCGCAAATTTCAGTTGCTGTTCCTGCTTTTCATCCTGCCACTCATGGGCAGCCTGTGGATCATCGGCCAGGACTATCGCGACAAACTCAGCCTGATTTCCGAAGAACGCGCCGGGGTTCGCCAGTTGCTGGCCCTGGATAACCTGGACAACCTGCTCGCCGCCCAGCGCAGCCGCGCGGCCCGTTGGCGAGCCACGGAAACCAATCGCCAGGCAACACCCGCAACGCTTGCCGCGATGGCGGCTTTCGATGCCGTGCAACCGGCCCTCAACCAGGCCGCCAATGATCTGGGCAGCACCTTGCAAACCGAAGGTGCCGAAGCCGACACCCTGGCTCGCTTCCAAACGCTGCAAACCAGTCTCAATGGTCTTGATTCGAAAAGCCTGGGCACCGTCGGTTGGTGGCCGGACGGCTATGACCGCTTCACTGCGGCCTTGAGTGCCCTGCAAGCCTTGCGCGAGCAGATCGTCATGGACAATCGCCTGACCCTCGCCTCCTGGCTGGAAACCTACCTGCTGATCCAGATCTCGACCCAGCAGACACCGGACCTGATCGAGCGGGTCGGTCGCCTGGCCAGCGTTGGCCAGGCCTCCGTTGTGTCGGGTCAGTTCACCCTGCAAAGCCGCCTGCAATTGCGCGACCTGCGCAGCCGGATCGGCGATGCCCGGGATCAACTGGTCAAAACCGGTGGAGTACTGCAAGCGCGCCTGCCGAACGAACTGCAAGCCTGGGCCGGACAATTCCAAGACAGCCTCAAGCATCTGGATTCCGGCCTGAAAGTCCTGGATGAAGGGGTCTTCGCCGGCTCCATCAGCCTCAAGCCGGAAGAATTCGAGAAACACATGGATGCGCTCCTGGCGGACTTGGCGACCTTGCGCCAGCAGTCTCTGATGGCTCTGGATGCGCGACTGGACCACTACCACTCCTCGGCCATCCGCCAATTCACCCTGGTGGCCACGGTGCTGGGTTGTCTGCTGTTGGCCGCGCTTTACCTCTTCGTCTGCCTGCAAGCGTCCATCCGCCGCAGCGCCAGTGGCATCACATTACTGGCCGAAGCCCTGCGTGACGGCAACCTCAGTCTGCAAGTGCCGGTGCAAGGACGCGACGAACTGGCGGCCATCAGTACCGCTCTCAACGTTGCAGTGGTGCAGTTGCGCAACAGCCTGTTGGGCGTGGACCACGAAACATTGCAGTTGAGTAATGCCGTTCGCACCCTCAACACGCACTCCAGCGGCGCCCTGGGCGAAGTCGAAGCCCAACAGATGCAGATCAGCCAGATCGCCGCGGCCGCCACGCAACTGGCCGCCACCTCTCAAGGGGTCGCCAGAAGCTGTGAGCAGGCCTCCGACAGCGCCCAGCAGACCCGGCGTATCGCCGCCGACAGCAGCCGCGACAGTCAACGCACTACGGCGAGCATCCAGCAACTCAACCAGCGCCTCAACGAAACCGCCGCCGCATTGGGCCGGGTCAGCGAACAGGGGCAACAGATCCAGATGGTGGTCGACACCATCCGCGGCGTGGCCGAGCAGACCAACCTGCTGGCCCTCAATGCCGCCATCGAAGCCGCTCGCGCTGGGGAACAGGGCCGTGGTTTCGCGGTGGTGGCCGATGAGGTACGCAGCCTGTCGCAACGCACCCAGTCCTCCACCCAACAGATTGCTGGCACCGTCGACAGCCTGCGCGCTACGGTCAACGAAGCGGTCAGCCTGATGGAAGCCGCATGCGGCCAGGCCCAGACCGACGCGCAAGCCGTTACCGGCCTTGGCGAGCGGCTGGGAGAAATTGCCAGCGCCGTGCAGAGCGTCACCGATACCCTGGCGCAAATCGCCACCGCGGTGGACGAACAAGCCAGCACCGCCGACGAGGTCAGCGGCAATATCCAGCAGGTCGACCAGGCGGCCATGCGATTGCTTGAAGGGGCACGCGCCGTGAACCTCGCGGCGGATACTTTGAGCCAGGGCAGCCAGGCCCTGAGCGCCAACACAGGGAGATTTCAACTCGGTTGACGGGTATTTGCGGCGAGGATTGATAAGCGGTTGAAAGCGCTGAGAAATATTTCAGATTTACGCTTGACACATCTTCGTTACCGGCGAATAATGCGCGCCACTTGGCTACATAGCTCAGTTGGTTAGAGCATAGCATTCATAATGCTGGGGTCCGGGGTTCAAGTCCCTGTGTAGCCACCAAGTACTAAAAACGGCTTATCGAAAGATAAGCCGTTTTTTTATGCCTCGATAAAAGCCGTCCCCCAAGTCCGCGCTGATTTGCGCCCGACGCCTCGCATCGCTACAGTCGATCCCTATCCCCTGGCCCACGGATGGAGCGACACATGCTTGCAGATCTGAAACCGAATCTTCATCGCCTGTCAGCCGTTTCGCTGCTGGCTGTAGCCCTGGCACTCGTTGCCTGTAAGGCCCCGTCCTCCTCCACAACCCCAGCATTGCCCGTCGCACCGGAGATCGCCTCCGGCTATCGCACCGACCTGCAGACCCGCCACGCCGACAAGCACATGGCCGCGGCGGCCAACCCGCTGGCGGCCGAAGCCGGGCGGCAGATGTTGCGGCGCGGCGGCTCGGCCATCGACGCGGCGATTGCCATGCAGGCGGTGCTGACCCTCGTGGAGCCGCAGTCCTCCGGGATCGGTGGCGGTGCATTCATCGTGTTGTGGGACGGCAAGGCAGTACGTACTTACGACGGTCGCGAAACGGCACCGGCCGGCGCCACCGAGAGACTTTTCCTGCAAGCAGATGGCAAACCCATGCCGTTTACCGCCGCACAGATAGGCGGCCGTTCCGTGGGCACACCGGGCGTGTTGCGGGCACTGGAACTGGCCCATCGCAAACATGGCCGACTTGAATGGGCCACGCTGTTCGAGCCGGCCATCGCATTGGCCGAACAGGGTTTTGCGATCTCGCCCAGGTTGCACTCGATGATTGCGGCCGATGCGTCCCTGCCGGGGTCGCCGGACATGGCCGCCTATTTCCTGAACGCCGACGGCAGCCCGAAGGCGGTCGGCACCCTGCTGAAAAACCCCGCTTTGGCCGACGTGCTCAAGCGCATTGCCCGCGAAGGTCCCGACGCCTTGTACAAAGGGCCGATTGCCGAAGAAATCGTCGCCAAGGTGCAGAAGCATGCCAACCCCGGCAGCCTGTCATTGAATGACCTCCAGGGCTACGCCGCCCGGGAACGTGCGCCGCTTTGCACTGACTACAAGCGCTGGCAAGTCTGTGGCATGGCGCCCCCGTCTTCGGGCGGGATCGCCGTGGCACAGATTCTCGGAACCTTGCAGGCATTGGAACAGCGCGACCGCCGCACGGCCCTGGCCCCCATGAAACCCGTCAAGACCGATAAACCCGCCGGCATTGAGCCGACGCCCGAAGCAGTGCACCTGATCGCCGAAGCCGAACGCCTGACCTACGCCGACCGCGCCCTGTATGTCGCTGACTCGGACTTCGTCCCCGTGCCGGTCAAAGGCCTGGTCGATCCCGGTTATCTGGCCAGCCGCGCGAGCCTGATCGGTCCACGCAGCATGGGCATCGCCAAACCCGGCACACCACCGGGCGTCCAGGTGGCCTACGCCCCGGACCGTTCGCCCCTGCGCATCTCCACCTCGCAAGTGGTGGCAGTGGATGATCAGGGTGGCGCCGTGTCGATGACCACCACGGTGGAGTCGGCGTTCGGCTCACACCTGATGGTCCGGGGTTTCATGCTCAACAACCAGATGACCGACTTCTCGTTCATACCCGAAGAAAATGGGCAAAAGGTCGCCAACCGCGTCGAACCCGGCAAACGCCCCCGCTCGTCCATGGCGCCGACCCTGATCTTCGATCGCCAGAGCGGTGAACTGCTGGCCGCTGTTGGCTCACCGGGAGGCTCCCAAATCATCGAATACGTCGCCAAGTCAGTGATCGGCCTGCTGGACTGGGACCTCGACGCGCAAGCCGCCATCAATCTTCCCAACTTCGGCAGCCGCAACGGCCCCACCGAACTGGAACAAGGTCAGTTCAGCCCGACGCTGATCCAGGCGTTGAAAAACAAAGGCCATGCCGTGAGTGAAATCGACATGACCAGCGGGACCCAGGCAATCGTCCGAGTCCGTGATGCCCAAGGCAAAACCTCACTGGCCGGTGGAGCGGACCCGCGGCGTGAGGGGCAGGCGCTGGGGGATTGAGCGTCGCGGCCATCCGACCGGTCTGCGAAGTCGCGTCGCCGCCCATCGCAGGCAGGCTCGCTCCCCCAAGGGGTCAAGCCTTGGGGGGATCGCTCTGCGGTTGGTAAATCAGCAGATCGGCGGGCTGACATTGCAGATGGCTGCAAATGGCTTCGAGGGTAGCCAGGCGAATACCCTTGACCTTTCCTTGCTTCAACAAGGAAAGGTTGGCTTCCGTAATGCCTATCGCGGCGGCAAGGTCCTTGGATTTAACCTTGCGCGTCGCCAGCATCACATCAAGTTGAATAACGATAGGCATAGGGCTCTCAAACAAAAGTCCGGTTTTCTGAATCGACTTCACTGGCCCGGGACAATATCCGGGCAATGATTGCAATGCAGGCTGCAAGAAACAACGCGACAAACGACGGGGCGGTAACGCTGAGGGTAAGCAGACGCTGACCGACCGGTGCATTGATCGTCACCAGCAGGCTGAGAAACGGCTCACACAGGAAATCCAGCAGCACCCACAGCGCCACAGCGCGACCTACCTTCCCCAGGCAAACGGCTGCTTCGCTGGAAAAATACTCGCCTTGGGCATATCGCTGGAACAACTGCCGTAAATGGCCCAGCCCGAACGCCAGGGCCAGCAGCGGTATGCTCGACAACAGCATTGCGCCAAGGCATTGCCAACCAGTCAAGCGCATAGCCTCTGCTGACAAGCTCGACAGCTGTCGCTCGGTCAGGGCAAAGCCCAGACCGTATTCTGAAGCAACGTCAGGAAACAGCCAGACCCCGGCGTTGAGGACCATCATCGTGATAATGAAGACAAGTGTGATGACAGCCATGCGCTGGCTGTACAGGGCGAGACGATTCGAGGGCATGGAAGGCTCCACAGAACAAAGGAAGCGCAAACCATAGCGGCGAAATTATCGCATAACAATAATTAATATGTAAAAAACGATAACATCAAACTCAAGTCGACAACTGATTGGCAAACTGGCTCACGGCATCGACCACCTTCTTCGCGCCATCCTGAATCTCGACGATCACCGTCCCCGCCTCCGCTGCCAGGGCCAGGCCCTGTTCGGCCTGGTGCTGGCCGTCGGTCATCAGTGCCACGGCGTTGCGGGCCATGTCCTGGTTCTGGCGAACCACGCCGACGATCTCATCAGTGGCCTGACTGGTACGCGACGCCAGTTGCCGCACTTCATCGGCCACCACCGCAAAGCCCCGGCCCTGCTCACCCGCCCGGGCGGCTTCGATGGCCGCGTTGAGCGCCAGCAGGTTGGTCTGTTCGGCAATGCCGCTGATGGTCTTGACGATGGTGCCGATCACCAGAGATTGCTCATTCAGGGCCTCGATGCCTTCGCCGGCGGTTTGCATGTGCCGGGCCAGGTCACGCATCACGCCCACGGCCTGGGTCACCACGGTGGTGCCGCGCTGGGCGCTGCTGTCGGTTTGCAACGAGGTGCTGTAGGCAATGCCGGCCGCCTCGGAGACAGCTTTTTCCTGGTTGACCTGATCAGTGATGTTCGTGGCGAACTTGACCACTTTGTACAGTCGCTCGTTGGCATCAAGCACCGGGTTGTAAGAGGCTTCCAGCCAGACTTCACGGCCGTTGCTGTCCAAGCGTTTGAAACGACCGGCCACGAACTCGCCGCTATTGAGACGCTGCCAGAACTGCTGGTAGGTGGCGCTGTTGTACTCCTCCGGTTCGCAAAACATGCGGTGATGCTTGCCCTTGATCTGCGCCAGGCTGTAACCCATGGCATTGAGGAAGCGATCATTGGCTGTCAGTACGTGACCGCCCAGGTCGAATTCGATCACCGCCGTTGAACGCACCAGCGCACCAATGAGGTTTTCATGTTCACGCGACGCCTCGATGGTACGGGTCAGGTCGCTGGAATACATCGAGAAATAGCGGATTCGGCCATCAGCCGCCCGAACCGGTTGGAGAATCGAACGCAACCAGGCTTCCTTACCGTTGCCCCGGAGCAGCCGTACGGCGCCGGAGAAATGCTCGCCTCTAGTCAGCGCCGTCTTGAAACGCAACTGGAACTCATTGGATTTCAGGTAAGCCGGCACCAGCTCTTCGACAGACCGGCCGATGAGGTCCTGGGTCTTGTAGTGCATTTCGTCGAGAAAATTCTGATTGACCGTCTGCACCCGCCCTTCGGCATCCAGAGTGAGGGCCAGCATCTCGCGGTCCAAACTCTCCTTCACCTGCACAAGGCTGGACAGTTCCTGGCGAAGAGCCGAAAGCTCCTGCTTCAAGCGTTTATTGAACATGGCATGCTCCGAGAGCAGGAGAGTTAGGTGGCCTGTTCTCTTGCCATCGGCTCGCCGATTTTTTTCTAAAGAGCGCCCCGGGCCGCTTCTGAAAATAATCCTGCGCGCTCGCGAACCCCGATTAGCCTCCCATGGTCACTGGAATGTTCCAGTGTTGGCGCCTGACGCCAAGACCCTGCCGCACCCAATACCCATAACCATAAAAATCGAGGTAATTGCCGTGACCACCGACATACAAGACAGCCGTTCCGCCCGCTTCGCCTTGCGCTGTTCCAGTTTTGCCGAGCGCTGGTTCCCTGACTCCTGGGTATTTGCCGCCCTGGCAGTATTGGTAGTCGCGGTGGCGACACTGTTCATCGGCGCCAAACCCACGGCCGCTGCCATGGCGTTCGGCGATGGCTTCTGGAGCCTGATACCGTTCACCATGCAGATGGCCTTCGTGGTGATCGGCGGTTACGTGGTCGCCAGCTCGCCGCCCGCCGTCAAACTGATCGATCGCCTGGCACGCATCCCGAAAAACGGTCGCTCCGCGGTGGCCTGGGTCGCATTGATCTCCATGGTCGCGTCGCTGCTCAACTGGGGGCTTTCCCTGGTATTTGGCGGTTTATTGGTACGTGCCCTGGCCCGTCGCACCGATCTGAAAATGGACTACCGCGCCGCGGGCGCCGCCGCTTACTTGGGCCTGGGCGCGGTTTGGGCACTGGGTTTGTCTTCCTCGGCGGCGCAATTGCAGGCCAACCCGGCCAGCCTGCCACCGTCGATCCTGTCGATCACCGGGGTCATTCCGTTCACCCAGACCATTTTTCTCTGGCAATCGGGAGTGATGTTGCTGGCGTTGATCGTGATCTCGCTGATCGTGGCCTATGCCACCGCTCCCGGCCCGAACAGTGCCCGTGACGCCGCCGCCTGCGGGATTGATCCCAGCTTCAGCATGCCGGCATTGCAGCCTCGCACCCGCCCGGGAGAATGGCTGGAACATAGCCCGCTGCTGACCATTGCCCTGGCGCTACTGGCCGCCGGCTGGCTGTTCCACGAGTTCTCGACCAAACCTGCGATAAGCGCCATCTCCGGGCTCAACACCTATAACTTCCTGTTCCTGATGCTTGGCGCGTTGCTGCACTGGCGGCCGCGCAGCTTTCTCGATGCCGTGGCGCGCGCGGTGCCGACCACCACCGGCGTGCTGATCCAGTTTCCGCTGTACGGCTCGATTGCCGCGCTGCTGACCACGGTCAAGGGTAGCGACGCCCAGACGCTCGCCCATCACATATCCACCTTTTTCGTACAGATCGCATCCCACGATACCTACGCCGTGTTGATGGGCGCCTACTCGGCGGTGCTGGGCTTTTTCATTCCTTCGGGAGGCGGCAAATGGATCATCGAAGCCCCCTATGTCATGCAGGTGGCCAATGATCTGAACTATCACCTGGGGTGGGCGGTGCAGATCTATAACGCCGCCGAAGCGCTGCCAAACCTGATCAATCCGTTCTACATGCTGCCGCTGCTGGGAGTGTTGGGGCTCAAGGCCCGGGACCTGATCGGTTTCTCCTTCGTGCAATTACTGGTTCACACGCCATTGGTGCTGGTGCTGCTGTGGGCGCTGGGGACGACATTGTCTTATCTGCCGCCCGTGATGCCATAAAGCCATAAAAAAGGGCCGATATTTTCGTCGGCCCACTTTTTCTTCGCTCCGGTCTGTTTCAGTATGGCTACACCCTGTTCGAGGGGTCCACACGCTGAAAAGGATCTGAGCATGTCCAAACTCGCCGTACTTTCTCTTGCCACCCTGGCCTTCAGTGCCGCCGCCCATGCCGACATCGATGTTCAGTTGGGCAGTACCGAACGCGTCACCCGTCTCTTCGCCTATCCCAACAACTGCAACGTCATTTGTTTTCGCAACTGGACGCTGGAGCAGACCGTTGAGCATTACCTGACCCAAAGCGTGCAGCGTGACGGCTACAGCGCGGCCAAGGTCAGCGTCAAAAGCGACAACGATAAGGTCTACGCCAGTATTAGCGGCGTGCCGCAAGACTACGGCAAACCGTTGACTGCGCTGCTGGATGCCGGTGACCTGGCATACAAGGGCGCCACCAAACTCAACAGCGATAACAAATGGGCCTACGACTGGTACCTGTTCCTGCCGCTGGGCATGGCCCTGGAGAACCGCAAGAGCATTGAGTTGCTGCACTTCCCGCCGGATTACTCCCTGACCCAGGCGCAGGACTACCTGGAATCGGCCACCACCGATCGCTGGGCCACGCTGCTGACCGCCAACGGCATCGCCGCCGAACAGACCCCGGCCTTCCAGACCATTGTCGACATCGCACCGATTGCGGCGCCATCCAATGCCGGCCAGGCGCTGGGCGGGGTCTACGACTATTTCAATGACTACCAGACCACCATGGTCAAGCAAGTCAGCCAGAACGCCAGCGGCGACGCCCTGCCGATGGTGGCCTTCGGTGCTCCCGTGCGGAACTGGATCAAGACACAGTACGGCCAGACCGTGGACGTGCTGGGTCTGGCGACCATTACGCCGACTGCGGGTGTCAAGGTTCCGGTCCTGGGCTCCAACCACCCGAGCTACATCTGGTATGCCGCCGACCCTGACAGCTACAACGGTGATCAGGCCAAGGCGGATGCGGCAGGTTTGAAAGTCATGGGGCAGGACCTCAGCGCTGCATGCTGGCAAGCCGGCATGGGCAGCAAACCGGGCACCGATCCGAGTGCGCAATTGAATCAATGCACACAGACCTGGCAGGTCACGCAAAAGGAAGAAACCTGTGAGCTGTTCTATACCTCGATCCGCAAGCTGTCTGCGGACGAAGCGGCGAAAAAATGCGCGGAGCCGGCAATCAAATCACAACTTCCACAATTGAAAGTCCCCATGCCAGCGCTTCCTGACGCGGTTTAAACCCCAAGAACTTTCCTGCGTAAGCCTGGGCTCACGCAGGAAAGCGCCTTTGGCTCCTGTCAGAGTCGACAGTAGATGGCGTTTCAAGGTTGCGCGAAGCTAGGCAGGTTTCAATGATCGCTGGCAGGATCGCCAGCGCCAGAAGGCCGAGCGTCCTACGCGACAGGGACCGTCATGACCACCTTCCTTGCAGACAGCGCATCCTCACCGAACGGGGACGGCATCTACCCCGAGAAACAACTCAGCACGCGCATGGGTTATCCATCCAGGCGCGATTTCGAAGTGCGCCAGACGACTAACGGCCGCGGCAATGGCATCGTCGCCCGCAAGCGGTTTGCGCCGTTGGAAAGGATGTGCAGGGTATCGGGGCTGATCGTCAGCCGACGACGCCTGCATACACTGCAGATCCTGCCGGACATCCACATGTATGACCCGCGCTTCGCCGGATTGCTGCAGCACTCCTGCAGCCCGAACGTTTTCCTGGACATGAGCGAACTGTGGTTATGGGCGTTGACCATCATCGAGGAAGGTGACTGCCTGACGATGGATTACGCCAGTACCGAACAGAAATTGTATCGACAGTTCGCCTGCCGGTGCGGTTCGTCCAACTGTCATGGCTGGATCCCAGGCTATGACGAACCGCCCAACGAGCGAGGGATGAAATTTCTGCGGCACTGGCGTCGCCGCTGTCATCGCGACTGAATGAGCCGAATCAGGGCGCGCCGACCGGACGCAGCCGATACTGCGGCGGCAACTGCTCGAAACCGCTGATCGTCGTGTCCAGGCTTTTCCAGCGGCCGTCCTTGATCCCGTAGATACAGCCGTGAATCGACAGTTTCTGCCCGCGATGCCAAGCGTTCTGCACAATGCTGGTGTGGCCGACATTGGCCACCTGCTGGATCACATTGAGCTCGCACAAGCGATCCACGCGCTCTTCTTCGGTCGGCAATTGGGCCAACGTTTCGCGATGCTCGTAGTACAGGTCGCGAATCGAACGCAGCCAGCCGTCGATCAGACCCAGTTGACGATCCTGCATCGAGGCACGCACGCCGCCACAGCCGTAATGCCCGGTGACCAGGATATGTTTGACCTTGAGCACGTCCACCGCGTACTGGATCACCGACAGGCAGTTGAGGTCGGTGTGCAGCACCACGTTGGCCACGTTACGGTGCACAAACAGATCGCCGGGCAGCATGCCGACGATCTCGTTGGCCGGCACCCGCGCATCGGAACAGCCGATCCACAGATACTCAGGGGTTTGCTGACGGGCCAGCTTGGAAAAGAAATCAGGATCTTCCTGCTTGATCGCATCGGCCCAGCGCGCGTTGTTATCAATCAGATCTTGTAATTCGTTCATGCTATCTAGCCCTCGAGAATAGTGCGCAACTTTGACAGACGACCGCCCGTCGAGGTCACGTCCAGAATGCCGTTGGAATTCTCGCCACGGCTGTGGGTCCACCCAGTAAGCCCCACAGTATGAGGAATTGCCATGAATGATTCACGACGTCCTTTCGACGCGGTCCAGCCGGAACCCATCGACGATAACGAAGACCGCATGGGCTCGATGCATGAACTGGAATTCGACGAACAAGAGCCCAGTGCGAAAATCGGCGACGAACTGCCGGAAAATGAACGCGAACAGTTGATGCCGCGTGAACGCGTGCGTGAAGCCGGGCTGACAGGGGCTTCAACGGATGATCACGAACCCACCGACGACGACATGAGCCCGGAAACACTGATCCGCGAAGACGGTGCCCGGGACGCCCATGAAGCCGGTGATGACAAACGGGCGGACTGGGACCTGAGCGTAGTGGATGAAAATGACATTGGCGGGGGTGACGGGCTCGACGAAGCGGAAATGGCCGATATCGATCCGTTGGATGGCAAGCGGTAAGTGTCGATCGAGCTGACGCCATCGCGAGCAGGCTCGCTCCCACAGGTTCTGCGTCATAACCCAATGTCTTGAGCGATGCAGATCCAATGTGGGAGCGAGCCTGCTCGCGATAGCGGTGGATCAGTTTGCACTGGGGTTGAATGTGCCGCAGTCATCGCGAGCAAGCTCGCTCCCACAGGGAGCTTGGCGGTGTGCATCAAATTTGCGCTCGAACACAAAACCCTGTGGGAGCGAGCTTGCTCGCGATGACGGCGTTGCGGTTAACCTCGATGTGGCAAGTTCAGTCCACCAAGGTGCACGCCATGACCACCGCATCTTCGCGTCCGCCCACCGCAGGGTAGTAATCGCGGCGACGGCCGACTTCATTGAAGCCATAGCGCTCATACAGCCGGAACGCTGTGCGGTTGCTGTCACGCACTTCCAGGAAGCACTCCCGAGCCTCGGCCTTGTAGGCAATGGACATAAGATGCTCCAGCAGCCGCAAACCCAAGCCGCGCCCCTGGTTTTCCGGTTTGACGGTGATGTTGAGCAAGTGCGCTTCATCCAGAATGATCTGCACCACGCCGTGGCCCACTTGCTGCTGGCCTTCGAACATCAGCCAGATCTGGTACTTGCCCAGCCCGTCGAGAAAGATCCCTCGGGTCCAGGGGTGGCTGTAGGCCGCATATTCTATTTTCAGCACAGCGTCGAGGTCCGCCTCGGTCATCGGGCGGAACGATACAGCGTCACTCATTCGATTCTTTCCAACGCGCCATCAGCCGGCGCATGGCTTGCCAGACATCAGCCTTGCGCTGTGGCGTTTCCATTAACAATTCCAGGCCGGGCAACGCCCAGGCCGAGCCCAGGCCTTCGACCTGCAGTTCGCGATTGAATGCTTGAGCATCCACCTCACCCGCAAATTTCACCGCCGGCAGGCCGATCAGCCACAGGCACACGCAGGGCTCATCCTCAAGCCGCGCCGAGACAAAACCCTGGACAAAATCCCGCGCCGCTTCTGGTCCCTGGTCCATGGTCCCGCGAGACAACAACGGCCAGCGCACCGGCTCGCCAATGATCTGTGGGCTGTCCGGCAGACCGGCGGCGCGCAGCATGTCCTTGAGCAGCAGATACGCCGGATCGCGGCTTTGAAACGGTTCGCCCGTGGGCAGTTCCACCAGTAGCAGGCAACGTCCTGCCCGTAGCAGTTGCAGCGCGAAACGCGGCGGTGCGACGTAAGGGGCCTTGACCGGGGCCGGGGCCTCATCGGCGGCCTCTACCGGTTTGGCGTTGGTGCGGGTCGATGCCAGGCTCGGGCGCGGAACCTCGATCTTCGGCCGTTCGACCACGGGCGCCACCGGCTCGGCAACCGTCCTGGCCACGGGCGCGCTCACGACCGGCTCGATATCCAGCGGCTCGGGCGTTTCCAGCAGCTCGGGCCGCGACGGGGCGGCAAACGGCAATTCGGTACGCGGCAGCCAGTTGACCACCTGCATGGCGGTCAGATAGGCGCGGCGGCGGGACTCGATAAGCAAGGGTCGGCCACTTGTGGATAACTGAAAGTGGAAGGGATTCTACCGCCCTTCGAGACAGATCGCTTCCCTGTTGAATCAATAGTTGAGCGATTCAACCGACAGTCCGTCTCAGGGGTGAATCGCAACCGGCCTGATGCAGTACAATCGCCCCTTTTAATTGCCAACCCGACGGCCATTGCGATGATCGAACCCAAGCGCGTCTTGCGCGCCCTCGCTGAACACTGGGCATTGCTGGAACCTTTGTGCGAGCACTTCGACCAGGGCACCCTGAGCCTCAACGAATTGCGTTCACAATTGGCCGCCCAACAACTGGACAGCACGCCCCAGGACATCACCAACCTGCTGGACGTGTGGATCCGCCTGGACATCCTCGTACCGGTGGCAAAAAGCCCGAACCGTTTCGAGCTCAACGCCCAGATCCATGACTTCCTCGCCTACCTGCGCCGCGAACACCGCCTCGGCCTGTGCCTGGAAATCGAAGCCTACCTGCGCCACCTCGAGCGCCTGGCCGGCTACATCCAGGACGCGTTCGACATTCGCGACGGCAACGACCTGGCCCGCCAGTTGCGCCTGCTGGACATGCGCGTGCGCGACGTACTCAAGAAACTCGCCAACGACGAACAGGCCCTGGTAGCGGTGGCCGAACGGGCCAAGACCAGCGACCGGCAGATTCCGTTGCGCCAGCGCTACGCCGAAGTACTGGCGACCTGGGATGAATACGTCGAACCGATGATCCAGTTGGTGAACGCCGACGGTGCGTTCGAGCAAGGCGTGCGCAAGGTCGAGAATGTGCTGTTGCGCATGCTCACCGAACAGCAGCGCCTCGGCCACCTGGTGGACGATGACATGCTGCTGCGCACCCACGCGCGCATCCTCGAGATGCAGACCAGCGCCCAGTTGACCCTGCGCCATGCCCGCGAATTGCTCCTGCCGCTACGCGAAGAGGCCCGCCGTCACAACGCGGTGACCCGTGGCGCCGCCCTGGCCCTGGCCGCCATTCGGCGCAAAGGCCTCGATGCCGTGCCCCAAGCCGCCATGCCGCTGTTCACCCGCCCGCAAAGCACCTTCCTGGGCAGCGCCAGTCAGGTCGAAGCCTACGTGTACGCCCTGGCCCGTTTCGAACCGAAACCGGCGCGCTTCCCCAAGTCCCACAAGACCCACAAGGGCGGCGAGGCTCCTCGCGCGCCGCGCACCGTACGCGAGATGGTCGAGCGTTGCGAAGACGCGCTGCCAATGCCGGACCTGATGACCTGGTTGCTGGAGCAGGAGCCGGACGGCGCCACCGACGAATTGCTGTACTGGTTCTCGCGCCTGTCGCGGGAAAAACGTTTCAAGCGCGAGCGTCTGGAACGCCGCGACTACCACACTCACGAGCATCAGGTCAGCCTGCGCTCCTTCGCCCTGCTCTCGGCCCGCGACACCGCCGCCGAGGATTCTGCGAGCATCCCCCATGCATCTTGATCTATCCGAACTGTCCCAACTGGCGCCGATTTTTCGCGAGCTGTTCAAGGGTTACCACGTCAGCCGCCGCGACCCGGAGCTGTACGCGCAACTGTCGAACTTCCAGGACCAGTACCGCACGCTGTTCAAGGCCCTGGGTTTCGAACTGGTGTGCGACACCCGTGGTTTCTACTACTTCGTGCCGGACCTCGCCGCCGCTGCGGTGAACAAGACCGCCCAACGCCTGGCGCTGTTCACCTTCATCCTCGTCGAGCACCTGGCCGACCAGGGCCGCGACCCGATTGCCGTGCTCGACGGTGGGAGCCTGGGCCGCGATGAGCTGCCCTCGCTTCTGGAAAAGTACCGCGACCTGTTCCTTCAGGCCGAAGTGCAGACCCAGGAAGAGCTGGAAGAAAAAATCATGCGCCGCATGACCCAACTGGGTTTTGCCGGCGAAGAGAACGGTGTCTACCGCTTCCTGCCACCGATGCACCGTTTCCTCGACGTCTGCCTGTCGGTCCAGCAGGACCGCGACCTGGCCGCCAGCCTGCACAGCGTGCTGCCGTTGCCGGCGCCGGTACTGATCGACGAAGACAGCGACGAAAAGTTGCTGCAAACCGATGATCCGCTGGATCTGAGCGAATTCGAAGGTGAAAGCGAAGAAGACGCACTGGCCCGTGCCATTGCCGAAGAACAGGAGACCGACGCATGAGCAAGGAACGCTACGGCATCCGCCGCTTTGCCCTTTTGAACACCGCCGGCTACAGCCTGGGCCTGTTCCCGCTGGAAGAACCGCTGTCGGTGTACGGCGCGAACAACCTCGGTAAATCCGCGTCGATCAACGCCTTGCAGTTCCCGATCCTGGCGCGCATGTCGGACATGAGCTTCGGCAAGTACAGCCTGGAGCAATCCCGGCGGTTCTACTTTGCCTCGGACACCAGCTACATCCTGGTGGAAGTCGCCCTGCCCCACGGCCCGCACGTGATCGGTGTGGTCGGGCGCGGCCCCGGCGGCGGTTTCGGCCACCAGTTCTTTGCCTACGCCGGCAAGCTGGACCTGGCCCATTATCAGAAAGACGACACCTGCCTGCGTCAGAAAGAGCTGTTCACCAACCTGGAGCGCGAAGGCCTCAAAGCCTACGAACTCAAGCCTGATGAACTGCGACGCCTGCTGGTGGGCGGTCATACCTCGATTCCGCTGGACCTGACGCTGATCCCGCTGCGCTCCACCAGCGAGCAAAGCCTCAAGACCTTCCGCGCGCTGTTCATCAACCTGTTGCACATGCGCGAAATTACTGCGGCCAAGCTCAAGCAACTGTTCCTCGACGCGTTCGAGCACAGCCTGCGTTCCGGTAGCGTGGATTACATCGCCGCGTGTGAAGAGGCCTTCCGTGATGTACGACGCATGGAACAGGACTACAACTCCCTGGTGGCTGCCGGTCCGCTGGTGGAGGCCCTGGCCAATGGCGTGAAGCAGCGCGATGTACTGCGCGGCAAACTGCATCGCCTGTCACCGTTGCTCGACTCGCTGCTGGGCACCTGGTCGGACTACGCCAGTGCGCGCAAGGAAGAGCTGACCATCCAGGCCGAACACTACCGCAACGAGCAGGATTCGCTGCAGAACGACCAGCGCGGCGGCACTCAGGAGTTGATGCGCCTGGAACGGGAAATCAGCGGCATCCAGCGCTGGATTGGCGAACTGTCGGTGCTCAAGAACCGCTTTGCCCTGGTGGACGACGTCAAGGTCCTGGAGCAACAACTGCTCGCGGCCAAGGATGCCCACGACGAACTGGCCGGTGCCCTGGCCCAGTCCCGGCAGTTCAGCGCCGAAGACCTGGATGAGCGCCTGCGGGATCTGGAAAAACGCCTGAAGTCGGTCAAGCAGCAACTCGATCACGCCGATAACAACAGCTACGCCCGCCTGCGGGAAGAATTCTCGCAACAGGACGTTGAACGCCTGATGCGCCTGTTCAACAGTGCGCTGTTCAGCCTGCCGCTGGGCGAGCACGGTATCGCGCTGGACGAGAACGGCGAGTGGGTCAAATCCATGGAGCTGATCCTCGACGGCTTCAAAGGTGAGCGTTTCGAAGTACCGGGCCTGTCCATCGACCTGTCCCACATCGAACCGCCGGCCCTGCAAGCCCTGGCCGACCGCGCCGCACTGCGAGACCAGAAAGAACGCCTGGAAAAAGAACTCAAGCAGCTCAAGACCCAGCAAGCGGTGGCCGCCGACCGCGCCGCGAGCAAGACCCAGACCGAGGCGCTGTACCAGCAGGTTCTGGATGCGCAGAAAGCCCTGGAAGACTTCCGCCGCACCCAGACCCTGAGTGCCGAGGAAGGCGAAAAGCTTGAGCAACTGGCGCAGATGGAAGCCGCCCAGGACGAACTCAAGCGCTCCAGCGATGCCTTCACCGAACGTGTCCAGCAGTTGTCCGCCAAGTTGCAACTGGTGGGCCGGCAGATCGCCGACATGGAAGCCAAGCAACGTACCCTCGACGACGCCCTGCGCCGTCGTCAATTGTTGCCAGCGGACCTGCCGTTCGGCACACCGTTCATGGACCCGGTCGACGACTCCATGGACAACCTGCTGCCACTGCTCAATGACTACCAGGACAGCTGGCAGGGTCTGTTGCGGGTCGATGGCCAGATCGAAGCACTGTACGCCCAGGTGCGCCTCAAGGGCGTGGCCAAGTTCGACAGCGAAGACGACATGGAGCGCCGCCTGCAACTGTTGATCAATGCCTATGCCCACCGTACCGACGAAGCCCTGACCCTGGGCAAGGCACGGCGTGCGGCGGTGACTGACATTGCCCGGACCCTGCGCAACATCCGCAGCGACTACGACAGCCTCGAGCATCAACTGGCGCTGTTCAACCGCGAGATCAACAAGCGTCAGGTGTCCAACCTGCAGAGCTTCCGGATCGTCCTGGCGCCGAACAAGGAAGCGCTCAAGCACATCGACCAGATCATCCACAGCGCCGGCCAGTACGAGGAAGGCGAGACCCTGTCGGTGTTCGACCTCAGCCAGAGCGCCGAGCAGGACAACAAGAACGAAGAGGCCAAGGAATACCTGGCCCGCCTGGTGGCGGCCAACCACAACCAGCTCGGCCTCAAGGACCTGTTCGAACTCGCCTTCGAGATCACCAAGGTCAACGGCCAGCCCGTGATCCACACCGATATCGATGGCGCGGCGTCCAACGGCACCACGATGACCATCAAGGCGCTGACCAACATGTATTTGTTGCTGCACCTGATGGACCGCGAACAGGCCGGTCGCGTGCGTCTGCCGTACTACCTTGACGAAGCGGCAGACATCGACGAGAAAAACCAGGCCGCGCTGCTGGAAACCAGCTTGCAGCTGGGTTTTGTGCCGATCCTGGCCAGTGTGAAACCGCAAGTCTGCGCCAGCGTCGCCATCGACCTGGAAGGCGGCAGCGGCCCCAACGGCATCTACATCGACGAGGCGGACTGGAAGTACATCCGCCGTCACGATGCGGTGAAAGCCACGGTGAACGTGCAGGCCGACGAGCCGGAGCTGGATCCGGTTTGAGGTAAATAGCCGGACACAAAAAAGGCCGCGATCCAATGGATCGCGGCCTTTTTCATTGGGCTTTTTAGGATTGTCGCGAGCAGGCTCGCTCCCACAGGTTTAGCGTCGCAATCAGATGACACTTCGTGGGAGCGAGCCTGCTCGCGATGGCGTCAGAACAGACTGATTGCCCCCTGATCACTTACCCAGCTTGATCTTCGGCGCCCAGGTCAGCCACTCCTCTTCAAACTGATCGAACAAGGGGAAGGTCTGCTCCGGTCGCGCCGGGTTGCCCATCCGCTCGCCATCCGGGGTGGCAAAAGCGATGCCGCCCTGAATCAGCGTCTCCAGCGACTCAGTCCGCACTGTCGCGCCTTTGAACAACCCGAAGTCCATGCCGAAGCCACTGGTATTCCAGAATCGCGTGCCGCTGCGCACCAATGGCGCGTACTTGGGCTCGATCAGGATATGAACCAGCACACGGTCCGCCGTCTGGCCCAATTCATAGCCAGTAACCTTGCCCACGGTAATCTCGCGATACGTCACCGGCACGCCGGTCTTCAACGAACCACGGCGAGCGGCGCTCAACACCAGGCTCAGACCGGCTTCAGGGACAGCGTTTTGCGGTGGGCTGGCGAGGGCCACGAAGCTTTTCTGCGGCCCCAGGTTTTTCACCGGTGGCTGTACTTCGATGTACTGCCCGGTCACCAGCGTCTCCAGGTTCGAGGTCTTCATCAGCCCCAGTTCGGGCTTGACCACCCAGAACTGGGAGCCGACCCGAGCAATACGCTCCGGCACTTCGGTGATACGTGCGGTGAGCAGGATCGATTGCATGTCGGCGCTGAGGTCCACGTCCTCGATCTTGCCCACATCCAGCCCTTTGAAACGAATCGGCGTGCCGCTGCGCAAACCGTCGGCGCGATCAACCTTGATCGTCACCATTGTGCCTTTCTGTTGCGCGGCTTCGCGGTCTGCATGCAGGCGGAACCGTGGGATGCGCCTTTTCAACGGCACATTGGGTTCCGGCGTCTCGAAAGAAATGCCGCCGGCCATCAGGCTTTGCAAGGATTCGCTCTTGACCTGGATCCCCCCCGTCAAACCACCCGTGAGCGTAATCCCGCTGGCATTCCAGAACCGGGTCGATCCGTTGACCAGACCTTCGTATTCTTTCTCGATGTGCACACCAATGATCAACTGCTTTTTCTTGCGGGAGAACTGGTAGCTCTGCACCGATCCAACCTTGACCTGTTTGTAGAGAATCGGACTGCCGACCTCCAGCGAACCCAGGTTTTCAGTGAGCAGGACCAGGTGCAGCCCGGGCGAACGCAAGTCCAGAGGTGGCGCCTTCGGCCTGGCTTCAAACTCGCGCTGCGGCGCGCCTCCCTTGTCGCCGGGACGTATGGCGATGTAGTTACCTTTGACTAATGCCTCAAGGCCCGTAATCCCCGCCAGCGAGATCGACGGCTTGACCACCCAGAACTGGGTGCCGGTCACCAGGTAATCTTCGGCCAGTGGGTCTAGGGTCAATTCAGCGGTAGCGCTGGACAGATCCGGATCGACCTTGAGGTTCTTCAGGCTGCCGACCTGAATGCCTTTGTACATCACCGGAGTACGACCGGACTGTAACCCTTCGAAGTCGCTGAGCTTGACCTTCACGCGGATGCCGGCAGCGGCAGCGTCGAAGTCTTCATAAAGACGAAACGGCAGGCTCGGGTCTGTGGGCGGACTGTCTTTGCGACTCTCCGGCGTGGCGAACGCGATACCACCGGCCACGATGCTCGCCAGGGATTCGCTGCGCACTTTGACGCCCGACAGATTGGCATCGATGCTGATACCGCTGGCATTCCAGAAACGCGTATGTTTACGCACCAGGCCGGCATAAGTCGGTTCGATATAGATTTTGATTTCGACCGTGCTCTGATCCTCCGATAGCAGGTAGCTTTTCACCTGTCCGACCTGAATCTGTTTATAGAACACCGGGCTGCCACGGTTCAGCGAGCCCAGGCGCTCGGCCTTGAGGGTCAGGTGCAAACCGGGCTTGGCGTCCGAGAGTGGCGGCTCTTCGGCCAGGGCCTTGAATTTACGGATCGGCTCCCCTTCCCCCGGGCTGATAGCCACGTAGTTACCGGAAACCAGGGTTTCCAGGCCGGTGATGCCGGCCAGGGTCACGCTCGGCTTGACCAACCAGAAGCGTGTCCCGGTCTTGAGGTATTGCTCGACGTCCTTGTTCATCTCAATGGTCGCGACCACGCCTTTCGAGCTGCCTTCGTCATCGAGCTTGAGGGACTTCACTTTGCCGACCGGCATACCCTTGTAGACGACTTCAGTCTTGTTGACCTGAATACCCTCGCCGCTTTCAAAGCGCACGTTGATCTCGATGCCGGTTTCGTTATAGGCCCGCCAGCCGAGCCAGCCGCCGATAATCAAGGCAATCAGCGGCAAGACCCAAATCGCGGACCAGTTCGAAGCCGGTCGGGTTTTAGCGGTAGGCAAATCAGTCATGGTCGTCATCCGACTCCGTGTTATCCCAAATCAGTCGGGGATCGAAGGTTACTGCGGCAATCATTGTCAAAATCACTACGCTGGCAAAAGCAATTGCACCAAGACCGGCTTCGACACTGGCGAGTCGACCGAAATTCACTACCGCCACCAATATGGCGATCACAAAAATATCCAGCATCGACCAGCGCCCAATGAACTCGATAAAACGGTACATAAGGATGCGTTGCCGCGCAGACATGGGCTGGTGCCGTTGCACGGAAAACAGCAGCAAGGCGATGCCCACCAACTTGAAAGTCGGAACGACGATACTGGCGATGAACACCACGGCGGCAATCGGAATCATCCCGTGCTGAACCAGCTCGATGACCCCGGCCATGATGGTGCTCGGAGCCCCTTGCCCCAACGAGTTGATGGTCATGATCGGTAGCATGTTGGCCGGAATGTAGAGAATCGCGGCAGTGACCAATAACGCCCAGGTCCGCATCAAGCTGTTTGGGCGACGAGGATGAACCAGGGCGCCGCAGCGGGTACAGGTTTGTGTATCGACGTCAGCTTCCTGCCGGTTTAGCTCGTGGCATTCTGTGCAGATCAAAATACCCGCATCAATCGCCCGCATGAGCGTCCTCTCCTGATAACGCTTGCCAGATCTGATGCGGCGACATCACCACCTCCAGCCAGACCTGGACGAGCAACAAACTGATAAAACACGCCAGACCAAGCCCCACGGTAATGGCCGCCATGTCTGCCAACTTGACGATGGCCACCAGCACACCCATGAGGTAAACCTCCAGCATGCCCCAGTCGCGTAAATGGTGATAAATGCGATAGAGCAATAAGCCGTAGCTACGGCCGATATTCCAGCGAATGGTCAGTAACACGGCCAATTGGCAAAGCAGTTTAAGCAGCGGAATACCCATGCTGCACAGAAAAACCACCACCGATACACCTTGCATGCCGGTATTGAACAGGCCGACCACACCACTCCAAACGGTGTCCTGGGAGGATTGGCCGAGCAAATTGAGCTGCATGATGGGTAAAAAGTTCGCCGGCACATACAACAGCAGAGCGGCAATGACCAATGCAAGGCTGCGTTCGACCACATTGTGTCGGTGAGCGTAGAGCTCATACCCACAGCGAGGGCATTCGGCTTTTTCGCCATGGGCCAGTTGGGGCTTGCGCATCAACAGGTCGCACTCATGGCACGCCACCAAGTCATCCAACGGCAGATCTGACAACCGAGGGGCGTCAAACGGATCGGGCATAAAGAGCTCTGGCTCAACTAAGGTGGAGGCTATTCTAGTGCGCTGGCTTGAAAATAACTGTGCAAATTTATTCCGAGCCTCGGCGCAATTTTATTGCGGGCAAAACAAAACCCCTACCTGCGTCAGCAGATAGGGGTTTCGGAATTTAATCTTGACGATGACCTACTCTCACATGGGGAAACCCCACACTACCATCGGCGATGCATCGTTTCACTGCTGAGTTCGGGATGGGATCAGGTGGTTCCAATGCTCTATGGTCGTCAAGAAATTCGGTAGCCAGCGCGTGCCTTGCGGTCACGTTCCAGCGAATGGGTATGCGATAGGTTTGTGTGTTGTGCGAACTTTCGGTTCATAGCGTCTTCACACACCGCAATCTGGTGCCCTGTATCGGGTCAGCAAATTGCTTGGGTGTTATATGGTCAAGCCTCACGGGCAATTAGTATGGGTTAGCTCAACGCCTCACAGCGCTTACACACCCCACCTATCAACGTCGTAGTCTTCGACGGCCCTTCAGGGGACTCAAGGTCCCAGTGAGATCTCATCTTGAGGCAAGTTTCCCGCTTAGATGCTTTCAGCGGTTATCTTTTCCGAACATAGCTACCCGGCAATGCCACTGGCGTGACAACCGGAACACCAGAGGTTCGTCCACTCCGGTCCTCTCGTACTAGGAGCAGCCCCTCTCAAATCTCAAACGTCCACGGCAGATAGGGACCGAACTGTCTCACGACGTTCTAAACCCAGCTCGCGTACCACTTTAAATGGCGAACAGCCATACCCTTGGGACCGGCTTCAGCCCCAGGATGTGATGAGCCGACATCGAGGTGCCAAACACCGCCGTCGATATGAACTCTTGGGCGGTATCAGCCTGTTATCCCCGGAGTACCTTTTATCCGTTGAGCGATGGCCCTTCCATACAGAACCACCGGATCACTAAGACCTACTTTCGTACCTGCTCGACGTGTCTGTCTCGCAGTCAAGCGCGCTTTTGCCTTTATACTCTACGACCGATTTCCGACCGGTCTGAGCGCACCTTCGTACTCCTCCGTTACTCTTTAGGAGGAGACCGCCCCAGTCAAACTACCCACCATACACTGTCCTCGATCCGGATAACGGACCTGAGTTAGAACCTCAAAGTTGCCAGGGTGGTATTTCAAGGATGGCTCCACGCGAACTGGCGTCCACGCTTCAAAGCCTCCCACCTATCCTACACAAGCAAATTCAAAGTCCAGTGCAAAGCTATAGTAAAGGTTCACGGGGTCTTTCCGTCTAGCCGCGGATACACTGCATCTTCACAGCGATTTCAATTTCACTGAGTCTCGGGTGGAGACAGCGCCGCCATCGTTACGCCATTCGTGCAGGTCGGAACTTACCCGACAAGGAATTTCGCTACCTTAGGACCGTTATAGTTACGGCCGCCGTTTACCGGGGCTTCGATCAAGAGCTTCGCGTTAGCTAACCCCATCAATTAACCTTCCGGCACCGGGCAGGCGTCACACCCTATACGTCCACTTTCGTGTTTGCAGAGTGCTGTGTTTTTAATAAACAGTCGCAGCGGCCTGGTATCTTCGACCGGCGTGGGCTTACGCAGCAAGTGCTTCACCCTCACCGGCGCACCTTCTCCCGAAGTTACGGTGCCATTTTGCCTAGTTCCTTCACCCGAGTTCTCTCAAGCGCCTTGGTATTCTCTACCCAACCACCTGTGTCGGTTTGGGGTACGGTTCCTGGTTACCTGAAGCTTAGAAGCTTTTCTTGGAAGCATGGCATCAACCACTTCGTCACCCAAAGGGTAACTCGTCATCAGCTCTCGGCCTTAAGATCCCGGATTTACCTAAGATCTCAGCCTACCACCTTAAACTTGGACAACCAACGCCAAGCTGGCCTAGCCTTCTCCGTCCCTCCATCGCAATAACCAGAAGTACAGGAATATTAACCTGTTTTCCATCGACTACGCTTTTCAGCCTCGCCTTAGGGACCGACTAACCCTGCGTCGATTAACGTTGCGCAGGAAACCTTGGTCTTTCGGCGTGGGTGTTTTTCACACCCATTGTCGTTACTCATGTCAGCATTCGCACTTCTGATACCTCCAGCAAGCTTCTCAACTCACCTTCACAGGCTTACAGAACGCTCCTCTACCGCATCACCTAAGTGATACCCGTAGCTTCGGTGTATGGTTTGAGCCCCGTTACATCTTCCGCGCAGGCCGACTCGACTAGTGAGCTATTACGCTTTCTTTAAAGGGTGGCTGCTTCTAAGCCAACCTCCTAGCTGTCTAAGCCTTCCCACATCGTTTCCCACTTAACCATAACTTTGGGACCTTAGCTGACGGTCTGGGTTGTTTCCCTTTTCACGACGGACGTTAGCACCCGCCGTGTGTCTCCCATGCTCGGCACTTGTAGGTATTCGGAGTTTGCATCGGTTTGGTAAGTCGGGATGACCCCCTAGCCGAAACAGTGCTCTACCCCCTACAGTGATACATGAGGCGCTACCTAAATAGCTTTCGAGGAGAACCAGCTATCTCCGAGCTTGATTAGCCTTTCACTCCGATCCACAGGTCATCCGCTAACTTTTCAACGGTAGTCGGTTCGGTCCTCCAGTTAGTGTTACCCAACCTTCAACCTGCCCATGGATAGATCGCCCGGTTTCGGGTCTATTCCCAGCGACTAGACGCCCTATTAAGACTCGCTTTCGCTACGCCTCCCCTATTCGGTTAAGCTCGCCACTGAAAATAAGTCGCTGACCCATTATACAAAAGGTACGCAGTCACCCAACAAAGTGGGCTCCCACTGCTTGTACGCATACGGTTTCAGGATCTATTTCACTCCCCTCTCCGGGGTTCTTTTCGCCTTTCCCTCACGGTACTAGTTCACTATCGGTCAGTCAGTAGTATTTAGCCTTGGAGGATGGTCCCCCCATATTCAGACAAAGTTTCTCGTGCTCCGTCCTACTCGATTTCATGACTAAGAGACTTTCGCGTACAGGGCTATCACCCACTATGGCCGCACTTTCCAGAGCGTTCCGCTAATCTCAAAGCCACTTAAGGGCTAGTCCCCGTTCGCTCGCCACTACTAAGGGAATCTCGGTTGATTTCTTTTCCTCAGGGTACTTAGATGTTTCAGTTCCCCTGGTTCGCCTCTTGCACCTATGTATTCAGTACAAGATAACCATCTTATGATGGCTGGGTTCCCCCATTCAGACATCTCCGGATCAAAGTCTGTTTGCCGACTCCCCGAAGCTTTTCGCAGGCTACCACGTCTTTCATCGCCTCTGACTGCCAAGGCATCCACCGTATGCGCTTCTTCACTTGACCATATAACCCCAAGCAATCTGGTTATACTGTGAAGACGACATTCGCCGAAAATTCGCATGCTCTAAGAGCACTCACAAATTTTACCTTAGCCTGATCCGTTACCAGTGAAAGTAACGTTCAGTCTATCTTTCTATCACATACCCAAATTTTTAAAGAACGATCTAATCAAAAGACTAGAAATCAACATTCAGCACCGTCTTGGTGGAATGCTCATTTCTAAGCTTTAAACGTTGGTGCCAATCTGTAATGGTGGAGCCAAGCGGGATCGAACCGCTGACCTCCTGCGTGCAAGGCAGGCGCTCTCCCAGCTGAGCTATGGCCCCGTATTTCTACAGGGAACACCATGAAATTGGTGGGTCTGGGCAGATTCGAACTGCCGACCTCACCCTTATCAGGGGTGCGCTCTAACCAACTGAGCTACAGACCCAATCGTCTTCTTCAATGAATCAAGCAATTCGTGTGGGAGCTCATGAAGCAGCTGCGGTCGTCGATTAAGGAGGTGATCCAGCCGCAGGTTCCCCTACGGCTACCTTGTTACGACTTCACCCCAGTCATGAATCACACCGTGGTAACCGTCCCCCCGAAGGTTAGACTAGCTACTTCTGGTGCAACCCACTCCCATGGTGTGACGGGCGGTGTGTACAAGGCCCGGGAACGTATTCACCGCGACATTCTGATTCGCGATTACTAGCGATTCCGACTTCACGCAGTCGAGTTGCAGACTGCGATCCGGACTACGATCGGTTTTGTGGGATTAGCTCCACCTCGCGGCTTGGCAACCCTCTGTACCGACCATTGTAGCACGTGTGTAGCCCAGGCCGTAAGGGCCATGATGACTTGACGTCATCCCCACCTTCCTCCGGTTTGTCACCGGCAGTCTCCTTAGAGTGCCCACCATTACGTGCTGGTAACTAAGGACAAGGGTTGCGCTCGTTACGGGACTTAACCCAACATCTCACGACACGAGCTGACGACAGCCATGCAGCACCTGTCTCAATGCTCCCGAAGGCACCAATCCATCTCTGGAAAGTTCATTGGATGTCAAGGCCTGGTAAGGTTCTTCGCGTTGCTTCGAATTAAACCACATGCTCCACCGCTTGTGCGGGCCCCCGTCAATTCATTTGAGTTTTAACCTTGCGGCCGTACTCCCCAGGCGGTCAACTTAATGCGTTAGCTGCGCCACTAAGAGCTCAAGGCTCCCAACGGCTAGTTGACATCGTTTACGGCGTGGACTACCAGGGTATCTAATCCTGTTTGCTCCCCACGCTTTCGCACCTCAGTGTCAGTATCAGTCCAGGTGGTCGCCTTCGCCACTGGTGTTCCTTCCTATATCTACGCATTTCACCGCTACACAGGAAATTCCACCACCCTCTACCATACTCTAGCTCGACAGTTTTGAATGCAGTTCCCAGGTTGAGCCCGGGGATTTCACATCCAACTTAACGAACCACCTACGCGCGCTTTACGCCCAGTAATTCCGATTAACGCTTGCACCCTCTGTATTACCGCGGCTGCTGGCACAGAGTTAGCCGGTGCTTATTCTGTCGGTAACGTCAAAACACTAACGTATTAGGTTAATGCCCTTCCTCCCAACTTAAAGTGCTTTACAATCCGAAGACCTTCTTCACACACGCGGCATGGCTGGATCAGGCTTTCGCCCATTGTCCAATATTCCCCACTGCTGCCTCCCGTAGGAGTCTGGACCGTGTCTCAGTTCCAGTGTGACTGATCATCCTCTCAGACCAGTTACGGATCGTCGCCTTGGTGAGCCATTACCTCACCAACTAGCTAATCCGACCTAGGCTCATCTGATAGCGCAAGGCCCGAAGGTCCCCTGCTTTCTCCCGTAGGACGTATGCGGTATTAGCGTCCGTTTCCGAGCGTTATCCCCCACTACCAGGCAGATTCCTAGGCTTTACTCACCCGTCCGCCGCTCTCAAGAGGTGCAAGCACCTCTCTACCGCTCGACTTGCATGTGTTAGGCCTGCCGCCAGCGTTCAATCTGAGCCATGATCAAACTCTTCAGTTCAAACATCTTTGGGTTTTGAGAAAACCCTAAACTTGGCTCAGCAATCGTTGGTTACATCTTTGATTTCTCGCGGAGTAACTTGTGATGCTGATAATCTGTTGACTAGCAGTCTGACTCCACAAGCACCCACACGAATTGCTTGATTCAGTTGTTAAAGAGCGGTGGGTTGAGCCTTTCGTCTCAACCGAGGCGCGCATTCTACAGCGCCCGGTGTATCTGTCAAGCGGTTATTTTAAGAAGCTTTCAAAGTTTCCTCTGCAACTTCAACCACTTGCGCTTCCGATCTCTCGTTAGCGGGAGGCGAATTCTACAGCGTTACTCGCTGCTGTCAACACCTCTTTTTGACGCTTTCGATCGAGAAGATCGAATCGTTAACGGAGCCAGAAAAACCGCCCCACTAACTGCTTCCCAAGCTTCGATGACCTGAAGCCCTGCGCCGCCGAAAATCGTTTAACTCATTGAAACTCAAGGAGTTTTCCGTTTCGACTGCGCCGGAAGTGGGGCGAATTATAGACTTCCAGGATTTGCCGTCAAGCGTTAATTACGCTTTTGTTGCAGAAGGTGCTTTGCGTCCAATTAAACGCGGTATCCGGCGCGTAACCACAGGAATTCGAAGCATCAAAAGCACAGCACCTATAAAGGCGTAAATCGACCACTCCTTAAGATCCGCCCGCACAATCCACAACATATGCAGCAATCCAAGGCCCAAGATCGGATAAACCAGGCGATGCAGTTTTTTCCAGCGCGCGCCCAGTCGCCGCTGACTGTAGCGATTGGAAGTAATCGCCAGCGCCAAGAGCCCAAGAAACCCGAGCGCTCCGACGATAATATAAGGTCGCTTGCTCAGCTCGACGCCCAGTTGCGACCAATCGAACCCCAGGATGAACGCCGTATACCCACTCAAATGCAGCACCACATAAGCAAAGCACCACAATCCCAGCTGACGCCTGACCGCGATCCACCCTGCCCACCCCGTGAGTTTCTGCAACGGCGTCATGCTCAAGGTGATCAACAACAAAATAAGCGTGCCCAACCCGAGCCGATCCACCAGCACCTTGCCTGGGTCAGGCCCCAACTTATTCATCAACGCTTCGTAGAGCCAGAGCAACGGCCAAACCGCCGCCGCGACAAAGACGCCGATTCGCCAGACTGGAAAACGCATCAGTAGTCCTTCCTCAAGTCCATCCCTGCATATAAAGAAGCGACTTCATCCTGATAGCCGTTGAACATCAACGTATCGCGCACGTTAGGACTGAACAGCCCGCTCGGCAGACGGCGCTCCCGTGCCTGGGTCCAACGCGGGTGATCGACCGTCGGATTGACGTTGGCGTAAAAGCCGTACTCGTCGGACGCAATGCTCTGCCAGGTGGTCTTGGGCTGCTCGCTGACCAGACTGATGCGCACAATGGACTTCACACTTTTGAACCCGTACTTCCACGGCACCACCAAGCGCAACGGTGCACCGTTCTGATTCGGCAACTCTCGCCCATACATCCCAACCGCCATGATTGCCAGCGGATTCATCGCTTCATCCAGTCGCAAGCCCTCGACATAAGGCCAGTCGATCAAAGCAAACCCTGAGCGCTGCCCTGGCATAGTCTTGGGATCCTGCAGGGTTTCGAAACGAATGTACTTGGCCTTGGAGGTCGGCTCGACCTGCTTGAGCAACGCCGAAATGGGAAAGCCAATCCATGGGATAACCATGGACCAGGCCTCCACGCACCGCAGGCGATAGATTCGCTCCTCCAACTGGTAAGGCTTCATGAAGTCTTCCAAGGCATAGCGCCCCGGCCTGCCCACCTCTCCATCCACCACCACGCTCCAGGGCTCGGTTTTCAAGGATCCGGCATTGGCCGCCGGATCACCTTTGCCGGTTCCGAACTCATAGAAATTGTTGTAATGGGTGGCGTCTTTAAAAGGGGTGATGGACTCATCCTTGACCGTAACCGCGCCCCATTGGGTGGACGGCAGCTTCTCGGCAAACCAGGACGGCGCCTTGCCGGGCTCGACATCCGCATAACGCGCAACATCGGCAGCACTGGCCCAACGCGGAAGACCGCTGACGGCAAGCCCCGCCATGGCGGCCCCAAGCATTTGGCGACGGGATAGATAGAGGGATTCTGGCGTGACGTCCGACTCAAGGCAGTCGGACGACTTGGGGATCTTGATCAGCATGACAACTCCGCAGCATTGGAGGGCAGATGCACCAATAGACTGCGGAGTATGAGGGAAATTACATCACTCGGCTTTTTTGTGTCGGCGCAGGCGCAACAGGTATTGAACCGGGCCGGAAGCGGCATAGGCGAGGAATACCAGCAACAAGATACGTGGCGGATCACTGAAGACCACCGCGAACACCAGCACCACCGCCAGAATCGCCACGAACGGCACCCGCCCTTTGAGATCCAGCTCCTTGAAGCTGTTGTACTTGATGTTGCTGACCATCAGCATACCGGCCGCCGCTACCAGCAGCGCCACAAGGAACGACATCTTCGATCCCTGGATACCGTAGTCGCTGAAAGCCCAAACAACACCGGCTACGACACCCGCAGCGGCAGGACTCGCCAAGCCGATGAAGTAGCGCTTGTCAGCCGTACCGACCTGGGTATTGAAACGTGCCAGACGCAACGCGGCACCGGCGACATAGATGAAAGCGACCATCCAGCCAACCTTGCCCATGTCCCCCAGCGCCCAACCGAACGCCAGCAAGGCCGGGGCCACGCCGAAAGCGACCATGTCCGACAGCGAATCGTACTCGGCACCGAACGCGCTCTGGGTATTGGTCATGCGGGCCACACGCCCGTCCAGGCCATCGAGCACCATGGCGACAAAGATCGCGATGGCAGCGAAGGCAAAGTAACGACTCGCCCCGGCGCTATCGCCGGCGCTCAAGGCCGCTTGGGCGCTCATGGAGCTGATGATGGAATAGAAACCGGCGAACAGGTTCGCGGTGGTGAACAGATTCGGCAGCAGATAGATGCCACGGTGCCGGACCTTACGGCCTTCAGCGTCATGTCCTTCTTCGACGTGCTCATCGATGGGCAGCAGGCTTTCGGCGTCAGGAGCCTGGTTGGGCTCGTCGGGGCGTTCGCTCATGGACAGTACCTTGCAACGGTGTGAAAAATTCGACAGGTGTCTGGGACGAGGGTTCGGCCGCAAACGATGCAGCTTTATACCAGAAGCCACCGCCCAAACGAAAAAACGCGGCCAGGGCCGCGTTTTCCGATCAAGCTCGCGACTTAGTTCTTGGCTTTGTCGACGATCTTGTTGGCACCGATCCACGGCATCATCGAGCGCAACTGCTCGCCAATGATTTCGATACCGTGAGCGGCGTTGTTGCGACGCTTGGCGGTCATCGAAGGATAGCCGGTAGCGCCTTCGCTGATGAACATCTTGGCGTATTCGCCGTCCTGAATACGTTTCAGGGCGTTACGCATGGCCTGGCGGGATTCGGCGTTGATCACTTCCGGACCCGTCACGTACTCGCCGTATTCAGCGTTGTTGGAGATCGAGTAGTTCATGTTGGCGATACCGCCTTCGTACATGAGGTCAACGATCAGCTTCAGTTCGTGCAGGCATTCGAAGTAGGCCATTTCCGGCGCGTAGCCAGCTTCAACCAGGGTTTCGAAACCGGCCTTGACCAGCTCGACAGTACCGCCGCACAGAACGGCTTGTTCGCCGAACAGGTCGGTTTCGGTTTCGTCCTTGAAGGTGGTTTCGATGATGCCGGTACGGCCGCCGCCAACACCGGCAGCATAGGACAGAGCGACGTTCTTGGCGTTGCCGGAAGCGTCCTGATAGATCGCGATCAGGTCAGGGATACCGCCGCCCTTCACGAATTCGGAACGAACGGTGTGGCCCGGGGCCTTCGGCGCGATCATGATCACGTCGAGGTCGGCGCGTGGCACTACCTGGTTGTAGTGAATCGCGAAACCGTGGGAGAAGGCCAGGGTGGCGCCTTTCTTGATGTTCGGTTCGATTTCGTTCTTGTACAGCGAAGACTGGAACTCGTCCGGGGTCAGGATCATGACCAGGTCGGCGGCGGCAACGGCAGAAGCTACGTCGGTGACTTTCAGGCCATGGGCCTCGGCCTTGGCAACTGTGGCCGAGCCTTTACGCAGGCCAACGGTCACGTCAACACCGGAGTCCTTGAGGTTGCACGCCTGGGCGTGGCCTTGGGAACCGTAACCGATGATGGCGACTTTCTTGCCCTGGATGATCGACAGGTCGCAGTCTTTATCGTAGAAAACTTTCATGAATTACCCCTATTTCCGGCCATTCAGGCCATTCGCTAATTTGGTTTAGATGCTCAGTACTTTGTCGCCACGGGCAATCCCGGTGACGCCACTGCGTACGGTTTCCAGAATCGAGGCAGTGCCGATCGATTGAATGAAGCTGTCGAGCTTGTCGCTGGTACCGGTCAACTGAACGGTATAGACGCTGGCGCTGACATCGACGATCTGCCCACGATAAATATCGGTAGTGCGTTTGATCTCGGCGCGCTGGGCACCGGTGGCCTTGACCTTGACCAGCATCAGCTCGCGCTCGATGTGCGCGCTTTCCGACAGGTCCACCAGCTTGACCACCTCGATCAGCTTGTTCAGGTTCTTGGTGATCTGCTCGATGATTTCATCGTGCCCCACAGTGGTCAGCGTCAGACGCGACAGGGTCGGGTCTTCGGTTGGCGCCACGGTCAGGCTTTCGATGTTGTAGTTGCGCTGCGAAAACAGGCCCACTACGCGAGACAGAGCACCCGGTTCGTTTTCCAGAAGCAGGGAAATAATATGTCGCATGATTAGGTACGCTCCGTCTTGCTCAGCCACATATCGCGCATGGAGCCGTCTTTGATCTGCATCGGGTAGACGTGCTCGCTGGTATCGACCTTGATATCGAGGAACACCAGGCGATCCTTCATGGCGAAAGCTTCTTCGAGCCCGGACTTCAAGTCCTTCAGGTCAGTGATGCGGATGCCCACGTGACCATAGGCTTCGACCAGCTTGACGAAGTCCGGCAACGACTCCATGTAGGAGTGCGAGTGACGGCTGCCGTAGCTCATGTCCTGCCACTGGCGAACCATGCCCAGTACGCCGTTGTTCAGGTTGACGATTTTCACCGGCAAACCGTACTGCAGGCAGGTCGACAGCTCCTGGATGTTCATCTGGATACTGCCCTCGCCCGTGACACAGGCGACGTCGCTATCCGGAAAGCTCAACTTGACGCCCATGGCCGCCGGGAAACCGAAGCCCATGGTGCCCAGGCCACCGGAGTTGATCCAGCGGTTGGGCTTGTTGAACTTGTAGTACTGCGCGGCGAACATCTGGTGCTGGCCCACGTCGGAGGTCACAAAGGCATCGCCCTTGGTCACTTCGCACAGGGTTTCGATCACGGTCTGCGGCTTGATCACGCTGCCGTCGCCCTTGTCGTAAGGGAACAGGCCACGATCACCGCGCCACTCATCAACCTGCTTCCACCAACTGGCCACGGACTCCTTGTTCGGAGCCTCGCCGATTTCCTTGAGGATGGCGACCATTTCGCTCAGCACGCTCTCCACAGGACCGACAATCGGCACGTCTGCCTTGATGGTCTTGGAGATGGACGCTGGGTCGATGTCGATATGGATGATCTTGGCGTTCGGGCAAAATTTCGCCGGGCCGTTGATGACACGGTCGTCGAAACGCGCGCCGACCGCCAGAATCACATCGGCATGGTGCATCGCCAGGTTGGCGGTATAGCTGCCGTGCATGCCGAGCATGCCGATGAACTGACGGTCAGTGCCCGGGTAGGCGCCCAACCCCATCAGCGTATTGGTGACCGGCAGGTTGAGCATTTTCGCCAATTCGGTCAGCGGCGCGGAGCCACCACCGAGGATGACGCCGCCACCCGAGTACAGCACCGGACGCTTGGCCGCCAGCAGCATTTCGGCTGCCTTGCGGATTTGCCCGGAGTGACCGCGCACAGCCGGGCTGTAGGAACGCAGCTTGGCTTTCTTGGGGAAAATGTATTCGAACTTCTCGGCCGGGTTGGTCATGTCTTTCGGGACATCGACCACAACCGGGCCCGGACGACCGGATTCAGCCAGGTAGAACGCCTTCTTCATGACCTCCGGGATCTCCGAAGCGTGCTTGATCATGAAGCTGTGCTTCACGATCGGCCGGGAAATACCGATCATGTCGGTTTCCTGGAACGCGTCGGTGCCGACCATGGTGCTGGGCACCTGACCGGAGATGATCACCATCGGGATAGAGTCCATGTACGCCGTGGCGATACCGGTGATGGCGTTCGTGGCGCCAGGGCCGGAAGTCACCAGGACCACGCCGGCTTTACCGGTGGCACGGGCATAACCGTCAGCCATGTGGGTCGCCGCTTGCTCATGACGAACCAGGATGTGGGTCACTTCCGGTTCTTTGAACAGGGCATCATAGACATGAAGAAGAGCACCACCGGGGTACCCGTAGATATATTTGACGCCTTCGTCACGCAAAAAGCGGACGAGCATCTCACCGCCAGATAAAAGCTCCACGTTGTTCACCTCTAAAACGCCAGAATACCGGCCCACAAAAAGGGACGGGTCTTAATAGGTTTACTTCTCGGCAGAGCATGAGCGACGGTGGTCGCCGACTACGTCAGCACTGACTGAGCAAGTATTGGGATCGTCCCAAGTGTTGCGGGCCTTTCCCACCCAGCGCGAGGTAACGCGTTGCGGGTGTAACAGGTCGGCGCGGATGTGCGCCTCATGATCTGCCGAGTGGGCCTGCTTCTGGCAGTCCCTCTACAGCGGACTTTGGATTCTTCTGTTTCGCCCTCTGCAAGTCAAGCCGTCAATGTGCTTTATTCGAAGTAAGCGCATGAGAACGCAAGAAAAAACCTTTAAACAGCAACTGTGTTAGCTTCAATTGCGCAACCCATGACAAGGAAACAGCATGCGAATGTTCTTCTTGACGGCCAGCCTGCTGGTTGGCCTGAGCCCGATGTGCATGGCCGGTCAGGTCTATAAATGGGTGGACGCCCAAGGGGTTACCCACTTTGGCTCCCAGCCACCGCCTGAAGGACAGGCCACGACGGTGATCAAGTCCTCCCCTTCCGCCGCCAAGCCAGCAGCCCCCCCGCCTGCCGGGGTCATTGGTGACCAGAAGGCGATTGACCAACAGGTCAAGCAACAGATTGCCGAGCAGCAAGCCCAGCTCAAGGCCTTCTGCGAACAGACTCGGACCAATCTGGCGCAACTGCAGAACAACCCGCGGGTACGCGAGGATGTGGAAGGGGAAATGCGCCGCCTCACAGAAGAGGAGCGGCGCCAGCGCATCGACGAAACCCGCAAGCAGATCGAGGAGCACTGCCAATAAATGGCGGTCAGTTAACGTCGCTGATCAATTGGTCGAACTGCGCCAACAGTCGCTGCAACTCCACGCCTTGCCCCGGCCGCTGGGCATAGACCATTTGAGCCATCTCCAGGATGCCCGAAGCGTTGGGCAGCGGCAGGTCATTTTCCAGGATGGCTTTCATGCGCGGCAGGAAAATCCATTGCAGCCATTGCTCGAAGTCCAGCGTGTCGACCGCGAACGGCTCGACACTGGCCAACGCCTCGGCCGACGGCGAAACGCTGCTCCACCAGCCCTGGACCCGCAACTCGCGCTCAATCAGCAGCAACTGATCGGCGATCTTGGGAAAACGCGTATCCATCAGAGCGAAACCTTGGCCTTCTGACGGGCCAATGCCGCGCCGGCGGAGTCGCCTTGTTTCTCACGGGCCTGAGCGATCAATTCCCACAGGCTGGCCTGAAGCGCCGGACGACCGTTGGCGAATGTCAGGCCACGGCGGGCCAGTTGCTCGGCTTGCGGCGCATCGCCCTGGGCCATGCGCACCTGGGCCAGGCGATAGAGAACCTGGGGTTCACGCGGCGCAACACGCTGGGCTCGCTCAAGGCTGGAGGACGCACCATTGAGGTCACCACCGGCCTGTTGCTGTTGGGCTGTGGTGAGCAATGCCAGTACTGGACCGTCCAATTGTTCATCAGCGGACAGACCTCCCGAACTGGTCGAGGGAATGCTGCTCGGTGCAGAAGGCATGTTGAAGCTGCCCTGGTCGATTGGTGAGGTATCGATAGGGCCCGGCGTGATCGGCCCTGGCGTGATCGGTGTGCTGCTGATCGGTGCCGACGTCGTGGCGCCGCCACCGGGCACCATCACGACGACACCGGTATCGCCCTGGGGAATCGCCTGGACCTGTCCCTGCACCGGCCGCTGCACCGTCGTTTGACGGAAGCCGCCATTGGCCGAGACCCGCTCGCTATTGGAAACGGCAGTGCCGGAATCGACAACCGGAATCGAACCGCGTTGTACGGTAGAGCAACCGCTGAGCAATGCCACGGCCGTAACCGCTGGAATCAACCACTTGTTCACTTGAAACCCTCTTTGCTTAATTCATCCAGTCCTTGACCCAATCCATGACCGATTCGGCGGGGTTTGGAATGCCACAGGCTGCACCGGGTGGTGGTTCGCTGCCGCGAATATACGGCATCTGCACCGCGCCCGGGCAACTGGCGTCGGAGCCTTGACCGGTGCGCGAATCCACCCAGGCCTGAACGATATTGTCTGGTTGCGGCATGTCCAGCGGCAACGGATCGGCCTTGCGCATGAAACTGGTCCAGACCTGCAATGCCCCGGTGGCGCCAGTGAACGGGGTCTTGCCATTGTCGTCACGGCCGAGCCAGACCACTGCCAGCAGGTCCTGGCTGAAACCGGCAAACCAGCTGTCGCGCGAGTCGTTGCTGGTACCGGTCTTGCCCGCCAGGGTCAGGTTACGCGGTAGTACGTTATAAACCGAACTGCCGGTGCCTTCACGCATGACCCGTTGCATGGCGCTCTGGATCAGATAAATGGACGCGGGATCAAAACGCTGTTGGATCTGGAACGGATAGCGCTTGAGCGGCTCGCCGTCGGCGGTAAGCACGCTGCGAATGCCGCGCATCGGCGTGTTGAAGCCACCGTTGGCCAGTGTCTGGTACATGGCTGCCACTTCAATCGGCGTGAGGCCACCGGCTCCCAGCAGCATCGATGGGAATGCCGGGAATTCGCGACTGACACCCAGGCGGGCCAAGGTCTTGAGGACATTCGGCACGCCGATTTCAAGCCCGAGGCGAGCCGTCGACAGGTTGTAGGAATGCGCAAGCCCCTGGTACAGGAACACCGTACCGTGGGAGCGGCGATCATAATTTTGCGGCTTCCACACCTGGCCGTCCGCGCCCTTGACCGAGAACGCCTCGTCGGACAGCCAACTGGTCAGGGTGTACTGGCTCGGTTTTTCCAGGGCGGTGAGGTAGACCGCCGGCTTGATCAGGGAGCCGATCGGGCGGACCGCATCGAGCGCCCGGTTGAAACCGGCAAAACTGGCCTGCCGACTGCCGATCATGGCCTGGACTTCGCCGGTTTCCGGGTTGGTCACCACCATCGCGGCTTCCACTTCATCAGAGCCCTTGCGCCCGGCCAGTCGCTTGAAGGTGTCATTGACCGATGCTTCGGCCTTCATCTGCAGGATCGGGTCGAAACTGGTGAAGATCCGCAGGCCTTCTTCGGTCAAGTCTTCATCGCGGTAGTCCTCACGCAGTTGACGCTTGACCAGGTCCATGAAACCAGGAAACGAGCTGTCGGCCAGACTGCCGCGCTTGGTTACGCCCAAAGGCATCTTCTTCGCCGCTTCGACTTGCTCGGCCGTCGCCACGCCTTGCTGTTGCAGCAAGTCGAGTACCAGATTGCGCCGCTCGAGGGCGCGCTCCGGATTACGCCGCGGGTTATAGGAGGACGGCCCTTTCACCATCCCCACCAGCAATGCCACCTGATGCAGCTTGAGCTCGGACAGCGGCTGGCTGAAGAAGAACTGGCTGGCCAGGCCGAAACCGTGAACCGCTCGCTGGCCGTCCTGGCCGACGAAGACTTCGTTGAGATACGCCTCGAGAATCTCCCGCTTGTCGTAGTGCAGCTCCAGCAACAGCGCCATCATGGCTTCGGTAAGCTTGCGGCTGAGGCTGCGCTCGTTGGTCAAATAGAAGTTCTTGACCAATTGCTGGGTCAGGGTACTGCCGCCCTGGCGCATACGGCCCGAGGAGGTGTTGACCCAGATGGCCCGGGCAATCGACTTGGGCGAGACGCCGAAGTGATGGTAGAAATCGCGGTCCTCGACAGCGATCAGCGTATCGAGCAGGAACGGCGGCACCTGGTCGATCTTGATCAGGATCCGGTCTTCAAGGTTCTTGGGGTACAGGCCACCGATCAGCAGCGGTTCAAGGCGTACCACTGACAGCTTCGCATTGTTGGCACCGGTCAGCGCAGCCACGTAGTCGCCGGAGAAACGCACTCGCACCGCCTGCGCCTGCTCCATGCCTTCATAAAATTGGAAACCGCGGGTATTGAGGTCGACGGTATTGCCGTTGACGGACGCAGCACCCGGGCCATTGGCAACGCTTTCACGGCGATAGCCGAGGGCATCGAGCTCGGTCAGGAAATCGTCCCGACTCAGCTTTTGTCCGACGAACAGCTCCAGGGGCCTGGCGTAGACCTTGGCCGGGATGGTCCAACGCTTGCCGGAGAACTTCTCCTGGACCACAGCATCGAGGTAGACCGCAAAGCCGGCGAGCACGACGAGGCCCACCAGGCTGAGTTTAAGGGCCCAGCCCAGCCAGGGCCGCAGGCGACTGGCGGGTGGTTTCTTGGGGGTACGGGGGGATCGGGTACGAGTCATGGCGGCGGATTATACGCACTTTGCCGCGGTTCAACATGACCACACAACGGCCCCCTCCTGTTTGCGTTAACGCGGCTTGCCGCCATAATGACGGCCTTGAATTTTCCCAGTCTCTGAAGGATCGCCCGTGAGCCAGTCCCTGATCGCTGCCCTGCAAAACCCGGCCCTCTATCCGCATCCCGTCGAAGGGTTCCAGGTCATCGAGACCCACATTTCCTGGGTATTGCTCACCGGGCCGTATGCCTACAAATTCAAAAAACCGGTCAATTTCGGCTTCCTTGATTTCACCAGCCTCGAGGCACGCAAGCATTTCTGCGGGGAAGAACTGCGCTTGAACCAGCGCCTGACCCAGGATCTGTACCTGGAAGTCATGCCGATTACCGGCACCCCGCAAGTGCCGCAACTGGGTGGCGAAGGTCCGGCCATCGAATACGCCCTGAAGATGCGTCAGTTTCCCCAGAGCCAACTGCTCAGCACGCTCCAGGCCAACGGCGAACTGACCACCGCGCACATTGACGAAATGGCCGCGCAGATCGCCCGCTTCCATCTCTCTACGCCCACCGTGCCTGCCGAAAACGCCGCCGGCACCCCCGACAGCGTTATGGCACCGGTGCGGCAGAACTTCGAACAGATTCGTCCGTTCCTCAGTGACAAGGCTGACCTGTTGCAGCTCGAAGCCCTGCAAGCCTGGGCCGAAAGCAGCTTCGAACGCCTCAAACCGCTGTTCACTCAACGCAAGACTGAAGGTTTCATCCGCGAATGCCACGGTGACATCCACTTGGGCAACGCCACGGTGATCGATGGCAAGGTAGTGATTTTCGACTGCATCGAGTTCAACGAGCCGTTCCGCTTCACCGATGTCTATGCCGACACTGCATTCCTGGCGATGGACCTGGAAGACCGCGGCCTCAAGTCGCTGGCGCGACGTTTCGTCAGCCAATATCTGGAGCTGACCGGCGACTATCAAGGCCTGGAGCTGCTGAACTTCTACAAAGCCTACCGCGCCCTGGTCCGCGCCAAGGTCGCGCTGTTCAGCATGCCGGCCGAAGCCGACCCGGTGCAGCGCGCCACAACCCTGCGCCAATACCGCAACTACGCGAACCTGGCCGAAAGCTACAGCACCATTCCCTCGCGCTTTCTGGCCATCACCCACGGCGTTTCGGCCGTTGGCAAAAGCCATGTCGCGATGCGCCTGGTGGAAGCCCTGGGCGCCATTCGCTTGCGCTCGGACGTTGAGCGCAAGCGTCTGTTTGGTGAGCAGCAAGTGCCCAATGATCCACAAGCCGGCATCTATAGCAGCGGCGCCAGCGACGCCACTTATGCCCGCTTGCATGAAATCGCCAGTGTCATCCTGCATGCCGGCTTCCCAGCAGTGATCGACGCCACGTACCTCAAACACGATCAGCGCAATGCTGCGGCGAAAGTTGCCGAGGCCACGGGCGCTCCGTTCCTGATCCTCGATTGCAATGCGCCACAAGCGGTTATCGAGAGCAGGCTGGCGCAGCGTCAGGCCGATCAGACAGATCCGTCCGACGCAAATCTGGCCGTTATCGCCGCCCAACAGGCCAGCCGCGAAGCACTCACCCCTGCGGAAATCCTTTGCAGCAAACGGGTCCAGACCAATGAAAGCGGCACGCTCGACATCGTGGTCGCGCAGATTCGTCAACGCTTGCCAGGCCTGTAAAAAACTATTTCGGCCGTGGAGTCTGCCCACCCTTCACGGCCGCCAAACAGTGGCACTATACTGGCGTCATAAAACCAACAGGTGATATGAAATGAGCCTACCCAAGCTTCTCAGTACCCCGCTTTATGCTTTGCTGCGCGAAGACGACATTGCCGGTTTCAACAACGAACGGCCACAAGGCCCGGTTGATATGCGTGGCGGCGATTTTCGCGGTCTGGATCTGCGAGAGCTCAATGCCGACGACGTGGATTTCACCGACGCTTACTTCCGCTCCGCGGATTTGCGCGGCATCGATTTTCGCAAGTCGTCCCTGGAAGGTGCCAGCCTGGCCCATGCGCAAATATCGGGCGCCTATTTCCCGGCAGAACTGTCTGCCGACGAAATTCTGATGTCGATGAACTTTGGCACCCGGCTGCGCTACCGCACCCGCTGAATCGGGCCGAATCTGCCGTCAACCCAATTGATCTCCAGCGCCCCCGCCTGCGCTGGACGCTGCATCTTGCCGCGCGCCCCCACCTATCGTGCGTAATGCATTAGAAGCTTTTGCTTCAAATCCCACCAAAGAATCACGTTTTTCCTACTGACCGCTACACTCCTGAGAAGCTTGCCCACTGCACCAGTCGGCCGTCGCAAGGAGGTTCGATGAATGATGAACTGCAACACCTGAAGAACCTGGGCAAGACATCAGCCCAGTGGCTGCATGCCGTGGGCATCCACAGCGCCTCGGATCTGCGTCGCCTCGGAGCGGTTGATGCCTATCGCGCAGTACGCACTCGCGGGTTCCGGGCTTCGAAGGTGTTGCTCTATGCCATTGAGGGCGCATTGATGGATGTGCACTGGAATGACATCCCCGCCGAACGCAAGGAAGCCTTGAACAAACAATTGGACGCCGTTTCGACGCGTCACAAAGCCTGACCATTCTCCTTGTTTGTCGCCACACGGCCTCCGGTTGAAAGTTATTTGGGCCAATTCAAAAAACAACGTTTGACATGGTAATGAGAATCGCTATGATTAGCGCATCCGGTCGCGAGACTGGTCGATATTTGAATAGCCCTTGGTTCGGACTCTCAGATATCTCCTCATCAGGCTAATCACGGTTATTTGACCCGACTTTTGTCGGGTCTTTTTTTGTCTGGAGGAAATACGCTGTGTTCACGCATCTGCGCGCAGTAATCCTGAGGGGGAGTGGCCTTGGTGTACCACACGTAATCTGCCATGACCGATGTCATCTCGCTGCCCTCCTCGGCCAGCATCAGGACGGTGGGCGCCTCACTGGCCCCCAAGTCCAGCACATGCAGCGGCACCCCGACGTCTTTTCGTCCATGCCAGGCACCAGCGAACAACAACGCAGGCAATGGCGCAGCCAGCAGACGTTCGGCCATGCGTCGGTCACGTTGTTGCTGGACAGCCAGCATCGCCGGCATCTGAGATTCGGGCAGCAGGCCGCAATGGGATTGGCGAATCTGCTCCAGCAACTGATCCTTCACACTTGCCGCATTCGCACGGGCGCCTCGCAAGTCCGGCGCCTGCCGGTAGACGCGCTGGATCTCGGCGGCGTCCAGATTGGCGGCCAACAACGGATAGCGTTGCGTCAGGGCAAACTCCACGACCGGACCATACAGGCTCCAGTCCCATCCCGGCGACCAATCCAGGGCACCGGGAAGATCAGTTGGCAAGGCAGGTAACTGGCGGACCGCGTCAACGCGAGGCTGCTGGTGGGGTGTCAGCATTTCCAGCAGGAGGCTGCCCTGGGCCCGTTGCGCGGTCAGGGCCTGAAGCAGCCATAGCTGCAGCGCGTGGTGATCCGGATTGTCGTGCTGCTCGCCGACCACCACTCGCGGCGCCCGTGCCAGACGCTCGATCAACGCTTGAGGCGTGATGGCCCGGCCACTGTGCAAATCAAGGATCTGCCCGTCGACCGGGGGCGGCGCGGTGCTCTGACAGGCCGTCAGCACACTCAATGCCAGAATCAGGATCAGGCGCACGTCTACATCCTCAGGCAACCCTCAGCGGGCGATGATCAATGGATGTCCGCGCTCCGGATGGGGTTGCACCAGCACTTCCAGGCCAAACACCGCTTTGAGCGGTTCCGGGCGCAGCACTTGTTGCGGCGTGTCCAGGGCCACCGGCCGGCCGGACGCGAGCAACAACAGGCGATCACAATAACGCGCTGCTAGGTTCAGGTCATGCAGGATCACCAATACGGCCGCGCCGCGATCGGCAAACTCACGCACCGCTTGCAGGATGGTGTGCTGGTGGAGTGGATCGAGCATCGAGGTCGGTTCGTCGAGCAGCAGGGTCTGCCCCGCTTCCCCTGGCCACAACTGTGCCAAGACCCGCGCCAGGTGCACCCGCTGACGCTCGCCTCCCGACAGCGCCAGGTAACTGCGACCGTGCAGATGCGCCGCGTCTGCAGCGTGCAACGCCAAGGCAACGATTTGCTCGTCACGCACTCGACCACACTGATGAGGCAGGCGCCCCATGCCGACCACTTCTTCGACGCGGAAGGCAAAATCCAGGGTCGATGACTGCGGCAATACCGCCAGGCGGCGGGCTCGCTCGGCGCCGTCCCACTGGGACAAAGGCCGATCATCGAGCCAGACCTGTCCCTGCGCAGGAGGCAATTGACCGCACAGCCCCGCCAGCAAAGTACTTTTACCTGCTCCGTTGGGCCCGAGCACACCCAGCACCTGGCCGGGGTGCAGCTCAAGATTGACATCAGCCAACACGGTCTTGCGACCCCGCTGGATGTGCAGGTTCTGCGCTCGTAACATCAAGCGCGTCCTCGCAGCAATAAATAGAGGAAGAACGGCGCCCCGATGAATGCCGTGACGATGCCGATCGGCAGTTCCGCCGGAGCCAGCGCCAGACGCGCCACCAGATCGGCGAACAGCAGCAGGCTCGCCCCCGCCAGCACCGAAGCCGGCAACAGAACGCGATGATCGGGGCCGGCCATCAACCGTACCAGATGCGGCACTACCAGCCCGACAAAGCCGATCATGCCCGCCGCCGCCACTGCCGCGCCAACCCCCAGGGCCGTGCAAAACACCAGTTCACGCTTGAGCCCTTCGACATCAACGCCCAAATGGGCGGCTTCGGACTCACCCAGCAACAGAGCATTGAGTGCCCGGGCCCGTCGTGGCAGCCAGAGTGCTACGCCAACGCTGACCAGCAACAGCGGCCACAACCGCGCATAGCTGGCACCATTCAGGCTCCCCAGGTTCCAGAACGTCAAGGTGCGCAGGGTCGCGTCGTCCGCCAGGTAAGTGAACAAGCCCACCGCCGAGCCGGACAGCGCGGTCAGGGCGATACCGGCCAGGAGCATGGTCGCGACATGGGTCTGGCCGTTGCGCCGGCCGAGGCGATAAACCAATGCCGTAACCCCAAGCCCGCCGAGGAACGCACACAACGACAACACATAGGGGCCGAACGCTTCGGGCAAGCCGCCCAGCGCCGAGCCGCCAACAATGGCGAACGCCGCGCCCAGTGCCGCACCGCTGGACACCCCGACCAGCCCCGGGTCGGCCAACGGGTTGCGGAACAGCCCCTGCATCGCCACCCCGGATAATGCCAATACCCCGCCCACCGCCAGCCCCAGCAGGGTGCGTGGCAGACGGATCTGGCCGAGGATCAGTTCGGCCTGCTCCAGACCTTCGGCGGCCACTGGCAAACCCATCAAGCGCAACGCGGCGCGCAAGGTATCGAACAGCGGCAAACTCACCGGCCCCAGGGCCAGGGACAGCCAGATCGCCAGCAGACACAACAGGGCCAGGCCAATGAACAAGGTGCGCGGTTTGACCAGAGGGGTCATGGTGCCTTGGCCGGTTCTGTCGGGTAAAAACCGGCCGTCAGCTTCACCAGACTTTGCGGTAACCGGGGGCCTAGCCCGCCGACCAACAGTGTCGGGTCAAGCTCGATAACGCGCCCGGCCCTGGCGGCACGGGTGGAGGAAAGAATCGGATTTTCCCTGAACAACGCCGCACGCGCTTCTTCGCCACTCAACGCGCGATCGGCGAACACCAGTACTTCGGGATTCAGGCTGGCCAGGCTCTCCACCGAAAATGCCTTGTAACCATGGTGTGTCGCCAAGTTGTGACCGCCGGCCTGCTGCACCAGCCAATCGGCGGAGGTGCCCAGGCCTGCGACCATCGGCTTGCCGCCGGAGCTTGCGACCAACAGCAACACGCCGGGGGCCTGTTGCTCAAGCTGGATTTTACTCACTCGGGCTTTCTGTTGGCTGAGCTGCTGTTGATAACTGTCGAACAACTGCGCGGCTTTGGCCTCGGCGCCCAGCAGTTGACCCAGGTGCCGCAGATTGCCCTGAAGGGTCGACAGGTCGGGCGTGGCCGAGAACAGTTCAACCTGTACCCCGGCGCTGCGGATCTGCGACAGCACCGGTGGCGGCCCCATTTCTTCGGTGCCTACGAGGATCTGCGGACGCAGGCTCAATACCCCCTCGGCCGAGAGTTGTCGCTGATAACCGATGCTGGGTAAATCCCGCAAGGCTTCGGGATGCTGGCTGGTGGTGTCCACGCCCACCAGTTTCGACTCACCGCCCAGCGCGCTGACCCATTCGGACACTGCCCCGCCGGCACTGACCCAGCGCTGCGGCAGTTCAGCCGCCACCAAGCCCTGGCTGGCCAACATGACAACACAGAGCGTGACAACACGGATATTCAGGCGCATCGGGCAGCTTCCTCGAAGAAATGTTCACAGGGCCGGGCATGAACCCCGCAGGCAAAGTATCCTCAGCCCCCTGCGAAGGAGGCGCCATTTGATAATTGTTTTCATTTGGACGTCAAGCATGAACCTTTGGGGGGGTTGCCTCTGTGGGAGCGAGCCTGCTCGCGATTAGCGGTGTGTCGACCCATTGCTGCTGGCTGATCGACCGCTATCGCGAGCAGGCTCGCTCCCACACAAACTCGCCCACTCATAACCATAGAGACCCACATGAAGTTTCTTTGTACCGGCGCCGAATTGCCCGACAACAGCAGTCGCGGTTTCGACCTCGATGGGCGCAAGTTGTTGGCGGTGCGTCGCGCCGGCCAGGTGTATGTCTATCTCAACCGCTGCCCGCACCGCGGCGTACCGCTGGAATGGCGGCCCGATGAGTTTCTCGACCCCAGCGCCAGCCTGATCCAGTGCGCCACCCACGGCGCACTGTTTCTGATTGAAAGCGGTGAATGCGTCGCCGGCCCCTGTGCCGGGCAGTCCCTGGCTGCGTTAGAGAGCCGGGAGGACGAGCAAGGCATCTGGGTCGAGCAGCACCGGTAACGGCCGATCCACCCACATTTGCTCGGGCGTCAGCGTCACCCCGTAGGCCAGCACTTCCACGCCCGCGGCCACAGCGTCGCGCAACGCCGCCGCGTACAGCGGGTCGATTTCCTGTGCCGGGCGCACGGCGTCGATCCCGCTCAGGTTGACACAATACAACTGCACCGCCCGCACGCCGTCCCGGGCCAGGTGAGCGAGTTCGCGCAGATGCCTGGCTCCCCGCTGGGTCACCGCATCAGGAAACGCCGCCACGGTCGTACCGTCAAAACCCAACGTGACACTTTTGACTTCGACCCAGGCGGAGCCTTCGTCGTAGTCCAGTCGAAAATCGATACGACTGTTTTCCTGACCGTAAGCCACTTCACGCTTGAGCCCGGTAAAACCGTTCAGCTCGCTGATGACCCCGGCACGCAGGGCCTCTTCGATTAGCGGGTTGGCTCGCGCGGTATTGATGCAGGCCAACCGCCCCTGGGGGGTTTCGCCTATTTCCCAGGTGCCGGGCAATTTGCGCTTGGGGTCGCTGGAACGACTGAACCAGACTCGCGCACCTTCGGCCATGCAATTGAGCATCGAACCGGTGTTGGGGCAATGAATCGTCAGCAGTTCGCCATGAACGGTCTCGATATCGGCAAGAAAACGCTTATAACGTCGAATCAGCCGGCCTTCTTCCAGCGCAGGTGAAAAAAGCATCAGCCTTGCCAACTCCGCAGTCCGCGCTCGATTCGCTCCACCGCTTCCTGGAGCCGCGGCAAGCTCTGGGTGTAGGCGAAACGCACATGGTGCCCAGCCTGATGGCGACCGAAATCCAGCCCCGGCGTGAACGCCACATGCTCGGTCTCCAGAAAGTGCTGGCAGAACGCAAAAGCATCGCCGCCGAATGCACTAATGTCGGCATACAGGTAAAACGCCCCTTCCGGCTCCACTGCGATGCCGAACCCCAGATCACGCAAGGCCGGTAGCAGAAAGTCGCGCCGCAGCGCGAACTCGGCCCGGCGCTGCTCGAATATCTCGATTGTCGCCGGTTCGAAACAGGCCAACGCCGCGTACTGGGCCATGCTCGGCGCACTGATGTAAAGGTTCTGCGCCAGCTTCTCCAGCTCACCAACAGCCGCCGAAGGGGCCACCAGCCAGCCCAGCCGCCAGCCGGTCATGCCGAAATACTTGGAAAAGCTATTAAGGACGAAAGCTTCGTCGTCGACTTCCAGCACGCTCGCGGCATCGGTGCCATAAGTCAGGCCGTGATAGATCTCATCCACCACCAAGTGACCGTTGTGGCCCTTGATTGCCTTGGACAGGCCGGCCAGTTCGTCCCGGCTGAGAATCGTCCCGGTCGGGTTGGCCGGAGACGCGACCAGCGCACCCACGCTGTTCGAGTCCCAATAGCGGTTCACCAGGTCCGGGGTCAGCTGGTAGCGCACGTCCGGGCCTACCGGCACCAATTGAGCCGTACCTTCCACCAGCCGCAGAAAGTGGCGATTGCAGGGGTAACCGGGGTCCGCCAACAGCCAGTGCTTGCCCGGGTCCACCAGCAACGCGCTGGTCAGCAGCAACGCGCCGGATCCGCCCGGCGTGACCAGGATGCGCCGTGGGTCTATGTCCACACCGTAGCGCTGCCCATAGAAACCGGCGATGGCTTCGCGCAGCTCGGGGATGCCGCGGGCCGCCGTGTAACGGGTCTTTCCCGCCGCCAGCGCGGCCTGGCCGGCCTGGATGATCGGCTCAGCCGTGGTGAAGTCCGGCTCGCCGATCTCCAGGTGGATGACATCGTGCCCGGCGGCCTGCAGCTCATTGGCACGGGCCAGGAGCGCCATCACATGGAAAGGTTCGATGGCGCGGCTACGCGCACTGTAGGGCTGAGCCATTAGCCTTCCTTCTGATAAAAAAAACCGATTCTACCTAACTCTCCGGCCAACCCAGAAACAACTGCGCAAGCGAGCACGAACTCAGGGTCCGGCCGCTTGCAGCAAATGTCTCCAGCGATCGGCTCAGGCTTGACTAGAATCAAGCATTGAGCAGGTTTGTCACTCCACCGGACTGAACTTGACCACGCTTTGCAAGCCCCGGCCACCGCAGGCTCGACAACCGGGAGTAGCGCGGCCCGATTTGATCTGGTAAGTTCGCCCGCTTGCAGCCGCAGGGCCGGCAGGTGTCGGTGATGGAGCAATCCTGCGTAGTGGATTACAAGAGTAGAGGCGGTCCATTCATGCCCACCCAAGCAAAGCAGAATCAAAATCAGTCGCTCAGCGGGTTTGAGCCGTACGTGCCGCAAGCTGGCGAAGAGTACATGGGCGCCCCCATGCGCGCGCACTTCACCAAGATCCTGAACAAGTGGAAACAGGACTTGATGCAGGAAGTCGACCGCACTGTGGATCACATGAAAGACGAAGCGGCGAACTTCCCTGACCCGGCCGACCGTGCCAGCCAGGAAGAAGAATTCAGCCTCGAACTGCGCGCCCGCGACCGTGAGCGCAAGCTCATCAAGAAAATCGACAAGACGTTGCAACTGATCGAAGACGAAGAATACGGTTGGTGCGAGTCCTGCGGCGTCGAGATCGGCGTCAAGCGGCTGGAAGCACGTCCGACCGCCGACATGTGTGTCGACTGCAAGACCCTGGCGGAAATCAAGGAAAAACAGGTCGGCAAGTAAATTGCCTGGGCTGTCATCGAAAAACGGAGCGTTCACACGCTCCGTTTTTTGTTTCTGATACTTCCCGCACACCCGGTTCCCTTGTGGGAGCGAGCCTGCTCGCGATAGCGGTGGGTCAGCCACATCAATGCCCACTGATAAGACGCTATCGCGAGCAGGCTCGCTCCCACAGAGGGGTGGCTTCGTCAGCAGGATATGTATTCCAACAGCCCGGACCCAGTAACATTCGCTTTATGACCGCCACTGCCCCCTACATCGGCCGCTTCGCCCCCACACCCAGCGGCCACCTGCACTTTGGCTCTCTGGTCGCCGCGCTGGCGTCCTATCTGGATGCCCGGGCAGCGGGCGGGCGCTGGTTGCTGCGCATGGAGGACCTTGACCCACCACGGGAAGAGCCTGGCGCGCAAGCGGCAATCTTGAAGGCACTGCAAAGCTACGGGTTTGAATGGGACGGCGAGATGGTCCGTCAGAGTGAGCGCCATGAGGCCTACGACCAGGTCATCAATCGCCTGCTCAGCCAGGGTCTGGCCTATGCCTGCACCTGCTCGCGCAAACAACTGGAGCCGTATCAGGGCATTTATCCGGGCCTGTGCCGCAACGCCGGTCACGACACCAAAGACGCGGCCATCCGCCTGCGCGTTCCCGAGCTGGCGTATCACTTCAACGACCGTGTACAAGGCCCGTTCCGCCAGCACCTGGGCCGTGAGGTCGGCGACTTCGTGATTCGCCGTCGCGACGGGCTCTATGCTTATCAACTGGCGGTGGTGCTGGACGACGCCTGGCAGGGGGTCACCGATATCGTGCGCGGTGCCGACCTGCTGGACTCCACACCACGTCAGCTGTACCTGCAAGAGCTGCTTGGCTTGCCACAACCGCGCTACCTGCATGTGCCGCTGATCACCCAACCGGACGGACACAAACTCGGCAAGTCCTACCGCTCGCCACCGCTGGCGGCCGATCAGGCCACGCCATTGTTGTTGCGGGCACTGCGCGCGCTGGGCCAACAGCCAGGCCCCGAACGGGTCGACGCCAGCCCCCGGGACCTGCTGGACTGGGGCATTCGCCATTGGGATGCGGGGAAGATACCGCGCACTTTGACCCTGCCAGAGGCGCAAATACGTTGACGGCGCTTGCAGCTTGGCCCCCATCCGTTACCATCGCCGCACGTTTTCGGGCACGCGTTTAAAAAAGAGAGGCCGGGATGTACATCTATCGCTTGGTCCTGCTCCTGGTAGTGGGGATTTATCTGTTCTCCCCGGCCATCATGGATTGGTGGATCGACGCCACGGGTGCCTGGTATCGGCCCTATCTGCTTTGGCTGATCCTGATCGTCGTGACCTTCATCCTGCAGAGCCAAAAAGATGCCGATGAGCTTTAGCCTGACCCAGATGATCCTGATCAGCGCAGCCTACCTGGCAGTGCTGTTCGGCGTCGCCTGGATCAGCGAACGGGGCATGATCCCCCGGGCGATCATCCGCCACCCGCTGACCTACACCCTGTCGCTGGGCGTCTACGCCAGCGCGTGGGCGTTCTATGGCACGGTCGGGCTGGCCTATCAGTACGGCTACGGTTTTCTGTCCAGCTACCTGGGTGTATCGGGGGCATTCCTGCTGGCACCGGTGCTGCTCTACCCGATCCTGAAAATCACCCGCACCTACCAGCTATCATCCCTGGCCGACCTGTTCGCCTTTCGCTTTCGCAGCACCTGGGCCGGCGCGCTGACCACGATTTTCATGCTGGTGGGCGTATTGCCGTTGCTGGCCCTGCAGATCCAGGCGGTGGCCGACTCCATCAGCATCCTCACCCGCGAACCGGTGCAGCACCGGGTCGCACTGAGTTTCTGCGCGCTGATCATTCTCTTCACGATTTTCTTCGGTTCCCGCCACATCGCCACCCGGGAGAAACACGAAGGCCTGGTGTTCGCCATCGCCTTCGAATCGGTGATCAAACTGATCGCCATCGGCGGCGTCGGCCTCTATGCCCTGTACGGCGTATTCGATGGCCCGCAACAACTGGAGCTGTGGCTGCTGCAGAACCAGACCGCCCTCGCCGCCCTGCACACACCCCTGCAGGAAGGGCCGTGGCGCACGCTGTTGCTGGTGTTCTTCGCGTCAGCGATCGTCATGCCGCACATGTACCACATGACCTTTACCGAAAACCTCAACCCGCGCTCGCTGGTGAGCGCGAGCTGGGGCCTGCCGCTGTTCCTGCTGCTGATGAGCCTGGCGGTGCCGCTGATCCTGTGGGCCGGACTGAAGCTGGGAGCCAGCACCAATCCTGAGTATTTCACCCTCGGCATCGGCATCGCCGCCAACAGCAAGGCCCTGGCGTTGCTGGCCTACATCGGTGGCCTGTCGGCGGCCAGTGGCCTGATCATCGTTACCACGCTGGCGCTGTCGGGCATGGCCCTCAACCATCTGGTGCTGCCGCTCTACCAGCCGCCGGCCGAGGGCAATATCTACCGCTGGCTGAAATGGACCCGCCGCGCACTGATCGTCGCCATCATCATGGCCGGCTACGGCTTTTACCTGATGCTGGGCGACGGACAGGACCTGGCCAACCTCGGCATTGTCGCGTTCGTCGCCACCTTGCAGTTCCTGCCCGGCGTACTGTCGGTGCTGTATTGGCCAACAGCCAACCGCCGTGGTTTTATCGCCGGTCTGCTCGCGGGGATCCTGGTGTGGCTGGTCGCCATGCTGTTGCCACTGCTGGGCAACATGCAGGGCTTCTATATCCCGTTGCTGAACATGATCTACGTGCTCGACGACACCAGTTGGCACATGGCGGCCATCGCCTCGCTGGCGGCGAACGTGCTGATGTTCACCCTGATTTCACTGTTCACCAACGCCAGCAGCGAAGAGGCCAGCGCCGCCGAAGCCTGCGCGGTGGACAACGTTCGCCGCCCTCAGCGCCGGGAACTGCACGCCGCCTCACCCCAGGAGTTCGCCACGCAACTGGCCAAGCCCCTGGGCGCCAAGGCCGCGCAAAAAGAAGTCGAACAGGCCCTGCGCGACCTCTACCTGCCCTTCGATGAACGCCGTCCATATGCCCTGCGTCGCCTGCGGGACCGGATCGAAGCCAACCTGTCCGGCCTGATGGGCCCCAGCGTGGCCCAGGACATGGTCGAGACGTTCCTGCCCTACAAGGCCGGCGGCGAGAACTATGTCACTGAAGACATCCACTTCATCGAGAGCCGCCTGGAAGACTACCACTCGCGCCTCACCGGCCTGGCCGCCGAACTGGACGCCTTGCGCCGTTATCACCGCCAGACCTTGCAGGAGCTGCCGATGGGCGTGTGCTCCCTGGCCAAGGACCAGGAAATCCTGATGTGGAACAAGGCCATGGAGGAACTGACTGGAATCGCCGCCCAGCGCGTGGTCGGTTCACGCCTGAGTACCCTGAGTGAGCCGTGGAAAGGCCTGCTGCAAGGCTTCATCGACCTGCCGGATGAGCATTTGCACAAGCAGCACCTGGCCCTCGACGGCCAGACTCGCTGGTTGAACCTGCACAAGGCGGCGATCGACGAGCCGCTGGCGCCGGGTAACAGTGGCCTGGTATTGCTGGTGGAAGACCTCACCGATACTCAGATGCTCGAAGACAAGCTGGTCCACTCCGAACGGTTGGCAAGCATCGGTCGGCTGGCCGCCGGGGTGGCCCACGAAATCGGCAACCCGATCACCGGCATCGCCTGCCTGGCGCAAAACCTGCGCGAAGAGCGCGAGGACGACGGCGAACTGACGGAAATCAGCGGCCAGATCCTCGAACAGACCAAGCGTGTGTCGCGTATCGTCCAGTCACTGATGAGCTTCGCCCATGCCGGCGGCCACCAGCACAACGACGAGCCCGTCTGTCTGGCCGAAGTGGCCCAGGACGCCATTGGTCTGCTGGCCCTGAACCGGCGCAATTTCGAGGTGCAATTCTTCAACCTGTGCGACCCGGATCACTGGGTCGACGGCGATCCCCAGCGGCTCGCCCAGGTACTGATCAACCTGCTCTCCAACGCCCGCGACGCCTCACCTGCGGGCAGCGCGGTGCGGGTCAAGAGCGAAGCCAGCGAACACACGATCGACCTGATCGTCGAAGACGAAGGCAGCGGTATCCCCCAGAACATCATGGACCGATTGTTCGAACCTTTCTTCACCACCAAGGACCCGGGCGAAGGCACCGGTCTGGGCCTTGCACTGGTCTATTCCATCGTTGAAGAGCATTATGGACAAATCACCATCGACAGCCCGGCCGATGTACAAAGCCAACGCGGCACCCGTATACGGGTGACCTTGCCGCGTCATGTCGAAGCGACGTCCGCTGTGAACTGAGACCGTCGAGAGAATCGAATCAATGCCGCACATTTTGATCGTCGAAGACGAAACAATTATCCGCTCCGCCTTGCGCCGCCTGCTGGAACGCAATCAGTACCAGGTCAGCGAAGCCGGTTCAGTGCAGGAAGCACAAGAACGTTTCAGCATTCCAACGTTTGACCTGATCGTCAGCGACCTGCGCTTGCCTGGCGCCCCCGGCACCGAACTGATCAAGCTCGGCCAGGGCACGCCGGTGCTGATCATGACCAGTTACGCCAGCCTGCGCTCGGCGGTGGACTCCATGAAAATGGGCGCGGTGGACTACATCGCCAAGCCGTTTGACCACGACGAGATGCTCCAGGCCGTGGCCCGCATCCTGCGCGACCGACAGACGGCGGCCAGCCATGCGCCGGAACCGGCGAGCAAGGCGACAGCCTCCGCCAAAGGTGGCGCCGGCAACCATAACGGCGAAATCGGCATCATCGGCTCCTGCCCGCCCATGCAGGACTTGTACAGCAAGATCCGCAAAGTGGCGCCCACCGACTCCAATGTCCTGGTCCAGGGCGAGTCCGGCACCGGCAAGGAGCTGGTAGCCCGGGCGCTGCATAACCTGTCCCGACGGGCCAAGGCCCCGATGATTTCGGTGAACTGCGCGGCGATCCCGGAAAGCCTGATCGAGTCCGAACTGTTCGGTCACGAAAAGGGTGCGTTCACGGGTGCCAGCGCCGGGCGCGCCGGGCTGGTGGAAGCGGCGGACGGCGGGACGCTGTTCCTCGATGAAATCGGTGAACTACCCCTTGAAGCCCAGGCACGTTTGCTGCGGGTGCTTCAGGAAGGCGAGATCCGTCGGGTCGGGTCGGTGCAGTCGCAGAAAGTCGACGTGCGCCTGATCGCGGCCACGCACCGCGATCTCAAGAGCCTGGCGAAGATCGGCCAGTTCCGTGAAGACCTGTATTACCGTTTGCACGTCATCGCCTTGAAGCTGCCGGCCCTGCGCGAGCGTGGCGCCGACGTCAACGAAATCGCCAATGCTTTCCTTGCCCGCCAGAGCGCGCGGGTCAACCGCACCGATCTCAAGTTCGCCCCGGATGCCGAACAGGCCATCCGTCACTACGCCTGGCCGGGTAACGTTCGAGAGCTGGAAAACGCGGTAGAGCGAGCAGTGATCCTCTGCGAGAGCCCGGAAATCTCGGCCGACCTGCTAGGCATCGACATCGAGCTCAGTGACCTGGACGATGACGAGTTCATCGGCCTGGCCCCGCAACAGGGTGGTGCCAACAACTCCAGTCACGAGCCTACCGAAGACTTGTCCCTGGAAGATTACTTCCAGCATTTCGTCCTCGAACACCAGGACCACATGACTGAGACCGAACTGGCGCGCAAGCTGGGGGTTAGCCGCAAATGCCTGTGGGAACGCCGCCAGCGCCTGGGTATCCCACGCCGCAAGACCGGGGTCGCCAGCGAAAGCTGAGGTGCGCGGGTAACACCGCCCATTGTGAAAAAACTGTTACCTCAGCTTTTTCACGTAACAGAAGCCGGGGTTTACGGTAACGAAACCCCGGCTTTTTTTCGCCCCGAAAAAACCAGCAACCCCGCCAGCCCCCCGACTTTGCTGGGGTTCGCAAAAGTTGGCACGCACCCTGCTATAGCTTTGGTACAAGAACAATAACAAACCGTGTAAACGACAATAAAAATAAGACGAATCGACTCACGCACAATAAAAACAAGACGGCGAGAGGCGCAGCTAACTGATTCTTTTGGAGAGGCGTTGTATTTGGGGCTTGCCCCACAACCAGGCCGAGAACAATAAAACTGTCCCAAGACAGGTGCCTGAACTGGTTGGATCGATTGATCACTGCAACACAGCGACCAAAGCAATCCGTTTGCTCTTGACTCCCGAATGGGAGTGTCACGCAGGGAAAACCTCGTGGCGCGGGCACTCAACAAAAACAAGAAGCCCGAAATCAATAATAAAAACAGAGCACGCAACTAATTCTGGGGGAGCTTCGGCTCCCCCTGTGGTTTCCGCCATTCCCCTTCCCTTAAAGCCTACAAGGCTTGTCGCTCAAGCTTGCAGCTCAAAACTGCTCCGTCCTACACCATCCCTCGACTAAATGCTAGAATCCCCGCCCATCATGCGGTCACTCTTCGTTTTTGGCCGAATATTCCTTCAAACAGTGCATCCCATGCTGAAGAAGCTGTTCCAGTCATTCCGTTCTCCCTTGCGTCGTACGCAACACATTCGCAGCACGCCTGAAGTGCTCAACAGTGGCCAGCATTCGTTGCAAAAGGCCCAGTTCAGCCGTTACGCGGTGAACATCGTCGAACGCCTGCAGAACGCCGGCTACCAGGCTTATCTGGTGGGCGGATGTGTGCGTGACATGCTGCTCAACATCACGCCCAAGGATTTCGACGTCGCCACCAGCGCCACGCCGGAACAGATCCGCGCCGAATTTCGCAACGCACGGATCATTGGCCGGCGCTTCAAGCTGGTCCACATCCACTTCGGCCGCGAAATCATCGAAGTGGCGACATTTCGCGCCAACCACCCGCAAAACGATGAAGAAGAAGACAGTAGCCAGTCTTCGCGCAACGAGAGCGGGCGCATCCTGCGCGATAACGTCTACGGCACGCTGGAAGAAGACGCGCAACGCCGCGACTTCACCATCAACGCCCTGTATTACGACCCGGTCAGCGAACGCATCCTCGACTACGCCAATGGCGTACACGACATCCGCAATCGCCTGATCCGCCTGATCGGCGACCCCAAGCAGCGTTACCAGGAAGACCCGGTGCGCATGCTGCGAGCCGTGCGTTTCGCCGCCAAGCTGGATTTCGGCATCGAAAAACACAGCGCCACGCCGATCCGCGAATTGGCGCCGATGCTGCGGGAAATCCCGTCGGCCCGTCTGTTCGAGGAAGTGCTCAAGTTGTTCCTGTCGGGCAACGCGGCGGACACCTTTGAAATGCTGGTGGACCTGCAACTGTTCGACCCGCTGTTCCCGGCCAGCGCCGAAGCGCTGGAGCACAACCCGACCTACACCCACACCCTGATCAGCGAAGCGTTGATCAACACCGATCTGCGCATCAAGCAGAACAAACCGGTGACCCCGGCCTTCCTGTTTGCCGCACTGCTCTGGCCTGCCCTCCCGGCCCGGGTGCTGCGCCTGCAGGAGCGCGGCATGCCGCCAATCCCTGCCATGCAGGAAGCCGCCCACGAGCTGATCAGCGAACAGTGCCAGCGCATCGCGATTCCGAAACGCTTCACGATGCCGATCCGCGAAATCTGGGACATGCAGGAACGCCTGCCACGGCGCAGCGGCAAACGTGCCGACCTGCTGCTGGACAACCCGCGTTTCAGGGCTGGCTACGACTTCCTGCTACTGCGTGAAAGCGCCGGCGAACAAACCGATGGCCTCGGTGAATGGTGGACTGACTACCAGGACGCCAACGACAGCGAGCGCCGCGACATGATCCGCGAACTCAGTGGTAAGGACGACGGTGCCAGCGGCCCGCGCAAGCGTCGTCGCAGCAGCGGCGCCAAGCGTAAACGTGCCGGTGTCCCGAGCGCTTCGGACGAGTAATCGATGGAGCGCATCTACATCGGCATGGGCAGCAACCTCGCCGAGCCCGCCGAACAATTGCGCAGCGCTGTCCAGGCGCTGGCGCAACTGCCCGACACGCAACTGGCGGGCGTGTCAGCGTTCTACCAGAGCGACTCCCTGCTGCCCGGCCAGCCACGCTACACCAATGCGGTCGCGGCGCTGGACAGTCGCCTGGCGCCGCTGGACCTGCTCGATGCGCTGCAAGCCATCGAAACCGGGCAAGGTCGCGAACGCCTGGAGCGCTGGGGTCCGCGCACCCTGGACCTGGACATTCTCCTGTTCGGCGATCGCCTGATCGACGAGCCCCGCCTGAAAGTCCCTCACTACCACATGCACGCCCGGGCCTTCGTACTCTATCCCCTCGCAGAACTGGCACCCGCCGACCTGCGCCTGGCCGATGGAAGGCTGCTCAAGGACCTGCTTGCAGCGTGCCCGTTTGTCGGCCTGGAACGCTTGCCCTCCAACTGACGTAGATAGCCTGTGGGAGCGAGCCTGCTCGCGACAGCGGTGATTGAACCAATGCAAATGTCGACTGACACACCGCAACCGCGTGCAGGCTCGCTCCCACAAGATTCGGACCCTACAGTCACTTTCGAGACTCTCCCCCACGCTGAAACGCATCAGTAACCCCGGTAACACCCGGCGGTAACACATCCAATTGACTTCCCGGGTACTCCTCACGACTATAGGCGTCCCGTCGCCGCCAACGCGGCGCTAAAGGGCGCAATCCAGGCCTTACAAGCACCACGCATAGAGGGTGCGCCTGTATAAATGACGAATCATGCGCGTTACTCGCAGTAGTTCAAGGAGGTGTTCTCAGTCAGGGAAACCGATTGAGAACATCCCCTGGCGCCTAATGAGGACTTTTTCATGCCAGCTATTACCCTGACCACGCTGCAAGGTCTCAAGCAAAAAGGTGAAAAAATCACCATGCTGACCTGCTATGACGCAACCTTCGCCCACGCCTGCAATGAGGCCGGTGTCGAAGTGCTGCTGGTGGGCGATTCCCTCGGCATGGTGCTGCAAGGTCACGACAGCACGCTGCCGGTGACCACCGCCGAGATGGCCTATCACGTGGCCGCCGTCAAACGCGGTAACACCGATGCACTGATCCTTGCCGACCTGCCATTCATGGCCTACGCCACCCTCGAACAAACCATGACCAACAGCGCCATGCTGATGCAGGCCGGCGCCCACATGGTGAAAGTAGAAGGCGCGTTGTGGCTGGCCGATTCCATTCGCCTGCTGGCCGAACGCGGCATCCCGGTGTGCGCACACCTGGGCTTGACGCCCCAAGCGGTGAACATCCTCGGTGGCTACAAGGTTCAGGGCCGCAATGAAAACCAGGCCCGTCAGATGCGCGCCGATGCGATCGCGCTGGAGCAGGCGGGTGCCGCGATGTTGCTGCTCGAATGCGTGCCCAGCGAACTGGCGGAGGAAATCACCCAGGCGGTGAAGATCCCGGTCATCGGCATCGGCGCCGGCAGCGCCACCGACGGCCAGGTACTGGTGCTGCATGACATGCTCGGCTTGTCGATCACCGGTCGCGTACCCAAGTTCGTGAAGAACTTCATGGCCGGGCAAGCGACCATCCAGGCCGCCCTGGGCGCCTACGTTACCGAAGTCAAAGCGGCGACCTTCCCTGGCGTCGAGCACGGATTTTCTGCATGAACACCGTCAAAACCGTACGCGAACTGCGGGCCGCCGTGGCCCGCGCCCGCAGCGAAGGCAAACGCATTGCTTTCGTGCCGACCATGGGCAACCTGCACAGCGGCCATATGGCGCTGATCACCAAAGCGGCGCAGCGGGCCGACTTCGTGGTGGCGAGCATTTTCGTCAACCCGCTGCAATTCGGTGCCGGCGAAGACCTGGACAAATACCCGCGCACTTTGGCTGCCGATCAGGAAAAACTGCTCCAGGCCGGCTGCCATCTGCTGTTCGCTCCAACCGTCGAAGAGATGTACCCCGACGGCATGGCCGGACAGACCCGGGTCAGTGTCCCGCAACTGTCCGAAGGCCTGTGCGGCGCCAGCCGTCCGGGGCATTTCGAGGGCGTGGCAACGGTGGTCAGCAAACTGTTCAACATGGTCCAGCCTGACCTTGCGGTGTTCGGCCAGAAGGACTTCCAGCAACTGGCGGTGATCCGCGCGCTGGTCCATGACCTGAACATGCCGATTCAGATCATCGGTGAGCCGACCGTTCGCGCCGAAGATGGTCTGGCGCTGTCGTCACGCAACGGCTTCCTCAGCCCTGAACAACGCGCGGTGGCACCCGTGGTCTATCGCAGCCTGAGCCAGATTGCCGAGGCGATCAGGCTGGGGCGGCGGGATTTCCCGGTGCTGGTGGCCGAGCAGGTCAAGCAACTGGAAACTGCCGGCTTGCGTCCTGATTATCTGGAAGTCCGCCACGCCCGTACCTTGCGTCCGGCCACGGCCGAGGATCGTGATCTGGTGATTCTGGTTGCCGCTTTCCTGGGCACCACCCGGTTGATCGATAACCTGCACCTGGACCTCGACGCACTCGCCTGAACACCCTAGCCCAATGGGGGCCTTGTGGGAGCCAGGCTGAACTGGCCTAATGATTTTGGACACTTCAATCGGGCGCTATGATGGCGCCCAAATCTGAGGTGTTTGGATATGCGCAAATCTTATTCCAGTGAGTTCAAGCTCAAGGCTGCCAGCATGGTGCTGGACGAGGGCCAGTCCGTTCCCGAAGTCTGTGCCAGCCTGGATATTGGCCCTACCGCCTTGCGCCGTTGGGTCGACCAGGTTCGCAAAGAGCGCTTGGGTTCGACCCCCGAGGGGGCTAAGGCGATTACCGCCGATCAGCGAGAGATTCAGCAGCTCAAAGCGTTGCTCAGGCAAAAAGACCTGGACATTGAAATCCTAAAAAAGGCCAGTGCTCTCCTGCTTTTGGACTCCAAAGATCATTCTCGTTGATCAACGAGCTGGACGAGCAGTACGGCGTTAACAATTGCTGTCGGGCGTTTGGGGTCAACCGCAGCAGCTTTTACGCCTGGCGTCAGCGCCAAGGCAAGGTGAAGCCTGAGCGGGAGAAACTCAAAGCCGTGCTGGTCGAGCATCACAAGGAATCCAGAGCATCCGCCGGGTCTCGCACCCTTTCCAAGGAACTGCAAGCAAAGGGGCATCGTGTCGGGCGACATCTGGCTCGCAGTTTGATGCGCGAAGCCGGTGTTGCCAGTCATCAGCGGCGGCGGCACAAGTACAAATCTTCCGGCGTGGAAGCGCTGGTAGCGCCGCATGTGCTCAAGCGCAAGTTTGATGTCACGGCGATCAACCAGGTGTGGTGTGGAGATGTGACGTACATCAAGGTGGGTAAGCGCTGGATGTATTTCGCGGCAGTGTTGGATTTGTTTGCTCGCCGGATCGTGGGGTGGTCGTTTTCAATGATTTCCGATGCCACGCTGACCTGCGAAGCGTTGCGAATGGCGGTTCAATTGCGAGGCTGTCCAAAAGAGGTGCTGTTTCATTCTGACCAAGGTTGCCAATACACCAGCCACAAATTCAGGAATGAGATGCGCAAGCATGGACTCCTGCACAGCATGAGTCGTAAAGGTGAGTGCTGGGACAACGCCCCGATGGAGCGTTTCTTTGGGAGCCTGAAATCAGAGTGGGTGCCAGACGATGGCTACAGCTCGGAGCATGAAGCCCGCGTGGATGTGCAACGTTATGTGATGCGATACAACAACGTCAGGCTCCATAGCTACAACGACTACCGGTCGCCGGTAGCCATGGAGAAACTGGCGGCGTGAAACCTTAACTGGTGTCCAGAATTACTTGACCAGTTCAGGCTTGCTCGCGATAGCAGTCTAAAAGTCGACATATGTGTTGAATTTGACGGCGTCATCGCGAGCAAGCTTTGCTCCCACAGCCTTCGCTTCCACAAGGGATAGACGGTGTTTTACAGACTGCATTCTCACATCTCTTGTGTATTGCTGCCTCCAGAGCCTTCGGGCAAACTGCCCGCCGTTCGGACCCGACCAGAGGAAACATTCATGCACGCCATCATGCTCAAGGCCAAGCTGCACCGCGCCGAAGTCACTCACGCCGTGCTCGACTACGAAGGCTCCTGCGCCATTGATGGTGAGTGGCTGGACCTGTCGGGTATCCGCGAATACGAACAGATCCAGATCTACAACGTCGACAACGGTGAACGCTTCACCACCTATGCAATCCGTGGCGAAGAAGGCTCGCGAATGATTTCGGTCAACGGCGCTGCGGCGCACAAGGCCAAGGTGGGTGACCGGGTGATCATCTGCGCCTACGCCCATTACAGCGAAGCCGAACTGGCCAACTTCAAGCCCCGCATGCTGTACATGGCCCCGGGCAACGAACTGAGCCACACCAGCAATGCCATCCCGGTTCAGGTCGCCTGACCGAACCCTGTGCCGCTCCCTCGGTGTGCAAGCTTGGGGAGCACGCTTAGCTCCCACAGCGGGCATTCCCCAGAATAGGGACTTTGTGCCAGGGAACATCGCCGCGCTTCCGTCTGTCGGACCAATCCCGCCCCTGTTGTATAAAAAAGTACCGGGAAACGGTCTGACAAAGCCAAGACAGATCGCAACGCGAGGTTTACTGTAGTCGCCCTGTGCCCATAGATCGTGTCGACGCAGTTGTCCGGACGCCCCCAGAGGCCATGCCGGAATTTTTAGTGTACAAAAGGTCGTTCAAGTAAAAAGGAAACCCGCAGCGATGGCGTATTACCGAACCCCTCACGACGTGACCGCTCTGCCTGCCTGGCAAGCGCTGAATGACCACCGCAAAGCCATGCAGGATTTCAGCATGCGCGAAGCGTTCCATGCCGATCCGCAGCGTTTCAATCAATTCACTCTGTCGAGCTGCGGCCTGTTTCTCGACTACTCAAAGAACCTGATCAACGCCCAGACCCGTGACCTGCTGGTGTGCCTGGCCAATGAAGTCGACCTCAAGGGCGCGATCAAGGCGCTGTTCGAAGGCGAAATCGTCAATGCCTCCGAGAGCCGCCCGGCCCTGCATACCGCGCTGCGCCGCCCTGTGGGCGATAAACTGCTGGTGAACGGCACCGACGTCATGCCCGACGTACACAAGGTGTTGAACCAGATCACTGATCTGGTGGGGCGCATCCATGACGGCCTGTGGCGCGGCTACACCGAGAAACCGATTACCGACGTGGTGAACATCGGCATCGGTGGCTCTTTCCTCGGCCCGGAACTGGTCTCCGAAGCGCTGCTGTCTTACGCGCAAAAAGGCGTGCGCTGTCACTACCTGGCGAACATCGACGGCAGCGAGTTCCATGAACTGACCATGAAGTTGCGCGCCGAGACCACGCTGTTCATCGTCTCGTCGAAATCCTTCAACACCCTCGAAACCCTGAAGAACGCCCAGGCTGCCCGTGCCTGGTACCTGGCCCAGGGCGGTTCCGAAGCCGAGCTGTACCGCCACTTCATCGCCGTATCGAGCAATAACGCCGCCGCCGTGGCCTTCGGCATCCGCGAAGAAAACATCTTCCCGATGTGGGATTGGGTCGGCGGGCGCTACTCGCTGTGGTCGGCCATCGGCTTGCCGATCGCCCTGGCCATCGGCATGTCGAACTTCAAGGAATTGCTCTCCGGCGCCTATTCCATGGACCAGCATTTCCAGAGCGCGCCGTTCGAACAGAACATGCCGGTACTGCTGGCGCTGCTGGGCGTGTGGTACGGCAACTTCTGGGGCGCGCAAAGCCACGCGATCCTGCCGTACGACCACTACCTGCGCAACATCACCAAGCACTTGCAGCAACTGGACATGGAATCCAACGGCAAGAGTGTGCGCCAGGACGGCACGCCGGTGTCTACCGACACAGGTCCTGTGATCTGGGGCGGCGTCGGTTGCAATGGTCAGCACGCCTACCACCAGTTGCTGCACCAGGGCACCCAATTGATCCCGGCAGACTTCATCGTGCCGATCGTCAGCTTCAACCCGGTTTCCGATCACCACCAGTGGCTGTACGCCAACTGCCTGTCCCAGAGCCAGGCACTGATGCTGGGCAAGACCCGCGCCGAAGCCGAAGCGGAACTGCGTGACAAAGGTGCGAGCGAAGAAGACGTGCAGAAACTGGCCTCCCACAAGGTGATCCCGGGCAACCGTCCGAGCAACACCTTGGTGGTCGAACGCATCAGCCCACGTCGCCTTGGCGCATTGGTAGCGCTGTATGAACATAAAGTGTTCGTGCAAAGCGTGGTCTGGGGTATCAACGCGTTCGACCAATGGGGCGTGGAGCTGGGCAAGGAATTGGGCAAGGGCGTCTACAACCGTCTGGTGGGCAGCGAAGAAAGCGCGGCCGAAGACCCTTCGACCCAGGGCTTGATCAACTACTTCCGCGGGCGTCATCGCGGCTGATCCTCAAGTAGTTATCAAGGCCCGCGTTACCTTTGTGGGAGCGAGCCTGCTCGCGATGGCGGTGGATCAGTTGACACAGATGTTGACTGACACAGCGCCATCGCGAGCAGGCTCGCTCCCACAGTTGATTTGTACATGACTTGAACCCTCCGGCTACTCGGCGCATCTTTATGACTTGTCGCAAAAACAAGAATAAGGAACCGTCATGTTCGATATCAGCCAGTACCCCCAAGCCGATGCCGTCCGCCGGGCTGCGCAACTGAGTCAGGACGAGTACACGCGGCTCTACAAAGAATCCATCGAACATCCCAGCGCTTTCTGGGGCGAGCAGGCCACGCGCTTTCTCGACTGGATGACGCCTTGGCAAACCGTCCAGCGCTATGACCTCAAGATCGGCGACGCCACCTGGTTCGCCGGGGGCAAGCTGAACGTCAGCGCCAACTGCATCGACCGCCACCTGGAGACACGTGGCGACCAGACGGCGATCATCTGGGAAGGCGACAACCCCGCCGAATCGGCAGAAATCACCTACAAAAAACTTCATCACCATGTTTGCCGCCTGGCCAACGTGCTGAAAAGCCGCGGCGTGAAGAAAGGCGATCGGGTCTGCATCTACATGCCGATGATCCCTGAAGCGGCCTACGCCATGCTTGCCTGCACACGGATTGGCGCGGTGCACTCGGTGGTGTTCGGCGGTTTTTCACCGGACTCGCTGCGCGACCGGATTCTCGACGCCGATTGCCGCACCGTGATCACAGCCGACGAAGGCGTGCGCGGCGGACGATTCATACCGCTCAAACGCAACGTCGATAAGGCCCTGGAAAGTTGCCCGAACGTCAGCACCGTGCTGGTGGTCGAGCGCACCCAGGGCGAAGTGGCATGGGTCGAAGGCCGCGACCTGTGGTACCACCAGGCCATGCACGACATGAGCGACGATTGCCCGCCGGAACCGATGGACGCCGAGGACCCGCTGTTCATCCTCTACACCTCCGGCAGCACCGGCAAGCCCAAGGGCGTACTGCACACCACCGGTGGTTATCTGCTGCAAGCGGCGATGACGTTCAAGTACGTGCTCGATTACCGCGACAACGAAGTGTTCTGGTGCACCGCCGACGTCGGCTGGGTCACCGGTCACAGTTACATCGTCTACGGCCCGCTAGCCAACGGCGCCACCACGCTGATCTTCGAAGGCGTACCGAGCTACCCCAGCAGTTCGCGCTTCTGGCAGGTGATCGACAAACATCAAGTCAATATTTTCTACACGGCCCCGACTGCCCTGCGAGCGCTGATGCGCGAAGGTGCCGGACCGTTGCAGGAAACGTCGCGCAAAAGCCTGCGATTGCTCGGCAGCGTCGGTGAGCCGATCAACCCGGAAGCGTGGGAATGGTACTTCAACGTGGTCGGCGAACAGCGCTGCCCGATTGTCGACACCTGGTGGCAGACCGAGACCGGCGGCATCATGCTCAGCCCGCTGGTGAGTGCGCCGCGGCTCAAGCCGGGCTGTGCCACCCGACCGATGTTTGGCGTGCAACCGGTGTTGCTGGATGAAACCGGCAAGGAAATCCATGGCGCCGGCAGCGGTGTGCTGGCGATCAAGGCGAGCTGGCCGGGGCAGATTCGCAGCGTTTATGGCGACCACTCCCGCATGGTCGACACCTATTTCAAGCCCTACCCCGGCTATTACTTCACCGGCGACGGCGCCCGTCGAGACGAAGATGGCGATTACTGGATCACCGGGCGCATCGACGATGTGATCAACGTCTCCGGTCACCGCATCGGCACTGCCGAAATAGAAAGTGCCTTGGTGCTGCACGACAACATCGCCGAAGCGGCAGTGGTCGGTTACCCCCACGACCTCAAAGGCCAGGGCATCTACGCTTTCGTCACGCCGATGGACGGAATCGAGGCCAACGACGCGTTGAAAAAGGAATTGCTGGACCACGTCAGCAAGGAGATCGGCAGCTTCGCCAAACCGGAACTGATCCAGTGGGCGCCGGCACTGCCCAAGACCCGCTCGGGCAAGATCATGCGGCGCATCCTGCGCAAGATTGCCTGCAACGAGCTCGACAGCCTCGGTGATACCTCGACCCTGGCCGATCCAAGCGTGGTGGAGGGGCTGATCGACAAGCGCCTTAATCGCTGAGCGAATGACTCGGTTCCCCTGAGGCATCGAGTCCTTGCGTCGCTGGACTGTGGGAGCACAGCTTGCTCCCACAAATCCCCTCGCCACAGAAACTGCTAAACTCCCGCGCCTCATTTCCTTAAGGCGCGCCCGGCATGTCTTCCTTGAATCAGGCGCTGCGCGCCGCCCTCGATCAGCGTCAGGACCTGCTCAGCCAATTGCACCAGCAAGGCACCGATTGCTATCGCTTGTTCCATGGCAGCCAGGAAGGCGCCCCTGGCCTGACGGTCGACCGCTACGGCCCGCAATTGCTGGTGCAAAGTTTCCATCAGTCACTGGAACGCGATGCCTTGCTGCAATTGCACGGTATCGTCAACGAGTGCCTGGGCCTGGACACCCTGCTGGTCTACAACGATCGCGCCCGGGGCAATTCGCGCGTCGACCGCCAGGACACCGTTTACCAGGCTGACGAAACCGCCCTGCAAGACCTCGTCGGCCATGAATGGGGTCTGAACTACCGCGTGCGCGGGCGCCATGCCGGGCAGGATCCATTGCTGTTTCTCGACCTGCGCAACGCCCGGGGCTGGGTCAAGGAACACAGCCGTCACAAAAGCGTGCTGAACCTGTTCGCCTACACCTGCGGCGTCGGCCTGAGCGCCGCGGCCGGTGGCGCGCGCGAGGTGTGCAACCTGGACTTTGCCGAAGGCAACCTGGCGGTGGGGCGCGAGAACGGTTTGCTCAACCCTGATCTGCCGCCCATGGATTTCGTGCAATCGGATTACTTCCCGGCCATCCGCCAACTGGCCGGCCTGCCCATCAGTCAGCGACGCGGGCAGAAGCTGCCAGGTTATGTGCGCCTGGAGCAACGCCAGTACGACCTGGTGCTGCTCGACCCGCCCGCCTGGGCCAAGAGCGCGTTCGGCACTGTCGACCTCTTGCGCGATTACCAGAGCCTGCTCAAGCCGGCGCTGCTCACCACCGCTGAAAATGGCGTGCTGATCTGTTGCAACAACCTGGCAAAAGTCTCCATGGACGACTGGCGCGAGCAGGTGCTGCGCTGCGCGGAAAAGGCCGGCCGCCCGGTGCGCGAATGGAAAATACTGACACCCGGCAGCGATTTCCCCTCGCGGGACCAGCAGCCGCCACTCAAGACGTTGATCCTTCAGCTCTGAACCAGCGGTTCAACTCCTACGCCGAAAACGGACAAATCTGATAAATCACAGTGGCTTCGGAACCGTAAACGCATGCCATACTCCAAGGCACTCCGAATTCACACCAGATGAAGCCGCACATGCCCAAAGGATTGATTCGCGCTTTCGGCGCCCTGTTGACCGTACTGGCCCTCTACAGCCTGCTGGGTTTTCTGATATTACCCGGTGTCGCCTTGCGGATCGCCAATCAACAACTGGCCGACCATGCAACGGTGCCAGCCCAGATTCAGCGTATCGAGCTCAATCCCTTCAGCCTCGAAGTCACGCTTTGGGGCCTGAATGTCGGCGAACCGGGCAAGGAGCAGGTCGCCTTCGAACGGCTGTACACCAACCTGCAGCTCGACAGCCTCTGGTCCGGCGCCCTGCACCTGACCGATATCGAGCTGGACAAGCCCAAGACCGAGATCATGTTCGCCAAGGACGGTCAGTTGAACCTGTTGGGCCTGTTCAAGCTGCCGGCCAGCGAACCCACCCCGGCCGACCCCGACGCCAAGCCGTTTCCCCTGCGAATCGACCGGATCAAACTGGCCGGCGGTTACCTGCATTTTCAGGACCTGCGTCCCAGCGAGCCCATCGAGTTTCTGTACGACACCCTTGATTTCGAGCTCAAGAACCTCAGCACACTGCCCGATGACAACGCCGACATGACCCTGGTGGCCGTCAGCCCTCAAGGCGGCCGGGTCGACTGGACCGGCAACTTCAGCCTCACGCCGATCGCCTCCGAGGGCAAGATCAAAGTCACCGACGGCCAGATGAAAGTCTGGTGGCCCTACGTACGCGACGCGGTACCGCTGGTGCTGGAAAACGGCGTGCTGAACCTGAGTACCGACTACAAGCTCAACCTGGCCAAGGGCACCGAACTGCTGCTCAACAACGTGGCCGTCAGCGTGGCCCCCTTCTCCATCAAGGCGCCGGATGGCCGTCCATTGGCGAAGCTCGAACGCCTGGATGTGAGTGATACAACCGTCGACCTGGCCAAGCAACAAGTCATCGTCGGCAAGATCCGCAGCCAGAAGCTGGAAACCTGGGCCGCGCGCGAGGCGGATGGGCAACTGGACTGGCAAAAACTCTTCGCCAGTCAGCCGGCCAAACCGCAGGTCAAGGTCGAACCGGCGTCGGCCCCGGCAGCCGCCGATTCGCCCGAGCCTGCCCCCCAGGCACCGAGCAAGCCCTGGCAGGTGCTGTTGAAGGACGTGCAACTGCGCAATTACCAGGTGCACCTGGCCGACCGTCAGGCGCAGCCGGCGGTGGCCCTGGAGGTCGGCCCGCTGAACCTCGACCTGCAGAACTACGACACCCTCAACGGCTCACCCTTTACCCTCAAGCTGGATACCGGGATAGGCAAACAGGGCAAGATCCTGGCTGACGGCGAGGTCAACCTGAACCCGATCACCGCCCGGCTCAAGGTCAAGACCCAGGACATCGACCTGCGGGTCGCCCAGGCCTACATCAACCCGTTCATTCGCCTGGAACTGCGCTCCGGGATGCTCGGCAGCGACCTGGCGGTGGACCTCAAGAGCACCGAGCCACTGGCATTCGCCGTCACCGGTCGCGCCCAGGTCGATCAACTGCACACCCTCGATACCCTCAGGACCCGGGACTTCATCAAGTGGAAACAGTTGGTGCTCGAAGGGCTCAACTATCAGCACGGCGACAGCCTATCGATCGACAAGGTCAACCTGTACCAGCCTTACGCGCGATTCATGATCAACCCAGACCGCACCACCAACGTCGATGACCTGCTGATCCCGCAACCGGCCGACAGTGGTACGAACAACAGCCCGGCAAAACCGGCATCCCAGGAGAAACCGCTGGGCATCCACGTCGGCGGCATTGCCATCAACGATGGCTCGGCCAACTTCGCCGACTTCAGCCTGACGCCGAACTTCGCCACGGCCATCCAGCAGCTCAACGGCCAGATCGGCACCATCGACAGCCGCCAGGCCAAGCCGGCCACCGTGGACATCAACGGCAAGGTCGACCGCTACGCGCCTGTCACCATCAAAGGGGCGCTCAACCCCTTCGACCCGATGGCCAGCCTCGACATCGCCACCAGTTTCAAACGGGTCGAACTGACGACCCTGACACCCTATTCCGGCAAATTCGCCGGCTATCGCATCCGCAAGGGCCGACTCAACCTCGACCTGCACTACCGGATCACCAAAGGCAAGTTGCTGGCCGACAACAAAGTGGTGGTCGAGCAACTGCAGTTGGGGGAAAAGGTCGACAGCCCGGACGCCGTGAGCCTGCCGCTCAAGCTGGCCGTCGCGCTGCTGAAGGATTCCGAAGGCAGGATTTCCATCGAGCTGCCGGTTTCCGGCGACCTCAATGACCCGCAATTCAGCGTGATGCCGATTGTCTGGCAAACCCTGCGCAACCTAGTGGTACGGGCGGCCCAGGCGCCATTCAAACTCATCGGTGGGCTGGTGGCCGGGGGTGCCTCGCAAGACTTGGGCAGCGTGTCATTCGCCCCGGGCTCAAGCGAACTGAACCCGGACAACGAAGGCACGCTGCTCAAGTTGTCCGAAGCCCTCGGTAAACGTCCGGAGTTGCGCCTGGAGATCGAAGGCACCGCCGCCCAAAGCAGCGACGGTCCGCTGCTCGCCGCCCAGCGTCTGGAACGCGAATACCAGTACAACTACTACAAGATGCTGCAGCGCAGAGGCGACAAAGTCCCTGCCAAGGCCTCGCTGCTGGAGGTGCCCGAGGATGAAAAGGCACCGCTGCTCGAAGGCATCTATCGCACCCGTCTCAAGACCCAGCCACCGGTCGAATGGACGCAACTGGATAAAAAGGCGCGCACGGAAAAACTGCGCGAAGGCGTGATCTCGTTCTGGAGTGGCAACGAAGTGCTGTTGCGCCAGCTGGGACAGGAGCGCGCCAGCAGCATCAAGGATTTCCTGGTGGACAAAGGGCAATTGGCCGATGACCGTGTGTATTTCATCGACGCCAGCCTCGGTCAGGCCGAAAGCGACGGGCGCGTGATCACCCCCATGCATCTGGATGCCGAATAAGATGAAACGTCTGTACGGGCTTAGCCTGATCTTGCTGCTCGCCAGCGGCCAGACGTCGGCAGCCGATACATTGCGCTGTGGCAGCCAGTTGATCAGCGTCGGTGACCGCTCCAGCGAAGTCCTGCAAAAATGCGGGCAACCCGCGGCGCGGGATGACCTGGGCTACAAACGCAGCGTCAATCGCCGGGAAGAATACCCGGTGGAAGAATGGACCTACGGCCCCAACAGTGGCATGTACCAGTACCTGCGTTTCGAGGGGAATCGGTTGGTGCAGATCACCAGCAAGCGGGGGCGCTGAGCGGTTCTGTCATTCAGTTGAGATGGCGTGGGATGTGCTGCCGCCAATCGCGAGCAGGCTCCCTCCCACATTCGAACGCATCTTGCCGAAGAAGCTCGTCCACTGTGGGAGCGAGCCTGCTCGCGAAATCGGCCAGTCGATTTCCCAGATGGGTCCCTGAATACTTTTCCATTGCGCAATAGAACAGGCCCCCGGCACGAATGCCGGGGGCCTGTAATGGCCACTTCCGTGTGGCCTTCGCATGAACTCCAAAGCAACGGCAAACGTATGTCTCAGCCCGCTTGCCGTGCCTTCTCCCGGTCCAGGCGAGAAGCCTTGAGTCTTACTCGGATTTCAGGCCGTCAGCCGAAACGTCTCGGACGCCTTTGATTTTCTTGGTAATCGCCACGGCGGTGTCTTTTTGCGCGTCGGTCAGGACAGTAGTCGACGACAGCGACACTACGCCTTTATTGGTTTCTACCTTGATATCGGAACCTGGGATGCCTTTTTCAGTGACCAGATCGGCTTTGACCTTGGTGGTGATCCAGGTATCAGAAACATCTTCTTTGGCTTCTGTCACTTCACCAGCAGCCAGCATCATCGGAGCCTGAGTTGCTTGAGTGGTCTCGGCGAAAGCGCTAGCCATGGTCAGAGTCAGGGCGGTGGCAGCTGCGGCAGTGATAGCGAACTTCTTCATACGAGTAACTCCTGTTTTTCTCAAAAACTGCCGGAGGTGTTTCCCGGCAGGGTTATCAGGAGTAGTGCGAAGGCTGTGCCAGTTTTCACGAATTAATTAATTCTTTTAAAATCAACCAGTTAAGCGAAACGGCAATTTTCACAATCATGCAAAATGCATGGCCTGCTGATTTGGGACATGCAAGTTGCGGCTTTTTCGGCGCTCCCTAAGTTTATGAATTGTTGAGGTTTTCCTGGGCAAGGGGAAAAGCCCCTCGCCACCGGCTCAACCAGACCCAAAATCAGGGTGCAGCGGCCCCCGTGCAACCAGCGGGCAAGAATTCCTGGACGGCCGTCGAAGCGCAGGTCCAGACACCGGCTGCTGAACGGGAAAGGGTGATTGCCTTGCCGAGAACGGGAGCTGGCGCATTCAGCAGGGTGCATGCAATGGTTCCGGTTCCGTCCGCTGCAGTACCTGAAGCGGTCAGGGTGCAATTGCTGGTGGGCGATGTTCCGCCGATGTTGGCTAACGTCGGGTTGGTTCCCTGGTTCATGACGTCCTCGAACGGCACCTTCAACGCGGAGACTTCCGCCAGCCCCGCCGTAGCTTTCGCCCGCGCTTGATACTTGGAATACTGCGGCAACGCAAACGTCGCCAGGATGCCGATGATCGCCACAACGATCAGCAACTCGATCAAGGTAAAACCGTTTTGCTTATTCATAGATAATCTCCAAAGCATGAGGTGGAGTCTCATGACCTGAGGAGGCCATTGCATGGCATGTGCCAACCCTGTCGCGCCCGCAGGCAAGGGACTTCGACCCGCAGCGCCCCTATGTCCTACCCCAACAAGCGCACTATCTGACGTTTTTTGTCACTGCGCCCCGCTGGTTTGGTCTGGATGCTTGACTAGGCTATAAGTCATGAACTGTCCGCGTCCGGGATTCCCATGAATGACATCGCCTTAAGCGGTCTGGCCAAGCAATTGGTGCTGGCCGAACTGATCACCGAGCAAAGTGCGCAGCAGGCGTACCAACAAGCCCAAAGCAGTCGCATGCCCCTGGTCAGTTACCTGGTGCAGAACAAACTGGTCCAGAGTCGCCAGGTGGCGGAAATTGCCTCGGAGCATTTCGGCGTGGCCCTGCTGGACCTCAACAGCCTGGACAAGGAAACCCAACCCACCGGCCTTGTCAGCGAAAAACTGGTGCGCCAGCACCACGCCCTGCCGCTGTGGCGGCGTGGCAACAAGCTGTTCGTGGGCATCTCCGACCCCACCAATCACCAGGCCATCAATGACATTCAGTTCAGCACCGGCTTGACCACCGAAGCCATTCTGGTGGAGGACGACAAGCTCAGCGACGCCATCGAAAAGTTTTTCGAATCCACCAGCACCGGCCTGGAAGGCATGGGCGATGTCGACCTCGACGGCCTGGACATCGAGTCGATCGATGATCACAAGCAAGACTCCATCGCCGGCCAGGACACCGACGATGCGCCGGTGGTGCGGTTCGTCAACAAGATGCTGCTGGACGCGATCAAGGGCGGCTCCTCCGACCTGCACTTTGAACCCTATGAAAAAATCTACCGGGTGCGGGTGCGTACCGACGGCATGCTGCGAGAGGTGGCCCGCCCGCCGATCCAGTTGGCCACCCGCATCGCCGCGCGCCTGAAGGTAATGGCCAGCCTTGATATTTCCGAGCGGCGCAAACCCCAGGACGGGCGCCTGAAAATGCGCCTGTCGAAAAACAAGTCCATCGACTTCCGGGTCAACACCCTGCCGACGCTCTGGGGTGAAAAAGTGGTGATCCGGATCCTCGACCCCTCCAGCGCGCAGATGGGTATCGATGCCCTGGGCTACGAGCCGGACCAGAAAGAGCTGTACATGGCGGCGCTCAAACAACCACAAGGGTTGATTCTGGTGACCGGGCCCACCGGCTCTGGCAAAACCGTGTCGCTCTATACCGGGCTCAATATCCTCAACACTGTGGACATCAATATTTCCACCGCTGAGGATCCGGTGGAAATCAACATGGAAGGCATCAACCAGGTCAACGTGAATCCGCGCCAGGGTCTGGATTTCGCCCAGGCCCTGCGCTCGTTCCTGCGCCAGGACCCGGACGTGATCATGGTGGGCGAGATCCGCGACCTGGAAACCGCCGAAATCGCCATCAAGGCCGCCCAGACCGGACACATGGTGCTCTCCACCCTGCACACCAACAGCGCCGCCGAAACCCTGATCCGCCTGCACAACATGGGCATTCCCGGCTTCAACATCGCCACGGCGGTCCACCTGATCATCGCCCAGCGACTGGCGCGCAAGCTGTGCCCGCATTGCAAAAGGGCCATCGAGATTCCCGAGGAAACCCTGCTCAAGGAAGGCTTCCCCCGGGAACGCATCGGCTCGTTCACGATCTATGAGCCGGTCGGTTGCGAACAGTGCAACAACGGCTACAAGGGGCGCGTGGGGGTTTACGAAGTGGTCAGGAATACGCCCGAGCTGCAACGGCTGATCATGGCCGAGGGCAACTCGTTGGAAATCGACCTGCAAATGCGCAAGGACGGTTTTAATGACCTGCGCGCCTCGGGACTGCTCAAAGTGATGCAAGGCATCACCAGCCTCGAAGAAATCAACCGGGTCACCAAGGATTGAACATGGCGGTCAAGGCAATAAAAACCGACGTTTACACGTGGGAAGGCAAAGACCGCAAAGGCACGAAAATGACCGGCGAACTGACTGGGCAGAGCCCGGCCCTGGTCAAGGCCCAGTTGCGCAAACAAGGCATCAACCCAGGCAAGGTTCGCAAGAAGTCCACCTCGATATTCAGCAAGGGCAAGCGTATCAAGCCATTGGATATCGCCCTGTTCACTCGTCAGATGGCGACCATGCTCAAGGCCGGCGTGCCCTTGTTGCAGGCGTTCGACATCATTGGCGAAGGCTTCGACAACGCCAACATGCGCAAGCTGGTGGACGAGGTGAAACAGGAAGTCGCCGCCGGCAACAGCTTCGCCGCGTCGTTGCGCAAGAGCCCGCAATACTTCGACGAACTGTACTGCAACCTGGTGGACGCCGGTGAACAGGCCGGCGCCCTGGATACGCTGCTGGAGCGCGTCGCGACCTACAAGGAAAAAAGCGAAGCCCTCAAGGCCAAGATCAAGAAGGCCATGACCTACCCGGCGGCCGTGGTGCTCGTCGCCGCCGTGGTCACGGGTATTCTGCTGGTCAAGGTGGTGCCGCAGTTCGAATCGGTATTCTCCGGGTTCGGCGCCCAACTGCCGGCCTTCACGGTGATGGTCATCGGCCTGTCGGAGTTCATGCAGCAGTGGTGGTGGATGCTGCTGGGCGGCGCGGTGGCGGCGTTCTTCGGTGTCAAACATGCACTCAAGCGCTCCCAGGGCTTGCGTGACTGGCGCGATAAATGGCTGCTCAAACTGCCGCTGATCGGCACCCTGATGTACAAATCCGCCGTGGCCCGCTACGCCCGGACCCTGTCCACGACATTCGCGGCCGGCGTGCCGCTGGTGGAAGCCCTGGACTCGGTATCAGGCGCCACCGGTAACGTGGTGTTCAAACGCGCGGTACAACGCATCCGGCAGGATGTCTCGACCGGCATGCAATTGAATTTTTCCATGCGTGCTTCAGGCATATTCCCGAACATGGCGATCCAGATGACCGCCATCGGCGAGGAGTCCGGCGCGCTGGACGACATGCTCGACAAAGTGGCGAGCTTTTATGAAGCCGAGGTGGACAATCTGGTGGACAATCTCACCAGCCTGATGGAACCGTTCATCATGGTGGTCCTGGGGGTGGTCGTCGGCGGCCTGGTGGTTGCCATGTACCTGCCCATCTTTCAACTCGGCTCTGCGATCTGACATGCCCCTGACCGAATTTTTCGCGCTGTATCCCCTGGCCTTTGTGCTCGCCGCTTTACTGCTCGGACTGATCATCGGCAGTTTCCTCAACGTCCTAGTGTGGCGCCTGCCCAAGATGCTCTCGCGCGAATGGCGGCTGCAAGCCCATGACTTGCTGGGCCTGCCCGCCGAAGCCCCTGGCCCGGTCTACAACCTGATGCTGCCGCATTCCCAGTGCCCGCACTGCGGCCACCGCATCCGGGCCTGGGAAAACATTCCGCTATTGAGTTACCTGGCATTGCGCGGTCGTTGCTCCAGTTGTGCCGCGCCCATCGGCCGGCGCTATCCCCTGACCGAACTGGCCTGCGGCATCCTGTCGGCGTTCGTCGCCTGGTATTTCGGCTTTGGCTGGCAGGCCGCAATGGTGATGGTGCTGACCTGGGGCCTACTGGGCATGAGCCTGATCGATGCCGAGCACCAATTGTTGCCCGACACCCTGGTGCTGCCATTGTTGTGGCTGGGCTTGATCGTCAACAGCTTCGGCTTGTTCGTCCCCTTGAATCAGGCGATGTGGGGCGCCGTGGCCGGCTATCTGGCGCTGTGGTCGGTGTTCTGGGTGTTCAAATTGATCACTGGCAAGGAAGGCATGGGCTACGGGGATTTCAAGCTGCTGGCGATGCTGGGCGCCTGGGGCGGCTGGCAGATCCTGCCGCTGACGTTGCTGTTGTCATCGCTGGTGGGCGCCGTTATCGGGGTCATTGTGCTGCGCCTGCGTGATGCTCCGACATCGACGCAAATCCCCTTTGGGCCCTATCTGGCCATTGCCGGCTGGATTGCCTTGCTCTGGGGTGGTCAAATAACCGACTTCTATTGGCAGTCTGTCGGTTCCTAATGTCGATTTTAATGAATAGCCCCGCAGAAAAACCCTGGATTCTCGGCCTGACTGGCGGTATCGGCAGCGGCAAAAGCGCGGCGGCCCAGCACTTTATCGACCTGGGCGTACACGTCGTCGACGCCGATCACGCGGCGCGCTGGGTGGTCGAACCCGGACGCCCGGCGCTGGCCAAGATCGCCGAACATTTTGGCCCCGGCGTATTGCAGGCCGACGGCACACTGGACCGAGCGGCCCTGCGCCAACTGATTTTCGAAGATGCCGAGCAACGCCGCTGGCTCGAGGCGCTGCTACATCCGTTGATCGCCGAGGAAATCGCTCATCATCTGGCCCAGGCACAATCACCCTATGCGATTCTGGTGTCGCCGCTGTTGATCGAGTCCGGCCAGTACGCCATGACCCAGCGGATCCTGGTGATCGATGTGCCGGAACAACTACAGATCGAACGCACCTTGCAGCGCGACAAGACCAGCGAGCAACAGGTCCAGGCGATCCTCAAGGCCCAGTCCAGCCGTCAGGATCGCTTGAGCCATGCCGACGACGTGGTGGTCAATGACCGCGACCTCGCCTGGCTGCACAGCGAGGTCGAGCGCCTGCATCACTTTTACCTTACTTTGCGTGGAGGCCAGTCATGAGCCAAACCCCAACCGTTGATTGCCCAACCTGTGGCGCCCCTGTGGAATGGAGCCCGGAAAACACCTTCCGGCCCTTCTGCTCCGACCGCTGCAAACTGATCGACCTGGGCGCCTGGGCGTCGGAAGAACACAAGATCCCGGTCAGCCCCGATGCCGAGGACGACCTGTTCAGCGAAGAGTTCGAGCCTCGCCACTAGGGAGCCATGAGTTTCCCCACCGCGTTGTCGCTTTAAGGCCGCATGAAACCGTAGTCCTGTTCATCGTCGAGATTCTCCGCCAGGAAACTCAGTTCATCGGCCAGGTCTTCAGCACTGCGCACCGCCTTGCTCTGCTGCACGATCGCACTGAGCAAGGCCCGCAGGCTAAGGCCCGGGTCGAAGCCGATTTCCACTGCCGCGTCCTGGCTGCGCCTGATCTCTTGTCTCGCCCACTCATAAACACTCATGGTTGTGCTCCTGGAATTTTTCCAGAGCATGAAGCGCACCCGGCTGCTCAGCCTTGATGTGAATCAAGGCTTGTCGTCATCCTTCCAGGGGGCCGACAGATAGCGCGTACGGTTAAAAGTCTCCAGCCATTCGGGGCTGAACACCACCAACGCACTGACCACCATGCCGTTGATAAACGCCTCGGGAAAGATGATCAGCCAGAGGTAGCCGATGAAATCTTCCAGCCAGTAAGGCATGGCGAACACCCCGTCGTACCACAGCAGGCCAAGCCCCACTAGCAGGCACAACAACGCCGAAAGCGCGGCGGCGAGAAATCCCGAACAGAAGATGTACACGAACAGATTGCGCGGTTGGGCGCGTTCCACCAGGATCGCGCAGCACTCGGTCACCAGCACCGGCAGCAAAATCAGCAACGCACCGTTGATACCCACCGCCGCCATGTCCTGGCGTCCCAGCAGCACCAGGGCCAGCTGGGCGCAAAGGCCGCCGAGAATCGCCAGCGGCCAGTCCAGCAGCAGTGTCACGGCGGTCATGCCGATGAAGTGATACGAGACGCCGGTATCGAAATCCCGTCGCACCAGCCACAACATGAACACGGCCAGGACCGTGCCGAACAGCAAGTGCTGGCGACGGCTGTCGGTGAACAGCTCCACCCATGGCGCCCGTGCTACGGCCCAGGCCAGCACCGGCACATAAATCAGCCAGCCGACCGTCAACGTCTGCGCAGACAGCAGTTCGGCACCGATCATGGCGCTACTCCTCTGGCTTGTCCTTGCATCAAAGACTCCATGATCACCTCAGGATTCAAGCCAGCAGTCTACACCCCACCCTTAACCGGCCATAAATCAATGCAACGCTTCCAGCTTGTCGCAATTGAACGCTAAGCTTGGGCTCATGGATGATTCCGATTATTTACGCCTGCTGACCATCGCGGCCGAGCAAGCCAACGCTTTTCTGTCCAATGCCCGCAAATGGGAGCGTGAGCGTTGGGTCTGCCAGCGTCTGCTGCAAGGGCTGAACGTGCCCTATCGCGCTGATGAGTTCGCCCCTGCGGGAGAGCCGCCGGACGTATTGTTTCGCGATGCCAACTTCGAGGTGTTTTTTGTCCTCGACGAAGGCCGTCGCCTCAATGACGAATGGCGCGACGAGCTGCAGCGCCGCCGTAGCGCTTTCTCCCTGAGCCAACTGGTGCGCCGCGAAGCCAAGCCCCGACGCATCCCGGCCAATGAATTCCTGCTGCGCCTGGCCCCGACCCTGCGCAAGAAAGCCCACAACTACACCGAACGCGGCATGGATCTGGGGGAGCTGGACATCATCGCCTTCGCCAGCCTCAAGCGTGAAGTGCTGGACCTCAACAGCCATTTCCCGCCGCCGACCGAATACCTGCGCCAGGGTTGGCGCTCGCTGTCGCTGGTGGGGCCGACGTTTGCCCGGGTGCTGTTCGCCCATCCCGATGCGCCGGATTTCCTGCGCAGCAATCTGGGGCGCAGCATCGTGTTCGATGTCGGGATCAGCCTGTGAGCCCACTGCAGGAACTGATTGCCGCCGTGCCCCAGCAAGGCCGCGTACGCTGGATAGGCGTGCGCCCCGAGGGCCATGCACCCATGATTGAGCTCGACGCCGTGGAGGCACGCCTGGAGGCCGGCCTGACGGGCGATCATGCCCGTCCCGGCGTGCGCAATGCCCGGCAAGTCACCTTGATTCAGTGGGAACACCTGGCCGTGATCGGTTCGCTGATGGGCCGCCCGGTGGATCAGCCGGTGTTGCCGCAAGAGCTGCGACGCAACCTGGTGGTCAGCGGTATCAATCTGTTCAGCCTCAAGGGCCGGCGCTTCCGCATCGGCCAGGCCATCTTCGAAACCACCGGCTGGTGCCAGCCGTGCGCGCGACTGGAGCGCAACCTCGGCGAAGGGACGTTCCAGGCCGTGCGCGGCCATGGCGGAATCACCGCCCGGGTGTTAAAAAGTGGAATCATTCGCCTGGACGACAGCTTGAGTGTCGAACCTGTTCCGGCGAGCGGCTACGCTGCTTTCAATGCCGGATAGCCAGACGCTGTAGCGTCTATACCTTTCGCAACGTCTACCTGCCGAGGCCTTTATGACCAGCCGCCTGAACCCGGAAGACCAGAAGCATGTCGAAGAGTACCTGCAACTGTCCCAGCACCGAGTCGAGCGCCGGCCTTTCCGGCCGTGGATGCTCCTGGTGGTGGTACTGGCCATCACCATCGGCCTGGGCCTGTTGAGCCGACTGATCAGTTACCTGACGCTATGAGCCGCTTGATGCTCGCGCGGGTAACGGCACCAATTTCCTTTAGCCTTGCGAGATATCCCCATGACTCATCGTATTGTCATCGTTGGCGGCGGCGCCGGCGGTCTGGAGTTGGCTACCCGTCTGGGTAAGACTCTGGGCAAGCGCGGCACGGCCAGTGTGATGCTGGTCGACGCGAACCTGACCCATATCTGGAAACCGCTGTTGCACGAAGTGGCTGCCGGTTCCCTGAACTCCTCCGAGGACGAACTCAACTACGTCGCCCAGGCAAAATGGAACCATTTCGGGTTCCAGCTGGGGCGCATGAGCGGTCTGGATCGCGAGCGCAAGAGCATCCAGCTGGCCGCCACCTATGACGAGGCGGGCCTGGAACTATTGCCCGCCCGGGAGCTGGGTTACGACACTCTGGTGATCGCCGTCGGCAGCACCACCAATGACTTCGGCACCGAAGGCGCGGCGCAGCATTGCCTGTTCCTCGACACGCGCAAACAGGCCGAGCGTTTCCATCAGCAACTGCTCAACCATTATCTGCGCGCCCATGCCGGGCAAACCGACGTGGTCGAACGCATCAGCGTTGCCATCGTCGGCGCCGGTGCGACGGGGGTTGAACTGGCGGCCGAGCTGCACAACGCCGCCCATGAGCTGGCAGCCTATGGCTTGGACCGGATCAAACCGGAGAACATGCATATCACCCTGATCGAAGCCGGACCGCGGGTCCTGCCGGCCTTGCCGGAGCGCATCGGCGGCCCTGTGCACAAGACCCTGGAGAAACTTGGGGTCAATGTCATGACCAACGCCGCTGTTGGCCAGGTGACAGCCGACAGCCTGATCACCGTCGATGGCAAGGTCATCGACGCGAGCCTGAAAGTCTGGGCCGCCGGGATTCGCGCCCCGGACTTCCTCAAGGAAATCGACGGTCTGGAGACCAACCGGATCAACCAGCTGCAGGTGCTGCCGACGCTGCAGACCACCCGTGACGAGAACATCTTCGCCTTCGGCGATTGCGCCGCCTGCCCGCAACCCGGCAGCGATCGCAACGTTCCGCCCCGTGCCCAGGCCGCGCATCAGCAAGCCTCGCTGCTGGCCAAATCCCTGAAGCTGCGGATCGAAGGCAAGGCCCTGCCGGAATACAAATACACCGACTACGGTTCATTGATTTCGCTGTCGCGCTTCTCAGCGGTGGGTAACTTGATGGGCAACCTGACCGGCAGTGTGATGCTCGAAGGCTGGCTGGCGCGGATGTTCTATGTCTCGCTGTACCGCATGCACCAGATGGCGCTGTACGGCATGTTCCGCACGGCCATGCTGATGCTGGGCAGCAAGATCGGGCGTGGGACCGAGCCTCGGCTGAAGCTGCATTGAGTCAGCAGTACTGACATCGAATGATCCACCGTCATCGCGAGCAAGCTCGCTCCCACAGTTGATCGCGGTCATCCTGTGGGAGCGAGCTTGCTCGCGATGGGGGCGGTACGGTCAATACTTGAGCTCGGGCAGGATCACTGTCCGAGCCATCCATCGATCAAACCTGAAACCGCTGCACCATGGTGCGCAATGAATTCGCCAGTTGCGACAACTCATGGCTGGACGCGCTGGTCTGGTCCGCACCGGTGGCCGAGCGCACCGACAGATCCCGAATGTTCACCAGGTTGCGATCCACCTCCCGAGCCACTTGCGCCTGTTCTTCAGCGGCGCTGGCGATCACCAGATTGCGTTCGTGGATCTCGTTGACCGACGCCGTGATGGTCTGTAGCGCCTCCCCTGCCCGCTCCGCCATTGCCAGAGTGCTGGCGGCGCGACTGGAGCTGGCCTGCATCGAATCCAGCGCCTGGGTGGCGCCGCTGCGCATGCCCTGGACCATCTGCTCGATTTCCTGGGTCGATTGCTGCGTGCGATAAGCCAGCGCCCGCACCTCATCGGCCACCACCGCAAACCCACGACCGCTTTCGCCAGCCCGGGCCGCCTCGATGGCCGCGTTGAGGGCCAGCAGGTTGGTCTGCTCGGCGATGGCCCGGATCACGTCCAGCACCTTGCCGATATCCTGCGATTGGTTGGCCAGGGACTGCACCAGGCCGCCAGTCACCTGCACATCACTGGCCAGGGCGCCGATGGCGTCGACCGTGTCGCTGACCCGCTGCTGCCCAAGGGACGCCGACTCACTGGACTGACGCGTGGCATCGGAGGTGGAAACCGCATTGCGCGCGACTTCCTCCACGGCGGTGGTCATCTCGGTGACGGCGGTGGCGGCCTGTTCAATTTCGTTATTCTGCTGTTGCAGGCTGTGGGTGCTATCGACCGTGACCGCGTTCAGCTCATCGGCGGCGGTCGCCAGTTGGGTAGCTGAGCCGCTGATGCCCTGCAAGGTTTCACGCAGGTTCTGCTGCATGGTCGCCAGCGCCTTGAGCAAGCGGCTGACTTCGTCGCTGCCGTGGGTCTTGATCGGTCGGGTCAGGTCGCCTCGGGCGACGTTTTCGGCGGCATTCAACGCCTCGCCCAAAGGCTTGACGATACTGCGAGTAAGCAGCATGGCCAGGGCCACCGTCGCCAAGGCGGCGAGCACAATGAACAGGCTGACGATCATCCGGGAATTGACGTAGTGTTCCTGGGATTTCTGGCTCTCGATGGAGACTTGTCTGGAGAACAGTTCCGCCAGATCGTTGAGCTGTTTGCCGGAACCGTCCACCACGGTCTTCATGTCCACCAGCAGCAGCTTGATCAACTCGTCCCGACGCCCCTGCTCTGCCAGGGCGAAGGATTGGGCGATGCCCGTGCGGTAAGCGGCAAAGGTTTGCTTGAACTGGTCATAAAGCGCCTTGCCTTCAGGCGTGATGACGAGCTTTTCGTAACTGGCGATTTTTTCGCTCAGTTCTTTGTCGCGGGTGTCCATTTGCCCACGGTACACCGGGATGTTCTTCGGGTCCTGGTCCAGGGCCATGCGCAGGGAAATGGTGCGGATGCGCAACATCAATTCACGGATCTCGTCACCGCCGCGAATACTGGGCAACCACTGGGTTTCTACCGCGACTTCACTGTCACGGATACTCGACATCTGTCCTAGCGCAAACACCCCGAGCAACGCCACCAGCACGGCGATCAAAGCGAAACCCAACGCGGCACGGGGGGCGATATTCAGTTGACGAAGAACCATGGGGAGCGCCTTTTTTATTTTGGCCTGAAGTGGGGCCATGCCCCTGTCGGTGGGTTATCGGCAAGTTGTACGATGACTTAAGGCAATCTGCTTTATCGCAGGCAAAAAAAATCCCCGTATCTTTCGATACGAGGATTTTTAATATGGTCGGGGTAAGGGGATTCGAACTCCTGACATCCTGCTCCCAAAGCAGGCGCGCTACCGGACTGCGCTATACCCCGGTAAAAAAAAGGCGACCTTCGCAAGTCGCCTTCCTCGATCAGCGCTTTTGGCCTCTGATCTTAAGATTCGATTCCAGCGAACTGGTTTCAAAAATGGTGGGTCGTGTGGGATTCGAACCTACGACCAATTGGTTAAAAGCCAACTGCTCTACCAACTGAGCTAACGACCCAAAAATGGTCGGGGTAAGGGGATTCGAACTCCTGACATCCTGCTCCCAAAGCAGGCGCGCTACCGGACTGCGCTATACCCCGATTGAAATGGCTCCGTGACCAGGACTCGAACCTGGGACCCAATGATTAACAGTCATTTGCTCTACCGACTGAGCTATCACGGAACTGATATTTCAAGTTACTGCTATTTGAAGCTAAAACATTGAAGCCAGCTTCAACCTCTTCTACCCGTTCGCATCGCTGCGTTCGTGTGTCTGAGGCGCGCTATTCTACAATCTTAAAAACCTCTGTCAACCCCTTAAATTGCTTTCAAGACAATGATTTGCAACTTATTTCGGGTTGCTTCTCACAGAGAAGTGGCCCTTGGGGGTGACGTACTGCGGGGCGCACTTTACAAGCCTTTTCCTTTGAGTTCAACGGCCTGATGAAAAAAATGGCCTCGCAGTGCGAGGCCATTCCAATCACCCGATCCGCAGGCTTTCAGTTGAAGACGATTTCGTCGTTCTCCACCGTGCCGGTCACGGTTTCGCCCGGCATGAAGCGCCCGGACAGAATCAACTGTGCCAGCGGGTTTTCGATCCAGCGCTGGATGGCACGTTTGAGTGGCCGCGCGCCATAGACCGGGTCGTAACCCACCGCGATCAGCTTATCCAGTGCCTCGTCACTCAATTGCAGCTTCAGCTCGCGCTCGGTCAGACGGCTACGCAGACGTCCCAGCTGGATCTCGGTGATGCCCGCGATCTGATCACGAGCCAGCGGCTCGAAGATCACCACTTCGTCCACCCGGTTGATGAACTCCGGTCGGAAGTGAGTGGAGATTGCATCCATCACCGCCGCGCGTTGCGCCTCGCGATCACCCACCAGCTCCTGGATCTGCGCCGAGCCCAGGTTGGAGGTCATCACGATCACGGTATTGCGGAAGTCCACCGTGCGTCCGTGGCTGTCGGTCAAACGACCATCCTCCAGCACTTGCAGCAGGATGTTGAACACATCCGGGTGGGCCTTCTCGACTTCATCGAGCAGGATCACCGAGTACGGCTTGCGTCGCACAGCCTCGGTCAGGTAACCGCCCTCTTCATAGCCGACATAGCCCGGTGGTGCGCCGATCAGCCGCGCCACGGAATGTTTCTCCATGAACTCGGACATGTCGATGCGCACCATGGCCTCTTCGGTGTCGAAGAGAAACTCGGCCAGCGCCTTACACAGCTCGGTTTTACCGACACCGGTCGGGCCGAGGAACATGAACGAGCCACTCGGACGGTTAGGGTCCGACAGCCCGGCTCGAGACCGGCGCACGGCGTTGGAAACCGCCACTACCGCTTCTTCCTGACCGATCACGCGCTGGTGCAGCAGGCTTTCCATCTTCAGCAGTTTGTCGCGCTCGCCTTCGAGCATTTTCGACACCGGAATGCCGGTCCACTTGGAAACCACTTCGGCAATTTCTTCTTCGGTGACCTTGCTGCGCAGCAACTGGTTTTCGCTCTTGCCGTGCTGGTCGACCATTTGCAGACTGCGCTCCAGATCCGGGATCACCCCATACTGCAGCTCGGCCATGCGGTTGAGGTCGCCTTTACGGCGGGCCGCTTCCAGTTCCTGGCGGGACTGTTCGATCTTTTGCTGGATCTGCGCCGAGCCCTGGACTTCGGCTTTCTCCGAATTCCAGATTTCCTCGAGATCGGAATACTCGCGCTCGTGGCGAACGATCTCTTCCTGCAACCTTTCCAGGCGTTTCTTCGCCGCTTCGTCGCTTTCTTTCTTCAAGGCCTGGGATTCGACCTTGAGTTGAATCAGGCGCCGCTCCAGACGATCCAGCACTTCCGGTTTGGAATCGATTTCCATGCGGATGCGGCTGGCGGCTTCGTCGATCAGGTCAATGGCCTTGTCCGGCAACTGACGGTCGGTGATGTAGCGATGGCTGAGCTTGGCCGCCGCAATGATCGCGCCATCGGTAATCGCCACCTTGTGGTGAACCTCATAGCGTTCTTTAAGGCCACGCAGGATGGCAATGGTGTCTTCTTCGCTGGGCTCTTCCACCAGCACTTTCTGGAAACGCCGCTCCAGCGCCGCGTCCTTCTCTATGTATTGGCGGTACTCGTTGAGCGTTGTCGCACCGACGCAATGCAGCTCGCCACGGGCCAGCGCAGGCTTGAGCATGTTGCCGGCGTCCATCGAGCCTTCGCCCTTGCCCGCACCGACCATGGTGTGCAACTCGTCGATGAACAGAATGATCTGCCCTTCCTGCTTGGACAATTCATTAAGCAAGGCTTTGAGCCGCTCTTCGAACTCGCCGCGGTACTTGGCACCGGCAATCAACGAACCCATGTCCAGGGACAACAGTCGCTTGCCCTTGAGGCCATCCGGCACTTCGCCATTGATGATGCGCTGGGCCAGGCCTTCGGCGATGGCGGTTTTACCCACGCCAGGCTCACCGATCAGCACCGGGTTATTCTTGGTGCGACGCTGCAGCACCTGGATTGTGCGGCGGATTTCGTCGTCACGGCCGATCACCGGGTCAAGCTTGCCTTCCTCGGCACGCTTGGTCAGGTCGACGGTGTATTTGTCCAGCGCCTGGCGGGACTCCTCGTGGTTGGCGTCGTTTACCGCTTCGCCGCCACGCAGGTTGTTGATGGCATTTTCCAGGGCCTTCTTGCTCACGCCCTGGCCGAGCAACAGCTTGCCCAGCTTGCTGTTCTCGTCCATGGCGGCAAGCAGCACCAACTCACTGGAGATGAACTGATCGCCCTTCTGCTGGGCCAGGCGGTCGGCCTGGTTGAGCAGGCGCGCCAGATCCTGGGACATGTTCACGTCCCCTGTCGGATTCTGGATCTTGGGTAGCTGGTCGAGCTCTTTGGCCAGCTCTTTACGCAGGCTGCTCACGTCAAAGCCCACCTGCATCAGCAGTGGCTTGATGGAGCCGCCCTGCTGCTCGAGCATGGCTTGCATCAGATGCGCCGGCTCAATGCCGGGATGGTCCAGGCCGACAGCCAATGACTGGGCATCGGACAGGGCCAATTGCAACTTACTGGTTAAACGGTCAATACGCATGGGTCACCTTCCTTTTGAGCAGGCCGGACCTTAAAAACATCCTGAATGAAGAAACCTGCCAGATACCGCTATAGATGTGGACGATTCTGGAAGATTCAAGCAGTGCGCTATTGATACAGATCAGAGAAGTCTAGCGGTCGAGCCAGATCAGGGAGGCGAAGCGACCGGTACGCGAGTTGCGCCGATAGGAAAAGAAGCGTGGGTCGGTCACCGTGCACTGGCCGCCCCCATAGATCGCCGTGACACCGCGCGCCGCCAGCCGTTGGCGGGCCAGTGCATAAATATCGGCCAGGAACTTGCCGGCAGTGTCGCCAGGCACGAAGGCGTCTGCCGCCCTAGGCAGTTGCGCCATGAACGCTTCACGCACCTCTGGCCCCACTTCAAAGGCTTGCGGACCGATGGCCGGGCCGAGCCAGGCGAGGATTTCGTCGGCCGGGACCTGGAGACTGTCGAGAGTCGCTTCCAGTACGCCGTTGGCCAGCCCGCGCCAACCGGCATGGGCTGCCGCGACGCGGGTGCCGGCACGGTTGCAGAACAGCACCGGCAGGCAGTCCGCCGTCATCGCCGTACAGGCGATACCCGGTGTGGCGGTCCAGCTGGCATCGGCGATGGCCACCTGAGCCGGATCAGCCTCGACCACGGTAATACCGTGGACCTGCTGCAACCAGGCCGGACGAATGGCAAATCGATCGGTGAGGCGGCGACGGTTCTCAGCGACGGCCGTGGGCTCATCGCCCACATGGTCGCCCAGGTTGAGGCTGTCGAACGGCGCCAGGCTGACGCCGCCGGTACGGGTAGTGACGCAGGCCTTTACCCAGGCCGGCGCGGGCCAGTCGGGTATCAGCCAGTCATTCATCCGATGAACGCCTCGCGGTCCTGCTTGAGCAACGTCAGCAGCCAGACGAAGTCATCCGGCAGCGGCGATTCCCAGCTCATGCGCTTGCCGGTGGTCGGATGATCCAGCTCCAGGAAACGTGCATGCAGCGCCTGGCGCGGGAAGTTTTTCAACGACTCGACCATGGTGATACTCGCGGCCGGCGGAATGCGGAAACGTCCGCCATAGGCCGGATCGCCCACCAACGGGAAGTTGATGTGGGCCATGTGCACGCGGATCTGGTGGGTACGACCGGTTTCCAGCTTGACTCGCACATGCGTATGGGAACGAAAACGCTCCAGCACGCGGTAGTGGCTGACCGCCTGCTTGCCGCCTTCCATCACCGCCATGCGCTGGCGCTGCTGGCCGTGACGACCGATGGGGGCGTTGATCTTGCCACCGGCGGTGACCACGCCGATCACGATGCATTCATAAATGCGGCTGACGCTGCGACTTTGCAGCTGTGTGACCAGTTGTGTCTGCGCCTGAATGGTCTTGGCCACCACCATCAGACCGGTGGTGTCCTTGTCCAGGCGGTGCACGATGCCCGCGCGGGGCACGTTGACGATGTCCGGCACGTGGTGCAACAAGGCGTTGAGCAGGGTGCCATCGGCATGACCGGCGGCCGGATGCACCACCAGGCCCGCAGGCTTGTTGATCACCAGGATGTCGTCGTCTTCATAGACGATGTCCAGGGCAATGTCCTGGGCGACCCATTCTCCCTGGGCCTCCTGCTCGGCAGTCAGTTCGAGGATGGCGCCGCCATGGACGATGTCGCGCGGGCGGATCACCGCCCCATCCACAGTCAGGCGGCCGTCCTTGATCCAGGCGGAAAGGCGCGAGCGCGAGTGCTCGGCGAAGAGTTGTGCGGCGACTTGATCGAGGCGTTGGCCGCCCAATTCGGACGGCACCTCTGCGCGAAGTTCTATTTTATCGGACATGCTCGGACTAGGCGTCGGCACAGCCTTTGGTTTCGGCTGCGCGCTTGTGGTTAAATACGGCGTCTTTTGCCCCGAGGCTTCTCAACGGGGCGCTCATCATAACAGGACGGCCCCGCCCAAGACAGCGGCCGTCATAGGGACGCAAGCCGCCATGCAAGTGAAACACCTGCTGCTGATCGCCATCCTCGCATTGACTGCTGCTTGCTCGTCGAAGGAAGTCGTAGACGAAAACCTGAGCGAAGTCGAACTGTACCAACAGGCGCAGACCGACCTGGACAACAACAGCTATACCAGCGCCACGGCCAAGCTCAAGGCCCTGGAGTCGCGGTATCCGTTTGGTCGCTATGCCGATCAGGCCCAGCTGGAGCTGATCTACGCCAACTACAAGAACGCCGAGCCGGAAGCTGCGAAATCCGCCGCCGAGCGCTTCATTCGTCTGCATCCGCAGCACCCGAACGTCGATTACGCTTACTACCTCAAGGGCCTGACCTCCTTCGACCAGGACGTCGGCCTGCTGGCGCGCTTCCTGCCGCTGGACATGACCAAGCGGGACCCGGGCGCCGCGCGCGACTCCTACAACGAGTTCGCCCAGCTGACCAGCCGTTTCCCCGACAGCCGTTATTCGCCGGACGCCAAGCAGCGCATGATCTACCTGCGCAACCTGCTGGCCGCCTACGAAATCCACGTGGCTGACTACTACCTGACCCGTCAGGCCTACGTCGCTGCCGCCAACCGTGGCCGCTACGTGGTGGAAAACTTCCAGGAAACCCCCTCGGTGGGCGACGGCCTGGCAGTGATGACCGAAGCCTACCAGCGCCTGCACCTGGACGACCTGGCCGCCACCAGCCTGGAAACCCTCAAGCTCAACTACCCGGATCACCCGTCCCTGGAGGATGGTCAGTTCACTCCACGAGTTGACGAGGCCGACAACCGTTCGTGGCTGAGCAAGGCGACCCTGGGCCTGATCGAATCCCGTCCACCTCTGCCGCCGGGCGAAACCCGCGCCAACCAGGACGTTCAGCGCCAGTTCCAGGATGCCAAGGAAGCCATTCCAAACGAGCTCAAGCCCAAGGACGAAAATGGCGACGTGCTCGAAGAAGAAGAGCCTGAGAGCGAATCCAGCGATCGCTCCTGGTTCAGCTACATGACCTTCGGCCTGTTCGACTGAGGCCAGGTGTCAGCAAAAGGGAGGCCCGCGGGTCTCCCTTTTTTGTGCCTGGATTTTATAGCGCTGTGCGCCGTTCCTGTCCTTGGCTAAACTGCCTGATCATTAGCCAAAAAGCCGCCCATCATGCTTCGTTTACTGTTCTGGATCGCCCTGATTGCCGCCGCGATATGGTTGTGGCGCAAGTTCAAGGGGACCTCTGCCGCGCCGAACTCCCCTCGGGAACAGGACGCACCACCCATGGTCCGTTGCGCCCATTGCGGCGTGCACCTGCCGCGAGATCGGGCACTGGCCCTCGAACAACAGTGGTATTGCAGCCAGGCTCACCTCGAGCAAGGCCCGGGCACTCGTGACCGCTGAGCAAGCCTCAAGCCCTCGCGTCAAACAGGCGCAGCGCCTGCTGCGTCTCTATCACCTGTACCGTCTAAGCATCGGCATCACCCTGGTGTTGCTGATCTCCAGCAACATGGACAACCGCCTGCTGGAGTTCGCCAACGACGATTTGCTGCGTAGCGGCAGCTGGTTGTACCTGGTGCTGAATATCCTGCTGGTGGTGTTTCTTGAAAATACCCGCCGCCCAGCCCGGCTGTTCGGCCTGGCTCTGACCGACGTGCTGTTGTTGTCGTGGCTGTTCTACGCTGCCGGCGGCGCCCCCAGCGCCATCGGCAACCTGCTCATCGTCTCGGTGGCCATCGGCAATACGTTGTTGCGAGGCCGAATTGGCCTGTTGATTGCCGCTGTCGCTACGCTGGGCATCGTCGGGTCGAGCTTCTTCCTTGACCTCAGCGATTCGAGCCGTCCCAGCAGTTATCTGCAGGCCGGTACCCTGGGGGCCTTGTGTTTTGCCGCCGCGCTGCTGGTGCAAGGCCTGACCCGACGCCTGGAAGCCAGTGAAATCCTCGCCGAACAACGGGCCAGCGAAGTAGTCGGTCTGGAAGCGCTCAACGCACTGATCCTGCAACGCATGCGCACCGGCATCCTGGTGCTCGATCGCCAGCGCCGGGTGCAATTGGCTAACGAAAGCGCATTGAACCTGTTGGGCATGCACGACCTGGTCGGCCAGCGGCTCGACGACTGCTCCGGCGCCCTGGTGGAGCGGCTGCAGCTGTGGTTGAACAACCCCAGCCTGCGTCCGCAAAGCCTGACCATTAACGGCACCGGCCTGACCTTGCAACCGAGTTTCATTGCCCTGGGGCATCACGATCAGCATCAGATCCTGGTCTTCCTCGAAGACCTGGCCCAAGTGGCCCAGCACGCCCAGCAGTTGAAACTCGCCTCCCTGGGGCGCCTCACCGCCGGTATCGCCCATGAAATCCGCAACCCGTTGGGGGCGATCAGCCATGCGGCGCAATTGCTGCGCGAGTCCGAGGAACTGAACGACGCAGATCGGCGTCTGACGCAGATCATCCAGGATCACTCCCAACGAATGAACCGCGTCATTGAAAACGTCCTGCAACTGTCCCGCCGCCAGCAGACCACGCCGCAGCGCCTGGATCTGCGGATCTGGCTCGACCAGTTCGTCCGACAGGCCCGGGAAAACGCGGCTGGGCATCAGCACTTGCACCTGAGCATCGACCCGGGTGACTACCTCACGCTGATGGACCCCGATCAGTTGACCCAGGTGCTCGACAACCTGCTGCGCAACGCCTGGCGTCACAGCGCGATGGCCCATGAAGAGGCCGAGGTCTGGCTGAAGCTGTTCATCGACCCCCACAGCCAGCTGTCCACGCTGGACATTATCGACAACGGCCCCGGCGTGACACCGGACCAGCAAGCGCATTTGTTCGAACCTTTCTTCACCACCAGCAGCCAGGGCACCGGCCTTGGGCTCTATCTGTCCCGTGAGCTGTGCGAAAGCAACCAGGCCCGCCTAGACTTCAAACCACGCCAAGGCGGCGGCTGCTTTCGCATCACTTTTGCTCACGGACGGAAACAGATTTGACTACGCGCTCACGGCAACGAATCCTGATCGTCGATGACGAACCGGACATCCGCGAACTCCTGGACATTACCCTGGGCCGGATGAAACTCGACACCCGCAGCGCCGAGAACCTTGCCCAGGCCCGGGCCCTGCTGGCTGAAGACACCTTTGACCTGTGCCTGACCGACATGCGCCTGCCCGACGGCACTGGCCTGGAGCTGGTGCAACATATCCAGCAACGCTACCCGCAATTGCCCGTGGCAATGATCACCGCCTACGGGAGCCTGGAAACTGCCATCGACGCCCTCAAGGCCGGCGCCTTCGACTTCCTGACCAAACCGGTCGACCTGGGTCGGCTGCGTGAGCTGGTCACCAGCGCATTACGCCTGCCGTCGGTCGCCATCCCGGCGGCGTCCATCGAGCGCTGTCTGCTGGGCGATTCCCCGCCGATGCACAACGTCCGCAAACAGATCGAAAAACTCGCTCGCAGTCAGGCGCCGGTCTACATCAGCGGGGAATCGGGTTGCGGCAAGGAACTGGTCGCCCGGTTGATCCATGAGCAAGGCCCGCGTTCCGCCCAGCGTTTTGTGCCGGTCAACTGTGGGGCGATTCCCACGGAGCTGATGGAAAGCGAGTTTTTCGGCCATCGAAAAGGCAGCTTCAGCGGCGCCATCGAAGACAAACCCGGACTGTTCCAGGCCGCCCACGGCGGGACCTTGTTCCTTGACGAAGTGGCCGACCTGCCCCTGGCGATGCAAGTCAAATTGCTGCGCGCCATCCAGGAAAAAGCCGTGCGGGCCGTTGGTGGCCAGCAGGAAGAAGTGGTGGATGTACGAATTCTTTGCGCCACCCACAAGGACCTGGACGCCGAAGTCACCGCCGGGCGCTTTCGCCAGGACCTGTACTATCGACTCAACGTCATCGAACTGCGCGTCCCGCCGCTGCGCGAACGCCGCGAAGACATCGAATCGCTCGCCAATCACACCCTCCAGCGCCTGGCCGCCAACACCGGCAGCCCCGCGGTCAAGCTCCATCCCCAAGCCCTGGACGCCCTTCGAAACTACCGCTTCCCGGGCAATGTTCGGGAACTGGAAAACATGCTCGAACGCGCCTACACCCTTTGCGAGCACCAGTTGATCGAAGCCCACGACCTGCGCCTGGCCGAGGGCATCAGCACCACCGACGCAGGCAGCCCCGACCTGATGCGGGTCGATAACCTGGAAGACTATCTGGAGGACGTCGAACGCAAACTCATCCTCCAGGCTTTGGAGGAAACCCGCTGGAACCGCACGGCGGCGGCCCAGCGGTTGAAGTTGTCGTTTCGGTCGATGCGGTATCGGTTGAAGAAGTTGGGGTTGGATTGAGGCGCGGTCCTGAAGCCCCCTACTTAACCTGTGGCGAGGGAGCTTGCTCCCTCGCCACAGGTTCGGCGTTCGCCTTGGCTGATTTGCACCCCTTCTCTAGCCCTCCGGCACTGGTACCCGTTCGTCCAGAACACGATTGGCCAGTAATTCACTCAACTCAATCAACTGCTGTACCCCCAAGGCGATATGCCGTCGCGAGCCTTCAAGCTCGAAGGCCAGGTCGCTGACGGTTGCGTTGGCTGAGGCCAGGGTTTCGCTGAGGTTGGCGAGCAGGCATTCGGTGTCGATGCCGTCCACGACGGTGAATAGCTGGTTTGAGGCGGGTTTCTTTTTGGCTTCGGGCTTTGGGCCGAGGTAATAGTCGAGGGCGCGCTTGGCGGCTTCATCAAGCTGTTTTGGGTTAAGGCTGGAGTATGGGGACTCGTTATTGGTTTCTGAAGCGGATGGAGATTTGTCACACATTGCGGTACTCCAAAGGAAGGAATGGATTACCAAGTTTGCGGGCCGCGACGCCCGGTCGCTGAATTGGCAGCGACGGGAAAAGGTTAACGAGAGACCTTCCCACCCGGCAACCGCCAGAACTCGTCGGAAAATTCGGCTCGAATTAGGGGCCTTGTCCGACCATTCCCACAAATTCTGGTTGGCTGTGAAGGCGCTATTGTGAGTGTGTATATCCATTTCTGCGGTAACGGCTACTTAGGGTTCCGCCCTTACGGCGGCTCACTTTTGAACAGCGCAAAAGTAAGCAAAACGCTTCTGCCCCACCACTCGGCACCTCGCTTAGGCTCGGTGTGCCCTCACTCCGGCATTGCTCCGTGGGCCCGCCGCGAAGGGCCATCCATGGCCCAGCGCGGCTATCCCGGCATCCATGCCGGGATGCCCACTCCACAATGCCTGCGTTCGGCCAGCGTGGTTAACGGGGCGCCGAGATCAACGTCCTCCGCGAGGCGGCCTGACAGCCGGCCTGGTTTTGGGCGAACGCGTTTCTCCTGTGGGAGCGAGCCTGCTCGCGATAGCGACACCTCGGTTGCATCGAGGCTGGATGGGCTGACATCGCGAGCAGGCTCGCTCCCACACTGGGATAGGGCTACGCCCGCAAGAGACAGGTCGGCTGTCAGACCGCTTTCGCGAGCAGGCTTTGCTCCCACAGGTCCGGCTCAACATGTCTGATGGGTGTACACCCGCAAAAAACAGGCCGACTGTCAGGCCGCCTCGCGAGCAAGCTTTGCTCCCACAGGTCCGGCTCACAGGTCTGATGGGTGTACACCCGCAAGAACAGGCCGGCTGTCAGGCCGCCTCGCGAGCAAGCTTTGCTCCCACAGGTCCGGCTCACAGGTCTGATGGGTGTACACCCGCAAGAACAGGCCGGCTGTCAGGCCGCCTCGCGAGCAAGCTTTGCTCCCACAGGTCCGGCTCACAGGTCTGATGGGTGTACACCCGCAAGAACAGGCCGGCTGTCAGGCCGCCTCGCTTTTGATTTTGATCTGGGGCGCCCCGTTAACCACGCTGGCCGAACGCAGGTATTGTGGAGTGGGCACCTCGGCATGGATGCCGAGGTAGCCGCGCTGGGCCATGGATGGCCCTTCGCGGCGGGCCCACGGAGCAATGCCGGAGTGAGGGCATGCCGAGCCTAGGCGAGGCACCGAGTGGTGGGGCAAGAGCGTTTTGGTTACTTTTGCGCTCTTCAAAAGTGACCCGCCGTAAGGGCGGAACCATAAGTAGCCGTTACCGCAGAAACGGATATATACCCAACCAACAAAACCCTGGCCGGCTGTCAGGCCGCCTCGTCACCAAGCTCACCCCCAAGCCAAAGCCGAACCCTACAACCGCCCCGCCGGCGCATACGGCGCAGGATCAATCACCGGCTCACGCCCCAACATCACATCAACAAACAACCGACACGACGCCGGAGCCAACACCAACCCATTGCGATAATGCCCACAGTTCAACCACAACCCCGAGAACCCCGGCACTTCACCAATATAGGGAATGCCCTCCGGCGATCCAGGCCGCAAGCCGGCCCAATGCCCGACCACCTCGGCGTCCGCCAGCGCAGGAATCAGCTGCTGCGCCGACGCCTTCAAACTATCGAGCGCAACATCGGTCGGGGTCTTGTCGAAGCCTTCGCGCTCCAGCGTACTGCCCACCAGAATATGCCCGTCGCGACGCGGAATCGCATAACGGCCCTTGGCCAGGACCATGCTCGATAGAAAATCCGACGCACATTTGTACAGAATCATCTGGCCCTTGACCGGCTCGACCGGCAACTTCAGCCCCAGAGTCTTGAGCAATTCACCGCTCCAGGCGCCCGCCGCCAGGACCACCTGATCGCCAAGGATCGGCCCCTCGGAGCTGTTAACCCCCACAATACGCCCACCGTCGCGGATGAACCCGCCGACCTCGCATTGCTCATGCAGCGTGACATTGGGTAGCGCCAGCAACGCAGCCTTGAGGGACTTCACCAACCGGGGATTGCGCACATTGGCCACATCGGCCATGTGGATCGCCCGGGAGAAACCCGCGCCCAGTACTGGCACCGCGTCATGGACAGCCGAGATTTCCACAGCCCGCAACGGGCGCCCTTCCCGCTCGGCCCAGGCCAGTGCTTCGGCCTGATCGTCCAGGTCCAGCCAATACAGACCGGTGACATGCACCTGCGGATCAACCCCCGTGGCCGCGAACAGACGCTGGGCCAGCTGTGGATAAAAGTCCTGCGACCAGTGGGCCAGTGCGGTGACCGCCGGGCTGTAGCGCCAGGGGTACAGCGGCGAAACAATACCGCCGCCGGCCCAGGACGATTCCTGGCCGACACTGGAGCGGTCCAGCAGCACCACGCGCTGCCCTTCGGACGCGAGATTGAACGCCGTCAGCAGGCCAATGACTCCGCCGCCGACAATCACCACTTGCTGTTGCCTGGTCATGTTCTATTTCAACTCACAAGACAAAGGGCGCAGGACAGCGCCCGAAAAAATAAACTCAGCGACCCCAGCAATCCTTGGCAGTCAGCCCGGCAGCAGCGTTGATGATGCTTCGCGCGCCCGTGTTGTTGATGGTGAAATCACCGCACTTGTCGGTGGCCATGGACGAGGCGCTGTTGCGCACGGCAGTCAGGGTGAAACTCTGATCCATGAGCGTCTGGGTAATGGTGTAGAAATCATTACCGCTGCTCAGCCCGGTCGCGTTGGTGTAGACATTGTTCTTGGAGTAATGGCGCTCAAGAATCTGCGCCTGCTCCGATAGCAGCCCGGCGATTTCGGCCCTTCGGCCCTTTTTCATGTATTCGGTCAGGCTCGGATAGCCGACGGTGATCACGATACCGATGATGGCGATCACGATCATGATTTCGATCAAGGTGAAACCCCGGTTGGATCTGCGCATACCTTATCTCTCATTGTATTTGCCGCCACATGATGCGGCGGCTGCCGCCGACGGATTTCCCCAGCAGGTCGGTGATACCGCCACCGGAGTCGTTCACGATCATGTTGGTGGCCCCGTTGGCACTGACGACAGCGCTCAAGGTCGGGATCCCGCCCGTGAAAATCACTCCGCTGGAGACCGTGTCGAGGCTGTTGAGCATGCCGTCACCGTTGGTGTCGAGCACCGCGTAGTTGAGCATCTTACCGTTGAACGCATCCACCTCGATCAGTTTGCCAGTACCAAAGCTGGCGCAGGGATCGGTGGTGTCCACCGCGGCCGTGGTGAAAACCACGCGCCCGAGCACCAGACTGGCCGGGTTGATCACCCGTTCCCCAGTCAATGCGTTGTTGTACACCAAGGGCAGATACCAGCCATTTTTTGCAGGATACGTCACGTCGGTCTGGCTGGTCGTCACGAATTGCCCGGTGCTGCCTGAGAACACCCCGGTGATCGACTGGGCTTGCAGGCTCGAAACCGGGATTTGTCCGGTACCGCCGACGGCGTCCCAGATCGAATAGAACCCCTGCAGATCCTTATTGAGCTTGTCCACCGCTTCGTTGAATTTGCCCGTGCCGAAAAAAACCTGGGTCCCGCCCTGAGGGTTTTCCGCCAGCAACGGCTGGACGGTGATGGGCTGGGTTGCACCACCGGGCGCGGTGAACAACGGCTGCCCGGCAAACGCAACGCCCCAGGCGGTGGGGGAAGTGCCGCTGAGGTCGAATTTCCACATCCGCCCTTTCAAGTCGCCACCGTACGCGGCCTGCACCACGTTCTGGGAATTGACCCGAAGCTTGACCGACGACAGGCCGTTACCCGTCTCGCTGTTATTGACCGTGATTTTCCTGATCAGCGAACCATCTCGGATATCCACCACGTACAGTGCCGCCACGCCGGTGTTGCTGCCATAGCCATTGGCGATGAACGCGGCCCAGCGACCATCGGCCAGGCGCGCGACTTCGGGACGCGCATAGGCGTAGCCCAGGTCATTGAAGGCGTTGGCCGTATTGGCGACGGTCGGTGCGCTGATTTCCCACAACGCCCGGAGCGCATTGCCTGCCGCTGCGTCGAACAATTGCACCGCATAGAACGCTTTGCCCCCGGCTCCGGTCCCGCCCAGGGCAACGGTCTTCCAGGCATTGCCCAATTGCGCATCGAATACGCCGATCTGCCCATCCACCAGGAACTTGTGACTCACGCCGTTGATGTAATTGGTGTCAGCGATGTCCCGCAACGAGGGCAGGACGCTCGAGGGCATATAAGCGTAACGCCGCGTGCCGTTTGCGCTGTTGATGACGCTGAAGAAACCATCGTTGGCATTCACCACGAGATTGGCGTTCATGTTCGCCGCCTTGGTTGCCAGGTAAGTGCTGTAGCTGGTGTCGTTCAGCAGGTCCGAGGCGGTCTGGTCGTTCGGCGAGGCCAGGAGCAGTGGCGAGTTGATAATGTCCCCCAGCAACGCGCTGCGCACCTTCAGCCCGGTTTTATTGACACCTTTGCTCCATTCCACCAGATCGCTGCCGGTGATCCCCGTGGGCAGGCCCTGGCTGAGGCTGGTTTGCTGGGCCGGTGAAAAGTTGCCGTAGGCCAAGGTTACCGGCGTGTTGGTCGCGGTGTTCCAGGACTGATAGGTCGGTGCCGTGGCACCCGGCACGATGCTGGTGTTGGTGGTCCATTGCACGGCCGCCGTATCGACCGTCCCCGCCGAGGTAAAACCGAATGCGCGGATGGTGCCTCGCCAGTCCTTGGGGTCATAGGTGGTCTGGTAATAGCTGGAGGTGGTGGACAACGTTGCACCGTTGGTGGTGCCGCCGCCCCCCGATCCGGCCTTGGAGGTGATGTCACTCAAGGCCGATGACAAGGCCGAGTTCAGGCCTTCGCTGTCGGACGCTGGATAATATTTACCCGCGCCGTAGCGAGCGGCGTCGGACAGCATCGTATTGGTGACGGCAAAACCCACGGTGTAGGTATTGAGGTACTGCCGGGGAAAATCCGTGGCATTCCAGCTCTGGCCGGTAACGTCGGAGCCGGTGGAACGCATGTCGATGTCGAAAGCGAACTTGGCGATATCGTCCAGATAAAGCGTATCGCCCTCAGCGTCACCGTTGCGGTCAGCACCATCGTTGGTACTGATGCCATCCCAGTTCGGCAGACGGGATCCGCCTAACGGATCGTTGGTGGGAAAGGTACGGTCGTAGGTGGGCAAGCCGTCGGTGATCACCACACCGAAATTCTTCTGGCACCGGTACTGGATCGGGCTGGTGTAGGTGCTGGGGCTATTGTTGTGGTACGGCGCCATGCCCCTGAAATAACGGGTGACCTCGTAATAGCTCTCGGCCAATGGCGTATTGGCGACCGCGCCCAGACCGTTGATGGCGTTGATCAGGGCACTGTAGTTGGCGTTGGCCTGGGTCTGGGTCACGCTGCCGCTGACGGGTGACAGATCGCTGACGACACGGGCGATGTAGCCCCCCGGGCCGGAGTTGCTGAAGTTGGGAGGATTGAAGGTGGCAAGCCCGATGCGCAAGGCACGATTGTTGGCGACCAGGTCGTTGGAGACATCCCGTGCCACGTTGATTCGATAGTCCCTGGGGATTGAGCCATTGGTGTAGTCCCGGTTCGAGCCGTTGGCCAGGGTTACCAGATACGCCAGGTACTTGGCGGTGTAGCGGGTATCGCCCCCACCCACCGGGTCTGGCAGCCGCAGACAGATCCGACCAAGGCCGGGCCGGTAGAAACCGTACCAGCCAGACGAGCATCCGCCCCGCAACAGGCTCATTAACAGAATGTTCGAGTCATCCAGATCCAGTTCATACCTATCGTTGCAATTGCTACTGGCGCTGCATGCATAAGTGCGCGTTTGCGTCACCGTCGGATCAAACCCCGACGCCCAAATGATGTTGTTCATACTCCCCGAGTCATCGATCAGCAGCATCACGTTGGGCGTGACTGCGGCGGCACTCAGCAACGGCGAATCCGAAGGCGTGAAAGCATAGGCCGGTGCAGCCAGGTACAGGCTGAGCAGCACACCCCACAACGCCTGCTTCCAATCGCGACGCACCTTAATATTTCGCATAGATGCTCTCCACGACGCTGCGCTGGTTATTTCCCGCCACAGCCACCGCCGTGATCCGGTACAGCGTCGCCGACGTATTGATCGGCACGTTGACCGCCGTCAGCGTGGTGCCCAGATTCTGCACGCCATAGAACCCCCCAGGGACGGCGATCCAGGTCACCCCCGACGATGAATTACGCCCGGCCGTCGTGAGGGTTGCCGATTCAGCCGGGGGTGCACACTGGGTCGCGGTGGTGCACACCGGCAGGGAGTAGGTCTCGGCCTGCACCGCACTTTCACCGACCCGCAGCGCTGCCTCGGCCAATTGGAAGGACTGGTTGCGCAGCATGACGCTACTGGTCATTTTTTCCTGGAGGGTGGCGCTCTGCATCGACGACAGTCCGATCAGCGTCAGGAGCAGCAGGAAAACCAGGCTGACCAGCAATGCCATACCGCGCTGGCGATGCTTGATGGGCGTTGAATTCATCAGTCGCCCTCACAGAAGCCGGTTGCGCAAAGCGGCAACCACGTTGAAGGTCTGCTCACGCACGTTGTTCTTCGGATCAAAGAGCGTGAGGGTCAGGCGCACGCTGCGGATCAGGGCCGGATTGCTCGGGTTGCGGCTGTAGCTCGATGCCGCGATGTCTGTCGCGCTGCTGGCCACCCCAAATGTCACATCGAATGCCCGGACGTTATCCACCAGCACCGCCTGGGTCGGGTTGCCAGCCCCGGTGCCCATCAACAACTGGTTATTGCTGAAACTGTAGACCAGCCGCCGTATCGGAAACGCCATTTGCCCGGCCGCCGGTATCCGCGCCCCGGTATAGGCGGTCGCCGTGTTGCGACAATCCGAGATCACGGTCCAGGTCGGCACGCCGCCGCTGTTGCCGACATCCGTCGTCACCAGGGTCAGCTTCAGATTGGCATTGTCCCAGCTGATCGGCGTGACCTTGCTGGCATTGAAATCCCCCGCCGAGGACGCGTCGAGGACGGTCTCCAGGCAACCGAACATGCCCACCATACGAAGCTCCTGGACCATCTTGCTCAGAGCGAACCGCGCATCCTCCTGCATCACCGCCGCCGCGCCCTGGCTGACGTAGGTCTTTTTGGCGGCGATGAAAATCTGCACCACACCCAGCACGACAATCAGGCTGAGCACCAAAGCGATCATCAGCTCAATCAGGCCGAATCCCCGGCAATGCCTGTTCATGGCGTCGCCCCGGGTGGGTCGACGGCGACGCGACTGGTCAGCACGAAACTGCGGCGAGCCTCGGCGGCGTTGGTCGTGTTGGCGGCCCGGGCGTCGTCCCAAGAGATGGTAATGGTGTAGACCCGCTGGTGCAGCGCAACAGTGCCGGTGGCCGTGGCGCCGCCGAAGCTGACGATGTTGGTCTTGAAATCGTAGAGATCCTGGTCCCGGGCTACGTTGAGATTGGGTGAACTGGGCGGCGTAACCGTGTAATCGGCGCCGGAGTTGGCACGAATGCGGTCGAGCATGTCGTAGGCGATGAAGCTGGCCTGGCTGGTCATGCGCGAGCTGTCGGTATATTTGAGGGCATTGAGCTGAACCATCGCCGCTCCCAGCAAGCCCACGCCAAGAATCAGCACCGCCACCAGCACCTCGATCAGTGTCATGCCATCCTGTGCCTGTTTACTGCAACCCTTCATCCGCAACTTCCACCCAATACGATTCGTCCATTGAGGCAAACACTCAGTGTCCTGCTCTGCGCCCCCCTTACATAATTGAAAGTCACCGGCGTGGCCGGTGCCGACAACCCGCCGAGGTTGTTGAAATCAATGCTGGTCACGTCTGAGGTTAGCGTCAGAGTCGCGCCGCTGCTCATCGCTGGAACAACCCGCAATACATTGGGCTCAGCGCCAGTACTGTCATACACCGTCAGCTCGCTGCTCCATACGCTGCCCTGGACCGTGGGGCGAATCCGTGTGGTGACACCACGGTCGATCGCCGTCATCCGGGCGAAGTTCAGTGCCCGGCGCAGGTCGTCAATATCGGTATCGGCCTTGGTGCCCTGCACCGAACCGGTAAGGGCCGGTACCGCCAGGGTGATCAGGAGCAGCAGCACGCCAAGGGCGACCAGCACCTCAATCAGCGTGAAACCTTTTGTACGAAGATCCATCGATGCCCTCCGTCGCCGTTGGCTATACCTGCTTCTACACGCTAGAACAAACGACTGCCTGTGGCGAGGGAGCTTGCTCCCTCGCCACAACAAGCTCTCCAGGGAGGAGACGTCATGTATCAACAGGGCTTTAGCCTGATCGAACTGCTCATGGGACTGGCGATTGCCGCGATTGTTCTGCCGTGGGCCGGTTCCGGATACAAAGCCCTGGTGGAATCCACTGACCGCGACGACGCCGCACGGCTGCTGGCCAGCGGTCTGCGCAGCGCCCGCAGCGAAGCGATCACGCGCAATCGGACGGTGACGATTCAAGGGATAGACAACGATTGGAGCCTGGGCTGGCAAATCATGCTGGACGGCGATGACCAGCCACTGCTGACGCAGCACAGCCGCCATGCTCGAATCATTGGCAACGGGCCGGTAAAACATTCGGTGAGATTCGCAAGCCAAGGGGAGCCGCTCCTGCCCAGCGGCGCATTTCAGGCGGGAACGTTACACGTTTGTGCACACCATAAGCCGGTCAGTCACCACCAGGTGGTCCTGTCGCGCAGCGGCCGCGTCAGCCTGCGCAGCGAGAAAACCGAGCAGGCCTTGTGCGAAATGGACTCAAAGCAAGGAGCGCACGCGTAGTTCCTTGGGCATGGAGAAGGTGACGTTCTCCTCGCGACCGGACAATTCATCGGCACCGGTTGCCCCCCAGGCCTGCAGTTGCTGGATCACGCCGCGCACCAACACTTCCGGCGCTGAAGCACCGGCGGTAATGCCGATACGCTCGACGCCGTCAAACCAGCTGCGCTGCATGTCTTCAGCGCCGTCGATCAGGTACGCCGGAGTGGACATGCGCTCGGCCAGCTCACGCAGGCGATTGGAGTTGGAGCTGTTCGGGCTACCGACTACCAGCACGACATCACACTCGTCGGCCAGTTGCTTGACCGCATCCTGACGATTCTGGGTGGCGTAGCAGATGTCATCCTTGCGTGGCCCACCGATGGCCGGGAAGCGCGCACGCAGGGCGTCGATCACTCGACTGGTATCGTCCATGGACAGGGTGGTCTGGGTGACAAACGCCAGCTTTTCCGGGTTACGCACCTGAAGGGCGGCGACGTCCTCTTCATCCTCGACCAGGTAGATCGCGCCACCATTGCTGGCGTCGTACTGGCCCATGGTGCCTTCGACTTCCGGATGGCCCTCGTGGCCGATCAGAATGCACTCACGACCGTCACGGCTGTAACGGGCCACTTCGATATGGACCTTGGTCACCAAGGGGCAGGTCGCGTCGAATACCTTCAGGCCACGGCCGGCGGCTTCGGTACGCACTGCCTGGGAAACCCCGTGGGCACTGAAGATCACGATGACGTCGTCTGGCACCTGGTCCAGTTCCTCGACGAAGATCGCCCCGCGGCTACGCAGGTCTTCGACGACAAATTTGTTGTGGACCACTTCATGGCGCACATAGATGGGCGGCCCGAAAACTTCCAGGGCGCGGTTGACGATTTCGATCGCCCGGTCCACGCCGGCGCAGAAGCCACGGGGGTTGGCGAGTTTGATTTGCATGCTGTGCCTCGTGTCTGTGGGAGCGAGCCTGCTCGCGATGCGGCAGAACAGTCAACTCGATGGTGGCTGTGATTCAGCCATCGCGAGCAGGCTCGCTCCCACAGGTATGGTGGGGGCGGTAACTGCCGTTAAATCTCAACTGCCTTGACGTCGATGATTTCCACTTCGAAGTTCAAGGTCTTGCCCGCCAACGGATGGTTGAAGTCCACGGTCACCTGGGCGTCGTCGAACGCCTTCACCACGCCCGGCAGTTCGGTATTGGCCGCATCGTTGAAGATCACCAGCAACCCTTCGGACAGTTCCATGTCCTGGAACTGGGAGCGTGGCATGGTCTGCACGTTTTGCGGGTTGGGCTGACCAAAGGCGTTTTCCGGTGGAACCACCACGGTGCGCTTGTCACCGGCCTTGAAACCGAAGATCGCCGCCTCGAAGCCCGGCAGCAGGTTGCCGTCGCCAACCTTGAACACGGCCGGAGCCTTGTCAAAGGTGCTGTCGACGGTGTCGCCGTTTTCCAGGTGCAGGGCGAAGTGAAGCTTCACTTCAGTGTTTTGAGCGATACGCTGCTCAGTCATGGACGGCTTCTCCGGGTTTCTTGCTCTTGAACATGTCCAGGGCGAGCATTACGGCGCCCACGGTGATGGCGCTGTCGGCAAAGTTGAACGCCGGGAAGTACCAGCGGTTCTGCCAATGCACCAGGATGAAATCGATCACGTGGCCCAAGGCAATCCGGTCATAAAGATTGCCCAGCGCGCCCCCAAGCACCAATGCCAGCGCCACGGCGAGCCAGGTCTCATCGCGACCCAGGCGTTTGAGCCAGACCACCAGCACGCCGCTGACCACGACAGCGATCAGGGCGAACAGCCAGCGCTGCCAGCCCGAACTGTCGGCCAGGAAGCTGAACGCCGCGCCCGTGTTGTAAGCCAGGGTCCAGCTGAAGTAGTCGGGGATGACCACGATCTGCTGGTACATGGTCAGCGAGTTTTCGAAGTGGAACTTGCTGGCCTGGTCAATGACCAGCACCAGCAAGCTCAACCACAGCCAGCTCAGCCGGCCGAAACGGCTCGCCACGTTAGACGCACTAGGCATAGTGACGAACCTCACCAGTGCCGCTGATGTTGTCGACGCAACGGCCGCAGATCTCCGGATGCTCCGGACTCACGCCGACGTCTTCGCGGCAGTGCCAGCAACGGGCGCACTTGGTGTGGTTCGACTTGACGATCTTCAGCTTCAGGCCGCTGACTTCAGTGACGACCGCATCGGCCGGCGCCTGCACCAACGGTGCGACACTGGCGGTGGAAGTGATCAGCACGAAACGCAGCTCGTTGCTCAGCTTGGCCAGATCGGCACTCAGGGCTTCTTCGGCGTAGAGCGTCACTTCGGCCTGCAGGTTGCCACCGACGGCCTTGGCCGCGCGCTGGATCTCCATTTCCTTGTTGACCGCCGCCTTGACCGCCATGATCCGGTCCCAATAGGCACGGTCCAGCTCGAAACCTTGCGGCAGTTCGGTCAGGCCTTCGTACCAGGTGTTGAGCATCACCGACTCGTTGCGCTCGCCCGGCAGGTACTGCCACAGCTCGTCGGCAGTGAACGCCAGGATCGGCGCGATCCAGCGTACCAGCGCTTCGCTGATGTGGAACAGCGCGGTCTGGCACGAACGGCGCGCCTTGCTGTTGGCGCCAGTGGTGTACTGACGGTCCTTGATGATGTCGAGGTAGAAACCACCCAGCTCCTGCACGCAGAAGTTGTGGATCTTGGAGTAGACGTTCCAGAAACGGTACTCACCGTAATGCTCCTGCAATTCGCGTTGCAGCAGCAGGGTACGGTCCACGGCCCAGCGGTCCAGCGCGAGCATTTCTTCGGCCGGCAGCAGGTCGGTGGCCGGGTTGAAACCGGTCAGGTTCGAGAGCAGGAAGCGCGCGGTGTTACGGATCCGCCGGTAGGCGTCCGCGCTGCGCTGCAGGATCTGCTCGGAAACGGCCATCTCGCCGGAATAGTCGGTGGAGGCGACCCACAAGCGCATGATGTCGGCGCCCAGGGTGTCGTTGACCTTCTGCGGGGCGATCACGTTGCCCAGGGACTTGGACATCTTGCGGCCGGACTCATCGACGGTGAAGCCGTGGGTCAGCAACTCGCGGTACGGTGCGTGGTTGTCGATGGCGCAACCGGTCAGCAACGAGGAGTGGAACCAGCCGCGGTGCTGGTCCGAACCTTCCAGGTACAGGTCGGCACGCGGACCGGCTTCATGGCCCATCGGGTGCGAGCCACGCAGCACATGCCAGTGGGTGGTACCGGAATCGAACCAGACGTCCAGGGTGTCGCTGATCTTGTCGTACAGCGGCGCTTCGTCGCCCAACAGTTCGGCGGCGTCCATCTTGAACCAGGCTTCGATGCCTTCGACTTCGACGCGCTTGGCCACCTCTTCCATCAGTTCGACGGTGCGTGGGTGCAGTTCGCCGCTTTCCTTGTTCAGGAAGAACGGGATCGGCACGCCCCAATTGCGCTGGCGGGAGATGCACCAGTCAGGACGGTTGGCGATCATCGAGTGCAGGCGCGCCTGGCCCCAGGCCGGCACGAACTTGGTGTCCTCGATGGCTTTGAGGGAGCGCTGGCGCAGGGTGTCGCCAGTGGTTGGCTGCTTGTCCATGCCGATGAACCACTGCGCGGTGGCGCGGTAGATCAGCGGGGTCTTGTGGCGCCAGCAGTGCATGTAGCTGTGTTCGATGACGGTGGTGTGCAGCAGCGCGCCGACTTCGGTCAGCTTGTCGACGATGGCCGGGTTGGCTTTCCAGATGAACTGGCCGCCAAAGAACTCCAGCGACGGCACGTACACGCCATTGCTCTGTACCGGGTTGAGGATGTCGTCGTTGACCATGCCGTACTTCTTGCAGGTCACGAAGTCGTCAACGCCATAGGCCGGCGCGGAGTGAACCACACCAGTGCCTGCGCCCAGCTCTACGTAGTCGGCCAGGTACACCGGCGACAGGCGGTCATAGAACGGATGACGGAAATTGATCAGTTCCAGCGTCGAACCTGGCGCGGTAGCCAGCACCGAGCCTTCGAGGTTGTAGCGGGCCAGGCAGGACTCGACCAGTTCTTCGGCCAATACCAGCAGCCTGTCGCCAACATCGACCAGGGCGTAGTTGAATTCCGGGTGAACGTTCAACGCCTGGTTGGCCGGGATGGTCCACGGGGTGGTGGTCCAGATCACGATCGACGCCGGTTTGCTCAGCTTGCCCAGGCCGAAAGCGGCGGCGAGCTTGTCTTCATCGGCGATCGGGAACGCGACGTCGATGGTCGACGACTTCTTGTTTTCGTACTCGACTTCCGCCTCGGCCAAGGCCGAACCGCAATCGAAGCACCAGTTCACGGGCTTGAGGCCCTTGAACACAAAGCCGCCCTCGACGATTTTCGCCAAGGCCCGGATTTCGCCGGCTTCGTTTTTGAAGTCCATGGTCTTGTAAGGGTTGGCGAAGTCGCCCAGCACGCCGAGGCGGATGAATTCGGACTTCTGCCCTTCGATCTGCTCGGTGGCGTAGGCACGGCACAATTCGCGGGTCTTGTCCGCGCCCAGGTTCTTGCCGTGGGTCACTTCAACCTTGTGCTCGATCGGCAGGCCATGGCAATCCCAGCCCGGGATATACGGCGCGTCGAAACCCGACAGGGTCTTGGAGCGCACGATCATGTCCTTGAGAATCTTGTTCAGCGCGTGACCGATGTGGATCGTGCCGTTGGCGTACGGAGGGCCGTCGTGCAGGACGAACTTCGGACGATCCTTGCCAATCTCGCGCAACTTTCCGTACAGGCCAATGCTGTCCCAACGCTGCAGAATCTGTGGTTCGCGCTGAGGCAGGCCGGCCTTCATAGGGAAGGCGGTGTCCGGAAGGTTTAGCGTGGCTTTATAGTCGGTCATTTAAGGCTCTTCATTAGCGATTGGCGCTGGTTGCGACAAGGGCACGGGCGGCGGCGATATCTGCATGGATCGCCGTCTTGAGCGCCTCCAGAGAGGCAAAACGCTGCTCTTCACGCAGCTTTTGGTGGAAAACCACCGTCAAACGCCGGTCATACAGATCGCCGGCAAAATCCAGAACATGTACTTCGAGGTGGGCCTTGCCATCCCCCTGGACCGTGGGCCGGACGCCGATATTGGCGACACCGGGCCAGGTCTTGCCGTCGATCTCGACACTCACCAGGAACACCCCGGTCAGCGGTACACGACGACGCTTGAGTTGCACGTTGGCCGTCGGCGTGCCCAGTTGGCGCGCCAGTTTCTGCCCGTGCAGGATCCGTCCGGCAATCCGGTACGGCCGGCCGAGCAAACGCTCGGCCAATTCGAAGTCGGCAGCCGCCAGGGCATTGCGGACCTGGGTACTGCTGACGCGCATGCCATCCATCTCGACGGTCTGCGCCGCTTCGACGGTAAAGCCCCGGGCCTTGCCGGCCTGTTGCAGGTAATCGAAATCCCCTGCCCGGTCGCAGCCGAAACGGAAATCATCACCGACTTCCAGATGTTTTATGTCCAGACCGCCCACCAGGATGGTCTCGACGAATTCGGCGGCACTGAGCTTGCTCAGGCGCTGATTGAAGGCCAGGCACAAGACCCGGTCGACGCCTTCGGCGGCCAGCAGATGCAGCTTGTCCCGCAGCCGGGCCAGACGGGCCGGCGCGGTGTCCGGGGCGAAAAATTCCCGGGGTTGCGGCTCGAAGATCACCACGCAACTGGGCACGCCCAATTCCTGGGCACGCTCGCGCAACCGCGCCAGGATAGCCTGGTGGCCACGGTGAACACCGTCAAAGTTGCCAATAGTGGCGACACAGCCCCGATGCTGGGGGCGCAGGTTGTGGAGGCCTCGAACCAGCTGCATAACGCGCTTCTTGCTCATAAAGTGGCCGATTATAACCACACCCGGCGGCCGACGACAGGCAACACCGTAACCCAAAGTGATCGAGCCGACAAAACCACTGCCCGGCCCGGGATTATCGAGGGTAAACCCTCAGCTCAAGCCCTTGCGGTTGAAGTCGCGCAGGCGAAAGCCCATCAGCAGCAGCATGCCGAAATACGCCACCACACCCGCCGCGACCAGTACACCCAGGCGCAGGAAACGCTCGAGCATCTGTCCTTCGCCCCAGGCTGGCATGAAATGCATCGCCCCCAGCAGCACCGCCGACATCACCCCCACGGCCACCAGCAGCTTGAGGCCGAACTTGCCCCAGCCCGGCTGCGGCTGATACATCTTCTGCTTGCGCAGTTGGTAAAACAGCAGCCCAGCGTTGAGGCACGCGCCGGCACTGATTGCCAGGGCCAGGCCAGCGTGGGCCAGCGGGCCGATCAGCAACAGGTTGAACAATTGGGTCATCACCAGGGTAAAAATGGCGATTTTCACCGGCGTGCGAATGTTCTGCTGGGCGTAGAAGCCTGGCGCCAGCACCTTGATCACAATGATCCCGAGCAAGCCCACCGAGTAAGCGATCAGTGCCCGCTGGGTCATCAGCGCGTCAAAAGCGTTGAACTGGCCGTACTGGAACAACGAGACGGTCAACGGCTCAGCCAGGATGCCCAGCGCCAGGGCACAAGGCAACACCAGCACGAAGCACAGGCGCAGGCCCCAGTCGAGGATGCGCGAGTATTCCTGGCGGTCCTGGCTGGCGTAGGTCTTGGCCAGGGTCGGCAACAGGATCGTGCCCAGGGCCACGCCCAACACGCCGGACGGCAACTCCATGAGGCGGTCGGCGTAGTACATCCACGACACCGAGCCGGCCACCAGGAACGAGGCGAAAATGGTGTTGATGATCAGGGAAATCTGACTCACCGAAACCCCGAGGATCGCCGGCAACATCTGCTTCATCACCCGCCACACGCCGCTGTCGCGCAGATTCAGGCGCGGCAGCACCAGCATGCCGATTTTCTTCAGGTGAGGCAGCTGATACAGCAACTGCGCCAGGCCACCCACCAGCACCGCCCAACCAAGTGCCATCACCGGCGGGTCGAAGTACGGTGTCAGGAACACCGCAAAGACGATCATGCTGACATTAAGCAGGGTCGGCACGAAGGCCGGCACCGAGAAACGGTTCCAGGTATTGAGGATCGCCCCGGCCAGGGACGACAGGGAAATCAGCAATATATAAGGAAAGGTCACCCGCAACAGGTCCGAGGTGAGCTGGAATTTTTCCGGGGTATCGGTAAAACCCGGTGCCGTGGCCCAGATCACCCAGGGCGCCGCGAGCATGCCGGCGACCGTAACCAGCGCCAGCACCAGCGTCAGCAAACCCGTGACGTAGGCAATGAACGTGCGGGTCGCTTCGTCGCCTTTCTGGCTTTTATATTCCGCCAGGATCGGTACGAATGCCTGGGAAAACGCCCCTTCGGCGAAGATTCGCCGCAACAGATTGGGCAACTTGAAGGCGATGAAGAAGGCGTCGGTGGCCATCCCGGCACCGAATATCCGAGCGATCAGCGTGTCACGAACGAACCCCAGGACGCGTGAAAGCATCGTGATAGAGCTGACGGCAGCCAACGATTTGAGCAGATTCATGAAAAGAGTTTTTGCCTGTCGATAAACAGCAGGCGAACAACGCGCCCACTTATGCGATACTCCGCGCCGCTAAACAGTGCAGAGCCAAAGCCCGCGAGTTTACAGGTCGCACGCCGGAAAGAAATCATCCGGTGCGTTGTACCTGCCATTCAGCGGAACGCGTCACCCGCCCTTGACAAGACATCAACTCATCGGCATGATTCGCGGCCTATTTTGTTTGCTATTTCCTAAAAAGTCTTTCGAGGAGCTCGACGGTGGCCAACACACCTTCCGCCAAAAAACGTGCAAAACAGGCTGAGAAGCGTCGCAGCCACAACGCCAGCCTGCGTTCCATGGTCCGTACCTACATCAAAAACGTAGTTAAGGCCATCGACGCAAAAGACGCTGAAAAAGCACAAGCTGCTTACGTTCTGGCTGTGCCAGTTATCGACCGTATGGCCGATAAAGGCATCATCCACAAGAACAAGGCTGCTCGCCATAAGAGCCGCCTGAATGGCCACGTAAAGGCCCTGAACGTTGCCGCTGCTGCCTAAGCGACGCGCTCGTTAAAAAACCGACCTTAGGGTCGGTTTTTTATTGCCTGGGATTTACCACACATACCGCAAAAAAATGTGGGAGCGAGCTTGCTCGCGATAGCTGACTAACACTCAATACAAGTTGACTGTTATATAGCTATCGCGAGCAGGCTCGCTCCCACACTGGGATTTGCCTCAGGTTATTGGGTACGAGCCCACGGCAGGATCGGGATCGCCGTCACCGCATTCTGCGGACTGCCTTCGATCACACGGTCGCTGTAGACCAGGTACACCAGCGTATTACGCTTCTTGTCGAGGAAGCGCACCACCTGCATGGTCTTGAATACCAACGACGTGCGCTCCCTGAACACCTCCTCGCCGTCCTTGAGCTCCCCCTTGAAGCTGATGGGACCGACCTGGCGGCAGGCAATGGATGCCTCGGCGCGATCCTCAGCCAGACCCAGGCCGCCCTTCACACCACCGGTCTTGGCCCGGGACAGATAACACGTCACCCCGTCCACCTTCGGATCATCGAAGGCCTCAACGACGATCCGGTCATTTGGCCCGACAAACTTGAACACCGTCGACACTTGGCCAATTTCCTCGGCCGAGGCCAGCAGCGGCAATGCCACCAGCAAGCCGATCAATCCTTTTGCCAAACCCATGATTTTTCCTTAGACGAGAATCAGGTTGTCACGGTGAACCAGCTCTGGCTCGGCCATGTAACCCAATAGACCGACAATCGCATCAGACGATTGACCGATGATTTTTTGTGCTTCGAGCGCGCTGTAGTTGGCCAGGCCGCGAGCGATTTCGCGACCATCCGGCGCCACGCACACCACCATTTCGCCGCGACGAAAACTGCCCTGGACCAGCTTCACGCCCACCGGCAGCAGACTTTTATTGCCTTGGGACAGCGCCGACACCGCCCCCGCATCCAGCACCAGCGTGCCACGGGTTTGCAGATGCCCGGCCAGCCATTGCTTGCGCGCCGCCAGCATGCCGCGCTCAGGGGACAACAATGTGCCAATGCGCTCGCCCGCCTTCAGGCGATCCAGCACTCGCTCCAGCCGACCACCGACAATGATGGTGTGAGCCCCGGAGCGAGCAGCCAGACGGGCGGCGCGCAGCTTGGTCTGCATGCCGCCACGCCCCAGCGCACCACCGGTACCGCCTGCCACCGCGTCCAGCGCCGGATCATCGGCACGGGCTTCGTAGATCAGCTTGGCATCAGGATTGTTGCGCGGGTCGGCGTCGAACATGCCGTCGCGATCCGTGAGAATCACCAGCAGGTCCGCTTCCACCAGGTTCGCCACTAACGCGGCCAGGGTGTCGTTGTCGCCGAAACGAATCTCGTCGGTAACCACAGTGTCGTTTTCGTTGATCACCGGGATGACTTTCAGCTCGACCAGCGCCCGCAAGGTACTGCGGGCATTGAGGTAGCGCTTGCGGTCGGACAGGTCGTCATGGGTCAGCAGGATCTGCGCCGTATGGCGACCGTGCTCGGCAAAGCTCGACTCCCAGGCCTGCACCAGCCCCATCTGACCGATGGCGGCAGCGGCCTGCAACTCGTGCATCGCGCTGGGTCGCGATGTCCAGCCCAACCGGCTCATGCCAGCGGCTACAGCCCCCGAAGAGACCAAGACCAGTTCGACGCCAGCCTCATGCAAAGCCACCATCTGCTCGACCCACACCGCCATTGCCTTGCGATCCAGGCCCTTGCCATCCGCCGTCAGCAATGCGCTGCCGATCTTCACGACCCAGCGCTGCGCACCCGTCACCTTGCTCCGCATCATCTTCAACCTTTGCCAGCGAACGGCGCGACCCAGCACCGCCCATGAGATTATTCGTATTTGCGTTTTACAGATACCAAAACGCCGCTCGAATGAGCGGCGCCTTGGAAACCGGCTGGTTGCGATGATAACACCGCGCTGAAACACTTAAACCTGTGGGAGCGAGCTTGCTCGCGATTGCATTGGGTCAGCAATATTGATACCGGCTGTCACACCGCTATCGCGAGCAAGCTCGCTCCCACAGGTCCTGGCTTCAACTGAGTGGCATCAGCACACGATCAGTCGCGAACGTAGATGATTTCCGGACCGTCTTCGTCATCCACATCCTCTTCGTCCCAATCGTCGTCACCGATGTCATGGACCGACTTCACGCCGCTGCGACGCAGGGCACGCTGATCATCCAGCGCCTGCAACTGAGCACGCGCCTCGTCTTCGATACGCTGATCGAGCTCGGCCAGTTCTTCCTTGTAGGCAGGGTCATTGGCCAGGCGATCGGCACGATCTTCCATGTAACGCATGATGTCGTGGCACAGGCGCTCGGTGCCTTCTTTGGCAATGGCCGAGATCACGTAGACCGGACCTTCCCACTCCAGGCGATCAACGATTTCCTTGACCCGCTCCTCGTGCTCTTCTTCGAGGATCTGGTCGCACTTGTTCAGCACCAACCAGCGATCACGCTCTGCCAGGGCCGGGCTGAACTTGGTCAGCTCGCTGACAATGACTTCAGCCGCATCAGCAGCACTGGTTTCATCCAGCGGCGCCATGTCCACCAGGTGCAACAACAACCGGGTACGGGACAAGTGCTTGAGGAAGCGAATCCCCAGGCCAGCACCATCGGAAGCACCTTCGATCAGCCCCGGAATGTCCGCAACCACAAAGCTCTTCCAGCGGTCGACACTGACCACGCCCAGGTTCGGCACCAGGGTGGTGAACGGATAATCGGCGACTTTCGGCTTGGCTGCCGATACCGAGCGAATGAAGGTGCTCTTGCCTGCGTTCGGCAGACCCAGCAGGCCCACGTCGGCCAGCACTTTCATTTCCAGCTTCAGGTCACGCTGCTCGCCCGGCTTGCCTGGCGTGGTCTGGCGCGGCGCACGGTTGGTACTGGACTTGAAACGGGTGTTACCCAGACCGTGCCAGCCACCATGGGCCACCAGCAGACGCTGGCCAGCCTTGGTCAGGTCGCCAATGACTTCCTGGGTGGCGGAGTCGATCACCGTGGTGCCGACCGGCACGCGCAGGATCAGGTCTTCGCCCTTTTTGCCGGTGCAGTCGGTGCTGCCGCCATTGGAGCCACGCTCAGCATCGAAGTGACGGGTGTAACGGTAGTCCACCAGGGTGTTGAGGTTTTCGTCGGCGAGCATGTAGATCGAGCCGCCATCGCCGCCGTCACCACCGTTCGGACCACCGTTCTCAATGAATTTTTCTCGACGGAAACTCATGCAACCATTGCCGCCGTCGCCGGCCTTTACTCGAATCGATACTTCATCAACAAACTTCATGACACACGCCTCTCGCCATACGGACGAGCCAAAAAAACAAGACATAAGACTCTTGCAAAAATGAGCGCAGCGACCTGATGACACGCCCCAACCGCAGCGCCGACAGCCCATACAAACAGTTTTGCAAGAGACTCACCCCACAAACGAAAAAGCCCCGTCGCAAGACAGGGCTTTTCCAGCGGTCTCGCAATTAAGCTGCGATAACGCTTACGTAACGACGACCGAAGGCGCCTTTTACTTCGAACTTGATCACGCCTTCGACTTTAGCGAAGAGGGTGTGATCCTTACCCATGCCTACGCCGTAGCCAGCGTGGAATTGGGTGCCGCGCTGACGCACGATGATGTTGCCCGCTTTGATAGCCTGGCCGCCATACATCTTGACGCCAAGGCGTTTGGCTTCTGAGTCGCGACCGTTACGGGTACTACCACCAGCTTTTTTGTGTGCCATGAGTTCAATTCTCCTAGTGAGGAATTAGGCTGAAATTAAGCCTGAATACCGGTGATTTTGATCTCGGTGTACCACTGGCGGTGGCCCATACGCTTCATGTGGTGCTTACGGCGACGGAACTTGATGATGCGGACTTTATCGTGACGACCTTGGGAGATCACTTCAGCCACAACGGTAGCGCCAGCAACGACTGGAGCGCCGATATTCACGTCATCGCCATTGGCGACCAACAGAACGCGATCAAAAGTCACGGATTCGCCAGTAGCGATTTCCAGTTTTTCGATCTTCAGGTATTCACCTGGGGCGACCTTGTATTGCTTGCCACCAGTAACAATTACTGCGTACGACATGGTATTTCTCCGATAATCCTGCTCACCCAGCGCTTTATAAGAAGAGGTATTGGCTGGCATGGCTGCATGGGCTGGAAGGCCCGGATGCAATTGCGTAAGGCAGGTGCTGCCCAGGAAGTTCAGGGTGCGCGATTGTACGCAAGCCGCAAGCGCCTTGCAAGAGGCCGTCCATCGCGCCTTGACAGGCCCAGGCGTGGGTCCTAGCATGCCGCGCAACCCTTCTGGAGCACCTGTCGCTGATGCAACCCCAAGCTTTCTACCGCGCGGTGGCGGACGATTTTAGCGCCGTCGACGGCATCATCAAGAAGCAGCTGACTTCCCGAGTGCCGCTGGTATCGAAAATCGGCGATTACATTACTTCGGCCGGGGGCAAACGCCTGCGTCCTTTGTTGGTGCTGTTGTGTGGCAAGGCCTTGGGCCGCGAAGGCGACGACATGCGCCTGCTGGCCGCCACCATCGAATTCCTGCACACCGCGACCCTGCTGCATGACGACGTGGTCGACATGTCCGGCATGCGCCGCGGCCGCTCGACCGCCAACGCCATGTGGGGCAACGCCCCAAGCGTGCTGGTGGGCGACTTCCTGTATTCGCGCTCGTTCGAAATGATGGTCGAGCTGGGCTCGATGCCGGTGATGAAGATCCTGTCCCAGGCCACGCGCATCATCGCCGAAGGCGAAGTGCTGCAGCTGTCCAAGGTGCGCGACGCCAGCACCACGGAAGAAACCTATATGGAAGTCATCCGCGGCAAGACGGCGATGCTCTTCGAAGCCTCGACCCACAGCGCCGCCGCCCTGGCCGGCGCCAGCGCCGAGCAAAGCGAAGCGTTGCGCACCTTTGGCGATCACCTGGGCGTGGCCTTCCAGTTGGTGGACGACCTGCTGGACTACAAGGGCGACGCCGAGACTTTGGGCAAGAACGTCGGGGACGACCTGGCCGAAGGCAAGCCGACCCTGCCGCTGATCTACACCATGCGCGAAGGCACTCCTGAGCAGGCGGCACTGGTACGCCAGGCGATCCAGAAAGGCGGGATCGAAGACCTGGAGAGCATCCGGGAAGCGGTTGAAGCCTCCGGCTCGCTGGACTACACCGCAAAACTGGCCCGCGACTACGTCGCCCGCGCAATCAAATGCCTCGACGCCCTGCCGGCCAGCGAATACCGCGATGCGTTGGTGGAACTGAGCGAGTTTGCGGTGGCTCGCACCCATTGATGGCATGAAGCCCCTGTGGGAGCGAGCTTGCTCGCGATAGCGTTGGGTCAGTAAGCTTGATGCTGATTGGCAGACCGCTATCGCGAGCAAGCTCGCTCCCACAAGGGTATTTCACTGCCCTGCCCTTCGCGGCCTAAAACCCTATATAATGTGCGCCCTTTTACCCTCCTGATACCCAAGGAACCTTAGTGAGCACGTTGCCTCCCTGCCCGAAATGCAATTCCGAATACACCTACGAAGACGGTACTCAACTGGTCTGCCCGGAGTGTGCCCACGAATGGTCTGCCAGCGGTGAAGCTGAAACGGCGTCCGATGAGACGGTGAAGAAGGATTCGGTCGGCAATGTCCTGCAGGACGGCGACACCATCACTGTGATCAAGGACCTGAAGGTCAAAGGCACGTCGCTGGTGGTCAAGGTGGGCACCAAGGTCAAGAACATCCGTTTGTGCGATGGTGATCACGACATCGACTGCAAGATCGACGGCATCGGCCCGATGAAGCTCAAGTCCGAGTTCGTCAGAAAAGTCTGAGCCGTGCGTATTCCATCCCACGCCCCGCGTGGGATGGTGCTTCACCCTCCCCGCTCCACCCCCCATTTACGCCTCCGAGCCAAGCGCGAGCCGATTGAGCTGCCGCAACCCACCGCCAGAAAAACAATTCGAAAACCAATAGAGCCTTGCTATTTAGCGAATAAGAATTATTCTCATAACGCCCATCAAGGAGATGAGAACCATGACTTATTTGATCGATGCCTGGCTGGACCGCCCACACCCTTACCTGAGAATCCTGCATCGGGAAACCGGGGAAGTCTGTGCGGTGCTTGAAGAAGAAGCCCTGAACGAACTGCAGGACCAGGGGGATCTGGACCTCAACAGCCTCAATTCCAGCGAGCCGCTGGTGCTCAAGGAACTGGTGCGCAATCTGTTCCTGTTCTGTTACGCCCGGGCGTTGCGCCCTACGGCGGATTTCAATGGCAGGTTTCATGGATGAAGCGCGCAAACCCTGTGGGAGCGAGCCTGCTCGCGATAGCGGTGTGACATTCAACATCAATATTGACTGACCGACCGTCATCGCGAGCAGGCTCGCTCCCACAAAAGCCTGCTTAAGCGTTGATGCCTTACAGAACGTCCAACAGCTCGACGTCAAACACCAGTACGCTGTGCGGCGGAATGCTGCCAACGCCTTGAGCGCCGTAAGCCAGTTCGCTTGGCACGTACAAACGCCATTTGCTGCCGGCGTTCATCAATTGCAAGGCTTCGGTCCAGCCTGGGATCACGCCACCCACCGGGAATTCGGCAGGCTGGCCACGATCGTAGGAGCTGTCGAACACAGTGCCATCGATCAGGGTCCCATGGTAATGGGTACGCACCTGGTCTTCACGGCTCGGCTTGGCGCCTTCGCCCTGAGTCAGCACTTCAAATTGCAGGCCCGAGGCCAGGGTGGTGATGCCTTCGCGCTTGGCGTTTTCAGCCAGGAATGCACGACCTTCGCCAGCGGCGGCTTCTGCCTTGGCGGCAGCTTCGGCCTGCATGATTTCGCGAATGACTTTGAAGCTGGCGGACATCTCGTCCTGGCCCACACGGCTCGGCTTGCCGGCGAAAGCGTCGGTCAGGCCAGCCAGGATTGCGTCCAGGCTCACGCCCGGTGGCGGGTTGTCGCGCAGTTGGTCACCCAACTGACGGCCAATGCCGTAGCTGACGCGGGTTTCGTCGGTGGACAGGTTAACTTCGGACATGATGCTGCTCCGCTGTGCGGACGGCTCGGGAATTTGCCGTGCTTGACACAGCGCCTCCCGGAGCGCCCGGAACCAAAAGGGCGAGCAGACTAGCACAGATGCCGCGGCGGGTGACGAGCCCCCTGATCAAAGCGCCGCCACCAGAAACGACAACGCCCGCCTGCTTTGCAACAGACGGGCGGTGCGCCGCAGCGATGAACGGACCTCAGTGCTTGGTCAGTTTATCCAGGTAACCCATGGCAAACGCCGAAACCACGAAGGTCATGTGGATGATCACGTACCACATCAGGTGCTCGGGATCGACGTTCTTGGCATCCATGAAGATGCGCAGCAGGTGAATCGAGGAAATGGCAACGATCGAGGCCGCAACCTTCATTTTCAGCGAGGACGAATCCATGGTCCCGAGCCAGTTGAGCTTTTCCTTGTCGGAATCGATGTCCAGTTGCGAGACGAAGTTCTCATAGCCGGAAATCATCACCATCACCAACAGGCCGCCCACCAGCGCCATGTCGATCAGCGACAGCAGCACCAGAATCAGCTCGGATTCGGCCATGGCAAACACATTGGGAATGATGTGAAAGACTTCCTGGAAGAACTTCAGGGCCAGGGCCAGCAAGCCGAGGGACAGCCCGAAATAGATCGGCGCCAGCAGCCAACGGGAGGCGTACATTGCATTTTCGATAAAGCGTTCCATTGAGTCTCACACCAGGGCTGAAAAATCGCGGCGAGTATATCAGTCACGACCTGGGTCATAAACGCCAGGCCCCTCCGCGACTTCAGCCCTTGGAGCTAAACCGTACTGCCAGCGCCCGCACGATGACGGCTTTCAATGCAACGGGCGAAACTCGAAGCCGTCGACGCTGCGACAACGGCCTCCATTGATTTCCCGCAATTGGGCCTGCATGTGCAGGCACCAGATCTGCGGGTCGTCGGCCAGCTCATAACCATGCGTTGTCAGGCTTTGCACAATGGTGTCGAGAATGGACTCAGCGGCATTCGGGCCGGGAAAAGGGCCTTGGGCCTTGATGGCCGAAGGTTGTTCGCCAGCCATTCCGGCGGCGAAGAGTAAGGTCCACATACCGGTATCTCCCGCCAGCGGACGGATGGCGCATTCGATACGGGTCACAAGGCCCAGGCATTGACGAGTGAGGCAAAGGTTGCGCGACATGGCGGCGCCCCTCGATAGATCCGGTATTCAGCCTCAGGACAAGGCTGTTTCGATCCGATGATGGCTCTCGTTATCCTTGAACTGAGGATAGAAGAAAAGTTCCGGCCGCAAGTCCCGCCGAGACCAGAATGCGCCGAATGGTCATAGTGTGAATATTGACGCCAAAGTGGTGGCACTTTTTAGCCATCACCACAAAGAATTGTGGGAGCGAGCCTGTGGGAGCAAAGCTCGCTCGCGATGACGTCGTCACAGACAACACCTCTGTTGGCTGTAAAACCGCTATCGCGAGCAAGCTTTGCTCCCACAAAGCTCGCTCCCACATTGACTTACTCCGACCTGGAACGCATCAAGCCGGCTTGGCCTCCGCCAGCGCCTGTTGCGCCAGTTCCTTTTCCGCTTCCTTGATGTCGTCTTCGCTGATCATCTCCGCGATCACCCGCAGCCGTTCCACCACCCGGGCATTGACGCTCCCTTCGGGGAACTCACCATTTTCATCCGGCTCGCCGGCAGGCTCACCCACCAGCAGGCTCAGGGCTTCGTCGGCCTGGCGCACCGCATAAACATGGAACTGCCCGGCGCGCACGGCGGCGAGCACCTTCTCGTCGAGCATCAGGGTGGCGACGTTGGCCTGGGGGATGATCGCCCCCTGCTCACCGGTCAACCCGCGGGCCTCACAGAGGCGGAAGAAGCCTTCGATCTTCTCGTTGACCCCGCCCACCGCCTGCACTTCACCGAACTGGTTGATCGAGCCGGTGATAGCGAAACACTGCTTGAGCGGCGTCTTCGACAAGGCAGAAATCAGCGTACACGCTTCCCCCAGGGACGCGCTGTCGCCGTCCACGTAGCCGTAGGATTGCTCCAGGGCGATGCTGGCCGAGATCGCCAGAGGAAACTCCTGGGCGTACCGGCTGCCCAGGTAACCGGTGAGGATCATCACGCCCTTGGAGTGGATCGGCTGGCCGAGGTTGACCTCTCGCTCGATGTCGACGATGCCGCTGCCGCCGGGGTAGACCGTGGCGGAAATCCGCGCCGGCACGCCGAACGCCGAATCCCCCACCTCCAGCACCGTCAAGCCGTTGCACTTGCCCACAGCCGCGCCGTCGGTGTCGATCAGGATGATCCCCGCCAGCATGTCGTCGAGAATCCGCGCCGAGACGCGCCCGGTACGGGTGGCCTTGGCCTTGAGGGCGCGTTCGATGTGACCGGCGTCGGTCATCTCGTCACCGGCCAACTGACGAATGAAATCCGCCTCGCTGACCAGTTGGAAAAGATCGCCAATCCGCGCCGACAAACGCCCCTGATGTTCGGCCAGGCGCGCACTGTAGGTGGCCAGGCGCGCCACCGCATCGGCGGTCAACGGGGCCATGCCCTCCTCCGAAGTACGGGTCTTGAGCAACTGGGCGAACTGCTCCAGGCTTTCATCCCCCATCGGAATGTCTTCGTCGAAATCCACCAGCACGCGAAACATTTCCTGGAAGTCCGAATCCAGGTCCTGCAAGGCGTAGTAGAGCTGGCGGGCGCCGATGATCACCACTTTGACTTGCAGTGGAATGTGCTGCGGGGTCAAGGTGACCGTGGCCAGACGCCCCAGCTCGCCCAGTGGTGACTCCATTTTCAGTTTGCGCGACTGCAGCGCACGCTTGAGTGCATCCCACACGAACGGCTCGCCAAGCATTTTTTCTGCTTCAAGGATCAGGAAACCACCGTTGGCCCGATGCAACGCCCCCGGGCGCAGTTGTCGATAGGTGGTGTAGAGCGCGCCCTGGTCAGTGCTGTATTCAATGCGCCCAAACAGGTTGTCGTAGGTCGGGTGCGGTTCAAACACCACCGGCGCGCCACCGCTGGTTGGGTGCCCTACCATCAGGCTCGGGGCGTATTGCTCCTCCAGGAGCTTGCGGGCAATGGCGTCGGTCTTGCTGTCGTCCACCAACTGCTCGACCACCGTTTTGAGCAAGTAGACCTGCATGGCTTGCAAGTAGCCGCAGACCGCGGCGTTCTCTGCGTACTTTTCCGACAGCGGCGCCAGCAACGGTTGCAGGGCCAGGGTGATGGTTTCTTCGTTAAGTTGACGCAACTGGTTGCTGGACTCGCGCTTCCACTGCGGCAGGCTGGCGAGCTCTTCGTTCAGGCGTTCTTCCAGGCCCGAGATGTCGTCATGAAAACGCTCGCGCTCGGACTCCGGCAACTGGGCGAATTCCGCTTCGTCCAGGGCCTTGCCCTCGCTCATCGGCGTGAAGGCGATGTTGCTGCTGTCACGGTACAGGGCGACATCCTTCTCCAGCGCCAGGCGCTCGATGACATCCAGGGCGCGGTCGTAGCGCTGGTTGAAAGCACGGTCGATGGCGCTTTTCTTCTGTTGATAGGACGGATGCTCGAACACTGCCGGGAAAGTCGCCAGGAGGTTGTCGATCAGGCCGTTGATGTCGGCGATGAAAGCCCCCGCCGTACCCGATGGCAGCTCCAGGGCGCGGGGTTCGCGGGGCTCATCGAAATTATTGACGTAGACCCAGTCCGCCGGGGTCTGCATACGCTTGCCTTCGGCCTTGAGATAACGCTTTACGAACGAAAACCGGCCAGTGCCGGGCTCTCCCATGACAAATACGTTGTAACCGGGGCGCGGCATGGCCACGCCGAACTGCAATGCTTCGACCGCACGCTCCTGGCCAAGCACACCGCGGAAGGGTTCCAGATCATTGGTGGTAGAGAAGCTGAACTGTTCAGCGGAAAACGGGCGGGTCAGCGCTTCGGGCGCTAGACGCAAGCTGGCAGCAACAGGATCAGGCATCGGGCTTCCTTACATCAGGCGGGGCAGATAGCGGCATTCTGGCGCTGCCTGCACCTGACTGGCAAGAAGCGCCTCAGGCCAAAGCATAGTCCAGGGGCATCCCCTGAGCCCGAGCCCGTAAATTCATGACACTGCTGTTACTTTTTGCAAAATGTCACGGAACCCTAGGATCGTGCCTAAACTCCAAATTGCGCGGCTGGAACAATAACCGGCCCACTGGCCTGTAGGGTCAGACCCTGTCCATTGGTATGCACATAAAAGAGAACATAGCTATGAAACGGATTCTTCTCGGTACTCTCTTCACCGCTGTATCCCTCAACGCCATGGCTCAGGCGCCAGGCGGTCCGGATTGCGGCTGGGGCAACATGCTGTTCGAAGGTCAGCGTGGCACCCCAGCTCACTTCCTGGCATCCACCACCAACGGCACCTCGGGCAACGCCACCTTCGGCATGACATCCGGCACCAACGGTTGCTCGACCAACGCGGCACTGACCTACGGTGGCAAGTCCTGGCTGGCCATGAATGGCATGATGAACGAGCTGTCCGAAGACATGGCCAAGGGCCAAGGCGAAGCGCTCACCACCTACGCCGTAGTACTGGGCGTGGCACCGGAAGACCGTGCGCATTTCTCCGCTGTCACTCACGAGCACTTCCAGCAGATCTTCAGCAAGGCTGATGTGACCGCAGAAGACGTGCATACCAACACCCTGGCCGTGCTGAAAAGCGACCCACGCCTGGCCAAGTACGCCACTCCAGCTTAAGCTCGACACCACTCGCTCCTCTCGGGGAGCGGGTTTTCTTTTTGGGGCCCCTTCCGGTCTTTATTTTTCGATTGTCCAAGTAGCCAACTATGCTCAAACGCCTTGCCTGGCTGGCGCTCTGTGTGTGCGCCCCGTTGTCCGCCGCACCTCATGTCGACCCTCAACGCTTGCAGCAACTGGCCAACGACCGTTTCTGGATTTCCTTGGGCCACTACGAAACCGCCAAGCTCGGTGGCTGGCGCAGCTATATCAGCGACAAAGAGTTTTTCCTCGCTCCCGACGGCAACGAACATCCTGACCACGAACTGGCCGCCACGGTGCAAGCGCTGTACGGCCCGGCCAGTGCTGGTCAGCAACACGCCCAATGTGTGTACCCGGCGCGAACACGCTGGCTGAAGGCGCAGCTCAACCTGACGGATCTGCCGACGGTTGACTGCAGCGAATTCACCCAATGGTTCAAGGATGTCGCGCCCCACAGCGCGGTGATGATTTTTCCGGCCGCCTACCTGAACAGCCCTTCTTCGATGTTTGGCCACACCCTGCTGCGCATCGACCAGGCCGATGTGCAAAGCGACAAGACCGCGCTGCTCAGCTATGCGATCAACTTCGGTGCCTACATCGAAGGCTCGGACAACAGCATTCTGTATGCCTGGAAAGGCCTGATGGGCGGTTACCCGGGCCTGTTCGCCCTGGTGCCCTATCAGGAAAAACTCTCCGAGTACCGCAGCCTGGAAAACCGCGACCTGTGGGAATACCGCCTCAATCTGAGCCAGGTGGAAACCGAGCGCATGGTCGAGCATGTGTGGGAACTCAAGCAGATTGAGTTCGACTATTTTTTCTTCGACGAAAACTGCTCCTATCGCCTGCTCGAACTGCTGCAAGTGGCCCGTCCCAGCCTGCGGCTGACCGAACAGTTCCCGTTGACGGCGATTCCCACCGACACCGTGAAGGCGGTGAAAGAAGCCGGGCTGGTGGAAAGCATCGAATACCGGCCCTCCCGTGAGCGGGAACTGCTCAGCCGCGCCGAACCTCTCACCGACGACGAGCAGCAGTGGGTGCTGAAAGTCAGCGCCGACCAGAAACAACTGCAGACTTCAGCATTCAAGGCATTGCCTCGCGCTCGCCAGGCGCTGATCATCGACGCCGCCTATCGCCTGGAGCGCTACCGCGCCAACGGCCAGGAACGCGACCCACAGCGCGCCCAGCGCAGTTTCGAACTGTTGCGGGCGATCAACCAGAACCCCGCGCCGGAACTCGACATCCCGCAACCGGGCCTGCCCGAGGATGGCCACGAGTCGCGCACTTGGCAGGCTGGCCTCGGCACTCGTGGCGACCGGGCGTTCGGCGAATATGGCCTGCGCATGGCCTATCACGACCTCAACGACAACGCCGAGAGTTTCCCGTTGGGCGCACAGATCGAGATCCTGCAACTGAAGCTGCGCCAGTACGAAGGCAATGACTGGCAGGTGCAACAGCTGGACCTTGCAACCATTCGCTCCCTGACTCCGCGCAACGAACTGCTGCAGCCGCTGTCCTGGCAAGTCACCGGCGGCCTGGAGCGGGTGCCGGGCAAGCACGACGACGAAACCCTGGTCAGCCACGTCAATGGCGGAGCCGGCGGCACCTGGGCACTGGGTGACGACATGCTGGGGTTTGCCTTGGGCACGGTGCGGGTCGAACACAACAACGACTTCGCCCAGTTCATCGCTCCGGCCGCAGGCTTCAACACTGGCGTGCTGTGGAAAAACCCGCTGGGCAACTTGAGCCTGGAGGCCAAAGGCGACTATTTCATCAACGGCGAAGTGCGCCGTAGCGTGAGCCTGAACCAGCAATGGGAACTGTCACGCAACCTCGGTCTGCGCCTGAGTGCCCAGCGCGAATTCAGCCATCTGGCGTCACCGGAGAACGAAGTGATGCTGGAGGTGAAGTGGTATCACTATTGACCGGGGCATACCCCGCACTCACCTAAGCGAACAGATTCATCACAGCGCTTTCACATCGGCCTGACGAATCCACTTCTAAACTTCTCTTATGAGTGGATCAGGCAGGAATGCAAAAAAAATGAGGCGCGCGGTGGTGCTGAGTGTGGTGATGTTGCTCGGTGGCTGCGAAACCACCCACGAAAACCTGATCGCCCGGGGTTACCCTCCGGCATTCGCCGACGGCTTTGATGACGGTTGCAGCAGCGGCCGGCAGGCAGCCGGCGTGATCACCGGCCAGTTCAGGAAGGACGTGCCACGGTATCTCAAGGACGCTCCCTATGCCGAAGGCTGGAGCGACGGTTTCCGTCAATGCCAGGCCATGCGCGAAAGTGAGGAGCGTAACGCTTACCGCGAACGCCATTGGGACGAGCGAGAACGGGCCTGGCAGCAGCAGAAGGACCAGGACGCAGCCCGGGCTTATCGCTCACAGTGAGTCGCGTACAGACATCCGCTGAAACCAAAAGCCTGCGACCATGGCCCAAACTCCAATAGAGGAGAACATCATGAGTCGCGCCTTCGTCAATGAGGACAACGCCGCTGCCCAGGCCGATCAGCCGGTCGAACGCCAGGTCAGCGCGCAACCCAATTACGTCACGCCCGCCGGACTCGCCCAATTACAGGCCCGGGTCGCTGAGCTGCAGGCGCTGCACAGCCAGCAGGTGGCCAGGGGAGAACTGGCGGACAAGCAGCGAATTGCGGATATCGAACGGGATCTGCGGTATTTCAATCAGCGTTTGCAAAGCGCGCAGGTCGTTACGCCAACCTCATTGGATCAGGTGCGGATCGGGCATTGGGTGACCTTTGTCGATGAGCATGACCACGAGCAGCGAGTGCAGTTGGTGGGTGAAGATCAGGCCGATGCGGCCAGCGGACTGGTCAATTGGGGCTCGCCGCTGGGGCGGGCGTTGCTGGGGACGAAAGTTGGCGATGAAGTGATCTGGAAACGGCCGGTGGGGGATTTGACCATTGAAGTGGTGGCGATAGAACCGGGGTGATCTTGCCGGCCTCATCGCGAGCAGGCTCGCTCCCACAGGAATCGCGCCCCACCGTGCAGCTTGTGACTGACCCAAAACCAGCGTGGGAGCGAGCCCCACCGTGCAGCTTGTGACTGACCCAAAACCACTGTGGGAGCGAGCCCCACCGTGCAGCTTGTGACTGACCCAAAACCACTGTGGGAGCGAGCCTGCTCGCGATGGCGGCGGGTCAGGCAACTTACGCTGGCTGATCCACCACTATCGCGAGCAGGCTCGCTCCCACAGGGTTTGTCGCTCGGTCGCCGGCCGAATCAGGCCAGCTTCTTGTGCCTTACGCGGTGTGGCTGGGCAGCGGCTTCGCCCAGGCGTTTCTTGCGGTCGGCCTCATACTCGGTGTAGTTGCCTTCGAAGAACACCGCTTGCGAGTCGTCTTCGTACGCCAGGATGTGGGTCGCCACACGGTCGAGGAACCACCGGTCGTGGGAGATCACAATCGCTGCGCCCGGGAAGTCCAGCAGGGCTTCTTCCAGGGAACGCAGGGTTTCGACGTCGAGGTCGTTGGACGGTTCGTCGAGCAGCAGGACGTTGCCGCCCTCCTTCAAGGTCAACGCCAGGTGCAAGCGACCGCGTTCACCACCGGACAGGTCCTTGACGAACTTCTGCTGGTCGCCGCCCTTGAAGTTGAAGCGCCCCACGTAGGTGCGCGACGGAATTTCATAGTTGCCGATGCGGATCTGGTCGGAACCGTCGGAGATCTGCTGGAACACGGTCTTGCTGCCGTCCAGGTCTTCGCGGCTCTGGTCGACACAGGCCAGCTGCACGGTTTCGCCGATTTCGATGGTGCCCGAATCCGGTGTTTCCTTGCCCATCAGCATGCGGAACAGCGTGGATTTACCCGCACCGTTACCACCGATCACACCGACAATGGCGCCTTTGGGCATGGCGAACGACAGATTGTCGATCAGCACGCGGTCGCCATAGCCCTTGGTGACGTTCTTGAATTCGATGACCTTGTCGCCCAGGCGCGGACCGGCCGGGATGTAGATCTCGTTGGTTTCACTGCGCTTCTGGAATTCCTGGGACTGCATTTCCTCGAAGCGTTGCAGACGTGCCTTGGATTTGGACTGGCGGGCCTTGGCGCCTTTGCGCACCCACTCCAGTTCTTCCTTCATGGCTTTTTCATGGGCCGACTGCTGCTTGGATTCCTGGGCCAGACGATCGGACTTGGCTTCAAGCCAGCCCGAGTAGTTGCCTTCGTAAGGAATACCCGCGCCGCGGTCCAGTTCCAGGATCCAGCCGGCGACGTTGTCCAGGAAGTAACGGTCGTGCGTGATCGCGACCACAGTGCCCGGGAAATCGTGCAGGAAGTGTTCGAGCCAGGCGACAGAATCGGCGTCCAGGTGGTTGGTTGGCTCGTCGAGCAACAGCATGTCCGGCGCCGACAGCAGCAGGCGGCACAGAGCCACACGACGCTTTTCACCACCAGAGAGGTGTTCAACCTTGGCATCCCAGGCCGGCAGGCGCAGCGCATCGGCGGCGACTTCCAGCTGGCGATCCAGGTTATGGCCATCGCTGGCCTGCAGGATCGCTTCGAGCTTGGCCTGTTCGGCGGCCAGCTTGTCGAAGTCGGCATCCGGTTCGGCGTAGGCCGCGTAGACCTCGTCCAGGCGCGCCTGGGCATCCTTGATCACGCTGACCGCCTCCTCGACCACTTCCCGTACGGTCTTGGTCGGATCCAGCTGAGGCTCTTGAGGCAGGTAACCGATGTTCAAGTCGGGCATCGGACGGGCTTCACCGTCGAACTCGTTGTCGACACCGGCCATGATTTTCAGCAGCGTGGACTTACCCGAACCGTTGAGGCCCAGTACGCCGATCTTGGCCCCGGGGAAGAACGACAGTGAAATGTTTTTCAGGATTTCCCGCTTCGGCGGAACAACTTTGCTCAGCCGATGCATGGTGAAGACGTATTGAGCCATGGTGAACCTAGCGTCAGTGACAGGTGAAAAGAACGGGCCAGGCCATGCGCGGCGCCGGCGCTTGACGGTTATCAATGCCGGCGGGCAGATAAAGCCTGGGGATCGGAGCTTGCGCGCTCTTGTTTGACCGGCAAAGCTACCTCAACCATCGGTCAAGGTCCAGCCACCAGGGGCTGGCACTTTGCCACAAGTCAAGGCATGCTAGCCGCCCTTTGGGCGTCCGGCTTATAGTGCACGTCGCGCCAGTCCAGCAAACTGCAGGATTACAGCTTGTCCAACGTCACGCCGACCCTGTCCCCACGCGCACCGACTGCTGCGAGCGGCTCGCCCCTGCGCGGGACATTGAAGGGCGCGCTGGCCACACTGGTGCTCTTGCTGCTTGGATTGCTCTTCTGGCAGTTGCTTGATCAATTGCGCGAAACCCAGCAGCAACAGCGCCAGTACACCATCGATTACACCGCCGACCTGGCCGCGCAAGTCAGCCTGAACATGGCCTTGAATGCGCAGATCGCCCTCAACCTGCTACCGATCGTCGAACAACCGCAGAGCGCCGACGAACAGCAGGCCCTGCTGCGCAAACTCCAGCAATCGTTGCCCGAGCTACGCAGCCTGGCGTTGCTGAGCCCTTCCGGCCGGGTGCTCAGCGACAGTGATCCTGCCAGCCACGATGCCGATTACCTGGCAGAGCTGGTACGGCGCAGTCGGGCCCAGGCGCACTATTTCAGCAATGCCGATGACGGCTCCGTGGTGCATCTGTTGTTGCACCAGGCCAGCGGCAGCAGCCGCAGCTATTGGGCGCTGCGCCTGACCCCAACCTTCTTCTCGACCCTGACCAAGCAGGCCGATACAGGCATGCGCCCACTGTGGCTGGTGGAAAACCGCCTCAACCAGCAAATCATCAGCCGGGACGAAAGCCTGCCCTCGGCCAGCCCTACCCGGCTGTCCCCGGATGATCTGAGCAACACCGTGCTGACCGTGCCCCTGAGCAGCAGCGACTGGCAATTGCGTGGACTGTTCGACCGACGCCAGGTGCTGGAGCAATTGCTGCCGGCCTTCATCGGCAAATGCCTGCTAGGCCTGGCGTTTTCAATGCTGCCGGTGATCGCGCTCTTGAGCATGCGCCGTCGCCAGCGTCAGTTGCACGAGGGCCGCCGACGCTACCAGGATATTTTCGAAGGCACCGGCGTCGCGCTCTGCGTGCTTGACCTGTCGAGCCTCAAGGCATTTTTTGAAAGGACCGGCCTGCGCAACGGCGACCAGTTGCGCGCCTGGTTGGCCATCCCTCACCAGCTTGAACAACTGCAGCAGGAAGTTCACGTCACCGAGGTCAATCAGATGGCGTTGAAGCTGCTCAACGTCAATTCCTGCGAGCGGGCCTGGCAACTGCTGGTAGGCAATGCTGCCCAGGACAACAACCCGGTGGGTTCGAAGCTGCTCGAAGCGCTGCTCGACCAGCACAAGCAGTTGGAGCTGGAAATCAAGCTGCAGGACGCCCATGGCCGTGATCAGCACCTATGGCTGGTGCTGCGTCTGCCGGAAAAACAGCAGGACTACAACGCCGTCATCCTGAGCATCAGCGACATTACCAGCCGCAAGCTGATCGAACTGTCGCTGCTCGAACGCGAAGGCTTCTGGTCCGACGTGGTGCGCACCGTACCGGACCATCTCTATGTGCAAGACGTGATCAGCCAGCGGATGATCTTCAGCAACCATCACCTGGGACAGACCCTGGGGTACGACCGCACCGAACTGCACCAGATGGGCGAATACTTCTGGGAAATCCTGCTGCACAGCGAAGACGCCGACCACTATCACAACTTGCGCCAGGCACAACGCCAGGCCGGGTATGCGCAACTGCTGCAATGCCAGCTGCGCTTTCGCCATCGCAATGGCAAATGGCGGCGCTTCGATATTCGCGAACAAGCCCTGGCCCGGGACCGGCACGATCAGGTGACACGGATCATCGGCGTAGCCAAAGACATCACCGAACAGATCGAAGCCAGCGAATCGCTGCGCGACAGCGAACAACGCTACCGGATGCTCGCCGAAAGCATCAGCGACGTGATTTTCTCCACCAACAGCAAGCTTTCGCTCAACTACGTCAGCCCCTCGGTGCAAGCAGTGCTGGGCTACAGCGCTGACTGGATATTCCAGAACGGCTGGCAATCGACCATCGCCAACCCGCAACAACTGACCGGCATCTACACCTTGATGGATCGGGTCAGCAAAGCCCTCGACAAGCCTGAGCAACTGGCCGAGTTGCGCAACCAGATGCAGACCCAGCTGTTCCTGTTCGACTGCCTGCGCGCCGACGGGCGCAAGATCCCCATCGAGCTACGGTTGGTGCTGGTGTGGGATGAGCACGGCGCGTTCGAAGGCGTGCTGGGCGTGGGCCGCGATATCAGCCAGCAACGACGCGCCGAAAAAGACCTGCGCATGGCCGCCACGGTATTCGAGCATTCGACCTCGGCGATCCTGATCACCGACCCGGCCGGTTACATTGTCCAGGCCAACGAAGCCTTCAGCCGCGTCAGCGGGTATGCGGTGTCGCAGGTGCTGGACCAGTTGCCCAACATGCTGACCGTGGACGAGCAGCAGGAAGCCCACCTGCGCTACGTACTCAAGCAGTTGCAGCAACACAGCACCTGGGAAGGCGAGGTCTGGCTCAAGCGCCGCAATGGCGAGCACTATCCGGCCTGGGTCGGCATTACGGCGGTGCTGGACGATGAAGGCGACCTGGCCAGCTACGTGTGCTTCTTCAGCGACATCAGCGAACGCAAGGCCAGCGAACAGCGCATCCATCGCCTGGCCTACTACGACGCGTTGACCCACCTGCCCAACCGCACGCTGTTTCAGGATCGCCTGCACACCGCGCTGCAATCGGCCGAGCGCCAGAAAAACTGGGTCGTGCTGATGTTCCTCGACCTGGACCGCTTCAAGCCGATCAACGACTCCCTGGGCCACGCCGCCGGCGACCGGATGCTCAAGGAAATGGCCACGCGGCTGCTCGGCTGCGTGGCCGACGACGACACCGTGGCGCGCATGGGCGGCGACGAATTCACCCTGCTGCTGCAACCGCGTTCCAGCCGCGAAATGGCGCTCAACCGGGCGATCAACGTGGCCGAGCAGATCCTCGCCAGCCTGGTCCGACCGTTCGTACTGGAAGGTCGGGAGTTCTTCGTCACCGCCAGCATCGGTATCGCCCTGAGCCCTCAGGACGGCAACGAGCTGAGTCAGCTGATGAAGAACGCCGACACGGCCATGTATCACGCCAAGGAGCGCGGCAAGAACAACTTCCAGTTCTACCAGGCCGACATGAACGCCAGCGCCTTGGAACGACTGGAGCTGGAAAGCGACCTGCGCCACGCCCTGGAGCAGAACGAGTTCGTGCTGTATTACCAGCCACAGTTCAGCGGCGACGGCAAACGCCTGACCGGCGCCGAGGCCTTGCTGCGCTGGCGCCATCCACGACGCGGGCTGGTGCCGCCAGGGGACTTCATCCCGGTCCTCGAAGAGCTCGGGTTGGTGGTGGACGTCGGTGACTGGGTGATCAGCGAAGCCTCTCGACAGCTCAAGACCTGGCACCAGGCCAAGGTCCGGGTGCCGAAAGTCTCGGTCAACATTTCGGCCCGGCAGTTCTCCGATGGCCAGCTCGGCACGCGCATCGCCAACATCCTGCGTAGCACCGGCCTGCCGCCGGCCTGTCTGGAACTGGAACTGACCGAAAGCATCCTGATGCGTGAAGTCAGCGAGGCGATGCAGATCCTGGCCGGGCTGAAAAACCTGGGCCTGAGCATCGCCGTGGATGACTTCGGCACCGGTTATTCGTCCCTCAACTACCTCAAGCAATTCCCCATCGACGTGTTGAAAATCGACCGCACCTTTGTCGATGGCCTGCCATCCGGCGAACAGGACGCCCAGATCGCCCGGGCGATCATCGCCATGGCCCACAGCCTCAACCTGGCGGTGATTGCCGAAGGGGTCGAAACCCACGAGCAACTGGACTTTCTGCGCGAGCACGGCTGCGATGAAGTCCAGGGCTACCTGTTCGGCCGGCCGATGCCGGCCAACCGGTTTGAGGCGCAGTTCAGCAATGATGCGCTGTTCATGCTCGACTGAAAGCTTGTGCTGGCCGGGCGGGCCTCATCGCGAGCAGGCTCGCTCCCACACTTGTTTTTGGCTGTCCTTGGAATAGACATACACCACAGCCCCCCTGTGGGAGCGAGCCTGCTCGCGATGAGGCCAGTACAGGCAGCGTGAATCCCATTCGTCCGCGACATGACGTCCTTTCATATGCCTTCCAAAACCGGTTGGGTTAGAATGCCCCCCTTTTCTGCCCCCGATCCTTGAGGACCGCCATGTTCAGCCGTGATTTGACTATTGCCAAGTACGACGCCGATCTCTTTGCCGCCATGGAGCAAGAAGCTCAGCGCCAGGAAGAGCACATTGAGCTGATCGCTTCGGAAAACTACACCAGCCCCGCGGTGATGGAAGCTCAAGGCTCGGTACTGACCAACAAGTACGCCGAAGGCTATCCAGGCAAGCGCTACTACGGTGGTTGCGAGTTCGTCGACGTGGTCGAGCAACTGGCCATCGACCGCGCCAAGGAACTGTTCGGTGCCGACTATGCCAACGTCCAGCCTCACGCCGGTTCCCAGGCCAACGCCGCTGTCTACCTGGCGCTGCTGTCGGCCGGTGACACCATTCTGGGCATGAGCCTGGCCCACGGCGGTCACCTGACCCACGGCGCCAGCGTTTCGTCCTCGGGCAAGCTGTACAACGCCATCCAGTACGGCATCGACGGCAATGGCCTGATCGACTACGACGAAGTCGAGCGCCTGGCACTCGAGCACAAGCCGAAAATGATCGTGGCCGGTTTCTCCGCCTACTCGCAGATCCTCGACTTCCCACGTTTCCGCGAAATCGCCGACAAGGTCGGTGCCTACCTGTTCGTGGACATGGCGCACGTTGCGGGCCTGGTTGCCGCTGGCGTCTACCCCAACCCCGTGCCATTCGCCGACGTCGTCACCACCACCACCCACAAGACCCTGCGCGGTCCACGTGGTGGCCTGATCCTGGCTCGTGCCAACGCCGACATCGAGAAAAAGCTCAACTCCGCCGTATTCCCCGGCGCCCAGGGTGGCCCCCTGGAACACGTGATCGCCGCCAAGGCGATCTGCTTCAAGGAAGCGCTGCAGCCTGAGTTCAAGGCTTACCAGCAACAAGTGGTGAAAAACGCCAAGGCCATGGCCGGCGTATTCATCGAGCGTGGCTTCGACGTAGTGTCCGGCGGGACCGAGAACCACCTGTTCCTGCTGTCGCTGATCAAGCAGGACATCTCCGGCAAAGACGCCGACGCAGCGCTGGGCAAGGCGTTCATCACCGTGAACAAGAACTCGGTGCCCAATGACCCACGCTCCCCGTTCGTCACCTCCGGCCTGCGCTTTGGCACCCCGGCCGTGACCACTCGTGGTTTCAAAGAAGCCGAGTGCAAGGAGCTGGCTGGCTGGATCTGCGACATCCTGGCGGACCTGAACAACGAAGCGGTGATCGACGCCGTTCGCGAGAAGGTCAAGGCGATCTGCAAAAAGCTGCCGGTATACGGCGCTTAATCAGCCCGTTACACCTCAGTAAGAAAGGCCTCCATTGAAAGATGGGGGCCTTTTTCATGGGCGCAAACAATTACCCCAAATAATTAACCCCCACGCTTATCTAATGTCTTGCAATACACACACCACCACCGACAGCTAATAAATCAATAATATCGCTTCATAACTGCACACTTCATAAACCCAACGAGGAGTCGAATCACATGGACCGTGATCAATCTTTTAACGCCACACTTCGAATGTTTGACAACCACGTCAACCTACTTGAAATACTTCATGGCAAACCCGCGATGGCCACCGTGAGTTTATTCAGCGGCGGCTTCTTCACCGGCCGCCCGCAAACCCACGACCACTCCAGCCTGCTCGGCATGCGCCCCAAAAATCAGGGTCAATCCAGCAACCCATTGAAATTGCATTTGCGACACACCCCGAACGGCTACAACCTGGTCATTAAAAACACGGGGGAACATGAAAACAAACTTATCGGTAAACGCTGGCTTGAGGTTCTCGGCGCACAGGACTCCGGCACGGATGATCCGATGCTCTTTACCCTCGTTGATCATCAGAACAACGCCATCACCCGGCAGAATATTTCCACGCCGCATTTACCTGTCTCGTTCATGACAAAAAATAAAAAATATATCGGCGGATTGAAAGTTCGAGGCTCGCCTTATATTTATCTCGCCGAGACAGAAGAAAAATCGAAAGTAACATTCATCCTGAGTGTTCTTTAAAGAGCATGTCGATACTTTGTGGCGAGAGGGCTGATCCCTCGCCACAGGGAGCTGTGGCGCACTGCTTGCCACCCACATTTTTTTCACTGCAACAAACGGCTCAAGCACAAGGGTTCCGGCCTAACTGGTAAGACCGGTCATGCCAAATCTCTACAGATCAGCTTGCGCAGCAGCGAAAACAGGGCCTAGACTGCGCCTGCACTGGACAAACCGGTAAGACCACAATAATGAAGTCCTGACGCCAACAGCTCTATTGACGGCGAAAAGGACACCGAACCAGGAATCCCTCCCATGCTCAAATGGTGCTCGCGCTCGATCTTCCTTCAAGTTGTCCTCGGATTGGTGCTCGGCATCGTCTGTGGACTGACCCTTCCCGAATACTCCGCACAGCTCAAACCCCTCGGCGACGGCTTTATCAAGCTGATCAAGATGCTCATCGGCCTGATCGTGTTCTGCGTGGTAGTCAGCGGCATCTCGGGTGCCGGAGACCTTAAGAAGGTCGGGCGCATTGGCCTCAAGTCGGTCATCTACTTCGAAGTATTGACCACCATCGCCTTGGTCATCGGTCTGGTGCTTGCCTTCAGCACTGGTATCGGCAGTGGTGCGAACATCCACCTGGAACAACTCTCCAGCGCGGACATGGGGGATATCGCCCAGCGTGGCGAGCACCTGGTCACCACCACCCAGTTCCTCATGAACCTGATCCCAACCTCGGTGCTCGGGGCCTTCGCTGAAAACAACATTCTGCAAGTGCTGTTGTTCTCCGTGCTGTTTGGCAGCGCCTTGAACCTGGTGGGCGATGCAGCGTCCGGCATCTCGCGGTTGATCAACGAACTGAGCCACGTGATCTTCCGCATCATGGGCATGATCGTGCGTCTGGCCCCCATTGGGGTCTTCGGGGCCATCGCCTTCACTACCAGCAAATATGGCCTGGACTCACTGCAACACCTGGGCAGCCTGGTGGGCCTGTTCTACCTGACCTGCATCGCCTTCGTTGCGCTGATCCTCGGCTTGGTGATGCGTGTCTCGGGCCTGCCGATGTTGCCGTTTCTCAAATACCTGCGTGAAGAGCTGCTTATCGTGCTCGGTACGGCCTCTTCCGACGCCGTGCTGCCACAGATCATGCGCAAGCTTGAGCACCTGGGGATCGGCAGTTCCACCGTCGGCCTGGTGATTCCGACCGGCTACTCGTTCAATCTGGACGGTTTTTCGATCTATCTGACCCTGGCGATTGTGTTCATTGCCAACGCCACCGGCACACCTCTGGCCATGAGTGATTTGCTGACCATCCTGCTGGTGTCACTGATCACCTCCAAGGGCGCCCACGGGATTCCCGGCTCGGCGCTGGTGATCCTGGCTGCCACGTTGACGGCCGTCCCGGCGATCCCGGTGGTTGGCCTGGTGCTGGTACTGGCGGTGGATTGGTTCATGGGCATCGGCCGGGCCCTGACCAACCTGATTGGCAACTGCGTGGCCACCGTGGCGATTGCCCGCTGGGAAAAAGACATCGATGTCCCTCGGGCGCGCAAGGTACTGTCCGGCCAACACGGTTATACCTTCCAATCCAGGAAACCGGTGGGCACTGCCCATCAGCAGCAATTCTGAAAGACTGCGGTGCCGGCCCGCGAACCGGTACCGCCTGATTGATTTTCGAGGAGTCACCAGTGATCAGTTCATCAACCGTCGTCAATTCCGTGGTGGAGAAACTACGTGCCGCCCTCGCTCGGGGCCAATGGCGCTCGGGCGACATGCTGCCCGGCCAACGGGAGCTGGCCGAGCAATTGGGCATCAGCCGACCAAGCCTGCGCGAAGCGGTGATTGTCCTGGAAACCCTGGGGCTGGTGCGTTCGATGCCCGGCAAGGGCGTCGTGGTGCTGGAGGCCAACTTCACCGACACCGCCAATGAAGGCAGCGCCATGGCCGGCGCCAGCCTGGAGGACGTGCTGCAACTGCGCTACACCCTGGAGCCTTTCATCGTCGGCCTTGTGGCGCAATCCATCAGCAGCAAGGAGGTCGGCCAGTTGCGCCTGACCCTCATGGACATGCGCGAAGCGTTGGAGGCCAACGACAGCGACGCCTGCGCCAACGCCTACATTGCCTTCCATGAAGAGCTGTTTGCCTTGACGTCCAACCCGATTTTTCAAAACGTGGTCCAGCAGACCAGCAACGCGCTCAAGCAAAGCGCCGATGTGTTGCGCAATTCACCCCAGCATCTGGCCGAACGCCTGGAGGAAAACGAAGCCGTGGTGCGCGCCATCCGCGCCAAGAACAGCGCCCAGGCCAGCACCGAAATGCGCCGGCATATCCTCAGGGAAGGCCAGCGCATGGGCATCGAACTGAACATTCCGGACGACAACCTCGGCACTTGAGCCACACCCTGCGGAGACCGCCATGAACAACCTCATGCCCCACCCGGATCAGCCTGAGCGTAACGTGCTCGCGTCCCTGTCGCTGCCCGGTCGGGCCGGCAAACCGTCGGTGGACGATATCTACCCGCGGATCTTCGACGCCATCCTCGAACAACGCATTGCTCCGGCCAGCCGTTTCACCGAGGAAAGCCTGGGGGATGTGTTCGGTGTCAGTCGCAGCATCATTCGCCGTGTCCTGGCGCGCCTGTCCCACCAGCAAGTGGTGATCCTGCGGCCCAACCATCGGCCCCAGGTGGCGGCACCGGACCTGGAACAGACCCGGCAAATCCTGCATGCCCGGCGCCTGGCCGAACAGACCCTGGTGCGCCTGGCCTGCAAGGCGCCGCAGCCCAAGGACCTGCAGCGCCTACGCGATCTGATAGAGCGCGAGCGCCAGTGCCTGGATCGCGGCGAACGCGGCCCGGCGATTCGCCTGTCCGGCGAGTTTCACCTGCAATTGGCGACCATGGCCGGGAATGCGCCGTTGGCGCAGTTTCTCGGCAGCCTCGTGCCATTAACCTCGCTGGCCCTGGCGCGGCATGAGCTCAAGTCCCGCAGACATTGCGCCTGGCAGGAGCATTTGGCGATCGTAGACGCGATAGAACGTGGCAACGCTGATCAAGCGTTGCAACTGATGAGCGAGCACCTGGACCATCTTGAGCAAAAGCTGCTGATGGCCGCAGGCACCGGGACGTCAAAGTAGCGCGGCTTCGAAGCCTGCGCGGATCTTCTCTTCGGGCAACTCGTCGGCGATGAACACAATGACGCTCTCCCGTGCTTCGCCTGGCGCCCATTCGGTGTCCCAGTCAAAACCGTACAGTTTGAGTACGCCCTGGAACACCAGTCGTCGGGATTCGCCAGCGATGCTCAGTACCCCCTTGTAGCGCAGCAACTGCTTGCCGTGCTCCTCCAGCAACTGGTTCATGAACTCGCTGAGTTTGTCGATATCCAGCGGTTTGTCGGTGCGAAGCACGAGGCTGCTGATGCGATCCCCGGTGCTTGCCTTGCCCACCGGTCGCAGGCTGAACCCCGCCCCCAGGTCTGCGTTGAGATTGAAGCCGCGGATGTCGAGCAGTTCGGCCAGATCGATCTTGCCGTGCTCCACCACCCTGATCGGCGCCCGTCGGTTGATCCGCGTCAGTCGTTCGCCAAGGGCTTGGACATGGGCTGCGTCCACCAGATCGGTCTTGCTCAGCAGCAGACGGTCGGCAAACCCGACCTGGGCCTGGGCAATGGCCTGGGTCAGGTGGATCTCGGCGTGAGCGGCGTCCACCAGGGTCAGGATACCGTCGAGGATGTAGCGCTCGCGCAGGTCCTCATCGATAAAAAATGTCTGGGCCACAGGGGCCGGATCGGCCAGGCCGGTGCATTCGATCACCAGGCGATCAAAGGCAATTTCGCCGCTGTCCAGCCGTTCGAGTAGCAGGTACAGGGCTTTGGTCAGGTCAGTGTGAATGGTGCAGCACACGCAGCCATTGGCCAGGGTCATGACTTGCACCGGCTCATCGCCCAACAGCTGGGTATCGATGCCGGCATCGCTGAATTCATTCTCGATCACGGCGATTTTCAGGCCGTGCTCGGCCTTGAGCAAATGACGCAAAAGCGTGGTCTTGCCGGCGCCGAGGAAGCCGCTGAGGATGGTGACCGGGATGGGAGAGGACAACGTGATTCTCCTGTTGCGAAATTAAAAGAAGAGCACAGAACCCATGTGGAGGCGAGGCAAACTGTTGCGATGCCTTCGCGAGCAGGCTCGCTCCCACAAGGGGATCGGTGGTGTATGCAAATGTTGAGATCCCCCCAAAACAACTGTGGGAGCGGTGGCATATGCAAATCCCGAGGCCATCCTAAAACAACTGTGGGAGCGAGCCTGCTCGCGATGGCGGTGGATCAGTCAACATCATCGTAACTGACCCGACGCCATCGCGAGCAAGCTCGCTCCCACAGGGTTACCTCATCAACCTGAAATCAGTTGATCAACAGCACTTGGGCCCGGCCTTGCCACCGTATCGGGCTTCCTGGCGTTCGCGGAAGAACGCCTCGTAGTCCATCAACGGTTTGTCCGGGTGTTTGCTTTGCATGTGCTCGACGTAGTTGTCGTAGTCGGGCATGCCGACCATCAGACGGGCGGCCTGACCGAGGTATTTACCGAGGCGACTCAAGTCATTGAACATCGTTGCAATCCTCGATTCAGGCGTCCGGCACGGCCTGGAAGGGCGCTTCTTTATCCGTGCGTTCCTTGTGACCCCAGGCAGCGATGCCGACCTTGAGCGCGTAGAACAGGATGCTGAAGACCACCAGCAGGAACAACACCGTCAGCGTTGCGTTGGTGTAAGCGTTGTACACCACGTGCTGCATCTGCTCGATGCTCTTGGCCGGGGCCAGGATCTGGCCGGCGGCCAGGGCATCGTTGTATTTGCGCGCCAGGGCCAGGAAGCCGATCGCCGGGTTGGCGTCGAACAGCTTGATCAGGCCCGCCGTGGTGGTGCAGATCAGCAGCCAGACCGCCGGCAGCATGGTCACCCAGACGTAGCGCTGGCGCTTCATCTTGATCAGTACCACGGTGCCGAGCATCAGGGCGATACCGGCCAGCATCTGGTTGGAGATGCCGAACAGCGGCCACAAGGTGTTGATGCCGCCCAGCGGATCGATCACGCCCTGGTACAACAGGTAGCCCCACAGCGCCACACAGCCAGCGGTGGCGATCAGGTTGGCGACCCAGGATTCAGTCCGCTTGAGGGCTGGTACGAACGAGCCCAGCAGGTCCTGCAGCATGAAGCGCCCGGCACGGGTGCCGGCGTCTACCGCCGTGAGGATGAACAGCGCCTCGAACAGGATTGCGAAGTGGTACCAGAACGCCATGGTGTTCTCACCCGGCAACACCGAGTGCAGGATCTGCGCGATCCCCACCGCCAGCGTCGGCGCACCGCCGGCACGGGCCAGGATGGTGGTCTCGCCGATGTCATTGGCCACCGCCTGCAGCGCTTCGGGGGTGATTGCAAAGCCCCAACTGCTGACAGTCTGCGCCACGCTCACCACATCACCGCCGACGATCGCCGCCGGGCTGTTCATGGCGAAGTACACACCCGGCTCGATCACCGAAGCGGCGACCATTGCCATGATGGCCACGAACGACTCCATCAGCATGCCGCCGTAACCGATGTAGCGGGCGTTGACTTCGTTATCGAGCATCTTCGGCGTGGTGCCCGAAGAGATCAGCGCGTGGAAACCCGAAACCGCGCCACAGGCGATGGTGATGAACAGGAACGGGAACAGTCCGCCCTTCCACACCGGACCCGTGCCGTCGGTGAACTGGGTCAGTGCCGGCATTTTCAGCTCGGGCATGGTGACCAGGATGCCGATCGCCAGGGCGACGATGGTGCCGATCTTCAAGAAGGTGGACAGGTAGTCGCGCGGCGCCAGGATCAGCCAGATCGGCAACACCGCGGCAACAAAACCGTAGCCGATCAGCATCCAGGTGATTTGCACGCCGGTGAAGGTGAAGGCCTCGGCCCAGACCGGGTCTGCGGCCACTTGCCCGCCGAGCCAGATCGAACCCAGCAGCAACAGCACGCCGATGAGGGAGATTTCACCGATGCGGCCCGGGCGGATGTAGCGCATGTAGATGCCCATGAACATCGCGATCGGGATGGTCGCCATCACCGTGAAGATCCCCCACGGGCTCTCGGCCAGGGCCTTGACCACGATCAGCGCCAGCACCGCGAGGATGATGATCATGATCAGGAAGCAGCCGAACAGCGCGATGGTGCCGGGAACGCGGCCCATCTCTTCGCGGACCATGTCGCCCAGGGAGCGACCGTTACGACGGGTGGACAGGAACAGGACCATGAAGTCCTGCACGGCACCGGCCAGCACCACCCCGGCGATCAGCCAGAGCGTACCGGGCAGGTAGCCCATCTGCGCCGCCAGTACCGGCCCGACCAGCGGCCCCGCACCGGCAATGGCCGCGAAGTGGTGGCCGAACAGGATGTGTTTGTTGGTCGGGACATAGTCCAGGCCATCGTTGTTGAGCACGGCGGGGGTGGCCCGGCGCGCATCGAGTTGCATCACGTTATTGGCGATGAACAGGCTGTAGTAGCGGTAGGCGACCAGGTAGATGGCCACGGCTGCGACGACGATCCAGAGGGCGTTGATCGCCTCTCCCCGACGCAATGCCACGACGCCCAGGGCGCTCGCTCCCAAGACGGCCAGCAGTAGCCAGGGTATGTGGCGCAGCAGGCTATTATTATTTGTCATTTTTATATTCCGGCCAGGGTGGACAAGAAAGACAGCCATCGGAGTTTAGCGCTAACGAGAACAAAGGCCACCCCCGACATTTGTCTGCCAGCAGCCCAACGGTGACGACGGCGCGCCAGTTGGGTCTATAGTCAATCAATCTTCAGAAAGGAATACGTAATGAGCGAACGCCGCCGCTTCGTACGAATCGAGTTCCATGCCCGAACCGAGCTGAGTCAGGGCAAGGACGAGGACAAACTGACTTGGCCGGTCGAACTGCTGGACCTGTCTCTCAAGGGCCTGCTGATCAAAAAGCCCGAGCCCTGGCTTGGCAATCCCGAGAAGACTTTCGTAGCCGACATTCACTTGAGCAACGACGTGGAAGTGCGGATGGAGGTTCGGTTGACCCACGACGACCATGGCCATCTGGGCTTTGTCTGCGAGCATATCGACCTGGACTCCATCGCCCATCTGCGCCGGCTGGTGGAGTTGAACCTCGCCGATCAGGCTGAGCTGGAGCGGGAGTTGGCGGCGTTGGTACAGATCTGAATAACCCTGCACCACACAGCAGGCCTCGGAGTTATTCGAACAACGCATCCAGCGCCTGTTCCAGGCGGGTCACGGCAATGATCTGCAACCCGGCAGGCGCTTCCTTCGGCGCGTTGCCCTTGGGCACGATGGCGCGTTTGAAACCGTGCTTGGCCGCCTCCTTGAGCCGCTCCTGTCCGCTGGGCACCGGCCGGACTTCCCCCGACAGCCCCACTTCACCGAACACCAGCAGATCATGGGGCAGCGGCCGATTGCGCAGGCTGGACATGACCGCCGCCATCAACGCCAGGTCAGACGCGGTTTCCAATACTTTGACGCCGCCCACCACGTTGAGGAAAACATCCTGATCGTGGGTAGGAATGCCACCGTGTCGATGCAGGACCGCCAGCAACATGGCGAGCCGATTCTGATCCAGCCCCAAGGTGACCCGACGCGGGTTCGCCAAATGGCTGTCATCCACCAGCGCCTGAACCTCCACCAGCATCGGTCGGGTGCCTTCCCAGGTCGCCATGACCACACTGCCCGGCACTTCTTCCTGGGCGCGCGTGAGAAAAATCGCCGAAGGATTCGAGACTTCTTTCAAGCCTCTGTCGGTCATGCCGAACACACCCAATTCATTGACGGCGCCAAAGCGATTCTTCACTGCCCGCAACAAACGCAGGCGACCGTCGGATTCGCCCTCGAAATACAACACGGTATCCACCATGTGCTCCAGCACCCGCGGGCCTGCCAGCGCGCCTTCCTTGGTGACGTGGCCCACCAGGAAAATCGCCGTACCGCTCTGCTTGGCATACCGCACCAGCAACGCCGCGCTTTCACGCACCTGTGACACGCCGCCCGGCGCCGATTGCAGTTGTTCGGTGAAAATCGTCTGGATTGAGTCGATCACCATGACCTTGGGTTTTTCCAGGCGGGCCGTGGCGATGATGGTTTCGATGCACGTCTCGGTCATGACCCGCAGTTGATCCTGGGGCAGCCCCAGACGCCGGGCGCGCATGGCGACTTGCTGCTGGGATTCCTCGCCAGTGACGTACAGCGCCGGCATGCGCGTGGCCAGGTTGCACAAGGTTTGCAACAGGATGGTGGACTTGCCGATGCCCGGGTCCCCGCCAATCAGCACGACCGAACCGTCCACCAGGCCACCGCCCAATACGCGGTCCAGCTCGCCGGACGCGGTGGAAAACCGTGGAATTTCCTCGACGCTGACTTCGGCGAGGGTCTTGATTTGCGCCTGCTGACCGGCCCACCCCGTGCGACCGGTGGGGGCTGCGGCACCGCCACTCTCGACCATGGTTTCGGTCAAGGTGTTCCAGGCACCGCACTCACTGCACTGGCCGGCCCATTTGGGAAAGGTCGAGCCGCACTCGGTGCAGCCATACATGCGCTTTGCCTTGGCCATCTGAACTCCGGGATAAAAACCGCGATGATAGCCCACGCGGGGGTCAGCGCGGGGCCGGCATTCTGATTTCACCGTTGGCCAGGTTCGCCGCGGTATTGCCCAGCGGATCCTGGGCCTGCAGGTCCGCCCCTTTGGCCGCCAAAGCGTCGAGCAACTCGACGCGCTTGAACAGGCCGGCGTACATCGCTGCGGTCTGTCCGGCGCCGTTGCGCTGGTCCGGGTTGCAATCGGTGGACAACAAACGGCGCGCGATCTGCACTTGGCCCTTGAAAATGGCGCCCATCAGCGCCGTGTTGCCCCGGTTGTCCTGGGTGCAGGCATCGGCGCCAGCGGCCAGCAGCCGCTCCACCGCCGCGCCATGGCCGTGGTAAGCGGCCAGGATCAGCGCGGTGTAGCCTTTTTCGTCCTGGGTGTTGAGCGAGTAACCAGCCTCGATAAAGGTCTCGAGCATCGGCACGTCGCCCCGCCGGGCGGCGTCGAAGTAATAAGTTTGCAACTGCTCTTGTACAACCACCGGGTCGGTGGGCATGGGCTGATCGGCCCATACGCTCAACGACCCGATTGCGAGCATCGAAAACAGGAAGTTACGCAGCATGACGTCTCCTTGGCGCAAGGCTGTAGATGCAGGGTTGCGGGAGCATGGCTTGCCCGCAACGCAGACGACTCGGTCTGGCTTCAGACCGCAGCGCCTGCTTCGCGAGCAAGCTTTGCTCCCACGGGTTATGCACGTGCCAGGCTGTGGATCAGTCGCTGAGTTTTTCCGCCAGCGCCTTGACCCGGGTCAGATCGCCTTTGGCGACACGGGCTACACCAGTGCCGTATTCAGGATCAGCCTTGTAGAGGAACGACAGGATGATGTGCTTGCTCTCCTCATCGGTGGTCGCCAGCGATCCGCCGAAGCTTTCGATCAGGTCATTGCGCTCTTTCTGGTTGAACGAGCGGTACAGGTCACCGGCTTGCTTGAAGTTCTGCTCACGCTGGATCTTCGCCTGCTGGGTACTGCCAGTCAGCGCGGTCTGGCTGTAGCGTGCCGTTGGCTGTTCCTGGCGAGGCATCAGGCGGCTCGGCTGATAATTCACGCCGGTGCTGGTGGCGCCCGAATTCATCGCGCCGTCCTGGTTGCCATTGTTGACCGCCACCTTCGGCGCATTGATGGGCAACTGAAGCGCGTTGGGTCCTACTCGATACATTTGCGTATCGGCATAGGAGAACACCCGCCCCTGCAACAGTCGATCTTCCGACGGCTCGATGCCCGGAACAAGATTGGCCGGCGCCATCGCCACTTGCTCGGTTTCCTGGAAAACATTCGCCGGGTTACGGTTCAAAACCATTTGCCCGACTTTGCGTTCAGGCACACCCGGCCAGATTTTTGTCGCATCAAGAGGATCGAAATCAAACGTGGAAAGGTCCTGCGGGTTCAGCACCTGAACGTACAAGTCCCATTTCGGGAAGTCGCCCTTATTAATATGACTCACCAGATCGTTAGTCATATGGCTGTAATCTTGCCCCTGAACTTTCACAACTTCTTTCGGATCGAGATTTTTCAGGCCCTGCAAACTTTTCCAATGAAACTTTACGTAGTGAACTTCACCCTTTGCATTCACCAACTTGTAGGCATGCACACCGTTACCGTCCATTTCACGATAACTGGCCGGCGTGCCGGAATTGGAATACAACTCGGTCAGCGTGCGCGTTGCTTCGGGCACGTGAGAAAAGAAATCGAAACGGCGGGCGTCATCATCCAAGTTTGTCCGAGGGTCGGGTTTGAAAGCATGGACCATGTCTGGAAACTTGATGGCATCGCGAATGAAGAAGGTCGGGAAGTTGTTACCCACCAGATCCCAGTTACCCTCGGCCGTGTAGAACTTGGTGGCAAAGCCACGGGGGTCACGCAGGGTTTCCGGCGAATGGTTGCCATGCACTACAGCAGAAAAACGCACGAACACCGGCGTGGCCTGGCCAGCGGCGAAGACTTTGGCCTTGGTCAGATCACTGAGGTCGTCGGTGACTGTAAATGTGCCATGGGCACCGGTTCCTCGTGCATGCACCACGCGCTCGGGGATGCGCTCGCGGTCGAAGCGCTGGAGTTTCTGGATCAGTTGCACGTCTTGCAACAAGGTCGGCCCGTTAGGACCGGCTGTTTGCGAGTTCTGGTTGTCGCCCACGGCCGCACCGTTATCGCGGGTCAGGGTGGCCGCGTTGACGGACAAGGACAACAGGCTGGCGGTGAGCACAAAAAAAGCACGGCGAGGGGTAAAAGTCCCGCCGCCAAGGGAAATGTTCATAGGCGTTTCCTCTGATGTTATAGAGCGCATCCATGTGCGCCTTGCAGAGGCTAGTGCTCTAAAAAGAAAAACCTAAATAGAAATGCCGCACCGATCCGATAGAAAAATCCTTATAGGGAATCGGCTCGGGACCGCGTATCACGCGCGATTGATGGCACTTTGTAAACTTTTCCTCCTGTCCCGAGTCGATAACTGAAGCTTTTTAAGCAGGCGTTTCGAGCAGGACGCGTTTGGCTGATTTACACTGCCACCATCCACTTCATCTGTCACAAGGAACAACTCATGGGCGTGATTAACGAGTTCAAGGCCTTCGCGGTCAAAGGCAATGTCGTCGACATGGCCGTCGGGATCATTATCGGTGCTGCTTTCGGCAAAATCGTTTCGTCCTTCGTTGGCGACGTCATCATGCCTCCGATCGGCCTTTTGATTGGCGGGGTGGACTTCAGCGACCTGGCCATCACACTCAAGGCGGCACAAGGCGATGCGCCGGCGGTGGTATTGGCCTATGGCAAATTCATTCAAAGCACCATTGATTTCATCATTGTGGCGTTCGCCATTTTCATGGGCGTCAAGGCCATCAACCGTCTCAAGCGCGAAGAAGCCGTTGCTCCCAGCGCGCCACCGGTTCCGACCAAGGAAGAACTGTTGCTGAGCGAAATTCGCGACCTGCTCAAGGCCCAGAACGAGAGGCCCTGACTCACGCTTCGCCGCCTGTGGCGTGGGTTTTTATCTCCTCGCCACAGGCGCCTTTGCTACCAATAGTTTTCCACGGCCACCTGACCCGGCCGACGGCTGAGACTCAGTTGCAGGCCCCTGGCCTTGAGCAGCTTGCGCGTGTCATCGATCATCTGCGGATTGCCGCACAACATCACCCGCGAGTGTTCCGGCGTCAGCTCGATGTCAGCCGCCCTTTCCAACTCGCCATTTTCGATCAGTGTCGTGATTCGTCCGCTGAGCGCACCGGGATGCTGTTCACGGGTGACGGTCGCGATGAAACGAAACTTGTGGGCGTAGCCGGCCAGGTAGTCGCGCTGGGTCAACCCTTTGATCAGCTCCTGATATGCCAGCTCCCGTGCCTCGCGGACGCTGTACACCAGGACGATCGTCTCGAATTTTTCCCATGCTTCGAAATCCTGGAGAATCGAGAGGAACGGTGCGACGCCCGTTCCCGTGGACAGCAGCCACAAATCGCGCCCGTCAACGAAACGATCAAGCGTCAGGTAGCCAAAGGCCTGGCGATCAACCAGCAGGCTGTCGCCTGGCTGCAGCCGACTCAGTTCGCTGGTGAACTCGCCGTCCGGTACCACGATGGAAAAAAACTCGAGGAATTCATCGAACGGCGAAGACACCATGGAATATGCCCGCCAAACGATGGTGCCATCCGCTTTAGCGACCCCGAGCCGGGCGAACTGGCCCGCCCGAAAACGAAAACCGCGATCCCGTGTGGTACGCAACGTAAACAAATGAGGTGCCACGGGCTGCACATCGAGCAAGGTTTGACGGGTGAACTTCTCTGAGCTGTCGATCATGAGCCACTCCAACGAGACAAGACTTACAGTGTCCCGCAAAGTGAGCCCCTTCACCACTGACAACGAGTAGTGGCACTTTAGCTACTAATGCCTCCGTCGCCGAGCATATCTTCTACCAGACTTATACAAAACTATCCCAACTGTAAAATCATACTCAAAAAGTTTATTTCTTAAACATTTCAAACTGTAAGCAAATAAAAAAAAGCCCACTGCAATTTAAGAATAGTCCTACACTAAAAATTCGCATCATGGATTGGATCCGCATGGACGAACTCAACCCAGGAGAGAGCGATGGACAAGTGGAAGGACTTGCTGTTGAGGAAGTTATCCTGTGAAAAGGACTTACAGACGGCCTATCGTCTAGTCCAGAATTTCTTTAACAATCAGGGATTTGAATATTGTGCATTCTCAGCCTATCTCGGAAGCCCGGACAAGCATACCAACAAGGTAAACCTGAATAACTACCCTTATGGATGGGACAGACTATATGAACAGAACGGCTATGCATCGAACGACCCACTAGTAGCACATTGCAATCAATCACCGCTTCCAATCTTGTGGGATGAGACTGTTTTTGCTCAGGCCCCCAAGTTGTGGCGAGAACTTAATCGTCAGGGACTCAAGTATGGCTGGACCCAGGCCGTTCATGATGAACAGGGGGCACACTGCAGCCTTTTCAGCCTGGCCCGGACTCATTGCCCCATCGATATCGACGAGCATTACGCAAATCTGGGCTATGCCATTTTCGCCAGTCAAAGATTGCATGCGCTGGCCAGCAAAAAACTGGCTGACGCTGCCGCGACTCCACAAAAATGTCATTTATCACCCAGAGAGATCGAAGTATTGAGGTGGTCGGCCGAAGGCAAGACGGCTTCGGAAGTGGGCAGAATCCTCTGCCTCTCCGAGCGCACCGTGAACTTCCATGTGTGCAGTTGCATGCGAAAGCTGAACGTCAACAACAAAATCTCAGCGGTAGCCAAGGCGGCCCACATCCATGTGATCTGAACCGTGCGGCGCACTTACCAACCTGAAAAAACCCGCGAGTAATGCCTGGAAAAAAAACGTACCATTTACGGCTCCACTTGAATGATGACGCGCCCAGTACGCGACGAAGTTCATTCAGGCGGTCCCGCTGAGACACCTGCCCCGGGGCAGCGGGACATTCGTTGATCTCCAGAGTCCCAGCCATGCCCTTGCTCGACAGTCCCTTCGCCCAACTTGACCTGATCCGCCAACCCGAACAGCAGAACGAACCGCTGCAAGCCTTTGACGCAGCCGACGAATACCTGCTCGCGTATCTGGCCGAGCAACAGCCGCTCGCCGATACCCGGGTCCTGGTCCTCAATGACAGCTTTGGTGCCCTGGCGGCGAGCCTTGCCGGCAAGGTTGAAGTCATCAGCAGCAGCGACTCGTACCTGGCCTTGCAGGCGCTGGAGAAAAACCTGGTGCGCAACGGCCTGCCCTTTGATGCAGTGCCGACGTTGCCGGCCAGTGAACCGTTGACCGGACCTTTCAACCGCGTCCTGATCAAAGTGCCGAAAACCCTGGCCCTGCTGGAAGAACAGTTGATTCGCCTGCAAGGCCAATTGGCCCCCGGCGCCCAGGTGATTGCTGCTGCGATGGTCAAGCATCTGCCACGGGCCGCCGGTGACCTGCTGGAACGCTACGTTGGCCCGGTGCAGGCCTCGCTGGCAGTGAAAAAAGCTCGCTTGTTGATCGCCACGCCAGAAGCGCTCCAGCCAGAAACCCGAGTGCCGACCGCATCCCCCTACCCCACGCGCTATTGGTTGGAAGAGCCAAAGATCGAATTGCTCAACCACGCCAACGTGTTCTGTCGCGAAGGCCTGGACATCGGCACCCGGGCATTTCTGCCGCATCTGCCAAAGAACCTGGGCACCGCCCGCGTCGCGGACCTGGGGTGCGGCAACGGTGTACTGGCAATCGCCAGCGCCCTGCAGAATCCCGAGGCCCACTACACCCTGGTGGATGAATCGTACATGGCCGTGCAGTCGGCCGCCGAGAACTGGCGCGCCGCCCTGGGCGAGCGTGAGGTGACCATACGAGCTGGGGACGGTCTGGCCGGGCAAGAGCCGCAATCATTGGACGTAGTGCTGTGTAATCCGCCTTTCCACCAACAGCAGGTGGTGGGCGACTTCCTCGCCTGGCGGATGTTTCAGCAGGCGCGCGAAGCACTGGTGGTCGGCGGCGCGCTGTACATCGTCGGCAATCGGCACCTGGGCTACCACAGCAAACTGGCGCGGTTGTTCCGGGGTGTCGAACAAGTGGCCGCAACCCCGAAATTCGTCATCCTCAAGGCCCGCAAATAATTTGACCCTGCCCGGGAGCGTCAGTGGGTGGTCAGCCCTGCGGCGTTCATGAACATCCGCATCAGGCTGGCGACGATAAACAGCGCCAGTACACTGCCGGCCCAGATCAGCGCCAGCCAGCCAAGTCGCTGCCAGAGCGGCTTCTTTTCAGCCGCTTCGATGTCTTTCAAATCAGGCTTGGCCATTTTCAATGCCTCGCAGGTCAATCAATGGTAGCCGTCGTCATGGGTCACCTTGCCCCGGAACACGTAGTAGCTCCAGAAGGTGTACACCAGAATCAAAGGAATGATGAACAGCGTCCCGACCAGCATGAACCCCTGGCTCTGTGGCGGTGACGCCGCGTCCCAGATGGAGATGGATGGCGGCACGATGTTCGGCCACAAGCTGATGCCCAGACCGCTGTAACCGAGGAAGATCAGCGCCAGCGTCAGAATGAACGGCGTGTAGTTGGCGTTGCGGGCAACGGCGCGAAACAACCCGTACATGGTCACCAGCACCAGGATCGGTACCGGCAGGAACCAGAACAGATTCGGCAGGGTAAACCAGCGCGCCGCGATATCGGCGTGAGCCAGCGGAGTCCAGATACTGACGATACCGATCACCGCCAGCACCCCGAACGCCAGCGGCCTGGCCAGGTTATGCATCTGCTCCTGCAACTTGCCTTCGGTTTTCATGATCAGCCAAGTGCAGCCGAGCAAGGCGTAGGCGACGATCAAGGCCAGGCCACAGAAGACGGTGAACGGTGTGAACCAGTCCAGGGAGCCGCCGGCGAACTGGCGATCGACCACTTCGAATCCATCAATGAACGCCCCCAACGCCACCCCCTGGAAGAAGGTGGCCGTCAGGGAACCGCCGATGAACGCCTTGTCCCACAGATGGCGCTTGTGAGCCTTGGCCTTGAAGCGAAACTCAAAGGCCACGCCGCGGAAAATCAGCCCGATGAGCATCAGGATCAGCGGCAGGTACAGCGCCGAAAGCACCACCGAATAAGCCAGCGGAAACGCCCCGAACAGGCCCGCGCCACCCAGCACCAGCCAGGTTTCGTTACCGTCCCAGACCGGCGCTACGGTGTTCATCATCACGTCACGATCACGCTCAGCCTTGATGAAGGGGAAAAGAATGCCGATCCCCAGGTCAAAGCCATCCATGATCACGTACATCATGATGCCGAAGATGATGACCACGGCCCAGATCAGCGGAAGATCAATACCCATGACTCAATTCCCCTTGTGCGAGCTGTCGTTATGGTCCACTTCGTCGTCGCCATCATCGGCGGCCGACAATGGACGGGCCGGGGTACGTTTCTGACCCGGGCCACCGTCGGCCGGCTCATCTTCATGGGCTTCCGGCCCTTTGCGCACCAGGCGCATCATGTAGCTCAGCCCCGCACCGAACAGCGCGAAATACACCACGACGAACAGCACAAGCGTGATGCTCATCTGCGCAAAGCTGTGGCCGGAGGAAGCATCGGCCGTGCGCATCAGGCCGTAGACCACCCAGGGCTGGCGACCGATTTCGGTGGTGAACCAGCCAGCAAGGATCGCGATCAGGCCGGACGGCCCCATCCACAAGACCATGTGAAGGAACGGTCGGGATTGGTAGAGCCGGTCGTTGCGGCGCAACCAGAGACTGCACAGACCGGTGAAAATCATCAGCAGCCCCAGGCCTACCATGATCCGGAACGACCAGAACACAATGGTCGAATTCGGTCGGTCTTCAGGCGGGAACTCCTTGAGGGCCGGCACCTGTTTGTCCAGGCTGTGGGTCAGGATCAGGCTGCCCAGGTAGGGGATTTCCACGGCGAACCGGGTCTTTTCCGCCTGCATGTCCGGCCAGCCAAACAGGATCAGCGGGGTAGGCTCATTGCCGACATTTTCCCAGTGACCTTCGATGGCCGCGATCTTGGCCGGTTGATGCTTGAGGGTGTTGAGGCCATGGAAGTCGCCAATGACGGCCTGGATCGGCGCCACCAGCAACGCCATCCACATCGCCATCGAGAGCATGCGGCGAATGGCCGGGGTATCCCGACCGCGCAACAAGTGCCAGGCCGCCGACGAACCGACGAAAAACGCCGTGGCGACAAACGCTGCCGTGGACATGTGCAACAGCCGATAGGGGAACGAGGGGTTGAACACCACCGCCAGCCAGTCCACCGGGATGACCCGGCCATCGATGATTTCGTAGCCCTGGGGAGTCTGCATCCAGCTGTTGGAGGACAGGATCCAGAACGTCGAGATCAGCGTGCCGATCGCTACCATGACTGTGGAAAAGAAATGCAGACCGCGCCCGACGCGGTTCCAACCGAACAGCATCACCCCCAGGAACCCGGCTTCGAGGAAGAACGCCGTGAGCACCTCGTAAGTCAGCAGCGGCCCGGTGACCGCGCCGGCGAAGTCAGAGAAACGACTCCAGTTGGTGCCGAACTGATAGGCCATGACCAAACCGGATACCACCCCCATGCCGAAGTTGACGGCAAAGATCTTCGACCAGAAGTGGTACAGGTCGCGGTAGGTGTCGTCGCGGGTCTTGAGCCACAAGCCCTCGAGTACCGCCAGGTAACTCGCCAGGCCGATGGTGATGGCCGGGAACAGGATATGGAACGAGATGGTGAACGCGAACTGGATTCGGGCGAGATCGAGCGCCTCCAAACCGAACATAAGTCTTCCTCTGTCAGGTAAAACCGGCTGCGGGCGGGGCTTGCATCGCAACCTCCAGGGATATGGAGTGCGATGCTTTTCAAATCGTTCTTTTTTTAAACCGTCACAACGCAGGAACGTGGCCGGATGGCCGCCAGCCCAAGCCCCCGGAGGGTATTGACCTGGATCAAGCAATGCTCAAAGAGTAGTCGCATTATGGCCGCCGGACGGCGTGGTCTTTTGTCGCGTGACAGGTTGTCTCAGTGCTGCAATCCTGCTCTAAGCCAAGATTTCTTGAATCTTGAGGAGTGCACTGTTGTGGCGAGGGGATATCCCCGCTCGAGTGCGCAGCGCTCGCAAAAGCTTGGGGCCGCTTCGCACCCCAGCGGGGATAAATCCCCTCGCCAAAAAAAAAGCGTGCTATGTGAAAAGTAGATGCTTGGCTAACTATTTTTCCAGCAACCGCAACCTCCAGTTACAACTCGGTGATAATCTCGATGCCCTCATCACCGGACCCGTCATAGATGCCCAGCCAAGCGCCATTGCTGCTCCGCCACCACCGCCCCTTCATCGCCTTCTGGCTGGCCCGGATTTTCACCGCCAGTGGCTTCCAGATGCTCACCGTGGCCATCGGCTGGAACCTCTATCAACTGACCGGCAACGTATTGGACCTGGGTCTTGTAGGGTTGGTGGAGTTTGCTCCGCGTGTGCTGTTCATGCTGCACACCGGGCATGTGGCCGACCGCTATGATCGCCGCAAGGTCGCGGCGATCTGCCAGTCGTTGCAGGCGATGATTGCCCTGGCGCTGGTCATCGGCAGCGCCACCGATAACGTCACGCGGGAGATGATCTTCATCCTCGCCTTCCTGCTGGGCGCCGCCCGCTCCTTTGAGATGCCGACCACCCAAGCGCTGCTGCCGAGCATCGTGCCGGCCGCGCTGTTTCCCCGCGCCGTGGCCGCCGCGCAGTCGGCCCAGCAGTCCGCGACCATCGTCGCCCCGGCACTGGGCGGTCTGCTCTATGCCTTTGGCAGCGTCTGGGTCTATGGGCCGACCGTGTTGCTCTACGTCATCGCCTGCTGCCTGATGCTCAACCTGCCCGCCCGCCAGACGCCGTTGAACAAAGGCAAGGCAACCATGGATTCGTTGCTGGCCGGGATTCGCTTCATCCGCAGCCGCCCAGACATTCTCGGGGCGATTTCCCTGGACCTGTTTGCGGTACTGCTGGGCGGCGCGACCGCGCTGTTGCCGGTGTTCGCCAAGGATATTCTGCTTACCGGTCCCTGGGGCCTGGGCCTGCTGCGCTCGGCTCCGGCGGTGGGGGCCTTGCTGATGTCGCTATGGCTGGCGCGGTTTGCCGTGGAGCGCAAGGTCGGTCGGGTGATGTTCACCGCCGTGGGCGTGTTCGGCGTCGCCACCATTGCCTTCGGCCTCTCCACTTCGTTCTGGTTTTCCCTGGCGGTGCTGGTGGTGCTAGGCGCGGCGGACATGATCAGCATGGTGATCCGCGCCTCCTTCGTGCAGTTGGAAACGCCAGACGAAATGCGCGGCCGGGTCAGCGCCGTGAACGGACTGTTCATCGGTGCCTCGAACCAGTTGGGCGAGTTCGAGTCCGGCCTGACCGCCCACTGGTTCGGCACCGTGCCGGCGGTGGTCATGGGCGGTGTCGGCACACTGCTGGTGACCGGGGTCTGGATCAAACTGTTCCCGACCCTGGCCAACCGTGACCGGATGCACGAACCGGTGGACGCTGCGAAAACCTAAAGCAATTTATCCAGCGTGATGGGAAAGTCCCGGACCCGTTTGCCGGTGGCGTGATAAATCGCATTGGCCACGGCCGCCGCCACACCAACGATGCCAATCTCACCGACGCCCTTGGAGCCGAGGGCATTGACGATCTCGTCGTGCTCGTCGACAAAAACCACGTCAATATCCCCGATGTCGGCGTTCACCGGCACATGGTATTCCGCCAGGCTGTGATTCATGTGCCGGCCCAACGCATGGTCAGTCAAGGTTTCTTCGTGCAAGGTCATGCCGACGCCCCAGACCACGCCGCCAAGGATCTGGCTGCGCGCGGTTTTCGGGTTGATCACCCGTCCGGCGGCGATGGCGCTGACCACCCGATTGACCTTCACCGTGCCCAAGTCCTCATCCACCAGCACTTCGACAAACACCGCCGAATGCGTGGCCGTAGCGTAGGCTTGGCGTTTTTCCTCCGGCTCGGCAGTAACCTGAACCTGCAAGGGCGTCTCGCCGCTTTTTTGCGCCAACTCTGCCAACGAGACACAGGCCTCGCCCAACCGTAGCTGACCGTCGGCAAACGTCACTTGCTCAAGGGTCGCGCCAGCAAAGGCCGGACAGCTCTGCCGCGCCACAGCCAGGAGTTTTTCCTTCAGGGCTTCACAGGCCTGCTGCACAGCGGTGCCCACCGACGAGACGGTGAACGAGCCGCCCTGCAGCGGCGCAGTCGGCAGCGACGAATCACCGAGGATAAAGGTGACGTTTTCCAGGGAAACGCCTGACGCTTGGGCGGCGATCTGGGTCATGACTGTGTAGGTGCCAGTACCGATGTCAGTGGTGGCACTGCTGACGGTCAACTGACCGTTGGCATCCAGCGAGGCCCGAGCGCTGGCCTTCTGCTGCATGGCCTCCCACACACCGCCCGCCATGCCCCAACCGACCAACTGCCGACCTTCACGCATGCTGCGCGGTTCCGGGTTGCGCTTGTCCCAGCCAAAACGACGGGCACCTTGGGCATAGCACTCACGCAACTCCTTGCTGGAATATGGCTTGTCTTCGTTCTCGTTACGCTCGGCATAGTTGAGCAACCGCAGTTGAACCGGATCGATCGCCAGGGCACAGGCCAGTTCATCCATGGCGCACTCCAGGCCGATCAGTCCCAGGGCAGCGCCGGGAGCGCGCATGTCCAGCGGCGTATAGACGTCCAACGGCACCAGTTTGTAGGTCAATTCAACGTTGTCGCAGTGATAGAGCATGCCGCTCCACTCCACCACATGCTCGGTGAAATCTTCAAAGCGCGAGGTCTGGCCGATGGCGGTATGCGCCACCGCCAACAGTCGCCCGTTGGCCGCGGCCCCCAGTTGCAGGCGCTGAAAGGTCCGTGGTCGATAGCCAAAGGTAAACATCTGCTGGCGCGTCAGACTGACCCGCACCGAGCGTTTGAGCGTCAGCGCTGCCATCACCGCCAGGGGCAGTTGGTACTGTGGCCGCAGCCCGGAACCGAAGGCGCCGCCCACATAGGCGGCAAACACTCGCACCTGCTCTTTCTCAAGCCCGAAGACCTTTTGCACATAGGCTTGACAGTTTTGCGTGCCTTGGGTCTTGTCGTGGATGTGCAGGCTGCCGTCAGGCTGATACAGCACGGTGGAGGCATGAGGCTCCATCGGGTTGTGGTGTTCGATCGGTGTGCTGTAGGACACGTCCACACTGAGGGCCGAACTGGCGTACTCGCCCTGAAAATTCCCACGGGGCTTGGGCAATTCTGCCGGCGCCGGATGGGCTTCGTTTTGCAGGATTGCCAGATCGGTCTGATGGTCCCGGGCTTCATATTCGATTTCAATAAGCGAACCGGCGTAACGGGCCAGCTCGAGGTTTTCAGCGACCACCAAGGCCAACGGCTGGCCGCTGTAGAGTACCTGATCGTTGTACAGCGGTCGGAACGGCGACCCCTCTGCCGCATCGGCGTCCTCGTAAGGCTCGTCGTAGCTGGCGATCCTGGGGCGGTTGGTGTGGTCGATCACCGTGACCACCCCGGGCAACGCCAACGCTCGGGTGGCATCGATGCGCAGCACGCGGCCACGGGCGATGCTGCTGGAGACGACGCTGCCGTGCAGCAAACCGTCCTCGGGGTATTCGCCGGCATATCGGGCCTGGCCGGTGACCTTGAGCAGGCCATCGACCCGGTCAAGTGGTTGCCCTATGGATTTGCTCGAAGCATTCATCAGGCTTGTCCTCCCACCAGTGCGGCATCGCTCAAGGCGCGGACCACCGCCCGGCGCGCCAGTCTGACCTTGAAGCCGTTATGTTCCAGCGGCTCGGCGTTTTGCAACAGCGCGTCAGCGGCAGCAGTGAAGGTTTCGCGGCTGACGGTCTGACCGGTCAGCCAGCTTTCCACGGCCCGGTCGCGCCAGGGTTTGTGGGCCACGCCGCCGAGGGCCAGGCGCGCCTGGCGGATCACCGGCCCGTCCAGCTCGAGCGCCGCCGCTACCGAAACCAGCGCAAAGGCGTAGGAGGCCCGGTCCCGAATTTTCAAGTAATGGCTGTGTTCAGCGAAACCGGCGGCAGGCAACTCAATGGCGGTGATCAGTTCATCATCGGCCAGTTGGTTGTCCCGTTCCGGGGCATCGCCGGGCAGACGGTGAAAGTCAGCGAACTCGATGGTCCGTGCCCCGCCCCGACCGATAACATGCACCACGGCCTCCAAGGCAGCCAGTGCCACGCACATGTCGGAAGGGTGCGTGGCGACACATTGATCACTGGCGCCGAATATCGCGTGCATACGGTTCAAGCCGTCCCGAGCCGGACAGCCGCTGCCTGGCCGTCGCTTGTTGCACGGCACGTTGGCGTCATAGAAGTAATAACAGCGGGTGCGTTGCAGGAGGTTACCGCCGGTGCTGGCCATGTTGCGCAACTGCGGCGAGGCGCCCGCCAGGATTGCCTGGGAAAGCAGCGGATAGCGGCGCTGGATCCAGGGATGCCAAGCCAGATCGGCATTGCTCACCAACGCGCCGATCATCACCCCACCGGAAGGGGTTTCGCTGAGGTCCGCCAGGGGCAGCCCGGTAATGTCGATCAGGTGCTCGGGGCGGGTGAGGTTTTCTTTCATCAGGTCCAGCAGGTTGGTGCCACCGGCAATGAAGCGTGAAACCGGGCTCGACAAGTCGACGGCGGCCTGCACGGTGTCGGGCTTGCTGTATTGGAAAGGGTTCATTGATCACCTCCCTGCTGACAGAGCGGCAATGCCTCTTCGATAGCGTCACGAATGTTGTTGTAGGCGCCGCACCGGCAGAGATTGCCGCTCATCAGTTCGCTGATCTGCGCCCCAGTCTGTGCCCGGCCTTCATTGGCCAATCCCACCGCGGAACAGATCTGCCCAGGCGTGCAGTAACCGCACTGGAAGGCGTCGTGCTTGATGAAAGCCTGCTGCATGGGATGCAACTGATCACCGTTGGCCAACCCCTCGATGGTGGTCAGCTCAGCGCCGTCGCACATCACCGCCAGGGTCAGGCAGGCGTTGATCCGCTTGCCATCGCGCAGCACCGTACAGGCACCACATTGACCGTGGTCGCAACCTTTCTTGCTGCCCACCAGATCCAGTTGCTCACGCAGCAGGTCCAGCAGCGTGGTCCAGGGCAGCACGTGCAGTTCGCGCGCCTGACCATTGAGCGTCAAGCGGATCGGATGGCGGACGAAGGACGCCGGTGTCGCTTCGGACAGGGTCGCGCTCATAAACACCTCACGGTTGGTCGTACACTCGCGGCGTTTTCGCAAACCGCCGTCATAAGGGGTACGACTTCGGGGTGGGGTGAGCGTTCAAGGCAATTTCGACGCGCCGAAAAAGCCTTGGCCATCGCAGGACACACAGATTTGCCTGGCATGTGCGGTATATATGTACCGCACCGAGTGTAATGTATCGCCTTACACTCGATTCCATGATTAAATCCTTCCGACACAAAGGCCTCAGGATCTTCTATGAAACGGGTTCGACCCGTGGAATCCGGGCTGACCATGGAAACCGCCTGGCTCGCATGCTCCAGTTCATGGACCGGGCGCAGTCGCCTGACGACTTGGATATCCCCGGATGGCGACTGCATCCACTCAGAGGTGAGCTGGTTGAATACTGGTCGCTGAGTGTTTCGGGAAACTGGCGGATTATTTTTCGTTTTAGCGGATCGGATATCGAACTGGTCGATTATCTGGACTACCACTGACAGGAGGCTGGAACATGCCCATGCACAATCCGCCACACCCTGGCGAAACGCTACTGATGGATGTGTTACCCGAACTGGGCATCACAGTCACCGAGCTGGCGCGGCATTTGGGCTTCGCCCGACCGCATCTCTCTCGGGTATTGCACGGCCATGCCCCCGTCAGCCCCGATCTGGCCGTGCGCCTGGAACGGGCCGGGATCGGCAAGGCCAGGGTCTGGCTGGGTGTTCAGACGGACTATGATCTGTGGCAAGCCGAGCAGCGTGAACAACCTTTGATCGAACGCTTACCTCACCACGCCTGATGCCTGTCAGGCCAGCAACTCCGCCGCCACCACGCCCCTCACGCCCTTGCCACAGAGCTGTTCCACCAGCGTCAAGGCAAACGCCAGCGCGGCAGCCGAGCCTTGGGCGGTGATGCAGTTGCCGTCCACCACCACCGGCTGATCGACAAAATTGCAACCGGACAGTTGCTGGCTCACGGCGGGCAGGCAGGTCATGCGGCGCTGGCGCAGTACGCCGAACGCCTGCAAGGCAAGGGCCGGGGCTTCGGCGATGGCGGCGAAGAAACGTCCAGTGGCGGCCTGGTCCTTGATCAGTTGTCGCAGTGGCTGATGGGCCGCCAGGTGTTGGGCGCCGATGATGCCGCCGGGCAGGACGATCAGATCAAAGTCCTGCGCCAACAAGTCCACCAGCATACCGTCGGCGGTCAGGCGCGTGCCGCGGGCACAGGTGAGCATCCGCCGCCCTTCGATACTTGCCACCACCACTTCGACCTGAGCTCGACGCAGCACGTCGATCAGCGTAACGGTCTGCAAGTCGTCGACACCTTCGGCGACGGCTATCAGGGCTCGGGGGATCTTGGTTCCAGGCATCATCGGTGTTCTCCGCTGGGTGGTTTATGAAGCCTAGTCAGGTTTGCCGGGCCGCGTGCGGCTTGTCAGGCTGGAAGGTCATTTGATGTACAGCTGGGTCGACATCCGGTTGCCTGGTGCGTTGATCGACTGGTTGCTGAAGCTGAAGGTGCCTTCCTGCTTGCCCTTCAGATCGAAGACATACAAATAGCCAACCGTTTTGCTCCGCACGGAACAATCATTCAGGTTGCCATTGCTGAACGCACAGACCGGCGAGCGGGTGCCATCGACTTCAAAGCCGTCCAGCGTGACGTGAGGCTGACGGCCATACCCCACTTCCAGCACATAGACCTTGATACTCGGGCCGCTGTGATTGCAACGGGTCTGTTCTTGCCCTTGGGCGATGTCCTCGAAGCCGCAGGCGGGCGACTCGACCTTGAGCACCTTGACCTCGCTCAGGGGCGGCGCCGAAGCGGCATTGACGGCCTGCCCGGGTAACCCCAGGCCCAGCGCACACCCCCATGCGACCAATAGGTGTTTTTTCATACGATGCATAAAGACCTCCCGGAACCGCGCGCAGTATGGCCGACTTGGCGCTTGGGCAAAACATCGACGACGATCGCAGCCACAGCGCCACGCTGCTGGTATGATGCGCGGCTTTTTCCGACCCACAGAAAATTCCCGAGCGCCCCTGGCGGTCTGTGCTTTGCTGTTGAGGTCGATACATTCACGGCGCCCGGCGCGCCACGGGGAGCAGACATGCTGGAAAGGCTGTTTCAACTCAAGGCACACAACACCAACGTGCGAACCGAGATTCTGGCGGGCGTCACCACCTTCCTGGCCATGGCCTACATTCTGTTCGTCAACCCGAGCATCCTCGGCGAAACCGGCATGGACAAAGGTGCGTTGTTCGTCGCCACCTGCCTGGCGGCGGCCATCGGCTCCACCACCATGGGCCTGATCGCCAACTACCCGATCGCCCTCGCGCCGGGCATGGGCCTGAATGCGTTTTTCACCTACACCGTGGTCCTGCACATGGGCCATACCTGGCAGGTGGCGCTGGGTGCGGTGTTCATTTCCGCCGTGTTGTTCTTCCTGCTGTCGATCTTTCGTATCCGCGAGTGGATCATCAACAGCATCCCGCTGCCCCTGCGCTCGGCCATCGCCGCCGGTATCGGCCTGTTCCTGGCGCTGATCGCCCTGAATAACGCCGGCATCGTGGTGAAAAACCCGGCAACCATGGTCGGCCTCGGTGATTTGAAACAACCCGCGCCGATCCTCGCTACCCTCGGCTTCGTCCTGATCGTCGCCCTCGAAGCGCTGAAAGTGCGCGGTGCCGTGCTCATCGGCATCCTGGCAGTCACCATCGTTTCGATCCTGATGGGCTTCACCCCGTTCGGCGGCGTGATGTCGATGCCGCCGTCCCTGGCGCCGACCTTCCTGCAACTGGACATCAAGGGCGCCCTGGACATCGGTCTGGTGAGCGTGATTTTCGCCTTCCTGTTCGTCGACCTGTTCGACAATTCCGGCACCCTGATCGGCGTCGCCAAGCGCGCCGGACTGATGGGCAAGGACGGCCACATGCCGAAGATGGGGCGGGCACTGATCGCCGACAGCACCGCCGCCATGGCCGGTTCGCTGCTGGGCACCTCCACCACCACCAGCTACATCGAGTCGGCGGCGGGCGTCAGCGCCGGCGGCCGCACCGGCCTGACCGCCATCGTCGTGGCGATCCTGTTTCTGCTGGCGTTGTTCTTTTCGCCACTGGCCTCCAGTGTCCCGGCCTTCGCCACCGCACCGGCGCTGTTGTTCGTCGCCGTGCTGATGACCTCAGGCCTGGCGGAAATCGACTGGGACGACATCACCGTGGCCGCTCCCGTGGTGATTACCGCGCTGGCGATGCCGTTCACCTATTCCATCGCCAACGGCATTGCCTTCGGCTTCATCGCCTGGACCGCCATCAAACTGGTGTCTGGCCGTGGCCGTGAGCTGAACCCGGCGCTGGTCATCCTGTCGATTCTGTTCGTGATCAAGTTGGGTTGGTTCAACGCATGACTTTTGACTCCCAGGCCTACGCCACTCAGCTCCAGGACAAGGTCAGCCGCTTGCGTGACCTGCTGGCCCCGTTCGATGCGCCGGAGCCAGCGGTGTTCGACTCACCGCTGGAGCACTTCCGCCTGCGGGCCGAATTCCGCCTGTGGCGCGAGGCCGGCGAACGGCATTACGCGATGTTCTCCCAAGACGACAAGCGCACGCCGATCCTCATCGAGCAGTTTCCCATCGCCAGCCTGCGCATCAACCAGTTGATGCCGCAACTCAAGGCGGCCTGGCAAGCCAGCGCGCCGCTGAGTCATAAGCTGTTCCAGGTGGAGTTCCTGACCACCCTGGCCGGCGATGCGATGATCACCCTGTGTTACCACCGCCCGCTGGATGAGCACTGGCACGCAGCGGCCACGAAACTGGCGAGCGACCTCGGTGTGAGTATCATCGGGCGCTCCAAAGGCAAACGGGAAGTGATCGGCCATGATTACGTGGTGGAGAAACTCGACGTCGGTGGCCGCACTTTCAGCTATCGCCAACCTGAAGGCGCCTTCACCCAGCCCAACGGCACCGTGAACCAGAAGATGCTCAACTGGGCCTACGAGGCCTTGGGCGATCGCAGCGACGACCTGCTGGAGTTGTACTGCGGCAACGGCAACTTCACCCTGCCTTTGGCCACCCGCGTGCGCAAAGTGCTGGCGACCGAAATCAGCAAGACGTCGGTGAACGCCGCGCTGAGCAACCTCAGCGGAAACGCTGTGGATAACGTGACTCTGGTGCGCCTGTCCGCTGAAGAACTGACCGAAGCCCTGAACGAAGTCCGCCCGTTCCGTCGCTTGCACGGCATCGACCTCAAGAGCTACGCATTCGGCAGCGTCTTCGTCGACCCGCCCCGCGCCGGCATGGACCCGGACACCTGCGAACTGACCCGGCGTTTCGAGAACATCCTCTACATCTCGTGCAACCCGGAAACCCTCGCCGCCAACATCGCGCAACTGCACGACACCCACCGCATCACGCGCTGCGCGATGTTCGATCAATTCCCTTGGACCCATCACATGGAATCCGGGGTGTTGTTGACGCGGCGCTAAACGCTGCGGGGCTGGACAGGGCAAAGCTATATGGGAGCAAGGCTTGCCCGCGATACAGGCAATGCGGTCGTTCAGAATTTGAGCCGCCTGTATCGCGGGCAAGCCTTGCTCCCACAGATAAATCCCCTCGCCACCAGTGCCCTCCCTCACCTCCCGACCAAGATCATGTTCGATCATCGAACACTTATTGCCCGATGCCATCGGCTTTGTTTGACCAAATTAACCATCTAGTACAATTTATCTCCACCGGCTGAAATCCGCCGACACCAACAATAAAAATTGTGGAGAAATTGCGATGCCTCCGATCGTTCTGGTGCTCAACGGCCCGAACCTGAACCTGCTCGGTACCCGCGAGCCGGCGACTTATGGCCACGAAACCCTGGCGGACATCTCCGCACTGTGCGGCCGCGCCGCTGAAGAATTCGGCCTGGCGGTAGAGTTTCGCCAGACCAATCAGGAAGGCGAATTGCTCGACTGGGTGCATGGCGCCCGCGGTCGGTGTGCCGGCATCGTCATCAACCCGGCAGCCTGGACCCACACCTCGGTAGCGATCCGTGATGCGCTGGTCGCCAGCGAAGTCCCGGTGATCGAGGTGCACCTGTCCAACGTTCACGCCCGCGAAACGTTCCGTCATCACTCCTTTGTTTCATCGGTCGCCATCGGTGTGATGTGCGGGTTTGGCAGCCATGGTTATCGCCTGGCGCTGGAGCATTTCAGTCAGCGGTTGAAGGGTTGATGAGCATGTCGAATATCACCGTGCTTGCCGGCCTGATTGGTGCGGGCATCCAGGCTTCGCGCACCCCTGCGCTCCATGAGCGCGAGGGCGATGCCCAGGGCATGCGTTACCTCTATCGACTGATCGACCTGGACGCCCTGGGACTCGACAGCGGCGCCCTGCCCGATTTGCTCAAGGCCGCCGAGCGCATGAACTTCACCGGCCTGAACATCACCTTTCCCTGCAAACAGGCGATCATCCCGTTGCTCGACGAGCTGTCGCCCGAGGCCAGGGGCATTGGCGCGGTGAATACCGTGGTGTTCAAGGAGGGCAAACGCATCGGCCACAACACCGACTGCCTGGGGTTCGCCGAAGGGTTTCGCCGCGGCCTGGGTGAAGTGGCGCGCAAGCACGTGGTCCAGATGGGTGCCGGCGGCGCAGGCGCGGCGGTGGCCCACGCGCTGTTGGCAGAAGGCATACAGACGCTGAGCATTTTTGATGTTGAAGTCAGCCGTGCCGAAGCACTGGCAAACAACCTGAATCAACACTTCGGTCCTGGCCGCGCCCGGGCCGGACATGATTTGCCTACAGCGATGGCCGAGGCGGACGGCCTGGTGAATACCACGCCCATGGGCATGGCGAAACTGCCGGGCATGCCGGTGCCGGTGGAGCTGCTGCGGGGCCAATTGTGGGTCGCGGAAATTGTCTACTTCCCCCTGGAAACCGAACTGCTGCGCAACGCCCGCGCCCTGGGTTGCCGCACGCTGGATGGCGGCAACATGGCCGTGTTCCAGGCGGTGAAGGCGTTCGAGCTGTTCAGCGGCGTAGCGCCGGATGCGCAGCGGATGCTGGAGCATTTCCAGAGCATGAATCACTGAAACCACCCTTGTGGGAGCGAGCCTGCTCGCGATAGCGGTATGTCAGCCACATCAACACTGACTGATTCACCGCTATCGCGAGCAGGCTCGCTCCCACAAAGGTTTCAAGGTCAGGCCTGCAGATACCGCAACACCGACTCACAAATCATCTGGCGATGACGCTGCTTGATCGCTTCGTCCGGCAAATCGATCTGAAAAATCTCACCGAATGTGTGGCGGTTGGACACGCGGTAAAAGCAGAACGAACTGATCAGCAGATGCACATCCAGCGGTTCCAGGCCGGCGCGGAACACCCCCTCTTCGGCACCTCGGCGCAGGATCACGCCCAGGGAATCAAGGATGGTATTGGTCATTGCCTTGATGGCGCCCGATTGCTTGACGTACTCGGCGTTGTGAATGTTTTCGATGCAGACGATGCGCACGAAATCCACATTGCGGTCATGGTGGTCGAAGGTGAATTCCACCAGGCGCCGGATCGCATCGACCGGGGCCAGTTCCGCCAAGTGCAGGCGGCTCTCAGTGTTGCGGATATCGCCGTAGAGTTTTTCCAGCACCTCGACGTACAACTGCTCCTTGCTGCCGAAGTAGTAGTAGATCATGCGCTTGGAGGTGTGGATGCGCTCAGCAATGGCGTCGACCCGAGCGCCGGACAGGCCCTGCTGGACGAACTCGACGATGGCTTCCTGAAGAATGTTTTCCCGGGTTTTCTCCGGGTTGTTCTTGCGACTCTTGCGCGGCTCGACGACAGGTTCGTCGAGGTCTGCGGAAAGCTCTGAATTCGTAGTCATTGCGGGGCTCACGGCCATCACTGCACAGGTTGGCGATTATGGGCCGCACCGCGCAGTCAAGCCAAGCCACGGGGTTGCCCTTTACCGCCGCGTTTACGATTTGCCTACAACTTGGCGTGCCGCAAGCCACCGCTGCGGGACTTGGCCATGGCTGCCAGCCTTACCGCGACATTGGCGGCGCCGTAGCCGGCATAGCCGTTCTTGCGCTGGATGATTTCAAAGAAGAAGCGCCCTTCGAACGGCTCGGTGTAGACGTGAAACAATTCACCGCCCTGGGCATCTCGGTCGTACAACACGTTGAAATAAGCCAGCTCGCTGAGAAACTCATCATCGAAATCGAAACGCGCCGCGAGGTCATCGTAATAGTTGAGCGGAATGTCCAGCAGCGGCACACCGGCCTCTTTGGCGCGGCTGACCTGGGCAAAGATGTCATCGCAGTCGAAGGCGATGTGGTGCACGCCGGAGCCGCGATAACTGGACAGCGCATGGGAGATCGCGGTGTTACGGTTCTCGGAAATATTGAGCGGTAAGCGGATCGAACTGCAACGGCTACGCAGGGCGCGACTCTTTACCAGGCCATACGGGTCGGGCAGCACCACTTCGTCGTCGGCTTCGAAATCCAGCAGGCTCTTGTAGAACAGCACCCAGCTGTCGAGGCTATCGGCCGGCAGCGCCATTGCCATGTGGTCGATGCGCTTGAGTCCGGCACCGATGACAGCGCCCGGTTGCAGGTTGAAATCGGTGCCGTAGACGTCGGCGTCCTGATCCACCAGGTAAATCAGGCTGCCGTCCGGTGCACGCACCGCCGCCAACTCCAACTCGTTGGGCCCCACCAGGCCGCGATAAGGCTGGCCCTTGTAGGCCACGGCCCGCTCCAGGGCGCTGGCGCTGTTTTTGACCCGCACGGCGGTGGCGCACAGCGATGGCCCGTGAGCTTCGAAAAAGCTGTGGGCAAACGAATAGGGTTCGCAATTGAGGATCAGGTTGATGTCGCCCTGGCGCAGCAGGCTCACGTTCTTGGAGCGATGCTGGCCGGCCTTGACGAACCCCAACCGTTCCAGCCAATGGGACAGCTTCGCGCCAAGACTGTCGTCCACGGCAAACTCAAGGAATTCGATACCGTTGTATTCGCTGGCCGGTGGCGTGGCGAACAGGATGTCAGCATGGCTTGCCGGTTCGGCCTCTTCGGCCAGCCGCTGGCGGGTCTTCTCCTCCAGGTACAGCAACGAACGCAGGCCGTCGGCGGCATTGGCCCGTGGTGGCGCGGCGCGGAAACCGTCGTTGAAAATCTCCAGCGACAATGGCCCGGTGTAGCCACTCTTGATGATCGGTGCCAGGAAGCCCGGTAGATCGAACTCGCCCTGGCCTGGGAAGCAACGGAAATGCCGACTCCATTCCAGGACATCCATCGCCAGGATCGGCGCATCAGCCATTTGCACGAAGAAAATCTTGTCACCGGGGATCTGGGCAATCGCACTCGGATCGCCCTTGAGGGACAAGGTATGGAAGCTGTCGAGCAACACCCCCAGACTGGGGTGGTCGGCCTGACGCACGATGTTCCAGACCTGTTGATAAGTATTGACGTGCCGGCCCCAGGCCAGCGCCTCGTAACCGATGCGCAAGCCTCGCGCCCCGGCTCGTTCGGCCAGCAATCGCAGGTCATCCACCAAAATCTGCTCATCACCCAGGCTGTCGGCCGAGGCATTACTGCACACCAGCACCAGGTCGGTGCCCAGCTCCTGCATCAGGTCGAACTTGCGCTCGGCCCGCTCCAGATTGCGCGCAAGGCGTTCGCGACGGCAACCTTCAAAATCCCGAAACGGTTGGAAAAGCGTGATGGCGATGCCCAGGTCGGCGCACATCTGCCTGATTTCCCGAGGGCTGCCATCGTAATAGAGAAGGTCGTTCTCGAAGATCTCCACGCCGTCGAAACCGGCGGCGGCAATGGCTTCAAGTTTCTCCGGCAGGGTACCGCTCAAGGACACGGTGGCAATGGAACGCTGCATGGCTTCGGCTCCCGGGACAGGCATCGGCTACACACAGGTGTGCCGCTTTTGAAAGAGTGAGCCGATTATTGAGCTGGAGGTTTGTTTCAGCAATTTAATATGTACCATCCGGTTAGTTTTTTGGGCGATTATCGAACACAATGCCCGATCAACGAATTGACGGTTTTTTGCTCACTGCGCACCATCGGCCCCTCATTGAGGCCGCCCTGATCGTCGGCACCTTTGAACAGACCCAAGACCACACCATAAGAATTTCAAAAACGGGTACACGCTATGATTCCCTCCCAAAGCTCCCGCCTGCCCCCCGTCCTGGGTGCCACAACCGCTGGCGTCGGTGACAAGATCCGCGGCGCCCTGGCCGTGGGCAAAACCCGTTGGGGCATGCTCGCCCTGGTGTTTTTCGCCACCACCCTGAACTACATCGACCGCGCCGCACTGGGCGTGATGCAGCCCATTCTCGCCAAGGAAATGAGCTGGACGGCGATGGATTACGCCAACATCAACTTCTGGTTCCAGGTTGGTTATGCCATCGGTTTCGTGCTGCAAGGCCGACTGATCGACCGGATCGGCGTCAAGCGTGTGTTCTTCTGCGCCGTACTGCTCTGGAGCCTGGCGACCGGCGCCCATGGCCTGGCCACGTCGGCGGTGGGCTTCATGGTCTGCCGATTCATCCTGGGCCTGACCGAAGCCGCCAACTACCCGGCCTGCGTGAAGACCACACGGCTATGGTTCCCGGCCGGTGAACGGGCCGTGGCGACCGGTATTTTCAACGCCGGAACCAACGTTGGCGCGATGTTCACGCCAATGCTGCTGCCGCTGGTCCTGCAGGTGTGGGGCTGGCAGGCTGCGTTCCTGTGCATGGCCGCGCTGGGCGGGATCTGGCTGGTGTTCTGGGGCCTGAAATACTTCAACCCGGAGGATCATCCCAGCGTCAAACAGGCGGAACTGGACTACATCCAGGCCCAGGACGAACCCGATCAGGTCCGCGTGCCCTTCTCCCGTATCCTGCGCATGCGCGGCACCTGGGCGTTCGCCCTGGCCTACTCGATCACCGCACCGGTGTTCTGGTTCTACCTCTACTGGTTGCCGCCGTTCCTGAACCAGCAATACAACCTGGGCATCAACGTGACCCAGATGGGCATCCCGCTGATCATCATTTACCTCACCGCCGATTTCGGCAGCGTGGGCGGCGGGATTCTGTCTTCATTCCTGATCGGTCGCGGTCTGAACCCGATCAAGGCGCGGCTGATTTCCATGTTGCTGTTCGCCTGCTGCATCATCGGCGTGATCCTGGCCGCCGGTTCCAGCAGCCTGTGGATGGCGGTGTTTGCCATCTCCCTGGCCATCGGCGCGCACCAGGCCTGGACCGCCAACATCTGGAGCCTCGTGATGGACTACACGCCCAAGCACATGATGAGCACGGTGTTCGGCTTTGGCGGCATGTGCGCCGCCGTCGGCGGGATGTTCATGACCCAGTTGGTGGGCCACATCCTCACGGTGACCCACAACAACTACACCGTACTGTTCACCCTGATCCCGGCGATGTACTTCATTGCCCTGATCTGGTTGTACTTCATGGCACCGCGCAAGGTGCCGACGCTGGAAAGCTGATACCAGTCAGCCCGGGATTCATCCCCATGTGGGAGCACGGCTTACCCCCGATGCAGGCACCTCGGTTCACTCAGGACCGTATCGTCTTCATCGCGGGCAAGCCTTGCTCCCACAATCGATCCCACCACGGTGCGCGTTAGCTCCGCCGCTGTTGCCACGCCGCCGCCAGCCCGCTGAGGCAGATCAGCACGATGCCGAACACCGTGGTCAACGTTGGCGTATGGCTGAACAGCAACCAACCCAACAGGCCGGCAAATACGATCTGGCAATACCCGAACGGTGCCAGCAGCGCCGGGGCGGCGAAGCGGAAGGCCTGGGTCAGCATCAGGTGCGCCGTCATCCCACACGCTCCCAACGCAAGCATCATTGCCCCATGCACCAGGCTTGGCACCTGCCAGAAGAACGGCACCAGGGCGCTCATCACCAACGTATTGCACAAGCCGGCGAAGAAGTTGCTGGTGGTCGGGCTGTCAATCTCACTGAGCTTGCGAGTGAGCAGTTGATAGAAACAGAAAAACAGCGCCGAACAGAACGGCAATAACACCGCTGGCGTGAACAGGTCACCGCCCGGATGGACAATGATCAACACCCCGATAAAGCCGAAGATCACCGCGACCCATTGGCCGCGCGTCACGTGTTCGCCCAGCAAAGGCACCGACAATGCAGTGACCAGCACGGGCGCCAGGAAGTTGACCGCGGTCGCTTCCGCCAAAGGGATGTATAGCAGCGCCGTGGTGAAGAACAGGCTGGTGCCCAACAGACACAACGCACGCGCCAACTGCCATAACGGACGCTTGGTACGCAGCACTCGCAGCCCCGAACGCGGCAGGAAAATCCCTGCCATCAACAGCGTGTGCACGACATAACGCGCCCACACCACCATGATGATCGGATAGAACCCTGAAAGGTATTTGGACAAGGCGTCATGGCTGGAGAACAGGAACGTCGCGCAGAGTATCAACAGGATGCCCTTGAAGGCCTGATTGACGCCGGAAAGCGGAGTGCTGACGGTCATGTAGGAATCCTGTGTTGCTTGATGTAGGGAGCCGATGTCTGCGACGGCGATTCAGCTGAACAACTCCGATGCCTGGCTGGCGTGTGACAATTCCTCGGTAAACGCAAGCAAGGTCGGCGCCAGCTCATGCAGCCTCGATCGCGTCATCCGGGCGGTGGGGCCGGCGATGCTGAGCACGCCCAAGACCCGGCCATCCAGCGGATGACGCACCACGGCTGCAATGGCAGAGGTGCCGACCGCCGAACTTTCCTCGACACAGGCATAGCCCTGCTCCCGGGCCTGACGCAGGTATTGAAGCAGTTCAACGCTGTCACGCGGCGCGTTGGGGCCCACGTCCGCCGGCATTTTCAGGGCCTGGCGGTCCACCAGCGACAGCGCCTCGGCATCGCTCATGCACGCCAGCCAGGCATGGCCCGACGCGGTATAGACCAATGGCGTCTCGCGGCCCATGTCAGGGTCGTAGCGCAACCCGGAGCGAGCGCCCTGGGACTTGGCAATCCAGGTCTGGCGATCACCCTCGATCACACCCAGGCGCACCAGTTCACCGCTTTCCCGAGCCAGACGATCGAGCACCGGCTGCACGATGTCGGCACCACTGCGCGACAGGTAGCGAAAGCCCAGGGCGACCAGGCGGGTCGACAAGTGATAACGCAGGTTCTCGGGATTCTGGCGCACGTAACCCAGGCGCGTCAGTTCAGCAAGCAGCCGGTGCGTGGCGCTCTTGGGAATCTGTAATTGTTCGGCCAACCCTTGCAGAGCCCAGCCGTGGGGATCGCTGGCGAGACTTTCCAGCACATTGAAAACCCGTTCGATTTGACTGCCGGCCATGAAAAATCCAGAGGAGAGAGGCTGATTCCAAAATATGCGAAGTGTAATGCAAATTCTGGAACCAGACATTCATTGTTGACGGATGAACCAAAACCCGTGGCGATTGCCTGAGAGCTCAGGCGTACAGCCTGCGCCTTCAAACGCTAGACTCACTGCGAATGTCTATCCGTGAACTGGCGGCAACCCCACTCAGCGGCAACACTCTTCACACGGTCAATCAGAGGATTTCCCACATGTTATGGAAAAAAGGTCGCCGCAGTGACAACGTGGTGGACGCCCGCGGTGACGGTGGCGGCGGTGGTGGGATGCGTTTCGGTGGCGGCAAGGGGCTGAGCCTGACGGCCATTGTCCTGATCGTCGGTATCGGCTGGATCACCGGCCAGGACCCCATGCAGATTCTCGGGCAACTGGCCGGGCAGATGGACCAGACCTCGGCCCCCGCCTCCTCCCAAACCCGGCAGGCGCCGCCAGCGAACGATGAACAGGCCGAGTTCGTGCGCTCAATCCTGGGTGATACCGAAGACACCTGGGGCCAGGTCTTCCAGCAGGCCGGGCGCCAGTACCAACAACCCAAACTGGTGCTGTTCAGCGGTCGGGTCAACTCGGCTTGCGGCCTCGCCTCATCAGCCACCGGCCCGTTCTATTGCCCGGCCGATAAACAGGTCTACCTGGACATGAGTTTCTTCCAGGAAATGTCCCAACGGTTCTCCGCCGCTGGGGATTTCGCCCAGGCCTACGTCATCGCCCATGAGGTCGGGCATCACGTCCAGACCCTGCTCGGGGTGTCGGCAAAAATCCAGGAGGCTCGCCGTCAGGGCCGCCAGATGGAAGGCGATGGTGGTCTGCTGGTCCGTCAGGAATTACAGGCCGACTGCCTGGCGGGCGTCTGGGCCAACCATGCACAGAAGCGCCTGAACTGGCTGGAGCCGGGGGACATTGAAGAGGCCTTGACCGCCGCCAACGCCATCGGTGATGACCGCCTTCAGCAGCAGGGCCAGGGCCGGGTAGTGCCGGACTCCTTCACCCACGGCACCTCGGCGCAACGGGTTCGCTGGTTCAAGACCGGGTTTGCCCAGGGTCAGGTCAGCCAATGCGACACCTTCGCGGCAAAAAATCTGTAATGAAGTGGGGCGCCCTCCTCAGCCTGCTGCTGTGCTGCACTTTTACCCAGGCAGACGAACAGGGCGTGGGCGTGGTCGCTCAAGGGCGACTGCAGCTCAAGGGCGGCGCCATGGTCGTCGGCGTGAGTCCACCCCCGGCGTCTATCCAGCGCGTGTTGATCATCCTCCATGGCCGGCTGCGCAACGCCCAGACCTATCTGCACAGCGCCGAAAAGGCCGCCGCACACGCCGGTCAACTGACCACGACCCTGATCATCGCCCCGCAGTTTCTCAACGAACATGACGTTGCCCGCCATCAGTTGCCCAATGACCTGTTGCGCTGGCAAGGCAACGACTGGATGGCCGGCGGCTTATCCACGGGGCCCAAGGCGGTCAGTTCCTTTCAAGTCATCGACGACATCGTCGCCCGGGTCAGTGACCGGCAGCAGTTTCCCGAGGTGAAAGAGATCGTCATCGCGGGCCATTCCGGCGGCGCGCAGGTCGCGCAGCGCTACGCCCTGCTCGCTCGCGGTCAAACCCGGATCGCCCCCAGATTCGTCATCGCCAACCCCTCCTCCTATGCCTATTTCGATGCGCAGCGCCCCATGGCCTTCGACCCGGCCGGTTGTCCCGGCTTCAACCATTGGAAGTACGGCCTGCAGAACCTGCCCGCCTATGCCGCCGGGCACCCCCCCGCTCAACTGGAAGACAACTACATCAAACGCGACATCGTTTATCTGCTTGGGCAACAGGACATCGACCCTGAGCACCCTGCGCTGGATAAAGGCTGTGAAGCGCAGACCCAAGGGCCGTATCGGTTACTGCGCGGGCAGTTCTTTTTCGACTACCTGACCCGGCGTCATCCCGAGGGGCTGAACCAGCGGCTGATCGAAGTGCCGGGGGTGGGGCATAACGGGGATGGGATGTTCAATTCGGCTGAGGGGCAGAAGGCGCTGTTTGGTCCGTGAGTGGTGTAGTGGTAGACAGGGCCTCATCGCGAGCAAGCTCGCTCCCACAATAGATCTGCGGTGGACACACACTTTTTGATCGACTCAGATCCCCTTGTGGGAGCGAGCCTGCTCGCGATAGCTATCTATCAGCCAACCCCTCTTTCAAGCCGACAGCATCCGCCGCAACTCCCCGCAATCACGCGCATGCCAGTCCGCCAGCTCCGGCCAAGGATTGTCCGGCAGGTTCACCAGCACCGTCCGCGCCCCCGCCGCACGGCCGCAGTCCAGGTCGAAACGGTAGTCACCCACCATCACCATCGCCTCGGGCGCCACACTCCAGGCCTCGGCCAGTTTCAACAGGCCGCCGGGATGGGGCTTGGGCGGCGCTTCGTCGCGGCCCAGCACATCTTCCACGGCGAAACAGTCCGCCAGACCGATAGCTTGCAGGGTCACGTGGGCCAGTTCGCGAGCGTTGCGCGTCAGGATCCCCAGGCGGTAACCCCGCTGCGCCAGCTCGCGTACCAGCTCGATCGCTCCCGGCGCAGGCCGGGAGCCCAGCGCCAGGTCCCGCTCGTGTTCCAGCAACCAGGCATGCTTGGCTGCGGCTTCGTCGGCCGGCAATGCCGCCAGGTGGGTCAGAATGTCGTCTTCGGCCGGGATCGCCAGGGCCACGCGAATCGCCGAAAAATCATGCACGGCGATGGTCAGCGTACCGTCCATGTCGAACACCCAATGCCGCACAGCGGCCAGGCTCATGCCCAGTCCTTGCGGTGGCGAATCAGGCCTTCCTGGGTCACCGACGCCACCAGCTGTCCGGCGCGATTGAACACGCTGCCACGAGAAAACCCACGGGAGTTGCCGGCCCACGGGCTGTCCATCGCATAGAGCAACCAGTCGTCGGCACGCAGGTCGGCGTGGAACCACAAGGCGTGGTCGAGGCTGGCGACCTGCATATCCTTTTGCCAAACCGATTTGCCGTGGGGCAGCATCGAGGTGGTCAACAGACCGAAATCCGAGGCGTAGGCCAACAGGTATTTATGCAGGGCCGGTGAGTCCGCCAGGGCACCATCGGCCCGGAACCACACGTACTTGACCGGATCGGCCGGCTGCGGATTGTAGGGATCTTTCTCGGTGACCGGGCGCACCTCGATCGGTTTGGGGCACAGCAGTTTTTCCCGCATGTGCTCGGGCAGCAGGTGCGCCCGCTGCTGGGTCAGTTCCAGCTCCGAAGGCAGGTTCTCCGGCCCGACCACCTGGGGCATGGAGTTCTGGTGCTCAAAACCCTGCTCGTCGTATTGAAACGAAGCGCTGCACGTGAAAATCGGGTTGCCCTTCTGGATCGCCGTGACCCGGCGGGTGCTGAAACTGCCGCCGTCACGCACCCGGTCCACCTGGTAGACCACCGGCAAGGCCGCATCGCCCGGGCGCAGGAAGTAACCGTGCATCGAATGCACATGACGGGCCTCTTCCACGGTCTGGCTGGCCGCCGACAGTGACTGGCCCAGCACCTGGCCGCCGAACAACTGGCGAAACCCCAGGTCCTGGCTGCGACCGCGAAACAGGTTCTCTTCGATGGGTTCCAGGGTCAGCAGGTCGACCAGATCTTCCAACACGTGGCTCATTCAGACTTTCCTCACACAGCTCAACCGCGCAGTCGGTGCTGCGACGGTGGATCGATTGTTGGCCCGGGCCATTGTGGCGGGCATTGTAAACGTCCGTGTCGGCTAACCGTGCAGGGTCTGTAGCCACTGTTCACGGTTGATACGATAGAGCACATGTTGACGCAATGGATGACCGACGGCGAGCTTTGGGTGTTCAAAGTCATCGGCCGGGTCATGATGCATGCCGATGGCTTGCATGACTTTCTGCGATGGCAGGTTATCGACGGCGGCGAACGCCACCACCTCATCCAGCCCCAGGCGATCGAACGCACACCGCAAGGCCGTCCATGCGGCTTCGCTGGCATAACCCAGGCCCCAATGCTCACGGGCCAGACGCCAGCCGATCTCGATCGCCGGAGTGAAGTGCGCGTCGAACCCGACCACGCCCAGGCCGGTAAAGCCGATAAAGGCCCCGGTGTCCTTGCGCTGCAGGGCCCACAAACCAAAGCCATGCTCGGCAAAATGCCCCCGCACGCGCCCGATCAGTGCGGCGCTTTCCAGGCGGCTCAGGGGCGCCGGAAAATAACGCATCACCTGCGCATCGGCAGACATGGCGGCAAACTCCGGCAAGTCCGCGTCGCGCCACTGGCGCAGTATCAACCGCGCGCTTTGCAGTTCCAGTATCGGCTCCATTTGCTTCCTCTCCATGCCCCAACGCCTACTCAAGCGAAATCGCCACGCCCAAATAAACGGCCCACGGCCGCTGCCGGGATCAAGGTGGGAGACGCAGGCGACGTGCCCAGCTTGATCGAGTGAGCCACGCGGCTGCGCCAGGTATCAATTATCGACAGGCTTGGCTTGGCTGGCGAGGAGTTCGTCGCGCTCGTAGGGTACTACCGGTTCAGACTGCGTTCGTAAGCGGCCAGAACGGTGCGCTCCGACTGCACCAGATAGGCTTCAAGCAGCCGGGTTGCCTCCTCTGATCGTCCTTCTTCGATACAACGCAGGATTGAAACGTTCATATCGACATAGGGCATATGCAGGAACTCCGGATCTTTGAGCAGGCCGAATGCCAGCCGCAGCTCGGCTGATATCTGACCGTAGAACACCACCAATCGCGGGCTGTCGGCGAGTTCGACGATAGCCTTGTGGAACATCATGTTGGCGGTGCCGACAGCCTTCCAGTCCTTGACTTCACGCGCTCGCATGCCCGCCTCCACCGCCTCACGCATATGCAGCGTTCCCGGATGCAGCGGGTAACCCTGGGCAATGGCCTTGCATTCGATAAAGCGGCGGACACGATAGATGTCGATGATCGACGCCATATCGGGCACCGCCACGCTCACCCCGCGATTGGGTTCATGTTTGAGCAACCCCTCGCGGGTCAGGACCCTGAACGCTTCCCTCAAGGTGTTGCGGGAAATCTGCAGGCTTTCGGCCAGGGCCGCTTCGGACAATCGTTGGCCCGGAACCAGTTCACCTTCGACCAGCATTCTGCGGACCTCCTGGGTAATGGATTCTCCCAGCGAGCGAGGAAGGGAAGGTGAAACGTCGTTCATGTGCAATCCAGAATAAGAATAAGAGAAGTCACTTTGATGTTCCATGAGAGCCCCGCCCATGGCAAGGAGCAAGGGTGTCGCCTGCATCATTAAGTAACACCCACGAGTGATAAGGTTACAATTTGGTGCGAATTGTAGCCCCACATCAAACTGATTGTTGAACAATTCAAATGCTATAGATCAACACTTTTAGACCGATGTTTGAGTCATGGCACGCTCGTTGCTCAATAAAAAAATATCTCCCACCGTAGGAATTGATGCCGTGACACAGACAGCCGTGACACAGACCGCTCAAGATTTTACAAAGACGCGACGCGCTTCCCTGATCGCAGCAATTTTCATGATGGCAACGTCCGCCATCGGCCCTGGCTTCATCACCCAGACCGCCACGTTCACGGCCAAAATGGGTGCGGCATTTGCGTTCGGTATCCTGGCGTCGATTCTGATCGACTTCGTGGTTCAACTTAACGTCTGGCGTATCGTCACCCTGACCCGAATGCGTGCCGCAGACGTGGCCAACAACGCGATTCCAGGCAGTGGTTACCTGCTGGCGGTGCTGGTGATTTTCGGCGGGCTGGTGTTCAACGTCGGCAACATCGCCGGTGCCGGGCTGGGTCTGAACGCGTTGATGGGGCTTGATGCAAAATGGGGCGGCGGTCTCAGCGCCTTGCTGGCTATCGGCATCTTCCTTTCCCACCGCGCCGGAGTGGCCGTCGACCGACTGATCGTCGTGCTGGGACTGGTGATGATCGCCCTGACCCTGTTCGTGGCCTTCGCTTCCAATCCGCCACTGGGCGAAGCCCTCTATCAAACCGTCCTTCCGGACCAGATCAACTTCGCCACCATTACCACCATTGTCGGCGGCACGGTCGGCGGTTACATCACTTATGCGGGGGCTCACAAACTGCTGGACCGCGGGACTACCGGGGTAGAAAACCTCCAGGCAGTGACCAAGGCAGCCTTGGGCGGCATCATGGTCACCGGCCTCATGCGCTACATCCTGTTTCTCGCCATCCTCGGCGTTGTTGCCAGCGGCGTAGTCATCGACACCTCGGGCCAGGGCGCCAATCCGGCCGCACAAGCCTTCCAGGCAGCAGCCGGGCAGTTCGGCCTGCGCGTCTTCGGTCTCATCCTCTGGGCCGCCAGTATCACCAGCGTGATCGGCGCCGCTTACACCTCCATTTCCTTTATCACCGTGTTCAAGCCGGACATCACTGAGCAGGGGCGCAACCGCGCCACCACCGTGTTCATCGCTCTGTCGCTGCTGATCTTTGCCCTGATGGGAACGGCTCCCGCCGCACTGCTGCTCTTCGCGGGCGGTTTCAATGGCCTGATACTGCCAATCGGCCTGAGCATCTTTATCTACGTCGGCTGGCGCCGGTCCGACCTCATGGGCGGTTACCATTACCCACGCTGGCTGTTGGTGCTGGGCGCCCTGACCTGCCTGCTGACCTGGTACATGGCAATCAAATCCGTTGGGCCGATCTTCGCCTTCCTCAACGTTGCCTGAGCCCGATAACGAACAAGGAGTCACGTGAATGCCAACCATAGATATCAATAGCGACCTGGGCGAAAGCTTTGGCGCCTGGCACATGGGCGACGATGCCGCGATGCTCGATGTCGTGACCAGCGCCAATGTCGCCTGCGGTTTCCACGCCGGCGACCCGGCCGGCATCCTGCGGACACTGAAAGCGGCGGCGGCCAAAAATGTCACCATTGGTGCCCATGTCGCTTACCCGGACAAAGTGGGCTTTGGCCGCCGAAACATGGACGTGGCCAGCGATGAGCTGACGGCCGACGTGATCTACCAGATCGGCGCGCTGCAAGGCCTGGCCAAGGCCGCCGGCACGTCGGTGCGCTACGTAAAACCCCACGGCGCCTTGTACAACACCATTGCTCACGATCGCCGTCAGGCGCTGGCCGTGATCGAAGCCATCCGCGCGATCGACTCCAACCTCATATTGGTTGCCCTGGCCGGCTCAAGCCTGATTGAACTGGCCCGTAACGAGGGTTTGCAGTGTATCGCCGAAGCCTTCGCTGACCGTGCCTATACGCCACAGGGCACCCTCGTCTCTCGCCGCGAACCAGGCGCGGTGCTGCACGATCCCAAGCTCGTCGCCCAACGTATGCTGCGCCTCGTTGAAGACGGCTGCCTCGAAGCGATCGATGGCAGCCTGACCAAAATCCAGGCCGACTCGATCTGTGTCCATGGCGACAGCCCCGCAGCGGTGGAAATGGCCCGCGAGCTGCGCCGGGTATTGGAACAGGCGCACATGTCCTTGCAGCCCTTTGCCGGAGCACGCCCATGAATGCCCTGGATCTCGCCCGCCAGGCGGCGATTGCCGCTGCCCGGGATGCACGCAGCACTTACCGTAACGGCCGGGTCGCCCCCACGGCGGGTATCGCGCCGGGCATGACCCAGGCCAACCTGATCGCCCTGCCGCGCGCCTGGGCGTACGACTTCCTGCTGTATGCCCAGCGCAATCCCAAAGCCTGCCCGATCCTTGACGTCAGCGACGCCGGCAGCCCGAGTACGCTGCTGGCTGAAGGGGCGGACCTGCGCACTGACATCCCGCTGTACCGCATCTGGCGTGATGGAAAGCTGGCCGAGGAAGTCAGCGATGCCACTCAGGCCTGGGCTGAACACGACGACATGGTGGCCTTTTTGATCGGCTGCAGCTTCACCTTTGAAACCGCCCTGCAAGAGGCCGGCATCGAAGTGCGGCATATCACCGATGGTTGCAACGTACCGATGTACCGGACCAACCGTGCCTGCCGCCCGGCCGGACGTCTACAGGGTGAAATGGTGGTATCGATGCGACCGATCCCCGCCGATCGCGTGGCTGAGGCGAGCACTATTTCCGGACGCTATCCCTCAGTCCATGGCGCCCCGGTGCACATCGGCGAACCCGCGCTGCTCGGCATCCAGGACCTGGGACGCCCCGATTTCGGCGATGCCGTACGCATCGAACCCGGCGAGATCCCGGTGTTCTGGGCCTGCGGCGTCACTCCCCAGGCCGCGGTCATGGCCTCGGGCGTGCCCTTCGCCATCACCCATTCGCCGGGCCATATGTTCATCACCGATGTGCCTGACAGCACCTACCACGTCTAGGAGTCTCCCGTGCGTTTTCTACCGGTCAACCTGGACGCCCTGCTCGTCGAATTGAAAGACCTCGACGAGACACTGGCGTTGTTCGACGCCCTGATGGCCGAGCCGATTGCTGGCGTGGAGGAAATCATTCCTGCCGCACGAACGCTGCTGATCCAATTTCGCCCCAGCGCCATTGCGCAGCAGGCGCTCGTCAATCGTATCGCTAGCCAAGACCTGAGCCAGCGCCGCGCGATCGAGCATCGCCGGGTGGAAATTCCCGTCCATTACAATGGCGAAGACCTCGACGAGGTCGCCACGCTGCTGGGGATCAGCCGCGCCGAGGTGGTCCAACGCCACACCGCCCATGACTACAGCGTGGCCTTCTGCGGATTCGCGCCGGGCTTCGCCTACCTCACCGGCGGTGCGGGTTTCCAGGTGCCTCGCCGACAAACTCCACGTACCCGCATACCCGCGGGTGCGGTTGCCCTGGCGGGGGAATTCAGCGGTGTTTATCCGCAAGCCAGCCCCGGCGGATGGCAGATCATCGGCGTCACGCCTTTGCAGATGTGGGACCTGAACCGCGCTGAATCGGCCTTGCTGCGTCCAGGCTATAAAGTGCGCTTCACCGATGCAGGCCCGCTCCCGGCGGGTGGCCTGCCCGCCCCCACGGTACCGGCAAGTGCCGCCGCGCCCAGCGGCGCCTATCTGGAAATCATCACCCCCGGTTTGCACAGCGTATTGCAGGATATGGGCCGTCCCGGCCAAACCGGCCAAGGCGTATCCCGTTCCGGCGCGCTGGACCTGGGCGCGCTGCGGGCAGCCAACCGCGCGGTCGGCAACCGCTCGGACATGGCCTGTGTGGAATCGGTACTCGGCGGCCTGAGCTTCGTTTGCCATGGCCGTGCCGTGATCGCGGTCACCGGTGCGCAAACCCCGGTCACAATCACCAACGCCAGTGGCCTGAAATGGCAGGCAAGTCACTACCAGCCCATCGAGCTGGACGCGGGTGACCGCGTCAGCCTGGGTTCCCCCCTCGCGGGGCTGCGCAGCTACCTGGCGATTCGCGGCGGCTTTGACGTCACTCCGGTGCTGGGCAGCCTGTCCACAGACACCCTGGCCCAGGTCGGCCCCCCGGCGCTCGCCGCCGGCGACCTATTGGGCTTTACGACACTGACAACGGGAACCAGCGTATCGCTGAACGAAGCCCCAGCCTTTGAGCTGCCTACTGCTGCCAACATCGTCACCCTTGACGTGGTCATGGGGCCGCGTACCGACTGGTTTACCGAAGACGCCATCCAGCGTCTGAGCAGCCAGCTCTGGCGCGTCACCTCACAGTCCAACCGCGTCGGTATTCGTCTGGCCGGTGAAATACCGCTAGCGCGCAGCAACCACCATGAGTTGCCCAGCGAAGGCACCTCCGTGGGCGCCATTCAGGTCCCGGCCAGCGGCCAACCGGTTCTGTTTCTCGCCGATCACCCGTTGACCGGTGGCTATCCAGTGATCGCCGCAGTCGCCAGCTACCATCTCGACCTGGCTGGCCAGATCCCTATCAATGCGCAGATTCGCTTCAACCCTGTGGACGGCTTCAAAGAGATTCAACCCGTTACGCAAGCTTCTTCAACTGCCGATGTGAAAAAAATTCCATGAAAAAATTGCTGATTGCCAACCGTGGTGAAATTGCCGTCCGCATCGCCCGCGCCTGCCGCGACTACGGCGTGCAGTCTGTCGCGGTCTATGCCGACGCGGACATCGACGCCCTGCACGTGCGCCAGGCCGACGAAGCCTACTCACTGAATGGCCAGCGCCCGGCCGAAACCTACCTGGATATCGGCAAACTGATTGCCGTGGCCAAACGCAGCGGCGCCGATGCCGTGCACCCCGGCTATGGTTTTCTGTCTGAACGGGCCGATTTCGCCCGGGCGGTGATCGACGCAGGGTTGATCTGGATCGGTCCCAACCCGCAGACCATCGACGTGCTCGGCGACAAGGTCGAGGCGCGAAAAATTGCCCAACTGGTCGGGGCGCCTCTGGTAGCCGGTACGCCTGGCCCGGTCGAAAGCGCCGCCGAAGTATTGGCCTTTGCCGAACAGCACGGCCTGCCAATTGCCATCAAGGCTGCCTTTGGCGGCGGTGGACGCGGCATGAAAGTCGCCTGGCGCATGGATGAAGTGGCTGAATTGTTCGCCTCCGCCGTGCGCGAAGCGCAAGCGGCCTTTGGTCGTGGCGAGTGCTATGTCGAGCAGTTCCTCGACCGCCCTCGGCACATCGAAGCGCAGATCCTCGCCGACAAACACGGCAAGGTCGTCGTCATCGGCACGCGTGACTGCTCCTTGCAGCGGCGCAATCAGAAGCTGGTGGAGGAAGCGCCGGCGCCCTTTATCAGCGACGAACAGCGCCAGCGTATTCATCAATCCGCTCAGGATATCTGCGCCAAAGCCGGCTACGTCGGTGCCGGCACGGTGGAGTTCCTGCTCAGCCAGGATGGCACCCTGTCGTTCCTTGAGGTCAATACCCGCTTGCAGGTCGAGCACCCGGTGACCGAAGAGACCACTGGGGTGGATCTGGTGATCGAACAACTGCGGATCGCCGACGGTTTGCCGTTGTCCTTCAGTGAGACGCCGACCCCACGTGGCCATAGCTTCGAATTTCGCATCAATGCGGAAGACCCAGGCAAGGGCTTCCTGCCCACCCCCGGTCAGATCACCGATTTCCTGCCACCGTCTGGCCCGGGTGTGCGCCTGGACAGCGGCGTGATAAGCGGCTCGCGAGTGCCCAGCACCTTCGACTCGATGATGGCCAAACTGATCGTCACCGGCGCCACCCGCGAACAGGCTATTGTCCGCGCCCGACGCGCCTTGGCGGAATTCAACATTGAAGGCATTGCCTCGGTGCTGCCGTTCCACCGGGCCGTGATGGACCATGACGACTTCACCGGTGCCGATAAATTCGCCGTGCACACGCGCTGGATCGAAACCGATTTCGCCGAACAGATCACGCTCGCCCCACGTACCGCGGTATCGGCCGACCCAGGCATCCTGCGCACGTTTGTCGAGATCGACGGCAAGCGCCACGAACTGGGCCTTCCGGCTGCGCTGCTGCGAGGCGTCAGCCTGAATGCAGCGGGTACCGCCAGCGAAAACACGGCCCCCTCCGAGGTCACTGATCCGCAGGCGGTACTGACGCCCGTGGCGGGTAATCTGCATACCTGGGTCGTCGAAGACGGCGAGTCGGTGAGCACCGGGCAAGTGATCGCGGTTGTAGAAGCCATGAAAATGGAAACCTCGGTCCTCGCACCTTGTGAAGGCCAGGTGCAGATCGCCAAACAGGCAGGCGACTATTTTGAAGCCGGCTCCGTCATTGGCCGCATCAAAACAGCTCTCTGATTTAAAACTTTTCTTTTCGCAGTCAGTACGCGCAACTGGGTAATAACCCGGTTGCCGCGTGCTGCCCGCAGAAAACTGTAGATGTAACTTTGCAATCAAAATAACGATAAAACCCAACACATAAATCTGCTGTTATCTGGAGCATAAAGAGCATGTCAATCAATAAGACTTTGGCTATTGCGGGTACTTGCGCGTTGATTTTCCCTTTTACGGCATCTGCAGATTTTATTGCCGACAGTAAGGCCAGTGTGGAACTGCGTAACTTCTACTTCAATCGTGACTTTCGCAACGGTCCTCCCACGGCCCAGCGGGACTCGGCAAAAGAATGGGCCCAGGGCGCCATGTTGCGATTCGAGTCAGGTTATACCGCCGGCACCGTGGGCCTGGGCATCGACGCGGTTGGCATGCTCGGCCTCAAGCTTGACGGCGGTGATGGTTCCGGTGGCACGGGCCTGTTGCCGGCTGACCTTAGTTCGAAAAACGGCCGCGGCTCACAGGACGAATATTCCAAACTTGAGTTGACGGCCAAGGCGAAGGTGTCGGAAACCGCTCTAAAGGTTGGCTCACTCGCCTTCCGTACGCCCGTGGTATCGAGCAATGACACACGCCTGTTGCCCTCCACCTTCGAAGGCGCGCTACTGACCTCCAAGGACATTGATCAGTTGGTCCTGCAAGGCGGCAAGCTGGAGCAAATCAAGTTCAACAGTTCCTCGAACTATCAGGACTTCACGGGTAACCGCATCGGCGGTGTCAGTGATGACTTCCGCTTTGCCGGCGGTACTTACAGTTTCAACAAGGCCCTTAGCACAAGTCTGTTCTACGGCAATCTGGAAAATGTCTACCGACAGTTCTTTGGCGGCGTCGTCTATGAAATCCCTCTTGCCGCGCAGCAGTCGCTGAAGTTCGATCTACGTTATTCGAAAAGTACCGATGACGGTAACTTCCGCCCCCTCGATAACCGCGCCGCGAACGGACTGGTTGCCTACACCCTGGGCGCCAACGTGTTCACCGCCGCCTATCAGCGCATGAGCGGTGACGATCCCTTCCCGTACATTGCCAATAGCGACCCTTACCTGGTCAACTTCGTCCAGATCAATGACTTTGCCAACACCCAAGAGCGCTCCTGGCAGCTGCGTTATGACTACAACTTCGCCGCGCTGGGCATTCCCGGGCTGACGTTCATGAGTCGTTATGTCCAGGGTGACAACGCGTTGGTCGGGGGCAGTAATACGGGCAAAGAGTGGGAGCGCGATACGGATATCGGTTACGTGGTCCAAAGCGGTTCGCTGAAAAACCTCGGGGTCAAACTCAGAAACGCTACGGTTCGTTCGAACTTCAGCAATGACCTGGATGAAACCCGCCTGATCGTCAGTTACACATTAGCCCTTTGGTAATTCGCTGACGGCGACCTTTGTCCCTGCGCAACCGATCCTTATTCAGAGAAAGCGCAATGAAAAATCTCAGGTTTAACCAGAAGATACTACTGATTGCTTCGTTGCTTATCATGACGGTGTTTTCCGCATTCACCGTATTGAATGACGTTCGGTTGCGTGACGACAACGTAAAAAAAATCGAGGAACACACTCGATCGCTCTCGACATCGATGGCACATGATATCCAGAGCTGGTTGGACGGAAGACTGATTCTGCTGAAGGGATTTGCCGAACTCATCGGCCGCGATCCCTCGCCGCAAAACATACTCGACAAGTTGCAAAGCCAAGTGCTCATGAGCCAGTTTATCGCCGGTTATGTGGGCACCCGTGACGGTGGGTTCCAGATCCATCCCCCGCGGGAGATGCCAGCCGATTACGACAGTCGGCAACGGCGCTGGTACATAGACGCCGTAGACCATGGCGTGGCAATGACCGAACCCTACGTAGGGGCCGGGATCGACTACCCGATTATCACCCAGGCGGTCGCCCTCCACGCCGGGCAGCAAACGCTCGGCGTCCTGGGCGCCAGTCTGAACATCGAGACGATTTCCCAAACGCTCAACGCGCAAGCCTTCGAGGGCAGTGGATACGCTTTTCTGGTGAGTAAGGAAGGCAAAATACTGGTTCACCCCGACAAGGCACTGATCGGCAAGACACTGTCCGATCTGTTTCCGGGCAATACCCCGACGCTCAATGATCAATTGGTGGAAGCCACTACGGTCGATGGCGTGAAATTCACACTGTTCTCTGCGATCAAAGGCCTGCCGATGAAAGACTGGTACATCGGCATCGTCCTGGACAAACAGGCAGCCATGGCCAGTCTTGCTGCGTTCCGCAGTTCGGCGATCATCACCACAATCGTTGCCGGTCTGGCCACCCTGTTGCTGCTCGGGCTGCTTATTCGCGTGTTGATGAAGCCCCTGCGCCTTATCAGTCACGCGATGGAAGATATCGCCCAGGGCGACGGAGACCTGACCCGACGCCTGTCGATCCTGTCGAATGATGAATTCGGCCAACTGGCCGTGAGTTTCAATCGCTTCGGCGACCGGATCCATGCCTCCATCACCGAAGTCTCATCAACGACGAACTCCCTGAAAGAGGCCACCCGCAAGGTCCTGACGGCCTCCAACTCCTCGGTTGGGAAGTCGGAACACCAATCCGGCTTTACCAGCAACGTGGCGGCGGCCATTGAGGAGCTTGGGGCGTCGGCGCAAGAAATCGCCTCGAGTGCCTCGGCGGCGTCCAGAGGCGCCTCGAGCGCCAGGGCGCAGATCGATTCGAGCTGCATGCTCGTCGAGAACACGGTCAATGCGATGAGTTGCCTGCAAGAAAACATCGAAGAAACCCGCGCACAGATCGAAGAGCTCAACGCCAAAAGCGCCAATATCGGCAAGGTGCTGGAGGTCATCTCGACGATCTCCGGAAAAACCAACCTGCTGGCCTTGAACGCTGCCATCGAGGCAGCCCGGGCCGGAGCGGCCGGGCGCGGGTTTGCCGTGGTGGCGGACGAGGTCAGAAGCCTTGCCCACCACACCCAGACAGCGACCGAAGAAATCAGGGCGGTGATCGAGGCACTGCAGGAGGGGGCTACCCAGGCTGCCAAGACCATGCTGCGCAGCCATGAAATCGGCAGCCAAAGTGTACGTGTGGCAACCCAGGCCGGGGACAGCCTGCTGACCGTGGTGTCACGCATCATCGAGATCGATGAGATGTGCCTGACGGTCGCCGCTGCAACCGAGGAACAAACCAGCGCTGTCGACCAGCTCACTCGGGATGTTCATGAGATCAGCCAGTTGAATCGCCATGCCACCGACAACTTGTGCTCGACCCTCACGGCGTGTGGAGAACTGGATTTTGAAGTCGGACGACTCCGGAGTGTGGTCGATACTTTCAAGTTGTAGACACACACGCCATGCCCCTCGGCCAGTGAACCGAGCTGATAGAATGCCCGCCCTGATCCGCCAGACACAGCTCACCATGACCCAAGCGCCCAAGCCTTCCATCCCAAACGTCGCCATCATCGGCGGCGGCCCAGCCGGCCTGATGGCGGCCGAGGTGTTGAGCCAGGCCGGGATACAGGTCGACCTGTACGACGGCATGCCTTCGGTGGGCAGGAAATTTCTGCTGGCCGGGGTCGGCGGCATGAACATCACCCACTCGGAAGACTTCTCGCCGTTCCTGTCCCGCTACGGCGAGCGCGCGCCCAATATCGCCCCGCTGCTGCGGGCATTCGGCGCCAACGAGTTATGCCAATGGATTCACGGATTGGGCATCGAGACCTTTGTCGGCAGTTCCGGGCGGGTATTTCCTACCGACATGAAAGCCGCCCCGCTGCTGCGCGCCTGGCTCAAACGCCTGCGCGATGCCGGCGTGATGATCCATACCCGCCATCGCTGGCTGGGCTGGAACCCCGACGGCAGCTTGCTAGTCGCCGCTGCGGACGGCGAAAAAACACTGCGCCCCACTGCGACATTGCTGGCGCTGGGCGGTGGCAGTTGGTCACGCCTGGGCTCCGATGGTGCCTGGATGCTGCCACTGGAACAGCGCGGTGTAGGCCTTGCGCCCTTGCAGCCGAGCAATTGCGGATTCGAAGTGCCGGCCTGGAGCGATCTGATGGTCAGCAAATTCGCCGGCGCCCCGCTGAAAAATATCGCCATCGGCCTGAATGACGATGTACCGCGCCTCGGTGAATGCGTGATCACCGCCACCGGCATCGAAGGCAGCCTGATCTATGCCCTGTCGGCGCCGATTCGCGAAGCCATCAACCAGCACGGTAGCGCGACGATCCATCTGGACCTGCTGCCGGGCCGGCCTGTGGATAAAATCCAGCAAGCCCTGAGCAAGCCACGCGGTTCACGCTCAATGGCCAAGCACCTGCACAGTCAATTGGGGATCGACGGGGTCAAGGCTGCGTTGCTGCGCGAGCAAACGCCTGCCGATTGTTTCGCCGACCCGGCGCGGCTGGCCCAGGCAATCAAGGCCTTGCCCATCACCCTGGTGAAACCCCGCCCGCTGGACGAAGCTATCAGCAGTGCCGGTGGCGTGACCTTCGAAGCCCTGGACGAACGCCTGATGCTCAAGCAGATGCCTGGCGTGTTCTGCGCCGGGGAAATGCTCGACTGGGAAGCACCGACCGGCGGCTATCTGCTCACGGCCTGCTTTGCCAGCGGCCAGGCGGCTGGGCTGGGAATGTTGGAGTGGTTACAGCGCAAGGTTTGAAAACCCAGGCGCGGCTATCGCGAGCAGGCTCGCTCCCACATTTGATTTGTGTACACCGTCAATGTGGGAGCGAGCCTGCTCGCGATGGCGGCCTGTCAAACGCTGCGGGTCATCAAGGCTTACGCTTGCGCGGCCCGGTGTTGAACACCGGCACTTTACGCACTGGCTTGACCGAGGGCTCCACGGGCGAGGCGTCGCCGCTGTCGACCCACTTGCCCAGGTTGCGCTTGCCGCCACCGCCCGAGGCTTTCGGTTTCTTCGGTTTTTTCGGCTTCTTGATAACCTGGCCGCTGGCATCGGTCTCCGGCACCCGATGTTCAGGCTCGAAGTCCTGTTCCATCTGCCGTGGCAACGTCTGACGGGTCAGGGTTTCGATGGCTGACAGCAGATTCACTTCATCGGCGCAGACCAGGGAAATCGCTTCCCCGGTGGAACCCGCCCGGCCAGTACGACCGATACGGTGGATGTAATCCTCGGCGACAATCGGCAAATCGAAATTCACCACCAGCGGCAAGTCTTCGATATCCAGCCCACGAGCGGCGACGTCGGTGGCCACCAGGATCTGGATCTCACTGGCCTTGAAACGGTCCAGCGCGCGCTGGCGGGTGGCCTGGGGTTTATCGCCGTGGATGCCGTCGGCATTGACACTCATGCCCTGGAGTTTTTCCACCAGCGCATCGACACCGTTGCGGGTCTTGGCAAATACCAGCACCTGTTTCCACTTGTTCTTGCGCATCAGGTGCACAAACAACTCTGGCTTGCGCTTCTTGTCCACCGTCACCACCCATTGCTTGACGGTGTTGGCGGCCACGTTGCGCGGGCTCACTTCGATGCTCAACGGGTCGTTGAGCATTTGCCCGGCCAGCAAGCGGATCGCGTCGGAGAAGGTTGCCGAGAACAGCAGCGTCTGGCGCTTCTTCGGCAGCGCTTTGTAGATATTCGCCAGTTCCTCGGAGAAGCCCAGGTCGAGCATGCGGTCGGCTTCGTCCAGCACCAGGGTCTGCAGCTGATTGAACTTCAGCGCGTTCTGGCGGAACAGGTCGAGCAAGCGTCCCGGCGTGGCGACCAGCAGATCAACCCCTTTGCGCAGCTTCATCATCTGCGGGTTGATGCTGACACCGCCGTACACCGCATAGGTGCTCAATGGCAGGTTCTGCGCGTATTGGCGCACGCTTTCGTGGACCTGCTCGGCCAGTTCACGGGTCGGCACCAGAATCAGCGCCCGTACCGAGTTGGCGCTGACCTTCGGCCCCTCGGTGGTCAGCAACTGCAACAGCGGCACGGCGAAACCGGCGGTCTTGCCGGTGCCGGTCTGGGCCGCGGCCATCAGGTCGCGACCGGCCAACACCGCCGGCATGGCTTGGGCCTGCACCGGGGTTGGGGTCTGGTAGCCGAGCGTCTCGAGGGCGCGCAGCAAGGGTTCGATCAGGCCAAGGGTGGCGAAAGTCATGGAAGTACCGTAGGAAAATCAGCGCAAGGTGTGCAATGCGCGGCAGTTTACCCTAAATCAGGATTCGGCCGGCGCAGGCTTGGGTTTGCGCCACTGGGGCAATCCAATCAACACCACGGCACTGATGATCACCAACATCGCCAGGGCCTCTTCGATCCCGATGGTTTCACCGGCGAACACAATGCCCAGCAACACCGCCACCGCCGGGTTGACGTAGGCATAGCTGGTGGCCGCCGCCGGACGTACGTGCTTGAGCAGGTACATGTAGGCGTTGAAGGCAATGATCGAACCGAAGCAGGTCAGGTAAGCCAGCGCGATCCAGCCTTCCAGCGGCGGCATGCTGTTCAGGTGTTCGCCGCTGGCCACGCTGCCGATCAATAGCACCACACCGCCCACCAGCATTTCCACGGCACTGGCCATCGCCCCCGCAGGCAGCGGCAAATGTTTGCTCAGCACCGAACCGAAGGCCCAGGACGCCGCCGCGAACAGCAGCAAGGTCGCGCCCAGTGGACTCGATTGCAGGTTGGAACCGAGGTTGAGCATGGCAATGCCGATCAACCCCAGCACAATCCCCGCCCACTCCAGACGGGTATTACGGGCGCCCCAGAAATATCCGCAGAGCAAGGTAAATAACGGCACCGTCGCCACGGCCAGCGCCGCCACCCCGGACGCCACACCCGTGTGTTCGGCGACACTGACCGCGCCATTGCCGAAACTGAGCAACAACACGCCGATGACAGCCCCCGCCTTCCACTGCGCCCAAGTCGGTGCCGGCGCCCCACGCCAGCGCAGGAAACCGTACATCAGCGAGCCGGCGATCACGAAGCGAATCCCGGCCAGCAGCAGCGGCGGCCAATGCTCCACACCGATGCGAATCACCAGGTAGGTCGACCCCCAGATGACGTACAAGGCAAAAAATGCAGCGATCAATGGCAAGGGGAAACGGCGTGGGCCAGGCATGGTCAGCTCGAAGTCAGGACAATGAAAGACGCTATTCTAGAAAGGCGACAGGCGGAAAATAAGTTACAAAACCTGTTTATCCGAACCGTACACTTTTAAAAACATGGAGATCAGCGTTATAAACCGTACTTTCGAAAGTCAGCCCCTTGGAAGCCCGAACCGTGGATAAATACGACCGCATGCTGCTCAGCGCCCTGTTGGAAAACGGTCGTGCGTCCTATGCCGAACTGGCCCGCAAAGTGAACCTGTCGGCCCCGGCCGTGGCCGAGCGGGTCAGCAAGCTGGAAACCAGCGGCGTGATCACTGGCTACCAGGCGAAAGTCGACATGGCGAAAATCGGCTTGCCGGTGCAGTGCGTCATCGAACTGCGCATGAACCAGCACGGCAACCAGAAGACTTACGATGAACTGTGCAGGATCCCGCAACTGACCGAATGCCACCGGGTGACGGGCGACCCGTGCGTGATCATGCAGGCGGCGGTCGGCTCGATGCCGGAACTGGAAGAGCTGATCAACCGCATCGCCAAGTTCGGTTTCAGCAAGACCTCGATCGTGCTGTCCAGCGCGATTGAAAAGCGGGTGCCGTTGGGGCAGTTGGAAGGTAACGGGAAGTAATCGCGCCAACACACATCAGAACGGTGGGAGCGAGCCTGCTCGCGATGGCGGTGTATCAGTCAACTTAGTTGCCGACTGAACCGACGCTATCGCGAGCAGGCTCGCTCCCACAGTGGCTTGTTGGGGGGTGTTTTCAGAACCCGCGATGCCGCTTGAGGTGCTCGTTGATCTTCGCCGCCGGCACTTTCTGCAAACTGCACAGCAAATCGTGGGACAACTCCCGCAGCCCGTGCTGTTGCCGCAGTTGCGTCGCCAGGTGCGCGGTGAGGTTGGCGGCCATTTCGGCGTCGGCCATGGCCCGGTGAGCCTGGCCGGTGTGGGGCAGGCCGGCGAAGGTGTTGAGCGTGCCGAGCTTGTGGTTCGGCGCCGTCGGCATCAGGCGCCGGGCCAGCAGCAGTGAACAGGCAAAATTCTGCAAGCGGGTGCGTTTGATCCGGCCTAGCTCGAAATCCCAGAACTTCTGGTCGAATGCGGCGTTGTGGGCCAGCAGCGGCGTGATGCCGACGAACTCGTTGACCTCGTTCATCACCTTTTCCGCCGGCGGGGCGCTGCGCAGCATGGCGTTGCTGATGCCGGTCAGTTGCTCGATGAACGCAGGCACGCGCACACCGGCGTTCATCAGGCTCTGATAGCGATCCACAATCCGGCCCTGTTCGAGAATCACCACGGCGATTTCGGTGGCCCGGCAACTGCTGCTCGGCGTGATGCCGGTGGTTTCAAAGTCGATGACTGCGATGCGTTCCAAACCTGTCTGAACTCCGTAAAAATCAATTCTTGAGCAGCAACGCGCCTTCGATCGGCACGTAGCGGCTGGCGGCGCGAATCAGCGAGTTGGCCGTCAGCCCCGGTACGCCATAAGCCACCGCCTGGACCCCGTGTTTGCTGATGATGCGTTCGAGCAGCATGTCGAAATCGCCATCACCGGAGGCCAACACCACTTCGTCAACGTGATCAGCGGCGTCCATGATGTCCAGGGTGATGCCCACGTCCCAGTCACCCTTGGCCGAGCCGTCGCTGCGCTGGATGTAAGGCTTGAGCTTCACGACAAACCCCAGGTTGCGCAGGATCTGCTGGAATTGCTGCTGCTTGCTGTCGCCGCGATCGATCGCATACGCGTAGGCCTCGACGATCTGCCCCTGCTTGCTGACATCGGCCCACAAGGCCGCGTAGTTGAAATGGCAACCATAAGCCTGGCGCACGGTGTAGTAGAGGTTCTGGACATCGGCGAACACTGCGATTTTTTTCACCGCGTTTCCTCTTGAATGCACAAGCCGGCAGAGCGGGCCCGAAAAGTTGCCCAGTATGCCAGCCCAGAGGAATGTTCCGCGAATAATCGGTCCGAGGCACCTGGGCGCCCCGGACGAATGGCAGGTCAGACGAAGGAGTCGTCATCGCCGAAGAAGGATGAATCGTCGCTGTAGTCGGCGTCGGCGAAACCGCCCTGGTCGTTGCCATAGGCATCGTTACCAGCGACGTTTGAGTCATTGCCCCAGCCGCTGTCACTGCTTGCCGTGTCGTTGACCGGTTGGGCCGGCTCTGGCTCGATGACCTCGACGACTTCCTGAGGCTGCTGGGCACCGTGGAACAGACTGCTGATGCCCTGGGCGAGCATCACGCCCCCGGCCACACCAGCCGCGGTTTTCAGCGCGCCGCTCATGAAGCTGCCGGCCCCTGGAGCCTGCTGTTGCGCGGCGCCGTAGTTAGCGGGCGGCGCGGCGTAGTTCTGCTGGGGTGGCGCATTGAAGCCAGGCCGCGCCGGTTCGCGCCAGCCGCCACCGCTGGCGGGCGAAGCGCCTGGAGCGGACGTTGGCCGTGGGTCGCGCGAGCTGCCACCGAAAATACTCGAGAGAAAACCACCACCGCTGGGCGCTGGAGGCTGTTGCCGGACCTGTTGCAGGTCCGCTTGCAACTGCTCGACCTGCTGGGTCAGTTGCCTGTTCTGCTCGTCGAGGCTTTTGAGCGCCGTCTCTTGCACCAGAATCGCCTGGGTCATGAAATAGCCCGCCGCGGGCTGGCGGGTCATATGTTCCTTGATCCGCGCCTCGGCCTGGACATCGCGCGGGGCTGCATCCTTTTCGGCCTGTTGCAGCCGTGAAAACAGTCCATCGATCAGGGTTTGTTCTTCGCTGTTCATGGCGACCTCATCAGATTGCCGGGTAGAAAAACCATGCCGGCCCTACAGGACCGGTGCCAGCCAGTAATGGGGCTGGGCACAGAGGTTTCAATGGTCTTTACCTGATGTTTACGTTTGCTTGTGCAGGCGCCTGATCGGTTAAAGTGTCGGACCGCTTTTTGACCTGCGATACCGACTCATGAATCCGTTTGACGTGCTGCGCGACTCTTTGTATTTCTTCAAACGCCATCTTGGCCGGATCGCCCAGCTGTGCCTGCCGCTGGTGATCCTCGAGGCCGTGCTGCAACAAGGCGTGGACAGCGTCGTGGGCCCCGAAGGTTTTTCCGGCTACAGCCTGATCGTCGGGCTGCTGATATACCCGCTCTACACCGCCGCGCTGATTCTGTTTCTCGACGCTCGCAGTCGCGGTGAATCGCCCCGTCCCCGTGACCTTCTCGCGACGGCCCTGACCCTGTGGCCACGCTTTGCCCTGCTGACCGCACTCAATACGTTGCTGATTCTGGTGGGCATTTCGTTGTACTTCCTGCCGGGCCTTTGGCTGATGGTGGTCCTGGCCTTTGGCGAATACCTGCTGGTGCTGCGCGGCCTGACTCCGCTGGCAGCAATGAAGGAAAGCCTGCGCCTGAGCCGCGGCAGTTTCTGGCGCATCCTGTTGTGCATTCTTTGCGTGATGGTCCCGCTCTGGCTGCTCAAGGGCGCCAGCCTGTCGGTGTACCCGCCGCCCCAGAACCCGTTGATCACCTTGCTGATCGACAGCGTTCACAGTTTCCTGCAGCTGTTCACCACCGTGGTGCTGTTCCGGATGTTCATGCTGGTCGCGGAAAAACCTGACAGCCGTTGACGACTGCTGCGCAGGTTACGGGCTTGGGCTCGGCAACTGCTCTCGGTTATGCTCAGGATCACTTTTGCGTATTGCCCATTTAAGTCGAGCCATGACCCGTCTATTGCGCTACACCTTGCTGGGCCTGTTGTTGATTCTCGGCCTGGCCGCCCTGTCGATCTATAGCCTGACCTGGCGCCCACAATCCCGGGAAGCACTGCCGGTCAGTTGCCCCGCCAACACCGCAACGCTCGTGCCTGGCCAGGCCTTGAAGGTGATGACCTGGAACGTCCAGTTTCTGGCCGGCAAGCGCTACGTGTTCTGGCACGACCTGGCCCAGGGTGACGATGAAAGCCCGACCCTCGAAGACATGGCCTTCAGCCTCGACGAAGTGGCAAGGGTCATTCGCGACGAGCAACCGGACGTCGTGTTGCTCCAGGAACTGGACGACGGCGCCAAGGCGAGCGACTACCAGAACCAGCTCAAGTTGTTGCAGGAACGATTGACCGACCTGTATCCGTGCAGCACCAGCGCCTTTGACTGGAAAGCCGATTTCATCCCCGACCCGCATATCTTCGGCAGCGTCGGCCGGCAGTTGGCGACGTTGAGCCGTTACCGCATCGATCAAGCGGAACGGGTGCAGTTGCCGGTGGCCGGGGCCAATTTCATCAGCCGTCAGTTCCAGCCGAAAAACGCTTTGTTGGTCAGTCACCTGCCGCTGAGCAGTGGTGGCCACCTGGTCGTGCTCAACACCCACCTGGAACGGGCCACGCAGCCGGATGAAACCCTGCCGAACCAGGTCAAGGCCGTGAGCAAGGTACTGGACAAACTTGAATCGCGAGGCAAACCCTGGCTGATCGGTGGCGACTTCAATCTGCTACCCCTGGGCCAATACCGGCGCCTGCCTGCCGCGCAGCGCACGCCCTACTCCGCCGACAGCCCTCTGCACCTGCTGTGGGACAAATACCCGATGATCCCCACCAACAACGAAGCTAGCGGCATCGATCGCAGCCACTGGCTGACCCACTACCCGAACGACCCCGGCCTCAACGGCCCTGACCGCACTGTCGACTACCTGTTCTACAGCCCTCGGATCAAGCGGGTCGAGGCTCGGGTGCGGCAAGACGATACCTTGCGTATCTCCGATCATTTGCCGGTGATTGCCCGATTCCTGTTGCCGGCCACGCCGTGATGCCAAGCCACATTCGCCGTCAGACGAGTGTGGCGCTGGTCCGCGTAACCCACGCTTGATCAGGGTCGAGTACCTGTCTCGGCTTCCTGAACCGTCCAGGGTTTGACTTGTTCGCTCAGCGTCAGTCCCAAACCGGGGCGAGTGGGCACCAGCATCCGACCGTCGCGGGTTTCCAGGCGCTCGTTGAACAGCGGCTCAAGCCATTCGAAATGCTCGACCCAGGGCTCGGTCGGATAAGCGGCTGCCAGGTGAACGTGCAGTTCCATGGCGAAATGGGGAGCCAGCATCAGGCCCGCCTGCTCGGCCATTGATGCGACCTTCAGGTAAGGGGTGATGCCGCCTACTCGTGGCGCGTCGGGCATCAGGAAATCAGCGCCGCGCTGTTTGATGAACTCGGCGTGTTCAGCAACGCTGGTGAGCATTTCACCCGTGGCAATCGGTGTATCGAACTGCTGCGCCAACGCGGCATGGCCTTCAGCGTCATAGCAGTCCAGCGGCTCTTCAATCCAGATCAGGTTGTACGCTTCAAACTGCCGACACATGCGCTGGGCCGTCGGGCGATCCCATTGCTGGTTGGCATCCACCATCAACGGGAAGTTGTCACCCAAGTGCTTGCGCACCGCACTGACCCGTTCAATGTCGATGGCGCAATCCGGTTGCCCGACCTTCAACTTGATGCCGCCAATTCCCTTTTCTCGCGAGAGGTCAGTGTTCTTCATCAACTGATCAAGCGGGGTGTGAAGGAAGCCACCGGAAGTGTTGTAGCAACGCACCGAGTCACGTTGAGCACCGAGCAAGCGCGCCAGCGACAGGTTGGCGCGCTTGGCCTTCAGATCCCACAACGCCACGTCGAACGCCCCGATGGCCTGGGTCGACATACCGCTGCGGCCCACCGACGCGCCAGCCCAACACAGCTTGGTCCAGAGTTTGGCAATGTCACTGGGGTTTTCCCCGATCAGCGCCGGGGCGATTTCCTTGGCATGAGCGAATTGTCCCGGCCCGCCGGCACGTTTGGAGTAACTGAAACCCAGGCCCTGATGCCCATCGACGGTCTCGATTTCGGCAAACAGGATGGCGATTTCAGTCATCGGCTTTTGCCGTCCGGTAAGGACCTTGGCATCACTGATGGGATTGGCCAGCGGCAGGATGACCGAAGCGACACGAACCCAGGCGATTCGGTCGTCATCGGAGGACTTGAGCGATTGTTCTTGTACGAGCATGGGGCTCTCCTTGGACAGGCTCTGAAGGCGACGATGATTGCGCAATCATCACGAGACATAAAAAAGACCTTCGTCGATGCTTCAGAAGGTCTCTTGCCTCGATACTACACTGATTGCGCAATCATTCAATCCCGTAAATCCCCGGAAAATCGACTGCCAGGCTCAGGTACTGGCGCGGTCGATGAACGTGAAGCCGGTGTCAATTCGCACGGGTTTGAGATGGGCGCCGGGATTGTCGAATCGTTCAAGCAGTGCCTCAGCCACTTGCAGGCCAATCTTGCCGCCATCGACGCTGACGGTCGACAGTGCCGGGTAAACCTGCGCCGCGCTGCTGAGATCCCCGAAGCCCATGACGGCCAGCTCAGCGGGCACCTTCAAGCCAAGGCTGGCGGCTTGCGCCAACACACCTTGAGCCACGGTATCGGAGCTGCACACCACGATGTCGGGGCGCACCGGCAGATCCAGCAGCCGCCGCAGCCCCTCGCGCCCCACCTCCAGCGTGGCGGGGGGCGCCAGGACTTCCATGGGCACCTCTTCAATGCCCTGGCGCTGCAGCTCGGCGATAAGACTGTTGCAGCGACGCAGGCCACGCGGGTCGCTGATGGTCACCACGGAAAAGCGCTGGTAACCCTTTTCAAGCAAATGTCGCGCGGTCTCTTGCCCGACTTTTTCATGGGAGAAGCCAACCAGCATGTCCAAAGGGTCTTCACTCAGATCCCAGGCCTCGACCACGGGAATTCCCGCCTGGGCGAGTCGCAAGCGACTTGATTCGGTATGGAGCGTACCGGTCAATACGATGCCGTCCGGACGACGACCGAGTACGGCTTCAAGCAGTTTCTCTTCCTGCTCCGCGCTGTAGCCGGTCAGACCGAGCAGGGTTTGATAGCCCGCTTGGGTCAGGCGGTCCATCAGCGATTGCACGGTGTCTGCAAAAATGGAGTTAGCGATGGTTGGAAGGAAAATCGCCACCAGACGACTTTTGTTGCTCGCCAGGCTACCCGCCAGCATGTTCGGCACATAGCCCGATTGGCGCACCGCTTCGCGGACCTTCTCCCGCGTGTTCTCGCTCACCAGTTCCGGGCGATGCAAAGCCCTGGAAACGGTCATTGGCGAGACGCCTGCAATCTTTGCCACATCGATCAACGTCAGGCTCGAACCCCTGGTGGCCAAGGTCATCGGTGCCTGGGAGGTGGGCGCTGCTGGTTTCTTTGCCATGAACTGTTCCGAATCTGAAGCCAAGTAACCGGGACTGCGTATAAAGCAGTTGATGGGTCAGTGAATCTACCATTTGCGCCCCCGTGCTGGCGGGCCAAACCGGCGGTTTATCACTTGCGGGGTTTGATCCGGGCCGTGGCTTCGGCCACCAGCGGATCGTCCGGCCAGTAATGCTTGGGATAACGTCCCTTGAGGTCTTTCTTTACTTCGGCATAGGTGCTGCGCCAGAAATTCGCCAGATCCTGGGTCACCTGCACCGGTCGCCGCGCCGGTGACAACAGGTGCAGTTTGACGACCTGTCGGCCGCCGGCAATGCGTGGGGTGTCGGCCAGGCCGAACAGTTCCTGCAAGCGTACCGCGAGAATCGGCGGGTGTTCGCTGTAGTCCAGGCGAATCGACGAGCCCGAGGGCACGCTCAGATGATGGGGCGCCCATTCATCCAGCCGTTGCGGCAAGGGCCAGGGCAGCAGGTTGTGGACGATACTCGACAGGTCCAGGTTGGCGAAATGGCTGAGGCGTGACACGCGTCCCAGGTACGGCATCAACCATTGCTCAAGCGTGTTCAGTAGCGCTCCGTCGCTGACATCTGGCCAATCACTCTCGCTCTTGGCCTCCAGATCGAGCCGGCGCAACAGTGCCACCCGCGCCTGCCATTGCCGCAGCTCCGGCGTCCAGGGCAGCAACTCCAGTCCCTTGCGCCGTACCAGGTTCACCAGCGCCTGGCTGCGCGCCGACTCATCCAGCCCGGTCAGTGGCTCACGGTTGAGCACCAGTTCGCCGACCTTGCGCTGGCGCTCGGCCCGCAGCACGCCTTCACGCTCGTCCCAATCCAGTTGATCCACCGTGCGCACCTGTTCGGCCAGCACCGAATCAAACAGCGCCGGATCGAAGTCCGTCGCCAGGTAGATCCGTTCTTCCCGCTGCCCCTGACGGCTGCCCAGGTCGGCGATCACCAGCCACGGCTGTTTCATCAGGCTGTCCGCTTCGGCAAACAACGCTGCACGGCCGTTGGCCAGGCGATACTCCGCCCCGCCGGGCCGCCGCTGTTGAGCGACGCGATCCGGGTAGGCCAACGCCAGTAAAGCGCCCAGCCAGCGCGGATGTTCGGGGTCGGCGACGGCGTCTTCGGCCTTGCCCCGCAGGTAACCGCGATATTGCCGGGCCAGTTGCCGCGCCCGCTGCACCCCGCCCTGGGCGCCACGGGCCGCCCGCTCTTCACCGGACAGCAACGCCAGGCGCGTGTGCAGGTCCGCCCCGGCGCCACGCAGAATGTCTCGCTCCCCCAACAGCGCCGCGACGTTGCACGCCATGTCCGCCAGCCCCAGCGACTGCCCCCGCAGCAGCAAATGCGCGATGCGCGGGTGAGCCGGCAGTTCGGCCATGGCTTGGCCGTGACGGGTCAGTTGCTCGCCGTCCAGCGCGCCCAGGCGTTGCAGCAGCTCCTGCGCCTGGGCATAAGCGGCGGTGGGCGGGATGTCGAGCCAGACCAATTGCTGCGGCGTCACGCCCCAACGCCCCAATTGCAGAGCCAGCCCGGCCAGGTCCGCCGAAAGAATCTCTGCGCTGCCATAAGCGGCCAGTTGTTCGTGCTGGTCTTCGGACCACAACCGATAGCACACCCCCGGCTCCAGACGCCCGGCCCGCCCGGCCCGCTGAGTGGCGCTGGCCCGGGAAATCCGCTGGGTGTCGAGGCGAGTCATACCGCTGCCCGGATCGAAACGCGGCACTCGCGCCAATCCGGCATCGATCACCACCCGCACGCCATTGATGGTCAGGCTGGTTTCGGCGATGTTGGTGGCCAGCACCACTTTGCGCTGGCCGGGCGGCGCCGGGTCGATGGTCGCGCGTTGGGCGGCGAGGTCCAGCTCGCCATGCAATGGACAGAGCAGCACATTACCGCCTTCACCCAAGGCATCGGCCAGTTGCTGATGAACCCGGCGGATCTCCGCTTGCCCAGGCAAGAACACCAGCACGCTGCCGGTTTCATCGTGCAGCGCTTCGAGCACGGTCTGCACCAGGCGCGGCTCGATGAACTCGCCGGGCTGGAACGGCCGGCCCCAGCGCACCGTCACCGGGAACATGCGCCCCTCGCTGCGCAGGATCGGCGCGTCGTCCAACAACCCGGCCAGACGCTCGCCTTCCAGTGTCGCGGACATCAGCAGGATTTTCAGCGGCTGGTCGTCGCGAAACAGCTCGCGGCCATTGAGACTCAAGGCCAGGGCCAGGTCGGCGTCGAGACTGCGTTCGTGGAATTCATCAAAAATCAGCAGGCCCACGCCCTCCAGCGCCGGGTCGTCCTGCAAGCGGCGGGTGAGGATGCCTTCGGTGACCACTTCAATGCGGGTCTTGGGGCCCACCTTGCTGTCGAGACGAATTCGGTAGCCGACGGTTTCACCGACCTTTTCCCCCAGCTCGCTGGCCAGTCGCTCGGCCGCCGCCCGTGCCGCCAGGCGCCGGGGCTCAAGCATCACAATGGTCTGCCCAGCCAACCAGGACTCATTCAACAGGGCCAAGGGGACGCGGGTGGTTTTACCAGCGCCGGGCGGCGCTTCGAGCACGGCTTCGTGACGCGACGCCAAGGCTTGACGCAGGGCAGGTAAAACTTCATCAATCGGCAAAGAAATCATGCTGGCTCCAAAACAGAGGGCCGAGTATAACGGCGAACTGTTTAGCGTGGTCTGGACTCCAACCAGCAACGCCTTTACCTGCTCAGGAGATTGCTATGCGTATTCCCTTTCGCGTGATCGGCGGCGTTCTGGTCGCCTCCCTGCTGACCCAGATCAGCGCCTGCGGCTCGATCTTCTACCCCGACCGTCGCGGCCAGATCGACGGCAAGATCGACCCGGCGATTGCCGCGCTGGACGCCGTCGGCCTGCTGTTCTACATCATCCCCGGCCTGATCGCGTTCGCCGTGGACTTCGCCACCGGGGCGATTTATTTCGAGCCCGGCAGAAGCGTCCAGATCGAGCCAGAAAAACTCAAGCCGGCGATCAACGCCGACGGCAGCGTCAACAACCAAAAGCTGCAAGCGATTTTGGAGAGCGAACTGGGCCGCAGTTTCCCCCTGGACGACCCACGTTTGATCCAAAGCAAGGGCAACGCCCAGCAACTGGCCGCCCTCGGGCTTAAACCGGCCGCGTGATGGGCGCTATTGAAGGAACGACCGCGCCATGACCACCAGCACCGAACATGCCCATCTGCTGCGTCTGGCCACCCGTGCTTCGGTGGCCGTGGCGCTTATTCTGGTCATTGCCAAGGCACTGGCCTGGTGGCTGAGCGGCTCGGTGAGCATGCTCGCCGGCCTGACCGACTCGGCGCTGGACGGCGTCACGTCGCTGCTCAACCTGCTGGCGGTGCATTACGCATTGCGCCCCGCCGACGAGGACCATCGTTACGGCCACGGCAAAGCCGAGTCCCTGGCCGGCATGGCCCAGGCATTGTTCATCGGCGGCAGTGCCGTGTTGATTGCGCTACAGGCGTTTGAGCGTCTGAAAAACCCGGTCCCGGTGGAAGCGGCCTGGCTCAGTGTCGGCGTGATCGTATTCTCCCTGGGGCTGACCCTGGCCTTGTTGGCGCTGCAACATCGGGTCGTCCGCGCCACCGGCTCCAACGCCGTGCGCGCTGACTCGCTGCACTATCGCTCGGATCTGTTGCTCAACGGCAGCATCTTGGTCGCCCTGGTGCTGGCCGGGTTGGGCTGGCATCAACTGGATGCCTGGTTCGGCCTGGGCATCGCCGTCTACATCCTGTGGAGCGCGATCCAGATCGCTCGGGAAAGCTTCGCGGTATTGATGGATGAGGAACTGCCGCCCGACGTCAGCCAGCGCATGCTGGAACTGGCCTGCGCGGTGCCCGGGGTACTGGGTGCCCACGATCTGCGCACGCGGATCTCAGGTAACCATTGGTTCGTGCAACTGCATCTGGAACTGCCGGGAGAACTGACCCTGTCCGTAGCCCACGGCATCAGCGACCAGGCCGCCGATGCCATACACCGCGCCTATCCGAAGGCGGAAGTGTTGGTGCATGCCGATCCGTCGGAAGTGGTGAAGCGCACCAGCGCCTGACGCCGAACACAGAACCCCGTGGCGAGGGAGCTTGCTCCCGCTGGCCTGCGCAGCAAGCCCAAGATTTTACGGTCGCTGCGCAACCGAGCGGGAGCAAGCTCCCTCGCCACAGGGGAGTGTTTTTCTTTCGAGTGATCAGTACGTCACCTGATACCCACGACTGCTCAAGCAACTCCCTTGGGCCTGACGATAGGTCTGTACCACTTGCGGCGCGGGCGGGTAGGTGTAGTTGCGCGGATCGAAACCGCTCTGCTGCACCGCCCAGCGATAGCATTCGTAGCCATCCTGATTGACCTGCTCGGGAGACTGGCCGTTGGCTGGATAAGCCACCACATCGTAGCTGTTGCCTTGGGGCTGGGGCTGCGGGTTGCTCACCGGCGCGTCAACGACGACGTAGTCCCGGGTGTTGGCTTCGTAGATGTAATAGGCACCGGCGGCGAGGAAAAACAGCGAGCCGCCGATCCAGACTTCCCGGGCATAATCGGGCAGATAACGGGTACGGATTCCGCGCGGCGGCTCAATCACGATATAGCGCGGCCCTTGGGGGCGATACCAGTAACCGCCCGAATAAAAATAGTCATGGCCACGGTAAGGCACGCGGTAGTGACGATCCGGAAAACGATCGATTACATACCCAGGACGATATTGCGGCCCCGGCCCCCAGCCGTTGCCATGACCGTCCGGCCGACCGGACCAGTGCTGATCAGGGCGAGAGTCATGGCTGGGGCGTGGCCCACCGCTCGGATAACCATCACTGCGGCGCGGAATATCGCGGTAGTAACCCGGCCTCGGCTCCTGAGTCTGGGTCACGCTGTCGGGGCGGCCCTGGATCGGCAGGCTGTTACCCGGTGGCTGCGGCGGACGACCATTGGGGTCTTGCGGCGGGCGGTTGTAGGGCTGGCCGCCTTGAGCGTGAGGCTGGACCTCAAACTGGCGGCTGTTGTCGCCGCGAATGATCTCGTTGCTCTGTGGCCGGGGTTGGCCTGAATAACCCTGGCCATTGCCACCTCGCCCGTCCGGGCCGCCACGATTTTGCTGATCGTCGGCCACTCCCTGCGCACTGACACTTGCCCACAACAGACCAACACCTGCCAAACGCCAGATGCGCGACTTCATGAAATTCCTCACAACGGTTCAGGGCCTGATGAATGAGACTGGAAAAGCCTAGGCCGGTTCTGCGACAGGTTATCAGTCGCCGCCATTATTTCGCAGGCATAAAAAAGGGAGGCCCGTCGGCCTCCCCTTGAGAACTTCGTCCGTGCGCGACGCTTTTGACGTCGGCTCACCTCACGCCGTCTTCTGGACAGTGTGCAGCTCGGGGGTCTGCCAGACACCGGTGGGTGCTGCGACCGCGGCCGGCCGGATTAGGCGGGCCGCACTGGACTGTTTGTCCGAGCAGTGATCTTGGTGATAAGAATAGGCTCGGAGCACCGACGAATGATTGCGAAGATTGCGTAAATAAACATCACTTGCGCAATTTTTTACCTGCGATAGATAATATCCAGCAATTATACAGACAAAGGCCCGACCAATGAGCAAACTCGACCGTTACGACCTGAGCATTCTGGCGGAATTGCAGCGCGACGCGCGCATCTCCAATCAGGAGCTGGCCGAACGCATCGGCCTGTCGCCGTCCCCCTGCTCGCGGCGGGTCAAGCAATTGGAAGACGACGGCTACATTACCCGTCAGGTCGCCCTGCTCGACCGCAAAATGCTCGGCCTGAGCCTGACGGCCTACGTGCTCATCGGCATGGACCGCCACACCCCTGAACGTTTCGAGAACTTCGAAGCCGCCATCCGCAATTTGCCCCAGGTGTTGGAATGCAGCCTGGTGACCGGCATGGATGCGGATTACCAGCTCAAGGTCGTGGTGCCGGACATGGACCATTATCAGAAACTGCTGCTGGGGCATCTGACCCGGATTGACGGGGTCACCAGTGTGCGGTCCAGCTTCGTGTTGAACCAGGTGCTCAACAGCACCGAACTGCCGCTGACTCATCTGCGCGGCTGACGACAAACGAGCGCCGCTTCACAGCCGCTCACCGACGTACGCGCGCATCGGCCAGCCCCCGAACCCAAACCACACTCGCCTTGAAGCCACGAATCAGCCTTTGAATTCCCGCGAGGCGTATTCGGCGAGCTTGCCCTGGATGAAGTCCAGAAAGCACTGGATCCTCAGGGCCAGTTGGGAGTTGCGGTAATACACGGCGTTGATCGGTTGGCGATATCCGCTGTTGGCATCGGCCAGCAGCACCTTGAGCTGGCCGGCACGGATGTCTTCACGGGTCATGAAGTCCGACAGGCACGCTATGCCCTGCCCTTGCAGCGCCAAGTGACGCACGGTTTCGCCACTGGACGCGCTGATGGCAGGCTGGATCGGCCAACGATCACCGTGCTCGTGACGCAGCGGCCACTGATTGAGGCCCTCATTCTGGGCAAACCCCAACAGTGCATGCCGGGCCAGTTCGGCGACAGTGGCAGGTGTACCGTGCTGCTTCAGATAGGCCGGGCTGGCCAGGATATGCAGCGGACTGCACCCCAGGGATCGGGCATGTAGCGTCGAGTCGCTGAGGGTGCCGATGCGGATCGCTATGTCGGTACTTTGCTCGAGCAAATCGATGATCAGGTCGTTGCTGTTGAGTTCGAGCTGGATATCCGGGTAGAGCCCGCGGAACTCTTCGATATGCGGCACGATAGCGTGCAACATGAAAGGCGAAGCCGCATTGATCCGCAACCGCCCCGCCGGGTTTTTCTGGCGAGACGACAGGCGCTCCTCCAGCTCATCCATCTGGTCGAGAATGCCCTTGGCCTGCTCGAAGAAATACTTGCCCTCTTCGGTCAGGTCCATGCGCCGCGTGGTGCGGTTGATCAGCGTGGTATCGAGCTTGGCTTCCAGGCGCGACAAGGTACGACTGACCGCAGACGGCGTCTGCCCGACCTGCTCGGCGGCGGCGGATATCGACCCGCACTCGATCACGCAGACGAAAATCTGCAATTCGTCGGATCTGGCTTTCACGTATCCCCCTGTCGACTGCGCTCTCTTGTGGCGAGGGAATCTATCCCCGCCGGGCCGCAAAGCGGACCCGAGCCCCAGGATAGTATCGGGATACGTGACAAAAGAAAGGTCACGCCTTCAGGCCGAACACCTCAATCAAGTGCTGCTCATAACGCGCCACATCGGCCTCGATATTCGGGCGTTTCATCACGTCCACAGACAGGAAGGTTGGCAATCCGCTCATGCCCAGGAACTGGTTGGCCTTGTGGAACGGAAAGTACACAGCGTCCACACCCTTGGCTTCAAAGAAGTCGGTCGGGTCATCGAAGGCTTGCTGCGGGGCGTTCCAGGTCAGCGACAACATGTATTGCTTGCCCTGCAACAAACCACCGCTGCCGTATTTCTGCGAAGCATCGGAGCGGGTGCGGCCGTCGCTGGCATAGAGGCTGCCATGGCCTTCGGTGAAGACCTCATCGACGTATTTCTTGACGGTCCACGGCGCGCCCATCCACCAGCCTGGCATCTGGTAAATGATCACGTCGGCCCAGAGGAATTTGGCAACTTCTTCCTTGATGTCGTAACCACCGTCGATGAACGTGGTTTTCACATCGAACCCGCCACGGTCCAACACGCTGACCGCCGCATCATGGAGGGTGGCGTTATAGCGACCGTCGGAGTGAGCGAATTGTTTACCACCGTTGAGCAGCAGGACTTTTTTCATGGAGAGCCTCATCGGATTCCAGGGGACACGGTTGAACGGTCACCCAATGGAAAGATTGAAAATGATGGCGGCAGAGTACCGATGAGCTTGCGGCGGAGTAAGCACTGCAACGGCAAAACTGATTTGACCTATACGCACGAATAGGTAGCCAATTCTTGCCGTAGCATTCGCATACTTTTATTCAGGAGCCTCTCCGATGAGCGAATTGCACGGTTTCATCCTGCACGCCAAGACCCGTCCGGAAAAAGCCGAAGCCTTCGAAACGCTGTTTCGTGCCTACGTGGAACCGAGCCGTGCCGAACCCGGTTGCATCGAATATCACATGCTGCGAGACCGGCAAGACCCGACCCTGTTTATCTTCTATGAAATCTGGCAATCCCAGGCTCATCTGGACGTGCATTCGAACCTGCCGCACATGAAGCAGTTTTTTGAGCAGCGCATGGAATACCTGGAGCGCGATTTCGAGATCCGCCGCGTCGACATGCTCAGCCCGTCCTCGGCTAGCCGCTGATCAGCAAATGGCCGCCGAGCACAGCGAGGCCAATGAAAAATACCCGCCTGAACAGCACGGCGCTGATGCGCTGACGCAGCCATTGCCCCAGCCACATCCCCAACAGCGCTGGCGCCAGGGCCAGCACCGAAGCACTTAATTCGCCACCGCCCAAGGCGCCGCGCCACAGCAGGCCGGCCGCCAGGGCCAGTGTCGAAACCGTGAATGACAACCCCAACGCCTGCACCAGTTCGTCCTTGCTCAAGCCCAACGCTTGCAGGTACGGCACCGCCGGGATGACGAACACACCCGTCGCACAAGTGATGAGGCCAGTGAGCAGACCGCACAACGGCGCTGCCCACGGCTCAACACTGGCAGCGACCCGCAATGTCGGCAGCAACAGCCCGCTCAGCGCGTACAGCAATAACGCGCCACCCAATGCTCGCACCGCCCAAGGTCCCCCCACCGTATCGAACCACAACGTGCCCAGAGCGGTGCCGATGCAAATCGCCAGCAACAGTGGCCACAAGCGCCTGATCAGGGTTTGCAGATGACCACCAAAGGTCAGTTGCCAGATATTGGTCAGCGTGGCCGGGATGACGAGCAACGCCGCAGCCTGTGTCGGAGCCATAGCCAGGCCGAGCAGGCCCATGGAAATGGTCGGCAGGCCGAGGCCGATCACACCCTTGATGGTGCCGGCCAGCAGGAAAGTGCCTATGACCAGCAAAGAAAGGGCAGGGCCAAGATTTTGATAGAAAGCCATGAGTGTGTTCATGGGGCTATCGTGGGCCCTGGCGGTCGGGTTTTAAATCTGCCATATACTGAGACAGCCTCTGGCCGAGCAAGAGGCTGAAGAATTTGCTGAGGCTGTAGACGCCATCGCGAGCAGGCTCGCTCCCACCTTGGATCCTGCATTGTTCTCGTGGGAGCGAGCCTGCTCGCGATGACAATGTTCCAGACACCCCAGAACCCGGCACAGGATCACATCCCCCATGCACTTCGACCTCACCGACCTGCGCCTCTACCTGCACATCCTCGACACCGGCAACATCACTGCCGGCGCTGCCCGCAGCCATCTGTCCCTGGCAGCGGCCAGTGCCCGGGTCCGGGCCATGGAGGCCTCCCTGGGGATCGAGTTGCTCGAACGCGGGCGGCGCGGTGTAACACCCACATCGGCCGGCCAGGCACTGGCGCAACATGCCCGGGTGTTGCTGCAACATGCCGAACACCTGCAACAGGACCTCGGCGAATACGCCCGCGGCGTCAAAGGCCGGGTGCGGTTGTTGTGCAACACCAGCGCCATGACCGAATACCTGCCGGAATTGCTGGCCGAGTTTCTCAAGGCCCATTCCAACCTCGACATCGATCTGCAGGAATTGCCCAGCTCACGGATCACCCATGCACTGCGTCAGGGTGCGGCGGACCTGGGTATCATCTCCGACGCGGTGGACACCGCCGGCCTTGAAACCCGCCCCTTTCGCGATGATCCGCTGGTATTGATCCTGCCCTCGGAACATCCCCTGGCTGACGGTCGCCTGCTGAGTTTCAATGAGACCCTCGGGCATGATTATGTAGGCCTGAACGCGTCCAGTGCGCTGGCGATCTACCTCGAAGAACAGGCGCTGCACAGCGGACGACGCATGCACATTCGCATTCGCGCCGACGGTTTTGATGGCGTGATTCGCATGGTCGCTCATGGTGCGGGCATTGCCATCGTGCCAAAGGCCGCGATCGCGCGGCGCCCGCCCGAATCTTCCTGGCAATGGGTCTCGCTGCAAGAGGCCTGGGCTCAACGCTCACTGCGGCTGTGCGCCCGCCGCTTCGACAACTTGCCCGCCTACGCCAAAGCCCTTGCCACGCACCTGACCGCTCGCTGATGCGCGCTTCTGGATAGGCCGGTGTCGAGCACAGGCATCTGCCCGATCATGTCGCGCGTTAGGGTGCCTGCTCTCTTCTGTCCCTTTCGGAGTTCACATGACCGCCCCCATCACCGTCCTGCGCGATACCCATCCGCTGCCCGTACTCGATGCCTGCAAATGGGAAAAACTCGAAGGCGATCCGCACACCGTCAACCTCAACGCCTACACCAGCGAAGACGGCAGCAAGATCATGGGCACCTGGATCTGTACACCGGGCAAGTGGCGCGTCGACTATGTGAAGTGGGAGTACTGCCATTTCCAGGAAGGCTACTGCATCATCACCCCCGATGGCATGGAGCCGATCCATCTGCGGGCCGGTGACATCTTCGTCATCGAGCCTGGCATGAAAGGCACGTGGGAAGTGGTCGAGACCGTGCGTAAATACTTCGTCTTCGCCTGAAACAAAAAACCGAGAGACCACCCGACATGGTCTCTCGGAAAACAGCTTTCCAAATTGCACAGGCTCTGTGGCGTCGGTGCCCCAGCTCTTATTGCGGCTTGCGATAGCTGTTAACAATCGCCGAAAAATCCTTGCCGCCCTCGCCCCGCTGACTCATCGCCTGGTACAACTGCTGCGCAACCGCGCCTAGCACCACCGGCTGATGAACCTGCCGCGCCGCTTCGGTAGCCAGGCCCAGGTCCTTGAGCATCAGCTCGGCACCAAAGCCCCCGGTGTAGCCACGGGACGCCGGTGCCGTTTCGATCACGCCAGGCCACGGGTTGTAGGTGTCCGAACTCCAGCAACGGCCTGTTGAGCTGTTGATGATCCCGGCCAGTACCTGCGTATCGATCCCCAGGGCATCGCCCAGGGCCATGGCTTCGCTGACGCCTACCATGGAAATCCCCAACAGCAGGTTGTTGCAGATCTTGGCGATCTGCCCGGTGCCGACGTCGCCGCAATGCACGATATTACGGCCCATCTGCGCCAGCACCGGTTGCAGGGTGGCGAACAATTCAGCGGTGGCACCCACCATGAAGGTCAACGTGCCGGCCGCTGCGCCACCGGTGCCGCCGGAGACTGGCGCGTCGGCCATTGCTACGCCTTGTTTGGCGGCTGCGGCGGCAACATCGCGAGCGGTCTGCGGGTCGATGGTGCTGCAATCCACCGCGGGCGTACCGGCGGCGATGCCGGCCAGTACACCGTCGTCACCCAGCCAGACACTGCGTACATGAGCAGCAGCCGGCAACATGGTGATCACCAGGGCCACGCCCTGGGCCGCATCGCGAGGTGAGGCGCTGATGGTGCCGCCCAATGTGGCCAGTTCAGCCAGCACCGTCTGGTTCAGGTCAAACAGGTTCAGCGAGTGGCCGGCCTTGAGCAGATTGCGCGCCATGGGGGCGCCCATGTTGCCCAGACCGATAAATGCGATCTTCATGTCCGGCTCCTTAACGCAGATTGATGGTGGTGTTCACACCGTCATTGACGCTGTCATCATCGAACCAGCGTGCGGTAACGGTCTTGGTCTGAGTGTAGAACTGCACCACTTGTTTGCCGTAGGGGCCCAAGTCACCGAGTTTCGAACCACGGGAGCCGGTGAAGCTGAAAAACGGCACAGGTACCGGAATCGGGATGTTGATCCCCACCTGGCCGACGTCGATTTCGCTCTGGAATTTACGCGCCGCCGCCCCGCTTTGCGTGAACAGGCCGGTGCCGTTGCCAAACGGGTTGGCATTGACCAGGGCGATTGCCTGATCAAGGGTGTCGACTTCCAGCACCACCAACACCGGACCAAAGATTTCTTCGGTGTAAATACGCATCCTGGTAGTCACGCCGGAAAACAGGGTCGGGCCGACGAAGTTGCCTTGCTCGAAACCCGGCACGCTGATGTCACGGCCATCAAGTTCCAGCTTGGCCCCTTCCTGTACGCCACTCTCGATCAATTCAAGAATCCGCGCCTTGGCCCGCTTGGAAATGACCGGGCCGACATCCGTGCCCGGCTCACTGCCGGCGTTGACCTTGAGCTTCTGCGCCAGGGCCTTGAGCTCGGGCAGCCATTGTTTGGCCGCGCCCACCATGACCACCACCGAAGTGGCCATGCAACGCTGGCCCGCCGCCCCGAAACCGGCGCCGACCAAAGCATTGAGGGTCTGTTCGCGATTGGCATCAGGCAACACCACCGCATGGTTCTTGGCGCCCATCATCGACTGCACGCGCTTGCCATGCCGACCCGCCAGGTCATACACGTGGGTGCCGACCGCCGTTGAGCCGACAAAGGAAACCGCCTTGATGTCCTTGTGGGTGCAGAGGGCATCCACCACATCCTTGCCGCCATGCACCACGTTGAGCACGCCCGCCGGCACGCCAGCCTCGATGGCCAGCTCCACCAGCAGCATGGTCGACAGCGGGTCCTGCTCCGACGGTTTGAGCACGAAGGTGTTACCGCAGGCGATGGCCATCGGGAACATCCACAGCGGAATCATCGCCGGGAAATTGAACGGGGTAATGCCCGCGCACACACCAATCGGTTGGCGCAACGTGTAGGTATCGACGCCGCCGGCAACGTTCTCGGCAAACTCGCCCATTTGCAGGGTGCCGATGGAACAGGCGTGTTCGACCACTTCCAGGCCACGGAAAATATCGCCCTCGGCATCAGCGATAGTCTTGCCCTGCTCGGCGCTCAGTACGGCAGCGATGCGTTTGGAGTGCTCGCGAATCAGCGCCTGGAGCTTGAGCATGATGCGCATCCGCGCACCGATGGGGGTCAGCTTCCAGGTCTGGAAAGCACGCTGGGCGGCGGCAATGGCGGCATCGACTTCCGACGCCGTGGCGAACGGGACTTTCGCCAGTACCTGCTGGGTGGCCGGGTTGACGATGTCGTGCCATTCGCTGGACTGGGATTCAACCCACTCGCCGTCGATCAACAATTTTACGGTTTGCAGGGCAGTGTCGCTGGGCGTAAGGGAAACGTTCATGCTGGCCTCCGGGACTTGTTCTTATAGAGAGCGCTGGTTCAGCACAGATCAAGGTGCATAGACAGACACCTTGGTGATGAGACGGTTTTTGGAGTATAGATGTGCAAACTTCTAATAAGAACGCACATAAAAACCGGTCCATCATGCAAAAAAACATCACCTCCCTGGGGTCGCTGAATTGGGACGACCTCAAGTTTTTCCTCGAAGTGGCCCGCACCCGCAAGGCCAGCACGGCGGCCAAGCGCCTGGCCGTCGACTACACCACGGTGTCGCGACGCATCAGCTCGCTGGAAACGTCATTGGGGACGCTGCTGTTCGAAAAATCCCGGACCAACGGTTTTGTCCTGACCGCCGAAGGCCAGCGTCTGCTGGGTTACGCCGAATCGATCGAAAGCACCCTGCACATGGCCTGCGAACAGGTGTCAGGCTCTGGGGTGGCGTTGTCCGGCCACGTGCGCATGGGCTGTACCGAGGGCTTCGGCAGCTTCTTCATCACGCCGCAACTGAGTCATTTCGTCGATGCCTACCCGGCCATTTCCGTGGACATCCTGCCGCTGCCGCACTTCATCAGCCTTTCCAAGCGCGAAGCCGACATCGTCATCGCCCTCGAACGCCCCGAACATGGCCCGTATGTGTGCTGCAAACTGTGCGACTACCGACTGCAGCTCTACGCCACCCAGCCATACCTGGACAGCCATCCTCCCATCCACCGACCGGCGGACCTGAGCAAGCATTCGTTCATCAGCTACGTGGATGATCTGGCGTTCAGTTCCGAGCTGCTCTACTTGGCGAATGTATTGCCAGGCGCCCATGCTCACCTGCGCAGCACCAGCGTGATTGCGCAGTTCGTGGCAGCGCAGCAAGGACGATCATTGGCGATCCTGCCGTGCTTCCTCGCCGCCCAGGATCCGCGCCTGCTGCCGGTGCTGCCGGAGGAAATCACCGTCACCCGGCAGTTCTGGATGTACTGCCGGGAGGATTTGAGGAAGCTCAAACGCATCACGCTGTTGTGGGATTACATCCGCGAAGTGACTGAGCAGAATCAGCCATTGTTGATGGGCGAGAGCCGAGAGATGGTATTCGCCGACTAGTCGGCGATGACCACGATGGCGACGCGACGGTTTTCGGTGCGCCCCTCGACCGTGTCGTTGGAGGCGACTGGCCTGCTACTGCCCAGCCCCCGTGTTTGAACGTTTTCTTCGCGCATGCCCACGCCAATCAATACCTTGCTCACGCTGTAGGCCCGACGTATCGACAGTTGTTCGTTATAGGTTTGCGAGCCTGATGCGTCGGTATGACCATCGATCCGCACCCGCTCGATTCCGGCCCCCAGCAGAGCCTTGCCGATTCGCTCGACAATCTCGGTACTGGCCGGGTTGAGGGTTTCCACATCGCTGCCAAACAGTACTTTGCCGGACAGGCCGAAAGCCCATCCCTCATCGGTCAATTCGAACCCTTGTTGTTTGAGCACGGCGACTTGCGCCGGGGTAAGACCTTTTTGGGGTGTCGTCTGGCAGCCGGACAGGGCCAGAACGGTGATGAACAAAAGCGCGGCGAAGCGCTGCAGGGAGAGTTGAGGATATAGGCGCACGAGTCAGCTCCTGGCTTGAAGATCAGCAACCGGGTGCTCCGACCCAGCCGTGTGTTGACCGCCTCTGGCGAGGCGTTTGGCCTGATACATCGCCGCATCGGCGGCGTTGAGCAAGGCGCCTGGTGTAGCGCCATGATCAGGATAAACGGCGATGCCGACACTCAGAGAGGTCAGCACCGAGGCATTGCCGGGCAATTGAATGGGCATTTCCATGCTGGCTATGATTTTCTCGGCAATCCGTTCGGCATCCTCGGTCCGGTGCAAGGGTGCAAGCAGCACGGCAAATTCGTCCCCGCCCAGGCGCGCCACCAAGTCACCTTCACGCAACTGCGCCCGGACCCGTGTCGCCACCGCCGTCAGCACCGCATCACCGGCAGCATGGCCGAAGTTATCGTTGATACCCTTGAACCGGTCACTGTCCAGATAGAGCACGGCGACCTGCTCGTCGAGTTTGTTGGCATTGCGCAGTGCACGGATCAGCCGGCCTTCGAAAAATGCCCGATTCGGCAATCCGGTCAGGCTGTCGTGACTGGCCTGGTGAGCCAGGGTTTCGTTCTCGCTTTGCAGGTGGGTTTGCCAGGACTCCAGCTCATCAAGCAGCGCGTTGAAGTCATTGCCCAGGTTATCCAGTTCGGCGATAGCGGCCGGCGGTACGCGTCGGTCGAGGGCGCGCTCGCTGCGCGCGGCATGGGCCACCTCGGCGAGGCTGCGCAGCGGCCCGGTGATTGCGCGTAACTGGCGCCGCGCCAGATACAACGCCACCCAGGCGCTCACCGCCGTGCACAGGACAATTCCCGCCAGGCCGCTAAGCAAAAACCGCAAAAGGCTGCCGCCATGTCCCGACAGTAGAACTGCGCCTATATTCTGTCCCTGATGGATGATTGGCAGGCTGATGGGCTTTTCCAGGAAGGTTTTGGCGATGTGCCTTTCCAATTCCGACAACAAGCCGGTTTCCGGTCGCTGCCAGCGAGCCAGCAGACGCCCATGCTCGTTGAACACCTCGGCATCGGCGACCTCTTCGGTGGAGGCAATCACAGCCAGCGCCTCGGTCGCCGCCACTGAGTCATCGAACACCACGGCCGCTTCAACGGTATAGCTGATCGAGCGGGCGATCAGGTGCAGGTTGTGATCGGCATAGACTCGCAGCGCCAGTACACCAAGCAACGTCAGGGAGACACTGGCCATGGTGATCGCCACCAACGCGACAATCAGGTGACCGCGACCAATGACCGAGCCCAGTGTGGGACGGATCCGTGCCGTGGGCAGATTCATGGGGCTGCTGGCCTGCGACGTGAAAGCTGTAAAACGCTGGGGTGAATGCGCACGCCACTGCGCGCCACCGAATCCAGGTTGACCTCGAACGAGACCTGTTCGTCAGCGACCCGCAGACAGAACAGGCTACCGACGGTGCACTGATCGCCGCCTTCACTGATGCTCAACACAGGTTTACCGATCAAGGACGCGAACAGCCGGGTGCGCTCGTCATGGGTCAATCTGCCGATGTAGATCGCGTTGCAATCAGTGGCAATACTGGGGTGGTCGGCCAGCACCCGCTGCACAGTCACAGGCCGGCCAGTGGCCTGAGTCGTACCCTTGACCAAATCGTCTGTGTATTGAGTCGGCCCGACAATGCACAGCTGCAATTGCGCTGGTTCCACGGGCCAGCGGGCGTAGCTGAGAATTCCCAACACAACCTGGGTGACGGATTCGGCCCGCTGTTCAGCCCGGGTCGTGGTGGCCTGATCCTGGGCGACAACCACAGGCGCCAGTAAGCACAGCAGGCCGGCAAGCAAATATTGCCTCCAGCCCTTGCGGCGCACTGTCTCCTGAACAGCCACACTCATGGAAAGTCTCTTGGTCGATGCAATAAGTGCCGGAAAGATAGCACAGTGCCAAAAAGCCAGCGAGGCAGCGCCCTACGACGCTTACGACACAAGCGTGCAGAACAGCCGCCCTGGGCACTGAATCGCGAAAGTCGATCGCTCAGACAGCTCCTTCCAGCGCCAGCATCAACCCGCTCAAGCGCTTGACCTTGCGCTGAACCGCCTCTTCAAAGACGCCCGCTCGCGGCTCAATCAGACTGAACCAGTGCTTGCCCCGAGTAATGGCGGTGTACACCAATTCTTTCGTCAGCACCGGGTTCAGCGCATCCGGAAGAATCAAAGCCGTATGGGCGAACTCCGAACCTTGGGATTTGTGCACCGTCATGGCAAAGACAGTTTCTACATCGTTCAGGCGACTGGGCAGTACAAAACGCACACCGCCCTGGCCATCGTTACGAGGGAACGCCACCCGCAGAACCTGCTTGCCGGCGTCTGGCCCCTCACGCTCGGGCAGCTTGAGCGCGATACCGATATCGCCATTCATCAGGCCCAACCCGTAGTCGTTGCGGGTCATCAGAACCGGGCGCCCTTCGTACCATTGATGATCGCTGTCGATAAGCTGGGCCTTGAGCAGTGCGGCGGTGATGCGCTGGTTCAACCCCGCGACGCCCCACGGGCCTTTGCGTACGGCACAAAGCAGCTGGAACTCGTCGAAAGCCGACAGCACTTCCCGAGCCCAATCGGTCCAGCAGCTGTCCTCAAGCGGTCGGGAAATGGCCGGGCGGCGCTGACGCAACAGGCTCAAGTAATGCCGATAACCCTTCGGCCCTTCTGCCTTGCCGTCGAGTAACAAGCGCTCCAGCGCCCCATCGTGTTCGCCCCTCAGCGCCAGGGAAAACAGGTCGGTGAATTCGCCTTCGAGCAGCAGTTGACGGGCCTGTTCCGGTTGTTGCTGGTTGACCCGACGCGCCAGTTGACCGATCCCACTGCCCTCGCCGAAGCGCCGCGAATGCCTGAGCATGACCACTTGCTGGGCCAAGGCATGAGTGCCATCGAGGTCTTGCCGCAGATCACTGGCCGCCAGGTTTTCACCGCTGACCGACTCCAGCCAGGCCAGGGTCCGGGGGCTGTACCAACCCTCCTCGGCGTCCCGACACAGGTCCCCCAGTACCGCACCGGCCTCAACAGAAGCCAGTTGGTCCTTATCACCCAGTAATACCAGTCGCGCATGAGTCGGCAGCGCATCCAGCAGATTGGCCATCATCTCCAGATCGATCATGGAGGCTTCATCGATCACCAACACATCCAGTGGCAAGCGATTGCCCCCATGATGGCGAAAATGTCGGGTGCCAGGCCGACTGCCCAACAAGCGATGGACCGTGGTGACATCGCAAGGAATGCGCTCGCGCACGGCGTCAACCACATCGAGGGTGCGAACCTGCTGGCTGATGGACTCGGTCAGACGCGCCGCCGCCTTGCCTGTGGGCGCGGCCAGGCGGATCCGCAGCGGTTTGCCTGCCTCGACAGCGGGCGCCTGAAGCAAGGCGAGCAAGCGCACAACCGTGGTGGTCTTGCCGGTACCCGGGCCGCCAGTGATGATACTGAAGGCTCCACGGGTCGCCAGCGCACAGGCCAGTTTTTGCCAATCGATCGGGTCAGCGGCGTTGGCCGGCCCGAACAACCCGTTCAAACGCTCGCGAAGATCATCAGGTGCCGCTTCATGTTCGGCAAGCCGTTGTCGCAACGCCTCATCGATCCGCCGCTCATAAGCCCAATAACGACGCAGATAAAGCCGCTTACCTGATAACACCAAAGGGCGTTGCCGCGCTTCTTCATGCTCATCGACGGCCAAGGCCACCAGAGCACTGGAAGCCAGGACCTTGCACCAGTGAGCCCCATCGAGAGTCCGTAGTATTTGCGAGGGCAACAACTCTACCCCCGTTTGCGAGTCGCCTTCAGGCGGCAGTGACAGGGCGAAATCCGGCTCCTTGAGCGTTTCGAACAGATCCAGGCAGACATGCCCGTGACCCAACTGATGGCTGGTGAGCGCCGCAGCAAGCAGCACCAACGGATCATCTTCAGGCGCGAGCTCATGGAGGAAGGCGACGAATGCCTTGTCCAGGGCGCGCAACCATCCTCGTTCGACCCAGCGGGTGAGCAACAGCAGCAAGTCATCCGCGCGGCTCAGCGGCGCCAGATCCATCAGGCTCTCGTCATCAGACGATTGGGGTAACAGATCGGCAAAAGAACGTTTCATAGCAGCTCCCCCTGTTCCCATGCCGGTTCAGCCTTTGGCTCGCAAACCCCTTGGAACATACGGTCCAGTTGCTCGATCAGCGCCCGTGGAGGCTTGGTGAAGTAAACGCCCTGACTGGCTGAGCGGGTACCGCGCAGGAACAGATACAACGCCCCACCGACATGCCGATCGTAGTCATAGCCGGGCAGGCGCGCCTTGAGCTGACGGTGCAGGGCCAACAGGTACAACACGTATTGCAGGTCGTAGCGATTGTCGAGGATTGACTGTTCCATGGCCTGCTCGGTGTAGGCCATGTCATCGACACCCAGCCAGTTGGACTTGTAATCGGCCACGTAATACCGGCCCTCGTGCTCGAACGTCAAATCGATGAAGCCCTTGAACATCCCGTTGAGCAACACCGGCTCAGCGGCCACGCGAGCGACACCGCCATGGGTGAATTGGCAAACCAGTTGGTCGAGCTTGAGCACATCGACCTTGTGGCTGGCAAACCAGAACTCCATCTCGACCTGAAACCGGGACAGGTTCTCGAGCACCACCGGCGCCTGGTCACCACCTATGTGCATAGGCAGTTTGATCAGGTGTTGCAGCCAGTCACCCAGGGTAGCGATCCAGCCTTTCCAACCTCGACGATTGCAGCGCCGGGCTATGGCATCCTCGATGGCGGTTGGCGTAGCTTCAAATCCTTCGCCAGCGGCCCACTCCAGCAGGCCATGAAGGAATGTGCCGGGACCAGGGCCGCGAGGGAAGCGGTGAATATCGCCACCCACGGCAACAATTTCCCTTGGGGCATCGGGGTCAAGCCGCTCATCGTCGAACAGCTTCTGAGCCTGCGGGTTCTCCGGCGCATCATTGCTGCCCGCACTCAGGCTTTCCCCGATACGCAAGGCGCTGTAGGAGGCGATCCACCAGTTTTCGCTGGCTTTGCGTACGGGTATCAAAGGTTCAAGCAATACCGCTTCGTTGCGTGGCGGCCGGTAATGCTCGTCGGTGGCCTGGGGCATCTCCTGATAGCTGACCATTGCGCTGCCTTGCTGCAGGTCCTCCAGCCAGCGCCTCAACTCCACCGACTCGACTAACGGTACACCACCGCCCAACAGATAGCCCAATGCGGACAAGTGCAGGATCGAGCTGTTGTTATTGCCCCGTTTGAGATCAGCCACACCCAGCCAGCAAGCGTGTTGTGCGCGGGTCAGGGCCACGTAGAGAAGCCGCAGATCCTCGGCCAGACGCTCGTCATCGGCCTTGGCGATCAACTCGGCGGTAGGCTTGAGGCTGGTCTGTGCCTTGCAGGCTTCATCGTGGTAATGCAAAGGCAACCGACTGCCATCCACCGGTTTCGTCGAACAGATGAAGGGCAAAAACACCAGTGGATATTCAAGTCCCTTGGACTTGTGAATCGTGACCACCTTGACCAGTTGCTCATCGCTTTCCAGGCGCAGGATCTGTTCTTCACCAGCCTGCCCGGACAGCGCCAAGTGCTCGGACAGATGCCGAATCAAAGCTTGCTCGCCATCCAGCTCACCGGCGGCCTGTTGCAACAGCTCGCAAAGATGCAGCAAATTGGTCAGCACCCGCTCGCCGTCGCTGCGCGTCATCAAGGCCTGGGGCAGCTCGAAATCATGTAGCAGGCGACGCAGCATGGGCAACACGCCCTGGGTACGCCAGACCGTACGATAGCCTCGGAACTGCATGACCCGACGCTCCCAGGCCAGCTCATCCTGATTGAGACGTTCCAGCTCCGTCAGCGCAAGATTCAGCGTGATGCTGGCCAGTGCTGCCCGCAGTGGCCGCTCGACATCCGGCTCGGCGCAGGCCCTGAGCCAGATCAGCAGGTCCCGCGCTTCCTGTGAAGCGAAGACCGAGTCTTTGTCGGACAGATAGACACTGCGCACTCCCCGCGCGGACAGCTCGTCGCGCACGGCCTGAGCTTCTTTGCCGTCACGCACCAGGATGGCGATATCCGCCGGGCGTAATCCCTGGAGCGTCTTTTCATCGACCGTAAAGCCATCGCGCCCCGATTGGCCGCCATTGAGCAACGCGGTGATCTCACTGGCACAAGCCGCCGCCATGTGCTTCCGATACACCGCCCCGGAAAGCGGCTGATCAGAAGACAGGTGCCAGATATTCATTGCGGCAACGGGTAGCCCGTTGACTTGCAAGGACTCCTTGCGCCCTTGGGACTCAACGGGCTGGAACGGCACCGGGTTCTTGCCCGACGGTTCACGAAACAGAAAAGCACCGCGCCCTTCAGGGCGAGATTCGGCATTCTGGAAAATATGGTTCACCGCACTGACCATGGCGTGGCTGGAACGGAAGTTTGTTCCCAGCGTATGCAGCCTGCCGGCGGTGGCTTCGCGGGCGCGCAGGTAGGTATAGATGTCAGCGCCGCGAAAAGCGTAAATGGCCTGCTTCGGGTCACCAATCAGGAACAGCCCGGTGTCGGGGTTGCTTTCTGCGATGTGGTAGATGCTTTCGAAGATGCGATATTGAATCGGGTCGGTGTCCTGGAACTCATCGATCAGCGCCACCGGAAACTGTTCGCGGATCAAGCTCGCCAGCCGCTCTCCGCCCTCGGCCTGAAGGGCCGCGTCCAGACGCAGCAGCATATCGTCGAAGCCCATCTCCGCGCGGCGCCGTTTCTCCGCCTCGAAACGTGCCCCCACCCATTGCGCGGCATGTTGCAGCACTGCGGCATCGGGAGTGGGCAAGGCTTCCAGGCTGGCCTTGAGACCGGACATGGCGTCCAGCCCGGGATGACTGGGCACTTCGCCTTTCCAGGCCTCGGCCATGCCCTCGGGGGTCAGGCGTGTGAATCCGCTGCCGATGTCCAACAGCTCAAGGCTTTCGTCCTCCACCCAGGCATTGATTTTCTGGAACCACGGTTCGAAGTACCGGGCCTGCATCTTGCGCCCGTCGACGCTTTTGTTGGCGACACCTTGCTGACAGATCTCCAGCAGCTCCACGGCCCATTGCCGCCACGGCGCCTTGAGATCGAGCAAGGCGGCGCTGCGCTCCTGAAGCGATGCGGCGATCAGTTCGGCGGGTTCAAGCCCCTCAGCAGCATCGCGTTCGCTGGAAAACAGGCCTCTGACTCGCGGCAGCAGCGCAGCGGGCCCACCCCAATGTGTCCGCACCCAATTCAGCGCCTCGCCTTGCATCGAGTAGCAGAACAGCCGCCAATAGTCGCGCAGCACTTCGCCGAGCAAGTCGCTGTGATCGGTTTCCAGGGTCTGGGTAAACAGGCTACCGCTGTCAAAAGCATGTTCACGCAGCATGCGCTGACACCAGCTATGGATGGTCGACACTGCTGCTTCATCCATCCATTGCGCAGCGATGTCCAACCGGTTCGCACAGCCAGACCACTGCGTTGCATCGAACTCATCCCGCAACTCGGCGATCAGCGAATCCGGGGCGGCAATTTCATCACGAAAGAAGCGCGCCGCCTGGGCCAGACGCATGCGGATACGTTCACGCAACTCCTTGGTGGCAGCGTCCGTAAAGGTCACCACCAGGATCTGCGGAGGAAGCAGTTCGCGACCAAAGCCGGTAGCCGGGCCGCCATGCCCCAGTACCAGACGCAGGTACAACGCCGAAATGGTAAAGGTCTTGCCGGTACCGGCGCTGGCCTCGATCAATTGACTGCCACGTAGCGGGAAGGCCAGGGCGAGTGGAGGCTGGCGAGTCATGAGCCTACCTCCTCGCCGGCCAATGAACGCCATGGTGCTTCGAGCAGTGGCCGGTAAAGAGCATCGCACCAGTCGGGGAATGTCTCGTCGGCCGTCAAGGCATCGAAGTCAGCAAACTGCCGGGCCAACGCCGGACTTTCCCGCCGCTCACCCTCAGAGTTCTGCCCGTCGCCTTCGTAGGCTTTTCGAGCAGCCGCATCGGCTTTGGCTGGATCGCTCTGGCCGAGCCAAGCGAAGGCGGTCTTCACCGCGACGGGAAGCGGCTGACGCATACCCGCCTGCCAGGCTTGCAATAGATCGCCGAGCAACCGTCGTGCCACGGGCTCTTCAAAAGGAGCCAGCAGCAAGCTGTCATCACTGGCCACCAGTGCCGTCGTCATCGAAAAGCCGTTAGCGCACGCAACAAGATGATTGACCCAAGGACGAATCAGACGATGCCATTTACGGGTCTTGGGGGAGCCAATACCGTTGGGTATCGCGCTGATGGTGAGAACCGCTCCATCCGCACGCTGGTGCAGGCCACTCAGCCAGCCCTCGACGCTCACGCCATGCAATTGCAAGCTGACAGGCAAGGCACTGGTCAACGGCGTGGGCCATAACGCCAGAAGCTGCTGGTAACGCTGGAGCAAATCAGGCAAGGGCTCGATCAATTCACGTTGCATGCATTCACCGAAGCCGGCCATCGGTAACAGGCCGCTGTTCTGCAGTCTTTTGGCATGAGTGGCCAGTGCCAGATCCGGTTGATCGAGGTGAACCAGGGCGGCCTCCAGCAAGCTGTCGCTCAGGCTGTAGCGTTGCAGCGCATCGAGAACGAAGGGTTCGTCATCTGCCAAAGGGGCCTCGATGGCCTCGAAGAATATTTTGAGTCGTTGACTGAAGAAGTGCCGGACGGGATTGCGCAGAAAGTCCTGCAGTTGCCCAAGGCCCAAGGGCTCTTCCTGAACATAGGGTTCCAGCACCTGGCTTTGGGCGGCGTGTTCGTGGGCACCGTGGAGCATTCGCCATTCACTGGCGTAACTGAACAATGCACTGCCTTGATGAAAATAACGAGCACTGAACGGTTGCAGCGGATGTTCCTGGGTCAACGCCTCAAGAAGGTCCCCGCGGTCATCCGCCAACCGCCAACCGCTGGCGAGATGATCCCGCAGTTGGCCGACCAATACTGAAGCAGGACGGTCGCTGTTGTCGCGGATGCTGCGTCCGACCCAACTGATATAGAGCTTTTCCCGGGCTGAAAGCAGCGCCTCCAATAACAGATATCGATCATCTTCGCGTCGGGAACGATCCCCGGGGCGATAGTCGCTGCCCATGAGATCAAAATCCAGGGGCGGTTGTGCTCGCGGGTAATCACCGTCGTTCATACCCAGCAGACACACCAGTTTGAAAGGAATCGCGCGCATCGGCATCAGGGTGCAGAAGTTGACCGCTCCGGCCAGGAAACGCTGGGACAGTCGGCCCTGATCCAACCCTGCCAACCAGGCCTCACGGACAACAGTCAGGGGCAACTCATCCTGCAGGGCAACCGACTCACAGGTCTCCAGCCAGGTTTCACGCAAGTCTTCGAGTTGGGCCAGCAGATAGTCGTCATGTTCGTTGCTCGCCTGGAAAAACAGCTGCATCAGATCATGCAGGCGCGAGCCCCATTCTTGCGGTGATGCGGGCCGGGTGAGTTCCTGATGAGCGACTTGCAAAGCATCCAGCAACGCAACCAGAGGACCGATCAACGCCGCATCCAGGCCACCAATTTCATCATAGGGTTCGATGCCGTCATAAGCGCCCGCGCTGCCGACGGCATACCCCAGCAGCATGCGCCGAAGACCGAAACGCCAGCTGTTCTGCTCAAGCTCCGCGGGTAATCCCAGTCCGGCACGATGTTCGGCACTCATGCCCCAGCGGATACCGGCACCCTCGATCCAGCGGTGCAGCGTAGGCAAGTCAGCTTCATCGATACCGAACCGCTCACGCAACGCCGGAACATCGAGCAGATCGAGGATTTCGCTGACCGGAAAGCGGCTATCCGGCAGCTTGAGCAAGTGTTCGACAGCGATCAATAACGGATCACGTCCACGCTGGCCCTGATCAGTGAGGGTGAAAGGAATGAAACGGGGATCAGTTCTTTCAAGCTGACCGAACACAGCGCGTATATGCGGTGCGTAGCTGTCGATGTCCGGGACCATGACGATGATATCCCGGGGGCGCAGGCTCGGATCCGCACTAAAGCGGGCCAGCAGCTGATCGTGGAGGATTTCAACCTCGCGCTGAGCACTGTGGGCTACATGGAAACGGATAGACCCGTCCTGCTCCGTATCCACCGCTGGCCAGTGTTCCCGGGTTTCGTTCAGGGGGCGCAGCTCGAGAATGTCATCCTGCAGTTGGCCGAGAAGGGTCGTGGGATTCCCCTCGCTGAACAGGTCGATCCGTCCATCGCGAAATACCGAGCGATAACTGTTGGGGTCGTCGTAGCTGTCGAGCAGGTTGATATAGTCACGCCCCTGCTTGCCCCACGCTGCCAATAATGGATGAGCATGCTGGTGCAAGGTCTGCGGGTCGAGGACAACGGGCATTCCGGCCTTGCGGGCCTGCCGTTTGTATTGGTGGCGTAGCAGGTCTTTGTCGGCCACGATGTCCGCCCAATGGTGGCGACATGGGTTATGAACGCACAGCAGAACCTGGCTAAACCGTGACAGACCGGCAAGTGCTTCAAGGACTTGGGCCGGCAGAGAAGAAATGCCGAACACTATCACCCGCGCGGGCAGGTTCCTGGGAGCCACTTCCAAACTGTTGATACGCTCGATGTACCGTTGATGAACCCCAGCACGGCTTTGGGCCATGCCTTGCTCCCCTACATCCATCAAAAGGGCCCGCCACAGTTCGGCCTGCCAACAGTTTTCTGGCGCGAGCGGCTTGATTTCACCCCGGACATTTCTTGTCTGGTGCCGACCTTCCGCCCAGTCCTCCAGCCAATCCGCCCGGTACACCTGATATTGGTCAAACAGATCGGCAAGACGCTCGGACAACTGATAACGCTTGCGCAAGTCGGTATCGTGGGTAAGGAAACGCCGCAGGGGCTCGAAATGGGGCTGCTCGATCAACTGTGGCAGAAGGCGCATCAGCCGCCATGTAAGTGGAGCCTTATCAAGCAACGACTTGGCCGGAATTTCGTCACGTCCCAGGACAGTTCGATAGAGTTGCCACATGAAACTGCCGGGCAACTGCACATCAATGGCGGCGGCGATACCGCAGCCACCGGTATCGTCATCTTCCGGATCCTCAGCCAATGCCAGCTTCAACCATTGGGCGATGCCATTGCTTTGAACCAGCGCGATTTCATTTTCAAGAGGCCCCAGCGGGTAGCGCCGCATCAAGCTGATCACCAGGCTGCGCAACTCATCAAGGCGATTCCCATGGACCACCATGAAAGCAGGGCTTAAGGACGTCGCGTCCGGCATAAAGGCATCCTTGAAAATGCAAAAGCTAGGGCCGAACCTTAGCACTGTCGGGGGGCTGTGACAGCCGGGAGGTGTCCGTGCTTGTCGTAAGAACTTTCCTGCGGGCAAAACAAAACCCCTACCTGCGTCAGCAGATAGGGGTTTCGGAATTTAATCTTGACGATGACCTACTCTCACATGGGGAAACCCCACACTACCATCGGCGATGCATCGTTTCACTGCTGAGTTCGGGATGGGATCAGGTGGTTCCAATGCTCTATGGTCGTCAAGAAATTCGGTAGCCAGCGCGTGCCTTGCGGTCACGTTCCAGCGAATGGGTATGCGATAGGTTTGTGTGTTGTGCGAACTTTCGGTTCATAGCGTCTTCACACACCGCAATCTGGTGCCCTGTATCGGGTCAGCAAATTGCTTGGGTGTTATATGGTCAAGCCTCACGGGCAATTAGTATGGGTTAGCTCAACGCCTCACAGCGCTTACACACCCCACCTATCAACGTCGTAGTCTTCGACGGCCCTTCAGGGGACTCAAGGTCCCAGTGAGATCTCATCTTGAGGCAAGTTTCCCGCTTAGATGCTTTCAGCGGTTATCTTTTCCGAACATAGCTACCCGGCAATGCCACTGGCGTGACAACCGGAACACCAGAGGTTCGTCCACTCCGGTCCTCTCGTACTAGGAGCAGCCCCTCTCAAATCTCAAACGTCCACGGCAGATAGGGACCGAACTGTCTCACGACGTTCTAAACCCAGCTCGCGTACCACTTTAAATGGCGAACAGCCATACCCTTGGGACCGGCTTCAGCCCCAGGATGTGATGAGCCGACATCGAGGTGCCAAACACCGCCGTCGATATGAACTCTTGGGCGGTATCAGCCTGTTATCCCCGGAGTACCTTTTATCCGTTGAGCGATGGCCCTTCCATACAGAACCACCGGATCACTAAGACCTACTTTCGTACCTGCTCGACGTGTCTGTCTCGCAGTCAAGCGCGCTTTTGCCTTTATACTCTACGACCGATTTCCGACCGGTCTGAGCGCACCTTCGTACTCCTCCGTTACTCTTTAGGAGGAGACCGCCCCAGTCAAACTACCCACCATACACTGTCCTCGATCCGGATAACGGACCTGAGTTAGAACCTCAAAGTTGCCAGGGTGGTATTTCAAGGATGGCTCCACGCGAACTGGCGTCCACGCTTCAAAGCCTCCCACCTATCCTACACAAGCAAATTCAAAGTCCAGTGCAAAGCTATAGTAAAGGTTCACGGGGTCTTTCCGTCTAGCCGCGGATACACTGCATCTTCACAGCGATTTCAATTTCACTGAGTCTCGGGTGGAGACAGCGCCGCCATCGTTACGCCATTCGTGCAGGTCGGAACTTACCCGACAAGGAATTTCGCTACCTTAGGACCGTTATAGTTACGGCCGCCGTTTACCGGGGCTTCGATCAAGAGCTTCGCGTTAGCTAACCCCATCAATTAACCTTCCGGCACCGGGCAGGCGTCACACCCTATACGTCCACTTTCGTGTTTGCAGAGTGCTGTGTTTTTAATAAACAGTCGCAGCGGCCTGGTATCTTCGACCGGCGTGGGCTTACGCAGCAAGTGCTTCACCCTCACCGGCGCACCTTCTCCCGAAGTTACGGTGCCATTTTGCCTAGTTCCTTCACCCGAGTTCTCTCAAGCGCCTTGGTATTCTCTACCCAACCACCTGTGTCGGTTTGGGGTACGGTTCCTGGTTACCTGAAGCTTAGAAGCTTTTCTTGGAAGCATGGCATCAACCACTTCGTCACCCAAAGGGTAACTCGTCATCAGCTCTCGGCCTTAAGATCCCGGATTTACCTAAGATCTCAGCCTACCACCTTAAACTTGGACAACCAACGCCAAGCTGGCCTAGCCTTCTCCGTCCCTCCATCGCAATAACCAGAAGTACAGGAATATTAACCTGTTTTCCATCGACTACGCTTTTCAGCCTCGCCTTAGGGACCGACTAACCCTGCGTCGATTAACGTTGCGCAGGAAACCTTGGTCTTTCGGCGTGGGTGTTTTTCACACCCATTGTCGTTACTCATGTCAGCATTCGCACTTCTGATACCTCCAGCAAGCTTCTCAACTCACCTTCACAGGCTTACAGAACGCTCCTCTACCGCATCACCTAAGTGATACCCGTAGCTTCGGTGTATGGTTTGAGCCCCGTTACATCTTCCGCGCAGGCCGACTCGACTAGTGAGCTATTACGCTTTCTTTAAAGGGTGGCTGCTTCTAAGCCAACCTCCTAGCTGTCTAAGCCTTCCCACATCGTTTCCCACTTAACCATAACTTTGGGACCTTAGCTGACGGTCTGGGTTGTTTCCCTTTTCACGACGGACGTTAGCACCCGCCGTGTGTCTCCCATGCTCGGCACTTGTAGGTATTCGGAGTTTGCATCGGTTTGGTAAGTCGGGATGACCCCCTAGCCGAAACAGTGCTCTACCCCCTACAGTGATACATGAGGCGCTACCTAAATAGCTTTCGAGGAGAACCAGCTATCTCCGAGCTTGATTAGCCTTTCACTCCGATCCACAGGTCATCCGCTAACTTTTCAACGGTAGTCGGTTCGGTCCTCCAGTTAGTGTTACCCAACCTTCAACCTGCCCATGGATAGATCGCCCGGTTTCGGGTCTATTCCCAGCGACTAGACGCCCTATTAAGACTCGCTTTCGCTACGCCTCCCCTATTCGGTTAAGCTCGCCACTGAAAATAAGTC